>NZ_SBIW01000009.1 GCF_004054195.1 Mucilaginibacter gilvus | reverse complement strand
TATTCCCCGGTGATGATGCCCGCGAGTTTTGGGTACGTGCCGAGGACCGCAACCGCGAAACTGCCGTTTGCTACGATAAACTGGGTATGGCGGAGTATGCGGCTATGGAGGCGTTTGTGAGGTATAAGTTTTAAAACCGGGCCTTTGTTCGCGTTCGCATGCGGGCGCGAACAGCCCGAACAACCGCGAACGCACCGCAATGGGGCAAATGCGCCACAGACCAAATGCCTTTTGCGGGCCGCAATAACATAGTATTAAATATTCATAAGGAGACGTAAAATATCGCGTCTCCAAAAAACAAATTGATGTCTTGTATATTACGTCTTAACGGTAAAATTTTTGATGTTGACGCCTTCGTTGAAAACAGCGGGTTATTGCCTTATTCGATATTTTACAAAGGCGAAGATGTATATAAATCTAAGCCCGATGGTCGAAAGTTTGAAAGCTCGGGTTGCATGCTCCAGGTAAGCAAGGCTGATTTTGATGCCTTTAACCAACAGGTGACCGACGCTATCGAATACCTAAACACTAATAAGGAGGCGCTCCGACACATTCAAACTGACAATGGCCCGGATTACGTTTACTTAGACTTTGGTGTAACTTTTAACCCGACGAACGGCCTTGAGCAAAACCAGCATATTCCAATGGAATTAATAAAAGCCGCAGCCGAACGCGGCATCAGTATAAATTTGTGTATGTACACACCCGGATCCGACGAAGATTAATTGATCTAAAACAATATAAATGACCACAGCCCTTACCAAATCCCCCCGCCTGCTCTCGCTTGATGTGTTTCGGGGCATCACTATAGCAGGTATGATCCTCGTTAACGACCCCGGCGACTGGGGCCATATTTATGCACCTTTAGAACATTCCGTTTGGAATGGCTGTACGCCTACCGACCTGGTATTTCCCTTCTTCCTGTTTATGGTGGGCGTATCCATCGTTTACGCCATGGAAAGCAAAAAGGCAAGCGGAATGGGCCAATCAAAAATGATACTGACGGCATTACGTCGTATGGTAACGCTCATCCTTATCACCTGGGTTACCCAAATTATCCTTCGCTGGAATTTTGATCTAAGTAAACTGCGCTTACCGGGCGTGTTACCGCGTATTGCCATGGTATACTTTATATGCACCCTTCTATACCTCAAAACCTCGCAAAAAACCCGCGATTGGATCTTTGTTATCTCGCTGGTGGGCTATTATTTGTTGATGACGTTTGTACCCGTTCCCGGCGTTGGATACGCCAATCTGGAGCCCGAAACAAATTTTGGTGCCTGGATAGACCGCACCCTGCTTACCCCCGACCATCTATGGCTTTCCTCGCACACCTGGGATCCGGAAGGTTTGCTTGGCACTTTGCCAGCTATAGCCACGGGACTGTTGGGCATCCGTGTGGGCACCTGGCTAAAACGAAAAGACCGCGACGACAGCATCAAAGTAAGCTGGATGTTCACCTATGGTATCGTAGCCGTGTTGCTGGCCTTGGTTTGGGATTTGTTTTTCCCCATCAACAAAGCCCTTTGGACAAGTTCTTTTGTACTCTATACCGGCGGACTGGCTACCATCGGCTTGGCACTATGCTTTTGGCTGATAGATGTGCAGGGCCAAAAACGCTTCACTTACCCTTTTGTGGTTTTTGGCACCAATGCCATCGCCGCCTATGTATTGTCGGGATTTATACCGCATTATTACAACCTCATTAAGTGGGATGGCAAAACTATTTACGAGCACTTGATCGCCCCTTACTTTTCGCCGGTAAACGCGTCGTTGCTTGGTGCTATTTTAATTGTGGCTATACTTTGGCTGGTAATGTGGGTGTTTTATACCCGTAAAATATTTATAAAAATTTAGTAATGAAATTTAAACTGATCATTGCCTTTTTGTTGTTCTGCTCGGCAGTTAAGGCGCAAACAACAACTGTTACCCCAACGCAATTAAAGGCCGCCGAAGATGTTATTATAGCCTCCAGAGCGGATGAGCACTTTAAATTGAGTATGGACGTGATGCTGAAACAGGCCAGCACTAACTTGCCCGAAGATAAACGCGGCAAGTTTGTTGAAGTGATGAATAGTTTTGTAGCAAAATACGTAAACTGGGATGTGATGAAAGATCAGCTTGCCAGTTTATATGCCCAGCAATTCACCGAAAAAGAATTAAAAGATCTCGCAACATTCTATCGTTCGCCACTGGGACTAAAGCTGAACGAAAAGCAACCCATTTTACTGCAAAAAGGTGCCGAACTGGGCCAGCAAGCCGTGCAAAGCCACCAAGTAGAACTGCAACAAATGATGCAGGCCGCGTTTAAAGAATAATATTGCGGACTGGTATGGTTTTTACAGAGAATGCCTCCGGTTGTCCGGAGGCATTTACGCTCTTCTACTTGAGATATCCAACACCTGCTGTTTTAGCAGGCTTGCTCAGCAAATTCACAAACAACCTGTACGCACCGGGCACACCTGCGGGCAGTTCTCTAAAGAAAACCAACGAGGTATATACAAAACGGCCTGCGCCGTAATCGGCTACAATTAAAGAGCCATTGCTCTTTGCTTCACCGGGGTCGCCCATTTGCAGCGGAGTTTTGTATTGCGGGTCTATGTTGCTTACCATATAAACGCTGCGCTCCTGTATCCAGTCGTTAAAATCCTGCTGTGTTATTTTGTTGGGATAATTAAGTACCGGGCTATCGTTATCTAAAAGGATAACCGGCGAATCCTCCGTGGTTACCCTCTGGTTTACCACCTGGAAAGGGTACGGGCCAATAGCTTTAGTAACCAGTCCGTTGTTATTATTGTATTGTACCACCAGGTTGCCGCCGTTTTTCACATACTCCATCAGTTTGGGCTGCTCGTAGGCCAGGCGCTGGTTAACGTTGTAAGCACGCACGCCGATAACAATGGCGTCGTAAACGCTTAAGTCACTATTGATTATTTCACTTTCGCTTAACTGGTGTACGTCGTACCCAACTTCGCGCAGGGCATCTGGCACCAGGTCACCGGCACCGGCAATATAACCAATGCGTTTGCCGGCAATTTTAAGATCGATATTCACCAGCTTGGCTTGAGCCGGCGGGAAAATGGTGATAGCAGGCACGTGGTTGTATTTAATATTAAGCAAGCCCTGCGAGAATGATTTCCCGTTAACCGTAGTAATCACATCAAACTTTACGGTGTTAGATTTGGTCTCCGTTGGCCCTGCGCTGAACGCTACTGTCCATTCGTCTCCTTTTTTTCTGCCTGTAAAATCTATCTTCTCCGGAGTTATCTTCCAGCCGGGGATAGGTTTTATGCTGATGCTGCCGCTTGCATTGGTAAAGCTTTTTAGTTTTACCTGTATGGTTTGGGGGGCAGGGTTATTGTATACATAAACCATTTCGGCAATGTTGGCGGTAACAGGTGGGGTAATTTCCAAAGGCTGGTAGATCTCGCCACGGGCAGGGTCAACGTATTTAAACACGATACTGCGCTGGTAGCTTATATCCTTACCGTTGATATTAAAGGTATAGGTAACCTTGGGTGCATCCGGATTCTCCGGGTTACCCGCTAAAGTATCTTTTGCCAGCGTGTACGATCCAATACTATGCGGCGAATCGAGCCAATAAGGTTGGGTTATGGTTGCACTTGGAACTTTGCCTTTGCCATTAAAACTAAGCGTATTAACTTCACTTGAAGAAGACATTGGTGCATCATAACTCATTTTTTTAAGAATCTCCCTACCTCCACCATATATTTCTACAGAATATATTGGCACGCGGCTTCTAAAAACAAATTGATTGTTCACTATCATACTATCGCCTACCGCATAGCTCGGCTCTGCCGCATAACTCTCAAACCATAATCCCGCGCAGGCTGCAATCAAATCTTTAACTTCCTTAGTTTTTTGCTGATGCCAAAAGGTGTAGTCTTCTACCCGCGATGGTATCAATCGTACCGTTTGCATGGCTTTATCATTGCCAAATTCCATATCCACTTTGCCCAACAGCTCAACCAATGCTGGTACAGATGCTTCCGGCGTTAAATTGCTGAAGCTTTTGGTGATGGCAGCCACTTGTGTGCCGATAACGTTCCCTCCCGGGATGCGGCTCCAGCCGGTTTCTACGCCGTCCATCAGGTCGGTTTTTGGGGCATCGCCCAAAATGGTTTTAAAATATTCAAAGGCATCGCCCCTTTGCCGGGCCGAGCCAAATCCTTGTGTTTTGTGGTTACTGCGGCTTTCGGCAGCTATTTCGCCGTAGCTTTTACCTAATATGGGGTTGTAGGTACCTACGTTCAGTTTAAACTGATCCTCAGATGTGGTGTTGGTATTGCCAAAGTTAAAGGTGTTCCAAAGCAAACGCTTGGCTTGCCACGTGCTAACGCCGTGTTTCAGTTGTTCCGGGTAGCGCTTTGGGTCGGCGGCGGCGCTGAAAGCTTCCTGCGCTAAAATTGCCGAAGCAGTATGATTCCCGTGCCCGCCCTCGCCGGTGGTAGGAAATCGGCATATCATAACATCAGGCCGGAACTTGCGGATCACCCAAACCATATCGCCCAGTATTTTATCCTTGTCCCAAAATTTTAAAGTCTCTTCGGGATTTTTGGAGAAACCAAAATCAGTAGCGCGGCTAAAGAACTGTTCGGCGCCATCTATACGGCGCGCGGCCAATAATTCCTGCGTGCGTATCAACCCCAGTAGTTCACTTTGTTCATTTCCTATCAGGTTTTGGCCGCCGTCACCACGAGTGAGGGAGAGGTAGCCCGTGCGGTAGTGCTTTTCCTGTGCCAGGTAGGCCAGCAGGCGGGTGTTCTCGTCATCGGGGTGGGCGGCAATGTATAATATGCTGCCTAAAACGTTTAGTTTTCTAAAATTCTGCTGTATGGTGCCAATATCACTCGGCGGTGATGTTTGGGCATTAAGGCTTTGATAAACAAGAAATAAGGCGAGGGTAAACAGCAAAGTACGCTTCATAAGAACAAATATATTATAAACAGGTAACGCCCGGATAAGGTATCAATAATATTATACGGAGGTGATAATTACTCTAAGAATAGTTCCCCGCTCCTAAGGGATATAGCGCATTAAAAGGCAGCATATCCGATTAAGTAAGCCCTTCTGTGGCTCCCGTCAATCTGGCCCATTTTTTCTAACCATCAAACATCCCTGCGTGGTAATTAGGGTTAACATAGCTTAACACAATTCAAAAATTCTATTTTTAAGCTACTGTTAATCAATGTATTGTAATTTCACAGGGTTAACATAAAAAGCGCTTGTTTTAGTTACAAAAATATAATCCGGGCCGATGTTATCATTAAATCTGTCGGGTTAAAAATCTATGGTTGTATAAACTAATCTCATTTAAAAGCACGGCATCCAATCAAAAACCAATCAATCGATTAATTTTTTTTAGCATGATTATCAATGTCTTACATTTATTTGACAAAAATAATTTCCACTAATCAATCGTTTGATTAGTTTTGTGCCGTGATAACAACCATAATGGAAAAAGAGAAGACAGATAAAAAGGATCATATCCTGGATGTAGCTGAAAGGATCTTTGCAGAATTCGGGTACGATGGGGCATCTACCCGTGCTATATCCGGCGAAGCCGGTGTAAACATGGCTATGCTTAATTATTACTTCGGTTCTAAAGAGGGTGTATTCCTGGCCATTTTTGAACGCCGAATAGCCTTGTTTCAGCAAGTATTAGCCGAAATTGGCGACGATGCCAGCATCTCGCCATGGGAAAAACTGGATAAGTATATAGAAAGCTATGTAGAAAAGGTAGTGAACAACAATTGTTTCCACATTATGCTGCACCGTGAAATATCTAAAACAAAAAAATCTGAGCTTACCGATAAAATAACTGCTATTGTAATGAAGAACGTAACCGTTTTTCAAGGCATTATAGCTGATGGCGTAAAAAGCGGCGAGTTTAAAAAAGATACCGACCAGGAATTATTGGTGGCTACTGTGTTCGGTACAAAAAACTACATCATCAACACGCCGCATATTTCGTCGGTTGTATTAGGTTATGATGTATTGGATGGGGAGGCCCAGGAAGACAAGCTAAAACCCCGCCTTAAAAAATATTTGAAGAACCTTTTGAAAGCTTACCTACAAAACTAAAATGACAACAATAAATCATAGTCCCTTGAAACCTCATCTACTAACAAGAGCTGTTAAAGCCGCGGGTAGTTTTGCTGTATTAATTACGGCATTACTTATTACCAACCCGGCAGCGGCACAAGACAGAACCATTACGCTTGACGAAGCCGTTAAGCTGGGATTGGAAAACAGCAAAACGCTAAAACTATCACAATCAAAGATAGACCAGGCGGTATCGCAATTTGAACAAGCTAAAGACCAGGCATTGCCAACCGGTAAGGCCAGTTTTGGTTACAACCGCGCGCAGATCCCTGCCCACAAGCTTGAATTTGGCGAAGAAAGCCTGAGCCTGCCAAGCAGCGCGAACGCTTATCTGGGTACGGTGTCGTTAAACCAAACCATTTGGGCCGGCAACAAACTACGTTACGCCCGCGAAAGCACCAACCTGCTTACCCAGGTAGCCCGTTTGGATGCTGTTAATGACCGCGACCAGATCGCTTACAACGTAATCAACGCTTACTATAATCTTTATAAGGTAATACAGGCTAAAAAAGTGGTTGAGCAGAATTTAGCTACCATAGATGCGCAGATAAAACAATCGCAGCGCTTTTTTGACCAGGGCCTGGTTACCAAGAACGATGTATTGCGTTTTCAACTACAACGCTCTAACATTGAGCTGAACGGTATCGATCTGGAAAACAACCGCCGCATTATTAACTACAACATGGATATCCTGTTGGGCCTGCCCGAAACCACTCAGTTAGGCATTGCGCAGATAGTAGATGCCGACAGATCAGCAGCGCCTTTGGCAAACTATATTGATACCGCGCTCGCGCATCGTGCAGAATTACGCCAGATGGACCTGCGCACACAAGTTGCCGAAACCAATATCAAAAGCATCCGGGCTAATACATCGCCCACGATTTCGGCATCGGGCAGCGCTTACTATGTGGGCGTATCGGGTAACCCGATACCAAAAAGCGGTAAATATATTACGCCGATATCCTTAGGGGTTACGCTTGGCTGGAACTTCGGCACCCTTTGGACCAACAAAAACAAGGTTACCGAGGCCCGCCTGCAGCGCGAAGAGGTAATTGTGAACAAAGACATCACGTCTGATAACATTAAAAACGAGGTAAACCAAAGCTATCAAAACTATAAAACAGCGATAGATAAGATCAACCTGTTGCAAACATCTATTAACCAGGCTACGGAGAATAACAGGATCCTGGAATCGAAATACAAAAGCAATATATCATCTGCTATAGACCGTGCCGACGGGCAAACCCTGCTTTACCAGGCCGAAATTAACCTGGAACTGGCAAAAGCCGATGCAGGCCTTGCTTACTATACTTTATTAAAATCAACCGGAACTCTTAACAAATAATACAAAATAAAAATACAATGGCAACTCAGGAAACAGAAACCAAAAAGAAACCAAATAGAGTACTTCCTATCATATTAGGCATTGTACTTATCGGCGGTATCATTTTCGGCGTAAAAGAATACATATACTTCAGCAAGCACGTTGATACCGACGATGCACAGATAGATGGCGACATAAGCCCCGTAGTAGCCCGCGTTGGCGGCTATGTGGATAGCATTATGTTTGAAGAAAACACACACGTAAATAAAAGCCAGCTGCTGGTTAAAATAGATGCCCGCGATTACCAGGTTAAAGTGGAGCAGGCACAGGCGGCACAGGTTGGTGCAAGCGCTAACATAGGTGTTGGCGAATCGCAGATCTCTACAACCACTGCCAATTCCTCAAGTGCGAGAGCTGATGTTGCATCGGCACGCGCCCGTTTAGAAAAAGTTCGTAAAGACTACGCCCGTTACGCCAACCTGGTTCAGGATGGATCGGTAACCCGCCAGCAGTTCGACCAGGCAAAAGCCGATCTTGAAGTTGCACAGGCAAACTACACCGCTGCAAACGATAAATATAAAGCCGCTTTAGAGCAAATTGCTACCAGCCGCAGCCAGTTAAAGGTTACCAATACCGGCGTAACCCAAAAGCAGGTTGATATTGATTACGCTAAACTGCAGCTTTCTTACACCGATATTAAGGCACCTGCAACCGGTGTGGTATCTAAAAAGAATGTACAGGTAGGGCAATTGGTACAAGCCGGTCAAACTTTGTTCTCAATAGTGAATGATAATAGTATTTTCATCACCGCTAACTTTAAAGAAACCCAGCTTGATAAAATTCGCAACGGCCAAAAAGTTGATTTGAAAGTTGATGCCTACCCTGACCTGAAAGTAGAAGGTACGGTTTATAACTTTTCGCCGGCTACAGGTGCTAAATTCTCGTTATTGCCACCGGATAACGCCACAGGTAACTTTGTAAAAGTTGTGCAGCGGATCCCGGTAAAAATTAAACTAACCGGAAGCAAAGAAGAACTTGCGAAATTACGCCCGGGTATGAGCGTTGATGTTTCGGTAATTACAAAAGACTAAATAACATGGCTGAAACTGGCTTTAAAAAATGGATAATTACCATTACGGTAATTATGGCATCGCTGCTTGAGCTGATAGATACCACCATTGTAAATGTAGCTATACCGCACATACAGGGTAACCTGGGCGCAACGCTTGAGGATATTGCATGGGTGGTAACTGGCTACGCGGTGGCAAACGTAATCATCCTCCCCATGTCGGGATGGCTGGGCGGGCGCTTTGGCCGCAAACAGTACTTCCTGGCCTCTATTATTGTATTTACAATAGCATCGTTCCTGTGCGGTAACGCTACCACGCTTGATGAATTAGTGGCGTTCCGCATACTACAGGGAATTGCAGGCGGTGGTTTAATATCTACCGGCCAAACTATCCTGATAGAGACCTGGCCACGCGAGCAAATTGGTACAGCAACAGCACTGTTCGGTTTAGGCGCGGTAGTAGGCCCAACTGTTGGCCCAACCATTGGCGGCTGGATTACCGAGAACTACTCATGGCCCTGGATCTTTTACGTAAACTTACCTGTGGGTGCGCTTGCAGCGTTCCTGGCCTACACGTTTATTAACGAAACGCCCAAGCAGGAGAAAAAACCCATCGACTGGTGGGGAATTGGCTTACTTGCTTTAGCGGTAGGCAGTTTACAAACCATATTGGAAAAAGGTGAATCGGAAGACTGGTTTGCAACAACTTATATTGTTATATTAACCGTTACAGCGGTTCTTGGTACGCTCCTGTTCATCTGGCGGGAAATGAGTACCGACCATCCAATCGTTAACTTCAGCATTATGCGGCATCGAAGTTTTTCGGTGGGGATGTTTACCTCCTTTATCCTCGGGTTTGGGCTGTATGGGTCGGTGTTTGTGTTCCCGGTGTTCTGCCAGAATTTGCTTGGCTTTAACGCGCAGCAAACGGGCGAACTTTTGTTCCCCGGTGGTTTATGTACCATATTTATGATGCCGTTCATCGGTAAGATGCTAAACAAGGGTATCCCGGCCCAGTTTATGGCTACCGCGGGTATGTTCCTGTTCTTTGTGTTTACCTGGATGCTCAGCAACTCTACCCTGGCAACAGGCGAAAGTGACGTGCTTGTGCCTTTATTAATACGGGGCGTGGGTATGGCCTTATTGTTTGTACCGCTAACTACGTTGGCTATGGCCGATTTGAAAGGCCCGGAAATTGGGCAGGGTTCCGGTTTAAATAACATGATGCGCCAGTTAGGTGGCTCGTTTGGTATTGCAGCCTTAACTACTATCATACACATTCGCCAGGGCTTTCACCGCAGCACTCTTATAGAGCACGTAAACCCTTACAACCCGGCATTTACCGAAAGGATGCATATACTTACGGCTGGCTTTATTGCAAAAGGCAAATCAATGCTGGATGCTACGCACATGGCTTATGCCGCCATAGAAGGAACCGTAATAAGGCAAACGATGCTGCTGTCGTATGATGACGCTTACTGGATCTCGGGCTTGGTGATGCTGTTTTCGATACCGTTATTGTATCTGCAGCCATTTAAAAAGCTAAAGGCGGTTACCGATTCGCACTAAAAAACAAAACCGTTCAGTCTTGTCAACTGAACGGTTTTTCCAAAAAAATCAACAATTAAATTTGTAATTCCCCTCCGGATGCACAAAGTGTTGGTTAAAAAAAATTATGATTAGGAGAGGTGTTATAATCTTATGCTATAAAATTAGTTTTTTTTAATTAACAAACCCAAATTTAATTTCATATAATTTTCATGTTGACAATTTTAACAAGAAAGGAGCCCATAAAAGACTCCTTTCCTATTAATCATAAATCCTTAGAAAATTATCTTGCCGGTGGCGGTTACCAATGAGGCTATGCGTACGGCATCAAATACACGTTCTTCGGTAGTGCCAAGCTTTATCAGCGAATCTTCGTGCGCGTTTACGCACATCTCGCAGCCGTTAACGGCAGATATGGCCAGGCTCATCAACTCAAAAAATTCTTTCCCGGTTACCGGCTTCATCATCAGCTGCATACGGATGCGCGCGGGGATCTGTGTATACTTCTCCTTTTGCGTAAAGTGGCGGAAACGGTAAAATATATTGTTTGATGCTAATAACGATGCACAACCGGCAGCCTCTGCAACATCGGCAGCAGTAGCGCCCTGCGCTTCGGCATATTGGGTGTAGTAATTGATAAGCGGTACATTATTGTTGTTTACAGCGGCGCTTAAGCCTATCAGGGCGCATTCTTTTTCCGTAAGGTGTGCCGAAGCAAGGGTGCTTGTAAAATTCAGCTTAAGATCGCGTAAATAGCGCGATTCGCCTTTTTCCAGCAAAGTAAGGCTGGCGGTGCGGTAAGCTGTGTCCAAGCTAAGGCTTTGCAATATTTCTTGTATGATCTCGGTACTTTCGTTCATGGGTAAATATATTAAGGTATAAAAAAGCCCTGCACCTAAGGGGTACAAGGGCTATATATAGGGGTGGTAAAATTATACAGTTAAAGTTTCTTCGCCTTTTTCCCAGTTGCATGGGCAAAGCTCGTCTGTTTGCAAACCATCCAATACACGTAAAACTTCTTTAACGTTACGGCCAACGCTCAAATCGTTAACACATACCCAGCGGATGATACCGGTAGGGTCAATAATAAAAGTAGCGCGATAAGCAATTTTTTCGTTTGGCTCTAAAATACCCAGGTCTTCGGCTAATGATTTTGAAGTATCGGCAAGCATCGGGAATTTAAGGTCGCGCAAATCGTCGTGGTCTCTTCTCCAGGCAGCGTGTACAAACTCAGAATCGGTAGAGGCACCAATTAAACGGGTTTCGCGGTCACGGAACTCACCGAAGTTTTTGTTGAACTCAGCGATCTCTGTTGGGCACACAAAGGTGAAATCTTTTGGCCACCAGAACATTACGGTCCAAACGTTATCTTCATTCACCAAAAAATCAGAGGTGATGGTTTCAAACTCTTTACCTTTTTCGAGGCTTGTTACGGCTATTTTAGAAAACTTTGGGAATTGTTGTCCTATTGTTAACATAATGGATGTTTTATTAAAATTTACACAACAAATATACGCTTTTAAAAGGAGGCCTTTTATTTCAATTATCTATAGGATATAGGAAAAATCTATAGTGTTTAAAATACACTATTACAGGCATTTGGGACAAGGTTATACTGGTAGTGAGCGGCGTGCTCGTAAAAATTGACCTTCTACAAAATATACTTTGTACTCAAAAAGTTCGAGTCGTTATCGTTTACTATCTCGTTGATGAGCTGCTTGTTGGTTTCGTTCATTTTAGTGGCCACCAGCGACCGGATAGAGAATGAGCGCAAGGCATCATGTACAGAAAGCGTCCCTTCTGCGCTGTCCTTGCGCCCGGTGAATGGGAAAACATCCGGACCGCGTTGGCATTGGCTGTTGATGTTTACGCGGCTTACCAGGTTTACAAACGGGTCTATCAGTGCGGAGATCTCTTTGGCATCATTACTAAAAATACTCACCTGCATCCCATGCGGCGAATCTATCTGGTAATCTATCGTTTCTTCGATATCCTCAAATGGGATCACTGGGATAATAGGGCCGAACTGCTCCTCGCGGTACAGTTTCATCCTCTCGTTAACCGGGTATACCACCGCCGGGAACACAAATGATTCGGCAGTTACACCGCCGTTTTCATTCATCACTTTGGCGCCATTGGCTATTGCATCGTCTATGCATTCTTTCAGGTAAGCCGGTTTGTGCGGCTCGGGGAGCGGAGTAAGCTTTACGCCGTCTGTCCAGGGCAGACCGGGCTTTAGTGCGCCTACGGCATCGCTCAGGAGCTTTAAAAACTCATCGGCAACCTCGTTGTGCACAAATATGATCTTAATGGCCGTACAGCGCTGCCCGTTGAAGGATAGCGCGCCCAATATACATTCGCTCACAGCAAGTTTCAGGTCGGCATTTTTGGTAACGATGGCAGCGTTCTTGGCATCAAGGCTGAGCACCGCGCGGAGGCGATTCACTTTGGGGTGGCGCTTCTTCAGGTCGTTGGCCACTTTGCTGCTACCGATGAAGGCCAGCACATTGATCTTGCCGGTAGCCATCAACCCCGGCGTAACTACCGCGCCACGGCCATAAACGGTATTCACCACACCTTTAGGGAAGGCATCTTTAAATGCTTCCAGCAAAGGGTAATGTAAAAGCGTACCATGCTTAGGCGGTTTAAATAAGATGGTGTTGCCCATAATCAAGGCGGGGATCAGCGTGGTAAAAGTTTCGTTTAGCGGGTAGTTGAACGGCCCCATACAAAGCACCACCCCCAGCGGCGAGCGGCGGATCTGGGCAACTAAGCCCTCCGCCATCTCAAAGCGGGAAGATTGCCTGTCGATATCTTTTAAACCATCGACGGTGGCGTTGATGTATTCCACTGTGCGGTCAAATTCCTTGGCGGAATCGGCGTAAGATTTACCGATCTCCCACATAATGAGTTTAACGATCAGCGTGCGCTGCTCTATCATCTTGTACACAAACTTATCCATGCATTTGATGCGGTCTACAATGCTCATGGTAGGCCATTCGCCGCGACCATTATCGTAGGCTTTCAGGGCGGCTTCCATGGCTTCCATCGCCTCGGTTTCGGTACAAACAGGGTAAGTACCTATCAGCTTGCGCTTCAGCACGCCATCGGCACCGGGTAGCATTACAGGCGAATAAACTTCGCTTACTTCGCCGTTCCATTGGCGCATTTCGCCGTTAACCAAATATTCGCGTTGATGGATCTCTTCTATACGGTGCTGGGCGGGGATCTCGTCCTCGGGCACAAACATGGCCCGGAGTTGTTGTTGATAATCTTGCATAGGCGGGGTAATTTTTATGTAAGCCTAAATTACAATACTTTGCAGGGGAAAGCAAGGAACGCTGGCTATAGGTTTGGGAAATTTGACGATAACGTGGTAGTAATAAACCTCTAACCCATCTCAAGAGGAAATCACATTTAACAAGAAAGCCTCCCGATAAGGAGGCTTTCTTTATTATTTCTTTTCGAGTTTGCTTGCCGCGCCCTCATCCATAAACCATTGCAAATCGCCATCGCTGGTTTCTATAATGAGTTGGGCTGGGTATTCGGGGATGTTTTTGGCGTCTTCTAAAATGTGTTTTACTGCTTCGGCCTTGCCTTCGCCGTATACCAGGAACGCGATGTGATGCGCATTATTGATGAGCGGGGCGGTAAAGGTTATACGGTTCATTTTTACCTCGTCGATATATAGCGCCTGGATAGACGCGCTCTCATCCTTCAGTACCGAAGTATGCGGGAAAAGTGACGCGGTATGCGAGTTATCGCCAAGACCTAAGATAACCAGGTCGAAACAGGCGTTATGCCCGTCGAAAAAACTGATGAGGTTAAGCGTGTAGTGCTTGGCGGCTTCCTCTGCACCCAGATCTGTATGGACCGGAAAGATATGCGCGGGATCTATCCCCAGCGGATCGAACAGGGTGTTCTTCGCCATCAGGTAATTGCTCTGCGAATCGGTCAAAGGCACATCGCGCTCGTCACCGAAAAAGAACCACACTTTATTCCACTCTATTTTATCCCGGTAATCGCTCACCAGCAACTCGTGCAGTTTTTTTGGCGAGCTTCCACCGCTTAGCGCTACGGTAAACCGGTCGTGCTTTTCGATGGCTTCCTTAGCTGTTTTGGCAAAAAAATCAGCCAAACTGGCCAGTACTTCGTCGGCGGTTTTAAATATGTTCAGTTTCATTGTACTTATTTTTTACCTGCAACCGGCAGGGTGAACCAGTTGAAACCGTCGCGGGCAATTAATGCCTCGGCAGCTTCCGGCCCCCACGAGTCCGCAGAATAATTAGGGAAGTTAAGGCTCTTTTTATTATGCCATGTGTTTAAAATCGGCATTACCAGCTCCCATGCTGCTTCCACCTGGTCGCCACGCATAAATAGGGTTTGGTCGCCATGCATGGTATCCAGTAATAGTGTTTCGTAAGCCTCCGGTGCCTGGCTGGTGTAAGTTCCTTTGTAATCAAATACCATATCTACCACGTTCAGCACCATATCAATACCCGGGCGTTTGGCCTGCACCTGTAAACGGATGCTCATCTCGGGCTGGATGCTGATAATGAGCCTGTTTTGCTGCCAGCTTTCGGCTGCTTCGGTAGGAAATATTAAATGCGGCACATCCTTAAACTGGATGCTGATAACCGATGATGACTGGTGCATTCTTTTGCCGGTGCGCACGTAAAACGGCACACCTTGCCAGCGCCAGTTATCTACAAAAAACTTAAATGCGGCAAAGGTCTCCGTATTCGAATCCGGGTCTACCTTGCCCTCTTCGCGGTAGCCGGGCACTTCCTGCCCCTTCATCCAGCCGCTGCCGTATTGGCCGCGCACGGCGGACATCCGCACATCTTCCGGGCTAAATCGGCGCATGGCCTTTAACACATCAACTTTACGGTCACGTACTTCATCGGCAACAAAGCTCACCGGTGGTTCCATGGCAATGTGGCAAAGCAGCTGCAACAGGTGATTCTGGATCATATCGCGCATAGCGCCCGAGCCATCGTAGTAATCGCCGCGGTCTTCCACGCCCAATTGCTCGGTAACCGAGATCTGTACGTGTTCTATATAATTACGGTTCCACAGCGGCTCCATAATAGAGTTGGCAAAGCGGAAGGCCATAATGTTCTGTACCGTCTCTTTACCCAGGTAATGGTCTATCCGGTAGATCTGGCACTCATCAAAAATGCCTTTCAGCAATTCGTTCAATTCCTTAGCGGTCTCCAAATCGTGCCCAAATGGCTTTTCGATAATGATCCGCACCTTGTTCTTATCCTCGGCCAGTTTGGCTTTGGAGATATTAGATGCTATGATGGGGAAGAAGTTCGGCGCAACGGCAAGGTAAAACAATACGTTGGCAGTTGTTTTCCATTCTTCGTTATGCGCGTCTATGCGCTTACCAAACTCTTTATAGGTTTCAAAGTCGGTAGCGTCTGATACCTGGTAATAGATGTTCTTTACAAACTCGGCCCATTTCTTGGCGTCGGTTTTACCGCTGCGCGAGAATTGGTCGATGTCTTTATGCAAGTTATCTCTGAATTGCTCATCGGTTAGCTTGGTACGGCCGGTACCGATGATAGAGAATTGCTTGGGCATCCAGCCATCTAAAAAAAGATTATAGAGGGCCGGGGCAATTTTGCGGGAATTTAAATCGCCCGTTCCGCCGAAAATGATAAATATGGTAGGGTCAGATTTTACATTACTCATGGTGATAACTTTTTTAGTTAAAGGTAATTTAGCTTTTAGGTACCCATTGGGTGTGGAAAGTTCCTTCTTTGCCTATCAGCTCGTAAGTATGGGCTCCAAAATAATCGCGCTGCGCCTGGGTTAAGTTTGATGGCATACGTTCGCTGCGGAAAGCATCAAAATAACCCAACGATGCCGCGTAAGCAGGCATGGCAATACCCGCGTTAACCGCCGAAGCAACTACTTTACGGATGCCGGGCAGCGTGCCTTCTACAAGGGCGGCCACATCGCCATCTAAAAGTAAATGTGCCAATGATTGGTCTTTACCGTACGCCCCGTAAATATTCTCGAGGAATTTTGAACGGATAATACAGCCACCGCGCCAGATCTTAGCGATCTCGTCGAGCTTAAATTCGTATTTGTATTCGGTTGACGCGTTGGACAGCATGTGCATGCCCTGTGCGTAGCTGATGATCATGGTGAAGTAGAAAGCCTGCTCTAAAGCGGCAATCAGTTCTTCGGCATTACCCTCGATAGCCTGGTGATCGGCAGTGCTGTAAATAGCGGCTGCCTGGGTACGCAAAGCTTTGTATTTTGACATATCGCGCATAGACACCGCGGTATCTACCGTTGGGATAGGGGCCTGCAGGTCCATCGCGCTTTGCGAGGTCCACTTGCCGGTACCTTTGGCGCGTGCCTCATCTTTAATGTCATCTAAAAGCAAATGATCGGTACCAGGGGCTTTAAATTTGAAAATATCTTTGGTGATATCCAGCAGGAAGGACTGCAGTCGGCCTTCGTTCCACTCGGCGAAAATTTTACCGATGGCATCGTTATCCAGCTTTAAGCCCTTTTTCATGATCTCGTAAGTCTCGGCCAATAACTGCATTATACCGTACTCAATACCGTTGTGTACCATCTTTACAAAGTGACCAGATGCACCCGGGCCAATGTACGTTACGCAAGGCACGCCATCCACTTTAGCGGCAATAGCCTCAAATATCGGCTTCATTACGTTGTACGCTTGCTTGTCGCCACCCGGCATCATGCTTGGCCCCTTACGCGCGCCTTCTTCACCACCAGAAACCCCCATGCCGAAGAAATGCAGGCCTATAGCCTCCAGCTCCTCAACTCGACGGTTGGTATCGGTAAAGTGCGAGTTACCGCCATCAATTAAAATATCGCCTTTATCCAATAATGGAGTAAGTTCCTCAATTACGGCATCTACAATTTTGCCGGCGGGTACCAGCATCATAATAGCACGCGGGGTGGTGAGGCTTAATATAAATTCTTTTACATCGCCAAAGCCTTTTGCTTTACGGTCGCCAGCTTCCTCGTTGAGCGAGGATACTTTGCCGGCGTCTTTATCGTGCCCTGCTACCGCGAAGCCGTGATCGGCCATGTTGAGCAGTAAGCTGCGGCCCATAACACCCAGGCCTATCATGCCAAAGGCATATTTATCTGTTGTTGCACTCATGTTATTTGAGGTTTTCGTCTTTAAGGTCGTTTAATATTTTTTTAGTTGTCTCGAAGTCGGTATGCTGAAAGGCACGGATGCCCAGTTTTTCGGCTGTTTTTACAAACATGATCCGGTCGTCGAAATACACACATTGCTCGGGCGATGCCTGTGCAATACCCATGGCCAGCTGCCAGATTCCAGGATCGGGTTTGCGCATTTTTACCTCACACGAGGAGATAAACGCGTCAAAGGCCTCGTGCAGTTTAAATTTCTTCACCCGGTAATCGTTCAGTTCCTTGCCTTCGTTATTGATGGAGATGATACGGAAACCGCAATTCTTTTTCCACTCTTTAAGGTAAGCAAGCGTCTCGGGCAATTCCTTCGACTGCGCGTACATGAATTCTTTAAAATCCTCACGAACAAACTCGCGGGGATGGTTAAAGATCACCGTATCGAGGTATTGGTCGAGCGAGATGCTGCCAATTTCGTAGACGTTGAAAATGAAGTTATGCAGGGCGTTCACTTCTTCGTAATCCAGCCCGAATTTCTTCGCAGCTTCCTTACGCGATTCGTGTCCCCATCCGTTAGTCAGCAAAATGCCTCCTACGTCAAAAAAAAGGATCTTGAGGTCTTTGTATTTCATAAGGCAGGGCTAATACTTAATCTTCTATTTTATGTTCCCCTCTTGAGAGGGGTGCGGTTGTCTTAGCGCGGTGGCGGGGTGTGTTAACCAAGCGGCTAACACACCCCTGCCCCCAATCAAGAGGGGAACCCTGCGCACAAGGCACTTAAAGCCTTATACTTTATCCTTTTGGTCTTCGATCGCTTTCAGCAATTTTTCGAAAGGTTTGTTAAACTTCTCGATACCTTCATCTTCCAGTTGCTGGGTGATGGCATCCAGGTCTATACCTAACTCTTTTAATTTGGCTAAAGCTGCGGTTGCTTCGTCTAAACCTAATTCTAAGGTATTAGCTGCAATACCATGATCGCGGAACGCGTCAACAGTTTCTAATGGAACGGTATCAACGGTATCAGGGCCAATTAAAGCCTCTACATATTTGGTGTCTTTAAACGCTGGATTTTTGCTGCCGGTACTTGCCCAAAGCAAACGCTGTGGTTTTGCGCCTTCGGCGGCTAATTTTTTCCAACGCTCGGTGCTGAACACCCTTTTGTAAATTTCGTATGCTTTTTTTGCTGATGCGATGGCTACTTCGCCAACCAAAGCTTTCTCGCCTTTGGCTTCCAATAACGGATCAACTACAACGTCTATACGGCTTAAAAAGAAGCTGGCTACTGATGATATGTGGCCAATTTTGTGGCCGGCGGCTAAATGCTCTTCCAAACCTGAAATGTAGGCTTCGGCAACTTCTTCGTAACGCTCTAAACCGAATAACAGCGTAACATTAATGTTAATACCTTTGGCAATTGAAGCCTGTATAGCTTTTAAACCCGGTTTAGTACCCGGAATTTTGATCATTACGTTTTTGCGATCAACTTGTTTCCAAAGCAATTCTGCCTGTGTGGCAGTGCCTTCGGCATCAAGCGCTAAAAACGGAGATACCTCTAAACTTACGTAACCATCTGCACCTGCAACTTCTTCGTTATACACACCTTCAAACAGGTCGCAAGCAGCTTGTATATCTTTTACAGCCAACCCAAAAAATAACTCTTCGGTAGTTGCAGCGGTAGCGCCAAGGGTTTTAATATCTTCATTATAGTCTGCACTGCTGGTGATGGCTTTTTCGAAAATGGCTGGGTTAGAGGTTACGCCTCTTACGCCGTCTTCGTCGATCAGTTGTTTCAATTTACCAGAAGAGATGATCTCGCGGTCGATAAAGTCAAGCCAAATGCTCTGGCCGAAATCGTGTATTTGTTTAACGTTGTTAGTTGCCATATCAGGTTTTATTAATTTTCTTTTTCTTGTTGTTTATGAGGCTGATAGCCTCTTTGTATTACGTAAAGTTCTTAATTCTGCGGGGATATATTGTTAATCCAATCTCATCCTTGCGTTACGGTAGCGTAAAAAACCGATTAATTATTGGTTGCTACTAAAATTTGCAGATTGTATCCTATAAAAAGCCCGCTTTCTATCACCCCGGTTATCGATTTAATGTCGCGCTCCATGGTATCGGGCACTTCATCAAAACGACAATCCAGTATCAAATTGTTGTTCTCGGTAATTACCGGTCCATCCTTGCCTTTTGCAGGGCGCAATACAATGCTGTTAGCGCCAAGCTTTTTCAATTCGGCCTCCACGTGCAGTAATGCCTGTGGAAAAACTTCGATAGGGATAGGGAAATTGGTGCCTATTTTATCCACTATTTTGGTATCATCCACAATTATATAGCTCAGCGGACTGCTCGCTATCAAAAGCTTCTCTTTAAACATGGCCCCGCCGCGCCCTTTTATCAGGCTGTTTTTAGGGTCTACTTCGTCGGCTCCATCAAAAAGCCAGTCGGGCGTGTGTTCAAACAGGGAGGTCATGGGTATACCCAGCTTGCTCAAAAACATCGATATCTCTAAGGATGTAGGGATGGCCAGCACGTTCAACTTTTCGGCTTTTATGCGCTCTGCTATTGCCAACAAGGCCAAATAAACCGTAGAACCCGAGCCTACACCAAGTATATCGCCATCTTTTACCATGGCGGCAATTTGCTGCGCTACCTTTTGCTTACCGCTTTGGTTAATGATCTCCGAGGACCATTTAAGCTCGCTGATTAAAGTCATTTAGTTTTGAGTTGTGGGTTGTGAGTAATGAGTTACACAAGGCGAACCACTTATAACTCATCACTCAAAACTCAATACTATAACAAAGCTTTCGCTTTTTTAACTACGTTATCTACTGTAAAGCCGAAGTGTTTGAACAACTCTTCTGCCGGGGCAGATTCGCCAAAGGTGGTCATACCCAGCATATCGCCTTCGTCGGTAGTGTATTTATGCCATCCCATTGGTGATGCCATTTCTACTGCCAAACGTTTACGGCTTGCTTTTGGCAATACCGATTCTTTGTAAGCAGCATCCTGTTTTTCAAACAATTCCCATGATGGCATGCTCACTACGCGGGTAGAAATACCTTCTGCTTCCAGTTTAGCTTGTGCATCCATAATCAAGGCTACTTCGCTACCGGTCGCTAATAATATCAGGTCGACGCCTTTGCTTGCTTCAGATAATATGTAAGCGCCTTTTTCCAGGCCGCTTGCTTTACCGTATTTATCCTGGTCAAGAATAGGTAGGCCCTGGCGGGTGAAGATCAATACAGTTGGGCCGCCTTTTTTCTCAATAGCTACTTTCCAGGCAAATGCAGTTTCGTTTGCATCGGCAGGACGTATAACGGTAACGTTAGGGATTGCACGTAACGATGCCAAATGTTCAATTGGCTGGTGGGTGGTACCATCCTCGCCCAAGCCTATACTATCATGTGTGTAAACAAATATCGGGCTTATCTTCATAATGGCAGCCAAACGAATTGGCGGGCGCATATAATCAGCAAATTGCAGGAAGGTTGCGCCAAACGGTAACACGCCTTTTGTTAAAGACATACCGTTTAATGCAGAACCCATAGCGTGCTCGCGGATACCGAAGTGGAAGTTACGGCCAGCCCTGTTCTCTGATGTAAATGAATCAAACTCTTTTAAGTTGGTTTCGGTAGATGGCGATAAGTCGGCAGCACCACCAATTAAGTTTGGCAGGCCTGCGGCAACGGCGTTCAATACTTTACCCGATGCCTGGCGGGTAGCCATTTTAGGATCGCTGCCTTTAAATACGGGCAGTTTATCGGCCCAGCCTTTTGGCAATTCGCCGGCAAACGCGGTTTCGTACTCGGCTGCTAACTCAGGAAATTTCTCTTTGTATTTGGCAAATAGTTCGTTCCATTTTTGCTCAACCTTAGCACCTTTGGCGCCTTTAGCATGGTAATATTCCAATACTTCGGCAGGTACGTTGAATGATTTTTCCGGATCGAAACCGAAGAATTCTTTTACTAATTTAATTTCATCAGCACCCAGTGGCGAACCGTGTGAACCTGCAGTACCCGATTTGTTCGGGCTACCGTAAGCGATCAATGAACGAACGCGGATCAATGATGGTTTTTGGGTTTCGGTCTTCGCGTTGATGATAGCCAGTTCTAAAGCGTGGGTATCGTTCACATCCGCAATTTCCTGCACCTGCCATCCGTATGAACGGAAACGGGCACTAACATCCTCGTTAAAGGCGATATCGGTACTGCCTTCAATAGAAATGTGGTTATCATCGTATAGGTAGATCAGGTTGCCTAACTGCAGGTGGCCCGCTAAAGATGCGGCTTCTGAGGTTACACCTTCCATCATATCGCCATCGCTTACAATAGAATAGATGTTATAGTTAAAAAGGTCGAAACCCGGTTTGTTGTAGCGTGCTGCCAAGTGTTTTTGAGCGATGGCAAAGCCTATACCGTTTGCAAAGCCCTGTCCCAACGGACCGGTAGTTACGTCAATACCTGGTGCCAAACCGTACTCCGGGTGGCCGGCGGTTTTGCTGTTCATCTGGCGGAAATTTTTGATATCATCCAAACTCAGGTCGTAACCGGTTAGGTACAAAAAGCTGTATTGTAACATACAAGCGTGGCCTGCAGAAAGGATGAACCTGTCGCGGTTTGCAAAATCAGGGTTTTTAGGGTTGTAGTTTAAAAACTTACTCCACAATACGTGCCCCATCGGTGCTAATGCCATTGCGGTGCCGGGGTGGCCCGAATTTGCTTTTTGTACTGCGTCCGCAGAAAGAATTCTTACGGTATCTATCGCTAATTTTTCGAGTGCTTCGTTGGGTTTTTCCATCGTCGTATTAAAAGAAAGGTTTGTTATTTAGTTGGGGTTGCCATTGTTGTGTGTGTAACCGGGTGTTTATCTTCTGCCCACAATCTCGCCCCACCTTTTATGCCATCGGCATTGGTTACAATCTTCATATTTTTATCCAGCTTAAAGGTAAGCCTATCGGAGTTGCCTCCGCCTATATACAGGTAATCGTAGTTAAACACGGTTTTCAGGATCTTGAAAACCTTTTTAATACGGCTGTTCCATTTTTTTACGCCTTCTTTATCAAGCGCTATATCGCCGATGTATTCATCGTAATCGCGGCCTTTTGATACCGGGTGATGCGCCACCTCTAAATGCGGCAGCAGGTGCCCGTCCATTAATAACGCTGTACCAAAGCCAGTACCCAGGGTAATTACCATCTCCAGCCCTTTGCCGCTTACAACGCCAAGGCCCTGCATATCGGCATCGTTTACTACCTGTGCATCTTTACCCAAAGCCTCTTCCAGCTTTAGGCGGAAGTTTACATCCTTCCAGAAATCGTTACCCAGGTTTGGAGCAGTTTTTACAATGCCGTTGCGCACATAACCCGGGAAGCCAACCGATACTCTATCGTATGCGGGATAATCCTTCACCAGTGTTTTTATAGATTTGATCACATTTTCGGGAGTGGCCGGTTTCGGCGTCACCACTTTTTTGTAATCCATCTTCAGGGTGCCTTTGCTATCCAAAATTGTAGCCTTGATGCTGGAACCACCAATGTCGATAGAGAGGATTTTTAACTGAGAAGGTGTTGTTTTCATGAACCCGTGGTATTTATAGCCGTTAGTTGGTGTTAAAGTTTGTAAATATCACATTTTTAATAATAAATAAATATAAAATGTATATTAAAACACTATACATTTAATAAGTGTCAAATATACATTTAAAATTGTATCTACCTAATTTTTCCACGTAATGTAGAAACACTGGTTAATTAACCCTTTTATTCTTAAAAAGGTTTACAACCGCCGGAATTATACCGGCTTTATGACATTGGCTAAACATGAAACAGGATGGTGTGGATAAAGGTATAAACTGTTGTAATGGCGATGCCTTTGGCCCTGGCTGATGCTCATACGGCCGCAGGCCTTACGCTCTATGGCCGGTATACGCGCCCATCCCTATCGCAGCTTTCTGAACCGTAGATTTTAATGATAAATAGATTGCGCTGATGAAAAATCACGCAGATCAAAAAAATCATTAAAATCAATGGTTTAAATACGCAACAAATTCTTCCCGCCCTTTAAAGGGTAGCTTTTCCCCTTCCATACCAACACCCCATCGGTGCGCATAGGCAGGCTGATATTAATAGCCCAGTGCCCGCCGCTTTTTGCATAGTTAACTGCTACAATGCCGTTAGGATGCGGGATTTCGCCCGATGCGTTCTCCATCTTGCCCAGGCGTGGTTCTATCTTTATTTTGCGGAAGCCGGGGGCATAGCTATCTATCCCCAGTACCGTACGGAAGAACTCGATATTGGGACTGGCTCCCCAGGCATGGCAATCGCTGCGGTCGTGCTCCAGGTCGGAGATCTCGGCCCAGGTGGTAAGGCCCATTTTAATGTTGTTTCGCCAAACATCCAGCCAGTTCATATAATCGTTCCCCAGCCCGCCTTTTACCAGCGCCTGGTGCAAATAGTATTTGAAGTAGATGGTGCATTTTACCAGGCTACTGTCTGCCTCTATTTTTTTGGCAAGCGAAACGATATTGGCTCCGGCCACGCCACTTAAAATAGCCAGCGCGTTAGCATGCTGGCTATAGGTCCGCTTATCGCTTGCGTCGGCATAAAAACCTTTGGCGGCATCCCAGTACTTGCGCTGAATGGTAGCTTTTAATTTTGCCGCGCGGGCCTTGTACATTTCGGCGTAAACGGGCAGGCCTATTTTGCGTTCCATTTCGACGGCTTGCTGTAGCGTCCACAGCAATTGCATATCCAGCATGGCCGAGTTACCGTCAGCGTCTTTTGGCGGCTGGCCAAAATCCCAGCCCTTGGTTCCTACCCAATCTACAAACCTCCAGTACGGCGGGTTTTTTAGCGAGCCATCGGCTTGCTGATACTTTGCAAAGAAGGCCAGCACCTGCCGGGCGCCGTCCAGTTTGTCTTTTACAAAAGCTTCATCGTTGCGGTACATCCAGTAATCGTGCAGCATACTGATATACCAAAGCGAGAACGTGGAGATAATTTGCGGACTAAACGAGGGGTGCCTGCTCAGGGTGATACCTTCCGCCAGGCGCGAGTGATCCATTTGGTTAAGGGCGTTGCGGGCCAGCCGGTCGTCGCCGGTATTGTAATAAGATATCAGCGCCTGAATACGGCCATCACCTATATATTGCAGCTGCTCGTAATAGGGGCAATCGAAATAGGTTTCCATGGCGCAGGAACGGGCGGTACGGAAGCCGATATCCAGCATTTGCTGCATCTCGGGGTTGCCCGCGTTTAGTTTTGCGTTGAATTTAAAGGGGTAGCCGGTAAACGTGCCGTAGATATCGTCGATAGTCAATGGTTCGTCTTTGGTGGAAATATTTACCAAAATATATCTGTAGGTGCGGAATGCCAGCGTTGTAAAGCTTTGCTTAGTGGTTCCATCCGAGATCACGCTGTCTTTACGGCCGACAAATTTATAGCCCTCCACCTCGTTTCGGTTTGGTTTTACTATCTGATAGGTGTTGCCCACGTTCTTCATCGGCGATTCGCAATAGGTGAAGGAGATGCCCGCATTATCACCGCCGCTAAAGTTAACGGTAAGATAGGCGTTGGTAAGGAAGGACTGATCCAGCAATAGCGAGGCTTTGGTATTGGCCGGTATAGTGATCGCCGTTTTCTCCGCCGGAAAAGACGCAGGAACACTAATTCCTGTAGCTTTCCGCAGGGCAACAAGCCGCTGCTGTTTCATTTCCATTTGCGGTAATGACGATGGCACCAGCATCCAGCCAAAAGCGTTGGTGAAGCCTTTGGGGCTACCCCAGTCTATTTTTTGCGCGCTGAGCCAACCACTATCATTATTCTGCCAATCTTTAACCGTTTTGTGCATGTCCACCAGTTCGCCGGGGCCTGCTACGTAGTAGGTACTGTAACCAACACCAAGCAGGGGTTTGTACGCATTATCGCGGACGCATTTCCAGCTTGCATCTGTATTAAAAATTTCTTCAACCCTGGTATCGCCCTGCAAAATGAAGGCGGTTTGCTGGGTTATCTGCGCCTCGGGGCGATATTCGCCATCGTTCCATACGGTGGCCGCGATAGTGTTCTTACCCCCAATGAGGTATTGCGCAATATCAACAGTTTCATAGTTCCAGTAGTAAGTATCGCCACGGGCGGGACCAAGGGAAACCAGCGTATGGTTTACATATAATTTATAGCGGTTATCTGCCGAGATATGGATAACAAACCTGGCGGGTTTGGTTGGCAGATCTACCGATTTTTGGAAATGGTAAATACCATATTCATGCACCGGCTCGTTAGGAACCGTTATCCAGGAGGCCTTCCATTGCTGGGATAATAATGTGGGGTTTATAGTTTGCGCCCCCGCGCTTAGCGAAACTGTAAAGCAGGCCAATGCCAATACAGCAGTGTAGATAAACTTCATAAGCAAGAAAATTTATAACAGGTTGGCTAAAGGTAGAATTTGTTTTTGTGAAAACTGTGCTGGGGTATGCTGCTTGTAAATGCTCAAAAATTGTCATGCTGAACAGCGTAAAGCATCTGTTCGTCGATTGGTATATCGGTGATGCACAGTTCGCTATTAGATCCTTTGCTATCGCTCAGGGTGACAAAAATTTTTTTTTATTTCATCATTTCCTTCACCATAAAATCCAACGAGGCTTTATCGGGTAATGGCTCTGCGGCGGGTTTTTCGCCCAGTATCATCACCTGGTTGCCCTTGCTGTTATAAACCGGCCAAGCAGGCAAGCCAGGACCGTTAGGATCACCCGATGTTACGAAATTCACCCAGTAAGACGACATGGTATCCGCCAGTTGCTGATCAACCGGCTCGAACGGACGATTCAAAAATTTGAGGTTGTCGAATACATAACCAACCTCGCCGGTATGGAATGCGCCGTACTTTTTAAATGCTTCGGTAGCGGGCATGCGGCGGGTAAAGCGGTACAAGTAAACCTTTGCTTTTTTTTTGGCGCTCTGCACATTTGCCCATGTGTAATTTTGAACCCCAAATGTCATATCTCGCGATATTCGTATCTGCGATTCTGCGGCTTCTGCATCGGTTTTACCAGGGTAATGTTTTAAAAACTCAGCGGAATTTGCCGCGTACCTTTTTTGAATATCGGCTTTATATTCTACTGCGGTTTTTAACTTGCCAATAAAGGCGTCATCCGCATTCCAGCCGGTGAGCAGTGCAACCTGGTTTTCTTTGTCGGCAGCATAGGACCCGGCAATTGAGGCCGGCAACACATAGCCATCTATGATAGGGCGGCCACCGTTTTGTTTTAATAATTCTTCGGTAGATAATTTGCGCAGTTCGGCCAGCGAATTTGCCTGCAACTTCTTAGCGGTTTTTACGCCCTCCTCTTCCGCCTGCTTCAAATCAGGCCCTCCAAATGGACCGGCTAAGAAAGACGCGCCGCTTTCGGCAATGGCTTTTTGGAATAAACCTTTCCCCAACGGTGATGCGGTTAAGCAATTTACGCTCATTGAGCCTGCCGATTGCCCCGCGATGGTTACATTGGTAGGGTCGCCACCAAAAGCTGCTATGTTTTTTTTCACCCATTGCAGGCCAGCCAGTTGATCCATCAAGCCGTAATTGCCCGATGCGTGGTTGGGCGATTCCGCGGTGAGTTCCGGATGGGCAAAAAAGCCCAATATACCCACGCGATAATTTACGCTTACCAATATCACTCCCTTTTTGGCCAAAGCTTCACCATCGTAAATAGGCACATTGGTACCACCGCTGCTAAAGCCGCCACCGTAAATCCATACAATTACCGGGCGTTTTTCGGATGGGATTTTAGCCCCGGTCCACACGTTAAGGTAAAGGCAATCTTCGCTTAGTGGTTCATCTTTTATTAAAAATTCGCGGGTATAAACGCCAAATTCATTTGGCTTAGCCTGTACCGGCATTTTAGAAAATTTGGTGCAGTCCTTTACGCCTTCCCACGCTTTTACCGGCTGAGGTGCTTTCCAGCGCAGATCGCCAACGGGCGGCGCGGCAAAGGGAATCCCCTTATAGCTCATTACGTCGCCGGTGCTGTTAGAAACGCCCCGTACCAGGCCGGCATCAATTTTGGCGACCATAGATTTGGTTTGTGCCATAGCACAACCACACAGTAAGATCAAAGGGAGGATAAGAAGGCGCTTCATAGTAATTGGTTAGTGGTTGGTTAAATGTACGATTTAAATATTGTTGGTGACAACAGCACAACTGGACTAAACTAACACGTCTTGCCGAATTTATTTCGGCACCCCACTTGCAAAGCAACCAACCGTGCTTAGTGGCTAAGCGCGGTTGGATACCTGTCCTATGGGATCCTGAAATAAATTCAGGGCGACGGTTTTTATTTGATTATACTATGGTTTAGCCACAACCTTTACATACTTAGCTGTACGGCCATCTTTTATAACGCCTTTCCAGTTCAATCCGTAGCCAAAATCGTAGGTGTGGCCTTCGCTGTCGGTGTAGCATTTCATATCGTGCGGTACATCTTCAAACTGGGCTTCAACCACTTTCATGTCTAAAGGCATTTGTAATGGCAATAAAGCGGATGGCTCTGTCTTGCCTGTCAGGATATCCAGGCTGGCCTGGCCCTGTACACCAAAATCTACAATGATCGCATTGGCCTGTTTCTCCAGTTCGGCAAAAACCATTGGGTTGCTCAGGTTTATTGATACGATAACCGGCTTGCCTTTCATTTTGGCGTAAGTATCGGTCAACATAGCCAGATCGGTAACGTTGGTTGACGTTTCAGATTTTCCTTTGTAACTGCGATTGGTGAATTTCTCCAATGGATCGCCACCGGCTAAACTGGTTTCGCGGGCGGTTTCGGCAGTGTATTTACCATATTGTAAAGATACCGGCAGGTAGCCGTTACCACCGGCTGCTACATCATCCGCGCTGTAACCGCCATGGCCTATCGGGCTGGCAATAAATACCAGCGCATAATCTGCCTCCTCTGGGTTCTCTGTCACTTTAAAATATTTTTTTACCGTCTCCATGTTCACCGGGTATTCATTTTTCTCAGGCGTTTTCATGCCCAAAAAGTTAACGCCTGCCGGGGTGAATTTCTTAGGCACGTACACTGTTTTGCCGGTTTGCAATGGCAATACATTTGCCTTGTTCTTCAGCATCACTATCGATTTTAGCTGCGCCTGGTAACCCGCCGCCATAAAATCGGCATTACCTACCGTTTTCTTAGTAGTTTCGGTATCCAGGTAAGGGTTCTCAAATAAACCCGTGCGAAAACTGCCTCTTAACAAACGCAAGGCAGATTGCTCAAAACGGGCGCGCATAAATGCTTCGCCATGTTCTTTAACGCCCATCTGGTAAGCGGCAATTACCGGCACCATATCGTTATTACCGCCAAACTGGTCAACACCGGCCATTAAAATTTTGTAGTGGCGTTCGGCAATGGTAGCCTTTTCCATCCCCCATGATTTTCCCGACAAAAAGCTGTTGATCACGGTTTCATCACCGGTAACCAGCCAGTCGGTACATACCACGCCATCGTATTTATACTTGTTGCGCAGCAAGTCGGTGATGATGTATTTATTGTAATTGTTGGCTACAGCTTCGTGATTTTTGGTGTCCTGTTGCCAGCTGATGGTGTAATAAGGCATCACCGCTGCGGCCATACTTGTTTTGCCGTTCAGTTTAAAAGCGCCCTGGGTAAACGGTATAAAATGTTCCTGGAAATTGTTGCCCGGGTATACCGCGTATTTACCAAAACCATAATGCGCGTCGCGCCCACCTTCGCCGGCGCCACCGCCCGGCCAGTGTTTTACCATGGCGTTTACGCTGTTAAAGCCCCAGCCATTTTTAATTTCTTTATCACCTGTTGACGTTTGGAAACCATCGATATAGGCCCTTGCCATATCTGCGGCCAGTTGCGGATCTTCGCCAAAGGTACCGCTCACACGGTTCCAGCGTGGGTCGGTAGAGATATCCACTTGTGGGGATAAAGCTGTAGCAATACCCAGCGCCCGGTATTCCTGAGCGGCAATGTGCCCAAAGTTTTGGGTAACCGATGGATCGAACGTGGCAGCCATACCCAAAGAGCCCGGCCACATGGAAATTGTACCGCCCGCGCCGGCGTTAAATTCGGCAGTAGCCAAAGTACCATGGCGTGGGTCAGAGCTGTTATTGTTGGGGATACCCAATCCAATACTCTCTACCAAAGCCTGCGCATTGTTGTTCCATTTGGCAGCAACTTCCGGGCTTTGCACGGAGGTGATGAGCACGTGGCGCACGTTATCGTTCTTTAAAAATGTTTTTTGCTGATCTGACAGGTCCCAGGCATTGGCACCGCTTTCGGCAAGTGGTTTACCATTATACGTACCTGCAAACGGACCAACCGGGATAGATGGGATCATTTGGTGACGGCTGTACAGCATCAACCCGGCAATTTGCTCCACGCTCATTTTACCGGCAAGGTCCTTAGCGCGCACATCCACGGGTAGGCGCCAGTCTTCATACTTATCCAGCTTGCCATTTTTGTTGAGGTCTTTAAAAGCTAAGCCGTCGACCGTTAAAACTTTAACGCCCGATGTTGCAGAGTAACCCAGCTTTTGGCCGCCGGAATTGGTAACAGTTACCACATCGCCGTTCTTACTTTCGGTGTATTTGGTTTGTGCCGACGCGATGGCGGGGAGGATAGCTATCAGCAAAAGATACTTTCTTTTCATATATATTTAATTCGTTTGGTTAACGCTTATTCGCCAAAAACACTGGGGAGTATAAAACCTGCAACACATGCCTCATTCCTCCGTTTGTGTAATTCGCCTTATTCGTGAAATTAGTGCTGTTTAATTGGTTTATCATCGACACAAAAAAAGACTATGTGTCAACACTACACAATGGTAAATATTAATTTTTTATATAGCAAGGGTTGAAGAGATTATGCCATTTTATTTTTTTGATCGCAAATGTTTGCCACTTAAGCAATTTGCATGAAATAAATTTTAAACTATTGGTAAATAATTTAAGATTCGTTATTTTCATGGCTGGTATGTGTAAACGATTCGGCCCTCTATTAATTCTCGCTATCGGCGGCTTGCTATTGCTTTTTAATTCGGTTATTGCGCAAGCTGCTTCGCCTGCCGTGCATATTTCCGCGCGCCCAACATGGCTCAATACGTTTAAGCTTTCCGATAAAAAGTTGCCTGCGCGACAAGTGGAGAACGGCTTTTTTTACCAGCTTTTTGAGGAGCAGATACACGTAGAAAAACAGGCAGATTACAAGCACGTTATCCGCGAAATTGTATCAGAGGCCGGCATACAAAACGGATCGGAAATATCCATCTCCTTCGATCCATCTTACGAGCGGCTGGATGTACATGATGTTACCGTTTGGCGCAATGGCAAACCCCTTAGCCGCCTAAAGGCTACCTCTTTTAAAGTTATTGCCGATGAGAAGGAACTGTCGCGCTTTATTTACCAGGGGCGCTTTTCGGCATTTTGTATTTTAGACGATATACGCAAAGGCGACCGGATAGAATATGCCTTCACCATAACCGGCCGCAACCCTATTTTTGGCAGTAACTACACCGATGATCTGTATTTCCAGGGGTCCCAAGCGTATGCCCAGTTGTATAAAGCGTTATTGGTATCGCCGGGGCGTAAACTTAATTTTAAAGCGTTTAATAAAGCGCCGGTTGCCCCGCTGAGCGATAAGAACGGGCTAAAGTGCTACGAGTGGAACCTAAACCCCGTAATGGCCCCGCCGTATGCCGATAATCAGCCGGGCTGGTTTGACAACTACAACCATATACAAATAAGCGATTATAGCAACTGGCAGGAGGTGGTTGATTGGGCGCAAAAAGTGAACCCGATAGCTACCGGCTTAAAAGGCGAACTGGCGGCCCGCGTGGCCAGGCTAAAGGCCGTTGCAGGCGGCGATAAAGAAAAGTACTTCCGCAGCGCCGTGCAAATGGTGCAGGATGAGGTACGTTACATGGGTATTGAACTGGGCGAATACTCGCACCGCGCCAACACCCCCGAAAAAGTTTACAGCCAACGGTATGGCGATTGTAAAGACAAAGCCCTGCTGTTGGCCTCTGTTTTAATGGCCAACGGTATAGAAGCGCACATGGTGCTTATTAATACCAGTGCCCGGGATAAAGTAAGCGATTTTATACCATCGCCAACCGTGTTCGATCATGCCGTTTGCGTAGCAATGATGAGCGGGAATCCTGTGTACATTGACGCGACGATAGCTTACCAGCGGGGCAGCGGCATCAACCTTTATTTTCCTAACTATGGCAAAGGGTTGGTAATTAAACCCGGCAATAGCGCGCTAACTGCCATTGCGCCATCAAAAACCGGCAAAATGGTTATCACCGAAAACTACAAGGTAATTGACGGCGAGAAAGGCCAAACCGAACTGGAAGTAATATCTACCTACACTTTAAACGAAGCAGACAGAATAAGGGATAAGCTGGCATCCAACAGCGTGGCCGAAACCGAAAAGAGCTACCTGGATTATTATGCCAAAAGCTATCCAAAGGTTGAGTCGGCAGCTGACTCTATCACTATAAAGGACGATATTAAAACAAACCAGCTCACTACTATTGAGCATTACAAGGTGCCCGATTTTTTTAAGCCTGATAAAGAACCCGGCAGATACAGCGCTTCGTTATACGCATCATATATAAACGACCAGCTGCCCAACATTGGTAACAGGGCAAAACTGCCGGTATCTATTGCCTATCCGTATAACGTGCAAAGTGTAATTAACGTTGTTATGACTTCCGGCTGGAATATTGAGCATAGCAATACCAGCATAGAAAGAGAAGCTTACTCTTTTACCGCAGACGTGGGTACCACCGGCGATACCTTAACCCTCGATTATAAATTTAACACGCTAAAAGACTTTATACCAGCAAATAAACTGGACGAGGCGCGCACCGATGCGAAGCAAATATCTGACAATGAACTGGGCTACAATTTCAGTTACGCGCCCGATGTAACCAAAGTGCCTGTCCGCGTAAATTATTGGCTGCTGTTATTTCTTTTGGCCTTTTCTGCCGGCTTAGCCCTGTTAGGCATTAAACTTTACCGCAACCACACGCACGAGGTGTTATTTGAACGCGGTGCAAACTTTATGCAAATAGGTGGCTGGCTTGTTTTGGTTGCCATTGGGCTGGCGTTAACGCCGTTTGCGGTTAGCTATACCATGCTATCGGGCGGCTACCTCGAGGCAAGCCATTGGAACATGCACCTGCCGGGTACTCCCGATGCAGTATATAAGGCAATACTGGTTTTTGAGGCTGCAGGGAATATTTTCATGATAGCCTACGCTATATTTTGCCTGGTATTGTTGCTGAATAAGCGCGACATTCTGCCAAAATACATTATGGGCTTTTATGCCTACGGAGCCATTTTTTCTGTGGCTGATCATGTTTTTGCTACGGCTGCAAACATAACGATAACAGATAGCGAATCTTCGCACATGGCCCGGACGATCATCTTTTCGGGTATATGGATAGCCTATTTCAAAAGATCACAAAGGGTAGAACAAACATTTATTGTGCCTTATCCGCATAGTAATTACAGTTACGAAGTTGCTGAAAGCGCCACTGAACCCACCACTATTGTTTAACCAGTTCAACAGGTAATTGAGTGATAGGCTGTATCATGATCTCTTTATAAAACACCTCGGCTCCTTCAGATTGTATCTGTAGTTTGCCTTTGGTAAGCGGCTGAGGCCGCCCGTTCTCCATTTGCCTGCCGTGGTACAGCACCATCATCACTTTATCGTTTATTACGTGTATACTGGTATCGCCGTTGCAGTACAGGTCAAGCGTGTTCCATTCGCCTTTCGGGTTTTCGGCATCGCCGCCTTTTATGCAGTGCCGCCCTGCCTTGCTCCCTTCGGCAAAGGTGTTCATCATACCGCCTACGTTGTAAATGTAATCCTTCTCGTACCGCCTTATTACCGGTATATCGGCCATGCCGCCGGCTACGCCCCAGTAATCGCCACTATTGCCCTGCTCTATCTGGAACTCCTGCGACCTCATCCAGGCACTATAATCTGCGCCGTATTTACCGCCCGAATGGTACAGCAGGCCACTATCCATCTTCTGCCCTTTTTTTTGGCCCCAGGTAAGCGCGCCCCATTTAAATTGCAGCTGCAAATGGTAACCGGCGTATTCTTTTTTGGTGGAAATAGCGCCCCAACTTTCGCCGGAGATACGGATAACCTTATCGCCATCCTGCTTTACAATGGTGAAAACTTGCTTTGGATCGTTATTTAGGCCTATTGATGTGCCGGTAATGGCCTTGCCTTTGTCGTCCAGGTCGGGGCCTATATAGGTGTCCCACCCGGTAAGGTCTTTCCCGTTAAATAATTGTTCCCATTTATCAGCATTGGGAGTATTTTTAAAGCCAAAAGCAACTGCACAAAGCATCAGGGGTAGTATCAACTTGGTGTGTTTCATAATAAGGCAATTTATGTACCCAATATAATAAATATCCGCCATAAAAATCAAGCTTAAAACACTTCTGTTTTTTTATAAATGAATGTAGATTTGCCTGCACAAGCCATTAAAACCGTAATGATGAAATTAGCCCTATTGTTGCCCGCTCTTTTACTATCAACTACTCTGATTGCACAGCAAGCACCCGATACAGCTAAAAAAGCTGTCGTGGTAAAAGAAAATTTCAGCGATGACTGGGCCGACCTGCGCCATTACGAAGCGGAAAACAAAACGCTGCCCCCTCCTGCTGAGGGCGAAAAACGGGTAGTGTTTTTGGGGAGCTCTATTTTTGAGCGCTGGAAAGTACTGGTGCCCGGGTATTTCAACAATAACAAAACCTACATCAACCGCGGTGTTAGCGGGCAGATCTTCCCGCAATTGCTGCTCCGTTTCAGGCAGGATGTAATAAACTTAAACCCTGCCGCCGTAATAATATTGGCCGGCAGCAATGATATTGCCGGCACGCAAGGGCATGTAACCAATGACCGCATTATGGATAATATCCGCTCGATGGTGGAGCTGGCACAGCTAAACCATATAAAGGTGATCCTGTGTGCCTACCTGCCTGTTAATGAATACCCATGGCGAAAAGGGCTGCAACCCGCCGATAAAATAATATCCCTGAATAAACTGATCAAAGATTTCGCCACGGCTAATAACCTCACATTGTTAGACTACTTCAGCCCTTTGGTAGACAGCCGCAACGGCCAAAAGCCCGAATTAACTTTAGATGGCGTACACCCCAATGTTGCAGGGTATAAAATCATGGCCGATGTTACGGATAACGCCATTAAAAAAGCGCTGAAGTAAGACACCGTTGGTTATTTATTTTACCACGTTTTAGCAACTTTATACCGGCTATACTGTACAACAAGTTACCGATTTGCCAGCGTGATTTGGCCCTCTATCGTTTTATGCTGAACGCTGTGGTGTTTTTCCTGATAGAGCTGCAACTCCCCGGCATTATTAAGAGGTGAAAGCGATATCCCTGGGTGAGGCATTTAAGACCGCTCTCATTATCACAGGGTGGTTATCCTGGTGCGGTTACTTTCAGCTTTGTTTTCGGCAGTATTTACCAACTTCATCAGTAAATATATTAGGAGCTAAAATTATACTTCCCATCCGTTGGGGCCACGGGCAAGCATTGGGGTAAAATCGCTGCGCGGGGGCAAATCCAGGTATGGGTACTTTATTTTACTAAGATACAAGCCCTGCGGATAGGCCGGTTTAATGAGTTGCTGTAATTGTGGGTTTATCAGATGTGCCTCAAATTCGTCTACACTTAATTTCCCGGTGCCAATCTCTATCAGTTTGCCGGTGATGATGCGCACCATTCGCCCCAAGAACCGGTTGGCCGAAATACGGAAACGCAGCTTATCGCCCCTGCTATCGGTAAATATCTTTGCTTCGCTGATGTTGCAGAGGGTATGCTCGTTACGGCCCGGCATTTTACAGAAGGCGTGGTAATCGGTGTAGTTGAGCAATAACCCGGCAGCGCGCTGCATATTGGCAATATCCCAGTCCTTCACCAGGTACATCGAACTGAAACCGTTCAGAAATGGGTCCTTATAGGTATGCATAAAATAATCGTAACTGCGTTCGATGGCGTCAAAGCGGGCATGTGGCAGGCCCTCCATGGTGATGATATCAAAAACCGAGATATCATCCGGCAGGATATTATTCATCCTGAAGACCAGATCGAAATCCCACACTTCCTCTACATCCAAATGGAAAAAGAACTGACTGGCGTGTACCTGCGCATCGGTACGGCCACAACCTGTTATGTAGGTTGGTTTCTTAAATACCTGGCTCAGGCAGGCTTCCAAAACCTGCTGAACGCTGATGCCGTCCGGGTGCTTTTGCCAGCCGTGATAATTGGTGCCGAGGTAACCGATGTGGAAAAAGTAGCGCAAATTTGTTGGGGATAGATGGGTAAAAATAATCATTTGCGCCCGGCCCGTCATCACTATGTAGCCTTTTAATTCTGTGGTAGCTGCATCTCCATCTTTTTTGTAGTATTACCAACCTTTTATATTGTATGGACCACGTATTAGATAACCCCGTTTGGAACGCCTTATCATCGGGCAATAAAAATTTAGCTGAAGGCAACGAACGCATCAAATATTTCGACCCGCAGGTTTCACCATTTGTGGGTTTTAAACTTAACACAGAAGCAAGCTTTGAAGAGCTGTACCACATGGCACCGGCAGGGAGGGCCTTCGGGTTTGTTTCCCCGTTTGAGGTGGAGATCCCCGCACCGTGGCAGGTACCGCTATATATTAAGTGTTTCCAAATGGTGCATAATGGTGTTACGGTAGGCGTTACAACAGAAGAGCCTATCCTCTTAACTGAAGCGCACGTACCGCAAATGATGGCCCTAACCAAACTAACTAACCCCGGTCCCTTTGCTGAGCGGACCATAGATTTTGGACATTACCACGGCATATTTGATGGCGATAAACTGGTTGCCATGGCCGGGCAGCGGATGCATGTTTTTAACTATGCAGAGGCCAGCGCCGTTTGTACCCACCCCGATTATTTGGGGCGCGGCTACGCCAAAGAGGTTTTACAATTCCAGGTGCAGCGGATACTTGCCGCTGGGGAGATCCCGTTTTTACATGTTCGCCATGATAATGAGCGCGCCATTCGCGTTTACGAAAGCCTGGGCTTTGTTACCCGGAAAACCATTCATTTTTATATCATTAAAAAATAGCACCGGTTTCAGTTAGGATAAAAAAGTTTACAAAAGTTAACACAATTTCCGATGTTAACTTTATAAAAAGCTATCAATCAATAAGTTGTATTTTAACAGGGTTAACACAGATATGCACGCTTTTATAGTTTAGTGTACACATAGCCTTTAGCGTGTATGCTATTGGCAAGCACTCTCCGGCAAACGCATTACCCTCTCGCCCGACTTCTTCCGCTTTCGATATAGTCCTTTATTTCCTCTACATCGTTTTTGGTGAAGCCGTGCGCCTCCACCTTATTGCCGCTATGGTAAAAGCGGATGGTTGAAAAGCCGATCATCGGTGTATCTATTTCTACTGCCGATATACTTTCATAAGCGATAGTAGTCGTGTCGCCGCTAAATAAGCCGGGGACCTTGATGGTAACGCCGTTCTCTTCGGTGTAAATTTCGGCGGGGAATACTTTATTGCCTTCAGACAGGCGCGATGCAGTGTATTTCATGGTAGTTTGATGTGGTGTTGTCAGCATCAAATATAAAGCCTTTCTGGTGATTATTTTTAGCTGCATTTATCCTAAACGCAATGCTGTATTGTATATTTTACCAGACACTAAAATGACGGATGGGCGCTATTTAGCGATAGTTTAGATATCATCAGCAACCTTCAAAGGTTTGGCATTATTATTAATATATATCAAACATCTAAGAAAAACTAAAACTGATAACAATATGAAAACTTCACTACAAACCACCATCCTGTTAAAAGCATTCGATATTGAATTGAAAAAGATAATTGACGCTGATTTGGAAAAATATAAAGCCGAGCAGCAACGCAAAAAGAACATTTCGTTTTTAAAACAATTACTGGCTGCATAATCGTATCCGGTTCTATATAAATGGCACCCTAAAAGGGTGCCACCGCAAACCTCAAGTTTTTAATTTGGGGTTTTTGTATTTTGAGCTGTCAAACACCACAGGCCTTTCATTTTTTAGGTTGTTTTGATAGCTTTGGTCTTGTTTGCGTTAATGCGACAACCTCTCAAATCCACCAATATGAAAATAGCTACCTATAATGTTAATGGTGTAAATGGCCACCTGCCAGTGTTGCTGCGCTGGCTGGAGGAAACCAAACCCGATGTAGTTTGCCTGCAGGAGCTAAAAGCACCTCAGGAGAAATTCCCACTGCAAGCTATTAACGATGCGGGTTACAATGCTATTTGGCACGGCCAAAAAAGCTGGAACGGTGTAGCCATACTGGCCCGGGGCCTCGAAATTAAAGAGCTGCGCCAAGGCTTGCCCGGCGATCCGGAAGATATACAAAGCCGGTACATAGAAGCGGTTATTAATGATGTGGTTGTTGGTTGCCTATACCTGCCGAATGGAAACCCAGCTCCCGGCCCCAAGTTTGATTATAAGCTCGATTGGTTTAGCCGCTTAGCCAGCCATGCCACGGGCCTGATTGCCTCGGGTTTACCCGTAGTATTAACCGGCGATTATAATGTGATGCCAACTGAATTGGATGTGTATAAACCCGAGCGATGGCTGGAAGACGCGCTCTTTAGACCCGAAACCCGGCTGGCCTTTAAAAACCTGGTGGAGCAGGGGTGGACAGATGCCCTGCGCAAACTTTACCCCGATGAAGTGATCTATACGTTTTTTGATTATTTCCGCAACGCTTACGGCAGGAACGCGGGTTTGCGGATAGACCACTTTTTGCTTAGTCCCAGCCTGGAAGGCCGCCTGTTGGCCGCCGGGGTTGACCACCACGTACGCGGCTGGGAAAAAACCAGCGACCATTGCCCGGTTTGGATAGAACTTGGAGGCAAGTAAAAAACAAGTCAAATCACCCGGCTCTCTTTGCCTTTTTTTAAAACCCCGTTGATTTTTCATCAGCGGGTTTTAAATTTAATGATACTTTTGGCCCGCGCCCTATTTATAAACATGAGTACATTAAGCCCGGAAACCTTAAAAACCAAACAGCATTTCGAAATTCTTGATGGGATGAGGGGCGTAGGCGCAATGGCTGTGGTAGCCTTTCATTTTATGGAAATGGTGTATACCGATTACAGCCAAAACTTTATAGCACATGGCTTTTTGGCTGTCGATTTTTTCTTTTGCTTATCCGGCTTTGTAATTGGTTACGCTTATGACAACCGCATTGCCACTATGGGGGTTTGGGAGTTTTTTAAATCAAGGCTTATTCGCTTGCACCCGCTGGTAATTTCAGGTTCGATATTGGGCTTGTTAGCTTTTTTATTCGATCCATTTGGCGGGCACCCGGAGCTATACAGCCCACGCGAAATAGCGCTGGTATTTTTAAGCTCCGTTTTGCTTATCCCCTACCCTGTAGTAACAGATCGCGCGTTTAACCTGTTTAGTTTCAATGCGCCGGCATGGTCGTTATTTTGGGAGTATGTTGCCAATATCTTTTACGCGTTTATCCTTTATAAGCTCCACCGCAAATGGCTGTTACTGCTGGCTGTTTTTAGCGCCGTTGGGCTTTGCTTTGTCGCTTACTTATCGGGCAATATTATGGGCGGCTGGGGGGGCTCCACCTTTTGGGACGGGAGCGTGCGGATCGCCTATTCTTTTATAGCCGGGTTGCTGGTTTACCGTTACAACCTCATCATAAAAAACAAAATTGGCTTTGCCGGGTTGGCGGTATTACTGCTGCTGGCCTTTATTATGCCCTTTACAACCTGGAACTGGCTCACAGAACCACTTGTTGTATTATTTTATTTCCCGCTGCTGATAGCTTTGGGGGCAGGGTCGGTGCTAAGCCCCGTGTTTAAAAAAATCTGCATATTCTCTGGCAATATCTCCTACCCGCTTTATATGACGCATTACGCAGCGCTATGGATGTTTCTTAATTATTATACCGCCAATAAGCCAACAACCAGTGAATTATTTTACATCATACCGGTAAGCATGTTACTATTGGTTGGCTTCGCCTGGGTGGTAATGGTAGTTTATGATATGCCTGTGCGCAAATATTTAACAGCCAAACGAAAACAGGCTTAAGTATTAGGAGCCGGGTTACCGGTTATCGTAAACAGTAGAGTAAATAGCGGTAAGTTTCCCTGCCGTAAAAATAAGCTGTACAAAATTGTAACGCTTATCGCTTATGGTTGAAACGAAATACCATTGCGGCGATGCGCTCATCTGGGGGTCGTAAGCTTTGTTTACATCTTTAAAAAAGATGGACATCCGCTCAAATTTATTAGCGTAAGTACCTTTGTTTTTGATGTTAACCAGTTTTTGATATACGGCATCTACAGGATCACCAACCGCAATCGTAGCGCTTGCGCCATTGCCTATAGGCCACATGTTTAGCTGTACGCCATCATTCGTATATATCGATTTCACTTTATCGTCGGCAAAATTGAGCTGGATGCCAGTGCTTGTTCCTTTAGTTTCATCCAAATAAACTGATGAATACAGTGGTATCTTATTTTCCAGGCTCTCCAGATTGCTGTATACGTTATTAACAACACCCATATAGGTGATACCGCGCTCGCCACGCATAGCCTGTACTTTTGCATAGATCTCGGCGCTGGTTTGCCCTATAGCTATACCCCATTGCCCGCCCGTGGTAAGCGTATCGCTGGATATCAGTTTTGGCGGGATAGGATCCGGACCCGTCGTTTCGTTTATGGAATTTTCTTTTTTACAGCCAGCAACCGATAAAATGAGCAATGCAAGGATAGGGAGTAGGCGCTTCATGTCTTGGCGTTTTATTTCTATTACGTGGCTATAGGATAATTTGCTACATCAATTTAAAGGAATTTTATTTCATGCGATAGAACGCCACACGATGACTGAAAACAATCGCGTAACACCGAACAAATGATAGGCAAGTGCCAATACTACCCGTTATTAATTAACCTGGCCATTAAGAATGCCGCTCCCGCTGCCAGCGCACCTATAAAAACTACTTTAACTGCTCCGCTGAGGGCCGGTTGCCCGGTAAGTTTACTTTTAAAGTAACCGAAAACAAAAAGGCTGATTAGCGTAACCAAACAGGAATAATAAAGCGCGGTCACAGAATTCTCAACCAGTATGTAAGGAGAAAGCGGGATAATGCCGCCGACTATATAAGACACCCCAATAGTGAAAGCGCTCCTGGTAGCCCGGTTAGCCTGGGGTTCTTCTAAACCGAGTTCATAGCGCATCATAAATTCTACCCATTTATCTTTATCCTTTGCCATTTCATCGGCCACCTGTTGCTGTAAAGATTCGGATAGGCCAAATGCAGCGAAGACGGTTTTCACTTCGGCTTTTTCCTGCTCGGGCACCCTGTCAACTTCTTCATACTCGCGCTTTAATTCAGAGTTGTAGTGGTCCACTTCGGTACGCCCGGCCAAAAAGCCGCCAAGGCCCATCGCTATAGATCCTGCTACAATTTCGGCAATCCCGGCAGTAACAACTATTCCGGATGAACTGATAGCGCCGCTTAAACCGGCAGCCAGCGCAAATGGCACAGTTAAACCATCCGACATCCCAATAACAATATCCCTGATGGTTTCTGAGCCGGTTACATGATATTCTTTATGCATAAGGTGTGTGCTTTATTCGAAATAATTGATCTTAATTCTTTATCAAGGACCTAAAGATAGCCCTGAAAGCTGATTTAATTCTATCGGGATACCTGTGCGTTATTTTACGTCGGGTCCAAACGCAAAACCCCCGATATTTTGATCAGGGGCTTTGCATTTTTGGGTGTATCAAACCAGTACTAATTACTTAGCCCCATAGCCAAGATAAGCAGCCAATGCGTTTATCCGGCCAGATACAACGGCTATCTGTTGCCTCGCTTCTGCCCAGTTGCGTTGTTCAAGGGCTTCACGAATACCCGGAAGAGTTTTAACGCCGTAACCTGTATAAAAACCCGGGGCATAAATGGTGTGTTTGTACCAGCCCCGGCGGGGCAGGCCGTCGGCGGTTAACAATTGCTGCTCAGCTTGGTATAATAATTTGTTCAGTTTATCGTGATCGCCATCTTTAAGCACGGCGGCGCTCCAGTAAACAGCCAGTTTATCGGCACTTTTCTTCAACGAATCCAACGCGACGGTAAGCGGTTTAAAATCAATGGCGGGTACGGTATCTTTAGCTGCGGGAGCTTTGTATTGCCGGGTTGGGTCGGCAGCAATGCTGTAGTAATTTGCCGCGACGAATTGGTTATCCATTTTTGTGGTCTCGCGGGTATCATCCGCCAGTTTGCTAAGTTCGGTGGCATACTTGCTGATAGTGGTCTGCAAACTTCTGAAATCGAAAGGAAGCACCTCTGCATTAGCCATGCGCAGTACTGAATGACCCGCGGTTTGAGCAAGGGCAACACCATAGGCAAAATCAGGGTCTTTAAAACGCCTGTAATCATCAAAGGAATCGTAAATGGAATGGTATTCGCCGCCGCCGTCCTCGCCGCCAAAACCAAGATCGAGCGTGGTAATACCTAAATGCTGCAGGAACGAGGAAAAATCTGATCCCGAACCCAAGGCTTCGAGTTTTTGCCCCTTGCGCTCTAATATCTCCTTTTTATCGCTTGTGGAAGACGCGTTAACCAGCTGCATCGCTTTTTTACGGTCGAAAACGCTTACTTTGGTTTGTGGGTCGGTTACGCCCTGGGTTACTTCGTCTATAAAACTTTCCAGCGCCTGCGAGCCGCCGGCACCCAAAAATCCACGGGCATTACTATCCGAGTTGATATACACCACCGTTTTTTGCTGTAATTCTTTATCATGCGCCTCGGCATATTCCGTAGAACCTATTAAACCGGGCTCTTCGCCATCCCAGGAGCAATAGACGATGCTGCGTTTGGGTTTCCAACCGGTTTTCAGTAATTCGCCAAGGGCGCGGGCTTCTTCCAGCATAGCCGCCTGCCCGCTAATAGGGTCGTTAGCGCCGTTTACCCAGGCGTCGTGGTGGTTACCGCGCATTACCCATTCATCCGGGTAAGCCGAGCCTTTAATTTTCGCGACAACATTATAAGCGGGCACCATATCCCAGTTAAACGCCAGTTTTAAATGCACCAGGGCCTTGCCGCCACCAACATGGTAAGTTATAGGCAAGGAACCCGCCCATCCCTCAGGAGCCACGGGGCCGTCTAATGCGGCAAGCAGGGGCTGCGCATCATGATAGCTGATGGGGAGTACCGGTATCTTCAATATGGTAGTCGCATCTTCTTTATTCAATCGTTTGGCATCTTTGGTAGCGCCAACGCCCGGCGTAAGCGGATCGCCGGGGTAAAGCACCATATCCATCACCGAGCCACGCTGTACGCCGAACTCGTTTTTATAGGCACCCTTAGGATAAACATCTCCCGCAGTGTAACCGTCATCAGCAGGGTCCGAATAAATAATGCAGCCGATAGCGCCATGCTCATAAGCCACCTTTGGTTTAATACCCCGCCACGACCGGCCATATTTGGCTATCACAATTTTACCCTTTACGTCTATCCCCATTGCTGCCAGCTTAATATAATCGTCGGGCAGGCCATAGTTTACAAATACAAGTTGCCCGCTTACATCACCATCGGCGCTCCAGGCGTTGTATGTTGGTAACTGGTTGGCCTGTGCCGATGTACCATCCTCCGCCAATGCCTGCTCCTTTAACAAAGCTGTATAGGCTATTGGGCCGGTTAATTCCAGTACCCTTGTTTTTGGCGTTGGGAACAAAACGGTGTAGGTTTCTATATGGGCATCCAGTCCGTAACTTTTATACATAGCCAAAATTTTATCGGCCACGGCTTTGCTGCCGGGCGAACCTAAGTTATGCGGGTAAGCCGATAGCGTTTTTATGGTTTCGCCAATGCGTTGCGCGCTCAATGCTGCGTCGTAAGTTTTTTCGGCTGTTACTTGTTTGGCGGATGATGCTGGCGTAAAGCCAATTAATGGTTTTTGCTGGGCGAAACTTGCTGCCGACAGCATCAGTAAGCTAAGGGTAAGGGATTTCTTCATAAGCAATTGTCGTATTCGGTGAATATACTAAAAAGCAGTAAAGCAAGCGTTTCTTCTGTACATCAATCCCTCAAAATAAAAATCAAAACATTACACGTAACGACACTGTTACTATTTGGTTTGCAAGCCATTGCCCCGAATACATACATTTGATTAAAACCAATAACGATGAGCCAGATCAACAAAGACGACATTAAGCAGGAAGTGTTTGACCTGTATGATGATTACGCGCACAACCGGCTGGACCGGCGCGCTTTTGTACAAAAACTATCTCTGTATGCCGTTGGCGGCCTAACCGTACCAGCGTTAATGAGTTTCCTTATGCCCGATTACAAGGGAAATATGCAGACCAAAGCAGACGATCCTCGGTTAAAATCAGAATATATCAATTACCCTTCACCAAAAGGAGGCGGCACTATCAAAGGCCTGTTATCAAAACCTATTGATACTAAAAAGAAGCTCGGCGGTATTATTGTGGTGCATGAGAACCGTGGCTTAAACCCTTATATTGAAGATGTGGGCCGCAGGGCCGCGCTTGCCGGTTTTATTTCGCTTGCACCAGACGCGCTTACGCCGCTTGGCGGTTACCCGGGTAATGACGATGCCGGGCGCGAGATGCAAAGTAAACGCGACAAAGGCGAAATGGAAGAAGATTTTATTGCGGCATACAATTACCTTAAAGCACACAAAGATTGCAACGGCAAGGTTGGCGTAGTGGGCTTTTGCTTCGGCGGCGGCATAGCCAACATGATGGCCGTACGGTTACCAGACCTGGCAGCAGCCGTACCTTTTTACGGCAGCCAGCCCGCCGCGGCAGATGTGCCCAAGATTAACGCCCCACTGATGATGCATAACGCATCGCTGGATACCAGGATCATGGCCGGCGCACCGGCCTACGAAGCCGCCTTAAAAGAGAACGGTAAAAAATACCAGGCCTTTGTTTATGAGAACGTAAACCATGGTTTCCATAACGATACCACCCCGCGTTATGATAAAGCAGCGGCAGAACTGGCCTGGAAACGCACGATTGATTTTTTTGCAGAGAATTTGAAGTAAGAACTAACACCCGTTATACATAGAAAAGCCCTAATTCCTTCGGATTTAGGGCTTTCTTGTTTTTCAGTCGGCAGTTAGTGTATGGTGATTGGCCCCCAAAGCGTAACATCATAAATTATAAGCAACCGGTCTGAAAACTAACGCGGGAAAACAAGAACCCCGGTTGAGGCTATTCCCGGAAGGCAAAACAGGCAAAAGAGCATTACCAGGAACAGCGTTATACCGATAGAAGTGATCAATCTGCTCATCCGAGCCTCCTCTTGAACAACGTGGGCATTTATTTTTTTCAATTCCATATCCATAGCAGATGAATTATGAGGACCATGTAGCAGCATATCCAGATAATCGTCCGTATGGCAGGTCGTCGGTTGTTCCAGTGGTGATAAATTTACGTTCATATCGGTAGGTGTGTGATGTAAACATACACAGCATATAAGTGATTACAATCAAATATTTTAAAATCAGGGGTTTCTACCTGCTTTTTTAAGTTAGGTGATTTTTAGCCTTTTAACCTTGTAAAACCTTAGATACTAAACATTTGTGATGGGTGCGAAATATTTGGTTAATCCTTTGAAAGGCTTTGCTTTTATTCTTCAGCGATAACGCACAAATGTAAAGGCTTCAGATTTCGGCCGCGAGATTTCTGTATTCCGGGTACACCCGATATGCGCTTTTTATCGAGATATAACTCAGCGCAATATTATATCGGGATATAAAACAAATAGCAGGATTACGTATCTTTATCCTGTAAGTCAATCTTTTATTCCTAATGGTTATGCGTACTATAAAAATTCTCTTGGCTGTATTGATAATACAGTTGATCGTATCGTGCAGTTCGAAATCGCTGCCCGAACCATCCCTTGCCGGAAAATGGAAAATCACAAGCGCCCTTGGTAACGATGGCCGGCACTGGACAGGCTCCTTCACCCTGATACAGGATGGCGGCGACAACAAATTCACCGGCCTTTTTCTTTGGGACACCGTTGACGGCAGCGCCTCAGGTACCGATAGCGTTACCGGCGAATACAACACTACCACGCAGGTGCTCACCATGCGGTCGGTAACCATAAGTGGTAATATAGAAAGCGTAACTTATACCATGAATGTGTCGACCAATAACAGAATAATGAACGGCATCTGGACAGGATCCAGCGATGGCTCAATTGAAAACCCGGGCCGCTGGTCGGCCGAAAAGCAATAATCAGCTGCTAATTTGCACTATTAGATAATTTCCATTGATATAGGGAAAAGATTATTTAATTCTATTTTCGGGCAACTATTCTGCTCCATGAAAGAACAACTGCTTACTTTAATTTCGGGTTTAAAAGAAAACACTATCGCGTTTAGCGAGGTCATTACATTTATAGAAACCTATTACAAGCACCAGCCAACCGCGTTTAAAAATGGCGAGGCCTGTAACGAGGCAACACAAAACCAGGGAAGCGCAAAGGTTTTTGCCTTTGCTCAAATAAACGGCTTAAGCGCTGCGGACACGCTTTACTTATTTGCCGAGCATTATCAGTCGGTACTGGCACATCCTGCCGCTACAGACCATCAAAACATCAGGCAGTTTATTGCCCATGGCTGGCCGGGGGTGGTTTTTGAGGGCGAGGCTTTGGTAGCGAAGTAATGCTTTCTTCTTATCATTAGCCTAATGATTTTATGTCCTTTCACTTATAACCCTCATATTTGACTGATAACGGTATTATAATTTGTCTATGAAAAAAATCTGTTTGATCACCCTTTTAGGTTTGCTGGCATTTGGCACCCTTACGCAAGCACAAACATCCCCCAAAGCCATTCCGATGTTGCTGATGAATAATCCCTGGATTGAAAAAGAATTATTAGCACCATCTGAACTGGCGACTGCTATTAAGAGCGGTGCAGCTAAAACACCATTGATCCTAAATATTGGAGCCGTCGAGGATATTAAAGGTGCCCAACACATCGGTGCAGTGAGCGACGCCGAAAACCTGGTAAAATTGCGACGTGCTATAGCTGATTTACCTAAAAATACAGAGGTGGTAATATATTGCGGTTGTTGCCCTTTTACTAAATGTCCAAACATCAGACCGGCTTTTAACGAACTGAAAAAATCAGGCTTCACCGATATTAAACTGCTTAACTTACCTGTTAACCTAAATACGAATTGGGTTACTAAAGGCTACCCCTTAGCTGCCAAATGACTGGATTTTTAATGGCTGCATCCGATAATTTCATGGGCAATAGTCTAAGCCATATTTTCACCTATTAAAACTATGATCCGCAGTATCACTATCAACGATTTCATCGGGCTTAAAGAAAATATTCCGCTGATTGATGTGCGTACACCTGCCGAATTTTTACAAGGACACATACCCGGAGCTTTTAGTGTTCCCTTGTTTAATGATGAAGAAAGGGTAAAAGTAGGTACGACATACAAGCAGTTAGGGCGAGAACAAGCAATCCTTTTAGGATTTGACCTAACCGGTTCCAAATGGTCCGGATTTATTAAACAGGCACTTCAGATCGCCCCTGACAAAAAGATATCTGTTCATTGCTGGCGGGGCGGTATGCGCAGCGGAGCCATGGCCTGGGCGCTTGACTTGTATGGCTTTGAAGTATACCTTATACAGGGAGGTTATAAAAAATATCGCAATTGGGTACACCTACAGTTTGAAAACAATTACATGTTAACCATTGTAGGCGGCATGACCGGCTCGGGCAAAACAAAACTACTTCATGAGCTTAGGTTGGGTGGCCAACAGGTAATCGACCTCGAAGACCTTGCGCAGCATCAAGGTTCAACCTATGGCACCATGAATAAAATGGTACAACCCACACAGGAACAGTTTGAAAATAATTTAGCCAACGATTTGAAAAGCATGAATTCAGAACAGCGGATATGGGCAGAAGATGAAAGTCTCACTATCGGCAAACGTTCTATCCCAAACGCTTTTTGGCATCAGATGCGCAACGCGGTGATGATAGATATACAAGTCGACCTGGAACATCGTGTAGCCACGCTCACAAAGGAATATGGCGGCTTGGATAAAACCTTTCTGATCGAATGCACAGAACGTATCCGAAAGCGCCTTGGCCCCGCACAAACAAAAAATGCTATTAATGCTATACGCGAAGGCCCTATGGAAGAATTTATTAGGCTGGCCCTGGTTTATTATGACAAAACCTACCGTACGGGCTTGTTAAAGCGGGATGTAGATAAGGTTTATACATTGACAATAGATCCTGAAGATTTGCCAGCCAGCACAGCATCTATCTTAAATTTCGTTTCAAATATTCAATCCGCAAAGCATAATGGACACTACACAGGTTAAACTCACCCAATATTCGCATGGCGCAGGTTGTGGCTGTAAAATAAGCCCGGCCATGCTCGATAAAATTCTGCACAACCCTGTTGCGGTAAAACCCGATGCCCGTTTATTGGTGGGCAATGACAAACGAGATGACGCGGCGGTTTTAGACTTAGGAAACGGAACCGCGCTTATCTCTACCACAGACTTTTTTATGCCTATTGTAGATGACGCTTATGATTTTGGCCGTATCGCATCTGCCAATGCAATTAGTGATGTATATGCCATGGGTGGAAAACCTGTAATGGCAATTGCCATATTAGGCTGGCCTATTGATAAACTATCGCCGGAAGTGGCGCAAAAAGTATTGGAGGGATCCAGAGCGGTTTGCGCGGAGGCCGGTATTACTTTAGCGGGTGGTCATAGTATTGATTGCCCCGAGCCTGTATTTGGCCTTGCGGTTAATGGTATGGTCAATATCCCGCACCTTAAACAGAATTCGACCGCCACTATAGGCTGCCGCTTGTACCTAACTAAGCCGCTTGGCGTAGGTATACTGTCTACTGCACAAAAACGTGGCCTATTACTTCCCGAAGATGCTGCTATAGCCTTAAAAAGCATGACAACCTTAAATAATTTAGGAGAAATTTTCGGGGGGATGGAAAGTGTAAAAGCAATGACAGATGTAACCGGTTTTGGTTTATTAGGCCATCTTTCCGAAATGTGCGAAGGTAGTGGCTTATCTGCAGAGATCGATTTTGAAAAAGTTCCGGTAATTGCATCGTTACCCTATTATTTAAAGCAGCAATGTTTTCCGGGTGGTACGCAGCGAAACTGGAGCAGCTACGGGTATAAAATAAGCACATTGTCTGATGAGCAAAGATACATTCTGGCCGACCCGCAAACCAGCGGCGGACTGTTAGTAGCCATTGCCGAAGAAGGGGTACCTGAATTTGAGCAAAAACTTAAGGAAAATGGATATGATGTTACAGCATTTGGAAGGTTAAAATCACAGGATCACGGCCCTTTAATTACAGTTGTTTAATAGGACTACCAATCTCAAGCTTGCTCAATATTTCCGTAAACCCCTTCTGTATATAAGCCCGAAGAGCTAAATATTTCTCACAAAAAAAGCCCTTAGTTTTCACTAAGGGCTTCTGAGGTAGCGGGAACAGGACTAAAGTCGAACCATTTGCTGTCTGCGAAGGAACAATAGCCAATTGCGACTTTGGCATCGGGCTCATATCAGTAGTTATCCCCCCAATAATTGATGCGTTTTCATCAACTCAACTTTGTCCGTACCATCATTGTCGCCGGAAATAATCAATACAGGCGAGTTGAGTTTGGCAATATTGGCATCCCCATGTCAAATGGCTCGCCAGCATAAGCGATTATTTGTTCCAGGAACTTTATCCATTTTGTCTTGTCGGGCGGTATTGCATCATAAGCTGCTTTCATGGGGCTGTTCGCAAACAACTCCAGCTTCATGCTTTTGAAAGCATTTGCTATTTCAGGCCGCCAGCCAGTACTTTTATAGGTAGAGTAAATGATCACTAACTTTTTTTACCCGTTTTGCGCTTTATATAGTCAACTGATAAACCACTGAGCCACGCATGCTATCGGAAAGCGGTGGTTAAACCTTATTAAGAAATTTCCGTTTAACACAGCACACTATTTAAATCAATTATATGAAAAAGTTAATTTTATTTTCCGTTGCCATTGTAGGTTTAAGTTTTGCATCCTGCAAGAAAGACAGCTCAAATTCAGCCGGCACTGCCCGCGTTAGTGTGAAGCTGACTGATGCTCCAGGTGCTTATGATGCCGTGATTCTGAATATCAAGCAAGTTGTTATTCTTTCATCAGGTGGTGAAAAAATTGTAGAGGTTAACGGAAACCCGATAGACATCCTTCGTTTTAGAAATGGCAAAGATACCTTGCTGGCAGGCGTTGACGTTCCGGCGGGTCGGTTACAGGAGGTTCGGTTAGTATTGAATAATACCGGTAACCGGGTAGTTATCAATGGCGTTTCGTATGACCTGAATACGCCAAGTGGACAAACGTCAGGGGTAAAACTCAAAGTTCAGGATGACCTTACCTCTGGTATTGCCTATACTTTGCTGTTAGACTTTGATGCAGCCCAATCAATTGTAACCACCGGTAACGGCAAATACAATCTGAAGCCAGTGATAAGGGCCATTCCGGCTGCTGTCTCGGGCGCTTTGACGGGAGTAGTTATCCCGGCAGCTGCATTCCCAAGAGTTTATGCGATTATGGGAACAGACACCGTGGGGACGGTTGCCGATGCCACCGGCAAATTTTACTTTCCTGGTTTAGCTGCCGGCACGTACCGGGTAAATTTTGCACCTGTAACGCCGTATGCGGTAAAGACAATCGACAATGTAACCGTAGTTAATGGTTCCGTTAAAGACCTTGGAAGCGTTACCATAACGCAGTAATTAGGTTTTCATATCTTTTTACGTGTTGAAGGCGAGTAGATACGAACCGGTAGATCAATTTAACAAGTAATAAATATACTTGTTAAATTGATCTTTTACAAAACCATCAAAATGGAATCTGAGAAAAAGCTGCTTATCCTTGAGGGCAAATTGACGGGTTCGGCAGGTCTGCATATGACTTAAACGGGTGCGTTGAGAAGGCTTTGAATACACTTTACTTGCTTGAATATAATATACTTAGAAGCAGACACAACAGTTAAGCGCAGTATCATCGGTTCAATAATATATCTGAAAAACTGTGTTTTGACGGAGTACTTATCGAACCGCTCGGGTGAACGAAGCGGCACACTTAATTTAAGTGATAAACAGTGAGTTAGGGGCAAAAAAAAATCGGACAAAACTTGATTTTTCAAGCTTGCCCGATTCGGTAGCGGGAACAGGACTCGAACCTATGACCTTCGGGTTATGAGCCCGACGAGCTACCAACTGCTCCATCCCGCACTATGTTAATCTTCATCGCGGCCATAACATCCGCAATGTTTGTTCCTTCTTGCAAGGAAGCCCGGATTTTGTCGACCCGCCGTTTAGAAATCAAAAGCCTCAAATCGTAAAGACTTGAGGCTTTCTAATTTTCTGGGTAGCGGGAAACCGTATTCTTCAAACCCATTCCCGTCTTTTTATTATTGGCTACGCCAACACCGTTATCCCGGTATGCTATTTTTAGGTAATTGTCGACTACCGAGAATCCAATAAATGCCTGAGTGGCTTTACTGTGTTTATTCATATTGACCATCATCTCCTGCAAGACGATCTCCATCTGTTTTTTTATATCCACGCCCACAGGCAGCCACAATTCGGGTTCGTTTCCGGTGACGGCAGGCCTGACAGATGGTTTTTTAAAGGCATTTAACAATATACTAACACGCTCGCTAAAATCCCCGGAAAGTTCATCTTCTTCATGCGCGATGTTTCTCGACACTTCGTATTCAGGTCGAACTTCATAGCGTCGTTGTTCAACAGTCTTAACACGACCTTTTTACCGTGCAGGGTTAGAAGAACAGACGCCCCGGATATCGAACTGGTGGCCACCGAATTTATAATTGTAGTTCTTGCGGTTCTATTTTTGCTACTTCTTTGAAATATGAGCCATCAGCTTTGGCCATTTTAAGCATAGAGAATAACATAGGTGTATTGGCATATATAAGACCCTGTAGCCGAGGGTACAGGCCTGATAACCTATCGCAGAAACGATAGAGCTTTTACCGATACCTGTGGTCACAGTGATCAGCAGGTCTCACAAGTGTACTTTTGAAATTTAAAATTCCAGAACGAACCAAAACGGCGGCAATTGAAATACGCACAAGAAACAGGGAGAACCAAAACGGGTAATTATCCTCGTCTTTTAAAATTTATAGTAAATGACCAAAACAAAAGACCTATTACAAGCACAGGCATGGAAAACATAAATAATGTTCCGCCCCATGTATATGACTCATTAGTAGCCAGGTGGGCTTTCAACCCTACTCCCCCTATGATGATTGCCGACAAGACTAATACTGTTCCAATAGCACGAGCCTTTTGTACGATATTCATACAGATGTAATTTAAGTTGTCCAAATTTGCAACATTTATTAATAAGTGCAAACTTCACACAACGTAATTGAACTTAAATGTAATTACGATTCGCCCTACCCGCGCCAGGCTGAGATGAAACCCGCTGTCAAAAAGCATTTGCCCCCCTAACACTTTACCTTATATTCTCACACGTTAGGAATTTGATGGCAAGCATGTCTTATTGTTGCATACTTACTGAGATCGGATACCGCATTTAGCAAAAAACAACATTACGGAAGATTGTCTCCAGCAACCAACTCGTGGCCTCTATCAATTGCCTTCGAGACAAATTATTTCGTACAAAGAACGCACCGTATCTTCTATTAAATGTCAAATGATCAGCAAAAGAAAATAATATAGATTTATAATCTTTGGGGAAATCAATTTCTAAGGCATTTAGGACATCAAAAGCAGTATTCAAAGCATTTATTATGACGGCATTATTATCAATGCTATTAAGGGTAATTAGCTTTAAAACTTGACTGATATTTATTGTAAAGTCTACTTCTTCCAAAACATTTGAATTTAAAATCAATATCCCGATATTACTCAGTTTATCAATCATGCTTTCTTTTGTGTAAACACAAAGCTTTTTGTCCAACAATAAGGGTTTGTCTATATCGCCAGCTAAAAACAATAGATAAGCATCGTTATTAAAAATAAAAGCGTAAAGATTTATTTTAATAATCCATACTTCTTCTCTTTTTACAGTTTTATTTGTCAAATCTGTCTCCATACTTTTTGAGTTTACTAAATTCGCTGCCCCCGCCTGTTCCAGACCAATTTCCTTCACCATATTGATCATCCAGTAATCTCTTAGCAAAATCTTTTCCAGCTTCCCCCTCTTTAGGTTTGTTCGCTTTAGCCCAGGAAGGAATATCTGTTGAGCGATCTTTTCCGCTTCCTTTTGCTAAATTCATTGCTGTCACCAGATCTCTTAAGAAATCAGCAATAGTCTTAAGTTCAGCGACACCATATTCTTCCGCTGCGGCTGCTCCCAAAGGTAAGACGTAAACTGGAACTACACCAATCACAGGCTTGGGGTTTATATGGATTTTAAATTTGTTTAGGGCTTCTTTAGTTATGATTTGATCGCCAAATTGAAATTTAAAAGAGATGCTCTTGCAAGGCAATTGGCCGACCAAACCCCCATTGGGGTATAACAGCGTAAATGTAAACGGCAAACGAACGATCGTAATTAACGCAAAGGGCAAAATACTGCGCCAGGCTTTTCTATGGAAGGCGCAAGAGAATTTGACGTGTAAGGCAATCCGTCAGCGGCTTGCATCGAACGGCATTGCCCTGTGCCATCAGCGGGTTGCCGACATACTTCGCAATCCCTTCTATTGCGGCCTGATTGTGCACAGAATGCTTGACGGGGCTATCCTGCCTGGAAATCATGAGGGTATCATTTCAAAGGAACTGTTTCTCCAAGTGAACGGCATCTTGGCTGAAACAACTCATGGTTATTCTATTAAGGAAGAAAACGACCGTATACCGCTGAAGCGTTTTCTGCACTGCGACAAGTGTTCTCAACCGTTGCGGGGCTATATTGTTAAAAAGAAAAACATCTATTACTACAAGTGCTCTACTATAGGCTGTCGCACGAATCGTAATGCCAACGTATTACATCAGCGCTTTGTAGAGATATTGGAATGGTTTGTCTTGGATTTTCCTGTAGATGTTTTGCACCTGATCAAACAACAGGCTATTGTAAATTTCAATCAATATTCACGTGGCTATGTCGAGCAGCAGACAGTGGTGAAACAAAATTACATGGAGTTGCAAAAGAAAATTGTTCGCTTGGAGGAGCGGTTAATCGGGGAGGAAATACGAGCGAACTCTATTACAGGTATATAGCGAAGTAATGAGGAAAAGGACGAATTAGAAAAAGAACTTTCAAAGGCAACGCTAAAAATGTCGAACCTTGATGCTTGCGTCGATACCGCTATAGATTTAGCTATAAATCTGCCAAAAAAGTGGCTAACGGCGGACTACAATATCAAGCAAAGACTGCAAAATCTGGTATTTCCCGAAGGTGTCTTGTACAACCGGGAAACGGACAAATGTCGAACCCCGAGAATTAATTTTGTGTTTTTGTATTTCGCTTATTTAAAGCAAGTTATGCTAAAAAGCGAAAGCGGCATACCAGTCTTGCAACTGAACTATGCCGCTATTTCGCGTTTGGTAGCCGGAACAGGAATCGAACCAATTACTTGCTAGCCATCTACCTTAAATTCTGCAAGAATGCTACGTCCCTAGTTTACATGTGGCCCAAATAAACGCTAAATCGAACTGAAGAATGCTTTGTAAAGCTCTCAAAACTTTCTAACCACTTTATAGAAGAACTGAAGCTTCAACATATACTTCATAACCAGGTGCAGTTATCTCATTAAAAATATTCCTCGGCAAAATGCTAGAAGCAAGTCTATTTCGCCACACTTGTCTTTAGTATTCTCAAATAATTAAATCGAGTTTAAAACCCGATACCATGTAGGATATTTCGTTATAACTGTGCCGGAACGAAAGTGCTTGGTAACACATAATGCGAAGTTTTTTATTTGCTGCTTTGGTAACTCAATTATTGTTTGTAATATTAAGCTCCTTATTTATCACGTTAAAGATTCCCAACCATTGAATACTCCACCATTTTTTGCTGTTCAAAAGCAAACCGTAGGCGACATTACCACATTAGTTGCTGCCAATTATACATTGGATCAAATTGACTTTAACCCAACCACGCATCTTGAACTATACGTGGACAGGCTTCAAATACCCGGAAAAGAGTTTATATTAAAAGGTAAAAACATCACTATCTACGCGCACGTGATCAACTGCGATGCCGGTGCGATACTTAACGTCACGGCTGATGATGATAATACGATGGTTATGCCATATTCCAATCCGAAGGCTAACAGTGGTGAAAGCAGCGGCCAGGGTGGGACAGATGGCCAGGATGGGGGCATAACATCGGAAACTACTGCTAAAACTGGTAATAACGCAGGCAACATTACTATAAATGCCGGCGCGATCAACGGTCGGCTTATTTTGAAAGCTAATGGGGGCAAGGGGCAGCAGGCGCAGACTGGGCAAGATGGTGGCGACGGCCGGGACGGTGGTAACGGCACCGATGCGATAATACGGCGGGTGGTACATGACAGGAGGAATCCGGATACCTATGATGTTACGCCGGCTACTGGCGGCCAGAGTGGCGGAAATGCGGGCAAAGGCGGCAACAGTGGCCGTTCGGGCAATGGCGGTAACGGCGGTGCTATTAATGTTAATGTATTTGTTGCCTTGGGCGATGACCAAATAACGCATAATAATGTTGGCGGCAGTGCCGGGGACACGGCAACGGCAGGGAAGGCGGGCCGGAACGGCAAAGGGGGCATAGGCGGTCGTATCGCCATTCAAACAACTACACAAGATCATTTTCACCGCGAAATATGGGAATTAAGCGATGACCGTACTGACAGCGGTGCCGATGGGAATACCGCGGTAGACGGCAACACTACTGCAGCCACCGCAGGTAACGCCGGCGCATATGCAGGGGCGCGTAGTGATGATGAGACAAATTTATTGGTGCAAAATACCAGCATGCTTGCATTGTTATTATTGAGCATGAGGTATGCCGAAGCAGAATATTTACAAGGTAACCTAGCACCGGCTTTAGACTACTATCAATGGATAGCACGGCTGACGGCAAAGGCAACCGATACTGCAAGTCTGGCAAGAGAATTTCACGGTATTTACCGTCAGTGCCGTGCTTTAATGGATCAACTAAGGCAAGGACTTGATTATTATGCCAACCCCATGAACTATGTACCCATAGTATCATTAGATTATTATCAATTGATGATCGATGGCATGTTGCAAACCGGTAACGCAATCGAATCGGTATATAATCAGTACTATGCTTTCATTTCGGGGCAAACCCACGATTTCACTAATATGACCCAGGCCACTAACAGTGCAGCCGAAGTTTTGACCACATATAAAAACATACAAGCAAATTTAAAAACCCAAATAACCGATATGCCGCCGGTTATTAATACAT
>NZ_SBIW01000008.1 GCF_004054195.1 Mucilaginibacter gilvus | reverse complement strand
TTTGGGACTGCAAAGGTAAAAACCTTTTTGTTATTCGCAAACTTTATTTTCTAAATTTCTTAAGCTCGCTTTTTAACCTTTTTCCACAATCCTCGTTTCCGATTTGGCGGGCTGCAAAAGTAGTTACTTTCCTTTAATTTGCAAACTTTATTTTTTAATTATTTAAGCTTGCTTTCAATGTACAACCGCAATTTTGTTTCCTCTTTTGCGGGCTGCAAAGGTATTAACCTTTGTTGAATTTGCAAGCGTTATTTTTAAATTTTTAGCTGCTTATTTTTCAGAGAACAACCCGCTATTTTGTTTGCGGGCTGCAAAGGTACACAGCTTTTTTGCTTCTGCAAGCACTTTGTACATAATTTACTTAGTGTATTTTTAACACGCTGTAGATGAGGCGAAAAAAATGAGGCGTTAATAGCTGATGGATGAATAGTTAATAGTAAAAAGGCCGCTTGAGCTCATTTTTAATACATGATGGTTAATTACTGCTGAAGAATATATTTTCAATTAGTGCTGCTTCAACAGCGGATTGTGCTGAATTAGCCGTCAATTCACGTCTATTACAGATCCTTTTAACTGCATCAAGGCAGTCCTACCATCACAAGAATCAAGGGTAGGACATTTTCCAGCGGAGGGATTGCAGCGGATACCGGCCCGTGCCTAAGGCCGTGTGCGCGTATGTGCGGAAAGCCCGGGCCAACGGCACCGCCTATATCATATCCCAAACCCTGATTTAAGGGATATTGAATGCCCCTGATTTGATTTATTGTTAGCAGAACTGAACCGCGAGTTTTAGGCCAACCATATACTATATAATACCCAAAGCAAAACCGCGAGCCCAATAACATATACATAGTATATACGTCCGCAAAAACATCCACCTATATATACTATATAATAAGCACTGTCCAAATCACCGACTATTGCATTATATAACCGAGTGGTTTTATGCGTATATACTATATCCCCCCAACGCGACGGATGCGTAGTCAGTTACCACCATCACCTATACACCCATCCTGTCTACTAATTCCCCACCATAATCTATGAACCACCACAATAACCCACCCTATCCACCAACTTCCTCCTACCGACCCATGAACTATCAACCATCAACTATAACCCCACCCTACGTATCAACTCCCTCCTCCTTCCACAACGTTAAAAGATGTTAAATACAGGCTTTATATATATAAGGTGCAAAAACGTCGTTATATATTCGTCCACTAAATAAATAATTGACTGATTTATAATATTCAACTATCTTTGCGAAATGTTTAAAAAACAACTACACATTATTTCGGGCGTATTGCTGCTATTAATTATTGCGCTCGGCAGTTGTAAAAGCAAGTACGAAAAGCTAAAAGCCAGTAACGATAACGCCAAGAAATACTCTGAAGCGGTAAAGTTTTACAATAAAAAGGAGTACAGCAAAGCACTTGGTTTGTTTGAGGACCTGGTTACTATTTACCGTGGCCGCGCCGGTGCGGAAGATTTATATTACTACTACGCTTATACTAACTATAAGCTGAAGGATTATACATCGGCCCGTTACCACTTTAAAACCTTTGCAGATACGTACCCTACCAGCCCGCGTGCTGAGGAGTGCCGCTTTATTGCCGCTTACTGTTTCTACCTCGATTCGCCGATATACTCGCTTGATCAGGAGAACACTACCAAGGCCATTGAGAGCCTGCAGCTGTTTATTAACCTTTACCCTAAGAGTGACCGTGTTACCGAGGCGAGCAAACTGATACAAAACCTGCGCGACAAATTGGAACGTAAGGCTTACGAAAACGCTAAATTGTATTTAACTATTGGTGATTACCAGGCCGCCTCTATTGCGTTTAATAACACCCTGCGCGATTACCCGGATACTAAATACGCCGAAGAATTGGAGTACCTGGCTATAAAAGCACAATATCAATACGCACAGGTAAGCAGCGAACAGCGCCAGGAAGAGCGTTTTGGACTGGTAATAGCAGGCGCCGACCAATTTGCAGAGAAGTATGCCGGCAGCAAATACTTGAAAGAAACCGCCGACTATAAAAAAGATAGCGAGCGTGGCATAGTTGAAGCTAAAAAGGTTTTAGCAGAAATTGCGTACAACCCTGCCCTGGCTAAAAAAGTTGCTAAGAAAGATACGACGACAACGCAGCCACCCTCTATTAAGGATAGAGATAACCAGAAAATACCATATTAATACATAAAGCATTTTAATTAAAAGACATGAGCACCACTAACACAAATAAACCAACAGTAGCCAGCAGCACCGTAACACGTGACCTGCGTGAACTGGATGTGAAAACCGACAACATTTATGAGTCGCTTGTAATTATGTCAAAAAGGGCAAACCAGATATCAAACAACATAAAGGAAGAGTTACACCAAAAACTTTCTGAATTTGCATCGGCAAATGATAACCTGGAAGAAGTTTTTGAAAACCGCGAGCAGATTGAGATCTCTAAATACTACGAAAGATTGCCTAAACCTACTTTGGTAGCTGTACAGGAATTTTTAGAAGATAAGATTTACTACCGTAACCCAAGTAAAGAACAGCAATAAGAAGCCCCCCACCTCCCTGAAGGGGGAGCGTTTGATTTGCACGATATTTAAAACTCCCTATGGGAGTTTTTTTGTTACTTTGAGTTTTTAGCACCATGCTGAGTTCCGAAATACTTTATCATCCGGTGTTCGGGATTCGATATTTAATAATTATTCCCCTTCAGGGGGTTAAGGGCTCGACTTCATGCTTGTAGGAAAAAATATAATTCTGGGTGTTTGCGGTAGTATAGCGGCTTATAAAACCGCCACGCTGGTACGCTTGTTGGTAAAAGCAGGCGCACAGGTGCAAGTGGTTATGACACCGGATGCTACCCACTTTATTACACCACTTACCTTGTCTACCCTATCTAAACGCCCGGTTTACAGCGAATACTTTAAACCAGAAACCGGCGAATGGAACAACCACGTGGAGCTTGGCCTTTGGGGCGACCTGATGATCATAGCCCCTGCCAGTGCCAACACCATGGCCAAAATGGCGGGCGGATTGGTAGATAACCTGCTTACCGCCGTGTATCTTTCGGCAAAATGCCCGGTTTACTTTGCCCCGGCAATGGACCTTGATATGTGGAAGCACGAAGCCACGCAGGATAATATCAGCAAAATACAATCCTTCGGAAACATCTTGATTCCTCCGGGGAGTGGCGAACTGGCCAGCGGGCTGCACGGCGAAGGCCGCATGACCGAACCAGAGGACATAGTGGCTTTTGTTGAGGCGGATATTAAACAAAAACTCCCCTTAGTAAACCATAGTATATTGGTAACAGCCGGGCCTACTTACGAGGCGATAGACCCGGTGAGGTTTATTGGTAACCAATCTTCGGGCAAAATGGGCTTTGCCATTGCAGATGAACTTGCGGCTTTGGGTGCCGATGTTACGCTAATTGCCGGCCCAACATCACAACAAAGCAGGCAGCGAAGCATTAAACGCATTGATGTTACCAGCGCCGCCGATATGCTGCGCGAGTGCCTGGCAAATTTCGACAAAGCCGATGGCTGCATTATGTGCGCTGCCGTGGCAGATTATACCCCCATTACGGTTGCCGACCAAAAGATAAAGAAGCAAGACGGCGGGCTAAACATCGAACTTAAAAAAACCACCGACATCTTAAAAACCCTCGGTCAGCAGAAACGCGAAGGGCAGGTATTGGTTGGCTTTGCACTGGAAACAAATAACGAAGAAGAATATGCTATCGCGAAACTGAAAAACAAGAACCTGGATATGATCGTGCTTAATTCGCTGAACGATACCGGTGCAGGGTTTAAGGGCGATACCAATAAAGTAACGATGATAGATAAGGCGCTGAACAAAACCATCTTCGCGCTGAAAAATAAAAATGAGGTGGCAAAGGATATTTGTGCTAAATTTATCCAACTGCTAAAACCATGAAACGCTGCCTGCTCATTCCCATTTTGATTTTTACTTACAGCTGCTATTCACAAGCGCAGGATTTGAACGCACGGGTAAAAATATTGGCACCCAAGATACAGGTAAGCAACAAGCGCATTTTCACCACGTTGGAAACCGCCATGAAGGATTTTCTGAACGGCCGCAAATGGGCCGCGGATGCTATAGCTCCAAACGAGCGCATCAACTGCAATTTTGTATTGAATATTACCAACTGGGATGGCGGCAGCAACTTCAGCTGCGAAATGCAGGTGCAGTCCTCGCGCCCGGTTTTTAACTCCAGCTACACCACTACCCTGCTCAATATTAACGACAGGGATGTGGATTTTACTTACACCGAAGGCCAAACTATCGACTATAGCGACCAGAATTTTCAGAGCAACCTCAGTTCGGTAATGGCGTTTTATGCCTATATTATTGTGGGGATGGATTATGATTCGTTCTCGCGCTATAGCGGTAGTCCGTATTTCGCTCAAGCGCAAACGGTTGTGCAAAACGCTCAAACCGCAGCATATAAAGGCTGGAAGGCTTTCGACAGTAACCTGAACCGCTACTGGCTATCAGAAAACTTGAATAATAAACTGTACAACAACCTGCGCAGCTTTATATATGATTATCACCGTAACGGGCTGGATATGATGGCGGATAACGCCGTTAAAGCACGCAAAACCATCAGCACCATATTGCCCCAGCTTACCCAGGTAGATCGTAAACGCATCGGCTCATACCTGCCGCTTGCCTTTTTTACAGCAAAGGATGATGAGTTCGTGTCGATCTTCAGCAAAGCAGTCGGCCCCGAAAAAGCGCAGGCCATGAATACGCTGATACAGGCAGACCCGGCGAATGGGAATAAGTATGAAACTTTGAAGTAAGAATTCAAGAATCAGGAGGCAAGAACACTAAACTGCCGACATATTATACCTCTTTAACTACCTATATTATGGAACAGCAACTGGAGCAAATACGCGAGCAGCAAAAAGCATCGTGGAATAAATTCTCGGCCGGATGGGGAAAATGGGACCTGCTCCTGATGGATTTTATGCAGCCCGTGGGCGATGCCATCATTCAATTGCTGCAACCCGGCGGCAACAATATGATATTGGATATTGCTGCGGGCACCGGCGAACCCGGCCTTACTATTGCCACGATGCTTAATGGCGGCAAAGTAGTAATAACCGACCTTGCCGAAGACATGCTGCAAATAGCACGTGATAATGCATTGGCACGAGGTATAACCAATATCGAAACCATTGTCTGCGATGTATCCGATCTCCCTTTTGCCAACAATAGCTTTGATGCCATAAGCTGCCGTTTTGGCTTCATGTTCTTCCCTGATATGCTGTTGGCTGCCAAGGAAATGGTGCGGGTGCTGAAACCGGGCGGAAAAATTGCCGCCGCCGTTTGGAACGTATCCGAGAAGAACTTTTGGGTTACAGCAACTATGGGGGTTATCAATAAAAACATAGAACTGCCTACGCCTGTACCCGGTGCACCGGGTATGTTCCGTTGTTCAAAGGATGGTTTTATGGCTGATTTATTTGCGCAGGCCGGGTTAAACAATATAAAGCAACGGGAAGTGGCGGGTACGCTTAAAAGTAAAACTGCCGATAATTATTGGGAGATGACCTGCGAGGTTGGCGCCCCTATAGTTGCCGCCTTGAGTAAAGCAGATGAGGCCGTTCGTACCAAAATTAAAAACGAAGTTTATACGTTGATAAATGCCACCTATCCGGCCGGCGAGGTTAAGATCGATTCCAGCGCACTGGTTATTTACGGAGAAAAAACCGTGCAATAATAAATGAAATATAACCGCTACTTGTGCGTTTTCAGCTTTGCATTTAAGTGGATAACCCCGACGGCTGTAACAAATTGAGCACTTTACTGTCCAATATTCAAATAACATCAAAGCAAACCCAAATACTTACATATCATGGCAATAAAAGAATCATTCTCTATTAACGGAGAAAGCATCGTTAAAAAAGTAAAGGAACTGATAAACGAAGGCAGCGTAACCAAAATCACCATCACCAATCACGACGGTAAAGAAATGATGAGCTTCCCGGTGAGTTATGGGTTGGTTGGACTTTTAATGGCACCCGTGCTGGCAGCCGTTGGCGCAGCAGCGGCATTGTTAACCGAATGCACCATCACCGTGGAGCGCAAAGGTGATACGCCGGACGAGAAAGAAGAGATCACCAAATTCTAAAGCGCAGAACCTACCGCTTTAACAAATCCATTGCCGTCGGTTTCAACCGACGGAACGGGCAAATAAATTATTGGCTTTAGCCGAATCCGTGAAAAGGGTTTGGCTAAAGCCAATTGCGTATTGCATTATTCCGTCGGTTAAAACCGACGGCGATAATTGATGTTTTCGTCGTTGGTGTTGTGATGCAAAAAGCCGCCAGGTATTCTCACAACGCCACCCCCTCAATCAGAACGATCTTCTCTACTGACCTATCCTTCATTTCCATAAACGCCAGTCGTTTCGGGTCGGTTTTATAGTCTTCAAAATCTGCTTTACTGCCAAAGGTTACCAGGTGAATTTCGTAGGGTAATGGTTCGGTGCTTGTTATAAAAGCGCTGGCATCCGGCCTGATACGGTAAACGAGTATGCCGTTGTGCTCTTTTAAAAGCGGCAGTACTTTATCCTCGAATGCGTGAAACTCTTCCTCGCATCCGGGTTTTATAAATATGAGTTGGGTGTAGTAGATCATAATAATTAGTGTATTACTAAAGTATTAAAAAAATGTTCTCTTAATCTTGCATCTTGCCCTCTTGCTTCTCTTTTTCCTATCTTTACACCCTAAAAAATCTAACAATATTTATGGCCAAACGGTGGGTGTTAAAAGATGCGGCAGATGGGGAGATAGTGCAGCAACTGGCAGAGCAGCTTAACATCAGCAAGGTTTTGAGCAATATGCTGGCCCAGCGCGGCATCCGCGATTTTGAGGAAGCCAAATACTTTTTCCGCCCAAGTCCGTTGCACCTGCACGATCCTTTCCTGATGCAGGATATGGAGAAGGCCATCACCCGTATAGATGCCGCTATCGCTGCAAACGAAAAGATTTTAATATATGGCGATTATGATGTAGATGGCACCACTTCCGTTGCTTTGGTTTACAGCTTTTTTAAAAAGCACCACGCTAACATCGAATATTACATTCCCGACAGGTACAAAGAAGGTTATGGCATCTCTACTGCTGGTATAGATTATGCAGCTACGAACGGCTTTAGCCTCATCATCGCGCTGGATTGTGGGATCAAATCCGTTGATAAAATTGCCTATGCCAATACGTTGGGGGTAGATTTCATCATTTGCGATCACCACTTACCGGGCGATGAGCTGCCCGCTGCCGTTGCCGTGCTCGACCCCAAACGTGCCGATTGTCAATATCCTTATAAAGAACTTTCGGGCTGTGGCATTGGGCTAAAACTGGCTCAGGCCTATGCAGAGGTACACGACCTGCCCTTTGAAGAAGTAAGCAATTATTTCGACCTTGCTGCTATCAGCATTGCTTGCGATATTGTGCATATCAGCGGCGAAAACCGTGTAATTGCATATCTTGGTCTGCAAAAAATAAATGAGAACCCCTGTATCGGCATAAAAATGCTGATGGAAGTTGCCGGCCGCAAAGGGCCTTACACCATAAGTGACGTGGTATTTTTATTGGGCCCGCGTATTAACGCCGCCGGGCGGATACACGATGCTAAACATGCCGTGAGGCTATTAATAGCCTGCCACGAGGACGAAGCAAAAGAGCAGGGCCTATTGATAAATGAACTTAACCAGGAACGCAAGGGGCACGACCAGCAAATAACCGACGAGGCCCTGAGCCTGATAGATAACGATGCCATCCTGATCGGCAAAAAATCCACAGTAGTTTTTAACGAAGGCTGGCACAAGGGCGTTATAGGAATTGTGGCTTCGCGCCTTACCGAAAAATATTACCGCCCAACCGTGGTGCTTACCCGCAGTAACGGGCATGTGGCAGGTTCGGCACGCTCGGTTTTGGGGTATGATCTTTACGAGGCGCTTTGCGGATGCAGCGATCTGTTGCTGCAATTTGGTGGGCACAAATACGCGGCCGGGCTTACGATGCAGCCCGAACAGGTGCCTGCTTTTATTGCCCGGTTTGAAGAAGTAGTAAGCAGCACCATTACCGATGAACAATTGATCCAGCAGATCTTGATAGATGCTGAGATCGAATTAACTGATATCGAATCAAAATTCTTCCGGATATTGAACCAGTTTGCGCCTTTCGGGCCGGAGAACATGGCGCCGGTATTACTGAGCAAAAATGTGTATGTTAGCGGCAATGCAGGCCTGGTGGGCGGCAATCACGTAAAAATGAGTGTGATGCAACCGGGTTCGGCATCGTTTAGTTGCATCGCTTTTAACCATGCAGAATATTTGCCACAACTAAAACCAGGTGTGCCTTTTGATATTTGCTACGTCATAGAAGAAAATGTTTGGCGCGAACAGCGAACCATCCAGTTGAATATAAAAGGGATAAGAATAAGTTAAAAGTCAAAATTAAAAAGTCAAAACCAAGACTGTTTAATTTTGAAGAATATTAAGAACGATCAGAATAAAAAAGCGAAATGTGAGTTGTATTAGCAGTTTGCACACTTTTGAATTTTGACTTTTAAATTTTGAATTACAGGTATGATCCTTCGGGCAGAGAATTTAGTAAAAAAATATAAACAGCGCAGCGTTGTTAACGATGTCACGTTCAATGTGTCGCAGGGCGAAATTGTGGGTTTATTAGGGCCGAACGGCGCCGGGAAAACTACTTCGTTTTACATGATAGTGGGGCTGATAAAACCCAACGAAGGCAAGATTTTTTTGGACGACGAAGAGATAACCGGCGAACCCATGTACCGCCGTGCGCAAAAAGGCATTGGCTACCTGGCACAGGAGGCATCGGTCTTCCGTAAGCTATCGGTAGAAGATAACATTAAGGCTGTGCTGGAAATGGGTAAAATGCCTAAGGACCAGCAGCGCGATAAACTGGAGGAACTGATAGACGAATTTAGTTTGCATAAAGTACGCAGAAACCGTGGTGATCTGCTAAGCGGTGGTGAGCGTCGCCGTACCGAAATTGCCCGTGCACTGGCAGCCGAACCCAATTTTATTTTATTGGATGAACCTTTTGCAGGTGTTGACCCGATTGCCGTGGAAGAGATCCAGGCCATGGTTGCCAAGTTGAGGCACCGCAACATTGGTATATTAATTACCGACCACAACGTACAGGAAACCCTTTCCATTACCGACCGCGCTTATTTGCTCTTCGAGGGCAAATTGTTGGAATCGGGCGTCCCCGAGGTACTTGCCGCCAACGAAATGGTGCGCAAAGTTTACCTCGGCGCGAATTTTGTATTGAAAAGAAAAACCTTTGCTCAGTAAATAATATATTTGTTCATAGATCATAGCTGATGGTTCGTAGGGTATAGATTGCGGTTAGTTGCTATAACTATACATTTTACAATGAACCATGATCTATAACCTATGAACTAATACCCCCACCTATGGCCATTATAAACTCTGTATTTACCTGGTTCATGAAAAAGCGTATCCACCAGATAGAGCTTTTTATGAAATACCCAAATGAAGTACAGGAAGAGTGGTTTGAGCGATTGGTTGCCGGTGCCGAGAATACCGAGTGGGGCAAAAAGCACCATTACAAAAGCATTGAAAGCCTGGCTGATTTTAAGCGGCAAGTACCCATCCAAAACTACGATACACTAAAACCATACATCGAGCGGATGCTGAAGGGCGAGCAAAATGTACTTTGGCCGTCAGAGATTCGCTGGTTTGCAAAATCATCGGGCACCACCAGCGACCGCAGTAAATTCATCCCCGTAAGCGAAGAATCCTTAGAAGAATGCCATTTTAAGGGCGGCAAGGATATGCTTACCATCTACTTTAATAACCGCCCCAACGCCCGCATTTTTACGGGCAAAAGTTTAACCCTTGGCGGCAGCCACCAAATTGGTCAGCTTAATGCCGATACTTCCTTCGGTGACTTGTCTGCAGTGATCATGAAAAATCTCCCCCTTTGGGCGGAGTTTTACCGCACCCCCCACCTGGATATCGCCCTGCTGGACAATTTCGAAGAAAAAATAGAGAAAATGGCCCATGCCACCAAAGATGTGAACGTTACCAGCATTAGCGGAGTACCCACCTGGAACATCCTGCTGTTTAAACGCATCCTCGAGATTACCGGCAAAAAAAATCTGTTGGAAGTTTGGCCAAATTTGGAATTATACTTCCACGGCGCGGTAAACTTTACCCCGTATCGCGAACAGTTTAAAAAACTGATCCCGAATGAGGAGATGTACTACCTCGAAACCTATAACGCTTCCGAAGGTTTCTTCGGCATACAGGATTTGGAGGAGCCGGGCGACATGCTGCTGATGCTGGATTACGGCATCTTCTACGAGTTTCTCCCGCTGGAACAATTACACCACGAAAATCCGCAAACCCTCACGCTGGATGAGGTGGAACTTGATAAAAACTATGCCCTCATCATCAGTACCAATGCCGGCCTATGGCGGTACCTCATAGGCGATACCATCAAATTTACGTCGCTGGTGCCGTACCGTATCAGCATCACCGGCCGTACCAAGCACTTTATCAATGCTTTTGGCGAGGAGATCATCATTGACAATGCCGAACGTGCCCTGGCGGAAGCATGCGCCCAAACCGGCGCTATCATCCGCGATTACACCGCCGCCCCCGTTTACTTCAGCGGCGACCAGTGCGGCGCGCACGAATGGCTGATAGAATTTGAAAAGAAACCTGCCGAGTTTGAGCGCTTTGTCGATCTGCTCGATCTCACCCTCCGCCGCGTAAATTCCGATTACGATGCCAAGCGTTTTAAAGATATGGCCCTGCGCCGCCCCATAGTGCGCAAAGTAGCCGAAGGCACTTTCTTCAACTGGATGAAGGCAAAGGGCAAAATTGGCGGCCAGCATAAGGTGCCCCGCCTGGCCAATAACCGCGAGTATGTAGATTCGATATTGAAAATGCTGGATGGCGTTGTAGTATCGGCGAAAAATTAAACACCTCATGTACCATTCAATACCGTCTTATTAGTATATTACATGACCTAAATAGTCTCGCAATGCATTCAAATCAAAACAAGGTACGGTACTATCAAAAAAACACATCCACTTGGAGAGTAACTTTCTGTGCTGAGTTATCACATATTGGTTTATCTGAATTTAAGATATTTAAAGACAGCGATCAAACTATGTTAGAACGAAAGGTTACCGCTCAATTTCAAAAGTGGGACGAAAAATGGCTTAAAATCCAGCAGTCACTGAGTAGCCAGCAATTCAAAGAAGGTAACACAAAGTATGCTGAAGAACAAACTAAAGAATATCAAACTTTACATCAGCGGATTGACAATATTTTAATCGAAGCGGTAGATGTTGATAATACAATCACTTGGGAAACCATTAAGGACAAAAAGAGATTCCCTGAGAAGAATCCGTTTAATGAAATTCATAATGAACTTGCTAAAATAAAAGACCCGATTAAGCCATCGGTTAAACCTATTCCGAAGGCACCCCATAAATCGAATTTAAAATATCAACCAATATTTACCTTCAGTGATAAGATTTTCAAATCCTCCAAAGAAAAAAAGATTTTGACTGCTGAAAGCGTTTACAAATTTGATTATCATTTGTGGGAAAAGCAGAAGAAAAGTATAGAGGTCGACAACAAAACCGCAGAAGATAAATACCACGAACAATTGCAGGTGGCCAAAGACCGGCGAGTATACATTGAAGAAAATTTATTAAAAGAAGAACAAGATTGGGTAAAAAGGAAAAACGATTATTTACAATCGCAAATTGAATTTAATGCAAAGATTGATGTACTGAAACAGAACTACCTTTCAAAAGATGCAGCAGCAACAGTGGAGTATTGTGATATGGTATTAACCAACTCTGAATATCCCGACTTAGTAAAAAAAGATTTTGATTTAGAATACAATCCCAAAAATTCAATTCTAATCGTAGATTACGTTTTACCCTCTTCCGAAGACTTTCCAAAAGTTTCTGAAGTACGATACATCGCAACTAAAAAGGAATTAAAGGAATACGCTATTTCGGAAGCTCAACTTGCTAAAGTTTTTGATGCTACAATGTATAATATTACTTTGCGAACCATACATGAGTTATACCAAGCAGATACTATAAATGCCTTAGAGGCAATTGTCTTTAATGGTTGGATCAATTATATCAATAAGGCAACCGGGAAAGATGAAAGTAGTTGCATACTATCCATTCAAATAAAGAAATCAGATTTTGTTGAAATAAATTTAAAAAACATTGACCCCAAAATATGTTTTAAGAATTTCAAGGGCGTTGGAAGCAGTAAATTATACGGAATAACACCAATCAGACCATTGCTTCATATAGATAAAAATGACAAAAGATTTGTATCGTCACATGACGTTGCAGGATTGTTAGATGAAGGCAGCAATCTTGCAACGATGCCTTGGGAAGAATTTGAACATCTAATAAGAGAAATATTCGCCAAGGAATTTTCACATAATGGCGGCGAAGTTAAGGTTACACAAGCGAGTCGTGATGGTGGCGTTGACGCGATTGCGTTTGACCCAGATCCAATAAGAGGTGGGAAAATTGTCATCCAAGCAAAAAGGTATACTAACACCGTCGGAGTAGCTGCTGTTAGAGACTTATATGGGACTGTTCACAATGAAGGCGCTAATAAAGGCATTTTGGTTACTACGTCAGACTATGGTCCAGACGCTTATGAATTTGTAAAGTCAAAGCCTCTAACTCTAATAAATGGTGCTAACCTCCTCTATCTACTTGAAAAACATGGTCACAAAGCGAGAATAAATATTAAAGAGGCGCGAGAAATCTCCAATAAACAGTAATCTCTGTAGCGTTTAGTCACCGCCTGTCGTAATAGTAATAAACAAGTTAACTATGACGAGGGCTTTATTATTGATAGCTACCGTATGCTTTCTCTCTGCCTGCACTAAAACCGATGTGCTGGATGGAAGTATATTTGGCAAATACGAGTTGCGCGCCACCTATGGCGGCTTTAGTTATCATTACGATAAATTCTCCCCGGGTAACGGCAGTATCTTCCAGTTTAAAAGCGACAGCACCTATAACCGGTACGCCGGCGACGCAATTGCGGCAAGCGGTAAATACCACATCAAAATAACCAATACCGAAGGAGGTGTCCGATACGGCACAATAGCTTTCAATACGTCCGATTACCGGGAAGCCTTCCGTATAAAGGGCGACACCATCACCATTGGTACAACCGTAACCGATGGTATTGCATCCGAGTATGTTAAACTAAAATAAGTTATAAAAAAATGAACATGAAAAAAGCCTTATTACTTGTAGCCATAGTTATTGGCCTCGCATCCTGCAAAAAAGAAAAAAACGCACAGGTTACCCCTGGCCTGTTTGGCAGATGGGAATTAGCATATGTACATGGCGGCCTTGCTCCAGCAAGAGCCATTACCAACAGCGGCAACATGTACCAGTTTAACAGCGATAGCACCTATGTAAAATACCTGGAGAATAAGGTTACCGCCAGTGGTAAATTCAGCATTAAGATAACCGAAATAAGAGATACCTTGAAATTTGGCAGAATAACTTTCACCAACCCCGACTATAGCGATGCCTGGACAGAAACTCCGCAGTCTATCATTACTGGGACGTCTGCCGCTGACGGACCTTCGTATCAATACTTTAAAGTGCGTTCAAAATAATAGATAGGGCTGCATGGATAAACACTGATACTGGATACCAACGTAACTGACAACATTGCAGCAGATTACAACGGATAAAGTAAATTAATTTGGATTACAGACTTCCCAAATTTTCACCGCCTCTACTGCTTCCCTAACATCGTGTACTCGTAATATTCCGGCTCCTTTAGTAAGCGCGATGGTATTTAAAACCGTGGTACCGTTCAGTGCTTCTTCGGCGGTGTGGCCCAGTAAACCGTAGATCATCCGCTTACGCGAGACACCTACCAATACCGGCAGTTGCAGCACATTAAATTCCTCCATACGACTCATTAAGGCATAACCTTGTTCCGCTGTTTTGGCAAAGCCGAAACCTGGGTCGATGATGATATCGTGTACGCCCAATTGCTTCAGCCGGTATACTTTTTTCACAAAATAATCAAACACTTCAGCAAAAACATCTTCGTACTGTGCCTGCTGCACCATATTTTGCGGTGTGCCTTTCATGTGCATTAAAATATAAGGCACTTGCAAGCGGGCAGCGGTGGCAAACATTTCGGCATCCAAACTACCGCCCGAAATATCGTTGATAATATGCGCTCCCGCTTTTATGGCAGCCTCGGCAACGCTTGCGCGAAAAGTATCGATGGATATAATAGCTTCAGGGAAGTTTTTCACGATGGCTTCAACAGCGGGAATTAGTCGTTCTGTTTCTTCCTCAACAGAAATATCTATAGCGCCGGGGCGCGAGGAGTAAGCGCCGAGGTCGAGGAAAGTTGCGCCATCGCATAACATTTTTTCGGCTTGTTGTATTACTGATGTCGCTTCCGTTTTGCGACTACCTGCGTAAAAAGAATCGGGCGTGATATTGATTATGCCCATCACTTTTGAGGATGACAGGTCTATCAATTTACCGCCGGCATTCAGGGTTACTTTTTTCTGAAAAAATGTATCTTTAGCCACTGGATTTGTTGGAATGTTGAAACGTTTTAAAGTTGTAAAGTTACGCTAACTTTCTGCAAAATTCGTTTCACTATCATGCGGCCCCTTTCAAAAGGAGCAATAAGGTAATCACTCGCCCCGCCACCGCACAAAACAAAATCCAAAGTTAAAAGGGATGGCAACATTTCAACCTTAAAACATTTCAACTTTACAACGCCATTGAACAACACAGCAGCAGAATACGACGCCGTTATCACACATTGCAGGAGCCTTTTCATGAAAAAGACCCGCGATTATGGCACCGCATGGCGCATCCTCAGGCCAAAATCTATCACCGACCAGATCTTTATTAAAGCGCAACGCATTCGCACGCTCGAAGAAAAACAGGTATCTAAAGTAGGCGAGGATATCACCGGCGAATACATCGGCATTGTAAACTATTGCGTTATAGCCATGATGCAACTGGACAGTACGGATGAAACCGCTTATGAACTTGCGGCTGACCATGTAGAAAAACAATTCGACGATAAAGTTACCGAAACCAGGGACCTGATGTTTGCCAAAAACCATGATTACGGCGAGGCCTGGCGCGATATGCGCATTAGCAGTTTAACCGACCTGATACTGATGAAGATACTTCGCGTAAAACAAATTGAAGATAACGAAGGTAAAACCCTGGCATCTGAAGGCGTAAAAGCCAACTACCAGGACATGCTGAATTACTCCGTTTTCGCGCTGATAAAATTAGGAGTGGCATGAAGAACATCCTGATCTGGTTTTGCAGAATAGTCGTTGGGTTGCTGTTCATTTTCTCGGGATTGATAAAAGCGAACGACCCGCTTGGCTTTTCTTACAAACTGGAAGAATATTTTGAGGTTTTTCACCTCACCTTTTTAAATGGCTTTGCCATAAGCGCGGCTGTGATCCTTTGCGCGTTGGAAATGCTTTTGGGTTTTGCCTTGCTGGTTGGCACACGTGCCGTATCTGTAGTTTGGGGTTTGTTGCTGCTCATTATATTTTTCGGCTTCCTTACTTTTTACTCGGCTTATTTTAAAGTAGTACAAACCTGCGGCTGTTTTGGTGATGCTATTCCGCTAACGCCATGGCAGTCGTTTAGCAAAGACATGGTGCTGCTGCTTTTGGTGCTGGTGATTTTTGTGAATCGCAAGGCTATCCTGCCGCTGGTAACACAAAAAACCGGGGACAAATTACTGATAGCGGCTACCGTACTATCGCTTGGCTTTGGCTTATACACGGATAATTTTTCGCCGATTGTAGATTTCCTGCCCTATAAAATCGGTGCCAATATTTTGGATGAGATGAAAACCCCACCGGGTGCCCCTGCTGATGTATACGAGATCATCTACCACCTCAAAAACAAAAAAACAGGCGAAACAAAAGTGATGACGGATAAGGAATACCTTAGAGATCCAGCCATCTGGAAAGACACTAACTGGGAAATAGCACCCAACCCCGAAAGTAAGTTGATTAGTAAAGGTTTCGAGCCCAAAATACGCGACTTGAATATCCAGGATGCTGATGGCAATAACTATAACCAGGAATTGCTATCGAGCCCATTTTATAGTTTGGTGATCGTTGCGTACAATTTAGATGAAACTAACGAGCAGGCCATTGGCCGCATTAACGCTTTAGCTGCCAATCTTATTGAAAATTATAATACCCGCATCATACTGCTTACTTCCAATCCGCCGCAAAGCGCGCAAGCCTTTGCCAAAAAGAACAAACTGGTAAGCGAATTATTTTATGCCGACGGTGTTCCGCTGAAAAGTATGGTACGTTCTAACCCTGGCATTATACTGCTGAAGAATGGTACGGTGATTAACAAATGGCATTATCATAACATGCCGAAGTATGAATACCTGGTAAAAGAATATTTTAGCAAACAATGAGCTGTGTATATTTAATAGGATTTATGGGCTGCGGCAAAACCAGCTGGGGCAAAAAGCTGGCCGCAGGTTTAGGTTATAATTTTATAGACCTGGACCACGTGCTGGAAGCACAGGCAGGCATGACCATTGCCGAATATTTCGCCAGCCACGGCGAAGAGGCCTTCCGCAGGCGGGAATCGGAAGTGCTGAAACAAACAGATTACCCCGAGAACGTTATCGTATCTACCGGTGGCGGGCTGCCCTGCTTCTTCGATCACATGGATTGGATGAACGATCATGGGCAAACATTGTACATTCAGCTATCGCCAAAAGCCCTTTCCTCACGCCTCGAGAATGCCAAAACACCACGCCCCGTACTGCAAGGCAAAAAAGGCGAAGAACTGGTGGAATTTATAGAACACAAACTGGCCGAACGCGAGGGTTATTACCTACAGGCAACTCACCACGTAAGCGGAATTGATATGAGTGTGGAGGGGTTAGTGGAGGTTGTGGGGCTTACGGCCATTTAGTTTCGCTCATCCGGTTATCCATCATTGCGATCACGATAATTTAAGAGTTCTTCACAATATAAAATACCGAGAGTTGTTTACTCAAAATGGCACGATGGATTTTGGAGTTCCGGCTGCTTTTCCGATAAAGTAATGGAAACACGCAAACGTTCTTTTCAAACTTATTTAACAGCTTTAAAAAACTATTAACCTCCCGCTGCGTAAAATAATATAAGATATAATTCTTTATATCGGCCGCGTTGCGATGGGCCCTTGGCGAATAAAAGATCTCTAAATAAATTTCAGGCATCCTTTAACTTCGCCCAAAATTCTTTTGATGACATTACATTTCCACTTTCGGCTTCTCTTAAACCAGCGTTTATATTTTCCTTTTGAGCCGGGGAAAGGTCATCCCACCAGTCCTTTCCGATATCTCCTGTATCGGCATTTTTAAGGCTCTCCAACATTGAAAGCATACTAATATCCGACAGTTGTTTAATCCAGGCTATTAAGTCTGTTTTGGTTTCTTTAACTTCTGCTGCTGACATACACAAATTTAATTATTCTACACCAAATAAACCGCATCCTCCTCACCTTCCACATCTAAAACAACGCTAACGTGTTCTTTAATAACGGTAGAAAGGGCTATACCTGCATAGTCGGTTGTTACGGGGAAGCTTTTGTGGTTTCGGTCGACAAGGACAACGGTGCGAAGTTTTTTTAACGGCACATCCAGGAAAACGCCAAAGCCGTAGGCCAAGGTTTTGCCGCTGTTGAGCACATCATCTACCAATACAATAACCTTATTGCTGCACTCCTCTATCTCAAAATTGATACGGGCACTCAGGCTAGTGCTATCCTTTTCCAGCTCAATGGTGAGCAAACGGGTGGTAAATGGTGCAATCTCATCCAGCACGACTTTTAGCCGTTGGGCAATTTGATTGCCGCGCGGCAGGATGCCGGCGATCAGGATCTCCGTTTCGTCGAAATTATCTTCCAGTATCTGGTAGGCAATACGATCGATCTTCTGCTGTATTTGCTTACTGTTTAATATGAGGAATTTCTTTTCAGACATGGCGAGGTAGATTAAATAGACTGTACACCAGTCCTTTTATTATATAGTCGTTTTATTACCACAAATAAAGTAACTAATAACGCAGTAATCAAGCAAACAAAAAATACCATAATCAGTAGTAGGCTTGCGTGTCCAAATTCGATATAGATCCTGTGGTCTCTTAATACTTGATGCCCCCAGTTAAGTAAATCGAAGTATATAAATATAGACACGAAATACGCTATTATCAACAATGATGCATACCAGGGCGATTTTAAATTAAGAGTCTTTTTTGCTACAAAAAACGATGCGATCAAAAAAACTAAATAAATAATTGCCGAAACTAAGTATTCATTCATACAATTAAAGTTATGAATATTCTGACCATTTAAAATCCCCTTTTCCTACCCCTTCACATACGGATAATAAACAAAATTTGCTCCTTCGGGCACTACTACAAACAGGCACATAAAATCGTGCGGATTTTTGTAGGTGGTGAGGAAACGTTCTTTCAGTTCCGCTTTGATGATACCGCGTTCGGTAAACTCCTCTATGGTGGAAGCATGGATGCTCCACTCCGTGTTGAGTTCGTTACGGTCGAGGATAACTTCGCCGAGTTTGAGTTCGTGCTGATGGGCAATAAATATGGGGTGCAGGGATAAGCCTTCGAGCATAATTTCTACCGCAACCTCGCGGATGCTTTCGTTAAAAAGTTTCAGGTCGCGCTCCAGGCTTACCAGGGGGCTTTCCTTTTTTGCTTTATCGGGCTCTCCGCCGTTTTGGTTCAGCAGTTCTTCGGGGTCCATATATCTATGTAAATGAAATTCTTAATTCGGTTAATTATTCCTGCAGAGGTTTGGGCATCATCTTAGCCGCGTTGAACCTCGGCTTAAAGCCAACCGGCTTTGGTGTTGTTTCATCTGCAGGAGTTTCGGGTTCTGCGGAGGTTTCAATTACCGGTGTCGCAGCAGTTTCCGTCGCCAGTTCTACAATTTCAGGACTTGGTTGCTCTTCCACAGCAGGCTTTGGAGCCATCATTTTGGCGTTGAACCTCGGCTTAAAGCCAACCGGCTTTGGCGTAGGTGGTTCCGTTGGAATTTCGGACGCTATATCTTCGGGTTGAGCTACTTCCGCTAATTTCTCTTCAACAATCTCAGGCTTAGGCGCCATCATTTTGGCGTTGAACCTTGGCTTAAAACCCGCAGGTTTTGGAGCAGGCGGTTCGGCAGGTACTTTGAGTATAGTACTTTCAGGCTGCGTAGCCTCTACCGCTTTGTCTTCTGTAACTTCCGGTTTAGGCAAAACCATTTTTGGGTTAAACCTTGGTTTAAAACCTGCCGGTTTTGGTGCGGATGGTTCGGCAGCTACTTCGGGAATCGCACTTTCAGGTGGTGCAGGTTCGTCTGCTTTTTCCGCTGCAACGTCCTCTTTCGGCGCAATCATTTTAGGGTTGAACCTCGGCTTAAATCCCGCTGGCTTTGGTATAGATGGTTTGGATTCCTCAGCTTTCGACTTTTCACTTTCAACTTTCAACTCAATAATCTTCGATGGCACCGGAATGCTTTCCGTAAGAGTTTCTACAATGGTTTGCTCGGCAAGGCGGTTCTCCAGATGCATTTTCTCCGGCTTTTGTTCCGGCGAAAGGTGGTAGCTAAGGCGCAGCTTGTTAAACCAATACTTTTTGGTATGGTCGAAACTCTTTTCGCCCATTTGCTCAAAGTGGGTTTTAAATTCAAAAAACAAGGCCGGCTCGCCCGCTCGCAGGCTGGTAAGGTCGATCCTCTTTTTCTGAAAAAACTCTTCGAAAGTCATGGTTTAATTTGAAGATTTGATGATGTGGCAATTTGAAAATTAAGCCATTCTCGAATTATTCGTTCTTCGTTTTGTAATCTGAAGATATAGTTGATTTTAATTTTTCTCATTTTCAAATTTTCAAACCTTCAAATTACCTAATTAATGTTCACCTCAACATCCAGCTTATTAAAGCGGATGCCTTTATCGGTTTGGTCCCAGTCTTCTCGCTCCTCGTCGGTAGCGTTCAACAATTTCGGGAACCACTCCAACGGAAAAGCCTGCTGCTTGCCATCAGCTTTCTCCACAAAAAGTAAACCATTGGCAAAGGTTACCTTAACTTTTTGTTCCTGCTTGCGGGTTGATAGTAGTGGCATGGTTCTAATTTGAAGATTTGGTAATTTGAAGATTTGAATTGAGTATGCGTTGAATTTTCAAATCAACTCATTTTCAAATTAAAAGCTTACTCCGCCATATTGTGGTACACGGCTTGCACATCGTCGTCTTCCTCTAAGCGGTCAATGATCTTAAATACATCAACGGATTGTTCTTCGGTTACGGCGATGTTTGATTGCGCAATACGCTCCAGCTTGGCCGATTTGGTTTCGATGCCTAATCCTTCCAATGCCTTCTGCATTTTGCCAAAATCTTCGTAAGCAGCGTGCAATACGGCAATTTCGTTTCCTTCCTCGTCGGCATCCACAAACAGGTCTTCCAAACCAGCATCTATCAGTTCAAACTCCAATTCTTCCAGGTCGCGATCGCCGGGTACAAAGGTGAATACCGATTTACGGCTGAAGATGAAATCCAACGAGCCTGTTTTGCCCAGTGTGCCACCATATTTAGTAAAATAACTGCGCACGTTGGCCACGGTGCGGTTCAGGTTATCGGTAGCAGTTTCTACCAATATAGCTACACCGTGCTGCGCATATCCCTCATATACAATTTCTTCATAATCTTTTTCATCACGGCTGGTGGCGCGCTTTATAGCCGCCTCTACCCTATCCTTTGGCATGTTTACCGCCTTGGAGTTTTGGATGGCCGTGCGCAGGCGCGAGTTGGTGTGTGGGTCGCCGCCGCCGGCTTTAACCGCCATTACTATTTCTTTACCTAAACGTGTAAACTGAACCGCCATTTTGGCCCAGCGCTTAAATTTTCTTTCCTTACGGAATTCAAATGCTCTTCCCATTGCTTTTTTAAAAGTCCATAGACCATAGTTGATGGCCCATAGCTGTTAGTGTTTCTCTTATTGGTTATAATTTCCGTCCATCGACTATCATCTATGGACCATGGACTCTTTATAGTACTTTCTTTAAATTTTCCAACATGTCCCAGGTCATTTTGCCTAAGTCGTACTCTATTTGCCAGCCCCAGTCTTTCCAGGCCTGGCTATCGTCTATGGATTTTGGCCAGCTATCGGCAATCGCCTGTCGCGGGTCGCTGTCCACATAACTCATCTCGAAATTAGGCAAATGCTTTTTAATTTCATTGGCTAATTCTTCGGGCGTAAAGCTAATGCCCGCCAAATTATAACTGCTGCGAATGCTGATCTGCTCTGCAGGCGCATCCATCAAACTAATGGTTGCGCGGATAGCGTCTTCCATATACATCATGGGCAGGGCGGTAGCTTCTTGCAAAAAGCTTTGGTACTTGCCTTTCTTTAGCGCTTCGTGGAAAATGTGCACCGCGTAATCGGTAGTGCCGCCGCCCGGATTGGCACGCCAGCCTATTAAGCCCGGGTAACGAATGCTACGCACATCAACACCATATTTAGTGTGGTAATATTCGCACCAGCGTTCGCCTGCCAATTTGCTAAAGCCGTAGACCGTGTTAGGGTCCATAACGCAGTATTGGGGTGTATTATATTGGGGCGAGTGCGGGCCAAAAACGGCTATCGAACTCGGCCAAAAAACCTTCGCGGTTTTAAATTCAACGGCAAAGTCAAGTATGTGTAAAAGGCCGGTCATGTTAAGGTCCCAGGCCATTTTTGGTTTTTGCTCGCCTACGGCAGATAAGATAGCCGCCAGCAGGTAAACCTGTGTGGGCCGGTGCTTATCAAACAAATGGTGCAGGTTATCCTTATCCAGCACATTAGCAAACTCGAACGGGCCGCTGTTACGGATGGCATAATTCGGACTGTTAATATCTGATGCTATCACGTTTTCGGCACCATAAATATTCCTCAAAGCAGTAACCAGTTCGGTACCAATTTGCCCGTTGGCGCCTATCACTAAAATCTTTTCGCTCATGCAGATGCGGGTTTGGCTACAAAGGTAAAAATTTGAGCGAAATGAGTTAAACTTTGCAAAAACAAAGGTTTATATACTAAACTGGTAGACTTAATTGCAGCTAAGGCAAAAAAATCGCATATTTGGGGTTTAATTTATTACATAATTTAACAACAAAATGAAAGTCGCAGTAGTAGGTGCCACCGGGCTGGTAGGCACTAAAATGTTGCAGATCCTTGAGGAGCGCAACTTCCCCGTTACAGAATTGATCCCCGTAGCTTCCGCTAAAAGTATTGGTAAAGAAATTACTTTTAAGGGTAAGCAGTATAAGGTGGTTTCTGTTGAGGATGCGATAAAGCAAAGGCCTGATGTTGCCCTGTTTAGTGCAGGTGGTAGTGCTTCTTTAGAGCAGGCACCTTTGTTTGCCGAAGCAGGCGTAACCGTTATTGATAATTCATCGGCCTGGCGTATGGACCCTACCAAGAAACTGGTTGTGCCCGAAGTAAACGCCGATGTGCTTACTGCCGATGATAAGATCATCGCCAACCCAAATTGCTCAACCATACAAATGGTAGTGGCCCTAAAGCCCCTGCACGATGCTTATAAAATTAAACGCGTGGTGGTTTCTACTTACCAATCGGTAACCGGCACCGGCGTAAAAGCGGTTGACCAGTTGTTTAACGAGCGTAAAGGTATTGAAGGCCCGATGGCGTATCCGTACACCATCGACCTGAACGTTATCCCTCAGATTGATGTATTTACCGAGAACGGTTACACCAAAGAAGAAATGAAAATGGTGAAGGAAACCGTTAAAATTATGGGTGATGACAGCATTAAGGTTACTGCTACTACGGTGCGTATCCCGGTAATGGGCGGCCACTCAGAATCGGTTAACATCGAATTTTTGAATGATTTTGATGTGGAAGAAGTGAAAGCTTTACTTGCAAAATCGCCCGGTATCATTGTAACTGATGATATTGCTAATCTGAAATACCCAATGCCGCTCGACGCGCACGATAAAGACGAAGTTTTTGTTGGCCGCATCCGCCGCGATGAAACCCAGCCGAATACTTTAAACTGCTGGATAGTATCTGATAACCTGCGCAAAGGCGCCGCAACCAACGCCGTGCAAATTGCCGAGTATTTGGTGGCTAAGCATTTGATTGGTCAGCCGGTAGAAGCTTAATTGTAGAGACGCGATACTTCGCGTCTCCCGCATGCAAATCCAATCACGGCGATAAAGACGCGAAGTATCGCGTCTCTACGATAGAAAAATTGAATAGGGATGGTCGTAAGATTATCCCTATTTTTATGCAACAATAATTAAATGAAAGCCCTTAAACTATTTCCTTTCGCCATTTGCTATTTTGCATTTGCTAACTTATTCGCCCAAACCCCACAGTCCATCGAAGCCGATCTTCTCAAATCATTTAAAAAGATTGCCTATTGGGATCAAAAACTCAATGACCCTACCGGTAATTCAGGCGATTCTCTTGATAATGCAAACCGGTTTTTTGGTGAAAGATTAAAACAGACAACCGAACGCTACCCGGCTACAATTACACAGTCCTTTACCGCATTAAGGAAAGAGCGCCTCGATATTTTCACATCATCCGACGGACTGTTTAGAATTTATTCATGGGATACCGGTGGCGGTGGCACCATGCGCGAATTTGAAAGTGTGATGCAGTATAAGGTGGGAGATAAAGCAAAATCCGAACTGTTTGTCAGTTCCCAGGAGATTGGCGTGCCTTTTTATTCAAACTTATACACTTTTAACACAGGTAGTAAAACCTATTACCTGGGTATCACGGGCATTATAGAATCATCACGATATGCGGGCACAGGCATTAAAATATTTGCTATCGAAAATGGCAAGCTAAATACTAATGTAAAGCTGCTCAAAACAGGCACGGGATTGAAGAATGAGATTTCGTACGAGTACGATTTCAGCTCTATAGCCTACATCCCTTATGGAAAAAGGCCAACAATTACCTTCGATGCCACAACGCAAACCATCCTGATACCTCTCGTAGATGGGAAGGGCAACGTCACTAAAAAATTCATCACCTACAAATTCACCGGGCAGTATTTCGAAAAGGTAAGTAACTTAGCCAAATGATCTCTTTCGCTCATCGTGTTTTTATGGAAGTAGCTGCCAACCTGAGTTTTTCTAAAGCGGCGCAGGTGCTGTTTATCACCCAACCAGCCATCAGCAAGCATGTAAAAGCGCTGGAAGATCAATATAAACTACCGCTGTTCGAACGCAAAGGCAACAGCATTTTGCTTACCGAAGCCGGCATTAAACTCAACGATTACCTGAAACAGGCCACCGAAATTGAACGAAAGGTGGAGTACGACCTCTCTATCCTTAGCAACGCGGCCAACGCTGCGGGCCATTTGCGACTGGGCGCCAGTACTACTATCGCGCTGTATATTCTGCCTTATATCCTTTCGGGTTTTCAACGGGAATACGCCAATGTGGGCGTACAACTGGTTAACCGCAATTCCGAATATATCCTTAACGCCCTGTTGAACCATGAGGTTGACCTCGGCATTATCGAAGCAGACAGCAAACTCACTACCGTTACTTACACTCATTTTATGAGCGATGAGGTGATCCCGGTTTGTTCGGCGAAAAGCCCGCTGGCTGGCAGATCGCTTAGCTTAAAGCAGTTTGTAAAAACGCCGCTTGCCCTGCGCGAACGCGGCTCAGGAACGCTTACGGCCCTGCTGAAAGCCATTGCCGCCTTCAACATAAAACCTGCCGACCTCTCTGTTAAAATACGCCTCGGCGGTACAGAAGCACTTAAGAACTTCCTGCTGGCCGACCAATGCCTTGGCTTTATGCCCCGCCCATCCATTATCCGTCAGCTTGCCGAGGGCGATTTGATAGAGGTACCCATAGAAGGCTTAAAAATAACCCGCGATTTTTATTTCATCCGCCGCAAAGGGACCGAGGATAACGGACTAACAGGAAATTTCATCAATTACGCGGTAAAGCATATAGCCGGTTAGTGCCATGTCTCACAAAAAAGCCCTCATCATAGGTGCCGGTATTGCAGGTATTGCAGCGGCTATCCGTTTGGCGGTAAAAGGGTACGCTGTTGAGGTTTTTGAAGCGAATAGTTATCCCGGTGGTAAGCTGTCGGAAATTGAGCAAAATGGCTACCGTTTTGATGCCGGGCCAAGCCTGCTCACCATGCCGCAATATATTGATGAACTGTTCCAACTTGCCAATAAAAACCCTGCCGACTACTTTCGTTACCAAAAACTGGCCGTGGTTTGCCATTACTTTTACGAGGATGGCACTCGCATCAATGCCTACGCCGACACAGAAAAATTCGCGCAAGAACTCAACCGCGCCACGGGCGAACCGGCCAAAAACATTATCAAATACCTGGCAAACAGCTCCGATATTTATAACATCACTAATCATGTTTTTTTAGAGCGCTCATTGCATAGCCTGCAAACTTTCCTGCGCTGGGATACCGTTCGCTCGATATTTAAATTACCACGTATAGACGCCTTCCGGGCAATGCATCAAGCTAACGCGGGTTATTTTGAGGATGCGCGTGTGGTGCAGTTTTTCGACAGGTATGCTACCTACAATGGATCCAACCCGTATGAAGCACCCGCCACGCTTAATGTGATACCGCATCTTGAGCATCACTTCGGTGCATACTTCCCGGAGGGTGGTATGTATAGCATCACTAAAAGTTTGGTAAAACTGGCGGAAGATCTTGGTGTACAATTCCGTTACAATGCCAAAGTGGATGAGATCGTGGTCATCAATAGAATCGCGAAAGGCATCAGCGTGAAAGGTGAAAATGTGGTAGCAGATATTGTTGTATCTAACATGGATATTTGGTTCACTTATAAAAACCTGTTACAAAAACATCCGGCGCTGCATCCCAAGAAGATCATGAACCAGGAACGCAGCAGCTCGGCATTAATATTTTACTGGGGGATAAAAAAGCAATTCCCGGAATTAGACCTGCACAACATTTTTTTCAGTACCGATTACAAAGCAGAGTTCGAATATATCTGGCAAGAACAGGACATCTACAAAGACCCGACAGTTTACCTAAACATCAGTTCTAAACTAAAGGCGGACGACGCTCCCGATGGTTGCGAGAATTGGTTTGTGATGATCAATGTACCTGCCAACAACGGGCAGGATTGGGATGCGCTGATAGATACCGCCCGGAAAAACATCAAGCAAAAACTTTCCAAAGCATTGGGCGAAGACGTCAGCAAACTCATTGTTTCAGAAAGCATTTTAGATCCCCGCGGCATAGAATCGAAAACGTCCTCCTATAAAGGCTCCATTTACGGCACCAGTTCCAATAGCCAATTCGCGGCATTTTTAAGGCACACTAATCAGTCGTCGAAAATAAAAGGATTATACTTTTGCGGGGGTAGTGTACATCCCGGTGGGGGCATACCGCTTTGTTTGCTATCGGCTAAGATCATGGCGGCGAGCCCCCCAGCCCCCTGAAGGGGGAGCCGAATCATAAAGCTCACTTGGCTAATCAAAAGCTCCCCCTTCAGGGGGCTGGGGGGTAACCATTTTCTCCAGCGCTTCTATCCACTTTGGCGAGTCGTTCAAGCTTTCTACCAGCTGTACGTGCTCACCGCCGAGGGCTTTAAACTCGTCGCCGTATTCGGTGGTTACCTCGTAAACGGTTTCCAGGCAGTCTGATACAAAAGCCGGGCAAAATACCAACAGGCGTTTTTTACCTTGCTCGGCCATTTGTTTAATGATCTCGATGGTGTAGGGTTGTACCCATGGGTCGTTGCCGAGGCGGCTTTGGAAACAAACGGTATATTTATCTCTCGGCAGTTGCATTTTGGCAGCAATAAGTCGCGCGGTATCATGTGATTGTGCCGAGTAGCAAAATTTATTGGTATCGTTCAGCGTGTTGCAGCAGCCGTCAACCTTTAGGCAATAGCTTTGGGTATGGTCGCATTTTTTTAATTGCCGTTGTGGCAAGCCGTGAAAGCTGAACAGGATATGGTCGTAAGTTTCAGGCTGGTGCTTTGCGGCATTATCCACAAAGGTATCGATCATCAACTCATTATCATGGAAGGAATTGGTAAACATGATATTGGGCACAGTTTGCCAATCCTTTACAATGCCCATCACTTTCTCGTGTACCGAGCCGGTACTTGCCGATGCATACTGCGGAAACAGGGCGATCACTTGGATCTCGCTAACAAGAGCATCTTTCAGGTTCTGCAAGGCAGATTCGATAGAGGGGCTTTGGTAACGCATGGCCAACTCCACCATATAGCCATCGCCAAGGCGCTGCTGCAACGCTTTTTGCTGTAAAATGCTGTAATATTTTAATGGTGAGCCGGTTTCGTTGTTCCAGATGGCCTGGTAAAGTTTTGCCGACTTTGGTGCCCTGAAGGGTACGATAATGGCTTTCACCAAAAATGTACGCAGTGCAGCGTTTACATCTATTACCCTTGGGTCCATCAAAAACTCATCGAGATATTTGCGTACATCCGCCGTAGACGGACTATCCGGTGTGCCCAGATTTACCAGTAAAACTCCCTTTTTCGCCATAATTTAAAAGTTGGTAAAAATAAGAAATTTTACGCCTTGCGATAGCGCAGAAGAGACAAATTACAAATAAATGATGAGTATCATATATTAGCCAACCGCATGCATTTTCGGTACAAACCAATCAGCGATTAGGGTTAACAAAACTTAACACAATTCAAAAAGAAATTTTATAAAACATTAATAATCAAATATTTACATATTTACAGGGTTAACACATTTTGCGCTTTTTTTAACCGGTAATTTTGCTTATACTAAATTTCAGGCCTTTCGGCGTACCGTTTGGCCTGGCGGCTCTTGCGCCCGCCACAACTTCCACCAGGGTAGCCATGGTGCGTCGTGGTGTTCGTAATGATATCCAAAGAAATAGCAGCTAAAAAAAGCCAGGAAATGGTTGCGCCTAAAACTGCGGCTTTGGTGTTTATTATCGTGCTCGCCCTTGTGCGGCAAATAGGTACCAAAGTAAAACAGCTGCAGTGTGCTAAGCAGCGAGGGCACCACCCAAAACAAAATAAGATTAGGCTGTGGCACCCATAATTTAAACACATTAAATAAAATGGCCATCACCACAATTTGCCAGATGGACAGGTAATTACGGATGAACTGCACGTACCAGGCAAAGAATTTACCGTTGTGATAATCCGGGTCCTCATCGGTATGCACGTGGCTGTGGTGCTTGTGGTGCTTGGTATAAAGCTGCGGGTACCAAAACGACGCGTACAGAAATGTACAGATATACCCCACCAGGTTATTAAGCTTCACATTCGGCGCCACGGTGCCATGCATCGCATCGTGGGCGGTAATAAACAGTCCGGTATACAAGTGCATCTGTACCAAAACAAACAGGTACAGCAGGGGATTGGCAAAGTTCACCTGCCATCGCATTAGCAACGCCGTGGAAGTAACCCAACTGCCGACAACCAGCAGGGCAATAAATAAACCGGTATAGGATGGTGGTTTTTGCAAGGCAGACTTGTTTGAGATGGAACTATGCAAATTTCATTCCTCTATTTAACGCGCTTACCGGTTTTATCAATATAATACCAGCTATCGCTTTGCCAGGTGAAGTGTTCGCCGTCGGCAATTACCTTGCAGTTGTTGCTTACTCTCGCAGTATCGTTTTTAAAAGGGAAGGCGCAGGCATACTGCGGTTGAATGGCCACCTTGCCCGTGGTATCGGCATAGCCAATTTTGTTGTTATCTATAATGCGGAAATATCCTTCCGAAGGATAATCTGGCCCGTTATCAAAAGGAAATACTTTAAATAATACTTTTTCATGCCGGTCAATAGCAACAAAGCCCATCGCCGTATTGGTAACCAGCGCGAAAGTTTTAAAGGTATCGGTATAGCATGTGGGGTATTTGCCAAAAGGAATAATGGTATCACCTTTAGCATCAATGTACCCATAATCGCCACTTACGGTATCTGCAATCCTATACAGATAGTCGTTTGCTGCATGCTTTGGCTGGCAGGCGCTTAAAAAAAGCAGGACAATGATCAGCGCCTGTTTCATGTAAATTTTAATAGGTTTCCAGTTCGGCTTTTACCATCTGCATCAGCCACATGGGGCTTGATGTGGCACCGGCAATGCCTACCTTATCGCCCGCGGCAAACATATTCTTATCCAGCTCGCTCACGCTCGAAATAAAATAAGTGTTAGGGTTATGCTTGCGGCAAACTTCGTAAAGCACCTTGCCATTGCTGGATTTTTTGCCCGATACGAACACAATTTTATCGAATTTGGCCACAAAAGCAGGCAGGTCCTTATCGCGGTTGCTTACCTGGCGGCAAATGGTATCGTTTGCCTTTACCTCATAGCCCCTACTCAATAATTCATCTTTCACATGGTAAAATTTCTCCATGCTTTTGGTGGTTTGGCTGTAGAGTGTAAAGTTGGCGGGGAGGTCGGCATTATCCAACTCGCTAATGTCCTGGAAAACCAGCGCGTTGCCATTGGTTTGCCCCTCAAGGCCCACCACTTCGGCATGGCCGTGCTTACCGAAGATCAGGATCTTCTCGTTATTATCGTACGATGTTTTAATGCGGTTCTGCAGTTTTAGCACTACCGGGCAACTGGCATCAATCAGCGTAATATTATTCTCTAAAGCAATGCGGTAAGTCTCGGGCGCTTCGCCATGGGCACGGATCAGCACTTTTTCGTCGCGCAGACCCACCAGGTCGGCATGCTCAATAATGCGCAGGCCAAGGGCCTTCAGTCGGTCAACCTCTTCATCGTTATGCACAATATCGCCCAGGCAATACAAATAACCATCCTCGGCCAGTATTTCCTCAGCCATATCAATGGCATACACCACCCCAAAGCAAAAGCCCGAATCCGCATCGATAGTAACCTGAAGTTGATACTCACCCATTTGATGCAAATTTACGGTATTTATTTTGGTAGAAGTTGGAGAAGTTTAAAAAGGTTGGAAAGGTGAATGTCCAACTGAGTTATTGTTTTGAATTCTGAAAATTCATTAATTCCTTAAAATTCGAGTTCAGACAAAATTATGGCGATGCTTTCAGCCCGGGCTATGCACTGCAACTCCTCATTTCGCGCTGCTGATAGAAGCAGCACTTCATTCCGGGGTTTTCGTTCCTATCCCTATCGCGGATGAATTCCGTCTATTCTTCGTGAGGGGCGTGCAGTGTGTTAGGTTTCAGAAATACTATAACAACCCCACCAAACACAACACTCCAAAAAATACAAACTCCGTTGCCAGCAAAACAGGTGCTGCAATACTTTGCTTTTTAAATCCAAATTTTTCAAATACAAAAAGCATTGCCGCGCTTACCAAAAACCAACAGTAGTAATTTTTAAAGGGGATAATGTTATCCGTCCAATGCCAATAATTAAACTGGATGGCAACGGGCTCTATCAGCAGATCCAGCAATACCAGTAGCAGAGCACCTACTATTACTCTCGGAATAATGCTCATTAACCGGCTACGCTGCATGGTAACTCCGGCAGCGTAGATGAGCAAGAACCAGTTGATGCCAATGGTTAGCGGGATATCAAATATCTTGAAGCCTAATACTTCGCCATAAGCATAATCGCCGAACACCCATTTTTTGTGTACGCCTATCCATTCCAAAATAATCCCGGATACAAAAACAAGCGCTATAAAGCCAACAAACTTCCCGTCGAAATTTTTATGTGCCAGCACAATTACCAACAGCATCAGCAACAGGTGCCAGGGCACAAGTTGTAAAAATAACGGTAGCGAAGCAGGCACCAACAGCCCCACCAGCCCAACAAAGTGGAACAGGACAATGATAATAATGGCCGTACGCGGAGTTATACTGAGATCTTTCGGCCTTTCCATACGGTGGTTTTGGTGAGGTGTTTTTGTATTGACGTTAGGCCTATGACTAACAGACTAAGCATTTGCACAGGATGTAAAAATACATTTATCCAGGCGTTTTGCCCGGCAGCAAGTGATATCATAATGCGGCTAAGGACAATTAACCCAAACATAATAAAAATGAGGTTGAGGTTCATCGTCATCACAATAATGGCCGGCCCGCCAATAATGAGCAGCAGGTAAATTAAAAAGCCGATGATGTTATAATTAAAGGCTGCCAAAAAATTCTTACCGAAACCATTTATAGCCTCGTTATACCCCTTATACATGCGGCAGCTGATCATCCCGTTGGCGAGTAATGCCTCACCGTTTAGCTTGGCCGACTTTACCAGCTTCATAATTTCCACATCCTCTACCACTTTGTTTTTTGCCAGTTGGTGCCATTGGTATTCGTTATAAGCATCGGCATCAAACAGCATGAATTGCCCGCTTGCCGCGGCCACCGAAGCGCTTTTCACGAGGTAGACTAACCTAAGGGGTAAAAGGTTTAACAGAATATAATGCATCAGCGGTACTACCATTTCCTCGCCAACACTCAGCATGGTTTGGTTGGTGAACAGGCTAAGCAGCGATAAGCTGCGCAATTTCATCCGATGGACGGCACTGTTGATGAGCCCTTTCTGTAGTTGTTCATCTGCATCTAAAAACAAATAATAGCTGCCATTGGCAAGCTGTGCCAATTGGTGGCAGGCGTAGTTCTTGCCCAGCCAGTCTGCCGGCAGGGGTTTGCCTTTTATCACTTTAAAACGGGGATGTTTCGCGGCAAAATCCTGGCATACTTTATAGGTGTCATCGGTGGAGTTGTCATCAAGGATCAGTACTTCGTAGTTATCGTAGTCCTGCAGATGAATGGAGGTAAGTAGTGGCAGAATATTATCAGCTTCGTTACGTGCGGGGATAAGGATGGATACCTTATCGGTATAATGCTTGCCTATCCGCGGTAATTTAGGGTTCGATAGAAAATTGAACAGGGTTACCGTAAAGCGCAGTATCAGAAAAATAAAAACAATGAGCAGGGCTATGATCACTTTATATCAATTTCGGTTTGTTGCAATTTACTGGCATCGTAGTGCTGCTGATAGGCGCTTTGTACTTCATTAATTGTTTTATCGGAATAGCGCTCACCTTCGGTTTTTAAATAAACGGTTACCGAGGGCTTTTTATGCTTAAAGTACTGAACAAAAGTTGCAGCGAACAAAAGCTGGAATTTCCCTTCGGCCTTTTTCATGATCTTTAACAATCCCTGTTCAAAATTCACCTGGTTTACAAAGTTTGAATATAGCTTTCCCTGCGGAAACATCAGCAGCAGGTTGCCGGGCCGGTTCAATAGTTCCGCGGCGTAGTTTAACGATTCCAGCATATCCCGGGAATTTTTATTCACCGAGAACGCCCCGGCGTAACGCAGCATCCCTTCGCGTTTAGCTGTATCCTCCAGTATCATTACATGAAACTTTTTGTGCAGCAGCTTATCGTTTAAAACATACAGAATTAGCCCATCCCAAAAACTGAAGTGGTTGGCCACTAATAGCACCGACTTGCCGCTATCCAAGGGCACCTTATTAAACAAAAATTGATGAAAAGTTTTGCCCACCAGCCACTTTACGTAGGTGTCGAACATCCATTTCATCAACCGGTTGTTTTTAGGGTAGATCATTTTAATGCGCTACGTTTACCTGGTCTTTTAAAGCCTGCCTGTGAAAAGTGTTTATCTTTTCGGTTAACTCATCAAAACTTAACTCGCCTGCCACGCCCAGGTCCAGCAGGTGGAAATACACCGATGGTTTGAGGCTCTCAAAGTATTCTACCAGGGCACCGTTGTAGATGATGTGGCACGGCCCTTTTATGTTTTTAATAAGACGTTCTATGCCTTTCTCCACCTTAATTTCGGTGGTGTGGTTGGAGATGAGCTCCCCTTGCGGGAAAACGATCACCATGTTCTCAGAGTCGTTTAAAAGCTCCGCCGCGTGCTGTAATGATTTGATCATCTCGCGCGAACTGCGGCTGATAGAAAATGCCCCGCAATGGTTTAGCCACATGCGTGCCTGCAGGTGGTCTTCCTGCATCATAATGTACGATTTACGATTGAGGTGCCAATAGGCGAGGTAATTAGCCCAAAGCCCATCCCACCAGCCAAAGTGGTTGCAAAGCAGCAATACCGAGTAGCCCGGTTTGGGGGTGATTTTATTTACCACCTCCAGCTTATTAAACGCCTTGCGCATACGGTAATGCATGTATTTGGCAAATACATCGGCCAGGAATTTTTTGCGGCGGGCGGCTATCATTGGGGTAAATTTACTAAATACTCGTCCAATTCCTTTACTACCAGCCAATGGCCCAGCGCCACTTCGTGTACATCGGGATTGGCAAGGCTGTTTACAAAAGGCATGGCGACGGATTTAGGGAACAGATTGTCGTTTTTCCCAAATATCAAGCGGCATTTAATATGGTACTGATTAATGAGCTGCGCAATTTTAGCGGTATCGGGTTTTAGCAAGCGAATGAGGTTTAGGGTATAATACACATCCTGCCGTTTTTGTTCGGTATCAATTTCATTATAGGCGATATTGAACAGGCTTTCGTCAATAAAGCCAACCTTTTTTAGCCCTTTCATCAAACCTGGTGCAAGCCATTTACTTTTGGTTACGGTTTTAAAAAAAAACCTTCCAACCGGTTGGTGCGTTAAAAAATGGAAACCCTTGTAAACCGATAAGCCATCCGGCGCCATCAGGATAACGTCGTCAATTATATCAGCATACTCTTCTAACAGGATCAGCGCTATATTGGCACCGATGGAGTACCCCATTAACGAAAAACGCTGCCTGCCGTGCAGTTTAAACCATTCTTCTACATAAGCTTTTACCATATCTTTGGGCATACCGGCCACAATTTGGGCCTCGCTCCAGCCTTCAACTTTGCTTTCGCCATGAAAAAAATGATCGAAGCCATAAACGTGGTATTCTTTTAGAATGGATTTCTCCAGCACATGAAATTGCCTGCCCGTCATCCCGTAACCGTGGAAGGCCAGCAGGGGTTTACTCCCGCTGCCATATTCGTGATAATGCGCCGTGCCCAGTCCGGGGAGATCTAAAAAACCCATAGCGGCAATATTAAAGAAAAATTGAATAGCCGCAATATTTTGCGTCCGCTTGCAAAGCGAATACTCAAATTTCACCTGTCCTATCGGAGACGCAAAAATATTGCGTCTCTACGGTAAATCATCTTTAGATTTGATAAATTCAGAAAGTTGTCAAATCTATAGCAGTATACAAGCTAACTATTTACCTTTATAAGGTCAAATACAATGAAAAAAGTCGAAATACCTTTCAGTAAAGTATACCCTTGTTTTATAACATCTGTTTTACTAATACTCATTTTTATCGGGATTTATAAATTAACATCTGATTCCGAAGCCCGTGCCTCGATATTTTGGTATGCGATGCTGGTGATGTTGGTAGTAGCTATAGGGCGTATCACAAAAGAACTTACGTTTCCCGCATTTAAGGAACAACCAGGACTGCATTTAACTGAGGATTTTTTAATCGACCACACAAGCAATGAGGAAATAGAATGGAGTAATATCCACCATTTCGAGTTGCAAATTCGGAATCTGATATCTATCCATTTAATAGATAGGGAGCAACACCCTGTAAAATACGTAGGCTTTTGGAAACAAAAACTATTTTATGGTAGCCCCATTGTTATTAACACACACTTGTTACAGGGCAGCGGGCAGGGAATTTACCGCCAATTGTCGGCATATTTAAAAGATGTTCAAAAGCAAAATTATATTGCCGAAATTGGTACTAATGCTTAGTTCTGATATACTTCACTATCGCGTCCGTAGCCCCGATATGCTGTTCCACGTAGCGCTGCGTAACTTTTGAGGTGCGGTACCTGAAAATCTCGTCACCCATCAGGCTGCCAGCGATGGTAAGCAGTTCATCTTCGTTGTTGATACCGAAGGCTGAGTTTAGCTCTAGCAAATCCCTGGCCTCTTTAAACTTATCGTATTTAGGCCCAAATATCACCGGCATCCCAAAGGCAGCGGCTTCCAATGTATTGTGTATGCCGGCATCAAAACCGCCGCCTATGTAAGCGATATCGGCATATTGATACAAGGAAGAAAGCATCCCGATGTTATCAATAATGAGAGTAGTAAGTGCTGAGTGGTGAGTATTGAGTAGTGAGTATCTCGCGGCCGAATCTTTTGGGAGTAGACCCATTAAATGATTTATCTTTTCTTCTCCTATTTCATGTGGGGCAATGATGAATTTCCAATCAGTATGGCGGGCTATCAGGGTTGCAATCAGCGCTTCGTCGGCCGGCCAGGTGCTACCTGCTATGAATAATTTACTTTCGCCTTTAAAGGCCGCTATGTCTGGCAATTCACGTGGCTGCTGCGCGTTGGCCCATACCCTGTCGAACCGGGTATCGCCACTGATGGTGATGTTTGATTTGCCCAGGCCTTGCAGCAAATGTTTACTATCCGCATCCTGCACAAAAAACCAGGTAACCAGTTTCAGCATTTCGCGGTGCAAGCCTCCGTACCACTTAAAAAAGACCTGGTTGGGCCTGAAGATTCCCGATATGATATAGAGCGGCACATGCTGTGTATGCAATTCGTTAAAATAATGGTACCAGTACTCGTATTTGGTAAAAATGGCCATCGCGGGTTTTATGTCCGTTATAAATTTGGCTGCATTTTGCGCGGTATCCAACGGCAAATAGTAAACGGCGTGGGCAAGCGGCGTGTTTTTACGCACCTCGTAACCCGAGGGTGAAAAAAAAGTAATAACGATGGGTTTATCCGGGTAAAGCAGCCGCATTTGTTCTAACACCGGCCTGCCCTGCTCAAATTCGCCCAGCGAAGCGAAGTGAAACCAAATGCTCGAAGCTAAAGGTTCAACCGTATTATTTTTTCGCCCGGCAATCCATAACCCGGCTTTTTTATTAAAAACAGCTACAATACGCACCAGGCAGTAATATATAATGATGGCAATGTTGTATAGGAGAACCATTTTTAAAATTGTAATTATTATCTTCGTCGGCAGTAAAAGTAATAACTTATATTACAAGTATCGTGCTATATTACCTGCGCACGGCGGGTATCCTTTAAAATTGGCTTCGGTTTTTTAAATATTAAGAATTAAACAAATAAATAAATGGCAACGCGTAAACGTATTTTAATAACCGGTGCTGCCGGATTTTTAGGCTCGCATCTTTGCGACAGGTTTATTAAAGAAGATTTTCATGTTATTGCGATGGATAACCTGATCACAGGCGACCTGCGTAATATCGAACATCTCTTTAAATTAGAGAATTTCGAATTTTACAATCACGATGTTTCTACATTTGTGTATGTATCCGGCGAATTGGATTACATTCTGCATTTTGCTTCACCGGCAAGCCCTATCGATTATTTAAAAATACCTATCCAAACCTTAAAAGTAGGTTCGCTGGGTACGCACAATCTGCTGGGCCTTGCTAAGCACAAAAACGCCAGGATGCTTATCGCTTCCACTTCAGAAATTTATGGCGATCCAAGCGTTAACCCGCAACCCGAAGAATATTGGGGTAATGTTAACACAGTTGGCCCGCGTGGTGTTTACGACGAAGCCAAACGCTTCCAGGAATCTATCACCATGGCTTACCATACTTTCCACGGTTTAGAAACTCGTATCGTGCGCATCTTTAATACCTACGGACCCCGTATGCGGCTAAACGACGGACGCGTGTTGCCGGCTTTCATAGGCCAGGCTATCCGTGGCGAAGACCTTACCGTTTTTGGTGATGGTTCGCAAACACGTTCGTTTTGCTACGTAGACGATCTGATAGAAGGCATCTATCGTTTACTGTTCAGCGATTACGCGCAGCCGATGAATATTGGTAACCCAAGCGAGATCACCATCAAAGAATTTGGCGAGGAGATCATCAAACTTACAGGTACTTCGCAAAAAATGGTTTACAAAGACCTGCCAACAGACGACCCTAAACAACGCCGCCCGGATATCACCAAAGCAAGAGCCATATTAGGCTGGGAGCCAAAGGTATCGCGCGAGGAAGGTCTTAAAATAACTTACGACTACTTTAAATCGCTGCCGCAAGATGTGATAGAAAAGGTAGAACATAAGGATTTTACAACCTACAACAAATAATTTTGTTAAGCCTTGCAAATACCTTTGCATGGCTTAACTTTATCCAAAAGTGTTATAAATGAAAATATTAGTTACAGGCGGTTTAGGTTTTATCGGCTCGCATACCGTGGTTGAATTGGTAAATGCAGGCTACGAGCCGGTAATTATTGATGACCTCTCTAACTCCAGCATCAAGATATTAGATCAGCTTGCAAAAATAATTGGCTACAAACCAAAGTTTTACAAGCTAGACCTTTGCGATGAAGAGGCTGTAAACAATTTTGCCAGGCAGGAGCCCGAAATTGGTGGCATTATCCACTTTGCCGCCTTTAAGGCCGTTGGCGAATCGGTAAAGCTTCCGCTTAAATATTACCGCAACAACTTTTTCTCATTAATAAACATTCTTAACGCTTACGCGGGCAAAGCCCTTAACTTTGTATTCTCATCCAGTTGCACCGTTTACGGCCAGCCCGATGTTCTCCCCGTAACAGAAGATGCCCCGGTAAAAGCGGCGCAATCGCCTTATGGCAATACCAAGCAAATTGCCGAGGAAATATTAAAAGATGTTATAACCGCCGGCAGTAAGTATAAAATAATATCGTTAAGGTATTTTAACCCGGTTGGCGCGCACGAAACCGCTTTAATTGGCGAACTACCTATTGGCGTACCGCAAAACCTGGTACCATTCATCACGCAAACCGCTATTGGCAAACGCGAAAAATTAACCGTGTTTGGCAATCAGTATAATACACCCGATGGCAGCAACATTCGCGATTACATACACGTGGTAGACCTGGGCAAGGCGCATGTAGCCGCCTTAAAACTGGCCGAAAAGGAAAGCTTTAAAGGGTTCGATGTATTTAACATTGGCACAGGCACAGGCACTTCGGTACTGGAGGTTATTAAGGCTTTTGAACAAACAACCGGCGTTAAGCTCAATTACCAAATAGGCCCTGCACGCGCTGGCGATGTAGAGCAGGTTTGGGGTGATGTCACAAAATCTACCAACGAGCTTAATTGGAAAACGGAGCTGGATGTAAATGTAATGATGTCATCTGCCTGGAATTGGGAAAACTATTTAGCGCAAAATCCCTTATAGGTTATAGCACAACACCCATAAATAGAAGCCTGTGCTTTGTTTGTACAGCAGCACGGCTTTAATTTGAAAATAGCTTTCTGAAATGAAAAAAATCATTATTACCGGTGGGGCAGGGTTTATTGGTTCACATGTGGTGCGCCGGTTTGTAAAAACCTATCCGCAGTACCAGATCATCAATCTTGATAAACTAACCTACGCCGGTAACCTGGCTAATCTTAAAGATATTGAAAATGAGCCTAACTACCGTTTTGTAAAAGGCGATATTGTTGACCTGGCCTATATTAACAACTTATTTGAAGTAGAGCAACCGGACGCGGTTATCCATCTTGCGGCCGAATCGCATGTGGACCGCTCCATATCCAACCCATTGGAATTTGTAATGACCAATGTGGTGGGCACCGTGAATTTGCTGAACGCGGCTAAAACCATCTGGAAAGATAACTACGCAGATAAACGTTTTTACCATGTATCTACCGATGAAGTATACGGCACCCTTGGCGATACCGATATGTTTGTGGAAACTACCGCTTATGACCCGCATTCGCCTTACTCGGCCTCAAAAGCAAGTTCCGATCACTTTGTAAGGGCATACCACGATACTTATGGTTTAAACACTGTAATATCTAACTGCAGCAACAACTACGGCTCGTTCCATTTCCCCGAGAAACTAATACCGCTTGCTATCCATAATATAAAGCAGCAAAAACCTGTACCCGTGTACGGCAAAGGCGAGAACATCCGCGATTGGCTTTGGGTGGAAGACCACGCACGCGCCATTGATGTAATATTTCACCAGGCGGCCATCGGCACAACCTATAACATAGGCGGGCACAACGAGTGGAAAAACATTGACCTGATACAACTGCTTTGTAGTATATTAGACAAAAAACTGGGCCGCGAAGCGGGTGAATCGGCAAAGCTGATCACTTATGTTACCGACCGCGCCGGGCACGATCTTCGTTACGCCATCGATGCAACCAAGTTAAAGAACGAGCTGGGATGGGAACCATCGATAACTTTTGAAGAAGGGCTGGAAAAAACTGTAGATTGGTATCTGGCAAACGAGCAGTGGCTAAGCGATGTAACATCGGGCCATTACCAGGAATATTACAGTGAGCAATATAACAACCGTTAAAGAATGTTTGGATTATTTAAGAGAAAGCAAGTAAAAAAAGAAAGAACGCTCGACTACGGGCCGGTTATGGTTGATATGCATTCGCATGTGCTGCCGGGGATAGACGATGGTGCGCAAACACCCGAAGAATCTATTGTCCTCATCAAAAAAATGATGGAACTGGGTATTAAAAAAATAATTGCCACGCCCCATGTGATGGTTGATTATTACCGCAACGATCGCGATTCTATTATGAACGCGCTTGCTGTTCTTAAAGAAGAACTCAAAAACCAAAACATAGATATCCCGGTTGAGGCTGCTGCAGAGCATTATTTCGACGAGACATTTGAGAAACGCATAGACGAACGCAGCCTGATGACCATGGGTGCCGATAACTATGTATTGTTTGAGCTATCGTTTATTAACGAGCCGCACAACGTGATACAAATGATACAAAAAATGCGCGATGCAGGTTACAAGCCTATCTTGGCCCACCCCGAGCGTTACGCTTATATGAATATAGATCGTATGCGAGCTATCCGTAGCTGGGGTTGCGCTTTGCAGTTGAACACCATAGCGTTAACGGGCTACTACGGCAAGCCAACCCAAAAAATGGCAGAGGATATGATAGACGAACAAATAGTTGATTTTATATCGAGCGATATGCACCATCCACGCCACGCGGCAGCATTTGAAGATGCCCTTACTACCGATTATATAGAAAAGCTACTGAACGACTATCCGCTGAAAAACAAGATGCTTTTATAGCAGAGCTAAGAATTAAGAGACAAGAAGCAAGACAAATAAAATAGAATTGCCAGGAAAACGAAACGGGAATATGCAAATGCATAATCCCGTTTCTTATTTTATCTTGTCTCTTGATTCCTGTCTCTAAAAATCCGGCATCCCTACTCATATCGCAGCGCTTCCACCGGATCGAGCTTAGCCGCTTTCTTTGCCGGGTAAAAGCCTGATGACAGGCCTATAAAAGTACAAAGCCCAATAGCACAAAACAGCCAGAACCATGGCACCACAAACGTACCACTAATTGATACGGCGATAAGGTTACCCGCAGCCATACCTAATATAATACCCCCGACACCGCCGATGAGGCATATTACAATTGCTTCTATTAAAAACTGTTTACGGATTACGGATGGTGTGGCACCAAGGGCTTTACGCAAGCCTATTTCGCGGGTACGCTCGGTAACAGATACCAGCATAATGTTCATCAGGCCAATGGCTGCGCCTATCAGGGTAATAATACCTACCGCAAAACCGGCAGCGGTAACACCGTTCAGGTTACTAGTCAGTTCGGCCTGTATCGAATCGGCACGAAAGATCTCAAAATTATCATCCTGCCCTAAATGCAGACTTCGTACGTTCCTGAACAATGAGGTAGCTTCGCCAATGGTAGCATCCAAAGCCTCTGGCTGCGCTACGTTAACCACAACGGCGAACGATGGCTTTGATGTTGCCGCCAACTGCCTCGCCTTTACAACCGGGATGATGCAAAACTTATCGCCGCCAAAGCTATTGCTCCCTTTTGCCGCAATAACACCAATTACCCTGAATTTACTTGCACCCAGCAAAATAGATTTGTTTATCGGGTCTGTACTTTTAAAAAGTTTCGCCTTCAGCTCGTCACCTATGATCACCACGTTGGCGCCGTGCTCAGCCTCCGACGTAGAAAAATTACGCCCGTAAGCAATTTTGTGTCCCTTAATAAATATGTAATTCTCGTTACTGCCTATAACCCGTATGTTAGGGTTTGTTTTAATACTCTCGTATTTAGCAATGGCCGTGCCCGATACCGTAAAATCAATACTGATGCGCACCGGCAGCTTAAAAGTTTTCTGGAAACGTTCCGCTTCCTGGTAACTGATGGCAGGGTAAATTTTACGGTGGCCGCCATTACCAAAGTTAATGCCCGAGCCGCGATTTTGTATAGTGAAAGAGTTTGCGCCAAGCCCGGCAAAAGCATCGTTGGTAAATTGTTTTATACCTTCAATAGCCGTTAATATCCCTACCAGCGCCATAATACCTATGGCAATAATTAAAGCTGTTAGAGAGGTGCGCAGCCTGTTACCCGCTATGGATTGCAGAGCGATAGCTATATTTTCTTTGTAGGTAGTTTTTACCGGCATGGCTTAAAATTAAGAAACTCGTTTGCATTTGACTAAGGCATGGCACAATTTGTTACAAGCCAGCGCACTATTTAATATGGCATTTTAAAACGGCTTGCGCGGACAAAAAACTTGTAGTAATTTCATGGTACAAACACCGCTCCCGTGAGAAAGATAGTATTACTGATAACCTTAACCTTTGCATCAATAATTAGCGCCGAAGCGCAGGAAAAGCCTGCTGTTTCTAAAACGATGGTGGTTCGCAGCAGCACTATGGAGCAAAAAATAGTAAAGGATTCTACCGGGGCTATAGTGCCTTACGCCCAATGGCACCAAATGATGGTGTCGGGCGGGTATACGCTACGAAGCAGGGGAATAGATTCGGATACCATGACGCTGGTAAAAATGACTGCCGAAGATATTGCGAGGCGCAACAATACGCGAAGCCGGTTGCCCGCAATGATGCTGCCGCCAAGCCCGGCGTTCCCGATAGGTAAAAAAAAGGAATTGTTTAACGCCAAAGATGTTAATGGCAACAAAGTGGATTTTAAAGCGCTGGCGGGTAAAGTTATTGTGCTCAACTTTTGGTTTATCGCCTGCGAGCCCTGTAAACAAGAAATACCGGAGTTGAATAAATTAGTAGCCGATAACCCAGATGTAGTTTTTATAGGCATAGGGCTCGACCTGAAATATGAGATAAAAGATTTCCTGAAAGTCACCCCGTTTAATTACCGCCAAATTTATGATGCCCGGGAAGATTGCAACCGCTATGGCGTTAACGGCTACCCTACAAACGTAGTCATCGACAAAAAAGGTATTACCCGGTACAGCTCATCCGGCTTTGGCAGTGGCAGCTTAACATATCTCAAAAAAACCATTGAAGAAGTAAAAGCAGAAAACTAAACGAGGGAACGGTTTTGCGAAAAGGAAAAACCACTAAATAAAAAACCCCATCCAACGGACAGGGTTTTACAATATCATTCCATAAATTCTCAGAATTCTTTAAAATTCGAGTTCGGACGTTATACCGAAAACGAAGTACCGCAACCGCAGGTGCTTGCCGCATTAGGGTTATTAAAAGTAAAGCCGCGGGCGTTCAATCCGTCCTGAAAATCTATCTGCATGCCAGCCAGGTACAAGCCGTGCGCTTTGTGCATATAAACTACCAAACCTTCAATTAAAAACTCCTGGTCGCCATCTTTTTTCTGGTCGAAACCTAAAACGTAGCTCATACCCGAGCAGCCACCACCCTCAACACCAATGCGTAAGCCAAAGTCATCGTTCAATTCCTGCTGATCTCTCAGTTTAAAAAGTTCTTTTACGGCACCCTGGGTAAAAGTAACAGGTGCGGTTAGGGTTTCAACAATAGCGCTCATCTTATTTTTTAATTAACTATACAAATATAAGGTAAAATGCGGATTTTTGTCGCGGCCATATTATTTATGACCTCTGCCTAACATTTTAAAACCATGGTACTTTACAGCATAATAATGGATATATTAAAATATACCCTCGCCGGTATTGGCGTAGTGTATGTTGCCTTCTATCTGTTTAAGCCCTACTTAGATAAAACCCAAAACCTGCAGGCACTGGAATTAAAAAAAGGCCTTAGCGTGCAAACTCTCCCGCTGCGCCTGCAAGCTTACGAGCGGCTGGTGCTTTTGGTAGAGCGCGTAAACCCTGCAAATTTGCTCATTCGCCTAAACGGCAACAGCCTTTCGGCTGCCGAACTGAATATCATTATTGTAAACGAGGTACGCAACGAATTCCAGCATAACGTAACGCAGCAAATTTATGTGAGCGACCGTGCCTGGGCGGTAATTAAACGGGTAAAAGAAGATACGCTTGCCGTAGTCAACAGCGCTGTAAAAGCACTGCCCGAAAACGCCAACGGGCTTGATCTGGGGCGTATTATTTTAAACCACCTCGGCAAGTTGGAAGATAACCCCTATGATATTGCCATTACGTTGTTAAGAAAAGACCTGGAGGATTTATTTTAACACGTATGGCTGGTAAAAAAATCACCAATAGTTCTGGTATAGAAGTAAAGGAACTGTATACCGAACCTTCGGGCATGACCGAGTTGCCGGGAGAGTTCCCCTATACCCGTGGCATCCAAAAAGATATGTACCGCGGCAAACCCTGGACCATGCGGCAGTATGCCGGGTTTTCCACCGCCGAAGAAAGCAACAAGCGTTACCATTACCTGTTAAGCCAGGGCACCATGGGCCTTTCGGTAGCCTTCGACCTGCCTACACAGATAGGATATGATAGCGACCACGAACTCGCCGAAGGCGAAGTTGGTAAAGTGGGCGTGGCGATAGATTCCCTAAAAGATATAGAGACATTGTTTGATGGCATTCAATTGAAGGATATCACCACCAGCATGACCATAAACGCTACGGCTTCTATCCTGCTGGCCATGTACATCGCCTTAGCAAAAAAACAGGGGGCCGATCTTAAGCAGATCTCGGGCACCATCCAAAACGATATATTAAAAGAGTACGCGGCGCGGGGCACTTATATTTACCCACCAGCCCCATCCATGCGGCTCATTACCGATATTTTTGAGTACTGCAGTAAGGAAGTACCAAAATGGAACACCATATCCATATCGGGCTACCACATCCGCGAAGCAGGCTCAACCGCGGTGCAGGAACTGGCCTTTACGCTGGCCAATGGCAAAACGTATTTAAAAGCCGCGCTGGAAAAGGGTTTAGATATTAATGTATTCGCCAAAAGGCTATCATTCTTCTTCAACTGCCATAACAATTTCTTCGAAGAGATAGCTAAATTCAGGGCGGCGAGGCGCATGTGGGCGCATATTACCAAAGAACTTGGCGCTACAGACGCAGGCGCACAAAAACTCCGCTTCCACACCCAAACAGGTGGCTCCACACTTACCGCACAGCAGCCCATGAACAATATTGTGCGCGTAGGGATGCAGGCCATGGCCGCGGTGCTTGGCGGCACACAATCTTTACACACCAACGGCTACGACGAAGCGCTTTCGCTGCCTACCGAAGCCGCTGCTAAAATAGCGCTGCGCACCCAGCAGATCATCGCCTTTGAAAGTGGCGTTACCGATACGGTTGACCCCCTCGCAGGCTCTTATTTTATTGAGGCACTCACAAACGAAATAGAAACCGGCGCACAGGTATATATTGATAAGATAGATGCCATGGGCGGATCGGTAAAAGCCATAGAAAATGACTACATGCAGCAGGAAATTGCGGCAGCTGCCTACCAATACCAAAACGATATTGAGAGCGGCGAGCGGGTACTGGTTGGCGTAAATAAATTCATTCAGGCTGAAGCTGTCGCAGATAGTGTTTTTCGCGTAAATGATTCCATCAGGCGCAAACAAACAGAGCAATTAATCTGTTTAAAAGAAGAAAGAAATAAAGCTGAGGTAAGGCTGGCGCTGCAAAATTTAGCAGTCGCAGCAAAAGGTACCGATAACCTTATGCCTTACATTTTAACCGCCGTAGAAAGCTACGCTACTTTAGGCGAAATTGCTGATACGCTCCGCGATATTTTCGGGGAATATTAATAAAATATTACCGGTTAAAATTTATAATAAACTTAGAGCAAATTGAAGTAGGAACGGCAGGATATTTTGCCAAAAAAGCGAAGTGCATTGCTGTTTAAACTTACAAAAATGCCCGTACGTTGCGTACGGGCGGTTATTATATTTCTGCCTGCGAAAGATAACATTAAATATGAATTATACATTAAAAAAAGGTAAGCTTTAGATAAATATATTTCGGAAAAAATCTCAAAATATCTTTTTTAATCCGCTTTTTTTATGAATATTCGATGTTCCGAAACGGGCTGAAAAGTAGCTTGCCGGGACGCTGAAAATCAAAGAATTACTACTATTTACTATGGAAAAAACTTGTACTAACGTTTGGAATAGCTGCTTGCAGATCATCAAAGACAATATACCGGCCCAAAGTTTTAAGACTTGGTTTGAGCCGATAAAAGCCTTGCGGATGGAAGGAAGCGTGCTAACCATACAAGTACCAAGTTTATTCTTTTACGAGTGGCTGGAAGAACATTATGTTGGCTTGCTGCGTAAAACCATAAAAAAGCAACTGGGTGACGAAGGAAGGCTGGAGTATAATATTGTTGTAGAGCAATCTTCACCAAAGCCCTATACTACCAATATGCCTTCTAACGGAAACGGCGCCGAATCAAAAAACCAGTCGATGCCAATACCCATTTCTATTAACAAGGATATCAAAAATCCTTTTGTTATACCGGGATTGAAGAAACTGAATGTAGACCCTCAGCTTAACCGTAACTACACCTTCGAAAACTTTGTTGAGGGCGATTGTAACCGTTTGGCACGTTCTGCCGGTTACGCGGTTGCCGCAAAACCGGGCGGTACCTCATTTAACCCTTTAATGATATACGGTGGCGTAGGTTTGGGTAAAACCCATCTGGCACAAGCCATTGGTAACGAAATAAGGCGCACCCTGCCAGATAAGCTGGTATTGTACGTAAGCTGCGAAAAATTCACCCAGCAGTTTGTTGATGCGTTAAAGCACAACAACATTAACGATTTTGTGAATTTTTACCAGGCGATAGATGTACTCATTATGGATGATGTACACAACTTTGCCGGCAAAGAAAAAACACAGGATTTCTTCTTCCATATCTTCAACCACCTGCACCAAAGCGGCAAACAACTGATCATTACATCAGATAAAGCCCCTAAGGACCTGGCCGGTTTAGAAGAGCGCTTGCTATCGCGTTTCAAATGGGGCCTTTCTGCCGATCTGCAGATCCCTGATCTGGAAACCCGCATGGCCATCCTGAAAAACAAGATCTACCAGGACGGTATCGAACTCTCAAACGATGTAATTGAGTACGTCGCCCACAATATTGATAACAACGTGCGTGAGCTGGAAGGTGCAATGGTATCCTTACTGGCACAATCTACCCTTAACCGCAAAGAGATAGACCTGAACCTGGCCAAGCAAATGCTAAAGAATTTTGTAAAAAATTCTGCCAAGGAAATTTCGATGGAATACATCCAGAGCCTGGTTTGCGAATACTTTGAGGTGCCTATCGAAATGGTAAAATCGCAAACCCGCAAACGCGAAATTGTACAGGCCCGCCAAATTTCCATGTACCTGGCCAAGGCACACACTAAAAGTTCATTAAAATCTATAGGCCACTTCTTCGGCGGCCGCGACCACTCTACCGTGATCTACGCCTGCCAAACTGTTGAAGACCTAATTGATACCGACAAAAAATTCAAAGGCTACGTTGCCGATATTCAAAAGAAACTAAAGATGTCGTAATTGGCATTAAAAATGTCATAGTTGGCATTGAACAATATAGATGAGCCTCGCGAATGCGGGGCTTTTTTGATTTATCGAATCAGCTTTAAATATTTATAGCTGCCTCCATCCTTCAATAAAATCCTTTCCTTCCAAAAAGCAGCATCTTCCAAAGTTTCGTCTGCGAAGCTCCAGGCGGTAAACGCTTTTATGATGTTGGTAATAGGTTCATCAGTATACTCCCCCTTTTTCAACACATATGGTTTTGGCAACGTCCATTCATATAACTGGTTATATTTAGGAATAAGTACGAAGAACCGAATGCGCGCTACTCCTTTTTCATCAACAACCTTAAACGGATTTAAAACAACATCGTCACTCGCCGGATATATCAAATTAAGAAATTGATAATTAGCCCCCAATTTAGCGAAGTGATTCGATTTAGATTTAACCATGCTTTCGTAATGCGGCAATATCAGGTTAACCAACCGTTGCCTGAATTTCTTTTCTGCCTCTCGCTTCCCGGCTTTTAACTCATCCGCAATCAACTCGTACTGCCCCACGTATTCCCGGTTCTCCTTTTCCTCGTCGGCCCACATTTTTTTATATTTCTCCCAATCGGTGTCCTTGCGCTTATCTTGTACCTTTCTAAACAGCTCCCCGTCCCAAAAGCCGTCGCTTGGTTCGGCGGAATTATCTGCAAAGTAATCCCAGCCCTGCAAATTGTTTAAAAACTCCAGCTTGCCCGCTTTAGCGGTGCCCGCGTCAAAGTAAGTTGCTTCAGATTTTTTGTAATACCATTTTCCCAGGTAGTTTATCCCTGTTACTACATAAGCGTACGTTTGAGGGCGTTGATCAAGATACCCGGGATCCTTAATATTCTTAGAGGTAATAATCTTAACATTGTTGTCACTTTTAGCAGCCAATAGCGGCTTTGCATCTTTTTTATCGAGCGTAGTGATAAAAAATGCTACAAATTTAGCTCTATCCGGGCTGTAAAAATTTTGATAAAGGTTATTGAAGTTAACGGTGGAATCCTTAACAACATCTTTAACCAACAATGCGTCAAAGGTTTTCGGATAAACACTTTTTTCTATATATGCTGCCCGTTGCTCTGCCAATTCTCTTGCACGCACTATCGTTTTATTGGTGCTGGCCACCCCGCGGATAACCTCCTGAAAAGCCGGGGCCAAAGCATTGTTTATGGTGCAGCCAATGGTGCCTGTTTCGCAAGCAAACTCAAACCCAGGGTTATTCCAACCGCCGGTGTATTCATTGTTAAACAATATTTGGTTGGATTGCACATCGTACAATTGCACCTGTATTTTGCAAACCGTTTGCTTGTTCTCTTTGTAAAATGACACCTTGGGGAAATTCAACACATAAGTGGTATTTTCTTTAACGGCTATTTTTTGCAGGTCGGCCAGTTCTCCGCCCGAGGTTTCACTGCCCAGCAATATCAGGCAGTTTTCGAAATGCTCATAAAATTTGTAGATCAGGTAATCCTGCGCTGTCAGTGATATCGTTTTAGAAAAATTTACCTGTTTAAAAAAGCTCAAGGTGCTTTTGGTCATCAATTTTATATTTCCGGGCTTGCCACCGTCTGCCGGTAGTTGTCCCGTGGCCATTGGTGAGCTTTTTAGCTCCTCGGTTTGCTTGTCAGTTTCCGCTTTAAGGCTTGGTTCTATAGTGGTAGCAAACGGCGCTAATATCACCATTTTGGGTTCGTAGTCGCCCTGTGCTTTGGTTACGGAGGCTACAGACAGGAAGGCTATTAAGATTGCCAGTTTTTTCATGATAAGGTTTTACAGGTTGAATATAATTTGAATATCTTAGTAATTGATATTTTAATTTTTACAATCATGAAAAAACTGTTTATCGTTGTAACTCTGGCCCTTTTCTCCCTCCCCGCTTTCTGCCAAACCGATAAAGATGATATCAAAAAAGCCATCAACACCATGTTTGATGCCATGCGCAAGGGCGACAGTACCATGCTGAAGTCGGTTTTTGCAGATGGGCTGGCTTTCCAGGGTGTAAATACAAAACCTGATGGTACAAATGTGCTGGAGAATGAAAAACCTGATGGATTTATAAAAGCCGTGGGCACACCGCATAAAGAAATTTGGGACGAGCGTATCACCTTTGGCGATATTAAAGTGGATGGCCCGCTCGCCAGCGTGTGGACACCCTACAAATTCTACCTCGGCAAAACGTTTAGTCACTGCGGTATCGACTTTTTCCAACTGATGAAAACTGCCACCGGCTGGAAGATTGTGTACATCATCGATACCCGACGTAAGGATAACTGCCCGGAGTAAAGCTTCATCCACTCCTGTTATTAAAATTTTGTCAGTCTGAGCTTGTCGAAGACCATGCACTATGCAAAGCCGATGATGCCTGGCAAGCCCGCTAAGACATTTGCGATGGTTTGTCTTGTCCCTTGATTCTTATCTCTTGCTTCTCTTCCTCGTTTGTAACATTTTAATTATCAGCCCATCAACAGGGTTACTATTTATGGATGACGGGTATCAATACTAAACCAATTAAATCATCAGGAAAATCAAACTACAGCGTTATCGGCTTCAATTTTAAAAGAGGTATTAAAGCTCTGTTGACAGGTATTCATTTTTAGCCGCCGGTAAATTAACCGGGGGCTTTCTGTTTTCTTATTAATTATCTGATAGTCAATAATTTATATAAATAAAAACTGTAAAAACAGGGTTACTATTTCATGGTGACGGGTATCAATACTAAACCAAATAAATCATCATGAAAACAAAAATATTATTTGTGCTGGCAGGCGTAGCTTTGCTGGCCGCCTGTAAAGGAAAAACACATGGGGACTACGAAGTTGTAAACAACAGCGCTGCAGATACCGCCAGGGCATATTCCTCAAGAGACGACAGCGTTGCTTTTGAAGTGGAACCAAAACTGGTGAAAACATCTGATATGAGCATGAAGGTAAAAAACGTGCAGCAAACCGGCGACTCGGTTGCGGCCTTAACCGCGCGCTACAAGGGCATGGTTACCCATCATCAAATGCATTCGAATGTCGAAAATAGTCATGACGTACGCATAAGCGACGACTCGTTGATCAGGGTTTCGGCGTTTAACACCAGCGCGGATATGAACGTGCGGGTTCCTTCGGAAAAGTTGGAGGGATTCATGTCGGATGTGAGCCACCTGGGCCTCTATATCACTGGCAGCAAAATGGATATTGAAGATAAATCATTGGATTACCTTTCCGCAAAAATGAAGCTGGATAGCCGCAAAGAATTGGTAGCGCAGCAAAAGAAGGGCAAAATAACTATTAAAGACCCAGAAAAGGTTTTATGGTTGAAAGATGATATGATAGACGGCCAGATAAATAATCAGCGGATAAACGCCGCCGTCAAATACAGCACTGTAAGCCTTAATTTTTACCAGAGCAACACCATTCTAAAAGAAATGATTGCCAATGATGACCCATCGAGTTACCAGTTGCCATTTTTTAAACGCCTGGGGATGGCTATCGCCAGCGGCTGGTTGATGTTTACCGAAATTTTGCTTGGGTTGGCTAATCTTTGGGTATTTGTACTGATAGGCTTGGGCTTGTGGATGGCATATAAGTTTTATAGGAAAAAGTATGTGACAGTGTTGCCTGCCACCACTGTATAAAATATCGTTTTTGCGAGCGATAGCGTGGCAATCCTCGGTAACCAGAGAAACTTTGCAAATCCACCCCGCTCGCCGGGGACTGCCACAGCCCTCCACCATTCTTTCCCTGCGCGAAGTTTCGCAATGAGGTGGTGACTAAACTAATCAAGCCCGGTAGTACCGGGCTTGATTAGTTATATTCTGAAAATTCTTTAATTCTGAAAATTCTGATTCAGACAATTACTCTACCAATTTCTTATACCTTATCCTTTTAGGCGCTACATCACCCAAACGTTTTTTACGGTTTTCTTCGTAATCGCTGTAGTTACCTTCGAAGAAGTAAACCTGCGAGTTACCTTCAAACGCCAGTATGTGGGTACAGATCCTGTCTAAAAACCACCTGTCGTGACTGATTACTACGGCGCAGCCGCCAAAGTTTTCCAGGGCTTCTTCCAGGGAACGTAACGTATTCACGTCGATATCGTTAGTAGGCTCATCCAGTAATAAAACATTCGAGCCTTTTTTAAGCGTGATGGACAAATGCACGCGATTACGCTCACCGCCGGATAGTACGCCAACTTTTTTCTGCTGATCGGCGCCGTTAAAGTTAAAACGGGATACGTAGGCGCGCGAGTTAAGTGGCTTGTTGCCCACCATAATAGTTTCCAGGCCGCCGGTAACGTTTTCCCAAACAGATTTGTTAGGATCCAGGTCGTCATGCATCTGGTCAACATAGCCTAAGGCAACGGTATCCCCTACACGGAAAGTCCCGGCATCCGGCTGATCCTGCCCGGTTATTAAACGGAACAAAGTGGTTTTACCCGCACCGTTGGGACCAATGATCCCAACAATACCCGCAGGAGGCAAAGAGAAGGTTAAATTCTCGAACAATACCTTATCGCCATAAGCTTTGGTAACATTGTTGGCTTCGATAACAATATTACCCAAACGCGGGCCCGGTGGGATAAAGAGTTCCAATTTTTCTTCCCTGTCCTTGGTTTCCTCGGATGCTAATTTATCGTAGTTGGATAAACGCGCCTTTGATTTGGCGTGGCGGCCCTTGGGCCCCATGCGTACCCATTCCAGCTCGCGCTCCAATATCTTCTGGCGCTTGCTCTCACCTTTTTCTTCCTGGGCAAGGCGTTTAGATTTCTGATCGAGCCATGAGGAATAATTCCCTTTCCATGGTAAACCTTCGCCACGGTCAAGCTCCAATATCCAGCCGGCAACGTTATCCAGAAAGTACCTGTCGTGCGTTACGGCTATAACTGTTCCTTTATATTGTTTAAGGTGCTGCTCCAGCCAGTCGATAGATTCGGCATCCAAGTGGTTGGTTGGCTCATCCAGCAACAAAACATCCGGCTCCTGCAATAACAAGCGGCAAAGTGCCACGCGGCGGCGCTCACCACCCGATAGCACCGAAATTTTGGCATCAGGGTCTGGGCAACGCAGTGCATCCATAGCGCGCTCCAGCTTGGTATCCAGTTCCCAGGCGTTTACGGCGTCTATCTGGTCCTGCAGTTCACCCTGGCGGCTCATCAGCTTGTCCATTTTATCGGCATCGCCATAATATTCTTCCAGCCCGAATTTTTCGTTGATGTCTTCGTACTCCTTCAATAAAGCAGTGGTCGCGGCAACGCCTTCCTCCACAATTTCCTTTACGGTTTTGTTGGGGTCCAGCTCCGGTTCCTGGCTCAGGTAGCCTACGGTATAGCCCGGCGAAAAAACAACCTCACCGATGTTGGTTTTGTCGATACCGGCGATGATCTTAAGCAGGCTTGACTTACCGGAACCGTTTAAACCGATAACGCCAATTTTGGCGCCATAGAAAAACGAGAGGTAAATGTTTTTTAATACGGTTTTTTGAGGCGGATAAACTTTGCTTACCCCCGCCATAGAAAATATGATCTTTTCGTCAGCCATGTAGCGTTATAATTAGTGGTGGCAAATATCTGTTAAAAAGAGAAATTAACGCAAGATGTTTGAATTTATATAGCACTATAATTTATAATTTGCGCCATGCAGCGAACCATAAACTTTGTGCTTAACCACCCGTTTACCAAAGGGCACAGGCTGGCCGGGATAGCTAAATTGCTGAAGTGGCAAATAACCTCGCGGCTGCATAAGAAGCCTGTCGAATTTCAGTTCACCCAAAACAGCAAACTGATGGTTTGGAAAGGCCTTACCGGCGCTACGGGCAACATTTATTGCGGCCTGCACGAGTTTGAGGATATGGCTTTCCTGTTGCATTTTCTGCGCCCCGGCGATCTTTTTGCTGATGTGGGTGCCAACATTGGCAGCTACACGATGCTGGCATCTGCCGAGATAGGCGCCCGGTCGGTAACGGTTGAGCCCTTGCCTGCCACTTTTAAAAACCTGTTGCAAAACATCCAACTCAATAATATTGGAGATAAGGTAAACGCGCTAAACATTGGCATCGGCAGTTAAAAAGGCATTTTAAAATTCACCCGGGCACATGATACCGGAAACCATGTGGCAACCGACGAGGATACTGACATTACCGAAGTACCTGTAGATACACTGGACAATACCCTGGCAGGAGAAACGCCCGCGCTCATCAAAATAGATGTAGAAGGTTTTGAAACCGAGGTATTAAACGGGGCGGCAAGTATACTGGCATCGCCGGGGTTAAAAGCCATTATTATTGAACTTAACGGAGCCGGCAACCGTTATGGATTTGATGATAAGGATATTCATCGATTACTGCTGAACCACGGTTTTAAAACTATGCAGTATACGCCCTTCGCGCGCGAGCTGAAGTATGCGCAGCTGAATACCGAGCATAAAACGCTATATCTGTGATTTCGATTTTGTGAGGGAAAGGATTAGTAACGCGAGGGTGGTTTATGTACAGGGGAGGGCGGTGTAGCAAGACAGGGGAAATGTAAACCCACATTAATGCGCCTTAAAAGCGGAAAATATTGCATCTGTGCCCAATGCAAGGGCATTTCCATAATTTTCATTTAAAATTCATTCAATAACTTGTATATTACAATGCAAATGTTTTGGTTTGCTTTCGATAGAGGACAGCTACTACAAGCTAAACAGCTTATGCCGTATTGTCATACAGGGAATGACTATTTGCCCTGCTTATATTAAAAGGCCGGGTTTATTTTCAGTGTTTTAAACTAATCCCGCAAAAACTCATCTTAATATTAGGTTTTTGTCGTATTTATAGTAATAATCAGGCGGTTCTCAGGTTTAAAAAACAAAAGGCAGGTTTATTTTATTCCTTTTAAACAGGCGGCATATCATCAAATTGTCTGTTTACAATAAAGGCAGAAAGCTGGCAACATTGTTGATAAATGTAAAAACTATCGACTTGACTAATAGAAACAATTTTATAGATTAGGACGATCATAATCAGAAAGGTATATATGGAAGCTAAATTTTCGCCGCGGGTTAAAGATGTGATACAGTACAGCAGGGAGGAGGCTTTGCGCCTTGGCCACGATTATATTGGAACGGAGCACCTTTTGCTTGGCCTTATTCGCGACGGCGATGGCGTGGCAATTAAACTATTAAAAGGGCTAACTGTTGATACCGCCAAATTACGCCGCGCCGTGGAAGATGCCGTGAAGGGCACCATTGGCACCAACGTACATATAGGCAGTATTCCGTTAACCAAACAAGCCGAAAAAGTATTAAAGATCACTTACCTGGAAGCGAAAATTTTCAAGAGCGATGTTATTGGTACGGAACACCTTTTGCTATCGATATTGCGCGACGAGGACAACATCGCTTCGCAGATATTAATGCAATTTAACGTGAACTACGAAGTATTTAAAAGCGAAGTAGAATCGCATAAAAATGATGTTACCGACGAAATGCCGGGTTCATCAACAGGTGGAGACGACGATTTTAAGGAAGATGATAATTTTACCCAACCTAAAAAGGTGTCGGATATTAAATCTAAAACCCCGGTGCTGGACAATTTTGGCCGCGACCTGACAAAAGCCGCGGAAGAAGGCAAGCTGGACCCTATCGTAGGCCGCGAGAAAGAAATTGAGCGTGTGTCGCAGATCTTGTCGCGTCGTAAAAAGAACAATCCTATTTTGATAGGCGAGCCAGGTGTTGGTAAGAGTGCCATTGCCGAAGGTTTGGCATTGCGCATTGTTCAACGTAAGGTATCGCGCGTGCTGTTCAACAAACGCGTAGTTACGCTGGATCTTGCTTCATTGGTTGCCGGTACTAAATACCGCGGGCAGTTTGAGGAGCGTATGAAAGCTGTGATGAACGAGCTGGAGAAATCTCCGGATGTGATCTTGTTCATTGATGAGATCCACACCATTGTTGGCGCAGGCGGCGCTTCGGGTTCGCTTGACGCATCCAACATGTTTAAACCGGCTTTGGCCCGTGGAGAGATCCAGTGCATCGGCGCAACAACTTTAGATGAGTATCGCCAGTACATCGAAAAAGATGGCGCTTTGGATCGCCGTTTCCAAAAGGTAATGGTAGAACCCGCTACTCCTGCTGAAACGGTAGAGATATTGAACCGCATTAAAGAAAAATACGAAGAGCACCACGGTGTAACTTATACCGATGAGGCCATCAACGCCTGCGTTACTTTAACCACCCGCTATATTACCGACAGGTTTTTACCGGACAAGGCGATCGACGCACTGGACGAATCTGGCTCACGTGTGCACTTAACCAATATCCACGTACCACAACAGATACTGGATATTGAGGCGAAGATAGAGCAGATAAAAATTGAGAAGAATAAGGTTGTACGCAGCCAGAAATACGAAGAAGCAGCCAAATTACGCGACACCGAGAAGCACCTTTTAGAGGAACTTGACCAGGCGAAATCTGTTTGGGAAGCTGAAACAAAATCTAAACGCTACACCGTATCTGACGATAATGTTGCCGAAGTGGTTGCCATGATGACCGGCATCCCGGTACAGCGTGTTGGCCAGGCAGACAGCCTGAAACTGCTGAACATGGGCGACACTATTGCAACTAAGATCATTGGCCAGGATGAAGCTATCAAAAAACTGACCCGCGCTATTCAGCGTACCCGCGCGGGGTTAAAAGACCCTAAAAAGCCAATTGGCTCATTTATATTTTTAGGCCCTACCGGTGTTGGTAAAACCGAGCTTGCTAAAGAGCTTGCCCGTTTTATGTTTGATACCGAAGACGCCCTGATACAGATAGACATGAGCGAGTACATGGAGAAATTCGCGGTATCACGCTTAGTGGGCGCGCCTCCGGGCTACGTAGGTTACGAAGAAGGCGGACAATTGACCGAAAAGGTGCGCCGTAAACCTTATGCTGTAGTGTTGCTGGATGAGATAGAAAAAGCTCACCCGGATGTATTCAACATACTGTTACAGGTATTGGACGAAGGCCAACTAACCGACTCTTTAGGCCGCAAGGTTGATTTCAGGAATACCATCATCATCATGACCTCGAACATTGGCGCACGCCAGTTGAAAGATTTTGGCCAGGGTGTTGGTTTTACTACAGCTGCAAAAACTACACAGGCAGATTCGCACTCTCGTGGCGTGATAGAAAACGCTTTGAAACGCGCTTTCGCTCCCGAGTTTTTGAACCGTATTGATGATGTGATCGTGTTTAACTCCTTGGGTAAAGACGAGATCTTCAAAATTATCGATATCGAATTAGGCTTCCTGTTTGGCAGGGTGAACAGCCTGGGTTACAAAATTGAGCTGACCTTAGCCGCCAAAGAATTCATTGCCGAAAAAGGTTACGACTCGCAATTTGGTGCCCGCCCGTTAAAACGTGCCATCCAGAAATACCTGGAAGACCCGATTGCCGAAGAGATCCTGAAAGGCGAATTAACAGAAGGCGATACGATGGAAGTAGATTACGACAAAGAAGCCGACCAGGTGAAGATTGTAGCCAAAAACAAAGCCGCCGGCGAAGACAAAACGCCCGAAGAAGAGCAACAACAATAAGCTAACGCTTTTGAAATATTACAAGCCCGTTTACGAAAGTAGGCGGGCTTTTTTTGTTGGGTGTATCAATCAGTCGACGTCGCACTATTTTATACAACACTCAAGACGCAAGCTGACGGGCGCAGAAGTACTGCCGTTCAATATTACAAGGAAAACGCGTCGCTAACAGCCATAACGGATGATGGCTCCTACGTTATTACAATAAACGATTGGGTTCGTGTGCAGTCTATATTGACAAATAAAAGGATGGAGGCTTTAGCCAGCGATTTTAAAACAGATACGTTAGAACACGGCGGTTCAACAGTACATACATTGCTAACCTTGGCTGGAAATGCCATAAATTTGTTCCATGCCTGTGGTACCTCAACAAACTATACACCTTATAAGCTGGAAGATAGAACCGTTACACAAATTATTTGCCCATAAAAAGCGGTTTTTATTGATTTATGCCCCGCTTAAGCAGACGGATATAAAACTATCACTTACCCTCCGTAGGAACAAAATCCACCGGTAGCAGCTCGGCTATCCTATATCGGCCCCATCCCCCTTCAAAAACAACAGCAGCGGGGTCGTCAATAATACCGTTGTGGTCAAAAAAAGCATACGGGCTGTTGATGTTTAAAATGGTTGCGAGGTTGTTACTGCGGTGTTTGATGTATAGGCAGTCGGTAAACGCTAATGCATATAACCCGTCGCGGTCTGTTTGGCGGAAGAAATCGGGAACTTTAAGCAGCGGCGTTTTCAACAGCGTTTGTATGTATTTGGCATCGAGGCCTCCTTCTTTGTACCCTGGATTAGGCTTTCTAATCAACCTCATCACCGAAAAACCTTCTGCATCCATACTATCCGCCAATACAGATCTTAAAAAATGCATGCTGGAACCTATGTAAGTCTGCTTGCGCCTTTTTTGCCAGCGGCGTTTTTGAGACAACGAGCCCGGCATATCTTCAAATAAAGACGAACCTGCAAAATAAAGCATCCCCGTACGGTTATCTTTATCAAAAGCTTGCAGCAGGTACTTTATCTTGTAACCGAGGTATTTATTTTCGATCTCCAAAAAATCGTTAGACAAGCCGGTTAGCTTGCGCGTGTTTTTGTCGTAATCCAGCGTAAGCGCATCGTAGTTGGTTATTTTGCATTCCTGCGCAGCTGCAGATGTACCAATAAAATCGGACTTAAACATTTCAAAGTTCTTCTCCCAGTCATTGTTGCCAACCACCGTCACCTCTTTTAGTTCGGTGGTTTTTGCAGATAATTTAATGTCAGGAAGCTTAATATCGTCAATACCGGCCAGCACCATTTGGCGATAAGTTTGGAAGCCTACAACAGATACCACAAATTCGTATTGCCCGGGCCTGACGTTCACCAGGGTAAAAGCACCATCGTCGGCAGTTTTGCTGCCAACCGTGGCATTACTCAAAAACACACTGGCGTTAGCTACGGGCTTGTTATCGGCAGCGTTAAGCACCTTACCAGTGATCCTCGTTTGGGCCAGGCAAATAATGGGTGAAAACAGGATAAGCAGCAGAATATATTTCATAGGTTCAGGCTAATATGAATGATAGTTAATAACGCCAACTTTTCAAATCGGCACCTTTTGGCGCGCGGCCACCTACTTCGCCTGCCCACTTTTTGATGAACATTTGGTGATAGCGCAAGCGGCTGATGTAATTGGGCTGGGTGTGGTCGCCGTTCCAGCAATGCTCGGCGCGGTCTCCGTAATCTACCTGGCAATTACACTCCGGGTTACTTAGTTTTTTCAGCATGTCCTCGGCGGTGTAAACCGCGTTGTTGAGATAGTAGGTATCCATGTCGCCTACGTAAATGTGGATTTTCCCTTTTAGTTTATTCCCAATTTTCGGCCAGTCGCGCTTGATGATGTGCGTAAGGTCGAAGTTATCGCGCCAGTAATTAGCTACGCTGGTATCAATGGCACCGGTGTATTTATCAAAAATACGCTTGGGGTAACCATCCTTATCCATTGGGGAAAACACGGCCTCCCAAATATCAAACTGGTCGCCACTACGGCTGCGGGTTCCTAAGGCCAGTTCGCGCTGGTTTATTTCTTTTAGCGTAGCCTGTACATGGCCCAGGTAATCGCGCTCGCCGGGGCGGGGCGTTTTCTTGAAATCACTTTCAGGATAGTAGGCGTTCTTATCCTTGTAGATGTTCATGGTGGTGTAATGGTGAAAATCTACCGGGTCGGGGCAGGCAGCGTAACTGCCATTGTACTCGTCGGGATACAAAACCTGAACGGCCAATGCTTCCCAGCCTCCGGTAGAGCCGCCGTAAACAAAGCGCGCCCAGCCTTTGCCAATTCCCCTGAAGCGCTTCTCAATTTCGGGGATCAATTCATAAGTAATAGCATCACCATAGGGGCCAAGGTTGGCGGAATTCACCGCGTAAGAGTCGTCATAATAAGGGTTGGCATGTTGGATCTCCACCGCGAGTACACGGGGGAACTTCGGGCCGGTCCATTGTTTGTAAAAGTCGTAAGCCTCCTGCTGTTCTATCCGGTTGTATCCCGTAATATGAAAACGCGCGGAAGTATCGGGCTTTAAATTAGCATCGGGCACCGTAGTGCGAAAGCCCTCAAAATCTGCCGGGAAATGACCATGGAAAATGGCCATAGGATACTTCACCTTACGGTGTTCCTCAAAGCCACCGGGCAATAAAATATTCGCACCTAAATACATCGGCCTGCCCCAAAACTCGGTAAGCAGCTTACTTTGAATGCGGATGTGTTTAATGTATCTGGTATCGGCAGGTAGTGCTATCGGCGGGATGATCTTGCTGATGGTTAACGCTATCTCGTTATTCACTATCGGGTCGATGTGTAATTTTACCGTTTGCGAATAGATATTGCCAGGGGCTATGTTCCAGTGCTGACCCTCGCCCCTGTCCATCGGCAGCTTTACAGTTTGCCCGGTTTTTAAATGAAAGGTTTCGTACTTATGCAGCAGTACCTGCACATAGTAATCGCCTGCTGGCATATCTTTCAACCGTTCTACCGGGTAACCAAATGCCTGTACATCTACAGAACGGCTGGTGCCTGGCTGCCAACCTTCTACATCCACGCCAAAAACCTGTTGCGTTTGCAGGTTATCCCCTATCTGGAAACGCGGCTCGGATTTGTCGTTATTAGCAAATAGCAGTAACAACCGGCCATCCAGCGGACCTGTGTGTAACGACACGTCGATAGTGATGCGAAATGTTTGGGCCTGGGAAGGTATAGCGAAGAATAAAAGCAGGTAAAGCAGTTTTTTCATTGATGGCGTTTTACCCAAATATAATAATTGCCGGGGCTGTTAAACCTTTACGCCTAAAAATATTCCTACTAATATATACACACAACAATATGAAACGAATTCTATCTATTTTATGCCTGGCAATCGTAGTATTGACAGCGTCATCCTGCCAAAAGGACAACTCGGTAGCGCCGAATAACAACCTTACTATTCTTACAAGTGTAAGCACTAACGGGTGGAGCACACTGGATAACGGCAAAACCTGGAAACAATCCATCAGCGTACCCGAATTGGACAGTTACGCCAACGACAATGCCGGCGTATTAGTTTACCTCTCGTTCACCGCCGGCGTTTACGAGCAGATCCCCGAAGTTTTTAACGGGGTTAGTTATAGCTACATCCACGAGCGTGGTTTGCTAACCATATACGCCCAAGCTTACAGCGGCAACCTAACCACTCCCAACCCGGGCGGCGGCAACGTGAAGATAGTGCTGGTAGATTCTAATCAATAGCTCCTCCAATCTCCCTTCAAAAGGAGGTTTCCAAATAGATCAATAAATTTTAAAAAGTAAAAGGCACCGGTTGGGTGCCTTTTTTGTGAGCCCCCTCTAAATCTCCCCCTGAAGGGGGAGACTTTAAAAGACGCTTTGTTTTTTATCTCCCCCCATTCAGGGAAGGCCAGGTGGGGCTATTATTTCTCCATTTGCTCTATCACAGCCTGGGTAACGCCTGTGTAAGAGAAACCACCATCGTGGAACAGGTTTTGCATGGTAACCATTTTGGTTAAGTCGCTAAACAGGGTTACCACATAGTCGGCACATTGGTCGGCATCTGCGTTACCAAGCGGACTCATTTTTTCGGCATAGTTTACAAAGCCGTCGAAACCTTTAACACCGTTACCTGCGGTTGTGCGGGTAGGCGATTGCGAAATGGTATTCACACGCACGTGTTTTTTAACACCATACTGGTAGCCAAAGTTGCGGGCAATGCTTTCCAGGTAAGCCTTGTTATCGGCCATATCGTTATAATCAGGAAATACGCGTTGCGCTGCAATATACGTTAGCGCGATGATCGACCCCCACTCGTTTACGGCATCAAGTTTCATGGCTGTTTGCATTACGCGGTGAAAACTTAGTGCAGATATATCAAGCCCTTTGTGGGTAAAATCGTAATTATTTTCGGTGTACGGGATATTTTTGCGCACGTTTACGCTCATGCCTATCGAGTGCAGGATAAAATCAACACCGCCGCCAAAATGCTCCATGCTTTTGGTAATAAGGTTAGTAACATCCTCGTTGCTGGTAACATCAGCCGGTATAACAGGGGCATTACATTCCTCTGCAAGTTTATTCAGTTCGCCCATGCGCAGTGCAAGCGGCGAGTTGGTTAAAACTATTTCGGCACCCTCTGCAACGCAGCGTTGAGCCACTTTCCAGGCTATCGACTGCTCGTTAAGCGCCCCGAAAATAATTCCTTTTTTACCTTTTAATAAATTGTAAGCCATTGTTTTCTTGGTTTTATAATGGGGCAAAGTTATATTTTTTTGTCGGAAGTTGTTGGAGAGGTTGAAAATGTTGGAAAGGGTTGTAATAAGTTATAAAAGTTGTAGTGGTTGAAGGGGTTGGAAAGTTTCGATTGTGAATTTGGAGTGGTTAATGTAAGGCGACTATCTCTCTTCACCATACCGCTGCCGCGAGATTAGCGAAGCGTATCTCGTGGTATGGCATGGCGAAAGCATCCTGCTTTCGCCCAACGGCAGCTGAAAGCTGCCCCAATGAGGCACCATGAGTTGGAAACTCGCGGCAGCAGGAGAGTTGGAGATTCACGGCAGCAGATTTAGGAAGGTTGGTATTCTGAAAATTCCTTAATTCTGAAAATTATGATTCAGACAAACAATGGCGTTGCCTGCGGCCCGGGTTATCCGCTCATACTGCACAAGCCTTAGGCACAGGCCGGTATCCGCTTCTACCCCTAACGCAAATATAGCTCCCCCTTTAGGGGGTTGGGGGGCTCAGCAGCTCCCTCGCGTTTTGCAATGCGCTTTCACCCGGTTTATCGCCGCTGAGCATTTTGGCAATTTCCAGCACGCGCTCGTTCTCGCTTAATTTTTTAATACGGGTTTTGGTAGCCGATTCGGAATCGTCCTTATAAACAAAGTAATGGCTGTTGCCCTTACCTGCAATTTGCGGCAGGTGGGTTATGGTAATTACCTGCAGGTTTTGTGCCAGGCGCTCCATCACCTGTCCCACCTTATTGGCCACCTCGCCGCTTACCCCAGTATCTATCTCATCAAAAATAATAGTCGGCAAGGCGGTATACTCCGCAATGATAGATTTGATGCTGAGCATCAACCGGCTCAACTCACCGCCAGATGCTACTTTGCTCATATCGGCCAATGCATGCCCTTTGTTGGCCGAGAACAGGAAGCGGATCGTATCCATGCCATTAGGCCCAAGCGCCGGCCCAACTCCTGCTCTCCCTTTAGGGGGCTGGGGGGCTACAGGGCTTTGCTCTATCTCCAAGGCCGAGTTCCCCATACCCATTTCGGTAAGATTGGCCAGCACTTTTTGAATGATCACCGGGATAGCCTTTTTGCGATTCGCCGATAGTTGAGCAGCCAGTTTTTCAAGTTCCTGTTGTGCGGCGGCTATTTGTTTCTGTAGTTTCTCCACCGCTTCGTCGCCAAAAACAGCCTGCGCTATTTTTTCGGATAGATCCGCCTGTATCGCCAGCAATTCTTCGTTGCTGTTTACGCGGTGCTTTTTCTGCAGGTTGTATAGCAGACTAAGTCGGGTATTTACTTCTTCGGCACGGGCATTATTGGTGATGGTGCGCTGTTCAATAATTTCTATCTCGGCAGCGATATCCTTCAATTCAATGAGCGTGCTTTTCAGTCGCTCATGCAACTCTTCTACCTCACTATCATACTTCTCCACTACCGACAGTTGCTGCCCCGCTTCGCGAAGCTGAATAATAGCCGACGTTTCGCCCTCGTGCATCAAAAAGTGTGCACCATTCAGGTTGCGTTTTATTTCCTCGGCATTGTTAAGGGAGTAGAGTTCTCTCTCTAAACTTTCCTGTTCATCGGCAGCAATGCCCGCCTTTTCCAGCTCATCAAACTGAAACTGGTAGTAATCTAAATCTGCTTTTGCTTTATCATTTTGCTCAATTAAAGCTTGTAACTGGGTTAGCGCTTTACGGTAGGCTTTGTATTTGATTTGATAGTCGGCCAGTAACTCGTGATGCCCTGCCACGCCGTCAACAACTAAAAGCTGAAAATCAGGGTCGTTTATGTCGCGGGTGGCATGTTGCGAGTGGATGTCTATCAGGCGCTCTCCCAGATTTTTTATCTGGGTTAAGTTAACGGGGGTATCATTGATAAACGCGCGGGATTTGCCGTCACTGGAGATCTCTCGACGCAGTACGGTTTCGTCCTCATGGTCGAGGTCGTTAACTTCAAAAAATGAATTGAGGTGGAAGCCGGCAATTTTAAACGAACCTTCTATCACACATTTTTTTTGCTGATTAAAAAAGTAACGGCTCTCGGCACGCTGCCCCAATATCAGCGACAATGCCCCTAAAATGATAGATTTACCGGCCCCGGTTTCGCCGGTTAGTATATTCAAGCCCTTATCAAACCTGATCTCCAGGTTATCTATCAGCGCGTAGTTTTGGATGGTTAGCTTTTGAAGCATAAAAAAAGTACCCTCTTTTTTTGAAAGTACTAAATTACAAAAAGATACTTACCTGTGTGCGTTTTGTCTGAAAATGCTAAAAAAAATAGCTTTTATTATTGCATTGTGGTAAGCAGTTTGTAATTTACTCGCTTTATAAAATTTAAAAAGAAAAGCCTTCCGTTTCCGGAAAGCTTCTTACTAAGTTAATGCAAACTGCTATCTGCCAACCGATTTTACGGTTTCTCTGGCGACTCCGGCTTTTCGGGCTTCTCTATACTTTCTTTTTCTGGTTTCTCTGGCTTTTCCAGTTTCTCTGGTTTTTCAGGCTTCTCCGGCTTTTCTACGCGCTCGTCGTTATTATAATTATAGTTGAAGTTGTACGATTTCATGCTTTTGCGATACAATTCCATCTTTTGCTTAAAAGCCGGCGATTGGGTGTAAGCGCGCATACGTGCAGAAGCGGCCCGCATAGCTTTTTTGGCCTGCTCAAGCTCAGGGCTATTAGTGTAGTTGCGCATCTTTTCGCTTAGCTTACGCATCTCTGCCTGCTGCTCTTTAATAGCGGGGTTATTATACGCCTTGCGCATGCTATCGCCCATAGTACGCATTTTGTCGCGCGATGCAACATAATCACCCGACTGGTAAAAGCCGCGCATCTTTTCGCCAAGGGTACGCATTTGTTCAGTCTGCTGCTTTACTTCTGCAGGGAGTTTGCTATGCAGTTCGTCCTGGTATTTTTTATAGTTCTCGTCACGGCTGTCGTTATAATCCTTGGTGATGTTGTATTTTTTCTTTAACGTGGCGTTCATATCCTTAAATTCACCCGAGCTAAAGTACTTCTCTATTTTTTTGCCTTGGTCGCCCATGTCCTGTCCGTATTTTTCAACATCGGGGTTGTGGCTGTACTTTTTGCTAAACTCTTCACCAATTTTTTGCATATCGGCGCTTAGCGTTTTCATTTCTTCCTTGTTATAAAAATCGCCTATTTCTTTTCCGCGTTTTTCCATATCGGCTGTTATGGCCTTAAATTCTGGGCTATCATAATACTTGTTCAGTATTTCGCTTTGCTTTTGTATATCGGCGCTCAGGCGTACCAATTCGGGGTCGCTGGGGCCGTAATTGAAATTAAAGCCGTCCTGCTCTCTGTCCAGCTTCACGTTATAAAGTTTTGTTGCTTTGGCAGTTTTTGCTTTACCCGCTTTTTTGCGGGTAGTATCTGCAAACAGGCTATTTAGTTTATTAATAACTGCTACAGGTTTTACTGCGTTAACGGTTACTTTACCGTTCTTAATTTCGGGGTTTAACCAGGCAATGCTGCTTAAGCTGCCGGCTAAAAGTAATATGGCAAGCACCAGGTGGCGTATGTTGCCTATGTTTTGTTTTGTTTTCATGATGCGTTCAATTCGGGTTAATAAATAGGTTTTTTTTGTGCTGGCGGCCAGCGCCAGCTGCAGGTTGGTTTGCCTGCTTTCTTCGAGCTTTAGCAATGCACGGGCGTATACCAGCGGATTATTGGTAGTTTGCACTACCAAGTCATCGCAGCAGTTTTCGCGCTCGGCGCTTATTAAACGGTTAACCATTTGGGCGAAAGGATTAAAGAACAATAAGGAATTTATTACCTGCTGCAGCAGGTTTACCAAATAATCGTTCCGTTTAATGTGGGCGAGTTCGTGCAGTAAAATTGCCTCTGTTTCGGCCACAGAGAGGTTTGCTGATAAAGAAATTGGTAAAAGGATGATGGGTTTAAGGTAACCTATCATACAGGGCACATCAACAAGCGAGCTGAAATTTACCCTAACGTAGCGGCGGATATTCAATCTTTCCGAAAAATCGTCAACCAGCCACTGCATGTCCCCTGCCGGGAACAGTGCTTTTTTAATACGGAACAACTTTACCCTGCAATAACTCAACTTAAGCAGGTTTACCGCTAAACCCGTTAGGTAGAGTACAGAAATGTAGGGCAAGTAACCTGCTATAACATAATAGTACCTATCTGCCTGCGCTTTAAAAGGCGAAAGCTGGTTTACCAGCCCCGCCTGCGGCACAAAGCCTGCAGATGGCACATTGGCTACCGGCGACCAGTTAAAATTGCCGGCCTCGTTAAACAAGGTTACCATAAACCAGGCAACAATACCCAGCATAGCCGCCGCAGCCATATTGTATTTTTTTACGGCTGACAGTGATGGCATCGTGCTGAACACCACGCGTAACAGGAACCAGATCAACAGCCCCTGCCATAGCGAATGCAGAATGGCAATGCCTAAAACCTGGCTGATGTTATATAACAAGCTTTGCATTTTTAAAAAGTCTAAAGGTTAAAGTCCAAAGCCGAAAGCTTAAAAGTTAAAGCCCTACATTAAAATTCCAATACTTTGTTTTCCTTAAATTCGAAGTCAGAAATTCGACATTCGAAACCGTCCTACTCTTTATCCTCAAACTGCTTCAAATAATCCTTGATAGCGTCTATCTCATCCTTTGATGCGCGATGCTGCCCCAGCGCCTGGATCACCAGGTCGGAAGTGGAGCCTTTGAACACGGTGGATATGATCTTATCGAGCGCGCCCTGCTGCGCCTCGCCGCGGGTAATCACCGCTTTGTACAGATGTGTTTTGGCATCGGTGTTACGTTCAACCAGGCCTTTTTCGTGCATTATCTGCATCAGTTTCAGGGTAGTGGTATAACCCGATTCTTTGCTTTTGGCGAGCTCCTCATGCACATCGCGTACTGTGCATTGGCCTCTCTTCCAAATTACCTGTAAAATTTCCAGCTCGCTTTCTGTTGGTTTCAGTTCCATGTTCTCCTTATTACGAATTCCTTCGTACAAATATCTACGATAATTTTCGTATATCAAAATGTTTTGTTAAAAATTTAACAGTTTTTAACTGTTTGGCGATAATTAGCTACAAATTATCCGCCAGCTAATAGACACACGTTATGACTAAACCGTTACAATTATCCCTTTATATTTGCACATGGAAATTTTTGCTTTAGGCGAGGGCTCATATTCGGTTGATAGTACCAAAAAGTTTATCCCTTTTAACCCGGAGACGGATAATAAGCGCGACCGACCAGGTTCGTTGTTTATTCATGTGAACCCTTTCCTCATCAAAACCAATACAGACCTCATTTTGCTTGACGCAGGCCTTGGCTATAAAGACACCCGCGACGAGCTTTTACTACACCAACACATCCGCAACGCCGGGTTCAACCCAGAAGAAGTTACACTGGTACTGATGAGCCACCTGCATTACGATCATTCCGGCGGACTGGTAGTAGAGCGCGGTGGTAAGCTGGAGCCAAGTTTCCCTGACGCCGAGCATGTGATCAATAAACAGGAATGGGAATTTGCCTTAACCGGCGCATCTTCATCCTACCATAAAGAGATTTTTGAAGGGCTGAAGGATAAAGTAAAAATGACGTTGGTAGAAGGCGATGGCGAGTTTAAGCCCGGCATCACTTATAAATGGAGCGGCGGACACAGCAAATTTCACCAGGTGTTTTGGTTTGATACAGAAGGCAGCAAAGTATTTTTTGGCGGAGATGAACTACCGGAACCGGAGCAACTGATCAGAAAATTTGTAGCTAAATACGATTACGATGGGCACCGATCTGCAGAATTGCGGATACAATATGGAAAAAAAGCAGCATCTGAAGGATATACATGCCTGTTTTACCATGCAAGGGCTAACGCGGTTGGCAATATAAGTTACCAGGACGAACAGTTTACGGTTACGCCTCTTCTTTAACTCCGAAAAGTTCTTTTATTTTTTCTACGTTAAGTGGTTTCGACACAAAATCTTTTACCAGCGGGTAGGAGCGCGCTTTGTTGATATCGTTGCTGAAAACGGATGAAGAAATGATATAAATTTTACTTTTGCCCAGCGGATCGAGGTTGATACGCTTGTATTCGTCCAAAAACTCCCAGCCATTCATTATAGGCATATTAATATCCAGCAAAATATAGTCGGGTAATTTGCTTGGGTCCTTACGTTGAATTTCTGCGAGCTGATCGATCGCAAATCTCCCGTTCAGGCATGCCATGATGTCTGTGTTCGTTAATGCTTTCTTTATCAGTTTAATGGAGATGAAGTTGTTTATTTCATCATCATCAACTAATAAAACGCTTACGGCTTTGGTATTATTAGGGCTCATATCTGTTCCTTATACGGAAATAAAATTAAAAAGGTTTTACTCCTAATAGTTGTAAATATACATTTATTACAAACTTTCTGGAAGTAGCGCAAAGTAATTAAAACTTACAGTTGTACCGCATTAATAGTAGGAATGTTACGTGTGTGCGGCACCGCATGTTACAAATTCGGGCATTATTATGAATTTGGCAATAAATCCCCCCCGTGAATTGAATTAAAAACAGGCAAAAATCTGTTGTACCAAATATGGCTGATTGGTTAAAACTCCAGCCAGGTTATCATCGCGAACATCTCGCTATTTGTAATGAACGGGCTTGTTAAAATTCGTAATCGCGTTCTACCAAACAAATCCGCACTTTATAGCTTTCGTACCATTTATCTCGACCGTATTTTTGTGCCAATTGATGCCTGCTTACGGCCTTCCAGTTTTTAATAGCTTCTAAACTCGCCCAATAAGAAACCGTAATGCCGGTTTCGTTACGGGCAGATTCTATGCCGAGGTAACCGTTCTGCCGGGCGGCAAGCTCACCCATTTCAGTGGCCATATCTCCATAGCCGTCATCTCCAGCGGTGCGGATAGAAGTAAATATAACAGCGTAATAGGGTGGTTGTGGGGTTTGGGCTATCATAATCTCATTGATGTGCGGATTTGCAAATGTGCGGATTTCAGATGGAAAAATCTGAAAGTCCCGGTTGCAAGAATCTGAGCAACTGAAATTTGCACATCTGTAGATATATATTCTGTAAATTATTTAAAATGTTTCCTATGGTTGTTCGTCTACTCTATTAAGCAAGGCTAAAACTCGAAGCAATAATGAATAACATCAACAATAAAAAAATAGCCATTATAGGCGGCGGTCCCGGCGGGCTAACCCTTGCACGCCTTTTGCAAATGCATGGCGCTGATATTAAAGTTTACGAACGCGACGAGCACAAAGATGCGCGGGCCAAAGGCGCAACGCTTGACTTGCACGAAGAATCGGGCCTGGCGGCTTTGGATGCAGCCGGACTGATGGAAGCCTTTTGGGCTAACTACCGCCCCGGTGCGGATGCCCTGCGCATTGCAGATAAACACGCCAGCTTACTGCACGACGATGAGGCAAGCCCACGCGAAGACACCATGCGCCCCGAAATAGACCGCGGCCCTTTGCAGAATATCCTGCTGGAATCGCTGTTTCCGGGCACCGTGGTCTGGGACAGCCAATTTGCCGTGCTTACGCCAAATGGTACCGGCTGGAATGTAGGATTTAAAAACGGTGATGTTGTTTACGCCGACCTGGTAATCGCCGCTGATGGTGCCAACTCCAAACTGCGCCCCTACCTTACCCCTATTAAGCCGTTTTATGCCGGCGTTACAGCCATTGAAGGTGCCGTGTATAATTCGGAGGTTGCCAGCCCGAACATGCACAAACTGCTAAACGGCGGCAAGATCTTCGCCTTTGGTGATGAGAAAACACTTATTGTAAGCAGTAAAGGCGATGGCAGCCTGGTATTTTACCCCGGTTTTAATTGTCAGGAGCACTGGCTGCGCGATTGCGGGATAGATTTTACAGATAAAGCACAAGTGCTTGCCTGGTTTAAAACCGAATACAAAGGCTGGGACGAGATCTGGCTGGAACTATTCGAAAACGCCAGCGGCCCATTCTTTGCCCGCCCGCAATACTGTATGCCATTGGACCAAACCTGGGAACCACAGCCCAACCTTTCCATGCTGGGCGATGCCGCCCACCTGATGCCACCCTACGCCGGCGAAGGCGTAAACATGGCCATGCTGGACGCATTGGAACTGTCGCAAGCTTTGTTAAACGAAGATTATCCCGACATCTTATCGGCCATAGCCGCTTTTGAAAAGCAAATGCGGGCAAGGGCTTCAGAGACTGCGGAGATGACAATGTATTCGACGACAACACTGCATTCGGAAGGTGCGATAGGGTTTATGATGGGGGTGATAGGTTAAGTCTCCTGAATCAAGAATTAATTTGCATAGGTGCCGTGCTATATCTAAACCATTTGCAATTTCGGTATATTTGCTCGTAAATCCAGTAAAGTAAATCCAATTGGAAAACGATAACGCGTTAGCAGGAAAGAAAATGTCGCGAGATGACAAAAGCAGAATGATATTGTTGGCAGGGCTAGTTTGTTATTTGTCGGGCTTCATTTTATGTTATTTCTTTTGGTATAAAAACGGAGAAGTTTTGCACTTTCAAATTATCGCCCTGGCAATTGGTGGATGTGCTACTTTTGTATTGGAATATAAAGCCCGCAATATTATATTGAAACGTTTTAAACAGGCCAAAGTGCTAATAACAATACTGTTTATTTCCATATTTATGGGTGGCTTTGTATATGCCAATAATATGGCAAAAGAACGAGTCCAGGGTATTTTAACCTATGAGCCAACAATGCAGGCAGTTGCTATTGTTGTTGCTATTGATTTGAGAAGTACAAGATCGGGCAAGCAGCCATGGTCGATTATTAATTACAAAGTTAGTAACCAGATTGTTGAACAGGCTTTTGCTGACACCCGACAAGATTTGAAAGTGGGTAACAAATATTTAGTTCAATATTCAGTGGAGTATCCGGATATGTATAGAATATTGAAAACATTAGAGTAGTGAAAGCGTACCGGATTAATGTTACTACAATAAATACGCTTCTATATTCCTGCTTAAAGTAATGTCATTATCACTTTCCTCCACCACATCAACTTCATTGACCGGGTCAAGACTCATGTAAAATCCTTTTTCTGTTTTAAAAAATTTATGTCGTTCCACATAATAGAAATTGTAATCAGCATTCCAGTAAAAGGAATATTCAACCACATCTACAAAACGGAGTTTGATTTGTATTTCAGCCCATTTTTTTGATTGAATCGATGTAAAATATACATCTATGCATAACCGAGAATCTTGATTGTTTACATCAAACCGGGTAACACTGGCATCATGAATAAACTAATTACCATTAGTTAACTCAAGGACTTCTTCATCCCTATATATTTTCTCCATAAAAAAGGCTCCTAAAATAGGAGCCTCAATTTAATCATTTTATCTACGCATCTGAAATCTGCACATCTATTTTCACGTTCCGTATTCCGGCGTGGTTACTTCGCTTTCTTCAAACTCGTAATCGCTTAGCGGAGGGCACGAGCAAATTAATGTACGGTCGCCGTAGGTATCGTTTACACGACCAACCGATGGCCAGAATTTGTAAGCGGCTACGTATGGCAGCGGGAAACCTGCTTTTTGGCGGGTGTAGGGGTGCTCCCACTCGTTGCCGGTAATTACTGCTGAAGTATGCGGGGCGTTCTTTAACGGGTTATCAGTTTTATCCGACAGGCCTTTTTCTACATCCTCAATTTCGTGGCGGATAGAGATCATGGCATCGCAGAAACGATCAAGCTCATGCTTCGGTTCCGATTCTGTCGGCTCTATCATTACCGTACCCGCAACCGGGAACGATACCGTTGGCGCGTGGAAACCGTAGTCCATCAAGCGTTTGGCAATATCAACTACTTCGATGCCGTACGCTTTAAACGAGCGACAGTCCAGTATCATCTCGTGTGCGCAGCGGCCTTTACTACCGGTGTACAATACGTTATAATGTGCTTTTAAGCGGGTTTTGATATAGTTGGCGTTCAGGATAGCGTAGCGGGTTGCGTTGGTTAATCCCTCGCCGCCCATCATGGCGATGTAAGCGTGAGAGATGATAAGGATGGAAGCCGAACCCCATGGTGCCGACGACACCGCGTGGATGGCTTTGCCATTATCAATATCAACCACCGCGTGGCCGGGCAGGTAAGGTACCAGGTGTTTTGCAACACCAATCGGGCCCATGCCCGGGCCGCCACCACCGTGTGGTATGCAAAAGGTTTTGTGTAAATTAAGGTGGCAAACATCAGCACCAATATTGGCGGGACTGGTTAGGCCTACCTGCGCGTTCATGTTAGCGCCGTCCATATACACCTGGCCGCCATTTGCGTGGATGATCTCGCAGATCTCGATGATAGATTCTTCGAACACGCCGTGGGTAGATGGATAGGTTACCATTAAACAACTTAGTTCGTTTTTGTATTGCTCGGCGCGGGCACGCATATCTTCTACGTCTATGTTGCCGTTATCGTCACATTTTACCACTACAATTTTCATCCCGGCCATCGCTGCAGACGCAGGGTTGGTACCATGTGCAGATGATGGTATTAACGCAATATTACGGTGGCTATCGCCCCGGTCGTTATGGTAAGCGCGGATAACCATCAGCCCGGCGTATTCGCCTTGCGCGCCGGCGTTTGGTTGTAAGCTCATGGCCGCAAAGCCGGTAATTTCGCTCAGCCATTTATTCAGTTCGTCAAATAGTTGCATGTAACCACCTACCTGGTCGGTTGGTGCAAAAGGGTGCATTTTGCTAAACTCCGCCCAGGTAACAGGTACCATTTCGGTAGTGGCGTTCAGTTTCATGGTGCAGCTACCCAGTGCTATCATCGAGTGGCAAAGCGAAAGATCTTTGGTTTCTAATGATTTGATGTAACGCAGCATCTCATGCTCGCTGTGGTGCGAGTTAAACAAGGCATGGGTTAAGTAAGCCGATGTACGCTGCAGATCTGCAGGGATCACCGACTCAACGTTTTCCTTCAGCCCATCGAAATTGGCATCAGTTAATGTTTTGCCTTTCACTTTAGCAAAGAAACGCACAATGTTTTTCACATCCTCAGGCGAAGTAGTTTCATCTAAAGAGATGGTAACCTCAGTACCGTTGTAATGGAAGTTCGATTCGTTATTCAACGCCTCAGAATGTATGGGACCGGCTAACACGCCAAGGTCAAACTTCAGGGTATCAAAATAAACTTTATTCAGTTGCTCGTAACCTAATTCGTTAAGCGCCGAAGCCAGCAGCACGGTTAACCCGTGGATGCGCTCTGCTATCAGCTTTACACCTTTAGGGCCGTGGTAAACGGCATACATACCGGCCATAATAGCCAGTAAAGCCTGTGCGGTACAAATGTTGGAGGTTGCTTTATCGCGGCGGATGTGCTGCTCGCGGGTTTGCAGGGCCATGCGCAGGGCGTAGTTACCTGCTGCATCAATAGTTACACCAATAATACGGCCCGGGATAGAGCGTTTGTATTCTTCCTTAGTAGCAAAATAAGCGGCGTGCGGGCCGCCAAAACCCATTGGTACGCCAAAGCGTTGGGTGCTGCCCACCACAATATCCGCGCCCCATTCGCCCGGAGGGGTGAGCAGGGTAAGGCTCATAATATCGGCAACAACCGTTAATTTTATACTTTTTTCGTGCAGTTGGTCGGCAAAGCCTTTGTAGTTGTATACCTCGCCATTGCCTGCAGGATATTGTACAATTGCGCCGAACATATCGTCGGTTAATTCCACATTGCTGTGGTTGCCTATTTGTAGCTTAATACCGTAAGGCTCGCTGCGGGTTTTTAAAATATCAATAGTTTGCGGGAACACTTCCTCGCTCACAAAAAACACGTTGGCTTTTTGGTTTTTGCGCAGGCTGTATTGCATAAACATAGCCTCGGCGGCGGCGGTACCTTCGTCTAACAGGGATGCGTTGGCAATTTCCATCCCGGTCAAATCAATAACCATGGTTTGGAAATTCAGCAGCGCCTGTAAGCGGCCTTGTGCTATCTCGGCCTGGTAGGGTGTATATTGGGTGTACCATCCCGGGTTTTCCAGAATATTACGTTGTATCACACCCGGAACGATCACGTCATAATAACCCTGACCGATGTAAGATTTAAAAACCTTGTTTTTAGATGCCGTTACTTTCAGCGTATTCAGGTAATCAAACTCGCTTTTGGCGGCAGGTAAATTCAATGGTGCTTTCAGCCTTATTTTAGCTGGTACCGTTTCATCTATCAGTTGGTCAAGCGTTTCCACACCAATAGTTTTTAACATTTTATCGGTATCTGCCTGGTTTGGCGCTATGTGCCTGTGCTGGAATTTCTCCTGGTAATCTATGTTCAGCTTCATCAAATGGGTGTCCCTTAAATTTAGTGCAAAGGTACTATTTTAGCTATTGAATAGCAATCGGGTAATGTTATAGTGACAATGGTTTTACAAGCAGATTTTGTATTTTGCAGCTTCTTATTTAATTTATGTTCGGCAGGCGGGTTTTACTTTTCTTACTGGTTGTTTTCTTGTCCGCTAAGGTGCATGCCGAAGTTTTTACCGTAACCAGCAATGCCGATAGCGGCCCAGGGACTTTGCGGGAGGCTTTAACGCTGGCGGCAGCGAATGGAAGTGCCGAAAAGGATTTTATCTATTTTAATTTGCCTGATGTGAGCGAGGCGGGACGGATGATAACGCTTGACACACAACTGCCCTTTCTGAGTTCGAACCTTGCTATTGACGGAAGCACACAGCCCGGTAACAAAATTGGGATTTCTGACACAAAAATCATTTTAAAGGAAAAGCAAGTAACCGGAACAACGTTTAGCGGCTTTTACGGCAAAAGCGTTAGCAACATCGAAATATACAGCATATATTTTAGCAATTTTTTTGAGTTTAGCTCATCATTCGCTATAAATATTTGGGACAGCAACAATATTTTAATAGGAAGCCCTGGCAAGGGTAATGCTTTTGGCTTTCTTGATACCGGGATTTTTATAATAAGGGCTAATTTTACCAAGATATCGTCAAATATTTTTGGCCTCGACTTAAACACATCCCAGCCTGCCTATGCTACTTATAGCAGCAACCTACGTGTATATGCTTCCAACCCGGTAATTATAGGCGGCGATACGCAAACAGAAGGTAATATTTTTGCTTTTGGGGCTTATGACCGGCCGAGTATAGTCACAGGTTTTGATGCCAACACCGGCGGAACTGCTCCTGTCGCTAATGTTGTTATCAAAAACAATATGTTTGGTTTTAAAACAAGTGCAGGAAACTTTCCCGGATCGTTCACATTCAGCGCAATCAAGAACCTCTTTGTTGACAAAAACATTTATAACTACGGAGCTATAAATCAGATAACTGATGTATCCGACATGCTTTTGATAAGGGGTAATAAAACGAATCTGGATGTAGCACTTCAACCAGATCTGCAAAGCATCTCGAACACGCCATTTTATCTCTACAGCGTAACTAATGCGGTTATTGGCGGCCCGGCCACAGAAGATGCAAATATTATAGACAATTCGGCTTATGGTAATTATAATTTTCCCGCTGTATATACTAACTATTGTGACAAAATACGTTTACAGCGCAATTCCTTCAGCTGTAAAACAACTGCCGAATCTTATACGGTGAATACTCCCTTAGTTGCTTTGCCGATTATATCCATAACTAATATTGTCAACAATATCATAACAGGCACAGCTACACCCGGTGCCGAGGTGGAAATTTTTAGTGATAGCCAATGCCAGCTTTGTGAGCCTACGCATTACCTTGCATCAGTAACAGCTGATGCGAATGGTGCCTGGCAATATTTAACTACCAACCAATCTATAGGCTATACAGCGTCTGCTACTATAAATGGGCGTACATCTACCTTTGCGAAAGTTGCTTATGATGGTGCAAACATTGTGCTGAATAACCCATCTTGCGGTAACAACAATGGTAGTATAAAAGGGCTAAAGCTTGCTAACTTTACCCGCATAGAGTGGAAAAAAACTGACGGTACTATTGTAGGCACAACCCTTGATGTGACCGGGCTGCAACCTGGCAGCTATACCTTTACTGCTTACCTTAGTGATAAATGCAGCATTACGGGCCCGGTTTACACACTTGTTGAGGCCACGCCTATTATCAACAGCTCATTGGTAAATGTATCGCCTAATACTTGCGATAATAACAACGGCGCTATTATGGGTTTGTACATCCAAAACAGTAGTGATGTAAATATTAAATCTACCATTTGGCAAAACCAAAATACAGATATTGCCGGCCAGACGTTAAACTTGATTAATGTACCAAGCGGAAATTACACCCTTACTGTTACTACTGTAGATAACTGTGCAGTTACGTATGGCCCTATCCCCATAAAAAACGATATAGGCCCAAACATTGATGAATCCAATACAAACATTACCCCTACTAAATGCTATGAAGCCATCGGCGCAATCACCGGCATTACTGCCACCGGCACCGGTACTTTAAACTACAACTGGAAAAACGAACAGAACTCAGTAGTTAGCACCACCCGCAACCTTACCGGGCAGCCACCGGGCAAATACATTTTATCCGTAACAGATGAAAGCAGTTGTGGTGCAGTTTATTCCACACAGCGCGAGATTCCCTCAGTTAACGATATTGCCATAGATATAGTTACCCGCGTGGTTACCAATGCCACCTGCGAAAACGGCGACGGCTCCATTAAAAACGTTACCGTTACAGCAACCGGAGCTCCCTTCACTTACGTTTGGACCAACGAACGGAACGAAGTAAAGGGTAACTTAAAAGACCTCTCTTTTGTGCAGGCGGGCACTTATACCCTTACTGTTAGTGGAGGCAGCCTCTGCACTCCTGTACAAAGCGATCCTATTGTTGTTGGCAGCGATGACGGTGTGCAGTTAATACGAGGTGCGAATTATAAACAGAAAACAGATTTTTGCGGTAAAAACACAGGCGAGATCACCGGGTTGGAGGCTCCAGCCGCAACTACGTTTTTATGGCTTAATACCGATAACAATACAACAGCCGGCCATAGCCTTAACCTGGTAGGCGTAGCGGGTGGCCACTACAGGTTAACCTATAGCAACACCACTTGCAGCAATTATTCAGATTTCGAAATACTTTCCGGCGAGGCCACCATATTTACAGGTTTCATCGCAACACCTACCAAATCGTGCTATGCCCTTAATAATGGTAGCATATCGCTCAACACCGATAATGCACCCGAACAACCGATTACCTATCGCTGGATAAACGCGCAGGGTAAAGATGTGGCCTTCGCTAAAATAGCTAATGGCCTTTCACCGGGTAAGTATAAGGTTATACTTACCAATCAAAACAACTGCCCCTACATTTATCCGGAGGAGTTTACGGTTGGTGAATATCCGCAATTAGTTGCCAAGCCCGGCACGCCAACCAACATCCAGTGCGGTGTAGGTACAGGCAGCATAAGTGCCTCGGTTTTTACGGGTGGCTCATCAAACTATACATATCAATGGCATGATGAAGCAGGTAACGCGCTCCCCGGTCAAACAAGCTCATCTATAAACAACCTTGCCAAAGGCAAATATCGCCTGCATGTAGAAGATGGCACCTGCGCACCTGGTGAACTCGATTTTGAGATAAAAGACGAATCGGTTACGCCAACTACTCCCGAAGCAAAAGACATTAAAGTTTATGGTAACGGAAACGGGACTATTGTAGTAACCGCTCCTTTCGAAACGGCCATTTACCGTTTGTACAATACCCAAAACAGCCCCGATGCTATTGCAGAAGTTCGCGGCGGTAAGTTTAACGTTACGGTAACCGAAAGTCGCAGCTATTTTATAACCCTTGCCTACGGTTATTGCGAAAGCGCGCGAAGAGAAGTGAAAGTTACCGTGGTAACCAGCGGTATCACTAATACCATTACCCCCAACGGCGATGGCATCAACGATTACTGGAACTTAGCCGCAATAAGCGATTACCCTACCGCAGCAATAAACATCTACACCCGTTACGGGCAGCCGGTTTACCAATCGGTGGGGTACGCAAAACCGTTTGATGGCACAAATAAAGGCAAGCAATTACCCGCCGGTGTTTATTACTATGTTATCGATCTTAAAGACCGTAACATCCTTTCGGGCTATATTACCATCATTCGCTAACCCAGCTGGCGCAGGTACATTTGTATGGTGTTCTCCAATCCGTAATACAAAGCATCGCTTATGAGCGCGTGGCCAATACTCACCTCATCCAGCGCCGGGATATTTTCGGCAAAATATTTAAGATTGTGCAGGTCGAGGTCGTGCCCGGCGTTTATGCCCAGGCCAAGCTTGTGCGCCGTTTCAGCAGCCTTTACATACGGGGCAACGGCCTGTTCTTTATTTTGAGTGTATTGCGTAGCGTATGCCTCGGTGTAAAGTTCAATACGGTCGGTACCGGTTGTGGCGGCAGCTTCTACCATTTCTATTACCGGGTCTACAAATATGGAAACGCGGATTCCCGCCTCTTTAAATACCTTGATGATATCCTTTAGATAAGCCTGGTTAGTTATGGTATCCCAGCCATGGTTACTGGTTATCTGCCCTAAAATATCAGGCACCAGGGTAACCTGCTCGGGCTTGCTGGCCAGCACCAGATCCACAAACTTCTGCTCTTCACAGTTACCTTCTATGTTAAACTCCGTAGTAACTATCTTTTTCAGTCCGAACACATCATTATAGCGGATGTGCCTTTCGTCGGGCCGGGGGTGTACAGTAATACCTTGCGCGCCAAAACGTTCGCAATCCTTTGCTACTTGTAACAGATCGGGGTTATTGCCACCCCGCGAATTGCGCAGTGTAGCTATTTTATTGATGTTTACAGATAAACGGGCCATGGCACAAAGTTAATACATCCTGCAATAAATACTGCCACAGTATAAAAGTTCCCGTAACCTTATGGCCTGTATACATACCATCGCTTTACAACCGATTGCATTTTAAATCATCAGTGCTTTTTTTATCAATATCAAAATAAGTTTCATTACTAACTGAAATTCATGCCTTTAAGAAAGTAATTATTTAATATATTCGTAATAATTATTACCGAAATACCCCTGTGATCAATATCCCTGTTCCTGTTAATGAAAAAGAGCGTCTTAAAGCGCTTGATGATTACGAGATTTTAGACACACTGAGCGAGAACGAGTTCGACCGAATTACCGAGTTGGCCTCTATCATCTGCGATGTGCCTATTTCTTTGGTATCGTTAGTTGACGAAAAACGCCAATGGTTTAAATCTGTTTTGGGGCTTGATGTAAGAGAAACCTCCCGCGATATTTCTTTTTGCCGCTATGCCATTATGAATTCCAACCTGATGGAAATAAACGACGCCACAAAAGACCTCCGCTTTAAAGCAAACACATTGGTTACCGGCGCTCCGGATATCCGCTTTTATGCCGGTTACCCGCTTATAGACCCTAATGGCCACGCGCTGGGTACACTCTGTGTTATCGACCGCGAGCCAAGGCTACTTAACGCAAAGCAAAAACGAGCCATGCAGTTGTTAGCCGAAGAGGTAATTGTTTTGATTGTGGAACGCCGCCAAAAACAGCAGCTGCAAAGCTTCGAGAAGATCTTTAACTTATCAAACGACCTGGTTTTTGTAGGCGGCGAGGATGGCTTTTTTAAAAAGGTAAACCCCGCGTTTAAACGTGTTTTGGGTTGGGAAGAGGACCACCTCTTACATACGTCCACTTTTGAATTTATTCACCCCGACGATATTGAAAGCACGGTAACGCAATTGGAAAAGCTAAGCAAAGGCGAGCCTACTGTTAATTTTTTGCAGCGCTTTAAAAGCATTACCGGCGAATACAGAACCATCCAATGGACATCGACCCCGGAGGCATCCACCGGTAATATTTTTGGCATTGGCCGCGATGTTACCGAAAAGATCAAACTCGAAAAAGTGCTCGCCCGTACATCCGAAATGCTGGAGCGCACCAACACCGTTGCCCGCGTGGGCGGCTGGGAGTTCGATCTGCAAAAACAAACCCTTTACTGGACACCCGTTACCAAAGAGATCCACGGTGTACCCGCAGACTTTACCCCTAACCTGGTGGACGCTATCGACTTTTATAAAATTGGCGAAAGCCGCGATAAAATGGCCGAAGCCATAAACAGAGCAGTTACCAATGGCATCCCCTGGAGCCTTGAATTGCAAATAGCCAACGCTAAGGGCAAGGATCTTTGGGTACGTGCTTTAGGCAACGTTGAATTTACAAATGGCGTTTGCAAAAGGCTTTATGGCACGTTTCAGGATATTGACGATTATAAGCGTACCGAACTTGCACTGATGCGAGCCGTTACCACCCAGAAAAAGCTGAACGAAGAGCTGAAGGTGCAGGCAAGCCTGGTGCAAAAGCAGGATAAAACCATACAGGATATCCAGGAATTTAAGTTTTTAGCAGATTCTATCCCCGAGATCATTTGGACATCAAACCCGGATGGCAGTACCGATTATTACAACCGCTACTGGTTTGATTATACCGGCCTTACACTGGAAGAAACCAAAGCTTTTGGCTGGCCAACGGTGCTGCACCTGGATGATATTGAGAAAGACGGCAATGATTGGCGTCATTGCCTGGCAACGGGTACCCCCTACGAATCGGAGGTGAGGTTCAGGCGCAAATCTGATGGGGTTTACCGCTGGCACCTGTCGCGTGCGCTGCCTATGAAAAACGACAAAGGCGAAGTTGTAAAATGGTTTGGCTCCTGCACAGATATAGACGAGTACAAGCGCGCGCTTAACCTGGAAAATAAGATAAGCCAGTTTGAAGATTTTAACCGCATTATTGCCCATAACCTGCGCGGCCCGGCGGGGAGTATTGGTATGCTGTTGGATATGATAGCCGGGGAAGATGACACCGCCGAAAAAGAAAATCTTTTGACGATGCTGAAGACCAGCAGCCTCACCCTCAACGAAACGCTGAACGAACTGATGAAGGTGCTGGAAGTACGTAATAATAAAAACATGACGTACGACCTGTGCTACCTCCCCGAAATGGTTAACGTTACCGACGCGATGCTGAAAGGACAGATAGCCGCAAAGAAAGCCACAATAACTACCGCCCTGCAGGTATCCAACATGAAATTCCCTAAAATGTACCTTGAAAGTATATTTTATAACATGGTGAGCAACTCGCTTAAATACAGCAAACCCGATGCTGCCCCCCAAATAAACATCGCGTCAAAAATTGTAGATGGCCGCGTAGTGCTTGTATTTAGCGACAACGGGCTTGGTATTGACCTGAGCCGCCACGGCCAGAACATGTTTAAGCTGAACAGCGTATTCCACAAGGGTTATGATAGCAAAGGCGTGGGCCTGTTCATGACCAAAACTCAAATAGAAACCTTCGGCGGAAAGATCACCGTAGAAAGCGAGCCGAATGTCGGGACAACGTTTACGATAGTGTTTTAGGATGATTTTTCTCACGCAAAGCCGAATTGCAGTTTAGCTCGATATATGCTAAATTTATCCCATGCTCTTCACCTGCCCCAAATGCGACCGTGAGTTAACCAGCGAAAGCCAGCGGCATTACTGCGCCAAAATAAGCCTAGATAGTCTTTTTAAGGGCAAATCGCCGGAGCTGCTTCTGCTGTTTGATAAATTGCTTGCTGAGGTCGCCGACTGGCCCGATGTATTAGTTGGCACCACACCAAACTGCATCGCCTTTGTACACCGGCAAACTTTCTTCGTTATCCGCCCGATGCAAAAGGTGCTGGAGCTAAAGTTTTACTCTACCGATAAACTAGAAGGCCCACCCATCTTCAAAAGCATAGCAACCGCAGGTCGTTTCCAAAACAACATCCGCATGAGTGATGTAAGCGAATTACGCCCACAGCTTTTTAGCTGGGTGAGGGATTCGTATGAGTTGTTGTGAGGCAAAAGCTTATCGCACTTCATATCAACCGATATATTTATAAATTTGGCAAACGGCTGTCAACACCGCTCAAACAAAACATACTATGCAAACTATTTAGCTGATGGATGATAAATTACCTGTATCGGCAATAATAGTTGGCTATAACGAAGCCCAACTGCTGGCGAAAGCCATGACCCCGCTCCGGTTTTGTGATGAACTGCTATACTTTGATTTAGGTTCGAAAGATGGCTCCGTTGCCATTGCCGAACAATACGGTGCGCAGGTGATCCACCACCAGCGGGTAGACAGCTGCGAATGGATCCACGAAAAATACGCTACAAAAACCCGCAACAACTGGGTACTGATAACCGACCCCGACGAAGTATTGAGCGATGAATTAATTAACGAGATAAAAGGCATCTTTAACGGCGATTTACCGTTAGATAACATCGGCGCTATCACTGCACCCTGGCTGTTCTACTTCAAAAATAAAAGGCTTACCGGCACCAACTGGGGCGGCGTAAACCGCAGGGTATTATTGGTACATAATCAGCGTTTCGAGTTTAAAGGACTAATACACTTAGGTCGTAAAATAAGGGCGGGTTACCTAATCTATAACATCCCGTTCACCGGCAAAAACTTCATTCATCACTACTGGATGGCCAGTTATGGCAAACTGATAGAAAAACATCGCCGCTACCTAAGGAATGAGGGCGAAGCACGGTACGTAAACGGCATGCGCACCACCCCATCGGAAATCATTAAACAACCCTTCCGCTCCTTCCGTAATAGTTACCTTTCGGCAAGGGGCTATAAAGATGGTGCCACAGGCATATTCCTTTCCCTGTTTTGGGCCTGGTACGAAACCAGCGCGAAGATTAGAAATTATAAAGATCAGCGGAGAGATGGAGACAAAGGAATATAAATCGACGTTGTATGTAGTATATTAATGTCAATCTATACTCACAAAAGCATAGCAACCGCAGGTCGTTTCCAAAACAACATACGCCTGAGTAGTGTAAGCGAATTACGCCCACAGCTTTTTAGCTGGGTGAGGGATTCGTATGAGTTGTTGTAACTGATATGAATAGGGCCTAATACCTGCCTTATTTTCTTACCTTATTAGCACCAATTTATAACATGAAAAAAGCGCTCTTATTATTCATTTTATTTGCTGTGCCGTATGTAGGTAAAGCACAGATAGTAAACCCGGTTAGATAGAGCTATGCATCTAAAAAATAAACCCGAAAGAAGCTGTTATCTATTTAAAAGCCATTATTGATAATGGCTGGCATATTTACTCGCAAAAAGGTGCCAGTGGCGGGCCAACTAAAACAGAATTCAACTTTAAGCCGCGGCCACATTTACACCCATTGGTAAAACTATCGAACCCAAACCCACCAGCAAATTTGAGAAGGTAATTGGCATGCAGGTAAATTATTTTGAACACGAAGTGGTTTTTCAGCAGAAGATAATGTTAAAGTCGGTGGGGCCGGTAACGGTTACCGGCATCCTCGGCTACGGCGCTTGTAATGACCGCAGATGCAACCCGCCCGAAGATGTGGCATTTAGCATAGCAGTAAAATAACCCATCAGTAACTTTAGAAAATTAGCCATTGTCCTCCCGGTTCCTTATAGACTTTACAATATAAATTATCGACACGACTGAAAAGGCAGCGATCATGTGCAATATCGTGATGCCTATTAACGCAAACCCGGCACCAAGGCTGGCTCCACCTGCATCTAAATACTTGGCGATGTAAGCCCATCCTAAAAAATTATAAATAAGTCCTAAAACCAAATTGACTGTATAAAAATCAACCCTACGCCTCGTTTTGACGATGTATATGACTAATACCAAAATAATAATCAGCAAATTTATAACAGGTATTAGCATAACTCTTTTTATAAATATACCAAAAAAGGGATACGGCTCATCACCATATCCCTTTTTCGTCTTTTTATCTTTTGTCTAAAAGTCTTTCGTCCTATTAGTAACGGTAGTACTCCGGTTTAAACGGACCTTCTACAGTTACACCGATATACTCAGCCTGGTCCTGGTCTAAAACTTCCAGTTCAACACCAATTTTGGCAAGGTGTAAACGGGCAACTTTTTCGTCTAAGTGTTTAGGCAAAGTGTAAACTTCGTTCTTGTAAGCAGATGCGTTAGTCCAAAGCTCAATTTGAGCCAAAGTTTGGTTGGTGAATGAGTTACTCATTACAAAGCTTGGGTGGCCAGTAGCGCAACCAAGGTTAACCAAACGGCCTTCAGCCAAAACAATAACGTCGTTACCGTCAATGGTGTATTTATCAACTTGTGGTTTAATCTCAATTTTGGTATTGCCATAAGCACCGTTTAACCAGGCCATGTCAATCTCGTTATCAAAGTGGCCAATGTTACAAACGATTGCTTTATCTTTCAACGCACGGAAATGTTGCTCGCGAACGATATTTTTGTTACCTGTTGCAGTAACAACGATGTCAGCCTCAGCAATAGCGGTGCCTAATTTCTTCACTTCAAAACCTTCCATAGCTGCCTGTAAAGCGCAGATAGGGTCAATTTCGGTAACAATAACACGGACACCGGCGTTACGCAGAGAATCTGCAGAACCCTTACCTACGTCGCCATAACCACAAACAACACCTACTTTACCGGCCATCATTACGTCGGTAGCACGACGGATAGCGTCAACTAATGATTCGCGGCAACCGTATTTGTTATCAAATTTAGATTTGGTAACCGAATCGTTGATGTTGATAGCAGGCACCAATAAAGTACCGGCTTTCATACGCTCGTATAAACGGTGAACACCTGTAGTTGTTTCTTCAGATAAGCCTTGTATGCCGGCAGCCAGTTCTGGGTAACGGTCAAAAACCATGTTGGTTAAATCGCCACCATCATCCAATATCATATTCAATGGTTTGCGGTCTTCACCAAAGAAAAGCGTTTGCTCAATACACCAGTCAAATTCCTCTTCGTTCAAACCTTTCCAAGCGTAAACAGAAGTACCTGCAGCAGCAATTGCAGCAGCAGCGTGATCCTGGGTAGAGAAGATATTACATGACGACCAGGTAACTTCTGCACCCAATGCCTGCAGCGTTTCAATTAAAACAGCAGTTTGGATAGTCATGTGCAGACAACCCGCTATACGCGCGCCTTTTAATATTTGTGACGGGCCGTATTCGGCGCGTAATGCCATTAAGCCCGGCATTTCTGCTTCGGCCAATTCAATTTCTTTGCGGCCCCAGGCGGCAAGTGAAATATCCTTCACTTTATTTTTAACGTATGCAGTTTGTACTGTCGACATAGCTTTTCTAATTTTTTCTTCAAAAATAAAGAATATAATTTTTGTAATGAAAAGAGGCGGGTTTTTATTGCCATAGGGCAATTGAGGTGGGGTTAATATTGATTAGAGGTTCTGTTATGCTTCATTAGCGTGTGGTTAGTTATATGAGTCTGCGGCTGTTAAATTTTCTTTTTCCGGCAAGAAAACCAAACAAAGAACTCAGCGAAGCGCTTCTTGAACGCTGATCAAAAAACAAACAACCGTGAAAAACTCCTGGCTGCGCCCTGTACTATGAATGTTTCTGATTTTACAGTACCCGTGGTCGCCGAACATTTTAAGGCCGATTTAGGAACGGGCAAGGGCCAGTACCACAAAATGCCCGCTATAAGCTGAATTATTATTGCATAGAAAATACTGAGCGATTAATGTTTAAACTGTGCAAACATTCATCAATCAACTAATCATTTAAAATTATATTTTTTTCACCACTTTATACTGCGGCGGTACGGTTTGCAGATAGGCGTACATGGCATCTATCTCCGCATGAGTTAACTTATCAAACTTTGGCATTGGTGCCCTTAGCACCCTATCAGGCGCCCGGCCGTTTTGCAAGGCGTTAAAAAATTGCTCTTTGGTATAATCGCCTATGCCTGTGTTTTTATCGGGCGTAATATTCGATGCATAGATATCCATTTCATCCTTACCCTTTAGTTTGATTCCGCCGGCAAGATAACCCTTGGTTTGGTCGGGATACAGGAAGTTAAGCTTGGTGAGGCTTTTGGAGTGGCAGTGAAAGCAGCCCAAATTATCTATCAGGTAATAACCCAGCTTCACTTTATCACTTATTGCGGGTAACTTCACATTGGCCTGGTATGGCATCGGTTTAGCCTTAATATTCATAAACGCCTTGCCCACAAAAGTTAAATGCGTTAATCCCACGGCGGTATCTGCTGCCGCAACAGATGCATCATCAGAACGGATGAAGGCGATTATCGCGTCGATATCCTGGTCGGCCATATTGGGTCGCAGCATATAGTTTAGGAAGCGCCCGTCATTAGCTACACCGGTTTTTAGTAGGTACTTCACCTCTGCATCAGTATACTTTGCCATAATTCCATGCGAACCGGAATGTGTGAGGTTGGCGGAGTATACCTTACCAGCAATTCCCGGGATATCGTGTATCTGTGTGCCGATAAATTTATTAATGGCCCTATCGTAATGGCAGCCTGCGCAAATGCTAAAGGCCAGCACCTTACCCCGAGCCAATGCATGCGAGGTGCTTACCGCTTTGTAATTATTTGTTGTGGTTGGAAATTTGGTTTTGCATCCAATGATGACCCCGCCCATTAAAACTATTATCGCCAATATCCAGGTTAATTTTCTCATAACGTATCGTTATCATCACTACCTGATTTTTAGCTAATTGTTTAAAAAAATATCGCGTGGATTTTGCGTTACTGATTAATTTAATGGGTTTTAACGTTGGCGACTAATCATGAAGTAACCAGTCACTATTCACGCTACATATTCAAACTCAAATATTGTTTTGGATTAACGGGGCGCCCGTTCTTGCGGATCTCGTAATGCAAATGCGGCCCGGTTGAGCGGCCTGTAGAGCCTACTTTACCAATTACATCGCCCACGGTAACACGCTGCCCTTCGCGTACGTTTATTTTAGAGAGGTGGCCGTACCAGGTCTCCAGTCCGTTAGGGTGTTTTATTCGCACGCAGTTGCCATAGCCGCCGGCGCGTGCCGCGTATATTACATTGCCGCTGGCAGTGCATTTTACAGCATCGCCCTTATTACCCTTAAAATCAAGCCCGGGGTGAAACTCGCTGTTCCCAAAATCAAAGGGGTTGCCACGGTATCCAAAGAATGAAGTGAACGAACTTATACGAGGGTAGCCCATAGGCATGTAAGCAATATTGTTTACCAACTTATCCAGGTAGCTGTTAAACTCACTATACATTTTAGTGTCGCTTTTCGCTTTGTTGCTACTCAGGTTCACGGTTTTAAAGCCAATGCTTCTCAACCCACGCTTGCTTAAGTAGTTATTAATGCTTTTTAATTTGGATTGGATGTTTTCTATATACCCAACCGCCTGGCTGCGGTTACCATCTTTTTCGGCGTTGGCAAGCAAGGCATCCTCGGTGGTTTTATCCACTTCGTTTTGTAGAGTCGCTATTTGCGAATGTAACCTTGTGTTTTCGTGGCTTTGCTCAGCCACCTGGCTGTTAAGCCTCATAATGGCCGTCATTAACACCATTACAATGATAAAGCCTGCGGCCATGGCCAGTTTAAGGCTGTTAAAGTGCTTTGCTCTTACCTGTACTACCCGGGGTTGGCTTTGATTTTTTTGCGTAAATATTCCCATTACCTAAACGTTCTGTTTTTAAGTTTTTTCTTTAGTTAATTAGTTAGGGGTCAGCGTAAACCGACAACGCAATATAAAAATTATTTTTAATTGGCGGTTGACGCTGTTATTATAACCCGAACGTCAATTAATCGGGTTTATTCTTTGTACGTATATTTTTTGTTAAATGATTTGGTATTTTTGTATCAAAATTTAGAATTAAGCTAACATACATATGTACCCAGAATATTTAGTTACCCCAATGCGGGAAGAATTAACCCGAGTTGGTTTTGAAGAATTAAAAGATGCAGATGCAGTTAACCAGGCTATAAAAAGCGAAGGCACTGTATTTGTAATGGTTAACTCTGTTTGCGGTTGCGCTGCAGCCAATGCACGCCCTGCTGCACGTATGGCGTCAACCAACGCGAAGCATCCGGATCGCCTGGTGACCGTTTTTGCAGGTATGGAAACCGAAGCTGTAAACGCTGCCCGTAACCTGATGCTACCTTACCCTCCATCATCTCCATCAATGGCTTTGTTTAAAGATGGTAAACTGGTGCACATCATCGAGCGCCATCAGATTGAAGGCCGCCCCGCGCAAATGATCGCTGACAACCTAATGGGTGCATTTGACGAATATTGCTAAACTCAAATCTTAAGAACTAAGATACAAGACAAAAGGCTTACGCCAGAATCGAGAGCCAAGATAAAAGATAACAAAAGGCCCGGTGTCAATCAACATCGGGCCTTTTTATTTTGAAAAGACCTGCTTCTTGTCTATTTTTCTTAACTCTTGTTTCTTGACCCGAGAGCCCTTTACTCCGAACGCAAACTCCTCACCGGGTTACTTAACGCAGCTTTAATACTTTGGTAGCTTACCGTTAGCATGGTGATACCTATAGCACCTAAGGCTGTCACGCCAAATATCCACCAGGAGAGTTCGGCGTGGTACTTATAATCCTGCAACCAGCCGCCCATAAAGTAATAGGCCACCGGGATTGCGAACATTAGCGCGATACATACCAGCGCGATAAAATCTTTAGACATCAGTTGCCATAAGCTGAATACCGATGCGCCCAGTACTTTGCGCACACCAATTTCTTTGGTGCGCTGTTCGGCCATAAACGACGCCATTCCGAATAACCCCATACAGCTGATAAAGATAGCCAGCAAGGTAAAAAAGCCTGCCAGTTTGCCTACACGCTCTTCTGTTGCGAATTTACGTGCATACTCGTCGTCGGTAAATTTATAATCGAAGGGACTGCCCGGGTCGTATTGTTTAAAGGTAGCTTCCACTTTGGTCAAAGCATCATGGGTGCTTAATTTGGGATTCAGGCGGATATCTACCATATCGCCTCCATCTGTCTTGCGTACAAAAAGGGTGGTTTTTACCGGCTCGTATGGCGATGACATAACCATATCTTTCACCACGCCTATCACGTTATATTTATAATCGCCGCTTTTTACAATCTCGCCAACCGGGTGCTTCAAATTCATGAATTTTACTGATGCTTCGTTCAGGATCATCGCAGAGGAATCCGTCAGGATATCCCTCGAAAAATCGCGGCCCTCTATCAGTTTCCAGCCTGCGGTTTTACCAAATTCGGGGGTAACCGGTATATAGGCGAAATCGTCCTGCAGATCCGGCGCTTTATCTTTCCAGGTGTAGCCGCTGTTATTAGAATATACATCCGTTAGCGGGCTGCCAGATTCGGCCATTTCCAATATTGCGCCGTTTTGCATCAGGTCGGTACGTACGGCTGTAAAATTTTTGTGGATATCGTCTGTTTTCATGCTCAGCTGCACCAGCCCGGTACGCTCGTAACCTATCGGCCTGTTTTTGGTGAATTGCACCTGCCTGAAAACGATAATTGTGCCTATAATAAGCGTGGCCGAAAAAAAGAACTGGAACACTACTAATATTTTACGTGGCAAAGCAGCATAACGGCCCGCCTTAAAAGTGCCTTTTAACACCTTCACCGGCTCGAACGATGAGAGGTAGAACGCCGGGTAGCTGCCGGCTACTGCACCTGTAAGCATGCTGAAGCCTACGCCCATGAGCCAAAAAACAGGGTTTGCCCAAAGCACGTGCATGGTTTTACCGGCCACCTGGTTAAACCAGGGTAAAGTTACCAATACTAAAACTATGCAAAACACAAAAGCGAAAGCCACTACTAATAACGATTCGCTGAAGAACTGCGCGATAAGTTGCCCCCGTACCGACCCAACCGCCTTGCGGATGCCCACTTCCTTCGCCCGCTTCTCAGATCGTGCTGTACTCAAATTCATGAAGTTGATACAGGCAAGCAGCAGCACAAATATACCAATGATGCCAAATAACCACACCCATTGTACCGCGCCGCCGGTGTTGATGCCGTCTTTAAATTCGCCGTATAAACGCCATTTGTTCATTGGGTGCAAAAACACCAGGGGATTAAACGATGCGCCAACTTTATCGCCCTGGGCGGCAATATTCTTCTTTTTCAGGTCCAGGATGCTTGCACTAACTTTTGCAAGATCCGCCTTCGGATTCAGCTGCGCGAATATCTGGAAGGAGTTGTTGCCCCATTGCGTGGCTGACCGCTTTACCCACGGCTGGCTGCTGGGGTAAAGGTCCCATGGTAAAATAAAATTCACCTCGCTAAAACTGGTGTTATGAGGGATATCCTCATACACACCGGTAACTTTCACCAACACCTTGTTATCCAGCTTAATTGTTTTATCCATGGGGTCTACATCGCCAAACAAGGCTTTGGCCACTTTTGCAGATAACATGATAGATGATTGATCCTTTAAAGCGGCGTGCGTACCTTTTAGCATGTTAAGCGTGAGCATATCCGGTGCTTCGGCCTGCATAAAACTGCCCTGCTGGTTTATCTTTTTATCGCCAACAGCCAGTATATGGTCGTAATTCCAGCTGGAGAGCACCACATATTTAAAATCGCTTTTGTAGTCGCTCCGCAGTACAGTACCCAGGGGGATAGGCATCGCGATCTGACTGCTTATTTTACCGTTGAACGTTTGAGACTGCATTACGCGAACTATCTTATCGTGATTATCAAAAGAGTGGTCGTACGATAATTCGTCCCATATCCATAGCCCAATAAGCATCGCCACAGCCATCCCAACGGACAAGCCCGAAACGTTAATGAACGTATGCATTTTATTTTTGATGAGGTTGCGCCTGGCAACTTTTAAATAATTCTTTATCATGCTGATATATTACACCGATTTTAAGATTGATTTCACAGATTATATTAGTTTTGATTCTGTCGCTTATCGTTTTGTTTTATCTAAAATTCGAAATTCAAGATAAAACTACTCACCACTCTTTACTCACCACTCACTTATTCACTCTTCAAACTCTTCACCGGGTTCATCAAAGCTGCTTTAATGGTTTGGATGCTTACGGTTAACAGCGTGATGGTGATGGCACCCACGCCTGTTATGATGAATGTCCAGATCGAAATACCGGAGCGGTATTCAAAATTTTGCAGCCAGTTGCTCATCAGGTACCAGGCAATTGGCGCGGCAATCAATAGCGATACGGTTACCAATATAATAAAATCGGTAGAAAGCAATCGCCACAGGTTAAATATGGATGCGCCCAATACTTTACGCACGCCAATCTCCTTTACGCGCTGCTCGGCCATAAAAGATGCCATACCGAATAAGCCAAGGCAGCTGATAAAGATGGCCAGACTGGCAAAAAACGCAGCCAGTTTACCTACGCGCTGTTCGTTGCCGAATTTGCGGGCGTAAACCTCATCTACAAAACTATACTGAAAAGGCTGCTCGGGGTTGAACTGTTTAAACACGGCCTCGATTTTTTCTACCGCGGTACCGGCGCTTATTTTAGGGTTTATTTTAAGTACAACCGTGCTGCCTGCCCCTTTGTTTAGGAAGAACACGCCCGGTTTTACAGGAGCGTAGGGCGAGTTAACCACAATATCTTTGATCAGCCCGATGATTTTAAAGGTGTTGCCATAAAAAGTAATGCTTTCATCGGTAGGGTTCTTCATCCCCATAAATTTGGCAGCGGCCTCGTTGATGACCACGGCCAGCGAATCTGACGGGTAGGCATTGGAAAAATCCCTGCCGCCTTTAAATTGCCAGCCCACGGTTTCGCCGTAGCCTGCGGATACGCCCGCCTGCTGGAAATCTACACTTAGGTTTGGGTCTTTCTCTTTCCACTCGATGGCGCTGGTACTGCCTGCCATGCCGGTAGGTGCCACATCGCCTTCGGCCAGGGATACCACGGTGCCGGTTTTCATCAACTCATCTTTTACAGAGGCGAAGCTTTTATGAATGGCATCCCCGCCTATCTGTACAGCCACTAAACCATCGCGGGTATAGCCTACGGGGCGATCCTTGGCAAATTCGATCTGGCGGAAAACTACGATAGTGCCAATGATGAGTACTACCGATACCGCGAATTGCACCACCACCAAAACCTTCCGCGGGATAGCCGCAAAACGCCCCACCCGGAACGTTCCCTTCAGCACCTTTACCGGTTGGAAGGATGACAGGTAGAACGCAGGATAACTACCGGCAATTAAATCGGTAAGCAGGCTAAAGCCAATGGTGAGTAACCAGAATACCGGCGTGGTCCAAAGGATGCTCATTTTTTTATCGGCCACTTCGTTGAAGAAAGGCAAACTCAACTGTACAAACAGCAACGCCACTAAAAATGCCAGCGCCACGCAAAGCAGCGATTCGCTGAAAAACTGGTAAATAAGCTGCCCGCGCAATGAGCCTATGGCCTTGCGGATGCCAACCTCTTTAGCCCGTTTTTCTGAACGGGCGGTACTCAAATTCATAAAATTGATACAGGCCAGCAGCAGCACAAAAACGCCGATGATGCCAAACATCCAAACATACTGGATGCGGCCACCGGTGTTTTTACCGTCTTTAAACTCATCATATAAATGCAGCTGACTCATGGGCTGTAAAAACAGCGCCGGCTTCTTTTTGGCCAGTGTAGCGCTCACGTTGCGCAGTTTTTCGTCTTTTATTTTCAGGGATGCGGAGGTCATGCTGGCGTTATCTGCCATTTGCACCCATACGGTGCAGAAATTTGGCCGCCACGGTTCCGTCATCGATTTCATATCGTTGGCAACATACATCATTTGCCATGGCGCAATAAAGCCCACATTGGCCAAGGTGGAATTTTGCGGCAGGTCCCGGTAAACACCGGCCACTTTCGCGTTGATCTGGTTATCAATTTTCAGCGTTTGCCCCATCGGGTCGGCATCGCCAAAATAAGCTTTGGCAGTTGCCGCAGAGATGATGATAGACGATTGATCGGCCAGCGCGTTGCGGCTGCCTTTCAGCATATCCAGCGTAAACATATCGGGCCCCTGGGGCTCCATAAAAATACCAAAGCGGTTTATCTTTTTATTATCGAGGACCAGCAGATGGTCGCCCCAGCCGGCGGCCATAACCACGTATTTAAAATCGCCGCCGTAGTTTTTGCGTAAAGCGCCGGCCAGTGGGTATGGCAGCCCATCCCAGGTTTGCACCTCGCCGTTATTGGTAACGTTTTGTTTTACCTGCGCAATGCTGCTATAATTTTGATGTACCTTATCAAAGGAAAGCTCGTCCCACATCCAAAGGCCGATGAGCATGGCCACCGCCATACCAACCGAAAGCCCGGCTATATTGATAAAGGAATGCACCTTATTTTTGATAAGGTTGCGCCAGGCTATTTTTAAATAATTTTTGATCATGGACCGCTGATTTTAATGATTCTCTTGACAACGCTGATTGTAATGATACCAAGCAAGCTTGCTATAGCATCAATGTATAAGATGTATGCCAATTTTATAATTATTTGACAATCAAATAATTATAAAGATTTAAAAGTGAACGGTTGTTCGTATTCGGACGGTGGGTGTTCGGTTATATGGCTGTATTATTTTACCACAGAGTACGCGGAGAGAAACACACTTAGGAGCACAGAGGTTTTAATGGAATAAAGCCACAGTAAAAAAGCCACAGTAAAAAATCTCTTTTTCTCTGTGGCCTCTGTGTTTAAAAATCCACTCAGTTTTTGAACTTTTTAAATCCGAAATCGAACGTCCGAAATCCGAAATCAATTCTCTTCTACAACTCCTTTATCTTAATACTCCTGTAATTCACATCAAAACCATGGTCCTGCAGTAGCAAGTGGCCTTGGGGAGCTTCGCCGAAACCTTTCCATACTTTGTATTTGCTGATGGCTACCAGGTCGCGGTAGGCTTGCGAGCCACGGTCATACTCCAGCACTTTAACACCGTTGAGATAATGCTCTACATGGTTGTTGGGATACACGATGATGCGGCCGGTGTTCCATGCACCAATGGGGTGTACAAAACGGGTTTGTTTTTTAGCCGGGATCAAATCGTAAAGCGAAGATAAGGTACGGTCGCCATCGCGGCCAAGTTTAGCATCCGGGTGTACGGCATCATCCAGCACCTGGTATTCCAACCCAATAGCCGAGCCGGTTGTTTTTTCGCTCAGCGTAACAAAATATTTTACGCCGCTGTTAGCACCTGTAGACATCCTAAACTCAAACGACATATCAAACGCTTTATACTGGTCGGTAGTAATAATATCACCGCCGTTGGCAGCCTCGCCGCCGGCCGAGCCTATTACCGAGATCATGCCGTCCGTTACCTTCCAGCCCTTTGCCGGGAAGGTCATGCTGCTTGCGCTGCGCCACCCGGCACTGCTTTTACCATCGAAAAGCAGTTTCCAGCCCTCCTGCTTTTCGTAAGCAGACAATACGTTCGGCACCAAATTAACTACGTATACATCTTTGGCAAAAGGCTGTGGTTTCAGATTGGTGGTTTTTATCCTGATGTTCTTAAAAAAAATCTTTTTGCCAGCCTGCCCGGCATCGCTGATGGCATGCACCTGCAAACCAATAAAACCTTTTGCATCAACGGTATCTACTACGTAAGCGGTAGCGGTGCCGTTTATCCAGGTTTTGGTGGCGTTGCCAATGCACTCCACTTTAATGTGGTTGTATACGCCCGGTTTCCAGTTTATTTTTGCCTTGGCGTTCAGTTCCATTGGGTACAGCCAATCGCGGCGACCCTCGTCGTAAATGCCGCCTGTCCAGCTGCGTTCGCTGGGGTCTACTTCGCATTGCTTGCCGTAAACCAGGCCTTTGCCTTCGTGGCCTGCCAGGTTATAATGGCTGCGCAGTTGTACGCCCGAGTTGGTGAGGTTGCTCTCGGTCATCACATCAAGTTCCAATACAAAATCGCGGTATTCTTTTTCAGTCACCAAAAAAGTATTGCCGCTATTGAGCACCGCCGTGCCCGTAATTACGCCATTGGCAGCGCTGTATTCCGCGTTGCCGGCCAGTTTTTTCCAGCCTTTTAAGGTTTTACCATCAAACAGGCTGGTATAGCCCGCTTTTGTTTGTGCCGATGCCGCTTGTATGCCAAAGACGGTTACCCCGGCCAGGATCCATATTTTTAGGTTGTTCTTCATGTTATTGAGGAGGATGTGTTTATCTATTATTTCTTTTTAAGAGCAGGGACATCGTGCGATTCCCCTCTTGAGAGGGGTAGAGGGGTGTGTTAAGTTTGCATTGTGGCAAACACACCCCTGCTCCCGCTCTTGCCCATCGCGCCCCCTCTCAAGAGGGGAATTTAAAATAAATTTGTTCTATCGTTCTTTTTACACCTTCAAATTCCAGCCCGGTTCGTAATCGCGGCTCCAAAGCTTCATGGCCTCTGGATCGTGCAGGATGTGGCCGTTACTTGGGTCACAGTTGAGCACCCTGCCCATGCGCTGCGCGATGTTACCCAATTGCGGTATCACGGTAGATTTATGTCCGTTGATGATGGTTTGGTTCAGCTGCGTATCACCCTGTATAGACGTGATAAAGTTTTGCAGATGCACCCTGTCCAGCAGTTCGGTTGGGCTTACTTTGTTGCCCGCGTCAACCGGGGTTTCATCCTTTATTTCTTTTACCAGTTTGTTATCATAATCATAAACCTGGTAGCCATTGCCGCCGCCGTAGTAAATGGTGCCTTTATCGCCATAAAATACTACGCCGCGGCCCACGCCTTCGGAGTTGAAACTGTTACAGCTGCGCCCTTCCCAGCTTATTGCGGTATTGTTGGGGAAATTGGCTAAAATAGTTTGCGTATCGGGTGTTTCCCAATCATCCTTAAAAGCAAAACGACCACCCGATGAGGTTACCCTATCCGGAAAATCGACACCCAGGCCCCAGCGCATCACGTCAATTTCGTGTGTACCGTTGTTGAGAGCCTCGCCGGTTCCCCAGTTCCAATGCCAGTGCCAGTTGTAGTGGATCAGGTTATCTTTATAAGGCCTGCGTGGCGCGTAGCCCTGCCATAGGTCGTAATTTAAATTTGATGGTACAGGGGCAACCTTTCCAAATCCTATCGATTTGCGGTTATTCACGTACCAGCCCCTTGCAAAGTAAGCCCTTCCAATAATGCCATTGTGCAGTTCCTGCACCATCTTTTGCACGTTGTTGAACGAGCGGCGCTGACTACCCATTTGTACCAGCCGGTTATATTTAGCAGCAGCGGCAATAGCCATTTCGCCCTCGTGCGGGTTGTGGCTGCAGGGCTTTTCTACATAAACATGTTTACCGGCCTGGCAGGCAATAATGGTTGCCGGGGCGTGCCAGTGGTCGGGCGCGGCTATCACCAGCGCGTCGAGGTCTTTCTTCTCCAGCAGCTGGCGGATATCGGTAATACCTTTTGGTTTTTTGCCGGTTATTTTTTCAATTTCGGCAATACACCTGTTCATGGCAATGGTATCCACATCGCAAATGTAACCTATCTCGGCATCGGGGATACCGGCCAGCTTCTGCGCCAGGAAAGCGCCACGGCTGTTAACCCCCATCACTCCTAAAACTACTTTTTTGTTTGGCGAGCCTTTAAAGACACCACCCATGGCTATTTGAGAGCCAATGAGGAAACTGCTGCCCGTAACGGCCACATTCTGGATAAATTTTCTGCGTTGCATAAAACGGTTTTGGTAAATGTATTTTGCAATAATTGGTAAAGGCTAATTTAGGAGATTATGTATTAGATGTATGTAACATTAATAGATAAATTATTTTTTTAGGATGTGGGGGCCAATTTCCTATTCGCGAGTTTACTCACCCCCTGCCCCTCTCTGCTACGAAAAGAGGGGCGTTTTTTTGTTTCTTATTTCTCTTCACCCTCTTTACCGAAGGTAGAGAGGGGCGAACAGCGAAGCGCATTCGGAGTGAATTAAATAGCCGGGCGACAATGTTCACCTTGCGAGCCCCCAACCTCTCTCTGCTAGGCAAAGAGGGGGATTTTTTTCTTTTACCCTGCCCTCGGGCTTTCAAAGTCGTTTTAAAGCCCTCTCCTTTGGAGAGGATTTGGTGAGGCCTCCCACGTCCCGCATTTGTCCCGCCCCACCTGTAACATTAACCGTCGAAAAGCGTCTTAAATCGGATAAAAACTAATAATTTAGCTTTTATTATTATGCACGCATATCAATTAAACTGTTAACTATATATGAAAACAATCTACGCTGCCGTATTAGCCGGCGGCATCAGCGCCTGCGCCCTCAGCACAGCTAAGGCGCAAGCCCCCGCAGCCGAAACCCCGGCCTACAAAATTTACCGGGCAACTACCACAAAAATTAACGACCTGGTACACACCAAACTGGATGTGAGGTTCGATTACAAAAAACGCTATATGTACGGCAAGGAATGGGTTACTTTAAAACCGCACATGTACCCTACCGACAGCCTGCGCCTTGATGCCAAAGGCATGGACCTAAAAACTATCGCTATTGTAAAAAACGGTAAAACTACGCCGCTTACTTTTACATACGATAGCTTAACCGTAGCCATTAAGCTGGATAAAACCTACACCAATGCCGAAAGCTACACCGTTTATATTGATTACACATCCAAACCAAACGAACTAAAGGTTAAAGGCAGCGCGGCCATTAACGATGCCAAAGGCCTTTATTTTATAAACCCGGATGGTACCGAGAAAGATAAGCCAACCCAGATATGGACGCAGGGCGAAACCGAAGCTTCATCCGCCTGGTTCCCTACCATTGATAAACCAAACCAAAAAACTACCGAAGAGATCAGCATGACCGTGCCTAAACAGTACGTAACCTTATCAAACGGCCGTTTGGCTTTGCAAAAAATAAATAAGGATGGCACCCGCACCGATACCTGGAAACAGGAGTTACCGCACTCGCCATACTTGTTTATGATGGCCGTAGGCGATTTCAAAATTTATAAGGATAAATGGCGCAATAAAGAGGTAAGCTATTACCTGGAGCCCAAATACGCCCCTTACGCTAAAGATATCTTCGGCTTTACGCCGGAGGTGATAGAGTTTTACTCTAAAACCCTGGGTGTTGATTACCCCTGGTACAAATACTCGCAAATTGTGGTTCGCGATTACGTGAGCGGCGCTATGGAGAACACCAGCGCTACCCTGCACGGCGTGTATGTACAAGGTACCAAACGCGAACTTGCCGACCGTTACTACGACGCAGGCCGCAGCACCATTGTGCACGAATTGTTTCACCAGTGGTTTGGCGATTACGTAACTGCCGAAAGCTGGAGCAACTTAACGGTTAACGAATCGTTCGCTGATTTTAGTGAGACCATTTGGGCCGAATACAAATACGGTAAAGATGCCGGCGATGCGCACAGCCTGGAAGCGATGCAAAGCTACCTAAACCAGGCATCAGCAAAAACAAAAGACCTGGTACGTTTCCATTACAATGATAAGGAAGACGTATTTGACGTAGTTACCTACCAAAAAGGTGGGCGCATCCTGTTAATGCTGCGCAACTACCTGGGTAACGCGGCATTTTATAAGGGTCTAAATATTTACTTAAAAACCAATGCCTTTAAAAACGGCGAAGCGCAGCAATTGCGTTTGGCAATGGAAGAGGCCAGCGGCCGCGACCTGAACTGGTTTTTTAACCAATGGTACTATGGCGCGGGCCACCCGGTGCTTAACATCAGCTACAAATGGGATGATGCTACCAAAACCCAAACCGTTTATCTGCAGCAAACACAGGATGGCAATGACTTTACCCTGCCAATGGCTATTGACATTTACGCCGGTGGCAAAAAAACACGCCACCAGGTTTGGATGCGCGAAAAAACAGATACGCTTACCTTCCTGGTAGCCTCAAAACCCGACCTGGTGAACGTTGACGGCGATAAGATCCTCTTAACCAAGAAAACCGACAGCAAAACACTGGATGAGTACGCGTTCCAGTATTTTAACGCGCCGCTTTTCTTAGATCGTTACGAGGCTGTTGATTTTGCCAAAACCCGCCAAAACGAAAAGGCCGCGCAGAAGATCATCATCGCTGCCATGCAGGATAAATTCTACCCACTGCGTATCAAAGCTATAGTTGCTGCCAACCTTACCAGCTACGATGATGTGCGTAACGCTGCAGTGCCTGTATTGGTTAAACTGGCGCAAACCGACGATAACAACCTGGTACGTGCCGCGGCTATTACCGCTTTAGGCAGGCTAAAAGCGTCGGGCAATATGAACTTGTTTAAACAAGCTTTAACCAGCCAGAGCTACGCTATACAGGGCGCAGCGATGAATGCTATCGGGATGATCAGCCCAACCGACGCTGTGGCTTTAGCAAAAACCTACCAGAACGATGCTGAAGGCGCGCTTAAACAAGCCGTACTGGGTGTTTACTCTGCTAACGGCACCGATGCCGAATGGCCTTACTATTACGATGCCTTTAAAAATGGTGACCCGAACGCGCAGTTCCAGATGATCAGGAAAACGGCCGAGTACGCCGGTCGTGTAAAAAGCCCGGAATACGCGCAGCAAGCCATAACCACCATTGGCGAGCTTGGCGTTAAGTACAAACAATTTGGCGTTGCACCAACGGTGATACAATTACTAACCAGCATAAAAGATGCCCGCACCAAAATGGGCGATACCGCATCTGCAACAGCTGCCGATAAAGCAATTGAGCCATTGAAATAATATTTTGATTTAATAATGAGAGAGCCGCCCGCGCAAGCAGGGCGGCTTTTTGTTGGGGATGGAATTGTGTTATATTTAATGAAAATTGGATCATTCCCGGAAATAAAATATCAACATGGAAAACAATAAAAGTTTTACTGAAAACGATTCAACGATATTTATGATAAATGTTCGTGGAACCTCTTTTGTAAAGAAATGGGAAAAAGACTCAAAGCAAGGAATGTATTTATACGGACCAGCAGGTACTTTAATATCAGTAACACTATTTGCTATGATTGTTGGATTTTCATTTAAACTTATACTAATTTTAATACTCCCGCTATCAGCCGTGTTTACGGCAAGTTACTATGTCCCCCTTGGACCAAGAAAAAGATTAATAAATAACACTGTAAAAAAGATAGAAATAAATGGCAGTAGAATAAATATAACGACCTGTGATTATTTGTTTTTTAAATCAAAATCAATTCAATCTCCAATTAAAAATATAATTGTTACTGAAACAACAGCTCACGATTTTTTCAAAAATGAAATCGTCTTTCAATTAAAAAAAGACCATTGCGAAGATATTTTTTATATTATAATCGGTTTTTTTGAGGATAGCAATCGCATTGTTGAATACTTAGAACGCAAAAGCGTTTAGTTGTCGTTGTCTGGCGCGAGTATGCAGCGTTGGGATGAAGGGTGCGTACTCGTGCCTAACTATCGCAATGAAGGGCTGCAATGCTCTACCTTACCACCTCACTAACTAAAATTACCGGGGCAACATTTGTGTAATTAGCAAAGCCGGCCTTGCCTGGCGCGAGTATGCAGCGCTGGGAAAAAGCGGGGGCGTACTCGTGCCTAACTATTGCAATGAAGAGCTGCAATGCTCTACCTTACCACCTCACTAACCAAAATTACCGGGGCTACATTCGTGTAATTCGCGAAGTCGGCCCTTATGGCAGCTATGTTCGGGGCAATTGCCGCTTGATATTCAGCAAGGCTCTTTATATAAAATATCCCAATTGCCATGTAAGGTAATGGTTGGTTGGGAACGCCGCTGGCAAGTCCTTTTTCGATGGTGTATTTTACCAAATTTGAGCCGAGAAACCCTGCAACCATTGGCATGTGCTTAGTTTCATAATACTCCATATTGAATGTTTTGCCCTCTGCAAACGGGTATAGGACGGATACTTTAATCAGGCCTTTTTCGGCAACAGCCGAATTGTTGCCTTTTTGCCTTTCCTGGCTAAATGCAGTAAAGCTTGAGGCCAGAAGCAGAAACGATAGGATGAGTCTAAATTTCATTTGTATGTTTTTAAGTTATGGAAGTGGGGTTGACAAGATTTCCTGTTGCCCCCCTGATATTCAAATATCTACAAAAGGCTTACATTTACAAAATGGTAAATTTCGATGAGATTAGTCAAACGTTCCTTCCAGCATTATGTATCGGCACCCACATTTTTTAACACTTTTTAACCTCTTGTAACCTCTTTTAACAATTAAATTAAAAAGCAAAATCGCTAACTTGGTATCATCAAACCAAACGGATATGAAAAAGGCATTGCTATTTATTACGTTACTTACGGGCACGGGCCGGCTTATGGCTCAGAGTGATCTAAAGCTCCCGGAGCAGGTTCCATCTCCGGTGTTCCAGATAAGGGTTGATACCACCATCAATTCGCCATCGCTGAAAGACCTTACCAAACTACCGGATTCAAATATTTTAAAGAAGTTGTCCACGCTCGAAAATTTCAACCAAACCCCGCTAACGCAAACAAAACTGATAGGCCCTATGGAAGGCTACATGATGCCGGTAGCAGTTTTGAGTGGAAAATCGAAAATGCCGGTAAAAAAGATCGACGGATTTTATACCATGCCGGTTGTTGGCCAGGATTTCAACAAGAAAAACAGCGTAACACTCATCCACCCGTAAGGCAACACAGATCTTTTTTAAAAATCCTTATTCAGGAGTTTTTCCAGTTCGGCAAAGCTGATATTCATTTTAATGCGGCCCTGCTTGGCGTAGGAGATCTCGCCGGTTTCTTCTGATACGATGATAGCGGTAGCGTCATTGGCTTCGGTAACACCGATGCCCGCGCGGTGGCGCAGGCCAAACTGGGCCGGCAGGTCGGCCTTCTCGGTAACCGGCAATATACAACTGGCCGATTTGATCTTATTTTCGGCTATTACCACAGCACCATCATGCAGCGGGCTATTCTTTTGGAAGATACTTTCTAACAGGCGCTTGGAGATCTTGGCATCCACCAGTTCGCAACTGTTCTGGTAAAATTGCTCATCATAATACTTCGCAAAAACAATGAGCGCCCCGGTGCGGGTTTGCTTCATGGTTTTGCAGGCATCTATAATAGGTTTTATACGTGCATAATTGTTCTTCTCCGCCTCGGCCTTTCCAAAGAAATACTTCCACCAGGCCTTATTGCGCTGTAGCGATGCATTCTTACCAACCAGCAACAAAAACCGCCTCACCTCCTGCTGAAAAACAATTACGATGGCAATAATGCCCACATTTGCAAACTTACCCAGGATGGCCGAAAGCAACTGCATATGAAGCAGATCTACCACCTTGTATAACAAACAAATAGCTATAAAGCCGATAAAAATATTGGCAGCGATGGTTCCCCTTATTAAATTATACAGCTGGTATAAAATAAATGCCACCAGCAGCACATCCAGTATGTTTGGAATGGTAGGTTTAAGGAAGCGTAGGTCTAAGGAATGCATGATACGAAGTTAATAAGTTTTGGCTAACATCATATCGGGGTGGTAATTATCCGGGGGAAATCCCTTTGAATTTTACAGGCTTATGCAATAGTAATTGTTTAAAATACCCATGTTCGGGCTTGTTCGGGCCGTTCGCACCGCATGTCTAACGCGAACAAGCCTTTGCTACTTATTCCGCTCGGTAGTAAAGCGTACCAATTGCTCCAGCCCGGTACGGGCATCCCCCGCCGGGAAAGTATCCAGTATACCGAAGGCGGCTTCCTGATACTTTTTCATCTGTATCTCGGAGTATTCAAGGCCTCCCTTTTCCTTTACAAAAGCGATGATCTCGGCTATTTTCTTTGGATCGTCGTTATGGTTTTTTACCAACCCTATCATACGCCTTTTGTCGCCGGGCGTGCTGTTATTAAGCGCGTAGATGAGTGGCAGGGTAACCTTTTTTTCTTTAATATCGATACCCAAAGGTTTGCCCACATCGTCGGTACCAAAATCAAACATATCATCTTTTATCTGGAAAGCGATGCCTATGTTCTCGCCGAAGAGGCGCATTTTTTCTACTACCTCGTCGTTTGCACCGGCAGAAGCCGCCCCGCAGGCACAGCAGGACGCAATAAGCGATGCTGTTTTTTGGCGGATAACCTCGTAATAAACAGCTTCGCTGATATCCATGCGGCGTACCTTTTCTATTTGCAGCAATTCACCTTCGCTCATTTGCTTTACCGCTTCGGATACAATTTTAAGCAGGCTAAAATCGCCGTTATCAATAGAAAGCAGTAAACCTTTCGATAGCAGGTAATCGCCCACTAAAACGGCGATCTTATTTTTCCATAAAGCGTTGATAGAGAAAAAGCCGCGGCGCTGGTAGGAGTTATCCACTACATCATCGTGTACCAGGGTAGCGGTGTGCAGCAGTTCTACCAAAGCCGCCCCGCGGTGGGTAGACTCGTTGATACCACCGCAAATACTGGCAGAAAAGAAAACGAACATAGGACGGATCTGCTTCCCCTTACGTTTTACAATATAATGGGTGATACGATCCAGCAAGGGTACCGAGCTTTGCATCGAAGTTTTAAACTTCTCTTCAAAAACATCAATTTCTGCAGCAATGGGTTTTTTGATCTCGTTGATGTTCAGCATCTGCAATAAATGGCTTTTTTTTATGCCTGGTTTGCTAACCGTTTAATTTGAAGCAAACATAGCTAAAAAATGCATGTGCGTAATCGTCTATTTTTATTGCTCCATTAAACCTTTGCTTGCCAAAACACTCTATTAAGTGTATTTATGATACAGTATATAAGTTTTGATTTTGTGAGTTAGAGTTTTCGTTTGAGCAGGCTTCGGTAACACGAGGCCTGCTTTTTTATGCATAAAATCTACGCTAAGCAACCCACCGTAAGGAGCGCTCAAATTTCTTTACCCAATTGTACAGAAGTTTACTACTTTTGCAGTCCTTTAAAAAGATACGGAGAGGTGTCTGAGTGGTCGAAAGAGCACGCCTGGAAAGTGTGTATACGCCAAAAGTGTATCGAGGGTTCGAATCCCTCCCTCTCCGCCAGTTTATATCAAACGATTCAAAAACGCCTTAAATGCATCATTTAAGGCGTTTTTTGTTTCCGGGGCTACCCAATTGTTCAATGAACAGCATTACTCTGATGACCTTTTGGTAACCTATTTTAACACAGGGCCACCAGTTCACCAGAAAGCTTATAAATCGCTGTATAGCAAGATATTCAACACCTAAACATCTTGTTTACAGCTTAGGAAGTAACTAATTTTATCCACTTTAACGCTTTGGAGTGATTGTTTGGATTCCCTTGACTGGGCTGTATTAGCCGCGCGATCTTGCTGAGCATCTCGTTCTTAAATTTTTTTCAGACCTTCTTTGGTGGAATAAAACCGCTTTAATGCTCTGAAAGCAAATGTCAAGTTGAAAGGATAAAAATGAATGACCATTGGAGGCGTTTGGTCACGAATGGGGGGTATAGCTCTACTTCTTTGACTTAGGAACTATCTTGAACAGCATATCTTCGGCAATATTGATATATTTGGGCCGCTTGGTATCAAATCCCCTGGGAAGGGTTGAGGCTACGCCGTCCAATCAACTTCACAATTATCTGATAGAAGTTTAGCCTGATCTAATACAAAAGAATAACTTACATAGTTACCGTGATGCGCTATCGAAACAGGTATGTTAAGCTCGTTGCCATTATTGAAGATAACAGGGTATCCTATCAGGCTTTTTTTGAAATGAAGATCATTAAAATAAGGGCGCAGTTTGTCTATCAAAAAATAACGCGCCTCAGCTGATTGAGATTCTACTGAATTTTCTGTAATCGATTTAACGCCCCAATAAATATTTTTAAAACTTTCGTTTTGATCAACAACGGTAGCTATCCAGCTTGCGGAAGTTTTTGAGCGGAAATAAAGAGTGCTTGACAGATGGACAATTGTCCCGCTATAAAATTCGCCGTCACAGGTGCTTTCCCATAGCGTGACATTTACATCATTTCCACTCCTATTGGGAGCTTTAAGGCTCTGAATAATGATTTGCGTTGGCGAGAACACTAACTCTGGCGTCAATCTTTTGAGATACTTGTAAGCAGACTCCTTAGCCGACCATAGTAACCATACGTATTGGTTAAAAGGCAATTGCGGACAAGAGACCTGCTGGTAAAGTTTTTGCTCGGAATTCGAAAGTATTTGTGTATAAAACCGACCCTGTTCAGTTCGTTTGATATCTGTCAGATCAAGGGCTACAATATCGTTGCCAGTGCTTATCAAGCAGATTGATTTAGTTTATCGGATATTATATCTATGCAATTTCCTATCAGGTACATTTTTTCTGCCGAATCAAAATCAATTTCAATATTGTACTGCGATTCCGCGTCTATAATGATATCAACCAGGTTGGCTGAATTTATTTTTAGATCTTTTATAAGGTCTGTTTCCTCGGTGATCCCGTCAAGCATTGTTTTATTTTCGGTGTAAGGTACAAGCACTTTTTTCAGTTCAGTTAAAATAGTTGTTCTATCCATATTATTTGTCGTATTTCGAGATAATTAAACAGGTGTTAATGTCGCCAAAGCCAAAGTTAGCTTTTGCTACAATGTTAATCTTTCTGTTTACAATTTTTGTGGGTAAATTGTTTGCACCAATCAAATTTATAATTTCAGGGTTAGCATCCTCCAGGTTTATATTTGGATGTACAAAACCATGAACTATTTGTAAAACCGCGGCTACGGTCTCAATTGAGCCGGCCGCGCTAAGGCAATGGCCGATCATTGATTTTAATGAATTCACCATCGGAAAATCCTCGGCCGTAAGGCCCAAAGCCTGCACCCAATTTTTTATCTCTAACTTATCGGCTATTGTGGCTGTTAAATGTCCGCTTATCAGATCCACTTGCTGCCCGGTTATACTTGCATTATTCATAGCCTCCTGTATACACCTGATAACGCCTGTAGCGGCAGGCGCGGTCATTGATCCGCCACCACGCTGCCCGCCCGAATTATTACTTCCACCGAGTATTTCCCCATAAATACGTGCGCCACGGGCAAGCGCGAAATCAAGATCTTCTAATATTAAAGCGCCGGCACCTGAGCCGGGGACAAAACCACCGGCTGTGATGCTCATAGGCCTTGATGCCCGCGTAGGTTCGTCGTTGTATTTTCTGGATAACACCCGCATAGAATCAAATGCGCCAAAAATATAAGCATCCACGTATTCGCTGCTGCCAACCACCATGCGCTTTGCCATGCCATATTTGATATATTCATATCCCATCAATATAGCCTGCGTGCCGGTGGCGCAAGCCGACGAGTTACTTATAACCTTATTACCTAATCCCAGGCGGCCGGATATGTAAGCGGTTACACCGCTATTCATAATCTGCTCTACCACCCTCGACCCCAATTTCTTGGATTCCTTAGCATCTACCCGGGTAATGGCATTTTTTATTACATCAGTATCGGCCACACTGCTGCCAAAAACACACCCGGTCTCCCACAGTGTTCCTTCGCTGGTTATCTCATTGCCGGCATCCATCCAGGCATCAAGTGCCGCTTTTATTCCAAAAGCTATGCCTTTCCCCTTCAAGCCATACAGGCTCGTTTCGGTGAGATAGTTTCTTAAATTATCCCACTCAAATGCCGGCGAGCCGGCTACCTGGCAATTAAATTTTAGCTCTTCGTATTGCGGCATAAATTTTACGCCCGAAACGCCATTCTTAATCGCGTGGAGAAAACCAGGGACATCCATTGCGTTTGGCGATATCACACCTAAACCAGTTATAACTACACGCTTGCTCATTTTTGTTTGTTAATTAGCGCATTTTTTACAATGCCCGCAAATACACCCCTCGCCACCAACTCGGCCTGCTCATTATGCATTTCCACTTTGCATTTTAATTTACCGAAACGGAAGAACTCCTTTTCAGAACTTACGGTTACTTTTTCACCAGGCAATACCATCTTAAAAAAAGACACCTCCGTTGAAGTTAACAGCGGAAACGAATCTTTACTCATTACAACATCCGTACCGATCTTATCATCCGTCATTAAATAGATGGCGAATACAACTAATCCTATTTGCGCCATTATTTCGGTGATGATCACGCCCGGTGTTACAGGGTTACCTATAAAGTGGTCTTCATAAAAAAAAGAATCGGGTTTTAAAGTATACTCTCCCGTTACCCCATTATCACTCAACGCCGTTACGTTATCAACAAAAAGGAACGATGACTTGTAAGGTAAACAAGCTATGATATTGTTATACATCTCAAAAACTTTAACAAGTTACCTACAATGTTCTCCCCCATCCACATGGATCACCGAACCATTTATCCATCCCGCCTCATCCGTACACAACAGGTAAATCACATTGGCAACATCTGTCGTTTGGGTTACACGGCCCAAAGGGTTTCTTTCTTTTGCCACCTGTATCAGTTTTTCGCTTCCGGGTATCTTGTTAAGCGAGGGCGTTTCTGTTATTCCCGCTTGAATCAAATTGGTTTTGATGCCAAACCGCCCCAGTTCTACTGCCATGTAAGTGCTTAAACTTTCCAGTGATGATTTAGCTATTGATACCGCGCCATAACCATCCCAATGTTTATGGGCTCCTTCGCTGGTTAAACCGATAATACGCCCGTCTTTTTGGAAAAGTCCGGCTGCTAAAAGTTCTCTTGCCCAATCGAGCAAACTTGTCGACATAGCGTAAGTAGTGTATCGTATATCTTCAACTGATATCGTTTCAATAGAATCAACGTTCATACCCGTTTGCGGCATTAATGGTTTTAAGTTCCCCCTGGCTATGGAATGAAGTAATAACCTCACCGCCCCTTTCTTGTGCTTATCTTCTGTTAATTTTTCGATAAGCCCATGCCGGGCGGCAGTATCCAACGCGTTGATGTTAAATAATTCAATTGAAACGTTTTGTTTCTCGGCCAGAGCCTCCATTTTCAATCTCAGACTGCGCTCTTGCATGGCGGTTTCGCGGTACACCACGGTACTATTCATACCATATTCTGCCAGTTTTTCAACAGTTGCCAATCCAAAACCGCTTGATCCACCCAGGATTATCGCCCAGGAATCACTAAATTTCCTTTTTTCGTACACGTAATTATTTAATGCGTTTAATCACCAATTGTTTTAGCTACTCAGTTTATCGCTACCATTTGGTGTTAAGTTATTCGGTGTTAAGATAACAAAAGATCCGAAATTCACAGCCAATAAAAATCATCTGACTTTTTTTATTGGCGATCAATACAACAAAAACACGGCATTGCGGTTATTAGCTGGCAACCATTATAATTAATATATTTGCAGTTACGTGCGCATACAACTATGAAAATAGCCACCTTAATATTCTTGTTTTTTAGTTCAGCACTGTATCCAGCAACTGAAAAGAGCCAGGCACAAAGCTTTAGCAAAGCTGCGTTTTACGCTATACTGGCATCCGGTAAGCTTGAAGAAATTAACCGGGAACTAACATTATTGGCTACCGCCGAATTGCCTGAAAAACAAGCTTATGAGGGTACATTACTGATGAGAAAAGCTGGATTAGTAAAAATACCAGGCCAAAAATTAATCTTTTTTAAGAAAGGCCGAATTAAATTAGAATCCGCGTTACTTGATAATAACAGTAATGGCGAATTTTATTTTTTACGCCTTATTATACAGGAGCATGCACCTAAGATTGTAAAATACAGGAAGGAAATTGAAGCAGATAAACTTTTTGTAAAAACAACATACAAAACTCTGCCCCTTAGCGTTCAGCAAGCGATCTCTGATTATAGCAAAAATTCAAAAATACTGCACCCACAAGACCTTTCTTTGTAAGCATGAGTAAAAAAGTGTTGGCTATTTATTACTCACAATCCGGCCAATTGGGCGAGATTATTGATAATTTAACAATGCCCCTTATTGAGGCGGAGGTTACGGTTGAGATAGTAAATATTCAACTTACCAAGCCATTTCCCTTTCCGTGGACCGCCGATACTTTTTTTAGCGTAATGCCCGATTGCGTGTTGGATGTAGCGGCTGACGTGGTGCCATTTGAATTAAAAGAAACAAATTATGATCTGGTGATATTAGGTTACCAAGCTTGGTTTTTATCGCCCAGCATCCCTTTTAACTCCTTAATGCAGCAGGCCAAACTAAAGGCAGCAATAAAAAACACACCCGTTATTACGGTAACGGGCGCGCGAAATATGTGGCTCAACGCTTTTGTAAGGGTAAAAAAGTTGATCAACGCGACGGGAGCTAAACTTGTTGGTAATATTGCTTTAGTTGACACGCATCCAAATCCAATTAGTTTTATCACCATTTTCCATTGGATGCTGCACGGAAAAAAAGACAAATACTTAAACATTTTCCCCCCACCGGGCGTTTCGGATAGGGACATCAAACACTCCAGCGTTTTTGGCAAAAGTGTTCTAACACATTTGAATAATAACAATTGGGATGGATTACAAAATGAGCTTGTTAAAGAAGGTGCTGTTAAATTGAATTACAATTTAATGATCATTGAAACTGTAGCCGGCAAAATATTCGGTGTATGGGCTAATTTTATAGTAAAAAGAAAAAACAGAGCGTTTTGGCTCGCCGCATTCAAGTACTATTTGTTGATAGCTTTTTGGATAGGTGCCCCTATAGTTTTAACCATTGATGCCATTTTTTTTAGATTTTTTAGCCCTAAACGCATAGCAGCAAGAAAACAATATTTTTTAAATTTAAACTGATATATGTCTCATGCCCGAAGTTTTTATTAATAGTACATCGGCCTATTTCCCGAATGACCCCGTCGCCAACGATGCTATGGAAGAATATCTGGGTTTTATTAATGGTAAACCTTCCAAGTCGAAAAATATCGTACTACGGAATAACGGCATAAAAAATCGCTATTACGCCCTAACTAAAGGCGGTAAACCTACTCACACAAATGCCCAGATGACCGCGCTGGCAGTAAAAGAGTTGTTTAAAACCAACCCCAGCAAAATAAAGGACATTGAACTGCTTTCTTGCGGAACATCTTCACCTGACCAGGTAATGCCCAGCCATGGCGTAATGACGCATGGGTGGTTGCCCGAGGCGGAAGCTATAGAAGTTGTATCCCCATCGGGAGTGTGTTGCGCGGGCATGCATGCTATTAAATATGCCTACCTGGCCATTAAAACCGGCGATGTGAAATTAGCTGTGGCAACCGGTTCCGAAAGGTTTTCGGGGCTGCTTGTGGCAGATGTTTTTGAAGAAGAAGCACTGAAGCTAAAAGAATTGAGCGACAACCCTTATATTGCTTTTCAAAAAGATTTTTTACGGTGGATGCTATCCGATGGTGCATCCGCGTTCCTGATGTCTGATAAACAGAACGAAACCGGCCTAAGCCTTCGGTTAGACTGGATCGAGGGTGTATCTTACGCTAACGAAATGCAAACCTGTATGTACATGGGCGCCGATAAACTGCCAGACGGCACGTTAAAAGGTTTTATGGATTATACCCCTGAAGAGATCATGACGCAATCTATATTCAGCGTTAAACAGGATATTAATTTGTTGAGTGATAATATAGTGCCCCTTGGCGGAAAAAAGATCAAGGAAATATTCGATAGGAAAGGCCTCGTCGCTTCTGATATTGATCATTTTTTACCCCACATCTCCAGTGACTTTTTCAGGCCGAAGATCTATGATATGGTAGAGTTGTATGGTGGTGGTATACCTTACGAAAAATGGTTTATTAACTTATACACCGTTGGAAATGTAGGCGCTGCTTCAGTTTTTCTGATGATAAACGAATTATTCAATAACGGCACCTTAAAAAAAGGTGAGAAAATTTTGTTACTTGTTCCCGAAAGTGCCCGTTTCTCTTATATGTATGCCATGCTTACCGTTTGTTAAAACAGCTAAATGAAAAAGGAAGACGTTCCGCAGGACTTGAGCTCGTTGGGTAAGGTCACCAAAGAGGTTTGCTACGCCACTGACGAATTGGGGAAGTACGTGACCGAACTTAGCCGTGGCTGGGATATAAAAATTACCGCGCTCGATACCGCATGGAGCGACGTTGAACTGCGGATTGCTGATGCACACCAAAAAGTATTGAATAAGCAAGCAAGCCCGGTATTGTTTTTTATGGAAAAAGGCTTAATGGATATTGGTATTTTAGCTGGTTATACCGGCTTTTGGAAATGGCAGATAAAAAGACATTTAAAACCCAACGTGTTTGCAAAATTACCTCTTAAAAAATTACAACGCTACGCTGAAGTATTTAATGTAAGTGTTGATGATATTAAAAACATGACTGTACATGGAACTTAGTTTTGAACATTTACAGTCGGCGCATTGCGAAAATGGCGTTACCCGAAGTTTGTTAAACAACATAGGCGTTAGCCAGATAACGGAACCGCTGGCGTTTGGCATTGGGTCGGGATTATTCTTTGTTTACATTCCATTACTCAAAATAAACAATGGTCCGGTGATAGCCTTCAGGGTAATGCCCGGTTTGATATTTAAACGCACCTGCAAAGCGTTGGGGATCGAGATCGTTCGAAAAAAGTTTAGCTCGAAGGAAAAAGCAAAAGTTTTTTTGGATGAATGCCTTGCCGATGGGCATCCCGTGGGTTGCCAGGTTGGCGTTTACTATCTTTCGTATTTTCCTAAAGAATACCGCTTTCACTTTAACGCGCATAACCTGATCGTTTATGGGCACAATGAAGATCAATATCTGATCAGCGACCCCATAATGGAAAATACTACCATTTTAAGCGATTATGAATTAGAGCGTGTTCGATTTGCTAAAGGGACGCTGGCTCCTAACGGGCAAATCTACTATCCAAAAATCGCGGAGGTTGTTACCGATGAGCAAATAAGAAAAGGGATCATAACCGGAATTAAGAAAACCGCAAACGATATGCTATCGCCAATGCCCATCTTAGGCGTAAATGGAATTAGATATACCGGTAATCGTATAAAAAAATGGCGCGACAGCCTGGGCGAAAAAAAATCAGGCTTGTACCTGGCACAACTTGTACGCATGCAGGAAGAAATAGGCACTGGTGGCGGCGGCTTCCGATATATTTATGCTGCGTTTCTGCAAGAGGCCCACGCCTATAACCCGGTTGACGAATTATTGGAGATTTCAAAAGCATTCACCCAATCGGGCGATCTATGGCGCACTGCTGCTGTACAGGCGGCTGGTATTTTTAAGGGCCGCATTGGCACCCAACACGATTTTAATGTAATGGGGGATTATTTGTTAGAGATAGCCGAAATAGAACGGAGGGCCTTTGTAGCTTTATCTAAAATTAATTGGAAGGGATGAAGTTATCTGCAGTAAACATCAGCGATTTAACCTTTAGCTATCCGGCGCAACCTGTTCCAATCCTGTCAAAATTCAATCTTGAAATAGCAAAAGGCGAACGATTTGGCTTGTTTGGCCCAAATGGCGCCGGCAAAACAACCCTAATGAATTTGATGACCGGCTTGTTGATCTTAGAAACAGGGAGCATACAGCTTCTTGATGTAAAAATCAACAACCATCGAAAATTGGCAAACAAGTTATTTGGCTATGTTCCCCAAGATTTTTCGTTTTACCAGGAACTTAGCCCGGCTGAAAACCTGGAGTTTTTTGGCGCCTGGTACGGCTTAAGCAGGCAACAGATAAAACTCCGAACAAATGAGTTATTAACTGTTTTAGGATTGGAGGACGTACGAAACAAGCCCGTAGAGAAATTTTCCGGTGGTATGAAAAGGCGGGTAAATTTAGCTATAGGTGTAATGCACAACCCTGCGTTGCTATTTTTAGACGAGCCGACTGTGGGTGTTGATGTTCAAACCCGTTTTGCCATAATTGATTACCTTAAACAATTGAACGAAAACGGAACCACCCTAATCTACACATCACACCAGTTAAGTGAGGCTGAAGGCTTGTGCGAGCGAATAGCATTAATTGATGACGGAAAAATAATTGTGAACGATAATTTAGACGCTTTATTGGTAAAACACAAACAAATTGGGCTTGAAGGCCTGTTTTTAAATTTAACCGGTAAAAACTACAGGGATGTTTAAACTTTGGGCTACCATTATTAAGGACATTCGTATACTAACCCGAGACAAAGTTGGCATATTGCTCATGTTCGGCATGCCCATACTTTTGGTAATTATTGTTACTAGCATCCAGAACAGCACGTTCCAATTGATCGATAAAAATAAAATATCTTTATTAATAGCCAATAGAGATACAGGCAAGATTAGCAAAGAGTTTATTCAATCTATAGATAAAATAGGGATGTTTAAACTCGTTCCGCTCCCAAAAAACGAGAGTAATGCTACAGTAATGGCACGCGTGAAAGGCAAGGATGCGCTGCTGGCACTCATCATCCCAAACGATTTCTCTGAGAAGATGGACGGAAAGGCGAAAATAATTGCCGGTAAAGCACTAAACACTTTTGGTTTGGAGAGTAACAAGACCGACCCGAAATCTGGCGACGTTGGCCCTATAACTTTATATTACCAACCCATATTACAAGAGTCGTTCCGGCGATCTATTCAGGGTGCCATATATAGCGCGCTACAACTAATTGAAAGTAAACAAATATTAAAAAACCTATATTTTTCCATTAACGAAAAGCCTTTACCGGCCCGGCTGGAGAACGAATTACTTGATAACAAGATAACAATAAACGAAATACCGGTTTCCAAAAACGGGAGTCGCAGCAACCCCAACGCGTCGCAGCATAACGTGCCCGCTTGGACTCTCTTCGCCATGTTTTTCGTCGTAATTTCTTTAGGTGGAAGCATGGTTCGCGAAAAATTGAGTGGAAGCTTTATCAGACTTAAAACGCTTCCTACTAACTACATGGTTGCGTTGATCTCCAAACAAATAACCTACCTCGCCGTTACTATGTTGCAGGCGGCTGTCATATTTGCTATAGGTATTTGGTTATTTCCGTTGATCCATCTACCGGCGCTAAACCTGCCAGTGGATGTTTTTGGATTGATCATTGTATCATTAACATGCGGTTGGTGTGCTGTTAGTTATGCCATTTGTATTGGCGTTTTTGCACATACACCAGAGCAGGCGAACGGATTTGGTGCAGTTTCTATAGTTATACTTGCCGCTATTGGCGGGTTAATGGTGCCCAGTTTTGCAATGCCCCAATCATTTGCCCTGGTGATGAAGCTTTCACCAATGCACTGGTGCCTTGAAGCCTATTACGGTTTATTTTTAGAGGGTGGCACGCTAAACGATGTTTTAATAAATATTATACCTTTATTGCTGATTACAATATGCCTGCAAGCGTTAAGTATAGCTGGTTTGAAAATGAAAAATTTAATTTGAATAAATAAAGCTAATGGAAGTTCAAGAATTAAAACAACAATTAAAATTACAAATTATAGAGTTTCTTAACCTGTCGCCTCTAACTTCCGAAGAAATTAAAGACGATGAACCATTATTTGGCGACGGGCTTGGCCTGGATTCGATAGATTCGCTTGAACTGATCGTTTTACTCAAAAAAGAGTATGGAATAATTATTCAGGACCCTAAAGAAGGCCGCAAAATATTGGTGGATGTAAACACCATTGTTGATTACATTAATAAAAATAGAACTAAGTAAGCTTCACGAAAATCGCTTTTAGTTTTAGGCACGCCGACTCGCCGGCCATTATAGCGGCGATGATTTCGACTGATGCATCTATTTTTTTATAGTTGATATTTATCTTTAAAGAATTAATTATAGTTGGATCTACCTGCATTAAAAATTTAATGCTACTTGCCTTTTTTAGTATTAATTGTTCGCCGAGGGCTTCTTGCAAAACTTCTTTTATTATTTGTAGCATACAGGCACCCGGCAAAACCGGATGACCTGGAAAATGTCCTTCAAATATTTCATCATCTGCATTAATAGTAACCACAGCTTCAATTACCATTTCCTGGCGTGCGATTGTAGTGATGGCAAAAAGGCTATTTTTCAACATGTAGATACCAGCATTAGTGAATGGTATAAGTTGAGGTAGTGATTATAAATAAGTATCGTTTTGGGCCTGATGTTTTCAGCCCCGGCTTCCAATACCGAAGCGGGCACCTTTCCGTTTTTAACAATGTTGGCGGCCATCCAAAAAGCGAAAGCGGACGAGGTTGGATATTCGCCACACAGGTGTTTGTAATTTGCTATAGCGCAATTGTTAAAGATGGTGTTTGCTAATTGATCATAGCCTGCGTCATTTTTAAGATCCCCGTTTTTTCCAGTTATCACCAGGTCAACATTAGCCATGCCTAAATTATGAGTCTTTAAAAAAGCTACAATGCGTGCTTCTATATCGTCTATACCTTTAGGTTTATAAAAATTTTGCATTCCTGTTAACTCCGCCAAGTTAACAGCGGATGCCTTATCGCTCAACAAAACAAAGGCGGCACCTTCGCCACCAATAGTCCCCGTAGAATTGGTTTTAAACAGCGATAAATTTGAACCGGGAAATCTTTTATATAATCCGAGCCTTTTCAAAATAGTATAGCTAGCATCCGTCATTTCGTCGGTACCTCCAACCAGCACGTTATCAGCCTCACCTTCGTTCAATAACATTATACCATCAAGTAACGCGCTTTCAAACGAAATCCCTTTGTGTACGAAGGTGTTATTATAGCTATGGCATTTTAGCATTAAAGCTATTTGCGCTGCAACTGTATTATGAGTTGATTGAATAAATGCCGTTGGGGGAAGCATTTCCTCATTCATGTCAATCATCCTGGTTAAAAATGTCACCGTGTCTTCCAGGCACCCATAAGCGGTACCGGTAATTACGGCACCCGGCATGGTTATTTCGCCGTTTCGCAAACATTCCATAGCTGTACCTACACCCATTTTAATAACGTGGCTCATTCTCCTGGTAAGCTTTGGGTCGAGATAAGCAGAGTAATCCGGCTCAATTGCCTTTAATCGAGTATCGTTATATTCAACCGGGTTGGTAAGCAAATCATCCTGGTGCAATGTTTTTTGCGGTGAAATGCAGGCGGCCGAGCGGATATAAATTTTCATATTAAATTTTAGAAAATATTAATGATGAACAATTACCGCCAAAACCAAACGAATTAGACATAACGTGGCTAATTGCCTGTCCTTTCTTAAATCGTGTTTCGGGTTCGAATGAAAACTCATGCATCCTGGTTTCAAACCGCAGGTTTGGATAAATTAACCCATGTTTTATAGCCAACACAGAAAATACAGCTTCGATACCCCCGCTGGCTCCCAAAGTATGCCCTGTAAATGATTTGGTAGAACTCATAGGTGGGTAATGTGGATCAAACAAACGTTTAACGGCTGTTCCTTCGGCGTTATCGTTATTTGGCGTACCCGTTCCATGAAGATTGATATAATCAATATCAGACGTAGTTAACCCCGCCTTGTTTAAAGCACCCTTCATAGCCAGGTATGAGCCTGTCCCCTCAGGCGACGAAGCCGTTTGATGGTAAGCGTCGTTACTGTTATTATATCCACTCAGTTTGCAGTAAGCAGGCCGATTTAATGTTTTCATTACTTTCTCAGAAACCAATACAACATACCCGGCACCCTCACCTAAATTTAAGCCGCGCCGGTTTTCATCAAAGGGTTTACAAAATTCCTTATCCAATATCATCAGGGTGTTAAAGCCATTGAGTGTGAATTTTGTTAAAGCATCTGCCCCGCCTGCTACCACTATATCTACCACATCATTTCTGATGAGTCTCGCCCCATAAAAGATGGCATTAGCCGATGAAGAACAAGCAGTGCTAATGGTGGTCATATAATCCTTTATCCCCAGTTGATTTGCCACAACTTCTGTCATGCTCCCGCATTCGTGATCAAAAACATTCTTAAGCTTTCCTTTGCTGTTATCGGTAATAAAATCGATAAAGAAATCCTCGCTCTTATCCATTCCTCCCACTGTATTAGCCGAAACAAAGCCAACGCGCAATGTTTCTATGCGAGGTATCGCAGCGTCCTTCAGTGCCTCTTTGGCAGCAGTTAAGCTTAATAAGGTAGTCCGGCTCATTCCCACGTCCATGCCATTCTTATCAGCAAGCTCTACGTTGGTCATTTTCACTTCGGCTACGGGTAACTTACCGGCGTGTACGGTATCCAAATGCGTAATATCAGCCATCCCCGCCTCGCCCCTCTCAAAGGACGACAAGCATTCGGCTACGTTATTGCCCATTGCAGTAATAACTCCCACGCCGGCTATAAACACGTCTTGCAGGGGCTTTTTATTCTCAAATATCTTAGTCACTTTTTCTTTTGTAAACAGCGTCGCATCGCCGGTTTTTACTTTTTCGATCAAAAATAATGCTGCTTTGTATTCCTTACCAAGCAATTCAACCCAGCCGCAAATACAAGCCTGTAAAACGTCATCATCAAGTAGCTTGCCAACATAATTTGTGATAAAATCGGCATCAAAATCTTCCGCTATAAAAAAGGCATCTTCGCCCTTAAAATGATTACGAATACATATTTCGCCGGTTACAATATTGGGAAGTGTATAAACAAATAACGATGGGCTGGCACCGTCAGCTACGCTTTTTAAATATCGCTGGTCGGTATCCAAACTCGAATTTCGATTTGACAAGATAACGCCAATATCTTCGGGCCTATATTTTGTTTTATCAAAACCACCACTTAATAGTATTTCGGATGCGAGCCAACCTAACTTATTCAGGTTATCCATTTTATAATACCTGGCATAATTGATATCCCGCGTTTTATAAACAGCGTTCAAAAATCCCGGAACATCCGTAGCAGCCTGCTCTGAAAATAAAACAGTGCCGTTTTTGTAAACCGTATGGTTACTGATGATACAACTCGACGTAATATAGTTAGTCTGTTTCAAAACCTTTTTATTTTTTACTGAATATTACAGCGGCATTGCATCCGCCAAAACCAGAGGCAGTTTTAAGACAGTTTTGATAATGTCCGCTCAACAATTCGGTACAAATATTTAAGCTATCAGTTGTGCCGGTTTCCTCAAACCCTAACGAAGGGATCATAATATTTTGCTTTAATGATTGTATAGCGATAATGGACTCTATTAAACCCGCGGCTCCCAGTGTGTGCCCATAATAGCCTTTTAAACTATTTAAAGGTATGTGTCGCATATTAGCAAGGGTGATGGCTTTGGCTTCCATTTCATCGTTATATACGGTGGCTGTACCATGCGCCGAAATAAAATCGATATCGGTATTACCCAAGTTTGCCTCGGCAAGCGATTTGGTGATTGCCTGTTTAAGTTCTTCGCCCGTGCGTGATGGGGCCGAAATATGATTAGCATCGTTACTTACAGCGCCACCGGTCACTTTAACGTCATCGCCGCTATTTTGATGTGCCGATAAAATCATGGTAGCGGCACCTTCGCCCAACGTAATGCCATCACGACCGATATCAAAAGGTTTGCAGGGGCCTGAACTAATGGCTTGAAATGACCCAAAGCCCGAAAGAATAAATTTCGAGATCTCATCGGCCCCTGTAATTACTACATTGTCATATTCGCCCGATAATATTAATCGCTTGCCGGTAATAATACCCATTAAACCAGATATACAGGCATTGGAAATAACCAAAGGCTGGCTGGTAAACCCAAAGTGATCTGCTATCAATTTTGCCGAAGCTGATAAGGAAATACGCTGCTTCAACACCGGTGTATTGTCACCAGTCTCCAAGAGGCTAATATTTCCCTTAGTTGAGCAAATGATCAGGGCTGTTCTGTGAGCTAAATTGCAGGGATACTGCTTGAGCGCGTCTGTTATGGATGCAATGATCAGCCGTTCAAATTTAGTGTAATGCGTATTGCCCTTTAGGATAGCTTCATTACCATCAAACAGAGACGCATAAAATGGTTCGTCAGCAAGCAGTTTATTGTAATGTTTCCGGACGCCCGTCTTACCGGCTTTTAGACGCTCAAAATTATCGGCGGTGGTAACACCAATAGGCGATAAAATATTATCGGCAGTAATAAAAACATCTGCCATTATTGATCAATATAAACGTTCATTTCACATTGTGCAACAAGGTTGCCGTTAGATCTTACAACCCCGGAAATGATGGTTGCGTTAAGCACTTTTTCTACTATGCGCACATCGGTTATTAATTTTTCGGCGATACGGGGCAAGTCAAAAACTTCAAAGTTCTTAACGGATCCAATAAATCCTTTACTTATCGCACCATTTTTAATCGAATTGTGATACCCTAAACCCGCAGCGGCCGTCTGTGCCATATTTTCCATAAGACCGCCTTCGGTAAACCTGCCATTAACAATAAACACATTTTCGGCGCTAACTGTAAAGACAGTTTGCGTATCGGGGCCATCCGCATTAAGCAACTCATCAACCATTACAAACGGTTGTTTTTGAGGAATAAATAACAAAATTTCCGGGTATTTCATCTCAAAATATTAAGAATATAACCCTCCGTTTACAGACAGCACCTGGCCGGTAATATAAGATGCATCAGTGGAGGCTAAAAACCCCACTGCGGACGCAACTTCTTCGGCTGTGCCAAACCTGTTTACAGGTATTGACCGTTTAAGTTCTTTTTCATCAAGATCCGCAGTCATATCTGTCTTTATAAAACCGGGCGCAACAGCATTCACCGTGATCCCACTTCGGCCAACTTCTTGTGCCAACGCTTTGGTAGCACCAATAATACCTGCCTTAGATGCTGAATAATTAGTTTGACCGGGCAAACCTTTCAACCCTGATAAGGAGACCACGTTGATAACCCGACCATACCTGTTCATCATCATGCCATCCAATAACATTCGGGTAACAAAAAAGAAAGCGTCAACACCCGTATGTATCACATTATCCCATTGTTCATCGGTCATCCAAGCCATCAGGCTATCATTTCTAACACCGGCGTTGTTTACCAGTACCTCTATAACGTTTTCAGGATTATCTTTTATCCAGCCACTCAAAATGCTCTTTATTTCATCTCTGCTCGCCACATTAAGTTGTAATAAGGCGCCGGTACCGCCACTTTGCTCTATCTTCAAGAGGGTCTGCTGCGCTTCAGGTGCATTATTTTTATAATTTACCAGTACATGGTACCCCATAGAGGCAAGTTTAAGACAAATAGCTCTGCCTATCCCTCTTGATCCCCCGGTAACTAATGCGGTTTTCATATTACCAAATTTAAGCTTTAATTGAAATTGCCGGATGGTTTGTTTCCATGAACAACCTTATCGCTTCCATTTCTTTATATTTTGGCTGGTCTTCAATAAATTTAGGGAACATCTCACGAACCTGCTTATACAACTCCAGTGTATGAGGTGACAGCTTTTGCTGGCAATTTAAATAATCGATGGCTTGTGCTATGGTCATTAATTGTATGCCCAACACCGCAAATGTGTTATCTATAACTTTTTTTGTCATTAACGCGGCGTTGCATCCCATGCTCACTATATCCTGGTTATCATTATTATTAGGGATACTATGAACATACATTGGGAACGACAATGTTTGGTTTTCGGCAACAGTTGATGTTGCTGTAAATTGCATTCCCTGCATACCGAAGTTCAAACCTAAAACGCCGAGATTTATAAACGGTGGAAATTTTTGATTTAGCTTGTCATTCAACAAATAATTTAGCTGGCGCTCTGCCAGCATAGACAATTTGGTAATTGCGATCTTCAGTTTATCCATCTCAAGCGATACATAATCGCCGTGAAAATTGCCTCCGTGAAAAATATTTTGATTAACATGATCCACTACCGGATTATCGTTAACAGAATTCAGCTCATTCACCAATACGTTTTCAGCATTGATTATGGTATCGTATATTGGGCCCAGAACCTGCGTAACGCAGCGGAGCGAGTAATACTCTTGCACCTTATCTTCAAAAACATCGTGTTTTATTCCATCTGCATGGTACAAATGTTTTGAGCGGCTTCGTATCATTTTACTACCCTCTAAAATTTCGCGCAGCATTGCCGCCACTTTGTTTTGGCCTATGTGATGCTTAACGATGTTTAATTGCTGTGAGTAATGATCGTCATATGCCTCAACTACTTCGTTGGTCATTGCCGAAAGCATTGCCGACCAACCCAATAGCTTTTGCGCTTGAATAATGTTCACCAGGCCGATGCCCGTCATAGCCGATGTGCCATTGATAGTAGCCAAACCCTCGCGGATGTGAATAGACAAAGGTTTAATGCCGAGGTTTTTAAATACGTCGGCAGTGGGGCGTAAGCAGTCTTCGTATATTACCTCCCCTTCGCCTATCAGTACCAGGCCTAAATGTGCCAATTGAACCAGGTCGCCACTTGCGCCCACTCCTCCGTGTTCGTAAATACACGGAGTTACATTTTTATTGACCAGATCGCGAAGTAATTCCACGATATCATGATGTATACCCGAAAAGCCCTGCATTAAACTGTTCAACCGCGCTACCATCAACGCTTTAACAAGTAAAGGCGATAAAAGCACCCCACTGCCCGAACTATGGCTGCGAATTAAATTATATTGCAGTTGCAATAAATTCTCTTCGCTTACCTTGTATTGGGCCATTGGCCCAAAACCGGTATTTATACCATAAATAAGTTTGTTTGACGAAAATTGCTGAAGAAACTCAAAGTTGGTATTTATTTTTTCTAAGGCAGCTTCGGGTAGGGTGATCGCTTTGTTCTTGAATAAGACGTCAGAGATGTCATTTAAAGTAAGGACGCTTTGTCCAACTGGTATCATAGGCTAATTATATAAGTTCAAAAGCATCTACCATCAAATATAGGTTTTTGTTTATTCAATCGGCGGTTTATATCCCGTTGACGATCAAAACGCAGGTAGATGTTACTATACGTTCAAATTCTTTTATCAAAAAACTTAGTTATTTTTCGGCCAGTTTCCTGGTCCTGCATTTTTTTCAGTTGTTCATAAGTCATATATTCTACATGGGGGCTAACTCTTAGGCGGGCCTGCAGGTAAGCCTTTATCCCGTTATCGCAGGCTTTGGTTGTATTAAGCGGCACTATATGCAACAATACTTCGTCCATCCCTAGCTCGTTAGAATAAACTTCAACAACAAAATCAAGAACATCTTCAATCTCGGTAAGCAAGTCGAATAGCGCAGGGGGATAAAGAGTGGTGCCCTTAAATTTAATCATCTGCCTTTTTCGGCCGATGACGGACGATAAACGCAAACTGGTGCGGCCGCAGGCGCAGGCATGGTCAAAATACATACAAATATCGCCTGTTTTATACCGCAGTAAGGGCATGCCTTCAACACCTAAAGTTGTGATGGTAACTTCGCCTGGTGTATTGGGAGGCACTTGTTGATCATGATCATCAAGTAATTCAACAATCAGCAATTCAGGCTGCAAATGCCCTCCATTACCGGCGCTACATTCGGTAAAGGCGGTTTGCATTTCTGTTGAAGCGTATGTAGAATATAGTTTGATATCCCAAACTTCAGTTATCTTTTTCCCCAGAATATTATAGCTAAAATCGGCATTACGAATATTTTCGCCTATACAGATCGCTTTCTTTACAGACGACTTATTGATGTCTATATTGTTATCCCGGGCAAATTGAATGAGTTTTAAAATAAATGAGGGAACGGCCACAATACCCGTAGGTTTTAAACGCTCTATAGTTTCCCATTGCAAGGACGGAACGCCCGGACCTAACCGGATAATGCCTGCGCCCAATTTGCGCAAACCCGAGTAGTAAGCTATCCCTGCCATAAACTGCCTATCTAACGTTAGCATTAACTGATAAATATCGCCGGCCGATCCATCGGCGCACACAAACGAATTATATTCATTTAGTGTTAGCCTGCACAAGTCGCTCTCGGTAAGAGCAATTGTAACAGGGCTGCCTAACGTGCCTGATGTGGACGCATACTCAATGATCTTATCGCTATCTACACATAAAAAATCATCATTCCGTCGCTGTAAATCTTCCTTGGTAGTAGTTGGCAGTGCCGAAAGATCTGCAATGGTTTTAATATTGGAAACCTGTATAGCGTTTTTAGCGAACAATTCCTTGTAAAAAGGCGAGTGTTGGTTAACGTACTGTAGCAGTTGCTTCAGTTTTTGCTCTTGTACTATTGCGAAGCTACCTAATGTAGACGAACTCATTCTGCTGTTTCTATTATAACTACTGCCGAAGCCATCGATTTGGTGTGAGACAAAGAAACCAAAATTTTAGCAATCCCTTGTCTGCTCAGCGTTTTTTGTGTTTGGCCTGTTAAAACCAATTCCGGTTTGCCCAAGAGATCATTTATCACTTCAACTTCGTTAAAGCTGGTGTGATCTGCCCAACCGGTTCCCAATGCCTTAAAAAATGCTTCTTTGGCAGCAAAACGAGCAGCGTAATGTTCAAATTTATTCGTTTTTAATTCGCAATAAGTTATTTCGCGTTCGGAGAACACCATTTCTTTAAATCCGTTTGATTTTATCAACTTTTGAGCAATACGTTCCACGTCCACAAGATCTGTCCCTACTCCTTTAAGCATATTTGGATATGATAATATTAAGTTTCTCCGCTTTGGCGAAATTAACCAAACCAGTTTAATTTAGTTTATATTGCTTAAAAAAATCCCAAATTACCTGGCAGGCATCTAAATTTTTTGTGGTTTTTCCTACAATAAATTTGGGGAGGTACTGCCAACCGCCGGGCCAGGTGTGCCCGCCATTGTTAATGGTGTAACCAACAACTTTAACCCCGTTATTTGGATTGCTGTATTCTTCTTTTACAATACTGGTCCCGTCATTTGCATTATCGGGCAAGTTACTAACAACGGGTGTCGATGAACACTTATCAATTTTGGCCCACAACTTAATTGCCTGATCTTGCGAATAGGTTAACCGGCCAAAAAACTTACCCCCTTTATTCGAAAAAACCGGGTCCTTAGTTCCGTGCATATATATTACCGGCATTGGCTTTACCGGCGCATAGCCTTCATTTTCGTTCATACTACCCGCCACAACCGCAATCGCGGCAATCCGGTTACTCAGTTGGCACGCAAGGCGCGAAGTCATAAACCCCCCATTAGATATACCCGTGACATAAACGCGTTCCGGGTCGGCATGATATGTTTTGACCATATAAGTGATCAGTTGATCTATAAATTTAACATCATCGATACCTTTATTGTTGCGCCCATCATGCCAGATGTGTTTTGACGCAGGGCACACAACAATAAATTTATCTCTATCTGCCAATGGCCTGAAATCAGCTAAATGAAACTGGCCTTTGGGTGTTGCAAAGCCCCCATGCAACGAAATAACCATGGGCATTTTTATATCCTTTTTGTCGGTCATTTCCGGAATGTACCTTACGTACGCACGTTCAATGCCGTTAACGTTCATGCTTTCTCGTTTTTGATCTCCACTATACGCATTTGGTTTATTAAAAAACAAACACAGCGATAAAAGAATACAATTCATTTGAATAAGTTTTTCTTATTACATACTGTAAAAAAAGCCATTTAGTTTTAACATAGATTTAATTTAAACAATACCGAACGAACACGGTTATACCTGTACAAATTACAACGTAACAAATGAAAACCTTTAAAGTACTGATTTTGGCCCTTGTGGCTATGTTTGTTTTTACGAAGGCAGATGCACAGGTAAGATTGCCGCCGCCACCGCCCCATCCCCCGTTACCACATATAAGTTTACATTTAAAACGCCCACCTGCTCCACCACGCGGCAGGAGACCCGTAGTTGTGCTGCATAACCGTCCGCGCCGCCATAGGATAAGGGTTTATCATCATAATTAATAATGCAGTAAATCGCGTTACTAAGGTGAATTCGTTGGCGACTGTAACGAATGCAGGCCCACGCTTAATTATAAGCGTGGGCAGTTTTGTATATTGAAGCTTATCGAGACCTCAAATCTAATAACTCAGCAGGGGCAAACAACCTCCGCTGTATGCCTATTCAACTACGGCCTTCACCGTCAACATACCGCTGTAATACTTGCGGTACCCAAATCCCAAAAGAATATTCGGCACAAACAAAAACACGCCCATCAGCCAGCCCGAAGGCACCAGAATAGTGTGGAACAGTAGCACATTTAAACTGATGGGAAAAAGCACCACGGCGGCAAATGGCGCGTAGCGGTTAAACATCAACGATATCCCCGCTACTATCTGTATCACCTTCATCATTGGATAAAAGTACCCGATGCCTTTAAGTCCGGCAATAAAAGCGCCCGTTACACCCGTGTGAATAGGCTGTACCGGTATAAAACGAAAGAAGTAATCGAGCCCGAACACCAGGTACAAAAAGCCAAGCAGAATGCGGGATATTAAAACGGTAATTTTCACAGGGTCGGGGGTTAATTGATTCTATCAAAAATTGGCAATTAGTAGCACATTTTCAAATAGTGCATCAGTTTTAAATATCCGCGGCGCAATAGCGGTTTATGGGTTAACATTATTTGTATAAAATTGATCAAATAGTATTACAGGGCAGTTTAGTCATAGGCTAATTTTACCGTGGCCTAAAGACATTCAAATCCGGCCACTCCTAAATTGCTATGAAAATCAAACTTACCCTATTTGCTGCGGGCTTGCTGTGCCTTACCGGCATCCATCAAACAAAAGCGCAATCCACCGCCAAAAAGCCAGGCATGGTGCTAAACAGCCTGGAATACCTGGAATATGGTGGCGTAAACGTAATGCTGGCACACGATTTTTATCCCGAAGGACATCAGGGCGGTGTAGGCATTATCCAAAACGGCCAGCGCACGGCCACCAATGGCGATCTGCGGCTGGAACCTACGCCGGGGCAATGGTCGCCCATACCTAAGGTGGGCAAGCGCGTGGTGAACAAAGCCACGCACGAGATAAGCGTACGCATGGAATACCCCAACCCCGAGATAAACCGCAAAGGCTTTAACCCTATTATTTATCCCGACCTGAACTTTGCGTACAACATCCGTGTATTGCCGGTTGGTAATGCCTTTAAGATCATTATAGACCTGGATAAACCCCTGCCCGATGCCTGGATAGGTAAAGTTGGCTTTAATATAGAATTGTACCCCGGCATCCTCTTCGGCAAATCATTTTATGCGGATAAGCAGTTCGGCATTTTTCCGCAGCAATCAAACAGCCAGATGCTGAAAGATAAAGAGTGTGTATTTGAGACCGAGGCCATCGCAAGCGGCAAAAAACTCATCATCGCACCCGAATCTGATGCACAACGCATGGTGATAGAAAACCTAAAGAGAGACAAACTGCAACTGCTGGATGGCCGCAGCAAACATAACAACGGCTGGTTTGTAGTTCGCTCGCTCATTGCCAAAGGGGCTACAAAAGGCGCTATTGAGTGGCTGGTTACACCAAATGCTATAAAGGGCTGGCTTTCGCCGCCGGTGGTACAGGTATCGCAGGTGGGTTACCATCCCGATCAGCAAAAAATAGCGGTGATAGAACTGGATAAGAACGACAAGACAAAACAGCAGGTATCTTTACTGCGCGTAAAAGAGGATGGTGGCCTGGAAACTACCATCAAACAACTCCCTGCCGAATGGGGTAACTTTTTGCGTTACCATTACCTCCGTTTCGACTTTTCGTCGGTTAAAAACCCGGGGATGTACGTCGTTAAATACGGCAATTATCAAACCAGGCCTTTCCAAATAAGCAGCAAGGTTTTTACCAATAATGTTTGGCAGCCTACGCTGGAATACTTTTTACCGGCGCAAATGTGCCACATGCGTGTAAACGATAAATACCGGGTATGGCATGGCCTGTGTCACATGGATGATGCCCGCATGGCACCTATCGACTCTAATCATTTCGATGGCTATATCCAGGGACACTCCACCCTTACCAAATTTAAGCCGGGCGATAACGTGCCCTTCCTAAACCGTGGTGCCTGGCACGATGCAGGCGACTTCGATATCCGTGTAGAATCTCAGGCAGAAACCGTTCATGGGCTAACATTGGCTTATGAAGCTTTCCATGTAGATTATGACAACACCACGATCGATCAAAACAACCACACTGTAGAGATACAGCAACCCGATGGCAAGCCCGATATGCTGCAACAGATAGAGCATGGGCTGCTTACCATTACCGGTGGCTACCGGGCCATGGGCAGGTTCTATCGCGGCATTATCGAGCCTACCATCCGCCAGTATGTTTTGCTGGGAGATGCCGCCAACCTTACCGATAACATCCCCTACAAAACCCACGGCACAAACATCGATCCTATCTTAAATAAACCCGCCCCCGCAGATGATCGCTGGGTATTCACCGAAGAAAATACCGGCCGCACCTTGCAAACAGCCGTAGCTTTAGCTGCCGCCAGCAGGGTAATGAAGGGCTATAACGATACCCTGGCGACCCAATGCCTGCAGATTGCTACCGAGGTATGGAATAAAACCGACGACAAAAACATTGGCCGCTTTGTACCGCTTGCCGTGGAACTATTGCTTACCACGGGCGATAGAAAATACGCCGATTTCCTGGTAAAGAACAAGGATATGATAGCCCAGCGCATTGATAATACCGGCTGGATGGTGGGCCGCACGCTAAAAGCGGTAAACGACCCGGCCTACACAGAAGCGATTACCGCAGCCGTTAAAAAAATGTATGCCGGCATACAGCAGCAGGGGCTTAAAACCCCTTATGGCGTACCTTACGAACCTAACATTTGGGGTGCCGGCTGGGGGATCCAAAACTTTGGGTACAAGCAATATTTTTTATACGCCAATTTCCCGCAGATCTTTAGCGACGAGTATATGCTTAACTCCATCAACTTTATTTTGGGTTGCCACCCTGGGTCTAACACGTCTTCCTTCGTATCCGGCGTTGGGTCAAAATCAATGACTACGGCCTATGGCTTCAACCGGGCAGATTGGTCGTACATACCTGGCGGCAGCACATCGGGCACGGCTTTGATCCGTCCCGATTTTCCGGAACTTTTGAACTGGCCTTTTTTATGGCAACAAGGAGAATATGTATTAGGCGGTGGTACGGCTGATTACCTGTTCCTGGTGCTGGCGGCAGACCATGTGCTGAATAAAAAATATTGATATCCATTTGCACGTGAAAAAAACCTTCAATACAACCATACTTTCCTTATTGATCTACGGCGGTACGTTTGCGCAATCCCCGGTGGCCAATACCCGCAAACAGGTTTATGACGAAATGAAACGATCAATGGTAGACGAATTGCTGAAGCCCTGGTATCCGGCAGCTATCGACACTACTTATGGCGGCTTTTTAAGCACGTTCACCTTCGAGTTTAAACCGCAGGGTGCGCAGGACAAAATGATCGTAACACAGGCCCGGCACGTTTGGAGTAATGCCCGGGCGGCAGAGTTATATCCCTCCGTTAGCTACTACAGCAAGGGCGCGGCGCAGGGTTATCAATTCCTAAAAAATGTACTTTGGGATAAGCAATACGGCGGCTTTCATACCTATACAGATAGGCAGGGTAAGCCAAAAAGCGGTGGCTTTGCTCCAAAGGAAGCTTACGGGAACTCGTTTGCGTTGTACGCCATCGCCGCTTATTATCACCAAAGCGGTGACACCGGTGCGCTCAATCTTGCTATAAAACAATTCCACTGGTTAGAGCAGCATAGCCACGACCCTATGTACAAAGGCTACTACCAGCACATGCAATTGGATGGTACGCCCATACAACGCAGCGCATCCACGCCCCCCCATGCGGAAACCGGTTATAAAGATCAGAACACGTCCATCCACCTGCTGGAAGCATTTTCCGAACTATACCGTGTTTGGCCGGATAAACTGCTCAAAGAACGCTTACAGGAAATGCTGTTTTTGATCCGCGATAAAATTGTTACACCAAAAGGCAATCTCGGCCTGTTTTTTCAGCCTGACTGGACCCCGGTGAGCTTCCGCGATTCTTCGCAGGCAGTAACATTAAGCTATCATTCGCTGGACCATGTATCCTTCGGCCATGATGTGGAAACCGCTTACCTGATGCTGGAAGCTTCGCACCTGCTGGGGCTGAAAAATGACATCACAACCCAAACTGTTGCCAAGCGGATGCTTGATCACGCGCTGAAAAACGGCTGGGATAATGCCACCGGCGGTTTTTACGACGAAGGTTATTATTTTAAGGATAAACCCGGCATCACCATTATTGCTGATACCAAAAACTGGTGGGCACAGGCCGAAGGATTAAATACCCTATTGATGTTTGATGATATGTACCCTAACGACACCCTGCAATACGGCCAAAAGTTTTACAAGCTTTGGAATTACGTGCAAACCAACCTGATTGACCACGAGCATGGCGATTGGTACCAGGGCGGGATTGATAAACAACCCAATTACAAGCCGGCACTGAAGGGTCAGATCTGGAAAGGGACCTATCACGTTCTGCGTGCCTTTATCAATTGCACCAACCGCTTGCAGCCAGACCATGCAGCGCCTTCCGTACCCAAAAAACTTACCGTTACCGGCAAAGGCATACACAAACAACTCGGTTGGATGCCTGCCCACGATAACGCAGGACTGGCAGGGTATAACATTTATTGCAATGGCCAACGAATAGCCTTTACACCGTTAACACATTGGCGGCCCATTGCCGGGCAAGCCTGGCCTAAGGGCAAGCTATTTATTAAGGCAGTTGACCTGGAAGAAAATGAATCCAAAACGGCGGTATTAAAAAAATGAACAATTAACCCTAAACATCTTATCACCTAAATTTAAATCACAAAAAAGCCTGCGAATTAAATACTCGCAGGCTTTCATGCTATAAGTAATATTTAGGCCGTTCCCTTTACCAGCGACTGTAGCTTTTTGTTACGGAAGTAGATGCCTGCCCAGGTTAACGCTCCAAATAACAACGGAAAAAGATATGGCTGGCCCGGAGTCCGCATCATAACGGCCATGGCACCGCCCAGATAGCCTGTAATAAGAACCGCCCCCAGTACAGATGTGCGCGGGATGGCATAAAGAATAGTGCAAGCCAATAATATAAAGCCAATCGTTGGTATGTGTTCTATGGGCCAGCCGAGCGCAACGCTACCGTCTACCGAATGCTTTTCTTTAACAATTTTACCAATTGCATCGAACAGGTAAAAAAGAATAATTAATCCGCTGATGATCCAGCCCGCTATGGTGGCGGCTTTTGAGGTTGATTTAGTTTCAATCATGGTTTAAATTTTTTGTTGAGTAAAAATACCACCATAAAACCACACCGCAAAGGTATGAATGCGACATATTAGGGTGTATAAATGCACGTTATTAGCCTAATTAAAAAAAGTTTAAAAACAGGGGGTAACAATTACAGATGCTGTTGATATAGTGGTATAAAAACCAAAACAAATATCAAGCATCATGAAAAAGTATCTAACCTCAGTTGTATTATCATTATTAAGTGTAGCAGCTTTTGCCCAGGCATCTTCAGAAAAAAGCATCAATTCTATCAATAGCGGGATGCCCAACCGGATCTCAATGAATGTTACCGTTGCCAAACAAACCCAAGGCGCAACCTTTGGCGAAAAAGTAAACGCCGGCCTGCACGCTGCCGGCTCGGCATTGGCAAACGGCGCATCTTTAACACCCGGGCCTACCGGTATTACAGGCGGTGCTGTTGCAGGTATCGTTGTCGCATCTGTTAAAGCAGCACCTGTTCAACCGATACCTGAACAAGCCACAGCAGCTGATGAGCACAGGACTTACACCGGCGGCCGTAAAAACGAGGAAATAAACGCAACACCCGCTGCGCCTGAAGCCAAAGGCATCAACCAGGCGGGCATCAAAAAAAATTCAACCGAAGCTGTTAGCCCGGGCCAGCCAATTGGCGGTATTGTGGTAAAAGGGGGCAAATCGCAATAGTAAAACGCTGATTGTGCCCGGGCTAAAAGCGCGCCGCAAGGAAGTCATAAAATGCTCCCATTTATGACTCCTCGCTTTTACATAAATTAAAACCCGCACATAGCCCAATTTTTATGTACCTTGTGTAAATCCGGTCTTTTTAAGTGTAGCAAGCTTAAAATCACTTACCATAATTTGCATCTTTCCGTTCGGACGGGGATTAGCACACCTTAAACGACAACAGTCGGCCCCAATTATGGATAAAAGAGACCTATCGGATGAATTGATCTTCGCTAATCGCGAATTGGTCCTTCAAAACCAGGAAAAAGCAAAACTCGCTGCAGAGTTGATCCTTGCCAACATCGAACTCGACCTTCAAAACGAAGAAAAAGCAAGACGGGCCAATGAATTGGTCATAGCCAATGAAGAGCTTGATTTTCAAAATTCAGAAAAATTAAAGCGTGCAAAAGAACTGATCTCCGCCAATAAAAAACTCGACCTTTTATACGAAGAAAAAGAAAAGCGGGCAGCAGAGCTCATTATAGCCAATATAGAATTGCTTTTTCAAAACGAAGAGAAGGAGAAACGCGCTGCCGAACTGGCCGTTGCTTATGCGCAGCTGAATTTTCAAAATCTCGAAAAGGAAAAACGGGCCGCTGAGTTGCTGTTAGCAAATACCGAATTGATATTCCAAAACCAGGAGAAAGAGAAACGGGCCGCTGAATTGATAGTTGCCAATACTGAGCTGCTTTTTCAAAACCAGGAAAAAGAAAAGCGGGCAGCCGAACTCATCATTGCCAACCATGAGCTGGCCTTTCAGAATGATGAAAAGGAAAAACGGGCAGCGGAGTTAATTATAGCCAACCACGAACTTGTTTTTCAGAACCAAGAGAAGGAAAGCAGGGCCGCCGAACTCATCGTAGCCAACCATGAGTTGGCCTTTCAGAATGAAGAAAAGGAGAAGCGTGCGGCCGAATTAATTATAGCCAACCACGAACTTGTTTTTCAGAACAAGGAGAAGGAAAGCAGAGCAGCCGAACTGATCATAGCTAACGCCGAGCTGATCTTTCAAAACCAGGAAAAAGAAAAAAGGGCCGCTGAGTTAGTTATTGCCAATACCGAATTGATTTTTCAGAATGAAGAAAAAGAAAAACGGGCGCAGGAACTTATCATTGCCGATACCGAACTATTGATACAGGCAAGGGAAAAAGAAAGACGAGCAGAAGCGGAAGCAAAAAAGGACGAGTTTTTTAATATTGTAAGCCACGAATTTAAAACACCCCTAACAAGTATAAAAGCCATAAACCAGTTGCTGGAAAAGACGGCAAACAAAACCGATAAAAGTTACGCCTTTATATTAAACGCAAACCACAGCATAAAACGGCTGGAAAGACTGATAGAAGACCTGCTGGATGTTACCAAGATCAACTCCGGACAAATAGACCTGAACATCACTGAGTTCAATTTTTCGGACGCGCTGGTTAACAGTATATTTAATGTACAGCAGACCTCACTTCAACACCAGATATTACTGGAAAACGATATTGATATTCGCTACATGGGCGACCAGTTCCGGATAGAACAGGTTATGGTTAACCTCCTAAATAATGCCATTAAATATTCTCCAAATTCATCATTAATAATAGTAAAAGCTGAGGTAGAAGCCGGCCAAATAATAGTAATAGTGCAGGATTTTGGAATAGGTATAGCAAAAGAGGATATCGATCAGTTATTTAAACGCTTTTACCGGGTCAGTAAAACAGCCATGCATTACCAGGGCGTAGGCCTTGGGCTTTACATCGCATCAGAAATTATAAAAAAGCATAATGGCAGTTTTTCTATAGAAAGCATACCCGGTACAGGCAGCAGCTTTTATTTTTACCTGCCTTTAGAACACGATACAGCTATCCAATAAACCATTAACTCAGGCAGCGAGCCTCATTAAAATGGGTTACCACAACAATGTATAGGGCACCTAATTATTCAAAAAGGGGTTCCCCCATTTTTTATTGGTATAAACATCCTTGCCGCTCAGCGTCCCCAAAAAAGCAATTATAGCACCGTGTTGCACCGCGCTTAATCGCAGGTTTTGCCCGCGACCGCCACCGTTGAGCTTAGCATCCAAATTTGTATTTGCAGGGCTTACCACAATTTGGTTATAATGATTAACCACCGCGACTAAATTAGCCAGGCTGCCACTTATCCCAAAAGAAACGCACTTCCTGGGTAAAACTGCTGTTCACCAGCCGCATAGAGTGCCGGGTAGTAACACTGTTCACTCCCAAGCTTTGGATAGCATCAACGTTGAAGGCTAAACCTTGCTTATCGCAGCTGCTGCATGATATACTGTGTTTACCGGCAATGCTTTATCATAAAACAGCACCCTGCCAAGGGTAGCGCCCGCGTGAGTTACCGGGCCTTTTATTTCCAAGTAAGTTATTTCGATGTGCTATTTTTTAAATAACACTTGCGCAATCACTTGATTGCATTTATATTTGCAACCATATACTTGCATAATGATTATTAGAAGAGATGTTTTCCAGGCCATTGCCGACCCAACCCGCAGGCAGATCATCAGCCGCATAGCAGCGGAGGCCATGAATTTGAATGCCGTGGCCGAAGCCTTTGATATCAGCCGGCAGGCGGTATCCAACCACATTAAAATTTTAACGGAGTGCGGGTTGGTCACCATTCGCAGGCAGGGCCGCGAACGCTTTTGCGAGGCCAAACTGGATCAACTGACCGAAGTGACTGATTGGGTAGCAGAATCGAAAAAACTATGGACCGGCCGCTTTACCGCGCTGGATAATTTTTTAACCGAAATACAAGCAAAACCTACAACTGATGGAACAAAGTAACAACACCAAACCAAAAGAAGTTTGGATAAGCCACCTATGCGATGCCCCGCGCGAACTGGTTTTTAAAGCATGGACCGACCCTGAACAATTGAAACACTGGTACGCGCCCGATGACTGCACCATTGATATTTTTTCGATGGAGGTAACACCCGGCGGCACCTTCCAAACCTGCATCCATAACCCCACTTATGGCGATTGCTGGTGCAAAGGCGAATACCTGGAGGTTGTTTTCCCCGAGAAGTTGGTGTTTTCGATATACATCACAGATTCGGAGGGGAACCGCCTGGCAGACTCGGGCAAGGACGAGAAATGGCCCGGTACCATCATCACTACGGTAACTTTTAAAGCCATTGGCGATAAATGCAGTTTCACGCTGCACCAAACCGTATCAGAAGAACTGGCGAAACAAACGGGTGCTTACCAAAGTTGGCTACAGATGTTTAGCAATTTAGATGATTTAACAGCCAAAACCTGATCGCCCATGAAAACAGCAAACAAAATACAGCAGGCAATTTACCTTTTCATCATAGCCGCTTTTATGTGTGCCTGCGAAGATACTGCTAGCAACAAAACTTCAACACCAAACATTACCAACATGAAAACTGACAGCATTACCGGATACAAAAATGTGAACGGTATTAAAATGTATTACGAGATCCATGGCAAAGGAATGCCCTTGGTATTGATCCATGGCGGTGGCTCAACCATCCGCACTACATTTGGGCGCTCGCTGCCGCTTTTTGCGCTACACAGACAGGTAATTGCTGTAGAACTGCAGGGCAACGGCCACACCAGCGACCGCAACGCCCCCTATTCTTTTGAACAGGACGCCGCCGATGTTGCCGAATTGCTGAAACAACTGGGCATCAAACAGGTCGATTTTATGGGTTTTAGCAATGGCGGGCATACCACCCTGCAAATAGCTATGAGTTATCCGCAGCTTACGCGCAAAATTGTAGTGGCCTCGGCATTTACAAAACGCGAAGGTGCCCAACCCTGGTTTTGGGATTTTATGAGCAAGGCAAGCTTTAAGGATATGCCGCAACATTATAAAGATGAGTTCCGTTCCATTAACCCCGACCCACAGGCGTTGCAAAACATGCACGATAAATCGCTCCGCCGGATGCAGCAATTTAAAGGCTGGCCCGATGATGCTATCCGTAGTATAAAAGTGCCCACGCTTATTATCACCGGAGATGCCGATGTTGCCCCTCCCGAACACGCCATAGAAATAACCCACCTGATACATGGCGCTAAACTGGCTGTATTCCCAGGCGGGCACGGCGCCTACCTGGGCGAATTGGTAAATGGAAAAAAAGGCAGCAAAGTACCCGAGCTAACAGTAGCCGTGGTAGAAGAATTTTTGGATACGAAGGAATAGTTATTTCACCTGCGGCACGTACTGATAAACTACCTCGTAAGGTATATTTTTTAGCTTGGCAGATAGCTGTCCAATGTGCAGGTCTTCGCGTTGCGGGGTAGGCTCGCAAACCGAGTAGGTATTGCCTCTATAAACAATCGGGCTGCCTACCGGCTTGCTAAACTGCACCGCCATAGTAATATGGGTTGGGTACAACAGGGCTATCATGGGTAGGTTGTAAATTTCCTTTACGAGGTAAAAAAACAAAGCGGCGCGGTCGTCGCAATCGCTGTACTTGGCAAAAAGGGTTTCCTCTGGCGAGAGGCGTTTCTCCTTGCCATAGTTCTCTGCATCATCCTCGTATAAAAAAGCATAACGGGTAAAGTGCATCAGATAATCTACCCCTTTCTTTTGGTTCATGCCCTTTAAATTTTGTTTCAGCAGCGGAATGAGCGAACTATACGTTTCCTTGCTAAGCGGGATATTAAAGTAGCTTTCAAAACCAACACCCGGGTAATTCATAAAAATGGTTTCTACATCGGGGTTTAGTTTAATGTTAAAGTAGTACACTTTGTGGTGATAAGTAAACTGCAATTCCTTTTCCTGATAGTCGCCGGCCTTAAAATTTGGCATCCGGGTAACCTTATAGGAGAACGCTTTTTTTGCTTCGGGGATGTTTACGGCTACGGGCACCGGTGGGTCCTGCTTGATATCGGCCTTAGCATAATCGTGGTAGTTGAGGCACATGTATTTTTCACCGTCCACCTTAAATGAGGGGATATCAGATATATCCTCATCATTCAGCACATAAAATATGATCTTTTTATCACCGGTAAGCGCCAGCCGGGCATCATAGCCACTTTTTGCCAGCAGGAACCATTTGTATAGCGTATACCGACCGTAATTATCGGCTTTGGGGCTTATTTGCTGGGCAGTTTTGCGGATGAGCTGGTAATACAGCCAATCGTTTAATTCGTAGCGGTTTTTGTAGGCGGTTAACGAATCTATAACCGGCTGGTAATTGCCCGCGTTGAGTTGTTTATAGAAATCTTTTACTGATGCCGGGGATAACTGTGCAGGCATATCTAATACCAGCGCCTTGTCTATCTGGCTGTTAAACGTACCGTTATAAAATTCAAAACATATCCGCTGTTCATCTGCCCGTGCATTTAAACAGCACAGGGTAAAAACCACCAGGCAGGTGAAATATGTTTTAGCAAGACGGTACAATTTAGATTTATAATTGGTAGTTTAAATTTACACAAAAAAAACTTAATAATAACAAACAATTAACACTTAAATTATTCTGTCGCAATTAAAACACCAAATCCGTGCCGTAATCCAACTTAATAGTATTGATACTTTCAGTTAACATCTGTTAAATATTTTTGTAAGATAACTTAGGTAACGATGACGGCCATTTCCAAAGCAGATTTTTCTAAGGCAACCGGTATCAATGGCCTCCCCCTGCTCTCTTCATTTTTAATGAACGCCCTAAAAATTGACGCCTTTAACAGTATGATGGAGAATGCCAGGGCCTTAAAAGGCGTGGCGTTCGCCGATCACCTGCTTAAAATATTAGGGGTCACTATCATCATTGATGATGCGGCGCTCGCCCATATCCCTGCAAATGGCGCTTTTATTACGGTGGCCAATCATCCGTATGGGGCTATCGAGTCGCTGGCCCTGCTGAGCATACTGGTTAAAAAACGCCCCGAAGCCCTGTTCATGGGTAATTTTTTGCTAAAGAAGGTCCCCAACCTGGCCGATCATATTATCGCAGTAAATCCTTTTGACAACATAAAGGATGCATCCAGTATCAGCGGTTTAAAAACCACGCTTAAAGTATTAAAGGAAGGCGTGCCGGTGGCCATTTTCCCGGCAGGGGAGGTTTCATCGTACTGCTTCAAGAAAAAGCAAATAACTGATAAGGAGTGGCACCCGGTAGTGGGCAAGATCATCGCGAAAGCAAACCAACCCATACTCCCGGTATATTTCCATGGCAACAACGGCCTGTTGTTTAGCCTGGTGAGGTTTATACACCCTTCATTACAAACCATTATGCTTTTTTCGCAGTTGTTTAACAAACGGGGGCATAAATTATACGTTAAAATAGGTAGCCCCATATTGCCGACCGAAGTAGCTGGGCACCATAGCAGCGGCACTACGCTGAGCTACTTGCGCGAAAAAACGTATGCAATGGGTAGCGGGTTAAAGTAAATGGCAAAAATTGCCGCTCCTGTCATCAACAATGCGCTAAATATTTTACTTGCTGAAGGTTGTAGTTAGTGTGGCTGTAATACCTGTTGCCGCAGGTACATAGCGGCAAATACCACCCACGCAGAACAACCCCGCGCGCTGTCGGCCATAACTTAACGAAAAGCGACTGCCGCCATTGGTATAGCTACCGCCTAAATTTGGATAATGTATTTTGGTTACCCCGTAGTTGTACAGATCGCTCAAGTAAACCGAGTATTTGGGGGCAAAGCCCAGTTCCAATACCGATGCAAACCAATTACCATCATCCTGTTTGGTAAACAGGTTTTGGATCTCGTACCGGATAGATTTTCTTTTAGCGTACTTATACAGCGCGCTCAATACTACAATATTTGCTTTCACATTATCGTGCAGGCCACCCTCCACCACGCTTTTATTATAGAATATATTATAATAAGACAGGTTGGTGCTGAAGGTTTTGCTCCAGGTTTTGCGCCAATCTATATTGGCATCGTTGTAATAGGTTTGCTTGCCGGGGCTAAAAAGATCATCATTATCGTTAAGTCCCCGGTAATGCGCCACATTAATAGCAATACGCGATGGCTTGCCCTCATCGCCTTTTATGGTAAAAAAAAAATCGAGCTGACCGCCGGTTTCGGCAAAGGCCTGTGCCGCGTAAACGTATATGTTAGTGGTCAGGTAATCGTGCTGCCTGGTTAGTGCCGGTATAAAATTCACCGGCACCGATGTGCCCGTTTCGCCACGCTCGCCCCTAAAGTCGAGATTCTCTATACTGCGGAGGGTAAGGTTAGCGCCAAAATTGCTTTTGGCATAAGTGCCGTTTATTAATAGGGCCTTGCCTGTTGTTTTATCGTTATTGTTGCTCACGCTTGGGTCGCTGCCTTTTTGCACGTATTCTACGTCGAGCGAGGCGGTTGAGCCGCTGATACCCAGCCGGCCCGAGATGGCATTCACTGTAGCGTTTATTTCAGGATCGGGGCCGGTGTATTCCTGGTTACGGCTCACAAAGCTAAAACCTCCCGATAAGCGGGTACTACCGTTAAGAAACGAGCCGATCTTAGAGAAATCAATTTCGCCATCTATTCCCCTTACTATCGAGTTGGCGCGCTCAAAAACCTTGCGTTGGTTACCATAAAGGGCTTTCAGATTAAGAAAAGGAAAGGGTTTAACGGCGATGTGTACTCCTTCTACTGCGTTATTGATCCCTATTTGCCGGTTTTCATAGGCACGGAATATGAGCCCGCTACCAAACTGATCGTAAAAATCGCCCACCTGTATGGAGAAATTTTTTGGCGCATATTTAAAATACCGGTTGATGAGCTTGCTCTTTTTAATATCGTAAGGATACCCGGCTATAGAAGGCAAGTACGCCTCATATTGCAACCCGGCCGAGAACGCGCCAATATTATAATCCAGCTTGAGGTAGTTATTGGAGCCAACCCTATCCTGCGGTAAAACAGCGTTGATCTTTTTATCGGGCTGGTAAAATTGCGTGTACGATTCAAAGCTTCCGCTTAAATGGCCGCCAACATCCGGCAGCTGTGCATAGGCTAAGCGGCAAAAACAAGTAAGCAGCAGTACGCCATAAATTTTTTTCATGAATGCAGATTTGGTTAGGTGGATTGGCTACAGATCAAAGGCTCTTTAATTTATCATAAAGTTCCTCTTCGTTACCGGGTACGTAGCCGGTATGCTGGTAAACTATTATGCCCTTTTTGATGATCATCACATAAGGGATATCGTTGATATTGAGCGCTCTTTTTAAATCACCGTTAGCATCTGTATAAAAATCAAAATCCCAGCCTTTACCCGCAGCGAACGACCGTACCTTGGGTGTTGTGCGTGCATCATCAACAGATATGGCCAGGATTTTAAAAGGGGTAGCTTTTTTCAGCCCAGGCAGGTCATCGTTTATAGTCTCCAGTTCGGTAATGCAGGGCAGGCACCAGGTTGCCCAAAAACTAATTACCGTAGCGGTATCCCCATTGGCAAGCAAGGTATTAAAAGCTACCTCTTTACCGGAGAGTTCCTTTATTTTTACAGCGGGTAATTCGCTTTGCGCCATGCAGGGCAGGTTAAAGCATAGCGTAAGAAATGTCAATATTTTATACATGATGTTGTAGGTTTAATAGTTTTCGCTTTGGCCGGCGTTAACCACCTGAGCGTTTAAAACACCCCTGCTGCTGCTTGCGGCACTATCATAAAGCACAAATGCAACTATGCGGGTCCGTGCTATCTGGTAGCCTGCTGCATCTATTACAAAATCTTTTTGCCAAACGTTATCCTTTGTTTGCTGCGCTACGGGCATGCTATCGCCAAAAATATCGGTAGCGGTGCTTCTTAAAATATTATGGTGAATAAAGCCTTTAATAGGATTAGGCAGGTTAAAATGCCCGTAGTTGGCTTGATTGTAGGGCACGTTATCTTCAACAAGCATTACTACCAGCTTTAAAGGCGCGGTGATAGTTGCGCCAAACCGAATGCTGGTTTTCACGGATATTTTGCCGCCATTGATCGTTGTAGCTATACCAATCCCCAGGGGAGCGTTGTTCCTGGCCAATTCATCCAATTTGGAAGTATTTCCGTCCCAAAATCCATTCCGGTTCAATAAAACAGTAGGCACGCCATTTATATTAAACTTGCTGCGCAACTGGGGGTCGTATTCATATTGAAAGGGATCGTCGCTGCCTTTTGGGCCGTGTATGCCTATCATAATAGTTGATGGGTTATTGGCTGTATAACTATCCAGCGGTATCAGTGTACCCGGGCAGATCCCGCACCATGTACCGGTAAAAAATTCGGCTATTGTTTTTTGGGTAAATACAGATGTAGCGCCACTTTCTGCAATGATGTTGATCACCGGCGAAGACAGGGCTCCGTTCCGGGCCTTTACCTGGTAGCTGCCCGGTAAGCTGGTAGCAAAGCTATTCATCTGAATTTCCTGTCCGTTTATTAAGAACAACGTAGATGAGGTAACATCTAAATTGTTTGCATCTTTTACCGTAAATGTGGCATGCTCTATCCCATCGGCAGCGATGCGCGTTTTATCAGCGGTGATGGTAAGGCTTTGAGGAGTGGCAGGCACAATGCCTACCGCATCGTTTGAACTGTTGTCTTTTCCGCAGGATGCAAAAATTACTATGGAAAGCACAATCAACAGATGGGGTGACAGCTTCTTCATGATGCAAGTGTTTGGTTTACCCGTTTGTAGGTAATCGGGGAGAAACCTTACAGCTTTTTGCGGTTTTTATTGCCGGTGCACAAAAGAGGTAATGTAGATGCTTCTTAAATGAAGAATTTATTGGGAATTGTTCAGAGAAGGGATAGCGGGTATTGTTCTTTACAAAAGCCCTTAATCCCTAAAAGAAATATTGAACCGGGCGCCTTTATTCACTTCGCTATCAACGGTGATGTGGCCGCCGAGGCTGGTAATGTGGTTGTAAACTAAATATAGCCCAACACCCTTACTGTCGGCATTTTTATCGTTATGAAATGTTTGGTTAAAACCGAATAACCTGTCCTGTACTTTTTCCATATCAAAACCCCGCCCCTGGTCGGTATAAACTAATTCGCTGATGCCATTACGGCGATGCGAGCGGATAATGATCACCGGGACACTATCGGGCTGGGCATATTTTACCGAATTGGTGATCAGGTTCAGGAAAACGCTTTCCAGGTAAACCCTGTTAAACTTCACGGTGGGTAATTCAGAAAAATCAACGTCTATCACCGCCCTCGAGTCTTTTAAAAACGACCGCAACGACAGCAGCACCACACCAAGGCATTCGTTAAGATCCAACAGTTCTAGCGAAACATTTAAAACGTTATTCTGACTCAGCGCATCCATGTAGCCGTTGAGGGTGTTCTTCAGGCTATCTGTCGCTGTTTTAAGCATCCCAATAAATTCTAGGGTTTCGGGGTCCGTAATTTGATTAGTATTCAGCAGGCTAAAAACCGATAGCAAATTGCTTACCGGCGAGCGCAGATCATGCGAGGTAGCATATGTTAGCTGCTTCAGATCGTTATTAGTGCGGGTAAGGTTGGCTATTTCGGTATTACGTGCTTCTTCCTGTTTCTTTTTATGAGTGATGTTTTTGGCGATGGCAAAAACCAACCGTTCGTTCTCTATCGGCATCGATGTCCACGAGAGCCAAACCACCTCCCCGGTTTTGGTTAGGTACCGGTTCTCGAAGTTGAGCAGCGGCACGTTTTTAGTGAGATTTTGCCTGCTGCTGGCGGTTAGCTGCTGATCGTCGGGATGTACAAATGAGTTGATTGGGCTGGCAAACAATTCTTCATTACTATACCCTAACGTGTTAGCTACCGTTGGATTGATGCGCTTAAAAAAACCATCATAGCCGGCTATGCATAAAAGATCGGGCGAAAGCTCAAAAAAAAGCTCGAGGTTGTAATTGTTGGGTGCATTACCGGCAGAATTAAAAACAGGAGCTAACATGAGTGCAAGTTTAAGTATTAACGAGGGTGAAGCACCGGATAAAAAACAAATATTAAAACTAATAGTTATAATATCCGCTCACTGATACGGTAATTTATCCCAATAGTTATAAAATATTCATTATAATATTTTTCGCGGAGCAGGAATTAGGTGGCGAGTGTTATTCATAATTTCTATATTTACCTACCTGTTAGAAAGAGGTATTTTTTAACTTACGTTTTAGCAAAAGATTGCCTTTATTCTTCCACAATATAGATTGTTTTTTTGTGCCCATGGCACATTAACCTACGCCGATACAAAATGGATAAAACGAATACATCCACCGAACTTATAATTGCCAATAAAGAACTGGCCCTTCAAAATGAAGAAAAAGAAACGCGTGCCGCTGAACTGATCATTGCAAACAAAGAGCTTGCGTTTCAAAATAGCGAAAGAGAAAAACGTGCCGCCGAGCTGATCATCGCCAACCAAGAGCTTGCTTACCAGAACGAAGAAAAAGAGGCGCGGGCGGCAGAGCTGGTCATAGCCAACAAAGAACTCGCCTACCAGCACGATGAAAAAAGCAAGCGGGCCGAAGAACTCATCATTGCCAACCATGAGCTTATTTTTCAAAATAAGGAGAAAGAAAAACGGGCTGCGGAACTCATCATTGCCAATAAAGAACTCGCTTATCAAAATGAGGAAAAGGAAGCGCGGGCTGCGGAACTCATCATTGCCAATCACGAACTTACTTATCAAAATGAAGAAAAAGAAAAACGTGCCGACGAACTGATCATCGCAAACAAAGAACTTGCCTACCAAAACAAAGAAAAAGAAAAACGTGCCAACGAACTGGCATCTGCCTACCAGGAATTAAAAAAGGCCGAAGAATATTTAAAGGACTATGTAAAGAGCATGGAAGAGATGATGTTCATTACTTCGCACAAGGTGCGCCAGCCGGTGGCCAATATATTAGGCATCACCAGTATTATTGGGGGCTTTATAAATTCGCCGTTCCAGTTAAAAAAGATGGTTGTTTTTTTAAAACGATCTGCACAATCCCTGGATAGCTATATCAAGGAGCTCACCGTATTTATCGGTGAGACCGAGCAAAAAAGGAAGAGCGATTAATAACCGCTTAAACTAATGGCAGGCCAGTTCTTTCTTTAGCCCTGTATTCCTCGTAAGCCATCGTTAATAGCTTAACTGCATACACGGCATCCGCTTCGGTTTTGATGTAAAAGCTTATCCAGCCGGTGCTTTTAAAAACATGATGATGTTCAACTCGGCTGTCGACGGCCATTATCTGCTGTTTTATTTCCCGGCTGAACCTCATATCAAGCAGGCCATTGCTGTGGATATGCCCAAGCTCGTGCTTTGCGTAACTAAACTGCAGGCCGCCGTATTTGTGGATACCCGTACAGGTATTATCCCAGCCGGAGATCTCGCGTTCTATGCTATCGATATAGCCGGATACCTCCGGGTGGGTAAAAATAGTCGCTATACGCAGCCAGGCATCAAACACCAGCGCGGTGCCGGGTACTGCTTTTAAAAAGCCTAAATATCGGGTTACAAACCTGAACATCTATTGCGCCTCACTTATTTGTTTAATGTGCTCCATCACCCTTAAATGCACGTTACGGGTAACGTTTTTCGCCCAGATATCGTAATACCAAACCGGGAAAACGTATAGCCGGTACCAGCTGTTGCCAATAACAGTTGTGGTATTATCGCCGTTATCCTGCAGTAAAAACTGCCCGCGCAGGATATCGATATGCCCCATTATCTCCGGGTCGCGGGGCTGATCGGTGATATCGAAGGTGAGGTTTTTGTTCTCCTCGTACACCACTATCTTTTCATCAAACACATACCCGTTGCTGAAAACACATTTACGTTTGGCACCAACGTAATAGCCTTCGGTGGTAGACTCTACCGGGCTTGGCATACCAACCCTAAACAGCCAGTATTTGTCGGGCGAGGTATTGCGTTTGTAGGCCACCACATTTTTCCAGACTTTGCTTACCGGGGCATTGATTACAATGCGATCGGCAACCATGTTTTCGTAATGGTGTACCGATGTTGAATCAACAACAAATAAAACGAGTAGCATTGCCAAAACACTTGCATTAAGGGTATTGTTATTTCGCCGGAACATGGCGCGGCCCGTGAAGCACCCAGCCACGATAAACGTCCATAACAGCGGGGATACAATGATGAGGCAAATGATCCCTTCGCTTAAAAACACCATACTTAATACGATTGCCACGAAGCAGTTCGCCACACATCGCGACACCAAAGTCATGCTGCTTATCTCGTCGTCGCGCCAAAACCAGGCGCTAATAATACCGATCAGAAAAGGGACAATTATAAATTCCGAGTAAATTAGCACACCGTTGCTGCCGGGCCCGGATAAGTATTTAGAGATCCCTATAATAGCGAAGCCAACAGCGTTTGCAACCAGGTATCCGTTATACTGCGGCGTAAATATTTTACTCATGTGCGATAATATTTATAATTTAATTTTCAGTAACATTTGAAATTTATTCTCAAAAAAAATTATTTGAACATCTTAAAGATAGATTTCCAGAACCAGTTTTCTTCCGCTTTCAGCATGGTTTCCAACGTTTTGTCTACGTTTTTGGCCAGCTTATTAATATCCGTAACCGATTTATTGAAAGTGATAAAAGCTTCATCTTTACTTTCGCCCTCTACCTTGCTTAGCTCATCCAGGATTTTAATGATGGGGTCCAATTCGCGCTTGCGGCGTTCTTTGGCTACCTGGCGGGCAATGTTCCAGGTATCTTTATCAGCATAAAAATACTCTTTGCGCTCGCCTGCCTTATGCTGCTTCTCTACAAGGCCCCAACTGATGAGGTCACGCAGGGTCATATTGGCGTTGCCACGAGAGATCTTCAGCTCCTCCATAATCTCCTCGGTAGTCAGCTCATTCGGGCTCACCAACAACAGTGCATGTACCTGCGCCATGGTACGGTTTATCCCCCACTCCGATCCTAATTTACCCCACGCCTCTATAAACTTGCCTTTTGCCTCTGGTAATTGCATATACAAATATAAATATGTTTTATAACTTTCAAAATATTTTGAAAGTTAATTTGGTCTTTATTCCTCCGTAGTCAGCCACACCACCTTTTGCTCGCTTTGGTGTGGCTGGCCAATTATCCCGGCATACAGTTGCGGCCTACGGGCTTTGCGGTAACGGTGCCCGCCTGCCTTTGTTAAAGCGTCGGCGCTTATTTCGGCAATAGCTATCTCATTATCAAGACTTACACACTCGGCAATAATATCCCCATAAGGGTCCAGTATCATCGAACAGCCGTTCTTCAGCTGATCGTCGTCCATTCCTATCGGGTTTGAGAATATGGCGTACAAGGCGTTATCATAAGCGCGGGCCGGCAGCCATTTCATTAACCATGCGCGCCCTTTAAGGCCAGTAAACTTTTGGCGTAAAATTTCTTTGTTCGCTTCCTTGTCCTTCCACAATCCGGCATCCACAAACCCGGCACCCGGGCGAGTAGATGGCGTACACATGGTTACATGTGGCATAAAAAGGATATCGGCACCTAATAATGCGGTTGCCCGTACGTTTTCTATAATGTTGTTATCGTAGCAGATAAGGATACCACACGCCCACCCCAGCAGGTTAAACACCGTATAACTATCGCCCGGTTTTATATGCGGATTGATAAAGGGGTGCAACTTGCGGTGTTTGGCAACCAGGCCGCTTTTATCCACACATATATAGGCCTTATAAATATCGCCCGCAGCATCGCGCTCAAACAGGCCTGCTAATATGGCCATGTTATATTCAGCAGCGTAGGCCGTTAATTCCTTTACGCTCGGGCCATCGGGTATAACTTCACACACGTCAAAAAGCTGGTCGCGGGTGAGGTGCCTTGCAAAGCTATAACCCGTAACACTGCATTCGTGAAAAGCAATTACATTGGCCCCCTCTGCCGCGGCCTTGGCCGTTAACTGTTTTATTACCGATAGGTTATAGGCTTTATCGCCGCTTTTATTTTCGAACTGGACTGTCGCAATTTTTATTGGCTGCATGGCTTATTATTATATCACAAATGTAATAACATGTGGATAGTTTACTCCTTTCGATAGAAACAAAAAAGCCGCTTCATATTGTTATGGAGCGGCTTTGTAATAATACTTTTTGCGTTGTTAATTTGAAGCCAAGTGCCAGCAATTACTTCACCCGGTGCTTATCTTGTCTTTACCACTTGCTATTTTTTCGTATTGGGTAACCTGGCAGTAGTTAAAATGGCTTTAGTCCATTAACCGCGGTTAAATATTGATGAGTTTCTCAATGATATCGGCAGGGCCGCCGGCATTACCCTTAAGATTCAACTGGTCGAAATAGTTGTACCAACCCGCACCGGTTACCAATGCTTCAAATGATTTGGCCAGCTCATCGGTAGGAAATTTCCATACGGCGAAAAAATCGTATCCAAGGCGTTCAACGGTATCAATATCGTTATCGCTCCAGGTAACTATTTCTACGCCCTGTTCCATCAGTTGCTGAATAGCGGGGCCAACCTGGGCCATGTAAGCGCCTCTTTCTTCGGTACTCAGATCGCGCCAGGCCTGTTTGGCCGACCATACTTCTACGTAAAATTTCATTTGCTGAGGTTTTTATTTGATAAAACAATAATACTGATTTACTGCGCTTTATCATCAACACTCACATTAATTTACTACTTATTGCAGGTTATCCAATTGGGCTAAAAAGACTTGGGCGTTTTTTAGGTGCATTTCTCTTTTTTCCACCGGCATTTTATCCAGTGTTTTTACCAACATGCCCAGCCGCGGGTTTTGACTGAAGAAATTACGGTGCACATGCATAAAGCGCCAAAACAAGCCGTCCCAAATTTCTTGCCATGGCCCTTTTGGCCAATCGCCCATTTTTAAAAGATAATTACTGCCGCTGATGTAAGGCTTGGTCATCATTAGCCCGCCATCGGCAAATTGCGTCATCCCATAGGTGTTAGGCACCATTACCCAATCGTAAGCATCAATATACATCTCCATAAACCAGCGGTAAACGTGGTGGGGGTCAAATTCGCAGAGCAGCATAAAGTTGCCCATCACCATCAACCGTTCGATGTGATGAGAATAGCCCGTATGCAGCACCCGCTTAATAACGGCATCCACAGGTGCAATACCCGTTTCACCTTTCCAAAAGGAATATGGGATCTTCCGCGTAAAACCCCAGTAGTTTTTTGTGCGCTGCTTCACGTGTTCGCGTTCATAAACAATATGGATAAATTCGCGCCAGCCCATTACCTGCCTGATGAAACCTTCCAGCGAGTTCAACGGCACATGGTTTTCGCTTGCAAATTCCAGCGCCCTACTGATGATCTGCTGCGGGTTCAGCAGCCCGATGTTGAGCATAGGTGTGAGCACCGAATGGTACAGAAAACTTTCGCCGGCCACCATCGCATCTTCATAAATACCAAACTTGCCGAAGCGTTGCTGCAAGAAATCGTCCAGCCATTTTTCGGCATCATCAAAACTGACAGGATAAAAACCGCCCAGGTTACCAAATGGCGATGCCGTATTGCCATAGTTATCCGGATAGTTTTCATTTACCCAGGCACTGGCTTCGGCGACATACTTGTTATCTGTGGGTACGTTTAACAGGGGCACCTGTTCTGTTGCCGGGAATTTCAGGCGGTTTTCGCTGTCGTAGGTCCATTTGCCGCCAAGGGGACCACCGTCTGCCTCCAGTAAAATTTTCCGCTGCTTCCGCTGTTCTACGTAGAAAGCGGTTTGGAAATAGGTTTTACGCCCGTCGAAATAATCAGCCACATCACCCGCGCTATTGAGCCAATTAGGGCTTCGGTATTCAGCAAGGCCGATGCCGCTTTTGGAGCACTGCTTATCAAGTCGCTTTTCCAGCCAATCGTCTGCCAAGTGTGCAAAGTGGATAGTCTTCACCCCCTGTGCTGCCAAATGGACAACGAGTTTATGCACATCGCAAAGCTGATCGGTCGCGTCTATATAATTTACGTGGATACCCTGGCTAATCAGGTGATCTGCATAACATCTCATCGATGCCCTGTGCAGCATCAGCTTCTTTTTATGAAAGGTATACTGGTTAAAGAACAGCCACTCCTCTACCAAATAAACCGGGCGGAATTGATGCACCGCGGGGTGATTTTTAAATAACTGGTGCGGAAAGATGAGCGTAACGGCGTCCATTTTAAAGCAACAAGTAAAGTGCGGGTAATGTTCAGGGAAAGCGTGCCTGAGAAAACAAAAAAATCCTGTCTAATTTATCAATTTACTGAAAGAAACATGCGGTGTTTTTATTATGCAAGCATAGCTTTTGCATGTGTAAAAATTGGTTAATTTTACCACCGAACCAATTACGCCGGCATGGAAAGCATAGTTCCGTATAAATATCAGTATAAAATTCGTTTTGTTACAGCCGCCTCGCTTTTTGACGGGCACGACGCTACCATTAACATTATACGCCGCATATTGCAAAGCACAGGTGCAGAGGTAATTCACCTCGGCCATAATCGCAGCGTGGATGAGGTAGTGAACTGTGCTATACAGGAAGATGTGCAGGGTATTGCCCTCACCAGCTACCAGGGCGGCCACGTGGAATACTTTAAATACATGCGCGACCTCCTGAACGAGCGTGGCGCACAGCATATCAAAATATTTGGTGGTGGCGGCGGGGTGTTCCTGCCGAATGAAATAGCCCAACTGCACGCCTACGGCATTACCCGCATTTACTCGCCCGATGATGGCCGCACCATGGGCCTGCAGGGGATGATAAACGATATGATGCAGGCTTGCGATTTTTTGACTCCAGGACTGTTAGACGAAGGACAAAAGACGAAAGAGCTAAATGCAGTCACAATAGCCCGGCTGATAACTGCCGCCGAATTGGGCAATCCGCAACCACTCCCTACTCACCATTCACCATTTACTACCCCCGTCCTCGGTATCACCGGCACGGGCGGCTCGGGGAAATCATCATTGGTAGATGAGTTTGTGCGGAGGTTTTTAATAGAGACGGATAAAACCCTGGCCATTATTTCGGTAGATCCATCTAAGCGCAAAACGGGTGGTGCCCTGCTTGGCGATAGGATAAGGATGAATGCTATCAACAGTCCGCGTATTTATATGCGGTCGCTGGCTACGCGGCAGGCCAACCTGGCATTAAGCAAACACGTGCAGGAAGCGATTGACATTTGCAAAGCGGCTGGCTATGATATGGTGATCGTAGAAACATCGGGCATAGGCCAATCAGACACCATGATAACCGATTACTGCGACCTTTCGCTCTATGTAATGACCCCGGAATTTGGCGCAGCCACTCAACTGGAGAAAATAGACATGCTGGATTTTGCCGACCTGGTAGCGCTTAACAAGTTCGACAAACGCGGCGCACTGGATGCCATCCGCGATGTGCGCAAACAATACAAGCGCAATCATAAGCTTTTTACCGCAGCCGATAACGACCTGCCCGTTTACGGCACCATGGCCTCCCAGTTTAACGACCCCGGAATGAATACCCTCTTTGCTGCCATCATGAAAACGGTGAAGGCGAAAACAGGAGTGGATCTTTTCGACGGAAAGACGAAAGGAACAAAGACAAAAGAAGACGAATCGGAGAAGATCTATATTATTCCGCCGGACAGGATCCGTTACCTGGCAGAAATCGCCGAAAGCATCGCCTCTTATACCGATTGGGTGAATGAGCAATGTAAGATAGCGCAGCAGATGTTTCAAATTAGCGGAACGATGGATGTACTAACCGTAGAGACGCAATACTTTGCGTCTCCCACCATGCAGGGCGGACCAGAGTTAAAGACGCGAAGTATCGCGTCTCTACAAGAGATTTACAATCACCTCGAAAGCCACCTGCACGCCGATTGTAAACGACTGTTAAAAGAATGGCCTGAAACCGTTGCCAAATACAAAGCCGAGAATTTTATCTATAAAGTACGCGATAAGGAAATTAAACAGCCTTTATATTATACTTCGCTTTCGCAGCTCAGCATCCCTAAGATCTCCCTGCCCAAATATGAAGCATGGGGGGATATATTACGCTGGCTGCTTACCGAGAATTTACCCGGCGAATTCCCTTATACGGCGGGTGTTTTCCCGCTAAAGCGCGAAGGAGAGGACCCCACCCGTATGTTCGCAGGCGAAGGCGGCCCCGAAAGGACCAACAAACGTTTCCATTATGTATCGCTCGGCCAGCCGGCACACAGGCTTTCAACCGCATTTGATTCGGTTACGCTATACGGTGAAGACCCGCACACCCGTCCCGACATCTACGGCAAAATAGGCAACTCCGGCGTAAGCATCGCCACGCTGGATGATGCCAAGAAACTTTATTCGGGTTTCGACCTCTGCCACGCCAGCACCTCCGTAAGCATGACCATTAACGGCCCTGCGCCCATGCTCTTAGGCTTCTTCATGAACACCGCCATAGACCAGCAATGCGAAAAATACATCACCGAAAACAAGCTGGAGCATTTGGTGGAAGCGAAGTATAGGGAATTGTATGATGATAAGGGGCTGGTGAGGCCGATTTATCAAAGTGCAGAGAAGCCTCACCCTGCCCTCTCCAAAGGAGAGGGTTCAAAAAAGGAGGATGCTGAAAAAGTTCTCTCCTTTGGAGAGGATTTAGGTGAAGCTCCGAAAGCAGCTCACATTCCCGGGTTTTACACCGCAGATACCAAAATATGGAAAGCCTTAAAGGACAATTCGATAGCCAACAGACAAAACCCTACCGAAGCCGAAGACAAGCTGTGGCAACTTTTAAGAAATAATCAAATAGGTTATAAAATTAGAAGACAGCATGCCATAGATGGTTATATAGCGGCCTTCGTTTGCCTACCAAAAGGTTTGGTTATAGAAATTGATGGCGGCTACCATGAAGTTACTAAAGAACAGGACGAAATTAGAACGCGAGTTTTAAATCAGGAAGGCTTTGATGTTATACGGTTTACCAATGACGATGTACTCAAGGATTCGCAAAGAGTAATAAGTGAAATACGGAATGCACTAAATAAACAGTCAGATCGTAGCCTCACCCCAGCCCTCTCCAAAGGAGAGGGAGCTATTGACGAGGACAAGAAAGTCCTCTCCTTTGGAGAGGATTTAGGTGAGGCTTCGGATGCGCCGATACTGCCAACCGGCAACAACGGCCTTGGCCTTATGCTCCTCGGCCTTACCGGCGACCTCATCCTCCCCGATGATATTTATGAAAAGATCCGCGCATACGCCATAGCCACTGTGCGTGGCACTGTCCAAGCAGATATTTTAAAAGAAGACCAGGCGCAGAACACCTGTATCTTTAGCACCGAATTTGCCCTACGGATGATGGGCGACATCCAGCAATATTTTATCCAGGAGAAGGTTCGGAATTTTTATTCGGTATCTATCTCCGGCTACCACATTGCCGAGGCGGGTGCCAACCCGATAACACAGTTGGCCTTTACGCTGAGCAATGGTTTTACTTATGTGGAGTACTACCTCAGCAGGGGAATGCATATAGACGACTTTGCTCCTAACCTTTCCTTCTTCTTTAGTAATGGTATCGACCCGGAATATTCCGTTATCGGCCGCGTAGCAAGGCGCATCTGGGCCAAGGCTATCAAAAATAAGTATAAGGGTAACGACCGGTCGCAAAAACTGAAATACCATATCCAAACCAGCGGTCGCTCACTGCATGCGCAGGAGATCGACTTTAACGACATCCGTACCACGCTGCAGGCTTTATACGCTATTTATGATAACTGCAATTCGCTGCATACCAACGCTTACGATGAAGCCATAACCACACCTACGGAAGAGTCCGTACGTCGTGCAATGGCTATCCAACTTATCATCAACCGCGAACTCGGCCTCGCCAAAAACGAGAACCCGATACAGGGTGCTTTTATCATAGAAGAACTAACCGACCTGGTGGAGCAAGCCGTCCTCACCGAATTTAAAGCCATTAACGATCGCGGTGGAGTCCTCGGCGCCATGGAAACCATGTACCAGCGCAGTAAGATCCAGGAAGAATCCCTTTACTACGAAACCCTTAAACATACCGGCGAATACCCCATCATCGGGGTAAATACCTTCCTTAACAAAAAAGGCTCGCCTACGCTCATCCCATCAGAAGTTATTCGCGCTACCGAAGAAGAGAAACAGTACCAGATAGAGGCCCTGCACCTGTTTCAGCAACGCAACGAGGATAAAGCGCCTGCGCTGTTAAAAGAGTTACAGCAACGCGCTATAGCCGGTGACAACATCTTCGAAAGCCTGATGCAAGCTTGCAAATATTGCAGTCTGGCGCAAATAAGCCATGCGCTTTACGAGGTTGGTGGGCAGTACAGGCGGAATATGTAGTTAAGCCGTTATACTGACGTCTTGAACCACAAAAAAACAACCAGGTCTATAAAAGTGTGGGCCAGTATAAGTGCGCCCATACTTCGGTAGCGTTGGTAGTGCAACCCAAATATGCAGCCGAATACAAATGTGGAAATCAGTTGCTGAAAACTGTGGTAAGTAAAATGCAGCGTGCAAAAAAACGCTGCAGAAATACCGATAGCCAGGTTCTCGTTTTTTAAGAGTAATTGCAATCTGTTTAGGATGTAGCCCCTGCAAATGAGTTCTTCGGTTACTCCGGCTGTGAACGCCGAAAACAAAAGCAAGGGCAGATTTTTATTTAGTGCCTCAATAAGTGGTTTTGAATTATCGCCATAATACGGCATGCGCAACACCGCACAGATGATGCTTACTACAATTGATACACCAAAAGATATCACAAAAAACTTCGCTATCCACGACAGATAAAATTCTGCGCTGTACCGTTCTTCGGGTAGCAATACACGTTCCCGTTCTATAAAAAACGCAAATGCAAATATGAACACTACCGTGCCCCATAATATCGCCTGGAATAACAACATCCGTTTAGGATAAGAGTAGGTTTCCGGTATAATCAACCGCAGGAAAAAAAGCACTAAAACCACTATGGTAATACCGGTTATAACCGCAGCTTTTTTCTTTGTACTAACAGGTGTAAGGTTCATCAATTACTGAACTTCTATTGCCGTTGTTCTTCGGCTGTGCCCTCGTTTATCATTAGCTTAAACCTTTTAAACATATCACCTTCTACTTTGATGGTTTTAAGGATGCCGCCAAGCCGCCATATTTTACCGGCGTTTGCATTGAGATCGGCTTCCGTCCATTTGGTTTTTAACACGATATATTCAAAAGCAAATATCGATGTACCCTTTCTGTTGGTTGCGGTAACAAATAAGGTATCGCAACCATTAGATGCGCTGGTAATACTGTTAAATTTTTGTTTTACAGATACCGGGTGCCCTGGTAAAAGAATAGGCTTGCCCACAAAGCCGATCACCTTTTTCAGTGCTTCCTTCTTAGTAACCTTTTCCAGGTCCATTAAACCCGACTCGGAAAGAATATACATATACCGCAGCACTGCCGCCTGGTTACCATTTTGTTCGGCGGCCGGGATACTGTTGAGCAAAGCAAGTGATAATTCATTTGCGGGTACCCAGTCTTCCGCTTCCAGGCTGCTAATGAGTGTGTTCCATTTTTGATCGTCTGTAGTGGGTTGCGCACGGGCACCAAAAGATATCAGAAGAAACAATGCGGCAAAAAGAAGTTTTTTCATCGTTAAAATATTACTTCGTTTTCACAAAATCCAGATCCTGAAAATCGTAGCTAAAATCTGTTGCCGGGCTTATAGCTTTCATTTTTAGCCCAAGCGGTTTGCCGTTCTCGTCGGTAGTGAACATGGCGAAAGCGTCTGCATCCATGCTGCGCTTATTCCATTTTACTACAAAAGTATTGCCTTTGTAAAAGAACATTTTTCCCGTTAAATGCGGCGACCGTTTGGATGCGAACCAAAGCTGCCCGTCTTTCTGGCTGATGGTGGCATCGCCCAACCAGTTATCGTGGTAAGTGCCGGCGTACACGCTACCATCTACGGTAGTTTTCTTTTGCTCATCTACCTGTTTCCAAACACCTGTTACCACGCTGGCGGCACCGCCAGCACCTGCTTTTTCGGCATCGCTGTACAGTTTCACCCAGTCTTTACCGGTATCGCCAATATAGCTGTCGATGATCTCGTTGGTAACCGAACTAAACGCCCCGCCCGATTGCTGGTTGGTGAGCACAATAATACCCAGCTTTAACTCGGGGAAAAGGGTTACCTGCGTTACCATGCCATCCAGTCCGCCGGTGTGGCTGGCTTTTAAATAACCTTTGGCATCGTTCAAAAACCAACCCAGCCCGTAACCCCCAAAGTGGGTATTGTATGTACCCGGGCCGCCAACCGGCAACACGGTTTGTACACTCCACATTTGGCGGTGTACTGCGCTGCTGAACAGGCGTTTGCTCAAATCGTCGCCATATTTGCCATCGTTCATTTGCATAATGGCCCATTTTGCCAGGTCGTTTACGCTACTATAGATCCCGCCTGCAGCATTGGTAGGCTCGCTGGTATTGCGGGGGATCACGATCACTTTACCATCAACAGGTGCGTGGGCATCTATATAGTTTTTTGTGTTTTTTATGCGGCTGTACGATGCAAAGCTGCCCGTCATTTGCAGGGGCTTCATAACGCGGGTTTCTATAAAATCTTCCCAGCTCATGCCACTTACGCGGGCAATCACTTCGCCGGCCACAATATATAATTGGTTATCGTAATCAAACTTGCTGCGGAAACTGCTCACCGGTTTCAGGTAGCGCAGGTTATGGATAATATCCTTTACGGTAAAATCCGTAGAATCCGGGAAGATCATCAGGTCGCCTGCTCCCAAACCCAAGCCGCTGCGGTGGGTGAGTAAATCACGGATGGTGAACTCCGCCGTAACATACGGATCGAACATTTTAAATTCGGGTATATAGTCGGTTACTTTGTCGTCCAGTTTCAGTTTACCATCATCAATCAGCATCCCAATGGCAGCAGTAGTAAAAGCCTTACTGTTAGATGCAATACCGAAAAGCGTATTGGCATCCACCTTTTTTTGTGTGCGCAACGATGCCACCCCGTAACCGTTAGCGTAAACCAGCTTACCATCTTTCACAACAGCCACGGCAATGCCGGGCACGTCAAAAGCTTTAAGAGCAATCTGCGCCAGGCTGTCGATTTTGGCCGGGGTCATCTGGGCTTTTACGCTTAGCGAGCAAGTGATGGTAGCTAAGGATAGGATGTATTTAAGTTTCATTGCGTGGTGTAGTTGAATGCTAAATATAGGCAAAGTACGGCACATCAATAAACTATTTTGGGCATTGCCTTCGCCCGGGTTTTACGCTCATACTGCGCAGGCCTTATTCACGGGCCGGTATCCGCTTCACCCCCTAATGCGGGTTAAGTGTTTTGTTGCGCTTCGTTAAAACCGATTTGAACCCCACAATCGTTTTCCACATCAATCCAAAAATTCCGGATAACCTTATCTTTGCTCCATGCTGCACGAAGACCAAACATTCACCAAGATCTCCGCCGACCAACTTACATCCGCCCAAACTTACGAGCATTGCAAATTTATCAGCTGCAATTTCACCAATGCCAACCTGGATGGCCTGGTTTTTATGGATTGCACCTTCGAGGATTGTAACCTGCTGCTGGTCAGCGTGGGCAACACCGGTTTTCAAAACATTGTGTTTAAACGCTGCAAACTAAGCGGTGTAAACTTTAGCAAGGCCCTCGACTTTTTGTTCGAGGTGCACTTTGAGGGCAGTATCCTGGATAACGCCATCTTCTACCAAAAGAAAAACAAAAAAGCAAAGTTTACCGATTGTTCCATGATAGAGACCGACCTCACCGAGACGGATCTCACCGATGCCAAACTGATCAACTGCAACCTGCACCGCGCTTTCTTCAGTCGTACCATTCTAAAAGGTGCCGACCTCCGCTCCTCCTACAATTTCACTATCGATCCGGATGACAATGCCATCAAAAAAGCCCATTTCTCTCTGCATGGTTTGCCGGGATTATTGGCCAAGTATGATATTAAGATAGAAGGGTAAGGTTCAACCAACTCTTACAACAATAACAATAATCAGAGCAACCCTTCTCTTTTTCTTCCTGTATTCGGTACACCCATCCATCGCAGACTCATTTACGTAAGTAAATAAGTTGCGCCGGGTATTTTACACGCCCGAAACAATTTAAGTCATATTACTATTGTACCTCTATACATTGCCCTCTTTTATATGCCATCTATAGCTTCAGTATCAGGCGTAAGCCTTCCCTATAAAGTAAAACAGCAGGATGTAAAGGCCCAGGCCCGTGCCTTGTTTGTAGAACATTTCCCGCAGGTGGACCGCCTGATGCCCGCCTTTGATAATACGGAAATTGTTACACGCAACTTCTGCAAACCCATCACCTACTATGCCGAATCCAACACTTTCGAGCAGCGTAACGATGACTATATTACCAATGCCCTGGAGTATTCTATTCGGGCTATCGAAGATGCGGTTGCAAAAGCTGGCGTAAACAAAGAGGGTATTACCGACCTGATCTTCGTTTCTACCACAGGCCTGGCAACGCCAAGCATCGATGCGCTCATCATTAATAAAATGCGCCTCAACCCGCATATTAACCGTATCCCCGTTTGGGGGCTGGGCTGTGGCGGGGGAGTATCGGGTATGGCCAAGGCAAACACGCTTGCAAAAGCAAATCCCGATGCGGTGGTGTTGCTGGTAGCAGTGGAACTATGTTCGCTTACCCTCATTAAAAACGATTACAGTAAAAGCAATTTTATTGGCAGCAGTTTGTTTAGCGATGGTATAGCCGCGGTTATTGTAAAAGGCGATAATCATAAAACGGAAGAGAAGATCAGGATCCTGGCAGCAAGCAGCAAGCTTTATTACGATTCGTTGGAGGTAATGGGCTGGGATTTTAAGGACACAGGTTTTAAGGTACTGTTCTCCAAAGATATCCCTACCTTCATCCACGAGAATATCCGGAGCGATATCGACGCCTTCCTGGCCAAACAAAACCTGGAGCTGGGGGATATCAAAAATTTTGTTTTTCACCCCGGCGGCAAAAAGGTGTTGGATGCTTACGCGGATGCCCTGCAGGTGGAAGGCGATTTTTTGCACAACACGCGCCAGGTTATGAACGAAAACGGCAACATGAGCAGCGTAACGGCGCTCTATGTATTGGAAAAATTTATGGCCGAAGGTTACGAAGATGGTTACGGATTGATGCTGGCCATGGGTCCCGGTTTTAGCAGCGAGATGGTTTTACTGGATATGAAAAACTAACCTATGTATTTCACACTATTTATCTGCTTCGTTATATTCCAGCGATTGCTGGAACTGGTTGTAGCAAGGCGCAACGAGTCCTGGGCCCGCGCGCAAGGCGCAGAAGAATTTGGCAAGGCGCATTATCCATTCATCGTGGCGCTGCACACAGCCTTTATCATCAGCATGATTGCCGAATACTTTTACCTCGGCGGCGAGTTTAGCCTGTTTATGCTCATTATCTTCCTGCTGCTTATCTCCCTCAAAATATGGACGATAGGCTCATTAGGCAAATACTGGAACACCAAAATACTCCGCATTCCCAATTCGGCTTTCGTGCGCAAAGGTCCCTATAAAATGTTCAAGCACCCCAATTACTTCATCGTTATCTGCGAGATCATTGTTATCCCCCTTGTATTTCACCTTTACGCTACTGCTATTGTGTTCAGCCTGCTAAATGCTGTTATGCTAACGGTAAGGATACGGGAAGAGGAGCGGGTTTGGGGTGTGTAGGTTTGATGTATTCGTTATCTGTTAGTGCGTTATGGTCGGTTGTGCGCTGTTAGGAACGGGTTTCGTGTAGGCTTGTTCAATCTATTAGATACGAGAGAGAATAATTCTGCGGAAATTCTCTGCCCTATTCCGTGATAAAATACATGCAGGAGAACCTAACAAATTCCTAAAAAACCGGCATCAGGAACGTTTGGGTGGCACAGACTCTGAACGCTCACTAACTTTCACAAAACGGAACGTGGCCGGCACTTTTCTTTGGTTCGTTTCTTTTGATGCCAAAAGAAATGAACATCCACAGGTTTAGCATAAATCATAATCCGCTCCTAACAAGGCACAATAGAACAATCAGCAGAAACCGCTCCGACTTTGCAAAACGTATGACATCGCTCCAAATGCCTAAATCTCTCTTGCATCCCTCCCCAAAATCCCCTAAATTTAATCACCACTTATGAAGAAGCTCTTAACCGGCCTTATCGCCCTAATTTTTACCCTTCCGGCCCTCGCGCAAACCGATTCGGGTAAATATAAAGATTTTAACGCTTTCAATAACGAAGTGCTAAAAGGCCATGTAAAAAAAAAGGAGGCTCAGATCGTTATTAGCAGGTTTGTACAACAGGTAACAAAAGACTATTTATTGCATGGCCAACCCGGCGTTGCGCAGCAATGGATCTTCCCTTTACAGAGCTACAACTACCGCGCCGCAGGCGGCACAAACGGCAACGGCTATAACGATAAAGGCTTCAATTACATCGACGGCAACAAACACGGCGCCCACCCCGCTCATGATATTTTCATCAACGATAAAAACCAGGATTGCCTGGACGACCGCACGGGTCAGCCGGTAAACGTAATGGCCATAGCACCGGGCATTGTTGTAGCCTGCACCAACGAGTGGGACCCGGCCGGCGATATGCGGGGCGGCAAATACATTTGGATCTATCACCCCGGTTTAAATGCCGATGCCGGCTACTTCTCTTACTACGCTCATAACCGCGCCATTTTTGTCAACCCGGGCGATTATGTTAAAGCCGGACAAAAAATAGCGGAGGTTGGCCGCACAGGCCTTAATGCCTACAAAAAACGTTCGCCAACGCACCTCCATTTCTCTACCTTTAAATTGGTTCAGAATATCCCGGTTCCATTTAATAGCTTTAAGCAACTTAAAACAGCAGCAAGCAAATGAAATACCTTATTGCCATAACCTTATTCGCCTGCATTAGCTTTATCCCGGCAGATAAAATTTCCAGCCGCTTTAAAATACCCGCCGGCTATCGGCAAGTGGCAGTTACCCCCGGTAGCTTTGGTGCCTATCTGCAAAATCTGCCGCTTTTACCCTCGGGCACCCATGCCAAAACTTATGCGGGCGACATTGCCCGTACCGACGCATATACCGCTGCTATTATTGATATGAGTATTGGCAGCCAGGACCTGCAGCAATGCGCCGACGCTGTTATGCGGCTCCGTGCCGAATACCTTTTTCAAAAGCAGGATTACCAAGCCATCAGCTTTAATTTCACCAGCGGCTTTAAATGCGATTTTGAGCATTATGCCAACGGCTACCGCTACAGCAAAGAACGCTGGGCATTCAAAGCAAAAAAGGATTATAGCTATACTAATTTTATACGTTATATGACTTTGGTATTCAGCTACGCGGGCACCCTCTCGCTGGAAAAGGAACTGAAACCCGTGCCCGACGCCAATGAACTAAAGGCCGGCGATGTATTCATTCACGGCGGTTCGCCGGGGCATTGCTTTATTATTTTGAATGTTGCGGAGAATGCGGTTCATAAAAAAGTATTCCTGCTGGCGCAGAGTTTTATGCCCGCGCAAAATATACAGGTATTACAAAACGATAGCCCCTGGTTCACCCTTGGTGAAACGGCTGCTATCCCCTACGGCGAATTGGTGGATAAAAAATATTTGCGGAGGTTTTAGGGTTTAGAGGCCAAAGAGCGCTTGCATTATTTGTAGTGTTAACAATACACTATTATCCGGTTGCTACCCAATATTTTAGCATTCCCTTACTAATAAGAATATAGCTATTCCTCGTACCTTTCCCCTATAAAAATGCGCTTTTCAAACTATCTTTTGCCAAAACGGGCACGGCTATTGCCTTACCGACAATGAAAAAAAGGATTCAACTATGCGACATTTGCTCACAGACGCGCTCCACATATTTATCATTTTCATGATCGCCGCCTTTGTTATTGGCGGCATAATGGCCGTAGCGGGTACGTTCGATCATTGGGGTTCACGCTACATTCTCAAACGCCGCCGCAAACGTTTAATGCGTAACCGCCGCGCCGATAATAGCGACAACAAACAACAAAAGGTTAACACCACCCCCTACTATTCTACAGACGAAGACCGGGCGGTTACCGGCCAAAAAAGCAAATATGTTTAGCTGTAGTTTTGCATTTAACAATATGCGGCCTCCTTTAACAAGGGAGGCTTTTTTTATAGCAAAATGCGCAGGGCGCCCCACATCGGCGCGTGCAGCTCATTCAACTGTCGAGTGTGTTTCTCTTCGGCACCATAGCACAATCCCAGACACGTTATAAATATTTAAAACACCACAGGGCCAATGGGGTTACAGATAATACATAACACATATATATTATACGTGTTACATATTAAACCTTAGCCCCGTAAACCTATCTACATACACATAACAACAAAAGAGACCTCATGAAAAAATTAGTATTAGCAGCCATTTTAGTTGCATCAGCATTTACAACAACGTTTGCGCAAACTGTGGATCTGCGCCGCAAAATAGAAGTTACAGGTATTGCCGAAATGGAGGTTACTCCCGATATCATCAACGTAACCATCACCCTGAAAGAATACCTGGATGGTAAAAAGAAAACAACCATCTCGCAACTGGAGAGCCAGCTGGAGAAAGCCGTTGCCGAAGCCGGGATAGCTAAGGAAGACTTTACCGTTAACAGCCTTTCATCATGGAATTATGCCACTGAGAAGAAGAAGAACCCTGATTTCTTAGCAAGCAAAGCCTATGGCATCAAATTTCGCGATCTGAACAAATTCGACCAGATCCTGAGCAAGATAGACGCTAAAGGCATCCAGGCAACCAATATTGATAGCTACGACTATTCTAAGATAAATTCGTTGAAGAACGACCTTAAATTAAAGGCGCTTTTAGCAGCGCGCGATAAGGCAGCATTTTTAGTTGCAGGCCTTGGCGATAAATTGGGCAGCGCAATAAATATTACTGAGAACGATAACAGTAGCTTCCCGCAGTCAAGAATGTATATGGCTAAATCATTTAGTGCTGCAGACGCTACGCCCGAGTCTGACATCGATTTTAAGAAGATCAAACTAAGCTTCCAGATTCAAGCTGTTTTCGAAATAAAATAACCTTCTAAGATATTTTTCCTACGCCGGGCTTAATTTTTAAGTCTGGCGTTTTTTTTGCCCGTTTATTAATATAAATACAATCATTAATAGTTAAATAATATGAATTTTATAGGTAAAAAGGCTTGATAATATAAAAAGTACATTTTACCTTTACGTACCCTATTTCATTTGAGCATGATTCGTTCGCGTACTAAAAAGGTGCTTTTGGTAGCCCCAAAAGCTTTCCCCGATGCGTTAATGGCCGGTTACAATACCGTGCGCCAGGTCTCTGTCCAAACAGCGATCTTCCCGTCCATCCATGAGGTGAAGCCCGACGTGATTTTGTTTGATTACGAGCACATGGGGGCTGAATTCGAAAAGGTGCTCCGCCGCCTGCAATCCAACAGTTTTTATCGTAACATTAAAATTTGCTGCTACAAAAACAAAGAACACACCCGCATAGATGGGATGCTTAAAGTGTTAGGCGTAAGCCACTTTTTTTACCAGGAAGATTTAGAAAGAGTATCAAAAAGCAAAGCGGCCCTCAACGCCGTAAACAGCGTAATAGATGCATCGTTAGTTAACTGGGTAGCCGGGGTTGCTTAAGTAGCTTATTGGTGCGGCACTGGTCGCTAATATAATTCCCTCCCTTGGGAGGGTAGGGAGGGGTTTCGCCGCCATGCTTATTCGCTAACCCCTCCCTGCACTACACATTCTTGCGCACCTCCTCCAAGGAGGGATTAGCTGCACCGGCGTCAATATTTCTTGTCTTAATTCTTGTCTCTTGATTCTTGCCTATCCCCTCCCCAAACTTTTACACGCCGGTAACACATTTATAATAAAATGCTGTTAAACTTGTACGCTTTATAACGGCTATCTGTAAACCTCATATTGTTGTAATATTTGGAGCGATGATTTTATAACAGCTTAAATCGTATCAGCATAAAATGAAGATCGGAATTGTTTGTTACCCTACATTTGGCGGTAGCGGGGTTGTAGCCACAGAATTAGGTAAGGGCCTGGCCGACAGGGGACACCAGGTTCATTTCGTTACCTATAACCAGCCCGCACGGCTGGATCTTTTCTCGGAGAACCTTTTTTACCACGAGGTTGCCGTATCCAATTATCCATTGTTTGATTTTCCGCCTTATGAGCTTGCCCTGGCCAGCCGTTTGGTAGACGTGGTACGCTTCGAAAAACTCGACGTACTGCACGTACATTACGCCATCCCTCATGCCTCAGCAGCCTTTATGGCACAACAAATACTGCTTACCTATGGCATCAATATCCCTTTTATAACTACCCTGCACGGTACGGATATCACGTTGGTTGGGCAAGACCGCACCTATAAACCCGTAGTTACCTTCTCCATCAACAAATCCAACGGTGTAACCGCCGTATCTGCACATCTGCGAGATGATACTTATAAGTACTTTAAGATAGAGAAAGACATTAAGGTTATCCCAAACTTTATTGATCTTACCCGCTTTAGCCTCAAACCAAAGGACCACTTTAAAAAGGCTATTGCGCCAAACGGCGAGAAGGTTTTGGTACACACCTCCAACTTTCGCAAAGTAAAACGTACCGAAGATGTGGTGAAGATATTTGCCGAAGTGGTAAAAACGATCCCTGCTAAACTGCTGATGGTTGGCGATGGCGGCGAACGCTCAATTTGCGAACAATTGGGCCGCGACCTGGGCATCTCCGAACATATACGCTTCTTGGGCAAACAGGATGCGATTGAGGAAATTCTGTCCGTGTCCGACCTTTTCCTGATGCCATCCGTATCAGAAAGCTTCGGTTTAGCCGCTTTAGAGGCCATGGCCTGCAAGGTGCCTGTTATCAGCAGCAACGCTGGTGGCTTGCCCGAACTGAACGTAGAAGGCGTTACAGGCTTCCTGAGAGACGTTGGCGACGTGGCCGGCATGGCAGAGCGCGCCATTTATATTTTGGAAGATGAGGAGCGCCTTAACCAGTTTAAAGAGAACGCCCTTGCCCGCGCCAAAGAATTTGAGCTAAGCAACATCCTGCCCGAGTACGAAAACTATTACAAAGAAGTAATAGAGAAGAGCAAACAGGAGCAGGGCTAATATTCTGCTTCATGGTGAGCCTATCGAATCATTAGCGCATAATATCCATTACGTATAACTTGGGCCGACGCGGAGTTAAATGTTTTCACATTTCGCGGTTTAACCCACACTATAATAAATTACGGCCGTAACCTTTTGGCAGGATTTGTGTTATGTTGCTATAGTATTATATATAAAGAAACCATGAAAAAGATATTCCAAACATCCCTTGCTATTTTAGCTCTAAGCTTTGTTTTTACAGCGTGTTCAACCCCGCAAAATACCAACACTACGCCATCTACCGAAACATCGGCCACCAGCGTATCGCGCGGTAAATTTGTTGGCACTTGGACATTGACAAACGTTACTTACGACGGCCTTGTACCAAACGCGGTACAAAACGTTTTCGACCAGGGAGCACCAAGCGCATTTATTGGCAGCACCTGGAAGTTCACTAACAGCGGCAATGGTGTTTATACCTTAACCAACGGGCAGTCGCAAACTATCTTCTGGTCGGTATTTAATGGTGGTACCACAGGTACCCAGTTGCAGTTTAAAAAATTATACGAAGGTGATAAGGCCAAAAACGTACAGGAAGGTTACCGCCTTAACGTCGGCACCGTTAGCGGTACTGGTATGACGCTGATGTCGCCCGTTGCAGTAGGCAGCGGCACCGGATATATTGTTTATACCTTTGTGAAAGCGTAATATTTAGTTGAAGGTTTAAAGTTAAACCGGAGCTATTAAAGAGCCGAAAGTTAAACACCTTTACAAGAAAGCCGAAAGCATTATGCTTTCGGCTTTCTGTTTTATATCCAGTCAACTTTTTACTTTCGACTTTTTACTTTCAACTAATTCGCTGGTGCAAATTTTAAACACACCGGGTTACCAATATCTATCTTGTAAACAATGCCCAGCATTTTACCGGTGGTTTTATCCAGGCGATAAACATAAACCGAGTCGCTGTTTTGATTGGCTACGATGAGGAAAGTACCGGTAGGATCGATAACGAAGTTACGTGGAGCTTTGCCATTGGTAGCGCGACGATCCACAAAGGTAAGCTCGCCGGTTTCCTGGTTAATGGAAAACACCGAAATGTCATTGGCGTCGCCACGGTTGCTGGCGTAAAGGAACAAGCCGTTTGGCGATACATGGATATCTGCCGCGCCGGTTGCGCCGGTAAAGCCATCCCTAAGCAGCGTAACGCTTTGTTTTTGGGTAAGCTTACCGTTGTTATAGTCAAACATGGTAACGGCGCTGCCCATCTCCTGTATCAGGTACAGGTGCTTCTTATCTGCCGAAAAATCTATGTGGCGCGGACCACCACCGGGGGTGATTGCCACAAATGCAGGTTTAACACCTGTTAAGGGGCTCGATTTACCGGCTTTGTAGCGGGTAATATGCAACTTATCGGTACCCAAGTCGGTGTAAAAAACGTATTTTTCATCGGGACTAAGCACAGCAGTATGCACGTGAGCTTTCTCCTGCCTCTCTTTATTAGGGCCGAATGGACCGTCGTCCTTGATGGTTTGCACCGCCTGGCCTATAGAACCATCCTCGTTTAAAGGCAATACTGCAATGTTACCACCACTGTAGTTGGCCACAAACAGGCTTTTATTTGCTTTATCAACCGATACATAGCAGGGTGAGCCACCGAGGGTAGATTGTTTATTGATGAATTTTAAAGTCCCCATCTTCGGGTCGAAGTTGAAAGAGCTTACCTCGCCCTGGTCGTTCTCATTGACCGAGTATACAAATTTACTATCGGCAGATACGGCAAGATACGATGGATTGCTCACGCCGTCTATCTGGCTCAGGTAGGCCAGCCTGCCGGTTTCGGCATAAAAGCGGAACACCGAGATGCCCTTACTGGTTCCGCTGGTGTAAGTACCAACCACCAGGTCGAACGTTTTTGGTAAAGGTTTAGGTTTCTGTGCAAAAGCCGCTACCGGCAAGAGTATGGCAACAATTAGCGAGAAGTTTTTCATTGATCAAATATTGGTTTATGCGTGCAAGTTAATAAAATCTGTCTGAATCAGAATTCGCAGAATTTTAGAATATACAGAATGTAAAAACACTGCGCTATTTTGGGTATGACAAACAATTTTGAAAAACGTTTAACGAGACCCGCTTTCCATCCGAAACTGAAATGCTGAACCCGCGGTAGGGATTGGCGAGGATGCCGGCCTCGAGCTTAATGCCCTGTGCCTGTATGAGCAGAAAGCCCGGGCTAAAAGCACTGCCATTATTAGATTAAAGACGGCAAGATTAAAGACACAAAAAAAGGCCCCATAAATGGAGCCTCAATATATTCTGAAAATTCTAAAATTCTTTAAATTCTGATTCAGATTACGTTAACTGTATCAGGTGCTTTAGTTGGATCACTTCTTTCTCATCCAAAAATCTCCAGCGACCGCGGGGCAAATCTTTCTTGGTTAGGTTGGCGTAAACCGACCTGTCCAATTTCACCACATCGTAATCAAGGCTTTCGAAAATACGGCGCACAATGCGGTTTTTACCGCTGTGGATCTGTATGCCTACTTCTTTTTTGGTACCGCCGGCAACGTAAGAGATGCTATCGGCCTTTATAAAACCATCCTCCAGCTCTAAACCGAAAGAGATCTTGTTCAGGTCGCCCTGGCTAAGCGCCTTGTTCAGTTCTACGTTATATAGTTTTGTGATGCTGTTACGTGGGTGCGAAAGTTTATCGGCAAGGTCGCCGTCGTTGGTCATGAGTAATAAACCGGTTGTGTTACGGTCAAGGCGACCAACGGGGTAAATACGTTCTTTACTGGCTTTCTCTACCAGGTGCATTACGGTACGGCGCTCCTGCGGGTCGTCGGTAGTTGTAATGTAGTCTTTTGGTTTGTTCAGCAGTACGTACACCATTTTCTCGCGCTTAAGGGCCTCGCCGTTGTAGCGTACCAGGTCCTTCATCGGGTCAACCTTGTGTCCAAGCTCACTGATCACTTCACCGTTTACCGATACCACACCTGCGGCGATCAGTTCATCGGCCTTACGGCGACTACAAATACCTGCATTGGCAATGTAACGGTTAAGGCGTATTTGCCCGTCGTCCTTAGCTTTTGGGGCAGCAGGGTTTTTACGCCCACGCATGGTGCGGGTAGGTCCGTCCGTCGCAGGGCGGTCCTCATCGCGTTTCTTAAAGCCTGATGTAGTGTTCGCGAAATCCTTTTTACCGGTACCGCTGGCACTACTTGTTTTTGGCGTACGGTTATATGGTTTACGCTCGCCGCTGGTATCGCCAAAGGCACGCTTTGGTTTATCCTCGCCGCCGAAGCTGCGTTTTGGGCGGTCGCTATCGGTGCCGGTTGTACGGCTGCCGTATGGCTTATCCTTACCGAATGTTTTTTTGTTGGGGAACGATGAGGGGCCTAAACCACGTTTAGGGCGATCGTCGCCGCTATCGCCCGTTGGGCGGCCGCTGTATGGGCGGTCTTTAGGGCTGAAAGTTTTGCGCTCGTCGCCGCCGAAGCTGCGTTTCGGGCGGTCGCTGTCGCCGGTTGGGCGGCCGCTGTATGGCCTTCCTTTTGGTGCAAATGCTTTTTTCTCGCCACCGCTAAATGACGAACCTGATGATGTGCCGCGTTTTGGGCGCTCGCTGTCTCCTTCGGTACGGTCTGCGTATGGTTTTGAGTTCGTTGATGACCTCTTATCGGTACTGTAATGGTTCTTACTGTCGGCACCGCGGCTACCGTAAGGCTTGCCTGCTGATGAAGATGAGGTACGTTTTGATGGTCCGTCGCCTGATTTTGGGCGTGCTGAGGATCTGTTTGGCTTGTCGTCGCGACTACCGATTGGCTTCTTAAATACCATGTTATTTTTAATTTGCGCTTTCGCAGCGTGAGGGTCAAAATTACGAAAATATACCGGCTTTTAATTAAAAAAATCAAAAAACTATATGGGGTCAAAAACGGTGTTTAAAGTAGTTTAAAGCACGTTTTTAGACGGTTCCGGAAAACGGTCAGTACACTATCCCCCTACTAAGTGGTTGACAATGTGATTTATATAGCATACCTTTGCAGCACATCATACCAAATGTTTAATTAATGAGTAAACTCGAAATGCTAAAAAAACACTTAATTACGTGCTCCGTAATCCTGGTGCTGGTTACCATTTCCGCGCTTAACATCTTCGGTACAAAACCTGTACTTTTAACAAAAACTACTCCAAAAATTAAAACTTATATGCCGGCTTCGCTTGTATTTTACAAGACCGAAGAAGCTGAGGCAGGTTTTAGTTTCGCTAATGAGGCGTTGCCGCTTAATGACAAACGGGTAGACCTAAAACTGAAAAAATCAATCACAAAAAACAGGTTCCGCAATGTGCAATCTAACATCCTGCACAGTAAGGCCGACAAGCTTTTCCCCATCATCGAACCTATCCTTAAAGCCTACGGTATCCCCGAAGACTTTAAGTTTGTTCCCCTGGTAGAGAGCGGTTTATGCGAAGGTACATCGCCAAAGGGCGCACGTGGTATATGGCAGTTTATGCCAGGCACCGCACGCTCCTACGGACTTAAAGTACGCGACGGAATAGATGAACGCCTTAACGTGCGCAAATCAACCATCGCTGCCTGCCGGTACATTAAAGAACTGTACGGCGAATTTAACAGTTGGACGCTTGCCGCCGCCGCTTACAACAACGGCAGCATTAAACTGGCCCGCGCTATTAACAAGCAAAATGAGGATAACTATTTCCGCATGAGCCTTAACCGCGAAACTGGCAGCTACGTTTACAAGCTTATTGCCATGAAAGAGATCATCAACAAGCCGCGCAAGTACGGCTACAACAACTACTATGGATATCTGCAAAAGCCGATACCCTACATGGTTGCATCAAATTAATTAGTAATTCCTTAAAAAATTACGGAGCACATGCAAAAAGCCGTCCCACAGTTGGGGCGGCTTTTTTTTTATGGGTTTCAATTATCGTCCTCAAAGGAGCTCTTCCTCCCGCCCACGGTGTTTTTACCCTTTTTAATTCGGTATTTATACCCACCTTCAATTAGTTTATTATCAAAAACTTAGAGGAATAAAAAACCCTAACAATACCAGCTTTATGACAACACCTATCACCCAACCAGCTACCGAAGCAGACGCACCTGGATCTGAAGATTCCACTCCCATTACAGGCGAAGAAATCCCCGCCGATGCCGCCGCCATCGAAACGCCGCCTCCCGGTACTTTTACCAACAAGCAGCTGTACAATTTGGAAAACTTGAAAATCTACATCGATCTGTTAAAATGGGTGGTCATCTCAGTTGTTTTTGGATGGATCAGCCTGCAGTTTAGCCAGGCCATTCATGACAGAAAGCAGGGTGCCGAAGAAATTGGGCTATATGACGACTACCTGAAATATGTGATCAACAGCAAACTGGACGATTCGTACCAACTGGCGCGCTATTTTTCTAAAGTAACCGCTTCAGAAGACCTGCGCAAAGGATGGGAAAGATACTTTCAGGCGATTGAGCCGGAATACCTCACCTATAAACGTAAGACTGATAGCGCGAAACGGCCTATCGACTCCTTAGCGCTATTACTGCCCACTAAACATGGGGTTGACAGTGCAGCGCTTAGCAAGCAAATAACCACCTACAGCGCCAAGCTGGTTAACATAGAAGACAACTATAACAAGGTACTTATTGGCGAAGACAGGTCGGTTGCTAATTTAAGCCAGACCACTGTATATATCCAATATGGCAAAAATAAAAACGGGGCCGAAAAATTAGCTACCCTGATAAAAACCTTTGGCTGTATTGTGCCCGCAATAGATAATAAGCTTTTGTATACCAAACCGAACGCGGAGATCAGATACTTTACTAAGGCGGATAAGATTAACGCCACCGAGTTAAAAGCCCGCATCAAAAACGCCAACCCCGGTTACGATATCCCGATAGTACCTTTTTTCGGTGTAAAAAATGCCAAACCGTATACGCTTGAGCTATGGCTCAATTAAACTGATAAGTTTTATTGAGCCATAGCTCAAGCCTGGTGGCTTGCAGCTCTTTTGCATAGCCACCACTTACTATCCTGCGCATCACTCAACACCTTGCCATCTCGAACGAGCCGCAGTGGAGCGCGCGCCACTGCGGGGAGAGACCTTATAAGCCCCGCTATCTCCACATAAAATTACTCCAAATGCAGGGCGTCGAAGTTTTCTCTTTCGCGCCCTGCTCTTGCCTCCCCTTGCTCTATCGGATGACGACCGGGGCGGGCGCTATTCCTCCAACCCTATTCACCACTCTCCACTCACCACTCCCTCCTCCCCTTTCAAAATTTTTTTTTATCTTCGTTTGCCCTTGCCCCCGGCCTTAACATAATTGTGTTGTATGCTGTTCAACTCGCTGCATTTTGTTGTATTCTTCCTGGTTGTTACGCCGCTTTACTTTATTTTACCGCATAAGTTCCGTTGGATATTGCTGCTGACTGCCAGCTGCTATTTCTACATGACGTTTATCCCCATCTACATCCTCATCCTCATTTTCACCATCATTGTAGATTATTTCGCAGGGATTCTGATAGAAAAATCGGAGGGGCGCGAGCGGAAATTCTACCTCATTATATCACTGGTGGCCAACATTGGCGTACTGGCGTTTTTTAAATACTTCAACTTTTTAAACGAGAACCTTACCCTGCTCATGGGCGAGTTTGGGTTGAGTAACGTCGTACCTTACCTATCCATTATATTGCCGGTTGGCTTAAGTTTCCACACCTTCCAGGCCATGAGCTATACCATTGAGGTGTATCGCGGCAATCAGAGCGCCGAGAAGCATTTTGGTATTTACTCGCTTTATGTAATGTTTTACCCGCAGCTGGTTGCCGGCCCTATAGAGCGCCCGCAGAACCTGCTGCACCAGTTTTACGAGAAACACCCCATCACCTATGAGAATTTTTCCATCGGGTTTAAAATGATCCTTTGGGGCTTTTTCCAAAAGTTGGTGGTGGCCGACAGGCTCTCGATATTTGTATCCGCGGTATATCAAAACCCGGGGGCTTACAGTTCCTCCATGCTGTTGGTGGCTATCCTTTTCTTCGCCTTCCAGATCTATGCCGATTTTGCCGGCTACTCTAATATCGCTCTCGGCACGGCCCGCGTTATGGGCTTTAAGCTGATGACGAACTTTAACACCCCGTTCTTCAGCACCAGCGTTACCGAGTACTGGCGCAGATGGCACATCTCGCTCAACACCTGGTTTAGCGACTACCTGTTCACCCCCATTATGATAGCCAACCGCGACTGGGGTAAAGCTGCCGTTGTTTTTGCGCTGATGATAACCTTTGGGCTAAGCGGCCTATGGCACGGCGCCGGGTGGACCTACATAGTTTACGGCCTGCTGCATGGCGTGGCGGTTACCTATGAGTTCCTCACCAAAAAGTTCCGCAAAAAGCTATCCAAGGCTATCCCGGCTGTAATTTATAGCAACCTAAGCATGCTGCTGGTATTTATTTATGTATGCCTTACCTGGGTATTTTTCCGCGCGCAAAGCTTTAGCGATGCACTCATTGTGTTGAAACGGCTGTTTGCTTTCCAGGGGAGTTTCTTCGTGTTCGATAATAATTTAGGGGTGATCATTTACTCGCTGGTAGCCATTGCCATACTGCTTGCGTATGATCTGAGCGTGCATTTAAACCACGGCAAGAGTTACTTTTTATATCACAAATCGGCCACGGTGCGCATGGCTACTTATTGCTTTATACTGGTAACCATAGTGCTTATTGGTGTGTTTGATGGCGGGCAGTTTATCTATTTCAAATTCTAAACATGGCGGATTATAAACTCATACTAAAACGCTTTGCGATCCTCATCATAGCCCTCTTTGTGCTGGATCTGGGCATCGGTGCTGTGCTCAAACATTTCTACTTCACCAAAAAGAACGGGGCAGATTACCGCACCAATAACGTTATTAATACTGTTAAGGCAGATGTGCTGGTGTTTGGTTCCTCCAAAGCGGCTTATCATTATGATACCGAAATTATAGGCGACAGCCTGCACCTTTCGGTTTATAACGCCGGCCGCGACCTGAGTTACATTTACTACCACTATGCCCTGTTAGAGGCCGCCCTGAAGCGTTACAGCCCCAAGCTGGTAGTACTGGATACCCGCGCCAACGAGTTTCAGCAGTTTAAGAACGGCGAGGACCGCGACCGCCTCAACGTACTGCTGCCCTACTACGATTCGCACCCTGAGATCCGCGAAGTTTGCTTGTTGCGCGGCGATTTTGAACGTTACAAACTGCTCTCTAAAATGTACCCCTACAATTCGCTTATCCTGAGCGAACTGGTTGAGCTGCTGCCGATAGCACGCTACAAAAAAGACGATTCGGAGAACGGCTACATTGCCAAACACGGGCAGTTTAAGGGCGGCCTGCAGCCTTACCTGGTGAATGACGCCGTAGATACCACCGCCGCCCGCTACTACAAAAAATTTGTGGAACTGTGCAAGGCAAAGAACATCCCGCTGGTGGTCACCATGTCGCCTATCTATCAAAATATTAATGCGGCGGCAAACCGCAACGTGCAGTATGTAGTGCAGGTTTGTAAGCACAACAACGTACCCGTGCTGAACTACCTGCGCGATACCACTTTTAACAACGAAGGGTATTATTACGATGCACTGCACCTTAACCGGGAGGGATCGGTTGTGTATAGCAGCATGGTTGCAAGCAGGTTAAAGCAGTTCCTCACTCATAAATAAAGCTTATTATTGCAGCATGAAGGATTTTGCCAACCTGAAACGCAACCTCAAGAAAGATGCATCGGCACTAAAGCCCATAAAAGTGGCGCTGCTGGGCGATACCGCCACCCAGTTCCTGGCTAAAGCGATACAGGGCGCGGGTTACGAATATGGCTACAACCTGCAACTATGGGAAGCCGATTTTAACCAGGTAGAACGCCAGGTAGCCGACCCATCTTCTGAGCTGCACGAATACGATGCCGAAGTGGTCATCATCTTTCAATCATCCCACAAACTACTGGGCAAATACAATAAATTTAAGGCAAACCACACCGCTTTTGCTGCCGATGAACTGAACGGTATCAAAGCCCTGTATGATACCCTTGCCTCGGTAAACCCGAAGGTGAAACTCATTTACTATAACTATACCGAGATAGACGATAACGTGTTTGGCAATTACGCCAACAAGGTTACCTCCTCCTTCCTTTTTCAGCTGCGGAAGCTGAATGTGCTGCTAATGGAGTACGCAGCAGAAGTATCTAACTTCCATATCTGCGATATTTCTTCGGTGCAGAATTTGGTAGGCAAAGCAGCCTTTTTCCAGCCATCGGTTTATATCAATTCGGAGATGGTTTTAAGCCTTGAGGTGCTTGCCCCCATCGCTTACAAAACCCTGGGCATCATCAGTGCCTTGCAGGGCAAGTTCAATAAATGCGTTATCCTCGATCTGGATAATACCACCTGGGGCGGCATCATTGGCGACGATGGCATCGAGAACATCCAGATAGGCGCGCTTGGCATTGGCAAGGCATTCTCCGAGTTTCAGTACTGGGTAAAGAAGCTAAAGAACCGCGGAATCATCGTAGCCGTGTGCAGCAAGAATACCGAGAGCATCGCTATAGAACCTTTCGAGAAACACCCGGATATGGTGCTGAAGATGGAGGACATTGCCGTTTTTGTAGCTAACTGGGAAAACAAGGTGGATAATATCCGCAAGATCCAGGGCATCCTCAACATCGGGTTCGATTCAATGGTGTTCCTGGATGATAACCCCTTTGAACGTAACATGGTGCGCGAGAACATCCCGCAGCTTACCGTACCCGAACTCCCCGAAGACCCTGCCGAGTACCTCGAATACCTGTACACACTCAACATCTTCGAAACCGTTTCCTTTACCGAAGACGATGCCACCCGTACCAAACAGTACCAGGTAGAAGCGCAGCGTGCCACCCTGTTCGAAAAATTCACCAACGAGGACGATTTTCTGCAAAACCTGGCTATGGTAAGCGTTGTGGAGCCGTTCACTAAGTTCAACACCCCGAGGGTGGCACAGCTATCGCAACGCAGCAACCAGTTTAACCTGCGCACTGTACGCTACACTGAGGCAGACCTCGAAACTCTCGCCGCATCGCCCGATCATTTTACCTTCTCGTTTACCTTAGAAGATAAGTTCGGTAATAACGGGCTTATTTGCGTACTGATACTCCAGCAGGAAAGTGAAGATCTACTCTTTATAGATACCTGGCTGATGAGTTGCCGGGTGCTTAAACGGGGTATGGAGAACTTCACGCTGAACACCGTCGCCAATTTCGCGCAGCAAAAAGGCTATAAATATTTAAAAGGCGGGTATATTGCCACGCCAAAGAACGGCATGGTGGCAGATCATTACAGCAAACTGGGTTTCGAGCCGGATGGCGATAATTGGCTGCTGAACCTCACCCAATATCAAAACAAAAAAAGTTTCATCGACAAAAAATAACACCCGTGGAAAGACAACAGATTTTAGACCAGGTTACCGATATCTTTCGTGATGTGCTGGATAACGACGACATTACCCTTACCGACGCCACCACCGCCCGCGATGTGGAAGACTGGGACTCCCTTAACCACATCCAACTGGTAGTGGGCATAGAAAAACACTTCAAGATCCGTTTCACCGCCAAAGAGATCCATAGCTGGCAAAATGTAGGGGAACTGGTAGATAGTGTAGCGGCTAAGTTGTAACCCAACAGGGATTAAACGAATTTGGACTATTTATCGGGCCTTTTTTAATTCCCGTTCCCAGCTACCCACTACCGGCTTCCCTTTAAAAACGTAGTGCGCGTTAAACACCACCACCGCTAAAAATATAATGCAGTAGGCGGTGAATTGCAGCAGGCTGATATGCTCGTGATACACCACATTGGCCAGCGCGAAGGCGATAATAGGGTTGATGTTGAGTAACATGCCCACGGTAGAGGAGTTGAGCCCCTTTAACGCGTACAGTTTAAAAACAGCGGGATAATGGTAAACGCCACGGCAATAACTTCTATATACAGCCAAAACTTGCCTTCGGTAGGGACCGGACCGCTGTAGGCCGGGTAAAAAAACAACAGCAAAATGGCCGACAACCCAATGTGGAACGTTAACAGTATAAACTTATCGAACCCGGTGTTCTTCCGCTGGCTCACCAGGTAGCCGGCATACGTAAATCCAATGATTACGCCGTAAACCATATCCATAATATTGGCGTACGATAGTAGCAGGCAGCCCAAAATGCTCAGCGCCACCGCCGCGCGCTGAAACTTGTTCAGCTTCTCGCGCAGTAAAAAGAAGGCCAGCAGGGTGGTTAAAATGGGGCAAACCAAATACGCCAGCGACGTAGCTTTAATGCTGACATGGTTGAGCACATAAATAAACGAGAACCAGTTAATATTTAAAAACACGCTGCCACCCACGTTCAGCAGCACTACGCTGCGCTTTTGGGCGTAGGGCAGGGCTTTGAATTTTGCAACTGTTTCTGCCAGGGCCTTCCGCTTAAAAAGCGCGGTGATCAGCAGCATAAGTATGGCGCAGCTAAAAATGCGGTAGAACAAAATATCAACCGAAGCATACGCCTTTAGCGGCTTTAGCACCAGGCTAAAAAAGCCCCAGGTAGCGTAAGCGAATATAGCGGCCAGGTAATATTTTGCGTTCGTCACGGTGATGTACGTTTGCGTTTTGCGCGCAAATATCTACAAAAGCCATGGGCATTACCGCCATAGGAGTGTTAAATTAGGGCAACAGCGCCGGGAGGTTGAATGGTTTGAAGTGGGTTTATGCTTTACCAAGCGTCGACCTTTAAGACGATAATGAAAAGCACTTACAGAAGCATTTATGCCCCGGCAGCCCCGCTTTTACTGCAAGCCGCCGGTAGAAGCGGGCTTTCCGTGCAATCGGGTTTATGTGGGGAGGGGGTTGTGCGGTTGGGTTGGAGAAGTCACGAGTACGCCACGCGCTGGGCCTGCGCTGCATACTCGCGCCAAAGGGGAGGGACACTTGTATTTAGATTGATGTCCTGCGCTAAACTTCGACGGATGAAATGACGGTAGTTAACTTAATATGCTCAAATTGTGTAAACGAAAAGTCATAGCAGGAGAACTAACCCTAAATGTTTTCGCGAGTTTGTCGATGAGTTGAAGTTCGGAAAGTTCCGAATAAAAATTATTGTTCCTTACCTCACATTCAATTAGATGTTCGGGCATAAGTATAGCTGCAGCGAACGCATTTGCTTCTTGTTCTTGAATTAATTCAATTTGAGTATAATTTCTATCATTGCGTCGTCTATACATTACTATGAAGTCTTTATCAACAAATACGTCATTGTGGTTTTTTCTGTGTAATATATAATGACCTAATTCATGGGCAATTGTGAATCTTGATCGTTGTTCCGAGTGATCTTTATTATATCCAATAGTTCCAACGTCATTGTTTAGGACTAAAACACCCGACATTTCATTGCCAAAATCATAGGGCATGACAGATACCCCCAATGAACTTGCTATTTTTTTTATATCAATGGGTGTTTTTTTAAAACCAGCACTTTCTATCAGACCCAATGCCAATTCTTCTATTTTTCGTGTTCGAACAAATGAGATTGCCATAATTATTATGTCTGTTTGATGTTGTTTATAGTTTCAATAAAGCCTTTAACTTTTTCTATCGATGAAAAATCACCTCCAGCCTTATTGACTTTATCGGTTACCTTATTGCTAATAATATCAACGCTTTTTTCAGGCATTAGTTTATCGATAGATACTTTTAAATAGTCAGAAATCTTAAATAGGGTATAAATTTGAACTTTTTGTTTTCCTTTTTCAATATTAACAATTGAAATCCTCGACAAGCCTAAATGCTTGGCTAACGTTTCTTGGCTTAAACTCTCCTTTTTTCTAAAATTCTTAATCGATTCGCCAAGATTCTTATAAAAGGTTACCTCTTCCTCTATCACGTATCTAATATACAAACAATGTTTGAATAATAGCATTTAAAATTGTTTTTATTTTAGTACGTAAGTATTACTTACGTACTAAAATAAAAAGTAAACAAAATTTGGTTTTTTAAAATGTAGATTTTATCTTTACGGCTCATAATTAATTAATTAAAATATGGCAACCAACGGCAAAACAGGAGATGGGCATCGTAATGGTGCAGTAAGGCAACGTAGTCAGGCTTATAACCCAGTTACTGAAACTTGGACTAAGCGGGATACAACAACGGGTAGATTTATGGATGGCAAAGCCGATGGCACACCATTCAAAGGCGTAAGAAAGGAAAAGTAAGGTGAAGAAAAACCTAAACAAAGTGCCTGATATATTTAGAGTAAAAATAGAAGGTTCCAATAGCAATTTATTCGTAGCATCAACGACATTAGAAGCCACAAAAAGCGAAATATTATCAGGCAGGTATATTGATTTAGGTTTGTCAATTTCTGAACAAGGTCAATTAGTCGTTATTGGTGAAGTTTATCCGGTAGCTGAAAAGGGAAGATATTCAAAGCGGAATAGAGATGGTTATTTCACAACCCGGAAGGATTTGCCCAAAATATCAAAGACGTTCTACTGTGGAGAACGTCCGATATTTGGCGATTATTCAAAGGGGACCTTTTCTCTTAACGTTACTAAATTAGTTTATCAAAAGGATTTTACCCCTCCTGCTGACTTAACTATGTCATTAGAACTGATTAAAACCTATCCGTCAAACAATGAAGAAAATTATGTTTTTAAACTAAGCGTAAATAATATTTTGGACAAAAGAAGGGATAGCTTTTATATCGACCTACTTTTCTGTGCTAATATTTTACAGGAAAATATATTTCAATCCGATGTCTTTGAATCGCAAGCAAACAGCGCTGAGTATTTACGTACGCTGCGTATAGGTTGGGAGTTACTTCCATTTGGGGACGCCGATTTACTTGACAGTATATTTGGGGGTAGCAGCGGGGGGCGATTAACTGACGGGCAAAAGACCACGATACAGGAACGATACAATTACCTGGAGTCTTTGGGTCCAATAGCTTGGATTAAAGGTGTTAGTGGAATGCGTAGGTATTTTGGAGCGAAATTCGCAGATAATTTAGTAGTTCTTGAAAACATGGACTACGGTAATGCTATATATATAATGTTTGATAACTGGGAACAACTTAGCCAGTTGAGTAGAACTGAACTATTGCAGCGATCAAATAAAGACTTTGAACGAATTAAGCATAACGGTACAGGTTGGAGAACGAAGCTTAAAATGATTATTGATAGTAAGTTATCAAGGAATTAAAATAGTGATAACAAAGAATACAGATTAATATAGAATATAAGAAATATGGCTTATTCAAGAGAGAGTATGTATTACGATGATTATAAGTGGTCGGCAAGAGCTGATCACGACAATCCTAAGATCATCGGGGGAACTGACCACGCGGAGCTGAATCGCACGGAAGGATATGAAATGTTATATTTTATTAACAGCTTGGCGAGGTCGTGGAATTGGAATGACAACTTAGCATCCTATAGAAATTTGGAGAAAATCATCAGAAATGATGTGCCGTCAAGCATGCGCACTCATTCAGGAATAAAATCTTGGATTGAAGCACATCATAAACAAATTTAATGTGCCCCGCTGGCACGCGAGAAACAGCAATAGCTATTCATTAGCGATTTTGTTTCAGGGAAAAGACTAAGTAAGATACTTTAAACTTGAAATATGTATCCTCATAAAGAACAAGAAATAATTGCCAAAGCGAGAAATTTAACTGTGCATCCTAACGATCACCCAGACAATGCCATGGTTATAACGACTCATCTATTCGAACCTACAGTCGAGTATAGCGTGACGTTTTATAAAGCCAAAGTAGCGGGAGAGATAGGATGGGCCGTTCAAGGAATTAGGGTAATAGGATGAGCAAATTCTTGATTTCTACTTTCTCAGTACCGCAAGCGTTCCCGTCTTGTAGTCTCCGTTGGCACGCGTGCGCCAGTTATAATGTTTTTTCCGCATGCAATTCTGGTCCTGCGGGCGGTTAAACTAAACCTGATAGGAGAGGATACCGGCTTTGTGGCTAAGGCTTGCGCAGTATGAGCGGAAAGCGGGGCTACCGCAACCCAAGCACCATTGCTATTGCTTTTCCATCGGTGGTTCTACAGGTTCACAGTTACTCGCGGTTATTGCATGGCGTTTACCTGTATGCTAAGGTTGCCACGCCGCGCTCGCAATGACAGGGTGGAGATGGGGCTGTGAGTGCTTCGACAGGCTCAGCATGACAACCCTACACCAGCACCAGGCCTTCTTCCAAGGCTTTTTCATAGGTAGGTTCGTCGAACTTGTAGTAGGTGGGCGAGCGGTGGCCGCCGATGCTGCGCTTTTCGTCCAGTTTGGTGAGCAGGCCAAGCGCCATGAGTTTATTGGGGAAATTGGTGGCGTTGAGTTTTTTTCCGGAGAGCACTTCGTACAAAAGCTTGATCTCTTTTAAGGTGAATTTGGGCTGCAACAGGTTTTTACCTATCGGGAAGTGGTACAGGTCTATCCACATAGATGATATGGCGGCTTTAACCATTTCGCCATGGTCGAAACCCAGTTCGGGCAGGCTGTCTATAGAGAACCAGGCGCACTCGCTGGAAACAAAATCGGGTTTCGGCTGGGCGTTCACAATATCTGTGATGGCATAAAACCCTACCGAAACGGTTTCGGCCAGCAGCCAGCTATCGGGCTCTATTTTAAAGCCGAGCAACTCGTTAAACTTATCCTCATCAAGCAACCCCGGCGAACTGGTGCGCCCCGGGTTGCCAAAGGTTTTAAATTGTTTCAGGAACAGGTTGTCGAGCCCCGTCCGCTCGGCGGTAACCCTTGCCGCGGCCTCGTCTAAATTTTCGGCCCGTTTTACAAAGCCACCGGGCAGGCACCATTTGGTTATCACTTTGTTTTTGCAAAGCAGGAGCTTCAGCTCGCCGTCGTGGTAGCCAAAAATGGCACAGTCTATACTTAAGCCCGGGCGGTAATCTATATAGCCCTTATTAAAAAAATGCTGTATTTGCTGTAAGGTCTCCATCCACAATAAAGGTGGTGAAAATTTATTTATTAAATTTTAATAAATGTAAAACTTATTTTCTACCTTCATTTATTAAGTTCTAATAAATTATAAGCCCCGGTTAACGGATATTTCATGAAAGCATTAAAAATTGTACTCTGGTCAGTACTGGCAATTATTGTTTTGGCAGTTGGCGGCATGGCGCTGTTTGCGTATAAGGTTACGCACGGCTTCCCGGTTTCGTACGAAACGGAGGTGCCTGTTATCAGTTTCCCGGCAGGCCAGCCCGCGGTGTTGCTGTTCTCCAAAACGACCGGTTTTCGCCACGGCGAATCGATAGAGGCGGGGAAAGTGGCCTTTTCAGCAATGGCGAAGAAGAATAACTGGTTTTTATACAGTACCGAGGATGGCGGCGTATTCAACACGGCGCAACTGGCCAAATTTGATGTGGTTATTTTTAACAACTGCACCGGCCGACTGCTTAACGATGAGCAGCAGGAAGCCCTCGAAGTTTACGTGAAGCAGGGTGGCAACTGGCTGGGCATCCACGGCGCGGGCGATAATTCGCACCAATGGGCCTGGTACGCGCAGAATTTGGTAGGCGCAGGGTTCTCGCATCATCCCATAGAAAAGCACCTGCAGGAGGCTGCCGTTACGCTTAACCCGTTACCCGATAGCGCACTAATACAAGGCCTGCCAAAAACCTGGCCCCAAACCGACGAATGGTATGTGTTTTTTGATAACCCGCGTACCCACGGCGCGCACGTGATCTGGTCTATCGATAGCGAAAAGATTAATCCCAGCGGTAACATCCTTTTTGTAAAGGATAAGAACTTCGGTATGGGGAAAGACCACCCGGTGGCCTGGTACCGCACGGTAGATAAAGGGCTTGCCTTTTACACCTCCATCGGCCATGATGCTTCGGCGTGGAAACAGGCACCTTTTATTAGCCTATTGGAAAACGAGGTGAAGCGCGCAGTAAAAAAGTAAGTAATCAATAATAAGTAACCAATTTAATAACCCTGATCTATAAACAACAACATGAGAAAATTCAACTTAATGCTGGCCGGCTTAATGGCTTTTATGTTCATCGCTACAAAAGTACAAGCGCAAACAACTCCCGGTTTTTACGCCGGTAAATGGGACGTACTGATAAAAGGCACGCCCAATGGCGATGTGACCCTGCGTTTCACCCTTACCGAAAAAGACGGTAAACTGGATGGCAGCTTTGTGGACCCGGAAAGCAAAAAAGATGTACCGGTAAGCAAAATAGAGGTTGCAGAAGGCAAAGCAACTATTTACTTCACCATATCCACTTACGATGTTAACCTGGCTATGGACAAAGTTGACGACACCCACATTAAGGGCAGTCTGATGGGTATGTTCGATTCCACCGGCGAGCGGGTGAAACCATAAGGAATAGCTTTTTTAATTATACTGATCGTAGGACCGTATCCGGCATAGCCGGGTGCGGTTTTTTGCTGTAGAATAACCTTGCGTGCTTTTTTTCAACACAATAGCTTTTATTTTATGGTAATGATTTACATAACTTAATCTATCTTCGCAGTCAAAATTTTACAATAGTATTTACATGGCAAAGGCATCTGAAATTAAAGTAGGAAATATTTTACGCTACAACGGCGAATTAGTAATTACCACCGAAGTAATGCACCGTACACCGGGCAAGGGCGGCGCGTTTTATCTGGATAAGTTTCGTAACATTAAAACTGGGCGAATTGTAGAGGCCCGCCTTGGTACCGATGAGCAGGTGGAAATTTGCCGCGTGGAAACCAACGATTACCAGTACCTGTACGAAGAAGGCGATTACCTGGTAATTATGGATAACACCACTTACGATCAGCATAGCATCCCTAAAACGTTATTTGGCCCGGCGGTTAAATTTTTGAAGGAAGGCATGAGCGTTGTGGTTTCGTTTGAGAGCGAGGAGCCTATAATGGCAACCGCACCAAACTTCGTAGAACTGGAAGTTACCTACACCGAGCCTGCTGTAAAAGGCGATACCTCATCTGGCGCGTTAAAATCTGCGACTACAGAAAACGGCGTGGAGATAAAAGTTCCGCTGTTTGTAAATCAGGGCGATAAAGTAAAAGTAGATACCCGCACCGGCGAATACGTGGAGCGCGTAAAATAAACGCAACCAATTAAAATAATGAACGGCCATCTGCACAAAACAGGTGGCCGTTTTTGTTGGCGGGATTTTGTAAGAGGTAATGATGTGTGATGATTATGCTGCCCTTTAGTGGGCCGGGGATAAAAAAGTAAAGCCCCTGATGGGCAGGGGCCTTTACTAACCAATTATAAACCTAAATTATGAGAAGACTTGTTACGCGTAATTAATATTACTTCGTGTAAAGTAAACACTAAGTAATTCAATATCCAAATGTTTTCTTGATTTTTTTTGCGCGCATACTTTTGCCGCCGGATCGTGGCTGGCTAACTTAAAAGGAGGGTTGTAAATAAGTGTAGTCGGGCTTATTTCCCTACTCCGTTTTGTTTGAGCAGTTTGATGATCTGCTGGCCGCGCAAGCGGCTTCCCTGCGGTATCAAATGATATTCGGTGTCATAAAAAAGGCTGTCGGGCAAAACCGAATCTTCGGGGTGGTTCAGCATGGTTATGCTCATGTTTTTTCTAAACTCGGCATCAATGGATGCAATGAGCTTAGATTTGGCGTTGTAAGCGAGCTGGTCCAGGCTGGGGTATATAAAATAAACCCTGATGTGGTGCGCATCGGCAAAGCTTTTAAAATCGTTCAGCAGAGGTATATCGGGGTTCTTTTGATAATCCAATACAAACTTTTTAAGGAAGTCGTGTGATGGGTGCGGGGCAAAATTGCGCACCACATCGCCGTTTTGGTTAAACGAACCGCGCGAGTAAACCACGTTTGTAGGGAAATGGCGTATTTGGTGCCCGGTAAAGTGCGAAAACGTGATGAAGAAGTTTTTCTGCAGGTCGTTTATAAAAAAATCGTGCAGGAACTGCGCGGGCGTTTGCTTAAAGTATTTACCGGCAGGTGGGTAAATGCGCTGGGCCTCTTTTTTAAACTTATAGTCGCCATATACCGATAGGTAATACTCCGGGGAAATTACAATAATATCATTTGGGCGGGCAATGTCGCGCAGTTCGTTCAGCATAAAATCTAACCCCAGGCTGGCGTTTAGGCCCATATTCACCACTGGCAAACCGGTTGCATTTTGGATGCTCTTGCTATCGGTACCAAAGGCCACGTTAGAGCCACCACAGAAGATGATTCGCGGCGACGTGAGTTTTTCAGCGTAGGCGTGTTTATCTACCATAGCGCCGAGGTAGCCATCGCTGCCCATTGCTTTGGTAGGGAAGTAGTTGCGGTTCATCACAAAAACCAGCAATACCACCAACAGCACAAAAAAAAGGCAATTCAAAATGAGCTTTTTCATATCAAAACTGAAAGTAAACAAACTGCTGAGATACGCCCGTAAAATAAAATATGCATACGACAACCGAGAGGTAAAACACCCACCTCACGGGTTTGGGCCAGCCGAGGCCCGTTTTGGCGATGGCAAACTGATGTTCGCGCCCAATCCATTCTACTACCGTAAACAATACCACCAACACGATAACCGCGCCCACATTTACCGTGCCGCCCATAAAAGATTCGCCGGTAGGCAGCACCAGTATCGACCTCGAAAATATACCGCTGATATAGCTAAACGCGTGCGGTATATCTTCCGCCCGGAAAAATATCCAGGCGAATACCGTTAAGGTGAAGGTAAGGCTCATTTTCAGCACATCGGTAAGGCGGGGCAGCAATTTGCCCTGTGCCACGGTTTCTATATTGTTTCGGTTGCGTTTCAGCAGCAACAGCGGCATAAAGTACAGGGCGTTTAAAGCGCCCCAGGCAATAAACGTCCAGCTGGCACCGTGCCACAGGCCGCTAACAATAAAAATGATGAAGATATTGCGTACCTGGTTTAGCTTGCTGCCCTTGCTGCCGCCCAGGGGTATGTACAGGTAATCTCTAAACCAGGATGATAGCGAAATATGCCAGCGCCGCCAAAACTCGGCGATATCGCGCGAAAAGTAGGGGAATGCAAAGTTACGGATCAGTTCGATGCCGAAAAGCCGGGCCGTACCCAGCGCGATATCAGAGTAACCTGAAAAGTCGCAATAGATCTGGAAGGCGAAAAATACGGCACCCATTGCCAGCACGCTGCCGGGGTAATGGGTATAATTGTTAAACACCATGTTGGCGTATTCGGCGCAGTTATCGGCAATCACTATCTTTTTAAACAGGCCCCACATGATCTGCCGCAGCCCGTCGGTGGCGGTGGTGTAGCTAAACTCGCGCTTTGCCTTTATTTGCGGTAGCAGGTGCGTGGCCCGTTCAATAGGGCCGGCTACCAGCAGCGGGAAAAAGCTGACAAAGAGAGAGTAATCGACAAAGTTTTTGGTTGGTTCGATGCGTTTTTTGTAGATATCGAAGATGTAGGATAGTCCGTGGAAAGTATAAAAGGAAATACCTACGGGCAATACCACATCTATCACCCCGAAGTTTGATCGGAACCCGAAACCGGAGAGCAGGGCTGCGAAGCTGTCTGTAAAGAAATTGTAGTATTTAAATACGCATAAAAAGCCCAGGTTGATGATAACGCTGAGCCACAGCCAGAATTTTTTAAGCGCTTTGCTTTCGGCCTCGTGTACTTTAATACCTGTGGAGTAATCCAAAAAGGTAGAGAACATGAGCAGGAAGAGGAAGCGATAATCCCAAAAAGCGTAGAAAAAGTAACTGGCCACCAGCAATAAAACATTCTGGAAGCGCAGGTGCTTACTGCCTATAAGCCAGTAAAGTATAAAAACAATGGGAAGAAAAACAGCGAAGCTGAGGGAGTTAAACAGCATATTATGATAATACGAACCATCGCAAAAAAACGATAGCGGGCGCTGTTACTAAGATAGGGTTTCTTTTGGAAGTTTCAAAAAAGGGGAAGAGGAGGTTTTAACCCGGGCGTACGCGAAGAGGATTGTCAGGAGAGGCATAGAGACTGTCAAGGGGGTTTATTGGCAACCAATGTGAAAGATTATGCATGGTGGCGAACCACCCCCGCCTTTGCGCTTATGACCAGCACGGTGATGGGTTGTTAGTATCCTTTTATGTGCAGAGGCTGGCGCGGGGTTCGACGAGGGTGGAAAAAAACAAACAAGAATTAAGACCGAAAGTACCGATAGAGGGTACGGTGGGAGAAGCAAAAAATCGGGTCGAAAAAAAAGGCTAAAAATCACCCTCGAAAAATGATAAAAAGGCATGTAATTTTCCTTTTTTTGTGCAAAAAAGACCAAAAACATGGAAGTTTTAGCAAGTATTTTTGGCGGGTAGCCAATAGCATCCAATGCCGTCCGGGTGCAGGTAAAAGGGTCCAACCCGTCCATCATTTAAAAATTGCACGCTTTGGACGGACGTTCAACAACGCAAAATTTTACATAAACAGTATCTTTTGGGCGGTGCTAACTGTATGAAAATCCGTCACTTTTAAGTATATTTGCCAAAATTTTTAGTATAACCGTTGCCCGCGCAAACCGGGGCGCATGTTATACGTTTTCCAAAGTATATATGAGTGAAAAAACAATAGACCTGGGCGAGCAAAGCGAAGTTGAAGTATACGGTGCCCGGGTGCATAACCTCAAAAATATCGATGTGTCGTTCCCGCGCAATAAACTGGTGGTTATCACCGGGTTAAGCGGCAGCGGCAAAAGCAGCCTGGCCTTTGATACCATCTACGCCGAGGGTCAGCGCCGCTATATGGAAACGTTTTCGGCTTACTCGCGCCAGTTCATGGGCGGCATGGAAAGGCCTGATGTAGATAAGGTTAGCGGGCTTAGTCCGGTGATTGCCATTGAGCAAAAAACCACCAGCAAAAACCCGCGCAGTACCGTGGGTACCATTACCGAGATCTACGATTTTATGCGCCTGCTTTTTGCCCGTGCGGGGGATGCTTACAGCTACACCACTGGCGAAAAAATGGAGCGTATGAGCGAGGACCAGATCCTGCGCACCATTATGGAAAAATTTGACGGTCAGCCGGTTAACATCCTGGCCCCAGTGGTAAAAGCCCGTAAAGGCCACTACAGGGAGCTGTTCGAGCAGATCCGCAAGCAAGGTTTCCTAAAGGTTTACATAGACGGCGCCATTGCTGATGTAGAACCCAAAATGCAGGTAGACCGTTACAAGATCCACGATATTGATATTGTGGTAGACCGCCTGGTGGTGAGCGAAGCAGATAGCAAACGGCTGTACCAATCTGTACAACAAGCACTTAAAATAGCCAAGGGCATCATCCGTATATCGGATAAAGATAATAATGTGGCTTATTTCAGTAAGTTTCTGATGGACCCGGTATCTGGCATTTCCTACGATGAGCCGCAACCAAATACCTTCTCGTTCAACTCACCGTATGGTGCCTGCGAAAAGTGCAACGGCCTGGGCTATATCTTCGAGGTAGACGAAGCTTCGGTAGTGCCTAACCCAAAACTAAGCATCCTTAACGGCGGCCTTGCTCCCATCGGCGAATACCGCGAAACCTGGATCTTCCAGGTATTGAAAGCGCTGGCCAAAAAATATGAGTTCAGCCTGAGCACCCCGATAGAAAAACTTACCCGCGAGCAACTGGACATCATCCTGAACGGTTCGCCGGATATGATCTCGGTAGCCGTAGAATACAACAAGTGGAACGTTCAAAACTACCAGATAACCTTTGATGGCATCATCCGGATGCTGGAAGAGCAGCAGGAACGCCGCAACGACGAGGGTATGGACGATATGGAGAACTACCGCGTACTCCGTACCTGCCCTACCTGCCATGGCGCGAGATTGAAGAAAGAATCGCTGCATTTTAAGGTGGATGAGAAGAACATCTTCGAGCTGGCCACCATGGATATCACCACCCTGAGCAAGTGGTACGAGGGGCTGGAAACCCGCCTTACCGAACGCCAGAACGTTATTGCCAAAGAGATACTAAAAGAGATCCGTGCCCGCATCGGCTTTTTGCTGGATGTTGGTTTGAGCTATTTAACCCTTGACCGTACCGCTAAAACTCTCTCGGGCGGCGAGGCACAGCGCATCCGATTGGCTACGCAGATAGGCTCCCAACTGATGAACGTAATGTACATACTGGATGAGCCGAGCATCGGCTTGCACCAACGCGATAATGAGCGCCTGATCAACGCGCTCAAAAACCTGCGTGACCTCGGCAACACCGTACTTGTGGTGGAGCACGATAAGGATATGATACTGGAAGCCGACCACGTAATAGACATGGGCCCGGCAGCCGGCGTACACGGCGGGCAGATAGTAGCACAAGGCACCCCAGCAGAACTGATGGCTTGCCATACGCTCACTACCTCATACATCAACGGCGAGCGGGAAATTGCCATACCGGCAAAACGCCGCGAGGGCAATGGCAAAACCCTGAGCCTTAAAAAAGCTACCGGGCATAACCTCAAGAAGGTATCGGTAGATTTCCCATTAGGTAAACTCATTGGTGTAACCGGCGTATCGGGCAGTGGTAAATCCAGCCTGATTACCGAGACGCTGTACCCAATACTGAATCAGCACTTCTTCCGGGCCAAAAAAACACCGCTGCCTTATGATAAAATTGAGGGGTTGGATAATGTGGATAAAGTAATTGAGATAGATCAAACACCAATAGGGCGCACACCAAGGAGTAACCCGGCTACGTATACAGGCGTATTTTCGGATATCCGTAACCTGTTTGTTGCTCTGCCCGAGTCGAGGATTAGGGGGTACAAGCCCGGTCGTTTCTCGTTCAACGTAAAGGGTGGCCGCTGCGAAACCTGCCAGGGTGCCGGGCAAAAAGTGATAGAAATGAACTTTCTGCCGGATGTGCAGGTTCCTTGCGAAGAATGCGGAGGCCGCCGTTACAACCGAGAAACGCTGGAAGTACGCTACCGCGGCAAATCCATCAGCGATGTGCTGGATATGAGTATTGAGGATGCTACCCCGTTCTTTGAGCATATCCCTGCCATCTATCGTAAGGTAAAAACCTTGTTCGATGTGGGATTAGGGTATATCACGCTTGGGCAGTCGTCTACCACCCTATCCGGCGGTGAGGCGCAACGCGTAAAGCTGGCTACCGAACTCTCCAAAAAAGACACCGGCAATACTTTTTATATCCTGGATGAACCTACCACAGGCTTGCATTTCGAGGACATAAATGTATTGCTTGGCGTGATAAACCAACTGGTTGACAAGGGCAATACGGTGCTGGTAATAGAACACAATCTCGACGTAATAAAAACGGTTGACCATGTGATAGATCTCGGCCCGGAAGGCGGCTCCGGCGGTGGTAAAATATTGTACAACGGCACGCCCGAAGGCTTGTGTAAAGTGAAAGATAGCTTTACCGGACAGTTCCTGAAAAAGGAGATGGGCATCAAGTAAAAGAATAACGGTATATTGTGGATTGAAATAATGCCGATGAAACGAAGCAGAATTATTTTAGCCACAATTGCCTTGCTGTTTGGCATTGCCACTACATTTGCTTTTACCCAACAGGATGATGTTTTCCTCAGTTATCGCATCGACCCAAAGAAACAGGAAATAAAGCTTTACTGGCAAAACAAGCAGGGGCAAAATTTCGCCAGTATCCAAAACCTGAAGACATCGCTCGAAAAAAACAAGCAAACGCTGCTCTTCGCCATGAACGGCGGGATGTATAAGCCAGGTGGTTCGCCGCAGGGCTTATACATTCAAAATAAGGTAATGCTGTCGCAATTGGATACCATCACCGCAAGCGGCAAGCGCGACATTGAAGATGTTATTTCGCGTACAGGAGCAACTTTAAAGTTAGATGCGTTTAAAAGGCTAACCGAGAAGGTAAAGGAAGTTATATTTAATAGGATAACTCATTGTCCCACCCAAACAAAACCTCAAACTCCTGCCTTTATGTTAATATGCTGCCTCTTTTAGTTGCCTCCCAAATTCGCGAAGCGGATGCTTATACCATAGCCAACGAGCCTATCAGTTCTGTTGACCTGATGGAGCGCGCATCCAAGGCTTTTGTGGGCTGGTTCATCAACCACTTTCCGGATAAAGGGAAAAGTATTTCGGTTTACTCCGGTACGGGCAATAATGGTGGCGATGGCCTGGCGATAGCGCGCTTGCTGGATGATCATGGCTACAACCTCATCAACATCAAAATAATCCGCTTTAGCGATACGGCAAGCGATGATTTTAATGCCAACCTCAAGCGTCTCGGCAAAATAAAAGCTACAGAACTAAAAGCAGGCGATGCTATTCCCGAAGAAAACTGCGATATCATTATAGATGCTATGCTGGGCAGCGGATTAAACAAGCCCCTTGCAGGCGATTATAAAAAACTGGTAGAATATTTAAATAGTTTAGAAAAAATAGTTGTCGCGGTAGATGTACCTACCGGGTTTTTCACGGATGGCGAAATACCTGAGAATGCGGTTATCCTGAAATCGGACTTGGTGATCACCTTTCAGCAACCTAAGATCAATTTTTTATTACCCGAATCGGGACCGTACATCGATTGCTGTGAAGTGGTAAAGATAGGTTTGAGCGAAACATTCATTAACTCTATTAATACCTCTTATTTATTTGTGGAAGAATCCGATGCCCGCAAAATGATCAGGCATCGCCACCGTTTTAGCAACAAGGGTACTTACGGACATGCGCTTATTATAGCAGGCAAGGACGAAACCATGGGGGCGGCACTGCTATCTGCCTCCGCTTGCGCACATGCAGGGGCCGGCCTTACCACTGCCTGTATCCCGCAGAGCGGATTAATTGCGCTAAACACCTCGATGCCCGAAATAATGGCTGTTCCGAGAATAGATAAACACTTACCCGAAATTGCCTGGGATAAATACAGTTCGATAGCCATTGGCCCCGGTTTAGGTACCGATGCGGCTGCTTTGAAGTTGCTAAAAGCTATCCTCAAAAATTATAATAAACCGGTTGTGGTTGATGCGGATGCACTCAATTTGTTGTCGGCCAATAAAACTTTATTAAAAAAACTCCCGGCGGGTAGCATCCTCACCCCGCACATGAAAGAGTTTGACAGGCTTTTCGGCACACATACCAGCTGGTGGCAGCGCCTGCAAACCGCTAAAGAAAAGGCTGCGGAATTTAATATAAATATCGTTCTTAAAAACGACTACACCATATCCGCCACACCAGGCGGCAAGCTGTATTTCAATTCTACCGGTAACGCCGCTATGGCCACCGGTGGCATGGGCGATGTACTTACAGGTATTATCTCCTCATTATTGGCGCAAAAATATTCGCCGCAGGACGCCTGTTTATTAGGGATCTACATCCATGGGAAAGCAGGAGACGAACTGGCCCTGCCAAACCGGATGTACGTTACGCTCCCCAATAAGGTGATTAGTCAGTTGCCAATTACCATGGTAAAATTAAAGGCATAAAAAAAGGGATGTAAGTATCAAACATCCCTTTTTTCTTATTAACTATTAACTGATCTTATAAAGAACTAAATACTTCAAACTAAGTATGTATATGACGATGGAAAATCATAATAGTTACTCTAACAGTGCAATTTATTTAAAGTTTTAACAAATTTTAACAAATTAAAAAATCCCGGCGCCTTCGGGCTACGGGATTTTCAACTTTTTATAGGCCCTAACTATTTTGATGCACCCGAAGCTACCATTTCTGTAATGGTTGGGTTAACGCTTCCGCCCATCGGTTCGATGGTTACTGCAAATGCATCAGCCGCTGCTATGGCTTTCATTTCTTTCATGCCCGATGTATCAATGCTGTTAGCGGTATCAAATACACCCAGGTCTACCGGTTTGCCGCCCACCAATGCCCAAAGCTGGTACTGGTGCTGCGTATCATGATCGGGCAGTTTCATGCTCTTCATATCTACTATAATTTTCTTATTTACGGTGTTCCAGGCGAGTGTCACGGCTGCAGAAGGCGCCTTAGCGGTTCCTTTTAGCCTCAACACGCGATAAATAGTGTCGCGGTATATATCCAGTTCTTTATCCTTAAAGCTTGCCTCGTTAGCAATCTTTTGCTTATCCAGCTGCATTGCGGTAAGCTGTGTGTTGGTATCCTGCAATTTGTTATACATGGTAACCAAACCATACACGCTTATAACCAATAAGGTAAGGCAGGCAGCAAACGCGTATTTAAAAAACGTGGTTTGCCTTGCCGGCATGGCTATCACGTTGTCTGCGTTCCTTTCGTCGTCTTCAAAAATTTCATCGGTGCGGGTGTGGGCTTTTGTGAATACTCTGTCGTCGCCCAAGTTGGTGACCATGCTTCCCATGATCCTACTTCTCAATCCTTCGGACGGCTCCACGGCGTGCTCTTCAGCAAACAACTCCATCGACCGTTCAATATCCTCAATCTCTGCCTTAACGGCTGTATGCTCAGCGGCCATCTTCTCCACTTGCAACCTTTCGTCCGGGCTTATATCGCCCAAAACGTAAAGTTCCAATATCCCCGATTCTATATACTCCTTGATGGTTTCCACTTTCAATTAAAATGTTTTCTGAGCTGCAGAATTGCCATCCGTAATCGTGTTTTAATGGTCCCCAGGGGTACGCCAAGTTCTTCGGCAGCTTCCACATGGGTGTAACCTTTAAAATACACGAGATCGAGAATAGACTTTTGTTCGGGCTTTAGCGTAGATACTAATTCCCTGATACCAAGCAGCTCAGGCTTGTAAACGGTATTTCTTTGTTCGTCTATGAAAGTTACGTTATTTTCAAGCTCATGGTTTTTGGCCTGGTTCTTAAAATCTTTAGAGCGTATTTTATCGATAGCCAAATTGCGGGCAACATTCACCATCCAGGTAAATAAACGCCCTTTTTCGGCACTATAGCCCGAAAAAGAATTCCAAATTTTTACGAAAGTTTCTTGCAAAACATCTTCGGCAACCGGGATATCGGTAATAATACGGGATATCACACCGAATAGCGATGCGGAATACATATCGTATAGCGCTTCTACCGCGATCTTCTCGCGGTTACGAAGGGCCGATACAAGCTCCTCCTCGGATAGTGATATTTTTCGTTTTCTGCTCAACTTGGGCGAAAGATAGACAGGATTAATTACATTTCAAACAAATGCTTTTCAGCATGATAGGATGAACGAACCAGCGGCCCACTCTCTACATATCTAAATCCTTTTTTCAATCCCCATTCCTTGTAGCTGGCAAACTGATCCGGGTGGATCCAATCAATAACCGGGTGGTGGTTACGGGTTGGCTGCAAGTACTGGCCCAGCGTTAAAATATGTACCCCGGCGTCCAGCAGATCGTCCATGGCTTCTAAAACATCTTCTTCCTTTTCGCCCAACCCGAGCATAATACCCGATTTGGTGCGTAAACCGGTTTCTGATACATGGCGCAAGGCTTCCAGGCTACGATCATACTTAGCCTGTATGCGCACCTCTTTAGTTAAGCGGCGAACGGTTTCCAGGTTGTGCGATACCACTTCTGGCCGGGTTTCCAGCACACGGGCCAAATTATCCCAATTGCCACGGAAATCGGGCAGCAGGGTTTCTAAAGTTGTTTCGGGGCTTTCGCGGCGGATGGCGTTGATGGTTTCCGCCCAAATAATAGAGCCACCATCTTTTAAATCATCACGGTCTACAGAGGTTATTACGCAATGCTTTACCTGCATCAGCTTTACCGAGTTGGCTACGCGGTTAGGCTCGTCGATATCAACAGCCAGCGGGCGGCCGGTTGCTACCGCGCAAAAAGAGCAGCTGCGGGTACAAATGTTACCCAATATCATAAATGTTGCTGTGCCTGCTCCCCAGCACTCGCCCATGTTGGGGCAATTGCCGCTTTCGCAAATGGTATGCAGCTTATGGGTATCCACCAAACCGCGTACATGAGCGTATTCTTTCCCTACCGGGAGCCTAACTCTAAGCCAATCGGGCTTGCGTTGGGGCTGATTAGCGGGCACTACGGGCAAATCAATCATAGTGCAAAAGTAATTAAAAACCCCCTAACCCCCTAAAGAGGGAACAGAAGTTTTAATTACAAATAATAATATTACAGTTTAATGTAAAAGCTTTAAATTGGTAATCGTTTTAGGCAGTTTTCAATTTACCTAAACCCATAGATACGAAACCCGATGGCAGAAAAGAAAGTTAGAAAGACGCCGGAAATATTCAGAAATATTATTTCTCCATCCAGTAATATGCCTCTTTTAGAATTCTACAAGGGATATTACGAATGCATATACCTGATATTACATCCTTTTTACAAAGTTGTAAAAAATAAAAATGAGGCGTTTTCGAAAAAGGAATGGCCTGGCAAGGAGAAAATTACAAAGCTCACAAAAAGCGTTTCATGGGCTGAGGTTATAGAACTTTCAGGGTTGCCTAATATCAAGACTGTGGATATCGCTTTGCGAAATTCCACTTACAGCCTAGCTAAGAAGCATCAAAATGAGAACCAGTCAAAAATGCTTAACGATACCTGCCAGAGGTATAATTTATTAGAACCAAATCACGGGGATTTTAGCGAATTACTAATTGATGATATGCTAAAGCCTCTTTTGGAGCTTGGGCACGAATGGGTTTTTATTGGAGATGAGTTTGGGCACGAGCGTAAACTTCAATATATCAATGATATTATTCGCAATAAAGTTGACGTGAACTATCACCACGAAAATTGGTACACTCCTCAAAATGAAATATTATATACAACGCATTGGGATAGCCATTTCACATTGCTGTGTTCTGATAGGGAGACCACTAAAAAAATACTTGAGATACGTCCATTCGAGGGCTTTTACTGTGACGCCGATACTGGAGTCTACTGGAGCTTGACATAAAAAAAGCCCCGTAAGCTGTTAACCTACAGGGCATATATAGTCTTATTGTATGGCTTCCTGATTCCTGACCTCTTGATTCTATGAAAGAACGCTCACCGTTTCATCAACAGAGATACCGCCGTGCGATTGATCCAGCACACATTCGCCATCTTTTATCAGCAGTAATTGAGGCGATTCGTGGTGAACCTGGAAATCCTGGGCAATTTTAGCGGAAATATCGCGATGTTTAATAAGGTCTAAAAAGTAGAGGGGCATATCTCCCGGCAGGTCTTCCCAATCCAGCTCGAAACGCCTTTTAGCCATCATGCTGATGCTGCAGCGCGTGCTGTGTTTAAATATCAAGCTGTAACCTTGCTGTTGTTTTATATTATCAAGCTGAGAAGCCGTCTCCAACGATATCCATTCCATAGCGCAAAAATAAAAGTATAAACCCGTTTAAAAGTAAATACAATGTAAAACTGCGTTAAGTTTTAAGCATGGGGTAAAAAATGACAATTAGCCGCTTACTTTCTGTTTGGGTACGAGCCGTAAGCGGGGCATAGTTTGTTTGAGCAAGAGGAAACGCTGATGCCAACTAAAAGGGCCATAACAATTATGTAAACTATCTTTTTCATTCTATGGGTTTATAATAACTCTGTTTTATACGCTTTTAGCCTTGCAAAGTTTCAGCCAATTTAGCCATTTTTATGGCAGTTACTGCAGCTTCGTCGCCCTTATTGCCGTGTTTGCCACCTGCCCTATCTATCGCCTGCTGCTGGTTGTCAGTAGTAAGCACTCCAAATATAACAGGTTTTGAATATTTTATAGCAACATTGCTTACACCATTTGCAACCGCGTTACAAATAAAATCAAAATGGCGGGTTTCGCCTTGTATTACACAGCCCAGGCATATCACGGCATCAAACTTCCCGGTTTGTAAAAGCAGTTCGGCGCCGCTGGTAAGCTCAAAGCTGCCGGGTACCGGGTAGCTATGGATGTTCTTCTCCTTAGCGCCATATTTTACCAAGCTATTGTATGCGCCCTGGTAAAGCGCGTTGGTAATTTCGGCGTTCCATTCGGCAACAACAATACCAAAGGTAAACGCCTCTGCCGAAGGGATCTCGGTAGCGGTAGAAAAATCGGAAAGGTTTTTTAATGCTGAAGACATAGTTTGATTTCGGATTTGAGATTTTCGATTTCGGATTTGGGATTTTCCCGTTAGTTCAGATTGTAGTAAAACAAAAATGTTCGATCTCTGATCTATTTGTGAATATATGCTATCCAGTTATAAATCCGAAATCGAACATTCGACATCCGAAATAAGTATTGCTACTTAGCTTCTGCGCGTGCTATGTAAGCGTCGATGCTTTGGGCTTCGGTGCTTGTTGGGTAATCGGTTTTTATCTTTTTGTAAGTATCAACTGCCGATTTGTTGTCGTTTTTAGCTTCGTAAACCAAACCTAATTTTTTCAGGTAAACCGGAGAAAGGAATTGGTTGTTAGCTTTATCAATCGCTTTTTTGAAGTAGGTTTCCGCTTTGTCGTAATCTTTCAATTCCACGTAAGCATCACCTGTGCCGCCGTAAGCTTCAGCTGCAACCATCATATCGTCACCACGGTAGTTATTAAAGTTATCTATCGCTTTGCGGTATTCGCCTTTGTTTAAATAAGCAACGCCTAAGTAAAAGTAAGCAAGGTTTGCGGTTTTTGTGTTGCTGTAGTCGGCAACAATTTTTTCTAAACCAGGGTAGCTGTCGGCACCATTAATAGCTTTATCCCAATTCTTTTTAGCCCAGTAATCCTGTGCTACGTGTATTTGGTTGGCGGCTTTCACTTCCCTGTCGCCCAGGTAAAATTTGGTATAAGCTATGTATATCACTACCATTAACACGATAGCGCCTGCTATAAATAATAAGCTTTTTTGATTCTCCTGAACAAAGCTGCCACTCTTCACTGTTTCTGTATTTGCTGGCGTAGCCTTTGTTTTCAACTCGGTTGCTGACATTTGTATTTAAAAATTAAGTTTGCAAAACTACGGTTTTCAAAACTTTTAACAAATAATTATTTTTGCTTAGTTAATTGTTGATTTGATTGATTATGAGCGTGTTTTTGTCTGAACTCGAATTAAACCAATTTATGGAATTCATCTAATTAAGAGTTTTACGGCTGCGTTTAAAGCGTTAAGTTCTGCCCATTCAAAAAATTCGTTTAATTCGAGTTCAGACAGACCATTTATGGCGTTGCCTTCGGCCCGCGCTTTTCGTTACAACTCCTCATTTCGCGCCGCTGATAGAAGCGCCGCTGCATTCCGGGGTTTCCACTGCAATCGCTAACGCATTTTTAACCATGATTTTATTGATCTAACGACTAATAATGGTCATGTGTCGTCCTAACTAAATCTGTGAAATCAACCTACAATCGGTGTAATCCCCCAAACTAATTGCGTAATTTTGCCATCCCATGTACCTGCAGCAACTTTCCTTTTTAAATTTTAAGAATTATACCGAAGCCGAGCTTACCCTCAGCACCGGCGTTAATGCTTTTGTAGGGAATAATGGTGCTGGCAAAACCAACCTGCTGGATGCGGTACACTACCTCAGCCTGTGTAAAAGCTATTTTAACCCAATAGATAGCCAGCAGATAAAACAAGGCGCCGATTTCTTTATGATCAACGGCGTTTTTGAGAAGAACGGCAATAAAGAGGTAGTGGCCTGCGGCGTAAAACGCAATCAGAAAAAACAATTCAAGCGCAATAAAAAAGATTACCAGCGCCTTGCAGATCATATAGGGCTGCTCCCATTGGTAATGGTATCGCCATATGATATCAGCATTATTATTGAAGGCAGCGAAGAGCGCCGCAAATTCATTGATAACGTGATCTCGCAAACGGATAACCACTATCTGGACGAGCTGATCGCCTACAATAAATTCCTGGCGAACCGGAACGCCATGCTGAAGCTGATAGCCGATACCGGCCGGTACGACCCCGATCTGCTGGCTGTGCTGGATGAGCAGCTCACCGCCTCGGGCGCGCGCATATTTGAAAAGCGCAGGGCGTTTATGGAAAGCTTCACCCCTATTTTTAACCAGCATTATAGTTTTATAAGCGGCGATGCAGAACAGGTGGAACTGGTGTATGAGTCGCAATTATTAAATGATAACATGGCAAGCCTGTTGAAGAAGACCATTGAGCGCGACCGGATATTGGAGCGCACTACCAGTGGCATCCATAAGGATGATCTTCAATTCAACATCCATGCCATGCCCATGAAAAAATTCGGGTCGCAGGGGCAGCAAAAATCCTTCCTCATAGCGCTAAAACTTGCGCAGTATACCTTTCTTACCCAAAAGAAAGGTTTTAAACCGCTTTTGCTGTTGGATGATATATTTGATAAGCTGGATGAGGGCCGGGTAACCAAACTCATGCAGATGGTGAGCAATAATGATTTTGGGCAGGTGCTCATCACCGATACCAGCATTAGCCGGGTGCAGAATATATTTGAGGCGATAAACGTGGATGTAAAATTATTTAAAGTAGCGGAGGGAAACATTGATGCGTAAAACAAACGACAAATCGCTTAAAGAAGCTATTGAACAAATGCTGAACGTTTACAAAATAAAGCGCCGGTACGATGAAACCCATGTAGTGGCCGCCTGGCCAGACCTGGTGGGCAAATCGGTAGCAAACCGCACAAAGGAGCTATTCATCAGAGATAAGAAACTTTTTTTACGGATAGAATCATCGGTAATAAAAAATGAACTGGTGATGATGCGCAGCCAAATCATCGCCAAAATAAACGATGAAGCTAAAACGGTACTGGTAGAAGAAATTGTGTTTTTGTAAACTACTTCCGGCCTAAGCGGATGCGTGAAGAGATCCCGCGCAGGGCATCATCCATAATATGCGAGAAAGCTAAAAGAAAGATCCCCGGGAAGATGAACGCGAATTGCGCTTCGGGGTGGTACCTGAAAATATCCAGAGACACCAATAAAATAGTCACAATTATTACCGAATAAACAACGTACTTGAATAATGCTTTCATGACTGTGACCTGCTAACTGGCGCGTGTTGGAGTAACAACGTAAAGTTAAAAACAAATATTGTACAAAGCAAGGTCAAATAAAAATAAACCGGCTGTAATAAACAGTATTACAGCCGGTTGAAGTATACTGGTTGTTAGAATTTTTCGAAAGCCGAGAAGAAGAAACTGCCTTCAATTTCAGCGTTTTCGTCAGAGTCAGATCCGTGCACTGCGTTTGCCTCGATAGATTTTGCAAACAGGTTACGGATGGTGCCTTTATCAGCTTTAGATGGATCGGTAGCGCCAATTAACGTACGGAAATCCGCGATAGCGTTATCTTTCTCTAAAATAGCCGCTACGATAGGTCCCGAAGACATAAAACTTACCAGGTCGGCATAAAAACCGCGTTCGCTGTGTACCGCGTAAAATTCGCCGGCTTTTTGCGCGCTTAAAGCTGTGTATTTTAGCGCTACTATCTTAAAACCTGCTTTGGTGATATGATCTAAAATAGCGCCAATGTGGCCGTTAGCAACTGCATCCGGCTTTATCATTGTAAATGTTCTGTTGGTTTTCATTTTTTGGAGTTAATCTCTTAATTAGATTATTAAAATTGGCGCAAAAATAGCGTTTTACAACTGAAACATAAAGCTTTTACTGCTAAATAAGCTGTTTGTATTTAATTAATTTATTTAGCTTTGCACTTCTTTTTAAAATTGATGTTGGATTTAGCCTCGCTTGCAGAACTTTTAGCTCAGCCCCAAAAAATAGTTATTACTACCCATCACAAACCCGATGGTGATGCGATGGGTTCATCGTTAGGATTGTATAATTATTTAATACAACTTGGGCACCACGCTACCGTTATTGCCCCAACAGATTATCCCGACTTTTTGGCCTGGATGCCTGGTAACGAAGAGGTAATGATCTACACCGAGCATACCGAAGAAGCTGCCGTTTTGATAGCAGATGCCGACATCATTTTTTGCCTCGATTTTAACAACCTCAGCCGCATTAACCAAATGGGTGAACTGGTAGGTGCAAGCAGTGCCTACAAAGTAATGATCGACCATCACCTGGAACCACAGGATTTTGATGATTACCGTTATTGGGATATTAAGGCTTGTGCTACCGCGCAACTGGTGTACACCTTCATCGCAAACGAGCTTGGCCGCAAAGATCTGATAGATAAAGACGTAGCCACCTGCTTATATACAGGCATCCTTACCGATTCCGCCTCCTTCCGTTTACCAAATACCACATCAGATGTGCACCGGATAGTTGCCGAACTGATAGACTGCGGCGCGGTAAACTGGCGCATCCACGAATTGATATACAACAGCGCATCAGAAAACCGATTGCGCTTTATAGGGCATTGCCTGGCCAACTGCCTGGAAATACTGCCCGAATACAATACCGCCATAATTGCCGTTAGTAAAACAGACCTTGCTAAGTTTGATGTTAATACAGGCGATACCGAGGGCATCGTAAATTATGCCCTATCTATAGCCAGCATAAAACTGGGCGCATTCATTGTGGAGCGCAACGATATGGTAAAACTATCGTTACGTAGCAAAGAAGAGTTCCCGGCAAACGAAATTTGTAAAAAATATTTCAATGGCGGCGGGCACCGCAATGCGGCGGGCGGGCAATCAAATGATAGCTTTGCGGTCGTAGTACAAAAATTCAAATCAATATTACCAGACTATAAAAAACTATTAATACAGTAAAAACTAAAATGAGGAAAAATGTAATGCTTATCGCGCTTGCAACAATAGGGTTAGCAAGTTGTAAAGGTGGATTTAAACAGGCCGACGGTGGTTTGTTATATGATATAACCGTAGATAAATCGGGCCCAACCATTAAAACAGGCGACTTTATGAGCCTGAATCTTGTATTAAAAACCGAAGGAGATTCGGTTGTATACAGCACTTACGAATCTGGCCGCCCAGTGTTGGCCCCAATGCCAAAAGAACAGAAAAAAGGTGATATCACTACCGGTTTCCTGCTGCTGAGCGAAGGCGACAGTGCAACCTTTAAAATGAATATCGATTCGGTATTTAAAAAAGGCCAGCCAAAACCTCCCGGCATTAAAGGCAAATACATTATTTACAATGTTAAAGTAGATAAAGTAATTCCTCGTGGAAACCTTAGCGAAGTTGTTTTTCAGGGCCGTATATCTGAGTTTGTTAAAGCACAGTCAGAATTGATTAAGAAAAGCGAGCCTGCAAAAATTAAAAAGTATATTGAAGACAACAAGCTAAAAACTACTGTTACGCCATCGGGCTTAAACTATGTGATAACTACACCAGGCACTGGCTCAGCTATTGCAAAGGGCGATACCGCTGTTGTAAATTACGCCGGCACACTGTTAAACGGTAAAATGTTTGATAGCAGCCTGAAAGAAAACGCTGCAAAGGTTTCTGCTTACACCAAACAGCCTGCAGACCCACGCCGCGTTTACGCGCCTATGCACCTTGCAGTAGGCGAAGGCAAAGTGATAAGAGGTTGGGACGAAGGCTTACTGTTGCTAAACAAAGGCGCGAAAGCAACTTTTGTAATCCCGTCAGACCTTGGCTGGGGCGAACAAGGCGCGCCGCCTATGATCCCTGCTTTTGCAATTACCGTGTTTACTGTAGAAGTTGTTGACATTATTCACGCAAATCCGAACGCTCCAAAACCTGCAGCACCACAACCGCCTGCATTTAGATAATATTTAACCCCACTACAGCCTTCCGTTCTAAAACGGAGGGCTTTTTTATTATGAAAAAAGCTATTTATACATTGTTGCTGCTTACCGGTTTTGCGGTAACAGCCAATGCGCAGGGCTTAAAAACCCTCCCAAGCGGCATACAGTACCAGATACTTACCCCAAACACCGGCGAAAAAGTTAAAGCGAGCGATGTGGTTACCTTCCACGTTACTCAACGCACCGACAAAGATTCGATACTGTTTAGCAGCTACAAAATGGGGCAGCCGGTTAAAGTACAGGCACAGCCGTCGCGTAACCCGGGCGACTTGATGGATATTTTGCCTTTATTGGCAGTTGGCGACAGCGCCATTGTGAAAATACCTGTTGATACCATTTTTAAAGGTAATGATGCGCAGCGCCCGGCTTTTTTAGCCAAAGGCGGCAACATTTTATGCACCTTAAAAATTGTACAGATCCAAACATTAGCCGATGCCATTGCCGAGCGTAATGCAGGAGTTGCTAAATTAAAAGCCGCCGAAGGTACCCAGGGCGATGCTTACATAAAAAAACACGGTTTGGTTACAAAAGCTACCCCATCGGGCTTGCGTTATGTGATCACCAAAACAGGTGTTGGCCCTTACGCCCGTAAAGGCGACTCTTTAATGGTACACTACGCCGGGCGTTTAACCACCGAGGAAGTATTTGATACCAGCATTGAATCGGTTGCGAAAGCCGCCGGTACATACCAGCAAGGGAACCCATACCAGCCGCTAACATTTGTACTTGGCGTACAGCCTTTAATTGCAGGTTGGGTAGAAGGTTTGCAGTTGCTTAACAAAGGCGCTAAAGCAACGTTCATCATTCCATCGGCCATTGGTTATGGCGAGCAGGGCAGCGGCATTATTAAGCCGTATAGCACCCTCGTGTTTGATGTGGAGATGGTGAGCGTTATCCCCGGCAAACATCCTGTTGTGAAACCAGCAGTTGCTACCAAGGGCAAAACACCGTTTAAAAAGCGACCTATTGTAAAAAAGAAAAATTAATAAACATAAAAAGCCTCCCGCAACGGAGGCTTTTTTATTTTTGCAGCATGGTATTAACAGATACGCATACTCATTTGTATTACGAAACCATCGATACAAAACGGCAGGCCTTAATGCAGCGCTGCTTTGATAACGGTGTTACCCGGCTGTTTTTGCCTAACGTTGATGCAGCTTCTATCCCCCTGATGGCTGATTTGCTGGATGCTTACCCCGATAACTGCTTTGCCATGCTTGGCTTGCACCCCTGTTCGGTAAAAGAGGATTGGGAACACCAGCTGATGCTGATGCAGCCCATACTTCACCAGCAAAAAATTTACGCTATTGGCGAAATAGGGATTGACCTTTATTGGGATAAAACCTTGGTGACTGAGCAAACCCATGCCTTTAAACTGCAAATAAAATGGGCTAAACAGTTAAAGTTGCCGATAGTGATCCACTGTCGCGATGCTTTTGATGAGGTTTACGAAGTATTAATGCAAGAACAGGACGAGCACCTGCGCGGCATATTCCACTGCTTTAGCGGCACGCTGGAGCAGGCCCAAAAAGTTATTACCCTCGGTTTTTATTTGGGGATAGGCGGCGTTGTAACGTATAAAAACGCGGGGTTAGACAAATTCTTACCACAAATTGACCTGAAGCATATCGTTTTAGAAACTGATTCTCCGTATCTTACCCCTGTTCCGTACCGGGGAAAACCTAACGAAAGCTCTTATTTAACATACATAGCCCAAAAAGTTGCGGAACTGTATCAAATTACTGTAGAAGAAGTGGCAAACACCACCACCGAAAATTCCAAACAGATCTTCGGGGTGTAATTATTTATTAAAAGTATAAACCTGAGCAATGAGCCAAATACTGATCATCTATACCGGCGGCACTATTGGTATGATGACCGACCCGATAACCAAAGTACTGGTACCCATCAATTTTGAGCAGATAATGGATAATGTGCCCGAATTGGAGAAACTTAACTGTAAAATTAAGGTTCATTCTTTCGAGCAGATTATCGATTCATCAAACATGAACCCACAGGTTTGGAGCGAGCTGGCAGGATTGATAGAAGCCAGCTACGACGAGGTGGACGGTTTCGTAATTTTGCATGGTTCGGACACCATGGCGTATACAGCATCGGCGTTGAGCTTTATGCTGCAAAATTTAGATAAGCCGGTAATTTTTACCGGTTCACAACTTCCTATCAGCGCCGTACGTACGGATGCCAAGGAAAACCTGATGACCGCCATAGAAATAGCCAAAGCTAAAAAGAACGATAAAAGTCGCGTACCCGAAGTTTGTATCTATTTTGATTATAAACTATTCCGTGGTAACCGTGCATTTAAATATAACTCCTCAAAATTCGAAGCGTTCCGCTCGCCCAATTATCCTATCCTGGCCGAGTCGGGCGTACACCTGCGTTTCAGCGCGAATGACATCCGCCAGCCGGGCGAAGGTCCGCTAAAAGTGCATAATAACCTGGTAAGCGATGTAGCGGTACTAAAACTGTATCCCGGCATCAGCCCCAAAGTAGTAGAAACCATTTTAGGCGCGGATGTACGCGGTATTGTAATGGAGACCTTCGGCGCCGGCAACACCACTACCGACCAATGGTTTATAGACCTGCTGAAAGCAGCCATAGACGCCGGAAAAGTGATATTGGATATCTCCCAATGTAAAGTGGGCACCGTAGAACTTGGCCGCTATGAAACCAGCAAGGAACTTAAAGATATGGGCATAGCCAGCGGATTCGACATGACCTTTGAAGCAGCCGTTACCAAAATGATGTACCTCCTCGGCGAGATAGACGACCCGCAGGAAGTAAAGCGCTGTTTGGAAAAAGACCTGAGAGGCGAGCTGACGGAGTCCTAAATCCCATCAAACCACAATATTTATTGTTAATAACCAAAAAAAGCCACCCTTTACACGGTGGCTTTGACTGAATATATGTTGAACTTTTGCAAAAGTATTACTTACAAGATAGCTAATTCTGCTTTAGCCGGGGTAAACCTGTTGGTGATCTTCTCTGTTTTGCTGATTGAAGCTAAATCAGTGTTGTTAACGGTTGCAGACTGATCACGAACCAGGTTATACTCGCTTACGTTACCGGTAACATCTGCTTTAGCGTGGTCGTTTACGGTGATGTTTGCTTTAAAAGCATCAAGGTTCAATTTTGCTGATGCGTTGTTGTACAGGTTAACATCCAGGTCTATCTTAGACAGGTTACCGAAAGATTTTACTTCAGCGTTGTCATAAGCAGAGATGCTGCGCAGGTCGGCGGCTGTAACCCAAACCACTAAGGTTTTTGCGTTGTATGATGCGATGCGCAGTACACCGTTCTCGTTTTTAACCACCGCGCTCTCTGCGTAGTAACGGTTGTAAACTTTTACCTGGTCGGCAGTACCATCTGACACGAACAGCTGCACATTACCGCGGATCTCTATTTTGTTGATCTGGCTTAAGTTTGTTAAAACGGTTGCTACTTCTTCCGGGTTATTATTTGCTGCAGCGAAGCTGGTTGTTATAGTACCTATGGCTAAAGTGAAGATGGTTGCTATGGTTAAAAATGTTGTTTTCATGATTCCTAATATTTTGATTGTGAGTGCTATTTGTGTTTTTCGTTTTATTAAATACACCAATATGACGCCCTCACATAGGAAACGTTACAGCGCAATACGACCAATTAGACGTACGGGGGAATTACATCGGTGAACGGCTGAAATAGGTCGGCGAAAAGCATGGAGAAAAACGTGCAGATGAGCAAATTTCAGATGTACAGATGAGATTCAGCGATTGGATATAAGCGTTTAAGCCGGAGTACCTTGTGCCGGGTAGCGCTTCCTAAAACAAACTCAAGCCCACATTCCAGCCAAAAAACCAGTTGGCTCTTTTATTCGGGTTGAAATTGTGGTGCAGGTTTAGCCGCGGCGATTTTTATGGCACCGGTGTTTCTGTTGGCCCGGTATCGGCTTAATACCGGCATAGCGTATTTCTTAAACAGCCATGTAATTAATTCTATCATCATTGTGTATGTTTTGCTTTTATACACCTAGTACAATGATGGCAGGGTTTACCCCTATTGTGCTCCCAACTTTTAACACGATTTAGGGATTAAAAGATTTGACAGGATATAGCAGCCCGGGCGACGACATTTTTTTTTTAAAATCTAAAATTATTTTACCTTAACTATTGCAACGTACGTTTTCAATACATACCTTTGGTTTATGATGTTGTTTAAGAAAGATAAACCCGCTGATAACGTACCTACCAAAACCGAGATGGATGTGCTGCAAATACTTTGGCAGGATGGCCCTTCAACGGTGCGTTTTGTGCATGATAAGCTGAACGAGCAAAAAGAAGCGGTGATATATACCTCTACCCTGAAGCTGATGCAGGTGATGAAAGAAAAAGGTATGTTGGAGCGCGACGAGACCAACATGAAACACATTTACAGCGCCGCGCTGGAAGAAGCCAAAGTGAAAGGCAACATGCTGGGCCGCTTTGTAGATTCCATGTACAATGGCTCGGCAAGCAGCCTGATGGTTGCTTTACTGGGTAACGATAAAACATCAGAAGAAGAATTGCAGAAGATAAAAGAGTTGCTTAACAAAATGGACAAAGCCCAATAATACGCAAAACCATGCACCTGCTTACCCTCATCACCACCAACCGCGTTATCCAGGCATTTAGCTGGATGCTCATCCACTCGTTATGGCAGGGCTTGCTGCTGGCGATGGTTGCCGCGCTGGTATTGATGGCCACCCGCAAGGCAAGCGCGGCAGTAAGGTACAACCTGGTGCTTGCGCAGTTCGCGCTTTTTATAGGGGCATGTATTTACACGTTTGCCTGGGTTTGGAACCGGGAGACGGCGCAGGTGCTTACGCAGCCGTTTAACGGCAAATTAGCAGCGGATGCCACCGTACTGTTTAATATAGATACCCGCAGTATCAGCCAGTTTGGCTATGCCTGTATCAGTTACTTTACTGTGAACGCGCCTATGGTGGTGCTGGTTTGGTTTATCCTGTTTCTGTTCCGTTCGGTAAAGTTTATAGGTGGGCTGGTATTTATCCAAAGGGCGCGGCACCGCGATATTGCAGCATCCAATATTTACTGGCAGCAGCGCATGGCGATACTCTGCGAAAAACTGCAGTTGAAACGAGCAGTACAATTACTGGAATCGGGCTATGTAAAAGTACCTTTTGTAATAGGCCATTTAAAGCCGGTGATACTGATGCCAATGGGCTTGTTGGCAGGGCTTCCACCCGAACAGATAGAGGCTGTACTACTGCACGAACTGGCACACATCCGCCGGAACGATTACGTGGTGAACTTTTTGCAAACCATCACCGAAACGGTGTTCTTCTTTAATCCCGGACTAATGTGGATCTCGTCGCTGCTGCGCGATGAGCGCGAGAATTGCTGCGACGACATTGCCCTGGCGCAAACCAAAAACAAGCGCGAATTTGTACAGGCGCTCATCAGCTTTAAGGAATATTCGCTGTATGGCGCGGTTTGCCAGGTGGCTTTCCCCGGTAAAAAGAACCATTTGCTGCAACGCGTAAGCCGCATTTTGCAAAACCAAAACAAGGCGCTTGGTACCGCCGAAAAGGTTTTCTTTATGGCCGGTGTATTGATCCTCTCGACAATGGTGGCAACGGCGGCTATTACACAAATAAGGGTGATCGCTCATCGCGAAGCAAAACCAAAGATGGTAGTTACACAGCGGGCTATTCAACCGAAAAATGCAGTATCGGAGCCAGTAAGCATCGTTAAGAAAGAAGATAAGAACAAAGCAAAAGAGCCGCTTCCTCTCATTCAAAAAACTGAACCTGCAGCTTTTGATAATGCCATGGTATCGGCCAAGGAGAAAGCAGATATGGAAATCGTTTTAAAGCAAAAGTATGCTTCTGAACTGGCCAAAATGGAAGCAGACCGCGCTAAAGAAGTTTACGACAGGACCTTGTACGAAAGCCAAACCAACGCCAATACACCTGCAAAACAAAAAGACCAGGCCGAACTTGACCAACTGCAAGCCAAACGCGATAAAGAGCAAGCCGAACGCGATATGAAGCAGGCCGCAATTGACCAGGCACAAGCAGCCAAAGACCAGATCCAAGCCAAACGCGATCAGGAGCAAGCCATCCGGGATCAGCAACAGGCTGGTAAAGACCAGGAACAAGCCAAAAAAGACCAGCAACGAGTACAGCAAAATCAAAAAAACAACCTCAGCATTCAACTGTAAACACAACACCGCTAAAACTTTAGCGTGGGGAAAGCGCGCCCTGCCCTGTAGCAAATAGCAACAAGCAAAACCAACCGGCACCGCATTTTTTAAAACTCACCAATGGTGAGGCGGAATTGTATTGCCCAATTTTTAACCTTTAGATCAAATAAAATGAAAACAAAATTTTTAAAACAAGGCCTTTTACTGGCCGCAATGGCCGCGACTACCCTAAGCTATGGGCAGGCGAAGAAAAAAACAGTCCGCGATAATTCGCCTAACAGCAATTACATGACCACCTCGCGCAGCAACGGGCAAGAGGTGGAGGAGTTTCGCACCAACTGGAATGGCGTAATTTACAAAGCCAAATTTGTGATCGATAAAATGACAGAGCTTTATATAGATGGCGAACAGATCCCCGCCGCTAAATGGGGTGATTACAGCACCGTGCTCACCAAAATAAAGGAGCAGATAAAGCGGGATAAGATCCAGGCTAAGAAAGACCAGGAACAGGCCGCCCGTGACATGGTGCAAGCCAAACGCGACCAGGAGCAGGCGGGTCGTGATCAACTGCAGGCTAAGCGCGATGCGGAACAAGCGCAGAAAGACGCCTTACAAGCAAAACGTGATGCCGAGCAGGCACAAAGAGACCAGGCCGGTGCCGGTGAGGCGCAGGTGCAAGCCAAACGCGATCAGGAACGGGCTAAGCTTGACCAGTTACAGGCAAAAAAAGACCAGGAGCAGGCAGCAAAAGATATGGTGCAAGCAAAACGCGACCAGGAGCAAGCCGCTAAAGACCAGATCCAGGCTAAAAAGGATCAGGAACAAGCGCGTCAGGATCAATTGCTGATGAAAGCTTTGATTGGCGACCTTATTAAAGACAAAATTATAGATAATGAAAAGAGCTTGCACGACCTCACCCTCAACAACGAGGAGATGACCGTGAACGGAAAAAAACAGCCCGAAGCTGTTTTTGCAAAGTATAAAGAGAAATACAAACGCTTCACACATCTTAACTTCAGCTATGGTAATGCTGATGGGGTGCATACTTACCAGGGTTTACATATTAGCAACTAATACACGATTTAGGGTTTTTAGGATTAACACGATTTGTCTCAATAAGGTCCTGATTGCTGCCCATATTTCTTATCCCCCTCGGCCACCGTGTGCCCAGGGAGGGATTTAAAACGGCTTTTACTTACCAAACTTGGGTAAAACGTTAGTGGTAGCAGCGGACATTTTTACTTTGTAGCGGTACATGCCTGCAAAGTTGTCCTCCTCTTTTAAAAACTCGTGGTTCTTTTTGCTTATCCAGAAGGTTTCCGTGGCGTGGCGGCCGGCGTTATCGCTTTCATTGAACAAGATCCAGCAATCAACTTTTTGGTTATCGTAGGTGGTAATTACTTCGCTTCCGGTTACTTTGTAGATAATGTACTCAGGTTTACTATAGCCCGCGTCGTAGAAATTAATGGCGAACGTTTTACCGGCGGCCAGAGGCAGCATCTCAAAAGTTTCCATATCCAGGTTCCAGTTGTAGCAGGGCCCGGTAAAATCAAGCGAGTAGGTTTTGGCTGTGTTTGCGGCCACCGTATCGGCACCTACAATTTTCTGGTTGCTCCAGTTAAAGGATTTGTTTTTGCCGTTCACCGTTTCCGAATGGTAGATGGGCGAAAAATCGCTGGCCTTGTTTACCGAATATACCGTGCGGTAGCTGGTGGTATCGCCGCCATACCAGTGCTGGTTGGTAACAAATACTTTCTGCCCGTTTTGGGTTTCTATTTTAGTATCGCGTAGCCAAAGCCAAAACCGCATTACTTTAGGGCTTTTTGGATTTTGGAAATAAACTATGTATTGGCGCACCCCCGGTTTCAGGCTGGCGGTGTTCAGGCGGTTATCTTTCAGGCGAATGGTGTCTACCTGTTGTGCCAGCGTATATTTCGGCTGTGCCGATAAAAATAAGGTGATCAGGCAAATTACGATGGCAGGTATAGTGCAGTTAGTTTTCATGTTATTGAATTGTTAATGGTTTTAAGTTTCTTATTTATCGAGGCAAATTTGTGCCTCTTCAAAAGCATTCCGAAATCGTTTCAACCCTATACCCATTATATTTAGCGTTTGGCCTCCTCAATTCAATAGGCGGTAAAACAGCGGCCTAAACCGCCAATTGGTGTAAGCATTGACAAAACAACCCTTTCTATTGAATAAATAAGACCCGGCGTTTAAAACTATCGTGGGGCACCAAAAAGCTTCGTATTTTTAAACATGAAATTATTCTCCGGTAAGCTTACCGCCATCCAATTGCAGCAAGCCGTTTGGGTATCTGTTTTTGTGGTGATCATGCTCTCCCTGTTACCGATGGACCCCTTTGGGCAGGCGTTTGCTTATGCTATTATATACACCGCTTTTTACGCCGCCATTATTTATGGTAACATCCTTTGGCTTTTCCCAAAGCTTTACCAAAAAGGGCGCTTTGTATGGTATGTACTGGCTGTTATTGTATTCCTTTTTGCGGTGGGTATCATCCGGGGCTTTATTACGCTTACGGTTTACAACACCTTCTTTGCCCCCAAGCCCGAGGCAATGACCTTTAAAATACTATCAGGTTTTATTGTAGGCGGCATACTCATTTTCCTGCTTAGCTTTATCTTCCGCATTGCGATAGCTTATTTCGATCTGAAGCGCCAATCCGAAGAGATCATCGTACAAAAAACACAGGCCGAACTCAACCTGCTCAAATCTCAGGTGCAGCCGCATTTCCTGTTCAATACACTCAATAACATTTATTATGAAGCTTATTTGGAAGCGCCGCGCACGGCAGGGCTGATAGAGCAGCTCTCCAACATCATGCGCTATTTTGTGGATGAAAGCCCTAAGCAAGTGGTATCCATCGGTACCGAGATCCTGTTTATTGAGAATTATATTGAGCTGGAGAAGATCCGCATCCGGTACGAGATCCATCTTACGTTCAGCAATAATTGCGACGCCACACTCAGCATCCCGCCAATGCTGCTGATGACATTTGTGGAGAATGTTTTTAAGCACGGCATCGATAAATCGAGCGTGGATAATAAAATAGATATCTCTCTTGTACAGGAAAACGGCAGGCTGATCTTCACCACGGAGAACACTATCCCGGATGTGCCGCTAAACCCCAACTCCACCGGCTTTGGTATAGAAAATCTGCGCAAACGGCTGGTGTTATTGTACAAAGATGATTTTGACCTATCCACCAAAAATAAAGGCGATATTTACGTAGCCCGCTTAAACATCCCGCTGCTATGAATTTAAGGTGCATCATTATAGACGACGAGCCCAATGCGGTTAGCTTGCTGGAAGTGCTTATAGGCCAAACCACCCAATGGCAGCTTTTGGGTAAATGCTATAACGCTTTGGAGGCGATAGAATTCTTAAAAAAGCACACCGTTGACTTTATTTTTCTGGATATCAATATGCCGCACCTTACCGGCATGGAACTGGCGGGACTGCTGCCAAAGGACACTAAAATTGTGTTCACCACTGCCTATGCCGAGCACGCCGCCGAAAGCTACGCCTACCAAACCATTGATTACCTGCTGAAGCCTATCACCCTGAAACGCTTTGTGGCTGCCACGCAAAAAATAGATGCCTGTTTCGGCAAACATGCATCCCCGCCGGAGTCCATCACCACCAAGCCGGAAGCCGACTACTTCTTTTTTAAAACCGGCAAAACGCTGCGCAAGATCTTGCTGGACGAAGTGCTTTATTTCGAAAGCGAAAAAGAATACGTGCGCCTGGTAACCGGCACCGAAGAACTGCTGATATACCGCCGTTTAAAAGATATTGAGGAGCAACTACCGCAGCCATTTGTACGGGTGCACAATTCGTACATTGTAAACACACGCTTGCTCAATAAGATTCAGGATAACCACATTTACATCGGCACCAAACAGATCCCCGTTAGCGACAAATTCCGCGAAGGGTTTATGGAGGTGATACGGCAGCGGATATTTTAGCCAATTAGTACACGAATTAAATCGATGTAATTGGTGCTATAAATCGGTGTAATCTAAAATCACTACCTTTGCGGTAATGCAATCAGTATCAGAAACACAATCGGTGCCATCGCTTTTAAAACCGGTGGAATCCCCGTGGGAGAAGGGCTATAACAATTATGGCCCGTGGCTTAAGGAGAAGTACAAGGGGCACCGTGTATTTAAGGTTATTGTAGATGGAGGCTTCACCTGCCCCAACCGCGATGGCAGCAAAGGCTATGGTGGCTGCACATATTGCAATGTAGATTCGTTTACGCCATCGGTTAGTCGCAATGCCCCTACCGTGCGCGAGCAGGTGATACAGGGTATGGAACGCGCCCGCAACGGCAACAAGGCCGATAAATTCATCATCTACTTTCAGCCCAATACCAATACTTATGCCCCGGCGCATTATTTAAAAATGATGTATGATGAAGCACTAAGCTACGGTACCGAGGACATTGTTGGCCTGAGCGTAGGCACCCGTCCCGATTGCATCGACGCCGAAAAAATAGCCTTACTGGAAAGTTATACAGATAGGTTTGATGTAGACCTGGAGATGGGCATGGAAAGCATTTACGATGAAACACTTAACCAGATCAACCGCGGCTGCAGCCACGATGAATTGCTGAAAGCACTAAAACTGACCGAGAACACCAAACTGGATGTTTGCGTGCATACCATCTTCGGTTTCCCATGGGAAAGCCACGAGATGATGCTGAAATATGCCGACGAGATCAATCGCCACGCGCAGATAAAATTCGTAAAATTCCACCACCTGCATATTGTAGAGGGCAGCGTAATGGGCGTAAAATACAAACGCGAGCCCTTCAAACTTTTCGGGCTGGATGAGTATGCGGAGTTTTTATGCGAACTGTTGCCGCGCGTTAGGCCGGATATCATTATTCAGCGCCTCTTCGGCCTCAGCGATCGCGAATTACTCATAGCCCCTAACTGGGGCTTGAAAAAAAGCGAGATCCAATATTACATCGACCAAAAGATATTGAATAAAGGGGTGGTACAGGGTTCGGCGCTTTAAGCGCATCCTTCCAATTTGTGATTCTATGTTTGCATAAGGTAAAATGGTTTATTTTTCTGTTAAGCTAAAATCACCCCGCGTTTCAGGAATAAAGCCAGTCCGTGGCGCAAATTTTGCATATCCTCCGATATAAAAATTATCTTTAGGGACGAAAAAACTGATCCGTTTTGGCGCAAAAACCTTTACTTACCTATATTCCGGCTCTTACCGGGGTACGCGCACTTGCTGCATACCTCGTTTTTATATCTCATTACGCTTACGCGTTTGATGAGAACTTTCCCCATGCTGTGCAACGTTTTCTTAACGAATTCCACATCGGGGTAACAATCTTCTTCACGCTTTCGGGTTTTTTAATTGCTTTCCGTTATTTCGATAGCTTTGAGTTAAGCAGCGGTTGGTTTAAACAATACCTTAAAAACCGTGTTGCCCGCATCTATCCCATGTACTTTTTGCTCACGCTGGCGGCTTTCGTTTCTTTCTATTTTACGCATGACGAAAAGGTGACCAATGGTTTCGCAAGCCCCATCGGTTTGTTCCTGATGCATATTACCTTTGTACGCGGCTTTTTCGATCAGCTAAAATTCACCGGCATTGCCCAGGGCTGGAGCTTAACGGTAGAAGAATGCTTTTACTTTTCGGCCCCGTTTATCTTTTACTTCGCGCAGCGCTACAAAAAATTCTACATCCAACCCCTCATTATTACCGGCATCGGCGCCTTACTGGTACTTATATTCCGCAATGTTAACTGGTACGGTTTCTTCAGCAATTTTACGTTTATGATGCTGTACACCTTTTTGGGGCGCTGCTTCGAGTTCTTTGTGGGCATCCAACTGGCGCTTATCGTTCGCAAAAAAAAGCTGGATGGCAGCAGCAAGCAAAAGCTTACTTATCTTGGTTTTGTGCTGATATTTGCCTGTGTATGGTTCATGAGTACATTGCCCATACCTAAGGGCGAAATTGCAGGGCTTCACCATCCGCTGGGTATTATCACCAATAACTACCTGCTGTCGGTAAGTATCGCCTTGTTTTTTTACGGCCTGCTTACCGAGACATCCCTCCTGAAAAAAATATTATCAAATAAATTTGTGGAGCTACTGGGCAAAAGCTCCTACATATTTTACCTCATCCATTTAGGCTGGATGTATGATGGCTTGCACTTTAGTTTCAACTGGCTTAACGACTGGGTGTTCGAGCTTTACGATAAATGGGGCGTTGACTGGAGCTCGCCTTTTCAATACGATAATTTAAATGTGCTGTACGCTTTTATCATCCTCAACGGGGTATCTGTTTTGTTGTTTAAACTCATAGAAGAACCGCTGAACCACTACATTCGCCAATCCAATTTTTTGATCAGGAACAAAAAGCGCGCAGTATCCGTATAAAACCAGGCTTTAAAAAAGAGAATCATAAAAATGCAATTACTACGAGGGTTTAAATTTTATGTTGTTACCGTAAGCATCATCCTGGCAGGCTGCTATAGCACCTTTGCACAAGACGAAAAAAAGGAAGAGGGTGAAGTATTTATAGAGGTAAAACCGGGTTCTAAAAACGCCCTCTTTAAAGGCGACGACAACATTGAATTTAAGCTGAAGTTAAAAAGCACCTACAAGGATAACCAGGACGGCAAGCTTACCTATAACGTCCTGAGCGACGATTTCAGGCAGCTATCAACCAATAGTATGCCGGTGCATCTCATCAAAAACTCGTCGGAAACGTATAGCGTTCTGCTGCCAAAGCGCATCCCGGGTTTTTACCGCGTACACTTTATGTTTAACCTTACCACTTATGACGATACCGTAAAACGCGTGTTCGGCATCGACCCCGAAAAAATAAAAACCGCCCTGCACAAACCTGCCGATTTCGAAGCGTTTTGGAAAGGCACCATCGATACCTTAAAAAGCATTAAACCGGAGTTTAAGTTCACCGAGGATAAGAAAAGATCGACCAAAGAAAAAATTGTTTACCTGGCCGAGATGAAATCCTGGGAAGGCATCACCATCCGTGGATGGCTTACCGTGCCAAAGGGCGGCAAAAACTACCCGGTTTTATACCGTGTGCCCGGCTATACCATTGAGATGAAGCCCGATTATGATAAAGAGGATTTCGCGGTATTTACCATTAACGTACGCGGTAACGGTAACAGCCGTGATGTAATAGCGCCCGATTATAAGCAATACAATTTAGTGAATATAGAAAGCCGTGATAAGTACATCTATCGTGGCGCCTATATGGATTGCCTGCGTGGTGTAGATTTTATTGCCGCCAACGCTTCTAAGCTGCGCCTCAACCCCGAAAAGATAGTGGTAGAGGGTGGTAGCCAGGGCGGGGCACTTGCCGTGTTTGTAGCTGCTATGGATAAGCGTGTAAAGCTTTGCACTTTCCAGGTGCCATTATATGCCGATATGCACGACTCCTACGCCATTGGCAGTTCGTATCCTACTGATACCTGGCCAACGCTTGTTTTTCATGATTACATAAAAAAACACGCGGGCTTCAGCAAAGAAAAACTACTTGCCGTTTGGGATTATTACGACCCGCAAAACTTTGCCGACAAAGTAAAATGCAAAGTACTGATGGGCATAGGCTTACTTGATGAATTTTGCCCGCCGCGATGCAGCTTTGGCATGTTTAATAAATTTGCCAGCACCAGTAACGAATATTTTGTTGTTGCAGATAAAGCGCACGAGGTTAACTTTACATACTTTACATTTCAATATTACTGGCTGAAAGAAGATTTCAGGATGCCGTAAACAGCACATACCATGAAAAGAATTTACATATTTTGTTTATTACTGGTTATCATCGGCTCGGCCCGCCAGCAGGCTTTTGCAGGCTGGCCTATAGGCAAGTACCGCAACATTGTGGTGCCATCCTTCAACTACTACACCTCTAAGGATGTATACAACTCCAGCGGTAAAAAGGTAAAACCAGCGGGGAACAGTTCATTCACCAGCTATGCTTACGGCTTATATGTTGGCTATGGCATCACCCGCCGCTTAGATCTCATCGTAAACGTTTTAGCGCCCGACCAAAACAGCCAGTATACTACTGCGGCAGGTACTACTTACCAGGAAAGTTTTGGTTTTGGCGATATCCAGGCAGGTTTAAGCTACGCGCTTGTTAATTTTGATTATAAGGCGTATTTCTCGGTACAGGTATCGGGCATAGCACCGCTTTATAAACATGATGAGGATGTGCTCGACCTGGGTTACGGCGTTTTTGGTTCCGAAGTAAAGTTTATGTACACCGGCAGCTTTAATAAAAACTTTTTACGAGGCTGCTATTTTAACGTAGAGGCCGGTTATCGCCGTTACTTTGATAAGCAGGGGCCAAATGTTATTGTATACTCGGCTTTGTTAGGCATCCCCATCAATAAAAAAAACCAGGTAAGTTTTGAAATTGGCGGTCAAAACTCCTCCAGCTCCAACAAATCTTTCAGCCAGAACCTGAGCGTGAACCGGGATTTCGCTTTCACCAAGGGAGCTGTAAATGTGGGGCATACTTTTACACGCCGTATTTCGGTTTTCGCAAGCGGATTTTACACCTTTATGGGTAGAAATGCAGGTGTAGGCTACGGCGGCGCATTGCAGGCGGTATTGAAAATATAATTTTAGGATTACACAGATTAGGAATCGATTTCACACATTTTAATACTGCCAAACAGGTCGCATTTCTTTGCGGCCTGTTTGGTTAAATGACTATTCCCTGGTTTTAAAACTGGAAATAGATAAAGGATTTGCTTGATTCCTGACTGAGGAAGATCATCACCAGCATGAACGACCACGCCAACGCCACACCCCACCATGGCAGCTTACCTGCTGTTTTTAGCACGGTAGTTTTGCGCATGGTCCAATGGCATACCAGCATCAGTGTTATTACAACTGCTACTTTTACAATGGCAATGCTGGTTAATAAAGGCGCAGTACCGGGCCGGGGAGCAAACATGGCGTTAAGTAGTACCCATGCCCCACCAAACGTTGCCGAACGGAAAAATACCCAGGTAATACAAACCAGGAAAAACGTAAGCAATGCTTTTAAGAAATTCTCTTTGATCTTAACTCCCGGGATAACAGAAGCCGTAGCCACAACTGCATCATCCGAAGATAAATTTGTTGCCTTGCGGCGACTGTCTTGCATAGCTTTTTCTATCCAGAGGAACAATCCATGCAGGCCGCCCCAAACTACAAACGTCCAGTTGGCACCATGCCAAAGCCCGCCGATCAGCATCGTGATCATCAGATTGATGTAGGTACGGAAATGCCCTTTACGGTTACCGCCCAATGGGATGTACAGGTAATCGCGCAGCCATGACGAGAGCGTGATATGCCACCTGCGCCAGAAATCAGAAAAACCGATAGCCGCGTATGGGTACGCAAAATTTTGCGGAAGTACAAAGCCCAGGCACAGAGCAACACCAATAGCCGCTGTAGAATAACCGGCAAAATCAAAAAATATTTGTCCCGAGAAGGCGAGCACACCTGCCCAGGCATCAAGCGAGCCCAGGGGCGCATGAGCACCAAATACGGCATCGGCAGTTGCGGCCAGCATGTTATCGGCCAGGGCCACTTTCATAAAAATACCGAGCGTTAACAATAGCAAACCATCCAGCAGTTGCTGTTTAGTGGCTTTACGTTCAGTCTCGAACTGTGGCACCAACTGCGGCGGGCGTACAATAGGCCCTGCCACCAAATGCGGAAAGAAGGTAACGAATAGCGAAAAATCCAACATCGATTTTACCGGTTTGCTTTCGCGCTTGTACATATCTATCGTATAGCAAAGGGTGGTAAAAGTATAGAACGAGATACCGGCAGGTAAAATAATGCTTGGTTGCGCCGGGTGATAATCAAAGCCCAGTACATTACAAAGCGCCACAAAATTCTCTAAAAAGAAGGTTCCGTATTTAAAGAAGCACAGCATACCCAGGTTGCCTATAAGGCTAACTACAAGCAGCGCATGGCGTTTCACCTTGTTCTGTTGCGTATATAAAGCGCGCCCCACAAAAAAGTCTACCACGGTTGATAGCCAAAGCAGCAGTATAAAGGGTGGGTTCCAGGCGGCGTAGAATATGTAGCTGGCGAGCAGCAGATTGATTTTTTTTACCTTCCAGGATAAAGGAAGATTATGTAGTAGCAGCATTACTGCAAAAAATACTACAAAGGTATAGGAGTTAAAAACCATGATGAGATAGGTGTAGAATTAATATTTGTATTGTATAATTATAGTTTCCAGTCGGTTTGCTGTTTAAGCGCGGCTATCATGCCATTGGTATACACTACGGCGTCGCTGGGCTTCAGGTGCGAAAATTCGGGGCAAACTAAGTTGGCCAATGCCGGGTAATCTTTAAAAAACACCCCTTTGCAGCCGGTTGTTACAATAAGCCTGTCCCAATATTTAGCGCGAGGGTAGCCCATGCTTTCGCCCATAAAAAACGGACCGCTGGATGGTGTGCGTAAGAATACCACATCACCGCCGCGCGCTTTTATCTTATCCACATCCTGCTTAACCGAAGCCAGGATGACATCGAGTGCCTTACCGGTTACGGGCGGCGTTGGGTCCATCTTGGCTACAAAACCCCATATACCGCGCACCTTATTAATACGGTTGGTATCGGCCAAAAACGCGGCGCTCATGGCAGTTTGCCGGCTGTATGCGGTTTCACCAAAGCCAACCGGGAAATCGAGCCCGGCGTAAACGCCCATGCGATTGGGCACGTACAGGTGGGTAAGCAAACCGTTAAGCGAGTAAAAATCCTGATTTAGCATTACCAGGTTTGCTTCGAGGTATTTATCAACCGCGAAACTCGCCGCTTGTGCAGGCGTGCGCTTTGTATAGTAGTTTATACCGGCCATTGGTGATATGGCCAAACGCGGCGACTGGCTAAAAAACAACACTTCGGTAATATCTACAACCAATCTGCCTTTAAATTCAGGGTCGTTAGCGAGGTTGGTGAGCAGGGCACGCGGCGAAGAACCCACCATAGCCAATTGCACCGCCTGGGTTTTGGTTGCGCTTTCCCAGGTTGGGATATCCAGGTCATATTTAATGCGCGATGAGCCGATAAATACAGTTGCCTTGTTTGATGGTTGGTAAACCATGGCGCGGCTATTGGCCCATAGTTCGGGTCCGTCATCAAAATTAGGTTTAAGTCCTTTGCTTCGTAGAAATAATTCCCAGCATACGGCAGCACTTACTGTAAGTGCCAGCGCTAATAGTAGTGATTTTACAGGTAGGTTTAATTTCATTTTATTATAAGTTAATTAATTAAAAATAACCAATACATAAACTATTGTAAGTTAGGTATTTAGTTTTTAAATATAAAATATTAAATATATTTTAATTATTGTTTAATATTTTCCAATGGCCATTTTAGTGGGAGTAGACTTTCGAAAAAATAAATTCGTTACAGGGATTGTAAAAAAGCGTTACTGATTTGCAGACACATCAGCGCGGGGTGTAAAATAAAAAGGGCCGCAAATAATGCAGCCCTTCCAAATACTATTGTAGTAAATAAAATCTATACGGTGTATTTCCCAAATATCTCTTCTACTGTTTTCACTCTAAATTCAAACACTTTTCTAATTTTTTCGCGCACCAAAACGGCGTTGGTTAGCTGGCCAATTACACCAAAAGGGATGGCGTAATGCAGTAGATCAGTCATCTCCACCCCGCCGGGGATCTCTTTAAAATGGTGCTGATGATGCCATAAAGCATAAGGCCCAAAGCGCTGCTCGTCCACAAAGTATTTGCCCGGTTCTACATGTGTTATTTCGGTCATCCAATTGAGTTTAATACCCAACAGGGGCGACACCTTGTAGGTAATGATCATTCCGGGATACATTTTGCCGTCGCCGTTATAATCGCTGGTTACCACAAAGTTCATTTCGGGCGGGGTAATTTTAGCCAGGTTATGCGGCGACGAAAAAAAATCCCATGCCTCATCCAAAGTGATTGGCAGGTTTTGCTTAAGCTTTAAAACGTATGTTTTCACAATGGAGATTAACGCATTTTAGTTTGCCCCGGTTTTACGTCCGGTAATTATTGCTCCGTTGTGGCAATCGGCAGATCCCTGCGGCTCCATTCACTCCATGACCCTACATAGAGCTTCGGCCCGGTAATGCCCGCATGTTCCATCCCAAGCAGCGTGTGGCAGGCCGTAACGCCCGACCCACAATGCACAATCACGTTCTGCGGCTTTACATCGCCAATGGTGTCTTTATAAAGCGTTTCGAGGGCTTTAGAGGTAAGGTATTTCCCCTCCGGCGATAGGCTGGTACTGTAAAACAAATTCACCGCGCCGGGTATATGCCCCGCAACAAGGTCCAGCGGCTCGGTGATGCCCTGGTAGCGTACGCCTTCGCGCACATCAATCACCACCCGATTATCATCCTTAGCGGCCTTTTTTACCTCTTCTATATCAACCGTGTTGGTGTACTCGGCAGCTATGGGGTAGGTACCTACCGCAGCGTTCTGGTATTCGCCGGTGGTTAATTGGATCCCGGCATCAGTGGCGGCCTTTAAGCCACCGTTGATCACCTGTACATTGGTGTGCCCTATCGACCGCAGCATCCACCAGAGGCGTGCTCCGCCCATGGCAGCGGCCTTATCATCGTAAACTATTATATGGCTATCGGGCATAACACCCCAGCGGGCCAGCGTTGCGGCAAAATCTTCCAGGGCTGGCAAAGGGTGGCGGCCACCGTTGGCAGCATTCTCGGGATGGCTGGCCAGGTCGGCATCCAGTCCGGCGAAAACGGCTTTGGGCAGGTGCCCGGCAAGGTAGCGGTCGTGCGCATCGGCACCGCCGCGTACATCTATTAATATGGCAGAGCCATCCAGGATATGAGGATCGGTAATTTCAATAAGCGGCGACATAGGTATTAGCGATTAGAGTGGCGTTTTGTTCAACTCAAATATCGAACACCGAATGCAGAATATCGAATAATGAAGGAAAAAAAAGAAACGTCATGTTGAACTTGTTTCAACACCCCATCATAAAAGTTGCCGCTATGCTACGCGGATCTGCTTAATCGCGAGCTTTGCATAAGGGGTGCCGAAATAAATTCGGCATGGCGAGGAGGCAAATCAACTTCTAAATTCGAAATTGAAAATCCGAAATCCGAAATTTTTTCCTCCCCTCCCTATTGCACCATCTTATTGGCGCAGCACGAACTTGCAAATGCTTCCGGCTTGGCTTTGAACACGAAACCCATGCTGAGGATGTAACCCATGGCCTCGTGCAGCGCCTGGTTGCTTTTAAACATGGGGTTAGTGTTGATGTCGGCATGTACTTCCAGCTCAACCTCATACAGGTCCAGCAGGTCGCAGAGTTGGTAGGCAATGTCTATGGATTTTTGCACTTCGTTAAGCATCCGCTCTTTGATGGTCATTTTTTGGGAGGTACGCTCCTGGTGGATGAACATAAAGGCGCCGCGTGCTTCGCGGATAAAGACGATAACTGTAGCAAAATCGGTAACGGAACCTTTTACCTGCGAATCGGTACCAATGCAGACTTTTAGCTTGTTGCCGAGAGCGGTTTCGCGCTCTATGGCAGCCTCTACTTCTTCTAAAATGGGGGTTTGAATGATCTCTCCGCTAAATTTTTTCCAGGCCATAAAAATATTTTTAGATGATTTTTAGTACTGACCTTTTTACGGTCTATAAAAATAAGCGATTAACTATTACTTAAACGTTACGAACCGGTAATTTATTTGTTAACATTTTGCTGAATATTAACACGTTAGGGGATGTGAGGATGTGCAGATTTCAGATGAGTCATTGAGCCATTGGGTATGTCGCGATTGTTAGGGCTGCTTCTCTACACTACCGAATCCCCAAAAAGTGTTCACGAGCCACACCGTGAACATCGTGAACACTTTTAAGTACCTTATAATCAATTATTTGAAAAATACCGATTGGTGACAAAATCGTGTCACCACTGCTGTTGGGTGCTATATTTGCACTCGTTGGGGCAAAGCCGCCCGGCATTGTTAAGCACGAGTAGCCCGGTGCTTTGGCCAACGCGGATACTCGCGCCAAGATGGGGGGGGGGGGGAAGGGAGTTCATGGTTGATGGTTCGTAGTTCATCGTACGATTGCACAGGAAGAGAAATATTGAGTGGAAGTGCGGATGGAGTGGGGTTGTTCTCCTTTCTTGAATCTTGTTTCTTAAGTCTTGAATCTAAATATGGGCGTTGCCTGCAGCCGGGCTATACGTTGCAACTCCTCATTCCGCGCCGCTGATAGAAGCGGCGGATTATTCCAATAGAAAATGGCTTACCATTTAGGGGAAACGGTAGAATTGAAACGATGTGTTCTCAGGGAAGTGTAAATTTAAAGGCATTAGCTATTTGCGTATCCCAATTTTTGATACATGGCATCAGCCAAATTATTTATACGGTCTATTTTTTTCTCATTGGTAAATTTCACCAAGTTTATAATGTCCTTGTTTTTTAGCTCGGAGCTGATACGGCCCAAAAATTTACTCGCAAAAACAGTTAACCAGATACTCGTTGGACGATATTGCATTAATTTATATAACAATATTTCATTACTCTGAATGCACTCATTAAAGAAGTAGATCCACCGATCAGTAGTTATGTTTTTCAAAATAGCATTTGCTCCATCTTGGGCTGCATTAGAAACGCCATAAGAGTTGCCGAGTCGTACACATAATACAGCCGTAACGCAAACTTGGAAAGCGGGAGAGGGTATCACGCTACCCATCCTTAACAAAGTATTTACCGGAGCCGGTTCGTTGTAAAAATTATTCATTCCGTTATGTGCTGACAAAATATCATTTGCAACTTTAATAAATGAAGATGATCTTAAGTCTTCTGGCACGAAGTCAAAGCCTTTAACTTTTAATAAGACTCCACGTAATCCATTGGCAGCTTTTGACTTTCCATCTGAAAATAGTTCAGAGTAAGTGCGACCAACTTGATATCGTTCTGGGTGTTTTAAGTTAGGCCAAAGCTGAGGTATTATTAAATTGGCATTTGCCAACGCATTTTCAAGCTGAGCCCCCAACTTTGTTTTTACCAAGAGCATTAAAATTCTAATGGTTGTCCTTTGAAAAAAATAAGGATTTTGTACCAATTTAATAATTATTGGGCTGTCTTCATTCAACGTTAGTTCTTCAAGTTCGTTTCTGAAATTTTTAAAGTTAATTGCGGCCTCAACTTTATCATATATTAAGATACTTTGTACGCAGGTTCGTATTATAGTTTTAGTTTCATCATCGCTTAATTCATTCTCTGGACTGTCCTCAAGTTCTGGTTGATTGAAATGTGTAACCAATTCCATTGCTTGCTTCAATCTAAAAGCGGCAGTCCCGCTTATCACCCCCAATTCTTCCGCCAAACGAATAGCTTCAAAATCAGATATAGCTTGTTGTACATTTGTATGTTCGCTAATATCTGGCCTATCTAACATTTCAGCTATAAAGGATATTCCCATTTTACTCAATTGATTTCTCAAAGAGTTGATTGCCTTTGTCCAAATAAATGTTGCAACCATTTCATAAGACCCGTCCTCGAAAGATCTTATTATTTGTCGTTGGTCTTTCTGCGATAGCTGAACACCAAGATTGACTATTTGCGATACATTGTTCGTCTGCTTTGGTATAATTACCTCATCAGTCTTTTTCCAAAGGGTTACATCATTCGTCATATTATTTATATTCTATTTTACCATCTTGCGATTGAATGTAGGCTGCCTCCAAGCCATTTCCAATCAGAATAGATAGCGTTAAAAATGTTCTGCTTCTCGCACCTCCAGTAGTTATCCCTTTTAGAAATTTCTCAGGATGCTTTACAAAAACGTTATAGGCCGCAACTTCCCCCTTATCCGTAAAAACAGTTATGCCATCAGATTGCATCATTCCAGCAATTAATGAAAATCGTCCCTCTAAGATCGAATTAGCTTTTAGGTCGCCTTTATCAATAAGCTCAGCAATCATTTTAGGGACATTTATTCTTTCACTTAATTTTATGCCATCTTCCAGCCGCTTCGGGATTTCATTTTTACTGCCCTTGATTACGCAAGCCAAAGTTCCGTGTCCTTTTTGTAGAACTTCCAAGAAAAGTTTCACAAAGAAGTTTTTAGACGCTTCCTTCAGTGTTTCAGGAACATTTAAAATTATTTTATCAACAAATTTAGAAAGATTTTCTGTAGGAGAATTTGTCGAGTCATGTTGACTTCCAAAACTAATTAAAAGAGAATCAGCTGTAACTCCCCTTACTTCAATAATCTTTTCGGCAACTTGATGAATCAATATTGCTTTCAAATCTTCTGACCCACTATCAATTAAAGCTTCTGAAATAGAAACAGAATGTATCGGTGTGCCATTTCTAAAGACTCCATAGTCAAATGCATTTTCCTTCCTCAATATGTATATGACCCAACCACCATCTGTTAACGGAGCACATTTTTTTAATGCTTTCAACATCGTGGCTTTTGTTTTTTCTCCTGTTCCTATTGGGCAAAATTGAGAGGTTGGAATAACCTTTTTTATTAAGTCAATATCATCAAATACGTAGATCTCAGGATATAGTGATTTGCCCTCTTCTTTATAATAAACCAGTTGGCTAATTAATTCAACCAACCCCTCCTGTGTAACCGGGCAATCCATTTTTTCTTGATTAAGAAATGCTACTGTTTCCCCAAGAATTTGGTTTTTCATGGAAACAGATTTGATATCTTTCATTGATATTAGTTTCGGATTTAATTATTAGTACAATATAGGTTTTCTATTTAATATTTTCCCGATTGACCCCTCAAACGCTTCTACTCCAAAAAATAATTAAATCCCCTCTTCCCTGCCAACAAAAAAGCCGCTACTTTTCAGTAACGGCTCATATCATATAAAAAGCTGGTTCTTGTTATTTAGCCTTGTAAGGCTTCGCCTTTTTAACAGGCAGGTGTGGCTTGCCTTCGGGGTGGATCTCCGGGGCGCCTACCATGGTCATGGCGCAACGGAAACCAACTTCGGCGCTGCTTTCGTCTTCATCCATAAAACGGCGGGTTGCGGGGTTCATCCAGTAAGCCAGATCGTTCCACGAGCCTCCTTTAAAGATCTTGGAATGGTCGTTAACCAGCGTGGTTGTACCGTATAATACGGTGTTCACAGAGTCGCTTGCGCCACGGAAATCGGGGTTGTAAGCTTTACCGCTGTATTTGATAGAGTTTGGCGTTGTTAGCGGCACGGTAGCGCCGGTAGCAGGTGTAGTACCTGCGGCAGTGCCGTTATTAAGGCCTTGCTGCTGCGCTATCATATCACTGTATTTTAATTTTTTGTTAGACTTTGCGGGGTCCTTAATAGGGCGGCCATACTTGTCTTTAGCATATAAGCCCTTAGCGGGGTCGGCCAAGCGTTTATTTGTAAATTCGTTACCACGGAAAGGGTTAAAATCTTCCACCTCTTCAAACGAAGTTTGGCGGTAGGTATCGGCAACCCACTCGTTTACGTTACCTGCCATGTTGTATAAGCCAAAATCATTGGGCTCGTAAGAACGCACAGGTCCAGTAATATCCGCCTTATCATTTAAGCCACCACCAACACCCGCGTTATCGCCGGCGCCGCGTTTAAAGTTAGCCAGGATCAAACCACGGGTTTTACGGTTTGGTGAGCGTACGCCCAGGCCATTCCATGGGTAAATTTTACCATCATTAATATTCTCAAATTCGGTGTTACCGGCAAGCGATAAAGCCGCGTACTCCCACTCTGCCTCCGAAGGCAGGCGGTAGCCTTGTTTCAAAATACCATCCTCAATACGTACCGGCCTGCGCGGGCCACCTTTGGCGGTACCCGGTGCTACGTTAGGGTTATTATCCTTAGGCATGTTCTTGCCGTCAACCCCGGCGCCTCTTATTTGCCCGTTTAAATAAATATCTGTGTTAAATGGTTCCTTTAAGCCGCCTTGCGCGCCTGCTGCTGGGGCTGCTCCTTTTTTACCGCCACCCGCTGCGTCTTTCCAGGTCATCATGTAATTGTTTTCGCGCAGGATGTTTTCGTTGGTACGGTCGGTACGCCAAATGCAATAATCTTGTGCCTGGTCCCAGGTAACACCCACAACCGGGTAATCCTGAAACGCCGGGTGGCGCAGGTAATTTTCTACGTAAGGCTCGTTGTAAGACAGTGGTTTACGCCATACGAGGGTATCTGGCAGGGCGTTGTAATATAATTCGCCATCGTTAGGGAAAGTAATGTTTATCCAGTGCAGGTAATCCAGCCAATCCTGGTTGCTTACCTCAGTTTCGTCCATATAAAAAGATGGCACGGTAACCCTGCGGCGTACGTTGTTATAATCGTAAGTAACATCCTGGTCGGCGCTGCCACCCAATACAAAAGTACCACCCTCAATTGGCACCAAACCAGGGCCAGGTGTTGGGTGAGTTTGCTTAAACCGCAGATAACCACCGTTATTCCTGTTGTTGTAAGTCATCCCCGTTTTTTGTGATTGCGGGGGTTTACTGCAGCTGCTTAGCAATGTGCCAAAACTCAACAACACTAAAGCAGTATTAGTAAAAAGTGCTTTCATACTTTGCAAAATATCTATTTGGAGGTAAATTTAATAAAAATCAATAATAAAATAGCCTATCGGGGTACCAATTTAAAAAAACTGTTACGCCAGTACCCCCTTTTAAACGGATTATTTATTTGTTGAGTTACAATAATTTGATGTATTATTGGTTTTAACCTCAAAACTTAACGATGGCCCGGTTTTATTATTTTAAATATTAAAACTAAATTGCACGCAATGAAGTATAGCTATACTAAAAAATTTGCTCTATATATATTGTTGGCCATTCCTGCTGTTGCATCGGCGCAAACCAATGCCGATGGTAGTTCTAACAACGCAATTTCTACGGCGGTACCGTTCCTTAACATCACGCCCGATTCACGTTCGGGCGCTATGGGCGAGGCTGGCGTGGCGCTATCGCCCGATGTGAACGCCAACTACTGGAACCCCGCAAAACTGGCGTTTATGGAGACCAACAATGATGTATCGCTCTCTTACAGTCCCTGGTTAAGGCACATGGTACCCGATATTAGCCTGGCTTACCTTAGCTATGCCCATAAGCTTGATGACCGTAACACCTTTGGCGCCTCGCTGCGGTACTTTAATTTAGGGTCGATACAGTTGATAGACCGAGAGCAGAACGATCAGGGTGTTTACCGCCCCAGCGAGCTTTCGCTCGACGGCTCTTTTGCCCGCAAGTTTGGCAATAACTTTTCGCTCGGCCTTACGCTACGCTACATCTACTCAAACTTTTCTGCAGGCACTTTTGAGGCGGGAGGCGGTTCGGCGCAAAATAAAGCCGGTAACGCCATTGCGGCCGGGGTATCCATGTATTATAAAAAAGAATATGGCGATAGCTCTGTATTTGCTTTCGGCGCGCACATATCCAACATAGGTTCAAAAATTGCTTACAGTGATGCAGGTAACAAGTACTTTTTACCAACTAACTTAAAGTTAGGGGTTGCCAATACCTGGCGACTGGATGGCGCGAGCAAATTCACCGCCACTTTTGATATTAATAAGCTGTTAGTGCCTACACCCCCTATCCGCGATAGCAACGGCAATATCACCTCCGGTAAAAACGATAATGTATCGGTACCGGCGGGTTTTTTTCAGTCCTTTGGCGATGCGCCGGGAGGCTTTAGCGAAGAACTTAAAGAAATATCCTTTTCGCCGGGTGTTGAATATATTTATAATGATGTGATAGCGCTGCGGGCCGGCTATTTTTACGAAAACCCAAACAAGGGTAACCGGCATTACGCCACTTTTGGCGTAGGGCTTAAATATCAGATATTTACCTTTGATTTTGCCTACCTGGCTGCCAATCAGCAAAGCAGCCCGCTTGCAAACACACTCCGTTTTACTTTATCTGCCAATTTTGGCGGCACCGGCTCTTTCAAATAATAATGGCTAAAATAAAAGTTGGTTTTGGATTCGATGTACATCAATTAAAACAGCAGCACCCCTTTATTTTGGGCGGCGTAAACCTGGAACATACCAGTGGTGCCTTTGGCCACTCAGACGCGGATGTGCTGCTGCACGCTATTTGCGACGCGCTTTTAGGCGCGGCAAACCTGCGCGATATCGGTTTCCATTTTTCTAATAAAGACGACCGCTGGAAAGGCATCAGCAGCCTTATTTTACTGCAGCACGTAGTAGCCCTGCTGGCCGAAAAAAACTGGCAGATAGGTAACATAGATGCGATGGTATGCCTGGAAGCGCCGAAGATAAACCCGCATATCCCCACCATGCAGGCCAACATAGCTAAAGCAGCAGGGATAAACGTGGAAGATATATCCATAAAAGCCACCACTAACGAAACTCTTGGTTTTATAGGCCGCGAAGAAGGCGTTGTAGCGTACGCGGTTTGTCTGATAGAGAAGATTAGTTAAATGAAGTTCACCCCTCGTCATTGCAATGACGAGGGGTGAACTTCATTTGCACATCTAAAATTTGCACATCTGCACATCTAACCAATCTGCACATTTCCTATTCCTCTCCTATCAGGTCTTCTTTTTTGAAGGTGCTGTTACCTGTGCGTTTTAACACACCCCAGCCGCTTAATTCGCCTTTTAAGGCTTTGCGGATAGCTTTAAACAGGATATAATACATGAGCTGGCGCCAGATGAAGCGCTGCGGAATAATGTAAATAAGCTTTTTGTAGCTTTCCTTTTCCATCTTGAAAGCGATAATGGCCACCAGGAAATCTATTAAAACAAACAGCACATAGTAAATTATTATCTTCTCCGGCTTGTCGCCCAGTAAGCCGAAGATCATCATCAGATCCGCCAGCGGTGAGAACAACGGCAGCACGATCTGGAAGATGAGGATATTTGGCATCCCCACCATCCCAAAGAATTTATACTTTTTATTGAACAGTGCGTCGCGGTTTTTCCAGAAGCTTTGGATCACCCCAAAACTCCAGCGGAAACGCTGTTTAAGCAGCATATTCAGTGTTTCGGGTGCTTCGGTATAGGCAACAGCTTCGGCACTGTTCCTAACAATATAGCCCAATTTGAGGATGCGCATGGTTAGGTCGCAATCTTCGGCCAGGGTATCGTAAGTAAAGCCGCCTGCCTCAAATATCGCCTTTTTGCTAAACGCGCCAATGGCACCGGGAACAACCGTAATGCTGTTGATAAGATCGAACGCGCGGCGATCCATATTCTGGGCGGTGATGTATTCTATCGACTGCCAGCGAGTGATGATATTGGTTTCGTTGGCAACCTTAACGGTACCGGCAACCGCGCCAATCTCTTCATCGGTAAAATAAACCATCAGCTGGTAAATAGCATCGCTGCGAAGCTGGGTGTCCGCGTCTATACAAACTACGTAATCGTAATTAGCGTGTGAGATACCAAAGTTAAGCGCCGATGCTTTACCACCATTCGGCTTGGTTAAAACGCGCACCAAAGGATGGTTCTCGTAAGCTGCCTTCACCACTTCAAAGGTATTATCCTTTGATCCATCGTCTATAAATATCACCTCAAAGCTGGGATACTCCAGTTTCAACAAACTATCTATAGTAGCGGCAGCGGTAACTTCTTCGTTATAAGCCGGCACTATGATACTTACCGCCGGCAGCTTGGCCGTTGGGTCTACTCTTTCCTTCTTGTCTTCAAAAAACTGCCTTACGGCCAGGATTCCTATCAGGATAATGCGCCCGATAGCCAGGAATATGGCCGACAGGAACAGGTAGAAAATAAATTTATTCCCGAGGAAAAACCCTACGATAACCACATCATAAAACCTGCCCCAAACGGTTTTATCATCCGAGGTGGGCATAGGCATCAGGTCGTCTTTGGTTTTATCCAACACATCGGCAATGGTGGTAAACTGGTAACCGTGGCTTTTAAAATAATGGATAATGGCAGGTAGCGCCTTTACGGTTTCCTCGCGGGTATCGCCACCGGCATCGTGCAGCAATATCATTGAGCCATTATCTTTCTGCTTAATGGTGCGGGCAATAATGCTATCGGCGGTTACACCGGGCTGCCAATCCCAAGGGTCGATAGATTCGCCGATGGTAATATAGCTTTGCCTGCGGCTTTCGGCCACGGGTATAACTTCTGCAAGGGTTTGTGGCTCGGCATCGGCGTTAAATGGCGGACGGAAAAGAATGGTGCTGCGCCCGGTAACCGATTCTATGAGCTTGCGGGTGGCGTTCAACTCCAGGTTCACCCGCTCAATACTGATGGTAGAAATATCGGGGTGAAAGAAGGTGTGATTGCCTATCTCATACCCTTCATCGTAAATACGTTTCAGAATAGGGATGTTCTTTTCGGCCATAGAGCCTACAATAAAGAACGATGCGGGCACTTTCTCGCGCTTAAGGATATCCAGGATGCGGGGCGTAAAATCAGGATCGGGGCCATCATCAAATGTTAAAACTACCTTGCCCTTTTTAAGCCCATACCTGCGGATAACATATTTGGTTGGCAGCTTAATGTAAGTTTGGTTGGTGATGGTGAAGTTTTTAAGGTCCATCTTCACATCAATTTTACCGGTATTTGGTGTGGTGATCAGATCCAGTACCTCACCGCCTTCACCAGCATAATCGATCTTATCATTTAAGCCTACTGTGTTAAAATGCCTAATATCGATCCCTGTTTTATTAAGCGAATCGATAGAAAGATTTTTTTGAAAGAACGACCATAACCGTGGATCTTCGGCACCGAGGCGCCAGAGCGCTACCCCGCCGGTAGACCAATCATCGGCCATGCGGATGATGTTGAAGTTAGTAGCCGCATCTGTAAAGTAAACGATGTGGTTAAAGCCATCGTTACCCAAATAGTTATAATGCAGGTTGGCAGATACAGGGTCGAAGATGATCTTACTCTTTTTTTGCTGTGCAGTACTAATGGCTTGCTGGTAACCGGCAGATACGCCTATGCTGTTTTCGGGCCAGTCGTACCCGCCGGCGGCTATGGTAAAGATCACCTTATCGCTGGGGATAATGGAGCATACCTCATCCAGGATCTCTTCGGCCCAGTGCTGGTTACTTATCTCGCCAGAGTTGCTGCCATCGTAATGCTGGTCTATAGCCATTACGAATATAAAATCGTTTATGTGCTGCAGGCGTTTCAGGTCATAGGCCTCATCTTCGGGTACTACGTTTTGGGTAACCAGTAAGCCGTTGGCGTGCAGGGTGGCGTACAACTCATTCTGGAAAGCGATGTAGTTTTTGCTGTTGCGATCTTTCACGTCGTCCAGGTCAACATTCACACCCTGGAACTTGTAAAAATTGAGCTTGGCAACAATGCTATTGATAAATGCGGTTCGCAGTTTTTTATTACCGAAGATGTGTTCCACTTCGTCTACATCGTAACCACCTTTGGTATTATCGTAATTGGACAGGGTTACCAATATCTGTTTCTTATATTTTTTATTGAGGTTGATGAGGCCGGTATCCAGTACGGTTTTAAGCGTATCCGCTTTCTGGCTGAAGGAAAAACCTTCGGTAACCACCATATCCAGCCGGTGCATGTGAAGTAACAGCGAATTATAGGCTTGCGGTTCCCATGGGCGGTAAAACGCGGCGTTTATGCGGTTGGCATTGTTGGGGTGTTTAACCTGATGCTGGCGGCGGGCACGGGCAATTTGCTCTATCACCGCTTTCTCTACCTTAAAGTCTTTATAGCGTTTTGATTTTTTCAGTGCCTCCAGGTCCTCCTTGGAGATCTTCTTAGGAGCAGGATCAAGATTGGGCAAAATAGGGTACTCGGTAGAAGTAACCGTTATGGCTGCTGCTACGGCGCCGAATAGAAATACAATTAAAATTATACGGCTAAGCCATTTAAAGCGGTTCCACCTGCCGGGGTTATCAGCCTGAAAGACCTGTTTGTTGGACATGAAGAGTATTTAAAATACGATTAGGTTATGGTTGGGCAAAAATTATTTGGCTTGCTTTTGTGGTTCAATGGCAGAAAAATCTACTCCGCACTTACAGTTGCCTCCGCAGCTTTTTTTTGCGAATAAGCTTTTATACATAATACGCCCTACGTAAAAAACCGCAGCTGCAAATAAAAGAATGATTATGATCGTTTGTACGTTCATGATGCAAAATTAATACAATTCTAATACGTACAGAAAATTAAAAAAGTATAAAGTTTAGTATCAACTGTTAAACGCTAATCAATATCGATACAAGTAAAGGTAAGCCGGTTGCCAAAAGGGTCGCCTACTTGCATGGTGATTACCTTTGGGTCCCAGGAGGCTTTTTCTAACCCGGGATTATAATACTTATACTTTTTTCCCTTCAATTGTTTGTGGTATTCGCGCAGGCCCTTAAAGTCCTCAATATGTATCCTGCCGCCGGGTGTGCAATCGCCGTAATGTTCGGTTAAATGCAATACGATGCCTTGGAACGATACCTGCAAATAAATGGGCGAGCCATCGGGCTCGTGTTCCCAATCGATGGTAAAACCAAGCCAATCCACATAAAACTCAATGGCTTTATCGTAGTCGAATATCCTAAAAATGGGCCTTGCTATAGCCATAAGTCAACCTGTTAAATTATTTATGCATGAAAGCTACGGTACCGCCCACCCAATCGTAATCTTTATTGTAGCGCACGCCTATCATTTTGCCCTTGCTTAGCCTCGCCAGGTTTACGGCAAGGGTTGGTTTTTCGTCGCCATCGGGCCAGAGGTATAGCAGCCTTATCTCTACCTTCACGCCCATATCCGGCGATTCCAGCACCGGTTCGTATTGCACTTTCTCCTGTAATATCCAGTTCTGAGGGTCGGGGATCTGTTCGATATCGCCATCCATAATATCGATAATAACGCCCTGCCCGGCAAAGCTGAACAACGGTTTTAGCACGTAGTTCTGCAGGTCGGCAGGTATTTCCTTTACCTCGTGCAAAAACCGCGTTTTGGGAATATAGTCGCCCTCCAAAAAAGGCATGGTGAATTTACTGATACGGTAAAACCAGTTGGGGTGTGCTACCCATTCCACATCCAGCGGTTGGCGAATATCTACCACGTTGTTAAATATATCCGGGTCGCCTTCAATCTCGTCAAATATCAGGCGGTTGTAGATGCGTTTGATGCGCTTTTTTTCGGTGCCATGCAGGTAGAAAAGCTGGTCGCCCTCCTGGATCAGATCGGCAAGCGATACCACCGGCGTGCCGATGTAGCCTTCGGTAATATAAAAATCCACGGCAGTTTTTTGGGTGTGGGCGTTCACATCCATCAGCACCACTTCATCCGGCTGGTATGGGCCGAGGATAGTTTTTTTAAGCAACGCCAGGTAGCTTGCCTTATCCAACCCGTTAAAATAAATACTCTGGTTGCCCGGGATGTGGAAGGTATGCCTGTAATTCTCCGCCAAATGGACCTGGAAACCATACAGCGAGGGGAAGCCCTGCATCTCTATCAGTTTAGGCACAATATTGCCTGCCGCATCCTTACAAACCCCAAAATCCAGCGCTATGAAGTGTGAATGCCCGTTCTCTTTAGCTACCCGCCATTGCTCGGGGATAGCGCGCTCTGTTAAGGCTTTAAAATCGGGCTTTAAAATAGTGGCCACAATCTTTTCCCCGGCTTTGAGCAACTTATCCCTAAAATCGTCCGTCAAAAAAACCGGCGTCTCCGCAATACGGAACTCTATCGGGGTCTTTAAGCCATCGTTAAGGGAGAGTAGGAACTCCGCGTACTTTTCTTCGGTGAAGTTTTGGTTGTAGGTGCTTCTGATGGATGGGTTCATACGCTATGAGTTTTGTATTAACTTTAACCTATTTTGTCATCCTGAGCGATAGCGAAGGATCTGATAACGAACTATGCAAACGGTCATACATATCGCGGCTTAACAAGCCCTTTTATCTATTTTGTCATCCTGAGCAACAGCGAAGGATCTATTAACGAACTGTGCAAACGGCCATGCAAGTCGGCAAATAGACGCTTCGCTATCGCTCTGCCAGACAAGATTTTTAACCGGTAAACACCGGCGGCCAATCCATTATGTCACTATTTAAGAAACGCCAACCCGGATTTTCTTGTTTTATTAAACTTATCTTTTTTGCCCTTAGCCATCCTTTAATTTCTTTTTCACGCTCAATAGCGTGATTTACATACTGATGCCTTTCGTACCAAACCAAATAAAAACATTTGTATTTAGCGGTAAAGCTATTTACATTGTCTTTGCCAAAATAATGCTCGTATAATCGCCTATCCAAATCGTTGGTAACGCCCGTGTACAGTACCTTTTTTGTATAATTTGTTAGGATGTAGGTGTAAAAATTATATTGTCGCATTACATGGTTGTTACTGGGCGGCGATTAGATCCTTCGCTGTCGCTCAGGATGACAAATTTAACTTACACCTCCACACTCAATATCGCCTCATCCAAAAAGTTGGGGATGATGGTGCTTTGCGTATGGGCTATTTTATCCGGGTCGTCTAATCTCCGTAGCATTTCTTTGTATTTGGCTTCGCCATGCTCGTTTATTACCTCGTCTTTTTTTTCCTCGCGTAGCAGCATGGTTTTGATGCCCAGTGGGTCTGCCTCGGGGTGAAACTGGGTTGCAATAAAATAATCGTTGAAACGGATAGCCATCATGGCGCGTGGCAGATCAACATGCGGGCGTTCTTTTTCCAGCGCAAGCAGTTTCATGCCCAACTGTTCAAACCTTGCCAGATCCGGGCTAATCACCTGCCAGCTGCGCGAATCTACAGTGTAGAAAGGATCGTACAGGTTTTGGAAAACCTGGTCCTGCTTGCCTTCTTCGGTTAAATGCACCGGTAGTATCCCGAAGGATGGTGAACGGCGCAGGCCTATTTCGCCCACCCCGTATTTGCGGCACATCAGCTGGAAGGAATGGCATACAAAAAATACATGCTTTTTATTGGTGCTATCGCTTTCGTTATGGGCCTCCAGTTTATCAATCAGCCTGAAATATTTTTTCTCCCACTCGGTGCCTTCGCTATCTATCGGGCTGCCGGGGCCTCCGCTTGATATGTAGGCATCAAAATTTGTGCCCGGCACCTGTGCCTTACGGCGCACATCAAAAACTTCGTAACTTAAATTAAGGTCATGCTTCGCCTTATAGCGTTCCAGTATCTCCCGGAAACCACGCATCCCCTCATTTGCAATACCATCGTACAAATCCAGTATAGCAATCTTTATTTTCGGTTTATCTGTGCTCATTTTTCTCTTATAATTGAAGCCTCACCCTGCCCTCTCCAAGGGAGAGGGTTCTAAAATTATTTTTCTCAAGTCCTCTCCTTTGGAGAGGATTAGGTAAGGCTTTAAATCCCCTTCAACGTTTGCGATGTTATGTAATCTACAACGTCTTCAAAGTTATTGTTTTGGTTGTATACAGCCAACTGCCTGTCGGCCCCGGTACCGTTCTCCAGTATCTTGTGTACGTATTGCAAATCGTCGCGGCAACCCAGGTCATCCACCACATCATCAATAAAATCAAGCAGTTCCAATATCAGGGCGCGGGTGTTTACCTCCAATTCTTTACCAAAATCTATCATTTTACCATCGATGCCATAACGCGCGGCACGCCATTTATTTTCGTTAATAAGGGCACGATTATAGGTGATAAACTTCATATTGCTCAACCTAAGCTTGTACAGTTTGGCGCAAATACACTGAAAGAGTGCCGTAAAAGTCATGGTCTCGTCTATCAGCATGGGGCAATCGCATACGCGGAACTCGATTGTTTGGAAAAATGGGTGAACCCGCAAATCCCACCATATCTTTTTGGCGTTATCTATACAATTGGTTTTCACCAGCAGTTTTACGTAGTTATCGTAATCCTCAATACTGGCAAAATAATCAGGAATTCCCGTTCTCGGGAACTTATCAAACACCTTGGTACGGAACGATTTATAGCCCGTATTTCTCCCCTCCCAAAACGGCGAGTTGGTGCTTAGCGCATATACGTGCGGCAAAAAATATCGTGCCTGGTTGGCAATATGGATCGCCATATCTCTCGACTGGATCCCTACATGCACATGCAGCCCGAAAATGAGGTTAGAACGTGCCGCTTCCTGCAATTCATCCACTATCTCAAAATAACGGGGGTGGTCGGTGATCAGTTGGTGCTGCCAATGCGAAAAGGGGTGTGTACCAGCCGCGCCAATGCGCAAGCCAATATCGCCTGCTAACTGGGCCACCGTTCCACGTAGTTTGGTTACTTCTTTGCGCGCCTCTTCGGTATTGCGGCAAATATGGGTACCCACCTCCACAACCGCCTGGTGCATCTCGGCCTTTACCTGGTCCTCGTGGATCTTCTGCGCCGCATCCACAATTTTTTGCTCATGCGATTTTAGTTCCCTGCTCACAGGGTCAATCACCATAAATTCTTCTTCAACACCTAAGGTGAACTCGTTCATAATTGGTTAGGGGGTTGGGTTACCTATAATTTGGTTTTCTTCTTTTGTCTTTCAGTCCTTCGTCCTTTATCAAACAAGGGCGTTACCTTCGGCCCGTGCTTTCCGCTCATACTGCACAGGCCTTAGCCACAGGCCGGTATCCGCTGCAATCCCTAACGCAGGCATTTCGGTTAGAGACGCAAAATATTGCGTCTCTACGTCCATCCTAATTTACCTCTTCACCACCTTTTTAGGCGCTGCCGCTTTTTTTGCTTTCGGCTCGGCTATAGTGGCTACCGTAACATCATTTGCCTTGGCTGCTTTTGCCGATGCGATAAGCGGTTTCCCTGTTGCGCCGGTCTTCACATATTCGCCCCAGGTAAGGTTATCGCGGTCGTCTTTTTGGACTTTGGCGCGCTCTATGGCGTAGCTAGCGGCGGTTTCCACCACCCACTCAAAGTTATCCTGGCCTACGCTGGTTACTTCGGCATCGGGTGCCGGGTTACAGAAATCGATAGCGTACGGGATGCCATCGCGTACAGCAAATTCTACGGTGTTAAAATCGTAACCTAAGTATTGGTTTAGCTGTAAAACGTATTTGGTGATGGTATCCAGCATGGCTTTTGCTGCCGGTGCTTTGCCATGCTCGTAGCGCAGGTGGTGCGGGTTGCGTGGCTCGTATTGCATAATGCGCACGTGCTTGCCGCCTATACAATAGCAGCGGAAATAATCGTCAAAAATAATTTCTTCCTGTAGCAGCATTACCAGTTGCTTGGTTTGGGCGAATTTCTCCCACAGGTCTTCCTTATCACTTATCTTGTACACATCGCGCCAGCCGCCACCGTCAAACGGTTTCATATATGCCGGGAAGCCTACGTAATCAAATATGCCGTCCCAATCCAGCGGGAAGGCCAGGTTACGAAAGGAGCGGTCTGTAGTGCTTGATGGGTGATCTTTAGAGGGCAGCAGCACCGTTTTTGGTACCGGTACGCCAAGCTTTACGGCAAGGGCGTTGTTAAAAAATTTCTCGTCGGCACTCCACCAAAAGGGGTTGTTGATAACCGCCGTGCCGGTGATGGCGGCGTTTTTTAGCGATGCACGGTAAAAAGGCACGTCTTGCGAGATCCGGTCTACAATTACCGAGTAGCCCAGTGGTTCGCCCTGTAATATTTTATCAATGCGTACAAATTCGGCAGAGATGTTTTTCTCTCCCTTCTCGTTGATCTTGTCAACAAATGCCTGCGGAAACGAATTTTCCTGCCCGAATAAGATGCCTATTTTTTTCATGGTGATGTGGTTAAAATCCTAAAGCCTAATTTCTAAATCCAAATGAGAAGAAACGCTAAGCCTATTATCTATATTCTAAAAAGGGGCTCGCTTCCTGTCTCAAATCTCATATCTAACGTCTCAAATCTATTTAATGGTAGATAAATAATGCGGAAACATCTCCCGCCATACCGGCCAGTCGTGGTTGGCGAAGGGTCGGATGTCCAGCCAATGGTTAATGTTCTTGGCCTTCAAAATGTTTGACATTTCGATATTATAATCCTTACACATATCATGTTCCGACGTGCCCAGGATGATGTTCATCTTCCAAAGCCACTCGTTATTGCTGCCCGGCACAAAATCTACCGGGTTGTTGTAATACACGTTCTCATCATGGTGGCCATCGGTAAACATCTTAATATCAAACGCGCCACCCATGGTAAACAGGTGCGCTACTTTCTCGGGATGCTTAAACGCGAAGTTTGCCGCATGGTAGCCGCCAAAGCTGCAACCTGCGATTGCCACCCGATGCACCCCTGTTTCGTGCTGTGCCCAGGGGATCAGCTCGTCGGTCAGCATTTTATCGTACCAGGCATAGTTGCGGGCACGGTCTGCAGGGTGGATGCCTTTGTCGTACCAACTGCGGTCGTCAACGGTATCGGGGCAGTAGATCTTCACCAGCCCTTCATCTACAAACCAACGCGCGGCATCTATCAGCCCAAAATCTTTATTCTGATGGAAACGCCCCCGGGTGGTTGGGAACAGGATAACCGGATAACCCCTGTCGCCAAAAACCAGCATTTCCAGGTCGGTATTCAGGTTTGGCGAATGCCAGCGGTGATATTGTTCAGTCAAAACGTTTCGTTTAAGATGGTAAGATAGCAGTATCGCGTGTAAATGTCAACACCACGCCAAATAATTCTGTTTTAGTTAATTAATAAAAGTATTAGCCTATTTTTGTACCCTTTATTATTAATTTAAACATGTACACATACCGTACAGCTATTGAAATGGCCATAAACGCACAGGAACTTACCATCACATCAACCGTACTCGAACGCGAAGTTACCTGTACCCTACTACTGCCCGATAACGCGGGGATCGAGCCCCTGCACCTTTTACTGCTTAACGACGGGCAGGAAATAGAAAATTTAACGCTTACCCATACTTTAGAGAATCTATACGACCGCAATTGCCTTAAACCCGTGCTCATAGTAGCCATACACGCCGGCGACGATCGCATACAGGAATACGGCATTGCCGGCCAGCCCGACTATAAAAAACGTGGCAGCAAGGCCAATCTCTACACCCAGTTCATCGTTACCGAACTACTGCCCGAGATCCACAAAGCAACCGACATTGAGCATTTTGAAAGTACCGCCTTCGCGGGATTTTCGCTTGGGGGCTTAACTGCTATGGATATCGCCTGGAACAACCCCGAACTGTTTGATAAGGTTGGCGCATTCTCCGCATCGTTCTGGTGGAGGAGTAAAGACCTCAGCAAGGGCTATACCGAGACCGACCGGTTGATGCACGCCCAAATTGCCGCCACCGAAGGCAAACCCGCCCTTAAATTCTGGCTGCAAACCGGCACCAAAGACGAAACCGCCGACCGCAACAAAAACGGCATTATCGACTCGATAGACGATGCCATAGACATCATTAAAGCACTGGAAGCCAAAGGCTACACCCGCCCCGCCGACATCCAATACCTCGAAGTAGTAGGCGGCAGCCACGATACCGAAACCTGGGGCAAAGCCATGCCTAAGTTTTTGCAGTGGGCATTTGGGAAGTAAGGAATGAGGAAGATTTGAGATTTGAGACAAAGGCTCTCCAAGTCACCAAATTGTATTTATGGACGGGTTGGACACCCGCCATTTTTTACTGCCAAAATTTGCGATCTTTTTAAAGGCGGCAAAAGCGAGGCACTTATCAGTATCAAACACTCAGTTTTAGCAGTGTCTTGTTGCCCGACTGTTCGGGGCTAAATACCCGGTAAAATTGCTTAAAAGTGTTTTTATTATCCTTTTACAACTTTATTTGCTGAATTTTATTTTTCGGAAAACTTATTTAAAATAGGTAAGTTAGAGGAGTACTGTTATCAGGTATTTATCCAATTGCCATTTATATTCCCCTCAAAATATAAAGTGCCGGGGATAACTTTTTTGCCGCTAACATTTACGCCAATAACCTGCTCTTATCTTAAATATTTTGTCGATGTATTTACCCTTAAAACTAAAAGCCGTTGCGTATACAGGGTTAATAAGTGTTGTTATTGGCTTTATCGTAATTATTGGGTGGGTGTTTAATATCCTCTCTTTCCAAACTATTATCCCGGCCTACGCGTCCATGAAGTTTAACACGGCGTTGGGTTTTATTTTATTGGGGTGCATCTTGCTTCTTACACAGTTTCGTGTCACCAGGTACTATACGGCGCTTTCTGTTTTTTTGTCAATACTCGTAATGGCTATAGGGCTTATATCGCTGTTGCAAACCTTATTTCATTTTACCCTGGGTATCGATCAGTTTTTTATTACCGATTATCCGTCCATAAACCTCCATCGCCCTAATCCGGGCCGCATGTCGGTAAATACCGCTGCTTGCTTTATTTTGTTGGGGCTGGCCTTTGTGGGCTTTAATTTCAAACACCGTTTTATCCATCTGTTTGCCCAGTACCTGCTCACCTTTGTTACGGCCATTTCTGCCGTTGCGCTAATAGGTTACTTATACGGGTTTTCGTTATTTTATAACGTAAGTTATGCAAGCGCTATGGCCATCCATACGGCTCTTTTATTTTTATTTATATCAATCACCGCCTCTTTATTGCATCCCGGGATTGGCGTAACCGGGCTGTTTACGGGTACACGCGTAGGCAATAAGGCAGCACGGCGGTTATTGTTCCAATTTGTTTTTATAGGCTTGGTGTTTGGGGCGTTTCGGATGGAGTCGCGTCACCTTAAACTATTCTCGTTTAACGGCGGGCTGGCGGTGCTTATAATTTGTTTTTTGTGTGCGGGGTTGGCCCTGGCATGGTATCTGGTAAACTGGCTAAACGCGCTTGACCATAGTCGCCACCAGGCCGAACAAGAGGTAACGCTGATTAACAGGGAGCTTGAAAAAAGGGTTAGGGAACGCTCTGCAAAATTGACTAACCTGTTAGCCAAATTCAGAGAGAGCGAATCAAAGTTCAAGGCCGCTTTTGAGCATTCTGCCATTGGTATGGCGCTGGTATCGTTAAAAGGCAGATGGCTGCAGGTGAACAAAACACTTTGTAATATGGTGGGGTATAAAGAACAGGAACTGCTTTCCATGTCGTTTTTGGATATTACGCACCCCGATGACCATAACGAATATACTACCCTTGCCGATGAAATATTAAAGGAAGAGAACCGCACCGGCAGGATAGAAAGGCGTTATATATGTAAGGATGGTGCGGTTGTGTGGATATCTGTAAACGTAGCAACGGTGACCGATAAGAGGGGTGGACCGATATATTTTGTAAGCCAGTTTGAAGATATAACCGAAAGGAAAAACGCAGAAGTGAGCTTAAAAACAGCTTATTGCGAAATAAAGAAGCACATGCACAATATAGAAAATATTGCCTGGAAACAATCGCACCTTATCCGCAGCCCGCTTGCCAACCTTAAGGGCCTCACCACTATTTTACTGGAAAACCCGGCAGACGGTGAAACTTTGCTTTACATAAAAAATGAGCTGGACAGGCTGGATAAAGTGATCATAGAAATGGCGGAGGATGCCGCCGGCCGCGGTGTTAAAAAAATCATTGCCCGCAACCGGTCCTTTAAGCGATAGGCTGCCCCCCTTACTTCCTGCGTAACGAAAGAAAATCATCGGTTTTAAAATATGTTGGCTTTTCGTTCGTCAGCATAAGAGTATGTACAACCTAATTCTTCCGCTCCATTCTTTAGTTCGCTGGCTGGTATTGCTTAGCCTGCTGATAGCTATTTACCGTGGGTACCAGGGCTGGCTGGGCAAAAAAGCGTATAACAAGTTCGATGACAACCTGAGGCAGACCACCGTTTCCATCATCCACCTGCAATTTATAATAGGCGTGTGGCTCTATGCCATCAGCCCCATTACCAACTGGTTTATTCACCATTTTAGCGAAGGTGTGCGCCTGCGCGAGATCCGTTTCTTTGGGATGGAACATATCACCATGATGTTCATTGCCATAGCGCTTATCACTGTTGGTTCCTCTAAAGCCAAACGGGATATTACGGACCATGATAAATTCCGTACGCAGGCCATCTGGTTTACTATTGGTTTGTTGGTGATATTGAGTTCTATCCCCTGGGCGTTTTCGCCGCTGGTGCATCGGCCTTGGTTGAGGGGGTTTTAATCCCACGTCATGCCGAATTTATTTCGGCACCCCACATGCAAGGCAGCCACCGTGCATCACCACATAGCCCTTATTGAAATAATAGTAAATACAAAATATGAATATATCTTTATGTCGTTTACATATTGCTACATTTACTTATAATATTTTATATTGTTAATGCGGAATGTATATTGTATGAAAGATTTTGCAGTTGAGCAAATATCTTTTTTGGAGAATTATAGTATTCAAAATATCCTAATCAGCAACGATGGCTCTCGACATACGTTAATACCGCAAAGTAAAAGGACTTGTAGGTTTTGTAATAAGAGTAGTCCAGATGTCACATTTAACTGTGTTGCTCATTTAATACCTCATTCTTGGGGGAACAAAAATTTAAAATCAGATTTCGAATGTGATGATTGCAATAATAAATTCTCATTATTTGAATCAGATTTCAGTTCGCTTTTAGGTATTTATAAAACCTTAAATAACATCAATGACCAAAAGAAAACATTCTCTTCCAATACAATAAAAGCGAAAGAGATTGTGTTAAAATCAGGCAAAACTATTACATGGATTATTAATAGAAACCCAAATGAAGAATGTTTCAAGTTGGACGTTGAAAATGGGGTGACGTCAGCAGAATATTACAAATCAGCTTACGCACCCATTAATATTTATAAACTATTCCTAAAAATAGCCTTAAGCTGTTTACCTCGAGAAGATATTGGGATGTATGATAATCTAATCAATATTCTTCACAAAAATGCTAATCAGCAGTTACAAATGTTTGCACGGCAAATTAGTATTTACGAGCTATCTTTTAAAGTTGCGTCGCCAAGGGCTATTGTTTTTAAACGAAATGACACGCTATGCAAAAATTTAATGCACCATATCCAAATTTATTTCGAAGATTTCATTTATAACTTCCCAATCCCGTTAAATATTTTTGATTTTAACCCCCTTTGGCATAACAATAAAGCAATCGAAATAACTTTTTGTCCTCCTCTATTTTTTGATAAGCTCGAAGATTCCGCTCACTGTACGAGAGGATTTATTGATTTATCTCGCATCGATAAAATTAAAGAAAGGGAAAAATTTGCGTTTTCGTCCGAACCCGGCAGCTTTACCAAGCTTTCTTCTTGGGACAAAGTTGTAGGGGTAAAGGACAATGTTAATTTATCAGATGTCCCTATCGATGGTGTTGTTATGACGGAAAGTGGCGTTGAATTTGACGTTGATGATTTAGCAGAAATTCAAAGCATTTTCAAGAAAACAAGAAAAGAAACGGGCACTTTGTAAAACATCTGATAAACACCCTCTATTTCCGCTGCTGCAATTGTCATCGCTTGTGGCCCGCATACAAGGTAGTCACTAAGTAAACCGTGCAGATTGAACTGCGAAGCCGCTATGCAAAGGCACCACGAGGACACTTGCCCCCATCACTGGCGCACGCATGCGCCAGTGATGGTTTGCGGGGTAGGGATTGCAGCGGATACCAGCCCCGCGCCTAAGGCCTGTGCGCGTATGAGCGGAAAGCCCGGGCCGAAGGTACCGCCCTTGGTAGAGAGGCAAGAGTTTTGGAAGCAGAACGCAAGAGAGAAGCAAAGTGCAAATTGCACATCTAAAAAGATTCCTCGTCGCCCCTTCGCGCCATCCCCCACCGGCTCGCTCGGAATGACAGAGTGGGTACTGAGGTAACCTGCATGTTTCAGCTTTGCATATCTTGAACTGCTTGTGAGGTTGCCGCGCTATCGCTCGCAATGACAGGGTGGAGATATAAGTGATTAACTTGCACGGCCGGCTCAGCATATTGAACTGCCTATGAGGTTGCCGCGCTATAGCTCGCAATGAAAGGGTTTGGTAGTTTATTTGATGTTAAATGTTACTGCATAATACGTTAACCCTAAGTAATTCCGCTGTAATTTATTCATGGACTTTAAATTCCCCTTGCAAACGCTTTAAAATACCATATATTAAGCGTACCTTTGCGCCAAATTTAGAGGCCGCATTTTATGCAAAAAATAAGAAATATAGCGATCATCGCACACGTTGACCACGGTAAAACCACATTGGTTGACAAAATTTTACACAGTTGCGCTATCTTCCGTGATGGGCAGGAAACTGGTGAATTAATATTAGATAACAATGACCTGGAACGCGAACGTGGGATCACCATCGTATCGAAAAACGTTTCGGTAATGTATAAAGATGTTAAGATCAACATTATTGATACCCCTGGTCACGCCGATTTTGGCGGTGAGGTTGAGCGTGTATTGAAAATGGCTGATGGTGTGTTATTATTATGCGATGCATTTGAAGGCGCGATGCCTCAAACCCGCTTTGTAACCCAAAAGGCTTTGGCCCTTGGCTTAAAACCTATTGTGGTTGTAAACAAAGTGGATAAAGAGAACTGCCGCCCTGAGGAGGTTTACGAGCAGATCTTCGAACTTTTCTTCAACCTTGAGGCTACCGAAGACCAACTGGATTTCCCGGTTATCTACGGTTCATCTAAACAAGGCTGGATGAGCACCGACTGGAAAAAACCTACCGAAGATATTTTCCCGTTGATGGATTGCATCCTGGCGAATATCCCGCCGGCACCTGTTAACGAAGGTACTTTGCAAATGCAGATCACGTCGTTAGATTACTCCTCTTTCGTTGGTCGTATTGCTGTAGGTCGTGTTGCCCGTGGTACTATTAAAGAAAACATGCCGGTATCGTTGGTTAAACGCGATGGTACTATCCAAAAATCACGTATTAAAGAATTATACACCTTTGAAGGCTTAGGTAAGGTTAAAGCTACCTCTGTTGCCGCTGGTGATATTTGTGCTGTTGTTGGTATTGAAGGTTTTGACATTGGTGATACCATTGCCGATTTTGACAAACCGGAGCAGCTGGCCGTTATTAAAATTGACGAGCCTACCATGAACATGCTGTTCACCATTAACACCTCACCGTTTTTTGGTAAAGAAGGCAAGTTTGTAACATCACGCCACCTGCGCGATCGTTTATACAAAGAGATGGAAAAAAACCTGGCGCTGAAGGTTGTTGAGACCGAATCACCAGATTCTTACCTGGTATACGGCCGTGGTATTCTCCATTTATCGGTATTGATCGAGACCATGCGTCGCGAAGGGTACGAATTGCAGGTTGGCCAGCCGCAGGTTATCATCAAAGAAATTGATGGTGTTAAATGCGAGCCGGTTGAAACCCTGATTGTTGATGTACCGGGCGAAGTTGCAGGTAAAGTAATTGAGCTGGTTACACAGCGCAAAGGCGACCTGTTGGTAATGGAGCCTAAAGGCGATCTGCAGCACTTAGAGTTTGATATCCCTGCACGTGGCATCATCGGCTTACGTAACAACGTATTAACTGCAACCGGTGGCGAGGCTATTATGGCTCACCGCTTTAAAGCATACGAGCCTTGGAAAGGCCAGATCCCTGGTCGTTTAAATGGTGTATTGGTATCTATGGATACCGGTAAAACCACTGCTTTCGCTATTGATAAGTTACAGGATCGTGGCAGGTTCCACATTGACCCGGGAACTGATGTTTACGAAGGACAGGTTTTAGGCGAGCACATCCGCGATAACGATTTGGTTATCAACTTAACCAAGGGCAAGCAGTTAACCAACATGCGTGCATCTGGTAGCGATACCAATGTGCGTATTGCACCTGCTATTAAATTCTCTCTGGAGGAGTCGATGGAGTACATCCAGGCCGACGAATACATCGAGGTAACTCCTCAGAGTATCCGTATGCGTAAGATCTACCTAAACGAAAACGAAAGAAGGATCAACGCTAAAAAGTTCCAGGCTCAATAATATTGAGAATGGTGAGTAGAGAGTAGTTCTCACTCCGATATAAGGAAAGGCTGTCATTTATTTGACGGCCTTTTTTTGTTTAGCGAGGTTTGATTTGTCCGCTTGTTGCCCGTTTTGTCCCGCTCTGGTTTACGGAAGGACGACAGGGTTAGCTATTATGCGTCGAATCCCCGATCTATGCATTCAGGTTCTTGATTCTTATCTCTTGGTTCTTGTCTCTTGGTTCTTGATTCTATCCCCGCAATCAACTAAAATAATATATTTGCAGCACACTATGCGTATACCCGCCATTAAAGGATTCGACCAGCAGGCACTTGAAAAGTATTTTAAAAATACGGGGATGCTTTTTGTGGGGCGTGTAGGTGGCCTGCTCATCAACATGGTTGTTGGCATATTAGTGGCGCGTTACCTTGGTAGGGCGTTAAACGGCATCTTTAGCGGCGGCACCATCTACATCTATTTTTTCTCGGCAATTGCTACCTTAGGGCTCGATCAGTTCATCGTAAAAGAACTTCATCAATACCCCAACAACCGCGATCAGATCCTCGGCACCTCTTTCTGGCTTAAAATAATGGCTGGCGTTTGCTGCGTACCATTAATATGGCTTGCTTACCAGCTTTATCCTGCCAGGGGCACACCGTATTATTTTGTGTTGATACTTTCTTCCATTGGTGTATTGCAAGCGCTAAACGTTATCGATTCGTACTTCCAAAGTGAGGTACAGTCCAAATACATTATGCAGGTGCAGGTAACGGGCAAACTAATATCGGCAGGTATTAAACTTTGGCTTATCTGGGCAAAAATGCCGCTGGTATTTTTTGTTTATGCCTACGCTTTCGATTTCCTGTTGCTCTCCATAGGGTATTTTTTTACCTACCAGCGTAAAGGGCGCAATATTTTTAACTGGACGTACAACAGCGCGCTTGCTAAAAAAATGCTGCTGCTATCGTGGCCGTTGATCATCTCGGGCGTTATGGTTGCGCTCTACATGAAAATAGATGCCATTATGATCCAAAACATAAGTGGTGTAAAAGAAGCTGGCGCTTACGCTACCGTGGCGCAATTTAGCGAGGCCTGGAATTTTCTGCCCTCGGTTATTGTTACTTCGCTTTTCCCGGCCATTTTAAATGCCCGGCGCGATGACCCGGAGCGCTACCATAAACGGTTACAAAACCTGTACGACCTCATGGTTTACCTCAGTGTGCCGGTAGCCCTTGTAATTACCTTCGCTTCGCCGTTGATATATAAAATACTTACGCCCGAGTATGCTTACGCGGCGCCAACGCTATCAGTACATATATGGTCGGGAATATTTGTGTTTTTGGGGGCAGCCAACGGCCAGTACCTGGTTGCCGAAAACTTTGTGAAGCTCACCTTTATCCGTTCTGCTTTCGGGGCTATAGTAAATATTGTACTTAATTTATTGTTGATACCGCGTATGGGCATGATGGGGGCCGCTATTGGTACTCTAATTGGTTATGCGTGTTCAACCTTCTTTATACTGCTCATTCCCAGGACGAGGCCGCAAGGTATCATGATGCTGAGGTCACTTTTATTTTTTTCATTAAAGAATAATTTTTTAAAGAAATAGCTTATATTTGAGTGACTAAACCTTCACAATGAGGAAATTATTTACTTTTTTTACAATAGTTATTGGCGCTGCAACTGTTTTCAGTTCTTGTATTAAGGAGCCCACCGCTATAGACGACCTTAAAAAATCGTGCCTTTACGATGATAAGGTAGATTATTTTAACAAATGGGCCAATACCTTCACCGAAATTGACACCTACAATGCTGCCGGCGTAGTTGAAAGCCGGGTATTTATCCACCCTATAGGATACTTCCAATTAAACAGTAATGCTACTTATAATGTATTAAGCGATAATGTGCCGTTGAGCGGTAAATGGGATATTACCGATAGCTGCCAGCTGGTATTGGACCCGGGAATTACCCTCGAACGAAAGTTTGAAGTAGTAAAGCTTACCAACGACTCGTTAACCCTGCGCCGTAAAGACGGCAACAAGCTTTATACGCAGCATTACGCGCCCTATAAATGCCCTACACTGGCGCAATTGCAAAAACGCTGGGATAATACCTATACCACTATAGAAAACTACACCCCAACGGGCATAATAGGCCGTTATGACATATTCCCTAATGGCTTTTTTCAGCTCAATGCCGATGCCTCCTACTACAGGGTAAGCGATGGCGTGCCGTTGGATGGTACATGGAGCATTACCGATGGATGCCAGCTGCTGCTGGATAAAGGCACATCCTTAGAGCGGAGTTTTCAGGTTCAGAAGGTTACGGCCGATTCGCTTACTATATGGAGGAAAGACCAGCCTACGCAAACCAACTACCTGCAAAACTACGTTAAGCACTAAGCAGTATATTTAAAAAAGAGGGTGCGCAACGTTTTGGCAACTAACTGGTACCCACGTTCATGTAAATAGGCGTAAACTTCGGAGGTGGTTAGGTTTTCAAAATCTATACGGTCTTCAACCAGGATGTACAATGGTTTGTACTTTGCCCAGTTGTTTGATTGCAGCACTTGCAGGTCCAGGCCTTCTACGTCAATAGTTAAAAAATCTATTTGCTGACTGGGTGGCAAATATTTATCCAGCACTTCAGATAGTGGCCAGGTCTCTATCTCTACTTCGCTGGTAATGTGGTATTTTGTTGATGTCGAATCGCGTTCCTGTGAGATCTCTTTAGAAAAACCGTTGAGGGCGGGCTCATTGAAACAATAAAAGGTTAACTTATCCCTTACGGCGCTAATGCCGATATTTAAGTTAACGTCGTTCTTTCTGAAAATGTTGAATGCTTTTATAGCGCCGGGGGTAGGCTCGATATTGATACCGCGCCAGCCATTTTTATAAAAATGCTGCGTGTTAGAAAAGCGGTATGGGTGATGGGCGCCAACGTCCACAAAAAAGCCTTTGTAGTTTTTTTTACCTTCATAAAAAGAGCGGAGCACCATGTCTTCCCCTTCTTGCGAGTAAGAGTTTAGCGCCTTAAAATAGTGTATGGGCAAATATTTTAAAATAGCTTTTTTTAAATCAAACATAAGGGCAAATAAACGATAATCTTTACACACTTAAAAATGAAAAAGCCCCGGTGTTTGCCTGTCGTCAGGCGGTAGTGGGGATATTAAATATTACATTCGGTACAAATTAATACATGATAAAAACTTTACTACGCTTATTCTTAGTATTCCTGTTACTGTCTCCGCTCACAGGGTATTGCCAATTGCCGTTCCCAAAATGGGTGAATGATATAGGCGGCACAGGTGATAGTAAGCCAACTGGGATGGTTAGCGACAACCTGAACAACATATACGTTGCGGGCTATTTTAGCGGAACCGTAGATTTCGACCCCTCTGCCGGGGTAAAAAATTTAACATCGGCGGGCGGCTATGATATTTATGTGGCCAAGTACGATGCCAATGGTGCCATTGTTTGGGCGGTATCAATGGGTGGGAACGACCTTGACCAGGTTAACGCCATGGGGATAGATGCCAATGGGAATCCAACCATTACCGGCCAGTTCAGGTCATCTGACCTTAACGCAGGCGGCACAATACTGCAAAGCACAGGGGACGAGGATATATTTGCCATCCACCTGAACACCAATGGCAATGTATTGTGGGCCAGAACCATAGGCGGCTCTGGCACCGACAGGGGCGAGCAGGTTACCAGCGATGCCGTAGGGAACGTGATCGTTACATCCATATTTCAGCAAACCATTACCATTGGCGGCCACTCCGAATCTGCCTCCAGCGGGTTTAACGCCCTGATAGTTAAATATAACGCTGCGGGAAATTTCGTATGGGATATAAATCTGGGTGGCACTGGTGGCGATACCCAGGTATTTGGCAATGGTATAGATAGCCAAAACAACGTCATTGTTTCAGGTTCGTATTCGGGCACGGTAGATTTCGACCCGCTGGGCACGCATCAAAGTTTCGGAGGAGGCTTCAACACCCCCTTTCTGGCTAAATACACACCGGCCGGTAAATTGGTATGGGCTAAGTTTGCAAGCGGTAATTTCACAAACAACGGCTCCGAGCTCAGCATTGATGTAAATGACGACATCTACTTAACCGGCTCCTTTAGTTCATCCCTTACCTTCACCGGCACAGGTATCACTTTAAACGCAACAGGTAATAAGGATAGTTTCCTCGCCAAATATTCATCCGCAGGAAGCCTTGTTTTTGCAAAAGATATTGGCGGCAGCGGCGCGGGAGCATTCAATTACATGATACGTAACGATAAGAGCAAAAACGTTTACATCACAGGGTATTTTACCGGCACTATTGATTTCGACCCTTCTGCCGCTGTGGCAAATGTATCGTACCATGGCCAGCGCGATCTTTACGTGGCTAAGTACGATGTTAACGGTAATTACCAATGGGCCTTTAGTGCCGGCAGCCCCAATTGCGATCTTACCCTGGGTATTGAAATGGCAATCATCAATGTAGATGATGTTGTATTAGGCGGCTCTTTTTGCTCTACGGTAAATTTCGATCCCTCAACCTGTACCATAACCAACCGTACCGCGCAAAATTTCATTTCGGATAGCTTTGTTGCACGCTACTTGCAAACCAGCGGCACCACTGGGCAAATAACCAGCTTTACGCTTCCGCAGCAAATTGCACCGGCCCTTATAGATCAGGCTAATTTAACCGTCACCCTGGTAGTGCCAGTCAATACCAACGTTACTGCCTTATTGCCAACTATAACCGTAAGCAGCGGTACGCTTTCGCCATTATCGGGCACGGGCCAAATTTCTCCAGCCCGGTATCATACACCCTTAGCGGCGGCTGTACCCCAAAAGTTTATAAGGTAACGGTACAGGTTGCCAAAGCAGTTACTACCTGCGTTGGCACGGCAAACACAATAACAGGCGATACACCTGCCCCCGCAGGCACTTACGCATGGCAGGTTCTGCAGGGCAATAACTGGGTAAACGCGCCGGGTACCATCAACACTGCCAACTATCAAACCTCGGCGCTTGGTAATAATACCACTGTAGATATAATTTACACGCTACGCCGCCAAACTATCGGCGCGGGCGGCGTGCTCACTTACGATTCGTTTTACCAGGTTACTGTGCAACCCATAGTAGCTATAGCTAACAATACGGCTACAGCACCCGCTGTAAGCGCCTTTTGCGCTACCGGCGATCCTGCCATCATCACCGCTTCTGCGCCAACGGGTGGTAACAGCGTTTTCACTTACCAGTGGCAAAACTCTGCAGATAACTTAACCTTCGCCAATATCACCGGTGCCACAGCTAAGGATTACGACCCTGCTGTACTAACAGCTACCACATATTACCAGCGCATCGTATCATCGGGCACCTGTAACACGCCTACCAAAAGCACCGTTGTTAAAATAACAGTGATCCCTGCTATTGATAACAATACCATAACAGCACCTGCTGTAACAACATTTTGCAGCACCGGCGATGCTTCCGCTATCACCGGCAGCACCCCAACCGGTGGCGATGGCACTTACCAGTACCAGTGGCAAAGCTCTGTTGATAATGTAAACTTCAACGCCATCCCCGCCACAGCCATAAAAGATTACAACCCTGCGGCAACAAGCGTTACCACCTACTATCGCCGCCAGGTAACATCGGGCGCTTGTAATTTGCCCGTGTTCAGCAACACGGTTACCATTACTATTTTGCCGCAGCCGGCTAACGTGATTTTAACACCAGTGGCAGCCGTATGCACGGGCAGCAGGGCAGTAATTTCGGTAAGTTCACCAAATGCAAGCCTCACTTACCTGTGGTATAGCTCCCCGGCAAAAACTTCGGTGCTTTTTACCGGGCCAACCTACACCACCGATCCGTTGAACGCGAGCCAACCTTTTTATGTTGAAACATCAAACGGTATCTGCACAAGCGCCATTTTAACCAGCATCACGGTAACGGTTACACCCGCGCCTGTAGCACCTACCTTGGTTACCAACCCGTTATTCGTATGTAGCGGCACGCCTGCTACTTTAGATGTGGCGAGTCCACAGGCCGCGTTAACTTATAAATGGTATAGCGCGGCGGCAGGCGGCACACCGGTATTTACCGGCCCGCAATTTGTAACAGCGCCGTTGACAGGCAATACCATTTATTATGTCGATGCTACTAATACTACAGGCTGCATATCGCCTCGTACAGCCGTCAACGTAACAATCAACGCCGCGCCTTCAATTGCCACCCAGGGTGCTACGGTTTGCGCCGGTTCCGGCACTACACTTACAGCCACCAGTACCGATAACAATGTTACCATAAATTGGTACGCCAACGCTACAGGGGGAAACAGCATTTTCACGGGCGCTTCTTTTCCAACCCCTGCGGTTAATGCGGCTACCACTTACTATGCCGGGGCTACAAATAATTTAAGCGGTTGTGTTTCGCCGAGCCGCGCGGCAGCCGCCATACAACTCGCACAACCGCTACCGGCTCCCGTGGTAACCGCTGGCGATGTAACTGCAACAAGTGTATCCTTCAGGTGGGAGCCTGTACCAAATGCAACGGGTTACCAGCAAAGTCTTGATAACGGCTTAACATTTACAAACGTAGCAACAGGCAATGCCGGGGTAACTACCAGCGTACAAGGGCTTACTGCCGGGCAAACGGTTACGGTTATTATACGCGCAACCGGGCCCTTAAACTGCCAGGTAAGCAACAACTCTAACGCTGTTACCTTAACCGCGACAGATCCTCTTGCCAACCAGCTATACGTCGCCAACGCGTTTACGCCTAATGGCGATGGCAAAAATGATATTGTTTATGTGCATAGCGAAAACATCAACACCCTTAAGTTTTCTGTATATGACCAATGGGGCGAGATGCTGTTTTCATCCATAAGCGTTCAAAATGGCTGGGACGGCACCTACAAAGGCAAGGTACAACCTGCGGGCGTGTATGTATACTACGTACAGGCAACTATGAAAGATGGCAAAGCATTGAATAAAAAAGGAACCATTACGCTAATCAGGTGAAAAAACTAATTATACTCATCACATTTCTGCTCCAGCTGGGGGCTATCAGCAGGTTACAGGCCCAGGTAGATCCTCACTTTTCGCAATATTATGCCTACCCGCTTTGGCTCAACCCGGCGTTAACAGGCGTTATTGATGGCCAAACCCGCGTTAACGCTAACTTTAAAGAGCAATGGAGCGGGCTGCCAAAAGGCTATAAAACCGGCGGACTATCATTAGATACCCGTGCAAATAATAAAGTGGGGTTAGGTTTCAACATCATTAACCAGGCTGCCGGCACAGCCGGGTATAATTATTTTGCGGCTTACGGCTCATTTGGCTACGGTATCGCTATATCTGATGATGGGACCCAAAAGCTTCATTTTGGCGTACAGGCAGGCGTAATTAACCGCAGTTTCGACCCAAGCAAACTACAGCTGGATAACCAATATACGCAGGGCGGCGGCTTCGACCCTAATTTGCCCAGCTTTGAAAACTTTACAAGCACAAGCGCCACCGTTTTTGATGCAAGCGCAGGTATCTTTTATTTCGATGGCGACCCAATGCATACGGCAAATGTATTTGCCGGCGTCAGTCTTGCACATTTAACAGCGCCTAACGACCCATTTGCTGCCGGGGGGGTAAACAGCAAGCTTCCTTACCGTTTAAATGTACACGGGGGTATTAAAATAAAAGCGGCTGATGGTTTTGATATTACGCCACACGCTGTTTACATCAGCCAGCAAAAAAACAACATCAAGGCTATAGGGCTATATTCCGAATTAAAACTCAACGACGATAACGGGCTGATATTAGGCGGTATGTACCGCCTTGGCGATGCTGCCGTTGCCAGCGCCGGCTATCATGTAAAAAGCCTGGTTATTGGCACGAGCTACGATTTTAATGTTTCTTCACTAAGGACTGCAACAAATGGCGTGGGCGGCTTCGAGCTCTCTATTAGCTACGTGTTCCGTAAACATACTACAGGCCCTGCAGAGGTTTGCCCGAGGATCTAACGCAAAAAAATATGAGATCAATAATTTTATTCCTTTTTGCTTCTTTCATTTTTACAGGTGCATTTGCGCAGTACAGGGAAATTAAAAAACTGGCCGATAGGCGTTTCGATGAAGGAAAATACTTTGAGGCCGCATTTAATTATGAGCAGCTTACCGATAGCAGTAAAAGCGCTAACATAAACGTCCCCACTTATGTGGGGCGCAGCGAAAGCAAGAAGAAATTGCTTGAAGAACGCCCCTACATTTATTACCGGCTTGCGGAGTCGTATCGCCTTTATCAAAACTATCACAGCGCCGAAAGCTGGTACGCTAAAATAATTGAGAATAATTATGATGTGAATTACCCGCTAACGCGCTTATGGTATGCCGTGTGCTTGAGGGCAAATGAAAACTTTGATGCATCTGTAGCGCAGTTACACCTTTTTAAAACAGGTTTTAAAGGCGATGCTCAATTTAAGGCTTTGGCAGAGCGAGAACTGGCTACCAGCATCCTGGCAAAACAACAATATACATCGCATTCGCTCACCACCATTAGCAAAGTAAATGCGCCATGGAACAACGAGGGCGGAAACTACGCAATGATAAAAAATAATGCTGCGGTGTGGTTAACCTCAACAAAATACAGCCCGACCGCCAAAAAATACCTGAGCAACATTTACAAAACAGAGGCCGGCAATATTGGCACCGAAGGTTTTGTAAAAAAAGATGGCAGCAATACAGAATACGGAACCCCTTCGCTTACCAAAGCCGGCAACCGTATGTATCTAACCGGCTGGCATAAAAACGGGAGCAAAGTTAGCCTGGCCATATATTATAGCGAAAATGTAAACAACACCTGGTCCCCCTTAAAACAGCTTAATAAAAACGTAAATACCGATAGTTATAACGCATTGCAGCCACGAGTAACTGAGGACGGCAACCGCCTCTTTTACGCGTCAAACAAACCCGGCGGGCAGGGCGGACTTGATATTTGGATGAGTAATCTGGATAGCAATGGCGACGCGGTAAATTCGGTTAATTTGGGCAGCGGGGTAAATTCTGCTGATGATGAAGAAACACCTTTTTTTGATACCGCTAAAAACCGGTTGGTTTATAGCTCAAAAGGATTTGCAGGCTTAGGCGGGTTCGATCTTTTTGAGAGTTACAACGAAAACAACCAGTGGCTGGCACCAAAAAACCTGGGATATCCTGCAAATTCTTCCAAAGACGATCTCTATTATTTCCAGGATCCTAACAACGACCTCAAGGCGTACATAAGTTCCGACAGACAATCTGATTGCTGTTTGGCTGTGTTTGAATTAAATGAGAAGTCAATTTATATTCGCGGCAGCATAACGTCCTGCGACTCTGGCAAGGTATTGCAAGGGGTTAAGATCACATTGATAAATGTTGAATCGAAACAGTTAGTAAGCGTGACCCAACAGAACGCAAACGGCACTTACGCTTTAAAAACCGACAACCGTTATAATTATCAGCTTAAAGTTGAAAAAGACGGCTATTTCACCAAAACCATCCCGGTGATGCTCAAATTAAGTACCGATACTTTATACAGCCCGCAAATTTGCTTGCAGAGATTTATTGTAAAAAAACCAATTACACTAAGCAACATTTTGTATGACTATAACAAAGCCGACCTGCGCGCAGAATCCAAAACTGCGCTGGATGGCCTCATAGATATTTTAAAAGATAACCCTACGCTTAAAGTTGAATTAGCGGCACATACCGATTCGGTGGGGACGGTTTCTGCTAATTTATCGCTTTCACAGCAGCGCGCGCAGGCATGTGTGGACTACATTACAGCCAACGGGATAGATAAAAACCGTATATACGCTAAAGGATATGGGGAAAGCAGCCCTATCGCGCCAAACTCGCTTGCCAACGGTACCGATAACCCTGCCGGCCGCCAACTGAACAGGCGAACGGAATTCACTATTTTAGGTAAATAAAAATATTTTAAACGTTTGTGCAATACGCTAACTTTACACGCTTAGGATATATTTATATTGATGCAACAATCTGCCATTAGCGGCAACGTAAAAACCGCGTACGACGAATTTTATCAAAAACACGATGAGGCCTGGCGTATGTTGGGCGCTAAATATAAAGCACAGCATATTGTTGATGTTTGCGCCGGCAAAAGCTTTGCCAAAGTACTTGAAGTTGGCGCGGGCGACGGCAGTATATTGAAATACCTGTCAGACCAAAACTTTGCGCCTGAGTATCACGCGGTGGAAATATCGGCGAGTGGTGTTGACCATATCCGGGCGGCCAATATAAAAGGTTTAAAATCGGTACTGGAATTTGACGGTTATAAGTTGCCGTTCGGGGATAATAGCTTCGATCTTATTATTCTTTCGCACGTGTTGGAGCATGTAGAGCACGAGCGCATTTTATTGCGCGAGATGAAACGCGTAGCCCGCCAGTTTGTTATAGAAGTTCCTCTTGACTATAAGGCCGGGGTAGATAAAAATATTAAACACTTTTTGGCTTACGGCCATATAAACGTATACACGCCTACCAGCCTGCGCTATTTGCTCATGACCGAGGGTTACGAGGTAGAGAAGGATCTTACATCGATGATTGAGCCAGAGGTAACTCAATTCAACACCTATATCAATCAAAAGAAACCGAAGAGCTTGCTTACCGATATAAAAATAGCGGCAGAATACACCATAAAAAGCAGCATGGCCAAATTAAGCGGCGGGAAACTGAACGAACGTTTTGCGAATGCCTACACCGTACTTTGCAAAAAAACCCATAAACAGGCCGATATTTTTTAATAAAAATACGAATTTCACGAATGAAGGCTTTTGCTACCGGTGAAAAAAACTCACTAACTCACTAATTCACTCAATCAAAGTTGTCCTCCCCTGCCCCAATAGCACTATTTGTTTATAACCGGCCCGACCATACGCGCCGTACCATAAGCTATTTGCAAAAAAATTTACTGGCAGAGGAGTCGCGTTTGTTTATTTTTTGTGATGGTGCCAAAACAGAGGCAGATAAAACCAATGTAGACGAAGTGCGGCAGCTGGCCAGGCAAACAACGGGCTTTAAAGCGGTAAAAGTTATCGAACGTAAACAAAACCTTGGGCTTGCAGATTCCATCATTGCCGGGGTAACGCAACTGGCTGCCGAGTATGGTAAGGTGATTGTGTTTGAGGACGACCTGCTCTCTTCCCCACATACCCTACAGTATTTTAACGACGGATTGCTGCGCTATGCCAAAAATGAGCAAGTGATGCACCTGAGCGCCTACATGTTTGATCTGAAGGATAAAAACCTGCCCGAAACGTTCTTTTTCCGCGCGGCATTCAGCTGGGGCTGGGCAACCTGGGCACGCGCCTGGAACCACTTTGAACCCGATGCAGATAAATTGATAGCGCAATTTGATAAGGAGAAGATAGATAACTTCTCCATCAATCACAGCATGAATTTTTGGAAACAGATACTGGATTTTAAGGCAGGGCGCAACAACTCCTGGGCCATCCGGTGGTATGCTTCTGTTTTTTTAAACAATGGCTTAACCCTAAACCCGCTGCATTCGCTGGTGCATAACATCGGGCACGATGGAAGCGGAACGCACTCTAATATAGAAAATACCTACCGGGTGCAAATAGCGCAAAAACGGGTCACATATTTCCCCGATGTTATCAAAGAAGATAAAAAAGCCTATGAAGCCATTAAGTATTTTCTTAAAAACCGGAAAGGGAGCTTGTTTAACCGCGGATTACAATTTCTTAAACAACTGAAAGGCAAATACCTACGCAAAAACAGTTGATCTTTACAATATGTTAATAGATATGGTGCTTGTTAATAAATATTTTTCAAAAAAATTAGTCTGCTAAATCTATAGACATTATATTTGTGCGTTATTAAACCAATTATAAACCAATCGTTCTTTATGATTTAATAATAAGATCAGTAAAAAGCAAAAAAAGAGAGAGCCCCCACAGGTTCTCTCTTTTCGTTTTTAGAAACATGATGAAGCTTTTTGTGTTATACCTACAAACAGCTAAACCATGATTGACGAGAAAGACACCCACCCTGCAGATAAAGACGGTAAATACGAGTTTATTATCCATTACTCGGGCCGCGAGGTTCCATGTACAGTAGTTAAGGAACAAAACAAGCTCAACGTTTGCATAGAAGACAATATCAGCTCCGAACTCACCTTAAATGACGATGGCACACTGATACAAACCGGCGGCACCGACCTGGCCGATTCGGCAGTGGAATTTATCAAAAAAAGAATTATAGGATAGTATAGCATTCATCCGCCGCGGGCGCTTTGTTCGCGGCCAACACTATCTACTGTCAATTACCGCAGCGCCAAACTATTACCGGCACCGGCTACACCTTTTACATGCAGCGATATTAAACTGGCGTGCTTCATGCCAAGCGTTTCCCCCGGGATATTACAAAGGTATTGCTTTATGTAACTGTTCATGACAGCTGTGGACTTAAGGATGTAATTATCCCGGTATGTCCCCTCAGGGAAAGCGGTGAGTGGTTCACCGTAATACATTTTGCCTTCTTTATCAACATACACCGAAAAGGAGTAATCAAAATCTCCGTAAGCTTTATTGATGGTAATATTGTATTCCGGGTCCATGTAGTCGGCAGAGGTATTATTATTATTTAGCGCCAAATCGGCTACGTTTGTGAACTTGTGAACAGCCACCCGTGGGCTTTTGCTAATGAGTTGCACAGGTTGCTGAGCAGCAAAGCTGTTTTTCATATCCAGGTTTGCCTTTGCTACCAGTTACATTACAAATAATGTATCCTGCGTTTTATAATGCTGCAGCGTAGCGGCGGTAGTGTGCAGCTTATCAGTGATGTATTCATCGGCATAAAATTTCATAAAAACTTTGGCGCCGCCTACGTCAAGGCTGTCGTTTTTGGCGAGGAGTAATTCAAACACCAAACTATCCTTACTCATGTGCCGCATCTTCAGAAATGAGTGGTTGGTGTAGATCACCGAATCGAACCCGAGCGCCAACGGGAAATTAAGAAAGGTCTTTTTAACCGGGCTAAACAACGCTACCGAATCGTCTGACACAAAGCGCATCCTCCAATCAGGATTCAGATGATACCCGTACTCGTTAAATGAGAGCCCGTTTTGCTGCGTGCGCGCCACTTCGGTGTAGGTGATACCCTCTATCGATTTAAAAGATATTTGCTTTTTGTTGGCCTTTAAATTTGGGTTGCTTTTGCAGCCAGTTATGGCCAAACTTGCTAAAAATAGCAGGGCAGCAGTTTTTATCGATATTGTTTTTAAAGGCATATGTGTAATTGTGCCTGTAAGATAATGATAGAAAACGAATTACAGAAACTACTATTGTAATGTACGGCACTAAAATTCGAAATCGAAATTAACTTACCCCAACACTTCCTCCAGCACCTCGTGCGATTTAATATAACCGAAGCCCTCTATATGCATGGCATAATATTCCAGCAGCTTATTGATGAGATATCGGCGTTCGTCGTTACTTAGTTTAATATCCTCTATTTTACCAAACCCACTCTGTAGCAGCGCTTCAAAATTTTTGGTATGCGGTGGCGAGAGGTACGATAGGCTATCGGGCCGGTAATTGCTGAACACGCCGTTCTTCATATCAAAATAATTAGCCCCTGATGCGCCTTCGCTATGCGGATAAAAGCCTAAATAGCGCGTTAGCTGAATAAGGAACACAAGGTGAAAATTAGCCAGCCCACGCGTAGCATTATCCAGCCATTCAATGGCGTTGAAAATAAAATCGAAGATGTTCTCATCCGGCGTTTGCTGCTTTACGGCTTTGTACAGCACCTCGTTTAAAAACATGGCGAGGCAGCTTTTAATAATATCATACGGAATGCTGAGCAGCACCGGGGCGTTCTTCAGTTCGGCAATGCGCTGGATATTACCGGCAGCTTTATGGTACACAACCATATCTATCAAGTGCAGTGGCTGCAGCATGTTACGGCTTATTTTTGCCTTTGGCTTTTTTACCCCGTTGATGAGGTAGGATTGCAGTCCGAATTTTTCGGTAAAGATCTGTACCACTACGCTGCTTTCGCTATAATCGGTAGTTTTAAAAACAATGCCGCGGGTTTTATGCAGCATAACCCACAAGCAATAGAATTTTTGGCAGGAAAATGATAAGGCCTGTTATAAGCGCGAAGAAAGCCACCACCAATACAGCGGCTGCGCTAATGTCTTTTACATGCCCTGCAAGTTTGTTATAACCCGGTGATACCAGGTCGGTTAGGGTTTCTATACCGGTGTTGAGCAATTCAGTAAGCAGCACCATGGCAATACAAAGCAGGATCCAGTTCCATTCGGCGGTGCTGATGTGCAGATAAAAGCTTAAGCCAATAACCGGCAGGGCAGCAAACACATGCACCCTAAAGTTTATTTGAGTAGCAAAGGCGTATTTTAAACCATTAAAGGCAAAGCCAAACCCGCGGATAAATTTTTTCATTACCTGTTAAGATACGCAAATCTGCACAAATTAATTTACTGGCAGCGTAAAGTAAAAGGTTGATCCCTCCGCCTTTTGGCTCTCTACCCCGATCTTGCCATCGTGGCGATGCACAATTTCGGCACAAAGGTACAGCCCGATGCCAAAGCCCGATACCGTTTGCGTATGGCTGCTTTCTACGCGGTAATAGCGGTCGAAGATCTTTTCAATATCCTGCGGCTTTACCCCCATGCCCTCATCTTTCACGCTTATTTGCGCCATGTTGTTTATCAGCCGGCATTCTACCTGTATGTTTTTGCCCCGGGGCGAATATTTAACAGCGTTACTTAACAAATTAGATATCACCGATCCTATCTTATCCCGGTCAGCATTTAACATTAAGGGTTCCGAATGGGTAAAATTAATATTATGGCTGGCTATGGTAAGCCTGGCATCGTCAATCATCTCGGCAACCAGCTCATCTAAGGCAAAGTCGTGCTTATTTAAAAATATCCTACCCGATTCCAATCGCGATACATTTAAAAACCCATTGATCATGGTGCTCATTTTTTTCACCTGCGTATTCACCTTTTCCAGGGCACCAAGGGTAAAGCCATCATCATTATTACGGGCCTTGTTATAAAGCATTTGGGCGTAAGCACTCAGCGATGTAAGCGGGGTTTTAAGTTCATGGCTCACCATACCTATAAAATCGTTCTTGCGCATTTCGTCCTGCTTTTGCTCGGTAATATCAATAATAAGGCCCGAAAAGTGCGAGAGCTTTCCGCTATCATCAGGGTACAGTTTACCGTAAGCGCGTACCCAGCGTTTCTTTTGGTCGTGGTGCCCTATTACGGGATGCTCCATTACATAATCGCGCCCGGTTGTAATCGCTTTTTCAACTGCTTTCATTACTTTTTCTTTATACTCATCGGGGATAGCCGCGGCCGCCATTTCGTAAGTAACCTCTTCATCGGCGTAGTAGCCAAACTGTTCCTTCAATCGCGCCGAAACTACAAACTCACGTGTTTCCACGTCCAGAAACCAGGTGCCAACATTGGCTGCTTCGAGGGCAAACCGTGTTTTCTCTTCGGCCTTCTCTAATTCCTTGCGGGCTTGCACTTGTTCGGTAACATCAGTGGCCACCACAATAATACCTGTAGTGTTGCCTTCCGCATCTTTAAACGGGTGATTAATAAAATTATAAAAGCCCTCTTCCATACGCCCATTCCGTTCCAGCATTACCTTCGCCTCGTTACCAAAGTAAGGCACATCGGTAGCGTAAACCCCCTGCATTATTTTGATGAAGGGTTGGTCCCGCAATTCGGGCAGGGCGTCCTCCAGGCGTTTGCCCAACACACTCTTATCTCTACCCCACAATTGCAGGAATTTATCATTGATCATATCCAGCACCATATCGTAGCCTTTGAAAAGCCCGATAGCAACTGGTGCCTGCAATATCATGTTGCGGAAATTGGCTTCGCTTTTGGAAAGCGCCATTGTGCGCCTGGCAACACGGTCTTCCAATTCGGTATTTAATTGTTCCAGCTTTTGCTGGGTATCTTTTAGTTCTTTGTTGGTTGCGCTAAGTTCCTCAATAGTTGTGGCAAGTTCTTCGTTAAGGGACTGTTCCCGCGCCAGCGCCGCCTCTGTTTTTTGCGCGCTTAAAAGGGCTTGGTGTTTTAAATAACGGTCGGTAACATCAGTAGCCGTATGCAACAGGCAATAGGTTTCGCCCTGTGCGTTTTTAATGGCTCTGTAGGAGAAATCGAAATAAAACGTTTGCAGCTTTCCGTTTACAACCAGGTCGGCCGGGGTATTCACATCCTCATGGGTGATGCCGGTATTTAAAACAGCCTGCATCATGCCGATGAATGGCTGTCCCTTCAGTTCGGGCAGGGCTTCCTCCAGCGGAAGGCCAATTACGCTCCTGTCTTTACCCCAGATAGCAAGCATAGCATCATTTGCCGTTTGCACGGTTAGCGCCATAGTACTATGTATCGCAGTTGCATTATGCGATAATGATAAAATTTCCAGCAGTTCATCACTACTAAACCTGGAACTACTATTCATTTAAACGATGTAAAGGATTTTATTAATAAGCTATAATTAATGGCATGGAGATAACAACAATAACGAAGCGTTCGTTTATTGCAGTTTGTCAAAAAAATAGTTCTTATTTAGGGGATAAGACTGTAAATATAATATACTTTGGGTAACAATAAAAAATGTTGTTACGACACTTTTTTCCTCCCTGTCAATTCATCTTTTAGTAATAAAATGAAGCTGATGCAACCCGCCAGGCCAAAACCACCAGATGCTCATCTTAATATATCAAACAAAAGCGGATTTTTAGGGGCCGGCACCCAAACTACAATTGCAAACAACAGTATGGAGACAGCAAGAAGTAAGATGGTACGGGTAACCTGATTTTTCATTGGCGAAAGATATTAAATTTTCGCGACACACCCCCGTGCCACGCCCTCCAAACGAGAAGGCAGCACAGAGGCTTCTTCACTATAGCCATCACCTAAATAACAGCCGCCTGGGAAAACTTAGGGATGGATATGCTATTTAATATTCGCATCCAGCCAGGCAATGCGCTTTGTAAACCAATCTTTTACATGGGCCACCTCTTTAGGATAAGTGCCTAAAACAACAGGGTTTGGCCAAACATAGGTATTCAGAATATTCCACCTGCGAAAATTTTTCCGTTGCGAAAACTCAAAGCTGGCTTCCGTTTTATCCAGATTATCCAGCATTGCGGGGATAGCGCCCCCTTTTAATTCGGCCCATTTAGCCTTCACCTTAGCCGCGAAGGCAGGGTCATCATAAAGGCGGCCTATCCACCTCCCGTCCTTCACCCACCAGCCTTCGGGTTTTACCGCGTCGCTATAGTCTACATTACCGGCACCGAGGTCAAAATCCCAGGCGGGGCCCATACCCAATTTACCGCCCCTGTCTTTATAATAAAACATGCTCGAAAACTTTTGCGCGTCCTGGTTTTTAAATATTTCGTTCACCAGGTACCAACTGATAAACGAATCTACATTGATGTACTTGGCGTATCCCTTATCCGCGTCAGCAAAATCTGCCGAAAATATGGCGTTTTCGGTATCCTGTATATAGGTTTTAATATAAGCCAACTGTTGCGTATTGGGTGCCTCGGGCGAGCGCAGATTCATTGGAAGGTTTTTGTCTGTTACCCAGTTCACTATTTCGCCGTTACGCTGGTCCAGCTCAATTAAATACCCCCCGGTGATAGCTGTAGTGCTTACATCGGTCGTCTTAAGTTCGGGGATATTTACCCGGGCAGCATTAATTTCCACCTGTTCGGTAAGCGTGTAGTTGCCTACCTGGTCGCCGTTCAAAATAACTTCTACCGGCATACCGTGAGGTGCAAAATCAGACTTCGCACCCTGTGCCAATCCAAAGGCAAGGTAATTTCGCATCAATGTTTTATCGGCATAGTTTGCCAGCAGCACCCAATTTTTAGCGCTTGCTAAACCAAGCACTTTATTCTTTGTATCAAACTTTAGCCTGTACGGTTTTTTAGGCATATCCCAGGTAGAATTGCCGCGGCCTTTTATTTGCAGTGGGATGCTTTTCACCTCCTGATCATATAAGCCCATGGTGTTGATATTAAGCGTACCGGTTACATAATCATCTTTAGAAACTACCGGCCCCGAGGTGGTAATGGTAAACACGGGCAACCCGGTAAAATTTGAGATAGTTACCGTATACGTTTTTACATCGCTGCCATTGTTCACGGTATAAACAACGGGTTTAGAAAAATCGTTGCGGGTAACCGCTGTGGTTTGTATCACGCCAGCTACTTTTACCACGGCCCCGGCCTTTGTAGTAAAAGATGGTACAAAGTTCATATCGCTTTCGGGCTCGGGGGTGGCGCCGCTAAGTTTATCTCCGTTAGCCTCAACATATACGTCCTCGCTTATCTTGCCGGTATTATTTTTTGTTTCTAACAAAAACACAAAATCTGGCGTATTATCTATTAGAGGTATCTTTGGCGCATCTTTTTTACAGCCGAGTGCAAATAAAACAAGACACAGGAAAGTAAGGGTTTTTTTCATAATTAGGTTTATACATAAAAAAGCAGGCCGCAAAGCTACTCGCCTGTGTAAAATATATGTATAGTATTGTTTGGTTTATATTGGTATATAACTGGCACCTAAATTATGATATTTTATTGATAATTAAACGAATGCGCAGAATGAGTAAAATAACTATCATTGCATACTTATGGATTTGAAACTGCACAACAAAGTAGCCCTGGTACTTGCGGCAAGCAAGGGCTTGGGTAAAGCAATAGCCACTACTTTATCTGCCGAGGGCGCGATAGTAGTTATTGGCTCGCGCGATAAAACTGCACTGGATAAAACCGCTTCCGAAATAACAGAGCTTACCGGCAACCAAGTGCTGGCCCTAACCGTTGATGTATCTGACGCCGGCGAAATAGCCGCCTTTGTTAAACAAGCAGCCGATACCTTTGGCCGGATTGATATTTTACTGAACAATGCCGGCGGGCCTCCCTTTGATAAATTTGAGAATTTTGATGATGAACAATGGCTACAGGCTTTCAACCTCAACCTGATGAGTGTGGCGCGTACCAGCAAACTGGTGCTGCCTTACATGAAACAAACCGGCAGTGGGCGCATTATCAACATCATTAGCGGGTCTGTAAAAGCGGTGCTGGCCGGCTCGGTACTATCCACCACCATGCGGATGGGTGTGGTGGGTATGGCGAAATTGATGGCCGATGAATTTGGGCCTTACAACATCACCGTTAACAACGTTTCGCCGGGTTTAATACTTACCGACCGGATAAAACACACCCTACCTAAAGATGTTGATACAGAACAGGCCATGAAGGACAAAGCCAAAAGCATCCCCCTCGGCCGCATTGGCGACCCGGAAGAACTGGCCGCCTTAGTAGCGTTTTTAGCATCCGAAAAGGCGAGCTACATTAGCGGGCAAACCATACAGGTGGATGGTGGTGCGAGCAGGGCGATATATTAAATGAACATAACTGAACGTAATTCTAATATTCGTTCAGCCTTAATTACATATCCTAAATTAAGCATCAATTGAGTATTACTTATTGGCTGCTTAACAGTTGGAACATCAATCACTTGAATCTCGCCGCTTGCTGTATATTGGGGCCCCGCGTATAGCAACCCAAGTAAATATACGCGAGCTCCCATATTAAGGCCGCCATTTTTGGGTGAATAGCTGTTAGTGTTAAATATCAAAACAGGCGAACCACTTGACCCTGGAAAGCAAGCTGCGTCGATCACAAATTCTTTTATTCCACGATAGTCCATTGCCGGATGAGTAGCCGTAGAACCTCTTCTGAAAATAGGTTTATTATTGAAATTATCCCATAGGCCATTTGGGTATCCAACCATAAGTATATCTTCTACTGCATTAAGCTCTTTGAGCTGCTCTATCGTTGGAATAATTGTTTCATCCAAGAAGATTGTGAAGACCTTTATTTTTTCGTTATCAAAATGGTTAAAAGCTTGCCCCGTTGAAATCGCGCATAAGTCCACACTTGGATCAGGGTGATATATAATGGAGTTTGACAGGTTGGCGAAGTGTATTTCAAAATGTTTGTTGTCAATAGGATTCCCATTTTCATCCGCATGACAAACAACTATTTGGGCAAAAGTCATATTACTGACTACGTGCTTATTTGTAATTATAACTGGTGCAAATACGCTCTCACTTATTTTAAATCGAAAATGAAAACCTGTCCCTACACTGGATTGGCCTAAGTTGTTCTTACATTCTATCCTAACAGTTGAATACATTAACTGTTCTGCGGGCGACAATTGCATAATTGTATATTTAATAAAAGGTTACATTATTGGAATACTAAAGGCGATAAATTATCTTTCAAAGCTTTCTGTTTAGTGGGCGGCGCAAGTGGGACGACATATTAATAAGGAGGTGAATTCAGTAATCGGTATTATTGTGCAAGAGTATTACGAGTTGCTATTGAACAGAGGCTTGTGCATCCTTCTCCCGTTTCCATTGCACGCCCCAACTGAGGGTTGCTATTAACGCGCCGGCAGCCAAGCCGCCCGAAAAACCCTGCATGAAATCGGCCATCTTGTTACCCCGAAAGTAGGGTGTAAAATTTGTTAAGATGAACACGATAACGGCCAAAACGGTAACCACAAGGGCGATATAGAATTTCTTTTTCATGATGGTAAGTTAAGTAAAAACACGAACAAGCACCAACCAACAAATGCCCTAATTCATTCTCATTCGTGAAATTTACTTAATTCGTGAAATTAGTGTTTCATCGATTTTTCGCGTATCGCTTTAAATTCCGAGCCGGGTTTCCAACCGGGGAAAGTGGTTTCGCCCGCAAGCTTAACGCCAAGCTGGTACATCAGATCGGTAGTTTGTGCCATACCGAGGGTGTTCATGCTATCGCTGTAATTGTCTGATGGCTGATGGTAGCGCTGGTCGTTGTATTCCTTAGCTTGCTCTACGCCGTATGCTTCGCCTTTTGCTATGGAGTTTGCACCATTGTGCAGATCCAAAGCGGGCACGCCAACCTTCGCAAAATTAAAATGGTCCGACCGGTAGTAACTGCCAGATCCCGGGGTTTTATCGCCCACAACGGCCCAGCCATATGGCTTGGTAAGGGCAACTACATAATCATCCAAATCATTTTGCCCTTTACCCGTGATGGCAAAATCGCTGGTTTCGCCGAAGTCTGATAGCGCATCAATATTTAGGTCGGCAACGGTTTTATTCAATGGGTATACAGGGTGCGTGCCATAATATTCTGATCCTAAAAGGCCCTGCTCCTCGGCTGTAACCGCCAGGAACACGATGGAGCGTGTCGGTTTATCCTTTGCCTGTGTAAACTTTTTAGCAACGGCTAAAATAGCCGCTACACCGCTGGCGTTATCAACGGCGCCATTGTAAATGCTATCGCCTTTTATTGCCGGCATTTTCACCCCAAAGTGGTCCCAATGAGCCGTATACAGGATATATTCGCCCGGCGCAGTGCTGCCTTTAAGGGTAGCTATCACATTATGCGAGGTAGAGTATTTCAGTTTGTTTTTTAACGTTACCGATACAGAGCTGTTCAATGGCACCGCCTTAAAGTCTTTTTTGCGGGCGTAAGCGCGCATATCTTCGGTAATACCGGCACCGGCAAGCAGTTTTTTGGCGCTCTCTTCGCTTAGCCAGCCTTCTACCTTGCAGCGGTTCATGTGCTTATCGGCCTGTGTTAAATACAGTTTGGAACCTGTAAAGCTATTCTGAATAACCTGCCAGCCGTAGCTCGCCGGCTCCGTTTGATGAACGATGAGCACACCCGCAGCACCCTGTCGGGCCGCTTCTTCGTATTTATAGGTCCAGCGGCCATAATAGGTCATGGTATCACCTTTAAATAGTTTTTCGGGGGCTTTAAAGCCGGGGTCATTCACCAAAACCACAACGGTTTTACCTTTTACATCCAGCCCGGCATAATCGTTCCACTTATATTCGGGCGCTACAATGCCATATCCCGCAAAAACAAGCGGCGAGTTTTTTAACTCCAGCGAGGGCAGTTCCTGGCGGGTTGCGGCAACAAAATCAATCGTAGCTTTCATATCCATAGCTGCCTTGCCGATTACCTGCATGGTTGGCGCGGCGGCGGGGCCAATCTCCACCATCGGCACATCCTGATAATAGCTGCCGTTATTGCCGGGCGCTAAACCTAATTTTTTAAACTGCGATGATATGTACGCGATAGTTTTATCCTCGCCAGCCGTAAATGGCTTACGACCCAGCAAGGAGTCGTTTGCCAAAACGGCTATGTGTTGTTTAATATCGGCAGCCAGCGCCGTATCTGTAGCGGTGACAACTTCCTTTTTCTTATCGGATGAACAGCTTGCCAAAACAGCGGCGAAGCCGGTGATGGCAATAAGAGCGATGGATTTGATCTTCATGGATTTGTGCCTGTTTAAAAATCAAATATATAAAAGGGGCAGATTGTTTGCTTGTATTATATTTGATAGAAAAGGTAAGAGCGCAGGTTATTAACACTGTGGGTAAATAACCTTTTTTGCCGATACCTCCTTCAACCAAAAATTTGCACATTTGCACTTCAGCAGATTTGCACTCCCATGGACCAATATTTCATTATAGATTTCGATAGCACTTTTACCCAGGTAGAAGCCCTTGACGAACTTGCCCGCATTTCCCTTAAAAACCATCCCGACCGGGAAGCTATTTACAAACAGATAGAGGACCTCACCAATGCTTCGATGGAAGGGCGCTTGTCGTTCACCGAAAGTTTGCAGGCAAGGGTGAAGCTTTTATGCGCTAACCGCGACCATTTAAAGCAGCTGATAACGCACCTGAAAAAGAAGGTATCTCCCTCATTTTCGCGTAACACCATTTTCTTTAAAAATCATCAGGACGAGGTACTCATCGTATCCGGTGGCTTTAAAGAGTTTATTATCCCGGTAGTTACCGAGTACCATATCAAAAAAGAAAACATCTACGCCAACACTTTTGAGTTTGACGAAGAAGGCAATATTGTAGGTTACGACCGCGAGAACCCTCTCTCGCAGGAAGGCGGCAAGGTAAAATTGCTGAAAGAGCTTAACCTGCCGGGCGAGATCTTTGGTATAGGCGATGGTTATTCTGATTTCCAGCTTAAGGAATCGGGCATGATCAAAAAATTCTTCGCTTTTACCGAGAACATCGAACGCAAATCGGTAGCTGAAAAAGCCGACCACATCACCCCAAGTTTTGATGAGTTTTTATACATCAACAAACTGCCGAGGGCTATATCTTACCCAAAAAACCGCATTAAGTGTTTGGTAGTAGGTAATATTGACGATGAAGCATTAGCACAAATGAAACGCGAAGGTTACAACCTGCGCCATAAAGACGTTATTGAAGAGAAGTACCTGGAAGAAGCAGGTGTATTATTCTGCGACGAAGCCAACCAGCCAACGCCGGAGCAGATCCAAAACGCGGGCCGCTTAAAAGTGATCGGCTGTTTTGGCAGGATAGGCCGCAAATTATCAGAAGCCGCCTGTGATGCGGGTATCATCATATTCGACGACCCGAAAGACAACCCCCGCAATTCAGATTTTATCCCTAAGAGGGTGATAGCTTTTATGAACGAGGGCCGTACCCACATGAGCTGTAACTTCCCCGATCTGCAGCCGCCACGCAACAACAACGCGCACCGGTTGATCCACATTCACAAGAACGTACCGGGTATCCTCGCTAAAATAAATGAGGTATTTGCCCGCCACAACATCAACATAGTAGGTGAGTTTTTGGTGACCAATAGCCAGATAGGTTACGTAATAACCGATGTAGCCACAGGCTACGAAGCCGGTGTGCTAAACGAGTTGAAAACGATTGAGCATACGATAAAGTTTAGGCTGCTTTATTAGGAGGAGTTTTAATATCGAATGATGAATTTCGAATATCCAATAATGAAGTAAAACTTCGAAATTCATTATTCGGTGTTCGATATTACTTTTCTGTCAACGGAACTACAAGTACCGGTATATGCGAATTGCGTACCACGCTTTCGGCTACGCTGCCCATCAGCAGGCGGTCGATACCTGTTCTGCCATGTGTCCCTATAACAATCAGATCTGCTTTAAACTCTTTACTGCAATGCAGTATGCCATCGGCAGTTGAGCCGTATTCATTAAAGTGGGTAACCTGCAAATCGCCGGCATACTTTTTTATGGTGCGGTTAACAATATTATCGCTCATGTCTTCCTGCATGTTCAGCAACTCCACCTCGTTCACGCCCGAATCCTGAAAAGGTAGCCCGGTAATGGTATCGTTACTGGTTACCGGTGTTACCATAGGCTCTACAATATTTACCAGCCCCACGTGGGCATTAAAAGTTTTGGCCAGGTCGAAGCCATAAGAGGCCGCGTACTCGGCATACTTGCTGTCGTCTATACCGATAAGGATCTTGTTGATATGCATGGTTGTAAGGGTTTTGGGTAACACTTGTTAAACAATTTGCAGGCGATATGTTTTTGCAAAGATGCCGAAGCTATAATTTATATTTTGCCAGCATCCGGTGCAGGTACTTAGGTTTAGCCGCCTCGCCCACGGGCAATTTAGTATGGGCCACCCGCTGTGCAGGATAAATGCCGCCTTCGCCGCTAAAAAAGTAAGCGGTAAAACAGGCCACCGCGAAAAGCAACGCGTACTCGCCGCCAAAAAGTTCTATCCCCATTATAGTACAAGCTAAAGGCGTATTGGTAGCGCCTGCAAATACCGCAATAAAACCAAGCGCGGCGAAAAGGCCTATAGGTGCGTTCATCAATTCGCCAAGCGTATTGCCGAGCGTAGCGCCGATATAAAACAATGGTGTAACCTCACCACCTTTAAAGCCTGTGCCCAAGGTTATGGCCGTATAGGTCAACTTCCATAACCAACTGAACGTGAAGCTGCCGCCCTGTTGAAATGCCGACACAATAGTAACCGCGCCGGGGTGCTCCGGTGCTACACCCAAGCCCAAATAATCGGGCCTGCCCAATAAAAAGGTCAGGCCGATAATTACCGAGCCACCGCAAACCGGTATCAGCCAGTTTATTTTTATCCATTTTAAAGAAAAGTTTTTAACTAAATGCACGGCCTTTGCAAAGGCCATACTTACCAAACCAAAAATGGCAGCCGCAGCTATCACCTTGGCCAGCAATATCAGGCTCACCGGCAAATGCTGCCCGTACAGTACCTGCCCGGTATCAACAATATCTACGTGGTACAGGGTATGCTTAATGCCCCATGCCGATACGGTGATATCGCCGATAAGCCCGGCGATGAGGCAAGGCAGCAATGCCGTATAGTTAATGCGCCCGATGGCAATTACTTCCAGCGCGAAGATGGTACCCGTAAGCGGTGTGCCGAATACTGCGCCAAAACCTGCCGCTACCCCTGCGGTAAGCATGGTTTTTTTATCTGCCTCATCCAGCTTAAAAATGCCCGCAAACAGGTTGGCCAGGCTGCCGCCAATTTGCACCGCCGTACCCTCGCGCCCGGCAGAGCCGCCAAATAAGTGGGTAATAACCGTTGTAATTAAAATGAGCGGTGCCATCCGTTTGGGCACGCCGGCACCTGGCTGGTGAATCTCATCAATAATAAGATTATTGCCTTTCTCGGCAGATTGCCCGTACCATTTGTACAGGAGATGGATGACCACACCCGCCAACGGCAACAGGTACAACAGCCAGGTATGCCCAAACCTGAAAAGCGTGGCCCAGTTAAGCAGCCAAAGAAACAACGCTACCAAACTACCTATAGCAATAGCGACAGGGGTTACAATAACAGCCCAACGGGTGAAATATTTTAAGAGATCGAGTTGATTGGAAAGGAATTTTTTAAACATAACCTACATGCAAATAAACAACTTATTTGGGTAGGCGTCATCAGCTTTGCAGCGGTTCAAATAGGCAGAACACCATTGCCTTACCTTGCAAATATATCATTATTTCGAATTGCGAAAGTTCAATTTCAAATTTGTTCTCCCAGTTGAGCCTTTTACATTCGAAATTGAACATTCGAAATCCTTCCCTATCTTTACCCCCATATATGAGCATCTCCCCGGAAATAGAAAATAAAATAGCGCTGCTGCAAGAAAAGTACGAGGCCATGGGGCAGGATATGAGCAGCTACCTGGATGGCCTGCTACACGCCGATTTCCTTACGTACTGGGATTATATCCACCTGGATACTTTACTGAGCCTGCAAAGCCCTAAAACACCATTCCCCGATGAGGAGATCTTCATCATGTATCACCAGATAACAGAATTGTATTTTAAGCTGAGCCTGCACGAATGTAAGCAGATAGCCGCCGTCCAGCCTTTAACTTCCGAATTTTTCACCCGCCGTGTGCAACGCATCAACCGCTATTTTGAGGCGCTTACCAATTCCTTCGAAATTATGGTAGATGGGATGGAGAAAGAGCAGTTCCTGCAGTTCCGCATGTCCTTATTGCCGGCGAGCGGTTTCCAGAGCGGGCAATACCGCATGATAGAGATCTATGCTACCGATTTTATTAACCTCGTAGCAAAAGATCAGCGCGAAGAATTGCGCGTCGCATCTATTGAAGAACAATTTGAATATATCTACTGGAAATTCGGCGCTACCGAACTTTCAACCGGCAAAAAAACACTCACCCTAAAACAATTCGAAAAAAAATACGCCAAAACGTTTATAGAACTGGGCAAGAGTGTCAGCACAACCAACTTTTACAGCCTATACAAACAATTGACCGAAAAAGGCGAAAACACCACCTTACTGGCCGAACAGCTAAAGCAACTGGATATCAATGTAAACGTAAACTGGCCGCTATCGCACTATAAATCTGCCGTGCGCTACCTGCACCGCGAACCCGAGGAAATAAAAGCCACCGGCGGCACCAACTGGCAAAAGTATCTGCCTCCGCGTTTTCAGAAACGGGTGTTCTATCCTTCGTTATGGTCTGCAGAGGAATTAGAAAACTGGGGTAAAGGCTGGGTTGAAAAAGTGGTGAGCGGGTTATAGTAGGGATTGCTTTCACCATAGTACAGTAGCAGAAGGGTGCTGCTCCTGTTTATCAATTTTTAGCGAACGGTTAACATGCTGTATTCCTTCACACGGTCGGCAACCAGCTTTTGTATCTCGTCGAAACATTCAAATTTATCCATCACAAACAACGATTTTTTTGATGGGAATTTATTGATGAGGTAGATGCCTTGTTTAGCGGATTTTACCTGGCTGATGTTCTCGAACGTGATGGCTACATCGGGCTGCCCGGATACATGCAACGTAATTTTATCGTCATCAACAGTAAGCTCGGTGCTATCGGTATTCAAAAAATACTTTTTACGGCCATAAAAGAAAAAGCCGGTAAGTGCTGCCAAAATCACCGCGAAAATGGTTACGCTAATGGTATCGCCGGTACGGTAAAGCAGGCTGTATGAAAAAATTCCGATGATTGCAGCAAATGAGGCTAAGATGCTAAAGGTCCACGCCTGCTTTAATTTAAGCCGGCCCTCCGTGGTCAATTCATATTTCGACATTGTATGTTTAGGGTTTAAGCCTACTAATATACCTTTAGTAGTTTAAAAAGTGAAAAATCAGGCGAAAATTTTTTAACTTGCCATTTTTCGATTAATATGTACTGCCATGACCGAAACTTTGGACATCAAACTTACCAAAACCTCACAATCGCGTTTAGAGCAAACCGATTTTGACAACCTGCCCTTTGGGCGCACTTTTTCTGACCACATGCTTGTGGCAGATTACATCGACGGCGAATGGAAAAATTTCGAGATCGTCCCTTACGGCCCTATTGCCATAAGCCCTGCTATTTCTGCCCTGCATTACGGACAGGCTTTTTTTGAAGGCATTAAAGCTTACAAACATGCCGATGGTACGGTCACTATTTTCCGTCCCGATAAAAATGCCATCCGTTTTAATAAATCGGCCGAGCGCCTTTGCATGCCAACGCTGCCACAGGAAATATTTGTGCAGAGCATTGCCGCCGTGGTAGATATTGACCGCGAATGGATCCCAACTAAAGAGAACCACGCCCTTTACATCAGGCCGTTTATGTTTGCTACCGACCCATACCTGGGCGTAACGCCATCGGCGACCTATAAATTTGTAGTACTTGTTGGCCCGGTTGGCCCATATTTTTCAAAAGCGCTGCGTGTAAAGATAGAAACGCATTACACCCGCGCCGCCGAAGGCGGTATGGGTTTTGCGAAAGCCGCAGGTAACTACGGTTCGTCTATGCTGCCTGCCCGCAAAGCTGCAGAAGAAGGTTTCGATCAGTTGATATGGACCGACGCTAAAGAACACGCATTTATAGAAGAAATGGGTGCCGCTAACGCGATGTTTTTGCTGGATGGCAAACTGATAACCGCCGAAGCAAAAGACACCATCCTGGATGGTGTAACCCGCGATACGGTTATTGCATTGGCCAAAGAATGGGGCATCACCGTTGAAGAACGTAAAGTTTCTGTAGCCGAAATTATAGAAGGTGCCAAAAACGGGAAACTAACCGATGCTTTTGGTGCAGGCACAGCTGCAACCATTGCACCAGTAGGCTCTATCAGCTACAACGGCGAAGAATACTTCCTGAGCGACCCGGAAACAAGGGCGTTTTCTAAACGCGTATTCAACACACTGGATGCCATTAAATACGGCACCACGCCTGATACGCATGGCTGGAATTACGTCGTGTAATTTTAGCTAAGATATTCATGAGCCCTGCAAGAAATTGCGGGGCTTTTTTTTGTGCTTGGTTTTACCAGGATTTTATCTCCAACCGAGGTACGAGGGAGAAACTACATCGTTGCCCTCACCACAATATAAGGCGATAGCGCTTTACTCTCTATCGGCACAACTTTAGTAAACACTTTGCCGGCCACCCAAATGGTTTTCATCAGCAACTTGGCCACTGCGGTTTGTTCTGATTTATTCTCCAGCCATACCGAAAAACGGCCATGATAATAAGCTTCTACATTTTTTAAACCCAGGGCTTCGCAGCTGCTTTTTAGCAGGGCGAGGTCCATACTGTTGATGTTGTGCTTATCATAATTCTCTTTATCAAAATTGCGCTGTACCCAGCCGTTCACGCTTTTAAAGTTAGGCAGGGTAATAAACAAGGTGCCGCCAGGCTTTAAAAACTTTAGGTGTTCGCCTATGATGAATTTGGTATCGTTAAAGTGTTCTATCAAGCCAAAGGAAAGCACCATGTCGTACTTTTCAGCAGGCTGGCAGGTGAAAAGGTCGGCTTCAATGATATTGATGTCGCCCTCTTTCAGGTCGTTTATGGAAAGCAGGTCTTTTACCAGTTTTGGATGGATAAAGTAATCCAGCAGAGTGGTAGTAAGCCCTTTGTATTTTTTAAGGTAGATGGCGTAATAGCCGGGGAAGCCGCCCAGCTCGATAGCGGTTTTAGCGTTCTTATCCTTAATGATCTTCCCCAGTACATCGCCGAAAACATAGTTCGGCTTTAGTTTGAATATGAGCCCGATTCTCGATTCCCAAAACGATTTCCAAAAGGCCCTGTCGGTTAAATTATTGTCCATTAAATATCGTTTGTTTGGGTTGAAGCTCCTGTTTTATTTTCGAGCACACGCGCCGGGTTGCCCACCGCCGTGCTGTTTGCCGGTATGCTTTTTACCACTACCGCTCCGGCACCTATTGTTACATTATCGCCAATGACTACATCACCAATGATGCAAACGTTGGGGCCGATATCTACATTGTTGCCTATCTGCGGGCAGCGACTATGGCTGCCATCTGCCAGTTTTTTGTGGCCGATGGTGACACCGTTACGTAATACACAGTTTTCGCCTATAATAGTTCCGTAGTTTACCACCAGGCCCTGGCCGTGATAAAAAACCAGGTTTTTACCTATGGTAAGTTTACGTGGCAGTTCTACCCCTAAACTCCATTCTACAAAAAAACGGTAGAACATGAGGTAAGGGAAAAAGATGATCTTCAGCAGCATGTAGCGGTTAATGGCATTTACCAGCCGGAACATAAACAGCACCAGCCGCGCTTTTATATTGCCCCGGTTGGCCCGCCAATCCTGGAATAAATACGCGAAAAAATTCATGCCTGCCTTTTAATTTTGCTGTGATGCTTCGAGTTGATAAAGATGAAGCGTTCAAAAGTAAAATTTTTAATTTTAGTATCATTATACTTGCCCCGATAAATGACATTGCCTATGAAGGTTGCTTTAATAAACACATCTGACTCGGGCGGGGGTGCCGCCGAAGCCTGCATGCGCTTATTAAAGGCCTTGCAACTACAGCAGGTGGAGGTGACCATGGTGGTGCAACACAAGAACCGAAACGAGCCGGCCGTGTATTCGGTAGAAAAAACCAAGCTGGATAAGCTCCACTCCCAAATCGATTTTTTTTACGAACGCCTGCCCTTTATTGCCTTTAAAGCTAAAGATAGGAGTGTACGCTTCGCTTTTTCTACCGCCAATGCAGGTACCGATATCAGCAACGAGTCTGTAATACAGGATGCCGACATCCTGCACATCCACTGGACAAACTCCGGTTTCCTTTCCATAGATGATCTGGATAAACTCATCAGGCTAAATAAACCCATCGTGTGGACGCTGCACGATATGTGGGTGTTTACCGGGGGCTGCCATTACGCGGGCACCTGCAACCACTTTGAAATGGAGTGTGGCAATTGCTATTTTTTACGGAACCCAAACCCCAACGATATCTCGCACACCGGCTGGCAGCGTAAAAGCAAAATGCTGAGCGACGCCAAAAATATTTCTTTTGTAACCTGCAGCAACTGGCTGGGCCAGGTAGCAAAGCAAAGTACGCTTTTAGCAAATGCCAGCGTACAGGCCATCCCGAACCCAATTGATACCGAACTTTTTTCGCCGCGAAAAATGGATGAAGCAAGGAAGAAATGGGGTATCGATGCGGGGAAAAAGATCATCCTGTTCGGCGCGGCAAATATTGCCGACAGGCGCAAAGGACTGGCCTACCTAATAGAATCGCTGGACTATCTTAAAAATTATCCCGGTACGAAAAATATAGAGATAGTGATCTTCGGCAAGAACAAGCGTTTTGATACCAGCACCTTACCCTTCCCTGTACATCAGTTAAATATCATCAGCTCGCCAAGCGATCTCGCGGAGATCTACAGTCTGGCGGATGTATTCCTGCTGCCATCAATAGAGGATAACCTCCCCAATACCATTATGGAGGCCATGAGCTGCGGAACGCCTGTAGTTGCTTTTGATACCGGCGGCGTCCCGGATATGATAGACCATCAACAGAATGGCTACCTCGCTGCGTTTAAGTCGTCGGCAAATCTGGCGGCGGGCGTTAATTATGTGTTGACTGCCGCAGACCCAGCAATACTTTCCGAAGCGGCACGCGAAAAAGTACTGCGCGATTTTAATAACGAAAAAGTTGCGGGGCAATACATCAGGCTGTATAACAATATCTTAAACAAATCGACTAATTGAAAGCACGCGATTGGTTTTATATTATATTAGCCATCGCACTGGTTGGGTATTTCATAACCAAAGTAGCATTAAATTCTTTTACCGACAATTTTTGGGGAGATGATCCTCAAATTGTAAAAGCGGTGCTTATCGACGAGAAAAACTTCATGGGCAACCAACCCATTAGTCATGGATTTTCTTACTCGTATTCGTTTACAGTCAATGGAAAACAATATACAGGCAATGCGCATGATCATAATTTAAATATTGGCGATAGCGTTGAAGCTGTATACAACAAAAAGTATCCGGCTATAAATAAACCACTCCATCCAAAAGATTGATGACTAACTTAGCTTTTGTATGAAACCAACCCTCTCTGTCATCACGGTAGTATATAATAACGTTGCCGATATTGGCCGTACCCTGCTTTCTGTACTTAACCAAACCCATCCAGCTATAGAATATATTGTGATAGACGGCGGCTCCACGGACGGCACATTGGATATCATCAATACCTATAAAAGCCGCATTGCCAAACTCATCACCGAACCCGATAAAGGTATTTACGATGCCATGAACAAGGGGCTGACTTTGGCTACCGGCGATTACGTGATCTTCATGAATTCTGGCGATGAGTTTTACGCTGCTGATACGGTTGAAAAAGTTTTTGCTACCGCCGATGATGCCGATATTTATTACGGCGAAACCGAAATGCTGAACGCAAGGCGCGAAAGCCTCGGCCAGCGTCGCCATAAAGCCCCTGCAAAATTCAATTGGAAAGGGTTTAAGTTTGGCATGAGCATAAGCCATCAGGCTATCTACATCCGCAGGACACTCGCGGGGCCTTATGACCCGGCTTACCATCTCAGCGCCGATATCGACTGGATAATCCGCGCGGCAAAAAAAGCGAAAACGATAGTAAAAGTGGATGGCTATGTAGCCAAATACCTGGTTGGAGGTATGTCAAAAGCAAAACATCGCCAAAGCCTGCAGGAACGCTTCCGTATTATGAAAAAGCACTACGGACTGATACCTACTGTTTTTAATCATCTCATTATCGCCGTTAACCTGGGCTTTTACTGGCTTAAAAACCGGCGGACGAATGATTAATATTTGATGCAGTAAAAAACAGTACAGCCTGTCTGTTTCCCGGTTTCATTAAACATCGGCTTCTTTTCCACATTCGTTAAAATTTATTTTCTCTCGCTGTAGCTATACAGGACTTATTGATATTTTTTACAATTTTTTTAATTAGAAATTAATTAATGGCATAGTGGTTGCATATACTCTATCAACAAACAATAAAACATCACTATGGAAACTACCACAGAAAAATCAGCAGAAGTATTAAATGACCTGATAGAAATTAATAACGACCGTATAGACGGTTTCACCCGCGCGGCTAAAGACCTGGGCGAAGGCGATGCCGACCTGAAGGCCGTTTTCGAAAAATTCGCGAGCGATAGCCGCCAAAACGTACAGGAGCTAAGCGCAGCAGTTGGCCAAACAGGTGGCGAATTAGAAACCGGCAATTCGGTATCGGGCACCATCCATCGTACATGGCTGGATGTAAAAGCCACCTTTAGCGGCCACGACCGTAAAGCCATCTTATCTGAATGCGAACGCGGCGAGGATGCTATAAAAAAAGCATATCGTGATGCCTTAACCGCAGATAACGGCTTATCGTCCGAACACAGTTCGTTAATTGCTACCCAACAGCAGGCGATTAACGAAGGGCACGATCGTATCAAAGCCTTAAGAGATGCACAGGCGTAAGCCAATTCATTTCTTTTCATACCGAAAGCCGCGTCTGTTAACAAGGCGCGGCTTTTTAATTTAACACCAGGGATATGTAATTATAAAACCAAAAGAACGATTTAATCGTTATATTTGTAATCGTTATAAATAATACGCCCACATTAATTAAAATTTTGTGATAATACTAATATTCTTCCTCGCCCACTGGTTTTTATCCCTGTTTTTTCAAACGTTCTTCTTGCACAGGTACGCCTCTCATAAAATGTTTACTACTAACATATTTTTTGAGCGCACCTTTTATATCATGACGTATGTGTTCCAGGGTTCATCATTTTTAAACCCAAGGGCTTATGCTATTATGCACCGCGAGCATCATGCATACAGCGACACCGAAAAAGACCCGCATTCACCTCACTTTTTTACGGATGTATTCCAAATGATGTGGCATACCGTATTAAGCTACCGCGACCATATTAAACGTTTAAAAGAACCCGAAGAACGCTTTAAAGGCAACTACCCTGAGTGGAAGTTTTTAGATTATGTTGGCTCTTCGATAATATCCCGCCTTATATTCGGCGGCTTATATGTAGCCTTCTATGTATTTTTTGCAACACAGTGGTGGATGTTTTTATTGATCCCTATCCACTTTATGATGGGCCCAATCCACGGCGCTATCGTAAACTGGTGCGGCCACAAATACGGTTACGCAAACTTTGATAATAACGACAAATCAAAAAATACAACCCCGTTCGACTTTTTGATGCTTGGTGAATTATTCCAGAACAACCACCACAAACGCCCCAACAATGCAAATTTTGGCGCAAAATGGTTTGAGATAGACCCGGTTTACCCGATAATGAAATTGATGCACTGGGCCAGGATCATCAGGCTCCGAAAGGCATACTTGTAGTAGAAGCAAGACTGCAAGACACAAGAATCAAAAAAAGACGGAATATCGAAAGATGTTTCGTCTTTTTTTGATTCACCCGGCGCCCTACAAAATGCAATAGCCCATTAGAATACATTGTTTCTTAAATTCCTTTGCAGTTTCCTATTAAAAGATCTCGGATTTATGGTGACACAATGATAAAAAAAAGTGTTAACCCACCATTTTCTTATCTAATTGATTATCAGTTTTTTACAAAATATTTATTGAAATTGTGTTAACTTTTGTTAACCCTAATTCCACGCAAGGATGGTTGATGGTTAGTAAAAGGTGGCAAAATTGAAGCGATTCATTGCAGGGCTTACAAAATTGAATATACTGCCTTTTGATGGGCTATATCCTTTGGAGAGGATTATTACATGAGGGCTGCGCCGTTTAGGAGAGGCTTCTATAGGCTCAACCTTTTACCTTTATCCTTTCACCTTTTACCTCAACTAACCCTATATTTGCAACTTTATAAAATCTATAATGAAAGTATCGGTATTAGCGCAAAATTTAAGCGGCTCTGAGATTATAAAAATAGCAGGCGAAATAAACGAGTTAAAAAAACAAGGCCAAAACATAGCCAACCTTACTATCGGCGATTTCGACGCTGATATTTACCCTATCCCTACCGAACTGAAGGAAGGCATTATTGATGCCTATAATAAAAACCAAACCAATTACCCGCCTGCGGATGGTATGCTGAGCCTTCGCCAAAGCGTATCTGGCTTTTTAAAGAACCGCATGGGTTTGGAGTACGGTGCAAACGAGATCCTGATCTCCGGCGGCTCGCGCCCGCTCATCTATTCTACCTATTTAGCGCTGGTTGACCCCGGCGACTGGGTAGTATTCCCTGCACCATCATGGAACAATAACCATTACTGCGACCTAACCGGTGCCGAGAAGCTTATTGTGCCAACCCGTGCCGAAAATAATTTTATGCCAACGGCGGATGAACTACGCCCGCATTTAAAAGGTGCTACCTTGCTGGCCCTGTGCTCGCCGTTGAACCCAACCGGCACCATGTTCAGTAAAAAGGACCTGGAAGAGATTTGCGACCTGGTTATTGCCGAAAACAAAAGCCGCCCCGCAGATCAAAAACCATTGTACCTGCTGTACGATCAGATCTACTCACAGCTCACCTTTGGCGAATACAAACATTACGACCCGGTTACCTTACGCCCTGAATTGAAAGATTACACGGTGTTTGTAGATGGCGGTTCTAAATGCTTTGCAGCAACCGGCGTACGCGTAGGCTGGGGCTTTGGCCCGGCGGAGATCATTAACAACATGAAAGCCATTGTTGGCCATATGGGTGCCTGGTCGCCCAAGGCAGAGCAGGTTGCCATGGCGGAGTATTTAAAGAACGAACCCGTTGTTGATACCTTCCTCGATACTTTAAAAACAAACATCCAGGCCAGTCTAAATACGCTGCACGAAGGTTTCCAGGCTTTAAAGGCCGAAGGCTTCAGCATTGATTCTATCGAGCCGATGGGTGCCATTTATTTAACCGTTAAGGTTGATTATATTGGCAAAACCACACCGGAAGGTAACGTATTGGCTAACTCTGCCGATGTGAACTTTTATTTGATTAAAAATGCGGGTGTAGCCCTGGTGCCATTCTCGGCATTTGGCACAGGCGATGATAGCGCATGGTTCCGCGTATCTGTTGGGGCAAGCACCCTACAGGATATGAAGGATCTGCTGCCAAGGGTGAAGGCCGCGTTAGCGAAGTTGGTGTAGTAGTTTGAGTTTGTATGAGTAATGAGTTTTGCGCGCGGTAACTCATTACTCTATCAAGCCGCGTTCGATATATACTTCACCAAACTCCGCTTCGCCACGGGTAATAAAGTTTGCTCCAGTGGGAAGGTGATGTCGCTTTGCACATAATACAGCGCAGGGTTGGGCAGGTGTTTGTGTCGGCGGATCAGGTCGAGCTTAATGTATTCGGGCGTTGTGGTGATGCTTTGCTCGTAGGTATCAATAAACTGCACGTTGATGCCACGGAATTTATCGTCCTTATTTTCAAAAATGGTTACCTGGTATTCGTAGATGTAATTGGTGCGCTCCTTGCCGTTCCGCAAGCTAAAATAGCCGTGGTAAGGCATCAGCGGCACCAAACCTATCGGGTCGATATTCAGTCGGCTTTCCACAAAATCGTAGATCTCTTTACCGGTTTGTATCGCCGGGTTCATTTTGGCAAGCGCATAATAAATAATGCTTTCTATCTCTGCCATCGATGTATCGTCCTGTACTATTTTCTGGTAGGTGAGTTTCACGGCATCAATATCCGCTTTGGTGAGCCGTTGCGGAAAAGCCTGCTGCAGGGCGCTCTTGTTATTCTTAAAATCCAGCAGGTTGTTGTAATGGAATATCAGGTCGGTAAGGTTGGGGTACAGCCTGCTCTTATCAAAGTGGCGGTTTATTTCCTGCAGGTAATCCAGCAAAATGTATTTTTTATGCTCAAAATCTATCGAGCCTTCTATGAACCAGTTGATGCCTAATGATTTCATATTTTAAACGGTTTTACAATTAGCTTAAATTAAATAAAAAACGTCAATTTGCATAATGCAACCAGGAACGCTTTTTTTAATACCCGTACCCCTCGCCGATGCCGCATCGGCAAAATCATTTACCCCCTACCTTGTAGATACCATTAACGTGGTAAAAGAGTACATTGTAGAGAACGAGAAAACCGCCCGCCGCTTTTTAAAAGAGGCCGGACTAAAAACGCCGCAAAGCGAACTGGTGATCCACGATTATGGCAAGCACAAGCGCGACGATGGCTTAAAAGAGTTCTTCGCAGGTTTAATGGCTGGAAATGATGTTGGTTTAATGAGCGAAGCGGGCTGCCCCGGCATTGCCGACCCGGGCGCGGACATTGTGGCCGAGGCTCACCGCAAAGGAATCAAAGTAGTGCCCCTGGTAGGCCCAAGCTCTATATTGTTAGCGCTGATGGCCTCCGGGTTTAGCGGACAAAGCTTCACCTTTCATGGTTACATCCCCATTGATAAAGTGGAACGCGCCAAAAAAATAAAAGAACTGGAAGCATTGGCCGAGAAGAATCAAACGCAATTATTTATCGAAACCCCCTTCCGTAATGATAGTATGCTGGATGATGTGCTGAAAGCCTGCAAGCCGCAAACAAGGCTTTGCATTGCTTGCGATATTACAGCATCAACCGAATTTATAAAAACCATGAGTATAGGCGACTGGAAAAAACAAGTACCTGATCTGCGCAAGCGCCCGGCTATTTTCTTACTCTTCCACGCGTAACGAACGATGATCGCTCTGCCAAAACAAACTGAAGTACTTATAGTAGGAGCAGGCCCCTCGGGGCTGATGATGGCTGCCCAATTGCTGCGGCATGGGGTGATCCCTACCATTATTGATACCCGGCAGGGCCCAACCAATCAATCAAAAGCATTGGCAGTGCAGGCCCGTTCGCTGGAGATCTACCGGCAAATGGGCGTTGTAGAACAGGTATTAAAGGAAGGCAAGCCAGCTGCCGGTGCGATGTTGCACCGCGAAGGCAAGGTTATGGCCACTCTGCCTTTACAAAATGCTGGCACCGGGCAAACACCCTACCCTTATGTGTTAATGTTTCCGCAAAGCAAAAACGAACGCGTTTTGCTGGATTATCTTACCCTAAACTGTTGCCCGGTTTATTGGCAAACCTCTCTTGTTACCTTAAAGCAAACGGAGAGTGGTGTTGAGGCGGAACTCCAAACCCGAGACAACACCCAAATGGTTAACTGTGGCTATGTGGTAGGTGCCGATGGCGCGCACAGTGTAGTACGCAAGCAGTTGGGCATTCCGTTTAACGGTGATACTTACCAGCATAAATTTTACCTGGCCGATATTAAAATAAACAACTCCTTTACCGACGACTTTGTACACCTGTTTCTATCCAATAAAGGCTTCGCAGGTTTTTTTCTGATGCCTGAGGAAAGTAACTTCCGGGTGGTAGGCAACCTGCCTGCAGCATTGGATAATGACGCAGAAAAAAAATTTGATGATGTATTGCCGCATTTGCGCGCAATAACCGCACTGCCGCTGGACGTGGAAAAGGTAAACTGGTTCACCATTTATAAGCTGCACCACCGCATGGCCGAAAAATTTAGTGATGGCCGATGCTTTTTGGTGGGCGATGCCGCGCATATCCATTCGCCGGTTGGCGGACAGGGCATGAATACAGGACTTCAGGATGCCTATAACCTCGCCTGGAAGCTGGCGGGTGTAGTAAACAAGCAGTTTGTCCCCGGTATATTAAACAGCTACGCGGAAGAACGTATGCCTGTTGCCCGCGATTTGCTGAACAGCACCGACAAGGTATTTAACATGGTTACCTCGCAGAGTTTGTTTAGTAATTTTGTCAAACGCTTCATCGTGCCGCCTGCGCTTAAATTCTTTGGGAAAAGCGACAAAATGCGTGCGGCCTTTTTTAAAGGTGTATCGCAAACCGGCATCAGTTATCGCAATAGTACCTTGAACCGTCAGCTCGGCTACCAGGCCATTATACAGGCCGGCGACAGGCTCCCATACCTGGAGATTTTCGACGAGAAGAAACAAACCAAAACAGACATCCACGCCTGGTGCAGCAAGCCCGGTTTCACGCTCATTACTATCGGTATTATTCAGGAAAGTTACCTGTTCACATTAGCCAAATGGATAACGCAGAAGTATAACCTTACGCTCAACTTTTTCCACCTGCCGCCATCAGATAAAAACCAGCACGTGCTGGATAGGTTTGAAGTGCGCCCCGGCCAGCGCAAAGCCCTTATCATTCGACCCGATATGCACATCGGGTATATGAACGATATCGTAGATATCGAAATGATGGACGCTTATTTAAGGGATGTAGTTGGGTTTGTGGTGTAAACATAACACCCTTTTTCTGAACCATGATTTTCCTGATAATGTATTAACAGATGAAACTAACTTGAATTCAAAAACTGACGGGTATTGCTATTTACCCGTGGATGGTTTCGCCTTTGCCATAGTTTTGGATCACCTGCGCTTCAAAATCCAGGAACTCTTTCCAACGTTTGTCCACATCTATCTCAACGGCGTGTTTTTTTGCCAGGCGGATAAACATGGCATAGTGCGTAGCTTCACTTACCATTAGTTCATAATAAAACTCCGAGAGGGCAGTATCATTAATGTTTTCGGACAGTACCTTAAAACGTTCGCAGCTGCGGGCCTCTATCATGGCCGAGAACAGCAGCCTATCGATGAGTTGTGCTTCGCGGCCACCGCCAATAATGATGAATTTGCGCAGCTCGTTCACGTAATTATCCTTACGTTCTTTACCCAGTTTAAAGCCGCGTTGCAGCAGGATATCGTGTACGCGTTTAAAATGTTCCATTTCTTCCTGCGCCAGGGCGATCATCTCCTGAACTACATCGCTCAGGTTGGGGTTTTGTACAATAAGGGTGATAGCATTGGTAGCGGCCTTTTGCTCGCAGTAGGCGTGGTCGGTAAGCAATTCTTCGATGTTGCTTTCCACCACATTCTTCACCCACAAAGGGTCGGTAGGGAGTTGTAATTTTAAGATGGTTTTCTCGCTCACAAGAGCAAAGATAGGAAGAATAGCAGCAAAATTTCAGGAACAGGAAGCAAGAGATTACTTATACAAACCCTTGCTCTCTATAAACTTCAAAACAGGGTCGGGGACAAAATATTGCACGTTCTTTTTTTCGGCGATGGATTTGCGGATAAAGGTTGCAGAAAGTTCCATCTGCGGTGTCATCGTAATAGTAACGGATGGATGCGATGCAAATTCAGCGTTTTCATGCCCGGGGCGCGGGTAAACAAAGATCCGGTAATCGCGCAGAATGAGGCGGTAGTTTTTCCACTTGTGTAACGTGGCCAGGTTGTCCGAGCCCATGATCAGCGCGAACTCGTGCTCGGGATATTTCTCCTTTAAATGGGCGAGGGTATCTATGGTGTATGATGGCTGCGGCAGTTTAAGCTCCACATCGCTCACGGCTATATTGGTGGCATTATCGGTAGCCAATTTAGCCATTTCCAGCCGGTCGTAAGTATTAATAAGGTCGCCGTATTTTTTTAACGGGTTTTGCGGCGATACCACCAGCCACACCTTATCCAGCGCTGTATGGTTGGCCATGTAGTTGGCAATAATTAAATGCCCGATGTGTATGGGATTGAACGAACCGAATAATAAGCCTATTTTCATTCTTGTTCATGGTTAATAGTGCATGGATCATAACAGGCTGGTTGCTTGCTATCGGTACTTTTTTTGGCTGCCCTTTAATTATACTGGAGCGAAGATGGCTATGAACAACGAACCATCAACTATGACCCAATAAAATCCGCCACCAGTTTCTCCGCCTCGGCGCAAGCCGTTTCAAGATCGTAATTTTTGAGGATAATATCAAATTGCGGAGCGTAGTTTAGTTCTTTTTCCGCTTTTTCAAAGCGTTCCAGTAGTTTTTCGGCGCTATCGGTGCCTCGGCCTGTTAAGCGCTCCTTTAAAACCTCTAAAGATGGCGGTTGTACAAATATGGCAAGGGCCTGTCCATCGTATTTACGTTTCAGGTGAAGGCCGCCTTCTACGTCAATATCAAAAATAACCGTTTTTCCTTTTGCCCAAATACGCTCAATCTCGGTACGCAGGGTTCCATAGAATGTACCTGTATAAACTTCTTCAAACTCTACGAACTGCTTTTTAGCGATACGGTGGGTAAATTCGGGCAGGCTGATGAAGTAATAATCCTTGCTATCTTCCTCATCGCCACGGGCCGGGCGCGTAGTAGCAGAAATAGAAAATTCCAGGTTAGGGATCTTACCAAGCAAATGGTGTACTATAGTAGTTTTACCCGCACCCGATGGTGCCGAAAATATGATGAGTTTACCTTCTTTGGTCATTGGTTCATTAGTTCACTCGTTCATTTGTACAATAGTTTATTAGTACAGTCCGCCATGCAAACCAATGAACTAATGAACCATTGAACTAATGAACTATAGCACGTTTAACAGTTGTTCTTTAATTTTTTCAAGCTCTTCTTTCATGCCTACCACCAGCTTTTGCATGTTGGCATCATTTGCTTTGGAGCCGAGGGTATTTATTTCGCGGCCTATCTCCTGCGAAATAAAGCCAAGCTTTTTACCATTGGCATCGGCGTTCTTCAGCGTTTCTATAAAGTAATCGCAATGCGCTTTTAGTCTTATTTTTTCTTCGGTGATATCCAGCTTATCTATAAAGTAGATCAGTTCCTGCTCAAAACGGTTCTTGTCGATGCTATCCGCACCGATTGCCTCGCTCAAAAAGCTGTTAAGGCGTTCGCGGATAACAGGTACGCGTTTCGGCTCCTCAATCTCAACCAACTCCAGGTTTTTGAGGATAATGCCAATACGCATTTTAATATCCTGCTCCAGCACGTTACCTTCATCGCTGCGGAATTTCTGGAAAGCAGCCATGGCTTGGTTAAAGGTTTTCTCTACCAATTTCCATTCATCCTCTGATATAGATTCCTCTTCAAACTTAACCACCTCAGGTAAACCCAGCGCTAATTGCAGCAGGTTTCCGCCCTGTTCGTTCAATTCATCGCTAACAGCTTTTAACTGGTTGTAGTAGTGCTTTAGCAAGGCTTTATCAATACCGGCGGCTTTTATTTCCGCGGCATTTGCCTGCTCTGCATTGATGGATAAATTTACCTTACCGCGTTCAATTTGCTTGCTACAATCGTTACGCAACTGAAATTCTTTTTCCGAGAATATTTTTGGTAAGCGTAAAGAAAGCTCTAAAAATTTGCTGTTCAGGGATTTAATTTCGACGGTATATTTTGTTCTGCCCGAGTCGAAGCTGGCAATTCCATACCCTGTCATGGATTTTATCATGTGCAAAGATAAAGAAAGATTTGAGAAATGAGATTTGAGACAGGCTCGCCAAAAGCCCATCTTCCTATTCCTCCATCTGCACATTTGAAATCCGCTTATCTGCACATCCGCTTTTAACACTTTTTCACATTTCGAATCGTTTTTTAGCTATAAGTTTGTACTATAAATATTTATGCCCTTGAAGCACCTGCTATCATTTCCATTTTTGTTGATGCTCTGTTGCCCGTTTTACGCTAACGCGCAGGAGGCTAAGGGAACCACCTACCGTAAAATATCTAACGAGCGACTATCTGCCGTGAAGGTAACCAACCTAAAAAATAGGATCTCGGCCACCAGCGATGAGTTGGGAAATTATACCATTAAAGCAAACCTCGGCGATACGCTTGAATTTACAAAGCTGGATTATACGGTGCAAAAACAAGAGTACGAAGGCTTTAGCATGGTAGTTTACATGCAGCCCGAGTTTAAACTGGCCGAAGTACGCATTACCGGGCAAACCAAAAAGCAGGAACTGAAAGAAATAATGGGCGCGTACCGAAGCAAGGGTACTTTTTATAATGGCAAGCCGCCTGCCCTATCATTCCTTACCTCGCCCATAACTGGCTTTTACGAACTGTTTGGTAAAACCCCGGCGCGCGCGCGCCGCTTTGCCACCTTTGCCAAACGCGAAGTGGAGGCCAGCGAGGTAGATCGCAGGTACAATAAACCGCTGGTAATGCGCATAACTGGCCTAACAGACACCACACAGGTACAAAAATTCATGGATTACTGGCGCCCGTCTTTTGAGGACCTGAAAATATGGGCCGATTACGATCTCATTAAACACATCAAATCAAACTTTGAATATTTCCGCAAGGAAGGTGATAAAAGCGGCTTGCCGAAGTTATATTAGTAAGTGGTGAGTGGTTGAATGGTGAGTGGCTCTTTTCACATCCGAAATTGAAAATCCGACATTCGAAATTTCTTATATTCCCAACGCAGCACAAGCTTTTTCCGCTGCCAATTTCTCAGCGTTCTTTTTGCTGAATTCTTTGCCTGATCCCATTACCTCGCTATCAATACTGGCTTGTATGGTAAACAGCTTGGGGCTCTCACCTTCCAGATTAGTTATTACATCAAAGCTGATATCCTTACCATGGCGCTGACACCATTCAATCAGTTTGCTTTTAAAGTTAGTTTCGGTTTGCTCCAGCTTGTGGATATCTATGTGCGATTTGATGATGTGGTTTACCAAAAAATTGCGCGTAAAATCGTATCCTTTATCCAGGTAAACGGCGCCGATAAGCGCTTCAAAGGCATCGCCGAGGAGCGAACCCTGCCTGCCGGAGTTTAATATTTTGGTATCAAACTCTATCAGTTTATCAAAGCCAAGTTTTTTACCCAGCGCATTAAGGTTGTTACGGCTTACAATTTTGGAACGGAGCTCGGTTAAAAAGCCCTCGTCTTCATAAGGGTAAAGCTTAAAAAGCACTTCGGCTACAACACTGCCCAGCACGGCATCGCCCAAAAACTCCAGGCGTTCGTTACTGTTTTTTACCCCTTTTTTGATGTTTTGGGCAACCGATTTATGGCGAAAAGCCAACCGATATAAAGATAAATTGCCCGGAACGAAGCCGAGCAAATTCTTTAAAACCTTAACGTATTTTCTATTAGGGGAAATATATAGCTTGTAGAAACGGCTAAGTGGCATCCAACGAAGTTATTGCTGGTATCTTTTAAATATGACCGATGCATTGTGGCCACCAAAACCAAAGCCATTGCTCTGCACTACATTTACCTCGCGTTTTTGCGCGGTGTTAAAAGTAAAGTTGATCCGTGGATCAAAAGCAGGGTCATCGGTAAAGTGGTTGATGGTTGGTGGGATGATACCGTTTTGCAATGCCAAAATAGAGGCAATTGCTTCAACAGCACCTGCAGCACCAAGTAAATGGCCTGTCATCGATTTTGTTGAACTGATGTTGATATCGTACACCCTATCGCCAAAGGCATCCTGTATAGCTTTTACTTCCTGCGGGTCGCCAATTGGGGTTGATGTACCGTGTACATTAACATAATCAACGTCGAGCGGGGTTAAGCCGGCATCTTCTAAAGCAGCTTTCATCACTAATGATGCGCCTAACCCATCAGGGTGTGGAGCGGTCATGTGGTAAGCATCGGCACTCATACCGCCGCCAACCATTTCAGCATAAATTTTGGCACCACGTTTAAGCGCGTGCCCTAATTCTTCTAAAATAATGGTACCCGCGCCTTCGCCGGCAACAAAACCATCGCGGTCCAGATCAAACGGGCGCGAAGCGGTTGCAGGGTCGTCGTTACGTGTACTTAGTGCGTGCATGGCGTTAAAACCACCAATACCGGCTTCATTTATAATAGCTTCAGACCCGCCGGTGATAAACATATTTGCTTTACCCAGGCGCAGGTAGTTGAAAGCATCAATAAGCGAGTTATTTGATGAAGCACAAGCAGAAACCGTTGTAAAATTTGGCCCACGCAAACCATATTTAATAGATATATGACCTGGTGCTATGTCGGCTATCATTTTAGGGATAAAGAACGGGTTAAATTTTGGTGTACCATCGCCTTTAGCAAAGTTTACAACCTCATCTAAAAACGTTTTTAACCCGCCGATGCCTGATCCCCAGATAACGCCGATGCGGCTGGTATCCAGTTTTTCAAAATCCAATCCGGCATCTTTAACAGCCTCTTCTGTAGAAAATAAAGCATATTGCACAAACGGATCGAGCTTACGGGCTTCTTTTCTGCCCAAAAAACCTTCCGCGTCAAAATTCTTTACCTCACAAGCAAACTTAGTTTTGAACTTCGAGACGTCAAAACTTTTGATAAAGGCAGCGCCGCTTACCCCATTGATCAAACTGTTCCAATATTCAGGAACGGTGTTACCAATTGGAGTAAGCGCTCCAAGCCCGGTTACTACAACTCTTTTAAACTCCATTTAACAGTTTTAAGAGGAGCTTATTTAACGTTTTTCTCAAGGTAAGCAACAGCCTGGCCAACAGTACCGATAGTTTCGGCCTGATCATCAGGAATTGCAACGTTAAATTCTTTTTCAAACTCCATGATTAGTTCCACGGTGTCTAAAGAGTCCGCACCAAGATCGTTGGTGAAGCTTGCTTCTGGTGTAACTTCACTTTCGTCAACACCCAGTTTTTCCACGATAATAGCTTTTACTCTTGAAGCGATATCAGACATAGTCTTAATAGTTTAATGATTAATAAATTTTCAGTGCAAAGAAAAATAAATTATGTTAAATATCAAATCTAAAAACTTCGCATAATTAAGAGAACAATATTTTAATGCAAAGGTTTGGATTAGTAATTTTAACGCCGTAAAAGTAATGATTTTGAACAGGAAAAATTTAAAGTTTGAGATCGATTTTGATTTTATATTAATTGCGCTTACAACATCGCTTAAAGATTACCGCATTTGTTACCTTATTAACAAAAGTTTAAACTTTAATTTTGTGCGCGAAGATGATTTAAAATTGGATATTGGCCCCGGTGGCAGCGAAGTTTTGTTCTCTATTTACCATTATAGCTGGGAAACTACCGAAACAGATTTTATTTTTATTGGTAATAAGGGATCAGACGGTTACCTTGTGCCCGAAATGCGGGAGGCCGATTATTTTATATTAATAAAGAATTATATAGACGAAAACGACCTTGAACACCTAATTTCGGCCCTTAATAGGATCCCCGAAGTGGTTGCCGCTGTAAAGATTGAACCGAAAAAAATAAAATCACGGGAAAATCTTTTATTTTAGCGGAAATTTAGATGTGTCAATACTACACTATTATAGTATTATTAGAATAGCCCGATTTAAACCTGAGAATATGAATTTTTATTATAACCGTACCAAAATTGTTGCTACCATGGGGCCGGCATCAGCCAAAAAGGAAGTTTTACTGGCCATGATACGCGCCGGCTTAAACGTTTGCCGCCTTAACTTTTCGCATGGTAAGCCAGAAGACCACAAGAAATTTGTTGACCTTATCCGCGAGATAAACGCGGAATATAAAACCAACGTGGGTATCCTTGCCGACTTACAGGGCCCAAAAATCCGCATCGGATTGGTAAAAGATGGGGGTATACATCTTATTAACGGTACGCGCATTAACATCACTACAAAAGAATGTATTGGTGATGACAACCAGATATACATCACTTACGAAACTTTTCCGCAAGATGTGCAGGCAAATGAAATCATCCTTTTAGATGATGGAAAACTGCAACTGAAAGTTATTGAGACCAACCGTAAAGACGCTGTTATTTGCGAGGTTGTACACGGTGGTATATTAACATCCCGCAAAGGTGTTAACCTGCCAAATACTAAAGTATCTATCCCAAGCTTAACCGCAGAAGACTTAGTTAACCTGCAATACGCCTTAGAGTGGGACCTGGATTGGATAGGCCTTTCCTTCGTTCGTACCGGGCAGGATATTGTAGACCTAAAGCGCATCATCCGCGAAAGCGGCAAAACTGCCCGCGTAATTGCTAAAGTGGAAAAACCAGAAGCAATAGATAATATAGACGAGATCATAGCTGCTACCGATGGCGTAATGGTTGCGCGTGGCGACCTGGGCGTGGAAATGCCTTTAGAAGAAGTGCCTTTATTACAGAAAATGATTGCCCGCAAATGCCGCGATGCCTCTAAACCGGTTATTGTTGCAACACAGATGCTGGAAAGCATGATAACTACCCCGCGCCCAACCCGCGCCGAAGTGAACGACGTAGCTAACTCTGTATTGGATGGCGCTGATGCAGTGATGCTAAGCGGCGAAACCTCTGTTGGCGAGTTTCCGGTTATTGTTATTGAGACAATGGCTAAGATTGTACGTAACGTGGAAGACCTGGGCTACCCGTTCAATGCATCTAAAAAAGAGAATCTGGATACCGCTCATCCAAACTTCCTGAGCGATAACCTTTGCGGCAGCGCGGTTTACCTTGCAGAGCATACTAAAGCGGCGGGCATCGTATCTATGACCACCTCGGGCTACACAGCCTTCGAAATTTCGAGTTACAGGCCAAAAGCGGGCACGTACATCTTCACATCAAACAAACAGCTCCTGAACGCGCTGAGCCTTGTTTGGGGCGTACGTGCATTCTACTACGATCATTTAGAAAGCACCGACCAAACCATTACCGATGTAAACGACATCCTGAAAGCACAAAGCCTGATCCACACCGGCGATGTGGTTATCAATACCGCGGCGGTGCCTATCACCAAACATGGCAAAACAAATATGCTTAGGGTGAGTGTGGTTGAATAATTTTGAGTTATAAGTCTTGAGGCGGAAGTCTTAAGCGTTTGAAAATAGAAACAGGGTTATTGCGATAAGCGGTAACCCTGTTTTGTTTTGGTACGTTTTGTTTGCTTACTTTATCTCGAATACGGCAGATACCTGGAAGCTAAGCTTGATGGATTTGAAGTTGATATTCGACGACGGGGTAGCTTCCGCTGCATAGCTTATTGAATTGGCATAAGGGATTGCCTGTCGCGGGAAGTAGCTGTTATCAGCCTCTGTGATACTGATGGGCCTGCCCAAGGTTTCGCCGAGGCTTGCAAGCAGGTATTCTGCCTTGTCGCGAGCAGCTAAAAGAGCCTTTATCTTAAGTTCTTTTTTAAAGGTGGTTATTTTAGAATGATCGTAACCAACAATGCTTGTAGCTTCTATGCCCTTTGGATCAAGTTCGCTTAATATCTGATTATATTTGGCAAGGTCGTGAAATTTGATGCCATATTGCTTTCCCACCAAAAAGCCCGGATTTCCTTTTTTCTCGTTCCAATTCCACGCATCAAGGTTATTTATGGTAAAATCTTTTTTTTCAACGCCTGCAAGTGCTACGGCCTTTTGTAATTTAGCTTCTAACTCAGATATCGTTACTTTTTTATTTCCGTTAATGTATTCTTTTAGGGATATCGTTACGTTGATAATGTCGGGCGTAATTTCCTGCTCGGCCGTACCGCTTACTTCAATTTTACGGCGAAGGTCTACTTGTTGTGCCCACGTGTTAAATGCAAATGCCACCAGGGCCACTATTACCAGTAATTTTTTCATGATGTTGGATTTATAAGGTTAATGGTAGCATAACGGATATTTTTGGCAAACCAGTATGGGATGTTTTATAAAAAGATATATAACAGAAAATGGTTAGCATTAGCGCTAACCATTTTAAACTTTAACTATGACGTTGGGTATAAATTTAAAGCTAAATTCTTATTTCGTCTTCGTTTCTACATAACTCTTAGGATCAAGCGCGGCGGGTGCCCAGTTTTGGAAAAACTCCAGCACTTTTTCTTTGCTGTAGCCTTTGCCTTCTTCCAGGTAAGCCGAGTTTTGGGTATGTAAGCGATTGCCTTTGCCATCCAATATAATAAACACCGGGAAGCCAAAACGCTGCGGAAAACCAAGTTCGGCAAGCAACTTTTCGTTCATGTTCTCTTTGCTGTAGTTTACGTGCACTATTTCGTAATTGCTGTTCATGTAGGTATTAAGAGAGTCTGTAGAGGTAACCATGCCGTTAAAACGCAGGCACCAGCTGCACCAGTTGCCGCCAATTTGCAGTAAAACGTTCTTGTGCGCAGCAGCAGCCTTCTTTACCGAAGCAGCTATTTCTGCTTTGGCATCCGCTTCGGGGTGGTACAGGGTTGGTGTAGTTTGAGCCTTAGCTATATTAACAAGGCCAATGATGGCCGCAATAAAGAGTATTTTTTTCATGGAGGGGGTGTTTTGTTAAAGCTAATATAGAAATTAAGCCTCAAAGAATAGTAAGCAACAGGTAAACTTTCGGTAAGGACAGGAAGGCGGAAGAACATCAACAAAACGGGGTTAGCTTGCGCATAACCCCGTTCATATATTTATATCTTCGAACTTCCGACTAAGACTTCGGACTTAAACTAATCCTCCACCATTTCGCTGTTTGGGCTGCTTTCTTCAACCTCTTCGTGTTTGAAGTAGCGTTTCTGATTAAACAGTATAAGGATAACACCAACAGATATGGCCGAATCGGCGAGGTTGAATATGGGGCGGAAGAAGATGAATTCTTCGCGGCTCCAGAAAGGCATCCATGCCGGGAAATGACCCGTTAACAGCGGGAAGTAGAACATATCTACCACGCTCCCGTGAAACAGAGGCGCATAATTATAAATGACACCGTAAAAAACCGAATCGACAATATTACCCATCGCTCCGGCCAATATCAGGGCAACCATCATAATTAATCCGCGATGGTATTTGTGCTTAATAAGGTACACCAGCCCGTAGCCAATGCCACATACCGCCACAATACGGAAAAGCGTTAAGGTAAGTTTACCCATCTCCCCGCCCAGTTCCATCCCAAAGGCCATACCGGGGTTTTCGGTGTAACGGAGCATACCCCTATCGCCAAGGAAATGAATTTCGTCGCCCAGGAGCATATTCTTCCTAACCCAAATCTTAATGATCTGGTCGAGCAGGACGATTAAAGCAGCAGTTAAGAAAGGTTTTGTATAAGCTGCCTTCATTTATTGCTTTAGTTTGGCTTCCATAGTAAGCGTGGTATGCGGCACCGCGCGCAAACGCTCTTTAGGGATAAGCTTGCCGGTTTCGCGGCAAATACCGTAAGTTTTGTTTTCTATACGTACCAAAGCGGCCTCTAACTGCTCTATAAATTTCTTTTGGCGTGCAGCTAACTGATTTATTTGCTCTTTCTCTAACGTAGCAGAACCATCTTCCAATGTTTTGTAAGTGCCGGCGGTATCATCTGTACCATTTGCATTTGGCGAGCTTAACGATGTTGCCAATGCAGCAAGCTCTTCTTTAGAGCTGCGTAGTTTTTCTAACAGCAGGTCTTTAAATTCCTTCAGTTCTGTGTCAGAATATCTTGTTTTTACGGTTTCTTGGCTCATGTTAATTTTTACTAATAACTATTAAAATTTCAATTCCATCAATCTCTACTTTGTCGCCTTCATCTAATTGACTATCAAGCACAAGGCGCTCTGCCAAAATTTCGGCGCAAATATAGGATAAATTATTTTTCACTGCTTCGCGAATGTAAGGGTGATCGCTGATGCGGACATTTATCTTATCAGTTACCTCAAACCCCTTTTCTTTTCGCAGGTTTTGTATCTTACTTACTAATTCCCTGGATATTCCCTCCTGTTTTAACCCTTCGGTTACGGTAACATCTAAAGCCACCGTTAGTTTGCCTGAATTTGCAACCTGCCAGCCCGGAACATCTTCCGCAGTAATTTCTACGTCAGAAAGTAGTATCGAGTATTTGCCATCAAGCACAGGGATATTACCATCGCTCTCCAATTTAGCTATCTCATCCTGCCCAAAAGCGTTTATCGCGGCAGCAACATCTTTCATGTCCTTACCTACTTTAGCACCCAGGGCTTTAAAGTTTGGTTTTATCTTTTTCTTAACAAAGCCTGCGGTATCGGTAATATATTCTATCGCCTTAATGTTGGTTTCTGATAAGATCAGGTCTTTCACCTTTTCCACCTGCTCCATAAAGTCTTTATCCAGTATCGGCAATAAGATCTTACCTAAAGGGCGGCGAACCGGGATCTCTATCTTTTTACGCAGCGATAATACCAGCGATGATATATCCTGTGCAAGCTGCATCCGTTCTTCCAGCGCGGTATCAACCAATTCAGGATTGTATACCGGGAAGTAAGCCAAATGCACCGATTCGAATTGTTCTTTACCTGTTACCGAGTTTAGGTCGGTATATAAACGCTCGGCAAAGAATGGCGCAATTGGCGACATCAATTTACTGATGGTAATTAAACAGGTATAAAGTGTTTGGTAAGCCGATAGCTTATCCTCTGTGCTATCCGACCTCCAGAAACGGCGGCGGCTCAGGCGGATAAACCAATTGCTAAAGTGCACATCCACAAATTCCTGTACGGCACGGGCAGCTTTGGTAGGCTCAAAATCGGCATAGTAGCCGTCCACCTCTTTACTCAAAGTATTTAATAACGAGATGATCCAGCGATCTATCTCCGGGCGGTCGTTAATGTTTATTTCGGCTTCCTCGTACTTAAACTTATCAATATTGGCGTAGAGCACAAAGAACGAGTACGTATTGTACAGTGTACCAAAGAACTTGCGGCGAACCTCGTCCAGGCCTTCAATATTAAATTTCAGGTTATCCCAGGGCGCGGCGTTGCTGATCATGTACCAGCGGGCAGCATCGGCACCGTACTGGTTAATGGTTTCGAACGGGTCGATACCATTACCCAGGCGCTTGCTCATTTTGTTACCGTTCTTATCCAACACCAAACCATTGCTGATCACGTTTTTAAACGCGATACCTTTGTTGCCAACTTCGGCATTCACGGCTTTTATTTCGTCGCTGGCTTCGCTTAGCATCACCGCAATGGCATGCAGGGTAAAGAACCAGCCACGGGTTTGGTCAACACCTTCGGCAATAAAATCTGCCGGGTAGGCGGCTTTAAAAGCATCAGCATTCTCAAACGGGAAATGCCATTGCGCGTAAGGCATGGCACCGCTATCAAACCAAACGTCTATCAGGTCGGGCTCGCGCAGCATTTTGTTGCCGGTGGCTGAGGTTAATATCACATCATCCACATAAGGGCGGTGCATATCTTCCAGTTTAAAGCCGGCGGGCATAAAGCCTGAGGCGATAGATTTTTCTATCTCGGCGTTCAGCTCGGCAATGGAACCGATGCATTTTTCTTCACCACCGTTTTCCTCGCGCCAGATAGGCAGCGGGGTGCCCCAGTAGCGTGAGCGGGAAAGGTTCCAGTCTACCAAATTCTCCAGCCAGTTGCCAAAGCGGCCTGTGCCGGTGCTTTCCGGTTTCCAGTTGATGGTTTTGTTCAGCTCCACCATTTTATCCTTTACGGCGGTGGTGCGGATGAACCAGCTATCCAGCGGGTAGTATAGTATCGGCTCGTCGCTGCGCCAGGAGTGCGGGTAGCTGTGTTCGTATTTTTTTACATCGAACGCTTTGTTCTCTGTTTTTAGTTTGATAGAGATCAGCACATCGGTAGGTTTAAAACCTTCCACTGCGCGCTCTGCATCGCTGTAGTATTCTTCTTTTACGTAACGGCCGGCATAGTCGGTAACTTCTTCAACAAAACGGCCTTGCTTATCTACAAGGGGTACATCTTTGCCGTTCTCGTCCTGCACCATTACAGATGGTACGTTGTTTTCCTTACATGCCCTAAAGTCATCCGCACCAAAAACAGAAGCGGTGTGCACAATGCCGGTACCATCCTCGGTAGTAACAAAATCTGCCGGGATAACGCGGAACGCATTTTTCTCCAGGTCTTCATTAGTTACGTAAGGCATCAGCTGTTCGTAGTGCAAACCGAGTAACTGGCTGCCTTTTATTTCCGCTTCTACTTTATAAGGAATAATTTTATCGCCGCCCTTGTAATCTTCAAATGAAGCGTTCTCGCCTTCGGCCTTAAAGTATTTTTTTACCAAATCCTTTGCCAAAATCACGCTAACCGGTGTATAGGTGTAAGGGTTAAAGGTTCTTATTTTAACGTAGGTAATGTTTTCGCCAACGGCTAATGCGCAGTTTGATGGCAAAGTCCATGGGGTGGTGGTCCAGGCCAGGATGAAAACATCTGTGTTGGTACCTTCAAATAAAAATTCCGAATCACCATCGCGTTTTACTTTAAACTGCGCTGTAATGGTAGTATCCTTCACCATTTTGTAGGTACCCGGCTGGTTCAGCTCGTGCGAGCTAAGGCCAGTGCCCGATTTTGGCGAGTATGGCTGCACCGTGTAACCCTTGTACAACCAGCCCTTTTTGTAAAGCTGTTGCAGTATCCACCAAAGGCTTTCTATGTATTCGTTCTCGTAGGTAACGTATGGGTTTTCCAGGTCAACCCAGTAGCCCATTTTTTCGGTCAGGTCGTTCCATACATCGGTATAGCGCATTACCTCCTTGCGGCAAGCGTCGTTATATTCTTTTACGGAAATCTTTTTACCGATATCGTCCTTAGTGATGCCAAGCGATTTTTCTACAGCAAGTTCTATAGGTAGGCCGTGGGTATCCCATCCGCCTTTGCGTTTCACCTGGTAGCCTTTGAGCGTTTTATAACGGCAAAAGATATCTTTAATAGAGCGCCCCATCACGTGGTGAATGCCGGGCATTCCATTCGCGCTTGGCGGGCCTTCGTAAAAAGTATACGGCTTGGTGGCCGGCCTGCTGCTTATGCTCTTTTCAAATATGCCGTTCTGCTGCCAGAACTCCAGTATATCCTTACCTGTTTGCGACAGGTTTAACTGCTTATATTCCTTGTACATCAATCTGTTCGCCTCGAATTTTAAAGGCTGCAAAAATACGCAATTTTATCTTAAAAAAGGAGAAAAGCAGTGAAATGGCGGGGCAAAATAATAACACGAATCTCACGAATAGGACGAATTTCACGAATTAATAATGAATACTAATTTCACCACGGAACACGCAGATGGAAAAACGCAGAGTTACTTGGAGAGCTTAATACTATTCTCTGTGTAACTCTACGGCTATTAAACCCGCAGATCCCCATTAGCTCTGCGGCTCGATACAGCCGCCTATCAAATTCGCAAAATTCGTCCTATTCGTGAAATTCGTGTCTTTTAATAATTCAATATCGTAAACTCCACCCTCCGGTTTTGCGCCCGGCCCTCGTCATTATCGTTGGTGGTTACCGGGCGGGTTTTACCGTAGCCGCTTGCCTTTAACCGGGCAGGCGCTACGCCTTTGGTGGTTAGATATTTCACTACCGAAAACGCGCGCGCTGCCGAAAGTTTGTTGTTGGCGTCATCGCTACCTACGTTATCGGTGTGGCCGCCAAGTTCAATTTCCAGCTTTGGTTTGCTTTGCAGCAATGCTACCAGGCGGTTCAGGTCGGGGAAGGACTCGGGCTTCAGTTCGGCTTTGCCAAACTCGAAGAAGATATTGTTGATACGCACCACCTGCCCTTTTTCAAACGGCACCATGTACAGATCGCGGGTAATTTCCTGGTATTCGCCCACTTTGGTGAGGTCGAGGTTATCCGAGATGGGGATAAAGTTCTCTTGGCTGGAGTTAAAACCAAAGTTTTTACCGTAAGGCAAAACTATCTGGTAGGCACCGGTACCCGGGTCGCTAATGGCGATGCCTTCGTTATTGCCATTGGCCAGATCCTCGTAAATAATAGCGGCCTCTATAGGTTCTAAGGTTTTCTTGTTCAGTACACGGCCTTTTACCAATACCACGGGTTGCGGTTTTATATTATCGTTCAGCTTAATGCGCACAATATCGCTCTCGCCAAAACCGCCCTCTTTAGAGCTGATCATATACGCATAATCGCCCTTGGCAGACAACCGGAAATACGACTCCCATTTGGCGGAATTTACCGAGGGACCAAGGTTAACGGGTTCCGACCATTTTTGCCAGGTATCATCCAGGCGGGTAGTTTTGTAAATGTCATTATCGCCCAATCCACCGGGCCTGTCGCTACTGAAATAAAGCGTTTTATTGTCCAGCGCTACAAATGGCGATGCATCATCATTGCCGGTATTCAGCATTTTAATAGGTGCGGGTCTGCCAAAACCGCCATTAGCATTTTTGAAAGAGATGTAGAGATCATTATTGGCGCCGTCCTTTTCTTCGCTGAAGTAAAACATCATCGCCTTGCCATCGGGCGTCAGCGTTGCGCCTATATATTTACCTTTCACCATATCGGTAAAACCAACAATATCTATCCCTACAGGGGTTTTCCATCCGCCCGTAGTGTTGCGTGTAACCACCGAATAACCCGTGCCGGTTACGCGTGTGCCATTTTTAAAATACCCTTTTATAATGATGGTATTATTATCGGTAGATACATTGGAAATGGCGGAGTGTGTAAGTCCATTGTTGAAGGGCGCTGCCATATACCGGGCCAGCATCCACTCGCCTTTTTCGTCCTGCTTGGAGTACCACAGGCTTTGGATCTCCTCGTTTGCTGCCTTGCGGAACATTTCGCGCAAAAAGTACATTTCGCGGCCATCCGCAGATATAACCGGGGTAAGTTCGGCGTAGCGGCTATTTACCTTATTTCCTAAATTTACCGGCAGGTAGGCATCCTGCGCACGGCTGCCAATGGCTGCGAATACGAGCAGAACAAACCAAAATATTTCTTTTAAAGCCTTCATTATTTGTTGAGATAAAACAACAGCCGGCTTTTGGCCGGCTGTATATGGTTTGGGTTGAAAGGGTTATTATTTGGTAAGATCTACCCGCGATAACAATATCTTATCGCCTTTTTCGGTTTCGCTAAAGAACAGGCTATAATTGCCCAAGCGGGTTTCATTGGTATTGGGGAACAAGTAGAAGCTCTTTTTCTCGCTCTCGCCTAAAAATTTAAACTCTGATAGCTGCCCGTCTGCGATGTTAATAGAACCATACTCCATGTTATACAATGGCGACCAGGTGGTGGTTTCGGTATTAGAGCTGAAGCCGAACGTGGTATGCGATTCTTTATGGATGGATTTTGCCATACGCATCATCCAGTACAGGCTTTTGCCGTCACCGCTTTCCTGTATAAAGCTTTTGGATGGGATCATATCCGAAGTAAGCGGGGACTTATTGAAGAAACCACTGGTTTTGCTTTGATCTAAAAACACACCGTAGTTGCGTTTGAGGTTGCCCGTAGGGTCGAACTGGAACATGTATACGCCTTTGTAGCTGCGGCCTTTTTTTATCTTTTTAAAATCCTGTCCGTTTACAAATACATCGCCACTTTTGGAGAAGGAGATCCCGTTGATCACAAAGCTTTTGCCATCAAACTCGGCAAATTTCTTTTGGTCGGATGGTTTGGCCTGCAGTTTTTCAAAATCCTCGATGGTAGGGCAGCTCAGGAAATCGAATTTGCCGTTGCTGATCTTACCTATCTGGAAGTTGGTATACTTCATCGCATCCATGATCTCATCTATCTTGCCTTGGGTGATTCCGAAGTCAGCAGAGCCGGACAGCATAGAGAATCCACTTTTCAGTGCCCCCAATCCTCCGCTGCCCGAGCTTGCCGCTTCTTTTTCGTCGTCATCTGCCGATGTGGTTGGCACCATCACCGTTTTATATACCTGGTTTACGTACTTGTCCTGGTCTTTATTATTTGCAGACCCATATACAAACACCGAACCATCATGGTCATAAGCACCCAATACGCGCCAACCGTTTGATGGAGACTTAAAGTTGAATTTCTCCAGAACTTCACCCTGGGTGTTCAGCCTGATGTAAGTGTAATTGTTCTTATCCGGGTCGATAACATCTTTATCCACACCACCTCCGCTGCTGTTGGGGGCAAACACCATCACCCAATCGCGCGGGTAATCATCGTTATCCAGTTCAGAATTGTCATCTTCCAGCGCGGCCGAATAAACCGGAATGTTAGGATATTTAAACTCCACCGTACCCACGGTTTTTATGTTTACCTGGTTATCGCAGCTTAAGATATCATAGTGCATCATAGAGCCTGCCAGGTCGTTCTTTTTCTCCTGCCTGCCTGCCATTACCAGCACGGTGCTATCGGGTTTTACCTCATAAGCGCCACCGCGGAAGAAATACTTTTCGCCGCTGCCTTCGTTGGTTGCTTTTGCTTTCTCCAGCTGTTTTACCGATTTATTGTAACTGCCGGTTAGCCAAAGATATTTCCAGGTGATCTCTTTTTTGCGGAACACCAGCTTGCCTGTTAAATTTGCCGAAGCGCTTAAGCTGTGCGAAACATAGCTATCACCTTTAAAGTTGAACCATTTGTATTTCTTTTTCATCTGCTCGATGGGCTGCTCATCTTTTTCGGTATTGATGAGATTAAGCTCTTTATCGTAAGTATAAATTTCGCGTTTCACCATTTTTTTGGTGCTGCTGCGCAATACAAAAACCATATCGAAGGTTTCTTTTCCGGCATTCACCTCTACACCTCCCAGGTAGCCATTTTTGGCTTTGCGGGAAATGTCATAGCTTTTTTCGAGCACGGGCAGCTGCGCGTAAGCCGCGGAGGAAAGCAGCATCATACCAAGCACGATGCCGGGGAGTACATGTTTTAACTTCATAATAAGGTGGTGTTTTTTATCAAAAGTAGCCTTGAGGGCACTGGCGGGCAATACCGTTAAAACGGTATAATAAGTTGCGGTTTTCCGCAAAATCCGTTAAGGCAACAAATCCTATCAAATCAGAGGCTTTGGAAAACCCAATCAATAATTCCACCTTAATCGCCTCACACTAAAACCCTTCACCTTTTTGTTGGTTATCTCTGGTACTAAATTGCCATATTGATGAGATCTATCTGGAAAGGTTCGCTTGGGTTTGGGCTGGTAAACATCCCTGTTAAATTATATTCGGCTGTGCAGAAAAGCACGCTGGACCTGGATATGCTGGATGGGCGCGACCACTCGCGCATCCGTTTCCAACGGGTGAACGAAAACACGCACAAAGAGGTGCCCTACGATAAAATTGTAAAAGGTTATAAGCTGAACGACGATTACGTGGTGGTTGATGCAAAAGACTTTGAAGATGCCGCGCCCGAAAAAAGTAAAGTGATAGAAATTGAAAGCTTTGTGGAACTGGCCGATGTAAACCCCATGTTTTACGAAACCAGCTACTACACCGAGCCGGATACCAAAAACAACAAAGCCTATTCCCTGCTACTAAAGGCATTGCAGCAATCAAAAAAAGCAGGGCTGGCGCGCTTTGTACTGCGCAGCACCGAAAGCCTGTGCATTGTACACCCTCAAAAAAATGTACTGGTGGTTACCCGCATCCGCTTTGGGCAGGAGATTCGCGATACCGAGGACCTGAACATTGCCGATGATGTTACCGTGAGTAAAAAGGAACTGGATGTGGGCCTCGCACTGGTTAACCAATATGCCGAAGATTTTGATGTATCTAAGTATAAAGATGAGTACAACGACGAGTTACTAAAGATCATCCACGCCAAGGCAAAAGGCAAACGCGCTACGGTTAAAAAACTTAAACCGCATAAAACCAGCAGCGACGATCTGTACGATCAGTTGATGAGCAGCTTGAAAGTGAAGAAAGGGGCGTAAGTAACATTGCAATCGCAGATTAAATAAGTCGTTCTAATTAAAATAATTAATAACAACTAAAACTTATTATTACTAATCATGTTGATATAAGAAAAACAAAAACTATAAAAATAGCTAATATCATGGCAACTACTAAAACAGCACCACGCACCAAAAAAGCACCCGAAACAACCGATGTGGTTGAAGATTCGGCACTGAATGAATTATTTTTAGATGAACTGAAAGACATCTATTGGGCAGAAAAACATTTGGTAAAAGCGCTGCCTAAAATGGTAAAAGCAGCTACTTCTGATGAATTAAAAGCCGCTATTGAGACCCACATCACCGAAACTGAAAACCATATTACCCGCTTGGAAAGCGCCTTTGCATCCGTGGGCGAAAAAGCCGTAGCCGTTAAATGCGAAGCGATGGCCGGCCTTTTAAAAGAAGCTGATGAAATTGTAAGCGAAACCAAAAAAGGCACCTTAACCCGAGATGCCGGCATTATATCTGCTGCGCAAAAGGTTGAGCATTACGAAATTGCATCATACGGCACGCTGCGTACCCTTGCGCTTACTTTAGGCTATACGGAAGCTGCCGACCTATTGGAGGCTACCCTCAAGGAAGAAAAAAATTGCGACAGCCTGCTTACCCAAATAGCAGAAGCAGGTATCAATGAAACTGCAAAAACCGAAAAAGAATAACCTACCTGTTCAAAAATAGTAATAAGTAAAAAGGCAACCCGTAAAAGGTTGTCTTTTTTGTTTACCAAAAATTTAGATTACCGTGCAACAGATATAAGTTACGCAGGCACCAGCTCGGCAAATCGGAATTGATAGATTACAATATCAATAATTTAACAAGCGGTGCAGCCTTGGCTATCAGCCTGATAGCCAGTAAACGAGCCCTAATATCTGTCCCAAAAAGTATAAACATTAAAATAAATTCGTAGTTTTTTTGGTACTACTTAATGCCCGGCCCGCTTAATAGGGGTTGGGCATTAGTTTTGTATTGATATATTTGCGCGCAAATGCTTCAAAGGAAAGGGCTTACAGTCTTATTTCCGGCGTCAAACTAAAACGCGGAATTTCCCGTAAAACATGTATGAATAGAAAGTTACTTATATTTTTTGGGCTTTTAGCTTTATTTACACAAGCCTGTAAATTAGATCCGCCTATTTATGGCCCACCACCAAAAGAAGACTGGTCTGCCAGTTTTCAACCGCTGGGTACCGGCACTTTTTGGAAATATGTTACTAATAAAGAGGGCGGTGAGCCCGATTCATCGGTACTTACCGTAACTGGTGAACAGCCAATTATTAAAGACAGTACGTACCATACCATATTTAGCATCAGCCGGAAAAACGCGGGGAACGGTTACGTTTACGTGAATGACAATATCATTAAAATAAGACTTTTTTACGCTGACTATAACGATAACCTGGAGATAGAATATTATGATAACCGGGCACCCGTTGGCGGCACCTGGATAGCTAAGATTACCGATAGCGGCCTGTTAGAGGGCTTCCCGGCAAGGCTTATAGGCACCGTAAAAGAGGTAGATGCTACCAAAGTTGTAAACGACATTACCTTCCCAAGGGTAACCCATACGCAAATGCTTTTACAACAAAATAAGGGCAACGGTTATCAAACCTTTGCCACTTATGATTATTATATACAAATGGGGGTTGGTGTTATACAAACCAATTTTGTAAAGACTGATGGAACCGACCTTGGCACAGTGACTATTTACAGCTACGATATTAAAAGCAACGATATTATAGTTAAGTAGCTTACCCCGTTGCTCATTAAATGGCGCAGCTATAACAGATAGTACCCGCCGGTTAAAACTGACAAACACAAAATGAGCGGTGGATATTAAATCCATCGCTCTTTTTGTGTTTTATGATGTTTCCTGTATTACTTCGCCTTCCTGGCCTCAGCTTTCACAACAACCGGCTTTGGTTCCGGCTTTTTCTTTTTCAATTCGGCAAATAGTGCGCCACCCAGTGCAAGCACCAGCAATATTGAACTTGCTAACGAGATGCCTTCGCCGGTATAATATGATGCCGGGTGGAAGACGAACTCAATTTCGTGATTGCCTGTAGGGATATTTGCCGCACGCAGTAAATAATCGGCACGGAAGTACGGCTGCTCTACGCCATCTATCAGCATTTTCCAACCTTTTTTATAATAGATCTCAGAGAAAACCGCTACCTGGTTGGTTGACGAGCCACTTTGGTAGGTTAAATGATCGGGCGTGTATTTAACCAGTTTAATAGTTGCGTTAGTATCTATGGCTAATGTTTTTGCTTCGGCAACCGATTTATATTGCTGATCAACCATAACCTCATCCTTTGGCGAGAAACTGCTGATGGCCTGCATCTCTTCATCGGCGTCTTTAACGTATTTAACGCTTTTTATGAACCAGGCATGGCCGCATGCGGTTTGATTACGTTGCAGGCGACTGCTGTTGGTTTTAGGGTCTGTGGTGATAATATACTTGGTGTTCAGCATATCAAGCACATCCTGGTTAATACTTTTGGTAAACTGGTTTAAATAAAGCTCGTCATACCGCTTTAGGCGGGCTGCCGAATACCCGGTAATCGATTTATGGAAGAAAGGGTTAAAGGTATCGTAACGAAAATCTGCGCCGGAATCAAATACGCGAAAATCCGGGTCGGTATCCTTCATAATAAAATTATCAACCTCGCGCGGCGCTACTGCTTGCGCAGCCTCTACTTTATCCTGAAAATTACTCTCTTTAAGGTAACGCTTATCAACCTGCCATAGGTCTACCAAAACAATAATAAACAGAATGATAGATAGTACCTGCGCTTTTATTTTATTGGTGACGAAGGCCCATAAAAGCCCGAAGGTTACCAGCAGGAATATAAACGTTCGGATGGCATCGGCGCGCTCAAGCGACATCCTGTCGGCAATAACGGCTTTACCTACCTCGTTAGCTGTAGTGGTATCGTTTTTAAGCGCCTGGGCCAGGTAGTTAACCATATCTGTATGGTTATCTGTTCTAAAGCTCAGGAACACCGTAGGTACAGCTATCAGGATGAGCGTAAGCCCGCCCACTATACCGCCTGCTATGTAGAGCTTTTTAGTGATGCCCTTTTTATCGGGGTTCTCAATAACTTCCTGTACGGCCAATAAAGCCAGTATAGGGAAGCAAAGGCTGGCAACCGCCAATATGGATTCTACCGCGCGGAATTTGTTGTACAGCGGGAAGTAATTAAAGAAAATATCTGAAAGGAACGGCAGGTTGCGGCCAAACGACAGGAAGAGTGTGAGCAGCACCGTGCCCAGTAACCACCATTTTAAGCGGTTGCGAACAATGATAAGACCTAATACAAACAAAAAGCAAATTACGGCACCAAAGTAAAACGGCCCCGATGTGCCCGGTTTAGTACCCCAGTACAACGGTATAATTTGGGATGTTATTTGCTGCGCGTACTGCGTAGCCTGATCCTGCGGGATGCCTTTATTGGTAAATACTTTAATGGTTTCGGAGTCATCGCTTATAGGCACAGCGCTTGGTAACGCGCCACCGTAAGCATTTGGCACCAAAAAGGTAAGCGATTCGCCAACACCCTGGCTCCATTGGTAAGCATATTCTTTATCTAAACCGGTAGTTGGCTCCTGCGTGGTAGATTTAAGGTTGGATTTGCCACGAATGGTTTCGGTACCGTAGTCGTAAGTGCTCCAAAGGATAGATGCGTTTACCGCTATGGCCAATAAAGTAGCACCGGCTAAAAAGCCCAGCGCCTTTAAAAACGGCTGCATTTTTTTCCCTTTAACGGCATGGAACAACTCGATGCACATTAAAATGATGATAGACAGCAGCAGGTAATAGGTCATCTGGATGTGGTTGGAGCGGATCTCCATCGCCAGGAAAAAAGCTGCCAAAGCAGAGCCACTGAGGTAATTACCTCTAAGCGTCATGATGATGCTGGCTATTATTGGTGCAAAGAATGCTATTGCAAAGGCCTGGTTGGAGTGCCCCGCCACCAGCAGTATAATGTTATAACTGGAAAACGTAAACGCCACAGCCCCTGCGGCTGCCAACCATGGGTTCATTTTTAGCACGATGAATAAAAAGTAGGTGCCTAATAAAAGCAGTAACAGCGTATCTACCGGGTTAGGGAAGGTTGCTTTTACGGCATTTACAACATGCGAAGTGATGTTGTTGGGGTAAGGTGCCCAGATCTGGAAGGTGGGCATCCCGCCGAATATCTGGTTGGTCCACAAAATGGTGGTATCCTTAGCGCGATAGTCGTTTATTTCCTTTTGGGTGGATTGCGCGCCGATAACATCGCTTTGCCCTAATGTTTTACCCTGGAATGAAGGGGTAAGATAAAAAAAGCATATAGCTAAAAAAATTCCAATAACAGCAAGGTGGGTGCCATTACGTTTAAACCAGTTATTCATCTAAATTATTTAAAGGGATATTTATCTAATAATCTTCAAAAATAGAAATTTGAATGAGATTAGGAACGATAGTTTGTGCGAAAGAATGTTAATTAACAGTTATGCGGTTGCTTATGGATGTAGTAGAACACCAGGGCCATCCCAATAATGCTGATAATGTAAACTATTGTATTTAAGCGGTTATACACTTCGCGGTTGCGGCGTATGTTGTAGGCGTTGTATAAGGCAAGCAGCGCCATGGCCGCCCAAAAGAAGTTATTGATCTTATCGCAGGTTAAAAAAAGCGATATCAGCACGGCCAGTATAACGCAGTTGGTTACTATAAGCAGTAATTGCGGCGAGGTGTTGTCGTGGCCACGCCTGCGTTTGTAAAGGTTCTCGGGAAGCATATGAGGCTTATTTTATTTCCTCGTAATCTACAAATTCCCCTTCACTATCAGGCACTTTACCTTTTTGCCCTTCGGGGATATAATCTACTTTCACGCGCTCATCCGGCCGTTTGGTTTGCTGGTAATTTTGCTGCTGGCCGGCATGTTGCTGCTGGGCGTTGTTTATTACAGTCCTGAATATCGCCGGCAGCAATAGTTTAAAAACATAGCGGACGATGTACAGGATACAAATAATTATAATTAATACTTTAAGTAACATCTTTTAATATTTTGGCTTACAAATATAAGTAGTATAACGTAATAATTGTTTGGATATGATATTCTATAGATTTGAAGATGAACTACATTTTCAAATTAACTAAACTTCTCTTCCATCAGCTTCTCCAGTGCAAACATTTCGTCGCGCAGTTTGGCGGCAAGGAGGAAGTCCATATTCTTGGCGGCGGCAACCATATCCTTGCGGGTACTCTCAACAGATTTTTTCATATCTGCCTTGGTCATGTATTGCACAATAGGGTCGGCAGCGAGAGTAATGGCGTCATTCTCTACGTAGGCCTTCTGCACACCGCCTTTAAAGTCGACAACGGAGGTTTGCTCCATAATTTCCTCGCGCGATTTGCCAACCGTTCTTGGTACGATGCCATGCGCCTCGTTATATTTCACCTGCAATTCGCGGCGGCGATTAGTTTCCGACATAGTGATCGCCATCGAATCGGTTATCTTATCGGCGTACATGATCACCCGGCCCCTATCGTTACGGGCTGCACGCCCAATGGTTTGTATCAGCGAGCGTTCCGACCTCAGGAACCCTTCCTTATCCGCATCCAAAATGGCAACTAATGATACCTCGGGTAAATCCAGCCCTTCGCGCAATAGATTGATCCCGATCAGCACGTCAAATTCTCCTAGGCGTAATCCACGTAAAATCTCCACACGCTGTAAGGTTTTCACCTCCGAATGGATGTATCGGCATTTGATACCGAGCCTGTCCATATACTTGGCCAGTTCTTCGGCCATGCGCTTGGTTAGGGTGGTTACCAAAATGCGGTCACCCATTTTTATGGTTCTATCAACTTCATCAAGCAGGTCATCCACTTGATTTATCACGGGGCGAATCTCAATTAAAGGGTCCAACAATCCTGTAGGGCGGATCACCTGCTCCACCACCACGCCACCCGATTTTTCGAGTTCGAAATCGGCAGGGGTCGCGCTCACATAAATGGTCTGGGGTGCCAGCCGTTCAAACTCCTGGAAGTTGAGCGGGCGGTTATCCATCGCGGCAGGTAAACGGAAACCATAATCAACCAAAGAGATCTTCCTCGACCTGTCGCCGCCATACATCGCGCGGATCTGCGGAACAGTAACGTGGCTTTCGTCAATTACCATCAGGTAATCATCCGGGAAATAATCCAGCAGGCAGAAGGGGCGCATACCGGGTTCGCGGCCATCAAAAAAGCGGGAATAGTTTTCTATACCGCTGCAATAGCCCAGCTCGCGGATCATCTCCAGGTCGTAATTAACCCTTTCTTCCAGGCGCTTGGCTTCAATAAAGCGGCCGTCATCTATAAATTGTTTCTTTCGTGCTTCCAGTTCTGCCTGTATGGCCCAAACCGATTGCTGGAAACGTTCGCGCGGGGCAACATACAGGTTGGCTGGATAAACCACCATGTGTGTCATTTTCTCAATGGTTTTGCCGGTGCTGATATCAAAGGTACTCAGCTCTTCAATATCATCGCCGAAGAAGGAAATGCGATAGGCGTAATCCATATACGCCGGGAAAATATCCACTGTGTCGCCCTTCACCCTAAACGTACCACGTTTAAAATCGGCGGTGGTACGGGCGTAAAGGATCTCTACCAGTCGGTGCAAAAAAGCGTTACGGCTGATGCGTGTACCCACTGCGAATTTGAATACCGAGTTGGCAAAATCCTCGGGGTTACCCATACCATAAATGCAGGAAATGGACGATACCACAATTACGTCCCTTCTGCCGCTCATTAATGCGGAAGTGGTACGGAGGCGCAATTTTTCTATCTCCTCGTTTATCTGTAGGTCTTTTTCGATATAGGTGTTAGACGAAGGGATAAAAGCCTCCGGCTGGTAATAATCATAATAGGATACAAAGTAGTTCACGGCGTTATCCGGGAAGAACTGTTTAAACTCGCCGTAGAGCTGAGCTGCCAGTGTCTTATTGTGACTGAGGATCAGCGTAGGCTTTTGGGTTTGCTCAATAACGTTGGCAATGGTAAACGTTTTGCCCGAACCGGTAACCCCAAGCAGGGTTTGGAAAGGGTCAGCGTTATTTACACCATCAACCAATTGCTTAATGGCGGTTGGCTGATCACCGGAGGGTACGTACTGAGAAGTTATTTTAAAATCCATTTATACAAAGATATAGATTTGAGATGTTAGATATAAGATTTGAGATTAGCTGCCCTACAAAGTGGTGGCACCCGTCGTCAACAAATCAAAGCTACACCCGGTTAGTGACAACCCTATGGCAGCAGCTTTTTACTAAACGAAATTATTTACAGATTGATTGCAAGTTTCCGCCAATTTAACAACCTTTATAAAGATAAGAAGCCGGAATAACTCCGATCTCAAATCTCAAATCTCATATCTAACATCTCAAATCTACCACATGCCTTTCATCCTCAATAAAACCGATAGTATTGCTAACCTGTACCTCGCCGATATGCGCGATGTAACCACCCAGCAGGACCGCGCCCGCTTTCGCCGCAGCCAGGAAAAACTAGGTGCTATACTGGCCTACGAGGTCAGCAAAACGCTGAAGTACGAGGTGAAGGAAGTGCAAACGCCTTTAGGTATCTGTAACGTAAACGTGCCGGAGCAGCAACCGGTATTGGCAACGATCCTGCGGGCCGGCCTGCCCTTTCACCAGGGTTTTATGGAGTTTTTTGAGCAATCCGAATCGGCCTTTGTTACCGCCTGCCGTAAGACCAAAAAGAACGGCAGCTTTACCATACAGGTAGACCACATCAGCACCCCAAACCTGGATGGTAAAGTTTTAATTATGATTGATACCATGCTGGCCACCGGGCAAAGCGTAGTAAATGTTTGTAAAGAACTACTGGCTCAATACAACATTGCCGAACTGCACGTCGCCGCCGTAATTGCCAGTACAGAAGGCATCACCCATGTGCGCGCCAACCTGCCCAAAGTAAAAATTTGGGTTTGCGCCGTGGATGAGGAAATGACGAGTAAGAGTTACATTGTGCCGGGGCTTGGCGATGCGGGGGATCTGGCGTTTGGGGAGAAGGTGTGAGGGGGATTTCGGAATGGGGATTTTCGATTTCGGATTTATTAAAACTAAGTGATGAAGAAAAAAAAAGTTGATCTGCTGTTTAAAATTGTAGATTTTGAAGATATAACGCACGATGATATAACCACGATGCTGGGTATCGCGCCCGCGCATACGGCTGTAAAAGGGGATAAGCGGAACCCAAACAATCCTGATTCTCCTTTAAAAACAAATAATAGCTGGTCTATGAGTAGCGGACTGGATGAGTACGCCGATTTTGAAGCGCAGATGAATGCCCTATTGGATATCATTGAGCAGAAGGAAGATGCATTTAAATTGCTTTGCGATAAATACTACTGTGAGTTTGCCTGTGCTATATTTACCTATAGAGACAATGATGAAAGCACGCCATGGGTGCATTTAGATAAGCGGTATAATAAATTAATAAAGGAACTCGACATTGAATTTGATATTGACCTGTATGTTTTTTAGAAGAACATCTTCTAACTTTGCCTCATGCCCAAATCCGAAATCGATCATCCCATATCCGCCACTAAATACACCCACATCTTCTTCGACCTCGACCACACCATCTGGGATTTTGATAAAAACGCCGAAGAAGCCCTACACGAACTTTATGGCACTTATAATTTAAGAGATATCGGCCTGCATTCTGCCGACCTATTCATCGAAACCTACACCCGCCACAACCACCGCCTTTGGGCGCAATACCACTTAGGCGAGATCACCAAAGACGAGCTGCGCGATGCCCGCTTCAAATCAACCTTTACCGAACTTGGCCTGCACCCCGATTTAATGCCGGCTGATTTTGAGGACGCTTACGTAAACCTATGCCCTACCAAAACCAACCTGTTCCCCCACGCGCACGAAACACTGGAGTACCTGCAGTCGAAGTATACATTGCATTTAATTTCCAACGGTTTCAAAGATTCCACCACGCTTAAAGTGAACGGCACCGGGCTGGTGAAATACTTTCAAAACATCATTATCTCCGAAGTAGTGGGCGTAAACAAACCCGATCCGCTCATCTTTCAACATGCCATAGACCTGGCCCGTACCACTAAAGAAGAAAGCCTGATGATAGGCGACAGCATTGAAGCCGATATCCGCGGGGCACTGGGTTTTGGGATGGATGCTATCTATTTTAACCCCCTCGGTTTAGAAAAACCTGCCGATGTGCCCGTACAGATAACCCATTTAAAAGAGTTAACTTTACTACTATGAACATCGCCAAAGAGCGCCGCGCCATCGAAACAGGATTAGACAGCTACCGCGAACAACTGGACGGCTTTACCGAAGAGCAATTCACCACCATCCCGCCCATCGGCGGCTGGAGTTACGCTGAGGTGTACGACCATATCCTCAAGGCCAGTCTGGGCTCATCAATCGCTTTGGAGCGTTGCACCAATAATAATTGCCTGCCTACTAAAATGGGTATGAACCTTTGGGGGTATTACCTCATGCTTACCGGTAGCTTCCCACCGTTTAAAGTGCAGGTGCCCGAATCCGTCGCCGCTAAAATGGCACCAAAGAAAATCACCTTAGAAGAGGCCAAAAACCTCATCATCAAAGTACGTAAACGGGTAGAAGACACCGCAAAGTTACTCCCCGATGCCTCTCTCCGTGCCAAATGGGAGCACCCCCGCTTAGGTATGCTGAATGCCGAACAATGGTTTAAGTTTATCCGTATACATCTGCAGCACCATTTAAATCAGCTGGAGCGGATAAAAAAATCGCTAAATAGTGGCAGATAATTTTAAGCATAAGCACAAATAATCGACCTAACTCCTCGCTTGGATTGTTATAGATATATATTTTCTTAAAAAAGAAACCTTTTACATTTAATATAGTCTTAACAGTATAATCATTTGATAATAGGATATTTGTAAAAACAATACAAGATGAATTTTGAGTTTACTTACTTGTTTGTAGTTGGATTGCTGGTGTTGCTTGGCGCATTCTATCTGAGCCCTTACGAACTAAAGGTTAATGAAGACGAGGACGACGAATAACCGCCTGCCCCAAAGCAACCTCCCTGTTTTATACCGGTATTTTTTATCGGGCTGCACAATTGCCCCCAAATTGAATGGCTAAAAGAGAAGTTGATATCGTTATTATATCTGATGTGCACTTAGGCACATACGGCTGCCACGCCAAAGAACTACTGAAATACCTGAAAAGCATTAAACCAAAAATGCTTATCCTCAACGGCGACATTATTGATATCTGGCAGTTCAGTAAATCGTACTGGCCCGAAACGCACATGAAAGTGGTGCGCCGCATCCTCAAATTTGTAACCGAAGGCATCCCCGTGTATTACCTAACTGGCAATCACGACGAGATGCTACGCAAGTTTACCGATTTCGACCTCGGTACCTTCCAGCTCCTTAATAAAGTAGTTTTAAATATCGATGGTAAAAAAGCATGGATCTTCCACGGCGACGTGTTTGATGTTACCATGCAGCACTCTAAATGGCTGGCCAAACTGGGCGCCGTAGGGTACGATACGCTTATCCTCATCAATAGCCTCACCAACTGGCTGCTCACCGCAATGGGTCGCCCTAAAATGAGCTTTTCCCAAAAGGTGAAGGCCAAGTTTAAGGATGCCGTAAAATTCATCAACGCCTTTGAACAAACCGCTGCCGACCTGGCCGTAGAAAAAGAATACAGCTACGTTATTTGCGGGCACATTCACCACGCCGAGATCCGTGAGATCCAATCTACAGAGCAAACCGGCAGCGTACTATACCTCAACAGTGGCGACTGGGTAGAAAGCCTCACAGCGCTGGAATACCACGATAAAGACTGGAAAGTGTTCACCTATACCCCCGAAGCTTTCCACGCTGATAACGACGATGATGACACCACCGATGCCGAAGACCTGGACGCCAAACTGGATGTAAACAAACTGCTGGAAAGATTTAAGCAGGAAGCGGGATAATTTATCTGATGAAAACGATAATTTCTTTTACCACGCAAACAGCACCGGGATAATATATTATAGCAAACTGTAATTTATCACCACTATGCAATAACCGGGCAGCCATTCACTATCGTCCACAAATTATCTTTACTTTCGATGAACAAACATTTTTGGGGTTCCCAAACTTAGTTCATAAAAAAATAAAACGATATGAATACTGAAAAAGCCATATTGGCCGGTGGTTGCTTCTGGGGTGTAGAAGAACTTATCAGGCAACAGCCGGGTGTTATTTCAACGGTAGTGGGTTACACCGGTGGCGATGTGCCCAATGCCACCTACCGCAATCACGGTACACATGCCGAAGGTATAGCCGTCACATTTGATCCGGCGATAATATCCTATCGCAAACTATTGGAATATTTCTTCCAGATCCATAACCCAACCACCCGCAATAGGCAGGGTAACGATATAGGGGCTTCTTACCGCTCAGCTATTTTTTACCTGGACAAAACGCAGCATGAAACCGCCAACCAACTGATAGCGGAGATGGATGCATCCGGCGTATGGCCCGGAAAAATTGTGACCGAAGTGGTGCCTGAAACGGATTTTTGGAACGCGGAAGCCGAACACCAGGATTACCTGCAAAAAAATCCTTATGGCTACACCTGCCACTTCGAGCGACCGGAATGGACGCTGAGCTAACCCGTTTCATAACAGCGTGGCAGATCATAAACTAACGGCAGCCAAAGCGGCATTGAGCCTCATAGGCCCCAACCAGTCAATTGGCCTGGGCGCAGGCAGTACCATAATGCATCTGGTAAATTTAATTGCTAATGAATGCAAATACGCTGCTTCGCTTAATTTTGCATCATCATCTTTTAAAACAACACAATTGCTAAGCGCGCGCAGTTTGCGCGTATCGCCCCCGGCCCTGCTTCACAAACTGGACCTTTACTTTGATGGCTGCGACCAGTTTGACGCGGAACTGAACGCGCTGAAGAGCGGCGGAGGTATCCACACTACCGAAAAGGTGCTGGCCTCGATGGCTGATGAGTTTGTACTACTGGGCGACGAAAGTAAATTCGCAAAGCACTTGAATGCCGCTTATCCGCTGGTGATCGAGATCCTCCCGCAGGCCCTGCAAATTGTGCTTACCAAGGCGGCAGGTATGTTCCCGCTGGCTACCATTACCCAGCGGATGAGCACTCAAAAAGATGGCGCTCTGATCTCTGATAATGGCAACATGCTGGTAGATGTTTATTTTACCGAAATGCCGAATGCCCGGGAGCTTAACGTACAGGTTAAAATGATACCTGGTGTAGTAGAGCATTCCTTATTTTACCACCTGGCAACCAAAGCAATAATAGCAGGTGAGGGCGGCGTTCAAAGCATTTTGCCACATCGGCTATAATTGCCGCCTGGCGGGCTTTCCGTTCCAAATCCTCGCGCCGCCTCACAGCCCTGCGCACCGCTGTGGGTTTTCCACTACACCCCCTAACGCAGAAGCGCGAGCGTTTGCCCAGCAATAAGTTGATGAAGTGGCGTATAACGGGGCCCAACTAACCCGATATTGCCAGCAAATAATCCATTTCCAACTCTGCTTCTTCTAAAAATAGCCCTTTATGGTAGGGACTGCCGGCAAGGCGCACCTGCAGTTGTTGCGTAATACCCTGTAGCACTACCGTTTGCTGGCGTGCGGCTAATTGCTGTTGCCCAAGAAACTGGTAAGCATATTCCGAGATCAGCAGGTCGTTACCCAACTCTTTGGTTTTTGCCTGCAGCCGTGCAGCGATGTTAACGGGCAAGCCCATTACGGCTAATTGCGGTGTGCCTTCCAAAGCAAATTCATCAATAAATACCCGGCCGGCATGTAAACCGGCACCCATTTCAAGTGGGGCGTTATCGTCGTTCGCTGTGTAAGAGCTATTGAACAAACCAACCGTTTTAAACATGGCGCGGGTTGCCTGGTAGGCATTGTTCATAGCATCGCGCAGATTATCCTGCAAACCAAAAACAGCGTACAGGCTGTCGCCCCCGGTTTCTACTATCTTGCCACTAAAGTTTTTTATGATTTGATTGAAAGCGGTAAACAGGCGTCGCACTATCTGGATAACGTACTGCTCGGGCTGTGATTCCATCAGGCCCGTAAAGTTCCGGATGTCTAAAAATAAAACGGCGAGTTCCTGTTTGCGGTAAGGCGCGGCAGCAACAATGGGAAGTGATATATTGGAGAGGTAATTATTTTGCATATTAAATGTATATACCTATCAGACGACCCACACCCCCAAACATTTCACAAAAAAGCACATTTTTATTTTCTGATGCTGCGGTGACATAAGGAGAAGTGCGCCGTATCTATTGAAGCTAAAACTACAGTCTAAAACTCCAACCCTAACTCCCCATCCTCTTCACCCCCAGCACCCGCATCCTATAACAGTTCATAGCCGTTTCGCCTAACTGCGCCATGAGCTGGTAATTGGCAATTGCGCCAACAGCGGCGCCGATAACGGGGATGAGCTGGGCTATTTTGGCCAGATCAATATAGTCGCGGTATTCCAGCTGGAAGGTGCACCAGTCGAACTGGTCGGTATCTACGGGCAGCTGCAGGCTATAATTTCCCCAGTTTTCTAACAGATGGTATACTTCGTTCCGGCGTTGCTGGCTGCAAAAGGTAAGCTGAAAAACGTAGAGGATATAAAGCCTTTCCCTATAATCCTTTACATCAAAACCAGTATAATAGCCGCCGACTGGCTGGTGACCACCATTGGCGATTACACTAAATTCGCGCTGGCGGTATTGAACTTATCCTCCACACCGGATCTGATGATGGGGTAAAAACGTTGATCATTTTACGCCCAAAATCAAAACGCGGCATTATTTAATTTATCAATGGTGAAAATGGCTTCCAGGTAATCGTGCCGGTGATTACAGCGACATTTCAAATTAACGAATTGAAGTAGGAAGTAGATAGCAAGGCATTGCGCCGCTTGTTGAAGCCAATTATCGTCATTTAACCATTTAATAATATGGTATAAACTTTTCTTTGCTAAATTGCCCGCAATTCTACGCCTATGAAAATATTGTTCGGTATACAGGGTACAGGGAATGGCCATATCAGCCGAGCCCGCGAAATTGTTCCCCTGCTACAGCAATACGGTGAGGTTGACTTGGTGGTAAGCGGTACCGAGGCCGAAGTGAGCCTGAGCCAGCCCCTTGCCCACAAGTTCCACGGTTTTAGCTTTGTGTTCGGTAAAAATGGCGGGGTAGATAACTGGGCTACGTTTAAACTCATGAACCTGCGCCAGCTTTGGAAGGATATGCACAGCATGCCGCTAAGCCAGTACGACCTCATTATTAACGATTTTGAACCCGTAACCGCCTGGGCCTGCCGCTTGCAAAAGGTGCGGTCGGTATCCTTAAGTCACCAATGTTCATTTGTCTCGCCAAAAACACCCCGCCCAAAATCATGGGATTGGGCCGAGTGGCTTTTTAAATATTATTCGCCCACCACACACCATATCGGCTTCCATTTTGAGCGGTACGATGATTTTATCCATACCCCGGTTATCCGCAGCGATATCCGCCGGATGGAGACCTCGAACCTGGGCCATTACAGTGTTTACCTGCCTGCTTACAGCGATAAAACCCTGTTAAAAAACTTAGGCGGCACAGATGCTGAGTGGCACGTATTCTCCAAGCGCACCAAAACGCCCTACCGCGAAGGCAACGTGCATGTATTCCCGGTGAATAATGATGGGTTTAACAATAGCCTGGCCAGTAGCGCCGGACTACTCACAGGTGGCGGCTTCGAGGGCCCTGCCGAAGCCTTGTTTATGGGTAAAAAAGTAATGATGATACCTATGAAGGGCCAGTACGAGCAGCAATGCAATGCCCTTTCGGCGTCAAAACTGGGTGTAAAAGTGGTGAGCACCATTAATGATCAATTCCCAACCCATATCAACAACTGGCTTGCCGACCCAACCCGCATCAACGTAAACTTCCCCGATGAAACCGCGCAGATAGTGGATGATATGGTGAAGAAGTATGCGAGGTAAACGATGTCGAATTTCTGCTAATTTTGAGTTATTAACCCCAATCAGCATAAATTCGAAACGGCGAGGCCCTCTTGAGCACCCCTAAATAATATACCGCGAAAAATTGAACATTCGAAATTCGACATCCCATGCGTTTTTCTGCTAATTTTGCCGCAACACGCAAGCCGCTATGGTCAATTTTTTTAAGGTTTATAATCCGCTTAATGTTTTGTGGCTTGCCATTTTACTTTTCGCGCTGCGTATTGGGTACATTTTGCAGGTGCCCGATAAGTTGGAGTTTACCTTCGTGGAGCCTTTCGCCCGTCTGTTGGTGCCCGTAGTATACGAATACGTCTTCTCGCCCGGCATGAACATGTTTTTGGCAGGGGTATTGGTTTTAGGGCAGGCGGTATTGGTAAATTACCTGGTAAACCGTTATAACCTGCTAAGCAAACCCACCTTTTTGCCAGCGTTAATGTATGTTACATTAACGGCCTTGTTCACCCCGTTTATGGTGCTGAGCGCCCCCCTTATCTGCAATTTTTTGTTGATATGGATGCTGTTTAAACTCCTCAGTTTTTATAAAAGCGATGATGCCAAATCCATCGCCTACGACCTGGGCATGATTGTGGCGGTTGGCTCGCTTATTTATTTCCCTTTTATATTCTTGTTTTTAGCCATTTGGATAGCCCTTGCAATATTCAAGCCCTTTAACTGGCGCGAGTGGGTTTCGGGCATATTGGGTTATGTAACCGTTTTCTTTTTTTTAGCGGTGTTTTATTACCTCAACGGCAGGCTGGGCCGGTTTTATGATATCTGGGCACCACTCGGTTCAAAGTTCCCCAACAGCATCCATATCGAATACCTGGATTTCCTCGTGCTCATCCCGGTAATTATCATCATAGCGCTTTATTTTGTTAAACTACAGCAAAACTTCTACAAAAGTTACGTGCAGGTGCGCAAATCGTTCCAGTTATTATTTATCATGTTTTTAATAACAGGGCTGTCGTTTTATGTGCGTGCGCCGTTTAATATTAACCACTTTATATTGTGTGCTGTACCCGCAGCAGTGTTTTTCAGCTATTATTTTGTGAACGCCACCACCAAATGGTTTTACGAAAGTTTGTATTTATTGCTGCTTATCAGCATAATATATTTCCAGTTTAACACTTTTTAACTTTTACATTCGTTCAAATTTCGGCTTATGTATTAGTTTTGTAGCATGAAATTTGGCGTAGTAATATTTCCCGGCTCCAATTGTGATGAAGATATCATCCACGTTTTGCAAAATGTAATGGGCCAGCAGGTGGTTAGGTTGTGGCATAAAGACCACGATCTGCAAGGTGCAGAGTTTATTGTTTTGCCAGGCGGCTTCTCCTTTGGCGACTACCTCCGCTCTGGCGCAATAGCTCGCTTCTCGCCTATTATGCAAGAGGTTATACAATTTGCCGCTAAAGGTGGTAAAGTGTTGGGCATCTGCAACGGTTTCCAGATCCTGGCCGAAGCAGGGCTGTTACCAGGCGCGTTACTGCACAACAAAAACCGTAAATTCATTTGCCGCAACATTTATTTAAAACCGCAAACGGCAAATTCATTGGTTACTCGCCAATTGGATCTTGAGCGTGCTTTAAAGATCCCTATCGCCCATGGCGAAGGCAATTATTTTGCCGATGCCGACGTATTAAAGGCTATAAATGATAAAGACCAGGTACTTTTCCGCTATTGCGACGAGGCCGGTAACATCACCGACGAAAGCAACCCTAATGGCTCGATACAGAATATTGCAGGCGTTTGTAATGCCGAACGTAACGTGTTTGGCTTTATGCCTCACCCGGAGCGTGCATCGGAATCATTGGTTGGTAACGAGGATGGGCTGGCGATATTTGAATCGATATTAGCGCTGGCGAAGGCCTAAATGACCAGCCTGGTTATTGATATTGGCAACACCCTCACCAAGATCGCCGTTTTTAGCGATAACGACTTGCTACAGGTGCAGCAATACCAGCAACCAGGTGCAGATGAGATAAATAGCCTGCTGGGTAAATACCGGGTAGAAAAAGTGATATCCTCGTCAGTAAAAAAAGAAAAAGAGCCCTGGCAACTAATGCTCGAGGATAAATTTACGGTTGTACATTTTAACAGCAGTATTGCCAGCGGTATAAACAACCATTATAAAACACCAAAAACACTTGGGCCGGATAGGCTGGCAGCCGTAATAGGCGCAAACCACCTATACCCGCAAGCAAACAACATGATCATAGGTGGGGGCACCACCATTACTTACGATTATGTGGATGCCGGGGCAAATTATTTTGGCGGCAGCATATCACCGGGTTTAAAAATGCGTTATAAAGCCTTAAATTATTATACCGGCGCGCTGCCGATAATTGAGGTTGATGAAGATTTCAATAGCGCGTATGGCGACGATACTGCATCGGCCATTACATCGGGGGTACAAAACGGCATAAAACACGAGCTTACGGGCTTTATAGAAGCTTACATAAAAACACAAAAAGCGTACAATATCATACTACACGGGGGCGATAGTATTTTTTTTGATACGCTGTTAAAAAATAGCATCTTTGCCCCCTATATAAAAAATGAGCCTTACCTGGTTCTAAAAGGTTTAAACGCAGCTATACAAAAGCATAATGATTAGATATATAAGGTTCGTACTAATACTTTCTCTGGCCGCCACCGCATTGGGCGCAAACGCGCAATCTACTGCAACTACAAGTTCCCCGTATTCGCGATATGGCCTTGGCGACCTTAGCCCTACCGTTTTACCTCAACAAGCGGCAATGGGTGGTATTGGTGCCGCTATCAACAAAATAAACAGTTACAACTACATTAACTTTTTAAACCCGGCAGCATATTCGTCTATCAACTATACGGTTATCGATGCTGGTATTTCAAGCAATATCAATACCCTAAGCAAAAGCGGCGCAAGCAACCAAACCAATGCAAGCTTCAGACTTAGCCACGTGGCTTTCGGTATCCCTTTGTCAAAAAGATCGGCACTTAGCTTTGGCTTATTGCCTTATACCGAACTGGGCTACAATTACCGCCAGTCGAAAGCCAACTTTGGTACCAGCTTACCGGCAGATACCAACGCCGTAAACTACTTATACAGCGGTGATGGTGGTTTATCAAAAGCATATATAGGTTATGGTGTACGTATAGGCAACCACTTTTCGGTAGGTGCCAATGCTTCATACATATTTGGCAACTTAAAAGAAACACAATCTACCGAGGTTCCTAATTTATTTGGCACCTTAAACTCAAGGGTTGAAGAGAGCAACAGCATCCACGGCCTTACTTACGATTACGGCGCACAATACAGCTTTGATTTCTCTGCCAGAAAACACCTTGTATTTGGTTATTCTGCTTCTACAAGCTCAAAACTTACCACCCAAAACAGCTATATTGTAAGCAGTTACTTTACCGAAAGTGGCGATGAAGGTGTTGCCACAGATAGCCTGATAAATCGTAAGGATGCCAAGGCGAAAATAAACCTGCCGCAGATACACCACTTTGGTGTGAGCTACCAATACGACGGCAAGTATTTAATTGGTGCCGATTACAGCATTGGCAACTGGAGCGACCTTACCGTTGCCGGCGTAAACAAAGGCCTGCAAAACAGCAAAACATTTAATGTTGGCGGGCAAATAACCCCAAACATGAATTCGCTATCCAGTTATTTTGCACGTGTTGACTACCGCTTTGGGGTGATATATGATCAAACTTACCTTTACGTAAATAATACAAATATCAAACGATACGCGGCCACCTTTGGATTGGGCCTGCCGTTGCCACGTAACAATACCGCGTTTTATAAAATAAACCTTGCCGCAGAATACGGCAAACGCGGTACTTTAACCAACGGGCTGGTAAAAGAGAACTACATAAACCTGCACCTCTCCTTCACGCTAAACGACCTTTGGTTTGTGAAGTATAAATATGATTAATAAGCCCCCTATGTTTACCAGGCTGCTATTGGGGAAGGTTTGGCTAACTGCAATATGCGTGGTTATGCTTTTTAGCGCCTGCGAAAACGACATCAATAAAATAAAGGCCATTGCTGCTGCCGACGCTACCAAGCCCATACAGCGTACTACTGATCTTGATGTGATCTTCAGCGATTCGGCACAGGTGAAATTCCGCCTAACCTCGCCGCTTTATATCGAATACAAAGTAGAAAAACCGTATGGCATACTGCCCAACGGCGTAAAGATCGTTTTTTTAGATAAGGACGCTAAAGAGGCGGGCAACATCGTTGCCGACTCGGCCTCGATGCATGATGATAATAAGTTTATTGAATTTCATAAAAATGTTGTAGCTACAAATTCAGAAGGTACCATATACAAATCCGACGAATTGATATGGGATCAAAAGAAAAAGACCTACTCCTCCAATAAACCGGTTGAGATGACAAAAATTGGCGGCGATGTGATGAGAGGCACAAGCTTTAGCAGCGACGACAAGCTACAGCACCCTATCTTTCAAAATTCCACAGCAATTATTCACGTTAATGGCGATGGTTTTTCGCAATAGGCATTCAAATTCATAACACAAAAATTTGTGTTATAGAATTTTAGTAAAAGTTGTATCTTGCGCCTCTTTTTGAGAAATATAAAATAGATATAGAGTTATATGGGTATCATGGGTTATTTGCGGGACCGGATGGGAACAATCCTTGCAATTTTTATTGGTTTTGCATTGCTTGCGTTTGTAGCAGGCGAAGTTATTAAGTCTGGCAGTTCTATTTTTAAGGACAATGCCAGCGAAATTGGAGAAATTAACGGCTCTGCCGTTAGCTACAAAGAATTTAACGACAGGTTAGATCTTTCCACCGCGCAGTTTAAACAACAATCTGGCCAAAGCATTTCGCCACAGATCACCAGCTACTTACAGGAAACTACCTGGAACCAGTTTTTGACCGACAGGCTGCTTGGTAAAGAAATTGAAAAGTTAGGTATCACCGTTGGTGACGCCGAAACTCAGAACATGGTGAGCGGCGCTAACCCCGATCCGCAGATAGCACGCCAGTTTACCGATCCGCAAACCGGCCAGTTCGATAGATCAAAACTTAACCAGTTTTTGCAATACCTGCAAAGCCCTAAGGCTGATACTGCCCAGTTATCATCATGGAGAACCTTCCTTACCGAATTAATTAAGGATAAAAAAAGGCAAAAATACATGGCTTTGGTTGGTACCGGTTTATACGTAAACACGCTTGACGCGCAAGACGATTACCAGGCTAAAAACAAGCTTGCTAATTTTAAGTATACCGTACTTGATTATGCTTCGATACCTGATAGCAAAGTAACCTTAACAGATGATGATTATAGCGCGTACTACAACGAGCATAAATCGGAGTTTAAAAACAAACAGGAACTACGCAGCTTTGATTACGTAAGCTTTAACGCCGCACCTTCTAAAGAAGATAGCCTTGGTATAAAAACACAGGTTGATAAACTTGCAGCAGATTTTAAAGCATCAACAAACGATTCTTTATTCGTGCAGATCAACTCAGAAACAAAAACACCAATTACCTATCTTAAAAAAGGCCAGTTAGAGCCTAAATTAGATTCGGTAATGTTCAGCGCGGCACCTGGTTTTGTTTACGGCCCGTACTTATCTGGCACCAACTATAAAATAGCAAAGCTGATTAGTGCAAGAGTAGAGCCGGATTCAGTTAAAGCACGCCATATATTATTAAACCCGGCTACTGAAGGCGGTATTGATAAAGCGATTGCTAAAGCAGATTCGATTAAAAAACTGATCATAGGCGGCAAATCATTTGCCGATCTGGCCAACAGCTTCTCTACAGATAAAGCCGCTAACCAAAAAGGTGGCGATTTGGGTACATTTGCCCGTGGCACCATGATCCCTGCTTTTGACGACATAATTTTTGCTGCCAAAAAAGGCGACATTAAAATTTTCACCACGCAATTTGGTGTTCACCTGGTAGAAATACTCAACGAAACAGGCTCATCTAAAGTAGTGAAGGTTGCCCAGGTTGATAAACTATTAGAAGCAACCCAAAAAACACAAAATGAAGTTTATAACAAAGCGCAGGCTTTCCTGGGTACGTTAACAAAAGATAACTTTGAGGCACAGGCTAAAAAGGCAGGGCTTGTTGTAAAAAAAGCCGATGATGTAAACGGCACGGCTGCAGTATTGCCTGGCCTTGATAATGCCCGTGCACTAATCAAATGGGCGTTTAAAGCAGAAAAAGGTGATTTCTCTGAAGAGGTTTACCCTATTGGCGATCAATACGTAATTGGCAGCCTTACACAAATTAAACCAATTGGTTACTTAAGCCTTGATGCTGTTAAAAAACAAATAGAGCCTGCCGTTAGGGTAATTGCTAAAGGCAAGCAACTTGCAGAGAAATTGCAGACAGCTTTAAATGGCGCTTCATCTATCGATCAGGCTGCCCAAAAAGCAGGCAGCAAAGTGGTACCGGTACAAAACGTTGTATTCGCCAACCCGGTAATACCAGCTTCGGGCCCCGAGTATAAAGTTATTGGTGCTATTTTTGGTGCGCAGCCAAACAAATTATCAAAACCAATTGCAGGTGCGCAAGGTGTTTACATCTATACACTTGATAGCTTTGTAAACCCGGCCGCATTAACAAATGCGATCAGGGAGAAACAAACATTAGGCCAGGCGCTTACACAGCGTGCCGACGGACAGGTGCTTGAAGCCCTGAAAGATAAGGCCAATGTAAAAGATAACCGCGCAAAGTTCTTATAATCTAAATTTAAAGTAATTTTACAACCGGTAATAGCGTTATAGCTGTTGCCGGTTTTTTGTTTTATAAATATTGGCCCTATAATGGAAATACAGGAAAATATAATTAATAAAGTTGCGCAAAGCGGGCTGGTTACGCTGGACCCCGCCCAATTTTATCCGGCAGGAGAACGCGTTGTTTATGATATAAAGGATAATTTATTCCACGGCTTAATGCTGCGCGAAAAAGATTTCCGCGAGTTTGTAAAGAGGCACGATTGGGCGCACTACCAGGATAAGTTTATTGCCGTAACCTGCAGCGCCGATGCCATTGTGCCAGCTTGGGCCTACATGTTGCTGGCCAACCGCCTTGCACCTTATGCCAGAGAGGTAGTTTTTGGCGATGCGGAAGTTTTAGAGACCGTGTTGTTTGTAAAGCAGATAGCAACAATGGATGTGGAGCAATACCGCGACCAGCGCCTGGTTATAAAGGGCTGCGGCGATACGCCTGTACCTGTATCTGCTTATGTGGAGTTAACAAAAAAACTTACGCCTGTTGCTAAAAGCCTGATGTTTGGCGAGCCGTGTTCTACCGTACCCATATATAAACGCCGCGATTAAACCGTTTGGCCTTAATACGGTCTATGAGGTTCCATATCAATTAAATGAAGAAATATTATTTAGCTTTTTTATTACTCATCTGCCTGCCAAGGGTGTACGGCCAGGAAGCCTCTAAAACCGATGCGGTGGTTTTTCAGGCCGGTGAGCAGATCACCTATAAGTTAAGATACGGCATTTTCACAGCGGCGGAGGCCATCATAAAAACCGAGAACAGCACTCAAAAATTTGATGGAAAGCCCGCTTTGCGCATCCACGCTATAGCAAATACCGCTGGCACTTTCAACCTGCTGTTTAAAGTGCGTAACCAATACCAAACATTTATTAACCCAACTACCCTATTACCTTACTACTACTCGGAAGAAAGAAAAGAAGGGGGCTACAAGCATAACGATAAGGTGATATTTGACAGGGATAAGAATATCATTACAGCCAATAGTGGCACCTATCCTTTTACAGGGAACGTATTTGATTTCTTATCTGCCTATTACTTTGCCCGTAATGTAGATATATCCGGGCTCAGGATCAATGACAAACTCGATCTGAGGTATTTCCTCGAAGATGGTGTACACACGCTCACGATCACTTATTTAGGCAAGGAACAGATAAAATGCGGGCTGGGTACCTTTAATTGTCTAAAATTCAGTCCAACTATTATTCCCGGGCGCATCTTCCGCAAAAATAGTAAGCTATATTTGTGGATCACCGATGATAAGAACCGCATCCCCGTAAAAGCGCATGTGGAACTGGTAGTAGGTAGCCTGGTGATGGACCTTACCCAGGCCAGCGGGCTTAAATATGCTTTAAATCCGGTAAAAAAATAATTATGATAGAAGTAGGGAGTGTTTTACTGCACGAAGATGTAGTAAAAGAGAATTTTGTATGTAACCTTAACAAGTGCAAGGGTGCATGTTGCTTAGAGGGCGATTCGGGCGCGCCGTTGAATTACGATGAACTGGATGTACTTGACGAGATATACCCAAAAGTAAAACCCTTTATGACCGCTAAGGGAATTGCCACGGTAGAAGAGGTTGGAACCTATGTAACCGATTTTGAGGGCGACTATACGACCCCTTGTGTTGATACTAATAAAGAATGTGCTTATGTAACCTGGGACAACGGCATCACCAAATGCGCTATAGAAAAAGCGTACGAGCATGGCGCAATAACCTGGCAAAAACCAATATCCTGCCACTTATACCCCATCCGTATTACTACCTACCCCGAGTTTGATGTTTTAAATTATGACCGCTGGAGCATTTGCAGCCCTGCATGTAGCTTTGGCAACGAGTTGAAGGTATCGGTACACCAGTTTTTAAAGGGTCCCCTGATCCGCAAATACGGCGAAGAATGGTACCGCGAACTGGAAGATACCGTTGCCGGAATTTAAAATATAAGCAGGTTTGTATACCAGCTTATACCAGCGTTTTCGATTATTTTGGTAATATTGCAATTAGATAATTGCTTAGCCTAATATTCGTTAATGAAAAAAGCTTTAATTACAGGTATAACAGGTCAGGATGGTGCCTATTTAGCTGAATTTTTGCTAAAAAAGGGGTATGAGGTACATGGCATTAAACGCAGGTCATCATCTTTTAATACGGATAGAATTGACCATCTATACCACGATCCACATGAACAGGGAGTTAAACTGCACCTCCATTACGGCGACCTGACAGATTCTACTAACCTGATCAGGCTGATACAAGAAACCCAACCCGACGAAATTTATAACCTTGGCGCGCAAAGCCATGTTAAAGTAAGCTTTGATACTCCGGAGTACACTGCCAATGCCGATGGTGTAGGCGTTTTGCGCATCCTGGAAGCGATAAGGCTGTTAGGTCTCACCAAAAAAACACGTATTTACCAGGCATCCACATCCGAGTTGTATGGTTTGGTGCAGGCCGTTCCGCAAAGCGAAAGCACGCCATTTTACCCGCGTTCGCCGTATGCCGTAGCTAAGTTATACGGCTATTGGATAATTGTTAACTACCGCGAAGCTTATGGCATGTACGCCTGCAACGGTATCTTATTTAACCACGAGAGCCCTATACGCGGGGAAACTTTTGTTACCCGTAAAATTACGCGTGCGGTTGCAAAAATAGCCTTAGGGTTACAAACCTGCTTGTATGTGGGCAACCTTTCCGCACAGCGCGACTGGGGCCACGCTAAAGATTATATAGTTGCCATGTGGCTTATGCTACAGCAGGACCAAGCCGAGGATTTTGTAATTGCTACCGGGGTAACTACCACCGTAAGGGAATTTATTAAAATGTCGTTCCTGGAGTTGGGCATCGAAATTGAATTTAGCGGTAAAGACGAATACGAAAAAGGCGTTATTATAGATATAGACCAGGCGAGAGTAACCGAATTAGTGCTTAATTTGGATGCCTTGCATTTCGGCCAAACTGTTGTAAAGGTGGATCCCCAATATTTTAGGCCCACCGAGGTGGAACTTTTAATAGGCGACCCTTCCAAAGCAAAAACACAATTGGGTTGGGAACCGAAGTACGACCTGCAGGCATTGGTTACAGATATGGTTCAGGCAGACCTGAACCTGGCCAAACAAGATGAGCATCTAAAAAAAGGTGGTTATAAAACATTGAATTATTTTGAATAGTACGAATTGATACCCCGGCATATATGAAGAAAATTTTTATCAGCAGTTTTATATTACTGGCTACTATTGGGGTTGCGAAAGCGCAATCTGTATACCAACCCTACAATTACCAGTTTTACCAAAAGCTGAATGCCGATGTGTATTCTACCAAAACCCGGGTACATTCCGCTCTTAAGCCCTTCCTGGCTGATGATTCGTTGCTAAGGGCACGTGTAGATTCCTTATTAAACTATGGCGTTGTAAAAAATGGCGCGTATGCCAAAATTTTCAACGAGCATTTAATTGATTACAAAAGCACAACTTCAACCTTTTACGCCGATCTGTTGCCCGATTTTAACATCGGCCGCGATTTTTCGGGCAAAAAAACCACCCATTACAATTCGCTTGGGCTACAAATTGGCGGTTCGGCCGGTAAAAAGTTCAGCTACAACGTTGCAGGTTATCTAAGTAACGCCAAGTTTCCAGATTACCTCTCCACCTATATTAACCAGGTGGGCATTGTTCCGGGGCAGGCCTATGCACGCCGCTTAGCAAACGACGCGGATGCCTACAACTGGTCGTACATCACGGCTACGGTATCTTACACGCCATTTAAATTCATCAACATAAGCGCCGGGCGCGATAAAACGTTCATCGGAGATGGCTACCGTTCGGTATTGCTGTCTGATAATACATCGCCAGCGCCCTTTTTCAGGGTAACTGCCGATGTAGGCAATGTGAAATACATGGCCATGTGGGCCTTGTTTGAAGATCCCGCCTCAACAAGCGATCACTTTATCGACCGCAAAAAATTCGGTGTATTCCACTACCTCGACTGGAACGTAAGTAACCGTCTTTCCTTTGGATTCTTTGATTCGGTTATCTGGTCTAATACCGATGACTCCGGCCACTCCCGCGGTTTTGATTTCAGCTACATTAACCCCCTTATATTTTTAAGGCCCGTAGAGGCAGCAAATGGTTCGCCCGATAACGCCTTGATTGGCCTTACCAGTAAATTAAAAGTAACAGATGGCCTTACCCTTTACGGCCAGTTTGCACTGGATGAGTTTGAATCGAAAAACTTTTTTCATAACCCGGGCAACTACCGTAATAAATTCGGCTGGCAACTGGGTATCAGAGGCGCAGACCTGTTCGGTGTTAAGAACCTGAACTACCTGGCCGAAACCAATACCGCAAGGCCATACACTTATTCAGAGCGTGCATCGGTAATTAACTATACCGCCAACAGCGAACCGCTTGCACATCCATTTGGTGCCAACTTCCGCGAGTATGTAGCTATGCTTAACTATTCGTACAAACGTTTTGATTTCTCCGGCGAAGCCGATCTGGGGCACTACGGCCTGGATATTAACAACCTTAATTACGGTAAAAACCCTTTCTTAAACTACCAGAACCCGGCCCATGTTGACGGCAACTATATTGGCCAGGGCTTAACCACCAATATGGTTTACCTGCAAGGCAAAGTAGCGTTTTTGCTTAATCCAAAATACAATCTTAGGTTAGAGCTTGGCGGCATTTACCGCACCGAAAAGAACACCGCCTTTAACGATAAAACCAGTATGTTAACCTTCGGCATCCGCAGCTCGTTCCGCGATCTGCATACCGATCTGGCAAGCTTTAAATCGCATTAAGAAATTTGGGGTGTTCAGCTTAACCATGCTTGTTCGCGTTCGGCATGGTGCGCGAACAGCCCGAACAAGCCCGAACAAGCATTATTTTAAACGAATCAATAGTTAAAACACAAAGAGCACTAAGGGTTAAATCTTAGTGCTCTTTGTGTTTTATGTAATCCTATAAAAGCTTGGTGATATTTGCGGTAAAACGCCTACCCCTTCGTCTTCATCTCTTCTTTTATCGCCCTGAGAAATTCGTTGGCATGTTGCGAACCGATGATGTATAGCAGCCCATCCCGATCGGTAAGGTGGATGGCATCATTGCCGGCGGTGTAGAAACGGATAGTGCCTTTAGTGTGGAGGTTGTAAACCGGGTTATTGAACAGGTAGCGGCTGTAAGTGCCCTTCTCGGCCTTTACAATGCTGTTGAGGTCTATTTTTACGCGGCGGGTAGTCCACAGCCCATCCAGCGTAACACTTTTATTGGCTACAATAGTTTTAAAGTGCAATACAAAACCCAGAATGATAGATATGGTGATAATAGAGAAGCCAACTACGGCCAGCAGATCGCCGTTGCGTTCGCGTTCGTCGGTAAAAAAGTACGCGGCAAAACAAAACATAGCTAAAATAAGGCGGATGGTAATTGGTATCCACTCCCGGCCCAGGTACTGTTTTTCGGTAAAATCGGCTTTATCGCTCATAATTTAATCAATTCGAATATAGTAACTTTTTTAGTGTTTTTATCCACTTTATACCTTTCGTCGGGGCGGTAGCCGCCAAGCCATATAATATCGCCATTGGCATTTACCAACACAGGCACTTCACTTTTTTTATGCAGCGGTACTTTCTGGTGGATGAAAAAGTCGCTCAGCTTTTGCCGGGTTTTCATCCCGAGTGGGTAAAAATAATCTCCTTGTTGCCAGGCACGCAATGTTAATGGATAAGTCAGTTTCTCGGCATCAACAGATACCGCCAGTGGATTATCTTTTACAATAAGCGGGCTATCATCATGCAAAACCGTGAGCTTATAATGTTGATAGTTTACAAAATGAGTCCCTTCGTTTATTAAAACCGCGTCGGGTGTATTGGTTTTTTTGGCAGCGATGATCAGTGTGCCTCTGTCAACTACCAGCGTGTGGCTGCCGCTTTCAAAGATCCGCCCGGCATGTTTATCCAGTACGGTCAGCAGGTCATCAACTACGTTATCTATGAACCCGAAAGGCTGCAATAGTTTAAAAAGCAACAGGCGCCGCGGCGATATTTTTTTGATAGCGTTGATAGAAATATGTATTTCGCCCTGGTGCTGCACCAAAATTTCATTTCGTAAGCTTTCAACCCTCTCCTCCAGCAATTGCTCCAGTTCGCGAAAATTGCGCAGATTGTTTTCAAACGTACTTTCCAGCGAAGGGTTCAGTTCTTTAAGTAAAGGGATAACCTGGTGGCGAAGTTTATTGCGGGCATATTTCACCGATGCGTTGGAACTATCCTCCACAAAAGCCAGCCCCTCGGTTCTCACAATTTCCCCTATTTCATCACGCGTTAAAAAAAGCAGTGGCCTCACCAGGTTACCATTTTTTGGCAAAATACCATGCAGCCCGGCTATGCCTGTACCCCGCGTAAGGTTTAACAATATTGTCTCAATCGTATCGTTCTGATGGTGTGCAAGCGCAATGGCTTCGTAACCTGCTGTTTGGCAAAGCTGATTAAACCACCGGTACCTAAGATCCCTCGCCGCCATTTGGATGGATATTTTGTTGTCGGCCGCATAGGTTTTGGTATCGAAATTGGTGGTATGAAAGCTTACACCAAGCTGTGCGGCCAATTGCCGGGTAAATTTCTGGTCGGCATTGGCTTCATCGCCCCGCAGCATAAAGTTGCAATGCGCTATGCCAAAATAATAACCTGCAGACTTGAATAAATGAGCCATTAATACCGAATCTATGCCCCCGCTAACCGCCACCAGTACTTTTGTACCGGGCTGGAATAATGTATTTTGCGCAACAAAATCTATAAAGCGTTTAACAGGAAGCATAAGCCAAAATTATTAATTTAATAACCCCAGCAAAAAACTAATTTTGCCATTGTGATAAAATACGCCTTCAGCCTTTTTTTAATACTAACATCTGTTACGGTACTGGCACAGAAAAAATCTGTAGTGAACCTAATCCGCTCTAAAAGCAGCGAAGGGGTTAAAATAAACGGCAAGGATGTAATAAAGGTTTACCAGGGCACCTTTCAGCAGGATTTTTCAATCATGCGGTCAGACAGTGCTTATTTTTACGCGCAGGATAACGCTTTCGACGCTTTCGGCAATGTGAATATTACCCAGGGCGATACGCTGAATATTTTTGCGGATAAACTGAATTATAATGGTAACACCAAGGTTGCTATCCTTACCGATAATGTAAAAATGGTGGATAAGGATGCCACGCTCACCACCAATTATCTTACCTATAACACGGCAACCCGCATTGGCACCTATACCGGCGGTGGCAAAGTGGTGAATAAAGACAATACGCTCACCAGCAAGAACGGTTACTATTTTGCCTTATCAAGAGATTCATACTTCCGGTATGATGTGGTTTTGGTAACACCCGATGCGCTGATAAAAACCGATACCCTGCGCTACAATACTGGCACACGCATCGCCTTTTTTTATGGGCCTACCAATATTTATGACACCAAGGATAAAAAAGACACCTTGTACACCGAGAATGGGCTGTACAATACCGTGGTGGAGCAGGCATTTTTCGGTAAAAAGAATCTTTATAAATCGGGCACCAAACGGTTGAAGGGCGATAGTTTGTTCTACGATAAAAAAAATGGTTTTGGACGCGCGGTGAAGCACGTGGTATTTACCGATAGCGAACAAAAAACAACCCTGATGGGCGACCTGGCAAATTATTACAAAAGCGAGGAACGCACCGTAGTAACCGAAGACCCCTATGTAATAATTGTTACCGAAGAAAAAGACACCACCAAAAGCGATACCATTGCCGTACCTATAGTAAACGGCAAACCCGAAATCGTGAAAAAAGGCTCGCCTATAATAGCGCCATCATTGGGTACGGTTAAAACCAACTTACGCAATTCGCCGGTGAAGGCACCGCCCTTAACTGCACCAATTAAAACGCCTTTGGGTACGCCGATAGATGCAAAGAACAAACTGAGAGCCGCTACAGATTCCTTAGCGAAACTGGCCAAAGTCGCAAAAGCAGATACATCAATAAAAACAGATAGCCTGGTAAAAGTGAAGAAGCCAGAGAAGATAAAGCGCGATTCTATTTACATTTCTGCAGATACACTGATAACGCAGATGCTTACGTATAAAGATTTGAAGGCTTTGTTTAAAAAACAGCGCCTGGCCGGTATAAGGGACACCTCGTTAAAAGTTAAAGGTGCCGGCCTGGCCACCTCTTCTACAAAAACGCTTTCCAAATTTCTGAGCGCGGTGTCAAAGGGAGTACCCAGAGATAGTTTGATATGGCACCCTTTGCAGTTTGGGCTACCTAAGCCCGAGCCTGTGGCCGTTATCCCGCCAAAGCTGGATAAAAAGGGCAGACCCATTAAAGAGAAGAAAACGCCGACTCTTCCTGTTGTAATTGTTCCGGATAAGTTGGATAAAGATGGCATCCGCATCCCCAAAAAGCCTCAACAAAAAGAGCCCGTTGCCGACCCGGAAGATAACGACCCGGCCTTTATTGTAAAAACCCGGCCTGTAAGCGATACCGCAAGGATCAGGATCATCAGAGCATACCACCACGCCAAGCTGTTTAAATCAGATCTGCAGGCAAAAGCCGATTCGATGTTTTACAGCTACAGCGACTCCACCCTGCGCTGCTTTGTAAACCCGTTGATATGGACCCAAGGCTCGCAGCTATCAGGGGATACCATCACCATGCAAATGCGCAACAAAAAGATGGATAACCTGATGCTGTTCCCATCAGCATTTATTGTGAATATTGAGAAAGACGATTCCCTCACGTTTAACCAGATAGCGGGCAAAAGGATGCGCGGCTTCTTTAAAAACGACAAACTGGATAAGATGTTCATATCGGGCAATGCTGAAAGCATCTATTTCGCTCGCGACAGCACCAAAAAGGTAACCGAGATGCAACGCTCATTAAGCACCCGGATGCGGGTAGTGTTTAAAGACAACGCCGCCTCGGATGTTTTCTTCATTACCAAACCCGACCATCGTTACGGCCCGTTGGTAAAATTCCAGGAAGATGAAAAAATATTGAAAGGCTTTATCTGGAAACCTAAAGAGCGGCCTATCTCCAAGGAATCTATTATTCCCTCTTACACCAAAAAACAACTGGCAAAACAATCTGCGGCTGCTCCCGGCAAAAAAGGTGCTAAAACGCCTTCGATAAAATTGATAAACGGCAAACCTGCCCCTATCGATAGTGCGGCTACCAAATTACCGGCGGGAGGCCTTATTAAAGCAGGAAAGGATTCGCTGAATGTAAAACCGGTGATAAAGGACAAGGCAGATAGCACCATGCTTAAACCAGCATCAGCGCCGGCACCAAGTCCAAAGCGCTATACACCGGTAACCAAGCCAGTGGTAAAACCTAAGGCTGGTTCGGCTGTTAAGAACCCGTAATTAAATCGCCTGTGCGTTTAACAACGCGATAAGCTTTTCTACCGCGATTGCGCGGTGGCTGATGGTGTTCTTTTGCTCCAGGTCCATTTCCGCGAAAGTTATATGATACCCATCGGGCTGAAAGATCGGGTCGTAACCAAATCCATCGGTGCCGCTTATTTCGTGGCGGATAGTACCGTTTATCACACCTTCAAAAAAATATTCCTCTCCATTCCACATCAACGAAATAATGGTACGGAACTGTGCCTCGCGATTACTTAGTCCGGTTAATTTAGAAAGTACTTTATCATTATTGGCTTTGTGATTACCGTGTTCGCCGGCGTAGCGCGCCGAGTAGATTCCCGGTTCGCCGTTGAGGGCATCTATCTCCAGTCCGCTATCATCACCAAAACAGTTAAGCTGGTATTTATCCCATATATAATGGCTTTTGATGGACGCGTTATCTTTAAAGGTTTGGCCGGTTTCGTCTATTTCATCGGTACAGCCAATGTCATCAAGGGTAAGCAAGGTAAGCTGCCCTTTTATTTTGGCAGATACTTCCATGAGCTTATGGCGGTTATTGGTTGCAAAAACTAATTGCTGCATATTAAATTGTTTTCATTTGTTCCCAAAAGGCTTTCTTATTATCATTACTGCTCATCATCTCATCAAAGCTAAAGCTGTACAATACATTGGTTTTTTTACCCTGTACCGGGTTGTTAAGCGGCAAATTGCCTATGCCCTGCGGCAACGCATCCTTCCCCATTATTACCAATCGCGATGGCTTTAATTCACCAGCAAGCCTGGCCATGGCGAGAGGCTGATATTGATGTACGTTTAATATGGCCACATCATCGAGGGTAAGCTCCTTACGCTTTAGGATGTTCTCCAACGCGGCTAAATGTGCAGCGGGCATATGTTCGTCGGTAGCGTAGCTTACCAATATCACAAAGCTTTTATTGTTGCTACCCAGATAATTAAATACCGTATCGGGCGTTTTTATGGGCTGGAGAGTCTCTGTAACAGCAACAAATTGTGGTGTAATAACGGGTTCAATAGTTGTTGCAACGGGCTCTGTAGAAGCAACTACTGGCTCTGCGGCGACGGAGTTTGGTTTGGCAACCTTATCCTCCGGCAGCAGGTAAAGTTCGTCCGGCATAATAAAACGGAAAGCGTTGGGGTTATCAACCTTCATATTATTTAACATATTTTAACCAAAAGTACCTAAAGCAGTTGAAGCATTATAGGCATATTCGCACAACGGCTTAATTATATATTATTATTAATAAATTTTACCGAAATTTGCATTTTTAGCGGTATAAGCACCCGCCATATTAGTTTAACGAATTCATGAGAAAAATAGGGATATTCATTGTAAATATTTTTTTAGTTGCTACCGTTGCCCAGGCACAAATAGATACTACAAAACATGTTAAGGCCGATACCACCACCAAAGCCTTTGCCGGCCCGGTACGTACCATAGATAAAATTGCAGGTATTGTTGGTTCAAGCATCATTTTACAATCAGATATAGAATTACAATACGCGCAATACTTAGTGAGCGGTCAACAGCCGAACCCCGATTTTAAGGCAGTATTACTGCAAAACCAGTTAACGCAAAAATTACTTGCCCAGCAGGCCGTTATAGATAGCGTGCAGGTGAAGGAAGAAGATGTTGATGCCGACGTTGATCGCCGGATGCGCAGCTTTATACAACGCGCAGGCGGTGAAGAGAAGCTTCAGCAGTTTTTGGGTAAATCGACTATTCAGTATAAGGATGAAATCCGCCCTGATATCAAAGAATCGATGATAGCGCAGCGCATGAGGCAAAAAATTACCGAAAAAGTAAATACCAGCCCACAGGATGTTAAACGTTTTTTTGAATTGATGCCAAAGGATAGCTTGCCAACCTTTAACAAAGAGGTTGAAGTGGGCGAAATTGTATTTGATCCTAAAATGAGCAAGGAAGAGAAGCAATTTTATAAAGATAAGGCCGAAGAATTACGCCAAAGGGTAAAAAAAGGGGAAGATTTTGGTGCCCTGGCGAGATTATACTCGCAGGATCCGGGTTCTGCACCTGACGGTGGCGACCTGGGATTTAATGACCGTAACGGTTATGTAAAAGAATATTCGGCAGTTGCCTTTAAACTGAAGGCCGGCGAAATATCATCGGTATTCGAAAGCGATTTTGGTTTTCACTTTTTACAGGTGATTGAGCGCCGCGGTGAGCAGGTTCATACCCGCCACCTGCTGATTGTTCCGGCTACTACTCCTGCCAGTATTGAAAGGGCCAAAGTAAGTGCCGATAGTTTATACACCGTAATGAAGGCTAACAAACTGATCGATTTTTCGAGCGCAGCTTCTTTGTTCTCGGATAACAAAGACACCAAATACAATGGTGGTATGATGCTGAATGCTGATAACGTGCAAAACCGTTCTACCTACATCCCTACTGATAAGCTGGACCCACAAGTGGCCCTGGTTATTGATACCATGAAAGTAGGCAGCATATCTAAGCCAACTTTATTTACTGATGCCCAAACCGGTAAAAAAAGTTACAAGATTTTATACCTTAAATCGGTTACCGACGCACATAAGGCAAACCTTGACCAGGATTTTGCTAAGTTGAAAGAAATGGCCATGGACGATAAACTTAACCGCACCGTAAGCCAGTGGTTTGAAAAACGCCGTAAAGAAACTTTCATCAAGATAGATCCTGAATACCAAAGGTACCCCATCTTACAAAAATGGATAGCCCCGGTTACCACTGCACAGGTAAAACTTTAACATAAATATGCAACACCGCTCTGATGTAGAGGCCGCTGATGCATTGAAGCTTGCTTATGAGCAAATTCGTGCAGAAATTGGAAAAGTTATTATAGGGCAGGACGAGGTTATTAAATTCGTCCTGATCTCTATTTTTAGCAATGGCCATTGCTTGCTGGTTGGTGTACCGGGCCTGGCTAAAACCCTGCTGGTGCAAACCGTAGCGCAGGTGCTCGACCTCGATTTTAAGCGCATCCAGTTCACTCCCGACCTGATGCCATCAGACATCATCGGATCGGAAATATTGGGTGAGGATCGCAACTTTAAATTCATCCCCGGCCCGGTGTTCTCTAACATTATTTTAGCTGATGAAATAAATCGTACCCCGCCAAAAACCCAGGCAGCCCTTTTAGAGGCCATGCAGGAAAAGGCAGTGACCGCCGCAGGTGTTACGCATAAATTAGCCAAACCTTTCTTTGTATTGGCTACCCAAAACCCTATTGAGCAGGAAGGTACTTACCCACTGCCAGAGGCACAGCTGGATAGGTTTATGTTTAATGTGGCGCTAAACTACCCGTCTTTTAAAGAAGAATTACAGGTAGTAAAGAATACCACCAGCACGCACCAGGTAACAGTAAACAAGCAATTGAATGCCGAGCAGATCACTTATTTTCAGCAACTGGTACGTAACATCCCGGTTACCGATAACGTGTTGGAATATGCCGTAAAGCTGGTATCAAAAACCCGCCCCGGTAGCGAATTTGCCACCCCACAGGTAAAACGCCTGTTAAACTGGGGCGCAGGCCCACGGGCATCGCAATTTTTAATCTTAGGCGCCAAATGCCACGCTGTACTCAACGGAAAATACTCACCGGACATTGAGGATATAAAAGCGGTTGCCAAACCTATACTAAGCCATCGCATCGTTCGCAGCTACCATGCCGAAGCAGAAGGTTTATCCGCCAGCGATATTATCGAACAATTATTCTAAAAGGCTGTGTTTAACGCTCCGGTAGGAGGCACCCTGTTTATAGCAATAGTTTATTAGAAAATTAAAGCCCCGTAGGTGCTTCCTGTTGCCTTAATACTGGCGAGGGGGCACCTACAGAGCTTTAACTCTTTCCTTGTTTGTCTATAAACTGGATACTCCGCTGGGTAACACAGCTAATTTTATTGATTACTACTCAACTGTAGAAAATATCTCCAGCAGCACGTTCCATTTGTGGGTAGCGTCGATCTCCCAAATACGCACATAATTGTAGTTATTTACAATGTTGCCTTTACGGATGCGCGCGGTACCATAGCTATAGGCCAGATCGTTACTGGTAGAGCGACCTGCATTTACAGTTTGGGCCGATATGCTGATACCTTCGTTAGCTATAAATTTAGATACCTTATCCCTGCCTGCAATTGGCTCGAATCCCGGAAAATAATACATCCCGTCGGGGCTTAAAAATTCTTTATACGAAGCGAGGGCAGATAGGTCTAAGGAATGATTTAACAGCTTATCAGAGTTAATAATAACGGTTTTACCGCTAAACGGGTCTTTACTTGGAGCCACCTGTTTAGACGTATCTGGTTCCCTGAAATCAGCACCGGCTTCAGCCTCAGGCTCGGGGTGTTGTATACCCAGATCAATTAGCAGTTTAAGCTTATTATCGGCTGCATCACGTTTCCAAACCGATACGTACTGACCGTAAACTTTATCGTCATCACTTTTTCCATTTTGGTAAACGTATGGGCCTGCTGTAAAGGCAAGGTCTCCATTAGCAGATATCCGGGCAACTTTTGGCTGCCAGGTTAATTTACCCGGCATTTTATCAATAGTGCCATAAAACTCAGAGATTTTAACCGCGTTTGGTTTAAAAACTATCCCCTCAGGGTCGGCAACAGCTAAAAAGCCTGCCTTTATCCCTTTGCGTTCAACCAGTTTATTAAAGTCATTTTCGGCATCTACTACTTTACTAACCTCAACAGGCGTTTTTTGAGCAAATACGTTGGCACTAACACCGGCCAATACAAAAGCAGCTAACAATAATTTCTTCATAGGATCTATTTTGCGGACAATTTTTAATTAATTTAAGGTGTATAAATGTACGCATGCCCGGCGTGCATTCACACAAAACAGGTAGTTAACATTGGTTAAAGTTTTACCCAATCGGTTGTACCTTGTTTATTGTCATTCAGTTGGAAGCCTATTTGTTTAAGGCCCTCTCTAATTTTATCAGATGTGGCGTAATCTTTATTACCCTTGGCCTGGTTGCGCAGGTCTACAATTAAACCCAGCAGCCCATCGGTGTCACCGCTCTCGTTGTCATCCTGCTTTAAACCTAAAACATCATAAAAGAAATCGTTATACGTTTTCTTCATCCGTTCAAAAATCTCCGCGGATACTGCGCCTGAGTTACGGGTGCCATCCGCAAACGAATTTATCGATTTGGATAAATTATTCAGTGCTTCTAACGTTTTTGGCGAATTAAAATTGTCATTCATCCCGTTATAGCAATCTTCGCAGGCCGCTATAATGGCGCTTTCCGCCTCGTCATCAACAGCAACTAATGTATTTTGTTGCAGTGCGCTTAACTTTTTAGCAGCCTCGGAAAGCCTTTTATAAAATTTCTCGGCCGCTTCAAGCGCATCATTAGAAAAATCGACCGTACTGCGGTAGCTTGCCTGCATAAAAAAGAACCTTACCGCCATTGGGCCGTAACCCCTTGTAAGCAGCTCGTGCTCCCCTTTAAATAATTGCTCGGGTAAAAAACTATTGCCAAGCGATTTTGACATTTTTTGCCCGTTAACCGTAAGCATATTGGTATGCAACCAGTAGGTTGACGGATTATTTCCGCAGCTGGCCACATTTTGCGCTATCTCGTTGGTATGATGCGTAGCCATCAGGTCCATCCCGCCACCGTGGATATCAAATTTGTGCCCCAGGTATTTATTACTCATGGCCGAGCACTCCAAATGCCAGCCCGGGAAGCCAACGCCCCACGGCGATGGCCATTTCATCAAATGCTCGGGCTTGGCCTTTATCCAAAGGGCAAAATCCAGCTTGCCGTGCTTTTCGTTCTGGCCACCCAAAGTGCGGGTATTGTTCAGCATATCTTCCAGTTTGCGGCCGTTTAATATGCCGTAGTCCTGTGTTAGGTTGTACTTTTCTACATCAAAATATACCGAGCCATCTACTTCGTAGGCATATCCTGTATCTAAAATGGTTTTCACCAGCTCTATTTGCTCAATAATATGCCCGGTGGCTGTTGGTTCGATGCTTGGCGGTAGGGCGTTAAAGGTTTTCATCACCTCATGAAAATCAACGGTGTACTTCTGTACAATTTCCATCGGCTCCAATTGCGATAACCTTGCCTTTTTTGATACTTTATCCTCGCCCTCATCGGCATCACCTTCTAAGTGGCCGGCATCGGTAATGTTACGCACATAGCGCACCTTATAACCTAAATGCAGTAGGTAACGAAAAATAAGATCGAAGCTTATAAAAGTGCGGCAGTTGCCCAAATGAACATCGCTATATACAGTAGGGCCGCAAACGTACATCCCCACATGGGGTGCATCAAGCGGTATAAATTCTTCTTTTTTACGTGTTAAAGTGTTGTAAACAAATAATTTTTGTTCCATGAGCGCAAACTTACAATTTTTAGGATTGAAGTATAATAAATCCGTACCTATCTAATTCAATATTAATAAACTTAACTGTTCAATAACAATCCGAAGGTGTATTTTGGCTGGTAGTTAAAATAGCGCCGGGCCTTATCGCATACATAAACCCTGTCTATACTTTGTGGAAAGGCCCAGCCCCTGGCCTTATAAATGCCCTCTGCTTCCGGGTAATACTTTAATATGGCATCTAAGGTTGAATGCTTCAATGCCACCAAATCGTCTTGTTTAAATGGTGAACCACTGCTGATGTTGAAGATCTCAAAATCGGCAAATTCGGTACCCAAAGCCAATCGCAGGGCTTCGGCGCCGTCGCGTTCATCCAGGCCGCGATAAAGGCGATGGTTTGTTTTGAGGTTATCGCCCTCGGGCAAAAACCTACCTACCCGGTATACCGATGTTTGCAAACCTTCTTTATAAAAAAATCGCGACAAAGCTGCTCGGTAGTTTGCTTGGTAATGTCGTAGATATCACGGGGGCGCTCTGCTAAGGTTTCATCCACCCAAACGGCCTTATCTTTATCCACCAAAGCTTCGCCGTAGATGGAGGTTGTACTGGTGTAAAGGAATCTTTTTACGCCGTTGACTACGCAGGCGTTTAGCAGATTCAGCGTACCCAGGATGTTGGTTTGGATGAAAGCCCCGCGCGGGTAATTCAACTCGAAATGTTTGCCATGCAGGGCGGCGGTATGGATAATGGCATCGAAGCCTTTGGTTATAGCCTCAACGGCCTCCTTATCTTTTATATCGATGAGCTGATGTGTGGTAGCTGCAGGCATCACATCTATGCCGGTAACTTCATGCCCATAAGCATTAAGTTGGGTTACCGTGGCTGAGCCTAACTGACCGGACGAGCCGGTTACCAAAACTTTCATGATGGGTTTATCGCTCCTATTGTTCAATTATTTTAACGCCACAACAGCCGTTACGGGGTAATGGTCGGAAAGTTTCTTTTTGATAATATCATAGCCCAATACTTTAAACTGCGGGCTCACCATAATATAATCTATCTGATAATTGGGGAAATCGCCATTGTAAGTACGCCCCATACCCGAGCCTTTTTCGCGGAAAGTATTCTTCATCCCCACCTCCATCTGGTTGACGGCGAAGGATGCCGGCGTATCGTTAAAATCGCCTGAGTAAATGTATGGGTACGGGCATTCTTTAGCATGGGCCTTAACGGTATAAACCTGCTCGGCACGTTTTAAAAAGGCTATTTTAAGTTTGCTGCCCAGGCGTTTGGTTGCCGTCATGTTGGTTTTACCTTTTTTGGATACCTCGCCCAGGTACTTATAATCTTCCGGCTCAAATTTGATCGACTGCAGGTGCATACTGTAAAGCCTTATCTTTTTGTCGTTCTTTTGGATATCTACAAAAAGGCATTGGTTACCCGTCATTTTACCGGAAAGCGATACCAGCCCGAAGTTAAAGATAGGATACCTGGAAAATATGGCCATGCCCGATGCCTGATCGTAATTCACATCAAAGGGTTCAAAATAATAAAATTCACTGTTCATGATCTTTTTGATGGAATCGATCATGTCATACTGGCCCCGCTTACGAGTATAAAATTCTTGTATACCGATAATATCGGGGTTGTTTTGCTTGATCAGCTCAAGAATCTCGTGCTTGGTGGAAATATCATTATTGGAGCCGTACCGTTTAAAATCGTGCGCGTTGTAGGTCATTATCCGCAACATGCCCGAGTCGGTTGACGCACTTATTATAGTAGGTAAGCGGAACCCGACATTGTTTAACAATACTTTATAACCAATGAGAATGGTAATCACCGATAGTAAAAAATATAGCCTGCGCCTTAACAACCAATAAACGAGGGCAATAACATTAAACAATAACAGCGGCGGATAGGCCAGGCCGAAGAAGGCGATAAGCCAGGCCTTGCGCGGATCGAGGTATGGGGCAAGGTAACTAAGCAATAAAGCCAGGCACAATGCATAATTGATCCATAAGATTATTCTGCCAAAAAAACCTAAGCTTTTTTTATCCTTCATTATTGTTGCTTGCTCGGAGTAGTGTTTCCTTTTCCTGCTTGCTCAGGCTATTTTGTCCCGAAACAGAAATTTTATCTAAAATACGATCAATTTCTTCCTGACTGGGCAAATTAGTGGACTTTTTTTGAGGGGCATTGTAGCTCACCACCTTCATTTTTGGTTTAGGCTGAAACAGTTTATTGATGCTGCCTATCCAATCATTACCTTTTTGCATCTGCTTAATATAAACAAAGCCAAATAAGGCCCCGCCAATGTGGGCAATTTCGCCACCAGCGTTGCTTCCCGCTATGCTTAAATAATCTAATATCACAATAAACAAGGCTACCCATTTAAGTTTAACCGGGCCGATAAGGATAAGGGAGATGGTATAGTTTGGCAATAAAGTAGCAGTGCCCACAATAATAGCCATAACACTTGCCGATGCGCCAACAATAACGCCGCCGGCAGCCGCATTCATACTGGTAAAAGCCGGGAATATATTATAAGCGGCTACGAATAAAATCCCTCCGGTAAGCCCGCCTAACAAATAGAGGCCGATAGTGCGCTTATTGCCCAGGTATTCTTCAAAGATCTGCCCAAACCAATATAGCCAAAGCATATTAAACAGTATATGAAGCGGGCCCGCATGCATAAACATGTAGGTGAAGGGCGTCCAAAAACGGTAAAGCAGGGTGTGCAGATCGGCAGACAGCAGCAGGTATTTGTTGGTAAACTCGATAATGGCGCTGTTTCCGAATCCCCTGAACAACTGCTCGAGAATTGCCGGCACATTGATACCCAAATAAACAATAACGTTTATACCTATAAGCAGGGTAAGTTTATTGCCCGACTTTAGTAGCTTGTATTGAATATCTCTCCAGAGGGTGTTCATATAAAACAGCTGTAATTACTATGTAACTAATAAATATTACTGATAATTGTTTGGCCTGTGGATGCCCCAAATTTTTATCAGGATAAACCCAAATAATGCACCACCCAAGTGTGCAAAGTGGGCAACATTATCGCCGGAAAACCGGCCAACGCCACTAAATAGCTCTAATGCAATATACCCAATAACTACGTATTTAGCTTTAACGGGTACCGGTATAAACATGATCATCATTTCCATGTTTGGGAATAACATTCCAAAGGCTACCATGATACCAAAAATGGCACCTGAAGCTCCTAACAGCGAACTGCCATAAATAGATTGTAATACCTCTGCATTAGTTCCAAATGCGGCGTATGACCCTACATATTGCGGATCAATTATTGTAAAACCGCCGGTTATATTATAAACCTGTATCGCTTGTATAGCTGTATTTAAAACAAATCCGCCTAAACCTGTAATAAAATAAAAATTGAAAAATTTTTTTGACCCCAAAGTTGACTCCAGGATAGGACCAAACATAAACAAGCCAAACATATTGAAAAAAATATGCGAAAACCCAGCATGCATAAACATGTAAGTTAGCGGTTGCCACACCTTAAAAAAAGGCGAATTAAAATAGTAAGCAGAAAGCCATAACCGTAAATCGATAAATTGACCTAACGCATAGGTAGCAACAAAAAAAACTATATTGATGATAAGCAGGTTCTTAACAACTGGTGTTAAATTGGCAAATGGTGATTGCATGTTCTTTATAAAATATTTTAAAAGCCTATTGGCTATTTTTCAAATCTTTCGGCTAATTCGTTCAGCGTAAAGGTAGTAATTACAGGCTTGCCGTTTAGCGCCAAATTTGGCATCTGGCAGGCAAAAAGCTGGTCTATCAATTGGTTCATTTCTTCCATAGATAACCTGGTGCCGGTTTTTATCGCTGCGTTACGCGCTAACGAGCGGGCAAGGTTATCGCGCTTATCCAACTTTAAAATGGCCAGGTTGTTTTTAAAACCTTCCAGCAGTTGTTCCAGCAGTTCGTGCTCGTTGGCGTTGTTGATATCCGCCGGGATGCCTTCAACTACCACCGTGTTTTTACCAAACTCGCGGACATCAAAACCCAGCGCACGGATATCTGGTAAAAGCTCTCTCAATAACTCAAAATCGCTGCTGTTTAGTGTAACAGATTGCGGAAATAAGCTTTGCTGGCTCAACCCGCTATGTGTTTGCAACTGGTGTAAAAAACGCTCGTACAAAATACGCTCGTGCGCCCATTGCTGATGTATCAGCATAAAGCCCGATTTTATCTGCGAGAGGATAAACCTATTGTGCACCTGGAAGAACTGCTTCTCGCCGCTTTTGGTTATTTCCTGCTCGTTGACGGAAGTGCCCGGATTGGCGTGCATCTCGTGCTGCAGGCTTTCTTCTTTTTTCGCGATCTCGTAAAGCGTATCCCAGTTTTTTGGGATGGCAGTACGGGGGCTGTTGTTGTCACGGAGAAAAGGCAGTTCGCGCTCCGGGCGTTTCTCTGCCGCGAAGGGGTTAAAATCCGGGTTAAATGCAATAGTTGGCTGCACAATTTCCTCGAAAGGTTTTTGCGTAATAAGGTGCCCGATGCTGTTCTCCTGGTCAAAATCGAGCGTGGGCGTAATGTTGTATTTACCCAACGCGCGCTTTACCGCCGAGCGGATGATGGCATAAATGGCCTTCTCGTCCTGGTATTTTATCTCCGTTTTTGTAGGGTGTACGTTGATATCTATCTTGGATGGGTCGATATCTATAAAAAGCACGTACAGCGGGTAGGTGTCGTCCGGCAGCAACTCTTCAAACGCCGTAAGCACCGCATGGTTAAGGTAAGCGTCTTTTATAAAACGGTTGTTCACAAAAAAGAATTGCTCGCCGCGCGTTCTGCGGGCAAATTCGGGCTTGCCAACGTAGCCATTCAGTCGTATAATGGTAGTATCTTCCTCTACCGGTACCAGCCGTTGGTTATAATTGTTACCCAACAAATGAATAATCCGCTGCTTTAACGATGCCGAGGGCAGGTGATACACTTCCTGTCCATCATGGTGCATGGTTAAAAACACCTGCGGATTGGCCAGCGCCACACGCTGAAACTCATCGATAATGTGGCGCATCTCCACCGGATTGCTTTTTAAAAAGTTGCGGCGGGCGGGGGTATTATAAAAAAGGTTTTTAATGGATATAGACGTACCCGTATTGGCCGAACATGGCTCCTGGCTCAGTACTTCGCTGCCCTCTATAAAAATACAGGTACCCAGTTCGTCTTCGTGGCGGCGGCTTTTCAATTCAACCTGCGCAATTGCAGCTATAGAAGCCATCGCTTCGCCCCTGAAACCCATGGTACGGATAGCAAAAAGGTCCTCGGCCTTGCGAATTTTTGAAGTAGCATGGCGTTCAAAACACATGCGGGCATCTGTTAAGCTCATACCGCAGCCGTTATCAATAACCTGTATCAGCGCTTTACCGGCATCCTTTAGTATCAGCTGTATCTTATCGGCACCTGCATCTATGGCGTTCTCTATCAATTCTTTTACGGCCGATGCGGGGCGCTGCACCACTTCGCCTGCGGCTATTTGGTTGGCTACCGAATCGGGTAAAAGCTGTATTATATCTGGCATTTAAAGTATTTCCCTCCTCCCAACTTTCGCCGGGAACTTTTTCGATGCTAAATTAATTATTTGATTGCATAACTTTACCTTTACATACTTGTATATAGTATTTACGTTTATCTATTTACATCCACCTGTTTATTTATGAAGAAATTGTGGCCCCTGTTCTTTATCCTCATTGCCGCGTGCAAGCAAAAGGAATATAATGCCGATACGCTTGTTAAAAATGCCCTCGTATATACTGTAGACAGTACTTTCTCCACCGCCAACGCCTTTGTTATCAGCAACGGAAAAATTATAGCCGTGGGCAACGCCGACACCCTCGAACAAAAATATCTTGCAAAAGAAACCATCGATGCAGGTGGCAAACCTGTTTACCCCGGCTTTATTGACGCCCACACGCATTTTTATGAATATGGCTTAGGCTTACAGGAAGTAAACCTGGTAGGCAGCAAAAGCTGGAATGCCATTGTAGATACAGTAAGCGCCTTTGCCCGTAAAAACACCGAAGGCTGGATCATAGGCAATGGCTGGGACCAAAACATCTGGACTGTTAAGCAGTTCCCAAATAAAGCAAAACTCGATTCCTTATTCCCTATCCGGCCGGTAATCTTAAGCCGGATAGACGGCCATGCCGCCATTGCCAACCAGGCTGCTTTAAACATTGCCGGTATTAAACCCGGGCAAACCATTACAGGCGGACAAATAGAAACCGTCAACGGAAAGCTTACCGGCATACTGGTAGACAACGCCGTAGGGATAGTAACCCGTAAAATACCCGAGCCTACCGAACAGATTGTACAATCGGCATTGCTGGATGCACAGCGTAACTGCTTTGCAGTTGGGCTAACAACTGTAGACGACTGCGGCTTACCCTACACTATGGTAAGCACCATAGCTGCCCTGCAGCACAAAGGCGACCTGAAAATGCGCATGTACCTGATGCTTGCCGATAAAGAAGAGAATTACGAATACCTGTTTAAACGTGGCGCTTACAAAACCCCAAGCCTGAACGTGAGAGCGTTTAAAGTTTATGGCGACGGTGCCTTAGGCTCAAGGGGAGCTTGTTTATTAAAGCCATATTCCGACAAAGCCAACTGGAACGGATTTTTACTGAGCAACAAAGCCCATTTTGAGGAAGTAGCCAAAAAGATAGCAGACAAAGGTTTCCAGATGTGTACACATGCCATTGGGGATTCGGCAAACCGGATGATCTTAAAAGTATATGCCGCAGCCCTTAAGGGTAAAAATGATAAACGCTGGCGCGTAGAGCACGCGCAAATTGTATCGCCTGAGGATGTTAAATATTTTGGCGATTACAATATTATACCATCTGTACAGCCTACACACGCCACGTCGGATATGGCATGGGCCGTTAACCGCCTGGGTGCTGACCGGCTTAAAAGCGCCTATGCTTACAAGGATCTGATGAAACAAAACGGCTGGATCCCGCTGGGGACCGACTTCCCGGTAGAAAATATTAACCCTATGTATACGTTTTACGCGGCGGTGGTACGTAAGGACCTGAAAGGCCTGCCAACTGGCGGCTTCCAGATGAAAAACGCGCTAAGCCGTATTGAAGCTTTAAAGGGCATGACCACATGGGCGGCAAAAGCCAACTTTGAGGAAAACGAAAAAGGCAGTATAACAGTTGGCAAGTATGCTGATTTTGTAATACTGGATAAAGATATTATGAAAGTGGATGGCAGCGAATTGCCTAATGTGAAAGTAATAAAGACATATATAAATGGTGTTAAGGTTTATGAAAAGAAATAAGCAGTATATATATCTGCTGCTGTTATCAGGGTTTGTAGTTTTTAATTCGGCATGTGCGCAAAACCCACCCTTTACCGGTAAAGCTTTTGTACAGGAAGAAAAAGCGGTTGAACTAAGCACCGTATTGTTAAACAACGAGAAACAGGTTATCCCCCTGCAAAACCTCGACGTTGCCAAAATAGCCAGCATTCATTTTTCGGGCGCTTATACCGCGGCTTTTGATAGCCTGCTGAATAAGTACGCCAAAGTGCAACCCTTCAACGGCAGCGAATATCTTGGGGTAAAAACGCTGGATGCGCTGTCGCTGGATACAAAGTTTTATACCATTCTCATTGTTCAGCTAACAGATGCCGACCTGAATAACCCGCAGATCATCGATTTTATCAGCACTAATCAAAAAATGAAGAACGTGGTGGTATCGCTGTTTGGCAGTGCAGCATCACTGGTAAAACTGAATGATGTTACAGGGCCGGTATTGTGGTCGGCAAGGCTTTCGCCGGTATCGGCTATGTTTAGCGCACAGGCCATTTTTGGCGGGGTAGCGGTTACCCAAAAACTGACGAGAACTTATACGCCGAAATTCAAGAACGGTGGCGGCTTCTTAACTGCAAAAACCCGATTACAATATACCGTACCCGAAGATGCAGGCATCAAAACCGATAATTTATCTGAGATAGATAAAATTGCCAAAGAGGCCATCAGCAGCCAGGCCACACCGGGTTGCGTAGTAATGGTGATAAAAGACGGCAAGGTGATCTTTAATAAAGCTTACGGTTACCACACTTATGAGAACGAGATTCCCGACAGGATAACAGATATTTTTGATGTGGCATCAATGACTAAGATCTCGGCCACCACCATGGAAACTATGCAGCTTTACGACCAGGGTAAACTGGCGTTGGATTCTACCACCAGTACCTACCTGGCCCTGGCGCGTAAAAGCAACATCAAAACCCTAACCGTGCGCGAACTGCTGGAGCACCAGGCAGGATTGATCCCTGATATACAAACCTTCGGCAAAATAAAACCAACCGATTACAGTGTTGATTCTTCAGCAAACTTCCCCACCAAGGTGAATGAGAATTACTACCTACGCAAAAATTATTTTGAACAGATAATGTGGCCCGATATGCTAAACTCGCCTGTAAAAACCCGCGGGCAATACGTGTACAGCGATGTGGGGATGTGTATTATGCAGCAGATCGTAGAAACCATCACTTCTACGCCGATCAATACCTATGTGCAACAGCAATTTTATAATCCGCTGGGCATGCAAACTGCGGGCTATTTGCCGCTGAACCGGTTCCCTTCGGATAGGATTCCACCAACCGAAAACGATAAAAAAGACCGCCATACGTTAATCAATGGCTATGTGCATGACCCAACCGCGGCTTTGATGGGCGGCGTAGCAGGCCATGCCGGCTTGTTTGCCAGTGCAAACGATATAGGGATCCTTTACCAGATGATGCTGAACCGTGGCACTTACGGCGGCATACAATACGTTAAGCCAGAAACGGTTGACCTGTTCAGTTCAAAACAAAGCGCAGTAAGCCGCCGGGGATTAGGTTTCGACCGCTGGGATCCGATACCCGAACATAAATATCCGTCGGAATTAGCCTCCAACCAGGCATACGGCCACACCGGCTTTACCGGTACCTGCGTTTGGGTTGATCCTAAATACGGTTTGGTTTATGTTTTCCTATCCAACCGTGTACACCCCAACGTAAGCAGTAAACTGGGCAGCCTCAATATCCGCCCAAGGATACAGGATGCTATTTACCAGGCGATAACGAAGGGGATGTAGGATTAACGATAAAAGCAAAGAGCGGCAGGTGCCGCTCTTTGCTTTTAAACACAGTTCATTTCGAACCGGTGTAGAAGGAAATGTGCGTGAATGACGAGTGTGTATATGGCCGTCAAAAATTTAATCTATCCACTCAAACTTAGTATAAGGCACCAATACCTCCGGTATTTTAATACCCTTCTCGGTTTGATTATTCTCCAGCAATGTGGCCACAATACGTGGCAAAGCCAATGCGCTGCCGTTAAGCGTATGCGCTAATTGGGTTTTACCCTCAGCATTACGGAAGCGAAGTTTTAACCTGTTACTCTGGAACGTTTCGAAGTTAGATACAGAAGATACTTCCAGCCAGCGGCCTTGTGCGGCACTCCAGGTTTCCATATCATAAGTAAGGGCAGCGGTGAAACTCATATCGCCGCCGCAAAGGCGCAGTACACGATATGGCAGGCCAAGCTTTTGCAACAGGCTTTGCACGTGCAGGCTCATGCCTTCCAGCACTTCGTAAGATGTATCGGGGTGTACCACCTGCACCAGTTCCACCTTATCAAACTGGTGTAAACGGTTTAGTCCGCGTACATGGGCACCATAAGAACCGGCCTCGCGGCGGAAGCATGGGGTGTAACCTGTATTACGGATAGGTAGCTCCTCGCCTTTTAAGATTACATCGCGGTATAGGTTGGTGATAGGCACTTCGGCGGTTGGGATCAGGTACAGGTTATCCTGCCCTACAAAATACATTTGCCCTTCCTTATCCGGCAATTGCCCGGTGCCAAAGCCAGAGGCTTCATTTACCATCAGCGGCAGCATTACTTCATCGTAGCCTGCTTTTTCAGCTTCATCTAAAAAGAAAGCGATGAGCGCGCGTTGCAATTTGGCACCTTTACCTTTATATACCGGGAAGCCCGCACCTGTTATTTTAACACCGAGTTCAAAATCAATCAGGTTGTACTTGGTAGCTAACTCCCAATGCGGCTGTGCGCCGGCATAAAGTTCCGGAATAACACCGTTCTCCAGCACAATCTCGTTTTCTTCGGGCGTGATGCCTTTTGGTACAGATGAATGCGGCAGATTGGGAAGCAATACAATTTTATCCTGCAGTTCGGCCTCCACAGCGCTCAGTTGCTCGCCAAGCTGTTTGCCTTCTTCTTTCCATTTGCCGGTGTTGGCTTTAATGGCTTCGGCTTCTTCTTTTTTACCGTTGCGCATTAGTTCGCCAATCTGTTTAGCCGCCGCGTTAGATTGAGAGGAAACGTTATCCAATAGGTTTTGGGTTTGGCGGCGTTTCTCGTCCAGGCCAATCACCTCATCTATCAATTCGGGCTGTTTAAAATTTTTTACAGCCAAACGTTCCAAAACCTGTTCCCTGTTATCACGGATATAACTAACTTGCAGCATTATTATAATTTTTAGGCAAAGATATAAATAAGTCCATAGACCATAGTCGATAGTCCATAGTTATTTGAGCTACCCTGATCCATCGATTTATAAAGAAAACATAACTACATGAGCTGCTATGGTCTATCGACCATGGACTATCGACCAAAAAGCGAAGCATGAGCGAAACAGGCAAACTATACTTAGTACCCACACCCATCGGCAACCTGGAGGACATGACCTTTAGGGCCATCCGCATTTTAAAAGAAGCCGACCTGATTTTGGCCGAAGACACGCGTACCTCCGCACCGCTACTTAAACACTTTGAGATTCAGAACAAGGTGTTTGCGCACCATCAGCATAACGAGCACCAGAGCAGTAACGAGATCATCAAATTCCTGCTGATGGGGCAAAACGTTGCGCTTATTTCCGATGCAGGTACGCCCGCTATCTCCGATCCCGGCTTTTTCCTGGTTCGCGAAGCGCTAAAATTCAACATCGCTGTAGAATGCCTGCCGGGTGCTACCGCTTTTGTGCCGGCCCTGGTAAACTCGGGCTTCCCCACCGATAAGTTTTGTTTTGAAGGTTTTTTACCGCTGAAGAAAGGCCGCCAAACGCGTTACAAACAATTAGCAACTGAAGAACGTACGCTGATACTTTACGAGTCGCCGCACCGTTTATTGAAAACGCTGGAAGAGATGGCAACCTATTGGGGGGCCGACAGGCAAGTCTCCGTATCGCGCGAGCTGACCAAAATGTTCGAAGAAACCGTACGCGGAACAGTGACCGAGGTGAAAACCTACTTTGAAACACACCCGCTAAAAGGCGAATTTGTGATGTGCATTGCGGGTGCTGCGCCTGTTGAGGTGGATAAGAAGAAGCGGAAATATCAGGACGACGACGAAGACGAAGATTAACAAAAATATAATAAGCTTTGTCATTGCGAGCGATAGCGCGGCAACCTCCTCGTGTGCAAAGTATACGATATGAAAGTTCACGACTATGCCGTCTACATTGTAACCAATAAAATTAACACCGTACTTTACACTGGCGTAACCAGCAATTTACAGGAGCGTGTATTGCAGCATAAAGAAAAAGTTCACAAAGGATTTACTGAGCAATACCATTGCGATAAACTGGTTTACTTTGAATAGTTTCAATGGATACAGGATGCCATTGCCAGGGAGAAGCAGATAAAGGCGGGATCCCGAAAGAAAAAAACAGATTTAATAATTAAAGACAACCCGGCGTGGAAAGATTTGAGCGAGGGTTGGTACGATTAACAAAGTTTGCTACTTAGCATACTACGAGGTTGCCGCGCTATCGCTCGCAATGACATAGTTTTAGAATTTCGATTATCTTAATGAAAAAAAACATCCCCTTATCCATATTATCCGGCTTGTTGCTTTGGATAGCCTGGCCACCTACGCCGTATACCACCTTCATGCTGTTTTTAGGATTCGTGCCTATGCTGTTGGCAATGGAGAACATTATCCAATCCACCTCCGCCAAAAAAGGCAAGCAGATCTTCAATACCACTTTTCTGGGCTTTTTTGTTTGGAATACGTTGTGCGTTTACTGGGTTTATAACGCGCTCAAGATCATCGGCCCCGTGGTGGCTATACCCGTAACGTTGATACCTTATGCGCTGGGCCCATTATTGATGAGCACGGCATGCTGGTTGTATTATCGCCTGCGCTTAAAAACCAACCGAACCATCGGGCTTATCGGGCTGGTTTGTTTTTGGATAGGTTACGAATACCTGCACCAAAGCTGGGATCTTAACTTCCCCTGGATGACGCTTGGCAACGGTTTCGCGGTATCGCACCAATGGGTGCAGTGGTACGAATACACCGGCGTTTACGGCGGCACCATTTGGGTATGGGCTATAAACATTCTATTGTTTTTACTTTATGTGGGATTACAGGAAGCGCAAACAAAAAAACTTAGGTCGAAGCTCATCATCAGCGTTACGCTTACATTGATACTGCCGCTTGGTATATCACTAATTCGCTACTATAACTACGAGGAACACGTAAACCCGGCCAACATTGTCATCGCTCAGCCCAATATCGACCCGTATGAAAAGGAAGGCACTATCCCGGTTTATAACCAGATAGAAACGCTTACTAAACTGTCAGATTCGCTTGCGCAGCGTAACACAGAATTTTTCATCTGGCCCGAAACTGCCATTGTTGAATTTATGGACGAAGACCACATGCTTAACAACAATTATTACCTACAGGTAAGGCGCTTCCTAAATAGATATAAAAACGGCAACGTAATTACGGGTGGCGAAACCTACCGCTTATATGATAAGCAAGTTAACGAAACTGCCAGCCCTACGCCCAACGGTGGCTTTTGGGACCATTACAGCAGCGCTATCAACATCGAGAACTCTGCCAAAGTACATATATACCATAAATCGCGCCTGGTGCCGGGCGCGGAAGCTTTGCCTTTTGGCAGTGTACTTTCGTTTTTAAAGCCTGTATTTGCGCACTTGGGCGGCGCTACGGGGGCTTATACCATACAAACCAAGCCAAGCGTGCTTTATTCGCAAAGCGGCATTGGCGTAACGCCGGTGATCTGTTACGATTCCATCTGGGGCGAATGGGTGGCCAGATCTGTAAGCCAGGGTTCGGAGTTCATTGCTATTATCACCAACGATGGCTGGTGGGAAAACACTTCAGGTAAAGATCAGCACCTGGATTATGCCAAACTGCGCGCCATTGAAACCCGCCGCTGGGTGTGCCAATCGGCCAATACCGGGATCTCTGCATTTATTAACCAGCGGGGTGATGTGGTTAAGCAAAGCAAATGGTGGGTAAAAACAGCGCTAAAACACGATATTAACCTTAACAGCGATATTACTTTTTACGTGGAATATGGCGACTACCTGCCAAAACTCGGCAGTATTTTGGCGGTGTTGGGGATTGCCTTTTTATTGATAAAAGCATTTTTCAAAAAGAACGTAGCGGCAAAAATTAATGGCTAAATCGCGTTTGGTTGTAGGCCAAAATTTCTTTTAGCTTAACAAAGCTGCATCTGCGATTGGCAAAAAAGTTTACAAAAGTTTACACAGTTCAAGGTTAACTTTAATCAAGTATCTAATAGTCAACTATTTAAAAAAACGCAGGGTTAACACAAATTCACGCATATTATTAACTATTGATTAACAATATGCGTGAACGACTAAACATTCATGCTTTATTGTTCTCCGCCTCCGTTTAACCGGGTTTTGGTTTTCGGCGCTATTCTTATCTAACTGGTTATATACCAGTACGACCACCAGGCTGTTTAATTGGGTAACAATTGTCAACTCCAGCGAGTGGCGGTTTTTAATTTGTCAGTTTTCTCATAGTGGTGATATTTAATAAGGTAAATATCTATAGCCCGGAAATTGTTTAAAGGTTGCAAAGGCGACAAGTAAAGGGTGGTTTATGACAAAAGAATTCGGTTTAAGTTAGTATCTTGTTTCCATCATCCTGTTAAACCTTTCACAAAAAAACTTAACCCCTATGAAAAAACATGCCTTATTCTTGCTGTGTTTATTTACAACCTGCTTTTGCGGATGCAAGTATATTGCTATGGATTATAGTAACAGCATGTTAACGGTGCGCAATAATTCATCCCAAAAAATAACTGTTCTATATTCGAATTCTCAACCGCCCACCCGGCGAGAGAATAACGTGGAGTTTTATGTGAGTGATAACAATTATGTTGAACCCGACTCCACAAACACAATTTATATTTCCGGCAAGTCGGACGCATGGCATTATTACATTTCAGAAGGGAAAGAAAAGAAGCTATTTATTTATGTTTTTTCCGTAGATGAAATTAAGCAATATCACGGCCCAGTAATGAATGAATTAATTAACACGAACAAATACCTAAAGGTGTTGAACTATACAGAGGAGGAGTTGACCGCCCTAAATTGGCAGATAACTTACAACAACGAAAAATAATTACCCGTTCCTTTTCACCATAAACTCCAGCAGATCGGTTATGGGCTGGCGGATGATCTTGCCTACATGCACCCCGTTCTGTTCGCACACGGCTTTTAACTCAATAGAGAAGATAAAAGCGATGGAGCCCACAAAATGGCATTTGAACTTGTTGTATTGTGGGTACGATTTAATGTTGGTATCTACAAACTCCTGAAAAATGTTTCTGAGCAGGGCCTGCGCGTAATCTGTTTGGCGTATTTGGGCTATAAAGCGGGAGAAGGATGCGAGGTAAGAATTTGCAGCCGGCTTTTGGTACACGTTCTTGATCACTATTTCCTTATCCAAATGGTAAGCCTCGTTAAACTTCGCATGTATGTCGTGGGGCATTTTTTCATATAAAAAATCGGTTACGAGTGTTTTGCCGATGATGGTACCTGCCCCCTCGTCTCCCAATACATAACCCAGGCCGTGCTGCCCGTCGTGAATTTCCTCGCCATCAAAAAAAGAAATGTTTGAACCGGTGCCCAGGATGCAGCAAAAGCCCTTCTCGTGCCCGCAGGTGGCGTATGCCGAAGCCAAAAGGTCACTATCTACACTGATGTAGGATTGGGGGAAAAGAGCGCTCAGCGCGTTGGAAACTATTTCGTGCCTGTCGGGACTGGAACAGCCCGCGCCAAAAAAGTATATCTCTGCTATCTGCGGGGCGTAGGGCAGCAGATCTGTTATCTGCTCCTGGAGTATTTTTAGAATTTCCTTTTCGGTATGAAAGTATGGGTTTAACCCTACCGACCTGAATGCTTTAGGCTCGCCATCCGGGCCTGAGAGCAGCCAATCTGTTTTGGATGACCCGCTATCTGCTACTAATATCATGTGCTAAGTTCTTCGAGCGCCTCGTAAGTAAGTGGTTTATGAATAAATTGCGCTACATGCCTGCTATTACGCGAATTGTTCATGTCGGTTGGATCCAGTGAGGACGACAGCATGAAGATCTTCACCGGGTTTTCCAGATCCAGGTCCAGTTTATCGTATTCTTCTAAAAATTCAAAACCGGTCATCGCCGGCATACGGATATCTAAAAAAATAACATCCGGCTTAACAAGCCCTTCCCTCATAGCGTTTAAAGCGTCTACGGGCGACTGCTGAACAATAATCTTCTCTGCAAAATTGCCGCTCTCTAAAATTTTGCGCGTCACAAAATTATCGATGTAATTATCATCGATAAGCAAACAAGTTTTATAGCGAACAGGCATGTTCAAAAATAATCTTTTAAAGCAATTAAATATACTTTATTGAATATTAATACTATTGGTAATTTGCTTTAAAGTAACCTCGGCCATTTTGCTTTGGTATTGTGCGGAAAAAAACGTGGATTGCGCATCCAGGTAGTTCCTTTGCGCTTCGCGGATCTCCAGCGGGGTGATGTTGCCCAGCTTATATTTCTCTAAAGAGATCTCCAGGTTTTTGCGCGCCAACTCTACGTTAGATTGACCTATCCTGATCAAGTCCAGCCCCGAAAGGTAAGAAACATAGAAATTACTGATCTGTGCTTCTACTTCCAGCATCGTTTTTTTGTAGTCGATATCGGCGTTGTCTATCTGCAGCTTTGCATTCCGCTCTCTTCTCCACTGGTTTAACCCGTCGAATATATTGATAGATGCCACCACACCGTAAGCAAAGCCATGCGCATTTTGCTGCAGGGTAAAACCAGCCGGCGTTTTATTTTTGGTAAAGGTATAACCAGACGTAAGCCCTACAACAGGGTAACGTGTACTGCGCACTTGTTTCAGGTTGATGTCGGCAAGGCGTTTATTTATTTGCGAGGACAGGATACCCGGGTTTTGTGTTTGCGCTTTGCTGATGATATCGCCCAAAATCAGGGAGCGATCTACCACTATGGTATCACCTACCGAAAATTCGGTTTGCAGATCGCGCACCAGTAGCTGGTTCAATTGAATTTTGCTGCTTTTAAATTGCTGCAGTTGAACAATAAGCGCCGCAGTATCGGTATTTAAATTCACCTGCGCGTTATATACCTCTAACCGCGAAACACGCCCAACGGTAAACTTATCATTGGAGTACCGTAATTGCGTACGCGAAATGTCTATGGCCCCGTGCAATGCCTTTATCTGTTCGTTTTGGCTTATGAGGTTGTAATACGTATTAATAACGTTGGCAACGGTGCTCTGGATAGTATCCTGCAGGCGGATGGCACCAAGCTTATCCAGTTGTTTCAATTGGTCGTAGGTAGCAAACATGGCGAACCCGTCGAATATTGTCCAGTTGAGGTTTACGCCGTAGTTTAAATTACTGTTGTGCGCGTTTTTTATATCGTTCACCGTCCCGTCGCTGCGGGTTTGCTTGGTGGTTTGCACACTGCTGTTTTGTGTAAGATTACCCGTTACCGTTGGCAAAAAGCCAGCATTACCCAGCGTTACGTTATTGCCCGATATAGCCGCGTTATTTTGAGACAGCTTAATGTTATAATTGTTCTTTAGTGCAATCTCCACTGCATCGCGCAGGGTAAGCACCGGGGCATCCTGCGCGGTGGCGTTTGTAAAAGCCGCACAGTAAAAAATTAAGCCGATTATATATTTGATCTTCATTGCTGCTTAATGTTTTTGGATAATAATATGCGTTGGGTGAATTGCAGCCGCTTCTTCTTCGGTTTCTTCGTCTGGGTCTTTACGGGTTTTGGAGGCAAACACCATGTACATGGTTGGTATTACATAAAGCGTAAGCACCAGCGAGAAAAGCATCCCACCGATAATTACTATACCTAACGATACGCGGCTTTTTGCACCCGCACCCAAAGCTAAAGCAATTGGTACCGAGCCAAGCACCACCGCCAAACTCGTCATCAAAATAGGGCGCAGCCGCGACGTGGCCGCTTCAACCACCGCCTCGTATTTATCAAGGCCAGCCTCCATACGCTGGTTAGCAAACTCCACAATTAAAATCCCGTTTTTGGTTACCAGCCCCACAAGGGTAATAACACCTATCTGGCTAAAAATGTTAAACGTTTGATCGAACAGCCAGAGCGAAAGGAAGGCCCCGGATATGGCTAATGGCACAGTAAGCATTACGATAAACGGATCCACAAAGCTTTCGAATTGGGCGGCAAGTACTAAATAGATCAGCAACAAGGCGAATAAGAACGCGAAGGCGATGTTTGATGAACCTTCGGCATAATCCCTTGATGGGCCGCTTAGCGCGGTGCTAAAGGTTTCATCGAGCATTTCTTTAGAGATGCGGTTCATCTCGGCTATGCCGTCTCCCACGGTTTTACCCGGTGCAAGTCCGGCTTGTACGGTTGCCGATTTATAACGGTTAAAGTGGAAGATAGAAGGTGGCGTGGCGCTTTCCTGTATCTTCACTACGTTATCCAGCTGTACCAAATTACCCTTTGAACTACGTACGTAAACCGATTTCAGATCGAGCGGCTGATCGCGGTTCGAGCGGTCTACCTGGGCAATTACCTGGTACTGTTTACCATTGATCAAGAAATAATCTAAACGGCCACCGCTATAATAAAGCTGTAGTGTTTGGGCGATATCTTCTACTGAAACGCCCAGGTCGCGGGCACGGTCGCGGTCGGTGGTTACACGCAGCTCGGGTTTGGTAAATTTAAGATTGATATCCGTTCCCTGGAAAACAGGGCTTTTTGATACTTCGGCAAAAAAATCGGGCAGTACCTTACGGATTTTTTCAAAATCCTGGTTCTGGATCACAAATTGCACCGGCAATGATGTACGTGAACCGCTACCGCCACCACTTATGGTTTGCTCCTGCACCACTATGGCTCTGGCATCGGGCATGGCTCGCAACTTTTTGTTCAAAAAATCGGCTATTTGCTGCTGGGTACGGGTACGCTTATCCGGTTCTGTAAGCCCGATACGCCCAAAGCCCGAATTGGCCGACCCGCCGCCGCCAAATGACGGCGAAACGATCTCGAGGTTCACATTTGCTTCCGGTACCGAATCTGCTACGATCTGCGCAACCTTATCCATGTAGCGGGTCATGTACTCGTATGTTGCGCCTTCGGAGCCGGTTACCTGGTAACGCAGCAAGCTGCGGTCATCAAGCGGGGCCAGCTCAGAAGGGGTTATTTTGAATAACACACCTGTAAGCAAAAGCGAGCCTCCTAATATCACAAACGATACCCATTTCTTTTTCATAAAGTTCACCAGCGTTTCGGTGTAGCCGTTTGTCATGCCTTCGAAGAAGGGTTCTGTTTTTTCGTAGAACTTTGATTTCTTTTGGCTCTTGCGGATCAGCTTCACGTTCAGCATAGGTGTTAATGACAACGATACAAATGCCGATATCAGCACCGAGCCCGCCACCACTACAGCAAACTCGCGGAACAGCCTGCCGGTAAAGCCCTGTAAGAACATGATGGGTAAAAACACAGCCGCCAGTGTAACCGAAGTTGATACTACCGCAAAGAAGATCTCTGCTGAACCCTGGAAAGCCGCCTGCCTGATGGCCATGCCGCCTTCCACTTTTTTGTAAATATTCTCGGTTACCACAATACCATCATCCACCACCAAGCCGGTGGCCAGTACGATGCCCAGCAAGGTTAATATATTGATGGAGTACCCGAATACATACATGATAAAGAACGCCCCTATCAATGATACCGGGATATCTATCAGCGGGCGGAAGGCGATGAGCCAATCGCGGAAGAAAAGATAGATGATAATCACCACCAATATAAATGATATTAGCAGCGTTTCCTTCACCTCTACTATGGAGTTGTTAATAAACTTGGTGTTATCCAAAGCCACTTTCACCTTAATATCCGGCGGAAGATCTTTTTGGATCTGTGCCAGCCTTAAATAAAAATCCTTGGCTATTTGCACATAGTTAGCTCCTGGTTGCGGTACAATAGCGAGGCCTACCATTGGCACAAACGATTCTTTTAACGAGGTTTCTTCGTTTGACGAACCCAGCACGGCGTAGCCAACATCACTCAGCCTGATCACCCGGTTACTATCGGCACGGATAATGAGGTTGTTAAAATCTTTTTCGTTGGTAAGTTTACCCAGCGCGCGGATGGTGATCTCAGTATTGTTACCCTCAATTTTACCCGCAGGCAGTTCCACGTTCTCGCGGTTTAGCGCCGTGCCTATATCGGTTGCTGTTAAACCCAGCGCCGAAAGCTTATTTGGGTCTATCCATAAGCGCATAGCGTATTGGCGCTGTCCCTGTATATTAATAGTACTTACACCTGGTATAGTTTGTAAACCTTCCTGCAACACATTCTCGGCAAAATCATTCACCTGCATAATGTTGCGCTTATCGCTGCTTACGGTAAGGGTGATAATGTTATCCGCACTCGCATCGGCTTTGGTAACTACGGGTGGGGCGTTAATATCCTGCGGTAACTGACGTTGTGCCTGGCTTACTTTATCGCGCACATCATTCGCGGCGGTTTCCAGGTCGGCATCCAGGTTAAATTCTACGGTGATATTGCTGCTCCCTACCGAACTGGTAGAAGATATATTACGAATCCCCGGCACACCGTTAATGGCTTTCTCCAGTGGCTCGGTTATCTGCGATTCTACTACATCGGCGTTAGCGCCCGAGTAGCTGGTAGAGACAGATATAATGGGCGGATCTACCGAAGGGAAATCTCTCACCCCTAAAAAGGTATAGCCAATTACGCCGAACACGACAATAACAACAGACATCACCGTTGCCAGTACTGGCCTTTTTATACTTACGGACGATAAACTCATATTATTATTCTATAACTTTTAAAACTTTCAAAGGCGATTTTGGGCGGATCTGGATCAAGCCCGATACTACTATGCTATCACCCTGTTTCAACCCATCAATAATTTGAATTTTGGTATCGGTACGCAGGTCTGTTTTTACAAATTTGGCCACCGCTATACCGTTTTGGTAAACATAAACTTTACTGCTTTTCAAATCGGGGATAACGCATTCGGTAGGCACCATAATGGTTTTAGGGATCTGGTCGAGGGTGAGATTTATTTTGGCGAATGAACCTGCAGTAAGCTCGTTCCGCGAATTTGGCGCCTTTGCCCGCACTGTGATGGTACGCGACGTGGCATCTAACGCCGGCTCAATAGCGTAAACTATTGCAGCAAATTCTTTCTGCGAACTTTCTATGGTGAATTTCACTTTACTCCCCTTGCCAATAATTGGCAGGTAACGCTCAGGTACCGAGAAGGTAACTTTCGCCGGGTCGATATTAACGATGGTAGCGATGGGCGTAGAAGGAGATAGATAACCACCCGGGCTCACATTACGCAAGCCAATAGTGCCCGAGAATGGCGCACGAATTTCGGTACGGGCTATTTGCGCCCTTATCACATCTGCCTGCGCTTTCATGGAGTTTAAGGATGACAAGGAGGTTTCGTACTCCTCTTTACTCACCGCCTCTTTCTCCAGTAATATTTTGTTACGGTTATTAATATCGCGCGCCAATACCATTTGCGCGTTTATCTGTTGTAATGCTGCCTGCTGATCCTGGTTATATACCTTTACCAGGAGCTGGCCCTTGCTTACTTTGGTGCCTTCGGTAAAATAAATGCCCGTGATATTGCCCGCGGTCTGGCTTATCAGGCTCACCTTTTCGTTGGCATCAATAGTGCCGGTAATGTCTATCTGGTTGCTTACCGCAGTATCTTTTACAACCATCAGCACAACAGATACCGGTGGATTTGTTTTGCCGCCTTTGCCGCCTTTACCTCCTTTGGCACCGCCTGCTGCGCCTGCGGTAACGGCATCGCGCTCTTTAGCATGCTTGCTAAAAAACTTGTTATAAATAAGAAAAGCAACCAATAAAGCCAGCAGGGTGTAGATAATGTATTTAGTTTTCATGTTTGGCGTATTGGCAAAGTAAATGGGTTGTGATAGTATTAATTAAGGCTTTGTAACTGTTCATTCACGCAAATATAAATGTATATCGGTTATAACCTGCAATTGGTTAATATGCGCAAAACTAACCGCTTAGGGCGTATATTGATTGCTTGTATCAACCATTTTACAACATTTGCATTTTTTGCTTTGCAATTAAAAAACATAAAAATTTATAACTTGCAGCCATGAAAAATTTTAAACCATTAGCCCTGGCTTATTTAATATTGTTACTTATGAAGATCTCCACGGCGGGCGCGGCTGTAGTTTCCCCCAAAATAGCTTATAAAGTTACTTTCCCCGAGGCACAAGCCCACTACGTTGATGTAGAGATGACCGTAAGCGGCTTAAAACAAGCCTCCCTTGACGTTAAAATGCCGGTATGGACACCCGGCTCATACCTCGTAAGGGAATTTGCCAAAAACATTGAAAGCCTTACTGCCACCGCTAACGGCAAAGATGTTGCAGCTTCAAAAACAAGCAAAAACACCTGGCATATCAACACCGCAGGTATATCAACGGTGGTAATTAAATATAAGGTTTATTCATTCGAGGTATCGGTTCGTACCAGCTTTGTTGATGTTACCCATGGCTTTTTATCAACTACCGGTGTGTTTTTATATCCTAAAGGGATGCTTGCCCAGCCATCAACCATAAAAATTATCCCTTATAAAGATTGGACCACCGTATCTACCAGTCTCGAAAAAATCGGCGGCGACCAATTTGCTCTAACTGCTCCAAACTTTGATATCTTGTACGATTCGCCTATTGAAGTAGGCACGCAGGATGTTTTTGGCTTTGATGCTGCAGGTGTAAAATACGAAGTAGCGATGTACGGCGGCGGTAATTATGATAAAGAACGCCTGAAAAAAGATATGGCGAAAGTAATAGAAGCAGAAACTGCTGTTTTTGGCGAGAATCCTAACAAACACTACACTTTTATTGTACATAACCGCCAGCGCGGCGGCGGTGGCCTGGAGCACTTAAGCTCTACCGTATTGGGTGCCAGCCGCGAGCAATATGGCAGCGAAAGCGGCTATATTAACTTTTTAGGCTTGGTAGCGCATGAGCATTTCCACTTGTGGAATGTAAAACGCCTGCGCCCTATTGTATTGGGCCCGTTTGATTACGAGACCGAAAATTACACCACCAACCTTTGGATAGCCGAAGGTTTTACCGCTTACTACCAGAATTTGATCCGCCGCCACGCCGATCTGTATTCGGTAGAGAGCTATCTCGGCGATGCCGTTGGCGATATCAACACGGTTGAGAACCAGCCGGGCACAAAAGTACAGCCACTGGCCGAAGCCAGCTTTGATGCATGGATAAAAGCATACCGCCCTAACGAAAACTCTTTCAACACCGGTATATCTTACTACGATAAGGGCGCGGTTATAGGTATGCTGCTCGACCTGGAGATCATGAACTACAGCGGTGGCAAACAATCGCTGGATGACGCGATGAAGTACATGTACAACACTTATTACAAAGGCAAAAAACGCGGCTATACCGATGCCGAGTTTAAACTGGCCTTCGAAAAATTTGCCGGTAAAAATCTGGATGATTTCTATGCAAAGTATATCAACGGTTTGGCACCTATAGATTACAACAAATACCTTGGCTACGCCGGTTACAAAATTTCCGACCAACTGGCCGATAGCAATACCCCAACCCTCGGCGTATCTGCAAGCAACCAGCCTACAGGTAAAAAGATTGTGAGCATGGTGCTGCGCGATGGTGCCGGCTGGAAAGATGGTATTAGCGTTGGCGACGAAATTGTATCGGTAGATGGCACTCCCGTTACTGATATGACCACCCTGATGAATGGCCGCAAGGTTGGCGATAAAATTACCGTAACCGTTAGTCGCGATGGTAAAGCCTACAACCTGCCGGTTACTTTGTTACGTAACAACCGCGTACAATACAAGGCCGAAGAACTGCCAAACCCTACCGCGCAGCAATTGGCCGTGCGCAAAAAATGGCTGAAGCTGTAAGGAAATACGATCTCATTTTAAAACCCCCTTTTTGATTTTTCAGGAAGGGGGTTTTTATTTAGGCGATATCGGAAAAAACCAATGTTCACTAATTAACACAAAATGAAGTAAAATAAAACATTGGGGCATAGCCGAAAATTCGCATTATCTGATTTCTTATAGCTAAATACCTACGCTATCAGCTTTAAAAATGGCTAAAAACTTTTTGGCATGTTATTTATATATACTTGACAAACACTATCTATAAAACATTTTAAACCATCAACCATGAATTCATTATTGTATATCATTGCCGTTATCCTCATCATAGGCTGGGCAATTGGCGTATTTTTTACCGCGGCGGGCAGCCTTATCCACGTGCTGTTAGTTATTGCAGTTATTGCAGTTATACTGGGCATTATTCGCAGGCCAACTGCTGTATAAATTTCTTTATAAAAAAACTGGGCCCCGGCTTTCCGGGGCCTTTTGCATAATATCCCTTTACCATGAAAATACCCTTCACCCCACAATTGCTTGGCGACCTGATAGAAAAGGGTTACACTTATTTACTGGCCAGCACCGCCTCCGAGCCGTCAATGGAAACCGCGCTAACTTTAAAGCCGGTACGCAAAAAACCAGAGCTTTATAAATTGCCCGAGGGGTATGAAACCTTTTACAAAATAACCCGCGAACCGATGATAATGGCTGCCGGCATAAACGAAACCATTATTATGCTGGATTATGAAACTATAAGCGACATCATTACCAGTAACGATATTTTCGACGATAGCTATTTTAGAATGAGTGAAGAGTTTTTTCACCAGGTGCTGGAAAGCCTGGAGGATTACGCGGTGATCACCACCGACAAAAATGGCGATATAAACAGCTGGAACTCGGGTGCCGAAAATGTATTGGGTTATAAAGAGGTAGAGGTGATCGGCGTTAGCGCCAAAATATTCTTCACACCAGAGGACATTGCCATTGGCGAACCCGAAAAGGAACTGTATGGCGCTTTAACAAATGGCCGCGCCATAGATGAACGTTATCACATGCGTAAAGATGGCTCGCGTTTTTGGGGCAGCGGCCTGGTTTTCCCTTTATACGATGAGGAAAAAAATCACAGGGGTTTTACCAAAATAATGCGCAACCTGCGCGAACGGCAGGAAGCCGAAGCCGCCGCCGAAACGCAATGATCCTAATTTTTCTTCACCAATTTTGAGGCTGCGAATGCAAACAATCCCTGTATCAGCCCGAACATAATCCCGAAAACCGGGGCCATCAAAATCAGCATTAAACGTGGGTGCCTGCCCAATTCAAAAGACCCCATATTAGGGTGATGTGGCAGGTAGTTGTCATAAAAAATGGTGTGCACAATGGTTATCCAAACGCTGTTTATCAAACTTAAAACAAAGCCATGCCAAAAATATTTACCCGGGCATGCTTTGGCAATAACCACCGCGCAGAAAATAAATATCACCACCCAAAAAACGGGTTCAATTTTTTCGGGAATTAAGGATATGGTGCCAAATGCCATGATCAGCCCGAAGACGGATAATTGGAGTAAGAGTTTAAAGTTCATCGCTAAAAGGTTTATGTGTATAAATTTAGCGATATGCATTTGATAAATGCGAAAAAAAAGCCGGCGGATTTTTCATCCCCCGACGCAGGGTTTATAATTAACTATTTGCTTTTACTTAGCCTTTTTCATGGTGACCACTATCACACCGTTTTTGCCTTTATCGCCATATATAGACGTAGCCGAAGCATCCTTTAAAACGCTGATGCTTTGAATTTCTTTGGGATTGACGGTACCCAGATTCGTTACTTCTTTGCCATCTACCATGTATAGAGGTTTTATCGGTCCTTTCAACTCTATAAATGTGGTGCCATCGCCTGTTTTTAAAGTAGTAGCATCACCGGCTACTGCGGTGTATGTTTTAGGATAAATGGCGGGGTCTATTTTCCCTTGAAGGTTTAGCTGTTTACCATCCAAAGTAAACGCTATGGGCAAAGTATACTTTACATTTACCGGCCGGCCATTTTGCATACCGGGATACCATTTCGGCATGTTTTTGATCACGCGGACAGCTTCCTCGTCGGCACCGTAACCAATTCCATTCAACACTTTCACATCGCCGATGTTACCATCTTTCATCACCACAAAACTGGTTATTACCCTACCCTGTACTTTATTTTTGCGGGCCTCTACAGGGTATTTAATGCTGGTTTGCAAATATTTGGCACAAGCAACGTTACCTCCTGGAAAACCCGGCTGCTGTTCTACCTCGGTAAATATAGCTTCGGTTAAACCGGTGCTCAAGTCGGCTTGCCCAACTTTAATTGCCGCGGCTTCGCTCAGCAGCGCGAAATTCACCGGTACCGAGTATTGCACGCGCACCTTTTTGCCACCCTGCTTTCCGGCTATCCATTTTGGTGATGCTTTTACCGCACGTACAGCCTCTTCATCGCAGCCGCTGCCGATACCGCGCAGTACCTTAATATCGCTCAGCGAGCCGTCTTTCTCTACCACAAAAGTTAATATCACGCGCCCATGTACATTATGCTCGCGGGCTATTTTTGGATATTTGATGGTTTTTGCCAAATACTTTGGGAAAGCCTCTATACCACCCGGAAACCTGGGTTGATCCTGTACGGCTGTATAAACCGTGCTTTTCTTGTTAGTATCAATTTCTACTACGGTCTCTTTTAACAACAAGTTTTTGGCGGTCGCCTGTTCGTTTAAAAGTATTTCTTCCACATCGTTATTTGATATTGCGGCTGTTGCCGGTTGTAAAAACAGTTCCTCTGCATTATCATGGATGCTTTCTACCGCTTTGCTGTTGCTGATAGTGGCGGACGACAATACCAGCATCAGTACAAACAAAGGTGCCGATAAGCCGTATTTCAGCAGCTTAACCCGCTGCGATTTATTTTTTTGTAACATCATAATGCGTTGTTTTAATAGGCTGTGGTTATAAAATGGGTTAACTAACTGGTGCGCCGGGGCATTAAAGGTTTGGCTCAGCAGCAATAATGCGTATTCGGCTTTATCGTTGCCGACCTTGATGGCCTGCCTGTCGGCAATATATTCGTGGATATGCTTGATGGAAAAACGGTACAGGTACACCACCGGGTTAAACCAGTTGATGATCATCACCGCCTCTATTATAAGCACATCTGCGGAGTGCCACTGCTGCGCATGCACCTCTTCGTGCGCTATGATCACCTCGCGGCTTTCGGCATCCTCGGCAACGTTTATTTTATTAAAGAACGAATAAGGGGCCGATGGAACGGCGTGCCTTATCACCTGCCGTAACTGCATAAACTGCCACATTAGCCGCAGGGCGAGCAATATCACACCCGCGAGGTATACCATTACCAATATCTCGCCCAGGGTGTAGGCGCTATCTTGTATCGGCGCCAGCGCCGTTATATTAATATCGGTACCGGTGCCGTAAAAAGCATATTGCACCTTTTGGGTGATGAACAAGTTTTTCACCCATTCTGATTGGATAAGCGGGATAAAGAACGATAGCAATGCCGCCCCTACCAAATAGATGCGGTTAAGCTGAAAAAATGTTTCGCGGCGCAAAAGCAGCGCGTAAAAGCCAAAGAACAGGGTGAGGTAAATATTTACCAGTAATAAATAATGCCACCAAGCCATAACTATTTATCTTTAAGTTTCTCAATCAGTTTCATGATCTCATCGGCCTCTTTCAGGTCTATTTTTTCCTTCTTCACAAAAAAGGAAAGCATCCGGTTTACCGAATTATCAAAGTAGCCCGTCAGCAATTTATCGGCAGCAAAATTTTTATACTGCTCCTTGCTTACTATGGGGTTATACTCGTGGCTTTTTCCGTAGGCCGTGTGGCCAACAAAGCCCTTGGTCTCCAGGATGCGGATAATGGTTGACACCGTATTATAAGCCGGTTTTGGCTCGGGCAATACATCAAGCACATCTTTTACGAAGCCTTTTTTTAATTGCCAAAGCACCTGCATTATCTGTTCTTCGGCGCGGGTTAACTCTTTAATTTCCATCATAATAATAAACTAACTTGTTAGTTAAACGAAGTTAAAATATAATAATGAAATTAACAACTAAAAGTTTAGTTTTTTATTTATTAAACTTTTATCCGCATGTTTGGTTCTTCAATCCACAACCAATTATAAATGGATATAACCTTTCACGGCGCTGCCCGTAATGTTACCGGCAGCAAACATCTTTTACGCTTAGCCGATGGTACAGGCATATTATTAGACTGCGGCATGTTCCAGGGCCTGGGCGAGCAAACCGAAGAAATGAACGAGCATTTTGGCTTCAACCCCACAAAAGTTGATTACCTCATCCTCTCCCACGCGCATATAGATCATTGCGGGTTAATTCCACGCCTGGTGGCCGAAGGTTTTGAAGGACAGATCTTCTGCACCGCCGCTACCATGGACCTTTGCAAGATTTTGCTGGCGGACTCTGCCAAGATACAAATGCAGGATAATGAGTACAGCAACAAGCACCGCGCCCGCAAAGGCCTGCCCCTACTGGAGGCGTTGTATACCGAGGATGATGTAATAAAGGCACTGAGCCTGTTTAAGATTGTGGATTACCACGAGGCTTATCATATTACGCCGCAGGTTAAATTTAAATTTACCGATGCCGGGCACGTTTTAGGCAGCGCGGCTGTACACATAGCTGCGGAGGAAAACGGCAAAACAACTTATATCACTTTTAGCGGCGATGTGGGCCGCTACGGCGATCTACTGCTAAAAAACCCGCAAACGTTTCCACAAGCCGATTATATTTTGCTGGAATCTACGTATGGCGATAGCCTGCATAAGGATATAGGCCCCATTGAAGATGCCCTGCTGGAGGTGATTAAACACACCTGCGAGGTTAAAAAAGGCAAGGTGATTATCCCCGCCTTTAGTGTTGGCCGCACCCAGGAATTACTTTACGCCCTCAATGCGCTGGAATTGAAAGGCGAATTACCCGATGTGCCTTACTATGTGGATAGCCCCCTATCTGAAAAAGCTACGCAGGTACTAAAAGACCACCCTGAAGTTTATAATAACGATGTAAAAGAAGTGATGAAAATAGATGCCGATCCCTTTGGATTCAAAGGGTTGAAATTCATCCAGTCCACCCAGGAATCCATCGCGCTGAACGATGATTTACGCCCTTGCGTTATCATCTCCTCATCGGGCATGGCCGAGGCCGGACGGGTAAAACACCATATTAAAAACAACATCAGCGATCAAAAGAACACGATATTAATGGTTGGTTATGCCGAACCCAACTCTTTAGGAGGCCGCCTCGCACGCGGTGAAAAAGAGGTGCATATTTTTGGCGAACAATACCTGGTAAATGCCGAAGTACAGTCCATCAAAAGTATGAGCGCCCATGGCGATTACGAAGATCTTCTCCATTTCCTCGGCTGCCAGGACCCTGCATTAGTAAAGCAGCTGTTCCTTGTCCACGGTGAGTACGAAGTGCAACAGCATTTTGCAGAGAAGCTGAAAGAAAAAGGATTTGCCAATATAGAGATCCCCTACCAGCATCAGAAGGTGGAATTAGAGTAAAAAGCGTTGCAACAGCCACTTCCAACTCGTGGTATAGCATGGCAACAGTTTCCAGTTGTTATTCGCAAGCGGAATGCTTGCGTTATGCAATGCCACGAGATCCGCTACGCTAATCTCGCGGCAGCGATGAGAAATATTATGTGCCCTCCCTTGCTGCTCATCGAGAGGGCATAGGCGTAATTTCGTGAAGACTAAGCATAGTTTGCATACGTGGCGTATAAGATTTCTCTTCGCGCCCCGCTCTCCCCGCCCGCTGCTCATCGAAATGACATCGTGATATAATAAAAGGGCTGATAATCTAAATGATTATCAGCCCTTTTATTATTTTTCTTGTTTAACTATTTCTTCAATCCTATCTCCCTCAATCGCTCATCCAGGTATTCCCCTGCGGTGATATCGGTATAAACCTTCGGATGCCCGGCATCTATGGTTGATGGCAAGCTGGTGAGATCCATATTTGATTTGGGGTGCAGGAAGAACGGCACGGAAAAACGGGAATTCTTCATCTGCTCGCGCGGAGGGTTCACCACCCTATGCGTGGTAGATTTTAGCTTGTTATTGGTTAAACGTTGCAGCATATCACCCACGTTCACTACCAAATCTTCGCCAAAAGCAGTAACCGGGAACCATTTATTTTCGCGGGTTAACAGTTCTAAACCATCGGCGCTGGCACCAATTAAAAGGGTTATCAGGTTAATATCCTCATGCGCGCCGGCACGTACCGCATCATCCGGTAAAGCATCCGGGTCTGTTATCGGGAAGTAATGCAGCGTGCGTAGTATGGAGTTACCATGTGCTACCTTATCATCAAAATAATTTTCGGGCAGTTCCAGGTAAACGGCTATAGCGCGCAGCAGGTGCTTACCGGCTGCTTCCAGTTTTTTATAAACTTCTTCGGTAGTGGTGTTAAATTCGGGTAATTCGGCAACCTCCATGTTATCCGGGTAGTCTTCCTTACTGGCGGTTGCTTCGGGGTCTATTTGCCCTATCTGCCAAAACTCTTTCAAATCGGGCACCTTAAAGCCTTTAGCGGTTTCTTTGTTTTTGCCGGTGTAGCCGCGCTGGCCAGCCAATTCGGGGATCTCGTATTGTTGCTTAGCTGCTTCGGGCAGGGCAAATAAAGTTTTTACCTGCTCGTATAATTTATCCATCAGCTCTTTGCTTAAACCATGGTTGGTTACGGTAACAAAACCGGTTTCGTTAAAGGCTTTGCCAATGCTGTCAGAAAATTGCTTTTTTTCGTCGGCGCTGCCGTTTATGTAAGTATTCAGGTCGAGGCGAGGGATGTTTACTGTGCTCATAATGCTGTGTTAAAAATGCCTATAAAATTATTAAAAGATAAGGCAGAAATTAGCCAAATGTGCTAAAATTTCTTTGCCGACCTTTTGTTATACAATATAAGGCGTAAAACTATTTATTGTTTAAACGTTTTATACTTAGTACAGTCATACCTGTATATAAGCCTATCTTACTCGAATTATTATGAAAATATTAACCAAAATATGGGGGACAGCACTTTTAGCCATCATGCTGATGGCAATTGCCCCTGCAAAAAGTTCCGCACAGGACGGCGGCGGGCAATACATTTCCACACAGGAGTTCTATGATCAGCTTGCTCCTTATGGCACCTGGGTATACGATGCCAAATATGGCGATGTGTGGGTGCCTGATGTTGATCAGGATTTTCGCCCTTATGTAACCAACGGCCACTGGGTGTATACTTCCTATGGCAACACCTGGGTATCAGATTATGACTGGGGATGGGCGACCTTCCACTATGGCCGTTGGACCTACGACGACTATTACGGATGGGAATGGGTACCCGGCAGCGAATGGGCACCCGCCTGGGTTGACTGGAGAGACGGCGACGGCTACTATGGCTGGGCACCGATGACCCCTGAGGTGGCTTACAATGCATCCTATGGAGACGATTATTACAACTCTTATTCCGTACCAGATTTTTACTGGTCGTTTGCGCCCTACGCGTATATTAATTACAGCAACGTTTACAACTATTGCGTGCCATACGCACGGGTACATACCATATACGGCCACAGTAACTTTATCCGTAATACATACCGGTATAACAACCGTACTTTTATAACCGGCCCACGCCGCGACGAGATACAGCGTTATACCAAACGCCCGGTGCGGTTATATACTATTAATAATGTAGATCGCCCCTCGCGTAATACTTTCGACCGTAATTCGGTTAACTTTTACAGGCCGGATATCCGCAGGGACAGAAGCGCGCGCCCTTCAAGGGTAATTGACGGCGCCGCTTACAGGCAGCAAAACCCAAGCCAGCGAATAGGTGGTACCGATAGCCGCAACGGCGCGGTTACCCAACGTGAAAACGCAGGCAGGCTGGCAAACGAGGCACGCTCAAACAACAGCCGCTTTGTTCGTACAGATAACAACCGTACAGGTACTGTTAACTCACCAACAAATAATAATCGCCCCAATACACCAAACGGGCAGCAAGGGGGTGGTCGTTTTAACAGGCGCCCAGCCGATGCAGGCAACGCTGTACAACCAAGCCAGCAGGCTGGTAACGAAAGGCCTACCCGCCGCCCTACCGACCTGAATAACCAGGGCCAGCAAGCTGATCAGCAAAGGCAGACCCGCGAACAGCAACGCCAGCAAATGCAGGTACAACGCGATCAGCAAACGCAACAACAGCGCCAGCAGCAAACCGAGCAACAACGCCAACAGGCAGACCAGGCACGCGAGCAACAACGCCAGCAAACGCAACAACAGCGCCAGCAGCAAACCGAGCAACAACGCCAACAGGCAGACCAGGCACGTGAGCAGCAACGCCAGCAGGCAGACCAGGCACGCGAGCAACAACGCCAGCAAGCAGGCCAAGCACGTGAGCAACAAAGGCAACAGCAGGACCAGCAACAGCAACAAGTGCGCGAGCAACAACGTCAACAGCAAGAGCAAGCTCGCCAGCAGCAGGCAGAGCAACAAAAGCAGCAACAGGATCAGCAACAGCAGCAAGCTCGCGATCAACAACGTCAACAGCAAGAGCAGGCTCGCCAGCAGCAGGCAGAGCAACAAAAGCAGCAACAGGATCAGCAGCGCCAGCAACAAAAACAACAGCAGGATCAGCAACAGCAGCAAGCTCGCGAGCAACAAAAGCAGCAACAGGATCAGCAGCGCCAGCAACAAAAACAACAGCAGGATAAGCAACAGCAGCAAGCTCGCGAGCAACAAAAGCAGCAACAGGATCAGCAGCGCCAGCAACAGGCAGAGCAGCAACGCCAGCAGCAACAGCAAGCGCGCGAACAACAAAGGCAACAGGCAGAGCAACAGCGCCAGCAACAACAACCACAACGCCCCACAAGGCCATAATTATTCAATAAAATAATTTTTATAAATGCAAAGCGGCCCCGGGAAAATCCCCAGGGCCGCTTTGCATTTATTGATTTTCTTTTTTAGAAAAAGCGATTAGTTTACAATGAACGAACCAACCAAAAGGGCCAACACCTGGTCTTTAGTTAAAGGCTCATCAAAAGACGCAGTGGCAACAGCAGTTGAAACACCCAAAGCGGTTACTAAATTCACACCACCTTGTGTTACGTTTTCTTCGCCGGCGTAATTGCCGTCTATAATTGCAACGCCGGTATCATTACCTTTGGCAGATGTGCTAACAATCCAAGGGCGAATATTTGCATCATGACCAAGGTTATGGCGCAACAAACGTATCGCAGACGCGTGACGTGCCTCAACCGCATGGATAGACAAAGCGGCAGTTAAAACCACTTGGTTGCCTAATAATATAGGTGCCGCGCCTTTGTATGCACGTACACCTGTATCTTCAAATGCTTGTGCTACAGCCAAAAATGTGGTATAATTAGTTAACACATCTTTAAAGGGACCGTTGCCCTTATTGTTACCTGCTGTTAAATCAAACGTTGGCGAAGTAACCGGGGTGGCTCCCAATGAAGTAATTACTCCTTTCAGGAAAGTAACGTGTTTGTTTTCGTCATCAGTAATTTCTGCAATGTAAGCCTGATTTGCCGCCGGCACAACACCGCTGGCAGTACCCTGGTTGTAAAAGTACGATTCCAGGTACTCTAACGTCAAAGCATAATTTAAAACGCCAACTATATCAGTTGTAGATGCTGCTCCGTATGCTTTTTTAAACATGGTACCTAATGCAAATGGCATTGCGGCAAGGGCTACTTTAGATCCAAAGCTGGTTATGTTTTTGATGGCGGCACGGCGGGGATTTAATCTTTCGTGTATTTCCGGATCAACTTTTTCTATTTCGTCTATTATATTAAATAAATTCATGGCGATTTTAAACTTTAGGGTAATTAAAATTAGATGCGTAAACTTTGGTTTTCAAGAACCCGTTGGCACCTGCTAAAACCTGAGCAATTGTTGCCGATTTATTTAAACCGTTAGCATCAACCTGGTCAGTGTCGGCAAAGCTTCCCGATTTAATAAGATTAGAGATAAGGGCTGCATGGCGAGCTTCAACCGAAACGATTTTACCTGCTATTGTTAAATAATCGGCACTTTGTATTAAGTAACCGGCTCCGTCGTAAGCTGTAACACCTGTATCTTCCAATAATTTAGCGGCTCCAAGAACACTTGTACGGTCGCTAAAATTAATGGATGAAAAATCGGTGGTTAAGCTTCCAATAGCGCCCGAACCTAATGCAGCTTTAAAAAAGTCGCGATGCAAAACTTCATGGTCCCTTATATCCGTAAGGTAAGAAGTTTCGATACTGCTGATGCCGCTGTAAGGCGTGGCAATTACCTGCAGGTAAAATGCTGCTTCCAGTTGCTCAAGCGCATAGGCATAATTTAAAATGCCAATATCGCCCATTCCGATATCAATATTATTTTCGTTGGCAGGGAGATCGAAATGACCTGTTCTGCAAGATGATGCGCCAAGCACAGCAACGGCAGCGGCACCCGCTCCGGCATAACGCAAAAACGACCGTCTGGCCATATTTGCTCCGCCTGTAGTTGAGTTAGTTTCTGTTTTCATAGTACTTATAAAGATTACTTGTAGATGGTTAATTACATGGATAAACGCAGTAACCGGATAATTAGATTGACTTGTGTGCTAAACTTGTTAGCTGTAAATAGAGTAGCTATAATAGGAGTAGCTAAAAAAAGAGTGCGATTTTTAAAACAAAAAGAGGCCGAAAGACTCTCGCAGTATTTCGGCCCTACATCTACCTATGAAAAACACCCTTTGAGAAGGGTATTAACTCCAATTCAATACTTGTGCCGAAATTAAAAAGGCCTTAATTATTAAGAAATACGGCCTTTTGCCGGGTATGTGGTTTTAAGTTGTAGAAATACTTTCACAACTTATGGGGAAATATCCCCCAAGGCCTATAATTTATATTATAAAAAACACAATGCCCGGTAAATAGTTATCATTAAGATATTTATAAACTACTCCCAATACTACGCAGATGGATTATAATGTATATTTATTGGCTACCGATCCTAAGGATCCTTGCAGGGATGTTATTCATTCAAGAGACACCGGTTTAAAAATAAGGGTTTACTGTTTAAACCACGATCGCTTCAGCCCGAGCGAAAGCGAAATTCAACTTTACGGATACGCCCATGAGAAGCTGTACGCTTTCGAAACCATCAACATAGCAGCCGAAGATGCACTGGATGTAGTGAGCGCTATACAGTGGTATGCCGACTATATTGACTACACTGAAATGGAAATTTTACCTGAAGACCCCAGGCCGGGCCATAACATAGCCATGTAATCGCCTCACTTTATGCCCGTTAAAAATATTTTAAAATATTTTTTGACTAATTAACAGTAAACTCTATATTTGCAATCCCAAAACGAAGGGAGTTATCCAAAAGTTTAAACGGGAAACAAAAGGGAGTTTAGCTCAGCTGGTTCAGAGCATCTGCCTTACAAGCAGAGGGTCACTGGTTCGAACCCAGTAACTCCCACTTAAAGCCTCACAGAAATGTGGGGCTTTTTTATTTTTACCACTTGGTTTACTCCATGCAATATTTATTGTGAGTTTGATTTCAGGATCTATTGCCCAAGAATAACACAATAATTAACATTGCTCAGCATTATTTCTACACACTCGCAACCGGGAAACGTTGGTGTTACCTCACCCCCAAATTCACTTTCAGCACCATTGGCGTACTACCAAATCTTGGCCCGCCCCAGTCGGTTTCATCGCCGTTTAGGATGCGGATGGGTTTAAACACGCCTTTTTCGTATTGGCCTTCTTCTACAGACAGGTATTGCCATACTTTGTTTTGGTTACTGCCGAGGGGCTTAAAAGTTACGTGGCAAAGGGCACCTATTACGATGAAGTTATTTTCACCGAGCTTAATGACCATGGCGCGGCCGGTTGGCTTGGTATTTGGGTTAACATCATTACCCCGCCAGTTGCTGCCAAAGGTTACGGTAGCCTGCCAAGCGCCCAGATCAATAGTTTGCGCGGCGTTGCCTTCGCGTTCCACAACTGCTTTTATTTTTCCGTCGAAACCCCATTGCGCTAAATCGCGCATCATGGGGCTAAATACTTTATAGTCCTGCTCAAACGGAGCAAGGCGTTCCGCTGCTTCCGTTTGCTTTCCGTCGGGCAGGTTGCTATCTATCCCGAAGGGAGAGAAGCCGATACCGCCACGGGCAATAACATCATACATATACCTGGCCATGTGCGGCGCCAAGCTTGCCTCGGGTACAAAAAGCGCGTTATCTGGCCTGTCGTACAGGTCAATTACCTTGAGGATGCGTTCGCTACCGTCCAGGTAAATATCCGGGCTAAGCACATCTATGGCCGGTGCTGCCACTTTGTAAATGGGGATCACGTTATCTGTAGGCCCGCCGCTTTCGTAACTGTTGGCCATAGGGTTGGTCAATGGATCGCGCAGGGCTGCGTTTACATACAGGGGCAACGCGTATTCTGCTTTGCCGGCAGCCGCAACCTTGCCAATAAACCGCGCTACCGACCAGGCGTGGAAGTACTCGTCCGCACGCTCCTCAAACACCTCTTTCCAGGTGCCGGTTGCGTTTGTGGGGCGGCTTAATGCTTTAAGCAATTCCGGTTTTAGCAATTCGGCCGGCACGCGGCTTTCAAATATTTTTTGGGCCAGGGGCGAATAATCACGCTGGGTATCCCATGCGCCCGGCTCATTCTCTACCTGCACCATGATCACGGTATGCTGCGGGTCGGTTTTTTTGAGGTAGCGCATCACCGCTGCAAAAGCCTTGGTATCGGCCTCCAGCGTAGCCTCAATATTTGGCGAGGGAGAATCTATCAGTTGCCCTTTCTTGTTAGTTACGTTGGGATATTTTGCAGCGTTGTTTTTCATCCAGTGGGGCATGTAGTGGTTGCTGCCGTTTTTCCAGGTGGCAAACCAAAGCAGCACCAGCCTAACGTTGTGCGCACGGGCCTGTAGCAGTAAAGTGTCTATTACCGAAAAATTGAAGTTACCCTGTACTGCTTCCACCTGTTCCCAATAAATGGGCACCTCCAAAGTATTAGCGTGTATTGCCTCAACAGCGGCCCACACCTGCGGCAGCATACCCGGCCATGCGCTGGAATTATGGACCTGGCCGCCCAGCATTAAATAGGGTTTGCCATCAACCAAAAGGGCATGGCGGCCATTCTTTTCTATTACCCGGGGCATTAAATAAGCTTTTTTTTGGCCGAGGGCGTTATTAGCGGCCAGCAGCAACAGTACAAACCAGAGCGAAATATTCTTCTTCATAATTAGCGGTTTCGGAATTAACTTAAGAGTTTATAAATGTAGCCCCACAATAGCGGGCAATGCACCACTAATGTTTAAGTTGATACAATAAATGTTGCAAAAACAACGGGAATAAAAAATGCGTTCTGTATCTCACGCAGAACGCATCGTTACCGAATAAATCAATAACTCAACTAAATCAATCTCAGGTTTACCAGCCCTGGATGACGATAGCAAAAGACAAAAAAATAATTCAGCAATAAAAACACGATAGACAGACGCCGGATTTGTATAGACGAACGGGCATTATTAACAGATGGGAAAATCCGATTAAAGCCCTGCGGCGCGTTAGTTTTGGAAAAGCAGCAGTGTTTCTTTGGAGTCTTCGGCAACAAAGAGGCCCTTGTTGTGCAAGCCCAATTTACCCAGGAGCTTAACCGAAGAGGTGTTACCCGGCAGCGTTATGGCAGAGATTACAGGTAATTTCAAATCATGCTGCGCATGTTTTAAAACGGCGTTTGCCATTTCGTAAGCATAACCCATGCCTGCAAAGCCAGGTAACAGCGCGTAGCCAATATCCGGGTTATTTAAAGTAGCGCGTTTAAGAATGCCGCACATCCCTATGGGCGTATCATCGGTTTTGGTGGCCACCAGGTACAGGCCGAAACCATGTTCAGCGTAGCTTTTTAGAGGCCCGTTGGTAAGATAGTTAAGGGCATCATCGGTATTATGCACATTGCGGTCGCCGATGAATTTTAGCCAGCCCGGGCTATTTAACAGCTCAATAATAAAACCGGTATCACCCAGGGTTAGCTGGCGGATTATTAAGCGTTCGGTATGGGTGATGGTGTTCAATACAGATGAATAAGATAACCTTTAATCCACGCTAACGGTTAAGCCCTCTTGCTGCAATATTTTTCGGTAGATCTCCATTTCGGTATATGAGCCTTCCAGTACGGCGCATTTACCCTCATTGTGTACCTTCCAGGCAATTTTTTCTGATTGCGGTTCGGAGTAATCCAGATACTTCATCATACAATGAATAACATGGTCGAACGTGTTATGGTCATCGTTCCACAAAATAAGGCGGTGCATCTCTTTCAGCCCGGCCAGTATCTCTTCGAGGGTGAGTGTTTCTTCCTGTACTTCGGTTGGCATATATACCAGCAAATTTACTCAAAAAAAGTTCAAAACTACAGGGTTAGCTGCAATTACTCTACCTTATAGCAATACACTTGCCTGCTCAGGTTGCCCTCATCATCTATCCCTTCTATCACCATGCCGTATGGGCACCTGTTTTAAAACAGCCGTATCAATACCGGCGCGGCGTTTTGGTGGTTATCACAATAACCGCAAATTGCTTGCTTTTAGCCTTGCTGTATATTGGTTGGCTATGGCAGCATTTACCCTGCTCAGAAAGGTGCTATCGGGTTTGCGCAATGGAGATGGAAGCACAAAATACAGGCAGAATAAAAAGCAATTAGCGTAATACTTTCATAATCAAGGCTTAAGTATGTGTAATATACCAAAGCCTCTAAAACTTGTTCTTCCACATCATGCTTTCTACCGGGCGTGTGGTGGGCTTGTTGTATTTAGCGTTGCTTTTGGTGTTGTAAAGGGTCTCTATTTCACCTTCCACCACAAAATAGATGAGCTGGCCGATGGGCATCCCGTGGTAAATTTTTACCGGCTGCGCGCAGGAGATCTCCAGCGTCCAGGTGTTGCAGAAACCTACATCGCCCTTGCCTGCGGTAGCGTGGATATCTATGCCTAAACGTCCCGTGCTCGATTTTCCTTCGAGGAATGGCACATGCAAATGTGTTTCAGTGTACTCAACGGTAACACCTAAATACAAGGTATTGGGTTGCAGGATAAACCCATCCTTAGGGATCTCAAATCCAATAATTTCGTTATGAAGCTTGGCATCCAGTACGCGGTCTTTATAGGTAGCGAGGTGCTTCCCCAGGTGCACGTCGTACGAGTTGGTGCCCAGGCAATCGCGGTCAAAAGGTTCTATGATGATCGAGCCTTTTTCAATTTCTTCGAGGATGCGTTTGTCTGATAATATCATGTGCCGGTAATGAGGCACCTAAATTATTGTTTATTGCCTTACCGGGCAAGGCAATATTCTGCACATTTAATTAACAATTGGCAAAGCAATAGCCGGAAAGCCTTAAGCAAACTAAGCTAAAACCCACACGCCGGGTTTTCCGATAAATAAAAGGGGTGTTGAGAGCGCCTTATTTAAGGTCTTTCTTGATAAACTTGTGATACAAGTATTCGGCATACCCCACACTGATGTAATCCGGAAATTTCCAGTTGGGATAATACTTTCTCTTAATATACTTGAGGATGCTGAAGAATATTATTCCAAATATCAGCAACGCGGCAAACGATAAAATAATTATGCCAAATACTACTAACGGGGTCATTAATCAATAATTTAAATACAACTCTTAATACGAAAGTTATGGCGTACAAGTTACAAATTATTGCAGAATTAAATAGCTGATTATCAATATTTATCAAATTAATAATGCAGGCAAGTAAATAACCCCCGATTTTAAATATTAGAGCATATAGCTCTAACATATTTTCAAATCCAGCTTATTTCGTCTAATTCCCAACTTTTTCCTGGCTGGCTCTTCCGGCTTCTATCTGCTGTTTGCGGCAGCTTTCTGTTAAAGCAACGGCTATTAAAATGGCGGCGGCTATGTATATTTTTTTCATTGCGATGTTTGCTAAAATATTGTTTAGTACTGGTATGACGTAAGTTATACCCCCGGTGTTACAACCCGTAGCCTTAAAAACGAATTATTATCTTTGCCTGATATAAGTTTGTTATCCTTTTTGCAATTTTACTTTATGGCGATAGCGTACCGGCACCAGATAGACGATGACACAGAGTTTGCGCTATGGCGAATAGAGGAAGAAGCAGACGAACTGTACAAGCAACTCCAGCTGGATGAGCACGAAAAAGCGTTTACCAAACAGCTGAGTAAAAGCAAGCGCTACCTGCACTGGCTGGGCACCCGCGTACTGCTGCGCAAAATGCTCCGCACCGAAGAGTATATAGATTGCAAGGTGGACAGCCACGGCAAGCCTTACCTGGTTACGCTCCCCTATCATATTTCGCTGAGCCATTCCTTTGATTACGCTGCCGTAATGATCAGCAAAACCAGTCCCGTAGGCATAGATATTGAACAGATAAAGCAAAAAGTGGAGCGCATTGCCAATAAGTTTATGAGCCCGGACGAACTGGCATTCATCGGTCCGAAAAACACCATCGACCACCTGTATGTTTGCTGGTGCGCCAAGGAGGCTATCTATAAATGTTACGGGCAAAAAGAGGTTTCGTTTTTGGATAACATTCTGCTGCAGCCTTTCGCGTTTGAAGGGCATGGCATAGTGGATGCCAAACTGCAAAAAGGCGCGATAGACATTGCCTACGAGGTAAACTACGTGAAGTACGAAGATTATATGATAGGCTACGTGAAGGGATAAGATGATGAAAAATAAAAGGGTAATACTACAGGACTGGGGCCTAACCGACTACAAAGTTGCCTGGGAGCGACAAGAGCAGCTTTTTGGCGAAACGGTGAAGCTGAAGGCAGAGATCCGCAACAGGCAGTCGCTGGTTGTAACGGGTGATGAGCCTGGCGAAGAAACCTTAACGCCCAATTACCTGGTTTTTTGCGAACACCCGCACGTTTACACACTTGGCAAAAGCGGCAAAGCCGAACATCTTTTGCTGGATGAGGCCGGACTTAAGGAAAACAAAGCCGCTTATTACCCCATTAACCGCGGTGGCGACATCACCTACCACGGCCCCGGACAATTGGTTTGCTACCCTATTTTAGACCTCGATAATTTTTTTACCGATATCCATCTTTACCTGCGTACGCTGGAAGAAGCCGTGATACTCACCCTATCCGATTTTGGACTTACCGCCGGCCGTTACCCCGGTTATACCGGCGTTTGGTTTGATGGCGATAACGATAAGGCGCGCAAGATCTGCGCTATGGGTGTACGCTGCAGCCGCTGGGTTACCATGCACGGTCTCGCCCTAAATGTAAATGCCGACCTAAACTACTTTAAAAACATAGTACCCTGCGGCATAGACGACAAGGCGGTTACCAGCATGCAACAGGAACTTGGCCACGAAGTGAATTTAAATGACGTTGAAAAAATCCTTACCCAACATATTTCCGTATTGTTTGGTATGGAGGTAGCATGAAGAGGATCTTAACAACAATATTAATAACCTACGGCCTGCTTGGCTGCAACAAACAAATGCAATTGCCCGTGACACCTACGAGTAACCCCGTAAAACCTGCGCCTGCGTATGCGGATAACCTTACTTACCTGGCCCTGGGCGATAGTTATACCATCGGCGAGGCGGTAGATGCGCCAAAATCGTTCCCCTACCAATTGGCCGCGCAGCTAAAGCTGGCAGGACACCTCACCGGCAACCCGGATATTATTGCCCGTACCGGCTGGACCACCGGCGAACTGATCAATGCCATTAATGCCAGCGGCACCGCCAGCAAAAAATATAGTATTGTAACCCTGCTTATCGGCGTGAATAACCAATACCGGGGCAACAGCAAAGATGTTTACCGAACCGAGTTTATACAACTGTTAAATACAGCCATAACTTATGCCGATGGTAATAAGAACCACGTATTTGTAGTTTCCATACCCGATTGGGGTTCCACACCGTATGCAAATGGTTACGACCGCAACAAGATAGCAGCCGATATAGATGCCTTTAACACCATTGCCAAAACAGAAACCGATAAACAGGGTGTGGCTTACGTCGACATTACCACCATATCTAAAAAAGCGGCGACCGATGCCAGCCTAAATGCCAGCGACGGGTTACATCCCTCTGCGGCCATGTATAATTTATGGGTGAACGCTATAGCACCTGTGGTGTTGAGTCATTTGTAAGAGTAATAGCCCATTAAAAGACAGCATATTCAATTTTGTATGCCCCTCTATGAATTGCTTTAATTTCCCCCTCTTTTACTAACCATCAAGCATCGCTGCTTAGGAATTAGGGTTAACATAACTTAACACAATTTCAAAATAATTTTTCAAATAGCTGATAATCAACGACATAAAAAAAAGCAGGGTTAACACTATTTTCACCAAAATAGTGTCACCATAAATCCTAAACTTTTATGATAAAATCCGGAATCCGAAATCAACTTCCTACTTTCCTTTAGCGGCGATCTCGGTTAGTGCTTTCACAAATTTATCCAGATCGGCTATGGTGGTGTATACATGCGGAGTTACGCGTATGCAACTAATGGTTTGCCATACAATGCCCACCACATGTATTTTGTACTTGTTCCAAAGCGCTGAGTCAAGCTCGCCGGGTGTCATGCCGTCTATACTTACGCCGCAGATGGCGCAGGAGTATTGGTCTTTTAGCGAGGTGTGGAGCTTTACTTTAGGGATAGCCTTAGCCTTTTCGGCCCAGTAGTTTTTAAGGTAGCGGATGCGGTCTTCTTTGCGTTTGGGACCAATACCGTTGTGGAAGTTGATGGCTTCGCCAATGGCCTGTTCTATGGCGAAGCTGCGGGTACCCAACTGTTCAAACTTGCGTATATCAGGGCTCTGCGGTTTATCGGCACAGGTTAAAGGCCAGATTTTCTCAATATGATCCTTACGGATCCACATCATCCCGCTGCCTATCGGCGCGGAAAGGAATTTATGCAAACTGGTGCCAAAATAATCGCAGTGCAGGTCGGGAATTTTAAAATCTATCAGCCCGAAGGAATGCGCGCCATCACAAATCACCTCAATACCTTTGCCATGGGCCATGTCGCAGATCTTGCGCACGGGCATCAGCTGCCCAACCCAGTTTACCATGTGGGTAACGTGGATCAGTTTCGTTTTAGGGGTAATGGCATCGGCGTAAGCCTTTACAATTTCCTCGTCGTTCTCTATCGGGAACTTAAAGTCGAGCCGTTTGTAAATAATACCATCGCGCAGCGCACGCTGTTCGTAGGCGTGCATCATGTTTGGATAATCCTGGAAAGAACCTATTACCTCATCGCCACTTTTTAGGGTGATGCCGTAAATAACGGTGTTCAGCGCTTCGGTAGCGTTACGGTTTATGGCAATCTCATCGGGCAGGCAGCCGGCCAGCGCGGCCAGTTTCTCGCGTAGGGGTTCGCGGCCCATATCCAGTATGCGCCACATAAAGTAAGACGGACCTTCATTGCAAAGCGCGTTATACCGGTCCAGCGCTTTTTGCACCACTGCCGGTGCCGGCGAAACGCCGCCATTATTGAGGTTGATAATGCTGGGGTTTACCGTGTAAGCCTGCTGTATGGTAGCCCAATAATCCTCATCGGCAGATACCTGTTGCGGCGTTAAATGCGCCACCCTTGCCGATGCATTTGAAAAACTTTCGGCGTGGGCGTGGTTAAACATACTGGCGGCACCAAAGGCACCAGCCAAAGCGGTGGCTTGCTTGATAAAAACGCGGCGGTTATTGTGGCTCATGATGAGGTGAATTTAGGCAATTAGGGGAGGAATTGCAAGAGCGAGGAAAAGGCGACCCTTGTAGCTGAGAATAAGTTGAGATGCCGATACTTGGAGTAAGGAGCCGTTGGGGTTCATTTTATTTAATTCAATAAATAATTGACTATCAATTAACAACACTTTGTATCAACTTTATTTTATCGTATTATTGTTTACCAATTATAATACCTTATCATTTATGGACTTCAAAGACCAAATTACCCAACTGGCTTCGCGTGTAGAAAAAATGCTACCACAGCTAAAAACAGAAGAAGCAACCAAAAACGCATTGATCATGCCTTTTATTCAAGTCTTAGGCTACGATGTATTTAACCCGTTTGAGGTTAACCCGGAATTTATTGCCGACATCGGCATAAAAAAAGGTGAAAAGGTAGATTACGCTATCATGAAAGATAACGAACCTACAATTTTGATCGAGTGCAAACACCATCTTGAAAAATTAGACCCGCACAATTCACAGCTTTTCCGATATTTTCACACCACGAAGGCAAAGTTTGGTTTGCTTACCAACGGACTAACCTATCGTTTTTACACAGATTTAGAAGAGAGGAATAAAATGGATAGCACTCCATTCTTTGAATTTAATATCACCGAAATCAAAGAAACCGAAGTGGTTGAGCTAAAGAAATTTCACAAATCTTATTTTGATGTTGAAAGCATTACAAATACAGCCAGTGAATTAAAATACCTCAATGAGCTAAAATCACTTCTAAACAGAGAGATGATTTTACCCTCGGAAAATTTTGTCACCTTCTTCACCAAACAAGTTTATTCCGGAGTGATGACGGCTAAAGTAAAAGAGCAATTCGCACCGATAATTAAACGCTCTTTTAATTTGCTTATTAGTGATGCAATTAACGAGCGCCTTAAGTCTGCACTTAACCAAGAAAAACAATTAGAAGTTGCAGAAGCGGTAAAATTGGAGGAAGTAGTGCCGGGTGCAGCACCTGTTGTAGTAACTACCGAGGAAGAAATGGAAGGGTTTTACATTATTAAATCGCTATTACGCCAAAATATTGAATCAACAAGAATAACTTACAGAGATGCTCAATCCTATTTTGCTGTTTTATTGGACGACAACAACCGAAAAACTATATGTCGACTGTATCTTACGGCCACAAAAAAGCAGTTAGTGATTTTGGATGAGGCTAAAAAGGAAGTTAAATACGAAATCAAATCATTAGACGAAATATATAAATACGCCGATGATTTATTGAAAGCGGTGGCAAGACTGGAGAAGAAATAGCAATATCTAAAGGAAATGTATCCAGTATGCCCTTTTTCTATACACGTCGTGATTTATATGTATAGGAAAAGGGCCTTTTCTATACACGTCGTGGTTGATATGTATAGAAAAAGGGGCTTATCTATACATATCAACAAGCCAACATCCCCCCTACAACAATATCCCACCCAGATCAGCAGGTGAATAATTGATAGATTTCAAGGTTTTGTTATCATTGGTCCGGTAAACCAAAAACAGGCCGTCCTCTTCTTTGTGGTACGATTCGCTGCCGTCTTTTGCCTGGTAATGGGCTATGGTTTGCTCGGCTTCTTCTATGGTTTTGCAGGCTTTGCTCATGTTAGAGCGATGCACCTCGTCGAACAATGTTTTGAATTTTTCGCCCAGGCCAAACTCCAATATGGCGCCTGCCAGTACGTATTGGATATCGCAAAGCGCGTCGGCAATTTCCACTAAATTATTATCGGCAATGGCATCCTGCAGTTCCTGCACTTCTTCGGCAAGTAGTGACACGCGTAAAGCGCAACGCTCTTTTGATGGGATGGCCGGGCCGCTTACCACCGGGTGTTTAAAGGTTTTATGAAATTCGGCTACCTGGTTTAAGGCACTTGGCTCTTGCATAATGTGATGTTTTAATTGCGCCGGAAAGATAGGAAATAAGCCCAAATTACCGAACGGCGAAGTGCAAAAAGCATGCTCCGTCGGCGTTCAGCATCCGAAATTCATTATTCCAAATTTAAATGGTTCTGATCACACGGCAAGGGTTCCCCGCCGCGAACACGCCCGCCGGGATATCTTTGGTAACCACGCTGCCCGCGCCGATAGTGGTATTGCTGCCAATGGTTACGCCCGGACAAATAATGGCACCGCCGCCCAGCCAAACATTATCGCCAATGGTAATAGGTGCCGCCAGTTCGGGGCCTTTAATGCGTTCTTCGGCTGCCAGCGGATGATAGGCCGTATAAATTTGCACGTATGGTCCGCACATTACATTATTGCCTATGGTTACCAACGCGCAATCCAATATTACGCAGTTAAAATTCATAAAGAAATTTTCGCCGGCAATAATATGGGTACCATAATCACAAAAAAACGGCGGTTGAATATCAATGGTACTGCATTTACCCAAAAGCTTTTTCAGCACCTCATTCTTTTTCTCCAGCGGCTCGGCCATCATTTGGTTGTACCGACTAAGCAACACGCGTGCGTTATCGCGCATATCAACAAGTTGCTGGTCGCCGGCAACGTATAGCTCGCCATCCAGCATTTTTTGGAGTTCGGTTTTATTATCGTTCATTGGTTCAATCGTTCATTAGTTTATTGGTGGTAGAAAGGTAGTAAAAGTTGGGGACCAACAACTCACTACCCACCACTCACTATTCACAACTCACTATTTCCCCTCTTTCTTCTTCTTCAACGCTTCCTTAAACTTTTTATCCTCTGCCTCTTTCTTCTTTTTGGCATCCTTCAACAAGTCTTCCTGGTCTTTTTTGGCTTCGTCGGCGCTTTGCTTTTTAAACTTTTCCTCTTCGGCTTTGCCCACACCGGCGCAGGGTTTTATGCCGCTCAGGATGGTTTGCCATACCGTTTTAAAGAAGGGGAAATTTGCCGGCCGGATGAACGCCACCTTAGCCAGGCGCGGCGTATTGCTGCCATCATCCGGGTTATCGTGTTTGAGGATAAACGTGTTTGCCAAGGTTGTGATGATGGTTTTTTTGGTATAATCTTTCCGCAGCACATCCACCTTCAAGTTGTTATACAGAAACGAAACCGTCCCCGTTGATGTTTTTTTAGTGCTGTGGACGTTAAAATCGAGGCTTTTTACCCTGCCCGACGTACCCTTAACCAGCGATAACGGCATAAGGGCCGGGTTTACTTCCGCAATATCCATGGGTCCCAGGTGGCCTTTGTAGCTATAGCTATAAGCCGCATCACTCAAATTAAAATTGAACGACACGTTGAACTTTCCCTTCCCCATAAAATAGCTGGTAACATCGGCCGTGCAAATGTTATTTTTTTGCACCAGTTCCTTTTTGTTGGTGAGGTTTAAAAACCGGGCATTAATATTACTGAAAAATATCATCCCCGTTTTCATGGGCCCTTTATTTACTTCTTTATAAGTAAAATTAAACTTTTTAACATCAAGCGTATCTACATTAAACTTCGCTTTAACCATGTTGCGCAAGGCCCAGTTTGGGAAAGTGACCAGCCTGTCGGTTGTTTTTAGTGGGCCGTTGGGGTTACTGTAAATCTCGAAGAAGCCTTTGCTTGCGGTCATCTTCGATACCGATAAGTCCTGGTTTTTCTGATAATTCATGTAATCAAAACCGTTCAGTACAATAGTATCCAACTTTAAGGCAAACAGGTCGTCGGTGCTTTTGCGGAAAAACGTCTCATGCGGCAGTGGGGTCAATGTTACGCCAGCCAATCTAAGCCGGGCCGTTTGAGTAGATAGCTTTACTGATTTAACCTTAAAAGTATACAAGCCGTCGGCAGATTTGCTGGTGTAGTTATACAACTCGGTAGTCACATCCTTACAAAACAAAAACCTTGATGTATCCTTTTGCGTGGCCGAATCTATGAGCAGGCCGGTAGCTTTCAGGTTCAGCTTCTTTAGCTCAGATACAGCTACCTTCGGCCCGGTGTAGTCTTTATATTTCAGTTTAACATCATTTAAATAGATCTCACCTACATTGATCAACTCCAACGATTTGGAGATCTTTTGCCAAAGCGTACGCTTATCTTTTTTTGCTGTATCGGGTTCCTGGTTGGGGTGATAGCTTACCTCCACATCAGGCGCGTTCAGCGTAATCCGGCCAATATTTAGCTTCTTTTTAAAGTACAGCGTAAGTAGCTGCATGTGCGATACCACGAGGCGCTTCACCTGTAATTCGTATAAATTATTGGGCGCGGTTCCCTGTTTTTTCTTCAGGTTGTATACCGCGGTATCTACACTCAGTTTAATATCGTACAGGGTGGCCTGCCCCTTTAAAATGTGTAGCTCGGTGTTCCCTATGTCTATACGATAGAGGCTGTCGCTGCTTTTTAAAACCTGGTTTTTTATTTTATCGGCCAGTTTTGGCGCGAAGTAACTATTGGCGAATAAAGCGACTATCAAAGTAAGCACCAGTAACCCGAGTACGACGATGAGAGATATTTTTTGCCAGCGATGCTGTAGTAATTTAAATGCCATTTAAGGATATTTAGATATGTTGAGGTGATTGTACCGGTAAAGGGCTTTGTTTTAACAACAAAACATTCATTTTGTTATCTGCTGACAAACTGTCACATCATTATATAAAATTTTGTATTTTTGCGGTTCAATTTTTAAGAATGACGATGGATTTGCTTATTCCGGATAAGGTGCATGATGAGAGCAGGCAGGGAGAAGCTTTGTTATTGGAGCCTGTTGTAGGTAAAAATAACGGGCGAAAGCTTTATATAGAAAGTTATGGCTGCGCCATGAATTTTTCTGATAGCGAGATAGTAGCTTCTATACTGGCCGATAGCGGTTTTGAAACCACCAGCGATTTTAACAACGCCGATGTGGTGTTCATCAATACCTGCTCCATTCGCGAAAACGCGGAAGTGCGCGTACGTAACCGCCTTAAAGAATTTGCGGGTGCCAAATCCAAAAACCCGGGTATGGTGGTTGGCGTATTGGGCTGCATGGCCGAGCGCTTAAAAGCCAAATTTTTGGAAGAAGAAAAACTGGTAGATGTTGTTGTAGGCCCCGATGCTTACCGCGACCTGCCAAACCTGATAGAACAGGTAGACGGCGGACAGCGTGCGGTAAATGTATTGCTTAGTCGCGAAGAAACTTATGCAGATATCAGCCCCGTGCGTTTAAACAGCAACGGCATCAACGCCTTTGTCTCGATAATGCGTGGCTGCGATAATATGTGCTCGTTTTGCGTGGTGCCATTTACCCGCGGTCGCGAACGGAGCCGCGATGCGGTTTCCATTGTAGCAGAATGCACCGACTTGTTTAACCAGGGCTACCGCGAGGTAACTTTGCTTGGGCAGAACGTGGACTCGTACAAATGGAGTGGACAGCTGGCTGATAGCAGTGAGCAACTGGCAGTTGGCGATGAGGTTAAAATCGTAAACTTTGCCAACCTGCTGGAAATGGTTGCGCTGGTAAACCCGGATCTGCGCGTTCGCTTCTCCACCTCGCATCCAAAGGATATTACCGACGAGGTTTTATACACCATTGCCAAATACGATAATATTTGCAACTACATACACCTGCCGGTACAAAGCGGTAACAGCCGCGTACTGGAGCTGATGAACCGCACTTACGACCGCGACTGGTACATTAACCGTATCGACGCGATCCGCCGCATTATCCCGGAGTGTGCCATATCTACCGATATGATCACCGGCTTCTGCACCGAAACCGACGAGGAGCATAACGACAGCGTAAGCATGATGGATTACGTTAAATACGATTTTGCCTACATGTTTAAATACAGCGAGCGCCCGGGCACCTTGGCAGCCAAGCGCTATGCGGATGATATCCCCGAAGTTGTAAAGCAGGCGCGTTTAGCTGAAATAGTTGCCAAGCAGCAGCAATATTCTTTCTACCGTATGCAGGCACGTTTGGGCCGGGTAGAGAAAGTGCTGATAGAAGGCTTCTCCAAAAAATCTAACAACGATTATTGCGGCCGTAGCGATCAGAACGCCATGGTGATTTTCCCGGTAACGGAAGGTTATAAACCAGGCCAATACGCAAATGTGTTGGTAGAGCGTACCACATCGGCAACGCTGATAGGAAGAATAGTGTAGCCCTCCAGCCCGCTGAAGGGGGAGCTTTTGATTAACAAAGTTGGGCATCAAAATAAAAATAATTAACATCCTCCGGCTCCCCCTTCAGGGGGCTGGGGGGCAAATTCCCCCTTCAGGGGGTTAGGGGGCATGGAAATACAAGAAATTAAACAGCGCTTCGGTATCATTGGTAATTCGCCATTGCTTAACCGGGCTATCAATATAGCTAACCAGGTATCCCCAACAGATATTTCGGTATTGATCACCGGCGAAAGCGGGAGTGGTAAGGAGGTGTTTTCGCATATCATCCACCAGATGAGTCCGCGCAAGCATGGGCCGTTTATTGCGGTAAACTGCGGGGCCATCCCCGAGGGTACTATCGATTCGGAACTGTTCGGACACGAAAAGGGTGCTTATACCGGTGCCGTTGGCGAGCGTAAAGGCTATTTTGAAACCGTAAACGGCGGCACCATATTTTTGGATGAAATAGCCGAAATGCCTTTAGGTACACAGGCGCGCTTACTACGCGTGCTGGAATCTGGCCAGTACATTCGCGTGGGTTCGTCTAAGGTAGAGAAAACCAACGTGCGCGTTATAGCCGCTACCAATGTGGATGTATATGATGCCGTTAAGGCCGGCAAGTTCCGCGAGGACCTTTACTATCGTTTAAATACGGTTCCCCTAAGGATCCCACCGCTGCGCGATAGGAAGGAAGATATTTTCCTGCTGTTCCGCAAATTCACGTCAGACTTTACCGACAAATACCGCACGCCGCCCATCCAACTGGATGAGGACGCGCAGCAGGTTTTGATCAATTATACCTGGCCGGGTAACGTTCGCCAGTTAAAGAACATGGCCGAGCAGCTGGCCGTTTTAGAACGCGACCGGATCATCACAGCGGCTACTTTGCTCACCTACATCCCGCACGAAACAGGACGCAGCAATTTGCCTATGCGCCTGGATAACCAGCCAAAAGAAGATTTCTCTGAACGTGATATCCTGTACAAAGTACTGTTTGATATGAAACGCGATATGGTGGAGCTGAAAAAACTGGTTGCCGATATGATTGAGCATGGCGGGGTAAGCACCAACTATCAAAACCATTCGCAAACGCTCAACCAGTTGTACCGCGATATAGAATTACCGCAAAACAATCATAAGGAAACGCAATTTACCCTGCAGCAACCGGTGAATACCAGCAATAATAATGCTGATTCCTATAATATTACGCACGAGGCCGAGGAGGTGGAGGAATCGTTATCATTGGTTGATAAAGAGTCGGACCTGATACGCAAGGCGTTAAAAAAACACAAGGGCAAGCGCAAACTTGCGGCAAATGAGTTGGGCATCTCAGAAAGAACCTTGTACCGTAAAATAAAAGAGCTAAATTTATAGTTATCATAGGTATATGACCAAAAAGCTATTTTTAAATACGGTATTGCTGGGTGCCGTAATCTGTTTATTCAATTCATGTTCGGTATCGTTAAACGGGGCCACTATCCCGCCGGAATTAAAAACCATCAACATTCAGTATTTTGAAAATACTGCGCCGCTGGTGGTAAACACGCTCAGCCAGGATTTTACCGAGGCGTTAAAGAACCGTATTCGCACACAAACCAACCTAAGTATTGTTAGAGGTGAGGCGGATGCCATGATGTCGGGCACCATTACGGGGTACAATTATGCACCTATATCTATACAGGCCACTAATAATAATACCGCCCCTATTGCCGGTGCAAGCCGTTTAACCATTACCGTAATGGTGAAGTTTACGTATGATAAGGATAAAAAGCTTAGTTTTGAAGAACCGTTTACCAAATCGAAAGATTTTGCGGGCGACATTTCTTCGCAGGAACAACAGCTGATACAGGATATTAATAAACAGTTAACCGACGATATTTTTAATAAGGCTTTTAATAATTGGTAGGCAATTTGTAGTTTTAACCAGGTGGATCAAAACATAGATAACAGGCATAAGGAAATTTTGTGGGATTTGCTGGCAAACCCGGCCGAGAACGGCCAGTTACACAAGCTTAATTTAGAGCGGCTGGTGCAGGATAATCCGCAGAGCGGATTATTGCAGGTGATGTATGCGCGCTCGTTGCAAACACCCGATATCCGTAAAGCCGCAGCCTATTTTAGCCCAAAAGCGCTTCATAAACTTCTGCACGACCCGGATGGATTGCTGCCGGTATCGCGCGACAGGGTAAACCAAACTTTCAACAGTAACCAAACCACCGAGCCCGAAAATTACTTTAATATTGGCACGGCTACCGAAACAGCCGAACTGATAAGCGATGCCCCGGTTGCCGAAGCCGAAACCCTCATTCCACAAGACTTTGCCCAGCCCGCAGCTAACATTGCATCAATTGAGGCATTTACCCCGGGACAAGACGACGACGAAAAAACTTTTGACTTACCAGCCGGGGACATTACAGCAGAGCCTGAAGTGCAGGCCGGGCACACATACGACACTCCCCCGCCGTTGCCGCAATCAGACCAGCAGCAATCAGTACAAACCGAGGCTGTTTATCATTCGACCGCATCAGATGATGACGATGAGGATGCGTTTGCCAACCCCTGGGATCTGTCCAAATTAGAGAATGTTGAGGAGATAGCTGTAGCGGAGCCGGAAGCAGAACAAGTGGAGGAGCCGGTTATTGAAACTTTGCCCAAACCGGAGGCTGAAAAAGCGCCCGAAACACAGTCCAAACAAGTTGCAGCTGTTACACCGGAAGAACCCAAGATAGAAACATACGACCATTCGCTTTCTGCATTTGAACAACATGCAGTTAATCAGGCCGAATCGGCAGGCTCAACCGAACCGGCGGAAGTATCGTCATTTGAGAGTTACTACCGCCCCGAAAATGTTTTTCATAAACAGGATGATATTGAGGACGAGATTTACGACGAGATAGTAAGCATTGATGAGATAGGCGTAGAAAGCCTGAGCAATAAATTTGCCGAGGATCCCGAAGAAGCGTCTATAGAAGCCGCCGATCCGGACGAAGAAGCCACAATTACGCAGCAAACTTATATAGACGGCGAAACCGATAAACTGATCTACGGCAACATAGCAGCTACCGACTATTTATCATTCGATAAAAAGTTGGATGAGTTACGTGCAGGCACTACCGGCACTGCACCACAGCCAGAGCCTGTTGCGCAAGCACAACCTGAGACCGAACCGCAGACTCTGCCCCAGATTTCCGGGTCCGCCAAAGAGCCAAATAATATATCCAAATACAACGATGATACCCTGCCCTACAGCTTTATGTGGTGGCTTGATAAAACCCGTAAAGAACACGCGGGCGTTAATCAACCCTACGCAGAGCCGGAGCCTGCAGCGCAGACAAACGATGCAAAAAGAGACGCGCCGGATGAATTGCAGCAACAGTATTATACCAATATATTCAGCCTTACATCAATTAGCGGTATAGGCGAAATAGAGCCGCCGCAGATTGAATTTGACCATAGCAAAAAAGAAGACATCATCATAGAACGCTTTATCCATACCGATCCGCAGATCAAACCCCTTTCGGCAGATAAGCTGGATAACGAGAACAAGGCCAAGAGGAGTTCCGAAGATCAGGATGCCATGGTGACAGAAACACTTGCCCGCATTTATGGCGACCAGATGCTATATCATAAAGCTATAGCTACTTATAAAAATTTGATGTTGAAAATTCCGGAAAAAAAGCTTTACTTTGCAGCCCAGATTGAACAGTTAGAAAAGAAAATCAATTAATAAATAAAGAAATGTACTTAGTTTTAATCGTAATCACCATTATCCTTTGCATCTTATTAGGGCTTATTGTATTGATACAGAACCCAAAAGGCGGTGGTTTATCATCAAATTTTTCAGGCTCGTCGCAATTAATGGGCGTACAAAAAACCGGCGATTTTCTTGAAAAAGGCACCTGGGTACTGGCTATCAGCATCATGGTTCTGTCGCTTGTTATTAACGTATCTGTAAAAGGTGGCGCGCAAAAATCAGAAGACCCTGCGCTGATGGAGCAAATTAAAAAGGCTTCTAAACCAACCAGTACTACACCACAGCAAACTGCTCCTTTGAGCGTACCTGCACAACCTGCCCCTAAAAAACCGTAATATATTTTAAAAGCGAATATCGAAAGGCCTTGATCTATCAAGGCCTTTTTTGGCTAAAGAGAGGTGCTGACATGATGGCACGCACATGTAAATTTAGTGTAAACTGCGACAGATCGCTTTACGTAAGTCTGACAATAAAACAGTAAAGTATGCCAATGCAAGTTTATTTACAGGCTTGGCATAATTGATGTGAAAACCAATAACGAAAACTTAAAATTATAATTTCAAATAGGATTACTATGTCATTAAACATTAAACCAAGTGCAGACAGGGTGGTTGTAGAAGCCGCTGCTGCCGAAACTAAAACTGCTTCGGGTATCTACATCCCCGAGACAGCTCAGGAAAAACCACAAAAAGGTACTATAGTGGCTGTTGGCCCGGGTAAATACGCCGATGTTTCGGGTACACTTATCCCAATGACCGTTAAAGTTGGTGACGAAATTTTATATGGCAAATATGCCGGTACCGAAGTTACCGTTGATGGTAAAGAGTACCTGATCATGCGCGAATCTGATATCTACGCGGTATTTAATTAACTAATTGTTGAAAGGTTACAACGTTGTAATGTTGCAAAGTTAAATCAGCGCAGCGCACAACATTTCAACCTTAAAACGTTACAACATTTAAACAGAAAAACTAAAAAATAATGGCAAAACAAGTTAAATATAATGTTGAAGCACGTGACGCTTTAAAGCGCGGTGTTGATATTTTGGCTAACGCAGTTAAAGTAACATTAGGCCCAAAAGGCCGTCACGTAATTATCGATAAAAAGTTTGGTTCACCGGTTATCACTAAAGATGGTGTAACTGTAGCTAAAGAAATTGAACTGAAAGACCCTATCGAAAACATGGGCGCGCAAATGGTTAAAGAAGTTGCATCAAAAACTGCTGATATTGCAGGTGATGGTACTACTACTGCTACCGTTTTAGCACAAGCTATCGTAACTGCAGGTATTAAAAACGTTGCAGCGGGCGCTAACCCAATGGATCTGAAACGCGGTATTGACAAAGCAGTTGCTGCTGTTGTTGCTGATTTGAAAGCTCAAAAACAAGATGTTGGCGATGATTTCGGTAAGATCAAACAAGTAGCTTCTATCTCTGCAAATAACGATGAAGTTATTGGCGAGATGATTGCTGATGCGATGAAAAAAGTTGGTACTTCTGGTGTTATCACTGTTGAAGAAGCAAAAGGAACTGAAACTGAAGTTAAAACTGTAGAAGGTATGCAGTTTGACCGTGGTTACCTTTCTCCTTACTTTGTAACCAATTCAGATAAAATGGAAGTTGAGTTAGATAACCCATACATCCTTATCTACGACAAGAAAATTTCTTCGATGAAGGAATTGCTTCCTATCCTGGAGAAACAAGTACAAACAGGCAAACCATTGTTAATTATTGCTGAAGACCTTGATGGCGAAGCATTAGCTACATTGGTTGTTAACAAAATCCGTGGCTCACTAAAAGTTGCTGCTGTAAAAGCACCAGGCTTTGGCGATCGCCGTAAGGCTATGTTAGAGGATATCGCTGTATTAACCGGCGGTACCGTTATCTCTGAAGAAAGAGGCTACAAATTAGAAAGCGCTGACCTGAGCATGTTAGGCCAGGCTGAGAAAATTTCTATCGATAAAGACAACACTACTATTGTTAACGGTGATGGTGATGCAGACCTTATCAAAGGCCGTATCGGCGAGATCCGTGCGCAGATAGAAACTACTACTTCTGATTACGATAAAGAAAAATTGCAAGAGCGTTTAGCTAAATTAAGCGGCGGTGTTGCGGTTCTTTACATCGGTGCTGCTTCTGAAGTAGAGATGAAAGAAAAGAAAGACCGTGTTGACGATGCTTTACATGCAACCCGTGCGGCTGTAGAAGAAGGCATTGTAGCTGGTGGTGGCGTTGCCTTCATCCGCGCGGTTGGTGCTTTAGCTAACCTTAAAGGCGCAAACGAAGATGAGAACACTGGTATCCAGATCATCCGTCGCGCTATCGAAGAGCCTCTTCGTCAGATCTGCCAAAATGCAGGCGTTGAAGGTTCTATCGTAGTACAAAAAGTTAAAGAAGGTACTGGTGACTTCGGTTACAATGCACGTACTGATGTTTACGAAAACTTAATTGGCGCCGGTGTTATCGACCCAACTAAAGTAAGCCGTGTAGCATTAGAGAACGCAGCTTCTATCGCATCGATGTTGTTAACCACCGAGTGTGTGTTGGCAGACGATCCGGAAGACGAAAAAGGCGGCGGCATGCCACCTATGGGCGGCGGCGGCATGGGCGGCATGATGTAATGCCCCCTAACCCCCTAAAGGGAGAATAAAATTTTAAAACCTCTGTCTAATAAAATAGACAGGGGTTTTATTTTGGACACTATTTTATCCGTATGAAATAGGTACAATCAATTGATATACCGCTCTTTTTGCTTTTTTGAGGGCGATTGTAACGTGTTAGGTGAAATTTTCGTCATCATACTGTTAATGGGCTTATTAGGCACAGCGTTTGAATATCCCACAGTATTATGAAAAACCTCAGAAATAAAAAAACACAGATCCACAGCCGCATAGTTGAATGGGTACTGTTTAAAGGCCCGGAGCTATTCGTGGCCATCTATAGCTAATCAGCGAAAAATCTATAATTTTGCTCCGCTATGGAGCTAAAAGAATTTTATAACGCATTTCACGTTTGGTTAATACACAGGGGGCCTAACTACGCCGCCGGTATCATTGCCTTTTTTGTCGGTTTATGGTTTATCAGGTTCTTAAAGGGCCGCCTCCATACCCGGATGGATCGCAATGCGGTTCATTCATCTTTACGGCCATTCTTTTTAAGCCTTACAATTACCGCCCTTTACGTACTGCTCATCATATTTGTAATGAATATCATCGGTTTCGAACTGACCGTATTCACTACTATTATTGGCGCGTTCAGTGTGGCGGCAGGTTTGGCCTTGTCGGGCACCTTTCAAAACTTTGCCGGCGGGGTGCTCATTTTATTACTAAAGCCTTTCGAGATAGACGATAGCATTGTTGCCCAGGGGCAGGATGGCAAAGTTACCTCTATACAGATCTTCTACACCGTGCTTATTACTGCCGATAACAAAACGGTGATCATCCCCAACGGCAAGCTTTTTAACGAGGTAATTGTAAACGTAACGCGCGAAGGCCGCCGCCGTTTAGATTTTGAAATAAAGCTGGGCTACGCAGCCAACGTAACACAGGTTAAACAGATCATTAACGATGCCATAATGGCGATACCCACCATCTTACATCAACCAGAAACCCGCGTAGGCGTAGTAGGGCTGGAAATTGACGGTGTAAAATTTACTATAAACGTTTGGGTAGAACCCGCCAACTTCCTCTCCACCAAAATAGAACTACAGGAACGCATCGTCATCGGCCTCGCCGAAGCCGGAGTGAGGTTGCCCGGAGTTTAGAGTAGAATCAAGACATAAGAGACAAGAACCAAGAGAGAAAAAGAAGAAAAATGCTTTCGTCTTGTCTCTTGATTCTTGTCTCTTGATTCTACTTTCCTGCCTTGTATCTTGGTTCTTGTCTCTTGACTCTACTTCCCCTCTATATCCTTTGCTTAGCTTTCAGCTCCAAATATCGGTTTATGGTATTAATGGTCAAATTTTGCGGGGTGCTGAGGATGGATTGGATGCCGTGGGCGGCCAGTTCTTTTACGATGAGTTTTTTATCGTAGGCGAATTTTTCCGCGATGGTTTTGATGTAGATCTCTTCCACGTTACCAGCTGGTTGCTCGCTAACCTGCTTCAGTTCGGTATTCTCAAAGAAAACCACCAGCAGCAAATGGAAACGCGAGATGCGCTTTAAAAACGGCAGCTGCCTTTGTAAGGCGGGCATACTTTCGTAATTGGTAAAGAAAACAATCAGGCTGCGCTGTTTTACTACGTTACGGATAGTGCTGTAAAGCGCCTCCATATTAGTTTCCAGGTAGCGGGTTTTCTCCTTGTATAATACCTCCAGTATCTTGTTGATCTGCGTATGCTTTTTGTCGGCAGGTATTACAGAGCCAACTTTCTCGGCAATAGTGATCAGCCCGGCCTTGTCTTCTTTTAACAGGGCTACGTTGGAGAGTACCAGGCTGGCGTTAATGGCATAATCAAGCAGGCTAAGCCCTTCAAAAGGCATCTTCATGGCGCGCGATTTATCTATCACGCAATACACCTGCTGCGATTTTTCGTCGGTGTAGGAGTTGGTCATTAAGCTGCCCTGGCGTGCTGATGCCTTCCAGTTGATGTTGCGGTAATCATCGCCGGGTACGTAATTTTTTATTTGCTCAAACTCCAGGCTATGTCCCAGCCGGCGTATTTTTTTAATCCCGATCTCGCTCAGCCGGTTTGATATGGCCAGCAGTTCGTATTTGCGCATCTGCAGAAATGATGGATACACTGGTAGCACTTCTGCCTGCCCAAAGTTAAAGCGCCTGCTCACCAGGCCCAGCGGCGAACGCACAAACACCCTAATGCTCCCAAACTCGTATTCGCCGCGTTTAAGCGGCCTTAGTAGATAGCTGATGAGTTTGTGCTCGCCGGCATTTAAAGTTGTTTTAAACCACACGTCGCGCTTCTGGAACTGCACGGGGATCTCATCGATAATACCCGCCGATACCGAAAACGAATAACGATTCTCTATATAGATGCCTAACTCGTTATCATCGCTGTTGCTCAGGCGCTCGGGGGCGTGTCTTTTGGCAAACATGGCATCCTTTACACGGTAGAGCATTATTAGGTCAATAAGGGTTAGCAGCACCAGGCCCCAAAAGAAAAACTCGGGCAGATCGCCAAGCCAGGGAAAGAAGAACGAAAACAAAAAGAACACAACACTACAGGCCAGCGCCGAGAACAGCCTGCCGCTTAAGAATAGATCGGTATAAAACAGCGCTAATAGTTTCTTCACCTGCGTTTATCGTGGAATCTCAATTTTTTGGATTATCTGGGCAATTACATCATCCGGCAGTACGCCTTCCATTTCTTTATCGGGCGTAAGCATTATGCGGTGGCGCAATACAGGGGCAGCAACTAAAATAATATCATCCGGGGTCACAAAATCGCGCCCGTTAATGGCGGCAATAGCTTTGGCTGCATTTACAATAGCCAGCGAAGCGCGCGGCGAACCACCCAAATATATCGAGCGGTTGTTACGTGTTTCGTGGATGATCTGCGCGGCAAAGGCCAGTATTTTGGGCTCCACATACAGCGCCCTCACCTGTCTGCGCAAGGCAATAATATCCTCGCCCGCCAAAACAGGTTTTATATCGCTCAGCTGATCCGCGGTTTTTTGCTGGTGCTGTTGTGTAACAATGGCTATCTCCTCTTCCAGCGATGGGTATTTAATTTCTATTTTAAAAAGGAAACGGTCAAGCTGCGCTTCGGGCAGGCGATAGGTGCCTTCCTGCTCTACCGGGTTTTGGGTAGCCAGTACAATAAAGGGCTCGTCCATTTTGTAGGTGTGGCTATCCATTGTTATCTGGCGCTCTTCCATCACCTCAAACAGGGCCGATTGTGTTTTGGCTGGCGCGCGGTTTATCTCATCTATTAAAATAATATTACCGAACACCGGGCCTCTCTTAAATTCGAACCCTGCCGTTTGGGGGTTAAATACCGAAGTACCTAATACATCAGACGGCATCAGGTCGGGCGTGAATTGGATACGCGAATATTTAACATCAACGGCTTTTGCAATCAATTTAGCGGTCAGCGTTTTGGCTACACCCGGCACCCCCTCTATCAAAATATGCCCATCGGCCAATATGCCGGCAATAATTAGGTCGATAACCTGCTGCTGCCCAACAATAATTTTAGAGAGCGTGGCTTTTATCTGTGCAACAGCGCTGCTTAGCTTGCTAAGGTCTGTTCGTTGTTCAAAGTTTTCATTTTCCATGTGAGCCGGATTGAATATAAAATTTTTCTATTAACTGGTTTAGTACAATAAGTTCGCGGTCGGTAACGTGCTTTTGCGGTAGCAGGTAATTAATATGCCTTACCAATTCGCCCGCAAACAGCAGGTCGATACCTGTTTTATTGGCGAGCGGGGTTATAAATTCCTGATTGTAAACGCCTGCTTTAAGGTTAAAGACTGTGCGCAGATGTTCTGAAAAGTACAGTATCTTTTTTGCCGCGATGTTGGCGTTATCGCGCTGCTCGTAGTACACCTTGCCCACAACGGTTACAAACTCCAGCGTGGAGTTCTTCAGCGGCTCTACCACCGGGATAATCCGCTGCCTGCGCTTAATTTCGTAAACAACAAATAGCAGCATGCTGGCCAGCGCCAGGTAATACGCCCATTGCAAAGCCGCGTGCTGGAAAAATACGCGCATTGGCGACTCATCCGTAGGGATATCGTGGTTTTGATACTGGTCCCAATAAACATTATCAACACCGGCAGGGAGATAGGAAAGCGCCTTTTGAGCATAATCTGCACTGGCAGGTTTTAACAGACTGTAATTGGTAAATACCTGCGGATTGGCAAAAAGAAAAAGTTTACCCTTGCCAAAGGTATAGCTGATAAAGTTGGCGTGCCCCAATGAGTTTTGCCCTATAACCGTTGCCCTCGTAGTGTCAAATTTTTTAAAGTACTGGTCGGTTATATGTTTATCAAACGTATAGTTTTCCGCCCGTTTAAGTTTCGGGTTGGTGAAATTTACCCCGACAGCCTTTTTACCAAATTCCGCGCTTTGGTTTAGTTTCAGGGTGTCCGTTACCATGCCACCCCAGTCGAAAACACTGATGAATACCGAATTTCCCTTGCTGATGTATTTTACCATTTCGGCGTAATCATCTTTACTCAGCTCCAAATTATTGGCAATAATGAGGTAATTGCCGGGCATCATCGTAGTATCGCTAAAAACGCTGTAAGCAGATTGATTGGTGCGAGTTACGTCCGCGTCGGGGAAAAAATCATAAAGGCGGTCATACAGCACAAAGGTACCGAAGGGGATCTTGTCGTTATAGTACAGCGTAGTACTCCAGTTAACCGGGTTGGGTTTATTGTATTGCGCAATAACGTAAACCAGCATCAAAGCCGAGGCGATACCGATATATAATTTAAAATCTTTCATTCGGCGCTGCTTTTAAAGGTGTTGAAAAGCGCGTTTATCCTTTTAAAGATCTCGCCATTTATTAAAAAATCGCCGTACCATACGTATTCAAACTGCAGGGTAAGCCGTTTAAAAGCTTCGCGCTGTTCGGCGTTGCTAAGCTCGTACACGTAATTGGTGTTTGTTTTATTGATCTGCCAGTTGATAAGCCCGTTATCGCTCAACTGTTTCAGGCTGCGCAGATAAAGCAGGCGCACGGCAAAACGGTAATTGTGTACGGCAATGGCATTTTCTATTTCGGCCTCAAAATCTATCTCATGGATGTTCTCCACAGATTCGGCGTATGCCAGCGAGGAGTAAGGTTTTTTGCGGAAAAGGTGCAGCATATTGATGCCGGACAGTTTCATTATCAGAAACACCAGTGCCGAAACACCAGCCACAATAAAAAAGTATTTCAAGAATATGAATAAGGCCGACATTGCCCCCGGGTGCTTCCCGGCCCTGCCAAGTAACTGGCTAAGCCATTCCCAAAACCAGCGCCAGAAGCGTGTCCACCATGATGGGCCATTGTAAGTTTCCTCATATTTAAACTCAGGTAACTTTTTGTATTTGTTGAGGGCGACAGTATCCAGGCTCCGTTGTTCTACGGTTGTGGTATCGGTTATAACAGCCGCCGGCTTTTTACTCACCGCAACGGTATCGTTCTTAACCACTGCTTTTTTGAGCACAGTCGTCGTATCCGGCCCTGCAAAACACAGATTGGCAATCAGTAAAAAAACAAACAGGAGGGTGGTACGCAGCATTTAATATTCCTCTGAGGGCAGGTCGGTTTGTGTGTTTTGACCGCCAAACTTGTCAATACGGTTCAGCAGACTGGTGCCGTCTTTACTTTCAGTAAGGTTAAAATAGCAAAGGCAGATGCCTATAGTGGGGATCACCAATATCACCTGCATCAGTTGCTGCAGCACTGAGCCGAGCACAATCTGGCCCATGGATACAGTGGGGCCCACATGGGGGCGTAGCAACATGCTGGAAACATTTACCAGCGACAGGGGCAGGCTGATGAAGAACATCATACAATAAGCGATGAGCCATACAATAAATACAGCACCGGCGGTTATCCACCAGTTGTTGCTAATGAGTTTAAAAGCGCGGCTAAAGGCATAACCAAAGCTGGCATTCTCAATGATCATGATCGGAAATATCAGCCCAAGTATCGGGAATAACCAGATGCCCGGGATAAGGCATACCATGTAACCGGCGCACAGCAGCAGCCAAATAACAATACTGGCTCCAAGCACTCTTAAAAAATAGTACTTAAAATAGGCCCACATCTCTTCTGTTGTAGGTTCTATATTCGCTTTATTTTTATATAAGGTTACGTAGCAAATAATGGTGGTCATGTTAGCAGTAAAGCCAAGCAGCGCAAATACCATAACCCCTATAATGCTGACAGCTAACTCTGATATGTTCCCAAACTCGGCAGGCACGCCCGCAACTTGCCGGGTAACCGTATAATTGGTTTTGTATTGCATAATGCACATGGCCAGCGCACCCGCCACCAGGAAAAACCCACAGAAAATAAAAAAGCTTTTTAACAGCCCTTTAAAATTTTGGCGGATAAATAAAAACGTGTCGCTGATGATCTCGCCAAAATCGCGGGGTTTGGCCAATTCTATATTAGGTTCCATATGCTGTGTTATAAATTTTGCGGGGGTATAAGATCACGTACCAAATGATGAAAAAAGCCGATGAGCCCAGTATGCCAATACTTAGCCAGATGGGCATGTGCGTATGGCGGGTTACAAAGCCTTCAAAAAAAGCAGCGGTTAAAAATATAGGCACCAGCCCAATGGCTATCTTCATGCCATCGGCCGCGCCTTTTTTTAGCGATTCCATGCGGGTATAGGTTTTGGGGAATAAAAGGCTGTTACCCATTACCAGCCCGGCTCCACCGGCTATTACAATGGCCGAGATCTCCAGCGTACCGTGGATCCAGATAACCAGTACCGATTGCATGCCCAGGCCCTTACTAAAAAAATAATACTGGAACGCGCCCAGCATAATGCCGTTTTGAAACAGGTGGTAAAGCGTGCCCACCGAAAATATGATGCCGCTTACAAACGTTACCAGCGATACATAAATGTTATTTGCTGCTATGCGGAAAAATGTAAAAAATTCTGAGTCGCTGCCGTAAATGCCGAATGGTTCGCCGCGGGCTATGTTGGCGTTGGTTTCATCAACATAACGATCGCCCATAATTAGCCGTACAAAATTCTCATCGTACATGGCCGAGAGCCAGCCTATAAGGCAAAACACCATAAAAAAGGTGAAGGCATACAACAATGGTTTGCGATGCTTATAAAACAACAACGGCAGCTCGTATTTCCAAAAGGTAATAAAGCGGTTGCCCTTTTCGCTTTTGTTTTTATAGATGGATTGATGGAACCTGCCCGCAAGCCCGTTTAAATAAACCGTAGTTTTTGATTTTGGGTAAAAGGTTTTGGCGTAGGCCAGGTCGTCTGTTATCTGGATAAAGCTATCCGCCAGTTCATCCGGCCCCTGGCCCTGCGAACTTTCAAAGCGCTCCCATTTTTTGGCATTCTGTTTTACAAAAATCGGTTCGCGCATTAATCCGGCCCAGGTTAAATAATATGGCGTTAAAATAATTACAAAAGTTTTATAATTCAACAAAAAACCAGCAAATTGAGCATATATATTTCTTAACATGCAAACCGTACGGATCACTACTTCGCAAAACATCGATATCGACTATGAACTGGCCGGGCTGGGCGAGCGCATCGTGGCAAGTATTATTGATTTTGGCATCTTCTTCCTGTTGTATATCCTGTTCATTATCACCGGTATCAGCCTCGATGGCATGAAGAGCACACTCATAGTACTCATTGTAATTTATGGCATTTCCTATGTTTTTTACGATCTCGTTTGCGAGTATTTTATGAACGGGCAATCGGTAGGCAAAAAGGTGATGAAAATTAAAGTGGTGAGCCTTGATGGCGCGCAACCCCGGTTTAGTCAGTATTTGCTGAGGTGGCTGTTCCGGATAGTAGATTTTGGATTGAGCATGGGCTCCATTGCCCTGGTAGTAGCCGCCATAAGCGAAAAGGTACAACGCATTGGCGACCTGGTGGCCGGCACTATCCTTATCCGCACCAGCCCGCGTACAAAAATTAACCACGTGGCTTTTATGCCCGCGGCTGACGGTTACGAACCCGTATTTGCCGCCGCAGCCCAATTAAGCGAGCAGGATATCGAGCTGATAAATGAGGTAGTGAACACCTATGTAAAAACCGGCAACAGCGTAGTGGTTTACAATTTGGCTACCCGCATAAAAAACCACCTCGGTTTAGCTGCCCCACCGGAAATGAATGATCTTAAATTCCTGCAAACCCTGCGGAAAGATTACAGCTTCTACGCTACCCAGGCCGAAGTTTTATAGCCAGTACAGGTGCGCCATTTTGATGGTGTAGCTAATGAGCATTATACTCGCAACGGTAATGTAAGCGCTTGTTTTGATGATCTTTCTTGGGGTATCCAGCTTGAAGAAGTTATCGGCAAGGGTATAAATAATGGCCAGCAGTAAGGGTATAGTAGCCGGGTAAAGCGCCAGGCTTGCGCTCCACTGCCCCTGCATGAGCGCCACAACCGAGCGTTGAAAACCACAGCCCGGGCAATCTATCCCGGTAAAATACTTAAACGGACAAGGAAGTAAATGCCCCTGCAGCCAGGTAGTAAAAGCCATGCTGCAGGGTGCAAATAATAGTGAACGCATTATGCCTGCGGCGGATTTAAAGGGTCTTTATAATTTATGGAAGGATCGTAAGTATCATTCCTTGCGAAGCCTGCACCTGCCGGGCCAATATATTGGTAGTTGCCAAAACCCAGCAACGGAAAAAACACAAAAGGAAGAAAGATAAGCCCGAGGGTGAAACCTTCGCTTTGGCCGAAGCTTTTGCTGAGCAGGTTTATAAGCCATATCCCAATAAAGAATGATGTACAGGGGAAGATCAACAATAGGATCCACCAAAGCGGCTTACCCACAATTTCAAGCAGAACAATAATGTTATAAATGGGAACAATGGCCGCCCAACCAGGCTTGCCGGCCTTTTCGAATATTTTCCAATAGGCTATCAATATGATCACTGAGACGATCATAATAGGTATGAACATGGCTGCGAAAAAAGCGAAGAATACCCCTGTTTGTTGTGCGTCGTAAGTTTCCATTTGTGTTAAGGTTTTAAGTTTTAAAGTTTGGTTTAAATTATTAAATGAAACTTAATATTAAAAGCGTTTAACCAAAAAAATATACTGTTAGTATCGTTAGTTTTGTAGTGATGCAAAGAGAGCAAATTTCGGTATTCGATATGTTTAAGATAGGCATTGGCCCGTCAAGTTCCCATACGCTTGGGCCATGGCGCGCGGCACAGCAGTTTATTGCCCTACTTGCCGAACAGGAGGCGCTGCCTCTTGTGGTAGAAGTTAAAGTTTTGCTTTACGGCTCGCTGGCCAAAACCGGCAGGGGCCACGGCACCGATATTGCCATCCTCCTTGGCTTAAGCGGCGACGACCCTGTCACCTTTGAGGTAGATAGGATCAACAGCAAAATTGCGGAGATAAACACCGGGCATAAACTAATGCTTGGCGGCACTAAAGAGGTAAGCTTTAATTTTGATGATGACATGCTTTTTCTCTTTACCGAAAGCCTCCCCTTTCACCCCAACGCGGTAACCTTCCAGGCTTTTTTAAGCAATGGAAAAGCCGTAACGGCAACGTTTTACTCTATAGGCGGTGGTTTTGTGGTGAAGGAGGGTTCGAATGCATCGCACAAGACAGAGGTAGACCTGCCCTTCCCTATTGATACCGCCGGCGACCTGCTGCACTGGTGTTTAAAAACCGGGCTCAAAATATCAGAAGTTGTCGCCGAAAATGAGCTTGCCTGGCGCAGCGAAGCCGATACACGTAACGGTACGCTGCAGATATTTAAGGTAATGACAGAATGCATGTACCGTGGCTGCCATACTACCGGCAGCCTGCCCGGCGGGCTGAATGTGGCTCGTCGTGCTTTCGCCTTAAATAAACGATTATTGGCCGGGCGTAGTTACAGCAATTACACCGAATGGGTAGCGGCCATCCGTGAAACAGGTAATAGCTTCCAGAATATTTTAGACTGGGTGAGCTGCTTCGCGCTGGCCGTTAACGAAGAGAACGCCAGCTTTGGCCGTGTAGTTACCGCGCCTACCAACGGCGCCGCGGGGGTTATTCCGGCGGTGCTCCAATACTTCATCTGCTTTTGCGATGGATTTGACGAGCAGCGCATCATCCAGTTTATGTTCACCGCATCGGAGGTAGGCAGCATCTTTAAAAAAGGTGCCACCATATCTGCCGCTATGGGCGGTTGCCAGGCCGAAATTGGTGTATCATCGGCCATGGCCGCGGCAGCGCTTACCGAGGTATTGGGTGGCAGTCAGCGCCAGGTTTTAATGGCCGCCGAAATTGCCATGGAGCACCACCTCGGCCTCACCTGCGACCCTATTGGCGGGCTTGTACAGGTGCCTTGCATCGAACGGAACACTATGGGTGCCATAAAAGCTATCACCGCCACGCAGCTTGCCCTGCAAAGCAATCCCGATAAAGCCAAAGTAAGCCTGGATGCAGTGGTACGTACCATGTGGCAAACCGCTCTGGATATGAACTCCAAATACAAAGAAACATCCGATGGCGGACTGGCCATCAATATCCCCATCAGCTTGCCGGAGTGTTAGGGTTGGTTGTCTGAATCAGAATTAACAGGATTTTAGAATTTTCAGAATATAAATCCCCTGTCCCGTCATGCTGAAATCTTTTCAGCACCTCACACGGCAAGTGGCGAACTTTGCTAAAAAACCACGTATCACCGCAATGCTTTGTGACGACTTTAATGATGGGGTGCTGAAAAGATTTCAGCATGACGTGGAGGTATATGTCAACCACCATCAACTTTACATTCTGAAAATTCTAAAATCCTGTAAATTCTGATTCGGACTATTACTGCAACAACAATTTCAAATTCAAGCCAAAGTTGGTGAACGAAGTATTGAACGTTTGCGAGGTGTATGGCTTGGTGATATTGCTATCGTAGAATAAATTGAGGTTGAAGCGCTGGTTGATCACGTAATCTATCGATGGGCGCATGGTGATGTTTTTTGCACCGGATGATACCTCCGCGGCTTCAATATCGGCACGGTAAATAAGCGTTTTATTATCGCGGATAGCCACATCCAGCTTAAAGTTGATGTCGTTATTCGTTTTTCCACCAAACCAGCCAAAAGGCATCCGGAAGTTTTTAGGGCGGTAGCCAAAGCCAACCACCACAATATTCTCGGTTTGCTGCGCCAACTGGCTATTGAGCAGGCTTAATGCCAGCGTACGTGTTTTACGATATTCCATGTTGGCGGTCATGCTGTTTTTAAAACGCACATCCACACCCAAAAGCGGCACAAACTGTTCAAAAATACTCACCTGTGTCATTTGGTAAAAAGGCAGGAAATCGGTATTGGCATCGCGCGAACTTACAGCACCATTGGCCGCCTGGTACTGCAACAGGGTGGTGTAGCCATTCACGTTGTACGATGAGCGGTAGCCATGCCTCAGATCGAAGGAATCAAACACCTCGGTAAAGAACGGCATCTTGCCCAGCCCGCTGTAACTGATCTGCCAGTTGGGGATAGGCGTTTGCGGGAACTGGCTTAGCGACGAACTGCCTGCATCTTTACCTGTGTAAGCCGCCAGGAAGGCCGGAACCAGCACGTTTTGGGCATTGGCACCATAGCCATCTGCAAAACCGTTTGTTGTGCCGGTAGAATTAGGGTTGGTTACGCCAAGGCGTTTGGAGATAATCGCCCGGTTACTTAAAAATTGCTGAAACGTTGTTGAAGTATTGTTTATTCCTGTTGATTTGGAGAACGCCGTGGCAAACGATAAAATAGAAACACTGTAGGTACCCGATGTTGTAGGGCTCAGGTTCTCAATACTGTTTGTAGCTGCCAGATATTTAAAGTTGGTTTGATAGTTACGATCCTGTGTTTTAAAAGCGATCAGTTCGATGCGCAGATCTTTGATGGGTTCGATAATACCACGCAGGCGCAGATCGGAATTAAAAGTGGTTACGTAGGGCTGGTTTTGCAGGGTATCCGAGGTTATCCATCCCCGTTCTATCGCTTTATTACGCAGATCTGCCTGGCTGCCCAGCAGAAAGCCTATCCCTGGCGAATCGTAAGAAAAATCCTGCCCAAAGAAATTCGACTGCGGCAAATACCCCGGCAAGAAGGTACCCTCGGTGCGGGTATACGTACCGCTCAGGTTTTTCACGCTGGTTAATACGCCCAGGAAGAACCCGCCTACACCGCCATTATCATTATTGCCTTTGCGCAGCGCCTTAAACTTGTTATAGAAGGTTGTAAAGTTAAGCGTAGGGTTTAACTGTATGGTGCGCGAGTTTTGAATGCTGTTACCAACGTTATAATCCGGGTTGTTGATGGCGAACTCGGGCTGGGTTTGCCAGTTAAAGTGGGTGCTGTAACGCGCTATCAGGGCTGTCCAGTCCAGCCCCGGGATTTTGTTTATCGGCGTGGTGTAGTTAAAGTTGATGGTGTGGTTGTAGTTGGTAGTACGGCCCAGCCTTTTCAGGTTTTCCCAAAGTGTATCGCGTTTAAGCCCGTTGATACGGCCGGCCGGCTCATCCACTACCGATAAGTTGGTGGCATCAATATCCATCTGCAGCGATTTGGATAAATTCCAGCCGATACCATAAACGCGGGTTATATTAAAGTTTTTGTTGAAACTGGTGGGTATTGGGATATAGTTATTCGGGTCGTTATTACGCAGGGTATTCTCTGAATAATACCTGTCGAAATTGATAGCGAAGTTCAACCTCGATGGCAGTAAGCTGAAGTTAAAATCCCTCGCCAAAGCCAGCAGGTTACTTTTAATGATCTTCCCGAAAGGTGTATAATACTTAGGTTGGGTGCTGTAGTTATAGGCCAGGCTTACACGGTAAGTACGGGCCAGGTCGCTTTCCACAATAAAATCGTGGTGGGTGTATTCGGTGTAGGCGTAGGTGGCATTAAAGTTCTCTACATCCCAAACATGTACCGGCGCGCTGGCGTTGGTATGCTCTTTGTGCACGTTTGTAAAGTTGATGCTTTTACGCATGGTATAATCTATCGATACATTCCGGATAGAATCTCTCGCCTGCGAGGTTGGTGCGGCTGCAAGCGTTTTCTTCAGTTCCACATCAGGCGATTGCGGGTCGTACTGCGGGGTTGCTACCTGGTTGCTTATGTTAATATACGCCGGTATCTTGATCCCGCTTTTAGCCGGGAAGAACTTGCCCAGCTCCACACTGCCCGATATATCATAGATCTGGTTATCGCTGCGGCTCCTGTCGCTCACGCGCGAATCCAGCGAACCAAACCCAACGGTACTTTTACTGCCCGATAAGGTAATATTGGCAAAATCTGCCAGCGCGAAATCGGCCCTGGCTGTTGCCGCCCAGCCACCACGCTGGTCAAAATCAGTGAGGCGCAATTCATCAAACCACAGGGTACCGGTTTTATCCAGCCCATCATCTGCGCCTGTATTATTGCCTTTGTACGGGTTACGCACACCTACCATAATAGTACGCAGTCGGCTCAGGTCGGGTTGGCCTTTAATGGTTACTTTGTTATGCCCGTCGGTGTAAATAAACGGGGTGGTAAACGGCCATGGCAGGCCGTTTAGCTTGGCATTGTTACGGGCAAGCTTGGCGCTGGTGAGCAGGTCCAGCTCCAGGTTAAGTTCGTTACTCGCGGGCCATATAGCACCGGGGTCGCGGGTACCCTGCTGGGTAATGGCCAGTGGTACTTCGTATTCGTAATAGTTGTCCTGGTAATCAACACCCAGGCGTATAAAGGCATTTACATCGTTATCCTTCAACTGGTCGCCCTCGGCATGGATAAACATCTGGATCTTTTTGTACGACCGCAGATCGTTAAAAAATGTACGGAAAGCCGCCCTTGAGTAACCATCGCGCAGGTTGGTAACCTTTAAGGAGAGCGATTGCTCATTCAGCTTGGTATCTGTTTGCAGGTTATTGTAATTGCGCTGGCGGTTAATGCCCGGTGGCACCACGTAAGGTATTGGGGTGCGGTTACCGTTCTCTTCAATATTTACGGCCTGCACATCCAATACCGAGTTATCAACCGTTGGGCTTTGGATGGCCGGGTCGGCAATGATGTTCAGCGGGTTATTCTCGGCGTTAAAGCTGCGCCATTCGCCACGTACCAGCTGCAGGGTGGCAAAACGTAATACCGAGGTATCGGCAAAGTTGGTCATGAACATACGCATAAAACGGATGGCCTTAAAATCCTGAATGTTGCCTACTTTGCTTTGGTAGTCGGTTATCGGGATCCTGAACTGATACCATGTAACCGCTTCTGTTTGCCCGTTGGCCAGTTTTACGTTCGATTTTACTTTATCGCTGATATAGTTTTGGCCAACCAGCATATCCTGCGGGCGGATGGATACCCTGTACTGGAAGTATTCATCCGTTTGGCTCATGTTATTATCCCGGTTAATGTCCTCACCATCGGGCAGGGATGTGGAGGCCGATGTTTGCAGGCCAAGTTCCGCTTGTGATTGCTCTGCGGTTTTGGAGTTACCCTCGGTACCGTTGTAGCGGCTATAACGCTCTAAAATACCGGCGCGCGCCTGGTCAAGCTCGGGCCCTTGGTAGTAGCGGTAGTCATCTGTTGAAGGGTCGGCGGAGAACGCAGTAGCGGCCTGCGGACTCAGCACCGCCTTTGCCTGGTTTACCACATTGGCAAATTTCGATTGCTCATCCGTATCGTTCAAACCATCCAAACCAGTATCCTGTAAACGGCGCGAATCGGGGTTATTATCAAAGGCATTTATTACCGGCTGCAATTTAGATACCCGGCCCCAAACGGTTTCGTCGGTTTTATCGGTAGCGCCATCTACGGGCAGGCTGTTCTCCAAACTCTTGCGCCCGTCTTTCAGGATGTCCTCAGAAATGCTCCCGAGGTTAAAATACAGGTCGCCACCTTGCGAGGCCGGTTTGTAAATAAAGGGGTCGAGCACCCAAAATTCGATGTACCCGATATTGTTCGATTCAAAATCGTTTGTCTCCAGCTTGCGGAAGATGCCGCCCCAGCGGTTTTTTGGGCCTTGTAATGTGCCATCTGTATTGATGCCCGATGTGGCATAGTTATATTGCCCGCGTGCCGTTGGATAAAAGGCAAGGTTAAAGGTTGACAAGGTTAGCGGCTGGCCAGTTACCGACTGCTTAAATGGGAACACCTCCTGCTCAATCACCTGCCTTACGTAATGGTTGGACAGGTCGGTACGGTTTACCGCAATATTGCCGGCGCTGGTGTAAAATATCGGGTCGATATTATAAAAGGTCAAGCGGGCGCGGTTGTAGCCATAACTCAGATCGTTAAACAATTGCGATTCGGGGAACATCTGCGGCGTACCTGCAATTTGCCAGCTTACCGCGCTTTTTATATCAATAACCGAGCGGCTATTCTCAAAATCGTCCAGGTAAGAAGTACCGTTCTTGGAGCCTGCAAAGTTCAGCGCGCCCGGGCTTCCTGGCATTAGCCTAGCAAACTCGCCGCTTAGGTTAATGGTTGATGGTGCCTTGGTATTTATTAAAGGGATCTTATCTACCAGGCGCGTTAAAAGCCTTGACGTGGTGCTGTAATTGGCATCGAACCCGAAGATACTGTTGGATATAGATTCCTCTCCTACCACCTCGTTTTGGGTGATGGGCTGCTCGGTGAGGTGCATAAAGGTAGCACCCAGGGCCAGCTTATTGCTTGCCCGGTAATCCAGCCGTGTACCCCAGAGGGATTTCTGCTGAACGCCAAACAGCTCGTTATTCTCTATTTTAATGTTGATGGGCTGGCCGGAAGAAAGCAAAGCCTGGTTAAGGATGCGGATCCGGCCAGAGCTGTAATCAACAGTATAATCAGCGCCCTCGTTCAGTTTTAAATTTCCCGCCGTAACCACTACCGAGCCCTGCGGAATATTCACAGCATTTAGCTGGTACTCCGAGCCCTGGGTGGAGGTGTAAGTGCCTTTAATGAGATACCTGTTTAGCTTTGGGAATAATTGCTGCGCGATGGTTTTGGTAGAATCGTACAGCGGTTGGTATACGTAGCGGGCCACCAGGTCCTGTTCACCCGCGGTAAATTGCTTCGCGAGATCGGCACCGAAGGGTTCCACCACCGGGAACATAATGCGCCCGTTTTGCGAATCGATGGTGATACCCTCCAAAAAGTCGAAGTAGCCATCGGGTCGCTTATCGTTTTGCTGATCGAGGTTATCCACCCCGGTTAACTGCAGCCAGCGCTTGCTTTTAGTATTGGCGCCCTCGTCCATTATCGTTTTTTCGATCCCGGATTTATCATCCAAACGGCTAACATTCAGTTTAAAGTTTGATGGGCTGATACCATAAGCGCCCAGGGAATAGATGTTTTTCATCATCAGGTCCCAGGTTGGCAGGTTAGTTTTTAGCAGCTCGTTCTTTAATAATTTTACAAAAAGCGCCTTGGGCGTTGCCGGGTCTACCGCTACATCGCTGCTGAACTCGCCCACCTGGTATACTTGCCCGTTGTAAGAATACTGGTAGGCAACCGCCAGCACCTGGTCGTTATCCAACGGGTAGTTTAACGATATGTAGCCCAGTTGAGGGTGCAGCGTGTACTCAGTTGGGGTAAGCTTGCGGGCGTAGGTTACCTTGGCGTAGTTATCTGTAGCGCCGGTAGCGCGGAAGTAAGTAGAAACATCATTAGAGTTGGTTATACGCGCCGTTGACGGTAAGTTTTGCAACAGGGTATTGGATTGCTGCGTAAAGCCCGGTCCCTTGAAACCCGCGGGTAAACCGCTAAAGCCCGGCCCGCCCTGCACCAGCGCGGTATTGTAAGGCCTGTTTTCGCCCAGGTCCAAAAAGGCCAGTATATCGCGGCTATCGGTGGTAACGTTGGTACGGTTGGTTGTCCAAACCTCAATTTTAGTAATGTTGATGTTGGAGCTGATGATGGGGATATTGGCCAGCGCCCGGTTGTAGTTATTCCTGAAATATTGCGACAGGAAAAAGTGTTTATTGGATTCGTACTCCGCAGCCGTAAGCGCGATGTTGCCCTGCTGCGAGCCATTGGTAATGGTAATGCTTTTTGATTGCGAACGCTGCTGCGACAAGATGGTGGTGATATCCAGCTTACCAAACTTCAGTTTTGTTTTCACCCCAAAAAGTGCCTGGCTGCCGGTAATAAGCGAGGTATTGAGGGGCATGCTTACAGTACCGGCTTCTATCTTCTGGATAATTTCGTCGGGATGGCCGGTATAATCCAGCTTTATCTGGTTCTCAAACTGAAACTGGGCCTCGGTATTGTAATTGGTACTTATTTTCAGCTTGTCGCCAATATCGCCGGTTACGTTCAGCTGGATCCGCTGATCAAAATTAAAATTGAACTGGCTGCGCTGGCGGGTATTAAAAAGCGGGTTTTCGTTCTTGTTGATCTGCCCGGCTAATATCACCTCTGCCGAACCCTGCGGGCGGATGTTGATGGTTGAGCTGCCAAAGATCTGCTCAAACGTTTTGCTGCGAATCTTTATTTGCGGTATAAACCCCGGCTGCTGCGATTCATAAGCGTAATTATCTGCCAGTTGTTTATAATACTCGCGCTGTACGCCTTTTTGTTGGAGCTTTAAGTATTCGGTAGGGCTTAAGTACAGGGGCACACCGTAATTTAAATTTCCCAGTTTTTTGTAAATGATGTAAGTGTTGGTTGCCAGATCGTATTCCACGGTACGCGTTGTACCCGGCGGGTCTACATCAAAAAGGCCTTCCAATGCCCATTGGTTACGGGTTTTGGTCAGTTTTGGAGCGTTGCTTAAGGGCGCGGCATTACGGGGCCGGGTAGTATCTGCAGGCGCGGTGTTTGGTGTTGGTTGTTGTACTTGCGGCTGGTTTGCGCGTTGCTGCTGGCCGGGGCGCGGGATGTTTGTTTGCCCGGGTATTGGTTGCTGCCCGGTGCTTTGTTGTTGCCCCGCGCTTTGCTGCTGGGCAAATAGTTTCCCTGTTCCGCAAAATGCGGATAAAAAAAGCGTACCTATAAAAAGTTTACAAGTAAAATTTTTAACCAAGTGTTATTTTATTATAAGTAATTATAAGCTTTTTAACGCAAATTTAATAAGCTGTTCTACCGTTAAGGGGCCAGTATTTTTGCTGAGCTCCTGATCCAATACTTTCTCGGCAACGTTACGCACAAATCCTAACATAACAAGGGCTGAAAGCGCCTCTTCTTTTACCGTTTTTAACCCTGACACAACTGTCAATGTGTCCGGGCCTTCCTTGCGAAGTTTATCCTGAAGTTCTAAAATAATGCGCTGTGCCGATTTAGGCCCTATCCCTTTTATCCGTTGAATAAGCGGAACATTACCCTGTACTATGGCGTTGCGGATCTCATCGGGGGTGATGGACGACAACATCATGCGTGCAGTGTTGGGGCCTATGCCTGATATTGATACCAGGTGCAAAAAAAGCTTGCGCTCGCCCTCATCGGCAAAACCATACAGCGTGTGCGCATCTTCTTTTACATGTAACCAAACGTATAACTTGCACCTTTCCGTATTGCCCACGCGAGAAAAAGTATTTACCGAAATATTGATGTGGTAGCCAACGCCCCCCGCATCAATAACCACATGCGCCGGGCTTTTAAAGGCCAGCTTCCCGTCAATATAGTCGTACATAGTTTATTTTGCTTTACGTGCTTTTGGCGATGCTGCCGCACGGCTCTTTTCCTGGGCATCTACCACCGCAATGGTAACCATGTTTACAATCTCGCGTACACTACTGCCCAATTGCAATACATGTACCGGTTTTTTCAGTCCCAACAAAATAGGGCCAACGGCTTCCGCGCCGCCAATTTCCTGCAATAATTTGTAAGCGATGTTACCCGATGCCAGTCCCGGGAAAATAAGCGTATTGGCCGGCTTGCCGTTGAGCGATGAAAATTCGAAGTTATCCTTCAACAATTCGGAGTTGAGCGCAAAGTTGGCCTGCATCTCACCATCAACTATCATGTTAGGATATTTTTGGTGAAGTATCCGCACGGCCTCGGCCGATTTTTCCGGGATCTCGCCTTTGTTGGAGCCAAAGTTGGAGTAAGATAAAAGTGCTACCCTTGGTTTAGGTATAAAGTACGATACCGCTTTTTCTATCAGTACGGTAATATCTACCAGTTCTTCTACGCTTGGGTTGATGTTTACCGTTGTATCGCCAAAAAACACAGGCCCTTTTTGCGTTATCATCAGGTACATACCCGCAACCCGGTTTACACCCTCATCGGTACCGATGATCTGCAGCGCGGGTTTAATGGTATCCGCATAGTTTTTTGTTAAGCCGGAGATCAATGCATCCGCTTCGCCAAACTGCACCATGCAAGCGCCGTAGTAATTCCTGTCGATGATTGTTTTACGCGCTTCCTGCTTGGTAATACCGCGGCGCTGGCGTTTTTTATACAGGTACTCGGCAAACTCCTGGGCACGCGGGCAATCGTCGCGGGTGTCTATCATCTGCACATCGCCAAGGTCTAGTTCGTTCTCGCGCATAATGGCCTTTATCTTCTCAATGTTACCTAAAAGGATAGGCGTCGCTATGCCTTCATCTTTTACAATTTGGGCGGCGCGTAATATTTTGTAAGTATCGGCTTCGGCAAATACCACACGCTTTGGCGCTTGCTTGGCCTTATTGGTGATGTCGCGCATCAACTTGTTGTTGGTGCCCAATCGCGATAGCAGTTCCTCATTATAAGCATCCCAATCGGTGATGCCTTTGCGGGCAACACCACTCTCCATAGCCGCGCGGGCCACTGCCGACGATACCTCGGTGATCAACCTCTGATCCATTGGCTTAGGGATAATATAATCCCTGCCGAATTTAAGGTTGGTAATATTGTATGCTAAGTTAACCGCCTCGGGTACCGGCTTTTTAGCCATCTCGGCTATAGCGTGTACCGCGGCAATTTTCATTTCTTCGTTAATGGCGGTTGCCCTTACATCAAGCGCGCCGCGGAAAATATAGGGGAAACCCAATACGTTGTTCACCTGGTTAGGAAAATCAGACCGGCCGGTAGCCATAATAATATCCTTACGGGCGGCAATAGCCAAATCGTAACTAATCTCTGGTTCGGGGTTGGCCATGGCAAATACCACGGGGTTTTTGGCCATGCTCACCAGCATTGCGGGGGTAACCACGTTGCCCGCCGAAAGGCCCACAAATACGTCGGCATTCTTCATGGCATCGGCAAGGGTTTTAACATCCTTACGCTCGGTGGCAAACTCCATGCGAATATCGTCCAGATCGGTACGGCTGGTATCCAGCACGCCGTTGATATCAAACATCACCAGGTTCTCTTTCTTAACCCCCAGCGACAGGTACATTTTTGAGCAGGAAACAGCGGCGGCACCCGCTCCGTTAACTACCATTTTTATCTTATCCAGCTTTTTACCCTGTATTTCGCAGGCGTTCATTAAGGCCGCACCCGATATGATGGCCGTACCGTGCTGGTCGTCGTGCATTACGGGGATCTTCATTTCCGCCTTCAGCCTGCGCTCTATCTCAAAGCAGGTTGGGGCCGATATATCCTCGAGGTTTATACCGCCGAAAGTTGGCTCCAGCGCTTTTACTATCGTTACAAACTCATCAACCGTTTTGGCATTTATCTCCAGATCGAACACATCGATATCGGCATAAATTTTAAACAGCAGGCCTTTTCCCTCCATTACGGGTTTACTGGCTTCGGGGCCAATATTGCCCAGACCCAGCACCGCGGTACCATTGCTGATAACAGCTACGAGGTTGCCTTTAGCCGTGTATTTATAAACATCATCCACATTTTCTGCTATAGCGCGGCAAGGCTCGGCAACACCCGGGGAGTAAGCTAAAGTTAAATCTCGTTGAGAATTGGTAGGCTTGGTTGGCACCACCTGTATTTTACCCGGGCGCCCTTTGGAGTGGTAATTTAAGGCGTCCTGTTTACGATTTTGTTTATTCATCTTCTCTAATTCAAGCCCTCAAAATTACGATTACTTTTTTTGAAAGCTGGTAATAAAAAGGGCCGGGTTTCGAAATACATCGAAACCCGGCCACTATTATATATATTCTTTAGCCCCTGCTTAGATTAACCGTAAGTCCGGCAACCAGGGGTATGTTTTTATTGTTGCCTAATTGTTTATTCCAACCCATCAAATCTTCTACCCTAATACCGTACTTTGTTGCTATAGTTGCCAAAGTATCGCCTTTTACCGTTGTGTGGAAATGCGGCATATTAGCCCTTGGCACTATTGCAGGCGCTATTGTACCTGTTTGAGCAGCCATGTTTTCAACTCCCGGAGGTACGGCTGCCGAAGCGGCTGCCGTTCTTGTTTTTACTGGCGGTGGTACATAAACAGGCCGGTATGCAGGTATCACATAGTTAGGGTTATCTATCGCCTGCGCTAAAACAGTAAAACGTTCTTTCCGGCTATGCGGTACCAGGATCCTGCGCGGGGCTGCAGAAGAGCCGTTAACGATGAGCATCCGATAACTTGGGTTAAGGGTTACCACATCCTTCAAATCTATCCCTAAAGCTGTGGCAATGCGGCTCATGGGCACTAAGCGGCTCACGCTAACTGTATCGTTTTCCATCGGGATATCCGTGGGCTGAGGGTAAATGCCGTGGCGCTTGTAATAATTCATAGTGTAGGTAATGGCGATGTAAGCCGGTACATAGCCGCGTGTTTCGGCAGGTAATAACTGGCGGATAGACCAGTAATCGGTGGCGCCGGTTTTGGCAAGGGCATTCTCCACATTGCTTTTTCCGCAGTTGTATGATGCTATGGCCAGCAGCCAGTCGCCAAATTGCTGATAGGCATCGCGCAGGTAAGCAGCAGCGGCCTGGCTGGATTGCACGGGGTCGCGGCGCTCATCCACATAGTCGTTCATTTTCAGGTGGTAGATCTTCGCCGTTTCCGACATGAACTGCCAGGGACCAGCAGCACCTACACGCGATACGGCGTTTGGATTCAATGCCGATTCTACTATCGACAAATATTTGATCTCTTCGGGCACCCCCGCGTCGCGGAAAGCCTTTTCGTAAATGGGGAAGTAATATTTGGAGAGGCCAAGGAAACGGCCTATCTCATCGCGGCGGCTCATATAAACGTCTATATAGCCCTGCACGTAGCCATTATAATCAAGCGGGACATCCTTTTGGATAGAATCCAGCCGGCGCTTAAAAATAACATCCTGGTATTTGGAAACCGCTACCTCTTTTACAGGCAGCAGCGCGGCAGTATCTGCGTTGAACGATTGAGCATACGAACTATCCGCATTCATTAGCTGCAGTGCTGCCACGCAGATAATAAACGTAAAGAATTTCTTCATAAATTAGGTTATACCGGCAGAAGAGGCCGCCGGAAAATTATTTACTAATGTATAAACTTTCTATAGCTGTAAGAAATATTCAGAGAAATTCAACAGTTCTTCCTCGGCAAAACCCTTCCCTAATAGCTGCAAACCTAACGGCAAACCCTTACTGTTATTGCCTGTAGGCAACGAGATGGCGGGCAAACCGGCCAGCGATGCTTGCACCGTAAAAATATCGTACAAATAGGTTACCACCGGGTCCTTTTCTTTTTTCCCTATCGGGAAAGCGGGTTCGGGAGCGGTTGGGGTAAGCAGGAAATCGTACTCCTGCAGGATCTCATTGGTTTGATCTTTGATCAGCCGGCGTACCTTTTGAGCCTTGGCGTAATAAGCATCATAGTAACCGGCGCTTAAAACAAATGTGCCCAGCATAATGCGGCGTTTCACCTCTTTGCCAAAGCCTTCCGAACGGGAGAGTTTGTATGTGGAGGTAAGATCGGTTGCGTTGGGGCTGCGGTAGCCGTAATGAACGCCATCGTAGCGGGCCAGGTTGCTGGATGCCTCGGCCATGGCCAGGATGTAGTACGCGGGTACCAGGTATTCTAAATATTCAAAGGAGATGGCCTTTACGGTATGCCCGTCCGCCCTTAGTTTTTCTATGGAGTTGATGAGCGTGTTCTTTACATCGGCATCCACACCGGGGCTGGATAATGCTTCCTGTAAATACGCGATCTTCTTTTTGCCGGTATCTTTGGTATGCACATCGGCCTTAGGAACGGGCTTTTGCGATAGTGTGCCGTCAAACTCATCCGCGCCAGCCATTATTTCGAAAAGTAAAGCGGCATCTTCAACAGATTTGGTGAGCGTGCCCACCTGGTCGAACGAGGATGCGTAGGAGATGATCCCGTGCCTGGAGATCCGTCCGTAAGTCGGCTTAAAGCCCACTACACCGCAAAACGAGGCGGGTTGCCTTACCGAACCACCGGTATCGGTACCTATTGCGGCATGGCACATGCCAGCCTGCACGGCTACTGCCGAGCCGCCGGATGAACCACCCGAAACCCGTTTTTCGTCGGCAAAATTCTTTACCGCTCCAAAAAAAGAATTTTCGTTGGCTGCGCCCATGGCAAATTCATCGCAATTGCAACGGCCAATGATGATGGCATCTTCGGCTAATAAACGCTCTACAATGGTTGATGAATAAATGGAGGTGAAATTCTCCAGGATGCGCGAAGATGCTGTTACCTTATGGTCCTTGTAACAAATATTATCTTTTATAGCGATAACCATACCGGCCAGTTTGCCGGCGGTACCTTTTTTTATACGCGCGTCAACAGTTTTGGCTGAAGCAAGCGCTTCCTGGTCAAAAACCTCGTTAAAAACATTTAAACGGGCATTTGCCTTGATCTGCTGCAAGTAACCTTTTACCAGGCTTTCGGCTGTAACCGTTCCGTTTTGTAACCCTCTTTTAATATCCTTGTAAGAGGAAAAATCTTTAGACATGGGGCCTAAAATAAAAAACTTATCCGTTGAAGCATAACTATTTCAACAGATAAGTTTTATAAGTTTAAACAGCTACAAAGCTGCCCAATAAGAAACTGGCAATTATAACTTCGGTTTCTCTTCTGAAGTTGTGCTGTTTTCGCCGTTCTGCGCGTCTTTAAATTCTTTTACGCCTTTACCTAAACCTTTCATCAGTTCAGGAATTTTTTTACCTCCAAACAATATTAGTATTGCGATAATGATCAGAATAATTTCTGGTGCGCCTAATCCCATTTTCTTAAGTTTTTATGTATGTTAATGTTTTTGTGTTATTTATATTCTTCTTCGATAGTCTTTTTCTCAGGCTCTTCGCTTTTGCTCAGGTTAATAGAGCCGTTCGCGCTGCCGGTTACGGGGTGCTTTAATTCCGGTTCGCTTTCATAGGTTTCCGGTGCTTCGGGGTTGCCCAATTCGGAATGCTCTTCAATGGCATCGGTAGCGGCCTGGCCTTCAAAGGCGGGTAAGGTGCCTTCTATCGGGGTGTACTCAGGCGCAACATATTCCGGTAATTCCTCTTTGGGCTTATCGTCCAAAGATTTCTTTAACTCCGATTTTTTGTCCTCGTAATTATTTATCTGGTTGTTTATTTCGCGCTTAACATCGTCAGAAGCATCTTTAAAATCGCGGATCCCCTTTCCAAGGCCTCGTGCTATCTCGGGTAATTTCTCACCGCCAAACAGCATCAGCGCTGCGAAAACGATCAACACCATTTCGCCGGTACCTATATTAAGGAATAAAAAAACCATGCTTAACATCTTATCTCACAATTAAGGTTACAAATATATACAATTACAACGCTATAGTTAACACTTTAGTTTGCAGGTGCCAACCATACGCGCGGGTCCACAAATGTGGTGCCCTTGTTCAGGATAAAGTTTACCGACGACTCGCCACTGATCTGGTCTGTTGCTACAGCGCCAATAGTTTGTTTGGTGCCCACCTTTTGCCCTACCGAAACGTTTACCGACCGCAGGTTGGAGTATGATGTAAAGTACTCGCCATGGTTAATGATAACCAAATAAGTCCCGCTTATATCCTTCACCATTTTCACCGTACCTTCGAAGACGGCCCTTACCGGTGCGCCCGCTGCGGCTCTTATCTCGTAGCCGTTGTTATCATTACGGATACCGTCTTCTACATATGTGCCAAAACCATGGATCAACTGCCCGCTGGCAACCGGCCATGGTAAACGCCCGCGGTTACCCAGAAAGTCATTCGACAGCTTGGCTGCTTCGGGCGTGGCATTAAGTGCCTCGCTATCAGTAGCACGTTTTATCACTACCGGCTTTTTAATTACAACAGGCGCAGGTGCGTTATTATTAGCGGCATCTGCTTTGGCTTTGGCAGCTGCAATACGTGCGGCTTCCTCTGCTCTCCTCCTTGCTTCTTCTTCGGCCTTGCGCCTCATTTCCTCTATCTCCCTGCGGATAGCATTGTTTATTTCACGGTTCGTCTTCGCAATTTTTTGCTGAACATCCTTTTGCTGCTTCTTAAGCTCACCCTGGTGCTTGCTCAGGTCGGTAATTACTTTTACCTGGTTACTTTTTGCCTTACCTAATTCCGTTCGTTCTTTTTCCTGTTCGGTAAGCAGGTTGCTCTTTTCTTTTTTATCTTTATCCAGCTCGTTTATTTTTACATGCAGTTCTTTTTGTGTGCCCTGTATGTAACCCGCCTGCCGCTCGCGGTAGGTACCAAATTGCTGTAAATATTTTAAACGTCTGTAAGCCTGGTTAAAATCTTTTGACGCAAAAATAAACATCAGCTTATTGTAGGCACTTTGGTTGCGGTAGGCAAACAGCACCATGCCGGCGTACTCCTTTTTCAACTGGTCTAACTGGCTCTGCAGGTTATGTACGGTATTATTGCTCTCAGAGATTTGATTATCTAAATTTCTTACCTCGGAGTTGATATTGGCTATCTTTTCCTGGCGCAGGTTTATTTGTATTTTAAGGTTATTTAGCTGCCTTACCGAAACCTTTTTATTGCTCGCCGTTTCTTCATACTCGCGGTTAAGCTGCTGTAGCTCTTCGGTAAGTTTATTTTTACGGCGTTTTAATTCGTCGCTGGTTTGCGCAAACACGCTGGTAGCTGTACATACAGCAATAATGATCAGGGCTGCTTTAAAAAATTTCATTCATCAAAAATAGGTTTTTTAATCTGCAGGTTGATAACTTTTTGGAATACTGAAGGGGTACTCTAAAACACGGTCAAACTCCGCCTGCGTATAACGTAAATTAACCAGCACCCTATTCCCCGGCGCTGTAGAAGTAATATCTATTTGCGATGGTACTATGCGGCTATCAGCCTGTATAAAAACACGGTTGGCTACCTGTAAAGTTTGCCCTGCCAATTGGTTGGCCAGGTTGGTTTGTGTAACCTTCATATCGGGGCCAAGCAGCAGCTTATACACCAGGCCCTGCAGGTTGCCGGTAATGCCGGTGTTGGCACCCTCTGGGGTAAACTTGGCATCCGGATTAAGCAGTTCGCCAATGGCGTTCCCCACCAATAACGATTGCAGCGTTTTAAAGTTCACCTGCCTGCCCGCGTACCTATGGATATAGCTGAACGGTTTTTTAAGGTACAGGTTCTGAAAACGGTTTATCACCTGTATGCTATCCGGCGTTATCAGCGCCCTTGCTACTTCCAGCCCGGCTATAGCGGTGATGGAGATCCAAATTTTTTGATCACGGTTTACGCGGATGTTCAGGGTAACGTCGTTATCATCGCCGTTGATATCCAGCCTGGTTTTTGCCTTGCCGCTAAAAGTGTTAAAGGTAACCTGTTTGGAACGGATGGCAGCCAGCCGCTCGGCTACATCATTTGTTTTAACCGCCACGGTATCTTTTGTTGGGCGCTGCACAACCACCAACTTTTTCGATTTACAACTTACCGCTGTAACCAGTAAAAGGATGATGGCTATTTTATTCAGAATATTTCTTCTCATTTATTTTCTTCTCTAATGCAGGCGAAGCGCCACCCTGCTTTTTGGCTTTTTCCCAGTTTTGCAGGGCACCACTACTATCTCCTGTAAAAAACAAAATATCACCGTAATGTTCTGTCTTCACCGCGCTGTCTGTTTTATCATGCGCGAGCGATCTTTCTATCCAAACCTTCGCCTCTGTGTATTTCTTCTGCCTGAATAAGATCCAGGCGTAAGTATCTTCAAACGAAGCGCTGTTGGGCTGCAGTTCGGTACTGTGTTTAGACATTGCCGCCGCTTTATCCAGCTGCTCGTTCCTTAACGACAAATAGTACGCATAATTGTTCAGCGTGAAAGCATTATCGGGATTGTAACTCAGCGCCTTTTCGTAAGCCTCGTCTGAACTTTTGTTATCACTAATGGAATGGTAGCAATCGCCCATGGCCGAATAGCATTGCGAAAGCAGATCCTTATCGGCAGCCTCTAAGCCCACCGCGTTTTTTAAATAGCCCAGCGCTTTGTTGTAATTTTTGCTTTGTTGCCAGGCTATGCCTACCAAATAATTCATCCAGGCCTGGTTGGGGAAATAGCTAAGCGCGTTCTCGCCATCTTTTATAGCGCCCGCGAAATCGCTTTCGGCCATCTCAATCCGCACCAACTGCTCATGCACCTGGTATGATTGCGGATTTAACTCTATCGATTTTTTATAAACTGGTTTTGCTTCGCGAAACTGTTCTGTTTGCACCAGCATATCGCCATAAATGGCAAAAGCCTTATCGCTGTTGGGGTGGGTAACGGTAAGTATGCGGCTAAGTTCCAGCACTTGTGTCTTCAGTGTTGGGTTGGTTAGCTGCGGAACATACTCCTGTATCACGCGCACCTTTTGCTCTATATCAATATCAGGATTGGCAAAGGCAATTTTCCGCTCGTTAAAGCTGGCCACCAGGTCCTTCTTATCCTTATACACATCGGCCAGTGCCATGTGCAGCAGACCGTAGCTAAGGCCTGTGTTCTTATCTTTATCGAGCGCGGTAACCCCTTTGTTGAGCACCTCAATGGCTTTATCATTTAGCCCGTTGGAGTTGTAAAGTTCGGCAAGCATCAGGTAGTAACGGGCCTCGTTAGGGTGGGCCGCTATCATTTTCTCCAACCCGTCCGATGCTTTATCAACCTTACCCTGTATCAGGTAAATTTTTTGTCGGTTAGCCTGCAGCTCATCTGTAGGGCCGGTTATACTTTCTACCTTATCATATAGTTTTATGGCTTCATCGTACTTGCGCTGCACCGAGTAAACACTCGCTTTGCCAAAATAGTACCCAGGTTTATCGGGGTTAATGCGTATCAGCTGGTCAAAAGCGCTCTGGAGTTTTACCAGGTCGTTTGCTTTTTCGTAGTTATCAGCAAGGGCCAGCCAGTACCATTCGTTATCGGGGCTTACAGTTGTCGCTTTTTCTAATAAGGGAGCGGCGGCCTGGTAATTGTTCTGCGCTTTTTCCAGGTTGGCCAATTCATACAGGGAGGCATCGTTGTTGGGGTCGATAGCCAGCACCTGGCCAAACAACTCGGTTGCGAGCTTGGTATTATCAATTGTTTTTTGGCGGATGGCCGAGAAGAACAGCTCCTTTACCCGGCTGCTATCTGCGGCGCTCAATTGCTTTAGGGGCGCGGCATCACCATTGCTGCTTTTTTGAGCAACAGCCGTGGTACACATGCCTACTAACAGGATGATAAATGCCGTTTTCTTCATTATTTAGTCTTTACCGGTATGCCCGTACCCGCCGGTGCCCCGGGTGGTGTCGCTCAACATGTCAACCTCTTCCCATTTCACCTGCTCATGTTTGGCCACTACCATTTGGGCAATTCGGTCGCCGGTGTTTATTTCAAAATCAACGTTAGAAAGGTTCACCAGCAGCACTTTTACTTCGCCGCGATAATCGGCATCAATGGTACCCGGCGAATTTACAATGCCAATACCATGCTTATATGCCAAGCCACTACGTGGCCTTATCTGCGCTTCGTAACCTTCGGGCAGTTCTATGTAAAGCCCGGTGGGGATCAGCTGGCGCTCCAGCGGTTTTAGTACAACCGGGGCTTCCAGGTCGGCACGCATATCCATGCCCGCGGCGTGGAGCGTTTCGTAGGCCGGTAAAATATTTTTAGATCTGTTGATTACCCTGATGTTCATTTGCTAAATATAGCTTTTAGTTCTTTCCGTTCGGTATACAATGCCCCAAGCGCAAATAAAATAAACAGGCCGTTGCCAATAAATATATTGCGCTTAAATACGCTGAATGATATGTAAACGAGCACAGCTGATATTATGATATAAGCGAGGTTCTTTTTTATGTTATAGGGGATAGGGTAATTTTTTTGTCCCCACAGGTACGATAATATCATCATGGTGGCATAAGCGCCGAGCGAGATCCAGGCCGATGCCATATAACTGTACTTGGGGATGAACAGGTAATTGAGCACGATGGTAAAAAAAGCGCCTATGCCTGATATGTATAGCCCGTACTTTGTTTGATCGGACAGTTTGTACCAGATAGACAAGTTCATATAAATGCCCAGGCTTAAATAGCCAAAAAGTAATGGCGGCACAACCCCCAAACCAGACCAGTATACGTTTTTATGCGCAGCCGCACCCTCGCCTACCACCTCCTTACCTACAATAATATAGGCCAGGATATTGATGTTGGCCACCAGGGCCAGGCATATTACTGCAACGGCTATTACAAAATAATTCATGATGCGGGCGTAGGTATCACCAGAGTTCTTGTTTTTTGCGTGGCTAAAAAAGAAAGGTTCGGCACCCAAGCGAAAGGCCTGTACAAAAATACTGAGGAATAGCGCGATCTTGGCGCACATACCGTAAATGCCCACCTGCTGATCGTTAATACCATGCGGCAGCATTTGTTTCAGCATTGCCTTATCTAACGACTCGTTGATGAGGAACGATATATTGGCCACCAGCACCGGCCAACTATACACAAACATCTCTTTAAACATGCTGCTACTAAATCTCAGTCGGAGCTGGAGTATTTCGGGCAGTAACAAAATAATGGTAGCTACACTGGCAACCGTATTGGCCAGGAACACATAACCCACCCATTTTGGCCTGTACCAGCCTGCAAACCAATCTGCACCGGCCATGTGGTGCTTAATGATATATGGGATTGCAAACAGCATAAACAGATTAAAGCCCAACACCATAAGTACATTTAAAAACTTAATTAACCCATAGCGCAGCGGCCTCCCGTCGGCACGTAGTTTGGCGAACGGAATAACGCAAAATGCATCAGCCGCTAAAATGAACAGAAAACATTTTACATAGAAGGCGTAGTCGGCATGGTCTTTTATAACACCAGCCTGCAAGTAATTTATAATGCCGTCTAAAAAAAGCAGGGAAAAGGCCAGGAAAACCACTATCACAGCAATAACAGCTCCGAATGCGTTATTATAAACCTGCTGTTTGTTGTGCTCCTGCTTATTCAAATATCTAAAAAAAGTGGTTTCCATCCCAAACGCCAGGATGGCGTTGATGATAGAAGCGTAACCATACATGGCCGTAAATATGCCATTGCCTGCTACGGGCAGCGCCCGCGAATAAAAAGGAGTTAATATAAAGGCGATAAGCCTTGATACCATAGTACTTATGCCATAAATAGCAGTTTGCCCGGCGAATTTTTTTGCGGTTGACAATCAGATGGAGCTTAAAGTGTACCGAACTATTTTTTCACAACTTCAAAATTACGATAGTTTTTTAATTCGCCATCATGCACTTCCACGCCGGTAACTACGGCATGTTCCGCGCCTTCCCGGCACCATTCTAAAAACATATCCATCATAAAGTCGTCGGCTTCGGCTTCAATAAAAACATCGCCATTGGGCTGATTGCGCACAAAACCCCGCACGCCAAGCTGATCGGCCACTGCCTTTGCCGCCACCCTAAAAGAAACGCCCTGTACTTTACCCTTTACCGTTATATTGAGATGCTTCATTTGTTAATTTGAAAATGAGATGATTTGAAAATTTGAAGATTGGAATGGCAACAATTTAAAACCGAGTTTGGTTGTCAAATTACGTGGTTATTTACGACACCTCCACACTCATTTTCAAATCTTCAAATTACCTCATTTTCAAATTAACCTTTTCACCTTTGTCTCCGGTGTAATTTTGTTGCCATCGAGGCCGGTTATGAGGTTAAGTCCCGGGGTTTTACCAACCTCAATGGTTCCTTTGTCGCTGTCGATGTCCAAAAATTTGGCACCATTGCTGGTGCCCCATTGCAGCAGGGTATCGAAACTCAGCGAGGGGATATTTTGCTGCAGCGTGCGCATTTCGCTCAGGATGCAAAGCTTATCGTTTGAGGCCAGGCTATCGGTACCGAGGGTAATATTAAGGCCCTGGTTTACAAAAAGCTCCACTTTGGGCAGGCGCTTCTCTATGTACATATTGGCATTGGGGCAAAAGCACCAGTTTATCTTCCTGTCGAACCGTTTGATGAAATAAATGTCTTTTAAATTGGTGCAGGTATTATGCACCATCAATATTTTTTGCCGGTTGGTGAGCAACGGTATAATAGATTGTAAGGAATTGCGTGCCTGCGGCCGAAAGTAATCTATATTGATACCGAAGTGTTTATACATATCAATAAAGCCGCCCAGTTTGTAGCGGTAAAATTTATTCTCGTCCTCGCATTCCTGATTATGAATACTCAGCAGGTTATTACCGCTATCGCTATGGCGTTTGATCAGCTTAAATAATTCTTTGGATACTGAATAAGGCGCATGCGCGGTAATGGATACCGACTGCGGCTTAAATTCCCCGGCCAACGCCAGGGCTTTGGCAAACAGGTCTTCGGCACTCTCGGGTAAAAAGCCAAATATCTCCACAAAAGTGTGGTAATACAATTTACTTTTTTCTTTTAAATCCCTTGTAAAATTACTGTTACTCGTATCGGCTACGGCTACAATGCCATTATTGTACATCTCTGCGTCGGCGGCTTCGGCAGCGTCTATGATGGCATTTTTCTCGGTATTCCTGAAATTTTGTACGTCTTTTATAAAACTGATGAGACCGTTCCCGGGAACAATTTTAGCTTTAAGGTGCGAGAGTTCGGTATGGCAGTGGGTATTTATAAAGCCCGGTACAATTACACCACTAAGACGCTCCATAGATTCGGGCTGTTGGTCAGGCGATTGGCTTTCGGCAATGGAGATTATTTTTCCGGCATCATCAACTGTTACTATTCCATTTTTGATTGGATCGGCACAAACTGGGTAAACGAAATCGGCTATAAAACTTTTCATTCAGTGTAAAATGGCATCTTCTAAAAAAAATTTAACCCCACCCAATTTTAGTAAATACAATTAACTTTTAGTTATTGTTTTTAATGCTATAAAAGAATGACTTTAAAAAGGCATCGGAATTTTTAAATTTAAGTACTTTTGCATGGTGAACGCAAAAAAAGACAAAATTGATATCCGCAGCCTTGACCTTCAAGCACTTCAGGCGCACTTTATCCAAATGGATGAAAAGGCTTTCAGGGCTAAACAGGTGTATGAATGGCTATGGAAAAAATCATGCTTATCTTTTGATGACATGAGCAATATTTCAAAAGAACTCCGTACTAAACTTGATGAGAAATTTATTATCAACAACGTTAAAATAAATACTTCACAGGTTAGTGCTGATAAAACTATAAAAAATTCTTTTATTTTACACGATACTCATTTAATTGAGGGTGTTTTAATTCCAACTACCGATAGAATGACGGCCTGTGTATCATCACAGGTTGGCTGCAGCCTTACCTGTAAATTTTGCGCCACCGGCTACATGGAACGCAAGCGCAACCTTAACCCCGATGAAATATACGACCAGGTTGTATTGATTGATAAACAGGCCCGCGAAAACTACGGCATCCCGCTATCAAACATTGTGTACATGGGCATGGGCGAGCCTTTGCTTAACTACGCCAACGTAATGAAATCGATAGAACGCATCACCTCGCCTGATGGCTTGGGCATGGCGGCCAAACGTATTACGGTATCTACCGCGGGCATTGCCAAAATGATACGTAAGCTTGGCGACGATGAGGTTAAATTCAACCTCGCCCTCTCGCTGCACGCCGCTAACGATGAGAAGCGCAACACCATTATGCCCATTAATGAGCAAAACTCGTTAAAAGCACTGGCCGACGCCTTAAAATACTTTTACGCCAAAACCAAAAACGCCGTTACCTACGAGTACATTATTTTTGATGGCGTAAATGATAATATACAGGATGCCAAAGAACTTGTACAGTTTTGCAAGCATATTCCCTGTAAGGTAAATATTATTGAGTATAACCCGATCTCTTTCGCCAGCTACATTAACGCAGGTGAAGATAAGGTAGAAGCCTTTGCCGATTACCTGCGCAGCCATGGCGTAAACACCAACCTGCGCCGCAGCCGCGGTAAAGATATTGATGCCGCCTGCGGTCAGTTAGCTATAAAAGAGAAGGATAAGGCGGTTGCGATAGAGGCGTAAATTTTTCTCTCTCGTATAGACGCGATACTTCGCGTCTCCGTTAGGACGGATAAAGAACCAAGAAACATTGCCTGAAGGAAACGCGAAGTATTGCGTCTATAATAAAAAACGTTTCCTTATTTTAATAATACGCGTTCGCTTTGCTACCTTAAAGCCTTGAACCCATTACGCCGCTACCTTTCCGATTTCATCTCCCTCATATTCCCGGAGCTTTGCGCGGCATGCCATGCCAGTTTGGTTGCCGGGGAAGATCTTATTTGTACAGATTGCCTTTACAATCTCCCCTACACCAATCTTCATCAGCAGCCGGATAACATTGTGGCGCAGCAATTTTGGGGGAAACTGCCGGTGCAGGCCGCCTACGCTCTTTACTTTTTTAACAAAGGCGGCAAAGTGCAAAAAATGATGCATCACTTTAAGTACGACAACATGCAGCGCATAGGCAATATACTTGGCGCGGTAGCCGGCATTCAACTGGCAGAAAATGAAGTTTTCAAAACGGCCGACTATATTATTCCCGTTCCGCTCCACAAAAAACGGCTGAAAGAGCGTGGTTACAACCAAAGCGCCTGCTTTGCCGATGGCCTTGCCGAAAAATTAAACGCGAAAGTGGAGGTGGATAATCTTGTCCGATCGGTAGCTACCAAAACGCAAACGCATAAATCGCGGTTCGCGAGGTTTGAGAATATGAAGGAGGTATTTGTGGTGGCCAACCCCGATAAGTTAATAAATAAACATGTTTTATTGGTAGATGATACCGTAACCACCGGTGCAACGCTGGAGGCCTGCGGGATAGAATTGCTTAAAGTGCCGGGATTGACGCTGAGTATAGCTACAATTGCTTATGCCGTCTAAACCGGGGTTAAACGAATTTTTGCGATTTTTTGGATTTTGATTTGCAGGTTGAAAACCCTGTCCTGATATCATTATAAAACAAAAAAGCGTTCCATCGGAACGCCTCGTATTATTTTGAGCAGCCAAACTTCAGAATTCGATTTAAAAACCACTCTCTACTCTCTATTCACAACTCACCAAACTTACTGTTTCTGATACTTGCTCAGTTTCATGTGCAGGGTGGTAGGGTCGAACGGTTTTAGAATATAATCATTCATGCCGGCACTCTCTATCTGGCCCATCTGGTTGCTCAGCATAGATGCGGTAAGGGCTATGATAGGTAATTTTTGGAAGTACGGATCTGTAAAGGTGCGGATAATGCCTGCTGCTTCCAGCCCGCCCATTATAGGCATGTGGATATCCATCAGCACCACATCAAAGTTTTTGTGCAGCTCCAGCTTATCTATCGCCTCCTGGCCATTCTCTGCAAAATCGGCGGTGGCGCCCCATTTTTTCAGAACCTTGTTTATCAATAACCTGTTTATTTGGTTATCATCTACTACCAGCACGTTGATATTTAATCCTGTTTCCACTTTATTACTATTGTTTATGGTTTGGTCTTCCAGCTTTTTAAAGGTTATGGTAAACCAAAAAGTTGAACCCTGCCCCGGTATGCTGTCTACATTTATCCTTGAATCATGCAACTCTATCAGCCTCTTGCTGATAGCCAAGCCCAGTCCTGTTCCGCCATATTCGCGGGTGGTGTTTGCTTCTGCCTGCTTAAAAGATTCAAAGATGGTATTTAATTTGTTTTTTGCAATACCTATTCCACTGTCAGATACGGCAAAACGTATTCTTACGGTTTTTTTCGTATCTTCTATTACCGTTAAATCAATATCAACGCCACCTGTGGCCGTAAATTTAACCGCGTTGCTTACCAAATTCAGCAAAATTTGCACCAGCCGCGCCCTGTCGCCAATTACAATAGCCGGGATGGCTTCCTCTATGCTGCTTTTAAGGTAGATGTTATTTTCATGCGCCTTATATTGCATAGATGCTGTAACCCCCTGGATCATATCGCGAACATTCACGTGCGCTTTTTCCAGTTCTATATTACCGGTCTCTATCTTGGTAAAATCAAGCACATCGTTTATCAGCGTCATTAAGTTTTCTGCCGAGAATTTGAGGATGCTGAGGTTCTCCCTTTGCGATTCCAAAGGGTTATCGTTCAGCAGCAGGTGGCTCATCCCAATCACCGCGTTCAGCGGCGTGCGGATCTCATGGCTCATTACACCAATGAACATATCCTTGGCACGGCTCAGCTGCTGCGCCTCTTCCTTAGCTGCTATCAGTTCCAGCTCGGCTTTCTTTTTGGCAGTGATATCAATTATAACTTCAATGTATTTATCAACCCTGCCTGCATCATCGGTAATAACGGAGTTGATGACCGAGATCCAAACAGGTTGCCCATCTTTACGATAAATTAGCAGGTCAACCTCAAAAGACTGTTTTTTCTCTGATAGTTCGCGCGCTTTGGTGATAATGGATACATCGGTCAGCTCGCCCTTCAGCGAATCGCCGAGATGTTTATCCTTCACATCATCCAACGTGTAGCCGGTAATGTATTCAAAGGCATCGTTCACCCATTCTACCTTGCCTTCGCTATCATTAATAACCACACCGCTGGTGGTTTTGCTGGCTACAAGCGATAGCAGGGTTAATTGCTCCTCAGCTTTTTTACGGCTGGTAATATCAACCATTACGCCTATTTGCCGCTCTACGCTTCCTATTTCGTTAAACAGCGGGCTGTTTGATATGAACACCCAGGCGGTAGAACCGTCTTTTTTATATATTTTTATTTCAACCTCGTAAGGCTTGTTCTCTTTCACTTTTTGTACGGCACCCTTGAAAACCTCGAGGTCCGTTTCTTCGCCTATGAGTTTGGTGCCAATGGTTTGCCCTTTTAACTCATCCAAAGAGTAACCGATGATCTTCTCCATCGACTCATTCATCCAGATGATCTTGCCTTTGGTATCGCGGATCATGATACCGCTTGGCGATTTGCGGGCCGCAAAGGATAATATCTCTACGTCCTGCTCGGCACGCTTTCGAAAGGTGATGTCGATAATAATACGGATGTATTTTTCTATCACGCCATCGCTCGCATAAATAACGGAGTTGGTTACCGAGATCCAAATAGGCTGTCCATTCTTGGTGAGCATAGATAGTTCCACCTCGTATGATAAATTCTTCCTTATCGCATCAAGCAGTTTATCTTCGGCCTCGTCATCTTTTGGCTTACCTTTAAGTACCTGCCCCAGGTATTTGTGCTCTACATCCTGGTTGTTGTACCCGGTAATGTGTTCAAAGGCATTGTTGGTCCAAATAACTTTATCATCGGCATCGCTTATCACTACGCCGTTCTTTATTTTACTGGCCACCAGCGAAAGTTGTTCTGTTTGCAGTATTAATTTCTTTTGAAAAGTAATATCGCGGCCGCTGCAAAACCATTTGCCGGCTTTGTGTACGGCGGTCCAGCTGATCCATTTGATATCGCCGCCGCGGGTTACGGTTTGGGTCTCAATTTCGAAGGGTTTTTGCGTGGCCACCGCTTTTTGTATCACCGGCACAAACTGTTCGCGGTTTTGTCCAGCTACAAAACTCCATAACGACCTGCCCGTAGCCTCCTCTACCGTGTAGCCTAAAATATCTAAAATACAGTTATTTATCAGTTCGATGTTAGAATCGGCACCGGCAATTAAATGGATCTCTGTTGAATTATTGAATAGGGCATAGAAGTCTTTATGAACTGCCAGGCTTTTTTCCAGCTCTTTCTTCTGCTTACGCAGCACCAGGTGCGATATCACTTCGCTCGCCAGCACTTTAAGGGCATCCTGCTGTTCATCGGTGATGTGCCTTACATGGGTATCGAGCACGCATAGGGTACCAATGCGGTAGCCCTCGGGATCTATCAGCGGGGCGCTGCCATAAAACCGCAGGCCGAAATCGCCTTTAACCATTTCTTCCTCGCAAAACCCTTCTTTTTTTGTGAGGTCGGGAATAATAACTAAATGATCTTCCTTAATGGTGTGCTGGCAAAAGGTATCTTCAATTGGCACTTGTTCAATATCAAGCCCAATGGTGGATTTTATCCATTGCCTGGAATCGTCTATAAAAGAGATAAAGGCAATGGGAACCTGGCATATATAGGAGGCCAGGCGGGTAATAGCATCATACTCCTTTTCGGGTAGGGTATCTAAGATATCATAGGAATGCAGGGCAGTTATACGCCTGCTTTCCAGTTCCGAAGGGGTATGATGCTCTACGTCCATTGTTAGCCCAGGTGCTTATCGCGATAAAGCGGATGGTCTTCCATCAGCTTGTGCACCCTTTTACGTACTTTCTTTAAAACAGTTTCGTTTTCGGGGTCGTTTATTACCATATCTATCAGCTCCACAATGGTATCCATGTGTTTCTCTTTTAAGCCACGGGTGGTTATCGCAGCTGTACCCACACGGATGCCCGAAGTAACAAACGGCGACTTATCATCATAAGGCACCATGTTTTTGTTCGCGGTGATATCGGCACTTACCAAAGCCTTCTCGGCAGCTTTACCACTGATGTTTTTGTTACGCAGATCTATCAGCATCAGGTGGTTATCGGTACCGCCCGAGATGATATCGTAACCGCGCTCAACAAACGCTTTGGCCATGGCCGCGCCGTTAACTTTCACCTGCAAAATGTATTTCATGTAGCTATCGCTCAAAGCCTCGCCAAAAGCGATGGCCTTAGCCGCGATGATATGCTCCAGCGGACCACCCTGTGTACCCGGGAAAACAGCCATATCCAACAAGGCCGACATCATCCTCACTTCGCCTTTTGGTGTCTTTAAGCCCCATGGGTTCTCAAAATCTTTACCTAACAGTATAAGACCACCACGCGGGCCGCGCAGGGTTTTGTGGGTAGTGGTAGTAACAATATGGCAATGCGGCAGCGGATCGGTAAGTAAACCGCGGGCAATTAAGCCGGCCGGGTGCGAAATATCGGCAAGCACCAAAGCACCAACCTCATCTGCAACGGCGCGGATAAACTCGTAATCCCAATCGCGCGAGTAAGCCGAAGCACCGCAGATGATCAGTTTTGGTTTTTCGCGCAGGGCAACTTCTTTCAGCTGCTCATAATCTACATAACCCGTATCTTTTTTAACCCCATAAAAATGCGGCTGATATAATTTACCAGAAAAGTTTACCGCCGAGCCATGGGTTAAGTGGCCACCATGAGAAAGATCGAACCCTAATATTTTATCGCCGGGTTGTAAAACAGCCAGCATAACCGCGGCATTGGCCTGCGCACCGCTATGCGGCTGCACGTTTGCCCACTCGGCGTTAAACAACTGCTTAGCGCGATCAATAGCAATGGTTTCAATTTCATCAACTATTTCGCAGCCGCCGTAGTAGCGTTTGCCCGGTAAGCCTTCGGCATATTTGTTGGTTGCAACAGAGCCAGCGGCTTCCATCACCTGCTTGCTCACAAAATTTTCTGATGCTATAAGCTCAATGCCTTCTTCCTGGCGCTGCTGCTCTTCATCCAGTAATTTAAATATTAATTTATCTCTTTTCATTGTTGTGTGTAATGCGCGCTAAGTTAGCTATAAAATTAGATTTGAGATATTAGATGTGAGATTTGAGATAAAAAGGGCGTGATTATATTAAATGAGTTGGAAAACGGGGTGGGTTGGATGTACGTTAGGTGGACTTGGAGTTTTATACGCTACCGCAAGCGGCAGTGGGGCCTAAGTTTATTAATATCCCCACATATACCAAACACTGTTTACTGCGTGTACTCGTACGTTTCATAATCGACATGCTTTCCATCGTTATAAATCGTTTTCGAGGTTAGGGGATAGCCGCCCGCATTATAGGTGTAGGTACGGGTACCGATGCTCACACCTGTACTATTATCCGCAAACAAGGGGTTGTTTATGTTGCCAAGTACTTCGTGTTTCAGGTTTACGGTAGCCAGGTAGTTAAAATGCAGGTTATAACCGGCCACACGGCTAAAGGGGTTCTTTTTATCATCGAAGGTGTGCGTACCATACGGCGGGGTTTCGCTACTTAACACATACGCTTTTCCGGTCATGTTGCCTCGTCCATCGTACAAATATTGGGTTGATGATGGGGAGCCATAAGGCATGATCTTGCCGAGCCGCCTTTTTTCGTCGAAGAAAATACTGTAACCATCGCGGTTAGATGTGGCCACTATCCGGTCTTTATAGTAAATGTATTTATAGGTTACTAAGTAGTTGCCCGCATCCTCTGCAACGCCGGTTACACGGTTAGCAACATCGTAAGTGTACTCGTATACCCAGTTGCCGTTGTTATAATCGTACGAGGTAACCCTGTTTTTGCTGTCGTATTTAAAACGCTCCACCAACAGGCTATAAAACTCCTGCCCGTTTACAATCTCAGCCTGTTTTGTTGTTATGGTTTTCACCAAGGGGATGCTTACCTCCGGCAGTTCTACAGCCGCTGCCTCATCCAAAACAAGGTTCTTGTCATCTTCGTTAATAACACCGGCGACTTTAGCACAGGATTGCAGCATTAATGCCAGTACTGCGAATATTAATAGGTATTTGATGCTCTTTATCATGGCAAGGCTTTAGGATGGTAATTTAACACTTTTATCGCGATTTCGCATAATCATTACCTTGCATGCGGGCCACAAGCCGGGGACGCTTGCGGCAGCAGTTAAAACGATTCGACGAGTTCACCATGACACACTCATCTGCATATCTGAAATTTGCACATCATCCTCACATCTGCCCTTTCGGCGCTATCCAAAAGTTATTAAAGCCAAGCCCTATCTGGATATCTATCATCTCCTGTTGCAGCATTTCCAGCACGGCTAAAAAGTTGTATACAAAGTGCACCTTGTTTTCGCTGTTACCGGCAATGTGTTTAAAATCGAGCTTTTTGTTTATCTGCAATAGGTTTTGGATGGCTTGCTTTTGTTTTTCTATGGTGTAGGGGTACTGCACCACAGTGTGGGTAACAGTTTCGGTGCGGGTTAAAAATTGCTTCATTACCCGGTTGTACACCACCATCAGCTTATACAGGTTTATTTCGGAGAGTTCTTCGCCGGGGACTACTACTTTCTCAACCTGCTCCAGGTCCAGTTTGATGTTGCCGCGTTTTTCCTGTTTAAAGCGTTCGTCCTCCCAGGGGCGGATCTCCTCGCAAAGCTCCTTGAATTTTTTGTATTCGATCAGCTTCCGGATCAGCCCTTCTTTGGTATCCATCTCGTTCTCTTCCTCGCCGGTGTTATAGCGGGGCAACAGCATTTTGGCCTTAATACGCATCAGCGTGGCCGCCACAAAAATAAATTCGCTGGCCAGCTCCATGTTTAGCACGGTCATCTGGTGAATGTAATGCAGGAAATCGTCGGTAATTTTGGCGATGGGGATATCGTGAATGTCCAGCTCGTCGCGCTCTATAAAAAACAGCAGCAGGTCGAACGGGCCCTCAAACTGGGGCAGTTTAATCGCGAAGTCGTTATCCAGCATAAATTCAAAAATACAGTTAAAACCCGGTAAACAATTATAAATGTTATTTGCAAAACAATAATTACCTTTATACCATTCTAAAATTATCACATAATATAGCTTACTTTGTAAGTTAAATACTTCTAAAGAATGTCCATGCAGGTACCCGCCGGTGATTTGTTAAAAAGGATTGTTGATCCGTCTGATTTAAAGCAATTTAAGGAAGAAGAACTGAAACAGGTATGCAACGAACTGCGCCAGTATATTATCGATGTGGTATCGGTAAACGGCGGCCACTTTGCTGCCAGCCTGGGTACGGTTGAGCTAACGGTAGCCTTACAATACGTACTGAACACCCCATACGACCAACTGGTTTGGGATGTTGGCCACCAGGCATACGGCCACAAAATACTTACCGGTCGTCGCGACCAGTTTCACACCAACCGCATTCATAACGGCATCAGCGGCTTCCCAAAACGCAGTGAAAGCATTTACGACACTTTTGGCGTTGGCCACTCCTCTACCTCCATTTCGGCAGCGCTGGGTATGGCCGTGGCATCGCAATACAAGGGCGAGACCGACAGGCAGCACGTAGCCGTAATAGGCGATGGCGCCATGACCGCAGGGCTTGCTTTTGAGGCCCTTAACCACGCCGGTATAGAAAACAGCAACCTGCTGGTGATCCTGAACGACAATAACATGTCGATAGACCCTAACGTGGGCGCGCTGAAAGAATACTTGACAGATATTACCACCTCCAAGCCATACAATAGGTTTAGAGACGATATAGCAACCATTTTAACCAAGATATCCGCGATAGGCCCGGATGCTTTTAAAATAGCCAAGAAGCTGGAGAAAAGCATCAAAGGGACCCTGCTTAAACGCAGTAACTTCTTCGAGGCGCTTAAATTCCGTTATTTCGGTCCGATTGATGGCCACGATGTGGAGCATTTGGTTAAAGTACTTAAGGATCTGCGCGATATCCCCGGCCCTAAGCTGCTGCATTGCATTACCGTAAAAGGTAAAGGCTATGCCCTGGCCGAAAAGGACCAAACCAAGTGGCACGCTCCCGGCCTTTTTGATAAGATAACCGGTGAAATAAAGAAAACAAAATACGATAAGCCGCAACCGCCCAAATACCAGGATGTGTTTGGCCATACCATTATAGAGCTTGCCGAGGCAAACCCTAAAATTATGGGGATAACCCCGGCCATGCCATCGGGCAGTTCGCTCAATCTGATGATGAAGGCTATGCCAAACCGCGCCTTTGATGTGGGTATTGCCGAGCAGCACGCCGTTACTTTTTCTGCCGGATTAGCCACGCAGGGGCTTGTGCCTTTCTGTAATATATACAGCAGCTTTATGCAGCGCGCTTACGACCAGGTGATCCACGATGTGGCCATCCAAAACCTCAACGTGATCTTCTGCCTGGACCGTGCCGGTATTGCCGGTGCCGACGGGCCAACGCACCACGGCGCTTACGATCTGGCGTTTATGCGCTGCATCCCTAACATGACGGTATCTGCCCCGATGAACGAGGAAGAACTGCGCAACCTCATGTACACCGCTCAGCTGGAAAATATGGGCCCGTTCAGCATCCGTTACCCGCGCGGTAACGGGGTGATGGTAGACTGGCGCAAACCTTTCAAAGCTATCCCTGTTGGCAAGGGCCGCAAAATTTGCGATGGCGAAGATGTTGCCATAGTATCCATCGGCGCAATTGGCAACGAAGTGGTGAAAGCAACCGCCCAGTTAAACGACCTTGGCTACTACCCTGCCCATTACGACCTCCGCTTTGTAAAACCTTTAGATGCCACTATGCTGCACGAGGTGTTCAGCAAGTTTGGTTGCGTAATTACGGTGGAAGATGGCTGTATTGAAGGCGGTATGGGTACTGCGCTTTTAGAGTTTATGGCCGATAATAATTACCAGGCCACCAACGTGATCCGCCTCGGTATCCCCGATAAAATCATAGAACACGGCGAACAACCCGAACTTTGGGCCGAATGTGGTTACGATGCCGCATCAATAGTTGCCAAAGTGCAGAGTTTAGATATTAAATGCAATAAGCATACGATAGCATCGTAAAGAGTCAGGAAGCAAGAAATAAGACGAAAATAAAAAGAGCGATTGGGTTAACCAGTCGCTCTTTTTTGCTTATTGCGCGCACTCCCCGATTTATGGTACAAGGTATTGCAAAACAAGCGGGTATGAGTTTACAATAAAATAGTTATTCTTCGCAACAATATATGGAGTTGCAAAGGTGTTGAAAGGCACATCTATTTGCGCAAAAGTTTTAAGGTCTGCTGTTTTAAAATACGCTGTCCCCACCCTAAAATAGTAATTATTATCTACCTGTTTGGTAAAATTATATAATGCCGTATAATAAAAAATGCTTGGGTATTTGTAGCTGAATATTTTATTCCAGGTTATACCCTTATCATCTGACCGGTGCAGCTCGGCAAAGCCCGTGGCTTTATTATACCCCCCTGCAAACATTACACCTTTATCATCCATAAAAAACGAGGTAGCATCGGTAACCGGTAAACCTGTTACATCTGTAAGTTTTTGGGTGGTATGGTCGAGCTTAACCAATTTAGTAGCAAAATTAAATTGGCTGATAAAATAAATATCACCCTCAGCTGTTTCTGCCATGTATCGGAGTTCCACGCCCGTGGGGCGGTACGAAGCCTCAATCTCTACAAAGTTTTCTCCTTTTTTATTTCTTATAAAAATGCCGCCGTCCATTGATGTGTATAGCAATCTGCCGTCGGGTAAAAATGCAAGGTCGCGGCACCATTCCGTGTTCCACGATGTTATCCACATACGCTCCCAATGCCCTCCTATGCCCGAAGAATAATATACCGAATTATTGTTTGCCGCAAGGTATATTTCGTCGGTAGGGCTCACAATTACCTTATCCGTATACATTACATCGGTATAACTAAACGAGTGCCAGGAGACGCCATTATCGTCGCTATATTGCGGCTTTATCGAACCGGAATAACATACCAGGAGCCTACCCGTGCTCAGCATGGCAAAACTCTTTACCCCAACATTTTCGGATATGGTGCATGATGCCACATGCCAGCCGGGCTTGGGTGCGATGGCCGTAGCGGTCACTTTGATCGAATCAATTACGTTTAGTGCACTGTCAAGCACCTTAAAATTGAGTGTTTGCACACCCGGGCGGCTGTTTAGTCTCCATTTAAAACTTATCGTTTCGCCGTTCTTTATTGTGCGCTCAATTACCGAATCGCCATTACAAAGCGTTTGCTGGAATATTTTTACAAATAATTTATTGAGCCTGCTCCCCGGCTCATTTATTTTTACTACAATCGATTCTACCAGCTCTTTACCCACCGTGTCGGTTTGAGATGTGCCGCCAATAGCTACAATATTGCTTTTGGCTTCGGTACTATCTGGTTTTCCTTTAGGCCAATCACCCTGGTTTTTTACGCAGGCAGTAAGTAACAAGCCCAATAACACAATGCAGGTAAGTACTCTGTTCATTAGGTAAATATAAGCAATTATAGCAATTAGCCACCTGTTTAAGCCTGGTATTTAAAAGGCAACCTCAAGGCCATAACTTTAACAAAAATTTAACCTTGTTGTAAATCGCGGCTTAGCCTGCAAATAAAGTGTTCCGCTTTATTCATTATTGGCTTTATTGAACTTTTTTATAACTCATTGTTAATAAGATACCTGTAGCAATCACTTAAACAACGGGGTGTTCCAAAGTGTTTTACTAAAAACTGTAAAATACTGGCTGTCAATGTCATTTTAAAAATAAGTGTTCCACATTTAAAAGTGAAACACCACAAAAAAAGCGATTGGCATATACCAATCGCTTTTTTATTCCCTTAAATTCCCCCTTCAGGGGGTTAGGGGGTTAATTTTTTGCAGGTGCAACCGGCGCTGCTGGCGGTGGCGGTGGTGCCACTGTTGGTAGTGGTTTACGCGGAACCATTTCTTTGCGCTCGCTGGTGTTGTATACAAACGATGCTACGATGGTAGCGGCTTGTTTCAGGTCGTCTTCTACCAGGCGGTCGTAAGTATCCTGGTTGCTGTGGTGGGTACGTGTACCGTAGTCAATAGCATCCTGGATGAACTGGAAGCCCGGCAGGCCAACTGCGTCAAAGCTCTGGTGATCGGTACCGCCGGTGTTGCTGACAGTAACGGTTGTAGCGCCAAGGTCTTTAAAAGGCTCTAACCATGTTTTAAACAACGGACCAGCAGCCGAATCGCCCTGTAAATAAATACCGCGAATTTTACCGGTACCGTTATCCAGGTTGTAATAGGCATCTAATTTAGCTTGCTCTGGTTTTAAGGCCATGGTTTTAGGGTCGCCAAAATGGGCGGCCACGTAACCACGCGATCCAAATAAACCCTGCTCCTCGCTGCTCCATAAAGCAATACGAATGGTGCGTTTTGGTTTGAAGCCTGTGGCTTTTAGTATGCGCATGGCTTCCATCATTACCGCGCTGCCGGCGGCGTTATCCGTAGCGCCGGTACCCGCGTGCCACGAATCAAGGTGACCACCTATCATAATAACCTGGTCTTTCAATTTTTTATCGGTACCCGGTATTTCGGCAACAACGTTGTAGCCTTGCAAATCGTTTGTGAAAAATTCGGTTTTGATATCTGCTTCCAGTTCAACTTTTTTACCTGCTTTCACCAGGCGTAAAATACGTTGGAAATCTTCGCTGCTGGTTTCCAGTTCTGGGGCAACGGTTTTTGCGGTATCGGCATAAGAAGCGCCATTGGTAGTAAATACTGTACCATCGGTACCGCGGCCCTGGCTCAGGATCAGACCAACTTTCTGGTCAACAAAAAAGGTGGTCATAGCTGCACGCATAGCTATCGCCTTGCGCCTTGCCGCCATTGCAGGTGAGTTAGGGTCGAAGGCGGTATTACGGGCACCACGTGGGGCCATAGTAGCCAGCGCCATTTTATCCAATTCTTCCTCGGTGTAACGGGCAGCATCTGCTTTAAAGGTACGCTCGGTAAGCGGTTTGGTATCAAATATTACAATTTTACCGGCAAGGTTGCCTTTGTATTTATTTAGATCGGCAAGGCTATCGGCTTTTACCAAAACCACATCGCCTTTTATAGCGCCGTTGGTGCCGGGCGTCCAGGCTTTTGGTATAGCAATAATAGCGTGGTAATAAGGCACGGTAATGGCGGCGTAGTTCTTCTGCACTTCCCAGCCTTTACCAAATTTACCCCAGGCCTCCAGTTTAGAGTTGGCCATTCCCCAGTCTTTCAGTTGGCTAACGGCCCAGTCCTGCGCACGTTTTAAACCCGGCGAACCAGCCAAACGCGGCCCGGATACATCGGTAAGGTTAAAGGCAATTTCCATCACTTTAGAGTGGTTGAGCCCCTCTTCGCGAATCTTCGCAACAGACGCAGCGTCAACGGTTTCCTGCGCGAAGGCGCTGGCCGTTAAGCCAGTAAGTGCAATACAAGTGTAAAGTAGTTTTAATTTCATTGTAAATCAGTTAATTAAGCAATAAGCAAACTTATTTAAATAAAACGGGAATTATCAACCGGCAGATTTAACAAAGTTGTTACAAGTAAATAATTAATTGGGGTATATTTGGGTTATGAGCGAGTCTAGATTAGACAGGACAGCTTTCAAGGCGCAGACAGCAAAAGAGGCGGCAGATCATGCTTCGTATTACAAAACCTTGACCTGGCAGGAAAGATTGAAAATTGCCAATTATCTAAACAGTATTGCGTTTAATTACCCAGGAGACAAACCTTCTAAAATGGACAGAACAGCATTCAGTATGCGGTCAAGAAATAAATAATGGGAAATATATTCAAAGAAGATTTCATTGATTTTATAGATGCATTAAATATCTGCGACCTGAGGTATATGCTTATTGGTGGCTTATCGGTTGTTTTACATGGATATTCGAGAACTACCGGCGATATGGATATTTGGGTTGATAGGACATCAGAAAACTACAAAAAAATTAAGCTCGCGTTCAGGGAGTGGTACATCCCAATGGGCCGCTTAAGGATATGGAATGGGGTATGCGCCAGTTCAGCATCCTTGATAACGCAGGAAACATTATCCATTTTGGCGAGAATATCTCCGGTGGCGATGCTTAATTGATAAGCAACTTATACCCCCTGCCATGCACGTTGATGATCTCGACCGACGGGTCTTCGCGCAGGTATTTGCGAATTTTGCTTAAAAACACATCCATACTGCGGCCGTTAAAGTAGTTATCATCATGCCAGATGTTTAACAGCGCTTCCTCGCGTGTAAGCACTTCGTTCTTGCGCAGGCAAAGCAGGCGAAGCAGTTCGGCTTCCTTAGTAGATAGTTTTTGCTGTGCATCGCCACGGGTGATCAGCTGCATGGTATAATCAAACTTATAGCTGCCCAGTTTAAATTGGGTAGGGTTATCGTCGGCAACTTTTTTATCGCTTTTATCAGTGCGTTTAAGCAGAGCGTTTATCCGCAGCAATAGTTCTTCTATACGGAAAGGCTTGGTGATGTAATCATCCCCGCCTAAATTAAAGGCCATGGTTTTATCTTCGATCATCGCCTTAGCCGTAGCGAAGATGATGGGCACCCCTGCGTTTATCTTTCGGATCTCTTTGCCCAGCGTAAAACCATCCTTTTTAGGCATCATCACATCCAGTATCAGCAGATCGTACACTTGCTTGGTAAAAGCCCGCAATCCTTCCTCCCCATCCTTACATAAAACCACATCAAACTTGCCTTTCAGCTGCAGGTAATCCTGCAACAGCAGGCCCAGGTTAGGGTCATCTTCAACAAGTAGTATTTTTTTCATGTGCTTAAGTTCGGAAGGCGGTAAGGTTTATTAGTCGGAATTCGGAAAAGACCGATTTCCGAAAGATTTATAGTGTATATTATGCTTAATTCATCGCCCGTACGTTCCCGACTTCCCGGAACCCGGACTCACCGCTACGCGGTGGGGAACTTCAATTCAAACTCCGAGCCTTTTTCCTTTTCGCTTTTTACGCTGATGGTGCCATCAAGCCTTTTTACAATAGTGTTTACATAGCTCAGCCCCAAGCCAAAGCCTCTTACATCGTGCAGGTTGCCGGTTGGTATGCGGTAAAACTGCTCAAATATTTTGCTCTGTTGGTCGCGGTTCATGCCAATGCCCTTATCGGCCACTTTAATACAAACGTAACCGCCGCGCTTTATTGTTGTGATGGTGATATCGGGCGCTTCATTACTGTATTTTAGAGCATTATCTATCAAATTATACAGCACATTGCTAAAATGCAGTTCGTCGCCAATAATTATGGTTTTATCGTCTGTTAAGTTCAGGCTGGTGATAGCATTGCATTTCTGCAGTTTAAGCGCCATGCTATCCAGCACAATACTTATCATTTCGTTTACATCAACCGGTTTTTTATCCAGCTTAAAGTCGTTCTTTTCTATGCGGGCAATGTTCAGCACCCGCTCTATATGGCTGCCAAGGCGTATATTTTCTTCGTAAATAATATTGGCCAGCCGGGTTACGCGTGTTTTATCTTCGGCAATTTCCTCATCCTTTAAAGCCTCGCTGGCTATCATAATGGTTGATACCGGGGTTTTAAATTCGTGCGTCATGTTGTTGATGAAATCTATCTTCATCTCCGAAATTTTCTTTTGCTGCAGGATGGAGAATATGGTATAACCAAAGCAGAACACCAGCACAAAGAGCAGGCCGCCTGTGGTGCCCATGGTAGCCGTCATATTACTTAATATCAGCGAGTTTTTTTGCGGGAACGATACCTTGATGCGCCCCGGGTCATTCAATATTTCGGTGCTGAATATGGCTTTCTGATAAGTATTAGCTTCTATAAACTCCGGTTTCTTTCCGCTGTTATCCAATGCGCTGGAAAAGATAAGCGAATCGCTGTTAACGGTGCTAACTTCATAGCTAAAGGGCAATGTTATTCCACGATTATGCAACTCAAAGCGTAGCAGCGAATCTATCCAGAAACCATTAAGGCGCTTGGCCAGCGGCTCGTTAGATTTTTGATACTCCTCCGCCAGGTTTGCAATCAAATTTGATTTGGTTTGGTTGCGCGGCATGTTTGCTAAAGAATCGGCCGCCAGCATCTTTTTCACCTGCCAAAACTGCCTCTCTTTTTGCAGGCGCGCCTGTTGTTGTAACCACAAGGGGTTAAGCTTGGCTACCGTAATTACCTGCGGACCAAATTGTGGGTCGATGTAGGTACCGCGCACGGTATCATACTTATATACCCTGGATTGTACTGGGCGGGCTGTTTTAACAACCTCCGGTATCATGCGGCCCTGTACGTTACCGTATTCATCGGTATACTCCTCTATCCTTATGCGCAGGTTAAGCGTGCCCTGCTGTGTAAAGGTTGATATCTCATCATCCATTTTTTTATGGAGGATCATGCGTTTAAGACTATCGCGCAGTATAGCCAGCTTACGCTCGCGCTTGCTTTGGTTTTTTCTAAGCTTTACCGAGTCGTACGCTTTAAAGCTGTTACCATTGATGCTTATTTTGGTGGTTTCCTCTCCCGCGGTATTTTTTATGGTAAAAGCGCGAACGTTGGTTTTGGCATTTAAAAAGGTAATTGCATCCTGTTTGGCCAGTTTGGCAACTACGCTGTTTAAAGCTTCATCTACCGTGCGGCTAAACAAGTCTGACTGCATTTGGTACGACTGGCGCAAAAAATAATATTGCATGCCCACCACACCCAAAAGTGCAAACCCCATTAAACCGATGATTAAACTGATACTCCTCTTCTTCATCTCTACAGCAAAAATATTTTAATTAACCTGATAAAGGGTGCATTTAACAATTTTTAACAATTGCGCCGCGGCTATTTAACATATTGATTAATACCTGTTTTATACCTTTGATAGATCAAAAACTTAAATCCGCATAAAATGAAGAAGCTTTTATTACACCCCCGCATCGAGATCATCTTCTCGCTTAGCTTAATAGCCATATTGGGTTTACCACCACTGGTGCTGGCCCAAACTCAAAAAGATATAGAAATAAAAATACAGAACGGCGATACCACCATCAACGGTAAAAACATAAAAAAACTATCGCCCCAGGAACGCATGGATGCCCTGGGCGAGATAGATAAAATGGGCAACATCAATTTTAAAAGCAATGATAAGGGTGGCAACCGTGATATAGTTATCCGGAGAAATCAGCGCATACAAGGCGATAAAAACCAGGACGTGGTGATAGAACGCCGCATAGATGGTGGCATGGATATGCCGTTTTCTGCCGGGGTGGGCGACAGCATCCGCAAGAAATTCAGTTTCCGCCTTAAAAAGGTGCCGGGTGCTGATAGCACCTTTGCCTTTAAATTTGATAACGGCGGCGATAATATGAGATTTAATGATGAGCGCTCTTTTGATTTTAACGATGGCCCGCCAATGGCTATGGAAAGGCAGTTCCGGTTTAACAGCCCGGGCCGCGGCGAGCGGATGATGAACTTCAACCGAAAAAACACCCAAATTTTTAATTACTCCAATACCGATAACGACGGCATCAGCACCAACGTAAGCTTCCGCGTAAACGATGCCAATAAAGAAACTGCAAAACGCATAGCCGGCACAGAAAAAACTGCGCTTGATATTAATGATCTGAATTTATCGCCCGAATTCTCCACAGGTAAAACAGCATTAAGCTTTACCCTGGAGGCCAAAACCAGCGCTGATGTTAAACTAACCGACAGCGAAGGCAAAGCTCTTTGGAACGATAAAGCCGCCGGCGGCAGTTTCAGCAAAAAAATAAACCTCCCCCGCAACGGCATTTACTTCCTTACCGTAAAACAAAGTGCAAATGTTGCCGTGAAAAGGATTGTGAAGGAGGATTAAGTAGCAGTATACACAAGGCTCTTCGGATATTTCGCAGGGCCTTGTGTATATTTAGGGAATTTGCAAATCACATGTCTTCGCAGGGTCTCTTGAAAAGGTAATAGGTCTTGATTTGACAAAGCGGTAATTCATGAGCTATTACCCGTGCGAGGAGCAAGCGGGAGAAAGAGCGCCGGCGCGGCAACCCCATAATAGAAGGTTATTTACTATCTTACCTGCATCATCAATAAACAACTCATGATAGTAACCTTCATTATCCTTATCGCACTCCTGTTTTTTGCGTTTAAAGGCAAAAAGCACAAAGCAACCCAAACGGTTATTAACCCCGCTCAAAAACAAATCCTAACAACCAACATCCGTTTCTACAATAACCTGTCAGATATCGACAAGTTATACTTCGAAGATAAAATTGAGCAATTCCTGAATGATGTTCGCATAGAAGGCGTCGGCCTCGAACTGACCGATACCGACCGCATTATGATAGCCGCCAGCGCGGTGATCCCCATCTTTGGTTTTAAAGACTGGACCTACCGCAACGTTACCAATGTGCTCTTGTATCCCGATACCTTCAATAAAGATTTTGAATTTGAGGGGAATGAAGGCGAGGGGCGCAGTATTATGGGGATGGTAGGCAGCGGCTACATGAACGGGCAGATGATCCTGTCGCGCGCGGCATTAACAAAAGATTTTTCTAAAAATTCGGGGAGGGAAAATACAGGCATCCATGAATTTGTTCACCTGTTAGATAAAGCCGATGGCGCGACAGACGGCATCCCGGAAGGGTTCCTTGAGAATGAATATGTGGAGCCTTGGGTGAAAATGATGCACCAGGAGATCTTTAAAATAAACAAGGGCCGGTCAGACATTGATATTTACGCCACTACCAACGAGGCGGAGTTCTTCGCTGTGGTATCAGAATATTTCTTTTCTAAACCCGAGCAGTTTCAAACCAAACACCCGGAATTGTACGATATGCTGAGCAGGGTTTTCGGCCAGTATCCATCAACAAAATAATACAAATGACATTCGCCGAAAAGGTTATCCAATTTAACCAGGAATTGGAGTACACAGGGCCTCCATTGCCCTCGGGAGTCCGGATCATGAATCCGTATAAAGAGGAAGAATTGGCCATGCGCATCTCCTCTGAATTTTATCGCAAATTTTACAGCGACGAAAATAAACGCCACCTTATCCTCGGCATCAATCCCGGCAGATTTGGCGGCGGCGTAACGGGTGTGCCTTTTACCGATCCAAAACGCTTAATAAGCGACTGCCATATCCCTTACGAGGGAAAGATGATGCACGAGCCATCCTCTGTATATGTTTACAACGTGATACGCGCTTACGGTGGCCCGGAGGCGTTCTACAGGGACATCTACGTCAATTCGCTTTGCCCGCTTGGCTTTACCATTATGGATAATAAGGGCCGGGAAAAGAACTATAACTATTACGATAGCAAGGAGCTTAGCGCCACCGTAACGCCCTTCATCATCGAAAACATAAAAAAGCAAATAGTGCTAGGTTGCTACACCGACACCTGCTTTTGCTTCGGCACCGGGCAAAATGAAAAGTTTTTAAAAAAGATAAACAACGAGCACCGCTTTTTTAAAGAGATCGTCGCGCTGGAGCATCCCCGCTTTATAATGCAGTACAAAGCAAAATCTCAACAGGCTTATATAGATAAATACCTGGAAGCGTTTAGCGGTTTTTAATTCCTTAAATACCAAATATTACACTGTGTAATAAAATAATGCCTGGATATGCCAGCGGGAACGTGAACAAAAAATCGTTTAAACCCATTAATATGGCCGTGGATACGTGAAAGCAAAATATGCAAACCAAGGCGATAAATAAAGGCGCCTGGTACGGCAGTAAAAAGGTTACAGGCACGGCAAGCATAGTAACTATTGCCGAGTAGCACATGGCTTTTTCTAATAACGGGTGTGCGCTTAAAAAGCTGGAAACCTTGGGCACTCCGTAAGAATACGTGCTTAAAACCCCTGCCAATACATTACCACCCCGCCAATGTGGCGACATTAACTTTACCATTCCGGATGTGGAGTAAGAAATGAGCGCCTGCCCGCCGGTAAAAAATACCGACAGGAGCTGTCCCTGCTCGTTCTTTAGTAAAAAGCAAATACTGTAGGACAATAGCGCCAGCATCCGCATTTGGTCAGACCCATCCTTGCCCGCTTGCCTTTTACGATACGAATACAAGGTAACTGCCGTTAACGTCACAAACAAAACCTTAAAATAAATATCCGCAGCATTAAAAAATGCTATACAGGTTAAAAAGGCCAGGCTTGCCTGTATGGCGTGAATGATGATCCAGGTTCTTCGTTTGTTTTTTATAGCCGTTGAAGGCAGCACAAAGTTGAGGTACAATTTTGGGATGCTTAATAGCTCTGTAGCGGAAATAAACGCCGATACCAGTATGATAGCAACGCTCATTTGATAGGCAACGGGTATGGTAAGATGGTTCATGGTTAAATAATTTGATGGTATGATGCAAATACTACGTTCTTGATCTTCAATATTTCTGCCCCTTCTGAACTTACAATGGCAAAGCGGATCTTTTGTGGATCCCTGCTACCTTTTTTAAGACAAGCCGAAATAGTGATCAGTATGTTTAAGTAATGCGCCGAAACTTGTATAAAGTGTTTGTTTTCGAGCGCGTTAAACTCGCTCACCAAAAAATTGCAGGTATCTATCATTCCCTTGTTGTAGTATTTAAAAGGGTTCCAGCACAGGCGCATAAAACGAAAGGGTTTATACATCGGGATCTCTGTCCATTCGCCATCGGTTTCGGCTATGGTTTTGTAAACCACCCTAAAATCGTTCATGAGCGGTTTAGGCGCAAAAAACGAATAGTTAGGCAGGATGCCCAGTTTATCAAACCGGCTTAATCTTCTTTGCAGGCGTTTTACCTGGAAGAAAACACTTGCTATAGTAAATATAGCAAGTGTTGTTATGACTAAATATTGCATAAGCTTATTTAGAGTATTGGTTCCTTATCTTAATAAGATTTTCTAATGATAAATGCGACTGCAGGCCGTTTTTGTTGAGGGTATTAACCAGAGCCGCTACGTCTTCAGAAGTGGAATGTGCTGCGAGGGCGGCTGCGGCTACTTCGGCTACTACCGGGGCAGCCTCAACTATTGCTTCTGCAACTGCCGGCGCGGCTTCTGCAACAGCCTCTACAGCTGCAGGAACGGCGTCTGCAACAGCATTGGCTGCAACGGTTACGGCATTGGCGGCTGCATTAGCAGCGGTTGCGGCTGTGGCTGCAATAACCGAGGCTGCTGCACCTACAGCGCTGGCTGCTGCCTGTATACCGTCTGTAATGGAATCCCAAAAACCCCCTAATTGGGTTTCTCCTTTTTCCTGCATGTGCGCGATCATCAAATCAATAGCGGCAAGTTGCGCTGCTGACAGGTTTTGGTTTTGTGACATTTGATAGTGTTTTATTAAAGGTTCGACTACTCTATATGCTTTTCGTCTGCCGCATTGCCTACTTTATTGTTTAATGTCGGTTTTCAGCGCTTCCCGACCTGGAAGAAGTTATTTGGTAAACTGGTTCCTTATTTTAACCAGGTTTTCCAATGTAAGCCGGGGCTGCAAACCACCTTCGTTCAATTTATTTACCAGGGCGGCTACATCCTCGGTAGTTGATGTGGTTTGGCCTGCTACCCCTGTGGTTGCCATCATTGCGGCTGCCGGAGCAGCAACTACAGCGGCATCGTCCAAATTCCCTACCCCGGTAAGCGGCCCTACCCAGGCAGAACCTGCCGCGTTTTGTGCGGCGTTGACGATAGCCTCCCAGACGCCGCCTAATTGTGTTTGGCCGTTTTCCTGCATGTGGGCTATCATCAGGTCAATAGCGGCAAGCTGCGTTGCTGATAAGTTTTGGTTTTGTTGTGACATGGGTAGATCATTGTAAAAGGTTCGGCTACTCTGTATGCTTTTCGCCTGTCGCATTGCGTACTTTGTTATTTATTGTCGTTTTTCTGCATAGCCGACGTTATTACGAAGATGCTTCTGTGTATTAATCAATAGTTATATATTTCTTATTGATTATTATAATTTAAACTGGCATGTAAAGTTGCGGATGGATCAGTTAGTATTTAACAGGACATTAACCCTATTTTTAAGGGCATTATTATTGTTTAAATTGCTTATTATCACCCTTATAAACAGGGTTATTACACCCTGTGGTTGTATGGACGCGAAAAAAATAATGAAATAAAAAAAGCGACAGCTATTAACTCTCACTTAATTTATATTTTCGCCCCGGGCGTATATAAGCGCTCTAATTAGTGCGCAGAAGCCTATTCTTCCACCTCATCTTTCACCATCGCTGTCTTAGCCAGCAGCCTGGCACTTTGTATCAGTCGAATAAATTCGGCACGGTAACCTTCGGTATCTTCACCGCGGGCGGCTTTGGCTATACTGATTGCCTGGGCAAAAGTGGATCTCTGTTTGAATTTTGAATCGCGCAGCACCATCCCGGTTTCGGCTACTGCGGCAGCAAATCTAAAATCAGAGGAGGTTTTTTCGAAGTCGGCGGGGCTATCATTAACAGTTACCTGGCTTAACTGGCTTTTCATCGAGGTTGGCTCTTTATAACGGAACTTAATCGTCAGCATTTCATTACTTACCGCAACAACAGGTGTAGTAATTTCGGGCTTTTGATATTTCAGCGGGTCTACCGAGCTTATATATTCATCTACAACACCTACCGGGATAATTTCATAAAAAGCCGTTACGTTATGCCCCGATCCCATATCCCCGGCGTCTTTTTTATCATTATTAAAATCCTCTTTGGCTAAAATGCGGTTCTCGTAGCCCAGCAAGCGGTAGGCTTGCACTTTGGCCGGGTTAAATTCTACCTGTAGCTTAACATCCTTAGCAACCGTAAATAATGTGCCGCCAAATTCGCTGATGAGCGTTTTACGGGCCTCGGTAATGTTATCTATATACGCGTAGTTGCCATTGCCTTTATCGGCAAGGGTTTCCATTTTGCTGTCTTTATAATTGCCCATGCCATAACCTAATACCGATAGGAATATGCCGCTTTCGCGTTCTTTCTCTATCAGTTTCTCCATATCATCATCGCTGGATGCGCCAACGTTAAAATCGCCATCGGTAGTAAGTATAATACGGTTATTGCCGTTTTTTAACAGGTTCTCGGTAGCAATTTTATACGCCAATTTTATACCCTCGCCGCCCGCGGTAGAGCCGCCGGCGTCCAAATTGTCAATAGCGTTATTTATAGTGGTTTTTTTATCGCCGCTGGTTGAGGGCAACACCAACCCTGCGTTACCGGCGTAAACCACCAGTGCTACTTTATCCTGAGGGCGCAGCTGGTCTACCAGCATTTTTAACGATGCTTTTACCAGGGGCAATTTATTGGGCGAACTCATAGAGCCCGATACATCTATCAAAAACACAAGGTTTGATGCAGGCAAATTTTCGGTAGCGATGGTTTTTGCCTTGAGAGCAATACGCAACAAGCGATGGCTGGTATTCCATGGTGCCGATGAAAGTTCAGTGTGGATAGCAACCGGGGAGTTACCGGTTGGGCCTGCAAGGTCGTATTTAAAATAGTTGATCATTTCCTCAATGCGCACCGCATCTGCGGGAGGCAATTCGCCGCCGTTAATAAACCTGCGGAAGTTACTGTACGAGGCCGCGTCTACATCAACCGAGAAGGTAGAGAGCGGGGTGCTCCGGGCGTCGTTAAAGGTATTGTCGGTGATGCCCTTGTAGCTTTCATCGGGTGGTGCCTGGGTTGGGGCCACATAACCGTAAGTTCCATTGGGCGTTGACGCAATCCCCCTTATTCTTATTGTTGTCGCGGAACCGGGGTTACCCTGAATTGCAACGCCGGCTACCCTGCCGGCTAATGGTGTGCTTGAGTTGTATGCTGGCACGCTCACCTCATCCATACTAATAGTACTAACAGCACCGGTAACATCTTTTTTCCGGGTGGAGCCGTAGCCGGTAACTACCACTTCGTTTAGAGAATTATTGCTGGCTTTAAGAGTAACGTTTACGAGGTTACTGGTACCCAGTTTCACCTCCACGGTTTCATAGCCAAGGTAACTCACAATCAAAACTTTTACAGATTCGGGCACGGAAAGCCTGTACTGCCCGTTTACCGCCGTTTGGGTGCCTATGTTGGTGCCTTTTGCGCTAATGGTTGCCCCAATAACAGGCAGTTTATCGTCGCCGCCAATTATCGTACCGGTGATGATACGGTTTTCTGTTTGCCGGAAACCGGTGAGGGCCGCTGCCACCACCAAGATGATGAATACAATATTTTTCATAATGCTTAAGTTTTTTGCAGGTAGGATGCACGGGAAAGCAAATTTCCATAAGCCATAAAAAAAAACTTATTTTGTGGCTTTAATGAACTTCTTCAGAAAACCAGTTAGGCCCGATGATACCGCAGATGAAGAGCTGGTTAACAGCTATCGCGTAAACGCCGATATAAGCGTATTGGGGAAGTTATATGAACGGCACATGCCCCTTGTTTTTGGTGTTTGCCTAAAGTATCTGAAGGATGAAGAGCTTGCCCGCGACGCGGTGATGGGAATATTTGAAGAATTGGTGGTAAAGGTAAAACAGCACGAGGTGAAGCAGTTTAGGAGCTGGCTTTATGTGCTTAGCCGCAACCATTGTTTGATGCAATTGCGTGCCGATAAAAAATCACCTACGGTTGGGATGGATGAGTTTATGGAATTTAGCCCGGTTTTGCATCCTGATGATAATGATGCTAATAAGGAAGAAGCTTTGCAGGCATTAGAGCGCTGTATGGATAAACTGGTGCCCGCGCAAAAACAAAGTGTGCGTTTGTTTTATTTAGATGAGAAGTGCTATAAAGAAATTGCAGAACTAACAGGCTTTACCTTAAACGAAGTAAAAAGCTATATACAAAACGGCAAACGCAACTTAAAGCTTTGCCTGGAGAAACACGGTGGATAAGCAGAGGGCCAACATATTGCAGATACAGAAGTACCTTAACGGGGAGCTTGATGCCAAAGCTATGCACCAACTGGAGCGCGAAGCCCAGCACGATCCGTTTTTGATGGACGCGCTGGAGGGCTACCAGGAGAGCGCCGGCAACCAGCAGGCCAACCTTGATCTGTTGGCCCGGCAGTTAAACACAAGGGTTAATAAAAAAGAGCGCCGCATTATCCCATGGACAACCATATCTATAGCTGCCGGTGTTGTAGGTTTTATGATAGTGGTAGGCTTGCTGTATAAAGGAGGTGACGATAACGGTAAACCGATGCAAACTGCGCAGGTGACCGAATTGCCAAAGGTTAAAGCGGATACTATTGCCACTACGCCTGTTATAACAGATCCATCGGCAAACAGCATGGCCGCATTACAACCAAATAAAAAAACGGTGATATCTCCTGTCTTAGGAAATAGGTACGCGCCAGTTGCCGCAGACAAGGAAGTTGATATACTCAAAAAGAAACCCTTGGCACTGGCCGACGCGAAAGAACCGCCCGCGGTTGCCGAGATAGCCATGGTGCCCGCCTCTGCGACCAATGCTGAAAGCACCCCCCTGGATGAAATGGTAATTGGTGCCATAGCCAAGCAAAAAGACAGTTTAGAGATGCCGCTTACAGTGGCGGTCACTAAGAAGGCTACGTCGCAGCCGTTGATAGGTAAGGCGGAGGGCGTAGCGATCATTAAAGATAAACGGACGGATAATGCATACGAGCTGAACAAACTAAATTTACCCCCGGGCTTTTTTTCAGGCAGGGTTGCTAATAACCAGGGAACGCCGCTGATTGGGGCCACCATTAAAGTTGGAGGAATGCCTGCTATTGTTACCCAAACGGATGCCAATGGCAGATTTACGCTTCCTGCCGCCGCCTCAAAAGAAACCGTTGAAGTGTCTTATTCGGGGTTTGAATCAAAAAAGGTAAGTGTAAGCAGCGGCCTGTTTAATGCGGTGGCAATGAATGCGAACACTGCCAATGATGCATCGGGAGCGGGGTATTCAAATGTTGCCGGTGCTGTAAGTAATTTGGCTCACCCGCAAAAAGGATGGGTAATGTACCAGTTATACCTTGCGCAGAAAAGCTATTTACCTGCCGGCGAAAAGCCCGGTGTGGTAGAGCTTAAATTTACAGTGAGCCCAACGGGTGCTGTAAGTAATATCACTGTGGTTAAAGGGTTAAGCCCCGCGGCAAATAAAAAGGCCGTAAGCATAATAGCCGACGGCCCTAAATGGGTTGGTAATGTTAACGGTAAGCCCGAAGAAAAAACGCTTCAGCTGGAATTTTTGATCAAATAAACCTCGCCGATTTCTCCGGGAACGCTTTTATCTTTTATTCTTATCGTAATAACCAAATACCTTTTGCAGCAGCGGTGTTGTACGCGCCGATAGGTTTGAGCGGATGTTAAGCTCTTCTTTTGCTACTTCAACAAATAAACCATCAATGGCCTTTTGCATTACGTAATCGCTTATATCGGGGTTTAACTTAGTTACAAACGGCACCTTGTTATAAGCGGTAGCGGCATCGCCGTAATATTTGGTAGCGCCTACCCTGTTAAGGCTTGCCTGTATAATAGGCTTAAAGTTGGCAGCCAACTGCAGGGAGGTGGTGCGTTTAAAGTATTGTGTGGCGGCATCCTGATTACCCAAAAGAATGTTGGTAACATCTTGTATGGTCATTTGCTTAATAGCAGCAACAAAAACGGGTTTAGCGCCTTTAGCCGCATCTTCTGCAGCACGATTAAGGGATAGTATTACGTTATCGGCCAGTTTGCCTAAGCCAATGCTGCGGAGGGTTCTCTCCGCCTTTTGTGCTTCGGGCGGAAAAAGTATTTTGATGGCTGCGTTTGCAAAGAAACCATCAACAGCCGATAGCTGGTCGGAGCTTTTGCCGGTGCCAATTTCAAGCGCCTGCTTAAGCCCGTTGCCTATCTCCAGGCTGGTGGGGTTGCCGTATTGCTGTATGGTGCTTTGAGCTACCTGGTTAAGCGTATCACAGCCGGAAAGCAGGATAAAAAGTAAAGGGATAAAGAATAAGGATTTTTTCATAATAGGTATCAAGCAAATCTGCTGCCAAGATACGCTTATCCTATTACATGTATCAGTACAAAAACAAGCCCCGCAATTAAAGCGGAGATAGGTATGGTAATTATCCATGCCCAAACCAGGTTAATGGTAACGCCCCAGCGTACTGCCGATACACGCTTGGTTAAGCCTACCCCTATGATGGAACCGGTAATAGTGTGTGTGGTAGATACCGGTATAGCCAAACGCTCCGTCATGAACAGGGTAAGCGCACCTGCTGTTTCAGCTGCAACGCCTTCCAGCGGGGTTATCTTGGTGATCTTTGATCCCATCGTTTTTACGATCTTCCAACCGCCGCTCATGGTGCCTAATGATATGGCCGAATAACAGGCCAGTGGTACCCACTCGGGCATTGGTGCGCCACTGTTAATTACCTTTGAGGCAATTAGCGCTACGTATAAAATACCCATTACTTTTTGGGCATCGTTTGTACCGTGTGCAAAGCTTAGCATAGCTGCAGAAACCAGTTGCAATCTTTTAAACCAACGCTCGGCTACTGCAGGCCTGGCGCGCTTGCAAATGTGCAGTATCAATATGGTGATAATATAGGCCATAATTAAGCCTATAAAAGGAGCCAATACAATATAAGCTACAATGGTTAATATATAGTGGGCGTTTACAGCGCTTAATGCCGGTGCGCCCAGGTATAAGGCATTGGTGATACCTGCACCTGCAAAACCACCAATAAGTGTGTGCGACGAACTTGAGGGGATCCCAAACCACCAGGTAGCTAAGTTCCAGGTAATGGCGGCAATAAGCCCGGCTAATATAACATGCAGGGTAATGTATTGCTCTACTACAATTTTGGCAACGGTATTGGCAACTTTGTGGTCTTTTATAAAAAAGTAAGCGGCAAAGTTAAATACTGCGGCAAGTAACACCGCCTGAAAAGGTGTTAATACTTTTGTTGAAACTATGGTTGCTATAGAGTTGGCCGCATCGTGGAAGCCGTTGGTATAATCAAATATGAGTGCCAGGGCAACTACAGCGACTAATAAGGTGGTAACCATTTATTATAAAATAAGTATATGCTTAGGCGTTTTTAACTAAAATCGATTCCATTACATTGGCAGCATCCTCGCACATATCTGTAGCGGTTTCTAATGCGGCTAATATCTCTTTGTATTTTATCAGGCGAATGGCATCTGTTTCGTATAGGAAAAGGTCGGCAACGGCGCGGTCGAAAACGTAATCGGCCTGGTTCTCTACACTGTTTATACGGATGCATGAATCTGCAATGGCGCGTACGTTGCGCAGATCTTTTAATTCGCGTACGGCTTTCTCCAGGTCGCCTGCTGCCTGTAGGATAAGGTCTGATAACTTGCGGATGTGCTCGTTAAAATCATCTATCTTGTAAAGGCTCATGCGGTTGGCAGCGCCATGTATATAATCGGCAACATCATCAATAGCGGTAGCTAAAGCGTGGATGTCCTCACGATCAAACGGGGTAATGAAGTTTTTGCCCAGTTCCAGGTATATCTGGTGGGTTAGCTCATCGCCTTTGTTTTCCAGTTTATCTATCTGTCTGAACAATTCTTCCTGAGTAGCCGGGTTGCTGCTGTTAACTGCTTCAACTAAGATAGTTGCCATGGTAACTACGTTGCTTGCTGCCTGCTCAAATAAAGGGAAGAAGGTTTTTTTGTCCTTTGGGACGAAGTACTGGAAAATACTGTTAAGTGACATTTTTTTATTATTTGGTGTAAAGGTACGGTTGCAATGTTAAGTTAATGTTAACTTTTTAACACTGGTATATTTGGAAAAGGTAAGATCTGCTTGGTTTTTTGGAGGGTGAAACCAAAGGTGGAGCCCAGGCCTTCGGTACTGCGTACGTTGATGGTTTGCTGGTGTGCTTCTATGATATGTTTTACAATAGCCAGCCCCAATCCCGAGCCGCCAATTTGCCTGGAACGGCTGGTATCGGTACGGAAAAACCGCTCGAAAAGGCGGGGGAGGAACTTTTCCTCGATACCCATACCATCATCGGTAACCTCTACAAGCACCTGTTCGTGCAGAGTGAAGATGCTAACCGAGGTTTCGCCGCCTTCTTTACCATATTTAAAGGAGTTGTCTATCAGATTCACCAGCACCTGGCGGATCTTCTCCCGGTCGGCATTTATGTAGATGCCGTCGTCGTATTTTTGTTTAAAGGTAAGCCTGATGTTGTGGTGTTTAGCTTTTAGCTCCAAAGATTCAAACACGTCTTTTACCAGGTCGTTTATTTTAAACTTGCTGTAATTGATAGGGATCTCGCCCGATTCCAGCTTGGAGATCTCATCCAGATCTTTGATCAGGTAACTCAGCCGGTCTACATTTTTTGAGGCCTTCTCCAAAAAGTTGGCGGCGAGGTCTTTGTCCTCAAAGTCATCATCCTGCAAAGCCTCAATATAACCCTGTATGGCAAAAAGCGGCGTTTTGAATTCATGCGAGATGTTAGACAGGAAATCGCGGCGGAAACGTTCTTGTTTCTTCAGCTCGTCAACTTCTATCTTTTTAAGCATAGCCCATTCTTTTACCTCTTCTTCTACATCTTTTATAGGGTTGGCGCTTACGTGTTCGCCCAGGGCGTCGCGCAGGTCGCGGCCCAGTTTAAGGTTATGAATGAGCTTGTAAATGAGTTTTATTTTGGAGTAAATGTATTTTTCTATGAGGTAGTAAAATACAATGTAGCTGCTGATGAGGGTCACCAGGAAAGTGATCATCATATCGTACCACTTATGCTGAAAATAATAATTTACCGCCGAAAGGCTGATGGCTACCGCCGCCGAGTTAATAAGCACTAATACACGCAAATTCATAGTGTAAAGTTACACTTTGTATGCGATGATTTTGCAGCCTGCCTGCCCGTGCAGCGTTAAGTAATTGTTACTAAAAATCAGGACCGGCTTGTGGCCTCAGCTTCTATGGTGATGGCAATTTCATCCGAAAGTATCATGCTGCTGCCACCAACCCCAAAATCGAGACGATTAATTTTGAAGGTGCCCTTTAATACCGATGCTCCTCCGGCGTTACTGTAGCTGAAGGGGATGCTGATGAGTTTGGTTTTATCTTTAATGGTGATATTGAACTGCCCTATATAGTTGCCGGAATTTTTGCGACTGAAGGAAACAGAGTGTATTGTGATTTTGGGGTACTTAGATATGTCTAAGAAATTCACACCCTTCAGGTGTTCATCGCGTAATTCGTTATCGGTATTAATCGTAGTTACATCGGCTGTCGCTTCAATTTTGCTGGCAGCTAAATTTGCAGGGTCAAAATCCGCGGTGCCTTGCAAACTACTGATAGAGCCGCCAATGGTGAACCCGGCATTCTTTATTTTAAAGGTCACCAGCGATTTACCGATATTGTTTTTCTCCTGCCCAAAAGCGGTTTGTGTGGCCACGAAGATCAAGAGTGCAAAATATACTTTTCTCATAAGAGTTTGAGCGGGTTTTGTTAACTGACTTGTTTCGTGCCCGTTAGTTTAACGGGCACGAAAATAAGTATCGATAAAGCCTAACCATTAAAATTCAACATGCGCCCTTAACGAAAATACGTTTACAGGGCCTCTATCATGGTTATAAGCGGGGTTGGCAATAAACTGGTAGTCGGGCGTGAGCCAAAGTTTGCCCTGGTAGGCGTTAATTTTATAGTAAAGTTCAGCTATCAGTTCGGTGGCGTAGTTTAGTTTGCCATCGCCTATAATAAAGCCATAGCCGCCTGCCGCCAGGTAATCGCGGTGGGGTTTAGATATGCCGTTGCCAACAAACGCCAGCCCCAGTTCATCATCTTTACGGTTCCAACCGCCGCCTTTTAGCACAGCGCCTAAACTTACCGAGCGGTCTATCTCGGTAAATGCCCAGGTTTCGGTTTTGCCGTCGTTATAGCTTGCTTTAGCAAATACACCAAAGTTATCGCCCAGATATTGGTCGGCGCTTATGCCGAAGCCAAACTTGTGCTTCCCGTAAACTAAGTTGGTATCTACAACGGGATTAACTGAGTTTTTAGCCAGCGCCAGGCGATAATCGCCCATTTTGCCGTTGTTGCGGAAGCCCAACAACCTTACTGTGCCCTTGCGCCCGTTAAGTGTGTAGCGTTTTTCGTATTCGAGGGCCTGGGTGTTGGCATGGGCTACCTGCTGGTCCCAAATGGCACCGTTGGCAGATGTAGTGGTCATGGTAAAGGCAAAGCGCAGGGCCCAGGTTGGTTGGCCCAATTCGGCCATAGCGCCCATTACGTAGCCGCGGGTATTGGCGGGGTAGTCCCACGCACCGTTATCCATTAAGCTCCAGTTCATAAACTGCGAGCGGGCATCGTGACTAAACTCGTTCCCGTCAAAAAAATCGGCCATGCCAAATTTGCCAACGGTAAAGTTGAGGTAGCGTTTACTTATTAGCCCGGCTAATTGGTTCACATCATCGGCAAGGGTGTTTTTTTCGGTACCCCATTCAAAATTCTGGGACAAATACAGGCGGGCTATATAAATTTTAGGTTCCGCGCCGCCAACCCTAAAGGTTTCGCCATTTGGGAAACTGGCTACACCAAGCGTTTTACTAAGGCCCGAGCCGCCCGACATCTCAGGATTAAAATAGGCGGACGCTCCTTTCCACAACCTTGCACCACCAAAAAAGGTTGTGGTTAGCGAGGTTTGGGTTTCTTTTAAGGTTGATAAGCTGTGATCGCCTGTGTAAGGCGCGCTAAAACCCAGTTTAGACTGGGTAATTACCGTTTGTTGAAAATGGAAATTGAACCGCTGTTTTTTAAATGTATCCTGCGCAAGGCTGGCTGTACAAATAAACAGGGATGCTGCAAAAAGAATAAGGGGGGCTTTATTCATAACAATATGATAGAAATGGGTGATTACTGTACTTCGCTGTAAAACTGCTGTAAATAGCTTTCCATAAACTCGTGGCGTTGCTGCGCCAATTGTTTACCGGTTTCGGTATTCATTTTATCTTTTAGCAATAAAAGCTTTTCGTAAAAATGATTGATGGTAGGGGCGGTGGTGTTTTTATACTCAGCCTTACTCATGCTAAGGTTGGGCTTTAATTCGGGGTTGTATATTTCGCGGCCTTTAAAACCACCATAAGTAAATGCGCGGGCAATGCCAATGGCACCAATGGCGTCAAGCCGGTCAGCATCCTGTACCACAGCAAGTTCCGGCGAATAAAATGTGGCTTTATCAAAGCTTGATTTGAACGACATGTGCCTGATAATCTGCTGCACATGCTCAACAATGGTGGCATCAACATTGATACCGGTAAGGAAATCGCCGGCGGTTCTGGGGCCTATCTCTTCATCTCCGTTGTGGAATTTACTATCGGCAATATCATGCAGCAGGGCAGCAAGTTCAACAATCAGGATATCGGCATTTTCGGTTTGGGCAATGCGTTTGGCATTGGTATGTACACGCTTAATATGCCACCAGTCGTGGCCTCCTTCTGCGTTTTTTAGGGTGTCCTGTACAAAACCGGTGGTTTGGGCTATAATATCTGCTACGCTCATCTTTTACAATTTGCTGCAAATATATTTATCAGGGAATAAGATTGGTGTATAAAAAAGGAATTATGCGGCTTCGGCTTTTTCGGTTTTGATGAGTTCCATCAGTTCGGTCTCTAAAACATCAGCTATCTGGAACAGGCGTTCGAGTGTTATTTTGGTGTAGCCCAGTTCTATTTTACTGTATGCGTTTTGCGAAATATTAAGTTTTGCGGCTAAATATTCCTGCGTGTAATTTAATTCTTCGCGCTTATTGCGAATGTTGGCAGCTACTGCTTTTACTTTAAAATTTAGTAAGTTCTTCATCATCACTATTTACAGGGGGATTATTAATTAACATACAAACGAAATTCTTTTACAAACGGATTTTGATTTATATGGTTGTAATTAATTTTTTTTCGGAAAAAAACAATGTACCATGTAATTAACTGTGAAAAAATCGGGCCAGAAATTTTTTGATATAGAGGAGTGGACGAAATAAATTCGGGGTAAATATCCCTTTTACACCGAAAATGCATTCGAAAATTTCCTTGTTTTTGCAGTTTTTATCGAAAAAAAGGGATGATTTTATACTTTTTAGGAAGAATATAATACCACAAAAACCATCGGAAAACTGCCTGATGGTTTTTGTAGAAAATGGTTAGACGGTAATTTTGGGGCTACCCCCAATTAATTACAGGTCGTATTTGATTACCACGGTGGGCAGTAAGGTTGCCGAGTTTAGCGGGATCTGGTCGTTAGATACAATGGGTTTGCGGGTGCTGTAAAAATCGTAGGCCGCTTTTTGCACTTCGGCTTCGCCGGATGATGGGCTGTTGTAACCGATAGAGAACGGGATGATAAAATCATGAAATTTCTCCTTGTTCGGGATGATCCATTTTTTTGTTGATTTTTTCAGCGCCTGGATCACCGGCATGGTTAGCAGGTAATCATCGGCGTAATAGATCACAATTTTTTGGATGTTGCCATTAACATCTGCTGTGAATTTAAACACCGCCATGCCGGTAGCTTTTTTCGCTTTTATATCGTTGCCAATTTGCAGGCTATCTTTAAAAAAACGGGTCATTACCGGGTTGCCCCCCTGGAAAGGGAACGCCAGGTCGCCTTCCTGTGCTTTGCAATAAACTGATGATAATAACAAGGCAATAATTAATAGCTTCTTCATTTAATCTACTTTTGGTTCGCGTTTGCTGCCTTCGTACAATTCGTACTCAAACAGTCGGCAATCTAATTTGCCGTTGTAAAACTCAATTTTGCGGGTAGGGCGCAGGCCAATCTTCTTGGCCAGGTCCGGGTTGCCGGTAAAAACGTAACCGCGGTAACCGCCGCACTGTTTTTTAAGGTAATCGCCAATACGGGCGTACGTTATTTCCAGTTTGGTATGCACGCCAAGGCGCTCGCCGTACTCGGGGTTAAACATTACCACGCCAGGACCTTCCGGTACTTCCGTATCCGCAAAATCACAAACGCTAAACTCTATTAAATGTTCTACGCCGGCAGTATTTGCGTTTTTGCGGGCAATATCCACGGCATCGTCAGAAATATCTGTAGCAATAATTTTAAAATCGACCGCCTTCTTTGCTTTATCCTTCAGCTTACGGCGCTCTACAAAAAATACCTGCTCATCATAACCCATAATGTGCATAAAGCCATAATTCATGCGGAACAGGCCCGGGTGCTTATCGGTAGCCAGCAAAGCGGCCTCGATAGCTAAAGTGCCCGACCCACACATCGGGTTGATGAAGGTGCTCTTCATATCCCATTTGGTAGCAATAATGGTTGATGCCGCCAGCGCTTCCAGCATAGGTGCCTTGCCCGGTATTTTGCGGTAGCTGTGCTTGGCCAGGGTTTCGCCCGATGTATCTATATAGATATCGGCCTTGTCATCCTGCCAGTACAGGCTGATAACGGTTTTGTTGGCTTCGGCACCGCTGTTTGGGCGGATGCCTTTTTGCGCTTTTATCCTATCAACAATGGCATCTTTTACCTTTACGTTGGCAAACAGCGGGGTAAGGATGTGCTCGTTATTAACGTTAGATGTTACCGAAAAATAGCCGGTAAAATCTATCAGCTTTTCCCATTCTATTTGCACCAGCTCATCGTAAAGCTGGTTGGGGTTTTCGGCTGTAAAGCTTTTTAATAGGTATAGCACCTGGCTTGCGCAGCGCAGGTTAAGGTTAAGCGCAATGGTATCGGTAACGGTACCAACTAACTCAACGCCTGTTTGGAAAACACGGGTGGGCGTAAAGCCCAGTGCTTCAACTTCCTGCTGCAGGTAAGGCGAAAGCCTTTTGTTGCAGGTGATTATGATTTTACTCTCGGTGTGGAAAACTTGCATGATATATTTTGCGAATTTATGAATAAATAACCCCGGTTTTAATTTCTTACTGCTAACTTTACATTTTAAATATTTCGGAACTATGGAAATCAAAGGTAAAGTGTATGAAGTGTCTCCAACCACACAGGTTACGGAGTCGTTAAAAAAGAGAGAATTAATACTTGAATATATCGAGAACCCACAATATCCCGAGTATTTGAAGTTTGAAGCTATACAGGATCGTTGCGCATTGCTGGATAATGTGAAGGTTGGCGAAGACGTTGAAGTTTTCTTTAACCTGCGTGGCCGCCCGTGGACAGATAAAACAGGTAAAAAAACCTATTTTAACTCCCTGCAGCTTTGGAAACTGAATGCATTAGGTAGCGCAGGCACAGCCAGCACACCAGAATATGCGGCCCCTGCAGATATCAGCTCAACCGCTGATGACGACGATCTGCCGTTTTAAGTGAGTGGAAAGTAGAGGATGGTGAGTGGTTTTAACTGCTGCACCGTTTAAACATATAAAAGGCTTTTCGGATTATTCCGAAAAGCCTTTTTGTTTTTCCACCTAACTGCGAAATTTTCGGAACTGTAATATGTTTCCGCGGTTACCCCTAACGGGGGATATAAACGATGGCGGTATACGGTACGTAAACAACGGGGTAAATCTCTTTACTATTTTGATCTCACACGTGTCCAAATAGAGGCCGCAATGGTTCCGGCTCCTGCATTGGCGGGCAATTGATAATATAGCTCGTCGCCTTTAAGCGTGTACTGCCTTGTTTGGCTGGTGTGCTCCCAGTTGGGGTATGCGGCGTAGTCGATATCAAACTGCAATAGCTTTTTGGCGGTGTCTATTTTAATGTGGCCTGCATGTGTGCTGAGCCCCAAAAGGGCCGAGGCGTATTCTCCGGGGGTGCCGCGTTTCTTATCGCCCGATGCAAATTTGGGCCGGTCGGTTTTGAAAATTTGCAGGGAGTACTGCCCCTCCGCATCAATCATTAAAACACCTTTTGCATCCTTACCTAAGCCAGGGTCGGTAATATGGGTTCCGTCTGGAAGGATTACCTCCGCGGCTTTCAGCGTCCACGTGCCGGCGAGGGGGAACATGGAAGATTGGCCACCTCTTGGCGCTATGATCTTTCCTTTATTTGGCTTTGAACGGGTGTTATTGGTTTGAGCCATTACCGAATAAACGGAGAAGACCAATAAAATAAGGGCGAATGCTTTTTTCATTTTTTTTTGCTTTTATGGTGAATTCTGTGCGCTGCTTTTGCTGAAACGGTCGCAACAGCTTAATTGCATAAAGCAAAATTGTACAATTTATCTCCTTGGTTATCTGTACATTTTTACACTTATTCCGTACTTTCACACTCATGAAGGGAGCAACGTTATACCGGCAGTACGAAATAGAATGGATAGAACTGCAACGCTACAGCAGGCCGGCAAAACGGAATAATTTTTTTGAGCTGATCTATGTAAAAGATGGCACCGGCATACAAACCGTAAATAAAAACCATTTCAATTATCGCAAGGGGAATTTGTTTTTACTTACGCCGCAGGATGTGTATTCATTTGACATTGATACCCCTACCACGTTCTTTTTCCTTCGGTTTAACGAACTGTATGTGAAGGATAACATCAGCAAGGACAAAGACGCTGTGAGGCAGGTAACCTATATTTTGCAGAATGCAAGCCATCGGCCGGGCTGTATCTTAAAAAACAAAGCCGATAAGCCCCTGATTGCATCACTTATCAACAGCATCCTTACCGAGCAAACCAATCAGCAGCTGTATTACAACCGCATATCAGAGCAGATAATTAACACCATAATTACCATTGTTGCCCGCAATATTGCTTTAAAGCTCCCCAAGAATATCAATGAAGCTACGGGCGAGCCTATCCTGGATATGTTAAATTACCTTCAGCAAAACATTCTCGACCCTAAAAATTTACGGGCCGAAAAACTGAGCAGGCTTTTTAATATTTCTCCCAACTACCTGGGCCGGTATTTTAAAAAACAAACAGGCGATACCCTGCAGAATTATATAGCCAATTATAAAATGCGATTAATTGAAACAAGGCTGTTGCACAGCGATATGCGCATAAACGAAATTGTGTACGAATTTAACTTTACCGACGAAAGCCACCTGAACAGGGTATTTAAAAAGCACAAAGGCATAAACCCGTCCGAGTTCAGAAAAATGTACAGTACAGAGATGGGGGTGTAATTGGTGATAGTCGCAAGCGTGCCCGGCTTGTGTTGGCTTAGCAGAGCGGCATTGCTTTTCACCGTGTATAGTTTGCATGATGGCTACCTTCCTGTGGGTAGCCTTTATACGCTGCTGGCAGCGGGACTAATTTTGTTATTTAGGAACATCATAAAGTATAGAATCTGGCAGCGACTGCTTTCTGCCATAATGCTCTGCTTGATTTATAACTTCTGTTCTAAACCTATTTGCAATCCGATCTATTTCTTTATCCCCTAATAAAGTTCTATTGTTGACTAAAGTATCGGTAAGGTTTTTGCAGTAAATTGTTTCTATCCAACATGGCGCGGCGTTAAAATTAATCATATACCATTCATCAGGATTATTTTTAAAGTGAATAATGCGCTCTTGCTCTTTTAACGGCTCTCCTGATAGGAAGATGTAATTTATCGAATCGGGGATGATTAAGTTTTTATTTACTACACTATCAACATATTTGGTCAAGAAAATGCTGTTTATACGGCTGTCGTTAAATGTTATACTTAAATAGCTAAACTCTGTCATCTTATAACAGCCTGATAGCATAAATAAACAGACGAGTGAAAGTATTTTTTTATTTAACATGCAGTTTTTTTCATTCTTAATAAGTTATTACAAATTGTAAAGCTGTGGTGCAACACAATATAGTGCCATTATAAGAGCTGGCTGTGGGAAAAGGCTACTCGTGCCTAACCTGGCAGGTTGCAAATTCCCTAAATATACAAAAGGCCCTCCGGAATATCCGAAGAGCCTTTTGTATACTGCCACTGCAACTATATGTTGCTATTTAATTCTCTTTAACAATCCGCTTCACGGCAACATTTGCGCTTTGTTTTACGGTCAAAAAGCAAATCCTGTTGCGGGGCAGGTTTATTTTTTTGCGGAAACTGACGCCGGCGGCTTTATCGCTCCAAAGAGCTTTGCCTTCGCTGTCGGTTAATTTACATCGGCAATATTTTTGGCCGCCAGGGTAAGGCTTAAAGCGGCTTTACCTGTAAAAAACTCGGACGATAAATTCAGATCGTTGATATCCAGCGCTCTTTTAAATCCGAGATCGAAATTCGAAATCAATTATATCATCATCCTCACCGGTTCTTCCAGTAGTGATTTTAGTGTTTGCAGGAATGCGGCAGCTGATGCGCCATCCACCACGCGGTGATCTGCACTTAGCGTAACCTTCATTATATTGCCTGGTACTACCGCGCCATTTTTAACAACCGGAACCGCTTGTATACCGCTTACCGCAAGGATACATGCATTTGGTGTGTTAATAATAGCGGTGAACTCGTCAACACCAAACATACCAAGGTTTGATATGGTGAAGGTAGAGCCTTCCATTTCGGCAGGTTGTAATTTTTTGCTTTTTGCTTTACCGGCAAACTCTTTTACCTCTTGTGAGATGTGGCTAAGCGATTTACCGTCGGCAAATTTAATAACCGGTACCAGCAGGCCTTCGTCTACCGCTACGGCTACGCCAATGTGTACATGCTCGTTGGTACGGATCTTATCGCCCAGGAACGATGAGTTGATAGCAGGGTGTTGTTTTAAGGCAACGGCGCAGGCTTTCAATACAAAATCGTTAAAGGAGATCTTAACCGGCGCAACATCGTTCATTTTACCACGGGCGATGATCGCCTGGTCCATATCTATCGACATGGTAACATAGAAATGCGGCGCGGTGAACAAGCTCTCTGATAACCTGCGGCTAATGGCCTTACGCATTTGCGTAACAGCGCGCTCGCTGAATTTCTCTTCGCCTGTAAAGGTTGGCAATACAACCGGTGCCTTCGCAGGTGCAGCAGCCGGAGCTGATGTAGCGGCGGCAGGTGCAGCGCTCTCAGCAGCAGGCTGGGCCAGCGGTGCCGCGGCAGCCGATGGTGTAAAGCTCTCTATATCTTTCTTAATAATGCGGCCGCCATCTGCGCTGCCTTTTACATCGTTAAGGTTAATGCCTTTATCTTTTGCAATTTTACGCGCTAAAGGCGATGCCTTTACACGGCTATCGTCTTCGGTAGAACCAGATGAGGCAGTTGCAGTAGCGGTTGCAGTTGAATCAGCAGATGCAGCTGGTTCAGTTTCAGTCTCGCTGCCACTACCACTTTCTGCTGCAACTTCTTCAGTACCACCATCCAATAACGGGGTAATATCGGTACCGGCTTTACCTACAATGGCTATAATGCCATTAACAAGGGCGGCTTCGCCTTCTTTAACACCTATATATAACAGCGTACCGGCTTCGTAGCCCACAACTTCCATGGTGGCCTTATCGGTTGCCACGTCAGCAAGGGAATCATCTGCCTTTACGGTATCGCCAACTTTAAAGTACCATTTTTCAATAGTTCCTTCGGTCATGGTATCGCTAAGCAATGGCATCCGTATTACGGCGGCCGGAATGCTTGACAGATCTACTTTTGGTTTTGGTTTTGCCTCCACAGGAGCAGCTGGCTTCGCGTCTGCAGGTGCTGGAGCGGTAGCAGGCTTTTCTTCCGGCTTAGCAGCTTCCGGCGCTTTTTCTTCGGCGGCAGGTGCGGCCGGCGCAGATGCTGCTCCGTCTAACAGTGCTTTATAGTCTTCGCCTTCTTTCCCCAATACAGCTATAACAGCATCAACAGGTACAGCGTTACCTTCTTCAACACCAATGTAAAGCACGGTGCCGTCCTGGTACGATTCAAAATCCATAGTGGCTTTATCGGTTTCTATCTCGGCTAAAACATCGCCCGATTTCACCTTGTCGCCAACTTTTTTATGCCATTTTGCCAATACCCCTTCGGTCATGGTATCGCTCATTTTGGGCATTTTAACTACTTCAGCCATATACTGTTTGTTGTTAATATTTTAGGTATAATAATTAGTCGCGAATGTAAGGGTAGTCCTGCTGCACGTAAACATCGGTATAAAGTTCCGATGCCTCAGGCCATGGCGACTCTTCGGCAAATTTCACCGCTTCGTCTACCTGTGCTTTTATTTTGGCTTCAATTTCTTCAAACCATTGGTCGTTGGCGTAGCCTTCTTTTTGTATAGCAAGTTTTACCACTTCAATAGGGTCTTTTGCCTTGTAGCTTTCCAACTCTTCTTTGGTACGGTATTTTTGCGGATCGCTCATCGAGTGGCCCTTGAAACGGTACGTACGCATTTCCAGGAAGGTTGGGCCTTCGCCGCGGCGTGCACGTGAGATAGCCTCGTCCATAGCGTTATGCACTGCAACCGGGTCCATCCCATCAACAGGAGATGAAGGGATACCGTAAGGCAAGCCTAATTTATAGATATCTGTTTGTATGGTAGTACGCTCTACAGATGTACCCATGGCGTAACCATTGTTTTCGCAAACAAAAATTACCGGGAGTTTCCACAGCGCGGCCATATTAAAGGTTTCGGTTAATGCACCCTGGCGTACAGCACCATCGCCCATATAGGCAATGTTTACGTTATCGGTACCTTTATACTTTTCAGCAAAAGCTACACCTGCACCCATAGGGATCTGGCCGCCTACAATACCATGCCCGCCATAAAAATGGTTTTCTTTGTCGAACATGTGCATCGAGCCGCCTTTGCCTTTTGAGCAGCCGGTTGCTTTACCATACATCTCGGCCATAATAGCGTTTGGGTGCGTACCTTTTGCCAAAGCGTGCGCGTGGTCGCGGTAGGCAGTTATCATACTGTCTTCGTGGCGCATAACCGACATGGCGCCGGCCAACACTGCTTCCTGCCCAATATACAGGTGACAAAATCCGCGTATTTTTTGCTGGCCATATAATTGACCAGTTTTTTCTTCAAACTTACGCATCAGGAGCATGGACTCATACCACATCAGGTAGGTGTCTTTCGTTATTTCGATTGAACTCATTTGATAAAAACAATTCTTAGAGAATGTGCAAATCTAATTATATCTCGCAAATAACCGAAACTGCAACGAATTTGTTGTAAAGATTTATTTAACATGAAAGTAACCTTTCTACCTCAAAAACGCCGATTTCGGCAAAAGCAGAATATCATTTGGATAGTGTGTAATTAATACGCTTTGCCGCAATGCAATATATTACTTTCCCGCAATAATCTTTTCGCTGTTTGATTAATTATGGTAGATGGCTTTTACCTGTAAAAATGCCCTTCCTGCCGTTATTGCGCAGATGTTCGCTTGTTTGAAGACTATCGGTTGCCTGGTGACTATCTAACTGCATAAAAATTTTGGAAAAAACGCAAACGTTTTAACAGTACACCCAACTGTCGTAACATCAACGCCAGGCGCTATACAACTCATCGGAATCCACATCTGTTGTGTTGTAAAAATCGCAGATCGACCTTATTTGGTAGTCGCGAAAAAATTCAAAATTTGATTTTTTTCCACAGTTTACACTTTTGGCATGCTTTAAAAGGAAAAAATATTAGCCATTGAAAATTAGTTGGTTAACTATTTAATGGGCCTATAAATATTTACTTCAACGATAACTTTATTAACATTGGTTAATATTTTTCACCGTAACGAACATGAAAAATATTTCATAATTTATTTGGAGGTGTAGATTATTTGTATAGTTTTGTATCTAACAATAGACACAACGTCCAATTTAATATACATTTGTTGCCCTAATTCAACAAAAAACCAAATTAAATGAAGAAATTCGCACTTGCTATTGCATTATTTATGAGCGTTTTAGCCGCACAGGCTCAAACAAAAAGTGTTCCAACTCCATCTGTAGAATCTGACGATCAGGAGTCATTAGCCAAAGATTATCTTTCACAAATTATGGGCGTGGCCTTATCGGCTACGTCAAACATGAAACTTTTTAATTTCGTGCACGATTGGATTGGTACTCCTTACCGTTTTGGCGGCAGCTCAAGAAAAGGAATAGATTGCTCAGCATTTACCAAGCAATTGTATAGCGATGTGTTTAACTTAGCTATTCGCCGCAACTCACGCGACATCTTTAGTATGGTTAACCCGGTGGGTAAAGATGATTTGAAAGAAGGCGACCTGGTTTTCTTTAAAATACACAGCCGCAGCATTTCGCATGTTGGCATCTACTTAGGCAATAACAGGTTCGCTCACGCTTCATCTCGCGGTGTAGCTATCAGCAGCCTCGATGATGCTTACTACAGTCGCTATTTTTACAAAGGCGGTCGTATGTTGGAGTCGTTTAAAAACGAACTGACCAGCAGCAGCGCGGACCAGCCCGGACCAGATAATAATTGATTAAACCTAAATTATTTATAATTCCCCAATCCTTCCATCCTAATATGGAGGGATTTTTTTTGCCATGAAATTAGGCTTAACACTCATTTTGCTTTTTTGCTCAATCCTCCTGTTTGTGGGCTGCAACAATCCCACTGCACACCGGCCTGCCAAAACGGAACCGGCAGCAGAACCCGTCGCGGTTGAAACTATCGCTTCGCCTGCAGATACTGCCATTAATATTGCTGCCGTTGGCGATATAATGCTGGGTACCGCTTACCCAAACATTAACAATTTACCGCCCGATAGCGGAAAGAATAGCTTTAAATATGCCCTGAAAGATCTGCGCGAAGCCGATATAGCCTTTGGCAACCTGGAAGGCGCGCTCATAGATAGCGGCGCCCCTGCTGCTATGAAATTGAGGTTCCGTAGCAAGCCCTACCTGTTTAAAATGCCCGAGCATTATGGCGGTATTTTTAAAGACGCCGGTTTTGATATTTTAAGCGTGGCCAACAATCACAGTAACGATTTTGGGTTGAAGGGGCGTGTGAATACAGTAAAGATATTAGATAGCCTGGGTATCCATTACGCCGGGTTAAAAACATCTCCAACAAAAGCCTTCACCTTAAATGGTGTGAGATATGGGTTTTGCGCGTTTTCGCCTAACAGCCAAACAGTATCGTTGCTGGATATTAAAGCTGCAACAGTTATTATACAAAAGTTAAAGCGGCAGAGCGATGTGGTGATCGTATCGTTCCATGGCGGTGGCGAAGGTGTTGCTTTTGAGCATGTACCCTGTGTGTCCGAATTCTACAACGGCGAACGGCGGGGCAACGTAAATGCATTTGCACACGCTGCAATTGATGCCGGTGCCGATGTCATTTTAGGAAACGGCCCGCACGTAAGTCGTGCACTGGAATTATATAAAAACAGGCTGATCGCTTACAGCCTCGGTAACTTTTGCACCTACCGAAGCGTAAGCGTGGCCGGTATTTGCGGACTAGCCCCTATGTTAAAATTGCGCATCAACAAAAAAGGCCAGTTTTTACGTGGCCAAATAGTATCCTATAAGCAATCGCACGACAAAGGCCTGCTTCGCGATACGCTTAACCGCGCCTCCCGTCGTATCAAAACGCTTACCGAAAACGATTTTGAAGCTTCGGGTTTAATCATTTCCGAAACCGGGGCAATTATGCCCGCTGCCTTAAATTAAGCTTCGTCTTTAGTATTGCGTACCAGGCTGATCCCCGTAGAGAAAAACAGTACAGATATAATGCCGATAACAATTAAGGTAGTTGCAGCACCAGTATGGTTAATAATTTCAATACCGGTCCAAATAAGGCCGGCGATGCCGAGCACGGTAAGTACGGCTCCGAAAGTGCGTTTTAAATTCATTTTTTTTAACAGGTTAAGTTTGTGTATAAAATATGTACAGCTATTAACCAAATTGGTGGTGGTTTGTTTTGGCTACCCGGCTAAAAGAGCAACGCCCGGCAATGCTTATTGCTATAGTTTTGTATTTAGGGCAAAAATTGAAGCAGATATCAGCCCCTGCTTAATATTGTTCTGGTAAGAAACTAAAGGAAAGGCTTGGGCTGCAGAAAAGCCGGGTTAGAATTAGGGTAGAAATATGCCAAGCCCGCGAATTTAAAAGCAAGCAAATTCGCGTAATAGATAAAGCCCAATTTATCTTAATGGCACCACAGCAAAAAGCCCCATCAATATCAGCAGAATAGAAAGCAGTATTAATGTAAATGTATATCCTTTTAAAGCACTTTGTTTAATATGCCTGATCATGTGTCCTGGTTATGTATCTTCCATTACGCGGCAAAATGTCAAACGCAACAATGCAGATAATATTTTTTTTGCCCGATTGTTTGGCCGGAGGACTAAAAATTTAAAAGATTTTATCATTTGCAAGTAATTTGAGATGGCTTTACACAACATTTGGGCAATACATTTCGTTTAAAACAGCGTAAGTGCATCCGCACTTATAATTGTGATAAGGTTTAGGTTGAAAGTCCCCGGCAGCGAGTGCACGGGGGCTTTTATTTTTTAAGCCGTTTTGATTGCGGTTTTATTTAGCATCTTCGTTTTTTCAGGATAACCAACATGAGCGATATAAAGGAGAAGCTGCACGCGTTATGTGTTGCCTATGTAAAAGGCCGCATGCAAGCCGCCGAACAGGCCATAGCCGAAGCACAACAAGCCGCCAACAACGATACCAAAAGCAGCGCCGGCGACAAATATGAAACAGGGCGCGAAATGGCCCAGCAGGAAACTAACCGCAACCTGGCCCAATTGAACGAGGCCAACAAACTAATGGTGGCGTTAAACCAGGTAAGTTTTAATGGCGCATCTGCCACTGTCGATACCGGCAGCCTTGTAACTACCAATAACGGAGACTTTTACATCGCCATAAGCGCCGGCAACCTACTGCTGGATGGCAAAAACTACTTCGCGGTGTCGCCGGCTTCGCCAATTGGCCTTAAATTAAAAGGCAAAACCGGGGGCCAGGAATTTAACTTAAACGGCAAAAGCTACTCCATCAGCTCTGTTTTTTGAGAAAACAGCCATAAATAGCGCTTTTTAATAAAATAAAGCCAGTAGTTTGATAAATTATTGTACAAGTGATTAATATCTATTCTATATTTGGTGTAAACAATAAAATGACAGGAAGAAAAACTGATCATTACTAAACTAATTTTTTGATGAACATATTCGTAGGAAGCCTTCCTTACTCTTTAGAGGAAGCAGATTTAAAAGAGCTTTTTGAAGCTTATGGTGAAGTAACCACCGTTAAAATTATTATTGACAGAGAATCTGGCCGCAGTAAAGGCTTCGGATTTGTTGAAATGTCTGACGATGAAGCAGCTCAAAAAGCAATTTCTGGCCTAAACGGTTCTGAAGTTAGCGGCCGCTCAATTGCGGTTAGCCAGGCTGAAGACAAAAAACCGGGCGACCGCAGAAGCGGTGGTGGCGGCGGCGGTTACGGCGGCGGCGGTGGTAACCGTGGCGGCGGTGGCGGTGGCTACTCAAGAGACAGTAGAGGTGGCGGTAGCGGCGGTGGCGGCGGCTACTCAAAAGATAGCAGAGGCGGCGGCGGCGGCGGTAGCCGTTGGTAGTTCTGTAAAGATTTTAGCAAAGCGCTGTTTCAACCAGTGCTTTGCTAATGTTTTTATTTGCACGCTTTCATACATTTTGGTGGCGTGATTTTTTATGCGCTATGGTCCCGGTTATTTCCCTTCCATGGCCGGATTTTCTCGCCGTATGCCATCCCTTTCCGTAAAATTAAACCGTCGCAATAAAACCGCCCTTTCCGCAACTTCGTTTTTATAAGTATGAAAACGATATATGCCATAGCCCTCATCCTATTTACAACTATTACCGGCATCCCCAATAAGCCGGTTGCTCAAGTAGATCTGAAACGTTTTGCAGGCACCTGGTACTCGCTGTACTCTATCCCTACCATGTTTGACAAAGGCAGTAGGGAAACCACAACTACCTACACCTGGAATGCAGGGAAGGCCTATTATGATGTTGTTACTAAATGCAAAAAAGACGACGGCAGCGATAAGAGCGTAAAATCAAAGCTGTTCCAGGTAGAGGGTACTAATAACGCCGAAATGAAAGCCCAGTTCCTGTGGCCCTTTAAGGTAGATTACTGGGTGATAGATCTCGCCGACGATTATTCTTACGTGGTAGTTGGCCACCCCGATCATAAATTCCTCTTTATTATGAGTCGCAAGCCATCCATCAGCAAAAAAACTTACGACGAACTGGTTGCCAGATGCAAAGCTATGGGCTACCCGGTAGAAAAACTGGTATCGCAAAAACACGGCGGCGTTTAATCTGTTGCTCATCTCAAAACCAATTAACTAAATTACTTGCATAAAACGCGTTGCGGGTAAAACCTTAATTAGGGGCTTTGATACTTTTTATTATTTTTGTCAAAAATCTTAAACAATGAGCGAACTCATTAAAAAACAAGTAACTGATGCAAAAGCTTTAATGGATAAAGCAATTGCACACGCAGATAGCGAATTAACCAAAATACGCGCAGGCAAGGCAAACCCAAGCATGCTGGATGATATCAGCATTGATTATTATGGCACAGCTACCCCGCTTAGCCAGGTAGGCAGTGTTAACACGCCCGATGCGCGCACCATTATAGTGCAGCCATGGGAGAAAAACCTGCTGCCGCTTATAGAGAAAGCCATTAAAGAGGCCAATCTTGGCGTTAACCCGCAAAATGATGGCATCATCATCCGCATCAACATACCGCCACTTACCGAAGAGCGCCGCCGGGATTTGGTTAAAAAAGCAAAAGGCGAGGCCGAAACGGGTAAAGTTGCCGTGCGCAACATACGTAAGGATGCTAACGAAAAGATCAAAAAATTAAAAACCGAAGGCGTTTCTGAAGACGAAATAAAAGTTGGAGAGGCAGAAGTGCAAAAGCTAACCGATGCTTACATTATTAAAGTTGATCAGTTATCAGAAGCTAAGGAAAAAGATATCATGACGGTTTAAGTTTGCTTAAACTGCTGGGAAAAGGGAATGGCCGTTAAGGTTATTCCCTTTTTTTGTTGGCCTAAAGTAATAAAAGTTAATACGAATGATTTTTTTTGAAAAGTTTTAAATAGATACTTATATTTGCGTAATTGATTACGTAATTTATTTCTCATTATGGAGTTTTATAACAAAGTAGGTAAAATGGCGCTCGGCAGCAGGTTACGCAGGCTAAGCGAATTGGTTACCGACCAGGCAAGCAAAGTATATGAGCTGTACGATATCGGGCTAAATCCCAAATGGTTCCCTGTGTTTTATGCGCTGGCCGGAGGCGAGAATAAATCTATTATGCAAATAGCTCAGGAGATAAACCACTCGCACCCCTCTGTAAGTACTATTGTTAAAGAGATGGTGAAAAGCGGCATAGCACAGGAGATCCCCAACCAAAAGGATGGCCGGAAGAATTTTATTGGCCTCACAGTAAAAGGGAAAGATATTAACGAGCGCATACAAGTGCAATACACCGATGTAAACGCCGCCGTAGAAAACGCGCTTAACCAAACCCAATACAACATTTGGAAAGCCATTGAAGAGTGGGAATTTCTGCTGGAACAAAAGAGCCTGTTTAAACGCGTGGAAGATGAGAAAAAGCTCCGCGAAGCAAACGACGTGCGAATAGTTGCATACCAGCCCGAACACCAGCAATCCTTTAAGCAACTGAATGAGGAATGGATAACGGAAAATTTTAACATGGAAGAGACAGATCATAAATCGCTCGATCATCCACAGGAATACATCTTAGATAAAGGCGGCGTTATTTTGATCGCATTGTATAAAGGCGAGCCGGTGGGCACATCTGCTCTTATTAAAATGGACGGCGGAATGTACGAGCTGGCAAAAATGGCGGTATCTCCAAAAGCAAAGGGCAAAGGCATTGGCTACCTGCTGGGGCTTGCTTGTATGGAGAAAGCCCGCTCAATTGGAGCGAAAACGCTTTACCTCGAAAGCAATACCAAACTAAAGCCTGCTATAAATTTATACCATAAACTGGGCTTTAAAAAAACAAGCGGACTACCCTCACCTTACGAACGCTGCAATATCCAGATGGAAATGGCGCTATAACTACGGGTTGTTACTTTGCCGCACAAATAACGGCATTGTCAAATTAAAGGGAATGAGCTTCTTAGCCGTTCCCTTTTTTTAGTTTTGCATTAATGAATATACTCTTATCCTACTTAAAAAATTACCGCGGAGTTGTAATTATCGCGCTCTTGCTTGCCGGCATCAACATCGGTTTCTCCTTACTCGATCCTTACATTAGCGGCCGCATACTTGATAAAGTTATTGGTGGCCGTGCTCATTATACTTACCATGGCTATTTAATGGCTGCCTTAACCTTTGTTGGTGCCGCAATTGGCGTGGCCATGGTATCGCGCATCGCCAAAAACTTCCAGGATTATTACACCAGCATCATCACCCAAAAAGTGGGTGCTAAAATGTATGCCGATGGTTTAAAACACTCGCTCGAACTACCCTACCAGGTTTTTGAAGACCAGCGTAGCGGCGAAACTTTAGGCATTTTGCAAAAGGTGCGCTTAGATTGCGAAAAGTTTATCACCTCGTTCATCAGCATCCTGTTTGTAAGCCTCACCGGTATGCTGTTTGTTATCTTTTATTCGCTCAGCATTAGCTATAAGGTAACACTGGTTTATTTAGCGGCTATCCCAATTATCGCTTTCGTAAGTATGGTGTTAAGCCGTAAAATAAAGGTGATACAGAAAAAAATCGTCGGCGAAACTACCGCCCTTGCCGGCTCAACAACCGAATCGTTACGTAACATTGAACTGGTAAAAAGCCTTGGGCTGGCCAAACAAGAAATTGAACGCCTGAATAATACTACCTATAAGATCCTCGATCTGGAGCTAAAAAAAGTGAAATACGTACGCAGCATGAGCTTTGTACAGGGCACTACCGTTAACCTGGTACGCAGCAGTATGGTTGTAGTATTATTGATCCTGATATTCGAGACAACCATCACTCCCGGGCAATACCTAAGCTTGTTATTCTATTCATTCTTCCTGTTTAACCCCCTACAGGAGCTTGGCAACGTTATATTAAGCTGGCGCGAAGCAGAGGTATCCTTAGCCAACTTTAAAGGCATCTTAAGCGTACCTATCGACAAGAAACCCGAGAAGCCTGTGCTATTAGAAAAAATAGAGACGCTTACCTTTACTAATGTTAGTTTTAAACATTTAACTGCCAACCGCAACGCCTTAAACCATATCGAATTTGAAACTGTTGCCGGCCAAACCATCGCGTTTGTTGGACCATCCGGATCGGGAAAGAGCACGCTGGTAAAATTACTGGTGGGCCTTTATCAACCATTTGCAGGCGAAGTAAGTTATAACAGCATCCCAAGTAATGAGATAGACCTGGACCAGCTGCGCGAGAAGATAGGCTTTGTAACGCAGGATACGCAGCTATTCTCCGGCACAATTCGCGAGAACTTGTTGTTCGTTCGCCCGGAAGCTACGGATGAGGATTGTATGAATGTACTGCAGCGTGCGGCCTGCCAAACTTTATTATCCCGTGCCGATAAAGGGCTGGATACGGTAATTGGCGAGGGTGGTGTAAAAGTTTCCGGTGGCGAAAAACAACGCCTGTCCATAGCCCGCGCTTTACTACGCAGGCCCGATATTTTGGTGTTTGATGAGGCTACCTCTTCATTAGATTCTATCACTGAAGAAGAGATAACCGATACCATCCGCGATGTTTCTGTACTGAACGATCATATCACTATCCTGATAGCGCACCGCCTATCCACTATTATGCATGCCGACAGGATCTTCGTGCTGGAGAAAGGCCACATCATTGAAGCCGGCAAACACCAGAACCTGATAGACCAAAAAGGCCTGTATTACGCCATGTGGAGGCAACAAATAGGCGAGAAGTTTACGGTAGAAGTGTAAATATAGGGAGCTACTAAGCGCTAACCGTCATGCCGAATTTATTTCAGCACCCCCTCTGCAAAGTTCGGCAAGCAAGGCGACTATGCATAGTTGTTACCTGCCCGTGTGAGGTGTTGAAACAAGTTTAACATGATCGTAATAATAACAAAAGAGGCCCCGGAATTTTGGGGGCAGTCCATTTTGGGGGCCTCTTTTGTTATTACTTTATTTTACCAGCGTTCCAATCGGTTCGCCCTGGGCAATCTTCATAAAGTTGCCTTCTTTGTTCATATCGAATACGATAATAGGGAGTTTATTTTCCTGGCAAAGCGTGATAGCGGTCATGTCCATTACGCTTAAGCCTTTGTCGTATACTTCCTGGAACGAGATCTCATCGTAACGGGTTGCGGTTGGGTCTTTCTCGGGGTCGGCAGTATAAATACCATCAACACGGGTTCCTTTTAAAACCACATCGGCCTTTATTTCAATAGCGCGAAGAGATGCAGCTGTATCGGTAGTAAAATAAGGGTTACCGGTACCGGCACCAAATATTACAATTTTACCGCATTCCAAATGGTGCATGGCACGCCGGCGAATATAAGGCTCGCAAATCTGCTCCATTTTTATGGCCGATTGCAGGCGGGTTTCTACACCAACACTTTCCAATGCATTTTGCAAAGCCATACAGTTAATAACGGTTGCAAGCATACCCATATAATCTGCCTGGGCGCGCTCCATTCCGCTTTTTTCGGCACTTAGCCCACGGAAGATGTTACCACCGCCAACTACTACCGCTATCTCTATGCCTTGTTCTTTTACAGCCTTAATGTCCTGCGCGTATTGCAAAACCTGGTTATTATCAATACCATACTGTCTTTCGCCCATCAGGGATTCGCCGCTAAGCTTCAGGAGAATTCTTTTGTATTTCATTTGGAAGGATGATTTGTCAAAAATAGATAATAAACGGTATTGTTAAAATTTTATGTAGTCTCTGTTAAAAAATTCCCTTTCAGGATGGTTGCCTTAACCTTGTATTCCCTGTCGAACACAATAAGGTCGGCATAAAAACCGGCTGCAACCTGGCCATGTTTATCCATTTTTGCTAACTCAGCGGGATATTTTGTTCCCATATTCACCGCTTCTGCCAACTCAATGCCAACTTTGTCAACGCAGTTCTGCACGGCCTTTAACATTGTAAGGCTGGAGCCGGAAAGCGTGCCATCGGGCATCACATATTTATCACCTTCGAGCCTGTGTTGGTAAGCGCCCTCGTTAGTAGCGGTAACTGCATCGGTAATAAGAAATAGCTTATCGCCCAGTTCGCGCTTGGCCAGGCGTATCATTGGCCAATCCACATGGTTGCCATCGGCTACGATGCTGGCATACGGCTTTTCCTCAAATATAGCGGGGATGTAACCAGGCTCGCGGTGATGCATTTGCGGCATGGCGTTAAACAAATGCGTAACCGCCGGGATAGGTTTGTTTAAAAAGCCTTTACCCTGCTCATAAGTAGCATTGCTATGGCCCGATGAGATGATAATCCCCTGCGCGTGCAGGTAATCTATCACTGCCTGATCTTGCAACTCCGGCGCTATGGTAATCATTTTAATAACACCATCCGCTTGTTCCACCCAACCTTTAACTTCGGCCAGGGTAGCTTTTTTTATATATTTTTCAGGATGCGCGCCTTTTTTGGCAGGGTTTAAATATGGCCCCTCCAGGTGCAGTCCCCAGCAATTGCCCCGCGCTTCGGCCCGGTAAGCTTTGGCTGCTGCGATGCCTTGCTCAACAATTTCGTTTGTATTGGTACCAATGGTTGCATAAAAGCCGATGGTTCCCTGACTGAGCAGGTCATCTTCCATGCGTTTCAGCGCTGCTACCTCCGGCGTACCAGCGAATAGCTTGCCGCCGCTGCCATAGATTTGCAGATCGATAAACCCGGGCGCAAGATAAGCGCCTTGCAGATCCTTTTTTATTGCTTCTTTGGGGATGGCAGACTGGTCGATAACATCAATAATGCTGTCACCAGAAATTAAAACTGCTTTACCATCGGTGATGGTACCATTAGAGATAAGTTTAAGATTATGAAGTGCTGTTATCATAAACCTTTGTTTTTTTTAACGAGTTATTGTGACGCATACATCGAAATGCATGCGATCTACTTGCCTATCGGGGATTGCTTCGTTCCTCGTAATAACGCGGTGGTGAAGCTACGAAACAATATCGCAAAAAAAATCCCTCCCGATTTACTCGGGAGGGATAATAGAATTAAGCTCCTAAAGCTATCCGCTTAAAGGCGGTAACAGTAAGGCCCTTATCAATGCTATCTAAAAACTGGCTTACGTTTTTGGAAGAGTCTTTTACAAACTCCTGGTTTAGTAAGGTTGAGTCTTTGTAGAATTTGTTCAATTTACCGGCAGCGATTTTTTCAACCATTGCTTCTGGTTTACCTTCTGCACGGATAACGTCTTTTGCAATTTCCAATTCGCGTTCGATAACTGATGCATCAACACCATCTTTATCAATAGCAACCGGGTTCATTGCAGCAATTTGCATGGCAACGTCTTTACCTGCTTCGTCTGCACCTTCAACGTTTTTGCTTAAGCCAACCAATACACCTAAACGGAAGTTACCGTGGATGTAAGCAACAACTTTTTCAGCATCAATAACTTCGTATTTAGATACGCCGATCTTTTCGCCAATTTTACCTGTTTTGTCGATGATAGCATCACCAATTTTAACACGGCTGTTGTCAACGTCAATTTCTAAAGCGTAAAGCTCTTCGATGCTGGCAGGGTTTCCTTCAACAGCAGCATTAGCTATCTGGTTAGCGAAAGCTACGAACTCAGCGTTCTTAGCAACGAAATCAGTTTCGCAGTTAAGGGTGATCACAACACCACGTTTAAAGTCTTCTGAAGTACGTGCAATAACAACACCTTCGTTAGATTCGCGATCCTGGCGGCTTGCAGCCACTTTAGCACCTTTTTTCCTTAAAAAATCAATAGCAGCTTCAAAATCACCATTAGTTTCGGTTAAAGCTTTTTTGCAATCCATCATGCCTGCACCGGTTTGCTGGCGCAGTTTGTTTACATCAGATGCAGATATTTGTACTGTAGACATTTTGTAATTAGTTAAGTAGTGAGTAGTGAGCGGTGAGTAGTTTTATAATAGCTATCACACGCAAACTAAAATTTCATTTATCATAAAAGTGGTGAATAGTGAATGGCGAGCTTAAACACTCACTGTTCACCACTCACCACTCACTAATAATTATTCTTCTGTTGAATCAGCAGCAGGTGCTTCTGTTTCAGTTTCAGCTGTAACATCTGCGGTCCTTCTTCTTTTGCCACCTTCTGTTGCTGCAGAACGATCTGCTACTTCAGGTGCATCAGCCTTTGCTTTAGCAGCAGCTGCTTCTTTTTCAGTTTCATCTTCTTTATCGCGTTTGCGTTCTTCTAAACCTTCCTCAATTGCTTTGATGATTATGCCGGTGATCAATGAAATTGATTTGGTAGCATCATCATTCGCCGGGATAGGGAAATCGATGTTAGAAGGATCAGAGTTGGTATCAACCATCGCGAAAGTCGGGATGTTTAATTTCAAAGCTTCAGAAACAGCGATGTGCTCTTTCTTAACGTCGATCAGGAACAATGCAGCCGGTAAACGGTTCAGATCCGAAATACCACCTAACAATGATTCTAATTTGATACGCTCACGTTGTATCATCAGTCTTTCTTTTTTAGAAAGGTTGCTGTAAGTACCGTCTTTGGTCAATTTATCGATGTTAGACATCTTTTTGATCGACTTACGTACGGTAGCAAAGTTGGTTAACATACCACCCAACCAACGTTCGGTGATGAAAGGCATGTTTACCATTTTAGCATGCTCGGCAACGATATCCTTAGCTTGTTTCTTGGTAGCTACGAATAATACCTTGCGGCCTGATTTTACAATTTGTTTTATAGCTGCAGCAGCTTCTTCAACCTTTGATAAGGTTTTATTTAAATCGATAATGTGGATACCGTTGCGCTCCATAAAAATGTACTGTGACATTTTTGGGTCCCATTTGCGGGTAAGGTGGCCAAAGTGTACACCTGCATCCAGTAAATCCTGATATGTTGTTCTTGCCATTGTTGTTGTCCTCCTAAAATTTTAGCGTTTACTGAATTGGAATCTCTTACGTGCTTTCTTACGGCCTGGTTTCTTACGCTCAACCATACGGTCATCACGTGTCATTAAACCTTTAGCGCGCAAAGACGGTTTTTTCTCCGGATCCAGTTCAACAATAGCTTTCGCAATAGCTAAACGAACGGCTTCTGCCTGTCCTTTTACACCACCACCCGCTACGTTTACTTTTACATCAAATTTACCAGCCGAGCCAGAAACTTCTGTGCTTTGCATAACGATGTATTGTAAAGGTAAGGTAGGGAAGTACTCTTTGTAATCTTTACCGTTTACGATAATAGCACCTGCACCATCAGTTAAATAGATGCGGGCAACTGCTGTTTTTCTTCTGCCTGAAGTGTTAGTTGTTGGCATTTTTCTTTTCTCCTTTTAATTAAATGGTTGTTGGATTTTGAGCTGCATGAGGATGCTCTGCGCCTGCATAAACATGCAGGTTACCGTAAATAGCACGGCCTAAACGATTTTTAGGCAACATACCGCGTACGGCTTTTTCAATCACACGCTCAGGATGCTTTGCCATTAACTCTTTTGGAGAAATGAAACGCTGACCACCCGGGTAACCGGTGTAAGAAACATACTGCTTTTCGCTGAATTTGTTTCCGGTCAGTTTAACCTTGTCTGCATTAATAACAATTACGTTATCTCCGCAGTCTACGTGTGGGGTGAACCCTGGCTTGTGTTTACCTCTGATCATCATTGCGATCTTAGTACACAAGCGCCCCAAAATCTCATTGTTAGCATCAACAACAACCCATTCTTTATTAACGGTTTTCTTGTTGGCTGAGACAGTTTTGTAACTTAACGTATTCACTTGCTTTAAATTAAATTTATTAAACGTATTCTATACCCCGTAATTACGGGACTGCAAAGATACGCTTAAAAGTTTAATTCACAAATGGTATTTATGAAATCTGAAAATAGTTTATCAGCTTGATTGTCTGATCCTTGATTTATTGATTAGCCAGCCGTTACGATGTGGTTTCGGCACGTGTTGTGGGTTTAAGGACGTGTGTTATATTTTCGACAACCTCTTCACCACCTTGTATATCGCCTTCCCCCAAAACCCGCCCAAGGCAATGGCGCCCTTTTTATTAGGGTGCAGGTAGAAAATCCCTTGCCTGCCCTGCTCCGCCTGGAAATCTGTTAGGTAATTCGCTTTAAAATAACCGAATGCTTTAGTATCGCCCACAAAAACATGGTGGGGATTTACCACTTTATAATCAGCCGCCAGCGCGTCTATTACAGGGATATACGTTTGCAGGCGAGTTAGTCCTTCCTGCAAATAGGTCGCGCCGTTTTGGGTGTTAGGGCTATACCAAACCGGGTGCTGGTAAATCATTACAGCATTTGGGAAATATTTCAGTAAGGTGTCGGTTATAGCTTTTAAGTTGGTTCTGTAGTCCTCAACGGAAACAGGTGCGCCATGCGTGCCTTTTACAGCGCTATCATTAGTGCCTATTTTGACGGAGAAGATGAGCAACGCATCCTCCTGCTTAAAAGCTTTCGCCGCTTGCACTACTGCAATAAACGCCGGCGTGCCGGGCAAAAAATCGAGCGTAGTGTACCCGCTATGTCCCTGGTTACTGAAATTCACCGCACCAATTCCTTTTTGCTTTTTTAGCCATTCCGAAGCAATTACCGGTGGGGCCTGGATAGCAGGGCTATCTAAACCCGCACCGTAAGTAATGCTATTACCGATGTAAACGACGTTGAGGTTACGGGTTTGGGCTGAAGTCCGGTTAGATACTAAACAACTAAAGGCGATTAGTATATATACAATTATTATTTTCATCCTTATCGCTTCTCCACCTTATCATAAAACCCTCCAAATGAGTTCATTTTCACGGCATCTTCGTTAAAGAAATCGCCGGGGAAGCCTAATTCTATTTTACTGGCATCATCCAGTTTCTGTATCTGTTCGGCGCTTAGTTTTACATCGACTGTTTTCAGGTTGTCTTTTAGCTGATATACTTTGGTAGCGCCAACTATGGGGATGCATTGAAAACCTTTGCTCATGGTCCATTGCAGGGCAACGTGGCTTTCGGATACGCCGAGTTCTTCGGCAATCTCCATCACTACGCGGGTTATTTTCTCGGCGCGGTCGCTCAGGCGGTTGCTTTCGGGTTTAATGCGGCCCTTATCGCCTTTAAGGTATTTACCAGTTAAGGCACCGCCGGCTAATGGCGCCCATGGCGTAACCGTCATACCGAAATGTTTGGCCATAGGGATCAGCTCGCGCTCAGCGGTGCGGGCAAGCAGGCTGTACTCTACCTGCAGGGCTATAAACTGGCTCCAGCCCATCAGTTCGGCAAGGGTGTTGCCCTTTGCCACTACCCATGCGGGTGTATCGCTGATGGCCGCATAGGTTATCTTACCTTGTTTAATCAGGTCGTCCATGGCGCGGAGCACTTCGTCTATCGGGGTGATATCGTCCCATATATGCAGGTACAGTACATCTATAAAATCTGTCTTCAGCCGTTTCAGGCTTTCTTCCACACTACGCATCATGTTTTTGCGGTTGTTGCCGCTGGCGTTGGGGTTGGTGATATTATCCTTTAAACTGTATTTGGTTGCCAGTACAAAGTAATCGCGGTCGTGGTTGCTCATGTAGTCACCGATGATCTTTTCGCTTGTGCGCAGTTTGTATATATTGGCGGTATCTAAAAAGTTGCCGCCCTGGTTAGCGTAGGCATCCATAATTTCAAAGCTGGTGGCGGCATCTGCTCCCCAGCCGGCTTCGGTGCCAAAACCCATGGTACCCAGGCAAAGTTCGGACACTTTAAGGCCCGAGCGGCCCAATAATTTATATTTCATAGCGGTAGTTTTATATATGAACGATTAAAGCAAAACTCCTGTTTTGGCGGCTTAAATAAAAGTGCCGTGTAAACAATAAGTACAAGCGATTGTAAATATATCAAATACCAATATCATGAAGATCATCACCCTGCATAAACCGATTAGTAACGGCGAACTTTTTAAACATCTGCAAGAACAGTTGAACCCTGTTTTTCAAAAACAGAGGCAAAGTGATATCAGCTTCCGCGTTCTGAAAACACCTGCCGGCGTAACCATATCTCAACCCGACTTTTACGAGGGCGACTTATTTACCATAGAAGTGCAAGGGCAAGAGCTATGGATAACCCGTAACGAACATTATGTGGATGATGTAAATTCGATAACCGTTGAATCTATCCTCAATAGCCTGTTCGACGACCTATCCGGCGGCTTAGGTACCGACTTGGTTTTGGAAGGATAAAGCTACCCCCCCTATATCCGGATATTTATTTTTAGCTTTAACATAAAAAAGCTTCGATGCGGATAAGAGACCTTTTACTAATATTATTATTATGTGCTTCGTTTTTTGCGCGTGCCCAAAACGTTGCGCCTGCGGCTGGTGAGCCTATCGTCATCAACGAGGATACGCTGTTTAAAGTTTATGCCGGGCAGGGGATGTTTAACCCGAAGGAACGGGCGGAAGTAATTACCCACCGCATCAACAGCCTGCTTAACCGGATGGATTTTAATCCCGATTCGCTCACGGTTAAAAACGACACCTCTATATCGGTGATCTTCTACAAATCGCAAATGATACTGGCGCTGAACGATAAGGATGCCGCCTTTACCGAACTTAACCGCCCGCAATTAGCTGCCAGCTACCTAAGCACTCTGAAGAAAAAACTGGGGAACGTTTTTGAGAATAACAGCATTAAACAAATTATAATAAACATACTGGAGGCCGTTGCCGTAATTGTACTGCTTATTTGTTTTATATGGGCGGTTAACCGTGGCTTCCGTTGGCTTAAATTAAAAATTATAAAAGCCTGGGAGAGCCGGCTCGATAAGCTGGCCGCCAAGGGCGCGCCGGTGGGTTACGCCAACCGTATTTTCCCACTGATAAATAACCTGCTCAGGATAGCCCGGTTTGTGATCATCATTCTGCTGGTTTATTTGGCGCTGCCTGTATTGTTCTTTATCTTCCCGGCATCAAAGCCCATGGCCACGCTGTTGCTTGGCTACGTATTAACCCCACTGAAAAGCATCGCCCTGGCATTTTTACATTATATCCCCAATATGCTCACTATTGCGGTGATATATATTGTTACCCATTACATTATAAAACTGGTAAAATTTATAGCCAAGGAAATTGAGCAGGGCGCGTTTTCCGTAAATGGCTTTTATCCCGAATGGGCAATGCCTACCTACAATATTATTAAAGTGCTGCTTTATGCCTTTATGTTTGTGGTGGTATTCCCCTACCTGCCGGGGTCCGATTCTAAAATATTCCAGGGGGTTACTGTATTTTTAGGGGTGTTATTCTCGTTTGGTTCATCGTCGGCTATATCCAATATGGTTTCGGGTATTGTGCTTACTTATATGCGCCCCTTTAAACTGGGCGACAGGGTGAAAATTGGCGAGATCACCGGCGATGTGATCGAAAAAAACCTGCTGGTTACCCGGATCCGCACTATTAAAAACGAAGATATTACCATCCCGAATGCGTCTGTATTAGGTGGGCATACGGTAAACTATACTTCCACTGCTAAAACTTTAGGGCTGATATTAAACACGACCATCACCATAGGCTACGATGCACCATGGGAGCAAATACAAAACCTGATGGTCAGCGCCGCCAGATCCACCGAAGGTATATTGCCTGAGCCAAGCCCCTTTGTGCTGCAAACCGCCCTTAACGATTTTAACGTGAGCTACCAGGTAAACGCCTACACCGATCAGCCAAATAAAATGGCGGTGATATACTCGCGGCTGCACCAAAACATACAGGATAAGTTTAACGAGGCAGGCGTAGAAATTATGTCGCCGCATTACAGTGCCCTGCGCGATGGTAACCACATCCAGATCCCTAACGATTATGTGGATAAGGATTATAAAACGCCGGGGTTTAAGGTTAAACCAGAGTAGTCCCAAAACAAAAAGCCTCCCAACGTTAGTCGGGAGGCTTCTTAAATATTGTTTAAGCTATATTATCCGTTTATCCAGCTGAATTTGTATTCGAGCATTGGGTTTTTCATACGCTCGGCTACACGCAGTAAGCGGGCAGGCAGATTCATGATGTAGTCACGGGCTTTTTCGCCATTTTCCTCTAAACCGGTAGCGCTTTCAATGTGCCAGTCTTCAATAAGTTCTTTCAGGATATCTACATAATCCAGCGCGGTGTAAATACCAAGGCGTTCGGCAGCATCAGTAAAGTGGCCAAAGGTTTGGCCTATTTTTAAACCTACTTCGCGCAGGAAGTGTGCAGGCATTACAATTTTCTTACGCATCATATCCTCAAAGGCAAGCATAGCCTCATTGGGGTCTACTTCAAAAATTTTCTCAATAAAGTATTTGTACGCTTTAGCGTGGCGGGCTTCATCACCGGCAATAACACCACACATTTTTGAGAGCAATGCATCACCATCTTTTTTAGCCTGTGATGCCACCCTGCGGTGAGATACATTTGTAGCCAGCTCCTGGAAAGAGGTGTAAATAAAGTTGCGGTATGGGTCGTGGCCGGTACCAATATCAAAGCCATCGGCTATCAGATACTGTGTGCTTACCTCCATCATGCGCATGTTTACGCGGCCACTCAGGTAAAGGTATTTGTTCAGCAGGTCGCCGTGGCGGTTCTCTTCGGCAGTCCAGTGGCGGGTCCATTTCATCCAGCCGCCTTCTTCGTTGTCAGATACGCCTTCTACCATGGTTAACCACGATTCGTAGGTTGGCAAAGCTTCCTCGGTGATGGTATCACCAACAAGTACCGCTATCAAATCGTAAGATAAGCCCTTCGCGCTTTCCTGCAATTCTTTTATCTCGCTGAAAAAAGTAGACCGGGATGCATCAGGCAAAAAATCTGACGGCTGCCAAATGGTATCGATAGGTTTAAGGTATTCGAACATCTTCTCGAGCATGTGGGGCTCGATATGTGACATTACCTCCTTACGTTTTTCTTCGAAAAAATGCATAGTACAGTGTTAGCTTACAAAGTTAATCAATTAAATTATATTATTGTTTTGCCGGTTTATAATCAATTGCCTCTTTCATCCCGTCTGACAAATTCTTTACAGACGGCGGACCGTTAAATATCGAAAAATTGCTGCTGTAATCCCAATGAATTCCCGGGATATCTAAATTTTTCAATGCCATGCGCACCGCTTTAATATACCGGCACCTGCTATCCTCATCGGTATACTTTCGGTAAACGCCATATTCGCCACAAATAATGGGTACATAATACTTATTGCTCCAGTTCTTTACTATCTGTAATTTATCTTTTATCGATTGCTCGTTGCCATCAATCCTGTATTGAAAATAATTATTCTCGCCCCAGGTACCAATTACAGCGGGGTTTATAGGCGGGTAAGTTTTTGCATTATAGGGGAAGGGGATGCCCGTTGTAGCCACCTGATCGCCCACCCAATCGGCACCCTGGTGAGTAAATAAAAAGGGCTCGTAAAAATGAAAAGTGTAAATAATGTTCTCGTCGGCCAATCTTTCCATGCGGCTCAGCTCATAAATACTGTTATAGTTTGATGCGCCAACTATCAGTGTCCGCTTGGCATCAACTTTGCGTATAGCGGTAACAATATTATACGCCGCATCTTTCCACACTTTGGGGTCTATGTGGGGCGGTTCGTTATATATTTCAAAAAAAAGCAGGTTGGGGCTCTCTTTTTTATACTTTTTGGTTAATAATAACCAAGAGTTAATCACCTTTAGGGTCTCGGTTAAATAGTTATTATCATTTATTTTACCGTAGTGGTAATCTATGATCAATTTTATATCGTATAACTTACATTGTTTCAAAACTTCATCAATGTGAGCAAATACTTTCTCAACCGGAATTTTCGTAGTTTCGAAGTGTTCGAAAGCTACAGGGAGGCGGATGCTTGTAATTTTAAGTTTTTTAATTAACTCATAGTCGCTTTTTTTGATAGGGTTTATACTTAAAACGTCCTTATTCCACCATTGTTCCAGCCATGAAATACTTACTGCATTGTTTAGGCTTTTTGCACGTTTAAAGGCCAATAACCTTTCGTTTGAGGGAATTGGTTTGCTTTTTGCATTAAGGCACTGCATAATTATAATCAAAGCTATAAATAACGCCCTTACCGGTAGTTTTACACAATATCGTTTAAGAGTTGTATTTTTCAAAGTATTTAATCGTGTTACTATTAACTGATCTAAAATCTTATTATAATTTAACAAATAATGTTTGTTCAAATATCAAAAGAGGAATATAAAAAGGAAATATTAAAAAAGGCGTGGTACCAAACTAATAATATTATTTGGTCTATTGTTTTTATATACCCTATCCTTTTTACCATTGTCGATTTCGTATATTCAAATGATATATGGCTGCAATTTGCTATTGTTCGCATCATTACCGTACTTATCATATTAGGGCTCTACAATTTCTTCCAAACCAAAAAGTACAATTACCGGTTGTTATTGCACCTTTGTTTTTTCTTTCTTTCTCTTACCTCTGCCATACTTTGCAATATTGTAAAGTTAGAGGCGCAGCTTATATATTTCCTCACTTACTCTGCCATTTTGTTGTTTTTTAACCTGCAGGTATTTTGGGAACCAATAAACTCTGTTATCCAAACCCTGTTGGCGATTTTATTGCTTGCCATTTTTTATAACCTGCTTAGCGAGTACCCGCTGGATCTGGTTGTGAGCACTGGCGGTAACTTCTTTTTTGTGATCGCGTTTATTTCCTGCTTAATACCAAACGCGCGATATAAGGTTATAGCGCGCGAGGTACGCTCGCAGATCTTGATAGAAAAATCTAACGACCAGCTGAAAGACCAAAATCGCGACATTAACGAGAAAAACAATATTATAGACAGCCAATACGAGCAGCTGCGCAAACTGGACGACCAGAAGAACAGCTTTATTAATATTGCCGGGCACGATCTGAAGAACCTCATTGGCCAGATCATCATGAGCAATAACATGCTTAAGGAAGAGGATTATCGCCTCAGTTCCGATCAAAAGGAAATGAGCAGCTACATTTCAGAATCGGCCGAGAAAATGCAGTACATGCTGAACAAGCTGATGGATGTGAAAGAGATAGAATCGCCGGAGATGAAATTCAACATGGAGATCTTTGATATCAACGCCGAGGTATTACATGTTTTTAAGGGCTTGCAGGAAACCGCCCAGATGAAGAACATTCACCTGGTTGATAACATCCTGAAATTACCGTTGAATGTGAAGCTGGATAGGGTATTTGCCGGGCAGGTGTTCCAAAACCTACTCTCAAATGCTATAAAGTTTTCGCAAACAAACAACAACATAAAAATTGTTACAAGTTTGCAGCGCCAGAAATTTGTTTTTGAAATTATAGACGAAGGCGTTGCTATTGGCCAGCAGGAACTTGATATGATGTTTAACAAGCTTAAAACACTTAACGATGCGTCTGCAAGTATAGAGAGCCGCCTTGGGCTGGGCTTATCCATAGCCAAGCTGATGACCAAAGAACTTGGTGGGGATATGATGTACCGCAGCGATGATAACGGCAACTATTTTAGAGTAGAATTTTACGTAATAAACTAATACTAACAACCTGATGAAGAGATTATTGACCTTATTGGCTTTTATAATTCTAAGCACAACATCTTTTGCGCAGACTACTATTATGTCGTTCAAAGCGATGGGCCATGACGATGACGAAACCGTTTACGGAATGAGCGGTGCAACTTCGTTCTATTTCAAGATCACTCCACAATATGAATTAAACGGGAGTAAACTTGTCATCTACTTTGAGCCATCACAGGCGCTAATACGGGAGAAATCGTACGTTAACCTGTTCATCGGCGCAAAACCGGTATATAGCGCTCGCCTTACTAAAGATTCTATTCAAAAGATCTCTATTAACCTTACCAGGGCTGACGTATCGCCGGATAACTACCTGAAGATTGCCGTTAAAACCTTATTGACCATTACCGATGACCAATGCCGCGATCTGGATAACCCCGCGATGTGGCTTAAGATCAAAAATTATTCATACCTATCGTTAGTAAAAAGCAACAAAAACTTTTTTAACAATATAAATATCAGCAACTGTTTTGATAGCAAAACTGCTATTGTATACCCATCTAACCCAACCCTGCACGATTTGAAGGCGGTTGCATGGGCTTACTCCAGGTTAAAGAAAACGCAGCAAAAAAACATCCGCGTTTACGAGAATAACAAACTGCCCGATACCGTGCGTAACTACATTATGGTAGGCAACATTTCGTCGCTACCGGCCAATAAGCGCCCTTTAGTGAAAGTTACCCCGCAAAACAACCAGGGTTTATTTTACCTGCACAAAGCAATTAGCACCGTAACAGATACCATAACACGTATGGTTGATGTGAAAGGCCGTCTGCTGCCGGTAAAATCCGTTTCACAAGAAGTAGTGCCTACCGAGATCTTGTTTGTAACCGGCGGCGACGATGCAGGTTATGAAAAAACCATCACCGCGTTGGGTAATATGAACATCTTAAACTCAACCTTTGGCGATTACCTGCTGGTAAACAAAGCGCAGAACCAGTTCTTTAAAACAGTCGACGAGAACCGCTCTAAGCTATCGCTAAAGCAAATTGGGGGTGTAAGCGATTTCCTATCGGGTATAGGTTCTTTAAAAAGCGCATTCAACTTTAAAAACTCCGATTTTAGCTTCACCCCAAAAGAAGTAGAGATCCGAATAGTAGCTAATTACAGCAGCCTTAACCCGGGCGACCGTGGTTTCTTTAATATTTACCTTAACGGTTTATTGTTAAGCAGCGAAAAGCTGGATGCATCGGGCAAGCTAAACACCACCGTTACTATTAACCGTTACCAGCACCATAAATACAACACGCTGGAGGCCGAGTTCAGGTTCTACCCCAACAATGGTAACTGTAAAAACAGCTTTACCAACTTTTTTGCCGAGGTTGACGTTGATAAATCTTACCTCGAATCTAAAAACCCGTTCATCACCAGCGACCTGAGTTTTTATCAATACCCAGAGGCATTTAACAGCGGTGTTACCAAAATAGTGGTAACAAAAGATTACGCAAAATACGCTGCGGGCGCCATGGGCGAGATCATATACGAGCTGAACAACAACATTAACGCAAACAACTTCCCGGAATTTGTATACTCGGTAGATGTTCCCCCTGCCGACCTTAAAAAGAATAACATCATCGCGCTTTTAAGTAAAGACGACAAGATGTTTAAGGAGTTCCCGGATGCGCCGATCAATTTCGAGCGGAATTTCCGCCTGTACAATACCGATAATAATACCATCGTGTATTCCCTGTCGGATACTACCTCCAACGGCCTTGCGCAAATCTTCTACGGCCGAAGCAATAATGCCACATTGGTGTTAACCGCTACCGGTAAGCATTTGGCGGAGGCATTCCTGTCGGCATCAAAATCTATCACCGAGCAGTTATCTACTTTAAGCAGTAACGTTTGTATCTCTGACGTAAACAACAACAAATACCTGTTCAACATTAACAAAAGCAGCGATAACCTGGAGTACATAGATACCAAAAGCGCAATTACCCGGTTTTGGGATAGTTACAACCTGTACATACTGCTGGCCATATTAGTGCTCATATTATTGTCATTCCTTTATGTACGCTCTAAAGTTCAAAAATCACAGGAGTTATTTAATGATTAATGTACCTGGTGCATATTCATTTACTAACCTATTAATTTTTCATAGCGATGTCGATTCCTGAGTTACTGATCAATGATGGGTTTATTACTGCGACTGATCGTGCGAAGATTGACAGTTACTCAAGCGAAAGTGGCTTATCTTTTATCAAGATAGCGCTTACGCTTGGCTATATATCCCGCAAAAACTACGAGCGATCTTTAAACAACGCTGGTATTGACTTTGCCCAGATAAGGGAAATGGAATACGACCAGGCTGTTTTAGATAAAATAGACCTCTCGTTTGCCAACGAGCACCTGGCCCTGCCGCTGCGTATTGAAAATGGTAAGGTAGTAACGGTAATGGCTAACCCGGATGATGAACTATTTAAAGATTTTATACGGTTCACCTATGATATGGACCCTCATATCATCATCGCGTCGGACCTTGATATTATCTGGCTCAGTAATAAATTAATTGGCGATAAATACCTTAAATCATCCGTTTTTGAACTGATGAAGCGCGATCCGGATAGCTCAGCGGTGGTTACGTTTTCATCAGCACAGCTGGTTTTTATTTTTGTACTGATAGCGCTTGTAGCCGTAGGGTTGGTATTAAGTTTCAAGAATACCTCCATCATCATCAACGTTATCATCAGTTCGTTTTTTTTGGTGGCTATCATCTTCAAGCTGTTTTTGGCGCTGGTTGGGTCGAGGTTTGAGCTGCACCAGGCGGTTACCAAAGAGGAGCTTAAGCTGGTATTTGATGACGAGCTACCCATATACACCATTCTGCTGCCGGTATACAAGGAAGATAAACTGATTAAAAAGCTCATCTGGAACTTACAGGCTATTGATTACCCCCGCCACAAGCTGGATGTAAAGCTGCTGATAGAGGAAGACGACGATAAAACCCTTAATGCGGTACGCAACCTGGATTTCCCGGCTATATTTGAAGTGATCGTAGTACCTTACCATATGCCCAAAACCAAGCCTAAGGCTTGTAACTACGGCCTGCACTTTGCGCGCGGTAAATACCTTACCATTTACGATGCAGAGGATATCCCCGATACCGATCAGCTAAAGAAAGTAGTGTCGTTGTTTGGCAAGCTGCCTTCGGAATACATTTGTATACAAAGTGCGCTCAACTACTTCAACCGTAACGAGAATTTCCTTACCCGTATGTTTACCCTGGAGTACTCGTACTGGTTTGATTATATGCTGCCCGGTTTGGATACCCTGGATATCCCTATCCCGCTTGGTGGTACCAGTAACCACTTTAAACTGCAGGAACTGGTTGATCTTGGTGCCTGGGATCCCTTCAACGTAACAGAGGATGCCGACCTTGGCGTACGCGCTTATGCAAAGGGCCACAAAATTGCCATCATCAACTCTACCACTTACGAAGAAGCCAACAACGAACCCTTCAACTGGATCCGCCAGCGCAGCCGATGGATAAAGGGTTACATGCAAACCTACCTGGTACACATGCGCGACCCTGCAGCACTCATAAAAAAGATAGGCTGGAAAGGTTTCCTCGGCTTTAACTTCTTTATTGGTGCCACACCTGTTATATTTTTGGTGTACCCGCTGCTGTTAACCTTTTTCATCTGCTATATCGTGTTCGATCTGTCATCTATCCGTACCCTGTTTCCGGATTGGGTGCTCTTCATGTCTATCTTTAACCTTATGGTGGGTAACATCCTCATGATATACATAAACATGATGGCGGTATTTAAAAGGCGCTACTACGAGTTAATATTATTTGCCATAGCCAACCCCATTTACTGGCTAATGCACAGCATATCGGCTTATAAGGGGCTTTACCAACTAATTACCAATCCGTTCTACTGGGAAAAAACAAACCACGGCTTAAGCAAAGTTAATAACCCAACAAACGTTGTTAAATAAATGAGAATCAGCAGGTCGCTATATTTAATCTCCCTCACGGTTATACTGATCATATATTACCTGGTGGCTGCCATATATCTTAACAATTTAGGGTACTACAACCACGAGTCGCTGTTCTACATCGAAAAAACAAGGATAGTGTTTGATGGCGTAGGCGCACGCTTAAAGGTAATGGGGCTAACATCACCCATGATCCCCTTTATGGCTACCTTCTTTTTCACCTCCATCAGCTATACCCTTGCACCGGCCCTCGCGTCGGCCATTGGTACGGGCATGTTGTTTCATGTAATTGCAAGTACACTGATTAAACGCCGCGACGACGATTTTTTTATGTACCTGCTGCTGGCCATCTTCCTGTTTCACCCCGGCATATTGTATACCGCGGCATCCGGAAAAAGCACCTATCTGGTACTCATCTTCTTTTTCCTGTTCTTCCTCAACCTGCTCAAATTCTACCGAAGCAATACAACCTTCCACGTATCTATTGCCAGTATATGTTTGGTAACCCTCATCTTTTGCGATTATAAGTTTGTATGGCTTACGCTGTTCTTTTTGCCGCTGGTGCTTACCATTACCATCCACAGCTTAAACCTTGGCGAGCAGGAGAGTATCTTTCGCCTGTTTCTCAGCTTCAACAGCCCATCGCTGAGGCGTAAACTGGTGAACAAAACCTTCGCGCTCTACATCATTTTGTTTGCCCTGCCGCTGGTTGCCGTGCTTTGTTATAAGCTACTGAACCTTACCCACGCAAGCGATCTTAACTACTTTAGCGAAAGCCCATACGCAACCTGGAACGTACTGATAGATAAGCTCAGCTTCGACCAGCAGAGCACCACCAATATTTATCAGATCCCCGAGATCAGCCTGCTGTTATCGGCCCGGGTGCTGCTGTTCTGCCCCATGATATTGATAGCCATCTACCTGTTCAGGCAGAGCACCTACCAGATCCTCACCCTGCTTACGCCTTTTGCGTTCATAGAGTTTTTACACCTTAAGTACGATAAGGTTTACCTCGCCTACCAATACTACCTCATATTTATAGTACTGGCGTTTCTGTGCGTAATGTTTAAATCGCAAACCGTAAAAAATCAGAAATCGTTCAGGATCCTGCTGGTGCTATCGGTAATAGTGCAGCTATATTCGGGCTGGTATTTCCTCAAAACATCGCCCATTGCAGAAGACCGCAACTTCCTGAGCGTACTCACCAACCGTGCCGAAGACCACACCCAGGCCGACAACGCCGAAGTAGCCGGCTTCATTAACAGCCTGCCCGACGATGCCCACATATTAATGGACGATGCCACCGCTTACGGCGTGGTAGCGTTTGTAGAATCGCAGAAGATAAAATCGCTCACCATGCCTTACCAGGATAACTTCCTGAGCGGCGTAGAATCGCCCGATAAAGCTGCCGACTACATTGTAATTGCCACCGCCAAAAACCTCGTAACTGGCTACACCCAACTAAACGACCGCTACCTGGTGAGCATTAAACGTACCCTGCCGCAGCTCATCTTTAAAAAAGTATACGAAACCGAAAACTGGATAGTATACCGGGTAGTGAAGTAGTATTTGGTGATTGCACCAATTTTAGGATAGATTACACCGATGGCAAACCATATCATGCTGAGCTTGTTTCAGCACCCACAGGACGGGTATGACCAATGTATATTCCACGCGTCAGCCTGAGCCTGTCGAAGACCTTAACACAACACATAACCCCAACCGTCATGCTGAACTTGTTTCAGCACCCCAGGAAAAGTATGACCAATGCATATTCCACGCGTCAGTCTGAGCCTGTCGAAGACCTTAACACCATGCATTTCTTTCTTGTCTCTTGATTCTTAACTCTTGCTTCTACTTAAGAAAAGGTACTGTTGTGGTACTTAGGTTAGGGTTGGTCCCGCTTTCCGTTTATACGCGCACAAGCATTAAGCACGAAGGCCGGTATTCGCTGCAATCGGGTTTAGGGGTGAACAGTTGATTTTCATAGCCTCTACCATAAGCAGTCCAGCTTTGGTAGAGGAGTCTAAGCCACAAACATTTGCAATGTTATTATACAAAAAAATCAACCGCTTTATCATTTATAATGCGATCAAGTGCTCGATCTAAAAGAATCTTTAGCTGCTTTGCCGTTTTATCCAGTTCGTAAATTCCTGCTTGAACGTTATACGTTTCGTCCATTTCCATAAAATTCACTAAAGAAAATGTTTTAAAATCGTAGTTTAAAGACCCGTTATGATAAAGTCGTGCAATTTGACTTTGCTTAGTTTTATCAAATAAAGGAGTCTCAATAAGATGAAAATAGGACGGAGCACAATGGCCTCCAGATCCTCCTACTCCAATAAAATCGATCATTCCTTTTGATCTCCAAAATGCAAGGAAGCATCTTATGAAGATGCTTTCTATCAAATCTTTGTTTTTATTAATTATTCTAATTCCATGGTAATTTGTAGCCACATTGTTGGATTCCTCTACAACAACGTAAGTGCGCCCCTTTCCAAATCCTTCACCACCAAATATAATATCTCCTTTAGATATCGTTTTTAATTTAGTTGGGGTACCTATATACAAGGATTTGTCAACATACCCATATAGACTAATATTGGTTGGCAGCACTAATTCATAAAAACCCTCTTGATATTTATCACTGTCTACCCTAGTCTTAATGAAATTTTTCTCTAAAGATGTCCCTCTCGACCAATCAAAGCCTCTTGAAATTAAATCCGCACTCCCATTCTTATAGTTTTTTACTAAATAATTCCATTTTTTAAATTTCTCGTTATATAATCCCGTATCAAGTCTTCCATTAATAAAAACCTCGTCTATACCTGGATATTCAAACTCAAAATCGGTTTGTTGCTTGCCATTTATTAGTTCTTCTTCGATTGATAACAAAATATTTTCGTGTCTCTCTTTTATTAGTTTTTCTTTGTTAACTATCGCCTGAGTAAGCATTTCTACATATTGAATAGTTTCCTCTGCATGAATATTTGGCAACGGAATTTTACAGTCCAAAAATAGAGTCTTCGCATGTCTAATAGTCGCCCCTTTTGGAACCATAAAATCAAGTTGCTCTCTAAAGATTGCATGCTTTAACATCGCCAGTAAATAATATTTATTTTGTTTGACGGGTAATTTATATATCGCGCCAGAAATCATAAAATTGCTATAGTCTCTATCAAGAATGGCAATTTCCCCAATGTTACTATCTTTAGATATGATCAGGTCCCCTTCTCTTAAATTATTGTTTACAAAGACTTTAGGTATTATAGGCAAAGTAGTTTCTGACGTAATTTCAGGCAAAAAGGTGTGAGGTTGTAGAGCCTTTGTTCTAATAAAAAAAAAAGGTGATTGGGTAATATAATTCACGCTACCAATTTCATTCCCTAAGTCGCTTCTTTTAAGTGGCCGCGAAAGGAATTCCTTAACAAATTTAAAATTCCTGTTTGGCATATTAAGGTCCATGTATTGAGACGAAGAAAGTGTATATCCCTTTTCCTCAATCGTTTTCAATGAAATTGACAATGGAACTTTTATATATTGATTAATATACTGGCTACTCATACTATTTCCGTTTTATAAATAGATCTTGCAATGTTTTCTCCTGCCCGTTACACCATTTTTTAAAGTCGTGAATTGTGTCGGTAAATTCCTCGTCTAATAGCACTTGCCCCTCGTCATCTATAACAGTTTCGAAATTGATTGGATTAATTTTGTATATTGGTGAAAAAAACTTTACTCTCTTGCTTGTTTTAACCTCATAACCTACTTTTTCTATTCCTCGAAAGAAAACCTGATAATTTTGTTCTTGTAATTTTTTTAAATCCCTGTCACTGGGCTTATAGGCTACAATCACAGAAGTGTTTACTCCGGTTTCTCCAAAAACATTGGCTGGTAAATCAAATATTGCCACAATTCTCATTTTTTTCATTAACCATTTTCGCGCTTCTTTATGTGTGTCGATTGACGCAATTGAATTTGATAAAACAATGCCTATTCGCCCATTATCTTTTAATATTCGATAAGCATTTTCTAGAAAAACAACTCCTAAGTCAATTTTTTTTCCCCCATATAAATTCCACATTTCGTAGCACTCGATGGCCTCCCTGTCATTGACATCCTTAGGTTCAAAGGCCCTATCCTCGCCAAATGGAGGGTTAGTAAGAACGACATCGAATTTTTTTAATTTGGTCTGATCTTTCCAATTATCCCAATTGCCATTTTTGTGAAACTTCGAGTTTATCTCAACTAAATTATCTCTATCATCAAATTTCCAAGTTATAGAGCCTTTGTCTGGCTTATATTCCAATTTTGCATTGCCATCTCCATTTAACAGCATGTTCAATTGCGCAAGCATTATCATTTGTTCATCGTTATCCAAGCCATAAATATTGTTGTCTTGCAACGTTCCTTTCGAGTTAACATATGACACAGATAGAAAATCTGCAATACCCGAGGTAGGATCGATTATTTTGTCGGTACTTCTGGGATTTACAATTTGCACTAAAAAATCAATTATAGGAATCGGCGTCAAAAATTGTCCTTTTTCTGCTTTTGAAAATGCATTTGCAAATTTGTGAAACACAATTTGATATAAATCAGACTTGTCGGATTTGACAAAACTATAGTCTTGAAATTGCTCAACAACCTCAGCTATTATTCTTATGTGCTCTTCTTTTTCCCAGGCGATAGTTTCTCTATCATCACGTTTTAAGATAAACTGATAAGATTGTGATGCTTCTGCATAAAGTAAACGCATCCTTTCGATAAAGGATTGTATATTGTCATCGGATATTTTTGTGTAGTTCCTTTCTTTTGATGTTACAAAAAACAGGAGATCAATATGTTCTTTTTCTTTGTCGGTTTTATGCCAGTCCAAAAACGACTCAATTTTCGCACTCCGTTTTTCATCATATATTTTTAAGGCGATTATCTGTATTAATATTTCGTAGCCTCTTTGATTTTGCATACTTACCTTGTCCATGGTACGAAGTATTGTCGAAATACCATCCGTTAGCTGTGTACTATACACTCCGCTTATAACCTCTAAATCATCAATAGTTCTTTTTGATCTATCAATTTTAGGATGATATACCTTTTGAATTAACTGTTCAAATGAGGGTATTGTATTATATGAATCGGTTAGATGAAGCTGTAAATCCTTTGTTTGACTATCTTCTTTTTTGGTATTAAACCCTTCATTTAGTCTTAAAAATAAATCTCCTTGTTTTTTAAATAGATACAATCGCTCAGTATCATATATGACTCCCAAACAGAAACCGTTTTCAGATTCCTTTAATGCTGGTTTCAATTGTTGATTCCATATTGTTTCAATGTCTTTACTATCTTCTTTCTTTATCTCTACAACCGCAATTATATGACGTCTTAACCAATCAAGTGAACCCTGATCTTTTAAAAGATGATATGACTGATAGTGCTCAAACCAATTAACATCATCAAAAATTGCACAATCAAACTTTATAGGAGCAGAATTTTTATTCCCTTTTGGAAAATATACTTCTGTTCCGACATAGTCTTTTATATACATCCCAGAATTAATAAGTGAAAACAGAAATTGCCATTTATAATACTGCTCATTTTTGGCCCCGTTCTTTCCTTTCAGGATTGTAGTTTTCTTTACCTGTAAGTGCTCGGGTAAAAAATTGCTAAACTCATTTGACGTAGCAAATTTTTTGTCGAATTCTAATTTAGATTTTGAGAATGAAAGTGTCATCTATAATTTGTGCTATTTCTTTGATTTAATATATTCAACCTTTTCCTCTGCAAGCCTAAGCAACTTGCTATCAAACTCTTCTTCTAATATCTGATAGGCAATTTTGTCAGTAAAAGCTTCGTTAATCAAATCTTTACTATCTACTCCGAATAATGTTGCTATTTTTTCAATTAATTCTTTGGAGGGCTGCCGAACGTTCCGTTCATATTTGGCGAGAAGAGATGCATCTATATCTAAGTATGCGGCTATCTTCCTTTGTGGAAGCTTACGGTCTACTCTAAGCTGCTTGATCGATTCTCCAAATGTGGTCAATTTTCGTTTGGACATAATATAACAGGTCAACTATTGTCCAAATATAGGAGTTGAACATTCTACAACAATATTTTTTATAACTTATTTGAGATTTAATAGTTAGAATGATTTGATGGCATGGAAAACGGTAGCGCTACTCAGTTTACAGTCTGAGTATACAAAGGGCTGGCAAAAGACAGAACTGTATTTTATTTGAGGTCTGGGGGAGAATGGCCAATCGGGTTAACGTATTAGGTGTTTCGGCGTTAGGAAATCAATTATTGACTATGGACCGGAAAAACTCCTCTAAACGAAGAAACCCCTCGTATTACTACGAAGGGTTCTTGTTAAGGCCGTTAAGGCATTAAGATTTGGCACCGACTTATTCTCCCACATTTTACTGCAGTACCATCGGCTCTGGCGGGCTTAACTTCTCTGTTCGGAATGGGAAGAGGTGGACCCAACCTGGCGCGGGTATGCCGAGTGCGAGCGTGCGCTGATTACTCGTGCATTTTACGAAGTCATGGTTGCTCAATGCCATTCTCCGCGCTACATACACTCGTCAGGATCTGCTTTTATGTAATTAAATTTAGACTATGCACAGCATGGGTTGCTGCTCGCGATAGCGCAAAGGGATTTAACAACATCTTCCTAAATCGGCCTTAGCTCGTTCTGTCAACACTAAACCTGCTACAGCACAACCTTAACTTGCTGTCGGTGCTATCACCGCACCGCTTCCCGCCGCCGGCTTCGGCATCAGCTTATTAACCAAACCTACCGAGATGCACAATTCGCTGCTTATCCGGCGCTGGCTATAACCTGTGTGTAGTAAAAGCGGGGTATTGCCGGGCGCACAAAAAACACGTTCATCACCTCAGCAACTGTTTATAAAGGCTACAGCATGTACCTTTCACACAAATATAACGGCTACGGCTAAAACCCATGGTGGCACGAGTGTGTCAGTAAAAGGGGGATATGATATTGCTAAGGTATTGATTAAGAGGCGTTCACGCATGTTCACGCCGTTCATGTGTTAAACGTGAACAAATAGTGGAAGATTTCCGAACTCCCGGACAAGAGCCTTTCTGGATTTCTTTTAAAC
>NZ_SBIW01000007.1 GCF_004054195.1 Mucilaginibacter gilvus | reverse complement strand
GGTGGTCAATTTGGCCCGGAATGCCTGGTCAGTTTGCCCCGGAATGGGGTGGTCAATTTGACGCGGAATCACTGGTCACATTCCGCCGGAATCAGGTGGTCAATATCAGCGGTATATCCAACCAGACCGCCGAATTGCTTTAAGCCATATGTCGGAAATTTGAATCAAATTATTAAATTGGTAGGCGGCCTTAATTTTCATAACGCACCTCCAATTTATCTGGGTTAAGGGTTACGTAATTAATTGCAGCCTTTTTGATTTGCTCGGCAGTCGGCATATTGTTTTTCAAAAGCCAGCGGTCGATTAAAACCCTGTCGAAGAACAATTTTTTACCATTCGGGCAACTAAAGGGGATTTCCCTTTTATGCGTTTTTTTATACAGTGTGCTTTTTGAGTAGCCTGTATAAATACTTAATTCTTCAAGCGTTAGCACGGCTTTTTGAGCAATTGTTAGCGCTTCGATTTTTTTTAATAATAAGTTATCTGTTTCCATGTTTGTTTTATTTTGGTTAAGGAGCCGGCTTCCTTAACCTGTGTAACATGGTACAAATTTACCGTGTAAGTCAAACTTTATTACTATCTGAACATGGGCACAAAAGGGGCTTACTTGTTCCCCACGTTTCCCCCCTTATATTTTTCATTTAACATTTTGAGCAAGATTAAAATATCATTACCATCCTTGCTTGAAACCCCTGGGTCGATACTGTCTTTAGATTTATCTGCATTTTCAACTGTAATATCTTTACCTTTATTATTAATAAAATGCTGACTAATTACGCTGTTGACCTTGTTTCTCATTTTTAAAAATATTCTTTCATAATTTTTCCCGGTCTTAATTCCATGGAATAAAACTGCGAGGCCTTTTTGCGTTCTCTTCCACTGCATTTTAGTGTAAAGGCTATTAGCTTGGAAATGCGCCGCAAATACTTCAAAAGCGTCATCTATATATGCAGGGTGTAAAAACTCGTGCAGATCCTTTATTACAGCCTGATTATCGGCACCATAATTAAGTTGTATATGTTCAGGCAGATTAGGGGAGTTTTTAAAATCATCGTACCCTAATAAATACGGTTGATACAACGGGTATATCCAATAAAATTGTTCTTCAAGCCATTTAAAGTATTGTATGAATTGAAATTGAACAGCTTTGTAGAACTCAGCATCTGACATGGTATCCCGCTCGTTAAGCATAACCTCCACCTGCCACTGGCTGTCTTCAACGTTATTAAAATAATGCGTTACCGTGTCAGCGAACTGAATTTTAATAAATTGATTTTGCTGTGCCAAAACCACTTTGGTGAATTCTAATGCACCCATGTGATTGTTAATTAAGTTGCTTCGAACTTCCTTAGCAAAGTCGCCGTCCTCGTAGTAATTAACAATTGCTTCTCTTACCCGTGATAAAGGATTTGCCAGAACATCGCCGACATCCCATGCAGCTTTAAGACGTTTAAATGAAATTACATCCCCTCGTCTGAAAGCTGATGCTATATCCAAATATGCAGATTGAATTAGTTGAAAATCGTTATCAATTGGTTCTATGAATTTTACGTTAGTGTTGCTCATGACATTAAAAATTAAAAGTTGGTAATTGGTTGACGGCTTCTACTTTTTGCTTATCCATTACTTTTGCATAGATCTGTGTTGTTTTTATATGGCGGTGACCAAGCAATTTCATTACTGTATAAATACTCACATCATGAGTCAGCATTAAAGTTGCATAAGTATGGCGAGAGCAGTGAAAAGTAATGTGTTTACTAATTCCTGCCCGCATTACCCATTGTTGTAATTTCAAGTTGTACCATGCGCTATACCTAAGCCCTTTAAACACTTTTTCGAAGTTCTCCCCTCGCTCCCCCATAAATGTAAGAGCCTGCTCACTTACAGGTAGTATTTCAGCTGATTTAGTTTTCTTTTGCACAAATCGTAATTGAGTGCATTGTAACGCTTCTGAATACTCAACATCTTTCCATTTCAAGTTATTGGTGTCAGACCACCGCAACCCAGTAGCGCAACTAAACAAAAATGCTTGCTTTAATACTTCAATTTCACATTCGGTATCAATCAACTTCTTAAGTTCTTCAACCGTTAGATACTCACGATGGGTGTCTTCCTCTCTAATGCTCTTTACTCGATGCGAAATTTTATCGTGAATGATTTTATCATCAAAAGCTTGGTTCAGCGCAGCTTTCACCTTGTTAAAATATGATAAGGCAGAGTTGCGGGCTAAGCGTGTGTTACTTTTCGTTAACCGAGCTTCAAGTAAATATTTTTTAAACTTTTCAAGGAAATCGGTGTCCGCTTCTTCAAAAGTTAGATCTTTACCATCAGTAAACTTTAATAGTACTTGATAGGTACTCTGCCAATTACCGTAACTACCACTACTGGCCCTACGTTTATTGGTTTCTTTTTTAAAGTAATCCAAAAAACTACCCTGCCCACGATGAGTGTCTGTAAATCCATATCTTTTGTTTTGATGCTCCAATAACCTCGTAGCTCTGATAGCTTCTGCCATCTGCCATGTGGTCTTGTTAGCTTCCCTTTCAACTTTGGTTGTTGGCTTGTTAACAATGAATAATTCTAACTTTTCGACTTTGCGTTTACCATTTTGGTAGGAGTCAAGGATCAAGCGGGCCCTTCCATTTTCTAATTGTCTTTCTCTAATGCTAATTGACATGATTTTACGATTTATTTTATTTAATCGTGAAGTTCTCATCCCAACGAATACAGAGCAACTTTATATTTCGTCCATGGGCTAAAATCGAACCCAAGCTATAACCTTTTTGTGACACAATGGTGACAATAAGAGGTAATCCCAACGTGTGACGAATTGTGACGATTTTGAAGCTTCGTCACAAACCCGTAACAAATTAACGGTAGCGAATTACTACAAAATGGCAATCAAGGGAAAGAAAAATACTATTTACCGTGGGAAAGGAAAATAAATCACAACTAATTGATAATCATTATTTTCCGATACAGAACTTACTAAATATATTCTCCAGTAAATCATCCGTTGTAACTGCGCCGGTTATTTCGCCGAGGTAATGCAGGGCCTGTTTGATATCCATCGACAGGAAGTCGGATGTAACGGTATCAATGCCGTCCAGCACCCTGATGAGGGCTTCCTCGGTTTTTTGCAGGGCTTCGAGGTGGCGGATGTTGGTCACGAGGGTTTCGTGCCCGGTAAGCTGTTCATTTATAGCAGCAGCGTAGATCTTTTGCTTCAACTCTTCGATGTGCTGTTTTTCCTTAGCCGAAATTACAATTGCATTTTGCGATAAAGCAGCGAGTTGGGCATCGTTTAAAAGGTCCGCTTTGTTGGCTATTATTAACATAGCGATGCCAGGCTTTTGCAGGCTTTCCATATCGCTTATTAGTTCTTCGTCAGTAATTTGTTCCGCATCAAAAACATACAGTAGCAGCGCGCTCTGGCTTATTTTTTCCATGGTCCGCTGCACCCCTATTTGTTCAATAGCGTCTGTAGCTTCACGGATGCCAGCGGTGTCGATCAGCCGAAAATTGATGCCTTTGATATTAAGCACTTCTTCTATCGTATCGCGGGTAGTACCTGGAATATGGCTTACAATGGCGCGTTCCTCGTTTAACAAGGCATTCAGCAGGGTTGATTTACCCGCATTTGGCCTACCGGCAATAACGGTGTTCACGCCATTTTTTATAGCGTTGCCAAGCTCAAACGACTGTATTAAACTCCCGATAACTTTGGTGATCTCGTGGATTAGTTTTTTCAACTGATCGCGGTTGGCAAATTCTACGTCTTCCTCGGCAAAGTCAAGCTCGAGCTCAATCAGCGAGGCAAATTGCACCAGCTGATCGCGCAGGGATTGCAGCTGGCTGCTAAAGCCTCCACGTAGTTGCTGCAGGGCTATTTGTTGCGAAGCCTTGGAGTTAGATGCAATCAGATCCGCAACGGCTTCTGCCTGCGAAAGATCAAGCTGCCCGTTCAGGAAAGCCCTCAAGGTAAATTCACCCGCTTTGGCTGAACGTGCGCCGTTTTTGATAAAGAGTTTGATGATTGACTCAATAATATAATTGGAGCCATGGCAGGAGATCTCTACCACGTTCTCGCGGGTGTATGACCGCGGGGCCACAAACAGCGATGCAACCACCTCGTCCAGTTCCATATCACCATCTATTATACGGCCAAAGTGGAGCGTATGCGAGCCCTGTTTGGTGAGATCCTTCCCTTTCCAAACCTTTTGGGCAATGATTATGGCATCCGGCCCCGAAAGGCGGATAATCCCTATCGCCCCAATTCCGTTTGGGGTGGCAAGCGCAACGATGGTTTCGGATTGGTTCATAGCAGATAATTCATGGATCATAGCAGCTCATCAAACACGATCAGCACACAAAAATCAAAAGTCGCTAATTAGCATGAACAGGGCAAATGCTTTTGGCGTATTTGGAAATTGGGCCTCATTATTGGATCGAGACATGCATGCAGGTGTTTCGCTTTGTACGTGGAACATTCATTTTAAAATAATATTGATTATCAGTATTTTACAGTTTTTGTGAAACACTTTGGAACACCCCGGTTGATAAGATAAAACATGCAATGAATTAATTATCAATTAATTATGAACAAATAAAAAAGCACGTAAAAATAAATGAAACACCCTTAAACTCCCCCTCATTAAATTACCACATGGCAACTTCATCAAATTCACACGACTCGTTTTAAGCAAAGCGATAAACCCTGTAGAAATTGGTTTTAAATTTATTTCGTGCAAAGACGCGGAGACGCACAGTAATTAGCTTATTTTTCTTTGCGCATCAGCGATCTTCGCGTGAAAAATTTACCACTTCATACAAATTAACACCGTTAAGTTGAACATGAGAAACTTCAAAAGCGATCCCCCTGCGATAAATCCAAAAAATTATTGGGATGTGTTTGTTTGGTGTATATTTAGCCTATGACAACTCGGCTGCTTATTTTTATCACGCTGATAACCGGCATCTCCGCATCGGCACAACAAACCGATACGGTATTTTTAAAACAGGTATTGCAAGCGCATCCCGAATTGTTCAGCAGCATCCTCAACCACCCTACCCAAAACGAAGTGCAGATACTGTACACACAAATAGACCGCGATAAAAACAACGTACCGCACTTTACTACCTACAGTTACCGCCTCAACGCCAACCGGTACTTCTACCCTGCCAGTACGGTGAAACTACCAACCGCCATCTTCGCGCTGGAAAAGCTAAACGAGCTGGGCCTGAAGAAATTAAAGGCTGCCGACATGATCACCGATAGCGCTTTCACAGGGCAAAGCAAAGTTTTGGCAGATACCTCATCCAACACGGGGCTCCCCTCGATTAACAATTACATCAAAAAAATACTGTTAGTGAGCGACAACGATGCCTATAACCGCCTGTATGAATTTATTGGCCGCGACGAGATCAACAAAAAATTAAAGAAATATGAATTGAATAACACCCGCATTGTTGGCCGGTTGGCCGTGGGTGATGGTGGCGAAAGTGCCCGCAACACCAATCCGGTAAGCTTTTACGATGGTAAAAAACTACGCTACAGCAAGCCCCTAATGCGCGACAGCCTTAATTACCTCATGACGCTGGAGAATATGATACAAGGAAAAGGCTACCTCAACCGTAAAGACAGCCTCATTATGCAGCCCTTTAGCTTTGCTAATTTGAACGTTTATACCATCGAAAACCAGCAAATGGTACTGCGCCGGTTATTGTTCCCGGAGACATTCCCGGCAGCGCAGCGCTTTAATCTTACGCCAGATGATTATAAGTTCATTTACAAATACATGAGCATGTTCCCCACGGAGAATACTAAGCCAACTTACACTCCGCCCGAATACTACCCCGCGTACTGCAAATTTCTGTACTATGGCAGCGATAGCCTTGCGGTAATAAACCCCGATGTGCGAATCTTTAATAAGATAGGCGATTCGTACGGGTACGATATTGATAACGCTTATATTATAGATACCAAAAACAAGTTAGAGTTTATGCTGACCGCTGTAGTGCAATCTAACGAAGACAGCATCCTGAACGATAATAAATACGAATACAAAACCGTGTGCCTGCCCTTTATGAAAAACCTGGGCCAAGTAATTATGCAGTACGAGTTAACCCGCCCCAAAAAGCACCTCCCCAACCTGTCGAAATTTAAATTTGTTTATAGAAAGTGAATTTTATTTAATTAAAAGCAAACTTCGGGCTATTGTGGCTGTTAAATGGGGAAACAATTACCACCTACATGACAACAGCAACCATAAACAGATATAAAGGCCCGGCAAAAGACCAGGGCGAAAGCATCAATTTGTCCAGCGCTGAGCGCACACTGTCAATAGCTGGCGGCACCAAACTGGCGTTATCCGGCCTAAAAGGTATTTTCAAAAGTCCGTTTGCAAGCATCATTAAAATTGGGGCGGGTGGCTACCTGCTTAACCGCGGCATTACCGGGCATTGCGCGCTATATTCGGGCATGGGCCGTAACAGTACCGAGCCGGTGAATGTAAACATCCGCTCGTCGTACTTTATCAATAAGCCAAGGCAGGAGGTTTATAATTTCTGGCGCAAGTTGGATAACCTCCCCCTGTTTATGAAACATCTTAAAAGCGTGGAACTGATTGACGATAAACGCTCTCATTGGGTGCTTAAATTGCCATTGGGTGTACCTGCAGTGAGTTGGGATGCCGAAATTGTACACGACGACCCCGGTTATATGATCGGTTGGAGTTCACTTCCCGATTCATTGATAGATAATGCAGGTAAAGTGCGCTTTAAGGACAACCCGGATGGCCATGGTACTTTGGTAGATATCACTATCTCCTACCGCCCGCCGGTTGGCGGTTTCGGTGGCGGCATCGCACATATCTTAAACCCGGTGTTTAAAAACATGGTTGATAACGATGTACGTAACTTTAAACAATATATGGACATTGAAGGCGGCTACTCCACTTTCGAAGAGCCCGATGCCTATGTAATAGAGGGAATTATTATTGAAGAAGAGGAGCCAGACTACCAGGAAACCTCGCAACAAGATAACCCACCGATCGATTACGTTGAAGATGAGTCCACACGGTCGGTCGGTGAAACTGACCAGCCTGGGCAATACAACCGGGCTCCCGGTGATGGAACGGTATCTAACTTTTAAACCGAAAGGCTCCTTAACCGGGGCCTTTTCGGTTTCAGATCTAATGGTAAACCCTTTGCCCATAGGTATTCGCATTGTCTTCGTCAGACAAATTTTCTATTTATTGAATTTCATAACCGTGAATCTCTTGCTTTGAAAACGCAGATCGCAGCTCAACCATTCCTATCAATCAGTTAAATTATAGTATAAAGTATAACGTAAAAAAAAGTTTATAACATGTAGTTTATACATATCGCCCAAAGAAACTTTTTCGTAATTTACAGGACTTAAACCCCTCTATGAAAATCACAATAGCGTCCTTATTTGCGGTAATGCTTTTTACTACATCTTCTGTATTTGCTCAGCAAGACACTTCATTTTTAATTAAAACATTAAATTCTTATAAAAAAACAGCCGATGCCGCCCCGGTAGAAAAGGTATACCTGCACTTAGATAAGCCCAATTATTTACCCGGCGACACCCTTTGGTTTAAAGCCTATGTGGTAGCAGGTAAAACCAATCAGCTATCAGATATAAGCGGTGTTTTGTACACTGAGCTAATAAACGCGTCAGATTCGGTGATTAGCCGGGTAGTTTCAGAAATTAACTCGGGCATTACCTGGGGAGATTTAACGCTTTCATCCAATCTCAAGCGTGGTAGCTATCATATAAGGGCATACACCAACTGGATGCGCAATGCGGGTGCCGATTTTTTTTACGACCAGCCCTTGAGTATAGGCGGCAATCTTTTTGATGAATCGTCGGCTAAAACTACAGAATTAACTCCCGACGTACAATTTATGCCCGAGGGCGGCGACTTGGTGAACGGGTTACGGGCAAAAGTGGCTTTTAAAGTGGTGAATCAAAAGGGCCTGTCAGAAAACGTTACGGGCAGCATTGTTGATAACAACAACAACACAGTGGCCGAATTTACAACCCTGCATGCAGGGATGGGCATTTTTGCGCTTCTGCCCGAAAGTGGCAAAACTTACACCGCCAATATTAAACTCAGCACCGGCCGTATCGTTAGCGTTGCCTTGCCAAAGGCTAAAGAAACCGGCTACAGCCTGCAAATTAATAATAGCCATAATGATAGCCTTGGTATTAAAATATCCGCCAACAATCAACTGTTCAAGGCCAAACAAAACAGCGCGTTCTATCTCATAGCACAAAACGGCGGGGAAGTATATTATGCCACGGCCGGCAAATTAGTTGGGGCTGTGTTTACGGCATCAGTAAAAAAAAGCCGGTTTCCATCGGGCATAATGGCGTTTACATTATTTGATGATACCGGCCAGCCGGTAAACGAACGCATTGCGTTTATTGCAAATGACGACACGCTGAAAATAGCAGCCGACACAATTGTAAAAACTACGGCCCCAAGGGATAAGATCAAACTAAACCTTACCGTAAAAAACGAGGATGGTGAACGGGTTGCAGGCAGTTTTTCTGTAGCGGTAATTAACCAAAGCCGCGTTGGTGTTGATGAAGATGCCGAGGGGAGCATCTTTAGCCACCTGTTGCTAAAATCTGATCTTAAGGGATATATAGAAAAGCAAAATTATTATTTTAACCGGCAAACACCTGCCAAACGCGCCGAATTAGATGTGTTGATGTTAACGCAGGGCTATCGTAAATTTCAATGGCAACAAACGTTAGGTAATTCGGCGGCAAAACCCGTTTACACTGCCGATCAATACTTAAGCCTCGAGGGAGTTGTGAAAACGCTTTCCGGCGATGCGGTGCCAAATGGTAAAGTAACACTTAGTTCAACTAAAGAGAATTTTGTTAAAGATACAGTAACAAATATTACAGGCAATTTCAGGTTCGATAAATTAAGCTTAACTGATACAGCCAAGATAGCATTACAAGCCCGCAAAGAAAAAGGTGGAAAAAACGTCGCTATCTTTGTAAAACAACCCAGTTATCCAACCGTATTAAAAAGCACTGGTGCTGCTACAGCAGTTTCTCTAAACAGTAACTCTTTATTTAATACCGATGAATATAAAGAAAAACTTAAAGCAGATTCATTAAAGTACCACGCCACTTTACAACAGGTTACCATTACCGCAAAAAAACTGGCTAAACCCGATGTGTTTAATTTGCATGGCGTATTACCTGAGCGCATTGTGGATGTAACGCGAATAAGGGGTCAGAACTCATTACAGGATGCAGCCCGCTGGGCTATACCAGGCGTTTTTTCCGTGAGCGGAAGATTACTATATGAGAACTTGCCACTGGCTGTTTCAGTAAATGGTTTGCGTATGGATGTAACTGATCTCGCTGCTTATGATCCGCAGGAAGTGGAAAACATAAGGCTTATCTCCGGGTCTAATGCAACTGCCCCGTTATTGCTCTTTATTACTAAACGCTATGCAGGTACCGACACTACCGTTTTAAAAGAAGTTACCGTTAAGTCGTCGCGCAGCAAAGTACCACAGGTTACCCGGTCGTCCAATTTACACGGAGCCGGAAACGCCGACCAGGTATTAATGGGCGATAAATTGGTAGGTTGCGTAAACATTGCCGACTGTTTACGGGGAAAACTATTTGGCATTACTTTTAAGCCCGATGGTACACCTGTAAATACTTCGCGCGGCATAAACAGGGATATGGTTATTATTGTGGATGGCATTCAATTGCCGGGCTCAGAATTGAATAACGTTGTTGCCGATAACGTACTAAGTATTGAAACCTTGATAACCGGCGGGGCAAGATCTATCTATGGATCAAATATTGGCGGGGGGGCTTTAATTATTACCAACAAAATTGGAAGCGAGGCTAAGTTTGTAACCAGCGACGTAGCAAAAGGAATCATCGCTTATCCATTTAAAGGGTATCATGTGGCCCGCACCTATTATGCACCTAAGTATACGGCAGGGCAAAGTGCCGGCGCCCCGGACCTCCGTTCGGGCATTTACTGGAAGCCGGATGTGCTGTCTGATAGTAACGGCGCGTTTTCCATCGATTACTTTAACGGTGATACAAAAGGCACCTACCGAATAGTAGTTGAAGGGATAGATGGTAACGGACAAATTGGTAGGCAGACTTATTATTATACAGTAAAATAAAAAATGATCTTGGTCGTAAAGAGATAATTATTAACGATTTGTGTTGCGAGCGGCCACTGTGCTGGCAATACAAGACGTTACTATATGGTAAAGAGATTGCTTCAAACGCTGCACACTTAGCCGCGCACTGCTTTCGCAAATGGTTACAAAAAAACCACCCCTAATAAAAAACGGCCTCCGATTACTCGAAGGCCGTTTTTCTATATCAAAGAATCTTAATTCTTATTTCACTGCATCAATAACCGCTTTGAAAGCGTCAGGATGATTCATGGCTAAGTCAGCTAACACTTTACGGTTTAAACCGATTTCTTTAGCGGCTAACTTGCCTATTAATTGTGAGTAAGAAATCCCGTGCTGGCGGGCACCTGCGTTGATACGCTGGATCCATAAAGCTCTGAATTCTCTTTTCTTGGTTTTACGGTCACGATAAGCGTACTGTAAACCTTTTTCTACTGTGTTTTTAGCAACGGTATAAACCTTGCTGCGTGATCCCCAATAACCTTTGGCGAGGATCATGATCCTTTTTCGGCGTCTTCTCGACGCGACTGCGTTAACTGAACGTGGCATGTGTTGTTGTTTTTGGTAGTGAGTGTGCCTCGCGGCAGCTTTTCGACTCTAATACCTGGTTAAAAAATTGTTTAATTACTTTCCGATACAAAGCATACGTTTAACGTTACCTGAGTCAGCTTTAGAAACTAAGCTGGTGTGGCCCAAGTTACGTTTACGTTTGGTCGACATCTTGGTTAAGATGTGGCTTTTGTATGCGTTTTTACGGGTAATTTTACCGGTTCCAGTAAGCTTAAAACGCTTTTTTGCACTGGAATTGGTTTTCATTTTTGGCATAACTCTATTTATTTATTTAGATGTGAGATTTGAGATATGAGATGTGAGAAGAAACTTCCCGCACCGGCATACTTCATTTCCCGGGTTTGTACTCTGATATTTGTTAGCTGCAGACCGGGATAAAATCTCAAATCTCATATCTAACGTCTCAAATCTATTTTTTGAGCGCTTTTGGAGCCACGGTTAAAAACATCCGTTTTCCCTCAAGCTTTGGCAGTTGCTCTACCTTGCCTACTTCTTCTAAAGCTTGCGCAAAACGCAGCAGTAAGATCTCGCCCTGCTCTTTGTACACAATGGCACGGCCTTTAAAGTGCACGTATGCCCTCACCTTTTCGCCGGCTTCTAAAAACTTGGTGGCATGTTTCAACTTAAAGTCAAAATCATGGTCATCAGTGTTCGGCCCGAAACGGATCTCTTTAATTACAGTTTGCTTGGCATTGCTTTTTATCTCTTTAAGCTTCTTCTTTTGCTCGTAAATAAACTTGTTATAGTCTGTTACTTTACAAACGGGCGGACTGGCGTTCGGGGAGATCTCGACCAGGTCGAGCTCTTGTTCCTGCGCTATCGCCAAAGCATCTCTTAACGAGAATATACCCTGCTCAACGTTGTCACCTACAAGGCGCACTTCCTGAGCCCTAATGAACTGATTGATATTGTGTTCGGCTTCTTTTTTCTTAAAAGGGAGCCTTGGTCCTCTGTTGAAAGGTTTGTTTAAAGCCAAGTTATACTGTTATTTCTTTAATTATTTGTTGTTTAAATTCTTCAATGCTCATGCTTCCCAAATCGCCCTGCCCATGTTTGCGTACAGAAACCTGCCCTTCGGCTGCTTCTTTTTCGCCCACAATAAGCATGTATGGGATCTTTTTAACTTCAGCGTCGCGTATTTTACGACCGATCTTCTCGTCCCTGAAATCAATTAGCCCGCAAATATCGGAATCTTTTAACTCATCTGAAAGTTTTTTTGCATAATCTTCATACTTTTCCGATATCGGGAGGATAATAAACTGCTCCGGCGATAGCCAAAGCGGGAAATTACCCGCGCAATGCTCAATTAGTACGGCAATAAAGCGTTCCATAGAACCAAATGGCGCACGATGGATCATTACCGGGCGGTGCTTTTGGTTGTCGCTGCCGGTGTATTCCAGCTCGAAACGCTCTGGCAGGTTATAATCTACTTGGATAGTTCCCAACTGCCATTTACGGCCAATGGCATCCTTCACCATAAAATCGAGCTTAGGACCGTAGAACGCGGCTTCGCCTAATTCAACAACGGTAGTTAAACCCTTTTCAGCAGCAGATTCGATAATCGCTGTTTCGGCCAAGGCCCAGTTCTCATCACTGCCGATGTACTTGGTTTTGTTCTCCGGATCGCGAAGGGAAACCTGCGCGGTATAGTTGTTAAAGCCAAGGGCCTTAAATACGTATAATACCAGGTCGATAACCTTCTTAAACTCTTCCTTCACCTGGTCTGGGCGGCAGAACAGGTGGGCATCATCCTGCGTAAAGCCACGTACGCGGGTTAAACCGTGCAACTCGCCGCTTTGCTCGTAACGGTACACGGTACCAAACTCCGCCAAACGAACCGGCAGGTCTTTATACGACCGTGGTTTTGTTTTATATATCTCGCAGTGGTGCGGGCAGTTCATTGGTTTTAGCAAGAACTCTTCCCCTTCCTGCGGGGTTTTTATCGGCTGGAAAGAATCCGCGCCATATTTTTCGTAGTGACCGGAAGTGATATAAAGGTTTTTATGCCCGATGTGCGGGGTCATCACCTGCTCGTAGCCCGATTTTACCTGTGCTTTCTGTAAAAAGTTTTGCAGGCGTTCGCGCAAGGCGGTACCTTTTGGTAACCACAATGGTAAACCCATGCCTACTTTTTCGCTAAAAGCAAAAAGTTCCAGTTCCTTACCTAATTTGCGGTGATCGCGTTTTTTGGCTTCCTCTATTAGATGCAGATACTCTGTCAGCTCGCTTGCCTTAGGGAAAGTAACCCCATAGATGCGTGTAAGCTGCTTACGGCTCTCATCGCCGCGCCAGTAGGCACCGGCAAGGCTCATTAGCTTAGCTGCCTTTACAAAGCCTGTATTGGGGATATGCGGCCCACGGCACAGATCGGTAAAGTTACCTTGTGTGTAAAAAGTTATAGCACCATCGGGCAGGTCCTTTATCAGGTCCAGTTTGTATTCGTCGTCTTTTTCGGTAAAGTAGGCAATGGCGTCGGCTTTGCTCACGGGCTTGCGGATGTACTCGTTTTTAGCTTTAGCCAGTTCGATCATCTTATCTTCTATCTGCTTGAAATCGTCAGAAGAAAGGGTTTTGTCGCCAAAATCCACATCGTAATAAAAACCGGTTTCAATAGCCGGACCGATACCGAATTTGGTGCCCGGGTACAATGCCTCCAAAGCCTCGGCCAGCAAGTGTGCCGACGAGTGCCAGTAGGTTGCTTTACCCTTAGGATCGTTCCAGGTTAATAATTTAACGGATGAATCTTCATCAATTGGTCTGCTTGCATCCCATACTTCGCCGTTTACTTCGGCGGCTAATACGTTTCGTGCTAAGCCTTCAGAGATAGACAATGCTATCTGCATGGCAGTGATTCCCTTGTCGTACTGACGAACAGAACCATCTGGAAGTGTAATACTAATCATCTACAACTATGATTTAAATTCTAATAAATAGTAAATTATAAAAAATCACATACTAACGTGATTTACATTTAGCGCAAAAGTAGGAATTTTTATATAAGGGGAAAGTAAATTGTGAGTGTCTGAATCTATTTTAGGCCTCATTCTGTTAATTCTTTAATTCTGCAAGTTCTGATTCAGACAACTCTTATTGGCGATATCTTCGGCGGGTTTTTCGCTCGTACGCCTGCAAGCGTTACGCGCAGGGCCGGTACCCGCTACACCCCCTATCGCAAAAGAAGAGGCATTTAAATTTACATTTAACAGAAACTAAACATTAACCTTTATTTTTTTTCCTATTTTCATAGCCATAAATATCAACCAAACCCTCACGCATTATGATCGTTTACGGCACCAAGGCTAAAGTACTTTTAACGGAAGCTATTACCGAACCCTGCCCAAATTGCAACACACGCAACCTGCAAATGAACATATTGCAAAAATGGGCGCACATTTTCTGGATACCCACCTTCCCTATTGGCAAAACCGGCGTTTCGCAATGCGCACAATGTAAACAGGTTTTAAAGGAGAAAGAAATGCCAACTGCTCTTAAGTTGAGCTACGATAATTTAAAACTGCAAACCAAAACCCCTATTTGGACATTTTCTGGTATAGGCGTAATTATTTTGATCGGAATATTTGTTACCATACATGGCCGGCAGAATGCGGAGCGGATCACAAAAATGATCCCGGCTTTGCAAAAGGGTGATGTGCTTGCGTTAAAATTTAAGGATAATGCCTACAGCCTGGCCAAGGTAATGCAGGTAAAGGGCGATAGCGTGTTTTTTGTAAACAACAAATATCAAACCGACGGGGAAAGTGGCTTAAACGACTTGAAAACAAAAGAATACGACACCGAATTAAGGTTTTTCACCATTGCCGAGTTGAAAGCGATGAATAAAAATGAGAAGGTAATTGATATCGACAGGAATTAAATAGTCAAATACTTATTCTTTATTAAAAAATAATGATGCATTTCGTGCCCGGCAATGTGGTGGGCCAGGGCTCGTACGGTGGCATCATTGGCGGTGCCGGTGCCATGCCCCATCCTGTCGAAGGCTTCTTCGGGCAGGCCGTTAAAAAGGGCGATGGTAGCGTTCCGTACCGCTTCGTACTCCTCAAATATATTATCCAGATCACGTTTATCGGCGCCTGAGTATTTGGCGTAAGCATCCTGGTCGAAACCTATCAAACTTTGCTGTTCGTTACGGGCAAAACGCAGGGCGCGGTAGGCGAAGATGCGCTCATCATCAATTATGTGTACCAGGGTTTCCTTAATGCTCCATTTACCGGGCGCGTAACGGTGGAGCAGGCGTTCCTTGGGCAGCGAATAGATAAGGTCCTTCACCCGGTAAAAGTTGTTCTGCAAATATTTTAACACCATACCATCGGCTGGTATCAGTTTCATGTACATGATGGCGTACGGCGGGTAATCGCCCGGTTTGGGTGGCTGGATGATCCTCATTGATTTTCAGTAGGTTATCGAAAATTACGGGATTGCAGCTAACCTTGCCAAAAGATATTTGAAGAATATGGTGTTTGTTTAAACAAAAAGCCCTTCAACATTCCGTCAAAGGGCTTTCTAATATATTTACCGGATAAATTATCCTTTGAAATGCGCGATAATTAAGCTTGCCAGTTCAACACCGATACGTTCTTGTGCTTCGTTTGTAGCGGCGCCAATATGCGGGGTTAAAGAAATTTTTGGATGAGCTAAAATCTCCGCACGTGGGGTTGGTTCGTTATCAAACACGTCTAATGCCGCGTATGATACCTGGCCGCTGTTCAGCGCTTCTATCAATGCCAGTTCGTCAATTAAACCACCGCGAGAGATGTTTACCAACTGAACGCCTTTTTTCATTTGCGCAAGTTCTTCGGCACCTATCAGAGCTTTATCAATGAACGGTGTGTGCAGGGTAATGAAATCTGCTGTTTTGATGATCTCATCAAGCGTTGATGTTTTAACGGTTACGTTAACCTTGGTACCGCCTGTGCCTAAAACAATCTCCACTTCAGGGTTGAAGGGGAAAAGATCGTAAGCGATCACATCCATACCCACGCCTATAGCGATCTTGGCAACTTCGCGGCCTATGCGGCCAAAACCTACAATACCAAGGGTTTTGCCACGAAGCTCAACGCCTTTAGCGTAAGCCTTTTTAAGGTCGTTAAATTTAGTACCGCCATCAACCGGCATTTTGCGGTTGCTATCGTGCAGAAAACGCACACCGGTGAAAAGCTGCGCGAATACCAATTCGGCAACAGATAAAGAGGAAGATGCAGGCGTATTGTAAACACCAATGCCTTTTCCTTTAGCGTAATCTACGTCGATGTTGTCAACACCTACACCACCACGGCCAATTAGTTTAAGGCCCGGGCAAGCGTCTATAAGCGCTTTACGCACTTTAGTAGCGCTGCGTACGGTTATGGCGTCAAACTCCTGTAAACGTACAGGTAATTCATCCTGCGGGATATTGTTGGTTTCAACAAAAAAGCCCGCTTCTTCTAACATTTTTTTGCCTATCGGGTCGATGCCGTCATTGGCTAATATTTTGATCATGTCTTGGTTGATTAGGTTAAGTGGTTGATTAAGTTAAGTGGTTAAAGCAGCAAGAACTACTCACTACTCAACTTAATCAAACCAAAAACAATTACTAATTTTTCTCAGCAAACTCTTGCATAGCTTCTATCAGCACGTAAACACTGGTGATAGGCAACGCGTTGTAAATAGATGCGCGGAAACCGCCTACGCTCCTGTGGCCTTTTAAGCCTACGATACCTTTTTCGTCGCAAAGCTTCAGGAAAGGTTTTTCGTGCTCGGGGTTAGCGGCAACAAAGCAAACATTCATGTGCGAACGGTCTTCTGTAGCGGCTACAGCTTTAAAGAACGGGTTACGGTCTATTTCTTCGTACAATACGGCTGCTTTAGCGTCGTTCTCTTTTTCGATAGCTTCTACACCACCCTTGGCTTTCAGCCAGTTTAGGGTAAGCATGGATACATAGATAGCGAAGCATGGCGGCGTGTTGTACATCGATCCACCTTCTATTTGTACCTGGTAGTTAAACATAGCCGGGATCTTACGGCCGGTTTTGCCCAACAGGTCATCCTTAACAATTACCAAAGTAACACCGGCAGGGCCCATGTTTTTTTGCGCACCGGCGTAAATCACACCAAAATTGGCAACGTTTACCTTACGGCTGAAAATATCCGACGACATATCACAAACAACCGGTACAGGCGATGATGCAGGGAATTGCTTCAACTGCGTACCGTAAATAGTGTTGTTTGATGTAATGTGGAAATAAGCTGCATCGGCAGGTATTTCGTAATCTTTAGGGATGTAGTTAAAGTTGCTTTCTTTTGAAGTAGCAACAACTACCGTCTCGCCAAAAAACTTAGCCTCCTTTAGTGCCTTGTTGGCCCAAACGCCTGTTTCCAGGTACGCAGCTTTACCACCTTCGGGCAGTAAGTTGTATGGTGCCAAAGCAAATTGCGTGCTGGCACCCCCCTGTAAAAACAATACCGAATACCCCGCAGGAACTTCAAACAGTTCTTTTACCAGTTTAACAGCTTCGTCCAACACCGCTTCAAATTCCGGCGATCGGTGCGAAATTTCGAGCAAAGACAAACCTGTACCGTTAAAATCAATTACTGCTGCTGCAGCCTGTTTTAACACTTCGTGTGGTAATATGCCGGGGCCGGCACCGAAATTGTGTTTCATATTATGAGTTTATTTTATGCTGACGTTTGATTATCAACTTTGTATTTTGAAGTGCCGAAGTTAATAAATCCTATAAAGTTCATAGACTTTTTTTACATTTTTTAGAAAAAGTTGACATATGGCAACTCCGCATACCGCAGCAACGGGAATTTACCAGGTCACCTGCTTCAAAGCAGTTATTGCTGCTGTAGGGTTGGGTGCCGAGAATACGGAGTTACCGGCCACTAACACGTTTGCGCCTGCTGCCAACAACTGGGCGGCGTTGGTATTATCAACACCCCCGTCTACCTCTATCAGCAAACCGGGATTAACATTTTTGGCCAATTCCCTCACTTCGGCTATCTTAGTATAGCTATGCGGGATGAATTTCTGCGCGCCAAAACCAGGATTGACCGACATGACCAGCACCATATCCAAATCGGCAATAATATCCTTTAATAACATAGCGGGTGTGTGTGGGTTGATAGCGACCGATGCCTTACAGCCCAGTTCTTTTATGGCCTGTACGGTGCGATGCAGGTGCGGGCAAGCCTCGTAATGCACGGTAATACTATATGCGCCTTCTTCGGCAAATGCCTTGAGGTAACGGTCGGGATCAACGATCATTAGGTGTACGTCGATTGGTTTTAGGGCGTACTTTTTTACCGCCTTTAACACCGGGAAACCAAAAGAAATATTGGGCACAAACATGCCATCCATCACATCAAAGTGCATCCAGTCGGCCTGGCTATTGTTCATCATTTCAACATCGCGCTGCATGTTTGCAAAATCGGCAGCTAAAATTGAAGGCGCTATCAGGTGGTTCATGGGGTAAAGATAGGAGTTGTGGGTTAAAAAGGTTGGAAAAAGTTATAAGGGTTAAGATGTGCGGTTTTTAAACCCCTCCCCCAGGAGGGGCCGTGAAGACGATGTGCGCAAACGCAGGGAGGGGTTTCGACACCATGTTTAGAAAATCGATAAACCCCCTACCTTCCCCTCGCCATATAAGGAATAGCGCTTTCCCCGCGCTTCTTGTTTTCTACCTTATCATATCACCATCTCCGGCACATCACCCTCAATAATAAGTTTCCCTGCCGTTGCCTTAATAATTTCCTCAACACTTACACCCGGCGCACGCTCTAAAAGCTTAAAACCGCCTTCGGGCAATACATCCAGCACGGCCAGTTCGGTTACTATTTTTTTAACGCAGTTTACGCCGGTTAAGGGTAGCGTGCAGTTGGGTAACAGTTTAGATTCCCCGGCTTTATTTACGTGTTGCATAGCTACGATGATATTTTCTGCCGACGCCACCAGGTCCATAGCGCCGCCCATTCCTTTTACCATTTTGCCGGGAATCTTCCAGTTGGCTATGTCGCCATTTTCGGACACCTCCATGGCACCAAGAATGGTGAGATTTACCTTTTTCGAACGGATCATCCCAAAGCTCATCGCCGAATCAAACACCGCAGAGCCGGGCAGCATGGTGATGGTTTGTTTGCCGGCGTTTATCAGGTCCGGGTCTTCCTCACCCTCAAAGGGAAAAGGGCCCATACCCAGCAAACCGTTTTCGGATTGCAGCACTACATCTATATGTTCGGGGATGTAATTGGCTACCAACGTAGGTATGCCGATGCCGAGGTTTACATAGTAACCGTCTTTTATTTCTTTTGCGATGCGTTTCGCTATTCCTGTTTTATCTAACATTTTTAATTTGATGATTTGGTAATTTGATGATTTGAAAATGCTATGATTTGGATGTTGCGATAATTTTGGATAGAATTTTAATGATAACAATGAGTTTATCGAGTAAAGCCTGATTAAATGGATACGTCTTAGCAAATTGGCAAAGCAGCAAAAAATATTCAGCCTCTTCTGCTTCTTTAGCGGCTATTTTTATTTTGTGTGTAAAATCGGCTTTGCTTTCTGCATTTTGTGCTTCGCGAACGTTTGCACCTATTGATGTTCCACATCTAAATTAATTGATTGGCAATCGCGTACTTTCTGAGACTTTCCAATTCTTCGGTGAATTCAATAATGTCTAAAGCAAATCAAAAGTTAATTTTACAATAAGGTTTTCTTTGTCATTTCTCATTACTTCTCATTTTCAATTTTTTTTCTTTTCTCATTATTCTTAATTTTCAAATCGTCAAATTACTCCTTCTTCCTCACTGTGCGTTGTTCAATCCTCTTTTCGTAATCCTCTCCCTGGAAAATACGATGCACGTAGATACCAGGGGTATGTACATTATCCGGATCCAGTTCGCCGGGTTCTACCAGTTCTTCTACCTCGGCGATGGTGATTTTACCTGCCATAGCCATTACGGGGTTAAAATTCCGGGCAGTGGAGCGGTAAACAAGATTGCCCATCCTATCCCCTTTCCAGGCTTTTACAATTGCGAAATCGGCATCGAAGGCCATTTCCATCAGGTAATCTTTTCCGTTAAAATTTCTAACTTCCTTGCCTATGGCTACTTCGGTACCGATGCCTGCGGGGGTAAAAATGGCTGGCATTCCATAGCCTGCCGCCATACAGCGGGTGGCTAATGTGCCCTGCGGGATCAACTCTACTTCCAATTCGCCGCTAAGCAACTGGCGCTCGAACACCGCGTTCTCGCCTACGTAGGAGGAGATCATTTTTTTAACCTGGTGTTGGTGTAGCAGCAAGCCGATGCCAAAATCGTCCACGCCGGCGTTATTGGAAATACAGGTAAGGTTTTTTACACCTTTTTTCACTAAAGCTAAAATGCATTTTTCGGGCAGGCCGCACATGCCGAAGCCGCCAAGCATCAGCGTGCTGCCGTCTTCTATATCGCGGATGGCCTCATCGGCACCGCTAACAACTTTGTTCATGGTAAATAATTGGTTGGGGCAAAATTAAGTTTTTTAGTTCATAGTTGGTGGTTATTGGTTCATAGTTGATGGTTCATAGTTCATGGGGAAATTAATTAAGGATGATAAGGGCAATGAAGAAATCACTCTGAACAATAAACCAAACACCTTTTACCATGAACTATCATCTACGAACCATAAACCCCTCTTGGCATACATCTTGTTTTACTATTATTATCATCAACCAAAATATAATCATTATGGAACTCGAAAACCAAAATAACCAGCCTAACGCATACGAAGTTAAAGACGACGATAATCTCGAAGAGAAAGACCTGCGTCGCTCCTTGCTGTTTGGCAGCGGCGATGAAGAAAAGCAAGGTAATGAACCCGGTTTAGAAGGTTCGCCGGCTGGCGGTCAACGGTTCGGCGAAAATAACAACACCCCATCCGGCGACGACAAAAATAACCCAACGCAGCTGGCGGGTAATTCCAACGGGTATTTCGCCCGTACCGAACCATCAGACGAGCACCCGGAAAACTCAAACTTTAAAGAAGCAAGCCAATTAGGACAGCCTAATTATACGCAGGCAGCCGATGCAGCGAAAACCGGCCAATCGGATACAGAAATTACAGGCCCCGTGCGCGAAGACCCAGATGTTGCGGATGCTACCGACAACAAAAACGAGCAGAACAAAACTTACCAGGAAGGTACTGCCGACGGTAACGACGTAAACATCCCGGGGCCGAACGAAACGCCTGATCAGCAAAAAGTTGGAGAGTAAACTAATCACGCGACGTCATGCTGACGTTTAAAACTAGCGGCCTCGGGAGGAAATAAGAGAAAGCGCAGGCTCACCATGACCCACACATAATTTGCGTCTATACCTTACCACTTCATCCTCCTCTCAATAAATTTAATTAGATCGGCGGCCATTACTTTGTGTTCACTTTCACTGGGGTGGCCGCCGGTTTCTTTGTAGGGGAAAAAGTGCGTGTAAATCCCTTTATCGCGCATATTATCCACCGCTTTTTCGATGTAACCCGGCCATGGCGAACCTTTTTTGGTGGCATCCATGGCACCTAAAGCACAAATAATTTTAGCATCAGGATAATTACTGCGGATGTTGCTGATAAACTTTTGATAGGCGGCAATGATAAACTCCGGTGTAGGCGGCGTATCCCCAAAACGGGCCTTAAAATTCGCGTTATCGGGCTTTAAAATTATCCAGGCATCATTCTGAAACAGGTTCACCACCACTACTTCGGGCGTATATTTTTTAAAGTCCCAAAGCCTGGTGGAATCCATCGCGTAAGTTCGATTATATATATCCGGCATTACGTAGGGGAACCAACTTACGGTAACGCCTATGCCGCTTTTACCAATGCAAAAATAATCGGCGTTAAAGTGGCGGGCGGTTATGTTAGCGTAGCTTTTGTAACCGTTCTCAAACTCATAAGAGCCGCGGTCTTTCCCTTCCAGATCCTCAATGGCATACCCGCAGGTAATGGAGTTGCCGTAAAATTCTATGCGATGCTTGTAAATCGGCGGCGGCAACACTCTGGCATCGGCATCTAACGTAAATTTATAAAATAATAACCGCCCCATTTCATATTCGGTGCGTTTAAACAGTTCCAGTTTATGCGGGCCTTTTGGTAAATCGGTGGCCAACACATATTCCTTTTTATAGTTTTTCACCTGGATGGTGTTCACAACGGTCCCATCAACTACCACGGTAATAAAATCAAAGCCAGTATCATCTTGTAAGGTCGCCTTAGCGCTGGTGCCATCGAAATTAATAATAGCGGATGAAGCCGTCCAGGTTAGTTCAGCAGCATCTTCCTTCATCCCTATTCTCCCCATATAATGGATATTCGGGTCGGTATAGGACACCACCGTTTGCGCGGTACAGCTAACCGAAAAGCAAGCGCTTATTAAAACAATTAATTGGAAGGCAGTTAATCTTTTCATCATTTTAATTCCTGAACCCAGGATCTGTATTGTTATCTTTTAGTGTGTGAAATTCGCCAATTTATTTAAAATAAACATAGGTTATCCCTGCTCCGCCCCTGTCGGCGTGTTCATCTTCCATCCTATCCACCTGCTCGTACTTTTTCAGGTACTGGCGGATCATTTTTCTTAGGATCCCGTCACCTTTACCGTGCAATATTTTTAGGGTAGCGAAACCCATCATCAAGGCCCTGTCAAACAATTTCTCTATCGCAAAAAGCGCATCCTCGGTACGCATCCCCCGCACGTCTATTTCCGGACTAAAGCTGGCTATATCGCTTGTGTGACCAATATTACTGCGCCGTATTTCCTTCGGCACGGTAGCTTTGGCAACTTTTTCCACACGCTTGCGCTTCACTACGGTGCGCAGTTCGCCCATCGCTATCACCACGTTGTCCTTTATCAGTTCAATCACCTGTCCGGTGGTGTCGCCGTCTATTAGTTTCACCCAATCGCCGATTTTTATTTCTTCATCGGTATTGGTAGCGGCTTTTGGTACTTCCGCCTTAACAGTGTTCTTTTTAACTTCGGCTGTAAGGTTGTCGCGCAGGGTTTTAGTCACCTCCTTATCGGCGTTGCTGCTTTTTATTTCGGCAATGGTGTTCTCCACCAGCTTGTTTGCGTTCAGGATGATGTCCTTTGCTTCCTGCTTGGCTTCCTTTAACAGCGCTTTACGGTTCTCATCCAAAAAGCTTTTCAGCTCTTCGTTTTCTTTCAGCAAGAGGTTTACATGGCGCTGCTGCTTGTCCAGCTTCTGTTTGGTATCAAAAATTTCTTTTTTCTCGCGTTCCAGGTCAACCAATAAGCTGTCTACCTTTTTTTGCCCGGCGCTAACTTTGTTACGTGCCAGGTTCAATACATTTTGCGGCAGGCCTATCTTTTGCGCTATCTCGAACGCGTAGGAGCTGCCCGGTTTGCCAACTTCCAGCATATAAAGGGGCTGCATAGCTGTATTGTTAAACAACATCGACGCATTCTCTATCCCCTCAGTATGGCTGGCAAAGATCTTGAGGTTAGAGTAATGCGTGGTTACCATACCGCGTACTTTTTTGTGGTTCAGAGCCTCCAGTACGGCCTCGGCTATCGGGCCGCCAAATTGCGGGTCGGTACCAGTGCCAAACTCATCTATCAATATCAGTGTTTTACCATTGGCACCTTCCACAAAGTATTTCATTTTGGATAAGTGCGCGCTATAAGTACTCAAATCGCTTTCGATGGATTGGTCGTCACCTATACCTACAAAAAGCTGCTTAAATACACCGGCTACGCTATCCGCACTCGCGGATATCAGCAAGCCGGCCTGCACCATCATCTGCAACAACCCAACGGTTTTCATGCAGACTGATTTACCGCCCGCATTCGGCCCGGAAACCACGATGATGCGTGTCCCTTCGTCTATCGATACATTTAGCGGCACAACTGTTCTCTTCTCCTTTTTAAAATTGAGATACAATAGCGGGTGGCGCGCGTTATAAAAAGTGAAGCGGCCCTCATTAACCACCTTTGGCATTTCAGCCTCAATATCTATAGCAAAAAGTGCTTTGGCACGCACAAAGTCCAGCTTGGTTAACAACCCGTGGTACGATAACAGCAAAGGCACGTAAGGGCGCAACTCGTCGGTTAAATGAGTTAAGATCTTGATGATCTCTCGGCGGCGGTCAAACTCCAGGTCGCGGATGCGGTTGTTAAGGGAGAATACCTCTTCCGGCTCCAGGTAAACCGTTTGCCCGGAGGCAGATTCATCGTGGATAAAACCCTTCACCTTGCGCTTATTTTCGGCAAGCAAAGGGATACAAAGTCTGCCATCCCGTATGGTGAGCGAACCATCGGCCGTCCAGTTGCTGGCACTGGCGGCTTTAAATATCTGGTCTATTTTTTTGCGTGCTTCCTGTTCGGCTTTGGCAATGCCGCTGGTAATATCCATCAGATCGCGCGAAGCGTTATGGCGAATTTTCCCTTTCGCGTCGATCACCATATCAATCTTTTTAAGAATCGCTTTCTCTATCGGCAGGTGCTCAAAAAGCGCCTCGAGGTTAGGATACACATCCTTACGCTCATTAAAGTAAGCGATAACCGCGAATACGGTAGTAAGTGATGCCTGCACCTGGAAAAACTCCTCTTCCGACAGGAAAGCACCCTCTATCTTCGCCTTATTGGCCAGCGTTTTAATATCGTAGAAATGGTTTATGGGCAGCGCATCGTCGTTTTGGAGGATGTTCTTAAATTCATTGGCCTGGTTCAAGAACTTATATATTAGGTCATAATTACTCATTACCTGTATCTTATCAACCATTTGCTGGCCCATAACACTCAGGCAATGCGCCTTTATCAGTTCTTTTATTTCGGTGAAACCAAGCTTATCTGCACTATTGAGCGGGTAAAGCATCTTTATTTTTTAATGTACTCTTTGGCGTACTTTTTTTAACTAACGAATCTGTTTTCCCCTTGATGTTTTGCGATACCTTTTCATATATCTCTGTCAGTTTAAGGGGTTGTGTGGTGTAATATTTAAGGCTGGTCGCAAATTGCTTATCAGTGGTATGGTAGCGTTTAAATACGGCAACATATCGCGCCGAGCCGTATTTGTAAAGACTATCAGGCACCTGGGGCACATTGTACAGGCCGCCATCGGTAAGGTGTATCTCGGTAAGCAGGCCCACCATTTGCGGTTGTTCAATTATTCCTTCAGGTGCATTATCGCCGCCACACGCGGTTAAAAATACTAATACTGAAAAAAACAAGACGATATATTTATGCATTCTGTAATTTAGCGGCGTTTATAAAAGACAAATTTACGGATAAATGAGCATTGCAGATAATATCAAAAGCCTAAAAAAGGAAACCGACGGGATAAAGGTTACGTTACTGGCTGTTTCTAAAACCAAACCCGCCGAAGAGCTGATGGAGGCCTATAATGCAGGACAACGCTTATTTGGCGAAAATATGGTGCAGGAACTGGTAGAAAAACAAGAAACACTACCAAAAGATATTGAATGGCACCTGATAGGCCACCTGCAAACCAATAAAGTGAAATATATTGCGCCTTTCGTGAGCATGATACAATCCGTAGACAGCATAAAATTGCTACAGGAAATTAACAAACACGCCGAAAAGAACAAGCGTGTGATCGATTGCCTTTTACAGATCTATATTGCCGATGAAGACACCAAATATGGTTTGGGTTTTGACGAAGCGATAGAATTGCTCCGTAGCGAGGAATACACAGCTTTGAAGAACATCCGCATTCGCGGACTGATGGGCATAGCAACCAACACCGATAGCGAAAAGCAGGTAAAGGAAGAATATTACGAACTAAACACCTTTTTCGATGGGGTAAAAACCAGCTTTTTCCGCAAGGAGACGTCGTTTGATACGCTATCTATGGGCATGTCGGCAGATTATAAGTTGGCTATAGAACAAGGCAGCAACATGGTACGGCTGGGCAGTACTATATTTGGTACGCGAGTGGTGAAGCACTGGAAAAATGACACGATTTAGGGATTAAAAGATTAACACGATTTTTCGTCTGAACTCGAATTTATAGAATTAAAGAATTTACAGAATAGATGGATAATATTACCCGAGATACTAATCAAAAGCTCCCCCTTCAGGGGGTTGTGGGGCCTTTTCTCCGCTTTGCCGTTAAGGAAGATTGTCCGCGGCTTTTGGAGCTGATCATCGAACTGGCCATATTTGAAAAAGAACCTGATGCGGTTACCGTTACACAGGCAGAATTTGAGGATGCCGGTTTTGGTGCCAAATCTGTTTGGAAAGCGTTTGTAGTTGAAGCCGAAGGCCAGATAGTAGGCTTCGCGCTGTACTATATCCGCTATTCTACCTGGAAAGGGCAGCGCCTTTACCTGGAAGACCTGGTAATAACCGAAGCTTACCGCGGTAAAGGCTTGGGTAAGCTATTGTTTGACAGACTGATACAGGAAACCCGCGAACTGGGTTACAGTGGTATGGTTTGGCAAGTGCTCGACTGGAACGAACCGGCCATTAAATTCTACAATAAATACGAAGCAAACATTGAGGCGGGCTGGCTGAACGCCGCCTTGTCAAAGGAACAGGTAGGAAATTTCTAAAGCTGATGAGGTTAACATTTCTGTTAGGTTTGGTTTTATTCGCGCTGACTTCCTGCAATTTCGGGAGGCCGAAAAACAATAAGCCGGATATTTTTAAAGATACCGTTGCCTACACCATGCAAAGCATTCACGAGCGCGCCAATGATTGCGGCAATAAAGCGGATAGCGCCTGCACCGTTGCAAAAATTGCTTACCCGGTGTTTAAAGCACAGGAAGCATTAAACGATAGTTTAAAACGCGGGTTGTTGAACATTAATTTTTCGGACAACATATCCCATGACACCAGCCTGAAAATGATGACGGACCGGTATTTTGAAGAGTATGCGGACTTTAAAAAATATAATAAAACGGAGGACAGGTTTTTCACAATCGACACCTATGCAAAAGTGGTGAACCAGGATAGCAGCTTGTTGGCACTGGAATATGGGGGTTACGTTTACGAAGGAGGTGCCCACGGTGCAGATTTTACGGAATTTATTAACTGGAACCCGAACACAAAAAGGGGCATCTATTTAAAGGATATATTATTACCCGGTGCTTATCCAAAATTGACAAAAATTGCGGAGGAGATCTTCCGGAAAAATGAAAAATTAAAGGATACATCCTCCCTTGCCCGCGACTATTTTTTTAGAGATAATAAATTCTGGCTGAACGAGAATTACCTGTTCACCCCTGTAGGGATCAGGTTTGTTTATAACGAGTACGAAATAAAACCTTATGCTGCCGGGCAAACAGAACTGCTGATCCCCTGGGCACAAATAAAAACATTAATACGGCCCAATGCGGTTGTTGCACCATACACAAAAAAAGATGCTGGTATTTAAATTCGGAGGTGCATCGGTTAAGGATGCGCAGGGCGTAATTAATTTAGGAAAAGTAGTTAGCGGGTACGCGGGTAACCAGCTGCTGGTTGTGGTATCGGCCATGGGCAAAACCACCAATGCGCTCGAAAAACTCACCAACGCTTATGTGAATAGCGATGGCGACGTGCACGAGATCTTCGACGAACTAAAAGCCTATCATTACCAAATTATAGCAGAACTTTTTGAGCCCGGCCACCCGGTGTTTGATGAGGTAGCCAACACTTTTGTGGAAATAGACTGGATGATAGAGGACGAACCGCAGGACGATTACGACTTTATTTACGACCAGATAGTTTCCATAGGTGAATTGGTATCAACCCGTATTGTAAACGCCTGGTTTAATCACGAGGGCATTGCCAGTAAATGGCTGGATGTGCGCGGCTATATCCACACCGATAATACCTACCGCGAAGGCGTTGTAGATTGGGCTAAAACCCGCGAAAGCATTCAAAAGGACTTCCCGGCGTTGCTGGAAAAAAGTATTATTGTAACCCAGGGATTTTTGGGTGGTACATCGGAGAATTTCACCACCACCCTTGGCCGGGAAGGCTCTGATTATACCGCTTCTATTATCGCTTCCTGTTTGGGTGCCGAATCGGTAACCACCTGGAAGGACGTTCCCGGCATCTTAAACGCCGACCCTAAATATTTTGCCGATACCATCAAATTTGATGAGCTAAGCTACCAGGAAGCAATAGAAATGACCTTTTATGGGGCAAGTGTGATCCACCCAAAAACCATTAAACCGCTCCAAAATGCCAAGATCCCGCTGCTGGTAAAGCCCTTTACTGATCCTGATGCACCGGGTACCATCATCAAAGAAAATGCGGTAAACAGCTTCGCCAAGCCAGTTATCATTGTAAAACAAAAGCAGGTGATGCTTTCTGTTTCCGCGGGAGATTATTCGTTTATCTCTGAGAGTCACCTGAGCGAGATCTTCGGGTTGTTTGCCAAAAATCATGTAAAGGTGAATGTAATGCAAACCTCGGCTTTAAGTTTTACTGCTTGTATCGATTTTGTGCCCGAGCGTTTTGAAAAATTGCTCGCATCGCTCAAAGCGTTCTTCAAGGTAAAATATAATGATAACCTTACGCTGATAACCTTAAGGCATTATAATGATGAATCGCTTGCGGAAGTAACCGCCGGTAAAACTATCCTGATGAAACAAACCAGCAGAAATACCGCCCAAATGGTGGTTAAATAAGCAGCAGCAGGTAAGCCACTAACGCGGCACAAACGGTATTGAGGAAATTAACCAGGTTGTTTTTGATGTAACCCCCACGCTCCAGCGTTGCACCTAAAACCGAATCGAGGATATTGCCTGCCGTGCCCGAAATTACTATGAACCAAAACTCCTTGCTCCAGCCAGAAAACAACGCGTAGATAAGCGCGATTACCATTGATCCGGCTATGCCGACAAGCGTACCTTCCAAACTAATTACCCCGTCCCTGCCCCTCTCATCGGGTTTAAAACTGATGATATTATAAAATCGCCGCCCGTAAACCGTGCCTAATTCTGATGAGAGCGTATCCGCTGTGGCGGATGATAATGCAGCAGCTAATAAAACCAGCAAAAGGTACCCGCATGCAGGCATCAACCACATTACCAGCCCGCAAAGTGCCGCCATGCCGCCGTTGGCCAATACCTGTGCGGCATCGCGGATCTCAGGGTGGGTCTGACCTTTCGAAGCCTTTTTCCAGGAGGTTGCGATGGTTGCCATCACAAAGAAAGCCGCCAGCATTAAAATACCAGGCAACCCTGCCCCTATATAGATACTTAGCTCCACCAGGCCTCCTGTCAATGTGCCTACCAAAGTAAGTTTACGGTGTTTGTAAACAGCAATAAGAATGGCTACAAGAAAAACAAGGAAGATAGTGTAGGGCATGGTCATACAACCACGAATTTCAAAATTAAATTTGATAATTAGCCAGTCTGCCAAAGGCCGAAAATGTTTTAAAACAAATTGCTCCTCTTTCTATTCATTTATAACAAGATGAAACAGTTACCAAACAAACCAGCGCTTACCGGCCAGCTTAAATGGGTGGAGCGCGTGGCCTCGGTTATGGACGACAAATTCCGGCTGCCGGGTACTAATTTCCGCTTCGGGCTCGATCCTATCCTCAACTTTATTCCCTTTGCAGGCGACGTATCGGGCTTTATCGTAGCGGCTGCCCTGCTTTATGTCATCGCGAAAAATGGTGGAGTTAGTCGTAAAGTATTGATCTTGATGGCACTGAATATCTCTGTAGACGCCCTGCTCGGCGCTATCCCTATCCTTGGGCAGGTAACAGATTTTTACTTTAAAGCCAACACCCGCAATATTAAATTGCTAAAAGAACATTACCAGGAAGATAAACACCAGGGCAGCGGTAAGGGCATTATCCTATTAATACTGGTTGTGCTCATCGTTTTTCTCGCGGCAAGTATTTATATCTCTTATGTTGCATTGAGGTGGTTATTTAATTCATTTTAACTTTTGGGCTCGGTCTGCTGAGGTAATTCTTACGAAACGCCGAATATTATTGATTTTCATGTATTTATAAAAACAAATTTTTGTTAAACAACTTATAACAAAATACCTATATATTTATAAAAGCAAGCCGATTCCCCCCAATTTGGCTGCTAATTAATGCGAATATTAACCGGAGCCTGGATAATTAAACATGCTGGATCACGCAACACTCAACCATATATTCGCCCTTATTCCATCGCCAACATTAATTTTGTTGCCCGATGCCCCCGTTTTTACTATAGCAGATGTTAACCAAAACTATTTAAATGCCGTTGGCCTTGCCTCTGATGACCTAACAGGCAAGAGTTTTTTTGACTACTTCGGGCAGTTCCCTGACAAAGACATGAGCGACGATCTTAATTCGCTTAACCAGGTGCTTCAAACAAAAGCTCCCCATCAAACCGGTGTAAACCAATACAAATTTTCCATAGCGGGGAGTACTAATCTCCAAACCAAATATTTCAGTGCCGCTAATGTACCCGTTTTAGACGCGCAGGGCAACGTAACCTATATTGTACATACGGTAAGCGATGTTACGGAAACTGTAGCCATAAAGCACCGTCAGGAACGTACCAAAAAAAACCTGCAGGAAACCTCTCTCCTGATGTCGCAGGGGCAGGAACTGGCTAATTTTGGTAACTGGCAATGGGATATCGTCAATAACAAAGTGAGCTGGAGCAATACGCTTTACACCATTTACGGGCTCGATAAAGAATCGTTTAAAGCCACTTTTGAGGGTTACCAGGAACTCCTGCATCCGGATGACCGGGAATTTGTAAATAACAAAATAACCCATGTGCTGCAAACCAAAGAAGATGCGGTTTTCGAAGAAAGAATAATACGCCCAAATGGCGAACTGCGGTACCTGAAATCCTGGGGGAAGGTGCAATCTGATGAACAGGGTAATCCCATAAAAATGATAGGTGCCTGCCTTGATATCACCGAAACAAAATTTGCCGAGGCCCAGCTTACCAAAATGCACCACGAACTGGAGGAGCACCTGAAAACGCTTGCCATATCAGAAAAAAGATACAGCGACCTCTTTCACCTCAGTCCTCTACCCATGTGGGTTTTCAACCTGGATACCCGCCGGTTTTTAAATGTGAACGCCGCCGCCATTACTCATTATGGGTACACGCTCGAAGAATTCCTGGAGATGGATGTTACCAAAGTTTGGCCTGCCGATTGTGTGAACGAATTTGAGGAAACTATAAACGACTCGCATCTTGTTTACAACGGTATATCCACGCAAACCAAAAAAAACGGTGAGCAGATAAAAGTATACCTGCAAAGCAATTTCATCCAGTTCAGCGGCGAAAACACGCACCTGGTACTGGCTATGGATATTACCGAAAGGCAAAACTACATCCATGCTATTGAGGAGAAGAACAAACACTTACTGGATATCGCCTGGATTCAATCGCACGTGGTGCGCGCGCCGCTTGCCCGCATTATGGGGCTTATCGAGCTGTTTAAAAGCTATGACATAAGCGAGATAGATAAAAACAACCTGCTCGACAATATAGCCCTTTCGGCTAACGAACTGGACGGTATCATCCGCGGAATATCCGACAAAACAGAAGAAATTGTACTGAATAAAGAATAGCCCGTTTATACGCCGAACTGGGTAAGATGATGGTTAAGGTGCTTATAAAACATATTGTTCCATTCATCAGCGCTTAACGCGCCAAACGAATGCGACATGCGGCCATTAAATTCGCTTTCGCCCAATTCCTGAGTTTTACGGATATAACTGATCAGCCTTGCCTTTTCAACCTCAAAATCTTTATCGCTTTTAATGATGAAGGCCGGCGCTGTTGGCCCGTTGCGTTTGTAGGGGACTTCGGTTACCACTTTATTTTTAACCAGCAGTTTTAAAATCAGTTTCATAAAGGCATTGGGTGCAGGATGCTTCCCGGGCTCATAAACCATCTCGTAAGATACATTGCAATGTGCCAGCATTTGCGAAACATTCATTTTACCCCATTGTGCTGCGGTTTGCGGGGTTAGCTTGTTTATCCTATCGATAAAGCCTTCAGAAACTTCCCTGGTAAAAATGCTTGGTAATGCCATTGTGGTAATTGTGTTAAGGTAATGATCTGGTTAATTAACCCAATAACGACAGACGGGGTTAATAATGGACAAAAGATAGGTCAATTACCCGGTATTTTTCAATTGTTTGAAAAATAACCATTCAAACAACCTGCAACTACCGCTGTTCTTCTCACATCATGAAGAAACTGATAATTTTCGACCTCGACGGTACCCTTGCAGAAAGTAAGGCAGCGATAGATGAAGAAATGGGCACCATCCTTGGCAACCTGCTCACGGTAGCCAGGGTAGCCATTATATCCGGCGGGGATTGGCCGCAGTTTGAGAAGCAGGTTTTAGCGCATCTGCCGAAGGGATCGTTAAAGCGATTATCCATCCTGCCCACCTGTGGCACCAAGTATTACACCTATAAACAAGGCTGGAAACAGCTCTATGCCGAAAACTTTACCGATGAGGAGAAAAAGCTCATTATCCAATCGCTAAACGAAGCTGTGGATGCATCGGGCTATAAGGCAAAGAAAACCTGGGGCGAGCAAATTGAGGATCGCGGCAGCCAGGTAACCTACTCGGCCCTGGGCCAGCAGGCCCCCTTAGATCAAAAGAAAAAGTGGGACCCGGATTTTGCCAAGCGGAAGGAAATCAAAAAAACGCTTGATAAAACACTTAAAGCATTTTCGGTGCAGATGGGTGGTGCAACCTCTATCGATATCACTAAGCCCGGTATTGATAAGGCATACGGAATCCGCAAGCTAAAGACGGTACTCGATATTAAAATATCCGAAATGATCTTCATCGGCGATGCCTTGTTCGAGGGTGGTAACGACCACCCCGCCCGTAAAACCGGTGTTGCATGCATACAGGTTCGCGACCCGGAGGAAACCAAGCGGGTTGTTGAAGGGATAAGCGTTTGCCTGGGGTTTAAGACGAGAAAAAACAGTAATATTATTTCCGGATAGGATTTAAACCACAAACTGTTTATCTTATCCCAGGATTTTAACTTACACGAGCCGAACAGATTACTGCGACACAACAATATGGGTAAAATTTTTACAATAACCGAAGGGCTCGAAAACATGGGCGCGCTGCATACCGGCGGTCAGGGTTCGGTATATAAAGGCAAGCGAATAGGCGAAATTTATGTGGCTGTAAAGTTGCTGCCTACCCCTATTTATGCCGAAGACGAGAACGACAAGCATTACAAAGATTTTATAAACGAGGTAGAGAAGCTTAAAAAGGTTAATCAGGTATCAAACCCGAATGTGGTTAAGATCCTTAATTCGGGCATTACCGAAAGTGGCTCGTTACCTTTCATTGAGATGGAGTTTATTGAAGGCCCTGACCTGGCCGAACTGCTTACCGAAAAAGAAACACCGGTTTTCAGCATCGCCGAAGCTATAAAAGTAGCCTATCAATTGGCAAACGCGCTGAGCCATTGCCACAAGGTATCGGTAAAGCATGGCGATATCAAAAGCAATAATGTTAAGTTCAATATCAATACCGGCAACTATATGCTGCTTGATTTTGGATTGGCCATCATGACCGATGAGCAGCGGCGGAGCAGTCTGCGCAACGCCGGCGCTGTTGAATTTATGGCACCCGAGCAAAGCGAAGGCAACCTGTTGCCGCAAAGCGATGTTTACAGTTATGGCATTATACTATACGAACTACTCGCTGGTACAGTCCCCTTTAAACTGAACGACAACGGCCAAACAGCGCGCAACGCCGTCATGATAGCGCACCTTGAAAAGGAACCGCCGGACCTGCTCACCCTCCGTGAAAAAAACATGCCGCTTAACTGGCCCGAAGATCAGCGTAAGCGCGAATTACAGGTACCCGAGTGGCTGCTGAACCTTATCTACAAATGCCTGCAAAAAGACCCAGATGCCAGATATACTGATGGGACGGAACTGCGCCAAGCCATACAAAGCAGCGTAATTACCGTAAAAAGCGATACCGAAAGCGCCTTAATACTGCAAAACGAAAAAGTAGCCCTGCAAGCAAAATTGAAAGAAGAACAGGCAAAGAACACTACTTTATTGCAGGAAATAGCGCAGCTTAAACAAAGCAAACTTTCTGGTAGCGTTGCACCTGTTCCCTCGCCGATAACAGGAAACCACAGTACAAAAATCGCTTCAAAGGGAATGCTGATTGGTTTGGGGATTTTGCTGTTGTGCCTGGGCGCATTTGCCGGGCGTTATCTTTTTAGCGGTAACAAAGCAGCGTCTGTAAAAACTCTGCCTGATACTATTACCAGCAAAACTTCGACAGACACCATCACGGCCGCAAAGCCCAAGCCTGCAGAGGTAAAAGAGAAAAAGACACCAATAAAGAAGACTGAAATAAAGGCGGAGACGCTGTCCGTACATAAAAAAATTAAAAAAGATTCTGCGAGGAAGGTGGTTAAAAAAAATCCGCCAAAATTAGATAAACCAACCAACCCTTCCCCTAACCCGGGAAAAGGCAGTGATGCAGGGAAGGTGTATTCGCTTTTTACAACGTACGCTTATTTTCACAGCGCCCCAACCGAGGGCAGTAAACGGGCGGCAAACATTAGCCAATGGGATAATGCTCGTTTAAAAGCGCTGGACGACCAAAATGGTTATGTCTATGTAGTGTTCACCAACAAAAACGGGGAAACCAGCAAGGGCTGGCTCCGCAAAAAAGACCTCATCGTGGTAGGGCAGTAATAAAGCCAACCGGCCTTATTTGCATATCGCAACCTTGGTGCGCACCTGTTGCGTGCCAGCCTGCGATTGTTGGTTACACTTGCCGAGCAATACCCAAATAATGATAAATATAATAATGGTGGAGAAGCAGCCTCCACCAAGTTTTTTTGCACCCCAGGCAGCTATAAGGCCTCTAAAAAAGTTGTTCATGGCTGTGTTTTGGTAAGTTAACAGCGTGTGGGCGATATGGTTTTGGTGAACCACCCAATTTCCTATGCTGACATGTAAAATCGCACCGTTATTTCAACGGGAATGCCAGCTTAAACGTACTGCCTTTTCCGTTAAAAAAAAATTAAATAAAATTGGCGGGGCGCATTTACATCGGGCTTTTTTTATCATATTTATTTTTTCATCTAACCTGAAACCACATGAGCTTTTTTAGTAAACTGCTAAACGAATTTATAGATGTAATAGAATGGGTAGACATTACCCAGGATACATTAGTCTGGAAATTTCCGAGGAATGACAACGCTATAAAAATGGGCGCTAAGCTTACAGTGCGCGAATCGCAGGCGGCTGTTTTTATGAACGAAGGCCGGATAGCCGACGTTTTTTTGCCGGGCTTGTACGATTTACAAACCGAAAACATGCCTGTCTTAACTACCCTGCAAAGCTGGAAATACGGCTTTAATAGTCCCTTTAAGGCCGATGTTTATTTTGTGAGTACCCGCCAGTTTGTTAACCAAAAATGGGGAACCAAAAATCCGGTGATGATCCGCGATGCCGAGTTTGGCCCGGTGAGATTACGCGCGTTCGGTTCTTTTAACTTTAAAGTACAGGACCCAAAAGTGTTCCTGAGCCAAATATCGGCAACCAACCCCGAATTTAACGTAGCGAATATTGAGGAGCAATTGCGCAACATCATTGTTGCACGCGGGATGGATTCCGTAGCACAATCTAAAATACCGATCTTGGACCTGGCCGCCAATTATAACGAAATGGGGGTGCTGATATCTGACACCATACAGCCCGATTTTGCCGAAATGGGGCTTACCCTATCCAAGCTATTGGTAGAGAATATCTCGCTACCTGCAGAAGTAGAGACCGCGCTTGATAAACGCAGCCAAATGGGCGTCATAGGTAACCTGGGCGCGTATGCACAATTCCAGGCGGCAAACGCAATGGAAAAATCGGCAGAGAACAGCATGGGCGGTAACCTTGGCGCTGCGGGCATCGGTTTGGGTGTGGGTGCTGCCATGATGAACCAGGTTGGCAATGTATTTAAACAAAACAACTTTGATGGTACCAACCCTTCCGGCGCAGATGCGCCGCCGCCTTTGCCGGTTGCGCAATACCATATAGCAGTAGATGGTAAATCTGACGGGCCGCACAGCCTGGCCGAGATAGATAGGATGATCACGGCCAAAGCGATCAATAAAGAAACCATGGTTTGGAAAAAAGGCATGGCCGCCTGGGTTACAGCCGGCACCGTTACCGAGCTTACAGATCTATTTAATAACGAACCTCCGCCATTAGTCTGAGCACTACCTAATACTTTATAGTACATGAGCGAACTTTTAAAACCCGCCGATAGCATAAGCAATTCCTTAAAATGCACGGGCTGCGGGGCTTTGCTGCATTTTGTACCTGGCACCCGCACCTTGCAATGTAGTTATTGCGGCGAAAGCAATGCAATAGCCAATACCAAAAACGATATAGAACCGGTAGATTATGAGGGTTTTATAGCGAATATTGATGTAAAAAAGGCTACCGATAATGTAAAGGTGGTCGATTGTAAAAACTGCGGTTCGCAAACGGTGCTTGATGCTTCTGTTGCGTCTGATAAATGTCCGTTTTGCACCGCTCCTTTGGTGTTAAATTTACAGGCCGGTAAGACCTATTTGCCGCCGCATTATATTTTACCGTTTGAAGTTACCCAAAGACAAGGTGTCGATTTCTTTCAGAAATGGCTCAAAGGCCTGTGGTGGGCACCGAACGATCTTGCGCAAAAAGCGGGCGGTACGTCGTCGGCATTAAACGGTGTTTACCTGCCTTACTGGGCCTACGACACCGATACCACCACAGATTACACCGGCGAACGCGGCGACTATTATTACACCACTGAAACCTATACCGAAACGGTTGATGGCAAAAGCCAAACCCGCTCCCGGCAGGTGCGGCATACCAACTGGTCGTATAACTCGGGTACAGTTAATTGCAGCTTTCGCGACCTGTTGGTACCCGCCAGTAAATCGCTGCCCGAAAAAACGCTGGATAAACTTACGCCTTGGAAACTGGATATGCTTGCCAGTTTTGATGAACGCTACATGAGCGGCTTCCGCTCCGAAACGTACCAACTCGACCCTGAAAACGGACTGATTAAAGCAAAGGAGCAAACCGTAGACGAGATTGATTCCTCCATCAGGAGCGATATTGGTGGCGATGAGCAACGCATTAATAACACCGATACCGACTACCGCAATAAAGCCATTAAATACATTATGCTACCTGTTTGGGTAAGCGCCTATAACTATAATAGCAGAGTATACCAGTTTACGGTAAATGCCAGCACTGGCGAGGTTATTGGCCAGCGCCCGTTAAGCGCCATGAAGATCACACTGGTGATATTATTTGTAATTATATTACTTATAGCGGCTTTTGTGCTGTATTCGCAAAACGCAAATGGGTAAAGTGGTTATCTTTTCAACTTTAATTAGTGGATTTTTAATCATCTATCCCTTTGCCGCTGAGAATCTGCGGGATATATTTTTCTGCCCTCGCTTCCCGGGTTTTGGCTTGTTTAGGTTGAGAAAAGTGTAGTAGATATCCCCTTTGTCGCCCCGGCGTTAATGCTTCAAAAGCGGCTTTAAGTCCTGGTGTCCCGTCTAATTTAGTTTGAAATTCTTCAGGAACGGCAAATTCTTTTGTCTTTTTCAAATCCACTTTTAACCCGGCTTTTTCCACCTCAATGGCTTCGAAAATATATGCCTTCAGCGTAAGTTCCAGCTCAACTACTTCCCTGACGGTGGTGAACCTTACCTGGCGTGCAGCCTGCACGTTCTCCGTTTGTTGTACAAGGATACCATCAACATCATTTAACAAGGCACCTTTAAAAAACAGCACCGCGCAGTATTCCTTAAACACGTGGATCAGTACAATGTTATTTGTTTGATACGTGTAACAGGGACAGCCCCATTTCAGTTCTTCGGTAAGCCCGCCACCAAGTATGATCGTTCTTAATCTCCCGATCTCTTCCTGCCATTTTTTGGATCTATCGAAATAAAAATCAACTTTAGTATTCATTCCGCTCTCATTAATTAGTTGTTATTAAACCCTTAACGCCCCACGAAAACCCCGGGCGGCGTAATAAGATTCTGCCCCATTATGATAAACAAACACTGTATCGTACCTCCGGTCACAAAACATAGCGCCGCCAAGCTTTCTGATATTAGCCGGAGTTTGCACCCAACTGGATGTTTTCAGGTCGAACTTGCCTAATACCTGTAGTTGGCGGTATTGCTCTTCTGTTAAAATTTCGATACCCATATCGGCAGCCATGCCCACCGCGCTATTTTCGGGCTTGTATTCTTTTCTCGATTCCAGCGCGGCGTGGTCGTAGCAAATACTTCTGCGGCCCTTGGGGCTTTCCGCGGAACAATCGTAAAATAGGTATTCGCCAGTTGTTTCATCCAAGCCAACCACGTCCGGTTCACCGCCGGTTATTTCCATCTCTTCGAGCGTCTGTAGTTGCCCGGCATTGGCTTCCAGCTTAACTTGTATTTTAGCCCATTCCAAGCCTTTGTGCCGTTCCATGTGTTTCTCGAAACGGGTTTTCAACACGCCGAGCAGTTCTTCAGATCGCTCTCCCGACAATTGCTTTTTATCATTATTCATATTGCCCTCCTTAATTAATTTGCAATGACTACTCTTCTTTCCGCAGGCCTTAAATACCAGGATACTATTGTTAGTACCAACAACAGCATCGGTCCAAAAAGCTCTTTAACGCTATCGTCAACAGCTAAATGTGAAAACACCGCACCCGACATAGCGAAAAAGAAACCCGCGTAGGCCCATTCTTTCAATAAAGTAAATTTAGGGATTAGCACCGTTACTGTCCCCAGAATTTTCCAAATACCCAGTATGCTTAAAAAATATGCTGGATAGCCGAGGTGCTCTATCATGGTTAATTCTTCCTTCATTTTTATTAGCTGTACAAGCCCGGTAGAAAGCATCCCCAATGCAAGCCAGAGCGTAGATACCCAGTAGATAATTTTATTTCTCTTTGTCATGATGTGTTATTTTAATTTTTTTACGATGTCTTGTAAACGGTTATGCGCCATATTAAGGCCCTGAGCAAAAGGCAGCCGTAACATTTGATCTCTTAACCCGGCCGATTTAAATACGCTATATATAGTAAGTTTGCTGGTATCCCCGGTCAGTTTTTCAAATTCCAAAAACTCCAGTTGAACGCCAAACGACGCGTTCTCCATTTCAAATGTGCGTGTGATCTTTTGGTTCGGGATAAACTCATGGAACACTCCATCGGCACGGAACACCACGTTCCCTTTAGCGTCACTTGTTTCATACTGCCAGCCGCCATGTTTTTTATTTTCGAGTTTCAGCACTTTCGTGCCCATCCATAGCTCCACAATTTCGGGCTCTACGTGCGCTTTAAAAAGCAATTCCAGCGGCAGATTAAATTCCCGTGTTATTAGTAGATCGTGCTTGCCATCTTCGGCGCTGATCTTTGTTTTTAATTCCATATCAGGTTGTCTTTTTGTTTTGGTATGTTTTCATAATAGTTTCTAATTTGTTGAAGCGGTCTTCCCACATCTGGCGGAACGGCTCTATAAAATCGGCTACTTCTCTCATGTTCGTCGCGTTGATGTGGTAATAGATCTCCCTGCCGTTTTGCTCTTGTTTCAGCAATTCGCACTCGGTGAGTATTTGCAGATGCTTTGAAACTGTGGGCCTCGCGGTATCAAAGTTGGAAGCAATTACGCCGGCCGTCATCGATTGGGAAGCAACTAACAGCAGTATGGCCCTCCTTGTAGGATCGGCAATTGCCTGGAATACATCTCGTCTTAAATTCATTGCGTAGTTATTTGGCTACGAATATACATGTAGTTATTTAACTACGCAATTTTTTGAAGAAAAAATATTTGCGGGGAAAGTGTGTTAAGTTGAAAACAAAAATCCTCTCATTTTCACGAGAGGATTTCGGGTCGATAACGGTGTAAAATTCAAACCGCCTTGTAGAAGAGTTGAATGAAACAGGCAGTTTTCAAAAGTTTTGAAACAATGAAATTTAATGCTCTTTTAATATACTTCCCAATAGTACTTTGTATGTGTTGTGAATATCTTGCACCAACAATTTCAATGTTTTTTAAAGCACTTTCTATATTTGCCAATCCCTTCTTATTCCCCTTTATATTTGGTTTTAAATAATAAAAAAGCCTGCCTCTTCCCGGGCAGGCTTTTAAAATTCAATACGCACAGCACTTTTAAAACGATATGGTGCGTTTATAAATGATCTTATCAATAGTATATCCTATTATTTCCAAAACTTCGACTTCTAAAAAATCCTCGTTTCGCTGCATCCATTCGCTACCAATTTTATACAGCATGGCTACTTTGCCATCTTTAAATTTAACCTGCCATACCTGCCACGATTTAAAATACGCGCTGGTGATACTTACCAAGTGTGCCTTCCCGTCTGCCAGTTTAATTTTGTAATCCATAGTGATGATGCGTTAAAGATTGATGTATTCCTGAATGCTATAAATACGCTAAACAGCAGGCGTTATTGTGTTTTTACAAAGTAAAATTAACTCTTGCATCGCAATCAACAAATTCATTAACAAGAAGGATATTAAATTACCAATAGATATAATTCATCTAATAGAAGAGGCTATCAAGCATTGGGTTGAGGTTTCAATATCCAAATCTCATCAAACGACAAAAGCGTCATTCCGAAGACCGACGCAGTTATTATAGTTTCATCTGCAAATCCGAATATTTAAAATCTGCACATCACTCACCCCATTTTTCCAACCCCAATAACTTCTTACCTAAGTCGCTTAGTTCTGCTACTGGGTTTTGTTTTTCACGTTCCATCGGGTCTCCGGGAAAAGCGTAACCCTGCATGGCTTCGCGACTTTGCCAACTGTTAACGCGCCAGTCTACCAGTTCCTGGTTATCTTCCTGGGCGGGCATCATGGCAATGTATTGGGCTATGCGTACCTTGTTACCGCTGGTATTGGCGCGGATGCCGTGTGGCTGCAGGCTGTTAAAAATCAGCAGGTCGCCGGCTTCCAGTTTTACCTTCATCAATTCAAAGCCTGTGGTATCGGGTTTGTAATGGTCGCGGTCTTCGGGCTGGGTAAGTTTCCAGGTATCGTAGGTGCGGTACAATTCAGGGATGCATTGGAAACCGCCCATTGTTTCGTCGGTTTGGTCGGCCAGTGCCAGCACGCCCTGTACGTTTTGCGGTTTAGTCTCCGGGTCGTAATCCCAGTGGATAAAACCTTTGTATTCAAAACCGGGGCGCAGCGGAAAGTTAAGGTTCGCCCTGTCTATCGTGGCCCATAGTTTTTCGGTGCCCCATATATCGGCAAATGCCTGGTATACGCGCCGGGTTTGGCGGTTATCCCACATCAACTGCTGGTTGTAAATTTCTACCATGCCGGTATTATTCAGTTCCTTCATCTGCATCTGGGCGTTTGGCTTTTTGTACCAACTTTCTATATCGTTAGCGTCTTTGCCCTCGTATTCCCAAAGGTAGGCGGCAAGCTTTTCGGCTTGGTCGTGCGGCACTGCATTTTTTATCACCACGTAGCCATTCTCCAGCCAAAACTTCCAGTCGTCCTCGCTCAATACCTTTAATGGTTTGCCGTTGCTGCGGTCGTTTAGTTTTACCTGGCTCGATTTCGCTGTAGACGGGTTACCCGGAATTTCTTTATGCGCGTTTTTTGGCCCCGGCTGCATGCTCATGGTGCCCATAGTTTTGTTTTCTGTAGCTATCATGGTTTTATTGGTTTTTATAATTTGGTTTGTTTTGATAATCAAAGGTATGGCGGGAAACAGGTACGCACATTCTTCACAATGACCAATATTTGCTCTGTATTGACCTTTATTCTATATTTAAACAAAATATAAAGCCAATCGGGATGAATGAGATACAGTTAGAACGTGTAGACTTTGAGCCGGGGAAATCCTTCAAGCTGTTTTCGCCCAGGCTGCGAAACACATTTCTGTGGCATTACCACCCCGAATTTGAGCTGGTTTACGTTGAGGCGGATGCCGGTATCAGGCATGTGGGTTCGCATATATCAGGTTACACGCAAAGCGACCTCGTGTTTATGGGTAGTAATCTCCCTCATCTTAATTTTGATTACCGCCTGCGCAGCGATTACCATCAGATAGTAATCCAACTGCGCAAAGACTTCCTGGGAAGCGCCATAGCCGTATCGCCCGAGTTTGCTATCATCAACCAGCTGTTTAAAAAAGCGGCTTACGGCATTGCCTTCCATGGCGAAACAAAAGCTCTCGTCACCGAAAAACTGAAAGCCCTGGCCGATTTAAATTCCTTTGAGCAACTGGTAGAATTGATGAAGGTGCTCAACACGCTCGCCCATTCTGATGAGTATACCATTCTGAATGCCGACGATATCAGCCTGCAATTTTTCTTAAAGGATAAAATAAGGATGGGTGCGATTTATGAATACATGGATGCCAACTACAACCGCAAGCCCGATGTGAATGTAGTAGCCGGCAAGGTGAACCTCACCACTGCCGCGTTTTGCCGCTATTTTAAGCGCCAAACCAATATTACCTTTACCGATTTTGTGAACCAATACCGCATAGATATCGCCAAAAACTTTTTAATGCAGAATAAGAACGTTACCGAAACTTGCTACGCTGTTGGCTTTGAAAGCCTTTCCTATTTTAATAAACTGTTTAATAAAGTGGTTGGTGAGAATCCTTCGGAATTTAAGAAGAACAGGTTGATTTGAAGAACATCCCGTTTTTTTACAGATCTGATTTGCTACCCAAGATCTTATAAAGTTTCATTACAGATTCTACGTTGGTTGCGTTGGGTACGCTCATATTCCTAAAACCCAATGCGCCTTCAACGTCCTCCGATGATATGGGTTTAAAGGCCATCGTCCAATCGGGGAAATAGCGCTCGTTAATAGCATCCTCCTGGTGCAATTGCAGTTTTTGGTGTCTCGGGTCGTTATAAATAGCCGCATATAATAGCTTTATGGTATTCTCCTCACCCTCTATCAACTGGATGAATTTGCCCTCGAAGTAGAACAATATACCGGTAACGCTTTTGAAAATATTTCTGCGGCGGGCTTTGTCTAAAAGCTCTTTCAGGTCTTCATCATTTAAAGGTTGGGTAGCGTAGCTACTGTAGATAAGGTAAAACATTTCACAAAGATAGTTAAATACTTATGATATAATTTATAGTTAATTTTTTATATTATAAATACAATCAATTAGCGATGTCGAATTAATCCTCTAAAATGTCCGCCTTTGCATCTTTATAAGGTAAGCAACCAGGTAAAAAAGATGAGCACCATGATTAATGGATTCCTTAACGTGTCGAGGCTCGATTCGGGTAAGATCATCCTCAACAAACAGCTTTTTTTGCTGAACGATCTTATTTGAGATATGACACGGGAAGCCAAGCTTACTATTGCCAATCACCCATAAAACACCATCAGCTTGTGACGATGTCACCCTAAAAGCCGATAAAGATAAAATTGGAAGCCTAATAAGCAACCTTTTGAGCAATGCGGTTGAGTATTCGCCGCGGGGCGAGTTGATAGAGATAGGGCGCAAAAAGGAAGGTGATACGGTTGTAGTTAGCGTGCGCGACGAAGGCATGGGGATAAAGCCCCAACACCTCGACAAGCTCTTTGATCGTTTGGGGTAGAAACCAAGCATAAGCAGCACATCAGCGGCTTTGGCATTGGTCTTTATATAAGTGCCGAGATAGTTTTGCGGCACAACGGTAAAATTTGGGTAGATAGCGAAGTGGGTAAAGACCCACTTTCCATTTTAGTCGGCCTTTAAATTAATCGCTGTACCTGTCGTTACGCCAAGGGTACGCGGTATTTGAATAACCCCTATCTTCCCAAAAGCCCAATTTATTTTCGGTAAGAAATTCTATCCGTTTTATCCATTTGGAACCTTTCCAAGCGTATAGCTGTGGGGCTATCATACGTACCGGCCCGCCATGTTCTGTTTGAAGGGGCTGGCCGTCAAAGGTATGCACCAGCAGCACATCGGGTTTAAGGGCTTCCTCTAAAGATAAGTTGGTGGTGTAGGTATCATATCCATAACACAGTACATGGGTAGCAGTTTCCTTTGGATGAACCAGCGCAGCTAAGTCAAACAGGCTCACGCCTTTCCAGTGCATATCCAGCTTACTCCAGGTAGTAACACAATGAAAATCGGAGGTGTCTTTGGTTTGAGGCAGATCCATAAATTCCTTCCAGTTCAAACGCACCGGATTGTCTACAGCTCCGTCAATTGTCAGACGCCATTTATCAAGCGGGATGCCGGGATGATAACCCAGATCCAGAACAGGCCACTTAACGGTAGCTGTTTGCCCTATCGGAATAGTTGGCATACCATGCCTGTTTAGCTTGCCTGATCCTTTTGGCGAATCATCGGCAACGGATGGCGTTAACTTTATTTTTTCTTCAAACCGCGTCTTCAATTTCATGCGAGATTCGATAATACGATTAAGTTTATCGGCTTCTTCCATAGCTAAAATGTTAAATCAGTTAAAAATAGCTAAAACTTTGCAGCGGCTAAAATTTAAGCCTTACCGGCAACAGACTTCGCCTCAAACGGCCACTCTTTATTAACCTTCGCTTTTATAAAATAAACAAACGTACCTGTTACTATAGCGGTTAAGCCACCCAACACCATGTGTAAACCCGTTGACACCAAGATGCCGAACCATATTAAAATAGCCATGTACACCGGCAGCGGAAACAGCGGCATTTTATAAGGGAAAAGCGTTGTTTTGCGCGCCTTTCGCAGCAATAATAAGCCTATGGCCTGGGCGATAAACTGGATAAGGATACGCATAGCCAAAATAGCGCTTATAACATCCTTCAACTTAAACAAAAGGCTGAATACGAAGGCTATTCCGCCTAAAACCAATAATGATACGTACGGGAAGTTTTTTGTTGGATGCAGCTTGGCAAACACTGTAAAAAAGGCACCATCGGCAGCGGCCGCGTAAGGGATGCGGCTATAGCCCAGCGTAGCCGAAAAAACGGAGGAAAATGCTACCAGTAATATGAGGCAGGTTATTACTTTAGCGGCGATATTGCCCATGAGCAACTGCATAAATTCGCTGATAACGAACTTGCTGCCCATAGCATGGTGCCAGGGTATCACACTTACAACGCTTACGTTCATCAGCATATATAAAACGGCTATCCCGGCTATAGAAAGGAACATGCTGCGCGGGATATTACGCGATGGGTTTACAATTTCGCCACCCAAATGGCAAACGTTATAATACCCCAGGTAACTGTAAACACTTTTTACACTGGCAAAGCCAATAGCCGCTACAAAGCCATAGTTAAGGTTTATACCATCGTTTATGTGCCGTATGGGATGCATAAAATTACCATGAGCTATCCCTCCGCCTATTATCCAAAGCATGGTAACCAAAACCCCTACCCAAAGCACCACACTTATTTTGCCTATAGCTTCAATTTTACGGTATAGGAGTATTACAATGCATATTACCACCGAGCCGCTCATGATCTTTGCTTCGATAGTTGATAAGGGTAACAGGTAGGAGAAGTAATCGGCGAAGCCGATGGCGGCGGATGCAATAACCAGCGGCGCCTGTATCATGGTTTGCCAAACAAACAAAAAGCTCATTAGCCGGCCCAGTTTTGTTTTGCCGTAGGTTTCTTTCAGGAAGTTGTATGATCCGCCGGCCATCGGGAAGGCGGCACCTAATTCGCTCCAAACCATAGCATCAACCATAGACAACAGCGCACCGGCGAGCCAGGCATATAAAAACCAGGGGCCGTTCATGGTGGCGATAACCATAGGCAAGGTAACAAAGGGCCCTATGCCTACCATATCGGTCATGTTGATGGCTGTTGCCTGTGCCAGCCCAAGGCGGCGTACGAGTGAATCTTCAGCCATATCTATCACAAAAATAGATTTAATAGCTGTGTGATAAAATTTATTGGGTCAGCGATTTGTAATTAGTGCATTAGCACGTTTTTAGCAAAACTACAGCTAAAATAATTAAGGAGCCACTGGGGACAACCTATTCACAGGCAATGCTTTCCAGTGTAAATTTTTTAAATTTAACCGGCACCACAGGTGTACCTGGCACCTTGCCTTTTAGGGCGAAAATACCGATATATCGCGGGGGTTATCCCCACCTCTTTTGTCGCCAGTTCCTTAAACGCCGAATTTGCGCCGGCACCTCCAGCGTAAAGCAAGCGGTAACTGTTTCCTTTTTTTTCTATGCGGAGAGCTGTTTTCTTCAAATTACTTGATACCATCGAGCGGCTAACAGTACTATCAAGCGTTAGCACCGTGCTATGCACAAACTCCTCGGGCTTGCCGCCGGCACCGGGTGATGCTATCGCTTGCACCAATATCTCTTGCGGTTTATTAAATCCACCAAAAAAATCGTTGTAAGCTAAAGAGAGGCGAATGCTGGGGCTATTCACGCTGGTATCTTCCATTAACAATAAACCGGCCTGCTGCCATTCGGCCGCGGGTATAAAATCCTCTATATGTAGCTCGGTTACAAAGCACCCTCTGGGTAAACTGCGTATTACCAGGTTTTTTATCTGCGGCAGAGAAGTACTATCCGGCCAGTTATCTCCCGTTAGCGTGAACAGCGTTAAGGCTTTAGGAATATCGCCGTGTTTTGGCCAGTATATATCGTCTTTATTTAATACCTGCCACTCCTTCTCTGTCATGGCCTTATCACCCACATCTTTAAAATTATCAGCAAAATACACCGTACTTTTCCGCTGATACCAGGTATAGGCGGCCAATAACAGTAAAACAGCTGCCAGTATAGGCTTAACCCATGCAAAACTAAACAGCTTAACATCAGGTGAAATGGCGTTGGCCAAATGCCGCTCGCGGTATATAAACCAATACGGGTGATGGCTCTCATTTCTTTTACGTTCTAACTCGTTGGTATAAGGCGATTTCAACACATAGCGCGCGAGCGTATCCATAGAAGCTACTGAGGGGTTCTCTTTTTCTTTTTCGCTTAATAAAAAAAGCGAATAATTTTTAAGCGACCGCCATCCAACCATAAGGCCGGTATGATCTAATAATTGCTGTTGAAAAAGTTTCCCCTCGGTTTCGGTTAAAGGCTGGGTAAGGGATACACCAAAACAACGGGAATATGCTTCCCGGAATAATATCGAAAAAACTTTCAATTCAGGATCTTCCATGGTAGAACGTAGCGGCTAAATATCAAACGAGCCAAATATACAATTCCGTAAGGTTTCCGCTCCCTTACCGCACTAAATCGTTACAAACAAGGAGTTTTGCCATATGCAATATCGCATTCTTAAAAGTTTTATCACCATGAAATTTCTATTTTTTTTGACGGCTATACTATTTGCAAACGGATTGGTTTACGGGCAGCAATTACAACTGCATTACGACCTGCGGCACACGTTAAACCCCGTGCGAAACGCTAAAAACTTTCCCACCATGTACTTTGAATACTTCAAAACCATCGATAGCGGCAAAACACTTGTTAAACCGGGGAATTTTCTGCTAAAGCTGCAGGCCGACCTGGTTGGCGAACAGGCAAATATTGGGAAGTACTATATGCAGGTTTCGCAGGAGGTGCGTTTTTGGCAACCTAAATTGTTTATTAACCTGCAATATAGCGGCGGGTTGGGTATCACTACGCCGCGCCAATACAGTTATTACATCGTGAACACCTATGCTATTGGCCTAAGCTACCCTTTTAAAATTGGCGATGCCTATCTCAGCAGCGTTCTCAATTACAAATATGTGCCCTATACCCGGCCAAGTCACGACCTACTCTTTACTACTTACTTCTATAAAGGCTTGTTAAATTATAAAGCGGAAATTGCCGGTAGCTTTTCTTGCTGGACGGAAAATAAAAACCATGGTGACGACCCGGAGATAAACCTGAAAGACAAGCGCTTTTACTTTTTTTTCGAGCCGCAATTTTGGTACAAGGTAAACGGCGGCTTGTATATAGGTACAAAATTAAACGCCTTTTACCATGTTAATACGGCAGACAATATTGTAGAAGTTTACCCTACCGCCGCGGTAAAAATAAAGTTATAGATATTTTTCACAAGCGATGTTACACTCTGCGTAAAACATCCGTTATGGTAGTTAAACAGCCGGTTTTTTCTATTTGTTAAGTGGTAGTAAAACGCGCCTTGCTAACAAGGTGTTCAACGTTGGGTTAAGTGAGTGAATTACTTGTTGGTCGGCTGTTTTTTTAATATAAAAGCCCGCGCTTGCGCAACGGGCTTGGCTGTTATAAGATCAGTATAATAGCGCTAAAAATCTTCCCCTTTAAAATTTGCAAACATTAATATCTATAAATACTATAGATTAAGTAGATAATTTAAAAGTAGCGTATCCTCCAGCGTAAACAAAATATTTAGTAATATTTTTTCTTGAGCCAGAACGCAACGTTTACCAGCGCGATTAAAGCAGGGACTTCAACCAAAGGCCCAATCACACCCGCAAACGCTTCCCCGGAATTTATACCGAACACCCCTACCGCGACAGCGATGGCGAGTTCGAAATTATTCCCGGTAGCCGTAAAGGCGATAGCAGTGCTGCGCGTGTAATCGGCGCCAAAATATCTGCCAGCAAAAAAACTCAGCAAAAACATCACAGCGAAATAAATTACTAAGGGTATGGCAATTCGCAACACATCCAGCGGTATTTTCAGGATCAGATCGCCCTTCAGGCTAAACATCACTACTATGGTAAACAATAATGCGGTAAGCGTTACCGGCGAAATAAGCGGAACGTACCTATTTTCGAACCACTCCGCTCCCATCACCTTGATAAGCGTATAGCGGCTTATTATTCCTAAAGCAAAAGGAAGCCCTAAGTAAATGCCAACGCTTTTGGCTATCGCGGCAATGGTAATGTTAACAGCCAGCCCCTTAAGCCCGAAAAGTGGCGGCAGCAACGTAATAAACACATAAGCGTAAACGCTGTAGAGCAGCACCTGAAAAATACTGTTTAAAGCAATGAGCCCGGCTGCATATTCGCGGTTGCCCTCTGCCAGTTGGTTCCAAACTACAACCATGGCAATACAACGGGCAAGACCTATGAGTATTAAACCGACCATATAATCCGGATGATCGCGTAATAGCGTTATGGCCAATACAAACATCAGTACGGGGCCTATTATCCAGTTGAGGAGCAGCGATACGCCAAGCACTTTGGTATTCTTAAACACCTCGCCCATCTTCTCGTACTTCACTCTGGTCAAGGGTGGGTACATCATCAGGATTAAGCCAATAGCCAATGGGATATTGGTTGTACCGCTGGAAAAGGAATTGATAAAGCTGGGGGATGATGGAACAAAATGCCCGATGGATACCCCTATGGCCATAGCGAGGAAGATCCACAGGGTAAGAAAACGATCAAGAAAGCTTAATTTTTTACGTGCGGCTGCGGGAGCACAATTAATTGCAGACATTAGCTTAAATGCTGTTTAACAAAATCTAACGAATAAACTTTTATCATATCCCGCACTCTGCGGAATTCGCCCATGATCTCCTCCTCTGTTCCTGTGGCTTTTGCAGGATCTGGGAAGTTATAATGAAAACGCTCTACCATACCCGGGAAATATGGGCAGGCTTCATTTGCATTATCGCAAACCGTAATCACGTAATCGAAGGGGATGGCAAGATATTCTTCCACGTTATTTGAGGTATGGGCCAATATATTCAAATGGTCTTCTCCCATTGCTTTTACAGCTCTTGGGTTTACGCCATGTGTTTCTATCCCGGCACTATATATGGTGGCTTTATCGCCCGCAAAATGGCGCAGGTAACCCTCGGCAAGCTGGCTGCGGCAGCTATTGCCCGTGCATAGTACTAATACGTTCTTCATTTTTTATTGGATTGATTTTTTCATGGCGATGGCCGATTGGGCACATACGTGACTAAACTCCGACGATGCTTTAACTTCCTCCGGGATATCCATGCGGGCGATATGTTCGTAACCCTTTCTGTTGAAATAATCGGCAGCGGTTTCGGTAAGTAAGTAGATGCCTTCTAAACTGAGGCTAACCGCCGTCTCCTCTATACGAGCCAATAAATCGGATGCAATGCCTTTGCCCCGTTGATCTTTATCTACCGCCACCGAACGCAGCAAGCCATAATCACCATAAAGTTCCAGGCCGGCAACACCGATAACCGTATCATTTTCTATAACAACAATAAAGTTATCTAACTGAGCGGGCAGGTCTTCAACCGGAAGCTTTGCTGCCGATAGCAAATTGATAACTCCCTCTTTATAAAATTTTGCTTCTGAAATAGTCATAATGTCTACGTTTAGCAACATCCGCCACCCGGAGTACAGCAGGCGGCTTCGGCAGCAAGGTTTATTAATTTAACTTTTGGTTTGGCTGGCTGGCAGCATTCCTCGCCTTTATCATCGGTACCGCAGCTGCCTCCCCTGTTGATGGCCTTGCACTGCGTTTTATCGGCAGTTAAGTTAACGACCAGGTTTTCGCCCTCCACGTTTATATCCGAAGGATACATTTGCCGGGCATCAAAAGCAGCGTTTCCAAACTCTATTTTCACCACCGCTTCTTTATCCAATGGCAGTAACTTTTCCACCAGATCTATTATCGATAGAGCTTTCCCTACAACCATGGCCCGTTCCTGTTGTTGCTCCGATGGCTCCCATAACTGAACGATCACCTCTGTCCACTTATCTATTACCCCGCCGCAGTCTACAGATGTAATGGGCGCCTGTTTTATTTCGGTGATGTGGTATGCCGCGCCAACAAATTTGTTCCCGGCATATTTAAACTGCAAATGCAGTGCCGGTTGAAGTTGCAATTGTTCTTTAAATTCACCCCATTTAAGTGTTTCCGTTGTATTCATATTCAATCGTTTTATTGCGATATTACGCTATATTGAGTAAAAAAATATATCAGCAACAGGTTTTAGCACTAACCCCATAAGAAGCAAAAAAGCTCCCCAATTGTGTACCCAACTTATTCCAAACTTCATCATTAATGCAATAGCAAACGCTCACACCTTCAATAGTGCCTTTAATGATGCCTGCGGTTTTCAACTCTTTTAAATGTTGTGAAATAGTTGCCTGTGCCAAGCCCAGTTCCAGCGCCAAATCGCCACAGATACAAGCTTTTGCGGCTATTATCTGCTGTAAAATTGCGATACGCGCAGGGTGCGCAATCGCTTTTAGGGCAATTGCCAACTGGTTTTGCTCTTCGTTGAATATTTCGGTTTTTGTTAAGCCCATTATTATATCGCAATATTACGATTAATATTAAATATCCAGATGTTTTTTATTTTTTTGTTGATATTAGGCCGAAAACTTACCTCCTAAACTATTATTGATCTAACATGAAAATATTCCAGCAGAGCCTCGATTTGAAACCCCGCCGCCGTGGCTTCCATATTATTACTTATGATGTGATTGATGCCATTCCACAACTTAGCGAATTAAAAACCGGGATCTGCCAGGTGTTTATTCAGCATACCTCCGCTTCGCTCAGCATTAATGAAAACGCCGACCCTACCGTGAGGCAGGACTTTGAAATGTATTTTAACAAGGCCGTACCAGAGAGAGACCCCGATTACCGCCACGACGATGAAGGAAGCGACGATATGCCGGCACACATAAAAGCCGCCATGTTGGGCTGCTCTGTAACCATTCCTGTGCGCAACGGCATCCTGGCTCTGGGCACCTGGCAGGGCATTTACCTTTGCGAACACCGCAACCATGGCGGGCAACGCAGGTTAGTTATAACCGCCTGGGGCGAGTAAGAAGAAAGTCGCGAAACACCCTTTCATTGTCGCTGTTGTGCCTTATAAATACAATGATATTGCGGATATTTGAGCATCAATCCACAAGCAATGCAAACCTTAGACATCATTAACGACCAAAAGCAGCTTAACGTAAACGACGCAAACCTTACCGGCTCTAAAATAACAATGGCCTGTATGAACGATTGGGTGATGAACGACATATCGGCAACCAACGTTAAAATCACCAATGCCAACCTCAGCGACCTGGAGATTGAAGGCGCGCAGTTAGGCGGCGCTTACATTCACAATATTGGTATGCCAACAAAAGGGCACCCTTATTACGATGAGAACGCAAAACAGCGCCCCTTAAAATTTGAAGACTGCGACCTGAATGGTAGCACCATAACCAACTGCGACCTAAGCAACGTGGAATTAAGCGATTGCAATACAACGGAAATGAAGATCAACGGTATTTTGGTGGATGACTTGTTGATTGCTTATAACCAATCAAAATAATTAACGCTGCGATTTAATGACATGGCTGTTCGTGGTTTAAAATACCACCTCGTGTTTCCTGATTTTAATAAATACCAACTTACTGGTAGGTGTATTACTCCTTAACGCAACACTGTTGATGGGTATCAACACATTTCCTTCGGGATAGTACGTTGCTGTGTTGCGTTCAGGGATATCATAGGGCACGATGACAAATAACCGGGCTACGCGCTCGATGTTGTCGTAATAGTTAAACAGGTCTACCTTATCGCCCTGCACAAAACCGGCTTTGGCAATATCTTTAGGGTTCATAAATATTACCCGACGTTCGTTATGAATGCCGCGGTAGCGGTCGTCCATGCCGTAAATAGTGGTATTAAACTGGTCGTGACTGCGAATGGTGGTCATCATATATTCATCATCGGCCATGGTCTGGCTTGGGAGTTCTGTGATCGTAAACGGAGCCTTATCTTTAAACTGTTCTGTTTCAAATTTACCCTCGCGCGGCGCATTGGGCAGGTAAAACCCTCCTGGTAGCCGTACCCTCTGGTTGTAATTTTCAAAACCGGGGATCACCTTTCCAATGACATCGCGCACAGCGTCATAGCTATCGGCGTACTTGTCCCAATCAACAACAGAGCGGCTGCCCAAAGTAGCTTTGGCCAGTTCGCATACTATCTGCGTTTCATTCAACAGATCTTCGGATACCGGTTCCAAAATCCCTTTTGACATTTGAACCACGCCCATCGAATTTTCACAGCTGATGAACTGGTCCTGACCATTAATAACATCCTTATCGCTGCGGGCTAAAGTTGGCAATATGATCGCTTCCTCACCGTGTACTAAATGACTGCGGTTGAGTTTGGTAGACACGTGTACTGAAAGTTTTAATTTACGCATAGCCTCCGCCGTAAAGGTGGTATCCGGCGTAGCCGACAGAAAATTTCCACCCATTGCAAAGAACATTTTTAACTTACCCTCCTGCATCGCCTTTATCGATTCTACGACATCGAGACCAGGCTCGCGCGGCGGCTCAAAGCCAAATACTTCTTTCAATTTATCAAGCTGCTTCTTTTTGGGTTTATCAAAGATCATCATGGTACGGTTACCCTGTACATTGCTGTGCCCGCGTACCGGGCATAGTCCGGCACCTGCTTTGCCAATGCTCCCCTTCAGCAAGGTAAGGTTAACAATCTCTTTAACCGTATCTACCCCATTTTTTTGCTGGGTGATCCCCATGGCCCAGCAAATGATTATTCGGCTCTTGTGTCTTAACATTTCGGCGGCCTCAACAACTTTATCAACCGGCACACCTGCGGCGGCGCAAAGGGCAGTTACATCAAAGTTTTTAACGCCCGCTATAAACTCTTCATAGCCAGTAGTGCTTTTCTCAATAAATTCCCGGTCGAAAACCTGGCCGGGCTCCTGTTGCTCAAAATCATATAAAAGTTTTTCAATAGCTTTCAATAGCGCCATATCGCCATTGATCTGGACCTGTAGGTATAGGTCGGCCAGTTGGGTGCTAATACCCATAATGCCTTTTGCTGTCTGCGGGTTTTTAAACGCCATCAAACCGGCCTCGTGCAGTGGGTTTACCGCTATAATTTTGGCTCCTTTTTTCTTGGCCTTCTCCAACGCGGTCAGCATCCTTGGGTGATTAGTGCCGGGATTTTGCCCCATAATGATGATCACATCCGTATCATAAAAATCATTCAAGGTAACGGTGCCCTTCCCAATGCCGATAACCTCAGCTAATGCCACGCTGGTAGATTCGTGGCACATGTTAGAGCAATCGGGCAGATTGTTGGTGCCATACTCGCGGATAAATAGCTGGTATATAAACGAGGCCTCATTACTGGTGCGGCCGGAGGTATAAAATGCCGCTTCATTGGGAGAAGCCAGGCTATTAAGATAATCTGCTATCTTTTTAAAAGCATCGGGCCAGCTGATGGGTTGGTAATGCGTAGCACCTTTCGGCAGGTAAACCGGCTGGGCTATCCTCCCCTTTTTGCCTATCTCCATATCATCGAGTTTGGCAAGGTCTGCTACCGCGTTTTCGACAAAGAACTGCGATGTTAGCTTTTTGGTGGTGGCTTCTTCGGCCAAGGCTTTAGCGCCGTTCTCGCAATATTCAGCAATTGGCGAGCGGTCGTCATCCGGGTCAGGCCAGGCGCAGCTGGAGCAATCGAACCCATCCTTTTGGTTCATCTTAAATAAAGCGCCGGGGCCGCGTAATGCTCCGGTCTCTTCCAATATATCTGCAAATGCGGCGGCAACACCGGGTATGCCCGCTGCCCAGGTTTCGGGTTTAGTAACCTTCAATTGGTGAAGTTTTTCTGGGTTCTCTGCTGCCGGTTGTTCTTTTATATCCTTGCTCATGACCTATTCTGCGCTAAAGGGTTTGGATAATTATCGCTTTGATCTTCGTCCACGTTATCTAAACAGGTAAAATCTTTTTCTATTAACAGATGAAGTCCCCCATCTTTGCCGGCAAAGCCTACTTGGTCAGTACTTATCCATTCGTCCGCCATATTTTCTGGCATTAGTAAGGTGATCATATTGTTTTTGAAGGATGCTGATAGTTGTTCTTCCGCTGCGCGTTGCAAGGTGTAAATCAGGGCGTTTTCACCTATTTCCACAATTCCCTTTACTACACCTTCTTTCTCAAAAAGTGCAACCTCACTCCGGGTGAGCCGGTATCTTACCGATCCACTTTTAATACGAATTTTCATGTTCTCTATTTGTTATTGCTAAAATGCGACGGGGCACGGTATAGATATTAAAGCGTTGCCCGCGCAGAAAACCGGCAAGCGTTATATTAAATTCTTTGGCCAACTGCACAGCGAGGCTTGATGGCGCGCCAACCGCCGCAATGATATGAATGCCGGCCATGGCCGCCTTTTGCACCAATTCAAAACTGGCGCGACCACTTAGTAGTAAAATACAATTATTTAAGGGCAGCAAGTTTTGAAGTAGTGTAGCGCCTATCAGCTTATCCAAAGCATTATGCCTGCCCACATCCTCCCTAACTAATAGTAATTCGCCATCAAGATTGAATAATGCGGATGCATGAAGCCCCCCCGTATCGGCAAATACTTTTTGCTGCTGATGGAGCTTAGCGGGTAAGGACGTTAACACATCAGCAATTATAGCGTCTGTTTCCAAGTCGTACGCGGCGTAGTTACTAATGGTACGAATGGCATTAATAGAACCCTTGCCGCAAACCCCGCAGCTTGATGTGGTATAAAAATTACGTTCGGTATTTTGCAGGTTCGGAACAACATTTTCGGCAAGACTCACCTGGATCACATTCTCGCGGTTTTCGGCGCAGGCGATAAAGCAATGTTCGGCATTTTTAATGTCGGATACGTTTTTGATAACCCCTTCCGTAAATAAAAATCCGCAGGCAAGTTCTGCATCGTTGCCCGGCGTGCGCATGGTTACAGAAATGTTCTGCACTTTGCGCGCAACTCCCGGGCCGTGCGCTAAGCGGATCTCCAAAGGTTCTTCAATAGCTATAGCGTCGGTATGCTCCTCGCTTTCGCCCTTGGTTATAGTGGTTACGGGTATTTTTAAAATAGCATTGACAGCCATAATCAAATATACAATTTAGCGGATGGGTTTGTTCTGTTATTTGAAACAACCAATGGGCGTATTTCTTCTTATAAACAAGATTGTTGCATATTTGCATCCTGTTATGATGAATATCAAAATACTCGCTTTCGGCATAGCCAAGGATATTTTTGGGGGAAGTACCATTAGTATCGAGCTGGATGAAAATGCTACGACCAAGCAGCTGAAAACGCAATTAGAAACCGCTTACCCCCGTTTAAAACAGTTAGCCAGCTACATGGTGGCTGTTAATAACGAATATGCCGATGATGCAGGCTTAATTACAGAGCATGATGAAATAGCCGTTATACCACCGGTAAGTGGAGGATAAAATGAACACACAAATAGAGATACATACCGAGCCGTTAAATGTTCAATCCTGCATAGATTGGATCATGTCGCCGCATTCAGGCGGGATAGATGTTTTTATTGGGACGGTGCGGGATATGACCAAGGGTAAAACCGTAGTCTGCCTTGAGTTTGAAGCCTATAATCAAATGGCTATCAAAGAGATGGAAAAGATAGCTCAACAAGCTTTTGATAACTGGCCGGTTCAAAAGATCCTGATCCATCACCGTACGGGCGTGTTAGCTGTAGGCGAAATACCGGTTATTATCGCAGTATCGGCAGCCCACCGCGCAGCTGCATTTGAGGCTTGCCGTTATATTATAGATACCCTGAAAGAAACAGTGCCTATCTGGAAAAAAGAGGTATTTGAGGATGGCGAGGTATGGGTAGCGGCGCATCCGTAATCTCAGAACCGGGATTAAGCGGATTTTTACGATTAGTGGGATTTCGATGCAGGTAGGACATTAACTAATTCCCAATACCGTCTTTTAAAGATAATGCCCTTAGCTCAGGGTTTAATTTATTCACCAGCTTAACAGCTTCTCCGCTTCGCTTGCCTGTCGCGCAATAAAAAACTATAGTCTTATCGGGCCGTAGCAGATTCAGATTCTCTTCCAGTTCATCCAGGGGAATATGTTCGCCGCCAATGTCGTACAGGTCGCGCTCTTGCAGCGTACGGACATCGATCAGTTGGATAGTTTTATCATTGAGTCCTTTTTGCAGATCGCTTTGGTTGATAACCGATATTTCTATGGTTGGCTGAAGGGTAGTGATGTTCGTTTTTGTGATGCTTCCGATCTTGATGATCCGGCTCTGCATGTTGTGGGCATCAAACATCAATACCTTCCCTGCCAGTAATTCTCCTGTTTGGGTGATGTATTTGATCACCTCATTCGCCTGCATGCTTCCAATAATGCCCGCCAATGTAGGAATAACGCCCCCTACCGAGCAATTGGGGATCTGTGATGCATCTACCTTTGGATAAAGGTCGCGGTAGTTGGGTGTACGGGTACTGTCTTCATTTGGTATATTCCACACCGCAACCTGCCCCTCATACTGGTAAATAGCGCCGTAAACAACCGGTTTGCCCAGTAGTACACACGCATCATTGATGAGATAGCGCGTCTCAAAATTATCCGTCCCGTCCACTATAATATCATAATCATCAATTACTTGCAGCACGTTTTCTGATGTAATCTTATCTACATGTGGTACAAGTTCGATCTCCGGATTTTGTCGTAATAACCGCTCGCAGGCAATAAGCGCCTTTTGCTTACCCGCATCATCCGGGTCGTACAGGATCTGGCGGTGCAGGTTACTAACGGATACGGTATCATAATCGGCGATACCTAAAGTACCCACCCCGCTGGATGCCAAATATTGCGCGGCCGGGCAGCCCAAGCCCCCGGCACCAATAATAAGTACCCTGGCATCGCTCAACCTTTGTTGTGCCGCCTCGTTAAAACCCGGCAATGCTATCTGGCAACTATATCGTTGCAGGTCAGGATGCATCGGTTTGGGCGGTTTTATTATGAATAATGCGCTTTACCCTGTCCATCTCTTCGGGAGTATTTACGTTCGACAATGCCTCCGCATCGGGCACCTGTAAAAGGTTAATATCCGAATTGATAAGCACCTTGCGCGGGCAGGAATACCCCTGCGCTAAAAATTGAAGCAAAGCCGGATAAGATTTTGGTTCCCAAATGGTTATTAACGGCTCGGGGAAATTGGTCACCTCGCTGTGGTAAGCTGTGCCGATATGTTTTACACTGCGATTATTGGTAAGATGCTGTAAGATTCCCTCATCAACTAATGGCATATCACAGGCAATTACCAGCCATGCTGCTTCGGGATTTTGGCGAAAGGCGGAAAGTATGGCCCCATACGGACCTAAGCCAGTGAAGGTATCTGTAAGCGTTACGTATTCTGCATCTATCTCCTGTTTCTGATCTTCGTCCCGGCAGGAAATAAACACTTCGCTGCAAAAATCGTGTAGCAGATCAGCCATATAGTAGCGTTGCTCTTTGCCGTACCAATTTAACGCGCCTTTATCTACTCCCATGCGGGCGCTTTTGCCCCCCGCCAGTACCAGGCCATTTAATACCGGTTTGGCACTCTGTAATCTCGACTGAAAAAAGTTAATGATCTGGGCGGTACCGTCGTTTAATTTATAGGTTGGCAATTCCCGCCAGTTGGGCACAGCATCCTTTACAAAATCGAAAACCTCATCGGCATTATCGGCCAGCAATATCATGGTCACATTGGAAAGTTGTCCCACTCTTTTCTGCAATGAAGCTCTTTTATTGATATCGATAATCAAAACCTGCTCCTTGGCTTGCTGGTGATTACCGTTCACCAAAACCAGGTCCATCTCCGCGAATAGCTGGCGCTGCTTGAACGCGATTAAGGGCACTTTATAATTCAACTGGCAAAAATTAAGCTGATCGGTATATTCTAATGCTGCACCACTTGTTAACCTTCCAGGGAGTTGGATCAAATCATCGTTATGCGAGGTATCGGCATAAGCGCATTGGTATTTCGTCGATAAGGCCGAGATGATACGATCTGCCAAAACTTTAACAACCGTGCATGGCCCACCTAAAATGGCCCATTCGTTCCGGCCGAAATTTCCGTTGGCGGGGCGGGCGATGACTGTATGTTTTTTATGCTCTTTTAAAGTCACGCTTCCCTCCTGTTTTTGAGATGAGTTTAGTTTCTTTGATCACAATATCGTGGCTCATTGCCTTGCACATATCATACACCGTTAAAGCCGCTATAGATGCACCAACAAGCGCCTCCATCTCGATACCTGTTTTGGCGGTGATACTGGCTATGCACTCAATTACAACTTCATTATCTGTGTTTAACTTAATGTAAACCTGGCAATTATCCATTCCGATGGGATGACATAGCGGGATTAAATCCCCCGTTTTTTTTGCCGCCATAATACCCGCTATAATGGCCGTTTGGAACACCGCGCCTTTTTTTGTTTGCAGCTCACCGTCTGTTAAATGCTGCAAAACTTCGCCGGGCAGCACCACAATACTCTGCGCTGTCGCTGTACGATAGGTAGGCTGCTTTGCCGATACATCTACCATAGTAGGGTTATCCTGCTTATCTAAATGACTTAGTTTTGATTCCACAGATTAATGATTGATTACACCGATTATATTATTTGGATTACACCGATTTTTTGATTTCGCTGATTATCGCTAAAATGTCCAAACTTTGTACACGTCGCCTCTTTTAAAGTCATTCGTTTCCATTGGTAGTTCCATAAAAGCATCGGTATCTGCTAAGTTAGCAAAATCGCCCGAGCCGTTGCCTTCTATGGGGGTTGCCATCAACTGGCCCTGATTGGTAAAATTCAGTTTTACCTGCAGAAAATATTGCAGTTGGGGCTGAAAATCAAAATAGCGGTCTAAAACAGCATAAACAGGCGCTTTACTTGGCAAACCAAGTGTTGCATCCAGCCATAATAAAAAGTACCTGTGCAGGCACATAAATGTAGCTACAGGATTACCCGGAAACGCGAATACCAAGGCACCATTATCGTGTCTGCCAAACCAAAAAGGCTTGCCGGGCCGTTGTGCCACCTTATGGAACAGTTTATTTACCTGCAATTCTTCCAAAGCCTTTGGGATATAATCAAACTTACCCATGCTGATACCGCCGCTTAGCAATATCACGTCGTAATTTTGCAGGCAAGTAGCTATCTGCTCCCGCGTTATCTCCGGGTTATCAGGAATGTGCAAAATCTCGGCATGCAGGCCGTGGTTGGTTAACGCCGCTTTGATGGTATAGTTATTGGAGCGCCTTATCTGGTAGGTTGTTGGCGTATCGTTTACATCAACCAATTCATCCCCGGAAGAAATAACAACTACCCTGGGCGGTTTCCTAACCAGCAACTCGCTTTTGCCAACTGATGCCGCAAGACTTATAATAGCCGGAGTTACCTTTTGGCTCGCGGTAGCTACAACATTCCCCGCTTGTTTGTCTTTCCCTTTAAAATGGATGTTCTGGCCTTTTTTTATAGTATGGATAGTTAGGGCTGCAAGGCTGTTGCGGATCTCCAAATCTTCGTAACGGATAACCGTATCAAGTGAAGGATGCAGGGCCGCACCAGTCATGATCTCGATGCAAAGGTCATTATCCTCAATACCCACCGGCTCATCGCCTGCGGCTTGCGTAGCCTTGATATGAAACGTATTGATACCCTCTTCTATCGCTTTAAAGGATATGGCAATTCCATCCATCGTTACACGGTTGAATGGCGGCAGGTCGCGGTCGGCGAGTAGATCCTCCGCCAATACCTGGCCAAGGGCCTGTTCAAAAGGCACGGCTTCCGTGCCGTAGTCTGTTAGCTGGGCAAGTACTATTTTTTCGGCTTGTTCTACCGTTGTCATATCCTCAGGTATTTTAGCCACCAATGGTAGCCATCGATTCATGAAAGTTCGGGTTTTCCTTGCGCTTGCGTTCGGCCGCCCAACCGTCTTTTTCCCGGCTGTTAAAGGCAACCCGCAGAGAATCTACAATAGATGTGTTACTTTTCCCGTCGCGCATCAGGTCTTTTATGTTCAATACGCCATCGTCATATAAACAATTCTTCAGCGTTCCCTGCGGCGTAATGCGGATCCGGTTGCAAGTACCGCAAAATGTGCGGGAGTAAGCCGCAATGATGCCTATGCTGCCCGAGTGTCCGGGAATTTGATAATTATAAGCCGTAGAATATAACGGGTCTGGTATTTTTTGAATGTCAGGATAAACGTTCCTGATCTCATCGAAGATGCGGACGTAATCCCAAAGTGCGCCGCTGTAGCTGTGCCCATCGCCATTAAAGGGCATTTCTTCTATAAAGCGTACGCTTACAGGTAATGCCTTGGTTAGTTCCACCAGGGGGATGATATCCTGCGTATTCTTACCGGCCATCACAACCGTGTTTATTTTCACCTCTATGTCGTGTTTCAGCAATTCGTGCATCGTATCCATCACGTTTGCAAACTCATCGCGACGGGTGATAGCAAAAAAGCGACCGGCATCCAGGGTGTCCAAACTCAGGTTTACAGAACGCACACCAATTGCCTTTAGTTCCGAAACATGCGGTGCGGTTAAAACACCATTGGTGGTCAAGCTTAACTCTTTTAAACCATCGAGTTTGGATATCGCGGTTAGCAGCTGCATAATATCCTTCCGTACAAAAGGTTCGCCACCTGTTATGCGGATCTTATCGATGCCCATTTTAACCAGCAGTTCGCAAACACGCAGCATCTCCTCGTAAGTCATGAGTTCGGCGCGACTTAGCCAGTTGAGGCCCTCTTCCGGCATACAATAAAAGCAGCGCAGGTTACACTTATCGGTTACCGCCAGGCGCAGGTAAGTAATTCTTCTGCCGTGATTATCTAATAACAAACGCGTATGTGTTAAAATTCAACAATAGTACCGGGCAACAGTTTGGGAGGCATATACAAAGATAACGATTGAATTGTTGATAGCATGTAGAATTATTAGGCGATTGTGCTCACAAAAAAAGCGAATTTTACGGATTTAGATTTGCAGTTCGCTCTTCTAAAACTCGTAAAATCCGCTTTGATTATTGAAAATCGTGGCCGTTTACTTCGAGAACTTGTAAATAGTTACCGTTTTGTATACCGCACCGGGTTTTAACATGGTAGACGGGAAGCTCGGCTGATTCGGAGAATCCGGGTAATGTTGGGTTTCCATTGCGAACGCGGTGCGATGCTCATCTTTTGCACCGCCCTTTAGCGTGTTGCTACCATTCATGAAGTTCCCGGTATAAAATTGCAACCCAGGCTCTTCTGTAAACACTTCCAGTTTAATGCCGCTTTTATCACCAACAGCGTTAGCTATCGGGGTGCTTATATCGTGTTTCTTCAGTACAAAGTTATGATCGTACCCCTTACCGAATTTTAATTGCTCGTTAGCTGTTTCAATCCGGGCGCCAATGGCGGTAGCAGTTGTAAAATCAAATGGCGTGCCTTTTACCGGCTCAATTTTTCCGGTTGGGATAAGTATGCTATCAACGGGGGTGTAACCATCGGCATCAATTTGTACCACATGATTAAGCGCGGTGCCACTACCCTGCCCGTTAAGGTTAAAGTACGAGTGGTTGGTTAGGTTTACCACCGTTTTTTTGTCGGTAGAAGCTTCGTAGGTAATTTTTACAGCGTTATCATCAGTTAACGTGTAAACCACTTTAACCTTTAAATTACCAGGGAAACCCTCTTCCATATCTTTAGACAGGTAAGTAAGTTCAATAGAGCTGCTATCAATTTGTTTGGCATCCCAAACCATGCTATCGAAGCCTTTTTTACCGCCGTGCAATGTATTTGGGCCATTGTTGGCGAACAATTTATACTCCTTGCCATCCAATATAAATTTGGCTTTTGCCAAACGGTTGCCGTAGCGGCCAATAGTTGCGCCGTAATAAGCGCCGCCTGCTTTTTGGAACCCGGCTATATCATCAAAGCCTAAAATAACATCGGTTAGTTTGCCATTTTTATCGGGTACCAGCAGGCTTACCAAATGCGCGCCATAGTTGGTTATGGCAGCTTCGGCACCGCTTTTATTCTTCAAAACGTAAAGCTCAGTTTTTTTGCCGTCGATGGTTTGTTCAAAGCCTGTTGCGGCAGGTAAAGCCGTTGTTTTGGTAGATGTGCTGTCTCTCATGATAGTACTTTTTGGGGCAGATTGATTACAGGCCGCAAAAAAAATGCTGCCGGCAATTGTCAGTGCCAAAGTTGGTTTTTTTAAGGTGTTTTGCATAATGATTTATGGTAATTGGATGTATTATTTACGTTGCGATGGTATTGCCAATTGCGTATTCTCCTTTACGGGTGTGCCGAAATTTGGCGTTCCGTTTTTGTTCCAGCTAAATTTTTGCATCCTCGGCGAGCGGTAGCCGCCGCAGCCTTGCCCGGGTTTTGAATTGGCATGATAAATTATCCAATCCTCGGTACCATCTGGGGATTTAAAAAAAGCATTGTGCCCGGGAGCATAAACACTATTCGCCTCAGATTTTTTGAACACCGGTTCAGCCGATTTTGTCCACGATGCTGGGTCCAGCAGGTTGCTATTGGCCGATGCGGTTAGCATACCCAGAGCGTAAAAATCTGTCCAGCAGCCACTGGCCGAATAGATGAGGAATAATTTATTGCCATGCTTTAATATCTCGGGGCCCTCGTTCACATTAACATGTGGTGGGTTCACGGCATCATGCAGGTCGCCGTTCTTTTCCCAATCGTAATGCGGACTGGAGATCTTTACCCGCGAACCGTCAATGGTATAAGGATTTTTCATCTTAGCTATGTAAAGATCCTGCTGCCCGTTCTCATCGCCTTCCCAACCGGCCCATATCATGTAAAGCTGCCCTTTATGTGTAAATACCGAGCCATCTATCGCCCATTTATCGGTAGCATCGGCAACTTTACCTTTAAACTCCCAGGTGCCGGTTAAAGGATCGGCGGCAGTATTTTCCAGCACATACAGGCGGTGGCTATTGTTACTGCCATCATCTGCTGCAAAATAGATGTACCATTTATTGTTGAGGTAATGTAGTTCGGGCGCCCAAAGCTCTTTGGAATATTGTGTATTAGCTGGTGGTATCCAAACCGTTTTCTTTTCTGCCGATGCGAGGTTGGCCAGATTTTTTGTCTTCCAAATATTAAGTTTGTTCTGAAGGGAATTGGTGTAATAATAATAACCGTTGTGGTAGATTACCCATGGGTCCGCACCTGATGGCAATAAGGGATTTGTGAAGGCTTTTTTTGACGGAGCTTGGGCATAGATGATATTCGCTACGCCTATTGTTATTATCAATGCTAAAATAAACCTTATTAACTTCATCGTCGTTCTATCTTATTACAGCCGAATCGCAAATATATGTTGGTACAATGCCGGTTGAGGTCATCCTGTTTTGGGCATCGGCGGCCAATGTATTGCCGGATAATACCAAAACGGTATCCAACCCGAATTTGTTGCCACCTAAGATATCTGTTTGCAGGGTATCCCCTACCATCACTATCTCTTTTTTGCTGATGGGGCGATACTCGCGGATGAGGTCGTAAGCAAACATAAACATCTGCGAATCGGGCTTACCAAAACGGATAAATTTTTTCCCAACGATAGTCTCAATCATCGCAGCAATGCCGCCGACAGCAATGGCTATTTCGTTTACATTAACGGGGTATGCAAAATCCGTATTCGCCACAATCGCCGGGATGGTGCGGCGGCGCAGCAGGTTTACAGTTTTGTTAAGATCGTTGCACCAATCGAAGCCTTCATCATCCAAAAAAACAAGCGCGTTAACTTTATCAAAGTTTTCCGCCGTAATTGCGCTGACCGGCAGGGTATGCAGTCCTTCGCTTTCGATATAATGTGCGGAATCTTCCGTCCCCAGGTAGGCCACAATACCGTCGTCTACTTTTAGATCCAGAAATTCCTTAGTAAGCATACCGGATGAGATCACCCGCTCAGGAGTTATTATATTAAGTCCCTTTTTATGATAGGATTCGGCTAACTGCATTGGGCTACGCGATGCATCGTTGGTTACAATGTAATATTCCTTGCCTAATTCTTCCAGGTATTCAAACGTTCGCTCTATGCCGGGCACCAGCCCACCGTAATTTTTTAAAACGCCGAACGCATCAAAAAACACCACCTCGTAATTATCAATTATCTCACGGAAATCGTCAATGCGTTTCATTTCTTTTTCGTTGTGCTGGTTAGAATAAGTTGTAAAGGTTAGAATATGTTATAAAGGTTTTAGAGATTATAGTGGTTAAAAAGGTTTGCCGAAGCGGTGATTTTAAGAGTTATAAACATTAACATTTGCTTAGCTTTTCATTTGCAACAATTCCAACTTTTACAACCTCTCTTAACCTATTTCAATTTCAAAGCCTCTATTATTTTCTCGGCATCAAAATCGCGGTCTACCGATGGCAGGTAAACATCAAACGCTTCTGCCTGTAGTTTTTTTGCATACTGGTCGTTAAAAAAGTGTTTACCATCTTTTATCACATAGTTCAGGATGAAAAAGCGGTACGCCTCTTTCATAAACCGGATCTCATCGGCCGTAAGCGGATACACTTTGTGGTACTCTTTCAGAAAGGTGATAAACCTATCCTCCATCATTGGGCCTATTACGTAACTAAACACCGTACGGTCGCCAACATCAGATACCACCCTGCTGAAAAAGTAAAAGTCGAGAACGCGGTAGCTCATCCTAAACCAATCGTAATCCCAGCGTGAATATAGCTCATAATTCGGGGTGACAGAAAAATTCCCGATGTTCCAGTCAATAAATACCGGGATAATATCGAAGGATGACATATTGTATTTAGAGCGGTTGCGCAGGAACAGGTCGCAATGATATTTTAAAAAATCTACCTGCATGGCCGAGCCAAAGTTCCTTTCGTTCTTCTCTAATTGCTGCTGCAACGAATAGATATCTGTACGAAGGGTTTTAGACGATTTTGGCAGCACATTTTTCACCCTGCTACAGGCTTTATGAAATTTACCCAGCTGGTGCCCGAGCTTTTTAATGAGGTTATCATCCAGCCGTTTGGGTAACCTATCGAGGATGCGGGTTGGGTTGTAAAACACCACCCAGGCATCTGTTTTGCCATATTTATAATGGTAAATATAAACGCGGTTGTTTTTCAACAGCGATTTGGCGAGCAAATTCTCAAACGGGTAAAGCAGGTTATTACTCAGTGAATGGATGATACGATGATCTTCCTTAAAATGCTCGAATTTGCCAAATAGAGATAGCTTGGCGATGATGATATCCTCATCATCAAAGGTGATACGGTACACGTGGTTGGTAGATACCATCGCGCTGATATCCTCAACACTTTTAATGGTTTTGGAAGCATCATAGCCTTCCCAAGCTTTTTTTATAATGATAGAAAAGTCCATAGTTGTCTGAACCGGGATTAAGCGGATTAATGCGATTTTTTGGATTTTGATTGTCCTAAAGCAGAAATTCTTAATACAGTTTAAATTGGTTTGGCGTCAAATATACTATTGTTAAACTTTTTATTGAGCAGCCTTTTAAAAGTTAACGACTTACTTCCAAAATTTATTAACAGCCCAATTTGAATATTATAAGCTTCAAGATAATTTATAGCCTGGGCAAGATGAACATCTTCCAGTTGAATAATGGCTTTAAGTTCGACTATTACCAAGCTTTGAACAAAGAAATCGACCCTACGCTTGCCCACCTCTACTTCACGGTAATAGATAGGCATTTCTTTTTCTCGTTCAAATATCAATCCTTGATATCCCATTTCAACCTCCAACGCACGCTGGTAAATCACTTCCTGAAAATCATTGCCTAACGCCGAATGAACCTTCATAGCGCATCCTATTATTTGACGTGTGAGTTCATCGTGTTTAAGTTGTCTTGCATATATATTAATGAACAGGATATTCAAAATTAAATAAATCGTAAAATCCGCTTAATACCGGTTCAGATTATTTCGAAATACCTCTTCAACTCCCAATCGCTTACGCTTTTGGCGTATTGGCGGTGCTCCCAAAGGCGGGTTTGAGTAAAATGCTGTACAAAGCCGGCACCGAAGAGCTCTTTGGCGATGGATGAATTTTGCATAGCGGTTGCCGCGTCGAACAGGTTGGCATGCAGGCTGCCGTTGCTTTTATCCTGGTAGCCGTTGCCAACGGTTGGAGCAATGTTTAATTCGAGTTTATTCTTAATGCCATAAAGCCCTGATGCAAGTGCGGCTGCGATAGCCAGATACGGGTTGGTATCTGAGCCCGGGATGCGGGTTTCCAGGCGGGTGTAACCTATGGATGTGTTGATCACCCGGAGCGCCGTGGTACGGTTATCTATCCCCCAGGTAATAGTGGTTGGCGCCCAGGCTCCTTCTACAAGGCGCTTGTAACTATTAATAGTTGGCGCGTACATGGGCAATAAATGAGGCATGCAATAAAGTTGACCGGCAAGGTATTGCTTATGCAGTTCGCTCATTTTGTTTTCGTCGGTGCCATCGTAAAATAAGTTTTCGGTTTCATCTTCGCTCCAAAGGCTTTGATGGACGTGCCCACTACAGCCCGGAAGGTTTTGATTCCACTTGGCCATAAACGTTGCGGTAATGCCATGTTTGCTCGCTATCTCTTTTACGGCTGTTTTAAATAGTACCGCCTTATCGGCAGCGGCCAGGGTTTCGCAATGTTCAATGGCGGCTTCATAAACACCCGGCCCTGTTTCGGTATGCAGGCCTTCTATCGGGATATTAAATTGGGTAAGCAGATTAAACAGGTCGTAATAAAAATCGCTGTTTTGTGAGGTACGCAGAACAGAATAGCCAAACATCCCCGGTGTTAGCGCTTCCATGTTGGCAAAACCTTTATCATATAAGCTTTGCGGTGTTTCTTTAAAATTGAACCACTCAAACTCCTGCGCAAATTCCGCGTGGTAGCCCATGGATTTACACTCGCCAATTGTTTTTTTAAGTAAGCTCCGCGGATCGGCAGGCACGGTGTTGCCATGCGGCCCGCTGTAGTCTGCCAAAAAGAAGGGGATATTATCCTGCCAAGGCACAGTGCGGAAAGTGGAAAGATCGATATAGCACAGCTTATCCGGATAACCGGTGTGCCAGCCTGTTAAATCAACATTATCGTAGCAAACATCATTGCTGTCCCAGCCAAAAACCACGTCGCAAAAACCGTAACCGGTTTTTAATCCATCGAGGAATTTTTTTGTACTGATCACTTTACCGCGTAGAACGCCATCTACATCTGCAAAGGCGAATTTAACTTTGGGGATGTTATTTTCTTTAATATAGGCTATTACCTGTTCTTGATCCATCTGGTTTAGTATAAAATGCCAATTTAAGCAAGTTTAATAGATTATAGCGGATCTAAATTTTTACAAGTATATTTAACTATGGCAAATATGTATTTGTTTGTATATGGAACGCTACTGCAAAGCGATAACCAATTCGCCCAATATTTAAACCAACACTGCGATTTTATTATAACTGGAAAGATAGCAGGTATATTGTACGATATTGGTGAATACCCGGGATTAGTTATTGATGATAACGCCGGTGACGTTTTCGGCAGCATTTACCAAATTCGCAACACACAGGTATTAAAGGAGATAGATACCTATGAAAGTGTTGGTGCCGATGAAGAGCAGCCGAACTTATACCAACGGATCTATCATTCAATTGAAACGGCAGACGGACCGAAAGACGCCTGGGTTTATATCTACAATTTACCAATTGAAGGGTTGCTCCGAATACCATCCGGCGACTACATGGAATATCTGAGGCAAAAAAAATCCCCCGGTAGTTAAACCAGAGGATTTGTAATTTGATAAAGGGGTATTACAATTTTGCAGATTTAACTGTTTTGATGATAACCGCAGCAACCTTGTATGGATCAGCGGCAGAGTTAGGGCGACGATCTTCCAGGTAGCCGCTCCAAGCGTGGTCCACCGTGTAAAGTGGGATACGGATAGAAGCACCACGATCTGATACGCCGTAGCTAAAATCGTTGATAGAAGCAGTTTCGTGCTTGCCTGTTAAACGTAATTCGTTATGTGCGCCGTATACAGCAACACACTCAGCAACTGCAGGGCGGAAAGCCTCGCAAATAGCTGTAAAAATTTCTTTACTGTTTGCAGTACGTAAAGTAGTGTTAGAGAAGTTAGCGTGCATGCCCGAACCGTTCCAATCTAATTCACCTAACGGTTTGCAATGCCAGTTGATAGATACGCCGTGTGCTTCGCCTATACGCTCTAATAAGTAACGTGCAACCCAAATTTGGTCACCAGCTTCTTTAGCGCCTTTAGCAAATATCTGGAATTCCCATTGGCCGGCAGCAACTTCCGCGTTTATACCTTCAACATTTAAGCCTGCTTCTAAACAAGCGTCTAAGTGTTCTTCAACAATGTCACGACCAAAAGCGTTATTAGCACCTACCGAGCAGTAGTAAGGGCCTTGTGGCGCGGGGTAACCATTTACCGGGAAACCAAGAGGTTTGTTGGTTGAAGGATCATAAATGAAATACTCCTGCTCAAAACCAAACCAGAAATCGTTATCGTCATCCTGGATCAAAGCACGGCCGTTAGACACGTGAGCTTCGCCTTTAGAATCTAACACTTCGCACATTACAAGGTAAGCATCTTTACGCTGTGGGTCCGGACAAGCGAACACAGGTTTTAATACGCAATCAGATGAACCACCCGGTGCCTGCTCGGTTGAAGAACCATCAAAGCTCCAGTTATCCAAATCTTCAACCTTGCCGCTGAAAGATTTTACAATTTTTGTTTTGCTACGTAAGCTTTGTGTCGGTTTGTACCCATCAAGCCAGATGTACTCGAGTTTTGTTGCCATTTTTAATGAATTTTGTAATTTTAAGTTTAAATTATAGTTCGTGTTGAGCTTTTACTATGTTATACAATGCGAATTTAATGTAAATTTATAAATATCATAGCAAATTTTATAAAAATTATAAAAATTTACAATAAATAGCTTTATAAATTTCTAAATCAATTAATTATCTATGTATTCTATAGTTATAGATAAGTAATTTTGGCGAAATGCAATCACAGAGTCAAAATAACTATGCACGCATAGCGATTTAATCGAACAAGTCCTCATTCATTTAACAAATAGTATCAATTCCCCGATGCAACTCCCCAATAGCAACTATTTCTGATCTTTTTTAATAGAGCAGCATCAGTTTTCACCTCTATCTTGGTATTACCGGCTAAAGAATAGACTTTGGCCAAATTGTTATCGTACAAAAACGAGGCTATCTTATGTGGCGCGGGGATTTTATCGATCACGTCTACCCTTAGCGCATTTGTTGATTTTATTTCGCTTATCGTATCCTGCGGCTGCACTGTTTTAACATAGTTGATGATGAATTTTACTTCTTTTTCAGACATCGCCGCCTTTTTATAGTTGTAGTCGGCTTTTACAATTTCTAACAGGCATTTTACACAGGGTTCGGCTATGGTTGCATTACCGTAATTCTTTTGCGGATTGTTTATCACGCTGTCTTTTTTACCATTTACCACAACGGCAGTTTTAGTAACGGTATCAGATGCGGGCTTAGGTTTATTACTGTTGCAGGCACCTAAAGTAATCAGCGCAATGGCTGAGATAAATAATGCAGGTCGGTTCATGATTTTATAATTTGTTACTAACAGGAACAATTATCCCCTCACTTTGTGTTTTAATATAGGCATGGCACACCGCTTGGTAAATGTTCCGAACATTAAAAACATCGGTTTAAACGATTTAATGACATGTTATTCTTTAAAATTTCTTAAAATTGTCTGATTTATACTTTACACGTGCTCTTCCGGCAGATGTTCCGTCATTCTGCCTTAGGTGTGAAAATTTATCATTATTAGTTTATAAAGAAGGTTTCAACAGGCAAACAATTTATTTGAATGTATCTTTAGCATTCAATACTATCATGAATAACGGCAATAAGGTTTCAAATACAACGGTTGATGTAGTTTTGGTTGGCGCAGGCATAATGAGCGCTACACTTGGGGTAATGCTAAAAGAGCTTCAACCCGATCTGTCTATAGAAATATTTGAACGGCTCGATTCTATTGCCGCGGAGAGTTCTGATGCCATGAACAATGCCGGAACCGGCCACTCCGCTTTTTGCGAACTTAATTACACCCCTCAAAAAAAAGACGGAACCGTTTCTGCCGATAAAGCCATCCAAATTGCCGAGCAGTTTGAAATCACCAAAGAGTTTTGGGCGCACCTGGTAGAGAACAAATTTGTAGGTGAGCCGCAAACATTCATCAGCAAAATACCGCACATCAGCTTTGTTTGGGGTGCCGATAATGTTACTTATCTCAAAAAACGTTGCGAGGCCATGACCAAACATCATTTTTTTAAGGACATGGATTACTCTGAAAACCACGCGCAGCTAAAAAAATGGATGCCCCTGGTGATGGGAGGCCGCGAGGACGACCAAAAGGTAGCAGGTAGCTATATGGATATTGGTACCGATGTAAATTTCGGCACCCTTACCCGTACCCTGTTCAACTGGCTGGAGGAACAGCCAAATGTAAGCCTGAATCTAAACCACGATGTTGCCGATATTAAGCGTAATAAAGACAATAGCTGGTGCATAAAGGTAACCGATAAAGTAACCTGCCAAAAACGTAAGCTAAATGCAAAATTTGTGTTTGTAGGTGCAGGTGGCGGCGCTTTGCCCCTGTTGCAAAAATCGGGCATTGAAGAGAGCAAGGGTTTCGGTGGTTTCCCGGTAAGCGGGCAATGGTTGGTTTGTAACAACCCCGCGGTTGTTGCAAAGCACAACGCAAAGGTTTATGGTAAAGCATCTGTTGGCGCGCCGCCTATGTCGGTACCGCATCTGGATACCAGGATGATAGACGGCAAAAAAGCACTGTTGTTTGGCCCTTACGCTGGTTTCTCTACCCGTTTCCTTAAAAAAGGCTCCTTATTAGATTTGTTTGGATCTATAAAATTGAACAACTTATTACCACTGCTTGCTGTTGGCCGCGATAACTGGGATTTGACCAAATACCTCATTGGTCAGGTGCTGCAATCCCCTGCCGATAGGCTAAAAGCTCTGCAGGAATATTTCCCCGATGCCGAAGCTGCCGATTGGGAGCTTGAAGTAGCGGGCCAGCGCGTGCAGGTAATAAAAAAAGATAAAGATAAAACCGGCGTATTGCAATTCGGTACCGAAGTAGTTACCTCCGCTGATGGCAGTATCTCTGCATTGCTTGGCGCTTCGCCGGGCGCATCAACATCGGTACCTATTATGGTGGAACTGATAGAGCGTTGTTTTAAAGACAAAGTAAAAACACCGCAATGGCAGGCCAAATTGAAGCAAATGATTCCTTCTTACGGGCAATCACTTGTTAAGAATGAAGAATTAGCCGATGCTACAAGGGCACGGACCAGTAAGACGCTGGGGTTGGTTTAAGCTTACTCTTCGGTTGCCAGTGTAAATGCAACGGGTATAGAGTATTGAACCCTAACTGGCTTACCATCTTGAAGTCCCGGATTCCACGGCGGTGATTCTTTCATAACGCGAATTGCTTCGTTACTTAAACTTTCACCGGGAGATCTTAAAACCTTAAAGTTGGATAAGCTTCCATCTTTCTCTATCACAAAACGGCCCAAAACTTTTCAAGTCGGGCCGTTTTGCATTGCATTTAGTATATCTTATTTAAAAATCGTCGCTACTTATATTACTGTTCACAACGGCATCGGTCACTTTAAAGTCCGCTGCAACACCGCCTACCGAAGTTTTTTCGGCGAATGGTATTTTTATACCCGTGGCAATACCACGGTAGTCGCTATACGATGACGGCGTACCGCCGGGCACATCGGTTACGCGTTTTACTTTGAAGCCTGTTTTAGGGTCGTAGTAGTGTTTTACACGAACACCATCCGGGTTGGTGATGCTAACCAAATACACCAGCTGATTATCAACCACCTGCATTTCGGGAGCTAACTCCAGTTTATAGCCGGCTTTGCCGTAATCCAGTTCAGGGAAAAGCTTGTATCGGTTTCTTACCCGCGGGTTTTCTTCTTTACTAACCGGTGCATCGTTGTTAAACTGCTTCATCCTGATGCTGTCGCCATTAATTATAATGTTATTGAGCACAAAGTTATTGTACGATGGTGCGATGATGTTAAGAAAAAACTTATCTGGCGTTTTGTATTTGGCCGTCATTTTAATACCAACACCTTGGAATGTTCCGTCGGAATTAACCGTTAAATCTTTAACATCTTTAAGTTTACCCTCGCCGCCAACTGCGCTGATGTAGGCATTGATAATATCCGCCGCTGTTTTGCCTTTTGCAACCAACTGCCCGCTTAAGGAATTATTATCCGGGTTTACATCGGGCAGCAAATGATCCGGGTCTAAGGTTACGTAGGTTATTTTGGATGTTGATTTATACGGGAAAGTCCAGGTATTACCGCGCTGCCATATTTCGGCAGGTAATTTTATAGTGCTGCTTTTGCCGTTTTCCTCCATCACAAAGGCAGTTACAGGCAGGGCCATTTCTCCCAGGTTCTCAATGGTTATTAACGCCCCTTTCGCAGGGTCGTTATCTGTATAGTTTATTTCTTTCAATCCCTGGTCAAGCTTCCAGGTTTGCAGAAACCACTCGTTCCAAAACCAGCTCAGGTCCTCGCCTGCGGCGTTATCCATGCTGTGAAAAAAGTCCCATGGGGTGGGATGCTTAAATGCCCAACGCTTAATATACGTGCGAAAAGCAAAATCAAAACGCTCTTCGCCAAGGATCTGCTCGCGCAGAATGGTAAGCCCCATGGCCGGTTTTTCGTAAGCGGCCACACCTAAAAAGTCGGTTTGTATTACATCAGGGGTGTTCATTATCGCGTCAGCGGTCGCGCTAAAGTTATAAGAAGCACCTGCCTGGATATCCTCTTTGGTATAATATTCGCCTTTGTTAAATACTTTGGTATCCACCTTATTAATAAAGGTATTAAAGCCTTCGTCCATCCAGGCGTATTTGCGCTCGTTAGACCCAACTATCATCGGGAACCAGTTGTGACCAAACTCGTGGTTGGTAACTTCCCATAAACCGCCGCCCTGGCTTTGATGGCTGCAAAACACAATGCCCGGGTATTCCATACCGCTTACAGGGCCGCCAACGTTTGTAGCAACCGGGTAAGTATATTCAAACCATTTGCCCGAGTATAGTTCTATCGAAGCTTTAACATATTCGGTTGATCGGCCATAAGCAGCTTTGCCACCGCTGGCCACCGGGTAAACCGATTGCGCCAAAGCCTTTTTACCGTTAGACAGGTTGATGCGTGCCGCATCCCAAACAAATGCTTTTGATGCTGCCCAGGCTATATCGCGGGCGTTCTTGCAGAAGAAGTGCCAGGTAAGCGTTGGCTTTTTCACATAAGCGTTGCCGCCAACCACTTCTGCCGAATCTTTTATCATCACGGTTTTATCACTGGCTTTGGCCAAAGCAAGGCGTTTTAACGCGGTTGGTGTAAGCACTTCTGTTGGGTTAAGCAACTCACCCGAACCTACCAGCACCAGGCTTGCCGGCGCGGTAATGGTGTAGTCAAAATTGCCATACTCTAGGTAAAACTCAGACGCTCCTAAATAAGGAATGGTGTTCCAGCCGCTTACATCATCGTAAACTTCCATACGCGGGTACCATTGGGCAATATCGTAGATCCAGCCCTGCGGTGTTTTTAAACGGCCGGTACGGTCTGTACCATACTCGGATACATCGTAAGCGTAATCTATTTTAAACTGGATCTTGGTACCGTTAGCACGCAACGTATCTTTCAGCTTTATCTGCATCCGGGTATCATTCACCAGGTAATTGGCCTTCTCGGCTTTGCCTTTATTTAAAATGGTTACGCCTTTTAACTCGTACCCTTTAGTAAAACCATTATTGGCAAAACGACCGCCGCCCACCACCGTTGTGGCCTGCGCGCGTGAATCCTCGCGGAGGATGTTCTGATCTAATTGCAGCCACAAAAAGTCGAGTCCATCCGGGCTGTTGTTGGTGTAAGTGATAATAACGCTGCCGCTTAACCGGTGCTTCAGGGTATCAAGCGTTACGTCTATCTTGTAATCGGCATGGTTTTGCCAGTATTTAGCACCCGGCGAACCCGAAGCGGAGCGGTATATGTTACCTTTTTCGGGATAGAACAGCGGACTGAACACCTTATGCTGATCGTATTTAGGTGCAGGTTTATCGGTATTTTGCGCGTTTGCCGTATAAGTACAAACGGATAGCAAGAGCAAAAGGGCTTTGTGGTATATTTTCATTTTTTTAGACGGATGATTTAAAAGCTAATATATTGTTTTTTCGGAAACGAGTATGCGATTATCTAAACATCGGCGTTAAACCCTTGCCTATTTTTTATATTTTTGCAGTAAGCCTGTTTCGCTGATTTGAGCGACCCGAGCATTTTCTTTTTCCTGATAAATGGATATATCTGTTGTAGTACCGCTGTATGATGAAGTTGAATCCTTACCTGAGCTTACCTCGTGGATAAGCAAGGTAATGGCCGAGAACCGTTTTAGTTACGAGATAATTTTAATTGACGATGGCAGTAGCGACGGATCCTGGGATATGATCGTGAAGCTTAAGGATGGTAACCCGCATATCAGGGGAATTAAATTCAGGCGCAATTATGGCAAATCTGCCGCGCTTAATATTGGCTTTGAGGCTACTAAGGGCGATGTTGTGATTACGATGGATGCCGATCTGCAGGACAGCCCCGATGAAATTCCAGGCCTTTACCGCCGTATCACCCAGGATAACTACGATTTGGTATCTGGTTGGAAAGCAAAGCGTTACGACCCACTTAGCAAAACACTCCCGACCAAATTATTTAACGCCGCTACCCGCAAAATGAGTGGCATCCCCAACCTGCACGATTTTAACTGCGGCTTAAAGGCCTACCGTAAGGCAGTTGTAAAAAACATAGAGGTTTACGGCGAAATGCACCGCTATATACCCGTGCTGGCCAAATGGGCGGGCTTCACCAAAATTGGCGAACAGGTAGTGGAGCACCGTGCCCGTAAATATGGCAAAACCAAATTCGGCATGAGCCGCTTTGTAAACGGGTTTTTAGATCTTCTTTCGATATTTTTCGTAGGCAAATTTGGCAAACGGCCCATGCACTTTTTTGGTATGATGGGTACGTTGAGTTTTTTAACAGGATTGTTCATTGCGATATGGATCATCAGCGAAAAACTATACCTGATAGCACACGGCCTGCACTATCGCGACATCACCGATAATCCATTATTTTACCTTGCCCTTGTTGCCATCATATTAGGTTCGCAGTTGTTTTTAACCGGCTTTGTTGCGGAACTGGTTTCGCGCAACGCACCCGAACGCAATAAATATCAAATTGAAGACTCAATTTGAAAATGCGTTAATTTGAAAATATTGGGTTTTTCATTTTCAAATCTTCAAATTGCCAAATCATCTAATTAGCTAAATGTTTTTTTCCATCATTATCCCTTTATATAACCGCCCGCAGGAGATCAGCGAATTGCTGGGCACGCTTACCCTGCAAACTTATAAACAGTTTGAGGTATTGGTTATTGAGGATGGTTCCACTAAGCGGGCGGAGGACATTGTAAAAAGCTACGCCGACAGGCTCGACTTAAAATACTTTGAGAAAGCGAACGAAGGCCAGGGCTTTACCCGCAACTTTGGGTTTGAGCGTGCTATGGGCGACTACTTTATCATATTTGATTCGGATTGCCTCATTCCGCACAATTACCTGCAAATTGTAAACGATTCGTTGAATGAGAACTGGCTGGACGCCTACGGCGGACCGGATGGAGCACACCCTTCATTTACTCCTGTACAAAAAGCCATCAGCTACAGCATGACTTCCCCTTTTACTACCGGCGGTATCCGTGGCAATAAAAAAGGGATTGGCCAGTTTCATCCGCGCAGCTTTAATATGGGCATATCGCGCAAGGTGTGGGAGAACGCAGGCGGCTTTATTATTACCCGCCTCGGCGAGGATATTGAATATAGTATCCGCATCCATTCCTTAGGTTATAAAATAGGCCTGATACCTGACGCTATTGTTTATCATAAGCGCCGTACCGATTTTGTAAAATTCTTTAAGCAGCTCCATTTCTTTGGCCGGGCAAGGATCAACGTTTATAAGTTTTTCCCCGATCAGTTGAAGGTTGTGCATTTTTTCCCGGCGGTGTTTACGCTTGGGTTAATATTCACACTTATTGCTAACATATTTGGATGGCTTATAGCTATATTGTGTAATACTATAGTAGGCCTTATTATTTTGTTGATATTTTTTCACTCGTGGTGGAAAAACAAATCGGCAAAAATTGCATTTTTGAGCATAATAGCTGCCTTTACCCAACTTACTGCTTATGGGTTAGGATTTATGCAGGATTATTGGAAGCGGGTAGTTTTAAAAAGATCATAATAACATAGCATGTACCACCCTTTTTCTGTTTCCGAGACTTTAAAAACATCCTGGTATATTCTCAAAAAGAATTTCGCCGTTATCAGCGTTTACTCTATTTTGTCGCTGTTGGTGATGGCCTTCCTTATCTTTTGGATCTACTTTTTTACGGCGAACTCAACCATCGGGCTTATTGTTTTTTTTGTATTGCTTATCATCATCAGTTATAACTTTTTAGCTTTTGTAAAACTAATATTCAAGCTGATGGATAACGCCTACCACGAATTTAGCATGAAGGATATAATCCCATCTTTCAAAATGGTTGGTAGCTATCTAACCTTGTTATTAACCATCAGCGCGCTAATTGTATTCCTTTCTAAAGGTGTAGAAAAACTGAATGACGGAATGACCAAATACGTTTTAGGCATTATGGAGTTCTACATCTCGCAGTTCTTCATTTTATTTTACTTCCCGCTGTGTACCTGCTTTATTGTGGACGATCACTCGGGTCCGTTTGAATCGGTGGCGCAAAGTTTTGGGTTGATGAAGGGAAATATTGTAAAATATTTTATCTTGTTTATTGTGGTAGAGGTTTTAGCCGTTATTGCTTCCTCAACCATAGTAGGCTTTATACTGGTGATACCTATTGTAAACATCATTTTAGCGGTGACATATCGCAAACTGGTTTACAGCCACTTGGATGTGGACGATGATGTTGCCGAAACCAATTAATTATGGGTTTAAAAGCAGCACTAAGCAAGGCATTCGCCTTTTTTGTTAACCGGCAGCTAAACCAGATCCGCCAAAACGCGGTAGCTCTTCAGCAGAAAACTTTCAGCAATTTAATTCACGATGCCAAAGGCACGGCTTTCGGTACCGACCATAACTTCGGTTCCATCAACAGCTACGAAGATTTCAAAAAACAAGTCCCCGTGCGCGATTATGAGGAACTTCGCCCCTACATTGAACGCGTAACCAAAGGCGAAGCCAATGTGCTTTGGCCTGGGAAACCAGCTTATCTCGCCAAAACATCGGGCACTACCTCTGGGGTAAAATATATTCCCATTTCCAAAGAAAGTATGCCCGAGCATATTAAAGCCGCGCGTAATGCTTTACTAAGTTACATCCACGAAACGGGGAAGGCCGATTTTGTGGATGGTAAAATGATATTTTTACAGGGTAGCCCTGTGCTAAGTGAAAAGGAAGGCATTGCTGTAGGTCGCCTATCGGGCATTGTGGCGCACCATGTACCAGGGTACCTGCAAAAAAACAGACTGCCATCTTACGAAACCAATTGTATTGAAGACTGGGAGCAAAAGGTAGATGCCATTGTGCAGGAAACCGTTAAAGAGGATATGCGACTGATATCAGGCATACCGCCATGGTGCCAGATGTATTTTGACAGGCTTTCGGCGGTATCGGGCGGTAAAAAGGTTAAGGATATCTTTCCAAACTTTAAACTTTTTGTGCATGGCGGCGTAAACTACGAACCCTACCGCGCCCGTATGGAGGAAGTTATCGGCACCAAAATAGATTCGATAGAAACTTACCCCGCTTCCGAAGGTTTTATCGCTTTCCAGGATTCGCAAAAGGAAAAGGGCTTACTATTGATGGTAGATGCAGGAATATTTTACGAATTTATCCCCAGCGATGAATTTTTTAATGATAACCCAACCCGCATCAACCTGAAAGATGTGGAACTGGAACGCAACTACGCACTTATCCTCAATACAAGCGCGGGTTTATGGGGCTACAGTTTGGGCGACACCATTAAATTCGTATCTAAAAACCCTTATAAAATTGCGGTTACGGGTCGTATTAAACATTACATATCAGCCTTTGGCGAACACGTAATAGGCGAAGAGGTAGAACAGTCGCTAATGGGCGTAGCCGCCGAAGAAGGTGTGGATGTAATTGAGTTTACCGTCGCGCCGCAGGTAACACCCGCTGCGGGCGAGTTACCCTATCACGAGTGGTTTATAGAATTTGGCAGAGAGCCAAAAGATGTTAAGACATTTGCGTTAAAAGTTGACAAGGCCCTCCAAAAGAAAAACATTTACTATTTAGATCTGATCGAAGGAAACATTTTACAGCCTTTGGTTATCCGCAGTTTAAAAAAAGATACCTTTATCAATTATATGCGCAGCCAGGGGAAACTGGGCGGCCAGAATAAAGTTCCGAGGCTATCAAACGACCGGAAAATTGCGGACGAATTAAATCCGTATATCAGTAACATTTAAGAACAATCAGCGTCTTTAAGCTGTATAAAAGCTGAGGCGTATTAGGATACTATAATTGAGCAACAACATTAAAAATATAGCCATACTCGGCTCTACCGGCAGCATTGGCACGCAAACATTGGATGTTATTAAGGATAACCCGGGCATGTTTCGCACATTTATGCTTACCGCCCATTCCAACGCCTACCTGCTCATACAGCAGGCCATCGAGTTCCTGCCGGAATACGCTATCATCTGCGATGAATCTAAATACGCCGAGGTAAAGGCGGCTTTGTCCCACTTGCCCATAAAGGTTTCGTCTGGGCACCAGTCTATAAAAGACATGGTAACCCATCCGGACATCCATGTAGTACTTACCGCTATGGTTGGCTTTGCAGGCTTAGAGCCCACCATAAACGCCATTAAAGCCGGCAAGGATATCGCGTTAGCTAACAAAGAAACATTGGTAGTTGCCGGGGAATTGGTTACAGCGTTGGCAAAAGAACATAACGTTAAGATATTACCGGTAGACAGCGAGCACTCGGCCATCTTTCAGTGCCTTGCAGGTGAAGAGCATAATAAGATAGAAAAGATCATCCTTACAGCTTCGGGCGGGCCATTCAGGGGTAAAACGACCGATTTTCTGGCTGGCGTTACACGCGAGCACGCACTAAAGCACCCCAACTGGGTGATGGGCGCCAAAATAACCATCGACTCGGCGTCGTTAATGAATAAGGGGCTGGAAGTTATCGAGGCCAAATGGCTGTTCGGCCTGGAAGCGGATCAGATAGACGTTATTGTCCACCCGCAATCCATTGTCCATTCGCTTGTACAATTCGAGGATGGATCTATAAAAGCGCAAATGGGTTTGCCCGATATGAAATTGCCTATCCAATATGCCTTATCCTACCCAAACCGCGTTAAAAACAACTTTAAACGGTTTGATTTTGTGAACTACCCTAATCTCAGCTTCGAGAAACCGGATCTGGATACCTTCCGAAATCTTAAACTGGCCTTTGAAGCGCTAAACCGTAAAGGGAATATGCCCTGCATCATCAACGCGGCTAACGAGATAGCAGTAGCGGCGTTCCTGAATAATGATACCGGTTTTTTGGATATGAGCGATATTATTGAAACCTGTATGACAAATATAGGTTATATAGAGCAACCCACCCTGTCCGACTATTTGAATACTGATAAAGAAACACGCATATTTGCGCAAAATTTAATAAAGCAAATGCCGTTAAAGGCATACGATCTTAAAGAGAAATAATAACGAATGGATATATTGATCATGGCCGGCCAATTAATACTTGGCCTTTCAATTTTAGTGATACTACATGAGTTTGGGCATTTTATAGCCGCCCGGGCTTTCGGAATAAAAGTGGAGAAGTTTTACCTGTTCTTTGATGCCTGGAATTTCAGCCTTTTTAAATTTAACTACAAGGGTGTTGAATACGGCATAGGCTGGCTGCCATTGGGCGGCTACGTAAAAATTGCCGGGATGATAGATGAATCGATGGATACCGACCAGTTGGCCGGTCCGCCGCAACCCTGGGAGTTTCGCTCCAAACCAGCCTGGCAACGCCTTATTGTAATGCTTGGCGGTATCATTGTAAACATCATCGTCGGCATATTTATATTTTGGGTGCTTACCATAAAATACGGTGAAACCTATATCCCTAATGCTAACGTCAAATACGGTATAGTACCGGGTATTATAGGTAAAAAGATGGGCCTAAAGGCTGGTGACAAGATCACCGCCGTAAACGGTAAACCCGTCGAACGCTTTGAAGACCTCAGCAGCTCAAAAGTATTGCTCGATAAAACGGTTTTAAGCGTTGAGCGTGGCAGCCAGCATTTGGAAGTAAAAGTACCGCCTACCATTCTAAACGATATATCGGATTATACGATAGAGGAATTTATCAGCCGTATTCCCCGCAGTAAGTTTAGCGTTGATTCGGTTTCGGGAGAGGCTAAGAGAATTGGCCTTACAAAAGGCGATAGTATTATTGCCATTAACAGTAAACCGGTGCCGTTCTTTGACCAATTTCAGGAGGTTTTGCAGGCCAACAAAAGTAAAGAGGTGCAACTTTCGGTAAGGCGTAAAGACACCGTATTGATGATGCCTGCTAAAATTGATGCCGCCGGTAAGTTAGGTTTCTACAGACCTAAAAAAGAGGTGATTCCCGAAATGAAAACCATTAACTATGGTTTCTTCGCCGCTTTGCCCGTTGGTGCAAACAAAGCCTGGGATATGTTCAGCAGCAATGCAAAAGGTATTAAAAAGATCTTTACCGGCCAGGTTAAGGCCAACAAAGCCATATCCAGCCCAATTGGGATAGCGGTAATGTTTGGTGGCACCATAGATTGGATTCGTTTCTGGAGCCTGGTAGGCTTCCTATCTATGGTATTGGCTCTAACCAATTTGCTGCCTATCCCCGGTTTAGATGGCGGGCACACCGTGTTCCTGCTTATTGAGATGATAAAAGGAAAACCACTTAGCGATAAATTCTTAGAACGCGCGCAAATAGTAGGCTTTGTATTATTGATCTCCCTGATGGTGTTCGCATTCGGAAATGATATTGTGAAACAGTTTACTAAACACAGGTAGACTCGTTAGTAAAATATAAAGATGATGTCCGAAAAGTATTGCTTTTCGGACATCATCTCGTTTAAGGGGTGCTATTTTTTTGTAATTGAAAGACATTATGCCGTTGCCAAACCGCCACTATTGTGTTTCTTCTTTAAGATCAACGCCGCGCTCAGGGAAACGATCAGTCCAACCGGCAAAATCTCTCTAAGCGCCATTCCAGCCACTTCAATAAATAACAGCACAGCCAGCGACACACCGTAAAGAATTACAGACAGGTATTTTGCCAGGTGAGTTGTTGCCATGATTGCGTATTGATTTATAAAAATATAAAAATCGACGGATTAATTAAAGCGTTCATTCGGATATCGCCGCCTGTTTGGTTTGTGTAACCTTCTGAAAACGGCCCTTTATCCGCAGAAAATAACGCTCGAAACCGAAGTAAGAAATTGACGCGAGTATAATCACCAGTATAATGGTTCCTAAATACACTATCACAACTTGCCAAAAGGTGCTGGCTGGGTGAATGTAGTTGCGCACAATATACAGCATCAACATCAGCGGGTATTTATGCAGGAGGTAAATACCGTAAGAGATTTTACCGCAGTATGTTACCACCTTGTTGCCTAAAAAAGCATTAGTGTTCCCCGGTTCGCAAAGGTAAACCATAATGAGCGCCGAAAACGCAGAGATAACAAGGTCGCCCTGCGCTATCTCCTTGTATACAAATAAGCAGATAAAGGCAATAAACGCGCCCGACAGCGCCATTTGAAAGTATCTGTTGAACAACAGGTTAAACGCGGCCTGAAACCTGAATGTAAAGCAGTTATTTTTGGTATTAAAGTATAATAAGGCTACTATGGCACCAATCATCATATCATCAAACCGGGTAAAGTATAAAAACTGATCGAGGTTGAGCAAAAAATGGCTTTGGTATTGGTAATACCTTACTATAAGATTCAAGGTTACCAGCACTATTAGTATCCCCGTTAGGGTGTATAATATGTTCTGAACTTTCTTCTGCCGGAAAATGTGCGGGTGGAAAATATAAAACTGCTCCTCAACACCTATCGACCAAATGGGATCGAACATATCGGGCAGCAGTTTCATACAAAAAGCCACGTTGGGCATTAGAAACACGCTCAGCCAAAGTGCGTGCATGGATCCTTTAGCCGGGTATAAAAAAAAACCTACCGCTATCAGCAGGAAGTATAAAGGCCAGATCCTTAAAATGCGGCGGATATAGAAGTGTTTCAGGGATACCTTTTGGAAGCGCTTTTTCTCTTCGAGCAATAAATAGCTGATAAGGAAACCGCTCAGCGTAAAAAATATAGTTACCCCTATTTTCCCAAAGTTTTTAAATTCGGTAACGTCCTGATGTTGATTGCCCTGAAGCTGAATATGCGACAATACAACCATTAAAGCAGCTATTGCCCTTATTCCATCCAAGTTGGAGAAATATAAATACGCTTTTTTTGGAACTGACGCCGCTTCTCCGCTCATTTATCATATTTATCGTTAATGGTACTGTCCGTTAAAGGGATAACCGCGGTAAACGTATTTGTACAGGTATCTATATCAAATTCGTATGCAAAACGGCTACAGGCCCTGGCGATGATCATCAACCCAAAGTGCTCCGGTAAGCGCAGCAGATCAGTTTCTTCGGGCCCCGTTTCTTCAACAAGGAATTGTACAAGGCAATTATTTTTAACCGCAGCGTTTAAATTGCTGCCATTGCCGCTGTAAATACATACTTTACGGCCAGCCTGGTGGTTTCCAGGAAGGGGCCACTCGTGGTTTATTCCGCCACAATGTATCACCAGCGGGTTCCCCTTATCGGTTTTTTTTATGATAATATTTCCCTTATCCACCTGTAGCCAAACCTCGGTTTGCGCTCCGCCGTTATGTTTTAATGCATTGGTGAGCAATTCCATCAATACCAATTTCACTTTTGGGAGTACCCCGTCCTCCATGGCTGTTTTCTGTTGCAGAAAATGAACCCCTTCCAACACCAGCGGATATAGCTCATCAGCCGCATAGTTGAATATCAATTGTTTCGAGATACTGGCAGCCATACTATTTGCCTTTGTTGGCAATAGCACTATCCGTGCTATCAAATATTTTAAAGGCCTTATCCAGGCGTATCAGTTGGAACAGCCCTAAGATGTCTTTATTTAAGCCGGCCACCACTATTTCGGCCTTATTGGTAATGGCATGTTTTAGTGCCGATACCAGCTTCCCTAAAAAGGAGCTATCCACGTAAGTTACCTCTTCAAAATTCACAATTATATATTTGCCTCCGCCGTCTATGTGCGCAAACAGCTCTATTTTAAACTTTTCAGATACCGTTAAATTGGCTTCTTTAACTTGTATTGTGACCACCAAAACATCCTGGTGCTTATTGGTTTGTAGTATCATTAGGTGGTTCTTTTTAAATATATTAAGCTGCAATCATCAATATGCTCGTTCGATTTGCATTTCAGAAAGTCGCCGGCCTTAAAATCAGCAAAGGGCCGCCTCAAAAAAGGGGTAACCGCTTTAATAAATGAATTATAATCTGTTTTTTTACCTGTTTCAGTATCAGCATCTATTATTCCATCGGTAAGAATAAAGACCTGGTCGCCCCTGCTTAGTTTTACTATGATCTCATCAAAATCGCCATCGGGCATCAAGCCCAGTAGCATACCAGATGAACGCACTTCCTTTGCCGCACCCTTTTTACTGTTATAATAAAACAAAGGCAGATCCCCCGCCCCGGAATACTTAATTATCGATTCTTTTGCATCTATTAAAACCAGCGAAAGGCTCGATAGCACATCATTCACCACAGGATCGTGGTACACCACCGAATTTATTTTCTGCAGGATACTTTTTGTGGAGAAATTCCCTTCGGAAATACAGATCCGCACCGCCGCGCGTATATAGCTCAAAAACCCGAATGAAAAATACCACGCCCCCCACTTTTTGCCCATCACATCGCCTAAAACTACAAAAGTGTGCCGTTCGTCAACCGTAATAAAATCTATAAAATCGCCACCCGGGTAATTTTGAAAAGGCTTATGCCAAAAATCAACCTCAAAACCTCCTATAACCGGCAGCTTCTGCGGTACCGAATGCAGATTAAGCGCCATGGCGGCTTTGCTCAACTCCTTTAGCGTACGTTCGTGCTGCTCGCGTACAGTAGTTAAAAAGTTGTTTATTTTAGTTACTATCACCCTCACAGGGGTATCCTTCAGTATATAATCTACAGCCTCCAGGTTAATGCCTTCCAGCATCACATCGCTATCCACCTCGCTGGTGAGAAACATAAATGGGATATCTTTAAATTCCGTGCCGATGAGGTTTTGCCTAAACTCAAAGCCATTAACCTCCGGCATGTGATAGTCTGATAATATAATATCTGGCCGTTCTTCTTTCAATAACTCCATAGCCTGCCTGGCAGATCCCGCCTTCATACACTCAAATCCTTCTTTACCCAATGCCCTTCCCATCATCTCCAGTACAAGGGTATTGTCATCAACCAATAAGATCGTTTTTGATAAAGGCATGGGAATGGTTTAGATATTGTGCTTTTTTAATACGCTGCTCAAAAATAAGTAAACACCCGTAAAAACAATAAGCAGCGATATAATATCCATAATAGTAATGCCATCGTTATCGTTAAAATAGAATACTGTGAACATTTCAAAATAAGGCGGCGCAGGCATAATAATCATAGCCATGCCAAGCGTGATCATAATAATGCCAATAATAACCACTATGCTTTTTTTAACCCGTTCCCGCGTAATATATTTCCTGCTAACATCACTATCCAACTGATGCTGCGATAACAAAAACTCGAAACCGTTAAGCATCTCAAGCCGGTCCTGCTCGGTATCCAATTCCTTAAAGGCCTCTATCTTTTGCGGCAGCGAGGCTTCGTCGAGCGCATGAAGCAATTTTTGCTGAACAGCTTTTATCCTTCCGGCGTCAGCTACTCCTTTCCGGAGTAATGCCACCAATTCATCTGCTTTTATTTCAAGCAAAGCACCTTCATCCAAAACTTCCTTGTCGTTCAACTTTTTAATTCCTTATAAAATGCCTAACTTTTGCTAATATTATAGCGTAAAACACACATCAATATATTTTGCATGAAAAGGGTTTCCGTAGTCACCATCAACTTCAATCAGGACAAGATAACAGAAGAACTGTTAAATTCTATCGCCGAAACAAACACCTACGAAAACCTGGAGGTAATTGTCGTTGATAATGGCAGCACCGTAAATCCCGTACCCAAATGGGCACCTAAATACCCTACTGTTAAGTTTATACGTTCCGAAGTAAATTTGGGTTTCTCTGGTGGCAACAATATCGGCATAAAACCCGCAACCGGCGATTATTATTTCCTGGTAAACAACGATACCGAGTTTACGCCGGGACTTGTTCAAAAACTGGTTGATGTACTGGATACCCACCACGAGGTTGGCATTATCTCCCCAAAGCTGAACTATCACTTCGATAAAACGCTGATACAATATATGGGCTTTACACTGGTTGATTATTACACCTGCCGTAACCAGGCAGTTGGCAAAAACCAGCGCGATGTGGGGCAGTTCGATAATTTTTTAGGGCAAACCGGTTATTGCCATGGCGGTGCCATGATGGTGAAGCGCGAAACCTGTGAAAAAGCCGGCTTAATGGCCGATAACTTCTTTATTTATTATGAAGAGGTGGATTGGGGCGAACGCATCAACAAATCGGGCTACCAGGCCTGGGTACACGGCGGCGCGGTTATTTATCACAAGGAATCGATGACGGTTGGAAAAAACAGCCCATTTAAAGAGTACTTCATGAACCGCAACCGCATCCTGTTTATCCGCCATAACGCACCCGCGTTTAAGGCATTTGTGTTTTACATCTATTTTGTGATAATGGTTGTACCGCGTAATATTATTAATTACATAAAAGAGAAGCGATATAATTTTATTGGTTTACTTTTCCGCGCTGTATGGTGGAATATCACCCATAAAAAAACCAGCACCGAATTGGGGTACACCATAAACAAAATTTCATGACGATCACATTTTGGCTGAGCCTGTTTATCGCCTTCTACACATTTGTTGGCTACGGTATACTGCTATTTATCATTATCAAAATAAAGCGCGCCCTAAAAGGCCGTAAAGTGGTTACCGACATTGCCGACGAACTGTTACCAGAGTGTACCCTGGTTGTGGCCGCTTACAACGAAGAACATTTTATTGCTGAGAAAATTGCTAACAGTTTGGCGCTTAACTACCCTGCCGGTAAGCTTAAATTTGTTTTTGTTACCGATGGCTCATCTGACAGGACGACCGAAATTATAGCGCAATACCCGCAAATACAATTACTTCACCGGCCAGAACGTGCCGGTAAAATTGCCGCCGTACATCGCGCAATGGAATATGTTACCACCGAAGCCGTGGTATTCACCGATGCCAACACTTTTTTAAACGCAGATGCCATGAAACGGATCTGCCGCCATTACGCCGATGCAACGGTTGGTTGTGTTGCCGGGGAGAAACGTGTACAAATAGACACCAATGCAGATGCCAGCGCCGCAGGCGAAGGGTTTTACTGGAAGTATGAATCTGCCCTTAAAAAATGGGATTCGGAATTATACTCGGTTGTGGGGGCTGCTGGCGAATTGTTTAGTGTACGCCGCAATTTGTACCAGGATGTAGAGCCGGATACCGTTTTAGATGATTTTATGATATCGATGCTGATAGCCGCAAAAGGCTTTCGAATTATTTACGAGCCGGAAGCTTACGCCCTGGAGACGGCATCAGAAAACGTTAGCGAAGAGCTGAAACGCAAAATACGCATTGCTGCCGGTGGCATGCAATCTATACTGCGGTTGCTGCCTTTACTATTATCGTTTAAGTACCCACTGCTATCTTTTCAATACGTAAGCCACCGCGTTTTACGCTGGACGGTTACCCCGTTCTTTTTGATATTGGCCTTCATCACCAATTTAGCACTGGCCTTTGCCGGGCAGGGCCTGATATATCAACTCCTGTTTGCCGGGCAGGTATTCTTTTACCTGCTGGCCTTCCTTGGCTTTATTATGGAGAAAAGGCACATCCGTGTAAAAGCACTGTTTGTGCCCTATTACTTTTGTGTGATGAATTACGCCGTTTTAGCAGGCATCATCCGCTACTTCACCACAAAACAAAGCGCCATTTGGGAAAAAGCACAGCGCAAACAGTAGTTGGTTAATGGGTTATAGTTGATGGTTCATAGCTGCTACACAATGAGTACGAAGGAGCATCCGGTCATGTACTATGATCTATAAACCATGAACTAACCTACTCCACCCCCCTCACCTTCATTTGCATGGTGTAAATAGCTTTAGAAGCGGTAATAAACAATACATCCCTGTTCTTGCCACCAAAGCAAAGGTTGGCCGACCATGGTTCGGGCACATCAATATGGGCTATTTGCACGCCTTGCGGATCAAACACCGTAACCCCATTGCCGGCAAGGTAAAGGTTGCCGCGTTCGTCCAGCGTAATGCCATCCGCGCCTTTATCGGTAAATACCCTCCTGCCGCTTAACGTGCCATCTTCTTTTATATCGTATTTGTAAATTTTGTTGCCACGAATATCCGCCACATATAAAAACTTACCGTCCGGTGAACCTACTATACCATTCGGCTGTCTAAGGCTGTCTTCCAGCATAATAGCTTCTGTTTTTCCTTTGGGCAGGTAATAAACCTTTTGGCCGTCCTGGTCGGGTTTGGTGCGGGTCCACCATGGACGTTGGTAGTATGGGTCGGTAAAGTAAATATCTCCGTTCGGGTGTATCCACAGATCATTGGGGCCATTTAATAATTTACCCTTATAATCGCCCAGCAGCACTTTCTTCTTTTTGCCATTCTTCACCAACCAAAGCTCATCGTGCTCATCGGCGCAAACAATAAGGTTACCTTTTTTATCCACGTAGGTGCCGTTTGCGCGGCCCGCATTTTCCATGTATAAAACAAGCTGTCCATCGGTTTTATACTCCCAAATTGTATTATTAGGCTGATCGGTAAAAAAGATATTGCCTTTTTTATCCACCGCGGGCCCTTCTGTAAAGGCAAATGTTTTTGAGATCAATTGAGGCTTTACGGCAGCATCAAACAGTTCTTTTGACTGGGCCGATATTTTTGTTGCAGAAATAGCTAATAGCGCTAATAAGGCTGTTTTTTTAAAATTCATTTTTTTCATTCAGTTATAATTCAAGATTTTATTCAACTTCTTTATTTAGGTCATTCAGCATTTAAAAAGACGTTGATGGGATTAAGAAATTCTTTTATTCCGGTTTTATAAGTGGCGGCGGAAAATTAACATACTTGTAAAGTCCAAAATCGCTCAGGGCAATACAAACCGGCGATTTGGTTATCCGCAACCTTACTTTTTGCGCCGTAATGTTTTTCGGTAGTTTAATCAGCCTGTTGCCACCTATACTGGTAGCCGTAGCTATTTGCTTCCAGCCACCATTCTGCCAGGCGTCAATGGCCAATCCCTCAATACGTTGTCCCAGCTTAATATTTTCCCTTAACCTAATGATATTAAACTCTTTAGGTTCATGCATATTAAGTATCAGCTGCGGCGTTTTTAAATTATCTTCGGTTGCCCAATAGCTATACCTGTCGTTATCCAATAAATTGGCGGCGGTAAATTTCACCTTTTCACCACTGCGTGTATTGCTTGCAGTTAATTTAGCGCCCTTAGCCAAATTTTCACTGAAGGTCCATTCCAGTAAGCGCCCAAATTCCGCCAGCGACTTTACATCATGCTCGTTCAATCTACCAGTTTTATCGGGCGATAAACCCAGATCCAAGCTGGCCCCTCTGCCTACGCTTTGCAGGTAAATATCCATCAGATCATGCGGACTTTTTACCGAATCGTCCTGTGTTTTATGGTAAAACCATCCCGGGCGCAATGAAACATCACACTCGGCAGGCATCCAATATTTGCCATCGCGGTGGCCTTCGGTACCTTCATAATCTTTCACAAAACCATTTCCGGGCTTTTTGCCTTCTTCCGGCGCGTGCGGTGTGTAAGTTGCCCAGCTGGTTTCGCCAGCCTGCCCTTTCTCGTTGCCCACCCAGCGTACATCGGGGCCTACATCGCCAAAAATGGCCGCATTAGGCTGCAGCTTACGCGTAATGCCCCAGGTAGTCTCCCATCCGTAGTAAGTAGAGCGGTCTATAGTACGAACTTCCTTCGCTCCTCCATAATAGCCATCGCCCCCATTGGCCCCATCGTGCCACGATATAAACAGCGGACCGTATTGAGTATAAAGTTCCTTTAATTGCTGGCGGTAAACCTTGGTTACATACTCGGGCTTGCCGTAAAGGGCATTGTTCCTGTCCCAGGGCGAGCAGTATACACCCATTTTCATGCCCAGCTTTTCGCAGGCGGCTTTGTATTCCCCTACTATATCGCCCTTACCGTTTTTGTATGGACTATTGGAAATATTGTACGTTGTTGTTTTAGTTGGCCACAGGCAAAAACCGTCGTGGTGTTTGGCTACCACAACTATGCCCTTAAATCCGCCTGCTTTTGCCGCACCTACTATCTGCATGGCGCTAAACTCTGTTGGGTTTACAACGCTGGCGCCTTCATTACCATAACCCCACTCCTTATTCATATAAGTAGTTGGGCCAAAGTGAATTATGCAGTACATGCCAGTTTCCTGCCATTGTATCTGGCCCTTGGTTGGTAGCGGCCCGTAAGGTTTTGGAGCTTTTTGCGCGAGCGCCATTACTGGCAACAGTAGGAATAGTAAAAGATATTTCATAGCAGGTATTTCGTATGGTTTCGCTAAAGTAAATAATCGGTGCGATTTTGGGACGCGAAATATTAAGCTATTTTTGCCGCAACACAAATAATACAAACCTGCTGTTAGTTTATGTACTCTAAAGACCAGGCATCTCAACTAAAACAAGCGTTCTGGACGGCTTTTGGCCAGTACATGGGGCCGGTGATGCCTGCTGATGGCCTGCGTACCAATTGGATCAATTATAAAACCGGGGTTAAGCATATTTACTTTAAAATGCAGGCAGATAACAAGTTAGCGGGTATCGCTATAGAGATAAGCCACCCGGATACCGAATTACAGGAACTGTTCTTTGAGCAATTCACCACCTATAAAGCGCTGTTGCACAACGTACTGCAGGAGGAATGGGAATGGCAGCTTCACACTACGGACGAGTACGGCAAAATCGTCAGCCGCATCTATATTGAACTAAATCAGGTGAGTATTTTCCAAAGGGAAGACTGGCCAAAACTTATCTCCTTTTTTAAACCACGCATAATTGCGCTGGATGAATTTTGGAGCAATGCCAAATACGCGTTTGAAGTGTAAGGTTCCAAAAGAGCAAAACCCGCCATTTTTACTTGCCAAAATTTCAAAAAAAAAGGACTTTTTCGGGCAAAAATTACGCTTTTTTGTCTTAAAAAATACTAATTTTGTTAGTATGAAAAAATCAGGGTTTGCAGATATGCCATTGCACTACGGCCATGTGCCGGCCTGGCTTGCCGAGCGTATGGCCAGGCTCGGTTTGGCGGTGGTGGAAAATATCGTACTCGATTATGGCAAGGATGAAGTGCTCCGCCGCCTCAGCGATCCCTTCTGGTTCCAAAGCCTTGGCTCGGTAATGGGGATGGACTGGCATTCCTCAGGCATCACGACCTCGGTGATGGGCGCGCTCAAAAAAGCCATCAACCCGCACAGCCGCGAACTGGATATTTACATTTGTGGCGGCAAGGGCCGTCACAGCAAAAACACACCGCAGGAGTTGATAGAAATTGGCAGCCGTACCGGGCTCGATGGTAATTATCTGGTAAAATGCAGCAAGGTAAGTGCCAAGGTAGATAATACCGCTATACAGGATGGTTTCCAACTTTACACGCACAATTTTATTTTGAGCGATACCGGCAAATGGGCTGTGGTACAACAAGGTATGAGCGATGCCAGCAACACCACCCGCCGTTACCACTGGCATTCGGAACAGCTGACAAGTTTTGTGGACGATCCGCATACCAGTATCTATGGTAAAAACAACGGTTTAATTTTAAATATGACCGACAGCGCCGCAGCGGCCAGCCGTAACGGGGTGATGCAAATTGCCGCCGAACCGCCCGAACGCATGCTGAAGGAAATAAGCAAGCTGGTGATGCCGAATCATCACGATGTGCGGGCAAAAGATGTAGATCTGAAGCGGCTGGGCACGGTTTTATGGCTGTCCCGGTTTAATGACCCCGCCCGGTTTAGCTTCGCCCATGGAGGCAAGGATGGTCACCCCTTCCCGGTGCCTACCAAAGTTTATGATGAAACCATCTGCACACTGCAAATGGCTATTCATAAGGCAAAATAGGTAATAACGAAAAAAATGAGGCCATTAGGCGCTTAACCAATATAGCGCAGGCTGCCGAAAAAGATTTTACTCCCAACGCTGATTTCGACAAAGTGATAGAAAAAGAACGCGCTGAATCCTGGATGTATGGTGGGCGCACTGTAATGAGTAAAACAAAGCCACCCGTAAAACAGCAATTGAGCCTATTTTAAAGCCGCGCAAATATCGTTGGCCTTTTTCAGATGTTCCTTTAACTTCGGCAGGGTTTTATCAGCAAAAGCAGTTAATTTTTTATTTGGGTTACCGGTTACAGTTTTAAATACCGCTATGGTTTGTTCATGGTCTTCCACCATGGCTTGTATATAGTCTTTATCAAAAGCTTCCCCTGTTTTCTTAGCAAGGCTTTCCATCGCCAGGGTATGCGCTTTTGTTAGGGTATCGGGCACGCTGGCAGATTGGTTTACAGCTATGTTCTTTAACTCTTTGCCAGCATCAATATGTTCGGCAATCAACATCTTGGCGTAGTCAATAACAGCTTGGTTTTTCGATTGTTTTAAAGCCAATTGCGACAGCTTTACTTCCGCGTTGCCGCCCTCTATACTTTTGCTAATAAAGTTCTGCGCTTCGGCATCTATACCGTTGTTAAAATTGCGGGCCTTCCGGTTCTCGTTGCAACCGTGTACAAAGAAAAATACGATCACTATAAACGCTATGCTGGCCAGTTGTTTCATTATATAATCTTAAGTCTGTAATTGGGTTAACAAACATAAGCCATTCCTGTTTATAAAAACAGGAATTTATTTTACAATAGGCTGATAATATTTCCTTTTAAGAAAACGAGCTGGCGGGTTAGAAGTAAAAGTCTAATCGACAAATAATTATGGCGTTGCCTTCGGCCCGTGCCATACGCTGCAACTCCTCACTACGCGCAGCTAATAGAGCGGCACTTTATTTGGGGTTTTCGATGCTGTCCCTAACGCGGTTAGGAGAGGTTTAGTCCTTTTCCTATGCGCGATTAAATTAAACGGTTTTTGATGATTTACGAACCGCGAATGTCAAACAACCAGAAAACATAATGGTCTAACAAAACGAATCCGATGATAATCAATAGCAAAATGATCAATATGATTCATTGGATAGTTCTCGTTTTCATAGGTAAAGGTTTGGGTATAAATACATATATAAAGCGTTATTCGGGCCGAAACGAGAAATCGTCATTAGGTGTTCCACTTTTAAATGTGGCACACTCATTTTTAAATTAATATTGATAATCAACATCTTACAGTTTTTAGTGAAACGCTTTGGAACACCCCTATTCGTTAGGTAACGTTTATAAATAATTCATTATAAGTTACTTAACATTCTTTTACAAAGATGCCAAATTTTCGGAATGAAACACTTTTTATTATGTAAACCTATTTCAGGACAAGTCAGACAAAGCAAATTGACCTTAGACAGGAAAACAAAAAAGGCGTGCCAAGATTTAATTCCCGCAAGCCTTCAATTAATCGCAGCATAGGTGATTTAGCGTTACGCCAAATTCCTCCCCGCGTTCACAATACCGTATACTGTGCGTATCACCAGCTTATTATAGATGCCGATAAGTTCTTCATCCTTAGTATTATTTAGGCATTGAAGCGCATAGTGTTGCACTATAACCAATGGCAGTACGATCTTTTCTCGGATGGCTATCGAACGGCGTTCCACCGGTGACTCTTCCATCAGCACCGCCATACCTGTCAATTCCAGCAACAGCGATTTGGTTAGTTCAAACTCGTCTTTCAAGCTAATCCAGAATTTACCGAATTTTTTGTCCTTCTCTAAATAAGCGGTAACCCGGAAATCGGATTTAGACATCGACATCATACAGTTATCCAGCATCGTTTTAAAGAAGCCTGAATTTTGGTAAAGCTCTTTCACTTCTTCCCAGCTACCGCCGTCTTTCATTTTCTTCAACGCTGTACCCACGCCGTAAAAACCCGGGATACTTTGCTTTAGTTGGCTCCACGAAGTTACAAAACTAATGGCGCGCAGGTCTTCGAGCTTTAACTTGGCCGACGCGTTACGCTTGGTTGGGCGGCTGCTTATGTTAATATGCGATAGTAATTTAAGCGGACTAAATTTTTCCAGGTACTCTACAAACAAGGGATGCTCGCGCAGGGCAAGGAATAAGCCATGGCTTGCTTCTGCCATTTCGGCTATCAGCGCCTTGTGCTTGTGGTCCAGCAGGTCTTTATGGTTCGGGTGTAATGCGGAGATGATCCCGGCATTGATCAACTGCTCGGTATTAAACCTTGCAGTTTCCACTGAACCGTACTGCGAACTTACAGTTTGCCCCTGTATGGTCAGCTCGATATGATCATTCGCTATCTCTTTACCCATCGACGCGTAAAAACGGTGGGTTTTACCACCACCACGTGCCGGCGGGCCACCCCTGCCATCAAAAAAGGCCAGGTCGATACCGTGTTTGCGGGCAATGGCGGTAAGCTCTACTTTAGCTTTATAAATACTCCAGTTAGCCATCAGGTATCCGCCATCCTTGGTGCTGTCGCTAAAGCCAAGCATTATGGTTTGCCTGTTGCCACGGCTCTTTAAATGTTTTTTATAGAATGGATGGGTATAAAGTGTCTCCATTACATCGCCGGCGTGTATCAGATCGTTAACGGTCTCAAACAGTGGCATAAAATCTACGGTAAGTTTATCTTTTTTCCAGCCGCTCCACAAGAACAGGTCTATCAGCTGCAAAATATCAGATGCCTGCTGGCAATTGCTGATGATGAAGCGCTGGCAGCCTTTCACGCCGTTGCTTTCCTGGATCTGCCTCATCAGGCGGATGGTATCCAGGGTATCGCGGGTCATGTCGTCGGCATCGGCAGGGCAAACAAAATCCGCCTCGGTAAACGGCAGGGTTTTTAACTTGGCTGCTTCATCCATTTCGGCGTAGCCTTTTGGTGCGCCAGTGTATATTTTCTTGGTACCGTAATCAAAAACACTGCGCAGCACACGGCTGTCCTGCCTGATATCCAACGTTGCGAAGTACGAGCCGAATAGCTGTACCTTCTGGATCATATCACCTACAATATCCACAAAAAGGCTATCGTGGCTGGTCACCAGTGTTTCGCGCATCGACTTTAAAATGTCGAGCATTTCCGTCTGCAGATCCTTGGGGTTTTCCTGTTCGTTAAAGGCGTTATCGTAAAGCAATTTTTCCAGTTTGGAGATATTATCAGCAAAACCACGGAAGGTGATGCGGCGTTTAAGCACCCTGAAATCTCGGTAGTAACAACGGAAGATGTGCTTGCGCAGCAAAACAGCTACCTCACGGGTGCTTTGCGTGGTTACATTGGGGTTGCCGTCGCGGTCGCCGCCTGGCCAAAAGCCAAGCTCCAAAACCGGGTTGTTGCCCTCCATATCAAATTCCTGCTCCAATTTAGACTGGATGCCCGATAGCGCGTGGTAAAACACGTTCTCTAAAAACCAAACCAGGCTAACCGCTTCATCTACAGGAGTTGGCGACGTTTTATTAAAGAAAGGGGTTTTACCCAATTGTTGCAGTAAAGTATTTATCTCGGGGATATCGTTGGCTTTAAGGGCCCCTATCAGGTCTGTCATGATCCCCAGGACGGTACCCGGGTAAAACTGAGTTGGGTGCGCGGTAAGTACCAAACGCAACGAAAAATCCTTTAATTGCTTGCTGATCTGTTTGCGAGCCTCCTCGTTAGAGGTAGCCTGCTGTACCATACTTTGTAGCGGGCCGGTATCATCTGTACGGCCAAGGGTACCAAAAGACGAATCTTCTATGGCATCAAACAAAACCACCTGCCGTTCTATATATTGAATAAAACGGAACATGCGGTTGATCTGCTCGCGGTGGTCGATACCCGGTACGTAGTTCTTAAAAAACGATTCGATGATCTCCGTAGGCGATAATTCTGCCGCCGCTCCCTTTTCACAATGTGAGCTAAAGAAGGGTAGTAAGATACCGGTATCCTTTACCTGGTAAAAAGGCAGGGTTTGAAACAAGCTGTTGTATAACTCAAAACGGGTTACAACTTCCTGATTAAATGTTGTTTCTCTCTGACTGAGCCTTAGGGTTGTTGGCATAATAAAACAGGTTTGGCAAAATTTACTTAATACCGATTGCCCGGTATTTTGGCGTGAATTTAACTATCTAAAATTAAATTATGCTAAAATCTGAATAATTAATAACAGATAATCCTTTTTAATGCAATTATGGTTATTGCAAGTGATGGCAATTTTATTTGTTTAAATTTGCAAACGCGAAAATATCCCGCCCAAAACCACCTCATGAATAGCCACAAAAGAGAAATAAAAAGCTTTTTTTACAGCCAGTATTTTTCTGACGGGTTGCGCATTTCTGCCGGTATTTTGGTCCCGTCGTTGCTGGCGCTGCAGTTTGGCGATTTTGAGCTGGGGCTCACTATGTCGTTGGGTGCGCTGTGTATCTCCGCTATAGATAGTCCCGGCCCTGTGCAGCATAAGCGTAATGCCATGGCTATTGGCAACGGCCTGCTATTGGTGATATCGTTAATAACAGGGTACGCACGGCTTAACGTGTATACGCTTGGGCTGGAGATCACCGTATTTTCTTTCCTGTTTAGTATGCTTATGGTTTATGGCAACCGGGCCGCGGCAGTAGGCACCTCTGCCCTGCTGGTAATGATATTTATGATGGATAAAGCCATCCCCCCGCCCGATCTGCCTATATTTTGCGCTACCATTTTGGCCGGCGGGCTTTGGTATATGATCTTTAGCCTGGTTTTTTTTGGTATACGACCCTATCGTGCGGCGCAGCAAACCCTTGGCGAGAATGTGGCCGATGTGGCGCGTTTTTTACGCTTAAAGGCCGATTTTTACCGGCCCGAGACTGATATAGATGATAATTACCGCAGGCTGGTGCTACAGCAAATATCGGTAAGCAACCACCAGGATGCCGTACGCGAGATGCTTTTTAAAAGCAGGCTGATGGTGAAGGAATCTACCGGGGCAAGCAGAATCTTGGTACTCACCTTTATAGATCTGGTGGATATGTTTGAGCAGATAATGGCTACCCACTATGATTACCGCCACATCCGCGAGAAGTACGCGCATACCGGGGTACTAAGTGAGATAGCTGATTTTTTGCATACCGTGGCCGACGATCTGGACAACATTGGCTTTGCCGTACTGGCCAACACCCGCCCCGAGAAGCTGAGTAATTTGAATCATAAGCTGGAACTGCTTAAACAAAAGATAGACGAAGTAGGCGCAGAGGATAAAGAAAGCAGCAACCTGGTGCTAAAGAAGATCCTGATCAACCTGCGCGATGTGGCCAAAGGCATTGGCAATATTTATAAGTACTACCATTCTAAAGCATCGGATATGCTGCTGAATGATACCCGCGAGGTAGAATACTCCAAATTTGTAACCCACCAGGATTTTGCCCCTCACATTTTTCGGGATAACATCAGCCTGGATTCGGCCACGTTTAAACACGCGCTACGGGTATCGCTGGTTTGTTTGATAGGTTTTATAACGGCTAAGAACTTATCCCTTGGCGGGCACAGTTATTGGGTACTGCTTACTATTATTGTGATATTGAAGCCTGGGTTCAGCCTGTCCAAACAGCGCAATTACCAGCGCCTTATTGGTACCATAGCTGGCGGCGCTGTAGGTATATTGATCTTAAATTTTATCCCCGATAAAACAGCTCAGTTTATTTTTTTGGTGGTGTTTATGATTGGCACCTATAGCTTTTTAAGGCTCAACTACGTAGTAAGCGTGATATTGATGACGCCTTATGTGCTTATTCTTTTCAAATTCCTCGGCGTAGGTTTACTAAATGTAGCGCAGGAACGCATTATTGATACGGTAATTGGCTCTACTATCGCTTTTATTGCCAGCTACGTAATTTTCCCTACCTGGGAGTTTCAACAGATCCAGCACGACTTGAAAGCTGTGATCACTGCCAATATCAGCTACCTGCAAAAGGTATCGGAGAGTATTGCCGGCAAACCGGTATTAATTACCGATTATAAACTGGCCCGAAAGGATGTGTTTGTGAACTCGGCCAACTTATCTGCCACCTTCGAGCGCATGACCTCCGAACCCAAAAGCAAGCAGCGTAATATAAAGGATATTCACAAATTTGTGGTGCTGAACCATATCCTGGCCTCTTACACGGCCAATATTGCTTCAACCATTATCCGTACTGGCCCGCAACAACCCCATGCAGATGCGCTGAAATTGGTAAAACGAAGCATAGCCGTATTGAAGGAAACCGGTAAAAAGCTAAGCGGGGAGACTATTGAGGCTCCTGCAAAACCTGCAGAGGCAGTAAAAACCGCAGATGTGGTGCCCGCCCCCCTATCAGCAGAGGATGTGCTGATGAAGGAACAGCTGGGCTTTATCAATAAAATAACGGTGGATATAGCGAAGGTGACGGAGAATATTTTGAGATAGGAGTTGGATGTGCAGAAGAAGATGTGCAGATATGCAAATGAAAACAGCTACATCGTCAATTGCGAGGCACGAAGTAATCTGTACAAAGACAAGCCGTAACGCATGTTGTCTACCAGTCTATCGGGAGATTGCTTCGTGCCTCGCAATCACGCGCGGGGTAAGGCGGCGGTAATCTTGGCTCACGCTCGTTGTGTCTACAATAACTCCGTTGCCAAATTAGCCAACTCACTACGCTCCCCTTTTTGCAGGGTGATATGCGCGTAAAGCGGGTGTCCTTTTGCCTTATCTATCAGGTACGACAGGCCGTTACTCTCTGCATCCAAATATGGGGTATCTATCTGGTAAATATCCCCGGTGAATACGAATTTACTGTTTTCGCCGGCGCGGGAGATGATGGTTTTAACCTCGTGCGGGGTTAAGTTCTGCGCCTCGTCTACAATAAAAAATATTTTGGCAAGGGTGCGCCCGCGGATGAAAGCTAACGGGGTGATGGAAATTTTATCGTTGGATACCAGCTCGTCTATCTTGTTTTGCATTTTCTCATCGTCAGCAAACTGGTCTTTAATAAATTTGAGGTTATCCCAGATAGGCGCCATGTAGGGGTCGATCTTCGATTTTACGTCGCCCGGTAAAAAGCCGATGTCCTTATTACTAAGGGGCACTATAGGGCGTGTAACAAAGATCTGTCGGTAATGCTTACGTTGCTCCAGCGCGCTGGCTAAGGCCAGCAGCGTTTTGCCCGTGCCGGCGTTGCCTTGTATGGTAACCAGTTTAATATCGGGATGCAGCAGGGCGTGTATGGCAAAGGCCTGCTCTAAGTTTTTTGGGTAGATGTTAAGCACAGGCTGCTCGGTAACTTTTTCTACCTGGCCGCTTTGTTTATTATAGAAGGCGGATGCGGTGCCATTCTTGCTGTTCAGTACAAAAAACTGGTTGCTTTGGGGTTGGATATCAAAATCCTCTACAGGGAGGCTGTCGCTTTTATTGAGCTTGCCCATCAGCTTCTCGGTAACTCTGTTAAGTACGGTTTTGCCGCTATATAACTCGTCGATATTTTTAACCTTACCGGTTTCGTAATCCTCGGCATAAATATTAAGCGCTTTAGCTTTCAGGCGCAGGCAGATATCCTTTGATACCAGGATCACCTTTTTATCGGGGTTTTCAAACTGCACACCAAGAGCAGCGTTTAATATGCGGTGGTCTATTTTTTCAGATCCAAAGACTTCTTCGGCGTCGGCGCTGCTGTTCTTTACATCCATAATCACCTTAAAGCTGCCCTTGCTTTTGCCATTGAGCGGCATCCACTGGTTTATGAGCTGGTTCCGGGAGATATCATCCATCAGCCGGATAAAACTGCGTGCCTCAAAATTGCGGGTATCGTTGCCGCTTTTCATATTATCCAGCTCTTCCAATACCTGTATGGGGATAGCCACATCATGTTCGTGGAAGTTCTCAAAAGCGTTGTGATCATATAGGATAACGGAGGTATCCAGCACAAATATTTTCTTTTTCCGATCGGCCTTATCTGTATTATCCTTATTCATCAAAGGCTAAATTAAGGATTTTGATTGAGAAAAGGTGAAGAAGGTAAAAGGGACAACAGAGTTTCTTAGCGCTTTATTTTGATTCTTGTTGACTTATCTGGGCTTTTTTTCTTCTTTGTCCCGGCGATTTTATCGGGAAACATTAGTTCGTTCAACCCGCGCCATATTTCAAGGTATTTAGGATTTAAAAGCTTCCTCGAAGCTACCGCGTTTTCAGAATCGCCTCCCATTTTAATATGTTCCAGAAAAGAAACATAAAATGCGTTTTCCACTTCTGAGTTAACGCGGTTTACAATCCGTTCGAAAAAGATAAACGCGCGTCTTACCTCTTTTATCGCACCCTCTTTAATGCATTCATTTATATAGTTGCTTAACAAGCCAATTTGCACATAAATCAAATCCCGGCAACCCTCGTCATATATTTCAGATTCGAGGTTGGGGAATTCTTCACTGTAAAGTATCAGGAATTGATCTGTTGTTAAACAGTCATTTACAGTTATAAGATTGGTATTGTTTTTATTGGCTTTTGATTTAGGCATCAACTAAAAATAAAAAAGTCCCCTTAAACAGGAAAACGGAAGCCTACTCTTGCGAATTGACTCCCGTTTCCTAACTCCTCGGCTGACCATAGCCACCCGTGAGCACCAAGTTTTGTGTAAAATTAACCGGCCCGATCTCCTCTTTGTTAATTGCTAACGCTGATGTACCATTATTCCTGCGAATACTGATATCTCAAATGTTGGCACCTGATGCAGACTTTGTCAGTCTCCTTGCGGAGGCCTCTCCTTCAATGCCGCCTGTAGCGCTGATCTATCCATTTTCCTTGCGGAAGCCGGTTAGGGCATACTTGCAGACCTTTGAACTCGCCATCCTCCCGAGGGGAAGTCGACTCTGTCGTTATCCGTGCAACGCTGATGTATCTTTATTCTTAGAGAACCAAGTTATACCATTGTTTGCTAACGCTGATTGCTTCGAGGCCATTATTTCGATGCCGTTCTCCGTAAAGTTTTGCAACACCCATAATACCCCTTTAATCAATTCCGAAGCAGTTTTGCTTTCGCTTCTTTCTTCTTAATATGACTCAGGCACTTCCCTAAACTTTAGCTCCCCCGAAGGTTCGCCCGTTTTAGTTTCTGTAATCCTGTAAGGCTGTCAAAGTACGTCGTTCTTGATAATTACAATATCGGAACTTTTACCCATACGTGTCAAGTATTTTTTAAAGTTTTTTACATATTCTTATTAACACTTTATTAACATCAAATCAATAGTTATTAACATTCGTCAAATATTGATTATGAATGCATTAAATAGCTCGTTCACATCAACCCCTCAATACTCTTATTAACAAACAATTAGGCAAATCCAAAAAAACAATGGTCTTTCTTAATTTCCAAAATGCGTAAAAAACCGAGAACTCAAATTTTTTCGGTTAAATGCTTCCAATATCGCTTGGGCATATGGCGTACATGGAGCTTGGTATTTTTGCGCGAAGCGATGTTTACGCTATTAAAATAATTCTTCCAAAGTTGCTGGTAAATGCCCTCCTCCTCGCTGAAAGAGGCCATAACGTTGGCTGCTTTGTTATCATCGGAGAAATCGAGGTTGATAAATTGCACATCGTGCAGGTCGTAAAACAGACCATATTTGCGTTTTATGTCGTAGATGATCCATTTCTGATCGGCATAGCGGCTTTTAAAATGGCGGATAAGCAGCGGCAACACGTTGAAATCCGGTTCTATAGCGGCGTAAAAGGTACCATCTGTTAATTGCTGAAAGCGCACAAAGGCCTCCATCCTATGCTTTTCGCGCCTCACCATGCGCACCAGTTCAGATACACGGACTACATATCTGTTACCATAATCCTCTTCAATATTCATCGGTGAATCAAATGCGTATCTTATATATCCCAGCAGATTGAGGTCCTCCCCCACCATCCCAGCCAAATGGGCGGCATACAAACGCTGCACGCCAATGTGCGAGACGCGTTCCTTCAAGCCTTTTAGCACCCTTGCCGCGCGGGTTTCATCTGTTACCACCTTTATTACATCCTCAAACAAAGCGCTGGTAAGCCATTCGCCGGCATGGAGATTTACGGTTTGCAGCCGGTGCGTATACACTTCAAACACCGCGCTTAGCAGTCCCTCAAAAGTTCCATCATATATTAAGGTGGTAGTCGCCATGTTAAAACAGGTTCAATTGGGTTTGGGTGTTTTTTAAATACTTGCTTTGCGAGGTAGCCAGAATAAACTGTTTGATGTTACTCCCCGTAAGATCGCGCCGTTCAAATTCGTTGCTGTTACAGGTAACAAAGTATTTGGCCCGGTTAAGGCTCACTCCCATTTTTTTCATATGATCCCAATTCAGTTTACCAAACCTGCGCGCGCTTACAATTTTTTGTGCCGATAGCAATCCAATCCCAGGCACGCGCAGGATCATTTGCAGATCGGCCTTATTAACATCAACCGGGAAGGCCTGCATATTACGAATCGCCCAGCCCAGCTTAGGGTCAATATCCAGGTCGAGATGCGGCTGGGCAGTGTTTACTATCTCGTTTACTTTAAAACCATAAAATCGCATCAGCCAATCAGCTTGGTACAGCCGATTCTCGCGCACCATCGGTACCGCGGTATTAAGAGCGGGCAACCGGCTATCCGCAAGTACGGGTACATAACCCGAGTAATAAACCCGTTTCAGCTTAAAGTTCTTATAAAAGTAATTAGCAGAATGCAACACTTCACTGTCATTCTCTGGCGTGGCGCCAATGATCATCTGAGTGCTCTGTCCGGCCGGGGCAAAAAGCGGTGCTTTTTTAAACAGCTTCTTTTCTTCAGTGTGCTTAATGATGGCATTCTTGAGGTAGCCCATCGGTTTGATCATATCCTGCTGATTCTTATCAGGCGCTAACAGCTTCAGGCCAGCCTCGGTAGGCATCTCCAGGTTCACGCTCAGCCGGTCGGCATACAGGCCTGCTTCGTTCATCAATTCATCGCTGGCTCCCGGAATAGATTTGAGGTGAATATAACCGTTAAAGTTATGTTCGGTACGCAGCTTTTTGGCCACGCGTACCAACCGTTCCATGGTGTAATCGGCATCTTTAAAAATACCCGAGCTGAGGAATAGCCCCTCTATGTAATTGCGGCGATAAAAATTGATGGTAAGGTCCACCACTTCCTGCACGGTAAAAGCAGCACGTTTAATATCATTGTTCTTGCGCGACACGCAATAAGCGCAATCGAAAATACAATGGTTGGTCAGCAGAATTTTAAGGAGCGACACACATCGCCCATCCTCGGTATACGAATGGCAAATACCATTACTGGCATTCCCCAACCCCTTGTTTTCGTTTTTGCGTTTGCTGCCGCTGCTCGCGCACGATACATCATACTTGGCTGCATCCGCCAATATGTTCAACTTTTCCGTTATCCGCTCCTCATTCATACCAATCAAAAATACTAATATAATTAGCATTTTTTCAATTCGGTGGAATTTTATTAAAACGTTTTAGGAATATTTGGAGCATCATATTATTTTATAGGTTGTTCTCTAAGCATAGTTAACCGTGAACGACTTAACCCATAAAGCGTTCCGATGGAACGCCTTTGTGCTTCTTTATTTTTCTACCCATAAGGTATCCCGATGGGGTATAATTCACTCTATTCGTCCCATCGGGACGTTTCATGGGTAGCAAGCAATTTACCGGTACAATTATTATCTTTATAGGCATAACATTTCATTCATGAACGACCCTAATCTTTGCCAACACCTACAGGCCATCACACAGGTAAAACTAAGCGACGAACAGGTTTGCGAGGAATGCATCAAGCACAACCAAACCTGGTTTCACCTGCGTACCTGCCAAACCTGCGGCGTAACCCTTTGCTGCGATCAATCGGTAAACCAGCACATGACCAAGCATTACCACGCCACGCAGCACCCCGTAATAGCATCTGCCCAGCCCGGCGAACGCTGGCTTTGGTGTTACCCCGATGAAGCGTTTGTAGAATATTGATGTATTGATTTTACATTGGCCGGCTTATACAATGGGTCGGGCCTGAAATCCAGCAACATACGTTCAAATACCGATTTATCAACGGTCTCGTTGCTGTCCGGCAACTCCTTAATTGCCCGCACGTGTCTCCCTAAAAGCGAAAAAGGGAATTTATTGGAGTTATAAAGCATATCGGCATCATTGGGCTTTATTTTCTCGTCCAGGTATTTTTTTTCGAAAGCAAGGCCGGTTTCCGCAGCCTTATCCATCATCCACTTCAACGCTACGTCGCTTAAACCAGCCTTGGGATATCCGCCCCCAATATTGGAGTGAACGCCCGGAAACCAGCGCTGTTCCATTTTTTGATTGGGGTTTTTATCAGCTAAATTCTCGCTCTCCCGCCACAAAGTGGGCATAAAGTTTTTTCGTTGCTCGTCTACAGCGAGGGCATGATAGGCAAAATCTACGTGGCTGCTCAGCGTAGTATCATGAAACTGGTACTTGCTTTTGTTCTGCATCACCATAAACGGAATACCTAAGGAACCAACCGTATCCCACACGCCTATAAATTTCACATTAGCGTTAGGCTGGCTATACATGTCACGGAATTTAATAGCGTCACCGTCATCCGGCTTAATGCTGGTATCGCGGTACAAAGCATACGCTTCCTTAATGCGTTTAAGGTCGTTGTTTTTTAACAACCCCACTTTGCGGATAATCCCGGCAAGGCTGCGGGCCGTGTACGCGCCCCTGCTAAAACCAAACAGGTAGATCTCATCCCCCTGTTCATAATTCCAAATGATGAATTTGTAGGCATCCAGGATATTCTCGTCCAGCCCGTACCCGGTGGCACCATCAATAATACGCCGCAGTTTGCTGCCTGTAGAGCCCACGCCCTGATCGTAATATTTTATTTGCTTAATACCCTCCCCATCCTCGTTACAAATGCCCTCAAATATCTTTTGCACATTGGTGGTAATGCCTACGCCGCCATCAATGTCACCGGGTTTGTTCCAGGTGCCGTCGCTGCAGGTAATAATTCGTTTCCTTACCTTCTCTTTTATTGCGGTTTCCATTTTATACAAACGATAAAAAGTCTTTACTTACCCATTTGCTATCCATGCTTATTTTGCACCATTTGTTCTCTTCCTTCTCTATAAATAGCTCCTGCCCTTTTACGTAAGTACCTATTTTAGGGAAACCAGTGCCCGGCCCGCTGCGGGCATTAAGCGAAGTGGCTGTAACCGTAGCCCTGGTTACCACGGCGGTAAATTGCGCTGCAACCCATTGGTTTTGGCTTGCCGATATTTTATACCAGCCATTGCTTTGCTGGTAAACCCGTAAAATAGAACCCAATATGGCGGGTGCGGCTGCTTTAGCGCTGGTTGCGTTTGGACCGGTGCGAATATTTAAAGTGGTTGCCGTAACGCAAATATATTTAAGCAGCACATTAGCCGGTGGAGCAGGCGGAACCGGCGGTTGACCTGCAGCGGCTACCAGGGGCAAAAAATTGGCCAGAGCGTTTGCTACCGTATTGCCGCCAAAGAAATTTGTCCCCGGGCAGGTTTTATTATTTTTTGTGCCGTTGTTGCGTTCACCGGTGCTTAGGTTAAACCAATGGTGGTAAACCACGCCGGTATCGTTTACCGGGATATTAAAACGAGTGCAAAGCTTGGCCGTCATTTGTATAATGGTATCGCGCTGGGCGATGGTCATGGCATCGCCGCCGGTATCAAAATTGCCCAGGTTCTCTATACAAACGGCGTGGGCATTTTGGCCCAGGATGCAGGCAGGCGTAGCTTCCATGGGCCGCCCCGTCATGATGGTACCATCCGGGAAGGTGGTGAATTGCTGTGCGATATCGCTCCAACCGTTGTGCGTTACATGGTAGTTTTTCATACCCTGCTGCAATTCGAAGTGGTTGTTGCCATTAAACTGGCTGTACGATGGGCTGTAGGTATGATGCTCCTGCACGGTTAAAATGGTGCGGGCCAAATGCAGGCTGGTAAGCCAGGCATCAAATTCTGCGATGGTTAGCAGGGTGAAGCCAAATTTTGTTTTCATGATAGTAAAGGTTTTACGCATACCAGCGGCTGAACCAACTGGCATACAGGTTTTTAATTAGGTTGGATGTAAAGAAGTATAAATTTCAACAACTTAAAGGAATATTACAAGCGGCAAAACACGGAAGTGTCGCGGGTGAAAACACGGTGTTTCTTTAAACGTTTTTTACTTTATATTTATAACAAGGTTCTTTTTTATCAAATGATAAAGCAAAAACAATTAAACCCAAAAGGCTTACAAAGCAACACGTACAGGATTTAATTAAAAGTGAAGGTAGTTCTCACAGGATGCCATGATAAGGAAGGTAGTATGGCTCGACCGGATAAGAGAAGATGTGTTAAACCATCGTACACGTTCAGTTTCTCACTGGCAGTTTTACTCAAAATTACAAAACGAGATTATTGATAACGTTGGGTTTTTGATTGCAGAATTATCAGAAGCTTTAAATATCAATATCAGCAAGCTTGGTAGAAGCTACCAAAGTTTGGATATCGTTTCGAAGGCATGCGAAGACCTCGCCAGAAATTGAATATATAGTTATTAACGTGGTATGGTAGGCAGCCACCGGCCTTGAGCCGATTGATTTTAGGAAAGAAGCCGCTAACGAGGTGCAATTACAAGGTTCAAGGGTTAAATTTGAAAATTATATTCGGTACACCGGAAGCCAACTTCATAAATCCCCATAAAAAAGAAGCCGTATCACAATCCAAATGATGCGGCTTTGTTTTTGGAAGCTATTGCAGCCATGTGGAAGCTTTTTTGTTTGTGTATAGCTGTTAATTGGGTTATAATCTAAATATTCAACACAGGGAACAAAACACCGTCCGCACTAACATTATAATAGTCAAATAAAAAGGCGGCACCAATTGAATTATGATACAGCCTCTTTACTATTTAGTTGCCGTTATGGTAAGCCATAGCATTGGCGTAGGTGGCCTCGCCGCTTATTTTATTTTTATCGTCGATGCGGAAGATGCTGCATTTGCGCACATCGTACCGTACACCGCCGTTGGTTTTATCTTTTAAGCCGATCACATCGTATTCTACAACTACGGTAGAGTCGGTATTGATCACTTTATCAACCAGGTACTTGGCATCCGGCGATACGTAAAACTCGAGGTGAAAGATCTGGTCCGCGCCTTCTGGGCCGGTTGCCATACCTTTCCAATCGCTCGATGTGATATTAGCCTTTGGCGAATACTGGCCAACTATGCCTTTCAGGTCGTGGTCGTTCAAGTACCTAAAGTGTTCCTGTATCAGAGTTTCTGATTGTGCCTTTTTATCTACAGCAGGTTTTTCCGGTTGTTGGGTGCAGGCAGCAAATGCCACGGCAACAAATAAAACACACAAGGTGGAACGAAGGGTGCTACGCATGGCTAAATATACGATTTGATTTACTTATACCGCCTTCACCGCCTTAACTTCCTTATTCCGCCTTAATATCGAAAGGAAGAAACCGATAACCATAATAATGGTACCCGCCCAAAAGAAATTGATATATGGGAATTTAATTGCGCGCATTACAATGTACTTTTTAGCACTCTCGGGCTGCTGATAAACCGCTATCTCTATCTTCTTTTTATCCGGGATAATTTTAGTGAACTGCAGTTTTAAGCCGGCCTCTTCCACCTTAGTAGGGAAATCAAACACACCACCATTTTTCTTCAGCATGTAAACCGGTGCGGTATGATAGGTTTTACCGTGCGTTACAATTTCCAGTTCGGCACCAACAGATACTAATACTTCGCTTGCTGCTATGTTTTGCAGTTTAACACCGTTATTCAGTTGTTTTAGTACCATATACCCCTCGCGGAAACGGACGGTATCGCCTACGGCTACTTCGTGTGGTACTGCGGGTTCGTAGTCTTTGCTATCGTCTTTAGCGGCTTCTTCCTCGCCTGCCACACCTTTTTCCTCACTGGTACTTGCCGAGTTGGTCATGGTGATGTGCGTGTACAGATCGTGGAACAGGTAGTGCCTGGTATCCGGCGATGAAGCCAGTGAGCCTTTATTTACCTGTACTTTAGGGTACAGGGTAAAATCTTCGGCCACTTTGCCTGCGGCATCCACCCGGCGATAGTTCACTTTATAAAAGTGATCGGGCAGGTTCAGCGAGTCGCCTAAATAGGTAACTGTGTAGTCGCCCATTTTTTGTGGCTCGTTACGGTATACCAAAATATTTTCGCGTGGGTTTTCGTCTTTGGCAAACTCGGCAGAATAGCTTTCACCGGTATTGTTGATGGATATTACCGTGCTGGTACCCGCAGATATCAGCGCGCCTATCATCAGCAAACCAAAACCAATATGCGCCACTGCCGAGCCGGCCAGCTTAAATTTACCTTTAAAGGCATCAGCCAATACTTTACCGTTGGCAATAACCGAATAGATAGAGCCGCACATCACCAGTACAAATACAAAGTTTAGCTTGTAAAGGCCTGTGGCGTAAACCACCAGCGCGGTTATCAATATCGAAAACACCAGGTATACGGCTGTGGTGATAAAAAACTTGGTTACGTCGGTCTTTTTATATTTCAGGAACTGGGTGAAGGCCGTCAATATAGTTATCACAAATACAAACGACGACTGGATAATATTGTAATGGATCATTCTGGCTTTTTCAGCAGGTGGCGCAATGTTTAAACCGAACATGGCGTTCCACACGGGCACCGACGTTACCACCAACAAATGGAAGCAGGATAGCCCCAGGAATACCGCGCCTACAAACATCCAAAACTCGCGGGAGTAGGTTTCTTCGTCTTTTTTGGTGATCGGCAATTCCTTCCAGCGGCTTACAAGCAGCCAAACCGACATCACAAAAAAGATCAATATACCGGTAACCAGTTGCCAAAACATCCCCAGATCTGTAAAGGAGTGTACCGAAGTATCGCCTAAAATACCGCTACGGTTCAGGAATGATGAGTACCAAACCAGTACAAAGCTGATGAGCATTAAAAACGTTGCTGTGAAATAGGAATGACCGGTGTTTTTATATACGATAAGTACGTGTACAGCCGCAACCATGGTGATCCATGGAAAGATAGAGGCGTTCTCTACCGGATCCCATGCCCAAAAGCCGCCAAAGTTTAACGATTCATAAGCCCAGAACGAGCCCATTACCACTCCTGTGCCCAATATCATACAAGCAAACAGCGCGTAGGGGATAGACGGTGCTACCCAGTCTTTATAGCGTTTTTGCCAAAGGCCGGCAACCGCGTAGGCAAAAGGCACCACCATTGAGGCGAAACCCAAAAACAAGGTTGGCGGGTGAATGATCATCCAGTAGTTTTGCAGGGATGGCACCATGCCTTGCCCGTCTTTTATAAAAGAAAGGTAATCGGCACTTTTAAATATCGGAGCTTCCGACATAAAATCCCGCAGCAGCAAAAACGGCGAACTGCCTAAATGTACACCCAAAACGTTGACACCCAAAACCATAGTAGCCAGCGTTACCTGCGACAGGGCGACAACCGTCATCACCGGGCGCTCCCAGGTACCAGCCTTCCAGATCAGTATAAAACCTAATACGGCCTGCCAAAAGATCCAAAGCAAAAAGCCACCCTCCTGTCCGTTCCAAAAGGCGGAGATGATATAGCGTACCGGCAACGTTTTGGAGGTATATGCCCAAACGTAATGGTACTCGAAAAAGTGATTATAAATGATATAGAATAAGCATGTGCCGATACCTAATATGGATACCGAGTTGATATAAAAACCTATACGACCAAGCTTTTGCCAGGTACCGCCGGGTTTGCCGGCATCATCTGTAGTTGAAAAATAATAACTGATGAACGATAGAAGTGCCGCCCCGAAAGCGAGAACGAGAAAAAACTGGCCTATTTGCCCCGGTAAAAGGTGCTCGCCTTTAAAAACTGTATCCATTAAAATTGGTTATATGCTGGCCTGTTTGGCCTTGTATTCTTTAGTTTCTAACTTGTCCTGGGTGTATTTAGAGGGGCATTTCATCAGGATATTGGAGGCATGGAATTCGTTGCCTATCATTTTACCGGTAAGCACAATTTGCTCAGAGCGTTCAAAATCTTCGGGCTTGGTACCGGTGAATACTACCTTACATTCGTTACCCACGGTATCGCGCATGTAGAACGAAAAGTAGTTGGCATCCTTTATGGCATCGTAATGCAATTCTTTTTGTTTATTAAGGCGGCCAACAACCTTTAATTCGCTGCTGCTCTTCTTAGCATCGTTAAAATTACCGTAACTACTTGTGCTTGAGTAAACACTAATAATAACCGCTATAGCAATGGCTATTACAATGAGGCCAAAAATCGAACTTTTCTTCATGCTTTGATCTATACGTAAACCGGGATACAAAAATACAAAACGCTGAGCTAATAATGTTTATTACAGGGGATATATATTATTTAGAATTGTTATTGATTAAGTTATATGGTTGAATGCCTCGAAATAACTATTATCATTTCAATTTCTCTTTAATTCGAAAAATTCGAGTTCAGACAACTTTATAGTGATGCCTGCGGCCCGGGCTCTGCACTGCAACTCCTCATTCCGCATTGCTGATAGAAGCATCACCCCATTCCGGGGTTTCCGTTGCTATCCCTATCGCGGTTTTCTTAACCTTACCACCGCGTTAATAACATCCTTTTACAAATAAAGAATTCGTATTAATCGTTAAATCCATTAATCGTGTTTATCTTTATTTCATTAAAATCTCTTTATAAAATATCCCACCCATTTGCATTGCCTTTAAATGGCAGTGTATCTCTTGTGCCTCAAAAGGCATAAACCAATTTATTATATCCTTTTTTATAAAGAACACCATGCAATCAAACATAAAAGTTGCCGTAATTGGCGGTACCGGTAAGGCCGGCAAATATCTTGTTAAGCAATTAACAGCCCAAAATATCCCCGTTAAATTCCTTCACCGCAAACCGGAGAATTTGCAAATTGACAACCCGCTTATAGAACTTATAAAAGGCGATGCGCGCGACTACAACGCCCTGCTAACTTTATTAACAGGTTGCAGCGTCATCATCAGCACCGTTGGGCAGCCAGCAGGTGAGCCACCCGTTTTTAGCGATGTAACCACCAAGATCTTAAAAGCAATGGGCGAGCGGGGCGTCCGCCGGTACTTCAGCACCACCGGCTTAAACGTAGATACGCCCTTCGACAGCAAGGGCCCTAAAACAAAATTCGGCACCGAATGGATGTACCAGAACTATCCCAAGACTACCGCCGATAAACAAGTGGAATACGAAGTACTCGCTGCCACCCCGCTCGATTGGACACTTGTTCGCCTCCCCATGATCCAGCAAACCGACGAGGTGCCCGAAGTAGTAACCAGCCTGCTGGATTGCCCCGGCGATTTCATCAGCGCATCGAGCTTGGGTAAATGGATGATAGCGCAATTGAGCAGCGATGAATTTGTAAGAAAAACGCCGTTTATTGCGAACGCACTTTAAAACCCATCATTTATTCCCAATGTTTTCGATGAGCGGCGGGCCGGGAAAGAGCGGTAGGGCGAAGAAAAATCTTAGACGCCATGCATTCGGACCACACAAGTCGCCGACAGGCAGGGCGTAGACAAGCAGGGCATACAAGATCTCTCGTCGCTGCGCTTCCCTTACAGCAATGACATGGGGAGGACTAAATAGTAAAAGCGACGAAAGTCACTTTTACTATTTAAAGAACTAAACAAAAAGTCCGAAATCGAAAATCCGAAGTCCGAAATCCAACTCAATCACCACACCAGCTTATACCCCACTCCTCTTATATTGATGATCTGGATGTTAGGATCGGCGGCGAGATGGCGGCGCAGCTTGGTGATGAACACATCCAGGCTGCGGGCGTTGAAAAAGCTATCATCTCCCCAAACGGTATCCAGCAGGGTTTTGCGGGGCAGTACTTCGTGGCCGCTTTTGCAAAGCAACTTTAAAATATCACTTTCACGCGCGGTTATCGGCCAGGTGTTGATGCCCTGCTGCAGCGTGTTTTTTGCCGGGTTAAAATACAGGTTGCTTATCTGATACTGCTCATTTGCCGGCCTTTCGGACACTTTGCGGGCAAGGAGCCGATTATGGCTCAATAATACCTTCATCCGTACGATCAGCTCCTCTACGCTAAAGGGTTTCTTGAGGTAATCATTCGCACCACTCTCAAAACCGGCCACCACATCCTTGGGCTGCGATTTTGCGGTAAGGAAAATAATTGGCGTTGTTTTATCCGCCTCGCGGATCTTCCTGGCCAGCTCGAAACCGTCCATTTTGGGCATCATCACGTCCAGCGCTAAAATATCGGGCCTATGTTCATTATACTTTTGCAAGGCCTGCTCGCCATTAGCGCAAAGCAACACCTCAAAGCCCGATTCCTCCAAACTTTCGCGTACGATGTGGGCCAGCGCCAACTCGTCCTCGGCTAATAGAACCTTTATTTTATCCATTTTTAATTGGGATAGATACTGTAAACTCACTTCCTTTATTCATTTTACTGGTAACGGCTACTTTGCCGCCATGGGCCTCTGCAATGTATTTAACATAGTTCAGCCCCAGGCCGGTTCCTTTTACATTGTGTACGTTGCCGGCCGGTACGCGGTGAAATTTATCAAAAATGTGCTTAATATGCCTCGCGGGGATTCCCATACCATTATCCTTTATCGAAAACACGGCGTATTTGTTATGTCTTGTCAGGCTTATTTTTATATCTACGGGTTCGGTTGCGTATTTGATAGCGTTATCTACCAGGTTAAGCATGATGTTACGCAAATGCATTTTATCCGCCTCTATCTCCTTAATCCCATCACTATTGATGTAGCTGATGCTTACCTCCTTGGCTGTTTTTTGTTTTTCTGCTTCTATCAACTCATTCATCAGTTCGTCAATAGCTATTCTCTCCTTCGCCAATACAATCTTTTTACTTTCGAAAGCGGCTATGTTGAGCACCTTTGTTACCAACCCGTCCAGCCGGCTTAGCTCATTGCGCGAGGTTTGCAGGTAGCGTTGGGTTTTTTCAGGGTCGTTTAACCCATTAAACTTCTGTAGGCCTTCAATAGCAACGGTGATGGTGGCTATAGGGGTTTTCAGTTCATGCGTCATGTTGTTGATGAAATCGTCCTTTAGCTCCGTTAGCTTCTTTTGCTTAACTATGGTAAGGATAATATAGAACAAACAAAATTTAGTAAACACGATAAGGAATCCCGACAGGCACAGTATCAGTACCATCTCGCTCAATATGCCTACCTGTGCCCTGTCATACACCACGCGTACATATAAAGCATTTTTGTCGGTATGCTGCAAAAACAAGAAGCCGTGATATCTGTAGGTGAATTGTTCGGTTTCACTATATCGGAGTTGTTCCACATGATGAGGATCGAAATCATTTGCCGGTATCGGCTTGTCAGACCACACCATGCTAAAATCACCGCTCCGGCGATTTTTGGGATGCAGCTTGCGCATAGCCTCTTTAAAATAACGGTGAAGTTTTATGCTATCCGCCTGCCTGTAATTAGGAGGGTAGCCATACGTACCTCTTTGCACAATATTGGTTTGTGCAAAAATACTATCGCGCGGGATTTCGCTATGCGCCTTTACGTATGCCTCAACTTTTTTCCAGTTGGAAGATACATCTTCCATCCCCAATACCAGTGTTACCTGGTCTAACATGGAGGGCACGTAGAACGACATTTCTGTTATTACCTCCGGTACGGTTGCCTGGTGATTTATTTGTTGCCGGTAATGATTAAAAACGGGGATAGTAGTTTGGTAAGGCTCGTTGGAACGCAGATATCTATTTGAGATCCAGATAAACATACCTTGCCGGTTACGGGCTGTATCAATTTTGATATGCGTATGCGGTTCCGACAAGCGTTTTATCATCACCACCCTAATGGAATCGAAATAATCTTTTTTGCAGCTATGCAGCGCGCGCTGCATAGCGATATTGATGTCGCCATCAAATTTTTCTTTGTTCAGTTTATAGGCAGTAAAGGTCCAGTAAAGCTGGAGGGCTATAATACCGGCGAGTAAAATAGTGGTTAAAAATAATACGATGTAAAGTTTCTTTTTCATGATTTTGGTTGCTTAAGGTAAAAGTAATTTGCCCAAAAGCAACCAGCTGTATCTGTTAACATTTGTTAACATTAAATAAGCATGGGTAAGAGAGATGGCTAATTTGTTAATTTCTCGCCTGTAATTATATAATAGCCAAACGCACCTTTTTTCATTTTTAAATTACGAATCGCGAGCTATCAAACAATTCGGCATCATCAACACCAATTTTTATTGACTTGCTTAATTCCTGGTATTTACCTTCCATAACGAGGTGAGTAGTATCTATCATTAATAGCCAGCTTTAATTCAATTTCCTTGTTATCAGCAAAAACACCATTTATAAAAAACAAAACAGAGACAAAAAGAAACCTGAGCCAATAATTAATGGGATTGAAAGCAGCCAAAATTTAAAACTTTTTCTCAAGAAAACTGACCTGAAAACAAAACGAGGCCGTATCCTTTTATGATACAGCCTCGTTACTATTATAATGCGTTTACTTATTGCTTTGGCTTACCATCGGCATCAAGTTCTACAATGGGGTAACCTAATTTTTGCAGGCCCGGTAATATCTTTGTCTTGTCGCCTACTACCAGAATAACCATGTTATCGGTATTTAAGTATTTGGCTGCAAGCTGGTTTACCTCTGCCTGGGTAATTGTAGAAAGGATCTTGTTCTGCTCGTCAACATAAGTTGGTTTCAGGTTGTACTCCAATATGCGCGATAGGAACGCTGCTTTTTGTCCGTTGGTTTCGTACCTGCGTGCATCACTTTGACCGATTGAAGTTTGGGTAAACTTCAATTCATCCGGCGTAATACCATTTGCCCGGTAATTGCGAATCTCCTTCATAAATTCCACAACAGAACTATCTGTAGCGGTAGCCAATACACCCGCCGAAGCAGTAAAATCGCCGCCGTTTTTGCTTGAGCTAAAGCCCGAACGCGCACCATAGGTCCAACCTTTTTTCTCGCGAAGGTTAAGGTTAATGTGGCTGTTGAACGCGCCGCCTAAAATATAATTCGCAATGCCCAGTTTATAGTAATCACCGGTTGCATTGTAATTCAGCTTATCTAAATAACCAATACGGATCTCCGATTGGGCAGCGTTAGGGATATCAACCAAATAAAGGGTTGTTTTCTCAAAGGTTTTACCTTCTGCCGGGGTAGGGATAGAAACTTTTTTATCTGCCCAGGTATTCAGGAACGCCAGGTTACCCCTTGCGGTACCTTCGTTAACATCACCAACGATCACAATTTTGGTTTGCGACGGGGTGAAGTATTTGTCGTAATAATCCTGCACATCCTGCAGGGTGATAGCCGCAACAGTTTCCTCATTACCACCGGTTGAATAAGTGCGCACGTTATCGGTGCCGTAAAGTATTTTGTTGTAAACGGTTGATGCAACACCCGCCGGTTGTGTTTTTGCCTGTTTAAAACCTTCTAAGGTTTGTTTTTTAATACGGTCTAAAGCATCCTGTGTAAACTTAGGGTTATACAGGCGTTCCTGTAATAACACCATCGTTTTAGGCAGGTTTTTGGTGAGCGATGATACACTTACCGCAATCTCTTCGCTACCCGCAAAAATAGAAATATTGCTGCCTAACTTATCAAGCTCTGAGTTAAATTGCTCGGCAGTGTAATTTTTGGTGTCCTCGTTCATCATCCGCGCAACAAGGCCTGCCACCCCCGCTTTAGCCGGGTTGCTAACCGCGTACATGCCACCGCCTTTTATAGACATTTGCATCGATACAGAAGGGATCTCGCTGTTTTGGGTGCCGATGATCTGGATGCCATTTGCTGTGGTAGCGCTCCAGATAGCCGGAACTTTGATAGATGGGTTTGGACCCACGCCCGGTTTAACGGTACGGTTAAAATCATCCTTGGCTTTTTTGTAAACCAAGCCGTTGTAACCATAATCAGGCGCTTTGTAGCCAGCAGTGTTTACGGTATAATTATCGGCTGCTGCAGCTACAATGGTACCGCCTTTTGGCAATACACTTAGAATAACAGCTGGTTTACCTTTGATGTATTGATTGTAAACACGCATTACATCTTCTTTAGTTACAGCGCGGATATCAGCCAGTTCACGACCTACCTGGTTAGGGTTGCCGGTGAGGTATTGTGCCTGCGCCAGGTTAGACACCTTGCCGCTTACGCTCGCTAAATCATTAATCGCATTTGCTTCGGCGCTTGCTTTAAAACGGGTGAGTGCATCGTCGGTTACGCCGGTTTTTTCAAACTCCGTAAGTGATTCGGCAACCAGTTTTTGGGCGTCGGCCAAGGTTTGTCCCGGGAATGGCAATACACGGATGGTGATCTCACCCGCAAGTTCAGTATTGGACGAACTCATGGAGGCCTGCGCAGCCTTACGTGTTTTTACAAAGTTTTTATAAAAGATAGAGTTACGGCCCTGGCCAATGATCTCAGATAAAGCATCCAGCGGGGACATATCCTTACTATAAATTTTGACGCCGGGATAGGTAACAGAAAGTAAAGGCAGTTTGGCATAGTTATCTACATAAGAAACATACCTGTCTGCCGTTAAAACCGGTGCCGGGAACGACGCGTTTTTAACAACAGGGCCCCGCGGGATGCCGCCGAAATACTTTTGAACCCAGGCTAATGTTTGTTTCGCGTTGATATCGCCACCAATAGAGATGGTTGCGTTATTTGGGCCATACCATCTTAAAAAGAAGTTTTTCAGATCGTTAACTCCCACTTTATTCAGTTCTTCAATGTAGCCGATGGTTAACCACGAGTATGGGTGCCCGTAAGGATACAGGTTTTTAGAAGTTACTTCGCTGGCCAGGCCATAAGGGCGGTTATCATAGTTTTGGCCGCGCTCATTCTTTACCGTAGCACGTTGCACTTCAAATTTGCGCTGCGTTACCGAATCCAGCAAAAAGCCCATACGGTCAGATTCCAGCCAAAGCATTTTTTCGAGCTGGTTGGCTGGTACAGTTTCGTAATAATTGGTACGGTCGCGGTTGGTGGATCCGTTTAGGGTGCCACCCGCTTCGGTGATGATCTTAAAGTGGTCGCCATTGCCAACGTGCTCGCTTCCCTGGAACATCATGTGCTCAAAAAAGTGCGCGAAACCAGATTTACCAATTTCCTCGCGTGCCGAACCTACGTGGTAGGTTACATCTACATGCACTAATGGGTCGGAGTGGTCTTCTGCCAATATAATGGTTAAGCCATTTGGCAATACATATTTTTCATAAGGGATCACCAGTTCGGTGCCCTTGCGGGTTACTTTCTCCACCAGCTTTGGCCCTACCGCTGTTTGCGCGGTGGCTGCAAGCGCCATAAATGCCAGCGAGGGCACCATTAACGCACTTTTTAAAAATCTAATCATTTGTATTTCTGTTTGTTAAGCAATATCGGACAGCTCTTAACTAAAAGAGGCTTACGTAAACGCTAATATTAATAAATTTCACTTGCTGATTAATGTATTTAACAAGTAATTTAATATGTGTAACGCATTTGTGACTGAAAAAAATCGGGGGATACAAACCAGATCAAGTTAAATATCCAAAAGCGAGATCCAGTTTTTGATGAAGTGCTGCAACGCGATTTTGCGGGATTCGACATCCTGCATGTTAAAAAAAAGGGCAACTCTGCGCCCATCGGCATAATCGCCTTCCAGCATTCCAGATGTATCGTTCAACAAAAAACCACTTGGGAAAACCAACCGGATACAATCCTGCTTAAAAAAATTTGATACGATGATGTGGCGCTTATATTCTTTGGGATTGAAAGAAGCCATTTCACCGGTATACAAAAAACTCGGCGCGTTCCATTTGATGTGCTCTCCTACTTCGCTATCAGCAGCCAGAATTATTTCTCTTAAAGCCTGTAGCACATCCTTCATCGGTTGCCCGAGTTTTTGCATAAACGCGTCTACTTGGGCGGTATTTGCAAGCGGTTGTGGGGTTTTGGCGGCTTTCATAAAAGCTAATATATTTATTACCAATTTTTAATCAAAAACAGGTTAACCAAATTTTTCGTTTGCATATTGGGTTTCGTTTTAATCGGGCAGGAACCTTGTAAATTTGGCTTCGGTGGCAACCGGGGCATCTGCGGGATAGGTAGTATACTTTAACATCAGCGTATTGCCGCTTACTTTAAAGGTAGCGTACTCGTATAGTTTTTGGTTAGACGGAGATGTAACCGGCGTATTTGTATTTTCTTGTTCCGCCATGGTTGTAATATTGCTTAGCAAACTATCGCCTTTAACAGTAAACGTGCCTGTGTAACTTGTAGTAATGGTGGATGAGCTGCCTCCAGACAGCGGATTTGGGTATGCCGTAAATACGGCAGCAAATTTACCATCGCTGTAAAAGCTCACGCTCCTGCTAAATCCAGATGGGAATGCCGGCTCGTTCCAGGTACCCAATAATGATTTCGGCACAGTGCCGGATTTTTTGCAGGAACTGATGCTGATCATTACGACAACAAGCAATAAGGAAAAACGGGTAAGGGTAGCGTATCTCATAACAGGCGTGTTTAATCAATAATACGGCACTAAATTCGCTTTCGCGACAGCCCGATCAACATTTAACAATTATTTAATAATTATTTACAAGAGCGGCGCTAACTTAACATTGAGCCATTTTGATAAAAAACATATAAATTAGGGCAGCAGAAATCTTATATCCTAACCAATGCTTTAACCCGACACTCATGCAAAAATTTAATATAATTAACTGGTGCCTGCCCGCCGTATTTTATTTTTTAGGTGCCCGCGTTTGCGCACAGCCGGCGGCCCTATTGCCGCGTCCTGATGCACAATGGTCACCAATGGGCGTCCACCTGAATGGTTACCTCGGCAACCGCATGCAGGAATCTGTAGACAACCGTATACTTGCGCAGGATGTAGACGGATTGATAGCCCCCTTTAAAACCGAACACCGTACCGAAACCCGCCAATGGCAAAGCGAATTTTGGGGTAAATGGCTTACATCTGCAGTAATGGCCTACAAATACAACCGGAATGTTAAATTAAGAAAAGCACTGGACAAGGCAGTTACCGGTTTATTGGCTACCCAAGCTCCTGATGGCTACATCGGCAACTATGCCGATGCGCACCGTTTAGAGGAATGGGATATATGGGGCCGTAAATACTGCATGTTGGGGCTATTGGATTATTACGGTGCTACGTGGGATAAAAAGAGCCTTAACGGCGCGAAAAAAATAGCCGATAATCTCATCAGTGAATTGAATAAAAAGGATGGCCTAATTGTAAACAAAGGGAACTACCGCGGTATGGCGGCCTCATCAGTACTGGAGCCAATTTGCCTGCTTTATAACTGCACTAACAATAAAAAATATCTTAATTTTGCCTTAGAGATCGTTCGCCAATGGGAAACACCCGACGGGCCGCAACTGATAAGCAAGGCAAACGTAAATGTGAGCGAACGTTTTCCACGACCAAAAAACTGGTATAGCCCGGAGCAAGGGCAGAAAGCCTACGAAATGATGTCGTGCTATGAGGGTTTGCTGGAACTATACCGCATTACCCGCAACCCTGCCTATAAAAAAGCGGTGGAAGATGTTTGGGCGAACATTCGTGATACCGAGATCAATATAGCGGGCTCCGGCGCGTCTACCGAAATGTGGTTTGGCGGTAAAGCGCTGCAAAGCACACCTATAAACCACTATCAGGAAACTTGCGTAACTGTTACCTGGCTAAAACTATGCGGCCAGTTATTGCGCCTTACCGGCGAAGCCAAATACGCTGACGAGGCGGAGCGCACTTATTATAACGCCCTTTTAGGTTCCATGAACGGACACGGGGCCAATTGGGCCAAGTACACACCATTAAACGGACAGCGCCTGGCCGGCAGCGAACAATGCGGTATGGGCCTGAATTGTTGCGAAGCCAGCGGGCCCAGAGGGCTTTTTACTATCCTTCCGCAGATGGTTACCGGAACCTCAAAGGGTGTAGCGATAAATTATTTTGCTGATGGAGCCTTTACACTTAAACCCGTAAATGGCAGCGAGATAACATTTAATCAGCATACCACCTATCCAAGGTCTGGCACTGTTGAAATAGAATTAACGGCTAACGAACCCGAAGAGATGGAGATAGCCATACGGATCCCCGCATGGAGTAAAAACACCCGGTTAAGCGTAAATGGCGAAGCAATTACAAACCTGCAGCCCGGTACCAACGCCAAAATAAAACGCAAATGGAGCAATGGCGACAAAATATTACTTGAACTGGATATGCGTGGCCGGGTGATAGAAACCCTCACCCCTGCCCACAGCATTGCTATTATGCGTGGCCCTATTGTTTTAGCACGAGATGTCCGCTTTGGCGGCCCTGCAATAGAAGCCGTTTTAAAGCCAGTAAAAGAAGCGGGCGGCTATATTGTACTCAGCGAAGTCCCCAATACCACCGGAGATGACATACTGATGCTATACAAAGCTGGCTTCATCCCCGAGTCTTACACCGAGAATGGCGTTCCGCCCGTAAGCGTAACGCTTTGCGATTATGCATCGGCAGGTAACGGAAGTGTAAATTCGTTTTATAAGGTATGGCTGGCGCAACTGGTTTATCCAAGCGCGGAATAAGGAATGAAAGAAATCCTGATCTGAATTACGCTTCGCTGATCTGTTTATCTACGCCAGAGATGGTTTCGGGTGCAACCACAGGCACATCGCAATGGTAGCCAAACAGGCAGCGGTCTTTTATCATTGCGGCTACTTCGTTTGGCACAAACTCCTCCCAACCGGGAGCTCCTTCTTTGATCAGTTCCAGCACCCGGTCCGTTTGTACGTGCAGGTTGCTTTCTTTATAGTGCCTAATGTCTTCTATCTTATTATTGGCTATCAGGTAGCGATAAAGATCTATCAAATGTGGTGGTGGGTAAAAGCGCAGGCAGTTCCAAATCACCCCATCGCGCAGGGTTGGGTAGATGAACAGCTTTACTTTACGGCTAAACAGCGTTGCGAAGGATTCGAGGATGCCGCCGGCAAGGTCTTTATAATGTTCTTCAGAGAAAATGTATTCCAGGTTGGGATAACCCAGCACCACCCCCATTTTCAGTTTGGTGATCTTAGACAGATAGGCCACCAATTTATAATATTCGTGGAAGTTGGATATGAGTACTGTTTGCCCAAGCGAGCAAAGGATATCCACCCTATCCAAAAAGTCTTTCTCGTCAATTTCGGCGGAATCGTCGGCATTACGTTCTTTGAGAGCCTGCAAGGTTAGCTCGGTAACCACTATTACGTTTTCCTTATCCACATCGGGTTCCTGCATAAATTGCTTCACGCCGGTGTGCAGCATATCCAAATGCACATTAATAATGGGTCTGAAACGACCGCGGATCACCACAATGTGTTTTTTATATAAAACCTCTGATGGCTGCAGATTTTTACCATCCGGGCCGAATACTGCCGCATCAGAAAAACCGTATTTCACCAGGTGCAAACTCATCAGTCGGTTATCTACCTTTGTAAAGTTTGGCCCCTCAAAACGGATCATATCTATCTGGATGCGTTCTTTGGACAGCTCATCCATCAGCGAAAGCAAAAACACCGAAGGGTTATCGTTATAATGAAAACAGGCGTATATGAGGTTAACGCCCAATATACCTACCGCCTGCTGTTGCAGGTTATTATCGTTATCCAGTAATTTTACGTGCAGCACCACATCATTAAACTGGCCGTTTGGCTCCATCTGAAAACGAACGCCCATCCAGCCGTGGCCATCGTTTGTTTTATGATAGTTAAGCGCCGAAGCGGTGTCTGCAAATGCAAAAAAGGTAGTATTATGGCCGCGTTGCTCTTCTAAACGCTCTATCAGCAAGCCGTATTCACGCTCCAGCATAGATATCAGACGGTTCTCGGTAACGTATCGTTTCCCTTGTTGTGCGCCGTAAATAGCATCGGAGAAGATCATATCATAGGCCGACATCGTTTTGGCTATGGTGCCCGATGATGCGCCTGCTTTGAAGAAATTTGCGGCAACGTCTTGTCCCGCGCCAATTTCGGCAAAGGAGCCGTAAATTGTTGGGTCGAGGTTAATGGCAAGCGCTTTTTGTTTTGTGCCGATATCTTTATTATGGATGCTGCTCATACGCTTTTTATTAATTATTTGCCTCTGCTCCTATTTACGACGATAAGATGGTTTAAAAATACGACTTTTTGCTGAAACAGCCGTGCTGGTTGGCAAAATCAAAAAAAATATTACAAGTTGATGAAAAGTAGGCAATGAGGGCTCTTAAAGCCAGCACTTTATAAAACCATAGAGGCATAAGTACCTAAAAAGCATAAAATAGCGTGAGCAATAAAACGGTTTAGTTAAAAAAAACTACCCTGCTCTGTATCTATGCCTGCCAGTTCTTGCTGATAAACCCTGATCATGGTGATTAGATCTGATCCATAGAGGCTTGCCTTTTGCGGGCCAATACCTTTGATGCTGCTAAGCGCCTTTAGCGTAGCTGGTAGCTTTTCGGCAACGGTGGCGGCAGCCTGCTCAGACAGCACCATACTTGGCATTACCCGGTCGTTTGCAGCCCTTGTATCGCGCCAGGCAAGCAACTGTACATAAAAATCTTCATTGGGTTTAGCGTTAAGCGCCTTTAGATAAGAGCGCGATTTATCTGCCATTGCCCCCGCATGGGCTGTTTTCTTTTGCTCCAGGTAGGCATCGCCTGTAAAAATCGCTTTCGAAAAATAGGCCATCAACCCTATCCTGGCCATTATCCATTGCATCAATTTATCTGTTTTAGCTGCTTTTTCTACCGATTGACCGATAAAGCCGGGCATCTGCCGGTGCAGACTTTCGGTAGCCTGGGTTAGTTTGTCCAGGAAATAAGCAGCGGCTTTCTGGATCCTGTCGGCGTCAACAACTTCAGACCGCCGCATAAACTTTTCTGCTACCTCTAACACATCCTGCTGCAGGCCAGGTACCAAAAATTCAAGAGCTTTTATACCCGTTTTTAAGCCGTTGAAATTAAATAACTCCGCCAGCAGGAAATGCCGGTACCGTTCCTTATCGCGTTCCAGGCTGAGACCATCTGGTTTAATGGCTTCTGCGCTTTTATTAAAATGTGCGACAGCCGGGTCGCCTATAATATTTTGAGCAGATATAGGATTGCGCAGCACCATGCCCGACAGCGTTCGGCACCTGCTCAGCGCAACATACGCCTGCCCGTGAGCAAACGCTTCCGAAACATCTATAATGGCTTTATCAAAACTCAGTCCCTGGCTCTTATGTATGGTGATAGACCAGGCCAGCTTTAGCGGGATCTGCGCGAAACTACCGGCATTGGTTTCGTTGATCTGCTCCTCCTCCATTTGGTATTTCACGTTGTTCCACTCCACCGCCTCCACCGCTATTTCCCGGCTTTCGTGTCCGCTTTGTACAAAAACGGTGCTACCTTCTATCCGGGTTACCATTCCTATTTTGCCATTATAAAATAACTTTTCGGCGGAGCCATCATTTTTAACAAACATTACCTGCGCTCCGATTTTTAGCTTCAGGTTAGTTTCTGTAGGATAAGCATCCCTTGGGAAATCGCCGCGTATGGTGGCGGTAAATTCATATTCTTCACCGGCCAGCGCTTCTACAAATTCATTATTCAGTTGCTGCGCGATGCTGTTATGGGTTGTTAAAGTAATATAGGGCTCTTCGGCTGTAGGGCGGAAACCAGGCTGGTGACGGGCATTCAGAAGCGCTAAATTTTGCGGACTGATGCTTTGATTCCGCACCTCGTTAAGTATATCTACAAAAGCCTGTTCTTTTTGGCGGTATACATGATCCAGCTCTATCCGCACATAACTCGCCTTTTGCATCACCAGGCTGCTGAAAAAATACGGCGTTTTGTAATAGCGGTTCAAGATCCGCCATTCTTCCTCGCGGATGATAGGACTTAGTTGCGAAAGATCGCCAATGAGTAGTAATTGCACCCCTCCGAACGGGTAAGGCGAGCCTTTAATGTTTCGTAGGATGAGATCTATCTGGTCGAGTACATCTGGCCGCACCATACTCACCTCATCAATGATCAGCAGCTCCAGGCTGCCTAAAAGCTCTTTTTTTTCGTCGTTATAATGCAGTTCGGGGCTATCATTACCTGCTGGAATAAGTGGCCCAAACGGAATCTGGAACAGCGAGTGAATGGTCATTCCACCAGCGTTTATGGCGGCCACTCCGGTAGGTGCCGCTATCGCTAATTTTTTTTTTGACGTTTGCCTAAGCTGCTGTAAAAAGGTGGTTTTACCGGTGCCGGCCTTCCCAGTTAAAAACACAATGGTGTTTGTACTTTCCAGGTAGTCGTTTGCCAGCTGCATTGCCGGGTTCATCGTGCTCATGATAACGGCAAAGCTAATACTAATTTATTTAGTATATTGCTGGTGTTTAAAAATAATACGGCTTATCTGTAAATTATAATTAACAATGCTACAAAATCGCGTAAACCCCAAGGGCGACATTATTAAAACAAGTGCCCGTGGCGCCTGGCTGGGTAACCGTGGCCAACTGCATAACACGGGCAAAACTATCCTGAGGCCCTTTAAACACCAGGCCTGGATTATTTGCCTACTGCAGTTTAAAGGCCGGCACCGCGAAATAATGGGGCCAAACCTGTGGACCGAATTATTCTTCCTGGACGAGGCAACGGCGTTCTCTGCCGGCCACCGCCCTTGCTTTGAATGCCGCCGTGAGGATGCCAAACGCTTTAAGGCAGCCTGGCTGGCGGGAAACCCTGAATATGCTTTCCCGGCGAATGTACTGATCGGAAAAATAGATGAAATATTGCAAAGCGAACGGATAAACCGCGACAATAGCAAAGTAACTTTTGAAGCTGATATTAATGATTTGCCAGATGGTACTTTTATTGAAATAGCGGATGAAGCTTATCTTTTGGCTGATAAGCAATTGTATCGATGGTTACCAAGTGGATATAAGGAAGCAATGCCATTTCCGACAAACGACATTGTAAGTGTACTTACACCACACTCGGTTGTTAACGCGTTTCGCTATGGGTATCTGCCTCAATTGGGGATTGCAACAACGGTTTAATTACCTTTGCGCCGATGGACTATTTTAAAAACCTGCTACAACTACTAAAAACCGAACGTGAAGAAGACCGGGACGCTTATTTAAAACTCACCCAAAGCAGCTCCGTTACGGATAGGCGCGCAGCCGGCATCACTTGGTACCCTATCGCCATTCGCGGCTCTGAGCCAGGTCGTGGTGATTACATAATGGTTGAATTGGAACGGACCACGCATAAAGACCTTTCGCATCAATTCAGGTTTGGCGCACCGGCGGTACTATTCTCTAACCACAATGCCGGTACTGACCGTGTGGAAGGCACCATCGCCTACCAGGGCGGCGACAGGCTGAAGATCACCCTATTTACAGATGAACTGCCCGACTGGTGCCGCGATGGTAAACTGGGTGTGGAATTGCTTTTTGATAACAACAGCTATGACGAAATGCAGGACGCTTTAAAACAAGCATCCGTGTTAAGCGATAAGCCCGAGGGTAAACTTATCCGCGTTTTAACGGGTAAAAATGACCCAACATTTTCAGCAGAAATAAACCAGGTAACACCGGGAAATTTAAATACATCACAAGCCGCATCCGTGCAGCAAATCCTCTCGGCGAATGAGCTTGCGGTTGTGCACGGCCCGCCCGGTACGGGCAAAACCACCACTATTGTACAGGCCATAAAACACCTCATCCAACAAAACGAAAAACAAATACTGGTAGTTGCGCCCAGCAACACAGCGGTAGATCTGCTGAGCGAGAAACTGGCCATAGAAGGGCTGAATGTACTGCGGATAGGCAACCCCGCCAGGGTGTCTGAAAAGCTGACCGCTTTAACCCTCGATAGCAAAATGGCGGCACACAGCTATATGAAAGATGCGAAGCAGTTAAAAAAGCAAGCCGCGGGCTATAAAAACATGGCGCATCAGTATAAACGCAGCTTTGGCAAACGCGAGCGCGATCAACGCAAAGCATTATTTGATGAAGCGCACCGCATTATAAAAGATGTAGGCAAAATTGAACAATTCATCATTGACGACCTGGTGGAAAAAGCACAGGTAATTACAGCTACCCTTGTTGGCTGTAACCACCATACCGTCCGCGATAAGCGATACAATACGGTTGTGATAGACGAGGCAGGCCAGGCACTGGAACCCGCCTGCTGGATCCCGATATTAAAGGCAGAGAAGGTTATCATGGCCGGCGACCATTTCCAGTTAGCCCCCACCATTAAATCGGATGCTGCGGCAAAAAAAGGACTAAACACTACGCTGTTAGAAAAATCTGCCATTCTTCACCCCGGCGCGGTTACGCTATTGGAAGAACAATACCGCATGAACGAGGCTATCATGGGTTTTTCTTCGGCAGCGTTTTACGGCAACCGTTTAAAAGCCAACGCGTCTGTAGCCAACCGCCTTTTATTTAACGGTGATATACCCATGAGTTTTGTAGATACTGCAGGCTGTGGCTTTGATGAAAAAGCCGATGGAACCAGCACGGTGAACCCGGATGAGGCTGCATTTGTATTGAAGCATTTGGATGCGCTTGCCGAAAAACTAACAAAACATCACGCAGATTTCCCTTCTATTGCCATTATATCCCCTTACAAAAGCCAGGTGAGGTTGTTGAAAGAACTGTTTGAGGCTTCTCCTTTGTATATCCACACGGATAAAATAAGTATTAATACCATTGATAGTTTCCAGGGACAAGAGCGCGACGTGGTATATATCAGCATGGCCAGGAGCAATACCGAAGGCGCGATAGGTTTCCTGTCGGATATCCGCAGGATGAACGTAGCCATGACCCGCGCCCGAAAAAAACTGGTGATTATTGGCGATAGCGCTACTATCACCCGCCTTCCATTTTATGCCGATATGGTAAAATATGCCGAACAGTGCGGCGGATATCAAAGTGGGTGGGAGTATCTGAGTTAGTGTTATCCGAACATTGTACATATTCACAGGTGAGTTCGAATACCTTAACAAAGCCAATGCAAACTTATTTACTATGCTGATGTTCAGTTGCTATGAATCTTATCGAACAGCTTGCGTGGCTTTTTTTACTGCCGCTACCTATTGCCTGCGTTACCTGGACGGTTACGCACGAAGAAGTGTTCCGCGAGCCGCGCGAATTTTGCGCCAGGCGTTGTAAAAACGGCAAATCATTAATCGAACGAAAATTCTTTTACCTCTTTACCTGCGAATATTGCTTCAGCCACTACATAACAGTACTATTCATTTTCCTCACCCATTATAAACTTTTACTTACAGATTGGCGCGGCTACCTGCTTGCCGGTTTCGCGGTAATATGGATAGCAAATGTATACATGAGCCTGTTTGCCCTGCTAAGGCAAAGCATCAAACTGGAAAAAGCAGAAGCAGAAAAAGTGGAGAAGGAAGTAGAGCGGAAATAATAGTTCAAAAAACATTCTTGCATTATGGGTATTAAGTTAAACTTATCTAACAAATATGCCCATGATGATCTTTTTTAAATGAAGTGGTTCAGCATTTCACACCGCTTATAGTTACCCGTTTAATAGCAATTTTGCTGGATTCATTCAGCCAGATGGGGTTTTTATCAAGATTAGAAACGCCTCTTTCCCCTTTCCCGACAAATTCATATAAACGCTTATATAATATCTCTCGTATTGCAGGAAAACAATAACGACCCTGTAAAAGCTTTCACCGGAAAAAATACGCTTACTAAAAACCGGCACACGTTTAATGTATTGCTCACTCAGTTGTTGCAAATATTAGTTGTTTAAAGAATAAAGGCAAATCACAACTATCGAGGATGTGGAGCGCGATGTTATTGGTTGCTAAAATTAAACTCCGAATGTGGTCGGTATTCATCGCACCACTCTTATTATATGGCCATAAACAAAAAAGCCTCTCATTTTCATGAGAGGCTTTAAGGGTAAATGATGGGGCTCGAACCCACGACCCTCGGTACCACAAACCGATGCTCTAACCAACTGAGCTACATCTACCGTCTTTGTTGGGAGTGCAAAAATAGAAATTCGGCGGGAATTTGCAAAGCTTTTTTAAAATTACAATCGCCTTACCCTATTTATTTAGAACAGTTCTATTTAAAGGGTAAATTTGTACATCATGGCGGAGCAACTGGTGGAATTGAACGTAACGGGAATGCATTGCAATAACTGCGCAATGAGCATCCATAAGTTATTGGAAAAGAAAGGACTGCAAAATGTATTGGTGAGCTTTGCTTCCGAAGAAGTAAAATTTTCTACTGCCGACCAGTCCCTCCTACCGGGAATAATCACGGATATAGAAAATTTAGGTTTTCATGTAGTCGACGATATTGCCACTCATAAAACCCCATTTTATGATAAGGTAGAGAACAAATTTACCTTCTGCGCGCTGTTTACAGCCCCGCTTTTGCTACACATGCTGTTCCCCTGGCACTTTTTGCATAATCCTGTTGTACAATTAATATTGTGCCTCCCTGTGTTTTTAGTGGGATGTTTTCATTTTGGTAAAAGTGCCTACAGTTCTGTTAAAGGTGGTGTACCCAATATGGATGTGCTCATTTTTATCGGTTCTACATCGGCATTTATTTATAGCCTGGTTGGTACCGTGCAAAATTTAGGCGTGCATTATTTGTTTTACGAAACCTGCGCAACCATCATTACCCTGGTACTTTTGGGTAATGTGCTGGAGAAACGCAGCGTAAACCAAACCACCTCCGCGGTGAAAGACCTGATGAAATTTCAGCAGGTGAACGCCAGCAGGGTTACTAAAGATGGCATTGAAATAATCAATGCAAAAGATGTGATAGCCGGCGATACGCTACAGGTGAACGAGGGCGACCAGGTACCAGTAGACGGTGAAGTACTATCCGGGGAGGCATCCATCAACGAGGCGATGATAACCGGCGAAAGCATCCCGGTGCAAAAAAAGAAGTACGATACCATTATAGGCGGCACGATAGTGCTGGAAGGTAACATCAAAATAATGGCCACCAAAGTGGGCAGTAACAGCACGCTCTCGCAGATCATCGATCTGATGAAAAGAGCGCAGGCGGCAAAACCGCCTGTACAAAAACTGGGCGATAAAGTCGCAGCCATATTTGTACCCGTTGTTTTAGTGATTGCTCTGCTAACCTTTATTATAACTTACTTCGCTACCAATGTCGGCATGCAAGGTAGCGTAATGCATGCCATTGCCGTGTTGGTGATTTCCTGCCCTTGCGCTATGGGTTTGGCAACACCTACCGCCGTAATGGTTGGCCTTGGCCGCGCGGCAAAAAACGGAATTCTGATAAAAGGGGGCGACACTATTGAAGCGGTTGCTAACACCAAATTTGTAATATTTGATAAAACGGGAACGCTTACCACGGGCAAATTCAGCATAAAAGATATTGAGGTAGCCGAGGGACAAAACATGGAGAGCGTGCGTGGAGCTATTGTTGCCATTGAAGAGCGCTCTAACCACCCGATAGCAAAATCCTTAGTGAACGGATTAAGCGGTCTGGCCAAACAAAAAGTGATATTGAGATCTGTTGCAGAAGAAAAAGGCCTTGGTATGCGCGCCGAAGATGTGGAAGGCAACAACTACTTTTTGGGCACCGCAAAACTGAGCGACAACGACAATTTTAACCTTGCATTATACAAAAACCAGGTGTTGATTGCACAGATAGCCATTGAAGATACCATTAAACCGGACGCTGCGAATTTGATTGTCCAGTTAAAAAAGATGGGGATAAAACCTATCCTTCTGAGTGGCGATAAGGCCAGCCGCTGCGCTTCGGTGGCAAAAACATTAGGTATTATTGATGTACACTCCGAAAAACTACCCGACGAAAAGTTAAGCGTGGTAGATATTTACCGTAAAAAAGGCAAAACCATTATGATAGGCGACGGTATAAACGATGCCCCTGCCCTCACCCAAGCCGATGTAGGCGTATCTATGAACGATGCCAGCCATATTGCCATCCAATCAGCCAAAGTTATCTTGCTGAATACTGATTTGCAATCGGTAGTGAAATTTTTGCAGATCAGCAGGCATACCCTACTCACCATTAAACAAAACCTTTTTTGGGCATTCGCTTACAACATTATTGCTATCCCCGTTGCAGCTTTAGGTTTCCTGAACCCGATGGTAGGTGCGCTGGCCATGGCATTTAGCGATGTTATTGTAATTGGGAATTCGCTGAGGTTGAAGGTAAAGAAGGTTAGTTGATAGATGATGGTTCATAGTTCATGGTAGTTTCGCTAAATTTGTTGCAAGCAACCTACTTAACATATTTTCATTAATATAGTCAGAGTTTTAACTTTGAACCATGCGGACACTTATTGAGCGATACCTAAACGGCGAAGACGGGAAATCTGTATACGCCGATATCTGCAACTTAAAACAGGGAGCCTTCAGCAATGAACATTTTGACGACGTAATAGCGGTGCTCACCGAAACTTTTGAACGGGTTGCTTATAACCTCAACCTGATTCAACAGGAGTTGGCGACCATTGGTTACTGCTTTAAAACAGAGTTTAATTCAAACTCCGATAAACCATTAGTAGCGCCTCTTCCGGGTACCGATAAACTTCTTACCCTACTTGACACGGCAGTTGCCGAATTTGGCAAAGTGCCCTTGTCATTAAAAATGTTTTACAAAGCCGTAGCTGGCTGTAATTTTGCCTGGGATTATGAGTCTTCCCCCGATTTGCTATGGGATGAAGCCGACCCTATACAAATAGCCAGCCTGGATGATCTTGTTGAATACGTATCTTCTGATGATTGGAAAGACTACATGAATGATTGCCTTGAAATTTATAACGAGCCCGCTTTGGAGTTGGCTGCCGATTATCTCCATAAGGACAATATTAGTGGCGGCGCAGCCTACTCCTTACAACTCACGGGGGAAGATTGCGTAGATGCGATATTTTTAAATGAGCCCAATGGAACCAACTTTATTGGTTATTTACGGGTCTGTATGGAAAGCTGCGGATTTCCGGGACGCGGCAAGTTTAGGCAAGAACAACGTTTTACGAATTTTTGCGCAAAGGTAAGTCCTTTATTAAAACGCATTTAAACTGGCAAATTAAAACACCACTTTAGAGCCTCATAGGCTTTACTATATTTGCACAATGATCGAGATTTATACAGACGGTGCATCCAGCGGGAACCCGGGGCCGGGTGGTTATGGGGTTATTTTGCGGTCAGGTGCTCATTACAAGGAGCTGTCGGCTGGCTTTCGTAAAACTACTAATAACCGCATGGAACTGCTGGCCGTTATCAGCGGACTGGAAGCTATCAAATCTCCCAACCAGCAGGTTACTATTTATTCCGACAGTAAATACGTTATCGATTCTATAGAGAAGCGCTGGTTGCAGGGCTGGGTTGCAAAAGGCTTCGCGGGTAAAAAGAATAAAGACCTTTGGCTGAGATACCTTACCATCAGTAAAATGCACCAGGTTCGTTTTGTATGGGTTCGCGGCCACAACGGCCACCCCGAAAACGAGCGTTGCGACGTATTAGCCGTAGCAGCCGGTAAACAAAGAGAGTTATTGATAGATTCTGTTTTTGAAGCAGAGGCAGCAAAATTAGGTTGATTAATTTGTCATAGTCTATGTACAATAGACTATAGCAGAATTTTATATCTTTTCACCATGGACTATCGACTATGGTCCATGGACTAAAGGCTACTTCGCCCCCAACTCAATTACATCCATCCCTTGTACCTTATCTTCGGTTATGCTGAAACGCATTAGAGTGCGTACCTTTTGCCAGCCCTGTTTGCCTGCCGCGCCGGGGTTTAAGTGGAGGCAGCTGATCTTTTTATCGTAGATAACTTTGAGGATATGCGAGTGCCCGCTGATGAACAACATCGGCGGGTTTAGGTAAATATCCTTCCTCACTGCAGGGCTGTATTTATCCGGGTAGCCACCAATATGCGTCATCCATACATCTACGGCTTCGCATTTAAAACGAAGATGTTCGGGGTAGACCTGCCGAATGTCGGCACCATCAATATTGCCGTAAACACCTTTTAACGGTTTAAACGCGGCGAGTTGATCAGCAAGTTCCAGCGTACCGAAATCGCCCACGTGCCAGATCTCGTCGCAAGTATCAAAATGCTTAAAAACGGCGGAGTCGAGGTAGCTGTGGGTATCGGATATCAGGCCAATGCGAGTCATATTGATTTCGGATGTCGGATTTTCAATTTCGGATTTATATTAAAATATTGTTAAAAACTCCTTTAATGCCAGCTGATAACCTGCGGAATACACTCTAGGTTCATCGTAAATAACTACGTCAGTTTCATCAACCATAGCTTGCAATCGCCCAAAGGTAATGATCTCCCTGTGCGGGATAGATTCGGCAAAGGACTTTATGCTGACGATCGTCTTCAGGTACAACCCAAGTTCGGCCAATAATACTTTCACAAAATTAGCCGTCGGCAAAGGCAATATCATGGCGCAAAGACCATCATCTGTTAAATGCTTAGATACATCTTGGATAAACTTCTCAAAAAAAATCTCTTCCGTATGCTTCGCAAGTGTTTTTTTTGCGCCCGGCGATGCCAGCGAATTTAAAAAGAAGGGCGGATTTGATACAATGAGGTCGTATCGTTTTTCAGTATTGGCGTTAAAATACTCCTCAAACCCCGATGCAAACAGTGCTAACCGATTTGCAAATTTTGAAACCTTAAAGTTTTCGTTCGCTGTTTTAGCAGCGGCTTCGTCTATTTCAACTGCATTTATATCAGCGTTTATAAACCGCTGCGCCAGCATCAGGGCTATCACACCTGTTCCCGTGCCAATATCCAATATATTTTGAGGTTCGGGCGCATGGGCTAAAGCGCCAAGCAAAACGCCGTCGGTATTTACCTTCATGGCGCAGCCGCTTTGGTTTATATCGAACTGCTTAAACTTGAATATATCTGCCAATTTATAAATGATAAGCGGAGTAATTATTTATATTTTACCTATTTTCAGGCTGGATTTAAAACGCCGGGCTTTAATGCAACCACGACTACAGTACCTCAAAAATCAATTTAAAAAGCCAAAAGTAATTATAATAACAGCCATTTTATTGGCTTTAAGCCTTTGGTTTGCGCTTTGCCTGTCCCGCCCCTTGTTTAGCAGCCCTACATCTTTTGTGATAGACGACGATGCCGGCCAGCTCTTAGGCGCATCTATAGCAGCCGACGGACAATGGCGTTTCCCCTACAACGATAGCGTGCCCGAAAAATTCAAACAATGCATCATCGCCTTTGAGGATAAGCGTTTTGAACACCACCCCGGCTTTGACGCCTTGGCTTTTGGAAGAGCCATCCGGCAAAACATCCACACCGGCAGGGTTACCAGCGGCGGCAGTACACTTACTATGCAGGTAATGCGACTTTCTACCCGGCATAAACGCACTATCCTCAACAAAATAGGTGAAATTTTCATGGCCCTTCGCCTGGAGATGGGTTACAGCAAAAAGGAAATATTGGCTATGTATGCCAGCAACGCGCCATTCGGCAGCAATGTTATTGGACTGGATGCAGCATCGTGGAGGTACTTTGGTCGAGGCCCGGATAAACTCTCCTGGGGTGAAATGGCCGCACTGGCGGTACTGCCAAATTCACCATCGCTGGTGCATCCGGGTAAAAACAGACTTATCCTGCTTAAAAAACGCAACCTGCTGCTCAACAGGCTATATAAACAAGGCATCATTGATAGCACAACCGCCAAACTTGCCGCGTTTGAACCCGTGCCCGAAAAGCCCGTTGCCCTGCCCCAAATTGCGCCGCATCTTTTGCAGCGCTTTAAAGCCGATTATAAAAATAAACAACAAGGGCTAACCCGGATAACCACTACTATAAAAACCAGTCTGCAACAACAGGTCGCGGATATTTTAGAACAGCATCACCAGGTTTTAAAAGCTAACGACATTAATAATATCGCCGCGGTTGTATTAGATGTAGAAACCGGTGCAACCCTCGCCTACGCCGGCAATATATCGCATCGCGAAGACCCCGAAATGGAGAGCGATGTGGATGTGGTGAATGCGCCGCGCAGCCCGGGGAGTACGCTAAAACCGTTGCTATACGCATCCATGATTCACGATGGGTTGATACTGCCCAACAGTTTGATTGCCGATGTGCCCACGCAGATAGCGGGCTATCACCCCGAGAATTTCGACCTGAGTTATGATGGCGCGGTGCCTGCTTCCAACGCTTTATCACGCTCGCTTAACGTGCCTGCAGTGAAAATGCTGCAGCAATACAAGTACGAACGTTTTTATGATATGATGAAAAAGGCCGGCGTTACCACATTAAAACAACCTGCCGACCACTACGGCCTCTCGCTCATTTTAGGCGGCGGCGAAAATACGCTCTGGGAACTTACCGGCATTTATGCAGGCATGGCGCGGGTGCTTAACCATTATGATAAGTACCGCGGCAAATACAATGCCGCCGACTACCATCATCCCGTTTATACATTAGCCCCCAAAGAAGAACTGGCGTTGGAGAAAAATGGCTTGCTGGACGCAGGATCGCTCTATTACGCTTTGCAGGCCATGGAAGAAGTAATGCGCCCCGGCGACGAAATGCTTTGGCAGCAGTTCAGTTCTACCCAGCGGATCGCCTGGAAAACGGGCACCAGTTTTGGCTTTCGCGATGGCTGGGCCATTGGCATTACCCCTAAATATGTGGTAGGCGTTTGGGTGGGTAATACCGATGGCGAGGGTCGCCCCGGCTTAACGGGCATTAATACCGCAGCCCCTGCCCTTTTTGAAATCTTCCGTTTACTGCCTGCCGCACGGGATTGGTTTAATATGCCTATGGGCGAAATGGTGAAGATAAGCGTGTGTAAAGAAAGCGGTTACCGCGCCGGGCAGTATTGTAATAATACGACTGAGCAATTTGTACCGAAAACCGGGTTAAAGGCTGCCGCCTGTCCGTGGCACCGTTTGGTACATCTTTCGCCTGATGAACATTACCAGGTGACGGGTAGTTGCGAACTGCCGGAAAATATGGTGAACAAAAGTTGGTTTGTATTGCCACCATCTATGGAGTACTATTACAAAACCAAAAATTACCAGTACCATGTGCTGCCGCCCTTTAAAGCCAGCTGCGGCGAAGCTGACTACGGTAACCCGATGGAGTTGATATATCCTAAAGAGAACGCTAAAATATATGTGCCGCTGGAGTCCGACGGCAAGCGTGGCCGGGTGGTTTTTAATGCGGCGCACCGGCAACCCGGTATCAAAATATTCTGGCACCTCGATGATAAATATGTAGGCGAAACCAACACCTTTCACCAGGTGGCGCTAAACCCGTCGGCAGGTAAACATAAACTGACGCTGGTTGATGCCTCGGGCAATACCATCAGCACAAACTTTGAGGTACTTGATAAAAATAAATAAACACGATTTAAGGATTGAACAATTTAACACGATTTTCTTTAATGTAGAGACGCAATACTTTGTTTCTCCCGCAGGACAGGTGAACGATTTACATAAGTGATTTGCGTTTGGAGACTAATTAAAAGCTATGTTTAGTGAAATTTCGCTTAATTCGTGAAATTCGTGTTCATTAATAACAACAAACGATGCTTGAACAATACGACCTGGGTAACCTGATGGTTTTGGATATAGAAACCGTGCCGCAATATGCCACACATGATGAGGTGCCCGAACATTTGCAGGAACTGTGGGCAGCAAAATCTCAATATCAGCGTAAGGACGAAACCCCGGAAGCATTTTACGGGCGTGCCTCTATCTGGGCAGAGTTCGGCAAGATCGTATGTATCTCTGTTGGTATCTTTCTGAACGGGAAAAAGACAGGTCTGCGGGTAAAATCTTTTGCAGGGCATGAGGAAAAAGAACTCCTGATGGATTTTAGCAAGATGCTAAGCAGTCAGCCGCCCAGCATTATCCTTTGCGCGCATAATGGCAAGGAGTTCGATTTCCCGTACATCTGCCGCCGGATGCTTATCAACGGCGTACCATTCCCACCGCATTTGCAGATAGCAGGCAAAAAACCATGGGAAATAAACCACCTGGACACCATGGAACTCTGGAAATTCGGCGACTATAAAAACTATACCTCACTAAACCTGCTCACCGCCATCTTTAATATCCCAACTTCCAAAGACGATATCGACGGTAGCCAGGTTGGTCACGTTTACTGGGTAGAAAACGACCTGCCCCGCATTTGCACCTATTGCCAAAAAGATGTGATCGCGACAGCGCAGTTGATTCGGAGGTATCGCGGGGAGGCGTTGATTGCGGAGGATTGTATAACGATTGTGGGATGAGAAGGTAAGATTTAATTTATTAGCCGTTTTGCCATACTTTTATATCACCGCGATCTTTAACAAGATGAACCCCAGAATTGACTTTTTAGCCCAAACTAAAACTGCCTGAATAACTGTATTTTGAAGAAAAAAAAAGATTATTCAATTCTTTGGAGAGTGAGGATTACATAAGACCAAACTGATTATTATTGCCAATGCATATGATTCGGTAAGATTTGCGTTGCCTTGTCGACAATCTCCTTCCTCTGCGGCCTCTGCGTTTAAAAAATTACCTCATTCAAATAAAATCGATAATCCTCCTTAACAGTTCTTTCCGTATCTTAGCGCATTAGTTATACCTATGTCTAAAAAGAAAAAAAAAGGCAATTCATCTATCAACCAGGTACTTACGCAAATGGTGCTGGATATATTCGAACAAAATGGCAATACGCCACTCAATCATAAGCAGGTTTCGGCCAAGCTAAATGTACGCGACCCTGACGCACGGGATGTGATTTTTGATGTGCTGAAGGATGAAGCCTTCAAAGGTGTCCTAAAAGAGATCACCCCCGGCAAATTCCAACTGCTGGAACTAAAGACCTTCGTTGAAGGCAAGGTTGATCTTACCAACGATGGCTCCGCGTTCATCGTTACCGACGACCCCGCCGAAACTGATATTTTTGTAGCACCCCGCAAACTGAGGAACGCGCTCAATGGCGACCGTGTAAAAGTGTACGTGTACTCCGCCAGCAAAGGCAAACGCCAGGAAGGCGAGGTGATAGAGATATTGCAGCGCAACAAAATGGAGTTTACCGGTATTGTAAAACTCTCTGAGCGCTTCGCCTTTTTCATTCCCGACGACCGCAAGATGATGCACGATATTTTTATTCCCATCAGCGATCTTAACGGCGCTAAGAACGGGATAAAAGCAATCGCCGAAATTACCGACTGGCCTGCCGGCGCTAAAAACCCCATCGGTCGTATAAAACACGTGTTGGGTAACCAGGGCGAGAACGACACCGAGATGAACGCCATCCTGGCGGAATACGGGTTCCCGCTTTCTTTCCCTGCCGAAGTGGAGAAGGATGCAGAAGAAATTCCAGCGGAGATCTCTGCAGACGAAATTGCCAAACGCAAGGATTTCCGTAACACGCTTACTATCACTATAGACCCATTTGATGCAAAGGATTTTGATGATGCTATCTCGTACAAAAAACTGGATAACGGCAACTATGAAGTAGGTGTACATATTGCCGATGTATCGCACTATATCATCCCCGATTCGGCTTTGGATAAGGAAGCTTATGAACGCGGAACCTCCGTTTATCTGGTAGACAGGGTAATACCGATGCTGCCCGAAAGGCTTTCCAACGGACTTTGCTCGTTGCGTCCAAAAGAAGATAAGCTTTGCTTCGCGGCTGTTTTTGAAATGGACGAGAACGCTAACATTATTGAGCAATGGTTCGGCAAAACCGTTATCCATAGCGACAGGCGCTTTACCTACGAAGAAGTGCAGGACGTGATAGAAACTAAAACCGGCGATTACGTGGAAGAAATTGAACAGCTGAACGCCCTCGCCTACAAACTGCGCGACCGTAAATTTAAAAATGGTGCCATCAGTTTTGAAACTACCGAGGTGAAATTCAAGCTGGACGAAACCGGCAAGCCAACCGGCGTTTATGTAAAAGAACGTAAGGACGCGCACAAGTTGATAGAAGACTTTATGCTTTTGGCCAATAAAAAAGTGGCCGAATATGTAAGCAAAATGGGTAAAGGCAAGCATAAGTATACCTTTGTTTACCGCGCGCACGATTCCCCTAAACCCGATGCGCTGGCCAACTTCGCGCAGTTTGCCGCAAGGTTTGGGTATAAGATCAACACCAAAAGCGATAAGGAAACCGCCAAATCGCTCAATTTTTTAATGGAGGATGTGGAAGGCAAAAAAGAGCAGAACGTACTTACCCATTTGGCCATCCGCAGTATGGCTAAGGCTATTTATACTACCAAAACATCAAGCCACTACGGTTTGGCGTTTGATCATTATACGCACTTCACCTCGCCTATTCGCCGATACCCGGATGTGATGGTGCACCGCCTGTTGTTTCATTACCTTAATGGCGGCCAAAGTGTAAACGGCGACCATTACGAAGAGCTTTGCAAGCACAGCTCGCAAATGGAGAAGAAAGCGGCGGATGCAGAGCGCTCATCGGTTAAATACAAACAGGCCGAATACCTTAAAGACCAGGTGGGCAACGTATTTACCGGCATCATCTCGGGCGTTACCGAATGGGGTATGTATGTGGAGATCATCGAGAACAAATGCGAGGGTATGATTCGCCTGCGCGATATCAGCGATGATTTTTATACTTTGGATGAGAAGAACTACGCCATCATAGGCCAACGTAAAAAGAAGGTTTACCAGCTTGGCGATGAAGTTGCTATCCGCGTAAAAAATGTCGACTTGACCAAGAAGCAAATAGATTTTTCGTTAGTTAATTAATTATTGATTTAGTGAATTAGTGATTGAGTGAATAATTATTTAGCCCAATTACCAATTAACCCCCAAATGAGGAAACTCGAAGACCTGCAAGCGCTTATAGCGACCTCGGTAGAGCAACTGAAGTACCCGGCCTACCCGGCCGAACTGTACGAGCCTATAAGTTATATTTTATCCATCGGCGGCAAACGGATGCGCCCGGCCTTGTTACTGATGGCCTGTGATTTGTTTGGCGGCGATGTGGAAGCGGCTCTGCCCCCTGCCCTTGCCATAGAGGTGTTCCATAACTTTACGCTGATGCATGATGATATTATGGACAATGCCCCTATCCGCCGTGGCCGGGCTACCGTACACGAAAAATGGAACCAGAATGTGGCCATCCTTAGCGGCGACGTAATGTTGATAGAAGGCTACAAGCTAATGATGCAGGTGCGCGATAACATCCTGCGCCGGGTGCTGGACATTTTTAACGAAACCGCTGTAGGTGTTTGCGAAGGCCAGCAATTGGATATGACCTTTGAGACCAGCAGCAATATCGGCATAGACGAATATATCAACATGATTCGCCTGAAGACGGCTGTGGTGCTTGGTGGTGCGTTAAAAATAGGCGCATTGATAGGTGAAGCGGATGAAAAAGACGCGGAACTGCTCTCCGATTTTGGTGTGAACCTTGGTATCGCGTTCCAACTGCAGGATGATATATTGGACGTTTATGGTGACCCGGTAAAATTTGGCAAACAGGTTGGCGGCGACATTATCTCCAACAAAAAAACCTACCTGTTGATAAAGGCTTTGCAGTTAGTTAAAGGTAGCGATGCAGAAGAACTCCAACGCTGGATAACTTTCACCACATTTGATAACGCCGAAAAAGTAACTGCTGTTACCGAAATTTACAATAAGGCCAACGTGCGCCAGTATGCCGAAGATGAAATGCAGGCCTACGCCGAAAAAGCCTTTAAAGCCCTGGAGCAGATCAACCTGCCCGAAGATAGCAAGCAATATCTCCGCGATTTTGCCGACGGCTTGCTGGTGAGGGAATATTAGTATATTTAGGGTATGAAAAGGGCTTTATTTTTGTTGATGGGGTTATTTGCAACGACAATAGTTTTTGCGCAGTCAACTCAGCTCAAAATCGAGCCAAACACCAATTTTGCCAAAACCGGCAAGCTGATATATCCCGACAGCGAAGGTATTGACATATATCCGACTTTTCCCGGCGGGCAGGCAGCATTTATTGTTTTTATAAAGAAAAACCTAAAATGGCCACCGGGGCCTAAACTGGAGGGTAAAGTTGTATTGGAATTTGCTGTAGAAAGAAATGGTAACTTGTCGGGGCTTAAGGTTAAAAAATCCTTAAGTAAGGAATATGACAATGAAGCTATATGCGTTGTGGAAAGTGCGCCACACTGGATGCCAGGGCGAAAACTCACGGCACAGGGCAGTAAACAGGAACGTTATCGGATGTCATTGCCTATTGTATTCAGTTTAAAATAATAAGTTACGATACATGAAAACAAAGCTTTATCTAACCGCCTTGTTATGCGCTACCTCCTTTTTTGCTTCTGCCCAAACCAAACTCACATCCGGTGGCAAGTTAAAACCTGAACAAGCCAATATGGATATCCGGCATTATACCATCGCACTGGATGTAAATTTCGAACAAAAATCCATAGACGGTTATGCGACTATTGATTTAATATTGGCACAGCCTACTCACGTATTGCTGTTCGATCTGCTGGATTCGTTGAAAGTAAGCGCTGTTTTGGTAAACGGTAAAAAAGAGCCGTTCGTTTACAAAAACAACATGATCACTGTAAATACGGTAAAAGAACTTGCCGCAGGCAAAACCAGCGTAAAAGTGGTGTATGGTGGCAAGCCGCACATCGCTGTACGCCCGCCATGGGATGATGGGTTTACCTTTACGCGCGACAGCACCGGGCACAACTGGCTGGCTATCACTGCCGAAGGCACCGGCGGCAAAGTTTATTTTCCTTGTAAAGACCACCCGTCTGACGAGCCAAACGAAGGTATTGACCTCATTATCACTGTACCAAAAGGCTTGGTAGTTGCAGGCCCGGGCTTACTTGTTAAGCAATCTAACAATGGCACTAAAAGCACCTTCCATTGGAAAACCAATTATACCATCAATAACTATAGCATCCTGTTCAACGTAGGCGACTATAAGCTGGTGCAACGCACCTACAAAAGCGTTGCAGGCAACACGGTACCTATCCAATTCTATGTTTTAAAAGAACATGCCGATAAAGCCAATAAACTAATGGATATGTTTGAGGTAACCATCAACGAAAAAGAAAAATACTTTGGCGAATACCCATGGGCAAAGGAGAAAGTGGGATTGGTAGAAACACCTCATTTAGGCATGGAGCACCAAAGCATGGTGGCCTACGGCAACAAATTCAAATACGTACGCGTGGGAAGCCAGGATTACGATTGGCTGCTGCACCACGAATTTGGCCACGAATGGTGGGGTAACAAAGTAACCGCCATCGACTGGGCAGACTACTGGATCCACGAAGGTATCGGCAGCTACGCCGACGCATTGTTCACTTTGGAGTTTGCAGGCAAGCCGGCTTATATCAAGCTATTCCAAAAAACGTTAAAGGGGATTCAAAACAAACAACCTATTGTTTTGGGTAAGGATATCGATGAAGAATCGGCCTATAACGGCGATATCTACAGCAAGGGCGCGTTCTTTATGCACACCCTGAATTACGTAATGGGCGACAGCCTATTCTTCCCTACCCTCAAAGGTTTCGCTACCGACCCTAAACATACCTATAACAACCTCAACAATACCGACGATGTGGAGCAGTACTTCAGCGCAGCCTATGGCAAAAGCCTAAAGCCACTGTTTGATATGTACCTGCGTACTACGGATAAGCTGCAGATAAGCGTTACCCCGCAACGGCAGGATGGCAAATACCTCGTAAAACTGGATAATATCAGTATGCCACTACCACTTGATATCACTACCGATGCTGGTGTACAGCATATAACCGTAACTGATAAGGGTGTAAGCATCACCAGCAAAACCATGCCCTTGGTTGATGCTGATGGATGGTATTTTAAGAGGGTGGTTTACGAATAAAGATATTATAATGAGGAATGTGTTTTTTTGTTTACTGTTACTTCCTGTGATTTTGAAGGCGCAATCTAAGCCTGACACTATTATCTACAGTTACACAGAAATTCCACCTGAATACCCCGGTGCAGAAAACAAGTTATCGATAGACTTCTTAAAAAAAATTAGAGTACCGAAACCCATTCCTTCCAGCTTTGACACCAGAATAGCAGTAGAATTCGTTGTCGAAAAAAATGGAACGATCACGCATGAGCGTATCATAAGAGGCAATAAAGATATAGCTTCGCAATTTTTAAAACAGATAAAAAGTGTTAAGTGGACCACTGGTTATAATAAGGGAAAACCTGTTAGAAGTAAGTACTCATCGGCTGTAAGTTGCTTAATGACGGCTTCTGAAGAATAGGATATAAAGACCTTTACTACAAACAGTAACACAAAAAAGCCCCGCATCTTTCGATACAGGGCTTTTCGATATTATCATGTTGCTAAAATTATTCAGCATCTTCTTATTTACTTCACCTTATCCAGCGTCATTTCAAAGAATTTAAACCATTTGCCGTCGCGGTTCATTTCGCCGGTTTCAAACCATTGGCCTTTGTCGTTCAGTTCTATAATGTAGCGCATGTTTTCGGCTGGGTACCAGTGTAATTTACTGCCGATAAGCTCGGCTTTAAACTGTCCCTCACGGCCTGTTGCCAGGTAAGAACGAAAAGTGTAACCGCCGTCTTTGTTTGATGTGATCATGGCCAGCGCGTTGTGTATCACCTTCCCGTTTGCTTTGCCTAACCCCTCTATCAGCACAATAGTGCTATCCAGTTTCATTTGTACGTTTTCGGTTTGGTCGAAGCTTTCTCTTCCACTCTGCATCATCATCCAGCCTTTGCCAGCCCATTTACCGGCGATGAATGCAAGTTTGCTTACCTCTTTTTTTGCGGTAGCGTCGGTTTCTGTTGATTGCGAAAAGCAGGCTACTGATATTAAAAGCAGCGCAGCGGTTAAGGTTGAAAATTTTGTCATATTTTTTTTTCTTCAAAAATATTTACCCAATGCCGAAATGTATTGTACAATTACGACATTTTACTAAACCATAATGTGTTCTATCTGGCCAATGTAACCTATAAATTTGCGAATGTCGTACCCGGCAACCTTTTTAAAAGATTTATAATAATGCGCCTGGTCGGCGAAGCCGCGGTCGGTCACCATTTCGGGGTAAGTACGGTGCTGCACATGCAGGTCTATAATAGCTTTACGCAGGCGTCTTAACTGGCAAAATTGTTTTATACTGATACCAGTTTGTGTTGTAAATAAACGTTGTAACTGGCGCGGACTCACACAACTCGCGGCGGCAATCTCCGGCAACGTAACTTGCCCATTTCCGGCGATGATAAAGTCGACGGCTTTTAGCACGCGGTCATCCGGTTCAAACTTATTTTCGGCCTCTATTTTAAGTAAGATTTTATCTAACACTTGAGGCTCGTCAAAATCTAAACTCAGTTGTTGCAAAAAATCTTGTTGCCATTCGTTAATGTCGTAAGGTTGATATTGTATAGCGTTGTTTATTATAGTGCCTACATCCACCTTATTAAGCCATGGAGAGCAGCCTGGCTTTAAACGCACGCCTGCAGTAATGGAGTTTGCAAACAGGGGTATTTCTTTAATAATTGTTGTAGGCCCTACAAACACCACCCCTTTGTGATGAAACGAGGCCATATTGAGGAATAATAAAGTACAGCTGCCATCCGGTGGGAATACGTGGCTCAAGGGCTCGTTACTGCTGTTATGGGCACTTGGCGCTATTACAAACTTCCAGTAGCATTCTATGTATTTGCGCAACCGTGGATGAGGCAGGTATTCTTTGTACAGCATGTGGCCTTTAAGTTCGGCAAAAAAATACTAATCAACAAATTGCCTCAACAAAAAGCCCCGTATCTTTCGATACAGGGCTTTTCTATTTATCATGTTGCTAATTATTCAGCAGCGGCTTCTTCGGTATCAGCAGCTTCTTCTTTTTTAGCTTTAGGTGCTTTTTTAGCTTTAGGTGCTTCTTCAGCAACTTCAACTTCTGCAACAGGTGCAGCAACTTTTACCGCTTTAGCTTCTGCTTTAACAGTAGGTGCAGGTGCTGCATCTTCAGCTACAGGTGCAACTTCAAAAGGAATAACAGAAACGTATGAACGGTTATCTGCTTTCTTTTTAAATACTACATTGCCTGCAATTAAAGCAAACAGAGTATGGTCTTTACCAATACCTACGTTTAAACCCGGGTTGTGCTTGGTACCACGCTGACGAACGATGATGTTACCAGCAATTGCAGGCTGGCCACCAAAAATTTTGATACCTAAACGCTTGCTATGTGATTCGCGGCCGTTTCTTGAACTACCGGCCCCTTTTTTGTGTGCCATTTCTTAATTTCTTTTTGTGTCCCAACAAAGTCGGGGCGGTTTAAAATTTAATTATAATGTGATACCGGTGATCTCTATCTTGGTAAATTGTTGGCGGTGGCCATTTTTCTTCTGGTAACCTTTTCTTCTTTTCTTTTTGAAGATAATTACTTTGTCACCTTTTAAATGAGACACGATCTTAGCCGATACTTTAGCGCCTGCCAGGTCTGAACCTAACTTAAAGCTGCCTTCGTTTTCTGCTAACAACACATTGTCAAATTCAATATTAGCGCCTTCATCTCCTTGTAAACGGTGTACAAAGATCTGCTGGTCTTTCGCAACTTTAAATTGTTGCCCGGCTATACTTACTATTGCGTACATTGTTGATTAATTATTGTTTTAAATTTTGAGGTGCAAATATAGTGCTTATAAATATAAAAAGCAATAGCGAAAACAAATTCGTGAAATTCGCCTCATTCGTGAAATTCGTGTTCATTATTTTTTCAATCGCTGTTCGGCATCGCCCAACCTGCTTTGGATCTCTTTTATCAGGCGCTGGTTGGCATCTACCAGTTTTTCGGGGCCGCTATAATCACCATCAAACACAATACGCTTGGTTTTACGCTTGTAAGTGAAGGTTATGATATAGCGTGGCACATGCGCTGTGCTGTCCTCACTTAACTCATTCGCCGGGAAATCCCAGAAACCCAGTTCGGCGGCTTTGCGGTGCAGGTATAGCAGGTCGTCATTAGTTAGGCGCATATTCATCTTCACTAACGAATCTTTGCGGGTTAGATACTGGTAGTCGCCGGTTTTAGAATCGTATTTATTTAACAGGCGGTCTTTGTAACCAAACTCAAACTGCATAGACTGAAACTCCGAGAATTTATAAGGAGCGTTTTTCACCATCATGCCGTAGTAATAAAAGCAGTACAGTAAAAAAGGCACAACAATACTAAGGATAAGGAATATTTTTTTAGATTTAAGAGCGCTCATGTTAATTAGTGAATTACGTATGGGCGGCAAAATTCGGCATTACAAATCTAAATCCGAATTATTTTCATCTATTATCTGTGCAGGGTTCAGCTCGTTCTCCCATTTGCTTACCACGGCAGTCGCCATAGCGTTACCCAATACGTTTGTCGCAGAGCGTCCCATGTCTAATAAAGGATCTATACCGATCAGCAAAGCAAGGCCGGCTTCAGGGATATTAAACAAAGATATTGTACCCGCGATAACCACCAGCGACGCGCGCGGTACGCCCGCAATACCCTTACTGGTAAGCATCAGCACCAGCAACATAGATAATTGCTGACTAAAGCTAAGGTGAATACCATACGATTGCGCCAAAAACAACGATGCGAAGGTCATGTACATCATAGAGCCATCCAGGTTAAAGGAATAGCCCAATGGCAGTACAAAGCTCACTATCTTGTTATTACAGCCAAAACGCTCTAATTCTAATAATACTTTGGGATAAGCCGCTTCACTGGTTGAGGTACTGAACGCGATAAGCATGGCATCTTTGATCCTACCAACCAAATTAAACGCGCGCTTCTGCAATACCGCAAAACCTGCCAGCACAATTACTGTCCATAATATCAGCAGTGAAAAATAAAACTCGCCTATAAATATGGCATAGGTGGATAGGATGCCTAAACCTTGTTTGGCAATAATAGCTGTTATAGCGCCAAATACGGCTAATGGAGCCAGTTGCATTACATAGCCGGTTATTTTTAATATCACATGGGCAATAGCGTCTAAAGCTTTTATCACGATAAGGCCCGGTTCGCCAATGGCTGCGGTTGCTACGCCGAAGAACAGCGAGAACACTACGATCTGCAATATCTCGTTATTGGCCATAGCCTCAATAAAACTTTTCGGGAAAACGTGGCCGATGAAATCGCGCAGCGAAAGCGCTGTTTTTTGGATACCTGTGCTCAGGTTGGCATCCGGTAATGGCAAATGCATCGCCTCGCCTGGCTTAAAAAAGTTAACCAGCACCATGCCCAGCAGTAAGGATACCAGCGTTGCGCTCAAAAACCAAAGCAGCGTTTTACCGCCAATACGCCCTACCGATTTAATATCGCCGACCTTGGCTACCCCTACCACCAGCGTGGTAAATACAAGCGGCGCTACTATCATTTTTATAAGCCTCAGGAAGATGTCACTCAGCACGGTAAAGCCAACCAGCTTATCCTCGCGTGCAGTATCACTTTCCTTGCGAACTTTTGCCTGCGCTGTGCGTTGTGTTTTAAGGGCCTTAAAATCGGCGGTTGTGGTATCTTTGGCAGCTGCTATTTGCAGGTCTATGGTTTTTATCTGCGCTTCGGCAACACTCATTTTGGTGTTAATGGCATTTATTACCGTAGCATTGTATATATAGCCGGCTATAACACCCAGTACAAGCGCTATAAAAATATACAAGGTGAGTTTGTTTTTTTGCATTTGGTTACGATCAGTGCCGCTAAACTACAAAATTTACTATGTTGCAGAAAGTTTAATATGAGCATAACCACCTACGGATTACAACAAATAAAAAAAGAGTTGCAGCACTTGCCGCAAGAGCAGCTTGCCGAACTGGCCTTGCGGCTGGTACGCTATAAAAAGGAAAATAAAGAATTGCTGGCTTACCTCCTCTTCGAGGCGAATAACGAGCATGATTTTATAGAAAGCATTAAAGCCGAAGCAGGTTTTATGTTTAGCCAACTGCCCGCACAAAGCTATTTTACAGCCAAGGGGCTGCGCAAAATATTAAAAATGCTGACAAAGTATACCAAATTCATCGGCACAAAACCGGCCGAGATTGAGCTATTGCTAAACTTTTGCCAAAACTACCTGCAATATGTTATCCGCCAAACATCTTACAAGCCTATCCGCCTGATATTCACCCGGCAACTGGAGAAAGTAAAAGGCTTAATTGGTAAGCTGCACGAGGACCTGCAGTTTGATTACAGCCAGGATTATAACGCCCTGCTTGATAACGCCGAAGCTAAACTCACCTGGATAAATAAAAAAAGTTACCTGTTGTAACATTTACCCCCTACCTTCGTCAAACTTTCAAAAACTACTAAACTATTAACAAGTGGCCGATAATAAAGAAGAAGCTTTCCGGAAGGTATACGAAGCCAATTCAAAGAAAATTTTCCATTTGTGCTATGGTTACACTGGTGACGATGATGCCGCTAACGACCTGCTACAGGAGACCTTTTTAAAGGTTTGGCAAAATTTACACAAGTTTCGTAACCAGGCGCTGATATCAACCTGGATCTACCGCATAGCGGTGAATACGTGCTTAACCTACCTGCGGTCGGAAAAACGGCAGGCTAAGGATGAGCTGACCCCACTAATGGCTGAAAACAAACGCGAGGAGTTCTCTGAAAAGAACGAACAGGTTGCTTTGCTGTACAAGTGTATATCTAAGCTGGAGGAATCGGAAAGAATAATAATAACGTTGGTACTTGATGAAGTGCCGTATCCCGAAATAGCAGATGTTTCGGGTATATCAGAAGGGAATTTGAGAGTGAAGATATATCGTATTAAACAAAAATTAACCGAATTATACAACCATTATGAAAGACTTTGATCATTTATTGATGGTTTGGCAGGGACAGCCAAAACTTGAGCCGGTTGCGGTAGACGAAGTGCTGAAACAGGTAAAAAAAGGGATGAGCAGCTTAACGCGCAACCTTTTTTGGAGTATTACGGGCATGTTGCTGGCCTTATTCGGTATTTCAATGGTGATGCTTTTTTTTGTGTTCCATTCCTGGGTAACCTATGCCGGCATAGCCGTTATACTATCAACTATGGTAATTTATGTACTGATGATGATACGCGATTATCGTCTTATTCACAAACAGGACCTTACCATCGATCCTTCCTCCTATTTACAGAGCCTAAAAGAATACCAGAGAAGCCGTGCCACTATTTACGGCTGGATGTATTATTTATATGTTTTACTGCTGAGCGTAGGCCTAACGCTGTACTTTTTTGAAGTACTGCAAAGCGCCTCCACCCAATTTAAGTTAGCCGCATACGGGCTTACCGCAGCATGGTTATTGTTTTGTACCTTTTATTTAAAAGGACGCATATTTGCGAGTGAACAGGAGAAACTGAACCTGATGATAGACCGCCTGGTGCGCTTGCAGGAACAATTTAATTAGCGCATTTTTAGGCGATGCCTGTTGACATAAAAAGAGTAACACCCCATCTGTCCGTCCGTCTGCTGGAGTTAAGCCGCCGAACTTTTTTCGATGCTTTCGCGCACCTCAACAACCCTGCGGATATGGAAGTATTTGCTTCCAAAGCATTCACGCTGCAAAGTTTTGATCAACAATTGGCCAACCCCGATTCGCACTTCTTTTTCGCTATGATTGATGGTGAACCTTCCGGATACATCAAACTCAACTATCACAACGCCCAAACCGAATTTCAAGACGCGGATGGCCTCGAAGTGGAGCGTATTTACGTTTCTAAAGAATACCAGGGGCAGCAAATCGGCAAGCAACTGATAGATTTTGCTATCCAAACCGCCTTAGATGCCAAATGCACATACCTCTGGCTTGGCGTATGGGAGCACAATACCGGTGCCATCCGTTTTTACCAAAGCAATGGCTTCGAGGCATTCAGCAACCACAAATTTATGCTTGGCCAGGATGAACAAACCGATTTGCTGATGCGGAAAGAGTTGATGTAGATATGCGGGTTTGCAGATTTCAAATGTGCAGATCACATATATCCTGTTTGTCATGCTTGAGAATCCTCTGCATCATGCAAATCAAAATCCCCTAATCGCATAAATCCGCTTAGTCCCGGTTAGCCTTTTATAAACGGATTAAACGTCCTTGCTCCAATCTCCATTCCCGCGGCCCTGCAAATGGTTTTATCTCCGTATCTGAAGTTGATATGATCCATGGCCTGGTATAGTCTGATTCGTTCCTCATTATCCTCAAACAAGTTTATCTGGTAGCTGCCGGTACACAGGTCGCTCAGTCTAACTCCTATTAGCCGTATGGGACGGTGCTGGTTCCATGCTTTTTTGAGGAGATTTTTAATACCTGGGATCAGGATGTGCTCGGCAGCAGTAAGCGGAATCTTCTGCTGTTGGGTATGCGTTTCGAAATTGGCATAGCGTATTTTAATGGCGAGGCAACTGCTTACCTTGTTTTCGCGGCGCAGCTTGCCGGCGAGTTCTTCGGTCATGCTTACGAGGGTGTTTTCCAGCGTGCGGATGTCTTTCACATCGTTGTGGAAAGTGGTTTCGGTGGAGATGGATTTGCGGCCTGTGTGAGAAACGATCTCGGCATCGTCAATACCGTTGGCTTTATTGTAGATGTAAGTGCCCGCTTTGCCGAAAACCGCCTCCAGGAACTTGATGTTCACCTTTTGCAGGTCGCCGATTTTTTCGATACCGTATTGATACAGTTTTTGACAGGTATGCTCGCCCAGTCCCGGTATTTTGCGGATGTTTAGAGGCGCTAAAAAAGCCTTCTCCTCTCCTGCTTTTATCCATAGCTGTCCGTTTGGTTTTGCCTGGTTGGTAGCCATTTTAGCCACCGTACGGCCCGATGCCATCCCGAAGGAAATAGGCAACCCTGTTTCGCTGATCACCCGTTGCCGCAAGTCGGTAGCCAGTTGGTACGGGTTGTGGAAACGTTCCATACCGCTCAGGTCGATATAAAACTCATCTACCGAGGTTTTCTGATACAATGGCACAGAGCGATGAATGATCTCGGTAACCTGCCTTGAAGCGTCGCTATAGCGCCCATGGGTACCGTGGATCACAATAGCATGCGGGCAAAGTTTAAGCGCCTGCCTTGTGGGCATGGCACTGTGTACGCCAAAAGCACGCGCCTCGTAACTGCACGATGCCACCACGCCCCTGTCTGCCGAGCCGCCAATGATAACTGCCTTGCCGATGAGCGAAGGGTTGAATTTCCGCTCTACGGATACGAAGAAAGAGTCGAGATCGATATGTACAATATGCCGTTGAGCATCCATTCACAAATATGAAAATATAATTTGAAATACTAAAATAATTAGCAATTTTGTGGTGATAAAATAAAAATCATTTGAAAAGCGGATAACAGGTGGCACCTCCGGAGCCGGGGAGGATTTTCATTGAATACTATAAACACGATGCTCCTACCGGAGCGTGAAAACGGATGGAATATTTGATGACTGGGATAATATGTGTTTTTGGTAATTACGTACGGTCAACATTTGAAATTGCACTTAGGCTACAGCGTAGCCCCCTGTTTATAGACAATACGAAATACAATATTTGGCTCCGTAGGTGCCCCCCTGAACAAACAAAAACGACAACAAAATGACTGGCTACGCCGACTACCTCTTCCTGCTTACACCGCCCGAGACCATCAGGCACGAGGTAGCACGCTATAAAAAAGCGTCGGTAAAATACATTGGCGATTTTGGCAGTATGAACTCCCCCGCGCATATCACCATCAACCAACTGGAGCGCCAAAAGCCTTACATGATAGACACCGCCTTTGAGCGGATGGAAAGCACCCTGCAGGCTATGCCCCCCGTATTGCTGCACATGGATGGGTTTAAGCACTTTGAGCATTTGCACAGCAAAAACACCATCTACGCTTATGTCCGCAGCACTCCGGCTATGGAAAACTGGTTTTCCCTGTTGCGCAAAAATCTCAACGTAAAAAAAGCGGTGCTGCCCCATATTACGGTAGTGAGGAACATTCCGGAAGCGGATTTCAATAAGCTATGGCCAAACTTTAAACACAAAAAGCTACAGGAGCCCTTCTGGATCTCCGAACTAAAAATATTACAGCGCGAAAGCTTTGGCACCACGCATGGCAAATGGGAGACGTATAAAACTATCCCGTTTAAAAACACAGCCGGGTTTGCCGGTAAAAACACATGGAGGGAACTGCAGCAAGCAAAGGCAGAGATAGCGGCGAGGAAACAGGTGAAATTATTTTAAAACCACAAATTGAACCGCCCATCGGCTATGCAGGGCGTATAACAGATTCTTCGCTATCGCTCAGAATGATAAAGGTAATTTATCAAATTCTCACTTCCCTTTCGCTACTATATCGCCAATGATCATCTCGGCATGGATGCGGGAATTTTCGATGAACCAGAGGTGGGTATCCAGCCCGCCGCAAACTACGCCGGCAAGGTACATGCCGGGCAGGTTGGTTTCCATGGTATTAGGGTTGTATTGGGGGATGAATTTATCTTCGGTGAGGTTGATGCCCAGTTTAGCCAAAAAGTCGAAATTGGGTTTATAGCCCGTCATCGCCATTACAAAATCGTTGGGAATAGTTAAGAGTCCTTCGGGTGTTTGGATATCCACTTCGGTTTGGCGCACCGCCGCCAGGCTGGAGTTAAAGTGGGCGGTAATGCTCCCCTCTTTGATGCGGTTAATAATATCGGGTCTAACCCAGTATTTTACCCGGCTGCTTACTTCAGGGCCACGTACTACCAACGTAACGTGTGCGCCTTTGCGGAAGGTTTCTAAAGCAACATCGATAGCGGAGTTGCTGCTGCCAACCACTACAATGTTTTGCATGGCGTAGTAGTGCGGGTCTTTATAATAGTGTTTTACTTTGGGCAGGTCTTCACCGGGGATGTCGAGGTTTACGGCAATATCGTAAAACCCGGTACTCAGGATCACCTTTCTTGCCTGGTAGGTTTGCTTATCGCTCGTGATGGTGTAGCCATCCGCACCGCCTTTTATATCGGTAATTTCTTCAAAAAGGCTAATGGGCAGCTTATTATCAAGCGCTACGCGGCGGTAGTACTCCAGGGCTTCGTTGCGGTTAGGTTGTTTGTTGAGGCTGACGAAGGGTACACCGCCGATCTCCAGCCGTTCGCTGGTGGAGAAGAACATCATGGTGGCGGGATAATTGTACAGCGAATTTACCAGGCAGCCTTTTTCGATGATAACAAAGCTAAGCCCTGCCTTTTGTGCTGCAAGGCCGCAAGCCAAACCGATAGGGCCGGCACCAATGATGAGTATATCGAGCATGGTGCGAAGATAATTAGTTTAGGTAGAAGAATGAATTTTGAATGATGAATATCGGTGGGTTTGGATACCGAAAATTGCCCCTTTGGAAAAATTTGGGCATAAAAAAGGGTAAGCTACTTTTATCGCGCCGCTCAACTCTCTACCCTTGCTGTGTTCCCACCCTGGGGGAGTTCAAGAGGAGCTGGCCGTAAAAGACTTACCCCGGCGCAAAGATAGAAAAATGATGCGTTTGAGGTTAATAAATTGTTAAAATTGCCAAAATGCTCACCTACACCTTGATTATCAAGCATAAAAAATTTACGGCAAGACGGCATTTTCCGATGGAATTGCCTATCCCCGGTAAATTGGATGGCTTAATTCCCACCTGAAAATCATAATCAAAGTTTTTTCTTGCATAAGTAAATTATTATGCAATAATTTGCACAAAAATTAAAAGCATTAAATTCATCCATAATGAATACAAAAAACTCAAACATGACGGTTGCCAGGGCAATATTTGCTCCGGTTGCTGCTGCTTTAGTTTCGTTTGTTTTGCTCTTCTCCCCCAGCCGACGACGGGTTTTCATCCCGCGCGTGTGAATTAGGTTTTAGTTCTCCCGCCCTAAAAGAAGCGTTATTAAACTTCTTTAACCAAAGTCCCTCTAATTATTTATGGCTTAAACAGCCAATAATTTAACGGTAATTCTCTATTATAATGACCATACAAGATTTTGACATACAGGTAGCCACGGCACAACACGCCGACTTTGCACCGATGATTTGCGATGAAATGGCAGAATCGGCAAAGGCACGCGGTACAGGTATCGCGCAGCGCTCGCCAGAGTATGTCGCAAATAAAATGCTGGAAGGCAAAGCTGTTATCGCTTTGCATAAAGACGGCACCTGGGCAGGTTTCTGCTACATAGAAACCTGGAGCCACGGCGATTTCGTGGCCAATTCTGGCCTTATTGTAAACCCTATCTACCGCAAGGCAGGTTTGGCTAAGGCTATTAAACAAAAGATATTCGGCCTTTCGCGCCAAAAATACCCCGAAGCCAAGATCTTCGGATTAACTACCGGGCTTGCCGTTATGAAGATAAACTCAGAGCTGGGTTACGAGCCGGTAACTTACTCTGAACTGACACAGGACGAGAACTTTTGGAAAGGCTGTACCAGCTGTGTAAACTTCGACATCCTTACGGCCAAAGGGCGTAAAAACTGCATGTGTACCGCCATGCTGTTCGACCCTGCCGAGGTACAAAAACAGTACGAGGAAAAGATGCAAAAAATTACGCACAAGGCGACTTTGCTGGAACGTATAGAAGCCGCAATTAAAAAACGGCTTGAGCACGTAATGGCGTTCGAATTCAATTAAGAAAACTGTAGAGACGCGATACTTCGCGTTTTATTAGATATTAATACAAATTGTTAAAGCCGCGAAGTATCGCGGCTCTACAAATAGAAAAAATGGCAAAGAAAAAAGTAGTTTTAGCATACAGCGGTGGGTTAGACACCTCATTTTGCTGCATTTATTTAACCCGCGACCAGGGTTACGAAGTACACTCTGTAATTGTAAACACCGGTGGTTTTAGCGATGAAGAACTCAAAGGCGTTGAAGAACGTGCTTACCAAATGGGTGTTACCAGCCACCATGTGGTTGATGAGACCGAGAACTTCTACAACACCTGCGTGCGCTTTTTGATATACGGTAATGTATTGAAAAACAACACCTACCCACTGTCGGTTAGTGCCGAGCGTGTAAGCCAGGCGACAGCTATTGCAAACTATGCCAAAGAAATTGGTGCCGAGTACGTTGCCCATGGCAGCACAGGTGCCGGTAACGACCAGGTGCGTTTTGATATGATATTCAATATATTGGTGCCTGAAGTAAAAATCATCACCCCTATCCGCGACCTTAAACTAAGTCGCGAAGCGGAAATTGAATACCTCAAGAAACAAGGCGTGGAGATGAACTTCGAAAAAGCGAAGTACTCAATCAACAAAGGTATCTGGGGAACATCCGTAGGTGGTAAAGAAACTTTAACGTCTAATTTGGGCTTGCCTGAGGAAGCATGGCCAACACAGGTTACTGAGACCGGCACCCGTGATGTCACCCTTACTTTTGAAAAAGGCGAATTGGTTGGTATCGATGATGATAAATACGATCATCCTACTAAAGCCATACAGGCATTGCAGGCTATTGCCCAGCCTTACGGTGTTGGCAGGGACATCCACGTGGGCGATACCATCATCGGTATTAAGGGCCGCGTAGGTTTTGAGGCTGCGGCACCAATGGTGATCATCAAAGCGCACCACACGCTGGAAAAACACGCGCTAACAAAATGGCAGCTTTCGTGGAAAGACCAGCTATCGATGTTCTACGGCAACTGGCTGCACGAAGGGCAGTTCCACGACCCTATTATGCGCAATATGGAGGCCTTCCTTACTGATACGCAGAAGAACATTAGCGGCAAAGTATTTGTACAACTGAACCCTTACCGTTTCCAGGTGGTGGGTATCGAATCGGATCACGACCTGATGTCGAACAAGTTTGGCAGCTACGGCGAAATGAACAACGCCTGGAGCGGCGAAGACGTTAAGGGCTTCTCTAAGATCTTTGGTAACCAGGTAATGATCTACCATAAAGTGAACGGCATCAATGAGTAACCCGGTTTTCTCGCGGAGCGAATGTTTAAGTCATTACCGCTGGGGCGATGATTGCTACGGCTGGAATTATGTTGATGCCGAGGCATTATCCATTAAACAGGAACTGATGCCGCCGGATACAGCCGAGCAATTGCATTTTCACGAAACGGCATCGCAGTTCTTTTTTATACTGAAAGGGCGGGCAACATTCTCTATCGATGGCGAAATCAGCATTTTAAAACCCGAACAGGGCATCGAAATTAAACCCGGTCAGAAGCACTTTATAGCCAACAAAGAAAGCAGCGACCTGGAATTTATTTTGTACTCTACACCATCTACAAAAAATGACAGAATCAACCTCTAAAATTCGCGCAGGCATTGTTGGCGGTGCGGGCTATACCGGCGGCGAAATGCTGCGGATCCTCATCAACCATCCCCATGTGGATATTGTATTTGTGCACAGCACCAGCAGTGCCGGCAAGCATGTTTACGATGTACACACGGACCTGTTTGGCGATACCGACCTGCAGTTTGCTTCAGAGCTTTCTAACGCTATTGATGTATTGTTCCTGTGCGTTGGGCACGGCGATGCTAAAAAGTTTTTAGAGGCTAACGAGATCCCTAATAATATTAAGGTAATTGACCTGAGCCAGGATTTCAGGTTAAGTCAAAATTCAAAATTAAAAAATAAGAACTTTGTATACGGTTTGCCGGAACTGAATCGCGAGGCCATCAAGTCGGCAGATAACATTGCCAACCCGGGTTGTTTTGCTACCTGTTTGCAATTGGGCCTGTTGCCGCTTGCATCAAAAGGCCTGCTTACGCATGAGGTACACGTCACTGCTACAACCGGTTCAACCGGTGCGGGGCAAAGCTTGTCTCCTACCACACACTTCACCTGGAGAAACGATAACCTTTCTGTTTACAAATCATTTAGCCATCAGCATTTAAACGAGATCGGCCAGTCACTTAAGCAATTACAACCGGGCTTTGCTGAAGCCGTAAACTTTGTTCCGTACCGTGGCGACTTTACAAGGGGGATCATCGCTTCTATATACACTGAAAGCGATCTGTCCGAAGCGGAGGCTTTACAGCTTTATAAGGAGTATTACGCCGGGCATGCATTTACGCATGTTACCAATAAGGATATCGACCTGAAACAGATCATCAATACCAACAAGTGCTTTGTTCAGGTTAAGAAACACGATAATAAAATATTCCTTATCAGCATTATGGATAATTTACTTAAAGGCGCTTCCGGGCAGGCGGTTCAAAACATGAACCTGATGTTTGGTTTGGATGAGCGCGCAGGATTACGACTTAAGGCGATCGGTTTTTAAGCCCATCGCCGCATTAGCACCATTTGTTAATCAATTAAGTTATCATCCAATTATCTTTAAAAAATGAATTTATTCGACGTATATCCTATCAACCCAATCAATATTGTTAAAGGCCTGGGTAGCCTTGTTTATGACGACAAAGGCACCGAATACCTGGACCTTTACGGCGGCCATGCTGTTATTTCCATCGGGCACACCCATCCTCATTACGTAAAGCGTTTGGAAGATCAGCTGCACCAGATTGGCTTTTATTCCAACTCTATAGAGATCCCTTTACAAAAACAACTGGCAGAAAAGCTGGGTAAAGTAGCCGGCAAAGAAGATTACCAGCTGTTCCTTTGCAATTCGGGTGCGGAAGCAAATGAGAACGCCCTAAAACTGGCTTCGTTTTACAATGGCAAAAAGAAGGTTATCGCCTTCAAAAATGCTTTCCATGGTCGTACCTCATTGGCTGTTGCCGTTACTGATAACCCAAAAATAGTTGCCCCTATAAATGAAACCGATAACGTTATATTTCTGCCATGGGCAGATGAAGCAGCGTTGGAGCAAGCGTTTTTAAATAACCAAATTTCCTCCGTGATCATCGAAGGTATACAGGGCGTTGGCGGCATACAGGTTGCACCACTGCCATTCCTTCAAAAGATACGTACACTTTGCGATGAGCATAACGCGGTATTTGTTGCCGATAGCGTACAATGTGGATACGGACGGACAGGTAAATTTTTCTCGCATGATCTTGCGGGTATTGATGCCGATATCTATTCAATGGCAAAAGGCATGGGAAATGGCTTCCCGGTTGGGGGTATCATTATATCGCCAAAAATAAAACCATGGTACGGCGAACTCGGCACTACCTTTGGTGGTAATCATTTGGCTTGTGCAGCTGCATTAGCTGTTTTGGAAACCATTGAACAGGATAACCTGATGCAAAACGCTGCCGAAATAGGCGGCTACCTCATCGAAGAATTAAAGAAGTTCGACAAAGTAAAGGAAGTTAGAGGACGCGGTTTGATGATAGGCATCGACCTGCCTGCCGAACTATCGAACGTAAAAAAAGAGCTGCTGTTTAAGCACCAGATATTTACAGGAGAAGCTAAACAAAACGTTGTGAGGCTTTTACCTGCACTTAATTTAACAAAAGCTTATGCCGACAGGTTCCTGGAAGCGTTTGCAACAACATTGAAAAATTCATAAATATAATAAAACAACTCAGCCTAATCCCTCTCCTTTAAAGGGATGTAAGCTGAGGCAAAAACGAGGCGATGAAATTATTTACTTCTGTTAATGACGTTAGCGATGTGCAACAACTGGTTGCCGAAGCATTGCAGCTGAAACAAAACCCTTTTGCCCATAAGCACCTCGGCGAGAATAAAACCCTGTGCCTCGTTTTTTTAAACCCAAGCCTGCGTACCCGTATCAGCACCCAAAAGGCCGGTCAGAATTTGGGTATGAATGTTATTGTGCTTAACATTGATAAGGAAGGCTGGGCGCTGGAATTGCAGGATGGAGTGATTATGAACGGCACCACTGTAGAGCATATCCGCGAAGCAGCCGGCGTAATGGGCGAATATTCGGATATTATTGGCGTACGCTCTTTCCCAGGTTTAAAAAACCGCGAGGAAGATTATAGCGAGATGATCTTCAACAAGTTTGTGGAGTTTTGTAAAGTACCGGTAGTGAGCCTGGAATCGGCTACGCGCCACCCTTTGCAAAGCCTTGCTGATTTGGTAACTATTGAAGAACTTAAAACTAACGACCGCCCCAAGGTAGTGTTAACCTGGGCACCACATATAAAGCCCCTGCCGCAGGCTGTACCCAATTCTTTTGCCGAATGGATGTGCAAGGGCGATGTAGATTTCGTGATCGCTCAGCCGGCTGGATATGAGCTTTCTAAGGAATTCACCAATGGTGCAACCATTACCCATAACCAGGATGAAGCGATAAAGGATGCCGACTTTATTTATGTGAAGAATTGGTCGGCCTACGAGCCTTATGGCAAAATTCTGCCGGGTAATGAAGATTGGATGCTCACACTGGATAAACTGAAAGAAGCGCCAACCGCAAAAGTAATGCATTGCCTGCCTGTACGCCGCGACCTGGAACTATCATCCGAAATATTAGACAGTGATAGATCCGTAGTGATCCACGAAGCAGGTAACCGTGTTTGGGCTGCCCAGGCAGTGCTGAAACAGATGCTGGAAGCGCTGTAACCGTACTGCTTTTTATTCTGTCTTGTCTCTTGGTTCTAACTCTTGATTCTACTCCTATGTATACGCCAAAATATTTTCAAATAACTGATGGTAAAGAGATTATAAGGTTCATGCAGAAGTACAGCTTCGCCACTATCGTGACGAATATGGACGGCTTACCACAGGCAACGCACCTGCCTTTTTTGATTGAGCAACGGGAAGGCACATTGGTTTTAATCTCCCATTTTGCTAAGACTAACCTACAATCCGAAGCTGTTTTTAACGAGACCTCGCTGGTAATATTCACCGAGCCTCACGCATACATCTCCCCATCCAATTACGAAAAGGAACTTAACGTACCCACCTGGAATTATCTTGCGGTACACGCTTATGGCAAAGCGAATTTGATAGAAGACAAGGCCGAAGTAGCCAAATTACTGGAAAAGATGATCGGTTTTTACGAGGCCAATTACTTAAAGCAATGGGCGCAATTGCCTGATGACTATAAGTTTAAGATGATGAACGGGATTGTCGGGTTCGAAATTGTCGTTGAAGACATCCAGGGTAAAAAGAAGCTGAGTCAAAATAGAACTGAGGTAGAGCGTGAGAATATTGTTAAATCGTTTAGGGGTTCTGCAGATCAGAACGAGAAGGACATTGCGGGATATATGGCTGGGTTGAAGGATTAATCCCCCGCTGTGCCGATTGTCCCCAACCGTCATTGCGAGGCACGAAGCAACCTCCCGATAGGTAAGTAGGTGACATGCCCGGCGGACTTGTCCTGTTTAGAGATTGCTTCGTACCTCGCAACGACGATGTGGGAAAGGAAGTGATGCTCTACTATTAACACCTCCGGTCGCCTCAATCCTTACTTCTATACGACGCATTGATCACTCTGTTCAACGTTAACCCCTGCACGATGATGGAGAATATCACAATAAAATAACTTCCTGAAAGGATAAAATGGCGATAGGGAGATGCCGGCAATGCCAGCGCTAAGGCTATGGTGATACCGCCCCTCACTCCTGCCCAGGTGAGTATATTCACATTGCTATAACTTACATTTAATGAGCGCCTTAGGAAAGTTAGCGGAAGCGCTATACTCAGCCATCGGGCGATCAAGAGCAGCACTATTCCGATAGCGCCGGTGAGGTAATAATTTTTGATATAGGGCAAATTCACCATCTGCAACCCTATCATTACAATGAGCATGGTGTTTAACATTTCATCTATCAGGTTCCAGAAACTTTCCAGCGCTTCGTGCGAATGCTCCTTGTTATCGGCATTGATAGATCTGCCACCGGTCAATAACCCTGCTGTAACCACGGATAAGGGAATGGAGAGATGAAGCATCTCAGCAACCACGGAATTGATCATCACCAACGCAAGCGACACCAATACAATGGTTTGGAAATCCTTGATGGACAGCATAAGCCGATAAGCCAAAAACCCCGTTACAGCCCCGAGTGCCAGACCGCCGAATACCTCTTGCACAAATATCATCACAGCCTTTGCAAGATCTATGTTTTCTGGCCCGGTACGGGTTATCTCCAACAAAGTAATAAACAAAACGAGCCCTACACCGTCGTTAAATAAAGACTCCCCTGATATGATCGTCTCCAGGCTGGATGGCAGCTTAGAACCTCTTATTATGGCCCCTACGGCCACCGGATCTGTAGGTGATACCAAGGCGCCAAACAGCAGGCAGTAAACGTAAGGGATTTTTATATCAATTAAACCGACGACGTAATAAAGTAATGTACCAAATACAGCAGTGGAAAGTATTACACCCAAAGTACTTAATATGAGCACCGGGCGCATCTCGCGCTTAAGCTTACGTACATTCAAATTAAACGCGCTGGCAAACAGCAGGAAACCCAGCATAATATTTAGTACCGTGGTAGAAAAATTGATGTTTTTGGCGAGCAGGGTAAGGTATCGCGCTATCTTAGGGTCAAGATTATCTACCGCAATGGTGAGGATCGAGCCGATGATGGCCAGCGCCATGATACCTATAGTGCCCGGCAGTTTTAAAAACCGGGCGTTGATGTAAGAATATAAGGCGCTTACAATTACCAGCAGCGCTATGACGAGAAACAGGTGCATATTTTGTGGTTAAATGCTACAACCATAGGAATGTGTAAATAGTTTTATTATTTCGCCACGGGATCGGTCATCATGGTGTTGGTATCGAACGAATGGATAACCAGCCTGTTATCGCTGTTACGGGTGAGGTAATTAACGGCCCAGTTAAAAAACACAATGGACTTGTTGCTAAACCCGGCGAGCGAGAGCAAGTGTACAAACATCCACAGGAACCAGGCAAAAAAACCCTGAAAGTGCCAATGCTTCAGATCGGCAACAGCTTTATTACGGCCAATGGTGGCCATCGTCCCCAAATCATTGTAGTTAAAGGGCGCGGTGGGCTTGTTATTGATGATACATAACAAATTACTGGCCAAACATTTACCTTGCTGTAGCGCAACCTGCGCTACACCAGGGAAGCCGTTGGGATTGGCTTCGCTTACCACAGAAGAAACATCGCCTATAGCAAATATATTTTCATACCCCGTTACCCGGTTTATCTCATCGGTTTGGATACGGCCGCCTTTGGCAATGGCTTCGGACAATAGCCCTTCGGGCATTTCGCCGCGTACGCCGGCGGCCCAAAAAACGCTGCGGGTTTTAATATCAACACCATTATCAATTTTTAAAATATCGCCGTTGTAGCTGGAAACGTGTACGCCATTGTAAATGGTAATGCCAATATCAGTGAGGAATTTTTTAGCTTTTATTGATGCCTGTTCAGACATGGCACCCAGCACCCTATCTTTCCCCTCCACCAAATATACTTTCATGTCTTTATCGCAAAGGCCGGGGTAATCTTTGCAAAGAATATATTTCCGCAGTTCCGCGATAGCACCGGAGAGCTCTACCCCCGTCGGCCCACCGCCAACCACCACAAAGGTGAGCAGCGCTTCGCGTTCGGCCTCGTCAACAGTTACCAAAGCCTTTTCCAAATTCTGGATGATGAGGCTGCGCACGTTTAGCGCCTCCGCAATATTTTTCATGGGGAGCGTATAATGCTCGAGTTCTTTATTACCGAAGTAATTGGTATTTGCCCCGGTGGCTATCACCAGGTAATCGTAATGAATATCGCCTATGTTGGCCGTTACAATTCTCGCTTCGGTATCTATCTTCTGCACTTCGGCCAAATGGAAGGTAAAATTCTTTTGCCTGCTGAAGATCCTTCTGATAGGAAAGCCTATCGAATCGCCTTCAATTGCACCCGTTGCCACCTGGTAAAGTAGCGGTTGAAAGGTATGATAGTTGTGTTTATCGAGCAGTAAAACCTCAACCGGGGCATTTTTTAAATTCTTTGCCAATTGTACACCGGCAAAACCGCCGCCAATAATTAATACACGTGGTTTAGCGTTTTTATTTTTATCCATAGCTGCATGTTACAGACCGCAAAGTACTTATAAAACGGCCGGTTTGTGTGTAGCTGTAACAGCCCAAGCTAAATATGTGTTTTTAATGGCAATATTTTTTAGCAAATTATGTGGTGCAAAAAAAAAGCTGCAGAGGGTAATTCTGCGGCTCTGTTTTCGATAGTAGAACTATTTATATTTTTTCATAATACTTATAAAAGTATTCAGGGTTTTTAACACCGTAGTCTTTCACTTTGTTACTTAAGGCTACCCAATCGTTAACTGTGTACTCTTTTGCGCCTGTTTTCATCTCATGCACAAAACGCAGCCATACATGGTCGCCGGCGGCGATGCTCTTTATAGCCGGCGCCGACGGTTTTAAGTTGAACTTTATCCTGTAACCGTTCGCTACCTGCAATACGGCGCTTTTCCAGTTACCGTTGGCGTATTTCTGCACACCGGTTACTTTTCCATCGGTAAAACGAACACGATTGGCTTCATAAAGAAATGCGTATTCCAATGCTTTCTCCATTTCAGCCTGATAGATAAGTTTGCCACTTTTAGTAACCATTTCCGGAGAAATGATCAGGGGAGAATCGGGACCATACAAACACATCTGCACTTTAACCTCTACTTCGTCTCCCGGCTGTAGTGAGCCGTCTATGGCATGGTACTTCCCTCCTGCTTGCAAAACATACTCATCGTTTCCCTGCGTTACCTTGTAGCCCTTAAGCTTACCGGCAAACATATTATGATAGCTGGTGTCTATCGTTCCAAGCACTTTAAAAATGAGCGTCTTTCCCAATACCTTTTCGGAAGCTGCCTTATCTTGTTTTCCTTTATCAGAGTTATTATAATCATCAAACGTTTTATGGTTTGGGAGTACCCGTTTACCATTTCGCATTACTTTTTGGCGATATTTATTAATGCCAACTGTGGTATCGCCTGTTCTGCTCAGGAAAGCGAAATAATTTGCATACACACTAATATCCTTATCGGCATTACCGTTGTATTTTTCTGTTTCGCCAGCTGTCCAGCTGTAAAACTTATGTGTTTTTACATAGTCTTCTACCTGGTTTACTTCCCGCTCAGTAAAAACCTTACCGTCGGCAATAAATACGATGCTTTCGTCGGTTTTCAGGTCGGTAGTCATGCCGCCACCGGAAGGTAAACGGATCACACACTTATCAAACCCGCTCCCATCCTCTTTTTTTAGCTTTAATCTCTTATAAAACTGGTTACGCGGGATATTCGCCTTTTTCGCAAGATTTTCCCGCTCAATGGCTGTTTGATAAGTGATCTGATGGTTTTTGGTGCTAATGATCACCAGCCCGTCTTTAATTTTATCGCCATATTTTACATATTGAGGTTTAACAACGGGCGGGTTAAAAGTGCTTATGCCCAATACACACTTGCCCCCAATCTTGTAAAGCATATCGTCGTTGTATTCTTTTCCGTCGATAACCACAAGAGGGTGTTTACCCAATGAGCTCAGATCGTCCACTACGCTCAATTTTTCATCAGATCGTAAGTTGGCAAATGCCAGGCAGCTTATCAGCAATACGGGCAAAATAAGCAGGTAAATAATTCTTTTCATATTGGATGTTGGTTTGTGAAATAACATGGCTATGCGCTTTTTAAGCGGCACTTTACTAAAACTATGGAACAGGTAGCCACGGCCTGATACCGCCAGCTTAAACAGCAACTGCGCGTAAAGCCCTTTTTCATCTTCTCCCGCGGCAATACGGTCTACCTCAAATTCGTGGTTCTCTTCTATCGAACGCATGTACAGGTAGGCAAATGGGTTAAACCACAAGCCAATTTGTACCACCCGCGCAATTATCCTGTCGGCAGAGTGTATAAACTTTACATGCAGCAATTCATGGGCAATAATTTGCTTCACCTCTTCCGGCTCCAGTTCATCATCATTTATAAATATCACGTTAAGGAAGGAACTGTTACCACCTTTTTTACCGGCTTTGATAACCTTTACATTGCCAATTTCCATCAGTCTTTTGCTTCTTGCCCGCAGGAAGAAAGCGACAAGAGTGAATAACAAATGCGTTAATGATAAAACTGCTATACAAACGTAAGTGATGCGCGAGGCATTCATCCAATCAAACTCCTGCTTAGCGGCGGCATCATTACCTGTTACTATTTGCACAGCCGGCACTATCTGCTGTATGTTCTGCATATACATTACCGGCTCCATAATGGGCAAAGGCTGCACCGTATCAACCTTAAATGTTAGCGCGGGTATTACAAAGCTCATTAACAGGGTGGCCAGCAAATACCAACGGTTTAGGGTAAAGAATGTTAGCCTCCTTAAAAACAGGAAGTAGAATGAGTAGAAAATACCGGTACACGCCGATACCTGCAGCAAGTAGATGAATGTTTTCATTTTTTGGTGTTTTTTTCGATCATTTCCTGAATTTTTTTGATATCCGCGTCGCTCAGCTTTTGCTCTTTCACCATGAAGGATAAAAGGCTCTCCGCCGAATTATCAAAATATCCGGTGAACATTTTTTTGAACGATTCCTTCCGGTATTCCGCTTTACTAATGGCCGGGAAGTATTCATACGTTTTGCCATAGGCTTTATAATCCACATATCCCTTTTTCTCCAGCAGCCGCACTACCGATGATATGGTGTTGTACGGCGGCTTCGGTTCATCCGGCAGCGCATCAATAATATCCTTTACAAACGCCTTCTTCAGCTTCCATAAAATTTGCATTACGCGTTCTTCGGTACGGGTTAACTCTTCCATAAACCAAATATATAACTTAGTTTTCAGTTCTACAACTATATTTTAAGTTATATAATTGATTTTACAGTTACAATTCGCAAGTAATTGACAATGGGAGTAATACTTTACAATCAGGTGCCATATTACATGGTTTATTATTTAACCACAGAGTACGCAGAGGTTTCGCAGAGAGCCGCAGAGTGAAATAAGAAGCTTTAGCATGTGATGACTGAACACGATTTTTTTGCTTTGTAACGAATTAAAAAGTAGTAGGATTTGTTAGTATTAAATTTGCTCATTCATAAAATTCGTAGTCACTCAAAAAGCTCTTTCAACCTCTGCGTCCTCTGTGGTTAAATCACCTACGCGGTAACAACTCTTCCCTATCCCCTAAAAAATCCCTATTATTGCCATCGAACTTATATATAATACCATGCAAGCCCTGCACATCATAAAAATTGGCGGCAACGTTATTGATAATTCGGAGAATCTGCACCGTTTCCTGAAGGATTTTACGGCTCTAAAAGGCTGCAAGATCCTGGTACACGGCGGCGGTAAGGTGGCCACACAAATTGGCGAAAGCATGGGTATTGAAGCGCAGATGGTTGATGGCCGCCGCATTACCGACATCGACACGCTACGCATCGTGACCATGGTATATGGTGGGCTCATCAACAAAAACATTGTAGCTCAACTGCAACGTTATGGCACTAACGCCATCGGGCTTACCGGTGCCGACGGTGATTTTATCCGTGCCAAAAAACGACCGGTTAAAACGATAGACTATGGTTTTGTGGGTGATCTTTTCGAAGGCTCCATCAACCCGGAAAATCTCAGTAAACTGCTTGATGGTGGTTTCACACCCGTTTTTTGCGCCTTAACGCACGATGGTGAAGGCCAAATGCTCAACACCAATGCCGATACCATTGCTTCGGCACTGGCGGTAGCGCTATCTGGCAGGTATGAAACTACACTAATCTATTGCTTTGAAAAGAAAGGGGTGCTAATGGATATTAATGATGAAGATTCGCTGATAAGAGAGATAGACCCGGAACGTTACGAGAAATTAAAAATGGAAAAGGTGATCCACAGTGGCATGCTGCCAAAGCTTGATAACGCTTTTACAGCCATCTCATGTGGCGTTAAAGCGGTTATTATCGGCCATTCGAACGACCTTGGGCAATTGGAAAATAAAAAGGGATTTGGTACACGTTTAAGCAAATAAGATGAATACACAACAGCATATAGCCGTATTAGGCAGCGGAAACATTGGTTTGGCCCTCGCTAAGGGATTAGTAAAAGCGGGCATATTTACCCCGCAGCAAATTACACTAACACGCCGCAACACCGGGGCCCTGGCCGCTTTGGCAGCCGAGGGGTATAACGTAACTGCAAATAACGCAGACGCGGTTAGTAAGGCTGATATTGTGGTTTTAGCAATTCTGCCGCAACAGTTAAATAAATTACTGGACGAGATACAACCCGCTACACAAGAAAGCAAACACCTGCTGATATCCGTTGTCTCGGGCGTAAGCTGTGCGGACATTCGCAAGCAACTTGCTTTAGATGTGCAGGTGATCCGCGCTATGCCGAACACCGCCATTGCCATTGGCCAAAGCATGACCTGCATTGCTACCGATACCGCTTCGGATGCGAACGTCAGCCTGGTAAAATCGTTATTTGATACCGTTGGCGTTACTATCCAGATCAACGAAGAACTGATGACCAGCGCTACCGCGCTTTGCGCCTGCGGTATTGCCTTCTTCCTGCGTTCTATCCGCGCGGCATCGCAGGGTGGTACCGAGATAGGTTTCCACGCGCACGACGCGCTTAGAATGGCGGCACAAACCGCAAAAGGCGCTGCCGACCTGCTCTTGCAACTTGCCTCACACCCGGAACAGGAAATTGATAAAGTAACCTCGCCAAAAGGCTGCACCATAGCCGGCCTTAACGAAATGGAGCATAACGGTTTCAGCTCGGCCATGATAAAAGGTATTAAAGTATCTGCAGAGAAAGCAGGGGTGCTTTATAAAAGCGAATAGTGTTTAGAGGTTAGAATAATAACTAATCTCTGACCTCTAACCTCCTGTCTTCAAATTGAACCCAAACGGGGTTAAATTAGCCACTTTTTGCCAGCCCATATAGCCTTCAAAAAATAAGTCCTGTGGTTTGTAGAAAGCACCTTTGGCATCTATGATAACCGTTGGTGCTTGCAGGTTAATAATGGATGTTTGTCCATCATCCAGGCGTTTATCCTGGTACAGCTTGCTTAGGCTATAGCCATGTGCCTGGTATTGCGTGTCCTCCCGCTTTTTCAGATACACCACAAATAAAGGCTTATTAAAGCCAAGTTTCTTATAATTTTGGTTCATGGTGGTAAGCATAGTATCCAACTCCACCCGTCTTTTACGGACGGTAGAATCGGCATGGGTAAAGTAACCGCTGCCGCCCGGTGTCCACTTAGCCAGCTCGTAAACAACAAAGCCCTGCTGTTTTGTATTATTGTTGTATAACGAACTGATAAAATGCTGTATCGAACCCTCGTAGGCCCCGGCACGCTTTTCGTTCCAGGCAGCCTCCTCCCCGGTGGTGCCTGTCATATTTTCAAATGATGGGTAGCCCTGGTAAACCACGGTATTTTTGCGGGTATCAAACTGAAAATTCACCAGAAGGTAGGTGATCCGGTAACCAAGGGCTTTGTTCTCAATTTTTAACAAATCTTCGGCGCTTGCTTTAAGTATGCGTGTATCTTTATCGTAGTTAAGCGCCAACACTTCAGCGTTCATAATTTTGCATTGTTTGGCATTGTCGTTCTCGCCCAAAAACTGCGCTTTAAACAATTCCAGGTTTTTATACCAATCCTTACTGTTAGGCCTAATTACAACCTCAGCCAGCTGTGATGTACTTTCTTTCAGCAAAACATTAATCGTCACGTTGGCGTCGCCCACCATCATTTGTTTTAAAAATGGTTCGAAACCCAGCATTTTTACAATGAGCGAATAATTGCCGGGCGGCACTTTGGAGAATTTGAAATCGCCGGTGGCGTTGGTGGCCATCATAAATTTGGTGCCGGTTAAAAATACGGTAGCGCCGGGTATCGCCCCTTTATCATCGCTTACCGTACCCCCTATTGTTAAAGTTTGCTGCGCGAAGGTCGTAGCTGATATCAGCAAAAACAACATTAAACCGCAGAATTTTTGAATGGCGAATTTCATATTCATGGTTACAGGTTAATTGCCGTGGGATGGCAGTTATAATTGGTGCTATAAATATACCGAAAGTATCCCGAAATAAAACCCACAAAAAAATGCCCCACCGTTACCAGCAGAGCGTTTATATTTTTCATTCTGTCTTATCTCTTGATTCTTAAATCTTGATTCTAAACTATTGTCCTTGCGCCAAAGTATAGCCAATCTTACCGTCGAATTTCATCAGAAACTCTACCGAGCACACTTTAAAATCTTCGGAAAGCTCTGCCGCGATGTGCAGGATCTCTTTTTGGGTAATGGTAGTGCCGTCTTTCTTTTCAAAACGCATCCGGTACTCGTTCACCAATTCGGTAAAAATAGAGCCGGTAGGCCATACCTGGGTACCCCGGTTAGAGATCATTACCAATTGAAAGTTATCGGTTGACTTGCGTTTTGCTAGTTCGGCCAGTTCGGTAGGTTGCGCGTTCGACTCTACGAAAACATCTACTCCAACCATCTCTTCCTGCACGTTGGTGCTCACGGTTAATTTGTTTTTAAGCGGGTGATCATGGTTAGCTTTCACCTCAAAATCGGGCTGAGCTATTACCACGCCTTTTTGTGGCAATTGGCCAAGGTTGGCAATAATGGCATCAGCAAATGTATTGGTATCGGCAGATGGTGTAGAGCGGTCTCCAAAATCACCTGTGTGAATGCCTTGTTCTAAAGTATATAACAATGCATTTTCAATGCTCGCAGCTACGGTTGTAGCACCTAAATAGCGCAGCATCAGTATACCTGATAATAACAAAGCAGTTGGGTTAGCAACGCCACGGCCTGCAATATCCGGCGCGGTGCCGTGCACTGCCTCGAAGATGGAGATATTGTCGCCAATATTAGCAGACGGCGCAAAGCCAAGGCCACCGACTAAACCGGCGCAAAGATCTGATACGATATCGCCCTGCAGGTTGGTTAAAACGATGGCCTGGAACATTTCCGGGCGCGAAACCAGTTTCATACACAGGTCATCAACAATAATATCTGATGATTCGATATCCGGGTATTCTTTAGCAATCTCCTGGAAAGTTTCCAGGAAAAGGCCGTCCGTTAATTTCATAATGTTGGCCTTGTGGCCGCAAGCCAGTTTGGTGTAACCCTTACGGCGCGCCATTTCAAAAGCGTAGCGGATTACTTGGGCAGAACCCGGGCGGGTGATGATACGGCGACCGACAGCTACATCGCTGGTAAGCAAGTGCTCAATACCTCCGTAGGTATCTTCAATATTTTCGCGAACGATGGTTAAGTTAATAGGAATGCCTGCTTTAGAGAAAACGGTATCTACCCCGTTCAGCGAGCGAAAATCGCGCTGGTTTGCGTAAGTATTCCACACTTTACGGGCGGTTACGTTGATGCTTTTTACGCCTTTACCTTTTGGGGTTTCCATTGGGCCTTTAAATAATAAGCCCAGGCGCTCGATAGTTTCCTTTGCGGCGGCGGTCATCCCGGTAGAGTGGCCTGCATCGAAGTATGATTTGCCCATCTCCACATACTCATATTCGAGCTGTACGTTTGCTGCATCAAATATCCTAAGCACGGCGGCCATTATCTCGGGGCCTATACCATCGCCTTTTGCAACTGCTATTTTGGTTTTCATAGAAAAAGTATATTATATTAAAAACGGCGCAAAGGTACGGTTTTAAAGGCTATTATCTATGTATGCATAGCTTATTGTTACGCTTCCTAAGGCCATTATTAATACAAACAAATTGCTATATTGTGATACGCTTACGTTCCTTTTAAAACATTTAGGCTAAATTTGCGCAAACTATGAAAGCATTCTACGGCGATTTACGATTAGGGATTTTAGGCGGGGGCCAGCTTGGCCGCATGCTGATACAGCAGGCCATTAATTACAATGTTACCGTTAAGGTTTTAGACCCCGACCGCGAAGCACCCTGCCGCAAGCTGTGCAACGAGTTTGTAATAGGTTCGCTTAGCGATTACGAAACCGTTTACAACTTTGGCAAAAAGGTAGATCTGCTTACCATAGAGATAGAAAAGGTTAATGTAGATGCACTGGAGCAGTTGGAGAAAGAAGGCGTTGCTGTTTACCCGCAATCGCGCATTATCCGCTTGATCCAGGATAAGGGTCTGCAAAAGCAGTTCTTTAAAGAGAACGAGATCCCCACTGCCGAGTTCCAGATCATCGCGTCGGCACAGCAATTAAAAGAAAGCCATATCCCGTTCCCCTATATTCAAAAGCTCCGCAGGGATGGTTACGATGGCAAAGGAGTTTATAAAGTATTAGACGAAAGCTACCTTGCCGGCGCTTTTACCGAGCCGAGTCTGGTAGAGCGTATGATAGACTTTGAAAAAGAAATTGGCGTAATAGTGGCGCGTAACGAAAGCGGTGAAGTAAAAACCTTCCCGCTGGTGGAGATGGAGTTTAACCCCGAAGCCAACCTGGTAGAGTTTTTAATATCGCCATCTACCCTACCATTCGAAGTACAGCAGGAAGCCGAAAGCATCGCCAAAAAAATTGCCGAAACCCTGAATATTGTGGGTTTATTGGCGGTTGAGATGTTTCTTGATAAACACGGCAAAATATTGGTGAACGAACTGGCACCCCGCCCGCATAACAGCGGCCACCAGAGTATAGAAGGTAATGTGGTGTCGCAATTTGAACAACACCTGCGTGCTATATTTAACCAGCCACTGGGCGATACCGCCTGCCTGAGCAATGCCATTATGGTAAATGTTTTGGGCGAAGCCGGTTATGAAGGCCCTGCCGTTTACCAGGGAATAGAGAAGATATTAAAATGCCCCGGCGTATACGTACACCTTTATGGCAAAGCCTTAACCAAGCCCTTCCGTAAAATGGGGCATGTTACTATTATTGATAACGACCGGGAAAAAGCGATAGAAAAAGCGAGATTTGTGCAGGAGACGCTGAAGGTGATAGCCTAATTTTAATGAAACGAATAATCCTGATCCTTGTTTTTTTACTAACGTCCATCGCCGCCTTTTGCCAGCTTAAGTACGTTCAGAATTTAAAAAACATTGCAAGGATAAGTTTTCCGGATACCCCTAAGCTTAAATCTTTATCAGCAGAAACATTAGTATATTATTACCGGGGCGAAAGCGAATCGTACATAGTGCAGGTATCGCGAATAAAAAAATCATTAAAGGACCTTTTTACAGATAGCGTAAATTATAAATTTTACAATGCCTTTATTGAAGGAAGCTTAGAAAGCACCAAAGCAAAATTAATTTACAAAAAGAATGTTTTGGTAGATAGCCTGGAGGGCGTAGAATATTTATATACGTTGAAGCAATCCGGTAAAAAAATGTATAATTATAATAGGCTGGTTTTCTTTAACGACACGCTTGTCAATCTTTCTCTTTGGTCGTTAGATAGCTTAAAACGGAACGATAGTAAAATTAATGCCTATTTTAACTCTTTCAAAGTTACTATCCCGGACGACAGTATAGTGTCGGAAAATGCAACAGAACTGGGCCATAAAACGGGCTACCTAATCGGTGTACTAATGGTTATCTGTATACCTGTGGGTATTGGCCTGGCAATTGTTTTTCTACTGAAAAAAATCATTTATCGAAATTCAAAAAAAGAAGCACAAACATATCGGAACGATATATAATACGACTAAATTATGAGCCAAGCAAAAATAGCCATCATCATGGGCAGCAAATCCGACCTTGTAATTATGCAGGATGCCGCGGATGTTTTAAAGGAACTGGGTGTAGACTATGAAATGACCGTAGTATCTGCCCACCGCACGCCCGACCGTATGTTTAGCTACGCCCGCGCCGCTGCCGATCGTGGTATTAAAGTAATTATAGCCGGTGCCGGTGGTGCCGCGCATTTGCCGGGGATGGTGGCATCACTTACACATTTACCCGTAATTGGCGTCCCTGTAAAATCAAGCAATTCTATCGATGGATGGGATTCAATCCTCAGCATCCTTCAAATGCCAAATGGTATACCTGTTGCCACTGTAGCGCTCAACGCTGCTAAGAACGCCGGAATATTGGCCGCACAGATATTATCTACAGCTGATGAATACATCGTAGCTAACCTCAAAGCCTTTAAAGAAGATCTGGCCAAGAAGGTGGAAGAATCGGCAAAAAGTATGGAGGGGTAGTTTTGAGTTCAAAGGCGAAAGATTTATTCACCAATAATAAAGGCGCTTACCAAATAAGCGCCTTTTCTATTTTCTCTTAATCTTTATTCTAAACTACGCCGTTACCACGTGCTCTTTAGCAGCCAAATAACGTTCTGCATCAATAGCGGCCATACAGCCCGTGCCCGCAGCAGTTACTGCCTGGCGATAGATATGATCCTGTGCGTCGCCGCAGCAGAACACGCCTTCTACGTTGGTTTCTGTAGAACCGGGGCGGGTTAAAATATAACCTGTTTCATCCATATGGATCACCCCCCTAAAAATATCTGTATTTGGCTTATGGCCTATGGCGACAAAGAAACCGGTTACGTCTAAAACAGTGGTTTCGTTGGTTACGTTATTGCAAACCTTTACGCCGTTAACGCTTTGGCCATCGCCTAATATCTCGGTGGTATCGGTATTATAAAGTATCTCGATGTTAGCTGTATTCAACACGCGGTGCATCATTGCTTTTGACGCGCGGAACTCATCGCGGCGAACGATCATATACACCTTACGGGCTAATTTTGCAAGGTAGGTAGCTTCTTCGGCGGCGGTATCCCCTGCTCCAACGATAGCTACGTCCTCCCCCTTAAAAAAGAAACCGTCGCATACCGCACAAGCGGAAACACCAAAGCCGCTATATTTTTGTTCAGACTCCAGGCCCAGCCATTTCGCAGAGGCACCGGTAGAAATAATAACCGTATCGGCTAAAATGGTTCTGCTTTCATCAACCACCACTTTATGCGGTAATGACGAAAAATCAACCGAGCTTACGTAACCGAAGCGGATATCGGTACCCAAACGCTCTGCCTGTTTACGGAAATCCTCCATCATTTCGGGGCCCATAATACCATCCGGGTAACCGGGAAAGTTCTCTACATCGGTAGTTTGGGTAAGCTGCCCACCGGCCAGCATACCAGTATACATTACTGGTTTAAGATCGGCGCGCGAGGCATATATTGCCGCAGTATAACCTGCCGGGCCGGAGCCTATAATTAAACATTTAACGTGTTCAGTATCTTGTGACATTTTATTTTCTTTCTGAAATTATGATGCGAATTTAATAAAAAGACGGGTGGGGACGGTCAACTATCCGTAAAACTTATCCACGATGCAATGCTGATGTTGGCAATAAGCTATTTCCCCTTATTGGCCTTTAATACTCTAATAAAATTACCGCCCAGTATTTTTTCCACATCCTTTTTAGAGTAGCCTATTTTGAACAGCTCTGTGGTGATTTTGGGGTAATCGGTAACGCTATCCAACCCTAACGGGTAAGATTCGGCACCGTCGAAATCTGACCCGATGCCTACGTGGTCTGCGCCCATCATTTTCACCATATAATTAATGTGTTTGATAAGCATGCTCAGCGGCGGGCGCAGCTGGTCGGCCTCTGTTTTATTCAGTTCGTTGAGGCGGATACTGGCGAGATCGTAATCTTTATAGATCACCCGCAGGGAATCAAATTGTGGCTTGTGACGGGCCATAAAAGCGGCGTGTTTGCCCTCGTAGGTACTATCAATAAAACCGCTGTAGAAATTGATGAACACCACCCCCCCGTTATCTGCAATGGCTTTTAGTTGGTAATCTTTAAGGTTACGACGGTGCGGGTTTAATGCATACACGCAACTGTGCGACGCGATAACCGGCTTGGTGGTTATCGCCATCACATCTTTAAAGGTTTGCTCGCCGGGGTGTGAGAGATCTATCATTACCCCCGCGTCGTTCAGTTTATGTATAATTTGCTTACCCAGTTCGGTTAGGCCTTTGTGTTGCAGCGTATCGCCATGCAGGGTTTCATCACGTGCCGAGGTTGCCCAGCTGGTGCTGTTGTTCCAGGTGAGGGTGAGGTAGCACATACCGCGTTTCACCAGGCTATCTATATAATCAAGCCTGTCCTCTATCATGTGGCCGCCTTCTACGCCAACCATGGCAGCCAATTTCTTTTGCTTAACGGCCTTTTTTAGTTCTTTAGCATTGGTAACCAGCATCATTTTATCCGGGTTGCGGTTGATGAGCGCGTGCAGCGAATCTATCTCCCGGTTAGCGTAGGCATAGGCGGTACCATTTCCATACTGGTCGCCACACCAGATGGAGAAAACCTGTACATCCAGCCCCCCGGTTTTGGCGCGTACCAGGTCGAAATTACCGGTGGCCTGTAGTTTACCGGCATCGTTGCCGGTAATGAGTTCATTGGAGATGATATCGTTATGGGTATCAATTAAGATAGCTTTCCGGTGGATCTTCTCCACATCCTGTGCCGAAAGTTTTAAAACAGATAACAGTAACAACGGGAGCAAAAGTTTTTTCATGGTTGGAAGATAGCAATAAAAGCAAATTATTAAAAACGGATGTAACTGTCGGGATCGAGGATGTAGTAAATAACTGACCCTAACGATAGGCAGAAGCCGACTAAAATAGCTATCCACATCATCATTCTGGAGTTAAGATTATCTATCATAAAATTTTTGTGGTTATTCGGATCATATACCACTGGTACCTTTTCCCAAAGTTCGTATGCACTTGGATTACTGGTGAACATAGAATAATCTGCTGCGTAAGGCCCAGACTCGATGGTGTCAAACCTAACTACCGGGTAATAGCTCCGAACGCTATCTACATTATTATTGGCATTGTTTACCTCTTCTCCCTTCTTTTTTTTGTAGGGCCATCGGCCCGGTACATTTTGTAACAACGGATTCTAATCTGTTGCGAAGCGCAGATACATACTCGTGAGTGCCATAGGCACGGCCAATATTTGCAACCACCTAAGTTAATTGCCTTTACGCTACAGGCAAGTGTATAGTAAACTCGGTATACTCCCCTTCTTTACTGCTCATATCCATTTTGCCGCGGTGGCCTTTTACTACAATATCGTAACTTAATGATAGGCCCAGCCCGGTGCCCTCGCCTGCGGGCTTGGTTGTGAAAAATGGCTGCATTATTTTTTCTTTGTTAGCTTCAGGGATGCCATTGCCGTTATCTTTCACGTAGATGCGGATCTCGCTTTTGCCCTTCGGCGGGGTAAACAAACTGGTTGATACCTCCACCAGCGGCTTGTACTTTTTGCCCCCCGTTTTCTTTTTCAGCTGCACGGCATAAAACGCGTTATTGAACAAGTTGAGCATCACCCGGCCAATATCCTGTGGTATAATCTTTAGTTTTGGCAGCTCCGGGTCAAGATCGAGCACCATATCCGAATTGAAGTTTTTATCCTTGGCACGCAGGCCGTGATAGCTTAGGCGCAGGTACTCGTCAACCAAAGCATTCATATCTGTTTCGTGCTTTTCGCCGGTATTGGTGCGGCTGTGCTGCAGCATATTTTTAACAATGCCGTCCGCGCGTTTGCCGTGGAGGACTATCTTTTCGAGGTTCAGTACAATGTCATCGGCAAGGGATAGAGCCTCCTTTTTACTACCGCTGCGCAGTTCCTGTTTCATTTCTATCGCAAGCTCAATGCTAACCTCAGAGAAGTTGTTTACAAAATTCAGCGGGTTTTGTATCTCGTGAGCTATGCCGGCGGTAAGTTCGCCCAGCGATGCCAGTTTTTCTGATTGAATAAGCTGCTGTTGCGCCGCTTTCAGTTCGTTTACGGTTGCTGCCAGCTGATCGCGCTGCGAGGTGATCTCTAACTGCTGCTCGCTTAATTCTTTATTAACAACTTGTAGTTCATCAGTTCGCTCCTGTACTTTTTCTTCCAGCAGTTGGTTCTCTTCTTTTAGCAGCCGCGATCTGTATTGTACATAAGCGTAAATGGCTGCACCCAAAAGTACCGCGTAAAGCACCAATGCCCACCAGGCAAACCACCACGGCGGATTAATAACCACTACAATGCTGTCTCCCTTTTCATCCCATACGCCGGAGCTATTGGCGGCCTTTACCTTAAATGTATAGATGCCTGCCGGCAAGTTGTTATAAGTTACTGTACGGCTGGTGCCCGCCTGTACCCATTGTTTATCGTAACCCTCCAGCATATAGGCGTAGGTGTTGGCCGCCGGGTTTTCGTAATGCAATGCTATGTAGTTAAACTGAACACTGTTTTGGTTATGGGCAAGCTCCAATTTGCCAAGCCCGTAAGTTAGGGTTTGCGTGGCAAGGCTATCGTTTGTACCGGGGCTGTTATATCTGATGCTTTCAATATGTACCACAGGTGGATACTCGTCATCATCAAGGCCCTTAGGGTTAAACAAGACAAGCCCATTACTGGTTGATAACACAAAACGACTGTCGGCCAAATTGCTGGCTTCCAGGTGGGATCGTTCTGCTCCGGGGAGTATATCATCCAGCTTATAATTTCTAAGCACCATGGTTTTAGGTTCTAAACGTGTAAGCCCCCTATCGGTGCCTATCCATATGTGGCCTGCTGAATCTTCTTTTATACCAATGATGCCGTTATATAACAGACCGGACTTTTCGTCTATCTGCCGGGTATAGGTACCCTTTTTTCGGTCGAACTCGAACAGGCCCGATTGGTAAGTACCCACCCACAGCCTGCCTGCCCGGTCTTCAAATATCTCGGATACGCAGGTCATTTTTTTGTTTTGTGTATTGAGGTATGAGAAAAACTTGCCGGTTTTGCGGTCGAATTTATTCAAACTGCCCGAGTTGGTGCCCACCCAGAGCGTATTTTGCATATCCTCATAGATGACAATTGCACGCGAATCGTCCAACGCGCCATCGTTAACTTTAAATGGGTTGTGAAAGTCGCTGTGAAAGGGGTACCTGGTGAATTTTTTTGTGGTTGGCTCAAAGGAACAAACACCAAGGCCTCCTTTATCATTTATGGCCATCCAAACCGCGCCGGTATGATCCTGGTAAACAGTGGATATAAAATCACCGGGTATACTTGAGGCATCTGCGGGGTTGTTGCGGTAAGTTACTTTTGAACCGGTTGCAACATTGTAAACCACAAACCCTGTAGTGGTGCCGATATAAAGTATATTGCCATTTTCCCAAACATTGTTAATCACCTGCCCGGGTAAGGCGCTGTAGAGTTTAGTAAAACGCCCGGTAACGGTATCCCAGTTAAATATGCCTTTAGTGGTCTTGATTTTTGTGTGCAGTTTGGTAGAAGAAACAATGTGCGCCGAACCACCCGGATAACCGTTAAGGTTATCTTTACTCTGTGCAATATAATCAAAAGCGCTTTTTACCTTGCTTATTTTGTTTACGCCCCCGTACCCAAATCCAAGCCATAAGTTATTGGCGCGGTCTACCAGTTTTACGGTAACATCGCTGGATATTAAAGCGCCAGGTTGTGCAAGTTTGGGCTTGTAATATTCAAAATGCGCCGTCTCCGGGTCGAAGTAGAGCAAGCTGCTTAATGGAGAGATCCACAGTTTACCGTTTTTATCTTCTACAATTCTGCTTAACTGCGTTATCGCGGTGTCGTTGGTTAAATAATTGGTGAACTTACCGGTTTGCCTATCCAATTTTGACAGCCCCGTTTCGGTACAAAACCACAAACGCTGCTTTTTATCTTCATAAATAGTGTTTATACCGGCATCTAAAATACTATCCGGGCTTTTTGACGCGTGGTACGCTTTGATGATCTTACCTGTTTTTGTATCGAAACAACTCACTCTTAGGTCGAGGTTGTTGCCATGAAAAAGGTTCATCCATAAAAGCCCGGGCTGCGAGGGTGCCTCATAAACGGGGTTCGCGCCAATCATTTTAGAGGTGTCGGTAGTAGACAGGTAAGCTTTAAATGGCCTGCCCGGCCCCATGTAGTTAAATAAACCATTAGTGGTACCTATCCATATTTTACCGTCGGCAGTTTTTTGAACGTTCATCACTAGGTCGGCGTCAATATGGTTGTTGCCTTTCACTTTATTCCCAAAAAACTCGTACTTTTTAGTTTGAGGGCTAAATTTGGCAATGCTCACCCCGTTCATATCCTTCACATTGCCCCAAACGTTTCCATCGTTATCTATAAACCTTATACCAAAATACTGATAAGTGCTACCGGGCGGGTAAACAAACTGGTCGAAACTATCTTTAGCCCTATTGTACTTAAACAGCCCGTTAGCTGTTACGCTAACCCAAAGGCTGTTATCACCGCCTTTGGCAATGCTTAGCACATTGGTTACGGCTCCAACATTAAGCTTATCGCTGCCCAGGTTGTAAACTTTATAGTTATACCCATCGTAACGTACCAGCCCGTTTTGCGTGGCTATCCACATATAACCTTCGCTATCCTCCACCATCGATCGCACATACGATTCGGGCAGCCCCTTTTTGATATCCAGCTTATCAAAATAAACATGAGAAGTTTGCGCCTTGCTGTAAAAGCAAATGGCAAGCAGCAACACCATCAACAAAGGTCTCTTCATCAGAAAGAATTGGTTTTAATTAATTGGTTAATTAACTAATTAATATGGTAAATATCAAATGCGGCGGGCCCAATAAGCACTGCGGCAAACTATATTTTTCTAATTTATGAAAAAGCAAACTTAAGGGGGCAAACAAGTAAACATTTAATATCTTAGCCCATAAAACTAAGCACAAGCGCTGGCATAAAGGCGCAGGTTTATGTTTTAAGCATTACCATAAAAAGCTACTGAAAACCAGCACACTGAATGAAAAGCACTGATATAAAGCATTGGGCAACAGATATAGCATATACTTTGGCAGGCATCCTTTTTTGCGGGTTCGCGCTTAAAAGTTTCCTTATCCCCAACCAGTTTTTTGATGGCGGTGTAACCGGGATGAGCCTTTTGCTGCACGAACTTTACCATTTTAACATCGCGGTGGTTATTGTACTGGCCAACATTCCCTTTATTATTATGGGTGCTTACCAGGTAAATAAAACCTTTGCGGCCAAAACGCTTGCGGCCATTATAATGCTTGGGTTATGCCTGCAGTTTATGCCTTACCCAACCGATATTACATCCGATAAATTACTGGTATCAATATTTGGTGGGGTATTTATGGGAATAGGTGTTGGCTTGGCCATTCGCGGTGGTTGCGCGTTAGATGGTATAGAGGTTTTGGCGCTTTACACCGGCAAGCGGATCAGTTTTACCATCAGCGAGATCATCCTCGGTATCAATATCATCATCTTTCTTATTGCAGCCTTTGAAATAAGCTTGCCAACGGCATTATATTCTATTATGACATATTACACGGCATCAAAAACCATCAGCTTTGTTATAGAAGGCCTGGAGGAATACACCGGAGTAACCATTATATCGGCCCAGAGCGAGTTTGTAAAAGAACGTTTGGTGATGGAGCTTGGCCGTGGGATAACCGTATACAAAGGCGAGCGTGGTTTTTTAAAGGATAGTTTCGACATTAGCCAGCCGGTAGATATTGTTTTTACCGTAATAACCCGGTTAGAGGTAAGGCGCCTGCGCAACCTGGTACACGAGATAGACCCTAAAGCCTTTATCTTCACCAGCACTATAAAAGAAGCCGCCGGTGGCGTGCTCAAAAAACGGGCAAGGCACTAAGTTGTAAATTATTGTATAAGAATATGGAAAGCCGGATGTAAAAACATATCCGGCTTTTTTGCATCCACCGCCGGCGAAAATCGCTCTAAATTCGACCAGCCCTTGCTCCCGCCCGACAAACCGCTAAAAGCAGTCGACAAACCCAATTTCTTACCATAAATGCTGATAATTAGGCTTTAACGAGTGTTATCGGCAGTACGTCTATATATTCCCCGTGGTGGTCTATTTAGTTTTTGGGGTTGAATTTATTGTTGTTGTTTTGGGTATTGAAACAAACGAAAACAATTTATTTAGCAATCAAAATTCAAAAAATATCATGAAAAATTCAATCAAATTAGCAGCCCTTTTATTATTAGTAAGCACAAGCGTTTTTGCTGCAACTCCTGCTAAAACCGAAACCGCACAAGACGAAATAACCGTACAGGCATCCTCTAAAAACTTAGTAATAGGCGTTAGCATCCAAAAAGCAACAACAGGCCGCGCTTACGTGAAATTTTACGATAAGGATAACAACGAAGTAATGACCGATTACCTGTCAAGCAAACAGTCGACAGAAAAAGGTTACAACCTGTCGCAATTGCCCTTTGGTACCTACACTATGGCGGTAACATCAAACAACAAAGTGGTTACCAAACAATTGAGTGTTTATAACGAATTCGGCCAAAAAACCTACGTGTTTTTGCAATAATTGGTATTGTGATAATGGTGAACGCCTCTGCCAAAAGCAGGGGCGTTTTTTATTAGGCAATAATTTTCAAGGATTAAACCGAATTTCACGAATTTTACTGCAATACGGATCCCCACTTTGTGAAATTAGTCCTAATTCGTGAAATAAGTGTATTCAATTTCAATCGTCAATAATAAACAGAAAGGTTAAATTGCGGGCCCTTACACGTATAAAGTTTAATGACTAAATCCGCAAATCCTATTTATAATATCCATTTCGGGTTGGTTTGCCTCAGTTCGCTTTTGTTTTCCGCGAGTTATAATATGCTGATCCCTGAGTTGCCGGCCTACCTCCATGGCCTGCACGGCGGCAAAGATGTAAACAAAGGGCTTTTAGTAGCGTTGTTTACGCTAACTGCCGGTATCTCGCGCCCCTTTAGCGGGCGGCTTACCGATAGGCTTGGCCGTGTACCCGTTATGGCGGTGGGCTCCATTGTTTGTTTTGCCTGCGGTTTTTTATACCCGGTGCTCAGTACTGTATCGGGCTTGTTATTTCTACGTTTATTGCATGGGTTTTCCACCGGGTTTAAGCCCACAGCCACTGCAGCCTACGTGGCAGATATAGTGCCCCGCGAACGCTGGGGCGAAGCCCTGGGCATGCACGGCATTTGCTTTAGCACAGGCATGGCTATAGGCCCGTACATTGGCAGCGTTATACGGATATCACATTCGCTGAACACCCTTTTTTATACGTCCTCAGTTTTTGCCTTGGCATCGATTGTGATCCTCATGAATATGCGCGAAACCCTTAAGAACAGGCAGCGCTTGAACTTGAATATGTTTAAGATCTCCCGCAATGATATCATCGCTGTGGAAGTTTTGCCTGCGGCTATCGTAACACTGTTATCCTATATGTCGTATGGTGCCATATTAACGCTTATACCCGATTGGAGCCATCACCTCGGCATCCCCAATAAAGGCCTGTTTTTTATGGTGTTCACCATCGCGTCGCTCGTCATCCGTTTTGTTGCTGGCAAGGTATCTGATAAATACGGGCGTTTGGTAGTTATTAAAATCGGGCTGGTGATACTTGTACTGGCGCTTGCCGTAGTGGCTTATGCGCATACGATTGCCGGTTTAATGATTGGCGCTGTGCTTTATGGTATATCGCAGGGTATACTCTCTCCCGCCCTCAACGCCTGGACGATTGATATGAGCCAGCCCAGCCACCGCGGCAAGGCCATAGCCACCATGTATATGTCGCTGGAAGCAGGTATCGGACTTGGAGCATTGGTTGCCGGCTGGTACTATAAGAATGTGATAGCCGAAGTGCCCTTCATTATCTACGCCACGGCGGGCATTACCGTAATAGCCCTCGCCTATATGTTCCTGCGCCGCGAACCCGTTAAAAAGCTGGAAGCGGTAGAGAATGAGGTGCTGGCGTAGGGGTTAGGGGATTTGAACCTTGTTAGACCAAATGGTCTCGCCTCTATGCTGTGAAATATCCTCAAACGATGGCCATGAGTTATTCTTCTTAACAAGAACTAAACACATACCTACCCTAATTCTTTCCTTGCCCTTAGACCGTTTTCCAACGACTAAAACAATTCTGATATTTTCTGATTGATGCGGCGGTACACTATGAACTTCGAGTACATTTTTTTCGCAACCATGCCTAAACAGCACTACCCTATCTGTGTTGGTGGAGAAAATCTCGTCGCTCGAGCAACTCATATTAACATATTTTAACGTATCGTTGCTGTTGTTCATGAGGGTTATTGGAACTGTTATGCCTCTGAACGTTTCTATTTGATAAGGTGATGTTATATCACTCACGGTAGGAATCTGATCTTGATTAATAACTAACTCGTAAGGCTGCTTGGCTGAATTAGCTTTGGGCTTTTGTTGGCAGGCAGTGAACAAACAGACTGTTATCGCTAATAAGGTTATAGGTTTCATTAATATAAATGTACAAATAAACTGCGCTATACAAAAAAAGAGCCGCCCTCACGGGCAGCTCTCTATGCTGAACTTATTTTGAACTTTGCGTTCTACTCACTCACCATTCACTATTCACCACTCACAACCCTCCTCACGAATTCATGAACACAAAGTTGTTATCAAACATATCCAGTTTTATCTTGCTGTCGCGATCTACTGCACCGGACAGGATCTGTTTCGACAGTTCGTTCATTATTTTTTTCTGTATTACCCGTTTCAATGGCCTTGCGCCAAATTGCGGATCGTAACCCAGTTGGGCCAGCCAATCCAAAGCGTCTTCCGATGCTTCTATAGTGATGCCCAGTTCGGCCAGTGTGTTTTGCAATTGTTTAAACTGCAGTTTCACAATGTCGGTTATCTCGTCGCGACTGAGCGGGGTAAACATGATGATCTCGTCTATCCGGTTCAAAAACTCGGGGCGGATGGTGGCGCGCAACACGTTGAACAAGTCGCTCTTCGTTTTGGCGATCACCTCATCGCGGTTCTTGTCGTCCAAATCCTGGAAGTTTTCCTGGATAATGTTAGAGCCGATGTTGGAGGTCATGATGATGATGGTGTTCTTAAAGTTTACCACGCGGCCCTTGTTATCGGTTAAATGCCCATCGTCTAAAACCTGCAGCAGGATGTTGAATACATCCGGATGCGCTTTTTCTATCTCATCCAGCAATACCACGCTGTAAGGTTTGCGACGTACGGCCTCGGTTAACTGCCCGCCTTCATCATAACCCACATAGCCCGGAGGCGCGCCTATCAATCGTGAAACCGAATGGCGTTCCTGGTACTCACTCATATCTATCCGCACCAGCGAGTTCTCATCGTTAAACAAATACTCGGCTAAAGCCTTGGCCAGTTCTGTTTTACCAACACCTGTAGTGCCCAGGAAAATGAACGAGCCTATAGGCTTGCGCTTATCCTGTAAGCCGGCACGACTGCGGCGTATAGCATCGCTGATGGCTTCTATGGCTTCCTCTTGGCCTGCTACGCGTTTGTGCAGTTCTTCTTCCAGGTGCAGCAATTTTTCGCGCTCGCTCTGGATCATTTTGCTTACCGGGATGCCTGTCCAGCGGCTTACAACGCCGGCAATATCATCGGCGGTAACTTCCTCTTTCAGCATCCGGCTGTCGTCGTCATTTTCGGCAAGGGCGGCTTTTAGCTTTTCGACTTCCTGTTGCGCCTGTACAATGGTACCGTAGCGCAATTCTGCTACTTTACCATAGTCGCCGGCACGTTCGGCCTGCTCGGCTTCCAGTTTGTAATTCTCTATCTGTTCAACCTTAAGGTTAATACCATCTACAATGTCTTTTTCGCCCTGCCATTTGGCCCGAAGCGAATCGCGCTGGGCAGACAGGTTGGCAATTTCTTCGCTTAGTTCGGCAACTTTGCGGTCGTCTTTTTCACGTTTAATGGCTTCGCGTTCAATTTCCAACTGCATAATGCGGCGTTCCAGTTCATCCACCGCTTCCGGTACCGAATCCATCTCCAAACGTAGTTTAGAGGCGGCTTCATCCATCAGGTCGATAGCTTTATCAGGCAAAAACCTGTCGGATATATAGCGTTGCGACATTTCCACCGAAGCAATAATGGCTTCATCGCGGATACGCACCTTGTGGTGTGCCTCGTAACGTTCTTTTAAGCCACGCAAAATGGAAATGGCGTCGGCAGTATCCGGCTCGCCCACCATCACCTTTTGGAAACGGCGCTCGAGCGCTTTATCCTTCTCTACATATTTTTGATACTCGTTCAAGGTTGTTGCACCAATGGCCCTTAATTCGCCACGGGCTAAGGCCGGCTTTAATATGTTGGCCGCATCCATGGCACCTTCGCCACCACCTGCACCAACGAGGGTGTGAATCTCATCGATGAAAAGGATGATCTCCCCATCGCTTTGGATAACCTCTTTAATAACGGCTTTCAAACGTTCTTCAAACTCGCCTTTATACTTGGCTCCGGCTATCAACGCGCCCATGTCCAGCGAGAAAACGGTTTTTGTTTTCAGGCTTTCGGGCACGTCTCCTTTAATGATCCGGAAAGCAATACCCTCGGCAATGGCGGTTTTACCAACGCCGGGTTCACCAATCAGTATCGGGTTGTTTTTGGTACGGCGCGATAAGATCTGGATCACGCGGCGGATCTCCTCGTCGCGGCCGATCACCGGGTCAAGCTTGCCGCTTTCTGCGTATTCGTTCAGGTCGCGGGCATATTTGTTAAGCGCGTTGTAGGTAGCTTCGGCGTTTTGGTCTGTAACTTTATTACTGCCGCGCAATTCTACGATGGCCTTTTTCAGGTCTTTTTCGTTTACGCCGAAATCTTTTAATGCCGATGCTATTTTATCGCCGGCAGCCAATACGCCCAGCAATAAATGCTCTACCGATACAAATTCGTCTTTAAATTCTTTAAGATATGATTGCGCTTTTTGTAAAGCGCCGTTCACTGCCGACGACAGGTATACATTGCTCCCGCTCACTTTTGGGAACGATGCTATCTGCGCGTCGAGCGTTTCGTTTAACCTATTCAGGTTAACGTTCAGCTTTTTAAGCAGGTAGGTTATTACGTTTTCATCAACCAAAAGCAGCCCTTTTAGCAGGTGCGCGGTCTCTATGGCCTGCTGCTGGTTGCCGGTTGCAATTTCGGATGCCTTTTGCACGGCCTCCTGTGCTTTTATGGTAAAATTGTTGAAATTCATGGTATCAAGGTAGGCTCAAAACTATTGCCACGGATGCGTTCAGGAAAATTTGACATTTAAATTTGCTGCGTTCGGTCATTTTGACAACCAGTATGTTCATAATCGGCCATATTGTATTGCTTTAAACGGAAAATATTATTTTTGATTACAAAATGGTACTTTTGGAGAACCCTTACTAATTAAACCTTGGATACTCACTTTTTTTCTAAATTACCGGCCAGGTATGCTAATGCTTATCGCAATTATTATACGTACCAGAATTTGCTGGGGGTGCGTACCGCAAGCTTTATTTTCCTGATCCTGAACCTTATCCTTAGGGTTCTTTATCACATTTTCCCGGAAAGCTTAACTAAGGCGCAAAACTTCCCCGAATTTAGCTTTACCAACTGGATCTATATTATTGTTACCCCCTTCTTTTACCTCGCCAGCCACCTGCTCATCAACACTTTCCAGGCAACCAAAAAAGGTACGGCCGTAATGGCATTGTTTGTATTCTCGTTTTCGCTTTATATTATTATCTGCGGCATGTACTCCAGCTTTATTGCCACTGCCGACCCAAGCAACGCACTTACCCTTTACCTGCTGGCATTAAGTATGGTGAGCGTACTTTTTGTGTTTGAGTATTATGAGACAGTGGTGTTGCTGATGAGTATTGAGCTGTTGTTTACCATACTACTTTTCCACGCGCAGGCCGATGCTACCGAGATGACCTATAACCAGATGATATCCATGATATTGGCGGCGGGCTTCTTTTTAACGTCGCGTTACTTCTTCTCCTACAAGGCGAGCTACTACCTGCAGATCGTTGAGATCCGCGAGAAGAATACAGTTATTGAAAAAGCTAATATCTTTAAAAACCAGGTATTGGGAACCGTAGCGCACGATCTGCGTAACCCTATTGCCGCGGTAGAATCGCTGGCGATGATGATGGAACTGGAGGATATAGATGAAGACACCCAGGATAACCTGAACATGATGCGCGAAAGCTGCGTGAAGGCACGTACCATTATTGACGACCTGCTGGAAGCCGCGCGCAACGATGGTGAAGCCGATTTTGATACCCGCCGTACCGAACTTAACCAAATGCTGCAAGGGATTGTAAACATCTGGCACATACATCAAAAATGTAAAAATAACGTAGTGCTTATGAGCGACATTAAGGCCGTTCACGTGATGATCAACCACGAGAAATTCCCGAGGGTGATTGATAACCTGATGAGCAACGCGCTTAAATTTTCTAAGGAGAACGATAAGGTGGAGATCCATCTCAACAGGATAAAAGAACGCGTTATTATCAAAGTAATTGACCACGGCTTAGGCATCCCCAAAGAAATGCTGCCTAAAATTTTCGACCGTTTCAGCGGCGCGGGTCGTACCGGCTTAAACGGCGAGCAATCTACCGGCATCGGGCTCAGCATTGTGAAGCAGATAGTAGAGAGCCACAACGGCAAAATATACGTGCAAAGCATAGAAGGCCAAGGCAGTATGTTTACGATAGAATTGCCGCAGGTGGAGTAGGTTTTAGTTCATAGATGATAGTTCATGGTTCATAGACGAATTACCGTGCTCACTATGATCTATCAACCATCGACTATGAACCAAAAAAGAACTTCTCGTTAAAATTCACCAAATACAATTTTTCGGTTGCTCGGGTGCAGGCGGTGTAGAACCAGCGGAGGAAATCGGTGTTTACCATTTCTTCGGTGAGGTAGCCCTGGTCTACAAAAACGGCTTCCCATTGGCCACCCTGGGCTTTGTGGCAGGTGATGGCGTACGCGAATTTCACCTGTAGGGCGTTGTAATATGGGTTTAGCTTTAATTGTTCGTGTTTTTCGCGTTTGTTGTGAATGTGCTCATAATCTTTCATCACCTCCAGGTACAGGCGTTTTTGGTTATCGGGCGTCAAGGCCGGTGCTTCCGAGTACAGTGTATCTATCAGGATCTTGCAATCCAAAACCGGGTCGTCGGCATAATCAATAAACTCCAGCTGCACATCCGCGAAGCGAAAACCGTACATTTCTTCCATGCGGCGCACCTTGCGCAATTTCACTATATCGCCATTGGCGATGAAGGCGGTACTGCCCTCCTCCTCGGTTTGCAGCCAAAAGTAGTTGTTACGGACGACCATCAGTTGGTCGCCGCCGGTGAGTTCTTCCTCCCGCATTAAAATACGGTTGCGGATCTGCATGTTATATTGATTGGCGTTTTTGTTACTGCGGCAAATGATAAGCGTACCATCATAACCATATTTGTGATAAGCGGTGCTTAACTCTTCTTCCAGGTCGGCGCCGGTCATTCGGATCACGTCTTTAAAGCCATCGGTAACAATTTGCGGATATTCCTCTTCCTCGCGGCGGATGATATCGCGCACTTCGGTTACGTTGTATAAGATACCTGACTCCCGCTGCTGGCGTAATACATCGGTCAGTTCGTAACTGTGTATAGCCATAATAAATTTATCCTTCATCAGTTTAGCATCCAGCGCCGGGCTATCTATCGATCCAACGGGCGGCAGCTGCGCGGTATCGCCAACCAGCATCAGTTTACAGTTACGGCCGTTGTACACGTAGCTTACCAGGTCCTGCAATAAGGTGGAGCCGCTAAAGCTGCCGCCTTCATCAGAGATCATGGAGGCCTCATCTACAATAAAAAGCGTATTGGTTTGCAGGTTGTCGTTCAGTTTAAAGGCCTCATCCATATTCACTGCAGATTTTTTTCGATAGATGCGCTTATGGATGGTAAAAGCCTTCCGCCCGCTGTAATTGGTGATCACCTTGGCGGCCCGGCCCGTGGGTGCCAACAGTACCGACTTATATTCATAAGCCCTTAATGAATTCACCAGTGCCCCCACCACGGTTGTTTTACCCGTACCGGCGTAGCCACGCAGGATAAAGCACTCGTTGCCATCATCGCTTAACAGAAAGCGGTGCAGCTTGCCAAACAGTTCGGCCTGCTGGGCATTAGGCTGATGCGGGAAGGATGCGGATATTTGTTCTGATGCGGGCACGGGGCAAAAATGCTGATAAGTATCTTAATTAAGTACTGCGAAAAAATATTATCTGGAATCCAAATTTAAAACTACTTTTAAAGAGGAAAATATTTTTCTGAAAGCTTTTAATGGTGAATTTTTACACTAATTAACGTAACAAAAACACGTTCTTTTATTGTGTAAATTTGTATGTAGTTATAATAAAAACTGCATATTTTAACATGAATTTATCTGAATTTACATCAGGATTAGTGGCAAGAAAAGCTTCTAATTTACTTACAATGAACATGCCTTAGGTAATGACTTCTCAACTTTGGAATGAGATCAAATCGGTTGCCGCATCTGCATTAACTCAAATATCTGATAGACCACATGGTGGTTTAGGTAAGCTAATTAAGAAGTTGATGTGACATTGGGCCCCTTATGAAAGATGAGGGGCTTTATTTATATTGGCAGAATGAACCACGTAAACATTCTTATATCCTCGATTGCTTCTGTTGTCCTTTTAATGATATGCGGATGTAATGGAGAGAAACCCAAAATCAAAAATCAAAAATTATATTCTTATAAATTATATATTGATGATAAGATTCAACTAAATCTGGATTCGGCTATGGCTGGGGAAAAAGATATTGATACATTGCAATTTATAAATGATAGTGTAGCATTTACGCAGGCTGCGGATAAATTTATCTGGAAAAAACTCGTTAATGATATTTTAGTAAATGCTTATAAGACACAACCATCAAAAACTTTTGTTCAGGATTCAGGTAGGACTTTTAAGATATTAAATAGTAAGGGTCAAGATTTAAGATCACTTTTACCCACCAAATTTACAGATAGTGTCGAAAAAGCAAAAGTGAAATTTTTGGCTAAAATGCGACACGATGATTACATTGAACGTGAGCATAAAAAGATTCACCCTGATGGTACCTAAGCCCCCGACGTACTTTAAAGATGAAGATAACATGGCAATGAATTACCCTTCCAAAGCCCATTAGATTTTATAACTACAAGTTGATTCTCGCAAAATTCTCCCAAAACTATCCTATTTAAGTACTGCGAAAAAATATTACTTTTGTTAAACCTGCATGAGCGAGCATAACTATAAATACACCGACGAGCAATTGAGCCTTAGCGAGGCCGCTAACTACAATTTGTTATTACAAGTTGATCCGCATAGCTTTAGTTACGCTATTGCCCATAAAAAGAAGCTTTTGGCCTGGGCCGAAAATTGCCCGCTTGGCGAATTAGCTAACCCACAGGAATTGGAGGAGATTTTAACGGCCAACTACAAACAGGTTATTACCGGCTTAACATCCGGTGCTTTTACCCTGATGCCGGAGGCACTGTTTGATAACGAGTATGCCGCCAACATTGCCCGCCTGCTGGATGTTGCCGAAACCGACCGTGTTTACGCGCAGCCCCTGGATAGCAAAAATACCATTATTTATAAGGTTGACCAAACCGCGTCTGCCGCACAGGGGGTGTTTGAGAACGAAACCATCGTATACCGTGCAAAAGGCTGGATAACCGCCGTTGCCAACAACTACCCTACCAGTACGGATCTTTACCTCAATATTGAGAACGGCACGGTAGAGATACTAAATTTCACCTACAATAAGCTGCGTTTTTACAACCTGTTCTCCTATAAAAATCACGAAGAGCTGGCTTATTTCGCCGCTTTTGTCGCCGATGAACTGGGCATGAGTCCCGAGAGCCTCACGCTGGTGCTGAGCGGTGACGTAAATGCTTCTGATAAAAGTTTTACCTATTTGGCAGAGTTTTTTGGCAAGGTTAAAATAAACGATACCAAAGTACTTGTACTGCCCGAGCAGGTTGTTCCACATAAAATACTCAGCCTTGCTGCTTTATCGCTATGCGCATCATCGGAGGAAAACTAAAGGGACTGCGGCTTAATCCACCAAAGAATCTGCCCGTACGCCCAACTACCGATATGGCCAAGGAGGCGCTCTTCAACATCCTGCTCAATCAGATTGAGTTTGAAGATATCACCGTGCTCGACCTTTTTAGCGGCACGGGGAACATCTCCATGGAATTTGCCTCGCGCGGTGCCGCGCAGGTAACCAGTGTAGACCGTAGCCAGCAATGCGTTTTTTACTTGAAGGATACCACCCGCCAGCATGGCTTAACGCAAGTGCAAACCTTTAAAGCCGACGTGTTTAAGTACCTCGATATGGAAACTGAGCAATACGACCTCATATTTGCCGATCCGCCTTATGACCTCAATAAGATCCCCGAGATCCCCAAAATAGTTTTCGCCAAAAACCTGCTGAAACCAGATGGTTTGCTTATTGTAGAACACCAATCTATGCAAAACCTGAGCAACCACCCTGCTTTTGTAGAGCAACGTAAGTACGGGCATTCTTCTTTTTCGTTTTTTAGGGTAACGGAAGCGGAGAATTAGAATTTTAGAAAACAGAACGCTTTTCTATGCATTTCAGGAAAGCTAATTTTCGGCTAAAGCCAATTCTTTGGCCTTTATTCAAACGTTGGATAAAGCCGAACGGCAATGATTTAAAAAAAGTTTATTTCTACATTTATTGCCGTCCTCTTTAGGGGACGGATTGTGTAATACATAAAGTTGGCTTTAGCCAAAATCAGTGTAAAGGTTTAAGCGATCATTTCTCGGAAATTATATAGACGTATTATTCTGAAAACGACCTAATACAATGAATTTTGTTTCAGACTAAAAAATATTTTCATTTTGCTAAATCGATTTATCAAATCTTTTCTTATTATTGTCAATCCAATTCATAATCTCCATGAGAGCCTTTTTTACATTACTATTATTCGCTTTTTCGGTTCAATTCGCTGCTGCACAAACAGTCGGTACACCCGTTGCCCCTAAACAGTGGCACGCTTACTGGATAGCCGCGCAGGGCGATAACGGTACCAGCTACGGCGTTTTCTATTTCAGGAAGAATATTGAACTGGCTTCCAAGCCGGGTTCATTCATTGTGCACGTATCGGCAGATAACCGCTATAAGTTGTATGTGAACGGTAAGCTGGTTTCGCTGGGCCCTGCACGCGGCGATACTTATTACTGGAACTATGAAACGGTAGACCTCGCCCCTTATCTCTCGGCGGGAAAAAACACCATAGCGGCGCTGGTTTGGAACGAGGCTAATTATAGTCCGGCGGCGCAGATCAGCGTGCGTACAGGCTTTATTTTGCAAGGAAATTCACCAGCGGAGGAAATACTTAATACGAATGATACCTGGAAAGGCATCCGTGATATAGGCCATCAGCCCGTGCCCGGGTACTTTTTTGCCGCCAGCAAAGGCGAGATGGTAGATTTGAACAGGGCAGTTAAAGGCGACTGGACAGCTACTTCGTTTGATGACACCGCATGGCCATGCACCTCTAAACTGGTCGATGGAAGAGCCAAGGGAACCGCATGGGGAATAGAATGGGCGTTGGTGCCCTCGTCGCTCCCGGCGCGGGATATGGTTTACCAGCGCCTTGTTAAAGTGCGCCGTGCGGTTGGTATAAATGCTCCGGCTGCCTTTCCCGCGGAAAAAGCACCTGTGACTATTCCGGCAAACACCCTCGCAACCTTAATACTCGACCAAACCTTTTTAACAAATGCTTACGTTACCTTAAACTTTAGCGGCGGTAAAGATGCCGGGATCTCTCTCGGCTATGCGGAATCGCTCTACAAAAAAGGCAGTAACGGCGTTATTAAAGGTAACCGCAATGATGTGGATGGAAAAGATTTTGTGGCGAGGATAGACAGCCTTACCGCAGACGGTAGTGCGGGGCAATCGTTCACTACGTTGAACTTTCGTACGTACCGGTACATCAGGCTCATTGTTAGAACCAAGGATGAGCCGTTGGTTATTGATGACCTCTACGGCACTTTTACGGGCTATCCCTTTAAACGCACCGCCGTGTTGAATACCGACAATACCGAAATGACCAAAATGCTGGATATCGGCTGGCTTACGGCCAGGCTCAATGCCTGGGAAACGTATACCGACTGCCCATATTACGAGCAGCTGCAATACATTGGCGATACCCGCATACAAGCCATGGTATCGTACTACAACACCAGCGACGACCGGCTGGCACGGAACGCCCTCAACCAGATGGATCATTCGCGCTTACCCGAAGGCGTTACCGCCAGCTGCTACCCATCGCGCGGCACCCAGGTGATCTCGCCGTTCTCGTTATGGTATATTGGGATGCTGCACGATTACTGGATGTACCGCGGCGATAACGAGTTCATCAGGAACAAACTCCTCGGCGAACGTGGCGTGCTGGATTTTTTCAGCAAGTATCAGCAAGCCGATGGTTCGCTAAAAGACACCCCGTATTGGGCCTTTGTGGACTGGGCGGGCAATATGGCCGGCGGTATAAACGGCAAGGATGGCAGTGCTGCCATTTACGATCTGCAGTTACTGTTAGCATACCAATGGGCGGCAGACATGGAAGCAAAAATTGGCCTGGCCGATTATGCCAAACTATACAACCAAAAAGCTACACAATTAAAGGCTACCATACAGCGCAAATATTGGGTTGCTGCTAAAAACTTATATGCCGATAACATAGGTAAAAGGGCTTACTCGCAGCATGCCAACTCATTGGCTATACTCACCGGTATGGTTAGCGGCACTACCATGCAAGTCGTGGCAAATGGCTTATTGAAAGATACCAGCTTAACCCAATGCTCGGTTTACTTCAAGTATTACCTCAATCAGGCGTTGGTGAAGGCCGGTTTGGGTAACGATTACATGAATTGGCTGGGCATCTACCGCGAAAATATGGCCATGGGCCTTACTACCTGGGCCGAATATTCTGATGTTAACACCTCAAGATCAGATTGCCATGCCTGGGGTGCAAGTCCTAATATCGAATTTTTCAGGACAGTATTGGGGATAGACAGCGATGCGCCGGGTTTTAGTAAAGTTAAGATAGAACCACATTTGGGAACGCTCACCAATATCAGCGGTGATATCCCGCATCCCAATGGTAAGGTTGCCGCCGGTTATAAATTGGAAAACGGTAAATGGAAGATCAACATCAGTCTGCCAAAAGCCACCACAGGTATCCTGGTTTGGAAGGCAAAACAGTATGCATTGAAAGCAGGGAACAACGCGTTTGTTATTTGATCGATAAGATCACTTTGCGTGGAATATCGTAATTCCCTGCTCTTCAAATCCGGCCAGTTTTTCCTGTGGGGCGTTGGTTATTATGGCGTTGATCAGATCGAGCGCAGCAAAGTTAAGATAGGTTTCCTTGCCTATCTTAGCCGAGTCGCACAGCATATAGGTATAGGCACTTTGGGTAGCAAAGGCGGTGGTAATACCCGCCTCTTTTTCGCTGTTGGCAAAAAGGCCGTTAACAGAAATCCCATCCACCCCTAAAAACGCTTTAGTGGCTCTGTATCTGGCAATGTGCTCGTTGGCGGTTGTGCCGTGTATGGCTTGCCGGTCGCCATCAAGCTCCCCTCCTATAATATTGAGACTCACAGCGCTCTCCTGTAGCTCATAGATTACAGGTAATGAGTTTGTTATCACCTTTATCTTCTTGTTTTTAATGAACTGGCACAAGCGAAAAACAGTGCTGCCGCAATCCATAAAAATGATATCTCCATCCTGTATCTGCGCTGCGGCTACACGGCAAATGGCATCTTTTACTGCCGCGTTCTGCGCGGTTTTGTTGGCAAAGGTGTGCGGCTTTTCGTTTGGATTTACCTTAACAGCTCCACCGTGTGTACGGTAAAGCAGCCCGTCGGCAGCCAGTTGGTTCAGGTCGCGCCGGACGGTGATCTCTGAGACGGCCAGCTCTGTAGCCAGTTTTTTTATATCTACCTCCCCCTGTTTTTCAAGCCCTGCCAATATTTTTTGCTTCCTTTTTTGAAAGTTCATTTTATTTTGCCTTATTTGTTCAAATATAATCAATATCAATCATTATTGTTCAATTTATAGATGAAAAATATCAATATACTTAAAAACGAAATACTTTCCGATAACTGGTACACGCTCAGGAAGCTCACCTTTGAGGCCACGCAAAATGATGGCACCACCATTACCCAGGTACGGGAGGCGTACGACCGCGGCAACGGTGCAACCATCTTGCTTTACAACCCTGTACAAGGCACCGTAATACTCACCAAACAGTTTAGGATACCTACTTATATTAATGGAAATGAGGGTGGTATGATGATAGAGTGCTGCGCGGGTTTACTGGATGATGATAACCCAGAGGAATGCATCAGGCGGGAAACGGAAGAGGAGACCGGGTACAAACTATCATCGGTACAAAAGGTATTTGAAGTGTATATGTCGCCCGGTTCGGTTACCGAGATATTGTACTTTTTTGTTGCAGAATACGCCAGCGGGATGAAGGTTAACGATGGTGGTGGCGCCGCTGATGAGCACGAGAACATTGAGGTGATGGAACTCCCCTTTGCGGATGCTTTGGCCATAATCAAAACCGGGGAGATCCGCGATGCCAAGACCATAATGCTTTTACAATACGCACAGATCAATAATTTACTTCCATGAAAAAATCCTTAACCATCCTTATCGCAGGCCCCTATCGCTCCGGCACAAATGACGACCCCACCCTGATGGCGCAAAATTTACAACGCATGGAAGAAGTCGCGCTGCCCTTATTCCGTGCCGGGCATATTCCTATCATTGGCGAGTGGTTTGCATTGCCCTTACTAAACCAAGCAGGCTGCAAGTATGCCGGTGATGAAATTTACGAGGAGATCTCCTATCCCATCGCCCGCCGTTTAATTACCCGCTGCGATGCAATTTTAAGGATAGAAGGCGAATCAAAAGGCGCCGATGGCGATGTGAAGTTTGCGGAAGATTTGGGACTAAAGGTATATTATAAGCTGGATGATATTTTGAACGCGACAGAGGTTTGATACCATTTATGTAAAAAGATTAGCATCGCAACTGTTTTTTTCATTTCTTTATTGTAACACATCTAACTCAGCAATGAAAAAAAGCTTTGCCCTCATTTTATTTACCTTTATAACCTGTATCTTTTGTCAAAGCTGCCATCTCGGCGGCAACCGAACCTGGGCTAACGACCATATAGACGAGAGCGTACGCACCGAGATCCACGCGCTGAACAAAAAACTTTTCCAAGCCTTCATGGCTAAGGATGCAGCTTCCGGGAAACAACTAATGTCGCCCGCGCTGCTTGCACAAACGGGCGCAAAAATTGATACCATTATTAGTGCTGTAGGCGAGTCATTCCAGGCTGCGGATTATGATGTTATAGATGAGTATTACACAAAAAATACTACTACGGGTATCAATGTCGTGCTGCCATCCAATAAGGGTAACAATAACGATTACACACTTACCTATACAGCCTTAAATAAGGAGATGTATGCATCACTGCTGGCACCCAAAGACCTTTCGGTAAACTGTATGATACTGGCTATTTATGGTAAGTATGACGATGGCTGGAAGATAAACATCCTGCATGTTGGTGAGTATACCATCCTCGGCAAAGCCGCACCCGATTATTACGCTGAGGCATTAAAGCTTTATGATAAGGGCAGCATAATTGATGCGGCCAATACGATGTTTATGGCGGCCGAGTTAAGGGCGCCCGGCGATAAATACCTTACCTATAAAGTGGAAACCCAAATGCAAGCCTTCTATAACAAAATGCTTGACGAGGCCAACACCAAATATAAATTCCCGGTAAGCCTAACGCGGGTGAAAACTGCGCCAAAGGTTTTTGCTATCAGTCCGCAGTTTTTGGGTGAAGACCAGTACAAAGGCGTATACCCCATCATTAAATACCAATCGGCTATAAACCTTGCCGATACAGTTGCCCTGAAAGTAGAGAACAATGCGATACAGAAAGTTATTGGCGACACATTTAAAGGAATTGACGAAGATAAAGCGTATGTAGTTTACCAGGCCTTTAACCAAATACCCGATGGCAAAACCCCGGCAAAGCATTATGGCTTCATAGAAAAATTAAAATAAGGGTAATAAAGTATCGCTTATATTTGCCTGCGTAAATCCCGCTTATGAAAATTGCGCTCTTCCCCGGTTCGTTCGATCCTGTTACAAAGGCCCACGTAGATATTGTAAAAAGAAGTGTAAGCCTGTTTGATAAACTTTACATCGGTATCGGTGTAAATACCAATAAACAGGGCCTGCTTAGCGTGGGCAAGCGCGAAGATATGCTACGGGCCGTTTTCGCGCATGATGAGCGCATCCATGTTATAGCGTACGAAGGCCTTACCGTCAATTTTTGTAAAAGCATCGGTGCCGATTATATGATCCGCGGCATACGTACCGTAAGCGATTTTGAATACGAAAAAGCCATAGCCCAGATGAACCACGCCCTGGAGCCCGAAATAGAAAGTATTTTTATTGTGAGCAAGCCGGGTTACTCGTCCATCAGCTCCAGCATCGTGCGCGAAATTATCCGCTACAATGGCGATGTTACCCAGTTTATGCCTAAAGAGGCACTTCCCTTTCTTTAATCAGCTCCGCTTTCTCTAATACATCCATAATAGATGGAAAGGTATTGCTAATAATGGCAGCCACCTGTTCGCGGTTAAAAAAGCGCACGGCGGTGATGCCCTCTTCTATCTGTGGTACCAGTTTAGCTTTACCTTTATGTTTCATTAAATACCAGTGCGTTTTCTTTAACACCGTGTTGCCTTTCCATTGGTACATGTGGTATGTTTTGCAGATCTTGTCTTCCAGCTTGGTTACTTTTATACCGCATTCCTCTTCTACCTCGCGCACAGCGGCAACTTTGGTTTTCTCACCTTTTTCTATTTTACCTTTTGGCAGGTCCCATTTTTCGTTCCGATAGATGAACAAATGGGTGCCGTCTTCATGCTGCACCAAACCGCCTGCTGCCTCAACCAGCTTAACGGTTTTAGTCGCTTTTTTAAGAAAATCTTTGGGGTCATCCGTTAGCACGTAAAAGTAATCTCCGGGATGATTATCTACCCATGGGTAAATTAATTTCAGATCAAAATGCTCAGCATCAATCTGTTGAAATTTTTCCGTTTGCTCAGGCGCCTCAGCGGTTAGCAAAATCACTTTTTCGTTAATATAAATTCTGTATTTTTGAGCCATGTTTACCAATAGTGAGACCGAACAGCAGGTTGCCGAGTTCCTGCTGCAAATTAAAGCAATAAAATTACAACCTAATAATCCTTTTACATGGGCCTCTGGATGGAAATCGCCAATTTACTGCGATAACCGCATTACCCTTTCTTTCCCAACTATCCGTACCTATATCAGGCAGCAGTTATCATCTGTAATCCAAGAGAAATTTGGCGCCGTGGGCTGTATAGCCGGTGTTGCCACCGCTGGGATTCCCCAGGGTGCATTGGTAGCGCAGGAATTAGGCTTGCCGTTTATCTATGTTCGCGCTAAAGCAAAAGAACATGGTACCGGTAGTTTAATAGAGGGCGAAATATCAACCGATAAACGCGTTGTGGTAATAGAGGACCTTATCTCTACAGGTAAAAGCAGTTTACAGGCCGTTGCCGCCCTTCGAGATGCAGGTTATAATGTTGCCGGCCTTGCCGCCATATTCAGCTATGGTTTTGACCTGGCTGAAGAGAATTTTAAAAATGCTAAATGCCCGTTTGTAACGCTGTCTAATTACAGTGCCTTGCTGAAATACGCCGAAGAAAAACAATACATTTCTGAAAGCGATATAGCGGTACTAAAAAAATGGCGCGAAGAACCTTCAACCTGGGGACAATAAACATGAGCGTATTTGAAAGCAAAGTACTCCTAAAAAAGCCCGTAAGCGAAGTATATGCGTTCCTGGCAGATATGAGCAATCACGGGAAACTAATGCCAGAAAATGTTATCGGCTGGACATCTGACGCTGATTTAGCGAGTTTTGAGATCCAAAACATCACCAAGCTAAGCCTCAAGATACACAACCGCATAACCAACCGCGAAATAATCATCATTCCTGCCGAAAAACCACCGTTCGATATGGAATTGAAATGGCTGCTTGCCGAGAGCGGCACCGATACTGAAGCCACCTTCACTATAACAGCAAACTTAAATATGCTGATGAAGATGATGGCATCTGGCCCGTTACAAAAGCTTACAGAAAACGAAACCCAAAGACTAACTGAGATTTTCAGCTGATCTTTGGGCTTGCTTGGGGGCACAAAGTGTATTATATAAGATTAATATACTTCTCGTTCGTGATTGTTGCGCAAGGCCATCACAATGTTGATGACAACTAAACAGATAATTACAGATCCCATAACTTTTAAATAAAATCGGTTTAAATTAAGTACACTCTTAAAATTACAAGTCAAAGGTTGTTCCAAAAAGGTAGATTGGTTTATGTGTTTAATAACGGACTAAAAATACATTTAGTTTTCAATATCAAGAGTAATTTGTGTAATAAGTTACACACAAAATATCACTTTTTGGGGAATTTCAGCCGGAACCTTAAAAAACTTTTTTCTTAGCAATCTACAGCTGAATTTGATGCTAAATGCGAGGATTTTTAGCCAAATTTTTACGGAAATTAAAAGTGTACTATTCACACCGTTTAAAATCCCTTCATGTTAGCAATACACTACGTATTTTCATGCTAATAAATTAAGTATTTAACCGTATTTTTGCGGAAATTATAAGTGCAATGATCACGGTTTCTAATCTATCCCTTCGTTATGGCAAACGCACGCTGTTCGAAGACGTCAATCTTAAGTTTACACAGGGCAACTGTTATGGTATAATCGGCGCAAACGGCGCGGGTAAGTCAACCTTTTTAAAAATATTATCAAAAGAGATCGATCCATCCAGCGGTTCGGTGAGTTTTACGCCCGGTGAACGTATGGCCGTGCTGAGTCAAAACCACTATGCTTTTGATGAGTATACTGTTTTGGAAACCGTTATGATGGGGCACAAAGAGATGTACGCCGTAATGAAGGAAAAAGACGCCATTTACATGAAAGAGGATTTTACCGATGCCGACGGCGAACGCGCCGGCGAACTGGAAAATCTTTTTGCAGAAATGGATGGCTGGAACGCCGAAAGCAATGCCGCTACCCTGCTAAGCAATTTGGGCATTAAAGAGCAATTTCACTATCAACTGGTTAAAGATTTGGATAACACCCAAAAAGTGCGTGTGTTATTAGCGCAGGCTTTGTTTGGTAAACCCGATATTTTGCTGCTGGATGAGCCAACCAACGATTTGGATATCCACACCGTTACCTGGCTGGAAGATTTCCTGGCATCTTACGAGGCCATTGTTTTGGTAGTATCGCACGACAGGCACTTTCTGGATACCGTTTGTACCCACGTGGTGGATATCGACTTCTCTAAAATGACCATCTATACCGGTAACTATACCTTTTGGTACGAATCGAGCCAACTGGCGCTGAAACAACGCAGCGACCAGAATAAGAAGACCGAAGACCGCGTAAAAGAACTGCAGGAATTTATCCGTCGTTTTAGCGCCAACGCGTCAAAATCAAAACAAGCTACCAGCCGCAAAAAGGCTTTGGATAAGATAAATCTGGATGAGATACAGCCATCAAACCGTAAGTATCCGGGCATCATCTTCAATAACCTTGGCCGTGAGGCAGGCGACCAGATATTGCAAGTTGAGAAACTAAGCAAAAGCCTCAACGGCGAATTGCTGTTCTCTAATATAAACCTGTTGGTGAACAAAGGCGATAAAATTGCCATCCTTTCCAACAACAGTTTGGCTACATCGGCCTTGTACGATATTTTAACCGGCCGCGATACCGATTACAAAGGCACCTTTAAATGGGGCGTTACCATTAACGCTGCCGATATCCCTATTGACAACGCCGAATACTTTAAGGGCAAGGATATGAACCTGATCGACTGGTTGCGCGAATACTCGCCCGGTGAAAAGGATGACCAGTTTATCCGCGGATTTTTAGGACGGATGCTGTTTAGCGGCGAGGAAGTATTGAAGAAAAGCAACGTGCTCTCGGGTGGCGAGAAGATGCGTTGCATGTTTAGCCGCATGATGCTGCAACAAGCCAATCTTTTGTTGTTTGATGAACCAACCAATCACCTCGACCTGGAATCGATCACAGCGCTTAATAATGGCTTAAAAGACTTTCGTGGCACTATCCTATTTACCTCAAGGGATCATGAGTTGGTAGAAACCGTTGCTAACCGAGTTATAGAGTTAACACCGGGCGGCGTAATTGATAAGCTAATGACTTACGACGAGTATATTAACAGCGATGTGGTACAGAAACAACGCGAAGAAATGTACGTATAGGCATAACTAATGGCTGTTTTTATCCGACTTGCAGGTATGAAGTATTTATTTTTTGTTTGCTTGTTTTCTTCGTTTAGTTTTTTTGCAAACGCACAGCTATTTGAAGGCATTGTAAAAGATGCGAAAACCAACCAGTTACTGCCCTACGTTAATGTGGGCATTATTGGCAAGGCGACGGGTACCGTTTCTGATACAGACGGTAAATATAGTATTGCGTTAACCGGCCATGATGCTGATAGCTTGCGTATTTCGATGGTCGGCTATCGCCCGCAATCGTTTTTAATTGCCGATCTCATAAAAGGCTACAGCACTTATAAAACTACTAACCTGCAGCCCGACCTGCGCGAAATAAAAGAGGTGCGCGTTACCAACCACAAATGGAAACAGGTTGTATTGGGTAATACCACGCATTCGCAATCCACTAACGCCGGGTTCACCAGCAATAAGTTGGGTAACGAGATCGGCGCGATCATTAAAATAAAGCGTGCGCCAACTTATCTTAAGCAATTCAACGCTTCAATAGCCGGCGATGTGTCCGATTCGGTAAAGCTTCGCCTCAACTTTTATACGGTAAAAGGCGGGCTGCCCGATAAGCCCCTGCAACTGCAAAGTATTTTTGTCAACGTAAAAAAGGGCGACAAAAAAATCACCGTAGACCTCGAACCCTATTTTATAGTGGTAGATGATAAGTTTTTTGTGAGCCTGGAGTGGATAATAAACGCTCGCGGGCACGGTATTATGTTTTCGGCAAGCCTGCTTAGCAGCGCCGTGATCTCGCGCGAAACCAGCCAGGCAGAATGGGAAAAAGAAGGAATTGCCGGTGTTGGGTTTAATGTGCTGGCAGATTATTAATTGAATAAAGCAATTTGACCTTTAAACGGCGATGCCTCGCCACTTTTATTGTATAACTCCCTCATTATTATATTACCTACTTTTTTGCGATAATGTATAACATCATTACAGTAGTTAAACTGATTGTTAGTTATCGCATTGATGCCCGAGTAGTCGTGAACATTATCCGCTTTAAAAATTGTTTTCATAAAACGAAGATCTTGCTTGCTTAGCTGTTTCTGGCTATACAAAGGGCTTATAACTATCTTGTAATTCGTGTGGTGTTTGCGAAATAAGGCAGCAATTTTCATGAGATAGCTTATTTGCTTGGCGTTAAGTTGTCCATAAGAATATTGCTGCACAATTGGGCGTTTATAAAATTTCCATTCCGTGTCTTTATAATAAGCCGCCGTATCATGTTGTATCTCCTGCTCAGATAACGGGAACCAATCGTTATTTATAGGGTCGATATCAGTATTTTTCATACCAACAAAACCGTTCATGTAACTGCGCTGCTTTTTAAAAATGGCATAATCCACACTGCTGATAAATAAATGGGGAGTTTTTACATAATAAAGATAGTCCTTTTTGTAGTATTCAAATTTCGAATCGTTCCTAATCAGGTAGTGGTCGGCTGTAATGTCTCCAAAGTATTCAAATGCACGGTCAACATCGAGTATTATCAGGGTGTTTTTTATTGGCACGTTTAACGAATCCAATAACTTAAGCCGTTTGTAGATGCATGAGAGGTTTTCGTTCCATGCTTCAAATGAAAAAGGTTGGCTTTTAGCTGGAAGGTACTTAGACCATTCTTTCGCGGTAAATGCTGTAGCACGCGAACTGCCAAAAATAAATGAATCGTAATGGTATCTGTCCCGATTTTTCAGAAAAACCATAGTAGAAACATTTCCTCTTGAAAGCAACATGTAAGACGAAGTATAGTACGTATATGAATAAATCGTTTTATACGGGTCGGTAAGTAAGTAGCAGGTGCTGATTATAAAAAGGGGTAATAAAAACAGGGCTATTTTCTTTATTAAGCGTATCATATTAAAACTGGAAATAAATGAAAGCCTTATTGCCCGAAACATTGAAAAATAAGAGAATTAACAGGAATGCGTAGTATAAACCCCATCGCATATACGCAGGCCTCTCGTTAACTAATTTATATATATTATACTTCTGTTGAGCGATATGAACAAACTCCAATAGCAGTATGCCCAGGGTGGCCAGCCATAACTCTTCTCCTATTAACCCGAGGTTAGAGTTGCCAGGTTTGTGATGAAGCAAATGATACACATCGGTATAGGTTTCGGTAAATATGCTTTTAATGACATGCAAAGCTTCAGCTATTGACCGGGCCCTGAAGAATATCCATGCAAAGCTAACCAGCGTAAATGTTGTTAAAGTTTTGATAAACCCGGAGAGCCACCTGGGCCATTTTATGCCAACCAAACTATTAAAACGTGTAATAATTGGAGCCACCATGTGCCCGGATATGATGTAAAAGCCGTGCAGTGCCCCCCAGGCAATAAACGTCCAATTGGCCCCATGCCACAGGCCGCTTATTAAAAACACAATAAACAGGTTTAAGTACCAGCGCGGAACAGTCACCCGCCTGCCTCCGAGTGGAATATACAAGTAATCTTTAAACCAAGTTGATAACGATATGTGCCATCGCCCCCAAAACTCCTGTACGCTTTTAGCATGATAAGGGCTATTAAAATTTTTCATCAATTTAAATCCTATTACCCGGGCCATGCCTATAGCCATATCAGAATAGCCGGAAAAATCGCAAAATATCTGGAAGGAGAAAAAAACCGTAGCAATGATAAAACTGAGCCCATGGTGGTTAAGCGGATTATCATAAACATTGTCAACTAAAATGGCCAGCCTATCGGCTATTACTACTTTTTTAAAAAGGCCCCAGGCCATTAGTTTTAAGCCATCTGTTATTCGTTTATAATCGATATCGTGTTTTTCATAAAACTGGTGCAGCAAATTTTGAGGGCGCTCTATGGGCCCTGCCACAAGCTGTGGGTAAAACATTACATATAGCGCATATATACCAAAATGTCGCTCGGCCTTTTGATTGCCCCGATAAACCTCAATGGTATAACTCATGGCCTGGAAAGTGTGGAACGATAGCCCGATGGGGAGTACAATTGCCAGCTTTTGAAACGCAGTGGCCTGGTGGTTATAAAGCAGCAAATTATTTAGGCTATCTATAAAAAAGTTGTAGTATTTAAATATAGCCAATATGCCTATGTTTGCAACCAGGCTAACTATTAAAAGCCATCGCCGTTTTTTGCCGGTCTGCCGCTCAATTAAAATACCGGATATATAGTCGATAATAATGGTGAAGAAAAGGATTAATATATATACCGGGATAAATGCCATGTAGAAATAGCAACTACAGGCCAATAACCAGGCCCAGCGATATTTATATGGAATAGCGAAATATAAGCTTGTAACTATCGTGAAAAAAAAGGCGAAGGGAACGGAACTGAAGATCATTGGTTATTTATTGCCGTTATTGCAAAAGGTTGGCATCAATATGTATACGTTAGTTTTTACGGTGCTCCGAATATATAAAATTTCGGCAAAACTAAGGGTTTGTGGAGCACGTTACGCCACTGTTTTAATGTATTACCAAAAATCTGTTTTTAGATGAGATAAAGCTGTATATTTGCAGCCCGTTAAAAAACGACTTGGTAGCTCAGCCGGTAGAGCAACTGACTCTTAATCAGTGGGTCGAGAGTTCGATCCTCTCCCAGGTCACCAAATTAAAAAAGCCTTTCAACCTACGTTGGAAGGCTTTTTTAATGCTTTTTTTTTGCAGATGTTCCACTTTTAAATGCGGAACAGTTATTTTAAAAAAAGTGTTGATTTTCAGCCTATTACAGTTTCCTGTGAAACACTTTGGAACATCCCGGTTATTTAAATAATCATCATAACTAACTATATTGTAGGTATTTATTGAAAATAAGTTTTATCGGCTAAAATACCCTGAAACACGTTTTGTGGAACACCAGGTGTAAGCGACTGACTATAAACGTTTTGTATCGTCTACCTGACGCGTAACTAATAGCATAACCCGTCAGAGGTGTTGCGTGACATGGAATTAATATGAGAAATTATTTTCAAACGGGATAATTGCCATCCTGATGAGCGGAGACACTGAGCTATTCGGTACCTGCCTGTTAAATTATTTAACGCTTCGTTATTAATTTTTTTAATAAGTTGCGTACATTTATTTATGAGGTAGCTTACCGCGAGATACACCCCTTCCTCCGGATGCTCCTGGTTCACCTAAATCGCTTTTATGAACAACATCTTCCTGGCACCCGACAAAGAAAAGAACTATCAAAGCTATATGGTTTACGCGTTGGCCATTATCTGGTTGATGGTAACCGGATTGATTGTTTTTATAGAGTTCTTTTATTTCCCTCAATTGTGGTCGCGATGGGTGTTACTAATGAGTATCACCCTTTTTATAGCCGCCTTTAACCTTACCCTGAACCATTTTGGGCGCACCCGCACTGCAAGTTGGTCGCTAACTGTCATGCTGTGGCTATACATTACTATTCCCTGTTACTCCGCCGGCGGGATCTTTGCGCCGGGCATTCTATCGCAGATGAGTGTGGTACTTACCGCCGGGTTTTTACTTGGCCGCAGAGGTGGGTTGATCATTGGCCTGTTAACCATAGCTACAGACTTCGTACTGGCCTACCTGGAGGTAACCGGTCATTTGCCGGCCGCTACAGTAGTACATGATCCTATCAGCCGCTGGTTTAGCGCCATTATTCCTTTTGGTACCGTCCTTGTCTTGCAATATTACGCCATTAATCACCTGCGCACCAGCTTAATTACCTTGCAACGCCAAATTATAAAGCGGAAGGAAGCGGAAACGGTAAAGGACCAGAAGGTGCATGATCTTAGGGAGCGGGAAAAAGAATTGAAAGATTATAAGTACGCCTTAGATATTTCTTCTATCGTAGCCATCTCTGATGTGGACGGCTCCTTTATGTTTGTGAACGAGAATTTTTGTAAAATTAGTAAATACAGCCCCGAAGAATTATTAGGCAAACAGCATAGCGTTCTCTGGTCGGGTTACCACCCAACTGAATACTTCACAGAGTTAGGAAATGCCATGCACCAAGGGAAGTTTTACAGGGGAGAATTTTGTAATAAGGCAAAGGATGGCTCCTTGTACTGGGTAGATACCACCATTGTGCCGTTTTTGAATGAGGAAGGCAATGTATACCAGTATATGTCCATCAACCGAGATATTACACGGAAGAAAGAAGCCCTGGAGAAACTAAGGGCAAGTGAGGAACGCTATAAATCCATTATTGCGGTTTCAAATACCGGCGCGTGGGAATACGACCTTGATACACAACGGGTATGGTACAGCGCGCAATATTTCGCGATGCTTGGCATGGACAGGCCCGATGGCGTTTGGGAGGATACACAGGGTATGTCCTGGGTGGAGCGGCTCCATCCGGATGACCGCGAAGGTGCAGTGAAGATCTTCGATGATTTTTTAATGGGCGGCACAACGGAGTTATACGAAAGTTTTTTTCGGATGCGCCATCAAAACGGCGACTGGGTTTGGATTTGGTCGCGTGCGAGGAGGCTGCACGACAAGAATGGAAATATAACCAATGTAAGCCTGGGTACCCATACCGATATTTCTGAACGGATAAAAGCAGAGGAAAAAATCAGGGAAAGTGAACAGTTGATAAAAAAGATCACCAGCCAGGTTCCGGGGGATACGTATATGTTTGAAATTGAGGAGAGCGGGCAAACCAACATCATCTTTTGCAACCGTGGAACGGATAGATTGAACCATTCGCACAATCCGGAGAACCCGGCCACAGACCCTACTAAAATAAGGGAAATAGTGCACGAGGACGATAAGGTTAAATTTGATGATGCGATGAGAACTGCCTGGCTTACGGGGACAATAATTAGTTTTCAATACCGGGTAGTTATAAATAACCATGTAAGTTGGCGCTGGATGCAGGCCGTATCAGAAAAAAGCAAGAATGGAAAGGTGTTATGGTATGGAGCTATAAGCGATATTACCCCGCTTGTAGACTACATCGTATCTATTGAGCAAATCATTTTTGATATTGCGCACGTTATTCGCCGGCCTATCGCTTCTATGATGGGCATAACCGCGCTAATTTCTGATAATGAATTTAGTGAGGAGGAAATTAAGGAGCTTTCGGAAAAACTGCACCTGATCTCAGACGAAATGAACAAATTTATCCTGGAGTTGAATCGTGTTTATCAAGAAAAACGGGGAAATACAGCGCTTAATATTGACATCTCTTCGTTAATTGATGAAAGGAATTCTTTATTTAATTGAAAATAAATTCTTTTTAAAACACACGTACACCTGGTGCAATTTCATTCTTACTTCGAGTAGATCTTTCGCAAGTTAGTCGTTCCACTTATCCTCAATACAGGAATGCTATCCCTATAGTCTATCTTGAAACCGGATATCAGTTTGATTTTTTTAAAGTCGAGAACCTTTCCAGCTATCCAGTTGGTTTGTAGCTGGTCCCCGCCCGGTCAGGCGTCCACGCCCGACTGCAAAATTTTGTCAGCGTCCACGCTGACGAGTATTAGCAGATGAGAGGTGTGTTTTTTGTAATGCCAGGAGAAAGCTATTTCAAGGCTGAAAAATATTCCATTATCTTTATACAAAGTTTGCTAATAATGATTTTCCCTTTTTCTGTTCGCTTTAAGAGATCACTAAAAACAATAGTAACGCCTGATAACAAAGAGCAGAAGTTTCAATATATTGGGAAAAGTATATTGAGAGACAAAGCAGATAACATTGTTGTTGAAGATCTGTCTGTTAGTTATAAAGGTTCAACATCCAATTGGAGAGGCTCATTATTTGGTAGCGTTGATAATGGTGTTTTTAATCTGCTTCATAAAAACAATAGTTGGCTGCTTCACTATCAAATAAATATGCGTAAGTTATTTATCGGCACATCAATATTGTCGGTTATTATGGGTGCTTTTGCAATAGCAAATAGCGGTCCCTGGTGGTTAGGTATTGCGGCATTTTTATGGTTGTGCGGTGCCAATTGGATTACAAGCTTTATCAGGCATGGAGCTGTAGCTACCGATATAGCTGCCGGAATTGATGAATTGATATGTGGTAAAATGGAATTACCACCTGAACAGGATAAAATGGCGGGTGAACTTAAAAGTTGGTTTTAAGCAAGTAATAGTCCATTAATATACTATCAACGCTACCCGCCCGGTCGGGCGTCCACGCCTGACTGTAAAAGTATATCAGCGTCCACGCTGACGAGCATTAATAAATAATTTTCAACGGGCTTCCAGATTAGCGCTGCTGTACCAAAACTCATGAGCCGAACCCAAAAAGCCGGCAGATTGGACAATGATTCCCTTACAATAAAAAACAAAACCCGGACGCTTTCAGCGTCCGGGTTCAAAAATTCTATTGAGCTAATTTTATCTATGCCTGTGCTGATGATCATTCGTTTCCTTTATCCAGTTATCTGCCGAAAACTTGCCCGAACCTACAATCCAGAATAGTACCAGCAGCAGGAAAACGATTATAGAAAGCCACAGTTCGGTGTTTAAGTACGATAGCCCTTTGGTGATGTTCACAAAAAATATGGCGCCTAAAACAATGGGCATCTGCATAACCACTACCATGCGGGTAAGCAGCCCTGTTAAAATAAGCAGCCCTCCTATCACGTGTACAAAAGCTATTACGTGTATCAGCACTACGGCCATCAGCCCCAGGCCCCCAAAGGTTTTGTTTTGGAAGATCCAGTCCTGCTGCACACCCGTGCTGCTGATGAAAATTACGCCTTTACAAAAAATGATCAATCCCAGGAAAATACGTACAACGTCCAGCCATCTCGGGTGATGAAGATCACCCCAATGTTCTACTTTTTGGACCATATTCATGATGCCTCCTTTTTAAGAATTTTTATAATTGGTAATGATGAAGTTACAATAAATAAAACTGAAAAAACAATAAATTATTATTCTTTTTTTGATGACTTAAAGCCAATAAACGCCTTGTATTGAATGCTTTAAATCGGGTATTTGCATTAGCCGGAGGAGTAATTTTCAGCAATTGCATTTCTCCATTTTTAACTGGTTTTATTTGATATTGTACAGCGGGTAACGCCTATTTAAGGCTAAAACACAGATTGAAAGCCCCGGCGGTGCCAACACCCTCATTTACCACAAATAACCGATGAGGCGCGCGCCCTATTGATGGATATAACTGTGCAGCTGCTCTATGGTTTCCTGTTGCGAGTGGATGGTTTCGTACACCACATCGTTAATTGATATAATGCCACAAAGGTCCTCAGAATCATCAAATACTGGCAGATAGCGAATGTTGTTCTCGCTCATGATGATCATGCAGCTTTCTACCGACGATTTTGGCGTAACATGCGGCAGGTTTGTGCTAATGATATCGCCGGCGGTAGTTTCGTCAGAATGTTTGCCCATCAGTATTATTTTACGGGCGTAATCGCGTTCGGTAACAAGCCCTATATACTGGCCGTTATCAGTAACCACCACGGAGCCGATGTTTTTTTCGGCCATAAGTTTAAGCACATTTAATACAGTGGTATCGGCAGGCACGGCAATAACCGCACTACCCTTACGGGCTAAGATGTGTTTTACGCTTTTCATAAAATAACAGGTTTAATTGGATTTATGAATTTACGAATAACTATTTTAAAAGCAATAGGTTGCGGATATTAAATAATTAAAAAAACACGCCTCCTTAGAGGCTTAAACCGGGCTGCGGAAGAGCATCATCCCAAATAAAATGGCAAACACTGCATATATACCTGTAAGTAAGTAAACGCTGTAGTGCAGTTCATGATTGTTCAACGTAAGTTTTACCAGGGTGATTGCCGTAATTACAAAATGGCTTAAATTGCCCATTAATATCGGCTTATTATAAATGCCGCCTATAGCAGCACCCTTTGCCATCCAATTAATAATAGCGAACGAAAAATAAAGCCCGCCTAAAACCTGTAGTACCACCTGCCATACCTGGTTAATCTGCAAGCCGGCCATAGCGGCAGCTTCGTTAGGGGAAAAAGTTAGGGCAATGCCTATAAAACCTAAAAAAACCGCCGCCGCGGCCATTGTTATTTTTGTATTAATGGTCATCGTAATTTCTCTTTTATTGAATAGGTTAATAGGAGATAAAAGTAAGGTTTTAGATACGAACCTATAAAACACAAAAAGCCCCAACTTAAAATGAGTCGGGGCTTTTTGTATTGGGCGGCGTTATATTACAAATACGATTGCAATAAATTCGCTTTTGAATTTTGCCTTAAACGCATCAGCGCTTTATCTTTTATCTGGCGAACACGTTCGCGGGTCAGGCTGTATTTTTCGCCTATCTCTTCTAAAGAATGAGCTGCATTGTTATTCAAACCGAAGAACAATACAATAACCTGCCTGTCGCGCTCCGCCAGAATGTTCAGTGAACGTTTTATCTCCTGTGAAAGAGAATCGGTCATCAGTTCGCTATCTGTGCTTGCATCAGTACTTTGCAAAACATCAAGTAAGGTGTTTTCTTCGCCTGTAATAAAAGGCGCGTCCATAGAAACCTGGCGACCTGAATTTGATAGCGAATCTGAGATCCGCTCTGTAGTAGTTTCCAGGTCTTCGGCCAATTCTTCCGGAGTTGGCTGGCGCTCTAAAGTTTGCTCTAATTTAGAAGCAGACCTGTTTATTTTACTTAGCGAACCAATTTGGTTCAATGGTAAACGAACTATACGGCTTTGCTCTGCAACAGCCGATAAGATCGACTGACGGATCCACCATACCGCGTAAGAGATAAATTTAAAGCCCTTGGTCTCATCAAAACGTCTTGCTGCTTTTATTAAACCCAGGTTACCTTCGTTAATTAGATCGCCTAAGGTAAGCCCCTGGTTTTGATATTGTTTCGCAACGGATACCACAAAGCGCAGGTTTGTTTTTGTTAAACGTTCTAAAGCGGCCTGGTCGCCCTCGCGGATCTTCTGTGCCAGTATAACCTCTTCCTGTGCGGTAATAAGGTCTACTTTGCCAATCTCGGTAAGGTATTTATCCAGAGATTGCGATTCGCGATTTGTAATGGATTGTGATATCTTAAGCTGTCTCATATAAAAAAATGTTCAACTGTTAAGCCAATATTAAAGCTGTATTGGCAGGTGAAAAAGAAATAAAAAAGAAAAAATGTATTGAGCGATTCGGAGATAAGTTGTACTCATAAACGAAAAGAGCAAAAGTTTGTAATGTTTAATATATAAACCTAAATTAAGAAGTGTTTGTGTTTCGCTGCTCCAAATCAATCTGCGAAGATACACAAAGATTTGTAGTTACAGTGTAAAACAAACACTTATAATTACTCACACCATGTTATTAACTATGTGTATGTAAAGTCATTTATGGTTTGTTGACAATTGTTACAACCCTTAAGATGTAATTTTGATTTGATAAATAAAAATTATGTCGTCTACATTATTAAATATACCATACTCCGTACTCGACCTTGCTACCATTGTAGAAGGCAAAACACCTATTGATACTTTTCCCAACAGCCTTACCTTGGCCCGACTTGCCGAGGAATGGGGCTACACCCGCTATTGGTTTGCCGAGCATCATAACATGATGAACGTGGGCAGCTCGGCCCCTACTATACTCATTGGCTATATCGCTGGCGGCACAAAAAGCATCCGGGTTGGCTCGGGCGGTGTAATGCTGCCCAACCATGCACCGCTTGTAGTAGCTGAGCAATTCGGCACACTGGCCTCGTTATACCCCGGCAGAATTGACTTAGGCCTTGGCCGGGCACCAGGCAGCGACCAGCTTACCGCGCTTGCTATTCGTGGCGAAAATATGAATGCCGCTTTTAACTTTCCGAGAGATGTGGAGAAGCTGCAAACTTACTTTTCGGCCGATAACGTAGATAGTAAAGTTCGCGCCATCCCCGGTGAAGGTTTGGAGATCCCGATCTGGATCTTAGGCTCCAGCACAGATAGCGCCCGTTTGGCAGCGGCAAAAGGTTTGCCTTATGCCTTTGCAAGCCACTTTGCCCCTGCTCATTTTTTAGAAGCGATAGAACTTTACCGCCAAAACTTTAAGCCGTCGGAGTTTTTGGATAGGCCTTATGTAATCAGCTGCATCAACGTGGTTGCCGCCGATACCGACGCGGAAGCCAATCGTTTGGCAACATCGGTTCAGCAATTTATAAAGGGTGTGGTAACCGGCAAAAGGCAGTTGCTCCCCCCTCCTATTGATACCATGGACGGTGCCTGGAATTATTTTGAGCAGGAAGCCGTAGAACAAATGCTGGCTTATTCCATTTTTGGCAGCCCCGAGACTGTAAAGAACAAGATGCAGGCCTTTGTTGAACTGACCAATATTGATGAAGTAATGGTTACATCGCATATTTTTGATCACCAGGCAAGGCTCCGCTCTTATGAGGTGTTTGCAGAGGTGATGAAAGGCAACTAATTATATTTTATCCCAAATAATCGGGCGGAAAGAGTTTTTGTCCATACTTTTCGGCTACGGCTGCCATCTTTTTGGCTATCTCCGGATCCATTGGCGGCGGCGGTAAAAATTCGCCCGATTTTACCGGCCGCCCCATTTCCAAAAACATTTCCTCCAATCCGGCAGGGACAACCATACAAAGCAAATGGGCCATTTTTTCGCTTTTGTTTTTAAAACCGTGTACAATGCCACCTTTTGGGATGCTTACGAACGCACCTTTGTTAGCGATATAGGTAGATGCTTCTGATTTTACCTCGATCTCACCGTCGACTATGTAAAAGGATTCTTCGAATTGTGGATGAGCATGCGGACCGGGGCCACCTCCGGGTGGCACCATCATCTCGATGGTAGCAAACGCCCCACCTGTTTCTTTGCCCGATACCAGTATGCGATAGTTGCCGCCCATTACCGAAAGGGTTTCGCCTTCTGTTGCTCCTAAAGTTTTTGGTGCTGCTTTTTTGTTCTCCATAGTGTTGATATAGATCACTGTAACAAAGGTAGAGCCTATTGGTTTAAATTAATAGCCGCAATACTTCAGGAGCGATATTTCGGTATTAATGTGACGAGTTCAGCTTCTTATTTATCACCCTATCAGCATAATCCTGGATGAACGCTTTGCAATCCATCATGCCTTTTTGCATTTCGAGGCTTAGCTGGCCGGCCATCAGGTTTTTTGCCAGTCCTTTATCTGCAGCTGCAAAAATCCCGGTGATGGCTTTTCCGTCAAAAAGGTACGTAAAGTTTCCCTGCATAAACTGGTAAATATTACCGGTGGAATTGATGACCCGTGGAGTTTCTGCCGGCAGGTTACTTATCAAACTCCGCCCCCATGAACGGAATGGCTTGTTGTAACCTATCAGATCGGCAACCGATGGATAGATATCCATTTGCGAAGCGAGATCGGTACGGGTGCCCTTTAGCGCATAGACCGGGTTGGCGCTGTAGAATAATATAGGTACCGCAAACCGGTTGATCGCTTTGCTGTATTCCGGGTAGTGGGTTTGGCTGGTATGGTCGGCAGTTATTATAAAAACGGTATTGCTGTACCAGGGTTGCGTTTTGGCGTAATTGAAAAACAAGCGCAGCGCATTGTCCGAATACTGTACGGTTTTATGTATTTGCAGCGGCCCGCCGGTAAAACGTTTTTTATACTTTTCGGGTAGCTGGTATGGGTCGTGCGAGGATAATGTGAACAGCGTGGCCATAAAGGGCTGCTTTTGTGTGCCGAGGGTTTTACCCATAAACTGGAAGAACTGCTCATCCCAGATACCCCAGATGCCGTCAAAATCCTTGTCGTTATTATATTCTGTACGGCCGTAATAGTTTTTAAAGCCCAAAATGCTGCCAAAGCCCTGGAAACCCATCGAGCCGTTAGCTGCGCCGTGGAAAAATGAGGTTTGATACCCCATACTGTTACAAACCGATACAACGGACTGTATTGGCTGCTTGGCATAAGGCGAAGAAGTAAAGGCCGTTTGAAACGATGGGATTCCCGCTAAAACAGAGGACAGGCCATGGATGGACTGCCGGCCGTTGGCATAAGCGTTGGTGAAGATCAAACTATTATCGCTCAACGAATCTAAAAACGGCGTGTATGATTTAAAATCACGAGTCGCTGTGCCGCGATTCATACTGCCCCAGTACTCGCGGGCCATACTTTCCAATATGATGATCACCACATTCGGTTTTGAAGCGGGGTGGCTATTATATTGTTTTATGGGTTTGATGTTGCTATCGATGTAAGCTTCATCGGTAAAATGCTGCAGCTTAAAATTGTTGCTATTTAGCGTGCGGAAGATAGCGAAAGGCGTATTCAGCACCACATCGCCCTGGTTGGGTACGGTAACGTGTTTGTAGGCATCCACCATATTAATGGGGCGTGTGCTGTGTTTAAAATCGCCCCGGATGCCGCCAATTACGAGGGCGACGGTGATAAGCAAAACCACTATGGATGAGGCAAAATAAACCCAACCCAGCTTTGCGTTAACAGGTTTAATTTTTAAGCGTTTATACAGCCAAACCCACAAAACGCAGCATAAAAAGTAAATAACAATTACATACCAGTAGGCAAAGGCAAAATGACTGGCAAGCGCCTCCTTATTACTTTCCTGCGATACCACATCCAGCGTGGCCCTCGTAGAGCGTACCTGGCTGAAACGGTAGTAAATAATATCGATAAAGCTGGTGGCGTAAGCCAGGAAGTTAGTTACGAAGTATAAGATGGCTAACCCCTTTTGGTAGGCGGGCTTCGTATTAACGGTTAGCGGGGTGATGCTTAACACGATGAACAGCACATTAATGTACATCAGCGCGGCGGTGTCAAAGGCTACGCCATAATAACACAGTTTTAGTAAGGTGCCTAAATCATCCACCGCAAGCAGGTTGGTATTAAAGGCGAAGAATAATATCCTTGCAATAAAATAGAACAGGTAGCCTAAAAAGAGGCGGTATAAAAGTGCTTTATATTCGGTTGGTCTGAATTTGGGGTCCATTGGTGTAGCGCTTTTCCTTGTATAGCCGGTTGACGAAAACGAAGGTAATGAAAAGCAGATAATTGTTAAGTCAGGGTTAAGCCATTGTTTAAAGGCAATAAAAAAGCCGTTAACTTTTCAGTTAACGGCTTTTAAACTTAGTGCGGAAGAAGGGACTCGAACCCCCACGCCTCGCGGCGCCAGATCCTAAGTCTGGTGCGGCTACCAATTACGCCACTTCCGCGTTTTGGTTTTTTAGAGTGTGCAAAGATAGCTTTTATTGATAAATATTAAAACACAATTTTGGTTTTTTAGCTATGTGCCTCATTTGTTAGCTTTTAAATTTACTTATACTTTCTACAAGGCTCGTAAAATAGACCGGTGCTTCTAATAAGCGGCTTCCATACCAGGAAAACATCTCCCCATCAACCAGCAAAACGCGGGTATTAGGTAACAGCGCGCTAATCTCAGCTATATGTTTTTCTGCAAAGGGGTACGGTTCGGATGATAGCAATACTAATTCAGGGTTAGCGGCTATCAAGGCTTCTGCCGTTATTTGGGGATAGCGGGTGGTGTTAAATACATTTTCAAACCCGCATTGCTGTAGCATACTATCAATGAAAGTTTCCTTACCGGCTGCCATGTAAGGTTTGCGCCAAATAAAGTAAGCAACGCGAGTGATTGTGGCTGGTTTGGTCAGCTCATCAAAGCGGTGCCGGATGGTACTATTAAGCTGTAAAGCTTCTTCTACCCTGCCCGTTATAGCGCCTATACCGCTTATCATTTGCAGTGCCCCCGGTAGGTCGTAGATATCGCTGATCCAAACCGGGTAGAGCTTCATCAACTCCTCTATCTGATTTTGCTCGTTTTCTTCCTTATTGGCAATGATGAGGTCGGGCCGCAATTGATGAATAGCTTCCAGGTTAAGTTGCTTGGTGCCCCCTATTTTAGACACCTGTAACACTTCAACTGTGGGATGGATACAGAATTTGGTAATTCCCACTACTTCGTCACCCAAGCCCATATAAAACAATAGTTCCGTTTGCGACGGAACTATGGAGATGATTCTTTTTGGAAAATAAGGTATCGAAACAGCCCTGTTCAGCTGGTCGTAAAATACAGGCATGGGTTATTTACCTTTTCCCTGCACCATTACCTTAACGGTTTTCAGGATGATGTTCAGATCTGAATTAAGGCTGATGTTTTGCAGGTAAAGCAGATCGTAACGTACGCGATCGCACATCTGGTCTACATTCTCGGCATAACCGTAATGCACCTGGCCAATGGAAGTTAATCCCGGTTTTACCCGAAGGAGTTTCCTGTAGCTGGGTGTTTTCTCAACAATTTGCTCAATGTAGTACTGCCGTTCTGGCCTTGGCCCTACAACAGACATATCGCCTTTCAATACGTTCCAAAATTGTGGCAACTCGTCAAGGCGTGCTTTACGCATGATCATCCCCCATTTGGTAATACGCGGGTCATTGTCTTTAGACAATTGCGGGCCAGCTAATTCCGCATTAACACGCATGCTGCGGAATTTGTATATATAAAAAGGTTTTTCGTTTTTGCCAATACGCTCCTGCCTAAAAAAGGCCGGGCCTTTTGAGGTAAGCTTAGTTATGGTGTATAAAACAAAAAACACCGGAGCTCCTGTTACCATCACCGTAGTAGAGAATAATATATCAAAGCTTCTTTTCAAAATTCTTATTTTTAAACCTATCTCGGGATGCACGTTTAAATGCAAAACAGGTACATTATCGTAGTTTACCAGCTGCGCGTAATTATTGTTCAGGATGAGGTCTGATACCACCTTTATTTTTATCAGGTAGGTATCTCCCATTTTAACAAGGCGGTTTAGCAACCCGGTATTCATTTGCTTGTAACAGATGAATATTTCGTTAGGTCCTTTTTCTATGAGTTGTTGTATAAGCGCGTCTTCGCTCATATCGGCCATTTGCTCTTCTGATATAAAATCGCTCAGGTCGTAACCGTATTCAGGATGCTGCGAAAAAGATTTCACCAGTCTTTGCGCGATATTTTGATCGCCAATGATCACTATCTGGCGGTGATTGTATCCTTTTTTACGAATATAGTCCAGAAAAAAGAACAGTGCCGACCGCTGTGCAACAACTAATGCAAAAAATATGCTGTAGCTAAGCATTACCTCGGTGCGGGAGATATTGAATATTTTAAAGAAATAGATGATCGCGAAAACGCAAAGCAGGTGATAAATAAGGGTAAGCAAAAACTTGTTAATATTATCCCTAAGAAGCAAAGGCCTGAATACATAAAAACTTCTGGACAAGGCGGAAACTACCACCCAAGCTATATTCACTAATAGAATAAATGTTACAGAAGTATTATCCGGGCGAAATGTGTTGAATTTAATGAAGTGAGAATTGTACAGCGCAACATTTAGCAGCAGTAGATCACTCAAAAAAACAAACCCCGGCAGGTGCTTAGAGTAGCGTGTTGTCATAGATATTTATCCTGGTAAGATGTTACAAAAATACATTTTTTATAACAATTTATTACAAAAATTGGCTTGCTTAATAATTGTTAACAATTATATTACCAAAACGATGCCAAAATCTTAATCAGGAATACTTAACAGGGCGAATAAGTTGCCGTATTTTACTTATACAAAATATTATATGCTTGCTTAAAATGCATCATCAATAGCACCGCATATAATATGCCCTATCAGGATATGCATTTCCTGTACGCGGGCCGTTACATCAGAGGGTATCACTATGTTTATATCGCAGCAGTTGTTCATCTCGCCACCATCGCGACCGGATAGGCCAATAGTTTTGCAGCCTGCTTCTTTACCTTTTAAAAGCGCCTTTACCACATTGGGGCTGTTACCGCTGGTAGAGATGCCTATCAGTATATCGCCGGCAACAGCAAATCCTTCTACCTGCCGTTCAAATACGCGGTCGAACCCATAATCATTACTAATAGCCGTTAAGGCCGAGGTATCTGTTGTAAGTGCTATTGCCGGTAATGAACGGCGTTCTTTAACAAACCTGCCGGTGAACTCCGCCGCTATATGCTGGGCATCTGCAGCACTGCCGCCATTACCAAATAGTAGTACTTTTTTGCCACTCTTGCTACAGGCTATTATAATTTCGCAAGCTTTTGCAATATTGCCTTGTAACTGCGCAACGGTGTTATGCGCTACGGCTATGTGTTCTTCAAAAATTGAAGTGATATATTGTTCCATTTTAGTAAATGCTTGTTTTGACAGATAGTTTTCGTGTTGATTACCGCTTCTTATTCACAGCATAGAATTCAGTTATTGCCCTTTACGGGTAATTGCTGAATAGTCTTCAAATTTTTGTTTCACCTCGGTTAATGTAGCTGTGGCGCTGCCTACCTTGTTTACCACAACCGCAGCAGCGTGATTGGCAAAATTACATGCATTATATAAAGTATTGCCCGATGCCAGGGCGATGCCAAGTGATGCCAGGACGGTGTCCCCCGCTCCGGTAACATCAATTACGTCAAGTGCTTTTGTGGGGATGATCTCTAATTTACCACTGCTATACATTGCTATGCCATCTTCAGACATGGTTATGATAACGCTGTCGCACTCCGTAATTTCCTGTATTTTGATGCAGGCGGCGGTGAGGCTTTCGGTATTGGTAATGTTGATGCCGGAGGCAATTACAGCTTCTTTCTTGTTTGGCTTTATTATGTTTGCGCCTTTGTATTTTGAGAAATCATGGCCCTTGGGGTCAATAACGGTTTGGATGTTTTGCTCGTGGCAGGTAGCTAAAATTCCGTTGAGTAATGTTGGTGTAAGCAGGCCTTTGTTATAATCAGATATCAATACAATATTATACCGGGCAATATGCTGCTTAAGATACCTTAAAACCTGCTCCTCTTTTTCATTGTGTAGCGGCACGGTAACTTCACGGTCGAGGCGTATCAATTGATGATTGGTTACCATCACTCTCGATTTTACGATGGTACAGCGCCCGGCATCTTTAATAATGCCCTGCCAGGATATATTGTTTGAAGCCAGTTCATCAAATACTATAGATGCATTTTCGTCATCGCCAACTACGGCAATAATATCGGCATTGCAGCCAAAGGTTATCAGGTTCTCCAGCACGTTGCCGGCACCCCCAAGCGTATAAGTTTCTTTAATAATTTCTACCACTGGCACCGGAGCTTCAGGGGAAATGCGATTACAAGTACCGTAAATGTAATGGTCGAGCATCAGGTCGCCAACCACCAATATTTTTATATCGTTATCTATTTTATAATCCATTTCAGCTAATTTGAACACCGCGGCAACGCGAGCACCGTATCAAGCCGCTAATATAGCAGATATTTGCCTGCTGCTAAACACCGCAGCCTATGCGGCGTGGTATTGTTTAAGCCATTTGGCTGTATTTTTCAATCCTTCATCTATGCTTGTTTGTGGCGAAAAGCCCCAGCCGCAAAGTGTGCTTACATCTGCACGCCAGTTAAAAGGGTCACCAGGCTTTACTATGTTGTTGAATTTAAGTTTTATCTTTCCGTCTACTTCGGCACAAAAAATGGTGGCGGCTTCTTTTATAGTAGTCTCTATGCCCGATGATACATTGATCGCTTCGCCATTGAACAAGCCGCGGTACATCACACACTCCAGAGCTTTCATCAGGTCGCCGATGTAAATAAAGTCGCGCGTTTCGTTACCAGAGCCAAATAGCTCGATCTCTTTAGATGACTGGCATTTTTGATAAGTGTCCCAAAACAATTGTTTTTTTAAACCCTCGCCGTATACCGAAAATAAACGCAGGTTGATGGTTTGCAGATTGTACATGTAATAATACTCTTTACATATCTGCTCGGAATACAGCTTATGCCAACCGTAAGGCGACATGGGCTTCAACTGAAGATCTTCGGTAACAGGCAAACTGGGCGGGTTGCCATACACAGCAGCCGACGACATGTGGATAAATCTGCACGATGGGTTTTGTATCCTGATGGCATCCAATAACTTAATGGTATTGGTTACGTTCAGTTCGAAATCGAAAACCGGCTTATTGATAGAAATTGGTACGCTGCCGTTACCGCTGGCATTTATGCAGATATCAAACTGCTGCTTGCTAAAGGTGGGTTTATAGTCGGTATCGGTTTTATCAAGCAGGTAATAATTCTCGGCACCGGGGTTAGGTACCACGTCGGCACCCCAAACCTGGTGTTTTGATGAAAAGTAGTTATACGCGTGGGAGCCAATAAACCCCATCGAACCTACAATTAAAATCTTCATAGCCTTTTATATTTAAACTTGTAAATTGTTTATCGCCGAGCCGTTTAGCGGAAGATATCCAAATATTTTTGTGCAATAACCTTTGTATCGTAGTTGTCTTTTATCTGGTTACAGCGGTTAACAAACGCATCATAGTCGTCCTCTATTTCCTTTATTTTTTTTGCAATATCATTTACATCGGGCTGTGCTACTTTGCCAATTTGTTCTTCGGTGACAAAAAATTGTGTTCCGTTACCGGGGTAATCGGTTGTTATTGTTGGCACCCCGTAGGACATTGCTTCTATAACAACTATCGGCAGACCTTCCCGCTCCGAAGGTAAAATAAGGATGCGGCCGTTTGCCAGCACCTGCTGTTTTACCTCATCATCAACACTGCCGAGGAAGGTGATACAACCATTGCCGGCGTATTCTGTTTTCAACTCTTGCAGCATGCCACCACCGCCCATCATTTGCAATGGCATATTTTTGTTATAGGTTTCGTTGTATGCCAAAACAGCTTGTATAGCATGCTCCGGGTGTTTGTGCTCTACCATACGCCCCATAAATATATAGTTTGTTTTACTTGCCGAAACAGCACCTGTTGTATCAACAAAACTGGGTATTATATGGAGATTATCTTTACGGTGTTCCAGCACACATTGTTTTACGTGGTTACTTATACAAATTACCTGGTCTGCCGCGTTGAGGATGATATTATTGATGATCTTCCAAAGCCTGGAGCCACGGTATTCTACAAAATCGAGAGCCGTTTTTGCGCGCTTTTTATAAAATAGCTTATAAAATATCTGCGGCAACATAGGGAACTGGCAAAAAATGATGAGGTCCCATTCCTGCTTAAAAAAAGGTTTGAGCTTAAACGTGTAGGTAAATATGGTGCTCACCTTTCTTCCAAAAGGGCCGCTCTTATAATAACCATCATCTTTCATGATGCGATGGTAATTTATCCCGTCTATCACTTCCTTTTCGGATGATGTGCCCAGGTGATCTATCGCGGTTACATGTACTTCGTGGCCCATTGCAGCCCATTGCTTGGCAAGTCCTTTAAACCTAACCTGTATTCCCCCAAGTTGTGGTGGGCAAAGCTCGTCAACAACTAATATCCTCATCCTTATTCCTTTTGTAATATATTATACTTAAATTATTGATATCTTATTCTATCAACAGTATCGCCTTTACTTAAATTGTATATAGCCTTCTTACCAAATATGCTGCATCCCTTAAAAGTTGTTGTAACACCAGCTAAGATTAAATGTTCTTTAAGACCGGTAACTAATTGTTGGCAATTTTGGTTTGATGGTAGAAATATGTCAACCGTTGCTCCTTTGTCTTATTAATCGTGATTGCCGGTACTTTTCAATTGGTAAGGTTACTAATTTGGTTAAAAGTATCGCAAATATTATAGTACCTATTACCACATAAAGCCCAAAGAATTGGCCCGATAAAAAATGCATGCTTCTTAATATGTAAAAAAACAACTTATGGCATATATAAATTGGATAGGATAATTCGCCGATCTTGTTATCCAATGTATTTGATTTGAAATGAATAAATAAAAACGGTACCGCAAAAGTAATTGATGTTAGATAAAGCGTGTCAAGAAAACCGAAAGGAAAATATGCCAGTCTAAAATCTGGTAAATAAGGATAAAGAAACGTTTCTAAAACCAGGAGTATAAGTACCACATAGCCCAGCTTATTATTAAGTTTTACATTTTTCAACCTTACGTACATGCGATAACATACATAGCCTAACAAAAAGAACATTAACGATGTAGGGAAAAACTTGTACATCCAAAGTTCTACCGCCGAGCCGTACATGTAAAGTAAGCAAACCCGCAATAAAAAAGACAATACGATCAGGGAAACTATTATACCTGCCTTCCTGCGCAAAATAAATGGAGCAACTAAATAAAATGTTAGTTCTACCCCAAGTGTCCAGGCTGGTGGCACCATTAGCAAGGTGGTTAATGGTGGTTTTCCATTTTCGGCCAGGGTTGTGAAAAACAAGTGCCCGTTTGCTGGATCTATAGCTAATGAGTATACCAGATCTTGCCCGAATATAACAACCTGATTGATAATCATAAATGCAACAGAGGGTACGTAACCTTGTAAGGCAAAATATCCTTCAAATTTGTTTATGTGTATGGTATGGGCCTTTGCCGCTAACAAAACCCCGCCTAATACAGTTAATATAAGCACTACCCAGTAAATGGGGTAAAGCCTTAAAAGCCTGTTACTCAAAAAAAGCTTATATGAATTGTTTGCACCTATATATTTCTCATTGAGAACCATAGACATGTAAAATCCTGAGATTATAAAAAAGGCTTGAACGGGAAGGCCACCACCGATAAGGGTAACCCCGAAAATGGAACCGCAGTGAAACATTACAACAGATAAAGCAAGCAAGGTCCTAATTTTGCCCATTTGATTATATAAACGTGTTAAATGGCGAAATTACCGATTTAACTATTAGTTTGCTGCATAAATAAATGAGGTACATTGTAACTAATATGAAATATAGCGGCTTATATATAGTTATTTATAACATCCATCAATAATTTACCAGACAATTGCCATGAATACTTTCCGGCATTTTCATACCCTTGTGCTATAAGATTTTCGCGCAGGTAGCTATCTTCAATCATATTGTCCATTTTGGATGTGATGTCGGGAATGTTAAGCGGATCGCAATACAAAGCGGCGCTACCACATATTTCGGGCAAACTTGTTATTCCGCTGGTAATTACCGGGCAACCCGCTGCCATTGCCTCAACAGGCGGAAGGCCAAACCCTTCATACAACGATGGGTAAGCAAAGCACAATGCGTTCTGATAAAGGTAAATCAATTCTGCATCGGTTCGGTAACCTAAAAAAACGATACGTTCCTCATTGTTTTTAAGCAGTACATCTAACTCGGGGTCAGTTTTAAAATTAGCATTATAAGCGCCTGTAAGATATAACGTAAAATCTGTTTGCTTTAAATTAAGAAAGGCCTTTATTAAACGCTTAAGGTTTTTTCGTGGATCTATGGAGCCAACGGACAAAATGTAAGGATATTTTAATTCCAAATCCCCTCTGTCGCTTTTTTCAATATCTGGAGCAGAAAACCCGGCGTTATACACAACCGATATTTTATCACCAGCAATTTTGTAAGCATCCATTATTTCTGCTTTTGAAAACTCGCTCACTGTTATCACATGCTTACTGTTTTTTAAAACCGTTGGTATTATAACCTTATAAAGCGAACGAAAACTGCGGCTATGCCAGTTACCACGCATGTAGGCAATATCGTGTACCGTAACAATTTGATTTTTGTAAAAAAGTGGGGCTGTATTACAAAGGTTTAATAGAAGCGGCTTCTTTGCTAATTTATTTAAGTAAGCGGGAAGTTCTAATTGTTCCCATACGTGACTTTTATATTTTCCGGTTTTTTGCAGTTTTAAGCCTTCTGGTATTTCATATTTGTCAATTACAGGCTGAGCCGGTAATACATAGCTGGCATCCTCAGTTCTTTTATTTATTTGTTTAAACAACTCATAGGCATAGCGTTGTACACCTGTTAAATTTTGAGTTAAAAATCTACTGTTTAATGTGAACATTTAAAATTGGGTTATGATATTGGCATGAGCTAAAAAAGCCTTTTATAAAAAAGCAAACTACTTTAACTTAATTCTATACATGTAGAAAAGCATCAATATTAATGGCGGTATTGAATAGTTAGACATTACAAAGAAGTAACAAGCCGGCTCAAATACAAAAATATTGATTGCCATTACAATTACTATTATTAATAAAGTTTTGTGTTTAGATACCCAGTGCTTTGTGAATTTTGCCATCATGCCTTTAATCATTCCCGAGAGAAAACAAAACATAACAACGCCGGGCCATTGGAACGACACGTAACCCCATATAGGGGCAGGCAACCTCAACCCGCCCGAAATCAGCGTGTTTAAATCACTACCCGGGTTAACTACCCTAAGGGTATAAACAGCCGGATTCCAAAAATAATGGCTGGGTATCAGACCGCCATAAACTGTACGGCCATAAGTCCATTCCGGATTTTTATCAAAATAGGTTAAAAAATTTAATTGATCATCAATATCGATGGTTCCTGAAGAAAGTACACGCCAAAAAATATGGTCTGTTTTAAACCCTACATCCGTAAAGTTTCTTATGCCGGTAATAAAATAAAATACCGAACTGAAGCCATAGGCGCAAAAAATTAATATAATAAATAAAAAAAACGTTTTTTTATTTTTAAAGCTCATGATCACGGCAACAAACAAAATAATACCACTGAAAGCAGCGCTCCTCGCCAATGACATCATCATCAGCGATACCGCCAAAAAAGATAGAATTAAAAAAAATACCTTCTTTTTGTCCTGATACCAGATCATGAGACTTATAGGCACTAATGTTGACAAAACGAAAAAAGAAGACAGATAAATAATAGATACATAAAAGGGTACCGCATATTGGTTCCGAAAAAATTTCGCGGCCAAAGGGTCTGCAGCAAACATCGGCACGTACCCCATTAATAAATAACCAAAACTTTCGCCCGCAATAGCTAAAATAAGCATGATAGCGGTTACATTAACAACCCGCTTACTATACATCGCGGAACTTAAAACATCAAACGAAAGCGATGTTCGCCAGGGTTTAATGTTAAACCCAATAAACAGCCCAATAACGTAGCAAATGCCCCCTACCGTTAATAGCTGAACATATAGATCAACAATATCCGGTGAATACTCTTCGTAATTATTAAGGATGATTGCAGGAACGAAAAAAGCAATAAACACAAATGCGATATTTAAATGGGCTGTGATGTTATACCTGCTTGGCCATACCAGGTATGAACCACACAAATACACAGAACTGCCAAGAAATATCAATAAACCGTTCATTACAATTAGTTAGTATTTGCCATTATTATACCATTGTAATTACTGGCCATAATTTCAATATCAAACCGTTCCTTTATCGCGATGCTGGCTTGAGCCCGCATTGCAGTTAGGTTGTACCAGTTATCGATCACTTGCGCCGTAATGTCCATTAAAGCACTTTCATTATCTGCATTAAACAGGAAACCATCTTTTTTATCTGTGACTATTTCAGGCGATCCGCCCACTTTTGATGCTATTACAATTTTATGCATTGCCATTGCTTCTAATATTGTTGTGCCAAGCGGTTCGCTACCCTCGTTACTGCTATTATTATACAAAACGTCGATACCGTTATAAAGCGATACCATATCATTTACTTTTCCTATGTATAGGATGCTTTCTTTATTCTTTTCTACTTCGCCCAAAAATGTTTGATAATATTCGGGTGTATCTTCTGATAAACGCCCGGCAAATACCAACTTAATATGATCATATTTGGCTGCCAATTGGCTAAATACTTTAATTAGCATAATCTGGCCTTTTCGGGGCGATACGACACCTGCAATGCAAAATAGCAATTGGTTATCTGCTATATTATACTTTTCTCTAAAATTCCGCCTTAGCGTATCATTTTCAATAAAATCATTTAAGTCGAGCCCATTGTATAATATCATTAATTTTTCACTGGCCGATCCGAATTTTTTTTTCACTGCATCAGATACTACTAAAGTAGCATCAAATAGTTTTAAGCAAAGTTTAGAAACAATATGATCTATTTGCGAGAAGTATTGAAGATCGTGGTCGCTCCAAAACCACTTTGTTTTTTTGAACGTGATTTTTGACCATACTATTGCGGGAATTAAGTAAGAAGCAGGAACTATTGTATTAGCATGTACAATATCAATGTTATTTTTCCTAACATAGTCAAGCACCTTGCCAGATACCACAAAATAATTTTTTAGTGCTTTAATTATAAACCCGAACCCTTTAATTCTTGCCCTGTTTAACTTTTTTAAAGCATTTAGCTGGGTTACCGGGCAAATTTTATTGTTGACAACTTCATCTGCAAATTTGCCGGGCGATACAAATAAGTGCGGTTCTACAACTGCGGTATTGTATTTAAATAGCCTCTGTATCACGAATTCGGCACCTGAGGCTTCTTCACCCCCGAAAACATATAAAACTCTTTTCATTTAATAATTGCTAAACCCTGTTCTTGATAAATGCGGCTGGCACACCACCCACTATAGTGAAAGCTTTAACATCTTTAGTCACTACCGATCCGGCTGCAATAATAGCTCCACGCTCTATAGTAACGCCAGGTAAAATAGTACAGCCGCTACCAATCCAAACATCATCGCCAATAGTAACACCTGTTTTTGTGTCATCCCAAAGTTGGTCTTTAATATTCTCATTGGGATTAATAGCGTGGTTACTACCCACAATATTTACAAATTGAGATATAAGGCATTTTTTACCAATAATTATATCACCACCAGATGCTCTGATACTATTCATTTCGCCAAAAGAAGTGCCATCTCCTATAATTAATTTTGCCCGCTTCCCTTTGGTTTGTTCATTAGTGCAAAAAATCACATTATTAATTCCTATTGAGCACCCTGCTCCTATTTGTACGTCGTTTACATCGTCATAATAAAAACCAGTAGAATGATGAATATAGCATTTAAAGCGGCTTGATAGGTGCGCCAGCCTACATTGCATTTTAAAGTGCGATAAATACTGATGAAGCAGGTTTGTTATAAACATGATAAAAATGGCTAAAATTAATTGTGGGTTAATTAGGTTTTATAAACTCGAGTAACCAGCGTACATAATTGGTATAGTAATGCCTATGAAAACCGTTGTAATATAATTTAATTAAAAAAGCCTGCAGATTGTTTTTAATTACTAACGAGTCTTTATAGTTCTCTCTTAGATCTTTTAAGACGTGATTAAACTCATTATTTAAAATTCGCAAAGAAAGTTTTTTTACTGTATTTGTATCGTGTATGCGGTACGAAATAGTTTTTTTATTTATATAATAAAAATCAAAAAACAATGAAGCTTTCAACCAATATTGCCAATCTACAATATAAGATAAAGTTGAATCAAAAAACCCTATTTTTTTGAATACCGATGTACGCATCATTACCGCGGGCATACATACGAAATTGTTAGCCATTAAAAATTTATGGTACTGTTTTTTATCAAATATTCTGCTTGTAGCGTGTAGTTTTGCCCACTTTTTATAAACGTTAAATGCATGGCTATTTGATATTATGTGGCCGTTTTTATCAATGGTGTTTATATCAGAGTGTAATATCGCCACTTCAGGATATTTTTCAAACACTGCCACCTTATCGGCTAAACAATCCGCCAGCATAATGTCATCATCGCTAAAAAGGTGTATCAATTCGCCTTTAACCAGTTCCAACGATTTATTATAATTATTAACAGATCCTAAATTTTGGGCATTTTTAGAATACACAATTCGCGGATCGGCAATTGATTTTACCACTTGCTCGGTATCATCAGGAGAGCAATTGTCGGTAATGATTATTTCATAATCATCGAAACTTTGCTTCAGAATAGAATTTAAAGTTTCTTTCAAATATACAGAGCGATTGTAAGTAGGAACTATGATAGAAACTTTAGGCATGTTTTCTGTTTATATTAGTGATGAAAAACTTAGTTAATGCCATTGGGATTGTTTTTCTTTAAATATAAAATATGCCCAGGGGAAGGAAATAACAAAAGTAATAAAAGTGTAACCACCGGCTAATCCTAATACGCCAAAATACCGACCTAAAATTACGGTTGAGAGAGAACAAAGTATACCTATCACAATCGAAATAATTAAAAACGGCTCTTGCTTATGACATCTTAAGTAAGTTGCCCAAGAAAAAACCATTTGATTAACCATTGTTGCTCCACAAAGTAATGCAAGCGGCACAGGGGCTAAAAATCTATTACTATAAGACAAATGGTTAACATAAAGCAGCATAAAGAGTAGATAAAAGAGTCCAATCATGCCAAAATTAACTACAATTAAACTATTCAGCGTTTTTTTAAAAACCACATTTAATTCTTCATATTTTTTAAGCGCAATTAACGACGAAAAGAGCGGCACTTTGGTAGTTATCCAACTCATTGACAAGCCAGAAATACCGTTCAAAATTTGCAACGACATACCCATTTGCCCGGCAACAACCGGCCCCTCAAATGCAAATAAAATTGGATTGAATAATTGGAAAATAAAAAATCCGCTTATCCAGCTTAACGCGATACGCCACTGAAAAGGGAAAATTTCGGTCATGTAATTTATTGTATCAGTTCCAAGTAGTTTCCAAATAGTTCTCAATTTATCTTTACGTTTTGTAAATACGATTTGAGCGTAATTTATTAAGATGGATACTAACGATGCCAGCGCGGCAGAGTATAGTTTAAAACCCAATACAAAAAAAACGATTAACAATATTACGTTGGTTGTTTTTTGGATCAGCCGTATTTTTGCCATATCCTTTACATCACCAAGTCCTTCAATGAAAGCCAGCAACGGATCGATAAAAAGATTTAAAGAAGTAGCCAGGCAAAGCAGTATCCATGGATTTTGCCAGGCAACGTGCGAACCTTTGTTGTAGTTGGAAAAGAAGTAAAAACCTGCTGCCACTAACAGCAAAAATAAAAGCAAGCTGATTACGCCAAACCATTTGATAAAAAACCTGAGCAGTGATGATAATCTGGATTTGTAGTAACTCTCTCCCTGTAGGTTGCCGTTTACCCATTGCAGGTGGGCACATTCATGAGCCGTATATTGCGTAATAATGCCGCTTAAACCCAACTCGAAAAAAACTTGAATAGCCAGGATGCTCGAAAATGTATAAAAATATCCGCGTTCATCTCCTGAAAGAAAAGCCCCAATAAAAACTAATGATCCTATCCCCCCAAAGGCTTGGATAATTCTTGATAAAAGCGTGAAAGCTATAGCACCGTCGATACCTATCTTCGCTAAGATATTCTTTAAGAATATTAACATTTTACTTTGAGCTATTGATGAGATTTTTATTAAGATAATAATCTCCGTTTTTCATTTCAGCTAATGACGGTTCACACTCACCGTGGCACATCGCCTGCAGGTTTACCCGATTTACAAAACTGGTAATTCCATTCCTAAAATCCACTTTACTATTTAAAGCCCGGTTTATTATTTATTCTGGTTGTATCCGCCTAATTGCGCATTGTTTCACCTAACGTTCTTGCTGTATAATTTTCACTAAAACCCATCTGTAAATACAATATCGTAAGTTATAAATATTACCGCGTTGCGTTGAAATTCACCGCTGTCGCTAACCTTTATCTTAGGAGATTATACCAAAATTAATGCTTGTTTGATGAACATATATTTTAGTGATTGCAATAACTTAGCTTATATACTCTTTAATTACATCTAACATGTAATCGTAATGTGTTTCGTTTAGCCCCGGCCACACACCCAACCAAAAAGATTGGTTCATGATCGTATCGGTATTGGCTAAATTTCCTATTGTGCGATGATTAATATTGGCATAGGCGGGCTGACGTAGTAAGTTACCTCCAAATAGCAACCGTGTACCTATCTTCTTTTCTTCCAGGTGCTGTACAAGCATGTGCCTATCGGCTGCATCTCCTTCACGTAATGTAAGCAAAAAACCAAACCATGAAGGGTCACTATGCTGGGTAGCCTCTGGCAGGATAAACACCTCTTCCAGTTCTTTCATACGCTCGTGTAAAGCTTTGAAATTTTCGCGGCGGCGCTGTACAAAGTGATCCAGTTTTTTTAATTGCGATACACCAAAGGCAGCCTGCATATCGGTAACTTTTAAATTGAAACCAATGTGCGAATAGGTGTATTTATGATCGTAGCCATAAGGCAACGAGCCCAATTGCTGCGAAAATCTGCACCCGCAGGTGTTATCTTTACCCGGCTCGCAATAACAATCGCGACCCCAGTCTCTAAAACTTTCCGCAACTTTAGCCAGTTCGGGGTTGTTTATCAGTACGGCACCACCCTCTCCCATTGTGATATGGTGGGCCGGATAGAATGAAAATGTAGAAATATCGCCGAAAGTCCCTGTCTTTTGCCCGCGGTAAGTAGCACCCAAAGAATCGCAATCATCTTCTACCACCCAAAGGTTGTATTTTTTTGCCACACGCATCACCTCATCCAAATTGAATGGGTTACCAAGCGAATGTGCGATCATTATAGCCTTTGTTTTAGGCGAAACGGCGGCTTCAATATCTTCGGCTTTTACGTTGTGCGTTGCAATATCCACGTCAACAAAAACAGGTATAGCGCCAAATTGAACTATTGGGTTTACTGTGGTTGGGAAACCTGCGGCAACAGTGATTACCTCGTCGCCCGGTTTTACAGCGCGATCTCCCAATTTTGTAGAAGTAAGGGCATAAAACGCAACAAGATTAGCCGACGAGCCTGAGTTAACAAGTAATGCCTTTGGGGCACCAAAATATTTGGCGAAATCGTATTCAAAAGAATTGGCAAAACGGCCTGCCGTTAACCAGCCGTCTAATGCGGCATCAACACCAAGTAATACATCTTCCTCATCTAATACCTTGCCGGTAACGGGGATATAGTTTTTACCTGGTATAATGATTTGTGTTGTTTTAGCTTTAGCAATTTCTCTAAGGCTTTTTTCCAGCTCAGGGGTAGTAATATTTTTTAACATGCTCTATTTAATATAAACGTATTAGGTACTTTCCATTTCTATTGGTTTTGCAAAAGGCTCCATTTCCGTGATTGGCTTACCAAAAGCAATTTTAGGGTAGGTGTTGGTATGGGGGTCTATCATAACCTGTAACAACACTGGTTCACCAGCATTGGTTTCATTCCACATCCAGTTTACCGCATCTTCCATTTCATCCTCGGCGCTGATGGTTAAGGAATCAATACCGTAGGCCTTCGCCACTTTTTCAAAATCGGGTGCACTGTAGCCCCAATAGGTGCTTTGATACCTCGATTCGAAATAGCTATCCTGAAACTGACGGATCATTCCCAGGTTTTTATTATTCATCACAACAATTTTAACTGGCAGCTTATTGCGAACAATGGTTTGAAGCTCCTGGATGTTTATTTGCATACATCCGTCACCAACTATCACTATAACTGGGTTTAAATCTAACGCAAAACATGCTCCAATACCCGCAGGCAGCGCGTACCCCATTGCGCCCATGCCTCCAGACGTAAAAAACAGCTGATCTTTATAGATTTCTAAAGATTGTGCTGCCCACATTTGGTGGCTCCCAACATCTGCAATGTAACATTTGGCTGCGCGTGAATTGTGCGACAAGGTATGCATGAAATAGTTTGGGTTAATACCATCAGGCGTTAGCTCCTTAGTATCTGGCCATTGTTGCTTGAGATCATCTATATATTGTAGCCAGTCTATAGGCTTTTTAAACGATTCTGTTTCGGCAGCTATATTAAAATCTATAAAGAATTGCTTCGCGTCGGTAATTACCGGCACGCAACCTTTAACACGGTTATTTATTTCGCCACTTTCGCAATCTATATGATAAATAGTGCGATTCTCAAAAAATTTGGTATCAGCACCAGTTTGGCGGATATCAAGGCGGCTGCCTACTACTATCAGCAGGTCACTTTCTCCAAAAGCAATATTTGCCCAGCGATTGCCATAACTACCAATAAAACCAACCCGAGAAGGGTGATCAAACTCGGCGGCGTCAACCGCAAGTAAAGTGGTGATTACCGGCAATTCGGTTTTTTTCAAAAATGCATCCATTTCCTCCTTGGCAAAAGCGGCACGCACACCGCGACCAACTAATAAAAGGGGACGTTTAGCGTCTTTTATACTTTTAAAAATATCCTGCAATATTTCGGCAGATGTACCTTGAATTGCCTCACCATTTTCAGGGGGTGGAATAGGCTCTACTTGGGCACGTTGTATATCCATTGGAATATCTATCAGAACCGGGCCCGGCCTCCCTTCCATGGCTATCATAAACGCCTTTTCCATTACAGCCGGCAAATCATGCTCGCTTTCAATTTTAAAACAGGCTTTTGTTATCGGTTGCGCCATGGCAATAATATCCGTTTCCTGGAAACCCAGTTGGCGAATGCTGCGATTACCTTTTTGTTCGTGGCGGTTTACCTGGCCTGTTATAAAAACAGCTGGGGTAGAATCAAAATAACAGCTCCCTATACCGGTTAACAGGTTAGTGGCGCCGGGGCCACTTGTAGCCAGCGCAATGCCGGGGATGCCGGTTACACGGCCATAAGCATCTGCAGCAAAGGCTGCAGCCTGCTCGTGGTGCATAGTAATTATATTGATGGATGTTTTCTGATTTAACGAATCCAATATATGGGTTATCATACCACCCGATAGTTCGAAAACATGCTTTACTCCTTTTTTCTCTAAAAAGGTAGCTATAAAATCAGAAGCTTTCATTTTAATTTATCTTTAAATTTCATTTTTAGGTATTCAACCGTGTCAGATATCGCAACGTCAAAATCAGATACATCAAAATCACCAAACTCGGTCACAAATTTACCAGAATCTCCCTGCATGTGCATAGATTGATTAACACGATAGGGTAGCTTACCAAAATTTAGCGAAAAGGAAGGGTTTATTTTGTCCCTTATATTTTTAACCAAATCTCTCAGTACGACTACTTTTTTTCCAGATATGTTATATATACCACTTTTGCCGCTATTTGTTATAATTTTATTTACGGCAAGCCCTAAATCGCTAACATACAGGTACGAATATTTTTGTTCACCTAACGTGAGGTCCATGCTTTCGCCGTTTACAATCTTTTTAACCAGCGATGGGATAAGCCAATGATCAGCTTCCCCTTTGCCGAAAAATGAGAAAAGCCTTAACCAATACCAATCTATGCCATACTGGCTACAATACTGTTTCACCAGTTCAGCACACACCAGTTTTATTCTGCCATAAGCTTCTGTAGGATTTATGGGTTGATCTTCATTAATGCTTCCGCTGTATACTCCATATTCGGCTTGCGAGCCCATACCAATAAATTTGGGGGCTCCGCTTTTTTGCACAACAGTCAATATTATGCGTAAAAAATCAATATTCTGCGATTGTACATCCCAGTTGTCCCTGTCCTGATGCCCCACTCCTAACCATGCCGAGTGAATTATAACAGAGGGAGAAAAAGCAATTACTTTTTCGGCCCAAACGTTATCGTCATCCTGAAGAATCCAGATTACCCGGCCCTCAAACTCCCGGCATAATTCTTTAGAAGAACTTTCCCGGTAATTCGCAATTAACTGGTGCCCCTGGTTAATAAGCACTTGAGCAATGCCCGACCCAAGGAAGCCCGTTATGCCGGTAATGAAAATCTTAGCCATTAAAAAAGTCCTGAATTTGCTTTTCCGTATATACAGTCATCTCGCTGCGGCTATAAAACTCCCTATACCAGTTTATAGTTGTGTTCACCGCTTTATCGGCGTTCATTTTTGGTTGCCAGTTTAATTCTGCTTTAACTTTGCTGATGTCAAGTTTCAGCAGTCCGGCCTCGTGCGGTTGATTAACGGTTTGGTTGATATTAAAGTTTCCACTACCCCAGGCTGCTATAGCCATTTCAACCATTTTGTGCACAGGCAGTGCATCGTTAACATCGGGGCCAAAGTTATATGCCTGCGAAAATGCAACCGGGTTACCCAATAATTTGGCACCCAACAACAAGTACCCTGTTAATGGCTCAAGAACATGCTGCCATGGCCTTACCGAATCCGGGTTACGAATTTCTATAGGTTTTCCGGCATGTAAAGCGCTTACTATGTCTGGTATCAGACGATCTGCCGACCAATCGCCCCCACCTATAACATTACCGGCGCGACCTACCGCAATAGCCTTTTGATGAACAGGATAAGTGTTTTCATTAAAAAATGAATTCCGATAAGACCCTATAACCAGTTCCATACAGGCTTTACTTGCACTGTAAGGATCATAACCACCAAGTCGGTCATTTTCGCGATATGGATACTCCCATTCGTTATTATGATACACCTTATCAGTGGTTATCAGCACACAATAGCATGGCTTATTAAGCAGCATTACTGCGTCAAGCACATTAGCCGTTCCAATCGCATTCACCTCAAATGTTTCGGAGGGGATACGATATGACAATCTTACTAACGGCTGTGCAGCCAAATGGAAAACAAAGTCGGGCTCAAAATCAAGCATCGCTTTGTTTAGCGTTTCTCTATTCCGCAAGTCAGCAATTACCGAATCGCAGATTGTATCACCATTAATAATATTATAAAGATTTAAATCTCCTTCCGGTGCCAGTGCATAGCCTTTCACCTCGGCGCCCAACATCGTAAGGATTTTTAACAGCCAAGAGCCTTTAAAACCTGTATGGCCGGTTAAAAAAACCTTTTTTCCTTTATAAATTTCTTTTAACTCGTTAAACATATGTTACCAGATTTTCCACGGCGCATTGCCACCGCTCCAAAGTTGTTCAAGTTCAATTCTATCACGCATGGCATCCATGGGCTTCCAAAATCCCGAATGTTTGTAAGCCGAAAGCTGGCCATCTTCTGCAATTTCTTTCAATGGCTTTTTTTCCCATTGAATATCGTCCATATCACCTTCTAAATATTTAAATATACCAGGTTCTAACACAAAAAATCCACCGTTTATCCACATACCATCGCCTTGGGGTTTTTCTATAAAATGTTCTACTTCGCCATTTTCACCCATTTCTATATTGCCGAAACGCCCTGGAATTTGAATGGTAGTAAGCGTGGCCAACTTTTTATGAGATTGATGAAATTCAACTAATTCTTTGATGTTGATATCAGCAACACCATCTCCATAAGTAAGCATAAATGTTTCATCCTGTACATATTTTTTGATACGTTTTATTCGCCCGGCGGTATTAGTTGTTAACCCGGTATCAACTAAGGTTACTTTAAAGGATTCGGAGTTTGAAAAATGCACGTCAACTTTATTGCGCTCCAGCTCAATAGTTACATCTGAATTATATAAGTAATAATTTAAAAAATACTCTTTTATAGATTGAGCTTTATAACCCAGGCATAAAACAAAGTCGTTATAGCCATAGGTTTCATAAATTTTCATAATGTGCCATAAAATTGGTTTTCCGCCAATTTCAACCATAGGCTTTGGACGTGCTTCAGTCTCTTCCATTAACCGGGTTCCTAAGCCGCCCGCGAGTAGTACAACTTTCATATATCGTTATTATTCAACTTCTATTTCAATATTATCTGTAAGGGGAAAACTACAACAGAGTAATCTTTCATCAACTTCAAGTTTCGCAGATTCTTTTTCTCCGCCAATCAATTTTACTTCTCCTCTAATAAGTTTTCCTTTGCACACGCAGCAATTACCTGTTTGGCAAGAATAGGGCATATCTATGAATGCATCTAATCCGCTTTCTAAAATACTTTTGCCTTTAGCAACTTCAATTGCATAAACATTACCATCTTTTTTTAAAGATATGGTTCGCGTTATTACATCTTGAAATTGAGTAGGATCCCGTACGATTTCGAAGTCTTCCGAATATATCTTACTCTTATCAACCCCTAAGCCTTCTAAACTTACCTTTACCGACTCTTTTAAACCTGCTGGCCCACAAATGTAGTGTAAAGTTCTGTTAAGGTCTCCCTCCTGAGCGATCACATTTAAAACATAAAGAGGGTCAATACGGCCCTGCACGTGGTATGGATTATTCAGCGAGACCGCAGCCTGTGTGTGAAAATGCCAAGCACGGAAAGTATTGCTATACTCATCTTCCAAGTGCTTAATGGTCTTACTAAATATAACACTTTCGGTATTACGGTTACCGTATATTAATGTAACATGCTCTCCAAGTTTTTTTCGTAACGCATATTTGGCGATGGACATTAGAGGTGTTATTCCACTCCCTGCACCCCACAAAACAATATGGGTGGTTGGTTTTAGGGTGGCTTCATCTAAAATAAAATCGCCCATAGGTGGCATAACCTCTATTATATCGTTAACTTTAACTTTATCGATAATGTGGTTGGATACAACGCCGCCGGGCACACGTTTAACTGTAATATCCAAATTATCGTCGAAAAGTGGTGCCGAAGAGAATGAATAAGGGCGGATAAATCGTCGGCCGTTAATTCTGAAGATAAGTGTCAAATACTGCCCGGGGACATACCTGACTTTTTTTAAAGCGGGCTGTTTGAAAGATATGGTAACTGTATCTTCCGTTTCCATATTAACAGCAACAACTTTTAAACTGGTAAATTGCATTTGGTAATTTACAATGATTAATAACTTAGGAAAGTTTTAGTTGAACAAGCTCCATTACCACGATGCACGAGTAAAAAGGCAAAACCATTTTTAGTTTTACCCTTGTTAAAAAACGTTGTTTCCAAGTGATTAGGAGTAATAAAACAGTTAAATTATAAATCTGCATTTTTGATATCAATAATTAAAGAGTAGGACTGCTAATTTAAGTTGCAAATAGATTAACTAAGCATATTCGTTCGACCGACCAGCACTACATCCTATCGGATCAGCTTAGAAATCCCTAATTTTAGTTTTTTTAAGCTGGCAAATATATCACCAATTATTAACATAACTATTAATTAACGCGAGTATGTTTATGTTGTAAATAACTGCAAAAGGCCTATTTCTTATGAGCTTTGAACTATGGGTATCACACCTTATATATTTATGACATGATCTTCTGTGATATTTTTTTGCTGCTAAGCCAGATGATAATTAAAATGGCACCAAGCACAAACCCGATCACTATTGCTTTTACTGTACCAAGCTCGGTTTTAGGTAAGGGTAATACAGGTTGGTCTATCACTTGTATCAACGGAGTTTCTTGCCTTAAAGAAATCTTAGCCACCTCCAGATTCTTTACAATCTCGCTATATATAGCTCCGCTTGCCTGAACATCCACCTGTTTCTTTTGAGAAGGAACCCTCAAAGATAACAAAGCCGGATTAGCGTTTGGCGCAGCATCTAATGCCGATGCTACTCCACTTATTGAATAACCCAAAACTCGTTTTACACTGTCTGCCTGATGTTGTAACACATTTACGTTTTGCACACTTTTTTTTGTTTTTGTTTGAGTGTAAAAATCGTTTACTGTTTCTACAAGTTTGCTGTTAAATGCCTTGGCAAAAAGTTCATCATTTGTAATAATATCTACCTTTAGAATGCTTAGTTTCTTATCTATTTTATCAACAACCAAGACCTTTTTATTAAAGTTCATTACAATATCGGAGATGATACTATCCTGCCAGCGGCTGAATTTGGCTGGATCCTGATTAAACGAAAAATTTGTTATGCCATCCTTTTCCTTCCAACGTTCTTCTAATTTATTTGAAGCAATATATCTATCGATAAGCAGCTGCATTTTACCATTTAGTTCCACTGGCGATAGTAGCGTTTTCTCTATCATCACACGGGATTTGTAAAGCTCTAAAATGTTATCGCCCTGGAAAATTCCACCGCCACCGCCACCAACATCGATGCCAGCTAGCGATGCAAGTCCCGAAAGTTGCGCTAAACCGCCCCCTTTCCCCGGTTCTTCCAATACAAATGTACTGGTAGCGGTATAAACAGGTTTTTTAAAATGGGCATAGGCACCACCTAATAAAGCACCAAACAAACCAAACAGCAAAATAATGGGCCATTTGCTGCGCAGATGCTTTAAACCAGCGTTACCTTTATTTATAAGTGCTTTTAAAGATATTTCGTCTTCGCCAGTATTATCAGTCAAAATCAAAGGTTGTTCCTGCATTACTTGCTTAAGTTTATTATCCCTAAAATAATAGCGCCTAAGGATGCCAGGCCGGTTGAAATGCCTATTACCTCCGGTGCTGATAACCCTTTATGTTCTGGTTTCCTGGTAACGTATATCTCGCTCCCTGGTTTGATGCTGGGATGCACGTTAAAAAACAGGAATTTACCTGTTCCGCGTACCGTACCGTTAGGGTATACCACATACGACCCTCTTCTTGAAGCACTCGCAGAATACCCACCGGCATTCAAGATATAATCTTTAAAAGACTTCCCCTTACTGTAAACTATAGCGCTTGGGTAAAGCACCTCGCCGTTTACACGTACCAGTTGCTGCTGTTTGGGTACCCTGATGACATCGTTATCCTCCAATCGCAGATCTATACTGGAGCCGGGTTTTTCCATGATCTTTTTCAAGTCGATGCCCACAAAATTATTGCGAAACTGCGGTGTATCGTTTATGGTAGAATCTTTGTTAGATTGTTTTAAGTGGTTCAGCCTTTGCAGGCGCTCTTTTTCTACAGCATTGGTATCTATACTGTTTTTGTCAATACCTAAAATAGCAAAATTATCACGTTTGAGGGTACCGCCGTCTGCATCGGCAAATACAGTTAAGCCACCAGCGCGCGCAATTACATCTGATATTTTTTCATTTTTCTGTTTAATGGTATAATAGCCGGGGTAAAGCACCTCTCCTTCTATTTTGATGGTGCTCTGTTTTTCGTAACCCGGCAGGCTATATATAGATACGATATCAAATGGTTTTAGCTTAAAACCCGCATCGCCGTTTTTCAATTGTCCATCAACATCTACATTAAAAACCTGAGCCAGGCTACTCGTTGTTAAGTTGGGGTCGCTATCGTTAACCCGCCTTGCAACCTCAATGCGTTTAGCGCTCGCACCTTCGGTAAAACCGCCCGCTTTCACAATCAGGTCTTCCACACTCATGTTTTCGGCAAAGGCAAATTCACCCTGGCTGCGCACCTCACCCTTAATGGTAACCCGGTATTGGTCCCTAAGGTCGAAGATGGATGATATGCTTACCACGTCTTCGCGCTGCAATAAAATATCCGGTGTGGTGTTATTCAGTATGGCGTTTACATCAAAAGAAATCAGCTCTGTAGTATTATCGGGTTTAAGCCTGGTGATACTACCGCGGGCCGTAAAAGCGTCTTCTTTTAAGCCGGCCGCGTTCTTTATCAACTGCGATAAGGTTAGCCCTTTCTGTAGCTCATATTCTCCGGGGCGGAAAACTGCGCCATTTATCACCACGCGGTTTTCATACCGATCAAGGATTTTCTCTACGGTAAATTTGTCGCCCCGCAGCGGGATGTAGTTCTTGTAATCGGCCTCAACCACGTCGCCAATGCGGCGTTGCTGATCGTTTATTTGCGATACCTTGATGCGTGCTGTAAAAGCCTGATCGGTAAAGCTACCGGCAAAGCGTAACACATCCTGCAGGCTTTCACCTGCCAGTACTTCAAACAAGGCTGGGTTTTTCACTTCACCAACCAACTGCACACGGGTACGATAAGTGGGTACCCTGATGATATCCTGGTCTTGCAGTGCTATATTATCTTTTTGATCACCTTTTACTAGGAAATCGTAAACATCCAACCGCCTGACGATGCGGTTATTGCGGATGATCTCTATCTGGCGAAAGGAGCCGTTATCGTTTGGCCCGCCTGCCGAGTACAGGGCATTAAAAACGGTGGCCAGTGATGGCAACGTGTAGGTACCGGGTTTTACCACCTCGCCTACCAAAATCACCTTTATACTGCGGATATTACCCAGGCTTACCTGCACATTAGTGCCGCGGCCAACGGCGTAATTATTAGCAGCAAGCTTACTTTTAATAGACGCGGTTGCCTGCTCGATAGTTTTACCCGATACGTTTAAGACGCCTACGCCGGGGATGTTGATATTTCCTTCCGGTGACACATCAAGCTTCCAGTTAACCAGGGAGGCACCGTATACGCTGATGTTCAACTGATCCTCAGGGCCTAAAATATAATTTACGGGCGTGGCTATTTTTAAGTTTGGCTCGAAGGTGATGTTGCTGTTGCGAAACAAGTTTGCTCCGAATATTTTTGGCGTAAACGCACCGTACAGGTTATCCCTTGATGCGCCGTTGCTACTGTCTGGCCTGTAATTTAAGCTACGCGCTGTAGAAGGAGAGGTTGTGGATGACTGCGGGTCAGATGTAGTGTTACCGGCTTTGCGAATTGCAGTCACCCGGTTCTGTAATATCTGTGATTGCTCGGCAGATAAACCACGTGCCTGCAGCGTTTGCAATAGTTGCGTATCTGTCATACCGGTAGCTTGCGCCTGCTGTAATACCTGGCGCAGTTGCGCGTCAGACAGATCGTTAACATTTACGCCGGATAGGTTTTGCGGGATCCCTTGGGCCTGGGCAGGGCTAAAAGCCGATAGGCATAGTGCGGTAAAAAGAAGTATTAAGTAAGGTTTCAAACGATTCATATGTAGGTTACTAAATAGCGCCGCACTCAGTTATATTTTTAACTAAATAAGCACCAGTTATGCAGTAAATATACTTGATTATTTGATTTGGGCGATGATCAAACATAGTAACGGCAGCGTGTTTAAGTGTGCAAATATATACTAAATTCCGAAGCTTAAATACAAAAGTTAATGATGCCTGTGTTAACCACAAGCCCGTTAAAATGTTTTGCAGACAGCCTTAAATTATTATAATAAAATAACAAATGCAGCGGTACGCAAGTAAAAACATTAATTTTGAACGATGAATTATTTTGAATTTTACAACATCACTGAAACGTTCCACCCGGACGCAGCCGCGACAAAAAAGCAATTTTACGCGTTGAGTAAAAAATACCACCCCGATTTTTTTGCTAATGAGGATGAGGCAAAGCAACAGGAAATACTGGAGTTATCTACCCTGAATAATAAGGCTTACCAAACCCTTTCCGACCCAAATAAGCTGTCGAAATACATTTTAAAGCTACATGAATTGGTAAATGAAGGCACAAAACCGCAGCTTCCGGCAGATTTTTTAATGGAAATGATGGATATAAATGAACGCCTGATGGAAATTGAAAACGCCGGGCAACTTGCCGACGTTACCGCTGAAGTGCTTGCCATTGAGGGCGATATAAACGAAGAACTGGCCGTTTTAACCTCCGGATACGAAGAATTGAGCGATACCGCGAAGGAAAGCAGGCTTAACGCAATTGCAAATATTTACTACAGACAAAAATATCTGTTGCGGATTAAGGAGAGTTTAAATACATTTGCATCCCGCTTCTGAGCAGCTAACGCGGCCTCAGACTAAGCAAGCCCAGCTGGCGGAATTGGTAGACGCGCTGGTCTCAAACACCTGTGGGAAACCGTGCCGGTTCGACTCCGGCGCTGGGTACAAAGCCTTTCTGAAAAATCAGAAGGGCTTTGTTGTGTGATAGCTCCGGCGAAGGATTTAATTATCTTATCTTATCAGCTTTAATATCTTATTGAAAATTTCGGTATTGTTGTAAACACCCCTAAAATCTCCCGAATGCGGGCCATAGGCGAACACAGGCACCGGGGTACCTGTATGGTCATTCGTACTAAAATCTCCCAAAACGTAGCCTTTGTTAATATCACCGTCTAGCAGGGTTAGTCCGCCGGTTTCGTGGTCAGCTGTTACAATAACAAGCGTTTCGCCATCTTCATCTGCAAAACGCAAGGCCTCTCCTACCATTCTGTCGAAATCGGCATTTTCGGTAATTACCTGCGTTAAATTATTGTTGTGGCCACCGTAGTCTATCTGCGAGCCTTCTGCCATTATAAAAAAGCCTTTCGGGTGGTTTTTGAAAGCGCCGGTTACCTTTTTCAGGGCCAGAGATAAATACTCGCCCCTGCCCGCTATTTTAGGCCTTGTAGCGCTGTCGTCCATCAGCGCCAGTATTTTTTTTGCGGGCGATTTCAGAAAATCATCAAACTTGCGGATAACGGTATAACCTCTTTGTTTCATTTTATCTATTATTGGTACGCCGTTTACCTTTGTCGTAAAATCCGTAAAGGCAGTTCCCACGAAAATATCGATATTGGAATTAAGTATCTCCGCGGCGATAGCAAGGCTGTCGCTCCTTTCTGATTGGTGCGCGTAAAACGCGTCCGGAGTAGCGTCAGTTAACTGGCATACCGCTATATCGGCTGTTTTTTTGCCAGCTTCGGCGCTGTACACCGCTAAAGACCTTAAACGCTTGCCGGTTGCATCCACCCCAATAGCCCTGTCGTTTGTTTTCTGCCCGGATGCAAAGGCAGTGGCACCAGCCGCCGAATCTGTAATGTAAGCGTCCGCCGAATTGGTAATAGAGAAACCAATATTCTTCATTTGAAAAATATTGAGTTGCCCATGATTGGCTGTATAAGTAGCGTATAGTTGTGCCAACCCCATGCCGTCGCCGATGCATAAAATAATGTTCTTTACTTTTTTTACAGTTCCATCTGCGCTGTGGGTTGGGTGATATACCGGATATGCCTGCTTTGCTGAATATTCATTTTTAGCCTTCTTATTTAAAAAGTCGCCAAGCTCTTCTATCTTATCGGTACCTATAACATCAACGCCCAGGCGCATTAGTGCAAGCCAGCTGCTCTTTGTATCGGGGCTTTCCCAAAAACGGATCATTTTACCGGCCTGATGAACACTGTCTATCGCCCCTTTTAGCCTCGCTATCTCCTTGCTGTTCAATACTCCTTTGCCATTCCAACGCACATATTTACTCAAAGGGAAACTTACCAACCCTATTTTTTGCCATTGCTGTGGTGTAAAACCATTCAGATGGTCAACATCAAAAGTTATCCAATCCGGGTAGTTTACCATTTCTACGGCTGGCGGTACAGCGCCTGTCATCACAATAGATAAATTACCCGGGTGCCCCGGCGACGAGATATATTCTGCAAAGGGCTTAAGCTCCTGCATCACTAACGATAGCACCGCTTTGTGATCCTGCTTTATTTCTATCAGCAAACGCAATTGCCTGTGCGGGTCGTGTTTTAGTTTTTCGGCAAGCGGGGTCAGATACAGGTTTCGTAGCGACCGGCTCGCGGCGGTGTCCCTTTTATCGTGAGCGACCAGCAACCTGCCGCTAACAGCATAAACATCGGCCTCAATTGAGCCAAAACCTTTTTCATAAGCCCGGTAAAAGGGAATACCGTTTTTATAATCGTTGTGCGAATGGGCGTTGGCAACTGTATAAGGTTTTATCTGGCTGTTTGCGGTTTGGCTTACTGCTATTGTAACAGGCAATGCCAGGATCAAAATACTTAGTTTTTTCATAGCGAATAATAGCGCGTAAATATAAGCCCCGTAATTTATTCTCTACGCTATTTGGTGTTAAGATAAGTTGATGATAAAGTTAATTTACCTCCAAGAAATTCGTCACCCAATGTATTATCCTTCCCCGGCTTACTACTACGAAAATTGTAAGCTTGAGTTCAGAAATAAATAATCTCCATACCATTTTTCCCGGTGTATGACCAACCGAAGTATAACAATGGCGATCTCCAAAACTAAACGCCATTTTACAATTCCACAAAAAACTATAGCAACGAGGTCTGACCTATTTCTGTAGTGATAAAAAGGTCACCAGCGAAGCAAACTCCTCGTACGATAGCGCGTTGGCCAGGCCTGTAGGCATCATAGAGGTTTTCATTTCCTTGCGGGAAAGGATGTCAGCCGCTTTTACGGTGTAAACATTCCCGCCAATATCGCGCATTACAACTTTCTGGGCAGATTCTTCGGTGATAAAACCCATGTAAGTTTTGTTTCCTTTTGCTGTGATGGTTACCGTAGCAAATCCCTGGGAAATGGATGCGCTTGGTTTAAGTACCGATTCGGCAATTTGCTGGCGGGTCATGATAGAGCCTATTTGCCCCATAAACGGCCCTTTCAATTTTTCGCCTTTTTTAATACTATGGCAGGCTATGCAACCCTGTTGAGCGAAAAGCGCTTTCCCCTTAAGCGGGTCGCCTTTGATCTTGGCAAGCGCAAGCATGATATCTTCGATGGATGATTTACCGATCTGCCCTTTTTTATTCCGTATCTTCTCCAGGTCTATCTTTGCTTCCTTAACTACCGGCACCTTTTCTTCGCCACCAAAAGCTAAAATCTCCATTTGGTTGCGTGCATTTAAATCAGCAAAAAATACTTTACCTGTTGGGCTTGCTTTGCTTCGCAAGGTGCTAAGGAATGCCTTTATCTTAGGCGAAGATTCCCAGATGATAGCTTTGTAATATGGCCCGTGCGAATCTGGCCGGGTACTCCACCACCAGGAACCGTCATAGGGCGCCTCGGTTTTGTAAAGCCTGCCCAGGGTAGCCAATATTTGCTCTTTTAGTTTCGGGGTTTTGGCCTTCGCATAAGCAGCTATCACCCCGTCTACAGCTTTGGCATCATGCATGTATCGCAGTGCCCAAAGCGCCAGGGTTGAATGTTCTGTTCCGATGGCGCTTAAACAAGCGCTTACCGCGTTTAAATTTACCAAAGTGCGCACAGCCAGGTGAGGGGTTACAATATCTGCATTCGGTTTAGCGTGCTGTCCTTCCGTTCCTTTTGCGGGCGCTCCGAAAGACGCCGGCACGCGGGTTGCTAAAAGTGCGTTAGCGGCCTCTACCCTGCCAAGGCGACCAAGGCCTACTATAGCTGCCGCTTGTACCCTTGCTGATGGATCTTTAAGGCCATTTATAAAAGGTTCCATCGGTACATTCTGCAAGCGGCCTTTCCTGTCGGTTAGCGCCTTTAAGGCAAACTCTTTCAACTCTTTGTCTGCAGAGAGCTGCACAAGGGCGGGTATGCCGATTTCTCCAGCAATTTGGGCGTAGGTATACACCCCGGCAACGCGCGCGTACAACGGCTGGCCTTTATCGGCTGCAATGACGAGTGCCGCTTTCGCTGCCTCATCAGCCGGACGCGCAAGGAGTTCCTGCGATGCATATAAACGGGTAACCGCACTACCTGATGCAAGTAAATTGCCCAATTCTTTAACCGAAGCGGTTTTCAGGTTTGGGAATGCTTTATATGTCCATCCTGTTGGTACTGCACGTACAACATACCCTTTGGAAGGGTCGCCCGAATAACCTGCACCATCCCAGGCAGAGAGATAAAGCCTTCCCGAACCGTCTACGTCAAGGTCAGTAATTTGGGGTAGCTGGATAAATTCCTCTTGTTTTTGGGTGAAGCTGGCACCGTTTGGTGTTATACGATGGATGTACAGTTCGTTTCTGCCCCAGTCGGCCATCATGGGTACATGGTTGTATTTTTCGGGCCAGGTAGGCTCATCCATAAATAAGGCACCGGTGCCCGATCCGCCGCCTAAATCGGCCAGTGCAGGCAATATCTCGTCGGTAAAATGTTGAAACAACACCGGATAGCCATATTCGCCAGACTGGATATGATGCGAGAACCGGATATTCCAGCCACCGCCGTCGTTGGTATTATCCCGGGTGAAAATGTTCATATACGGGTCTATCGCTACGTCATAAATATTGCGTGTGCCGTGAGAGAAGATCTCCATTTCGGTACCATCAGGCCGCACCCGTACGATGCCGCCACCAAGCATGGTTAGTTTTTTACCCGAACGGTCTATAGCGTCGTGAAAGCCAAAATCGCCCACGGCGATGTAGATCCAGCCATCAATACCCATACGGATACCGTTGGTGGCGTGGTCTGTTCCTCTATCGGCAAGCATATTAGGGTTACTCAAATGTTCAATAACCGGTTGTGATGGGCCGTCGGCAACGCCGTCATGGTCTTTATCTTCAAATACAACCAGGTCCATGCCCGTTGCTTTTTGTGTTTCTTTTGAGAATATGGTATGCAACACGTATACCTTATCGCCTAAAACAAATATCCCGCGCGGATTATCCACCCGCGCAAATTCGGTATGCTGATCTATCTTGCCGTCGTTATCTGCGTCAACCAGTCTCAATATCCTGCCTTTTCCGGGCGCTTTGCCCAATGAGCCCATCATATCTACACCAACAAATATTTCACCGGTGGGCGCTGCTGCAAGGCAGGCGGGGCTTGGAGTAAGTTCCGGGCCGGCAAAGGGCGTAACCGTTAAACCATCGGGCCAGGTTTGCTGCCTGGTTTGCCTTATATCTGCTGATTGTTTATGCACGAGGGTTGAATCGGCAGCAGCATTTACGGACGGTGCGCTATAATATTTTATTAAGCCTAAAAGTATCAGCGAGAAAAACAAGGTGAAGGAGAATTTTAACATTGTAACAGGTGCTTTAAAGCGGCAATATAAAATTTTATCGGCCTATTTAGCCCATTTGTTGTAAAGATGTTACGATATGGTTTTATACGGCTAATATCTTGCTATCTTCCGCCAAAATAATTCGCCTATGTCAACCATTGCATCCCGCAATAAAATACAAACCAGCATTTACGCTGCCGTGGTGGTGTTTTTGGCCTACACCATGATCTTCGGGTTCCGCAAATCATTTACGGTCGCTACCTTTGATGGGATCACCGTTTGGGGGTACAGCTACAAAACCCTGTTGGTAATTAGCCAGGTGTTGGGTTATATGCTGGCCAAATTTTATGGTGTAAAGTATATTGCCGAATTAAAACGGCACGGGCGCTGGGTCACCATATTGGTACTTACCGGCATTTCCTGGTTGAGCTGGCTTTGCTTCGCATTGGTACCGGTACCTTACAATATCATTTTCCTGTTCATCAATGGTTTCCCGCTGGGGATGCTTTGGGGCGTAGTGTTTTCTTATGTGGAAGGGCGGCGCGGTACCGATTTTATTGGCGCTACACTCGCTGTGAGCTTTATTTTCGCGTCGGGTTTTGTACGGTCGGCCGGTGGCTGGCTGATGCTGGAATTTGGCGTTACCGAGTATTGGGTACCGTTCTTTACCGGGCTTTTATTTGCCGGGCCGCTTCTGCTGTTTGTGTTCCTGATGGAGAAAATACCCCCGCCCGATGCCGGGGATATTGCCGAACGGATGGAACGCACACCCATGAGTAAAGCCCAGCGCCAGACTTTTGTACGCGCGTTTTTACCCGGATTGGCAGCCTGTATCCTCATTTATACCTTTGCGACGATCTTCCGCGATATCCGCGATAATTTTGGTGCCGACATGTGGAAGGAAATGGGCTTTTTTAACCAACCCTCCATCTTCTCCAAAACTGAAACACCCATCACGCTTATTATTCTTATCCTCATTGGCAGTATGGTGATGATCCGCGACAGCTACAAAGCGTTGATCACCGCGCATGTATTTATTGGCATGGGCTTTTTGTTAGCCGGCCTATCCACACTGGCATTCGCCGGCGGATATATCGCCCCTATTTGGTGGATGGCGACTGTGGGTTTGGGGCTTTATATGGTTTATATCCCTTTTAACGCTGTCTTTTTCGAGCGACTTATCGCTACATTTAAGTATGCGGGGAATGTTGGTTTTCTGATTTACCTCGCCGACTCCTTTGGCTATATAGGCAGCGTGGGTGTATTACTTTCTAAAGAGATCTTTAAGGTAAAACTCAACTGGGTTTCCTTTTTCTCAAACAGTGTGATGGGTTTATCAGCTATCGGGTTAGTGCTAACGGCGTTCTCTGCCATTTACTTTGCGCGGAAGTACAAGCAAAGTAAGGTGGTTTAGCGAATTCCTTTGCGGATTCGGCTTAACGAAGTAGGTGTAACACCGATGAACGAAGCAAGATATTTTTGCGGGATCTTCTGTAAATATGGCGGCTTCGACATCAAATCGAGGTAGCGTTTTTCGGCGGAATCGCGCTGGAGCGCGGTAAAGCGATCAATCAAATTCAGCACGGCATCCTCCCAAAACTTACGCATCATTTCCTGCATGGTGGGGTACTCAGCATAAAGTCTCGTCAGCTCTGCTTTGGGCAGGTAAAGTATCGTACTATCCTCTATCACCTGTAAAAAGTATTTGGACGGTTTATCACTTATAAAGCTGTAAATATCAATGGCCGATGAGTTTGGGAAAGCAAACCAAACCGAGATCTCTACGTCATCGTCCAGGTAATACAAACGTAAACAGCCTTCCTCCACAAAAACCAGGTCCTGGCATACGGTACCTTCCAGTAAAAGAAAGTCATTTTTGGCGATGCTGCGTTGTTTAAACCGGCCTACAATATCGTCCAGTTCGGCCTCATTAAAGCTGGCATAACTGCTGATAAAGTTTTTGAGTTCGGTCATCCATGTAGTAATTGATCGCTGCTAATTTCAATAAAAAAATCAGTCCGTCCCATAATTATTGTATTTAGTTATCGTGGGATAATTAAGGGCTTATTTCCTAAGGTCTAAGGCCGCGATCTTCCGCTTCAACACCTCCCTATCCCCTTTTGATTTGGTCAGGCCAAGCGCTGTTTTAAAATGCACCACGGCCTTTCCATTATCTATATCGGTATATAATTCCCCCAGCAGCGAGTGGTATAAATGATTACGGCTCAGGTTCAGCTTTTCTGCTTCAATGATTGCTTCCGCCTTGCCATTCGCTTTTGAAAGCGCGTAAGTACGGTTAAGCGCCACAATGGGCGAGTATTGCAAAAATAATAATTGGTTATAAAACTGCAGGATAGTTTCCCATTTTAAAGGTGTATCAGCTTTGATGGTATGCCAATAGGCAATGCCGGCTTCGAGGTGGTATTTGGTAATTGTGCTCCCCTCCCACGAGATCCGGAGAAAATGCTCGCCTTGGTTTATCAATTCCGCGTTCCAAAGGCTTTCGTCCTGATCCTGGTAGAGAACGGTTTCGCCGTTCTGGTTCAGCCTTGCTTCAAATCGCGAAGCGTGGAAACTCATCAGCGCTAGCAAAGCATACACTGCAGACTTGTTAGTTGCCTGGTTTTCGGTAAGTAAATGGGTGAGTCGTAAAGCCTCCAGCGATACTTCTTTGCGTAAGGTAACATCCCGCGCCTGCGAATAATAGCCTTCGTTAAACAGCAGGTAAAGCGTTGCTAAAACAGATTCCAGCCGGTGGTTTATTTCGGCTTCGTTGGGCATTTCTATTTTTACATTGAGTTGCCTTAGTTTCTCTTTGGCCCTGAAGAGCCGTTTATTGATGGTTTCTTTATTGCTCAAAAACGCTGCGGCAATTTCTTCTATCCCGAAACCGCAAAGGATGCGCAGCGACAAGCCTATCTGCGCTTCAGCCGGGATAACGGGATGGCAAATAGCGAACATCATTTGCAACTGGCTATCTTTAATGTTCTGGTCGGATAGGTCGATCTCCAGCTCGTGCAGCTCCGATGCTGCGTTCTGCACCATCGGGACAACTTTTTGGTTGAAAAGCTTATTCCGTTTTAGGTGGTCTTTAGCTTTGTTTTTGGCCACTGTGTATAACCAGGCGGTTGGGTTATCCGGCAATCCCCTGATGCCCCACAATTCTGATGCATGTAAAAATGTATCGCTGGCAATATCTTCGGCTATCTCCATGTTTTCGATGCCAAAGAGCTTACACAATACCGCCGTTATCTTGCGGTATTCATTTCGGAATAAATGCGGTATGAGTTCTTGCTGCTGCATTGTCAGAATCTGAATTTACAGAATGTTAGAATGAACAGAATATTAAATAGCCAGCACGGTATAAATTGATAGCCCGTCCTATGTATCCTGAAAATTCTGTCATTCTGTAAACCCTGATTCAGACAGTTTTAATTACATCACATCAATTTGGCGAACCTCTACGTTGCCGCCAACTAAAAATACAGGGCAACCTTTGGCAATTTCTACGGCTTCGTCAAGCGTTTCGGCTTTTACAATGCTGTAGCCGGCAATTGCTTCTTTTATTTCCATATAAGGGCCATCGGTAACCACGTCGTTAGGTCTCACTACTTTTGCCTCCGGGTTTAGGCGATTGCCTCTATCGGTAAGCTTGTTTTGGGCTGCAATGCTTCCAACCCAATCCATCCACTTTTTGGTAAGGGCCTGCATTTCTTCGGGTGATGCTGTTGTTACGGGAGAAGGGTTGCTTCTGTAGATCAATAAAAAATCTTTCATGATGTTTTGAGTTTAATTGTTAAAACCGAATGACGATCAGCAAAGCAGGGATTGGACAAAGCATCTAAAATTTTTTATTTTTTTGTGCGGCTTGCTGATGCTCTGCCATTTGCACTATCATCGTAGCATCCGCCTTCAGGCAACTTGCAGAGTGTTCCTTATCGCCACCCCAGTTATGGGCAGAAGTGAATTTTATCATTTTTATATCCTCACCAAAATTAGCCTGCACATCCACAATGCCATTTAATGGTTCATTCACAGGGTATCGGTGATGAAAATCCTTATATTCAAATACGGCATCGTCCCCGGGTGGCGGGTATGCCTCCAGTTGTTTTATAAACAAAACATCGTACTCTTTTAATACTTGCATTGATGAAATTACATCATGTTTCACCGCGCTTTTCGCTAAAACAAACAAGGGTACCGAAGCTTGCAAGCCCGGGCCTGGCGGATCTATCGAAGGCGGTATTACCCAATAAGAATTGTAATAAACGCCCTCTGCATAGCCCGATACCTGGGTTTCATAAGAAAACTTTAGTTCGGCAAAAAGCAACCCCTCTTTAGTAACACTTATTTCTCTATCCATTATGTTTTGTGTTAGGCACTAAACATACAGATTTTTAGGCGATTGTAGTAGTCTCGTTAACTTGCCTCCGCAAGTTTTTCGTTCTCCAATAATTTTATCAACGCCTTTTCGGCAATGTTCAATTCCACAGATTTTATATCCTGCTTTTCATCCAGTTCGCTGATGTACTTAAATATAGTGCCTTCCTCGTAGCTTTTAATAACTGTTGGATGCACGTAATATTTTTTGCAAACCGTGCGGGTGTTGCCCAGGTTTATGGCCACCATATCCAGCACGCTTACTATTTTTTTACGACACTCGGTAATGTTATCAAACTCACCGGCCTCTTTAAATGCGTATAAGGCGCTTACACTGCCTGCCCAGGTACGGAAGTCCTTAGCGGTAAAATCTTCGCTGGTGATCTCTTTAAGATAGTTGTTGATATCACCCGATCCAATGGAGCAACGCTCTCCTTGTGCATTATAATATTGAAAGAGGTCTTTACCTGGAATATCACGGCATTGCTTAACCAGGTTGGCCAGTTTACGGCTTTGCAAAGCCACCTTATGGAACACGCCCTTTTTGCCCTTAAATTCAAAGTTTATCCGGGTGCCCTCAATCTTTACGTGCTTGTTCATCAGCGTAGTTAAGCCAAAGGATCCGTACAGTTTCTTATACGATTCATTGCCTACCCTAATGCTGGTTAGTTCCATCAGCCGTACCACCAATGCCACCACTTTTTCGTGGTCGAGGTTATGGCGGGCAAGGTCGTGGTCAACCCGTTCGCGAATTGCGGGCAAATGTGCCGCGAACATTTGCATACGGTGGTATTTAGACTGGTTGCGGATCTTGTTCCAATAAGGGTGATAACGGTACTGCTTACGCCCAGCTGCATCGGTGCCGGTAAACTGCAAATGCCCGTTATCATACGGCGATATCCAAACATGGGTGTACGCCGGTGGTATCACCAGTTTAGTAAAGCGGGCAATTAACTCTTTGTCCTTAACAAGCTCGCCATCAGAATTATAAAAACTCCAGCCTTTGCCCGATTTTTTGCGGGTATACCCAGGTGCCGAATCTGCTATATAACGCAGACCAACCGCTTTTGCAGTAATTTTGGGGTCGCGGCCAATTTTTTCGAGTTTTTTAAGGAGGCGGTTCATGCGAGATATAACACGCTGCGGACTTATAAGTTTTGAAGGCAGAGAGCAGAGTCAAGAGTGTACTGATTTACAGGTTTTTAATTATATTTATCCGTCCCAACCCTGCCTCAAATGGAAGTGATCCCGGTTAAACAATTTGTAGAACAGAACAAGGGGTTAGCTGCATTTCCCGATTGCATGGAGATGGTGAAATGTCTACCAATCATTAGCTGGTAACCAGTGGGTGGAGAGTGCCAGTTGAGAATGGTTAGTAAAACTCTTTTGTTTGGGAAAACCACTCTCTATCTATCACTTACTACTCACTATTATCCACTCACCAATACTCATCACCATTTACAATGAAGTTATAACATATTCCACCTGCTCGGCATGCACGTCCAAATGAGTTACAAAGCGGATGCGGTGTGTATCGGTACTGTTGGCTTTTATACCTTTTGCCTCTAATCGAGCTAAAACCTTTTCTGCAGGTTCCACAGTATCAAAAAGAATAATATTAGTTTCTACCGGTACCACGTTGGTTACCCAACTTTGCTTGCCGAGTTCTTCCGCCAAAATTTGGGCGTGCTTATGGTCTATTTTAAGTCGTTCAACATGATGATCGAGCGCATAGATCCCCGCAGCGGCTAAAAATCCAGCCTGGCGCATTCCTCCGCCCAAAACCTTGCGCAGGCGGCGCGCATATTTAATGGTAGCCTTATCAGCCAGTAAAATCGAACCTACTGGCGCGCCTAAGCCTTTTGACAGGCAAACCGAAATCCCGTCGAAGTAAGTTCCATAGTCGGTAGGTTTATCACCTGTATGGGCAAGCGCGTTAAAAATGCGTGCCCCGTCTAAATGCAATTTTAGGCCTTTTGCTTTACATAATGCTGCAATGGGCTTAATATGCTCTAAGGTGTAGCAGCTGCCGCCACCTTTATTTACGGTATTTTCCAGCACCACCAAACTGGTATGCGGATAATGGATATTGTCGTCGTTGATCTCTGGCGCAATCATTTCCGGCGTGATGATGCCCCGGTAACCGTTAAGCAAACGTGTAGACACCCCCGAATTGAAGGCAATGCCCCCACCCTCGTAACGGTACACATGCGCGGTTTGGTCGGCAATTAATTCATCAAGCGGCTGAGTAAAACATTTGATGGCTATTTGATTTGTCATGGTGCCCGATGGGCAGTAAATAGCAGCTTCCATCCCGAACATTGCCGCAGCTTTTTCCTCCAGCGCGTTCACGGTTTCGTCCTCGCCAAAAACATCATCACCAACTTCGGCGCTCCACATGGCTTCCAGCATGCCGTCAGTAGGTTTTGTTACGGTATCGCTGCGCAGATCAACAGTCATCATATTATTTTGCTAAAAAATGCTTTATTTGTATTCGGTTAGTGTGCCCCCAATTCTAATCATTTTATTTTTTATGATGATGATTGTATCAGCATAATCACAAATATGGCAGTGGGGTTATATACGGCCTAAAGCACACTGATTATAAACATAATTGCTGCTGTAATGAAAGCCCAACCGAAAGTTGTGGAATATATTAAAGCAATTCCGTTTGGGTTGGATAATATAGAAGAGCTTATTGCGTATTTTAACAAACTAAAGGAGCCGATTAAATAATAACGGCCTGCTTTTATTAATACAATAATTTAACAATGCATTTTATAAAATATACTTTTCTTGCGGCAATCCTACTTTCGGCAAGTAGTGCAGCCAATGCCCAAAAATGGCAGCCCGGTCATTTTATTGATGTTAAAGGCGTCCGCTCTGATGGGTTTATTATTGCTAACCCGGGCGGTAACGGCCCAATTAAAAACGAAGGCTTTATTGAGTTTAAGGATGGCGAAAAAACCGAGCCGTATAAATTGAGCACAAGCGATCTGCAATCGTATGTGGTGGGGAAAGATAGTTTTGTAGTGGCACACGCCCCCGGCAACGAGACCTGGGCAAAAAAAGAACTTGATTTTGTACGCGTAGTGGTCAATGAGGAAACCAAGATCTACGCTACACGTGGCGCGGGCAGTGGCAGTGGAACAGGCAAAAAAGTGCGCTTTTCCCCAAGTGTGGGACTTAGCACGGGTGGCGGTGGTTACGGTGGCGGATTGGGCGGTGGTTTAGGCATAAACCTGGGCGGCGGCGGTGGCGGCAGCGTAGATAAATCAAAACTAACGTATTATTACGGCAGCAATACCGCATCCATGCAACATCTTACCGAAAATAATTTTGTTGATGTAATGAGCGAAGCCATGGGCGATGAACCCGAAGCAGTAGAGCAGATCCGCGCGGGTAGGTTCGGCATAGGCAATATTGATAAGCTGGTAGATTACTTTAATAAAGTTAAGGCTTCACATAAGTAAGTCTGCAGGCAGTGATTAGCCTATAACGCATCTCAAATTGAAAGTATTTAAAGGAATCGGGCAATTTCAATTGTCGGATTTCATGAACTTCTGATATGATTAAAAAATCGATAGCAATAGATATGGACGGCGTAATAGCCGATGTGGAACAACAATTTTTGAACTGGTACCACCGCGATTACGGTGTACTTTTCACCAAGGAATATTTAACAGGTAAACAGGAAGCCAACGCTTTCCCCGAAGAAGGCGCAGCGCGCAAATTTGCTTTTACACCCGGTTTCTTTTTAACCCTTCCGGTGATGGACGGGGCTGTAGAAGCCGTTAAAAAACTAATGGAGACCTACGAAGTGTACATTGTATCGGCCGCCATGGAATTCCCGCTGAGCCTGCCCGAAAAACTGGAATGGTTAAAACTGAACTTTCCTTTTATTCATTGGCGTAACGTTATTTTCTGTGGTGATAAAAGCATTATCAATACCGATTTCATGATAGACGATCACCTGAAAAACCTTGATAATTTTAAAGGTAAGCCTATCATGTTCCATGCTTTTCACAACGTTAGTTATAACCACCACGTACGGGCCAATAACTGGGACGAGGTGCTGGCGATATTAAGTGATACTAATTTCACTAATTGAGTTTAGTATGCAGCTAAAATTAATGAAATTCGAACCCGTTCGTGAAATTCGTGCTTATTTCTATTTTGCCTTCTCGCCCAGTGAGAACCAATTGCCGGAATCATCTTTAAACAGCGCTTCAAAACCGTAAAATTCTTTAGTGGGCTTTTTGGTAAACTCCACTCCTTTTGCCTTTAATTCTTCATAAGTGGCAAGCAGGTCGTTACATTCAAAAACGCCGAAACCAAAGGTGCTTTTGCTCACCAGCGCGCGCATTTGTTCCGCTGCATCTTCTTTAAACATCATGCCTTCGTTAATCGCCATCAGGCTTATCTCCAGGCCGGGTTGTTCGGGTGGGCAAACGGTTAACCAGCGCATTCCCGGGCCCATGCTGGCATCGGTATGCACTTTAAAGCCAAGCCTGTTTACATAAAAATCATAAGCACTCTCCTGGTTAAGGACGAAGATGCTAACGTGGTTCATTTTTGTGATCATCGTATTTGTTTATGGGCTAAAGGTCGGCAACCACGGGCTCTTCCTGTTGTTGAAAATTGCGATTTTGCGTCCAGCCATTTTGTTGAGCAAAACAATTTGGAATAAAATTCAATGGCGACTTTTTCATCACAGCGGCACGTTTTAGTTCCGCTTGCTGCCAGGAAGAGGGAGATTTTTTGGTTATCCGTTTAAATAGCGCGGAGAAAGAACTAACACTATCGAACCCAATGGCGTAGCAGACATCGGTAACGGGCATGCCTGTTTTTAGTAACAGTTGCGCGTTATTTATCCGCACAGCCGTTAAATACTGGTGAGGTGTTTTGCCATAAGTGGCTTTAAACAGGCGGATAAAATGAAACTTGGAGAAATAGGCCTCGTCGGCAATAGCATCTAAATTGATGGGCTGATGGTAATGAGTATCAATAAAAAGTTTAGCCTGTACAACGCGTCGGTAGAGATATATTTTTGGAAAAACTGTTGATGCTGATTGGGGCATCAACAAATTTAGCTAATTAAAACAGCACCGGCTATTCCAAAATTGCCTTTATTTCGGCAACAATATCGGCTATAGCTTGCGGCGATCTGATCATTCCGGCATGACCCGCACCCGTGTAATTTTTGCTGCGGATAAACGGGCGATTGCTTAGAAATTCCCGGATGTGGATGTACGGCGAAATCAGATCGGCATCGTCGTAGAGCAATACGTGGTTTAGTTCGGGTCCAAACTGGTAAAGCTGCTCTACATCGTAATGCGATGCAGGCACGCCTACCTTCTCGTTAAAGCTTTGCAGGTAGGTTGCCTGCCTGTCTTCGGCAATGCCAACGGCATTCATGCTACCCTCGAAGTTTTCCTTCAGCCTGATGAGCGGCGTAATGCTGAATAACAACTTTGGTTTAATCCCTGTTAAATTTAAAGCCAGCACATTAGCCATGCCGCCAAGCGAATGGCCTATCATCACATCGGGTGTGCCATACTTTTCACTTACCGCGGCCATGGCCCTTGCAAACAGATCGCCGTTAGATAGTTCGCCTTCCGAACTGCCGTTCCCGGGCACGTCAAAGGCTATTATTGTGGTATCGGGTATTTCGCGAAGCAATGATATCAGTTCGCTAAAATCGGCAGCTTTGGAGCCCCAGCCATGGGTGATGGTAATGAGCCGCGAGCCGCTTCCCCATTTAAAACCATTAAACGTTAAGTTAGCTTGGGTAAATATCCTATCGTAAGCAGTAAGCGAAAATTTCTCAGCCTCGTCCAATAATTGCTGTTGCTGCAGGCGTGCCGGCATCTTTGGCGAGTAGCAAATGAGTTGCCAAAGGAGATCGTTATACTCCGGGGCGGTATCTGCCGTGGCTTTTACCTGGGCTACTATTTGTTTGAATTTTTTCATGGTGACGGATTGTGTCAGCTAAGGAACAACAATTGCATGGTTGCGGGAAATTCGGGTGGTAATAATTTGGTAAAAAAAAGATGAACAAGGGTAATAAACTATCAATGCTTATCGTCGTTCCACAGCACATGATGTTCTAAACTTTCCGGCTGAATAATAACAAAACGCACCAGGTCAAACTCCGCTTTCACCAGGTCTCTTATTCGGTCTATCGCCTTATTTATTTCTTCAGTATCCATATCGGCCTTGAAGGCGACAATAAGCATTAGCAACACCTCAGTTGGCGACTGATAGGTAGACAATATGTGTTGCACTTTTACCACATGGCCGTCGCCCTCAACCATCTGGCAAATTTTATCGCGCGTTTGGGTAGATACCCCTTCGCCCATTAACAGGCTGCGGCTCTCTCTTGCTAAAATTGCTGAGACCACAACCAGTATTAACCCAACCAAAAGCGATGCCACTCCATCGACGTAAGGCTTATTGAACCTGTGACTGATATAAACGCAAATCATCACGATGAACAACCCGGCAACCGCTGCGGCATCTTCAAATAAAACCAGGAAACTGGATGGATCTTTACTTTTAATAACAGCATGCCAAAACGGTGTGGTGCCGCGGATCTGGTTAAATTGTTTTATGGCGATGATCAGCGAAGCCCCTTCAAATACAATAGATAAGCTTAATACGATGTAGTTGATGGTTGGGTCGCCAAGTTCTTCGGGTTTGATAATGTGGGCGATCCCCTGGTAAATGGAAATGCCGCCACCCAGGCCAAAGATCATGATGGATACGATGAACGACCAAAAATACAGCTCCTTACCATAGCCAAAAGGGTGTGTAGCATCGGCCAGTTTTTTGCTGCGATGGATGCCAAGTAGCAAAAACAATTCGTTAACCGTATCTACCACCGAGTGTACGCCCTCAGCGATCATTGCCGCGCTGTTACTGATGCCGCCAGCGATAAACTTAGTTACCGCGATAAGCAGGTTGGCAATAAGCGCCGCGTATATAGATGTTTTGGATGAGGCCATGTTTAGCTGTATAAATCAGCTAAGCGGTCGATTGTTTGCTACGGTGATGGAAATTTATATATTTAGGCGTGCAAATAATTAATACCGGTCCAAACCCGAGCGCGCCCTATTTCAATAAAGGCAAGCGCTATTATAAAATTGGGTTTTATCTTTTCTTGTGGACAATCTTGTATACCCAGCTCGCGAAGGTACTGCCGCAACATCCAATCGTGTCTATTATCAGTGCGCTGTTGGTGGTTGTACCGGTGCTGGCAGAATTTGCATTAGTGCCATTGGCGATAGCAAACATCTTAAAAAGTTATCGTCATAAAGAGCCTTTCAACAAATATCGGATGTTTTACCTCATTGTGTTGATAATTATACTGGCGCTGTTATTAATATTTATACTGGCAATTGTGGGAGATGTCAGGTCTTTATAAAAGTAAAAAACACGCGGCAAATTAGTCCAATGGCAAGGTAAAAGAAAATGTACTGCCATTTCCCCATACACTATCTACGCTGATGTTGCCATCGTGCCGTTTAATGATCTCGGCACTGATGTAAAGCCCAAGGCCGAGGCCGGAGAATTGATGCCCTAGGCCATCTACCCGGTAATATCGGTCGAATAAATGCGGGAGTTTTTCGGGGTTTATACCTATGCCATAATCCTGCACATATACAATAGCCACCCCGTTTTCGCTGCCGAACGTGATATCTACCATCTTCGCTTGAGGAGAATATTTGATGGCGTTATTTACCAGGTTTACCAGTACCTGGTCTATGCGCCGGTAATCGGCATAAACCATTACGTCATCGGGGCCTGTAACGGTTATCAGGTGGCTATCGTCCTGGCTTAAGTGTTCGCAGCTATCTCTTACCAGGTCGCCCAGGTTAAAACGTGTTTTATTTAAAGCCAGTTGCCCCTGCTGTAATTTGGTTACGTTCAGTAGGTCGTCTAACAAATGCACCAGCTTATTTAGGTTATTGCCGGCTTTACCTACAAACAAACGGATTTTGTCGCTTACGTTTTCGGTTTTTATCAACTTCTGCAATATCTGCATAGACGCGTTCAGCGATGTTATCGGCGTTTTCAGTTCATGGCTGGCAACGCTTATAAACTCATCTTTGCGCAACTGTATGTTATGATCTTCGGTAACATCCTGTAACGTTCCGCTAAAACGATAAGCAACACCTTCGGAATTAAAAATTGCCTTGCCTACTGCTTTCACAACCCGTCGGCCTTTGGCCCCCGGCTTTATTATGGAATATTCTATATTATAATTCCCATCCGACCCTTTTTCTAACGCTCGCGCAATGGCCGCGGTAACTCTTTCCCGGTCCCCCTCCGCCATCACATCTATGGCGCGCTGCAGGTCTATCTCATTTGAGGTGGAAACGCCAAACCAATCTTTTAGGCGCTTATTTCCCACAAACCTATTGGTGAAGGGGTTTAAGTCCCAGGTAGCCAGCTCTCCGGCTTCAACGGCAAACTCCAATTCTTTTTTCGCTTCGTTTATTGCATTGTAGGTTTTTACCTTATCGGTAGTTTCATTACAAATAACCAAAACGCCACCGGGTTGGCCGCTTTCATCTATCACGGGGCTGTAACCAAACGTCCAGTACACATCTTCTACTTTATTATTGCGATAAATAGGTATCAGTTGATCTTCGCTCCAGGTTGCATCACCGCCGGCCATCACCTGGTCTATTAGGGGTTTTATAATGGGCCATATTTCGGGCCAGCATTTTTCTCCTTTTTGCCCGAGTGCCTTAGGATGCTTGCCGGTTGCTCCGAGGCTGGGGCGGTAAGCATCATTATAAAACTGAATAAGATCATTCCCCCACCACAAAAACATCGGGAACCTGGATTTAAGAATAATACTGATGGTGGTTAGCAAACTTTGCGACCATTTATCAGGGCTGCCCAGTACGGTGGATTCCCAATCGAACGAACGGGTTAACTCACCCAATTCGCCGCCACCTTGTAAATACATCTGATAATTGGCTGGCGGTAAAACACTTGTCATAAAACTTAATTATAAATTAAGGAAGGGATAAATATATGTAAATAGCTATTCAATTTTACAAGGCAGTACGTTTAGCCTGTAACTTTTTCATTTCAATTACTACCGGGGTTTAAATTTTAGCATCTTTAAGGTTTATCTGCCTTCTATGAAAAAAACACTGTTACCGGCAATCTTATTTATTGCTTGTTTGGGTGCCTCTGCACAAAAAACATCCAAAAAACCACTCGATCAATCTGTATATGATGGCTGGCAAAACATCAGTAACCAATTCATTAGCAACGACGGAAAATCAATATTCTTTGTGATAAAACCACAGGAAGGCGATGCGGACCTGGTGATAACCGATACAAAAAACAAAAACCCTTTCAGGGTGGCCCGGGCCGATACCGCAAGGATTACCGCCGACTCCAAATACGCCGTGTTTATGATCCGTCCGTTTTATAAAGATTTAAGGCAGGCAAAGATCAAGAAGAAAAAGCAAAATGAATTTCCGAATGATACGCTGGGTATTTTGGCGTTGGGAAGCGGGTCAGTAGAAAAAATACCGGCGATCCGCTCCTTTAAAATAGCTGAAAAGGCATCAATAATAGCCTACCTTTCTCCAGCCGACACGGTGAAGAAACCAGAAGCTGGCGATACATCAAAAAAAGCAATTGCTACTACCATTGCACCGCCGGTTAAAGAGGGTGCGGAACTTACGCTGAGGCAGTTAATCAGCGGAAGGTCTCGTGCGTTTAAATACGTGAGTGACTATATATTAAGCAAGAATGGCAAACTGCTGGCCTATTCGGTTACCGCACCCAAGAAATCAAAAGACGTGAAGTCGGGTTTGTTTGTTTACGATATAGAAAAAGACAGTCTGAAAGCCATCAGCACAGGGCGTGGTAATTACCGCAACCTCGCTTTTGATGAAGCAGGTAAACAGCTTGCTTTTACTGCCGAGAAAAACCCGGAAAAAGCGCTGGTAAAACCCTTTAAGCTTTATTATTATAACACCACAAAAGATAGTGCCGATGTAGTTGCCGCACAGGGAAGCGCGGGTATGCCTGCAAACTGGACGGCCAGCGGCGATGGTAAGGTATACTTTAGCAAAAACGGCACAAACCTGTTTTTCGGAACAGCACCAATACCAAAGCCAGCTGACACTACCCTGGTGGATTTTGAACTGGCAAGGCTGGACATCTGGAATTATAAGGACGACTACCTGCAACCTTACCAACTAAAGAACCTGCAAAAAGAATTAAAAAGAAGTTACCTCGCGGTAATCCAACCCAATGAAGGTAATCGAAAATTAATTCAATTGGGCGACGAAAATATCAGGGATATTGCTGTACCTGATAATAACGATGGCGGTTATGTTTTAGGGTTGGTTGATACAGGTTCACGTGTGCAATCGCAATGGGAAGGCGGCAGTAACCAGGAGGCATTTTTGGTCAATACAAAAACTGGCGAACGTACCCGTATCAACAATAGCGCGAAAGCCAGTTATCGCATTTCACCGGGTGGTAATTATGTGATCTGGTTCGATTCCAAAGGCCAAAACTGGCACTCTTATACTATTGCTACACGCAAGAAGTTGAATTTAACCGCGGCGACAGGCGTAAAAATGGGCGACGAAGAAAATGACGTACCCGATGACCCCGGCCCTTACGGCATTGCCGGTTGGGAAAAGGGCGATAAAAATGTACTGATCTACGATAGATATGACATCTGGAGTATAGACCCGGCAACAGGTCATACGGTTAACCTCACCAACCACATCGGTCGGCAAAATAAGATCAAGTTCCGCTACAGCCCAACCGACAGTGAGGAGAAATTTATCCCCTCAAAAAAAACGCTTTGGCTCCTCGCGCAAAACGAAGAAAATAAGCAGTGGGGTTATTATACAAAAACACTTGGTACCGAGGCCGATCCGGCTAAGATTATTGTAGCGCCGTTAACTTACAGCAGTTTGCAAAAAGCCAAAAATGCTGATGTATTTATCTACACCAAATCGAGCTATACGCAATCGCCAAACCTATATGTATCTGCCGATTTAAAAAAGGAATTAAAATTGAGCGCCATAAACCTGCAGCAAGCCGAATATAATTGGGGAACCGCGGAACTGGTGCAATGGACAACACCAAAAGGTTACAAGTCGAAAGGCATCCTCTATAAACCCGAAGACTTCGACCCGGCTAAGAAATACCCGATGATAGCCTATTTTTATGAAAAGCTAAGCGATGGGTTATATGGTTATGTCCCGCCCGCTCCTACGCCATCCCGTCTGCCTATCTCCTGGTTTGTGAGCAACGGTTACTTAGTTTTCGCGCCGGATATCAGCTACATTAACGGGCACCCGGGTGCATCAGCTGTAGAGTTTGTAAACTCCGGCGTGGAAGCTTTAAAGAAAAATGCGTGGGTTGATGCAGCGCACATTGGCATACAGGGCCAAAGCTGGGGAGGTTACCAGGTTGCTTACCTCATCACCCAAACCAATATGTACGCTGCCGCATGGGCCGGTGCGCCGGTGGCTAACATGACCTCCGCCTATGGTGGTATTCGTTGGGAAAGTGGCGTGAACCGCCAGTTTCAGTACGAAAAAACACAAAGCCGCATAGGTGCTACCCTTTGGGAGAAGCCGGAACTATATATAGAGAACTCGCCATTATTTCAGTTCCCTAAGGTAAAAACACCTGTTGTGGTTATGAGTAACGATGCCGATGGCGCCGTGCCATGGTACCAGGGTATTGAAATGTTCACCGCGCTGCGCCGTTTAGGTAAACCCGTTTGGCTGCTGCAATATAACGACGAGGCCCACAACCTGGTAAAACGCCAGAACCGCAAAGACATCAGCATCCGCGAAGCGCAATTCTTCGGGCACTATTTAAAAGGCGAGCCAATGCCAGTTTGGATGGATAAAGGGGTCCCTGCAGTGAATAAGGGTAAAGATTGGGGATTGGAGTTGGAGAAGTAGTTATCAGTTTTAGTGATGGGTTTTGAGTTGGGAACTTATCACTTAAAACTATTCCAAATAATAATGCCTGATAGAATTTAACCTGTCATCCAGTTCATACACCCATGGTGTAGCGGTTGGGATATCCAGTTTGGTTACGTCCTCGTCGCTTAGGTTTTCGATGTATTGGATAAGGGCGCGTAGGCTGTTGCCATGGGCGCAGATAATCACTTTCTTATTATCTTTTATAGCGGGTACAATATGCTCATGCCAAAACGGGAGCACGCGGTCCATCGTTTGGCTTAGGTTCTCCGTTAGCGGGAGTTCGCGATACGTCAGATCGTTATACCTGAGGTAATGCCCAGGGAAGCGTTCGTCCTGCTCGGTGATGGCGGGCGGCTGTTCGTGCGGATCGCGACGCCATTTGTGTACCTGCTCTTCGCCGTATCGGGCAACGGTTTCTTCCTTGTTCAGGCCTTGCAGGGCGCCGTAAAAACGCTCGTTCAGCCGCCATGATTTATGCACGGGGATCCACAAGTGTTCCAGTTCTTCCAGCACAAAATGCATCGTTTTGATGGATCGTTTAAGTACAGAGGTAAACCCCATGTCAAAGGTATAGCCGTTATCGGCCAGTAGCTTCCCTGCCCGGCGCGCCTGGTTAAACCCCTCTTCTGATAAGTCTACGTCCGCCCAGCCGGTAAAACGGTTCTCTTTATTCCAAACACTTTCGCCGTGGCGAATTAAAACGAGTTTCTGCATATATGATAAGGTTAACGCCCGCGCAGCAATTCAGTTTAAATTTAATTGTTAATTAACGGTAATTAAATTAGATTGCAAGCATAAACCAAATTAAAAACCTTTTATCCATGATCCCAACTACTCCTGTTGTTGTGAAGGATGGCATAGCCAACCCTGCACCACTCGGCCTTTGCGCCTTCGGTATGACCACCGTTTTACTGAACATTCATAACGCCGGCTTTTACGAAATGAATACCATGATCCTGGGTATGGGGATCTTCTATGGCGGACTGGCCCAGGTTATAGCAGGTGTAATAGAAGCAAAAAAGAATAACACCTTCGGGCTGACTGCGTTCACTTCTTATGGATTCTTCTGGTTATCGCTGGTTGGGCTGATCGTTATGCCAAAATTAGGTTGGGGAACCAAACCAGCCGAAGGCGCTATGGTGGCGTACCTCAGCATTTGGGGATTTTTCACCTTTTGCCTGTTTTTTGGCACGTTAAAACTAAACCGTGCACTGCAATTTATTTTTGCATCGTTAACCGTATTATTTGCCCTGCTGGCCATTGGCGATGCAACGGGTAATAAAAGCATTACTACTTTAGCGGGGTATGAAGGTATCATCTGCGGTTTGTCGGCTATCTACACAGGCATTGCCGGTGTAATGAACGAGGTTTACGGCCGGGTAGTTATGCCAATCGGGCCTGTGGAAGGTAAATAATGATACCCATACGGTTTATACCAACGATTTGAAGCCGATAGGACATATTCATATTTCGAATAAAAAAGCTAAAAAAGTGTAAACCCACCATATTTAATAATTAATTGATTATCAGATATTTAAACAATTTTAACATTGAATTGTGTAAACTTTTGTAAACCTTTTCTGAGCTGCGCTTCCTTCGGGAAGGCAGCTTGCCTTTGTTGTTTGTAGGCCTTTGGTGACAGACCAAATTTTTTCCGCTAAATTGCAGCCGTGAAAGATCTCAAAAAATACTACATCATACCGGCCACGCCCGAGGAGCTTTACATGGCGCTCACCAACCCTATAACCATACAATTATGGACGGGCGAGGAAGCCGAAATGTCCACCGTTGCCGGTTCGGAATTTTCTATGTGGGAAGGCAGCATTGTGGGTAAGAACCTGGAATTTGAAGAGAACAAGAAAATAGTACAGCAATGGTATTTCGACGGGCAGCCCGAGGAATCCATTGTCACCATAAAACTGCATACCGATAAGCAAGGCACTTCGGTTGAACTGAAGCACACGAATATCCCCGATGGTGATTATAACGATATCCTTGATGGTTGGAACGACGCTTATTTTGGCAGCCTGGCAGATTTCTTTTCCGAAGGGTAGGTTTATCAGCAAATTAGCCTTACCCGGCGTTTTGGCGTATCTTTGCGGCTCCTGATCAAAAATCTATGATAAAGCAAGCGCTCCAAAAACTTAATATTGAAAAATTAAACCCGATGCAGGAAGCTGCTATCGACGCCGCCAAAAAAGGCGATGTGATACTGCTTTCGCCGACCGGATCGGGTAAAACACTTGGTTTTTTATTGCCCTTACTTAGCCTGCTGGATCCTGAGGTATCTACTGTACAGGTTTTGATATTAGTCCCCTCGCGGGAACTTGCTTTGCAGATAGAGCAGGTTTTCCGTTCGATAGGCAGCGGTTTTAAAGTAAACTGTTGCTACGGTGGGCACCCGGTTAGGACAGAGATAAAAAACCTGTCGCAGCCACCTGCGGTACTGATCGGTACACCTGGCCGCATAGGCCACCACCTGCGCCGCGAAACTTTTGATACCGATACCATTGTTACGCTGATACTGGATGAGTTTGATAAAGCCCTGGAGTATGGTTTTCAGGAAGACATGGCTTACATTATTGGACAATTGCGGAGCGTGCGTAGGCGCATCCTTACTTCTGCCACGCAAATGGACGAGATCCCGCGCTTTACCGGGATCCATAAACCGGTTACTCTAAATTACCTTGATAATACTCCGACCATATCTAAACTTACCCAAAAAGTAGTGGTGGCCGAGGCAGCCGATAAACTGGAAGCTTTGTTTGCGTTGATCTGCAAAATTGGCGATAAAGCAACACTTGTTTTTTGTAACCACCGCGAAGCCGTAGAGCGCATCAGCGATACCCTTTGGGATAATGGATTACCAAATGATATTTTCCATGGTGGCATGGAACAGGACGACCGTGAACGTGCCCTGATCAAATTCCGCAACGGCAGTCACCGCATCCTGATCACTACTGATCTGGCTTCGCGCGGACTGGATATTCCCGAGATAGAACACGTGATACACTACCAATTACCGCATAATGAAGAGGCTTTCACCCACCGCAATGGCCGTACCGCCCGTATGCACGCTACGGGTACCTCCTACTTAATGCTTGGCCCCGGAGAAAAGCCCGCGTACTTAAAAGAACTGCCGGAGGTGGAAGATCTAAGCGGCGATATTGTTATCCCGCAACCGTCACAATGGACCACGCTATACCTCGCCGCAGGTAAAAAAGACAAAGTGAACAAAGTGGATATTGTCGGTCTACTCTTAAAAAAAGGTGATTTAGATAAAGAAGACCTGGGTTTGATTGAGGTACTCGACTTCTCATCATACGCCGCGGTAAAACGTAAACATGCCGACCGCGTGGTAACGCTTGTTAAAAATGAGAAAATAAAGGGTAAGAAGGTTAAGATAGAGGTTTCGAAGTAATAACCCTTATTAAATAAATAACGCTAAAAAGGTATCTGATGGGTAAGTTTTTTCTGATTTTTATAGGGATTGTTTTTATTGCTCAGACTGATAAAGCACAGCCTAATCCCAAAGTCTGGACGCCAAAATATGAGGTGGGTTTGTATAATTACTTAGACTCTACCTCTAAATCGGTAATGCCCGACCCGGTAAAGCGAAAAAAATATGTTGTATTTCTGGTGCGCAGGATTAAAGAAGGAATCCCGAATGGTATAAATTCTGTTTCTAAAGATAGCCTTCAATCCTTACATATTAGAGTGGAGCGTGAATACGCCATACAGGAACATAATACCGGCAACGCCGATTTAGTGCCCTTTTATGAAAAATGGTCGCCCTACACCGAGAAAGCATTTCGCCAAAATTACGTTGCCATTTTAGGACCGAAATATCCGGCTACCGTGAATAAATTTTGCGATTGTGTTATTGGAAAACTAAAGAAAATTTACCCGGACTCGGTTTTGTTACCCTTACCAAAGGATATTAATAAAAAGGTTTCCAAGGAATGCCTGGATGTGCTTCAAACTCCCTGATAAGCATTTAGCTGAATCCTTTAAATTTCTCGCGCAGGAACTCACCGCTACAAACTTTAGGCTATTATATATTGTGATAAGGTTTAGGTTTTGCATCGCAATATTTACCTGTAAGATGCAGCCTTCACAGCAATTCCATAAATTATTTTTATTTTTTTTTGCGGCGGGGGAAATCGATCTTTAAAAAAAGCTTCAGGATAAAATAATTATTCCTTAACAGATTGGCTGGGCTGCTTTTGCGTAAATAAAAGTATCTTAGCAGCACTAAATAAACCATTATGAAAAAAATATCACTTTTACTTACGGTAATTGTATTAACCTGTACAGCTGCGTTTGCGCAAATAACCCGCGAGCAGTCTGTTGCCGAATGGACACGCGCAAAAGCGTACACAAAAGCTTATTTGGATGCTATGCCTGCTGATGGCTACGCCTTAAAACCAACCCCCGAAATGCGTAATTTTGCACAGCAAATGCTGCATTTAGCCGACGGTAATTACGGTTTAGTTACAACCGCAAGCGGCAAGGATAGCCCGCTTGGAAAGGGTGTATCTGCTGAGAAAACCATAGCCCAAACCAAAGAGGCAACTTCAAAAGCTGTTTTGGATAGCTACGATTTTGTGATCGCTACCATACAAGGTATGACCGACGCGCAGATGCAGGAAGAAGTTGCTATGGGTCCTACACGTAAATCCACCCGTGGGTTGATTTTGGCCAAGACATTTGAACACCAAACACATCACCGTGGCCAAACTACCGTTTACCTGCGTTTAAAAGGTGTAACCCCTCCTCAGGAAATGCTGTTCTAAGAGATTTCTCCCGCTACAAAAATGCCGCTCCGTTACAAACCGGGGCGGCATTTTTTGTAGGATGAAATTTATTATTACCTTTATTTACCACCCGCTGTTGCAATGAAAATACTTGTTTTAGCCAAAACGATTATCCCGCTTTTTGTAGTTGTAATGGTGCTTTCGCGATGTGGCGAAAGATCCGCTAAGCAAGCAACTCCACAGGTCGCGGTAATACCGGATGGTGATACCATAAACATAGGCGCCGGCAACAAGATTCAGCCAGCTTCATACCCTGTGCCGCTAAAGAATATGTTCGGTGTAAATAGTTACGAATGGAATTTTGAGGAAAATCCGGCGGCCATGAACGAAAGGGCGATCTATGAGCCCAATATGGCACTGATCAAATCATTCAGCGCCATACGTCATTACATGAACTGGAATAAACTGGAAAACACCGAAGGCAATTATACTTATAACCCCACCAATAAGGGCAACTGGAACTACGACCTGATGTACACCCGCTGCAAGCAAGACAGCATTTTGGTATTAGCATGTCTGAAAAACCTGCCTGCCCGGATGATGGATACCTACCCCGCCGATGAGCGCGACGACGAAAACGTACCCGCACCTTACGGATCGGACTTAAGCAAACCCGAATCATACGCGGCACAAGCTCGCACTGCATTCCAGTTTGCGGCGCGTTATGGGTATAATAAAGCTGTAAATCCTACGCTGGTAAAGGTTGATGCCCGCTCTGCGAATGGTAACCCAAACCAGGTGAAAATTGGCATGGGGCTTATCAAATACATCGAATGCGGCAACGAGAACGACCGCTGGTGGAAAGGTGATAAAGCCACCCAAACGCCCGAGCAGTACGCAGCCAACCTTTCCGCTTTTTACGACGGGCATAAAGGTACACTGGGCAACAACGCAGGCGTAAAAACCGCCGACCCCAGTATGCAGGTAGTGATGACCGGGCTGGCCACTGCCGACGTGGAATATGTAAAACGAATGGTAGAATGGTGTAAGATCAACCGTGGTGTAAAACCTGATGGCCGTATAGATCTTTGCTTCGACATCATCAACTACCATCTGTACGCCAACGACGGCAGTGTGTTTACACATAAAAAAGCTACAACAGGCGTAGCGCCGGAGCTATCAGAATCGGGCAGCGTGGCCGATGGTTTTGTTAAATATGCCAATAGTTTGCCTAATAAGCCCGAAGTTTGGGTTACCGAGGTGGGTTATGATGTCAACCCCGGCAGCTACCAGCGCGCGCCTGCCATCGGCAATAAAACGGTGCTGGAAACCCAGGCCGATTGGATCTTAAGAAGCTCCCTGCTCTACATCCGCCATGGAGTAAAAAGGCTGTTCTTTTACCAGTTGTTTGATGCATTCCCCAATAAGGCAGAACAATACGCAACCTCCGGCCTTGCCGGAAATAAAAAACGCCGCCCCGCTGCGGACTATATTTTACAGGCAACAAAACTGATGGGCAACTACAACTATGTTGGCACGATAAGCAGGGATCCTCTGATAGATAAATATAAAAGTGGCAATAAGATCATTTACGCATTAACCATTCCCGATCAAACAGGACGAACAGGTAGTTATACACTTGATTTGGGTAGAGCGGTGTCGGCAATACTTTACAAACCCAGGGCATCGGCAAACGAGATGACGCAAACGTCTTTAAAAGCAATTAAGGGAAAGGTAACTTTGCAGCTTACGGAAACACCTTCCTTTTTACAGGTAGAAACGAAGTGATCACAACAGGTACGTAATTACCCGTTGGTACGGCATTTCTTTCATTTTTGTTTTAATCTCACTGCCTGTCTGTTCGAACTTTTGTACGTTCGAATGTAAAATACATAAACCAAACGCTACTATGCCAATTTATCCGCCTAAAAAGTTATTTTTGCGGCTGAATGAAGCACATACGCAATTTTTGTATCATAGCACATATCGACCACGGTAAGAGCACCCTTGCCGATAGGTTATTAGAGTATACCGGCACTATCACCCAGCGCGAATCGCAGGCACAATTGCTTGACGATATGGACCTGGAGCGCGAACGCGGTATCACCATCAAGAGCCACGCCATACAGATGGAATATGAGCTCGACGGACAGAAGTATGTCCTTAACCTGATAGACACCCCCGGTCACGTAGATTTTTCTTACGAAGTTTCACGCTCTATAGCAGCCTGCGAAGGTGCGTTGTTAATTGTAGATGCCGCGCAGGGTATCCAGGCGCAAACTATATCCAACCTGTATTTAGCGCTGGAAAATGATCTGGAGATCATCCCGGTGTTGAATAAAATGGACCTCCCCGGCGCTATGCCCGAGGAAGTGAAAGACCAGATAGTTGAACTCATCGGCTGTAAACGCGAAGAGATTTTAGCCGCATCGGGTAAAACCGGCATGGGCGTATTTGATATTTTGCGTGCCATTATAGAGCGTGTCCCCGCCCCTGTTGGCGACCCGGACGCACCCCTGCAAGCCTTGATCTTTGATTCAGTTTACAACTCTTTCCGCGGTATCGTAGCTTACTTTAAAGTAGTTAACGGCGAGATCCGTAAGGGCGATAAGGTAAAATTCTTCGCTACCGAAAAGCAGTACATTGCAGAAGAAGTTGGTACGCTTAAGTTAAAACAAGCACCAAAAGATGTGATAAAAACCGGTGATGTAGGCTATATCATCTCGGGTATCAAAGAATCGCGCGAGGTAAAAGTTGGGGATACCATCACTACCATAGCCCGCCCCTGCGAAGGAGGTATACAAGGCTTTGAAGAAGTAAAACCAATGGTATTTGCGGGCATCTACCCGGTTGATACCGATGATTATGAAGAACTGCGCGAATCGATGGCCAAGCTGCAGTTGAATGACGCTTCTTTGGTTTTCGAACCCGAGTCTTCTGCGGCTTTAGGCTTTGGTTTCCGATGCGGTTTCCTTGGTATGCTTCACATGGAGATCATCCAGGAACGTTTAGAGCGCGAGTTTAATATGACGGTGATCACTACCGTGCCCAACGTGTCATACATAGCCTACACAACCCGCAACGAACCTATCATTGTAAACAATCCGTCCGATTTGCCAGACCCAAGCAAGATAGATTTTGTGGAGGAACCGTATATTAAGGCTACCATCATCACCAAATCTGATTTCGTTGGCCCGGTAATGTCGCTTTGTATTCAAAAACGCGGATTTATTAAAAATCAGTCGTATTTAACGTCAGACAGGGTTGAACTTACGTTCGAGATGCCAATGGGCGAGATCGTTTTTGATTTTTATGATAAGCTGAAAACCATTTCCAAAGGCTACGCCTCATTCGATTATCATCAGATAGGCTACCGCAGATCAGACCTGGTTCGTTTAGATATTAAACTAAATGCAGAACCGGTGGATGCGCTATCTTCATTGATATTCCGCGGAAACTCTTACGATTTTGGTAAAAAGATCTGCGAGAAACTGAAAGAATTATTGCCGCGCCAGCAGTTCGAAATTATTATCCAGGCATCCATCGGTGCTAAAATTATAGCCCGCGAAACCGTTAAAGCGATGCGTAAGGATGTTACCGCCAAATGTTATGGTGGTGATATATCCCGTAAACGTAAATTGTTGGAAAAACAAAAAGCGGGTAAAAAACGCATGCGCCAGGTTGGTAACGTAGAGATACCACAAAGCGCGTTTATGGCGGTTTTGAAACTTGATTGATCGGCGCGCTAAGAAAGATCGCTTTATGGCCAAATACTTGCAAGTGAGTTTTTATACGTGGCGAGGAATAATAAAGGTTATTGACCTGGGTGACTTTTCATACGGAGAATGGATAGTTTACAACGATAGTGCACCACGGTATATCGTTGATGTGCATACAGAAAACGAATCGGACAGGATCATCAATTCGATGATAAACAAAGGAATTGAAACTTTTGATAGCATCATTTCTAAAATAAATATCAAACAGGGCAACAAGCTACATTTGGCCAACATGCCGCTCTTTCGGTTTGTAAAAAAAGAGGAATATGTAGAATTAGACTTGCCACCACTACCTGTTGGTTGGCTAAAAAATTTATAAAGAGGCATGCAATTACTCGACGGAAAATACGTATCAGAAAAACTTAAGGTAGAAATAGCCGAAGAAGCGGCTAAAATATTAGAACGCATCGGGCGTAAGCCGCATTTGGTGGCTGTTTTGGTTGGGCACGATGGTGGCAGCGAAACCTACGTGGCCAGCAAAATGAAGAACTGCGAAAAGGTTGGTTTTAAATCTACCCTGGTACGTTACGAAGGTGAGGTTACCGAAGAAGAACTGCTTGCCAAAGTAGCGGAATTAAATGCTGACGCCGATATCGACGGTATCATTGTACAGCTCCCCCTCCCCAAACATATCGACCCGGAGAAAGTAACCGAACGGATAGATCATCGCAAAGATGTGGATGGTTTCCATCCTGTAAACCTTGGCCGTATGCAGCGTAACCTGCCTTCTTTTATTCCTGCTACCCCTTACGGTATTACACTGATGCTGAAAGAATACGGCATAGAAACCGCCGGTAAGCATTGCGTTGTTGTTGGCCGCAGCAATATTGTTGGCTCGCCAATGAGTATTTTAATGGCGCGTAATACCTACCCGGGTAATTGCACGGTTACCATTTGCCATAGCAAAACACCCGATATTAAAAAGTTTACGCTTGATGCGGATATTCTGATCGTAGCCATAGGTAAAAAGAATTTCATCACTGCCGATATGGTGAAAGATGGCGTAGTAGTGGTTGACGTTGGTATGAACCGCGAAACCTCAACGGTAACCAAGTCAGGCTACAAGCTTTTCGGTGATGTTGATTTTGAGAACGTTGCGCCAAAATCTTCCTGGATAACCCCGGTACCCGGTGGCGTGGGTTTGATGACGATTATTGGTTTGTTGAAAAACACCTTGTCATCGGCAAATAAAGAGGTTTATCAATAGAGATTTTTGGCTTGTTAGGTGGTTATTTGTTAACCTCTGCCTAACAGCTTATCCCAAAATGATATAATCCCAACATAAACGTCCCCGGCTTTTATTTTAACCGGGTAATTATCTATATAATCGTTTTGGCCGGGGCTGCCTTTGCCGGTTTCCAGGTCGTAAGAAAAACGATGCACCGGGCAAACCAGTTTACCCTCTTTACACCAGCCGCGGCTCAAATCTTCGCGGGCATGAGGGCAGGTAGCCCCTAAAGCAAACAGCTTGCTTTCGTATCCTATCAAACAAATACTTTTACCGGCTACTTTAACTTTTGTTATAAATGGCTTATCGTTGGGTTCAATGCCATTTACTTTGTACCACTTCATCTGTCGCTAAAAATCTATCTTCAAATTCATTAAAGCCGGGTTTTTCATCACCTCATCCATACTGGTAACCAGCGTTACGCGTTTCCTGTCGGCAGATAACAGGGCCTTTGAGTTATTTATCTTTTTAACAGGTTTGGCAAAATTAAGTACAACCTTGTACGGCATATCTATCAGCATGGCTTTGGCCATGGCAAATTTGGCACCTGCCTTCTTTAAAAACGCGGCGAATTTTACTTTATCTATTATCCGGTAAAATTTATGCGGAGTTACCTCGTAGTTATAATAGCTTTGGCTGGTTATGAGTGGCTGCGCATCAAAACCGCCTACTTGTTTGCTTTGCGTTACGTTGCTCAACTCACTGTTCATGGAGATGTTGCTCAGGTGTTGCAGGTAATATTGCAGGTCGGCGGCGTTCTTAGCCTCATGCTTTATGCTTACCTTCATAATATTATTTTTCAGGTCCATTTTCACAGCGAGGTCGCTGCCCTGCGCCATTTTTATTTCTTCGGCATTCATTTTATTGGCGATGCTATCCGGCAGAGCGTTATAAAAATTCAGGGTGGTATCCTTTGCCAAATTGAACTGTGGTGTTTCACGAACTGAGTCCGTCATCAGGTTCATTAAAACCGAAACCGCTCTACTCATGTCGAAGCCATAAACCACGTTGCAGGCGCCATCGGGTTTAAAATCGTAACGCTCTTCAATGTCTACGCACGATGTTAAGCACAAGAAAAAGAAGAAGATAAACGAGAGGTATAGTTTCTTCATAGGTTTAAACCGGGGTAAAGTTTACAGCATAAAGCTACCTGCAAATTATGAAATATGAAAGAGTAATAGGTAATTATGTTTCTTGTTTTAAAAATCCGCATCACTTCAATCTCACCTTTTACCTTTGGCCTTTAACCTTTCGCCACAAAAACCTACCTTTGCACCCTTATTATGGCACATCAGGTTCCGGAAGACGGCACATTACTTCCTTTAATGGAAGAATTTTATACGATACAAGGCGAAGGATATAATACCGGCAAAGCCGCTTACTTTATTCGCCTCGGAGGCTGCGATGTGGGCTGCCATTGGTGCGACGTAAAAGAGAGCTGGGATGCAGAATTGCACCCCCTTACGGCTGCTGATACTATTGTTGCTAATGCCAAAGTGCATCCATCAAAGGCTGTAGTGGTAACCGGCGGCGAGCCGTTGATATATAACTTGGATTATCTTACCGCCAAACTGCACGAAGAAGGCATCAAAACCTTTATAGAAACATCCGGTGCCTATCCCCTCTCTGGTGATTGGGACTGGATCTGCCTCTCCCCAAAAAAGTTTAAAGCACCTATGCAAAACGTTGCCGATAAGGCGCACGAGCTGAAGGTGATCATCTTCAATAAATCCGACTTTGAGTTTGCTGAACACAACGCCACACGGGTTTCGCCCGATTGTAAGCTATATCTACAGCCCGAATGGAGCAAGAATAAAGAGATGGCCCCGCTTATTGTTGAGTATGTGATGAATAACCCTCAATGGGAAATTTCACTGCAAACGCATAAGTATTTAAATATACCTTAAATGTGTAACTTAGCATATTGATTAACGTATCAGTACGCCGATGCGCATTATTTACCTTGCTGTTTTAGTTTTATTGTTTTTACCTGTAGGTGTATTTGGCCAGCAAAGTCGATATTCCACTACGGATAAAAGTGCTATTAAAAATTATGTACTTGCCGGCGAAAGTATCGACGAGCATTTGTATGAAGATGCTATAGCGCAACTGGAAAAAGCGATAAGCGATGACAGTAAGTTTGTTGAAGCCCACGCCTTACTGGCAGATGTACTGAGGTTAAGACGGCAAAATAAGGCCGCTATAGAACACTACCTAAAGGTGATAGCCCTGGAGCCCGAACACAACCGGGCTATTTATTTAAGAGTTGGCGAAGCCGAAATAACCGACGGGCAATATATCCCTGCCAAGCAGCATTTAGAAAAGTATATTACGTACCCAAATCTCACAGCCCCAAATGAAGCCTTTGCTCGCAAGTTGCTGCGCGATTGTGATTTTAGTATAGAAGCCCTACAGCATCCTGTACCCTTTATCCCTATTAACATGGGGCCGGAGATCAACACTCAATTTGATGAATATTTGCCCGTAGCCACAGCAGACGAATCTACTTTGATATTCACTCGTAAGATAAATAACAATGAAGATTTTTATAAAAGTGATAAGCTGGCCGGTAAATGGAAAAAATCGGTATACCTGAGTGATGCTATCAATACGCCTACTTTTAATGAAGGCGCGCAATCTATATCGCAAGATGGTAAATACCTGTTTTTTACAGGCTGTAACAGGCCCGATGGCCAGGGGCGCTGCGATATTTACATTGCTCAGAAAAAAGGTGAAGACTGGGGCAAACCCTTTAGCCTGAGTTCGCCGCTGAATACACCGGGTTGGGAAGCGCAGCCGTCTATAAGTGCCGATGGGCGTACTATTTACTTTGTAAGTAACCGGAAGGGCGGCTACGGTGGCTATGATATATGGAAATCTACCCTTACGGATAAAGGCTGGGGTGACCCGGTAAATATGGGCCCCAATATTAATACCATTTACGACGAGCAATCACCATTTATCCACCCGGACGATAGCACCTTTTACTTTTGCAGCAATGGCTGGCCGGGCATGGGTAATAAAGATTTGTTTATAAGCCGCCTGGCAAAAGACGGCAAATGGCAAAGACCGGTTAACCTCGGTTCGCCAATTAACTCCAGCGGCGATGAGAACGGGCTTACACTTACGGCTAATGGTGCGTATGCTTTCTTTGCGTCAGATAATTTAAAAGGCTTTGGTGGTTATGATATTTACACCTTTGAGCTTCCGTTAAACCTGCGCCCCAACATTGTAACTTATGTAAAGGGGGATATTAAAGACATTAAAACGAAGGAGCCCTTAGAAGCTATTATAGAGATCATAGACCTGGAGAAAAACATGCCGGTGTACCAGGATTACAGCAGTGAAGACCTTGGCGAGTTTTTAGCTACACTGGCAACCGGCAAAAATTACGGGTTGAATATCTCGCGACAGGGGTATCTTTTTTATTCGGACAATTTCTCCCTTATTGGCCATACTCCAAAAATTGCTTACAATATATCGGTGCTGCTTTCTCCTATCGAAGTTGGTGGAAAAGTTATTTTGAAGAATATATTTTTTGATACCAATAAATTCGATATCAAAAGTGAATCGAAGGCAGAACTGCAGAAATTGATTGAGTTTTTAACGTTGAACCCAACCGTGCGGATCGAAATATCGGGCTATACAGATGATATTGGTAACGACCAGGCTAACCAACTATTATCCGAAAACAGGGCAAAATCGGTATATACCTATCTTTCCTCCAGCAATATTAATCCGGCCCGCATGGTTTACAAAGGCTACGGCAAAACAGAGCCTATTGCCCCAAATACTTCTGATGACAACCGGGCAAAAAACCGAAGGACTGAGTTTAAGATAATAGCTAAATAGAGTTGAAAGTGAAAAGTATAACGTTAAAGTTTATAAAAACTACTCTTGGGGGCCTTCTACTTTTAACTTGAGTTCCCCGCTCCCACCTGAATATGCAAACATAAAAAGTCCAAAGTCGAAGCTATCGAAAGCTCCTACTTTGGACTTTTAACTTTATACTTTTAACTTAAATTAATTCCCCACTTCCGACATGAACTTGATGCGCATTAACTGCAGTTCCTCGCGGGTGTAATCATCCGGGCCAAGGTCTATCAGGGCATCGTCAATAGAATCAATTTCGGCGGTTTTAAAGTAATCATACACTTCTTCCTGTTTATCCTCATCAATTACCTCGTCTATGTAATAGTTCAGATTCAGTTTGGTGCCAGAGTTTACTATAGTTTCCACCTCCTTCAAGATCTCCTCGTAGGTAAGCCCTTTAGAAGCCGCTATATCATCTAAGTTTAAATGGCGGTCGATATTTTGAATGATAAATACTTTAAGCGCCGATTTATTAGCCGCACTTTTTATCACCATATCAACCGGGCGGTCGATATCGTTATCATCCACATATTTTTGGATCAGATCGGTAAACGGCTTGCCAAATTTCAGCGCTTTGCCCGCTCCCACACCCGATATTTGCTTCAACTCCTCGGCGTTAACCGGGTAATGTGTACACATTTCCTCTAAGGATGGATCCTGGAAGATAACAAACGGAGGTAATCCTTTTTGCTTGGCCAGTTTTTTACGCAGGTCCTTAAGCATTTGTAGTAACTCGGCATCCAAAGCGCCACCACCCTGTTTAGGGCCATCTTCTGCCTCATCCTCATCGGTAGGGCCCATTTCCCTGTTCAGAATGAAACGAATGCTGTATGGATTATCAATAAAGGCGTTACCCGATTTTGTTAAATGCAGTAGACCATATTGGTCAATATCTTTAGACAGGAAGTTATTCAACAACGCCTGGCGCATCAGCGAGTTCCAGAGAACTTCGCCATCATCTATGCCGGTGCCAAAATAATCTGTTAGTTTATCGTGTTCATAGTTTTTAACCTGTGCATCATCCTTGCCCATTAAAATATTGATGATGTGGCAATCGTCGAATTTTTCGCCGATAAGCTTGATGAGGCTTAATGCTTTATGCAATTGTGCCTCGCCATCAAAATGAGTTTTTGGCGCGCTGCAGTTATCGCACATGCAGTTACAACCGGCTTCGTTAAAATTCTCGCCAAAGTAATGCAATAATTGCTTACGGCGGCACACGGAAGATTCGGCGTAATCAATAACTTCTTTTAATATCTGTGTGCCTATTTCGCGTTCGGCAACAGGCTTGTCTTTCATAAACTTCTGTAGTTTATCAATATCCTTGCCCGAGTAAAATGCCACACAAACTCCTTCGCCGCCATCACGGCCTGCCCGGCCAGTTTCCTGGTAATATCCTTCCATGCTTTTAGGCATGTCGTGGTGTATTACGTAACGCACATCAGGTTTATCAATACCCATCCCGAAGGCTATGGTTGCCACAATAACATCCACATCCTCCATCAGGAATTTATCCTGCGTATCGGCACGTACCTTAGGGTCTAAACCAGCATGGTATGGCAGTGCCTTTACACCGTTAAGGCTAAGCGCTTCTGCAACTTCCTCCACCTTTTTACGGCTGAGGCAATAGATGATGCCAGATTTGCCCTGGTTTTGCTTTACAAATTTTACAATTTCTTTTATAGCGGTACGTTTGGCCCTAACTTCATAAAACAGGTTAGACCTGTTAAATGACGATTTATAAACCGTAGCATTATTCATCTGCAGGTTCTTTTGGATATCCTGCTGTACTTTTGGCGTTGCGGTAGCGGTAAGCGCTATAATTGGAATATCGTCACCAATATTGCTGATCACCTGGCGTATCTTACGATACTCTGGCCTAAAATCGTGCCCCCACTCAGATATACAGTGGGCTTCATCAACCGCTACAAACGATACCTTGTTCAATCTTAAAAAATCAACGTTCTCCTGCTTGGTCAAAGATTCGGGTGCAACGTAAAGCAATTTGGTTTTGCCGCTTAAAACATCGTCCTTTACCCTTAAAATATCTGCTTTAGTTAATGAGGAATTTAAAAAATGAGCTATACTGTCCGAGCCTCCGAAGGCCCTTAACTGGTCTACCTGGTTTTTCATGAGCGCGATGAGCGGAGAGATCACAATCGCTGTGCCTTCACTCATTAATGCAGGGAGTTGATAACACATGGATTTTCCGCCCCCGGTGGGCATTATCACAAATGTATCGTTGCCTGCTAAAATGTTCGTAATTATCGCTTCCTGCTCCCCCTTAAAGTTATCAAACCCGAAGAAATTCTGCAGGTTATCAAAAAGCGATTTTTTAGCTTCTATCATTATGTACTTATATACGTTTTAAAAATATGGTTCAAAATAACAAAAATTTATAAATAAACGCTGGGTTTAATGTAAAATTTTATAAAAAAATGATTATTCTTCCAAAAACAATTTGTTTATTTATGCATTTAAAATAGGGTAATTTTTGTGCAGTAATATTTAGTTTTATTTAATACTAAATTTACAAATTAATGCACACATTTAACCAACGTTTACCAAATAAAAATTCTTTAACCAAAGCATGAATAAAAACTACTATGCCATCATAATGGCAGGCGGAATTGGCAGCCGTTTTTGGCCAATTAGCAGAGCATCGCATCCTAAACAATTTATCGACATACTGGGCACCGGTAAAACATTGATCCAAAACACCTACGACCGCTTCCTGAAGGTTTGCCCAAAAGAAAATATTTATGTTGTTACTAACGAAAGTTACACCGGGCTTGTAAAAAAACAGCTGCCGGATATGGCAGATGATCAGATACTAACTGAGCCTGTTATGCGTAATACCGCGCCTTGCGTGGCCTATGGCTGTTTTAAAATTGAAAGTATTAACCCGGATGCGGCCATTGTGGTTGCCCCGTCTGACCACCTGATACTTGATGAGGCTGCCTTTGTTACCGCAATAGAAAAATCGTTACAAACAGCTACCGAAAAGCAATGCCTGGTTACCCTTGGCATTAAACCATCCCGCCCGGATACCGGCTATGGGTACATCCAATACACCGACCAGGTGATAAACGATGATTTTCATAAAGTGAAAACTTTTACAGAAAAACCTACGGTGGATATTGCTAAAACCTTTATTCAAAGCGGAGACTTTTTATGGAATGCCGGGATATTTGTATGGTCGGCAAAAGCTATAGTAAGTGCGTTTAACAGCTACCTGCCCGAGATGCACGAGATATTTGCAGAAGCGCGGTCCGTTTATAATACCGAAGAAGAGAAAACCTTTGTACACAAAATATACCAGCGCTGTATTAATATCTCTATAGATTACGGCATCATGGAGAAAGCGTCAAATGTGTACGTATTGCCTTCTGAATTTGGCTGGAGCGATCTTGGCACCTGGGCGTCTATTTATCAATTGGCCGATAAGGACTATGTTGGTAACGCAGTTATACCCTCAGAGAAGGTAATTATGTACGACAGCAGCAATTGCATGGTAAACGTACCCGGCGAAAAGCTGGTGATATTAAAAGGCTTGCATGATTTTATTGTGGTAGAATCTAATAACACACTGCTGATATGCCCACGCGAAGACGAGCAAAACATAAAGCAAGTAGTTGCTGATGTGAAAGGGAAATTTGGGACAAAGTATATATAGGCTTCGAATGTGCAGATTTCAGATGTGAAAATGTGCAGATGAATAAGAAAAGCCCGGTTGATGATATCGGGCTTTTTTATGAACGGCTCTTCCGAAAGTTTAAATTAAAGCTTTTAGCCGACGAATTTCGGTAATCAGTAGCGGGATGTCCTGCTTTGCGCCTGCAATAAAATCATAATCGGCATGTGTGGCACCTGACATCTCGATGTCTTCTCCTCTGGTTTTTTGTTCGCTGTCATGATAAAGTCGCCACCACTTTCGTGGTCTCTATTTTCTATATAAGATTTCCAGGGTCCATCTTGCGCCTTGTTACATCTAAGCTCTATCTCTTTTAACTCTTCTTCTGAAATCATAACTAAATAAGCTGTTGAGATGCTTGTTTACGCTTTACCCCCTCCACGTTGTCTTATCGCCTCGTATAAAATAACCGCGGTAGATACAGACACGTTTAACGATTCTATTTCGCCGAACATTGGGATCTTGGCCAGATGGTCGGATATGCGGATGATGTCGTTACGGATGCCGTCTTCTTCAGAACCCATGATGATAGCCGTTGGCGCGGTATAATCGGGCGTATAGATGTTCTCGTTCGTTTTTTCGGTGCAGCAAACCAGTTGTAAGCCCGATTCCTGTAGAAACCGCACAGTTTGCATAAAGTTATCGTGGCGGCAAACGGGAATCTTATACAGGGCACCCGCTGATGTTTTAATGGCATCAGGGTTGATCTGTGCCGAGCCCTTTGCCGGGATAACAATGGCATGTACACCCGCACATTCCGCCGTACGGGCAATGGCGCCCATATTGCGCACATCGGTAATGCTATCCAGTACCAAAATTAAAGGCACTTCTCCCCTTTCAAATACATCCTGTACTATATTTTCTACCTTTTGGTAAGTTATCGGCGATATGAACGCTATAACCCCCTGGTGGTTTTTCATGGTAATGCGGTTGAGCTTTTCTACCGGCACTTGCTGCGCGGTTATCTGGTACTCGTTCATCACATCCCGCAATTCGTTCAGCAAGCCGCCGCCAAGGCCGCGCTGGGTGTATAAAGCTTCAATTTCTTTTCCGGCAAGTATGGCCTCGATAACTGCGCGGATACCAAAAACCATTTGGTTACCCTCGCGTACCGGCTTAGAATTATATGTCATTTTTCCTTATTGTGTCTGGTGCAAAAGTAGCTATATTAACTGATTTAACGGTTATTGAACTGATGTGCCACTTTGCTATATCAAAATATCTTTTTTCGATACTTAACATCTGGCAGGTTTTATCCACATTGTTCTATTTAGTTACTGATGAGTTGATTATGAAATAACTAACAAGTTATCAACATCGGGCGTTAATAACAATGCCTTAAATTTATATCGCTGATAACGTTTTCATTAAGTTTTAAATTGATATGTTGAGGATTTAGGAAGCTATTGCGGATATTATTTATATATTTTTGTGGGCTATGATGTTCGAGAACGATTCTACCAATAAAATTAATTCAGACCGCCGCAATCGCGTAACAAATCCAAGCCCTTACTCGGGCGCGGGCAAGTTGCCGCCCCAGGCTACCGACTTAGAAGAAGCTGTACTTGGTGCGCTGATGCTGGAGAAAGACGCCCTTTCTTCGGTTATTGATGTATTAAAACCTGAGGTTTTTTACGAAACCAGGCATCAAAAAATATTCAACGCCATTGCGGTATTATTCGAGAAAACAGAACCGGTAGATATCCTTACCGTGGTTGCCCAGCTACGCAAGCAAGGCGAACTGGAAATGATTGGCGGTGCCTATTACGTTACCGAACTTACCAACCGCGTGGCATCTGCCGCGAACATAGAATACCATTCGCGTATCATCATTCAAAAATATATCCAGCGCGAATTGATCCGTATCTCTTCTGATATCATCAATTCTGCTTTTGAAGATACCAGCGACGTCTTCGACCTGTTAGATAAGGCTGAAAAAAACCTCTTCGAAATAGCACAAAATAACCTTCGCCGCGATTCGCGCATGATGGATGATCTTGTGCATGAAGCACTGAAAGATATTGAGGCGCTTAAGGATAAAAAGGACGGCTTAACAGGAGTTCCTTCCGGCTTTACCGACCTTGACCGTATGACCTCCGGTTGGCAGAAATCCGACCTGGTTATCATTGCTGCCCGCCCTGCAATGGGTAAAACGGCCTTTGTACTTACCTGTGCACGCAATGCAGCAGTAGACTTTAACAAACCCGTTGTTGTGTTCTCGCTCGAGATGTCGTCTGTTCAGTTGGTTAATCGTTTAATATCCGGCGAAACCGAAATTGAGCAGGAAAAGATCCGTAAGGGTACTTTAGAGGAATGGGAATGGCAGCAGATCCACTCCAAAATTGGCCGCTTAGAGGCCGCCCCTTTAATTATCGACGATACCCCATCATTAAATATATTCGAGTTTCGCGCTAAGTGCCGCCGTTTAAAATCGCAGCACGACATCCAACTGATCATCATCGATTACTTGCAATTGATGCAGGGTAAGGCCGAAGGCAAAGGTGGTGGCGGTAACCGCGAGCAGGAAATTGGTAGTATCTCCCGCGCCCTAAAAACGGTAGCCAAGGAATTAAACGTACCCGTAATTGCGCTTTCGCAGTTAAGCCGTGCGGTTGAAAGCCGCCCCGGTGGTTCTAAAAGGCCAATGCTGTCGGATTTGCGTGAATCGGGCTCTATTGAGCAGGATGCGGATATGGTATTATTCCTCTACCGTCCCGAGTATTATGGATTGGATGTGGATGAGGATAACAACCCGACACAAGGCGTAGGCGAGGTTATTATAGCCAAACACCGTAACGGTGAAACCGGCCGTGTGAGGCTGAAATTCGTTGGTAAATTTGTGAAGTTTACCGATCTGGAAACCAATATGGATGGCTTCCCTCCTGCCGGCGGTAACGCATTTGCAGGTTTGGGCCCATCACAGGATTTTGAAAAGCAAAGCAACTTTATCATCCGCCCATCCCGTATGGATGATATGGAGGATGAGCCGCCGTTTTAGGCGAGCCCCCTCCGCCCCCTGAAGGGGAAACTTGGTAAACATAAAGCCCGACTGACACCGCCGGGCTTCTTTATGTTTACCATTCAGCTTATCCTGCTTGTTTTAAAAATTACCGGTAAAAAGTCGCTTTTTATGTTAACCTTGTAAAAATACATCTTATTGATTATTAATTATTTATAAATTTAACACGCGAAATTGTGTTAAATTTTGTAAACTTTTTGGCTCAACAAGACCTAAAAGAGGCATCTAAATCACTAACCCCAATACCACCCCTATTAATATCACCACCGGCGCTTTTATCTTTGTAAACTGCAATAGCAAAAAAGTAGCCGCCATTAATGCATAAGCCAACAAGTTGAGGTGAAAGGGCATCACAAGCATAATAAAGGCAGTTGCCATAAAACCCACGGCAACCGCGTTAATGCCGCTTAAGGAGTTTTTGATACGGGTTATTTTTTTGAGGTCGTTCCAAAAAGGAACAATGAACAGGATCAGGATCAATCCCGGCAGGTTGATACCGATCACGGCCACTACGCTACCCACTATTTGCCCGGCTATGCCATACCCTTTATCACCCATGGCTATACCGCCCACAAAGGAGGTGAAACTAAATGTAGGGCCGGGTAAAGCCTGCTGCAATGCGTATCCACTCAAAAATTCTGAATTGGTGAGATAGTGCTTCAGTTCCACAAACTCGGTGTACATCAGCGGAACAAGCACCTGCCCGCCGCCAAATATGAGTATACCATTGCGGTAAAAATTCTCGAATAAGCGAATAGGTAAACTAAACGGTGAGGTGCGGCTCACAATAGCACCCAACGCGGCAAAAAACAATAAGATCCCAATAAAGTAGGCTACCTTATTCGGATTCACATTGCTGAAAAGCTTCACCCGCAGCTCGTTCTCCTGTTGCTGTGTTTCCAATGCCGAAGATATGATTCCCCCCATGAGTATCAATAAGGGGAATGCATAAGGGTTTTGGAGGATAAGCGTTGCTATTAGCGAAGCTATTGCCAGCATCATGGTAACCTTGGTCCGCAGAAATTTTGTGGCGAAGGTGTAAGTAGCGTACCCTACAATACCCACTGCCATTGGTTGTATGTAACGAAGTATCGCCGTAAATTTATCTTTATCGGCAAAGGCCTTAAAACTGATGGCCGCCATACACATAATGGATGCAGATGGCAGGATCCAAATTAAAAAAGTGATAAGTGCTAACCTTACGCCTCCTACCTTCCAGGCTATACCAACCAAAGTTTGGGTAGACGACGGGCCGGGCATAATTTGCGAAAGTGCGTTGAGCTCCATCAGCTCTTCCTCGGTAATGTATCCGCGTTTCTGTACAAATTGGCGCAGCAAAACGGCTATATGCGCCTGCGGCCCACCAAAAGCGGTAAATGTGTACAGGGTAACATCCCGTATGAATAAAAGCTCCCTGCGCCTCACAGTTTATGTATTAATAGTCGTCGTCATCATCGTCATCATAACCTTTGGCGGCCATATAAACGCCCTGCAATTCGCTAAAAGCGTGGTTGTCGCGTTTCTCCTTGGTTATTTTCATACCAACTTCGTAGGTGCGTATGGCGTCGTCTTTTCGGCCAAGGGCTTCATAAAGTTTACCAAGGTGGTAGTAAGTGCCGGTGTAGTTGGGATAATTGTTTACCAGGTCTTCGTAGTAACTCAGGGATTTCTCTGTATCGTTAAGTCGCAGATACTCTGTGGCCAGCGCGTATTTTAAAAACTCGTCGTCCGGTTCGTTCTGTATAAAAGCCAACAGCTTATCTAATCTGCTTATCTCCATTTTAAACTCTCTCTTTTTTAACTAAATTTGCATCACCAATAACTACCCGTAAAAACAAACCAATTATGATGAAAATACTGGTATGTATCAGCAATGTTCCGGATACCACTACAAAAATAACCTTTACAGATAACAACACCCAATTTAATACAAACGGCGTTCAGTTCATCTTAAACCCATGGGATGAGATCGCCCTGGCGCGTGCCATTGAATTAACCGACGGCGGTAAAGGCACCGTTACCGTAATAAACGTTGGCGAAACCAGTACCGACGCTACCATCCGCAAGGCGTTGGCTATCGGCGCTACAGATGCAGTCCGCATCAACGCGAAACCGCACGATGCCTGGTATGTAGCCTATCAGATAGCTGAGTATGTTAAAGCAAATCCTTTCGACCTTATCCTCACCGGCAAAGAATCGATAGATTACAACGGCTCTAAAATAGCCGGTATGCTGGGCGAACTGCTCGACCTTCCATCTGTCTCTATCATTAAAAAGCTGGATGTAGACGGCACCACTGGTACTGTTGAGCGCGAGATTGAAGGCGGCAAAGAAGTATTAACTATCCCGCTTCCATTTGTTGCCGGTACTGCGGAAGGCGTTGCCGAACCCAAAATACCCAACATGCGCGGCATTATGAGCGCACGCACCAAACCGCTAAACGTAGTTGAAGCTGTGGATGTTAAAACCTTTTCGGAGGTCATTAGTTATGAAACTCCTGCCCCACGCGGCCAGGTAACATTGGTTGATGCCGGCGACCCGGCCCAATTATTGGAGTTGTTGCACACACAGGCAAGGGTTATTTAATCAATTCAAATTTACGAGAAGAAGAACTATCTTATATGTCAGTTTTAATATATGCCGAGAATGCCGCAGGCAAGTTCAAAAAATCAACTTTCGAAGCCGTTAGCTATGCTAAAGCAATAGCCGACCAGGCCGGTACCAACCTTATAGCCATATCTATTGGCAACGTAGCTGCCGATGATCTTGCCGCATTAGGCAAATATGGCGCGGAAAAAGTGCTGAATGTATCTAACGATAAATTAAAGAATTTTGTAAACCAGGCCTACGCCTCGGTAATAGCCGAAGCCGCTAAAGCGAAGGGCGCGGATATTGTAGTACTGTCTAATTCTTTCAGCGGTCGTGGCCTTGCGCCTCGCATTGGTGTAAAGTTGCATGCTGGTGTTGCTGATGGTGCTGTTGCCTTGCCGGTGCTTGATGGTGGTAAATTCACAGTGAAGAAAACGGCGTTTTCCGGTAAAGCTTTTGCAACGGTTGAGCTAACATCGGCTAATAAAGTTATCGCGCTTACGCCAAACTCCTATAAAGTTGTAGAGAGCAGTGCTGCAGGGCAGGTAGAAGATTTTACGGTAGAAACCAAAGAATCGGATTTTAAAGCTATGATAAAAGATATCGTGCGTTCTACAGATAAAGTTTCTTTGCCTGATGCAGAGATAGTTGTATCTGCGGGGCGTGGCTTAAAAGGCCCCGAAAACTGGGGAATGGTAGAAGAGCTGGCTGGGTTACTCGGTGCGGCTACTGCATGTTCAAAACCGGTATCTGATGCCGGTTGGCGCCCACATAGCGAACACGTTGGGCAAACAGGTATAGCTGTCAGTCCAAATTTGTATATTGCAATAGGAATTTCGGGTGCCATACAGCACCTGGCGGGCGTTAGTTCGTCTAAAGTTATTGTGGTAATCAACAAAGACGCCGAAGCGCCATTTTTTAAGGTGGCAGATTATGGTATTGTGGGCGACGCGTTTGAAGTGCTGCCAAAATTAATTGATGCGGTAAAAGCATATAAAGCTTCGGCTTAAAACTATTTTGTTGTGATGGGTAATGATATGAAAAAGATAAAGCTGGATATTGTGGGCCTATCCTACAGCCAAACGCAGTCCGGCGCGTACGCACTGGTTTTAGGCGAAGTTAGCGGCCGCCGAAGATTACCTATTATCATCGGTAGTTTCGAGGCGCAGGCCATTGCTATCGAGATAGAGAAAATGACCCCGAGTCGTCCCCTTACACACGATCTGTTTAAGAGCCTTGGCCAGGCATTTAACATCACCGTGCAGGAGATCATCATCTACAACCTGGTGGATGGTATATTTTATGCTAAGCTGGTTTGTTTTGATGGAAAAAAAACGGTAGAGATAGATGCCCGCACCTCAGATGCTATTGCTGTATCTGTAAGGTTCGATTGCCCTATCTATACTTATGAGTTTATTCTTTCTACCGCGGGTATTGTGATAGAAGGCAACGATTTTGTTTATTTAGAGAACATTAACGAAACCTCGGAAGAGAAAACACCTTCCACGCCTTCGGGTTCGTTCACTTCCCTAAGTGATGATGAGTTAAAAACACGCTTGCAGCAGGCTCTTTCCGAAGAAGCTTATGAGAAGGCTGCCAAAATTCGCGATGAGCTGAATAAGCGGAAAGCTTCCTAATTAATGCTAAAGGGGAATTCCCAGGACCGGCACCCCCTTACCATTATAGGCAACCGATCTTTAAAAATTTAAGCCAATATTCAAATTGCTTACACTATTCCTTAATGCTGAATAAGTATTATCCTTCACAATATCAGCAATACCGCCTTGCCCATTAATTTCTATAAAGAACTTTGCCTTTTCTGATACAGGGAATTTAATGCCGATGCCGACGTCAAGGCCGGCATCGGTTGTGTTAAAAATATTTTTCACATCGCTGCCGTTGCTGGTTTCTTTGGCATTCAATAAAATACCAACATAAGGGCCAAAATTAAGGTACCAATTTTTAGTACGGCCAAAGTGCCAGTTAGCCATAATCGGGATAGTTAAATAGTCTAAATTATAAGTAGTATTAAATTGATCGGTAGGAGTTGCAAGATAACCTTTCCAGCCTTTTTGGTCGTAAGCCAATTTACCCTTAATACTCCAGCTTTCCGAGAAAAAATGATCAAGCGATATACCTAGGTTAAACCCCGTTCTGTAATCACTGTTGGTGTAAGCGCTGGTGGTAACGGTTGCAAAGTTCAAACCCGCATTAACGCCAATTTGGTTGGTATTTTTAGTTTGTGAAACCGCCGTTAGCGAAAGAATTGCTGAAGCCAGCAGGAGCGTGAAAAACTTTGTCATAATTTGCAATTTAAGTTGGTTAAAGATAAGGTTTTTGGCCTTTCGTTTCAATTATTTTGGATAAACTATGCGAGTCCGCTTTCCTATATCGCCTTATTTCAGTAATTTTCGCTTTTGGTGTTAAATTTTACTATAACTGATTTAAACTGTTCTATATGAATATTAAGTTCCGCTTAATACTGATGAATTTCATGCAATTTTTTATTTGGGGAGCCTGGCTCCTTACAATCGGCGCATACTGGTTCCAAAATAAACATTGGTCGGGGGCGCAGTTTGGGGCTATCTTTTCTACCATGGGCATCGCGTCCATATTTATGCCCACCATAACAGGTATTATTGCTGATAGGTTAATCAATGCCGAAAAGCTTTATGGCATTATGCATATATGCGGCGCATGTGTTTTGTTTTGCCTGCCAATGGTTAAAGACCCCGGCACATTCTTTTGGGTATTACTGCTTAACATGGCGTTTTACATGCCAACGCTATCTCTTTCTATTACAGTGGCTTATTCGGCCCTTAAAAATCAAAATATTGATGTAGTAAAAGAATACCCACCCATCCGCACCTGGGGTACTGTAGGTTTTATTGTTGCCCTATGGGTGGTAAGTTTAACGCATAGCGAAACTACTTCCAACCAGTTTTATATTGCATCGTTTGTATCGTTAATATTGGGGCTTTACTCCTTTACCCTTCCCAAATGCAGGCCTTTTGCTGTGAGCACGGGCAATAAATCATTCTATACCCTGTTAGGCTTAGATGCGTTTGCACTGTTTAAAACCCCAAAGTTTGCCATATTCTTTATCTTTTCCTTGCTATTAGGCGCAGCATTACAATTAACAAATGCCTACGGCGATACCTACCTGCACGATTTTGCTAAAGTACCTGCTTATCAGGGCTTAAGGGCGGTAAAATACCCAGCCGTTATTATGTCTATATCGCAAGTGTCTGAAACTTTATTTATCCTGGCTATCCCTTTCTTCCTCCGCAAATTTGGTATCAAATACGTAATGTTGTTCAGCATGTTGGCATGGGTACTGCGCTTTGGCCTGTTTGCTTTCGGCGACCCTGCGGGAGGTTTATGGATGATCGTATTATCATGCATCGTTTATGGTATGGCTTTCGATTTCTTTAATATTTCGGGTTCTTTGTTTGTAGAAACACAGGCTTCCCCGGAGATAAGAGGAAGTGCGCAGGGTATGTTTATGATGATGGTAAATGGTTTTGGTGCTTTCTTCGGAAGCCGGATAAGCGGTTATATAATAGATAAATACTTTACCTTACCTAACGAGGGTAAAGACTGGCACGGCATCTGGCTTACCTTTGCTGCTTATGCCCTGGTAATAGCCATCATATTCCCGTTTGTTTTCAGGTATAAACACAACGCTGCTTTGAAACACGCTATACAGCACGCTTAGAACAGAAGCATACAAAACGAAAAGAATAAATAAAAAGTTTAAAATAGCTTACCTAAAAACCTCACTTACAACAAGCTATGAAAAAGCATTACCGGCACGAAACTGATTGCCTTAACTGCGGAACCGAACTTCAAGGAAATTTCTGCCATAAGTGTGGGCAGGAGAACCTGCAGATGAAGGAAAGCTTTGGGCACATGATCAACCATGCCGTAAGTGATTATTTTCACTTCGACTACCAGTTTTTTCATACGCTGAAACCGCTTTTTGCAAAACCCGGCAAGCTCACAGTTGATTACCTCGAAGGGCGCCGGGCTCAATACCTGCATCCGGTGAAGATGTATATTTTTATCAGTTTGATATTTTTTGTTTTGTTTTTTAAGCAAAACGGGCATGAAATAGTTAAGGAAGTGCCATCAAACAAAAGTACGAGGGTACTGGCCGATACCATAAAACATAACCTTGCCAAAGATATTGATTCGGACAAGAGTCTTACCCCTGCGGATAAAGCCAAAATAAAACAAACTATAAATAAATTTGTTCCGGGCGCGGTTAAAACTATTGACACAGTGCAAATTGCAAAGGCGAAAAGCCCCGCTCCGGCTGCTAAGCTTGCCGACCCGGACCCTAAGGATTATAACGGCGGCATCATGTTGATGGATAATAAAAACGACCCGGATAGCTATCCCGAATACCTGGCTCAACAAAATAAACTGACTGAAGCGCAGCGTGATGGTATTTTTACCGGCTACATAAAAAAGAAAAGTTATAGCTGGAAGAGCCAGGGCAAGAACGGCCTGGAAATGTTCAGAGAAGGGCTGCAGCACAATGCCCCAAAAATGATGTTTCTTTTGCTGCCGCTATTCGCGTTTATTTTGAGCATCGCCTTTCGCAAAAACCGTAAATTTTACGTGGAACATATTATTTATGCCATCCACCTGCATTGCTTCCTGTTTTTGTTTTTAGCCGCCGAAATAGTCCTGAAATTAATCATCCCTGCAACATGGGAATCTGTTATTGAGATACTTGACCTGGTGGCTTTTTTAGGCGTCACTTATTATGTATACCGCTCTTTAAGAGTTGTTTACAATCGAAGTAGGTGGCGCACAGTAAGCAAAATGATAGGCGTTTCGCTGGCGTATTTCTTCGTTTTCGGTATGTGTTTTTTAATTGTTGCCGCCATTACGGCTATCACAACGGTGTAAGAAAATAAAAAGCATATCCCGTAAACAAAAAGAGGCGCAATTTCTCGCGCCTCTCCTACATATTATTTAATAAATTATAACCTTCCTGTTCTGGATGGTGCATCTAAGTTTGATACATAGTTAAAGCTTTGAGTTTGGCTACCTAACTGTATTTTAAATTCGCCTGCTTCGGTTACTGTTTTGCTTACATCGTTCACAAAAGCAAGGTCTTTAGCGGTAATTTTAAAAGTAACTGTTTTTGTTTCGCCGGGTTTAAGGCCTATCTTATCAAAAGCGCGCAGCCGTTTAGTGTCTGGTGCTATGCTGGCATAAAGCTGGCTGATGAACAGCAAAACAGATTCTTTACCTTCTACCTGCCCGGTGTTTTTCACATCTACAGTAATAGTCAGTGTTTCATTAGCGTTTAACGTTGGCTTGCTGATGTGCAGGTTATCATAAGCAAATGTAGTGTAGCTTAAGCCGTGCCCAAATTCATAAAGCGGGTTATAGCCGTGGCTATCATCAGAATTACCGTTCTCCAGGTTTTTGCGGTTGTAGTTAACCAATGCGTTGGCATAACGCGGGTAAGTAATTGGCAACCTGCCCGATGGGTTTACATCACCAAATAATACACTTGCAATAGCATCGCCACCTTCGTTTCCGGGTAAGTATGCCATTACTGTGGCGTTTGACAGTTTGTCGGCATTAGTAACAATTCTCGGCCTGCCTTCGGCTAATACCAATATAACAGGTTTGCCGGTTTTGGCTAATTCGGTTGCCAGTTGTATTTGGGCTAATGGGAGGTTCAGGTCGTCAATATTACCTACGTTTTCTGTATAAGAAAGCTCGCCAAGGCACAGTATAATCACATCCGAATTTTTAGCCGCTTTAACTGTCTCGCTCACGTTCAGCAAGCTGTCGAATGCTGCACCGGGTTGGTAGTTTACGTTATCCTTGCCAATTTTCTGTTGAATGGCTTCCAATATGGTGTTTTTATCGGCAGCAAACTTATCAGACTGATCGCCCTGCCAGGTGTAGCTCCATCCCCCGTCTAACGACCGCATGGTGTTTGCGGTTGGCCCGGTAACTAATACTTTAAGGCCTTTCTTAAGTGGCAGGATTTTGTTGTTATTCTTTAACAGCGTAATAGCTTCGTTAGCTGCCTGCACACTCGCCATCCTGAATTCTTCCGAACCAAACTTAGGGTAATCATCCGGGTTGCCCACAGGGCGTTCAAACAACCCCAATTCATATTTTACCTTTAATATGCGGTGAACGGCCTCGTTTACACGCGCCATGGTTACTTTCTTCTCCTTAACCAATTCTACCAGGTAGGTAAAAAAGGTATAATCATAAGGCACCATGCTCATATCTACGCCGGCATTAACGGCAATCATTACAGCGTCTTTTTGGGTGGCGGCCACATGGTGGCGGGTGTTTAAGTATTGTATATCCCTCCAGTCGGTTACGGCAATACCGTCAAAATGCAGCTCGCCGCGCAATACATCGGTCAGCATATATTTGCTGGCGTGGATAGGCACCCCGTTTATCTCGCCCGAGTTGATCATGAGCGTACGGGCACCAGCTTTTACGGCCTCGGCAAATGGGGGTAAAAAATACTCGCGCATGTACCTGTCCGGTATCCACGATGGCGTGCGGTCTTTCCCGTTCATGGGGAAGCCGTACCCAAGGTAATGTTTCATACAGGCGGCTACGTGGTATTTATCGCTAATATCGTTTCCTTGGTAACCTTTTATTACTTCGGCACCGAGCGTTTTGATCAGGTATGGGTCCTCTCCCATAGTTTCATAAATACGCGGCCATAAAGCCGATTTGCCCAAATCCAATACAGGCGAGTAATTCCAGGGGATATAGCTTGCGCGTGTTTCATAAGCTGTTATCTCGCCTAAAGTATGAGCGATGTTGCGGTTAAAAGTTGCTGCGAGCGCAATTTCATGCGGAAACAAGGTACTGCCAGTGGTATAAGTTACGCCGTGGATAGCATCTATCCCGTATATAACGGGAATCTTGAGGCGGTCTTTAGCAGCGGCACCTTGTATTTCTGTAATTACATCAAACCAATGCTGGCGGGTGTAGGCGGTGCCGGTGACGTTTAAAATAGAGCCCACATGGTATTTCATGATGGCTTCTTTTAGTTTTTCGGGGTCTATCTGGTGGATGGGTGAATTGGTTTTTGATACTACATCGGATGTTACCTCCGTCATTTGGCCAACCTTTTCTTCCAGGGTCATTTTTGCAATAAGGGCATCAACTTTTTGGTCGATACTGCTTTTAGCGGCGGCAGGCTTTTTTGGCTGCGCCATTAGGCAAGTTCCGATTAAAAGGCTAAGGCCTATAGCGGATACAAGTAGTTTTTTCATGCTGTTTATTAGTTATGATTTTTAGTTTGGGTATTAAAAAGGTTTTTTTGTAATGCCTGTAATGCGTTAGCCAGGTAGGCCATCGGTGAGTTCCAGTTTATCGCTATTTCGTTGGTTGCGTAGGACTTATCACTGTCTATAAAAGCCTCATCCGGGAAAAGCGAGGGCACCTGCACGCCATCCTGCATACCGGGATTGGGCCCACCGGAAAGCAAACCTGGGATAGGATCCTCTACCCCATCGGCTACCGATGGGCGGTGATGGGGGTGCATTACCGGTTTGCTACCGAAGCCGGTAACATAGCAATACCCCGTGCCGTTTCTGCCCAAAATATAATCGAGGTTAGCAAGAGCGTATTGCAGGTATTTTCTATTGTTAGTTAGCTTATAGGCTTTTATCAACAATATTCCCTGGTTGGCGGCATTGCTGTTGCTGCCCCAGTTGAATTTGATTTTAGATTTCGTCATCACGGTTTGATAAGCGTTACTGTCGGCACCTGCTATATAAGTATCGGCAAAGTTTAACAATCGCTCCTTTGTTTGCGATAGCTCGGGGTGACTGCCGATATCTGCTCCCATGTTTCGGGTAAGCGCGTAATAACCCATTACTTTTACGTTGCTCCAGGTAGGCACCTGCACTCTATCGTTTGCTGTGAAGCTCAGCCTGCTAAAATATTCAACCTTGCCGGTGGCGCTGTATAATTCGGCAGCCGCCCAAAAAAACTCATCGCTTACCATGCCATCGCCGTAGGTACCGGTAACCACCGAGGGTTTAAACTGGCGATTCATAGCATCTTGGTTGTATAGTGCCGCCGGGTTTTTAGCCGCCCATTGCCAGGCATATTCTGATGCTTTTATGCATGAATCTGCCAGCCCGGGCAAAGCCTGCGGGAACTTTTTAAAGATTCTTGATGCCTGTGCCATTACCGCGGCAAAGTCCAACGCGGCTGCGGTGCTTTTTTGCACCACATACCTCGCCGAATCGGCCTTATCCGGCATTACCATTTTATCAAAACGGGGATTGGTTAATTTATGATATACACCGCCATCGTTGGGATCCTGCATGGTGAGCATCCAGCGAAGGTTCCAAAGCACTTCGTCCAGCACATCGGGCAACCGGTTAGTACTTTCGGGGATATTCAGTTTAACGGTTTTCATATACGCCGGGAAATCTTCATATAAAGAAAGCAGCGTCGCCGTAGAGATCCCGCTGTTAACGATGTATTTGTTATAATCTCCGGCATCGTACCAGCCACGTGGCGAGGAAATCATTGTTCCCTCCGGCCGTTTTTCGGTAGCGGCAGACGGGTGGATCAGTACCTTATCATCCGGGTGCCCGGCTTGCCGGTGCCATTTATCGGCGTACTTTTCTTCAAGTGGTATTGAGGCCCGCTGGTAGTAAAAGGCCTTGATGGTTCCGTCGGCTACCGACTTCAGTGCGTTTGGTTTTATTTCAAAAGGATAAGAATCGCCTCTCCCGGGTAAGTTTACAACATATTTGCCCGGCAGGCTAAACGCCGAAAAGTTAGCTATAGCTGTGTAATTGCCGGAGAAAGCTGGCTGGTTCGAAGTCTTTAGCTCGCCGGTGAAAACGGTTTTACCGTTAAGTGTTTTAATGTGGAAATTACCGGTTTGCTGTGCAGTAATTACAGCTATTTTACCGGCTTTGGGATAAAAACCAATCTGGTTAAGGCGAATTATGCTTTTACCGCTCTGCGAGGGCACCTGTGCTTTAACAGGCATTTGCAAACATACGTTAGTTAGTAGCATCAAAATGGCAAGCACTCGTTTGTGAATCATATAGTAGGTATTGGTTTTGATAAAGGTAAGGCAAGCAACGCTTTGTACAATAATACTTTATTGTTATTTTATTACAAAAGGCTAATACTTTATTATCAACAAAAAAGGCCTGCACAGTTTATGTGCAGGCCTTCGCTTCAAATTCTTTCCTTGTTAATATAAGCGGTAACCCAGGCTTAAATTAAATAAACTTACGCGGGTTTTATAATTGGTACTGCCATCGTAGTAATTTTGTTTCGTAAGCCCTGCTTCGTAACGCAGATCGACGGATATTTTTTGGATATCCAGTCCGGCACCTACCTGTATCCCGAAATTAGAATCCTTGTAATCTAAACGGGATGCGCCGCCAACGGCACTCCCCAAATTGTTGTCTTTGTTAATAGCGAACGACAATAAGGGGCCACCATAAAACCGGCCGCCGATGCCTAACGCACCTACTTTAGCACCTATTAATAAGGGCACATCAATACTGGTGAATTTTGCAGTGCCTTTTGTGGTGGTGCTGGTGTTGATATCTACGTTTTTGCTGGTCAGGTAAATCTCCGGCTGAAAGTTGAATCCTAATGCGCCAAAACGTGCCCAAAAACCACCAAGGTAACCCGCACGATTATTACTGCTAAACGAGCTGCCGCCCGATGAAAGGCTTGTTAAATTTACGCCGCCCTTCACGCCAAACTGCACGCTTGGCAATACCTGCGCCTGCGCAGCTACGGCACCTGTTAAAACTATGGATAATGTGAGTAGTAACTTTTTCATAAGGTTATAATTTTTTAGTGTCAACAACAAAAATAAGCTTTTGTGTTATTAAAAATTGCTCAGAAGGAACAGAATGGGCTTTAATGGAAATATCCGGCGCGCCGTTGAAAATGGCGGGCCGGATACCTTGTAGATTCTGCAATAAATGTAATATAATAATCTAATAAGATGCAAATTTTATTATAATGACAATTTTCCCTGGTAATAATCTAAAATTTTGTTATAAATATAAACCGAGTATCGGGCGTTGATCAGGTTCAATTTTGCCCTGTCGAGATTGTTTTTGGCCAATACAAAATCTACCGAGGTAAGTACGCCCGCGTTAAAGCGGATCTCCGCGGTACGGAAAGATTCGGCATAGGCAGTAACCTGCTCCGTCAAAACATCGTACTTTTCATAAGCCGAGGTCATGTTTAAATACGCCTGCTCTACGTTTTGCCTTAACTGCACTTTGGTAGTTTGTTCTACATAAATATTGTTCTGCAGATCAATCTTCGCCAAAGCTACTTTGTTGCGTTTTTGGAGGTAACCCAATATTGGTACCCTTAAGCTGATGCCCACATTTGTACCACGATTGTTTTTAAACTGATCGACGTAGCTAACATCCTGCCCGGCAATTTGCCCCGAACTGGAGATGTTGGTTGATAAGCCACCGAACAACGATACTGTTGGGAATAGCCCGCCTTTTGCAACGCTCACGCCCTTTTCGGCGCTTTGTCGCCTTAAGGTAGCTGCCTTTACATAAGCCAGCTGATTTAAAGCGATATCATACACCTGGTCGGCGGAGTTTGACGTTTGTTTAGCAAGATCTTCGGCATTGATGGGTGCAAGCATAATGTTTTCCTTGTAAGGGATATTCAGGATCTGCAATAAACTCAGCTTGGAACCTTTTAAGGTTGCCACGGTGTTCACTACGTTCAATTGATTGTCGCCATAAGTACCTTTAAGATCATACAAATCTGACGGTTGCTTGTTAGCACCTTCTTTCTCTAGGATGTTTAAACGCTCCACCTGTTTTTTCGACACATCTAATTGATTCCGCACCTGGTTTAGCAGTTCGGTGTTATTCAGCACCAATAAATAAGCGGTGATAACGCTGATGGTAACCTGATCTTTAGCCTGCTGAAAATCCATTTTGCCAGCCTGATAGGCTAATGATGTTTGCTTGATGTTGTTTAGGTTTTGTAAACCGCTAAACAAGGTAAGGTCGCCGTTTAAATTGTAGTTACCAGATTTAAACGACTGGTTCACATACGTATTGGTAGATGGATCGATACCGCGACCACTGCTGATACTGTGGTCTACCTGGCCGCTGATGGCCGGCAAAAGGTATTCTTTTGCCTGGTTGGAGTTTACCTTGGCGGTTTGCAGCAACAGTTCGCTTTTTTTTACATCGAGGTTGTTTTTGATGGCAATATCGATGCATTGCTGCAGGTTAAGCGTAGTATCGGCAGTTTGGCTATGTGCCAGTGCCGGGATAGTTAGGGCTAAGCTAAAAAGTAAGTATTTATAGTATCGCATTTTGTGTTATAGTTCAGAATTTTTTTGAAGATTCAACCCTTCCATCCAACAGGTTAATGATGCGCGAACCATATTCCGCGTTTTTTTCCGAGTGCGTTACCTGGATGATGGTAACGCCATCTTCTTTGTTTAATTTACGGAACAGCTCCATAATTTCTTCGCCTTGTTTGGAGTTAAGGTTACCGGTAGGCTCATCGGCCAAAAGCAATTTTGGCTTGGCTATCAGCGCGCGGGCTATACCCACCAGCTGTTGTTGCCCGCCAGATAATTGTGCCGGGAAAAGGTCCTTTTTACCTACGATGTTAAAACGATCGAGCATATCTGCCACCATGGCCTTGCGTTCGCTGCCTTTTACATCCTGGTATATTAATGGGGTTTCAATGTTTTCGTAAACGGTTAACTCATCTATTAAATGGTAAGCCTGGAAAACGAAGCCGATGTATTGTTTGTATAAAGCAGAGCGCTGCTTTTCTTTCATTTGATGAACGGGCTGATCTACAAAGTAATGATATCCGGTTGATGGATCATCCAACATGCCGATGATATTGAGCAACGTAGATTTACCCGAACCGGATGGGCCCATGATAGATACAAACTCACCCTCATCAACATCAAGACTAATATCGTTGATAACGAAATTTTTGTTGCCGCCAACCTGGTAATACTTCGAAATATGCTGTAGTGATAACATTTTAACTGGTTAAGATTAATGGATAATTGTTTACTGGTTGCAATTTCTTAATTTGATTTTGGCATTAAAGTATCAATAACATACCAAAGTTATAAATTACTAACTATCAGTTATTTATAATTAAATTTAATTATAATACTGTACGCTTCTGTACAGCGGGGCGTTCGGTAATGATACAATGTGAGTGGTAAATAGAGAGTGGTGAATGGTTTTAACCTACTAAGCTTTGTAAAAACAAGTTGTGCGCTGATATTCCACAGCGCACAACTTGTTTTTCATACTCACTATTCACTATTCACTGCGCAAGCTCTTCACCGGGTTGCTGAGCGCGGCTTTAAAGGATTGGTATCCTACGGTGACGAAGGCAATGAGAATAGCCATCCCTCCTGCCAACAGGAACACCCACCAGGAAATATCTATGCGGTAGGCAAAATCCTGCAGCCAGGCGCTCATGGCGTACCATGCAAGCGGTGAAGATATAATAACTGCTATGAGTACCAACTTGAGGAAATCGGACGAGATAAGGCCTACAATGCTCATTACATTTGCACCCAAAACCTTGCGGATTCCTATCTCTTTAACGCGCTGGCGGGTGCTGAACACCGCTAAGCCGAATAAGCCCAGGCAGGAGATAAATATGGTAACCAGCGTAAAGGCTTGCAGAATGGAGCCAGTACGCTGGTCGGTTTTAAACATTTCTTCAAACTCATGGTCGAGGAAGTGGTACTCGAATGGCGAGTTGGGATAAAACTTGTGCCATTGCGCCTCCATAACTGCTATGGTAGCGGCGGTATTTTTGCCGTTGGTTTTTACCAGCAGCTTGCCAAACCAATCGTACTCGGGGAATATTACCAACGGTTCTATCTTTTGGTGTAAGGAAGAAAAATTAAAATCTTTAGCAACGGCTTTAATAGTGCCCGTTCGCCCGTTAAGCCCAATGTGCTTACCTATGGCTTGTTCAGGTTTCCAGCCCATGGCGGCAATGGCGGTTTCGTTTAAAATAAAACTGTATTGGCGCAGGCTATCTTTACGCACCTGCTGCTCATCGCCCAGGTCCAGGTCCCTGCCGGCAACCAGCGTCATGCCCATGGTTTTGATAAAGTTGCGCTCAATTGGGGCTGCCGTTACGGGCAGATTAAAATCGGAGTTTTTACCGTCGGCGCTGTTGATAGAATAGCCGCCACGCACGTTCACCGGCGAATTGTAGGAGGCCGTTGCGCCCGTAATACCGGGGTTTTGCGCTATTGCATTTTTAAAGGGCTCCAGGTTATTAAAAGGCATACCGCCAATATCAAGCACCATCACCTGCGAGCGGTCCATCCCGGTGTTCAGGTTTTGCATATATTTTAGCTGGTTGCCAGCTATCAGCGTACTGATAATAAAGAAAACCGATACGATGAATTGGAAAACCACCAGCGATTTGCGCAGCGTATTACCGCCTGCCGCCCCGGTAGACTTTGTTTTAAGTATCACCACCGGCTTAAACGCCGATAGATACAACGATGGATAAGTACCTGCTAACAGGGTGACTATAAAAAATAGGCCAAGTATTGCTGTAACCAACCATGTAATATTCCAGGTATTAAAATTGAGCGCCTGCCCGCTAAAATCGCTAAACGCCGGGAAGCAAAACGACGCAAAAACTACGCCTGCTATGAGCGATACGAGGGTAATGATACCCGCCTCGGTAATAAACTGGAAGAACAATTGCTTACGCTGCGCGCCCATAACTTTACGCACGCCAATCTCTTTAGAACGTTCGGCCGAGCGGGCGGTTACCAGATTCAGGAAGTTTACGCAGGCCAATACCAACAGTATAACGGCTACAATGCCCAGGATGTAGACGTATTTGATATTGCCCGAAGGTTCTAAACCACCGGCGGTAGAGTACAGGTGTATAGAGGTAAGCGGCTCCAGGTTATACCATATTTTTTCGCCGGCGGCCAGGTCGTTTTTGTAGAGGCTATCCAGGTAGGTGTTTATTTTCCTCTCGGTAGCTACCCTATCCGCGCTCGGTTTTAACAGTAGATAAGAGTAATCGTTTGCCGAGTCCCATTTGCGGATGAGCGAGCGCGGCATCATAGCGTAGCTGCCTACCATATCAAACTTTATCTGCGAGTACTCGGCCACATCTTCTACCACTCCGGTAACCATCATGTTGTTGGTTCCATCTACCTTTAAAATTTTGCCGATGGGGTTATCGGCACCAAAATATTTAGTGGCTGTGGAAGCCGTGATCACTATAGATGATGAATTGCCCAAAGCAGAGCCCGCATCGCCGGATATGAATTTGAAACTGAAGATCTTAAAGAACGATCCGTCGGCCATCAGCACGTTTTTCTCTTTAAAAAGCTTATCGCCAAACTGAACGATGGCGGGGCGCATGTCCGAATAATCTATAATGCGTACTCCGTCTTCAACATCGGTTAGCTGTTGTTTAAAAACCGGCACCGGCGCGGTTGGCGTTACTGCTATAGTATTCACTTCGTTATAATCCGGCGATTTGTGGTTTTGGATGATGCGCACTATCCTATCCGCTTTCTGGTGGAAACGATCGTACCTAAGCTCGTTGATGAGGTAAGTCGCCAATAGCAAAAAGCAGCAGATTCCTACTGCCAGCCCCGCTATACTGATGAAGGACGTTGCCTTGTTTTGCAACAAATTACGCCATGCTGTTTTTAAATAATTTTTTATCATTATGCAGTAAATTCTAATTTCTAAATACTAAATCCGAAATCGAACATTCGAAATCCGAAATCTCTTTTATTCGCTCCGCAAACTCTTCACCGGGTTGGCTATGGCTGCTTTTACTGATTGAAAACTGATGGTTAGCAAGGCAATGATTACCGATAGCAAGGCTACGAATAGAAACGTGCCCCAGGTGATGCTGATATGGTAGGCAAAATCTTTCAACCACAAATTCATAGCGTACCATGCTAGCGGCCAGGCTATAAGGTTTGATATCATCACTAATTTTATAAAATGGCCGGATAATAACATTACAATATTTTTCACCGATGCGCCCAGTACTTTGCGCACCCCTATTTCTTTCACCCGTTTTTCGGCAGAGAAAGATGCGAGGCCAAATAGGCCAAGGCAGGATATCAAAATGGCCAAACCGGCCAGTATCCCCACAATTTTGCTCACCTGGTTATCGGCTCGGTAAACCTCCGCAAAATGGTCGTCCAAAAACTGGTATTCAAACGGGTGGTCGGGGTTAATTTGCTTCCAGGTAGCTTTGATGAACTCAATGGCCTCTTTTGATTTGCCCGCATTTATTTTTACCGAAACCTTGCGGAATCCCCATTCACTTTGATTTACGAGGAATAGGTTTTCTACCTTATAATGCATCGAATTAAAATTAAAGTTTTTGGACACACCGGTAATTACGCCAAGCGAATCGAAGCCGAAGCGCTGCCCTATCAACGAAGCGCGTGTAGCCCCGGGATGATCTTTTAAGAGTTCGTCGGCCATGGCTTCATTCACAATGTATTCACGACCGTTTTGAGATTTTTCGGTAGAAAAGTTTTTGCCTTGCGACAATTTGATGTTATAAACGTTGAGATAATCGTTATCAACAATAAGCTGCGTGGCCGCCAAATCCTTCTTTGGAGAATCTTTATACTGAAACGTAACACCATTTTGATCTAAATGGCTGCCAAGTTGGTCTTGCGAAGCAGTTACACCGGCAACAAGTGTGTTGTTTAATAGTTGCTGTTTAAACAGCTGGTAGCCTTTGCCCGAAATTCTATCCAGCGGAATGGTAACCATTTGCTCGCGGGTAAAGCCGGGGTCTTTAGCCTGCATAAATTTAAGCTGCTTCACCACAAATACGGTGGCTATCATCAGGAAAACAGCACTGGTAAACTGGCCAACCACCAACACGTTGCGCAAAGCCCCTTTGTTCTTGCCGGTTTCTACCGATCCCTTTAAAACCTTAACCGGCTTAAAGGAGGAAAGGAACAAAGCAGGATAAATACCCGAAATGAAGCCCACCAAAATAGTCCCCACCAAAATGAGCGGCAGGAATAATGGCTGGCTGAAAACAGGCAGCGAAATGCCGCGAAGGCTGAGGTTATTTACGTAGGGTAAAGCAAGCTCTACCAATATAATAGCAAACACCAGCGCCAGTAAGGATAACAAAATGGTTTCGCCAAGGAACTGCAAAGCCAATTGGGGCCTGTTTGCACCTATAGATTTACGTATGCCCACCTCTTTCGCCCTATCAGCAGAGCGTGCTGTAGAAAGGTTCATGAAGTTTACGCAGGCGATAACGAGCACAATAATAGCTATGATGGCGAATAGGTTGGTCGATTTCTGGTCGAACTTTTGAAAGTTGAGGTAATCCAGCCCGATGTCTGTAGAACCTGCATGTATGTCTTTCAGCGGGAGGTAAAATAGTTCATAATATTTCCAGCCGTCGCCATTGAGGTGTTTTTTTAAGAAACCCGGCATCTTAGCTTCAAAGGATTTCAAATCGGCTCCGGGCGACATTTTAAAGTAGGTATTTAACCAGTTACCGCCCCAGTTATCCATCCATTTTTGATGGATGCCCGGCAAAGAGTATAAGGCATCAAATTGTAGCTGGGAGTTTTTTGGCACATTAGCCATCACGGCTGTTACGGTAAACTTAAGCGTATCGCCACCGTAATGGTTTATTATTTTGCCGATGGGATCCTCCTTACCAAAAAGTTTTTGGGCAGTTTCCTCGGTAATGGCAATGCTGTTTGGTTTGGTTATCGCCGCAAGTGCATCGCCTTTTATCACCTTAAAATTAAATATATTAAAAAAAGAAGGGTCGACGGCAAAAACCTCGGGTACAAATATTCTTTTCTCGTTGTAGGTGAACTGATATTTATCGTCCCATTTTATACGGGTGTAATCCTTCACTTCAGGAAACTCTGCCTTGATAGCCGGTGCCATCGGGAACATAGATAAGGCTACCTTTTGAGGTGCGGCTAATCCGGGCCACTTTTGTACCTCATTCAGCCTTACAATGTTTTCGCCATGAAAACTGTCGAAGCTTTTCTCGTACGATACAAATAGCAGTATCACAATGCAGGCAGCCATACCCACGGCAAGCCCAACGATATTGATAACAGAGGAAACTTTATTCTTCCACAGATTGCGCCAGGCGACCTTAAAATAGTTTTTATACATTGATTACACAGATTATATTTTGTGATTACGCAGATTTATTTAGTTGATGGATGACAGTTCATGGTAATTCCTGTAGTCCTTTTACTTTGAACCATGAACTATGAACACTATTCCGACTTCAAGCTCTTTACCGGGTTTACCAGCGCGGCTTTTAAGGCTTTGTAGCTCACGGTAAGCCATGCTATCCCCATAGATCCTACTATCGCCAGCAAAAATACGCCTGCGGTTAATGGGATGCGGTAAGCAAAATTCTGCAGCCATTGCGACATCAGATACCAAGCGGTTGGCATGGCAATTAAAAAGGCGATCCCTATCAGCAATAAAAACTCTTTGGAGAACATGAAAACAATATTGGCTACAGACGCGCCCAATACCTTTCTTACACCAACTTCCTTGGTGCGTTGCACAGCCATGTACGATACCAGGCCGTACAAGCCAAGGCAGGAAATAAAGATGGCAATACCGGCAAAGATCTTGTAAACCAGCGCAAGCTTGTTCTCCTGCTCATAAAATTTAGCGATTTTTTCATCAAGGAAATAGCCACTGTAAGCATACTCGGGATAGGTTTTCTCCCACAGGGCCTTAACGGCAGCTGTTGTTTTCGACAGGCTTGTTGTCTGAATTTTTACGGCCGCCTGCCCTTCATATTCCTTTTGCGTTAAAATAACAATGGGTCTAACAGCATCGCGCAAAGAATTGGTTTTAAAATCCTTAACCACTCCAATAATATTTGCCCACTTTTTAGCGCCGCCCAACTTAAACGTTTTGCCAATAGCGTCCCCTGCGTTTTTTACGCCCAGTTTGTGTACCAATGTTTCGTTAACAACTACCTGGCGGGTAGTATCACTTAGGTCGAAACCTCCGCCTGCGGCAAATTTAAAACCAAAGGTTTTAAAGTAATCCGCATCGGCAAACTTCATGAAAACGCCGAAGGTAGCGCCTTTCATATCGTTGTTATAATAAAAGTTGGATCCCCAGTTGTTATCAGATGATGGCGCATCAGAAGTAAAGCTCACCGATTTTACCTGCGGATTTTGCAATAGTTGCTGTTTAAAGGTTTGCATTTTGCCCAGGCTGATACTGTCGGTATAACCGGGTAGTATTAGTACAGCGCTTTTGTTGAATCCGAGGTCGGCATCGTTTACATAGTTCATTTGTTTTACCGCAACCAAAGTGCCGATGATCAATAATTGCGCGATAAAGAATTGGCCGACAACCAATGCCCTGCGCAGTGGGATGCCGCCAACGGAAGCTGCTGTGATTTTGTTTTTGATGGCCAGTATTGGCTTAAAGCCCGATACGACGAGTGCGGGATAGATGCCGGAAAGTATAATAACCGCGATGGTTGTCAATGCCAAAAACATCATTGTTCCAGCGTTAAACAAGCGGATATTATCCGGCACGGTGGCGATATTTTTGAGGTATGGCAGAGCAAGTTCTGCTATTGCGACTGCAATTGCAACCGAAAATACCACAATAAGCGTGGTTTCGCCAAGTACCTGCGAGATCAGTTGTTTCCTGGTGCTACCCAATACCTTACGGATGCCTACCTCTTTTGACCGGCTTACCGATTGCGCGGTAGACAAGTTAATAAAGTTGATGGACGCCATAACGATGATCAACACGGCAATAAGCCCCAATATGCGCAAGGTTGCCATGCTGGTGCTGTGGTCGCCAATGGTGTTACCGAAACGGGTATCAAAGTGCATATCACTTAATGGCTGTAAAAAATGGGCACGGGTTACCTTAGTTTTATCCTTTGCGAATTTTGCGGTGAAGCGTACCAACTGCTTATCCATATTGGCGGCCGTCATATTTTGCGGCAGCTCGGCAAATATCTGGTGATTGCTGCTTAGTGAGCCCCATTCATGGGAGTAATTATAATCTTTAGGATGCTCTTTCCAGGTAGTGTAGGATACCATCACCTTCAGCGGGAAATCGCTGTTATCAGGCGCGTCGCCAATAATGCCGGCAACACGCAGGGTTAAAACGTTATCCATTTTCAGGGTTTTACCCATGGCCTGTTTCCAGTTGCCGAAGTATTTAGTGGCCGTGCTTTGGGCTATCACCACCATGTTTGGCTGGTCTAAAGCACTTTTATCTCCTGCCAGCCAATCAGAATGGAAGATATCGAAGAACTGCGGTTCCATAAAAAACACGCCAACGTCTTCGCTGAATTTTTTATCGTTCAAGGCGTTGTTTGGGTCGTTACCCGGAACAGTTAATTGGCTGCCATAGCTGGAGTTTAAGGCAGCAAACTTTACCTGCGGAAAGTCGATCCGCAAGGCATCGAGAGCCGGTACGGATACGCCGGGATTATAAGTGGTACCGTCCTCGCCTATTTGCTTAGTAGCCACATGGTACAGACTTTTATAGTTCGTAAAACCGGTGTTAAAGCTCAACTCGAACTGCAGGATAACAAATATGAGCAGACAGGCTGCGATGCCCACGCTTAAACCAGAAATATTTATGATGGAATAACCTTTATGGCGGAGAATGTTGCGCCAGGCTATTTTAAAGTAATTTTTTAACATACAAACCGATTTTGCCTTAACGTAGTTAAAAGCTATACCAGTTTTATAAGTATTTAATTATAAGTGATTTACAAAGATAAGAAAAGTGTCCGTATGTACGCAAGTGTAACAGTGTGTGTTCGGTTATGATACACTTGTTGAGTGGAGAATAGTGAGTAGTAGTAGAGAATAGAGAGTGGTGAATAGTGAGTGGTGGTTGGGGTCAAAACAATTCACCACTCACCACTGACTATTCATTACTCACCACACCCCTAGTACCCGAAATACTTAATATAAGTATCCAGATCCTTATCTCCCCTGCCCGACAGACAGATCACTACATTATCGCCTTTATCAAATACCATTTTCTCCAAATAGGCCAGCGCGTGCGCGGTTTCTATGGCAGGGATAATGCCTTCCATTTGCGAGCACAGCAAGCCCGCCTGCAGCGCCTCATCATCGGTAATGCTTACGTATTTGGCACGGTTTACTTTATACAAATGTGCATGCTGCGGACCTATGCCGGGATAATCCAACCCTGCAGATATGGAATACGGTTCTTCCACCTGCCCATCGGCTGTTTGCATCAGTATGGTACGGCTGCCGTGTAAAACGCCCTCGCGGCCAAGAAAAGTGGTTGCTGCCGAGTGGCCGCTCTCTACACCTTTGCCTGCTGCTTCAACCGCTACTAATTTCACATCCTCATCGTCCAAAAAATGGTAAAACATACCCATGGCATTGCTGCCGCCCCCTACACAAGCCATTACATATTGTGGTAACTCATTGCCGGTTTGCTCCAGCAGTTGTTTTTTTGCTTCGAGGGAAATGATGGATTGGAATTTGGCCACCATATCCGGGTAAGGATACGGGCCAACTACCGAGCCGATGATATAATGGGTATCAACCGGGTTGCCTATCCAGTCGCGCATGGCCTCGTTGGTGGCATCTTTAAGGGTTTTACTGCCTGATGTTGCCGGTATTACCCTGGCACCCAGCATCTTCATGCGAGATACGTTGGGTGCCTGGCGTGCCATGTCTATTTCGCCCATGTATACTATACACTCGATGCCTTTAAGCGCACAAACAGTAGCCGTAGCCACGCCATGCTGCCCGGCCCCAGTTTCAGCGATGATGCGTTTTTTGCCTAGGCGTTCAGCTAAAAGTATCTGCCCGATGGCATTGTTTATTTTATGCGAACCAGTATGGTTCAGGTCTTCCCGTTTGAAGAAAATGTTCGCTCCGTATTTTTCCGAATAGCGTTTGGCATGGTATAAAGGCGACGGGCGGCCCACATAATCGCGCAGCAGCTGGTCAAACTCGGCTATAAAGCTCGGGTCGTTCATTATCTTCACGTATTCCTGGCGCAGTTCCTCTACGTTAGGGTAAAGCATTTCGGGGATATACGCCCCGCCAAAATCTCCGTAATAGCCCTGTTCGTTAACTCCGTACTTCATTTGTTATTGAATGTTTTTATAATATTAAATGCTTCTTTAAGCTTATCTACATCTTTTAAAGCCGGGGCCGATTCGAACCTGCTGTTCATATCAACACCATACAGCATAGGGTGTTTGATGCTACCCACTTCAGCCAAATTCTCCAGGCTTAACCCGCCCGATAAAAAGAAAGGCACATCGCCCGTGTATTTATTCAGCACTTCCCATTTAAAGGTTTTGCCCGAGCCGCCATGTGCTACCGTTTTGGTATCGAACAGGAAATAATCTACTTTGTTAGCGTAATTTTCCAATCGGCTAAAATCAAAATCCTCATTTACACCAAAAGCTTTGATAACGGTCACTTTGGTGCGGAACATGGCGCAGTTATCCGGGGTTTCGGCACCATGCAACTGAATGGCCTCGAAACCATATTTATTCATCGTTTTGTTGATGCGCTCTACCGAGGCATTTACAAACACTCCAGTTTTAAGGATATTATCTGGCAGGGTTGCCAAAATATCTTCGTCAAGCTCCCCAATAAAGCGCGGCGACCTGCTATAACAGATAAAGCCCATATAATCGGGCGATAGTGCCGCTACGGCTTCGATATTATCCGGGTGTTTTAAACCACAAATCTTTATCTTCATATTAGCTCGCAATCAAAGTTTTAAAGCTTCGCAGCGCTTTTTTGCTGGTGAGCGATTCCTCTGCCTCGTAAAAACTATCTGCAAATGTTTTGCCGGGCGAAATGGTTTTAATGGCCATTGCCGCGTTTGACAACACTACGTTGGCTTGCGCTTTTGTAGCTTCGTCATTAAGCACCTTCATAAATATGTCTGCCGAATCGCCAACGGTATGCCCGCCGGTTATTTCGTTCTCGTTCAGTTTGGCAAAGCCGAGGCTTTCTATGGTATTCATCTTTTCGCCTTCGCCGGAGAAAGTTTTAAAATCGCAGGTGAGCGAAATCTCATCGTAGCCGTCTAAGGCGTTTAGGATGGTATATTTAATACCCGATTTTTGGTACAGGTAAGCATAAACCCTCGCCAGTTCCAGGTTAAATACACCTACCAACTGGTTACCCGGTTTTGCGGGGTTTACCAATGGGCCAAGCATATTAAAAAAGGTTTTCACGCCCAATTCCCTGCGGATAGGCGCCACAGTTTTCATAGCCGGATGGAAAAGCGGCGCGTGCAAGAAGCAGATATTTGCTTTATCAATGCTGCGTTTGAGGGCATCGGTATTGTTGGTGAACACATAGCCCAAATGCTCCATTACGTTGGATGAACCGCAGCCCGAAGAAACGCCGTAGTTGCCGTGTTTGGCCACCTTATAACCTGCCCCCGCTACCACGAATGACGCAAGGGTAGAGATATTAAATGTATCCTTGCCATCGCCGCCGGTGCCGCAAAGGTCGATAAGTTCACCGGTTTCCAGGTCGATAGGCAGGCAAAGTTCTAGCATCGCATCGCGGAAACCTTCCAGTTCGTTCACTGTGATGCTGCGCATACAATAGGCAGTCATAAAGGCGGCCATTTGCGAATTATTGTATTTACCCAGTGCGATGTTCTTCAAAATTTCTTTCGATTGCTCACGGCTAAAGGTTTTGTGTTCAAAAAGATGGTTAAGTATCTGTTTCATGTTAGGGCATAAAAAAAGGGCTACCTTGCGGCAACCCTTCTGTATATCTGTAAAAAACAAAAAATGAGGCTGCCTTACGAGTTTTCGTTAAGCCACCACCAATTGTTGTTTAATGCTATTGTTTTCATTTGTTAAGGCAAATATGGAAATACTTTTCACTAAAAGCAAGCGGAATGATGTTTTTACAAAAGCAAATGCGTTTAAATTTTATTGAGCTGTCGGCTTAGGTGTGCTACTTTTAAATGTGGAACACTTATTTTAAGACCATATTGATTATCAGTATTTTACAGTTTTTTGTGAAACACTTTGGAACACCCCTATACTTTAGATGATATTTATAAATAGTTTATTATGAACAATGTATATATTTTACGTCGAAATAAAAAAACACAATAAAACACTTTTGTAAAACACCAGATATAAGCTCACCAAGGCCGGGATGCCCTTAAAATGTAAAGGAATTTCTGTAAAATTGCTCATACATCTATCCACACATTTTTCATAGGTAGTTATTGAATTAAAGATGGACCGCATTTAATTCAAGATTGCTTTTTTATTCAATTTAATTATTACCAGATGTCCATACGCGAACAAAAGATAAATCCAGAAAACGACCTTGGTTTTGGCCCACAGCCGGTTATCAAAAGCCAGCCGCTTATCAACAAAGATGGTTCGGTGAATGTGCGGCGTAAAGGGCTGGCATTTTTTAATACAGCCGATAATTACCACACCCTTATTAAAATGAGTTGGGGCAAGTTCTGGCTCATCGTACTGAGCGGCTATCTTTTTGCCAACTTGTTTTTTGCTACCATATACGTGTCCATAGGTATGAATAGCCTGGATGGTGCAACCGGCATTACGCCTTACGGCCGTTTTTTAGACGCGTTCTTCTTTTCGGCACAAACCATATCTACCGTGGGCTACGGGCACATCAGTCCGCGGGGCGTGGTGGCAAACAGCGTTGCGGCTATCGAATCCATGATGGGTTTGCTGGCTTTCGCGTTAGCTACGGGTTTGCTTTACGGACGTTTTTCTAAGCCATCGGCTAAAATTGTGTACAGCGATAACCTGCTGGTAAGCCCCTACCAGGAAAGCGGCAAAGGACTGATGTTCCGGATCTCCAACCTGCGGAAGAATGTTTTAATAGATCTGGGCATCGAGGTCATCTTCTCCTATAACGAGATAGTGAACGGAAAAGCCACCCGTCGGTTCTTCCCGCTGGAACTGGAGCGCTCTAACGTAAGCATCCTCACCCTCAACTGGACAATAGTACACCCCCTTGATGAGAACAGTCCCCTCGCCGAAATTACGCCCGATGAACTGGAACGCACGCAGGCTTCGTTCTCGGTGCTGCTAAAAGCCTTTGATGACACGTTCTCTCAAACCGTACACTCCCGCACCTCTTACACCTACGCCGATATGGTATGGGATGCTAAATTTGTACCGATGTTTGAACGGGATGAAGATGGCAGGATTGTATTGGATATGAGCAAGATAAGCTTGTTTGGTTCAGTGGTTCAATAGTTCAGCGATGGTAAAGCCAAACATCCTACATTATGTCATCGAACCAGCGTGTGGTTGGTGGTGCGTGAAAGGCGAGCGTGAGAAATCTTATAAGCCATGCATCCAAGCTTTTTATATGACCGCGCATTGCCCAAGCAGGGCGTACAAGTTCCCTCCTCGCCCCCGCACACACTCCACCGCAGCTCGTTCGGGATGACATGGTGGGTTTGTTCAATACAAAAAGATAAAGGAAGTCCAACAACCCACCAGTGAACTATTGAACTATTGAACTAAAGCATTTCTCTCCTTTGCAAAAACCTTATACACCTGCCTATCTAAAAAAGCAGGGAAGAATTTGCTGAGGAAAACGGTGAGTTTGCCCTGTGTGGTCATTATGAGTGTGCGGGTGCGGCCCTCCACGCCATCGGCTATAATGGTTGCCACCTCTTCAGATGTCATCATTTTATTTTCTTCCAGTGTACTTTCGCCCTGCTCTTTGCCACTTTTATCGAGCGCCGTATTGCGGATGTTGGATGCTGTAAAGCCAGGGCAAGCCACCATAATGTGTACGCCTGTTTTCAGGTTTTCTACGCGCAGGGCGTCTAAAAAACCATTCATGGCATATTTACTGGCGGAATAGCCGGCACGACCCGGCAGGCCCTTATAACCTGCTATGGACGACACGCCCACTATGCTGCCTTTTGTTTTGGTGATCTCGGGGAGGGCGTATTTGGTGCAGTATACAGTGCCCCAAAAGTTTACGTCCATCAGGCTTTTTAAAACCTTTAGGTCAACATCTTTAAAAAGCGCGCGCATACTGATACCGGCGTTATTGATAAGCACATCTACCCTACCGAAGGTTGATACGGCTTGCTTGATCAGCATGGCGCAGTCCTGTTCAACCGTAACATCGCATTGTACAGCAACGGCCTTTACTTTTTGATGAGTTTCAATATTTTGAGCGATGGTGCACAAATTCACGTAATGCCTTGCTCCTAAAACCAGGTTGGCGCCGCGATTGGCAAATTCTATGGCGAGGGCTTTACCGATACCAGATGAGGCACCGGTGATAACAATTACCTTATTTTTCAAGTTCATATTTCGGGGCAAATATCTGCTGTACGTCCGGCATCTTGATCTCCGGCATACGGAACATATATTTGGCAGCGAATATAATCATAGCACCATAAAAATGCCTGATGTAGCTCCAGGTAAATTTTGAGCCCAGGTGCTTCCTATAGTTAAGAATATAGGTTTTGGGGTAATAGTAATTTTTATATCCCGCAAGGCGGATGCGGTAAGATAAGTCGATATCATGCCCGAACATCGCTAAACGCTCATCAAGCTCACCCACCTCGTTCAATACCGATCTGCGCAATAACATAAAAGCGCCGTTGATCACGTCAACCTCGGCGGTTTCAAATTCATCAACCCAGTTATTGTTCTCGTGCTTATACAACCTCGATTTTACAAAGTGTTTTGCCAGGCCGGTAAGTTTAAAGAAGTTTTCCCATGCCTTGTTAAAGCCCCTGCGCGATACATGCAAGAAGCGCCCCTGCGGGTTTAGCATACGCACGCCAACACCGCCGGCATCGGTATGCTCATCCATAAATGCCAGTGTGCCATCCAGCGCGTTGCTGGCTGTAATTGTATCCGCATTGACCATTAAAACATACTGTCCGTTTGCTTTTGCAAGCCCCAGGTTGCGGCTTTTGGCGATACCCAATTGCTTCTCATTCAGGATGGCGTGGGCCTTTGGGAACTCCGTTTCCAGCATTTTTACCGAACGATCTGTAGACGCATCGTCAACCACAATTAATTCATAATCAATATGCTTACAAGCTTTAGTTAAAGAGCTAAGCGAAGCCTTCAACAAAGCGCACATATTGTAATTAACTACAATAACAGAGAGTTTCATAAGCAATCAGGATAATGAATTTTCGTACGGAACCCTTGTCACAATAGACCTTCCTAAAGTGATCTCGTCCACGTACTCTAATTCACCACCAAAAGCTATGCCACGGGCAATGGTAGAGATATTTATATTAAATTGTTTTAACCGCTTATGCAGGTAAAAAATAGTGGTATCGCCCTCCATGGTGGCGCTAAGGGCGAAAATTATTTCTTTTACACCCGATTCCTTTAATCTTTCCACCAATGTATCCACCTGCAGGTCGGACGGACCCACACCATCCATTGGCGATATTAAGCCACCAAGTACGTGGTATACGCCGTTATATTGGTTGGTGTTCTCAATGGCCATTACATCGCGCGTATCTTCTACCACGCAAACCAAAGAATGGTCGCGTTTATGTGAAGCGCAGATCTCGCAAATAGTGCTGTCAGAGATATTGTGGCAGGTGCTGCAGAACTGGATTTCGTTTCTTAATCTACTGATGGCGGTACTGAAACGGGTTACTTCCTCCTTCTCCCGGTTGAGCAGATGCAGCACCAAACGCAGGGCAGTTTTTTGCCCCACCCCAGGTAATTTAGTAAATTCAGCAACTGCATCCTCCAGCAGTTTCGACGAAAAATTCATTGTGCGAAAATAAAGAAAATTAGTTGATGGTTATGGATGATAGTTCATATGCACGAGTTTTGGGCATAACGGATCTGATACCTCTAATTCGGCTACAAACCATGGGCCATCACCTATGAACTATCCTTACTCACTCCGCAAATTCTTCACCGGGTTTACCAGGGCCGCCTTCACAGCCTGCCAGCTTACCGCAATAAGGCAAGTGGCAAGGCTTAAAGCCAGCGTAGCCACAAAAACCCAAATGCTGATAGATGTGTGATACGTATATTGCGACAACCACCTGCTGATATGGTACCAACTAATAAGCGAGCCGATAACGAACGACAGTACCACCAACACCAAAAACTCCTGTGAAAGTTTTAACCATAGCGCGCCCGTACCTGCGCCCAAAACTTTGCGGATGCTGATCTCCTTACGCCTGCGTTCGGCAGAGAATGAGGCAAGCCCAAACAACCCGAGCGCAGACAACATTATAGCTAAACAGGTAAATGAAACTGCCATAGTGCCGAGTAATTTCTCGTTACGAAATTTGGCGCTAAAACTTTCATCGGTAAATTTGTACTCGAAAGGGTACGTAGGGTTATATTTTTTGTAGATGCTTTCTAAAACTATCAGGTTATGCGATATTGATGTATTGGGGTTGAGCCGCAAGCCTATACTGGTGGCCCAGTCTTTCGAAAACCCGATAATAACTGGCTTCACCGGTTCGTAAGGCGATGCCAATACAAAATTCTTAACTACGCCTATAATTGTGCGCTTGCTGTTCATCCACGTTATTTGTTGCCCAACGGGTTCTTTTAAGCGCATCAGTTTCACTGCCGATTCGTTAAGTATAACAGCGGTAGAATCTGAGGGGCGGCCGGCAGCAAAATCACGCCCCCTGGTTAATTGCAGTTGGTAAGTATCAATAAAATGGTAGGTAGCCGCAACACAATCTATAGAGATACTACGCTCGCCGGGGAGCTGTCCCGGCCAGGTGTTATTCCAGGTGGCGCCGGTAACGCCGGTTATAGGTTCGGATATCAATGCAGCATCGGTAATGGCGCCTGATGCCAGCGCATCGCGCCGGAAAAGATCGAACTGGTCGTACATCCTGCCATCAGAGGCGATCTCTATCATCCCTTCGCGGTTGTAACCAACCGGGCGGTTTTTAATAAAGCCTATTTGCCGGTATACAAAAATGCTGAAGATGATGAGGCAGGTTGAAAAGGTGAACTGCATAACCACCAGCACCTGCCTTGGGCGGATGCTGCTTTGTGTGCTTATCATTTGCCCTTTCAACACCTTAACCGGGTTAAACGACGAAAGGAAAAGTGCCGGATAACTACCTGCAACCAACCCTGTAAACACTGTAACTGCCAAAGCCATTAACCAGGCCCATGGGTTGGCATAGGGCAGGCTTAAATTGATATTAACGATATTCCTGAACACAGGAAGTAATACCATAATGAGCATGAGGGAAAGCAGGAAAGCTGCAAAAGCCATCAGTAGCGACTCGCTCATGAATTGTTTTATGAGCGAACCGCGCCTTGCGCCAATGGCTTTGCGAATGCCAACTTCGCGCGCCCTTCTTTCCGACCTGGCAGTTGACAGATTCATGAAATTGATACAAGCTATGAGCAATATGCCAATGGCAAGGAATAAAAACAACCGCACATATTCGATGCTGCCGCCGGTGTTCACACCATTTTTAAACTCGCCATACAAATGTAGCCTGGTAAACGGGAACATAAATAGCTTCACCGCCTTATCCTGTGGGAAATGCTGCCCTATGAGGTTTTTTATTTTGGCATTTACCGCCTCCAAAGATGTGCCGGGCCTTAAACGCACATACGTGAAATAGGAGTAATTATCCCAGCCTTCATCTTTTAGCCAGGGCATCTCGTTTAAAAAAGCCTGCCATGGTATGATGGCTTTAAAAGTAAAACTGGAATTTTGCGGGTTATCTTTGATAACCGCGCTTATTTTCATGGGGAATTGGTTGTCGTATTGGATCATCTCCCCCACCGGGTTCCTGTTGCCGAATACGGCCAATGCGGTTGATTCTGAAATTACGATGCCGGTTGGGTCGCTAAGTGCGGTGCGCCTGTCGCCCCAAACCAACTGAAAGTTGAATAAGTCAAACAGCGCCGCGTCAGATGCTACGGTGTTCACTTTAATACCTTTGTCGTTAAAGGTGATGAGTGCTTCTTTAGATTCGTTGATGCGTGCTACATTCTCTACTTCCGGGAAATCTTTTTTTAGCACGCCGGCAAGCCGCTGCTGCGTAAATGCTTTAGTTCTTATTTCTCCGTTTGATGGTTGGTTTTTAAAAACCTGGTACAGCCGGTCGCTATTATTGTGGAATTTATCAAAACTGTATTGGTTGTATACATACAGCAACAACATAAAACTCACTGCTATACCCACGGAGAGCCCGCCGATATTAATAAGCGAGGATATTTTATTATTGGCAATACTGCGCCAGGTAATTTTAAAGTAGTTCTTCAGCATAGGCTTTTTGTAATTGCCTACAATATCAGCACTATAGCTTTCGAATCCTAAACCTTTAACATTCGTTAACTTTTATTGGCTGATTGTTCATTGATGATAGTTCATGGTAGCCCAGCAATTATTTTACGCCTGCTATAAACCATGAACTATGAACCATCAACTAACAGCTACTCACTTCGCAAACTCCTCACAGGGTTCGCAACTGCTGCTTTTACCGTTTGGAAGCTTAGCGTAAACAATGCTGCTGTAAGCATCCCTCCACCGCTTAGCGCGAAGATCCACCAGCTGATGGCAGTGCGGTCTGCAAAGTTCTCCATCCATTTTTGCATGGCGTAGTAGGCAATTGGTGTTACTACTACAAAAGCCAGTACTATGAGCCAGATCAATTCGGTTGATAGCAGCGTAACAATCTGCGCTACCGAAGCGCCCAACACCTTGCGTACGCCGATTTCCTTAGTGCGCTGGCTGGTGGTATAAATAGCCAAACCTAATAAACCAAGGCAGCTGATAAATATAGAAAGGCCTGTTGCCCAGGTAAGCAATTGCGAAGTGTGTTGCTCTGCGGTGTAAAACTTGGCAATGTTCTCGTCGTAAAAAGTGTATTCAAAATCTTCGTCGGGATAAATCTCCTTCCATATCTTTTCAAACCCGGCTATGGCAGTTTTCCATTCGTTTCCGCCGGCAGTTTGCGGTTTTAGGGCGATATGGAAAGTGCGGTTATTCCATTTCCTGTTCCCGGGCTGCAGGATAGCAAGTGGTTTTATAGGTGAATGAAGCGATTTCTGGTAAAAATCGGCCGTTACACCTACAATGGTTTTTTGCTTGTCGTTATAATCCAACTGCTTACCAATGGCATCATTTGGGTTACGGAAACCTAAAACTTTGGCGTAGGTATTATTAATGAGGATATTACCCGCCCCCGCCGTATCGGTTGAGCGCAGGTTACGCCCGGCTAATAATTTTATCTGGTAAACGTTGAGGTAATTTTCATCGGCAAATTTTTGCTGCAGGTCTATTTTTACCTCTTTTTTGCCGTCCTTGTAGGTTACGGTGGTAGAGTTTGTATTGCCCGACGATGGCGGCGCACCACCCACGCTCATTAGTTCTATCTGCGCTATGGCGCGGATCCTATTCATAAACACCTGTTGTTTATCGGTATTTATGCTTTTATACGGTGTGCTGATATTTACAATAGCGTCTTTCTTAAAACCAAGGTCCTTATGCAACGCGTAGTAGATCTGTTTGCTCACCAATAAGGTAGCCATGATAAAGAACTGCGCTATCACAAACTGGGTAACCGTTAACCCTTTACGCAGCCAGGCGTTACGCGATTTACTGCTATTACCTGCCGACTGGTTCTTAAGCACCGTAACCGGTTTATAGCCAGATAAAACCAGGGCCGGATAAAAGCCCGACAAGCCGCTTACGAGTAAGGTCAGTAATATTAAAAACACAACTAGATCGGGCTGAGCGAGGATATTTATGGCGATCCCCTCTGGAACAAAGTCGGCAAACAATTTTAATATTACCGGCGCTATAGCCACAGAAATAATAACCGCTAAAAGGGTTATCAAAAACGTTTCGCTTAAAAACTGCATGATCAACTGCCCCCGCCTGCTCCCCATTGTTTTGCGGATGCCTATTTCTTTGGCGCGTTGCGATGCCTGCGCTGTGGTAAGGTTAATAAAGTTGATGCAGCCTAACATCAGCAAGAAAGCCGCTATAACCAATAAACCGTAAAGCGTTGTTTTGCTGGCCGTACGCACACCATCAAAGCCGCCATACACTTGATCGAAATGCAGATCGCCGATAGGCTGGAGCGATAAACCCTGGGTATTGCCCTTATTTTCGGGCGTTGGCGGGTTATGCTTGTTCAGCATTACATTCAATTGCTTCTCTAATTTACCAGCTGAAGCAGTTGGCGCGAGTTTGATGAATAACTGCGAGGCAGAGTTGGTATTTCCCCACTGCGTTACCTCAAAATTGTCTTTGACGTAATGGTCGGTAGTGCCGGTGATGTAGGATATAAAATCATGTGCCATAAAGTCCGAACGTTCTTTAAAAGGTTCTACAATACCGGTAACAGTGGTTTTAAGCGAATCATCATAGATGAGTTGCTTGCCCAGCATATCGGCATACTCCAGCTTAGGGAAATACAGTTTCGCTTGCTTTGTAGTAAGCACAACGGTGTTGGGATCTTTAAGGGCGGTTTTTTTATTGCCCACTACCCAATTATATTCAAAAATATTAAAGTAATGGCCTTCGGCGAAAATTATCCCGCTTTGCTTTTTTAACTTGTTACCTACCGATGAGCCATTGGGCGCCAGCACATTCACGTTACCGTATATGTAGAATGGTGCTACCTGGTCGATACCGGTTGCTTCGGTGCTCAATGCCGGCGCCAGGGCCATGGTTACCCCACCGTTGTGCCCAACTTCACCCGCGAACGAATAATCAGTAGTTACACGGTAAACGCGGTCGCTATCTTTATGGAACTTATCAAACGTAAAATCGAAATGCACAATGAGGTATATCACCAGCGCGGCGCTGATGCCTATGGATAAGCCCACAATGTTGATAAAGGTAAACAGCTTGTGCCGGCGGAACCCCCTTAAGGCGATTTTAAAATAGTTCTTTATCATTAGTTTTTGATTACTCAGTTTCGTGAGGTGATAGTATTTTGGTTATAATTATCGCCCGCTTGCTTTATGCACCGCGCCAGGCTATTTATGTATTTGTTTATAACACTGTTAATATATTAAAAGCGATACCAATTTTACAATAATCTAAAAATCAATACAATAACGTAAAAAAAATATTACACACTGTACGCATGCGTAACAACAGTTGTACGGTTATGATACACTGTGGTTTTGGTGAGTGGTGAATAGAGAGTGGTGAATTTACACTTGTAACAAACTAAAAAATGGTGAGCGGCCCAAAACCACTCACCATTCTCTATTCTCCACTGACTATTCTCTACTCACTACTTTCTATTCTCTATTCACCACTCTCTACCCTATTCATTCTTCAAACTCGTTACCGGGTTGGCCAGCGCGGCCTTTATTGATTGAAAACTGATGGTGACAAACGCGATAATGATGGCCCCGCCGCCGGCAGTGGCTACTATCCACCATTTAATACCATCGCGGTACGCAAAACCTGATAGAAACCAGTGCTGCATACTAAACCAGGCCAATGGCGACGCGATAACGATGGCGATGATAACCAGTTTAATAAAATCTTTGGAAAGCATCGCTACTATAATGGATATGTTGGCACCCAGTACCTTGCGGATGCCTATCTCCTTAGTGCGCTGCTCGGCAGCATAAGCTGCAAGGCCAAATAAGCCCAGGCAGGCGATAATAATAGCCATGGAGGTAAAGGCGATAAATATGCCGCCTATGCGCTGCTCGGTACGGTAGCTGTTCTCAAAATCTTCGTCCATAAACGAGTAGTCGAACTGTTGGTTTGGCGCTAAGGAATGCCATTTTTCTTTAACCTGTGCCAGTACGGCGGTGGCATTCGCCGCGTTTACATGCACGCTTAAAGCACCGGTGTTCTGGTTCAGTAAAAATGCAAGCGGCGAAATATTTTCGCGTAAGGAGCTAAAGTTAAAATCTTTTATCACTCCAATTATATGAAGCTTTTTCAGGTTCTTAGCCATGTTATCTGTTGGCATATAAAGTTCCTTGTTCAGCGCGTCTTTATAACCTAAAATTTGCACCGCAGCTTCGTTTATGATCACAGCGGAGGAATCCATTTTCATTTCTGGCGAAAAATCGCGGCCATACTTTATGCGCATGCACATGGTATTGATATAATCCTCATCAACGTCCCAAACGCCGATGGATACGGCATGTTTAGTATCTAATGTGGGGCTCTCAAACATCGATGTATTGTTTCTCCAGCCCCCGGTTGGGATATAGCCAGTTAAAGTGGCATTCTTAACACCGGGCAGTGCTTTTATTTCCTGTTTAAACACCTTGGCTTGTTTATCCAAAACGTATGTATTGTTAACAATAAGCACCTGCTCGCGTCTATAGCCCAGGTCTTTACTTTGGATGAATTTTAGCTGGTGATAAATAACCAGCGTGCCTATGATGAGGAATATGGAAATAGAGAATTGAAATACCACCAAAAAACTCCGCAGAAAACCACCCTTAAAACCGGCAGACAATTTACCTTTCAACACGTCTATGGGTTGGAAAGCTGATAAAAAGAAGGCCGGGTACGAGCCCGCCAGGCAGCCAATTACAGCAACGATGAGCAGCAGCACGGGCAGCAACCATACAAAGGTACCGCTGGTAAATGCCAGCTGCTTATCTGCCATTTGGTTAAATACCGGCAGTAATAACCATGCGCCCACAACAGCAATAACCGTTGCGGCAAAAGTTACCAGAACCGACTCTGACAAAAACTGCGCGATAAGCGAACTGCGTGCCGAGCCCAATACCTTACGCACGCCTACCTCGCGGGCACGGTTAGACGAGCGCGCGGTGGAGAGGTTCATGAAGTTTACGCAGGCAATGAGCAATATAAAAATAGCAACCGCCGAAAATATGTACACATACTGGATATTACCGTTACCGCCCAGCTCGTTCTGCGCATTAGAGCGCAGGTGGATATCCTTCAGCGCAACTAAATTTAATCTAAAGTAGCTGCCGTCTTTTTCAAAGTCGCTAAAGCTCATGTGCGTGGCGGCTTGCAGCTGCCCACCAACATATTTGGTTACAAAGGCGTGGAATTTTGATTCCAGTGCTTTAGGATTAGCCCCATTTTTCAATAGAACGTATGTGTTAAAATTATTACTTAACCAGGCGCCTTCCTTGCTCTCGTCCAGCCCGTTCATAGCCAGGAAAAAGTCGAAATTAAAGTGCGATTGCTTTGGGATATCTTTAATTACCCCGGTTACTTTATACAGGATGGTGTCGTTAAAGGTCAGCGTTTTGCCAACTACATTTGTTGCGTTAAAATATTTCAGCGCTGTGGTTTCGTTTATGACCACGCTTTTAGGCTCTGTAAGGGCGGTTTTAGGGTCACCCTGTATCATCGGCAAGGTAAAGACAGCAAACAAGGTAGAGTCTACATAGATCATGCGGTCTTCCTGAACATTTTGGGCGTCTTTCCGTACTTTAAAACCGCCGCGCCCTCTAAAACGTACGGTATTTTCTACTTCGGGGAAATCACTTTTAAGCGTTGCGGCAAGCGGTGCCGGCGAAACCGCATACTGGCTTGTTTTCCCGCCGAACTTAATATTGTTGTTTACCCGGTAAATCCTATCGGCTTTGGTGTTATAGGTATCGTAGCCAACCTCATCTATCACGTAGAAAACGATCAGCATACAAACGCACAGGCCCAGGGCAAGCCCCAGTATATTGATGGCTGTAAAGCCTTTGTTTTTCATTAAGCTCCTGAAAGCTGTTTTATCGTAGTTTTTAAACATGATATTTTAAATTGGTTAACGTGAAAAATTTATGGTTACTTACCTGATGTAATACAACCAACAAACCATTTACCCCTATTTATCAGGCGATAAAAAATGGTTCACCATTTATGACCACACTTTAATAATTTAGGTTACTCGCTTCGCAAACTTTTTACAGGGTTTGCCAACGCCGCCCTTACCGACTGGAAACTTACCGTAACAAAAGCTACCAATATGGCTATAAAGCCCGCCAGCACAAATACCCACCACGATATTTCAACGCGATAAGCAAAATCCTGAAGCCATTTATACATTGCGTACCAGGTTACCGGTACCGATACCACAATGGCTATCCCCACCAGCTTTAAAAACTCTGTAGAGAGCATGCCCGTAATAGTACCAGACGATGCGCCCAATACCTTGCGGATGCCAATTTCTTTCACCCTTTGACGAATGCTGAATGCTGCCAGGCCAAACAAGCCGAGGCTGGCGATGATTACCGCTACGAAGGCAAACGAGGTAAAGATCTTTCCTGTACGTTGTTCTGCACTGTACAAGGCAGCGTACTGCTCATCCAGGAACGAATAGCTGAACGGCGCTGTAGCGCGAAAACTATCCCATTGTTTTTTCACATCGGTTAAAAATGGCGCTATATCTGCCGAATGCACTTTAACAGCCATCAGCATATTGCTGCGGCCGGGTAAAAACATCAGCGGCGCTATTTTTTCTTTCGCCGATTTATAATGAAAATCTTTCACCACGCCTACCACCTTAAATTCATGCTGACCGGAGCGTACAATAGTTTTGCCAATCGGATCGGTATTGCCCCAGCCTATTTCGCGCACAAGCGCCTCGTTTATCACCACAGCCGATGAATCTGCCGGGGATGCGGAGGAAAAGTTACGGCCAATGGCCATTTTTATGCCGAGGGTGGCTAAGTAGCTATCCTCTACGTGGTAAATATTGGTGTGGATCTCTTTGTGTTCCTGTTTGTCGTTAAACTCCTTGGCGTAGATCTGGGTGCCATCCATATTAGCCGCTCCGGGTACGCTACCCGTTACGGTAGCGTTGGCCACTCGCGGGTCGCGCAGGAGTTGCTGTTTAAATGCATCGATATTGTTGCCAAGCGAATATGCGTCATTTATCACCAGTACCTGCTCCTTATCATATCCCAATTTTATATTCTGCATGTAGTTTAGCTGGCGGTATACCACCATGGTAGCTATAATAAGCGATGTAGATATAAAGAACTGGAACACTACCAGGCCGCTGCGTAAAAAGTTACGCTTTGCCGGGCCTGCCGAGCTGTTGCCTTTTAAAACATTGAGCACTTTAAATGATGACAGGAAGAAAGCCGGGTAAATGCCTGCGATGATACCAACAAGCAAAACCAGGAATACTTCTATTGCAATACTTTTGAAGCTTACAAACAAACCCATTTCAAACTGCTTACCGGCAAGGGCATTAAAATATGGTAGGGCAAAATAAACAAGCATTAAGCCAATGACCATGGCTAAAGCCGTTACCACTACCGATTCGGTAAGGAACTGCGAGATGAGCGAACTTTTTAACGAGCCCATCACCTTGCGGATGCCAACTTCTTTTGCGCGTTTAACCGAGCTGGCGGTAGACAGGTTCATGAAGTTGATGCAGGCCAGCAATAAAATAAATGCTGCCAGCGCGCTGAAAATATAAACGTAGTGGATGTCGCCGTTTGGCTCCATCTCAAATTTGGTTGCAGAGTGCAGGTGGATATCGGTCAACGGCATCAGGAAAAACCGGAAGGTATTAACCGACTTTTGCGCTTCGGCAAGGCTCACCCCCATATCGTTCTGAATTTCGGGAGCGGCGTATTTTAACACGAGCGCAGGGAATTGTGCCTCTATCTTTTTAGCATCGGCACCGTTGTTTAGCTGTAAATAAGTATAAAAACTGATATTACTCCAAGTCTCACGCTTAGATGGATAGGTAGATTTGCTAATGAACGCGTCGTAATGAAAATGGGAGTTATCGGGCACTTTATCAATTACGCCGGTAACTTTTAAATCCCGCTCGCCCTGCAGCACGAGTGTTTTACCGATAGCCGATTCGCTGCCAAAATATTTTTTTGCTGTTTGGCTGGTGATTACTACGCTGTTTGGACTAACCAACGCACTGCGTCCGTCACCCTGAATAAGCGGCAGCGAGAACATAGCCAGAAAATTAGAGTCGGCTATGCTGAAGTGTTCTTCTTTAAATAGTTTGTCGTCATATTTTACGTAGACCGATCCCCTGCCGCTGATGCGGGTAGATGACACCACACCGGGGATATTATTTTTGATGCCCTGCCCTACTGCGGCATCAACCAAAGCGAAATCGGTAACGCCTGCATTCTCGGTTAAATGCAGGCCCACACGGTAAATATTTTTGGCGTTTGCGGGATAGGTATCATAGGTAACTTCCTGGTAAATGTAGGCACTGATGAGCATACAGCAGGTTAAACCAATAGCAAGCCCGAATATGTTGATGAATGAAAAAACCTTGTTTTTTGTAAGGCTTCTCCAGGCGATGGTTAAGTAATTTTTTATCATGGTAATGCCAATAGCTTAAAACAAATACCAATTATATAATATATTAATAATCAGATATTTAATTTGAATTTATAACTGTACGGTGTACGTATGTGTAACAGTGATCGTTCGGTTATGATACACTCTGGTGAGTTGAGAGTGGTGAATGGTTTTAAGCGTTAAACCGAAAAATAAAATGGTGAGCTGATATCCTCAACTCACCATTCACTACTCTCTATTCACCACTCACCAAACTATTCCGACCGCGAACTCTTCACTATGAACCATCAACTATGATCTATAAGCTTAATAAGTTACATTAACACTGCCATCGCCGCGCACTTCAACAGGTGAACCACCGCCATTTAGCTTACCAACAACTTTTTCTTTTTCTTTTTGACCTTCGAACGTACCATTCACGGACATGTTTACACGATCGCCGCGTACATCCAGGTTAAAGCCTTGTTTAGCCGGTAATTGCAGGTCTACATGGCCCGAGTTGCCGTCAATTTTTACATATTTATCTACCCGGGTCATTTGCACGTGAATGCTGCCCGCACTGGTTGATGCGTCTACACTGCCTGCAACATCCATGAGGCTAACACTGCCACCGCTGGTACCGGCAATCAGTTCGCCATCAATTTTGCTGCCGTTAACGCTGCCGCCGCTGGTTTCTGCCTTTACATAACCTTTCAGGTTATCCAACCTAACCGAACCGCCCGAAGTTTCCAATTTAATATGGCCCTGGCAGTTGCTCGCGCTAATGCTGCCGCCACTGGTAGTCAGCTCGATCTCTTTGCTCGAATTAGCTACATTGATGCTGCCGCCACTGGTTTCGCCCTTAATAATGCCCGCAACGGTGTTAATATTCAAGCTGCCACCGCTGGTTTCAAAGTTTTGGTTACCTGTTAAATTGGCAATGCTGATGCTCCCACCACTGGTGTTTAAGTTGGTTTCGGTGGCTTTGTTTACGTACACTTTAAAGCCAATGCTCAGGCTCTTTCTCCAGTTATTAATGTTGTGTTTTTGCTTGGCAGTAGCGTGTAATTCGCCACCATGCACAGCAATATCTAAAGTGTAATCTTCGTCCAGGCGTTTTTTGATCTCTTCTTTGCTCAGGTTTTGGTTGTTGTTACCAACTACGTAAACCTCAATGCGTGGCTCCTCGCCGCCTTTAACGGAAATGCTGCCGCCGCTGGTGTTTACAAATACGGTTTTTACATTGTCAGATGCTAATGACCTGGTGAGATATGGCGTTTTGCTATCCTGTGCCGAAGCAAGGTATACCGGAGATGCCAGCACTAAGAAAAATAGGAATTTTTTCATGTTATTTAGTTTTTATAATAGATGGCTATTGTTGTTAAATAGTTGCATTAGTTTTAAGAAAGTTCATAGATAATAGTTGATAGTTCATGGTAGCTGCAGTTTTTCGCTATGAACTATCAACAATGAACTAAAAATTACTCGCTCTTTAAACTCTTCACCGGGTTTTTGATGGCTGCTTTTACAGATTGTATACTGATGGTTGCCAGCGCTATTAAACTTGCGCCGCCGCCTGCCAGTAGGAACACCCACCAGTTGATAGCTATCTTATATTCAAAATCTTGCAGCCATTTGTTCATAGCGAAGTAAGCAATTGGGCAAGCTATAATAGTAGCGATGAACACCAGCTTCATCAGATCGGTGCCCAACAGGCTTACAATACTGGTAACACTCGCACCTAAAACTTTGCGGATACCGATCTCTTTAACGCGTTGTTCGGCGGTAAAAGTCACCAGACCGAATAAGCCTAAGCAGGCAATACTGATGGCCAATATGGTAAAGATGAGCAGGATGTTGCCTTGTTTTTGCTCGGTTTGGTATTGCGCGGCAAAGTTTTGGTCGAGGAAGTGGAACTCTGGTTTTTGTTCGATGTCAAAGTCGCCGTAAGTTTTAGTAATGTAGGCCAACGATGCCTTGATATTGTTTTTACCAACGCGAACGTACAGGTTATCTTTATCGTTAGCCTCTTGTGGTAAGCTCATAACCAACGGTGATATTTTATGCTGAAGCGAAAAGGTGTTAAAATCTTTCACAACGCCTACAATGGTGCGCGCTATTACCTTGCCTTGATTATCTACACCGAGGTTAACCCTGCGGCCAACCGGGTTCTTCCAGCCTATTTTATCTACAAGGGTTTGGTTTACTAAAATAGCTTCGTTTACATCGCTTGTAATATCCCTCGAGAAATTGCGGCCCTTACTCATTTTGATCTGCAACGTTGGGATAAAATCTTCGTCGATAGTAAGTTTTTGAACTAACAGCGACTCAGAATTGGATTTGCCATCCACGCCTACGTTAAATCCGCCGCTGTTCATACTGTTGCTGCCAATAGGGTTGCCGGCGGTAGACACATCTTCAATATTTGGGTTTTGTAAAAGCTGCTGCCTTAAGGCAGCAATTTTGCCCCTCACATCGTGGTTGTTGACATGAAAAGTAAGCGTTTGCGCCTTATTAAAGCCAAGATCTTTATTCATGGCGAAGCGCAGCTGCTGGTAAATTACAAAGGAACCCACTATCATGACGATGGTGATCACAAACTGGAACACTACCAGCGATTTACGGAAGAAGATTGTCGCCATTTGGTTGCCTAATTGCCCCTTCATGGCATTAATGGTACCAAAACCGGATAGGAACATAGCCGGATAAATACCGCTGAACAACCCGGTGAATAAAGAGAAGCCAAGGAATATAGCGACAGTTTGCACCGTACCAAATTGCATCAGCACCAGGGTTTTACCTGATAACTGGTTAAAGAACGGTAACGAGAATTGGATGATCACCGCGGCAATGACCGTAGCGATAAAGGTAAGCAAGACCGATTCGGCAAAGAACATGATGATCAGCTGGCTTCTGTCAGACCCGATCACTTTGCGCACGCCGATCTCTTTAATACGGATAGATGAACGTGCTGTAGCCAAATTTACATAGTTGATAACGGCTATCACTAATATAAGTAAAGCAGTAATGCTAAACACATAAACGTAGGTGATATTGCCATTGGAGCCCGCTTCGTAGCCCAGGTTAGAGTGCAGGTGGATAGATGTCAGCGGCTGAAGTTCTAAGCCAAACTTCAGATCGCCCATTTTCTTTTTCAGGTATTTATTAAAAAAAACACTGCTTGCTGCTTCAATAACTTGCTTATCGTTGGCATCTTTTAAAAGCAAATAGGTGTAAATGCTTGCATCGTCCCAGGCGCTTGTGAAACCTTCCGGTAACGAACGCAGCGCTGTAAATGTAATATGAGAATTTACCGGCACATCGGCAATTACGCCGGTAACATTGGTTGCGGTGCCATCTATAGATATGGTTTTGTTTAATGCTGATTCCGCATCGCCAAAAAGTGTTTCCGCAAGGGTTTTGGTTAATACAATGCTTTGCGGTTTGGTTAAAGCGGTTTGGGCATCACCCTGCAAAAACTGGTAGCTGAAGATCTTGAAAATTGCATTATCGGCAAGTACCATGTTGCCTTCCTCAATAATTTTATCGCCAACGGTTATTTTACCGCCACCCTCCCTATCTATGCGGGCGGTTTGTTCTACCTGCGGGAAATCTGACTTTAACGCTCCCGCATAAGGTGCGGATGTAACCGCGAAATCAAACCCGCCGCCATCCCAGGTGCCGTGTTGTACTACGCGAACGATGCGGTCGGCTTTGGTGTTATACCGGTCGTAACTAAGTTCGTCGGTTACATAAAGGGCTATCAACCAGAACGCGGCGATGCCAACAGCAAGGCCAAAAATATTGATGAACGAAAAAGCTTTGTGCTTTGTTAAGTTTCTCCAAGCTATTTTAAAGTAATTCCTAAGCATGATGTTGTAGTTTGGCATATCCATAGTAAAAGATATACCAAACATACAAAACAATGATTATAAGTTAGTTATGATATTATGTATTATAAAGCCTGTACGCATGTGTTACAATGCTGTGTTCGGTTATGATACAGGTAGGCAGTAGTGAGTGGTGAGCAGAGAATAGTTGCCGTACTAAAGAACAACTTACTACTTGCCATTCTCAACTCATCATTCACCACCTACTCGGAACGCAAGCTCTTCACCGGGTTTGCCATGGTGGCTTTTAGGGCTTGGAAGCTAATGGTGATGAATGCGATTACTACCGCTATCGCCCCTGTAGACTATGGTCTATGGACTATCGACTATTTACTCGCTTCTCAAGCTCTTCACTGGGTTTGCCAGCGCGGCTTTTACGGATTGGAAGCTGATGGTTACAAATGCTACAATAAGCGCCAGTACACCCGCCATGGCCAGTATCCACCAGCTAATGCTGATGCGGAACTCAAAATCGAGCAGCCATTTGTTCATGGCGTACCAGGCTATTGGCAGCGATATTATTGCCGCTAATATTACCAGTTTTAAAAAATCCTGTGATAGCTCCGCCACAATTTGCGGCACGCTGGCAACCAATACTTTACGTACGCCAATTTCTTTTACCCGCTGCGTTATAGTGAAGGCCGATAGCCCGAATAAGCCCAAACAAGCGATAAATATGGCTATGAACGAAAAGATGGTGAACAAGCTGCTCTGCTGTTGCTCGCTCTGGTAAAGTTTGCCAAAGCGTTCATCCAAAAAAGTATAATCGAAGGGTGTTTCGGGCAGGTATTTGTGCCACGTAGCTTCCACAGCAGCAATAGATGCCTGCGCATTTGTACCGCTTATTTTAATTGACGTACGGTTGAGGCCGTCGCGGTTAGGCAGTTTAAATATCATGGGGAGAATTTTTTGATGAAGCGATTCGAAATGGAAATTTTTAACCACATCAACCACTTTACCGTCAACACCGCCATAGGTTAAATTTTTTCCGATCGCGTTTTCAGGGGTTTTCCATCCAAGTTCTTTAACCGCCTGCTCATTAATGATGCAGTTAACACTATCGGTTTTAAAAGCTTCCGAAAAATTGCGCCCGGCGGCCATTTTAATGCCGAAAGTGGGTATAAAACCGTAATCTATCGTAATATTTTTAAGGTCGAATTTTACAGGCTGCGCTGTGCCATTTTCCATAACAGATGCTCCCTGCATATCCAGCAACCTGCCCGAAGGGATCCGCGAAGAACGCCCTATATCTTTAACCAGCCCGGTTTTTAGCAGGTCATCTTTAAAAGCATTGTATTGCGGCGTAAGGCCATTATAATACCCCATAGTGATGATATTATCCTTACTAAAACCGAGGGCTTTATTCTGGATATACTGTAATTGCTTAAACACAACAGTAGTTGCTACAATTAAGATAATTGAGATAGAGAACTGTAAAACTACAAGCACCTGGCGGAACGATACATTGCCCGAGCCCACCTTCAGCATCCCTTTTAAAACCTTAGCCGGGATAAAGGATGACATAAAGATAGCCGGGTATATGCCGCTTATTAAGCCAATCACAAAGGGTAATGCCAACACAGGCAGTAAAATTTTAAACTGCAGCAGGCTGTTGATGGACAGCCCTAAGCCGGACATTTTATTGATAAAAGGCAGTGTAATAACTGTTAACAGAATTGCCAAAATAAGCGCCACCCCGGTGATCAATACCGCTTCGCTGAGGAACTGGGAGATGATCTCTTTGCGCTGTGCTCCTATCACTTTACGGATACCTATTTCTTTAGCGCGCAAAACCGAACGGCGGTAGATAAATTCATGTAGTTGATACACGCTATCAGCAAAATAAAGAGTGCAATCGCCGAGAAAACATACACACGTTTAATATCGCCGTTTTGCTCTAACTCATCGTCGAGGTGCGAGCGGAGGTGTATATCTGTTAGCTTTTGAAGCTCGAGTTTGGTTTGTAAATGGGTTTTAACCGTACCGCCAAGGTTAACGTACTTATCTAAAAACGCTGGCAACTGCGCCTCTATTCTCGCCGTATTGTACCCCCTTGGGAATAACAGGTAAGTATCGAAAGCGTTATTACCAAAATTGGTTTGAAGATTTTTTTCGCCATAAACAACGCTATCCTTTAAAGTACTAAATGACAACAACATTTCCGGGTGCAAATGCGCGTTTGCCGGCAAGGGTTTAAAAATGCCCGTAACTTTAAATTCATGCTTATTATCATCCAGCCGAACAGTTTTATTGATAGGGTCTTCCTTGTCAAAGTACTTCTTAGCCAACTCCTCAGTTAGCATAATGCTGTATGGGTTGTTTAAAGCGGTGTGTGGATTACCTTTTGTAACCGATACATCAAAAACGTCAAAGAAATTTTCATCAGCCAGGGCGGTGCCTGTTTCGTTAAATAGCTTTTCTTTATAATGCAGGGCGCTTGTGCCAGTGTACAAAACACGGGTCATTTTCTTAATATCGGGGAAGGCATTTTGCAGCAAGGGGCCAAATGGCGGTGCCACGGCACTTAAGTGCAAGCTCTCTACCCCCGGCGCCGAATAAAAGGTGCGCGTTACACGGTAGGTATCATCAGCATTGGTGTTGTACTTATCATAACTGTTCTCGTTGACGATATAAGTTAAAATAAGCAGGCAGCAAGTAAGCCCTACCGTTAAGCCGAATATATTGATGAACGAGATAAACTTGTGCCGGGTAATACTACGCAGGGCACTTTTTAAATAGTTTTTTATCATGATATTTTAGGATTACACAGATTTAATATTTTGATTTCACAGATTATTTAGTCCATGGCCCATAGTCGATAGACCATGGTACTCGACGTTTATATATACTTTTTCTGCTATTGTCCATGGACTATAGCTATGGACTTCATTCGCTCCTTAAACTTGCTACCGGATTTGCTATTGCTGCCTTTACCGCATGGTAACTAATAGTTACAATTGCTGTGAGCACCGCTATCACACCCGCCGCTACAAATACCCACCAGGGGATTGCTATTCGGTACGCAAAGTTTTGCAGCCAGTTATGCATGGCCCACCAGGCTACCGGCGAGGCTATTAATACGGATATTGCTACCAATTTTATAAAATCTACCGATAATAACGACGTGATGGTGGCAAGGCTCGCACCTAATATTTTGCGGATGCCTATCTCCTTATTACGCTGCTCTATAGTGAATGCGGTTAAGCCAAACAGCCCCATGGTAGCCAGCAACACGGTGATATAGGTAAATATGCTAAAGACGGAAGCCAGCCTGTCCTCCGCCTTATATTGCTCGTTAAAGGCATCATCCATAAACGAATAGCTGAAAGGTGTATCGCTATCGTACTTTCTGTAAATGCTTTCCATGCTGGCCAGCAGCGTTGGCAGGTTGGTATTGGGTTTTATTTTGGCGAACATGCTGCAACCCACCTTTGCCCAATTTTTGGTGGTATCGGGTGAGATGAACAGTCCGAGTGGCGCAATGGTGGACTGCATAGAACTGAAGTTAAAATTTTTAAGCACCCCGGTGATCTGGAATTTTTCGTTCCCTGTATTAATGTAGCTGCCGACCGGGTTTGGCTTCAGGTGGAGCTTGTCGATAGCTTCTTCGTTGATCACCACTTTATTGTAGCCCCGCATACTGGCTTCAGATACCGGCGCTATTTTCCACTTTAAATTAAGCGTATTAATGTAATGATTATCAACTGATAATGCCGATAGCGCTACACTCTCATCCTTGGTTTTACCATTGATAAAATTCATGTCGTACCCCTTAAACATGGCGTAGTGCGAGGTAGCGGTATTGGCTATACCGGCGAGCGATTGAATATCCTGTTTAAAGGCCGGGTAATTTTCACCGAAGCTATTGGAAACGGGTATCATCACAATGTTTTCCCTGTCTATACCCGTATCGGCATGGCGGAAATAGTATAGTTGCCTGTCGATAATGATCCCGCAGATGATCAGCCCAACCGATATGGCAAACTGCAAAGTGGTAAATACTTTACGCACGGCTACACCGCCGGTTTGCTTGCTCATTTTGCCCTTTAGCATGGCAATAGGCTTAAAGGCCGACAGCACCAATGACGGGTAACTACCCGCAATTAAGGCGGTTAACAAAAACATCGCGACAAACAATGCAAGCACCAACGGACTGTATAAAAACGTATTGTCTATTTTTAATTGCAGTGTATTAGTAAACCACGGCTTAAAAGCATAACAAAGCAAATAGCCCAATATAAAAGAGAGCAAAGTAAATATCCCCGACTCGACATAAAACTGCAAAGCAATGGTTTTGCGGCTGGCACCGGATACCTTGCGTACCCCGACCTCTTTAGCTCGTAAGGTAGATCGGGCGGTGGATAGACTCATGTAATTCACCAGCGCCAGCAGCAATATCAGCACGGCCACCAACGGGAAGATCTTAAGGTATTTGGTGTTTGATGAATCGCCGTAATTGGAGTTCAAATGGGCATCAGTTAACGCGGTAAGGCTGAAGATCTCGCCCTCCATACTAACATCCTTGGCGGGGAGCGATTGCAGGTCGGCGCGTACAGTCGCGGTATCTGCAGGTTGTTTTAAAAGCAGGTAATTATCAAACGAGCCCGGGCCTATTCCCTGTGTACTAATTGCTTTCTTCCCTTCCTTTGTGGCCTGCAATGTGGGGCCAGATACGATGAAATTGTAATCGATAGATGAGTTGGAGGGGCTATTTTCGGCTACGCCTGTAACTTGGTAGTTATAAGTGCTGTCGGTTTTAATGGTTAGTACTTTGCCTACGGGGTTTTCGGCACCGAAATATTTATCGGCCATGTCTTTGGATAGTACCACCGAAAAGGGCTTGCTCAGCACATCCGTTTTACTACCCGATATGAGCTTAAAAGAAAAGAAATCGAAGAAATTATGATCGGCAAAGAGCAATTTTTCTCCGGCAAACTTTTGATGAGGATTCGCCTCAAGGCTAACCAAAACTTGCTTTGGATATTTCATGGTACGCGAAAATTGTTCTACGCGCGGCTGGCGTTGCTTTACCATAGGCCCGGTAACATAGCTCATGTAAGCCGTGTTCATAATATTGCCACCGATCTTTATTTGCGCTTGCAGCTTATAAATGCTTTTACCATTTACCTGGAAGCTGTCATACGTCATCTCATGCGAAACGTACATCAGTATGGTCATACAGACAGCAAGCCCAATAGCCAAACCACTGATATTGATGAGGCTGTACATTTTCTGTTTGGTGAGATGCGCAAGGCAATTTTGACGTAGTTTATTAGCATAATATTTTAGTTATTAAGTCATTTTGCTTCTCGTCATTGGGTCATTAAATCATTCCATTTTGCAAATGACTCAATGACCTAATGACCTATTCCGAGCGCAAGCTTTTCACCGGATTGGCCAATGCGGCTTTCATGGTATTGAGGCTTACTACCACAAGGGTAAGCAGCAGTATCAATCCCCCTACGGCGGCAAATACCCAAACGCTTACGTCGATATGGTAGGTGTATTTTTTTAGCCAGTTACTCATGAGGTACCAGGTTAGCGGCACGGCTATCACAAAGGCAATGGCTACCAGCTTTAAAAACTCAGTTGAGATGAGCATCAGCAGTTGTTGTACCGATGCGCCCATTACCTTGCGCACACCAATTTCGCGGAAGCGTTTTTCGATGGTAAACGATGCTAAACCGGCCAAACCGATACAGCAGATAAAGATGGCCAGCCCTGCAAAAATATTGGTGATACGGCTGATCAGTTCCTCCGTCAGGAATTTCTTGCCGAACTCCTGGTCTACAAACTGATACTCGAACAGGTTTTGCGGATTATATTTTTTAAAGATGGTTTCCAATGTGGTGATGGCCGCTTTTGGCTGTACGCCTTCTTTTAAGCGCACGTTTACCACGCTGGAGTTATTTGGGTCGTAATAGATCATCAGGGGTTCAACCGGATCATATGGAGATGCCATTACCACGTTATCAATAACGCCGGCAACGGTAAATTTACGTCCGTACTTCATTACCATCCCTACCGGGTTTTTCAATTTCATAGCTTCAACAGCGGCCTTGTTCAGTAGCATTACCGATGTATCGCCCGGGGTTTTGTTAAAATCGCGGCCCTGCAATACTTTAATGCCCATGGTTTTGGTAAAGTCGGCATCGGCTTGCAAGCCCGAGAAAATGATATCGCCATTGGCGGCCTTCCCGTCGTATTCCGGCGAGCCCGATTTCCACCAGATCTCGGTTATCGGTGATGAGGTGCGCGTAGTAGAGGTCACCAAACCAGTATTTTCCAAATCTTGTTTAATGGCCGCGTAGTTTTTATCAATATCCTGTGAAGAGGGTATCATAATCAGGTTATTGGGGTTGTAACCGATGCTCTTATCCTTGATGTGCTGGATCTGCTGGTAAACTATAATGGTAGCAGATATCAGCAGTATCGACATCACAAACTGCCCCACAACCAATATACGCCTCGGCAATACCGCGCTCTTGCCCGCCGCGAATGTGCCTTTAAGCACCTTAACCGGGTTAAATGACGACAGGTACAACGCCGGGTAACTACCCGCAACCACGCCGGTGAACAGGATGATAATTAGCGCCCCGATCAGGAAGAACGGATCGATAATACTTAGATGCAGGCTCTTGCTTACCAATAGGTTAAATGATGGCATCAGCAGGTAAACAAAGCCAATGGCCAGTACAAAGGCGATGAGCGCCAGTATGATAGACTCGAAGAAGAACTGGGTAAGCAGTTGCCTCCTGTCGGAGCCTAACGTTTTGCGGATGCCTACTTCCTTAGCGCGTTTTTCTGAACGGGCTGTAGAAAGGTTCATGAAATTCACGCAGGCTATCAGCAAAATAATGATGGCTATTACGGTGAACATGCGCACATACTCTATCATACCACCTACGTTTTTGCCGTCCTTAAATTCGCTGTACAGGTGCCATTTATTCATCGGGAAGGTCCAGTACGTGCTTATTTTATCGCCCTTCGCGTGGTCATGTTTTACTTTATCAATGTACTTATCCACTGCGGCCATGTTAGCGTTCGGCGTAGTTTGGATAAACACACTATGCGATGAACCGTTCCATTCCTTCATCCTGTTTTTAAAAAAATCTGATGATTTGTCGAAGGGCGCAATAAAATCAAACTTAAAGGTTGAATTGCCCGGAGGGTCGGCTAATACCGCTGCAATTTTATAATTTAACTGATTATCCACTTTTACCACTTTATCCATCGGGTCGTCGTTACCAAAAAATGCTTTGGCGGCAGATTCGGTAATGGCGATAGACTTAGGGTCACTTAAAACAGCAGCGGTGCTGCCTTTTATAACCTTCCAGCTAAAAATATTGAAGAACTGATCGCTCACCTGGTACGAATCTTTTTTTAGTTTGGTATTTTTATACTCAAACAGGTGCGATTCCTGGTGCGTGGTTACCACGGTGCGCAATACCTGCGGGTTGCCGCCTTCCAGCGTTTTGGCTAAAGGCAGCACCATGTTAGGGTCGGTAAAGATGGTCGGCTTAAAGTCGCGCGTAGCCATTACCTGGTAGATATTATCGTGATTCTGGTGGAACTTATCGTACGCGACCTCATCCTTTACCCATAAAAAAATGAAGATGGTACAGATCATCCCGATGGTTAACCCCAAAATGTTGGTTAACGAGAAACCCTTGTTCCTGATGAGGTTCCTCCATGCTATTTTAAAATAGTTCTTTATCATGATATTTAGGATTACACTGATTTTATTTTGTGATTACACCGATTATTTAGTCCATAGCCCATGGTCAATAGTCCATAACAGCTTCATTTGTTCAATTATTCTTTTCGGCTATGGACCATCGACCATTGACTTTCTACTCTCCGTTTTTCAAACTCTTCACCGGGTTGGCTATTGCCGCTTTTACCGATTGGATGCTGATGGTTGCCAGTGCTATAAAAGTTGCGCCACCGCCTGCTAACAGGAATACCACCCAGGTTATATTTATTTTATAAGCAAAATCCCTAAGCCAGGCACTCATGGCATACCAGCCTACCGGGATAGCGATCACGATGGCAATGATGATGAGTACCATAAACTCTGCCGCCAGCAAACCTATAATGCGGCTCACGCTGGCGCCTAATACCTTGCGAATGCCGATCTCCCTTGTTTTAACCTGTGCCGAGTACGTGGCCAACCCGAACAAGCCCAGGCATGAAATAATAATGGCTATGCCAGAGAACATGTTGAATAAGGAGCCAGTGCGCTGGTCATCGGTATATTGTTTCTTATAGCTCTCGTCCAGGAAGGTGAAGTTGAAAGGAATATCACCGTTGTACTGCTTCCACATGGCTTGTGCTGATGCAATGGCACTTTGGGCATCACGACCGGTTGTTTTCAGGTATACTTTCCAGCAGTTATTAGGGTTGTACTGAAATACCGCGGGTTCTATTTGTTTGTGAATGCTGGCGAAATGAAAGTCCTTTACCACGCCAATAATAGTTCCATTTACTGTTTGCACACGCAGCCTTTTGCCGATGGGGTTTTTAAGGCCCATTTCTTTTACGGCAGTCTCGTTGATGAGGAAGTGTGCGGAATCTGCTACGGCGCCGGTAAAGCCTGCTCCATCAATGATCTTCATTTTGAAGAAGCTCAGCAGGTCCTTATCGGCATAGATCTGGTTAAACCACATGTTGGAGTTGGCCGGTTTGCCGTCCCAATCGGTATCGCCGGTGGAACTGCCACCTGTCACAATATCGCGGCCGGCACGGGTTATACCCAATACGGCAGGGTTCTTTTGCAGCTCATTTTTAATAACGTCGTAATGCGGTATCATTTCATCGCGCATACTAAAGGATAGCACATTCCCCTTATCATACCCCAGGTTTTTATCCCTGATGTATTTTAGTTGTTTACCAATAATGAGCGTGCCGATGATCAGCACAATAGATACCGCAAATTGCAGTACCACCAATATCCTGCGAAAAGCTGCGTTACCTATGCCAATAGTTACCCGTCCTTTTAGCGCTTTTAGCGGCTCGAACGAGGAAAGCAGCAGAGCAGGGTATATGCTGGATGCGGCAAGCGTGCCAATTAGCGTAACCAAAATGCAGGCCCAGATGTTATAGCTGGACAGACTCAACGCAATTTGCTTGCCCGAGAACTGATTATAATAAGGTAACAGCACAAACATCAACGCGAAGGCAAATATGGCGGCTATTACAAACAGCAAAGTAGTTTCGGCCATAAACTGCATAAACAGCTGGAATTTGTTGGCCCCTATTATTTTGCGCATGCTTACCTCCTTGGCCCGCAGCATACTGCGCGCGGTTGACAGGTTTACATAGTTAATGCAGGCGATAACCAATATCATCAACGCTACAATACCAAAAGTGCGCACTGTGGAGATGCCGCCATCGGTGCCATCGGCTTTGTATAGGTGCATTTTAAGCAATGGTTGCGTTAGGTATGGTACCGGCGCATCTTCCGGTTTATTACGCTCATGTATGGCCTGCAATTTTTTCTCTAATGCAGTGGTGTTGACAGTGGTACCTGGTTTCAACAGCAGATAGGTTTGGAAACCAAACATGCTCCAATCAGCATCCATTGATGAGATAAAGGTTTTGTTATCATAGCTTTTTTTGTTTTTGATGTAAGCCAGGTCATTAAACCTGGCTAAGGGCATCAGAATGCGATACTTAAAGCTGGAATTTGCGGGATAATTGGGGATAACACCGGTTACTTTCAGTTGCTCATCCTGCCCAAGCGTTACCACTTTACCAATAGGATCTTCCTTGCCAAAGTATTTATCGGCCATATCCTCGGTAATTACAATGGAGCTATTATCGGGAAAAGGATGGCGCTTGTCTCCTTTAATGAGATTAAAATCAAACAAGGTAAAGTACGATGCATCGGTAAAGGCGAAATCGTCTTCATAAAAAACTTTGTCTTTATATCTGAACGGCGCGTTACCCAAAGTCATGATGCGCACAGCATCCTGTACTTCGGGCACCTCCCTTTTGGCGAAGGTTGCAACCGGCGCAATGATGTTGTTAAAGATCTGCTTGCTGATGCCCGTGCCGCCAACGATGCCTATTTTGTAAATATTATCGGCTTTGGAATTGAATTTATCGTAGCTCAATTCATCCTGCACCCAAAGCAGCATAAATAAACCAACAACCAGCCCAACCGTAAGGCCAGCCACGTTGATGGAAGCGTAAAACTTATTCCCTAAGATATTACGCCAGGCTGTTTTTAAATAATTTTTATACATGATTTATTTAGATTTCACAGATTTCTATATTGATTTCACAGATTACTTAGGTGATTTCACAGATTTTATTTTATGATTACACCGATTCTTAACTACTCCCCGTCCAACTATTCATCACTCACTACTCACTACACACCACTCACTAACTTACTCATTCTTCAAGCTATTCACCGGATTTGCCAATGCTGCTTTAACTGCCTGAAAACTTACGGTTACTACAGCTATTAAAATGGCTGTTATCCCCGCTGCTGCGATTACCCACCATTGTATGTTAATGCGATAGGCAAAATCTTGCAGCCACAGGTGCATACAGTACCAGGCCAACGGCGAGGCTACCACGATGGATATAACTACCAGCTTTACAAAATCTTTTGATAACATAGCTACAATAACGCTTACGTCGGCACCCAATACTTTGCGGATGCCTATCTCTTTGGTGCGTTGCTCTGCCGCATAAGCCGCCAGCCCGAACAAGCCCAGGCAAGCTATAATAATAGCCAGCGTGGTAAATATGATAAAGATGGTTCCCACACGCTGCTCCGAACGGTACGACGCGTCAAAATCCTGATCCATAAAGGAGTAATTCATTTGCATAGGCGAAAACCCTGACCATTTGTTTTTGATCTGCGACATTAAACCCGGCAGGTTAGCTGTATTTACCCGCAGGCTGATGGAGCCGTTGTTTTCGGCAAGGTGGATAATGAGCGGTTCAATTTTTTCGTGCATCGAGCTATAATGAAAATCCTTCATCACTCCTATCACCTCGTATTTCAGGGCATTTACTGGTTTGGTTCTACTGCCGTTCGACTCGTACAGCGTTTGGCCCAAGGTGTTTTTATACCCCAGGAATTTGGCAGCAGCTTCGTTGATAATAATTACCGACGAATCGCTCAACCTGTCTTTGTCAAAGTTGCGGCCGGCTGCCATTTTTATATCCAGCGTAGGTATCCAATCGCTATCAACCTCCCAAAATTGCGGGAAAATGGAGTTCTTTTGGTCAAGCGTGGCATCTTTAAAAAAGATGGACGTACTGCGCCGATTTACCGATACGGGCAGGAAGTCCGTCATGGTGGCGCTGGTTACGCCGGGCAATTGCGTCAGTTCGTTCTTAAAATTTTTCGTCTCTTTGTTAAGCTCGTAGGCATTTTGTATCACCAGCACCTGGTTACGATTGAAGCCGAGGTTTGTGGTTTGAATGAAGTTCAACTGATTTTTGATGACAAGCGTACCCATTATCAGAAATACCGATATGCCGAACTGGAAAACCACCAAAAAGCTGCGCAAACCACCGCCTTTAAAACCGGCTGAAAGTTTGCCCTTCAGCACATCTATCGGCTGGAAAGCCGACAGAAAGAACGCCGGGTACGAACCGGCCAACGAACCAACAACCAATACAATAAGCGCAGATACCGGCAATAACCAGAGCAATGTTGATTGTGTAATAGCTATATCCTTCCCGGCAAGCTGGTTAAACAACGGCAGCAATGCTATAGCGGCAAAAAGCGCGATAATGGTTGCAAAGAAGGTGATCATGATAGATTCTGACAGGAATTGCGCGATAAGGTATTTGCGTGGCGAACCAAGTACTTTACGTACACCAACTTCGCGGGCGCGGTTTGATGAGCGGGCAGTAGAAAGATTCATGAAGTTTACACAGGCTATTAATAATATAAATATGGCAATGGCCGAGAAGATGTAAACGTATTGCGTGGTACCGTTTGCACCCAATTCGCCTGTACGGTTAGATTTGAGGTGGATATCGGTAAGCGGCGTAAGGTTTAAACGGAAATAGCTGCCGCTTTTTTCAAAGTCGGCGTAGCTCATGCCTATCTCGCTTTTCATCTGGTCACCACTCATTTTAAGCAGAAAGGCATCTAAGCTTCCGGCGAGCTTTTTAGCGTCTTTAGCGTCCTTCAGCAATACATAGGTATTATAATCATTACGCAGCCAGGCATTTGAACGGCTATCCGCCCAGGTGGCCATCGATAAAAAGAAATCGAAATTAAAGTGCGAGTTTTTCGGCACATCTTTTATCACCCCGGTGATATTAAAACTTTGATTGTCGTTTATCACCATCATCTTACCAACCACATCCGTTTTATCAAAATATTTTTTGGCGTTGCTTTCGGTTAATACTACCGAGTTCGGTTCTGCAAGGGCGGTTTTAGCGTCGCCGCTAATCAATGGTAACGTAAAAACATTAAATAGAGATGGATCGGCAAAGGCAACCTTGTTCTCTACCATATTCACCTCACCCTTTTTAACGTGCATGTTGTATGCGTTCTTTATTCGCACAGCATCTTCTACGTATGGGTATTCGGCAACCAATGTTTTGGCCAGCGGCGGCATTACTACAGCATAATCTTTTCGGTTCTCCCCCAGTTTAAGGTCGGCATTTACGCGGAAGATGCGCTCGCTTTTGGTATTGTAGCGGTCATAGCTCAATTCATCTGCTACATAAAAAACAATAAGCAGGCAAGCGCCAAGCCCAAGGGCCAGCCCCAAAATGTTGATAGCCGTAAAGCCTTTATTTTTTAAGAGGCTACGGAATGCTGTTTTTATATAGTTTCTGAACATGATTGTCATTTTGATTACACAGATCTGAAAATTGATTTCACAGATTGCGCTGATTCTTATTAATTCTTGATTCTTGTCTCTTGATTCTATTCCGATCTAAGGCTCTTCACCGGGTTTGCCAATGCGGCTTTTATCGCCTGGAAGCTCACGGTTATAATGGATATCATAATGGTTACTACCGCGGCGGTTATAAACACCCATATGCTGATAGGCACCCTATAAGTGTATCCCTGCAGCCACGTATGCATACCGTACCAGGCCAACGGCGTAGCTATTAAAAATGCAATGGCAACCAGCTTTAAAAAGTCTTTAGATAGCATGGAGCTAACACCTATTACCGATGCGCCAAGCACCTTACGTACACCAATTTCTTTAATGCGGTTCTGCGCCATATAAGTTGCCAAGCCAAAGAGACCCAGGCAGGATATAAAGATGGTTAAGCCCGCAAAAAGTGTTGCCAGGGTGCCGGTACGTTGTTCATCCTTAAATTTTTTGGCGTATTCATCGTCCACAAAATGGTAGTCGAAAGGGTACTCTGAGTTAAAATTCTTGAACACGCCTTCCGCCAGTTTAAGGTTTTGGGCGGTAGTATTTTTTTCGTTGAGTTTATAATGGATAACATTGAACCATGCTTTTGGCCCTTGTATTACCATTGGCTTAACGGGCTCATAAGGAGATTGCAATATAAAATCTTTCACCACTCCTACTACAGTCATTTTAGTATCGCCGTTCTTAACAATTTGGCCTATCGGATCTTTAAAGCCCATTATTTTCACAGATGCCTGGTTCAGCATAATAGCGAGCGAATCTGAGGGGTATTTCACCGCGTCAATATCCCGGCCCTCAACTATTTTTAAACCCATTGTTTGGGTGAAGGAGCCATCGGTATTATACACGTTAAAGTCTATTTTAGCGCCCTCCTGCTTGCCGGTCCAGCTAAAGTCCCATGTATCGCTCCATCCCTCGGTCATAGGCGCGCTGGTTTTTGATACGGATGTGGCCGCACCGCTGGTAAGCAACTCGTTACGAATAAGTTTATAATTTTTTTCTACGTTACCCGACATGAAACTGTACACGAGGTTGTTCTTTTTGTAGCCGGTATCGCGGTTTTGTGCATACTCTAACTGTTCGCGTACAACTATGGTAGAGATGATGAGTACAATAGCAAAAGTGAATTGTGTAACCACCAAAACCTTGCGGGGCGAAAGGGCTGCATTAGCCGCCCTGAACGTCCCTTTTAATACCTTTACGGGGATGAACGACGATAGGTATAACGCAGGATAACTGCCTGATAAAACTCCCGTAAATAATATAAATGATACAGATATAATCCAGAATACCGGGTTGCTGTAAGGGATGAATAATTGTTTATCTGTTAAGTTATTGAAGCCTGAAAGTGAAACTTGTACAATGAGAAGCGCCAATATGCCCGCCAAGAAAGCGATCATGATACTTTCGCCGAGGAACTGTGTGATAAGGCTGCCCTTTGATGCCCCAACCACTTTACGGATGCCCACCTCTTTGGCGCGTTTCTCGCTACGGGCGGTACTTAGGTTCATGAAATTAATGCAGGCGATCAGCAAAATAAATACCGCAATAATGCTGAACAACCTGATGGTTTCTATACGGCCGCCTACAATTTTGCCGTTCTCGAATTTAGAATACAAACGCCATTTGGTGGCGGGATGCATAAATACGTCGATGTCCTTGATCTCGGAATGCGAACGGGTTATGTTTTTAACTTGTGTATTTGCAGCCGCTTCGGTTATGTCGGGTTTTAAAAGTGCCCAGGTTTGTACCGAATTGTTACCCCAGTTCTTCTCTACTTGTTTGTCTACTTTCTCCATGTACGTCCACGGCATCAGGTATTCAAAATCGAATTGGGTATTATTAGGCAGGTCTTTCATCACAGCGGTAACCGTAAAATAGTCTACACTGTCTATCTTGATGGTTTTGCCCATTGGGTCCTCATCTCCGAACAACTTTTTTGCTGTTTTTTCAGTGAGGACAATATTTTTCATTTCGTTTAGTGCTGTTTTTGGATTTCCTTTTACCAGCGGAAAACTGAACATTGTGAGAAAATCCGGATCGGTGTGATTTCCGGCAAGCACGAGGTGCTTTTCGCCTAAAGTGAATAGAAAATTAGCCCGTGTAGTACGTGCAACCTGCTCTATCTGCGGGTAATCCTGCTTAAGGCTGCTGCGCATTATTTTTGGCGTAGTACCCCAGCACCACATTTTACCATCAAAAACCGAGCGGTTATACATCTGGTAAAGGCGGTCTTTATTAGTGTGGAACTGATCGTAGCTTACCTCGTTTTGCACCCAAAACAAAATAAGGGCGGCACTGGCCATCCCAACAGCTAAACCGGCAATATTTATTGCAGTAAAGCCCTTGTTTTTCAACAAGTTACGCCAGGTTATTTTAAGGTAATTTTTGAACATGATTACACAGATTTAATTTATTGATTTCACAGATCACAATGATTATCAATCTATCCCACAAAAAAAGCACTTGCCAATTACCCAAAAAACGGGGCAAAACTCAAGCATCCCACCACCAATTTGCATTGGCGGTGGGTAAAGCCGGAGGCACACTTAACTAAATATTAATCAAAAAGGTTAACCCAGCCTCACCTAAATCCTCTCCAAAGGAGAGGACTTTTGATAACCAACCCTTCTCCTTTGGAGAAGGTGCCCAAAGGGCGGATGAGGCTATTAAATATTGGTGTTATACCATGATGTTTTCCATCACGGTTTGTCCGTCTAACAAACGGATGATGCGGTGACTGTAGCGGGCGTCGTGCTCAGAGTGCGTAACCATAATGATAGTTGTACCCTGCTCATTCAGGTCTGTCAACAATTCCATTACATCGTTACCGTTGCTGCTATCCAGGTTACCGGTAGGCTCATCCGCAAGGATAAGTTTTGGTTTGTTTACAACCGCACGGGCAATGGCCACACGCTGTTGCTGACCACCCGATAGCTGTTGCGGGTAGTGGTTGCGGCGATGCATGATCTGCATTTTATCCAACACTTCCTCCACGCGTTTAACACGGTCGGCACTGCTTACGCCGGTGTAGATCAATGGCAACTCAACGTTTTCAAAAACGGTAAGCTCGTCTATCAGGTTAAAGCTTTGGAAAACGAAACCGATGTTGTGCTTGCGCAGGTCGGCACGTTTACGTTCATTAAAGTGGGCAATCTCAACACCGTTGAAAACGTAGCTGCCGTTATCCGGATCGTCCAGCATACCCAAAATGTTTAGCAGTGTAGATTTACCGCAACCGGATGGGCCCATGATGGCCACAAACTCGCCGGTGTTAACTTCCATCGACAGCTTGTTTAGTGCAATGGTCTCTACCTCTTCTGTGCGGTAAAATTTCTCAAGATTTGTAATTTTTATCATTTGGCCTCCCTTAAACCCTTCCGCCGGCTAAAGCGAAAGGGCTATTTTTGATTTAATTGTGATTTGTATATTTTTAATTAATTATTTGCTTTCTCGTTTATGGCTGCTGCCCGTCAGGGTTTCTTCAGCACCAGTTCCTGTATATCGGTATAGTTCTCGTAGCTCGATGTTACTACTTTGTCGCCAGGTTTTAAGCCTTGCAATACTTCATAATAATCAGGGTTTTGGCGACCAATTTGAATATCAACCTTGTAAGCTGTTTTGCCATCGTCTGATACTTTAAAGATCCAGTTACCGCCGGTTTGCTGGAAAAAGCCACCTTTAGGCACTAATAAAGCGGTTGTCTCGTCGCTTAAAGAAAGGCGTATTTGCAGGGTTTGTCCTTTGCGGATGCCCTTAGGCACTTCGCCTACAAACTGCATATCTACCTGGAAACGGCCGCTGGTAACCTGTGTAAATACCTTTTTTATTACCAATTTATAGGTTTTGTTAGCAAAACTAAAATCGCCCATTAAGCCGGTGTAAATGCGGCTTAAATAGTGCTCTTCTACGTCTACCCTTACTTTAAAGCCGTTTTGCGCATCTATCTGGCCCAAGTGTTCGCCTTTGTTTTTGTTTTGCCCTACTTCAGCATCCATCGATGTTAACTGACCGTCTATAGGTGCACGTACAGTTAGGTCGGCCACTTTTTTACGCATCAGCTCGAGTGTGCTCTTCATGTGGGCGTATTGCTCACGGGCCTGGTCTGCTTCCTGTTTGGTTAACGAAGTATCTTGCTTTAAGATCTGCGTAGTCAATTTTTTGCGCCTCACCTGGTAAGCATAAGCATTTTCGGCAGCTTTATATTCCTGCAAGCCTATCGCTTTCTGGTCTAGTAATCTCTTATCCAACAGGTAAACGCGTTCAGCTTCTTTATAAGCATTATCTACATCGGCCATTTGGTTTAGTTTGGTGATGGTGTTTTGCTGTGCGCTGTTATGCGAGATCTGCATCTGCGTTTGCGCCGCGTATACGGCTGTTTCCTGGTTGGCCAGATTTAGTTCAAGGTCGGTGTTGGCTAACTTGATGATCGGGTCGCCTTTTTTAAGGTTTGCGCCATCTTCCACATATTTCTCTTCAACACGGCCACCTTCAACTGCATCCAAATAAATGGTAGTAAGCGGCATCACTACGCCATTAACAGGGATGAACTCCTGGAACGGACCTTTTTTTATTTCGCTAACAGTTATGCGTTCGGTATCTACGTTTAACTTGCTTTTGCTGGAAGCGGTGCTGATGATCATCCAACCGCCAAATAAAACTGCTGCTGTTATACCGGCTATAGTTACAAGCCTTTTGGTACCCCATGTCTTTTTTTGTATTACTCTGTCCACTGTATAAATCTTATTATTTTGTTGATAGATACAAAAACACATGCCACAAATTAAATTACTGTATTTCAGCCAATTAAACCCATTTAGCTAAATTACACCGTACGCTATTGTTACAGCATGTGTTCGGTATTGATACAATGGCTTTTTTGGGTTCATAGTTGATGGATAATGGTTCATGGTTGATTATCAAGACTATAGCTATTATACTATAAATGGTATGATATTTAACAAGCAAATACTAAATTGCATGGGTGATAAAACTTTGGGATGATATAGATAATAAGCTATGCACCAATGAACAAATGAACTATTGAACCAATGAACTAATATGATACTTAAAAAAGCGACCGTTTTAATTGTTGACGACGACCCCGATGTACTAACGGCTGTTAAGTTATTACTTAAAACAGAAACACAGGAAATTATCACCGAAAAGAACCCCGAGAACCTGAACTGGCTGCTACAACGCAACCAGGTTGACCTGGTGCTGCTGGATATGAACTTTAACAGCGCCATTAATACCGGCAACGAAGGTATTTACTGGCTGCGTAAAATTAAAGAGTGGAAACCAAACGTTTGCGTGATCATGATCACCGCGTATGGGGATATAGACCTTGCGGTGCGCTCGCTGAAAGAAGGCGCCAACGATTTTGTGGTGAAGCCTTGGCATAACGAGAAACTGATAGAGACCATTAAAGACCTGCTTGATAAAAAGGAAGGCACCAGCAAAACCAGCAAGCCATCGGGCAAAAGCAATGCGGGGACATCCATACTGGGCGATTCGGAAGTGATGGAGGATATCTTCCATAAAGTGAATAAGATTGCCCCTACCGATGCCAATATTTTGATACTGGGCGAAAACGGTACGGGTAAAGACCTGATGGCAAAAGCTATCCACGAACGTTCGCTGCGTGCAGATAAGCCGTTTATCAAAGTGGATGTTGGCGCGTTAACCGATAGCTTGTTCGAGAGCGAACTCTTCGGCCACAAAAAAGGCGCTTATACCGATGCGCGTGAAGACCGCATGGGCCGCTTTGAAGAAGCTGAAGGCGGTACTTTGTTCCTGGATGAAATTGGCAACATCAGCCTGCAGCAACAGGCCAAATTGCTTACCATACTGCAAAACAGGCAGGTAACACGATTAGGCACCAACAAAGCCATTGATATTAATATCCGCCTCATTTGCGCTACAAACGTGCCGCTAAGCGAACTGGCCAATGAGAATAAATTCCGGAAAGATTTGATATACCGTATCAACACTGTAGAGATAAATATGCCGCCATTGCGCCGCCGTAACGAAGATATTGTGATACTGGCCCGCCACTTTGCCAAGCTTTATGCCAGCAAATACCTAAAACCGAGCGTTGATTTTGACAGCGCGGCTTTAACAAAATTAAAATCGTACAACTTCCCCGGCAACGTACGCGAGTTGCAATATACCATTGAGCGTGCGGTAATTATGGCAGACGACCATATTCTACGCCCGGATGACCTGATCTTTTCAATACTTGAAACACCCGGTGAAACCCTTTCCGAGGACGACAGCAACATCCCGCTGAGCGCGATGGAGAAGAACGCCATTCTCCGCGTTATAGAAAAACACAGCGGCAATATTACCCGCGCCGCAAAAGAACTCGGTTTAACCCGCACCGCCCTTTACCGCAGATTGAGCAAGTATGACATTTAACCGTTACGAATGGCGGCTACTGCTGCGGGTCATATTCCTTTTTATTGCCATTACGGCTACCTCTGTACTGGTGGTATCGGGCAGGGCCAATTACATTTATGGGGTGCTTACCATACCTATGGTGGTATTTTCTGTACTCGACCTCATCCGTTTTCAGCGCAAGGCGCAGGACGAGGTGAACCAGTTTGTAGAATCTATCCACTACCGCGATTTTAGTCGCCACTTTGATGTTCGCCGCGCACCAAACGAGCTGAAACCACTCCGTAAAGGATTCAACGAGATCAACACCACCTTTAAACTTATCAGTCGCGAACGCGAAACGCAGTACCATTACCTGCAAAAGATATTGGAACTGGTAGATACCGGCCTGCTCTCCTACGAACAGGAAACCGGCGAAACCGGCTGGATAAACGAAGCCTTTAAAACCCTTATTGGTGTCCCCTATCTAAAAACCATTCACTCGCTTGAAAAACGCGAGCCGGAACTCTATTCAGATATCATTAAACTAAAGCCCGGCGACGCGCAGGTACTCAGCATCACCCGTAATCAGCAACAGGTAAAAATGCTGGTATCGGCCAGTATTATGCGCAGCGATGAGAAGATGTATAAGCTGGTGGCCTTCCAGAACGTGAGCGAGGCTTTGGACGAGACCGAATCAAAGGCCTGGTCGAAACTGCTGAACGTAATGACGCACGAGATCATGAACTCGGTTGCGCCGATCTCTTCGCTGGCGGATACCCTGAAAAACCGCCTGCAAAGCCCGGAGATAACCGGCGGTATAGCTAACTCCGACCTGGAAGATATTGAACTGGGGATAGATACCATTAAACGCCGCAGCGAAGGCCTGCTTAAATTTACCGAAAGCTACCGCAGCCTTAACAAGATCACCAAGCTGGACCTGACCAAGATATTGGTGCGCAACATGTTCGAGAACCTCAACAGCCTGATGCGCCCAACCCTGGAAAAAAAGCATATCGAACTGGAGATCATCCTCCGCGACCCCGCATTGGCTATTGAAGCAGACATCAACCTCATCGACCAGGTAATGATCAACCTGTTGGTGAACGCCATTGAGGCTGTAAAAGACAAGCCTGAGCCACGCATTACCCTCAGCGCCGAAGCAAAAGGCAATGGCAAAGTGCTGGTGAAAATTATGGATAACGGCCTTGGCATGCCACCGGAATTACTGGATAAGATCTTTATCCCATTTTTTAGTACCCGAAAAACCGGCAGTGGTATTGGGTTGAGCCTTTGTAAACAGATCATGCTGTTGCACAAGGGCAACATCCAGGTACAATCTACCGATGGTAAGGGCGCTACATTTATATTGCAGTTTTAGCCCCCTCCGCACCCTGAAGGGGGAACTTTTGATTAGCACGACTTGAGTTCTTTCAACAACAACGTCATGCCGAATTTATTTCGGCACCCCACAGGCAAAGTGACCAACCGTGCAAATCGCTACGCCGTGAGGATTACTCGTTTGCGATGTGCCTTAAATGATTATAATCGATGAATAAGAAAACCATTTTTGCTATTTCTGGCAGTTTAAGGGTTGGCTCAACCAATCATAATATTCTGAAACACGTTGGCACCTTACTTCCACCGAAATTCGATTACCACATTTACGATGCCCTCGCTACCATCCCACCTTTCGACCCGGGTTTGGATAATGACACGCCGCCGCAAGCCGTCGCAGAGCTTCGCGGTCTTATCTCCAACGCCGATGCCATCATCATCTGCACGCCCGAATATGCCTACGGTGTACCCGGCCAGCTTAAAAACGCTTTAGACTGGATGGTCAGCAGCGGCACGTTTGTAGACAAATCCGTTTCCCTTATCACCGCATCCTTAGGCGGCGATGCTTGCCACGCGGCGATGCTGCTGATATTAGGTGCGATCAATTCTACCGTAATACCAGAAGCTACTTTGCTGATACAATTCATCCGCTCTAAAATGGGCGCGGATGGGGAGATTGTGGATGGGGAGACGCGGGAGGAAGTTAAAAGGGTTGTAGAGGATTTACTAAAAGCGATTGGCTAAGCGCTTTGTTCAGTCGCTTTGATGTCAGGTTTATCTCCAAAAGTATGACTAACGCATATATTGAGCCTGTAAATACTATCGATAACAAACCATCTATTAGGACGTCACCCAATAAAAAACTTGTTACAGTACCCAAAAAAGCTATTGCATAAAAAACGAAGAAAAAGGTAGACGATAAACTAAACCTGAGCTGGTAATAACATTCTGCAGTATCGAGTGGAAGTCTAATAATAAGCTTAGGAAGAAACTTTTCAAACGAGGTCCTCAACCGGGTAAAAGTTAATGCCGACTTACCTATTCGGCCCAAGAACAATTTGTTGGTACCAATATCCGTAGTTGCCGAAGCCAGGTCCAACGAAGAATCGCGCCTTACAGAAGCTTTTCTTAAAAGGAGTTCCACTTCGGCCTTTGACAAATCAGTTATGTATACTTTCTTGAAATAGACCATCTTGGCTTGAAAGTTATTAATATACTACAATTATAAATGACACGCTACTTTATTGCGAAATAACAAGCTTCTTCCGAACACCACTTTTCCGCTCCCACACTTGCGTGTACATTTTTCCGGATGGTAACATGGTATATTTAGTTATAACAGAATCCACCTCCATCGGTTCTTTAAGCGTATCAGCAATCGGTTTTTTGGTAACCTGGTAAGTTATAACCTGGTTTTTACTTAGGGTGGAGCGGTTGCAGGTTGTTATATGATAGTCTTTATCGTCCTCATAACATCCCGAAATAACAATATGATTAATTGGCTTACCATTTTTATCCAGCAGTAACATTTCCAACCACCCTTCACCCTTATGCTCCCAGTAGACAATTATCGGCTGCAACGTTCCTATCTTTTCCTGCTTCGCTACAAAACATGCTTGTATGGCGTTCCGCGCAAACTCAGCGCCGTAGCCTTTTGCCGGAAACGATGACCCCAAAAGAATTCCTCTTTGGTCTTCCGTCAAGTCGGTATAGGGTTGTTTGTGTAACGAATCGGCATACCAGTTATGGATTTCCTCCGACTTGTTTTTCCGAGAATAAAGATGGATGCAATCCGTATTTAAATCCTTGTTGATAAACCTAAAATTACTATCAGCTAAAAAAGAAGTGCCGATTGCGTGGGTTGGTTTTTGTTTCGGGTTGCTACAGGTTGAGAATAACAGCAATGCGGCGAGGGGTAAGCGATTAAATAATCTTTTCATTTTACTCGTGATGGGCCTTTTAAATTTAGAAAAAATAATCAATCACCACCACGATAAAAGTATTTATTCCTCATCTGCACATCTGGCCCCTCTCTGCCAATTCGTCACTCCTACCCATTTTGGAACGGCCCTTGTTAACTCCCTACCGTAAACTATACTATAATTCTAAAATCATAAAACAATGCAAGAAAAAGGATCGATTTCGATACACACCGAAAACATTTTCCCTATCATTAAAAAGTTTTTATACTCTGATAACGAGATATTTCTGCGCGAATTGGTATCAAACGCCGTTGATGCTACGCAAAAGATCAAACGTTTAGCATCTTTAGGGCAATACACCGGCGAGTTGGGCGACCTGCGTGTGGAAGTTGCCTTTGATGCAGACAAAAAGACCATCACCATATCTGATAACGGTTTGGGCATGACGGCGGAAGAAATAAAAAAATACATCAACCAGATCGCTTTCTCGGGTGCTACAGAGTTTGTTGAGAAATTTAAAGAGGCTAAAGATGCAAACGAGATCATAGGCCGTTTCGGACTTGGTTTTTACTCGGCATTTATGGTGGCCGACCGTGTGGATATTGAAACCCTAAGCTACCAGGAAGGTGCAGAGCCTGCCCGCTGGACTTGCGACGGCAGCACCGAGTTTGAAATAAGCGAAGGCAGCCTGGAAGAGCGCGGTACCGAAATTACCCTGCACATCAACGCCGAAAGCGAAGAATTCCTTAACAAGCAAAAGCTACAGGAGATCCTGGACAAATACGCTAAGTTTTTACCTGTACCTATCAAGTTTGGTACAACTACACAGGAAGAAGAAGACGGCGTGGATGAAGAAGGCAAACCGAAATACACATCGGTTGAAACAGATAACATCATCAACGATACCACCCCCATCTGGACAAAATCGCCTACCGAACTGAAGGACGAAGATTACCTTAAATTCTACAAGGAACTTTACCCATACAGCGAAGACCCATTATTCTGGATCCACTTGAATGTAGATTATCCGTTTAACTTAACCGGCGTATTGTACTTCCCTAAACTGAAAAATGATTTTGAGATCACCAAAAACAAGATCAAATTATTCAGCCGCCAGGTGTTCATTACCGACGAGGTAAAAGACATTGTTCCGGAATTTTTGATGTTGTTGCATGGCGTTATTGATTCACCGGACATCCCGTTGAACGTATCGCGTAGCTTCCTGCAGGCCGATAGCAATGTTAAAAAGATCAATACCTACATCACCAAAAAAGTAGCCGATAAATTAGCCGACCTGTTTAAAAGCGACCGTAAAGGTTTCGAAGAAAAATGGGGCGACATTGGCCTGTTTGTGAAATACGGTATGATCAGCGAAGATAAATTCTACGATAAGGCAAAAGACTTTGTTTTGGTGACCAACACCAAAAAAGAGAATTTCACCCTTACCGAGTACAAAGACAAGGTAGAAGCTACCCAAACCGATAAAGACGGTCAGCTGGTATACATTTATACCAACGACCCGGAGAAGCAAGATGCGTTCATCCAGTCGGCCACTAAAAAAGGTTACGATGTAATGATGATGAACTCGCCGATTGATAACCACTTCATTAGTCAGTTAGAGCAGAAGTTAGAGAAAACACAATTAAAACGTGTGGATGCTGATGTTGCCGATAAGTTGATCAAAAAGGATGAGAACCCTGAATCGGTATTAACCGAAGAGCAATCGACCCAGATAAAAGAGATCTTTGATAAGGCCATTAACAAACCTGCTTACAAAGTAAAACTGGAAAGCCTGAGCCCGGATGAATTGCCGGTAACCGTAACCATGGACGAGTTTATGCGCCGTATGAAAGATATGGCAGCCATGGGCGGCGGTATGAGTTTCTATGGCAGTATGCCAGATAACTATAACGTTATTGTAAACGGTAACCACAAACTCATCAGTCGGATACTGGCCGATGAGAATGTTGAAACACAAGCTCAATTCGCCAAACAGGCGTTTGACCTGGCCCTGCTTTCGCAAGGTTTGTTGACCGGTGCCGAGTTAACGGAGTTTGTGAACAGAAGTGTGAGCTTGATATAAACCCAAGCCCCCCACCCCCCTGAAGGGGAGCTTCTGAAAAGCATATAGCCGCCCTCAAAAGGGGCGGCTATTTTATTCCCCTAAAAATTATTGTTGCCGTTTGTGGAATCCTTCTTCGTTTTGCATCCTACATACAAACAATAGGAAAACATGAAAAGGATAATAACAAAAAAGGTTTACGGCCCGGTTGGCTTAAACCAAAAGCCGCCAAAAAGGTCTAACCCTGTACACGCGTCTATCGCGTTTAAACTTATTGATAACTATACTGTTATACAGCAAACAAGCGTTATATTTATACCATAATACATTAGCAATGAAAACTTTAGTAAAAATCATCTTCACCCTAATCATAGCGGTTTCCGCCATTCAGCCAGGGCTGGCACAAAACAAAAAAGCCGACAAAAAAGCAGCGAAAGAAGCCGAAATAAAACAACTGATGCAATCTAAAAACTACCTGTTTAAAGCGCAGTACATGTACCCCATGAGCGGCACACAACAGTACCTCACCAGCGATTACGATGTGAAGGTTGGACAGGATACCTTGGTATCGTATCTACCCTACTTTGGCGTGGTTTATTTTAACGCTGGGTATAATAATCCATCAGAGTCGGGCATACAATTTACCTCTACAAAATTCGATTATAACCTCGAAGAGAAAACAAATGGCAGTTATATGGTTTATATAAAACCGAAGGATAACAAAAACACCGCGCAAATGATCCTGACTGTTTCATCAAACGGTTATGCAAGCCTATCGGTACAAAGCAATAACAGGCAAATGATTCGTTTTAGCGGGTACATTACCGAAACGCCGAAGGCAAAAATATAAATTATGCTAAAAATAAATATACCGAGGGGCTCTGCCTTGATATCGTTGGGGATGTTTGATGAATATCAAATCCCGAAACCACCAAACGGAACCGATGAAGAAATAAACGAAGATGTTATCCTGCTGTTCGAGAACGAACAGCAGGCTGTAACATATTTAGATCAGTTGGAAGACCTGGCCGATGAGGTGGACGATGATTCTCCTCAAAAAGACATCCTGAACTTACTCATCACCAGCATTGCCGATGATGAGTTTGTAAATACTTTTCTCGAAAACGAGGATTAGGCGATCAGATTTTTATTGATATACCCAATGCTGCTCACCATGCTGGCAAATGGGTCTTTAGGCATATCGTGCTCCACAAAAAAGTGCTCCATACCTGATGATTTTGCCGCAGCAAAAATGGGTTTAAAATCGATGGTACCGCTACCTACCGGTAAGATCTCAACGCGCGCAGCGTCCAAGTCCTTTACATGCCACAGCGGGAAACGCCCCGGGTTTTGTTTAAACATTTCTACCGGGTTTTTACCGCCTTTGATGGCCCAGGCCAGGTCCAGTTCAAACTTCACCAGTTTCGGGTCGGTTTCGGCGAGGAACAGATCGTAAGGAACCTTACCTTCTACAGTATGGAACTCCGCATCGTGGTTATGATAGCAAAACTGCAAACCGGCTTTCTTTGCCAATTCTGAGGTTTTGTTTAAAGTATCTATCGAGAGTTTAATTTCGTCTAACGAGGTGATAGGTGTACTGGCGCAAACCAGGTATTTAACACCACCCTCGGCAGCTTCATCAACCAGTTGCTGCATGTTATCGCGCAGGTTAGCCATTGGTGGTATTACTATCGGTTTGCCATCTGGCCCTTCCGGCATTTTTGCACCCGGAGGCAATTTAAAAGGCGCGCCCAATACGTGGTGTGATTTCCAGGACAGGCCTTCGCCATTCACCATAGCTTTAAACTCTTTGGCTTTCAGGCCGTAGTAACCGCCCTTCTTGCTGAAGGCCGACTCGATCTCCTTATATCCTGCAGCCGAAACTTTGCTTAATGTGCCTTTTACATCGGCGTCCATTACGTTAAAAAACGTAAACAACTGTATGCCAACAGCATGTTTACCTTTAAAGTTTAAAAGGGAAGCCGCTTTACCCGATAAAGCCAAGCCGCCAATGGCCAGCGTGCCGGCCGTTTTTAAGAAATTACGCCTGTTATTATTCATTATAATTTAGTGTTTATTTACTTGGTAAGTAAATCTAAATCAATTAAATCGAATAAAAAAACATTATTGTGTCTTTTTAACGCAATAGTATGTTGAGTGGATGGTCAGTGAGTGCCGAGGAGTGAATAATTGTGTAGTTAATCAGTAAAAATCAATTTTTTAACCAGGCCATCAGAACCCATTGGGGAATTGAAAACAATTGCACTGGCAGTTAGACGTTGGTTTTAACGAAGACCAAAACACTACCCGCAATGGAAAGGCCGCCCTAAACCTCGCCGTTGTTAGAAAAATGGCTCTCAATATCCTCAAAGCGGATAATCAAGCAAGGCCAGCCTTAAAGCCAAAAGAATGCAGGTTGGAACGACAAATATCTAATCAATCTTCTAACCGACAACTTTTAATGCGTCGGCACTGGGATAAAATCCCCTTTCTTCGGTCGTTATAATATTTTTGACTTAATTCAAAATCTACTTACTTTATTTTTGATCTGTTAGTTTATCCAGAATCGCATGATCTATCCCTGTGAGCTCGTTTTGCTCCGGTTTAATTAGTTCCATCACTTTCACATCGTTAATACCCTTTTTCAACCATTCGGCTATCACATAAAGCGTTTGCTGCGGACCGATATACCAGTAACGGCCCAAGTTATGGCCATTTATCCATACGATACCTTTACCCCAACCACTCATATCCAGGTAGGTATCTGCAACTTTGGCTAAATTAAGCGAACCGCTTTTTACTACGGGCTGGTTTGCTTTGTTGATACCTGCCTTCAAAGCAACTTTGGTGATATCGTTAAACGGCAAGCCGTACATCTTCCAGTTTTTTATTTCTTTGCCAGCCAGTAGTACATAATCGGTAATTCCCTTTTTATTTTTAAGCAGATAAGGGCCAAAATTAATACGGCCGAGATTCTCTACCAATATATCCAGCACCACTTTCCCTTTTGGCAGATTGACATTCACACTATCCTGCTTTAATCTCCTGTCGAGTATAGCCACACGTTTTCCGTTGATATACACCAGTCCATAATCGCGCAGGCCATTAATTTTGAGTAATCCCGATTTAGCAGCGTTTAGTGTAGTCCGATATAAAACAAAGCCATAAGCCTGGTTCAAGTCCTCAAAGCTTAGCGGCTTTTCGCTTAGTTTAGCGGCAGGCAATATGTTAAATAAGCTTGCAGACCGTGTAAATTTAACAGCCGGAAAGCTCATAGATGGTTTCGCGGCAGGCACATCGGGCAGGGTTTGACCTGCTGGCAGATGCTTAGCTATAACCGATCTGAATTTCATGAATTTATCAGTAGCGTTACCAGCCTCGTTTAGTGGCGCATCATAATCATAACTACTGATCTGCGGCTCGTACGGATCTATATCGTTATAGTTGGCACCATTCATAAAGCCGCGGGTGGTACCGCCGTGAAACATATACATATTGATGGAAACCCCCGCGCCCAGCACGGCATCCAATTTAGTGAGGTAGTTTTCAGCAGGCACCGTATGGTGTTTTGTTCCCCACCAATCGAACCAGGCCGGGTACCATTCTGCAATAAAGTACGGGCCCTTGCCACCGTAGTTATCACCAATAAGCTGTTTCACCTTTTTCACATCGTCTATGCCGTTTATTGCCGGAAGCAAGCCGGGCAAATGCCCGTCTTTAATAGCCGCAACCGGGTCGCAGGTGTACAGTTGGCCATCAAAACCTGCATCCACAAACATTTTACGGTTCAGTTCCAGGTATTCTTTATCGTTGCCGTAAGAACCGTATTCGTTCTCAATCTGCACCATCAAAATGTTGCCGCCATGATTCACCAGTAGCGGTGATAGTTGCTTACCGACCTCTGTGAGATACCTTTTGTAGGCCGCCAGGTATTTAGGTTCTTTACTCCTCACTACAAGTCCCTCCTCTTTTTCCAGCCAGTATGGGTAGCCGCCAAATTCCCACTCGGCACATACATAAGGGCTTGGGCGTAATATTACCCAAAGGCCTTCCTCCTGCGCGGTTTTCACAAACGCAGCTATATCATTATTGCCTATAAAATCGTATTGGCCTTTTTGCGGTTCATGCACGTTCCAAAAAACGTAGGTACCAATGGTATTAAGGCCCATAGCTTTAGCCATGCGCATCCTTTGCCGCCATGCTTCGCGCGGTACGCGGGTATAGTGCATTTCGCCGGAGACGATCTGTAGCGGCTTACCGTCGAGCACAAAAGACGTATCGCTTAGCGAAAAGGCGTGCTTTCCCTGCTGTGCCTGTACCACAAGTGAGATAGAAAGAAAAGCCGAAAGCAATGAGAGTTTTATAAATTTCATAAAAACGATGGAGGATGTTATTTTACAGTTGAATTGAGTTTGGTTGTTTTACGATGAGTATTATTGACGCAGGCTTTAAACCAGGCGAGCTCACAAGCACCTGTATTTTACCTGCTGTACCATTTGTTTGAATATAAGCCAGCAAGCGGCCATTAAGCGCTTTGCTTTGCGCCCCTTTGTAATCTTCGTGGCTCGTAGTGCTCCCGCTTTCCAGCCCGATAAGTTTGCCGGGGCCGGTTACAGATACCGTTATTTCATTATCAGCTTTAAAAACGGGGTTGCCTTTATTATCGTTAATGGCTATTTCTACCTGGCTTAGACCTTTTGTTTTGGCTGCAAACAAGGCGTTGTCTGGTAATGCCTTAAGCTGAGAGGCTTCTCCGGCTGTTTTTATAACGTTGCGGCAAACCTCAATGCCGTTGTTAAAAGCTTTCACCACCAATTCGCCCGGCTCATAATCAACCTGCCATGAAGGCATGTGACCAGCCGTTGCATTGCGCGCTTGTTTACCAAGCGACCGACCATTTAAGAAAAGTTCAACCTCCTGGCAATTGGTGTAGCAATCTATTTTTATTTTACTGCCGGCCTGCCAGTTCCAAATAGGCAGGGCGTTCCTGTGACTCCAGATGCCTTTGTCCTCCGCACTGGTAATTTCGCGTGCACCTATATAAACCATCGGCTCTTCGCATCCAGTTTACTTAAGCCATCCCTGGATGAAACCCACACGTTGCCGGCACGATCTGAAAATATCTTTTGGACAAAATTGCTTGATAAACCGTTGGACTTCCCGGCGCTTGTTTTAAAAACCTTAAATGTGGACCCATCAAACCGGTTTAAGCCATCGCTTGTGGCAAACCACATAAAACCATCGGCATCTTGGGTAATGCTATTTACTATGCCGAATGAGAGGCCATCCCTTAAGCGCGTATTTAAGCACCTTATTTTTAACAGGCGCCTGGCCATAGCACAGCAGGGTAGCGAACAGAAAGAAAGCCAAAAAGCAAAACTTCTTCTTCACGGGCAAATCAGCGATATATTTCATTACATGCGGCAAAACATTCACTAATAAATAAACAATTTCAGGCTTGGCTTCGTAAAAGACGACTTTAATTCAATATCAAAATTGATTAATTAAAGTTGGAAGCGTTCTATAATTATTGTCAAAATAACATTTAAAATTTAGATTTTACAACCTTTTTTATTAATGTTCTTTATCGGGCTAATTTCGTTTAATCATGAATTAACCCTATTGAGAACACAGATGTCAAGCAGGTTAGACCTGAATTATTTTTTTTTAAATTTAATTTTTTTAAAACAACAACTAACTTGTGGTGTTACTACTGTCATATTTCGCCGATACCTTTAAAAACTTAATTTATAATGGTTACCAAATATGGTAATTATTACACTTTTCGCGCTATAGCGTGTTAAGGTTTCCTCCTTGCTTATCAACCTATTGCAATAAATATATGGAACCAGCTTTACTCGAACCCAAGCAAAAAAAAGCCTCTGTTGTTAATGGTACCGAAGACCATCTCGACGTAAAAGAACTTTTAAGTGTTCTTTCGCTTGTCAAAAACGGAAAACTGAACGTTAGAATGCCGGTTACCCAGGCCGGTATAAATGGACGGATATGCGAAGTACTTAATGATATAATTGAAATGAATGAACGGCTTGTGGCCGAAATATCCTCTGCCGAAATAACCATCGGTAAAAAAGGAAATTTATCAAAACGAATTGAATTACCAGATGCCAAAGGCGAATGGGCAAGCGGCGTAGCCTCTCTCAATAACCTTATTGAGGACCTTACCTCACCAACGCTGGAGATAGCCGGGATGATCAATTCCGTAGCCAATGGCGACCTTTCCAAACACATCCCTTTAGAAATAAAAGGGCATCCGTTAAAAGGTGAGTTTTTGCGCATCGCCAAAGAATCCAATCAGATGCTTTCCAAATTACAGCTCTTCTCGATGGAGGTAACGCGGGTAGCAAGACAAGTGGGTTCGGAAGGTAAACTGGGCGAACAAGCAAAAATTAAGGGCGTTGCCGGTGTATGGGCAGAATTAACAGATTCTGTAAACCAAATGGCAGGTAACCTTACCGCCCAGGTACGTAACGTGGCAGCAGTAACAACAGCCGTGGCCAAGGGTGACCTTTCGCGGAAGATTACCGTGGAAGCCAAGGGCGAAATATTGGAATTAAAGAACACCATTAATACGATGGTGGATCAGCTCAACTCCTTCTCATCTGAAGTAACTCGTGTGGCGCTTGAGGTGGGTACCGAGGGTAAGCTGGGCGGCCAGGCTAAAGTGCCTGGTGTTGCAGGTACATGGAAAGATCTAACAGATTCGGTAAACCGTATGGCGGGGAACTTAACCTCGCAAGTGCGAAATATAGCGGGTGTAACCACTGCCGTGGCAAACGGTGACCTTTCCAAGAAAATTACGGTGGACGTAAAAGGCGAAATGTTGGAACTGAAGAAAACCATTAATACGATGGTGGATCAGCTCAACTCGTTTGCATCCGAAGTAACGCGTGTGGCGCTCGAAGTAGGTACCGAAGGTAAACTGGGCGGCCAGGCCCGTGTAAAAGGCGTAGGCGGTGTATGGAAGGACCTCACCGATTCGGTAAACCAAATGGGCAGCAACCTTACCGACCAGGTACGTAATATAGCAGGTGTAACCACCGCCGTGGCAAAAGGCGATTTATCGCGAAAGATAACGGTAGATGCCAAAGGCGAGTTATTGGAATTAAAGAACACCATTAATACGATGGTGGATCAGTTAAACTCATTCTCATCAGAAGTAACCCGTGTGGCACGTGAGGTAGGTTCTGAAGGCCAGCTTGGCGGCCAGGCAAACGTGCCGGGCGTAGGCGGTACCTGGAAGGATTTAACAGATTCTGTAAATCAAATGGCGGGTAACTTAACCGGCCAGGTTCGAAATATAGCAGAAGTAACAACAGCGGTAGCAAAAGGCGACCTTTCCAAAAAGATCACGGTTGACGTACAAGGCGAAATGCTGGAGCTGAAGATTACCATCAATACCATGGTGGATCAGCTTAACTCTTTCGGCTCGGAAGTAACGCGTGTAGCGCGCGAAGTGGGTTCCGAAGGGCAGTTAGGAGGCCAGGCCAATGTGCCGGGTGTAGGCGGTACCTGGAAGGATCTAACCGATTCGGTAAATAAAATGGCGGACAACTTAACCTCGCAGGTACGTAACATTGCCGAGGTAACTACAGCGGTGGCCAAAGGCGATCTGTCCCGAAAGATAACGGTGAATGCCAAAGGTGAGTTATTGGAGTTGAAAGACACCATCAACACGATGGTGGATCAGCTGCGTGGTTTCGCATCCGAAGTAACGCGTGTTGCGCGAGAAGTGGGTTCGGAAGGGCAGCTGGGCGGCCAGGCAAACGTGCCGGGTGTAGATGGTACCTGGAAGGATCTAACAGATTCGGTAAATAAAATGGCCGGTAACTTAACTGCGCAGTTGAGAAATATAGCTGATGTATCCATCGCGATAGCAAACGGCGATTTATCTAAAAAGATTACGGTTGACGTGCGTGGCGAGATCCTGCAGCTTAAAGAAACCATTAATACCATGGTGGATCAGCTGCGTGGTTTCGCGTCCGAAGTAACGCGTGTAGCTCGAGAGGTAGGTACCGATGGTAACCTTGGGGGCCAGGCCTTTGTGCCGGGTGTTGCGGGTACCTGGAAGGATTTAACGGATTCGGTGAACCAAATGTCGAGCAACTTAACCTCGCAGGTACGTAACATTGCCGAGGTAACCAAAGCGGTGGCCAGTGGTGACCTTTCCAAAACGGTTATCATCGACGTAAAGGGTGAGATAATGGACTTAAAGAACACCATTAATACGATGGTGGATCAGCTAAACTCTTTCGCATCTGAGGTAACGCGTGTAGCGCGTGAGGTAGGTACCGAGGGTAAACTGGGCGGGCAGGCACACGTAAAAGGCGTAGGTGGTACCTGGAAGGATCTAACGGATTCGGTGAACCAGATGGCATCTAACTTAACCGGGCAGATCCGTGGTATCGCGAAAGTGGCCACCGGTATTGCCAAGGGGAACTTAAAACAGCGCCTATCCATCAACGCGTTGGGCGAGGTAGCGCAGCTGACTGATACCATTAACGAAATGATTGACACCCTGGCAGTGTTTGCCGACGAAGTAACTACTGTGGCACGTGAGGTGGGTGTGCAAGGGCGCCTGGGCGGGCAGGCCAGTGTACCGGGTGCCTCGGGCACCTGGAAAGATTTGACAGAGAACGTAAACCAGCTGGCGCAAAACTTAACCACACAGGTACGTTCTATCTCCGAGGTAGCATCCGCAGTAACCAAGGGTGACCTTACCCGTACCATCCGCGTGGAAGCAAAAGGCGAGCTGGAAGCGCTAAAAGATACTATTAACCAAATGATTGCCAACCTTAAAGGCACAACCCTGCGTAACCACGAGCAGGATTGGCTAAAATCCAACCTGGCCAAGTTTGCTCAGATGCTGCAGGGGCAGCGTGACAGGAACGCGGTAGCAAATAAGGTACTTTCCGAGCTGGCCGAACTGGTAAACGCACGCTACGGCGCGTTCTATATTTTGGAGCAACCGGAATCTGCAGATGAGCCAAAACTGCGGTTATTTGCAGGTTATGCCCAAAAAAGCCGAAAACTTATCGATCAGGAATTTTCGCTAAGTGAAGGCCTGGTTGGACAGTGTGCCACCGATAAAGAGCGCATCCGGTTAGCCAACGTGCCTAACGAATATCTGCAGATCAGTTCGGGCATAGGTAACGCAGCCCCTATCGATCTCGTTATCCTGCCGGTATTATTTGAAAACAATGTAAAAGCCGTTATTGAACTGGCCTCGTTTGAGAATTTCAGCGATACGCACATCGACTTCTTGGACCAATTGACAGAAAGTATCGGTATCGTGTTAAACAATATTGAAACCAATACCCGTACGGAAGAGCTGTTATCGCAATCACAATCGTTAGCAGGCGAGCTTTCTGCCCAGCAGGAAGAGTTGAGGCGCGCCAATGATGAGCTGCATGATAAAGGTCGTTCGCTGGAGGAAAAAGCAGAGCAGTTAACATTAACCTCCAAGTATAAATCCGAGTTTTTGGCCAACATGTCGCACGAGTTGCGCACTCCGCTTAATAGTTTATTGATACTTGCCCAACAGTTATTTGAAAACCCCGAGGGTAACCTTACCGAAAAACAGCGAATGTTTGCCAAAACCATCCACTCTTGCGGGGATGATCTTATCCAGCTCATTAATGATATTCTTGACCTTTCGAAGATCGAATCGGGCGTTATTGCGGCGGATGTTATGCCGGTGAGCTTTAAAGAGATAGCCGCCTTTGCCGAATCGACGTTTAAACCAATCTCTGAGGCCAAGAACCTGAAATTTGAGATAGAACTGGAAGACAGCCTTCCGGAACTGATGGAGACAGATATGCAGCGCCTTAACCAGATATTAAAAAACCTGCTTTCAAACGCGTTTAAATTTACCGAAAAAGGCCGCGTTAAATTGCACGTTTTCAGACCTGGCCGCGGCCAGGAAAACCCATTAATTGGGCCCGACGCTGTGATCGCATTTTCTATCGAAGACTCTGGTATCGGTATCTCTAAAAACACACAGGGGATTATATTCGAGGCTTTCCAACAAGCCGAAGGTTCTACCAGCCGTAAATATGGAGGAACCGGACTGGGGCTATCCATTAGTAAGGGCTTTGCCGAATTACTGGGAGGCACTATTACCGTGGGGAGTGAATTGGGTAAAGGCAGCGTATTTACGCTATACCTGCCGTTAAAATACCGCGAAGAGAAATCGGTTCCGGTGAGAATAAAAGAAATTCAACCGGTTGCACACTTGCGCGCCAGCACTATAGATACTGCCGAATTGATAATGGATGACGACCGCCATAATATTGTGGCCGAAGATAAGGTGCTGCTGGTGATTGAGGACGACCTGCGTTTCACCAAGATATTAATAGATAAAGCACACGACCTGGATATGAAGGTTGTAGTGGCAATTAGCTACCTTGAGATATTTGACAGCATTATCAAATACAACCCTATTGCGATAACGCTGGACGTGAATATGCCCGAATCTAACGGTTGGAAAATACTTAAACTATTAAAAACCGATATAAACTTAAGGCATATCCCGGTACACGTAATATCCGGCGAGGATAATAAGCTACTGGCCCTGAAACATGGTGCCAAATCATTTAGTTTGAAACCTTTATCTAACACCTCGCTGCATGAATTAATTGCCGGTATTGTAAACTTTAATGCGCACACCAAAAAAAGGGTATTGATCATTGAAGATAATGAGAACGAATTACAGCGGCTTTCTGAACTTTTGGTTAACGACCAAATTGAAATTTTTGGCGCAACCACCGCTAAAAAGGGACTCGCGATACTAAAAAAAGAATTGTTTGACTGTATTGTACTGGATTTTGTATTACCCGACGCAAACGGCATCGATTTCTTGAACAAGATAGACCTGATCAAACAACAGGGCACTACTATCATCCTACATTCGGCAAGAGATTTCACACAGGAAGAGTTAATTAAACTTAAAAGGTTAAACCATAAGATAATTACCAAAACGCCTTTATCACATGTTTACCTGCTCGAAGAGATATTGGTGCTGCTGCATATTGATAAAAAACACATCAGCGAAAGCAAACTAAAAATGATCAGCAACATCCGGGTAACCACCGATGTGCTCGATTCGAAAAAAGTTTTGGTTGTAGATGATGATGTGCGTAACCTGTTTGCTTTAACCGCGGTGTTCGAAAGATCGAAGATTGACGTGATAACGGCCGAAAGCGGACGCGAAGCGCTTGAAATACTGAGTAAGGACAAAAGTATAGATATTGTGTTGATGGATATTATGATGCCGGAAATGGATGGGTATGAAACGATACAGATGATACGCAAGGAGCCACGGAACAAAAGCCTGCCAATTATTGCCGTAACTGCAAAAGCAATGATAGGCGACAGGCAGAAATGCATTTCGTCCGGCGCATCAGATTATATAACAAAACCCGTTAAAACCGACCAACTTTTATCCCTTATGCGTGTGTGGTTGATCAAATAAAAAATGTAGCTGATGCCTGTAAAAATATTATTGGTTGACGATAACGAAAATAATCTGTTATCGATGGAAGTAGCCCTGGAGAACGTAAATTATACCTTTTTCAGGGCAAACTCGGGCCGCGAAGCGCTCCGGGTATTATTGCATGAAGACGACTTCTCCCTGATACTGCTGGACGTAAAAATGCCTATTATGGATGGTTACGAAACTGCCGAACTGATCTACCAACGGGATAAGCTAAAGCAAATACCTATAATTTTTATTACCGCGCACGATTATGAGGAAGCCGCTATGTTTAAAGGGTACAAGGCAGGCGCGGTAGATTTTATCAGGAAACCTTTTAATGCCGAAATACTCCGGTCGAAAGTTGCTGTATTTGCCGAACTTTATAAAAAGAATCAGCTATTAAGGAGACAGGAGGAAAAACTACAGCTGATAAATAATGATCTGGTGCAACTGAATCACGAGTTGGAGCAGCGGGTAATGGAGCGCACCGTGGCTCTGGAAAGTATGAATAGAGACCTGCAGGCACTCAATCTATCCAAAGATAAATTTCTTTCGGTAATGTCGCACGATTTGCGTAACCCGTTAACGGCCTTAATGGTATCTGCCGAAAAATTGAACGCTAACCAGGAGAACCTTAATCAGCAACAGGTTAAGCAATTGTCGCAGATCATTTTCCGCACCTCCAACAAACTCCTTAATCAGCTTAATGAGATAATAGAATGGGCCAAAAAGCAAAGCCAGAAAACCAGTTTCTACCCAGAAAGGATACGGCTTGCAAAGGGCATTGAAGAGTCTTTGGAACTTCTGAGGCCCAACGCACAGCAAAAGAAGATCACGCTGCAAAACAATACGCCTAAAGATATGGAAGTAATGGCAGATGCCCTTATGTTGCGGTCCATCGTTCAAAACCTGGTAACCAATGCCATAAAATACACGCCGGACGGCGGCTCTGTAGTTGTAAATGCTAAGCAAAACGAGCAGATGGCCTGCATCTTTGTTGAAGATTCCGGTATAGGCATGAACGCAGATATTAAAGAGCGACTTTTTAAAAACCCCGGTCAAAAGTCATTATCGGGTACCAATAACGAACAAGGCAGCGGTCTCGGCCTGTTTTTGGTTAGCGATTTTGTAAGCCAGCACGGCGGGCAGATTGATGTGGAAAGCAATATAGGTACCGGTACTACGGTGAGGTTTACCATCCCCGCAGTATAGGAACTTATTACAAACGAATGTTATAGCTGGATGAAATAATGAGCAAAAAAATACTGATCGTAGACGATGACCCGGACATCCTCGAAATTTTATCGCTAATACTGTCAGACACCGGATACGAAACCATGGCTTTGGCGCATGGCCAAACCATTTTTGACGATATCAGAGATTTTGAGCCGAACCTGGTTTTAATGGATGTGATGCTCGCAGGCATGGATGGCCGGGCGATATGCAAAAATATAAAGGAGAACCAATTCACATCTGCCCTACCCGTTATCTTAATTTCCGGAACACATGACCTTTCAGATTCATTACGACTGCAAGGAGCGCCGGATGATTTTATTGCCAAACCTTTTGAGTTAGATTACTTACTTTCGAAAGTAGCCCAGCAATTCTCCTAAGCTTGTAGAAGCTAACTTCCGTAGGATAAAAAGAGCATAGCTGCGCAAGTCCTCCAGATTTCCATAGGTAATTTATCAAACTAATTATGTACTAAAAAGACACTTGGGCCCTATTCTCGCCCAAAAACCAATGCTTGTTTTACCAGGAACTGGCAACATTATATTTAGACGCCAAAGCCTGCGCTATGATTGTCAGAAAATTAACGGTGTTTACCAGCGTGGCAGATGAGGAAGTTCCTCATCATTATTTCGGCACGATCTTTACCTTAATCGCATTCAATCCTTTTTGCCCCTGCTCTGTTTCGAATGTTACTTTATCATTCTCTCTTATCTCTTCAGTTAAGCCGTTCACATGAACAAAAATGCTTTCCTGTGTAACATGGTCGCGAATAAAGCCAAAGCCTTTGGCGCTGTTGAACATGGATACAGTTCCTGTACGCAACTTATCCTGTTCAGTTATTTCTGCCTGTTTTGGAACGCTGATCTGTATATCCTCGGTAACGATCTTTCGGCGCTTAGTCGGATCTGGCGGCGTTGAGGTGATATTACCATTCTCATCGATGTAGGCCATCATATCATCAAGCGATTTACCTTTAACAGCACTCGCTTTCCGATCTTCCGCTTTCTCTTTTTTGTCCTTTAATTTTATCGATCTTTTCTTTTCGCGTTCTTTTTTACTAAATGTTTCAGTGGATCTGCCCATGCACAAAGATACCATCATTTCTCCACAAAGGTTGCAGTAGGCGGCGTATTTTTCTACTTTCGCCGTCATTGCCTATGAAAGTCATCATTGCTGAGAAGCCGTCCGTTGGAAGAGAGATAGCTAAAGTGTTCGGGGCCACCACAAAAAAGGATGGTTATATAGAAGGCAAGGGCTATACCTTCACCTGGGCTTTCGGGCATCTATTACAATTAGCAGCCCCACAGGAGTATGGCTATTACGGGTGGAATGTGCAGAATTTACCTATGCTGCCCAAAAAATTCAAACTGGCTATTCGTAAGATCAAAACAAAAAATGGTCTTGTAGAAGACCCGGGCGTGCGTAAACAACTCGATATTATTAAAACATTGTTTGATGAAGCCACGGAGATTATTGTTGCAACGGATGCCGGGCGCGAAGGCGAACTGATCTTCCGCTATATTTATTACTACCTTAAATGTAAAAAGCCATTTAAGCGGCTCTGGATCTCGTCGCAAACCGATGCAGCCATCAAAGACGGCTTCCGGAACCTAAAGCCGGGTACTGATTATGATACGCTGTTTAATTCGGCACATTGCCGTTCTCAGTCCGATTGGCTGGTGGGCATGAATGCCACACAGGCTTTAAGTCTGTCATCCCGCTCCCGGGGCGTATTATCACTTGGGCGTGTACAAACTCCTACCCTGGCGATGATCTGCGCACGCTACCTCGAAAACAAGAACTTTATACCGCAAACCTACTACCAGGTCGCTATGCAACTGGATAAGGATGGACAGTTATTTAAAGCTATCTCGGAAAAGAATTTTAAGACCAGGGAAGAAGCCCAGGCGGTACTAGACTTAGTAGAAGCTGCGGGTTTGATAGAAAGCGTGGAGGCTAAACCAAGGAAAGAACCTCCGCCCCTATTGCACGATCTGAGCAGCCTGCAGCAGGAGGCCAATAAACGTAAAGGCTTTACGGCTGACCAAACCCTTAGCCTGCTGCAGAACTTATATGAAAGTAAACTGGTGACCTACCCGCGCACGGGCAGCCGTTACATAGGCGATGATGTATTTGCGGAAGTGCCTGCGCTCATCGCAAAATTTAACCATCACACAGAGTTTGGTAAACAGGCTACCTTGTTGGGCGAAACAAAGTTAAACAAGCGCAGCGTGAACGCTAAAAAGGTAACCGATCACCACGCGATACTGCCAACCGGTGAAACTCCCCGAAACCTATCTGCCGACCAGCAAGCTATATATGACATGGTTTCGGGCCGGATGCTGGAAGCTTTCCATGGCGATTGTATCAAAGAGATCACGAAGATCACGGTGCTATCCGGCTCCAAATTCATGGCCAGCGGCACGGTGATCCAAACGCCCGGATGGCGCGCGGTGTTTAATGACAAGGACGAGGAAAAGAAAGATGAGGAGAACGCTACGCTCCCTAAAGTAACGCAGGGCGAAATCCTTCCAATTGTTGATAAGGCACTCCTCGAAAAACAAACTAAACCTAAGCCATTGTATAATGAGGCAAGCCTGCTAAAAGCACTTGAAACAGCCGGCAAAGAGATTGACGACGAGGAACTGCGGCAGGCAATGAAAGACAGCGGACTGGGCACACCAGCCACACGGGCGGCAATGATAGAAACATTACTGAAACGTAATTACATTGCCCGCGAAAAGAAGAACCTGGTGCCCACATCAACCGGGCTTTCGGTTTATGAAGTTGTGAAAACACACCGCATAGCACAGGCAGAACTTACCGGGGCATGGGAGAAACGACTGGAAGAGATCCGGGGCGGTGCTTCGGTAAGCGAATTCCAGGAGGAGATCAAAACCTATACACGTGATATTACCCGGGAGCTGCTGCTGGCCGGAAAAGAAATGGTATTAAGTTGAAGCCGGCAAGTAAACGTTACCCCAAAGCCTGATTTAAAGCGATAATGGCAAGTTTAAACTGCTCGCGCGCCACCAGGAACTGAATATTCACTTTTCGCAAAGCCATACCGGTGCTAATGATATTGATATCATGTTTGGCAAGTGCAGCGGTGCTCTTAGCCAAAAGGCCCGGCTGATCCATATTGGTGCCAAGCAGACAAACCATGGCTACTTCCTCTACACGTATTTTTTCGAATAAACTTTGCAGATCGTTTATCAACCCAGGTACGAGGTCTTGCTCCCAGATCACTATAGAGATACTGTTGGCGCTGGTTACTTTAAAGGTGTAACTAACACTATGCTTAAAAAACACCTGCATGATCTGCAGATCACTGCCTACATTCCCCACCATCAATGGGTCGTAAATATCGATAAGTAACTGTTGGGCCGTGCCGGTGATCACCTCCACACGCTTTAGTTCGGATACATAATCGCGGGTGATAAGTGTGCCGGGATGAGACGGCTCGAAAGTGTTTTTAATTCTCAGGTGTATCCCATTTATTTCCAGCGGTTTTGATGCTTTAGGGTGGATAGCTTCCATACCAACATCAGCTAACTGGTCGGCTATATCATAATTGGTATTGCCAACAGGTTTAACATTTTCAATGCCAACCAAAGCAGGATCAGCGGTAGACAAATGGTATTCTTTATGAATAATGGCCTCCTGTGGCTTAAGTATCTCAGCTATCTTGCTGAACGTTACTTCAGAATACCCCCTGTCAAACTCGCGCATAATGCCTTCTATACCCTTTGTATAGCCGGTAACAATGCATAAACAGGTTTTTAGATCGATACCCGAGAAAGCATCTTTAATACGTTCATCAATCTTGAGGGCACGTTCATCATCAAAGCCGCTCAGATCTACCAGGCGGGCATTTATGCCTTTCCCTGCCAGGATGTTTGTTAATACATAGGCAGAATGTGTTTCGCCTATAGAGGCGAGGATTTCCCTTGCGGCCTGCAGCACCCCCTCGTTCACGTAGCCTGAAGCAAGCATAATGGCTGCGCTTTCTAAATAGGTACGGGCTTTCGCCACATGGCCCATAATAAAGTCATCAGCCTTTGTAACATCAAGCCCTAAACCGGCATATTCCGCGTTTATCTCCTTAAGTTTTTCAACAATTGCCGCCAATGGCGCCTGAAAATCTGCCCGGGCGGCTACTCTACCGTACACGCCCGGTGCCTTTGTCTTTTTGTTTTCCAGTAGCAGGTTGGTAACGCCCGAAAATGCCGACACCACAAAAACGCGGTTATAAAGGGCATCGCCTGTACGTTCATGAAAAATAATATTATCGATCACTTCTTTTAGGGCACTCATAGAAGTGCCGCCTATTTTTTCAACGGTTAACATACGTGCGAAACTATTAAATTTTTAGAAAAGCTTTGAATCGCCTTCAAATAGACCATAAAATCATATTTTCGTTTACGATCACTAAATTGTAGCGTCTTTTTTATAAATGCCACTGCTTATCGCTTAAATCGGTTGGATAAATTTTCATGCTAATTGCGTTTGTTGCTACTCACAGTTAATATTTATTTATCCGGCCAGCGATGGCCTTTTTATTCACTTCTCAACAAATACTCATTTTTCTTAACTCATTTTTAAACAGGCTCTAAACGGTTAAATAAATTTGCCTTTAAAATACAATTGGCCGCCTTAATCGCCCAAACAATTCGCAACCAGTCCAGTCGGTTTGGTGCGAAACGCCAGCGGATAGCTGCGCTCAGATCAAGTTTTTGGCAGTGAGGACCACTGGTGCTCCTCCTGTAACTAAAATAGTATGCTCATGCTGAGCGACGAATCCACCTCTTTCCCCCGTCAACGTCCAGCCATCAGCCCCGGTTTCCGCGTAATTTGATTTTGTGGAGATAAAAGTTTCAATAGCAACTACGCTATGTTTTTTGAAACGGGTGATGTTGGACCTGTCGCAATAATTCGCTATCTCGTGCGGCGCTTCGTGTAAACTTCTGCCCACGCCATGGCCGGTTAGGTTTTTGATAACCTTAAACCCGCGCAACCTGGCTTCAGTTTCTATTAATTTACCTATCTCAGAGATTTTAACCCCACCACGGATATTACTGATCGCCTTTTTCAAGATCTCGTTCGACGCATTTACTAAAGGTTGATGTCCAAAAATATCTTGCTCAAGAATAAATGAGCCACCGTTGTCTGCCCAAAAACCATTTAATTCGGCAGAGACATCAATATTTACCAGGTCGCCCTTTTTTACTATTTTGCTACCCGAAGGTACACCGTGTGCTATTTCGTTGTTAACACTTATACAGGTATAGCCTGGGAAATTATAGGTCAATTTTGGGGCCGAGCGTGCGTTTGATCTTTTCAACAGCTCACCTCCAAAATCGTCCAGTTCTTTTGTGGTGATTCCCGGTTTGGCGTACTCTCTCATTTCTTTAAGGGTGAGCGCAACTATTTCACTAATTTCCTTTATCCCTGCTAACTCTTCTTCGGTTGTGATTGACATATTATTGACTAACGTAATTTAAAATTACAATATTATCCGTTTGGTTACAGGCGCCGCTTAATGATACAGGCAATTCGCAATCAACCCCGTCCACCCCGTTTGGTGCGATGCGCCTTTGCCGCTGCCATTATCGCCGTCGAAGTATTCGTAATAGAGGATGTGACTGTTAAACTCGGGGTCGGTTTGTAGTTTTTCATTGTTGCCGTATACAGCACGCCTCCCGTTTTCGTCGCGAAGGAAGATCCGCGAGATACGGATATAAATTTCGTTTGCAACTTCTTTCAGGGTCATCATATTGCCGCTGCCGGTGGGGCATTCTACTTTGAAATCGTCGCCATAGTATTGGTGATAGGTGTTCAGGCTTTCGATAATGAGATAGTTCATGGGCATCCAAACCGGGCCGCGCCAGTTGCTGTTGCCGCCAAAAAGGCCGCTGTCGCTTTCGGCAGGAATGTATTTAATGCTGAAATTATTGCCGTAGATATTTACGCTGTAAGGGTGTTCGAGGTGATATTTAGAAAGCGAACGGATTCCATAAGCGCTCAAAAACTCGTTCTCATCCAGCATATAACGCAGCAGGCTTTTCATGCGGTAACCGCGCAGCAGACTGATGAGATGCGTGCCCCCTGCCCTCACCTCGTTCCAGCGAGACACCAGTGAGGCCAAGTCGGGACGGTTGGCGGTGAACCATTCCATCCGGCCTTTAAAAATAGGGTTATCGGCAATCGCGGCTTCGTCCAGTACCTCGGCGGCAAATAGCGGGATCAGGCCGACAATGCTGCGAACGCGCATCTTTTCAGCATTGCCATTGGGCAGGCGAAGCTGGTCGTAGAAAAATCCGTCGCCCTCGTCCCAAAGCCCGGTATTGTCTGTGCCCAGGGTGGACATAGCTCCCGCTATATAAATAAAGTGTTCAAAGTATTTCGATGCTATATCCTCGTAAGCCTTGTTGGTAGCGGCAAGTTCCGTTGCAATACGCAGCAGGTTGAGCGAATACATGGCCATCCAACTGGTGCCGTCTACCTGTTCCAGATGGGTGCCGTCGCCAAAACGCATGTTACGGTCGAACACGCCGATATTATCCAGGCCGAGGAAACCACCTTCGAAAATATTATTGCCTACTGCATCCTTACGGTTTACCCACCAGGTAAAGTTCAGCATCAGTTTATGGAAGATCCGTTCTAAAAAGTAGGTGTCGCCCACGCCGCCGTTATTGGCCTTATCCAGCAGGTAGATCTTCCAGGTGGCCATGGCATGCACCGGCGGGTTGGCATCGCTAAAATCCCACTCGTATGCTGGTAGTTGACCATTGGGGTGCATATACCAATCCTTTATTAGCAGGGTAAGTTGATTTTTTGCAAAAGCCATATCCACGCTGGCCAGCGGGATACAATGAAAGGCCAGGTCCCAAGCCGCAAACCAAGGGAACTCCCATTTATCGGGCATCGAAATGATATCGCCCCGGTTATTAAATTGCGGCCATTTGCTGTTGCGCCCGGTTAAACGCCGCTCGGGTGGTAGCGGCTGGGCCGGGTCGCCGTTCAGCCATTGGTGAATATCGTAATAGTAAAATTGCTTATTCCAAAGCATCCCGGCGAAAGCCTGCCGTTGGATCATGGCTTTATCGCCAGTTCCTGTAGGGTGCAACTCGTTATAGAAGGTATCCGCCTCTGCTTTGCGAGTAGCGAACAATTCATCAAAGGAGGTAAAGTCGCTCTCTTTATTGGGCGATAATCTTAGGCGGACGGTATAACTCCCTTTAGCCGGGATGGTAATATCGTAGTTAGCCGCGGCCTTTGTGCCGGTTTTACCGGGATTTACGGTTTCTGCCCCGTGGATGATGTAGTCGTTAATGCCATCCTTATAAAAGCGCTTGCCATCATCAAAATTATTGAACCGTTTGGTATTGGTTTCGTTATTACAGAACAGCAATTCCGGTGAGCCTTCGGCTGTTAAGTAAAGTTCGCCCAACTCATGGTGACTGACACTGATCTGATTAGCCGTACCGACCGACAAAGATGATTCATCGTGCCCATACCCTAACGACCAAGTGTTACGGAACCACAGCGTGGGCAGTACATTTAAACTTGCCTCGGTATTGCCACGATTATGAATAGTGACCCTGATACCGATATCGTCCTGATCCTGCTTGGCGTATTCTACAAAAACGTCGAAATACTCGTCGTTATTAAAAATACCGGTTTCTATCAGTTCAAATTCCGGGTCGTTACGGCCTCGGCGTTTGTTTTCTTCTAATAAAATTTGGTAAGGAAATTTCTGCTGCGGGTACTTGTACAGCATTTTCATGTAAGAGTGCGTGGGCGTATTATCAAGGTAATAATACAGCTCCTTTACATCTTCACCGTGGTTACCCTCGCTATTGCTGAGGCCAAAATAGCGCTCTTTGAGGATAGGGTCCTCCTTGTTCCAAAGCGCAATGGCAAAGCAAAGCAACTGTTCCTTATCGCTGATGCCTGCTATACCTTCTTCGCCCCAGCGGTAGGCCTTGCTGCGGGCCATATCATGCGTGGTAGATGACCAGGCATCGCCGTTGGCGCTGTAATCCTCGCGCACGGTTCCCCATTGGCGGTCGCTTACGTAGGGGCCCCACTTTTTCCAACTTGTTGCTTTTAACCTGCCCTGCTCTTCGTTCATCGTATTATTTATTTCCAGGCGCTCCTTAAGAACCTCAGCCAGTTGCCATGCATCATATTATCAATATCGTCATCGGTATAGCCACGTTTTTTTAACAGCGCGGGTACGTTCTGCAGATCAGCTATGGTTTCCAAATCGTAAGGGCATTGCTCTTTACCAAAAGCGCCATCCAGATCGGTACCCATGCCAACGTGCAGGGTGTTGCCTGCCAGTTGGCAAATATGGTCTATATGGTCTGCCATCACTTCCATGTTGCAACTCATCCCTTTAGGGGTTGATTGCCCCCTCACCCATCCGGGCACCATCATCCAGGCATCCAAAGCGGCACCTATTACAGCGCCTCTGTCTATCAGCGTCTTTATCATTTCATCGCTGTACTGGCGGTTATGATTCACCAGCTCGCGGCAATTATTATGGCTTGCCCAAATATGCCCGTTAAAGTTATCCAGTGCCTGCCAAAAAGCATCGTCGCAAAGGTGGGTGGCATCCAGTATTACATTCAGGCGCTCCATTTCTTTCAGCAGCTCCAATCCATTTGCACCCATTTTACCTGTGGCATCGGTGCCGTTAGCATATCTGCCCGGCCCGTAATGCGCAGGGCCCACAGCGCGGAGGCCATTGTTATAAGCGCGTTCTAAATAACTTACATCTACAAAAGAGTCAGCACCCTCTAAACTGAGGATATAGCCAACCTGTTTTTTTAGATTGTCTTCTCCATCTGCCCAAAGCTGTAAATGGCTTTCGAGCAAAGCGAGGTTGTTTATTTGTACCATTTCACCGGCATCTTCCATGGCATTGTACCAAGCCAGCTGTCCCTGGGTTTGCGCCCAGGCCTGTTGCGGCGAGTGCCAACCCGGCAAATTATTATCGGGCGCAACGTAGCGGCCTATCTGCGTAGCAACCACCAGCCCTATGTTCCCTTTACGCAGCTCGGGCAGGGAAACCACACCGATACCGCGGTCGGGTTTATCGGTTAACCCGGCCTCGAGGGCGTTGATAGCTGCAATGGGCTGTGTTAGGTCGCGGTTCCATTCCAGCGCGTTCATGCTGAGGTCGAGGTGGGCGTCTATAATAAACATATTGTTAGGATTTCACAGATTACTTTTAGGATTACCCAGATAGAATGATTTTTAGATACTGATTTTTCTATCCCTTGCTACATTTAACCACTCACCAATAATGCTTTGATTTTCAACAGTTATAGCGCGTTCATATAAAGCTATTGTTGGGCAAATATGATAAGGTAAACCATACAAAATATCGCCTACTTTAAAATGATGATTGGGGCCTGCATCGGCCACCAGGTGTTCTTCGCTTTGGCTTTTAAACACAAGTTCGGGTGCGTTGAGGAAGTAGATCCGCTTACTCAGCTCGTTCTCCGCCGATACGGATTTATGCCCTACATCAATGCAAACCTTCGTTTCATCCGGCAAGGAAACAACCCTGGCAATAATTAAGGCTGCGGTTTGAAAAGGCTGCTCTTCAAAAGCAAGCTCATACCCCCTATCCCAATAGGCAAAGGTACCGGGGCTGCATTCTAATCCTTCCCGCTGCGCGATGATAGGGAAAGTTGGCGAACCACCGGCTATCACTACTGGCGCGGGATAGCCCTCATCATATATGGCCGAAGCCAGTTCCAGCACAGGTTCAATAGATTCGTCCGATCGTTGCTGCCTTACTCCGTAATCAACATCGTGGATGTGCCCGTCGTAAGCGTGGAGGCCTTTTATGGTAATACCTTCTATTTCCGCGCAGGCCTGGTACAATTCTAAAGCATCCGCGGGACTGATACCTGTACGATTCATGCCAATATTCAGATCGATAAAAACGGGAACTATTAAGTCTTCGTTTAAAGCAGCTTCGGCAATGGCCGTTGCAGTACCAATATTATCAACCAGGCAAGAAAAAACAGTATCGGTGAAAGTTTTGGTTAGCCGGATAAACCTTGCCAGCTTTGGCCCGTTGGGCTGATATGCCAGTAACACATCCGGCGCATTACAAATGCCCAGCATTTCGGCCTCGGCAATGGTGGCGCATTTAAATTTACCAATGCCTGCCTGCAGCATCAGTTTGGTAACATCCGGGCTTTTATGCGTTTTTACATGCGGGCGAAGGCGCGTAACGTCATCAACCATGGTTTTCACCAGGCTAATGTTGTATTTTACCCTATCGGGATAAACCACTAATGCAGGTGTATCCAGTTTATCAACGTCGTTTATAGTGTACCACATAGCTGTCGTCCACGCGTTCATTTAGTCCTCTAATTCAAATAAAGCCTCTATCTCCACGGGGATATTATCAGGCAATGAACCCATGCCTACGGCACTGCGTACACCTATGCCATTATCCTCGCCCCAAACAGCGGCAAACAACTCGCTCGCTCCGTTTATAATAAAAGGGTGCTTTTCAAAATCAGAAGTACAGTTTACCATACCCAGCACTTTTATTACACGCTTAACTTTATTTAAGCTGCCTACGTGGGCTTTTATGGTAGCCAGGATAGCTAAACCAACCTGCCTTGCAGCAAGCTTACCTTCTTCGGCGGTAAGATCCTGCCCTATGCGACCGATGATAAGGCTACCATCGCTTTTAACCGTTCCGTGGCCAGATACGTACAGGTACTTTCCATCAATTAAACAAGGTTTGTACACTCCAAGCGGTTTTGGGGCTGGAGGCAAAATAAGCCTAAGGGCTGTAAAATTTTGTTCGGCAAGTTTCATGTGGTAAAACTATTAAAGAGTTGGCACAATATTCATCAATAATACGCAATAAGACATTTAATGGACACGAATTTCGCAATTCATTATCTGGCGTTTCTTAAACTGAAAAAGCCGGGGTCACTACGCCCGGCTTTTAACTAATTAATTAAACACATTTTATAAATTATAATTTGAACGATATGCCAAGGTTTACCGCGTAGTCTGCAAACGCCGCGTCGCCGTGATTGTCTACGCCGGTTAATTGCGTAGAAATTTTATCAGGTACGCTTTGGGTACGGTTACGTACAATAGCTACCGGTACAAAAGTATAAATAGAGAATTTGCTGATACGGTAAGTTACACCCGGCTCAATAGAGGTAATGTAACCCGGCCTGCGGAAACCATTGCTACCGCCAACAAGATCTTTAACCGGAAGGCACTCGTAACGGATACCGGTCGAGAAGTTAAATTTACCTGCGCCATAGTTTGCACCGGCTCTTACCATCAACTGATCGGGTACGCTCATGATATCGCTGCCATTGGCAACTGCCTTGGCGCTTGGTGTACCACCACGTGCAGACGACACACCGTTCAACTCGCGCGGGCTGATGAGGTAGTAAAAACTACCGTACAAGCCAAATTTATGCGAAAAGTTGTAATAGGTGTTGATATCGGTTGTGATGCCGGTACCGCCATCTCCTAACTGGATAGACTGATCTACCGGGCCAAGCGTTTTAGCACCGCCGGTACCAGTGTTGTAAAAATAATCCTGGTAGGTATATGAGCCTGTAGGCAGTTTTAAACCTAAACCTATCTGTATGTTCCCTTTTTTGGCTTTAGTCGGGTTTAATAACCAAGCGTAAGCTTTTAGGGTGATATCGCCAACGCCGAAAGAATGGGTAAGGCGGCGCTCTTTGCCACCATGCTCATACAACGATGAGCGGCTATTTGCCAATACAGGGATATCTAACGAGAACGACCAGCGGTTATTAAATATGCGGGTAAGGGCAAGGTCTTGCGCGTAAGAGTGATTTATTACGTTAGTACCCAGCGCTATACGTTGTTTTTGCTCCTCGGAGCCTACAAAGTGCTTGTATGACCGGTAGTAACGGCTATTGCTGTTAAACAACCATACGCCGCCCGAAGTTGTGCTGTCTGGGTGTTCGTCCATATTACAAAGGCCACCGGTACTACGGATAGCTACGCAACCTTGAGCTTTTACTTCGGTTTTAGTCAGGAATAAGAAGACGGCGATAGCTGCCGCGAATTTTAATACAATTTTCATGATAATGTGGGCTTTAAAAATGGTAGATGTAATTTTACTGCCCGCCAACAAAGGCACGTAGTAAACCCGGTATTTTACCGGGAATTTATAATTGGTTAGTAGGTTCTTGTTTAGTAATTTTTTGCGGAGAGGGTATGCTGAAACCGGATGGTATTCCTTTAAGCGCGAACCATAATGCCAGTATTGCCCCGTAGCTCCCGCCGCGTTCTATCCATTCAAAAACTTCGTAATGCGGATAAAACAATTCGGTGGATATCTTCCAGATGAACAATACAAGCAATATATTTCTAACGGGTTTGATGAGTACGATAAGCGCAGCCGTTATCTCAAAAACGCCAACCATTACCGCAATCTTACCCGGGTGCGAAAACCCGAGCGAAGCGTACTGGTTTAACAGACCTTTTTTTTCAATAACATTTAACCAGCCATGCCCCATCAGCAGTAAAAAAACCACCACCTTTAAACAATGACTTACAGTTTCCATTGTTTTTGGGTTTACCTGCGCCGATGGATCTATCGGCACAAATAATTGTTTCCAGTTTTTTACACCGCCGGATAGGATGAGCAACGCCAATGGCGTGCCAAAATTGCCTGCCCGCTCTATCACTTCTGCAAGAGGCTCTCCCGACATGGGCCTTAAAAACGCCGTGAACGTACCCCACACTACCAGCCATAGGGCAATGGCGCGTACCGGGTATACCAGCATAATTACTCCCATTAAAATATCGAAAGCACCAACCCAGGGCATCAGCGAATAGGCGGTTATCTTACCAATACCAAACACCGCAAAATAATTGCACCAGATCTCTTTGGTAATTACACCAAAAACACCGTGGCCAATAAAACACATCGCTATAGCTATGCGTAAAATATAATGCAACTTTTGTTCGGTTCTCATCAGCAATAATTCTATCTCTGTTATTTTTAGTTAGATCCGTCAGCCTTGCCTTTGTTGACAGCAAACTCGCCAACTTTAACGCCGGTAGTTAAACCAACAGTGCAATCGTTACGATAATGGATACCACCATAAAGGCGCGACATGCCCGCCTCGTTAGCCATTGCTATAAACTCTGTGGCACGTTCAGGCACCAAATAACCAAGTACGGTAGCGGCAGCACCGCTAAACGTAGCGTGCCCGGAGATGTAAGACGGGAAGTTTGGTATACCTGTAAGCGTTTTTATGCCGGCCACCATTTGCGTTGGGCGCGGGTTAAAGTAAAAATACTTAGTATCCCAGCATACAATGGCAGCATCCATTTCGGCCATGTTCAATAATGCAAGGTTGCGCGCCCAGCGTACTTCGCTGTAGTTATGTTTTACAAATTCTTCGGCGGCAATAGCGTTCCAGTGGCCGGGGGGCGTTGTAGTCCCCACACCATCTGCCCAAAAGGCAACGATGCGTTCGTGCTCGCGGCTATGGTCGTTACTCATGGCCATTACTTCCTGCATGTCCTTTTCATACTCAGCAGTACCTTCCTTAAAAGGTGCCGCAGGGCGAATTGCGGCTACAGTGCCGGCCGGCAACAATATTGGGGTAACGTTAGGGAACAATGGCAACATCGGCGGACGATGCGGCAACTCAAGGCTTATCCATGGTGTGTTGCCTGCGGCGGTTGCAACTGTTTCAAATTTAGTCCAATCGTCTTTCACGCCAGCGGCTAAGTTAGCTTTGTCTCCACGGGCGCGTGCTAAAAATACGGCTGCAACCTGTTTGCCTAAGTTTTCGCCTGCATCCCAGTCAGACCGGGTGTTGGCACCTGCCATTAAACGGTACAATTTTTCTTCAGCAACTTTTTTCTGTATATAATCCAAATCACCGGGGAATAACAGCACCATCATTTGCGCGGTAACACCGGCAACAACAGCGTCTTCGCTTGGGTAAGCAGGCAGATCAGATTTTGGAACCAATGCCTGCACATTTACATCGTTTTTGTACGGTGCCGCACGATTGAATGATTTTTTAAACTTCCAGGCCTGTACCAACGCATCGTATTGCGCAGCGCTTACATAAGCATAAGCACGGGCCGCATATGGCGGGTTAGAAAACGGGAACAGCGGGTAAGCCAATGGGTTTGTAGCGCTTGGGAAGGGGTAAGTCCCGTTGTCATTTTGGTATGGCGGCAGGTTGTGTTTAGCGACCAGTTCGCGCAATATCTCGTTCCAGCGCAATACCGAGCCAGCGCTCCAGTATTTAATAATATCTTTTTGTTCGCTGTTGAGGTTCTTCTGATAGCTTTTTATTTCATTCAGATCGGCCAGATAATTTGGCGTGGTGATGGCCTCTGGTGTAGCTACCGTAAAAGTTGATGCACCTGTTAAAATGGGTACCCAGGTATCCGCGTTCAGATCGATATTGGCCGGTGCCAATGCAGGGAACTCCTGGTTACGCTCGGTAATATCTTTTTTGCACGATGCCACAAAAAGAGCCGCCGATAATAATGCTGATATATATAGTATTCTTGTTTTCATGATTTTCTCCCCTTTTTATTTCTTTTCTTTTTTTACCGAAAAAACATAATCTATACCACCCATTATTTGAAAGTTTTGGCCTACGTTGCGGCCTGCTACTACATAATTGCTGCCTGCGGTAAACTCAAGCCCTCTTATAGTTTGTGGCATATATTTTACTAAACCACCTATTGCGGTGGCATTCATACGGTTGCTTGGGAAAGGCATGTTATTGCGGGTGATATCAAAACCGCCCAGTGTAGTATATTTTGTTGCAATAGCTTCTACATTTAATAAGAGGCTGCGGAAACCTGCGCTAACTAAAAAATTTGTGGCATTTGGCAATGCTACCTGGTTGGTATAATGCATTTCGGTGGTATAATAAGCATCGCGGTCAATAGTCATGTTGTCCCTGCGGATGTATTGCCCCGCGCCGGCAACAAAAAATCTGCCTATCTGGTAGTTCACTAAACCGCGTACGGCAATGCTTTTACTGCGGCTACCCAGTGCAAAAGGCAAATAATCTCCCTGGTAATTACCTACGGGGATAGAGCCCGAAGCAATGGCATGGAAGCTAAGCAGGCCTCTGCCAATTTGCTCGCGCACAGCCATCCACTTAAAAGCCAGGTTAATATCCTGAAAACCGCGCTGGCCGCGTAATGTACCTGCACTTGCCTTAGTTGTAATGTACGGCGTAAAGGCAGATATATTGATGCGGTTGCTAAGCCCGTAAACAACCCCAACGTTGTAAATATTGCTGCTTATATCGCCAAGGTTTAAATTTTCGCGTTTAAGGGTGCCTTCCCAGTAGTGGTCCCAGTTATTATGGGCGTACATGCCTGCTACGCATATATAGTTTTTCGGGATCATGATAGCATCGCTTTCTGTTTGCGCACAAACGGTTTGTGACAGGGCAACAAAAGCAACAATACCGACACAATACCTGTAAGTATATTGTAAAAGATATTTCATAAAAAGGAATTAGGATAAAATTAATTAAGATAAAAATTCAGCGTAACTTGGCTTACAAGATAAGCGCGGGTATAAACATATATCCTTTACATTTTTTACCGGGTAACAACACGGCGAAATGCAAGATGAATAACTATCCCCCTATGATGAGGCACAGTAAAAAATGTAAGGGATACAAAATCAAATATATTTTGTTAAGCGCTGAAATTGGGCGGTTTGCCCGGAGATTCAATGTAAAGATTGGTTAACTTTGTAGATATAGGGTTCTCATGTCCTTTCAAAGTTTGGGAGAATGTAACAAAGCTGTAATGAACAACAGGGTTGTTGTAGTCGATACCATTAGCGGCTTTCTTCACCTGCGCATCGGCACCTTTTTTGTTCAGCGGTACATCGCTTACATCTTTGGCTACAATAAGGTTGGCGCTCACCAACCGTGTTTTTACACTATTGGCAATACACACCAGGTACATGGTATCCCGGGTCATTTTTACGCCAACGTAGTTGTAATAATTATCTTTTAATTGAATTTGGCCCTGTACGTGTTCGTAATCGGGCCAGTCCTGTATCGCGGGCATATGCACAGGCAGTTTTATCTGCACAAGCTGTGTAGCATCTACTTTGTTCTCGTAAATCTGCTTAACAATTTGCGTTTCGGACTGATGGATGAAATATTGAAAGAACAGGCCGTACCCCCCTGTATAAAACAGGTGCACACTTAATAACAGTATCGCAAAAAACCTTTTCACTAAATCTGGTGCCAATTAGGGGTATAATTCGTTGGTAAATATATATGAATTAATTTCATTTGCAAACAAATTGAAATGTTTATTGTATCCCCGCAAAATTGTTACAGTGGAAAATGTGCGGATGGGCAAATGAAATTGGATAAAATTCTTCAAAATGATGGCATTGCTTGCGGCCGGGCTTTACGATCATACGCCTGCAGGCATTACGCGCAGGCTTGTATCCGCTTCAATCCCTAATGCTATTTTCTGAACCGTATAACAAGGGTTAGTTGGCCTTCCCTTTTACTTCATCATTCAAAATTCGGCGTTCGATATTAAATCCCTCCTACTTCCCCGGCGTATAAATGGCCACCCCTACGCGCGAATCGGCGCAACCGTAGTATAAAAACCACTTACTTTTAAAATACACCAGCCCTTCCATAAACACCGTGCCTGCCGGGTATTGCCCGCTTTTTTCGAAAGCTTCCTGCGGAACAAAGAATGGCTTATCTAAGCGACCAATGAATTTGGTAGGATCCGTTGACGAAAACATTACCTGCCCCCCACAATAAGAGTTGGCTGTATAATTTTTATCGCCATATGTAGGGTTGTTTTTGCCATTGTATAACAGCACAATGCCTTTGGCTGTGATTATAGCGGGCGGCCCGCATTCGGTGAGGTCGCTGTCGAAGTAGTTGCGGCGAGGGGATATCAGCGCATTCAGCGTGCTGTCTTTATTAATTAAGGGTTTCCAGTTCACCAGGTCGGTAGAGGTAGCGGCATAAACCCCGGTTTCGCCCCAGTACATCCAGTATTTGCCGTTTATTTTGGCGATCACCTGCTTGCCATTCACCAACTTAGTAATAATAGAGGCCGATTTACTGGCTATTTTATGAAACTTACCATTATAGGCTTTCCGGAATATAGGCCCGTGCTTTACCCAGGTTTTTAGATCTTTTGAGGTAGCAACGCCAAGGTGCGGCAGGTCGTGGTTCCATTGGGTGTAGAAAACAACGTAAGTACCGTTTGCTGTCATGGCAACACGCGGGTCTTCGCAGCCGCCTGTCCATTCAAACGCTTTTTGGCTATCGTTTGATGGGTAGAGCACCGGTACCGGCGAACGCTTTACCGTGGTGCCGTTGGCGCTCTCCGCCAGCCCGATGCGCGAGGTTCTGCCCCCTATCCCAGTGCCCGATTTATCCTCGGCGCGGTACAGGATATATATCTTACCATTTTTGACGGTAGCTGCGGGGTTAAAGGTATCATTGCTTTCCCAGTCAACGCTGCGCTTGTACATCGGGTCGTTAAAACGGGTGGTGCTATCCGGGCTGATGAGTGGGTTTACCCCGGCCGGCCTTACAAAAGGGCCAAAAGCCCACGATGGAAGTTTAGTTTGGGCCTGTAAGGTGCCTGCGGCTAATAATAGCAGGCAAAGGGTTTGTATGGTTTTGTAAAAGGTTTTCATCATAATCAGTTAATCTAAACGCATTAGCTTCGCCAGGTATCCGTCCATATCATCTTCGCCCGGTATTTCTATTGCCCAGCCCTCTTCGGCGGCAACCTGTATCAGTGTATCTGCATCAATGTAAAGCCATTGAAACCATTCGGTCTTTTGCCCTTTGTAGGCATATTGGTACCACAGTTCGCCGTAATAGGAGTCGGCGGGCAGGTCGCCCTCAAACAAATAAGCAATATCAGAAGAATCGAATAATAATTGTCCGCCCGGTTTAAGGAGTTTTTTGGTATGCTGTAAAAATACACGTAATTGTTGAATATTGCCACAAAGCCCTATCCCGTTCATCAACAATAAAAGGGTATCGAATTTCTCGCCGATGTAATTGAATATGTCGTGCTCAACGGCTTGTTTCACACCGCGCTCCTGCATAATAGCCACCGCCCTGCCCGATATATCCATCGCTGTAACCTCAATGCTCCGTTGTTGCAATAGTAAGGCGTGGCTGCCCGCCCCTGCGCCAATATCCAGCACCCGGCCCTTGCATTTTTCTAAGGCCAGCAACTCCAGATCAGGCATCTCGTCGCCGTTACGAAAATAAACGTCCAGCGGCATTTCCTCTTTTGGGCCGTATTTGTTGTTGATGAAAAGCTTGGCAGGCTTCGCTATTTTAAAGTGATCCCACAAAGCCTGCCCGAAAATATCGTTCGCCAAATTATTTAAGTTTTATTGGTCAAAGAAAAGCATTGTACGCTAAAGTTGAAAATGCCTCCGCTAATCGATCAAAAAATGATTGTTTAAACATGTTTAGCAAGTATTAGCATGGCCAAATTAACAGGCATTTATCAGTATTTAACTCCTCCAAAAAAGAGGTCATTTTTGTAACATTTTGAATACAATTTCAAAAAATGAATTATCTTTATCCCAATAATTAATAAAAACTATTGTACAAACCGCTGTTTCATTAGTCCGGCTTTCACCGTACTCTTGGTCAGTAACAAGATCCTCAATGACCAACATAGGGCAGCCGAACCTGTTTATCAAATTTCTGAGCAATAAATACATCATCCTATCGGCCTGGATACTCATCGCCGTTTTCTATACTTTCAACTACATCGGGTACGGCTCCATCAATAACTATCTTATTTTTAAATACACTTATTTTAATGCCTCTATGGGGCAAAACTTGTACGCCAATTACCCGCAATATTATGCGGACAGCAACCATTACGGCCCCCTATTTTGCCTTATCATAGCTCCTTTTGCTTTATTGCAAGGCACGCTCGGCATTTACCTGTGGCAGGTGTGCAACGTTGTATTTCTTTTCGCCGCCATCCAGCTCTTGCCATTAAGCACCCTCAAAAAAAATATCATTTGCATTATATGCACGCAGGAACTCATCCTATCGTTAAAAGAGTTTCAAACCAACGGAGCAATCGCCGCGCTTTTGATAATTACCTGGGTACTGGTAGAAAATAAAAAGGATTTTTGGGCCGCCCTGTTTATTATGCTTGGCCTGTTCATCAAGCTTTACGGCATTATAGGCATAGTATTTTTTCTGCTCTCCAAGCAAAAAAAACAGTTTATATACGGTTTGCTGGTTTGGGCGGTGGTGTTATTTGTGTTGCCGATGCTCTTCTTTCCGCCGCATTTTATCGCTTATTCGTACATCGATTGGTACAATTCGCTATTAAATAAGAATGTACAAAACATGGGAATGGCCACACGCGATCAGGATATCTCGGTGATGGGAATGGTACGCCGCATGCTTGGGCACCATGTGAGCATACTCCCTGTATTATTCGGTGGTTTGGTTTTATTTGTGGTATCGTCCCTTAAATCGTATATGGCCGGCGATATGCGCCCAAAACTATTAATGCTGGCATCGTGCCTGTTATTTGTGGTGCTTTTCAGTACCGGGTCTGAGCAGTGTACGTATATTATCGCGTTCGCTGGCGTCGCCGTTTGGTTTATGTCGGCCCCGCAGCCGTTAACTAAATGGCAGATCGCTCTTTTTGTATTCGCGTTGTATTTTGGTAGCCTTTCCCGTACAGATATTTTCCCGGGCTACATCAAAAATAATTTCATGGTGCCCTACGCGCTAAAAGCATTGCCATGCCTGCTGGTATGGCTTGCTGTAATAACCGAAATGCTGGTAAAAAAACCGGCACCTCAATTTATACGGGGTACCGAACCCGCAAAAACAATTGCCCCTACCTATTAAATATATGATAGTTCCAAAAAATCGAACAAAAGCAGTGAACGACCACCAGAAAAAGGTATCGGTTGTTGTACCTGCATTTAACGAAGAACAAAATTTACCAATATTGATACAGGGGTTGCGCAAGGTCTTTGCCACCCAGCCTTACGATTACGAATTTATTTTTGTAGATGATGGCAGTAAGGATGAGACCGCCAACTTGTTAAAGACCCTTAACAGCCAGGACAACCGCATCCATTATATTAAACTAAGCCGCAATTTTGGCCACCAAAACGCCTTAAAAGCAGGTTTGGATTATGCCGACGGCCACTGCGTTATTTGCATGGATGGCGACTTGCAGCACCCGCCAGAGCTGATCCCCGCGTTTTTAAACAAATGGGAGGAAGGTTACGATATTGTTTACAGCAGGCGCAAATCTGCTGCGGAAACCTCCTTATTTAAGCGCACTACATCCAACATGTTTTATGCGCTGGCTAACCGTGTATCAGAAATTAATATGGAACCTGGCACTGCCGATTTTAGGCTTATTGACCGTAAGGTTGCCGATGCCCTGCTGCAATTTAAAGAGATAGACCCCTTTTTGCGCGGCATTATCAAGTGGCTGGGCTTTTCGCAATACGGCATCAATTACGTGGCCGATCCGCGCCACTCGGGCGAGAGTAAGTATTCGTTCATTAAAATGGTACGCTTTGCCTTCCAGGGCATCACCTCCTTCAGCATCCGCCCGCTTTACTTTGCGGTTTACCTGGGTTTCGCTTTTTCGGCGTTAACAGGCATTTGCTTGCCGTATGTTTTGTATAGCTACTACACCGGCGATGTTACGGTAGGTTACGCCTCGGCGGCCTGGGCATCTATTTTAATGTCGATATTCTTTTTAGGCGGCCTGCAGCTGATCATTATGGGTATTATTGGTATTTACGTGGGTAAAATATTCCTGCAAACCAAGCTAAGACCAAATTATGTGATAGAAAGCAGCAGCATTAACCAGCACCGGCATGATCTTGTTGAGTTTTGATATAGAAGAATTTGATATGCCGCTCGAGTACGGCAAAACCATTTCTTTTGACGAACAGATAGCGATATCAATCGCAGGCACCGAAATTATACTGGCCATGCTGCAAAAACAGCAGGTAAAAGCCACTTTTTTTTGCACCGCAACCTTTGCGCTTGCTAAACCGCAGCTTATTAAAAGAATGATAACCGAGGGGCACGAGGTAGCCTCGCACGGATATTATCATTCTGCATTCGAGCCCGCGCATCTGCTCAGCTCTAAACTGGTATTAGAAGGCATTACCGGCCAGCCAATAACGGGCTACCGCATGGCACGTATGATGCCGGTTGACGAAGCCGAGATCCACAAGGCCGGCTACCTGTATAACAGTTCCATCAACCCCACATGGTTGCCCGGGCGTTATAATAACCTAAAAGTTTCGCGCACTGTGTTTTGGCAGAGCGGGGTGCTGCAGTTGCCTGCATCGGTAAGCCCCATGTTAAGGCTACCCCTATTTTGGCTGGCGCTGCATAACTTCCCTATGTGGTTTTATAAATACCTGTGCCATAAAACCTACCGGGCCGATAAATATCTTAACCTGTATTACCACCCCTGGGAGTTCACCGATATTACAGATAAACAAAGGTTTGGTTTCCCCGGCTATGTAAGTAAAAACAGCGGTGAGGCAATGCTGCGACGGATGGAAGATCTGATTGTAAGCTGTAAGCAAAAGGGATTGAAATTTGGGACGATAAGTGCGTATTTGCAGGCAAGTGGAGTGGCTTTAAAAGCGGCTTCTGCCGATTAGCAGGCTTCCACCCCCTATTGCCTTCCGCGCTTGTTTGACTTTAGCACACGCTTTATCCGGGAAAAACACCCACCCTCTCCGGGCTATTTACGGTATTTGCTTCCAAACCGGTAGAGTACCTTCGGGTAACAAACTTCGGTATAGCTTAAACAGTAAGAGCAAGTTTGTTATATTCATTTTTCTTAAACAAAAAACAACCTAAAACTAAAACAATGACAAACAATTTTGAAAAACTATGCGGCTGGATTGATGATCCGGAAAGCACGGTAATGGCACAGCAAGACCAAAACATCCAAACAATTTCATTTTATAATGACATAGCCGGAGATGGACAGGGTAAGGTTATTTTACTTCATAAAATTTACGAACAGGTTACTGGCAAGAGTCTCCCGGTTTGGAAGCAGGCAATTGGCGATTGTGTATCATTTGGTTACGCTTTAGGGGTGAGTATTTTAATGGCCATGCAAGAGTCATTTGATCATACGCAAGAATTTATTACAGATGCAGCTACCGAACCTATATATGGGGGATCGAGGATAGAAATAGGCAACCTGGGCATTTCCTCATCCGATGGCAGTACGGGGATATGGGCCGCGCAGTGGGTAAAAAAATACGGTATTTTGTTAAGGCAGATTTACGATACCATTGACCTTAAAGCATATTCTGGTTTAAGGGCCCAAAACTGGGGGCAGGCGGGCGTGCCCGATTTTTTAGAACCTATTGCAAGATTACACCCTGTACAAAATTACGCGTTGGTAACTTCGTATGAGGAAGCAAGAGATGCTATAGCAAATGGTTACCCGGTGGTAGTATCGTCAAACAGGGCTTTTAAGAGCCAGCGAGATGCTGAAGGTTTTTCTGCACCTTACGGTACCTGGGCCCATTGCATGTGTTTTGTTGCTGTGGACGACGCGTCCGAACGGCCGGGGCTGCTTTGCTGTAATTCCTGGGGAAACACCTGGATAGACGGGCCAAAAAGGCACGACCAGCCAGATGGATCGTTTTGGGTTGATGCAACCGTTGCTGATTCGATGTTAGGACAGCGTGATAGCTACGCGTTGAGCAATTTTGTTGGCTTCGAAAGGCAAAACGTAACCGAATTAATGCAAAAGTTTAACTTGCTTTAAACCAAAGCGGCTTGCGAGCCCGCCAAATTTATTCAGACAAGAAACATCAGCACTAACCTGCTGATGTTTCTTGTTTAAGGATTACATTGAAGCTGTAATATTTTGATTTATAAGTACTTGAAGCTTATATTTAAGCATACAAGGAGGGGAAAACCGCCAGGAAAAGCCGTTTATCCAGTTCCAGCTATCAGATCGCTTTCTGCCTTTCTGAAGCAAGTCACTATAAAGGAGATCAATCTGGCTAACAAGTGCATGATCATTGCCACAGTAGCTTATAACCTGAAGAAGCTACTCAACGGCATATCTGCAAGCGTAAGAAAAAGGGTTAAAAAAGATAGCAAATGGACAATAGAAACCCGCTGTACAACCTTTTTAGCCTTTAACACTAACGAAAACAATCTAATAAGCCAGATCAGAATGAATATTAACAGTAAATGGCTGAATATCCACCTGCTATGCAAATTAAATTATTCAGCCATTCAGATTCTTTGTGCAACAGCCACAATTGCGGGGCCTTCCTTATTTGAATTTCTCTCCTTGCTAATCTACATTAAGGTTTATCAAGGTTATAGGTAAAATCAAAAAAGCCAAGCACATTGCCGTCTTTAGGGTCCCATTTCAAATCGAACTTAAGCCAGGGCGTAGAAGGCAGGCGGGCACGGAAGAAAGCATCGAAATAAAATTTCGACTTATTGGTGCCGCTCACATAGCCACTTGTTGCGTTGTTAAGCTCCAATGCGCCGCTCAGTTCCATAACCGATACCTTTTTTTGCATGACAAGCACCTGATTATACCCCACCTGCAACGATACAATATTGCGCTTAAAGTTACGGAGCTTGCCTGTAGGGTCGTTACTGTTTAACGTATCGGTAAGCGAGGCTTTGATCTGGCCGGTTTTTAAGGTATTCCAGCTGCCCGTACCGTATAAAAAGTTTATACTACCTACGTGGCTGCTCAACATGCTACCTTTGCCGTACGTATACAAGTAACCTGCTGTTAATAGTGGTTGCCGCCCCACATACCTCACAAGCGCATTGTAATCGGCGATTACTTTTTTATTTAGCTCTGTCAAGGTTGTTGCTTTTAATGTACCGTTTAAATAGGCGTTCTGCGCCACCTGCTGATCAATAAATGTTGTTAAAGTTGTGGTTTGTGCGGGCGTTATGTAATTGGCATACTTTAGCGGAGTTTTACCAAGGCTGCGGATGTAAGCATTTAACGGACCTGTTACAATTTCTATCGCCACATAATCCGCAAAATCCTGAATACGTCTTGTCATGGCCGGCCCGAGCGGCTGACGTGCCTTAAGGTCGTTATTGAATTGGGTTACGAGGTAATTCGCCATCGCGTCGTCCGATGATGTGTGTTGAAACATATCAGGTACCGAAGCGCCAAGCTGTTTTTTAAATTCTTTTATAGGCTGGCCGTTATTATAAAGCCCGGTCAACCAGGCGGTGAGAAGCGGCTTAAGTTGTACCGATACGCCTGGCGAAGCCTGGGTAACAACAGCATTGATGATAGCGTCTTCTTCGGCAAAGGGGCGCAAATAGGCCTTTGTGTAAAAGGCCATAGAAGTATCCCGGCGATTAAGAAAATTATACGTAAAACCACCCTGCCACGAGTTGAAATTATTGTTTTTATCTACGCCGACAGAGGTGGTAAATTCTCCATTCCGCTGCCATCCGGTACGTAAAAAATTAATATTGTTATATTTATCCGCCGAGTCCATGCTGTTTAGAGCGAACCAATTCAGTTTTAACTGTAAAGAAGTATTGGTTGATGTAATATTTTTTGCAGCTACCTGCAAATAGTTTGTCAGGATGTCTTGTAAAGTACCTGTGTTAAACTTGTACCCGTTTATGCGGGCCTTGTCAAGAGTATCCTGCGGGTTTGGCGTTTGCGCGGCAGCGGTTGTAACTGCCAAGAAAAAACCAAGTATAAGATATGCAACTTTCTGTTTCATGATTAATGGTTGATTAGGAAACTAATAAAGGATGAGTATTAGACAAAATGGGACCGTGCGGATATTGGTGAGGTGAGTGTGATATCACCGAGCCTGTTACGGCAGTTATGGTAAGCACAACAGCCCCTTGATTGGTTGGGGAAGCCCCTCCTGATACGGTGTAAGCATAAACACCCGTTGGTAAATCTATATTCAATTGCCCGCTTCCGGCAAAGTTTAATGTTTGCCCATTAATTTTAACACTAAGCGTACCAACACCGCCCGAAAAAGCGGCCTCAAACTTTACAGTCCTAATCTCAGCAGCTGCTGGGTTTGCAGGTGCCGCACCCCCTGTTAAATTAACAGCTTTAAATGCCGCTCCGCCACCACCTGCCATCGCAGTCATTTTCATTTGGGTGTTCATTCTCTCCTGCGTAGCAAACTGCCCTTTTATATCGTTCACGGCTTTGATATATTCCAATATTTTGGCCCAAAAAGCCGAGCCGCCACTGGCCATTAAACCGATGATAAAATAAGGTATCCATATTGGCAGCGCTTCCGTGCCCACGTTAAGCCTGCCAGAAAAAAAACCCTCTTCGGTACCCATTAATTTTGCCGCTAACCAGCCGGTTAAAAAAGCAAGGATCATAACGATGAACCTCCTTGTTTTTTCCTGTGTGCTGAAAGGCGGTACGGGCGGTGGCTCCGGCGTATTCAACGGAGGTACAAGTGTTTTAATAAAAGTAACCAGTCTTTCGCTGGCCAAGCTGATCGCGAGGATAATGGATACGAGCTTGCTGATGATTGAGATGTCCATAGTTGTAGGTTTTTAGTGTGATAATTTATTAGCCAAATTGGAAAGGAAATTTCGCGCCCGGCAGGGCGGATAACACGGTTAACGGGGGGTATTTTTACGGGTAAACAAAACCGTAATAATCACTATATTACCCCTACCATAACAGCCATACTTTTGAGCTGTACTTAAACAATTTCTTATCACCCTTAACACTTAAAAAAAATGGACTTAACACAAAGAGCGCTCATCGGCGCGATAACCGAAGACGACGCAAGGAAAATGGTAACCGCGTATGATTCAATTGGCAATAAAGTAACCAGGGCGGTTTGGTTCGGCCTGGAGCAGCTGGATCAGATGGTAACTCTCGTTAAATCGGAATCTATGCTCGGATCCGGAGCAGACGGGATCCGTATTTACTTTGCGCAGTATACCAAGGATACTTTAAACGGTATGCCTGCCGAATACGAAGGAAAAAACACCGTGATTTTTGTTTCTACCAGGGCCGTGGCCAGAACTCCAACAGAAGAAGACCCAAGCAAAACCTACCACGAGGATTATTTTGATGGCCTAAAATTTCCTTCCTTTGAGGAACGTGCCGACGCCCCGATTGAAATAAAAGTTGCGGACCCCGAAAACCGCGGCGAACTTTGCCAGCCAAGATGCCAGGGCGTAACCCTGCCATAATATGCCTCCATGGCCAAATACATCAGTATAAATATCGTTCTGGAATTGTTATGCCTGCTGGCGGCAATGGCCTATGTTTTAAAAGACAAAAGCCTGATATGGAAAAGCAGCATAGTGTTTATGCTGCTTACCATTGTAATGGAAGAGCTGGGCCGGCATTTTAACTTAACAAACCAATGGAAAAACAACCAGTTGGTTTACAACTTACTAACACTGCCCGAGGCCGTTTTTATAAGCAGCATGTTTTATTGTATGCTGAAAGATTATATAAGGAGCAGGCCGGTTGTTATTACCGGCCTTGCCCTTATTTACGGCTTATATTTATACGAGTTTATACAAAACGGCCCGTTTTTGTATATGAACATGACGATCACGGTAATGTCTGTCATGTTCTCGGTTTATAGCTTTTTGTACTTGTACCTGTTCATCAAAAATGAGGCTTATGTAGAGCTAAAAAAACATGCCGCTTTTTGGTGGGTAACCGGCGCCTTGATGTACTATTTTGGCGGGCTGGCAACAAACCTGTTATTTACGGTAATGCCCTTTGCAGATGTTGATATAAATGCCCGGCTTTATTCGTACGTTTATGTGGCCCTAAACCTGTTTTTATACGGCTTCTGGAGCTATTCATTCAAATGTCGGTACCAGCAAACGAGATAGAGATATTTATTATACTGATCACCACGGTATTTTTACTGGCACCTATTACCCTGGTGCTTTTTGTTAGCCAATATAACCTCCGCAAAAAGAGACATTCTGAAGAAAAAGTGATGATGCAGCAGAATTATGAAATGGAAATAGCGAAAGCGCGTGTTGAGGTACACGAGCAAACCCTGCAAACCGTAGGCGCCGACCTGCACGACCATATTGGCCAGTTACTTAGCCTTACCAATTTTACCCTAAAATCTGTTGACGAGCTTAATCCGGATAAAACCCGCGAAAAAATAGATTCGGCCATCGCCTTAACCAGCAAGTCTATACAAGAGCTTAGGTTGCTTGGCAAATTGCTGCAGGGCGAACAATTGATAAGGGATGGTTTATCAAAGTCTATCCGCTACGAGTTGGATTGGCTGGAGCGACTGGGTAAACTGAAGATAGAATACCACGATAATAACCCATCTGCTAAAAGCGGGCTTGATGCAAATAAAGAGTTGATGGTCTTCCGCATTTTTCAGGAGATCATTAACAATATCCTGCGGCATGCCGAAGCAACCGTTATGGCCGTTACTTTAACCTACCTTGACGATATGCTGGAGCTACAGGTTACCGACGATGGCGTGGGTTTTGATGTTCCGCTGGCCCAGGCTACCTCGCCAAACATGGGGCTTTTTAATATGCAGTACCGGGCAAAAATGATCAACGGAAGCGCCGTTATAGAAAGCGGGGCAGAACGGGGTACCGTTGTAAAACTGACCGTACCTTATGATATAATAACCTAATATGACGCCAATTAAAATTGCGATTGTAGACGACCATACCCTGTTTAGGCAAGGCATTGGTGCTTTGTTGAAAGAGCACGAAGAAATACAGATACTTTTTGAGGCCGGCAACGGTAAGTTGATGCAGCAAGCTTTAACAAAACACCTGCTGCCTGATGTTGTGCTGATGGATATTAATATGCCGGTAATGGATGGTTATGAAACCACAGCATGGCTTAAAGCTAATCACCCGAGCGTTGCCGTATTGGCATTAAGCATGTACGAAGATGATAGCAGCGTAATAAAAATGATAAAAAAAGGCGCTGGAGGCTACGTTTTAAAAGAGTGCAGGCCTACAGAATTATTAGGGGCAATAATTTCCCTGAAAGAACGCGGTCTGTATCTCAACGAAATGGTATCTGGCAAAATGTTCCGGTCGTTCAATAAGCCCGATGATGCCCAGATCTCACCTAAAGAGCTGGAATTTATTAAATGGTGCTGCTCCGAGCTTACCTATAAAGAAATTGCCGACAAAATGTTTGTAAGCCCCCGTACGGTTGACAGCTACCGCGAATCGCTGTTTCAAAAACTGAATGTAAAATCGCGCGTGGGGCTGGTTTTATATGCTATTAAAAACAGCCTTTTTCTGCCCTAACAGCTTTCATCGTTTGGCGGTCATAACAAAACAAAGCGCCCCCATCTCAACTGGGGAGCCTTTAATCAACTAAATCCCGGCAAACGCAGCCCGGAAATATCTTATTGCCCTTACGGATTGGCTACCAAAATATTTTTGAAGGTTACGTCGCTATGGTCGGTAAAAATGCCCCAGTTAGTGGTTTGAGCTTTATATATGCGGCAGCTTAATGCAGCTACGTTATTAATATACACTACCACCATCGAGTTCTCCACTACTATATCCACCACATAATCGGTATTGGGGGCAAGCGTTATGGGCACATCATTGTCAGCAACTGTTGTTGAAGTTATAGATCCATGCTGGATTTTATCAAAACTGAACCTGTTTTGGGATGGCACAAAACGGAGGCTGTAAAAATCGTTAAAGCCATCGCAGGCACCTATCATAAAGCCAAAATCTTTTGCCGAGCTTGCATAATTCACTGTAGCGCTTATTTTGAATTTTTGCTGCCCCACCGGGTCATAAATTACATTGGCAACATCAAAATCTGCCGGGCTTATCATGTGGTAGGTTTGCTGGCCCGGTACCGTATTGGTTACATTGCCCCACTGGCTGTTTACTGCAGGCACGTAATTATTGTTTTCGAGGTTGGCCTTTAACGTATGCGGAATGGTTAAGGCAAGGTCGCCGTTGGCAAGGGCGTAAAGTTTATGCACCACCATGTTGCCACCCCAGGTCCAGGCACCGGCATCTGTATGGCCCGCCAAAACGTTGGTCCAGCCAAAAATGTAATGATCGCCAAACTGGTCTTTCTGAATTTTACCGGCAAAAAAGCTCTTTCCTTCAAAACGGCTGAGCCCAACCGGGTTGCTCCAGGGCCCGCCTACCGACGATGATTTGCGGTAGTACATGTACTTATTTATCTGGTCGGAGTAGATGAGGTAATAGGTGCTGCCTATCTTAATTTCCTGCGGGCATTCCATCATCCAGTAGTTGGTGGCACCGCCATCATATAAAAAGCCCTGGTAGGTCCAGTTACTGAGGTTGGTAGAAGTGTATTTAACAATAACGCCGCGCATGGTACCGGCTATGGTTTTGCGCGCGGCTACCAGCATATACCAGGTAGTGCCATCCAAAAAAACGTAGGGATCGTGAAAGTTATCGTTTTCATCAAAACCTGCCCGGTGGGCAAGTTAATGGTACTGAACGATGTGTTTTTGGTATACGCCAACGTGGGATTGGTAGACGAAGCCCGCATAATGCCCTCCAGCTTTGTACCACAGGTGGTGTAATTGTTGTTATGGCCCGAATAAAAAGCGTAATAAGTAGAGCCGTTTTTTACAATGCTGGCCGCCCCTACTGCGTTATCCTGCGCGCAGGTAGCCGAGCTGGAGGATATGATCTCGGCGGTTGCCGTGTAGGTAAAAAAATTGGTGGTAGTAAAGGCATACAGCGGGTGCCGCTTGTTGGTGGCATCGTTCCAGATATCCTTTAGAAAATACACGATAATTTTATTGGTGGCCGCATCAAAAAATGGTGCCATATCACCTACCCGGTAGCCGTCTGCCGTCATTTTGTAGATGGTGTAATCAGTTTGCTCTGTTTGTTGCGTACAAACAAGGGCTGCCGTGGAAAGCGAGGTGCCCGCCTTGTTTGTCACTACCGCTTTTAACGCCGGTTTAAACTGTTTTTCGGGTTTACAACACCACAGTGCAAGGCACAGCGAAGCCGCTATGCCAAATTTTACATTTGATAGTCTCATATTTGGTTTATTTAAATTGGTTTTACCTGGTGGAGGGCTTCACTCCCGAGTACGTTATCTTTTTAAGCTGTAAGGGCCCTGTAGATTTGATATGCAATTGGTTTAGCGGTTCCTGCGGGAAGAAGATATTGGTTAATACCGATAACCCATCATCGGTAAAAACTTCTACCGAAGCCACATCAACCAGTAATTTTATAGATAGCCCTTCGCCTGCTGCAACGCGCGGCGCAATGGTTTTGCGTGCAAAGCTTTGCTCAAAACCCACATCGCCAGACCTGGTGCGGTCCACGTAGTACGTATTGCTCGCCTTATCATAACCCACAAGCACCGCGTTGCCATTGGCGTTGCTTAAGTGCAGCGTTAGATCCTCCCGTTTCGCAAGTTCGATATTCAGCAGGTATTTCCCGCCGAAACCGCTTATTTTGGGAGAAAGATCATAACCGCCGTTAATTGCTACGTTTTGGAGCGAGGCGTACGGCCCGGTAATTTTTGCCAGCTCGGCTACTGGCTCGGCTGCCAGGTAAAGCGTGCCGTTAACATCTCTTAGCTTTAGTTCGCGCGGGATGGTCATGGCGCTTCGCCAGGCTTTGGTCGGTACTACGTTGGCATAATTCCAGTTGGTCATCCAACCGATGAAGACCTTACGATCGCCGGTGTTGGAAAAAGTAACACCCGCATAATCATCAGCACCGTGATCTGCCCAGCGGGTGCCCGTATTATCGGGCACAAAGGTTTTGCCATCAAAATCCCCCACGAAATATTGAGTTGCCGAGCCGCTTGTTGGGCCGCCCGGGTTAATGCTAATCAGCAAAACCCATTTTTTTGTTCCGTTATGGTCCAGGCTTACCAGATCGGGGCATTCCCATACACCACCGTGTGCGCCAAGTTTCTCGCCAAATTCGCTTTCCTTGGTCCAGTTTTTTAGATTGGGCGATGAGTAAAAGGTTATGCGGTCTTTTGTCGCCAAAGTCATCAGCCATTTTTTACCAGCCTCGTACCACTGCACTTTAGGGTCGCGGAAATCCCAGATGCCCGGGTTTGGCAGTACCGGGTTGCCTTTATACTTCGCCCAGGTTTTACCCTCGTCGGTACTGTAGGCTATGCTTTGATATTGATGCAACCCGGTTTTGGCATCCTCTATCTTTTTATTATGATGCGTAAAAATGGCAATGATGGCATTTTTACCGAAACCCGCGGTGTTATCCTTATCAACTACAGCGCTGCCAGAGAAGATGGTGCCCAGGCTATCCGGGTAAAGCGCTATAGGCTGCTCCGTCCAGTGCATCAGGTCGTCGCTGGTGGCGTGGCCCCAGTGCATCGGCCCCCATGTGGTACCGCCCGGGTTATGCTGAAAAAACAAATGGTAAACACCCTTAAGGTAAACCATGCCATTAGGGTCGTTCATCCAGTTTGCCTTTGGCGAAAAATGGAATTGCGGGCGGTATTGCTCTGTTACGGTGTTTTGCTGCGTTACTTTTTTATTGGTACTGCAGGCAGCGATAAGCATTACCCCCAGCAATGTCCATAATTGATAAGTCTTCATATTTAGTGTTTCAAAACTTTTAGTCCGCTTACGTTCAGTACCTGCGCATCTGCCGACAGGCTCCAAGGCTTACCAGTTACGCTGTACACCCGGTTGGTTAAGGCTACCTGGTTATTTATGTACAATACTGCTACAGAGCCGTCAATAATCATGCTGAAAGTGTAATTTTTGCCGGCCTCAAAAGTAAAAGGAACCCGGGTTACTTCTGCACCATTGTTGTAAGCGGCAATGCGGTTATTCGCTGGTTCTAATTTAATAACATAAGTACTGCTGTTATCGGCCTTTGTATTTAGCCCGATAGACGCTGTACCGGTAAGGTTAGCCAGGCTAAAGCTACCGCTAATTTTGGCGGTACTATCAACCCCTGCAAATTTGTATAAAGCCAGTGCCGGGCTACCAGTTAGCGTGTAATTAGCACCCGTGTGCGCTACCGCACCGGTATTAGCGCTTACAACGGGCTCGGCTTCTTTGGTAAAATAAGCGCTTACTGCCGCCGGGCTTTTCACGCCAAGCTTATCATTGCCCAGTTTAAAAAACTCGTGCGATATTAAATTACCGCCCCAGGTACGGGTGCCGCCATCGTTTTCGGGGTTGCGGCGGTGCGCCCAGCCCAGGGTATAATAGGCAGTACCGTCGGTAGCGGCACGGCCCGCATAAAACTGGTGCCCATCAAACATATCCTGCCCATCGGCCGGTTTTAGCCATGGCCCTGCGGTTGAATTTGCCACACGATAGTGCGTGCCCGGCGTGCTGCTCCAGTCCTCCGCAAAAAGCATATAATACTTGCCGTCCATCTTCAGGATGTCCGAGCATTCCAGCATCAGGTAGTCGCCTTGCACATTTAACGGGCCGCGTATGGTCCATTTATTGGTAGATGGGTCTGAAGACTTGTACACCAGCAAACGAGGGATATTCTATATCAGAAATCACTTATATGGTTGGCTTCTCCAGCCCTAATTATTTTTCCACTGTATTTAAGGTTAAATATAAATGCACCCCAAGCGAGTTTAAAAGACAGCAGCCATCGTAATGGTGGCTACATCAGCAATGGTATTTAATCTGCGTTTCTATTTTTAACGGTAGCCACTACAAAAAAATAACGCCGACGGAGACCCGTGGTGTTATTGAATACAATTGGCGGCTGAACTTATGATTAACTCAGCCGCCAAATGTTATCGGTTTTATTTTAAAACAACATCACTGTAAATATGGTACTCACCGGGCGCGTAAGTAGCGTTGTATGGCAAGGTTACCGTGATACTACTTCCTGATACATAATCATACCAGGTTCCGGCGGTTGGGAACGCGACTGTAACTGCCTGGCTGTTCACATCAAAGTTGCCAACCACTACCACATTTTGCCCGCTGGCATTTAAAAAAGCCATTTTTACAGAGCCTGCGGCGTTATAGCTGATGGCTGAAGTATTAAAAATAGGATTCTTGATCTTCATCTTGATCAGTTTGGCAAAAGCGCTGTACAGCTTGTGGCGCTGCGGATCGTTGTTGTAATCCCAGTGGATTGGTTTTTCGCCGGTGCGGCCATTTTGGTCGATGGATACATCGTAACCCAGTTCGCCAAATTGCCATATCATTTTTGGGCCAGGGGCTGTAAGCAAAAACGCCGCGGCAGCTTCCTGGCGTGCAAGTGCTGTGCTCAAATTTTTCACGCTATATGATCCGGATGCATTGCCATACTGGATGTTCTTAAACATCAGGCGCTCTTCGTCATGGCTTTCCATGTAGCTTATAATGTTATCGGGCTGCGTAAAGCCGGTATGGTTGCTAAAATACAGACGCGAGAAATTCGAGGTAGGAACCCAGCCCATTGTGGCCTCATTAAAATTATAATTAATGTTACTCCATAGCATCATCCCATTATCAGATAACTCCTTTTCTTCCCTATCGCCACCAAAAAACTCGAGGATGGTATAAAAATTATTATTGTCGATAGTTTTTATAAAGCTGTTGTACTCATTCCAGATGGCTATGCGGCTGGGGTCGTAAGCGGCAAAAGAAGCGTCGTCAGAGCTTACCTTTTCGGTAAAGCCCTTGGCAAGGTCGAAACGGTAACCGTCTATCTTATACTCCGACATGTAGAATTTCATCACATTTTTTGCAAAGTATTTTGTCGCCGCGCTTTCGTGGTTAAAATCATAGCCTACATTATACGGGTGCGTGGGGTTTACATTAAACCATGGATTGGTGCTCAACGGTTTATTGGTACCCTTATCAAAATAAAGCTGCACCATTGGCGATTGCCCAAAGGAGTGGTTAAGCACCATATCTAAAATAACGGCAATCCCGCGGGCGTGGCACTCATCTATCAGGGCTTTCAGATCATTTTTTGTGCCGTAATACTTATCTACCGCAAAATAAAACGATGGGTTGTACCCCCATGAAGAGTTGCCTTCAAATTCGTTCACTGGCATTAATTCTATAGCGTTTACGCCAAGATTGCTCAGGTAATTTAAGGTATCGGTTAAAGTTTTGTAGCTGTGCGTGGCTACAAAATCGCGCATGTGCAATTCATATATCACCAGCTTATTTTTATCGGGGCGGGTAAAAGCCGGGCTCTTCCAGGTATAAGCTGGCTGGTTGCCCTGCATTACGCTTACTATGCCGGTTTGCCCGGTAGGGTAAGCTTTAAAACCGGGGTAAACTGATGCCGGGATATACTTGTCGTTATCCGGGTCGAGGATCTTTTCGCAGTATGGGTCGGCCACTTTCAGGTTGCCATCGACCAAAAACTGGTAGGCGTATTCCTTACTTGCATCCAGGTTATCTATTTGGATCCACCAGCTTTTCCCATCTGGCGTGTTGTTCATGGCAGTTGCAGCCCAACTGTTAAACTCGCCAATTACCGCTACCGATGTTTTGCCGGGGGCGTATAAATTAAATATAGCCGAGGTACCGGAGTTTATAAAAGTAACCCCGTCACCTGCGCCCGCCGGTAATACTTTACCGTTGGTTACAGGCGGCGTAACTGTGCCGCCCCCACCCGTTGGCGGGTTTGGGTCTACGCTTTTTTTACTGCAAGCGGCAGTTGTAAATAATAGTACCATTAAAGGTATCCACAATATCTTCCTCATATTTCTAATTTATACTGGTTAATTTTTTTGAGAGCCGGATGTCCCGGTCGTCCTGTACGTACAATACCGATATCGCGGCGCAAAGCATAAAAATACCTGCCAGCACCAGCGCGTAAATGGGCTGCCCACCAAACAGGTTTTTCACTATCCAACCACCAAAAAAGCCATTGATAATTTGTGGAAAAGTGATAAAGAAGTTGAATATGCCCATATAAACCCCCATTTTTTTCGCGGGGATAGAACCTGATAATATAGCATATGGCATTGCCAGGATGCTGGCCCAGGCCAAGCCTATACCCGTCATGGAAACAATGAGCATCTTCGGGTCGGTGACAAAAAATATGGATATTAAACCCACGCCACCGGCCAGCAACGAAAACGCGTGCGCTATTTTACGGCTGGTTAACCTGGCAATGGATGGCAGGCAAAGCGCGTAAATGGCCGACACACCATTATACACCCCAAACATAAGCGTAACCCAATCACCGGCTTTAGCAAAATTTGCCGACGTAGTATCCTTTGGAGCTACATGAAAAACATGCTGCGCGATGGCAGGCGAAGCAAAAACCCACATGGAGAACAGCGCGAACCAGGAGAAGAACTGCACCAGGCCCAACTGACGCATGGCCGTTGGCATCATCGAAAAATCTTTAAAAATAACCGAAAGACCTTTGTTTGTTTCTTCAGGTTCGTCCGGGTGAAAAGTTGCATACTCGGCAGGGGAGTATTCCTTAGTTTTGAAGATCGTCCACAACAGGCAGGAAATAAGCACGATACCGCCTACGTAAAAGGAGTATATCACATTATTTTGCACATGGCCTGCTGCAACCTGCTGGGTGCCGGTAAATTGGGTTATCACCCAAGGCAATACTGAACCCGCCACCGCTCCGATTCCTATCAGAAAGGTTTGTACCGAAAAGCCAAGACTGCGCTGGCTATCGGGCAGGTTATCGCCAATGAGCGCCCTGAACGGCTCCATAGCTACATTGAACGATGCATCCATGATCATGAGCACACCTGCGCCTACCATTGCGGGAGGCAAGAACAATAACAAAGATGCATTGGGCATAAAGAACAATGCGATTGCTGAGAGGATACCGCCCGCTAAAAAGTACGGTTTGCGGCGTCCCAGCTTGTTCCAGGTACGGTCGCTGTAGTGGCCGATGATGGGCTGAACGATCATCCCGGTAATCGGCGCTGCCAGCCAAAAGAGCGATAAATGCTCTACATCGGCCCCAAAGCTTTGCAGAATGCGCGAGGCATTCCCGTTTTGCAGGGCAAAGCCAAACTGGATCCCCAGAAAGCCAAAGCTCATGTTGAATATTTGCCAAAAGCTAAGCTTAGGGCGCTGGTTAACAGCGGCCTTAACGGGCTGTTTTATATTTTCTTTTAAAGCTGTCATTTAGTTAATTCAATAATGAGTGCGGTTTTGGCAGGGATAGCTACCTGTTTCAAGTTAGCCAATTTTTCGTGGGTAATAATGTTTACGCCGCCGTTAAATCCGGCCATCCGCTCGTTAAAATATTCGGTATCTAAAACCGCGTCCTTTTCATCACCGTTGTAGGTTATCATCACCGTTTTTTGAGCATCGTACCTGAAATAGGTATAAATACCATTACGCGGTATGTATTGCATTAATTTACCGGTTTGCAGGGCCGTGGTATTTTTGCGGTAGTTAGCCAGTGTGCGTACAAAATCAAAGGCTTCGTTCTCTTTCTTGTCGCGACCTGCTGCTGTAAACTTATCCTTCTTATCCCCTGCCCAACCGCCAGAGAAATCCTCGCGGACCAAACCATCGGGGTTGGAGTAACCTTTCATCAAAATCTCATCGCCGTAATACATCTGTGGCACGCCACGCATGGTTAGCAACATAGCTATGCCGGATTTGAATTTGGTAAAATCCTCATTTACGTTGGAGTAAAAACGACTCATATCGTGGTTATCTAAGAAGATGGTATTGCGGGTAGCATCCTGGTACATAAAATCCTGGGCCACGATGTTGTACAGCCTGTTAACGCCGTCTGTCCACCCTTCTTTGCCGTTAAGGGCTTCGGTAATAGCATCTTTTATCTGCGCATCGGTAATACCCGGTAACTGGGTATCAAAACCGCGGTTTACGGTATTGCCCTGTGTAAAATAAGCCTGGTTAGCTACCGACCATACCAGCGTTTCGCCAAAAATGGAAAGGTGTGGAAACTCGGCTTTTATTTTTTTCGCCCAATCGGCCATGTAAACGGGGTCGTTATACGGATAGGTGTCCAACCGGAAACCATCTATGCCGGCGTACTCTACCCACCAGATATGGTTTTGGGTAAGGTAGTTTTGCACGTAGGGGTTGCTTTGGTTAACATCTGCCATCCGGCGATCGAACCACCCATCCAGCATTTGTTTTTTATCGGCAGCGGCGCCATGCGGGTCCATCACAGCGGCGTCCCTAAAATTTGAGTTGGTGTATTTTGGCCACTGGTGTACCCAGCTTTTCATCGGCATATCTTTTATCAGCCAGCTTTCGGTACCTATGTGGTTATGCACCAGATCTTTTATTACTTTTAAACCTATAGCATGGCTTTTATTCACGTAGGTTTTAAAGAGTTCGTTGGTGCCGTAGCGCGGGTCTATTTTGTAATAATCGGTTACGGCATAGCCATGGTACGATGCATGTGGCTCGTCGTTCTCGATTTCCGGGGTCATCCAGATGGTGGTTACGCCAAGGTCTTTTAAATAACCCAAATGGTTAATTAAGCCCTGGATATCGCCGCCATGGCGCGAGTACATCGAATCGCGGTGCAAACCAGTCTCCAACATACCGGGTACTACATCATTTGATGGGTCGCCGTTTGCAAAACGATCAGGCATCAGCAGGTAAATCAAATCTTTACTGGTAACGCCCTGCGCCCATTGCGGCGTGCTGTTGCGGGTTTTTAGTTCATAATTATAAACCAAATCTTTTTGCCCTGCTTTTTTAAAGGTAATTGGAAATTTACCGGCGCGGGTTGTGGTGCTGATTGTAAGATCGAGAAATAAATAGTCGCTGTTTTCTACTTTGTGTACAGCGGTTAGCTTTACGCCGGGGTAGTTGAGGCTAACCGTACTGCCGGCGATTCTATCGCCGTGAACGATCAGCTGCACCTTTGGATTTTTAAAACCAACCCACCAAAATGCAGGCTCCACACGCTCGAGCGCCGGGACCTGTGCAAGCGCCCCGCCTGCAAACATCAGGAAGGCAAGTGTAATTTTTAACCTTAATTTCATATCTGTTTTAATTGGCAAATAACAGCGCCAGATGCGCTGCAGATAAAGATCAGGAAGCAAATAAAATGGCCAACCCCTGAATCGGGATTGGCCATTGAGGTATTATTGTTTTACAGACGTGTATTTAGCCGTAAGATCTGTGTTGATCTTACCCAATTTGTCAATATCAGCACTGTAATCTTTATAAATTGGAGTGATGCTTACCTTATAATTACCGGCAGTTGTAATGGGAATATTGTTGTTATCGTTATTGTTTAAGAAAGTGCCATCACCACCTGTTTTAGGTATGCCATAGCTGTTCGCCCAGGCATGGTTCATTCTAAATTTAAATTCGCCGACAACCATTGGCACAACGCCTTCCCAAGCCAGGGTACCGTTATTATATTTCAAATCAATATCAGCACTCCAGTCACTTCCTACAGGCGCATTGCCAATTGCAGCCATGTAATCAGCAGGTGCCATAGTCATAGTCCCGGCATTTAAATCAACAGTAAAGTAATAGTTGCCAGCTGCCGGTGCATTAATGTCGCCACCGCTTGTGCTTATTTTATTGCCGCCAGTGCTTCCGTAAGCCACATCCCATTTCTTTTGAGGGGTAATTTTAAAACCCAGGTTTCCCGGAGTGAATTTTATTATCCCTGTATAAACGCCGTTACCCGTTGCAGATTGCAAGCTATCGGCAGTTGGCGGGTTCCAGCCCTGGTATGCACCTGGTACATAAATATAAGCCACCAACGCAAATGGCGTAGCAGTAACGGTAACCACGTTGGAGTATTCAATGCCGGCAGTTGAACTTAACGACGTTTTTAAGCGCATCTCTAATTGCGAGGGCACGCCTGTAGCCAGGTTCATGGAGAGCAGCAGGTTGTTAAAATCCTGCACGGTGTAGCTTTTGCTAAGCGCGCCTGCCGATAATGACACCTCCCTTGGGGTTGCAAAGCTGGTGCCTTTAACCGCAATTTGCAGGGTGTTTATAGTTGCTGCACTGTAACCGTAAGCTTGTGGCGTACCGGTTATGGTGATGGCATTTTCGGTTAAATTGGCTTTAGATAAAGCCGGTGAAGTGGTTGATGTGGTTAAAGAGCCGGGGGTGCCGGTTTGGGCCACGGTGCGCACTTCATCTTTTTTGCATGATGCCAACGCCAACAAGGCCAGGCAGCTGAATGCTAAAAATTTGGTAGTTAATTTTTTCATCGTTAATACTTAAATGTTAAATAAGTTTTATGTTATTGCCATATATACAGGCCCGGTTTTACCCGGGCCTGCTATTTATTTTTTAGTATCCCGGGTTTTGAACCAATGTTGGGTTGGCCGTGATATCATCTGTTGGGATAGGATAAATGTTCCTGAAGTCTTCAACAGACCTGCCACCTGTTACACCACCTTTAAATGGCCACAGGTAAGTTGCAGTAGTAAACTTGCCATAACGTACCAGATCTGTACGGCGGAAGCCTTCCCAATATAATTCGCGCGCCCTTTCGTCCAATATAAAATCGAGCGAAATAGTTGCTACGTTACCGCTGGCGTTGCCGTAAGCGCGGTTACGGATAAGGTTGATATAGTTTACAGCTGTGCCCATAACGCCGCCTGTACCGCCTCGCAATGTAGCTTCAGCGTAGATTAAGTACATTTCTGATAAACGGAAAAGAGGGAAATCTACGTCAGAAAAATCTAAGCTCTGCCCTGCTGCGCCAGTACGTGTTACGTTGCGGTATTTGGTAACTGCAAAGCCATCGGTAAACACGCTCTGATCTTTTATCTCCAGGTTTTGGCCTGTAGTGTAAAACTGTGAACGTTTGTCTGCAGTGCCGGTATAATCAGGGAAAAGGTTTGGTAAATTCTTGGTAGTACGTGCACCGCCCCAGCCGCCGCTGATACCAAAATTACTTGCCGACTCCGACCCGCCAACCGGCGCATGGGTTAAGAAAGTAGTACCACCGTAGCTTTGTGTGCGCAGCCCATCATAGTTTATGGTAAGGATGTTTTCGCTGGTGTTTGCCTGGTTATCTGCCAGCATGATGTTTTGATAGTTATTGATCAGTGAATAACCTGCGCCAATAACTCTGCCAGCGTAATCAATAGCTTCGGCGTACTTTTTGGTGCCGGTGTAAACCTCAGCATTTAGGTACAAACGGGCTAATAATGCCCATGATGCTGCCTTATCAGCACGGCCATATTCGTTTGATTTTGGCGCTGCCAAAGCAGGCTCAATAGCTTTCAATTCAGTTTCTACGTAAGCAAACAGTGTTTTACGATCCGCTTGTTTTGGTACGGTTACGCCAATCAGGTCGGTTTCTGTAACCAATGGCACGTTACCGTACATATCTAACAAAACCCAGTACTGGAACGCTCTTAAAAAACGTGCCTCTGCACGGAATTGGCGGATTTTATCAGCATCAGCACCGGAAATTCCGCGGCTGCTCATCTGGTCATCAGCAGATTGCCTGATGAACTCATTGGCAAGCGTAACCTGGTAAAGGCTGCGGTAGTATAATCCTTTTAAGAAAGGGTTGGCGGCAGACCAGTTCATGTTATGGAAATCCTGGATGCCTACATCTCCCCAGGCAATTACGGCCTCATCGGTGCTCAGTTCCTGCGCTTTCCAGTACAATCTCAAAAAGTCTGAAGTACCTTCGTCAATACCCTGTACATCGCCGTTACCTGCGGGGCCCTGGTTACCTGTTAGTGCAAACGCGCCGTAAACCTTGGCAAATGCTTGCTTGTAACCCGCGGCTGAGGCGTACACCGTAGTCGAGGTGATATCATTCGTAGGCAACAGGTCGAGCTTTTTGGTGCACGACACCAGGCTGCCGGTTAGCATTACTACGATGAATGCTTTTATGGTCAAGTTCTTTTTCATATCGCTTTATTTATTAGCTGTATGTATATAAATAATATACTAATGATTAAAATTTAAGGTTTAAGCCAAACACAAACGTGCGCGGGCGCGGGTAGATATTGTTATCAATACCACCGCCTACCTCCGGGTCTACACCTTTGTAGTTTGTAATGGTAAACACATTTTGCACGTTAGCGCTTACGCTTAACGAGGCGCTGCTGCGCAACACTTTACCAAAATTATAACCAAGGCTGGCGTTATCCATTTTCACAAAAGACGCGTTCTGAACGTAGTAATCAGATAACACATTCTTATCGTTAGCGCCTATTAAACCACTTTCCAATACGTTGGCTGAACCATTGTTGAGGTAACCCAGCGGGTTAAGGATGCTGTTTCGGGTGCCGGTGCTCGAGAATACGTTGTTATAAGCGTAGTTACCTGCATTGGCACGCATTACAACGGCCAGGTTGAAGTTTTTGTAGGTTACATTGCTGGAGAAACCAAAGATATATTTTGGATCTGCCTGTTTGTATAGGTAAAGATCCTTATCGTTGATAGTGCCGTCACCATTACGGTCAACATATACATTATCAATTGGTTTACCATCGGTACCATACACCTGTTGGTATACATAAAACGCTGCCCTTGGTTGGCCGACGTAATTACGCTGAATGTTGGTTCCTGTTCCGCCTGAAACTCCGCCTATTGCATTTCCGGTGGCATTAGGGTCATTCACGAAAGTAAGTTTGGTTACTTTGTTGGTATTGTAAGTGGCATTAAATGCAACATCCCAGGTTACATCTTTGCGTCTTACCACCTGCGCGGTAATGGCAAACTCAATCCCCTTATTTACCATGTTACCTACATTGGTTACAAATTTGTTAGAGAAGCCTGAACCAGCCGCTATGGTAACTTCACCCAAAAGGTCTTTTGTTTCTTTGTAGTAGGCATCAATACTACCGCTTATGCGACCGTTAAGAAAGCCGTAGTCTATACCCACATTGGTGGTAGCACTCTGCTCCCATTTACGTTTAGGGTCATAGGCCACCGGGCGGTAAAGCTGGTAAAAAGTATCGCCCAACTGGTACGATGCTGTTTGTGAGCTTAAGCTGTAGTATGGTGTGTAGGCATAGTTAGTTAAGCCGTCCTGCTGGCCAGTTAAGCCGTAACCAACACGCAGTTTCAAATCAGAAAGTACTTTATTATCCCTCAGAAAAGATTCTTCTTTGATCTTCCAGGCGAACGCGCCTGAAGGGAACACCGCGTAGCGGTTAAGCGGACTAAACCTTGATGAACCATCGCGGCGGATTGTACCGGTTAACAGGTACTTGTTTGCGTAAGTATAATTCAAACGGCCGTAGTATGACAGCAGCGTATTCTCCGGCTTATCAAATGGAAAAGTTGGTGTGGTTACTACCGTTCCGTCCGAAGTAACATCCGGGAAGCCATAGTTTTTAGTGGCATAATCGTAGTAAGCGTAACCTGCAACCGCGTCTATCCTGCTATCGATTGATTTGATATTCTTAGCATAATTTAAATAAGCTTCGAAAGTGGTGTTGAGGATAGTAGTGCGGTACTGGTTGTTTACACCACCGTGCAATACGTTGTTGGCATCTTTAAACCTGTTAAAGCTTGCAGCCGCGGTAGACGGAACCACAATGGTGCCTTTACCTTCAGATGCATCGTAACCTAAGTTTACGTTGGCGTGCAGATCCGGCAGGAAGTGGAATTTATAATCGAGTTGGGCGTTGCCTATGCTTCTTTTAACGTCGCTTTTATCATAACGCTGTTCTAACAAACCTACCGGGTTACGCGGTGCTAATTGTTTCAAGCCTGTTGCGGATGATGGGTCCGAATCGAGGTATTCGTAGAAACCGCCGTACTTGTCGTTACCGGATTGTACCGGTTTGGTAGGATCGAAACTAACCGCTGCACCGATAGCACCCTGGTTTGCAAAACGGGCTTTGCTTGCCGAACCTTTTACGTTGATATCCAATTTTATATGGTTATCTAAAAACTTTGGTGTTACATTGATAGACGCTGACGCCCTGTTTAAATATCCTGTTCTGAGGATACCTTTCTGATCGAGATAACCAACAGATACACGGTAAGGTAAGTTTTTAAATCCACCGGCAACACTCAGGTTATTGTCGTTGCTGATAGCTGTTTGGTAGATCTCTTTTTGCCAGTCGGTATTGGCATCACCCAGTAATGCCTGGAAAGCAGCACTGCCATTTGCCTTTACGTAGGCCCTTAGTTGATCGCCGGTTAAAACGGGTACTTCTTTAGATAATTTAGAAACAGACACCTGTGTATTAAAGTTTACCTGTGCTTTGCCTGCAACACCTTTTTTGGTGGTGATGATAATTACACCGTTAGATGCCCTTGAACCATAAATGGCTGTTGCCGACGCGTCTTTCAATACGCTAAAGGTTTCAATATCATTCGGGTTGATAAGGCTTAGTGCGCTTGGTGCACCAGCTATACCGTCGTTGCTTAATTGCACACCGTCTATCACAATTAAAGGGTCGTTACTCGCGTTTAGCGAAGCACCGCCACGAACACGGATGGTGCTACCTGCACCCGGCGCGCCGCCATTTGAAGTGATAGATACACCGGCAACCTTGCCCGCAATTAACTGCTCGGGCGAAGTAATGTTACCCGTTTGGAAGTCTTTTGAACTTACGGTGGTAACAGAACCGGTAAGGTCCTTCTTTTTAACCGTACCGTAGCCGATCACCACAATTTCGCTAAGCGATTTTGATGATGGCTGTAGGTTAAAGTTTACAGTTGCGTTATCGGCAGCAATAGTTACCGTTTTTGGCTCCGAGGTGTAGCCAATAAAACTCGCCGTTAAGGTGTAGGTGCCGGCTCTTAAGCCGGTAATGCGGTAGATGCCATTAACATCGGTAGCACTGGCCGTGTTTGTGCCCGATATTAATACCGTTGCCCCGGGTAAAGCCTGGTTGTTCTCGTCAACCACTTTACCGGTAATGCTTCTTGTTTGTGCAAATATCGCCTGCGATATAAACAGCATTGCAAAAAAGAGCAGATACTTTTTTAGGTAATTGTTTCTCATGTAATTAATTGGGTTAATAGTTGGATTAGTAAGTTGCTTTGTAAAATCTGCGGGTAATGGTGGTCACAGCGCCCTAAAGGCGGTTAATATCCTCTCAGGTTGAATGATCCATTATCTCCATCATTTATCGTTCTGTAACAATTGTTGTTTCTTTCCGCATAGATCCAATCGTAGAGGGGCGCAACACAGCTGCAAACACAGAAGTTTAGCGGCAAAACCCTGCCGGCCCACGATCAAAAAAATACTGTAAGAAAAATGTTTAATTGGCTTATTCCCGCTGTACCGCCCCGGTTATGGGGATAGTGTATTGCGACAAGACAAAGTAAATCAGCAAAAAAACGCCAACCTATTTATTTACTCAAAATTTAAACGAAAAGTGATTTATAAAAAATCAACCTATTGATAAATAACAACTTACAAAACAAAAAATTTAGAAAATTTAATGGGTGTAGAAGTATTTAGATACACTAAGGGGGGTTATATAAAGTTTTAAGCCTGTTTTTTTTTTCAAAAAACAGGCTATTATCACCCCTATCTGCTGAAGCGTCAAGCCGCGAAAAAACACCCCGTAGGATATAAAGGTAAATCAGGCGGAAAAACGGGCTTAAGATTGAGGAGGTGCCTTAGTGTAAGTATTAAATTACAGCACTTTTAATAACCTTTTGGAAAGGTTAAGCGAGGATAATAGGTTACGACTTGCCATTGATATCGACAGCCTTAATAGCCATTATACGGTGATCAAACTCGTCGCCATGGATAATGGCTTTGGCTTTGATACGCATTTTGTAAACGTAAATGGTCTTTTCAGAATATTCCAATATTTTAGCAATGGTCTCCGTATCGGTGATGCCCATACGCATCAGGGCGAAGATGCGCAAGTCGGTAGTAAGTACCTCGTTCTCTTTGGGCCAGATCTGGTTTTCCTTTTTAAACAAGGTGTTAAACTCTTCCACAAAATTTGGGAAGATTTTAATAAACACTTGATCGAAGGTGTTAAACAAGGTTTCGCGCTCCTTTTTAATATTAATGTTGTTAGCCATTAACTGCAGGTCGTCGTATTTTTTTGCAGGCAGCTTGCTATCTACTGACCGCTTGATCCGCTCCAGTTGGAGTATGTAACCCGAGATAACGTTAAAAAAGTACCCAATGTAGTCTTCCTTTATCTTGGTGCCTTCCATCAGTTTCTCATTCACTTTCTCAATTATCTTTTCCTTAACTTTTAGCTTTTTATTACGCTTATACAACAAAATAGAAACCACGATGATAGAAGCCGCTAAAACCGTGATCATACTCAGGCTGCGGATGTAAAGCTTCTCTTCCCGTTCTATAAACAATAGTTTTTCGGATGCAACAATGGGCAGCAGGGTACCTATCTGCACTTTACGTTGCCTGGCTCCATAAAATTCGGCATCGGCGAGGGCGTGTTCCAGCGCCACATAGGCGTTTTTGATATCTCCTTTTTTATACAAGATCTCGGCGAGCCAAAAAAGGGCGATAGTTTCTTTAGTTGATGAGCGGATATCGCTGATGGTAGCCTGGATCAGCAATTTGATGCTTTTTTCCTGCTGCGGTGTATTCAGGTAAACATTACTTAATGTGGATGTAACAATGGCCTTCTGGTGTTCGGTAAGTGTTTTGGAATTTAACAGCTTGTAAAAAACAACGGCCGCCTCATCATTAAAACCGTTCTTAAACTTTTTATACCCGGTAAAGTAAATATTATCGTACGAACCGGGTTTGCTTAAAGCAATGGCCGAATCGATATACTTGTTGGCCGTAGCAGTATAAGCCGGTGCATAATGCTTGTCGCTGTTGTAATTGGCCAGGTCGTAATAAGCACGCATGACGATAGAATAGTACTCCACCTTGGCGCCGTTATCCAGATCGTGCACATCAATACCCCGCATACTTTCGAAGGTTTCTTTAAACATGCCCGATGAGAGCAGGATAAAGCCAACCTTTATTTTGCTAAAATCTTCTTTTGGTTTATCGTGGATGGTGCTGCTGATGGACAGCAGTTTATTGGCATATACATAGGCAGAATCGTACTGGTACGATTTATACGCCTCATATAGTTTATTACATGCATCAAACTGGCCTTTTAGGTTTTCGGCGCTTACCTGGTTAAGTGTATTTTTTAGGGCACGGATTTGCGCCTCCTTTCGCCCGTCGTAAATACCTTTCCGGCCAAATTCTACCTTCAATTCCTCAAACGAATCATTTGTTTGAGAATCAGCAAGCAGGACAAAAGGCATTAAAACGAAAAAACAGAGTAGCAATCCTCTCATAATCAGGCAAAAAGCGGAGTTAGTGTGGCTAACTACAATTACCCTAAAGATATGCAATTTTAAAACAACAAATAAAAGGCAACATTTACCCCCTCGGATTGAAAAGCAAGTGAGGAATTTTCGGGCGTATCGCGCTTGTCGCCGCGGTGCGCGATCACATCTACTTTTTTTTCAATTGGCCATGAGGCCAGCCGATAGCAAAAAGGCGCAGAGCATTGAACGTTTCATATCAAACATTTAAAAAGTAATGAAAAAGGGGGAAGAATATTATCCCTCCCCTCTTTAATCTTTTTGATAATCAATAACCCGGGTTTTGATACATCTTAGCCGGGTCCAGCTTGTACTCATCAAAAGGTATAGGGTAATAACGGTCCTTAGTGGTAAAGTTTGCCAGCTGGGCCGATCCGAAATCTGCCTGTGCTTTGGTTTTAAAGTATGCCACCAATTCGTCTGTAGTGAAGAATCTTTGCAGATCGAACCAACGGTGATGCTCAAACGCCAGTTCTACACGGCGTTCGTGCAAGATAGCCAGCTTTAAAGTGGGGAATTTGGCGCTGTAAGCCGGGGTTGCCATAGCGGTTACATAAGGCGCAACGCCTGCACGGGCGCGTACCATATCTAAATATTGTATAGCCGTGGCGTTATCGCCCAGGTACATGTTCACTTCGGCCAGCATTAAAATCACATCGGCATAACGGATCAAGATCCAGTCGTTACCGCCGTAGCCTAATTTACCGGCAGCATCGCTTATATCCCTAAATTTGGTAACAAAGTAATCCTTTACAATAGGGTCGTTGGCAAGCTTAACGGAGTAAGCCATGCGGGGGTCACCGGTTTCGTATTCGTTAACCAAATCATGTGTTACATTGTAGCCCACGCCCGAAGAAGCTTTTTGCGAGTTGATGGTTTCGCCTTTGGCCTGGAAATTACCGGCTATAGATGAGCTGTAGGCAATATCACCCTGCCTGTTCACTATCTGGAAGATGAGTTCCGGGCAGGTAGATTTTTTGCTTACGTCAAACACATCGGTATAAGGGATGTTGCTAAGCGCACCAAACGACTTCATGTTATAAGCGTTGGTAAGGTATGTTTTTGCTTTAGCCAGGTTGTCTGCCCGGGTAGCGGCATCCAGCGTAGTTGCCATGGTTAAATATACCTGGCCCAAAAGCGCGTTTGCTGCCGCTTTTGATGTACGGCCTACGCCCGCACCTGTTTGCAGGTTAGGAAGCGGGCTGTTGTTGATCACATCGGTAAGGTCTGCTACTATCTGTCCATAAACAACCGTTTGCTTTTCGCGAAAGGTAGCCGCGGCTACTTCTGTTGATGATAGTTGCTTGGTTACCAACGGCACGTCGCCCCAAAGGCGCACTAAATGGAAATAAACCAGCGCCCGCAAAAATTTTGCTTCGGCAGTGTATTGCAGCTTTAGGTTCTGATCGGTGAACGGTACCGCGTCTATGTGCGATAATACCACATTTGCACGTGTAACCGTACCGTATAACGATACCCAATGGCTTTTTAAGTAAGTATTGCTGGGCAAAATAGAAAAGTTGTTGAACTGGAACGGTTCGCCAGCATTACTCTGGTTATCATTGGTACCGGTATCGTCAGAACGCTGATCGGTCCAAAGGTCGCTGCTTTCGCCGATGTTATTACCGCTTCTTAACGATTCGTAAATACCGTTTACGGCCAGTAATATATCATTGGGCGACTTGAAGTTATTGTCCAATGTAATTGCGTTTGGGTCCGTTTCTTCTAAAAAGCTTTTTTTACATGCCGGGCTTATGATTATCAATGCTGCCAGGCAAACTATAGCTATAAATTTCTTTTTCATCTCTGTATTCTCTTTTATTATAATCCTTAAAAAGTAACATTTACACCTAAATTGAACGACCTTACCAGCGGGTAAGCACCATAATCAATACCCGGTGCCAGGTTGGCCGGCTGAGTATTATTTGATGCGCTGCCCGAGTAGTTATAATCTACATCGGGGTTGTAGCCTTTGTATTTGGTGATGGTGAAAGCGTTTACCACGCTGGCGAAAACGCGTGCCTTGCTAATGCCTATGTTTTGTAAGGTTTTTGGCAGGCTGTAACCTAAAGTAAGATTGGTACAGCGCAGGTACGAGCCGCTTTGCAGGTAAAAAGTTGATAAACGTGTGCTGTTACTTTGGGTACCGCCGCGCGATGCACGGTAAACCATACCATTCCCCGGGTTGGCTTCGTTACGGTAACGGTCGGCAACATCGGCGTATTGGTTACCCGATCCTTCCATGTTGTACAGGTAGTAATCCTGCCCGTCTAAAATTTTGTTTCCGTACGATCCGTTGAAGGATGCACTGGCATCAAAACTTTTATACGAGGTATTGAACGCAAAACCGTAGGTGAATTTAGCGTAAGGCGAACCAATTACGGTTTTATCCGCGTCGTTTACCTTGCCATCGTTATTGGTATCTACAAAGTACAGGTCGCCCAGTTTAGGTGAGTTGGTTGATGCTGCTGATGCCGCAACTTTGGCAATATTTTCCGGCGTAACCAAACCACCTACTTTAAAGCCGTAGAACATACCCACCGGCTGGCCCTGGGTAGTAATGTTGGTTAGGTACGATCGCTCGGCGCCGTTAATAATAATGGTGTTGTTGCCCGGCAGTTTAACCACCTTGTTGAGGTTGAGTGATATATTGCCGCTCATGTTAAAGGTAAAATCTTTAGACTGAATGATCTTTCCGTCTAATTGCAGGTCGAAACCGGTGTTGCGGATCTTAGAATCGCGCAGGTTGGTTAATATCGTTGTGCTGCCAGATATAGCCGAGATAGGCTGGTTGTACAACAGGTTGTACGAGTAGCTTAAATAATAATTGGCAATGATGGATAACCGACCGCCGAACAAGCCGATATCAATACCGCCGTTATACTGCGACGTTGACTCCCAGCTTAGTTTCTGATCTTTTATACCACCTGCATAAGTAGCGGTTGTGATGGTATTATTACCAAAAACCACGCCTGTAGGGTTTGCCAGCGTTTGCTGAACACCATAGTTGGGAATGTTGTAGTTACCGGTTAGGCCCCAGCTTGCGCGAAGTTTAACTGTCGATTGCTCGCCAAGCAGGTTGTGGTAGAACGGCTCTTCCGACAACGTCCATCCAGCGGCTACCGACGGGAAGTAACCATATTTATTTAGCGGGCCAAAACGTGATGAACCATCTGCACGGAACGACCCTGTAAGGAAGTATTTACCGGCGTAGTTATAGTTAACACGGCCAAGGTAAGATAACAAGGTATAGGCCGATTTGCCTGTAGCCGGGTTAAGGGTAAAAAATGCGGCATCCGCCCCCTTACCGGTTATCTCAGGGATATTGTCGTTCTGGAAACCTTTCGCGCTAACGCTGATCAGGTCGCTGGTAGTTTTTTGCGCGGTGTAGCCGGCTAATGCATCAAAGTGGTGTTTACCAAATTGCTTATTGTAGTTTAAAGTAAACTCGGCAAGGCGATCCAGCTGGGTAATAGTTTGTGCCGTAGCTGTTGCTGCCGCTATAGACTGCGTAGAACCCGGAGGGAACGCGCCGCTACTTAAACTGGTTGGCAGGTAATAATCATACTTTTCGTTATAGGTTTGCGTACCCAGGTTAACCTTGGCGCTAAAGCCCGGCAATATAGTGTAGGTAGCATTGGCGTTGTAGGTACTGCGGTAACCTTTGCGGGTAATTTTGGTACGGGTGGCCAGTGCAACAGGATTTTCTATACCCTGGTAACCGTAGGCAGCAGACTGCGACGCTTCGGCATTGGTTGCCAGCGAGCCATCGGCATTGTACGCAGGCAAATATGGCATATAAATTAAAGCACCTAAAACCGCTCCGTGATCAAAACGGCCTTCCTGCGCCTCCCTGTTTGTATTTTGGGTATAAGCGATGTTGGCACCTACGTGCAGTTTTTTGCTTACATCACCATCAATATTGGTACGGAAGTTAATACGGTCCTGCCCGGTAGATCGGATGATACCGTCCTGCTTTTGGTAGCCGCCGCTTACATAATAACGGATCCCGTTTGAAGCGCCCGAAAAAGAAAGGCTATGCTTTTGAAAGAAAGCGTTTTGGTACAATTCGTCCTGCCAATCGGTGTTTACAGTTTGATGAATAAGCGATTGTGTGCCGAAGTTATACAGGTCAGTCGGGATACTTACACTTCCTGCATTGCCTACGTTGGCTATACGGGTTGCGTTTGCATCAGAAAACATAGCGTCGTTCCAGGTTTTTCCGGCGTTTATCCAAAGATCTTTATAGCTATTGTTGCGTCCGTCAATCAGTAACTGGGCAGCCTGGTCGGAGTTCAGCAGTTTAACTTTCTTGCCTAACTGGTTTATGCCTGTTTGCACATCGTATTCAAACTTGCCTTTACCCTCCTTGCCTTTTTTGGTGGTGATCAATACCACACCGCCCGATGCACGTGAGCCGTAAATAGCAGCAGATGCCGCGTCTTTCAGCACGTCTATACTTTCTACGTCTTCAGGGTTAATGAAAATATCGTTACCCGCCGGGTAGCCATCTATTACGTATAATGGGTCGGAGCTGGCGCTGAAGGAGCCTACTCCTCTCACCCTTATTTTGGTGCTTGCATAAGGTGCACCGCTGGTTTGCGATACCTGCACACCGGCAACTTTACCCGCTAATGCCTGCCCTAAGGTTGGCGCGGATAAATTCAGGTCGCTTGCTTTAACGCTGGATATGGAGCCAGTGATGTCGCTTTTACGGATAGTTTGGTAACCTATAGCCACCACTTCCTGCAGCATATTGGCTTGCGGCACCAATTTCACATTGATAACGGCAGTACTGCCTACCGCTATTTCGCGGGTAACGTACCCTATGAATGAGTAGGTTAGGATAGCGCCCTGGTCGGCTGATATGGCGTATTTACCATTAACATCGGTAGTTACGCCCTGCGTGGTGTTTTTTATTCGAACGGTTACGCCCGGTAAGGGTTGGTTATTTTCGTCGGTAACGGTACCTGATACCTGCGTAGCTGCGTTAGCGGTAAAGCTGGCTACAACCAGCAAAAGCGAAAAAAATGCGAAAAATAGTTTATGATTAAACCGCTTAAAAAGATCATGGGTAATCTTTTTTTTCATAGTTTTAAAAGTTAATTGTTTAAAAATGACAGAAAAGCATGCGAGCGCTTTTGTTATTTAAGGAGTTGACATCAACCGGGTGAATGTTAGCGCATTCACCGGTTGTTAATTTTGGGGGAAGGCAAAATGTTACATAGGCAATTGCTTAAGTAATGGGCGAATTTTATTTTTACTAAATTAATTTAGCTTCTGTTAGCAGAATTACAAGAAGCCACGAGTTACGCTGTAAATGTTGCAGCAAAACTAAATCACCTATCTTAAGCAAAGGCTACTTAAATATTAAGTTTGTATTAACATAAACACAAAAGGCCTGCATATAGCCGGCCTCCTATTCCAATATTGTTAATGCTGCTTACCAGCCCGTACGCACAAAGTTCAAGTTGTTTTACGGGAGGATGTTACCGCTGTCCTTTTTGGGTTATTCCCGATAAATACAAATCCTTCCAGTTCGTCGGGCCTGCCAATCTCGTCTGATACCTTCATACTACCTGTTTACCGGTTTCAATTGACTTATTCAGATCGATGTAAGTAAACCGCCACTGGTGGCCCTCCACCTTATTCTGGATCAGGATCAAAACGCCTTTATAGGCTACCCAATGCAGGTTTTGTACCCAGGGTGTGCAGATGAATTTTTTGTACAGCACGCCGGGTTCGCTTGTTTTGGCGGCTGTTTTTAGTTTCTCGGGGTCGTACAGCCTAACTTCGTTGAGTTTTCACAGTCCAGCCACCAAACGGCTTTACAGTAGCACAAGCCGGCATACCATTTTTCCCGGTGCCGGGCACGGTGGTTTCCAATTCTGCTGTGGTTGTCAGTTGATTCCAGGTAATTCCTGTTAGCGGAATTTTAAGCCGGCCGCTCCAGCCGCCGCCCCCGGCGTACGACCCAATATCGAGGTAAATAAACCGGCCACCAACCGGCCCCTGCACAAACGGTCCACGGAAATCGGGCAGTTCCTGGGTTTGAGGATCGCCCTTAATTTCTATCGTCAAATTAAAATAAAGATCGTTCCCCGCAGATGGCTGAACCTGTACGGGTTCATAACGCGAACCCGATCCTTTTTGCAAGGAGTAGGTTAGGTTTCCCGGAGGCTTTTGGAGGGTGATATGTAAAGTGATGGTGTTGGGATTAGGTGTCATATTACAAACTGGTTGGATGAAATTAGTATTTTTTGATAGATCTCAAAAATAAATACGCAGAAGGAATAGCCAATTTTATCAACTCAAGGGTTACCTTTAGCCGTTCCCCCTATTAAGTAAAAACCAAACCTGATCGATCCATGAAAAAGTTCCTGAAAATAACCCTTCGCGTAGTGTTAGGCCTTATCGCGTTTGTAGCGCTGTACCTGTTCGCGGCCTGGAGCCTCTCCAAGATCACCGTCCCCGCAGAGCCTGGCACCAGCCAGGATGTTACCATTTACATTTTAACCAACGGCGTGCATACCGACATTGTGGTGCCCGTTAAAAACGAGCAAATGAATTGGAGCAAAGAGCTCAAATTTGAAAACACTGTTGGCAAAGACACCACCGCCAATTTTGTAGGTATGGGCTGGAGCGATAAAGGTTTTTACCTGAACACACCCACCTGGGCGGAACTGAAATTCAGCGTCGCATTTAAAGCGGCCTTCGCGCTAAGTTCGTCCGCCATACATGCCACATACCACAAGGAGTTAAAGGAAAGCCCGTCCTGCAAAAAGCTGACCATCAGCCAAGCGCAATACACGCGGTTGATAGTGTACATCACCCAAAGCTTTAAAACCGACGCCGCTGGCCACTTAATGAACATAAAAACAAACGCCAACTACGATACTGATGATGCTTTTTACGAGGCTCACCGTAAGTATAACCTTTTCTACACCTGCAACACCTGGGCCAATAACGCCCTGAAAGCATGCGGGCAAAAAGCCTGCCTGTGGACGCCAGCCGATTCGCCGATATTTGATAAGTACGAATAAGCGGGTATTAAATTGGCGGCGTACTCACCCCCGTCCCCCCTCTGCTGAGCAAAGAGGGGATATTTCTCACCCTCTTTACCGAAGGGAGAATGGGTTGGGCAGCGTAGCGTACCCGGGGTGAGTCAATAGCCGGGCGATATCTATCGCTTTTAAACTGCTATACTATCTATCGCTTTTTCCAATGCATGCTCTCCTATGCCGGGCATTTTAAGGCCTTCTGCGCGGTAAACGGTTAGGTCGGTCATGCCCAAAAAGCCTAAAACACCTCTCAGGTAAGGTTCAATAAAATCATAAGCCTTCATTGGCCCTTCAGAATAGATACCGCCTGAGGATATAGACACATACACTTTTTTACCTTTCACCAACCCAACAGGCCCGTTCTCAGAATAACTAAAGGTTTTGTTGGCGCGGCAAATATGGTCTATCCATGCCTTTAAGGTTGATGGGATCTGGAAATTATACACCGGCGCGTCTATCACTATCGCGTCGGCACTCATCAGTTCGGCAATGGCCTCATCCGAATGTTTTATAGCGCCGGCCAGTTCGGGCGATTGTTTTTCTGCCGGCGTAAAGAACGAGGTAATATGTACTTCTTCGAGGTGCGGGAAGGGCGTACTGGCCAGGTTATGCGTTATTACGGTACTGCCCGGGTTAGCGGCCTGCAGTTTTTCTATAATAGCGTTGCCCAGTTTAAGGCTAACCGATTCGGCGCCGCGCGGGCTGGAGATGAGATGTAATATTTTCATTTGCTTATGTTTTTTTATGAGGCAAACCTATGTACATTAGCTATGAAAAAGATACTACTATCCCAAAGGATAGCGGTATCCTTTGGGATAGTTACGATATTTGCACCATGGCAGAAGAGAAAAAATACGGCTCAGAAACTTGCAGATCGGCCATGGGTTCGGTTAAGGATGCGTTGTATGTATTAAGCGGAAAATGGAAACTGCCGCTGATCATCGCGCTGCGCGAGGGTCCTCGCCGGTTTAACGAACTCCAGAAGGAACTGGTAGATATTACCCCAAAGGTGCTTTCCAAGGAACTGCGCGAACTGGAGTTGAACGAGTTTGTGGTACGCAAGGTATTTAACACCGTGCCAGTAACCGTAATTTATGAGATAACCCCCTACAGCGCATCGGTAAACCCCATTATAGAAGCGCTGAAGGAATGGGGCGAACAACACCGTGAACGCATAGTAAGGCACCGCAAAAACGAACCGGTGACCGTGTAGACAGCACAGCGACCACTCATACACTTCCATCCACAACTCAATACTCACAACTTCAACATCCACTCACCATTTTACCCTCCCCTGACCCAAGCCCGTAGCAATATCCCTCATAAACCCTTATCTTTGCGCTCAATATGAGCAAGCACGGAAGAATATTAGTGGCCATGAGCGGCGGGGTCGATAGTTCGGTAGCGGCAGTAATGCTGCACGAGCAGGGCTACGAAGTGATAGGCCTTACCATGAAAACATGGGATTATGCCTCTTCCGGCGGTAGTTCAAAAGAAACCGGCTGCTGCAGCCTGGATAGCATAAACGATGCGCGCGCCCTGGCCGTTGGTTATGGTTTTCCGCATTATATACTGGACATCCGCAATGAGTTCGGCGATTTTGTGATCGACAACTTTGTTGACGAATATCTTGCGGGCCGCACCCCTAACCCATGCGTGCTGTGCAACACCCACATTAAATGGGAAGCGCTGTTAAAACGCGCTGATAAGCTGGATTGCGAATTTATAGCGACCGGACACTACGCCAATATACGCCAGCAGGATAGCGGGCGTTATGTAATATCAAAAGGTAAAGACGAAAATAAAGACCAATCTTATGTGCTTTGGGGAGTATCCCAACGCAATCTGGCGCGCACCAAATTCCCTTTGGGCAGTTTCTCAAAACCCGAGATCCGCCAGATGGCCGTTGATATGGGCCAACTGGAACTTGCTGGCAAAAGCGAAAGCTACGAGATTTGTTTTGTGCCTGATAACGACTACCGCTCATTTTTAAGGCATAAAGTTGAAGACCTTGATGAACGTGTTGGCCCGGGTAATTTTGCGCTGACAGACGGCACCATTGTAGGCAAACACCAGGGTTATCCCTTTTATACGATTGGCCAGCGTAAAGGCCTTGGCATTGCTTTAGGTAAACCGATGTTTGTCACCAAAATAAATCCGGATACAAATACCGTAGTTTTAGGCACGCCCGAAGAACTGGAAAAGAAAGAAGCATGGGTACGTAACCTTAACCTCGTTAAATACGAAACCATCCCCGATCCTATCGAAGCGGTGACCAAGATCCGCTATAAAGATGCCGGTACCGAAAGCAAAATAGTGCAAATTGGAGATCACATGAAGGTATCTTTCGACCACATGGTATCGGGCATTGCTCCCGGCCAGTCAGCCGTATTTTACGAAGGCAACGATTTGCTGGGCGGTGGGTTTTTGATATAAACTCTCTTTTGTCATGCTGAGGAACGAAGCATCTAATCGCCGACAAGCATAGCCGATAAGCATATTCGCGAATAGATCCATCGCTATCGCTCAGGATGACAAGTTGGGCAATAATACGCGCCGAAACCTTACACCTTTACAAGCTTAAAACCTTTCAACCGCATAAATATTTGCGTTTCTATCGCATTTTATGTTTTCTTTGCAAAAACAACCCTATTAAATGGCTAAAAATTTACTCATAGTTGAATCACCGGCGAAAGCCAAAACCATCGAAGGATATCTTGGAAAGGACTTTACCGTAAAATCAAGTTACGGCCATATCCGCGACCTTGTGAAGTCTGAAGATGCCATCGATATCAACAATAACTTCGAACAAAAATACGAAGTACCTGCCGATAAGAAGCATATAGTGAGTGAATTAAAGAAATTAGCTAAAGAAGCAGACATGGTGTGGCTCGCGTCCGATGAGGACCGTGAGGGAGAAGCTATTTCCTGGCACTTATTTGATACCTTAAACCTTAAGGAAGCAAATACAAAACGCATCGTGTTTCACGAGATAACCAAACCGGCTATTTTGCGCGCAATAGAAAATCCGCGTAAAATAGATTACAATTTGGTGAATGCCCAGCAGGCCCGCCGTGTTTTAGACAGGCTGGTGGGTTTCGAACTTTCTCCTGTACTTTGGAAAAAGGTAAAACCATCCCTTTCTGCAGGTCGTGTGCAATCTGTTGCCGTACGTTTAATTGTAGATAGAGAACGTGAAGTAAATAAATTCAAATCAGAAGCCGCTTTTAAGATAGTAGCCATATTTGGCAAAGGTAAAAATGCCTTTAAGGCCGAGCTTGCTGAGCGTTTTAGCAAACAGGACGATGCCGAGAAGTTTTTACAAGATTGTGTAAAAGCTATCTTCGAGATAAAATCACTCGAAACCAAGCCGGCAAAACGTTCACCTGCCGCGCCTTTCACTACCTCTACCCTGCAACAGGAGGCCAGCCGCAAACTGGGCTATTCGGTTGCACGTACCATGCAGGTGGCACAACGCCTTTACGAAGCCGGTTATATCACCTATATGCGTACCGATTCGGTAAACCTTTCGGACACCGCCATAGCAGCCGCGGCGAGCGAGATCATATCTGCATGGGGCGATAAATATCACCAGAGCCGCAAGTACAAAACCAAAAACGCAAGCGCGCAGGAAGCTCACGAAGCCATCCGCCCTACGTATTTTAATAATCATACCATCAACGGCGAATCGAACGAGAAACGCTTGTACGAACTGATCTGGAAACGCGCAATCGCCTCGCAAATGAGTGAAGCGCAGTTTGAGAAAACCGTTGCAAAGATCAGTATATCAACACGCAATGAAGACTTGGTTGCCAACGGAGAGGTGATGAAGTTCGATGGTTTCCTGAAAGTATACTTGGAAAGCAACGACGACGACGAGGATAACCAAACCGCCGATGGCGAGAACGCGGTCCTTCCGCCGTTAACAAAAGGCCAGCTTTTAGACTTGCAGGAGATGACCGCCACCGAGCGTTTCTCGCGCCCGCCCGCCCGTTATACCGAGGCGGCTCTGGTGAAGAAGTTAGAAGAATTGGGTATTGGCCGACCGTCTACCTACGCCCCTACCATTTCTACCATCCAAAATCGCGGATACGTAGTTAAGGAGGAACGCGAAGGGCGCATGCGCAACTTTAGGGTACTTACCTTAAAAGATCAAAACATCACCAAAGACGAAAAGAGCGAGAACACCGGTGCCGAACGCGGGAAACTGTTCCCTACCGATATTGGTGCCGTGGTGAACGACTTTTTGGTTCAGCATTTCCAGGGCATTGTTGATTTCAACTTCACCGCAAACGTAGAAAAGCAATTCGATGAAATAGCCCAGGGCCTGCAGGACTGGACCAAAATGATCCGCACCTTTTACGACCCGTTCCATAAAGACGTACGAAGCACCATAGAAACCGCCGACAAGGCCACCGGCGAACGAGAACTGGGTATACACCCGGAGAGCGGCAAAAAAATGTCGGTACGGATTGGCCGTTACGGTCCCTTTGTACAGGTTGGCGAAACCGCGACTGAAGAAGGCGAGGAAAAACCGCTATATGCAAGCCTGCGTACCGGCCAAAGCATAGAAACCATTTCGCTTGAAGAAGCGCTGGAGCTGTTCAAACTACCCAAGGTAGTTGGCGAATACGAAGGCAAAATAATGAAAGTGGCTATTGGCCGTTTCGGACCATACATTAGTCACAACAGCGCTTTTGTATCGCTGCCAAAAGAGATAGACCCACTTGATGTTACCGAAGAGCAGGCGATAGAATTAATAGAAGCAAAGCGTAAAAAAGATGCCGAACGCCTGATAAAAAGCTTCCCCGAAGATGAAACTGTAAAAGTTTTGAACGGCCGTTGGGGCCCTTATATTGAATTTGGCAAACTAAACGTTAAAATACCAAAGGATATAACAGACCCGCTTACGCTAACTTACGAACAATGCAAAGCCCTTGCCGATGCCATGCCGAAAGATGCAAAAAAAGGCCGCTTTGGTAAATCGGCCCCGGCAAAGGCCGCCACACCTGCTAAGAAAGCACCGGCGAAAAAGAAAGCGGTGGCGAAGAAGAAATAGTTATGAGTGCTGAGTTATGGGGTTAACTCAAAACTCATTACCCATAATTCAAAACTAATACAATGATCAAAGACCTCCACCCTAATGTTGTAAAAGATATAGCTGTCGCGGTTGCTTTAGAAGGTGAAAGCGTGGAAAGTAAAACATGGTATGTTTACCTCATCAACCTGAAAGACGTGCCCCTGGAAACAGTGCTCATCACCTCTAAAGGATACGGAGAAAAAAACGGCGAGCAGGTAAAAACTTCGGTACTAAGGCACTCATTCCCGGTAATACCTCCAAAATCGTTTAAATTGATAGAACCGATAGATGAGGCCACCTTTGGGCTGAACAATGAATATTGGTTAAGCTATTACATCGGTAAAGATATCTTCGATAAAAAGTTCATCTTTTTGCCCGAGAGTATTGTAGATGGTAATTTTATCAAACTCCCGGTAGTTAACAAACCCGGTGTAATGATATTATAAGTTAAGCGCATGTATCTGGTGCATGCTTTCCTTCAAATCTGTATAAAGCTTTTTGTAGATAGGAAACATGCGGCTGTAGGTTTGATAGTGCGCCATATCGGGTTGCACAATGATACTTTTGGCGGTTTCACGGTCTAATATTTCCTGTACGTTCATACCCAAAGTTTCCATCGCTAAATAAATAGCGCCCATCGCAGAGGAATCACCCCCTTGTAATAAAACCAACCGTTTGCCGGTAATATCAGCCAGTATCTGCACCCAAACCGGCGATGATATAAATCCGCCACTTACCACAATTTCCTCAACAGGTACCGGGGATGATTCTTCAACGGCGTTCAGCACATTGTAAAGCGCAAAACAAATTCCCTCGAGCGCGGCGCGTAGAAAATGCTGCTGCTGGTGCTTAAACGTGATCCCTAAAAAAGCACCCGAGCTTTTAGCATCCCAAACCGGGGCACGTTCGGCATACAAATAGGGCAAAAATATCAAGCCATCGCTTCCCGCGTTAACGGTATCTATTTTGCTGAATAAGGCTGCGTAACCTTCACCGTCGATACTCAGCTTTAAAAAGTCCTTAATAAGCCAGTCGGCCGCGGCTCCCCCATTATTCACCGCGCCTCCGCAGATAAAAGTTTGTTGGTTAAGCCGGTAGTTAAACGTCATGGCGCGGTAGTTATAAGCCGGCTGGCTGCTCCCTACCCTAACTGCTCCGCTGGTGCCGATGGTAAGTGCTGCTATACCGGGGCGGATGGCGTTACCCCCAAGATTTGCGCAACAACCATCGCTGGCACCAATTACAAACGCGGTTTGCGGGCTAACGCCGGGCAGTAATGCTCCTTCGGGGGTGATAAAACGAGTATATCCCGTATTTACCGGTACAGAAAGTTTGCTACTTTCTATCCCCGCCAAACTGAGTGATTCCGGGTACCAATTTAACTTTAACACATCAAACAAACCCGTTGCTGATGCAATGGAGTGGTCTACCTCAAAAACACCAAATAGCTTTTGCCAAACATATTCTTTAATGGAGATAAACTTATGGGCACTTTTAAACAAGGCCGGCTCATTTTGCCGCAGCCAAATAAGCTTGCATAACGGCGACATAGCGTAGACGGCAGTCCCCGTATTGTGGTAAATATGCTCGCCTTCGGGGGATTCGCGCAACGCTTTGGCAATATCCCCACTTCGCGAATCGGCCCAAAGCAAGGCGTTAGCTAAAGCCTCCCCTTGCTCGTTCACCGGCATAATGCTATGCATGGCAGCGCTAAAGCTTATTGCTACGGGTGCACTATCAAACTGGCTGGTAATATCAATTATGCAATTTTTAAAAGCGTTCCATATCAAATTGGCTTCCTGTTCGCTAAAACCGGGCTTCGGGCTTTGTGTAGCGTAGTGATATTGCGCAGTACAAAGCGTATTACCAGCCTCATCCACGGCAACTGCTTTTGTACTTCCTGTACCTAAATCAATCCCTATAAAGTATTTCTGCGTATACGGTAACGACATAAAATCCGGTAAAATAGATACTGGCTAAGTTATTGCATTAAGTAATTAACATCGGTATTATTTGTCAACATTTTGAACTTTAACGGTTGATTTAAAATTTAGTAATGAATAATTTACTCTACTTTTAATAAAGTCATTAGTTTAGCAGTTGTAGCTGCCGGTTGTTTATAAATATTTGATAATGAATTTAATACTTGAAATTCATTATTAAGATAATTTTTTTAGCGTTTTTTGAATTAAAAGCACCATATTTATAGCATAAACAACGATATATCGGCATGAAGAAAACACTACTAATTGTTGATGACGATTTGAGTATATTAAAATTACTCAGCTTTATATTGAGTAAAGACTACGAAATTGTTGTTAAAAACAATGGTATTGAGGCTTTTAGCTGGCTTGAAGACGGCAACCTGCCTAAATTGATAATTTCCGATTTGCAAATGCCTTATTTTGACGGACAGTCGTTTATAAAAAATGTAAAAATAAGCGGGTTTTACCGCAACATACCTGTTATCATGCTATCGGCAGCACACGATCTGGAAGAACAAGTAGCTAACATGCCGTTTAAAGTGGAGGCTTACATCCACAAACCCTTCAACCCGACAACCTTAAAATCAGCCATTAACCAAGCCCTACAAGTTTATGACGCATCAGACAGCAACTGATTGGAACGAAAATTCGGGCTCTGGGGTCAGGATCGCTTATGCCGGGCTTGAACTTAAGGATTTGGTTGCTAATGATCTTGGCGATAACTTCCGCTTCGCCTTTAACGATACGCTTAAAGACCTGGAAGATTACCTGGGCAATCAATCTATACTTACCATCCCCGATATTATTTTAGTGGAGGTTGATAAGGAAGAAAAGTGTTTTGAGTTGGTTCAAAAGTTGAAGGGTAACTTTCTGACGAATGGTTTGATCATTGTAATGCTATCTACCCGCAATGATAAAAATCTGGTTAAAACAGCTATGAAGCTAAAGCTTCATGATTTTTATACTTACCCTTTCTCCACATCAGACCTGCGCGAGCGCCTTAACTTTTTGGTTAGGTTTAAACTGATAAAACCCCGCCTGCTGGAGCTTTCTAAGGAAGTAGACACTACTTATAAGATGCCCCCGGGTAAGCGCTTCTTAGATCTTTTTATTTCCAGCATAATGCTTATCTGCCTCTCGCCGGTAATGCTGGTCGTTGCTATCGCTGTTAAGTTTGATTCTAGAGGCCCTATATTTTATAAGAGCAAACGTGTAGGTACGGGTTATAAAATATTCGATTTTTATAAATTCCGTTCGATGCGTACCGATGCTGATCAGCTATTGGCACAAATGGCTGTAACCGACAACCAGTACGCTGCAGAAGAGGAAGGCTCAACTAAATCGGCCTTTGTTAAAATTAAGAACGACCCGCGTATTACCAAACTGGGCAGCTTTTTACGTAGCAGCAGTTTAGATGAATTACCACAATTGTTCAATATTTTACGCGGCGATATGTCCGTAGTGGGTAACAGGCCATTACCGGTTTACGAAGCTGAAATGCTTACCTCCAACGAGTGGTCGATGCGTTTTTTGGGCCCCGCCGGGCTAACCGGTTTATGGCAGATAAGTAAACGCGGCAAGGAAGACATGAGCGAGCGAGAAAGAAAAAAGTTAGACAACTTTTATGCGCAGAAGTACTCGTTTTGGCTGGACGTAAAAATTATTATAGGTACCGTTCCTGCTTTATTTCAAAAAGAGAAAGTTTAATTTATGAATATCAAGTTTAAACTATTGGGCCTTATACTACTTAGCTTTCTGCTTACAAATAGTTTGCGCGCCCAGGAATCGCTGATACCGGATATCTCTTATCCATACTTAGAAAGACTTATTGCTACAGCAAAAAAGAATTACCCCGAGATAAAGTTGCGCATAGCACAGGTTAACCTGGCAAAGAGCGCGCTTCATCAGGCCAATGTTTCCTGGCTCGACGCGTTTACTGCATCATACATATACAGCCCAAAAAGCTCAATTAACCTTATACAACCAACTATCTTTAACGGCTACCAGTTAAGTGTATCTGTAAATTTAGGTCAGTTTTTAGCCAAGCCCTTCGCATCGCGCGGTGCAAAAGAAAGCGTTAAAATCGCCGAATTTCAACAGCAGGAATATAACCTGAGTATTGAAGCCAATGTAAAACGTTTATATTTTCAATATTTAGCTGCGCAGGCTGAGCTAAGGCTGCGGTCTGGCGCTATTATAGACGGCGAAACCGCCGTAAAGCAATTAAAATACTCTTTTCAAAAAGGCGAAACTACGTTCCAGATCTATAACGAGGCTTTAACGAGCCTATATCAACAGGGTGGGTTTAAAGTACAGGCAGAATTAGCGATGTTGAGCGCGAAAACCAACCTTGAGGAGGTTTTGGGCGTTAAATTAGAAGAGGTTAAATAAAACATGGAGTTTGTAAGTTTTTTGAAAGTTTTATGGAAGCATAAAAACCTGCTGATCATTATTCCGCTGGTTACTATTATCATCTCCTACTTCCTGGTAAAAAATCTGGCGGATAAATATGTATCCAAATCGCAAATAGCGACGGGGATTATTGATGAATCGCGCCACTTGCTTGATAAAGAAAGCAACAGTGCGGCCCAGGCGCAGCAAATAACCCAAAGCTTTAGTAACCTGATAGAGATAATGAAGCTGAAAAAGCTCATTAACCAAGTATCCTACCAGCTAATATTGAACGACCTTACCAACCATACTCCCTTTAAGCCATACAGCAAGCTGTTTTTAAGCATGAATGCTGGCGCCAAAAAACATGCCATTGAAGTTTTCAAGGGCAAGTTTCAGCGTATGGAGCCGATGGATTACTACAATAAGGATGAAAATGGCTTGAACGAACTCCTGCGGTCAATGAAGTACGATGAGCGTAGCCTCCGTGAAGACATCCTAATCGTACGTGATGAGGACAGTGATTTTATCTCGGTGAGTTATGAATCGGCTAACCCGCAGCTATCAGCGTTTGTTGTAAATGTGCTTTGCCGTGAGTTTATCAGCTATTACACCAACACCATTAAGCAAAACGAAACGGACGCGGTTACCTTCCTGGCAAAGCTGATGGAAGAAAAGCGTAACGCGCTGAATAATAAAACCGCGCAACTGCAACAATACAAAATAGCAAACGGCGTGCTCAACCTGGAGGAACAATCAAAAGGTATATTCGACCAGATGATGGTTTATAACGACCGTAAACAACAGGCCCAAAAAGATGTGGCTTCATATAACGGCGCTTTAGCTAATATCAATAATAAATTCGACCCAAAAGATCGCAGTTACATCGAGGCTTCTTTAAGTAAGTACAATACAGCTGTAGTGGGCACACAGGAGCAACTGCACTTGCTTACTGATAAATACGTACGCAGCAATTTTGCACCCCAGTACAAGGTGCAGATAGACTCGTTGACCAAACAATTAACGCAGCAGATAAACCTCACATCTGATAAGTACATTACCAACCCCTTAACGGGAAAGGATGCACTGGTTACGCAAAAATTAACGCTTGAAGTATCGCGCGACCTGGCCAAATACAGCATTGTTGCCATTAGTACTGCTTTAAACCAGCTTAACGCCAAGTTTAACCGCTTGGTACCGTTCGACGCTACCGTAAAAACCTACAATTTTGAACTGGATATTGCCAGTAAAGAGTATTTGGAGGTACTGAATAAGTACAACGAAACCAACCTTAAATCCACCTTCTCTATAAAACTGAGGCAGGTGGACTACGCTACGCCTGATGCCGCCGAGCCTTCAAAAAAGATGCTGCTGATCATATTGAGCGGTTTTGCGGCCTTCGCGTTTTGTATCATTGCGTTATTTGTTCTCTACTTTTTTGATGACACCATTAAACAACCTGCCGAACTGGTTAACCAAACCAACCTGCCATCGCTGGGTTATTTAAATGCAGTAACCGGTGGTACGCTCGATCTGAAAAAATTATGGGATGTGGAACACCGCGAAAAGATGAAGCACTTTAAAGAGCTTATCCGATCCATAAGGTTTGAGGTTGACCAGGAGCTAAAAGGCGAAAAGGTGCTGGCTATTACCAGCCTTGCACATCACGAAGGAAAAACCGTACTGGCCATAAGCCTGGCTTACTCCTACGCCATGATAAACAAAAAGGTGTTGCTGATAGATGGTAATTTTGGCAACCCAACCATTACCAACACCGCCCAACCGCGCTTGTATATTGAGGATTATTTTAAGAACAACCCTGACAATTATGAAGCTTTTTCTGGCGCGACAACTGTTTTGGGCAACCATGGCGGCGATGTAACCCTGCTTGAGGTAAGTGACGAGAAATTTATCCGCAGCCGCTTTAACGAACTAAAAACCAAATACGATATTATTATTATTGAAACTCCCGCCCTTTCAACATTAAATAAGTCGAAGGAGTGGATATTGTTTGCCAATAAAACAATAGCTGTATTTGAAGCCAATAAAGGTGTAAAAAAATCGCAAAGGAATGATTTGAACTACCTGCGCAACCTTAACGATAAATTTGCCGGCTGGATCTTAAACAAAGCCGACATACCTGAAAATTAAAGGCCGCGTTTAGCTTTATTGCTTTGTATATAATAAGCCTTGCTAATATGAAAATAACTCCGAACACCCAAAGCAAAGCCGACCCTTACGAAGGGCTTTCCCCGCTCGAAAAAAAAACACGTAAAGCTGCTATCGTATTTGTATTTGCAGGTGTATTTGTTTGGGCGGTAAAAATATTAATTCTCGCATAAACCGGGCCGAACATGCTTGATAACCAGGTACAAAATAACGGGCTAAAAGGGTATTTACGCAAAAAACTGCAACTAAGCAGTTTAACCACTACAACTATAATATGGCTGCTGCTGCCTGTTGCAATATTTATTAGCGTAGTGGTTGCAAAAATGGGCATTATAGGCGTTGCCGGGCTGTTAGCCGTTATAATAGGTATACCTGTTGTTTACGGCATTATAGCTTACCCGCAATTTGGGATAGCGGTGTTAATGGTGGTATCGTTCATGTTAAATTACGCTTCGGAATTTTTGCCGAACGACACCCCTACCGGCATTTTGCTGGATGGCATCACCTATATGCTCATCTTCGGCTTTTTTATTAAGAAGAAATTTGACAACAGCTGGGATTATTTTAAAAACCCCATCACCTATTTAGTACTTATCTGGCTTGGCTACAATTTCCTCGAAGCCGTAAACCCCGCTTCTCCATCAATACTGGCCTGGGTGTATACGGTACGCACCGTAGGTTTTATTATGCTGATGTATTTTGTATTCCTGTACCAGATAAATAATATCATATACATCAGGTTTCTGTTTAAGATTTGGCTTGGCTTGTGTTTGTTAGCCGCTATTTCGGGTTTTCAGCAGGAAAATTTCGGCTTAATGGAGTTTGAGCGCAAGTGGTATTACTCAGATCCGTTGCGTTTAAGCTTTTTATTCATCAACGGGCATTTGCGTAAAGTGGCAATTTTCCCCGATCCGGTTACCTTTTCCTACAATATGGTTGTGGCAGCAACCATGTGCATTTGTTTTTTCATGCTCAATATCAGTAAAACCAAAAAAATTATTCTGGGGTGTTTGATCCCTTTTTACCTGCTTACTATGCTTTACAGCGGCACCAGGGGCGCCTATGTGTTGCTGCCCGCGGCGTTGGCATTACTTGCCATACTTAAGTTCAACAAAAAAATAGTTGCCGCTGTGCTTGCGGCAGGGTTTATGTTGGTTATTGTAGTGTTCATGCCAACTTCAAACGCAACAATAAAACGTTTTCAATCGGCCTTTAATCCATCGGCCGATGCTTCTTTTAATGTAAGGGCCGAAAACCAGAAACGGATTAAACCGTATATACTGTCGCACCCGATTGGCGGCGGTTTGGGCTCGGTAGGTATTTGGGGGCGCAGGTTTGCGCCAAACTCCATGCTTGCCAAGTTTCCGCCAGATAGCGGTTACGTACGCGTTGCGGTTGAAATGGGCTGGGTAGGCTTACTATTGTTTTGCACCTTAATGTTTGTAATTTTATATACGGGTATCAACCATTATTTCCTGATCAAGAACCCCGAATTAAAAACATACTGTTTGGCAATGGTATTGGGTATATTTATTTATAATATTGGTAATTACCCGCAACAGGCGCTGGTGCAGTACCCTTCCAACATTTTGTTCTATCTTGCAAGTGCGTTGCTTAACGTAACAATGCGATTGGATATTGCAGAAAGGAAAGCGCAGGGCGATACCAGTATTAAAGGATTGAAAGCATAATTATTTTTTATAGATGTCGGTACTTGCCGTAATAAAATCTCACCCTCGTATAAAAAAATTTGCGCATTGGCTTATCGTTAGGTCGGGCCATTCCAGGCCGCGCTATTGGGTACGATGGTTTGTAAACCCGTTTTACCATGATCGCAGTTGGAATTCGATAGTAGGCTCCTATGCGCGAATGGACGTATTTCCTTTCAATGACTTCGTCCTTGGCGACCACAGCATTGTAGAAGACTTTGCAACGCTAAATAATGGCGTCGGCGCTATTATTATTGGCCACCACGTAGGTGTTGGTATCTCCAACATCATTATAGGCCCTGTAACGTTGGGCAATTACGTAATGATGGCGCAAAACATCGTACTGTCTGGCCTTAACCACGGTTACGAGGATATAACCCTCCCGCCGCGGGTACAAAAAGTAATTACCAAACAAATCACCATAATGGATAACGTTTGGATAGGTGCAAACAGCGTAATAACTGCCGGTGTTACCATTGGCAAACACGCGGTAATTGGAGCAGGCAGCGTGGTAACAAAAGATATACCCGAGTATAGTGTGGCTGTTGGTAACCCTGCGAGGGTGATAAAAAGGTACAATTTCGAAACCGGGACTTGGGAAAAAGTTTAACACCTATTGGCCTATATGTCGTTTTTTAAAAAGATCGTAAACAAGCATACTATCAATTTGGCCAGCAGCGCGGCAATGCCTGTTATTGGTTTGTTAGTGCTATCGCAATTAACGCGGCATTTCCCTACCAAAACCGACTTTGGTAATTACGTATTCTTTTTACAGACATTTCTGCTCGCTGATATGTTTCGTACCGGCTTCCTGCAAACATCCCTTGTGAAGTTTTATGCCGGTGCGCCTAAGGAACGTGCGCTTAACGTAGCAGGGTCTGCCTGGGCGGTTGGCTTTATACTTACCTTTGGGTTGGCATTTATCGATCTTATTATTTACTTTTTTGTAAAAAGCGGCAACAGTGACCTTGAAGCTACGCTTAAATGGTTTGGCATCATCTATATCTGCACGCTGCCATCGGCTATAGCCGGTTGGATACTGCAGGCCGAGGAACGTTTCGATAAAATGTTCATCATCCAGGTTATTAACCAGGGCGGCTTTCTCATACTGGTGTTACTTATTATCTTTTTCAAGGCCATCAACTTCGAAACCGTTTTATACTGCTATCTGGGTACTAACATTTTCACAAGTTTGCTTTGCATCGTTATGGGCTGGTCGCAGGTACGTGCCATCAGGCATAAATCCCTCCAATCCATCAAAGAACTTTTAAACTTTGGCAAATATGGCGTTGGAACCTCCATTGGCTCTACGCTGCTTCGCAGTTCTGATATTTATATCATCAGGGGTATGTTCCCCCCGGCATTTGTAGGTATTTATTACATCCCTCAGCGTTTGATGGAATTTTTTGAGATACCTATGCGAAGCTTTGTAGCCACCGCACTACCCGAGCTTTCTACAGCAGCACAGCACGATAATAAACCGGCCGTAGCTCATGTCATGAAAAAATACGGCTCTCTGCTTACTGTTTTGTTAATACCTATAGCCGTTGGGGGCTTTTTTCTTGGGGGCGTTGTTATTCATATTCTATCCGGAGAAAAATATGAGGGGAGCGAAGCGTTCAACATCTTCCGTATTTTTCTGTGCTATGTTATTATTATGCCAATGGACCGATTTTTTGGCATTACCTTAGATATTTTAAACAAACCGCATCTGAATATGATGAAAGTATTCTTGATGCTAACCGTTAACATTATTGCCGATTTTATTGGGATAGCCATATTTCATAATTTATACGGGGTGGCCATAGCCTCCCTGTTTACCTATTATTCGGGGCTGATATTTGGTTACATACAATTAAAGAAACATCTTAAATTCAGTTTGCGCGATGTGCTGGTGGTAGGTTTTGGAGAAGTAAAGGCTATGATACAGCACGTGCTGCATAAACAGGCCAAAACAAAAAATATATGAGCTTAACCGGGCGAAACATTGTCATCTTTTCGCAGATGCAGTTCGATGGAAAACTCGAGTCTACCATATATACTATGGCACGGCTACTGGCAAAGGATAATTACGTGTACTTTGTTGACAGGCCCTTTACTTGGAAAGATTACTTTAAGTTTAAGGATACCAGGGCTTACCAGGTGCGCAAACCGCATTTTTTCAATTCCAAAAATAGCTTCATCCAGTCGGACCTGCCAAATTTCAGGATCGTTATTTGCCCGCCGGTACCCTCTATCAATATGCTGCCCGAAGGTAAAGCCTATCGCCTTGCGGTAAGGTTTAACGAGTGGATGGTGGCGGCGCGCTTAAAAAAAGTATTTAAGCAGCAGGGCGTTACCGATTATATTTATATCAATTCATACAATTTTTCGTACCCGCAGCTTCACAAAATAATCGAACCAGCACCTGCCCTAAGCGTTTACCACTGTGTAGACCCGATAATTGAAGAATACCAACTTAAACATGGCGTACACAACGAGGAGATCCTGGCAAAAAGTGTAGATATGATCATCTGTACCAGCCGCGAGCTGCGCAATAAAAAATCGTTCCTTAATCGCAACTCATACTTTGTGGCCAATGCAGCTAATCTTACGCACAGCCAAAAGGCATTAGATCCAGCGTTGCCGGTTGCAGAGATACTGTTGGGTATCAAAAAGCCGGTTATAGGCTATTTCGGCGCGATTGAACGCCGGATAGATTATTCGCTGATAAAAAAAGTGATTGCCGATAACCCTGATAAAAGTTTTGTTTTTGTGGGCCCGATAGATGGAGATTATATCCGCGATGGCAACTTTACTGCGCCAAACCTCCACCTGCCCGGCCCGGTTGCCTATGAACAAATGCCGGCCGTGCTAAAAGGCTTTGATGTTTGTATCATTCCTTTTAAAAAGGACGATGTGAGCAATAACATATTCCCGCTGAAACTGTTCGAATATTTGGGTGCCGGGAAACCGGTGGTATCAACAGATTTTAACGACGACCTGCAGAATTTCACGGCGGGCCTGATGCCTTATTGCAGTACGGCGGACCAATTTTCGGCAGCTTTAAATACCGCTTTAATAGATGCACAGGCAACCGAAAAGGTAGAACAACGTATAAGTATTGCAGCCAATAACACATGGGAGCATAGAATTGCCGATATTAAAGAATTATTATCAGCGGCATTGACCGAAAAAGGCAAAACGGTTAGCTAAATTTACAGTTGATTAAACAGGCTTAAAAATGGACATCATAAAACTCATCTTCTCTATCATTTTTACCCTCGTATTTATATACATGGGCATTTACAGCCTGTACCTGTTTATATTTTCAATAGCGGGCAAACTTATTGTTCAAAAAGCGCCACCTGTGGCATCTGCTTACAGCAAATTTGTAATTTACATTTGCTCATATAAAGAGGATGCGATCATCCTTGATTCGGCAGCCCAGGCCCTTACCATAGATTACCCAAAGGATAAATTTCATGTCTGCGTTATTGCCGATTCGATGCAGCCTCAGACCATAGTTAAGCTGAAGGAAATGCCTTTGCAGGTGGTTGAGGTAGTGTTTGAAAGCAGTACCAAATCGAAGGCGCTTCATGCAGCAATTGCCAATACTTTTGAAGATTTTGATGCGGCCGTGGTATTTGACATTGATAACATTGCCGCGCCCGATTACCTGCGCCATATAAATGATTACCTGCACGCCGGCAAAAGGGTGATACAGGGCCATCGCGTGGCAAAAAACACCGAAACCCCGGTTGCGATATTAGATGCCATAAGTGAGGAAGTAAATAACCACATTTTCCGCAAGGCACAACAGGTTTTTAACCTCAGTTCGGCCATAATTGGTTCTGGCATGGCTCTTGAATACCGGTTATTTAAGGATACTATGGCCCAGATAGATGCGGTAGGCGGTTTTGATAAAGAGATGGGGCTTGTGCTGACCCGCCAAAACATCCACGTGGCTTATGCCGATGCGGCTTTGATATACGATGAAAAGGTAAGTAACCCCGAAGTATTTAAAAAACAACGCCGCCGCTGGCTTTCGGCCCAGTTTAACCTGTTGAAGACATACGGAATGACGGGCTTTACAGAGCTATTCACGCGCGGTAATTTCGATTACTTTAACGAGATCTACCAAACCGCCATCCTGCCAAGGATATTGATGCTGGGCCTGATGCCTTTTATGCTCATCATATCGCTTCTAACGCCGGGTGTAGGGCCATCGTGGCAAATGTGGCTCACAGCAACCGCGCTTTGTTACATTGGGATATTGGTGGCGGTACCGGCGCAGTTTTTCAACAGCAAGTTATTAGGAGCGGTATTAAAAATACCCATGATATTTTTCGCGATGCTGGCTTTGTTGTTTAAATTGAAAGGCGCGAATAAGAAATTTATTCACACACCGCATAATCCAACGAGCAACTAATACGTATATAGGTGTGCGATAACACACTTTAAATAATAGATAAAGAATAGGTTTTAGCAAAGATCCCGCCTGCTTAGCTAATTGAATATATGGAAGCAACAATACTTAACAACACCGGGGTACATTACCCAAAAGAGAAGGCTTTGTTCGATCTTTTTAACGAGAGCGCACAGGCATATCCAGATAAAATTGCCATTAGCTTTCACGACCGTTCTTTAACCTATACCGAGGTAGCCAATACTGCCAACAGGATAGCCGCATTATTGGTTCAAAAAGGGATCAAAAAAGGTGACATTATTGGCTTGGCATTAGACCGCACGCCCGAGATGATCATCTCGCTTTTAGCCATCCTAAAATCGGGCGCTGCTTACGTTCCTCTTGATCCTGAATACCCAAAAGACCGCATAGAATTTATGCTGGAAGATTCGGGTGCCAAAATTTTAATTACATCTGCAAAATACGCCGGCCATTATGCGGCAAATACCACCGAGGTATTAATTGAGCAGGCTCTGGCAGACTCGGCAGCATTGCTACCCGAGCAACCCAATGCAGGCGTTACCGGTGCCGACCTCGCTTACGTACTTTATACATCCGGCTCAACAGGTAAGCCCAAAGGAGTGCAGATTGCCCACCATAGCCTGGTGAACCTGATGCTGAGCTACAAAAAAGTGCCGGGCATTACCTCTGCCGATAAAACACTTGCGGTTGCCACTATTTCATTTGATATAGCAGGTGTAGATATTTACCTGCCGCTAAGCAATGGTGCAGAACTGGTGCTGGCAGATTCCATCACAGCTAAAGATGGGCGGGCTCTTTTAGATATTGTACGGAACAATGGGATTACCATATTACAGGCAACACCTTACACCTGGCGCATGATGCTGGAGGTTGGCTGGGAGGAGCACTTACCTATAAAGGTATTTTGCGGTGGTGAGGCAATGGCCAAGGATCTGGCTGCAAAACTTATCCCCCGTTGCGATGAGCTTTGGAACATGTATGGCCCTACCGAAACCACTATCTATTCTATCATAAAACATGTTACCGATGCCGAGGATATTACCATTGGCTACCCGGTTGCCAATACGCAGATATACATTGCTGATGAGCAATTGAATAACCTTACCGGTGGCGGCATCGGCGAGATACTTATTGGTGGGGATGGCCTGTCGTGGGGGTATTTAAACCGGCCCGATCTGAGTGCCGAGAGGTTTATTGATAACCCTTTCTCAACCATTCCCGGTGATAAAATATACAAAACCGGCGATCTGGGTAAACTCAAACCCGATGGCGAGGTGGTATACCTTGGCCGGATTGATCACCAGGTGAAAGTGCGCGGCTACCGTATCGAACTCGGCGAAATAGAATTTAACCTGGGCAAACTGGATAGCATTAAAGAGGCTGTTGTTATTGCGCGCGAAGATACACCCGGTTACCCTCGTTTGGTTGCCTATTTATTGCTGGATAACGGGCAAACGGGGCACCCGGCATCTGAGCAATTAGACGCCTGGCAAAACGCGCTGCTTGCCGTATTGCCGGAATATATGGTGCCCGATGATTTTGTACTGCTGGATGTTATCCCATCAACCCCTAATGGTAAAATAGATCGTAAGGCGCTCCCAAAACCCGATTATAGCTATATCGTCCGCTCCGAAGCTTTTGTTGCGCCGCGTACCAGCAACGAAAAACTGGTGGCCGATATCTGGCAGGAAATGATGGGTCTGGATAAGATAAGCATGGTAGATAACTTTTTCCAGTTGGGCGGCCGTTCCTTAGTAGCGGTAAAAATAATGGCCAAACTGGAAGAGAAAACAGGCAAACGCCTGCCATTGGCCACTTTATTTGAGTACTCCACCATAGAAAAATTAGCAGCACGTCTGGAGATCAATTCCGAGTTAATTACCTGGGATTCTTTAGTGCCCATAAAGCCAATGGGCAGCAAAATGCCTTTGTATATTGTGCACGGCGCAGGTTTAAACGTGTTACTATTTAACGCGCTGGCCATGAATCTGGACGAAGAACAACCCGTTTACGGCTTACAGGCAAAGGGTATCAATGGTATAGATGAGCCCCTGGACGTAATGGAAGAAATTGCTGCCAACTACGTGGAAGAGATCATCAACCACGACCCGGTTGGCCCTTACGCTGTTGCCGGTTACTCTTTAGGGGGAATGATCGCTTACGAAATGGCCAAACAGATGCTGGCAATGGGTAAAGACATAAGGATGCTTGCAATGTTTGATACCTATGCCGACCAAACTAAGATACATACGCCACCACTCAAACGCGCCATAACAGATGCCTGGTTCCTGGTAAAACAGCTGGCCTATACCCCTATCCTGTTCATCGAAGACCCTAAACGTACCATTGAGTATAAAAGCCGCGAAATTGGCCGCAGAATTACCAAGATCTATAAAAAGGCATTCCCAAATAAAGTAAAGAAGAAAGAAGGTTTTGCCGCTTACACCGATGATATCCACGAAAAGAGCGAAATGGCGCAACGCAATTATTTGCTAACGCCTGTCGATATTAAGATAGAACTTTTCCGTGCTAAAAAGAAAACTTTCTATATGGATGATTCCAAAAATTTAGGCTGGATCCCTTATGCTTTAAAAGGTGTCAACGTACATGATATCCCGGGCGAGCATAACACCATCTTCGCTCCGCCAAACGATAAGCAATTTGCAAAAGTATTGCAGGAGTGTTTGGATAAAGCGGTGAAATAAAAACGGATACGGATTTTACGAATTTACCACAGAGTGCGCAGAGAAAAAACGCAGTGAAGCACAGGGTTCGTCCTTTTAAAAAGAAGCTAAACCTCATCGCCATCTTACAAATCTCTGTGTTTCTTCGCGTTAATAACGCCGCAAGTCTCCGTGTCATCTGCGGTAAAACACAAACGCTTAAACTAAATAAATATTTATCCCCCTCAATAGTTATTCAATAAAAGTTATTTAAATTCATAGGAAAATAACTAACCTACTCCATGAACTATATTAACAGCCTTTTCCGTTCGCGAAGAGGCCCTGCAGTTGTTGCAGCAACACTTTTACTTGTCGCGTTATCCATTTATTTAGTCCGCGCCCACAACCATAAAAAGAAGGGGCCCGACTTTAGCCGGTATATCGAATCGTATACCACAGGGGTAATATCCAAGCAAAGCACCATTCGCATTAAGCTTGCCGGCGAGGTACAGGTTACCCATGCGCAGGGCGAAGAGTTGAGCGATAAGGTGTTCGATTTTTCCCCTTCCATAAAAGGAAAGGCATATTGGCTGGATGAGCGCACCATAGAGTTCCGCCCCGAAGGTAAACTGGACCCGGATAAAAAGTACGATGCAGATTTTAACCTGGGTAAAATAATAAAGGTTGATGGCGAGTTTGAGCATTTTAAGTTCGATCTGCAAACCATTAAACCCGATTTCAGCGTATCGTTTGTGGGGCTAACCAGCGCCACCAACAATTCTGCCGACATGATGAACCTTACCGGCACCCTGCAAACCGCCGATATGGAAAACCAGGAGAAAATAGAAAAAATACTCACCGCAAATTACGATTGCCCTGTAACGGTTAACTGGCAGCATAACCCGGCAACCAAAACGCATAAGTTTACCATCACGGGTATTAAAAGAGCAAGCATCTCCTCCCCTGTAAAAGTTAACTGGGATGGTAGTGGCCTTGATATCGATAAAAATGGCAATCAGAGCTTTGATGTACCGGCCGTTGGCGATTTTAAAGTACTGGATATTAAAGCGGTTCAGGATAACGACCAATATGTAGCCGTACAGTTTTCAGACCCCATAATGGTTGGGCAGGAACTAACCGGGCTGATCACCGTAGGCAGCCTTACCGATGCCGCTTACACCATAGAAGGCAGCGTGGTAAAAGTTTACGCGCCCGAGCGGCTGGAAGGCAACTTCGGCGTGGTGGTTAACGAGGGCGTGGAAAGCGTGTTCCATAAAAAAACAAACAAGGCCTACACTGGTAATGTATTCTTCGAGAACCGGCTGCCTTCCGTATCTATCCCGGGCAAAGGCGTTATCCTTCCCGACTCTGGAAAATTAATGATGCCTTTTGAGGCCGTGAACCTGAAAGCGGTAGACGTAAGGATCATAAAAATTTATGCCAGCAACGTGCCCCAGTACTTTCAGGGCAATGGTTTTGATGGCGCTAACGAACTGAGGCAGGTTGGTAAACCTATTTTAGAAAAAACCATAAACCTCGCTACCGATAAAGGCCTCAACCTGCACAAAAAGAACCGCTTTATGCTGGACGTTGATAAGCTTTTCCGTGCTGAGCCGGGTGCTATTTACCGGGTTGTGATCGGTTTCAGGCAGGAATACTCTCTGTATAATTGCAAAGCCGGTAGCCCTGTAGCCGTGAAAGGTGACGACGCGGACAGCGACGGTGACGAATACAACAATGAGTACGGTGGCAACACCGATGGCGTAAGTGATGAGGACGATGATTTCTGGTCGAGGTATGATAACTACTACCCTGAAGGTTACGATTGGCAAAAACGTGCGGACCCTTGCGATAACTCCTACTTTACTAAAGACCGCTGGGCCACGCGCAATATCATCGTATCCAATATCGGGCTGATTGTTAAACGCGGCAATGATAATAACATCACCATAGCGGTAACCAATATCCTAACGGCCGAACCAATGAAGGGCGTGGACCTGGAGCTTTTGGATTACCAGAAACAGGTGATTTGCAAAGTAACATCAGACGGCGACGGCATGGCCAAACTGGATATGAAACGCAAGCCTTACTTGCTGGTTGCCAAACATGGTAAAGAACGCGGCTATCTTAAGCTTGACGATGGCAGTTCGCTGCCCCTCTCCCGTTTCAACGTAGGTGGAGAGCAGGTGCAGAACGGACTAAAAGGCTTTATATACGGCGAGCGTGGAGTATGGCGCCCCGGCGATTCTATCTTCACCACCTTTATTTTAGAAGACAAGCTCAAAACGCTCCCTGCAGATCACCCTGTGGAGTTTGAATTGTATAACCCCAATGGGCAGCTGTATAAAAAACTCACCCGCACAAGCGCCGTGGATGGCTTCTACAGCTTCCATACCGCTACCGAGACGTCCTCGCCTACCGGCAACTGGTCGGCCCGGATAAAGGTTGGCGGCGCTACATTTGAGAAGAAGATAAAAGTGGAAACCATTATGCCTAACCGGTTGAAGTTGAAACTCGATTTCGGCGCAGCAACGGAATTGACCAAAGGCAGCGGCGCGAACGGCAAGTTAAGCGCGCAATGGCTCTTTGGCGGCGCGGCGCAGAACTTAAAAGCTAAGGTAGATGCTTTCCTGTCGTCTAAAAAGACAAGCTTTGAAGGTTTTGAAGGCTATGAGTTTGACGACCCTATCCTCGCCTTCAACACCCAAACCCAAACGGTTTTTGATGGCCGGTTAAATGAGAACGGCGTAGCCGATGTAAATACAGATATCAATGTAGAAAAACAAGCACCGGGGCAACTGCGTGCCAACTTTGTGGTAAAAGTGTTTGAACCCGGCGGTAATTTTAGTTTACAACAGGCCGCTATGGACTATAACGTTTACCCTGGCTATGTGGGACTTAAAACACCCAAGGGCAGCGAACTTTCCGGCATGTTGGTTACGGATAAGAACCACGATATTGACATTGTTGCTGTAGATACCAAAGGCAAGCTGTTTAGCGGTACGCGCAATATTGAACTGGAGCTTTATAAAATTCAGTGGCGCTGGTGGTGGGACGAAGGCGGCAACGAGATGAGCAATTTCACCCAGGATAAATATAACAAGCTCATCAAAACAGGCACCATTACGCTTAATAACGGGCGTGGCAAGTACACCCTCCGCATCCCGCAGGCAGACTGGGGCCGTTACCTCATCCGCATAAAAGACCCGGAGACCGGGCATTCTACCGGAAAGATCATGTATGTGGATTGGCCAAACTGGTCGGAACGCTTGCAGCAAACCGCGCCAACAGAGGCGGCAATGCTATCCTTCACGGCAGACAAAACCAATTATAAAGTTGGCGAAGATGCTACCCTTACCATCCCAACCGGTGGCGACGGGCACGCGCTTATCAGTTTTGAAAACGGCAGCAAGGTTTTAAAAACCACCTGGATAGATACCAAAAAAGGCGAAACCCGCTACACTTTTAAGGTGGACGAAACCATGGCACCAAACGTTTTTGTAAACGTAACGCTGTTACAGCGCCACTCGCAAACCAAAAACGATCTGCCGATACGGATGTACGGCGCTATCCCGCTCAACGTGGATAACCCCGAAACCATCCTGAAACCGGTGATCAGCATGCCGGATAAGATCCGCCCGGAAACACAATCGGCTATTACGGTATCTGAAGCGAATGGTAAGGCTATGACCTATACCATTGCCATTGTGGATGAAGGCCTGCTGGATATCACCAACTACAAAACACCAAATCCGCATGAGGCTTTCTACGCCCGCGAAGCACTTGGCGTTAAAACCTGGGACTTGTTCGACTACGTTATCGGTGCATTTGGCGGCGGTTTAGAACGGATTCTCAGCATTGGTGGTGACGGTACCGGAGGAGTAAACAAAAATGTGACCGTGAACCGCTTTAAACCGGTAGTTAAATTCCTGGGTCCGTTCCGCTTGGAGAAAGGCGCAAGCCAGACCACCAAATTCACGCTGCCACAATACGTAGGATCGGTAAAAGCCATGGTTATTGCCGGGCACAATTGCGGCTATGGCTTCGCCGAAAAAGCGGTTGCCGTTAAAAAGCCGCTGATGATATTGGCAACCCTGCCAAGGGTATTAGGCCCTTCGGAAAAAGTGCAACTGCCGGTAACCGTTTTCGCGATGGAGGATAATATTAAATCGGTAACGGTACAGGTGCAATCGAATGCCTTCAGCAACCTTGGCGGCAACAATACGAGGGTGGTTACTTTCAGCAAACCGGGTGATCAACTGGTTACCTTTGATTTGGATGTGAAGGATTTCGTGGGCGTTGGTAAGGTTAAAATTACAGCCAAATCGGGTGGTGAGAGCACAGCTTATGATGTAGAATTAAACGTACGCAACCCTAACCCACCTGTAAGCCGGGTTACCGAAAAGGAATTAAAACCGGGCGAAACCTTGGTTGCAACGTATACAGCTGTAGGTATAAACGGCACTAATAAAGCCAGCCTTGAGGTGGCCAGCATACCGCCGCTAAACCTGGGCAAGCGACTGGAATACCTTATCACCTATCCGCATGGATGTGTGGAGCAAACCACATCTTCGGGCTTCCCGCAGTTATACCTGGGGCAGTTGCTCGATCTTTCTTCGCGCCAAAAGGCGGAGACAGACCGTAACATCAAATATAGCATCAATCGCTTAAACGGTTTCCGCACACAAAGTGGCGGGCTGAGCTATTGGCCGGGAAATGCAGATGCCGACGAATGGGGCACCAACTATGCCGGGCACTTCTTGCTGGCAGCACAGGCGAAAGGCTACAGCCTGCCTGCCGGCTTAATAAACGAATGGAAACGTTATCAGAAACAAAAGGCGGTAAACTGGTCGCCCGACCCGCGGACCAACATCCACGGTTATTATTACTATACTGACCTGGTGCAGGCTTATCGTTTGTTCCTGCTCGCCTTATCCGGCTCGCCCGAATTAGGTGCCATGAACCGTTTGAAAGAGTATCAATACCTAAGTGTTGAAGCGCGCTGGCGTTTGGCTGCAGCGTATAAACTGGCCGGCCAGCCAGAGGTTGGATTGCGGATGATCAATGGTTTATCTACAGACATCGCCCCATATAATTCTATGTACGGCACCTATGGATCCGACATGCGTGATGAAGCGATGATCCTTGAAACGCTTACCCTATTGGGCCAGCAGCAAAAGGCCGCGGGTGTGTTACGATCGGTCGCGTCGAGGCTTTCTGTCGATAGCTGGTATAGCACACAAACCACCGCCTACTCACTCGTAGCGATAGCGGAGTATTGCGGCTCCAATAAATCGGGCAGTAAACTGCTGTTCAATTACCAGACGAACAGCGACAAGGGAAATATAAACTCTGCGTCTTATATATGGGCTTCGCCGATAGCGGCCAACGGTGGTAAAGTAACCATGAAGAATACAGGTACCAACCGGCTGTATATCAGGTTGATCCAGCAGGGGCAACCATCATCCGGTCAGGGTGTTAAAACCTTTGTTAACCCGGATATTTTGCAGTTGCGTGTAGGCTACTTCAGCCTTGGCGGTAAACCTATCGACCCAAGCAAACTGAAACAGGGCAGCGATTTTGTAGCGCAGGTAACCATCAAAAACCCTGGTAAACGCGGGCGGTATGATAATATGGCGCTTACGCAGATCTTCCCATCAGGATGGGAGATCTTGAACACCCGGATGCTCAATAACGATGAGGCGTTTAAATCCTCAGCATCTGATTACCGCGATATTCGCGATGACCGGGTGAATACATACTTCAGCCTGGGCGAAAACACCGAGGTAACGTATTATGTAATGCTGAATGCAGCTTATGCAGGTAAATACTATCTGCCTGCTGCGTATTGTGAAGCCATGTATAACCATGATATAAACGCGCTGATAAAGGGACAATGGGTTGAGGTGGTGAAATGATAAACACGAATCCGCACTAATTAAATCGAATTTAACGAATTTTGAGCTTCAAAAATTCGTTAAATTCGATCCTGTTCGTGAAATTAGTGTGATATCATGTCCCAAATCACCCATAACAATGACGTATTTGCCCGTTTGCGGCGAAGTAGCCGAGCCATATATTTGTAATGAACCAGCACCCAATTATGAAGCTAAAAGATAACGCCCAAACAGCCACTGTCGAAATAAACTCCCCCATAGAAAAGGTATGGGAAATGTGGCATAACCCTGCCGACATCCTCCATTGGAACACGTTCTCCCCGGATTGGCATACCTCGCACGCGGAAAACGATCCGCAGCCGGGCGGCAGGTTTCTGTTTGTTATAGGCCTAAAAGATGGCAGCTTCAGTTTCAATTTCGAAGGAACTTATAAAGAAGTTATCCCTAATCAACTCCTCACTTACACGCTGGATGATGGGCGAAGTTCTGTTATAAAATTCAGCGCGGGTAACCCGGTTACCATAACCGAAAGTTTCGAACCCCAGGATAGCGACCCTATTGAATACCAGAAAGGTGCCTGCCAGGCTGTGTTGAATAATTTAAAAGCTTATACAGAACGCAAATAGACATTGGCCTTGAAGCAAAAAAGCGGTCCCAACAAAGTCGGGATCGCTTTTTTACGAATATCGTCGAGCGTTTATTTCGCCGGGGTGATCACAATGTTGCGGTAATCTATAGGTCCGTGGTCGCCTTGTATTAATAGCGGACCTGGTTCACCTTCGCGGCTGTTCAGCGCACCGCCCGTAATACCAGGGATCTCCGCACGGGAAATAACTTCGGTGCCGTTGGCCACAATGGTAACCAGGCGACCAACCAATGTAATATCGTAAGACTGCCATTCGCCCGGGTTTTTAGCCGTCATTTTGTTTGGCGGCAAAAAGCCATATACTGAACTAAACTGGTTGTTGATCGGCTCCGGCTCGCCACTTTTGGTGTCAATTATCTGCACTTCATAACGGCCTCTCAGGTAAACACCACTGTTGCTGCCCTGTTTGTAACGGAACTCTATATGTAGCTTAAAATCCCCGAAGGTTTTATCAGTAATTAGGTTGGAACCCGATTTAAGGCTACGTAAAATCCCTTTCTCTACTATCCATTGATTTGCGCCTTCCGTATGCCATCCTTTGGTGTCCTTACCATTAAATAGTACGATAGGTTTGCCCCAAACAGCTGCCTTGGTAGGCAGCATCCTTGGTGCGCGTACGCCGGTAAAACTATAGCTCTTGCCATCAGTATAAACCATGGTGCCTTTTATCACATCGCCGCCAACTTCAAATTCAAAATCCATATTGCGGTCGCCCTGCTCCCATTGCGGCGGGATAGAGAAACTAAATTTACCGTCGTGCGGCTTAACTTCTGATATAGGGCGCGCGCTGCCAAAAGCATACGTAAAGCGCCCGATAAGGGTATGTGTGCCCGATTTTTGCACCTCCAGCCATGATGGTTGGGTTTTACCATCCTTCTCCATCGTCAGATCCCATCGCCCAATTACGTCAGGGTCCTTCACCATTGCGTGGTCCTGGGCCGAAACTTTGATAGCGGAAAAAAGCAACAGCGCTACAATAACCTGCGCGCCTGCAAAACGAAAAATACGTTTGATAGATAGAACCGGTAAAATTTTCATGTGGTAATAATTAGTTCCTAAATCTACAAAGTTAATTGGGAATACAAAACTACCACGCCATTTTGAGCGGGTTTGGGCGATGCCTGCTGCCCGTGCTTTACGTTGCAACTCCTCATTTCGCGCCGCTGATAGAAGCGCCGCTCCATTCCGGGGTTTCCACTGCAATCACTAATGCGGGATTAGCGGTGAATTTTATATAAAACAAAAAAAGACGCGAAGTATCGCGTCTCTACAAAAATTCTATCGCGATGTCTTGTTACTTCTCGTACAACTCCAACGGCAAACCATCTGGATCGGCGAAAAAGGTAAAACGTTTATCGGCTGTTTCGTCTATACGGATTGGTTCGGTAACCACATTGCATTCATTTAAATGAAAAACGGCTTCGTCGATATCATCTACCTCAAAAGCAAGGTGCCTTAAACCGGCAGCCTCAGGGTGCGATGGACGCGCGGGAGGATTGGGGAATGAGAATAGCTCTATCTGGTATTGCCCGCCAACTTCCAGATCGAGTTTGTAGGAGTCGCGTGCTTCTCGGTAGGTCTCCAATAAAATTCTAAATCCAAGCACTTCTGTGTAGAAGTGCCTGGATCTTTTATAATCGCTGCAGATAATTGCAACGTGGTGGATTTTCTTCAGATTCAGCATTATGCTTCGCCAAGGCTTACATGTAATACGTTGCTGTGTACCATTTTAATATCGGTAATATTACCGAACAGTTCGCCATCGATATTGGTATTGCCTATGCCGTTAACAGTACCCAGGGTGCTAAATTCAACTTCGTTGGTGGCCATCATTTCGATGAAGCGTTCTTCATCATCAGGCGCAACGCTCACTACTACCCTGCCCTGTGCCTCGCCGAATAGGAAGGCATCCCTGCGGATAGCGCTATCGGTATCAATATCAAAGCCCAAACCGTTTGGCAGACAAGATTCTACTAAAGCAATATAAAGCCCACCATCAGCCACATCATGTGCCGACTGTACAACCTTATGCTTGATGAGTTGCTTAAGCACCTGGTGCATGGCGTATTCTTTATCGATATCAAAATAAGGAGCAGGTGCTTTAGATATCTTATGATACGAAGCAAGGTATTGTGATGAAGCGATGTCATTTTGTGATTCGCCGATTAAGTAAATTAAGTCGCCTGGTTGTTTAAAATCAAGCGTCATCAGGTTACTCTGATCGTCCATTACGCCCAGCATACCAATGGTTGGCGTAGGGAATACCGGGCCTTCATCACTCGATTGGTTGTAAAAGCTTACGTTACCACCCGTTACCGGTGTTTCAAATTTGCGACAGGCTTCGCCCATGCCTTTTATAGCACCTACAAACTGCCAGTAAACCTCCGGTTTGTATGGGTTACCAAAGTTTAAGCAGTTGGTTATCGCAACCGGTTCGCCGCCCGCGCAGGTAATGTTACGCGCAGCTTCAGCAACGGCAATGGCCGTACCTTTCTGCGGATCGGCGTATACGTAGCGCGAGTTACAATCGCAGGTTAATACAATAGCTTTATCAGAACCTTTTACAGCCACAACTGCCGCGTCGCTTGGGCGGTTGGTAGTCATGGTAGCAGTACCTATCATGGAATCGTACTGGTCGGTTACCCAACGTTTTGATGCGATGTTTGGATGTGCTATCAAATGCTCGGCAACGTCTATTAAGTTAGTTGGCTCGGCAACATCTTCTATTTTAAATTTCTGGTTCTCGGCAAAATAAGCGGGCTCGCGGTATTCGCGTTCGTAGATAGGTGCGCCGCCGCCAAGTACCAGGTCGTCTGCAGGTACATCGGCAACTTTTTCGCCATTCATAAAGTACTCCAGGCGCTGGGTATCGGTCACTTCACCAATAATAGCGCAGTTCAGGTCCCATTTATCAAAAACAGCTTCTACAAGCGCTTCTTTTCCTTTTTCAACCACAATCAGCATCCGTTCCTGTGATTCGGAAAGCAGGATCTCGTAGGGTTTCATATTTTCCTGACGCATCGGTACGCGGTCCAGGTGAATGATCATCCCGTGCTCGCCCTTGGCGCTCATTTCTGAGTTGGAGCAGATTATACCTGCCGCACCCATATCCTGCATGCCTACAACAGCACCGGTTTTTATTACTTCTAAAGTTGCTTCCAGTAATAGTTTTTCCTGGAAAGGGTCGCCAACCTGTACAGCCGGCAAGTCGTTCACCGAATCTTCGGTAATATCTTTGGATGCGAAAGCCGCACCGTGGATCCCGTCTTTACCTGTGGCCGAGCCTACTATGTAAACCGGGTTACCAACACCGTAAGATGTTGCAGAAACAGTTTCACCCGCCTTTACAATACCTGCCGAAAACGCGTTCACCAGCGGGTTGATGTTGTAGCACTCATCAAAGAAAAGCTCACCGCCAACGGTTGGGATACCAAAGGCATTGCCGTAATGGCTAATGCCTTTTACCACGCCTTTTACCAGCCATTTGGTTTTATCCAAACTTAAGTCGCCGAAACGCAGGGAGTTCATCTGGGCGATAGGCCTTGCGCCCATCGTAAATATATCGCGGTTGATACCGCCCACACCTGTTGCGGCGCCCTGGTATGGTTCCAGTGCCGAAGGGTGGTTGTGTGATTCTATTTTAAAGGCGCAGCCAATGCCGTCGCCAAGGTCAACCAATCCTGCGTTTTCTTCTCCGGCTTTGGCCAGCATACGCGGACTATCCTTTGGCAGTGTTTTTAGCCAGGTGATTGAGTTTTTATAGGAACAGTGCTCGCTCCACATTACCGCGAAGATAGAAAGCTCGGTAAAGTTGGGTACGCGACCCATGATTTCATTAATTCTGGTAAATTCTTCGGGTAAAAGGCCAAGGTCTTTGGCGGTTTCAACGGTAGTTAATTCCTGGTTCTCCAATGTTTAATTGTTTATGTTGAAAGGATGCGCAAAATTAGGAAAAAGAGCTGAAAGCGTAAAGCAGAAAGGTAAAACGTTCATGTATAAACGCACATCCGTATTAATCGCTGATGGGACAGCTTTATTTGGGGCGAGACGGAAAATCCCGACAAGTGTTTCACAAATAAAAGCGGAACACCTACTTTCAAAACAATACTAACAACCAGCACTTTATTTTTTTTTAGTGAAACGCTTTGCCCCCCCCCTACATCTTAGATAAACCTCATAAAACACTAACAATAAAGCAATTAACCATAAATACAGGTTCGACTTAAAACAATATGAAACACTTTTTTTGGCACACCTATTTCAGAACAAGTAAAGGCGCGCCGCGGCTTTAAGCCTGCGGAACGAAAAACAAAAAGCCCCGTGAAATAAAAATTTCACGGGGCCTTCAACTACCTTTTCTTTAACCCTTACTAAAAACTACTCCACAGGCAATTGAAAATTAATGGGGATAGTGTACCTCACCCGCACAGGCTGGCCGTTTTGGATGCCGGGTTTCCAGGCTTTGGCCAGTTTAAGTACACGGGTTGCTTCCTGGTCGAAACCGTAACCTACGCCCCTTACCACTGTAATATCGGTAAGCTCGCCGTTTTTCTCTACCACAAAGGTCATTATCACCCGGCCAGATACGTTGGCATCCTGTGCTTGTGGTGGAAAACGTAAGGCTTTGCCTAAAAATTTACCGAACGCAGCCATACCACCGTATGGTTCAGGATTCACTTCCAGCCCGATGCCCGATGAAACTATTTCTTCGCCATTACCTGCGGGTGCAGCTACCGGGCCAACTGGGCCTTTTTCATCTACTACTAATGACGGGCCTTCGGGACCTTTTGTGGTAACCGGGCCCACATCTCCTTTAATTTCCTCAATAACGGGCGGCTCTTCGGTAACAGGTTTAGTGGTTACCACAAATGATGTAAATTTTGTGGTAGCCGTCGGAGGGGTTGCTTTTACGGGCTGTACAGGTTTAGCTTTCTCAACCTGTTTTTCGGGAGGCTTTATAGCTTGTATAACAGGCGGGGTAATGTTAACGATAGTTCCCGTGTCAGACATTAGCGATTCGGTTTTAAACGCGAAACTCAGGGCAACAACTCCGGTAATTACTACCGTAAAAGCAATAGCCATTGCTTTGTTAAGCGTGCCTGCATAATGTGCCCTTAGGTCGTAAGCGCCATATGCTTTGTTCCTGTCGTCGAATACAAGGTCGAGCCACTCGGTCTTGTACAAATCAAATTTTGTGTTTAGCATAACGTTTAGAATTAAATTTGTCTATATAACGTTATCACAATACAAAATGTTGTACAAATTATAATTATTGCGAAATAATTATTGGAATATATGGATAATTACAAATTTTATATGGAACAGATAGTATTATTAAGAATTATATTCTGTCTAAAAAACAGTTCTAACTACCATTTATCAGTAGCTACTTTCTTTACCACTTCTTCTTGCTTTCTCAGCACCTGCACCCTATCCATATAATGTACCAATTTAGCGGAAGAGGCTTTACAGAACGCGCCTATTTGGTCCAGGTAAGTATCGGTATCCTTTACGCTGTATTTGGTCCACATTTTTTCTAAGGGTATTTCTACCCCGGGTTGTACGGCCATGCTGCCGTAGCGGTTTATTTTGTACGGTTTAAATACAAATTCGCCAAAGTTGTAGCGGTATTTACCGTCCTTGGTATCAATGTTCAGTTTGTAGCTCACTTGTCCGGCTTCTTTTTTTGATAATAGCGCGCTGCCGTAGATCACAAAGTTATCTTTCAATGTCACGCTGCCCGGTACTTTGCTTTTCTCGGTACGTTTCGGCGCGAAATAGCCGGCAAACTGCAATGCGCGGGTGTATAAGCTATCCATGCTCATGCCAGGCTTTTCAATCACCTGATAGCATACGTATTTGTTATTCTCGTCGAACTGAAGTACATCCTTCTGCGCCCAGGCGGTTTGCACCAATAGGGCGCAGGCAATGCTGAATACTAATTTTTTCATATAATAAAGATAAGCCATCCATAAACAAATATGGATGGCTTATAAAATTTAATTGTTGAGCTAATTTTATTAGAAAGCGTAAACAGCTGCTAATACAAATTGAGAAGCTGATTTGCTTGGCATAAGGTCTTTATTCACGAAGAAATCGTCTTTCATGTGATCTAACCTAACCTCCGGGATAAAAGTAAGCGGACCAGCTTTAATGTTAGAGGTAAGCGTAAACGCGGTTACCGAACTACCCGGCGCTGGGCCAGATAATGGTGCTAAAGCACCGGCTTTGGTTTTGAAATACTCAGCCCTTAAACCAAAGGTTACGCTTGAGCTGGCGGCAACCTGCGGATACAGTGCCACGCCAGAAAAACCACCACCGCTGTGAGGAGCGCTGTAAGTAGCTGCGTTCACGCCCAATTTAAAGGCGTCGGTTACCTGGTAAGCTGTTGTAAGGTCAACCTCGGTACCAGAGTAGCTGCCGCTTACTAAATTGATGTAAGCTGTCCAGCCTTTAGCAGGGCTCAGGAATAACTGGGCACCAAAGGTTGATACATCATTTGTAGATGTATAACTGTTCCAGCCATCGTTAAAGATACCTGCCATTAAACTTGCTTTATCAGAGAAGGTGTAAGTACCTTTTAAACCTGCATTTTGGAACGGGCCGTTGGTGAACAGGTAAGAGGTAGAGTAGTTGAAGTTACCAACCGGCGAAATTACTTCGTAGCCAACAAAGGTTGCCATGTAACCGGCGGTCATGGTAAACTTATCGCTCAAATCGTATGATACGTATAAGTTCTGTATGTGGTAGCTATTGGTTCCCTCGTCGTAAACGCCGGCAGCGTTAGGGATAGACTGCGCCTGTCCGCGGGGGCCAAAGCTCATTTCACCAACAAAAGCTGCTTTTCCAACTTTCTTCTTCAAACCCAGGTCTATCATGCCAATAGAGATAGAGTTTTGATCGCTTGCAAAACTGGTACCGATGTTTGAGCTACCGCTGGCGTTTTTAAAGCCCGAAAAATCGTTTTTGTAATACGTGTCTACCGAACCAAAGATTACCAAAGGTGGATCTGCTTTAGGGGCGTCCTGCGCGCTTGCAGTAAAAGTAGCTGCTGCTGCAAAAAATGATAAGAGTAAAAGTCTTTTTTTCATGATAAGGAATTAAATTAATTGTTTTTGTTAATTGTTGTTGTGTTGTTCTTAAATATTTCGAATCAGTAAAGCTTCTGTACCTATAATTACTGGCAATCAGATACCTTTTTCTAATAAAAATTCAATTTTGCTACTTAATTATAATAATCTCTATAGAGTTTGTATTAATTAGTAATTTTTTATGAAAATATGAATGAATTTTAACAAAAACAAATTATAAATGATATAATTTCAATAATAGATGCCATTTTTTTAAACATTAACATAAATAAACAACCATTTTATTTTCAAAACAAAAAATAAATCAACAATATTTATAAATATTATAATTTACACTTTAATACAAGTGCTTATTTTAAAGTTTTCGTAATATTTACAATGGTTTAAACATAATTTAATTTAAAATGTATACTATGCACGCATAATTTTAAATAAATTACATATTTTATTGACAAATTAACATTAAAATCGCCGCACGCCGCCTTGTTTATTCGGGTTTTTGGGTGGTGATATTACCCGGCTTTATAGCTGTTATTTTAAATGATTTTCTATTTTTGGGGTAACCAATAATATAACGTTATGCCTAATATTCGTTTTCAGGCCCTAAGGGTAGTACTTAGCCGGGAAATACCCGAAGTAAAAACACCGTCTAACAAAATATCCGACTATTTTGGGGCTAATGTTTTTGATAAACATAAAATGAAAGAGTATCTTTCGTCGGAAGCTTATGCAGGTATTGTTAATTCTATAGATAATGGCGAAACCATTCCCCGCGACCTGGCCGAGCAGGTAGCCGCCGCTATGCGCGCCTGGGCAATGGGCAAAGGCGCCACTCATTACACCCACTGGTTTCAGCCGTTAACCGGCACTACTGCCGAAAAACACGACGCTTTTTTTGAACCTACAGCAGATGGCGGCGCGATAGAGCGCTTTAGCGGCGACGCGCTTGCCCAGCAGGAACCGGATGCATCAAGCTTCCCGAGCGGTGGCATACGCAATACTTTCGAGGCACGCGGTTATACCGCATGGGACCCATCCTCCCCTGCTTTTGTTATTGCCCGCACACTTTGTATCCCTACGGTATTTGTATCATACACCGGCGAAGCGCTGGACTATAAAGTACCTCTATTAAAAGCGCTAAGCGTTTTAGATAAGGCCGCTGTAGATGTTTGTCATTATTTCGACAAAAGCATTGAGAAGGTGAATGCATCGCTGGGTATTGAGCAGGAATATTTTTTAGTAGATACTGCCCTGTTTAACGCGCGCCCCGATCTGTTTTTAACCGGTCGTACCTTGTTTGGCCATATATCGGCAAAAAACCAGCAGCTGGAAGATCATTACTTTGGCTCTATCCCGAGCCGGGTATATGCCTTTATGCAGGATATGGAAACCGAAGCCCTGCAATTGGGCATTCCATTGAAAACCCGCCACAACGAGGTAGCGCCGTCACAATTTGAATGCGCCCCGATTTATGAGGAGATAAACCTCGCCATAGATCACAACCAACTGTTGATGGATATTATGGACCGCGTTGCCGGCCGCCATAACTTTAAGGTATTACTGCACGAGAAACCCTACGCCGGTATTAATGGCTCGGGCAAGCATAATAACTGGAGCCTGATCACCAACACGGGTAAAAACCTGTTATCGCCGGGCAAAACGCCAAAAAACAACCTGCAGTTCCTGGCTTTCTTTGTAAACACCATTAAAGCCGTACACGAACATGCCGATCTGCTGCGCGCTTCCATCGCATCGGTAAATAACGATCACCGTTTAGGAGCCAACGAAGCACCACCCGCAATTATTTCCATCTTTTTGGGCAGCCAGCTAAACGATGTATTGGACGAGATAGATACCTCGCGCCTGAGCAAGAAAATAAAGGACGAAAATTCGTTATGGCAGGGCATCCCTAAAATACCGCAGATATTAAAGGATAATACCGACCGTAACCGTACCTCTCCTTTTGCCTTCACCGGTAATAAATTTGAACTGCGCGCGGTGGGTTCTTCTGCCAATTCGGCCAGCCCGATGACCATCCTGAACCTGATCGTAGCAGACCAGCTGAAGAAATTTAAGGTTGATGTAGATAAGTTGATTAAAAAGGGCGAGAAAAAAGATGTAGCGCTGATGATGATCATCAAAAAGTACATCAAAGAATCGCGCAACATCCGCTTTGAGGGTAACGGTTATAGCGAAGAATGGGAAAAAGAAGCTGCTGTGCGTGGATTGGCTAATATTAAAACCACACCGAAGGCGCTGGATGCCCTTCTGACAGAAAAAGCAACCGAGCTTTTTGCCGAAACCGGTGTTTTTAGCCGTCGCGAAGCACACGCCCGTCATGAAATACTGCTGGATGCCTTTTATAAAAAACTACAGATAGAGGCCCGCGTAATTGGCGAACTGGTGATGAATGTTATCATCCCGGCTGCTATAGCTTACCAAAGCAGGCTGGTAGAAAACGTTAAAGGGTTAAAAGCGATAGGGCTTGACGAAAGCACTTATGCCGCGCAGCTGGATATTATTAATAAAGTGGCCGGGCACATTAATTTTATAAAAACTAATGTTGACGAGATGGTATCCGAACGTAAGAAAGCGAACGCCATTGAAGATATCCGCGACCGTGCCATTAGCTATGACGAAAAGGTTAAAAGCTATTTTGCACCGATCCGTTACCATGTAGATAAACTGGAACAATTGGTTGATGACGCTTTATGGCCGTTGCCAAAATTCAGAGAGTTACTATTTACTAAGTAAAGCTGCTTAAACAAACTTACAGGCCTTAAACTTTTCGGTAATAAACCGGCGGGTTTAAGGCCTTTTTTATTACATGGGTTCGTTGGTATCAAACCGCTGGCGTGGTACAGTTTCTTCGGGCTCCGGTTCTGTTGGCGGGCCAAGGGCAAACGCAGGGTCTGCTTTTAAAATGGAGTAATATTGTATTACACATAAAACGTAGCACAATAAATATGGGATATGCGACAAAAACATATCCGGCTCGGCTAAATGCGCGCCAAGCGTATTAGCCAGGTAGAACAACCAGAATACAATTGGGAAATAGATAAGAAAATACCGATAGTGGATAGATTGTCTGATAAACAGCAGGAAGAGCATCAACACGTGCGATACCAGCATTAAAAAGATCAATACACTGCTTAACGCATCGGCAGCGCCATTTGTAAAATTAATGGCCAACCCGGTTTCTACTTCAACAGCAGGTTTAGGCATACCTATCACAAAGCTGAATACCAATGTGAGTATCAAAAAGATCCGGAATCCTATTTTCATTTAATGCCCTAATATAGCGCATGGGCATTAATAAACAATTAATCGCGTGCAAATAAATTGGTTTCGCTGTGCTGCTTAATGATTATCCGCCTGCATTTTAATATTGCAGCGTGTTATTATTATGAAGGTGTAATAATTAGACCTCTTTGGAGCCCGCCGGCTCATCTGCAATAACGTCGCCCCCTCGTTCGGCCGGGTTAACTACGTCGTTGTTTTCTTCCATTTCCACGTCCTTAACATATTGCGTTTTCAGGTGATCATACAACGAATGCTTATCAACAATGATAGATACAAGGCTGGCTACCATACCCGCCAGGATAAGGTGAAAAATAACACTGTGGCGGTCGGTCATCTCCAATACCAATATTACCGATGTGAATGGAGAGCGGGTAACACCTGTTAAAAATGCTACCATGCCGGCTAATATGAGCAAATTAGTGTCGGTATCTGATAGTTGGAACCAGCTTGAAACAACAGCTCCAATACTTGCTCCGGCGCCAAGCGCGGGCGCAAATATGCCACCTGCCGCCCCGGTTGTAAATGACACCAAGGGCCCGCCGATGCGAAGCAAAGGCATATACCAGGGTAAATACTTGTCGCCGGTAAACAGGGAATGCTGCATAATATCTTTACCTGAACCCAAAACGCTCGTATCAACAAAAAAAGCAATGCCGGCCAAAATAAAGGCACACCCTGCTACATATAGGGCATGTTGGTAAGTAAACTTAAACTTTGCTTTCCAGGCGAAGATCACCAAAATTAGTTTCGACATAGTACTGCCCAGCAAACCGGATATAATCGCCACCAAAAGAACACCGGAGAAAATGAACGGAGACAGGTGATCTATTTTGGGATACCCGAGATACAGGTAAGGCCCAAGCAACGCCTGCGCCGAAAGGCCTGCAATAATAACCGACGAAAATATAGCTGTTTTAAAATAACTGAAATGCGTTTTTGTTAGTTCTTCTATAGCAAACACAATACCGCCCAACGGTGTGTTAAATGCCGCTGCCAAACCGGCCGCGGCACCGGTAACTATCATATTTCGCTTAGCTATTTTGGGCCACCATTTAGGAAGCACCTGGTAAACTATCTTAAAAACCGAGGCCGCGATTTGTATGGTGGGCCCCTCGCGACCTATGGCGCCACCACCCAGCGCCATTACAATGCTGGAAATCACTTTCACTACAATTATCTTTACGCCCAGCAATTTATTAAGTTTCCCGTCATTCTTAGGTTGCGAGATTTGCAGACCGGCCATTACTTGTGGTATGCCGCTGCCTTTAGCATAGGGTGCAAATTTTTTCACTATCCACCACGCCGCCAAAAAGCAGGTTGGCGTTAAAATAAACAACAACCAGGCATGCCATGTTATTAAGTAAACGGTGAGGTTCTCCGCGGCCAAAAAAAGCTTGGTGTATAAAACCGCTATCAAACCTGTTATGATAGACGCTATCCAAAAAGGGATAGCCGTAAGCGCGTTCTTTTTTAAGTTTTCGTTTCTAATTCTGTCGAATGCACGTTTTAGTTTAAGTCTTAACCAGTAGATAAGTTCCATTGAAGGTAGATAATGTTAGAGGCTTTAGCAGGCTATAAATACCCCGAAGTAAATGTTTTGCAAAGATATGAATCAGTGATAAAGAAAACGCCATTAAGCAGTATATTTGCCCATGATTTCTCCGCAAAGATATGATCAACGGGGCGTGTCTGCATCAAAAGATGATGTACATAATGCCATTAAAAACATTGATAAGGGTATTTTCCCGAAAGCATTCTGCAAAATTGTTCCTGATATATTAACTAACGACCCAGAGTACTGCAATATTATGCATGCTGATGGTGCGGGTACAAAATCCTCCCTTGCTTACACTTATTGGAAAGAAACCGGCGATATTTCGGTATGGCGGGGCATTGCACAGGATGCTATCATCATGAACCTGGACGACTTGCTTTGCATTGGCGCGGTAGATAATATTCTGCTGTCTTCAACTATTGGCCGCAATAAAAACCTCATACCCGGCGAAGTAATTGCCGCCATCATTAACGGAACAGAAGAAATTTTAGCCGAACTGCGCGAAGCAGGGATAGGCATCTACTCCACCGGCGGTGAAACCGCTGACGTGGGCGACCTGGTGCGTACTATTATTGTGGATAGTACCGTAACCTGCCGCATGAAACGCGAGGATGTGATATCCAACCACCGCATCCAACCCGGTGATGTAATAGTCGGCCTGGCATCGTCCGGACAAGCTACTTACGAAAAAGAATACAATGGCGGCATGGGCTCTAACGGCTTAACATCTGCCCGCCACGATGTATTTAACAAAACCATCGCCGATAAATTCCCGGAGAGCTTTGACCCTGCCGTACCATACGACCTCGTATTCTCGGGCAGTAAAAAACTAACTGACGAAATTGAAATAGGCAACGGCGAAACCATTACCGCCGGCAAACTGGTGCTCTCTGCTACCCGCACCTACGCCCCTATCATCAAAACTATATTAGATAAATACCGCAGCCAGATAAACGGCATGGTGCATTGCAGTGGCGGCGCACAAACCAAGGTGCTGCACTTTGTAGATAACCTGCACATTATTAAAGATAACCTCTTCCCTATCCCACCGTTGTTTAAACTGATACAGGAAGAAAGCAACACCAGCTGGCAGGAAATGTATAAAGTATTTAATATGGGCCACCGTATGGAGCTATACGTACCACAGGAAATTGCCTGGGAGATCATCAAAATATCCGAAAGCTTTGGGGTGCCTGCGCAAATAGTTGGGCGTGTAGAAGCGGCGGATAAAAAGCAAGTAATGGTTTCATCACCATACGGCGATTTTATTTATAATTAAAGCACAGCTCTTTGCTAAAACACAAAGCCCCGGTATTAATAATATCGGGGCTTTGTGTTTTAGGCCAATAGTAATATATGAGCGCTAAAATTTTGCGTAACAAAAAACCCCGGCATTACTACCGGGGTTTTTATTTTTATTTGTTAAACTTCGCTTAGTTGAAGATATACCTTAAACCAAACTGAGCTTGCCAGCGTGAAGCTTGTGAAACACCGCTACCAAAGGTAGAAGTAAGTGGCACCTGGTTAGTATTGTCGTAGTAAGGGAACGAGAACGTTGGCTTACCATTGTTAGGGTCGGTAGCATCTGCGGCGTTGTTGTAGATGCCTTTGTAAGCTAACAAAGCAGTACGGTTAGCAAATTTAAAGTTACCCCAGTTCCTGTAAAGGAAGTTACCTAAGTTGATGATGTTAAACTCAAACTGTAAGGTATTTTTAATTTTACCTGTAGTTTGGTAAAGGTCTTGAGTGAAGTTAAAGTTTACCAGGTGGAAGTATGGCAACACTAAACCGTTACGCTCAGCATATTTACCTTTACGTTTGCTCAGGTAAGGATCCTGATTAATGTAAGTGTTTAACTGTGTGAACAACGCACCACCGGTAGCAGAACCACCCGGGTTAAGGAGTGTTTTAGTACCGGTACGTAAATCTGCTGCGTTATCAGCAACTAATATAATGTCGCTTGCATCTTTAGGTACATAGATCAGGTCATTGGTTGTTTGTCCGTCACCGTTAGCATCTGTGCTGTAAGTGTAAGAAGAAGAACCTGCGTTAGCTGCTTCGTAGGTTAAACCAATTGAGGTAGATAAGTGGCCGAAGTATGATTTTTTGTAAGACATTGCGGCAATAACACGGTTCGGCTGGCGGAAGTTACCGTAAGAAGCTACGTCAGCATTCGGGTCGCCGGATACTGAACGGTCTCTCCAGGTAGATTGAGCAATAGAACCACCATCGTTAACCGAACGGGAATCAGAGTAAGTATAAGCTACCATGAAGTAGAAATCCTTAAACGTACGCTGTAATTGTCCGGTAATGTTATAAGCATAACCTTTGCTTGTGTTAGTTAACAATATCGCATCGCTAATGTTAGGGTTCGCTGCTGTGTTAGCGTTTGCGCCTGCAACAGTAATGGCCGGGTAAACGGTAGCTGAATTCACACCGTTGTTTTGGTAAAACAAACGTGGGTCGCTTCCTTTAAATGTAATACCTGTAGTAGGTAAGGCAACGTTTTGGTATAAAATAGCGTTGATGTCTTTAGAATAGCTACCCTCTAAAGTACCAATAATACCGAAAGGTAATTTTTGGTCAACCGCTAAGTTAACACGGAAGTTTGACGGGAATTTGAAATCTTTTGCAGTAAAAGCAAGGTTGTACTGAGTATTTGCTGTAGCAGTGGTAGGCCTGTTAGCGTTAACATCTGGTTTGAAGATCAAACGTGGGTCTGTTGGAGACACACCGCCTGTACCAGAGATAGCTGTGTAAGAACCAAACTGAACACCATTGTTACTTGCTTGGTTAGATATAAACACGTAAGGAACCGGGCCCTGGAATATACCTGCACCACCACGTACCTGCGTTAAACCTTCGCCATTAACGTTCCAGTTAAAACCAACACGTGGAGAAATCTGAATAGCAGCTTTAGGGAACTGGGCAGTGTTAACCACGTAACCCTCTCTGAATTTAGTTAACTTATTAGCGTTTTCGTTAAACTGGCTATCAGTATTGTAACCTGGCATGTCTAAACGTACTCCGTAAGTCAGCTTAAAGTTGTCTGTAGCTTGCCATTTATCCTGCAAGTAGAAACCAATAGTGTAGGCTTTAGTAACAGCAAACGGAAAAACGCCACCAGGCAAAGCAGAGTACTGTAAAGAGTAACGCTGAGCAGTTGGGGTACCGTTGTTTGCTGAAGCATAAAAATCTGCTAAACTTTTGAAACGGTATTGGCCATTATAGTTAGGCGCAAAACCATTTGTGTAGCTGTTAAACTCGGTGCTAACACCAATATTTATTTCGTGCTTGCCGGCAAACCAGGTAAAGTTATCACTTGCCTGGAAAGTGTTTGTGCTAAGCAAGTTGTTAGCAGTAAAAGGCTCGTAACCAAATGAGGTTAAAGTACCAGTACCCGCCGAGTTCAGGATATCAACAAGCGGGAAAGAACCACCACCCGGTGATGAACGGAAATCGCGTAGCGCCTGGTAACCAACAGTTAGTTTATTAGCAAATTTGCTGCTGATACGGGTGTTCAACTCAGCAATACCAATATTGAAGTTGTTGTTGATGGTATAGTAAGAAGAGAAGAAAGGTAATCCAACAGCGCCTGCGCTACGTGTACCTTGCGCGCCAGAGCTGCTTGGAGGTACATCACGTAAAGATTTCAAATAGAAATACTTTAATGATAGCGTGCTGCTCTTGTTAATGTTCCAGTCTAATTTAGCGGTAACTTTATCAGAACGGGTACGTAACTGGTAGTTTTCGAAAGAACCTGCGTCATAATTATACTTAGTTTTTAGGAAATCTTTCAAAGTGTTCAGGTCATCATAAGAAGCTTGTGAAATAGTACCACCAGCTGTTTGGCCAGAGCGTAATGCTGTGTAAGAAGTAGCCGGGTCGCTTATTCTTTCCTGCTCGCCAGAAACAAATAAGAATAATTTGTTTTTAACGATAGGGCCGCCTAAGCTGATACCACGTTGTGTATAGTTTACAGTTGGTTTAGCAACATCTGCAGTTATGGCGTGTAAACCTACTAAACCGGCAGTACGTTTGTAAAGGTAAACCGTACCTTTAAATTCGTTCGTACCAGATTTGGTTACAGTGTTAACGCTTGAACCTGCGAAACGGCCCTGGGTAACATCAAATGGATTCACAGCAACCTGTATCTGCTCAATCGCATCTAACGAGATAGGCTGTGAGTTGGTTTGGCCACCCAGTGTACCCGATAAACCGAATGAGTTGTTAAACAAAGCACCATCCACAGTTACGTTATTACCGTTACCGTTACGGCCGCCAAAGCTATTGCCGTTTGAAGATGGGGTAAGTTTGGTGTAATCGCTTATAGACCTGCTGATAGTTGGTAAACGGTCGATCTGGTTACGGGTGATGATCTCCTGTGAACCTGTGCGTGAATTGTTGATCACCTTGTTTTGTGTGCTTGTGATCCTTACTTCGCTTAACGAAGTGCTGGTAGGCAACAATTTGGTATCAATTCTAAACTCCTGGCCCAATGAAAGGGTAACATCGTTTTCAACCCTGGAGGTAAAACCGATGAAAGAAAAAGTTACCGTGTAAGGCCCTCCAATACGTAAGTTGGGCAAGTTGTAACGGCCATCCACGCGGGATACTGTTGAGTAGTTGGTACCGGTTGGGGTGTGTACCGCGGTGATTGTAACACCTGGTAACGATAAACCCTTCTCGTCAACTACAGTTCCTGATATACTACTTGTTGTTTGCTGTGCAAAGCCAACAACTGCTGTAAACAGGGAAATAATTAGTAGAAGTAAATGCTTCCTCATACGCTGTTTTTTTAATTTTTAACTGTTAAGTGATTTAAATTTGGCACAAAGATATGTAATTGCCTCATTGCTAATGTTAAGTTAGTGTTAACATTAATTATATATTTTTCAACATTTTACACGCTAAGTAGCTAATAATGAAAAATTGGTGAATTTTTGCTATAATATTTACATTATTCAGACGATTGCACAACTATTAGCAGTTGGTTTTTAGTGTCCCGTCGGCAATTATCATGGTAAAATCCTAAAACCACCGTTTTTTTTCAATTCCCCGCTTTTTATTTAGCTTTGGCATTCAAAATCAAAAAAGATATATAACTATATGGACTACGATTTAATTGTAATTGGTTCGGGCCCGGGCGGCTATGTGGCCGCGATACGTGCATCACAGCTGGGTTTAAAAACTGCCATAGTTGAGAAAGAATCATTAGGCGGTATATGCCTTAATTGGGGTTGCATCCCTACCAAAGCGCTACTGAAAAGCGCGCAGGTTTTTGATTATTTAAACCACGCTGCAGATTATGGTATTAAAACCAGCGGTGGCGAGGTTGATTTTGAAGCTGTAATAAAACGCAGCCGCGGCGTGGCCGATGGTATGAGCAAAGGCGTGCAGTTTTTAATGAAGAAAAACAAGATCGACGTTATTATAGGTTACGGTTCGCTTAAAAGCAAGGGTACCATTGCTGTTAAGATAGCCGATGGCAGCACAAAGGACTTTACCGCTAAACATATTATTATAGCAACAGGTGGCCGCTCGCGCGAGTTACCAAACCTTAAACAGGATGGTAAAAAGGTTATTGGTTACCGCCAGGCCATGATACTGCCTAAACAGCCAAAATCAATGGTTGTAGTAGGTTCTGGTGCTATCGGCATCGAGTTTGCTTACTTCTACAATTCCATCGGCACCAAGGTTACCGTGGTGGAGTTTTTAGATAACATCGTTCCGCTGGAGGATGAAGAAATATCAAAAGGCCTTTTCAGGATCCTGAAAAAACAAGGCATCAATATCATGACCAGTTCAACCGTTGAATCTGTTGATACAAACGGCGACGGCTGCCGGGTAAATGTAAAAACCGCCAGTGGCAATATCGTATTAGAGGCTGATGTGGTATTATCAGCTATCGGTATCTCTACCAACATTGAAGGCATCGGGCTGGAAGAAAACGGCGTAAAAACCGATAAAGGCAAAGTATTGGTTGATGATTACTACCAAACCAATGTAGAAGGCGTTTACGCTATAGGTGATATAGTTAAAGGCCAGGCATTAGCTCACGTAGCGTCTGCCGAGGGTATCATCTGCGTTGAAAAAATTGCTGGTCAACATCCAGAGCCGCTAAACTATAATAACATACCGGGTTGTACCTATTGCTGGCCTGAAGTTGCTTCTGTTGGTTATACCGAGAAAGCAGCTAAAGAAGCCGGTTACGAAATTAAAGTGGGTAAGTTCCCATTCTCGGCATCGGGCAAGGCAAGTGCTGCCGGCGCTAAAGACGGTTTTGTGAAACTGATCTTCGACGCAAAATACGGCGAATTTTTAGGTGCGCACATGCTGGGTGCCAACGTTACCGAAATGATTGCCGAAGTAGTTACCGCGCGCAAGCTAGAAAGTACCGGTCACGAGATCATCAAATCAGTACACCCTCACCCTACCATGAGCGAGGCTGTTATGGAAGCAGCCGCTGATGCCTACGGCGAAGTGATACACTTATAATATTAAAGGTTCTCCTTTTGAAAAGCACTCCATAACCGGGCTGCTTTTTTTGTATCGTTATTTTCATTGTTAAATACAAAAGCCGCCCCTATAAATAGAGGCGGCTTTAACGATAGTTTCGGCTTGTTATTTCGAATATTGACTATCGAGGAAAACGTACCGGCCTTTAAGCTGCGCGTTTTCTTTTTCTAATATCGTAGTGGTGTTTAAATTAATAAACGATACCGGGCTACCTTTAGTATTGGCAGTCCATTTTGGCAGGCCTGCGCCGTTAGGGTTGCCAGTTTTTATAAAGTTGGCGAAATAGGTTTCCATAGTTTCAGATACTTTATAGTCGTCGGGGGTCCAGGCGTAAGAGTCATTAGTAGCCAGGTTGCCCATCGCATATTCAATTTCGAAAGCATGAGGGGCTCCGGCGTATGGCTCGGGGCCTTTAGGTGCCGCTGGTTTTGCGGGATCAGCCTTATTCATGCCGCCTGCAAGGCCCGGTGTAGCACCAGCCATTTTAGCGCTCATGGGCGGTTTTGGTTTAGAAAACACATAACGATAAACCGGCTTACCGCTGGTTTCTGCATGTGCGGTGGTCCACTTCCAGGTTGCGTAAACAATGAACCTGTCGCTGGCCAATTCTGTTGCCGATTTAATGATCTCCGCTTCTGTGGTCCCGGGGTAAAGCTTTGCAACCTCGCCAACTTTGTCAGCATAAAACATTTTCAACTGTTTCATGTAGTTTTCGGGCGTTGGCGCACTCCCATACATCACCGCCTGGTAAGGAATCTCTGCCGAGTTCCAACCCGCCAGCAAAGGCACTTTGGCCTCTTCACCCGCGGAGTATGATTCCGACGGATTTTTGGTAAAGAAATAACCATCTACAATAAAGCCAATCGATGGGTTACCTGGTTTGGCAGCAAGCTCTAACAACTCATTTGCAGGGATAGCGCGCAATGCTGCCAGCGTTGTTGCACCAGCCTTTTCACCAAATTTAACCCCATTTCCCTCGGCAACGCTCAGGCTTTGAGGCGCCAACGGTTTAAACATGGCACCACTTTCGCCTATGGCACCGTTTATTAGGTTTTTTGAAAGCGGAGAAACCATTTGCGCTGAAACCGACATAGAACCGGCAGACTCGCCTGCAATGGTAACCCGTTTAGCGTCGCCGCCAAAAGCCTCTATATTTGCCTGTACCCAACGCAGCGCGGCGTTTTGGTCAAGCAAACCATAGTTACCCGATGTGTGATGAGGCGACTCCTTGGTTAGCTCCGGATGTGCCAAAAAACCAAACGCGCCTAAACGGTAGTTAACCGTAAGCGTGATAATACCCCGTTTGGCCATGCTTTCGCCATCGTATCTTCTTTCAGATCCATCACCGGCTACAAAGCCTCCGCCATAAAAATAAACCAGCCCCGGCATTTTGGCTTTGGTTTTTTTTACTGGTACCCATACATTAAGGTAAAGGCAATCTTCGCTCATTCCTGCCGTGCGGAAGCCCATATCGCCAAACACCTTTTTTTGCATAGGGTTATAGCCAAAGGCATCACATTTTCGTATCCCTGTCCAGCTGTTTGCCGGTTGCGGGTCTTTCCAACGCAGGTCGCCTATAGGTGGCTGCGCAAACGGAATCCCTTTAAAGCTGATAACGCCCGATTTCTCGGTAACGCCCTCAACCTGCCCTTTGTCGGTTTTAACAAGTGTTTGTGCCATGGTTAGGGTAACGGCCAATTGCACAAGCACAAAAAGTGTAAATTTTTTCATTCTGAATTTTGTTTATTTGGTTGGATTTGAATGGATAACAAACATCATCCTCGGGCGGATCAACTATTGTATCATTATGTTACAATAATAATTCGTAATTTTGGCATTATCAAATTTATTTGTTTGCCCGGCAAAATAATGACTAAGCAACCAACATCAACAGAAGGCCCTCCTACGGACGAAGGATTTATTCCTCACCTTGCTGTGGATGCCGTAATATTTGGCTTTCATGATAGGCAATTAAAAGTGCTGATGATGCGGTACAGCAAAACGCACCTGCATGCGCTGCCCGGCGGTTTCATCCGCAAAAACGAAAACCTGGACGATGCTGCGAAACGGGTGGCATCAGAGCGTACAGGCTTGACTGATATTTTTTTGGAACAGTTCCACGTTTTTGGCGATCTGGCCCGGCACGACCCATCACCCTTCGCTTCCTTTATGATCGCCAACGGCGCTCAGCCTGATGCAGGTCACTGGCTGCTGCAGCGCTTTATCAGCGTAGGTTATTTTGCCTTGGTAGATTTTACCCGGGTTACCCCCACACCCGATAAAATATTTGATAGCTGCGGCTGGTACGATCTCAATGCACTCCCCCCACTGATACAGGATCATACCGCCATTGTAAATAAAGCATTGCAATCGCTCAGAATTATGCTGGATGATAAGCTAATAGGCTTTAACCTGCTGCCCGAAGATTTCACCATGGGCGATCTGCAAAGCCTCTACGAAACTATATTAGGCAAAAGGTTACTTCGCCCTGCATTTCAGCGCAAAATGCTCAGCATGGGTATATTGGAGCGGATTGCAAAAAAATATAGCGGGGGCGCACATAAAGCGCCATATTTATATCGTTTTGTTTCTAAATAAGTTACTATTTTTATAACGATGAAACCTACGGTTATAATAGAATATTGCCCAAAATGCAACTGGCTACTCCGCGCCGCCTACATGGCCCAGGAACTGCTTACAACCTTTAGTGATGATCTTTACGGTGTAACGCTGCAACCAAGCGAAACAAGCGGGAGATATACTATCCGGGTAAACGATGCCGAGATCTTCGACAGAAAGCAACAGGGGCGTTTTCCGGAGATAAAAGAATTGAAACAATTGATAAGAGATATAGTTAACCCGGAGAAAAGTTTGGGGCACTCAGATAAATCATAATTTTTACTTAATTTTCGCCTGTTAGCTTAACAAATTTTGTTTACGTAACTTTGCAGCTTAATTTTAAAAATGCTATCCAAAAAAACTAAATACGCCATAAAAGCGCTGGTAGCCATGGGCAAAAACATGGATAAACCGCCCATGCAGATATCTAAAATTGCCGAAGTAGAAAAAATTCCGAAAAAATTCCTGGAACAGATCCTTTTAGACCTTCGCAACGCCGGTTTTTTATACAGTAAAAAGGGCGCAGGCGGTGGTTACAGCTTAAATAAGGACCCAAAAGAGATTTTTTTGGTGAGTATTATGCGCATTACCGATGGACCAATAGCCATGGTACCCTGTGCCAGCTTAAATTTTTACCATCGTTGCGACGAATGCCACCAGGAAACTACCTGCGGTATCCGTGACGTTTTTATTGAAGTACGCGATGCTTCGCTAAAAATACTATCAGAAACCAGCATTGCCGATATTATTGCAAGGGAAACCAATTTGATAAACTTGTAAACAAGCGCGCAACCTAAACCTTACAGCAACCAACCTTTCTATCGTCCGTTTATAGCAATAAAACTTAGTACGGCTGTTTTACGTTAAGTAAAATATGCTCAGTGTAAAACATGCCTGCTTATTCCTGTACGCCTTAACGCTCTGCCTAAAATTATCGGCGCAGCAACCGGGTGCCGTATATACCTATAAAACTGCTACTACCGGCGGGGAGGGTAAATTTTACCTTGGCCGCGAAATTGCACAGATGATGAGTTTTGATGGAGCTGCCTGGTTGGAACGCGATAGCCGCCAGCGGGAAGAAAATACAGAGCTTGCCATATCCAGGTTACCAATTAACAAAAACAGCGTAGTTGCCGATATAGGTGCCGGCACCGGTTATTACACTTTCAGGATCTCGCCAAAGGTACCATTAGGAAAGGTTTACGCCGTAGAGATACAGGATGATGCCATTAAGTACCTTGAAAATAAAAGCACGCAACTTAAACAAGCCAATGTTACGGTTATAAAAGGCAGCGAACGCTCCCCAAACCTACCACCCAATATTATAGACCTGGCCATAATGGTAGATGTATACCACGAATTGCTTTATCCGCAAGAAATATTGCAGGCTATAAGTGCATCATTAAAACCGAAAGGAAAGCTGTTATTATTGGAATACCGCGCAGAAGATCCCGAAGTAGCTATAAAGGCGTTACATAAAATGAGCGTAGCCCAGGTGAATAAAGAAATGAAAGCAAACGGTTTCCACCTGGTTCGCCGGGGCGAATTTATGCCGATACAACATTTCCTGATGTATCAGAAAGACTAATTTATTCGTTAATTTTTTCGGAGATATTCTTAATCGCTTCATCAAGGCGTTTTGCAGAGCTGAGCAGATACTCTTCGCATTGTTTATACTCCTCTTTATTATTATCGCTATGCTGTATAATATCCATAATACCCAGGATATTGGTGAGGTGCTTACGTACCTCGTGCGAATTGATAAAGGCAAGTTCGGCCTTTTTGGTAGCAAACAAAAGCTGTTCGTAGTGGCGTTTCTGCTTTACGTTACGGTAAATAAGCGCTATGGCCACAATTATTAAAGCGGCTACTACCACCATAAATATCAGCCAAAGGCGTTCTTTTTCGTAAATGGCGGTACGCTGCGTGTAAGAGTTTTCGGCCTCGTCTATTTTTATTTGCGAGGAGATGTCCCCTACCTGTGTTAACCGCAAATTATTCTCTTGCGACTCTTTAAGCGCCAGCATATAATTGTATGATGCCAGTTTGTTATCGCCTTTTTGCTGCGCTATTTGCGCCAGTACATCATAAAAGTGATACTTGATCTCGGGGTGGTTATTTGCTGCGGCGATGGCTAATTGGGCATCTACCTTCTTTTTTGCAGAATCCAGCTGCCCATTCATAAAATAAGCATCGGCAAGTCGTTGCTCCTCCAGGTCGCTATAAATGTATTTAGCGCTTTTTTCCATGGCAATTATTTGTTTAATGGCCAATGGGTAATCGCGCTTTAGCAAAGTAATGTAATAAGCCGTACGCTGCCTGTAATTATATATTTTGTAATTTTTGTTACGCGGATCATTCAGTTTTGCATGATAGGCCTTCAACGAATCAATATCATTTTTCCTGAAATAGTTTTCAGACTTATTATAATAAATCACGCTCGATAGCAAATTCATATTTTTTTCGTCCTTACTTATCAAGGCTAAAGCCTTGTCGAGGTAGTTTAAAGACTGGGTATAGAAGCCCGATTTATAATAAAGATCAGAGATATTAATGTTTAAAGATGCCTGCGGGCGATTATCCGGCAGTTTATCCTTCAGTTTTACTACTTCTTTTTTTGCCAACCTGTAGTTGTAAACAGCGGCGATAAAGTTACCCTGATCGGTTTGGATGAAGCCCAAATGTGTGTAAAACTGGAACAAAAGATAGGCGTCGTTCTTTTTTTCGGCCAGTTGGATGGCCTTGTTCATGTAAACCTCGGCGTCTTTTAAATTGTGCTTTTTGTACAAGGCAAAACTGGCCATAAAATTAGAGAACGCATCCCTATCAACCATGCTGTATTTTGTAAACGCCTGGTTAAAAGTATCTTGAACGGCCATAAGCTTATCCTCTGCCGAAGCTTGTATATAATTTTTTACAAAAACAACCAACCTCTTTTGCCTTGTAAAATCGTCTTTCTGCTCAAGGATATTGGCTAAAGTATCCTGGTTTATTTTTGACTGTTGAAAGGGCACAACAGCAACTTTAGGCACTTGTGCATGCACAGCAAAAAAAAATGAAAATGTAATACTTATAACAATAATAAGCGTTCTACGCATGAAGTATATTTTCTATAAATTTACGGTTGCCTTTGATAAAAACAAATTATAGAAAATTATACATGCCTATTTTCAAAAAAAAACGTTTTTTCCGGAACTTTTTTAAAATAACCACGTATTAATACTTGGTTATAAATATATTTTATATCTTTACTTAATTTAAAAGGACAGTACAAAAAACTACTAAATATACACATGAAAAAAATTATACCTTTTGTTGCTATGGCCGTTGTTGCTATCAGCATTTACTCTTGCCAAAAAGACCACTCTGTTACACCAAAAGGTACAATTGGTTCTATTTCTAAAAACATGAAGAAAGACACTACTCCACCGTCTTTCAGAGCATTTAGGGATACAACTCCGCCTGCAAGTGCAACATTCCTGAGAGACACAACTCCACCGAGCAAATAATAAGCTAAATTTCAGCTTTAATAATATTAAAGCCCATGCATTAAATTAATGTATGGGCTTTTTTTGTTCGTTTAATTTATATTTAATCCCGATGAAATATTTACTGTTATTAGTTGCTGTGTGCTTAGCGGCCTGCAAACAACCGGCACCAAAAAAAACAGACAAAGCAAAAAAAGCCAGGTCAACACAAATTAGAATCTCCAACTATGGGCAGGCGGTGCTTAAAGACTATCAAAAGTTTTTAAGCGGTCTGGGTAGTAACAAAATGGGGTCGTCTACCCTGGCTGCAAAAAAAATGCGTCGCGTTATTTGCCCATCAGGATCAGCCTACCCAGGATACCGCCTATTTTTTGATATACCAAAAGTTCTTTACCCACTTAATTGAGGTGATAGACGAATCGCGAAGTAAACAAACGCTCGCTTTCGACTCCTTAATTATGGATACCACCCAAGTTGACACCCTCCCCCAATCCAAACTATCTGCGGCGCTGGTAGCCTATGGTAAAGGATTACGGGAGAACTGTTTTTATATCTACATGTCTGAGGGGGAAACTTACCTTGGACGGGACTATGATTTTGACGTCAAATGGTTTTCGCCATACTTGTCACCGGCTTTACAGCAATACCTGGTGCAATTCAGCAAGGAAGAAAAAGAGGGCTTTCAGGAAGATGCAGGGCTTACCATAAGCTCTATTCAACTTGCCCGGCGGACAGTTTGGTGGGAAAACTTCTCGGTAAAATATCCAAACGCTATAATTGCAAGCAGCGCCAAAGGCAATTGGCGAGCATATCTTGCCACGTTATTGGAAGGTATGGATAACACACCTGTGATTGAGGATGAGAAAGGAACCGTTTCCAACTATTACAAGGAAGCGCTCGCGAGCCTTCAAATTAAATCTCCATCAAGCAAAACCTACAAACTGGCATCAGCATATTTTGGCCTCCTGTTAAAAAACGACCAAGCACAAGCAGACGCTTTATTGAAGGATTACAAAAGCAAAAAGTTGATCTGACGTATTAAGCATCAAACTTATCCAGTAATTTCAAAAGCGTTTCAAAATCTTTTGGGTAAGGCGCGTGGATGGTTACCACCTCTTCGTTCACTAACTTAAAGGTTACTTCATAGGCGTGCAAGGCAAAACGCTTCATTATCGGCAGTTCTTCCTGGTCTTTACCTAATTGATATTTGCGCTTTAGCTTAGAAAGAAACACAGGCTGGCCTTTGTACATATCATCGCCGGCGATAGATGCGCGCTGCGTAGCCAAATGGATACGGATCTGATGCATACGACCGGTTACCGGGCGGCATTCTACCAAAGTATAGTGTTTATAGTATTTTAACGATTGAAACCAGGTTTCAGCACGTTTGCCTTCCTGGCGGCTAATGGTAACGGTACCTTTACCCACATTCAGGATTGGCAGATCGATAAGCAGCTCCTCAAACACGTGCGTACCATCAATTACGGCATGGTAAACTTTCTTAACCTTCCGCCTCTCAAACTGCATACTTACGGCCCGGTAAGCTTCGGGGTTTTTAGCTATAATAAGCGCGCCTGAGGTCTCTTTATCGAGGCGATGGCAGATCTGGGCGTCGTCGGTATATTGCCTGGCCAGGCGCAGCATATTTACCTCGCCGCCTTCGCGCTCATCCAGCGAACTGATAAACGGCGGCTTGTTCACCACAATAATATCATCGTTCTCAAACAGGATCAGGTCAGCAAATTTTGGAAATTTCATATTTTAATATAGCCGGCAAAAATACGGTTTATTAATGTAATCCGGCCTATGTATATGAGAACAGAATCTGCAGCGCAAAAACAAAACAAATTCACCGGTGTTATTATCCTGAAAAACAACATTAACCATCTACCTAAATAAAAACAACATGAGCACAGAAAGCACGCAGCCCGAGGAAAAGGGCTTTTTCGAAAAAATAAAAGAAACGATAGAGGAATTTTGGGAAGGCACAAAAGACACCGCCGAAGACCTGAAAGAATCAGCAGAGGAAAAATTTGATGATATCAAAGAATCTGTTACCGCCAAAAAGGCAACCGCATCTAAAAAAGCTACGGCAGCAAAAACTGCTGTTGCTAAAAAAGCCACTGCAGCGAAAGCCGCGGTAAGCAAAAAAGTAAGCGAAACTACCGCGAGTGCCAAAAAAGAAACCGCCGAAGTAAAAGCTAAAGCCGCCGATAAAGCAAAAGCGGTAACTGCTACAGCGAAAGCAACTGCCACAGAAATCAAAGCCAAAGCGGACGACAAAGCAAAAACCATAACCGCTAAAGCGAAAGAAACCGTTGCCGATGCCAAAAAAACGGCCACGGCTACAAAAGCAGAAGCAACCGATAAAGCTAAAGCCGTAACAAGCCCAGCAAAAGCAGGCGCAGCATCGGTTAAGAAAGCAGCTACCACCACTCGCAAAAAAGCGGCAGCAAAAGCTTAGTTAATACCTGGCAAATATTAGCATTGGCAGGTAGTGTAAACAACATAGGCCCCGAAAATTCGGGACCTATGTTGTGTTTTATCTATCGGGCTTCAAACTTATAGCCTACACCTTTTACGGTGGCTACAACATCATCACCGAGCTTTTCGCGTAGTTTGCGGATGTGTACATCAATGGTGCGGTTGGTTACCACTACCGAGTCTTCCCAAATATTTTTCAGGATCACCTCGCGGGTGTAAACCTTGCCGGGTTTAGAGGCCAGCAGGTAAAGCAACTCAAATTCTTTTTTGGCCAATACTACCTTTACGCTTTTTTGGTAAACCAAGTAAGCTTCGCGGTCTATCACAAGGTCGCCAATTTCCAACTTGTTATCGGTAACGTCTTCGGGTGGTGCATTGCGGCGCAGGATAGCGTTAATACGACTCACGAGCGCGCGTGGCTTAATAGGTTTCGCGATGTAATCATCGGCACCTACGTTAAAACCGGCAATTTCTGAATACTCTTCGCTGCGCGCGGTTAAAAAAACCATAAAAGTGTTCTTAAACTCAGGCATGGTGCGCATTATGCGACAGGCTTCTATGCCGTCCATTTTTGGCATCATGATATCCAGTACAATAAGATCGGGAAGTGTCTTTTTAGCTTCGGCAACGGCCTCCTGCCCATTACGGGCCGAATAAACCTGATAGCCTTCTTTTTTGAGGTTATATTCTATCAGTTCTAAAATATCGGGTTCGTCGTCAACAATTAAGATCTTTTGTTTTACGGTGCTCATGGGCAGGTTAAATTTTTGTATAAATGTATGCTGTTAATGCAAGCATACGGTTAAATACATATTAACAAATTGTTAACTATTGTAAAAATTTAACGTATTGTTTAGGCTAATTAAATGTCTTGTTTAAAAAAGCTTCCAGTTCGGTGCCTGTAATGTTCTTTGCTACGATGTTACCCTGTGGGTCGATAATGAAATTCGAAGGAATTGCCTCCACATGGTAAAGTTGCTCTGTAGGCCCTTCAAAATTCTTAAGATCAGACACATGCGTCCACGTTAAATTATCGCTTTTGATTGCCGAAGCCCAGTTTTTTTGTTCTACATCTAAGGAAATCCCCAGGATATTAAAGCCTTTACTGTGAAATTTGCCATACTGTTTAACCACATTAGGGTTTTCCTTTCGGCAAGGCATACACCACGATGCCCAAAAATCGAGCATCACATACTTTCCTTTATAATCTGATAACTTTACTTCTTTACCATCTATTGAAGTTATGGCAAACTCGGGAGCCTTATGCCCTACCGAGATAGGCTTGGCTATCTCCATCTGGTGTTTAAACCTCCCTACATCGGGGTTATCTTTAAAATCCTCCTTTATTTCGTCGCCGTAAGCAACCAATTGTTGCTCGTACTTGATCGGGTCGAGAGAAGTTGCGGCATAAAAACCTGCTAAGGAACGCTTGTTCTTATCCATGAAGCTAAGTACTTCCTGGCTGTAATCTGCAAGGTTTTTCTGAAAAACCGGCATGTAAATTTTTAGTAGTGAATCTGAAGAATGCCCAAGTGCGTCTGACTTAGCCATATACTCATCAGACAGTTTGCTATTTTTATCGCCATACACGTTGCTGATCCTGTTAAATTCCCTAATTTTTTCAGATGGTTCAGAACCCGAAATTTCGTAGCTGTGTTTTAAGTCGTTTAAATCGGTATTGAACGTAATATGGTCACCATTTTTTACTACCACGTCAAATATGCGACCGGCGATCCCAATTTTATAAAGGCTTTCGTAAGGAGTGGCGTGCTTAAATTCAAATTTATTATCAACAATAGCAACCGAATCTATAGAGCGCGAGCCTGTACTATCAGCCATATACAACGTGGCTTTGCCTATTTTACCGGAGTTGGTTACTGTACCCGAGATCTTGAAGTTCTCAGAATCCTTACATGAGGTAAAAAAAATCGCTAACAAAAAAGTAATACAGGTAAGCAGACGGATCTTCATTTTTATTTAGATTCTAATTCTTTTATTAACAGCTGATTTGTTTTTTTGGGGTCGATCTTTCCTTTCGAAATTTTCATGATCTCGCCCATAAACAAGCCTAAAACGCCTTTTTTACCCTTTTGGTATTCTATTACCTTATCCGGGAATTTGGCCAAAGCGGCGTGGATAAATTCGTCCAACTGGGATGAATCGTCGCTGATGAGCAAATTAAGGTCTTTAGCTATTTGGTCGGCGCTTTTTCCATTTCCTTTCAGCATTTCAGGAAATATTTTGTGCGATGCTACTGAATTGTTCACTTTGCCATCATCTACAAGCTTTATTAAGCCGGCAAGCGTAGCGGGTTTCAGCTCCAGATCTGTGATATGGATGTTATGATCGTTAATATAGGAACTTACCGCGCCCATCAGCCAGTTCGCAGCAGATTTATAATGGTTGGTATATTTAATGACCTCTTCAAAGTAGGCAGCGAATTGCTTATCGGCGGTGATAACCCCTGCGTCGTAATCCGACAGACCGAGTTCCGTGGTATACCTGGCAAACAACTCCTTTGGCAAAGCCGGCATTTGTTTACGGATGTCCTCTAAATAGCCTTCGGTAAGCTGCACCGGTAGCAGGTCCGGCTCGGGGAAATAGCGGTAATCGTTCGCCATTTCTTTAGAACGAAGTACAGATGTTTCGCCGGTATCTGCATTAAAATTTAAGGTGTTTTGGTCTATATGGCCTCCTGCTTCTATAACTTCCACCTGGCGTGCAAACTCGTGCTCGATAGCGCGCTGCACATTACGGATCGAGTTTAAATTCTTCACCTCGCAACGGTTACCATACTCTTGTGCACCCCAAAGGCGTACCGAGATATTGGCATCGCAACGCATACTGCCTTCCTCCATATTACCGTCGCAGATATCCAGGTAGCGTAAAAGGCGGCGCACTTCGGTTAAAAACTGGCCTGCCTCTTCGGCACTGCGCAAATCGGGCTGCGATACTATTTCTATCAGAGGAACCCCCGCCCTGTTCAAGTCGATAAGGGAAAATTCGTCGTGCTGATCGTGTGAGCTTTTGCCGGCATCATCTTCCATGTGGATATGATGGATGGCGATATCTTTGGTGGTATGGTCGGCCAGTTTAACCGTAACATGCCCGCCTATGCAAATAGGGCGCTGATCCTGCGTGGTTTGGAAACCCTTAGGCAGATCGGCGTAAAAGTAATTTTTACGGGCGAATGTGTTTTTGAGGTTGATGCTGCAATTACACGCCAGCCCCATTTTAACGGCGTATTCCACCATTTTTTTGTTGATGCGTGGTAATGTACCGGGATGCCCCAATGAAACCGGACTCACATGCTCATTTGGCCCGGCGCCAAAAGCCGCCGAATCTGAGGAGAATGCCTTACTTAAAGTGGATAATTGCGCGTGTATCTCTAATCCTACAACTAACTCGTACTTATCACTCACGCCGCCTGTTAGAACTGCCATATTATAATTCAGCTGTTGTACAGCATTGATTTGAACTTTTCAAATATAATGTTATTTATATTTCTTGAGGTATTTTTTCAAATGTATTACCTGTGTTGTACCAAACCACATCAACGATGAAAAAATAGCGCTGATTATCTATTGAAGATAATATTTTTACTACGACAATAAATTGGGTAATTTATTACGAATATCATAAATTTATTAAACTATTTGCCTGCTATACTGTCTGTATCATAACGTATTAAAATATACGGACACTTACATTACTACACCATGAAAAAAATTATTTTAGGGATGCTGGCGAGTTGTTTTTTGCTTGCTGCATCTGTTACCGAATCTAAAGCGCAGGTAAGCCTCAATGTTAATATTGGCACATGGACACCCCCTGTAGAATATTCAAATGTTGAATATGTTTACCTGCCCGATGTGGAAAGCTATTACTACGTGCCAAAGCACCAATACGTTTATATGGACGGCGGGCAATGGGTGTTCAGGAACGCGCTGCCACCGCGCTACAGCAATTACAACATTAACAATGGCTATAAAGTGGTAGTGAACCGCCCGCAGGCTTACCGCTACTTCACTACCGACCGTACCCGTTACGCTAAATACAAAGGCTCTAACAAGCAGGTTGTTGTTCGTGGAAATTCTAATTGGTCACATAACAAAAATTACGTGCGCAAAAACGTAAAAGTTTACAATGGTAACCCCGGCCATGGCAATGGTGGCGGCGAAAAAGGGCATGGCGAAGGCCATGGCAACGGAAAAGGCCATGGCGGCGGCCACGGCAAACACTAAATAAAATACTATTCATAGAAAAGGTCCTGCGATCAATCGAGGGCCTTTTCTATTTTATTTCACCACCCTGTCATATCGAGGGAAGCGCAGCGACGAGATCTCTGGCAACTAACCCCTCTAAACAGTTAAACGAGAATACCACAAAAGTAACTATAACAGGTAAGGGTGTTAAACTTCGTTTCGTGGTGGAAGTAAAGGCAAGAGGTATTCAATTGCCATCACTTGAACTGGAACGCCTCTGGATAACGAATCGTTCAGGTCAAAGAATACAAATAGTCCGTACGGAGACCGGCACATGGGCGGCATATGAGTGGGATGCCTTCCAAGCAATGCCGCGTATTCCTGAAGTGACTTTTCACCTATTGGAATCGGTATGATTTCTATATTTGTAATTAAAGCTCCATTTAAAAGATAGTATAATAAATCTTCATGTTGAAATTTTAATGCTTTTGCTTCCTCAAACGTCATTTAACTAAAGTAATAAATAACAGATTATAAAGTCTTTTAAAACATTATTTTTTTTGAGAGAACCATTTTTTAATGGTATGCCAAATTCATCTGTTTCAATGATATTGGTGGTATCCACAGCGCCTCTTTTTTCTTGATTAATCACCGTTGCATGATTGCTTTTCCTGATTGCTACGAAATTACCAAACACACCTATATAATCTTGATAACTGTGGTATACGCTAAATATATAAAAGTTATACTTTCTGTAGCAATGTAGGGTATTATATTCAGCTTGGTTTTCTTTAAAGTCGCGCATTGAGGGATTTGTGATTATAAGTATCAGCAAGGCGGCAACCAGCACTATCTGCTTTACATATATTTTCATGGCACCACAATAGTATGAGTACCCGATCCGCCATTTACTTCAAGCAATGATGTTCCATTATAAGTAAAGGAAAAGTGACCCTGTCCGTATTGGTTGCCTGCTGTTGTAAACATATAATCAACAACCAACGCCTCACCGGAGGACGCTGTTAATGTATAATTGGTACTTTTTGCCTCCCTCTCGGCGGCTAATAATATTCCACCATCCCTTTTTACAGTAAGATTGTAGGTAGTGTTTTTATCAATATTGCTTGATTTTATCTCAATGGTTTTTAATTGAGATTCTTTTTTACAAGCCGATAAACATAGCGCGGCTAAGGCAACGCACAGGAGTAGTTTTTTCATTATGTGGTAATTTTTGGATAAAAAATAAGCGTGACTGTTTAACTCTCTCGCTATCCTCGGCTTACCACAGCCTTACACACAAAAGAATACAGCCACGCTTTAACAGCGTACTCATATTCGGTTTGTGTGCATACTATTTGTGGTAATTCAGGATAGCACTCCGATTTAGTACAGTATTTTAATTAGCCGAAGATAAATATATTTCGGCATAACAACGACATAACTTACCTTGTGCCATGAAATTAGAAGAGGCAAAAAAAATGCTCGCTGATAACGAGCATTTAGAAAATAAAACATTTAAACAAAAGGAAATATCCGCGTTAATTATCCTTCAAAAGGATGCGGATTTACTTTCAATTGCGCAAGGTGCCCAGCGGTATATTCTGGGCGGTAATACCTTGCCAACATCGGCCCATCAGGAGTACGAACTATATCTACTGTTCGACCTTCAAGATTGGTTATCTGCTCAACGTCCATTGGATTGGATGCTTTTTTCTGAGTACTTACGGAGGGTATAGATTTTTTATCTTCGCCCAACTGTTCTGATGGTATCTTTGCCAGATCTCTTCTACGCCATGCATCCGAACTTTGCAATTAGCCTATAGGCAGGGCGTACAAATTTTCTCTTCGCGCCCCACTCATTCCCTCCCGCTGCTCATCGAAATGACATGGGGTTATAAGGTTCTACCCTACAAACGTCCTCGCTTTCGCCAGCGCGTTATCAATGCCGCTTGCATCACTGCCGCCGGCTGTGGCGTAGAAAGGCTGGCCACCGCCGCCACCTTTTACTTCTTTGGCCAGTTCTTTTACGATGTTCCCGGCATGCAGGCCTTTATCTTTTACCAGGTTCTCGGCTATCATTACGGTGATGTTTGGCTTGCCGCCGATCTCTGCCGCTAATACCAGGAACAGGTTTGGTACAATATCCTTTAAATTATAGGCCAGGTTTTTCACCGCATCGGCATTGGGTAGTTCTACCCTTTGGGCGATGAAATTGATACCGTTGATACTCTCGACTTTTTTAGCCAATCCATCTTTTAGTCCCGATGATTTCTCCAGTACCGATTTCTCTATTTCTTTTTTGAGGCGATTATTTTCTTCCAGCAGGCTTTCGATGCTCTTACCGATATCCTTCGGGTTCTTCAGCAATTCTTTTACCTGTTGCACCAGTTTGGTTTGCTCGTTGATGTAGTTCTCCGCAGCAATGCCGGTGATGGCCTCGATACGGCGAACGCCCGCAGCTACTGCACTTTCTGATATAATTTTAAAGTAACCGATATGCCCGGTAGCCTTTACGTGTGTACCACCGCAAAGCTCCTTACTAAACTTAGCATCAAAGGTAATTACACGGACAAAGTCACCATACTTTTCGCCAAACAGGGCGGTTACGCCGCTTCTGATGGCTTGCTGGTAAGGCACGCTGCGCTCTTCCTGCAGGTAAATATTCTGGCGGATCTTTTCATTTACAATGGCTTCAATACGGTCAAGTTCCTCTTCCGTCACTTTTGCAAAGTGCGAAAAATCGAAACGCAGGTAATCGCTGTTTACCAATGAGCCTTTTTGGTTTACGTGGCTGCCAAGTACCTGTTTCATGGCGGCATGCAGCAAGTGCGTGGCGCTGTGGTTGTTGTTTGTGCTATTGCGTTTCTCCGGATCTACCATGGCCGTTAAAGCATCTTCCAGTGTGGATGGTAGTTTATCGGTAAAATGAACGATGAGCCCGTTCTCCTTTTTGGTATCTGTAACGTCGATGATCTCCCCGTTAGGGAAAACCAGTTCTCCCTTATCCCCTACCTGGCCACCGCTTTCAGCGTAGAAAGGCGTTTTATCCAACACCAACTGGAACTGCTCTTTACCCTTAGCCGTTGCTTTGCGGTATTTAATAATATGAGCGATGGTTTCGGTTTCATCGTAGCCGGTGAACTCAACGGCTTCGTCCTCGTCTTTTACCAGGATCCAGTCGCCGGTATCAATGGCGGTCGCTGCGCGGGAGCGGTCTTTTTGAGCTTTGAGAGCGGCGTTGAAGCCGTCGATATCAACAGAAAAGTTCCTTTCCCGTGCCATCAATTCAGTTAAATCAATCGGAAATCCATAGGTATCAGAAAGTTCAAAGGCGTGTTCACCTCTGATTTTTCTACCGTGACTTATTTCAGTTAAAGTCCCAACAGGATGTTCAACACTCGTTATAGATGCAAAAACCGATGTTAACTCGTTAAACCGTTTTATCCCAGAAGCCAAAGTTCTTAAAAAAGCAATTTCCTCCTCCAAAATCACCTTCTGCACAAAATCCTTCTGACTCCACAACTCATCAAACACACCTTTAAATTGCTCGGCCAGCAATGGCACCAACTCGTTAAAGAAAGGTTCTTTAAAACCCAGGGTTTGATAACTATAACGCACCGCCCTGCGTAAGATCCTGCGGATAACGTAACCGGCCTTATTGCTTGCTGGCAATTGTCCATCTGCAATAGCAAAGCTAATGGCACGAATATGGTCGGCCAGTACGCGCATGGCTACGGCATCGTTCCAGTCAGCATCGCCGGGTTTGGCAGCGCTATTATATTTCTGGCCGCTCTTCTCCGCAATGAATTGAATCATCGGCTGGAAAACGTCGGTATCGTAATTGCTTGATTTCCCTTGCAGTACCCGCACCAAACGCTCAAAGCCCATCCCTGTATCCACATGCTTATTAGGCAGTGGCTGCAGCGTGGTATCTTTCAGTCGATTAAACTGCATAAATACGTTATTCCAAATCTCTATCACCTGGTCGTGGTCGGCGTTTACCAACGTGGCACCGCTAACTTCGGCACGCTCACTATCCGGGCGACTATCGAAATGCACTTCCGAGCAGGGGCCGCAGGGTCCGGTTTCGCCCATTTCCCAAAAGTTATCCTTTTTGTTGCCGGGCAGTATATGGTATTCATCTACGTATTGCTTCCACAATTCGTAAGTTTCGGTATCTTTTTCAAGGCCTTCCTTTTCGTCACCTTCAAAATAGGTAACGTACAGGCGGTCCTTATCCAGTTTGTAAACATCAACAAGCAGCTCCCAACTCCAGGCAATGGCCTCTTTTTTAAAGTAGTCGCCAAAGCTCCAGTTGCCCAGCATCTCAAACATGGTGTGGTGGTAGGTATCAATACCCACTTCCTCCAAATCGTTATGCTTACCGCTAACGCGCAGGCAACGTTGGGTATCGGCCACGCGCGGCGCTTTGGCGGGAGCCTCGCCCAAAAACACATCTTTAAACTGGTTCATCCCCGCGTTGGTGAACATCAGGGTAGGGTCGTTTTTTATTACAATTGGCGCGCTGGGCACAATTACGTGTCCCTTCGAAGCAAAAAAGTCAAGAAATGCCTGGCGGATCTGGGTAGCTGTCATAATAGTACTTGTATTGCAAAACGGGTTTGCTGTGCAAAAGTGTGAATTTTTGAGTAGAAATTACACATTATTACACACTTTGCTTCACACTATGTCATTATAAGCGATAGCGTGGCAACCTCAGCGGACATTCGAATTTGATTGGTTATGGGCGTTGGCTTTGCCCCACGCTATCCGTTCATACGCGCACATGGCCTTAGGCCCGGGGCCGGTATCCGCTCCTATCGCTACCGCAGGTTGTCTGAATCGGAATTCACAGAATTAAAGAATTTGCAGAATTTTGCGTTTACTATACATTTGCACTTTTCTTATTCTGTTCATTCTATAATTCTGCAAATCCTGATTCAGACAATGAAAATACAGTCATGGGCGCTTCCTGCGCGGGTTCCACTACCCTGGGGCGCGCGTTGGCCGAAAGCCTTAACACCCCCTTTTTTGATACAGACGAATACTTTTGGGTACTTACCGATCCGCCGTTCACCACCAAGCGTGAGCCGGGGTTGCGTAATCGTACCATTAAAGAAGATATGGCCAAACACAATAGCTGGGTGCAGGCCGGCTCGGTGATCAAATGGGGTGCGGATTGGGAGGAGATGTTTGACGTAGTGGTGTTTCTCTACATCCCGCATGACCTGCGAATGCAGCGCCTTATTGCCCGCGAACTGGAACGCTACGGCGATAACAATCAATCCGACTCCACCAACAATTTCGAAATTGAAAATTCGAAATTCGAAATTTCCACCTACCTTTGTGTATGCCTTACAAAGAACGCGAGATCAGCAAAATGTACTATACCATGGGCGAGGTGTCGGCCATGTTTGATGTTAACCAATCGCTGATCCGTTTTTACGAGAAGGAATTTGATGTGCTGCAGCCCAAGAAGAATAAAAAGGGCAACCGCTACTTCACCCCGGAAGACATCGAGAACTTTAAGATCATTTTTCACCTCATCCGCGATAAGGGCTACACCCTGCAAGGCGCTAAGGACTACCTGAAAAGCAATATTGGCGACAGCCGCGATAACCAGCGCGTGATAGATTCGCTGGAAAGCCTCAAAAAATTCCTGCTGGAAGTGCGCGACGAGATATAAAATCTGCCGCAGATAAGCTATTTTTATTCCCTTAAACCTTATCGTTCTGTTTTATGCAGAACCGGGAACCCTGTATGATAGCTGCGCACAAAGGCGAAATTACCGTTGTAGTTCTATTACTGCCGTTTATGGCAGGCATTGGGCTGGGGCTTGGCTACCCGGGCGCAAGCGCCGCGGCTTTGGCTATCGCTTTGCTGGTATCAAGCATCTTTTTTGCCTTGCTAAATTTTGGTTATGCTAAGCTGGGTATTTATAAAATACGCTGGCTGGGCGGCCTGCTCGTTACGGGTATCCTTTTACTCTCAGGTTGGCTTGCAACGGTAGAGCACTACGAGTTAAACAACGCCGACCATTTTTCTAAAACACCCGCGCAGTATTTGGTTGTGCATATCAATTCTGAGCCAAAGGTTAAGGGAGATGTTGTAAGATTTACTGCGGATGTGGTACAAACCATCGATAAAGGCAAAGCCACGCCTACCAGCGGCACACTGCTCATCGCTATAAAGGATGAACTGGCCACCAATTTATTTTACAGCGAAGAATTACTGATCCCCGTGCGTTACGCCCCGGTGGAACCGCCTTATAACCCCGGCGAATTTAATTATAAGCGCTACCTGGCTAATAAAAATGTATACTACCAGGAGTTTTTGTACCCCAGGCAATACCAGGTTATCAAAGCCGGCAAGGGTAACCCGGTGATTGCCTACGCCCTGCAAACCCGGCAAAACCTGGTTAAAAAGCTAAAGGCAAATATGCACGATACCACCGCCATAGCGGTAGCGTCAACCTTAATATTGGGCTACAAGGCCGACCTGAGTAACGATGTTTTGCAGGCTTACTCCAAAACCGGCACCATTCATATCCTTTCCGTTTCGGGCGGGCATGTGGCTATCATTTTTGTGCTGCTGGGTTGGGCGCTTGCCTTTTTAAACGGGAATCGCCGGGGTAAGATCATTAAAGCGATAACTATTATTTTACTGATATGGAGCTATACCCTGCTTACCGGCTTCTCCCCCGCCGTAAACCGCGCGGCGCTGATGATCAGCATGGTGATCTGCGGTAAAACATTTGTAAGGTATATTAATAGCCTCAATCTGCTGGCGTTCTCGGCATTCGTATTGTTACTTTACGATCCTTTTTTGCTCCTGGATGTGGGCTTCCAGTTATCTTACCTTGCAGTTGCGGGGCTGGTTGTTTTTCAACCGATAGTATATGAATGGCTGGAATTTAAAAATCGCGTGACCAATTATCTGTGGACAGCCTGCTCGGTATCCATCTCCGCGCAAGTGATCACCTTTCCGCTGAGCGCGTTTTATTTCCACCAATTCCCGCTCTACTTTTTGCTGAGCAACATGCTTATCATCTTACCCATTATAGTAATAATGTATGCGGGTTTATTGTTGCTCCTGTTACCGCCGATACCATGCGTATCAACAGCGTTGGGCCATATTCTGGAGCATAGTATATTGCTGATGAACAAAGTCCTTTATTACGTAGAGCAGGCTCCTTATGCAAGCATCAGTAAAATATGGCTTACACGCACCGAACATCTGCTGTTATATTTAATTATTATCGGCCTGTTTTATTTTATGTACGATAAGAAAAAGACATGGCTGCTTAAGGCGTCGGTGGTAACTATTTTGCTTTTTTGCATCAGCATCAGTTTAAAGAAAGTCAGGAGTAGCGAAACACAATCCATCACCTTTCTGAACCTGCGCAAACATACCGGCATCGTTTTAAAAAACGGCGATAGCGGCGTGGTTGTTACCGACCTGAACGATACAGATAAAACCTACCAATACGCTGTGCAGCCGGGCTTTGATAGTATACGACTGATAAATTACCGGGTTATTAAACTGGCAGATAACATCCGCCTGCCCTGGTTTATTAAACAGCAAAACATGTTGCAGTTTTTTGATAAAAGGATATTGCTGTTAAACCAAACGATGTCGGGGCAGTCTATCCCCCGTAACTTACATATAGATTATTTGTACATCAGCGACAACCCTTTTATGGATACCATTGCGATGAAAAACCGAATACTGATCATCGATGGAAGTAATTCTGATAAGTATATTGATAAACTAAAAAATATTCCTGTAAATTGTAAAATATTAAAGCGTAACAAATCCATCAGTATAGCATCTAAACCATAATAATTTCTATATTTTATAAATAATTTGCATCTCAGTTAATTACACACTAAATTGTATTCATTAAACTAACACTATGAAGATTAAACTATTTACCGTTGCTATGGGCCTTGCCCTTACCGCAACAGCCATTAACGCGAACGCTCAGAAAAAAGCCTATACCGAGGGTATTGCAACCATCAGTACCAGCATGATGGGCCAGGCTACCGAGGCAAAAAGCTATTTCAGACCAGATTCTGCAGCGCTTTCTTTCACCGCCGGCCCGGCAAACATCAAGGTAATATCTGATGCTAAAGCCACGTTTATGGCAATTTTGGTTGATGTTTCTATCGCGTCTATCAAAAAAGCAGCTGTTTTATCGCCTGCCGAAATTGAAGAAGCACGCGCGAAAATGCCTGTGTTAACCTTCGCACCGGGTACCGAAACTAAGGTGATCAATGGTTTTAACTGCAAAAAAGTAGTTGCTACTGATACCAAAACAAGCAAAACTTACGATATCTGGGTAACCAACGATATCTCTTTACCAACAACCGCTATCGCGAAATATTACCAGGGTGCGGGTGGTGTGCCTATCCAGTACACCAGTTTTCAGGATGGCCAGTCTACCGAGGTTACTATTAAAAGCATAACCGAAGGCAAAGCTCCGGCGGGCACATTCGGCATCCCAGGCGATTTCGAAAGAATCACTATGGATGACCTGAAAGCCATGAGCGGCGGCGGTATGTAATCCGTTATTAAATAATATACAAAGCCCCGGTAATGCATTGCGTTACCGGGGCTTTGTTTTTGGGAGGCAGACTATGTTGTACCCAAAGCCGCATTATTGTGGAACCATTTTATAGAAGATATTTCCTTTTCTATCTTCCAGAATATCCCCGAAGCTGCGCAGACCGATTTTGTTTGTGAGCTTTGTAAATGATTTTCCGTCATATTACTTAGCAACCGCCTTTGCGAGGGACACGTTTAAAAATTACTTTACTATCTCGTTCTACATATTCGCCCGATACTATTGGGTATGAATACTTGGGCGCGTACGATAGGTTATGGCTTCTTATAATTATTTTGTCGTTAACTTTCAGGCTATACAATTGCTCCAGTTGAGACTTTTCCGTCTCAAATTTTACAATGTAATCCACACCATTAATTCTTGCCATCACACCGAAACCTAATAATGAGCCTGGCGGAAGAGAAAGAGAGGTTATAACAGCCTCCATATTGGTAAAAGCACTTATATGCTTCCTTATTTTAGCAGCACCGGCATAAACTTTTTTACCTGCGGGAGACGCTTCCCATTTTTTGAACTTTACACCATCAGGTGTAGCTTCCCATTTTTTCAGTTCGGCTTCCCTTTCAGCAGAAGAGAATGGCTTTGGGGTTGGCCTTTCATAAGTTTCATTTTTAATTTCGCGATTAGCAAATACAAGTCCGCTTACCACAACCAGAGGTAAGATCAGCGCATAAATAACTTTTTTTATATTTTTTGTGGGTTTAATTAATATAGATCTATCTGCTGATAAATCGGATCCGTTTAAGGCATTTTTTTTATTTTTCATATCCTTTAAAGTTGGTGCAACAAAAATACTTTGATATAATTCAGCCTGAGGAACTTAGATTGTAAATAAAAATGTAAACTTTGTAAATAAAAAACGTAACACTATGCTTGATAGCCGAAACCTCCTCTCCGGGAAAGGCAAGTACCTTTTTGGATTCATGCTGCTTTTTTCTATTTCAGTAATCTGCGCAGCTTTCAGTATGACAGATAGTGACGATTTTAATACCTCCAGAAGAGAAGTTTTACTTCGCAAAATCGGAGATGAACTACTCTTGCAATCGGGCGATAGTACATCAAGGGTGCTCCCGGTAAAAAAGATCGCCGAAAATGAATACCAGATAGGGTTTGAGCATGAGCTTACTTTTCAATCGGACTTGCTGGTGAATATTATCCGGCGCTTGTTGGCCAAAGATCCGCTAACGGGTGATTATGTTGTTAACGTTCTGAACCGTGGCAACTCCAGTGTAGCTTATGGATACGCTATATCCAAAAATAAAAAAGATGATATTGTGCCATGCCGGGGGAGGAAGCAACCTACAGCACGTTACACGGTTAACATTAAATTTAAACCGACGGGTATAAATACAGCAATGAGTGGCTATATTTTGGGCAGCCTGCCATTTTTAGCATTTGTTGGTTTTATTGTTTCAAGATCTAAGCCGCGGAAAGCCTTACCTAACGATAAGTATACCAAGACATTCACTTTAGGCCCGGTATTGTTTGATGCGCAGGAACGGCAGCTGATAATAAATAAAAACACCATAGACCTGACTGGAACTGAAACGCGCTTGCTGCTCATTTTCGCATTGTCGCCTAACGAGACTATAGAGAGAAGCCGGCTGCAAAAGGAAATATGGGAAGATGAAGGGGTTATTGTGGGGCGCAGTTTGGATATGTTTATATCAAAACTCAGAAAAAAGCTGGAATTGGATCAGAATATCAACATCGTAGTTATACGCGGAAAAGGATACAAGCTTGAAATTAGCCATTAAAGCTCTTTTTGGTTTATGGCGGGTGTTATCACTAAACCTTATTTTTCAGTAAAAAAATTTGGCCGAACCGATACACCAGTCCGCAAAATGATGAATAATGGCCCACCTTACTTACTATTATAGCGGCCCATTGCAGATATCACGAAAACCGTTACAATGTTCCTACCAGCGAAATAAAGTAACCACAATACCAATTGATTTTACGTGGGTTTTGCTTTAGTAGTTCGCCTACTTGTCCTGTCGGCAGATTGCTTCGCACCTCGCAAATACGAGGTGGAGAAGTTTAATCTGCTCATCTGAAATCCGCCCACTTGCACATCGGCGAAGCAGCACCTTACCCTATTTCCACCGCCAAATTATCTACCCATTTGGCAAATAAGGCGGTTTCCATTTCTACGGCTTTTTGGGCGTGTACTTCCCAATCGGGCGAGAAGTGCTGCAATTGGTTTATCATTTCTTCGAGGTGCCCTTCTTCTTCTAAAATGATGGACTTCACGTTCACTTTGCTGTTCACATCGTCCAGCGCGTTCTGGTAAATGGGGTATAGTTCATCGGCACGTACTTCTATAGCATAGGTAACCAGCAGGTAGGCTGCAAAACGCAGTTCGCGGCCACTAAGGTTCATACCATATTTAAGGTAGCGGCATACATCAATATCCAGTTGGTTGAGGTAATATTTGCTGAACGCAGGTGCCAGCAGATATTCTGGTGAATATGTTGGGCACTCTACCCCTGTTTTTTCTATCTGTTTTTTAAGATAGAAAGCATGGCGGTGTTCTTCCGCGGCGTGTTTCAGAATGATGTAGGTAACCGTTGTGGGGTCTTCACTGGCAGAAATTTTCCGCGCGCCGGTGTTCTCCATCAGCGATAAGGTATTCAGCCAGCGGGCGTGTAAACGGTTTTTGGCTATAATTTTGGGTAGAATAGTGTTCAGATGCATAAGTTAGATCTCATCGAGCGCCTGCCCAATGCTTTGGTAAATATAGTCGAGCTCATCATTGCTAATGCAATATGGAGGTAAAATGTAAATAATGTTGCCAAGCGGGCGCAGAATAATGCCCTTGCCCAAAAAATAATAATAAAGTTTGTCGCGCAAGCCGTTGAAATAAGACGTATCGCTGCCCGTTTCCCACTCCAGGGCCAATATGGTACCTGTTTGGCGGGTGGTTTTGATGGAGCGATGGCTGCCTATCGTTTCGGCAAAGGCAGCGTGTTTAGTAGCTATCCTGTCGATATTTTGTTGAGTGGACGGCTTTAAAAACAGGTCGAGGCTGGCTAATGCCGCCGCGCAGGCCACCGGGTTTGCGGTGTAAGAATGCCCGTGGAAAAGCGTCTTCATCCGGTCGTCCGAAAGGAAGGCATCATAAATAGCCTGTGTGCAGGTTGTTAATCCCAAGGCCATAGTGCCGCCTGTTAGCCCTTTAGAAAAGCATATAATATCGGGCTGAACCTGTACATGGTCGCAAGCAAAATTTTTGCCTGTGCGCCCAAAGCCGGTGAATACCTCGTCGGCAATCAGCAGTACGCTTTCACTCTGGCAATGAGCCATCAGTTCATTTAGATACGCAGCATCATACATCACCATCCCCGCCGAACCTTGCACTAAAGGCTCGAAAATGAAGCAGGAGATCTCTGTCTTGATACTTGATACTAAATACTTGATACTCTCTATATTTTCCGCGTTCGGCAGATCAATAAACTCCACTTCAAACAACAAGCTATCAAAAGCAGCTGTAAAAGCGCTCCGGCCACTTACCGACATAGCGCCAAAAGTATCGCCATGATACGCGTTTTTAAATGCCAGTATTTTGGTGCGCTGTTCCCCTTTATTATGCCAGTATTGCAGGCACATTTTTATGGCCGCCTCTACCGCTGTAGACCCATCGTCGGTATAAAAGGCCTTTTTTTGATTAGACGGGAGGATAGCCAGTAAACGCTCGGCCAATAGTACCGCTCCTTCGTGCGTAAAGCCCGCAAAGATAGCGTGCTCCAGCTTATGCAGTTGTTCTGATACCTTTTGAGCGATGTAAGGATGCGAATGGCCATGAATATTCACCCACCAGGACGATACTGCGTCGATGTATTTGGTGCCGTCCTCGGCGTATAAGCAAGTGCCCTCGCCCCTAACAATGGGAATGGGCGGCTGCGCGGTTTTCATTTGTGTATAAGGATGCCATATAACAGCAAGGTCCCGTTCAACCAAACTCATAGTGATTTTATTAAAAGATCCGTAACGTATTGATCTATCGGGAAGGTGCAGGTATCGGCGGTTAGATCCGACAGTTTTACCCAACGGAAAGACTGCAAGATATCGCCTTGTCCATCAAAATCAAATATGGCGGTTTTTGTTGTGAAATTTAAAGGCGAGGTATTTCTTACCATATAGTATACGCTGATGATCTGCGAATCGTTAAAGGCCGATTTTACGAAGAAATCGGTGGTGTAAAAGTGGCTGATGATCTCCACTTCGGTATTGCATTCTTCTACAAATTCGCGTTTCAGGCCATCGATTAATCCCTCGCCGTACTCTAAACCGCCGCCGGGGAACTTGATAAAGCGCATCCCGTATTCCTGCTCGTCGCTTATCAGAACCTCGTTATTATCGTTTATCAGCAGCCCGTAAACGCGTACATTGAAAAATTGCTTACTGTTCATAATGCTTTTTATTGCGCATAACCTTCTCCATCGTCCATTCTATTTCTTCCGTTTTAGCCTCATACCTTATGGGGCAATTGGGCATACTGCAATAGTGGCAACAAAGCGGCAGGCATGGGTCGGTATGGATGAACAATTCGGTTTGGATCCCTGCTTCGCGGTTTATAAGCACTTCTACCAGCTTCACCTCTGCATGCACCTTATTCAGGTCGAAATAATTGGGCAGCGTTAAATGACAATCTATATGCAGTTCGTTGCCGTATTTTTGCGCGCGCAGGTTATGAATATCTATCCACTCGTACCGGCGTTTCTCGCCCAATAGTTTCACCACATCGCTTACAATGATGAAATCTGTTTCGTCCATTAACCCAGCCACCGAGCGCCGGATAAGTTTGTAAGCCGTATATAATATATAGATAGCCACCAGGATGGATAATACGCTATCCAGCCACAATATATTGGTGAAATGAATAAGAAGTAAGCCCACCACCAACCCGGCGCTGGTAACCGTGTCGGTTAATAAGTGCCTGCCGTCTGCCTCTATGGTGATAGATCTTAACGATTTTCCCTGACGGATCATATAATAACCTAATCCGCCATTGATAGCGCCGGTTATGCCGATGATGATGGCACCCGTGAGCAGATCGTGGATGATCTCCGGGTTAAAAATACTGTAAACAGATTTCAGGATGATGATAACGCCGGCGATGCCTATCAGGGCACCCTCAATAAATACCGAAAAAAATTCCACCTTACCATGGCCGTAGGGATGGTTCTCATCGCGTGGCAGCGATGCCAGGTAGATGCTGTAGAACGCGAAGCTGCTGGCCACCACATTCACAATACTTTCGGCGGCATCGGTCAGTACAAAGTTGGAGTTGGTTAAAAAATATGCGCCAAACTTCATTACCATCAGTACAGCACCGGTAACAAGCGATAGTAGAATGATCTGTTTTTGTTCCTTCAAAACGCGGCTTTTTTTGAGAGGGCAAACTTAAACAAAATTTCTCCTCGCTATTTTGAGAATTGTAACGATTGAGTGGGGATATGGTTTAGCCCGATGCTAAAGATAAATTCCGTCTACTCCTCTATTTGGAATAATAGAATTTCGTACTTTCGGTTACAGCGGGCCGTAACAAAGCCTCAAATATGGGAGAGAAAAAATCACCGTTTAAATTTATCGCGAGTGTTAAAGGTATAATTGTTTTCATGGGCTTCTTGCTATTCAACATCTTGTTGCTATCAGTAAAAAAGACACCTTTTGTGCAACAGTATTTTCAGGAGGTGTTTACTCATACCTCCAACTTTATCATCACCTCCATATTAATGGGTACTGTATCGTTTATATGGATATTGCAAGGCGCACCATTTAAGCTTGTAATTTGGTTGGGGCTGGTTGCAATTTTGATGAATTTTGCGGTGGAAATTTTTGTTACTGTATTAAACACCCCGGATATTATTGATGCGGTTTATGGCACCGCCGGTGTTGTGGTAACAGTTTTGCTTATGCTTGTTTTTAACCGATTAGGGTTGAAGGAAGTTGTTAATTAATGTCGGGCACAAGTACGTAAACCTTCTCCCGCCCTCCATAACGCCACATTTTTCGCCATGATTAGTGTGTTAACAACAATGGCGGACACCTATTTTCTGGTGCGAGGCACAAACAATATTATTACTTCATCACCTCAACCGAGCCAAAAAAAACCTTCGCTGGCTTTGGTAACCATGTTAGCAGGTACCCGGCACGAGAGTGAATACAATTTGCTACCCACCAATATCATGTGTATTAGCAACATGTTCTTATTTGTATTCTCAGTGCCGGACATATTGTAGGTGGTATAGGTTTTCCATTTCCCTATCGTCACACTCCCGAACGTGTAGTTTTTCTTAGCCGAAGCCAAATCTGCCCCCAGTTGATCTGCAAATTCTTGTTGATCTTTCATAGGCGCTAAATCGGCCGAATCCACATTGGCTACCAATTTAAAATCTATGGTAATAGCGCTGTATGAAACACTATCCTTTGCCCTAAGCGTGTAAACCTCTATGCCCTTCCTAATGCTCTTTTCGGGTTCGGACGGGAACTTTATCGAGAATTTCGCGTCCAGGTTTTTGGTTACCCAACGGTTTGGGCCTTGGCGGATGCCGATAGCGACAATACAAATAATAGCAGGTAGTAGGTTTTTTTCATCTAATTTATTGTGATAGGTTTTATTCAAAAATAAGGCATCATTTCACAAATGAAAGCTACCGGCGCTCGTGAAGTATAAGATAATTAAGGTTCTCGCCTAAAAAGGCTGCCAATTTCAAAATTTGTCAAATCTGATCACCTTGTCACCCATCCGTAAAGGTTTTTTCTATATTTGCCGCGCAATAACACAAATAATATGAGCGCATTAAGTAACAGGATAAACAACCTGTCGGAATCTCAGACCATTAAAATGGCAAAAATGGGCCGCGAACTGGCGGCTAAAGGTGTGGATGTGATCAGCCTGAGCTTTGGCGAGCCTGATTTTCATACGCCCGAGCATATTAAGGAAGCTGCTAAAACAGCCATGGATAAGAATTTTACCTATTATACCCCGGTAGCCGGTTATCCCGACTTACGTGCGGCGGTAGTTGGCAAACTGAAGAACGAAAACAACCTTGATTATACTGCCACTCAAATTGTGGTTTCTACTGGTGCCAAGCAGGCCTTGGCCAATGCGGTACTTTGTTTGGTAAATCCCGGTGAAGAAGTAATTATTCCTACCCCTTACTGGGTGTCTTACTCGGAAATTGTAAAGCTTGCCGAAGGCGTTAGTGTTTTTATTGACACTACCGTTGAGCAAAATTTCAAGATTACGCCCGAGCAACTGGAAGCAGCCATTACGCCAAAAACCAAGTTGTTTATGTTCTCCTCACCATGTAACCCTACCGGTAGCGTGTACAGTAAGGATGAATTAGAGGGCCTGGCAAAAGTATTTGAAAAACACCCCGAGATCTACATCCTGAGCGATGAGATCTACGAGCATATCAACTTTATCGGCGGGCACGAGTCTATCGCCCAATTCGATTATGTTAAAGACCGTGTGATCATCGTAAACGGCTGGAGCAAGGCTTTCGCCATGACAGGCTGGAGGATAGGCTACACCGCATCTAACAGCGAAATTGCTGCTGCCTGCGATAAGTTACAAGGGCAGATCACCTCGGGTACCTGCTCTATCACCCAAAAAGCGGGTGTTGCCGCTTACACCGGCGGACTGGAAAGCGTTCACCAAATGCGTGAGCAGTTCCAGAAACGTCGTGATATCGTGTATGATTTATTGAAAGAAATTCCGGGCATCACCGTTAACCTGCCCGAAGGCGCGTTCTATTTCTTCCCGAATGTAACCTCGTTCTTTGGTAAAAGCTTTAATGGTAAAGTGATAAACGATTCTGACGAGCTAAGCATTTTCCTTTTGGAAGAAGCGCATGTAGCTACTGTAGGTGGTGATTCGTTCGGCGATAAAAAATCTATCCGGATCTCTTACGCGGCTGCTGAGGATAAACTGATTGAAGCGGTAAGAAGGATAAAAGAAGCGCTGGCGAAATTGGTCTGAATCAGAATTTTAGAATGAGCAGAATAAGCTAACCCCATTCTGCTCATTCTAAAATTTTGCGAATTCTGATTCCGACAAAAAGAAAAACCCCTTTGCCAAATGGCAAAGGGGTTTTTTAATAATGATTAGTAGCGGTAATTACAAACCGAAACCGTAAGCTACACGTAAACCTATTGTACCGAAGTTATTGCTCTGGCCAGAGAAGTTTTCGTAACGGGCACCTATATCCCATGATTGGTTAGCCCAACCGATACCTGGTGATGCGATCAGCTTAGTGTTTTTACCGTAGTACTCTTTGGTTTCGAAACCAGCACCTACTTCACCACTCAAATAAACATTTTGAGATACGAAAGCTTTGATACCAGCTTTTAAAGGCACCATTTGGTAAGCCGGAACTTTAACGCTTGGGCTGCCGCTTAATTCTTTACCAAAAAAGTTGTAAAAACCAGATGTTAAAGTTAAAGCCAGATTATCAGCTACGCCGTACTGTAAACGTGGTGTGATACCCAAACCAACGTTTGATGCGTTTTTTAAATTACCTGTTGGTAAAAGGCCTTCTACGCCTATACCAAAACGAAGAGCGTTTTTTGGAGTTGATTGTGCATTAGCATTTGTTCCTAAAAATATAGCTGCTGCTGTAAATGCTGCTGCTACTAAAGTTGTCATTTTTTTCATTGTTGTGTTTGTTAATAAAACAATTGTTAAATTGCGATACCTCCCCATTAACAAATACTTTGCCATTGTGCCAAGTTTTGTACTTGGCTTAAGCATTACCACTTATATACAGCAACACTCATTTCAGGTTGAACGATTGATAATCAGTAGATTTTACAGTAATCCAGATATACTATACGCAGCCCCAACTACTGTTGAATATTATGTTAAGGTTAACTATTTATGTTGTTGATAGTATACAAAACTGTATAGTGTATTATATACACTATGATTTAAGAGGGATGAATTTCATCTGTTTTTCATGCCACAATTGACTTTTGCAAACATTAAAAACAAAAAAGGCCCCTTTTGTAAGGGGCCTCAAATTAGTCTATTAAACTTCTGGGTCTAATTCCGGGTCTGGTTTGTAATTCTTCTCCAGTTCAGCCAGTTTCTTTTTACCGTAAGCGAATTTGGTAATAATGTAAAACAACACCGGCACTATAAATATAGCCAACGAGGTTGCCGTAAGCATCCCGCCGAATACGGTAAAGCCGATGGTTTTACGAGCTTCGGCACCTGCGCCCGATGCAAACAGCAAAGGCAATACACCTAATATAAAGGCCAGCGAGGTCATGATGATCGGTCGCAAACGCAACCTAACCGCCTCCAGGGTGGCCTTTTCCAGCTCCATACCCCTATCCACCCGTTCCTTGGCAAACTCTACTATCAGGATAGCGTTCTTGGCTGCCAAACCTATCAGCGTTATCAAACCTATTTGCGCGTATACGTTGTTTGTAAGGGTTTTATCGAATAATAAGAATAAGATCGCGCCAAAGGCCCCCAGAGGTACAGCCAACAGTACCGAGAAAGGTACCGACCAACTTTCATACAAGGCAGCCAAAAACAGGAACACAAAGCCTATAGATAAAGCAAATATGTAAATGGTTTTAGAGCCGGATAACAACTCCTCACGGCTCAGGCCCGAAAACTCGTAGCCGTAACCTTGCGGCAGTGTTTGCGCGGCTACCTCCTGCAACGCTTTAATAGCATCGCCGCTACTATAGCCCGGCTTGGTAGCCCCGTTTATCTCCGCAGAGCGGAACAGGTTGTAATGCGATATTAATGGCGCGTTCTCTATTAATTTATAGGACGTTAACGTACTTAACGGAACCATGCTGCCTGATGAGTTGCGCACAAAATACTGACCGATGTTTTGAATATTGGTACGGTAGTTTGTATCGGCCTGGGTTACTACCCTAAAGTTACGTCCGTAGATGGTAAAATCGTTTACGTAAGCGCTACCCATGTAGGTTTGAAGCGCATTGTTCACGTCAGATATCTGCACGCCCAACTTTTTGGCTTTCTCTCTATCGATGGTAAGCTGGTAAGCTGGTGTATGTGCGCCGAAGAACGAGAACGCGCGGGCTATCTCCGGGCGCTTGTTAACCGCGCCAACAAAGTTATTAAGTACTTTTTCGAAGTTTTTGATATCGCCTCCTGCTTGTTTCTCTTGCAGGATGAACGAGAAACCGCCGGTGTTACCCAACCCGGGGATGGCCGGAGGAGAGATAACCACCACGTTAGCTTCTTTAAACCTTGCCAGCTTTTTTGTTATCGTAGCAATAACGCCTTGTAGCTGATCCTCTTTTTTTTCACGCTCTTCCCATGGCTTCAACTGGACAAATATGGTGGCACTGTTTGATTTGGTGGCAAAGTTAACCGCATTCAATCCGCCTAAGGCTGCAAAGTGGTGAATAGCAGGTATACCTTTAAGCACGTCCATCATCTCGTGCAATACCGCTACCGTACGCTCGGTTGAGGAGCCTTCGGGCAAATCGTAAGTTACATAAACACGCCCTTCATCCTCCAATGGAATAAAACCCGAGGGTTTATTTTTGAAAAGGAATATGGTGCCAACTACGATACATAGAAGGATGATAATAACAAATTTGGAATGCTTGATCCCCTTATCTACCGAATTGCGGTAACGTCCGGTAACCCTTTCGAACCATTGGTTAAATACATAAAAGAACCTGTTTAAGCCTTTAGATTTCTGGTCGATCTTATGCGGGCGCAATAATATAGTACAAAGTGCAGGGGTTAATGACAGCGCCACGAAAGCCGATATCAATACTGATATGGCGATAGTGATAGCAAACTGCTGGTAAAGCCTCCCTACTATACCCGGTATAAAGCCTACCGGCACAAACACCGCCGCCAATATGAGCGCTATTGCAATAACCGGTGCCGAAATATCCTTCATGGCGTGCTTGGTAGCTTCCTGCGGGGTCATGCCCTTTTCGTCCATATAATGCTGCACGGCCTCTACCACCACAATGGCATCATCCACCACAATACCTATGGCCAGTACAAAACCAAACAGCGTTAGCGTATTTATAGTAAAGTGCAGCGGTATAAAGAAGATGAAGGTACCCACAATAGATACGGGAATAGCCAATACAGGGATAAGCGTGGTACGCCAGTTTTGCAGGAACAGGAACACCACGATGATTACCAGCACAAGCGCAATAACCAGGGTTTCTATCACCTCTTTAAGCGATACTTTCACCACCGTAACCGATTCAAAGGGAACCACGAAGTCGATATCCTTAGGGAAGGACTTTTTCAGCTCTGCCATGGTAGCAACCACGTTGTCGGCTGTTTCGATTGCGTTACTGCCCGGCGCCTGGTATATCAACAGATACGATGCGCGTTTGCCATCAACAAAAGAGTTACCCGCGTAGTTAAATTTGCCCAGCTCTACCCTGGCAATATCTTTTAAATGCACTATTGAACCTGTGCCCGGCTGCGTTTTCACCACAATATTCTCAAACTCAGCTATGTTGGTTAAACGGCCTTTCACCAATACGGTGTACTCAAACGTTTGCCCCTTCATTTGCGGCGTGGCACCTACTGTGCCGGCTGCCACCTGCGCGTTTTGCTCCTGCAGGGCGGCGGTAACATCAGCAGCGGTCATATTCAGCGCGGCCAGTTTATCGGGCTTCAGCCAAATACGCATACTAAAATCATCGGCACGGGTAAATACGTCGCCCACACCTTTGGTACGCAGTAAGGCATCCTTTATAAATACGTTGGTGTAGTTGTCAGTAAAGGTTACGTCGTGGCTGCCATTTGGCGAAAACATGGCCACCAGCATTAATATACTGGGGTTACGTTTACGTACTATTAAACCAAGGCGCTGCACCTCTTGCGGTAGGGTTGGCTGCGCAATACCCACACGGTTCTGCACATCAAGCGCGGCGTTATTTATATCTGTACCAATTTCAAAGTTAACGGTCATGCTCATGGCACCGTTACCAGTGCTGTTACTTTGCAGGTAGGTCATGCCGGGCGTTCCGTTCACCTGTACCTCTACAGGGGTAGCAACGGTTTGCTCAACGGTTAAGGCATCGGCGCCGGTATAGTTACCGGTTACCTGTACGGTTGGCGGGGTAATTTCGGGGTACTGCCCTATCGGCAGGCTCATCATCGAGAGGATGCCCACTATTACGATCACCAATGATATTACAATGGCGGTTACGGGGCGTTTTATAAAAACATCTGCGATCATTCTGTATTTCTTTAGCTTAAAAAGTCGGGATCTGCTCCCTTATTTGCTTTAAGTATTAGTTGGCTTTTTTGGGAGCCGCGCCTGGTGCACCTGCCGGCGGACCTAAAGTTACCTTACCACCATCCCTCAAACGCTGGAAACCCTCGGTGATCACTTTATCACCAACTTTCAGGCCTTCCATTACCACAACATTGCTTTGGATGCGTGGGCCTAATTTCACCTTCTGCTGGCGTGCAATAGTATCGCGCCTGTCTTTTACGGTTTTATCTTCGGCAGTATCTTTTATAGTAGTATCTCTTGTAGTGAAAACAAAAAACTCGCCCATTTGCTCGGTAATGGCCTTATACGGGATCTGCACGCGCTCGCCAGAGTTATCGTTAAGCACCTGCAACACGCAGCTCATGCCATCCTTTAATACATCCTTTTGGTTATCAAACTGTATCCTTACCTTAATACTACCTGTTTGGTTATTAACGCCACGGTCTATCGCGAACACCCTCCCGTTTTTATCATAAGTGCTACCGTCTGATAATTGCAGCTTAAAGGTAGTATCGGCGCTGTGCTGCTGCAGTTTGTAAAAACGCTCAATGTCCTGCTCGTTTATCACTACGTCTACCCCTATCGGGTTGCCGGTTGATATGGTGTTTAACAACGTAGTGCCCGGCGAAACCTGTGCCCCCAGTTTAACCTGGGAGATGCCGATGCGGCCGGTAAACGGCGCACGTATTGTCGCGTAAGAAAGATCGGTAGCGGCGGATGATAACCCTGCCTGCGCTACTGCAACCTGGCTCTGCGCGGTTGCAAAAGCTGCAGTGGCCTGGTCTACCGTTTGGCGGGCAACAGCATCATTCTTCAACAGCATGTTATAACGGTCGATGTCTTTTTGCGCTTTCCCTAAATTTGCTTTGGCGCTTAACATGTTGGCTCTTGCCTGCGCGTATGCAGCTATATATTTACGGCGGTCTATCTCATATAAGGGTTTCCCTTTGGTAACCACATCGCCTTCTTTAAAAAATATGCCGGTTATAAAACCACCCACTTGGCTGCGCAGTTCTACCGAGTTTAGCGATACCACAATGCCCTGGTATTTATCGTAATATAAAGCTGCGGATTGCTGCGCTTCTATTACGTTTACAGGCGTTGCCGGCGGTGCGGCCACACCTGCGCCTTTGTTACCGGTACCATGACATGCAGCAAGAAGTAAGCTACCTGCTACAGCGATAAAGGGGATATATATGTTCTTCATATTCTTATTTATTCGGCCCTTAAGGTGCCTAAAGCACGTTGCAGGTCTATTTTGCTTGATAGTAGTTGGAATAACGCGTTATAATAATTGAGCTCAGCAGTACGCAGGTCGGCTTGCGATACAATAACATCCAGGTAAGTTTTAATCCCCTCGCGATATTGCAGGTCAACCACCTTATATACATCCTTGGCAAGCGTTACGTTTTCGCTCAGGTATTGCCAGTTGGTATAATTGCTTTTATAGCTTGCCAGCGCCTGGGTATATTCGGTATTAATGGCGTTACGGGTATTCTCAATATCCAGGTCTGTACGTTGCACCTGCAGGCGGGCCTTGGCCAGGTTCTGCAAACGTTTTGTGCCGGTAAATATCGGGAAGGTTAAGCCAAGGCCTATATAAGATGTAGGGTATCCGGTGTTATAAAGCTTGCTGAAGGTATCGTTAAAGTAAGCAAGGCTGTAACCGGCTGTTGCTGATAACGATGGCAAAAAGCCCCATTTATAGTAAGATACATTAAGGTTACGCAGATTCTTAGTGGTCTCCAGCAGGCGAAACTCAATACGATTATTATAATTGATGATCTCGTTGGTATCAATAGCCGCTTCGATTTGCAGCGCGGCAGAATCATAAGCAAGTATTATTCTTCTATCGGGATTATAACCCATTACCTGCTTAAGGTACGCGGTTTTACTTTTTATAGCTTCCTGTGTTTGCTTGCGCGATGCTAAAGCATTGTTTAACGATATAGTGGCTTGTTTGTAATCGGTTTTATCAACCACGCCAGCCTGGTAACGCGCGTTGGCATCCTTTAAACTGCGGCGCAGCCTTACAATATCTTCGTTTATAATATCCAGCTGGCGCTGCGATAGCAGTACATCATAAAACGCTTTGCTTACGTCCGATGCCAGGTCTATCTTGCTGCTTTCGGTATTCTGCTTATAATACTGCCTCGAATATTTGGATGCTTTTGAGGCAAGTACTACATCGTTATTATATAATGCCTGGCTGGCTGTAAGGCCGAGGGTTGATACGTTATGCGCGATGGCTAAATTTTGCGAACCGCCGCCCGCACCGGTAGCTGCACCGGTTGGGCGCTGAAAATAATGCTGTATGGTATTGCTGCTGCTGACCTGGGGCAACCAGGCCGAAAGCCCGATATTAACATCGCGCTCGTTTATTTGCTCATCAATATATGCTTGTTTTAACAGTGGTTGATTTTTCAAAGCGAAGTCGACGCTTTGCTTTAAAGTAAAGCTTGCGGCAACGGTATCAGAAGATGTTTGGGCGAATAGTATTATCGGAAAAAAAAGTACTATATTAGTAATATATAAACCGCGGAGTTTTTTCATAAGAATTGTGTGCGATATTAAAAACGAAACTAAGGAAAAGGTGTCTTAGTTTTTTAATTTCAAGTAGGGGTATGCGAAGATGATATTTTAATGAAAGATTAAAAAATAGGCAACAGGAATTTTACGCAATTAAGATAAATCTTACATTCCTGGCACTATTTTTAGATTTTTTATTACAAATGTTAAATTTTTACCTTTGTTTAAATAAAAATTTAATTAATTTGCCTTATGATTGTAAATTGTGTTGTATTAAGATAGTGTGAAAAAATTTACATTTCTAATGCAACAGATAAACATATTCATGGTATTTTTACAAAAAATTTAAGAAGTGTTAATACATGGTTAAAAAGTTACACGATAAGATTGCCCAGTTCCAGGATGCCAATATGATCCGGGCACAGGGACTGTATCCATTTTTCCGCCCGATAGAAAGCGGCCAGGATACCGAGGTTATGATAAATAATAAGCGTGTTTTGATGTTTGGTTCTAACTCCTACCTGGGGCTTACCAACCATCCTAAAATTAAAGAAGCTTCAAAAAAGGCTATTGATAAATATGGTTCGGGCTGCGCCGGTTCAAGATTTTTGAACGGAACGCTTGATATCCATATCGAATTGGAGAACCGCTTGGCTGCTTACGTTGGCAAAGAAGCTGCTGTTTTGTTCAGCACCGGTTTCCAGGTTAATTTGGGTGTGCTATCCTGCATCACCGGCCGTAACGACTATTTGATCTTAGACGAATATGACCACGCCTCCATCATTGATGGTACCCGTTTATCATTCTCTAAAGTAATTAAATACGCCCACAACGATATGGCAGACCTTGAGCGCAAGCTAAGGATATTGCCGGAAGAAGCTGTGAAAGTTATTGTGGTTGATGGTATATTTAGCATGGAAGGCGATATTGTTAAATTACCTGAAATTGTACAGCTTGCTGATAAATACGGCGTAAACATTATGGTTGATGATGCCCACAGTTTAGGTGTTATCGGCGTAAATGGTTCAGGTACGGCATCTCACTTTGGTTTAACCAACGAGGTAGACCTTATTATGAGCACCTTTAGTAAATCACTGGCTTCCCTTGGCGGTTTTATTGCCAGCGACTACGAAACTATAGATTATATTAAACACCGCGCACGTTCATTAATGTTCAGCGCGAGCATGACACCAGGTTCGGTAGCGGCTGTTATTGCTGCATTGGATATCATCGAATCGGAACCGGAACGTATTCAAAAACTTTGGGACAACACCAACTACGCTGTTAAATTACTAACAGACGAAGGTTTTGACCTTGGCGCTACAGAAAGCCCAATACTACCTATATATATACGCGATAACGATAAAACCTTTATGGTGACCAATTACCTGCAAAACGCCGGTATATTTGTAAACCCGGTTGTATCGCCCGCGGTACCTTCAGATTCTTCCCTTCTGCGTTTCTCATTAATGGCTACCCATACATTTGAGCAAATTGATGAAGCAGTAGAAAAACTGACAGCTGCATTTAAAGAAGTAGGCGTGCCATTAAAAAAACTGGCATAACTACCCTAAACAAGAAAACATAATCACCATTATAATAACTTAACGCCGATCCATTTGCCCACAGCATTTGAATCGGCATTTATTTTTAAGCCCTCTAAAAATGAAGAAAATAGTTTCGGTAAGTTCAAAAAAAGAACTCGCATCTTTTATTGATTTTCCACACGAGTTGTATAAGAACGACCCATATTACGTACCGGAATTATTCATCGCCCAAAGAGACATCTTAACAACCCACCCCTTTCACAAGCATTCGTCGCTGCAAACTTTTTTAGCGTACGATAGCGATAAAATAGTGGGCCGTATAGCTGCCATACAAAATAACAACCACAATAAATTCAACAACACCAACGATGGTTTTTTTGGATTTTTTGAATGTATAAACGACCAGGAAACCGCAAACCTGCTGTTGGATACCGCGGTGAAATGGCTGAAAGAAAAAGGTGCCGAAACACTTACCGGCCCCGTAAACCCATCAACCAACGAAACCTGCGGCTTGCTTGTAAAGGGTTTTAACAGCTCACCGGTGGTGATGATGACCTATAACCCCGAGTATTATATTACCCTGCTGGAAAACTATGGTTTAGCAAAACAAACCGACCTGCTGGCATGGCATTGGGACGGGCAAAACTACAACGACAAATCGTTGCAGATGCTGGATAGGCTGCAGGAACGGTTAACACGCAACAGCGGCATTACCATCCGCAAAATAAACTTGAAGAATTTTAAAGCAGAAGCAGATGCTCTGCGCGAGGTATACAATAAAGCATGGGATAAAAATCTGGGCTTTTTCCCGATGACTAACGAGGAATTTGATTATACTGCCAAGGATTTGAAGATGATCCTCGACCCGGATTTCGCATTGGTTGCAGAGCAAGATGGTAAAATAGTAGGTTTTGGCGTTGCCATACCCGATATTAACCAGATATTGAAGACCATTAAAAAAGGCCGTTTGCTACCAACGGGGATCTTTAAGCTATTGCTTAATAAGGGCAAGGTGGATGGTATCCGTATTATGCTTTTGGGCGTAATTGATGGCTACCGCAAAATGGGTATCGAAGCTTGCCTTTACGGCAGCATTATAAAAGAGTACAGGCGCAAAGGCTTAAAATACGCTGAAGCATCGTGGACCCTTGAAAAAAACGATATGGTGAACCGTGCTATCGAAGCCATTGGCGGCGATCAGTACAAAACCTATAGGATCTACGAAAAGGCAATATGAAGGAACGGGTTTTGATAACCGGTGCGAGCGGATTTGTGGGGTATCATATTATTTCAGAAGCGCTTAATAACAATTTAGAAGTATACGCCACGGTTAGAAAAAGCAGCGATGTCGGCCACTTGAAAAACCTTAACATTCAATATACGCATCTAAAATTTAACGATATAGCATTGTTAACGCAGGAGATACAGAAAAAGCGGTATGACTATATTATACATGCCGCCGGTGTAACTACTGCCCGTTCGCAAAAAGAGTTTAGCGTTGTAAATGTAAAATTCACCCAAAACCTGGCTCAGGCTGCCGAAATTAGCGGCGTAAAAAAGTTTGTCTTCATCAGCAGCATTGCGGCAGTGGGTCCGTTAAAAACAGCAAACGGTATCATAACTGAAGATACCCTCGCTGCTCCTATTAGTGTTTACGGAAAGAGCAAGCTCACTGCCGAGCAAAAAATTACTGCGCTGCCCGCGTTAAATTATACTATTTTACGCCCTACCGCGGTTTACGGCCCGCGCGAGAAAGGCATTTTTGTTTTTATAAAACAAATAGTAAAAAAAGGCATTGAACCTTATATTGGTGATGCTGAGCAAAAACTTAGTTTTGTATACGCTAAGGATTTGGCAATGGCAAGTATAAAAGCTTTATTTGCGCCTGCCAAAAGCATCTATAATATAACTGATGGTAATTTTTACAGCCGGTACGAAATGGCAGACATCATTACCGAAATTTTAAAAATTCGTGCTTATAAATTTCATCTTCCTGTAAACTTTGTAAAAATAGTTGCGGCAGTGAACGGAAAAATAAGTTCTTTGCGCGGCAAGGCGGCGTCGCTTAGTGCCGATAGGATAAACGAACTGACGGCTCTAAACTGGAATTGCAGTATTGAGAAAGCCAAAGCCGAACTGGGGTTTTACCCCCGTTATAACCTACATGCAGGCTTAACCGAAAGCCTTGCCTGGTACAAAGAAAATAAATGGCTTTAAGCCTCTATTTATATTTAGTAAACAAAAATGAAGCGTCATGAGTTCTCGCTTAACATAAAGCTTATGATCATTCATTACCGATTTTAAAACAAACAAGTCAAATGAAAATTAACATTAAACCGGCTGCCGGCAAGCTTGGAATTTTAATTCCAGGTTTAGGTGCGGTAGCTACAACTCTTATTGCCGGCGTTGAAGCCGTAAAAAAAGGCATTTCTCAGCCAGTGGGCTCATTAACACAAATGGGAAGCATCCGTTTAGGAAAAAGAACTGAGAACCGCCATCCAAAAATTAAAGATTTTGTGCCTTTGGCTAAGCTTGAGGATATCGTTTTTGGCGGATGGGACTTATATGAAGATAACGTTTATGAGTCGGCTATGAACGCTAAGGTGCTGGAAGAATCGCTACTAAACCAGGTTAGAGAAGGTTTAGAAGCTATTAAGCCGATGAAAGCCGCTTTCGATAAAAACTACGCTAAAAACCTTGACGGTACCTATGTAAAAACAGGTACCCGTTACGAGCTTGCACAGCAAGTAATGGAAGACATTAAAAACTTCCAGAAAGAAAAAGGTTGCGATCGCGTTGTTTTAGTATGGTGCGGTTCTACCGAGGTTTACTTTGAGGGATCTGAGATACACGAAACACTGGCTGCTTTTGAGCAGGCTTTAATAGACGATGATAAACGTATTGCGCCAAGCATGATATACGCTTACGCGGCTTTAAAACTTGGCGTACCATTCTCTAATGGTGCCCCTAACTTAACTGTAGATATCCCTGCGATGATTGAGCTGGCTAAATTAACCCAGACGCCTATCGCCGGTAAAGATTTTAAAACAGGCCAAACCTTAATGAAAACTGTATTGGCACCAGGCCTTGCAGCACGTAGCTTAGGTGTACACGGCTGGTTCTCTACCAACATTTTGGGCAACCGCGATGGTTTGGTGTTAGACGATCCGGATAACTTTAAAACTAAGGAAGTATCTAAATTAGGTGTATTGGAAGATATTCTGCGCCCTGAAGATAACCCTGAGCTTTACGGTGAGATCTTCCACAAAATCCGTATTAACTACTACCCTCCGCATGGCGATAACAAAGAAAGCTGGGATAACATCGACATTTTTGGCTGGTTAGGCTACAAAATGCAGATCAAGATCAACTTCCTTTGCCGCGACTCTATCCTGGCAGCACCTATCGCTTTAGACCTTGCTTTGTTTAGCGATATGGCGAAACGTGCCAACATGAGCGGCATACAGGAGTGGTTATCTTTCTACTTAAAATCGCCACAAACCGCGCCGGGCTTACATGCTGAGAACGATATCTTTAAACAATTAATTAAGCTGGAGAACACCCTGCGTTACTTAATGGGCGAAGACCTGATCACGCATCTGGGCCTTGATTATTACGACGATATGTTTGCCAACGCATAACATCATCATACCTTTTAAAAACAGGTTAGGCAAATTTGCTTAACCTGTTTTTTTATTTTATTTTTATTGCAGTTTAGTACTGACAGGCAACACATGATCCCCCCCCCGATTATTTGTTAGCATTGCAACACTATTAGTAGTATATTCTACGTATATAGTAACATTATTAAGCCTTAGCCATCTATTTATTCGATATTGTAGATTGGTGTAAATTGGCCTGCTGCCAAATTCGCCTGCGTATTTTAGCAACGGCAATATTTGCAATGGCCTGATTGTTCAGCACTTTTTGTATTGATATTTGACTTTTTGACCACAATAGTCTGTAGGGATTTTTTTTTACCTTTGGCCTTTGTATTTTGAGCAACCGTATAGTTTACAAATGAATTGTAAAGACACTTTTAAGCGTTTCATTTTTATTGCATTTCTATTTGTAAGCACAACGTTGGCTGCCCAAAACACGGTAGTTACAGGTGTTGTTACAGATGCCAGCACTAAAAAGCCGCTATCTTTTGTAACTGTGAGCTTCACGGGAAGCACCATCGGCACAAACACTAACGACGACGGGCAATACTCCCTCCGTTCATCCAAACCCTATACGCAGCTAAAAATCACCTATCTTAGTTATAAAGATGCCGTAGTAGCGGTTACACCCGGTAAGGAACAGGTGCTAAACATCAGGTTATTCCCCTCGGCCAAACAGCTTAACGAGGTTACCATACAAGCGCAAAAACGCGCGAAATATACCAACAAAGAAAACCCCGCTGTAGAACTTATCCGCAAGGTTATTGCTAATAAAGACAAGAACCGCCCCGAAGCCTACAATTATGTGGAGTATAAGGAGTATGATAAAATGCAGTTCTCGCTCAGCAATTTATCTGATAAAATATCCGAGAAAAAGTTCTTCCGCAAGTATAAGTTCATTTTCGATAACAGGGATAGCACCAGCTATGCCGGTAAATCGCTCTTGCCAATATACCTGGTAGAAAAATTATCGCAGGTATATTACCGCAAAACCCCAGAGAAAACCAAAGAGGTTTTACTTGGCGAAAAAGGCGTTAACTTTGGTGCCGCGGTTGATAATGAGGGCGTTGGCCAGTACTTTAAACACCTTTACGAAAAGGTGGATATTTACACCAACAGCATTTACCTGCTGGGCCGCCAGTTTTTAAGTCCTATCGCAGATTCCGCCCCCACTTATTACAAGTTTTTTATTACAGATACTATCACTACCGAAAATAACACCAAACTGGTTAGGCTAAGCTTTACGCCGCGCAATACCAACGATGTGCTTTTTGAGGGCGATATATACATTACCCTGGATGGTAACTACGCGGTGCAGCAAGCCGGGCTTACTATCAACAAAAATATCAACGTAAATTTTGTGCGGATGATGCACGTTGACCAGGAATTTGAAACGAACCCTGATGGCCGTTACCACCTCAGCCGTAGCAACACTTATGCAGATTTTGGTGTAACCGCAAAGCGCAAAGGCGGGCTTTTTGGTATCCGCACCATCACCTATAAAAATTACGTAGTAAATAAATCGCAGCCCGATATTTTATATGCGCCAGATATTAATTTGGAAGACGACGCAGTAAAGCATCGCAGCGAACAGTTTTGGGCTGAAAATCGGCTGGATACGCTAACCACAGCAGAATCTAAGGTTTATAAAAACATTGACAGCCTTACGCACATGGCCTCGTTCAGGCGCACGGCGGACCTGGTTACTTTATTATTTGCCGGCTTTAAGGGTTTTGGCAAGTTTGAGGTCGGCCCTGCCAGTACCTTCTACAGCTTTAACCCGGTTGAAGGTTTAAGGCTGCGGGTTGGCGGCCGTACCACGGTAGATTTTAGCAAGCGCTGGTTTTTAGAAACTTATGGCGCCTACGGCTTTAAGGATGAAAAGTGGAAGTACTTCTTCAGTGGTACCTACTCGTTAAATGCGAAAAGCGTTTACAAGTTCCCGCAGAATTTTATCCGTGCAAGTTTCCAGCGCGATACCAAAATACCGGGCCAGGAGCTGCAATTTATATCAGAAGATAACATCCTGTTATCGTTTAAACGCGGTACCAGCGATAAATACCTGTACACCGATCAGTATAAGATAGATTACGTACACGAACTGGAGAATCACCTCTCATTTAATTTTGGCGGGCGAAAATGGGTACAAACACCAGCAGGTTCGTTATATCCATTTGTGAACGGGCCAAGCAACATTTTTAACAACTTAACCACTACCGAACTTTCTGCAGGCATCAGGTACGCGCCAAATGAGCAGTTTTATCAGGGTAAATTGTTCCGTATCCCTATTATTAACCAATACCCTATCCTGTCTTTGGATTTCACAGCAGGGTTAAAAAATGTACTGAGCGGGCAATATAGCTATCAGAAACTCCGTGCACGTGCCGATAAAAGGTTTTACATAGCGCCATTAGGTTTCTCCGATGTATCGATAGAAGGCGGGCGTATTTTTGGGCAGGTACCTTATCCATTGCTGGATATTCACCGCGCAAACCAAAGCTATGCTTACGTGATCGATTCGTACAATTTAATGAACTTTTTAGAATTTGTGAGTGATAAATACGCCAGCGTTAGTATTGATCAGCACTTTGGTGGTTTCTTTTTTAACAAAGTGCCTTTGCTAAAAAAATTGAAATGGCGCGAAACCGCATCATTTAAGGCACTGTATGGTGGCTTGGGGGCTAATAATAATCCGACGCTTAACTCGTCGGTATACCAGTTCCCGGTAGATAATAACGGGGCACCTATTACTTATGCACTTGGTAACAAACCTTATATGGAAGCAAGTGTTGGTGTAGAAAACATTTTCAAGTTCGTAAGGGTTGACCTGGTAAAGCGCCTTTCGTACTTAAACCATCCGGACATTGCGCCTTTTGGCGTGAGGGTTAAAATTAAGTTCGATTTTTAATTATTTGTAGGATTTTATTTATTTTTATTTCATAATGGAACAGCAAACATCAATACGTACAAGTTTACAACTTGGTATATATAAAATTATTGATCCGTTTGTTAAGCTGCTGATAAAGCTTGGCTTAACCCCAAATGCCGTTACTTCTATTGGCTTTGTTTTAAACGTAGGCGTTGCCGCTATATTTATTATCGGTGGCGAAGATGGCGACCGTGCAGACCTTACTTATATTGGCTGGGCAGGCGGCTTAATTTTATTTGCGGGCCTGTTTGATATGCTCGATGGCCAGGTTGCCCGCTTAGGCAACATGAAATCGGTATTTGGTGCCCTGTATGATTCAGTGCTTGATCGTTATAGCGAACTGATCATGTTTCTTGGTATTTGTTACTACCTGGTGGCCCACCACTACTTCTTAAGCTCGATATTTGCTTTTATAGCGCTTATTGGCTCAATGATGGTAAGCTATGTGCGCGCCCGTGCCGAAGGCCTTGGTGTGGAGTGCAAAGGCGGCTTAATGCAGAGGCCGGAGCGTGTGATCACCATCGCTGTTTTTGCTATTGCCTGTGGTGTAGCGTCAAACTACATCGGCGGCGATTATAAGTTGTGGATTCCGGGCATCCGTTTCCATGTTTTCGAAACCATGTCTATCTTCACCTTCCCTATTGCCATACTTGCGGTATTAACAAACTTAACAGCATTTAAACGACTGGTAGATGCCAAGAAGGCGCTGTCAGAAACTGATCATGAATAATACTTCCGCGCTTAAGTTTCCGTTAATTTTATTGGCGTTCATTATTTTTACATTACCGGTAAAGGCATCGCTAAGCCGCGGCTTGCACTTGGGTGAAGATTCTGCCCGCAGAAGGCCGGTTGACGCTTTAGTATTCCCGGTACCGTCGGCTGATGCTAACACTATGTTTTACTTGCAGCGTACTACCAATACGGCCACGCTGATGTATGAGCTAAACCCGGATAAGGAAACCGGAAAGCTTGATACCGATGAGCCAATGCACGTTTATTGGATCCGGTACAACGAAAAAGGGCAAAAAGAAGAACTAAACTATATTCAGCGCAAATTTGCCTATGGTTTAAGTCAAAAATCGCTGGGGAATGACAAATATGATATCAGGTTTGTGTCATACAAAAAATTTCCGCTCACGTTGATGAAGGCCGCTGACGGAAAATATCATATCTTCGCAACTGTATCGCAAAAATTAATGGCGCTGCGTAGTATATTTATTAAAATAGAGGGAGGTTCTTTTTGGTTGCCAAACATTGTATATGTGGAAATGAAAGGAACAGACCCGGCGACAGGAAAAGAGATTACAGAACGGTTTAAACCCTGAGTTTTATGGCAAAAAATTTTGTTTCCAACTCGCAGGAATCTGTGAGGATGTTTAAGAATAGCTTTTTAGAGAGTTTATCAAAGGTACATTTTTTTGTGCCTATTATAATTTTTGTACCCGTTATTTTTGTTTGTAGCTATTTTGCTTACGATAAGGCAATTGGTGCCCTTAACTATATCTGGTTATTTTTGTTCGGGCTTTTTATCTGGACGCTAACCGAATACATCATGCATCGCTTTGTATTCCATTTCGTACCAAAACAAGCATGGGCACTGCGCCTGCACTTTATCTTCCACGGTGTACACCACGATTACCCCAGCGATGCAAAACGTTTGGTAATGCCCCCGTCTGCAAGTATCCCATTGGCAACCGGCTTTTACTTTTTATTTAACGCGCTGTTACCTGCAAATTATATCTTCGGATTTTTCCCCGGCTTTATTTTAGGGTATCTGGCGTATGATATATCGCATTATGCTATCCATCACTTTAATTTTAAAGGTGCTTTTTGGAAAAACATAAAACAACACCACATGCTGCACCACTATCAGGACCCAACCAAAGGGTACGGTGTAAGCTCTCCCCTTTGGGACAAAATTTTTAATTCAGATTTTATTAAGAAGCAGAATGGCTAATGCTGTTAATGACGGCGTCAAGATCAATCCAAAAAGTATAAGTATTGTATCTGGGCTGTCGCTATTATACTTATTTATTTCGTACTTACTACTTGGCTTTAAGTCCGATCAGCTTGTTTTAGTTGGTATATTTAACGTGCTTTTCTACGCGTCGGTAGTTACCCGTAAGTTTATCCTCGGCTTTACGATATTTGTCGTTTACTGGATAATTTTCGATTATATGAAGGCGTTCCCCAATTACCATTACAAGGAGGTCGCGCTTAGTGGGCTTTACAATACCGAAAAGAGCCTTTTTGGCATTCGTTACAACAACACCATTTTAACCCCGAACGAGTATTTTTTGCTTAAAAGCAGTGTCCCCATGGATATTTTTGCAGGGCTTTTTTACCTTTGCTGGATACCCGTTCCCCTTGGTTTTGCAGCTTATCTTTTCTTTAAAAACCGCGAACAATTTTTATACTTCTCCTTAACCTTTGTTGTGGTGAACCTATTGGGTTTTGTGGTTTACTACACCTACCCTGCTGCACCGCCATGGTACATACAGGCACACGGTTTCAACTTTCACCCGTTAACGCCGGGCAACACCGCCGGGCTCGCAAGGTTTGATAAGTACTTTAACGTCACCATATTTAAAGATATCTACTCTAAGGGATCCAACGTGTTTGCAGCCATGCCATCACTGCATTCATCGTACCCGGTTATTGTGGTTTATTACGGCATTAAAAACAAGCTTGGTTTAATAAACATATTTTTCATAACCGTTACGGTAGGTATATGGTTTACAGCAGTTTACGCCAGTCACCACTACGTATTAGACGTATTAGCAGGCATATTATGTGCTACACTTGGTATTTTATTATTTAATACCATATTGGCTTCTTCAAATCTGCTAAAAAGGTCACTTCTCCGCTACGAAAAAGCAATACAATAAACCAATTTAAGGTTTTGTGTACTGTATTAACTACTAATATTTTATATTATTTGTAGCGGTACACCATCGCTAAATATATTTTGTCCATTTTTGCCATATATATCAGGCGAATTGCCCTAAAAGCGCAAAAAAACATATCCCTCCCGGTCAGGACACACACTTCGGCAAATTAGGGCATATAATTTGAGTAAAGTTTTATACACTATCAGATACAAGCAACCGGATGAAGAAATTCATTATCCTTTCCCTATTAATATTAGCCGGATTTAAAACATACGCCGCGCCTACAGACATCGACAGTCTAAAGCAAAAGCTGCAGCTGACCGTAGATTCGCTGAAGGGTCCTGTGTATACCGAGATCGCCGATGTTTATTTAAAGTACGATACCATATCAAACCGTAGAAAAAGAATACAGTATCAAAACGAGGCGCTAAACTACACCATGTTGGCGCTGCATAAGTATAGCTATTATAACGATTCGTTGGGCCTGAGGGTAAGCTTTGATGCTTTAGCCAAAGTATACACGTCGCAGCGAAAGTTTAGCCAGGCCAAGTGGTTCGTTTTACAATCAATCAATATATCGCGCATTAAGAAAGATGTTCCGAATTTGATTACCGCATTGATTAAGTTGTCCACCGTAAAAATGGAGATAAAGGATTATAAGCTTGCCATGCGCGATCTAAACGAGGCCCTAACCCTATCTATTGCCAATAAGATGCCACCGCTGGAAGCCGCTGTTCAGCAAAATTTCGCCTATTTGTATAATAGGATGGATAACCCTGCTAAAGGCGCTGTTGCCTTAAAACGCGCTGATACCATTCTCGACCGGATAAAAGCCCAGGAAGCTGCCATGATGCTGGCCATAGATAAATTTGCGCGTGATACCATATCGGCCAAAACTATAGACTCTGTCGCCAAAAAAAAAGTAGTTATCGCAGCGAAGAAGCCGGTGAAGGCAAAGAAATTAACCTCCAAAAAAACAGTGGCCGCATTGTAGTTCTCGGCATCCCTATACTCATCATTCTCTCTGTAATTTTATACTTCAAGCGTAAAAAATAAGCCGTGTTGGTTTAGCGTTAACTAAACCAACACGGCAGATCTCTGTCTATACAATTGATGAGAAAATATATTTTAAGCGGTTTGGTAATGATATCGGTATTGGCGGTATGTGGTTTCACGCGCGTACAGCCTAACGATAGTGCTAATTTTAAACAGGACTTTTTAAGGCTGATCAATAAAACGCGAGCCAAAGGCTGCAAATGCGGCAATAAATGGTACCCGCCCGCCGTGCCAATGGTGTGGAACGATAACCTGGAACAAGCCGCACAGGACCATGCCAATGATATGTACAACCGCAATTACTTTAACCATACCAGCAAAGATGGCCGCAGCATGAGCGACCGGATTGTTTTTGCGGGATACTACTTTAAAGGTTATAAAAGCTTTATGGTGGGCGAAAACATCGCCATGGGCCAAAGCAGTATAGCCGAAGTAATGGCGGGCTGGTTTAAAAGCGAGGGGCATTGCCAAAACCTGATGAACCCTGGCTTTAAAGATGTTGGCGTAGCAGAAACAAACCACTACTGGGTTCAGGATTTTGGAGGGCGTATTTCTTTCTCTCCCGAACAGCAGAAACTAATAAAAGAAGGCAAGTACCGGCTTATTCAAAAGGAAGTGGATAACCACTAAGCCTTATCTTCTTTAGGTTTTACCTCGTTTGTATTTTCTCCAACAGTTTTTACCCTGTTATCAGGCCTTACACCACGTTTGTATATCACCAGGCCGTTTAAAAAGTTCCGCAGCAACTGGTCTTTGCATGGCTGAAAATTGGGATGATCGTCCGCACGAAAAATGGCACTCAGCTCGGTTTTGGTGGTACGAAAATTAGCGAGCTTTAATATCTCAATTATATCGTCATCGCGCAGCGACAATGCCACGCGGAGTTTCTTCATTACATCATTATTGCTCATAACTCTTCCTGTTTATATCTTTTTAAATATCACTACGCCGTTGTGGCCGCCAAAGCCAAAAGTATTGCTCAACGCCGCGTCAACCCTCTTTTCAATAGCGTTATTGATCACAATGTTTAGTCCTTTTGGTATTTCTGGGTCGATAGTTTGGGTATTGATGGTTGGTGGTACAATGCCATCAATAATAGCTTTTACAGCGATGATAGCTTCCACAGCACCAGCCGCGCCCAATAAGTGCCCGGTTACAGATTTAGTGGCGCTAACGTGCAGATTCTCCTGACCGTTGAAAACCGCTTTTATAGCCTTTGCCTCGCTGATATCGCCAACCGGGGTTGAGGTAGCATGGGCGTTCACAAAACCAATGTCAGATGGGTTTAAACCGGCATCTTCCAACGCCAGCTGCATGGCACGGACAGCCCCTTTTCCTTCGGGATGGGTAGCGGTGATATGGTAGGCGTCTGATGTCATGGCAGCGCCACCTATTTCACAGTAAATATGCGCGCCTCGTGCTTTAGCGTGTTCGTATTCTTCCAAAACCAAAACGCCGGCACCCTCTCCCATTACAAAACCATCGCGCTCCACATCAAAGGGGCGGGATGCTTTTGTTGGATCGGCGTTACGGGTTGATAAGGCCTTTAACGAATTATAGCCACCAATGGAAGCTTCGGTAATAGGCGCATCCGAACCACCGGTTACTATAATTTTAGCCTTACCAAATTTAATGTAGTTAAAGGCATCCATTATAGCCGTGTTTGCGCTTGCGCAGGCAGAAGCTGTAGAAAAGTTAACCCCCATAAACCCGAACTTAATGGATATTAACCCTGCGGCCATATTCACCAATGTTTTGGGGATAAAAAATGGGTTGAAATGCGGCTCAAAGCCACCTGCGGCAAACTCTTTGTACTGATGCTCAAAGGTGTCCATCCCGCCCTGCGCGGTACCAAAGATCACCCCAATATCAAAAGGCGACATGGCGTTAATATCAAACCCCGAATCGGTAATGGCCTGGCTGGCCGCAATCAGCGCATATTGAGTATAAAGATCGCTGCGTTTTATCTCGTTCCTGTCCAGGTACTGGGCAGCGTTAAAATCTGCTATCTGCGTAGCAAAATGTGTTTTAAACTTATCGGTGTTAAACCGGGTGATAGCTTTTGCAGGGCTGTTGCCCTCTACTATGTTATTCCAAAACCCGACGATGTCCATTCCTGTAGCGGAAACAACACCCATGCCGGTTACTACAACTCTTTTCATTAATATAAAACAGTTTAAATTACGGTAGCGCAAAAGTACTACAGTAAAGTTTATTATTTTGTAAAATTTTTCATCTGTGCCAGTGGCCAATCGAACGCCAAATACATTAGATCAACTCTCACACGAGGCACCTACGGGGCCGATTCTCACTATTACCACTTCCTATAAACACGGGGCTCATCCTCAGCCTTCTTACTTGATCTGATAAGCCCTCAGTCAAGTTTCCTTTTTATGCTAAATTTAAAGGTAATAGCATGAAACCCATCCTGAGCCTATCCATCAACACAATCAACACACCAGCGGGGTATCCTGTTTATAGCAACATTAAAAAACGCACCCTGCTCCGCAGGTGCCCCCCTAACTCACCGCTTCACCAACCCATTATTGCCATTGCTTGCAAAAAGCCCGGCTGCAGGGGTGCATTTATGGTGACAATTTCCGCGCCGTTTATGGGGTGGGTAAAACTCAATTCTTCGGCGTGCAGCAGCATGGTTTCCATCTCCCATTTGTCTTTAAATAATTTGTTTTGCTTGTTGCAGCCGTGGGTACGGTCGCCTATGATGGGATGAAATATATGGGCGAAATGTTTTCTTAACTGGTGCATGCGCCCGGTTTGCGGCGTGGCCTGCACCAGCGAATACCTGGATGTTGGGTGTTTACCCAACGGTACATCCAGTTCCGCGCGTCTTAGCGTGGTGAAACGGGTCAGCGCATCCTGTAGCGTACCATTCTCTTTTCGCAAAGGGTAATCTATTTCCAGTTCATCTGGTGTGTAGCCGCGCACTATTGCCAGGTATTTTTTGCTAACGCGATTTTCCATAAAAGCCTGCTGCATGGCAATTTCTGTCTGCTTATCAAACGCGAAGAGCAATACGCCGCCGGTTTTTCTGTCGATACGGTGTGCGGGGTTTACTTTTTTGCCTACCTGATCGCGCAGTAATTGTAAAGCAAATTCTTCGGCATCGGCGGCGATGGATGAGCGATGCACCAGCAGCCCATGTGGTTTGTTAATGGCGATGAGATAATCGTCCTGGTAGAGTATATCAAGCATCAGATCAGCTTAAGGCAAACTGAAACTGTCCGGTAATTTGGTTAAGCGCTATACCGGCAGCTACAACAGCGCCCAATGGGTCTATGCAATAAACGTCGCTCTCGTTATATCGCGAAGCTACGCTTACGAGGGTAGTGCCGGCGTGTGGCAAAAATAGCTGCCGGGCCAGTTCAGGGTCGTTATTATCTTTGGATAAGTGTGCCAATAGCAAATGACTCATGTAATGTGGTTTATGATCAATGAACATTTGCAGCGCCTGCCTGTTGGAAAGGTGGCCCTTGCCCCCGGTAATGCGCCGTTTCAGGAAAAACGGGTATCGGCCCGCGGCCAGCATCTCCTCATCATAGTTGGCTTCTAAAAATGCAGCATGGCATTGTGCAAAATGGCGTATAAGATGCTCACAAGGCACGCCGATATCGGTAAATACGCCTATGCGGGTATCGCCGTCGGTTATCATAAAACTATGGGGTTCAACCGCGTCGTGGTGTTTCGGGAAAGCGGTTATTTCAAGGCTGCCGATGAAAATGGGTGCATAAGCGTGCAAACCAATGCAAAGTTCTTTAGGTACATCGCCGCAATAATGCCCGGTGCCATCGGTAACATATACCGGCAGTTTGTACTTACGCGCCAGTACGCCAAGCCCGCGGATATGATCTGAATGTTCGTGCGAAATAAAGATCGCCTTCACTTTTTGCATGGATAAGCCCAGCCGAATCATTCGTTTTTCGGTCTCGCGGCAGGATATGCCGGCGTCAACCAGCACGGCTTCGTGCTCGTTACCAACATAGTAACAATTGCCATTACTCCCAGAATTTAATGAGGCTATATACACCGGCATAGGGTACAAATTAACAAATTTTGAATGATGTTAAAGATCTTTTAAAGTAGAAATTATTTAATTTAATGTTAAATCGCTTAAAAAAAGCTTACTTTGTAATTCCGGAAAAAGGATGTAGACTATTGGCAGGGAGCCTGTTACGCATGATTAAAAACCTAACTAAACCGTTACTTCTCGCTTTCAGCCTATTTGCTTTTTGCAGTGCTTTTGCGCAGGCACCAAACATAGCCTATACAACCCCCCAAAACTACAAGCTTAACACCACTATAACGCCTTTAGCGCCTGCAAATACGGGAGGTACAGTGCCGTTAGGCGAATACGGCACCGTTACCACTTTTGCGGGCACAGGGCAGTATGGTTATACCGATGGCGCGGCGAATATCGCCAGCTTCAAAATACCGGCCGGGATGGTTATTGATAACGATAATAACCTATATGTATCTGACTACGGCAACGAAGTTATCCGCAAGATAACTCCACAAGGGCAGGTATCTACCTTTGTGGGTAGCGGCAGCGGCGGGCGCGACAACGGCATTGGCACCCAGGCGAGTTTCTACGGGCCATCCGGAATGGTCATTGACCCATCGGGCGTACTTTATGTGGTAGAACAAATTGGGCAGGATGTGCGCAAAATAACCGGCGCGAGAGAGGTTTCGCTATTGGCAGGCAGCGGTTTTTTGGGCAAGACAAACGGCACCGGCACCGCCGCAAGCTTTAACACGCCCGTTGGTATCGCAATTGGCCCCGACCATAACCTTTACGTATCCGACCTCTCAAATTACCTCATCCGAAAAATCACGCCGAATGGCGAGGTTACCAATTTTGCCGGTAGCGGTTCAGCGGCCTCCGGCAATGGCAGCCTTACGCAGGCAAGCTTCGGCAGCCCCCAGGGCTTAGCTTTTGATTCGAAAGGGAATTTATACGTATGTGACGATTACAACTACACCATCAGAAAAATATCCACAGATGGCACGGTGAGCACCTTCGCCGGTAACGGCAACAATATTTCTAAAGACGGAACAGGTACCGTGGCCGGTTTTACCTACCCCGATCATTTGGTGTTTGATACCAACGACGACCTTTTTGTATCGGATGCTAACCTCATTCGTAAAATAACACCGCAGGGGGTTGTTACCACGGTTGCAGGCAGTACAGCATCCGGCTTTGTGGATGGCATAGGAACAGCGGCGAGGTTTTACACCACATCGGGCCTGGCGTTCGACAGGAATGGTTTTTTGTTTGTTGGAGAAGTAAGCAATCACCTTATCCGCAAAATAACTTTAACCGGTTACACTATTAATAAACCTTTGCCTGCCGGCTTGGCTTTCGATCCCACAACTGGCATTATCAGCGGTACACCCACCGTGCTGGCCGCCGCAGAAGATTATACCATTACGGCTCGCAATAAAAATGGCATCAGCAGTACTGCGGTAAGAATTGGGGTGACAGATGTGGGAGCGCCGCCTGCCGTCTCTCCACCAGTGTTTACTTACAATACACCAAACACCTACACCGTGGGCGTACAGGTGACACCTCTTGTTCCCCGGCAATTTGGCGGTGCGGTACCGGCTTCAGGGTATGCACGCGTCAGTACTTTTGCAGGAGGTGCGCCAGTTGGTACATTAGATGGCCAAGGCACAAGCGCCTTATTTAAATTCCCGCAGGGCATCTCTTTAGGCAACGACGGAAACTTATATGTAGGCGATACCGAAAATAATCGCATTCGCAAAATAACACCAGATGCTAACGTAACCACTTTTGCAGGCAGCGGTGTGGTAGGGATTGATAATGGCACTGGTACATCAGCCACTTTACAGTTTCCACATGGAAGCCGCATGGATAAAACCGGTACGCTTTATTTTGCCGACAGGGGCAATAACCGTATACGCAAAATTAGCCCTACGGGTGACGTGACCAGTTATTCGGGCAACGGAGATATACGTATCAAGGACGGACCAGTAGCAGATGCAGGGTATTTGGGGCCAACGGACATGGTATTTGATGCAGCTGGAAATATGTTTGTTACAGATATGGGCGGCAATTCTATTCGCAAGATAACAACTGATGGGATAGTGAGCACATTTGCAGGCAACGCTACTCCAGGTTCAAACGATGGGTTGACATCCACCGCGAGTTTTTTTACTCCGTGGGGTATCACTATTGATAAAGCCGATAATCTTTACGTGGCCGATGCCGAAAACAACCTCATCCGCAAAATAACCCCTGCGGGTTTAGTTACCACGTTAGCAGGCAGTGGCGTCGAGGGTACCGCCGATGGCCAGGGCAAAGCGGCCAGTTTCAAGCATCCAAGTGGTATTACTATAGATGAATATGGAAACCTATTTGTAACAGATAATTATAGCGGCCTTATCCGCAAAGTAACTCAAAATGGCATAGTTAGTACTTTGGCAGGCAATCCAACCCATGGCCGGAATGACGATATTGGCCCTTTGGCAAGTTTTTACGCGCCCGTTGGTATAGTTTATGATAAAAAGGGAAGTCTTTTTGTTGCCGATGCTAATAACCACCTCATCCGCAAATTATCATTAAATGGTTATGCTATCGATAAAACGTTACCTGCCGGGCTGGTTTTTGATAACAATACAGGTATTATTACCGGTATACCAACTGCCGGCTCTCCCGCAACCGATTACACCGTAAGCGCGTACAATAGCGGTGGCAGCGGCAGCACCGTTATAAATATCGAAGTAAAATTAAACGCGGTACCCACACTTGCGCCAAACATCAGTTACCAAACCCCGCAAGTATATACCATAAATACTTTCATACCAGATCTATTGCCAAAAAATACCGGAGGCGCTGTACCTGCTACTAACTATGGAGAAGTTAACACATTTACCGGAAGCGGCGCAGCAGGCTCAGCAAACGGCAGCCCTACAACTTCAAGTTTTAAAAGCCCCTACGGTATTGCAGTGGACCTTAGCGGTACGCTGTACGTTGCAGATCAGCAAAACAACCTCGTACGGAAAGTTGACAAATCCGGTTTGGTAAGTACGCTGGCGGGTAGCGGAACCGCCGGATCTACCAACGCGCAAGGAACAGCTGCCGCATTTCTTTATCCGGAAGGAGTAGCAGCTGACGCTAATGGCAACATCTTTGTCGCCGACGTGGCTAATCACCTTGTCAGGAAAATAACGCCGGCCGGGCTGGTTACAACCCTTGCCGGCACTGGCTCTGAGGGTTCGGCAAATGGTTTGGGAACTGCTGCCAGCTTTAATAATCCTAAAGGTGTGGCTGTGGACTTATTGGGTAATGTGTACGTGGCAGATCGTCAGAATCATCTCATCAGGAAAATAACTCCTGCAGGGCTGGTGTCAACGCTGGCGGGAAATGGTTTAGAGGGCTTTGCCGATGGCAAGGGTACCGCTGCCAGTTTCCGCGCACCATCGGGTGTAGCTGTAGACCCGGATAACAATGTTTACGTTGCAGATGTAGGCAATCAGCGAATCAGAAAAATTACCCCGGACGGACAGGTAAGCACAATAGCCGGCAACGGCACCATAGGTTTTGCCGATGGAGAACCTCAGAACGCAAGGTTTAATTATCCCTTAGGTGTTGGGCTGGATATTACCGGAAACATTTATGTTGCCGATCGCGACAATGGCGCTATCAGGATGATAGATAAAGCATCAGGCCGTGTAAGCACTGTGGCAGGGAACGGGGCGCTCGGCTTTAAAAATGGTATGGGCAGCAGCGCTCAGTTTAACGACCCGTTGGGCATTGCCTGGTACGATGGCAACGCGTATGTAGCAGACCAGGGAGACTACGTTATTCGTAAAATAATTTTAACCGGGTACACCATAGATAAAGCACTTCCGACAGGTATGGGTTTCGAGGGCACAACTGGTATTATCAGCGGAAGACCTACCGTTACATCACCCGCTACAGATTACCTTATTACCGCATATAATGCCGCTGGAAGCAGCAGCACTGTGGTAAACATCGAAGTAAAAACAAACGCGATACCCACACTTGCGCCAAACATCAGTTACCCAACCCCGCAGATCTATACCATCAATTCAACTATTACTACCCTTTTCCCGGAAAACAAAGGCGGCGACGTGCAGCCTGGCGGCTATAGTATTGATAAGCCTTTGCCCGCAGGTTTAAGTTTTGATGCAAACACCGGTGCCATCAGCGGCACACCTACTGCATTATCGCCGGCTACCATTTACACTATTTCTGCAAAAAACGCGGTAAGCGTAAGCAATGCTACCATTAATATTAAAGTAACCGATGGATTGGCACCCGTGGCACCCGCGCCCGATATCAGTTACCTTACGCCGCAAACGCTGATCAAAAATAACACCATAGCTCCTATTATCCCTGCAAATAAGGGGGGCGAGGTAAAAAGGTATTCGTATGGTTTGCTGGCCAATTTTGCCGGAACCGGGCAGCCGGGCCGAACAGACGGACTTAAAGCGGGCGCGAGATTTGACGGCCCGGCTAAAGTAACCATTGATGCACAGGGGAACTTCTACGTAACCGACTTTAACAACTATTCCGTTCGGAAAATGACCAGCGATGGGATTTTCAGCACCATAGCCGGTGCTGCCGGGCCGGGATACACTAACGGTGTCTTTGGTATATCGCAATTTCAAGGGCCAAGGGGGATGGTTACAGATAGGGCCGGCAATATATACGTTGCCGATGTATACTCCATCCGAAAGATAAATGCTGCTGGTGTAACCGCTACTTTTGTTGGCGGCGCAGTAGCCGGCTATACCGATGCCACAGGAACTGCAGCAAGGTTTGATGGAGCGGTAAGCCTTGTCATGGACGAATCTGACAACATCTATGTTGTAGACCAGGGCAACTCCGTGATCAGGAAAGTAACGCCTGCTGGTGTGGTTACTACATTGGCGGGTAACAGAAACCGTGGCAATACCGATGGGCAAGGCACCTCGGCAGCCTTTTACAACCCGCAGGATATCATCTTCTCTAATGGCGCGCTGTACGTGGCTGATTATGTGGGTGTGCGAAAGGTAACCACAGGCGGGCTGGTTACTACCATAGCAGGCAATGGCACGCCAAAGGTTTTAAACGGCCCTGCACTATCGGCAGGGTTTGGCAATGCAAGCGCCATGCTGATCAACACCGCGGGCGATATATATGTACTGGATATCGGCAATAATGCGGCAAACGAAGGCAGCGCAATTTTAAGAGTTATAGATAAAGACAACAATGTATCTACGGTTGATATTATAGATGCCAATGGCGATAAAATATACCTGGTAGCTCCCAACAGTTTAACAGCTGATAAAAGCGGACTTATTTATATAGCGAGCGGTGGCAATTATATCCAAACGCTATCTTTCGACAGGTACACCATAGATAAACCTTTACCCGCGGGCCTGGTGTTTGATACCGGCACAGGCATTATCAGCGGTACGCCAACCACGTTATCGCCGCCGGGAGATTACATGGTAACTGCCTACAACGCATCTGGCAGCAACAGCACAATTATTAACCTGGAAGTTATAGAAGGATTACAGCAAGCCGTGATCACTTTCCCTGTACTATCAACCGTTATTGATAACAACGGCAACATTAAACCCGAAGCCACCAGCACCAATTTGGAGCTTCCGGTTACATACACCAGCAGCAACCCTGATGTCGCAATTATTACACCCGATGGCTTGATACACGTGATAGCAGTCGGGCAATCCGTTATAACCGCCACGCAAGCCGGAAACGACAAATACAACGCGCCTTTACCCGTAACCCAAACCCTTACAATAAAATTTGTACAAGAACTTACCTTCCCGGCGCTTACCACCAGGTATGTTACTGATGCTGATTTTAGCCCGGCCGCTACCAGTAACAGCGATAAGTTTCCGGTTACGTATACCAGCAGTAACCCGGCGGTGGCAACTATAGTTAACGGCAATGTACACATCATTGGGCCGGGTAATACCACTATTACGGCATCACAGGATGGTAATGATGTTTACACCAAACCCAGCCCCGTATCTCATGAACTTACCGTTTTACCCGATTTTGAATTTGGCCCCATCGCCGCCAAAACAACGTGTACGCCAGATTTTGATCCGGGTGCTACCAGCATTAAACCAATTACGTATACCAGCAGCAACCAGGCTGTGGCTACTATCATCAACGGCCAAATACATGTTTTATCGGCGGGTACATCATCCATTACAGCTGCCAGCAACGGCAAAACATTATCTCAGCCACTAACGGTAAACCCCACCCTGCAACCTACAGTTAACGTAAGCACATCTACACCGGTGCCGGCCTGCGCCGGGGTTTCTGCGATATTTTTCCAGGCATTTACAACCAACGAAGGCCTGAACGCAGTTTACCAATGGCAGGTGAATAAAATCAATGTGGGGACCAATAATGCAATATTTTCTTCTACCTCGCTGGCCAACGGAGATATAGTAACCTGCACACTAACCAAAACAGATGCCTGCCCCGGTCCCGTTTCGGTAGGCTCCGTTCCGTTTACCGTCAGCGGTGTGGTAACGCCTATCAATCCGGCACCAACGGTAAGTATTTCGGCATCGGTTAATAATGTTTATAGAGGCACACCTGTTACCTTTACGGCAGTAGCCACTAATGCGGCCCAGGTTACCGGCTATCAATGGTTAGTGAACGGTGTTACCACAGGGCCAAACAGCGCTACGTTTACAAGTAATCTATTTAAAAATGGGGATGTAGTTTCCTGCCGGGTTATCTATGATCCCTGCACCGTACCGGAAGCAAGCGATGAGGTTACCATTACCTTATTAGCGCCGCCGAGCATCCATATCCCAAATACATTTACCCCCAACGGCGACGGCTTAAACGATACCTGGAACATCCCCGACCTGGCCTTTTATCCAAAATGTGTAGTGAAGATATTTAGCCGCTATGGCACCGAACTGATCCAATCCAAAGGTTACAGCAAAGCCTGGGACGGAACCTTTTCTGGCAAGCTGCTACCCGCAGGTGTCTACTATTACATCATCGATACCAAAGACGGGCAGCCCACATTATCAGGCAACGTTACTATTTTAAGATAATTAAGACGATCTTTTAAAGGGGTATGGATTTGCCTTCTGCTGTGTTTGGGTTGCAGATCCTGTTCGCTTAGCACATATTACCCCGAATGCGGTTTTCCGATGTGAAAATCAATGAGCGTTGTCAGCATAAACAAAAAACGGCCGGCTAATTACTTAGCCGGCCGTATGCATTATATATATTCGGTCGGGGGGCCGAATGAGTATTACTTATTATTTGCTTCCGGTGCCTACCTGCATTGGGTTTACACCGGTAGATTGGCCACGAACCGGGCCATTAGCCCCTATTTTTTGTTTAAACACCTGGAATTTAGACGGCTCGCCGCTTTTACCCCAGAAGTTGTTGGTTTCGTCGATATCGGCAGTTTCGCGCATCGGGTCAATTTTTATAGACACCACTTCTTTATCCTGAATGTAGAATTTGCTGCAATTCTTCTCGTTCAGGCGCCAGATCTGCGCAGGGATGCGGTCGATAGAAGTTGTGCCATCGGCAAATTTAAACTCCACGATGATTGGCATTACCAATCCACCTTTGTTGCTAAAGTTTAACTGGTAGAAATATTTAGAACCATATTTCGATTTATCATCAGCGGTCAACGTCTCGGTCTCGAAAGTTGGCGGGCTTTGCGCTTTTATCATGTTGGCAAACTTCACAGTATCAACACCAGCCAGGCCACGAGCGTATTTCCAATAGAAATCGTGCGTAGCAGTATCCCTGTCTGTTTGGAAAACGATGTTCTTATCAGTACGGTTACGGATTTTAGAGATATCCTCAAAACTGTTTACCGATGGCGGGGCAACTTTTGCAGTTACGCCGTTGCCTTTAGGAGCAGAGTAGCTGTCTTTCAGGTCGGCTTTACCCACTTTTACAGAATCTAAAGAAATATCAACCGGGTCGGTTCCGTAGAACCAGCCTCTCCAGAACCAATCCAGATCCTCGCCGCTAGCATCTTCCATCGTGCGGAACAGATCGGCAGGGGTTGGGTGTTTAAATGCCCAGCGTTTTGCATACTCTTTAAAGGCATAGTCAAAAAGCTTGCGGCCCATAATGGTTTCGCGCAAAATGTTTAGGCCGGTAGCCGGTTTGGTGTATGCATTAGGGCCAAAACGAACGATGTTCTCAGAGTTGCTCATAATAGGCTCTAACTCGTTCTTAGGCAGTTTCATGTAATCAACCATGGTATAAGCCGCGCCTTTTTTGCTTGGGAATTTGTTGTCCCAAAGTTCCTCGGCGAGGTACTCCACAAAGGAGTTTAAACCTTCGTCCATCCAGCTCCACTGGCGCTCATCGCTGTTGATGATCATCGGGTAAAAGTTGTGGCCAACTTCGTGGATAACCACCCCTATCATACCATTCTTGGTGCCTTCGCTGTAGGTACCGTCTTTCTCTGTACGGCCATAGTTAAAGCAGATCATCGGGTACTCCATACCGTTTGATGCCTCAACGCTTTGTGCAACCGGGTAAGTGTAAGGGATGCTGAAATCTGAATAGGTTTTGATAGTGTGTGCAACCAGCCTGGTAGAATATTTCCTGTACAGGTTGTAAGCTTCTTTACCATAGTAGCTCATGCACATGATGTTTTTGCCGTTAAGCTTGATGCCCATAGCATCCCAAACAAATTTACGGGAAGAACCCCATGCAAAATCGCGCACATTATTGGCCTGGAATACCCAGGTTTTTTTAGCGGCTGATGGTGCCTTCTCTGCTTTTTTAGCGTCGGCAAGGGTTACTACTTCTACTGGCTCGGCTGATATTTTGGCCTTGTTGTAACGGGCAAATTTCTCCGGGCTTAATACAGCCGCGTAGTTGATACACTCGCCTGTTGAACCGATAACGTGATCGGCTGGTACGGTCATTTGTACGTGGAAATTACCGAAGGTAAGCGCAAACTCGCCACGACCGGTAAACTGATGGTTTTGCCATCCCTGGAAATCGCTGTAAACGCAAAGGCGCGGGTACCACTGTGTCATGGTGAACAGGTAGTTACCATCCTCCGGGAAGTACTCGTAACCGCCACGGCCACCAATGGTCATACGGTCGGTAATTTTGTAGGTCCAGTCGATATTAAAAATAAATTGCTGGCCAGATTTTAACGGCACAGGCAATTCAACACGCATCATGGTTTTGTTAACTGTGTAAGCTAATTTTTTGCCGGTAGCATCGGTTAATTTCGTAATTACATCACCAAGCCCGTTATCCACATCGCCGTTACGGCCAACGCTGCGGTCGATGTTTTGCGTGGTGGTTTGCTTTGGCATGGTAGAGCTGCTCTGGTAGTTTGAGTTGTTCAGCGTGTTATGCTGGTTCTCGTCCAGTTGCAGCCAAATGTAGGTTAATACGTCCGGGGAATTGTTAAAATAGGTAATGGTTTCGCTACCCGTCAACTTCAGGTTTTTTTCATCAAGCTCGCACTTGATGTTGTAATCGGCGCGTTGCTGCCAATATTTTACGCCGGGTGCCCCGCTGGCGGTACGCTGCTCGTTTGGTGTGCTGAGGATGGTGCCCAACTGCTCAAACTTGTTCCCGTGATTGCTGCCCGGGTTGTTTTGGATATCCTGTGCAAAGGATGCTCCAACGGTGCCCATCACGAATAAGATTCCTGTAAAGATCCGCTTCATATTTCTGTTTTAGTGATTAATAGTTTTTCAATGTAAAAAGGGAAGGCGCTCTATAGCCATTTTAATGGCCAGTGCAAACACTCCCGAAGATAAAAAAAATATCCAGTCCCTGCGCCGCACCTGCAGCAAATTCATGAACAGCCAACCAACAATAAGGATAATGGCGACCACCATGATCTGCCCTGCTTCCAACCCTACGTTAAAGCCGAAAAGCCCCATGCCTATCCCCTGCCCCTGTGCCAGCATTATGCGGATGCTGTTGGCGAACCCCATCCCGTGGATGAGCCCGAAGCCCAAGGCCAGATAGTAGTTAACCCGGGCGCTGCCTTCCTTTTTATCAACCCGCAAAATATTGTTTAGGGCGGTGATAAAAATGGTGCAGGGTATTAAAAACTCCACCCATTTGCTGCTGAAGCGGATAATATCCAACACGCTTAAAGCCAGTGTAAGACTATGCCCGATAGTAAAAGCGGTTACCAGTATAAGCACCTGCCTGATGTTTTTAAATGTGTAAACGGCTGCCAGTGCGAGGATAAAAAGCTGATGGTCGAGCGCGTCGAGGCTGATGATGTGTTTCCACCCTAAGCCGAAATAAAAAACAAAATCAGACATGCAATAAAAAGGCGTTGAAAGCGTAAATTTAGCAGGTTTTAATTATAAATAAAACCGCGTACTGTTATGACTGCTTTATTAGGCAAACCGCTATTATATTGTTACATTTTACTGGGTATGTTTTGGGCGGAGAAGCCCGTGCCCGCTAAGTTTCACCCGCTACACGTAAGCACATCCGATATCAGCTACAATGCGAAGGATGGGCAGATGGAAGTTATCCTCACCATTTTTACCGATGATTTTGAAAGCGCCCTGCAGCGGCAATTCAACACCAAAGCCGATTTGAGTAAGGCAGACATGCACGCCGCCATGGATGAACTGGTAAAAAAATACACTGCCGGGCACCTACAGGTAAGAGCAGGCGGGGCTGCCCTGCCATTAACTTACCTTGGCTTCGAGATTAACAAAGAAGCGGTGAATGTGTACCTGGAATCGCCAAAGATAGCCTCTCCAAAAAAGATAGATGCCGACGTGAGCCTGCTGCAAAATTTGTACGAAGATCAGCTGAACATTGTACACATGACGGTTGCCGGTGTACGCAAAAGCGCCAAGTTGGATAGCCCGGCGCGAAAGATTACGCAGGAGTTCAATTAACACGAATTTCACGAATTAGGCTAATTACACGAATTTAATTGCTTGAACTCACAAGGCTAAACTATGCGTTTTGCTATACCTGCGGGAGCAATCAGGGTTAACAAAACTTAACACAATTCGGAAATTATTTTTATAAAACATTGACAGTCAATAAGTTAATTTTTCACTGGGTTAACATATAATTCACTTTTTCTTGTCGATAATTTTGTTTATATTATTACATCTCAGGATGAAGATTTAGAATATAATAAACAACGAACTCCGCTCCCGTTGCTCCACATTACTACTTCGGTGGCCTTTGCCGGTAGTGTCTTCCATCAACAAGATCTCACCCTGCTCAAACACTCGCTTTTCGCCGAGGGAGGTTTCTATTTCTACGCCGCCATCTAATAACACTACATATTGCTTTTGAGGAGCGTTGTGCAGATCGTTGTACCCAGCGGGGACTTTCCTAAACACAACTTCTTTCACCGCAACGCTTTGCGATAGGTGCCCAATTGAGCCGCCATCTGTTAGCGGGTAAAACACTTCGTCAAAGCGGCTTTCGCCGGTTTCGTCGGTATACACGCGGGTTACTTTAAACTGTTCCATAATATTATGCGGCTAAAAGCCTGTCCCATTCGGAGTGTTTCCTCAAAAAAACTTGTACGTAGCTGCAAAGCGGGATCAGCGTTAGCTTATGCGCTTCTATATATTTAAACGCCTTTTCTACAATAGCCTCGGCAACGCCCTGTCCCTGCAGTTCTTTGGGGACTTCAGTGTGAATGAGGTAAATCTTGTTATCCTTGGTTTTGTAATCTATAAAGGCGCGTTGTCCATCCACAAACAGCTCAAAGTTGTGGATGGCCTCGTTGTTGACAAGTTCAATATTATCGTAGTTCATCGTCTTATCTTTTTAAAGTTTGTTGCGGTATACCAGGCCAACAGGCGGGCTATCAGTTTGTTCATATAAATATGGTGCTGTTGGCCAGTTCAATTTCTTCCTGGCTAATGGTGTGCGGCCTACCATTGTAAACTTTAAGCGTAACCGCGGCATCCATACTCTTTAACACTTTTACGCTTTCCTCTACGCGGGTAAGTGGTACATGCGGATCGGGGTTACCGGTGGTTATCAATACCGGCATCCCTATAAAATCGCCTTTGTAGTTGTCCAGATTCACCCGTTCTCCTATCAGTCCGCCCGTAAACGCAACCGCGCCGCCAAAGGGCTGTGCATGGCGGGTGATGTACTCCAGCGTTAAACACGCTCCCTGCGAAAAGCCGAGGAAGTAGATCTTATGTACCGGGAACCCATCTGTCAGGGCTTGTTTTACGGTTTCGTCAACCATCGCCAACGCCGAATCTAAAGCGGGCTGGTTCTGTGAATCGGGTGCTAAAAAGCTTAACGGGTACCAGCTGTTGTTGGTAGCCTGCGGCGCGTAAATGGCAAAACCATCTACATCAAGCTCATTGGCGATGCCTATAATATTGGCGGCGTTACCGCCCCTGCCGTGTAACAGTATCAATGCGCCTTTGGCAACGGCGGGTGCTGCACCCGCCGTTTTTATTTGTTTCGTGTGACTGTACATAATTTAATTAGAACAGTTTTGGTAATGATTTTTCTAATGCCGATCTGAAACGCTCGTGTTGTTCAGGCAATTTCAGGTTCTGGCCCAATTCTTCAACCGCTTCGTCAACTGCAAAGCCAGGGTTATCGGTAGCAATCTCGAACAGCACACCACCCGGTTCTCGGAAGTATAAAGAATAGAAGTAGTTACGATCTATCTTATCTGTAATGTGCAACCCTAAAGCGGCTATCTTTTCTCTGTATTGCATCAAGATGTCCTCGTTTGCTACCCTAAAAGCAACGTGGTGTACGCTGCCACCGGCTACATGCCCGGCAACTTCGCCGGCAACTTCTACCAGGTCTACAATGTTGGCGTTTTCAACCGCGTCTGTTACAAAACGGTAACGGTTTACATGTTGCTCTAACAATTTATAGCCAAATACACCGGTTAAAATATCAGCGGTAGGCTGCATTTTGTTGGTGGTAATGGTTACGTTGTGGAAACCTTTAATAGCGTTCTCTGCTTTAACCTCATCAGTTTCCCATGGTAAGCGGGTATCGGCAGTTTTTGATACTGTCAACTCCAGTTTCAAACCGTCAGGGTCTAACACGGTTAAGTATTCTTCGCCAAATTTCTCGGCTGCTTTATTGTAGATCACGTTATGTTTTTCGAAACGGTTCACCCAAAAATCAAGACTACCTTTTGGTACTGAGTACCCAATTTCGGTAGCCTGCCTTGCGCCTCTCCTGCCGGTTTGGATGCCTTCCCAGGGGAAGAACGTAAGGATGCTGCCGGGAGTACCGTTTTGATCGCCGTAGTATAAGTGGTAAGTTTCGGGGTCATCGAAGTTAACGGTTTTTTTAACCAGGCGCTGGCCCAAAACATTAGTGTAAAAATTATAATTGCGTTTGGCATTGCCAGCTATTGCTGTGATGTGGTGGATGCCATTGATTGTATTTTCCATGATGCTGTTGTTTTAAATGTTTGTGTTTGTTCCTTGTTTGTTGATATCAAATGTCGGTATAAACACAGCATTTCAACTTAATGTAGGTTAAAGCAGAAAGTTAATGTAGGTTAAGAGAAGAAGCCTCGCCTTACCTTATCCAAGGAAGAGGCTTCTGTTGGGCGTTGGCTTTGCCCCGCGCTATCCGCTCATACGCGCACAGTGCCTTAGGCGCGGGGCCTGTATCCGCTTTTATCGCTAACGCAGTTTGTCTGAATCAGAATTTACAGAATTTTAGAATTAACAGAATAGGACGCGCAACGAGTACGGTAAGGGAAATTCTGAAAATCATTTAATTCTGAAAATTCTGATTCAGACAATTACAGCCTAAAATTCAACGACACATACGGGTACCAGCCCTCAACAGAATGCCCGGCCAATACCTGCACTACAATAAGTGCCGCAGGTGAAAAGTACGCGCCACCGCCTACGCCGTGGTGTATACCGCCTGCGTGGTAGTTATCGGCCCATACCCTGCCTGCATCATAAAAGCCGCTGATGCCCAACTGACCGGGTAAAAGGTAGCCTTTGATGTTAGCCAGCTTAAGCCTCGCCTGGAAGTTATTATAGATCATGTGCTTGCCCGCGAAACGGTTTTGCAGGTAGCCCAACAGATTGCCCTGCCCGCCTAAAAACATACCCTGGTAAAAAGCAGGACGACCAACGGTAACACCCCCGCCAATCCTGTCGCTAATAACGAGTGCGCCGTGCTGGGTTAATTTTTTATAGAACGTAAACTCCGAGCGAAGTTGTCCGTAAGATTTTGAATAACCATTCATTCCACGGTAACCTGTGAGGGTTATGGTAAAATAATGCCCGTCATTAGGGAATACGCCACCCTTGCGCTCGTTATCTATATAGTTAACCATTATACCGGCGTGTACCTTGTCCTTGTCTACAATGAGGCTGTCGTAAGAATTAATTAGCGGAGGATTAGTAATGAGGCGACCTGCATTCCCTTCGGAATCAAAATGATAATACTGAAATGAAGGGCCTACGCTGATGCTTTTAACGTTATCCAGCCTCCAGCGCAAGGCCGGGTCGAATTGGTAGGTATCAAAGCGGGTGCGATAAAACCGGCGATAATCCGGCCCCTTCACCAATGGCGTATTGTTGCCAAAGCCAAAAAAGTTTTGCGTATTATCCGGTGCCTGTATATAGGTTTTGATCAACAGGTTGGTCTTGCCGAACGCGTGGATCCACTCACCGTTGTAACGGATACGGAACGCGTCGGTAGAGAAAGAATGCGTTATCAGTAATTGCTGTAAACTGGTATAAGGCAATTTACGGAAGCCGTCGTATTTGGTATACTGAACCCCACCTCCAAGCAAAAAGCCATCATCCACGTTAAGCGCCGCAGTAGCGAGCGGCATCCAAACATTGTATGGATAAGTAGGTATGAACTTAGTATTAAACGTATCGCGCGAAAGGTGTTTACGAAATACATTTTCATCGCCGATGAATTTAAGGCTGCCGGGCTTATCATAAAGCTTTACCGTGCCGTTTGATTTTATCCCCTCGTATACTTTATTACCATGCCCGCCTACCACACGCAGGTTTACCGTAGCGGTTGCGGTATTAATAGTAACATGGTCGTCGCCGCCTGATAAAAACAGCCTGATCTCTTTAGTGAACTCCGGGTTGTACACCATATCTAATAGCGTATCGCTCGGTTTACCGTCCTTACTAATTTTTTGGATAAGTACCCGCATACCGTTATCCGGCGCGTCGGTAATGGTTACCTGCTCATTTTTACCGCTGGTGCGGATATCTACCAGGCGGTTTATAAAGCGGTAATATTCCTCCATCGCTTTGGGGATATTATCGCGGCGCTGTTTCAACCCGGCAAGTAATTCATCGTGCCTTATCTTGTAAGCCTCAACAGGCATACGGCGCAAGCCTGCCTCCAGCACTTCATCCGTTTCGGCGGCTACAAACGCATTGGTAACGCGCATCCAATCCTCAAAAGTTATCTGGGCATCGATATAAGGCTTAATAAAGCGGGTTTTAAAAATGGAGTATTTTACACGCGGTATCTCTCCGCTGAAATTATCAATAGCCGGAGTAATAAACGACAAGGAAGCAATGCTTGGGAAAAGGCCCTGTGCAACGTGCAGCACCTGGTCGCGGTCGCGGGGAACGCCAATGTACATTTTGCCATTTCCTTTTTGCTTGTCCAACCAGCGCCATTGGTCTTCGTGCCTGTCCCAGTCTGCTACCAGCAGGTCCAGCAAACGGGCACGCAGGAATGCCTCGCCATCAAAATGGTTATCGTTATCTTCAATAATTTTGCCTAATGCCTTTGGCGTGTTATCAGATTCGCCACCCGGTTCGCGCTCTTCCAGCAGGCAAATGGTGTTAGCAAACTTTTGACGGTATTTGCCAAGCGCGGGCTCATCTGCCACAACGCCAATAACGGGGTTTGAATGCGGCACATTTGCGGCCTCGGCCATGGGGCCTACTATCAGCGCCGAGAACGGGTGCTGCCCGCTGATGGCATCGTCCAACCAGTCTACAGCAAAGGTGCCGGCAAAATTTGGCGGAAGCAGCTTATCCGGCGATTTCTCCACACTGCGGATTACCCATTCGCGGCCTTGTTTATCTTTAAGCCTTAACGATTTCGACTGGTAACCTCCGCCCTCTTTATCGGGTGTAAGGCCGCCATAAACTTCGCTTAAACTTATAACTGGCAGCTTAACAGGCACCGCCCATTCTTTGCGGTAATTTTCGCCGAAAAGCCATTTGTGCGCGCCTGTAACGTCATTGTACGATGGATGGACCTTTACGGTGATGCTATCCTTAAACTTAGGGGCGGGTAATTCTATAACTGACGTTTGCTGCGCATGGGCTACCGTAGCGGTGGTAAAAATTGCGGATAGGATAAGTAGGTTTTTACGCATCTGTACGGGGTATTAAGTATGTTATTCGGCGGCAAATAGCCGCCGGTTATCGGCACTATTTGGGCTTGACGTATTTAAACAGCAGAATATTGCCGCTGGCTATCTCGTCGCCCTCGTTGGAGATATACAGGTTGCCCTTGCTGTCAAACGCCATGCCTTCGGGTTGTAAAAATCCCTTTAACATGTAGCTACCCTGCACCTTCCATTTATCATCCGTAACTACCAAAAGCTTGTTTATTGATGATAAAATGAACCACTGTTTCGTAAGCGGGTTTTTGGCAAGGGCCGATGGCCTGAACTTGAATTTCTTCATCTCGCCGCTGGCATCAATATCTTTTACATTAAGGCTAAAATCACCCGTTTTGGTGATGGAGCCATCTTTGCCAAGGTCAAAAATATACCCGCTGTTATTATCAGTAGATTTATCGATATCGCATTGCTTACATAAAACGTATAGCTTTTGGGTATAATTATCAAAGTGCATCCCTTCATACTCGCCAGCGGGCATTAGGTTTTTCACTTTCTGGCTTTTTATCTGGCCGCTGGCTACCTCTGTTAGCGGGAAACTATGAAATTCGCCATCGCTGCGTAGAATTACCGCCTGGCCATTGCCAGTAGCTATGTCTTCGTAATCGCCGTGTTTACCAAATTTAGCACTTTTTGTTTGTTTATCACCCGCATGCAGGTAATAGATGTTGCCATCTTCGTCCTGTTCGGCATAAATTACATTATCATCACCTTTATTAAAGGCAATTCCCGAGATCTCCAGCAATTCATGCGGCATTTTATACTCAACAGGGTTGCTAAGATCGTAACCCGGCGGGTTTTGCGCGGCTACTGCTTCCATATCGTTCTTCTTTTTGTCTTTTTTCTTGCCTTTATTCTTTCCTTGCCCGCAGGATACCGCTATCATGCCTACTAATAGTATCGAAAACAAAATGATGATTTTTCTCATAGTTGTATGGGTTAAACGGCATCGTTTTTAGTCAAATGCTTGTAAATTGCCTCTTGTGAACGTACCGGCTTACCTGTTAATGCCGGCTTTATGTTGTTAAGGTGCGTATCTATTAACACGGCCTGCACATTATCGTTTAGCTGAAACTGAATTATTTTAAAAAGTTGTTCCTGTATTTTTTTATCATACACCGGGAAGCACACTTCTATTCGATGATAGATATTGCGGTTCATCCAGTCGGCCGAGCCCATAAACACCTCTTTATCGCCATTATTGCCGAAGATAAATACGCGGGGATGCTCTAAAAACCTATCCACAATACGCCTTACGGTAATGTTTTCGCTCATGCCTTTAACCCCTGGCATTAAACAGCAAATACTGCGGACGATGAGCGAAATTTTCACCCCCGCCTGCGATGCCTCGTAAAGTTTTTTGATCATCTCCTGTTCTTCCAGGTTGTTCATTTTAATAATGATACTGGCGGGCTGGCCTTGTTTGGCAAAAGCGATCTCCCGGTCTATCAATTCTATAAAGCGCGTTTGCAGGTTAAACTGCGCCACCAGGATGTGCTTAAATTTGATATGGTTATCCGGCGAAGGTTTCTCACGCTTTGCTAAAAAAATAAACAGCAGCTCCACCTCGCGCAGTAACTTGTGGTTGGTGGTCAGCAGGATATGGTCGGTATAGAACTTTGCGGTGCCTTCATTAAAATTGCCGGTAGCCAGCAAACCCGAGTACGTTATCCTATCTCCTTTCCTGGTTTTTACGAGGGCAATTTTGGCATGTACCTTAAGGGCGGTTACGCTGTAAATAATATCCACCCCGGCGGCTTTCATCTTTTTTGCCCATTTAATATTATTTGCTTCGTCAAACCGGGCTTTCAGCTCTACTACTACCCTTACCTTTTTGCCGTTTTTTGCCGCGCTTATGAGCGCGTTCACTATTTTAGAATCGCTGGCAACACGGTACAGGGTTACATTTATTTCGGTAACATCGGGGTTATTGGCGGCCTCGTTAAAAAAACGAAGGATGGTATCGTAAGATTGATAGGGGGTACTCACCAGCAGATCCGTTTTGGCGATGACAGCAGCCAGCGGTACTTCCGTAGAAACATCGGCGAGCTTGCCAGCCGGCCATTTTTCGTAAACAAGCTTGTCGCCACCTGCCGGCAACGCGAAAAAGTCCTTCAGATTATGGTATCTGCCGCCTTCTACCGCTGTTGGTTTGTTGAGGTTAAGGTACGTTCCCAAACTATCCAATATCCGTAACGGCATATCGGCCTGGTATAAAAAGCGGGTGGCAAAGCCAAGATCGCGTTTGTTGAGCTGTTTCTCAAGCTGTTCGGAGAGATCGCCTGAGTATTCATCCTTCAGGTCAAGCTCCGCGTCGCGTGTTATTTTAAAGCTGTAACAGTTTTTGATCTCCGCTTTGCCGAACAGCTTATCCAGGTTAAAACGGATCACATCATCCAAAAACAAGATATACTGCTCCCCATCGGCCTTTGCCGAAAAAAAGCGGGGCAGGCTATCTGAAGGGATATTTAAAAGCACCAGTTTATCATCCCTACCTTCGGCCAGCTCAACCAAAAAATACAGTTTGTTATTTTCCGGAAAGAAGCCGTGCTTTTCATCCAAAGCAAGCGGTTGTAAAAACGCCAGCACCTCCGAAAGGAAATAACTGCTTACTTCCTCGTGCAAGGCCCGGGGCAAGGGTTGGTTATAAAGCAGGTTTGTTTTTTCTTTCCGCAAAAGCGGGATAAGTTGCGTGGTCAGTATCTCACCAAAGTGCTGCTGCTGGGTAAGGATCATGGCCGATGCCTGCTCCAGGATATCAGATTGCTTTTCGCTGTCGATCTCATTGATCTTTTTCTCGCCTATCTTTTGGAGGGCGCGCAAAACAGGCATCCGTACGCGGTAAAACTCATCCAGGTTGGATGAATAGATGGATAGAAACCTGATCCGCTCGATCAAAGGCGCAGACTCGTTAGCGGCCTCTTCCAGCACACGCTGATTAAAGGTGAGCCAGCTAAGGTCGCGGTTGAAATATTGAAGCATACACCTTATAATATAGGTTTATCTGCAAAAAACGCCGAAAAAACAATGAACGCCAATACCGATGTTATGAGGCCAAACATAAAAATGTTATAGGCGATTCGCAACAGGCGGTACTTTTTCCCCAGCACTACGCCCTGCGCGTACACATCTTTTATCAAACTGCCGTACAAGAACTCCCTATCGTCCATCATCTTTTCCATCCCGTAGGTGTATTCTTCCAGCGACATTTTATAAAAGTTGCCGAAAAACAACAAGTTTACGTTTTTGGTGTCTACATCCTCGCGCGTGAACTCACCTTTGGGGATAGACGGCCGGGTGGCGAGAATAGAAAATGTAATTGCAAGTAAGCTTATGGAGAGTAATATAAAGGTTGGGATGATGAGGAATTCGTTCTCGCTTAACCTGCGCAGCACCAAACTGATAATGGCCGAAAGGATAATAGAGTTCACGGTGATCATAATATGTGCCTTGTTATCGGCCATATCGCTCAGCCGCTGATGGTTGGCCGAACTGATCCTGAACATGGTTTCAATACCTTTTTTAGGTTCTTCCTGTTTCTCTTTATCTTCTTTTTGTTTATCTTTTTTCACGGGGGCTTGTGTTATAGGGGTTACTTGCGGCTTACCTTCAGTAGCTTTTTGGCCCCCTGCTTTACCATCGGCTTTTGCCAATTTATTTTTAAGCACCTGAATGTTTTGTTGCTTGGTACTGTTTAACAAAACCTGGCAATAATCGGTATGGTATTCGTGTGCCGATAAAAAAGCAATGCTTTTACGCCACCAATCAGCTTTGTTTAACTCGCTATTATGCAATGTGGATGTTTCTTTGCGCATCAGTTTATCGGTATCAAAAAAATAATCGGTACCTAAATGGTACAAGTCTGCATCGCAAATTATCTTTTCCAATAAACTCAAGGGCGATTGCGGCATACGGGTTGCCATAATACAGCCTTTAATATCCGCTATGTCTTCTTCGGTTACCCCTATGTTTTTAAGGTAAGTACAGGCAAGTTTCGCGCTTTCCTCTTCATGGTTAGCTATATCAAGCACGTAACCGGTATCGTGAAACCAGCCGGCTGCTACCACAACAAAATAGTCGCGGTCGTTCACCTGGTAATGGTTGGCAATTTCTATTGCCCGGTTAACCATATTTTCGGTATGTTGTTTATCGTGATAAACAAGGCGCGGGTCGGCATGGGTTTTATAGTAGGCTAACACATATTCGTTAACCTGCTTCAGCAGATTCTGGTAGTTCATATAATGTTGAGTTAACAACCTTTTTATAAAATTGTGTGCATTTGCGTTAGGTACAAAAACAATTTATTAAGTACTTTGCTTAAAGCAATGCCCGGTTTGGCATAAATATAAATATTAAAACATAGCTGTACACCAATGAAGTATTTTTTTTGCGAGCGCTCATTTAAGTTATTAATTGTATTACAGCTGTTTACCTTTTTTGGCGCCCGTACAAAATTATTTGCACAAACTGTAGTTGTGCCGGCAAAGGATACTGTAGCTATTTTACCCGCCCCAAAACCAAAGGTGGCTGTTGTGGTACCCAAGGCAGATAACTTTATACAGCGGTTTGATGACCGCACCATTGTTAGTCTTGCCCTGAACCGTACACCCGAGGCAACGCCAGTTATGAGTTTCCTGTCGCGTAACCTAATGTATGGGAATATTGGTGTGCCGGCGGGGTTGCTTATAGGCGGCATTATTACCAAGGACCGCAACATGCGCGAGAACGCCGGGTACGTTGCCAGCAGTACCGCTATTACGTTTGTGGCTACCTATCTCATCAAAAAATTAGTGGGGCGGCCGCGGCCGTTTATTCGTAACTTAAAAATAGTACCCGTTTATATCCCCGGCGAAAGTTCGTTCCCGTCCGGGCATACCTCTACCAGTTTTTCTACGGCGATGGCTTTATCAAGAGCCTATCCAAAATGGTACGTAATAGCACCCTCATTTTTATGGGCGGGCGCTACCGGCTATTCACGCATGTATTTGGGGGTACATTACCCTACCGATGTGTTGGGCGGAGCGGTGTTGGGGAGCGGTACTGCACTGGCATTGAAACCAGCGTTTTAATTATCATAGCCCGGGAGGCGAATTTACTCACACGGTATGTTACGCAGTGGTGTAGAGGATCAGTTAAAATATCCGGCGACACCTTCCTTTTTTCTTCCTAATTAAGTCATAAAGAATATATTATCCTTATAAAAGGGCATAAAATTATTATTTTCGTATTTACAATTCTATCAGCCCCAATGCTATCAGAACCTACCTACCTTCCAGCCCGCATTGTTGCCCCCGTTATAGAGGCGCACTTTAAAAAGCATCTGCTGGAAGCCCAGGGCCTTAAAAATGTCCATTTAGCCACCGCGCCGGATAGCGTCATTATTGAAGCCGTAATAGATATTGGTTTTTGGGCCAGCCTGCGGCGCGAAGAAGGGCATTCGCCAAAAATCTCGCTGGCGCTGCTTAGCCCGGAGCAATCTGCAAAACCACTCATATTCGGGCAAAAATTAAGGCTTACGCCGCAAAACCTCATTAAACTTGCGCCGGCTGTAGAACAGCCCGGGATCCACCTTGGCGTATGGCCCGAGGGCGATGATATTTTTATATGGGGCACCACACATAGTATCCCATCCATTTGTTTTGTGCTGGAGGTTGTAGAACCGGGCCTGCTGGTCATAAAACACCGTCGCGTAGACGGTTTTGGCAAGTTTGTAAATATAGCCGTTTTACAGGGCGACCAGATAAAGGTTTTGGATGAGGTGACCATGGGGGTTGCCGATTGCCCCGTGCTGCTGAAATCGCTGGCTAATATGCCGCTGCCAACCTTCATGGGCGATTCGTTCAACGTGCTTGTTCAACTGGCTGCCTCCATGCGTGTGCATGGTAAGGGTGGTTTGGTGGCTATTGTGCCCGTTGGTTCCGAAAAATACCGCGAATCTGTTGTACACCCTATAAAATACCCGGTTAAGCCGGCGTACAGCGCTATACCCGAACTGCTTGCCCTTACCGAAACCGAACGTAATAAACTGGAATGGCAGGAAGCCCTTTTGCAGGCAATAGACCTTATTGGCGGCTTTACAGCGGTAGATGGTGCCACTATCATCACCAATAATTATGATCTGCTTGCCTTTGGCGCCAAGCTTACCCGTGCAGAAAACAGTGCCCGGATTGGACAAATTGTCCTGACCGAGCCACTTGCAGAGGCAAAAGCGACAAAAGTGCACCCCGCGCAGAATGGAGGTACACGCCATCTGGCTGCGGCACAATTTGTGTACGACCAAAATGATGCCATTGCACTGGTAGCATCGCAGGATGGGCAATTCACTGTTTTTGCCTGGTCTGTAGAGATGCAGATGGTACATGCACACCGCATAGATGTGCTGTTACTGTAACAAATTGATCGTAGCTTCGTCTACCGTACTGTACTATAACATATATGAATTTAAACGCATTAACCGAAAGTCCTTTCAATCTCCATATCTCGTTCCATAAACTGATAGCGCATTTTGAGGAGATAGCGGCCACCCAAACGGGGCCGAAGGCAGATTATGCGCGCTCGGTTTTAAAAGAAGTTGAACCCTTCCCCGAATTAAAGAACGGAATCAGCAATAAGAACCAGATTATAAACAATACGGAGATTATCGGCCATTTGCTGGAAAGCCTCTTCCCCGAGATCTTAACCCATAACGAAATTAAGGCGGTAAGTATCCCTTACCAGGATATCCTTTTTAACCAAACCAAACGTTTTGAAGGGATTCTGAAATCGGCCGGCGAAACTTTTAATGTGGCTTTCAGGGATTACAACGAACACCAGTTTTATGTGATGGCCTGTTGTATAATTTTAGATGCTGAATACGGCACGCACCTTAATTTCTCCAAGCCGCTTTATTACGATATACCTACTGCCGATGGCGTACTAAAACACTATCGCATACTTTATAATGCCGATTTTTTAGAACTCACCCCTACGGATAAAGCTGTAAAATTAACCCAGGAGGATATAGACCTGCTGATGGATAATTTTAACAACATCGACATCTGGAAAGAAAAATTCCCGGTTGGTAGCTGGGATCTGCGTGGATTTGGCCTGATGTCGTTATTTGACGCGACGGTGGAAAGTGCCGTATCGTCCCTTAAAGGCACCCTGCTTGGCCGCGAAGAGGAAAACATCAACCTAAGCGAAGATATTGAAGCCATTTTCCGTTCGATATACCGCATACCCGATTTGCACGTGGGCTTCCTTTCATTCGACCCGGATGAGAATACCTTTTCGCTCGCGCCGTTTAACGAGCAGCTAAAAAGTTTTTTATTACCCGAAGAAATTGAGGCGGAGCTTTGCTCTGATACCCTTTGCACGCACTCGCTTACCACTGTTGTAAACGAAAAAATTTATTTCGCGATCTCTGACATTAATAAATACCTGGCCGAAAACCCGACCAGCGTTATGGCCAGGCGCTTTAAAGAACAAGGCATTAACAGCGTTATTTTGGCGCCGGTTATTAAAAATGGAAAAATGCTGGGCGTAATTGAGCTGGTGTCTGGCCATAAAGGTGAATTGAACAGCATTAATGCTAATCAGTTGGATGTGGTAATGCCATTTATAACCGACACCATCGACCGTAAGTTTACCGACCTGCAGAACCAGGTACAAGCCATAATACAAGACGAATACACCAGCATCCACCCAAGCGTTTACTGGAAATTTAAAAAAGAAGTAGATAAGTACCTGCAATTTAAAAGCCATCACAAACAGTACAATTTAAAGGAAGTTACCTTCACCAACGTGTATCCGCTTTATGGCCAGGTTGATATAAAAGGCTCATCTGATACACGCAACAACAGCCTCCAAACCGATCTGAAGAACCAGCTTTGCGCGGCTATAGCCTTAACTGAGAAATTGTGCGTTTCGTCGGGTATAGAATCACTCGACGCGGTTTCGCAGCGATTAAGATCCTACGAGATTGAACTTGACTCGGCAATAAAAGCCGACACTGAGCAACAGCTACAACAGTACCTGGAGCAACAGGTGCATCCTATTTTTAAACAGGCACTGGTTTTAGAAATTGAGAACTGCCCGGCCATTACCAAGTATTTTGAAGATGCCGATAAGATGGGTGACTTCCATTTGCAACGCCGCAAATACGAAACTACCGTTGCCATTATTAACGAACGCATGGCGAGCATGCTGGATAAGTGGCAAGTAGAAACCCAATCTGCTTACCCCCATTATTATGAGCGCTTTAAAACCGACGGCGTGGAGCATAACCTGTACATAGGTGAAAAAATTTCGCCAAATAAGCCGTTCGAGATGGAACACGTGTACAACCTGCGCCTGTGGCAGATCCAGGTTTTATGCGAAATGGAGCTGGAGCATCATTTTAACCGGGAAATACTTCCTTATCCGCTGGAAGTCACTTCGTTGATATTGGCTTTCAGTTCGCCCTTATCTATTAGGTTCAGAATGGATGAAAAACGTTTTGATGTGGATGGTACGTACAACGCCCGTTTCGAGATCGTAAAAAAACGTATTGATAAAGCCTGCATAAAAGGCACCACCGACCGCATCACCGGCATCGGTAAGTTAACCATAGTATATTCTAATCATGATGAGGAATTAGAGTATTTAACCTACCTCCGTTTTTTACAATCGAAAGGGATGCTGAAGGAAGATTTAGAAATACTGGACGTGGAAGATCTGCAGGGGATCTCTGGCCTTAAAGCCATTAGGATAACCATTCTTAACGATAGCAGCCTACCTTCAAAAAAATGCTATACTTACAAGGAGCTATTGCAAGAAATAGACCCAGAAGAGATGAAATATCAAAAAGCTAACGAGCCAAATACCCCGGTTGAATAATCGGCCATGGCCTGGTTTATTTCTTCTGAAGTATTCATTACAAAATTATCCTTCGCAGCAACAGGCTCATCTATCGGTTCGGCGGACAGAAATAGTATTTGGGTATCTTGCTCCGCCGTCAGGATAATTTCTTCGTTCTCTTTCTCAAAAACAATGAGGTTGTATTGCGCTACGGTTTCCTGGTTGATGCAAACGCTGCCTTTTGCAATATAAAGTAAGGTCCAATAGCCGGGTGTCGCGTTAAATTGTACAGTTTTTCCTTTTTCAATTTCGCCAACTACGGATATTACTGGCGTAATACTTTTTAGCGGGCCGGTTTTACCATCAAACTCGCCGCTCGCCAGCCGAAGGGATACGCCACCCTGCTCCAAAACTAGGGGCTGCTGTTCTTTTGTAGCCGACTGATAAGTTGGCTCATCAAATTTGTGCGCCTTCGGTACGTTCACCCAAAGTTGCAATAGTTCCTGCATGCCGCCTTCTTTTAAAAGGCATTCGCTTGGCCCTTCGCTGTGCAAAATGCCCTTACCGGCAAACATCCACTGGGCATCCCCTGCTTTTACGGTTTCGTTGTGCCCGGCGCTGTCTTTATGGTAGCCCTCACCCTGCAGCATAAACGTAACCGGCGCAAAGCCGCGGTGCGGGTGCGGATGGATGCGCAACGTTTGCCCCGGCGCAATCTCCTTGGGTGGCATGTGGTGCAGTACAATAAAAGGGTTGGCAAACCTAAAGTCCATGTGGGGCAGTGGCTGCCTAACGGTTTCTTCCTTCGTGATCTTTTTTTCACGGCCTAAAAAAATATGCTGGATCTTCTTTTTCATGCTACTGGGTACTTCACGCTAATATAAAAACACAAAAGGAACAACGCCTCACGCCCGCTGACCCCCTTGTCCTCAACCATCACTAAAATTATTTAGTTCAACACACCATACTTACCCGACTGAAACTCCTGTATGGCATCCGCAATTTCCTGCTGGGTGTTCATTACAAACGGGCCGTAACTGGCAATAGGCTCGTTAATGGGTTCGCCGCTCAGCACTAATATAACACTTTCGGTAGTGGCTTTTATACTGATCTCCTCACCATCGTTCTTGAACAATATTAAGCTATGCTCATTGGCTTGTTCACCATTTACAGTTACATTCCCATTGATTACCAACAACGCCGTGTTATGCCCTGCGGGAACGGTAAAATCTGCCGCGCCGCCTTGCTTTAACTTAATATCGAACAAATTTACCGGCGTAAAGGTGCTGGCAGGGCCTGTTATATTGTTGTAGGTGCCTGCAATTACGTTTACCAAACCGGCACCATCTGGCAATTCCACCTTGCCCATTTGCGCCGAAGTGATACCCTGATACCCCGGCTGTGCCGATTTATCTTTTTTGGGCAAATTAACCCAAAGCTGCACCATCTCAAACGGTCCGCCTTTGCGCGAAAATTCCTGTTCGTGGTATTCCTTGTGCAGGATGCCCGCGCCGGCTGTCATCCATTGTACGTCGCCGGGGTTGATGATCCCGCTGTTACCGGCGCTATCATGATGGGCAACGCTGCCTTTGTAGGCAATGGTAACCGTTTCAAACCCTTTATGCGGATGTACATCTACACCACGCAAATGCTCCGACGGACCGAAATCAAATTCGGCGTTAAAATCCAGCATTAAAAACGGACTAATGCGCTGCTGCGAGATACCCGCGCCCGGTATCATATTATAAACCCTAAAACCATCGCCAACCATACCTGGCCTCGCAGGGCGGGGAATTACTCTTTCAATCAACTTTTTCATTATGTTTTACTCCTCTTTAGTAATATAAAGGTAGCTAAAGCAGTAACGAGGGCGAATAAGGTAGGTTAAGGGAAATTGTTAATATAGATTAAGGGTTAGTGAGTGTGGGTGGTGAGTTGTGAGTAGTTTCACGATATTACCCAACAACTCAGCACTCACCACTCATCTTCTCTCTATTTTATCACCACCGTATTCAACATCTTGCTTAAAAATTCCGGGGTAACGCCGATGTAGGACGCTACCTGTTTTTGGGGAAGCGATAAGATAAGCGAAGGATAAAGCGTACAGAAGTTGGAGTAGCGCTCTATGGCGTTCAATATCATATTATCTATCTGCCGGTGCTGGTAGGTTGCCATCGCATTCTCGGCCAGCATACGGCCAAAGCGCTCGAATTTCGGGTATTTGAGTTGCAGCGCATCCAAATCGGCTTTCAGGATATAAAACAGCTCGGTTTCTTCAATTGCGTCTATGTTCAATCGGGCGGGCTCGTGGGTGAGCATGCTGCGCATATCCACTATCCACCAACCGGGTGGGGCGAATTGTAAAACATGCTCGCCGCCGTTTTTATCAACCGCGTAACTGCGAAGACAGCCGTTGGTAACAAAAGATATTTTGGTGTTTACATCCCCCGCTTCCAGCAAATACTGTTTACGCTTTACTTTTTTATAGTGCAAAAAAGAGGTAAAGTAAATTTCTTCCTCCTCGGTAAGGGTAACGTATTTGGCAATATTGTTTAAAATAGGCGCGTAATCCATAGCTGTTACAAGTATAAAATTAATACACTAATTTTTGTCTATCAAAATCAAAGGCCACAAGGATGATCCTTATGGCCTTCGCGAAAAATATATATTCACTCCTTGTATTCAAACTCAATTATACAACCGGTTCTCCCGTGCAATTGTACTCTTCGTGGAATTTCACCAGCTTCAGCATCACATCTATAGCGGCTTCGTAGTTTTTTACACCTACTACCTTTTTATATTCGTTCTCCAGGTTCTCCACCTGATTTTTAAGGTGCTGGTAAAACTTTTCGCCATCAGGTGTTAAGTAAAGCATAGATGCACGTGCATCGTCGGCACTCTTCTCGCTGCGTACCATGTTGGTGGCTTCCAGTTCTTTTACAATTTTACTGGCGGCCTGCTTGCTTACGCTCATCTTTGCGGCCAGCGCGTTATTGGTAATACCCGTTGTGCCAATGCTCATAAAAAATGGGATGTGAGCATTATTAAAGTCCGGGTTGTTCATACGGCAGAGCTTTTTCATGCTCCAGTCGTCTATAGAACGTTTAAGCAGGTACACCAGTTTACAGGTGATCCTTTTCGAATCCTCAATTGTATTGCAATCTGCCATGATAGTATAACGATTAAAGGCTTACCTGGTTTACGAATTTACGTTAAAAATCGAACTTAACAAATGCGCGCACACCGTACTCGGGCGCGCCCGGATGATCTAAATAAGTAAAGCGTTTTACAAAGTCGATACGCAGTACTTTAAAAATGTTACCTACCGCAATACTTCCCTCAATATATGGTGTTGAGCCTAATGCATAGGTACCACCATTAGCTCCCGATGGGAAACGTAACAGGTTAGCATTATTCATTGGGTCGTTTTCGCTGCGTACGCCACCCCAAAGGGCTTTAAAATCGATGATCTCGCGCAGTTTCAGTTTCTTTAATAAAGGCACACGGTTAAACAAAAATCCATTGAAATTATGGTCGATAGCGATGCTGGCGTAATGGTCGCTCACAAACTCCTGGAAGTTCATCAGGTTATAAGAATATAACTGGAACGCGTAGGTTTGGTTGGCATGGTGTATATCCAACAACGGGAACGGCACCTGGCCAAATAAGTAGCCACCTTCGGTACTTACGTCGGTAAAACCTAACTGCAATAAATAAAAACGCTTGCTGATGTTACCGGTTACGTTTTGGTAATTGTAATCGCCACCTGCCAGGCCTTTAACGCCCTGTGCGTAGCTCAAGGTAAACACCGGGTATTTATCAGGTATCGGGGTACGGTAAAGTTTACCCTGGTAAAATTTTTCGTGTGGTGCCCAACGTAACGAGCCCGATAATTCCGATGTATGGATGGTACCCACATTGTTCAACCCACCGTTTGGTAACAGGTTTTGAAATTGCAAGGAACCTGCGGCATTCTGGTTCCATTTTTTGAAGCCTAACGAATATGATAAGTGGTTACTAAACTCATGCACGTAATCCAAGCGAAAGATGTCGTTATATAACCACATGTCATTCGCACCGCGTTTAAAGGATAGCAGGAAGTTACTTTCCTGTACAAACTGTAACTCCTGGCCCGGTACTTTTGTATCGTGCTGGAAGCTTGCCCGGATATAATTCTGCGGGAACGAGTAGATGGATTTGTTGTTGAGCGAGTAAGTACTGCTTAAAAAGTATTTCCACTCTTTATCCTTTGTACCATAAGCGCCGTAAGTTTCAAAATAGTAACGTTTGCTCAACAACGGGGTGCTGCGGCCGCCAAAGCGTAAACGCAAACCTTCTACCGGGTTAAAGCTGTAAAATGTATTGGCGGGGCCAACTTCAAATGTGCCGTAGTTTTTGTAACCGGCAAGCACCAGCGTAGCAATATCCATTGTTTTTTTAAACGATGGGATGGTTTGCAGGCTGTCAATATTTTTATAGATACTCGCCGCGGCGGCATCCAGTGTATCGGGGCGGCTCATCAGCCAGTAAGTATCGTCTTTTTCAGCTGCGTTAGCAGCTATAACCTGCGCAGGGCCTTTGTAAGTATCATCGGTACGCGGTGAATTTACCACGAAATTATTTACCGATACCAAACGCTCGCCATATATACCACCACCTTTATTTTTGTTTATCCCGAACTCAATTTTAAGGTCGCTTTGGCTTAAGTGATATTTACCATCGTTGTTTTTTTCAAAAGCAAGCGTAGCCTGCATTTGCCTTACAAAGTTAAGGTTGATGTTTTTGTTTACGTTTAACTGCGCGTTTTGCACGGCGTAGTTGCCATCCATAGTGATATAGATCTTTCCTTCAAAAAGTAAGCCGTTGGTATTACGTGGCGTAAAGCTCAGCTCTATCAGGTTTGGCTGTTGGTCTTTTAGTGTATCGGTAATAAAGAATTTGTAGAAATCGGGTGAGTGGTCGGCTATCGGACTAAGCAACTGGTTGCTTAGCAGCGAAACATTGTTATCATAGATATTGATATCCTGGTACATCCGGTTAAAATACGCGGTAAGTCCCTGGTTATCAACAAAACTCTCATCGTATTTTACCTGCTTATTGGCAGATATCACCTGCTTTTTAGCATACGGCGATTTACGGTAATAGTTATCAGATAATTTCTCTTCCTGGTATAGCGGCAGCAATGTTTTACCGCCTATAGCAGTAGAATCCTGCTCGCGGAACAAAAATTGGTAATTTTTAAAGATGCGTTTGGTTTTGAATTTTTCGCTCAGGTTACTCAGCGCAAAGCTCATGCGCTCGTACTGTTTGTACTCGGCAAAGTTGTAGTTCTCCAGCTGGTTTTGCTCTTTATGGGCAATAACCTTGCGGATCAGTTCTACAGCCGGGTTATCCTTATTAGTATATTTTTTCTTCTTGCCAGATTTTACAACAACCTCGCTTAGCGCCTGGTTATCTTCAATAAGGGCAATGTTTATTTGCTGCTCTTTACCCGTCTCTATAGTGCGGGTAGTGGTTTTAAAGCCCACAAAGGTCACCTGTATCTGGGTGTATTTACCTGTGGTGCTAATGTTGTAACGGCCCTGGGTATTGGTACCGCCGCCTATAGTGCTATTGGCAAAGGTTACGGTAACATAAGGCATTGCCTGGTGTGTTTTAGCATCGGTAATGGTGCCGCGTACCACTGTGCTTTGGGCATGCAGCTGGTTAACTGTCCCAAATGAGAGCAGTAAAATTATGATGCTTTTAAAAAGCGGTTGTAGGTTTTTCATTGTTGTGATATTAAGAGTGCGATAGGGTATTATTATAATGGAAGCGTTTTTGAGCCAACTGGCGACCCGCAGCGCTGTATTTAGTAACCATGTGCTTTACCGTTTTGCTTGATGTTTGTACCAGGCTGCGTGCGGTAAGCGTTAAAAACTCGGTATTGATATCCAGGCCGTTCAGGCTTTGCTTAAGGCCTTCGCCCAATGCTTCTATCACATACCTGGTAGAGTTTTTTAAGAACGCGGTATTAACAACCGGGTTGTTACCGGCAGTTGTAGTATTTGTTTTATATAGGCCTTCAGTTTTCATGACTTTATAGATGATGATACAAAGGTAAACTAAGTTGACTATATTAGTCAACTTAGTTTACGATATTTTTGTTAGTTAGTGTGTTTGTGACACTAAAATGAAAATTATAGATATTCTGTTTATTTACCCACATACGATTGCAGACGGCTATGCTGGACAAACATTTCAAACCAAGTGTGTTTATGACACTAAGATGAGAATGACCGGGCGGTGGTGGAGTGGCGCAGAAGGATACTGTTTTGATTATTGAGTGTGACACGTTTGCTATTATTATTGATATGCCACCAGTTATACCAATAGCATACCAACACATCAACAAATTAATAATCAATTACTTATACAATACAGGCAAAACTCAACAAACGATATTTCGATAATTGACGACGACTTTGGCTAAATTTAGTTTGGGGCAACCAAACAGCTCTCAATAAAAAAAAAGGCCCTGTTCGTTCATGAACATGGCTTTGATATCAGGGGAAAAGAAATACTGTTATGCGGGTAGCCCGCAAAAATAATGTAATACGCGCTAATATTTATTGGCCTGGTTTCGTTACCACCTTCCTCGCTTGATGGAAAGTTATGAGGAGCATGAGGCGGGGAGAAATATCCGCCCAAGTTGGCTGGCAATTCCACACGATTCTTTTATCAGATCATACAGTTCGGTGTATTTCGGTTTAGAGACCTTGTCCAAGTGCAAGGCAGCCATCCCTGATTACCGAGGTTAGATAATGTATTTTGAGGACCGCCATAAGGCATTATAGTACCTATCGGCCGCAGGTTTATTGTTGCCGTTACCGAGGCTGTAGTTGCTCAAGGTCTATAACCCCGAAACCTATTTTTTTCAGGTCGGGTGTAGTCATAATTGTGATAAGATGATGTACTTAGATGGAGAACCGAGCACTTATATTGAGAACAGCCCGGTTCAAAGGCGGTTACAGTAGCTTCCTTTGCAAATCGGCACCCCAGCGATAGCTGATGCTTACCTCGTGAGTGGCATTATTGTAGCCACCCAAATTTGATGATGATGTGCCAAACTGGTAACTATAGCCAACTTTAAAGCTGTTGGCGTTTACAGATATTATCCCGGCCACTTGCTTGTTGGTGCGGTAGTTCACCCCAAGGCCCAATTGTTCTTTGAGGTACATGGTACCCGATATATCTGCCACTACTGGTGATCCCTGCAGGTATGATACCAGCGCGGCGGGTTTTAATTGTATGTCGTCGTTCAGTTTTGCTAAAAAACCGCCACAGAAGTAATAATGGCTGCGCAGGTAATTGGCCTGCTGCACCGATGCTGTGCCCAGGTTACGAAAGCTGAGCTCGGGCACCGAAACGCCTACATAGTAATTATCTTTGTAGAACATTACACCAAAGCCTATGTTCGGCTTGGTTTCGCGCACGTCCTGGCTAAACACCGGGTCGTTTGGATCCAGCGTAGAGTAATTGGCAAGGTAGCTCCTGATCCCCGCGTTGATGGATACCGACAAATACGCCGAACTGGCCAGCTGTATAGATTTGGCAAAGAAGCCGTTAACCTCCGTCTGATTCTCCACCGCAAACTTATCGTTCACCAAAAAAAGCCCCGCAGCCGCGCCGATAGATTCTAAAGGGAAGCTGGCGCTCATCAGTAAACTGTTTGGCGCCCCCTCAAGACCGATGAACTGCCTTCTGCCCAGGATGTTTACGTTTCCTGCCTTATCCAGCAGCGAATAGGCCGGGTTTAAGGGAGTAAGATTATCTGCATACTGATTGTAGCTAAAGGTATTCTGTTGGGCAAGTGCCCTGCCGCTTGTTAAGAGCAGCAGGGTTATACCTAATAATTTTATACCGTTTGCTACAGCCCTGGCTGTTGTTATTACTTGTTTGGTAATCATTTTCCTTAACTCTTGTTGTATGCGCTTATATATTCGCTGAGCCAAATTACCTTTTTTTATTAGTATTTAACCACGATGTATCCTGTTTTGCGTTTGGTTTCGGTGCCCTTCTTGTACTCTACCGAGTAGAAGTAAGTACCCGCCTGCTGCAGGGTGCCCCGGCTGTTGTGGCCGTCGAAGGCTTTGTTCTCGTTATCGTAGCCTTTTGCTTCGTAAACAACGTCACCGTTACGGTTCATGATCCGGACCGTATTCTCCGGGAAGGCATTGATTCCCTGGATCGTAAACCTGTCGTTTATGCCGTCCCCATTAGGTGATACAGCTTGTTTTACGACCAATTCGTCTGCTGAGGCATCCGGGGTCGGGTCGGGTTTCTGGATCACGTTTATCTGGTCTTTGTTTTTGTTTACGGCTGCGATGACTACCGGTGCCGGCCTGTTTATCGTGATCCCGTAAGTTTTGATACTTGTACCGTTCTCTGCCGTTACCAGTACGCTGACCTGCGTTGTTGTATTGCTGATCGCTATCGGGCCGTAAGTAGTGCCGCTGGCCTGTACGGTGCCATTGATCCTGATCACGGCACCGGCATCCTGTGCCGTTAAGGTGAGCCAAACCGAATTAACTGATGAACCTATCGTTGTTGCATAGTTAAGGTCGGATGAGCCAGTCACCTGGGTAATGTTATATGGATACAGGCTGATCTTGCTCAGATAGGCGTTACCGGACAAGCCTTTTAATACGGTGATGCGGTACGTTTTGGTGCTGGTGCCGTTCTCTGCCGTTACCAGTACATCTATCGGGGTAGATGCGCCGGTCAGGGTTATCGGGGCCGAGGCGACACCGCTGGCTACCGTGCTGCCATTTACCCGGATCACCGAACCTGCATCCTGTGCCGTTAGGGTAAGCGATATCGTACTGGCCGACGAAC
>NZ_SBIW01000006.1 GCF_004054195.1 Mucilaginibacter gilvus | reverse complement strand
GTCGGATGGACTTTATTAGATAAGCCGCTAACACCAGCATTCCACTGGATTGATTAAAAGTTAAATCCACCCTTACGGGTGAGACCCGTACAGCTTATTAGGCTGCACAACGAGTCGCACTGTTGTTGCAAACGATCCTGATCGGTGTAAACGCTGCGGTAATACTCCCTAAACCATCGTGCGAAGTTGTTAAAAACAAATATTGCTCTATCCAGTCTTTTGTACCCACCCGAATATAATCGGGCAGTTTAGCGGTAATGAAAACACGTTCGCCGTTACCCAATGCGCCCGCCGTTTCGTATAGAATACCATCGCCACCACCTACAATAGCATCAAAAAATGAAAACGCATCACGGTTTTGCACGACTTCATAATCATTGCCAACTACTCCTAAAACCTGCTCGGTGTCTGCCCGAACGGTTGCAAAGAAATTAGGCACTTCTATTTCAGGTATCATTATATCATCGCTACCCTCACCCAAATGATTAGCGGTATCATAAGTAAACAAGGGGCGTTTTTCCACTATATAATCCAGCCCTGCGTGTTGTATCGCTTCGCTACTGGTTGGATAACGGTCTATAATTTGCCCTAACCCGTGCCAGGCTTTTTCCTTTACACTCATAAAGCTGTTTTTGCCTGTTTTCTGATTGAAATTTATTTGATGTGCCATAATGTTATTTTTTAGTGTTCAGTTCAATGATTTTTGTTTGTAAGACTTCCACATTTGGGGTACTGCTCACCTGTAAAACCGTTTCGGTTTGCAGTTCCTGTATAGCATCGTGTATGTTGCTATGTGTGGTTTTTATGGTGACTTTCACCAGTAAAAAGATTTTATCCTCCATTGCCTTAAAGTTGGTAGGTGTTCATAAAATCGCTTAACTCTAATTGAAACCGTGCGGGGTTTTCCTGCGCTAAAGTTTCGGCGTAACCCTCCCAAAATATTTGGTTGGTTAACTCTATAAATTGCTCGTACATAGGAATTGCTGTTTTTTGTGAAACCATAAAAAAATGCTCCCGACGATATGCCGGGAGCATAGTTTGTTTAAGCATTGGGGAAAATGATGTTTGCTTCAATGTCGGCCAGTTTTTCGTGGCAAGCATCAAATATGAATTGTGAAACCATGCGGATAAGGTTTGGCGTGTTGGTCACAAACTCTCTGTTTTTATCGTCCTTGATAATCAGCTTGCAACCCTGATAAGGGTTATTTTCCAGTTCGTCGTTTTCCTCCACCAGTTTCACTTCAAAATCTTCCAGTAACTTGATGCGGGATAACAGGGTAATCCGTTGGATGCTTAGGCGGTGCAAGCTGTCAACCGATTTTAAAGTTTGCTCTAAGTTAAAAGCGTATTTTTTAGGCTCGGCTTTCACTTCTTCCACTTTGGCGGGTTCTGCTTTGACTACTTCCACTTTTACCACTTCGGCTTTTGGTGCTTCGTCTAAACCTTCCCCTGTGATATAGGGAGCAATGTTAGCGGGTTGGTTATCCACTGTAGCGGGGCTACTGGGTTTAACCTCGTTGGCGTTGTGTGCCTCAACTTGCGGAGTTTGGGCAGGTTTTTGATCTGTAGCTTTTCCATCTTCTTTGGCTTCCTTTCCTGTTAGGCTTGGGCGGTTTTCAACTCTGTTTGCTGTTTGGTTTTTTTTTGCTGCTGTACCTTGTACTGCGGTTGCACTTTTTTCTGCTGTTTTCATTTTTTAAATGATTTAAAAGGATTAAAAATTTATTTTTCGTTTCCCTCTTTTCCCGAAGACTTTCCCTAAAAAGCTATTTTTCAAAAGAAAAAACGGAAAAAAAGAAAGCAAAAAAAGGGTGCCCGCAGCAGGCAAAAGGAAACGGAATAAGTCCCGCAGGGTGAACAGGCCGAGGAACGAGGGCGGTTCATTATGCCGTAGTCTTTTGCGGGTTTTTAAGAAATTTTTAAGAAATGCGGGCAAAACCTTAGCTGCCTTTTTCTCCGTTTCGATTGGAAAATAGCTACTGAAAGCAATCTGATATTTTAGCAGTAGGTCAAGTGCAGCATGAAGGCAAGCGAAGCTTTTCCCGGCGCAATGCAATAAGCGGGTAAACGAGTGCAGTTCTGAATAATGCTCTTGGGCGGACTTTTAAGGAGTTATAAAATAAAGCAAATGCTTTTGAAGTGAAGCGAAAATGCAGGAGCGGATTTATCGCAATGAATTTTAAAGATTTCCAGGGATGGCTATCAAAGGTCAGAGAAGATGAATAATCAGGCTAAAAGGTAATTTTATTCTGTCTAAATTAATCACGTGTCAGCGGCAAGCTAAAATAGAAAGTAGAACCCTTTCCAATTTCACTTTCAGCCCATATTTTTCCATCATGCCGCTGAATGATCTCTGCGCTTAAATATAACCCGATTCCGAAACCTGAAATGTTCCTCGTGTGATCACTTTCCACGCGATAGTAACGTTCAAATAATTTATCTATATCAGCCTCATCAATGCCCATTCCTTCGTCCCGGACGCTTACCTGAGCGTTGTTATCAACTACTAAACATTTCACCTCAATTACTTTCCCTTTAGGAGAATATTTTACAGCATTACTGATTAAATTCGAGATCACAGAAGATATTTTGTCATTATCTGCGCTTACCATTATTGGATTACAAGGCTCAAAATGGATTTCGTGGCTGGAAACTGTTAATTCAATTTCACTGATCGTTTCTTCCAACAAATGCTCCAGATTTATTTCCTGCCTGTCGATCTGAATTTTACTGGATTCTAAACGAGAAATATTTAAAAATCCATTGATCATAGCGGTCATTTTTTTGACCTGTGTGTTTGCCTTTTCCATCGCGCCGGAAAGAAAGCTATCGTCACTAATTTTTAGCTTGGCATTGGCCAGCTGTATAATGGCTGTAAGTGACGTTAGCGGCGTTTTAAGTTCATGACTGACCATCCCAATAAAGTCATTTTTTCGCATTTCATCCGATTTTTGTTCGGTTATATCGAGCAATGTGCCTAATAGTCTTGATGGCTTATTTTCGTCATCGTAGTATACTTTTCCCTCTGCTTGCACCCATCGGGTTTCATTGCCTTTTTCGACCCTCGCTTTATAAAATAACTGGCCGGTATTATAGGCTTTTTCAAAGGCTTTATCACGTACCATAAGATCCTGCGGATGAATGGCAGCTAAATATTGACTATGGTCTGACGTATTATCTATTCCCATAATCTCATCAAAACGCGGCGAGGTTACAACGGTGTCATCAAGGAAATTGTAGTCAAACGTACCAATTTTAGCCGCTTCAATAGCTAACCTCGCCCGTTCTTCGGCTTCCTCAACGTTTTGCCTTGCGTTAACCTGTTCTGTTACTTCAACCGCGACCGCAGCAATGCCATAAATTTTATCGTCGCTGTCTTTTAGTGCTTCGTACACAAAATTTAAATAAACCAGTTGTAGTTCTCCATTTCTGAATAGATTAACTGGTAGTTCATTAGCAATAAAACGTTCACCGGTTGAAAATACATTACTTAACAACACATCAATACCTTGTCCTATTACTTCGGGCAAACCCTCAAATACCGGTTTATTGATCACCTGTTCGTAGGTTTTACCCCATAGCTCAAGCACTTTTTGATTAACGATCTCTATTACATAATCAGGGCCTCTAAAAACGGCCATAGCTACCGGGGCATGGCTTATCAGGTTACGCAAGTTTTCCTCACTACGTTTTAAGGCAACGTTACTTTCTTTAAGTTTTTGAATGTTTTTTAAGTTTTCGGTCGTCTCTATAACTGTTACCAAAACGCCTCCTACCGTTTCGTCGTCATTATATATCGGGCTGTAGGAGAAATCAAAAAAACATTCTTCCACATACCCATTCCGGTCAAGCGGTAGCATAAAATTGGGGAAACCTACCGCAGTGCCTTCCATTACGCCATCAAACATAGAAGCGATAATATGCCATATTTCAGCAAATGTTTCGCGGGTGCTGATACCCATAGCCTGTGGATGTTTTGTTGACCCAAGTATTGGCCGGTAGCCATCATTGTAAAGTTGTATATATTCCTTCCCCCAGGCTATGTACATTGGGAAAGGTGTTGAAAGCATAATGCTGGTAGCCAGCCGTAGGCTTTGAGGCCATTGATCAACCGGGCCAATAGGTGTTTTTGACCAATCTATTGATCGGATCAACTCTCCCATTTCATCGCCACCCTTTAAAAAATGGTAATCAGCATTTGTCATTGTTTAAAATAGCTATTTAGATAGGTAAAAATAAAGGATTAGATCGAAAATCATAATTTTAAATAATAGGTGACGTAATCATAATTTATAAATCTTATGATTGATCTTAAATTGAATTTTTTAGGCCCGGAACTTTTACATGTTCATCTGTCAGTGATTAGAACGGCATCCTTTTCGCCAGGAAAGATATAGTGTAAAGCGCGGCCGCAGGGACAGCCCGAATTCTGTTATCTATGTACGTGTGCAATTTGGTGGGCGATCAAACTAATATCATGGTCGTTATAGCTTGCCTCCCCAATAATTTTAAACACGCCGTTCTTTTGGCTTGCCAAATAACCTTTGAACAACCCTTTTTCTGTTATCATGAAACAAGGCCCTTTTTCACCTGGCATTTTCTTTATATCCAACTGCAAGTCGGCCTGTCCTGTAGATAATATACATTGTATTTGAAACCTATCCATAACCATTAATTTATTCCATAACCGGATTAGCCAAAATCGGAAGTTTAGCAAACTTTAAAACCTCAATGCTCGCGAAGCCAAATTCCTGCACTACCTTACCAAACATTAAGTAGCAACCTGCTCCTCTGAAGGGATAAGCGGGTGTTGAATTTGGAAAATGTACGGTATCAAAAAAATTGCCTTCTGCATCTAAAAAAGTCCCAAACCACATATTCTTACCGGTTTTAGTATGGACAGTTTTTTCGCAAACATAAAGGCCTACCATTCTGACCATCTGCCCGATGTGATTAATCAAATCATTTGCAGATAATTCGCCCCGGTAATCAGTTTCCAGCAGATCGAACATGGATATACTCAATGAAAAGCCTAAAATTTCGAGTTCGTGGTAAGCATTTTCCAGATCAGTATTTACCAATACCGGCAGGCTATAATTTTTTGCTTCCAGTTTAAACAACTCGTTGTCATTGGTTACTCTGACTTTGGCACCCATTAGCAGATGAACCTCCCAAAGCAATTCCTTTTTATTTTTGCCTGTAAAACGCAGTGCACCTACCCGTATCAATATAATAGCCTGCTCCAATCCTAAACCTGTTCTTTTAACCAGGTCTTCCAAACTTAGATAAAGGCCATTTTCCTGCCGTTCCTCGGGTATTGATGTAATAAAAGTATCAGTTAACCCATGAACACCGACAAAGCCCAGGTAAACATCACTGCCCATAATATTAACAATACTATCACTATGGTTTACACACGGTAGATGGACATTAGCGCCAGATTTTTGGAGTTCATGAACATAAAGCGCACGATTATAAAATCCTCCGTAATTATTCAAAACGGCTACCATAAATTCTTTGGGGTAGTACGTTTTTAAAAACAAACTCTGATAGCTTTCTACCGCAAAACTGGCCGAGTGCGCCTTTGAAAAGCTGTAGCCGGCAAATGATGATACCTGCCGCCAAACTTCGGCTACTACATCATCGGGCCTGCCCAGTTTTTTTGCTTCTTCAAAAAAACGTTCGACCAAACGGTCAAACTCTTTTTTTGAACGATATTTTCCGCTCATTCCCCTTCTTAGAATATCTGCATCTGTACCGTCCATACCTGCGAAGTGAATACATATTTTAATCACATCCTCCTGATAAACCATTACCCCATAAGTTTCTTTCAACTGGTCTTCCATAACCGGGTGAAGATAATTGACTGTTTCAGGTGCATGATGGTATTTGATATAAGCGCCCATCATTCCCGAACTCGCTACACCGGGGCGGATAATTGAACTGGCCGCAACCAACACGAGGTAATTGTCGCAATTGAGTTTTCTGATCAACTGGCGCATGGCAGGTGATTCGATATAAAAGCAGCCGATGGTATTACCGGTTCGTAGTTGTGCATTAACTACCGGGTCTTTCATAAAAAGCTTGACCTGGTGAATATCAATTTTACGTTGTTGGTTTTCTTCAACTAATTTGACTGCCATTTTAATATGCCCGATACCCCGCTGGCTTAAAATATCATATTTATCAAAACCTATTTTCTCCGCTTCGTACATATCCCACTGGACAGTAGCCATGCCTTTAGGTGGCAGGTCAAGCGCGGTGTAATAGGTTATCGGGTCTTCCGAAATCAGCACCCCTCCGGCATGAATGGAGCGTTGATTAGGCATATTCGCCATACGCTCATAGATAGCTGTGATTTTTTTAAAGGTGGCATTGTTACGGTTAACCGCTGCCCGTGTCTGATCTGTAAAACCGTCGATCTCCGATTTAGGCAAACCCATAACCTTACCAATTTCCCGTATAATACTCCGGTCTTTAAAAGTTGACATCGTACCTAATAAAGCAGTATGTTGACTTCCGTACCTTTTAAAAATATAATCCTGCACATCTTCCCGTTCATCCCAGGAATAATCTATATCGAAATCAGGGGGTGATGTACGCTGAGCGTTTAAGAAGCGTTCAAAATAAAGGTTCAATTCTATGGGATCAACGTCTGTTATTTTAAGGCAATAAGCGACAATGCTGTTCGCACCTGATCCACGGCCAACATGATAATATCCCTGTGATGATGAATACCGAATAATATCCCAGGTGATCAAAAAATAGGCGCAAAAGTCCAGTTCATAAATTACTTTCAGTTCATGTTTGACTTTTTTGAGTGCTTCTTTATTACTTTTGCCATAACGGTACTCCATACCGCTCATTGCCAGTTTTTCCAGTAGTTCCTTATCGTTTTTTTTATTGCCTGTAAAAGTCCTGCGATTAAGATTGATCCGGCCTTTAGGATAATCCATGATGCAACTGTTCATCAGTTTGCGGGTATTATCTAAAATAAAAGCGTACCGTGAAAATTTGGCCTCCAGTTGTCCCGGTGGCAGGAACATATCCGTTGGGGTACATTTATCCTCCGGCTTTACCAAAGTTAGCAACGCATTGAGATCAATCCCTCTCAAATATTCGTGGAGGCGGTATTCAATTTTATCCAATACAAAAACCGGCTGCAACGCCACCAGTTTGTCTTTCAGGGCTAACAAGTCTTTGTTAAATAATTGGTTAAGCTGATCGAAGCGGATACCTAAATATTCATTTTTTTTTAATTCCGCCTGGTGTCCATAAGCATAAATAGTAAACGCATACTTAAATGCCGGTGCGATAACAGGTAACGGCTTCTTTTCCAAATTATGTTCAGTCAGAAAGTCGTTGAGTTCTTTCATACCCTCCCGATTCTGTGCTATCCCTATATAAAGCAAATGCTTATCCCTGCGAAATTCTATGCCACCGATGGGTTTAACTGCTTTTTCATCACATTCCCGCATGAACTCCATGATACCCGTGGAGTTATTAATATCTGTGAGTACCATTTGGGTAATACCACGCGCTGCGGCTTCCTCAACCAGTTTTGGTATGGGCATCGTGCCGTAGCGCAGGCTATATTGTGAATGGACGTTTAGATACATGGCTATAAATTTAGATCGATACCAGAAGCCAGTTTAATAGAATCCGGGCCGAAACGTCTTCGTATCTTGTCCATTGCCTGGCAAAGACTGTATTGTTCTTCGGACTCACTGTACAGATCAATTTGTTCAAAGCCGCTCACGAGGTTGGACAGGCGAACGCCGACCAAACGGATCAGAATCCGTTTTTGATAGAGCTGTTTAAACAATTCCTTAGTCTTCGTAATTAATACGCCGTCCAAAGCTGTGTAAGGAATGCGCATTTGTTTGGTTACATCCTCAAATGTGGAATAGCGAACGGTAACCGTTATACAGGCAGTCTGCTTTTTCTTTTGTCTTAGTTCAAAAGCCAGCTCCATCACCATGGAAGTTAACAGATGATTGATCGTTTCAACATCAATGCTATCCTGTTTGAAGGTACATTGTGTACCAATGGTTTTTTGTTCATGATAAGGGATAACCGGTGATTCATCAATTCCCTTGGCTTTTTGTAAAAGCCAAAGCCCGTTTTTTCCTAAAATACTTGTCATATATTCAGGATGGACCTGGGCAAGCGTATGAATTTTTTTAATACCCATATCGCTTAACTTGATGAAAGTTTTTTCACCTAAGCCGGGGATCTTCCGAATAGATAGGGGGTTCAAAAACGGCTGAACAATACCTTTTTCAATACTTAATTCACCATTAGGTTTACACTCGTTGGTGGCCATTTTCGAAACGGTTTTATTGACAGATAAGCCAAAAGAAATCGGCAAACCTGTTTCTTTGATCACTTTTGATCTTATTTCTTTGGCGCATTTAAGTGTACCGTAATGTTTGTCCATACCGGTCATATCAATGTAGTGCTCGTCAATACTCGCTTTTTCAAGCAACGGAACTTCACCCTGAATGATCTCTGTAATTTCATGTGAAGCTTTGGAATATTCATCCATACTTCCTCTTATCCAAATACCGTGTGGACATAAACGGCGAGCCAAACGCGCAGGCATGGCCGAATGGACACCAAATTTCCGTGCTTCATAACTGCAAGATGCAACCACCCCGCGATCTGACAGGCTGCCGATAATAACCGGTTTACCCACTAAAGCAGGGTTTTTTCGTACCTCAACGGATACGAAAAAAGCATCTTGATCCATGTGAATTATCTGGCGGTCTGTATTCATTATCCTATAAACATTTGCGGGCTATAAAATTATGCTAAAAATATTAGCATTTCATAGACTGTTTACAAATAATTTTGCAGATTTGTTTTCCTGTATTGTTTATCAGTAAATTAGAATATGGAAACAGAGGCTTTTGAAATAATAGTAGATATCCATGGGATGCAGAGGCTCCAAGTGCAAGACTATGCGGACGGCGCGGACAGACCGTGTAAATTCGAGGTATTTGATAATGGAAAACTAATGCTTAGTCTTGAACCCGATAGTGGATCATTCAAGGTATTTAGCAACCCTGACAACCTAAATGAAAAAGTTGTAGATCAATTGATATGTGCCATAGAAAGCCATTATTTATAAGAATTGAAATACCTAACAGCGGGAGATCAACTTGATAAAACCAGGTTAAAACTTTATTCGGAATCTTTCATACTATGGTAAATAGCTAATCCGTGTCCATGCCCCAATTCAAAATCCGCTTTTAGCCAGGCAATAACTTCTGCGGGTTTCACCGTTGGTTTTAGTGTCCCATTCTCGAAATAGCCCTTAGCTATAGCCAGTTCCTTAAAGTCGGCTGGCGTTTTACCTGTTTTCTTTTTGATGGTGGCGTAGTAAGCGGTTAAATTGATCTTATTCATTGAATTATAGTAAATGTAATGGATATCTTAATATGCCATTTTTCCAGTTGTTCATCTGTTAACTCACGCAAAAATTGCATAAAAATTTTAATCTGCAAATGCAGTTTCAAAAGCTGGCAGGTCTTCTTCTTTATATTCAAAGGGTGTCGCGGGTTCTTCCGATTCCCTGAAACTCTTGTCAACAGAACAAAATTCCATTTCCTTAGATGAATATTGCGTTGAAGCAATTTCGGTAATTCGTTCTTCACTCAAATCACCAAACATCCACTCGTAAGCCAGTTCATCATTTAAAATGGTTGGCATTCTAAGTTTGCCATTATGAATTTCCCGCATTAATCCATTCGCTGCGGTAGTAACAACAGAAACTGTTTCTATATGCTCCCCGGTTTCCTGATCTGTCCAGGCTTGCCAAATTCCGGCCATATAAAAATATTCGTGCTCTTTAAGGCTAATGTAGTATGGGTATTTAACTGCTTTTTTAACCGGCTCACCCGTTCTTTTATTCTTTGGATATATATCACGCCATTCAAAAAAACCTGTAGAAAGTACTAAGCAGCGGCGTTTTAACGCCGCATCACGATACATTTTTCGGGGGAAAAGCATTTCCTCCGCTTTAGCATTCATGGTGAGGTACTGCACAAATTTTTTGGTAACGGGGTCAACGTAACCCGCCCGGTTTTTTTTAACTTCTTCCCGGTTCTTCCAGTAAGGCGGTATAAATCCCCATTCCATCTGAACGATGTCGAAATTCGTTTCATCTTCAGTACGTTTTAAAACTGCCACGTTTCCATAATTAAACCCATGATGTAGTTTCACATTCAGGAAATCATATTTTTTTACCGAGCGTTCAAGGTTAAGTAACCTGATGAACTCTGCTCTTGAAACTTTTTGACCGTTGTAATAACACATACCTATTTGTTTTTTAAATACTCTGCAATTCTTGCACCAAAAAATTCAGCTTCTTTCTGGCGGCCTTGGGGGATAGATGTCCAAAATGGGCGATTACCGCCCAACGCTTCGTGAACGACCAATGCCGGTCTTTTATCTGAAAATTCAATTCTGAAAACTTCGTCATTCGCTACGATATGACTGGTTACAACCATAGTAATGTCGGATAATATAATTTCAAAAGTAGGGCTGGTTTCCATAAAAGAATAAATTTACAATTTTTGGAGCAATAAAAAAGGAGGTCTTGCGACCTCCTTTTTTATGTAATTGATTAAGCGTGCATTTTCGCTTTACGCGACTGCTTTTTTACAGGAGCATCCTCCTTTTGCTGCTCGCGTTGTTTTAAGTTCCTAACCGGTTTTTGTTCAACCTGCAACAGTTCTTCCCGTTTAATTTTCTTCATCTGGTGATCATAAAGATCAACAGTCTTGAATTGGGGGTTGGCGGCAATGAAATACTTTTTATCACCGTCCTCACCGCCTACGGTTATCTGCTGTGCATTCCCTTTTTTTAAGGAATACATTAATTCGTCTTTAGCTTTAGGGTCTTCCAGTTCCTTGATACCTTTTCCTGCAATAACCTTGTCAATATCATATCCATAGTTCTCATGGTAATGCTTGATCTTTTTGTTGCCGTTTTCAGTTAGGTTCTTATCATCAAGCGTTAACCACGATTGATATTTTTGCCCTTCCAAATTGTAAAGCTGTTTGTGAACGGCCCTGCCTTCCATTAGATTAAAAGCTTCTTTGGCAGTAATGCCACTACCTTTATTAATAAAAAAGGATTGATGGACGTCTTTGGCCGGATCATCCTTGTGATTTACTGTGGCATCGTATTTATTAAAAAAATACATATCCTGATTATCACCTGCCTTAAAATGAAGGGTATAATCGACAGATTTCTGGTTAAACTCGTGGCTCAAGCCTAATTTAAAATCAGGCGTCTTAGCCGCCATTTCTTTGTCAAGCTGGCTGTTCAATGTGTCTCCAAAGCCTAAATTTAAAAGGCTTTTTTTTAAAAATTCTGCATTTTGAGTATTCATAACGTACTTGTTTAAAAAATGAAATAAATGATTAATTAAATGTATTTGCAGCAATTGCGTTTACCGGCTGCTGCGGTGCCGGGTTTATTGTTTTTAAATCGTCCAGATCCTTTTGCTTGATTTGCAGATAAAGGTGACGGTTGCCGTTTTTCTCGTATAATTCAATATTGAGCGCCTGGTCTTCCGAAAGGGAAAAACGATGAAAGCCAAACACTTTTGCGATCTCCTGTTTATGAGCAATAGCCGTTTTTTTATGCAGTGTGGTAATTAACGGTACTATTTCCTGTTCATGAGTTGCCATTCTTGTAACAGTTTTCAAATCCCTTATATAAAACCGAACAAAATCAATTTCATAAGGCAAGTTGGATTTGTTACGAATGTCAAGCCTAAAGAAAACCCTATTACCGGCAAGTGATAGTTTGTCAACCCAGGCTTTTACTCCACCAGTTTTTTCGTGATCTACGACATCTTTACGCTTACCTGTTGCTAATTGAGTAACTACTGCGCCGTAATTATAATCGGAAGTTTTAATGACCTTAACGGTCATTGCCGGTTGGCCTCCAACTTCAATTCGTCTTCCTGCTCGGCCATAAGAATATTCAACCGGGATGCGGTAAATTTTTGCAGTACTAATTTCCTGTACATTGATTTTTGTAGGCGAAAAATCCGTGTCGAGTGCTTTAATGGTAATAAGGGCATCTTCTTTTTGTGTGATATCAAAGTCAGAAGTTGATCTACTTATAATTTTGACTGCGGATTTAAAGAATAGTGCTGTCGTTTTATCACGGCTTATATAAGCGGTGTCCTGTGCAAAGGAAACTGTCCCCCAAGCACTGAAAATTAAAATAATGAATGATTTTTTCATGGCTATTTATTTAATTGTCTCTATCGTTACTGTCTTTAAGCAGCACTTCATAACCTGCTTTGACCTTAACTTTAATTTGTTTTACCTTATGATTGAAAAGCCCTTTTGCAGCTTCAACTCCTGCACTGGCTGCTTGTGTTCCAACTGATTGGTTCATTGACATCATCTGCATAGACTGAACCGCATCGCCCACGCCATTTTTTGCAGCATCACGACCAATAGATCCTGGAACATATAAACCTTCCATACCGTCCAGATCATAGACAGAAAGTGAAACCGGCAGGATATTATTCAGATAGCGGATACTTGCAATCTTAATTTCCAGGCGTTCATTATTGAGTGCACAAGTGCCATAAACGAAACTGCCTTTTGGAATCATCCTGCCGTTTACATATATGCCGTCTTCTAATCTTAGTTTGATCACCGCGCCAGTAACCAAAGTTTGATCCTCATGCACAACGGCCTGAATGGTATTACCAGCCGCTTGTTCATTTCCGGCAGAACGATGCTTTTTTCCTTTGCCGCCACCATCATAGGCCGCATATTGTACAGTCATTTGACTACCTTGATTATTATCGTCGTCGTCATCTTTGGCCGCCAACACGGGATAAACCCGTTGATGGTTCTTCAATGATTGGCTTCGTGAACGGCTATTTGTATTGCCTGGGTTTTGTATATCATTGATCTGTTGCAACATTTGTGTAAGCTGCTTCATTTCAGGGTCATTCCCGCCGTCATTATTGTTCATGGCTTTGGCCATCAATTGAAGCCTTTTGACATCCGCATTTGATTGTCCTGATGAACCCGTGTTATAATCCGGTGTTTGGGGTTGATTGATCTGCTGATTAATCGCCGCAAGCTTCGCCTGTATTTTGGCTTCGTTCATATCCGCAGTAGTTGGCGCGCCCGTTAAATTTGCTGTAGATCTCTTAGTAATAGAATCAGCCTGGTTAGCTTTGGTAGCATTCAGGCCCATTGACCGAACGAAACTTTCGCTTACGCCGCTTCCCGACGAGCTAACTGAATCCGTTTTGGCATTTTGGTAAACGTCCATTTTGTCCTGCGACTTCTGATCTTTAAACTGCGCTTGTGGTAACGTAGTATTTAATCCCTTAGTAGCTGCCGTGTCGTAAAGGGCACCACTTTGTTTTCCACCGCCCAATGCCCAAAAGCCCATTGTTGTAAATGGCAGAATGAGTAACGGTATGACCATTAAGAATTTGCGCTCCTTTAGAAATTCAGGAGTTTGTTGCGGCATTTTGCCGCTTGTTAATGTAGCTTCCATGATTTACTTTTTTATGGTTAATGAATCTGTTAATTGATGTTTATTAAATTTCGGCCCCGGCAATTCGGAAGGCATCCCGATATGTGCCGAAGTGTAGTTCTGTGAAAGTTTAGGTATCGTATATAAAGAAGAAAATGCGCTTGTAATCAATAGGATAGCCGATAAAACACCAATAGTTAGTAACAGGCTCGTTTTTCCGCGGGTAGAAAACCTGTTAAACCACCGGTTTAATGAACCTGATACCTGAAGCTGAATACCGATAATTTTTCCTGCGATCATTGCCGCGATCTTATCTGAAACCAAACTATTAGTCCCGGACTGTGAATTTTCTTTTAGTGCTTTCATAATTTTAGCGTTGAATTGTGGTGTCCCTGTTCGCCAATGTTTCCCAATGAAGTATCAAAAATCCGTGGGGGTTATTATCTGACCTGGCTACATTGCGTAAATAACCCTGCGTAATCAGGCTTCGGTTTGCCGTTGATGTTGAGCGTATCAGCTTTTGAGTTGCAAAACATTTAAAATAATAGGGATATTGGTTGATGTCCAGTTGTATGCTATCAACCGTGATCTGTTGACTGATGTTACCGGAGATCAGGTTATTGTAATAACTCTTTTCTTTGAGGTCGTTATACTGGTTTTTAGCACTTTCATCAGCGAGGTAAAGTGCTTTGCCGATATTGGCATCGATCACTTTTTCATCAGGATCAAGCGTAAAAAAATAGTGATGGAACATTCTAATATGATCCCTTGCCTCAACCGGGATATTATCCTTTCGGTCTGCAGCAAATGCTTCCAATGCCTTTCCATTGGCAAGGATATAAACATGATTACCGGCAATGTTCGCCGCTTGATAACTTTTAAAAAGTGCGTAGCAGGAAATTAGCGTACATGCTGCTATGAGCAGGTAGCTAAACAGCTTAATATGTTTGAAAGCTGTTTCGATATTTTTGAGTTGTGAAAACATATATCAAATTTTAAAGGTGAATGATTAAACTTTTTGGGGACTGATCTTGGAGGCCTGCTGGCTGTTAGCACTTTGGCCTTTATCCTGGAAATAAGGGTTTGATACTGCATTTGCAGCCATATTTTGGCTTGTATTGGATCGTTGGTTGCCAAATGCATCAGCAGCCATGCTGCCCCCTGAACTCGCCGCTCCGGCTATAGACTGACTTGTACTGCTAACTATGCTATTTACCTTTTGCAATAAACCATTGCCACCACCTGCGTTGACGATGTAATTGGCTACGCTTGGTACGGTGAAATAGCCGATAATTCCAATAATTAAGAAAATAAGGTAAGCCGTATCTGTAGAACTGAAAAATGTATCGCCAGCACTTTGAACCTGTGTTATATCCAGTTTCAGCATATTCTCCTGAACTTTTCCGATAATGGCACCGAAGATATTTGCAACCGGCAGCCAAAGGAATACATTGATATATTTAGCCAACCAGACCGTGAGCGTATGCTGAAATCCATCGAACACGGCTAACCCAAAAACTATCGGCCCCAGAATGGCAAGGATGATTAGATAGAAAGTACGAATAGTATTAATACATAATGCCGCTGATTCATAAAGCACCTGCAATACTTCCGACATCCATTCCTTGATCGAGTTACGGAAATTATAAGATGCCTTAGACATAGCGAATTTCATATCGTTACCCACGCTGGCAAGCATCCCTTCACCGCTACCGTCTTTGTCTTCTGGATGAGTATATTTATACCATTTGTCCCGGTCGCCATCCCCATCAGCACCAACATACATTTGCCAGGTGTCGGTTTTCTCTACTGCTGATTCCTTCGCTTTTAATAAGGTTGCAATAGCCGCATCAGAGTTTTGCACCATTCCACCTGTAGCACTAACTGTAGGTGACATAATTCCATTAATTATTGCAATTACCGTAGGGAATAAAAGAATAGCTAAACCCAAAGCAAAAGGGCGCATTAACGGATAAAAGTCTATCGGTTCTGCGCTGGCTATTTGTCTCCAAACCCGGCTTCCTATATAGAAAAGCGCACCAAATCCGGCAATCGCCCGACCTACGCCGATCAACTGACTGCACATCGGAAGCATATCATTATATACTCCATTTAATGTACCCTGTAAACCCTGAATATCAGTTGCAAGTCCGTCTGCTCTGGAAAATAAAGGAAAAGCTATCCCCGTTACCGCAAGAATTGCGGTTAAATAAATCTTCTTTTTCATAATTTTTTGAATTAGTTATTTATACCATAAAGCTGTTTCAAGGTGTGGGTGTCGCCTTTTTCTTTAGTTCGCTGAAGGCTGAGAATTACCCCTTGCCGGTTGAAATGCCGGAGAAATTGAAGCTTATCGGAACTGCTTGCGTAAATACGGTCTATCGCTCTCATGCGCTCATCATCAGACATTCTCAGTTTACCCGCCGTAAGCACGTTTGTTAATTCGTCGAGATTTTGCAGGCTTTGGGTTACTAACTGTGTATAGACCCTACTCATATAGGTTATTTCACTTACACTGAAAGTACCACTTTGCCTGAATTGCTTATATGAACTTTTATACTCGCTGATCAAGCTGGCCTGTTGTGTTACTATTTCGGCAATTCGCCCGTAGTTCCTTACCGTTGGGCTGATTGCTAATAAACCATTTAGATAAACGCTATGCAGGTCAAAGTTTCCTTTTGATAACTGTGATATGCTGCCATATCCCTGGGAATATATCTGATAACCGGTTTTCATATCGGTCAGGATTCCCTTCAATTGGGTCAGCTTTTCAATATCTAAAATTAATTGTTGCATTTCCTGCGCCTGGGCCTTGCTCTTTTTTGAAATTCCAAGACAGCCGAAAATCACCAGCATAGTCATGATATATTTGAAGTTCTTTTTCATAACGCTATTATTGAATACCGTAAATTTTCTTTGCCGCCATAACATTATTGTTTTCCTGCACCCTTTGGAAAACATAAACCTTGACCTGATCGCCAAACGATGAAGCAAAGCGGTAATTTTCCTGCATTGCATTGTGTATTACGCCAATGTGTTTTAGTCTTTCTTCATCACTCATTTGCAGTTTATTATCGGTAACTACATTTTGTAATTCGGTTATTTGCTCGTTGCAATCTTTAAACAATGCTGATTTCACCTGTACGATATATTTTTTTTCACTTTCGTTCAGATTCGCGGTTTTGTCCAGGCTGCCCATTCGGATTAGAATATCTTTTTGCCATTGGATGATATCGCTAACCTGTTTATTGTTCTTCACTACTGGACTGACATTTTTTAAGTTGTTGTAGTAGGTAATATGTAAACCGTTTTCTGAAGTCAATGAGCCACCAATAGAACTCAAACCATTGTGCGCGATATTATTTGCTTGTTTATAATAGGTTGCATAGACCTGCAGAGCGGCAATCTGCTGTAACAGATACTTTTTCTGCGTATTCTTCTGATCGAACCATTCAGCAAAAGTTTGCGCTTTTACCTTTGTAGCAAATGCTGACGCCGTTAAGATCATTAAAGCAAATGCCAGTAATTTTTTACTTTTCCGACGGATCTCATCCGCCTGAATTTTTAAGCGGTCAATTGATTCCATAAAGTTTTTTAATTGATTGTATATCATTTAGATCCTTACTTCGTTGCAGGCTCAATTGTATCCCCTGACTATTGAACTTGTGCAGATCATTATAATTTTCATCAAGGTGATCACTGGCTTTATTTATTAATTCCAGCCTCTGTTCATCAGTCATTTGTGTTTTGGTGGGACTAACAACAAGTATGATCTCATCTAAATTTTTAACACTTGCATCTAAAATCCCTGAATAGACCTGTTGCATATAACTTAATTCCTGCGGGTTGAAATGGCTATCCTGCCGGAACAAACTCCAGGCTTGTTTATATTCACTAACTAAAGCAGCTTGTTTTAGGGTAATATCTTTGATCCGCTGATAGTTCGCGATTACTGATTTTATCTTCCCCAATTCGGAGTAGTAGTTACTATAGAGCTGTTTTTGCTGTTCTGTCCAACCTGAAATTTCGGTCAATTTTGTTTTTGACATTTGGTTTTCAATCACCTTTTGAGCGTTTTGAAGCCAAATCGTTTTGTTCTGCATACGCTGAACTTTCAGGTCAATTGCCTTTATTACCTTGGTTACGGTCAGCTTGATAACTTCGCCAATTACAAACTGGGCATTAGCCGATTTTGCAGGTGTCAAAAGTGCTGTAGTTAAGGTAAGTAATACCAATAATTGCTTAATTTTTTTCATAAAGCCTCCCATTCTGGTCAAATTGATCAGTTAAATTATATCAAGAAATCAGTATTGTTATTTTACTTTTTGATATTCAGTATCACCGAATTTTAAACTTTTCTTTTCGGGTAATACGGAAATTTGTTTACCCAATTCGGTTTCTTGCAATAAATGCTTATCCGTGTCGTATGATGATACCCATTTCGCAACTTTAAATTCTTTGGGACGTGTTTTACCATCTCTAACTTTATTAAAGCCAGTTTTTCTTTCGACGTTGTAGGTTTGCGAATTTCCTTCCAATGCTATAACTAATGTATCAGATGTGATACTGTATTCATTTTTAAATTGAGTTACATAGGTGCCTGAAATATCACTTTTATTACTGGCAGGGCTGCAACCGAATAACACGGTTATAGTTAAAGCGATTAAAATGATGGATACTTTCATAATAGTTGTATTTAAGTTATGCTGCTTGTTCTAATTCTTCCCTTACAATTGCTGCAATGCCCAATTGCATACTGCCGTACTTTTTCGCATAGGCATGTACTTTTGCTTTCTCCGATGATTCAGTCGTATAAGTCCAATACTCTTCCCGGCTAACTTCGGTACGATAAACCTTAGATAGCTGACCATTTAGGCTTATAAAAACCTCCTTGTATTTAAAGTCTTCATCATTGTTCCTGTTCATGCTCATTATCAAGGCTGTTTCTTTATCGGTGATCCCTAATAAAGCTTGAATTTTTGGAAAGTCATTTTGATATTTACGCTGGTCAAGTAATATCTTGCAATCACTATTATTGATGATGGCCTGCTTAACCACAGGCGAACTGATTATATCTTCAATATCCTGGGTAACAACCAAAGCTTCACCGAAATATTTACGGACTGTTTTGAACAGATACTTAATATATTCTGCCATCCCTTCCCGCGCTATCGCTTTCCATGCTTCTTCTATCAGGATCATTTTACGGGTTTCCATACTTAGTTTTCGCATTTTGGAAACAAATGTTTCCATGATAATTAAGGTCACGACCGGAAATAATATTGGGTGATCTTTGATATTGTCCAACTCAAAGACAATAAAGCGCTTCTGCAATAAGTCAAGATTTTCTTTTGCATTCAGCAGGTAGGAATATTCACCGCCTTTGTAGTATGGTTTCAATACAAATAGCATGTTATCAATATCAAAACGAATATCCTTCACTTTTGATTGCTTCATTGTTTCATAAAATTCTGTCGATAGAAATTCATAAAAGCTATCGAAGCAAGGAAATATCTCGGTTTGGATCTTTAATTTCTCATAATAATGGTACAAAGCATCCGAGATTGCGACGTATTCAGAACGCTGCACACCCTCATCCTCCTTCTTCCATAATGCAAGTATCATAGCCTTTATGCTCTCTCGCTTTTCCGTGTCAAGATATTCACCTTCAGGAACATAAAAAGGATTAAAGCTGATCGGTTTGTCTTCTTTATAAGTAAAGTAATAACCGCCTACAAATTCACATAAACCCTGATAACTGTGTCCGACATCAACAATAACCACATGGGAACCCTGTTCAAAGTAGCTGCGCAACATATGATTGGTAAAGAAAGATTTACCGCTGCCGGATGGACCTAAAATAAATTTGTTCCGGTTGGTAGTAATACCTTTTTTCATGGGATCATCGCTGATATCAACGTGTATCGGCTTTCCTGATAAACGGTCACCCAGGCGAATACCGCAAGGACTTATGCTTGACTGATAATTCGTTTCGAGATTTAAAAAGCAGGTGGCCTGCTCAACGAAAGTATCAAACGTATCGTTCATCGGAAAGCTGGCTTCGTTGCCGGGTAATCCTGACCACCATATTTGTGCTGCGCCGTCGGTTTCCTGTTTCGGTTGTGCATCCATCTGGGCTAATGATGAGCTTACCTTGTTTTTGAGGTCTTTTAAATTAGAAGTATCGTCCGTCCATGCCAAAATATTAAAATGCGCTTTAACGGGTAGCCGTTGCTGACTGATCGCTTCATTTAAAAAATCATGTGTAGCGTCCCTGCCAATAGCATTTTCGCGGGAATAAGCTGAAAGGGATTGTAGCCTTAGTTTCTTCGCTTCCAGTTTCTTTATCGTCTGTTTACTGTCCCCAATAAAAATGTACTGATTATATAAATGATTACATTTTAACAAAGTACCTATTGGCGTGGAAAAGCCGGTGCTGAATTTTGTTTTATCTGTGCTATACTTATCATAAGTGATGCGTGGCCCGCAAAGAGCAGGGAGGTCTTCCACATCGCTAAGAGTATAAAGCTGGCAGTGGCTGTCACCGATCCTGATCTCGTCCTCGATATGAATATCCTTTAGCACAGGGGATTGATCCTTATTCAAAAGGAAACAGTATTGCTCTAAAATACCCGGATTTTGAAGAGTGCCTGTTAGTTCATCGTCGGTTAATCTTTTCAAGGAAATTAAACCACTATCCTCTAATACTCTAACAAACTGCCCAGCACTATCCAAAAAATCGCGAAATAATTCATCACAAGTGGTTTGCACAGGTACGATCCTTTTACGCATTAACAGGCTGGTGGCACTGGAATATTGTTTGAATTTGTCAGGCTTCTTGGTTAAATAGATATGGCAATGGTGGTGCATATAAGCACGCTCATTAAAATACCTTTCACTTGAATGTGATAGAAAAGTTTTAACGCTGCCCTGATTATTTTTTGCAAACACAGCTTCGTACTGCTCGTTTATAAACCAATCCTGTTTATGAAATACGCTATTCTTGGGTAATAATCGTAATGCTTTAATTAATACTTCATGAAAAGCCAGGTACTCGTCATTGGACAAAGTGAATATTTCAGGCAGGTTAACTTTGAAGCCAATGGTCAAATCACCTTGCGCTGAGATCATACATTGATGCTCTACCTTATAAACAGGAAATACCTGCTCTGCTTTGCTATGTGAAACCATGTCTATTTTTTTAAGTTTAAAAAGACCTTTCGGGTCGTGAATTTTAGATGATTCGGAATGTAGTGTTTAGCAGCCTTTTTCATCAGGCCATGTTCGCCGTATTTATGGCTTAATTTGAATACTTGATAAAATAAGGCACTTCCTAAAGCGGCTACGATCATGATACAATAGTGAACTGGAACGCCAAGCAGATAAATAATGGCGAAGCCTATTAACAAAGCAACAAGCCCGCCTGCTAAATAGCCTATATATTGGGCTTTTAAACCTTTAAACTCAATTGGCTTATTAATGCCTTTATTGATTTGATATAATGCCATAACCTTAAATTTTAAACTCCGAAAAATGATTTCAAGACAGTTGCAACAACAACAAGGAAAATACAGCTACCAAACCAACTGGATGCTACTTTGCCTGTATCATGTTCGCCATCGTTCCATTTTTTGAAAACTTTAATTGCTCCTACAAGACCCATTATTGCCCCGATAGCATACATTAAGCTTGTGCCCGTTGAGAAATAGCTTTTAACCTGTGTTGTAGCTTGTGTAATTCCCGCATTTCCATCTTGGGCATATAGCGACAGACTAATTAAAATTAGCATTATTGTCGCCAGTACATGCCTGACAAAACTTACCGCGCTTATACGGATTTTTGATTTTTGAACTTTCATAATGAATAAATTAAGTTTTAGAAAATATGTTATGCCCAGGTTTCTTGCAGATCTGTTAAGGTCAAAGGGAACATGAGCCGTTCCTTGGAAATTTCGACGATCCTGTTTAGCATGGCTGGTAGATCAATTTCATCCTGAAACCTTTTGTAAGAATTTATCAAAATCCTAAGCAGCGTAATAAATTCAGGCTTGTTGTTAATTTCCTGAAAAGCCTTTATCAGATTTCCCGCTTCGGTTTCTAATTCGACGGAAGGAGAATAGCTTAACTCTGTGTTTGAAATTGGGGTTACATTGGTTGTGGCATCAGGCTCAACTTCATCAGGCGATGAATCTGTAAAATGCAATTCTTCGGATTTTGTTAAAGAAACGCCAACATCCAATTTCGCCGCGCCCATTACATTTGTCGATGCTACTGAAGCATTTGGAAATAAATTAGCATTGTTCTGTTTGCGGTTAAACAGGTTTGAGATTTCTTGTTGGTAATAGCGGAGTATCACATAACCGTAATAAGAAACGGATAGGATAACGATGGCTGCCAGATAGTGCTGCCAGGAAATAGAAGACAACATATTGCTTTACTTTAATCCTCGCCACTCCATGCGGCGATTCTGAAAGCAAAGGTTGGAGTAGTAGAAATTATTTTTTCACCACCTGTACATGAGTTAGGTGTTTTTTATTTAATTAAGCCCGTAACTGCCTGATAAATAATTTATTATAAATCAACTAAATTTTAGCTTTTGTTGAGCCGAAGCCTCCTCGTCCAGTTTTTCTTCAATTCGTCGTAATAAGGCCAACTTAAGTTTATCCAAAAACGCTGTACGTTCTTTTTTTCGCTTCATTATATCCTGGTATTTATGATAATAAGACCCAAGATCAACTTGAAAGACGGTTTGAAAAAAACTGACCACTGATCTTATCTCGGTATTTCCATTATTGAAAACACCTAAAGCGACTAAAGCGTAAATAAGTTCCACAAGATCAGTTTTGTTAGAAGTCCAGGTCAGTGGTAATTCAAGGCCCATTTCCGGCGGTGTTTCATCATGCTCTATAGACTTTTGAAGTTCAAGATTTAGAAAATCCTGATACTTCTCATTGGCGATAATTTTCGAAAGTTTATAGTCGTGGCTTGTAGAATACTGTTCATCTTCTTCAAATTCCTCTAAATCTACATGTACATCAAATCCTCCACGGGTAAAGTAAAGTTCGTCCATTTGAGTAGAACCCGAGCGATAGTATTGATAGAATGCCTGGTTATGATCAAAAAACCGTTTGATGTCTGCTAACTCATAATTAATATAGTCTTTTAATATACCTTCACTACCGGGCGGCGTTTGCATAATAAATTTATAGACGTTTATGAAGTAGATATATTTGCTGTAGAATTGTGGTTTAACAACCTTGAAAAAGTAGATTTCATCTTCCTTGTTTTCAAAGGCATAACTGGAAATATAGTTCTTTAACTTCGCCATTGCTTTTTTACAAAGCGTAATAGACGTTTTATATTGTTCAGCAATAGATTCTTCGTTTATAGAAACTTCGTTTAGCTGATTTTCCAAAGCACTGTAGAAACGCTCTGCAAATGTTCTCATAAGATAGTAGATAGATAAGGTTTATATTACGTTAGTTATAATCAATAGGCCAATTTTTTAATAGGGGTTAAAATTTTTCATATACAGCACAGCTTGATTACGATTATATAATCAAAAAAGTTGTCCAGGAAGATAAAATTCAAATTAGGTTTTTGCAGGCAACTGATTACTTAGCAGATCTAACAGCGGCACATTTAGGCCTTCTGCAATTTCCTGAAGATAGATATATGTGGGGTTTATATTTCCTGCTTCTAAGCGTTGAATTGACTGCTGGTCTTTTCCGATAGAATGGGCAAGCTGCACTTGTGTAATACCCTTATCCTTACGGATTAAGCGAATTTTATCACCCAGCTCTTTTAATAATACTTCCTTATTCATCGGAAGTATAAAAGAAATGTAAAGCAAATGAAATCAGTACAACGGATACGTTGTATTATTATGTTACTTATAAATAATAAGCAAAATTATTACTTAATTCAACAAAGCTGGCTTATCACCGTTTCGACCAAAATTTTAATATCCTCTTTTATCTGATGGTAATTCATCAATACTTCTGCCTGATCCACATCCCTGACTAATGGGATAGCTTGATATCTCGCCTCTTCCTGCCGTATGGCCTCATGGTCGTTTTGGATAGCATTGTGAAATGCCTTTAGGTCAATTTTATTATCAGGATCATCGGCAACCATACCCACAAATTCACCTGAAGAAAGGCCGGATATTTTTGAAGCCGGTATAGCATAATCCAATTGTACTGACTTACTTATTGAGATATCCTGACTGTTGATTGAAACGCTCTCCTTTTCCTGGTTAATCTTACCGAAGCGTTCGGACAACTGTTTCGCTGTATCACCGGTTACCTGGCCGAACACTACATTACCAACAATATTTAAAATTACTTCTGCCTGTTCACGGCCATAGTCCTTTTTCAACTGGCTGTAATCCTGAACGGCTAACGTTACTGCCACTTTGTTTGATCGCGCCGTAGCGATAAGATTATCAATACCATTAAAGTAAATGGTAGGGAACTCGTCAAATATCATACTGCACTTTTCCTGATTTTTACGGTTTACCAATTTGTTTATGCGGTTGATATATAGTGATAATACTGCGCCATATACCTGCGATTTTTGAGGATTATTAGCTAAACAAACGATCTTCGGTTCTTCAGGATTATTTATATCTAAAGAAAAATCGTTACCGCTTAATACATAGTATAATTGTGGGGATGATATGCGGGCCAGGCTGATTTTGGCACTGGCTATCTGACCTTCTAACTGTTCATAGGCTTCATTTTTCCAGGCAGAAACAAAAGGGTTAATCAAAACTTCTATTTCTGGTTCCTGAAGCAACACTTCAAACAAATCTTTATACTCTACCTGTGCCAGTTCGATTACATGGGGAAGGGTACAGTAGCGACCATTTTCATACTTCTTTAAAAACCACATGATGGCGGTTATAAAGTTGATTGGTGATTCAACAAAAAAGTCCCCTTGTTTTTTTATCCACTCGCGGTTAAGGCCCAACATGATCGTGCGGCTGGAATCTATGGCATCGGTAATATCTATCATAGTATGCGGTTCTAACGGATTAGCCCGGTGCATGATCTGTTCCAGGTTAATGATGTATTGAACAGGTTTAATTTTATATAAGTAACCGTATTTGAGCAACGCATTGTAAACGATTTTGGTTAAATCATCATATTTGAAATCGTAAACCAACATTGTAAACCCTTTTTGAATATGCTGCTGAATGATATGGCGGATTACAAAATACGACTTACCGGAACCGGGGCTTCCACCTATCAATGTACCCCGAAATGGGTTGATAATATTTATCCAGCTTTTACGGGGTTTACCTTTAAGGTTATAGATTGCAGGAAGATTAATAGAATATTCATTTTCGAGTAGCCGCTCTTCCTGCGGGAAGGATTCATTGTCTTTGTTAAAAATATCCTTGCCCAGGTTCAATTTAATCATTCTGAAAAGCAGACTTCCCCCGGACATTATTAAAAAATACCCTAATGAAGTTAAGCTGATATACATTATCGTAATCGTGTTGAATGGGTAATTTAAACGCAATAAAAGATCACTGATAAAGTAAATTATCAAGCCTGATAAACAATAAGTAACGATTGTTTTAACCCTAATCGTTTCGTCCTTCTTACCTTTGCTCCCGATTAAAGAAGCCAGTAACAATAGCAGCGCCGATGCTTTTGCATACAAAACCTTTTTAAAAATCACCATCCTGGATAGCGGTAATACCACATGATTAACCAACGGTTTTGTTAAACCCCATGCCTGAAAAGCGGGATAACACGATAAGTAAAAATGCACGATCAATATTGCTAAACTCAACAATCTTGTAAAGTCAATGATCTTTCTTAGTGCCTGTTCATTTTCTCCGGTTTGCATAAAATATAATTAAAGTGAATGACCTTTTCGTTTCTTTTTCCGTTTGTTTTGAGTAAGCCGTCCAATGGCGGCCATGTCCTGTTGTTCCTCTTTAAACAACATATCTAATAAAGATTCTCCACTGCTATTTGATTGGGAACCTGAAATATTGTCAGTAAAATTGTAAGACGGATTTACCTTATCCGTTTCCTTTTTAAAAGTTGTGTTATCATTTTTGAACCATCCTGCAAGTGAAGCAGCACTATAAGTTTTTCCTAAATCGCTGCCGTTAAATACTGCTTTTGCTTTATGATCTACGAACGTTATTCCATATAAACGCCCTTCTTCATTTTGCCGGAATATGACTTGAATACCTTCCGTTTTTAGCTGTTTTTGAAAAGCGGATTGTGACATTGGTTTCAATAATGCCTTATCAATTGTTGTTTTTAATTGGTCTTTTAATGGCTTCCTAAGCATTTCATTTAATCGAAATCTATCCTCCAAAGCTTTCATAGTAGGCTTCCCATAAATGCTGCTCGCCTTTATAGGCACACCAAGTTTGTTGCCTTTTTCATCCAAAACCCAATAAACCAACCCGTTTTTTTCATACATTCTTGAATCTTTAGACCCACGATCTGCGGTAACATTGTACTGATTTAGTACGGCATTGAGTTCAGGAATGCTTGTAAATTTGTATGCTCTGACCACCTCCGTTACAACATTTGTAATGGATCTTTTTAATTCCGACTTGCCATAATCCACCTGTTCAAGAGGTTTGATTATAACGTTTTGTTGCTTACCCTGATCCTCCGCCTTAACAAGATCGTAGGTTAATTCAACTTGTTTGCGGGCACTTTCTGAAGCCCTGTTGGCCAATAAATGAAAGCTAATTCGTTTACCATCGGGCTTAATGTTAGTTGTTACGATATGTAAATGAGGATGCCCCGCATCATGATGCTGATACACTAAATAAGGTTGTTTTCCAAAACCTAAGCCCTCCATGTAGTCATCTGCAATCTGCTGAAGAATATCTTTATCCAAGTTTTCACCTACTGCAAAATTTAACGAAACATGCAAAGTATTGACAAGGGTAAGCTGGTTACGTTTGGCAAGATCTGTAAGCCTTTCCAACTTATCGTTGAATGTTAGATCGAGCGGGTCTTTAAGATAACCTTGTGCTAAAATCAGTTCTGCTTTACCCAATCCCACCTTATGTTCATTGTAATTTATTGCACCGATGATACTTCGTCCGGTTTTAATTTTTGCGACCATAACTCTGAGAAATTTTGCATCCGTTCTTTGATTTGAGCAATGGCCGGATCAACCTTACTTCCAATAATCGAAAGTAAATTAAGCCATAACCTACTATCTGCATTGCCATGGGCACTGTTGATTTGCCGTACTGCCTGGTTGAGATTATTACCAATAGCATTCAGTTCTCTCCGCAGCAGAGCCAGCTCTTCCAGTAAATCATCCATTGATTTATCCCGGTAGTTTACGGTGATTGGTTTTTCAAGCAAAACAGATCGGATGTACTCGCTCATTTTTAAAAATCTTGTTTTCTTAAAGCGGGTATTAATTACTTTAAATTCGTTGGGCTTGAACCTTGTGGTTACTTTGCGTTCCCTGTTTTCTTCTTCATTTTCCATTCCTTATATCTTAAAAAAATCCGACCTCGGAGGATTTTTCCATGCCCCCGACTGACTTCGGAAGGTAGGGGCAAGATTCGTTTGTCGGACAAACGTTTATCTTGCTGATTGCTATTAAGAGGCAATCTGATCCTTTAGGACATCTTCCACATTCCTCCATTCGTTAATAACTGCCATCGTTATGACTTCTTCAATTTGGCATTTAAGAAGAATTTTAAAGCTTCAATACTGATGTCTTTAAGAGATCGGTCATATTCCACTCCATAAGACTTTATTCGCTTTAAAAGCCCCTTTGGAATCCACACATTTAATTGCGCTTCGTCTTCCTTAGCAATAACATTTTGCCTGACAGGATGAACCTCCTGTATCGGTGTTTTTGGAGTTTCCTTCTTTAGCTTATCTGCTAAACCACCCAGCTTGTCTTTATAATCTGTCATTATAAACCTTTCTTTAAGTTCCCCATTACATAAGAGATTTTGGCAATTACATAAATATGTATTTATGTAATTATGCACTGATGCGGTTAACGATCTCTTCCGCTAAGGATGTTATTTCCTCCTTAGCTTTAACATCCGTGCCCTGAAGTACACCAGCGGTAATTGATGATCTTGCAATGCTCACACGATCATGGATCATAGTTTCTAAAACAGGTATTTCCATGCCTTCCAACAGGCCGCTGACCTCTTTAGTAATACCTGAACGCGGCTTAATCATATTCATAACTATTCCGGCCCGAATTTCCGGCTGCCTTGCCTGTGCGTCGTTCACCAGGGCAATAGTCGAACGTATCGCCATAACATCAAAAAAACCAGCCTTTGTAGGAATTAGTATAAAATCCGAAAGGCTGAATAGTTCAAGCAGTTTATTTGATAGGTACGGAGGGGTATCAACTATAATCAAGTCATAGTCTAAATCTTTAATTTCCTGTAGTTGGTCGTTGCCTACTACAGCAAGACCTGGTAACTCGTCTTTGATGTGATAAAGGCTTCCTTGTAAATCTGTATCAACTAAAGCAACATTTAGTTGATCCTGAAAGCATACTGCCAAATTCATGGCCAGTGTGCTTTTTCCAACGCCACCTTTTTGGTGGGCTACTGTGATGATCTTTCCCATTTCTGTAATTCTAAATTGTTATAAATACATAATGCTGTAATTGCATAATGCTGTAAATCTTTAAATACATAAATCTTCAATTACAGACTTTTGTAAATACATAATCCTGTAAACCTGTATTTACATAAATACAGGTATCTTGAATTGCATAATTCTATAAATACATACTACTGTAAATACATAAATCTGTATTTATGTATCAGGAAAGGCGATACGTTTAGCTGCCTGTCGCTCCAGCAATTTTGTGTTTTGAATTGTATTGTATATCCAGTCCTTTGCCAATACTTTCCAATTCTTTTGCGCCACGCCATTGACCGTTTTCCATTCCATTTTTTCATAGTGCATATAAAAACTTTGTGCATCAGGAAAATTAAGGTTTTGTTGAAGGAAATAAATTGCTACATGATTGATTAGGGGAGGAATGATATAACCCATTCCCTGATTGTTAGAATCAGTCATTTTGTCATCATATATATTGATAACATCCTTAGCCGCTACCACCCTCCGTTTAGCTTTCCTCTTCAACATAAGTTAATACTTAACAACCATTGGACTTTGCATTAATTCCTCAATTTTGTCGGCATCGTAATAGGTTGTATTGCCTAACATGGTAAAAGGTATTTTACCGTTGTCCCGCAATCGCTGTAATTTACCATGAGATATATTCAAAACTTTCCGTACTTCAATGGCTTTGAGCCATTTCTTAGTCTTGCCAGTAATCTGGTCTTTAAGGACAGATTTGAGTTCAGATAATAACAAGTCTTTAAATTCTAAAAGGTCGCCCACAGTAATTAACTGATCGCGGAATACCTTCCCATGTTTCTCAAAATGTGAAATGACTTTTTCCATAATCAATATTTTATTTCGACAAAATTGAACAGGAAGAAATTAAGTTTTTCACCACTCGTACATGAGTTAGGTGTTTTTTTTTAGAATTCGTTTTAAATTTTAAAGGTACAATCGTGGACTAATTTCAAGTCAGCCCTAGTTTCATTAATTTAAGCGATTGTTATATCTTTACGCTTTTACGTCCTATGAAAGACATCCTAAAAAGAAATAATGTCCGCGTTTTTGGCGAGGGCAAAAAACCGATGCTGTTCGCGCATGGCTACGGCTGTGACCAAAACGTTTGGACTTCTATTACCCCGGCATTTGAAAAGGATTATCAACTAATCGTTTTTGACTATGTAGGAGCAGGTGGTTCTGATCTGTCGGCTTATGATAAAGAGCGATACAGCACCTTAAAAGGTTATTCAAAAGATGTGCTGGAGATCTGTGATGCGTTGAGTTTAAAAGAGGTAATTTTTATCGGACATTCGGTAAGCGCGATGATCGGTGTTCTAGCTGCAAATGACCGGCCGGAACTATTCAGCAAACTCGTCTTTCTTGGGCCATCACCACGATACATTAATGATGAAGGCTATGTCAGTGCTTTTGAGCGCGACGACCTGGAAGGCCTTTTCGAGATGATGGATAATAATTACTTGGGCTGGTCACAAGCGTTGGCGCCGCAGATCATGGCTAATCCGGAGCGTCCGGAACTCGGCCAAACGCTAAGCAACAGTTTTTGCGCAACTGACCCGGAGATCGCCAAACAATTTGCACGCGTAACCTTTTTATCAGATAACCGTGCCGATCTCGAAAAGCTTACCGTGCCCAGTCTTACCTTGCAATGTGCAGAAGACATCATTGCCCCATTGGCGGTTGGAGAGTTCGTCAATACACATACGCGAAATAACCAGTTGGTTATCCTAAAAGCCACCGGCCATTGTTCCCATATGAGCGCTCCAGAAGAAACTATCGAGGCAATAAAGTCATTTATTTAATTCAAAGCATTTGGCAGCGCAGTTAGACCCGGAATTCTTAGCCTCGCTAACTGATGGGGAAACGCTTTACCATAACGCGCCTTGCGGTTATTTTTCCTGCCTGCCTGATGGTACATTCATTAAAATCAACCGTACCTTACTAAATTGGCTGGGCTACACAGAAGGGGATCTCATCGGCAAGGCCAGTCTCACAGACCTTTTTAGCAAAGGTGGCAAAATCTACTACCAAATGTTTCACTACCCCCTTATTCAATTAAAAGGTAAGGTAAATGAACTTAATTATGATATCCATCGAAAAGATCACTCATTTTTTCCAGCATTGCTAAATACCAGCGCGATCAGGGATGTTGAAGGGCAACTGCTGGCAATCAACATCATTGTTACGGATATATCCGACCGTAAAAAGTACGAAGCTGAGTTATTGCGAGGCAAACAAATGGCTGAAGCGGAACGCAAGGAATTTGAGTTCGTGGCAAATTTTATCCCGGAGATGATCTGGACAGCGGAAGCCGATGGAAAAATCAATTATGTTAATAAACGTTTTTTAGATCATTTTAATGTGCGGCCTGATCAGTTAAACCAAGATTTGCTCAGCAGGGGTATTCATCAGGAGGATCGTAGTTTGGCATTGCGCCGCTGGGTAGGCGGAATCCGCGCGGAAGCGCATTTTGAGGTACAATTCCGGCTAAAAGAACGCTCGGGCGATTACGAATGGTATTTATTAAAAGGTTCACCTTATCGCAACGAAACGGGTGCGATCACAAAATGGCTGGGTTCATGTACGAATATAGATGCCCATGTGCGCGAACTGGAAAAGCGTGATGAATTCATTAGTATTACCAGCCATGAATTAAAAACACCGGTGACTACACTTAGGGCTGCGATACAAATACTTGGTCGGCAAAAAGACATGCCACCAATTTATCAGCAAATGATTAATCAATCAAATCGAAGCGTCGGGCGTATAAGCCAATTTATTGAAGAACTACTGAATGTCAATCGATTAAATGAAGGGCAAATTCAATTAAATAAAAGGTCGTTTGATTTGCTGGAACTGTCCGAGACTTGCCGATTGGATCTACAAGCAGCCACTACAACAATGTTGGAACTGGTAGCAGAAGGCCGATTTATGATTATTGCCGACCCCGATCGTATTGAGCAGGTGATTGCAAATTTTGTAAACAACGCCATTAAATATGCACCGAACTCTTCTGTTATCCAAATGAAGCTGGTAAAACAAGATGCCTATATTCGTTTTTCAGTTATTGACCATGGGCTTGGTATAGCGTCGGAAAAACTGCCGCATCTGTTTGAACGGTATTATCGTGCCGATCACGCCGGAACGCAATATTCGGGTTTGGGATTAGGCCTATATATCTGTGCAGAGTTAATTAAAAGGCATAATGGACAAATAGGTGTAGAGAGCATATTAGGGCAAGGCAGTGAATTTTGGTTCACCTTACCGCTTTAAAACATACCATACTGTTCGCAGTATTTCTAAATCCAATGAGGGTTACAGCCTTTAAAGTAACGGTTTTGGAGTAAATTATAGGACTGAGAATTTCAAGATATTAATTGTGCAGAAAATAGTAAAGAATTGCTCATTCGACGGGTAGGTCATGTCGGATGAAAATATAAATAGGGCATTGGGTTACATAAAATGCAAATGACCATGGCATGACAATAGGAGAATTTGCACAATACCTTAGCTGCGAAGGCTATCTGAACCAGTCCTGCAAAATAAAGATCATCAAAGTCGCCTATTACGAAGTAACATTACCCAGTGGCTGTTGCAGGCTAATATGCAAATTATATTCATAGTTGCAGGTCTTCGGTATGGGGCTTGGGATAGATAAACAAAATTCAAACAACGCCGTTTATCTTAGCATGAGAAAATTGGTGCTGAATATGGCGGTCACGGTCGATGGGTTCGTTGCTGCCCCTGATGGGAACCAGGATTGGATGTTTAAGATTCAAGACGAAGGTGCTAACGGCTGGATATTGGATACTATAATCAACGCGGGTATGCATTTGATGGGCAGTAGGGTATTTAATGATATGATCTCATACTGGCCGTTTTCTGACGAGGTTTACTCCGCCCCGATGAACAAAATTCCCAAAGCTGTTTTTACCCGGCATAAGGTCAATATGAAACCCGACTATAAAAAAGGTGTTGCCGGTTTTAAGATGGCCGGTATATCAAAAACCGTAAAGGAAATGAAAGAGAACCCCGGCAGTGCTGGATATTTGACCGACTGGCAAGAAGCGCTGGTGATCAAAGGTGACCTGGCGGCAGGGATTAAAAAGCTAAAGCAACAGCCCGGGAATTATATACTGGCGCATGGTGGCTCGGGTTTTGCGCAGGCTCTAACGGCATTGAATCTCGTCGATGAGTACCGGCTGACGACTTTCCCGGTCGCGTTGGGCGAAGGCATGCCTTTGTTTGGCGTTGCGTCCAAGCCACTGGAGTTAAAGCTGGTGCAAACGCATATATTTAGTAATGGGGTGATCGGTCGTGTTTATCAGCCGCTAAAGAAATAAGGACGTGAAAATAATAGGTAAAAAGTTTTTAATAGATTTCGGCATGGCAAAAGCGATCCTGGAAGTAAAAAACAGCACTTCGCTTGCCTTTACCATCATCGAAAAAAACGGTAAAGAGACCAAAGAAACCGAAATAGTGGAGATCAAACTGAACCAACTTCGGCCAAGACTATTTTTGCTGACTTGGAAGGAAAAGAATGGCAATACTGTCACCCAGGTACAGGACCATAAAAATAAAAAGGCTTTTATGAACTGGACCCAACCGGACGGTCAATTTATCAATGCCGAAGCGGAAATCAAATCGTTCAAGGGTTAACGCTTATTTTTAGCCTCTTTCTTTTTGATCCTGGCCGCCAAAAAGTGGAGTACTACGAGATCGCAACTTACGGCGGTTTAAGAACGTTGGCCCCGACCAAGGGCCGCGACGATGTCGCTGAGTTATTGCAGTAAACATTAATTAACGAAAAAGCGACCGACGAAGCGTTGACCGCCTGCGGTGAAGGCTTGGTGAATGCGCAAGCGTAGCCGAATGACAAATTAAACAAGAGTGAAGGCCCTGTCAGCGATTGCGAGGGCTTTCTATTAGTCTTTTATTAATATAGCGTGGCCATCCGGGTCCTGAACAATAAAATATCGGTAAGCCCCATTACCTGTGATCTTAGTTTGGAACCGGAAATTTTCGGCACTCAATTTCCTATAGAGACCAGCTAACTGATCGGTGACCAGCGTGATCTGCCAATACCAGCTATCTTCCGCTTTGGTATCTTTTGGATACAGCTTTCCGGGACCTGGCACCAGGTACTGCAAAAACTCGATGCCGGGACCTGCTTTGGCATTTATATCGGTAATGTGTAAACTGGCACCTCTAACCTGGCTCAAAGCCCTTTGTTCCTTCCCTTTGTTCCAACTCTCGGCTTTAGGTTTAAGGCCCAGTAGGTCCTTATAAAAATGGAGGCTTTTGCCGGTATTGCTGATACCGATGGCGGTATGGTCGATCCCTAAAAATAATTTGCCATTGGCTATTTGCCATTTGGGCTGGCCTTTGCCTTTAGGGAAGCAGATCAGTTCCAGGTCGTGGTTATCAATGTCGTGAAAATAATAGGCCCTGATACCCGCTGCTACCACGTTTGATCTGGGGATAGTTTGGGGCCTTGGGCTGATGCCGTTGGTCCGATATTTTTTTAGCATGGCATAAGCCTGGTCCATATTGCTCACTACTATCGCAATATGCTGGAAGTAAAGATCATTACTTTTCATATCCTCGGGGATAGCCCTGCCTTTTTTTGATAAATATTGTGTCAATACGATGGTTTCATCACCCAGTTTCAGCTGCACATTCCTAATGTTATGAGATTTTTCATCGCTTATTTTTGTAAAGCCAAGTACTTCATGGTAAAATTTGACCGATCTGTCCATGGAACGCACAGTCATTCCTACACTTTCTACTTGTTTTACCTGCGCATAACTATTACCCGCCAGTAAAAGGATAATTATCCAATAGTATTTAAACATTTTTTTCATGTTTGATTTTTTTAACTTTTCTATAAAGCAGTTCACCGGCCAGCATCCCCAAAACCGGGGCGCTGCAATACAGCCAAAAAGATTTCCACTCACCTGCTATGATCGCTGTGGCAAAAGTTCGTGCCGGGTTCATGCTCATGCCGCTGAACGGTGCTTCGAAAGTGATGAACAGGGTGATCAGCATGGAAACAATGAATGGTGTGTACGTTACCCAGCTTTTCTTCAAGCGCATCAAAAGCACTACAGAGATCAGCAAAAAAGAGATTAAGGACTCCGACAGGAAAGCCAGCACAAGTCCCTGCTTGCCGGGTACGGTAATTACATAATTCACTTCTTGCGAGCGCATCCACGCGGGAAATAGTAGGTACACCACATAAACGCCCAGGCTACCGCCTATCAATTGAAAAACGGTATATAAAACGACATCTATTATTTTAATGTCTCCTAAACGATAGTGGATCAAGGTAACCGCCGGGTTGATATAAGCCCCTGACTGTTTGCCAAAACGGGATGTGAAAATATACAGCGCGGTTAGTCCCATGGCTAAACCAACCAGGAAACGCCGCAGTAAAGGGGATGGTATGGCTTGGCTGAACGGTAAACCATGATATTCCATCAATGCGCCAAAAAAGCAGGCGGATGCCATGAAAAGCCCCAAACCGATGGCTTCATCCATGTATTTCCTGATTTCGATACCGGGCTTATTTCCCATGGAGTTTTTCGATCAGGTGGTCGCCCACCCTTAAAGCATTGGCTATAATGGTCAGTGAAGGATTAACGGCACCAATGGACGGAAAAAAGCTGCCATCCACTACATACAGGTTATCTATCTCGTGGGCTTTGCAATTAGTATCCAACACGGATGTTTTAGGGTCCGTGCCAAACCTGGCTGTACCCGCCTGGTGCCCCACACCCGCCAGCGGAATATCCTGGCTCAGGTAAACTTCCTGCGGGATAAGGGAATGGCCGGTATCAATGTTGGCCAATACCGTCTTCCAGGTATCCACCAGCCGGTCAAAGCTTTTTTTGTTATTCTCCGTATAATCCAGGTGGATCTGTCCGTCGATAACTTGCACCCTGTTATTGGTGTCGGGCAGGTCCTCACCCGTAAACCACCAGTCGATGGCGTGTTCGGCCATTTCTTCCAGTACAATACCCGGCGCAAAAAAAGGCGCGTTAGGTTTTAGCTGTGCTTTGTCCGATTTGCCCAGCAATTGCACATGCCCCATAGGGTAAGGGAAATCGGGATCGCCGAAATAATAATCATTACAGGCCAGTGTTTTTTGAAATTGGGTAGGGTTTTTTTTGAGACTGATACCCAGCATGGCAGCGCTGTTATGCTTCATAAAGTTACGCCCCAATTGCCCGCTGCCATTGGCCAGGCCATTCAGATGTTGCTCATTAGCGCTTTTTAGCAGCAAGGCCGCCGAATTGATGGCACCGCAGGCCACCACCACAATAGGCGCTTTAAACCGCACCAGTTCACCATTAATGGTCACTTCAATATAGTCTACAGATGTGCCGTCCGCCGTCGTTACCAGGCGTTCCGCTTTCGCATCAATCATTAGGGTAATGTTATCATTCTCAAGTGCCGGGCGCACACAATTAATATCCGCATCGCTCTTCGCATGGATCATGCACGGGTAGCCGTCGCAGGTATTACAACGGATACAAGGACTATTCAGCATGTCCGTTTCGGTCAGCTTAATAGCCATAGGCATATAAAAAGGTTGCGAACCATTTTCTACCAGCGCGTCGTGCAGTTCCTGTATCCTCGGTTCATGGCTGACGGGCGGATAGGCATATTCTTCCGTACGAAAGGGTTCTGTCGGGTCCATACCCATTTTACCGTGTACCCAATACAGTTTTTCCGCTTCGGTGTAATAAGGCTCATAATCCGCATAAGTTAATGGCCAGGCAGGCGAAACGCCGGCTTCATGCTGCAACTCTTTAAAATCGCGTTCCCGCAACCTGAAAAGCGCAGCGCCGTAAACCTTGGTATTGCCACCCACCCAATAACCGGTACCGGGGTGCAGGTCTTCGCCATTTTTGGTTTTCCAAACTTCTTTGGTATGGTAGCGCTCGTCCTGGAAAACAGCTTTGCTATCCCAGTTAGCTTTCTCGCGCGGCAGATAGCCGCCGCGCTCCAGCACTAATATGCTTTTTCCTGTATCCTTTAGTTTGTGTACTAAAGTACCGCCGCCGGCACCCGTGCCGATAATGATCAGATCGTAGGTTTTCATAGTTTGATATCAGTATGTGACCAGGCATCTGCCAATCCTCTTTTCGACTGCAGGATGACACTATATAAATCGGTTTTGTAGAGGGAATCAGTAACATCATTTGAAAATATTTCCACTGTGCAGGCACCAGTGTACCTGGTATCCTGCACCGCCCGAAGCAACTTGCCAATGGGTATGACCCCGTCGCCGGGCACCAGGCGGTCGCCGCCTGAACGGGGCGTCCGCCAGTCACTTACCTGGAGTGCAAAAATGCGGCCCGCCGCACGCCTGATCTCCGATTCAACATCCGCATCCTGCCAGCTATTCCAGAGGTCAAGGCAAAGCCCGACATTATCCCGGTTCACGGCATCAATGATCTTCAGCGCCTGATTAATGGTCCAAATGGATGATTCGGTATTCATAGAACTGGCGTTCAGCGGTTCCAGCGCCAACTTCACACCGTGGTCGGCCGCGAACCCCGCCAGCGATCTAAGTTCGCGAATGGTGGTATCTATCATCGCGTGTACATTTTCTTTTTCGGGGGCACCGGTATTGACAATGAAGGGGCACCCCCGCGCAAACGGGGATAAGCGTTCAATACTGGTTCGCAATCTGGAAACTCGCGCGCTCAGTTCTTTTGGTTCGGGTTTTATCTGACTGTATCCAAATGTCCGTACCAACGGCTGAACGGCGCAAACGGCTAAACCATGGCTTTTTACCATCGCCATTTGCTCCGGGTAACGCCGGTCATCCAGTTTTTCCTCGCATACTTCTATCATGGCTATACCGGCTTCGGCATAACGCTCCACATCCTGTTCAAATGTCCAGGGTTGGGTAGTAAATTCGCTTATACCAATGGGAAAAGGAAACTTTTCCATACTAATTGGTAACTCGTGGTGCCTGGGCTTCTTGCGGCGCTGAAGTAGCGAAACCAATAACCGGGCAATTGACAACGATATTTGCGGAGCCTAATTTCCCGCCGCCGGGGTTAGTGATATAGCCTTTGGCTGCCAGTTGCGTAATGGTGTTGGCATCAGTTTGCGCATAATTCATTTTTTTGGCGACCGTTTCATCACTCCAAACGCAAACGTTCAAATCCCAAAGCGGTGAATACAACTCGCGTTCCTGTTTGTCTTTCAATGTCGGGAAGGAGCCCAAGATATTGCGGGCATCTCCCAGCTTACGCAAGCTTTCAAACAGCGCGGGATTTTGAGTGCTCAGACCACCCGGCGGGTTATCGAGGATCACGTGGGCCAGCCCCTGGGCGTTCGGATCATTTTTACCCAGTTTGCCGTTAGCAAAAGCAAATATCGAACTCCTTGACCCATTCGGGTTCCGGGGATCGTTGCCAAAAGGCAGGGAAGCCATAGCAGGGATAAAAGTGCCGCGCTCGATCACTGCAGATCCCGGATCGGAAGCCGAAAAACTCAGGTAGAAAATATCTTTGCCATGAGAGAAAGCCCTGATAAATTGCAGGTCGACCGTCATGTTCCGCGTATCAATAGCAGTGACCCGGTCCAGTGTATTGGTATGATTCGGCGAAACATCCAAAGGTCCGTCGCCGGTAGCCACAATAGGGGCGTTATAGACGATATTACTTCCTTTTACCTGTATCAGGTCGCTGTAACCCGGACCTGCAACCGAGCCAGGTTCGGCTGCCATCGGCAGGAACCCTTTAGGTCCCGGCACCAGTTTACGCATCGGGCTAAAGTCAACCGTGCCGGCAAACTCTACCGCTGTAGCTCCGGGAATTGATTTGGCTGATTGTACAGACTGGACACAAAACGGGCAATCTTTACCGGCATTGGCCAAACGCGGAGAAAAATTAAGCCCTAGTTCTTTGGCTAATTGTTCGTCCGAAACATCGGTGCGCACATACCAAACGGTCTTGCCTTTAAAGCTGCCTTTAAATAAAGGGAACCTCGCGGTGTTATGATAAAGATCTACGCTGATGATACTGGACATGGTAAATTTGCTTTTGTCCAGCATGCCTGAAAGCGCGGGCACACCTGTCAGGTGTTCTTCAGGGGTATAATCCTTCATTTTGTTAAATGAATAAAGGCCCAGCGAGATCAGCACCAGCGAACCCAGCAGAAATTTTGTTTTAGATAAGCCGGAGCTTCTTTGCGGAAAATTAATGTTTTTCATGTTTTTCATTTTAAGTGATACTCCATCAACCTCCAAAAAAGCGGCATTGTTATCACAGAAGTATAAAGAATATCAGCTTAAAGTATCCGCTGAGGACACCCGTTTTTTACTGGCTTGATATTTATACTTTATGAAGCCTAAAAACAAAATAACCATGAAAAAAATGATGATCGCCTGTTTAGCAGTTGCATTAAGCTGTAGCGCTATGGCAAAAACAAACACAGTGGCAAATGCGCCAGTACAGGAAAAAATGATGCAGTCTAAAATGAAAATGAAGGACGGCGTGATGATGAAAGACGGCAAAATGATGACGATGAAGGATGGTAAATCCATGATGATGGACAAAGACATGACCATGAAGAACGGTACCATGGTGATGATGGATGGCAGCGTGAAAATGAAAAATGGTAAAATGATGAAAATGAAAGAGGGTGATATGATGATGATGAACGGCAAAATGAAAATGGCGCCGATGAAAAAAATGTAGATCTCTCGACGAGCGAAGGCCCGTTATGAGAATAGCGGGCCTTTTGTGCGTTTAACAGCACACCCGTGTTCATAATAATGTGCAGTTTTAGTGCTGTTAAATAACTGATTATGAGCGTTTAAAAACGAGATGCAAATGTTATAATTCTGTGATAACTAACGAATACCTTATGCGAGCTACCGAAACTTTAGCCACACAACAATTTTATACGGATGTTTTAGATGGCCTGACGGCTTTTCCTAAACATTTGCCCGCCAAATATTTTTATGATGCTGCCGGTGACCGCCTTTTCCAGGACATTATGAATTGCCCCGAATATTATGTGACCGATTGCGAACTGGAAATATTTTCCGAACAAACCGGGATCATGGCCGACCTGATCCTGCGGGGCGGCGAACCCTTTGACCTGATCGAATTAGGTGCCGGTGATTGTTTTAAATCCATCAAACTGCTCAGCCTTCTAACGCAGGCAGGAACCGATTTTACCTATGTCCCAATTGATATTTCCGCCAATATCATCCGGCATTTAGAAATCGCTTTGCCGGAACAAATTCCGAATATGCGGTTGTCGGCAATGAAAGGCGATTATTTTGAAATGCTGGCCGAAGCTTCGAAAAAGGAAGGCCGTAAGGTCATTTTATGCCTTGGCGCTAATATCGGCAATATGCTGCCGTCCGAGGCGCAGGATTTTTGCCAAAAACTACGCAGTTACCTTTCGCCCGGCGACATGGTGATCGTTGGTTTTGACCTAAAAAAGAACCCGTCGATTATTCGGGCCGCTTATGATGACCGCGAAGGTATCACTGCCCGATTTAATAAAAACCTGTTAACACGCATCAACAGGGAACTGGATGCGAATTTTGATGTTACGCAATTTACGCATTATTGCAGCTATGAACCGGAGACCGGTGCCTGCAAAAGCTTCCTTATCAGTTTGCAAGATCAACAGGTTAATATCGGTGGCGAGCACATCAGCTTTAAGAAAGATGAATACCTATGGATGGAGATCTCGCAAAAATATAATCTCCCTCAGATCGACAACCTGGCCTTAACCAATGGCTTTGTACCGTTTAAACACCTGACCGACAGCAAGAATTGGTTTACCAACGCGATTTGGACAGTGAAACAATAAGCTGCTAAACCTGTTGCCATGATACCGATGAAAAAAATCCTCCTGGTCGAAGACGACCCTGATATCATTAAGTTATTTAATCTTCATTTAAATGAACCTGCTTACTGTTTAACGGCATTTATGTCCGGCGACGAAGCCATTAAAAGTGTGGCCAAAGATACGTTTGATTTTGTCATATTAGATATCATGCTGCCGGACAAAGACGGGATCGAGGTTTGCAGAGCCATCAGGCAGCAACAGGTCAAGACACCGATTATGATGCTCTCGGCGCGTTCGGAAGAAATAGACAAGGTTTTGGCGCTGGAAATGGGCGCGGACGATTACATGACCAAGCCGTTCAGCATGCGGGAACTAACCGCGCGGATCAAAGCGCATTTGCGCAGCCGGGAGCCCGACCTACAGGCAGACACGCAAACCGAGATCAAATTCAAAGACCTGCTGATCGATAATAACCTAAAAAAGGTTTGCCTGAAAAATAAGCGGGTCGATCTCACCCAAAAAGAATTCGACCTGTTATTGCAATTGGCCAGTAACCCTGGAAAAACTTACAGCCGTCCTGAATTATTGGCTTTGGTATGGGGCTATACCATTTCCGATTATGAGCATACCGTTACTTCACATATCAACCGTTTAAGGATCAAACTGGAAACAAACCTCAGTGATCCTCAATATATCCTCACCTCCTGGGGTGTAGGTTACCGCTTTGCAGATGAAATTCAGGAACAGTAGTATTTTCACCCGGATGGGTGTATTCATGTTTATCCAGATCAGCGTACTGAGTGTGCTGTTCATGGGCATCACCTATGTGGCCACCACCCGCTTTTACGAGGCCAGCACACAATTACTGCATAAGGATGTTGCTGGTCACATCGCCAAATTTACCTCTCCCTTTGAAAACGGCGGTATCAATAAAACAAAGGCAGATTCTGTTTTTTATAACGCCATGGTCATCAACCCTAATGACGAAGTTTATTTTTTAGACACGCATGGTAAGGTGATAGAGTACCAGGCCCCCGATTCCCTGATCAAAGAATGGTTCCTGCCGCTGGAAAAAATCAAAACGCATATCCGGGCTGGTGGCACCGACTATATCAAGGGGCCCGACCCAAGAGACCCCGGAACACCAAAAATATTTTCAGCCGCCGAAGTTGTTATTAGCGGCCATACTATCGGTTATATTTATGTGATCCTGGCGAGTGACAAGTATCGCAGCGCGACCGCTCTGCTTACCGGCAGTAATGTTATGGTGTTGGCGCTCGAAGCTTTCGCAATCATTATTGCATTTTCACTTATCCTTACCTGGTTATATTTTAAAAGGTTGCAGGGAAATTTTAACGGGGTTATCCAAACATTGGATCGTTTTCGTGAAGGCGATTTCGAAGCCCGCTTCAACACCCGCGTACCGCACGAACTCCATAGCATCATGCTGGCTTTTAATAATCTCGCGGACCGCTTACACGATACGATACAGCAACTGCGGCAATCGGAAGATGAACGAAAGGTCTTTATCACCAATATCTCCCATGATTTGCGAACGCCCCTTTCGGTAGCTAAAGGCTACACAGAAACATTATTGGTTCAGGGCAAACTTAGCCCTCAGGCCGTGGAACATCTGCAATTGGTAGAAAAAAAAATCCAGGTTGTGGAAAACCTCGTTATGCAGCTTTTCGAACTTTCAAAGCTGGAGTCCGTAGAATTCAAGGCGCAACGGGAACCTTTTATCATTGCCGAGGTGGTGAAAGAGATCATCACTTCCTGGGTGTTGCCCGCACAGGCAAAAAATATCAAACTGGATTGCGTGGGTTGTGAGGGTAGCGATATGATCTATGCGGACGTTAGTATGCTGGAAAAGGTGATCCGTAACCTGATCGGCAACGCGGTAAGTTATACCCCACTCGATGGTTTCATCAAAGTGGAGTTGACACGGAAAGGCCGGGAACTGGTATTGGAGTTTTCCAACAACGGGCCGGCTGTACCCGCCGCGCTGATCCAATGGATCAGTCAGGACAAAAAAGCCGGCGGGATTGTGAACCGGCCGGCCAATGCCGGTTTAGGGCTGGCCATTGTCAAACGGATACTGGAACTGCACGGCTATAGTTTTACCATCACCACAAAAAAAATCAATCATTTCGTTATCAGGATGCCCTTATATGAATCTTAAGTAGCATGAAAAAAACAAAGATCGCGGCCGAGAAGGACCGGCTGGAGGCGTTGCATTCTTACCAAATCCTCGACAGCGGAACGGAAAAGGACTATGATGACCTGACCGCGCTGGCGGCTGCTATCTGCCAGGCGCCTATCGCGGTGATCAGCATGGTGGACGAAAAAAGGCAATGGTTCAAGTCGCACCACGGAATTGACACGACCGAAACACCGATAGAACATTCTTTCTGTACGCACGCCATAAATGCCCCTAACTATGTGCTGATCGTTCCGGATGCCAAATCGGACGCGCGTTTTTCTAACAACCCCTTGGTTAACGGACAACCCCATATTATCTTTTACGCAGGCGTGGCCCTTGTGAACAGCGAGGGCTTTGCCCTTGGCTCCCTTTGCGTGGTCGATCATAAAAGCCGGAACATCAGCGCGGAACAACTCACCGCTTTGACTGTCATCGCCAAGCAGATCATGGACAAGCTGGAATTGCGGCGAAAGATCCTCCAGTTACAGGACACTAAAATGGAACTGGAAACCTCGTTCAACGCGTTAAAAGCTTCTGAAGATGAACGGAAAGATTTTATCGTCAATATCTCCCATGATATCCGCACACCGCTGGCAGTGGCGAAAGGCTACATCGAAACCCTGCTGCTGAAAGAGGAACTGAGCCCGGAATTCCATGAATATCTGCACCTGATCGACCATAAGGCGCAACTTGTGGAAAACCTGGTGTCTCAACTTTTTGAGCTATCCAAAATGGAATCGGTAGCGTTTAAAGCACAACGGGAACCATTTAGCGTAGCCGAAGTGCTTAAAGAGATCGTCCAAAGCTGGAAACTGCCAGCACAAAACAAAAATATCAAACTTGACTGTACCGGCTGTGAGGACGTTTCCATGATCTTCGCGGATATCAGTTTAATGGAACGGCTGATACAGAACCTGATCGGCAATGCCCTGAAGTTCACACCGGAACATGGCTATATCCACATCACGTTTTTTCAAAACGGCGATGAACTCGTTATGCAATTTATGAACAATGGCCCGGCCATCCCACCCGCCGTGATTGCCTGGGTGATGCAGGATAAAAAACAAAGGGGTATCATTAAAAGACCGTACAAATCCGGATTGGGCCTGGCCATCGTTAAAAGGATCGCTGAACTGCACGGGTTTGCTTTTACTATCGATACCACCGGTCATAACAAACTCGCCCTAAAGATGCCCATTTACCGGCTGTCTCATTAATTTTAGTACGGATTGTTTAGGCTTTTGTGATAACTATTAACAGCCGTTCGAGGTTCTAATTGAAAACAATCCGCCATGAGCAAATTAGAACCCCAGCAATGGGCCGAGCGCTATCACCGCTACCTGCACCAGATCGCGGTCAGCCGGGTCAACGACCACGAAAACGCCAGGGATCTGGTACAGGATACTTTTTTAGCAGCTTTAGAGCGTCGGGGGCAATTCAAAGGAAATAGCACCGAAAGGACCTGGCTCACCAGTATATTATTGCATAAGATCTGCGATTTTTACCGTAAAAGATCCATGGCGAACTGCAAAGAGCCGCAGATCATCAGGTCTTTAACCGATCAATTAGCTGCGTTTTCAGCGGAAGATAAATTAACTCAAAAAGAATTCGCCGCTAATATCAATGTGATCCTGCTAAAATTGCCGGGCGTTTGGGCCGAGGTCTTTAGAATGAAATACTTTGAAGAAATATCTACCGATAAAATTTGCAGCCGCTTAGGCATTACGCCATCCAACTTCTGGACGATCACGCACCGCAGCAAATTACAGCTACGCAATTACTTGCAAAAAGCCTGCTAAAAAATGCCGCGCCGCCAAAATGATGAACAGGTTTTAAAGAACTTATTTTAAATAAAAATATGGGCCGGTTAAGTAGTGAAACTTTTCCCGGCCCATGCCATGTTAAGATTTTGTTTTTATATTCGGGGGGATACTTACCCTAAAAATCAAAACCTGTTAAACCTAAAAAGTTATACTTCCCAGCGATCCCTTTTCCGGACGCAGTGGTGCTTAAAACAGTTTGCGAACGATATTTTGTACCTGCGCCATTTACATCAAAAATATTGATAGAAAAAGACTGTAGCGCTCCCAGATTATATAAATATTTGTTATCAGGAGACAACCATAATTCCTTAGAATCACCGTGCGGGGCAAGATCTGCCCTGGCTTCTGTGGAACCAAAGGTCAGGTTGCCGCCGCTCACTCCAAAAGTCGAAACCAGGTTAGTTTGAAAACTGGCTACATATAATTTGTCGCCGCTGATGTTTAAAGCAGTCCAGCATGATTCATTAATGGCAGACGCGGCGGTAGCGCTGAAATTGGCCGATTTGCTAACTAATGTACCATTGTCGTTTAATACGGTAACACTATTATCTCTTTTAGTGGGTATCAGATTAAAATTGGATACATACAATTTGCTGCTGCCAATCTTATCCCAATTAAAGCCAATGGTACCCGAAATGCCTGCTTCCTCAAAATAACGTTTTCCACTAATATCGCCATTAGTAAAATTGTATACATAAACCCTGCTTGGGCGTTGTTCTGCCAGCGAAGTTACTTGCGTATCAAAATGTGCAATACCCCAAGTACTCACAGCCAGTTTTGTTCCGTCGGCGCTGAAACTCACGGTGGTGGGCCCGCCATTTTGTCTAACATACTTGTCCAGCTGCTTTACTAAGGTAAGCGCACCCGATGTGGTATTGAAAGTAAACAGGGTAATATTTCGTTCATTATCAGTAGCGTCGGCCAGGGTAAGGTCCTGCTGATAAAAAGCATTATTAGGATAGCGCTGAATATTTGCGCCATCTTTTTGTATGTTCGGGTTGTTCCATTGGTTTCCCACAACTACCCAATATTCATCAGCACTACCTGTTTTTTTCAAGTATGCAATACTTACCGGACGTGTACCGCCTGAACTAACATTATTTCTTAAAGCAAGGTCACCATTTTTTCTGTCAAGCGAAAAAACGGATACCTGGTTACCGCCCGCATTTACATTCAATAAATAATTCCCGATGATCTGCACCGCGCCCTGAGCATCAAAGTCACCATGGGCGTCGCCGCCCGCAGCAACATTGGCTCCGCCGTTACTATTGGTGGTAAAGCTTTTTTCTTCTGTTAGCGATCCATCGCTCATTCTTGAAAACCTGACCACTTGATTGGTGCTTTCCCCGTTAGTGGTAGTATATAGATACCCGGTAACTTTGTTGCTGTTGTTGTTGTTATCATTGTTCTTTTTGCAACTGATGATCGAAAGTGTCACCGCTACGGCAATCGTTCCGATAAATAAAAATTTGTTTTTCATAATTTTAGATAATAGATATATGTATTGGTTAGTTCTTGGGTTTTTTACAGAGCGTAGCACTCCATCCCGTATAATTGCAGGTTCTCTCATAAAACCGTGTGTTAAAATTATCCAGCTATTTAAGCCGCTGTGGTATTAGATGCACGTAAAGCTTCGCCTGCCGACCATAATGCGGCGCCAAACAGTACAATATCTTTTAATAAGAATTGCCCGGGTTGCGGTGATATAAAGGGAAAACTATAATCCGGTTGGATAATGCCGGGAGTGGATAAAAGGAAAGTAAGCGTTATCACGAAAGTAAAAACAGCCATACTGCTGCCAATTAATGAAGCTTTCGCTGAATAATTACGGCAAGCTATTAGTATACCGGATAAGATCTCGATAAAACCGATGAACATGGAAAAACCGCTAACACTGGCGACATTATACGCCCAACCTAATAATGGACTATGGTCAACCAGTGGCTTAATGCCTTCCGCTTCATAGGTGGTAAATTTTAGAATACCGATCCAGATCAATACAATGGCAAGTCCATATCTGATCACACCAGCGCCAATATTTTCCAAGCGGAGGCCAGTGGTTGTTTGCTCATTTAAATTCATTGTTTTCATAAGTAGATTGTTGTTAAGATGTATGAAGTAGTCGATCAAGATTTAAATTCCTTACAATATTTTTCATTTTAATTAAAAGAAATATCCATATAATATGATTTAAGTCATGTTTATGACAATATTAATTTAAAAACTGCTAGCTATGGTAGATAAGCAGTTGCAAAAAAATCAATCCGCTGAAATTTCGATGACCGCCCGGAAAGTAGATTTATCTGCCGTCGTATAATACAGCCAGATATGTTTACCAACCAACACAGCCGACGCCGCAAAAGCGATATCCGTTTCACCGGCTTTACCTTTCGGAGGGGTGATCAACGGCTGCTTACTCCGGCCTGTGATCGCGCCTTTCTCATCCAGTTTTACCCAGCCGATCCGCCAGTGCGCTTGATCGTCAGCCCCGTTATAAAACAAAACGCTCTGCCCGTTCGCATCTGTCAATACAGGGCCAGGACTGAGGTGATAGCTATCCCAATTATCTTTAACAGTAGCCATAAACTCGCCTTTGATTTTCCACGGTCCTTCAGGTTTTGCACTAAGAGCCAAACCTAATTTAGATCGCTTTTCGTCCGCGTATTCAAAAAGCAAGTTCCATTTGCCGTTTTTTAGTTGCGTTACCGTTGCCTCCTTGGGGTTGAGATATGGTTTTTTGCTTGAGATAGCGACACCTTTTAAAGCCAACGTGTCCAGCGATTTTCCACCGGCCATCAATAACTGCCCCTCCATTTTAGTTTGGTTCCAGCCGGTATAATAAACCAGGTAGCCCTTAGGGACACAAACCACCGTTGGGTCTTCGCAACCATCCTTATCCAGGCTGCTCGTTCCGGGCGCAATTACCGGGCCATCGCTCATTTTAAAAGTGAGGCCATTTTTTGAGCTGCCGGCATATACCCGAGCAACTTTTTGAGTAGGGTCTTCTGATGTATTGACCGCACGCACCAGCATCTGGTAGCTGCCGTTTTCTTCCCATACCAAGGGACTGAGCTTATACATTCCATCTAATGGAATACTGCATTTCAGCTTTAGCTCTTCTATTTTAATGACCTTGTAACTCATGCGCCCTGTCCTAAGTTTTGTGATAAGGCCCCGTCCAGCGTAAAGGTTTGCCCAGCTGCATACGAAGCGTCCTCAGAAACCAGGTAGGCGGCCAGCTTAGCGATCTCCCATGGTTCGGCAGCACGTTTCCAGGGAATGCTTTCCACCGCTTTCGCCAATACTTTGGGGTCGTCAATGGCTTCCTGGTTCATCGGGGTCAATACCATGCCCGGCGCGATATTATTGACATTGATTTTAAACTCGGCCAATTCCAGTGCCAGGCATCGGGTTAGGTTACGCACCGCACCTTTGCTGGCGCAATACTCGGCCGCCCCGGCGCGCGGGATATCTTCATGTACCGAACTGATGTTAATAATCTTACCCTGCCCGCCGGTTGCTTTCCGCAGTTTGATAAATTCTTTACAGTTGTAAAAAGTACCGTAAAGGTTGGCACGGATCGTCTGGTCAAATATGGCGATGTCCATTTCGTCGACCATTTTGCCGGAAGAATCAAGCCCGGCGCTGTTCACCAGGATATAAGGAGTGCCCAGCTTGTCCGTAGCTACCTTAAACGCTTTTTGTACCTGTTTATAATCCGATACGTCCGTTTGATGGATCAATCCCTTCCCGCCGTTTTCTTCTACCGCTTTTAAGGTTTCTTTCGCCGCTTTTTCATCTTCATGGTAGACGATTAATACATCCGCGCCAAGCGCGCTGAATTCGATGGCTATGGCCTGCCCGATCCCGGACTCCGCGCCCGTGATGACCGCGATCTTCCCCGTTAGGGACTTTGTTTCATTTTTCATAGGAGTTAGTTTAAAGCTTAGACGAACGGTCTTGGTAGTCCTTTCAGATTTTTTAATTTAATTGCCATGTAACAGAGCGTGTTCTTTTTTCCTTACTATGTAAGGATTTGCCTTTTTATTCGACAAAAACCAAAGACCTTTTATGAAAAAAAGAATCGGTGAACTAATCCTGGCTATAGATATCGGCGGCTCCCATATCAAAGCAACCGTATTAAATGAGAAGGGTGAACTCACAATGGAATATGAAAAAGTGGAAACACCTGATCAGGCAACACCCGCACATACTATCGAAGCCGTTAAAAAACTGCTAAAAAACTTCCCAGCTTATAACAAAGTATCGGTAGGCTTTCCGGGTTACCTGGAGGATGGCGTTGTGATAACCGCACCGAACCTTGGTACAAAGGAATGGCAGGGTTATGATTTAAAGGCTCATTTACAAAAAGAACTCGGACAGCCTGTCCGCGTTGTAAATGATGCCGATATGCAAAGTTTAGGGATCGTTAGAAGCGATGGATTGGAAATGGTGATCACTCTGGGAACCGGGTTTGGTACCGCGCTTTTGCTGAACGGTATTTTGCTGCCTCATTTGGAACTTGGTCATCACACGGTTGCAAAAAAGCTTAACTATGATCAATACGTGGGTAACGAAGCTTTGAAAAAGTTGGGTGATAAAAAATGGAACAAGCGAATGCAAAAGGTATTTGAAAACTTAAAGAGCTTATTTAATTACAAATACCTGTATATCGGTGGTGGCAATTCTTCAAAACTGACCATGAAATTAGATCAAAATATGAAAATTGTCACCAATGAAGATGGAATAAAAGGAGGGAGTTGCTTATGGACAACCGGGCAGGTAACGGGTTTTGCCGCCGCTTCATTTACTAAAAATGAGCGTAAGTAGCAGTATTCTATTCGATCCCAGTACTGATTTTTTTCGTTTTCTTATCGAAAGGCCGGATGATGAGGCGGTTATCACTATTCTTGGTAAAATAATTGATAGCCCAATTAAAGAAGATAATCCCCTTACTTGAAAAACCTGCAATGGACCGGATATGAACCAATCCCCACAATATCCACGCAAAAAATCCGTGTAGATGAACTCCATTAATATCTGCCACGGCTCTATTGCGCCCAATGGTAGCCAGTGAGCCTTTATCTTTATACTTAAAAGGAACCGTATACTCCCCATTGATCAGTGCCTCCAGGTTCCGGGCAAGGTGTTTGCCCTGTTGTAATGCTACTGGAGCTACTCCGGGATGCCCTTCTGGAGTTTCCTCCGTGATAATAGCCGCCGCATCGCCAATAGCAAATATGTTGGAGTGCCCCTTTAAACGGTTGATCCCGTCTGTCTGCAGTCGGTTGCTTTTAGTGATCATGTTTTTAGAGATGCCGGCAGGGAAGACGCCTTTAACGCCTGCTGTCCAAAAAACATTCTTCGTTTTAATGATCGTGCCATCATCCACTCTCAAAGTAAGGCCGTCATACGATTTAACGTGCACGCCGTTATAAACTTTTACCTGGGCTCTCTTCAAAAATTCCTTCGCTTTTGAGAAAGCAACAGTAGACATGGATGATAATAGTTTGGGCTTACCCTCCATCAGGTAAACCGTCATTTCACTACTTTTTAAGTTGTGATAATCTTTCGTCAATATGAGCTGTCGCATTTCTGCTAAAGCACCTGCCAATTCCACGCCGGTCGGGCCTCCTCCAACCACCACAAAAGTCAAAAGCGCCACTTTTTCTTTTTCATCCGTTGTAAAGAGAACGGATTCCAGATTTTGCAGAATAACGCTTCGAAGGTTCAAAGCTTCAGCAATGTTTTTCATCGGCATTACTGATCGCTCTATGGCATCCTCACCAAAAAAATTGGTAGTTGAGCCAGTGGCAATAACGAGGTAATCATATTCTATTGCTCAGTTAGCAGTGATTACCTTATTTTCAGAGGGGTGTATTCTTGTTACCTCGGTCAGCAAAAATTTAAAGTTTTCCTGTTTTGTGAATATCCTGCGTATAGGAAAACCCACGGAATCAGCTTCGATAGCACCGATGGCAACCTGGTAAAGCAGTGGTTGAAATGTATGATGGTTATGCTTGTCCAGCATCAGAATATCGACTGGTGCGTTTTTTAAACTTTTGCCCAGTTCTATACCGCCGAATCCACCGCCAATAATTACAACTTTAGGTTTCTTTTCATTATGCATTCAACTGTTAGTCGAAGCTATCCGGCATACCTTACAATTTGATGGGGATATAAATGTTATGATCTTGTCAAACCATTCCACTTAAATTCAATTATCATCGGTAAGCCAGAATCGCTGGATGCTGTTAAAGAGGATATTTATCGTTACCGTAATTTTTGACGATTAAAAAATCTGTAATATGAACTTGCCATCATAAAGGAAATTTAATAATATTGTGTCAAGAATTTGTTTTTGATATATTTGTGAAATTATTATTTGTTCTTTAAACGATTCCAAACAGTACATGTTAGTACAAAGTAAATCGGTAACCTTTTCGGTAACCTATTGAAATTTGGTCGTTCTAATTCATTGATATACAGGGGTAAAGCCCGTCAAAAAATAATCCCAGCGGGATCACCTCTTGGGACAAGCGATAAAATTTATCACTTGTCCCATTTTTTTTGCTCTTTAACTCCTTGTTTATCAGGAAAATAAAACTAAAAATCTCCCCTGTTTTAGCGGTTCGAACTTTCAAATCCTCAAATGTGAACTTTTCAGGGTATATCGAACCAATCAGTTTCCGTTTTCCATAATGGTCAGATTTACAGTATATTGTAATTGATGCAGGTTAGCTTTAATAACGCTGCATCCAGCGTTTTCTGATCATGGGCGTTTTTGTACAACCTGGTTAGGTAATGATACCAACCTGTTAGCATCAGGCAAGGCGGAATACATCGATAAATTTATTGCCAGTTGTAAAGAAGCCGTGGAAGTGGCAAAACGGACCAATTGTAAACAGTATACCGTTGTTCCCGGAGATTTTGTACGCAACCTGCCTATCGGCATACAAACAGGTAATGTAATTGAAGATATCAAAAAGGGGACAGCCATTATTGAACCCCATGGCCTGATGATAGTGCTGGAACCCCTCAGCGACAACCCCGACCTTTTTTTACGCACACCCGATCAAGCTTATGCTATTTGTAAAGCTGTGGGCAGCCCATCTTGCAAAATTTTGTACGATATGTACTATATACAACGCAATCAGGGCAATATTATCCCTACGCTTAATTGGGTTTATGATGAAATAGGTTATTACCAGGTTGGCGATAATCCCGGCCGCAACGAACCCGGTACCGGTGAGATTAATTACAAAAACATATTCAAACTTATTTATGATAAAGGATACAAAGGAGTGGTAGGCATGGAACACGGCAATGCGGGTGCCGGTAAAGCAGGCGAGCTTGCTTTGATCAAAGCATATCGCGAAGCTGATAATTTCATATAGGCAACAGGAGAAATTGAGTACTTTTATAATAAAAATGGACACAATACAAGAAAACATAGGAATGGACAACAATAAAAGAAAACGTTTTTTTCTAATAGGTGGATTATTCACCGCGATTCCTTTGTTAGTAGTATTTGGGGCCTTTACCAATATTCCTGAAAAACACTCATCGTATCATTTGGCTACCATTGATACGCCGCTCAGCGAAGCACAAAAACACTTAGCTAAAAATGGCTTGAAGGAGCTCGACGTGGCGCCTGGCCTGCGTGTTGAAACGATGGCAACCGAACCCATGTTGATTAACCCTACCAATATTGACGTGGATGAAAAAGGGAGGGTTTGGGTAACGGAGGCTTATAATTACCGGTTTGAGATTAATCACAACAAACCCAGGGAGGCCGGCGACCGCATCCTGATTTTAGAAGATAAGGATGGAGACGGAAGTTTGGAAACAAGCACGGTGTTTTATCAGGGCCCCGAGGTTAATGCACCTTTAGGCGTGTGCGTATTAGGTAACCGGGTATTGATATCGCAAAGCCCCTATGTTTGGGCCTTTTTTGATGACAATAATGATGGTAAAGCCGACCGAAAAGAAATATTATTCCAGGGGATAGGCGGTATACAACATGATCATGGGATGCACAGCTTCGCATTTGGCCCGGATGGTAAACTATATTTCAATTTTGGGAATGCTGGTAAAACCCTTAGAGATAAAAATAATGAGGTAGTACTGGACCAGGATGGTGATGAGATAGGACCTAAAAAATACAAAGAAGGAATGCTATTCCGTTGTGATCCGGACGGTACTCATGTGGAATGCCTGGGTCATAATTTCAGGAACGAATATGAATCGGCCGTAGATAGTTATGGAAATATATGGCAAAGTGATAATGATGATGACGGGAATAAAGGAGTACGGATCAATTACGTAATGGAATATGGAAATTATGGCTACACGGATGAAGTAACTGGTGCTGGCTGGAGTGCTAAACGCATTAACATGGAAGATTCGATCCCGCTTCGTCACTGACATCAAAATGATCCGGGTGTCATCCCCAATCTTTTACAAACAGGTTCCGGCTCCCCTACCGGAATGATTTTTTATGAAGGGACGCTGTTAACGCAGCAGTTTCAAAATGGGATGATCCATGCGGAACCGGGACATAATGTTGTTCGGGCCTATTCTGTTCAAAAAGCTGGCGCGGGATATACTGCCAATATCGTCAACATTCTTAATGGCGGACGGGACCAATGGTTTCGCCCGGCAGATATCTGTACAGCTCCGGATGGTTCTTTAATTGTAGCCGACTGGTATGATCCCGGCGTTGGCGGGCATCGGGTGGGGGATCTTCAGCGTGGTCGTATATACCGGATTGTTCCGGAAAATATGAGAGCGACCTATAAAATGCCTGAACAGGATTATGCCACTCCGAAGGGTGCAGTCATTGCCTTGCAAAATCCAAATCTCGACGTTCGCAGGCATGCTTTCGTAGCATTAACCGGCATGGGAGAATCAGCAATAGCGGAGTTGGAAAAGTTATGGTCAACATCGCCCAATCCCCGTATGCGTGCCCGAGCGCTGTGGGTGCTTTCAAAATCAACAACGGCCCCAAAATATCTTTCCGAAGCCATCAACAATCCCGACCCTGATTTAAAGATAACTGGGCTGAGGGCGGCAAGAGAAGTAAATAGCAATTTACTTAAACTTGCAGGAGCTTTAGTAAATGATCCGGACGCACAGGTAAGGCGAGATTGTGCGATTGCGTTACGGCATCGGAATGAACCGGAAGCCGCGACGATATGGGCGGCACTTGCAGCGAAACATGATGGCAATGACAAATGGTATTTAGAGGCACTGGGTATCGGGGCCGACAAGCAATGGGACCAATTCCTTGCAGCCTACCTGAAAGTAGTACCGGATCCTTTATTAACAGCCGGAGGCAGAGATATTGTGTGGCGGGCCCGGACAAATATTGCGCTTCCATATCTGGTAAAGCTGGCTAAAGATGCAAGTGTTCCATTAAAATCCCGTTTGAGATATTTCAGAGCTTTTGATTTTTATCCGGGAGCTGAAAAATCCAAAGCTTTAGTGGAATTATTGGAAGAGAATAATGGTAAGGATTTGAAATTGAGTGCAATGATATTGAAGTCTTTAAACCCTCAGGATATATCAGATTCGCCTGTATCCAAGGCGCAGGTTCAACTGGTTTTAAATTCTTATACGGGAACACAGGATTTTGTTGATATGGTAAAACAGTATAATATTACTACAGAAGCCGATAAATTGATGGATCTGGTAAAATCCAAAGGTATTCAGGGTAGCGGAGGATATCAAAGCGGAGGAATCGGGGTTGATGCGGCCAGGCTATTACTTAAAGCCAATGAAGACCTTCGCTTCCTAAATGTAATTAAAGGCAAAGATCAGCAAAAGGCGTCCAATGTTTTATCAGTGCTTGGTGCAATAGGCAACGATGAATCAGTAGCTATCCTGTCAAAGGTGATTTTATCAAACCAGTACAGCATGCCCACACGTCAAAAGGCGATACAAATGCTGGGTAAAAGCCAAAATGGGGAAGACCGCGTTCTGGAAATGCTTCAGGGAAAAAAATTACCTAAAAGTTTAATTACACCAGCTGTTGCAGGCTTGAGCGGAACACTCAGAAAAAGCACATTGGACAAAGCAAAAGCCTTTTTACCCAAAACCGATGGTGTCAAAATTGCTAAAACCAGGACGCCTTCTGCTAATCTTACTGCCATACTTGCTTTAAAAGGAAATGCACTGAAAGGAAACGCCGTTTTCCTCAGAACCTGTTCCGTATGTCATAGAGCTAATAAAGCTGGTTTTGAATTTGGGCCTAATTTATCAGAAATAGGCGCGAAATTACCAAGGGAAGGATTATTTGATGCTATTGTTAACCCCTCTGCAGGGATTAATTTTGGCTATGAGACCTCACAACTAGTTATGAAAGATGGATCGACCCTGATGGGGATTATTTCGAGCCGGACAGAGACGGATATCGAATTGAAATACCCTGGAGGCGCTGTTCAGAAAATAAAAACCAATGATGTTAAGCAAATAAAAAAAGTATCAACATCTATGATGCCGGCCAGCCTGGATCAAACAATGTCAAAACAAGAATTAGCGGATCTACTTACGTTCCTTGTCTCTTTAAAGAAAAAAGAATAATAAAAATAAAGAAGTAGCCGCCTTTGGGGGGAGAGACAAGTCAGAATTGTATCAAACAAGTCGTTTTGAGGCAATTGTGATGAGGTTTGCATGGATAAGTTTAATGTAAGTAATTAATTTAGTAATATTTGACTATATAAGAAATGTATGCAATTATTTGATTTGCAGGAATTTACTCTGTTTTAATACTAAATTCGGTGGAGCCGGAGGGAATCGAACCCCTAAACTTAAGCTACCTTTAGACTGCTAAAAATTTCAATCCCTCCAAGATTTGGTTCGAATTATGCCCAGTATTCTGGGGAGGGGAAGGGGTTAATTAGAAAACGCTTTTCTGACTTTTTTATTGGTTAAATATTTAGCCAACCCATGCTTGGTCTTGTAATTGAAGAAAGCAAAACGATCTCATTATGTGTGAATCAATTTAGGAATAAATCAGGTAGCGTCTCCAGAAGCTTCATAAATCACTTGTATTGTTAAGGTAGTGTTATTAATCTATTACCGAATTAACACAATCGTATAAATTCAGAAAAAACACAGTTTTCAGGAGGTTACTTGCGCAAAATTAACCCCGGTTCCGTATGAAATTTATACACTCTTACAACAAAATCCTTTTTTTCCTGTTTATATTCTCATCATTTTCTTCCGGGCTAATAGCGCAGACTATTGAAGGAAGAGTAACCGATTCCCGCACGGGCGAAACCTTACCGGGTGCAACGGTCCATTTAACCCAAAACGGGCAAAACAAGTATACTTCGGTAGGGTTAAATGGTGCTTACAGCTTTAAAAAAGTTGCAACAGGTCTTTACCAGATCAGGGTGAATTATGTAGGTTATGCCCCATCGAAAGTAGTTGAAGGTACCCTATCGGCCGCAACTGAGCTTAGAATTGTAAACATTTTTTTGACAGATGCCAGCACACAAATGAGCGAGGTAAAAGTTACCGCTCAGGCTAATAAAGAGACCGATAGAAATGCCCGCGGTCTTGAAAAAAGTGCCCCAATGGTTATAAATATCCTCTCGTCTAATACCATTCAACTCCTGCCAGATGTTACGGTAGGTAACGCATTGCAGCGTGTAAGTGGTGTAACCATACAAAGATCTGCAAATGGCGAAGGCCGCTATGCTATTATACGCGGTATGGATCAGCGTTACAATTCCACTTTAGTGAACGGTATAAAAGTTCCCAGCCCTGACCCAAGCTACCGCTTTGTTCCAATGGATATTTTCCCTTCAGAAATGCTGGAGCGCCTTGAAGTGATCAAAGCACTTACGCCAAGCATGGAAGGTGATGCCATTGGAGGTGCCATGAATTTGATTATGAAAAGCGCTCCCTACCACTTTACCTTAAGTGCTAATGCGTCGGCAGGTTTCTCTTCTTTATTCTCTGACGGACGATTGTTTAGTGCTTTTAATCCGTCGCCTAACGTGAAATCTCCTGCCATGATCAATGGCAACAGTTTTGCGGCTTCACCTGCTGATTTCAGCAACCGTGCTTACACCAGTCAACACAGCCTAAACAATCCCTCAAGCTCAACAGCCGGTTTAACCATTGGCGATAGGTTCCTTAACAACAAACTGGGCATTATAATTTCCGGCAGCTACCAAAATATCTACCGCGGTTCAAATTCTAAACAGTTAACGCCAAATGCGCAGCCATCAGCAATCCCACTGCCTAATTCCCCGCAGTTTTCTGACGCGTATGACCGCACTTATTCTACCCAGACACAACGTTTAGGTTTACATAATAAGATTGATTACGTGATGAACGATAAAAACAAGATCTCGCTATATAACCTTTACATTCATCAAAACGAATATGAGTCGAGGTTAACTTCGGATACCTTAGGACTTGGCTTGAACTCAACCAACTTAAGCAAGCAGATCACGCTTGCCGACCGAAACACCTTAACCAAACAGAATATTTATAACGGAACACTTCATGGTGAGCACATCATCAGCGATAAATTCCACCTGAACTGGGATGGGATCTATTCTGTAGCTTCAAGGCACATGCCCGATCGTATAGATTTTTCATACGATGCAAACAAATCATTAAATAGCTTAGGTCAGGTTACTACAGAAATTGATAACAACACTAAGCTTACCCACCACTGGGAAAATAATCGCGACCGAGACTTGTCTGGTTATGCTAATTTCTTTTATACACCAAAGATTGCTGGTACAGACGTTGAATTTGCTTTAGGTGGTTTATATCGCCACAAATTGAGAGATGCAGATTATATCACTTACTCGTTAACCGGCGGTAAATCAACTTTATTCAGCAATAATTTTGCGGCTATCCCATTTGGCTTTAATTCAGCAGCAGATGGTATTGGAAGCAATAATCCTGATCTTCAAAACAACTACAATGTGCGTGAGGATGATAACGCAGAATACTTACAGGTAAAATTTAATCCTTTTCCCAAATTACAAATACTTGGCGGTGTCAGGGTTGAAAATACTTACATGACCTATGGCACGCAATCGCCGGCAACAGTTACCCAGCGCACCGGTACGATTATTTATAGCGATTTGCTGCCAAGCGTTCACTTAAAATATGCATTGACTGACAGACAGAATATCCGCGCTTCGTATTTTGCCTCGATCAGCCGTCCTGGTTTTGGAGAGCTTGTTCCTTATAAAGTTTCGGGCGAGTATTATGACCAAGTAGGTAACCCGTTATTAAAACACATCACTGCCGATAACTATGATTTGCGCTACGAGCTTTTCCCGGGCGGATCTGACCAGGTATTGGTGGGTACTTTCTTCAAAAAAATCTATAACCCGATCGAGTACTTTGTAGTACGTGACGGCGGCCCAAGCTCACAGGTGATAAAACCTCAAAACGATGCGGGCAATGCTACTAATTATGGTGCGGAAGTTTTGGCAACCAAATTCTTCGGGCTGATAGGTTTCTCGGTAAATTATACTTACACCCACTCAAGGATCAGCACTAACAAATTATTGTATGTTAACGACCCTACCGCGGGTTCTATCCAAACCATTGTTAATGAAACCCGCCCTTTACAGGGCCAGGCAGACCACGTTGGTAATGCATCGGTTTTATTTAAGAGCGCAAAACTAGGCATAGATATGCAGGCAGCGTTTGTTTATACGGGCGAGCGGCTAACGCAGGTATCGCCATATGCTAGTCTTGATTTTTACCAGCATGCTTACAACCAGTTAGATTTTTCATTTGAGAAAACCATTGGTAAAAAGCTTTCTTTTTACGGTAAGATCAACAACATTACAAATGCTGCCAGCAAAATCTATCTAAAATTTCCACATGGCAGCCTGGACGCCAAACAACAGGAATTTTTGGGTAAACAAGACATTGCAGCGCAGACCCTGGTGCAAAGCGATTACTACAAAACATCATTTCTTGGTGGTTTAAGATATAAATTATAAAAAATAAAAAGATGAAAAGAATCATTTCCGCCATATTTTGCCTTATAATACTGGCCGTATTAAGTAGCTGCCAGAAATGGAAAGGCGAACATACAGATATATATAACTATACGCCACCTGCCGCCAATCCGGTTAGCGATGCCGCCCCACTGTCCTGCAGTGGTGGTAGTACAGTAGTACCGGTAAAGGGTACCATGCTTTCCGGAAAAACATATACTGTGGCCGATGGTTGCGACCTGGTAATTAATCCAACTGATACATTGCTACTGCAGCCGGGTGTAACCCTAAAAATGGGTTTGGGAAGTAGTTTGATCGCGTTAGGTACATTAGTAAGCAACGGTTCTAAAGACCAACCAAATTATATAACGGTGGGTGGTATAACTAAAAATGATGCGCCCGGTGGGTTTTTACCTGCCAACGATCCTGCCTACGCGGGTAAATGGAAAGGTATCATTGGCGGCCCTACATGTAACCTTATGGTTTTAAGATGGACACACGTTGAATACGCCGGCTTAACAGAAGGTAAAGCAACATCAACCATTGCCGGAGCAGGTACTGGCAACCAGTTCAGCATCTTGTTCGCCAATTATAAAGGGAGCTTTATTATGGAAGACTCGTGGCTGTATGGTGGTGTGGATGATCCTATCCGCATCTCGGCCGGTAAGCTGGCTATTTTCCGTAGTACATTTGAAAAAAACGGCGTAAGTGGCGGCGATTGTTTGAATATAAAAGGAGGGTCTGTAGGCACGTTAGCCTATAACCTATTTATCGGGACGGCAACCAACGGGCAGAAAGCTTCAAATAAAGGCCAGGCAACGGGAGCACCGCAAACCAATATCGTAATGTATAACAATACTTTTATCAGTGGTGGTTACAGGCAGGTTCAAAGCGGACGTGGTGGCTCGATCAATTTTGAAGAGGGGGCGTCAGGCATGTATTATAATAACGTAGCTGTAAATTGTAAATTCGGTTATCGTGTTGTTGGTAGCCCTATTGCTGATATTGCACACTTAACTTACGGCAATAACTATCAATACGCTGACTCGTTAAGTGTGGCCAACCAATTTTATCCAACAGGATACATTACCCAGCCGCAATCAACAGATTTTCCGTCTATCACTTCAACGGCCAAATACCTTCCTGTAAGTTATACTTTGGGATCCATTTATGATGGTACAGACGTTGTACAAAAAAGCGCACCAATGTTTTTAAATTTCCCGTTGCCGGTAAACCGCCCATTTGCTCAATATAGTGCAGTTGGAAATTTTAATTTTAGATTGCAGCCAAATTCACCTTTGATCGGTAAGGGCAACATAAGCATTAAACCTTTGATTGTGGTACCGATGGACAAAATTTACGGCCTTTCAGATGCAACCCCTCCCGGTGTCGACCTTGGTGCATATCAGTTAAACGGAACCGGCAACTTACACTAATATAGGGATGAAATACTTATTAAAAATATTGTGCTTACTAATAACGTTTAGCTTTTTCTACATCGGATTTACCCGGGCGCAAACGCCTGATTTAAAAGTTATATTAATACGTCACGCAGAGAAGCCTCTTAAGGGAGATAACCTTACCTGCCAGGGTTACAATAGATCGTTAAAATTGCCAGCTGTACTTGTAGGTAAATTTGGTATACCAGCCTATACTTATGTCCCTTCTTTAGGTGTCGGAGAAGTGACTAAACATGCGCGTATGTTTGAGACTATTGTACCCCTGGCTGTAAAATACAATCTTACGATAAACAGTGCCAGGGTAGAGAAGGATACTGCGGGGGTAGCTGCCGATATAAAGACAAAAGCCGGTACCATTCTTGTTGCCTGGAATCATAAAACAATAGCGGCTATTGTAAGGGCCCTGGGAGTTAAAGACAATAATCTGCTATGGCCTGACGATGATTACGATACCATTTGGATTGTGACCTTTCAAAATGGCACAGCGAACCTGACTCGTGATAAGGAAAATATTAATCCTGGTAAGGATTGTAATTTCTGACATAGATCATTAATGATTAGCGCTCAAGCCACACCTGCCATAACTGGGTGTGGCTTTTTATTTTTGCGTAATAGGTAAATAATGGACGGCTATCAGGCAAACGAGAACTCTACCCGACCGATTAAAGATAATGAATGGTAATCGCGTTATCGGTCTTTGGTATCGTTATATCCCTTCGTTTAATCAGGCTACTCAAAATAAAAGGTGATAATAACCCGCTATATTTTAAAGCCATCTTACAAATATTTATATGCATGCATGCCCTATCGGTTCTGCTGAATGTAACCGGTAGGTTCAGCCTCGCAAAGGTACTAGGCACAAGTGGAACCCTGAACATTTGCCTTGCCTTGGGATTTTATCTAGTCATAAAAATATTGATGGAAAGCTTATTTCTACAATTGGAGACAAATAAGTTCTTTAAAGAACAAGATCTCGTTTCTTATATGGATTTTAAGATCGCACAAAAAAAGTTTAAGGGAGTACTCATAAATATCAGCTGTAATGTGGTTGCTGGCACTCACAAAAAATTTGACTATTGATGACTACTTGTACGACTTAACCAACGATTTTTTAAATCATCCCTATCAGTTTAGTAGCACTACCTTTACCTTCCGCCGTATTGCCAAAGCAAGGGAGTTACTTTTGAATGGCGACATTGACGGCGTGGATTACAAAACCATTAAGTCTGAAAATGAATATAAGATAAACGTACTGGAAGCGAAGTTAGCAGAGGCGGCAGCGGTAAATTCTAAAGCTGAAAATATAGAACCGATGCTTAAGAAAGCAATTACCAAATTGACACAGCTTGACGCAATACATTCAAAATCAACAACTTCAGAAAAGCGGAAATTAATTGGTTGGATGTACCCCCAAAAGTTCACTTTCGAGGAATTGCAACATCGAACCGCTTTTACGAGTGAATTATACTCTTGTATCTACTTGATTAACAGAAAAATAGTTGGAAAAAAAGAAGGGCAAGCGACCGATTTTTCGTGCTTGCCCATTCTGGCTGCCCAGACTGGGCTCGAACCGCTTAAAGTATATGGCTAACTACTTTCAAGTCTTCTAGAAAATGGTTCGAAAAAAGTCCAATAGGGTTCACTACCCAATTCAAAAACAGTCTTGACGATATCGTCAAGACTGTTTTTTTTGCCATATAATTTATTTTGTTCATCAGTGGAGTAAACCAAAATATCGGCAGATAATTTGATTACGATAAATTGTTATCTTAACCTCCAACTATGAGTAGCCAAACCCTGCCAAAAACAGTGGTGAATTTTGAGTATTCGCCCGTAATAAATTTCGCGCTGCAGCAAAACCACGTCCCCGTTATCAGGCAACTGGCCATTAAAAACGTATCGGGTTACGATTGGCAAAATGTAACGGTTGAACTATCATCCGAGCCGGATTTCGCGGCGGTATGGAAGCAATCGACAGGGGTTTTGAGAGACCAGGAAAGCCACTCTTTTAAAAACATTTCACCGGTTATATCATCAAAATACCTGGCCGAACTTACGGAGCGGGCGGCAGGTAAATTCATTTTAACCATCACAGCCGATGGTGAAATTGAATACCAGGAGCACTACGGGGTTGATCTGCTCGCCTATGACCAATGGAACGGCCTCGGCTTGCTGCCCGAAATGCTGGCGGCTTTTATAACGCCAAACCACCCTCAAATTGTAAAGATAATCGTCGCGGCATCGGCCATATTAGAAAAATGGACCGGCAACCCATCTTTCGACGAATACCAAAGCCGCAACCCCAACCGGGTGCGTAAGCAAATGGCCGCCATTTACGAAGCTATTGCCGCTATGCAATTTATCTATTGTACCGTGCCGGCAAGTTTTGAAGAAGGGGGGCAAAGGATAAGGCTGGCGGATACTATTTTTGCTAATAAGCTGGCTAATTGCCTCGACCTTTCTCTGCTGTACGCCGCCTGCCTGGAGGCAGTTGGCATACATCCAATTATTACCATGGTTAAGGGCCATGCCTTTGCCGGTGGCTGGCTTATTGATGAATCCTTCGCAGATGCTGTGAACGACGATCCTTCGCTGATAACCAAGCGATCTGCAGATGGGATCAACGATATTGTGGTGGTGGAAGCCACCTGCATGAACGCAGGCAACAACACCTCTTTTGATGACGCAGTGCGCTCTGCCGACCAGAAATTACTCCGCATCAGCGATTTTTTGTTATTTATAGATATTAAGCGCGCGCGGTTCAGCGGCATTCGGCCGCTTCCGTTACGGGTGCCTACACCAAACGGCTGGGAGATAGTAGAAGAAACCCGGCAATTGCGTGAAAGTGCCTTGCCTGATGATATATTTGTTGGGCAAAAATTGGTGCATAGCGAAAAAATAGATGTATCCAAACAACGCCTTTGGGAACGTAAGCTGCTTGATCTTACCCTGCGCAATAGCCTGCTTAACATCCGTATCACAAAAAGCGTGATCCAGTTTATCACCATAAACGCCGGTAAACTAGAGGATGCTCTATCTGCCGGGACGGAGTTCCAGATGCTGGCAAAACCATCAGACTGGGATAATAACCAGCGCGATACTGGTGTGTACGAAGCCCTGCATCAAACCGATCCCATTGCCGACCTCGTAAAAAATGAGTTGGGCCAACGGCGATTAAGAACTTACCTATCCGAAATGGAATTAGGTAATAGCCTTACCAACTTATACCGCTCGTCGCGACTTTCGATAGAAGAGAACGGTGCCAATACGCTTTATGTGGGTTTGGGCTTATTAAGATGGTTTGAAACAGATTTGAGCGAGCGACCGCGCTACGCACCCATATTGCTTTTGCCGGTAGAGATCATCCGAAAATCGGCGCAAAAAGGCTACGTTATCCGCACCCGCGAAGAAGAAACCATCATGAATATTACCCTGCTGGAGATGATAAGGCAGGATTTTGGCATCACCATTGGTGGCTTGGAAACCTTGCCGAAGGATGAGAGTGGTGTAGATGTGAAACTCATCTTCAACATCATCCGCCAGGCCATCATGACCAAATCGCGCTGGGATATTGAGGAACAGGCGTTGCTGGGCACATTCTCGTTTAGCAAGTTTATTTTATGGAACGATATACATAATAATGCCGATAAGCTTGCCCGCAATAAGGTAGTAGCCAGTCTTATATCCGGCAAACTGGAGTGGCAGCCGGAAGAGGACACCTCGGGCATGGCTATTGAAGATGGGCAGCTGCATCCCAAGAATGTAGCGCTGCCCATCAGCTCAGATTCATCGCAACTGCAGGCTATCTTAACTTCTGGCGAAGGCAAAAGTTTTGTGCTGCACGGCCCGCCGGGTACAGGTAAATCGCAAACCATTACCAACATTATAGCCAACGCGCTTTACGCCGGTAAAAAAGTACTGTTTGTGGCTGCCAAGAAGGCCGCGCTTGATGTAGTGGAAAGCCGGTTGGAGGCGATAGGTATCGGCGCGTTTTGTTTAGAACTGCATTCAAACAAGTCAAAAAAATCTGCCGTGCTGGAGCAGCTTAAGGCAGCTACGGAAATAGTGCAGAAGGATGCGCCTGACAATTTTATTTCGGAAGCGGAACGCTTGTACAGTCTGCGAAACGAACTGAATGTATATGTAGCCGCTTTGCACGAAAAGTATCCTTTCGGATATTCTTTGTTCGACTTATTTACGCAATACAGCCAGTTGCCGCAAGGTGAGGATCATGTTAGCTTTCCGTCAGAATCTATCCAAACCCTCACACCAGATCATGTTATTGTTTGGCGCGATGTTGCCACCGATTTACAGGCGGCGGGTACCTTGATCGGTAGCCCCCAAGGCCATCCGCTTAAAGCTATCAATGTAAAACTGTATACCCTGCAGTTAAAACAAGAGGCAGGCCGTTTGATTGAGGAGTTGTTAAGCTTTCTCAAAACCTTAACTAATCAAATCAGCATTGTAAGTGACATTTTAAAGGTTGGTGGCTTAGTTAAAAGTAAAGAGCATGAACAAGAGATTAGCAGCCTTGCCCAACTCCTTAACAACGGGGACGATTTCCCGGCCTCGTTAATGCAGGTAGATGCTCCTGAGCAAAACCTCGCGCAGGTGATAGGCATAGCGGCACATGGCAAACAGCGTGATACTTTACGCCGAGAATTGCTGGCCCGTTTTCAGAAAGAGATATTAAACTTCCCGGCTGCCCAAACACTGAGCGAATGGAATATAGCTGACGTTAAATGGTTTTTACCGCGTTGGTTAGCACAGCGTTCGTTGTTAAAAAAACTGTCGAAATTAACATTGGGCGGGGCCATTGGTAATGACGATGTACCCGCGGTTTTGCAGCAAATAATTGCTTACCGCGAAGAGCAGGACATAATTGATAAAGCAACCTCGTTGCCCCCGTTGCTGGGCTTTATGTGGCAAAACGGAGAATGCGATTGGACTAAAATTGAAAGCAGCTGCCAGCAGGTGATCCAAATGAATCGCGCTGCAACAGGCATAGTGGGTAGCGCCGGGTTAAAAACCTGGCGCACGGCACTGGCCGGTGAATTTTCTGAAGGAAGCAAAGCCTATGCCACCGAACATAAAAAACTACTGGGCGATTACCTCCAAACCACCGGCAATATTGCCGAAGTAGAAACCGTGCTGCATAATTTGTTGGGGATCAATTTTGGTTCTATGCAAAACAGCGCTGTTGATTGGAAAATTGAGCTTTCCCAAATGGCAGGTGGCTGGCTACAGCATTTGGATGCTTTAAAAGATTGGTACAACTGGCTGGCCGTAAAAGAGCGCGCCATTGAAACAGACCTGCAACCGCTGATAGCCGCTTACGAAAATGGCGCGGTACAGAGCGCGGATCTTGTAATGCAGTTTGAGAAAGGGTTTTATCGCTCCGCGGCCGAATATATTATAGAGCGTACACCGCAACTGGCAACATTCAACTCCAGCTTGTTCCAGGAAAAAATAAAACGGTTCAGGGATATCAGCAGTAATTTTGAAAAACTGACAAAACAAGAGCTTTACGCCCGCCTGGCCGCACGGATTCCCTCCTTTACACAGGAGGCATCGCAAAGTTCGGAGATAGGGATACTGCAACGTACCATCCGCAACAATGGCAGGGCCATGTCTATCCGTAAAATCTTCGATGCCATTCCAAACCTGCTGCATCGCCTTACGCCCTGTATGCTGATGAGTCCGATATCGGTAGCCCAATATTTTGATGCAGACAGCGTGAAGTTTGATCTGGTTGTGTTTGATGAGGCATCGCAGATGCCTACCTGTGAAGCCGTTGGCGCTATAGCCCGCGGCACCACCGTAATTGTGGTGGGCGACCCTAAGCAAATGCCGCCTACTAATTTCTTCTCTACCAACAATATCGACGAAGAGAACATTGATAAAGAAGACCTGGAAAGCATTTTGGACGATTGCCTGGCGCTATCCATGCCATCGCACCACCTATTGTGGCATTATCGGAGCAAGCACGAAAGCCTTATAGCGTTCAGTAATGCCAAATATTACGATAATAAACTCCTTACTTTTCCATCTACCGATGATATTGTGAGCAAGGTAACTTTTGTAAAGGTGGAGGGCTATTACGATAAAGGCAGATCGCGGCAGAATAAGTTTGAGGCAAAAGCCATTGTTGATGAAGTGATTCGCAGGCTCTCAGACCCCGTACTGGCGAAACGGAGTATGGGTATTGTAACCTTTAGTTCGGTACAGCAAATACTGGTAGAGGACCTGCTGACCGATGTGTTTAAACTGCGGCCAGATCTGGAACGCATAGCCCTGGAATGCGAGGAGCCCATTTTTATCAAAAATCTGGAGAATGTACAGGGGGATGAGCGGGATGTTATCCTGTTTTCCATCGGGTATGGCCCGGACGAAACTGGGAAAGTAAGCTTAAACTTTGGTCCCATAAATCGCGAGGGTGGCTGGAGAAGGCTGAACGTAGCAGTATCGCGCGCGCGATATGAGATGAAGGTATTCTCTACCTTAAACGCCGACCAGATAGACCTGAACCGCTCCGGATCGGAAGGAGTGGCGGGGCTTAAGGCCTTCCTGGCTTACGCCGAAAAAGGAAAAACGGCCTTGCCTGTACGGGTTGCGGAAAAAAGTGAACAAGGGCCTTCCTTTGAAAACCTTATAGCCGCAGAGTTGCGGAAACAGGGCTATGAGGTGCACACCCAGATAGGCTGCTCGGCCTACAAAATAGACTTGGGTATTGTTGATAAGGAAAACCGGACGGGATATATTTTAGGGGTACTTACCGATGGCAAAAGCTACCAAAGCGCCAAAACATCTCGCGACAGGGAAATTGTGCAGGTAGATGTGCTGAAATTGTTGGGCTGGAACATCCACAAAATATTCTCTACCGAGTGGTGGGAAAAACCGGACAAGGTTATCGGAGGCATTGTAGCGGCTATATGCCTCGCCGAAGAAAATAAAAATAAAACACCGCAACCACCGGCCGTAAAACCACCGGCAGCACCACCGACAAATAACGAATTTAAATCTGCCGGCTTTGCACCGGTTGCCGCACCGGTTAACAGGGTTGTTGCACCAAATAATGTCATCACCTACGAGGTGAGTGCGCTGGATGGCGTGCAATTAACCTCAGCAGAAGATTTCTTTTCCCCACAAAATAGGGGCAGGATAAAGGCGCAGATATTTAACGTATTGCAAACCGAAGCGCCGATAAGTAAAAACCTGCTGAGCAAGCGCGTTCTTTCGGCCTGGGGAATAACGCGGACGGGGGCGAGAATAAATACTCATTTCGATAGCTTGTTCGATCAGATGAATATTGCAAAAACCAGCCAGGGGAAAAGTACATATTTTTGGAACAACGGGCAGCAGGCCGGGAGTTACAAGATCTACCGCGTTCCGCTTAACGATATGCAGAAGAGAGATGCCGACGACCTGCCGCCCGAGGAAATAGCGAATGCCGTAAGGGCGATCCTTAAAAACCAAATAAGCCTTGCCAAAACCGACCTGGTGCGCGAAACGGGCAAACTGTTTGGGTTCGACCGTTTGGGTGCCAATGTTGAGCTTGCTATGCTTGCCGGTATAAATAAGGCTGTCGACTTAGAGTACGCTTTGATAAAAGACGGGCGAATAGTGTTTGTTGGTTAACCTATATACCAGCCTACAGCAAGATAAGCATAATAAGAATCGTTATAGCGAAGAGCTTTTTCAATGCAAAGGTTATAATTGGGTGGAATAAGATAGTAGTTACGTATTTAAGCAGGTTTAGGTAAATAATTCAGAGTCGATGGTAACAGGTTCTATTTGGCGCTAAATTGTTGGTTGCTTAACCCGCGTGGTTCATGGCGATTATTTTGCTGTTATGGTGTGAACTCGTGGTTTATTTCACAACTGGGCACACTCAGGTCCTCCTCATATCAATTTATTACTTACCGTCAACTTTACCAATGCAGCCGTATGCTTCACTTTATATTTAGACAGCATGTTTTTTCGATGAAAATCGATAGTAGTGACATCCACAAAAAGAGCATCGGCGATCTCTTGGTTGGTGTTGCCATCGGCGATGAGTTCGAGTACTTCTTTTTCGCGGCGGGTGAGAGCGGGGGGGGGCGGCGGGGAGGTCGGGCTTGCGGAGTACTTCCGACACGAGCTGCCGAAATAGGTTTTACATTTCATTACGGCTTTTACGCCTTCAAATATCTCATGCTTGCCTGCATCTTTCAGTACATAGCCGGATGCGCCACCGGCGATCATCTTGCGAATGATGCCGGGCTGGTTGTTGATGCTGAGCGCGATAACCTGTATGGCCAGGTACTTTGTTTTTACTTTTTTACATAGTTCGATGCCGGTAATATTTCGCGCAAGGCACCCGTTTTGTATGAGGCGAACAGGCACACGCAAGTTCAATGTGCTTTTCAATCCCCGCACTGCAGATAATTCTACCGACGTGATGGATAATGCCGCTAACGCCTAAAGCAAAACCGGCAATATATGACGACCGCGCAGGCAACAGCTGCCGGCAGCTTGGCGCACAGATGAATTTCTCATCAACCTTAGTAAAAGATAACTCTCTCACCGGCGATGCAAGTTATGGTGAGCCCCATGTGAGGATAAAATCCATCAATAACATTACTTTCAGTTTTATGTAAGATCCGCAGCAGCATTATGCAACGGTTGGTGCAGGAGCCGATCTCACTATTATCTGAACTATTGAAGAGGGTGGCAACAAGGTAGACCATATAGAAGGTGCGAGTGTGGGCGGGGGGCACAACAGATATGTCGCAGGCTACTTTGGCCGGTGCGGGGCCTGTTCGCAATGACCCAAATACTGCTTTTGCTAAAGTGGTAAAAACGCCACGCGGTTTTAAGATTACGTGCAACAAAACACAGCACGATGATTTGGATACCATTGCGGAAACTTTTACCGCGTTTATTGGCGAACCGATTGCCGACTATGACGTTGTGATTAAACTCGTTGCTACTTTCGACTAAGAATACTGGGTGCCCATGGGAGCAAAGGTAGATGGCAGCGGCGATGAAAAGGGTGACGATAAGAGTATGTTCAACATTGTAGTTCATGATAAGGCAAATGCCGCAAAGTTATACGCCGGCAAGTATACCGTTAAATGTAAGCTAAAAGAGGTTACCCGCTACCCCGGCATTTGCAGTAATTACCCATTGCAATCTGTCCATCCAACTAGAGACAAAGATCTTCGCTTAGCTGAATCGGTACAGGATGATCCTAACTTTAAAAAGTCATTGGCAGATGATAGTGTAGCCGTTACGGAAGATGGGAAGGGTGCAGACGGTTCATCAAAATAATGAGCTTGGATTACGGCTCATTGGGTAAGCTGTATGCCGAAGTAACACTTGATAACGGACAGGTAATTATGGCGCACCCATATTATGAGCAAGCGGTTGGTTATCTTACCATTCGCTTTGATAAGGACGAGAATAAACTGGCAGATGCCTGGGAAACCAAGGTGCATATTTCGGGCAAGAAATATAAAATGGATTGGGATGAGGATTTGTTGCCGATAACAATCACCCCGGTGACGATATTAGCCTGATAGACGAGTATCGCGGTTTTATGACCGAGGATAAGGATGATAATCCCGAATACACCCGTTTTACACCAGAAACAAAGGAATTGTTTACCGTTGGCCTTACCGATAAATCTGCCTTCGGAAAAATGTTTAAATCGTCGGTACGGGAAGGCGCACTTAATTACGGCAAGCTTACCAAAGTAACCGTTTACCATTTTACGTCGTCCATTTACGCCTTAGCAGAAGAGGGTATAAATGCCCATTATGGTCGCTGCGTTAATTGGAACAGCCCTACCTATCACCATACTGATGGCGTGGTTATTTATTGTTATGATACACAAAACCCATCCAGCGTACTTGATAACGATGATGGTAATCACAAAAAACAGTAGCTTGGTTCTACCGCCCCTATATTTGCCTAAACCGATGCTTATACCGGTGCTCAACCACCTGCCGAAACAGATTTTGTGGAGATATGGACTTACGATATTACGCATTTTAACGAGCAGGTTGTAAATCTGCGTACATGGTACCTGCCCAAGCGCCCTGAAGGAAACGATAATTTCAATAAGAGCATAAATAAGCACTATTACATTCCAACCAACTTTATCATGTAAACCTCGACCCAATGACGCTTTCAAATGTAGCTGATCCTCAAGCTGCAAGGAACTTGCCGTTACTCATCAGTTATACCGTTACCCACGAGATAGGCCATGCAATCAATGTGCATCACCACCATTTGCCGCAAGAGAAACAGGGCGGTTTTTACATAAGGGTTGCCAATTGCCCCATACGATACTGGTTTGATACTGGCCAGGAGGATGACCATGCCGACTGGATTTCTTGTTTGCCAGTGGTTTGTGGGATCCTACTAAATTAAAAACCCCCGCAGGTGTGCAAATGGAACTCTGTAAAACTGATGATAACTGCTTCAGCCAAATGAAGCTAAAGAAAGGCGGTAGGTAGCCGTATTTAGGCGACTGATTTAAGGCGTTTGTATTGCTGCTGGTAATACCATTCTACAATGCAAACACCATCGCTCCAGCTTAATTTGCCATCGGCGGCTAATTGGGCTATCAGTACAGATAAATTATGCAGGTAAGCATTTTTAATTTCGCCGGTCATAGTTTGCAGTGTTTTAATGGCACAATTGGTGATGTCTTGCGGATCGGAGGAAGCGCTACAGTTTTGAGCCAGTTTTAAATTGGTTAGAAGTATCGGTAACCCTGCACGTAGCGTTTGTTTTATTTTGTCGTCGATATCGCCGGGAATAATATCTGTTAACACATCAGCCAACGGTGAATCAACAAAACCCTTGATGTTTTCGGTAATAATTACGCCGAGATGCACCGCGGTTTTTACTTTAGCGGGTAGTCTGTTAAATAGAGAACGAATGTTATTCCAAAGCCTGGTTAAAAAGGATATGACGCTCATTGTTTGCCCGATTTAATGTTTTCAACTTCGCGTTGCAAAAGTGCAACCTGCCCTTCCAATACCTTCAAACGAATCTCGTTTACCCGAGTTTGCGCATCCTGCTGGGTTTTTACATTGCCAATGTCTTCCTTTAATTCAAAGTAAGTCGTCATTACCGATGCCACAATACTTGCGGTGCTTAATATAGTGACCGCGATGTTTTTGATGGTGATGCCTTTTAGTTCGCTGTGTTCGAATGTTGTCATACAGCGTGTGTTAAAAATAGTTCACGTTCTTGTTTTCGGCGGCTGGTAAGCGAATTATGGGTCACTTTTTTACCCGTCGCCGGACTGGTTATTTTATCCCAAAGTAAAAGCTGGTTTGCTGCTCCAATATAATCGAGCTTATTGAGTTTCTGCAATAACATTGAACGCGCAGGTAGGCGTTGGTATTATCGGTACGGCTGTAGCCGGGCAGGAGGGCACCGCGACCGTCGGATACAAAATGCCCGCCTTTGGCAAATGCAGGTGGTTTTTGGGCAACTATGGTGGCCACCTGAGCTGCGGTACTCGCAACGACAGGTATAAGGCTGGGTATTGCAAATGGCATACCCCATTCTGCAATTGTTTTTTGCACACCAATTGCACCATTTATCAGCGCTTGTGCCACCTGTACTTTCTGGTTTGCTTTAAAGGCTTTTACCTTTTCCTGGTTTTCTCTTTTCTGATACTTGTCGTCAATTGCTTTTCGTTGTGTTGCAGTAAGATTTTTGTTGCTCAGTTCGTTTATCTTATCTCTCTCAAGCGCCTTTATTTTGGCATCACTTTGCCATTTGATGTTGTTGCTTACAATAGTTATAGCCGCATTGGCAATTGTTTGCGCCGTTTGTATTGCCCGCTCTGCACGTTGCTTTTCGTGCTGCTTGTCAAGCTCATCTATCTGGGAGTTTGTTTTATTGTTTATCTGTTTTATTTTTTCCTGATTGTCTGTAGCGAGTTCTATTTCATACGCTGCCTTATCCCGGATCAATTTTTTTTGTGCTTCCAGTTTGGCTGCCTGCCCTTTGGCTGCGTCTATAGCTGCCTGGTCTGTATTTAACAGCTCATTTTGATTGGCCTCGTTGTTGATGATTTTAATTTTATCCTTATTTTGTAAGGTTTTATCCGCAATTTTTTCAACGTTTTTTGCTTTTAATATCTCTATAGCAGCCAAATGCATTGTCAATCCTGCGATCTCGTCCTGGTTGTTTTGCTTGCGCGCATGTGTTAGCGCGGCTTCCAATTTTGTTGTTTGCTGGTCTAATTCTTTATTATTCTTTTCAATAGCTTCTTTACTCTCCTTAAACTACTGCGTTAGCACCGCTATTTGCTTTTTTGCACCCTCCTGCATACCGGCTATGCGCAGGTTTTCAAAGTCGGTAGTTGCTTGCGCAACCGCCGCTTCATCATTTTCTTTATATTTTTTAATAATAGCGCTAAGGCTGGCCTGATGTTCCTTTTCCAGTTCTGCGCTAATTTTATTAAAGTTAGTTTGATCAATTAATTTATCAGTTAATAATTTTGATAGTGAAGCACGCTGGGAGTCGTAATGTTCTTTCTCTGTAAGCACTTCGTTGCCATAGGCTTCAAATGTAAGTTGCAGCCCATGGCGTATTGCTTCCTTCTCCATTTCCATGGCTGTTTGTTTAGCAGCGTTTGTTTTTTCTCTTGCCTGGTTGGCTTCGTCTTGTCATTGTTTGTTTTTTGCGGCGTTCGCGTCCTCAATTTGCTGCATGCCATCCAAATAAGCTTTTTGGTGCTCAGTTTCATCCTGCCGTAACGTCTTTCTGTCATCAAAAACTTTTTTCAGGTCGTTAAATTGTTTCTCGTCAATTTTGCCATTTTTCAAAAGTTCAGCTGCAGCTAATGTTCCGTTTGTTTTCAAATTCAATATATCGTTGTTTCTCAGCTTATTGCTTGTGTTATTGCGTTTAATGGCGTTTGCTAACGCGAGGTCCTGAAGTATTTCGTTCTTATCAGCGTAATCTTTATTGAGTTTCGCCAGTTCGGTCAACGCATTTGTTCTCGCCTGTTGAGTCGCCTTCTCGCTACCAGCTATGTCTTTTAAAGCTTGCATACGATCTTTAATTCTTTCGTTATCAGCTTCCTGAAATATGGTATCCGTTTTTAGCTTCTCCTGGGCCTGAACAAGCTTATATGCGCTTACTGCGGCGGTAGCCATGGTATTACTGAATTTTGTATGCTATCCATGGGGTGGTGAAAAAAATCGCCTATTTTACCAATGTTCGTTGCCATATCCCAAATGGCGTCTTTAACCACATTTACAACGGCACCAATGCCGGCAATTACGCCGGTTATCATATCCATTATGGGTTTGGACTGCTGGATTTTCTCTATGACCAAGTTAATGGCCAATACCAATAACCCGAATCCCGTTGCCTTAATTGCGGCCCCCATGCCCTGGAAGCCCACTTTTGCGATATATAACCCGGATTTTAAAGTTTCGAAACCGCTCGCTGCTTGCCCCAACGCCTCGCCAAAGCTGCCGGATGTATCTTTTAATTTATTGAATGAAGAGCTTAATGCTTCCGAAGCTTTTTTATGGAGATCGAAAACCTCCCTGCTTTTAGATACCTTTTTTTCCTGCTCGGCAATAGTAGCAGAAACTTTGCCTATTTGGGTATTAAGGTCTTTGGCCTGTTTGGTATTATCGCTTTGGGTACGGGTTAAAATTTCGTATTTTTTGGATAATTCCGCAAGCGAATCCTTGCTTTGCTGGAGGGATGCTGTAGCAAGCTGAAAACTCGCTGTTACTTTTTCAGTTTCGGCATTGTTGATTTTAACCGCAGCAGTTAAATCGTTAACCTCTTTTTTAGCCTGCGCGGCTTGCTCTCCAAGGTTGTTAATTGCAGAATTGTCTGTGTTCATAATTATAGATTTATGTATTTAATGCCAAATGGCATAATTTGATTAAATTATAAGGCGCGATTAGCGCCTTATTTTAACTATTTTTTCGACAGCCAGCACAAAAATAATTTATATACAATATCCGGATTTTCCACCTTTCCGTAGTCTGTGTAAAGCTTAAATTCTACCGCAGGAGATGCTTTAAGTAACGCTAAGTCGGCAGGTAAGAGTTGTATATAGGAGCTTACCGAATAACCAGATGAGTTTCTGTTAGTATTATAACGCACTTCGGCTGATGGTTTTAAAATACGCTGTCCGTTTTTAAGGAGTATTATTACACCTTTTTCGGTAAGGGACGGTACGGTAGTACTTGTTGTTAAATCGGCATAGTAACTTGTAATGCCTTTTTCTATCCTTTTGTCATAAGAAATTCCGAAAAATACAGGATCTTTATAGCCGAATCCCGGCTGCTCGTCAATAAAAGAAGGCGTTTTTATATCTCTGGTACGTGATATGTTATCCTTTTCATCCTCAATTAATAAGCAGGGGTTGTTTTTGTAAGATAGTGCAATAGAGTCGGTTCTTTGCACCTCACGTTTTAAGTTTTCTTCGTCCTCAATGCAGTAAACCTCAAATAAAATGCTACTATACAAGTAATAAGTTGTTCCGAGTTGATCGTTTTTGAGTTTTAAATAATAATCGGCACCGTCCGGAACTTTAGCGGCATCGATACAAACAAATATTTTGTTTACAAGTGTTTCATAATCTGAAGAAGTACCATCCTTTTGTTCAACAAAATAATAACCATTATCTAACGCGCTTTTTGTATAGTCCAGTACGAAATAATGGTATCCATATTTCCGCGAACTCTCAGCTATGGTATCTACACGGAAATGCTTACCGATATAATCTTTTGGATTGCTCCTGGCCTCTTGGTGCTGTGCCATGGCTTGGAAGGCTACAAAAAATAACGAGATAACAATAAGTAGTCTTTTCATTTGTTTAGGTGTTGCTAATTTTATTGGTAAAGATATAAACAAGATTATCAATTACAAACATTTTTATAGCCACGATATCTATTGTTAAATTACAAAGCGTAACAAATGCCTGGGCGTGGTGTCAAATCAGCAAATAAAAATAGCATGATCATTTTAAAATCCGACTACTTTAGCACCCATGAGCGCCTTACCCGTTTTATAACCGAAAACAAAATAAAGCGTGAGGATATATTGGTTATCACCCAGGTGCCGGGATCGTTTAGCATATTTTTTTATGCCGAAGATGCCGTGCAGGAGATAACACACGGGATGTTTTCGTAATAACACGCTACACGATTTAAGGATTAGTTGATTTACACGATGTGTAAACGGTTTTAACTGATCTCAAACGTCCAAACCTCGAATCTCTTTATCCCAGTTTCACCAGCTCCACTTTTACCGGCTGGCTTTTGCGCCAGCTATCTATTTTGTTTATGTAGTAATAGGCGCTGTCTTGCTCCAGGTATATGGGTATAAGTAAATCCAGCTCCAGTATATCGCGCGGGCTCAGCATAAAATAACGCACTACTTTTTTGGTTTGCTGCAATATTTTCTCCAGTTCGGGGTAGTAGGTTTTACGGAGCTGTTCCCAATCCAAGCTTTCATTGCCATCTGGCAGGGCAAAGTACGGCGTGCTGATGGCATCGTTCACCACACGGGTTGCGTTGCCGTTGGTAAAGATTACCTGTTTGCTGCGCTCCAGCAGATTTAAGGTATGGTTGATGAGGATGCGTGGCTGTGTACTGATGCTAAAAGCAATTTCGGTATCGTCGGTACTGCGATCCACTTTTACTATTTGTGCTATGGTACCAGCAATATAAGGGCGGGCTTGGGTGGCGGCAAACTGGCTCTCAAACAACTCGGCGGTGGCGGGCAGCGTTTTATCCTTAACGTTTATTTGCGCGTTGCCATAACTTTTAGGCAGTATAGCTTCGTCCTCTTTATACTTCATATAATTTACCTGCGCGTAGCCGCCCAATTGAAAATTAATGGCTTTGCCCTGGTCGAGGCATTTGCCCGTCCAGTTTTTAGCAATGGGAATATTGGCCACAATGTTTTTAAATGAGGCAAAGGTAACTGTGCGGGTGGCGCTATCCGTTTGACAAATAATGCCAAAACGTTGCAGTGTATCTTTAAGAAGGTCTTTTAAACTGATATCCGGAAAGATGCGCTCACATTGCACCTGGTGACCCAATAAAACCTGCTGACGTTTTGTTTCAACATTAAAGGTGGCGTTTGGTGCTATTTCACAATACAAGTCGGCCGCGGCACGGTCATTCACCTCAAAAACGATCCTTAACCTATCACCGGGCACCAACTGCGCGTCTACCGTTAACTTTTGGTTGTCGAAGACCTTTTTGCCGAAGTAGCCGCTCGGCATACCGAATGGTGTCTTTAAACCATGGTAGGCGGAGGTTATAATGGTAGCATTGTCGGCAAGATCGTGCGTAATTCGGCCCAGTTCCAGGTCGCCCACCATAAAATAAAGATGCGCTTTCGCAGGATTGTTGCCTATTAATCTGCCTGCCAGGGTTAACGAGTAGGTAAATGTTGCCGTAATGTCCACATTTGAATTAGCCACATACCCGTTGTTTTTAAAGCAGTGCGCGTTATCTAAAACAATGGTGCTAAAACGCACTTCTTCTTCATAAACGCTATTACTGTGTACGTAGGTAAGCCCGTTTTGTACGGTTATCCCCAGGTTATCATCCGTGTTTTGATAATCAACGCCGTGGCTAAAATCATCATTGGCAAACTGAACGATCAGCTTATCATACAGTGGCTGTTTAAGCAAAAAGGAGTTTGGGTTGATGCGATAACCGGCCTGCCTGGCCATTAGCTCTACCATGGTTTTCAGGAAGAAACCAGGCCGCATCTGGCGGATATCAACCATATCGGTAGTTGTTGTGGAGGGGTAAGTGATGGTGCCGTAATCTACCACGGGCCATATATAACCTTCGGTGTTTTGCTGCGAGCGTACAACCGTATCAACATCCCATTTGTGCCCATAGGCGTTCAGCAGGTTTTGCTTGCCAATGATAGTACTGCTATCGCCCATGTCATATATTTTGGCATCAAGCGTGTCGAAAAAATCAACGTTGCCGCTCAGGACGGTCATGGAGGCACCATCCCCTTCAATGCCATTTAAAAAAGCAATTCCGTTGGGTACTATCTCCAGCCCATCCTGTATAATTTTTGCTTCGTAATTATCATAGGGTTGCCCGGTGGTGAAGGCTACATCGTCGGGGAAGCCGAGTATTTGCCGGTTGCGCTGTGTTAGCGGCAGTTTAAACTGGTTGCTGGTGTTGCCCTGCTGGTTTTTTACCTCGGCCAGGTTATTTATCTGGAAGGTAAGCGCGACAGGACTATCGTCGGCCAGATCGGCAAGCTGGTTGTTGATGTAGAGTTGCATTAGTTGGGAGTAGTTATAGAGGTTGAAGAAGTGGAGGGTTTAAAAAAGTTGGAGAAGTTGAAAGTAATTTGAGGTTGGAGAGGTTATTTGCTCGCAGAAAGGCCATTGTGCTCCAATATTTTAACCCCTAACAACCTTTAAAACTTTTTTAACTTATTACAACCTATTGTGTTTGTATATTAATTGCAGGCATATTAAACGTTACGCTGAATGGGGCACGGCCATTGCGGGTTTCGTACTCGCTGTAGGTAGCCGTATTGATAACGATGGTTTGCCATTTTACCGGGTTTTTGTTTACCAGCATCTGCACCTTAGGCGAATATTTGATGGATTGTAGGCCCCTAATATCTGCTACCGATAGATCCTCGGCCATTACCTTTATTTTTTGCCCGGCGGTTTTGCTGATCACCTCTTCAATACCCTGTTGGTTCTCCCAATCACTTACGTAATTTTTAATGATAACCGCGTTCTGTACATCCAAATTCACTTCCTGGTTAAATACAAAGCGGTAGTAGTTCCAGCTGCCGCTGAGCCCAATCCAGCGCAGGTAAACCGAGTTATCGTCAACGGCATCATCCACACGGATGGTTTGCGTTTGGGTAACCGTCTGTACCATATTCTCATCGGCATACTTCAGGGCGATATTGATATAGTAAACATCATTGGCAAACAAGGTATCTATCAACAGGCGGTTAAGGCCTAATTGTTGAGGTACGGGTATGGTGCCCGTACTTTGCCTGGATATGATGAGCTTGCTACCATCCGTATTAAGCAGCCAGGAGGAGTCTTCGTTTAACAAGTAGCTGGTTTGCGCTCCGCCGGTTAAGGGGTTGCGGTTAATATCAAGCAAGGTAAACTCGCAATACACATCGCGCCCCAACAGGTCCTCACTGTAAATGAAGCCGATATCAAAAGGGTAGCCGTTGCTGTAAGCCGGTTCGGCAAAATCGCTTATCCACCGGGCTTTTTCCAAACCTTCTGCAAGGGTAGCAAAGGGTATATACGCCGCCATGTTGCCGCTATAGCGTTCGCCCAGTTGTTTAGCTGCGTACAGCACGTAAAAGTTATGATCGATCTGGATGAATGGCGATGTTTTGGTTTCGCCGGTTTCGTCCCACTCCTCGGTATACGCTATTTGATAACTGGCGCTGAGATTATCATCGCGGTAGTTGCTTTGGGTGTAGTTACTGTTATCGGTAGCTTGTAGCAGACTTTGCAAAAAGTTGGAGATATCAGCTTTTATCAGTCCCGTATTATCGGGTCGGTTGGTGGACGTAATTGTTTTTGCCATGCCGGTTTGTTTATCCTGGTAATTGATGCGCGTAAGCACTTTATAATAGGCCCGCATTTGGTTGATATTGATAAAGCCGCCGGCATCACCCGCAAATGGTGTGCGAATGGTGATGTAGGCGGTCCCGGTCACTTTTTCTACCTCATAGGGGCCAATGTATGGTTCGGCGTTTACATATACCAGGTCATCCTTTTTTAAAACGGGGTTTGATGCATCGGGATTAAGCACCGCGTTTACCCGCAGTATGGTGTAACCCTTTTCGGTGTCTAAAGTGGCGGCTATCACTCCAAAATCTTTTCGTTGGTAAGTGAATACAACGGGGTTGAACGCGGCGTTCCAGCGCGAAATATTGCCATCGGGCAGGGTGGCAGTGGGGGCAGAAAGTAATAGGCTGCTTAAGGTATTTAGCTGCACGCTCAATTGGGCATGGCAGCCGCTGGCATCGCGTATGTAAACGGTTTTTACCCCGCCGCTAAGCCCGCCGAAGATAGGAGAGGGTTGATAGTTCGTGTTATCGAGGCTGTATTCGATACCGCCATAACTGCTGCTGGCATTTGCCGTTATTTGGCCGTCATTGGCACCGGGGGATGTTTCGGATTTATTGATGGTTATCGAAATGATAGACAGGTCGCACAAAGCATCAGAACCTAGCGGCGGCCCGGTCGATTCGGTATAGCCGGTGATGGTGAAATGTACGTAACGGAGGTTCAACGGGTCGGTATCGTTTAATAAACCCGTATAAATGGGCTTGTATTGCCCCGAAATGATTTCGATACGGTTGATAGCCTCGCCGTTGGTATCCTGCCTAAACCGTACTTCAATATTGTTGCCGTTTACCAGCTGGCCGGTATCGGCATCGGTAATTTTAATATAAACCTGCCCGTTGGTTTGCGTGCCGTTGGTGTAGGTGTTGCTGTAATCTAAAAGTGGGAGTAAGCGCATGGGGTGGTTATTGGAGAGTAGTGAATGGTTGGTTGTTAGCCTAAAAATTCGTAGTACATGGTATTTAGCGTAATGGTTAAACCTACGCCGGTGGTATTGGTATCAAATTTATTGTACACGGGCAGGCATTTGGCCTTTTCGCCGGCTTTTATGCGGAAGTAGCGCCCGTCACCATCCCGGTATTTGGCTGCTTTCACCATAAACTCGTTGGCCAGGCGCAGCGCTTGCTGTACGTAGGTTTCGTTTTCGGCGGTGTATTGCCCAAATTCTGTTTTAAACAGAAACTCAAGGTATAAGGTAAAAACGTTATCTACCGAGCCATTTATCTGCGGCGATACCACAATTGGCTGCATAGGATAAAGCATTACGCAGGGAAAAGAGGCATCATCTGCCAGGGTGTTCAGTTCTTTTTCGGTGCCGTACAAAAAGGCAGGCGTGCCGGTAAGGGTTTGTGCGACGGATTCGATTTGGTTTCTCATAATAATGGGAGCCCCCCAACCCCCTAAAGGGGGAGCTTTTGATTGTGTTATCAGAGGGTTGTGGTTTTAAAAATGCTTTTCAGAAATCCCCCATTCAGGGGTTTAAGGGGCGGTGCTGATTAGTTCACCATACCTTTTCTGGTACTCTGCCTCCGTTTTATTGAGCAGCAGTTTGGTTAGAACGCGTTCGTAGGGCATGGCCAGGATCTCGTTCCATTTGGTGATATCGCCCCCGGCCAACGCGTTTACGGTATTGATATATTTAAACTTTTCGAAGGCTTGTATACCGGCCCTTTTCTCCAAAACTGTAGCAGCCGAGGCCAAAAGCCGGTTCTCGGTCTGGATAAGTTTGGATAGCTCATAAAAAAATGCTTGGCAATGGGCAGTGCCTCCGTTACCCTGAGTTTTTTAATGGTGTTTGTAAAGGCGGTGGCGGCGTATTCATCATACCTGTTGCCGGTAGCCTTGCAATAAAAATAATAGGCAAGTACCTTACAGCAGGCGGTAAGCGAGGGGTTAAAATAATCTTGCCAGTTTTCTTCGCCGTACTTTTGAATGTGCGTTGTGATCTCTTCTGCTATAACATCCCTTGCGGCCATAAACGCGCCTGTTGGCTCTACCGACAGGTTTTTGATCACATCAAGCTTTACCTGTTTTTTATCCAGTTGGATAGTAATGCCCCTGGGTATGGCATCGCTGTTATACAGGTGTTTTATTTGGTGCGACAGGATAAGCACCGCATCGGCAAAAGTCATAAAATCATCGGCATTGCTTACGTTTTGCAGCTCGGCAACAGGTACGCCCGAGAGGATGCTAATGGCATCTAGGTCGTTCAGATCGGGCGAATCCTGCAGCTGCATCATTTGCCCCAGGGTTACCTCGCTCAATTGCGTGGGGATGCTTACCCGCAGTTTGCCGTGTGTGGTTTTTAGTGTTTTTTCTATCATTTTATTAGCCCCCACCCCCCTGAAGGGGGAGCTTTTGATTAGTTAAGTTTACAGGGATTAAATATGGCAGTGGGTAAAAGATAATTTGTAATTCTAAATTCCCTCTTCAGGGAGCCCGGGGGTTCGCATTACGCTATTCCAATAAGTTCTTCAAAAACGCCTCCACTGGTTAAGGGTAGCCGCCGTGCCGGGAGTCTGCTTTTCAGCGTTTTTACTTTCTCTATTTTTAACTTATTAAGGGCCACGTAACGCAGCGGATCTATCAGGTGGTTGCAGGCATCTATGGGCTGGTTGGTAGTTTTGCCGCCCCGATCTGTCAGCCACTTGTATTTGCCCAGTTCTTTGCGCAGGTTTAGGCTGGCGCGGGTAACGTTTATTTTATAGCGTTTCAGGATATCTATAGAATGGCTAACGCTATCTGCGCCCTTTTTTGCGCCGGTTACGTACCAGCCCAGGCGTTTTAATTCTTCAATAGATTTTGGTTCGGCACTGTCGGCAATAATCTCGGTGTTTTTGCTGATGCCTGCGGTGCTTAGTTTTTTGGCGATATCGGTATTGGTGAGCCCGGTTTCATATATCACTTCATCTACCCAAAGTTCGCCGTTTTGGCGGTATACCAGCAAGCAACCGGTTTCGTCATTGGTAAAGCCAAAATCAAGGCCGGCGGCTAATAATTTAGCTCCCTGCGGAATAGCTTCGCATATATGCCAGTTATTGAGTACCAGCCCGGTTATTTTGCCCGTTAAGCCGCGGGCGTAAACTTTCCAGAGTTCTATATCTATATGTTTTAGCGCTTCTACCTTCGTATGGATATGTTCTTCTGCAAAAGGATTGTGGCGGTGGTCTGATATAATGAGTTCCACACCGGGCGTTCCAAGCACCTTTTCGTGTACCCAAAATTCGGCATTGGGGTTATAGTCGATATAAATACGTTTGCTGGTGCGCAGGGCAAGTTCGTTGTACACCTCCCAATCTATTCCGTTGGCCTCGTTTACAAACAGGTAGTCCCGCTTGCCCGATTTAGCATCCTGGGCATCCCCATAGCTTTTAAACTCAATAATGCTTTCGTTATTAAACTCAAACACGCGGTCGGTTTTGTTATAGTTCTTAACACTGCGCATCAACACTTTTGAGGTTTTGTATATTTTCACCGCATCGCGCAGGGCACCGGCCTTTAGGTTTGGAATATCTTGCCCTACTACGGTTATCACCAGTGTTTCGGCGGCTGCCAATGCAAATAATACTTGCAAAATAGAGTAGGTTTTACCCGAACTTGTGCCGCCCTGGTTTACCACTACGTGCGCTGTAGCGTTATAGTTATGTTTAAATATTGCCGTCGATCTCATTTTAGGGTATTTGCTTATTGGCATATTAATAGTTTAGGTTACACAATTACATCCTTTTCGTTGCCCGAAACCTGGGGGCCGGCATCAACCACTTCTATCCGTAATTTTTTTGGCGGAGAGGTGGCTTGCTGAGCGTTGGCGGTATCGGCCCAACCCATGCAACGCAGGGCAAACATGGCCCCGGCAGGTGCTGGCAGATGGAGCCTTTTCTCGTATTCGGCTTCAACCTTAAGGCGGGCTTTTCTCAGGATCTTTTTATGCTTTCCCTTTTGTTCATACGCAACAAAATCTTCCATACTGATAAAGCCTATAAAGAGTGCCAGCCCGGTTAGCAGGGCCGGTTCGGGTTGTTTGTCCCAAACCAGTTGGGTGGTTACGGTTTCAGTGTTTTTGGTTTTTGCCGGTGCTGTGGTTTCGAGGTGGTATTCCCCTTGTATATCGCGGAAATAGCAATCGATACGATCGGCGAGATCGTCTGCGTTTGAAGAAAATAGCATGGGTGTTTGATTTATGATTAAAATGCCGAATGGCATAAAACATATACAAATATAGCAAATCGATTTTGTATTTGCTAATATTTTTAGAAATAAAAATTGTTTTCGATGCTATTATTCACGGGCAGGTTTCCTTTGAATGAAACGCTTGAAGATTATCCGAGCGTGAGTTTAAAGTTACGAAAGGCGAATTTTAAGTGATTGGCGATCATTGCTTTGTGTATTGTTGTTAAGCAATATGAGCGGAAACTAACTTTACGACATGTTTTAAATTGTTGTTTTATAGGTAGTTGTGTTTAAATTAAAGCTAAGCCGGTTCGGTTATGTTGCGCTTTGTGTATGCAGTAGATACATGCATTTAGGGATATGGCTAAAACTGGCGGGAGAGTATTTGCTTAACAATCTGGTTATCAATAAAAATAAGTGTAAAAAATACAAATAAAGCAAACCTTTTGTTTGCCATATACGTTTATATAAGTAGTTAAAAAGTGTTAAACTTTTTGTGCGGGTGGTTTGCTAAGGGGATTTTTTCAGAAATATTTTTTACTTTTAGGGCATCAATTTACCTATGTACTCAAAACGGTTTACCAACTGGTGTGTTTCGTGCATTTTGTTCCTTGCTTTACTGGCATCTGCATGCCAGAAAGACCAGGGCGATAAAAGCGTGGAACAAAAAAAAGCCGTCGCAGTTGCCGACAGTGCCCTTGCCGCTACACCATCTACAAATTTTTTAGCATCAAGCGGAATCTTAACTTTAAATGTACAGGATTCTACTTACACCTTTAACGCTGCCGAAGACTCTGTCGCATTTGTAAATATCAGTGTTGGCGGTGGCAGATACTTTGGCATCACCGCTATAAACAAGGCACACACCATGAGTTTCGCTATCAGCAGCAAAGGCACTGCCGCCGCGGAAGTTACCAAAGGGGTAGAGGGTAGCCAATTGCTGCTTCGCCCGGATGCTTTGCATATTAAGCAATATAGCCTCACTCAATTTACCGAGGCCGGAGATGCGGGGGTTTTAGATCTGCAGCGCTACCGGCAGGATAGTGTACTCGCCAAGGGTACCTTCTTTACATTTTTGGCACACGATGATAAAGCCGACTCGCCTTTTTATCGGGTTGAAGGAAGCTTCAACCTGAAGCTTAAACAATAATTAGCCACCAAAATTTCTTCAGGTTAACGATATAAGGATCGCGTTGCTTCATATTGACACCTTATTGTAAAAAACAAGCTACACCTCTATTTAACACCACTTAACCCTTTAAAAAGCGCCCTTTTTTGCGTACATTTGTAAAAACAAAGGAGATTAATGAAAGTATTTATTGGAGGCCTTCCATTAGAAGTAAATGAGGCCGAACTAAATGCGGTTTTTGGCGATTTTGGGCCGGTTAAGTCCCTCAGGATAGTTAAAGATCGTGAAACAAAAGAGAGCAGGGGTTTTGGGTTTGTTGAAATGGTGAACGAGGATGAAGCTAAAGAAGCTATAAGATGCATGAACGGGCAAAGCTATTACGGCAAACGCATTACAGTTAACATAGCCGAGGACAAAGGTCCTGGTTTTAACGGTGGTGGTGGCCGCGGCGGGTTTAGCCGTAATTAAGTACCCCATAATATTTTTCTTTTTAGAAGCCGGCATAGCCCGGCTTTTTTTGTGGCGTAAAATTTATATACGCGGCCAACCTAATAGCTTTTATCAAATAATCAAATTCCTGTTATATTTGGTTAACCAAAGCCCCGCTCTATGTACGAGTTGAAAACCAAAGCCACACCGAAAACCGCGGAAAGCTATTTAAACGAAGTAGAAGACGAACCCCTGCGTAAAGATTGCTTTACCATTGCGGCGATGATGGAAAAGGCTACCGGCGAGCCCGCCATCATGTGGGGCACGGCTATTATAGGTTGCGGTAGTTATCATTATAAATATGCCAGTGGCCATGAAGGGGATATGTGCTTGGTGGGTTTTGCGCCACGCAAGGCCAATATTGCTTTGTATCTTAAGCTTGGGAGATTTGAAAATGATGAACTGCTGGCCCAGTTAGGAAAATTCAAAATGGCCAAAAGCTGCATCTACATAAAAAAGTTGGCTCATGTGAATTTGGATGTTTTGGATAATATGATAACGCGATCGGTTGTACTAATGAAAGCGCAATATCCTCAATAATTGAGGCAGTATAATCTATCCAAATCCCCTCTGTGGATTGGGTTTGTACGGCTGTTTGATTTATGCAGGGAGGTAGCTGCGTATCAGATAGTAAACCTATTTGGCAGATACCTTAAATTACCTATGCTTAACTTACATTTATACCCTAAAGTTTAACGGTAGCGGCGTTCGTGTTTTAGAATATTATTACTAACCTTGTGTATTCCAAATAATAATACAGTTGAGCCCCTTAGGAAATATAAATAAGCTTTGGATCAGGGTAACGGGCTCAACGGCAGAGTTTCCGCTGGAGGTTAGGATCTTCCACTCGGTTTGTATACTTGCCATTGCCGCGTTGGTATATAATATTCCGTTTAATTTTATTATTGGGTTACCAATCATGGCGCTGCTCAGCCTGGGCACAATGCTCATTTTTTTGCTTTTATACTACTGGTCGCGTTACCGGGCCGATACTAAGCTTGCAATTACGCTGTTTTGCATTGTTGGCAACTTGTTATTCGCCCTTAACTTTCTTTATAATTCGGGCACTTATGGGCCAACGGACCTTTTTATGGGGCTTTGTGTGCTGCTGTTATTGTGTATCGCCCCAAAAAAACAGCATCGTTTCTGGATAGCCGGCAATATGGTGGTCGTTATCAGCCTGCATATATTTGAGTACTACATGCCAGAGCAGATCCCCTATACTTATATAAACCGCGAAAGCCGTTTTTTAGATATCACATCGGCCTATGTGGTAGGAGTGATCGTTGTGTACTATACAATAACCTATCTGCGACGCAACTACGATCATGAGAAACGCTCTGCCGGCGAAAAGGCAAGTTCTATTGAGCGGAAGAATCAGCAGATCATGCAGCAGAACCAAGAGCTGGAGCGGATTAACCAGGAGCGGAATAAGCTGATGTCTATCATAGCGCATGACCTGCGCTCGCCATTGAGCAATATCCAGAATTACCTGGAACTGATCACCGAGTATGAACTGGACACCGAAGAACGCCGCATGGTGGAAAGCGACCTGCTGAAGGTTACCCGCCGTACTATTGATATGCTTGGCAAGCTACTCATCTGGAGTAAGGGCCAAATGGACGGCGTAAACGTAAAGTTGGGTTATGTAACGCTGCGGGGTGCCTTGTTTAATACGTTGGAACTGGAGCGCTCTATTGCGCTTAAAAAACAGATTGTATTAACCACCGAGCTTGATTGGGATATCAAAATAGTTGCGGACAATGATATGTTGCAACTGGTGATACGTAACCTCATTAATAACGCAATTAAATTTACTAATGCGGGCGGCGAAATAATTTTCAAAGCCAAACCAATTGGCGGCGAGTGCTGGCTCATCATTCGCGATAATGGCATCGGTATCACCGAAGAAAAGCAAAGCGAGCTTTTCTCGTTACGCGCCGGGACAACCTTTGGTACCAATAACGAAAAAGGAGTAGGCCTGGGCTTGCTGCTTTGCAAAGAATTTACCGAACTACAAGGCGGCCGCATTTGGCTGGAAAGCAACCCCGGAGAAGGCACCGCCTTCTATGTGGCGATGCCGGCAGGCAATTAGCAGGTTGCCTGTCGTTAGCCAGCAATCATCCCCTTATCATCAAAATCATAGTAATCGGTGCAGTCGACTTGCAGTCTGTGTAATCCTAAATAATTATCTTTGTACCATGAAGCCAGGTGATAAGGTAATTTGTATTAACGATAAGATAGACCTTGATAAGAACGAGGAGATACGGCGCGACTTTGAGATTTGGATAACCAAAGATAAAGAGTACACCGTGCGCGAGATACTGGATAACAACGGTATAGTGCCTGGCCTCCTGCTTGATGAGGTACATAACTTCCCCAAGTTTTTTAAGCTGATCAACCGTTTTCAGGAACCTGCCTTTGCTATGTGGCGTTTTCGTAAACTTAATTACAACACCAAACCGGCCGAAGCTTTAAGCGAAACAGAGGAATTGGTAGAAGTAGATGCCGGCGAACTGCTAAAGGTAAAAGAAAAGTAACCTAATTCCGTTAATTTCCCGTTCAAATACCGTTAAAACACGGTTGCCCGGCAGCAGATGTTTCACAAGCTTTGTATCATCAATCTATACCATGCTTATGAAATCATTTATCTTGCTATTCCTGCTGTTTTTGGGCCTGTGTTTATTTGCTAACGCGTTGTTATCTTAACTCATGGATCGTTTCAACTTTTAGCGGCTTATGCTTCGTTTGCCGGTATATTTGTATACCGGAATCAAATCCCCCTACATTTATCCAGAATATGCTATTATTCTGTAACGCCGCATTGCATCACAGGGCTGAGGGCGTATCTCCAAATATGAATTTAATGCAAATCAGCATAATTTGTCACAAATTATCTCTGGCTGTTTCGGTTTCAACTAATTGTGTTAAAATGCTTTTTAGTATGGCCTCACGTGCCCAGGTTTGTTCAACAGGGGTAGCATCTTCCCGGTACCATTTAATGGGCGAGTTTACCTCTATGCGGGTTTTGTACACATATTGGCGTGTAGGGTGCATTTTGCTGCCCTCGTAGCTGTTAAGGTTTTCGGCTTTGATAATTTTGGCGAAGTTGCGTAACGGTACCTCCAGTAGCAAGCACTCGTCCAAGCTGTTCTTAAAATCGTGCTTATCTTCCAGCCAAAGGGTGAGGCTTTCATCGCCCAGGTCGTGGTCGGCAATACTGATGCGACCGTAATCATAATCTACCGAGATGATCATCCACCAGAGCTCGTCTTTTAGTTTTTGGGTTAATTTCATTTTATAGTTTATTGGTTCATTTGTTAAATAGATCATTGGTACTTGAGGATCGCTTACCCTTTGGCGTCGAACGCGGGCATCCAGCCTGGTAGGTAGCGATGTATGGCGGCTATCTCTTGCCGGTGCTTATTACAAGCGGTTTGGTAAGCTTCCATACGCTGTTGCAGTTCTTCGTTTTTAAGTTCGGGTTTGCCTTTTTTGATGGTAGTGCGCAACGCGCTGTGGGCTAAATGCATATTTAGGTGCTAAAGAAGGTGAGTGATTTTTTAATTGCTTTGATCATGGAAACACGTTAACCGGCCCGGCAGCTTGACAAAGTTGTTTCTGTATTTTCTTGATGCATTGTATTGATTTTTTAAAATTTATGCGTACCTTTATGGAATAACGACCCTACAAATATAAAGAATAATCTTTATTTAATAAAGAAATAAATTAAAATATTTTTTTTGCCATGGAAGATCAATCAAAACCCAATAAAATAAAAACCATCCGTCCCGAAACGCTGGAGTTTATTATTTTATACAACCAATTAAGGGGTAACGCTTTTAATAATAACAGCGAACTGGCCGAAGCCCTGGGCTTTAATAATGCCAGCAGTATTACGGAGATCATCAAGAGTCGCCAAAATATTGATCCAGAAAAATTAAAGATATTTAAAGAAAAATACAGAGATTTATTAGGAGGGAAGAAAACTACGGATAAACCTGTAAATGTGCGCAACGGCGATGGCATCCCGATGTACGAAATTACCGCCACCGCATCGGGCGTGGAAGTGTATAACGATATTAATGATGCGCACCCTGTGGGCCGCATGAATTTTCCCGGGATAGAAGAATGCGATTTTGCGCTGCCGGTATGGGGCCACTCCATGTACCCATACCTGGAGAACGGTTGCTGGGTTGCGTTAAAGGTGATCAGCGATAAAAAGATCCTGCCCGGGGAGGTATACTATATTGAATGGGGCGATTACCGCATGTACAAGCGCCTGCTGATGAGCGATAACCCGGAAGAGGTGATAGCCCACTCAGACAATACCACCGAAATGATTGGCAGTCGCCTAAAATACGCGCCGTTCCCTATTTTGATAGATGATATCAAGAAACTGTGTTTAGTTAAAGATATCCATAAGAAACATAATCATTAAGTGATGTGCAGATTTCAAATGTGCAGATGCAAGAAACGATGCGGGATATCCAGCATTATAAGTAAAAATAAATGAAGCGAGCAGGTAATAAAGTACGGTCCATTAAAGCCGCCGTTATTTCGGTGGTGTATATAGTGCTGGCGTTCTTCTATTATTACATAGATGTTTACCTGTGAGGCTGGCTGGTGCTTATCACAGCATCGATAATTGGTTTGGCCGGTATTTTAATGGTAGTTGGGGTGGTGAGGCAGTTGATACTCGTTGTTAAAAACCGGCATAATTTAAACTTAGGTTATTTTTTACCCATCACCATATATCTTATTTTTCTTTTTTTGCCAACAGGGTCTGTTGAAGACTATTTAAGCCCTATTAAATTTAGGGCTAGTCACGAAGGTACAAATGCGCAATCGGTTATCTATTTCCGTAATGACCATACTTTTCAAATGCATTCTACGATGGCATTTTTCAGTGAATGGAGTATCGGCAAATGGCAACAAAAAAAAGATACTTTGTTGCTGAATTGGGATGGCCGGGTTCACCCCAAGTTGGGCCGTACGTTGCTCGTAGATAGTGGTTATTTAAAACCGCTGGATGCTTTGGTAGCGAAAGAACTTCGTATACGCCCTTTGTTTTACCTCGACTGCTGTAAGGGCCAGAATTAATATCCGCCGCCGCCGTTGTGGTTTAAGGTTAGCTTGCTATTTTTGGGCCATGAACATCCGTCGCGCTGCACTTACCGATATCCCTGCTATAATGTCTATCGTTAAAGAAGTTGTTCCACTCATGAGGGCGTCTGGCAATTTGCAATGGGATGATAAATACCCTAATCCGGAGATATTTGTAGCGGATATCTCCCTTAACCAGTTGTGGGTTGCCGGGATAGACGGCCTTGTTGTAGGTGTTTCCGCCATCACTACCGAGCAATACCCCGAGTATGAGCAGGTAGGGTTCGATATAAATGATCCCGCCATTGTTACTCATCGTTTGGTGGTAAGTCCCCAACACCGCGGCCAAGGTATTGCCGAAGCGCTGTTAATGGAAGCTGAATACGAGGCAGGCCGCAGAGGCGTCCCTTTACTACGGATAGATACCAATTTTGAAAATAAGGCCGCGCAAAAGCTCTTTATTAAACTGGGTTATATATTGGCTGGCGAAATTACGCTCGCCTTTCGCCCGGGTATGCGCTTTGTTTGTTTGGAAAAGCAATTAGCGTAAACTGTAGCTTTAATGAATGGAAGAGCCTTATTGCATTAAATTTAAAAAAAAATAATCAAAAACATTCCTAAAAGTTGTAATTTAATTTTTGAGTAATTAAATTTGATGAAAAATTAACTCAATAATAAAAATTGTATTTAATTTTAACTTACCTATTACACTGCCTAACCATGTTGCCAACTTTAATGGATGCCCTGCGCCATCATCTTAGCGTAGGTAATGCTTTGCAAAATATTGCGTTTTACACATTCGTGTGTTTACTTTTTATGATATTACTGGTACAGTTGAACGCGCATCAGGAAACGGGTATCCGCCGTTTTTCTACTACCAGGTTTTTGCGGTTACGCCAGGTTATGCACTTTGCGGTAAAAGTGCTATCGCACATGGTACGGAGGCTATTTGTAAATAAAGCCCACTGAGTCGCTCCACGCCAACAATTTCTCTTTATGTTATTCCGATGATATAAACTTTGCTGTATATCACCGAGATTTGAACTGATAACAGGGGTTTCCTTTGTTTTATATATCAAAAACTCACACCTTATGGAATACAGACAATTAGGCGGCTCGGGATTACAAGTGCCCGTGCTAAGCTTTGGTACCGCAACCTTTGGCGGCGCCGGCGAATTTTTCAAAGCCTGGGGCCAAACCCAATTAGACGACGCGAAAAAACTGGTGCATCTGTGTATGGATGCAGGCGTAAACTTTTTTGATACTGCCGATGTGTATTCAGGCGGCGTAGCCGAAGAAATTTTGGGGAAAGCGCTGCTTGGCATCCGCAACGAGGTGCTGGTATCTACCAAGGCAACGTTTAAAATGGGGGAGGACCCTAACTACGGTTCATCACGTTTTCACCTCATCCGCTCGGTAGAGAACAGCCTGCGCCGTTTACAAACAGATCATATTGACATCTACCACATGCATGGCTTTGATGGTAACACGCCTGTTGAAGAAACATTGCACGCGCTTGATGATTTGATAAGCAGCGGTAAAATACGTTATATCGCCTGCTCCAATTTTTCCGGCTGGCACCTGATGAAATCGCTTTCGATATCTGAACGTTACGGCTGGGCTAAATATATTGCCCACCAGGCATACTATTCCCTGCTGGACAGGGAGTTTGAATGGGAACTGATGCCCGCAGGTATCGACCAAAAAGTAGGCACCATCGTATGGAGCCCACTGGCATCGGGCCAGTTGGGTGGTAAATTTCGCCGCGGGCAGCCTATTCCGGCAGATAACCGCCGCAGCCAGGGTGGTAGCCATGGTCCCGAAACCGACTTTGAACGCCTTTACACCATTGTGGATGCTTTGGACGACGTTGCGGAAGAAGTGGGCAAATCTGTTGCGCAGGTAGCCATTAACTGGTTGCTGCAACGCCCAACAGTAGCCAACATTATTATAGGTGCCCGCAACGAAGAGCAGCTAAAGCAAAACCTTGCCGCCGTAGGCTGGAACCTAACCACCGAACAAGTTAAAAAGCTCGACGAGGCCAGCGCCGTTGCACCGATATACCCCTATTGGCATCAAAAGCAGGACACCAATTTGAACCCAACACCAAAGTTTTATTAAACAACAAGGGCTGCTCAAAAGGCAGCCCTTGTTGTTTAGGCGTTTCTTCATCCCGTCGTCATTGCTCCGTGCCTCGCGATGGAGATGCTTTTTGTCTTATATCCTTTTGCAATGCGGCTATTTAAGCCTTCAGCATCTTCATTTTTTCGGGATCCCAAAACATAGGGGCATTTTTAAAGTAGCTGTCGTTACACAACAGGGCAGGGGCGGCCGCGCGGTATCCGAATACGGCATCCTCGGTAACTTTGCCGCCGGTGCGGATGGCTGTGATAAAATTATTCATGTGGTCGTAAGGGCCGCCTAAATACCCTTTTTCGGCATCGTAGGTGATCTGTTCCGGCGGCATCATCATTTTGCGGCCGCTTACCGCCTGCCCCATTTGTTTCATTTTTTCGATGTAGAATGGGTCGTTATTATCGATGGTTTTATTGCGTTTTAGAGTAACGCTATCCCAGGTGACATCCATGGAGCCTTCGCTGCCCACTAATTTAAGATAGGTTGTTCCACTGGTACCATCCACAAAGTTACAGCGAAGCGATAGGTTGAACGCCGGGTGTGCGGCTGCCTTGGCATAATCAAAGGTGCCTAATAAAACATCAGGCACTTCGCGGCCATCGTTCCAATAGCGTAAACCGCCCGAGGCATATATTTTATTTGGCCCCATGGAGCCAGTGATAAAATGCAGGCTGCTAAACAAGTGAACGAATAAGTCGCCGGCCATGCCGGTGCCGTAGTCGGTATAATTTCTCCAACGGAAAAACCTCTTAGAATCGAACGGGCGCTTTGGCGCGTTGCTGATATAAGTTTCCCAATCTACCGTTTGGGTTGAGGCATCATCAGGGATAGGGTATTGCCAAACTTCCACCGCGCCGCGGCGTGCCCAAAAACCTTCGGCATAGTTCAGTTGGCCAATGGCACCGCTTTTTAAAAGCTCTTTTGCTTTCTCGTTACCAAGCGAAGAAACCCCCTGGCTGCCTACCTGGAACACCTTGCCGGTTTCCTGCTGGGCCTTGATCACCGCCGGGCCTTCCATCACGGAGTGTACCATCGGTTTTTCGCAATATACGTGCTTACCGGCATGCATGGCATCTACAGAGATCTGCTGGTGCCAATGATCGGGCGTGGCGATGATAACCGCGTCCACATCCTTCCGGTTTAATATCTCTTTGTAAACTTTAGTGGTAAAAATATCGGCACCCCATTTGGTTTTGGCATCCTTAAGGCGGCCATCGTACAAATCGCACACGGCAACCAGTTTTACACCGGGTATTTGCAAGGCGGTTTGGGTATCTGAGGTACCCATGCCACCCGCGCCAATAAGGGCAATGTTCACCTGGTCGTTAGCGCCAATGCTATTGTATTGCTGTTTAAGATAATGAAAGCTGCCAATATTATCGGCTGCTATTAAATTACTGCCAACGGTTGCAGCAGCTGCGGTTGTGGCCAGTTTTTTAAGAAATCCTCTGCGCGATGCTTCGTTATTTTCCTTCATTTTTGAAACGATAAGATGGTTTTGTGGTTTGAGATACGGAAAGTGAAAGGTATAAATTTATTTAATTAGTTCATAAGCATTGCAAGGTGAGTTAGTATTAATAATTATTGATGTTAGCCTCTTTTGGCTAATATTAACTAAGTTAGCTTTTTTAAGCTAATTGTATAATAATTAGCCTTTTTTGGCTAATTTATTTGATGTTAGCCTATTTATGCTAATATTTGCTTAACTAATATTTTGAGGCTATTATGAGGGCGATACTTACAGCCGATATTGTTAACTCTTCTTTGTTAACAACGGCATTCGATAAACTTATTGTTGATTTAAAACAGTTTTTTGATGGCGAAAAAACCGACTTTTATAATGGAGATAGCTTTAGGGTACTTGTTATCCAGCCGGAAACAGCGTTATTGAAATGTATAAAAAGCAGGCTGCTGGCTATAAAATATGCAGAGAAACATACTATAGATATACGGGTAAGTATAACTATTGGGCATTTGAGATCTGATGATATAGACCTGCGGTCGAGCATGGACGAGCTTTTGGTGGCTTCGGGGCGCAGCTTTGCTAAATTGCAGGCTACACCAAGGCGACTGTATATCAATAGCGGAAATGCAGAGAAAGACTTTACTTATGAAATATTAGCCGAATATGCAGACAGCCTGGTGGCGCAGATAACCGCAAAACAAGCTAAAGTGATTTATCTGTTGCTGTCGGGTAAATCGCAGGTAGAAACCGCGGCTTTTTTAGGCTTATCCGCCGCTACGGTAAGTAAGCAGGTAAAGGCCGGCCGTTACGAAGAGATAAGGAGCGTGCTTAATAAATTCGAAATATTAACAAACCAACTACAAAATGGAAATTAGTATTATATGGCTCGTTAAATTGTTGCTGGCGCATTTGATAAGCGATTTTTGGTGGCAACCATCCAAATGGGTACAGGACAGGCAGCAACGAAAAATAAAATCCAGCTATCTCTATCTGCATATCCTGGTTACGGGTGCAACGGCAATACTGTTTGTTGGGTTTAATTACTGGAAAGTGGTGTTGTTTATAACCATTCTGCATGGTGTTATCGACCTTGCCAAATCTTACACCAAAGCGAATTTTACTTATTTTATAATAGACCAATTACTGCATTTATTGGTGATACTGGCAAGCTGGATGATAATTTTTGACCAGCACAGGCTTGATATGCAAACCTTAACCGGCTTTTATGAAAACAGCAAGTTTTGGGTGGTAGCCGCCGCGGCATTTTTCTTAACGGTCCCTACATCTATCATAATAGCCTACGCCACCAAGCATTGGGCTGTTCCGCCCGGATTGAAAAATGCCGGGAAATATATAGGGATAATTGAGAGGCTGATCATCTGCGTATTGGTGTACCAGGGGCAGTATGAAGCAATCGGTTTGCTAATTACCGGGAAAAGCATTTTAAGGTATAACAGCGCAAACGAAGAAGCTAAAACCGAATATCTGCTGATAGGTACGCTGTTAAGTATTTTTATAGCCTTTGGCGCTGGTTTTGCATTAAAGCTTATTTTGAAGTAGGGGAATGGTTCAAATGGTTCATAGATGATGGCTCATGGTTCATAGCGAAGCCGTTTTTTTATGACCCATCAAAGATGAACCATTGGCTTCTCCCATCAACTATCATCTATGAACCATCAACTCAAACACCTATCTTTGCCCCCCACAACGTATGAGCAAAATTGTAACACCGTACCAGGATCAGCAAGGCACCAAAAAAGAGCAGGTGGCCGATATGTTCAACAATATCTCCAAAACCTACGATTTTTTAAATCACTTTATGTCGCTGGGGATTGATATCATCTGGCGCAAAAAAGCCATAAACGAACTCAAAGCCGATAAACCACAGCTAATATTGGATGTGGCTACCGGTACCGGCGATTTCGCCTTCGAGGCGCTATCTATCTTAAAGCCAAAGAAAATTATCGGGGTTGATATTTCACGCGGGATGCTGGACGTTGCCGATCAGAAGATCCTGAAACGCGGCCTGTCTGATAAGTTTGAAGTAAAACTGGGTGATTCGGAGAAACTGCCGTTCGAAGCAAATGAGTTTGATGCCGTTACGGTTGCCTACGGCGTACGTAATTTTGAGAACCTTGCCGATGGCCTTGCCGATATTTACAGGGTACTAAAACCGGGTGGCAAAACCGTAGTGTTAGAGTTCTCCAAACCCAAAGCGTTCCCCATAAAGCAACTTTACGCGTTTTACTTTAACTACGTTACCCCGGGTATCGGTAAGCTGTTTAGCAAAGATGCCCGCGCCTATACCTACCTGCCCGAGTCGGTTGCCGCTTTCCCGGATGGCGAAGCATTTATCGGTATGATGGCAAAGGCAGGTTTCAAAAATACCAAAAGCCGGCCTTTGGCGTTTGGTATCTGTTCAATCTACACCGGCATTAAATGATAAAACGTTACCTGGCCACTTTACTGGTACTATTGTGCTGCAGTCCTTTGCTGCGTGCACAGCAGTTTTCGCCGGCATGGGGTGGGGGTGCAGATGAGGCCGACTTTAGCGGAGGCTTTAGCTTTTCGTACGTTTCCAGCGATTTTAAAATTGTAAAACAGCCCAACTGGCGCGCGCCTTTTTTTGATAAGGATGCCAATGCTTACGTAACCGATTCGCTCACCAGTATTAGTTCGAAAACAACGCCGGGCTTTGCGGTAGGCTTTGTTGCCCGCTACCGACTAACGGATCACCTGGAGGTGCGTTCAACCCCCTCGCTAATTTTCGCCGACCGTAAGTTACGGTACACCTTTAAAAATAGCACCGAGCCGATTGATAAGCCGATACAAACCACTACCGTAGATTTCCCTTTTTCGGTAAAACTAAAATCAGACCGGGTGGGTAACCTGCGTGCCTACCTTTTGGGCGGCGTAAAATTCTCGAGCGCTATCGGTGGCAAAAAAGATGGTGATAACACCGCGCCATTAGAGCGCATTGTAAAGAACAGCAAAAGCTACTCGTCTTACGAGGCAGGCTTTGGTTTCGATATTTATTTTGAATATTTTAAAATGTCGCCCGAAATAAAAGTGACCAACACCTTCGGCAATCTGCTCATCCAGGAGAACCACCCGTTCTCGGCACCCATCAGCAAGCTATCGCTGCATACCATTATGTTTAGCCTGTTTTTCGAATAGAACACGATTTAGGGAGTTAGCGATTAACACGTTTTTTTGGATTTTTTCTGAACCCCAATTTGAGGATTAGCTTGATTAGAAAAAAAATCTAAACAGACCCAACGAAGCCCGTTCTTCAATCGGCCTTGTCCTGTTCGGCAACTACAAGCACTGAAAAGGTACAACGTTCATAGAACATGGCGCAGCCAGGAGTTTCGTTGGTTACTTTTCTTTGCGGAAAAGAAAAGTAACATCCACAGGCTTAACAAAAACCACTATCATCCCTAACAACGCACTGAAAGGCATCATTTCGCTGCAACAATTACAGCCCAACAGTTATTATCCCAACATAAAAACATAATTTCGCTGCCATAGTTACACTACCTATGGCTAAGATCGCATTAATTACAGGTGCCACCGCAGGGATAGGCGAGGCCTGTGCCCATACATTCGCCCGCGAGGGTTACAATTTAATACTTACCGGCCGCCGCATGCAGCGTTTAGAACGGCTTGCGGGGCAGCTGAATGAAAAATACAATGTAGAAGTTGCTGTTTCTTGTTTCGATGTGCGCAGTAAGGCGCAGGTGATTGAGAACCTACAGGGCCTGCCCGCAGAATGGAAACAGGTAGATGTATTGGTAAACAACGCCGGACTAAGCCAGGGCCTGGACCCTATTGATAAAGGCAGCTACGATGATTGGGAAACCATGATAGATACCAATATAAAAGGCCTGCTTTATGTAAGCCGTGTGGTAAGCAACTGGATGATAGACAACGGTTTTGGGCATATTATTAACCTTGGGTCGATAGCCGGGAAAGAGGTTTATCCTAACGGGAACGTATATTGCGCTACCAAACACGCTGTGGATGCCTTAAATAAAGGTATGCGGTTGGATCTGCTTAGTCACGGTATAAAAGTTACCGCCGTGCATCCCGGTGCCGTTGAAACCGAGTTTAGCGAGGTACGCTTTAAAGGCGATAAAGAACGCGCTAAAAAAGTGTACGATGGTTTTGAACCGCTGGTGGCCAAGGATATTGCCGAAACTATTTGGTTTGTAGCATCGCGCCCGGCGCATGTAAACATCAACGACCTTGTTATTATGCCAACCGCGCAGGCAGCAGCTACAGCTATATATAGGAAGTAGATTTGCAGATGATGAAAAGATGCAAGAAAATAAATCCGAAATTGAACATTCGAAATCCGAAATAAAACTATGTCACTCATTACACAAATAGATCAGGACATCAAACAAGCGATGCTATCCAAACAGCCAGACCGCTTACGCGGGCTGCGGGCAATTAAATCGGCTTTGTTGCTTGCAAAAACAGAAAAAGGAGCTGCCGAAGAACTAACTAAGGAAGCTGAGATAAAAGTGCTGCAAAAGCTCATTAAGCAACGTAAAGAATCGGCCGATATATACAAAACACAGAACCGTGAGGACCTTTACGAGGTAGAAATGGCGGAGATGTATGTAATTGAGCCATATTTGCCACAGCAAATGACCCGTTTTGAAATTGAAGGCTACATACAGGAAGTGATTGGCCGCCTTGGTGTAACATCCGTAAAAGACATGGGCAGGGTAATGGGCATTGCCAATAAAGAACTTGCCGGCCAGGCCGATGGCAAAACAGTATCTGAAGTAGTTAAACAACTGTTAGGATAATTTAATTGTTAAAATTGTTGCAGGTATACCCTAATAAACTAAATTTACCGTGGTAACTACAACTTTTCAGACTGAAACGTAAAACGGTCTGCACAAGTTTAAAGCTGCATTTGAACAAGGAACTATGAATTTTGTACTGAAAGAAGAAAAGGGTTTTACATACGTAGAAAAAGGTGAGGGCGAGCCATTATTGTTGTTACACGGCTTAATGGGAGCACTAAGCAACTGGGAGAAAGTGATAGAGGAGTTTAGCCCGCATTATAAGGTTATCATCCCTATTTTGCCTATTTACGATATGCCAATACTAACTACCGGTGTGCGTGCCCTTTCTAAGTTTGTGCATAAGTTCATCAAGTTTAAAAAGCTTACAAGGGTAACCTTATTGGGTAACTCGCTTGGCGGGCACGTTGGTTTAATATACGTGCTGTCGCATCCGGGTTATGTAAAGGCGCTTGTGTTAACCGGTAGCTCGGGCTTGTACGAGAATGCCTTTGGTGGCACCTTTCCGCGCCGCGAGAATTATGAGTTTGTGAAGGGAAAAGTAGAATACACTTTTTACGACCCCGCCACTGCATCAAAAGAAATGGTTGATGAGGTTTACGCCAACATTAACGACCGCCCCAAGGTGATACGCATACTGGCCATGGCAAAATCGGCCATCAGGCATAATATGAAAGGCGACCTGCGCAAGATAACGATGCCTGTTGCGTTAATATGGGGAAGGGATGATAAAATTACCCCGCCCGAGGTTGCAGTTGAGTTTAATCAGTTGCTGCCGAACTCGTACTTATACTGGGTTGATAAATGCGGACACGCCCCAATGATGGAGCGCCCGGAGGAATTTAATAAGTACCTAAAGGTGTTTTTAGATAAATTAAAACAATAAAATATGCTTGCAGTTGAGCTGATCTCTGACGCGGTCCCCCCGGTACACACTTCTGATACTATACAGAAAGTGTTTGACCGTATGGCGGAATTTCGTGTGCGGCATCTGCCAATTGTAAACGAAGAACAGTTTTTAGGCCTCGTATCTGAAGACGACCTGATAGAAGAGCCGGACTATAGCACCCCGATAGGCGCATTAGCTTTATCGCTGGTGAACCCTTACGTGTTGGAGGATCAGCATATTTATGACGTTATCCGCCTTTTTTATGAGCGCGACCTGAGCGTTGTGCCCGTGTTGGATGTCAAGAAGGATTACCAGGGGCTTATCTCCATCAATACCATGAACGAGTACTTTGCCAAGCTCACTTCGGTAAGCGAACCGGGTGGTATCATCGTATTGGAGATCAGCAATAAGAATAATTCGTTGGCCCACATGTCGCAAATTGTAGAGTCGGACAATGCCCAGATCCTGAGTTCCTACACCCGCACTTTCCCCGAAAGCACCCGCATGGAAGTTACCCTGAAGGTGAATAAGCAGGATATATCGAACATTATAGCCACCTTTTTGCGGTACGAATACGACGTTAAAGCCACCTTCAACTTCACCGATCATAACGACAACGCCAAAGACAGGTTTGATTCGTTTATGAATTATTTGAACCTTTAGTAGATGTGCAGATTTCAGATGAGCAGATAAGAAGAACAGAACAAAGCCCTTCCTAAATCGGCCTTGTCCTGTTCGGTAACCACAATCACTGCTAAAGCACTAACTTTCATAGAACAGGGCGCAACCGAGAGTTTTTTCTTTGGTGACATTCTTTTTTGCGGGAAAAAGAAAGTTTCTTCCATTGACGCATCATAAAGCACTAAACACTCCTAAAGGAGCATTAACAGAACCCGCGCTCTTAAAAAACTAAAACTTTTCTCTGCTACCCAACCTATTTTTATAGCTTTGCAGCCCCTACTACGTCAACCACTCCCATGAAAAATCTTTTTTTCCTGCTTATAATTTCCATTTTAGCTATATCGTGTACAAAAAACGCTGATAAACCCGAAACAAAACTCCTCAATAAATACGCTGCCGAATATGTGAGGCTTGGGCTAACCATTGGTGAGTATGATAAAGATTTTGTGGATGCTTATTATGGTCCCGATTCGTTAAAACCTAAGGCAGTTGAGGGCGATGAGTTCCCGAGAGATAGCCTGCTGGCATCGGTAAACAGCCTGATGAATGATATTAAATTGTTAGCTACCTCAGCCGAAGTGGACTCAAATAAAATGCGCGCCACCTGGCTTTACGATCAGTTAGCTTCCTTCAGCGGGCGCGTTAAAATATTCTCGGGCGAGCACAGCACGTTCGATCAGGAATCTAAGCAATTGTTCGACGTAACCGCGCCTGTAAATACCGAGGATTACTTTAAAGCACAACTGGTTTTATTGGATAGCCTGTTGCCGGGCAAAGGTAATGTGAACGACCGCTTTCAGAAACTCGCCAATAAATTCATTATCCCCAAAGATAAGCTGGACCCGGTGATCAAGGCGGCCATTGCCGAATCGCGTAAGCGTACCCTGGCGCATTATAAATTACCTGCAGGCGAATCTTTCACGCTGGAATTTGTTACCGATAAACCCTGGAACGGGTATAACTGGTACAAAGGCAAATACCAAAGCGTAGTACAAATAAATACAGACCTTAAGATATTTATCGATCGCGCGATAGATGTAGGAAGCCACGAGAGCTATCCGGGCCACCACGTGTACAATATGATGCTGGAGAAAAACCTGTATCACGATAGAGGATATGTAGAGCTTTCCATGTACCCGCTGTTTAGTCCGCAATCGCTTATTGCCGAAGGTAGTGCCAATTACGGTATTGAAATGGCCTTCCCCGGCAACGAAAAAATAAAGTTTGCCAAGAACGTATTATTGCCGCTTGCCGGTTTGGATACCACCGGTGCAGGCGCTTATTTTAGAGCGCTGGTTATAAAAAGTAATTTGAACTACGCTCGCAACGAGGCTGCCCGCGGGTTGATAGATGATAACTGGAGCCAGAGTAAGGCCCGTACATACCTTAAAAAGTATTGTTTAATGAACGACGAGACCGCCGAAAAATCGGTAAGCTTCATTAAAAAGTATCGCGCCTATGTAATCAACTACAATTACGGGCTCGACCTGGTGAAACACCATATCGAAAAAAATGGCGGAACCGCTAAAGATCCTGCAAAACGCTGGGAGCTGTTTGGTAAACTGCTGAGTAATGAGGTTACCATGGATGAGTTGGCGAAGTAAAGCCTGGCAGTTAGCAATATTTTAAAACATTAAGCAGCTTTTTACATACAAAGTTCGATATTCGTTTTTTTATTTGAATGAAGATAGCAGTTTACGGAAGGCAGTTTAACGATCCGCAGGTATTCCCGTACATACGGCAGGTTTTTGATAGCCTGGTGCTGCATCAGGTTGATGTTTATGTGCATCATCAGTTTAACGAGTATCTGCAGGGCAATGTAGATACCTCCGCCTACAACGTGCTCAAACCGGGCGACGCCATTAAAGATTTTATCGACATCTTTATCACCATTGGTGGCGATGGTACTTTGCTGGATATGGTAACCGTTATCCGCGACAGCGGCGTACCTGTTATCGGTATCAACTTTGGCAGGCTTGGTTTTTTGGCCAGCATTAACAAAAACGACATCACCGCAGCCATGCACGCCGTGGTGAATAAAGAATACACGCTGGATTGTCGCGAACTGCTCATCATAGATTCTGATAAGAAGATCTTTGGCGAGGATAACTTCGCGCTGAATGATGTTACCATCCACAAGCGCGATGATTCGGCCATGATCACCACCCATGTATCCTTAAATGATGAATTTTTAAACTCTTACTGGGGAGATGGGATCATTATCTCTACTTCAACAGGGTCTACAGCTTATTCTTTAAGTTGCGGCGGGCCTATCATTTTCCCACAATCCAACAGTATTGCACTTACACCGGTATCACCGCATAACTTAAATGTAAGGCCAATTATTTTGCCCGATACCAGCAAGCTATCCTTCGAGGTGGAATGCCGGGGTACCAACTACATCGTATCGTGCGATAGCCGTACCGCGGTTATTGATAAAACCATGCAATTCAGGGTTTATAAAGCGGATTTTAAACTCAATTTGATCCGTATGAATAATGAAAGCTACTTGCAAACGTTAAGGACTAAATTATTATGGGGCTTAGATGCCCGTAATTATTAAATTTAACGGATGTTGAAATTTTCCGCTGCCTTATTTTTTGTGGTACTTAGCTATGCGGCACAAGCCCAAACCTGGGAAATTGGCGGCGCGTTAGGCGGTGCAGGTTACATTGGCGATCTCAATGCAAGTCCGTTTAAACCCAGCGGAAGCTCTGCGGGGTTATTTGTTAAGCGGAATTTTAATGGCTATTTATCGGCAAGGCTAAATTTCCAGTCGGGTAAAATAGCCGGTGCGGACAGCACATCATCCGGTGAGCAACAGCGCAACCGTAACCTCAGCTTTACTGACGGCTTGAAGGAGCTAAGCCTGATGGCCGAGTTTAATTTTATGAAATACATCCCCGATGCCGGCAAAAATAAATATACCCCCTACATTTATTTAGGCATTGGTACAACAGCTTTTGCCCCGCGTACCATGTATAACGGTTCCGAGATCTCCTTGCGGACGCTCCGCACCGAGGGGCAGGCATCTGAATATAAAACCAGCACCATTGTTATCCCCTATGGGGCAGGCATCAAATACAACATAGCCGGTAAGTGGACGGTAGCTGCCGAGTTGGGTTACCGCTATACGCGCTCCGATTTTTTAGACGATGTGAGCGGTTTTTACGCTCCGCATAACCAACTCCCTAACCAGTTATCTGTCGCGCTTGCCGATCGTAGTGGCGAGCGTACCGGGGTTTACACAGGCAGCCCTGGTTCCCAGCGCGGCAATCTTCGGCCAAAAGACATCTACGCTTTCTTCGGCTTTACACTTTCCTACACTTTCGTAACCGCGAAGTGCTATTACGAAGAGTAACCTCTCTCATTTTACCATCCAATTGATTAATACATTTCAAAGGAAAAGACTTTTGTAGGTGTACCATTTTTAAAATGGTACGGAATGGTACAGCGTGGGACACCCCCGGTACAATTGTGCTAAAATGGTATACCAAACTGAAAAACACTGTTAAATCACTTATTTTGTATATTAAATTCCGTAAAATTATATTTTAACAAAATATAATTTGTTAAATTAAAACAAAGCATTACTTTTATACGTTGAATTACACAAACCAATTGTTTAACCCTAAACGTATAAAGCCATGGCCGAATTAACCGCTGCTCCCGAAAAACAAGGCAAAAAAGTACGCACAAAAAAACAAGCCCTGCGTGTAGACCTCACCGCAATGGTGGATCTTGCCTTCCTGCTCATCACCTTTTTCATGTTGACCACAACGTTGAATAAACCGAAGATAATGAATGTGACAATGCCGGTAGGCCCAACGGGTGAGGGTGTCCCCGAATCTCGCACCATGACCATCTGTCTCGGTAAAAACAATCAGGCCATGTATTATTTAGGTTTAGCAGAAAATCCCATCATAGCCGCTACGGTCACAGGATACGGTAAAAGTGGTTTGCGCCGGGCAATTATGGATACCCGTAAAAAAGTGTTCCAAAGTACCGGTAAAAGTATGATTGTGGTAATAAAACCCGGCGATACATCTGTATACGAAAACCTGGTGAATACGCTGGATGAAATGAAAATAACTGACATAGACCAATATGCAATTGCCGATATCGCGCCAAAAGACATCAGTTTACTGAAGGACAAGCAGGCCTATTAACAAGTAACCTAAACCTCATCAATAAATTAGTAATGTTTACCCTCTTCTGCTTCGGCAGGGAGGGTCTTTTGTTGGAGATTGTCGAATAGTTACCAAAACTAAGCTGCCAAAATTGTAGATAGCGCCCGGGGTTGTTCCAAGAGAACGGAGAGAAAAAATATCCTTTATGTAAAATGTAACAAAGAATTTAATTACTATCGCCGTTGTAAAGCGTAGTTTCAGAACGAAAAGCCAAATTGGTGAAGTAATTAATCATATATCTTATAACTTATCAAAAAGTAATGAGACGAGTTATCGAGTAGTTCCTTGGTTGCTGCTTTGTCATTTGATAGATCCACTGCGCCGCAAGATCGTTCGACGTCATACTTTTTATCATACCATGAAGATGAATAAACCATTATGGGGATTTTAGTATTCAATTTCCAATTAACTTTACTGAACCTTCTCCAACTATACCATTGATTTTTCCGATCCAAGTGTTTAACTTCATTCCTGTAGTGTTGCCCATAACATCAACAGATAAAACGGAAACACTGTCCGCATCCCGCGTAATTAACTGGATCTTACTAGCATAATCAGCATATTGCTTCTCTTTTTCCCAAAAGAAATATATATTTTTTTCATTTGGAGAAACGTTTTTTGTACTGATCAACTTTCCGTTTAAATATTCATCAACATCTACCGTCAAATTATAAGTTTTTGTGAACCGAGGCAATAATTGGCAATTAAATATTCTTGCGCCTAAACTATTTAAGGCACGTAATAAGTCAACTTTACTTATCTCGCCAGCTTGATACTCATCCATATAATCTTCTTTTAGACTATCGGATCTTGGATCTTTTTTGAAATTTTGGCTATAAGTGCTAATGGAAAACAGTCCACAAGCAATAAATAGTAAAAACCTCTTCATGTTTGTATAGGGATTTTGGATGGAGTATTAATGGACATAAGAGATGAATCGTATTATACACTTCTAATTACTTCGTTGCTTGCCTCGAATTAAATCAAGAAGCATATAATTTTAGAGGAAACGCTATCAATAATTAGTTTGTTTACCCTCTTCTGCTTCGGCAGGGAGGGTTTTGGGTTTGGGAAAAACGAATTGATATAATGCCAAAACTAAACCGCCAATAATACGGTAAGTACAGTTGTGCGTTTTCTAAACGGCTGGGAGAGAACTTATTTTAATTAAACTGTACTGAAATGCTATTAAAACCAATGATTAGATCACTACCAAAATAACAACCCAAATAGCTATAAAGGCAAAGCCTGCAAAAACTTCGTTTTTGTTCTTTTTTAAAGTCTTAGTTATAAAAGTTATATAAAACACCCATCCTAAAAAAATGATAGCCATTATTGGCACTGTTAAAGCTCTCATAATGTTTTAATTTAATAATCGAAGTTAGATATATATTCATTCTTAGTGAAAAAAGTAAAGCAGAATAAGTAATAGCTGCTTCTCTTATTTTTAGAGGAAACCTCATCAATAAATTAGTTTGTTTGCCTTCTTCTGCTTCGGCAGGGAGGGTTTTTTGTTTTTCCTAAGGTGATGCTCCGTGTCGTAGATGATAAACCTTACGCTCCAAAATAAACGCGGGTAAAATTTGCACTTTTTAGCCTTAAACGGTATTTAAAAATAGTTTGGTGCTGGTACCTTTGGTAATAAATGCCAAACGCCTCACACCCAACATGTCGCCAAAAACGCCTATTTATTTCTTTTTCACTCCATACTAAAATAATACAAAGTAAGTTTTACCTTTGTCACCTTAAAAAAGAAGCGTATTTATATAAAACTTTGCTTAAAACAAGGTTTGTTTTAGTAAAGCCATGTATTTAACAGCCCTGTTTTGGCTGGTAAATTGCCCCGAAAAATGAGTTTAAAGGATCAGATAGATTTGCAAAGATTGCCCCGCCACGTAGCTGTTATAATGGATGGAAACGGCCGTTGGGCAAAAGGCAAAGGCAAATTAAGGGTGTTTGGCCATCATAACGGTGTGCTATCGGTACGCGATGTGGTGGAAGGCGCGGGCATCCTCGGTATCGAATACCTTACGCTTTACACCTTCAGCGCCGAAAACTGGAACCGCCCAACGTTTGAAGTGAACGCCATTATGGAGCTTCTCATCAGTACCATTAATAAAGAGATTAATAAGTTGATGCAAAACAACGTACGCCTTAATGCCATTGGCGACCTGGGTCAGCTGCCCGCAAAATGCCACAAAGAACTTAACAACGCAATAAATAAAACATCGGTAAATACCGGGTTAGTGCTTACGCTTGCTTTAAGCTACAGCAGCCGCCTCGAAATTGTACATGCTGCTAAATCACTGGCAGTTAAGGTGCAAAACGGCGAGCTAAAACCCGAAGATATTGATGAAACTATGTTTGAAGATAATTTATATACCGGCGGAATCCCCAATCCCGAGCTTTTGATAAGAACGAGCGGGGAGTACCGTATAAGTAACTACCTGCTTTGGCAAATTGCTTACGCCGAACTGTACTTCACCACAAAACTATGGCCCGATTTCAGGCGCGAAGATTTGTATGAAGCTATACTGGACTACCAAAAACGCGAACGACGTTTTGGGAAGACAAGCGAGCAGGTAAACTAAATTTTTTCTTTTAACAAAATTTAACAACTGTATAAATTATTTTTAGCCCACTAAAATATTCGGATGAATAAAGTCTTTTTTGCTATTCTTTTCTCTCTTATAAGCACCGCTGCCATTGCCCAGATACCCGGCCAAAGGCGGTCTACGCTTACGAAAACCATCCCTGCCGATAGTTTGAGCTACCTTAATCCCAAAGATTATATCATTGGCGGCATAACCATTAGTGGTGCTAAATACCTCGATAAAGATGTATTGCTGCAAATATCAAAATTAAACAAGGGCGATAGGATAAACCTGCCCGGCGAGGCTAACGCCAACGTGATAAAAGACTTGTATAAACAGGGCCTTTTTGATGACATCCATTTAAATGTTACCGGTATTAATATGGATACCATTTACCTGGAAATTGCTGTGGTGGAACGCCCGCGCCTCTCCAGGCTTAAAATGACCGGTATCCGCAAAGGCGAAATTGAAGACGTTACCAAAAAGCTGAGCGATAAAACCGGCAAAATTGTGAACGAGAATTTGCTAAGCACCACCACCGCTATCATTAAAAAGCACTTTAACGAAAAAGGCTACTTAAACACAACGGTTAACATTACCCAGGTTAAAGACCCGGGCGATCCGAACAGTGTGATACTGAATGTGGCGATAGACAAAAAAACCAAGGTGATGATCAACGACGTAACCTTTGAGGGTAATAAAGATTTTTCACAGGCCAAGCTGCGTAAATACCTTAGCAAAACCCGCAAGCGCCGTTGGTACAACCTTTTCGGTTCTAAAAAATTCAAGCAGGATAAATACGAAGAGGACAAACAAAACCTGGTTGATAAAATGCAGGCTGCCGGTTACCGCGATGCCGAAATAATAAGCGATAGCGTAACCCGCCACGATGATAAAACGGTTGACGTAAAAATTAAGGTTTACGAAGGGCATAAATATTACTTCGGTGATATCAAGTTCTCGGGCAACGCGCGTTACCCCGCCGAAATTTTGACCCGTGTACTGTCTATCGAAAAAGGTACCGTATTTAGCGAAGACGAGTTGACCAAACGCTTAAGCGGCCCTACGCCAAACGATGATGATGTTTCATCCCTTTACCTCAATGATGGTTATTTAACCTTTAATGCCGACCCTGTACAAACCCGCATCCATAACGATACCGTTGATTTGGATGTGAGGATCTACGAAGGGCCGCAATACACCATTAACCGCGTGATACTTAAAGGTAATGATGTTACCAACGATAAGGTTGTAATGCGCGAGATTCGCACCAAGCCGGGTCAGAAATTCAACAAGGCCCTTTTAATACGCAGTGCCCGCGAAATTGGCCAGTTGGGTAACTTTGATGAGCAAAAAACAGAACCACGCCCAACTAACATTAACCCTTCTGAAGGTACGGTTGACCTGGTTTACAACGTGGTTGAAAAACCCTCAGATCAGATCGAGCTTTCGGGTGGTTTTGGTGGCGGGCAGCTGGTGGGTACACTGGGCTTAACGTTCAACAACTTCTCGTTACGTAACCTGTTCAATGGTAAAGCGTACCGTCCGTTGCCAAAAGGCGATGGGCAAAAGCTGAGCTTAAGGGGCCAGTCGAGCGGTCGTACTTATCAAAACTTCTCGTTCACGTTCAGCGAGCCGTGGTTGGGTGGTAAAAAACCCATCTATTTTGCTTTATCAGCATATACCCAAGGTAGCTCAACAGGGCAGTATTACGCTAAAACGGACTCTAGGTACAACAACCTGCGTATAAACGGTGTGGGTATTACTTTGGGTAAACGTTTAAACTGGCCAGATAACTACTTCCAGCTAAACTACTCGTTAAACTTTGACCACTATAACCTGGATAATTACAAGGGTTATCTATTTGATAATGGTACCTCTTATAATATTAAATTAACCCAGGAGTTTAGCCGTAACTCGGTAGACGTTCCGTTATACCCAACATCAGGTTCAAACATTAAATTAACCTTACAGGGCACGCCGCCATACTCGTTGTTTAACCATACCAACTATAATGTGGCTACCCAGGCCGAGCGCTACCATTTTGTAGAGTACTATAAAGTTAAGTTTGATGCGCAATGGTTCACCAAAATTACCGGTAAACTGGTATTAATGAGCCAGGCGAGGTTTGGTTACCTTGGCCAGTACAACAGCAAGGTAGGCCCGTCGCCATTCGAACGCTTTAAATTGGGTGGTGATGGTATGCAGAGTTACCAGTTTTTACAAGGTACCGATATCATTGGTATGAGGGGTTACGAAAACTTCTCGGTAGTACCGGTGGGTTCAAGCCTCAACGCCAACTCTAACCAGGGTAATGCTATCTATAACAAATACACCTTTGAATTAAGGCACCCGGTAATAGCCAGCCAATCGGCAACTATTTATATGCTTGCATTTGCAGAAGGTGGTAACGTTTGGGATAATATAAGCCAGGTAAATCCGTTTAACGTTCGTCGTTCGGTAGGTTTGGGCGCAAGGATATTTTTACCGATATTTGGTTTGCTTGGGCTTGATTATGGTTACGGGTTTGATAAACTACCGGGCCAGCCCGATGCTAACAAGGGACATATCCACTTTACAATTTCACAAAGTTTAAGCGGCGGATTTAACTAAATTTGAACAGGGATTTATGAAGAAGATAATTTTAGTACTCTTTTTTACGTTCACAGCATTTACGGCAGCAATGGCACAGCGCTTTGCTTATGTAGATTCGGATTACATTTTGAAACATGTACCTGAGTACGCTTCGTCCCAAAAGCAATTGGCTGCACTGTCAGGTCAATGGCAGAAGGAGGTAGACGCCCGTTTTCAGGAGATAGACCGCCTTTACAAAGCTTACCAGGCCGATCAAGTGCTGATGACACCAGATATGCGCAAGCGCCGCGAAGCGGAAATTGTGGATAAAGAGAAAATAGCCAAAGATTTTCAACGCGAAAAATTTGGCCCGGATGGTGAGCTGGCAAAGAAAAGTACAACGTTGATTAAACCTATACAGGATAAAGTGTCAAAAGCAGTACAAGCCGTTGCCGAGAGCGACAATCTTGATATGATATTTGACAAAAACAGCGAGGTAATTATGCTTTATGCAAGTCCCCGCTACGATAAAAGTGCCGACGTAATAACAAAGTTGGGCCTTAAACCCGGAGTTTTCGCCAAATAAAAAAAATACATAAATTCGCGAACTATTTAATTTAAACACCAGAACAGAACAAAAAAACAATGAAAAAACTATTTAAAGTTGCTTTAGTTGCAGCAGGAATGTTATTTGCAGGCAACTTTGCCCAGGCCCAGTCTAAAATAGGCCATATTAATTTTGAGCAATTGGTAGGCTTAATGCCAGAAACTAAAACGCTTTCTGCACAGATCGACGCTTACAAGCAAACATTTGTTACTCAGCTTACTGCTATGAACACTGAGTTGCAGGCAAAAGGTAAAGATTTCCAGGACAAAAGCGCAGCCATGACTGATGCTGTACGCGTAGCTAAACAAAACGAGCTACAGGATTTGAGCAAACGTTTCCAGGATTACCAGGCTACCGCTCAACAGCAGGTTGAAGCAAAGGGTAACGAATTAACCAAACCATTGGTTGATAAAGCCCGTGCAGCAATTGCTACGGTAGCAAAAGAAAAAGGTTACACCTATGTTTTAAACTCATCACAAACAGACCTTATCGTATCACCTGATGCTGACGATTTGATGGCTGCTGTGAAGCTTAAATTAGCTTTGAAATAAGCTTTTTAAACAATTAAATTATTACAAAAAAGCGCTCCAGTTACGGGGCGCTTTTTTTAGTTTTGAAGTATATGGCAACACAGAACCCAATAGGTGTATTTGACTCAGGCATAGGCGGCTTAACCGTTTTTCGCTCCATTGTAGAGGCTTTGCCGGGTTACGATTATATTTACCTGGGCGATAATGGTCGCGCGCCATATGGTAACCGCTCTTTTAAAACTATCCACCAGTACACCTGGGAGTGTGTGCAATGGATGTTTAAGCAGGGCTGCCCACTGGTTATACTGGCCTGTAATACGGCATCTGCCAAAGCCCTGCGCACTATACAGCAGCAGGACCTGCCAAAATTATATCCCGATAAACGTGTATTAGGCGTTATCCGACCTACGGCAGAAGTAATTGGCGATTACACCACAACCAAGGAGATAGGCGTACTGGGCACAAAGGGCACGGTGCAAAGCGGATCGTACCTGTTAGAGATAGAACATTTTTCTCCGGACCTGAAGGTGCATCAGCAAGCCGCGCCGCTATGGGTGCCACTGATAGAGAACGGCGAATACGATAAGCCCGGTTCCGATTATTATGTAAAACTATATTTGGATCAACTGATGGCACAATCGCCAAATATTGATACGGTATTGCTGGCCTGTACGCATTACCCGCTGCTGGCAGATAAAATAAAAGCCAATTTACCGGCTAACATAACGGTAGTTGCCCAAGGCGATATTGTGGCGGCCAGCTTGGTAGATTACCTGCGGCGCCACCTCGAAATGGAGCAAGGCCTAACCAAAACAGGCAAGCGCGAATTTTACACCACCATAGACGACACCGCCGACTTCGACCACCACGCCTCCCAATTCTTCAACGACGAGGTGAAAAGCCAGTTTGTTGATGTACGGGAAGGATGTGAATAAGCTTCGGATGTGCAGACGTGCGGATTTCAGATGTGCAGATGGAGCCCCATCGGTGTAATCCACCCTCCATCTGTGTAATCACCGGCGAAGCCTAAAAAACAACTACCAAAACAGTCAACTATCCCCCGCATTTATTAAGTTTGCACCAAAAGCAAGCGCCCTTGAATTTTTATCTTACATATTTTATTGTTGCCTTTGGCTTATTTGCTTTTGTGGGGCTGTTTACCATGATCGGCGTGTACGCCGAACGTAAGGTGAGCGCCTTTATCCAAAACCGTTTGGGCCCTACCGAAACGGGCAAATTTGGCTGGCTGCAGGTACCTGCGGATATGCTAAAGATGGTGCAAAAGGAATTTATCATCCCCGCCGCTGCCGATAAGATACTTTTCCTGATGGCGCCGGCCGTTATTTTCATAGGCGTTTACCTTGGTTTCGCGGCATTGCCCTGGGCCTCGGGCGTTGTACCGGCCAATATCAATATCGGGCTGTACTATGTATTCGCCATCATTTCTATCGAAACCCTCGGCATCCTGATGGCTGGCTGGGGCTCCAATAATAAATATTCTATACTGGGTGCTATGCGCTCCGCGGCCCAAATTATCTCTTATGAGATCCCGGCAGGCTTCGCGCTGATAGCCGTAGTGATGATAGCCCAAACCCTCAGCTTGCAGGAAATTGCTATGCAGCAGGGCGTATTAGCTACAGAGAAAACAACTTTTTGGGGCTTTTGGGATGTAAGCCACATAGGCGGTATATTCTCGTGGAACGTGTTTCGTGCGCCGCATTTACTTGTGGCGTTTATCATCTATTTCATTGCGTCGCTGGCGGAAAGCAACCGTGCTCCCTTTGATATCCCCGAGGCAGATTCGGAACTGGTATCGGGTTTCCATACCGAGTTTACCGGTTTGCAATTCGCCCTGGTGTTTTTAGCGGAGTACAGCATGATGTACTTGGTATCCATGGTAGGGGTGATCCTGTTCCTCGGTGCTTGGAACACGCCGTTGCCAAATATGGGTGTGGCAAGGCTGGCCGACTGGACAACCGGCACGGCATGGGGCATTATCTGGATCTTAGTAAAAACAATAGCCTTAGTCGGCGTGCAAATGTGGATCCGCTGGACCTTACCCCGCTTACGGGTAGACCAGCTGATGAACCTTTGCTGGAAAATATTAACCCCGATGGCCTTTGCCTGTATGCTCATTTCGGGCGTGTGGCGGCTGTGGGTGATGTAGTGAGTGGTGAATATGGAGTGGTGAGTAGATTTCGGATTAATTTAAATAAAACAGTATTCTGGAAATTCCTTAATTCTGTAAATTCTGATTCAGATTTGATAAACAAAGTAATAAATGGTTTTACAACGGCATGGCGGGGGCTTACCCTCACCATGAAGCACCTGTTTGTGGGCAATTTTAAGCGCAAAGTGCTTCCGATTACCGATGATAATTACTTTAAGCAGCAAAACGATACCAATACCATTCAGTATCCTATGCAGCAGCTGCCTACGCCCGAGGTGGGTCGTTACCAGCTAGACGTGGAAATAGACGACTGTATTGTGTGCGACCTTTGTGCGAAAATTTGCCCGGTAAACTGCATCGATATCGAATCGATAAAATCTACGGAGGGCTCCATCGGCGAAACATCCGACGGATCTAAAAAACTGCTATACGCCGCTAAGTTTGATATTGACATGGCGAAGTGCATGTATTGCGGCCTGTGTACCATTGTATGCCCAACGGAGTGTATTGTGATGACCAACCAGTATGACCGTACCGTATTTGAGCTGAAGGATCTGAATTACGAGTTCTCGGATATGTCGCCGGAGTTTGCTGCCGAAAAGCGCGAACTTTTGGAAAGACAGCAAGCCGAAAAACAAGCGGCCAAATTAGCCGCTATGAAAGCGAAGGAGGGCGGCGCATGAGTTTAGTACAGGTGATGTTTTATGTAATGAGTTTTGTGGTGCTGGGTTCGGCATTGTTGGTAGCAATCAGCAAAAATTTAGTGCGCAGCATCTTTATGTTCTTCATTACACTGTTTGGCTTGGCGGAGCTGTACGTGCTGGCCGTTGCCGATTTTGTGGCCGTTACCCAAGTTGTAATATACGTAGGCGGTATTTTGGTGCTCATCCTCTTTGCCTTTATGCTCTCGGGCAAGGAAGCGCTGGCCGTTATAGAACAGCAAAAGAACCGATTTATCAGTTTGCATAATTTACCTGCTTTTATCCTTGCCGCGCTGTTTTTAGTGGTGATGGTGAACGTAATATTAAAAGCGGATGTTGCCGCATTGCCCTGGGTAAAAGGCGCCAAAGATGCCGGGAATATGATCCCCGTGAATGAATCGGGTATTAACAATATCGGCATCAATTTAATGACGCGGTATTTGCTTCCCTTCGAGGCCATTAGTATTTTGCTGATGGTGGCGTTGGTAGGTGCGGCGCATTTGTCACGGAAGGAGGGGAACGAATGATAACCCTGCAGCATTTTATGCTGGTGAGCGCCATGCTATTTTGCATCGGCTTATTCATCATCGTATCAAAAAAGAACGCCATCCAGATCTTGATCGGAATCGAACTGATGCTGAATGCAGCCATCCTCAACCTGGTAGCCTTTGGCCGGTATGATCGTATTAACAACGGCGGGCAAATGTTCGCCCTGTTTGCCATTGTACTGGCAGCCGCCACAACTGCCGTAGCGCTGGCCATTATACTGAACGTGTACCGCCGCTACAAAACCATTGACGCGGATAAAATTAACCGGTTAAAAGATTAAGGGATGAGGAAGCTGGTTTTGATATTCGGTTTGATGTGTGTTTGTGTGAGTGGTTTCACGCAAAAACGTTGGCAAGAACCACCTAATCCTCCAATGCCGGTTAAGCCACTCATTATTATTGATGGCCGCTACTACGCTGATGATTTGAACCTCGTTAAACCAAGCGATATAAAGACGATTGAAATTTTAAAAGTTGCGGCAGCTGCCGCCATATACGGAAGACAAGCCGCTAACGGCGCAATTTTAGTGACAAGAAAGCATATTAAGCGCGTAAAAAGCGGGGTGCATCCGTTGGTTATCTTTCCAGATACGTTAAGATATGGTAGTAATATCCTCATGAATTCGGAAACAGGTAAGGAGGGGTTAGACACGCTGAATACGGATGAAATTATTGATTATAAGTTTCTCAACAAAGGGTCAACTGCCTATGCAGCTTATGGCTCGCTGGTATTACTGCTTTTTACAAGAGATTATGCAATTAAGACTTATCTTAACAAGCTTTGCAGCGTAACGCAGGGTTATCGTAAGTATTTAAATGATAATAATTTTTCTGATTTGAAGGTGCTCTATGATGTAAATGGTGAATACAGAAAACGTGACGATGCTTTAATAAAGTATCTGTACGAGCTGCCTGTAGGCGATATGAAAAACACTGTGTTCATCGAAGATTACATGATGAAGGGGATGAGTGGTACAATTTTTAAGATCACAACTAAGAAACATTGAACCCCACCACCCTCCATACCGACGCGCAAACCGTAACCCTGGCTATTATAGCCGTGGTGTTGCCTTTTGCTGCCTTTGTGGTCAACTTTTTGGTGCTGGGCAAAAGCAAGGCTTCGGGTTGGGTATCTACGCTGGCTATATTGGGTAGCGCGGTGCTGTCGCTTAATGTGTTTTTTAAAGTTTGGGATAACCATACCATCCACATGCAGCAGGTGTGGTTCACCATTGGGGCAACAAAGGTGCAAATAGGCATTTTACTAAACAACCTTTCGGTGCTGACGCTGGTGCTGGTATCGCTCATTGCTTTGCCTGTGCATATTTATTCGACGGCATACATGAAGGACGATGCGGGTTTCAGCCGTTACTTCCGCTACCTCAGTTTCTTTTGTTTCAGTATGCTGGCGTTGGTGGTTGTGGATAGTCTCATCACGTTTTATGCTTTTTGGGAACTGGTGGGTTTCTCCAGCTACCTGCTTATCGGTTTCTGGTACGATAGGGACAGCGCGGTACAGGCCAACAAAAAAGCCTTCATCATGAACAGGATAGGGGATATTGGCTTGCTAACGGCCATCATCATCCTCTTTACCCAATTTGGCACTTTCGATATTGACCTGTTATTTGGTGAGCACGGACTGGTTGCACAATCAGTAATTTCTGACGGATTTTGGAGTTCGGTCCCTTTACATGATTACGAGAAGGTAGCATCGTTACCGGCAATATGGCATTATATAGCCTTTGGCGGCATTTTTCTTGCCGTTGCAGCAAAATCGGCGCAGTTTCCTTTACATACCTGGCTGCCCGATGCGATGGAAGGGCCAACCTCCGTTTCAGCACTCATCCACGCGGCTACCATGGTGGCGGCAGGGGTGTTCTTATTAGGCAGGGTGTATCCGTTCTTCAACGGTACGGAATTGACTACGCTGGCTATTGTGGGCTGTTTCACCGCGTTTATGGCGGCATCCATTGCCCTCACGCAGAACGATCTCAAACGCATTTTGGCGTACTCCACCATATCGCAATTGGGCTACATGGTAATGGCTATGGGCGTAGGCGCGTATTCGTCTTCGCTGTTCCATTTGGTAACACACGCCTTTTTTAAATGCCTGTTGTTTTTGGTCGCGGGTATCGTTATTCACCAAATAAAACACATCAAAGAAGATAATAACCTTGATATCGATCCACAAGATATTACGCTAATGGGCGGCCTGCGCAAAAAACTGCCGCTTACATTCATCACAGCTGTTATAGCCGGACTGGCTTTGGTAGGTTTGCCATTAACATCCGGTTACCTCTCTAAAGACGGTATCCTGATCCAGGCTTTCGAATGGGCAGATAGCAAGAATCCGCTGTTAAATATCATCCCGGTAATGGCATTGCTCACCAGCTGGCTTACCGCTTTCTATGTAGCAAGGCTTATTTTTAAAGTATTCTTTGGCGAACTAAGGCTGCTCAAAAGTTTCCCTTCGCTGCAAATTCACATTGGCGACGGGCACTGGGCATACAAATTGCCATTGGTACTGCTGGCGCTTTGCTGCTTGTTCCCGCTGTTCTCTCTCAACCCAATCTCGTACGAAACCTCGTGGCTGTACGAACCATTTGCACCGAAACACTGGGAAGGGCATTATAGTATTTATACGTTAGTGATACCCGTTTTGGTAAGCGTGGTGAGTCTTATGGTTATCTACAGCGCCTACGTGCTCTATGTAAAGCGCGTAGGCCCGGTTATCTCCGAAACCGGTTTCCTATACCGCATTTCCTTTAACGAATGGTATATCGACCGCTTTTATAAACGTATTATTGTAAAGTTCGTAATTTGGCTCAGCGGGGCGCTCTATTGGGTAGACCGCAAAGTTATCGACGGATTTGTACACCTGCTGGAAAGCATCGGCCTGTGCATAGCGAAAGCTACCGCCTGGTGTGATAAATATATTGTAGATGGCGTGCTTTGGCTGGCTGCCCAACCGGTGCAGTACATAGGCAACTTTGCGCGCCGTTTTCAAGGCGGTAAAGTGCAATACTATTTGTACAGCATGTTGCTTGCCGTAATTGCTGTTTTTATTTTAAAATTGATCTGGGCCTGATGAACATATTAACCCTGCTTATTTTCACCCCCGTACTGTTCGGATTCATCATCCTGCTGCTGCCTTCATCTATGCGGGCCAGCTTCAAGTATATCACCCTTTTTGCCACGCTTGTTCAATTAGGGCTTAGTATCTGGATGTACCTCAACTTTAAAACGGGGGCCAATCTTGCCGGCATCAACCACGAGGAGCAGTTCCAGTTTGTGCAAAAGCTGCCCTGGATCCATCTCGACCTTGGTTCCGCAGGCAAAATGCAGATAGAGTATTTTGTAGGGATAGATGGCATCTCCATTACCTTGATGGTGATGACTTGCCTGGTAATGGTGGTGGCCGCCGTTTCTTCCTGGGAGATCAAGAGCAACCTCAAGGGTTTCTTCGCCTTATTTTTACTGCTGGATATGGCGGTAGTGGGTGTTTTCTGCGCGATGGATTTCTTCCTGTTCTACACTTTTTACGAACTGATGTTGTTGCCGCTATACTTCCTGATAGGTATGTGGGGCGGTGCAAGGCGCGAATATGCCGCCATTAAGTTTTTCCTGTACACCCTGTTCGGTTCGGTATTTATGCTGCTGGTAATGGTTGGGCTGTACCTTTCGGTGAAAGACCCTGCAACCGGCAACCATACTTTCAATATCATCCAAATGATGAACCCGGCCAACTACATCAACGGCTCGGTGTTCTCTACCCTTACACATAACACCATTTTAGGGATGCCGGCACGATCCGTGGGCTTTGTGGTGCTGTTCATCGCATTCGCCATTAAAGTGCCGGTGGTGCCCCTGCATACATGGTTGCCCGATGCGCACGTGGAAGCCCCGACCCCTGTGTCTATCATACTGGCGGGGATCTTGCTAAAAATTGGCGGTTACGGCATCATCCGCATCTGTTTGGGTATCTTCCCGGATATCGCGCTTAGCGGTGCTTTCTGGATCGGGCTCTTAGGCGTTATCTCTATATTATACGGTGCCTTCAATGCCCTCGCGCAGCGCGATCTGAAACGCCTCATTGCTTATTCATCCGTTTCGCACATGGGTTTTGTGCTGCTGGGTATCGCTTCCAACACTGCCGAAGGGATCAGCGGTGCGATGATGCAGATGGTGAGTCACGGGTTTTTATCAACTATGCTGTTCTTTTTGGTAGGCGTTATTTACAACCGCGTACACGACCGCGACATCTACCATTTTCGTGGCCTCGGCTCGCTGATGCCACGCTATACGGTTTATGTAATGGTGGCGTTCTTTGCTTCGCTGGGCCTGCCGGGTTTCTCCGCTTTCGTGGCCGAAGCATTTTCCTTAGCAGGTGCCTTTAAATCCCATTCAGCGAACGGCTTGCTGCCTTACTGGATGGCGGTCTGCGGTTCCGTTGGTATTTTGCTCAGCGCCGCTTACTTTTTGTGGACGCTGCAACGCATGTTCTTTGGCAAATTGTCCTTAAAGGGAGGAGAGATCTGGAAGATAGCCCTGCAAGATCTTAGCCTGCGCGAAACCCTTACTTTATTGCCACTGGCGCTTATCGCTTTAGGTTTGGGTTTGATGCCATCGCTGGTTTTCGATAAGATAAACGATTCGGTACTGGCGCTGGTGCAATTCATCGGTATAAAATAATTTGAACAGGGTTATGGAATTGGACGGGCACATGCATCCTACAGGTAAATAAAATAAAATATGAAGCATTTATTATTTATTGCCTGCCTGTTTATATCCACCCAAACCGTCCGCGCCGACGACGGACAGAAAGTGGCATCCAAAGTAGAAAAAGTAACCGTGTTTTTAAATGGCGCACAGGTTACGCGTACCGCCACTGCCAGCGTAGTGCCCGGCACAACAACACTGGTGTTTGATAACCTATCGCCCAACCTCGATCCTGCCAGTATGCAGGTACGTGCCACCGGCGATTTTACCATCCTATCTGTAAAGCACGAACTAAATTATTTGAGCGATCAGCTAAAAACTAAAAAGGTGGAAGAACTGCAGCTGATCCAAAAGTCGCTGCGCGATAAAATTTCCCTTCAAACCACCATGCTGAGCATCAACAAGGAAGAAGCCAATATGCTGACCAAAAACCAGGTAAGCAACGGGCAAACCGCCGGGCTGGATATTGTAAAGCTAAAAGCCGCGCTCGATTTCCAAACTGCGCGCTTAACCGAGATCAAGAAAAAAGAGCTGGCCATCAATAATGAGTTGGAAAGCCTGAACGAGCAGATCCGTAAATATGATAGCCAGGTAAACGAACTGGTGCAGAGCCAAAGCGCTACTACCAGTAATGTGCTGGTGAATGTATCGTCGACTGCGGCCCTGCAATCGACTTTTACCATTACCTACGTGGTGAACGATGCCCGCTGGTACCCAACTTATGATATTCGCGCCAAAAATGTAAATAGCCCGGTAGTTATCGCCTACAAAGCCAATGTATCGCAGCAATGCGGCGAGGATTGGAAGAATATAAAGCTTACCCTCTCCACCGGCGACCCGTCGGTAAGCGGAGCAAAGCCTGAGCTGAGGCCAAATTACCTGAATATTTACGCGGCTGTACCAGCAGCAAGTTCTGGCTTTATGAATTATAGTTTAAATAATTCAAGTTTAGGAGAAGTGGTCGTAACAAAATCGCTTCAGGGAAGAGCTTCGGGCGTTTCGGTGAATACTACAGAGAACCAAACTAATATGGAGTTTAATATCCAAAACCCCTTTTCGGTGCCTGCGGATGGTAAGCAATATCTGGTAGAAATTGACCAGGTTACTGCCGAAGCAAAATACCAATACTACGCCGCGCCAAAACTAAGCACGGATGTGTTCCTCACCGCCCGCATTACCGACTGGACCAAATACAATTTCCTGTCGGGCGAGGCTAATTTATTTTTCGAGGGCACATTCATCGGTAAATCAAAATTAGATATCCGTGCGGCAAACGATACCTTAAGTTTATCTTTGGGGGTTGATAAAAACATTGTGGTAAAACGCATGATGCAAACCGAACTGAACGAGAAGCAGGGCATTTTGGGTTCGAACAAAAAGGAAACCCGCGACTGGAACATCTCCATAAAAAACCGCAAGACGCAGGCTATTAACCTGTTGGTAGAAGACCAGGTGCCGGTATCGCAAAATACCGCGATAGAGGTAGATACACAGGAAACAAGCGGTGCCGAAATGAATAAAGTAACCGGTAAATTATCATGGAGCTTTACCCTGGAGCCGCAGGCCGTGAAACAACTGCGTGTAAAATACCAGGTGAAATACCCTAAAAACCAATCTGTAATAGTACAATAGTAAAAATGCATTATCTGATACACGATATACCCAAGCAGTTAAGTGACGTTTTAGGCAGTCTGCAATATTTTACGCCCGAAATTTACTTAACTGCATTGTTTATCGTGGTACTGCTTACCGATCTTTTCTTCGGTAAAGCCTCCACGTGGTTGTGCCGCTCCATCGCGTTAATAGGCATGGCGCTGGTATTGGTGATGGACTACGATCAAAAGTTTTTGATGTTGAAAGGCACAGGTTCGCAATACCTGTTCGGTAATACGCTATGGCTGCATGGGCCGGCAATTAAGTTTAAGATCGTAGTTGATATATTAACCTTTATTCTGTTGCTGTATTTTACATGGGATAATAAGTTAAAGGCACATAAAAAAGGCTTGTCAGATCTATATACAATCGTGATTGGATCTGTATTGGGGCTGCACCTCATGATCATGGCGGTAAACCTGCTCTCAATTTACCTGGCTATTGAGATGGTGTCTATCGCATCGTACCTGCTGGTGGCCTATAAATCCGAGCGGGTGGTTAGTACCGAAGCGGGGTTAAAGTATGTGTTGTTTGGCGTGGCATCATCGGCGGTAATGTTGTACGGCATCTCGCTTATTTATGCCTTTACGGGCTCGCTGAATTTAACGGTGGGCAGTCAGATGATTGTGCAGCTTGCACAGGTAAACCCTTTGAGCGTATCCTTCGCTTTGGTATTGGTACTGGTGGGCATAGGGTTTAAGTTGTCGTTCGTGCCCATCCATTTTTGGGTGCCAGATGTTTACGAAGGCGCGGCAACCCCGGTTACGGCCTACCTCTCGGCCTTGCCAAAAATTGCTGCCTTTGCTTTGCTGGTGAATTTTGTTACCCCATTTGCTTTTTATAAAGATTGGCATGGGTTTGATTTTCGTTTAGTACTGGCCATTATCGGCATCATCACCATGATAGCAGGTAACTTTACCGCCGTACTGCAAAACAATGTAAAACGGATGCTGGCCTATTCGGGCATAGGGCATACCGGTTTTGCGCTGATGGCGCTGGTTACGTTTACGCCCGAGGGTTTATCCGCTTTAATATATTACCTGCTGGTTTATGGGCTTGGCATTATCGCGGCACTTGCTTTGGCCAATTACTTTGAGAACGCCGAAGGTATTACCGATGTGCGCGACTATAAGGGCCTCGGCTTTAAATATCCGTTGGCATCGGTTTGTTTTGTGGTAGTGCTTGTTTCCTTAACTGGCATTCCCGTAAGCGCGGGTTTTACGGGTAAGCTTTTTGTATTCTCGGCTGCCTACAGCGTTTATCAGCATACCAAAGATGTTTGGTTGCTGGCTATGCTGGGCACCGGGGCGCTTACCACGGTAGTGGCGTTGTTCTACTACATTAAAATTCCCCTTAATTTATTTTTGAAACGTACCGAACTTATCATTAGCGAAAATAAATGGTCTGTAAAGTTGGTGATACTTTCGGTGATTATCGCGATAGCGCTGATCATATTCGGGATCTTCCCCGATTTATTGATAAAATACATGTAATTTGTAGTAATTTTTCATTTTTCGTAAAAATATTGCAGAAATTATATAAATTCAGCCGTTTATTGTAAAAAGTGCTGATAATATATGAAACGTTACTTCCCCTTCTTCATCATCCTGGTAATTTTAGGCCTTACCTTTGCTTTTCCTTCTATCGAATATGATAAAACTATAAAGTCGAATTTCAATACCGGCGATATCGCCTGGATGCTGATGTCTACCGCGCTTGTTTTAATTATGACGCCTGGCCTCGCTTTCTTTTACGGCGGTATGGTGAACAAAAAGAACGTGATATCCACCATGTTACAAAGTATTGTTTGTATGGTTATCATCACGGTAATGTGGGGTATTTTCGGCTTTAGTTTGGCCTTCGGCGATAGCATCGGCGGGGTTATTGGTAACCCTTCTACCTTTTTTATGATGAAAGGGATGCTGGGCAATACCAGCTGGCCGCTTGCGCCAACCATCCCATTGCTGCTGTTTGCCATGTATCAGCTCAAGTTCGCCATTATTACACCAGCGCTTATCACCGGTGCCTTTGCTGAGCGGATCCGCTTTAATTCGTACATCATCTTTTTGGTGCTGTTCTCCATATTTATCTTTTCGCCATTGGCCCATGCCACCTGGCACCCGGATGGTGTTTTATTCAAATTAGGTGTGCTTGATTTTGCCGGGGGTACGGTAGTACACATGTCGGCAGGTTGGGCGGCACTGGCATCAGCCTTATTTTTAAAACGCCGTAACGAAGCCAACCATGCCCCGGCGCGTATTACCTATGTAATGATAGGCACGGGTTTACTTTGGTTCGGCTGGTTCGGTTTTAACGCGGGTTCGGCTTTTGGCGCAAACCATTTGGCAGTAACCGCACTGGCTACCAGCACAACGGCATCTGCCGCCGCCGGTGTTACCTGGATATTTTTCGATATGCTTCGCGGCCGCAAGCCATCTGCCATGGGAACCTGTATTGGCGCCGTGGTAGGTTTGGTGGCTATTACCCCGGCCGCCGGTTTTGTAAGCGTGCCGCACTCGCTGGCAATCGGTATCATATCGGCAGTGGTGAGTAACCTCGTGGTAGAATGGCGCACGCGCACCACGATAGATGATACGTTGGACGTATTCCCCTGCCATGGTGTAGGTGGTATGGTAGGCATGCTGCTAACGGGAGTATTCGCCAACCAGAACGTAAACCCGGCCAACACCACCGGCAACGGCTTATTTTTTGGGCACACGCATTTGTTCTTCATTCAATTACTGGCGCTGGTTGCGACTTCCTTATTCTCGTTCTTCGGTTCGGTGATATTGTTGAAGATAACCGACATGATCTCGCCGCTAAGGGTGTCAACAGAAGAAGAAGTTGTGGGATTGGATATCAGCCAGCATGGCGAAAGATTATAAGTTTTAATATAGAGTAATAAATTTTCAAATGTTGAACGCCGAAGGGAAACCTTTGGCGTTTGATGTTTAGGGGAGGAGGTGAACAGTTTTGTTTTTAAAAAAGAGGCACCTGTGGAGCCAAGACTTCTCCGCCGCGCCAGGCGCAACAACATTGGTGAGCGTGGACGCTCACGAGACTAACCTTGCTAATAAAAGTACCCCCCCCCGACCCGACGAAGCGCTGTTGCCCGAATTGATCAAACGCGCCGCAGGCTATGGCATGGAAGCCTTTGCAAAATCGACCGCTTTACCGGCATCTGCCAATAAAATAGTAGTTATTACCGGTGGAAGTATTGTAGATGTAGAGAAAGGGGTTGCCATGCCAAACGGCGTGATCATACTACAGAACGGACTTATTACCAAATAGGCAAAGCAGGCACCGCTATACCAAAAGGCGCGTAAATTATTGATGCTAAAGGCAAAACCAAATGTTTATAAAACGTTGTCATTTCGATGAGCAAGCGGGCAGGGAAAGAGTGGGCGGGCGAAGAGAAAACTTGTACGCCATGCATACGGATTATGTATGACGGTCATGCACCGGCGTAAAAGCGAAGCGTTCAAGATTTTTCGTCGATGCGCTTCCCTCGACAAGCGGGTTCTTGGGCGAGGTTATACTTCCCGCACCAGCTTCGGCTTAAACCTTTTGGCCAATAACCCCGTGGCTTTACCCAAGTCAATATCTACAACTGCAACGCCGGCTTCGCCATAAGGTTGATGGGCAAGGCAAACGCCATCAGGCGCTACAATGCACGATGCCGCTTCCTGGTATTTGGTGGCGTAGCCTACGCTGACAAAGTATATAGTGTTTTCCATGGCACGCATCATCATGGCTTTTTCGTAGTAGGGGCTGTGTTTTTCGCCCCATTCGTTGAGTTGTACGCCTTCGGTATCGCTGCCGGTAAAATGCGGGTGGAACACGACTTGAGCGCCGTTCCTTGCTGCCCACCTTACCGATTCGGGATACCGAAAACCTTCGTGACAAATGGTAATGCCAAATTTCAGGCCATCAATCTCAAATAAACTGCGCTCCGTGCCTGCCGTCCAGATGTTGTCTTCCGATGGGTCCAGCTGGTTTTTGGTTTGGTAGCCTAAGGTATCGCCGGTATTTGATATTACGTAAGCAACGTTCAGCAGTTCGCCATCTTTAAACCAATCCATCGGGATGATGATACATACCGAATGTTTTGCTGCTATCTCACAAACCCTCTCCAAAGCCGCTTGCATATACTGGGGCGTTGCTTTCTCCGCGCCAAAGCCAGGGTAGCCCGGTAGATAAGTTTCGGGGAAACAAACTACCACGGCCTGTTGGTCGGCTGCGTCTCTGGATAATTTATCTATCCAATAAAGACCATCTTCAATAGATTTTGGATAGGGGGGAGAAGCAACGGCTATTTTCATATCGACACGAATTTCACGATTTTTTGCCTGTAATCCAATTTAGGTATTTTACCGCAAAGCGCACAGAGTAAAACACAGAGGCGCACAGAGCTTTGCAATTCAACCAGCTATAAAAAATGCTTAACCAATTTGCAAAACTCTGTGCTTTCTGCACTCATTACGCTGCAATCTTTGCGTACTCTGTGGTAAAAAAAAACAACCTTAAAGGCTCTTCAAATACTTTATCGTCACCGGGATCTGCTTGGCATGGTCCGGGCTTTCATCCTCAATAAAATAATGGCGGATGCCTACCGCTTTAGCGGCTTTCAATACTTCGGGGATATCAATCTGTCCGGTTCCTAAGGCTACGTCGTTTTTGATAGCGGTACCGCCGGTAAGGTCGTTAGCAATGCCTTTACGGATATCCTTCAGGTGCATCAGCCTCCAGCGGGTTGGATATTTTAACATCAGTTTAGCCGGGTCGGCACCGCCGTGGAAAGCCCACATTACATCCATCTCAAACTTAACATATCTCGGATCGGTGTTTTTTACAATGTAATCGAAAAGGGTACCATCCTCATAAGGCGCAAACTCGTAGCCATGGATGTGGTAGCAAAGGGTTAAGCTGTTTGCCTTCAACGTGCGGCCGGCCTTGTTTAAATCGGCAACAGCTTTTTTGGCATCATCAAGCGTAAAAGTTTTACCATGTGGAAGCCAGGCCACCATTACAAATTGAGAACCTAATATACCGGCCATGCGCACAGCTTCCAGCGGTTCTTTTACCAGGGAGCCATAATCAACTCCAATAGACGGCATACTGATGCCGCGCTTATCCAGCATCTGCCTAAACTTAAAAATGTCTACACCTTTTGGGTTTGGGCCTTCCATTTGGGTGATGCCAAGCGCTTTTACACTATCTAATACAGCCTCGGGCCGGGCAGCGAAGCTGGCGCGGTAGGTATAAGCCTGCACGCCAATAGGCGCGGTAAAAAGGTTTTGGCCTTTTACGGGAGCCTGGGCTGATTTAGGAACCGAGCAGCTTGCGATAGTAAAAGCAAGTAAAATATATAGGATCGATCGTTTTTCCATCATGTAATTCATAATCAAATTTAAAGATTTTTGTTTTAATAGCCCCCGATGTTTGCCATTTAGCATGTTTAAGTTTTGGATTATTCGTGGTTTAACCCGCCGTACTGTTAAGCTAATATTAATGCATTATAATGACAATATGTTTAAACACAATTGAGATAAAGTCTTACCTTTGCGTCCTCAATAGCAAGCATGAGCGATTCGATAAAGCACGAGTGCGGAGTAGCATTTATCCGCCTTTTAAAGCCGTTATCCTTTTATCAAAAAAAGTACGGCACGGCGCTGTACGGCATAAACAAACTTTACCTTTTAATGGAAAAACAGCATAACCGCGGGCAAGACGGCGCGGGCGTTGCTACCATTAAGCTGGATATTGAACCCGGGAAACGATACATCAGCCGGCATAGGTCGATGGCATCAAACGCGGTGGCAGATATCTTTGAGTATATACAGAAGAAGTTTGCCGAGATAGAAAAAGAGCAGCCTGAAAAAATGCAGGATGCTGAATGGCTCAAAGAACATGTAAGCTTTACCGGCGAAGTTCTTCTGGGCCATTTGCGTTATGGTACGCATGGCAAAAATAGCATCGAAAGCTGCCACCCTTTTCTGCGCCAAAACAACTGGATGACGCGTAACCTGGTTATTGCCGGTAACTTTAACATGACTAATGTTGATGAACTGCTGCAACAACTATATGACCTGGGCCAACACCCTAAAGAACAAGCCGACACCATTACCGTGCTGGAAAAAATGGGCCACTTCATCGATACCGAGAACCAGGGCCTTTTTGATCAGTACAAACGCGAAGGATTGGACGATAACCGCGAAATAAGCAAGCTCATAGCCAATGATATGGATGTGGCTAAGATATTGCGGAAAAGCGCCAAGAATTGGGACGGTGGGTACACCATAGCCGGTATTTTGGGCCATGGAGACGCCTTTGTAATGCGCGACCCTGTAGGCATACGCCCGGCTTATTATTATTATAACGACGAGATAGTAGTAGCCGCTTCTGAGCGCCCTGCTATACAAACTGCCTTCAACATCCCTATAGACGAAGTTAAAGAGATCCGCCCCGGCCATGCCCTTATCGTTAAAAAGAGCGGCAAGATAACCGAGGAAATGTTTAGCGAGCCGAAGGAACAAAAATCATGCTCTTTCGAGCGGATCTATTTCTCGCGCGGCAGCGATGCTTCTATTTACCGCGAGCGTAAACAATTAGGCAGGCTGCTTTGCCCGCAGATATTGAACGCGGTGGATAACGACATGAAGAACACCGTGTTCTCTTACATCCCCAACACTGCCGAAGTTGCCTTTTACGGCATGGTAGAAGGGGTGCATAAATACATTAAACAATACCAGCGCGACAAATTGCTTAACCGCGATGATAAAATAAGCGAAGAAGAGCTAACCGAGGTGCTGAGCATGGCGCCACGTGTAGAGAAGATTGCTATTAAGGACGTTAAGCTGCGTACCTTCATCACACAGGATGCCGACCGTAGCGAGATGGTAGCGCACGTTTACGATACCACCTACGGCCTCATTAAAAATGATGACGACACATTAGTAGTATTAGACGACTCCATCGTACGCGGAACAACGCTAAAACAAAGTATCCTGAAGATATTAGATCGCCTTGGCCCTAAAAAGGTAGTGGTGGTATCATCTGCCCCGCAGATCCGTTACCCGGATTGCTACGGTATAGATATGTCGCGCATGGGCGAGTTTGTGGCTTTCGAAGCTGCTATAAGCTTGTTAAAAGATGCCGACAAGGATGATGTAATACTGGGCGTTTACCAGAAGTGTAAAGATAGCTCCAAACTGCCGAAAGAGGATGTGGAGAACTACGTAAAAGCTATTTATGAGCAGTTTACCGATCAGGAAATTTCTGACCGTATCGCGCAGATCATCACCCCTAAAGGCGTTAAGTGCGAAGTGAAGGTTTTATATCAAACTTTAGATAACCTGCATATTGCCTGCCCCGGCCACACCGGCGACTGGTACTTCAGCGGCGATTACCCAACCCCGGGTGGTAACAAGGTTGTGAATCGCGCCTTTGTTAACTGGATGGAAGGTAAGAACCAAAGGGCGTATATGTAAGCCCCTACCCCCTGAAGGGGAATAAGATGGGATAATTTATAAGAGGCCGGAGTTGAACTTCCCGCCTCTTTTTTTATGATTCCAATCCGATGGACAATCGAATGAGCCTTTGAAATTTATTGGGTTTTATGCGGGGGGAATCGCAGTTAAACGTTTACACTAATTTTGGCTAAAGCCGCATACATGTAGTATGCCATCCTTCCCTTAAAGAGACGGCAATAGATGTAGAAACAGTACTTTTTTACATTCATTGCTGTTCGGCTTTAGCCAAAGGTTAGGTTAAAGCCGAATAGCAATGGCTTTAGCCGAAAATTGCCACTCCTGGAATTTAAAAGCGATTGTCTGCCGATAAAACAGGGTTTTTGTGTAAATGCCGATTATTATAATTACATTTGCACTTTAATAAATAAAATAATGCAAAAAGAAGGAACAGTAAAATTTTTCAATGAGACAAAAGGTTTTGGCTTTATTACACCTAACGGTGGTGGCGCAGACGTATTTGTTCATTCAACAGGCCTAATCGACGAAATCCGTGAAAACGATAAAGTTGAATTCGAAGTAGAAAACGGCAGAAAAGGCTTGAACGCAGTAAATGTAAAAGTTGTTTAATTATATATTAATCATCAAGCGTACAAAAAAAACGCCCCGAATTTCGGGGCTTTTTTTTTGTGAAATGATTTTATTTAGTTGTGAAGCTAAAGAGCAGATCTAAGCTGCTTTATTGCTTTTAAGGCGCAAGAACACCCGTTCCACAAATATGCTCGACCGGGAAGGCGTAGATATAGAGGCCAAACGAAAGATCGTATTTAAAGTTGAATTGGAAGTTTGCAAAGCCGCTGATAAACAATACAGCAATACCACAGGCGCTATTATTAAAAAACCTCCAAACTGTAAAACGGCAGTAGCTATCAGGGCAATAAATAACTGGCCCTTATTATCGATAATGGTCTCGTTCTTAAAAATATAAAGGCAGGTACCACACAGGTAACAAATGTACAAAGCCCGCGCATTTGATAGTATAAAGAAGGTTGGGCCAAATTGTTAAAAGATTCGGTGATCTGTCAAAATTGGCGGTGATGAGGTAGCCGCTCAAACAAAAGAACTCCATAACATCAACATCGCCCATATTGATCTGACCTTTTTAGAACACCGCTATAGGCTCGGCACTGTGATCTGTAAAGTAAAACGCATGCGATATAAGAACCAAAATTGCAAGGATAACATGGAGGAGGTCAAATGCGTTTTTATTATGGGGCATACTATTAAAAGAATACCTAAAGTAGTAATTTAAGATAACATAGTTATCGGAACGGCCAAGTTGGGGAGGCGCACCGCGTTAATGCCCCGGTGCCGAGAAAACGTAGTGGGTTACCAGCCTATCAACCAATACCAATGAGGCGATGATAAGCGCTATGCCAGCGATTTGGTTGAGGCGGTGAACAAGTTTTACAGATATTTTGTCGCGGAGTTTATCGGCGTAGAACGCTTTTGTGGTGTCGAGCCCGAATTGTACGATAAGGATGGTTAAGAACATGATGGCGATTTTTAATGTGCGGCCATGTACTCCTTCGTGGTAAACAGTACTGGCTGCGCCGATGACGACCGTCCAATGAAAGAGTATCGTAGGGTTGAAAATGCACATTAAAAATCCTTTGAAGAAGTATCCGGCGCGGTCTACATTAGAAGGTACCGTGTTATTGTAGTTTACATCGCTTTTTTTGAACAGGTAGTAAACGCCCACTACGAAGAGTATAAGGCTGCCCAATACGCCAACCATAGTTTTTGTATGCTGGCTTATAGTGAACAATTGCGACCCGAAAAGGATGGCCCCTACAAAAACAACATCACTGCATACCACACCGAGTGCCAAAGCTACGCCTGCGTGGAAGCCTTTTTCGATACTGGTTTTAATTAAAGCGAAAAAAACCGGGCCGGTTATAAATGTGAGTACTAATCCAAACCCAATTCCCGAAATAATGGCTTCTATCATTAAGTTAGGCGTATATATTGCTTTCTATCCAGTTAAAAAAATCAGGACACTAATATGCAACAATTATCTGTTAAACACCAAAAACATAATTTGTGATTTATATTTTGAAAAAATTAACGGCTATTTATAAAAAAATGAATTATGTTTAGTGCTTCAAATACACCAATATTTAACAACCTCATTTAACAATGGAACAAAACAACTCAAAAAATTATGGGTCGGCTTTATATACGCTGGTAACTGTATTTTTCTTTTGGGGCTTTTTAGCGGCATCAAACGGAATTTTCATACCCTTTTGTAAAACACATTTTCACTTAACGCAATTCGAGTCGCAATTAATCGACTTTACCTTTTATGGCGGCTATTTCATAGGGTCGTTAATATTATACTTTGCTTCTCAGATCAGCAAAACTGATATCCTAAATAAATTAGGCTATAAAAACGGTATAATATTGGGTTTAGTGATATCTGCGGGCGGTGCCTTGTTAATGATCCCTGCCGTTGCTACTGGGTCATACGCCCTTGTTTTATCGGCTATATTTGTTATCACCATTGGTTTTTCTTTACAACAAACGGCTGCTAACCCTTTCGTTGTTGCGCTTGGTCCGTCAGAAACTGGGTCCAATCGTTTAAATTTCGCGGGTAGTATCAACAATATCGGCGGCTTGCTCGGCCCCGCTGTTATCAGTATTGTATTATTTGGCTCAGCTAACAGCCATATCGCGCCAGCAGACGTAAAAATATCTTCTATCGATAATTTATATTACATTTTCGCGGGGCTGTTGTTAGCCGTAGCATTGTTTTTTTGGTTGTCAAAACTTCCTGTGGTTACCAGTGACGAAAAAGTGGAAAACACAAGCAAACCAGGCAAGCCAATAATATTAATGTTTATAGCATTTTTGATAATTCTCGCTGTTGATCCGTTAGTTAGTCTTACAGGAATACCAAAGTCGGTTTTTATTTATTCAACATTGGCGCTTATTATACTAACCCTAATAGGTTCCCTGTTTTCAGCACAGAAAAACAACCAGGGTTGGGGAGCGATGCAGTATCCACAGTTGATCTTGGGTATGATAGCTATTTTCACTTACGTTGGCACCGAGGTTACCATACAAAGTAATATGGGTGCATTGCTTAAATTGCCAGAATTCGGCAACTTTAAAGATTCGGAAATAGCGCCTTACATCTCTTTATATTGGGGTAGTTTGATGATAGGCAGGTTCACTGGTGCCATAGGCGCGTTTAACCTGTCTAAAACAACAAAAAATATTTTAACGGTTATAGTTCCATTTATTGCATTTGGCATTGTGCTGTTGGTAAACAGGTCTACAGTGGCCGATGTTAGTACACTGTTTGTTTATGGGATTAGTATCGCGGTATTAGTAGTGGCATTTTTTATAGGCCAGCAAAAACCGGTTCGTACATTGGTTACATTTGGTATATTAGGGGTGATATTTATGTTAATTGGTTTATTTTCCACAGGTATGGTAGCCGTATTCGCGTTTATTAGTGGTGGCCTATGCTGCTCTATTATGTGGCCATCTATCTTTTCGTTAGCCATAACTGGTTTAGGGAAATATACAGGTCAGGGTTCGGCATTCTTAATTATGATGATCCTGGGTGGTTCAATCATCCCGCCGGTACAGGGCTTTATGGCCGATACCATTGGTATACATCAATCTTACCTTGTACCAGTTTTAGGTTTTGCTTACATCGTATTCTTTGCATGGAGAGTAAGGGCAGAGCTAATCAAACAAGGTATAAATATCGACCACGTTCAGGTTGAGAAAAGCGGGGGCCATTAATTATTAGCAAATAAATTGTGAAAAGAGGTTAGTTGGATTGCTCCGGCTAACCTCTTTTCTTTGTATAATTATAAAACAGCTTCTACTAACCTCCAACCTATAATTAACTAACATGAAACCCACTTTCGATCATATTTTTATGAACCTGGCAACCGATCTGGCTAAGCGCTCTCACTGCGTTAAAGCCCAGGTAGGTGCCGTTTTAGCTAAGGACACCCGCATCATCTCTATTGGGTACAATGGCCCGCCTGCGGGCACGCATAACTGCGATGAGGAGTTTCCGGAGCAAGGTTGCCCGCGCGACTCTAAGGGCAGCTGCTCACTTGCGCTGCACGCCGAGGAGAACGCTATCCTTTACGCTGTGAAGAATGGTGCCAATTTAGAAGGTGCAACGCTGTACACCACGCTATCGCCATGCCTGCCATGCGCCAGGCTTATTTTCTCTGCGGGTATTAAGCAAGTTTACTTTGATAAATCTTACGCCCAATACAAAGGCCTCGCCAGTGACGAAGGGGTTGATTTTTTGAATAAGTTTGGGGTAAGCGCCGTGAAAGCGGAGTAGAGTCGAAAGTTAAAAGTGAAAAGTCGAAAGTGAAAAGTTTTGAAGACTTTTCACTTTCGACTTTATTTAAAACTGGGGCAAACAAAGTCTTTCGGGTTGCATTAACTTTTAACTTTTCAAAAGTGGTTCCACCCTGTCCAGCGCAAATTGAAGCTGCTCCTCAGGGGTGAGTTCGGTATTATCCAGTATAATGGCGTCATCAGCTCGTACCAATGGGCTTTCAAGGCGGGTGGTATCGGCGTAGTCGCGGTGGGCAAGGTTCTCAAATACGTCTTCTAAGGTAACGTTGGGCTCTTTGGTATGGATCTCTTTGTAACGTCGTTCGGCACGTATTTTTGGATCGGCCGTCATAAAAAGTTTAACAGGCGCGGTTGGGAACACGGCGGTACCTATGTCGCGGCCATCCATCACAATATTTTTTGATTTGCCCATGCGTTGCTGCTGCTTCACCATCTCGCGGCGAACTTCTTTTAAAGCCGCTACAGCGCTCACCTTTTCGGATACCGGCATCTGGCGAATTTCTTCGGATACTTCCTCGTCGTTCAGGGTGATGTGCGATTCATAATCGCGTGAGTGAAAGTTGAGGTGGATGTTTTTAAGGGCTTCCTCAACATGGGCATGGTCGGCCATATCCACATTGTTCCTTAAAAAATATAGGGCAACTGCGCGATACATGGCGCCACTGTCTACATAAATAAAATGAAGTTTTTTGGCCAGTGCCTTGGCCAGGGTGCTTTTACCGCATGAGGAGTAGCCGTCGATAGCTACTATAATGTTATTGCTCATCGGGGTACGAAGTTACGGTTTTTGGCGATTAATTGGAAATGGAAAGCAGGTAGAAACCTGCATAACCTGTCCGCAGGGTCCCGTATGGTGTTCCATAATTGCGCGTGAAATACTTATTTTTTAAATAATATTGATCATCAGTATTTTACAGTTTTTTATGAAACACTTTGGAACACCCCTGTTAGTTAGATGAACTATTTAATTTACTTATTTACACTTATTTATAAAAAATTTGAAAAATGAGGCAAATTGCATTGAAGCACTTGCCTGGAACACCTCCAATCGGCTAATCAACTAATTTATTAAATTCGCGCCATGAATTTTGATAAGGCCAGCCTGCAAAAAGAGATCAGCTACAAAACATCGCGCAGCGGGGGTAAAGGCGGGCAAAATGTAAATAAGGTATCCAGCAAGGTAGAATTGCTGTTTAATATCAACGAATCGGTACTGTTTACCGATGAGGAAAAACTATTGCTGAACGAGAAGCTACAAAGCCGTTTTAACAAAGATGGCTCTGTACAGGTTATATGTGATGAAGAACGCAGCCAGTACCTCAATAAAGAAATTGCGATGGAACGCCTCATCGCGTTACTCGGCAACGCGCTTATCAGGCCCAAAATTCGCAAAAAACGGAAAGTTAGCAAGGCAGCCAAGCTGGCCCGCCTGGGCAACAAGAAGGCCCAGGCCGATAAAAAAGAAAGCCGGAAAAAGAACTTTGATATTTAATCAAATCGGTACAGCAACGTTGCCGAACCCCATTGATGAGCTTTTGCCTGGTTTTTTACATCCTTTGTATTAAAGATGGCCGCTAACCCGTATACAAATCTGCCGCTTACGTAGTTTAAGCCCAGCTCGTTACTAAATACAAAGTGGCGGATATCTTTAGTAACCTCCATAGTGCCCGCCTCGGGATGGTCCTTAAATATGCTGCCCTGTATGGTGGCATCGTAACCAATAAGGTTTGCCTGTGGTTTGTAGTAGAAGAAAAACTCATGCTCGTGCAGCAGCGCGTTTTTGCCTTTGGAGGCAGTGCTTTGTGTGCTCGAAGATTGAAATAATTGATTAAAATTCCCCATGCGGATCAGCGGGCCTGCGCCTGCGCTAACAAAGCCAGTACCCAAATTGGCGTAGGTAGCAGCAGATATATCTATAAACGAACCGCGTGCAAGCAGTTTATTATACTCTGCAGACAGGTTTACTTCAACATCGTTCCTAATCTGGTATTCCCAGCCCTCCGGCGGGTAAAAGCCGAAGGTTTTATGAATAAATTCCTGTGCGCCCCGCCCACCCGAAGCCGGGCCAACAACGCCAACCCTGGCGGTAAGCTTTAAATTATTTTCGCTTTTATAAAGCAGGTTTAGCGATGCGCCCGCGTATAAATAGCCTGCAAATGGTCTGTCGAGATAGTTTAATGAAGGTATAGACGCCGATTGGGGGTTGAATAATTTTTGACCCACCTCAAAGCCCAGTACCTTATTGCCCAGCTTTTCGTTTTTGCCGGCATCCAGCGCTTTGCGGTAATACAAGAAAATGCCATTGGTGTAATACTTGTCAGATCCCTGCGCCAGGAAGGAGTCGTTATCAGATTGAATGCCGAACTCGTGTCCACGGGTTTGTGCAAAAGCGCCGCTGGCTGCAAACAGGCAGGCGGCTAAAGCAAGGAGTTTAATTTTCATCAAGAGTTTATAAAAAAGCTTCGCTAAAATAGAAAATCAGGATGATTTAACTTTAATAGGCTTGGGTTTATTTTTGAATGTATACCCAACGCTTACGTATGGCCAAAAAGGTAAAAATTCTTTTTTGATGATAACGCTGTTACCCGCGCGGAAATTGAATCCCCCTTTTAAAGGCTGGTAGCGGTAGCCAACCGTAACAGATCCTATCACACCCGAACCGTACTGCTCAAATTTTGTAGAAGCCGGGAGATCCGTTTCGCCAAAGAGGGGCGTATAGTCGGTTTTAAAATCATAATAGTAGGTTGCCCCGGCGCCGACTTCAAAAAAATGCTTCTTTTTGCCGAACAGGTAATTGAGCAAAAACGGAACTGCTAAAGCTTTTTCGTTATCTAAAAATACATAAGTTAAGCCAATGCGTGCGCCTAACCCGTTTCGCCGTTTTTTAAAGCGGGTATCGTAATTAACGGAGTATAGAGAGCCCGGGCCGGCGGCCTCAAAGTAAATACTTTTGGCCCGTTGGTTTAACAGTTTGTTGAGCGAATCTTTTTTAAGTGAATCCTGCTGCGTTGTTTTTACGGGGCTCGCTTGCTGTGCGTATAAACCCGAACCTGACGTGACCAATAAGGTAGCGGCGATTAATATTTTTTTCATTTTAAAACGTGTATCCGAAACTCAAATAAGGCCAGTAGGGCACAAAATCGTGTGATGAAAATATCGGACTGAACCCACCACGGAAGCTAAAGCCGCCATCGGCGGGTTGGTAACGGTAACCAAAATTAAGCGAGCCGAACGCCCCAACTTGCGAGTGGCGCTCATAGCTGTAATCCTCTGGGTAATTGATGTAATCGTAATAGCTATTGCTATTGCCAAAAAAGGTGTTAGAGCTGTAAGAACTGTATTGGAAAAACGTAGCGCCAGCGCCAATTTCAAAATACTTGCCATTTTTACCCAACAAATAGTTGATAACAACGGGTATGGTAAAAAGCCTGTCATCGTTTTCGGAAAAATAGCTGATACCAACCCGGCCGCCCAGCCCATCCTGCCGCTTTTTAAAACGGGTATCATAATTAAAGGAATATACGCCACCGGCGCCTAATCCCTCAAAATAAACGCTTTGCGCCCTTTTATTGGCGTAAATCTTGTTAAGCGAATCTGTTTGCGAAATTTTTTGCGCGCTGGTATTGAGCGAAAAAGCGGCGAGTAAAACGAGTAGGGTGGGGCGTATTAATTTTATCATAAACTGGTTTAAGCTGCATGAAGATAGTCTATTTTTTTGAAACGACGCCGGCGTTAATTATTAATTGTTGTTATAGCCTGTTTCACAGCGATAGTTACCCCGAAAATCTATCACAAAAAAAGCAGCACAATTTGTGCTGCTCTCCATTATTTAAAAATCGTTTCGTTAGTTCGACGCCGGTTTTGCGGGTTCTTTTTCCTTCACCGTCAAGTCGAGCGCGTTGCTCACCTTCTCATTCAGTAAGGCCAGTTCAACTACTTCCTTCATATCGGTTACGTAGTGGAACTTCAGATCCTTTATGTAATCTTCCTTGATCTCGAGGATATCTTTCTGGTTGGATTTGCAGAGAATGATCTCTTTGATATTGGCACGTTTTGCTGCGAGGATCTTCTCTTTGATACCACCTACAGGGAGTACACGGCCGCGCAAGGTGATCTCGCCTGTCATGGCTAGATGTGGTTTTAGCTTACGCTGTGTAAATGCCGAAACCAGGGCGGTAAGCATGGTAACACCAGCCGATGGGCCATCCTTAGGGGTAGCGCCGGCCGGTACGTGTACATGTACATCCCATTGTTCAAACAGTTTTGGGTTGATATCGAAAGCGGCTGCGTGCGCCCTTAAATAAGCTAAGGCAATGGTTACCGATTCCTTCATTACATCGCCCAAACTACCGGTTAAGGTAAGTTTACCGTTACCCGGGCTCAAGCTCGATTCGATGAACAGGATATCACCACCAACGGATGTCCAGGCTAAGCCTGTCACTACACCCGCTATGTCGTTGTTTTCGTAAAGATCTTTATCATAAAAAGGCGCGCCCAATATTTTTACCACGTCTTTTTTATTCACCGCCGGGTTGTATTCCTCTTCCATGGCAATGTTTTTGGCTACGCCACGTACTACCGAACCAATCCTTTTTTCCAGCGCGCGTACGCCCGACTCGCGGGTATAGTCTTCTATCAGCCGCTCTACTATCTCATTTTTGATCACTACCTGCTTCGCGTTCAAACCATGGGCTTCGCGCTGTTTGGGTACCAGGTGGCGTTTGGCTATCTCTATCTTTTCTTCGATGGTGTAACCGTTCACTTCGATGATCTCCATTCTGTCTAACAGAGCTGGTTGGATGCTGCTCAGCGAGTTTGCGGTAGCAATGAACATAACGTTGGACAGATCGAAATCCATCTCCACGTAGTTATCATAGAAGGTGCTGTTCTGTTCAGGGTCCAGTACCTCTAAAAGAGCAGAAGATGGGTCGCCACGGAAATCGTTGCTTACTTTATCTATCTCATCCAAAATAAATACCGGGTTTGCCGCGCCGGCTTTCTTTACCGACTGGATGATCCTGCCCGGCATAGCGCCGATATAGGTTTTGCGGTGACCGCGAATTTCTGCCTCATCGCGTACGCCGCCAAGGGCCATACGTACGTATTTGCGACCCAAAGCTTTGGCGATTGATTTACCCAGGGAGGTTTTACCAACTCCCGGAGGGCCAACCAAACAAAGGATAGGCGCTTTCATGTCGTGCTTCAACTTGAGCACGGCAAGGTACTCTATGATGCGTTGTTTTACTTTATCGAGGCCAAAGTGGTCCTTATCCAGCACCTTTTGGGCGCGTTTAAGGTCGAAGTTGTCTTTAGTAAACTCATTCCATGGCAGATCGATCAACAGCTCCAAATAATTTATCTGCACCGAATAATCTGCGGCGGCAGGGTTGGTGCGGGTAAGTTTTTCCAGCTCTTTGGCAAACTGGGTTTTAACTTCTTTGCTCCACTTTTTCTTTAAGGCACGCTGGCGCAGATTCTCTATCTCGAGGTCGGGAGAGGTGCCGCCGAGTTCTTCCTGTATAGTTTTTAACTGTTGATTCAGGAAATAATCGCGCTGCTGTTTGTCCAGGTCAACCCGTACTTTGGTTTGGATCTGGTTCTTCAGTTCCAGCATCTGCAGGTCTAAAGTCAAATGTTCCAGCACCATGTTCACCCTGTCGCGCAGGCTGGCGGTTTCCAGCAGGTCTTGCTTGGCTGCCATATCCGCGTTCATATTGGATGATATGAAGTTGATGAGGAAGTTGGTGCTCTCGATATTACGGATAGCAATACCGGCCTCGCTCGGAATATTCGGCGAAAGCTGGATAATATTCATAGCCATATCCTTTACAGACGATACCATGGCTTTAAACTCTTTATCTTCTTTTGGTTTTATCTCTTTAAAAGGCTCCAAAGTAGCTTTGATGTAGGGCTCGCTTTGTACTTCGTCCTTTAAAATAAAACGCTTTTTACCCTGTAGTATCACGGTAGTATTACCGTCGGGCATTTGCAGCATTTTGATAATGAGCGCAATAGTGCCCACGCGGTGCAGCTGACTAAAGTTAGGGTCTTCTACACTTACATCCTGTTGTGCCACTACGCCAATAAGGCGCTTGCCTTTGTTGGCATCGCGGATGAGCTTGATAGATTTATCGCGACCTACGGTAATAGGGATGACAACACCAGGGAATAAAACGGTATTGCGAAGCGGAAGTATGGGTAAAATTTCGGGAACCTGCTCGTTATTCATCTCCTCCTCATCCTCTGACGACATCAGCGGAAAGAACTCGGAATCTTCGTTTATAGCAGCAGTATTTTTAAAATCAAACGGATCGAAAGTCATTAATCACCTTGTTTAATGATAGCGCAACGTCATATTGTCAGCCGCCGGAAACATCCTGCGCATTAAATAGGGGTTAACTACCAGTTTTATATATACAAATATACTATTTCAAGCACTATGCCAATATAGGGTTATTTGATTGGGTATTTTGCCTGCGCCTGTAACTGTTTGATTTATTAGACGTTGCAATGCGCAAAAAGTTTCAGAGGGAATTATGGGGAGGAGGTGAATAGTGGAAAAAAAGTCATGCTTTTTAGGAATATAGTTTCAGTTGAAAATTTTCTGTTTGAAGTCGCAATTTGCGACCTCAAGTTGGGGCGGTCGCAGATATCCGCCTTACGCATTTACCGAACACGGCGTTTTAATGTTATCAAGCGTGTTAAACAGCAAGCAAACTATACAGGTGAATATCCAGGTGATGCGGATATTTACATGTAACCGCCAAATGTTTATTGATAATACCGATCTGCGCTTGCATGTTGAGAAGATAAAAACCAAATTGGATAACCAGGATAAAAATATGGAACTTGTGTTTCAATACCTGGGTGAATTGACAGAGAAAAAAGATGAACCAAGAATACGCAATAGGATAGGCTACAAGCCCGATATCCTTTAAGCCGTCACTCCCCATTATTTCCAACAAAAAGTACGCGCTTAGTATAATATTTTATACTATTGCAAGTTACTATAGTACAAATTCGTTACACAAGGCAGGCTTTTAATGAGGTTCGCAACAATAATTTCTCTTTTTGTAATTACTTCGCTCGAGGCATCGGCACAAAATGCCTATGTGAAAATGGGCCAGCAAGCCTTTATGGATGGCAATTTTAAGGCTGCCGTTGCACAGTTAGAGAAAGCCTGTTTAATAGATTCTACCAACGCCAATGCTTACTGGATGCTTGGTTACTCTTACTATCACAGCGAAAACTACCGAAAATCCATCGCCGCTTATTCAAAGGCAATTTTTATAAACCCGGTTGACGCAACTGCCTATTATTACAGGGCACGCGCCAAAGGCTATTTGGGTAAGGATAGTTTCCTCTCGCCTGATGAGCGGGAAAAATACTTGCTTGGCGCTATCTTCGATCTCACCAAGGCTATTGCCATAGATCCGTCGCAGCAAACAAAAAGTTACCAAACCCGCGCATTAGCTTACCGCGAATACGGCATGTTTAAGCTGATCTCCAGCCAGAAAAATTACGATAAGGTGCGTGGTATTAATTCTTTACGCGCTTCGGTTGCCGATTTGGAAAAGGTATTGGCCGAAAACCCCGGTCGGTCGGATATTTCTACGCTGCTGGATGTTTCTAAGGAGAAGCTGGCCAGCGCTACCGGCAAGCACTAATTAAAACTCGCCTTTAATGAGGTAATTATTTCCACTCATCACTTTTACCTTTTGGTCTTTCTCTATTAAATAGTACTCCCCGGGCACATAAAGTAGCTTTTCGGTAGTGGTATAGAGCAGGTTATGGATGTTGTTGAGGATGTACAGCCGCGTTACTTTTCCATTGTTTTTATGGATCACAATTTCACGGGTTTTCAGTTCCGGGAATTTGGCTTTATACATCAGGCTGTCGGTATTTTCTGTTACCGCGTAGCTGTCTTTCCAGGCGGGTTTGTTAATGTCTGATGAGGTGAACAAGCCAAACTCCTGCCCCCAGTTGGCTATTTTAACCGTTTTAGTTTCGCTTTCGCCGTTGTGGGTAACGGTTTTTTTGATGTTCGGGTTCAGTTTTACCAAATGGACCGAATCCGTTTTAAAAAATTCCTTCAGATCGAAGTATTTTAACGTGGCGCCGGTTTCTTTAATTTCCGGTTTACAGGCGTACCATGTGCATAAAAGCAGCAGGCCGCCTGTAAAAAGGATATATTTTGAAAAGGGTTTATACCAATACATTACCAGTCATTTCTGCGGGGATGGGTACGCCTATCATGCTTAAAATGGTTGGCGCAATATCGCCCAGCTTGCCATCTTTTACCGCTTTTACATCGCTGTCAATCACAATGCAAGGCACCAGGTTGGTGGTATGCGCGGTGTTTGGCGATCCATCGTCGTTGATCATGTAATCGGCGTTACCGTGGTCGGCAATGATGATGAACGAGTATCCATGTGCCAGGCCCGTTTCTACTACAGCTTTGGTGCAGGCATCGGCAGTTTCAGCAGCCTTAACAACGGCGCTGAATACACCGGTATGGCCCACCATATCGGTATTGGCAAAGTTCAAACAAACAAAATCGGGCCATTCGGCAATCAGTTCGGGGATGATAGCATCGCGGATGCCAGCGGCATTCATTTCCGGCTGCAGATCGTAAGTAGCCACTTTTGGCGATGGCGCTAATAAGCGTTTCTCGTTAATGAATTCCTTTTCGCGGCCACCGCTGAAGAAGAATGTTACGTGTGGATATTTCTCTGTTTCGGCTATGCGAATCTGGTTTTTACCGGCACTTTCTAAAACCTCGCCCAAAGTTTGGCTCAGGTCGTCCTTACGGAAAACTACGCTTACGTTTTTAAAGGTTTCGTCGTACGAGGTCATGGTTACGTACTTCACATTCAGCGGGTGCATATTGTACTCCGGGAATGCTTTTTGCGTAAGAGCCAGCGAAATTTCGCGGCCCCTGTCTGTACGGAAGTTGAAGCAGATCACCACATCGCCTTCTTTTATTACGGCAACGGGTTTGCCATCGTTATCAACCTTAACTATCGGCAGTACAAATTCATCGGTAACGCCCGCGTCGTACGATTTTTGGATGGAAGCTACGATATCCTGGGATGCCTCGCCTTCGCCGTTCACCATCAGGTCGTACGCCTTTTTAACGCGCTCCCAGCGGTTATCGCGGTCCATGGCATAGTAGCGTCCAATAGCCGAAGCTAATTGAGCAGGGGTGGAAGCGATATGTTGGTTTAATTCATCTATAAAAGCCAAACCGGAGTTAGGGTCGGTATCGCGGCCATCCAAAAAGGCATGTATAAACACTTTATCCAATCCTAATTGTGTGGTGGCATCTACCAGGCCTATTACGTGTTTAATGTGGGCATGTACGCCGCCATCGCTCACCAGGCCTATCAGGTGTACATCTTTATCGTTAGCCTTAGCATAGTTAAATGCTTCCAGCAGGGTTTCGTTCTGTACAAATTCGTTATCAATAACGGCTTTGTTTATGCGGCCCAGTTCCTGGTAAACTACACGGCCGGCGCCTAAATTCATGTGCCCCACTTCCGAGTTGCCCATTTGTCCTTCGGGAAGGCCCACCGCAAGTCCTGAGGCCTCCAGTTTGGAATTTGGATAATTGGCTATCATCGAATCGAAAAATGGCGTGTTAGCGGCCAGTATAGCGTTCGATTCGTCCTGGCGGCCGTAACCCCAGCCATCGAGTATTATTAATGCAACTTTTTTTCTGTTTTCCACAATGCAAATATAAAAGCAACGTTTAAACATTATAATTTAAAAACTGGTTTATTTTTTTGTGCAACCTTTTTTTAGTTTATTGGTCATATATATGATGAAACTAAAATATTTGCCCATCCTGGTACTCCTTTACCTGGTACCTTCTGTTTGTTTAGCCGGCCCTATAGATAAAATAGCCGACCTAATAAAGCAGGGGAACGCGCACGAACTATCTAAATTTTTTGCGGCCAGTATTGATATCACCGTTTTAGAGAATACCAACGTGTACTCCAAAACACAGGCGGAGCTCATCCTCGAGAAATTCTTTAAAGAAAACAAGCCGCTATCGGCCACTGTGTTGCATCGCGTAAATTCCAGTGCCACATTTAATTACACTGTTCTTTTGCTTAATACCGATAAAGGGAAGTACCGTGTTGCCTACACCATGAAGGAGGTTGAAAAAGAAATGGTGGTGATTGAACTTCGCATCGAAACTGAAAAAACCTAATTACTCATCAATTGTTCTTACTTTTGAAACTCAAAATTTAAAGGTTTGGACAAACAATTTATACACCAATTTATAGTAAATGCTTTAAGTGAGGATGTTGGCGATGGCGACCATACATCCTTAGCTACTATTGAAGCCGGCACACAGGGAAAAGCGAAACTTTTAGTTAAAGATACCGGGATACTGGCGGGCGTTGAACTGGCCAAAGAGATCTTCGAAGTGGTTGACCCCAACTTGCAGCTGGAAGTATTTTTGAATGACGGTGCCGAGGTGAAACCCAAAGATATTGCCTTCATTGTATCCGGCGATGCCCAAAACATCCTGAAAGCCGAACGGCTGGTGCTTAACTGTATGCAGCGCATGAGCGGCATAGCCACCAAAACCAACGAAATTGTAGACCTGCTGCAAGGCACTAATACCAAAGTTTTAGATACCCGCAAAACTACCCCGGGATTACGTTACCTGGAGAAATGGGCCGTACGCATTGGCGGCGGTGTAAACCACCGAATAGGGCTGTACGACATGATCCTGATCAAGGATAACCATGTGGATTACTCCGGCGGTATAAGGCAGGCTATTGAGAACGCTAACCATTATTTAGAGCAAACCGGCAAGAAACTGGCCATTGAAATTGAGGTACGAAACCTCGACGAGTTGGAACAGGTATTGCAAACGGGCAAGGTAAATCGTATTTTGCTGGATAATTTTGATTTTGACAGTTTGCGACAGGCTGTTAGCATGATAGAAGGCCGGTACATTACCGAAGCTTCGGGCGGTATAACTATCGATAACATACGCGATTATGCCGATTGCGGTGTAGACTACGTGTCAGTTGGGGCGCTTACACACTCGGTAAAAAGTTTAGACCTAAGTTTGAAAGCTGTTAAATTATAAATGAATATATTGCGGTATATAACATCAATTTAATATTATTGCAGGCAGATGCTATCAATCTACTCCATTTTAGCGCTTATTCTTGCTTATTGTTTCGGTTCTATCCCTACGGCTGTATGGATAGGGCAGGCCTTTTACAACATTGATGTTAGGGAATATGGCAGCGGAAACGCAGGCGCCACCAACACATTCAGGGTTTTAGGTAAAAAGGCGGGCATCCCGGTGATGCTGCTGGATATCCTTAAAGGATGGACGGCCACCAACCTGGCCTACATCATAGGTGTATCTACTACCGGCGCTTACCATTCCGTGGCTTTTACCAATTATTCGCTTGCTTTGGGTGTAGCAGCCGTTATGGGCCACTTGTTCCCTATTTTCGCGGGGTTTAGAGGTGGTAAAGGCGTGGCCACGCTTTTTGGAATGATATTGGCTATTAACCTACAGGCATCTTTACTTTGTGTGCTTGTTTTTTTAGTGGTGTTGCTGTTAACGCAATATGTGTCATTAGCATCAATTTCGGCAGGTTTTATATATCCCATCGGCGTAACATTTATATTCCCGGTGACTATTAAATCGGTCGTTATTTATGGGATGTGTATATTTTTGCTGATTTTAGTTACCCATCAAAAAAATATAGAACGATTATTAAGAGGTAAAGAGTCGAAAGTTAATTTATTCAAGAAAAAATCAACCGCCTAAATTACCATGAAAACACTTAGACCCTTACTGATTGCTGTTATTGCAGCATTTACGTTTTACTCATGTTCTACTGTGCCGCTTACCGGCCGCTCGCAATTGTCATTGGTTAGCGATGACCAGATAAACCCTGCCGCGGCTGCCAGCTACAAAGAATTATTATCGAGCCCAGCTACAAAAGTTGTTACCAGCGGCACCGATGCCCAGCGTGTTAAGCGCATTGGCGGCCAGTTAGCCATTGCCATTGAAAAGTATTTAAACGCCAATGGCTATGCCAACCAGTACAGCTTTGCATGGGAATTTAACCTGATACAAAGCCCCGAGATAAACGCATGGTGTATGCCGGGTGGTAAGGTTGCCGTTTATAGCGGCTTATTGCCGGTTGCGCAAACAGACGCGGGTTTAGCCGTAGTTATGGGCCACGAAATTGGCCATGCCATTGCCCGCCACTCTGCAGAACGTATGTCGCAACAGTTGGCATTGCAAGCCGGTGGTACCGCAGTTGGTGCAGCTACTGGTAATAAATCTGCAGCAACGCAGGCTATTATAGGGCAGCTATACGGCGTAGGTGGCCAGTTAGCTTTGTTGAAATATTCGAGAGGGCAGGAATCAGAAGCTGACCGTTTAGGGCTAACCTTTATGGCCATGGCCGGTTACGACCCGCGCCAGGCAGTTGCTTTTTGGCAACGCATGGCGGCCCAAAACAAAGGTGGTAGCCCGCCCGAGTTTTTAAGCACCCACCCATCTGATGCTACCCGTATTGCTAACCTGCAAAGTTTAATACCCGAAGCAATGAAGTATTATAAAGGGAAATAATAAACACGAATTTCACGAATTAGGCGATCTACACGAAGTGGATCGGCTTAATTCAAAGAACAAAGGCATAAAGATTTATTTCTGAGTGCCTTTTTTTATTTAGCGCGGGTAAGCACAAATTGGTGGTTAAAAGTGTTTGATTTTTAATTCGTGAAATTAGTTTTCATCAGTGAAATTCGTGTCGATATGTCTAAATCCCGCTTTCTTACCGCTCAATGGAAAAACCTGGTGATGCTGAACTACGAGGTGCCACCTGAGATACTAAAACCCTATCTGCCTGCAGGCACGGAAATAGACCTCTGGGAGGGCAAAGCTTTGGTGAGCATGGTAGGCTTTCTATTTAAGGAAACCCGTGTTCTGGGTATTAAATGGCCTTTCCATGTAAATTTTGAAGAGGTGAACCTGCGTTTTTACGTGCGGCATTTTGATGGTAAGGAGTGGAAACGCGGAGCCGTTTTTGTAAGCGAGATAGTGCCTAAAAGACTAATTACGGTAATTGCCAATACGTTGTATAAAGAGCACTACAGCTGTTTTCCCATGCGGCATTCTATCACTAAAGAAGGCCCTAACCACACCCGATTTTTATACGAGTGGAAGGTAAAAGGCCGTTGGAATAAGCTTGGTGCTGCGGTACGCAACGCCCTGGTTAAAATAGAACCTGGCAGCCCCGAAGAATTTATTTTTGAGCATTACTGGGGCTATAACCGCCTCAACGATTATAAAACCATGCAGTACCAGGTAGAGCACATTGCCTGGCAGGTAGCCGAAGTAAATGATTATATTTTTGATGCGGATATAGCCGAGCTATACGGCGAGGAATTTGTGCCCTATCTTTCTGTGAAACCATTCTCGGCTTTTTGGGCAAATGGGTCAGATATAGCGGTTAGGATAGGGGATAAGTTGGTGGTACCTCCAGCACTCCCAAAATAGCTTTTGCCTTTAGCAGGCATTCCTCGTACTCCCTTTCCGGGTCGGCGTGGTAGGTGATGGCGCTGCCTACGTGGAAGGATAAGTATTTTTCGGCAGAGTTGTATAGCAGCGTGCGGATCACCACGTTAAAATCAAAATCATCATCCGGGCTAAAATAACCTATTGCACCGGAATATACGCCGCGCTTACTGCGCTCGTACTGTTCCATCAGTTTCATTGCGCTTATTTTGGGGGCACCAGTCATGCTACCCATAGGGAAAGTGTTTTTAACGGCCTCTACGGGGCTCATATCGTCCCTTATCTCGCATAGCACGGTTGATACCATCTGGTGTACCTGCTTAAAGCTATGGATGCCAAATAGCTCGGCGGTTTTAACCGTGCCGGGTTTTGCAGAATGGGTAAGGTCGTTGCGCACGAGGTCTACTATCATTACATTTTCCTGTAACTCTTTGGGGTGGTTACGGAGTTCGGTCTTAATATGCTGATCTACAATGCTGTCATCATCCCGCCGTGCTGTGCCTTTTATTGGTTGGGAGATGAGTTGATTACCACGTTTGGCTAAAAACCTTTCGGGCGAGGCGCAGATAATATAATTGCCCTTCCATTTAAAAAACGAGGAGAAGGGGTTGGGTGAGGATCTGTTTAACTTGTTGAAGATGCTAAGCGGATCTATTTCTGCACTCTCCGCGTAAAACTCCTGGCAAAAATTGGTTACGTAAATATCGCCGCGCACAATGTGAGCCTTTATTTTTTCTACCGCATTGCTGTATTCCGCTTTGCTGAAACGGGATTGAAGATCTACCGACGGTGGTGCCGATCCTGAACTTTCCACGGGTTTGAATCTCTCCACCTTTTGATAGACCTCCGCTTCATTCTCCCCAATTATCTCTACCTTGTTTTTATTGATGGTAATAACGATCTCGGGCGCAAAAAAATAAAGCTCGGGGAAGTGCAGCCCGTCCGTGTTGTGGGACGATAAATTCTCTACCTCGTTCTTGAGATCGTATCCGATAAAACCGGTGATAAAACCGTGGTTTTCCTTACGAAAATTTGCGAGTTTTTCGAAATTTTCACCGTTTTTTGGGTCGATATCTTGCTTTATTCCAACGAAAATTAACGCGTCAAATTTACCGTAAGGGTCGGCGTAGTTGTTGCTGTCGAGATAACACATCGTGTCGAAAGTATTTGCCCAGGCAAGTGCTTTTTGTTTGAAAAGTTGTACGTCGGTGGGCTCGAATATCACAAGGCAAAGATAAATAACAGGAAAAGAAAAAGGCTCCGATTATTGGAGCCTCTTGAAATTTATTAAGCGTTCCGGTGAGGACACCGGAAATGGGGTGTTAGTATTTTTCTCCCATTGGAGGTGTCTCACCACCAATTTTTAGTGCAATACCAAAGTTTGCTTTCTGTCTGGTCCTACAGATAGCCATTTTACAGGTACGCCCAGTTCGGCTTCCAGGTAATCAATGTAGTTTTGCAGTTTCTCAGGGATCTCGTTCAATTCGGTAATGCCGGTAAGGTCTTCATTCCAGCCGTCAATTTCTTTCAGAACCGGGTGCGCGTCTACTGAGCAAATATCATACGGCATGTAGTCTATCTGTTCGCCTAAGTAATTGTAATGGGTACAAGCGTAAATTTTATCGAAACCACTCAACACATCAGCCTTGGTCATTACCAATTGGGTAACACCGTTCAGCATAATGGCATACTTGAGGGCAGGCAGGTCTATCCAGCCAGTACGGCGTGGTCTGCCTGTAGTTGCGCCAAATTCGTGGCCTATACGGCGCAGTTCTTCGCCGGTTTCGTCATTCAGTTCCGTAGGGAAGGGGCCGCCGCCTACACGGGTGCAATAAGCTTTAAAAATACCTATCACATCGCCAATCTGGCTTGGGGCAATACCCAAACCGGTACAAGCGCCTGCGGCGGTAGTATTCGACGAGGTAACAAACGGGTAAGAACCGAAGTCGATATCCAGCATAGCGCCTTGTGCGCCTTCTGCCAGTACTTTTTTGCCGTCCTTAATGTAATTGTTCACCAAGTGCTCGCTATCCACCAGTGGGAATTGTTTAATGAACTCTATCGCTTCAAAAAACAGAGCCTCACGCTCGCTAAAATCGGCTACTTCGCCGTACATGGCTTGCAGCATAGAGGTATGCTTATCAACCAGCTTTTGGTAGCGCTCTTTAAAATCGGGCAGGGTGATATCGCCGATACGTAAACCGTTGCGGCCGGTTTTATCCATATAAGTTGGGCCGATACCTTTTAGGGTAGACCCAATTTTGCCATCGCCCATTTTCTTTTCAGAAGCGGCATCAAGTAATTGGTGGGTAGGTAATATCAGGTGCGCCTTTTTGGCGATCATTAAATTCTTTTTAGCCAGCAGGTCGTGCCCGGCATCTTTCAGCTTATCAATTTCCTTTTTAAGCGTGATGGGGTCTATAACCACACCATTACCTATCAGGTTCATGGTGTTATCAAAAAATATACCCGAAGGGATGGTATTTAAAACAAACTTTTTGCCTTCAAACTCTAAGGTATGCCCTGCATTAGGGCCGCCCTGGAAACGGGCTATGAGGTCGTAACCTGCACTTAGTACATCAACAATTTTACCTTTACCTTCATCGCCCCATTGGAGGCCTAATAATACGTCAACAGCCATTAATTAATTTCTTTTCGTAATAATTCTTAAAATGATTCTATTAGGGATACAGTTTATTGCGCTCTCCTGTCGCAGAAGCCCGCGCGCAGTTTTTCGCAGTTACCGTATAGGTTCAGCGAGTGGTGCTTAATTTCAAACTTTAAAATATCGCCCATCATGCTTTGTATCTGCTGAATGCGCGGATCGCAAAACTCTACCACCTTACCACAATCGATGCAGATGATATGGTCGTGCTGTTTATAGCCGTACGATTTCTCGAACTGAGCCATGTTTTTGCCGAACTGGTGTTTGGTAACCAAATCGCACGATACTAAAAGTTCTAAAGTGTTGTATACCGTGGCGCGGCTTACGCGGTATTTTTTGTTCTTCATGTGGATGTATAAACTCTCCACATCAAAATGGTCGCTGCGGGAGTAGATCTCCTCCAGTATGGCAAAACGCTCGGGTGTTTTCCTGAGGCTCTTGTTTTCGAGGTAAGCCTCAAAAATCTTCTTTACCAATGCAATGGTTTCCTGTACAGGCATAATGTTAAATTAACCCTCCAAAGGTATTAATAAAAAATATAAAGTAACGATAAGAAACAAGATCAAGAGCCAGGAATCAAGACATCGCTCCCAATCAAATCTCTTGTTTCTTGCTTCTTATCTTTTGATTCTCGCTTTTAAGACGCTTTCTCTATCGCCGAATCAAACCGTTCTACCGACGTAATGCCTTTAATCTGCAATATCTCTTTGGTAAGGTTGTTCAAATGCTCGGTATCATTCACGTAAATCATTATCGATCCTTCAAAAATACCATTGTCACTATCTACCGTAATAGAGCGGATGTTCACCTTAAAATCGTTTGATATCACCGTGGTGAGCTTGTTGATCAACCCAACCTCGTCAATACCACGGATGCGCATCCCGGTTAAAAAGGCCAGTTCCAGTTGTTTGGTCCATTTGGCTTTCACAATACGGTAGCCATAATTGGCCATCAGTTTGGCAGCATTAGGGCAGTTGGTGCGGTGGATCTTGATGCCGTCGCTCACGGTTACAAAGCCAAATACATCATCACCCGGGATAGGGTTACAACAGTTGCTCAACTTGTAATCTATCTTTTGCAGGTCCTCGCCAAAAAGCAGTACATCGCTATCCTTAGTTTTTATGTTGCGTACCAGGCTTTGCAGTTGCTCGTTCTCAATCTTATCCTGCGGTTTGTTCTCAATAACTTTTTCGGATGCCTGGTATTCTTTCAGGTCCTTCATATCTATCAGGCCCTTTGCTACATTGTAGAACAGGTCCTGGGTTGAGGCAAGCTTAAAAAAGTAGCTCAGCTTATGAATATTTTCGGAGTTGTAAGTGATCTTTAGGGATTTTAGTTTACGCTCCAGTATTTCCTTACCATCCTCGGCTACTTTGCGTTTTTCTTCTTTTAAGGCCGATTTTATTTTGGCTTTAGCCTTAGCCGTAACCACAATACTCAACCAATCCTCCTTAGGCGTTTGCTTGCCCGAGGTGATGATCTCCACCTGGTCGCCGTTTTGCAGTTTATAGCTTAGCGGTACCAGCTTATGGTTCACCTTGGCGCCAATACAGGTGGCGCCCACATCGGTGTGAATCTCAAAAGCAAAATCAAGCGCGGTAGCACTCAGGGGTAGTTGTATTAAAGCGCCCTTGGGGGTGAAGATGAAGATCTCGTCGCTAAAGAGGTTCATCTTAAAATCATCCAAAAAGTCCAGCGCGTTGGAGTCGGGGTTTTTTAGCATATCGCGTACCTTTTGTACCCATTGGTCCAGGCCGCTATCGGTAGATGATTCTTTATACTTCCAGTGCGCCGCGAAACCTTTTTCGGCAATTTCGTTCATCCGTTTGGTACGGATCTGCACCTCTACCCATTGCCCGCGTGGACCCATTACGGTGGTGTGCAAGCTTTCGTATCCGTTTGCTTTTGGCGAAGAGATCCAATCGCGCAGCCTGTCGGGGTTGGGGCGATACAGGTCGGTAATAATAGAATAAGCCTTCCAGCAATCCGCTTTTTCGCTTTCGGGCGTACTGTCTAAGATGATCCGGATGGCAAAAAGATCGTACACCTCCTCAAAGGGGATCGATTTCTTTTTCATCTTGTTCCAGATGGAGTGGATAGATTTTGGCCTGCCGAAGATATCAGCGTGCAGATCCTGGTCTGATACCACTTTTTTTACCGGCTCCACAAAATCGCGGATGAATTTTTCGCGCTCGGTCTTTTTCTCGTTCAATTTAGCTTTGATGAACGAGTACATATCGCGCTCCATGTATTTCATGGAGAGATCTTCCAATTCTGACTTTATGGCATAAAGCCCCAGCCGGTGTGCCAGCGGTGCATACAGGTATACGGTTTCTGAGGAGAGTTTCAGCTGCTTATCGCGCGGCATAAACTCCATTGTACGCATATTGTGCAGCCTGTCGGCCAGTTTTATCAGTATCACCCTTACATCATCGGCAAGGGTAAGCAGCATTTTCCTAAAGTTCTCTGCTTGCAGCGAGCTATTAGTATCAAATACGCCCGATATTTTAGTTAAACCATCAATAATTTTGGCCACTTTTTTACCAAATTCCAGCTCTATATCCTCCAGGGTAACATCAGTATCTTCCACCACATCGTGCAGCAGCGCACATACAATGGATGTGGTACCCAGGCCTATCTCTTCGGCGGCTATCTGGGCCACGGCAATAGGGTGGTATATATAAGGCTCGCCGCTTTTACGGCGCATATCTTTGTGGCTTTCCAGCGCCATATCAAACGCCTTGCGTATCATGCGTTTATCGCCCTTTTGCAGGGTAGATTTACTTGCACGCAACAACGCACGGTAACGTTTTAGTATTTCCGTTTTCTCGGCTTCCAGGTCAATCACTAAATCTTTCATGTGTCAGCGTAAGTACTATATAATATCACCAACTTGCAACAATATTTATTATTGCCGGTTGTTATAAAATAATGGAATAAAATGCGTTAATTTTGTGTTCAAGTAAAAATATGAAAATTATTGCTTCTCTGCTTGTATTTTGTTGCTTATGTGGCGCTTTAAAGGCGCAGGTAGAGAAAACTGCCCCGCCGGTTATACTTGGCAAAAATGATACCATCAAAACGCTGATGACAAAGCTTGATGGCGAATTGGTGCCCTGGATAGTTACGCCCGAGGTACGCATTGTAGATACCCGTATTTTTGCAAGCGCGCAGGACAGAGCAAATTTTTACCGTTTACGATATAACGTAATGAAAGTGTTGCCTTACGCGCAGTTTGCGGGCAAGCGCTATCGTCAACTACAGCGCGATTTAGCTTTAACTGCCGATAAAAAACAGCAGAAAGCGTTAATGAAGGCTTGCGAAACCGAGATCAAAGACATTTTTAATAAACAAATTAAAGACCTCACCATTACACAGGGCGAGGTATTGATAAAACTCATTAACCGCGAAACGGGTAACACCAGTTACGCCATGGTTAAGGAACTTAAAGGCGGCTTTAACGCCTTTGTGATACAATCGGTAGCGAAAATTTTTGGGCACGACCTGAAGGAAACTTACGACCGAGAGGAGCAGCGGGATATCGAATCGATACTACAAACCGCGGGCTACAATCCCAGCTATAATTAATGGACAACAAAAATATTTACGGGTTTAACGTTAACGCGTTAGATGGCGAGCCTATCAGCCTGAGCGACTATAAAGACAAAATACTGCTGATTGTAAACATCGCGTCGGAATGTGGTTTTACACCACAGCTGAAAGACCTGGTTGCGTTAAAAACCGAATTTGCGCCGCAGGGGTTTGATATCCTTGCCTTCCCATCTAACGATTTTGGCGGACAGGAACCTTTAGAAGGGCAGGCCATTGCCACCTTTTGCAGCAATTACGGTAAAAATTTCCCGGTGTTTGATAAGATAAGGGTACGCGGCCCATATGCCGACCCACTTTACAAATTTTTGAGCGAGAAGAAAGAGAACGGCGTGCTTAACTCCGTTCCCCGCTGGAACTTTCACAAGTATTTAATAAACAGGGATGGCGCGGTTGTTGATTACTTTTTTCCGTTCACCAGCCCAACTTCCTCCAAGATCAGGAAAAAGATCCAGCGCCTGTTAGCTGTGGCTGATCAATAATTAGAATAATTTTATGCCGAAATTAGACATATTAGTTTTGCCGGTACACCCGGACGACGCCGAACTTGGTTGTGCCGGCGTGATACTGAAACACATTGCCCTTGGCCACAAAGTTGGCATTGCCGACCTTACCCGCGGCGAACTGGGCACCCGCGGCACCGCAGAAATTCGCGACCAGGAAGCCGCTAAAGCCGCAGAAATTTTAGGTTTAACCGTTCGCGAAAACCTGGAACTGCCCGATGGCTTTTTTGAGAACAGCAAAGAATACCAGTTAAAAGTGATAGCCGCTATACGCAAATACCAGCCCGATATTGTTATAACCAATGCCTACCACGACCGCCACCCCGATCATGGCCGCGCCAATGAACTGGTAGAGGCCGCTTCATTTTTAGCAGGCCTGCGCCGGATAGAAACGCTTGGTGCCGATGGCCAGCCGCAAGAGCCATGGCGCCCGGGCCAGGTGCTGCACTTTATACAGGACCGCTACATTAAGCCGGATATTTTGGTAGATGTTACCGAATATTGGGAGAAAAAGATAGCCAGCGTTTACGCTTACGCCTCGCAGTTCCACAACCCCGATTATAATGAGGACGAGCCGCAAACCTACATTTCATCGCCCGATTTTATTGAGCAGATAAACGGCCGCGGGCGAGAGTTCGGTAAAAGCATCAACGCCAAATACGCCGAAGGTTTTACATCCAGGAAGATATTGGGGGTGGATAATTTGAAGGAGTTGAGGTAAGAAGGTGGTTGATTTCGGATTTCGGATGTTCGATTTCGGATTTATTTGTTTGCCACTATGAACTATGAACAACACAAATAAGGCCGCTCATTACTGAACGGCCTTATTTGTTTTTTTAAACGCCTACGTATTCAAAGCGGTTGTGTTCGTTGCTTCTTTCGCGCTTCAGTTTGTTCTCTTTGGCAAGCTTTAGCAGGATGCCCGATAGCTCTGAAGTTTTGAAATCCGAGTCGAACTTGTCTTTGCAATATTCGGCAATGGAGGATATCGAGTGCGGTGTCCTGAAGAAATCGCTCGAAAGCAATTGGTTCAGTACCTTGGTGGCACCCGGTTTTTTACGCCTTTGTACGGTAAGGCTTTGTTCGTCGTCATTTTCACCCCTGGGCTTACGGCCCCTCTTATTGAAAATTTCTGATCCTTCCGTTTCCACCCTCTCTATTTCCATAATCTCGTCTAATAGCCTGTCTACAACTCTTACTTGTACGGCTTCAGACTGGAAAGAATTAACAACTTCGGCAATCTCCACCAGTTGTTTTTTTAATTTTTCAATGTGTCTGTTCATTCTAAAATAGTACTCTTGTTTTGATATTAATATAAGTTAATGTGTTACAATGCGTTAAATAAATTGCGTGTTCGTGTACGCATTATATAATAGTTAATAATATATATAATAACGTTAAAGTGCGATTATAGTATATTCCAAACAAAAAAAGCGCCTGTTCTTAACAAAACAGGCGCCTGTAGCGATATTATTACATTGATATTATAGGGAGGGCAATATTTTTTCGATGTTATATAAACCCTCGTCTATGTGTTCTTTTTCGATGATAAGTGCCGGGCGGAAACGGATAGTGCGATCGCCGCAACCGAGGTACATGATGTTGTTTTCCAGTCCCTTATCAATAAATGCACCACGGGAGGCAGCATCCGGAAAATCAAACGCGGTTAGTAAACCCTTGCCGCGTACGTTAGTAACCAGGCCGCTTTTATCCGCTATTTTTTGTAGTCCGTTTTGCAGGTAGGTACCAGTTTCGGCTGCCTTGGCGCATAATCCGTCCTCTTCAATAATTTCCATAATTTTTGCCGAACGAACCATATCCACCAAACTGCCACCCCAAGTGGAGTTGATACGCGATGAGATCTTGAAAACGTTACCTTCTATCTCGTCTACCCGGTTACTTACCAGTATGCCGCAAACCTGCATTTTTTTACCAAAGGCTACGATATCCGGTCGGGCTTTTTCGCCAAAGTGCTGGTGCAGCCAAAACTTGCCGCTTAGCCCTACACCGGTTTGCACTTCATCGTAGATCAGCATGGCTTCGTACTCGTCGCCAATTTGCCGTAATTGCTCCAAAAACTCCTGGCGCACGTGCTTATCGCCACCTTCGGACAGGATAGGTTCGATGATGATGGCGCAGATATCGTCCGGGTTATTAGCAAAGGCGGTGCGGATCTCGGCTATAGATCTGGCCTCGCGGGCGGCCAGGTCAACAATATTATTCTCATTCAGCGGGAAATGGATCTCGGGCAGCGATACCCTCGGCCAATCAAACTTAGCGAACCATTTGGTTTTTACGGGCTGGGTGTTGGTTAAGCTTAAAGTATAACCCGAGCGGCCGTGAAAGGCGTTCTCGAAGTGTAAAACCTTATGGCCTTTTTCCTGCGTATGGCCCTTGGCAAAGTTCTTTTGCACCTTCCAGTCCATAGCTACTTTAAGGGCGTTCTCAATAGCCAAACTACCCCCGGCAATAAAAAAGGCATGTGGCAGGTAGTCGGGGATGCCTACACGACCAAATGTATCTACAAACTGCGCGTATTGCTCGGTATAGATGTCTGAGTTGGACGGGTTAGTTAGGGCCGCCAGCATCAGGTTCTTTTTAAAAGTTTCGTCGCCCAACATTTTGGGGTGGTTATAACCTAAGGGCACAGATGCAAAACAGGTAAAAAAATCCAGCAGGGTACGCTTGTTTTTGGCATCGTAGATGTGGACGCCCTGGCTTTTTTCCATATCAAAAGTAAGGTCGAAACCATCGGCAAGAATATGTTTGCTGAGAGTAGCCTGTACGTTCTGAGGGGTGATTTGTAGTTGGCTCATAAGTATAATTTAGTTTTAACAAATCTAACAAAAAGGGCTAAATAACAATAATTTAAAGGTTTTTGAACCGATTGACGAAAAAGTAACTTTAAATTAGCTAAACATAGTTTTTGTACTGGAATGGCGATTAGTATAGCATGTGCGGATGTGAAAATATGCAGATGTGCAGATTTTTTACTCCGAAAATTGATGTTTTTATGAGATTCGCTATATAGTGTTTGCAACCTTTAAATCCGCGAGCCTCTGAACGGTGAAATGACAAAGAGCGTAGGGTCATTCTGAGCTTGTCGAAGGACGGGCGGTTGGCCAGCCCGCTATGGTTCGACAGGCTCACCATGACCCACCACACAATTTGTCTTGGTTAGGCAGTATGCAAGGAGATGTTCGGATTTTCATCTGCATATTTGCACATCCAAAGCCTAAAACTTCTCCCTCATTCCCAATAAACCCAACAACCCGCCGGTGTGGATGGCAAGGATACGACTGCCGGGTTGGAAGTGATCTTTTGCAGCCAGATCATATATAGCATACATCATCTTGGCAGTATAAACAGGCTCAATCAAAATCCCTGTTTTGCCGACAAATTGTTTAATAAAACCAATTAGGTCCGGCGTGGTTTTGGCATATCCGCAGAAGTGGTAGTGGAGGTGCAGATCGTAATCAACCGGCGAACTTAGGTATTTGTCAATCTCGACCTTTATAAAACCACCATTCTTAAAAACGGAGATGGCGTTAAAACGGGTGTTTAAATGGTGCTGCACGATGCCGTTTATCAAACCCGCCGCGGTGGTGCCGGTTCCGCAGGCACAGAAGATGTGCTGGTAGGGTTCGGTAAGTTCGCCAATCAGTTCGCTACAGCCTTTAGCTGCCTCGGTGGAGGCTCCACCCTCGTCTATAAAAAAGGCGTTAATATCGCCTCCGAAATATTGAGTAAATAAGGCGGGTTTATCGCGGTAGCTGTCCCTGTCGGTGAAAATTATTTGCATGCCATGCAGGCGGCACATAAAAAGGGTATCGTTCTGCACTTCCTCGCCCCGCACAAAACCAGTGGAGTTGAAGCCGAATTTAGCCGCTACTGCTGCGGTGGCCAGCAAATGATTGGAGTACGCGCCGCCAAAGGTTACCAGTTGGGTTTTGGCCTCATCCCGCGCTTTTTGTAGTATATATTTAAGCTTACGCCATTTATTGCCCGATATAAGAGGATGAATCATATCATCGCGTTTGATAAAAACCTCGATTCCTTTTGCGGCAAATAATTCATCATGAATTTGCTGGATAGGGCTATAGATATCGAGGTGGATGCTCATGGAGGGCGAAAATACAAAAAAGTAGCCCCCCAGCCCCCTGAAGGGAGAGCTTTTGATTTGCGAGATTGAAAAATCCCCCTTCAGGGGGTTAGGGGGCTTGGTTTGTTTTTTCTTACTTTTGCGCCATGGCGATAGAGGACACCCAATTATTAGAAAGCGACGAGCAGGATTTGTTTGAACACTTGCGCGTGGTGGTTGATAAGGGGCAATCGCTGTTGCGGATTGATAAATTTTTAATGCACCGCGTGGAGAACGCGTCGCGCAATCGCATCCAGAATGCTATCGAAGCGGGTAATGTGCTCCTAAACGATAAGCCTGTCAAGGCCAGCTACAAGGTTAAACCAATGGACGTGATCTCCGTTGTGCTGCCACACCCGCCACGCGATACCAAAGTTTACCCCGAAAACCTGCCCATCAATATTGTTTACGAAGATAACGACGTGCTTATTGTGAATAAGGAAGCCGGCATGGTGGTGCATCCTGGCTATAATAACTATACCGGCACGCTGGTGAACGCGCTGGTATACCATTTTCAGCAATTACCAACCCTGCCGGGGAACGATGGCCGCCCGGGATTGGTGCATCGCATTGATAAAGATACATCGGGCCTGCTACTCATCAGCAAGAATGAGCGCAGCATGAATTACCTGGCCAAGCAATTTTACGATCATACCATCAATCGCAGATACCTTGCACTGGCATGGGGAGATATTGCGGAGGACGGCACCGTGACTGGTTATATTGGCCGCAGTGTAAACGACCGCCGCGTAATGTCCATCTACGATGATCCGGAGAAGGGCAAATGGGCCGTTACACACTACAAAGTGCTGGAACGCATGGGTTATGTCACCCTGATAGAATGCAAGCTGGAAACCGGCCGTACGCACCAGATCCGCGCGCATATGCGGCACATAGGGCATCCCTTGTTTAGCGATGCCATGTACGGCGGTGATAAAATTTTAAAGGGAACGGTGTTTAGCAAATACCGCCAGTTTGTAGAAAATTGTTTCGAGATAATGCCGCGGCAGGCCTTACATGCGCAGTCGCTGGGCTTTTTGCAGCCCTCCCTAAAAAAAGATATTTATTTTGAAGCACCCTTACCGCTTGATTTTGAAACTGTTTTAGAAAAGTGGCGCAAGTACAGCGCAACAGATATTAGAAATGAGAATTGAGATATGAGAAAAAAGCTGCATTATTATCGGTTGATGCCAAAATAAAAGGTAATAATTTGATAATTTTTTAAGTTTGCGAATGTTAATAAAGGAAGCTTGTCTTGAAACTAATATCGCAAGACCTATACATGTCACGGGAGCTAATCTCACATCTCACATCTAATATCTCAAATCTGCCCATGTCTGCCAGGTACATCAATTTTAACGGCGAAATACTCCCTGAGGATAGCATATTACTTACCATTGCCAACCGTGGTTTTAAGTATGGCGACGGCCTGTTTGAGAGCATGCGCCTGATGAAGGGCAAACTGCAATTTGCCGAACTGCACGCCGAGCGCCTGCAGCGCGGAATGAAGGCGCTAAAAATAGATGGCTATTCGCAAGCTGACACCTGGTTTCTGCGCGAACAGGTGGAGCAGCTTGGTCGCCGCAATAAAATTCGCCATGGCCGGGTCCGCCTCACCGTTTACCGCGAGGCGGAAGGCTTATATACACCTACTCAAAATAAAATGGGCTTTTGCCTGGAAATAAGCCCGCTGGATGAGCCCCGCTATTTTTTGAACGAGCGCGGGCTGATCATGGATATCTATAGCGAATTGCCGAAACCACTGAATTACCTATCCACCATAAAAACCTGTAATTCGTTGCTGTATGTAATGGCGGGACTTTTTAAACAGCAAAACAAGCTGGATGAAGTTTTTTTACTGAATGCGAACGGCTTTTTATGCGAAGCAGGTGCCGCCAATATTTTTGTGTGGTACCAAAACCACCTGTACACCCCGGCGCTTAGCGAGGGCTGCGTAGAAGGTGTAATGCGGCAGGTGGTGATAAAACTTGCCCAGGATAACGATATCCCCGTCACCGAGGCCCAAATAAATCCTGAAATATTAAACGAAGCCGACGAGGTATTTTTAACCAACGCCACCAGCGGCATCCAATGGGTAATGGGTTACGGCGTAAAGCGCTATTTTAACCGGGTAAGTAAAGGCTTGATGGATGAGTTGAATAAGTTGTAGATATTACCAGTCCTTACCGCCCTTTATGTCATTTCGATGAGCGGGCTGGGTAGGAGCAGGCGGGCGAGGAGAAATCTTAGAGGCCATGCATCCAAACTATGCAGGTAGGATACAGGCAGGGCGTCAACAGGCACAGCGTACAAGATTTTTTCCCTTCGGTCAAGAGATAGTTCTCATCGCTGCGCTTCGTTCGAAATGAAATGGTGCAGGAAATTTACCCTTCCACAACCTCTTCTTTTATTCCTGCCAATATCCGATCCCATAAAGCTAACCTTGCCTGCAATGCAGCTTTAACAGCCTGCGTTGCTTCTGCCCATTTGCTATCATCGTTGCCGCAAAGTTCGGCTGTCATTTGGTAGGCGAGCTGGGAGTGGTGGTCACCATCTACTTCAATATGGCGCTCCAGGTAGTAAAGCAGAATATCTACTTTGCCGGGTAGCTGGCCGTTAAGTTTCTTAACCATCTCTATAAACATGCCCGGGATCAGGTCTTCGCGACCGAATGTGAACACAGCGGCTGTAAGATGGCTTTTACCGGCACCTATCACATCAAAGGTGTGACTTACAAATTCGCGGGCGGCGACAGGCATCTCGGCATTCGCTAAAGCGTCAATTACATTTGGATAGATGCTTAATTGCTCAAATAAAGAAAGTATAGCCGAGGCATCACATCCCGCCTGTTCCATCGCTTTTAAATATAATTCGAAATGGCTGATACGTTCGCCGGTATGGTCCACATCGCTTTCTTCGCCGGTAACTATCTCGTTGATAAGATAGCGGGTATTGGCATTGCCAACGGGCATCCAGGGCAGAGTAGTGCAGGTTAAATTTTGCTGAAGGGCTTTCAGTAGCGACATAAAATCCCATACGGCAAATATGTGGTGCTGCATAAAGATGTGCAGATCCTCAACGGTATTAATGTTATGGTAAAGCTCGTGTGCAATGAGTTGCCCGCGGAGCGGTTCGATTTCGTGTTTTAGCTGTGTAATTCTTGCGTCCAGTTCGGTCATGGTAGAAAAATAAACGGCAAAAGTAAGGTTTTGGATGCAAATGGAAGCTGAAGAGCGTGTTAAATTACACAGCCCAGCGCGAGAAACTGAATCTCCTTACCCATTTTCCATCAACTAACTTGAAAATACAAACAAAGCCTTGGTCGCTTCTATTTAAGCCGATAATGGCATAATCAAGTTTTTTAGAAAAAACCGGTTTGCTAAAGTTGTAGAACTGTTTTCCTTCAAGCGGTATATAATTTTCATATCGTTCCTCGCCTTTTTTTTGCGCGATAGCCATCTGTTTTTCCGACATGTTTTTTTTGTAGGAATAACAGGTATAATGCCATTATCCATTAATTTATTAATAACAGAATCGGGTGTAGTATAACTTACAATGTTACTTATTTTGTAGCTGTAGCTATATTTATATAGTGGCTTTTTCAGGCATCTGGCATTTGCCAAATTATAATTCTTCCAATCGATGGATGTTGTATCTGTTTTTATTAATGCAATTAATTCGTCCAACGGAACGTCTGCCAGCCGCTCTTTTTCGTTTTTAAATTCGTAGATATCCCAATCATCAGAATTTAAACTTTCACCTTTTTCATATAGGTAGTAGAATTTAGCTTTCGGGTTCACAATTTCTTTGTAAGCCGCACTAACCAGTGTTTTAATTAATGAGTCGGTATTGGTCTGAGAATAGCCTTTCACAGACAGCGCAATAAATAGAATGACAGCTATCCATTGTCTCATAACAAAAGTTAAAACTTATTCCCCCGCAAAAACTCCTCAATACCCATGCGTTTTTTACCTTCCAACTGCACATCGGTAACACTTACGTAGCCGTTTTTGGTGGCAAACCTTAAACGGGTTTTGTTATCGGTAACAAAGGCCCCGGCAGATACGCCAGGTTCGGTTACCTCAAAGGTAGCGTTATAAATTTTCAGCACTTTATCGTTGATGGTAGTGTAGGCGGTAGGCGAGGGACTTAAACCACGGATAAGATTATATACCTTTTCGGCGGGCTGGTTAAAATCTACCAGGCAATCTTCTTTAAATAATTTTGGTGCGTGTTTCAGGGTAACGCCTTCTGTAAAATGGTCCTGCGGGTGCTGGCTGTAACGGCCGCTTTCTATACCTTTTACGGTTTTTACCAGTAGGCCTGCGCCCTTGTTCATCAGCCAGTCGTGCAGGTCTCCGGCGGTTTCGGTGCCTTTAAGGGTTACTTTTTCGGTGAATAGGATATGCCCGGTATCAATATCATGCGTAAGAAAAAACGTGGTTACGCCGCTTTCTTTTTCGCCATTGATGATAGCCCAGTTAATAGGCGCGGCACCCCGGTACTGCGGCAGTAAGGAGGCGTGCAGGTTAATGGTGCCTTTTGAGGGCATATTCCAAACCACTTCGGGCAGCATCCGGAAGGCAACCACTACCTGCAGATCGGCTTTCAGGGCTTCCAGTTCTTTTAAAAAATCGGGGTTCTTTAATTTCTCGGGCTGAAGCACTTTTAAATGATTTGCTACAGCATATTGTTTAACGGCAGATTCGTTTACTTTTTGGCCACGGCCAGCGGGTTTATCGGGGGCGGTAATAACGGCAACAACATCGCAACCGGCGGTTATTAAGGCATCGAGCGACGCAACGGCAAACTGGGGGGTACCCATAAAAATTATTCTCATCTGCTTGTAGATTAAGATTTAGCGTAAAAATAAAAAAGAGCCTAATAGCGTTACGGTGTTCAACCGCGGCTGCTATTTGTACAGCAGGTATTTGCTGCGTGTTGCCTTGAAATTTGATAGGGCAGGCTCCCAGCTTTCTCTTATTTCAGCCTCCGTTTTACCGGCAATAATTTGCTTTTTAAGCGTTTCGCTGCCGGCAAGTTTGTTGAAGTATGCTATAAAAAAGTGTTCCTTATCAGGGTACGCTTTATAAAAATTGATCAGCCACGCTAAGTTAAGCTTTTTCTGTTGCCTTAGGGTGTCGGTATTGTAATCTTTTAAGCTAATTCCATAACAAAGTTGGTCTTTTAAGGGTGGATTATCGCTCATTCCCGGGATACTCACCGGTTTAAACGAAAAACTGTATTTCCCCTTTAGCAGCGGACTGCCCAGCACCTGGAAAGGATCCATAGTCCCCCGGCCCAAACTAATATTGGTACCCTCAAAAAAACAGATGTGCGGGTAAAGCAAAACAGACTGATCAGAATTTAAGTTTGGCGATGGACTAACCGGTAACTTGTATGGTTTATCGTGTGTGTAATAAGCCACCTTAACTATTTTGAGCTTGCATTGTACTTTGTTCTTCAACCAGCCCTCACCGTTTATCATCTGGGCGTATTCGGCAATCGTCATGCCGTGTACTACCGGGATGGGGTGCATTCCAACAAAGGAGCGGAAGGCGGTATCCAGCGTTGGTCCGTCCACAAAATAGCCGTTGGGGTTTGGCCTGTCCAGTATCATTAGTTCGATGTTGTTTTCGGCGCAGGCCTCCATTACGTAATGCAGGGTAGATATATAGGTGTAAAAACGCGTACCAACATCCTGTACGTCAAATATCATCAGGTTGATGCCTTTCAGATCACCGGGTGTTGGTTTGTAGTGTTTGCCGTATAGCGAAATGGCGGGCAAGCCTGTTACAGGGTCTTTGCTGTCGTTAATGGTAGCGCCATCGCTGGCATTACCTCTAAAGCCGTGCTCGGGCCCGAAGATCTTTTTCACCGCGACGCCCAGTTTCAGCAGACTATCAACAACAGGTATTTTTTTTGGGCCGATAACTGATGTTTGGTTTACCAGCATCCCAATATTTTTGCCTTTTAAATAATCGAGGTAAACGGGTACCTGGTCGGCGGCGGGGGTAATCGGTGGCACCATTTTTTTAATGGCCAGTTTATGCTGCCTTTTGGGCGTTTGCGCTAGGTTGTCGCAGGTGAAAAACAGGCAGCAAATAAGGGCGGCGGGTAGCAGTATTTTTATCCTCATCATAAATTTATCAACTTAAAGCAAATTTAAAAGCGGCTTGTTTAACCTTAAAAACGCATATTTGCGAAGGTACAAAAATCATTCAGCATTGAGTTTCGCCCGTTTTATATCAAGCCGCATTACATTAAAGAGTAAGCGTACATTTTCAAAATTAATTGTACGCATAGCTATTATTGGCATTATGCTGGGGCTTGGGGTGATGATACTTTCGGTAGCCGTTATTGAAGGATTTAAACAGGAGATCCGCGAAAAAGTTCGCGGCTTTGCGGGTGATGTGCAGATCGTAAAATCCGACCTTAACAATTCTTACGAAAATTCCTCCTTTATCCCAAATGCCGGTCTCATCCCAAAGCTAAAAGCCAATAAACACGTAACAGCCATAAACCCCTATGCTACCAAGCCGGGAATTATTAAGGCCAACAGCGAAATAGAAGGAGTGGTGATGAAGGGCGTTGATAAAAGTTACGACTGGAAATATATTAAAGAGGCACTGGTAGCCGGCAGCGTGATGGATTTCAGGGACAGCGCCGAAGCCATGAAACAGGTGATGATATCGCAGGTAACTGCCAACCGCCTCAAATTAAAGGTAGGGGACGACCTCATCATCTACTTTATACAAGAGACCCCGCGCAGGCGAAAACTAACCATAAAAGGCATTTTTAGCATCGGTGTGGATGAGGTGGATAAAACCTTTATCATAGGTGATATTAACCTGATAAAGCGCCTTAACGATTGGAACAAAGGTGAAATTGGCGGCTATGAAGTGCGGGTGGCCGATTTTGACGGGATAACCTCAACCGCCAACTGGATCGATAACAAATTACCTATCCTGCTAAAATCGTACACGGTATTTGAGAATTACCCAGCCATATTTGAATGGATGGGCCTGCTGGATGTAAATATTGTAGTAATGCTGGTTTTGATGACCATAGTGGCGGTTATTAATATGATATCGGCCCTGCTGATCATGATACTGGAACGGACGGCCATGATAGGTTTGTTTAAAGCCATAGGGGCACGCAATTGGGTTATACAAAAGGTTTTTCTTTATAACGCAGCGTACCTGATAGGGATAGGGTTGCTGCTGGGCAATTTACTTGGCCTGGGGGTAGGCTACTTTCAGCAAACTACCCACTTTTTTAAACTCGACCAGGCGAGTTATTACATGACGTTCGTACCTATTCAATTCGAGCTGAGCGATGTGATACTGTTAAATATAGGTACGCTTGTGGTATGCCTGCTGGTATTAATTGTGCCGAGTATGCTGGTTAGCCGCATCTCGCCGGTGAAGGCCATAAGGTTTAAATAGGGGAGGGTTTTCTTTTTTCTTGCCTCTTACTTCTTGTTTCTTCTACGGGCGTTCCCTGTAGGCCAGGCTATACACTGCAACTCCTCATTCCGCGCCGCTGATAGAAGCGGCCCTCCATTCCGGCGTTTACGTTGCTATCCTTAACGCAATTTTTAACAGGCGATCTTGTTTCTTGCAACAGGAAGCCGAGCCATCTTGAGCACCATAAAATAAATAACGCGAAAAATCAAAAAATCTGGTACCCCAGCCCTATTCTTATCACCTGGCTATGCGCGTCGTTCGCGCTGCCGCCAATGTAGCCGCCCATGTAATTGGATAATCCGTAGGCGTAACTGGCATTCAGGTTAAGCTTGTTTAAGCTTGCGGCAAGGCCAAACCGTATCCTTATGTCTTTTTTAATGGTTGTGCGGTCAAGGTCGGTGGCGTAAGTTCTGTCGTCGTTTGCGTGGGCCACACCTTTTTCGTGCGTGCTGCTAATAAAGCCAATATCGGCCCCTGCTAAAACATCCAGTTTAACTTTGGTGAATTGTATGCGATGGCCAAAGTATGGGTTAAGGTTGATGATGTTGTTTTTTAAAGCGGTGCTACCGTTAGCGTCCAACGTCATTACATATTGGACGCCGACTGGGTTGCTAAAACTTGCGAATGCCTGGTTGATATGGATTTTGCTTTTCAATTGTTCATATGCGGTCTGCATCCCTACAATAAAACCGCTCTTGCCAACGAGTTGGGCCTGGCCGTTTACACCGTAACCGAAACCGATTTTATTGCCATAAGGATTATTGGTGTATGATGAGGTACCCATGGTAGGAGATACAGTCGAATTCATAAATGAAAAGGAGGCTGTTGATTTGCCGCTGTATTTAAACAAACCCGAATAGGCACCGGCTGTAACTTCCAGCTTTTGGGCAAATAACGCAGTGCAGGCGAACATGCAGATAAGGCTTAGTAGAAGTTTCCTCATTTTTTGGTTGTTTTAAAATTGAACTTAAGGTTAACACCACCCGAGCCAAAATGAATTGACTGGGTACCCAAACCGCCAAGCGGGTATTTTAAAAAAGGCTCTATAACCAGTCTGTTTGTCTTACCAATAGGAAAGCCGGTACCAAAAGAAACATTCAGCGTTTTACCGAAATAAAAGCTGTTAAAGCTTTGCGTTGAGGTTTGATCTTGCGTGGTTACCGTTGAGTTACCCAAACTGTTATTGTGGTAAGCATAACGGTAAGTGTATCGCTCATCTATAAACGTACCCGAACTTAGGCCTGCCGATATATAGGTATCGGTTTTATCGGGATTAAACTCGTATTTAATATTGATGGGTATATCCAGCCCAACCAGGCTCGCGTTGGAGCCCTTTAATTCGGCAACCGACGATACCGTGCTAAAGAAGCCATCGGACTTTGTAGCCGCCGGAAGTGCATCCGCCGCCAATGCCCGGTTTGTAACGCTTACCGGTGGCAGGCCGGCATAGCTAAAAGTGTTTTGCGCCAGCGAGACCCCTGTAGAAAGCTTAATTTTTTTGCCCAGGCGAATATCGGAAGTAAAGCCCGCGCCGGCATTTACCTGGTTAGCGCTGCCTTCGGCGTAGTTAACGTAAGTTGCCGCGTACACGCTAAAATTAACTTTCTTCAATTCCTTATTACCCGCCTTTTGCCGGGCCACCACGCTGGGTTGGGTTTCTTTAAAAAGATCATCAATGGTTTTAGCGGGTTGCTGCGCAATTACGCTATTGGTTTTGGTGCTTGCAACGGCATTGGTTTGGCTGTTATCTGCAACGTTAACGGGGGCATCAATTTTGGCCACCTGCTGCTGGTCGGTTTTAGCAGTTACCGGTTTTTTCACATCAGGCAGGGTGGTTGCATTTACCGGCGCTTGTTTGCTTACCGGCAGGTTACCCGCAATGGCTGTAACGCTTTGATCTTGCTTAGCGATGCCGGCTTTTTGGGTGCCATCCATAGCAACAGGCAGGGTGCCGGCATTGCCCAATGGTGCGTGTTGCTCCCTTAAAGGTTTGTTATTCCCGGCGGTGTACTTATTGGATGCGGCAGGTGCTATAGACCTGCTATCGCTGTTAACCGGCTGCGGTTGTGCCGAAGCGATGTTGTTTGGTGCAGCTTCAGTTTGTTTTACACTATCAACTTCTTCGGCAACGTGGCTTAGCGGTTTGCTGTGGTTTGCGGCCACATTGGTAACGGCATCCGGCTTATAATTAAGCCATAAGCCTACACCTAAAAATAACAATAAAATAGCCGCGGCGCTGCTCCACCAAAGCCAGGCAACTTTGCGTTCCTCTTTCACCAGTAACTTTTTGCGGAGTTCCAGCCACGCTTCATCAGCCGGAGGGAATTCGTAATTATCAAACACCTCCGTGATGCGGCTCTTTAGTTTTTCATCAAACTGCTCATCCATGGCTCTGTGTTTCTGTTGTTAATAGCTGCCTTAACTTATCTTTGGCCCTGCTTAAATAAACCCGTGACGAACTGGCCGGCAGGTTCAAAATTTTGCCTATCTCATCGTGGTTGTAGCCATCTATCTCATACATGTTAAAAATGGTAAGCTGCAGCTGCGGCAAACGCTTCATCAACTTTAAAATATCCTGTGCGTTTAAATTCTCAATAGCGCTGGCGCTGCTGCCAACACCAACCGCGCTATCCAAATCGGTGGTGGCCTGGTGTTTTAATTCTTTACGGCGCCTGTCTATAGCTGTATTAACCACTATGGTACGCAGCCAGGCCCTAAAAGGTTTATCGGTGTTATATGTATCTATATTATTAAACACTTTTATAAAAGCATCATTTACAACTTCTAAGGCATCATCCTGGTTAAGGCTATAGCGCACGCTTATACCCATAGCGTAGCCATAAAACTGCTTATACAGCAATTCCTGGTATTTCAGGCTGCCTGTTTTGCATTTACTTACTATTTCGTCCTCAGTAATGCGGTGGGTTAGATGCATTAAATACTGTTAGTTCTGCTAAGTGTAATTAATTACGCGCGTTTTTGGTAAAACGCTACATGGGTATACAAGTATTTTACAAAAAAAATCCCGTGGAGTGTATTACAATTCCACGGGAACAAAAATAAGAAACCCTGCGGCTTAGTTTACCTTTTTAAGGTCGTACTGCAAGCTAAGCGTATCGGAACTGTTAAGAACCATTTGAAACATACTGCTGCCATCGTAATAAAAGGCGTAGTACCCGTATAAATGTATTTTAGGATCGGGGACAGTTTTGAAGGTTGCATCCTGAAATGCAATCACACTCCCGCCTATACTATAAGTGCCCTTACTGCCGGCATGTAGGGTTGCGGTATCGCCCAATACTTTATAGGCACCGCCCGCGTCCAGCACTAACTGTATAGTAGCTTTAGTTGTGTCAATTTTTGTTGCACCGCTGGCGCGGTGTAACTTACGGAACTGACCGGCGAAAGTACCAACGGGTGTGGGTACCGGCTCGCTTTTTTTATTGGGCGCACAACCAATTGCCATTAATATAGCTATTGCCACTGCTGGCAATAAATAAGTAGATCTTTTTTCCATATTATGTTAAGTTATAAGGGTTACGGGGTTGATACTTAAAACGCTACAAGTCGTGTTATATTTTCACGATTTTTTCGCTTCATTCCAAAATACATCCATCTCAGCCAAATTCATATCCTGCAACTGTTTGCCATGTTCTTTTGCCTTACTTTCCAGGTACTGAAAACGTTTGATGAATTTGCGGTTGGTTTTCTCCAGCGCATCTTCGGGGTTGATGTTGATGAACCGCGCGTAGTTGATGAGCGAGAATAACAGGTCGCCAAACTCCGCTTCCGCTTTTTCCCGGTCTATAGCGGTATCATCGGCCACGTTAAATTCGTCCTTAAACTCCTGTAGCTCTTCTTCTACCTTGGCCCAAACCTGGCCTTTGTTATCCCAGTCAAACCCAACGCCACGGGCTTTCTCCTGTATGCGTGATGCTTTTACCAGGGCAGGTAACGATGCAGGCACCCCTGCAAGTACCGATTTATTCCCCTCTTTTAGTTTGATCTGTTCCCAGTTGCGCTTCACGTCTTCCTCGCTGCTTACTTGGGTGTCACTGTAAATATGGGGATGGCGGTTAATAAGCTTATCGCAAATACTGTTGAGTACGCCGATAATATTAAAATCATCTGTTTCTGATGCGATGCGCGAGTAAAACACCAGGTGCAGCATAATATCGCCCAGCTCTTTCTTGACCTCCTGCATATCCCCGCCCAGTATGGCGTCAGATAGTTCGTAGGTTTCTTCAATGGTGAGATGGCGCAGGCTTTCCATGGTTTGTTTTTTATCCCAGGGGCAGTTAGTGCGCAAATCGTTCATGATAGTAAGCAGGCGGTCAAAAGCGCCTGAAGGCGTTGCAGAAGTAATAGGCGGCGTTAGTGGCATGTGGGCAAAGATAGTTAACAGTTGTGAGTTAGCAGTGGGCAATTTGCTTATCTTCACCGGTTAACGGTGCTTAGTTTGCGGTTGATATTTTGTTTGTTGCAGGTTTGCCAACTGCAACTGCCACCGCTTACTGCAAACTGCTTACCGCCCTCAGCATTTCCCGTTTGCCTGGTGCTCCGGGGGCTTTCTCCACTTTTAAGCCTAATGCTTTGATGGTGCGTTTTAGGTTGCCGGTTATGGCGTAGGTAACAAATACGCCGCCGGGTTTTAAAAAACTGAGCGTATGGTTAATAGCGACCTCGCTCCACATTTCGGGTTGGTTGGCGGCGGCAAAGGCATCAAAATAAATCAGGTCGAATTTTTGGGCGGAATTAAAAGCTTGCAGCGGGCAATGCGCCGTACGTAGCTGAACAAAATCGTTTAGGGATGTTGCCCCCGTAAGCGATTCTGGGTAGCTATCTAAAAAACTCTGCCAGGTGGCACTGGTAACATACTTTTCATAGCCGGTTTGGCTAATTATTTCAGGGCTTAGCGGGTAAGCCTCTATACCGGTATAATCTAATTTGAGTTGTTCGGCGAAACAGAGATCGGCAGTTAGTAAAAAATTAAGCCCGGTACCAAAGCCTACTTCGAGGATGCTCACAGCAATAGGCGTGGCGGGGGTAAGGTTTAAAAAATAAGCTAAGCCCGATTGAAGGAACACGTGCCGGCTCTCTTGCACGGCCCCGTTGCGGGAGTGATAGTTTTCGCCAACCTGCGCGTTGTAAATGGTGTTTGACCCATCGGCAGTGGCAACTATTTGTAAATTATTAGTGGATTGGGTAGCGCTCATGATAGCGCCAAATTTAACAAATATCGGTAATAATGACTTGTTGAGCCAAGCAGCCCGGGTAAAAGAATTGCGTGCAAGCAAGTAGCGCCCGCCACTTTTTTACCCCCTGTTTTAACACTAAGCTACCATAGCCAACAGGCGGTTCAGCTTGTGGCAATACTCCGGTAAAGATACCTGCCCTCTGTCGTAAGCGGCAACTAATTCATCCAGTTGCTTGGCTATATCGCGGCGGCTATCGGCATTCAGTTCGGGTTTAATGGCTTTTAGTTTATGGTTAATAGCTTTCGCTACAAATAGTGGCTGTACATCTCGCGTTTGTGCCAAAATACCGCTCATTTTATTGCGCTGCAGTTTATCGAATTTTAAGATAAGATAAACTATCAGTGTCCCCAATACCAAAAAGAAGGAAAACGTTGTAAATGAGTTAGTAAATATGGCGTTCATGGTGTAGCTTTCTTATGTGCATTATTACGGATTTAGTATACAATAGGTTACGAAAGAAATTAATTTCGGGGAAGTTTTTTGGGGACAGCGAATCACTTAAAAAACAGCTCGGTCTCCTTCAAGCTAAAGCAAGTGCTAATTGCCCGGGTAAACGCCTTTGTAGAAAAACATAATTTGCTTAGTTAAATACCATATAAACGCGATACTTCGCGTCTTTTTTACTTCTTTTCACGCCTGCGGTTTTGTTTAACAGTTATTGAAGTTAAACCCGGGTGCAGGTTTGCAGTCATACCCAAAAACAATACTGCGCCTTTTGTCTTTATTAGGAGGTAGCCAGTTTATAACCAAATAATGTCTACAAATAATTCAAAAACGCAGGGATTATACCCAAAAACAATCGTATATCTTTGCGCCATGTTTTTTAAGCCGCTTACAAGGGCCGCGTTGCTTTCTTGTACTATATTTTTTTTGGCCGGGGCTTGCCTGGCGTTTGCCCAGTCGCCAGTTAAAACCGGAGATTCTACGGGAGCGTTCCGTTTCAGAACAATCGTTATCGATCCGGGGCACGGCGGTAAAGATCCAGGAGCCCATGGTGCCTATTCCAACGAAAAGACGGTAGCGCTAAGCATCGGCAAAAAACTGCGCGACGCCCTTAACGATCAGCTCCCGAATATCAATGTGATCATGACGCGCAGCACCGATAAATTCATTGAGTTGCACAACCGCGCCGAAATTGCCAACGATAGTAAAGCCAACTTGTTTATATCTATTCATTGCAACTCCACGCCGCAGCGTGTGGGTACCCGCCGTGGCGCCATGCTGTTGTTATATGGTTTCCACCGCAAGCAGGAGCAGTTAGAGGCTCTGCGCGAGAACGCGTCTATTTACCAGGAGAAAGATTACCAGAAAAGATATAACGGTTACGGTGAGGATGCGGCGATGAACGCCATTGTGCTGGCCGCGTTTCAACAACGCTACCGCAAACAAAGCGTGCAGTTTGGCGAGTTACTGAATACCGAGTTCACCGAAACCGACGGCAGGGCCAGCGTAGGGGTAAAAGAACAGGGCGTACTGGTATTACAGCAAAGTGGAATGCCCGGACTGCTGATAGAAACCGGTTTCATCAATAACCCCGACGACGAACGCTACCTCAACTCCGACGAAGGCCAGAACGAAATAGTGCAATCCGTTATTCGCGCTATTAAAAAGTATAAAGCGGGTATTGGCAGCTAATCGAAGATTTTACCGAATGACTTAAAAGGCAAGTAATTGGAGCCCGAAGAACAGAACGAGACCCCATAAAACCGGCATCAGGAACGTTCGGGTGGCACAAACTCTGAACAATCACGAACTTTCAAAGAACGTAACGTGGCCGGCACTTTTCTTTGGTTCGTTTCTTTTGGTTTCGAAAGAACGGCGAAGCCCTCTTGAGCGCCTTAAAACAAATGCCCGCGAAAAAATGAACATCCACAAGCTTAACGTTAATCACTGCCTCACCTTTCACAGCACTAAATAACATACACCCACCTAACTAGCACTAAAGAGCAAACTTTCAATATTTTCCGCTAACTTTAAATGCCAAACATCAAACCATTTATAGTTATGAAAACAAGTACCCAAATTTCACGTCGTAGTTTTATTCAAAAAGGATCTATAGCCACCGGCGCTTTATTGCTCGGCAACGCTATATCCGCCCTGGCCAAAGGGAAAAAGATGGGCGTTGCGCTCGTTGGCCTCGGTTATTACAGCAGCGGACAGCTTGCCCCGGCGCTGCTGCATACCAATAACTGTTACCTGGCCGGTTTAGTAACCGGTACGCCGCAAAAGGCGGTAGACTGGGCCAAAAAGTACAACATTCCTCAAAAGAACATATATAACTACCAAAATTTTGATGAGATAGCCAACAACCCGGATATCGACATTGTGTACATTGTGCTGCCGGTAAGTATGCACAAGGAATTTACCATCCGCGCGGCAAAGGCGGGCAAGCATGTACTGTGCGAAAAACCGATGGCGCTCAACGCTGCCGAATGCCGCGATATGATAGCCGCCTGCAGAAAGGCAAATCGTTTGTTATCTATAGGCTACCGCCTGCACTTTGAACCGCATACGCAGGAAGTAATGCGCCTTGGGCAAAAAAAGGTTATGGGGAAAGTCACCACTATTGAAACCGGCAACGGCTTCACTTACGGAGGTGACCCTAACGCATGGCGATTGAAAAAAGCGATGGCCGGCGGTGGCGGATTAATGGATATGGGCATTTACGCCATACAAGGCTCACGCTATACGCTGGGCGAGGAGCCTGTAGCCGTGAAAGCTACACAAGAGAAAACCCGCCCCGATTTTTTTAAAGAAGTAGATGAAACCGTTTTTTGGGAACTGAAGTTCCCCGGCGGGGCTAAGGTGACGGGCAAAAGCAGCTACAACAACAATTGGGGCTACCTGCACGTAACTACCGAAAATGGCAACTTTGAACTGGATCCGGCATTTGGCTACGGCGGCCTCGACGGCAAAATAAATGGCAACCCCATGAAGATCCCTAACATTATTCAGCAAGCCGCCCAAATGGACGATTTTGCTACCTGCGTTGCCCTCAACAAGCAAAGCCGCGTACCCGGCGAAGAGGGGCTGAAAGATATGAGAGTAGTAGATGCCATTTACCGAAGTTTGGATAGCGGGAAATGGGAGAATATATAACCGGAGCTACGCCGAATTTAGATGGGATTTCACCTGCCAAGGCAGTGGCCTTGTACTATTCCACTCCTTTGGACGGATTTAAGTACGGTTAACATAACTTAACACAATTTCAATAATTTATATCTAAATATATGATATTCAATAACTTAAAAATAATCAGGGTTAACATATTTTTCATTATAATATTGTCACCATAAATCTTAAAACTTTTATTATAAACCCGTATAGAAATTAAATAAATACTGCGTTCTGATGGGCTATTGCTCTTGAAAGGGAGGATGGGTGTGTTAACCTATATCATTAAGTAAAATACATCATGCAAACCTCAGATATCACCGATCCGATCTTCCTCCAGGCTGTTGAAGCTATAGACGGCGGCGACACGGTTTTGCTCCAAAAACTAATTACTGATAACCCGCGCTTAATTACAGACAAACTTTCAACCACCGAAGAGGGTTATTTTAAAGACCCGTATCTGCTTTGGTTTGTTGCCGATAACCCCATCAGGCATGAAAAGCTGCCTGCCAATATTGTAGCCATCATAAATTTACTGGTAACCGAAATAAAGGCCAAAGCGCCGGGTATCGCGCAGCAACAGCTGGATTATACTCTCGGGCTGGTAGCTACAGGGCGCATCCCGCGCGAAAGCGACATGCAGATAGCTATGATGGACGCCCTGATAAACGCCGGCGCACAACCGGGCGGCGGCATTGGTGCCCTGGCTCATGGTAATACCGAAGCGGCCAATTATTTGATAGAGCGGGGCGGCAAATTAACATTGGGCGTTGCCATTGGTCTGCACCGGATGGATGATGTTGACCGCCTTTTGCAAACCGCCACAGCCGACGAAAAACTGGCAGCGCTAACCGCCGCGGCTTTTTATGGCATGGCAGATATGGTGAAATTTTTATTGGAGCAAGGCGTTGGCCCTAACGGCTATCCCAGCCCTAACAGCGGCTTCCATTCGCACGCTATGCCATTGCACCAGGCGGTATGGTCCGGCTCGATGGAAACCGTAAAACTGCTGGTAAAGGCCGGTGCCCGGCTGGATGTTGCCGACAAAATTTACGGCGGTACCCCGCTCGGCTGGGCTGAGTATGCGCCATCAGAGGTTGGGAGCGAGGATGCTTTACAGAGCTTTACCGAGATAGCTGCTTATCTGAAAGCAAGTAGCAATAACTAATCGTCAATCTCTAACCCCTAATCCCTATATTTAGGCATCTAATGCGTAAACTTTATATGCGTGTAAAAAAACTCATTATGCTGATGGTATTGCCGCAGCTTTTAACCCTGTTGGGTTGTAAACCCAAAACCATGTATGGCAATAACCCCGAAGCTGGCCGCTATTACCAAATAAACGGCATAAAAATGTATGTGGAAGAATACGGCAGCGGCAAGCCCCTGCTGATGATCCACGGCAATGGGGGCGATATGAGTGCGTTTGCCGAGAACGTGCCTTACTTTGCCAAAAAATACCGTGTAATACTGGCTGATAGCCGTGCGCAGGGCAAAACTGTTGATGCCAGCGATTCGCTGAGCTTTGAGCAAATGGCCGATGACTTTGCTGTACTGCTGGATACGCTTAAAGTGCCCAAGGCATACGTAATTGGCTGGAGCGACGGCGGTATAAACGCCCTGCTGATGGCCATGCGCCACCCGGATAAGGTGATTAAACTGGCGTCAACCGGTGCTAATATATGGCCCGACAGTACCGCGCTTGACCCGCAGGGATGGAAACAAAGCGAAAAGTATTACAACCAGAATAAAAACCGGGCATGGAAAACTCCCAAGGCTAAAAACGACTGGAAGATATTTATGCTCGATTGGACCCAACCGAATATTAAGTTATCCCAACTACAGCAAATAAAATGTCCGGCACTCATCATCGCAGGCGATCACGATGTGATAGTTGATAAGCACACCCGCCTCATTCAAAGTAACATACCAGGGTCGCAATTGTGGATAGTGCACAACTCGGGGCATGGTACTTTGATAGAGCATGCCAGGAAATTCAACAAAAAGGTAGACGAATTTTTCGAAAAATAGGGGGCTTTGTCACCCTTGTTTCACAAATTAAATGTTTAAACATTTAATTTGATCTATTCTCAATCCTTTATATATCTTTGATTCGGAAAAAGTATTAAAATACAAATTAAAACAAAATGAAAAAAACCTTATTATTAGCCGCTGCCGCATTATTAATGCAAACAGCTGTTTTTGCGCAAACCACCTGGAAGAATGATAAAGCACATTCGCACGTAACTTTCACCATCACCCACTTAGCGGTATCTGATGTTGACGGTACTTTTAAAGATTTTGATGCAACAATCGTGGCTGCAAAGCCCGATTTTAGCGATGCTAAAGTTTCTTTCGTAGCACAAACCGCATCTGTAAACACAGAGAACGATCGCCGCGACGGTCACCTGAAAAGCGAAGATTTTTTCGACGTTGCTAAATACCCAACCCTTAGCTTTGTAAGCACAAGTATTGCTCCTGCAGGTACAGGCAAATACAAATTAACTGGTAACTTAACACTGCATGGTGTTACTAAACCGGTTGTTTTTGATATGGTACACCGCGGTACTATCACCAACCCAATGAGCAAAGCGCCAGCAGCAGGTTTCAAAGTTACCGGTACTATCAAACGTTCTGATTTCGGTTTCGGCAGCAAATATGGTTCGCCAATGCTGAGCGACGAAGTTGAACTAAGCGCAAGCGGCGAATTTGGCCAGGCTAAGTAATAGACTTAAATTTATATATATAAAGCGCCCCTGGAATAAACCAGGGGCGCTTTATTAGTTTATAACTTTTAGATTTCTCTATGTTAAATACGGTTAAAGGTCATGGTTTTACCAATGAATTTAAAGTGCCAATAGCCTTTTACCTTTAGTGCGCCATCCTTATTTATATAGGCTGAAGAATTCCAGTGTTTGCCGTTTTGGGCGTCGTAAATCATACCATCCTCCCAGGAGTTGCTGTCACGGTCGTAAACCAGTTTTTCCAAAACATTCATGCCTAATAATTTGCGGCTGCGCAAAGTAGGGTCGGGGTTGTGCTTATCTGTCCAGCTTTCCATTGCCTTATTGCCTTCGCCATTATTAAACCAAATGATTTTAGCTTTAAACTCGCGGTTTTCCTTATACACCTGCACCACTAAATTTTTTTCCTGGTTTCGCCATTTGCCGCAGATCTGCTCGTCGGCAGCAAGTGTAGCAACCGGTGCTTTGCCGCTGTTAGCGGTGATTAGCAGCAGGCTAAAAAAGCTTAGTAAAAACGAATTACTCATAAAAAATAGTTGGCCAAGATATATGCTGTTGCCGGTGCAAAAAAAATGCCAAAGAAAGGTGCGGCGGATGCGGTTCGAAATTAAGCATTTTACAGCGTTGTTTTAATAAGTTATCCGTAGAAACGCTGCCGGGTGATACTGTTTGTTGAACAATAGTGCCGTTAATTGTACACACCTGAAAAATTTCGGTCGGTATATTTTGCTGGGTTATTTCGCGACCTTAATGTGCCATCGCAAACGTTGTAGTATAAAAACCAACCCAATTCAAACCGCCTACCCAACTTTCTTTTATATTTGAGATGTAAACCAATACATCTCCTTTTAATGAAAAAACCACTGCTGCTGCTACTGCTGCCATTGTTGTCATTATCCGCGTCGGCCCAACAAAAAAACATATACCATAAAGGCTGGGTAGATTTTAACAAGAACGGCAAAATGGACGTTTTTGAAGATCCCTCGCAAACCATCGAAAAAAGGGTGAACGATCTGCTGAGCCAGATGAACATTGATGAAAAAACCTGCCAGATGGCTACCCTTTACGGCTATAAACGCGTATTGAAGGATGAAATGCCCGTGCCCCGATGGAAAACAGAGATCTGGAAAGACGGTATTGCCAATATAGATGAAGAGCTTAATAACCTCACTTCCACTACAGACGACGCGCCTACCCAATATTCGTTCCCTTTTAGCAAACACGCGTCGGCTATTAATACCGTTCAAAAATGGTTTGTAGAAGAAACCCGTATGGGCATCCCTGTCGATTTTACTAACGAAGGTATCCATGGTTTAAACCATGATCGTGCTACACCGTTGCCTGCGCCCATATCTATCGGCGCCACCTGGAACAAACAATTGGTCCGCCGCGCGGGTCAAACCGTTGGCCGCGAAGCAAAAGCTTTGGGCTACACCAACGTATACGCACCGATATTAGATCCCGCGCGCGATCAGCGCTGGGGCCGTGTTGTGGAATGTTACGGCGAAAGTCCTTTCCATATAGCCGAGATGGGCAAGCAAATGGTATTAGGGATCCAGGAAGAAGGGGTGGCATCTACCCTGAAACACTATGCCGTATACAGCATCCCCAAAGGCGGCCGCGATGGCAGCGCCCGTACCGATCCGCATGTGGCACCGCGCGAAATGCACCAGGTATACCTGTATCCGTTTCGCCGGGTGATACAGGAAGCGCACCCCATGGGTGTGATGAGCAGCTATAACGATTATGATGGCGTACCCATCACCGGCAGTTATTACTTTTTAACCCAGCTGCTGCGCCAGCAATTTGGTTTTGATGGCTACGTGGTATCTGATAGCGAAGCGGTGGAGTTTTTGTACTCAAAGCATAAAGTAGCGGCAGATTACAAAGAAGCCGTAAGGCAGGCGGTAGAAGCGGGGCTGAACGTGCGCACCAACTTTACCATGCCGCAAACTTTTATATTGCCCCTGCGCGAACTGATCAAAGAGAACAAGATCTCGATGAAGGTGATAGATAGCCGTGTGGCAGATGTGTTGCGGGTGAAATTTCGCCTTGGGCTGTTTAATGATCCTTACGTAAAAGACCCTAAAGCTGCCGATAAATTGGTGCATACCGAGGCCGACGCGCAAATGAGCCTGCAAATGAACCGCGAGAGCATGGTGCTGCTGAAAAATGAAGGCAACCTGCTGCCGCTGGATAAAAGCAAGCTGAAGAATATTTTGGTTACCGGCCCGCTGGCGGTGGAATCTAATTACACCATTAGCCGTTACGGTCCATCGCATAACCCTATCATCAATGTTTATGATGGCATAAAGAAATATGTGGGCAGCAGCGCCAATGTAACTTATGTAAAAGGCTGCAATATTATTGATGCTACCTGGCCGGAGAGCGAGATCATAGAAACGCCATTGACCGGCGCCGAACAGGCCGGTATCGATTCGGCAGTTGCACAGGCTCGTTTGTCTGACGTTGTAATTGCCGTAGTTGGCGAAGATGTGCGCAGGGTGGGCGAGAGCCTCTCCCGCACCGGGTTGAACCTGCCCGGCCGTCAGTTAAAACTAATCCAGGCATTGCAGGCAACAGGCAAGCCGGTAGTTATGGTGATGATAAACGGGCAGCCGCTTACCATTAACTGGGAAAATAAGTATGTGCCTGCCATTTTAGAGGCCTGGTTCCCCAGCGTGCAAAGCGGGCAGGTAATTGCAGAAACGCTTTTTGGCGATAACAACCCCGGCGGTAAACTGGCCATAACCTTTCCAAAAACAACGGGACAGATAGAGTTTAACTTCCCTTTTAAACCCAACTCGCAGGCCGGGCAGGGCGGGCAAAACAGCTGGGGCAAAACCAGTGTTAACGGCGCGCTTTATCCTTTCGGTTATGGCTTAAGCTATACCAAATTCGAGTACAGCAACCTAACGGTATCGCCTGAGAAAGGTAACTCACAGGGCGATGTTACCGTAACGGTAGACGTAACCAACACCGGTGCCCGTAAAGGTGATGATGTGGTGCAGCTATACCTGAAGGATAACATCAGCAGCGTAACCACTTACGAGTTTGATCTGCGTGGCTTTGAGCGCATTGCCCTGGCACCAAGGGAAAAGAAAACCGTACAATTCACCCTCCACCCGGATGACCTCGCCCTGCTGGACAAAAACATGAACTGGACCGTAGAGCCGGGAACGTTCACGGTAATGATAGGCGCATCATCGGAAGATATTAAGTTGAAGAAGGAATTTGTGGTGGAGTAAGGGGAAGATGTTGAGGTAATATATTTATTACTTTTATTTGTTTTAAGTAATAAATATATTACCTTTGATTATTAACCCTAATTATATAGCATCTTTATAATAATGAAAACAAAAATCAAAGAAACGAATGAAAAGCTCAGAGCTTTTAAGGATTCTCCATCGGGATGGATGGGTAAACAAGCGGCAAAAAGGTAGTCATATAACTATGACTCACCCTACTAAACAAGGCGTAATTGTAGTAACTGACCATGGAAGCGCAGAAGTTGGTAAAGGTCTTGCGAACAGTATCTTAAAACAGGCAGGGTTGAAATAAATGTACTGTTTCTTTATTCTTATATTTTTTATCATCACAAAAGTTTGAAAAGATGAAAAAAATTAATCTTATAGTCGAAAAGACTTCAACCGGGTTCTCTGCTTATGCAGAGAACTATCCGGTTTATACTGTTGGTGCCTCAATGACAGAATTGAAATCAAATATTCTGGAGGCGATGAATTTATACCAGGAAGAAACCGGGGGGGAGCCGGTCAAAGAAAGCGATATTAATATCACGCTTGACCTCCCTCAATTCTTCGAATATTTTAAAGTTATCAATGCCAAAGCATTGTCTGAACGGGTTGGCATGAATCAAAGTCTGCTGGCACAATATGTTGGCGGGCAAAAAAAGCCATCAAGTAAACAGGTGGAGAAAATTCTACTTGGGATCAGGGAGCTTGGCAAAGAACTTTCTGAACTTCAATTGGGATAGGCAATTCACCACAAAAACATTTCGCCCCCAATTCCCTTATACAAGCATGAATAACCACTTGATACTGGAAGATAACTGGACGGGTGCCGAAGGTTCCAACGCCGAGGGGATACCCGTAATGGTGCGTTACCGCCAAAACCTCCGCGGCTTTATCGACAGCGGCTATTACCCCACAAAAATAGAGATCCACTGGAAATATGACACCGACGAAGCATCGGAAATGCCTGCGTCCGGCGAAGCGGATATAATAGATAATTTTGAAACAGCGTTGATCTACGCTCTCGAAGGCGACAGGCAAAGCATCCTGACATCCGTAATAACCGGCCAGGGCGAAAAACGCTGGGCCTGGTACACTTCCAATGCCGACAGTGCGCAGGAACGCATTGATACCGTCCTGCTCGATTTTGAGCAGCTCCCCATCACCATCACCAAAACAGAAGACCCTAACTGGGATGATTATTTTGCTTTTATTGCCGATTTCGGCGGCGCGGCGTAGTTAAGTCAAAAGGTAGAAGTCAAAAGTAAAAATGGCTACGGTGTTTACGGTGGGGTGATTATATTTGACGGAACCGGTTACAATCTGTGAAATCATATCGTAATCGGAGTAATCAACCAATAATCCATGTAATCAAAAAATAATGGAAACTATCACTACCCGCGAGGCCACTTTGGCTGATATGGATGCGTTGCTGCAGTTTGAGCAGGGTGTTATAGAGGCCGAGCGTCCTTTCGACCCTACCATCAAACCTCATCCCACTAAATATTACGATATTGACCTCATGGTCACCGCTCCACACATTTACCTGGTGGTAGCCGAACTGGATGGCCAGCTCATAGGCAGCGGCTACGCCCGGATCCAAACCTCCAAGCCTTTTTTAAATCACCCGCAACACTGCTACCTGGGCTTTATGTACGTATTGCCGCAGCATAGGGGCAAAGGCGTAAATAATTTAATAATGCAGGCATTAAAAGAGTGGGCTATCGGCAAGGGCATAACCGAATTGCAGCTGGAGGTTTATTACGATAACGCCCCGGCTGTAAAAGCTTACGAAAAAACCGGCTTCAGTAAAAATATGATCCAGATGCGCATGGGGCTTTAAATACTGCTATTGTAAATTTACCGCGCATCAACTTAGTAACCGGCTGATATGTAATATCTTTACACTACAGCACTAATTTGAACCTCACATGAACTTCGCAAAATTTGCTTTTACCGATGGTATTAAAGCCCTGCAGCAACAATATGGCAGCCGCGACTCCTACGCCCGCATGGAAAACCGCGACGATACGGACGGACTAACAGAAGCGGAGGCCGATTTTATTGAAGGCCGCGACAGCTTTTACATGGCCAGCATCGGCGAAAACGGCTACCCCTATATACAGCACCGTGGCGGCCCGGCGGGTTTTATCAAGGTGATAAATGCTGATACGCTTGGTGTAGTTGATTTTAAGGGTAATAAACAATACATTTTTATAGGGAACGTGCTTGGTCACCACCAGGTTTCCCTGTTCCTGATGGAGTACCCGCATAAAACCCGTTTAAAAATATACGCCGATGCCCACATTGTAGAGTTAGCTGATGAGCCGGCGCTGTTTAAATTATTAGATCCTGCCGATTATAAGCACACGCCCGAACGCATGATACTGTTTGATGTAAAGGCCTTCGACTGGAATTGCCCCCAGCACATTACACCCCGTTATACCGAAGACGAAATAAAACGCGCCTTTGCTCCGCAAAACGAATACGTGTTGAAACTGGAGTATGAACTGGAGAAACTAAAAAAACAACTGGCCGGCAAATAAGCGGTTATTGTTTAACGAAAAACTGCGTACGGATGTAATGCACCCGGTAGTTTTTACCATTTATACTGTAACCTGAATTAGTAATAATAGTTCCTTTCAGCTGCAGATCGGGGCCGCTCAGGGCCAGGATCTCGTAATCCGTAGGATTTATCCCAACTATCTGGGTGCTGATGTAGTTGTGCCCGTTCTCGCTGTGCAGGCTGTAGGTATGCACCAGTGTTGTGTTATACTGGGTGTCAAAGGAAGTTACCGAGCCTGCGCCGTCAAAAGTAAGGTCGGTTTCTAAGCCGTGGAGGTAGCTTACCCGGGTAAGCTCAATATCTGTGGCGTTATCAAATACCACATCTGTAGTTAAGTTAGATTTCCAGGAGCCTTTTAAGCTGGCATCGGTGCTCGGCGCCGCGTTTTCTTTTTTGCAGGAAAACAGGATGCCCGATAGGATAATTACAAGAAAGATCTTCTTCATCGGGCTGCGTTTTGGCCTTAATTGGTAAAGTAAATATACCATTATTTAATTAGGCGCTGTACTTATTAAAAATAGCCGTGCTAAATGGCTATGTTATCAACGATGATGTTGTACTTTGCCGCATTATTTTTAATTTTATCGAATTATAAACCCCTATTAAATAAAACCCGAACATTTATACTGAATGGAAATAAAAAGTAATGGCGTTAAAAGCGGCTGGTTAAAAAATATGATCATTAAACGCTTGTATTTTGATAATGCAATGTCGTGCGCCGGGTTAAGCCTGCTTTTTGATAAAAGCATCCCCTCTATAACAAAGGCAATAAACGAACTGATAAAAGAAGGCTTTGTGGTGGAAGAAGGGTATGCGCCCTCCAGTGGTGGCCGCCGCCCGCTGATGTATAACATCAACGCGAAGGCCATGTATATTTTAGCTGTGGCGATGGATCAGCTTTCGGCACGCCTGCAACTGATAGACCTGCAAAATAACCCGGTGGCCGAAATGGCTACCGTTGATATAAAACTGCTTAACAATGAAGAAGCGCTGCCAACGCTCATCAACAGCCTTAACGATTATATAGCCGAGAGCGGCATCCCAAAAAATAAGATCGCGGGTATCGGCATTGGTATGCCTGGTTTTATCAATGCGGTAGAAGGGATCAACTACACCTACCTGGATGCCGGAGGGCAATCGTTGAGCGATTATATTTCACAAAAAACCGGCGTTGCCACTTACATAGATAACGATAGCAGCTTAATTGCGCTTGCGGAGCAAAAATTTGGCATTGCCAAAACGCAACAGGAAGTAATGGTGATAAACCTGGGCTGGGGTATCGGCCTCGGGATGATCATTGATGGTAAGATCTTCCGTGGGTATAACGGTTTCGCGGGTGAGTTGAGTCATATCCCATTATCAGACGATGGCGCACTTTGCACCTGCGGTAAACGCGGCTGCCTGGAGGCGGAAGCCAGTATGCTGGTAGTAGCCGAAAAAGCCGAGGAGGGGATTAAAAACGGCCGGGTAACCAGCCTGAAAACCACGCAGGGCAACTTTAAACTAATGGGCGATGCCCTGATGGATGCTGCTAACCAGGGCGACCAGTTTGCGCTGGAACTATTATCTGACGCGGGTTACAAAATTGGTAAAGCGCTGGCCATTCTTATCCATATCATGAACCCGGCAAACATCGTGTTGAGCGGCCGCGGAGCAAAGGTTGGTAAAATATTACTGGCACCTATTCAACAGGCACTGCACAAATATTGCATTCCGCGCCTGGCATCCGGCACCGAATTGCTCATATCTTCCTTAGGATTTGATGCTGAACTGATTGGCGCTGCGGTATTGGTGATGGAGAATTTTGATAAGGAAGTAAAGGGGAAATAGTGAGTAGTGAGTAGTGAAAGTTGCTTTATTAAACCGTTACACTATCTCCGGGTTCGTATATCTCTATAAATTCGATGCCCGATTTTGCGAAGTGTTTGGCGTAATTCTGAAAGCGCGACTTTACGAAGAATGGCTTTGCGAAACCATCGTGTACGGGCAGTATCCGTTTTGGTTTTACTTTATCGCCAAAACCGGCAATCCGCAGTTCGTTGGCAAAGGGGGCCATGGTTACCAGTAGTAAAAGTTCTATGCCTTCGTATTCGGTAAGTTTGTTTTCCATCGAATCTACCGGGTGCAGTACCTTATCGTTAATAATAAAGCCTGTCATTTGCGGTATCGGGCTGTCCAATAAAGGCTCGTGTACCACGGGGATGGCCTTTAGTTTAAAAGGACCTATTTTGTAAATGCCCTCTTCTATCAGGTTATAATTTAAACCCGATTTTTGGATAGTGGTACCCACCTCCATATTAGCGTATACCGGGGCATTGCTTAACGCTACTATTTTCTTTAGTTTTTCAATATCTAAATGGTCCGGGTGAGTGTGCGTGATAATGATGCTGTTAACATCCGCAAACATTTCTGGCGTTACAATCCCCTCCGCAAAAGTGAAGTTCCCCGGGTCGAACAATAATTTGTGCCCGTCCAGTTCAAATAACAGGCAGGAGTGGATGTATTTTGATATTTTCATAGCAGCGTTAGTAAATTTACCCAATAAACCTGTCTACATAAAAAGGTTTGTAGTTAAAGTATCACCTTTAATTCCTCAAAGTTGTTTATGGTGGCAACTTGTCCGCTTTCTACCACACCAAACCCATAGGACGCGAAGATGAACGGCACGCCGGCTTTAGTTGCAGCATCGTAATCGCCCATGGTGTCACCTACGTAAACTGGTGCCTGCAGTTCGTTATCGTTCACAATATCGCGGATGTTATCTGCCTTAGGATTGCCATTAGTGCCAAAGCATTGGTGCGCCAAAAAGTGGCTGTGCATGTTACTGAGATCTAAAAACAGTTCGATATAGCCGTTTTGGCAGTTGCTTACAATGTACAGTTTGTATTTTTTCCCAAGCTCAATCAGCGTTTCTTCAAGCTTAGGGTATAGGGTACCACCTTGTTTGTGCAGTATTTCCAGTTCGCTAAGTGAGCAAAGTCTTTGCACTTCTGCACGCTGGTCTGTACTTAAAAACGGGAACAGTTTTTCAAATATCGCATCGTAGGTCATACCGGTGATCGAGCGTACACGTTCGCGGCTCATCACCTCATGGCTCATGTACGGCGCTTTGTCCAGCGCGGTTTGCCAGGCGCCAGTGATGGTATCGGTACTATCCCAGAGAGTGCCGTCGAGGTCGAAGATGATGCTGTCGTATTTATCTTTTAGTGTGCTGTCCATTTTTGCAGTTTGTTCGGCAAAAATAGAAGTTTATTTTTATGGAGCAGCTCCTTATGCCCATTAATATATAGGGAATTGGCTTAAAGTAAATAACGCAGTTAAGGCGGGTACGGCCAGGATAAAAAACACGTGTGCCATTTGTACGGTATCTGCATCGCCTTTAACTAATACACGGTAAAGGTCGTTTTTTATGGTTGTTAGGGTAGTTTTCATGGTAGTAGCAATTAATATTCTTATTGTTGTGTTCTGTTATTTCGACAAGAAATGGGAGGTAAGGTTTAATGGAAATGTGTTATTTCTATGCTCCAATATGTCACCTTGATGAGCAGCGGGAGGAAAGAGAGACCTTCTATATCATGTTTGCTACTTCAAAGGGTGGACTATTTGACTCACCCCGAATGCGCTGCGCTGCTCGACCCTCCCTACCTGCGGTAAAGGGGGTGAAGAGAAAATAAAGAAAAAAATACCCGTCTTTGCGTAGCAGAGAGGGGTAGAGAGAGAGTAAAATCACCAAGCGGAAGATACTCCCATTTTAACTTTTTTTTGGCTGATAAACTTTTATAGATTAGGTTTGAGAGAAGTTAAAATCCCTGCGAATATTTATGAGTGCTGAACTGATACTGGAAACCATATCCATAACCAAGAACTTTTTTGGCGATAAATCTACAGGGGTAAACAACATCACTATTTTTATACCTAAAGGGAAAATCACCGCCATTGTTGGCGAAAGCGGCAGCGGTAAAACAACCCTGCTTAAATTGCTCAGCGGTACCATGAAACCCGATTCGGGCGACGTATTCTTTCACTCGCAGGTGCTAAAACAACGAAGCGAGGGTTTTGCCCCCGAACACGCCGCCATTGCCATAGTAACGCAGGATAACCGCGATATGGATATGGGCGAATCTGTTTGGTATAATGTAAGTGCGGGCTTACCCACCGGGGATATTAACTACCAGGTGCAAAAGACTACGCAGGCACTCAATCTATTAGGTATTTACGGACTAAAAGAACAATCGTTCGGTAAACTGAGCGGCGGCGAAAAACAACGTGTTACCATCGCCAAGGCCCTGATAAACCGCCCCGAAGTATTGATGCTGGATGAACCCTTTAACCAGGTAGATGCCAATTATCGCGAGGCACTGCAGCACGACATCCGCCAGATTGTAAAAGAGTGGGGCGTAACCGTGATATTGGTTTCGCACGATCCGGCGGAGTTGTTATCCATGGCCGATGAACTTATTGTGATCAAAGAAGGTGAGATAGTAGAGCATGGTACCCCAGAAAAGCTTTACCACTCGCCAAAACTATTATATACGGCCAAAATATTAGTCGCCTGCAGCGAACTTACTGCTGCTGAGGCTGCGGTTTGCGGCATCAAATCTAAACGCGGTACCGTAGTTATCTATGCCGAGAACATTAGCATAGGCGGTATCGGCGCAGCCAAAAAATGGACGGTAAAGCAAGTGCTGTTTAAAGGATTTTTTGAGGAATTGGTTATCGAGCGCGATGAGGTATCGCTCCGTGTGCGTAATTATAATAGGGCCAAGTACAAGGTTGGCAGTAAAGTAGGCATCAAAGTAGATAAGTACTACGAATTTGGCAAATGGCTCTCCTAGAGCAGATAGAGTCAAGAGACAATACATCAGGATAAGAATAAGCCCTCTAATTGTATCAATCCGAAATCTCACATGCGAATTCCGAAATCGCCCTATATCTTAATTATCCTACCGTCTTTCTTGGGTTTTGAGGTGTGATTCTCCGGTTTGGGGATATTGCGAACAATAGTAACCAGCGCGCTGCCGATAACTGCCATAGCCTTCAAGCCGAAGCTTAAAAATGGTTTCATTACTTCAAGGGCATTATGGTCGTTACTGCGTGCTGCCGGGGCTTTTGCGGTACCTATTTTTTTCTTTTCCATAAAGTAGTAAGGCGAAAAATGGAGTTTTGTTTGAGGGAAATTAACAGTGCGCATCATTAACGATCTTGGAAAAGCGAGCCAATTACGCCACCTTTCTTTTCAGAGTGATCACCGTAATCTCCGGCCAAATGCCCAGCCGGCCCGAGAAGGCCAAAAAGCCGAAGCCCCTGTTTACGTACAGATAGCGGTTTTGGTGATTGATGAGGCCGGCCCAATCCAGGTAGCGGTATTTAACCGGGCTCCATTTAATGCCTGCCGTTTCAATACCAAACTGCGCGCCGTGGGTGTGGCCCGCCAGGGTTAAGTGAATATCGGTAGGGTTGTAGCGCACTTTTTCTTCCCAATGGGTAGGGTCATGCGAGAGCAAGATCTTAAATGCATCATTATCTACGCCGCTCAGGGCCTTGTCCAAATCTCCTATCTGTATAAAACCTTTACCCCAGTTCTCTACACCAATCAGCGAGATCTTTTGTCCGCCTTTTTCTATTACCACATTCTCGTTAAGTAACAAACGGTAGCCCAACTCGCCGTGGTGGCGTTTTAACTTTTGCAGGTTTGCTGCTTTTTCTTCGGGACTCGCCCATGGGATGTAGTCGCCATAATCGTGATTGCCCAGGATAGAGAATTGCCCGTAAGGGGCTTTTAACTGACTAAACCTGTCTATATATTGCTCAATTTCCCAGGCGGCGTTGTTTACCAGATCGCCGGTGAATACAAACAGATCTGATTTTTGGCTTTTGGCGAGATCTATCCCCCGTTGCATGGCGGTTACATTATCAAAACTACCGGAATGGATATCCGAAAGCTGGGTAATGGTAAAACCATCAAAAGCCTCGGGCAGGTCGTCATAGTAAATAGTGGTGCGGTGTACTTTATAATCGTACTTGCCTCTTATCATGGCGTATAAAAAACCGGTAAAAGGCACAGCGGCTATCAGCAGCGCGGCCTGCACAATAAACTTGCGCCGCTCGGGGAAGAATGGCTGGTCTTCTGGCTTATTATTCATAATATTATCGCCAACGCCATATAAGAACCTGCCGAGATCGCCCAGCGAAATGATAATGATAAAGAATAGTTTGGTGATAAAGAAGGTGAGTAGCAGGCTCAGCATCCACTCGTGGAAGGGTGTCATGCCCTTGGCGGTGCTATAGCTGCCAAAGCCGGCCATAAACACCACTGTTACACCTATAGAGATAACCGCGTAGCCCCAAAGTACAATTAAGCGCCATGGGCGCGATTGCCAATCGGCTGTTAAGCTGCGTAATCCGTGGATCACGTACCAATCCATCAGCAGCGTTATTGCCGCTATAATTAAAAACACATTTAAAAAACCACCTCTATGCATAGTATAACCGGGTAAGGCCGCAAGATAACCAAGCTAAGGTAATTAGGGTGTAAAATTGAGTTGCCTTTTCCGCGCAAATTCCTATTTTTAACCGCTAATTTTAATTTATGAGATACTACCTGCTTACGCTATCGGCTCTATTGTTCGTTTCATCTGCGTCCGTCGCGCAGCAAACCAAAAAGGATACCTTGTTTTTTGAAGATTTTAACAGCAAAACCCTCAACCGCGGCAAATGGAATGTAGAAGTTACCGGGCGAACAGTGAACGATGAGCAGCAGGCTTATATAGATTCGGCAGGTACGATTGATCTGGTGAATGGCCAAGCCGAAGGGGCAACCAATGGCGCGCTGGTGTTAAAAGCCGTTTACAAAGCGGGGCATACCAGTAAAGAGCAAAAGAAATACGATTTTGTATCGGGCAGGATAAACACGCGCGATAAAATGATGTTCACCTACGGCACATTTTCGGCAAGGATGAAAATCCCGGCCGGCGCGGGCCTATGGCCGGCATTTTGGCTGTTAGGCAAAGGCAAATGGCCAGATTGCGGTGAGATAGACATTATGGAAACTGTTGGCGACAGCAGCTGGACAAGCAACGCCCTGCACGGCCCGGGCTACTTTGGCAATACCCCATTGGCCTACCGGGCGTTTTTCCCCAAAGGGGTAGATGTAACCCAATGGCATGTTTACACGGTTGAATGGACAGCCGCCAGCCTTGTTTTTAAGGTAGATGATGTAATAACCTACACAGTAACCAAAGCTATGGTAGAAAAATATGGCCGATGGGCATTTGATAACCCCAAGTTCGTTATCCTGAATTTTGCTTTGGGTGGCGGCTATCCAAATGGAGTTAATAAGGTGAAAGAACCTTATTTCGGCCTGTCGCAATCATCTGTAGATAAAATAAAAAGCGGAGACGCCAAAACCTATGTAGACTGGGTGCTGGTAACCAAATAAAAAAAAGCGCTCCCGAATGCCGGGAGCGCTTTTGATTTATGTAGAGGCGCGATACTTCGCGTCTTTTTTTATGGATTCTTGTTAGCAGACGCAAAATATTGCTTCTCTATGGTTATTAATACCGCCTAACCACTACACGTTTGTAAGGGTGGTGATAAACTACCGTTCTGCGGTATGCAGGGCGGCTAACTACCACTGCCCGACGGTATGGGCGGTGATAAACTACCGGGCGTGATGCCACCACGGTACGGCGGTAAGCATGGCGGTAAACCGGGCGTGTGGTTACTACGGTACGTTGATGAACCGGTGCGCCTACACGCGCTCTTACTACTACCTGGGCTTTTGCGCCTTCAAAGGCGAATAAAGCGATGATGGTTACGGCTAATATTTTAATGTATTTCATGATGTTTTTATTTAATTGTTGAATTTATTTGGGTTGATTATATTAATAATTGCTGTGGTTGTAACTGCCGTTGTTGTTATTGTCGCGGTTATGGTAGCCATCGCGGTTATTATCACCCTTACGGTCGTGATGCCTGTCGTTATTATACCTGCGATGGGTACGGGTGTTATCTATTGCACAGCTTGATAATGCGACGGTTCCAAATAAAAGCAGGGCCAGCATTTTTACTATTTCCTTTTTCATGGTGTTTATGTTGAATGTTAATTTCTGTTTCTTTTATAAGTTAAACTAAGCCCGGGGAGTAAAGTTTAGTCCGCGTAAACAGTATCACATAAACGTTACAAAAGGAAAGGAGGGGGTGGAGTGGGGACAAGTAAGACGGCAGCTGCAAGTAGACTTAAGCCCCAAAATACCGGTTTATCAGTTTAGCAATAAAAATATACAGCATATCCATTATCAAAAAAACGATGAGCAGAACTCCGATATTAAGGGCTGTTCTTGGATAGCCATATTTGCCTGCATCTAAAAAGAAATAGGGGTAAAGGCCGCAAATGGCACCCCGCATTAAAATATACACCAGGTAACTTGCCGGGTACCAAAGCCATGAGAAACCATCTTTCCAGTTAATGTTATCCTTGGGCACAAATGCCAGCCAGTAAATGATAAACAGTGCAGGGGTTATTACATGAACCAGTTCGTTGCTCAGGCTGGCCAAACCAACCGGGTGATAGGTGGAGCGTAAAACCAAATTGAAAACCAGCGCCACGATGCTGATGTTTACGGCAACCGAGGTTAGCGTGCCCCTCCGTTTAAAAAAAGCGGATTGCGTACTGCCAAGCGCCGCGGCGGTAAAGCAAACGGCTACCAGTGTATTGGTTTGGATGGTAAAAAAGCTGAATAACTCTACCAGTGTGCCGCCTAAGGTGCGCCCCTTTGCGAGGTAAGCAGGCACCGAGGTGTAAAATTGCGAAATAACACCAAGCCAGGCAACCATGCTTAATGGCTGCCACGGTTTTAATGTTTTTTACGATTGCCATGCAACGAGGTTTGAAGGTGTATCATACTAAGATATTCATAAATATTTGCAAGTGTATTTGTTACAAATAAAATTATGAGATAGGCGTTGGCGCATGTATATTTATCGCATAAACAACTGTATACCCCCATGCTTATAATCAACCGCCCTCAAAGTTTAAAGGTTAATGCTTTTAAAGCTGTCATTATATGTGTTTTTTGCTGTTTGCCATTTATAAGCCAGGCACAAACTACATTTAACCACGCTGCGCTCTGCTCTGCCAACTTAAAAGTGAGCAATAAGTTTTATACCGAGGTGCTGCAATTAAAGATCATCCCAAATCCTTTTAAAGATACCGTACACACCTGGTACAGTATTGGCCCCAACCTGCAAATGCACATTATCCAGGCCAATTGCCCCAAAGCAGATTACCCCCGCGGCGTGCATTTGTGCTTTAGCGTACCATCCATCACCGCATTTGTAAGCCGCCTTGGCACCATGAACATCCCCTACAGTAACTGGAAAGGCGAAACCGGTAAAACCGAGCATCGCGTAGATGGAGTAAACCAAATTTATATTAACGACCCCGACGGTTACCTCATAGAAATTAACGACGCTAAATAATTAATAGTTGCGTTGACAATTATTTCGTGTGTGGCACAACCACACGGAATGGTTTTTGCGCATATATAACTATGAGAGGCTACGTTAACATCCCGAAGTCTGTTTATTGCAAACCTTGCCGTGAATGCGGCGCGCGGCCTATCATAGCGCACGCGGGTATTGAAGGGTATGTAGTTAAATGCCCTAATAACGAAACTCACTATCAAACCACCCCCGGAATTATTGATATTGAAGACTGGAACATCCACAACGCCCTGCTGTACGATAATGATTACGATTTGAAATTATGAGTAGGTAATTAGTATTTTATCTATTAAATAATTTTCTAATATTGATAATAAATTAATCAATATTAAACCATTTCGATTCTGTACCGTCAGAACCACCTGATTACCAATTAATAATAAGGTTATGAAGGGTTATATCAACATTCCGGAATCATTTAAATGTAAAGGGTGCAAGCTTTGTGGCTCGGCCCCAATTATTTCCCTTGCAGAGCATGGGTTGTACCAGCTTAAGTGCCCTAATAACGATAGTCATTATCAAACCAACCCGGGTGAAATTGATATTGACGACTGGAATATCCATAACACTCAGCTGTACGATCATGACTACGACCTGAAGATGATAAGCGAGGGATAATTACATTAACTTTAAGAGCTTTATATCGAATACCGAATTTCCAATATCAAAGTTTAATTCTGTGCCCGTCGCAAACAATTTCCCTGTAATCCATATTGTCTACATCAATCACAGGTGAATTAGTAGATCATTTTAATCGGCGTAATTATCCCCAAATCCGTGTAATCAAAAAACAATATGAACAGAACAATCGGAATAGTACTTATCGTAATTGGCGCGGCCATGTTGATATGGACAGGTTTTACCTATACCAAAAAGGAGAAAATAGTTGATGCAGGCCCCATCCAAATCTCGGCCGACAAGCAAAAAACGGTAAACTGGCCACCATACCTGGGCGGTATTTTATTGGTTGGCGGTATAGTTATTGTAGCTACGGCGAAAAAATCGTAATCGCGCTGTATCTTAGCCGCGATGGACCCAACCTTTTTTAAAACACAAGAGGAATTTCGCGGCTGGCTGCAGTATAACCACGCCAGCCAAACCGAACTACAGGTTGGTTTTTATAAAACAGGCAGCGGAAAGCACAGTATTACCTGGCCGCAATCTGTAGACCAGGCGCTGTGTTTTGGCTGGATAGATGGCGTGCGTAAAAACATCAATGAGGATAGCTACAGCATTAGATTTACGCCGCGCAAGCCCAAAAGCATCTGGAGCGCCGTCAATATTAAAAAAGTAGCCCACCTTACAGAAAACGGCCTGATGCAGCCTGCCGGCATTGCCGCCTATGCCAAGCGCGAAGAAAAGCGCTCGGCGATCTACAGTTTCGAGAATGAGGAAATGACGCTGGCACCAGCTTACGAAGAGCAGTTTAAAGTAAACGAAAAGGCTTGGGCGTTCTTCCAGTCGCAGGCACCCTGGTATAAAAAGGTCTGGCATCATCGCATCATGTCGGCAAAGCAGGAAAAAACGCAACTGAACCGGTTAGAGAAATTAATAAAGGCGAGTGCAGAGGGGAAGCGGGAGGATTAGTCCCTCGCAAGGACGCAGGTATTTAAGCCTATTTTCCCTTATAAATCCTCACCACCTGCCCGCCGCCGCTGGCCATCAACGTGCTTAAAGTCGTTTCGCGGGTTACTGGTTTTACTTCTTTCACCAAATGGTTGGCATCAACGTTAGCATCGGGGGCGTCGCTCCAAATTTCGGCAGTGTAGTTTCCGGCTGGTAAAAAATCGAGTTTGGTTTTTAAGTCGCGCTTAGCGCTGTTGGTGATGGCACCGATGTACCATTCGCTGCCTTTGCGGCGCGCAATAGTTAGGAATTGGCTGGGTTCGGCATCCAATACGCGGGTCTCATCCCATGTGGTGGGCACCTGCTGCAAAAAATCGAAGCCCGACTGCCCCACGTAGGCTTCGGGATAATCGCAGGCCATGCCTAATGGGTTCTCCAACGCTACGTACATGGCCAGCATGTGGCAGCGGGTACCCATTACCATAGGGCGGGTGTAATTTACCTTAAAGTTTTGTGGTGTGGCTGCACGGAAACCACCCAGATGATAATCGGTTGAGCCGGCTAATAAACGGGTGAACAGGATATCGAGGTCGGTATCCGGCGTCACCAAATTTCCCCATTTATCGTTCTCGTAGTTCAGTGTACCCTCTCGACTAAATTCGTTGGGATAAGTGCGCTGCATGCCTGTTGGCTTGTAAGCGCCGTGGAACTGGATGTGCAGCTTATGTTTGGCAGCACATTGCAATACCTCTTCCTGCATGTTCACCATCTCCTGGTCGTCGCGGTCCATAAAATCACACATCAGGCCTTTTATACCCCACTTTTCATATTGGGCAAAGGTTTGTTCCAACTTTGGATAAAGGGCGTAAAAATGCACCCAAACCCTTATACCTACTCCGCGTGCAGCTGCCGAATCGCAAATCTGTTGCATATCCAGACCGGGTACGGCTTTAGATGGGTCGGCATTTGGGCCGGGTTGAAAGCCGGAACCATCGTTCACATACCATTCGTGCAGGCCATACTCCACTACCGAATGGTATTCAATTTTGTTTTTGGCGCAGAAATCTACATAATACATATTGGTTACGTAGTTGTTGCCCGGCGCATTCAACCAATCGGGCGTAACGTTGCCGTTCCACCAGGGGAAAGTAGTTTTACCAGGTTTCAACCACGATAGATCCTTTAGTTTGTTAGGCTCATTCAAATTGGTGAGGATGTTCGATTCCAGGAACGCGCCCACCCGGTCGCTGATCATCATTACCCGCCAGGGGCTGTTGTGCGGCAGGGTAGCTTTTACGGCGATGCCGGGCTCTTTGGGCAGGGGAGAAAGGCGGCTTTCGAGCACGCCGTTATGTTTAATGAGGTACATCCCGGCATAATTGTGCAGGGCGGCCTCGGTTATCGCCATGTAAGCGCCCCCGGGAAATGCGAACAATGCTGGCATATCCATCAGCGTATCGGCTGCCAACTTATCTAAAGTAGTTTTGGTATAAATGCCCTCATGTGACGTAGTAAAGTTATCGCGTAGCAAAACGGTAGCCTTAGGGTTTTGGCTGAGGTTGAACGTGTTGGTCTCCGCGGTGATCTCCACCTTGTCCATACCTACCTGTTTCGGCATTACATAACGGAAGGCTGCACCATCGTTAAAGATGCGCACCTCTACATAGAGCATCCGTTTAGCGCCGCTTTGCTCTCGAACGGGGATTATCGCCCGGTTGCATTCGCTGTGAATTTTGCTGGCGTGCCCAGTGATCAATTCATAATCTTCCGTTAGTTTTTCGGCATGTACAACTTTAAATGTAACATCGTTGGCAAAAGGCCCCCCATTTTTAAAACTGATATTGAGTCGCGAATTTTCTGCCAGAACCATACCCTTGTAGCTGATCTTATAGTACAATCCGGCTTTATCGGTATTCAGGCTGAAGCTTATCTTTTTATCGGGCGAGGTAATTGTAAGCGGATTTTTAGCAAACGCGTTTGCAGTGATAAGCAGCAGTGCTACCACAAAGTATTTTTTTAAAGATGGCATGCTATCAGTTTATCCGATGGTGCGGACGAAGCCTAAATGTAGGGAAATTAAGGGCTAATTTACAACAACTTACCTGTTTGCATTGCCGACTGCAAGGTGCGTACGCGCAACTTTGGGGTGTACCACCGCTCGGCCAGTTGTTTTACCCAGCGGCGCTTGTAACCGAATAGCATTTTAAGCATATTCACTTTTGCCGAGCCGGTTGGGTAGCCGTATTTATACCAGGTAAAACGGGTGGCGTCTATTTTAAAATGTTCGGCAAATTCGTCTATAAACAGATCTATTTCTATGTCGAAGATATCCAGATCGAGGTCGATACTGGTATCCTGGGAGAGGTTTTCAACATCCAGGCGCTGCACTTTATACTTGCTACAGTAATCAATAATGAAATTTTTTAACTGTGGGTGTATCTGCTCCATGCATGTGACTTATATATTATAAGATGCATTTTTTGGAAAGAGGTTGCATGTTAATTGGAAATACTTGAAATTTTGAGGCGCTTTTGGTGAGGACACCAAAATTGGGACAAAGACAGGCTAAAAACCTACACAACTTTCTCCAGCTTAAACATATCCAAAGGTTGTTTCAGCACACCAAATCTTTCGGGGATATCCAGCGGTACTATTTCGCCGGTTTTTTGGTAGCCGCGTCTTTCGTACCAGGCTATCAGTTCAGTGCGCACGGTAATAACCGTCATCACTATGGTATGGATGCCTATTTCACGGGCGTATTCTTCGCCGGCAGCTAACAATTTTCTACCTATACCCTGCGCCTGCAGCAAGGGCGACACCGTCAGCGTGCCCAGGTAAACTTTTTCGTTTTGCTTTTTGAGGTATACGCAGCCGGTTATCGCGCCATTGTCATCCGTATGCTTTAAGATAGCGGCGTCCGGGTCGGTCATTTGTTCCATCAGGTCATCGGGCCCAATGCGTTGGCCATCTATCATGTGGCCCTCGGTGGTCCACCCTTTCAGGGAAGTTTCTCCTCGATAGGCAGAGTTGATGAGCATGGTAAGTTCAGGGATATCGGTAGTGGTGGCTGTAGTAATTGTAGACATAAGGCCGCAAATTTAACCTATCCCTACAATAATTTAAAATCTTCTCGCGGCGGACTAAAAAGATCTATCAGTTTACAATCAGTTATAGCCAACCCACCGTGCGGTACGTTGGGCGGGATAATGGCAAACATGCCCTTCTCCATCATTTGCGGGATGCCGTTTACGGTGAGCTGAAATTGCCCCTCGAGTATAAAGGCACATTGCTCGTGAATGTGCTGATGCGGCGGCACCTCGCTGCCTGCATCCACCTCAATAAAATTAATAGTGTTGGCAGCCGTATGAATTATTTTGGAATGATAACCCGGCGCTATGTCCTTGGTTTCGATATCCTTGAAATATTTGAAAATAGATGTATCCATAAGTAGTTAAATAAGCCTTGCAAGCATCAGCGTAATCATTCAATCAATTAAATCAGCGGTTCTACCCAACAATATACTTGCTCCCCGGCAGGTACGATAATATTTTGATGAGCACATAGGTAACAATAAAAGTGCTAACCGCCATTACGGGAATCACCAGCATACTGTTGTTGTGCAGCCAGTTGTTTATAGGCTCAAACAGCACCACCAGCACTAAAATATGCGCAAGGTACATCCCGTAAGTAAGTCCCGATACTTTGGCGATGAATTTCTCCAGCCCCGGACTTTTAATTGTTGTCAGGCTGAATAATAAAAATAAGCCGGTTGCCATGCAGGCCACGTTAATAGTTGGGAATGCCCAGCTAAGTTCCAGTTCGGGGAGATCTTTAGCGAAGGGTAGCTGGTGGGCAAAAACGAAGTGAGTAACAACATAGCCAACCAATACCAGCAACAAGCCAATTACAGCGGTAGCCGCCTTGGAGAGCCGCACATGATCTTTAAAATAGTGCCCCAGTATTAAGTAACCTATATAGCCGGAGAAATAATGCACGGCTGAGAACTTGTTCCAGAACGCCTCGCCCATAACCTCAGGATAAACCGTGCGGATGTAGGGGATAAAAAGCGTAAATACCCATATCGCCAAAAAGAAGAGCTTAAAGTTTTTTGAAGCGGTTTGCACCCAGGGAGATATCACCGGGATGAAAAGGTAAATGCCGATGAGCATGTAAACAAACCACAGGTGCCCGGCAGGCCCGTTAAAGTTCAGCGGGATAATGTAAAGCCCATGCCACATTTGCTGCAGGGTAAACTCACCTTTAAAGTAAGGCACAATTGCATACATGGCCGACCAGAATAGAAAAGGGATGAGCAGCCTGGTAAAACGTTTTTTGTAAAATACCTCGGGCGCCTCTTTTATCGGCAGCAGTAAATAGCCCGATATCATTACAAAAAGGGGCACACAGGCCCGCATAAAGCTGCCATAGTTGTTTACCCAAACATGGTGCGTACGAATAATGTTGCCCACCGGGCCGATATAGAAAAACTCGCCGCTGTGTACGGTGAGTACCATAAGGCAGGCAAAAATGCGAAGTAAGTTAAGGTAAGCCGTAGGGCTGGGTTTAAACTCGACGCGGGAATTAGTGATAGTCGTCATTACAGGGAATTGGTGGCGTAATTTATATAATCTTACCGTAACTTGGTACAGAATTTAAAACTTACTCCGCCTTTACAGGTTTAAGTTTTACAACCTTTATTTGCCATGGCTTTTATAGATTATTACAAAATACTGGGTGTTGCTAAAACCGCTTCGGATAAGGACATTAAGAGTGCTTACCGCAAGCTGGCCCGCAAACATCACCCCGACCTGAACCCCGATAATACAGAATCAAACAAAATATTTCAGCAGTTAAACGAAGCCAACGAGGTTTTAAGCGATGCCGATAAACGCAAGAAATACGATAAATACGGCGAAAACTGGCAGCATGGCGAAGCACACGAACAAGCCCAGCGACAGCAGCGCAGTCAAAATAGCTATAGCGGCGGATCTGGCGGCGGCGCGCAGGATTTTGGTGATGGCGGCGATTTCTCAGAGTTCTTTAACTCGATGTTTGGCGGTAGCCCGCCGGGGAGCTCGGGCGGCGGCAGGCAGCAGCAGCGCTATCGGGGGCAGGATTTGAACGCCACCTATCAAATAAGCTTGCGCGATGCCATGGAATCGAAAAAGCAAACGCTCACCGTTAACGGTAAAAATATTCGCTTAACCATTCCCGCTGGGATAGAGAACGGGCAAACCATTAAAATAGCAGGGCATGGCGCTGCAGGTACAAAAGGGGCACCGGCCGGCGACTTATATATTAAGTTTACAATACCAGATGATGCCGAGTTTAAACGAACAGGCAACGATCTGCATAAAACGATTAACCTTGACCTGTATACCGCTATTTTGGGCGGAGAAATTACTGCCGATACCCTCACGGGTAAAGTGAAACTGAAGGTAGCCGCCGGGACGCAAAGCAATACCAAGGTTAAGTTGAAGGGCAAAGGCGTGCCGGTTTATAAAAAAGACGGACAAATTGGCGACCTGTACATCACCTATAATGTACAATTACCTACCAACCTGTCTGCAAAACAGCGCGAATTATTTGAAGAATTAGCAAAATCCTGAAAAAAATTTAAGCCAATGAAAACCGAGAACTTAATAACCGTAACCGATTTTTGTTTGTACCACAACGTGGAGTATACCTTTATAGATCACCTGCAGGAGGCCGGACTGATAGAGGTAACCATTATTAACCAAACTACTTGTATACCAGTGCATGAGATAAGGAAGGCAGAGCGGTTGGCCCGCTTGCACACCCAACTGGATATTAACGAACCGGGCATTTTAGTGATAGACAGCCTGCTGGATAAGGTGGAAAATATGCAACAGGAATTGGCCGTTTTACGCAGCCGTTTACGGCTTTATGAAGGCTGATCTGAAAAAAAAGTGGCATAATTTTTAAACCCTTGGGGTTGCAGAGAGTCTTACCTGCAAAACAAACAGGAATTAGTAACTAAAAATTACACGTCATGAAACTAATTAAATTTTCGATAATAGCCCTTGTATTAACCGTTTCGGCTCAGTTTGCAAAAGCCCAGGTAAGGGTAGGCGCAAGTATCCATATTGGTTATAACCAACCACGCAGGGTAGTATACCCGGCCTATTATGAAGAACCTGCACCCGTTTATTACGAACAGCCGGTGTATGTTAACCGTCCCGTTTATTATCGTCCAGCTTACCGCAGGGCATACTACAGGCCACAATACCGCAGAGAGGTTTATCGCGAAAATTATTACGAAGGCCGTGGCCGGGGTCGCGAGGATTATTATGAAGGTCGTGGCAAAGGTCATGGCCATGGAAACGGTTGGGGCCGTGGTGGCAGAAGATGGTAGTTATAAATTAGATAAATATATGGAGCCCCTCGGTTGAGGGGCTTTTTTTGTTTTTGTTTGTCATCCTAAGCGATAGCGAAGGATCTAATAACGAATATGCATATCGGCTACCTGCTCGTCGGCGAATAGATGCTTCACTGTCGTTCAGCATGACAAGGTTGGTGTGTAATTTCCTTACTTCTTCAAAAAGCTGTTCAACGCCTGTTGGGTAAACTCAGATAGTACCAGTTCTCCGCTTATCGCGGCGCGGTCCAATAAAAGTTGATCCCAGTTGGCCGTGCCCTCCCAAAGGATCTGTTTTAGCCCAACAAGTGCCTCTGGGTGATACGAAGCCAGTTTCTGGGTTAATGATAACACAGCCTCATCAAGCGCCGGGATATCGGCGTAAACCTCGTTATAAAGCCCTTTTTCCTGCGCCCATTGTGCCGACTGGAAATCAACCGCACGGATGGTCAACTGCGAAAACGCGGGTAAGCCTATTTTGCGGATCACCGCTGGCGATATTACAAAAGGACCGATGCCTATAGCCAGTTCGCTTAATTTGATGGCTGCTGCCTCAGTAGCCAGGCAATAATCTGCGGCTGCCGCCAAGCCAACACCACCGCCAACCGCTTTGCCCTGGATACGGGCTATAATGATCTTTGGCGATTTGCGGCAAGCGTTTATCACATTGGCAAAGCCCGAGAAAAACTCCGCGCCGGCTTGCTTGTCTTTTATCTGTAGCAACTCATCAAAACTGGCCCCGGCACAAAAGGTACGGTCGCCATGGCTTTTCAAAAGGATAACGCGGCTTTTGGAATCGATGCCGGCGAAAGTGATCATTTCTGACAGTTCCTTAAGAAGGCCTGCAGGCAGCGAGTTTTGAGCGGGATGGTAAAAACTGATGGTGGCTACCCCATCATCGCCCAGCGTTAACGATACATTGCCATTATCGGTGTTGCTCATAATTGAATTTATGATGTGTGAGGGCAATATCAGTAAATTTATGTTACCCGCCAATTGTTAGCCAAAGCCGGGGGCGCTTGCGGCAACTGCGAATGCTAACCAGCTTATTCTACTAACAGCGGCAACTCCACATAAAAGGTTGAACCTCTGCCCAGTTCACTGTCTACACCGATGCACCCTTTGTGATTTTGGACTATTTCGTGGGATATATACAGCCCCATGCCCAGCCCGCTGGTCATGTTCTTTTTATCTTCTACGCGGTAAAAGCGTTCAAAAATTTTGCTTTTTTGGTCGTTGGATAAGCCAATGCCCTCGTCCGTTACCGATATGCGCACATATCCGTCGCGCTGTTCGGTGCCGATGCGCACTGTTTTGTTGATATGGGAGTATTTTACAGCATTGTTCACCAGGTTCATCAGCACCTGCTCCAGGCGTTCCTGGTTGCCATATATTTTATAGTTTTTATCCGCCTGGTTCTCAAAAGTATATAGTGGGTACATGTGTACCGCGTTTTCCACACATTGCCCCACCAAGTCGTTGGTATTTACGTCATTTACCGCGTATTCCAACCGTCCGGCTTTTATTTTACTTACATCCAGCAGGTCGTTTATAAGCGATTGCAGTTTGTTTAACGACCCGCCCGCCTTGGCTATGTAGTTTTTTATTACAGGCGGCAACTCCTCCTTGTTATATGCCGATATTAATTGCAGGTAACCTTTTAAGCTGGTTAACGGCGTTTTTAACTCGTGGCTGGCTATGCCTATAAATTCATCTTTGCGCTCCATTTCGCGTTTCTGGTCTTCAATATCCGTAGCTGTGCCTACCCAGAAAATAATCTCGTCCTTGTCGTTTTTTAGCGGGTTGGCGCGGTTTAAATGCCAGCGATAAACACCATCGTGCCTGCGGTAGCGATTCTCAACCTCAAACATCTCGCCGCTTTGCAAAGATCGTTTGAAGTTTTCAACCGTTTCCGCGAGGTCATCGGGATGCACCAACTCCTGCCAGCCAAAGTCCCCGGTTGTCGCAAAGTTAAGCCCGGTATAGTCGTACCAGCGCTGGTTGTAAGAACTGACGTTACCATCCGGCAGGTTGGTCCAGGTCATCTGCACAATGTTATTGGTGAGTAGTTTAAAGTGCTCCCGGCTTATGGTGAGATCATGCGTGCGTTCCTTAACCGTTACCTCTAACGATTCGTTCAGCATTTCTGTTATAGAGCGCGCCTCTTCCAATTGTTCGTTGCGCAGCTTCAATTCTTTTTCGGTGGCTTTTAGTATGGTGAGGTCGGTAATTATAAGGCTGAGCGCTATGCCGCTGTCCAGCTCTATAGTGGTACAGCTAAACAGGCAGTGCATATCTTTGTCGCCACCATCTTTTATCGTAATTTCCTGTTTGCAATCTTTTTCCCAGCTGCTTTTTATCAGGTTTTGCAATTTTTCCTTAGTATCCCCGGGCACGAAGGATAAGATGGGCATACCAATAGCATCCTCCAGCGGCGTATCGGCCATATTGGCAAAGCGGGTATTGCAATATAAAACAATGCCATCGCGGTTTACCGTAACGGCACCCTCGTTCATTTTCTCAATAAAAACGCGATACGTTTGATCGGCGGTTTTAAGGGTATATAGCTGATGCCCATCGCTGTCTTTAACTACCAAAGCATCCACCTGGCCGGTGCGGATAGCGTGTATGGTATCGGTAGCCTCTTCCAGTTGTTGGCGCAGCTCTTCAATTTCGGCTAAAAAGCTGTTATTTGAATTTTTTTGCTCCATGATGTTTAACTTATTTCGGGCAGACCAAGCCCTTTTAAAACTTTATTGGTATCGCTCATATCGCCAATCATGCGCCTTTCGGTGCCCGGTGCCTTTTTTATAAGCAGGGGCAGGGCTATTATATCTTCACCCTGCGCCAGTTCGGGCTGCTGGTGTATATCCACAATTTTCAGCTCATAATTGCTACGGAGGTACTTTTCGCAAAGGATATTCAGATTCTCTACCGCGCGAATGGAGTTGGGCGATGCCCCTGTGATAAACAAACGTAACACGTAGGCCGAAGCTTCCGTATTACCCTCGTAATCGGTAAAATCTTTTTCTATATTGGCCATGATTATTATAGCTACAACTAAGCGGGGCGAATGTTCAATCCTACCAGTACCTTTTCTTCGTTACTCAGGTCGCCAATTATTTTACGGATGGGCTCGGGCACTTTGCGCACCAAGGTAGGGATGGCCAATATCTGGTCGCCCTCGGCCAGTTGCGGTTGCAACAGCAGGTCTATCACTTCTATGCGGTACTGGCCCTGAAGGTGTTCCTCACAATATTTTTTGAGGTTACTCAGCGCCGTTACCGATTTTGGGGTTTTACCGGCCACGTATAGCCTCAGTTCCCATTTTTTATCTTCTTCTGTTTCAATGTCCATTTTACTTTCCTCCGGTGGTTTTAGATGGGGTAAGTCCCCCTCTGCGTATGTTCGTTATCTCTTCCCGGTTTGTTTCTAAAATTTGTTTTTTCAGTTCATCTTCCAGGTAAACTTTGTTCAGCTCTTCCTCTACCGATTCATATTCACTATTCAGGCTGGCAATTTTTGCTTCCAGCACTTTGCGTTTACGCGCAATCTCGCGGTCCTTACGGCCAATGGAATGAGCTTGGATGGCCGCGCCGGTTTGCTCCTGCAGCATCTGCTGTTTACGCGCCGAACCAGTTAGTACACCTTCGGGGCCCAGGTAAACGTCTATCAGGTTCAAGCCTTCATCAGATATTACAAACTCGCGCACCTGATTGGAGTGTTTCATTCCCCGGGCTTTCATTACGTAAAGACCGCGGTTGCGCTCGCCATTAAACTCAATATCGCGCACCAGCAGCCAAGTGTCTACAAGCGATGATACGCCTTCATCAGTTTGCTCATTTACAATGGTATTGAGCGAAAGGGCGGTAAACATTACCGAGATCTGTTCATCCTGCAGAAAATCTATCAGGCGCACCAGCATGTTCTTCACCTCGCTTACCGAGCCTATATTGATAAAGTTGGTTATCGGATCCATGACGACTACCTGTGGTTTGAATTTTTTGATGAGCTTGTGGATGGCCACCAAATGCATCTCCAACCCGTACATATTTGGGCGCGACGCGTTGAATAACAACAGGCCCGAATCTACGTGCTGCTGCATATCTACCCCTATTGACCGCATGTTGCGGATGATCTGGTTAGGCGATTCCTCCATGGCAAAATACACGCAACGATGGCCCCTGTTACAGGTTTCGTTGGCAAAATAGGCCGCTATACTGGTTTTGCCGGTACCGGCAGTGCCCGATACCAAAGTACTGCCCCCCTTGTAAAAGCCTTTGCCACCAAGCATCTCATCCAAGGCCGGGATGCCTGTTGGCACTCTTTCGGTAGATACCTGTTTGGCCAGTTTTAACGATGTTACCGGTAAAACCGATATCCCCTCTTCATCTATAAGGAAAGGGTACTCGTTGGTGCCGTGTACGGTGCCGCGGTATTTGATAATGCGCAGTCTGCGGGTGGAGATCTGGTTGATGACCCGGTGATCCAGCAGGATAACGCAATCTGATACATATTCTTCCAGCCCCTGGCGGGTGAGGGCATTGCCCTCGCCGCGCTCACCTGTAATGATTGCGGTTACACCTTTTTCTTTCAGCCAGTGAAACAGCCTGCGGATCTCGGCTCGAAGCACCGCCTGGTTATTCAGGCCCGAAAACAAGTTCTCCAGTGTATCCAGCACAACGCGTTTTGCGCCGATGCTGTCTATAGCATAGCCAAGACGGATAAATAGCCCTTCGAGGTCGTATTCGCCAGTCTCTTCAATTTCGCTGCGATCGATGTGGACATGATCTATGCGTATTTTTTTGTCTTCCTGTAGTTTCTTAAGGTCGAAACCTAATGACGCTACGTTCATGGCCAGTTCGTCGCTTTTTTCTTCAAAGGCAACAAAAACGCCGGGTTCATTAAATTTCATGGCGCCGCGTACGATAAATTCTACCGACATCAGTGTTTTGCCGCAGCCTGCCTGGCCGCATATCAAAGTTGGCCTGCCCGTAGGCAAACCACCCTCGGTGATTTCGTCAAGTCCGGCTATCCCTGTTGGGGTTTTTGGCAGAGTTGCGTACGCAATGGTTGTGTTTTTTTTAGTATTGCTCATTTTATTGAGTATTGTTTTTAGTCAGATAGTTTCATGAAAGTATAAAATATTCCATCTGAAGCAATCTTATGGTGTGGTATCGGCTTACTATATGATATAATGTTGTTAATTTCTCTTATAAATTATTGACAAATAACTGTACAGATTTGCAATTGTTTTGATAGTCATATGCTTTTTACAATAATTAATACCAAATTAACTATCAATAAAATAAGTTAGATGAAGATTAGGGGAGGGGAGTTGTAACATAATATAGCTCGGCATAAGGCCTCCAGTTTTTATTTTATGGACGTATTGTACGCACATGGACACCCCGTGGCGGGCTATTTGCGACAATGTGGTATTTCTCACAAAAAAAGCCTTTTTCTTGAAAAATAAATAAGACACTCATTAGTGATTATATAATTTTGGCCTTAGGCGAAACTAAAAAAGCGAAGACGCATGTTTGCATCTCCGCTTTTACTACCTGCTTAAAAGAGCATCAAATAAGTTTGGCGTTAGCAAGCTTACGCCGGCATTATTGTTCGCCGTAAGTGCTCCATTGGGCTACGCCTTTTGGTTCAGCGTTTTTAACTTCTGCGCTCTTAGTTTTACTCATTTCTTTGTTTTGGGTTTCTGTTGCTTTTAATTCCTTGTCGAAATTTTGGGCCAGTTTGGTTTGCCCTTCGGTTTCCTGCGCCTGGGCCAGCGGTTTTTCAACGTAAATAAAATGCTTGCCCATACCTTTTATCTCGCCTTCATTCCATGGTCCACGAACGGTACCGTCAGATAAGTTATAAGCGTTTTGCAGGTAACGGGGATCTGCCGCCAATACGCCCGGAGGGAAATTCGGTTGAATGCTTTCCAACGCCGCCTCGAACATTTTGTAGTGTGTTACCTCTCGGGTCATCAAAAACGAAAGCGTTTCGTGGATGTAGGGGTCGTCTGTAAATTTCATCAGGTGCTCGTAAACCAGCTTTGCCCTCGATTCGGACGCCAGGTTGGTGCGCAGGTCAACGGTAAGATCGCCGTTAGAGTTGATGTACGAAGCGCACCACGGGATGCCCTGGCTATTACGTGGTGTTGGCCCGCCGCCAGTGATGATGGGGAACTGCGGGTTGGCAGATAAAGCTGCATGGATAACGCTTTCCTTTTCAGCTTTTCCGTTCATGGCAACCATTATCTCGCTTTGTTCTGCAGCGTCCTTCAGGTCGCCGTTAACACCCTTCAATAGCATTTGGATGGTAGCACCTACGATCTCCAGGTGGCTAAATTCCTCGGTAGCGATATCCATCAGCATGTCGTACTTATCGGGATGTGGCTGCTTGGCCCCGAAGGCTTGTGTAAAATACTGCATCGCGGCAGCAAGTTCGCCATTTTCGCCGCCGAATTGCTCTAACAAAAGGTTGGCAAAACGTGGGTCGGGGCGTGATACCCTGGCATTAAATTGTAGTGATTTAACGTGATGAAACATAAAAGTAAATTTTAAGGTAAATAATGGGACAGTTAAGGATGGGCTAAGAAAAAGGCGGGATCGTGCGTTGTTAATACAACTAAAAATGATGCGCAATGTTTCAATTATAAATTAATAATATTTCTTATTTTTTAATTAAGAAATAGTTTAATTTCTATTTAGCTGTAATTCATTAAGTTTAAAATTAACAAAAAACAATGCAGGAATGGTAGAGGTAGTGGAGGGATTTACTTTTAATGACGATAACTCATCAGTTTTGGGTGTAACTAATGTTTGTTTAACCGTTAATTTTTTTGGGAAAGAAAAGCAGCGTTACCTTGGCTCGGTGGCCGAAGGCTTAAGCTGCCCCATGCTTATTATTAATACGAAACGGCCTGTTTACCTTGGGAACCGGCGCACGCTAATTAATCGTAAACTCATTAAAGGACTTGATATTGTACGGGGCAGGCAGAGGGAATTAAATAGCAAAGCGGTAAGCAATCCAGGCGAAATTACTCACACGCTCTGTTTTTACTTTTGCAAAAGTGGCAGTGATACAAAAAATGAGCAACCCAGGTTTTTGCCTTGGCTTTCGGCCCAAATTTTACCGTTGTGCAGCTCCACCAATATTTTGGCTATAGAAAGGCCAAGGCCGTTACTCATCTCCTTATTGGTAGGCACGGCGCTTAAACGGGCAAATTTGGTAAACAGCTTTTGCATATCGTCATCATTTAACCCCTGTCCCTGGTCTCGAAATTCTACAACAAGGTTGCCATCAACTTCTTCTGAACAAATGGTTATCCAGGCATCTATATGCGAATATTTGATAGCGTTACTTAGTAAGTTTTCAAAAACTTCCAGTATGCGGCCCTTATCTACCCGGGCAGTACTTGCGCAATTAAGCTGCAGTAATATCTTTTGATGTTTTTGTTCGGCCATTACCTGCAGGTTGTTAACCACCTTTTCTATCAGGCCGGTTGGGCTTACTTCTTCAAAGTGCAGCATCATCACGCCATTATCTATCCTGGCGAGGTTAAGCAGTTCGTTCAGATCGTCCAGGATGCGTTTGCTGGCGGTTGTTATTTTGCCTGCCATTGCTTTAACCGGTTCTTCGTTGCTCTTCTGCTCTATAAGCTTGGCGTATAAGGATATGGCGGTAAGCGGGTTTTTAATATCATGCACCGCAATGTTCATCAGATCGGTTTGTACGCGTACAATGTTGCGGGTAGTTTGGCGCAGTTCCAGTTCGTCGATAATAATTTCCGATAGGTTCTTCAACATTTCCAGCTGTTTTTCGGTTGCCACCCGTGGCACGGCATCAACCACACTTATAGTGCCCAGCAAGTGGCCATCCAATGTTCTTATGGGTGTGCCGGCGTAAAAGCGCACAGATTTATTTGCAACCAGGGGACTATCTTGCAGCAGGGGCTCTAAAAGAATGTCGGCAAAAACTGTTGTATCGGCGCTAAGCACGGCCAGTGTAGCAATGGCTTCCTCGGGTACCTCAATGCCTTCTGTTGTAACAATTTTGGCTTTAAAAAACACGCGGTCGTGGTCTACAAAGCTTACAAAAGCACTTGGAGTATTAAAAATTTGGGCGGCAAGTATGGCTATATTGTCGAAGGTTTTGTCGGCCGGCGTATCAAGTATCTCATACTTGTATAGTTTCCTTAAGCGCTCTTCGTCATTTAGCGGGATAAGGGATACCTGTTTAAAAAACGGATCCATAGGTTATAATCAAAGAGTAACTAAGTAGTATTAAAAAGGCAGTATAAATGTACTGTTAATAAAGTGGATATTGTTGTAGTTAATTTACCTTAAATAAATAATAATTATTGTTGGGGCTTATAGGGGCATTAATTGATGGAGTTTCCCGCCGGTTGCGCGATGATAATTTTTAGCCAAGCCATTTGAGATGGATGAACTGTTGCGAAAGATGGAATTGCTGATGAATTAAGAATCCTTTACCACCGCGTCATTGCGAACTACGAAGCAACCTCTACGCATTACATAGCCGATTTGCAAGCCGCTTGTCCTATTGAGAGATTGCTTAGTGTATGGTAATGACGTTGGCTTTATTTACTGTGCCGGTTCCCTTGTCAGCCCTTTATTTTTATCCTCGCTTCTCCATGCTTCATAATTAAGCCCGGGGGTGAGCCAGTACAGCAATACAACCCGTGAGTAGCGGTAATTAAACGGCGATAATACAAATATCACCCCCATTAAAATACCAACGTAAAGCCATGGCGAATTGGAACCTGTTAGCACGTAGGTTGCTACCGCGAACGTGACCATTTGAGCAACGTTAAAAGCGTAGCTTACAAACATGGCTACATACCAGTACCCCGGTTCGCGCTCGTAATGCAGGCCGCAATGTGAGCAGTTATCATGCATTTTTTGTCCGAACAGTTCGTATGTGCTGGTAGCGAAGATATCTCCACGGCGGCATCTTGGGCATTTGGCTTTTAAGCAGCCCTCGAGGGCGGAGATGGGTTTGGCGGGTTTTATGTTAGTGGTGTCCATGAGTCAGGGTTTGTTTGCGAAATTCTTCGGGTGTTTGTCCGGTGTATTTTTTAAAAAATTTGGTAAAGTAGGAGTTGTCGGTAAAGTTTAGCTGAACGGCAATAGCGGTTATGTTCAACTCAAGATTCACCAGCAGGCGTTTGGCCTCCAGTATCACCCGGTTGCGAATCACTTCACCAGCCGGGATGCCCAGTATATCGTTACAAAGCGCGTTGAGGTGGTTGGGGGTAATGTATAGCATGGCTGCATAATCTTTTGGCAGCCTCAGCGAGGCAAAATTCTTATCGGTTAACTTACGGAAACTTTGCAGCAGGGTATGGTTGTAGTTGGGTGCAATAGCCGGGTTGCTTTGCTCGCTTTGGCGGGCTATCAAAATAAACAATTGCAGCATCAGCGCCTTTATCATATCCATACCCAGCCGATGGATGTTGCCGCTTTCCTGGATCAATTGCTCAAACAGGCCGGCAACGGGCTGGTAAATATTCGGGGATAAATTAATCACCTGATCGTCTATGTTCCCGCTAAAGAAGGGCAGGTTGTCCAAATAATCGGGCCTCAGCAAAAACGACTGGAAGAATGATGCAGAAAAATTGATAATATAACCATCTACCAGCCCTTCAAAACTCCAACTATGTACCTGCCCTGGTACCATAAAGTAAATTTGGTAAGGCCTCACCGCGAAAGTTTTAAAATCGATAGCGTGCGTGCCGTCGCCTTCGGTAAAAAACACCAGATGGTAAAAGCTGTGCTTATGCGCCATACTGAGGTTTTGATGCTTTTGCAGGTAAGGCGCAAAACGGCTAATGAGCAGATCATCGTGCTGGTGATCGCTCAGGCTGCAAATATCATAAACCGGGAATGCCTTTTTCATTAACACAAAGATACCTAACAAACACAAGTACTAATGGTGATATATATCACTTTTGTGGTGTTTTTTACTGATTGTAATAATTTGACTGATACTGAGCCAAAATATTTAATTTCACCGGCATAAGAACCCGTTATGACAAAACCAGACAGCCTTATTTTTGATATGGATGGCACCCTTTGGGACGCCGTTGACACCTACGCACACTCCTGGAACGTGGTGTTCAAAGAACTGGGCATCGATAAAACCATCGACCGCGCCCAACTGGCCGGCATGGTAGGCTGGGAAGGCAAAAAGGTAATTGAAGTAATGATGCCCGAGTTTGAGCCCGATAAGCGCTGGGAGATTTATGCGCAGGTAAACGAAAAGCGCAAGGTGCTGATCCCCGAGATGGGCGGTATTTTGTACGAAGGTGTAAGGGAAGGCCTGAAACTATTAGCAGAGAAATACCAGCTTTTCATCCTTAGTAATTGCGCGGCGGGTGTTATCCGCCAGTTTATTGATTGGGCGGGGATAGATGAGCATATAAAGGATGAAATTGCCTACGGCATCAACTTTATGCCCAAGCAACATAATATCAAATTACTGACTGAAAAATACGGTCTGAAGAACCCAGTTTACGTAGGCGATACCGAAGGCGACGGCCATCAAACCCGCCTGGCGGGCATACCGTTTGTATTTGTAAGCTACGGCTTTGGGCAAACGGACGATTACGATTTGAAGTTTGATGATTTTAACGCGCTTACCACACATTTTTTAAACTTATAAGCGGCAGATGCGTTAGCTTTACGTACACAAAAGTAAATATCTATGAAAGGCCGCATACTCACCATTATAAGTTTAGTGTTAATATTGATTTTGGTTGGGGTGATTTACTACCGTTACTATTTTGTTTTTGGCGAAGGTACCAAAGCAGGCACGCTAAACTATTTTGTAAAGAAGGGCTACGTATTTAAAACCTTCGAAGGCAGGCTGATCCAAAACGGCATCCGTACCCAAACGCAGGGCGGCATTGCTTCTAACGAGTTCATGTTTTCGGTAACGGATGAGAAGGTGGCAGACAAGCTTAACCACAGCGCCGGCGCCATGATGGACCTGCATTATAAAGAATACCTACATACCCTGCCTTGGCGCGGCGTAAGCGTATTTGTAGTTGATAGCGTGATGTCGATATCACCGGTAACGCCGCCGACGCCATAAATTTCGCAGCAATGATTTTAGTGCCGATCTCTCAGTATTAAGTTTATGTTAAATTTAGCCCCGCATGCAAGGCGACTGGCTTTTTTTGTAGATTTTTAGCAGTTAAATCCCTAATGATCTATGCTGCGGCACGCTAAGCATCATCGTACCCTTAAACAAAATCTTGCGCTCGCTTCTTCCAGCGCATTTGTATCTGGTATTATCAACGTTGCCGGGCTGGTCTCCTTTTTTGCCTTCACATCAAGCATCAGCGGGCACATGGCCAATATGGCTAAGAACCTGGTAACACAAAACCTCTACGAAATAGTTCTGTTTCTGGGGTGGCTGCTGCTTTTCTTCTGCGGGTCGTTCCTGTCCAGTTTTACTGTTAAATCTTTTGCGCAGCATAGTGCTTACAGGGCACATGCAGCACCCGTAGTGCTGGAAATATTGCTGCTGCTTTTTGTAGCCGTTTACGGCAGTCATTTTTACGAAGAAACAAAACTGGAGCGCGAAATTGTGATTAGCTGTACCATATTTGCCATGGGGCTGCAAACCGGGTTAGTGGCTATCGTATCCGGAGGGCTTATCAAATCAACCAGCCTGGCCAGCCTGTTTACAGATCTCGGCGCAGAAGTTGCCGAATACTACCATATTGGTACTAAAAAAGACCGACACATTCGCAACCGCATTTTTGTACGCCTTACGGTACTGGCGTTCTATGCCCTCGGCGGCGCGGTTGGCGGCTTCTTTTTTAATAAATATGAGTTCGCTGTATTTTACTTTGTGCCAGTGATATTATTGCTGATGCTGCTGTAACTGTCACTGAAGTCCACAGCAATGATTACATCTAAAACAGCGGGTCGGCCTTGCCGGAGTTTTGTACCAATATCTTACTCAAATTATACTGCCGCTCGGGCTCGTCGTCTCCTTTTATCAAGCCTTTATTAAACAGACCGGTAAGTACCTCTTCCGCGTTTTGTTGATGGGTGTCTAACGAGATTTTCGAATCGAACTCCGAAAGTTTTTTGGCAACCTCAGGCGCGGTAGCATATTCCAACTGGGCGAGTGCGTATACCACATTATCCTTCACAGAAGCCGCAGCATCGTACTTATGTGGTACATGCAGCGGCTTGTAATTTTTCAAAAAATCCTGATCGGGGCTATCCATATTATGCCCCTTATTTTTCATTTAAGGCGGTAGAATCTCGGAGCGCCTTAATGGCATCGTGAGCAATTTTTAGCCCGCTTAGGTGATTGGTAAGAAGGCTAACTACCTTTTCATCCTCCCATATCAGTTCTTTATCATCTAACGCTTTGCGGTACGAGCTTTTTGCAATGTCTTCGCCGTACTCGCAATCAGATAATATAGAATGGCTGTCTTTTTTGCTGAAAGCGGATTTTACATCTATCCAGGTATGGTAGAATTTACCCGCCAGGGTGGTCCCGTCAGCAGGCGAACCGCCTAATAGGTGGATGTAATCGTTCAGTTGGTTTACGTAGCCCTTGCTTTGGTCGGCATAGCCTTCAAATACAGTTTTAAGGCTAACATCTTCGGTGCCTTCAATAGCTTTTTGGTAGCCTGTTATGCGGTCGTTGTTAATTTTTATCAGGTCGTTTAACGCTGATATTTGGTGTTGGATATGCTGTAATGTTCCCATTGTTATGCTTATTTAGATTAAATAACATAATGGTTTGGTTAATTGTTTTTAGTTTTAGTGAAAATTAGGCGGCGTACCTCCCCAAATGTATCACCGCGTGTTTATTCACTTTTCGTGCCCGGTAAGGAGTTAAATTTCTCACATTAGTATTATCAGTACCGGCTTTGCGCGCACGTTCGCGAATGAGGCGGCTGCGGCGTGCTTTTAAAACGTAACGGTTCCCCCAATGATCGTAGCTACCGGTAAGGGCGGTTATGCAACCAACAATAAAAGCAGCCATCATAACAACAACAAATAAGTGGAGGGCCATTGTAAGATAGTGCGCCATAGTATTAAGTAATTTAATTATTCAATAGTTACATGCAATAGCCGTGCCGCTTATTGGCAATTGGCAATTTAGTTTCTTAATATCAAAGGCATCCTGTTAGCTGTAAAGCGTTTGTTCTTCAGTGTAATAGGTTTTCCTTGTACCTTCTTTTATGAGTATAGGCGCGCCTTTTGGGCTGTGTTTCTTTTTAGAATTATGTATGTTCATAAAATCGCGCACCTCGCCGTTGATGATGTCGGGGTTGGATTTAAGGATCTCCTTTTCAGCGTTCTTTAAAACAGACCGAATAGAGCTTACCAGGTCATTTATCTTGTCTTCGGGTAGTTTATTACTTGCCGAAAAGGGCGAGATGCCGGCGTTCCACAAAATCTCATCGGCATAAGCATTGCCAATACCCCGAATGATCTTTTGATCGAGCAGAACTGTTTTTACATTGGTTTTTGTTTTGCCCAACCGTTCTTTAAGGTAGGCAAAACCTGCTTTATCGTCCACTGCATCGGGCGCTTCTTTTTTTGCCGGGTTGAGGGTAGGGGTAGCAATTCCCTGAAAGTCTGTTAACACCAGCCCGCTGTCATCGGTAAATACCAGTTCAATAATGCTGTACTTATTGCTGTTCTTGCCCTCGAACAAAAACAGCTTGCCGTGCAGCATCAGGTGCAGGGCCAAAACATCGCCCTCGCTAAATTTGATGTGCAGCTCTTTCCCATCACGAAAAACCTCTTTCAGCTTTTGCTTGTCCAGTTTCGCCTGCAGCTCTTTTTCGCTTACGTTGAGCTTTTTGGCGTTATGAATGATGACTTCTTTGACCGTTTTACCGGCTAATTTTTTATCGAGGTTACGACTGAAGGCTTGCAGGTCGGGCAGTTCGGGCATGGTGTGATGTTTTATTTTACAAACGTAATCAGCTTAAATATGATTTACTAATTTTTAAAAAAAACTTAGTCCCTGCAACGCCTTTCGGTACACTGGCGATAATATCCTAAAGCCGCAGGGTCCTTTTTCAAAGAGACTCTGTGGAGACTATGGCCTTTTCAAGTTCCTGCGGAGAGTACGAATCATTGGAGGAGCCACGGACTTTTTAATTTCGAACCCCAACAAGGGGAAAAAAAATAAGCCATCCCAATTACCTCGGGATGGCTTATTTAATACAGATTAATTCAGCTTATTCCGTCCTCATCAACGATGCAAACTTAGTTTCATAAGCTTTTAATTCGGCAGCTAAGGTTTTGTGCAGCGCATCCTGATGGCCTTGCAGCGTGTATTCTGTTAAGCCGTTAAGCACCTGCATGGCTATCTGCACATCACGCTGGTTTAACAGCTGCTGATTGTTTTGCAGGTTGTAGTAGTTAAAGTCCAATTGGTCTTTTAGGTGCTCATTTATTTCGTTGGTGAATTTATTACCGAGCGAAATATCGCCCAAACGGTAAGCCATTTGTGCCATATACATTTTGCGGCCGGCCACATCTATATAAGGGTACAGGTTTGGCAGCTCATTATCAAATTTATGCAGGGCTTTCAGGGCCTCGTCACCATGACCTTCCTTCTCCAGGTTGCGGGCCAGGTCTAAAAACGTGGTCATCATTACCGGGTAAAACATATTAACCGATTCATGATCCAGGTACCTTGCCTTTTTAAAATTACCAAATTTAAACTTCGTCATCATGTTGTTGTACATCACCATGGTGTTGGTTTTGCTCAACTGATCGTGGTTGGCAGTATCGGCTTTAAAGGGGATCAGGCGGTAAGTAAAACCCTCCTTATACAGGTATGGCTGCAGGCCTATCAGGTTTTCGTTACCAATGGTGGTGGTGAAACAGATAGGGCGTTTCCAGTTGTTATGGGCCAGTATATCAAATATGGCCAGGTTCTCTTTGGTAACGTAGTTGGAGGTGTAATTCCACTTCATTACGGTATCCAGCTTGCCTATTTGGTCGGGCGTAATTACGTTGTTCTTTAAAACATCCTGGGCATTTATATTTAGCTTAAAGCTTTTGGTAGGCAGGTAGTTGGAGTATTCGCCGCCCTGCGTCTGTCCCTGCATAGCATGGTCATCAGATGTAATAAAGTCGAATACTTCTTTAATAGAGGTATAGCCCGGTATTTTGCTGTCGTTGTAGTAGATCACATCGCGTACGCCTTCTTTATACTTATCATAAGGCATGGTAATGGGTAGCGGCGCGCTCTGGTTCATCGGGCGCTGCATCTGGCGGATGTACCAATCGCCGGTGAAAAGGCTCAGGTTCACGATCCGCACATCGGGTCGGATGCCTTCAACTTCCTGGTCGTACCATAAGCTGTAAGTATCGTTATCTCCGTAGGTAAACAAAATAGCGTTTGGCGGGCAGGAGATCAGGTAGTTATAAGCCATATCGTGCGGCGTCATTTTGGTAGAACGATCATGCGCCTTCCATTCTTGTTTGGCCATCAAAACGGGGGCAACCAGCAGGCAAACACCCGTAGCTATCAGTGCCGAGGTGCGGGCGTTTATCTTTTTGCTCAACAGATCGGCAATGGCAATTACCGCAAGCCCTATCCAAATGGCAAACGCGTAAAACGACCCCACATAGGAGTAATCCCGTTCGCGGGGCTGTACCGAGGGTTGGTTTACGTAAAGCACCACCGCAATGCCGGTGAAAAACCACAGCAGGGTAATGATAAGCGCATCGCGTTTTTTACGGTTGAAATGATATATCATACCCACCAGCCCAACAATTAACGGCAGCGCGTAAAGCGGGGTATAAGTGGGGTTACTCAACACCGATTTTGGCAGGTGTTTGCCGCCATCAAACAGGCCACTGGTCCAGTTACCATCTATACCTTCTGTACTTTGCTGGCCGTCTTCATCGTTATAACGGCCCACGTAGTTCCATAAAAAGTACCGTACGTACATCTGGTAGATCTGCCAGCTGGCCATCCAGCTGATGTTATTGGCAAAGGTTGGTTTTTGCCCTTCGGGGATCGCCAGCCATTGTTTGTAAAAGTTTACATCGTTGCCATCTGTACTGTACATACGGGGTAAAAAGGTGGTATGATCGTACACGTAGTTCGGCCTTTTGCCCGCCACTTCGTATTTCTTTTCGCCTTTGCGGTAAATGGTGTTGCCTTCGGTTTGGTCTATCACCTGGGCATCATAATATTGGCCAACCAGCAGCGGGTTTTCGCCATACTGAATGCGGTTTAAGTAACCGTACATGGTGAAGGCATTATCCGGGTGCGAGTTGTTCAGATCCGGGTTAGCCGTTGCGCGGATAGGGATATAAGCGAACGAGCCGTAACCAAAGTAAATAACTGCCACGCAAAGCATTACTAAATTCAGCGTAGGCTTATTGTTGCGAATGCTGTAGATGATTGTGAAAACGATAGCCGCTATTAGCAGCACTAAAAAGAAAAGCGCGCCTGTACCAAAGCCTAAACCAAGGGTGTTTACAAAGAAAAGGTCGAAGTTGGCGGCGAATTTAACCGTATAGCCACGGATACCGTATTGCACTACGCCCAAAATAACAACGCTCACCAAAAAGGCAAGAATGGCGCTCCTGGTAGTGATATTTTTATACCTGCGGAAATAGTATACCAGTGCGATAGCCGGGATAGTTAATAAGTTTAATAAGTGGATTCCGATGGAAAGGCCCATTACATAAGCAATGAAAACGATCCACCTGTCGGCGCCGGGCTCATCGGCATGGGCCTCCCATTTCAATATCGCCCAAAATATAACCGCGATACAAAGTGATGAAAGCGCAAATACGATGGTTTCTACCGCCGAGAACCAAAAGGTATCGGTATAAGTAAAAGCTAACGCGCCTACCAGGCCCGAGCCCATAATGAGCAGGATCTGCGCGTCGCCAAATTCTTTTTCGCGGCCCGCTACCAGTTTTTTAGCCATAGCAGTAGTGGTCCAAAACAGGAACATTACCGTAGCGCCACTGGCAATTGCCGAACCCATATTAGTAAAGTAAGGCACTTTGGTATTATCGCCCATAGATAGCAGCGAGAAAACCTTGCCCAGCATAGCAAACAAAGGGTAGCCCGGCTGATGCGATACCTGCAAACGGAAAGCGCAGGAGATAAATTCGCCACAATCCCAAAAGCTCACGGAAGGTTCTAACGTTAAAATGTAAGTTGTAGAGGCTATAACGAAGCAAAGCCAGCCTAAAAGGTTGTTAATTTTGTTGTATTGCATGTACTAAAGGGTAGCTAATAAGCGCGGCAAATATCAGTAATTTTATAAATTATTCTAACAATAAAGGCCTTAGGTTAACAAATTTAACACAAATTAACCGTTTGGGCTTTTTGGAACCTCGTCCCAACCCATCTCCTAAGGAGAAGGGCTTAAAATTGCATCAATAGCCGTTTAATAATCCAGGTACTCTCCTTTGGAGAGGATTTACTGCGTGAGGGCTTCGCCGTTTAGGTGAGGCTTACGGAACTATTAACATTTAATTGCCGCTTGTATTTTAATGTTACAATAAATAATACTTATTTTGTTGCGATGCAAAAAAATCAACCCCTGTTACCAGGCAAGTTCATACTAATAATTGGCTGCCTGTTGTTTTGCGCCGGAGCGGCTAAGGCTCAGTCGGTTTACCTGCCGCAATCCTACCAGTTTTATCAAAAGTTTAACGGACAGGTTTATTCAAAAAGTAACGGGATGCACACTTCCCTGCGGCCGTTTCTGATAGATAGCTCGCTAACTACCAGGTACAATGAGTTGATGAATATCGGGGTAAAGAGCGACCGTAAAAACTGGTTTGGCCGTAAATTATTCAACGAGCACCTGCTTGATGTGCAAACAAAAGAGTATACTTTTTACGCCGATATATTGATAGATAATATTTTTGGCAAAGATTTTAAAGACGGCAAAAACGCGCCATCGGTATTTAAGCCATTTGGTTTTGGACTGAAAACACCCTTAGGCATCAATACGCGCGGTTTTCAGGTAGGAGGTACTATTGGCAGCAAATTTTCTTTTTACACCAGCGCTTACGAAAATCAGGCCATATACCCAACCTATTATAACGACTACGTAAACGCCAGCGGCTTTGTTCCCGGCCTGGCTTATGACCGTAGTTTCGGCAAGGCACAAAAAGACTATTCGTACGTAACGGCCCTGCTATCCTACACCCCATCAAAATATTTGAATGTTACCATAGGGCAGGACAAAACCTTTATCGGCGACGGTTACCGCTCACTGCTATTATCGGACTTTGCGGCGAACTACCCTTTGCTGCGTGCTACCGCCAACATCGGTCCCGTGCAATACATGATGATGTGGACCTACCTGCAAGACCTAAAAGCACCAAAGTTTGACGATTTTGGCAGTAACCGCCGCAAATACGCGCTGTACCATTATTTGGATTGGAACGCAACCAAGAGCCTGTCAATAGGTTTCTTCAACGCGGTGGTAACTCCAGAGGCCGACGACCAGGGCAAACGCCACGGCTTTGATGCCAACTTTATAAACCCCTTGTTCTTCACCGGCGGCGGCAACGCGGCAACGCCCAATAACGTGCTATTTGGCTTTACCGGCAAATACAAGGTGTTTGATAAGAACGCGTTATACGCGCAGCTGATCCTCGATAATCAAAAAACGGCGGCTGGCGCAAGCAAAAGCAGCAATGGCTACCAGGTGGGCTTACGCGGCGGCGACGTAGGAGGTGTAAAAAACCTTAGCTACCTGGTAGAGTTCAATACGGTTAAGCCTTATACCTACTCCGATGCGCAACCACTTAGCAGCTACACCTATTATGGCGACCCGATGGCTCATCCGCTGGGCGCCAACTTCAGGGAATTTGTGGGCTTGCTTAACTATTCTATCGGCCGGGTAGATTTTCAGGGGCAGCTTAACTATGCCAAATACGGGCTGGATGCCACCACTGGCGAAAACAGTGGTAAAAATATCAACGCGCCATACACTGTTACATCACCAGCATCAACCGTAGGGCAGGGCCTTAGTACCGATCTTTATTACGCCGAAGGCACCGTATCCTTTTTGGTAAACCCTAAATATAACCTCCGTTTTGAGCTGGGCGGCCTATACCGTACCGAGAAAAATGCCCTTGGCGACCGCAAGAATGCTATCATTACTTTTGGCGTTCGTACTACCTTCAGGAATTTATACAAGGATTTTTAATCGACACGTTAGATATTGGAATTGAGGCGCATTTTGCGCCTTTTTTGTTGGCAGTACTTACAGAATATGCTTATAAATCTGTGGATAGTTAATTGATGGCTTTAATAACTTGCCTGTAATAATAGAAAATAATGTCTGCCTCTGACTGAAGCTATTGGCTAATATTTTGAGCATTTTGTCCACAATGGCGTTTTTAATTCGTGATATTCGCCTTAATTCGTGAAATTCGTGTCAATTAATAATTATGGCTACAGAAGTTAAGTGCCCCAGCTGCGGACATGGTTTCCCTATTGAGGAAGTTATGGCCGAGGAATACAAGCAGCAGCTAAGGCTGAAGATGCAGGATTATACCCGCCAGAAAGAAGAAGAGTACCGCAAAAAGGAAGACGAATTTAATAATCGTCAAAAGATACAGCAGCAGGAATTTGAGCAGCGCCTCGCCGGCGAAAAAAAGGCTTTGCAGCTTACACTGGAAGAGAACCTGCGCAAAAGCATCGCGTCTGATTTTGAGAACCAGTTGCTGATGCTGCAAAGCTCGGTAAACGCCAGTGCCGAAAAGCTGAAAGAATCGCGCCAGAAAGAACTGGAGTTTTTGCAGCGCGAGCAATCGCTTAAGCAGAAGGAAGAAGAGTTGGAGCTGTCTACCCAGCGCAAGCTCCAGGAGCAACGCGCCGAACTGAGCGAGCAGATCCGCAAGCAGGAAACCGAGAAATATTCCATTAAAGATACCGAGCACCAACTGAAGGTAAAAGAGATGGAAAAACAATTGGAAGACCAAAAGCGCCTGGTTGATGAAATGAAACGCCGCGCCGAACAAGGCTCGATGCAATTGCAGGGCGAAGCGCAGGAGCTAATACTGGAAGAATTATTACGCACCTATTTCCCGTTTGATGTGATCAGCGAGGTGGGCAAGGGCGTGCGTGGGGCAGATTGCGTACAAACCGTGCGCAACCAGTTTGGGCAGGAATGCGGGCGCATCATTTACGAAAGCAAACGAACCACCGCTTTCGGTGGGGATTGGATAGATAAGCTGAAAAAGGATATGCGTGCCCAGGGCGTTGATGTAGCCGTAATTGTTACCCAATGCTACCCTAAAGGCATGGACTGTTTTGGCGAACGCGACGGTGTTTGGATCTGTAGTTTTGATGAGGTGAAAGCGGTAAGTTACATCCTGCGCGATGGTGTAATAAAGTTGGCCAATATGGCCAAGGCACAGGACAATAAAGGCGATAAAATGCACCTCTTATACGATTATCTAACCAGCAGCGAGTTTTCCGAGCAATGGAAGGCTATCCGCGAAGGGTACATGAGTATGCGCCTTTCTATCCAAAAAGAACGCGACGCCATGGAGAAATTGTGGAAGGCCCGCGAAAAGCAACTGGAAAAAGTATTGCTGAATGCGGCCCATATTAAAGGTTCGATAGAAGGTATAGCAGGCAGCGATATGATCCATTTAAGCCTGGGCGATGAGGACGACGCGCTATTGTTGGAGTAAACTTTAGCCGTGGAATGATAGGGCTTATTAGTTAAAGGTTTGCCAATTTTATATTCGTAACTTAGCTGTATCATTTTACCTGCATTAGCGAGCATGTTAATTGAGATTTGGGTAAGGGTGCTAAAAATCTACTAATGTTAAGCAATACAGGTATAAATAAAGTGATACTGTTAGGTATGGCGAAGGAGCCGTTCCGGCAAAGTGCGGAAGAAGGGCATTCTTTCCTGTGTTTTAACCTGGTTACTACCGAGTACGTCAGGAAAGGTTACGAGCAAACCGAGCACCACGAATACCACAAAATTAAAGTCCCCGAAAAATTGATAGCACAGGATTCGCTGCATCTGGCAGAGGGCCAATCACTGTTTATAGAGGGAAAGATCCAAACCAGTTCTTACTATGATGAGCAGAGGGTAAAGCGCTATTCGCTGGAGGTTGTTGCCACCCGGGTAGATATCCTGAGTACGATAGACATCAACGTGCTGAAATAATTTCCGCGACTGCGTGTGTAGTATCACGCCCCGGCCTTAACACATTCTTAACGTGCCGCCGGTTGTGCCCTGTCATAAAAAACATTAATTTTGCCAAACATCATCGGGAGTATTCACCGGCATCTATGGCAGATATAGCAACTTTGCAACAACAGGCAGTTACACTGCTCCAGCAATTAATTTCGATACCATCATTTAGTAAAGAGGAAGACCGCACAGCCGATCTGATAGAAACTACCCTGCAGCAGCACGGGGTGAAAACGCACCGTAAACTCAATAATATCTGGGCCTGGAACAAGCATTTTGATGCCGCCAAACCTACCATTCTGCTCAACTCGCACCACGATACCGTTAAACCAAACTCCGGCTACACCCGCGACCCTTACGACGCTAAAATAGAAGGCGATAAGCTTTTCGGCCTGGGCAGCAACGATGCCGGCGGTTGCCTGGTTTCATTGATCGCGGTGTTTTTGTATTATTTCGAACAGGAGAACCTTAAATATAACTTTTGCCTGGCTACTACTGCCGAGGAAGAAATTTCCGGTATAAACGGGCTGGAATTGATCATTCCCGACCTTGGCCAGCTTGATTTCGGCATCGTAGGTGAACCCACCCTGATGGACCTTGCCGTTGCCGAACGCGGGCTGATGGTGCTGGATTGCACAGCCCACGGCAAAGCCGGCCACGCTGCCCGCGAGGAAGGCGAGAACGCCATCTACAAAGCACTGGCCGATATCGAATGGTTCCGCACCTATAAATTCCCGAAAGAATCTGAAGTATTCGGGCCGATAAAAATGTCGGTAACCATTATTAACGCCGGCTCGCAGCATAACGTGGTGCCCGCTACCTGCACCTTTACGGTTGATGTAAGGGTAACCGATGCCTACCGCAACGAAGAGGTGCTGGAGATCATCCGCCAGCATGTGAACTGCGATGTAAAGCCGCGCTCCATCCGTTTAAAACCGTCATCAATAGATAAGAACCACCCTTTTGTACAGGCAGGTATCGCTTTGGGCAGAACGCCTTATGGTTCGCCAACTACTTCCGACCAATCCCTGCTGGATATCCAGTCCATCAAAATAGGCCCCGGCGACAGCGCCCGTTCGCACATGGCCGATGAGTTTATTTATGTGGAAGAGATAGGGAAAGGGATAGCCTTATATATTGAGATGCTGGATAAGATAGTTTGAGAGGATTTTAGATTTACGAATTACGATTTTAGATTTGTTGAAAACTCATCAAATGGATAGACAACAAATGCTTTCTCGCACCAAACAGTACTCAATAGCGAATGCCAGGCTTGTGCTAAGTGTTCCCTTTAACATCGTAAATCGTAACTATTGCGATCAACTCGCCAGGAGTGCAAGTTCTACTGGGGCGAATTACAGGGCCGCTTGTCGCGCTAAATCTAAAGCGGACTTTAATCAATAAATTGAAGATTGTTGAAGAGGAACTGGACGAAACTATGTTCTTCCTTGAATTGCTTGTAGAATTAAATCCCGAACTCAAAGAAAAAATAACGCCCATTTACAAAGAAGGTAATGAACTTCTTTCTATAATTGTAGCCGCAATTAATACATTGCGTGCAAAGTAATGAAAAAGCGATTTAGATTGTTGCAAATCTAAAATCGTAAATCTAAAATCGTAACTCGCATGAGCAAACTCTGGCAAAAAACCACCAATGTAAACCAACTGGTAGAAAATTTCACCGTAGGCCGCGATCGCGTGCTGGATAGGGAAATGGCCGCTTTTGATGTGCTTGGCTCTCTTGCCCATACCACCATGCTGGAGAGCATCGGGCTGATGAGCGCGGAGGACTTGTCGCTTGTTCAGCAGGAACTAAAGGCCATTTACGCCGATATCCAAAACAATAATTTCACTATTGAGGATGGGGTGGAGGATGTACACTCGCAGGTGGAGATGCTGCTTACCCAGCGTATCGGCGATGCCGGTAAAAAGATCCATAGCGGTCGGTCCCGTAACGACCAGGTGTTGGTAGACCTTAAACTTTTTTTCCGCCATAAGCTAAAAGAAGTGGTAGAAGCGGTTGAAAAACTCTTCCGCGAGCTGATAGAACTAAGCGAACAGCATAAAGATGTGCTGCTGCCGGGTTATACGCATTTGCAGGTGGCCATGCCATCGTCTTTCGGTTTGTGGTTTGGCGCTTACGCTGAGAGCCTGGCCGACGATCTGGAAATGGTGCTTGCCGCCTGGAAGATCACCAACAAAAATCCATTAGGTTCTGCAGCTGGATACGGTTCGTCATTTCCGTTGAACCGAACTTTAACAACCGAACTTTTAGGCTTCGAGAGCCTTAATTATAATGTAGTTTATGCCCAAATGGGGCGCGGGAAGACCGAGCGCATTATCGCACAGGCCTTATCATCAGTAGCAGCAACCATGGCTAAAATGGCTATGGACCAATGCCTGTACCTAAGCCAGAACTTTGCTTTTGTAAGCTACCCCGAAAACCTTACCACCGGCAGCAGCATTATGCCGCATAAAAAGAACCCGGATGTGTGGGAAATTATGCGCGGGAAATGTAACCGTTTACAGGCCCTGCCAAATGATGTAGCTATGATGACCACCAATCTGCCATCGGGCTATCACCGCGAACTGCAATTGCTTAAAGAACTCCTGTTCCCCGCCTTTGCCGATTTGCTGGATTGCCTCAATATGGCAACCTTTATGCTGCAAAACATCAGCGTGAACAAAAATATTCTGGACGACCCTAAGTACGCCTACCTCTTCAGCGTAGAAGAAGTGAACCGAGCAGTACTGAACGGTACGCCTTTCCGCGATGCCTATAAACAAGTAGGTCTTGCGATAGAACAAGGCGATTTTAACCCCGATAAAAACATAAGCCACACTCATGAAGGCAGCATCGGCAACCTGCAAAACGCGCAAATAAGCGCCGCGATGGATAAAGTGCTGGAGAGTTTTGGGTTTGAGAAGGTAGAAGCGGCGATAGGCAAATTAGTTCGCTAATCGGTGGAATAAAAATAATCAGTGAAATCGGTGCAATAATATGAACGGACAAAACAGGGCAGACATATACCCGGGACTCGAAGTAGATATTATCCTTAAAAAGGATCAGCGAAGCGGCAAACTTACCCGCGGTATTGTAGAAAAACTACTTACCAGTTCCGCTTTCCATTCCCGCGGAATAAAGGTGCGTTTGGAAGACGGCCAGGTAGGCCGCGTAGCGGAGATAGTGGAAGATTAGTTAATTGTTGATAGATTCTACTTCATAGCAGAAGATACTATGAACCATTAACTTTTCGAAATGAACCAAGCCGCAGTTACCATCAACTACAAATAACCATTTACGAACTTAAAATGAAACCCATAAAAGGACCCGAAAAGTATTTCATATTCCGCATGGAGGCTAACTACCGGCTGTTAGTAGCATTGTTTGTGGCAGCGTTAGTATTTTTTCTGTGCAGGCATTTATCATCTATACCGGCTATAGCTTTAATTACCTGGATAGCATTTGCACTTACTATTATTATTTTAACCTGGATAGTAATACTTTGGGCGCATCCAAAAGAAATAAGAAAGATTGCGAGTTTAGAAGATTCCAGCCGGTACCTTATATTTTTGTTTGTTACCACAGCATCGTTAGTGAGCTTACTGGCGATATTCTTACTGCTTAAATCATCTAAAGGCGAGTCGGACGCAACGGTGGGAGGCTATGTTGTTTTGGCGATGTCGGCTGTTGTGGTATCCTGGTGGCTGGTGCATACCATATATGCGCTGCGTTACGCGCATTTGTATTACAGCGTAGATAAAGGTAACACAAAACCAGCTGGCGGTTTGGACTTCCCCGGTGATGAAAAAGAACCTGATTACATGGATTTTGTTTATTTCTCCTTTGTTTTAGGTATGACCTTCCAGGTATCCGACGTGGAGATCTCCTCCCGGCAGATCCGCCGCATTGCCTGGGCGCACGGGCTGATATCTTTCGCGTTCAATACGGCAATAGTGGCTTTAAGTATTAATGTGATATCAGGATTGGTGTCGAAATAAGAACTGCGATTAAACCGATTTATACGATTTTTTGGATGTTGATTTTTTTATTCAAGAAGCACAGAACCCAACGATTCCCGTAAAAATCGGCCTTGTCCTGTTCGGCAACCACTGAGCAGTACTAAAGCAGAACCCTTCATAGAACAGGGCGCAGCCGGGAGTTTTTTCACTGTTGTTGGTTTTTTAATCGGTGTTCAAGAGGCGCGTCGCCCTGTTACTTTGGTTACTTTATTTTTTGCGGAAAAAAATAAAGTAACATCCACGAGCTTGGCATAAATTACATAACGTACCTAACAAGGCACAACAGAACAATAACTAACAACGAGAAGCTACACATGCACTTCGTCTTCAATCTTCGAATGCTTCTGCGTATCATTCATAGTAATATAGATCACTAACGACACCAGGATACAAAGCGTAACGTACCAGTAAAACCATTCCTGGTGGCCTTTTAGTTTAAAAAGCAGGGCAATAGGCTCGGCAGTGCCACCGAAGAGCGATACCGCGATAGCATAAGGAAAGCCAACCCCCAGTGCCCGGATATGCGCCGGAAAAAGCTCGGCCTTAACCACCGCGTTAATCGATGTATAATTGCTTATAATAAGCAGTGCAACCATAATAAGCCCGAAAGCCACCCACTCGTTTTTGGTATGGCTGAGGGCTATCATAATAGGCACGGTAGTGAGCGTGCCCAAAATACCAAAGGTTTTCAGCAGCGGCTTGCGGCCTATTCTATCAGATATGTAGCCGTACAGCGGTTGTGCCAGCATAAAAACAAACAGGGTAAGCGTTGATACCAACGTAGCCGTGTTTTTGCTAAAACCGCTGGTGTTCACCAAAAACTTTTGCATGTAGGTAGTAAATGTATAAAAAGCCACCGTGCCGCCAAGGGTGAGGCCTATAACTGTAAGCACGGCACGGGGATGCTGCAACAATGCCCTGATGGTGCCGCGACTATCTTTTTTCTTCTTATTTTCTTTACTGGTGAAGGTAGCCGGTTCGTGGAGGCTGCGGCGCAGGTACATAGTAATTACGGCCAGCAGTGCGCCAATAGCAAATGGAATACGCCATCCCCAAAGGCGAAGCTGTTCCTCTGTCAGGAATACACGTTGAAGCAACACCAATACGCCAAGGGCGGTCAGCTGCCCCATAATAAGGGTAACATATTGGAAGCTGGAATAAAATCCGCGGCTTTTTTTGGTAGCCATTTCACTGAGGTAGGTGGCGCTGGTGCCGTACTCGCCGCCAACGCTAAGCCCCTGCACAATACGCGCGAATACCAATAAAATAGGTGCGGCTATACCAATGTGGTTATAATCCGGAGTTACGGCTATGATCAATGATCCGGCGCTCATCAGCAAAACGGAATAGGTAAGTGCCGCTTTACGGCCCTTTTTATCAGCAAAGGTACCCATTAGCCACCCACCCAGTGGTCGCATTAAAAAGCCGATAGCGAATACCCCCGCAGCATTCAATAGCTCCACCGTTTTATCGGTAGAAGGGAAAAAGGCCGATGCAAAATAAAGTGAAAACGCCGAGTAAACATACCAGTCGTACCATTCCACCAGGTTCCCCAGCGACCCCCCCACGATAGATTTGATGCGGCTTGCTGTTGTAATAGGTTGGCTGGTAGGTGCGGAGTTCATGATGCGGGGTGGGTGATTTTGCTAAGCAAGATATAAATAATAAACCGTTTTGGAAATCCGGCAACTACCACAGGGACTTAGCAACATTAATGTTATTGTATCGATATGTTAACCTTAATTATATATTTTTGATGCAGTAGTATTATCCCCACATGAAAAAATACAGTATCCTCGCGGCATTTGTAATGTTTTGCTTAAACGGCCTTTGCCAGTCGCTGCCGGTTATAGATACCACGCAGAAGGTGATCTCCGGGCGTAAGAACAGCATCGCGCAGCAGCAAAAACCTTACTTAATATTAATTTCTGCCGATGGTTTTCGCTGGGATTATACCGATAAATACGATGCCGTTAACCTGAAAAAATTCAGGGCGGCGGGTGTGGAGGCGCAGTCGATGGTGCCATCTTATCCTTCGGTTACGTTCCCTAATCATTATGCGATGGTAAGCGGTTTGTATCCTTCACACTCGGGGCTGGTAAATAATACTTTTTACGATAGGAACCGTAACGATAGCTACAGCATGAGCAACAAAACCAAGGTAGCCGATGGTACCTGGTATGGGGGCACCCCGCTGTGGGTACTGGCCGAGCAGCAAAAAATGTTGTCGGCAAGTTTTTATTGGGTAGCCTCGGAAGCGGCCATAAAAGATACCCGCCCAACCTACTATTACATTTACAACGAAAAGATAGAAATGAACAGCCGCATTGCCGCGGTAGTTAACTGGCTCAAACTTCCCCCGGAAGAGCGCCCTCACCTTATTACTTTTTACCTGCCGCAGGTAGACCATGCCGGGCACCTCTACAGCCCCGATGCGCCCGAGACAGCGCACGAAGTGCATTTTGTAGATTCGGCGGTGAACGAATTGTATAAGGCCGTAAAAAAAACAGGACTGAATGTGAATTTTGTTTTCGTGGCCGACCACGGTATGACCAAGGTTGATAACAAGAATCCTTTAGGCGTACCCGTCGCTATTGATACCGCCAAATTCAAGGTGTCGGGCGATGGGATACTGGTGGAGCTGTACGCCAAAGACAAAACAGCCATCCAAAGCACTTTTGAGGAGCTTACCAAAGAGGCCAAAGACTACAAGGTTTATTTAAAAACCGATATGCCGGCCAAATTCCATTACGGGGCAACGGATGACTGGCACGACCGCATAGGCGATATACTGCTGATTCCCGAGTGGCCTAAGGTGTTTAACCTTAATAACCGTAAAAACACCAATCCCGGCTGGCACGGGTACGACCCAACCGTTGTAAAAGATATGCACGCCACCTTTTACGCCTGGGGCCCAGCATTTAAAAAGCATTTAAACATTACGGCGTTCCCCAATGTTGACGTGTATAATATGATAGCCGAGGTATTAGGACTGAAGATCACCGAAAAAGTAGATGGTACTAATGTACTGGCGAATAAGATTTTGGTAAAGAAAACCGTTAGAAGAAAAAGAAGAAATGAAATTAGCTATTAAACTTACCTTATTGCTTTTATTGCCTGTCGCGCTTTACGCGCAGGATACCACCGTTGTAAAAAAACAGGCCAACATTGTAGCGGCCGCTCTTATAGCCGGTAATTACAGTACCGTAATAAATTACATGCACCCAAAGGTGTTAAAAATGGTTGGCGGTAAAGATAAATTACTGCAATTGATGACAAACGGCATGAAGCAGATGAAAGCCCAGGGGATAACATTCCAGAGCGCGACTATTGGCTCGCCTGGCAAATTTTACAAGGCCGGTACAGAGATCCATTGCCTTGTTCCCGAAAATGTTACCATGAAGGTTGGTGCAAACACTCTCCATTCGCAGAGTAACCTGCTGGCTGTAAGCAGTGATAAAGGCAAAAATTGGACATTTATAGATCTGAACAAAAACACTATAGCGCAGATACCAAAAATGTTCCCCAATTTTAATAAGGCCCTAAAGATACCTGAGCCAAAGCAAATGGGTATGTAAGTCCGTTTTGATGATCATGAAATTTGTTAGCGTCCTCTTTTTACTTATTCTTCCATTCAGTCTTCACGCGCAGGATACCGCTACGGTAAAACGCCAGGCGGGCCTGTTCGCACACGCTACCTTTAAAGGCGATGTTGCTATCATTATAGCTGGTACGTATCCCAAACTCATCGAACTATCGGGCGGAAAAGAGCAAATGCAGCAGTTGATCGCCGAACGGGTGGACGAGCTGAAAAAGCAGGGCATTACCAGTTTTGAGGGCACTATAGGCACGCCCGGCAAAATTTATAAGGCGGACACCCAACTGCATTGCCTCATACCCGAGCAGATAATCCTCAAAACTGCTGCGGGGCGTTACCTGGCCCGCTCTTACCTGCTTGGCGTGAGCGATGATAACGGCGAAAGCTGGACGTTCTTAGACGTGGGCAATATGCCTGCCGATGTGCTGCGCCGTTTACTGCCCAATTTTAACGAGGAATTGAAGATTCCCGCGCCGGTAAAGCCTGAATTTCTGGCGAATTAACTATGCTGCCTTAAACCCTGTTATTTTTCTTAAATTGGGATGCATTTTCACAAACATCCCTCAATATGCAACGAAGAAACTTTTTAAAAACAGGCACCTTAGCGGGCTTAACCTTAACCACCCTGAGCGCCGTTTCCTGCGCGCAACCATCTGCAGGTCCAAAAGCGGATAATGCAACCGCATTCGCGGATGATTTTGAACTGAACGAGGTAACCGTTGATGAACTGCAAAAGAAAATGCAGGATGGTACCTACACCTCCCGCTCTATTACCGAAATGTATTTAAAAAGGATCGAGGCGATAGACAAGGCAGGCCCAAAGTTAAACGCGATTATCGAACTGAATAAAAGCGCCCTGGATATGGCCGACGCGCTGGATAAGGAGCGCAAGGCGGGCGTAATTCATGGTCCGCTGCACGGTATTCCCGTTTTAATAAAGGACAATATAGATACTGGCGACACCATGCACACCACGGCGGGTTCGCTGGCATTGTCAGATCATTTTGCCAAACAGGACGCCTTTATTGTACACAAACTGCGCCAGGCAGGCGCTGTAATATTAGGCAAAACCAACCTCAGCGAATGGGCCAACTTCCGCTCATCACGCTCTACCAGCGGTTGGAGCTGTCGGGGCTTGCAAACTAAAAACCCTTATGTATTGGATAGAGGGCCAAGCGGTTCAAGCGCAGGCTCCGGTTCGGCGGCATCAGCTAATTTATGTGCTGTTGCCATCGGTACCGAAACGGATGGTTCGGTGGTATCACCTTCTTCAGTTGCAGGCCTCGTGGGTATTAAGCCAACAGTAGGCCTGTTAAGCCGGAGCGGGATTATCCCCATCTCGATAACCCAGGACACCGCAGGACCCATGGCGCGTACCGTGCGAGATGCCGCAATCTTATTAGGTGCATTAGCCGGTGCCGACCCTAACGACAGCTATACCCTAAAAGCCAAACCCGAAAAAGATTATACCAAATTTCTGGATGCGAACGGCTTAAAAGGCAAGCGCATCGGTTTCGAAAAAATAGAGCACGCCAACGATGGTACGCTTAATTTAATAAAAGAGGCTATCGAAACCCTCAAAAAACAGGGTGCGGAAGTGATTGAAGTAGAGGTATCCAAAGCGCTGAAACCAGCCGATGGCGCGGAGTTCCAGGTATTGTTGTACGAGTTTAAGGATGGATTGAATAAATATCTCAGCACCGCTGGTGCCGGCGTAAAAAACCTGGCCGATGTAATTGCTTTCAACAAAACCAACGAGGGTAAAGCAATGCCTTTTTTTAAACAGGAAACCCTGATAGAAGCGCAGGAGAAAGGCGATCTGACATCCAAAGAATATACCGATGCGCTGGCTAAATCAACCGGTGTAAGCCGTAAAGCGATAGATACCATTATGGCCGAAAATAAGCTGGATGCCATTTGCGGCCCTACCAACGGTTTCGCCAGCTGCATAGATCTGATCAACGGCGATTATGATAATGGTTTCTCCTTTTCTACCCCGGCTGCTATGGCGGGTTACCCGCATATTACCGTACCCATGGGTGCCTGGCACGATCTGCCGATGGGCTTATCCTTCTTCGGCACCGCCTGGAAGGAGGGCGAACTGTTAACGCTGGCTTATGCTTACGAACAGGCCTCCAAAAAGCGCAAAAAGCCGGAGTTTAAAGAGAATTTGTTTGGGTAATCTCCCTTGTCCCTGTTTTAGCAGTAATAGCCCAAGATTGAAAAGACGGTTAATTCATAAAACGTTCCGTTGGAACGTAAAAGGTTTTTCGGCACGTTCTACCCATAAAACATCCCGAAGGGGATGAAGAAAAGTGAAATCGTTCCGGAGGAACGGCTTATGGGTAGAAAAAGAAACGGCAATTTTTACGTTCCAGCGGAACGTTTTATGAAATCTGCCCAATGATGGGCTATCATTTTCAAAAAGGGGTTACTGTGCTCCTGCTTTCTTTCTCCGTTCCATCAATTCCCGCCAGGTGGTTAAAATAAAGCCTTTTCCTTTTAAAAAAGCTTTCAGCCTTAGGTCGGTCATGGCCAGCAGATCGCCTTTGCGTTTTCGACCGGTATCAGAGATGTATTTAAAACTTTCTGATGGATCGGTGCAGTGCATAATAACCATGGTGAGCCCAGGCGATAGGCGGCCAATGCTTTTTATATAATGGTCGGTATACCATTTTTGGATCTGCTTATCTGTTTTCCGGGCTATATCGGGCATGTTCCAATCGTAACTGGAATTGTGCAGATCATCCAGCACAGGCAGGCCGTTCTTCCAGATCATTTCGCCCACTTCTTTTGCCTTTACCAGCGCTGCCGCTTCGGGGATGGGCATGCCCTCCGTATATTTCCCTTGTTTTTTTAATTCGGCAATGGCGGCGGCCTTTGCCTCGGCACGGTAAAACAAGTCCTCGCCTCCGGGGAACATGATGGGGATCTGCTTTTCTATCCCAAGTTGGATATATTTCTCCATAAAAGCGGGCTTGGCAAACAGCGTCCCCATGTGCGAATCGAAATGCGTAGGGGTAATGCCCATCGCCACGGCCCTGTCATACTGCGCGTGAATCTCTTTGTCAATTTCTTCCGCTTTGGCGCTAAAATAAACCGAGGCGACATCTTTGTACATAGCGCCCTGTTTATCTGCCAGGCCCGGTACATTGGCTTTACCGGCCAGCGGCCCCCAGCGGTAATTATCCCATTCGCTGGTAAGGGTGAGGTGCAAGCCTGCATCCAGCGTAGGATGTTTGTCAAGGTAAGCCTTAAACTCGGGCACCCAGGAGCAGGGCATCATGATGCTGGTAGAATTAGCCACGCCAAGGCTGGTAGCCTGCTCCACGCCCTCATTCGAGTCGTGCGACATCCCCGCGTCGTCTACATGCAAAATGATCACGCGCGCGCCCTTTGGCCATCCCAACTTTTCGGCATAGGTTATGGCTTGCTGGGCATTTACGGTTAACGCAAAGCCGAGCGCGATGGAGAGAATACTTAGTTTTTTCATGGGAATATATTGAGATAATGAAAATTCGATCCACATATTAGGCGGCACCTTTGGCCCGGGCTTTCCGCTCATAATGCCCTGTGCAATCCCTAACGCGACCGCTTTTTTCTTCACCCTCTTTACCGCAGGCAGAGAGGGTCGACCAGCGTAGCGTCGTCGGGGTGAGTTAAATCGACAAATCCTCCTAAACCCTAATATAGATCTTTCGGTTATCCAGTATCTTCCCAACCATCCAGCAAATAAGCATATAGCTGATGGCAAACAGCAGCGAACCTATGGCACCGGGCGCTATGGTTTGGTAAACCGAGTGGTTTATCCAGTCGAAAAAGCTTACTTTTCCTACGGGGACCATCCAGAATGCGATGATGAGGATCTCCGATAGGATGTATATCGCCAACGGATTTTTACCCACGGTGGTAAAAAATGAGGTCCAGTTAAGGGCGTTCCATTTAAGCACTTCAACAACGTAGATGAGCGAGGAGATGATCACCATATCCAGCCCAACGGTAAGCAGCGTGAAAGGGCTTGTCCATAATTTTTTACCTATCGGGAAGTTCATGTTCCAGGCAAGGGCGATGAAAAGGAATAGGCAGCCCACCAGGAGTAATTTGGCGATAGATTCGTAACTTTTGCCCTTCTCCTGTATAAATTTACCCACAAAATAGCCGCATATTACGTTAACAATAGCAGGCAGGGTGCTCAATATCCCCTCCGGGTCGAAGGCTACACGTTCGCCGTGGTAGAGGTGCCCGTCGCCTAAAATAAATTTATCAAGGTAGGTGCCCGCATTGGTTAGCATACCGTAGGGGGCAGCCGGGTCGCCAAACAGCAACAGCAAAACCTGGTAGCCAACCAGCAGCAAGATGCTGATGATGATAACCGCACGTTTAGATTTAACAAAGTATACGATAAGCGACGCAAACATATAACAAAGTGCGATGCGTTGCAGCACACCCATAACGCGTGTTCCACTGAATGGCCTGAATGTCCATACGCCATCTATCCGGTCGAAGAACGGGAACCAGTACATGAGGTAGCCCAGCAGGAAGATGATAAATGCGCGTTTAAAGATCTTACCCAAAACAGAGCCGGTGCTCATTTGCGCGAATTTGCTTGAGGTAAAGCTCATGGCGTTGCCCACCGCGAACAGGAACGACGGGAACACCAAATCGGTAGGGGTAAAGCCGAACCAGCTGGCATGCTCCAGCGGGGCAAAAGGCGCCGCGCCACTTCCGGGTGTATTTACAATGATCATAAAACAAATGGTCATTCCGCGAAATACATCCAGCGAAAGAAACCTGTCGGGCTTTTGGGTCATAATTAAATAAAAGGTTTAAAAATTGTCAGGGGAAACAATGGTACAATATATAAATAATTCGATACTTAAAATAGTCCTCCTTATTTCCTTTCTAAAACTATATAAAAGTTTTTAAAATATTTTAAAAAGATGTTTTTTATCTTGCAGAATAGTGTAAAAACATGCCGGTAATTATTCATCTAACCGGTAATTATTCTATTTTTGAATGCATGCTTACGATGACCAACCACACGCTGGAGAAACTGGAACTGCTTTTAAAAACAGCCGGTTACCGCGTGCGGTATGAAAAAGGAAACTTTAAAACCGGTGCCTGCCTGTTGTTGAGCAGCCGTATGGTAATGGTGAACAAGTTTGCCAACCTGGAGAGTAAGATAGCGGCCATTGCTGAACTGGCTCGTACCCTCGAAATAGACCAACACCTGCTCGATGAGAAACAGGCTGCATTTTTGCATCAACTAAAACAAACAACACTGCAGCTGTGACCATAACATTTTTAGGAACCGGAACATCGCAGGGCGTGCCTGTAATTGCCTGCGATTGCGAAGTATGCACCTCTGTAGATACGCGCGACAAGCGTCTGCGCACGTCTATTTTAATTGAAAGCCCGGATAAAACCGTGGTGATAGATTCGGGACCCGATTTTAGATACCAGATGCTGCGTTCCGGTGTAAAACACCTGGATGCTATTGTTTTTACGCACGAGCATAAAGATCATGTGGCGGGGATGGATGATATCCGCGCGTTTAACTACAAACAGCAGGGCGCTGTGGATATTTATGCCGATGCCCGGGTACAGTTGGCCCTTCGCCGTGAGTTCCCCTATATTTTTGATGATAAAGGATACCCCGGTATCCCGCAGATAGACCTGCATAGTATCGATCTAAACCCTTTTGATATCGGCAGTATCCATTTTACGCCCATTGAGGTGATGCATTACAAACTGCCTGTACTGGGTTTCCGGATAAATGATTTTACCTATATCACCGATGCCAAAACGGTGACGGAAACCGAAAAGCAAAAGATCCGCGGCAGCAAAATATTAGTGATAAACGCCCTGCAAAAGCAAATGCACATTTCGCATTTTACGCTGGATGAAGCCATGGCGTTCGCGGAGGATATTGGTGCCGAAACTACGTATTTTACCCACATCAGCCATCGGCTGGGCAAGCACGAAGAAATTGCAGAAGAACTGCCGGCGGGCATTAAGCTGGCTTATGATGGTTTGAAGCTGGAAATTTAAGCTCTCCGTTAAAACGCTTCTTAAGGATTGATGTACAGCCACCAGCCGGGGCCGGTCTTAATATAATTCGATATAGCTTACCTGGTTTATGGTGCCGCTATAAGCTTTTTGGTGCCCTTTCAGCAGCACTTCTACCTGCCCGCGGAGAGTTACCATGCGGTTATTCAGGTGGGCATAGCTGCCATCTTCTGATGCAAAAAAGCCTTGCTGCGTTCCCGTTAAATAAAGCGGGCAATCCTGCGTAAAGTTCACCCAAAGGGCCCGGTTGCTGCCGTGGTCGGCAAACAGGCTGTCGTTTACCAGCGCCGACAGGTTTTTACCTTCGATGTATTTGCCATACACCTCCACGTATTGTTTATCGTAATACTTAATGCTGTCAACAAGGTTGACGTAGCTTACTTTTTTAAAGGCTATCCCATCGCTGCAACTGCTGGTGTAAAGCTTATTGCTATGCGCACACGCAGACCACAGCCCGATAGCCGAAAGTAGCACCCATAAATTATTCGCTTTTGCCATCTTGTAAACCATTGGTTTACAAGTTAGCTAAACGAGCGATGATAAATGGTTTTTTTAATGTAATGAATTAGTGATGCTTATTTATTCAGCTCTCTCAATAACTTCCTGATGTAAAAACCGGCGTTGGTCAGTTGCTCTTCTGTCCAACCGCCGTTGGCAGGCGCGCCGGGTTCTAATATAGCGGTAGTTTCATCTTTATCGGTCAGATTCCAGTTGGCCCAGCTCAGCTGGTTTGCGGCCATCCAGTTTACCCAAAGTTTTGTTTTTGTTTTACTGAACTGCCCATTACCGTTGGCTTCGCCAACGCCCCATTCGGTTATCATTAACGGCAGGCCCATTTTAATGGCTTTATCACCCCTTGCCCGCAGTTTATACTGGTGGTTTTTATCCGAAGCATAAAAATGGAAGGAATAGGCGATATTGCTAAAGCCGGTTACCGGGTCGGCGGCGGCAATATCCACGTCCTGGTCCCAATGGGGGCTGCCCACAATGATCAAATTTTTGGCATCATACTTACGGATCTCGGGGATCACCTGCAGGGCGTAATTTTTCACCGTATCCCAACCAATTCGTTCCGGTTCGTTCCATATCTCATAAATAACATTGGGAACGCCGCTATATTTTTTGGCCATCTCTGCAAAGAATGCCTTTGCCTCTGGCGCGTGCAAATGGCTATTATGATCGTGCCAGTCTATCAGCACATAAATACCATTTTTAATAGCCTGGTTCACCACGTTTATCATCAGTTGCTTTTGCAGAGCGGGTTCCTGCAGATAACCATGCTCGGGTTGTACACCCATTGCAGAGCGGATAATGGAAACCTTAAAATCCTTCGCCAGCCAATCCACCACAGCCGGGTTATAATATTTTTTGCCCGCCCACAAGCTCCAGGAAAGGCTAATGCCCCTTAATTGCGGAGGAACGCCGTTTTTGTTTACAATTTTACCGTCCTTAACGCTTAAAGCACCGTTAAGGGCTACAGGCGATCCGGCGGGTTGCGCAATGGCTGCTGTTAAAGATCCAAGGGTTATGAGTAGTAATAAAACAAACTTCTTCATCATCAGAACAATGTAGGTCAAATGCAGCGCATAACCTCAATATTGTAATAAATTCATAAGAGTATGCTATAAATTCAATATACGCTAAATTAATTACCAATTAATTTAGCAAAAACTGTATATTGAACCGTCTTTAATAATAACCTGCAACCTGATACCATGCTTTTCACCGAAGACTTTTTGCATTACGTATGGAAGTTCCGCCTGTTCGACAGGCTTAACCTGTGCACAACAGAGGGAGAGGAGATTGAAATTTATTCGGTGGGCCTGCACAATACTCACGCGGGTCCTGATTTTCAGAACGCGCGCATCCGCATTGGCGATACCACCTGGGCAGGCAACGCCGAACTGCATTTAAGCTCGAGCGACTGGCAGCGCCACGGGCATACTGATGACAACGCTTACGACAATGTAATACTGCATGTGGTGTATAACGATGATGCGCCGGTAACATTACCCAGCGGCCGCGCAGTGCCTACGCTGGAGCTGAAGAACCGTATCAGTTCCGATTTGTATCAACGCTATCATAACCTTGTTTTTGGTAACCAAACCATTATCCCCTGCGAGGCCGGTATTGGCAGGATAGACCCGTTGACGATGCAAAATTGGCTTACCCGCGTGTTGGTAGAGCGATTGGAAAAACGCGCCGAAGCCGTGAACGCCGCCCTTGCCATAAACCGTGGCGACTGGGAGGAAACGTTTTACCAGCACCTCGCCGCCAATTTTGGTTTTAAAACCAACGCGCTGCCATTCGAGCTTTTGGCAAAATCCCTCCCTCAAAATATCCTCGCGAAGCATAAAAACAACCCGCTGCAAATTGAGGCGCTGATATTTGGGCAGGCCGGCTTTTTGGAGAACGAACCCGAAGACGAATACCCGCGCAGCCTAAAAAAGGAATACGATTATCTGCGAAAAAAGCTCAGCCTTACACCTGTTGAGAACCACCTCTGGAAATTCCTGCGGATGAGGCCGCAAAACTTCCCTACGGTACGACTGGCGCAGTTTGCGGCATTGATCGTACAAAGCAGCCACCTGTTTTCCAAAATATTGGAGCTGAAAGAGCTAAAAGAGTTGCGCGCTTTGTTTGCTGATATTAAGGTGAATGATTACTGGGAAAATCACTATCGTTTTGATAAGAAATCGCCGCCATCGGCAAAGCATTTTGGGCAGGCTTCGGTGGATACCATACTGCTGAATACGGTAGCTTTGTTTCTGTTTAGTTATGGCAAGCACATCCAAACAACCTATTTTACCAGCCGTGCTTTAAAACTTTTAGAAAATATACCTGCTGAAAATAACCATGTTACGGCAGATTTTACTAACTTAGGGGTAAATATTTTTACAGCGTTCGAATCGCAGGCATTGCTGGAGTTAAAAAATAATTACTGCGATTATAAGAAATGCCTGCAATGCGGCGTTGGAATTAAAATACTAAAACCCGGCTGATATGCTACAACGGATCATCACCTTTTTTGAGCGCTACTCCTTCGGGGTGTGTACTTACCTGGGCGAGCGTTTCAACGTTTCCATCGCCAAAATAAGGTTGTTCTTCATTTACTCGTCGTTCCTGGCGGTAGGTTTCCCGCTGGTATTCTACTTCTTCGCGGGCATCGTTTTAGATTTCCGAAACTACATCAAACGCAGCCGCACACGCGCTGTGGATATGTGATGTTACAGTTATAGCCTGATGATTCTTTCGGGTGATTTTACTTTATAGTGTATTCGTAGGTAATGGTGTGTTTAAAACCGGTGTCGTCGGTATACCAGGCGCTCTTAGGGAAATCTGCACCGTTATAAGTTAAATTCAATTGAATACCGCCGCTAAGTTTTAGCGATAACCTATTGTTAATGGTGTTTGTGGGGAAATTATTTATAAAGCAGGTATAGTGCGGATTTATGCCTGTTACATTCTTAAACGGATTGTTTTTATTATCGTAAGAAACAGGGTAAGCGTAAGTCGCATCAAAGAGGGTTGGTGCACCAAAATACACCGTTTGCCCAAGCGCGTTATAAGAACACATGCCCAGGTCGCCCAAAAATATGATCTGATTGGTTGCCGTTAACGATACCGGCCACATAAATGCGGCTTTTCCGTCGTCTGTAGTAGTAGGGTAAGCCTTTGTCGGCTTTGTTATATCGTTATTGTAGGAATATAATTTCACTTCGCCGGCTGCTCCGTTTACTGTAAAATAAGCTGATTTTACTACCCTGTTTTGATCATCATAAGTATACCTGTAACTTTCGTAAAAATTCTGTAACGAATCTCTGGACCGATACTCGGCTAAGCGTTTTTTGTCGTCATATACAAACTCCTCAACATTGGTACGGCTGTAAGCCATTTTGGTAGTTATACGGCTTACAAAATAACGCTCGGGGGCGAAAGTTTCCTCGGGTGTTACTGGGGTAACGGGAGTTACCGGCGTAACAGGTGTTACTGGGGTAACCGGCGTCACCGGCGTCACAGTGCCACCCTTTGAACAGGACTGCACTGCGAACAGAACAATAAAAAGCAATACTAATAAGGAATAGGTTTTGCGCATAATATAGCCAAGGTAAATTTAAACTGTTAGATAGCAAAATAGCGGGTGCGGAATAAAATATTTATCCAAACAAGCCCTCATCCTTAGTGATGAATTGCGGGCGCATCAGGCTGGTGCCCAATCGCTGGTTCAACTTGTTTATCACGTAATCGCAAAGTTCGGGGCTGTAACGCTCATCGTGCTGGTGCATGAAAAACCAAACGGACTGCAGTCCAAGTTCTTTCCATTGGATGATCCGGTCAACCCAATCATCGCAACGGCTGTAGTCGGTAGGGTGCAGGCTGTTGCCTACAAAGCGGATAAAGGCGTGTGGCGTGGGCAACATCATGTGCAGGCAATCGCGGCGGCCACTGGCATCTGTAAGTATACTGCCGATATTTAAGCGCTTAAACAGGTTAAAAACGGCTTCCTTATTGGCTGGTACGGAGAACCATTCCTTATGTCTCAGCTCTACAAAAACAGGAACATCGGTAGGCAGGCTTTCCAAATATGCGGTAAGCTCGGGTAGGCTTTTGGGTGTGTAATTATCGCTCAACTGCAAAAATAGCGGGCCAAGCTTATCGCCAAAGGCCATAACGCCCTCATAATAGCTGGTGGTGATATCTTCAGCATTTTTTAACCGGCGGATGTGGCTGATGCTCTGCGAAAATTTGGGGCAGAACTTAAAATCGGGATTGGCATCAGCCTTTTCCTTCCACTTACTGATGGTGGCCGGACCGTAGGTTTGGTAAAAGGTTGCGTTCAGCTCTATACAATTGAAGTGCTTTACGTATTCATCCAAAAAATTGGCATCCTTGGTTTTTGCCGGATAAATTTTGCCCACCCATTCCTTACGCCCCCATTTGGCGCAGCCGGCGCGTACCTGCAAAGGCACTGCGGTACCCGCCGCCTGTAGTGTTTCCACCGTAAACTTCGGATCGGGCGGGAGGGTGAAATCTACAAAATTAAGTTCTTCATCGGTTACACGGCCAAATTCCATATTGCTATAATTTTTGGCAAGATAAGCAGATTTAAAATTCAGAGGTTATTTAATCGAAAGAATAAAGGCCAATAATTTTTGCGCGGATACTTCCTCCGGCTCGGTATCGTTGTGTATCACGAGAATGGGTATATGGCTGCTGGTGCTCAACTTTTAATATTTCGCCCGATGGTGAATTTTTATGAAACGAACTGTTGGCTTTTGCCGATACACCTGCTACCGTAGCCTGGCCCAGCCCCGGCAAATGCTTAATTCTGAGGAAGGATGCCATTTGACAGGTAATAGCTTCCGGCTTGTCGCATAGTTCCTCGTAGCGTAGCAGCATATACGCGGTTTCCTTTAAAGCATTTTCACGCAGAGCGATTGTATAGCATTCCTTTAGCGCATGTAAAGCTCCGCGGATCCCTGCACCCGGTTCCGTTACCTTTCGTGAAGCGATAGTTGCCATGGGCTCGCGGATAACATGGATGATGCGTGAGTTTGGCGCTTCCTGCCTGATGCGGCTGAGAAAGCGTTCGTTGGTGGCGCTGGCGTAAGCCAAAACTACGGCCACATGCGGCCATGGCGTGCCTGGCTCATGCGTAATCACCTGCCACCAGGAGAGCAGGTAACGCGCGAAATCAATATATGGTGATACAGTTGGTTTACTGCGGCCAATCAGCCAATAAGGCGGCTGATTTATAGGATTGGCCAACCTGCACAGCCATTCCGTTCCTATGTAGGCGGATCAGTTATCGGCGGGTAATTGTTTAAGTTTAGCTTCGAGGTTGGTGTAAAATGTACCTTCGGATGGTAGAACGCAAAGCTGGGGATGGCCATCAAGCAGGTTGCGTACAAGCGTGGTGCCACCGCGATGTACGCCACAAATAAACACCGGGCGTGCGGCGAGGTTCAGGCCGTCTTCCACCTGTTTTTTTGATAAAGGCATAGGGCCAAGCCGTTCGGCCATATCCCAAACTAATTGCGACCATTCTCTTGCGGCATCCAGCAAATCCGTGGGCACGCTGCCTTCCAACCGCTGCTGTGGCAGTAAGTTGTGCAATTGCGCTTCGGTTTGAATGATGCTGGCAAGCATTGCTGATAAAGAGGGGGGCTGTTTATAAGCCTTACTGTAAAAACGAACAAAGGGTTGCGTATCGCTATGCTTTTTGCATATATGGTGCGCAACCCGGAAATTGATTCCTTATCGCTTGCATATTTGACTCACCCCGACGGCACTCCGTGCGTCGCCCCTCTCTGCTTCACAAAGAGGGTGAAGAGATAGGAAAAAAAAGAACACCCTCTTTCCGCAGGAGAGAGGGGGCAGGGGTTGAGTCAACTTGCGTCGTGTGTTAACCTCGCTTACAAGAACATGCCGCCCGAAGCTTCTATCCTTTGCGCGTTTATCCAACGGGCATCTTCCGAGCATAGGAAAGCGATCACGCCGCCAATATCGTCTGGCTGACCGGGGCGACCCAATGCGGTGATAGAGGATATAAAATCATGCATACCCGGGTGGCTTTCAAAAGCACGTTTGGTAAAATCAGTTTCGATAATGCCGGGGGCTACCAAATTGGCGGCAATGCCGCGGCTGCCCAGTTCTTTTGCCAAATATTTGGTAAATACCTCTATGGCGCCTTTCATAGATGCATAGGCCGCGTAACCCGGCGTAGCAAAACGGGTAAGCCCGGTAGAAAGGTTGATGATGCGCCCGCCATCGGCTATGGTGTTGAGCAGGGTTTGGGTTAAAAAGTACACTCCTTTAAAATGCACATTAAACAGGTTGTCAAAATCTTCTTCCGTGGTTTTGGCGAAGGGTGCAGCAGCATCGATACCGGCATTGTTGATCAGGAAATCGAAAGTGTCGCGATTCCACTTTTCTTTTAAAATGATGGTTAGCGCTGTTTTAAACCCTTCAAAGGACGATACGATTCCGGTATCCAATTGTAAGGCCGCGGCTCTCAGACCAAGCGATTCAATTTCTGCTACCACTTCATCGGCTTCCTCTTTTTTGCTGCGGTAGGTTACTATCACATCGTTGCCTTTCGATGCCAGTTTCAACGCAGTGTTTTTACCAAGGCCCCTGCTTCCGCCTGTTATCAATGCTATTTTGTTTGTGTGTTCCATTTCTTTTTTTGTTTTAGATGATGGTACAAAGGTGCAGCAAAAACCGTGGCGAAAAATGGTGACAGCTTCAGATAAAATGGTGACAGTTACAGTATTTTAACAAGATTGAGGGGTTTCGACACGATTTCGTGATTCCAAGATTACCAGGATAGGGACACGATTGAGGGATTTCAGGATTAACAGGATAGAATATTTACACTTATCCATCGGCTAAAGCCGGGGAAATAAAAGGTACTTACGGTTACACTTCTGCAAATACCTGTTTTTTGTACTCCTTGGGTGTTACGCCTTCAAAGCGCTTAAAAAACTTGGTAAAATTGGAGGGATCGAAGGTGAGTTTATAAGCGATCTGCTTAATGGGGGTGTTCTCCTCCAACATGCCTTTGGCAATGTCCATTATCCTTTTTTCGAAAAAAAAGCAGGGCGGTTTGCCTGTGGTGAGTTTAACGGTATTGGTTAAATGCGTGGGGTGTATGTGCAGTATCTCCGCAAAATCGCGGATTTCGAACATATCCACGGTTTTTTCCTGTACAATATCGTCGAGATGTTTGTCTATTTCCTTCAGGAAATCGGCAGTGATCTCGTCCCCGCGGGCTAATATTTTTTTAGGGATAAAAAGCGGCATCTTTGCAATTTTCAGTTGATGGTTTGCGGTATACTTTATCAAAGCTAATCATAAAGTAGTTTATTTCGATGTCATAGAGAACAGTAAGAAACCTTGCTATACCTTGGCCTTTAACAGCCAGCGCCATGCCCAGCGGGTAGCGGTATTAAAGCCGCCCCAGCTATCCACAAATTCGATGATATGCCCGAGGCAGTTTTGAGTGAATTTGCTACGGTAGTTTTTGGTAGCCTCTTTGAAAACTGCATCCGCGTTAGGGATACCAATGCGCTCATAGATCACCTTGCGCACATACATGGTGCGCACAAAGTAGATGTTCATCAATATCACAAAGCTATACAGCGTGCGCTTAATGTAGCCTGCTCTGGCGGTGTAGTTCTGCAATAACCCTTTTGTGAAATGGATGTGTCGGCCTTCCTCAATGTTATGCAGCTCGAATACTTTGCGTAATACTATGTAAATTTCGGGCGCGCGGCGGGTGTGGTTGCCGTACATATCGGTAATGAGCTCCACAGCCAGGCTGCCCATGAACAGGAAATCGGCAGGCAGGTAGTTGGTGCTGAACTTACCTATAAAGGCGTGGATCCGGGTAGGAGGAAGCGCCTGCCCCCTCAGCTGTGTAATGGTTTGCGCGAACATTTCCTGGTGGCGGTATTCTTCTATGATCTCGCGTATGAGGAAGCGATGCTCCGGCCCGTCGGGCGGCAGGGTAAGCAGATGGCGCGTCATAAATACACAAAACAGCGCTTCGCCCCAGCAATAGGAGTATAAAACCTGTACGGCTTCGTGACGCCCCAGGTCGGTTTTTTGTTGCGCGGTTAGAATGTTGTAAACGGGAAGGCCTTCTAAGGATGTTAATACTTCGGGGAGATAGAGATCGGTTGGTAGCGGTTGTTCTGCCCAGGGTACATAGGTTTCGGGCATCAGGGGATGCTCTTTACTTATTTTTACCAGCCTTTCTATTTCCTCTGCCCGCATATAACGAAGATAAAGATAAAAAAATAGCGATAGGTTCATTTCCATCGCTATTAGTAAATTCTTTGAACTTGTGCCTAACTACCTCAAATCCACCAGCTCCGCGCCTGGATGCGCTTTTTTATCGTAGCTGAAGGTAGAATCGGTTAGTCTGGTAACCGGGGCGAATGTTTTTAGGGTGTAGGTATAACGACTACCGTTTTTATCAAATATCATGGCGCTATATAGTTGATTTTTAAGCTTATCTACCATCAGTCTCACTTTAAAAAAGGTGGCTTTGCTGTCTTCGGGGGTGAGGTCTATCGCCTGGTAGGTTTTGCCGCCGGCTTTTTGGAGGCCGGTGTAAATGTATTTATACCCTTTCTCGTACATGGTGAAGATCTTGGCCGGGTTAAAGCCTTCCTCGCTGTTGTCGGCATCGGCTAACTGTACTTCGTTGGCATCTTTAAGGTAGGTCCACTGGCTTTTGCCATCGCTGATGATCTCCTGCGAAACATGTTTTCCTGTTTCATAGATAGTTACCTTGTATTTATTGGTTTTCGACCGGGCGATAAGCGTACCGGATTGCGTTTGTTTGATGTTTGCCTGGGCATTATCTATCAGCAGGGTGAAGTCGGTTTTTACAGCGTCGTAGCTGCGATATTGCTTGCTGAGCTTGTTCAGAATCAGCTTGGCATCGGTATCTTTTTGGGCGAAGGCAGCGGTAAAAGTAAATGCCGATGCCAGTATTAGTAGTGTCAATTTTTTCATCTTTGGATATACTAAATAATGCCCATTTTGCCAATTGTTTCTCAAAATACACCAATTTACTTGCGTAAACTTCTGTTTATTTCGCATTATGAGCTAAAAAAGGGTCGTTTTTATCAATTTAGAGTGCATCTGCGAACGTTGGTTTAATCGCGTGGTTTTTGCAGGCTTTCCAGGTGGCGTTCCAGGCTGTACTCGTCGGGGTAAAGTACGTCGCGGGCCTTGCTGCCTTCAAACGGACCAACAATACCGGCGGCCTCCAACTGATCGATGATGCGGCCGGCGCGGTTGTAGCCCAGTTTCATTTTGCGCTGAATAAGCGAGGTGGAACCCTGCTGGTGCAATACGATCAGGCGGGCTGCTTCCTCAAACATCGGGTCGCGGTCATCAGGGTTATATTCCTTAGAACTGCTGCTTGCTTCGCCCTCGCCAACATATTCGGGTAGCATCATAGCGGTGGCATAACCGCGCTGGTTGCCAATAAAATCAGAGATCCTTTCTACTTCGGGTGTATCTACAAAGGCGCACTGCAGGCGTATCAGGTCGCTGCCGGTGCTGAGGAGCATATCCCCGCGGCCGATCAGCTGATCGGCGCCACCTGCATCCAATATGGTGCGCGAATCTATCTTGGAAAGCACTCTGAAAGCCAAACGGGCCGGAAAGTTGGCCTTAATAGTACCCGTAATTACGTTTACAGATGGGCGCTGCGTGGCAATAACCAGGTGGATCCCCACAGCACGGGCCAGTTGGGCAATACGCGCTATCGGTTGCTCCACTTCTTTACCAGCGGTCATCATCAGATCGGCAAACTCATCAATAATGAGCACGATGAAGGGCAGGTAACGATGTTTCTCCGGGTCGCTTATTTTGCGGTTTACGTATTTTGCGTTGTATTCTTTTAAGTTACGTACCTGCGCGTCTTTCAGCAGATCGTACCGCTGATCCATCTCAATACAAAGCGAATTGAGCGTATTCACCACCTTTTTGGTATCGGTAATAATAGCATCTGCCTCATCCGGCAGTTTAGCCAAAAAGTGCCTTTCTATTTTACGGAACAGGGTAAGCTCCACCTTCTTGGGATCTACCAGTACAAATTTCAGTTCGGACGGGTGCTTTTTATAGAGCAGTGATACCAGGATGGCGTTGATACCTACCGATTTACCCTGGCCTGTAGCACCGGCAACCAGTAAGTGGGGCATCTTGGCCAAATCGGCAATGAACACTTCGTTACTGATGGTTTTACCGAGGGCGATAGGCAGATCCATGGTGTTGCTCTGCCATTTTTCTGTAGCCAGAACCGACCGCATCGACACCATCTCCGGGTGCTGGTTGGGCACCTCTATACCAATGGTACCCTTACCCGGCATCGGCGCGATGATACGGATACCCAAGGCCGCGAGGCTCAAGGCGATATCATCCTCCAGGTTCTTAATTTTAGAGATCCGCACACCAGGCGCAGGGATAATTTCGTACAGGGTAACCGTTGGCCCAATGGTGGCCTTTATCTTATCTATCTCAATATTATAATGGTTCAGCGTTTCAACAATTTTGTTTTTGTTGGCCTCCAGTTCGTCGCTGTTTACAGGGATCTTATTTGAGCCGTAGTTCTCCAGCAGATCCAGCGTTGGGTATTTGTAGGATGCAAGCTCCAACTTATGGTCATAAGTGCCAAACTGATCTACCAGCGATTGCGCCTTGGCATCGTCGTCGCTTTTCTCAATGTTTAAAATAGGGGTAGGGCGCACTACGTCAATAGTAAGCGGAATATCGTTCTCCCGCTGCTCGTCCTCTATGTAAGGCTGCGGGGTTAAAACCAATGGCTCATGCGCTTTAACATGCTGTACCATTGGCTGCTGTTTTAATGGCTCGCTGGCCACCAGGTTTTCCTGCACGGTTTGCCGCGGTCGGTTGCCTTTAGGCCACTCCACCGGCAGGGAAATATCCTCGTCCACCAGGTCCACCGGCTCGGGCGAAACTTCGTCAACTTCAACCGGGTTAAGGCCCCGGTCTTTACGGGCAGGTAGTTTAAAGTCGATATTATAGGCGATCACCAGTACCGTTAACCCGGCAAATGCCAGTATGCCACCGGTACCGGCATGGCCAACCTGCACACTTAGCAGTCGGTTGCTCCAATAGCCAAACTCACCCTCCAAAAAGTGGGGGTAATCTATGATCATGGCATGGATAAAACCAATGGTAACCGACAGGAATATCATGGTAAAAATGCTGTACGCCAGCATTTTGGCAACCGAAAACAGCTTCACCTTAAATACCAGCCTAAAGCCGATAACAAAGAAAATAAATACAAAAATAAAGGATGCCACGCCAAACCATTGGTAAATGAACTGGTTGGCCAGCAGTGCGCCAAATATGCCCAGCCAGTTATCAACCGGGTTGGTAATGCCACTTTCTATGAGTTCTTTTGATGATTTGAACATGTTATGCCAGCCGCCATTTGCTGCCGATACATAACTTTGGTCCTGCTCCCAAGTGAAGAGGTAGGAGGTGAACGCGATGAGGAAAAATACCGCGAGCACTAAAAAGAAAAGCCCCGCTATTTTTAAGATACGGCCATCCTGCAGATCAAAAATGGGCAGGCGCTCTACCTGCTGTTTTATTGTTTTTGGCCTTTCGGCTTTAGCACCCGGCTTGCGCGGCGCTTCTTCATCCTTAAAACTATTAGTCCTGAACTGGTTTCCTTTTACTGGCATCCTGCTTTCTCCGCACGTTTAATTGCAAAGATAAAGTTATTAGAATTAATTCGGATTAAAGGGGTCGGGGAGATTTTTTTGATTGAGGAGATTTAGATGGTGAGTAGTGAGTAGTGAATGATAAGTGATGAGTAGTGAGATGGCATGCGAGCAGCCAAGTTCATCGCTGCGCTAAACAGGGTGTGCGATTTTAAATATGGTACGGAGAGGGACAGCGTGGTACGTCCCCATTACACCCGTGGTACATGCCTCCTCTAATCCAGGCAGGTGCGGGCACTTGCCACGGCGGGTGTTTTTTTGTAATAGATGCAAAATATTGTGTTCTAGGGTGAATGGCATACAATCGCTGGCGCACGCGGGTGCATTGGCCAGAATTGCATAAAAAAAGCCCCTCGCTGTAAAGCGAAGGCTCGTCAATAAATTAATTGTATTTTAGGCGTTACAACCCAAACCCATAGGCTATACGCAAGCCGAGTAGGCCATAATTTTGGCCCTGGCCCGAAAAGCTTTCGTAGCGCAGGCCAATATCCCATTTTTTGGACGCGTAACCGATAGCAGGCGATACGATCAGCTTGGAGTTTCCGCCGCCGTTATCAACTTCAAAGCCTACGCCAACTTCTGCACCCACATATAGGTTTGATGATACAAACGCCTTAAGGCCGGCTTTAACCGGGATGATATCAAGGTCGTTTTGCATTCTTTCACCTGCACCCAAAACGCCCTGTGGCAGGTAAATAGGCTTGGTGAAAAAATGGTAAAATCCGGAAGTAAAGGTCAGCGCCACATTATCAGCAATGCCATATTGTAAACGTGGCGTAAGGCCTATGCCAAAGTTTGCAGCATCAGTGAAACTGCCAACGGGTAGCAGCCCATCCACACCAATGCCGAAGCGTAATTTACTTTTTGTGATAGACTGGGCGCTGGCACTTGTGCCGATAAATAATGCTACCGCTATGAAGGTTGCCGATAATAGTTTTGTTACTGTTTTCATGAAAAGATTTAGCGTGTAAATATCGCATTAACGGTAAAAACAGCCATTCCTGTACAATGCCGGGGGTGAATTGTAAGTGTTATCTGTTATCTGCTTCATTTGCTTTAGGTTAAAATATTATTGCGTTCGGGTTAATAGGACTACCTTGCCAGCCGCCGCTCTGCGTTAAAGGGATATTTCTTAATTTTAGTAACATAATAGAGAATGCCCAATCCAACCAGTACAATCTCCAATATTTGCCAAAATGATTAAAAAAATACCTGCCTTTTTATTGCTGGCCCTGACGCTAAGTAGTGCCGTTAACGCGCAAACGCTTAACAAACCCAAACTGGATAGCCTGCTGGGTGTACTTGCAGCCAACAATAAAACCATGGGCAGCCTTGCTATATCAAAAGATGGTAAGCTGATTTACCAAAAGTCGATTGGTTATAGCTCGGTTGAGGCAAAAACGCCGGCCGATGCGCACACCAAATACCGTGTCGGTTCCATCAGCAAAATGTTTACCGGGGTAATTGTGTTTCAGTTGATTGAGGAGGGTAAGCTATCGCTTGATGCAACGCTGGATAAGTTTTACCCGCAGATGCCCAACGCCGCGAAAATTACCGTTGCGCAAATGCTGAGCCATCACAGCGGCCTTTTCAATTTTACCAATGACCCGGGTGTGGTGGCTTACATGACAAGCCCGCAAACACATGAGCAAATGCTGGCCCGTATGATTGCGCAAAAACCAGCTTTTGAGCCTGGTGCCAAATACCAATACAGTAATACCAATTTTGTAATGCTCAGCTACATCATCGAAAAAATTACAGGCAAACCTTACCCCGAAGTAATAAAGCAACGCATAATTGCCAAAGTGGGTTTAAAGGATACACACTATGGCGGAAAGATAACCGCGGCTGATAACGAGGCGCAATCCTACAATTTTGCCGGCAGCTGGAAGTTGCTGCCCGAAACAGATATGACGGTTCCATCGGGTTCGGGCGCCATGGTATCTACCCCGGCCGATCTTGATGAATTTATAGAGGCGCTTTTTGCAGGCAAACTCATTAGCAAGGCAAGCTTAGAGCAAATGAAACCGACTACCGAAAATTATGGCATGGCCATGCATAAAACGCCTTTTAAAGATAAAACGGGCTATGGACATGGTGGTGCTATAGATGGCTTCCTGTCGTCGCTGGAGTATTTTCCTGAAGACAAGCTCGCCATTTCGTACACCAAAAATGGTGGCAATTACTCCCCGGAAGAGGTGGTTGCAGGCGCGCTTTCCATCTATTTTAATAAGCCCTATACCATCCCAACCTTTGTTACCTTAAAGGCTGAAGGGCTGGAAAAATATACCGGTGTATATGCCAGCCCTACGTTGCCCATTAAAATTACGGTAACTAAAGATGGTAACACGCTTATAGCCCAGGTGACAGGGCAGAGGGCATTTACGCTTGATGCCACAAGCACACCCGACAAGTTTATTTTTGAACCGGCAGGCGTGGTAATGGAGTTTAAGCCAGCCGATGGCCAGTTCACCCTGAAGCAGGGTGGTGGCGAATTTGTATTTACTAAAGAGAAATAGAGTAGTGAGTGGTATATTGCGGCAAGTACGTACAATTGCCGCAATGTGCGCTGCACTTTACTCGAACTGCAGTTCCCATTTATCTTCGCCGGCATCCACCACCCTGAAAATGGTTTTTTCTACTGATTGGTTACCATCTGCCGATTGCAGGGTAACAATATCGTGGTCGTGATACTCTTCGGATTTGGATACCATAATGGCGGTCATTCCTTCGGGGCTGCCTTGTACTGTTATTGTTCTCATAGTGCTGGGGCTTTTAATTATTTAGGATAACAAGGGGCCGGCAAATAAGTTTCCGTACATCATTCCCATTAAATATTAACCAATCTCTATTCACCCCTCATTACTCACAACTTAGCTGTACTTCTTCATACACAGCTCGCAATAAAAACTTGTGCGATGCGATTTGCCGGTATCGCGTTTGATAAAAGGCGTTTCATCCCGCGGACATATCTTTTTATTGTAGGCTTTCCAATTCTTTTTCAGCTTTCCGGCTTTCTTTTGTTCCAGAAACTCGAAGCTGTAGCTAATTGTTTCTGCTATAAACTCTTTCAATTTTTTAGGCGGAAGGGCGCTCATCAGGCTTTCGGGATGTATCTGCGTGCGGAACAGTACTTCGTTTTTAATGATGTTGCCCACCCCCGCGAAAAGGTTTTGGTTCATCAAAGCATCGCAAGCGAGCAAACCGGGTATGTCCTTCATCTTTTTAATTGCCTTTTTGCCGTCCCAGGTGGGGCTCATTACATCGGCGCTCCAATCGTAGATCTCGTCCAATGGCTCATCAATTAGTTTTAACTGGCTGGCGTAAAAGTTCAGTTCGTCGCCGTTCTCAAATAGTAGGTGCAAACGGGCGGGCTTTTCGGTATGTGAGTTGATACGGTAGGAGCCAAACATCATCATGTGTACCCTCACCGTTAAACTCGGGAAGCATATTAAAAAGTGCTTGCCCCAGCTTTTAATATCGGTAATGGTTTGGTGTATCAGCAAAGCGGCATCAATAGCGCCATTATTGCAGCTGGCGGCAACTACCTTTTGGCCTTTAAACTGCATTGCTGCTTCTTTTAAAATAAGGATGCTTGGTCCTTCGGGCATGATGTAAGTTTGCGTTAATAATGCAAACATCAAGCCGAAATACAAGTTTCTGCGCTCCGGTAGGAGCACCTTGCTTATAGAAAAATTTGAAAGAAAAAAAGTGCCGTAGGCGCTTCTTTATTTAAGCAGTTTCCTTGCGATAAGGGGCACCCACGGAACCTGAAATGAATGTGTTTGTTGCTATAAACAGGATGATACTAACGGAGTGTGTCTTTACTGCGTGAAAAAATTTACGGTTTGTTCGGTATAACTGCCGTCGCCTCTATCTCCACCAAAATATCCTCACGGAACAATTTGCTTACCTGCACCAGGGTGCTGGCAGGTGGGTGGTTCACATCTATGAATTTATCGCGGATGGCCCGCAGGGTTTGGATGTTGGCAACATCCAGTAAGTAATAGTTCAGTTTCACAACGTTGGCCATAGCGCCGCCCTGGCTTTCTATAATGGCTTTTATATTGGCGAAGGTTTGTTCTATCTGTTTGGCTATGTCGCCTTTGCCGTTGAGGTTGCCATCTTTATCCAGCGCTACCTGGCCGGATAGAATAAGCATTTTGCTGGCGCCCAAATCAAGCACCGCAAGCTGCGAATAGCCTTTTGGCGTAACTACCGTTGCCGGATTTACGAGCTCTACCGTAGTTTTTTGCTGCGCGAGGCATGCTGTTGAAAACAGTACTATTATTAAAGGTATCAAGCGTTTCATCGGGAAGGATAATGGTTAAGCAAATATAGGGGGCAGGGGAGCAAATTTTGAATAATTGTTGTCACTACATGGCGAAACCCCTCCCTGCGTTTGCGCGCCCTTCGACAAGCTCAGGGTGACAGCCGCGCCAACAACGAGGGATTTCTACATTAAGCTTTATGTCTTGATCGTTAATTCTTATCTTCTGTGTCTCTCCCTAATGCTTTTTCTTCTTCAGCAATCCCCCCGTTGTATCGTCTACGCTTTGCTGTACAATAAAGGCAGCCGGATCTATCTTTAATATTTCGCGCTTTATTAACGGTACTTCCAAACGGGTGGCAACGGTGAAGATAATTTCGCGGGGCGAATTGATGTGGCCATCTTTACCGTAGCCGCTTTTGCCCTGGTAAACGGTAACGCCGCGGCCCAGGTTTTGGGTAATAGCCATCCGGATCTCTTCGCCCTTGGCGGATACTACAGTCATGCCGGTGTATTGTTCCAAGCCGTTTAGTATCAGGTCTATCATTTTAGATGCGGAGAGGTAGGTAAGGATGGAATACAGACCTTGTTCAACACCCAAAACAAAAATCGCTGCTATAAAAATAAATACGTTAAGGGTTAATATTACGTCACTTACGCGCACTATTTGGGTTCGTTTGCTTACCAGCACGGCCGCTATCTCGGTGCCATCCAACACCGCCCCGCCACGGATGGCCAAGCCTATACCCGCACCAATGAACACACCTCCGAAAACGGCCGTCAGCAATTTATCGGGCGTAACATCGGGGAATTTTACAAATGCCAGCACCAGGGCCAGGCCGCCAATGGCAAGCGCGCTGCGCGTTGCAAAACCAAGGCCCAGTTTACGGTACCCTAAAAACAAGAAAGGCAGGTTAATTACAAATATTAATATGGATAGGGGCAGGTGTGTAACATCTGCCAATAAAATGGAGATACCGGTTACGCCGCCATCAATAAAATGGCTGGGCAACAAAAAGCCTTTAAGCCCCATCCCGGCGGATAGGATACCTAATATAACGAGCATGGTGTCTATAATATAGGGTCTGTATTTCATAGCAATAAGCGTAGATGGGGTTAAGATAATAAAAAGTTGCCAGCACGAGAAGTCTGAAGTGTATGTGGGCAATAGAAACTGCTGTCTCAATTTTTCTGCAATTGGGATTGGAAGTGTTTAGCCACGGCGCGGCTGGACTGTGCGCAACGGCAAGCGTGGCCGAAGCGCAGCGTAGCCCTGCAAAGCCCGGTCCGCAGGGATTGCCATAATAGTTCCCTAATCGGGTTTTGCAGATTTTAAAACAATGAGAATTGAATTTGTTTTTTCACCACTCACCACACTACCAGCCGCTCTTTAACCCTTCTTTTAAAGCCGCCTGGTAATTCTCCAGGTCGAAGGAGTATAGATAAGGGGCCTTGTGCGCGCCGCCTTTGCGGGTTTGTGGCAGTTTATTTAATATGCCAAAGCCCAGCATCCGGCGCTGAAAGTTGCGCCTGTCCAGCTTTTTACCAAGGATGGTTTCGTAAAGCTTTTGCAGTTCGGGCATGGTAAACTCCTTCGGCATCAGGTTATAGCCGATAGGCTGGTAACTTAATTGGAGGCGAAGGGTATCCAGCGCGGTAGTAAATATCAGTTCATGATCGAGCAGAAAAGGGGGCAGGTCGTTCAGGTCGCGCCAAGTGCAGATCTCGCTGAATTCATCCGGCGTGGGGATGGCATCAAAAAAATCTACCAGGGCATAGTAACCGATAGATATAAAGCGGTGCGCGAAGAAATTTTTCTCTTTGGCTACCATATCGGCGTACATCTCGTTATGCTGGCGGTTGCGGTCGGGGGCACCAAATACGTGGAACTGCTGTAGAAATACTTCGTCGATACCGGTACGGGTTGCCAGTATGCGGTTGGCCGCCACATCAATGGGCTCCCTTTTTTGCACAAAGCCACCCGGCAGTTGCCAACCGTCCTCGTTTTTGCTCTTCAGCATTAGTACCTTCATTTGTCCTTCATGAAAACCAAATACCACACAATCTATAGAAATGTGGTCGAGGTAGATTTCGATAGCTTCGGCAGAATATTCTTCCAGTTCTTCTTTAGTCAGCATTTATACTATTATACGAAAATACTTTGAATGTTTAAATTTAATATCTACAATTGTGTACCAATTACACCCAGTGTTTACATTTTTTTAACAACCAATTATAACCAATAAGTTTAACAAACTTTAATAATGGGAAAATTAACCCTGTTTATTGGTGTTGAAGTAAACATATAATCCAGTTTATTCAAAATGAAAAGCTTTTTCTCAAACAAACCTCTCTTTAAAATAGCTGCCGCCGCAATGTTGGTATTGCCGTTGGGCAACGCCGTGGCGCAAACCCAACCCGATGCCAAAATGAATGCTTTTGTAAGCGGGCTGATGAAAAAAATGACCGTTGACGAAAAGATAGGTCAGCTTAACCTGGTTACCAGTGGTATGGCCATTACCGGCTCGGTTACCAATAACGGTGTAGATAATGGTATAGCCAAAGGGCAAATAGGGGGGATATTTGGTTTATATGGTGTAGAGAATGTACGCAAAGCGCAGGACCTGGCTGTAAAGAACAGCCGCCTGCATATACCTTTAATATTTGGGTTGGACGTGATACACGGGCATCGCACCATTTTCCCGATACCATTGGGCATGTCTGCAACCTGGGATCTGGATATTATCCAGAGATCGGCACATGTTGCTGCCAAAGAGGCAACAGCGGAAGGCCTTAACTGGGTGTTTTCGCCAATGGTAGATATCGCGCGCGATGCGCGCTGGGGCCGCATCTCTGAAGGCAGCGGCGAAGACCCATGGCTGGGCGGCAAAATTGCCGGCGCTATGGTAAAAGGCTACCAGGGCACAAGCCTTAAAAATGCCGACGCGGTAATGGCCTGCGTAAAACACTTTGCACTCTACGGCGGTGCCGAAGCCGGCCGCGAGTACAATACCGTGGATATGAGCCGCCTGCAAATGTACCAGGATTACCTGCCGCCATACAAGGCTGCGGTTGATGCCGGTGCGGGTAGTATCATGAGTTCGTTTAATACGGTGGATGGTATCCCATCTACAGGTAATAAGTGGTTGCTAACCGATCTGCTGCGCAAGCAATGGGGCTTTAAAGGTTTTGTGGTGAGCGATTATACCTCGCTGAGTGAGATGAGCAACCACGGGTTGGGAGATCTGCCGCAGGTATCGGCCCTGGCGTTGAAAGCCGGTTTGGATATGGATATGGTAGCCGAAGGCTTTTTAAATACACTGAAAAAATCGTTACAGCAGGGCAAAGTAACACAGGCCGAGATAGACCTTGCCTGCCGTCGTGTGCTGGAAGCAAAATATAAACTGGGTTTGTTTGATAATCCGTACAAATCGTTAAACGCCGAGAACGAAAAGAAAGATGTTTTTACCGAGGAGAACCGCAAAGTGGCACGTTTAGCAGCCGAGCACTCTTTTGTATTGCTGAAGAATGCTAACCAGATACTGCCGCTAAAAAAATCGGGCGGAACGATAGCAGTTGTTGGCCCGCTGGCTGATAATAAACGCGATATGCTGGGTACCTGGGTTATTGCTGGCGAATGGGAAAAATCGGTAAGCGTATTAGAAGGTATAAAACACGTGGTTGGCGATAACGTAAAACTGGTTTACGCCAAAGGCGCGAATATTACCGATGATGCCGAATTTATGAAACGCCTCAACTTTGGCCCGGGCATGGTTAGCCTGGATAGCCGCCCGCCCGGTGATATGATAGAGGAAGCTGTTAAAGCGGCAAAAAAGGCAGATATTGTTGTTGCCGTAGTAGGCGAGAGTCAGAGCATGAGCGGCGAATCATCAAGCCGGTCGGACATCGACGTGCCCGAGAGCCAGAAAAATATGCTGAAAGCACTCGCCAAACTGGGCAAGCCTATGGTAATTGTAGTTTTTAACGGCCGCCCGCTTACCTTAACCTGGGAAAATGAGAACGCCGCTGCTATATTAGATGTATGGGCACCGGGTACCGAAGCTGGCAACGCCATTGCCGAGGTGTTGTTTGGTAACTACAACCCGGCTGGTAAGCTTACTACCACTTTCCCGCGTACGGTTGGGCAGATACCTATATATTATAATCACAAAAATACGGGCCGCCCTTATACCGATGGGCCAACCAAATTCAAATCTAACTACCTTGATATTTCTAACGATCCGTTGTTTCCGTTCGGTTATGGCTTAAGTTACACCAGCTTTGGATACAGTGATGTAAAATTGAGTAAAACAAATTTAAAAGGGGCCGAAACTTTAACAGCAACGGTAACGGTAACCAACAAAGGTGCTTACGCAGGCGAAGAAGTTGTACAACTTTACATCAGCGACCCGGTTGCCAGCATATCACGTTCGGTTAAAGAGTTAAAGGGCTTTAACAAGGTTAATCTGCAGGCAGGGGAGGCTAAGGAGGTGAGTTTTACCATCACGCCAGAGCAGCTTAAGTTTTACAACAGCCAGTTGAAATACGATTGGGAACCGGGAGAATTCATCATCCGGATTGGCACAAATTCAGCTGATACGCATAGCGCAAAAGTGAAGTGGCAAAAGTAAACAAATGCTGTAATTGTTAAATTACACTTATACAAATGATAAGCTAATGTGCCTTAGGTTAATTCTAAGGCACATTTTTTTTATAAAACATTTAAAGCAAGCTACTTAGTATCACCATTAAATTGCCTGGCTGCACCTGCCTAACGCAGCCCCGGGAGTTAACAGGTTATTTATATAAATATAATATAATGGTAATTTGAGCGCGCGAAATGCCGGTGATATTAGTGGACGTTTCACAAAAAAAATGTCCGAAAATGGAAATTACACCCACTATTAAACAAAAACAGCATGTTTTATAATTAAAAACGCTTTATAACAACTTTTTTACATTGCTAATTTTTTATAAAAGAGTCGTTATTGTTAACATGTATTTAAAATAGTTTTTAAAATTTATAAATTATTGCGAGAAACTTATTAAAAAATAAATAATTCATAATTCTATAATATTGGCTTGTGTAACCTATACACTCTATTTATATTAGATGCATTACCAATATAAACTTTTCCGTATGAGGAAAAGCGCAAGATTTTCAGAAAAAAAAACTTGGTGCGCCAAACGTGGTACACCATTAATATACAAACAGGAATAAAAATTTTAAGCAGGATAGTTTCGCTATATGATAAAACTTTTACATTTTTTTCTTTTTGAACACTTCATGTATAAAGGGAATCTCACCCCTTTCTCAAAAGGAACTTTGTCAAAGTTTTCCTATGCCACTATCCACGGCACTTATTATCACCGCACTTAGCACTGAAATAAAATCTTAAATCAAATATATTAATCAACTAAATCTCAATCTCATGTTTAAAAGTTTACTCCTTAAAGGAAGAGTACTTTGCCTGCTATTATGCTGCATGGTATCTTCACTGGTAGTTACAGCCCAAACAAAGCACACCGGCCGGATTATCGGCAGCGACGACAAGCTGCCCGTAGTAGGTGCCACTGTGCGCGTTAAGGGCACCACTACTGGTACACAAACAGACGTTAACGGTCAATTTACACTTAGTGTAAGCGCCGGTAACGTTTTGGTAGTTTCTTACCTCGGGTACACCACCCAGGAAGTAACCGTTGGCTCAAGCGATAACATTAGTGTTACGCTGCAAGCCAGTAACAACACGCTGAACGAAGTAGTAGTAACGGGCTACACCTCTCAGCGTAAAAAAGACATCTCTGGTGCGGTTGCAACAGTAGATGTGGCACAGGCTATTAAAGTTCCTGCAAGTAGTTCAGATCAATTACTACAAGGCCAGGCATCAGGTGTTACCGTAGTTACCCAGGGTTCTCCGGGCGCAGGTGCACAAATCCTTGTTCGTGGTATCTCTAACCTTGCAAACTCTTCACCACTTATTGTTATTGATGGTGTTCAGGGTGGCGACTTAGGTAACGTTAACCCTAACGATATCGAGTCTATCTCTGTATTAAAAGATGCGGGTTCAGCGGCTATCTACGGTATCGCCGGTGGTAACGGTGTTGTTATTGTGACAACTAAAAAAGGAAAACAAGGTAAGTCTACAATTACTTACGATGGTTACTACGGTACACAACGGCCTTTAGGCGGTAATCCCTTCGACGTTTTAAACGCACAGGATTATTTAACATTGGTGAAAAAGGTTGACCCTAAAAACAGTTTATTTTTGGCCGACGGAAGCGTTGCCGCTTATGGTGCGCAAGGCCCGGGTGTAAAAGGCAATTTTGCAGCAGGTGCTTCACAGGTTGATCCTACTAAATACAGATATGACCCGTTTAACCCTAACAACGATTACCTGATCCAAAAATACGATAATGGCCAGGGTACCGATTGGTTTCATGCAGTGTTCAAGCCAGCTTCTATGCAACAGCATACCATCAGCGCGCAGGGTGCAAACGATAAAAATGCATACTACTTCTCTGCCGGTTACCTTAACCAACAAGGTACATTGTTGAATACTTATTTCAAAAGAGCAACTACACGTATTAACACTACTTTTAATATCAAAGATCACTTCAGGGTAGGTGAAAATGCTTCATTATTTTATACGCTTTCTCCAAACGGACAAGGTACTATCCCGGGTGGTAACCAGGGCGAAGGTAACTCGATATCTGAAGTTTACCGTATAGAGCCGCAGATCCCTATCTATGATATCTCTGGTAAACAATACGGTGGTACATGGGCAGGCCCTACTTCTTTAGGTAACGCTGTTAACCCGGTAGCTACCCAGGATAGGCAAAAATATAATACTGTTAAAAACTGGAATATCCAGGGAACTGTATTTGCTGAAGCAGATTTCTTGAAACATTTTACCGTCCGTACAGCTTTGAGTGGTACTATTAACAACCAGGAAAGGTATGCTATTGGCTACAGGCCGTATGACAGTGGTGAAGGCCATGGTGGCACTGAAAGCTTTAATGAGCAAGCCAGCTACTATAACAACTATAACTGGAGTAACACCCTCGTTTATAACCAGGTATTTGGTAAACACAGTATTAATTTCTTAGCAGGTTACGAGCAAAGAGAGCAATTCGGCCGCGGTGTTGGTGGTAACGTTGTTAGCTTACCATCTTTAGATCCTGCTTTCGTTACCATTTCTGGTGGTACAGGTGCTATCACTGCTTTTAGCTACAATGCACAGCCTATTACCCACCAATCTTTCTTTGGTAAATTAGATTATATCTACAACGACAGGTACATCTTGTCAGCCACTATACGTCGTGACGGTTCATCTGTATTTGCCCCTGGTCATAACATAGGTTATTTCCCATCTGTGTCATTAGCGTGGCGTGTAACTGAGGAAGACTTCGCTAAAGGAATCAACTGGTTAAACTCGTTAAAAATTCGCGGTAGCTACGGTGTAGGTGGTTACGATCGTAACGTAATGGATCAGGCTTCATCAAATGCTTACTCATTATACAATCTTAATAAAGGTTCATCTTTTTACGATATAGGCGGTACAAGTAACAGCATTCAGCAAGGTTACTTTAACTCTACTATAGGTAACGCGTCTACTACCTGGGAACGTGATTATGTTGCCAACTTTGGTTTCGATGCGATATTGTTTAACAAGTTAGATCTATCGATCGAGTACTACCAAAAAAGATCCACCAAATTATTATTCAATCCTTCATTGCCTGCAACTACAGGTGGTGCTTCTCAGCCATTCATAAACACTGGCGAAGTACGTAACAAAGGTATTGATGCATCATTAAACTACCGTGATAAGATCGGAAGCGACCTGGGTATCACTGTAGGACTTTCGCTTACTTCATACAAAAACAAGGTTTATGATATACCAAATCCTTTACAATCGGTTGGTAGCCGTATTGGTACCATTGCTCAACAGGCAGAAGGTCATCCGATCGGTTCGTTTTACGGGTATGATGTAATTGGCTATTTTGCTTCTGCTGCGGATGTAGCAGCTTCGCCTACACAGGCTGATGCTGCTCCGGGCCGTTTCAAATACCGCGATGTTAATGGCGATAAGAAAATTAACGCTGATGACCGTACTTATTTTGGTGATCCCAACCCTGACTTTACTTACGGTTTAAACTTAGGGTTAAACTATAAAGGTTTTGATTTGAGCGCTAACTTCTACGGTTCTCAAGGTAACGACAACTTTAACTATGTTAAATACTGGACTAACTTCTACAGTTCATTAACCGGTAACAAAGGTAACGACCTGTTATATAACTCTTGGACCCCAACTAACCTGAACCCTAAAGCTCCTATTGCTGAAGCTGCAAGTACATTCAGTAGTGCTGGTGTTGTTAACTCTTACTACTTAGAAAACGGTTCGTTCCTTAAATTAAAACAAGTACAAGTAGGTTATACCTTTAAAGGTGGCCTTAAACAAATCGGTGCTGATAAATTAAACGTATATATACAAGCTGTAAATCCATTCACAATTACTAAATACACCGGTCTTGATCCTGAATTGCAGGCTGTTACTGGCAACAGTAGCGGTGTGGATTTTGGTAACTATCCAAGTACCGAGCGTAAGTTCATCCTGGGTGTGCGTGTAACATTTTAATTAGAAAGAATTTAAAAGTTTTAAAGATGAAAAAATTAAGTAACAAAATTATTGTTGTGGGGTCCATAGCCACGCTTGCCTTCTCTATGTCGTGCAAGAAGTTTCTGGACAAAACCCCCACAGGGTCGCTAAACCAAATAGTTTTAGCGAACAAAGCGGGTGTTGATGGTTTATTAATTGGCGCTTACGCACTGGTAGATGGTGTTTACAACGGCCAGGCAGGTGCTACCTGGTCTACCGGTACAGACAACTGGATCTACGGTAGTGTGGGTGGTGATGATGCGCACAAAGGTTCTACCCCGGGTGATCAGCCAAGCGCGGCGGACATTGAGGCTCGTACACAGAATGGTGTAAACGATTACCTTGACCCGAAATGGAGAATGAATTTTGCGGGCGTACAGCGCGCAAACGATGTAATTCGCGAAATTCCTTTGGTGAAAGACGGATCGATGTCTGCGGATAATATTGCCCAGGCAACTGCAGAAGCTCGTTTTCTACGCGGTTTCTATCATTTCGAATTAGCTAAATTATGGAGAAACGTTCCTTATGCAGACGAGTCTATCACTTACGATGCCGGTAACTATACCATTGGTAACCCTGGCCCGATATGGGATAAGATAGCTGCGGATTTCTCTGCTGCAGCAGCAGTATTGCCGGAAACCCAACCACAGGTTGGCCGTGCCAACAAATGGGCAGCGAAAGCGTTCCAGGCAAAAGCGTTGATGTACGATCATAAATATGCCGAGGCGCTTACTATATTAAAAGATGTAATTGCCAATGGCAAAACAGCCGGCGGTGCTAAATACGCGCTTGGTAAATACGCCGATAACTTCAACCCATCTAAAAAGAATGGCCCTGAAGGTGTATTCGTAGTACAAACATCTGTAAAAGACGGGGCTAACGGTTTAAATGGTAACGCTGGTAGCACACTTAACTTTGCCGCCGGCGGCCCAGCATCATGCTGCGGATTCTTCCAGCCATCGTTTAGCTTTGCTAACGCGTTTAAAACTGATGCGGTTACAGGTTTGCCTTTGGTTGATACTTACAACGATGCAGATTTGAAAAATGACCAGGGTATCAGCGAGTCAGCTGCATTTACTCCGGCAACTGAAACAATAGATTCACGTTTAGATTGGTCTGCTGGTCGTCGTGGTATCCCCTACCTTGACTGGGGAATTCACCCGGGAAAAGCCTGGGCTCGTGACCAGGATGACGGTGGCCCATACAGCCCTATCAAAAACGTTTACTACCAGGCAGCGCAAGCTACCACCTCTGATACTTACGGCGGTTGGGCAGCTAACCAGTCTACATCTAACAGCTACAACGCTATCCGTTTTGCCGATGTTATTTTATGGGCAGCAGAATGCGAAGTAGAATCTGGTACGCTTGAAAATGCACGTACTTATGTAAACATGATCCGTACCCGTGCAGCTGATGCTACAGGTTGGGTACATACTTACGTTGATGCCTCTAAACCTACAGGCGGTTTCACAAGTACTCCGGCAGCTAACTACAAAGTTGGCTTGTACCCTGCAGGTTCGTTTACCGATAAAACGGTTGCACGTAAATATGTATTTTTCGAGCGTAGACTTGAACTGGGTATGGAAGGCCACCGTTTCTTCGATTTGCAGCGTTGGGATGCTTCAACAGGCGGCCCAATGCCTGCCGGCTTTATGGGAGCTCAGATCAATTTTTATCTTGATCACGAGAACCATGTGCCTAACTTCCCTATCTTGCTGTTGAAACAAGCTAAATTTACAGTAGGTAAAAATGAGCTTTATCCTATTCCACAAGCTCAAATAGATATTACTGCAGGTAGCATCAAACAAAACCCAGGTTACTAATAGCCAAAGTTTTTGATAAAGAGGAGAGGATTTTTATCCTCTCCTCTTTTTTTATTATAATATATTCCCGTACTATTGACCTTATGAGGCCTTTGAGATTTTTACTTCCGCTGCTGCTTTCCGTCGCGTTGTCCTCGTGCAAAAAAGCCACCCTTTTCCAAAAGATAGATTCCTCACATTCGGGCATAAAATTCAATAACCTGATCGTTGAGAGCGACTCGATCAATCCATTGGACATGCTTAATATTTATAACGGTGGCGGCGTAGGCATTGGCGATTTTAACAACGATGGCAAACAGGATATTTATTTTATAGGCAACGCGGTATCCAACCGCCTGTATATAAATAAAGGCGATATGCAGTTTGACGATGTTACCCAGGAGGCCGGTGTAGGCGGCAAGGGCGGCTGGGGCAGGGGTGTAGCGGTTGTTGACATAAATAACGACGGATTGCCGGATATTTATGTTTGCAATACGCTGTTAAACAGCCCTGTGAAGCGCATGAACCTGCTTTACATTAACCACGGTAACAACGGCAACGGCGTGCCGGTATTCAAAGAAGAAGCCAAAGCATACGGGCTTGATATTAACGTACACTCTACCATGGCCTCGTTTTTTGATTACGATAACGATGGCGACCTGGATATGTACCTTACCGTAAACGAAGCACAGTCTACCGACAATACCAGTTCTTTCAGGTACCTGGCTACGGATGGCTCGGCTAAAAGCACCGGCAGGTTATACCGTAACGATGCAAACCCTGCACTTGGGCACCCGGTTTACACCAATGTATCTAAAGAATCCGGTATCTTGATAGAGGGCTACGGTCATGCCGCCAGTATTGTAGATATTAACCGCGATGGCTGGAAAGATATTTACGTAACAAACGATTTTTTACCAAATAACATCCTGTACATAAACAACCACGACGGTACTTTTACCGACCGTACTAAGGAATATTTTAAACATACCGCTACCAGCGCCATGGGGCAGGATATACAGGACATTAATAACGATGGGCTGGCCGACGTTTTTGAACTTGATATGGATCCCGAAGATAACTATCGTAAAAAAATGTTTATGTCGGGCACATCTTACCAGCTTTTCCAGAATTTTGATAGGTACGGTTACCAATACCAGTACAACCACAATACCCTGCAGCTAAACCAGGGCCCGCGCCTTGGGCAGAACGATTCTATAGGCGCGCCGGTATTTAGCGAAGTTGCTTTTTTAAGCTGCGTTGCTCAAACCGACTGGAGCTGGGGCCCTATAATAACCGATTTTGATAACGACGGCTTTCGCGATATTGTGGTAACAAACGGTTACCCCAGAGACGTTACCGACCATGATTTTATTACCTTCCGCAACGAATCGTACGCTATCGCTACTAAAAAGCAGGTACTTGATCAGATCCCCGTTGTTAAAATCTCCAACTATGCTTTTCATAACAATGGTAAGCTTGGCTTTGAGGATGTAACCAAAAACTGGGGAATGGATATCGCGTCGTTCTCTAACGGTGCGGTCTATGCCGACCTGGATGGCGACGGTGCCATGGATGTGGTGATCAATAATATCGACGATGAAGCATTTCTGTACCGCAATACATCGCGCGATAAGAATAAAGAAAATAACCACTACCTGCAGGTGCAATTTAAAGGGGGCACCCAAAACAAAGGTGGTATTGGTGCCTGGGCAGATGTTTACTACGATAAGGGCAAGCACCAGGTATATGAGAATACGCCTTTCAGAGGGTATTTATCAACCATTCAAAATATTGCCCACTTTGGTTTGGGGAATATAAAGCAGGTAGATTCTGTTGTTATAAAATGGCAAAACGGCAAACAACAAGTACTTAAAAACGTAAAAACCGACCAGGTACTTAAAGTTGATATAGCCAATGCTACGCAGAACTATAGTTTCGCCCCGCCGGCAGTAAATAATACCTCGCTGTTTGCAGAGGTTACCCGGTCGCTTGGAGTTAACTATATTCATAAGTCCGAAGATTTTATCGATTTCAACATACAGAAGTTGCTTCCGCATAAACTATCAGAATACGCTCCCGCTATTGCCGTTGGCGATGTGGATGGTAACGGATTTGATGATATGGTTGTTGGTGGTACGTCGCAATTCCCGGCGCAGGTGTTTTTGCAGCAGGCTACAGGCAAATTCGTACAGCGAATTTTATTGGATGCCGTTACAACTGCCGATAGATATAAAGATGAAGGCCTGTTACTATTTGATGCCGACGGCGACGGCGACCTGGATCTGTACGCTGCCAGCGGCGGATACGAGGCTGAACCGGGTTCAAAATCATACCAGGACAGGGTTTATGCGAACGATGGCAAAGGGCATTTCGCGCTCCAGCCGAATGCCTTGCCGGTTAACTTTACCAGCAAACTATGTGTAAAGGCTATTGATTATAATAAAGATGGTTCGTTAGACCTGTTTGTATCGGGCAGGGTAGACCCATGGAATTACCCTAAACCGGTATCGAGCTTTCTACTGCGCAACGATAGCAAGAACGGGCAAATAAAATTCACAGATGCCACACCATCAGCGGCAAAAGGATTAAATAAAATTGGTTTGGTATGTGATGCTACCTTTAGCGATTATGATAACGATGGCTGGCCTGATCTGGTGATCACCGGGGAATGGATGCCGGTTACCTTCCTGAAGAATGACCACGGGGTATTTAAAAACGCCACCCAAACAAGCGGTATTGCCGATAAACTTGGCTGGTGGAACACCATAGCGGGCGGCGATTTTGACCATGACGGCGATATAGATTATGTGGTAGGTAACACTGGTACAAACACTTTTTACAAAGCCACCGACCAGTACCCGATGTACATCACCGCTAAAGATTTTGATAATAATGGCAGCTATGATGCCTTCCCATCTTTGTTTTTAAAAGATCAGCAAGGGCAGATGAAGGAGTTTCCGGCGCATACGCGCGAGGATATTGTGAAGCAGGTGATCAGTATGCGCGTAAGGTATCAGAATTATAAATCCTTCGCGGTTTCAACGATGGATTCGGTACTTACACCAGCTATGCGCGAGGGTGCTATCCGCTTAAAGGCCAATATTCTGCAATCTGTATACCTGCGTAACGATGGCGGCGGCAAATTTACAATGACGCCATTACCGGTTGAGGCGCAGATGTCGCAATTAAGCGGGATAGTGGTTGATGATTTTGACGGCGATGGTAACCTGGACCTGGCGCTGAGCGGGAACGATTACGGAACCGAAGTAAGCACCGGCCGGTACGATGCATTTAACGGACTGATGTTGAAAGGTGACGGCAAAGGGGGCTTTAAACCGCTTACTATTATGCAAAGTGGCATTTACATCCCCGGCGACGGAAAGGCCTTGGTGAAACTGCAAGGCGCAAATGGCAAGTACCTGCTTGCTGCAACACAGTATAAAGATGCCATGAAAATTTTTGAACTGAAGAAGGATATTCAAACCGTTAAACTATTGCCATTGGATATGTTTGCCACCATCAGGTACAAAAATGGGAAAGTCGCCAAACAAGAATTTTATAATGGGCAATCGTTCTTGTCACAGTCAGGTAGATTTTTTAATATTGACAATTCAATGGCCACTGTTACCGTTACCGATAATGCTGGCCATAAAAGAGACATACCTGTTAAATAAACCTATTGCCAATTAAATATGAGATACTTTAAAGTATTAATTGTGGCTGCCTGTAGCCTTGCTATTATTAGTTGCGGCCCAAAGCCAAAGATCCCTCTTGAAAAGGATGCCGATGTATTGCATGAGAACGTAGACCAGCTAACCCAGGTAATTATATATGATGTTTTTACGCCACCTGTTGCAGCGCGTATATACGGCTACACCTCGCTTGCGGCTTACGAGGCCATGCGCCACGCCGACCCTAAGTACGCTTCTATTGTAAGCCAGCTTAAAGGGTTTAAAGCCATGCCCGAGCCAGAAAAAGGGCAAAAATATAACTACGCGCTCGCGGCCACCAAAGCGTTTTTTACCGTGGCACATAAGGTAACCTTTTCTGTAGATACCCTTAAGAAGTACGAAAGCAAAGTTTTTGCCATGTACCAGGATAACCTGGATACCGCTACATTTTCGCGCTCGGTAGCTTTTGGGGAGAAAATAGGCAAGGCCATTATAGCACGCTCCGCTTTTGACAACTACCCTCAAACCCGTGGCAAACCGCGGTTTTTAGGTAGCAACGATAACGGCAAATGGCGCCCAACCGCGCCCGATTATTTAGACGGCGTAGAATATTGCTGGGGAACCATGCATACATTTGCAATAGATACATCCACCCAATTTAAAATGCCACTTCCGCCGGCCTATAGCGAAGACAGAACCAGCGAATACTTTAAGCAAAATGTAGACGTTTACGAGAAAAGCAAAAGCCTTACTGCAGAAGAAATAGAAATAGCCCGCTTTTGGGACGATAACCCTTTTGTGATACAACACAATGGGCACATGATGTTTGTAAACAAAAAGATAACCCCGGGTGGCCACTGGATAGGTATTACTACCATAGCCTGTAAAAAAACCAAGGCAGATGCGGTTAAAACGGCACAAGCCTATGCCTTAACATCCATTGCTTTATTTGATGCTTTTATAGCCGGTTGGCAGGTAAAATACGAGACCAACTATATAAGACCGGTTACGGTGATAAACGATAAGATAGACCAGAAATGGCTGCCCATGTTACAAACCCCGCCATTCCCCGAGTACCCGAGCGGGCACAGTGATATCAGCGCGGCTTCGGCAGTGATATTAACCCATCTTTTTGGCGATAACTTTGAATACGATGATACCAGCGATCTGCGTTACATTGGTATGCAGCGCCATTTCAAATCGTTCCTGAAGGCTTCAGACGAAACCTCACTAAGTCGTTACTATGGAGGTATACATTACCTCAATAGTGTTAACGCAGGTGCCGCGCAGGGCAAGCAAATTGGGGAGTTCATCTGGAATAAATTGAAACTGCAGAATTAAAAAAAGCAAGCGTTATTTTTAATATTGAAAATGAAAAGGACCTTTTTAATTACCTCTTGTTTACTATCAGGGGCTGTAATATTATCAATAAGCTCCATGCTTAATGGCTGTAAAAGTACAACCACACCAGGCTATACTTTAACAGGAGATACCCTGGCCGATGGCAAGGCCCTGGTACAGCAGCATTGCACAAAATGCCATGCGCTGGTACCGGTAAACGCGCTTACAAAAGATGTTTGGACGGTGCATTCACTGCCCAGCATGGCGCAGTATTTCGCTATAAAAACCTATGGTGTAGGTTATTATAAAGAGGATAACGATACCAGCGGCATGTCGCTTCAAAACTGGCAGGCCATCGTTTCCTACTATAGAAAATTAGCGCCCGATACGTTGGCGGCAGCTAAAGCACCCACACCTTTGCTAAATGACTGGGCTGGCTTTAGCTTAAAAAAAGCAACACGCAGCACCGATATTTGCTTTACCACATTGGTGGCTGCTAACGCCGGGAACGGTAAAATTTACACCGGCGATTTAGTATCTAACAACTTAACCCAGTGGGACAGCCAGTTGAAGAGCACCAGTGCGGTTAAACTGCCCTCGGCAGCTGTAAGTCTTAACTTTTTGCCCGATTCGGCAGGCATCCAGCAGGCCATCGTTTCGTGCATTGGCCGTTTAGATCCTGTGGATTTCCCCAACGGGAAAGTACTTAAAGTAAACCTGGCCGGTAACCCGCAGTTAAACACGGTACAATCCGAATTGCCAAGACCTGTGCAAACCCTGAGTGCCGATTTTGATAAAGACGGGCAAAACGAAATTGTAGTTTGCGCGCAGGGTAATTTACAGGGTGGCGTTTATAAACTTAAGTTGGATGCCGCTAAGAAAGTCTACAAGCAAACCCCTATAACCAATAGGCCGGGTGCCGTGCAAGCCATAACAGGCGATTTTAATAACGATGGCTGGGCCGATATAATGGTATTGTACGGCGTGGGCGATGAGGGACTGGCTATGTACCTCAACAATAAAAAGGGTGGTTTTGAAGCCCGTGGGTTGTTGAAATTTCCGGCGGTAAACGGTTCATCCAGTTTTCAACTGGCGGATATTGATCACGACGGCGATCTGGACCTGATCTACACCTGCGGGTATAACTTTCGCGATTCGCGCATCTTAAAGCCTTATCACGGACTGTATATTTATAAAAATACCGGTAATTTTAACTTTAAGCAAGAATGGTTTTACCCTATAAACGGTTGCAGCAAAGCGATAGCCGCCGATTTTGACGGCGACGGGGACCTTGATATTGCTACAATAGCCTTTTTTGCCGATATGAAGAACAATCCCGCAGAGGAGTTTATTTACTTTGAGCAGGATAAAGCCATGCAATTTAAACCACATGGCATACCGGTTAGCCAATATGGCCGCTGGATGAGCATGGACGTGAGCGACATTAACCACGATGGCAAGCCGGATATATTGCTCGCTAATTACGCCAGCGGGTTTTTATTTCAGCCAAACTTTACACCAAATTGGGACGAACATACGCCGTTCATAGTGCTGGAAAACCATACCAAGAAATAGAACAAAAATCGCATACCTGCCGAGAGCTTGAATTGATGTTGAAGAAAAACAAGGTATCTGCTAATAAATTGGCCTTAAGTATAGCTGCGTTTGTTACCGCGGCTATATTTCTTTTTAATGGCTGCGATACGGTCCCGCACGTAAATACCCCTGCCGAAAATATTGCTGATGGGAGGGTGCTTTCTGTTAAGTATTGCAAAAGCTGCCACCAATATCCCGCCCCTTCTTTACTGGATAAGGCAACCTGGGAAACCGGCGTGATGCCGCAAATGGCCCTTAGGTTGGGTATACAGCAGGAGATGGGGCAGTATTATGTAGACCCGCGATCGTCAATGAGTTTGGCCGATTGGCAAAAACTGCGTGATTATTACAAAAACGCTGCCCCGGAGAAATTGCTGCTCCCAAAACCTGACACCACTACAGATTGGGCCATTTTTAAACTGAAATTGCCGATTGGGGTAAACCGCAAAGGTTCGCCCGGCATGACCACCATGATAAAGCTTAACCCTTTTGATAAGATGCTTTACACTGCAGATGCCGGCAACAATCTGTTAACCTGGGATGCAAGGCTTAAGGCTACATTGGTTGCGAAGGTTGAGTCGCCGGTTTCAGATGCTACTTTTTTTAAGGGGGCTGATGGTAAAAATACCGGTGTATTTACCGGCATAGGTGTATTACCACCCAACGATCTTTTAAAAGGAACTTTAGTACAGTTTAGCCCCGGCACAAAAAAGGCAGATACACTCTTGCTTGCCGGTAACCTGCCCAGGCCGGTATTTACCGCTCCCGGCGACTTTAACAAGGACGGGCTTACCGATTACATTGTTTGCGGGTACGGCAACACAAAAGGAGGCTTGTTTTTGGTGGAACAGCAGGCTGGTAACACTTATAAAAAGAAGCTGATCAGGGCTGTTCCCGGCGCTATACAGGTGGAGGTAGGTGATTTTAACAACGATGGCTGGCCCGATGTAATGTGCCTTTTTGCCCAGGGGGATGAAGGCGTATGGATGTTTTTGAATGACCATAAGGGTGGTTTTACCGAGCAGAATTTACTGCGTTTTCCGCCGGTTTATGGCACTAATAGTTTCCAGCTGGTAGATGTAAACAAGGATGGTAAAAAAGATATCATTTACACCTGCGGCGATAATAACGATTACTCCAGCATATTAAAGCCTTATCACGGCGTATATGTTTTCACCAACCAGGGCAACTGGCGGTTTAAGCAGACGTATTTTTACCATATCAACGGGGCATCCAAGGTAATGTCGGCAGATTTTGATGGCGACGGTGACCTGGATATGGCGGTTATAGCCTTCTTTGCTGATTTTAAATACAACCCTGCCGAAGGTTTTACCTATATGGAGCAAACTGCCCCCGGTAAATTTAAAGCGCACCAGGTACCGGTTAATAAATATGGCCGCTGGCTCTCTATGGAAGTAGCTGATATTGACCAGGACGGCGACCAGGATATCGTGCTCGGTAATTTTTCTATTTACGCCGATAAGTTGATTAACCAAAAAGACTTTAAGCCTAACTGGGATATGTATAACCCCATAGTAGTGCTAGAGAATAAAAGTAAGTAGTGGGTTATGAGTGGTAAGTGGTAAGTAGCGAGTAGAAAGTGGTGAGTGAGCTAAAAATACCATCACGTCATGCCGGTTTTTTTCGGCACCCCAGGTGCAAGGTAAACGATATGCTCGGTAGCGCCCTGTCGCGTGGGGTACTGAAATAAGTTCAGGATGATTTTACTTGCCACATTGTAAAATATATTGTGTTCTCTCATCGCGGTGAGGCCCCCTCAACGGCGCGTCTTTTTTCTCCTCAAGGCGGTGTCCTCACCGCCGTTTGCGCGCTTTTCGCGGTAGGGATTGACGTGGATACCGGCCATGAGCCTAATGCCTTGTGCGCGTATGAACAGAAAGCCCGGCCCGCAGGGACCGCCGTAGTTAATAATTGGTAGTCTGTAGCGTTTAGATTTACTTTTCTATTTTCTACTTAATACTCACCATTCACCACTCAATACTCATCATTCACCACTCAATACTCATCATTCACCACTCAATACTCATCATTCACCACTCACTACTTCCGTCCCCGCCCTAATAGTATAACTAAATGATAAATAAGTACACCTTTTTAGCTGGCGCGGGGTGTAGTTTTACCTCGCTAAATATTAGGAATGAAGAAACTTATTTATATCGCCGCTTTAGGTTTTATCATCAGTGCTTTGCTGCCGGCGCAGTCAATGGGCCAGCAAGTGAAACAGGTGAAACTGGTTAATTTCGATCTGCAATCCTCCTCGTTAATTAAAGAAACAGGTGCCGAACTGTCGGCAACCAAATACCGTTCGGGCGTGTACTGGTTTCCGGTAAAAGTGCCCTCTACGGTGCTTACAGGCCTTGTTGCCAATAAAATTTACCCCGACCCATACCAGGGGCTGAATAATATGCTGATCCCCGATGCGTCGGACCAGTTTAACAAAGAATACAACCTGGAGCAGTACAGCCATCTGCCCAACGACCCAAACCCATGGAAGAAACCTTACTGGTACCGCACTACTTTTAAAGTGCCAGCCGCTGATAAAGGCAAGTTTTTCCAGCTGATATTTAAAGGCATCAACTACCGCGCGGCTGTATGGGTTAACGGTAAACAAATGGCCGACTCGAGCCAGATGGCGGGCATGTTTGCCGAACATAATCTGGATATCAGCGCGGCCATCAACGCTGGCGGAGATAATGCCCTCGCGGTAAAAATTTACCCGCTGGATTACGCGGGCTACCCTTCTAAAGAACAACTGAAAGCCCTTGGCCCATTCTATGAAAACGGCGGCCCAACCGGCGATATCGGCAAAAACGTAACCATGCTCTGCTCGGCAGGCTGGGACTGGATCCCACCGGTACGTGATCGTAATATGGGCATCTGGCAGCCGGTTTTCCTCCGCACGACGGGCGCGGTAACCATCGGTAGGCCAAAATTGGTAACCTATTTGCCTAAACTGCCCGATACCAGTGTTGCTAAGCTATCGCTCAACCTTACCTTATCAAATCATAGCGCTGTTGCCAGTACCGGTAACCTTATGGTAAGCATTAAGCCGGAAAATTTTACGGGTGCTGCAGTATCTTTTTCGAAAAGCTTTTCGGTGCCTGCAAATGGGGGTAAGGCTGTTGAATTAAATGCTGATAAAATAAGTCAGCTGCTCATCCGCCAGCCAAAATTATGGTGGCCGAATGGTTATGGCAGGGCCAATTTATATCGTATTCGCCTGCAATATGGTAATGGCGCTGCTATTTCTGATGATACTTCCTTTGTTTTCGGTATCCGTACGGTAAGTTCTAAAGCCGATATGGTGAATGGTTTTGCACGACGCAAGTTTTTTGTGAACGGCAAAAATGTACACCTCGTAGGAGGGGCCTGGGTACCCGATATGATGGTGAATCGCGATTCGGCCCGGTACGATTACGAACTGCACCTTTGCCGCAACGCCAACGTGAATTTGGTGCGGATATGGGGTGGCGGTATTACGCCGCCTGATGCCTTCTGGAACGCCGCTGATAAATACGGGCAGATGGTATGGTCGGATTTTTGGATCACCGGCGATACCCAGGGGGAATTTAAGGGCTCGCCAGATTGGCCGTTGGAAGGCAACGTGTTTATCAAAAACGTAGAGAGCACCATATACCGCGTGCGTAACCATCCAAGCTTGCTGGTGTGGACGGGTGGCAACGAGGGTCATGCCCGGAAGGAACTTTATGATGTAATGCGCAACGATATCATCACGCTGGACGGCACGCGGCCGTTTATTCCAAGCTCATCGGGTTTTGCCAAACTGCCCTCCGGGTGGAAAGCTTCCTGGCCGGATGATATGCCATCGGGAGTATACAGCGGCGGCCCTTACGAATGGAAGGACCCTAAAGATTATTACGCACTTGCCGATGCCGGTAAAGACTGGGTGTTTAAAGACGAAACCGGCCTGCCATCACAGCCGCCCTATACCACCTTGCCAAAAATTATCCCAAACCTGGTTTGGGATACCAAACTACCTTTCCCGCTGAATGACAGCTGGGGGTACCACGATGCTGCCACAGGCGCGGGCAGGTATGATAAATACATCAACGAAATGGTGAAACGCTATGGCCAGCCAAATACCATTGTAAACTTCAGCGATAAAATGCAGTTGATGAACGATAACGGCTACCGCGGCATTTTTGAGGCCGATGGGCATAAGCTGAACGAAACCGGCGGCGTAATGCTTTGGAAACTGAACTCGGCCCTGCCAAGCGTTATCTGGCAGATCTACGATTGGTACCTGGAGCCAAACGCGGGCTACTACGCCATGCAAAATGCTTGCGAGCCGCTGCATGTCCAATATGATTACGACAACGGCAGTGTGGCTATCATCAACAGGATGCACCATGCAACGGGAAGCTTAACTGCGACGGCTGATGTGTACGATATAGATAGCAAGCTTATCAAATCCATCAAAGTAACTAATGTAGGCATGGCCCAAACCGGCGTGCAGGAAGTTGCGCAATTAAAGGATGTACTCGCCGCCAATAGCGGTGTTAGCTTTGTGGTGCTGAACCTGAAGAACGCCGCCGGCAAGGTGCTTTCGCATAACGTTTATTGGCTATCGGCTAAAGATGATTTTAACACACTGAACACGCTGAAACCCGCCACGGTTACCGCCAAGGTTGTAAAAACAGAAAAAGGCGCAACCGAAAATAAATGGACCATAGCTTTCACCAACACATCTGATAAGATCGCCTTTTTTGTGCGCCCGCAGCTGATGAAGAATGGCGAAGAAGTAATGCCAAGTTATTGGACGGGTAGCTACTTCTCACTTGCCCCGCACGAAAGCTTTACGGTAGCGGTGGGGGCACCCGTTGCCAAATTAGGCAACATACGGCCTACTGTGCTTTTAGAAGGCTGGAACCTGCAAAAGCAGGTAATTTCTTTGCCCGTTAAATAACATCGGCGTCGTACTGAACTTGCGTTGTCTGTAGTAGACTCACCCCCCTCCGCCCCTCACTGCTCGGAAAGAGGGGGAGGGGAGACGAGGCGGGTTACATTTTTCTATTTTTTTTTCACCCTCTTTACCGAAGATAGAAAGGGTCGGGCAGCGAAGCGTCCCCAGGGTGAGTCAGCCATTAGGACTGGTAACCGTAATGCATGTTAGCAACGTTGCAAAAGAAGGGTGCCGAAATAAATTAGGTAAAAGATGTCCACTCCTAATGTACGAAAGTGTACGTAGTAGTGTCCGTTATCGTACACCTGTAAAATAAAATATGCCGTTTTGATAGCGTTGAGGCGGTTTTTGGGCGTGGCATTGGCTTTGAACTAATTGTGGCAAGCTAATTAACGCTCCAAGTCATGATCAAAATCTCTTTAAAACCGCGTGGCGCAATGTGTACCGGCAAAAATCGTACACGCTCATCAACATCATCGGCTTGGGTTCGGGCATTGCCGTTTGCCTCATTATTTTTGTGCTGATACAGTTCCACACCAGTTTTGATGATTTCCACACAAAGAAAGACAGGATTTACCGCCTGCTGACCGAGTATCACCATTCCGATTCTAAAGACATATTTTATGGCTCCGGTGTACCGCGTGCTGTACCACAAGGCATAAAAACCGACTTGCCCGACATTGAACAGGTAGTCCCGTTTTACCACCAGGAAGATGAGCAAATACAAGTATTAAATGCCGAAGGACAGATAGTAAAGAAGTTTAAAGAAGCAAGCGGTGTGGTTGCTACCACGCCTGCATTTTTTAAAATATTTGATTTCCCTTTTCTGCAGGGCGATGCCGCAACAGCATTGAAAGAGCCTAATTCGGTACTCCTTACTAAGGAAACAGCCGACAAATATTTTGGCGACTGGAAAACGGCCATGGGTAAAACCATAAAATGGAACAACAAGGACGTATTGAAGGTAACGGGCATCCTGGCAACCATGCCTACCAATACCGACTTTCAGTTTAAAGTGGTTATCTCGATGGGTACGGGCTCTATTGCCTACCTCATGAAATCAACAGATTGGGACAGCACCGGTAGTTATTTTAACTGCTTTGTTTTGCTGCCTCCAAATGTGACCGAAACACAGCTAACAGCCCGGGTACGTGCCCTGGTGAAGAAATACCACAATAGGGATAACAAAGACAGCGAGATAGCACAGCCACTTAGCGCGATACATTACGATAACAAGGCCGGCAACTATTCCAACAAGTCCATAACCCCGCAAATGATAAACATGCTTTGGTTAATTGCCATATTTATATTGGTAATAGCCTGTGTAAACTTTATTAACCTGGCAACTGCGCAAGCCGTTAATCGCGCCAAAGAAGTAGGTATTCGCAAGGTGCTGGGCGGCAATCGCGGCCAGTTGCAAACGCAGTTTTTAACAGAAACGCTGGTGATCGTATTGATATCCCTTGTCCTGTCGGTTGTCATTAGCCTCATCGCCATACCGGTTATAGGTAAAATTATGGATCTGCCTTTAGCCGCGGGTATGCTTTTAAATCTCAATGTGGCCCTCTTTATGGTAGCCCTTACCGTTGGCGTAACGTTGGTGGCAGGCTTTTATCCATCTATAGTGCTATCGGGCTTCAACCCTATCAATGCGCTTAAAAGCAAGCTGGCCTCTAAAGTACCAAAGGGCATTTCGTTGAGGCATGCGCTGGTGGTGTTCCAGTTTGTTATTGCGCAGGGGCTTATCATCTGCACATTTATTATTGTAAAGCAGATGAACTACTTTACCCACCAAAGCATGGGTTTTGCAAAAGATGCTATAGTGAACGTTCCTTTTCCGTCGGATAGCCTGAGCATCAGCAAGTTGGAATATGTGAAAAAACGAATGACCGACCTGACGGGTGTAGAGCAGCTGAGTTTCAGCTCCAATATCCCGGCAGGGGAGGATGCAAACTGGACAATGTTTACGTTTGAAAATGCGCCTACGCAGGTAGATTTTTACTCTATCATTAAATCTGCCGACGAGCAGTACTTACCTACTTACAAATTGCAGCTGGCTGCCGGGCGTAACCTTGCCGCGTCAGATACCATCAAAGAGTTTTTGGTGAACGAGGCTTTAACCCAAAAGCTGGGTATAGTAAACCCTAAGGACGCGCTAAACAAGCGCATCCAATTGGGTAAATTCGCCAAAGGAATTATTGTAGGCGTGCTTAAAAATTATCATAACCGCTCGTTTAAGGATGACTACGCACCGCTGCTGCTCACCACTTATAAAAAGGATTATGCTATTACTAACGTGAAATTATCGGGCGCGAATATTGCCGGGTCCCTAAAGGGCATCGAAAAGATTTGGAACGAGGTTTACCCGGATTATGCTTTTCAATACGAGTTTCTGAATGATAAGATCGCCAGCTTTTACAAGCAAGAAAGCCAACTCTCCCAAATATACAAGTGTTTTGCAGTGATCGCCATTTTGCTCAGCTGCCTTGGTTTATACGGGCTGGCATCCTTTATGGCGGTGCAGCGCATCAAAGAGGTAGGTATCCGCAAGGTGCTGGGCGCTTCGGTATCAGGTATCGTGTACCTGTTCTCTAAGGAGTTTGTGGTGCTCATCGTAATCGGCTTTGCTATTGCATCGCCAATTACCTGGTATTTGATGGATAAATGGCTGCAGGATTATACTTATAAGATCACCATTCAGTGGCAGATCTTCGCTATGGCGGGCGGCATGGCGGTTTGTATCGCGCTGGCTACGGTGAGTTTTCAGCTGATAAAAGCTGCTTTGGTGAACCCGGTGAAGAGTTTGAGGAGCGAATAGCGAACTCAATATAAAATTATCTATTTGATTATGAGATTATTGCAATAAAATATATAAGTTAAATAGTACTATGTATTGCATAATACCATGTAATGTTTATTTTTGTTTTTTAATTAAAATAAAAGCAAAATGAATATTTATAAAAAAATGCAAATTGCGGTGCTTGGCGTAGCACTTGCCTCAATAACCGCCGCTTGCCACTATGGCCGTGGCACTACCATTATCTCAACAGATGATAACGGCTCTACTAAGCGGATAGAGTACTCAGGCAAGGTGGTTTTTAGTAAGGATAAAACCGGGATAGACTATATTTCCGAAGGCGGCTACGTAAAATTTGAACGCAATGGCAAAATGATAGAAGCCGAAGGCGACAGCAAAGGCAAAATTATTTACGATTACGATGGCGGCCATGGTGCTACCGAATTGAACGCCGACGGCAAACAATTTTTAGCGGAGGCTGTGCAGGAGATAAGCCATCAACAAGAGAAGCTAAAAGCGGAGAAAAAATAATTAGGATCAAAATTCTCAGAATTGTCTGAATCAGGTTTCAGAATTTAAGAATGACAGAATTTAATGATAATAGTGAGGGTGTAGATTTGCATCCTGAAAATTCTAAAATTCTGCAAATTCTGATCCTGACTATTTCACCACATCCATTGTATGGCTTAATTGCTCCACGCCGCCGGCCCAGCCCTGGTGGCCGGGGATAACGTATTTGGCATGTCCGTACCGTTGTATCACGTTTTCGATAGCAGTTTTCCAGTTCTTCATATTGGCATCGCCGGTATAGCCCTTGCTATCAGTATCTAAGCTTTTAACCAGGCAACCGCCCACCAGCACCAGTTGCTGCGGAAACCATACCACAATATTATCAGGGCTATGGCCTTCTCCGGGGAAAAATGTTTTTAGACTCACGTTGCCCACGGTAAAGGTAGTATCGCTGCTAAAAGTAAATTCGGGCAATTTACTTTTATGCTGTTTGGCCAACGCGTAGGTTTGCTTGCTGGTGTAAGTTTTGGCGCCGTTTTTCCGCAGCACATCAAAGCCAATAACGCGGTCGTCGTGAAAATGGGTAGCAATGCAGAGGACGATCTTTTTATGAAAATCTTTTTGGAGCCTATCTATCAGTTCCTGTGTTTGCGCTTCGCTCCAGGGCGTATCAATCAAAATAATCCCGGCATCGGTCACCACAAACAAACTATTGGCCGGATAGGGCGACTCATCCTTGCTGGGATACCCGTACGAAGTAGCCACATAATAATCGCTGGTAAGCGGTGTTATCGTCATTTTTGGCAACGGCTTCTGCTGAGCGAATAGACCTACCGATGTCAGCACGCAAAAAATAAAAAATGAAAACTTCTTCATCTCCAAAACTTTACAACCTTACAATTCCTCTAACATCGCCAGCGTAAATTTATCCAGTCCGCTTACTACTACATCAGCTTCGGTAAGCATTTCCGGCGAGCCAATGCCCACGGCTTTCATACCAGCGTTTAGCGCGGCTTCTACCCCGGCAACTGCATCTTCAAACACCACGCAATCGGTGGGGGCTACGCCCAGCGCTTCTGCACCTTTTAAAAATACTTCGGGGTTGGGTTTGGCTTTGCTTACGCTATTGCCGTCAACTATGGCGTCAAACAACTGTGTTAACTGCAGTTTGGCCAGTATAATAGGGGTGTTCTTACTTGCCGATCCAATAGCCGTTTTTATCCCGGCATCGCGGCAGCCTTGCACAAACTCCTCTGCTCCGCTCAGGATCTCGTCGGGCGTCATTTGGTTAATCATATCGGTATACCACAGATTTTTTCGGGTGGCCATCTCCTCTTTTTCAGTTTCGGTTGCGCCGGTAACCTGGCCCCAGCCCAATATCAGTTCCAGCGATGCCATGCGGCTTACACCTTTTAATTGCTCGTTTTGGTGCTCGGTAAAATCGAAGCCCATTTCATTTGCAAGGCGTTTCCAGGCTTTATAGTGGTAAACGGCGGTATCAACAATAACACCGTCGAGGTCGAATATGCAGGCTTTATATTTACTCATAATAATTAATGAGCCGCTAATTTAAAGGCTTCCCAGGTAATAATCATTATAAATAATTTAACGCGGTAAACCTGCTTGTTATAAAATTGCTTAAACTTATATACTTCCAAATAACAGCTTTCAATTTAATCGTAATTTAGGCTGCAATTATTACAAACCATTTATTGTTATGCAATCAATAGAAATTATCTCTATCCCAGTTACTAACCAGCAGGTGGCCAAGGAGTTTTATTTAAAAATGGGTTTTAAGCTGATAGTGGAGAATCCTTTTCAGGGCGATAGCTTGTGGATCCAGTTAGGCTTGCCCGATGGCGGTACCACTATTACATTGGTAAACTGGTTCCCCAACCTCAAACCCGGCAGCATAGCCGGCTACGTGATCAAATGCGACGATCTGGACGCAGATATTAAAACCCTTACCGATAATGGCATAGCCGTAGGCCCTGCCGATAAAACCCCATGGGGCAGGTTTGCAACTGTAAAAGACCCCGACGGGAACGCCTGGAGTTTGCATGCGTAGTGGTCTTAATCAGAGTTTATAGAGTTTTACAACGAACGAATTTATTGATAAGGTGTTACCAAAATTGGTAGTGCGTTTAGATTTGCAGTTTTTATCCTGAAAATTCTTTAATACTGGAAATTCTGATTCAGACAAATTATGGCGTTGCCTTTGGCCCGCTCTATACGTTCCAACTCCTCATTTCGCACTGCTGATAGAAGCAACGCCCCGTTCCGGGGTTTCCACTTCTATCGCTATCGCAGGCTGTGGAAATTCTTAATAGCTTTGTGTTCTCTGTGTTTTTTCTCTGTGGTTTAAATCACCGCCAAGTTTTTAAATTCGCCCATGCTCAAAAGATACCTGTTCCTTTCCCTTTTTATCCTCGGGCTGGTAAGCGCCTGTAACAACGAAGACAAGAAAGAAGAGGCTACCAACAAAGATTACATTTACCGCGTAGTGGGCGTTAAAGACGGCGACACCATGGTGCTGCTCTCGCCCGACCATCAAAATATAACGGTACGCCTTGCCGAAATAGACTGCCCCGAAAAAAGCCAGGCATTTGGGCAGGCCGCCAAACAATTTACGTCGGACTTGTGCTTTGGCAAGCAGGTAAAACTCATTGGCACCACCAAGGATAGGTATGGCCGTACCGTAGGGCTGGTAGAACTGGCCGACGGCACCAACGTAAATTACAATATTGTAAAAAATGGCTATGCCTGGCAATACCGCGCCTACTCCAAAGATATGGCCCTCGCCCTTATAGAGCAGCGCGCCCGCGAGCAACGCCTCGGGCTGTGGCAGGATGCCAACCCAACCCCGCCATGGAATTTCCGCAAGGAAGCAAAAGGGCAGCGCGTACAAAATAAGGAGCCTAAGCCGAAGAAAGCAAAGCGGCATTACAAAAAGCGGAAGCCAAAATACTCAGATACTACACTCATGTAGATTCCTGGTTGCACCTTCATTGTGGTGGGTTACTAAGCGCATTCCATGTTAATCGTGTTAAATTGTAAATAATTGACTATGAATTATTTAAAAAGTTAACACTTGAAATTGTGTTAACTTTTGGAAACTTTTTCAACCCTGATTACGGGCGCTATTGCAGCGAAAACACGTAAAAGCAATTCAGATTTAACAACGTTTTAAAAGTTGCCAGATCTTCAGCGTTTCCCTATCTTGCTTACCCATTCCCATCACTGATGAAGATAGTTAAAGCATTTTTTTCCTTAGCGATAACGCTGGCGCTTATTTGGGCGCTGCAAACAAAATTTGGCGATATCCCACCCATAGGCAAGTTTTTAAATCCGGCTACGGGTTTTTGGCAAAACGCCGAAAGTAAGAATATCAACGACACAGAAGAACTTAAATTAACAGGCCTGCAGGGTTCGGTTACTGTAAAATACGACGAGAACCGCATCCCGCACATCTTCGCCGAAAATGAACACGACCTGTATTACGCCCAGGGCTACATCACCGCCCGCGACCGCCTCTGGCAGCTGGATATCCAAACCCGCAGCGCATCGGGCAGATTATCCGAAGTAGTTGGGGCGAAAGCCCTGGATGTTGACCGTTATCACCGCCGCATGGGTATGGTTTACGGTGCCGAAAATACCCTGAAAGGCATGATGAAGGATCCGGTAATGCGGGCGGTAGTAAATGCCTATACCGAAGGCATTAATAGCTATGTCCACCAGCTCTCAAAAAAAGATTACCCCATAGAATTTAAACTGCTGGATTACGCGCCGGAGGAATGGAAGCCCATTAATTGCGCCTTCCTGTTGAAATTGATGTCGGAAACGCTGGCAGGCGGCACCAACGAGTTGTCCATGACCAATGTGCTGAACAAGTTCGGCGCAAAGGTAACTAACGATCTGTTTCCCGATTACCCCATGCATGAGAGCCCTATCATCCCGGTAGGTACCAAATGGGATTTTAAACCGCTGCCCATACCCGCACCGCCTGCCGCTTTTAAAGCGCAGATACTGACGGGTATGAAAATGAAGGATAGGGTGGAAGGCATCGGCAGTAACAACTGGGCCGTCAGCGGGAGCAAAACAGCATCGGGCTACCCCATTTTAGCTAACGACCCGCACCTCGATCTTACTTTCCCGTCCATTTGGTACCAGATGCAGTTATCCGCTCCTGGGGTAAATGTTTACGGTGTAACCCTGCCGGGTGCGCCGTGTGTGGTTATCGGCTACAACAAAAAAATAAGTTGGGGCGTAACCAATGTGGATGCCGATATTTTGGATTGGTATCAACTGAAATTTAAAGACGAAAGCCGCAACGAATACTGGTATAATAATCAATGGAACAAGGTTACCTACCGGATAGAAAAAATCGCTATAAAAGGCGAGCCGGACCTCATCGATACGGTACGCTACACCCGGTTTGGCCCCGTGGTTTATGATAACGCGAAGATGAGCGAAGGGCACGACAACATCCCCATCGGCAACGCGCTTAAATGGATAGCGCACGATGAATCTAACGATATCAAAACCTTTTACCTGCTTAACCGTGGCAGCAATTATACCGATTACCGCGAGGCTTTGAAGTTTTACAACGCTCCGGCGCAGAACTTCGTTTTCGCTTCGGCAGATAATGATATCGCCATCACGCCGAATGGCCGATTGCCTTTAAAGTATAAAGACCAGGGCAAATTTATTATGGATGGCAGCGACCCGGCAAACGATTGGCACGGCTTTATCCCTTTTGAACAAAACCCTACGGTGAGGAACCCGCCGCGCGGCTTTGTAAGCTCGGCCAACCAAAGCTCTACCGACCCAACTTATCCGTACTACATCAATTGGCAATTTGCGCCATACGAACGTGGCAAACGGATTAACGACCGCCTTGGTGCCATGCAAAAAGCCACCGCAGATAGTATGCGCGTTTTACAAACCGATACCTATAGCATCCGCGCGCAGGATATTTTGCCAACTATGCTTAAATATTTAGATGCCAGCAAGCTGGATGAGAACCAACTCGCCGCCTTCGAGATCCTTAAAAAATGGGACAAGTTTTTTGAGGCCGATTCTGAAGGCGCAGCCGTATTCGCCAACTGGTGGAGCCGCTTTTACCGTGCCACCTGGAACGATAATTTTTCCGACAAAAACATGCCCCTCAACTGGCCGTCAATGGACAGAACGGAAGAACTGTTGCTGAAAGATCCTAATTCAATTTGGTTCGATAATAAAAAAACGCCCATGAAGGAAACCGCTACGGATGTACTAAGCCGCAGCTTTAATTTAGCGGTAGATGGCTTGATAAAAAAGCAAGGTAAACCCGGCAACTGGCAATGGGGCAAAGTGAAAAAGTTTGAAGTGCGCCATTTGGCAAATATCCCCGGCTTTGGCTCGGGCAATTTTGCCAGCGGCGGTACAGGCTCTACCGTAAACGCGCTTACCGAAGGGCACGGTCCGTCCTGGCGTATGGTAGTACAACTGGGGCCACGGGTAAAAGGCTACGGTATTTTACCCGGCGGACAAAGCGGCAACCCCGGCAGCTTTTATTATGACGATATGCTGCCCACCTGGAAGGACGGTAAACTTAAAGAACTACTATACCTGCAATCGCCCACGGAAAAATCGGCACGTATCAAAACAACCTTAACCCTTAGCAAATAAACTATGTTATTAGCACTCATACTTTTGCTGGCCTTAATAAGCGCATATATTTTGCCTTGGTGGGCGGCCTGCATTTTGGCGTTTGGCGCTACATTGCTGTTGGGCAAAACGTCTAAACAGGCATTTTGGTCGGGTTTTGCCGGCTTGGGTTTGGCATGGCTGGCAGTGGCCCTGTTAAAAACATTCCCTAACGAAAATATCCTGGCCACCCGTGTGGCGCAAATGTTTCAACTACCTCATTGGGGGCTTGTGCTTTTAGTTACCGTATTAATTGGCGGTTTGGTAGGTGGGATGTCGGCGCTTTCGGGGTTGTTGGTGAAGAGGGTGTTTGAGAAGGAGGGGAAATAAATGAAGAGCAAGGAAAATTTCTGGACCTGGTTCGTTGAAAATAGTAAGTTCTATGCAAGGTTAAATGCCATTGAAACGGCTGCAAAGGAAGATTTGCTTAATCAATTTCAAGACCGGCTGCATCAGTATAGTGATGGGCTGTTTTTCGAGATAGGTGGAGAGCCGGGAGAAGTAAACGAGTTGATCATAACTGCTACAGGTGACAGTGAATACTTCAATGATGTAGAGACACTCATCGGTGACGCGCCTCGAATCCCTGATTGGACCTTTACTGCCTTTAAACAGGCGGTGCCCGGTCATTTCGTTACAAGATGGGAATTCATCGAACTTGACACAAAAGATATGTACTTCAATCCCTTGAAGAAGGGGACGTCAACAGACTTGGGAGTAAGCGTGTATTTAAACAATTTTGATTTGAGCCGCGAAGATGACTTTTACAATGCCATATTTACTACTTTGGAAACGATTTTAGGAGAGAGATCATTCGCGCTGGACATTGACCATGTTGATATAAAAAAGAAAACGGACAATATTAATACCGACGATTTGATAGAAATACTAAAACTTCCTAATTATATTAAATGGCATAAGGCAAAGTATAATTTATAAAGCGTCGAAAACTAAAGTGCATAAATATTTTTGTTGATTTTTCCTTCCCCCCTGTGATTTTCCCGCCCTCCCTGCGAATAATGGTGTAAATAATCAAACAGATGACTTTGCAGGCCAACAAAGACCAATTTTTACACCTCATTCAGCATAATAAAAAGCTAATTTTTAAGGTTTGCAATACTTATTGCGCCGATGCGGAAGACCGTAAGGACCTGGTGCAGGAAGTCATCATTCAGCTTTGGCGCTCCTTCGAAAAGTACGATAACACCTACAAGCTCTCTACCTGGATGTACCGCATAGCGCTCAACACTGCTATCTCTTTTTATCGGTCGGATAATAAACGCCGTAGCAACACCACTTCCATCAGCGAAAATATTATCGAGATCCCGAATGATGATACGTCGGTAGAACTGAACGAAAAGATAACCCTGCTATACCAATTCATCGGGCAGATGAACAAGCTGGATAAGGCGCTGATGATCCTCTACCTCGATAATAACAGCTACAAGGATATGGCCGATATTTTGGGTATCAGTGAAACCAATGTGGCCACCAAAATAAGCCGGCTTAAACAATATTTAAAACAACAATTTACACTACAATAAAATGGAACTACAAGAATTACAAACCATTTGGGCCGAGTACGACCGCAAACTGGACAGAAACCTGCACCTGAATATGCAATTGCTAAGACAAATAAAGTTAGATAAAGCCGGGAGCAAACTTAGCAGTCTCTTTTATTATAAAATAACGGAGATGATAATATTGGCCGCAGCAGTTATCTACCTCGGTAGCTTTGTATCTGACAACTGGGGTAAGCCACAGTTCAGTTTATCAGCCATTGCTATCTGCGCTTTGTTTGTAGTGTGCTTTGTTTATGACGTTAAGCAATTATCGCTCATCAGGCAGGTGCAACGGGGGTTTAATGCTGCCATTGCGCCGCTCCAGAAGAAAATAGAGCAACTGAAATTATCCATTGTTACCTGTGTAAAGTGCGCGCTGATACTTTTGCCCTTATATCCATTATTGCTGCTTTTGGCAGGTAAAATGGTTTTTAATGTAGATTTTTTAGAACCCGCGCGAAGGACTTACTTCCTATCTAATGCTGCTGTGGCTATCATTTTAATACCACTTGCTGTTTGGTTAATTGCTAAGCTAAGTGCTAAAAATATAAATAATTCTGTTGCCAAAACCCTGCTAATGGGGTCGGGCTGGTACCAAGCTAATGCCGCTTACCGGTTTTTAGGCGAAATAGAGAAGTTTGAGCAGGAGGCTTAAACAAAAACGCCGCCGGGCTTTGGTCCGGCGGCGTTTTTGTTTAGAAATATCCCTGCTTATTCAAAAGAATTCAACGTTGCTTTTAATTCGGCAATAGCAGGCTCTTTACTCGTAGCCCTATCAAATATAGATGCTGAAGTTACACCTTCGCCATAAAAATCGGCGTTGAGGCTTTTGTTGATGGCCAGATTTGAGCCGTTAACGCTTATACCGGCAAACAGGCCTTTGCTGCGCGAGTAAGAATAAATTTCAGCTTCCAGTTTATGATCTGTACTGGCGGTTGAGCTGCGGCCAACTGGGCCGGCTGCTGCAGAGATATCACCACCAATGGTGAAATCGCCGTTTTTAACCTTGGTGAGTACGCCTTTGTTTTTGAACACCAAAACCAGGTCTACAGATTGTACGCCAATTTGGAAACCAAAGCTGCCTCCGGTAAGGGTAATAAAAACAGGATCGCTCCATTTGCCGTTTGGTAGCTTTACCATAGCAAGCCCTTGCCCGCGTTTACCGCCGATGCCAAAGCCCGCGTTGATGAGTTTTGGCACTATCACAATGCCCTCGTACTCTTTCAGAAGGTCGCTTGGGATGCTTTCTTTCATCTGGCCGAAAGCTTTTAAAACATTGGTTGCCTGGTGTACTTTTTCCAGGCCTTTATCGGTAGATGTGGCGGATGCCAGTATAAAAAACGCGCTTAGTAAAAGCGGGAATCTTAAAAATTTAATGAGTTTCATGATGGGTCTGAATGAATGTATAATGTTGTGTTGTTTTTGTAAATAAACTCCAAAACGGAATATTTGTTACACAAAAGGCCTGTTATTTGATGGCCTGCGTGTCACATTTTCCAATTTGCGCGCTTCATCTGCATATCTGCACATTTGGAATTTGCATATCTGATACACATCTTCCGTATCTTTGCGGCAGCATGATAAAGCCGGGCCAAGAAAAAATATTCGCTATAAATAACAAAGCAAAATTTGCGGAAACCGCGCTGCAGATTTTTCAATACCAGGCGGCAAATTGCGCGGTTTATAAAGCTTTTATCGAAGGCCTGAAGATCGATCCGGCGCTGATCACCTCTGTTGAGCATATACCGTTTATGCCGGTTGAGTTCTTCAAATCGCATAAGGTAGTGACAGGTGAGAGCGATGCAGATGTTATATTCACCAGTTCGGGTACAACAGGCATGGTTACCAGCAGCCACACCGTTACCGATTTAAGCTGGTATGTGCAAAGTTTTCGCGAGGCTTTCAAATTGTTTTATGGCGATATAAAAAACTACACCGTACTGGCTCTGCTGCCTGCCTACCTGGAGCGGGAAGGCTCATCGCTTATTTATATGGCGCAGGATCTGATAACCCAATCGGCAAACTCCGAGAGCGGCTTCTTCCTGTACAATCATGAGGAACTATTCGGCATTTTGCAAAAGCAAAAGGCAGCCGGTAAGCCAACCCTGCTGATCGGCGTAACGTTTGCCCTGCTCGATTTTGTGGAGCAATACCAGATAGATTTCCCCCAATTGATCGTTATGGAAACCGGTGGCATGAAGGGCCGACGCAAGGAAATGATCCGCGAGGAGCTGCACAGCACACTTTGCGCGGGTTTTGGCGTAAACGCTATTCATTCGGAGTACGGGATGACCGAACTGCTTTCGCAGGCCTACTCAAAAGGAGAGGGGATATTTAACTGCCCGCCCTGGATGAAGATCATCACCCGCGATACCAACGACCCGTTCACGCAGGTAGGGGCAGGGAAAATAGGTGGCGTAAATATCATCGATTTGGCTAATATCAATTCCTGCTCGTTTATTGCCACGCAGGATCTTGGTAAAGTTTATGAAGACAGTTCTTTTGAAATTTTGGGGCGTTTTGATAATTCTGATATTAGAGGCTGTAACTTATTGGTAGGTTAGTCCGTCGATATAAGCAGTAATAAATAACAATAACGTAAAACTGATTTTGCCTTGTTAGTTATAAAAATAAATATATTTACTGCTTATTGTGCCTGAGCTATTGATCACCCGCCTCCTTATAAAAAAAATTGTAGCGTTGCTTGTTTTGCTCTTATGCATAATAGCAAAAGGCTATTGCCAGCAATTTTATGTGGCTACAAGTTCCCTTCAACTAAAACGAGTAACACTTACGCCAAATGGTATTACTACTGAAGATGTTAGTGGTTGTGGCAACGGCAGTTTCTATTCAATAGCAGTCTCCGGTAGTTACCTTTATTACAATACAGATGGCGGGGCGCTGTATCGTGCTGATATAGATGCAGGCTCATTTCCGTCCGTCAATAATTGCAGTTATATAGGTGGCGGTGTGGGCGGTAATTCTCTCACGGTAAACAAGAATGGAGTAGTATATTTTGCAAGCGGCACAGGCTTGTTTTCTTTTCAACCGGGTGCCTCAAACCCAGTTTACCTGGGCGATATGCCTTATTCGTCTGCCGGCGACTTGCTTTTTTACAAAGATGAGCTTTATATGGCGGCAGATGGCGGTCAGGGTATAGTTAAAATAAATATTGCTAACCCCGCATTAAGTACTCCGTTTATACCCATTAATCGGTATGTTATGGGTTTCACCACCGTATCAGCAAATGGTGTATTAAAAGTTTATGCTTTTGCCGATCACCCTGACGGCGCCGAAATGCTTGAACTCGATATGGAGAACCAAAGCGTAAAAAGATCTGCTGGTACATTGCCATTTGTTGTTTACGATGCAGGCGGTAACGCTGAAGCAGGAGAGATACCGGTAATTGAAATTCAGAACATAGAGGTTAACCAGGAGTGTAATGTCTTTAATAAAGGTGCCGCCCGCGTAGTGTGCAAAAAGCCAACAAGCGAATATGTTTATACCCTCGATAATGGGCTAACCAATAGGAGCGGAGTGTTCAATAACCTTTCGGCAGGTGACTATAAGGTAATCGTTATGTCAGACGGTGGCGAAGCCCCGAAGGAAGCAACATTTACCATTCCGGATTATAATTTAAATAACCCTGTAATTACCGCAATCAAAACAAACCCTGTGTGCGATGTAACAGGTATCATTAAGCTCGATGCTGGTAACAGGAACGCTGATTTTAGGATACTTTTCAACGGCAGTTCTTATAGTTTTACCCATAGCTTTGCAAATCTTGTGCCCGGCAGCTATCACTTTGTTATTACAACGCCGGACGGCTGTCTTGTAGATGAAAAGGATTTTACGCTGGTGCAGGATGCCTGCCCACCGATTGAGATTGCCGATATACAGTTTTTGGAGGAGTGCGCTCAATTTGGTAAGGCAGTTGTAACAGTAATAACAAAACCCCATCCCGATACTTATACCTACTCGTTTAATGGCGTTACTGGCTTAAGCAACTCTTTTAACAACGTTTCGCCGGGCACATATACGCTTATAGTTACTTCATCCGGCGGCGATAGGAAGGAGCAGGAGGTTGTTGTACCCGATGTTGCCTTAATTAATAAGCCGGAGTTAACTTATACGGTGAATAATGCGGTTTGTACTGCGCTTGGCAAAATCACATTTTCACCCGCGGGGGATATAAAAGGAGCGGCCAAAATAAAACATGGGGCAAATATCTATCCATTCACCAAAACCATTACAGACCTGGTACCGGGAAGTAATCATTTTACAGTTATAAGTGCCGAAGGCTGTATATTAGACGAACTGGATATTGAGATCGGACAGGATAAATGCGAACTGGTTAGTTTCCCCAACACATTTACACCTAATAGCGATGGCGTAAATGATATATTCAGACCCAATCAGAACAGTAACCCAACGGGTATAGAATATTATATCTACAACCGATGGGGGTAGCAGTATTTTCATACCAAAAACCTCAATATAGGTTGGGATGGCAACTACGGCGGTAAACCGGCAACTACAGGTGTTTATTACCTGGTGGTAAAATACACCATGGGCGATGGTGTAAGCTACACACAAAATACATCTGTTACTTTATTGAGATAAAGCGCGATGGCGCTACTTTTGGCTTAAAACTTATATTTATAAAGGCAATATTATTGTTATTTTTGCCCGCGATCCTAATATCAAAAATATGATAGAGAAATTTTTAAAGGAAGAACAAGACCCCAAAGCGGTTGAACGTATTTATGGCCGCCTGGTAGATCTGCTTACCACCGGCGAGGATATCCTATATATTGCGGTTCAAAAGAAACCGATAGTGAACTTGTTTCCTGATTGTATTGCTTTAACCAACAAACGCATCCTGTTTTTTACCCCGGCAAACCTCGGGCTATCTATCAAATTTGTTGATTTTGTTTGGAAAGATATTGTAGACGTATATACCAAAGAAGAAATTATAGGGGCGGTTTTCAGCGTGAAAACCACTAACGGCGCCGAAATGGGAGTAGATTACCTGCCTAAAGTACAAGCACGTAAGCTATACCAATACGCCCAGGAACGTAAAGAGGCCGAGCGTGAAGCCCGCCGCCTGCGCGACCTGGAAGAAAAACGCGCCGAATCAGGCTCGATGCAAATAGATCATGCCGCGCAGGTTGCCTTTCAACCATTAGCACCAGTGATTCAGCAGCCAGTAGCCGCAGCATCCCCGGTTCCAACTCCGCCGCCTACACCCGTTGCAGCGCCAGTGGTACATGAAGAACCCAAGAAAGATGAGCTGACCGAAAAGTTGAAAAGGCTAAAAATGCTTTTCGAGAACGGGCTGATCTCGCAGGAAGAATACAACGCCAAGAAACTTGATCTGCTGAGCGACTTCTAAATCGTTCAGTAGTTCATTGGTATTTGCAGGGGGGCTTAATGTATTAAGCGCTCATCGAAACTGAACGGCTTCGTTCGCAATACCTTTACACTTTTTATTTCCGGGTGATCGGGGTTTATGAGGTAATTAAACTCCTGTTCCACTATGGATGAGGGCACCTTCAGTAATAATTGTTTCCCGTCTTTTATAAACTTGTTGCCTATTTGTTTAATTGCGACAGGGGGAGAGACATCTATCCAGTTTTTCGGTAGGGTAGCCGTGTCTATTTCGTGAATACTTTTATCCGGTACTTCAATTTCGGCAATGCAAAAATCTTGTGGGATAAGTAATGGTTGCAAGTGTACCAATACTTCCAGCATTGCCAGCGCCCGTGAAGATGCAAGGTAAACCATAGCATGTCCTTTGCTATTCCAACGACCCCCGTATAAACGCGCGCCTGTGCCGTCAAGGCTTTCAATATATTTACAGGCAGAAATACGATAAAGTATCATTTAAGCGAAAATACCGTGCTCAATACGCCCCAATTCGTTAAAAACCATATCGAAACCGGCAGAAGTATCCAAAAAACTAATCGGCGCTTCGCCATTAAATATTAGGCTTGGTGCTTTTACCCAAAGCTTAAATTTATCTAAGGAACCAAAAACTTCCTCGCCACGAGTATACAGGCGAGCGAGCTCAACCGCTTTTTCGGCGTACTCTGTTTTGATAATGGCATCGTCTTCGTACCGTTGTAAAGTACGCTCGGAGATATGCAGAATGTTGGCTAACTCCTGAATGCTTAAGGATATTTTTTTAGCTAAGGCAAGCAAGGCTTTTTTAGGGAAGCCTTGCCTGGCCAATTTCACCATGTCAAAATCAGAAGAAAATGCAGCAGCACCGCCAAATAAATTATATAAAGGCAAGCCTGAGCCCCGGGTGATGTACGCAACCATCGGCTCTTTAAACTCATTTTTTTCTTCGTCTTTCATTTTGTGCGACATTTATACAAAAATACTTACCAAATGTCGTATTTGCAAATTATTCAGCAATAATTAAAAAATAATTTCTCTTTCCTTTTTGTACTACTAAGTATTTGTTATTGATGAGGTTGCCTGCATTATAAATGTCATCGGGTGTGCCAGCTTTTTCTTTGTTGATAGCAACACCGCCACCCTGTATCATCTTTTTAGCTTCGCCTTTTGATGGGAATATGGCTGTTTTGGCGGCAAGCAGATCGGTTACAGGTATGCCTGCTTCTAACTCCGCCTTATCAACGGTAAAATTGGGTACGCCGCTAAATATGGCCAGTACCTCTTCATCATTCAGTTCGCTTAAAAAGTCGATGCCGGTATTGCCGAATAAAAACTCGGTTGATTTTATAGCTTTTATATATTCTGTTTCGCCATGTACGCGCAGGGTAATATCTTTGGCAAGCGCCTTTTGCAGCGTACGCAAGTGAGGGGCGGCATCATGCTCGGCCTCCATTGCCTCAATAGTTGTTTTATCAAATAGCGTAAATATCCTGATGTAAGTTTTAGCGTCGTCATCGCTGGTATTCAACCAAAATTGGTAAAATTTGTATGGTGATGTTTTTGCCGCGTCCAGCCAGATGTTGCCACCTTCGGATTTGCCAAATTTGGTGCCGTCGGCTTTTTTGATAAGCTGCGTGGTTAAAGCAAACGCTTCCCCACGGCCTTTGCGGCGTACCAGCTCGGTGCCGGTAACAATGTTGCCCCATTGATCGCTGCCACCCATTTGCAGGGCGCAGTTACGGTTTTTCCACAGGTAGTAAAAATCGTACCCCTGTACCAGTTGGTATGAAAACTCGGTGAACGACATGCCCGTATCGCCGTTGATACGGTTTTTTACCGAATCTTTGGCCATCATATAGTTAACAGTGATATGCTTACCCACATCGCGGATAAAATCTAAAAAGTTATACTCCTTAAACCAATCGAAGTTATTCACCATTTCGGCGCTGTTGGAAGCATCGCTAAAATCCAAGAAGCGTTCTAACTGGCCTTTAATGCCGTTAAGGTTATGCTGCAGGTCTTCTTCGTTCAATAAGTTGCGCTCCGCTGATTTACCTGATGGGTCGCCAACCATGCCGGTAGCGCCGCCAACCAATGCAAATGGCTTATGGCCTGCAAGTTGGAAGTGGATGAGCGTCATGATTTGCGCAAGGCTGCCCACGTGCAGCGAATCGGCAGTTGGGTCGAAACCGATATAGCCCGATACCATCCCTTTATTCAGCAATTCCTCAGTTCCGGGCATAATATCGTGCAACATGCCTCTCCAGCGTAGTTCTTCTACAAAATTCATTAGTGTATGTGTTTCAAACCGGTAGCTACCGGGACGGCAAAGATAGTAGTTTATCTTTTGCACGTAAATGTAATTGAGGCTTTTTGGCGGTGTAAACCACAGGTGATATTGCTATTAAACCTGTGTTAAAGCTTTTTTATGTGGTATATTTTTTGTTTATTGCTACAAACGGAACATTTTAACCCCTGCCTATGAATTTTTTGTCGCACTATTATTTTGACCGGGACGCAACCGACTGCTACTTTACCTTAGGTACCGTACTGCCCGATCTGTTGAAAAATGCTGACAAAACCATCATCCTGCACCCCGAAAAATTAGTACACTCCAACCCAAACGTAAACTCCGTTATTGCCGGCTGGAACAAGCATCTACTGGTTGATAAATACTTCCATACAGCGGATTTTTTCCTGCATCATTCGCACGCGCTCAAAAAACTGCTTGTACCTGCCATTGTGGGCTCGCCGGTAAAACCTTTCTTTTTGGGACATATTGGCGTAGAGCTGATACTGGATAACCTGCTCATCACCACCAATAAAATAAGTGTGGATGATTTTTACAGTCACCTGGATAGCTGCGAGACGGATACAATAAATGAGTTTTTGGCTTTTGCGGGGATGAAGAACCCTGGTGTTTTCTCAAAATTTTACGAGAGTTTTAAACAGAGCCGATATTTGGCCACCTATGCTAACCTTGGGCAGGTTACCTACGCTCTTAAACGAATTTGCATGCGCGTATGGCGCGACCCATTTACCCCCGAACATGAAACCGCCATGAGCGAGGTTATACTCAGCTACCGCGAGGGTTTGTTAGATAGCTTTATGCAGATATATGAGGAGATAGGGGCGAAGATAAAACACTAACCACAAAGTGTACTCAATATCCCATGTTTAAACTGACGCAATCCCCGCGTTAGCGATAGTAGTGGAAACCCCGGAATGTTAATGCTGCTTTTACCAGCACCATGGCATGAGGAGTTGAAACGGACAGCGCGGGCCGCAGGCAACGCCCTCCCCCTGATAATAGTAGGTGATAGATCCGAAATTAATCAAAACCGACGGGTTTAATACAAAAATCCCCTATTCGCCCATCGCTACCTGTATTCCGATCAAAAACCTCCTAAAAACGAATATTTAACACTAAAAATATTTTTATCTATAAAAATTATATCCGTACCTTTGCAGTCCCAATTAAGTGTTGGGAAAAAGGAGTAAAATTTATTAATGGCAAAAAAACAAGAAGCAGAAAAAGAATTAAATGCTAAGGAAGCGGAACTGGGTACAGTTACTGCAACCGCAGAAAAAGAAACTATTGAATCAGAAGCTGATTCAATATCAATCGAAGAGATCAAATCTAAGATCGCAGTTGCACCACTCGAAGATTTCGACTGGGATGCAGATGACAAAAAATTTGGTAACTACAGCGATAGTGACCGTGAGAAATTGGAGAAATTGTATGATGGAACTTTCAGCTCTATCACCAAAGGCGAAATTATCTCTGGTGTTGTTGTAAATATCAATAACAAAGATGTTGTATTAAACATCGGATTTAAATCTGACGGTTTGGTATCGGTTTCTGAGTTCCGTGATACACCTGATCTGAAGATCGGTGATTCAGTTGAAGTATTTGTTGAATCGCAGGAAGATGCTAACGGTCAGTTAGTGCTTTCTCGTAAACGTGCTAAAACTCAAAAATCATGGGAGCGTATTAATTCGGCACTGGATAACGATGAGATCATCACTGGTTTTGTAAAAAGCAGAACTAAGGGTGGTTTAATTGTAGATATTATGGGCGTTGAAGCCTTTTTACCAGGTTCACAGATCGACATCAAACCTATCAGGGATTATGATGTGTATGTGGGCAAAACAATGGAATTCAAAGTTGTTAAGATAAACCACGAGTTTAAAAACGTTGTGGTATCGCACAAAGTGCTTATCGAAGACGATTTGGAAAACCAAAAAACAGAAATTGTTGCCAAGCTTGAAAAAGGCCAGGTATTGGAAGGTACCGTTAAAAACATTACCGACTTTGGTGTATTCATCGACCTTGGTGGCGTAGACGGTTTACTACACATTACCGATATATCTTGGGGCCGCATAGAGCATCCAAGAGAAGTATTAGCATTAGATCAGAAGATCAACGTTGTTGTGCTTGATTTTGATGATGAGAAAAAACGTATCGCTTTAGGCTTAAAACAACTTACCCCGCACCCTTGGCAGTCGCTTGATACCGAATTGGTTATCGGCTCTAAAGTGAAAGGTAAAATTGTTACCGTTGCAGATTACGGTGCGTTCTTAGAAATTATCCCGGGTGTTGAAGGTTTGATCCACGTGTCAGAAATGTCATGGTCTCAAAACCTGCGTAACCCACAGGAATTTTTGAAAGTTGGCGACGAAGTTGAGGCTCAGGTATTAACCTTAGACCGCGACGAGCGCAAAATGAGCTTAGGTATTAAACAATTAACTCCTGATCCTTGGCAAAATGCCGGTACCAGGTATGCAATTGGTACCACTCATGTTGCTACTGTTAAAAACATGACCAACTTTGGTGTGTTTGTTGAACTGGAAGACGGCATCGACGGCTTGATTCACATCTCTGACTTATCATGGTCTAAAAAAGTAAACCACCCTAACGAATTTACTAAGGTTGGCGAAAAATTAAACGTGGTAGTATTAGAGCTTGATATTGATAACCGCAAACTAAGCTTAGGCCACAAACAGCTGGAAGAAAACCCTTGGGATACTTTCGAAACTATCTTCACTATCGATTCGATACATGAAGGTACCGTGTTGAAAGTAACTGATAAAGGTGCTATCGTAGCTTTACCTTACGGTGTTGAAGGCTTTGCGCCAACCAAGCATTTGGTTAAAGAAGACGGTAAATCTGTAAAAGCTGAAGAAGCCGCTGAGTTCAAGATCATCGAATTCAACAAAGAGAACAAACGTATCGTTATTTCACACTCACGTATATGGGAAGAAGCTCGCGCTGACGCTCGTGTTCAGGAATTTGAAAACCGTAAGAAAGAAGCAAAATCTGCTAACAACGCGGTTAAGAAAGTGAAAGAATCAGTAGAAAAATCAACTTTAGGTGACCTTAGCGTATTAGCTCAGTTAAAAGAGCAAATGGAAGGTGCTGAAAGCAAAGCGGCTAAAAAAGCCCCTGTTGCTGCTGCACCGGTAGCTAAAGCAGAGCCAGAAGCTGCTTCAGAAACTGAAGAAACCAAAGAAGTTTAATCTTTTAAAGACATATTACAAAGCCCTTCCGAGCAATCGGGAGGGCTTTTTTTGTTTAAAGGAATCGGTATATTTATCATAATGAAAAAGCTCTCGCCCCGCATAAGCAGGCATATTTGTTTGGCGCTGATAGTGATGCCTATACTGATAACGTGGCTGCTGTATTTAATGAATGATAACGGGATACGCATCCGCCGCTCGGATCCGTCCTTCGAATGGATTGTTACCGGAGCTATTATAGTAACGATAACCGGGTGGTTGGGCTACCTTTATTTGAACATACGGGTGTTTAATAGTGAGAGAACACTGGACAAAATAACAAGCCCCATTAAAGTGCTGATAGCCGGCGGTATAGCGGCATTTATAGTGTATGCCTGCTGGTTTATATTCCCTTAAACACTTTGCTATTTACCAATTTGGGTTCGCTTTTGTGCCGCCGCCTGTGGTGATATGGTTATTTTGCTGGTTTGCCTGCCAAAATTCCCGTTCATATCCGTCCCTTCAATAATTACGGTGTAGGTACCCGGTTTATCGGCCGCAAAAAAGGATAAGGCCGCTTTGCCTGTTCCGTCGGTTATTATATTGGGTTCCCAATGCAGGGTTGGGCGCGGCAAAAGCGCAGTCGTATTTTTCACATCGTACCTTGGGCGATAGAATTGCTTCGGCAAACAAAACGGTACCGGGCGGTAGGAGAAAATATTAAACGCGGGCTGCGTAAAAATCCCGTTGCCGCTACGGGTGGTTACGGTTATGAATAATCTTGTTCCCTCGGCTATTTTAATGTCTTTTACGTCATCTGCGCCTATACTTTTCATAAAGTCAATGGTAGTTTGCGGGTCGCCTACCGGGTCAATACTGGTGTTGACGCCTACTATCACACTCGTGCTCATGCCGTCAACTATAATATCAGCCACCATAGACGTGCCTATAACCAGCGCGGGGTCGTAGATATGGTAAGCAGGCTTGGAGAACACACTTTCTGCATAGAAACGGTTTACGCCAAAACCGCCTATCTTGCGCGATAGCAGGTCAAAAAGCGTCATTTTCCCGGCTTCTACCAGTTCTTTTTCGAAGATCTCTTTTTTTACAAAACCATTATAGCCCGCTACATTTACATGTGGTTTATCGGCTTTTATCTTTACTTCTTTAAGCAGTTTGCCTTTTACCTCGCTAATATCAATTCCATTATAGCGTATTGGCTGCGGGCGGTTAAAATAGGCAAGCATCAGGCTATCGTAGGCATGAACATACCATGGCATTATGCGGATCTCGCTCTCAGCAATTGCTGTGGGCTTAAATAGATCCAGGATAATATCGGCTGTTGAGGCCTTATCTTTTTTATTGTTTACCCGTAGGGTGTAGGCTATGGTATCAAATAATGGCAGGTTTTCAAAAGCAAATTCACCCTTGGCATCGCTAATGGTATCCAACACTATCAGCCCGTATTTTTTACTTACGGAGAACAGGTTCAGCCTGGAATCCTTTGCAGGTTTGTTAAACAGGTTGCGCAACCTGCCGGTTAAACGATTACCGGGCTCTGCAATAAATTGGGGTCTGGCGATTGGTAACATCGCTTTTTCCCAATCAAAACCTGTCCATCCCTGCGTAAGCATCAGGTCGTCCATTGCTTTCGCGGTATTCAAATCATTGGAGTTGAAATACCATCCGGGGTTTTCAATGTGGCCCTTAAGTTCCGACGTTAGCAACAGGCGACTAACTATATTATCGGCACTAGCATCGTTTTTGATGAAAGCATCATCGGTAATGCCGACAGAAAAGCTGCCTGCAATTGGGTGGCCATTTGCATCACATGCGTGGATGTTCAGCGCAATGCTATCCTGAGGAGTATAAACTGTTTGCGCGTTAGCGACTTCGAGGTCTAACCTGTCGTGATGGTCGATGAAGATCCGTCGTTCGCACAGCGGGCGGTTATCGGCATCAATAATGGTAAAACTCACAATGCCCGACATCAGGTAGCTCTTCTCCAGCGGGATATTGTTAAATCCCCGGCCAATTTTAAACGATAAGCCCAAATAAATTCCGCCTGCAGATTGTACGATCAAACTGTACGATTTATTTGCAGCGGCTATCCCCGGTGTGGCTTTGATATGAATATAAACCGAATCTGGCGAAGACAGGTTATCAACCCTTAAAGATAAGCCCGATGGTTGCACCACAGGCAGCGGTACCGAATGACTGGCATCATTCAACTCAAATTTGGCGGTATAAGTTTCGGTTGCTTTAGGTAACAAGATAAAGCTCCCCATCCCGTTATGCGAGGTTGAAAAACTGCTTACTTGCTGGCCGCTGTTGTTTACTATATGCCCGGTAACTGCTGTTCCCAGCCCATCTTCGCTAATGGCTTTAAAGGCTACACGCGAGGAGATTCCATTTACTAAATTGCCGCCTTCGGGCATAAATTGCAGGTCGATGTTTTGCAGATAACCACCGGGGTAAAAAGGGAAAATGTATTTGTTTTTTGTGGTTTTATCGGTAATGAGCAGCGAGAGCCGGCGTGTTTCTGTTTTTTTTGGGAGCATGAAATTGGCGTTGATATTGCCTCCATCCGTAGTTAGATAGTTGTTTTTAACCAGCGTTTTTTTGCCCTCGGTAAGCCTGAGTTCGATATCCCGGTAGGGGATAACCGCATTTGTAAGGCTGGTTAGTTTTAACGCAAGGTTTACTTCATTACCTTGTGGCATGGCCTTAATGTTGTGCTGTTCATTCACCAGCCAGCTCCCCTGGGCAGATGGTTTGCCTATGTAGAATTGCTTACTAAAGTAAGCATCCTCGCCAAAGTTTTGCATCCAGTTGGTGTATGCCCGCACGGTATAGGTGCCATCGCTTATTTTCTCGTTAAGTATGATATGGCCCTGCCCTAAGCCGGAGCCCATTGGTATGGCAAAACGGTTAACCACGCTGCTGCTATCGTTTATCAGTTCGATGTATACCTTACTACTTAACCGCGATGGCGAATACGTGGCGGCGTTAAACAGGTAGGCTTTAAACCAGATGGTATCAAAGGTGGTGTAACTGGGTCTGTCGAAATGGAGGTAAAGCTTTTCTGCGGGGAAGCGTTCCCGCAGGTCCTGGTCCATGCGGATCAGCTTTTTTACGGCACCGGTGTCCTGCGCTGTCGCATCGAGTTGTAAAATAACCAAGCCTATGCAAATACAAATTCTGCATACCTGTTTAATGAGCCGTGAAGATTTACCGTAGGACAGCATAGGTAGGGCTGATTGGTTTTGGTAAATGTAGGCAATCGGGTTTGAAAATCAATAGCTTAATGATTTATGTTGTTTTTTTATGCAAAGTATCCCACGCTTATTTTACGAGCCGGGAAACGGGATTTTGCCAAAAAAAAGAGCTTGTCTCTTTCATCAAAGACAAGCTCCATTTACCTGTAATTAAATGCTTCGCAGCCAAGATGCTATTTCAATGCCGGAAATTTACCTGCGTCGAATATGCTTTTTTCGGCGGCCATCTTTTCAACGTCCTGCCATTTGCGTGGCGCGTCTTCAGATAGGTTGATGCCTTTATCCTTGCCTATTTGGATGTCATCTTCTATCCGTACGCCAATGTTCCACCATTTTTTATCGCATGGGCTACCCGCAGGGATGTAAATGCCCGGTTCAACGGTGATCACCATGCCTGCTTTCAAGTCGCCGCCATAACCGCCTTTATCATGCACATCAAGTCCTAAATGGTGCGATACACCGTGCGGGTAATATTTGCGTAATTCTTTTTCATCTTTTATGATGCCCAGTTTTATCAGGCCAGCGGCAAGTACCTCGCCTGTTTTTGCTTCCAGCGAGCTGTAAGGCACGCCTTCTTTACAAAGCGGGAACACGGCTTCCTGCGCATCGTACACTAATTGATAAATCGCTTTTTGAGCCTCTGTAAATTTGCCGTTTGCCGGAAAGGTGCGGGTAACATCGGCAGAGTAGCCGTGGTATTCGGCACCTACATCCATCAATACCAGCTGGTTTTGTACAGCGGTGGCCTCGTTTTCTTCGTAGTGCAAAATACAGCCGTTGCCGCCTGCGCCAACAATTGGCGGGTAGCCCTCATCTTCGGCGCCGTATTTTTTATGCACATATAGCATAATGCCTTCCAGTTCGCGCTCGCTCATTTGCGGCGTTACGGCACGCATCGCTTCGGCATGGGCCAGGCTGCTTATCTGTACCGATTTTTTTAGTAGCACCAACTCTTCGGGAGTTTTTACGCCGCGCAGTTGCATCACCGCGTCGTCGTATTGTACCATTCCGCCCATGGTGCCACCTATTTTCGCTTTAAAATCAATCAGCGTTGCCGAATCGGGCTTGGCAACCAATTGTTGCAGCAGGGCGTTGTTCTTGTATGCATCCTGGGTCATTTTGGGTTTCAGATAGGCCATTATCCGGTCGATATTTTTTGGATTGCCGCGCTGGGCTATCAGGCTCAGGTCACTCATCAGGCCTTTATCTATATCCTTTATTTCGGCTTTGCTTTTAAAGTTGTTTACCAGGTCGCTCAGGCTGCCCTTTGAAATATCCGCGCCAACATCGCCCGGCACGCCATCATATAAAATAGTTGCGAATTTCTTAAAATCGATAGGGAAAGCGGCAAAATCCGCACCGTTGAAGGCCATTTTAAAACCAAGCCGGCTTTTAGCGCCCTCTACGCCAAGCCTTTTACCGGTCCATTGTTCCTGGGCTGCATCACGCTTCTGCACAAATATTACTTCGTTGTAGCTATCGGCACCGCTGCCTTGCATATCTTTAAATATCAGCAGCATCGAGTTAGCTTCTTTATAGCCCGAGAAGTAATACAGATCGGGGTTTTGATGGAACACATAGTTTACATCGTTAGAAAAAACCTCCTCGGGGAAAGCGAAGATCACCGCTACCGAGTTGGACGGCATTTTATCGCGCAGGGCCTGGCGCCTTCCGGTGTGGAACTCTTTGGTAAGGTAATCGGTAGGGAGTTTTTCGGTGATTTCCGTTTGCGAAAAAGCCGGTGCGGTTGCGGTGCAGGCAAGCGCCGCAACCAGCGAAAGTTTATAAAAAAATCTCATTTAGTTTTTATTGTGATGGATTGAAAAACAGGTTGAAGATAAAAAATAATAACGTTATGTAAATATTACCCCTGTGTATTTTTGGTGTGACAAACTATGTGTAAAACCAATAACTCATCACACAAAACTCAAAACTATTTACTACTTTTGCCCAAATCCACCCAAACGATGCAAAATCTAACGCTGCTCGACGGTCAGAAATTTCAAATTACTATACAGCGTTTATGTCGTCAGTTAATTGAAAATCATAACGATTTTTCCGACTCGGTATTGATAGGCATACAGCCCCGCGGCATTTATTTAGCCTACCGTGTTGCCGAAGAATTACGCAAGATACTCCCCGAAAGCAATATACTACAGGGCGACCTGGACATTACTTTCTACCGCGATGATTTCCGCAGGCGCGATAGCCAGCTGGTACCCAATCAAACCAAGATAGATTTTATTATCGAAGGTAAAAAGGTGATCATGATGGACGATGTGCTGTGGACGGGCCGCACCATCCGCGCCGCTATGGATGCCATGCAGGCATTCGGCAGGCCGCAAAAAGTGGAGTTGCTTACCCTGGTAGATCGCCGTTACTCGCGCCATATACCGGTAGCGCCAGATTATGTAGGCATCGAGGTAGATAGCATCGCATCGCAAAAAGTGGTGGTAAGCTGGAGAGAAACCGACGGCGAAGACAGGATTGTGCTGGTATCCGAGGTGAAGGAATAAAGAGATTTCAAATTTCGAATGTTCAATTTCGATTTTGGAAACTAATATAAGAGCGTCATTGCGAGGTACGAAGCAATCTCCCGATGACGCGGTGTAAAGATTGTAAAAGGATAAATTCGAAAATTGAAAATTCGACATTTGAAATAAAAAATGGCATTAAGCACGAGGCATTTACTGGGGATAAAAGATTTAAATGTTGACGATATCAACCAGATATTCGAAACCGCTGATAATTTTAAAACGGTGCTGAACCGCCCTATAAAAAAGGTGCCTTCGCTGCGCGATGTTACTATCGCCAATATTTTCTTCGAGAACTCTACCCGTACCCGCTTGTCGTTCGAACTGGCTGAAAAAAGGCTTTCTGCCGATGTGGTTAATTTTTCGGCATCATCATCATCGGTAAGTAAAGGCGAAACGCTGGTGGATACCGTTAACAACATCCTGGCCATGAAGGTGGATATGGTGGTAATGCGCCACCCATACGCCGGTGCCGGTGTTTTTTTAGCCAAGCACGTAAAAGCTCAAATTGTAAACGCCGGCGATGGCGCGCACGAGCATCCTACGCAAGCCCTGCTTGATGCCTTTTCCATCCGCGAACGCTATGGCGAAGTAGCTGGCAAAAAGGTGGTAATAGTAGGCGATATACTGCACTCGCGCGTTGCGCTTTCCAACATCCTTTGCCTGAAACAATTGGGTGCCGAGGTAATGGTTTGCGGGCCAACAACGCTGATTCCCAAATACATTGGCTCGCTTGGTGTTAAAGTGGAGCATAATCTGATAAAAGCCCTTAATTGGTGCGATGTGGCCAACATGCTGCGCATCCAGCTGGAACGCCAGGACATCAAATACTTCCCATCCCAACGGGAATATACCATGCTTTACGGCTTGAATAAACAGATCCTGGACGGGCTGGATAAAGAGATAACCATTATGCACCCGGGCCCTATTAACCGCGGTGTGGAGATCACCAGCGATGTGGCCGACAGCAAGCAATCCATCATCCTGGACCAGGTAGAGAACGGCGTAGCTATCCGTATGGCAGTGCTGTATTTGCTGGCAGGGCAGGGGGCGTAACCCAACGTTACTTTTAGTGCTTTGCCGGATAATTTATAGATATAATTAAACCTTATTTTCACGTGCTATCCTGATGAACATCTTCCTGATTGCCTTTTCCGTCTTATTGATTTCGTTTACGTTGCTTTCCATTATTAAACACCAATATTGGATATTCAGAATATTTGACTACCCGCGACTGCAAAAATTGGTGTTATCGGTTGTTTGCTTCGTGTTGTTCGCATCGTTCTTTAAAGGTAGCGCTGTTGTAAGCTATATATTTTTGATATTGCTCTTTTGCAACATTACTTACCTATTAACACAGATAATTCCATTTACAATCCTGGGTCGCAAGCAGGTACTCAAAGCCAATAAAGATATTCCGAATCAGTCGCTTTGTATAATGATCGCTAACGTTTTTCAGCATAATACAAATACCGCGGGATGCCTTAAAGAAATTGCCCGATATAACCCTGATGTAGTGCTGTTGCTGGAGACTAATAAACGCTGGGATAACCAAACCGCCGAACTGGCAAAAGTTTATCCGTATGAGGTTAAGGTGGCTTTAGAAAATACATACGGGATGCTTTTATATTCTAAACTTAAGCTGGAGGATGCTGAAGTAAAATATATGGTTGAGGATGATATCCCTTCTATCCATACCGTAATTGTGCTGGATGGTGGAGTGAAAATTAAGTTGTTTGCCGTACACCCAACTCCACCGGTGCCCAATGAAAATCCGAGATCTACCGAACGCGATAAAGAGCTGTTGCTCATAGCCGATCTGGCTAAAGCGTCTGATTTGCCGGTTGTAGTTATAGGCGATTTGAATGATGTGGCCTGGAGTTACACTACCGAGCTTTTTTTGAAAATGAGCGGGCTTATAGATCCGCGGCGGGGTAGGGGATTTTATAACACATTTCATGCACATTACCCAATTATCAGGTTCCCGCTGGATCACGCTTTTCTTTCTACAGACCTGAAATTAAAAAGCATGAAACGCCTCTCCAACTTTGATTCGGATCATTTTCCCATCTATATAAGTTTGCAATATGAGAAGGCCGCCGCTGACCAGCAAGACTCGATGACGCCCGATTTGGGAGACATTGAAATGGCAGCGGAAAAAAAAGAGGCGATTTAAAGATAGAATTGCCTGGAACGCATTTGTCACCTTACTTAGGCGGGTTCATCCCTAATGTGATTTTTCTACCGCTCCACCTTTATCGTCTCCATATCCATACTTTCAAAAGTAACATTCACAGATCGTTCGCCTTTTGGCCTGGTGCGATGGATCACATTTTTGGGTATGGCGAACAATTCACCAGCACTTAATTCGATAGTTCTGTCTTCCAAATCTATTAGCAAAACTCCTTCGGTCACCAAAAAGGTTTCATCGGAATTGGCGTGATAGTGCCAGTAGAAATCTTCCGTCATTACGCTGATTCTCACAACATGGTCGTTAACGGCTGAAAGCATAACGTTTTTATAAGCTGCTTCGGTATCGGCTTCCTGTTTAAGATTGATAATGGTAAGCGGGGCCGGGTTCATAGGTTATTAATTATTGGTTATCTTCTTTGCCACATCCACAGCACTGCTTAATGCCGCTTCCACCGTGCCCATCGCGGAGCCTTCGTATAGGTATTCCCCGCAGAAATAGATGGTATCCTCAACCGGCGTATTTAAAACCCTTCGTGCTTCTGGCGCTTCTACAGTATCGTAAGCGTAGGAGCCGCGGGTAAATGGGTCGGTACACCAGTTCATAACGCGGCGGGCGATTAGCAGCTTTTTTAATTCCTCTATATCACGCTTAAAAATGTTAGCTAAAGATTGCAGGCCCTGCTTGGCGATGATATCGTCGGACAGGTTGGCTTTTTCCGCCGCGCAAGGGCCACCCAACCAGCCGGTTACTACGTTAGATTGGTCCGGAACCTGCGTCCACCAGGTGGGGATCTCTTCGTCCGAGAGCAGGAACCCCATTTTTTCAATGTTGCGGCCGGCAATGTGTTCCGTTTTGTTATCCAGCCAAAATGGGTGACTAAACTCAAACAAGATCTTGATGATCCACCCAAAGCCCATTTGCTGCAAAGCCTTAGTTTGGAAAGGTATCTCGGGACTAAAGCTAATGACCCCAAGCTCCCCTTTTTTAGCTTTTAGCACACCCAAGGGCATCGCAATTAATAATTTGTGTGCCTTGTATCTCGTACCGTCCTCTGTTACTACTGTTACTTTGTCAGCTTCCCAACTGATCTCTTTTACAACCGCGTTCAAGAATATTCTCCCACCCCTGGCTTTACATTCCGACGCCAGGTAGCTGATCATGTGGCAGTAGCCGCCATCTACCCGGTGCTGCGCGTCTTCCTGTTCGTGCTGCCACTCGTTGCGAAGGGCAAAGGCGCTGGCATCATTTGGGTCGGCGGTGTCATAACCGCTTACGTATTTCCAAACACCATGGCGCAGGGTTTTATATTCATTGCCGGGGAATTCTTTTTGCAGGAAATCGTAGATGTTGCTGTCTTCCGTTAGCTCGTTCAGCTTCTCTATCAGCAACTCCCAATCATATATCACCATGCCGTTCTCCTCGAACTTGCCGTTTTGATAGGTCCACATTTCGCCGTTAGCAGGGCGGTAGGTTATCCCTGCCTCTTTCAGCAGGCTTAGGGTAACAGGCAGATCGCCATGGATAAATTCCGCGCCGAGTTCGGTTTGTTTAAAAAAGGACTCGTCGCCCAGCGTGTGGATGCGCCCGCCGGTACGGTTACGTGCCTCAAGTACAGTTACTTGCTTGCCTGCAATTGCCAAAGCGCGGGCAGCCATCAAACCGGCGGCACCGGCGCCAATAATTAAAACGGTGTTTTTCATAAGAGGTAATGCAAGGTAGAGGTTTTGGTTGGGAAAAGAAAAGCCTCGGTCGGGAAGCCTCACCTAAATCCTCTCCAAAGGAGAGGACTTGAAATAACTCCCTCTCCATAAGGAGAGGGCCGGGGGTGAGGCTGCGCAGATTTAGGTGAGGCTTTTAAAATGTTTATATTATTTTAGCAACGGTAATACAATACCCCTTTATGAAAGATTATTTTAAAGTTGACGAGTGGAAGATCATCGAAGAAGGCTTCGACCCTCATTATAATAAGGTGGCCGAGAGTGTTTTAAGTTTGGGTAACGGGCGCATGGGGCAGCGCGCCAATTTTGAAGAAGCCTACAGCGGCGAAACCCTGCAGGGCAACTATGTTGCCGGTGTTTATTATCCCGATAAAACCCGCGTAGGCTGGTGGAAGAACGGCTACCCCGAATACTTTGCCAAGGTGCTGAACGCGGCTAACTGGATAGGGATAGATGTAACACTTGGCGATGAGCCGCTGGACCTGGCCAAATGTGAAGTGCTTACGTTTCGCCGGGAGCTGAATATGCAGGAGGGCTACCTTAAACGGAGCTTTAAAGCGAAAACCGAATCGGGTAAAGAAGTGGGTGTAGAATCTGTCCGTTTTTGCAGTATGGTAGATGATGAATGTGGTGCCATAAGTTACACCATTACCCCGCTTAACTTTAATGGCGAGATCACGCTTACCCCTTACATCGATGGCGACATCGTAAATAAGGATTCTAACTACGATGAGAAGTTTTGGGATGAAGTAAGCAAAGCCACAACAAATGATGGCGGCTACCTTCAATTGCGCACCAAGAAAACAGGCTTCGAAGTGGCGACAGCTACTAAAATTGTGTTGTTACAGGATAACGCGCCGTTGGAATTTGAATCGACCCCGATAGAAAAAGAAAAATATATAGGCACAACCGTAAAGGTGAACGTGGGTGCCGGGAAAAGTATCACGTTGCTTAAATACGCTGCGAACCTATCTTCCCAAAACCACAGCAAAGAGGAACTTGCGAATAAGGCAACCGCGGTTATTAACCGCGTCGCCGCCAAAGGGTTCGGTACCATACTGGCTGAACAAGCCGCCGCCTGGGCTGAAAAGTGGAAAAATAACGATATCATCATAGAAGGCGATGCCAAGGCACAGCAAGGTATTCGTTTCAACATCTTTCAGCTTAACCAAACGTATACAGGGGAGGATGATCGCCTCAACATTGGCCCCAAAGGCTTTACCGGCGAAAAGTACGGCGGCAGCACCTATTGGGATACCGAGGCCTATTGCGTACCCTTCTACCTCGCTACTGCCGAGCAGAAAGTGGCGCGCAACCTGCTGCTATACCGCTACAAGCAATTGGGTAAGGCCATAGAGAACGCTAAACTGCTGGGCTTTAAGGATGGCGCGGCGCTATACCCTATGGTTACCATGGATGGTACCGAATGCCACAACGAGTGGGAGATCACATTCGAGGAGATCCACCGCAACGGTGCCATTGCATTTGCCATTTACAATTACGTGCGCTACACGGGTGATGAAGCTTACCTTGGCGATTACGGACTGGAGGTGCTGATTGCTATTTCGCGCTTCTGGTCGCAACGGATCACCTGGTCGGCAGATAGGGAACAGTATGTGATGCTGGGGGTAACCGGGCCAAACGAGTATGAAAACAACGTTAACAACAACTGGTATACCAGCACCATTGCCGTATGGTGTATGAAGTATACGCTGGAAGTTATCGACAAAGTCAAACAAGCCGATCAGGCCAAATATGATGAATTGGCCGCTAAAATAACCTTTGACGAAGGAACCGAGAGTGGTCGTTTTGCAGACATTGTTGCCAAAATGTATTTCCCGCAGGACGAGAAGCTGGGCATCTATTTGCAGCAGGATGGTTACCTGGATAAAGAACAACTCTTAGTGACCGACCTGCCCGCTACTGAGCGCCCGCTGGTGCAAAAATGGAGCTGGGACAGGATCCTTCGGTCGGTATTTATTAAACAGGCTGATGTGTTGCAGGGGCTATATTTCTTTGAGGAAGATTACGACCTGGAGACCATCCGCCGCAACTATGATTTTTACGAACCGCGTACGGTGCACGAGTCATCACTGTCGCCCTGCGTACACGCCATATTAGCCGCTAAGCTGGGCGATGTGGAGCGGGCCTACCAGTTTTACCTCCGCACATCAAGGTTGGATATAGACGATTACAACAACGATACAGAGGACGGCTGCCACATCACCTCGATGGCCGGTACCTGGATGTCCATAGTAGAAGGTTTCGGTGGGATGCGGGTGAAGGATGGTATGCTGTCCTTTAACCCTTTGTTGCCGGATGAGTGGAAGGCGCTTTCGTTCCAGATCGGTTTCCGTGGGAGTTTGTTGAATATCAGGATAGCGAAAGAGGGGACAACGGTGAGGAATTTATCGGATAATTCGGTGACGGTAATGCTTAACGGAGCCAGCCAATTGATTGAAGCGAAGGGCGAGGTACTTATGAGGACTTAGTCCCTCATTCGGATATAGAATATCAATAAAGCCAGCCCTAAAAGGAATGTTGGTGCGCAGAATAGGAACGAATATTTCGCTGCTCCACTTACGAAATCGCTCAATGGGGGGCCTTGGTAGCTAAACATTGACCCTCCAAAAAAGAACATAGCAATGCCTGAAAGGATCAAAAATAGGCTAATAATAAGGAGCGCGTGTTTTTTCATTTAAGGCTAAGCTAATATATAAATAGAATTTACCAGTATAGATCATCAATCATTAATGGAATCATCCACCCCCGATCATAAATTAATAATCTACCAGATGCTTCCGCGTTTGTTCGGCAATACCAAAACCACCAATAAGGTTTATGGATCCATAGAAGAAAATGGCTGCGGTAAGTTCAACGATATTACGGATAAGGCGCTTAGCGAGATCGGTAAAATGGGTTTTAGTCACGTTTGGTACACTGGTGTGATAGAGCACGCCACGATGACGGATCACGCCGCCTACGGCATTAAAACCGACGACCCCGATGTGGTGAAGGGCCGCGCCGGATCGCCCTATGCTATTAAGGATTATTATGACGTTGCGCCCGACCTGGCCGTGGATGTGAACAACCGCATCAACGAGTTCCAGGACCTGGTTACCCGCACGCACCTCAACGGACTAAAGGTAATTATCGATTTTGTGCCCAACCACGTGGCACGCACCTACGCATCAGACATGCGGCCCAAAGCCGTGCGTGATTTTGGGGAGGACGACGATACTTCCAAAGATTTTACGTCCGAAAATGATTTTTACTACATCCCCGGCGAGCATTTTAAGGTGCCGTCGGGCTATAATCCCGGCGGCGATGGATTTGTATCGCCACTAAAAGACGGGCATTTTGAGGAGTATCCGGCTAAGGCAACCGGCAACGATGTTTTTAATCCCGCCCCCTCCATAAACGACTGGTTCGAAACCATCAAGCTCAACTACGGGGTTTACTACCTCGATGGGCACAAAACCTATTTTGGGCACGTGCCACCGCTGTGGTACAAAATGCACCACATCCTAACCTACTGGGCCGAAATGGGCGTGGATGGTTTCCGTTGTGATATGATAGAGATGGTGCCCGTAGAATTTTGGGCCTGGATCATCCCCAAGCTGAAAGTTTCACACCCCGAACTCATTTTTATTGGCGAGGCATACGATAAAAATCAATACTACAACTACATTCAAACGGGCGGGTTCGATTACCTGTACGATAAGGTTGGGCTTTACGACGCCATCCGCAAGCTTACCTGTAACGACGAATGGGCATCCACATGGGACATAAACGCCGTATGGAACAACCATTGCAAGGGTATCGACGCGCACATGATCCGCTTTATGGAAAACCACGATGAGCAGCGCATTGCCAGTTGTTTTTTTGCGGGCGATGCCTGGTACGCGGTGCCGGGAATGATCGTAAGCGCTACGCTGGCTACCGGCCCGGTGATGATATATAGCGGGCAGGAGGTAGGCGAACCGGCAGAAGGCGAACAAGGCTTTAGCGGCGACGACGGGCGCACCACCATATTTGATTACTGGGGCGTTCCGGGGCATCAAAAGTGGGTAAATAATGGGGCGTTTGATGGGGGAGGATTGTCGCCACAACAACTGCAACTGCGCAAGTTTTACAGCGATTTGCTTAACACGGTAAAAAATAACGAAGCGCTGCGTACCGGTGAGTTTTATGAGTTGATGATTGCCAATGAGCAACAGCCCGGCTTTGATACCCGGCTGTACTTATACCTGCGATATACGGATACACAGCGGGTTTTGGTGGTTGCGAATTTTAATCGTGCCGAAAGAAATATCCGCGTGAATATCCCAGCAGAGTTGCTAAACCAATTCAATTTGAACGCAAACGCCAATTTTACGGATCTGTTAACGGGTGCCGTGTTTTCAACACCCGATATTATGCAGGGGGTAGATGTTGACTTAAAGCCCGTAGGCGGCTTGCTGCTGGCATTTTAGTTACACTTTGCGAAAGTAAGCGTGCAGGTATTGATTGCCGTATAGGGCAATTATTTTTTCCGGTTTATCGGATAGGAACTCGTCGCAGGCCAGTTTAACGCCGGGTGCGATATCGTGTGCAACGCCGTTTTCTGCCGGGTCGTTATAATCCATCAAAATGCAGATAGCGCCTTTGCTCATCCTGGGGTAAATGCTTTTCAGGCAATGCATCATTACTTTTTTGTGCTCAAACTTGTCACCCCCAAAGCCACAATCAATATGTATAAAACAAAGCGCGTCAGGAAGTTCCGTGGGTAGGGTGTCAAAAAAATTGCCCTTGTGGATCACGGGGAGAGGCAGTTTTGCCTGCTTAAACTGGTCCTTTAACTTCTCCAGTACATCACCCTTAAATTTAAACGATACATCGAAGGTATCGTAAACATGCTGCTTTTTATCAGATTGACGCAACGTGAGGGTTTTTTGAAAAAGCAGGGCGCATTGCCCCATAAAGGTGCCCATTTCGGCAATATCACCTGCCACATTATTCACAATTACACTATCCAGCAGGTGGTAAAAATTAATTCGCTGCTCTACGGTGTTCATATCCACGCTGGTATCAAGCTGCTGAACATTGTAGCCGGTTTTTAAGAAGCGTAACCCTTTGTTTACAAAGTTTATTAGTGGCGAATTTTTCTTTTTGTTTACGCTAAAAGGTGGCTGGGTGATAAAATAGTTGTTCATCGTGAATAGTTAAAGGGCGGTATTTACAAATTTATAAAAATGTGCCGATAATACGCCTTATTGCAAATTTGGCTTAATTATGGCTTGAATATTCAGTAATAAATCGTTTATTAGCTGATAAGAAGATTAGCTGATGTGATTTTTAACCTTTGTTTATTAATAATTTAACAAAGTCCAAGAATATTAAAGTTTTATGAAAGAAAACGTACCTGACCCGAACCCCGAACTACTAACGGCCAGATTACTCGTAGCTGAGGAAAACATGATCGTGGATGATGAGGAGTTCCACCACTTAAATAACCCCGCGGATGGCATAAAACCCATCGTAAAAAAATACCTCGGAGTACCCAATCACGCCGAACAAAAAGGAAATAAATTCTTTTTTACAGATGGCGATGCAAGCGTAGAAGTTACTATTGTTACTAAAGAGATCATCAGGATCCGCCTTGCCCCTCACAGCGTTTTTCTGGATGAATTTAGCTACGCCGTGTCCGAACTGCCAACCAAAGCGGTGGCGTTTAACCTGAGCGAGACCGACCTGGAGTTTAAGGTATCTACCGAGGCCGTTAATTGCCATATCCGTAAACAGGATTTCTTTATCTCTTTTTCTGATAATAACGGCGTTATCACAAGTTCTGATGCTACGCCGATGCATTGGGAAGAGAACGTGAAGTTTGGCGGTTACTACGTATTTTGTACAAAAACCTGTGCCCCCGAAGAAAGTTTTTTTGGGCTTGGCGATAAGGCTACCGAATTTAACCTCCGAGGTAAGCGCCTCAAAAACTGGAATACCGATGCCTACTCGTACGGTTGGAACCAGGATCCGCTGTACCGCTCTATCCCATTCTATATCAGCGTAAACGAAGGCATCGCCCACGGTATCTTCTTTGATAATACCTTTAAGGCGCACTTCGATTTTGGTGGTGAGGATCAAACCAAAACAAGTTTTTGGGCCGATGGGGGCGAACTGCAATACTATTACATCCACGGCCCGCATATGATGGATGTGGTAAAGAATTACCACATATTAACCGGTACACACCCCATGCCGCCGCTTTGGGCGCTGGGCTACCACCAATGCCGCTGGAGCTACTACCCGGAAAATAAAGTCCGCGTAATTGCCAACGGTTTCCGCCAGAATAAAATTCCTTGCGACGGTATCTATTTGGATATCGATTATATGGATGGCTACCGCTGTTTTACCTGGAACCCAAAATACTTCCCTAACCCGCGGAAGATGATTGAGGACCTTGCCGCCAACGGCTTTAAAACGGTTGTTATTATCGATCCGGGGATTCGTGTGGACGATAATTACTCTGTGTTTAAAGAAGGTAAGGAGAAACGCTATTTCTGCCGCCGCAGCGATGATTACTTTATGGAAGGCCACGTATGGCCGGGCCGCTGCCAGTTTCCAGATTTTACAAACCCTGAGGTACGCACCTGGTGGGGTGGTTTGTTTGATGAATTGGTTGACCTTGGCGTAGCAGGTGTGTGGAATGATATGAACGAGCCTGCCGTATTTGGTTCGGGCACATTCCCGGATGATGTGCGCCACCAATACGATGGTTTCCGCGGAAGCCACCGCAAGGCACACAATGTATACGGTATGCAAATGGTACGCGCCACGTATGAAGGCCTGCGCAAGCAGATGAAGAACAAGCGCCCGTTCACCATTACCCGCGCCGGTTATGCAGGCGTACAACGCTACTCTTCCGTTTGGACGGGCGATAACGTGGCCTCATGGGAGCACCTTAAAATTGGTAATGTGCAACTGCAGCGACTATCGGTATCGGGCATCTCGTTCTGCGGAACAGATATTGGCGGTTTTAGCGGCGAGCCCGATGGTGAGCTGTTCACCCGCTGGATCCAGATGGGGACCTTCTCGCCATTTATGCGCGCCCACTCTGCCGGCGATACCAAAGAACGCGAACCGTGGAGCTTTGGGGAACCGTTCACTACCATCAACCGTAAGTTTATTGAGTTAAGATACAGGTTGTTGCCTTACTTATACTCGGCATTTTGGGAGCATCACCGTTACGGTTTCCCTATATTGAGGCCTATTGTAATGCACGAGCAGGAAACCGTTGCCAATCACTTCAGGCAGGATGAGTTCACCTACGGCGATAAGATATTGATCTGCCCTGTATTAGAGCCCGGCAAAACCAGCCGAATGGTTTATTTGCCAAAAGGCAAATGGTACCATTTCTGGAGTCTGGAAATGGTAGAAGGCGGGCAGGAAGTACATGTAGCTACACCGTTGGATACCATGCCGATTTTTGTAAAAGCAGGGTCGGTTATACCCGAATACCCGGTGATGCAGTACACCAGCGAGAAACCAATAGAAGAGGTAAAACTGAATATCTACTACAGCGATTACGAGGTGAACTCGTTCCTGTTTGAAGATTACGGCGAAACATTTGCCTACGAGCAGGATATTTATTTAGAGAAAAAATTCATCGTAAACGGTACTGCCAAAACCATGAGTATCAAACAAAGCATGGAAGGTTTGTACACCCCGCGCTACGAAGGTTACCACATCAAAATAAACGGCCTGCCGTTTAAGCCATCAAAAATTATAGCCGATGGCAAGGAGATCAAAGAAGTATCGGTAAACCCCGATAAAACCTACGAGTTTAAGTTTAGCAAAAACTTTAAACAGATAGAGATATTGAAATAGGGGTTGTTTTAGTAATGGTCTAACCACATAGTTAGCTTAGAATACATCGAGGGCGCTGAGATGAAATTTTTTTAGCGCTCTCGGTATTTAAAAAAATGCGCTTATTTAGGCTCTATTCTGTCTTATTGTTTTCTGCAAAGAATCCCAGTTTTTAACTTAGTAATCATGGAAGTTTCCTGTTATATGACCAAGCGATTTACTGTTAAAGTTTTGTTTATATTGACGCCTACAATTTAAGGATATGTACCTAAATATATTATCATCTGTAGTAAGTCAGCAATACACTCCTCATATAGTATTGAAATGTCCGCATTGCGGAAACAATGGCACGTTTAATACTCTTGGAACGCAGGACTTAAAGCTTAATACCAACTCAAGATTCTATGGTATGAGACGGTGCCCCAATAGAGATTGTTCTGGTCTGGTATTTTTTATTTGCAAGGACACCTCTGAAATAGTAATGAGTTACCCACAACAACGAATAGACTTTAGTAAAGATAATATTCCAGTAAATATTCTACAAATTTTTACAGAAGCAGTGACATGTCATTCAAATGAATGTTTCATTGCAGCTGGGATGATGATTCGAAAAACTCTGGAAGCAATTTGTGAGGATAAGCGCGCAACGGGTGCGAACTTGCATCAAAAGCTCGAAAGTTTAAAAAAACTTATTACTGTTCCCACAGAGCTTTTGGAGGCAATGTACGAACTAAAACTTCTCGGAAATGATGCTGCGCACATTGTTGCGAAAGATTTTGAAGAAATTGGTAACGAGGAGATTGAAATATCCATTGAGTTTGCGAAAGAAATTTTGAAATCTGTTTATCAATATCAGTCGTTACTATCTAAATTGAGAGGACTTAAAAAGCCAACAATATAAATGCATGTCAATGGTAATAACTGATATAATTACAACTGCCGTTTATGTTGCATCGTTAGCAGTTAGCATTGCTACTCTTAGAATTTTAGTAGTTACTCTTAAGGAAACCATTGACTTAAATCGAAAACAGCTCGAATTAATAACTTTTGAACTTAACAAAGCAGCCCGCGAAATACGCCCCGAATTTTTGATGTATCGGGATTGTAACGAAAAAACATGTTCGATCACAATTATTTGCGAAAAAAACATAGCTTTCAATGTTACAACTTCAATAAACTTTGATGCCCACATGGATGATAAGGGTAACTTAATTTATCAAAGTCATAAATATGAACCATTTTATAAGGTGGGTGATACAGTTTGGACATCAACGTATCCAAAAGATGAGGATATCTCAAATGGATTTTTTAGATTAGAATTTATGGATGACGACGGCAGAAAATATGAACAGCGCCTCTTTTTTAATAAAGATTCAGATTTTTTGAATGATCGCCCAGTATTGAAGAATTAAATCGCAAGTCATACGCTTAGAAATGAGCTGTAAAATATTCTCCCTGTATTTAGCAACTTTCAATAAACGCCATATCAAAATATCTTCCATATTTGAAGAAAAAACAAATGTTCAGGAAAATTTTAGCTGTTATTGTCGGATACCTGGTATTTGCCGTAAGCTCGGTTTTGTTATTCAATTTAACGCATCATCATCCGCATCAGGATGCACCGTTTAATTTTAAGTTGATAACAATAGCCTACGGCGTGTGCTTTTCCATCCTGGCAGGGGCGGTTGTGCAACTCATCGCGAAGCAAAATACGCTTGGTTTGAATTTTATACTGGCATGTATGATATTCGCCTTTGCGGGTATCTCCATGGCGGTATCCGGCGGTAGCCACTGGACGCAATTGTTCGCCATGTTTATTTTTGCCCCGGTATCTGTTTTGGGTGGTTACCTAAAAAACAAAGGTGCAGTCAGTAAATAGCCATCAGCAATAAGGCCTCCGCGCTTCTCTGCGGCCACTCGGTGCCCTCTGCGGTTAAAATGAGCCGTCTTTTTTGTTTTAAATAAACAACTCCTGCTAATGTATGTTCAATAATTATATATTTGAACAACAGGAATTATTCCTGCAACCAACTAACCTAAGTGCTTAAGGGCGCTACCTGACTATGGCAAAGAAAACAACAATTACCGGGGCCGAATCATCCGAATCGAAACCTATAAAAGCCGCTAAACCAAAAGCAGCGAAGAAAACCGAAGCTGCCCAATCATCCCCGGAAGCTGAAGCGCCCGTAGCCAAAAAGCCAAAAGCATCAGCAAAAAAAGAAAATGAAACGGCTGCAAAGCCTGCAAAAAAACTGGCTTCCAAAACCAAAATGGAAACCATTATAAATGCTACAACCAATACCGAAATTAAAGCCGTTGAACCTTATAGCCGTTTTACCGATTTTGATATCGACCTGTTTAAAGGCGGTAAACACTTTAAACTTTACGAAAAATTTGGCTCGCACGTGCTGGAGTACAAAGGCGTGGTGGGTACTTACTTTGCCGTTTGGGCGCCAAACGCGCAGTACGTTGCCGTAATAGGTAATTTTAACGGTTGGAACAAAGGCTCGCATGCCTTGAACTACCGTTGGGATGCATCGGGCATCTGGGAGGGCTGGGTGCCAAACGTGGGCGTTGGCGAAACTTATAAATACTTCATCAAATCGCACAATGGTGCCGAACTGGAAAAAAGCGACCCTTTCGCACTGCGCTGGGAATTGCCGCCTCATACAGCATCTATTGTTGCCGATACTTTTTACGAATGGAAAGATCAGGACTGGATGGCCAGCCGCTACCAATATACCGCGTTAGATAAGCCTTACTCGGTTTATGAGATGCATATCGGCTCCTGGGCACGCAGCCCTGAGAGCCCGGATGAGTTCCTGTCCTACCGCCAGCTGGCAGAAAAATTGGTGCCTTATGTTAAGGAAATGGGCTTTACGCACGTAGAGTTTATGCCGATAATGGAGCACCCGTATTACCCAAGCTGGGGTTACCAGATCACCGGCTTCTTTGCTGCATCGTGCCGTTACGGTACCCCGCAGGACCTTATGTACCTGGTGGAGCAATTCCACGCCAATGGTATTGGGGTGATACTGGATTGGGTACCATCGCACTTCCCCGGCGATGCGCACGGATTATATAATTTCGACGGAACACACCTTTACGAGCACGAGGACCTTCGCAAGGGCTTTCACCCGGATTGGAAATCGTACATATTTAACTATGGCCGTAACGAGGTACGCGCGTTCTTAATAAGCAATGCCTTGTTTTGGCTGGAGCGCTACCATATAGACGGGTTGCGTGTAGATGCCGTGGCGTCTATGTTGTACCTCGATTATTCGCGCAACGAAGGCGAGTGGGAGCCAAACGTTTTTGGCGGCAACGAAAATTTGGAAGCCGTATCATTCCTCAAGGAATTTAATACGGCTGTTTACAGCAACTTCCCGGATGTGCAAACCATTGCCGAGGAATCAACCTCCTTTGCCGGCGTTAGTCGCCCGGTTTATACAGGCGGCCTGGGCTTTGGTATGAAATGGATGATGGGCTGGATGCACGATACGCTTGATTATTTTGAACATGACCCTATCCATCGCAAATATCACCAGGATCAGCTCACGTTTAGCATGGTGTACGCCTTTACCGAAAACTTTATGCTGCCTTTCTCGCATGATGAGGTGGTTTATGGTAAAGGCAGCATGCTTACCAAAATGCCGGGAGACGACTGGCAAAAATTTGCAAACCTGCGCTTGCTGTACAGCTTTATGTTTACCCATCCCGGCACAAAATTGCTGTTTATGGGGGCCGAGTTTGGGCAGGTAGGCGAGTGGAGCTTTGAGCGTTCGTTAGACTGGCATTTGCTGGAGCACACCAGCCACCAAGGTATTAAAGAAACTGTGAAAGCAATTAATGCCTTATATAAATCTGAACCCGCGCTATACGAAAAAGGTTTCGACTGGACGGGCTTTGAGTGGATAGATGCCAGCAACATGGCCGATTCGGTGATCGTTTACACCCGTAAGGGTATCGATCCCGCTAACGACCTGGTTGTGGTGTTGAACATGACACCCGTTCCGCACCAAAACTACCGTATTGGCGTACCCGCAGCAGGCGAGTGGCAGGAAGTATTCAATTCCGACCAGCACCAATATTGGGGCAGCGGCATGATCAACTACAACCCTATTAAAACCGATGCCGAAGCATGGCACGGCAAAGAAAACTCGATGCAGGTAACCGCGCCACCATTAGGCGCAGCCATATTTAAACGGATAGCAAAAACAAAATAAACAGCAGGCATGAAGTTCTTTTATTTATACCTCATAGGCGGGATAGTAGCTTTAATATTGTTGATCTATCAACTGATAGTTACCTACCCGGATATTAAATATAGCGGCGCGCTGTTTTACATTATACCAACAGTTTTGCTGTTTTATATGGCCAATAAGGCCTATCACGTAAAAAAAGATAAGGAGTTGATGTAGGCGCTTAAGGATTGTGGTGAGGACACTACAACCAGGTTGGCTAAGACTTTTTTACTTACAAATGGCGGTGTACTCACCGCCATTTTTTAATTTTATACTATGCCTGTTTTAACTATTCCGGAAAAAAGTGTGATCACAAATTATCCTTTACTAAACGATGATGGGTCGCCGGCCATGATAATGGTGCGCGAGTCTGACGGGATTGAAGCGATAATAGATCCCGCATTTTTGCTGCCCCATCGTAAGGAATATTATTTATTCGCCTTTGTTGAGCAGGGGAGCAGCCGCCATTGGATAGATGATACAGCCTATACGGTTAAGCCCGGCCACTTCTATTTTACCGTACCTCAACAGATCCATTTAAAAGAGGAAATTTGCCCCATGCAGGGTTGGGTAGCCTACTTTAGCGAAGAGTTTTTAATGCTGGAAGAGAACAGGATGCTGCGGTTATTGCCAATTATTCAAAATCCGGCGGGTGCGCATGAGCTGGTTTTGTCTCAGGATGATATCATCTACCTTAAAGACATTATGCATAAGATGTATGTGGAGTACAACTCGGCAGGCAGCTGGCACAACCAGATGCTTACCTCCTGGCTGAGGGTGCTGGTGATATACCTGAGCAGGCTTTATAACGAACAATTTGGCGAAGATTGTAAAACAACCAAAGGCCACTGCCTGCTTAGAAGTTTTCAGCAATTAATTACTGAGAATTACATTCACCAGCACGATGTTGCGGCTTACGCGAATTTGCTAAACCTCACGCCTGGCTACCTCAGCGATGTAGTAAAACAGCAAAGCGGTAAAACGGCCATAAGCCATATTCATAGCCGCCTGGTTATGGAAGCAAAGCGCCGCTTGTTGCATACAAAACTATCTATTAAGCAAATTGCGGATGAGCTTGGTTTTGAGGATGCCGCGTATTTTAACAGGTTTTTTAAACGCCTTACGGATGCCACTCCAATGGCCTATCGCCAGCAAATCCTTGAAATGTACAGTTAATGCCATACTATGTGCAGTGATGGAACCATTGCCGCGCCATAATTTTGTATCATGAAAAAACAAACTGTATTAATTACCGGCGCCAATAAAGGTATTGGGCTGGAAACTGCCCGCCAACTGGCCACAGCCGGTTACCACATCTACCTGGGCGCCCGCGACAAAGAAAGAGGCGATAAAGCCGTAGCCGAATTACATGCTGAAGGCTTAACCGATGTTGAGTTTCTGCAACTGGAAGTAACGAGTGAAGAGTCGGCACAGGCGGCATATAATAAACTTGCCGGCAGTATAGATCACCTGGATGTACTGATAAACAACGCGGGCATTCCCGGCAGCTTCCCGCAGCCGGCTTTAAATACCGCTGATGAAATATTTAGAGAGGTGTTTGAAGTAAACGTGATAGGCGTAGCGCGTATGGCACGCATATTTGTGCCCCTTATGCAAAACGCACCCAACCCGCGGATAGTAAACGTAACATCAGACCTTGGCTCGCTAACCTTACACAGCGACCCAACCTGGAGACATTACGAGGTTAAGACCGCTGCTTATGGCCCATCAAAAAGCGCGTTGAATAACTATACGATTGCTTTAGCGTACGAACTAAAGGATAAATTCAAGGTAAACGCTGTAAACCCCGGCTACACTAAAACCGATTTTAACGGTAACCAGGGGTATAAAAGCGTAGAAGAAGGCGCCGCCCCTATTGTAAAATATGCCATGATAGATAAGGATGGCCCAACCGGCGGGTACTTTAGCGATAATGGCGTAACGCCGTGGTAAACAAAAAAGAAAAAGCGAAACATCACCGTTTCGCTTTTTCTTTTTTATCATCAGTTTTTGAGAAACTGACAAATTTTGGCTATAAAACGGGTAATGTTTATTCAAACTTAAACACCCGGTAGGAGTGTGGTTTAAGGCTAACTGGAAACACATTTTTCTCGCTGGCGGTTTGCCCGTAACCGCCGTTTACTTTTCTTACTGTTCCGGGTAGTTTCGCGTTGGAGAGCAGATCGGTAAGGGTTTTATATGGGGTTGCTGTTAGCAGGTTCACCTCAGCCGGCTCATCAGAAAACGACTCTACTATGCAGGTATTGTTATCATAAATATAGATGCTAATATTGCCCGGGCCTTCTAACTGTACGTTCAACTTTGCGCCCAGGGTTGCCCTTATTCGGTTGAGGGCCTCGGCAGGTAAACGATACAGATCGGCAAAATTTTCGGGGATCACCAATACGTTCAGTTTACCTTTGGAGTATTGCGCCTCGTGCAGTATTGGCCAGCCCATTTGCCCGTCTATAGCGGATACCTGTTCCCAGGAATCGTTGGTGAGGTACTGGATCTGCGGGATAAGCATCGGCCTGTTTATAGATACAATGCCGGTCCGCCGTGTTTTAAAGTCCTTTACGTATGCTTTGCGGTCGGTGTAGGTGATCTCGGCAATATCTTTTATCCCCTTATCCTGAAGGGCGTGCAGCAATCCCGAGGTTATTACTACCGTTTTGCCATCGGTAAGCTGCTTTTTTATCTTGTCCACTATCTGGGCATCAAATTTAGCTTCTTCTGTAAGTAATATAACCGAATCTGCAGCGGGGAATGTTGGGCATTGGTCCATCGGGATGCCGGCCTGCCCTAAAAAGTTTTGCAGGAAATCTTCGCCCGTGGCATTATAGGGGCGGTAGCTTTTTATGCCTATCGGCTTTCCTAACAGCCCCAAAAACTTATCTATGGTTTCAAAGGTGTACCCGGCGGCGCGGGCAATAGTTGTGGGTGCCGCCGGAGTGCCGCCGTTGTAATTTACAGGCGCCATCATTTTATCAAAATCGAAGCTGGTTTGCTGCCCCTGCCATGCCGATCGGTCGGTAGGGATGGTTTTGCGTATCAGCTGCCTCAAATCGAACAGCGTGATCTCCGGCGCTTTGGCAAAGGCGGTTATCCAGAGCTGCTCGGCATAGCGGTCGTAATTACGCATCCCTCCCGGGTCAACCCATCCGCCGCCATTGCCGCCGGGTTTTATGTTCTCATAATAACGGAAAACGTTGTAACCCAGGTAGGCCTGCAGGTGCTGGTCGCTGCTTACGGCATCCCGTGTTTCGGTACCGGTGTAAATACCATCGAAGTATTTGGGCTCTTCATCCAGGTTAAAGCCCAGTCCCTGGAAATGCTCGTACCAGTTTGGGTATTTAATAATTACCTTAACCTTTGGGTTTACTTTTTTAGCGGGGCCTACCACTAACTCTCTGCCGGCATCTGTCATGAGTTTCAGCCGGTATTCCGTCCAGCTTTTTGTCCCTTTATCTTTTATGCTCTGGTCCGATTTGCAATCCGTAAAAAAGAAATCGTCCAAAATAAATTCATCGAAGTTTTTGGCAGTATATTCCGCTATTTCCTGCACCTTTTTGCGCTGAGCGGGATCGCTATAGCAGTAAGTTTCAAAATTATTAGGTTCGCTAATGGTGTAGGTGATGCCTCCCGCAACGGTAATGCCACGGTCTTTAAAGAACTTTTTGGCAATATCCAACGTTTTTTGATCTACAATGTGTGTGTCGCGGTGCGTTTCGAGGTAAACTTTATCCACTTTAAGTTGCCGGGATAGCTCATCCCAAATGGGCTTGAGGTAATTGGTGGTATCGTTCATTTTGGCAACCTCGTAAGCACGGCAGTAAACCGCTACGCGGAAGTTCTTATACTGCTGACAAAAGGCGCGAGATGAGAAAATGCCGAGCAACAGCATTATAGATAAGGCTTTTAATTTAGGCATAATAGGAGGCTTATGGTGGTTAGTGAGATTAGTTGTGAACCGACAGCCAAAATTATAAATAAAAACGATAAATGCAACCGATTGCATGATTGACTGTCAATATATTACACGGAATTATTTTGCCGTATAATATCATCAGTTCCTGAAATTCTGAGTGATCATTAACCCGTAAATTCCGCCATCTAAGATGCCTATCCCAAGCCGCCCATAGGCCGGATTGAGGATATTGGCACGATGGCCCGGCGAATTCATTAAACCGGTATGCGCCACAGTAAGTGTTTGTGCTAACGCGATGTTTTCCCCGGCGGTTAAAAAGACAATGTTCCCCTTTTTCATGCGTGCGAACGGATCGGTGCCATCGGGTGTATAGTGCGAAAAATAACTCCGTGCAAACATATCTACCGAATGCTTGCGGGCAACAACGGCCATCTCCGGGTCGGCTTTGAGTGGTTTTAAACCGCGTTCTTTTCGTTCCTTGTTAACCAGGATAAGCATGTCGGCTTCCAGGTCGGTACGTACTGTCGGGTCCTTTACCTTGAATGGCAGCTTTATAAATTCGTCATGGCCGGCTTCCGTGTGTTTTTTGGGGAGGGTGCTGTTTAACGCTTCGCTAAACACGGGAGATAGGGATTCATCCAGCCAGCTGATCCGCGCCACCAGGCGGGCTGCCAAAGTGCTATCCCTGGTTTGTTTAGAGAGGCCGTTGGTAAACGGTACCAATAACAGGATGCCGGATAATAAAATGGTCCAGATAAAGCCATTGGCAACACCGGGAATGGCACCAAGCAATTTATTTACAGGGTTATTGTGAGCGCGGCCGGGAATCCGGTCAAGCAGGCGCACTATAATGGCATCAAAGATAAGCTTACCCAGCAATACACCTATCATAAATGATAATGGCGGCAGCCAAAAACCGGCAAAAGGCATCAGATCGTGCAGAAAGCTGGCCAACGGGCGGTAGGCCAGGAACCCTGCCGCCAAACTACCCACCCAGGATAATAAAGAAAGAGAAGACAATATAAAGCCCTGCTTAACACTCGCCCAGATACAAAGAAGGAAGATGAGTATTAATAAAAGGTCGATGTAATTCATTGGTTTTTTAGTGCGGGGAAGTTTCCTAAAAATAACGCTTCTTTTCAAATTTCAAAATGAGGGAAGAGAAATTTTCAGGAAAGTTGTTGGCAGCGGTGAGATTACCCGGCTATTAATAAAATGCTTGTTAGCGGCGGTGGGGACCGCCTTTTTGGTAGTGGTTTATTCGCGTTTACTAAAATACCGCTTATCCTTCCTCCAACTCAGCTTTCGTATTATCCAATTCTTCCATCTCCTCCTTTGGCAGTACAGGATATTTTAATTTCAAGTTTTTAAGCGTTTCCAAAATAATACTTGAAACAGTCACACGGGTAAACCACTTTTTATCTGCGGGCACTACATGCCATGGGCTATCTGTTGTGCTGGTTTCTTTAATGGCTGTTTCGTATGCATCCATGTAATCTTTCCACCTGTCGCGTTCTTTGATATCGCCTGCGGCAAATTTCCAGTTCTTCTCAGGATCGGAAATGCGTTTTAAAAAACGTTCTTTTTGTTCTTGCTCAGATAGGTTAAGGTAAAACTTAACGATAACCGTCCCGTTTTCAACGAGGTGTTTTTCAAAATCTCGGATGCTCTGGTAGCGCTTCTCCCAAAATTCTTTGTCGATGTGTTTTACTTTCGTAATACCGGGGAGGTTTTCCTTTAAAATAAACTCGGGGTGTACTTTGGTAACCAGCACATTCTCATAATGCGAACGGTTGTGGATGCCGATGCGACCGCGCTCGGGTAGGGCTTTGTAGTGTCGCCATAAAAAATCATGGTCGTAATCCTCGGCACTGGGCTGCTTAAAACTGAACACCTGGCAGCCCTGCGGGTTTAGGCCCGACATGGTATGCGCTATTGCGCTATCTTTCCCGGCAGCATCCATTGCCTGGAAAATGATGAGCAGGGAATGGTTATGTGCAGCGTATAATTCCGTTTGCAGCTTTGCGGTTTGCCTGATCAGATCGCTTAACAGCTCTTCCGCGTTTTCTTTTTGATGACCTGCGGTATCAGCAGTGTCGTAATCGCTTAATTTAAAGCTGTTGGTATCGGTGATCTTAAAGCGGTTTATAATATCTTTCATAATGGCATCATAGTAATACGCAGATTCGCTAAAAAGTTTTAGTTATTCATCAATGTCCACTCCCGGCATGGGGGTTCCAATCTCCAGCTTATAAAATCGAATACACAGCATCATTACAAAAAGGTTGGGGATAACCATCAGTAAGGTATTTCCTAACGGATGTTCGCTTGCGCTTTTGATTGTAAATAGGTATATGCAAAACAACGGTACCGAAAAGAAGAAAGTTGACACCGTTATTTGCGATTTTTTGTTGTAGACCCCCGGCCCGGAACCCGCTGCCTTTTGAATGGCAAATGGTAAAACCAAGGTAGAAATGCCGGTGAGCACCGCAATATCCACGAAATTGATACTTGTATTAATACTAAAATTGTCGGGTTTTAATAAGAAAACCAAACCCACAAAAGTATACATGATAATCAGGCTAAGTATTGGAGATGCAAACAATGTGGTTAAGCCCACTTTTAAGGTATAGGTTAGTGTCTTCTTCATGGTGATGAAGTAAATGTAGGTGATATTAGGGGATTTGCAATTGGTAAGGAAAATAACCTTTGGCGCAGTAGTGAGGCATAGTGGTTATTAGATCCTCCGCTCCGCTCAGGATAACAAGGGTAGGAGTAATCCCTTATAAACAAGCAAAGCCTCCCGAATTAGGAGGCTTTGCTATTATGAAAGAAATTACTAAACCTTACAGTTTACCAATTTCTTGTACAAGGTCGATCAGTTTGTTTGAGTAACCCCATTCGTTATCGTACCATGATACTACCTTCACGAAGTTATCATTCAATGCGATACCTGCTTTTGCATCAAAAATTGATGTGCGTGCATCACCTTTAAAGTCTTCAGATACAACTTCATCTTCGGTGTAACCTAAAATACCTTTCAATTCGCCTTCAGATGCTTCTTTCATCGCGGCTTTAATGCCTTCGTAGGTAGTTGGCGTTTTTAAACGTACAACCAGGTCAACCACAGAAACGTCGGCAACCGGAACACGGAATGACATACCTGTTAATTTACCTTTTAGCTGTGGAAGAACTAAACCAACGGCTTTAGCAGCGCCTGTTGATGAAGGGATGATGTTTTGGTAAGCACCACGGCCACCTCTCCAGTCTTTTGCAGACGGGCCATCAACTGTTTTTTGAGTAGCTGTAACCGCGTGTACAGTAGTCATTAAACCTTCTACTATACCGAATTTATCATCCAATACTTTAGCGATAGGCGCTAAACAGTTGGTAGTACATGAAGCGTTTGAAACGATAGTTTGCTCAGCTTTTAACAGCTTGTGGTTTACACCCATTACAAATGTAGGTGTATCATCCTTTGCAGGAGCGCTCATAACTACTTTCTTAGCACCTGCATCAATGTGTTTCTGTGCTGTATCTAAGGTTAAAAATAAACCTGTAGATTCGATAATAACTTCTGCACCTACTTCATCCCATTTAAGGTTTGCAGGGTCTTTTTCGGCAGTAACGCGGATAGTTTTACCGTTTACTACCAAATGGCCGCCTTCAACAGCAATGGTGCCTTTGAACTGGCCATGAGTTGAATCGTATTTCAACATGTAAGCCATGTAATCTGGCTCAACCAAGTCATTAATACCAACAATTTCAACACCTTCACGTTCAATTGCAGCCCTGAAAGCTAAACGGCCGATACGGCCAAAGCCGTTAATTCCTATTTTCATGATTTTTCTAATTTTTATTTGAATAATAAGTCAACAAATTGTTTATTGGTTCTTTTATAATGCCTGCTATTTTAATGTCCCGCTCTTCTGCGGCGTCGGCCAGGTAATCCTGGAAATTGGAGGCCACCGACCCTGCAAAATGAATAGGGGCATCCGGGTGTTCCGCGCGCAAAGGTAATAAATAGGTATCAATCAGCTTAGTAAATCCTGTTTTAATGATACTGCGCAGATAAACGTCGTTTTTGTTCTCCGAAAAGAATTCGCTGAACGAACTGAGGTATAAAGCAGGCTCTTTTTTGCGGTAAACTTTCTCTAAAAGGGTTTTGCGGTCGGCATCGTAGCTGTGAATGAACTTCTTGCGCAAATTTGCCGGAAGTGTCTCATTCATAAAGCTTTTAATGAGCTGCCTGCCCAGCCAGTTACCGCTGCCTTCGTCTGCCAGGATGTAGCCGAGGCCAAAATTATTGGGTTTTACTTTTTTACCATCATACCAGGCGGCATTGGTACCGCTTGCGCAGATGCTTACAATACCCGGGTTGTTTTTGCAGCAGGCGATGGCCGCCGCGGCGATATCGTGCTCAACGGTTACTTTGGCGAATTTAAAAAATCCTTCAAGGGCGTCCTGCACCACTTTTTTGCGTTCGTCTGAAGAAGCACCGGCACCAAAAAAGTAAATGCGCTTTATCTCTTCCGCGTGGTGGATAAGGTTAATGTTGCGGTTAAGCAGCTGGGTGATGTATTTCTCATCGTTAAAATAGGGATTAATGGCATTGGTGTTAAAAGAGGCAACAGTTCGCCCCTTGTAAGCTAAACGCCAACCCGCATTATTAGAACCGCTATATACAACCGCTATCATTTATATAGATAGGATTTCTGACATCTGCATCAAATCGTCTTCCAGCTTAAACTGATGTTGTGTAAGCGCTTCTTCCAGGGTAGTTAGTTTAATATGATTAGCCTCAAGCCCAACCATCATTTGCGATTTACCGGCTATAAGCGCGTTAACTGCGGCAAAACCAAGGCGGCTGCCCAGGATCCTGTCAAATGCAGACGGGCTTCCACCGCGCTGTAAGTGGCCTAATATAGTCACCTTAATATCGTAAAATTTAACCTGCCCGCGTACACGTTCTGCCAGATCATACACACCACCGCTTTTATCGCCTTCGGCAACAATTACAATGCTCGATGATTTTTTGTTGAACTGCCCCGCTTTAAGGCTCTCTATCAAGTCGTCTATTGCGGTAGCACGCTCCGGTAACAAAATTGCTTCTGCTCCGCAGGAGATACCTGCACGCAACGCGATAGCGCCCGAATCGCGGCCCATTACTTCGATAAAGAAAAGGCGGTCGTGTGCATCCGCCGTATCGCGAATCTTATCTATAGCTTCTATAACCGTATTGGTAGCGGTATCAAAACCTAAAGTATAGGTAGAACCGTAAAGATCGTTATCAATAGTGCCGGGTACGCCCATTACGGCAATATCCGGGAAACGTTGAGAGAAACGCAGTGCACCGGTAAAGGTACCATCGCCGCCAATAACCACTATCCCATCTATACCTTGTGCTTTTATATTATTGTAAGCGGTTTCCATTCCTTCATCGGTACGGAAGGGGAGGCAGCGGGCGGTTTTTAAAATAGTACCACCCAGGTTCAGGATATTACTAACCGAACGGGTGTTCATCTCGTACATATTGTTGTCGATAAGGCCCTGGTAACCTTGCCTTATCCCTACAACTTCCAGTTTATTATATATGGCAGTACGCACTACGGCGCGGATGCAGGGGTTCATGCCCGGCGCATCGCCTCCAGAAGTTAGAACAGCTATTTTTGTAATTTTACGCATTTTTACACAAGTAAATTTGGAGCCACGAATATAAGGTGTCGAAATTACACCATTAAATTTAATTTATTATTTTTGGAATGAATTTTAAGGTATATATTTAACCGATAAACCTAAATAGAACTACTTTTGGAAGTAAAGTTACCAACATTTGATTCAGTATTTTCTATTGACTGTGTGATTTTTGGATTTGAGGCTGGCGAATTAAAGATTCTACTCATTGAACGCAATGAGGAACCCTTTAAAGACTGGCTTGCATTACCGGGTTACATTGTTGAGCAAGATGAAAGTATTGATGATGCCGCAGAGCGTATTTTATACGAGCTTACCGGCCTTCGCGATCTGCACATGCAGCAGTTCCATACATTTGGCGAGGTGAAACGTCACCCGCAGGGGCGTGTTATAACCGTTGCCTACTATGCTTTGATCCGTATCAACGGGCAAAAAGAAGTAAAGCCGGTTACCCAATATGCCAAATCGGCTTTTTGGCACCCGGTGAACGATCTGCCAAAGCTCGCCTTCGATCACAGCGAAATTTTCAACACCGGCTTCAACAAGATCCGCCGCAGGCTAAATTACCAGCCTATAGCGTTTGAGTTATTGCCCGAGAAGTTTACGCTCACGCAGCTGCAATCGCTGTATGAGGCGGTGCTGAACAAAAAGCTGGATAAGCGCAACTTCCGCAAGAAAATGCTGAGCTACGGCTTTTTAAAAGAACTGGACGAGAAACAGAAAGGCGTATCGTACCGTGCCGCCAAACTCTACAAGTTCGACAGGAGGAAGTACGCCAAGATCTTCCAGAATGAGTTGAATTTGGTGCAGTAGGTTCAGATCAGTAAGGTCAGTGGAGAGAATCAAGAACCAAGAGACAAAACAAACAAAACATTGAACGCCTGGGATTTAATCCAGGCGTTCACTGTTAATAACTACTACGTCTTTGCGAAGCGTGGCAATCCTCGGCAGGCAAAGCCACGTAGCAGGGCGGATTTAATTAGCGGCTCTGCATGTCCGCTCCGCTTGCCGGGGATTGCTTCGTCGCTGCGCTTCCTCGCAAAGACGATGCGGTAATAGAAAAGGGTCGAAAGCATTTGCTTTCGACCCTTTTCTTATTTTATCTTGATTCTTGTGTCTTGGTTCTTGACTCTTGAGACTGTCGCCTCTTGATTCTAAAGACTGCTTGGTGCCAGTTCCAGGTGGTATTTCACCAGGTTATCTATAGGAGAGCGGATGATGTTGCCAACGGTCATGCCGTTTTCGGTACAAACTTCTTCCAATACATTGCGGAAGTTGTAGCCCACCGAACCGATGCAATTGAAAGTGTATTTCTGATAATCGGGGTAATGGGTAACCAGGTTTTTAAAAAAATCCTCGAAAGAGGTACGCACCAGGTTGCGTGAGTATTCGATGTTTACGTTATTATCGTAAACAAACTTGCTGAAGCTTGCACAGAAACGGTTTGCACGCGGTTGGGTGTAAACTATTTCGTTGATATCATCAGGTGTTAATTTAAATTCTTCCCAAAACGCTTTACGGACAGCCTCCGGCATGTAGCCTCGCAGGTAATCTACCAAAAGCTTTTTGCCGATGTAGCATCCGCTGCCTTCGTCGCCCAGGATGTAAGCGCCCGAATCGATATTGTTCACTACATCTTTACCATCATAAATGCAGGTATTGGTACCTGTGCCTAAAATAGCGGCGAAACCTTCGTTGTTACCCAGCAATGCGCGGGCTGCAGCAAGCAGATCATGACCAATGTTCACCTTCGATTTAGAGAAAACCACCTGCATGGCTTCTTCTACTATCTTACGCATCTCCGATGTAGAACAACCGGCACCGTAATAGTTAACCTCAGTGATATTATCCTTCTCCAGATCGGTAGGCAAACTCTCCTTTAGGGATTGTATGATATACTCTTTCGGAGCAAAATACGGGTTGTAACCTTCGGTGTTGAAATACACCTTTTTACCTTCTTCAGTAACCAGGCACCAATTTGTTTTGGTTGAGCCACCGTCAGCAATTATGATCATATAATAATGAGTTTTTAAAAAATTGGGTTAAAAGTATGATTAACTTATTGTAAAAAAAACACTTGGTACTTTTAATGGTATTTTTTGCAAATTATACAGCGTAAGTTGCTTTTTTATGCAAAAAATTAAACTTTTTAAGCTTTTTGCTAACACTTTTAGGGCTTAATATTAACCGTAACATTAACATATAAAACCCGCCTTTACCACGTTGTACCTCATGGTGTAACGAGTACAATTATATGTAATATTTTCACAATTATTAATTCAATATTACCAGCGGGTTAACAATAGCCTACTAAAACGGTGGTTTTTGTGCGGACATGTGTTTTTTTCGACCCTGAATATTTGCACGGATGTAAAATGCAGGCCGCGCATAAGGCAAAAAGCAGTGCAATAACTATATTAGCAGCCCGTAAACCTTAGTTATGCCTCAATATAAAAACAAGCCCGAAGATTTTAACCTTTTTAGTAAAAAGGTGCTTGCCAAATCTGTACCGCTAACCTTTGTCGCCATAATTGCCGGTTTGGCCATATCGTACTATTCGCAAGGTGGGGATGCCGGGGGATGGCAAGCGGTGCTGGTATATATGGTCATTATTATCCTATATGTTGTTTTTGCTGTCTGGCAGGGAAAGAAAAGAAGTAGAGCGATGTTTGGTAGCTATGAACTCACCATTGCCGACGATCATTTTTTGCGCAGACAAGCCGGACTGGCCGATAAAAAAATATTGTTTAGCGACGTAGATACCATTATTGAGACCAAAGAAGGTTACCTGGGTATTAATGGCCCGGGGAAAGGCAACAATATTTTTATAATGCCTTATGTAGAAAGGCGTGAAGAAATAAAAAATTTCCTGGAGACGGTGAAACCTGTCTCCTTGCAGCAGAAGAAAAGCTTACTGTTAAGGTTTGCACCATTATTAATGCTGGCAACAATTGGCGCGATGGCCGCCCTATACCTCAGTTATAATAAAATTGTAGTTGTCGTGAGTGGATCGCTTTTAACCACCTTAATGGCATGGAGTTTTTATACGATACGCACAAGCAACTTAATTGATAGCAGCATCAAGCGAAGATCCTGGTGGATGTTGCTGGTAATGCTTTCTATCCTGGGGATTATGTATTATAAAGTATTTGGCGGGCTACAACAATAATTACATCCGCAACCGTAGCGAAACTGACCGGCCCAACGCCTGCACCAGGTTAGGATCTAACGAGGTATCGCCTTCTTTGAGCGTCCAAACCATTTTGGCATCCTTCACCAACTCAACTTTTTCGCCGTTGAGCAAAAGTTCCAGTTCGGTGGTGTTTTGGCCTATCAGTTTGCTGTTAACAATCTGGTACACATAATCTTTGTCATCAAAAGTAATTCGCAGCGGTAAGCCCATGTTCACAGTCCTCGGGGGTAAAGATAAGTTTTATTACCTTTAAAGAAGTTTTATTAATGATATAGTTAATTCTATAAAGTAAAACTGTAAACGAACTATTGCCATTTTAAGTATAAATTTGCATCTTTGCACCGCAAAATAATGCAGGTCCTATAGCTCAGATGGATAGAGCAACAGATTTCTAATCTGTAGGTCATAGGTTCGAATCCTATTGGGATCACTGGTAAGCCTCTCTAAGTAATTTAGAGGGGCTTTTTCTTTTTACGTTATTGGATTTGTGGTCGGTTAATATTTTATTTGATATAATTAGCTTTATTCCGGCATGATCGCCACACCGGCATCGTTTATTGATTAATATTGAGATCAGTTTCTACTTCTTGCTAACGTCTATCAACCGGAACCCATTGTTTGTTTATTATTCATTTCAAAGGACGAGCTGATAGGGGCGAATAGATTTGCTTTTAAAGAATAGCCTATCTTAATTAATTGTTCAGCGGAAACAGTTTTTAAATTTAATGGATTATTTAGATGCGTTTCATCTTCAGAACCTGAGAAAACTATTGGATTTTCTCTGTACATCCATGCAGGTGCTTCGGTATTAATTAGAATCTTATTGCTCACTAAAATCGCACCCATAATTAAATCCATGAGCCTAAGATAACTAAATCTCAATTAGCAACGAAGTAAGAATCTATTAGATAATCGTAAGATTTACTGTTTTTTTATCCAAACCTAATCTATTCATACCTGTTAAAAACTTTTTAAGTTATGCTTTACAGTTTTAATAAATATTACTATATTTGCACCTCTTTTATAAGAAAGAAAAGTATACAATAGCAATGAAAAAAGATCTGCACCCATCAAACTATAGGTTAGTTGTTTTCAAGGATATGTCTAACGACTATTCTTTCATAACCAAATCATGCATCGATAGCCGCGAATCCGTAAAATGGGAAGATGGCAATGAATATCCGCTGATTAAATTAGAAATTTCACACACTTCACACCCGTTCTACACAGGTAAAATGAAGTTAGTTGATACTGCCGGACGTATAGACAAGTTCCGTAGCCGTTACAACAAAAAATAAGTGTTTTTTCAATAAAATATTTACGAGTCCCCCGTTTACCGGGGGACTTTTTTTATTTTTGGCCCCATGGCAATCATTCTCTTCGACGATAACGCCCGTAATACCCTTCTGCCTCTAACGTTCACCCGCCCGGTTGCCGATCTGCGCATAGGTATTCTTACCATTGCCGAAAAATGGGGCAAACACATGGCTCGGGAGTTCTCGTTTTACACCGAAGAATACCTGCAGGCAAAATTCCCGATGGTTATTGAGAGCGATAATTTTTTCATCAACGGTTCTGTTTGCCCGGATGAAAATCTGGTTGCTATCATCAGCGAATTGCAAACCGGTGAGGCTATCGTTTTAGATGATGTATTGATAGCTGTGCGGCTTAATATGGCCGATGCCAAAAGCTTTTCGCCCGATATTTACCTGTCCGGCGCGCTTAAGTACGATAGCAAAGTCACACGTATCCAATACCCCGAACATATTTTTAGAAACAACGATGACGAGCTCCGCAAGGATTTCGCGCTGCTGACCAATGGCCGCACAAGTGCCACCATCAGCAGCACTAATACCATCATCGGTGATGCGTTTTTTGCAGAAGAAGGCGCACAGGCCGAGTGCTGTACCTTCAGTGCCGTTAACGGGCCTATTTATCTGGCTAATGATACTGAGGTTTGGGAAGGTACCAACATCCGCGGTCCTTTTGCTTTGTGCGAGTATTCGCAGTTGAAAATGGGCACTAAGGTTTACGGTGCTACCACTATTGGCCCATATTGCCGCATTGGCGGTGAGGTGAACAACGCAGTGGTTTGGGGCTACTCCAACAAAGGGCACGAAGGGTATTTAGGCAACGCCGTAGTAGGCGAGTGGTGCAATTTAGGTGCCGATACCAATAATTCTAACCTAAAGAATAACTATTCGACAGTAAAATTGTGGGATTATACTACGAAGGGCTACCGTGATACCGGCTTGCAGTTTTGCGGCCTTATCATGGCAGATCATGCTAAAAGCGGCATTAACACCATGTTTAATACCGGCACGGTGGTAGGGGTAAACGCCAATGTTTTTGGCGGTGGCTATCCAAGCACACATATCCCCGATTTTGCCTGGGGAGGCAGCAGCGGGTTTGAAGAGTACGCCTACAACAAAGCAATGGAAACTACGGCCCGGGTATTTGCCCGCCGTGAGCACCGTACCTTTAACGAAGCGGAACAAAATATATTAAAAACCGTGTTTGAATTAACGAGGGATTTATAGGAAGTCCATAGTCATGGTCGATAGCGAAAAGAGTATAAAAAGTAAACAACAAAATAAAAATACTGTGGACCATTGACCATGGCCCATAGACTAAACTAAAAGCAATGAGAAAGAAAATTGTAGCCGGAAACTGGAAAATGAACCTTGATTACAGCGAGGGCTTAGCCTTGTTTTCTGAAGTAGTGAACATGGTTAACGACGAAGCAACAGGTAACCAGCAAGTGGTTGTTTGCAGTCCGTTTATACACCTGCACAGCCTTGCGGCATTAGCAAAAGGCTACAGCAATGTTGCCATTGGCGCACAAAACGCGCACCAGGCCGAATCTGGCGCTTACACCGGCGAAATTTCTGCCAAACAAGTAAAATCTACCGGTGCCGAATACGTTATTTTAGGTCACTCGGAGCGCCGCCAGTACTTTGGCGAAAACAACGAATTGCTTGCTACAAAAACTGATACCGCGCTTAAAAACGGCTTAAAGCCAATCTTTTGTATTGGCGAAACTTTACAGGAGCGTGAAGCCGAAAAACACTTCAATATCATTAAAAGCCAGTTAGTTGAGGGCGTTTTTCATTTAGATGCAGACGCGTTTGGTACATTGGTTTTGGCCTACGAACCTGTTTGGGCAATTGGTACCGGTGTTACCGCAACATCAGATCAGGCACAGGAGATCCACGCGTTTATCCGCAAGGAAATTGCTGCTAAATACAGCCAGGCCGTGGCCGATGCAACTACCATACTTTACGGTGGCAGCTGCAACCCAAAAAACGCGGCTGAACTGTTTGGCTGCGCAGATATCGATGGCGGCCTGATAGGCGGCGCTTCCCTAAAATCACGCGATTTTACGGATATTGTTAAGGCGTTTAACTAATTAGTTTTAGTATCAAGTAGCAAGTATCTGATATCAAGTATCCGGATAAGTCTTGCTACTTGATACTAAATACTTGATACTTCTCCCCATGAACTACTACGAAATCTTTTTCATTACGATTACTACCGAAGACTACCAGCAGGACCTGCTTATCGGGGCCTTGGGGGAGATAGGTTTTGATACTTTTGAAGAGGTAGAAACCGGCTTTAAAGCATACATCCCAGTGGATGATTTTAATCAGGAAACGCTTGATAATCACCTTGCTGAATATCGGGAAATGTTCGCCTTTAGTTATGAGATCACCCTTATTCAGCAGAAGAACTGGAACGAGGTTTGGGAGAGTAATTTTGAACCGATAGAGGTTAGCGGCCAGGTATTTGTAAGGGCCACTTTCCATGCCCCTAAGCCGGAATTTCCGTATGAGATTGTTATAGATCCTAAAATGGCCTTCGGTACCGGGCATCATCAAACAACAGCAATGATGATGGCTTTGATGCTGGAGAACGATTTTGCAGGTAAAAACGTGCTGGATATGGGCTGTGGTACTGGTATATTAGCCATCCTCGCTGCCAAATTAGGCGCTGCGGAGCTTACCGCTATCGACTATGATATCGTTTGTTATGAGAGTACTATCGAAAACTCGGCGCTTAATAATATTCAGAATATTAAGGCTATATGCGGTTCTAAAGATGCCATCCCAACGGAACAGTATGATACTATCCTCGCCAACATCAACCGTAATATCCTGCTCGACCAGATGGAAAGTTATGCCAGTGTGTTAAAACCCGGCGGCGAGATCTATTTCAGCGGTTTTTATGAAACTCCAGACCTGGAGATCATCACCAACGCGGCCCGGGAATACGGGCTAACGTACATCAACCACAAAAAAGATAAAGACTGGGTGGCGGCGAAATTTGTTTCATAATGTTAACAAATGAGAGTTTAACCTTTTATGAAAAGTTCGGCGGCGACTTGGATCATTTAATCCGGGTAGGGAATAAGGCTGAACAAGCATCTGTAACCGATGAAGAGTGGGGCTTTATAAAAAGCTTACTGCAAGATATTCTTTTAGTTAAGAAGAAGCTTGTATCGAAGGAATATGAAGAAAACCTCGTCGCTCAAATTAAGGCTAATTGCTCCGACGAAAGCGCTATCGAAAAATTATATGGAATAGCAGATAGGCAAAACAGGGCACGGGAAAATCCGCGCCCTGAAAATCGTGGGATTTGGAAATCAATTATTTCATTATTCCAAAGCATTAATAACCCAGGGTAAACCTGCTCTTCACAAACTGGTTGTTCTCCAACTCGTTGAATATTGCCACAGCTAAGTCTGCTACCGAAATATCATTTTTGCCGTGCTCATCAAACACCGGGTTTTCGGTACCCAAACGGAAGGTGCCGGTGCGCTCGCCGGGGTGCAGGTTAATGGCCGGGCTCAGGAAAGTCCAATCCAAATCTTCTTCTTTGCGCAGGGCAGTAAGGTAATCGCGGGCGGCAGAGGCACCGGCATAGTACTCTTTCGGGAACTGCGGAGAATCTACCAGTTGGTGCTCGCCTATGTATAGGCTGCCGGCACCGCCAACGGTTAAATAGCGTTTTACCCCTGCTTTTTTCGCGGCTGCCTGTATGCTGTTGCAACCCTTGGTAAAATCATCGTACAGGTTTGGGTTTGTCCACCCGGCGTTGAACGCGTTTATAACGGCATCGTGGCCGGATAGGGCGGCTGCCAGTGCATCTGCATCATATACATCTGCGGATATCGCGGTTACGCCTGCCGCCTTTTGCACTTTTGCCGTATTGCGAACGATAGCGGTTATCTCATACCCGCGGCATAAGCCTTCTGCTACTACCGCGCTGCCTACAAAGCCTGTCGCGCCTATTACTGCTACTTTCATAATTGTGTTTGTTTAATTGTAATTAAATATATTACAGTTTGTTTTAAATTTTTTAATTGAATTTGGCTACAAATGCCAATAAAGTTGTATTCCCCAGCCTTTGCATCAACGCCTTATCCACGTCTACGTACAGGGCTGTTATATGCTGATTGATCTGCTTGCCGATAGGGCAGGCCGGGTTGGGCTCATTTTTTGCCTGGCCCAAAACGGATTGGGGTTTTACTGTTTCGTAGATTTCTGCCAGGGTGATCTGCGCGGCAGACCGGGCGAGGGTATAACCGCCGTTTTTGCCTTCCTGGCTGCTTACCAGTTTATTTTTAATGAGATTGCTCAGCTCCTTACGCACCAAAGCCGAATTTACATTGATGCTACCAGCCATATACTCTGACGGCAGCAAACCCTCCGCGCTGCAGAGCAATGTCATGATATGTAAAGCTATGGGGAACCGTCCGTTCATTTTTTTATTTGTAATAATTTTTATTACAGTACAAGTGTAGCTATATTTTATAATAAATCAATACCTTTAAAGTACCCATTATAGAAATGAAACCAGGTTGACAATATCGGCCCAGTGTTAGCTAAATTTGTATTGTATTAACTTTTAGACTAAAATAGTCAGAAAGTATTAAAATTATCGATATGAAAACTTATCTTGTACCTATCGACTTCTCCGAAGCCGCCTTTAACGCCGCCCACTATGCCGCCCAGTTAAGCCACCAAACCGATGTGGAACGCATTATACTCATCAATGCCTATTACGTTTCTCCCTATGAGTCGCTTTTGCCCAACGCGGATATGATTATGCTGCGCGAGAGCGAAGTAGAAGAGGAGGCCGGCATCCGCATAGGCCAGCTGGAGACTTTAAAATATACACTGCAAAGCAGGGTGAGAGAGGGGGTAGTTATTCAAACCCGCTTGCATCACTCGCACTTGCTGCGTGCGGTTGTTGATGCCGTTGCGCAAAACAGTGTAGGCCTGGTTATTTTGGGCAGCATTGGTAACAGCACCGTACGCGAAAAAAATATAGGCATCGGCAGCCACGTAATAGCCATATCAAAAACCTGCCCGGTGCCGGTAATGGTAGTGCCGCCTGCCTATAAATACCAGCGGATTAACACGGCCCTGGTAGCCTGCGATTTTAAAAAGGTGAAAGGTAGCGTACCTGCAGAGGCCTTGCATAAGTTGTTGGATAAGAGAGATATTAAGCTTTTAGTGGTACACGCCGTAGCCAAGGGAAAGCAAGGTGTTGCTAATGCCGAAACCCTTGCCGAAGAAACTGCCCTGCACCAAATGCTTAAAGATCTTAAACCCGAATACCATTACATAAGCGACCCCGAAATTATTAAGGGCGTGCTTAATTTCGCGGTGGAAAAAGGCGCGCAGATAGTGATAGCATTGCCGCATACCTACAGCTTTTTACAATCTATATTGCATAATAGCATATCACAGCAACTGGCTGCCAGTTCGCCCGTGCCGGTGCTGTTGTTAAAGTAACGCGGTGTTGGTGAATCTTTAAAAGCTATAGCGCCTCGGTGCGCTATAAAATAAATTTGCTTGTAACAATAGTTTATTACCATCACTTGATTGACTGCATAGAATTGTATACATTTAGCTGTTTAAAGAATGTTTTATGAGCCGTTGTTCGCTATGATGTTTTTCATACATAAAGCACTAAGGGTGAATAAGATGTAGTACTTTCGGCCGCCGTGAAGCAGTCCTTCACAAATTAAACCTGTCAGGAAAATTAATTTGAGCGACTAAAAAAGTAATTATTATAAATAATAGTAGTAATTAGTTTATTGTTCAAATTAAATGTAACTTTATTAACTATTGCGAAACCCTTATCCTAATTAACCATATATGAAGACACTTGGAAAAAAAATCCGGTTGTTACGCCACCAAAAAGGCTGGAGCCAGGAAGAAGTAGCTAAGCGATTAGATATTTCGATCCCCGCCTTTTCGAAAATTGAAACCGGAATTACTGATATCAACCTATCCCGCCTGGAGCAGATCTCTGCTTTATTTGAGTTGTCGGTTGTGCAGTTACTTACTTATAACGAAACGGAGCACGATCAAAAGATCGCCAGTGAGTTAGAGAACGTCAATAAAAAACTAATGGACCGCGAAACCGAAGTTATCGACCTCCAGAAGAAAGTTATTGAACTTTTTGAAGAATTAAGGCACAAAAAAGTTACGGCATAAATTTTTACGGCCCGGAAGTTATTTTCCGGGCTTAAAAACACATCGCATCGTTAAATGCCTTTTGCCAAATGTAGCGCCCACCGCTGCGTGCATGGCTATCATTTTGTCGTTAAAATCGCCCACCCAGGATAATTCAAGTTCATCATACTGTTTAAGGGGTAAAACATACTCCTTTAGTTTGATAAATATAGCAGATTCTAACCCGTGGTTTTGGAATTTTTGCTTGGTACCCATTACTATAGCCCGCATACGCGATACCCCTCTCCAGCGCCGGTAAACAAACAGCAGCTTGCCTATTAAGTTTAATTTGCCGTTCAATGGTTTTATCAGCTGGTTGGCATCCGGCAGTATCACAATAAAGGATGCGGGCTCGTTATTGATGTAGGCGAACCATATTAGTCGTTCATCCATAATGGCCTTCATCTTTTCAAAACTCTCCAGGATGGTAGTGTGGTTTATGGGCACAAAATTCTCAAAATCCTGCCAGCCGTCGTTATATATCTCTAAAAAATCTGCCGCGTATTTCTCAATTTCTTTCGCCTTAAAATGTTCGAAACTGTAGCCCGGTTTTTTGATAACCCAGTTGGCTATTTTAGTGAACCGTTCTGAAAACGGCTTATGCACATCCAGGTGGTTGGTTATCTGCTCGTATTGGGTTTTAAAGCCGTAATCTTCAAAAAAAGCCTTATAGTAGGGCAGGTGGTAGTTCATACCATAGGATGGGGGGGTAAAGCCCTCTACCAGCAGGCCCCAAAAATTGTCGTTTTCGCCAAAGTTGATGGGGCCATCCATTGCCTGCATACCGTTTGCCTGCAGCCAGGTTTTTGCGGTATCAAAAAGTAAAAATGCAGCTACTTTATTGTTTATACATTCAAAAAAGCCCATACCACCGGTTGGCTGCTCGTAATTGTAAGCTTTTTTTTGGTTGATGAAAGCAGCTACGCGGCCTATGAGCCGGCCACTATCTTCCGTCAGGATCCAGCGGGTGGCCTTGCCATGGCTGTGGAAGTTGTTGCGGGCGGGGTCAAAAACGGCTTCAATATCATTATCGAGCGGGCATACCCAATTATCGTCGTTTTTATAAATAATACGCGCAACCTCCAGGAACGCGGTTTTGTCGGCTTTGCTTTCTATTTCGGTTATCTTCATCGGGTAGCAAAAATGCCCTTTACAAAAAAAGCATCCAGCGGGCTACTGAATGCTTTATAAAATATGGTTATGCGGCGGTATTAGTCGTCGTCTTCTTCGTCATAAGGGTCAAAAGAGTCAAATCTTCCCAGGTCATCGTCCAGTGGGGTATCGTCATCAAAATCATCATCGTCGTCTGCTACTTTTTTGCCTGGCGTTACGTCATCATCCAAGTCTTCATCATCGTCGTCGGCTATTTTCTTGGTAACAGGTTTTTTTGGAGTTGCCATTTTAATAAATGTTTATTTGTTAAAATTTTATCGGTTAACCTAATTGTTTTTAAATGTAAAGGTTGTTGTTGAATAATCAGCTTATTAAGAGTAAAAATAATTAAAATCATTTTCAATAAAAATATCTTTTGAATTTATTCTGAAGGCTCGCCAATAGTGCTGGTACTTTCTGTAAATTCCTTTAGCTGTGGCAGTTCGGTAATGCTGTTTATACCAAAGTAGTCCATGAAGAGGCTGCTGGTGCCATAAAGTATGGGCTTGCCAACGCTTTCGGCCTTCCCGGTAATGGCAATAAGCTCTTTTTCCAACAGTTTTTGGATCGAATAATCGCAGTTTACACCGCGGATCTGCTCCACATCCAATTTGGTTACGGGCTGTTTATAGGCGATGATGGCAAGGGTCTCCAGCGCCGCTTGGCTCAGTTTCTTTTTAGAGCGCTGCAGCTGCAACAGGCTGATAACCGGATGGAATTTCTTTTTGGTGAGGAACTGGTAGCCGTTGTTGATCTTAACTACCTCAATGGCGTACTGGTTTTCGCCATACTTGGCTCGGATGGTATCGATATGCGCATTTACCTCGTCGGCGGTAAAATCATGTTCGAAAGCTGCCTGCAGGCAGTATAAAATTTCTTCCATACGGATGCCCTGTTCAGACGCGAAAATGAGTGCTTCGATGTATTGTCCGATATCTTCCATGCGCTGCAAATATATGTTTTAGCGGGAAAGTCCGAAAGGCAGGAAGAAGGATTTTGAGTAGGGGCTACATCCAGTGATGCGCTTCAATCTCGTCGGCCAGCAGATTTAAAACTTCCGGGGAAACCGTGCCTTTATCGTTACAAAGGTGGAGGATGTTCTGTTCATCGGGGTTAAAGCCGGCAACCAATGCGCCATCCTGGTACACATCAAATTTACAATGATCGTGCGTATGATTCGGGTAATCGCTTATCTCGAAACGGAAGGTTTCTTCGTCTTTGGTAATGCTGATGGAGTGGCTTTGCATAGAGGAATAACAAAGTGAGAGAGGATTTTGTTTAAAAACAATAATCGATGGCAAAAAAGTATGTCAGTTCGAGGGAAGCGCAGCGACGAGAACCACCTCTTGACCGAGGGGGAAAAATCTTAGACGCTGTGCTTATAGACACCATGTTTGTAGGCGAATTGCAAATTCCAGAAGCATGACGTATAAGATTTCTCTTTGCCCTCCCGCGCTTTTCCTGCCCGCATGCTCATCGAAATGAGATGGCTTATTAAGGATACTAGCCGCCCTGCCAATCAAAAGCTCCCTTCAGGGGGGCTGTGGGGCTTCGCTTAATAATTTATAACCTGTTCCTCAATTTCAACGGGCACATCGCGCCAATCATATTTTTGAGTGCGGAGCTGTGGTTCGAAGCCGGCTTCTTTAATAGAATCCTGGATGCCTTTAGCCGTAAAACGGTGTGGTGCGCCTGCGGCAGACACTACATTTTCCTCTATCATGATAGAACCAAAATCGTTTGCACCGGCGTGCAGGCACAATTGTGCAACCTGCTTACCTACGGTCAACCAGCTGGCTTGTATGTTTTTAATGTTAGGCAGCATAATGCGGCTTAGGGCTATCATGCGGATATATTCATCGCCGGTTACGTTGTTGGTGATGCCGCGAACCTTTCTCAGCAGCGTACCATCATCCTGGAACGGCCAGGGGATAAAGGCCACAAAGCCGTAATGGCCTTCCGGTTTTTCGGATTGTACCTCGCGGATCCAAGCCAAATGTTCAAAACGCTCCTCAATGGTTTCTATATGGCCGAACATCATGGTGGCCGAACTTGGAAGATTGAGCTGGTGAGCGGCGCGCATTACATCCAGCCATTCCTTACCGCCGCATTTACCTTTAGAGATGAGGCGGCGTACACGGTCGTTCAGGATCTCGGCACCTGCACCGGGAAGTGAATCCAGGCCCGATTCCTTCATGGCTTTCAGCACATCGTAATGGCTCATGCCCTCCAGTTTAGCCACGTGAGCAATCTCGGGCGGACCTAAAGAGTGTAGTTTTAACTTGGGGTAAAGCTGTTTCAGCTCGCGGAACAGGTCAGTATAAAATTGAAGGCCCAGATCGGGGTGGTGACCGCCTTGAAGTAAAAGCTGGTCGCCGCCGTAGCGGAAAGTTTCTTCAATTTTCTTTTTGTAGGTCTCAATATCGGTGATATAAGCATCATCGTGCCCGGGGCGGCGGAAAAAGTTACAGAACTTGCAGTTGGCTATGCAAACGTTGGTGGTATTTACGTTACGGTCTATCTGCCAGGTAACTTTACCGTGAGGCACCTGGATCTTGCGCAGCTCGTTAGCGGTGTACATGAGGTCGGCAGTGGAGGCGTTATTGTAGAGGTAAACCCCTTCCTCCTGGCTCAGGAAATCGAAAGCTAAAGCGCGCTGCAACAGATCGGCTGTATTCATATACAAATATACGTAGTGGGAGGGGAAAGGTGAAAGGTAAAAGCGGAAAGGTGGTTTTGGGTTGACAAAATAGGCTGTCTGAATCAGAATTTACAGATTAAAGGATTTTCAGAATGCCGGCTATTCTGTTAATTCTAAAATTCTGTAAATTCTGATTCCGACTACACTACTTCCCCCTTATCCAACCTCAACACCCTATCCACGCTATCGGGTATCTCGTGCTGGTAATGCGTAACGTATATAAGAGTTACCTTGCTGATGCTGCAAATGGTGTCAACTACGGTTTTAAAGTGAAGTTGCTGGTGATCGTCCAGTCCCTGGCAGGGTTCATCAAAAATGAGAAGTGCTGGGTTTTTGATAAGCGCCCTTGCCAATAAGCATAAACGCTGCGCGCTGGCAGGGATATTTTTCAAGAGTACACGGGCATATTTATCAATCTCCAGCGCCTTCATCCAGTTTAAGGCGAGGTCGGCCTTAGCCGGGCTGCTTTGGCGGAAAAGCCCCAGCGTATCATAAAAACCTGATTCTATCACCTGAAGGCAGGAGTTATCGGTAGGAAAATACTGGTATAGCTCGGGCGATACAAAACCTATTTTACTTTTTATATCCCAAATACTTTCGCCGGTACCGCGCTTTTTATCAAACAGAACAATATCATTGGCGTAGGCCTGCGGGTTATCGCCGTTTATTAAGCTGAGCAGGGTACTTTTACCCGCGCCGTTTGGCCCCAGCAATGCCCAGCGCTCGCCGGGGTTTATAGTCCAGTTGATATGGTTGAGGATAGTTTTTTCACCATAGCGAATCACTACATTATTCATAGCCACAATTTTGGTGTAATTGTGCGGCTGCCCATTGGTTTGAATAAGGGATGCTAAGGCGGTGGCGTCTACATTGGGTTTATCGGGCTGGAGGGCGATGGCTGCTTCAAACTCCTGTTTGGTGAGCGTTTTGCCGATGGCACCGTTCTGCAGCACAACCACATTATTAATCACCTCTGGTATCTCATGCGCCGAAGTGGCCATCACCAGGGTGATTCCTGATGCGCTTACTTCGCTCAGTAGGGTATTGAAATAATTGCGGGTGGCCACATCCAGCCCGGTAAGCGGGTTATCTAACAGCAATAGGGTGGGGTTTTTTAGTAGGGCGGCGGCGATCATCAGTCGTTTTGTTTCGCCGTTGGATAGTTTGATCACCTGCTTATTGCGCAGGTGCTGCAGGTTTAACGCCGCGATGGTTTTTTCAAACCCCCAGTAAACAGGGGAGTGTGTATTAGGTTTAATGGCCTGCAAATACTGCTCGGCTGTAAGCGCGTCTTCCGAATCGGAGGAGTTGTAGCGCTGCTGGTAGTAAAAATTACTGGTGTTTGAGAGGTTTTTAAAATGGTGCCTGGCACCTGCGAAAGCGATATAGGGATGAAAATCGATAGCGGGCTTGCCATTTTCGTCGACAAAGTTGTAAACGGCCTTTCCACCGCTGATGCTGATATTGCCGGCTATAACCTGCAGCAGTACGCTCTTGCCCGAGCCGCTATTACCTGTAAGCGCCCAGTGCTGCCCGCTCCCCGTAGCAAAGCTGAGATTATTAATTACAGTGGTGCCGCTAAACTTTACAACTACGGCGGTTAACGAAAATAAAAGATCCATATATAAATAATGGGCCAAATTTAGTTGTTTATTCTGTGGCTGAGTATCGTATAATTTACTTGAATTAAATGTATAATTAACATTAGTTAAAAGGCGTTTAATTTTTCTTATAAATTTTGTGAAAAAAAAATTTCATCTTTTTTTCACAAAACATTTTTTTTTTCAAAACCAATCTATAAATTAGTAAAACCTATCTGAGAGAAAGCGCATTTGAGCCGGGACTACCAACCTAAATAATTACTAACGGTGCTTGCACCCGCTAATTTTCTTGAAATGAGTTTACTATTGATACTGGAAACAGTGATGCCACTGTTTGCTATGAGTTTTTTTATTGTATTAATTGCTGTACGCTTTTTGCCTGCAGAAGCCGGTAATATAGAAGAAAACTAAGTTGCTTTCCGCTTTTTTAAATCGGTGCGATTATTGTATTGGATTTTCATCATAAATCTTCAATAATCTACCATGAAAAAATTAAACATTTCCTTATTTGTATTGGCAATGGTTGCCCTTAGCAGCTGTACGGTTATAGGCGGCATATTTAAAGCCGGTGCAGCCGTTGGCGTTATAGCCGTTATTGTTATCATTGGCATTATCCTTTGGATCATTTCTGCATTCAGAGGGAAACAATAAACAAAAAACTTATTTAAATTAACTATGAATATTGTTTCTTAATTGAAACAATATTTTTTTATGCGGTTTTATTTAACAGGAGGAATATATTATGGAAAATACCAAAGCAACTATTGAAACCCTTAACGACCTGGTTTTGATCAATAACGACCGAATAGCAGGTTTTGAACGCGCACTCACTGAACTAAAAGATGAGGGTGCCGATCTAAAAAACACCTTTGTAAACTTTATTGGCGATAGCCACCGGTTTAAAATGGAAATTGCTACCGAAATAGCCGCACTTGGTAATGATATTGAAACCGGCACCTCTACCAGTGGCAAGCTGCACCGCACCTGGCTGGATCTGAAGGCGGCGTTTAACGGGCACAGTAAATACAGTATTTTGGAGGAATGCGAATTTGGCGAAGACGCGATAAAGAAAACCTACCAAACCGCGCTCGACGAGGTTACCCTGCCGTCCTATATCCGCGAGATATTGAGTAAACAGCAAAAAGAACTTAGGGCCGCGCACGATACCGTAAAGGCATTGCGAGACGGTGTGATACACTAAACAAGGTTTTATAAACAAAAAAAGCGCTTAACGGGCGCTTTTTTTGTTGCATTAGGGGTTCATAATTACGTTAGCTACCCGCCAACTGCTGGTATCGGCCCAATCGCCGCTTGTATAGGCCATATTTATTTGCCAGGCGGTTTTTAACGAATGCCCCGTATTATCATGCGCGGTGATGTATGACGATATTTGGTATGAATTTTTAGCGGTATCTATCAACGCGTCAAATTTATTATTTGGGAAACTTGCCATAGCCGGTTGCTTCAGCCTGTTTTTTATAAACGTTTTGGCAACGGTAAAGGCTTCCAAGCGGTTTGGTTTGCGGTTGACGTGTACTCGCTTGTTTTTAAAAATGCGCAAAAGCGCCACCGCGAAGACAATTGCAAACAATATAGAGAAAATGGTGGCAACCCTTACGCGTGGGTGATGCTTCCAATGCGTGCTTTTTTTCTCTTCGTTGCTGAGGGTATTCCATTCATTGTATCTCATGTAAACTACGCTTTCAGCAATAAACAAATACCGGCATAAATGTTTTATATAAATTCACGTCAACAAAAAAGCCCTTCGGAAATAACCGGAGGGCTTTTTATTTAAAAAAAATGAATTACATTTTTTTAGCTGTGTCCATTTTAGCTGTATCCATCTTTGCTGTGTCCATTTTAGCAGCTGTGTCCATTTTAGCCGAATCCATTTTAGCTGAATCCATTTTAGCTGAATCAGTAGCAGCAGAATCCGTTTTACCTTTACAAGCAACAGCAGATACCGCGATAGCTAAGGCTAAAAAGCCAATTTTGAAAGCATTTTTCATTTTGTGTTTTTTTTAAGTGATTTAATAGTTTTCACTCTTTAATACCACAAACATAAAAAGGTAACCCATGTATTTAAAATAAATACCCGGATTACCTTTTTCTTAAAGAAAACTAATAAATCTTTAAACCTTAAAGGTTTAAGATTACATTTTTACTGTGTCTTTCTTAGTAACTACAACAGTAGTATCTTTTACAGTAGAATCAACTTTTACAGTAGAATCAACTTTAACTGTAGTATCTTTTACAGTTGTATCTGCACCTTCAGAAGCAGTTTTACCTTTACAAGCAACAGCAGAAACAGCGATAGCTAAAGCTAAAACCGCAAGTTTGAATGAATTTTTCATGTTTTTTTGTTTTGGGAGTTATAAATATATTTATTCTTACAGTTGGTTAATACCGGGAATCTAAAAAGGTAACCCACTATTTTTAATTATTTTTTAATTGTGTCTTTTTTAGCTGTATCGCTAACCAAAACAGTGTCTTTTTTGGTCGAATCAACTACAGTAGTCGTTTTTGTGATAGTAGAATCTACGCTTGTGCTATCAACTACCACTTTTTTTGCATCGCCACCGCAGGCAGCAGCAGAAACAGCTATTACTAAAGTTACAATTGCTAATTTGAATGAATTTTTCATGATCGGTGTTTTTGTTAAATGGTTACCTTAAAATCTTAAACTGAAAAAGGCACCCTTTCAGGTTTTAATATTAAACCTGTGGATTGGTAGTTAATATATAAGACCTGAAAAGGTAACCCATTATTTTTAATTATTTTTTCACAGAATCAACCTTTAGCGAATCGGCCTTCAGCGTAACCGAATCTTTTTTGAGTGTGTCGATTACTTTAAGTGAGTCGAACTTTTCGGTTTCGTCGGTTTTTTGTTTCGGCGGATCGCAGGCAATAATGGTGGCAGATGCTACAAGAGCCACCATGGCAATTTTGAATAGATTTTTCATGATTGATTTGTTTTGGTATTAATATACCAAACATGAAAAAGGTAACCCTATCGGAAAAGCGAGATAAATGGTTTGAATAATATCGAACACCGAATGTTAACTATCGGATAATGAGGGAGGATTTCGGTGTTCGATATCAATTTTTATGGTTTCTTAACGATGTCCGTACCGCCCGATCCCGATCTGTCCAGCCCGGTATCTGCCGATATTGCCGAACCGTTAGAGCCCGGCGCGGGCGAAACAGGCGCTTTGGTAGAATCGGCCATTACGGATGTATCCGCCTTAAGAGAATCTGGATGTTGACCGCCACGGTCGCCGCCACATGCTGTAGCCGCTATCGCTATCGCTAAAGCCGCGAATATGCACTTGATGGAATTTTTCATGGTGAATGTTTTAACGTTTGTAAGTATTTAAATACAAGTTTAATACTCTTCCAAATTCAATTATTATGCCACGGCTCGCTTACGCTCTCAAATATTAACCCGATATTGCAGGTTGATTCGGGCGGTTCTTGCCGACTTTATCGCATAGAAAACGGATGGTTTTCCGTTAAAAAAATAGTTGATAATATTGGGTTACAATTTAGAATAAAGCGTATTAAGTAGTGAATAATCATTTAAATGTGGAGATACCGGCGGATAGTGAAGTAATACTGGGTATACTTAATAATTCCGACGTTGTTCTTAAAAAGCTTTACCTGGCTTACTTTCCAATGATATTGCAATTGGTTATCAATAATAATGGTAACGAGGACGATGCAAAGGATGTTTACCAGGAGGCTATCATAGTTCTTTATAATAAGGTTAAACGGGGCGATTTTGAACTGAGCAGCAAGCTTAAAACTTATATCTACTCCATCTGCAGGCGGCTTTGGCTTAAACGCCTAAAGCAAATGAACCGGTACGGTGGCGATATAAAGGATTTTGAAGATTACCTGCCGGTAGAGGATGAGGTTGAAATGCAACAGGAGCGAGACCTTCAGCTCAATAAAATGGGCGAGGCGCTTAAATTGCTTGGCGAACCCTGCAAAACCATTATGGAAGACTTTTACATGCACAATAAATCGATGCAGGACATCTGCGAGCGGTTTGGATATACAAACGCGGATAACGCGAAAACGCAGAAATACAAATGCCTGCAAAGGCTAAAAAAATTGTTTTTTCAGCAACAATAGAAAGAGGGGCGAAGAATGAAAAATGATCAACTATTAGAAATGATCGAACGTTACCTTAACGGTGAAATGACCGTTGAAGAGCGTGCGGAATTTGATGCATTACGTAATAAGGATGCAGTGGTTGAAACAAAACTGGAGGAGCATAAACACTTCACCGGCTTATTAAAGCAGTATAACGACAGGCATACCATGGAGATGAGGCTAAACGCCATCCATGACGAGATAGATGCGCACACGCTCGCGAACGATCTGATGGCGCACCCATCCGTCGTAGTGCGCCTATGGAGGCAGCATCATTCCAAAATATCAGTAGCAGCATCGATAGCGATATTTGCTACACTGCTTACTTTGTTTTTCACGGGGTATTTAAGCAATAAGAAAGCCGATTATCAACAACTTGTAAGTAAAGTTAACCAGGTTGAAAACTCAACTAAGAAACTTGAGGTTAAAACAAACGACCTTATTAAAAGAGGTGGAAAAACAGGCCCAATTATTACTGCAAAGTACCGCGGAACAGGATTTGCCTTATCGTCTAACGGTTATATTTTAACCAATCTCCATGTTGTAAATGGCGCAGATTCAGTGTATGTACAAAACGCTGATGGCGAATCTTTCCATACCAAGGTTATTGCTACCGATGCCAGCCACGATATAGCGGTATTACAAATAAACGACCCTGCTTTTAAAAACCTTGGGGCCGTTCCTTACGGTTTCAAAAAAGGAAAAAGCGAGTTGGGCGAAGATGTTTATACATATGGATACCCTACAGACGCTGTAGTTTTTGGTCCCGGGGCGTTAACGTCTGACGCAGGTTTTCAAGGCGATACGGCAGAATATACGGTATCCGTTCCCGTGAATCAAGGGAATAGTGGTGGCCCGCTTTTCGATTCCAAAGGTAATGTGATTGGTATTATCAGCGGAAGGCAAACCCAAACACAGGGCGTTGCGTTTGCTAAAAAATCTGCATTATTCTTAAAGACTATCCAGGATATTCCTGCAGACTCTTTAAAAAACAATCCATTAATTTTGAATACGAAAAATACTTTAGCCGGCTTAAGCCGTAAAGAGCAAGTTAAAAAGCTAAAGAACTATGTGTTTATAGTGAAGGTTTACAACCAGTAACATCCAAAAAAATCAATATGAAAACGAGAGGCAAGAAATTGCTTCTCTTTTTTTTGTGGGGCTATTTTTTTACAAAGAAGCCTCTTATGTCTCAGCGTGATTACCGCTTTGCAGCAAGCAAAATGAATAATAAAATTGCCCTGTAAGGGCCACCCAATCGCTTGAATGGGTGAATAACTTGCCACTTCTGGGGTGCACCTACCTGCGCTTTCTTGTTTCTTAAAGTCTTGAATCTAACATCTACCTGTCCACTTCCCCCAGCACAAAATCTAAGGAGCCAATGGTGGCTATCAGATCGGCTATGAGCACGCCTTTACCTAATTCTTCCAGTACGGATAAATTACAAAAGCTTGGCCCGCGAGATTTTACACGGAAGGGGATCTCGGTGCGGTTACTGTCGTGGATAAAATAGAAACCCAGTTCGCCTTTGGTACCTTCGGCGCGCATGTAGTAGTCTTGTGGTTTTGGGGTGAGTTTACGGGGAAGTTTTGCGCGCGGGTCGAACTCCGGTGTGCGTTTTAATTCCTTTTGCAGACGGTCGAGGCACTGGCTGATGATCTTTAGCGATTCCTCTACCTCGTCGACACGCACTTTATACCTGTCCCAACAATCGCCGGTGGTACCCATTTTACCAGTGCCAATAGGTATCTCAAAATCAAGTTCGGGATAAGCGGAGTAATTATCGATGCGCCTCAGGTCATATTTTAAACCCGAACCACGCAGCACAGGTCCGCTGCAACCATAGTTAATAGCAACATCCAGGGGCAACACACCAACATTTGCGGTGCGGCTAATAAAGATCTGGTTATCGGTAAGCAGGCGGTTAAGCTCTACCATTTTTGGTTTAAAATAATCTACAAACTCGCGGCAGCGTTCCTCAAAGCCTACAGGCAGATCGTAAAATAAGCCACCCACCCATATATAATTATACAGCATGCGCGATCCCGAGGCCCATTCCAGCATCCCCATGATATGTTCGCGGTCGCGGAAACACCAGAGGAAAGGGGTGAAGGCGCCGATATCGATACCATAAGTGCCAATAGCAATTAAGTGAGATGCAATGCGGTTCAACTCGCAAACCAGCACGCGGATGTATTCAATACGTTTTGGAATATCCTTATCAATGCCCAGCATGCGTTCCACACCCATTACCCATGCGTGGCTGTTGTTCATAGACGCCAGGTAATCCATCCTATCCGTAAAGGGGATGGTTTGCTGATAGGTAAGCGATTCGGCATGTTTTTCAAAACAGCGGTGCAGGTAACCAATGTGAGGGATAACCTCTTTAACGATCTCGCCATCGGTGATCAGTTCCAGCCGCAAAACCCCGTGCGTTGACGGATGCTGCGGACCCATGTTCAGCACCATATCCTCAACAGCAGCGTCTGCTATCTTTTTGTGATAGCGCTCTAAAGCTTCAGAATATTTCGAATTTCGAATGTTCAATTTCGAATTTATTTAAGAATTTTTTTAATTGCGTTGGTTCTCTTTAGCGGTTTTACCAATGGCTGTAAATATGGCTGTCAACTCTTTAGCTTCGTCTCTTAATACAAGTGTTTTACTGCTTTGTACAAGCCCCGATTCGTCCATGATTTCTAACCAGTAAATACACTCGTCGGCTTCCTCTTCTACAATTACAATTTTATTGATAAAGTCAGCGGTGGACTTTCCTTTGCAGGCTGCGCGGTAATTAGCTCCGATTGAAGTGGAACTGCGTAGAACCTGGTTGACTAATACATTTATAGCTCTATTGCTTGGTAGTTCTCCTACAAACTTTATTACGTCAACAGCAAAGCGTTTAGTCCTTTTTTGTAATTCTATTTTATCCATGGTTGTTGAATTTCTAAATTATAAATCGCCTTTATAAATTCGAAATTGAACATTCGAGATTCGAAATTTTTCTCAATCTATTTTTATTCCTTTATAGTATTCTGCATTCGCGTAATCTTTCCTTAACGGAAACCCTTCCCAATCATCGGGCATTAAAAGCCTTCGCAAATCCGGGTGGCCTTCAAAGTAAATGCCCAGCATATCATACGCTTCGCGTTCGTGCCAATCAGAGGCGCGGTAAACGGAGGTGATGCTTGGGAAGGAGGGAAGCTCTTCCAGATCGCGGTCATTCGGCTTGCTGATCTTTAAAACTAATTGCAAATTATATGGAATGGACGATAAATGGTAAACCACGCCGAAACGGCCGGCTTCCACGCCATAATCCACACCGCTAAGGCAGCTCAGGAAATCAAAGTATGTGCGCGGGTTATTGCGCAGCTCCAGGCAAACATCGGCAATTCTGTCGGCCTCAATAAGCAGGGCAGGCTGCATGCCGGTGCGTTCTTCGCCGGTTATAATGCTATCGCCAAACTTATCCGTAAGCAATAATTTGATCTCGTCGAAACTCATGGCGCCAGGCGAACTATCTTCCAGGTTTTGTTATCTGTTTTTTTATAAACTATCCTGTCGTGCAGGCGGCTGCGGCGGCCTTGCCAAAATTCGATCAGGCGCGGGCGAAGCACGTATCCACCCCAAAAAGATGGTTTTGGTATTTCTTTATCGGCATATTCTGCTTCCAGTTCGGCCATTTTTTGTTCCAGCAATTCGCGGCCGCTAATTTCCTGGCTCTGCGGGGAAACTACCGCGCCAAGCTGGCTCTTTTTAGGGCGGGAGTGGAAGTATTTTTCTGAATAATCACGGTCGAGTTTTTCTATAGTACCCTCTACACGGATCTGGCGTTCCATATCGCCCCAGTGGAATATTAAGGCACCCAACGGGTTTTTGGCTATCTCTTTACCTTTGCGACTAAGGTAATTGGTGTAAAATTTAAAACCATCGTCGCTAAAGCCTTTCAGCAAAACAATACGTGCCGAAGGGCGGCCATCATGTGTGGCGGTGGCCAAAGTCATGGCGTTTGGCTCATGTACTTTGTAGTTAATGGCCTCGTTAAACCACTTATCAAACTGGCGCATCGGGTTGGCATCTACATCGGTTTCGTTTAGCGAAGCCGCGTTGTAATCCTGCCTTAAGTTTTCTATATCTTGCTCGTTCATTATCGCAAACTTACAAATTAATTATACCGTACATATTGTATGAGTGTTCATTTTAAATGATATTGAACATAATTTTACAATTGGCGTTATAACATAATAAATTTTACACCCATGCTTAGTCAAATTCCGGCAGCCGCAGGGCGCTTATTAATATCAGAACCATTTATGCCCGACCCGAACTTTAAGCGGTCGGTTATTATCCTTACCGAGTATTCGCTGGCCGGTGCTATGGGCTTTATTCTAAACCACCAAACCGACTACATGCTGGGCGATATCCTGCCCGATGTGTCTTATTCGGAGATCCCCGTTTATATGGGCGGCCCTGTGGCAGAAAATACCCTGCATTATATTCATCGCTGCCCCGAAAAAATTGAAGGCGGCATTGAAATAGCCGAAGGCATTTTTTGGGGAGGCGATTTTGATAAAATAAAAGAGTTGATAACCAATTACCAGCTGACCGAAGATGAGATAAAATTCTTTACCGGCTACAGCGGCTGGACACCCGACCAGCTGGATAACGAACTCCGCGAAGACGCCTGGATAGTAACCAATAAATTTGAGGCGGATGCTGTTTTCGCCAACAACGAGCACAACCTTTGGAAAGAAACCATTATAGGCCTTGGCCAGCGCTACGCCCACATTGCCAATTTCCCGGAGAACCCAACGCTGAATTAGGATGACGAGTAGTGAGTAGTTTGATAGGGATAATGATGGGACTTTTTCGGCGTTGCCGCCCACACAAAATCTGTGAAATCAAAAAATCAATCTCTGTAATCACGAAAAGTAATCTGTGAAATCAAAGGAAAATCCTAAATTCACCACCTCGTAATAAACCCGGTTAATTTGCTACTATGTTAAAAAAGATTCCCTCGTTGCTTTTTGCGCTATTAATTACTGCTGCTACTACCGTAAACGCCCAGGACGCCGATCCAAATATGGGTATCATTCCCGCCCCGGTTTCTGTTAAAAAGGCCGCAGGCGAGTTTATTCTCAGCCAGGAAACCAAAATACAGGCCGATACACCAAATAATAAAGCGGTGCTGTTTTTCTCCTCCTTTTTGGCCAATAATATGGCTTACAACAAGCAGGTGGGGATACGGAATGCAAATGCAGGCTCAAATGTTATCTACCTAACTTCAACCGGTACAGAAGGTTTACCTGCCGAAGGTTACCGCCTCATCATCACGCCACAGCAAATTACGGTTGCCGGCAAAGGCGCCGGCTTATTCTACGGGATCCAAACCTTAATGCAATTGATGCCCCTGGAACGCGCCGCCACTGTGAAGATCCCTTGTGCAACTATCGAAGATTACCCACGCTTTGGTTATCGCGGTGTAATGCTGGATGTTTGCCGCCACTTTTTCTCGGTAGAAATGGTGAAACGCTATATCGACCTGATGGCTGGTTATAAACTCAATAATTTCCATTGGCACCTTACCGACGACCAGGGCTGGCGCATCGAAATAAAGAAATACCCGCGCCTTACCCAAGTAGCCAGCGTGCGCGCGCAAACCGTTATAGGCAACTACCGCGACCGCACCCCGCAGCAATTTGATAACACCCCCGTAGGTGGCTTTTACACACAGGATCAGATTCGCGATGTGATCAAGTACGCTGCCGACCGTTATATTAACATTGTGCCCGAGATTGAGATGCCCGGCCATGCACAGGCTGCTTTAGCCGCTTTCCCGGAGCTAAGCTGCGACCCGAAGTTAGATTATAAAGTAGCCGAAACCTGGGGCGTTTTTAATAATATCTACTGCCCGTCGGAAAAAACGTTTCACTTTTTAGAGGATGTGCTTACAGAGGTTATCGACCTGTTCCCAAGCAAATACATCCATATCGGCGGCGATGAAGCGCCAAAAACCGTTTGGAAGAACTCTAAATTTTGCCAGGACCTGATCAAAAAGCTAAAACTAAAGGATGAGCATGGCTTGCAAAGCTACTTTATCCAGAGGATGGAGAAATTTGTGAACAGCAAAGGGCGCAGTATTATTGGCTGGGACGAGATCTTAGAGGGAGGCCTCGCACCAAACGCTACCGTAATGAGCTGGAGAGGCGAAGAAGGCGGTATAGCCGCCGCACAGCAAAACCACGATGTAATTATGACGCCGGGTAGCCAGGGCCTTTATATTGACCATGGCCAGGGTAAGCTGAACCAGGAGCCTTTGAGCATTGGTGGTAACGAGCCGGTATCGAAAATTTATAGCTACAACCCAACGCCCGCGGTTTTAACCCCCGGGCAGCAGGCCCATATTAAAGGCGTACAAGCCAACCTGTGGACGGAATACATTACAACCGATAAAAAGGTAGAGTTTATGCTGTTACCAAGAATGCTGGCCCTGTCAGAAATTGCATGGGCACCTGTCGCCAACAAAAACTATAAGGACTTTGCCGAAATTCGTTTACCGGGCCATTTAGCCTGGCTGGATAAGGCCGGTTACGAGTACCATGTGCCGGTTGCCATTGGCAGTGCCGATACTACCATAATTGGTACGCAGTTAAAGGTGAACTTAAAATCGCCGGTGGAGGGTGCAAAGATATATTATACCATTGATGGATACACCCCACGCGAAACGGAAATGGTGTACACCAAACCCATTACCTACGAGGTGCCGATAGATCAGTACCGCGAACTGCAAACTATTGTGGTTACCCCATCTGGTAAACGCAGCCCAATAACCCGCACCATGGTTTACAATAAGGCACCAATGCCTGCGGTTGATTTTACAGGTACCAACATGGGGCTTAAATACCAGGTATCGCAGGGTACTTATGTAAATACTACGCAGATAAACCCTGCCGCCGTAATAGACACGGGTATTGCCAAAAGCTTCCAAACGGCAAATTCTGCTTTCAAAAAAGCATTTGGTAAGTATGGCGTGGTTTATACGGGGTACATCAAGGCGGATGTGGATGGCAATTACGGCTTCTCTACCCAATCTTACAACGGCTCTGTGCTGTATATAGACGACCTACCTTTGGTGGATAACGATGGCCGCAAAGGCAATAACGAAACTAACGCCGTTGTGCCTTTGTTGAAGGGTTTCCACAAGATCACCATTAAGTATGTGGACGCTTATACCAGTAACAGCATGCTGCGCGTTTACATGACTATCCCCGGTAAGCCAAAAGGAGAGGTGTCGCCGGAAATGCTTTACTATTAAGCCGATATGAAGATGAATGCAAGATATTGTTTATTAACAGCGACGGTTTGCATATTATTAGCAGCATGTAGCAGCGACCCGCAAAAAGCCGTTCTGGCTAAAGTAGCGCCAGCAAAGCCAACTGTAATGGAGCCTTTCCGGTTTCATAAAGCGATAGAGGTATCGCCGGGGCAAACGTACGATGTGCTGAGCTGGGGCCGGGGAGCGAGCGCAGTTGGCGCTTTTATGATATTGCACTCCGATTCGTCTGCCGCCAAGTATACCACTACCACGGGCGACCTCGATGGCACTATTGCCGATGCCTACAACGCCGATATGGATACCGACGGCAACCCCGAGATCCTGATCCAGGCAAGGGCTATGGATACGGTAAAATACGCCAAAATATACGCGTATGAGTTTAATAACAGTAATGCCAACAAGCTCGATTTTCCAAAACTGACCACCTCGCAGCGCAAAGGCTACAGGGGTGACGATAACTTTTATATTAAAGATGGCCTGCTGATCCGCGAGTTCCCTATATACGACAGGAACGATAGCCTTGCTAAACCAACCGGTGCCAAAAGGCAAATACAATACGGCTTGCGCAACAATAATTTCACGGTGCAGCAATTAAGTAAAGATTCTGTACAAGTAAAGGACAATAAGTCAGCCGCCCAAACGGTGAAACAAGCCCAACCAGAAAAGAGAACGGTATCAAAAAAATCCACGAAAAGGAAAAAAGCGGAAGCTAAAAAGAAACGGAGAAGAAGGCGAGGGTAGGACGATTGTTCACAATCAAATAATTATTGCAGTCCCAAACTATTTTCGGAAGAAATTAGTCGAGCGCACGTACACGATGTTTGCGCTTCGCAAACGCGCGTAGGTATAACTATACTGCCGAAGATCTTATGCAATAAACCCGGGCAAATTTAAAGTAGAAAAATGGATCTCTTTAAGTTCCATTATCCTCTTTGCAAACAGGCTAACTATTGTGCAGGAATCCTTTTTTACGGCTTTTGTTTTTTTGAATACAACTTTCATGTTTCGTATAAAGCCAAAGCCGTGCCAAAATTTTGCAATCATTAATAAATGCCAAATAAATTTCTTATAACGATAAGTTAAAAAACCAAAAGCGCAGCGGGTAGTTATCATTACAAACTAAAACTAACCATGAGCAACGAAGATAAATTTAGCCGCCGCCAGGTTGTGACTGGCTTAGGCGCAGGCTTGATAACTGCCGCCGTGTCGCCGGTTTTAGGCGCTGAAGGTTCGCCTGCATCAAATAACAACGCTACCCAGCCACTGGAAGACCCGGCAGGCAAATATCCAAAACCACCTTTTGAAGGGCAATCGCAGCCATGGCCTGGGCTGGCAAGTAAAATGATACCACGACCAGATCATGGCGAAACAAGCTATAAAGGTACTGGCAGGCTTAAAGGCCGCAAGGCGCTAATTACGGGCGGCGACTCGGGCATGGGGCGTGCTGCGGCAATTGCTTATGCCCGCGAAGGAGCAGATGTAGCCATAAATTATTTACCTGCCGAAGAGCCGGATGCAAAAGAGGTTATTGCCCTTATAAAGGCAGAAGGCCGAAAAGCTATAGCCATACCCGGCGACCTGCGCGATGAAGCGTTTTGTAAAAAAATGGTGGATGAGGCTGTACGCCAATTAGGCGGACTGGATATTTTAGTAAACAATGCCGGCCGCCAACAAGCACACGATTCGATATTGGATATCAGTTCGGAGCAATTTGATTGGACGATGAAGACGAATATTTACGCGCCGTTCTGGACTATTAAAGCCGCGTTGCCGCACTTGCTGCCTGGTTCGGTAATAATTGGCACTACGTCTGAGCAAGCGTATGACCCAACACCAGACCTTTACGATTACGCGCAAACAAAAGCAGCTACCATGAACTATGTAAAATCACTCGCCAAACAGCTTGGGCCCAAAGGTATCCGTGTAAATGGCGTAGCACCGGGCCCCGTATGGACGCCCTTGCAGGTAAGCGGTGGCGCAAGCCAGGAAAAATTGAAGAAGTTTGGCAGCCAAACCGTGTTTGGCCGGCCAGGGCAACCTGCAGAGTTAGCCTCGATATACGTGCAACTGGCAGCAAGCGATGCCAGCTTTGCTACCGGGGCTATTTATGGTTCATCGGGTGGGGCAGGGCAACCGTAAAAAATAAATTATATAAGCAGAGCGGCCAATTTAGCCGCTCTGCTTATTTTTCAGGAGGTTAATTCTACAATCTGTCAAACACAAAATTTTCTTTCAGATAAAGATGGAGTAGGTGAATTACAGAATTTATATCGCAATTGATGCCTGCTTGCAGTGTTCAAAAGACATCCCCGTTAAAGCTGTTTAATCCCGGTTTATTTTTCGCAAATTTGTAACACATCCAATCCGCATCAATGCACTTTTTGTACCCGGCTTTCCTGTTTGCACTGTTTACCCTAACTATCCCGGTATTGGTTCACCTGTTCAATTTCAGGCGGTATAAAAAGGTTTACTTTAGTAATGTGCAGTTTCTGAAAGAAGTGCAGGAGCAGCAGGCATCACGCCGGAATATTAAGGAACGTTTGATTTTAGCCGCGCGGATGCTGGCACTGGCTTTTTTAGTTTTTGCTTTCGCTAGGCCCTTTATCCCCGGTAAGGATAGCGCCGATGCCGGCAAACAGCAGTTGGTGAGCATTTTTGTAGATAACTCTTACTCCATGCAAACCCTCAACCGCGAGGGTAGCCTGCTAGACGAGGCCAAACAAAAGGCCAAGCAAATAGCATCGGCATACGCCATAAATGATCGGTTCCAACTCCTCACGCAAGATTTTGAAGGCAAACACCAGCGCCTGCTCAACCGCGAAGAGTTTAACGACGCGGTGGACGCGGTGAAGATAAGTCCGCAGAGCCGGAGCATTGCCCAGATAACCGCCCGCCAGCAAAGCTTGTTGGGGATGACCGCAGGCGCGTTGAAGCGATTTTATATCATTTCCGATTTTCAAAAGAATATTGGAGGTAAGGCTGATACCGCTAAAACAGACGTAGCAATGAACCTTATTCAGCTTAGCGCCAGCGAACTACCCAATGTGGCCGTAGATTCGGTATGGTTGTTGAATGCCACGCATCGCCCCGGCGAAAGCGAAAAATTGATGGTAAGATTGCGGAACTATGCCGGCAAAGCCGCAGAGAAAATACCTCTGAAGTTGCTGATCAACGGCGCTCAAAAATCATTAGGAAGTTTTACCGTAGGAGGGCGCGCTATACAGGTTGATACGCTTACTTTTTCGGGCTTGCAGGCCGGCTGGCAGCGCGGCGAGATCCAGCTGCAGGATAACCCGGTGACCTTTGATAACAGCTTTTACTTCACCTTCAATGTAAATAGTAAACTGCCGGTATTGCTGGTAGACGGCGGTACGCCCAATAAATACCTCAACGCCGTTTTTACCGCCGACCCTTTCTTCAGCATCAAACGTACGCAGGATGGTAATGTAGATTACGCGGCCTTGAACACCTATCCTCTTGTTGTTTTAAGTGATATTGACAACGTTTCGGCGGGCCTCGCGCAGCAATTAAAAATCTATGTGAGCAAAGGCGGCACGCTGATGGTATTCCCGTCCGCGGAAGCGGAACTGTTGAGCTATCAGGCCCTTTTGAAACCGATGGGGGCTGCTTATCCGGGTAAAACCATCACGGAGGCTAATAAAGTTTCGAGCCTCAACCTGCAAAGCGAGGTGTTTAAAAATATCTTCGAATCGTTCCCGCAAAATCCCGACCTGCCGCTGGTGAAGAAATACTACGCCTTAAGCGGTGCTTCCAAACAAGCCGAAAACCTGATGAAACTGCAAACCGGGCAATCGCTTTGGGAGGGTTATCGTTTGGGTAAGGGAAAACTCTACGTAGCCGCAGTTGCGCTGAACGAAGACTTTAGTAACCTGCCCGTACACGCCCTGTTTGTGCCGGTGATGTTTAGAGTAGCCTTGCTGAGCGGACACGTTCAATCTTTATTCTATACCCTTGGCAGCAACCAGGCCATTGAGACCGAACCGCTGCAATCTACCGAGAAACAGGTGGTGAAGCTGGTAAAAGGCACCGAATCCATCATCCCCGATTTAAAACAACAGGAGGGGGGCACCGTGCTTTACCTGCCCGGCCAGCTTAACCAAACTGGTATTTACGAGCTGAAAAAACAGGACAGTACTGCCGCCGTGCTTGCCTTTAACGATAATAGGAGCGAGTCGGACCTGTCATACCTCAACCGTAACGATCTGGCTAAACTCTTCCCGCAAAAAAGTAATTTTATAGCGGGCGATAAATTTAATGTGAACAATATCAACAGTGCCGAAAATTCTGGTCTTCAATTATGGAAACTTTGTATAATTTTGGCTTTGATATTTTTGGCCGCCGAAACGATGCTCATCAGGTTCTACAAAACCGATAAAAGTATAGCTACGCAAGCCGGATAGTCATTAAACCCACCCTTAAACAGCGATAATGAATTTGCTTATCAAATCTGCCACTGTTGTATATCCCGAGTCTCTTTTTCATAACCAGGTTGCCGATATTTTAATTCAAAAAGGCATCGTCACTAAAATAGCCGCATCGCTTAGCGATGATAAAGCGGAGATGATAGACGCCACCGGCAAATACCTTGCGCCCGGCTTTTTTGACCTTAACTGCAACATTGGCGAACTGGGTTTAGAGACCAAGGAAGACCTGCAAACCGGTACCGCCGCCGCGGCAGCAGGTGGTTTTACCGGTATAGCGCTGATGCCTAACACGCATCCGCCGGTGCATTCCAAAGCCGAAGTTGAATACTTGCTTAACCGAGCCAAAGGAAAACTGGTAGATATATACCCGCTGGGAACCATTTCTCATAAACGCGAAGGCAAAGACCTGGCAGAAATGTATGATATGTTTAAAAGCGGCGCTAAGGCCTTTACCGATGGCAACCGCCCTGTTCAGGATGCCGGCCTGATGGAACGTGCTTTACTATATGTGCAGGGTTTCGGTGCCAAGGTAATTTCTTATGCCGAAGACGCCTTCATAGCCGGTAAGGCAAAAATGAACGAAGGCGTGGTTAGCACTATGCTGGGCATGAAAGGCATTCCTTCTCTTGCCGAAGAGTTGATGATAGCCCGGGATATTTACCTGGCTGAGGATTCGGGCACGGATATTCACTTTACTACTATTTCTACGGCCCGCTCCGTAGAATTGATCCGCGAAGCAAAAAAACGCGGACTGAAAGTAACCTGCGATACCGCTATTTATAATATTGTATTGACTGACGAGGCGCTGATGGGCTTCGATAGCCTTTATAAAGTAAAACCACCATTACGTACCCAGGCAGATGTAGAAGCGCTGATAGCCGGCCTTAAAGACGGCACCATAGACGCGCTGGTAACCCAACATACCCCGCATGAGATTGAATTTAAGGATGTAGAGTTCGAGGTGGCCGAGTATGGCATCATCGGCCTGCAAACGGCGTTCTCACTGGCGATAAAAGCGGGCTTGGCTGTGGAACTTATTGTGGAGAAACTGGCCATCAACCCGCGCAAAATATTAAATGTACCTATACCAACCCTGGCCGAAGGCGAGAAAGCAAACCTGGTTTTGCTGGATACCGAAGCAGAGTGGGAATACAGCCGTAGCGCCAACCTTTCTAAAAGCTATAACTCGCCATTCCTGGGGCACAACCTAAAAGGAAAAGTTTTGTTAACCTGTAATAATAATCAAACATCTAACTCTAATTAACCATGACTGACCCAAAAATAAGCGCGGCTATCACCGGCGCGCTGTCGGCTTTCTCTAAATACGATAGCTTTAACGCTATCGCTCTTAACGCCAAATTCGAATCTGTTTTTTCGTCAGATGATACTTTCCTGAAAAAGGTTGACGCGCTTGACGAAGTTTTTAACGATAACCCAAAGCTCGAAGAACTGCACGAAGTATTCTTCGACCTGCTTTTAGTGAACTTTTTTAGCGAGGACGTTAAAAAGCTGGAAGACGATTACCTGGAAACCCCCGAGTGGGAAAAAATTGAAGAGCAAACCCTGGATAGGGGCACCGAGCTACTTAACCTGTTGCTTTACCTAAATGAGTGCGAGGACGAGGACATAGATCCTGAACTGGAAGATTACCTGAAAGAATTTTTACTGGTAGATGAGGACGAGTTTCAGGATGAGTACCGCATTTACGAGCCGGTTATTGCTAACCAGATATTGGTTGAAAGCCCGGCTGCCGAGATAGCCAAAGTTGCCGGTACTTTAGAAGATGATTCGGAACTGAAAGAACTGTTTTACCCGATGATCTGCTTTTTCCAAAACCCTGAGCCAACCGAGGCTGAAAAGAGCGCTTACGCCGATGATGCGGTAAGTAAATCTTTTGATATGGCAGTGTTGGAAATATTAATTAGCTTTAAATAAAATTTAAACTTATAATTAACCCTTATCTTATTAAAAATGGAAAGTATTAAACCAAACAATGTTAAAATTGCCACCAAATGGGCGGTTATTTATACCATTACTTCAATTGTACTAACGTACGGAACGGAAATCCTCAACCTGGATCCTAACTCACCGGTTAAGTACTTGAGCTATCTGCCATTCATTGCATTTTGTTTTTTAGCGCAAAAGGAATTTAAAGATCAATTGGGCGGTTATATAACATTCGGTCAGGGGTTTAATACCGGGTTTAAATACTCACTTTTTTCGGGCTTTTTATTAGCCATCTTCTTTTATGTTTACCTGGCTTATCTAAACCCGGGTGCGTTGGATAAAGCGGCAGAACAGCAGCAAGCTGTACTGGCAGAAAAGAACATGTCGCAGGAGCAGATAGATAAGGCCATGCAAATGACCAAAGACTATGGTGCCATCTTTGGCGCCGTGGTGGCAGCTGTAGGCTCATTAATATCGGGCTGTATTATCTCGTTAATTACCGCTGCGATCTTAAAGAAAGAACGCTCTCCATTTGACGCGGTTGATACAACTGTTGACGAGCCAGCTGTTTAATTATAAATATTTGTCAAATAGAATACAAAAAGGCCCCGAAATTTCGGGGCCTTTTTAATTGTTGATATTGGAGATTCCTTTGAAATTCAATAACGTACTATTCTTGGATATCTATGGAGGCTGTCACCGCCTTTAATAATTTGGCGTCAATAGGTTCACCCATTATCACCACCCAGGCTTCATCCTGGCGTTGTAGCCAGTGCATATTGCTACCCTCGTTAAGGCTGCTGGGCATTACTACTTTATACATGGCGTCTCTGCCCGCGTAAAGTACCTTCATTACCTTGGTATGGTAGGCTGTCTTTAAATAATTAAACGAAATACTGAATATTTTTGACGACGCTACCCCCGTGTTCGCCGTAGCGTTTGGCGTTTTGTTTACATTCACAACTTTAAGTTGTACATCTGACGTTTGTTGGTAGGCTGAAATAGACATAATGTGTTAGAGATTTTGTTGTTATTAACTATTAAACAAAATGCTTGCCAAATTCGGTATGTGGTAAAAATATAGTACCCGGTAGCCGCCTTTGCCCGATTTTGAATACACCATAGCCTACAATAAAAAACAGCAGGCCGGGCAGTATTAGCTACCCGGCCTTACCAATTTAAATTAACTATAACTGGTACTTTATTATTTCGCTTTTTTGGTGTAGATGTAAACCACGCCGTACTTTGCCTTGGCTCCGTATTTTTTTACGGTATCGGCATCTGATGAAGTACTCATCCGGTCTATGTCGAAAGCTGAGAGTTTTTTAAGGTCTTTTTCGGTAGCTTCCTTGCCGTCTATCACGATAAGTTTATCAGATATGCGGCTGATGTTTTTGTCACTGTAAAATACGTTACCCTGCAGGGCGTGTACTTCGGCAATGTCGCTGCTTTTGCCGGAGCGGTCATATAGGCTCACGGTATTCAATCGCTTGTTCACATCGGCTGGCGAGGTGGTAGAGTAGGTGAGCGTATTAAAGCCACTTACCGTTGCCAGGTCACTGTTCATCCGGTATAGGTTTTTTGTTCCGTTTCCCACTATTACTACCGAATCCATATCGCGAGACAACAAATCACCGCTTTTCCTGAGTTTCAGGTTTTTTGTTAATCGTACATTATTAATCACTATAGAATCTGCCTGCATTGGCCTAAGATCTTTACCATTTATGCGTATTGCAGTTATCCTTTGCCTAACGCCGAGCGCTTCGGCCAGTTGTTTGCCCTTTTCAGAATCGCTGGTGGTAATGAAGAGGATCTTGCTTTTTGGTTTAAAGTTCATGCTGTCATAATCGTTCAGCATGGTTTTGGCTATATCCGCAGTGACAATGTTTACCGCGATGATCTTGTTAGGGTCGATCTTGTTAAACTCTTCTATGGTGATCTTTTTACCGTTCAGTACATAGTTCAGGGAATCCAGCAGGCGGATATCGTTGGTTTTTAGCACCAGCGTCGTTTTATTAGCGGTGTCTTGTTTTAACATAAGTGTGGTATTTTTCGTCCCAACTTTTTCGTCCACTTTACTTATAACAATGTGGTTAAGCTGGCCGGCTGTTATTTTCTTTTCAGCCAACAAACGTTCTATCTTACCTTTTATAACTTTGCCTTCTGTAGAATTGCGGGTAGTAGCAAAACCAACCTTATGCTTGCCGTCGCCGGCATTAAAATACTTTTTAGCGTCCTTAGAATTCAAATAGAAAATACTTTCGGTATCATCAGAAAAATCCGTAAAACCATTGGCGGCTTTAACACCGTTGATGTAATAAATAACGTTAATGTTATCATCGGCAGTTGCATTTGTTTTTTCAGTTTCATCGTTTTTAAGGCTGAGCGATGCAGGCAGTACGTCCTTTAAATTTTCGGTGATGGTATTGCTGATCGCTTTATATGCTTTTACGCCGTTCTTTTTTACAACCGCAGCTTTAGAAAAGCTGAACACCAGCAGCAGCGCCACAGCAGGCACCACAAAAACGTAACGGGTGAGGTTTAACCTCGAAGATCTTTTCGCGTTCATCATAATTATGCGTTTTTTAATGGTTGAAATATTAAAGTGGTTTACAATGCCGGGCGTTGTGGCGTTAAAGCTCACGTTTACAAGGCTATACTGGTAGGCTTTGGTATCGATGCCGTCGTTCAGTATTTTGCGGTCGGTAATAAACTCGATATTCTCGCGCACCGCCTTCTTCATCAGCCATACACCGGGGTTAAACCAGTAGAAGATGCTGCTGAGTTCGGCTAACAAAATATCAATAGTATGCCAGCCGTTTACGTGTACCTGTTCGTGTAATAGGATTGCTTTCAGGTCGGCGGCGGTATGGTTGGCCGGGTTTACGTAGATGCTGCGCCAGAAAGAGAAGGGTGCCGCCTCGCCGCTGATAAGCCTTACCTCGTGGTTTAATACATTGGCCGATGTAGACCTGCGGTGAAGTTTTAATAGCGAGAATAACTGCACCAGCAAGCGTATAGCGAGGAGCGCCGCGCCCGCCCAGAAAACTATTGTGGCCCATTGCCAGTAATCGGGCTGGGTGAGGGGCTTTACCAGTTTTGCCGCCGGGGCCTGCCAGTTTAATATCACCGACTGCACCGGCAGGGCGATATTCTCGTGCCGTTGTGCAAAAGCCGTCAGGTCTATTTTGGGGTAGATGCTGGCAAATATGATGGCCGTTATTAAATAAACCCTGTTTAGCGAATAAAAAGTAAGGTGGCGTAGCACCAGGTAATAGCCTGCGCAAAACAGCAGCAGGGCCATGTTCACTTTAAATAAAAAAACAAATAAGGTTGGCATTGTAGTGGTTATTAAGGTTTTTCTATCAATTTAATGATCTCTTTCAACTCACTGGCGCTAATCTTTTTCTCGTTAGCGAAAAAGGTAACCAGGTCTTTATAGGAGTTTTTAAAGTAATCGCTTACAAAGCCGCTCATAAAGCGTTTTTTGTACTCCTCTTCCTGTATAGCGGGGGTGTACCGGTAAGAATTACCAAGCTTCTCACTTTTTAAGAAACCCTTATTCTCCAAGTTTTTTATGGTTGATGCAAGGGTGGTATAAGGTGGCTTAGGTTCGGCAAGTAATTCCAAAAAATCCCTGATAAAACCGGTGCCCGCCTGCCAGGCTACTTGCATGGCATCTTCCTCTTGCTGTGATAATTTCTCCATCTTTCTACGATTGTTTCGTAAATCTACGACTATTTCGTAATTATCCAAATTATTTAACAAATTTTAACAGGATTTAACACGATTTAAGGGATTAACCGATTTATATATGCAAGGCGAGTGATTTTTGATGTAGCGGCTGTATCAAAGCCGGTTTGCCAACATATAAAGAACACATGGTGAGCTCATATATTCTTTTAGGCTTTCGTGTTTTTTACCCGCGAAAATAGTTAACAGCAATAATATTAGTGGTGACACAATATTGACACCAACCTGTGATTTTTAAACTTCTGATTATGAGTCTTTTATTAATGTTCACGGCGTTCACGGTGTTCACAGTGTGAGCGTGAACACTTAATGCTTGTACAAGGTTGATCCCCGCCTAAAAGGAGGCGCGAAGTCGTATCTCTACGACCTGTTTTTTACCCAATTAGAAACACCTGTAGCAGGGCTTTCCGCCAATGAAATTTTTGTTGTGCCCAGTAATCGTTCCATTACCAGTGCGGCTATCATGGCTTCTTCTTCGGTGCCGGTATCCAGGGACTCGGGTGTGAAGTAATTCTTTACAAAATGGGTATCAAACTGCCCGGAGGTAAAGGCCTCATGCTGCATTACAAACTTGCCAAAAGGCAGGGTAGTAGTGATGCCGGTGATGGTATATTCGTCTATAGCACGGATCATGCGTTCTATGGCCTCCGTGCGGTCCTTGCCAAAGGTGATGAGCTTGGCTATCATCGGATCGTAATAAATGGGGATCTCCATGCCTTGTTCAAAGCCGTCGTCCACGCGTACGCCGGGGCCTTTTGGGGTAACATAGGTTTGCAGCGTGCCGATGTCCGGCAGGAAGTTGTTGGCCGGGTCTTCGGCATACACGCGCAGTTCCATGGCGTGGCCGTTTATTTTCAGGTCTTCCTGTTTAAAGCTGATGGCTTCGCCACGGGCAATGCGGATCTGTTCTTTTACGAGGTCGATACCGGTGATAAGTTCCGTTACCGGATGCTCCACCTGCAGGCGGGTGTTCATCTCCAAAAAGTAGAAATTGAGCTGCTCATCCATAATAAACTCCACCGTACCAGCGCCGGTATAATTTACCGACCGCGCCACATCTACCGCGCATTTACCCATTGCTTCGCGAATTTCGGGCGTTAGAACGGATGATGGCGCTTCTTCCACCACCTTTTGGTGGCGGCGTTGTACCGAGCAATCCCGCTCGAAAAGGTGCACGATATTGCCATGCGTATCACCCAAAACCTGGATCTCGATATGCCTTGGCGAAGAAACGTAGCGTTCTATAAATACCGAGCCATCACCAAATGCTGAGGTAGCTTCGGATACGGCGAGGTCCATTTGTTCTACAAAATCTTCGGGGCTTTCTACTATGCGCATACCCTTGCCACCGCCGCCAGCGGCTGCTTTTATCAGTATGGGGAAACCCACTTCCACCGCACGAAGTTTGGCTTCGGCAATATCGGTTATAGCCTCTTCGGTACCGGGCACCATAGGGATGTTGTATTTTAATGCAGCGGCTTTGGCCGAGAGCTTGTTGCCCATTACTTCCATAGCCTCGGGCGAGGGGCCGATTAATATCAGTCCCGCCTCGCGCACCTGGCGGGCAAAGTTGGCGTTCTCGCTTAAAAATCCGTATCCCGGGTGGATGCCTTCGGCACCGGTTTGCTTACAAGCGTCAATTATTTTATCGCCTACCAGGTAACTTTGGTTGGATGGTGCCTCGCCAATGAACACCGCCTCGTCGGCATAGCGTACGTGCAGGGCGTCGCGGTCGGCAGCCGAATAAACGGCAACAGTTTTTATACCCATCTCGCGCGCGGAACGCATTACCCGCAAGGCAATTTCGCCACGGTTTGCTACCAGTATTTTTTGCATAGGTAACAAATGTAACGGATTATTTGAAACAAGGAAATTTGGGGTGGGAAAACTGAATAGTTTTCGGCAGGTGTTCGCAGTGTGTGGTAAGTGAAGTCGGGCCTGTGGACTACGGTGCTTCGTTAGGAGTATGTAGTAAGTTATGTTGAGCCTGTGGATGTTCATTTCTTTTGGCACCAAAGGAAACGAACCAAAGAAAAGTGCCGGCCACGTTACGTTTTATGAAAGTTAGTGAGTATTCAGGGCCTGTGCCACCCAAACGTTCCTGATGCCGGTTTTTTTAGGTCTTCGATAGGTTCTTCAAACTCAAGTTCTAATTCTTCCACCAAAAATCAATCTAAATCAACAAAATAAACGGACCTAACGAAGCCCCTCCTAAATCGGCCTTGGCCTGTTCGGCAACCCCAGATATTGCTAAAGCACAACCCTTTCATAGAACAGGACGCAGCCGAGAGTTTTTTCGTTGGTTACTTACTTTTTAGCGGAAAAAAAGAAAGTAACATCCACAGGTCTGGCATAACTTATTACCCGCGCCTAACAAGGCACAACAGAACGTAACCAGAAAAACCTGCGGTAGGGATTGGCGCTATACCGGCCTGCGCTTAATGCCCTGTGCACGTATGAGCAGAAAACCCGGGCCAAAGGCACCTCCATAAATTATCAGATGACTTTTTACCCTACTAAACTCTCCTGCTCAATTTTCTTTTGCAGTTCCAGAATAGCGCCGATAAGTGCTTCGGGGCGGGGTGGGCAGCCTTGTACGTAAACATCAACAGGGATCACCCGGTCAACGCCCTTTACCACATGGTAACCGTGCTGCCAGTAAGGGCCGCCGCAGTTAGAGCAAGATCCCATGCTGATCACATATTTTGGATCGGGCATTTGCTCGTAAAGGCGTTTGATGCGTTCGGCCATTTTAAAGGTAACGGTGCCGGCAATAATGATAACATCTGCCTGGCGGGAAGATGGACGGGGGAACACACCAAAACGGTCGAGATCATAAGTAGCGGCCATGGCACCCATCATTTCTATGGCGCAGCAGGCAATACCAAAACTCAGCGGCCATAAGGAGGACAGGCGCGCCCAGTTAAGCAGATCGTTCATTTTGGTGACCACTACGCCGCCGCTTTCGTTAGTGAGGTCAGGCGTCATTTGCTGGCTTTTTAAAACTTGGTTTAAACTTTGGAGGAGTAGCAGAAGTAGGAGTGGCGGTGGCAGTTGATTGTAGGGTTGCCGCAGCTTCTGCGCTAAACTCTTTTACCTTGAATGCGCTTTGCTCCAGGTTGATCTTATCATACAGCGATTGCGGGATGTTGGTGCCCGAATCGGGGACGGTTGGGTTGGGTTTTATCCAGTCGAGATCGCCTTTTACCCAAACATAGGCAAGGCCTAAAATAAGGATGCCTAAAAAGACGAACATTTCGGTAAGCGATACCCAGCCCCAGCGCGGGTCTAATGCGATAATGCTTTTGTTTCCGAAAACCGTGGCCCAGGGGAATACAAAAACCATCTCCACATCAAACAACAGGAACACCAGAGCGATCACATAAAAACGGGAATTGAAGGGCAGCCAGGCATTGCCGGTAGGCTCTTCGCCGCATTCGTAAGTGCTAAGTTTCTCTGTATTAGGGTTTCGTGGCGCAATCAGGCGGTTTACGCCAAACAGCATTAGTATCATTACAATGCCTGTAATTAAAAAGATAAGTATCTTTCCAAATTCTGATATTTGCGAAACATCATCCATGACAGCAAATTTAACAAAACAAACCCAATTTGATGCTATAATTATCGGCGGCGGTGCCTGCGGACTCATGTGCGCGGTACAAGCCGGCTTTTTAGGCAAACGCACATTGGTACTGGAGAAGAACGATAAGGTTGGCGCAAAAATACTTATCAGCGGCGGCGGCAGATGCAACTACACCAACCTGTATGCCACGCACAAGCAATTCATCTCGCAGAACGAACATTTCAGCCGCTCGTCATTAGCGCAATGGACGGTGGATGATACCGTTACTTTTTTTGAGACCTACGGGATAGAAGGCAAGGAGAAAACCCTCGGGCAACTGTTCCCGGTGAGCGATAAGGCTAAAGATGTGGTGAATGTTTTTACCTTGTTATGTGATGATCTGGCGCAGGAGATATGGTGCGATGCTGAGGTTACGGCTGTGGAGCAAACCGCTGATGGCTTTACCGTTAGTTTAGAGCGCCATGGCAAGCAACAAACATTATCCACGCCTAAAGTGGTGATAGCTTCTGGTGGATTGCCGATACCCAAGATGGGTGCTACGGATTTTGGGATGCGCACGGCACGAAAATTCGGGATGCTGGTTACCGAAACCACGCCCGCGCTGGTTCCGCTGACCATTACGGGTAAGGATCAGCCATGGTACGAAAAACTCAGCGGTAACAGTGTGTTTTGCAGGGTATGGAACGATAGGGTAAGCTTTGAAGAAAACATCCTGTTCACCCATTGGGGATTAAGTGGCCCGGCCATCCTTCAAATTTCCTCATACTGGAAACCGGGTGAATCTATTTACATCGACCTGCTGCCCGGAAAAGATATCGTAGAAATGATACTGGCCGAACGGGAGCAAAACGGCAAGAAAATGCTGCTGGCCTACCTCAGCGGCTTGTTTACCCGCAAGTTTGCAGATGCGCTGAGCGATTATGTACCGGCAGAAAAAAACCTGGCCTCCCTCACCAAAACCGAACTGGAAGACATCAGCATACTGATCCACGAGTTTAAAGTAAAACCAGCGGGTACCAAAGGCTACGATAAGGCCGAAGTAATGACCGGTGGCGTAGATACCAACGAGCTATCCTCTAAAACCCTCGAAAGTAAAAAAATACCCGGCCTATTCTTCGGTGGCGAGTGCGTGGACGTTACGGGCTGGCTGGGCGGCTACAATTTCCAATGGGCCTGGGCAAGCGGCTTTGTAATAGCGCAAAATTTATAGACACTGCTAAACTCCGCTATAAAAACCCGCCGTCATTTCGATAGAGCAGGGGAAAGGCTGTGCGAAGGCGCGAAAGAGAAATGTTGTACGCCACGCATCCGGACTTTACTTATGCGACCTTGCATTAGCGTTAAAGCACAGCGTTCAAGATTTTTTCCCTTCGGTCAAGAGGTAGTTCTCGTCGCTGCGCTTCCTTCGAAATGTTTTTTTTTATTACATCCATTCAAAAGCCTCCCCCGATGCTATATGGGTTATCTTCATACCCGGTAGTTTTGGCTGCAGCCATTCTACGAGGTACCACATGCCGGGGTCTTCGCTAAAATTATGACCAATGAGTACCAAAGCCATTTTGCCGCCCAGGAGTTTTTGGTCGCGCATGTATTCGGCGGTTTCCCATTCGGAGAGTTCGCCGGCTACTATCACATCCGGTTTTTCGGTTTCGGCAAAAGTAACCTGCCGCTGGCCGCCGGGAGCGCCAGGTAACAGGGCTATATGTGCAACTCGCTGGTTAAGGTCGCCAATGTAACGCAAGTGTTTGATTCCCAGCGAGGTTTTTAAATGCGTTATTAATGCCTGCAAACTCATGGCCGGCACGGTAACATCATATTTGCCGGTTTTAAAGTACTGTAACCAGCCCAGCTTTTTGGTGGTACCATAAGCTACCAGGTCGGGTTTTATGGAGTGGATATAATCGTGAAAGCGCCAAACGGTGATCTTGTATTTTGCCAGCAGGGCCTGCTTCTGTTTTACTACCGAATTGTTTTTAACCCACTCCGGGTTATCGGTATGGTTATAAAAGGTAGGCTCGTGCGCAATAATGAAGTTGGCACCCAGCTTTGCCGCTTCTTCAATTACGATGATGGTTGCAAACATGGTGGTAACAATACCGGTAACCACCATATCGCCACTGCCGCTTTTTAGGGTATCCACCGTGCCGGGGATAGGGCTAAGGTTACCTTCTTTTAATATCAGGTCTATAACTTGTTGAACTGTCATGCCCCCCGGCCCACTGAAGGGGTAGTTTTTGATTGGCGTGAAAGAGGTAAAGGCGATTCCGCCTGCCAATGTTAATGTGCTTTGGATGAATTTTCTGCGTGAATTTCGGGAGGATGAAATCGGCTTTTTCATTTAAAATAGTTAGAATTATAAAACTAAAAAATGTTAACGACTTGTGGGCCATTTAAATAGAAACCAAAAAAAAAGCTGTCCGTTTTTTGGGCAGCTTTATGCATTACATTATCTAAATTATCTTATTTCTGAGGAGGGGCAGGAGGCGTAGTACCCTGGCCACCCGGAGGAGGACCACCAGGACCTGGAGGCGGGCCACCCGGGCCACGGCGTTGCGGAGCAGGTGGGGCAACTACTTCCGGGTGAGAAACACCGCGATGGCAACTATAGCAATTTATGCCTGTTTTCATCATCATACCCAAACTATCTTTTTTTGCCTCAAAGTATTTTTTGTTGATGCCGTTCATCATTTTATACATGTGGCGTGCCATATTCTTTTCTGGCTTGCTGTCATTCGGAAAATCCATTTTGCTGATCGCCTCGTTACGAACATGGCAAAAGTTACAGCGTACACCTAACGATGCGTTCCACTCGTCCATTACCTCGTGCAATTTTTTTTCGGTAATGTTCTTGGGGAGTACTTTAAGGTTTTGGAATTTATGCTCCTCTTCTGGTTTCGGAGCGGGCGACATAGCCATAAAAGCTACTACGGATAGCAAGGCTACGGTTGCAAATAGTTTTCTGTTAATTGTCATCTGTTTGGGGTCTGGTTTAATAGCACTAATCTAACTTAAAAAAACAATAAATGTTAGCATGCAAACAGAAATGTTACAGAAATGTCATTTTAACAATGTTTAAACATCATTAACATGGGTTTAAAGGAATGGCGCTACCAACTCCATGCTCTTATTCCATAAGTTATTGCGCCCCTCTTCGTTAATTGCTCTTGCCGATGGGGCGGTAACCTTCATGTTTTTAAAGTATTTACCGCTCTTTGAATCTATACGGCTGGCGGTTGCCAGGTAAATGCTGGTTAAAGCACCTTGTTCGGGCGTTATCATAAAAGGGCGCGCCAGCCATAATAAAGTTTTGCCTGTGCCGCTAAGGCCTTCCCCAAAATTAGAGTTGACTAATCCCGGGTGCAGCGCAAATGAAGTGATTCCTTTTGGTCCAAACTTTACTTCCAGCGAACGAGTGAAGTAGATATTAAAGAGTTTGGCTACGGCGTAAGCTTTAAGCGGGGAGTAAGGGGTATGCGCCCATTGCAGGTCTTTAAATTGCGGTTTGGCCATGCGGTGCGCATCGCTGCTTACATTAATAACGCGGGCCTGGCCGCGCTCCAGCAGCGGGAGCAGTAAATTGGTCAGCAAAAAATGCCCCAGATGGTTTACAGCGAAGGTCATCTCAAAGCCGTTGTTAGTAAGTTGATGGTTGTTAAATACCCCGCCGGCATTGTTAATGAGTACATTGATGCTAAAAAGGCTGGTTTTAAGTATTTGGGCGGCGTTGTGTACGCTTTCCATATCAGCGAGGTCGCAAAATACGGTGTAGATATTGTTGTTTTTTGTCGCGCTTATCAATTCCTGTTTCACCAGTTCGCCTTTATCCATATCGCGCACCAGTAAGTAAAGCGCGTGGTCTTTTTTTGCGAGTGCCAGCGCGGTCTCTTTTCCTATGCCGGATGTGGCGCCGGTGATAACGGTGGTTGTAATGGGCATTTTGATAAATATTGGTGAGGAGAATTGCTACCCAAAACTAACATTTTACGCGGTATCTGCAAAAGGGATTTGCGCCGTAGTTCAAAACCAAAACGTAGGGTGATTTAAGCGGAAATGCGAGCGAGGTAGTAGGCGCACCCTGCGTCGAGCGTCTAAACGGATTCCGCTATTGGCCTTGCATTGCCGCCAACTCTTCTATCAGCGGCACCTGCGCCGGCACTATTTTCTGTTTGGCGGTTGCTATGTCAAACCAATCGGCACGGTCCACTTCCTCAAAGCTGGCCGTTTTGCCAGATCGTGGTGGCCACTCCATCTCAAAGTAATTACTCTTGACGTTGGTATGATCTATCTCGGCCGAAACCGCCCAGGCATGTACCACTTTGCCGTTTTTGTATTTGATGGGAGCAAGGGGCGAAAAATCGCCGGAGATGGTTTGTCCGGTTTCTTCTTCAAATTCGCGTTTAGCCGCTGCCAGTGAATCTTCCTCGTCGTACTCACCTTTGGGGATGCTCCATGCACCCAGATCCTTGTTTTTCCAGAACGGCCCGCCCGGATGAACGAGGAAAACCTGCAGTACGTTACCGGTATTTCGGTAGGCTAATATTCCCGCGCTTTGTTTTGGCATCTGTAAACGATTTTAGGGCAAATTAATAAAACACAAAGTATTATCGTTAGTTTTATCTGGCTAATTAAACCCGTTATGGAAGACATCAGGTGGAAAAAATTTAAGCTTTACGGCGATTATAACGTGGATATGCGCAGCCTTTACCTCGCCTGGGCAACACCCGGCGGACTGGAAAAATGGTTTCTGCGTAAAGCTGACTTTTTTACGGTGCCTCAGCGGCTGCGTACATGTGATGAGCAAATATCGAAGGAAGATACCTACGAATGGCACTGGCACGGTTACGATAATACCGTGGTGGAAAAAGGGCAGGTATTGGAGGCTAACGGGCTGGACCTGATTAAATTCACCTTTACCGGTGGCAGCACGGTAACTGTTTCTTTTAGTACCCGCAACGGCTTAACTATCATCGATTTGGTACAGGAAAACATCCCGCAAGAAAGCGACCCCGAGAAAAACCTATTGGTGCAGTGCCAGATAGGCTGGACGTTTTACCTCGCCAACCTAAAATCGGTAATGGAGGGTGGTAAAGATCTGCGGAATAAGCGTGTGGAGCTGGTAAGTTGCTTTAAATAACCCTGACGTGCGGCCATAGCTAAATTTGACATTCAGATATCTTCTTTATGCTTTGCCATGAATATCTTTGTGCGCTTTTCGATTAAATAATAATAAAGCGCATCAGCATTACTATATGTTTACAGGAATTATAGAAACTTTAGGCAAGATAAGCGACCTGCGCAGCGAGCAGGGGAACCTGCATATCACTGTCGAATCGGCCATTACCAACGAATTGAAGATAGATCAGTCGGTAGCGCATAACGGCGTTTGCCTTACCATTGTTGGACTTACCGATACCACACATACCGTTACCGCAATTGAGGAAACGCTGAACAAAACAAGCATTTGCCACCTAAAAGTGGGCGAACCCGTAAACCTGGAACGTTGTATGCAGATGAACGCCCGGCTGGATGGCCATATAGTGCAAGGACACGTTGACCAAACCGCTATCTGCACCAAATTCACCGAACTGGATGGCAGCTGGGAATACACTTTTGAGTACGATGCCGCAACCGGCAATGTTACGGTAGAGAAAGGGTCGATATGCGTAAATGGTATCAGCCTTACGGTAGTAAATTCCGGTCCCAATTATTTCTCCGTAGCTATAATTCCGTACACTTACGAGCATACCAACCTCCACAACGTACGCGAAAGCAGCGTAGTGAATTTGGAGTTTGATATTATTGGCAAGTACGTAGCGAGGTTAATGCAGCGGTAGGCATTACTAAATGGGATTTGTATGTAGGAGATGCAAAATATTGCGCCTCTACGATAAAAGAAATCGTGTCAAATCTTTCAATCGTTTAATCGTGTCTTACTCTTCGCATAGGCTATGTAATTCTTCTCGCTTGCCGGTGGGTTGCTGGCCAGGTACTTTTTGTAATACGTAGCAGCGGTTTTGTTATCCTTTAAATTAACCTCGTACAAACTGGCCAGCGAGTAGTAGATCATAGGGCTTTCTTCAAACTGCAGTCCTTTATGGTAGGCAAGCACCGCCTTCTTGTATTTGGAGAGCTTCTCGTCGCTATCGGCAATTTCGCCATAATAGGATGCTATGCTGGTGGAGATGCCGTCGTTAATTGCTTTTTCTAAGAATGCGATGGCCCGCTTATGGTCTTTTAGCGCTTTGTAGCACATGGCGGCATAATAATAGGTGTATTCGTTTTGTACCAGGGCGGGTATATCTGCAAAGGTTTCGGCACCACAGTTATAGTTCTTCAGGTTATAGTACGATACACCCAGCTTGGTGCGTATGATGCTCGATTCGTTGCCGTTCTTCATCAACTTAAGGCAGGCATCCACCGTTTCGGTCCATTTCTTTTGGGCGTAGGCCAGCTTCATCAGGCTTTCCAGCAAAACAATGTTTTCAGGGTCGGCGGTTGTGGCTTTGTTTAATACGTTTTCGGCCTGTGGCAATAATTTAATCTCGATGTAGCGGTTAGCCAGGTCTGATGATATGTCTGCGTCTGCCGGGTTTATTTTATTTGCCCGTTGCAGGTAAGCAATTTGCGACCCGATATCGCCCTTATCCAAACTGATCTGCGCAAGTTGTTTATACACCACAAAGTTGGTAGTATCCTTAGCGGCTATCCTTTTATAATAAACCTCTGCCTTGGCGGAATTACCCCGGCGCAGGTTGATGCTGCCTAAACTGAAGAGTACGCCCGAGCGCGTGGAATCGATATCGTAGATGCGCTGGTAATAGCCTTCCGCCTCGGGGAGGCGGCCCGCCATATTGGAGGTATAGGCCAGCTGTGAGAGGGCTTTCAAATTGGTAACAGGTTCGGTATATACCGTTTTTAGGTAATCGGAAGCATCGGCAAAACGCTGGTTTTGGTAATAATCTAAAAGCAGGGCATCATCCACTTTAGTTTGTGCCGAAGCATTGAAAAAGAGGCAGGTAAGAAGCATGGCAGGCAGCATGTATTTCATATAACTAATTTATTAGTTATAAACCAAACTTCCAAATGTTAAACAATTTTATGTTTTTGATGTTTACTTTATATAAATACTAAAACCAGATACCATGGATAAGATAAGAAAATTTGAATTGATGGAAAAGATAGTCCATGAATTAGAAGACTTGAAACATAGTCAACAAGCTATAATTGCCAAATTAGGCAAAATAGAAGTGGATAATTTTGACCTGGGAAATAAAAGGTTAGAAAAAGACCTGCCGGATATGCACCAGCGTGTTTCAGATAACCTGGACACAATCGCTTCTATCTTAGAAGATTTTGCAGGCCAAACCGATACCTATAGCGACAAAAACAATATTGCTGCTTTGAAAGAGCAGGAGATAATTGATAATTTGTAAGCCCTCAACTCCTGAATTGGATTTTTTGAAATGTATAAAGCCCCGGCAACGGGGCTTTATACATTTATGGTTCTTTCAGGCTGAGAAATGAAACAAACCCTATTTCAGCAATGCGCGTTACTACTCACTACTGATACTGTATATAAACCGGCATTGGTTTCAGGCTTAAAACTTCTTGGGGAGTAAGCATGCGGTGCGGCTCGGGTTTTATGTCGTTTTTGTAGAACAGCTTAAACCCTGTGAACTGCACCGGTTCGCCTTGTACAAAATATTTGTAGGTGCCTTTTTTTAAATCGGGACCGCCCCAGCCGTCCATATCCATCACAAATTGGACGTTGTTGCGCAGTTTGATATTCTGGTAATTGGTAACCATGCGTTTGGTAAAACGGTGTACTACAAAAACCTTCGGCGGCAGGTTGTATTTGATGCAAAGCTTGCTCAGGTAATCGGTTACAAAGTTGATATCCGCGGCGTCAAAAGTACCGATGCGCTTGCCGGGTACGCTACCTTCCTTCATCGAAAATTCAGGGTCGATGCCAAAGTGTACGTTGGGCATTTTGAGGTATTTTTCCAGCAGGGGCAACTCGGTTTGTACATTGCTGAAACCTACCTGGATATCTAAAAACACCAGCGCGTTGATGGGTTTGGCCATTTCTATTGCCTTATCTATCTGGCTAAAGGGCATCCGCAGGTTATGCAAGCCATTGCGGCCGGCATCCGCCTGGGCGGTTACACATATATAATGTAGCGCGGGTACAACAGGGGTGAGGGTATCTGCCGCCTGCCAAACTTTTACTTCGGCCATTAATCTGCGGCGCATTTCTACCGGTTCGTACTGGCCCAGCGCGCCCATATTTTTAGAGTACATATTGCCGTAGTAAGCTACAATGCGTTTAAAGGGCAATAGAGCGCCGGGCAGTGGAAGCGGCGCGTTCTTAACCGGCCAGCGCTTATCACCATTTGCCATCCGCTTCATTAATGAATCGTATTTGGCGGTATCGAGGGTGGCTTTTAGTGTAGTATCTTTTAGTGTAGTTTGAGCGGATGCAGTACTGATGGATGCGATAAACGTGACGAGCAGAACGCGGAAGATGTTTTTCAAGTGCAGTGTTATTTGGTTGCTACAAATAACGGTTTTTATGCTGATGGGTTTTAAACAAAATGTGGTATTTTTTTAAAGGCTGCCGCGGGTTGAAAACCCGCGGCACACATGGGTCAGCTTTCAGCCGACGTAAGCAGAATGCTTACCTTGTGCATACCACGAGATACGCTGCGCTAATCTCGCGGCAGCGGAAAAGCAAATCCAAAAAATCGCATCAATCTGTTAAATCCCGGTTCCTTTTACTCTAAGCTCTTGCCCTTCATGGCAACGCTTATAGCTTCATCCATTACACGTTCGGCAAAGTCGCGGGTAAAGTTATTGGTTTCATCAATTTTGCTGTGGATAAGGTCTTTATCGCCAGAGGCTAAAGCAGCTTTTAGCGAAGTAAGGTGCTCGTGAGTATCGCTGATCTCCTTTGCGGTAAGGTGCGCACTGTGTTTCTCCAGAAAACGGTCTACGGTGTACACCATTTGCTCGCCTTCGGTTTTAGCTTCTATCAGCATGCGGGCGGCAACGTCTTCTTTAGCGTTGGTGATGCTGTCCATAAGCATTTTCTCTACCAGCTCGTCGTTAATACCGTAAGCGGGTTTTACTTCCACTTCCTGTTTTACGCCGCTGCGCAGTTCAATAGCCTGGATCTTTAGAATCCCATCGGCATTCAATATAAAATTGATATCTATCTTCGGGAAACCTGCCGGCATGGCGGGGATGCCTTTCAGTTCAAACTCGGCCAGTTTGCGGTTCTCTTTAATAAGGTCGCGTTCGCCCTGGTAAACGGCTATCTTCATGTTCACCTGCCCGTCTTTGCTGGTGGTATATTGTCTGCCGGCCTTGGTTGGGATCTTGGAATTGCGGGGAATAATGGTATCCATCAGCCCGCCCATGGTTTCTATACCTAAGGAAAGCGGCGTAACATCCAGCAGTAAAATATCGCTGCGGTTCCCAGCCAAAACATCGGCCTGAATGGCGGCGCCAAGGGCAACCACTTCGTCCGGGTTTACATCATCATGCACGGGGCGACCGAAAAATTCCGCCACCATTTTCTTCACCAATGCGGTGCGGGTACTGCCGCCAACCATAATTACTTCATCAATATCAGCAATGGTTAGCTTGGCATCCTTCAATGCGTTTTGACAAGCGGTGATGGTTTGCTGCACTTTGGGCAGGATCAGGTCGTTAAAAGTATTGCGGTCGATGGTGCACCAGATGTCACCTATCTTCTCGTTGAAGATGCTCTGATGCGCGAATGCTTTTTTGGCTTCCTCAGCTTTCAGGCGCAGCTGTTGGGTAAGCTCGCGATTCTCGGCCAGTTCGGTTTTGTTTATGTTATTCTTCTCGATCCAGTAATCGGCAATGGCACGGTCGAAATCGTCGCCGCCTAAAAAGGTATCGCCGTTGGTAGATAATACCTCGAAGATGCCGTTCTGGATCTGCAGGATGGATACATCAAAAGTACCGCCGCCCAGGTCGTACACGGCAACGGTTTTGGTTTCTTCGGGGTTCAGGCCAATGCCATAGGCCAGGCTGGCGGCTGTTGGTTCGTTCACAATGCGCAGAACGTCCAGTCCGGCCAGTTTACCGGCATCACGTGTTGCCTGGCGCTGCGAATCGTTAAAGTAAGCAGGTACGGTGATCACGGCGCGATTCACCCGCGTTTTAAGGGCATGTTCGGCACGTTCTTTTAGTTCTTTCAGGATTAGGCCCGAGAGTTCTATAGGTGTGTAGAATTTATCGCCCACCTTTATTTTTACCAGGCTTTCGGTATTATCATCAATGATCTTATACGAGAAAAAGTTCTGGTAATTTTTTACATCGGCATAAGAGCGGCCCAAAAGGCGCTTTACCGAAAACACGGTGTTCTGCGGATCGGTTATTAAAAAACCTTTGGCTTCGTTGCCTACCTTGATATCCCCGGTTGCGCCAAAATGCACTATAGAGGGTACCAACACACCTTTGCCGGTATCGTTAATTACTTTTGGGTTTTTATCAGGGTCGATAAAGGCCACCAGCGAATTGGTGGTGCCAAGGTCGATCCCTACAATAATATCTTCTTTTTGGATAGAGCCCGTTGCCAGGTTGATAGAAACTTTAGCCATGATGTATCAATAACAAAGGGCAAATGTACTTAGTTTTAGGGGAGGAAATGTCATGTGGATTTCGGATTTGCGATGTTCGATTTCGGATTTTGATTGTCTGAACCCGAATTTTATTGAATTAGAGAATTTTTCGAATTGATAAGTCTTATTGTTTAAGCTAAACATTCTGTGAATTCGTTAATTCGAAAAATTCGAGCTCAGACAGCTAACAATTTTTCCTACTTTCACCCTAATGATAAACCGTTTCTGCCAAACCCTGCTACTGCTGCTTACGACTGCCACTTTAACAAAGGCCCAGCAGTTTGGCGGCAACCCGCCATCTATTAAATGGAAACAGGTAAACACTCCGGCAAGCAAGGTGATCTTCCCCGAAGGGATGGATTCGGCAGCGATGCGGGTGGCAAACATTATCCAGTACATTAACCCGCAAATAAAGCACACTATTGGTTTTAAACAAAAGCAGGTGAGCATTGTGCTGCAAAACCAAACCACCATATCCAACGCCTATGTAGGTTTGGCACCTTTTCGCAGTGAATTTTATTTAACGCCATCGCAAAATAGTTTCGAAATTGGCAGCCTGTACTGGCCGGGGCAACTGGCCATCCACGAGTTCAGGCATGTGCAACAGTACAATAATTTTAACGTAGGGCTTTCTCATGCGCTTCGCGTAGTTTTTGGCGAAGGTGGGCAGGCGCTGGGCAACGATTTGTCTATTCCCAACTGGTTCTTCGAGGGAGATGCGGTTTACAACGAAACCCTGGTGAGCCATCAGGGCAGGGGGCGGCTTCCTTATTTCTATAATGGTTTTCGTGCGCTGTGGGCAACCTATAAAAGCTATAGCTGGATGAAGCTGCGAAACGGCTCGTATGTTGACTACATCCCCGATCATTACCCCCTTGGTTATATGATGGTGGCGTATGGACGAGAAAAATACGGTAATGATTTTTGGGAGAAAGTTACGCATGATGCTGCCGCGTTCAAAACCGGCTTTTATCCGTTTCAAAATGCTATCAAAAAGTATTCGGGCCTGAATTATAAAATCTTTAGGGAAAATGCATTTGCTCATTTCAAAAAGCAGTTTGCCAATGATAATATGATAGATGATCAGCCACCGGCCCATTTTGTCGCCCACGAAGAATATCCGGCCTATGTGAATGATAGTACTCTTATTTATTTAAAAACCACTTATAACCATATTCCGAAGTTTGTGATACGCAGCAAGGGTAAGGAGCGTGCCGTAGCCGTTCAGGATATTAATACCGACAATTATTTTACTTACCACGATGGCAAGGTGGTTTATGCCGCGTACCGCCCCGACGTGCGATGGGGCTATCGTAACTACAACGAATTGGTAGTATTGGACATTAAAACAGGGAAGGAGCGCCGCATTACACGTAAAACCAAATATTTTTCGCCGGCCTTTAGCAATGATAGCAAAACCATTGTGGCAGTTGATGTAGAACCATCCGGAAACAGCGCGCTGCATTTATTAGATGCTTTAACGGGAAAGCTGCTTATCGCGATACCTAATCCTGATAAACTGTTTTATACCTACCCCAAATTTTATGCTGATGATAAAATAATTGCCGCCGTAAGGAATGGCAAAGGGGAGATGGCGCTGGCTTCGGTAGATACTAAAACCGGGGCAGCCAACTATTTTACCCCGTTTAGTTTTGAGCCGATAGGTTTTATTGCAGTGGGCGGCGGCAGAATTATATTCAGCAAAACCACGGGTGCCTACGATAAATTATTTGTCCTTTCGCTAAAAACAGGAAAGGTGTTCTTGAAGGATACAAGTGAAGAAAATATGAGCCCGGAGATAGGAGCTTATCAACCAGCTGTAACCAATTCTAAGATGGCATGGGTTGGCTTTACGCCCTACGGCTATTATATTCGTGAGGGAACCCTATCAGAAAATGATCTTAACGAAACGCAGCTATACGAGGCAGAACCCATGTCCAATATGGGCATCACCAAGTTAGGCCAAGATTCCGCCGCCAACCTTCTATCTTCCGTCCCGAATACGCCGCTCCCCATCACCAACTACAGCAAAGCGCACGGCCTGTTCAATTTCCACAGCATCTTCCCCAATCTTAACGACCCAAATTACTCCCTGGAACTCGCGGGAGAGAATGTGTTGAACACCTTCCAGTCGCGCCTTTCGTTTAACTACAACCGGGATGAAGGGTACAAGCGTATCGGTTATACCGGCATCTACGGTGCGCTCTTTCCTTATATCTCAGCAGGTGCAAACTACACTTTTGACCGTAAGGGCTTTTCTAAAGGCAACAGCGTTTACTTTAATGAAACCGACCTGCACGCAGGTTTGGAAGTGCCATTGAACTTTACTGCCTGTAAAACGGCCACGTTTTTATCTGCCGGGAGCGATGTGTATTACAGCCAGCGCCGTTTCCAGGAAGCGTTCCGCAGCCAATTTGCCGACAGGCATTATACCTATTTGAACAACTATATCAGTTTCAGTAACGAGATCCAACAGGCCAAACAGCAAATAAACCCGCGCCTGGCACAAAGCATCAGTCTGAACTACAAAACCGCTATTGCGGGGCTAAGCGCCACCCAGTTTTTGGGTACGGGTTCCTTTTATTTCCCGGGCCTCTCTGTAAACCATAGCCTCGTTATCAGTGGTGCCTACCAGCAAAAAGGGGCAAACAACAGCATTGGGTTCTCTAATGATTTCCCTTTCTCTAAAGGTTACACCGCCGAGAGTTTGGATAAGATGCAAAAGTTTGGTGCCAGCTATCATTTCCCGATAGCCTACCCGGATGCAGGCTTTGGTAACCTGGCCTACTTGCTCCTTGTACGCGGCTACCTGTTTTACGATCAAACCCACGCTACCGACGGCAGCTTTCTGTTGAACGGCAGGCCTTTTAAAGCTGATTTCCGTTCGGCAGGGGCAGCCCTGTTTTTTGATGGGAAGCTTTTTAACCAGGGTTCGGTATCGTTCGGCATCAGGTACAGTTACCTGCTGGATGATGACCTGTTTGGCGGTAACGGCAAGAACAGGATAGAACTGGTGCTACCGGTGAGTATATTTTAGAAGGATTGTTCTTACGTGATGACTTGCCCCGCCTTACGGATTAATTATTGGTTGCCACCGCCTTTGTCAATAAGTTAATTATGGGTTGTTTATCGGATAGAAAAGTATTGCAGATAAACAGGCCACCCAAGCCGGTTGCAGGGTTAAAAAACACATAAGTGCTAACGCCCGGATCGTCGCCATCTATCCCAATTGTGCCATCGCTGAACAGGTTCCAAAAAAGCCCTTTGTTACGGTTAGCCATATTTATTTTACCCGGTGCATGGGCTGTATCAAACTGCTTTGTAAAGATCTGTTTTAGTAAATCGGGCCTCAACAGGTTCGACTGGCCCTTGTAACCCCTTGTCATAGCCATCAAATACTTGCTTAGATCATTTGCGGATGTCCTTAAGCCCCCATCCGGATAGGTAAGCAGGGAATACAGCGGCACGTTTAACCCGTTGTAATAAAGTTGGGCGTGTAGCTTTTTGTTAACAGCAGTCAGATACCAGCCCGAATTATTCATTTTAAGCGGGCTGAGGATATAACGATCAGCAAAAGTAGCATAGCTCATTCCCGACCTGATTTCGATAAGATAAGCGGCCAGGGCAGAGCCGAGATTGCTGTAATTGTAGTTGCTGCCGGCACCGTCCGCATCGAAGTTTTCCTTGCTATAATATTTGCCTTTATCTGACAGGTAATTGTAAAAGAAGCCTTTCATTGATGAATCTTTCACCATCGAGTTGTATCCCAAAGATCGTAATGCCTGCAGCACCCGGGGATCTGTACCAATGGTATCACCGTTAAACCGGTACGTATTTGGATAAATAGCCGGATTATCTAATATTCCCGAGGTGTGGGTGGTCAATTGCCTTATTGTGATCTTATCCAGCGGATGCTGTGGATTTACCACCTTAAAGGGCAGCACCTCATTAATATCGGTATCGAGGGTGAAATATTTCAGTTCAACCGCCTTCATAATAGCCAGGGCAATAAAGCTTTTACTCACCGACCCAATATTCTGGATGGTATTAGTGGTGTAAGGTTGTTTGGTGTTGGTATTAGCATACCCCCAGGCTCCGCTGTAAATGGTATTTTTTTGATTGACTAATACAACGGCCATGCCCGGAATACCATTTTTCTTGATCACGCTATCTAACTGAAAACTTAGCTTTTCGAATTTTGATTGCGCGTTACAATGATAAATTGCTGTTGATAGCAATACTGATATCATAATGGTACGTGCTAATTTTTTTTTCATTGTTTTAAACGTTGTTGTGCTATTAAATACAAGTAGGGGATAACAGTCCGTAGGTATGGATTTTTAAAAATGCTTTACACCACATCGTCCTTCGCATACCCCAGTTGCCCGTCCTCTTTTAAAGATTGCTCAAAATATTCCTGTACAGTTTCGTAGATGGCTTTGTTATCGCCTCTTACCCACGTTAGCCCGAGCCCGATATTCTTTCTGTCGCCCAACAGGTCGAACGATAAATATTTGGTGTAACGACTTTTATCAAAGGAGATCTCGATAACATCTTTCCAGTAAATAACGCTACCGGTTACAGGGAAAGTTAGCTTCTCGTCGTCGAGGGTAAGGGCAGGCTGATTTTTTAAGGCGGGGACAAGGCAGCGCCTCACAAAAAAAGCAAGGCTGATGAGGATGGACACCTCTATAAAGCTGACAAACATCCATAGCTTGCTATCGTTGGCTATAAATCCCAACACAAAGAATACAGACATAAAGCCCGCAAAAAAAGCGATGCCCGTAAAACCTACTGCCTTGCTATATACAAAAGTTGTGGTGCCCATAGTGAATATATCAGCTATTTGCTGCCGCGATGATATTCTTTACCACTTCCACGCCGGTAACATCGATCCCGTATTCGTCTTTTAAACCGTTGGATAGTAAGATATGGTCGTTGTGGTATTCCATTTTGCCGGGGATGCTGATGCGGGCAGAACTGTGTACTTCGGTAACCTTGGTAAAATGTACCATGTCGGCAACGTTTTTTTCATTTACACCGCTGCCGGGCATAATGGTAATGCGGCTCGCAGCTTTTTCTACCAGGTGGTTAAGCACACTGGCACCTTCCATAGCGGTGCTTTTGCCTCCTGAGGTAAGGATGCGGTCGCAACCCAGTTCTATCACATCTTCTAAGGATTGGTATAGGTCGGCGCACATATCAAAGGCGCGGTGAAAGGTAACGCCCAAGCCGTATTGTTTAGCCATGCGCACCAGTTCCAGGCAGCGGGGTTTATCTATAGTGCCATCGGCGTTAAGTATACCAATTACTATACCATCAACACCAGCTTCAATACAGTTGCGCACATCTGCTTTTATCACTTCAAATTCCAGGTCCGAATACAGGAAATCTCCACTGCGGGGACGTATCAGTACAAAGAGTTGGATATGTAAAAGTTTGCGGGTCATGAGTATTTGGCCGTAAGATGGCGTAGTACCGCCTTCCGCGAGATTCTCGCAAAGTTCTACCCGCACAGCACCGCCTTCCTGCGCTGCTACCGCTGAGGTTACTGAATTTGAGCAAACTTCCAAGCTTACCATATTAGTTCTTTATGTGAATGGTTCATGGGTACGATGGTAAAGGTAGTTTTTCTGCTATTAACCATCAATTCTTAGTTTATAGATCATAGTAGAGCAATCAAACTTAGAATATCGACTATGAATTATCAACTATTATCCATGAACTAATCTATTTCTTCTCGTCTTTATAGAAGCTTTTGCCGGGGATCAGCAGGTCCTGTTTAGCCGAATCGCATACCGCAAAGGAAAATCCCTCCTGTATGGCATAAGCGCCGTACTCGCCTTTTTTGTTGATAGCCAAAAAGCCTACCTGGATTTTCTTAGCGATCTCAGGTTTCTTTTTGATGATGCGGTTAACGGCTTCCTTGCAGGCATCCTCGGGCGATAAACCCTGGCGCATCAATTCCACAACCAAAAAGCTGCCTACATTGCGTATCACTTCTTCGCCCACGCCTGTAGAAGTAGCGCCGCCAACCTCGTTATCTACATACAAACCGGCGCCAATAATAGGGCTATCGCCAACGCGGCCATGCAGCTTAAATGCCATGCCGCTTGTGGTGCAGGCTCCGCTGATATTGCCTTTGGCATCAATAGCCAGCATACCAATGGTATCGTGGTTGTACTTGCCACCGGGGCGGTGCTGGTCGTTCTCTATATTCATTTTTGGGGAATACTCGGCTTTAACGAGCCATTTCTTCCACTCTTTTTCCGATTCGGGGGTGAGTAATTTCTCGCGTTTAATGCCCTGTTCTACGGCAAACTGGCTTGCTCCATCGCCAACCAGCATTACGTGCGGGGTTTTTTCCATCACCAAACGCGCTACGGCGATAGGGTGGGCTATATCTTCCATTGCCGCAACTGCGCCGCAATTACCAAACTCATCCATGATGCAGGCATCCAAAGTAACGTGCCCGTCGCGGTCGGGGTAACCGGCGCGGCCTACGGTATGATTTTTCATGTCTGCTTCGGGTATTTTTACACCTGCTTCTACCGCGTCTAAGGCCCGCCCACCGGTGGCAAGGGTTTTCCATGCCTCTTTGTTGGCGGCAATGCCAAAATCCCAGGTAGAAATTACGATAGGTAAACTGCCTGCGGCGGCAGTGCCGGTGTTATTGCCCGCGGGTGTTGCCGGGCTATATTTAGATATAGCTGCCAATGAAGCGCTTGCAGCGGTTACTTTAAGGAATTTACGGCGATCGATCATGTTGCTAATATAAAATAATCAGGTATAAATACTTGCTTGTGTATCGGCTTTGATACAGATGTCCCGCTGATGTACCCCCACGAAAGGAGCCTCACCTAAATCCTCTCTAAAGGAGAGTACTAAAAAAAAACCAGAGCGTCGTCTTAAAAAAAAAATGGTTACTCCCCCAACTCATTATCCTCCGCCAGTACCCCACGGCAGCGCTCCAGGTCGTGCTCAAATATTTTTATTTTGATTCCGCCTATGGCCTGGTTATAAAATGGATGGGCGCTAACGGTGTTTTCGTCGGCAATAAAGCAGGGGATGCCTGCATCTTCCAGCCGGGTGCGGATGATATGGGCCAGCATGGGGTCGTAATAACGCTCAAAAGTGATGATCTTATCGTTGGTTTGGTCGCTCATAATTATTAAACTCGTTTTGGGCTAAATTAGTTTAATTTCATTTATTTTGAGGTATGAACCGCATCGACCGCATCTCCGCCATCCTAATTCAATTGCAATCGCGCAGGGTAGTAAAAGCCAGCGATATTGCGGACAGGTTCGGCATCAGCCTGCGCACCGTTTACCGCGATGTGCGTTCGCTGGAGGAGGCCGGCATCCCTATCATTGGCGAGGCAGGGGTGGGCTATTCACTGGTAGAGGGGTACAGGTTGCCACCCATTATGTTTACCCGCGAGGAGGCCACCGCGTTTTTAACCGCCGAAAAATTCGTGGAGAAAATGACCGATGCGTCCACCGCTGCGCAGCATAAATCGGCCATGTATAAGGTACGCGCCATTCTTAAAACAGCCGAAAAAGACCTGCTGGAAAGTATGGATAACAGCATAGCGGTGCTTAAAAGCCATAGCCAGCGCCGCATCAATAATAACGACCACCTGCAGCCCATCCTCAATGGCATAGCCAATAAAAAGGTGCTTTGCATCGATTACATGGCCGGCTACAGTCAGGAAAAAACCAACCGCGAGATAGAGCCGGTAGGCATATTTTACCTCGATAGCTACTGGCACATGATAGCCTATTGCCGCATGCGCCAGGATTACCGCGATTTCCGTACCGACCGCATTCGCTCCCTTACCGAAACAGAACATACTTTTGATGGTAAGCACCCCACGCTAAAGGCCTACATCGCCCAAACCGCTTTTGACCATAAGCTGGAGACCATTATAATGCGGGTAGATAACAGTATGGCGCGATACCTTAACGATCAGAAATACTATAACGGTTTTGTATCTGAAGTTCACCTGCCCGATCAGTTGGAAATGACCTTTCTCACCATGTCGGTAGAGGGTTTTGTACGTTGGTTTATGATGTACGGTGACCAGGCCGAGATCGTTAGTCCGGCCTTTGTAAGAGATAGGGTAAAAACGATAGCAAGCGCGATAGCATCGAGGAATTAAAACGCCATTTTTTTGTCTGAAACTCGAATTAAACGAATTTTTAGAATTGACAAATGTCCCTTTTGCTGTTGCGGGCTTCCAGCCCGTGATATACCTTAAGGTCAGCTTTCAGCTGAAAGCTTTTGCCATGCCATGCCGCGAGATTAGCGCAGCGTATCTCGCGGCAGCGAAAGAATTCTATACGATAAATGATTGGTAGCAACCATGCCAGTCAAATCCTAAAAATCTGCTCAATCCGCTTAATCCCGGTTCGGGCCTAATATTTCATCTATCATTCCAAATTCCTGTGCTTCGGCGGCTATCATCCAGTGGTCGCGGTCGGATACTTTGTAAACTGTTTCGTAGGACTGCCCGCTGTGCAGGGCGGTGATCTCGTAGAGTTCTTTCTTCATTTTGGTCACCTGGATGGCAGCGATCTCGATATCTGCCGCAGTGCCTTGCGCGCCACCGGACGGTTGGTGCATCATCACCCGCGAATGGGGCAGGGCGGCGCGTTTGCCTTGCGTGCCTGCACACAATAGTACCGATGCCATGGATGCTGCCATGCCGGTGCAGATGGTGGCTACATCGGGTGAGATGAACTGCATGGTATCGTATATGCCCAAGCCTGCATACACCGAACCACCCGGCGAATTGATGTAGATCTGTATATCGCGTTTGGCATCTGCCGACTGGAGGAAGAGCAGCTGCGCCTGGATGATGTTGGCCACATGGTCGTCTACCGCTGTACCCAGAAAGATGATGCGGTCCATCATCAGGCGGCTGAAAACATCCATTTGCGAGATATTGAGCTGGCGCTCTTCCATAATATGGGGGGTCATACCCATGGGCAGGGTGGCGCTATTTACCTTGCTGATAAACCTATCTACATGCAAACTATTGACATGGCGGTGCCTCACCGCGTATTTGCGGAACTCATTTGTATCCATTTCCATAAAATTTTAATTAGTGCTTAGCTGAATAATCGCAAGATCTTTTGCCGGAAGCTTTCGTGCTGCGGCAGAGTGAAAAGTTGATTGTGTACATCGCCTATGATACTTACGAAGTTTTTGCGCCCGTATTGCTGCACCAGCCCGATGGTTTGTTTATGCCACTGCACTTTTAGCGGTAATTCCGCATCCAATAGCAGCTTCGCTTCGAAAAGTAAAGCCTCATCGGGCGCGGCGGTGCCTTGCACGTGCTTATCTATATGCTGGATCTCAGTCAATAAAGTCCTCATATTGCAATGCGTTTTGTTTAATGGTTTCGCGTACTTTTTCCAGGCATTTGTATTTTTGTACGGTTACCGAGCGCTCGCCCGAATAGCCGAATAACCCAGCTATTTGCTTCATGGGCAATTTATCGTAATAAAAAGCGCTGAGGATCTCCATGCATTTTTTGCCTGCCGTTTCCAGGTAGTGCAATAGTTTTCCTTCGGAGGGTTGGGGATCTGCCTCGTTGGCAAATTCCAGGCCCTCAAACTGGTCCAACGGAACATCGTAACGTCCGTCCCGGAATTTTTTGAACCAAAGGTGTTTGGCAATGCCTAATAAATAGGCGCTTTCGGTTTTTTGCAGTTCCAGTTTCCCGGCTGCGGCTTTTTCGTAATAGATCACCAGCGCGTCCTGGAAAACATCCCGGGCATCATCAAAACTGCCGCCCATTTTGCTTACATACCCTGATACCGGCGGGAATGCGCTTTTGTAAAGCCGCATGATGAGCTTTTCGGTTTCGGCTTGTGTGTTGTTTATTGGCATCATATCCGCGTTTAATGGTATGTGTAGGGGATAAGGGATATATCACCCTAAAGTTGCGGAAAAATTTTAATGCAGACAATTTTCCGCGGTAGGGATAGGAGCGGATACCGGCCCGTGGCTAATGCCTGTGCAGTATGAGCGCATAGCCCGGGCTGAAAGCACCGCCATAATAATTTGTCTGAACCCGAATTTTATGGAATTTGTTGAATTGACAGAATGAAAAAGGGAGATGTAGTTCTGCCTGCTTCTAAATCTCTTAAACGGCGCAGCCCTCTTGAGCACCCTTGAAATTGAAACCGCGAAAAATTCGAGTTCAGACAACCATGAATGTTCAGATAATTTCTACCAAATCGGTAGAATATTGCTTTAAAATCCTATTTTTAGCGCCGCAAATGCCGGTGTAGGTTTACCGGCCATTATTTCAAGGGAACACATAGCATGAAAGTTTTAAAATTTGGTGGTACATCGGTGGGGAGCCCCGATCGTATGAAGAAGCTGCTGGATATCATCAACCCCGCCGAGCAGCAAATTGTGGTACTGTCGGCCGTATCGGGTACTACAAATAGTTTGGTAGAAATTGGTCAGGCGTACCTTACATGCGATAAGCAGAAGGCGGCCCAACTCATCACCGTATTAAAAGATAAGTACGAAGTATTTATTAAAGAGCTTTTAGAAAAACCAAAATTTTACGAACAAGGTAAGGAGGTTATTGATTACCATTTCCGTTTATTGAGCGGCATGGCTAACGACCTGTTCACCCCCATTGAAGATAAAATTATTTTGGCGCAGGGCGAATTACTTTCGACCACGCTGTACCATATTTACCTCAAAGAGATTGGCGTACCAAGCGTATTGCTGCCTGCTTTAGAGTTTATGAAAACGGATGAGGACAGCGAGCCTATTGTAGATCATATTACATCGCACCTTACTCCTTTGCTGGAGCATAAAAAAGCTACCAACCTGTTTATAACCCAGGGGTACATTTGCCGTAACGCTTTTGGCGAGGTGGACAACCTTCGCCGCGGCGGCAGCGATTATACCGCATCGCTAATAGGAGCGGGCATCCGCAGTGAGGAAGTGCAGATATGGACCGATATTGACGGTATGCATAATAACGACCCGCGGATTGTGAAAGGCACCAAGCCCATTGCGCAACTATCTTTCGACGAGGCAGCCGAGCTGGCTTACTTTGGCGCCAAAATATTGCACCCACAGAGCGTTTTCCCGGCGCAGAAATATAAGATCCCTGTGCGTTTGCTAAACACCATGGATCCGCAGGCAGCCGGTACTTTAATAACTAACGATAGCGAGAAGGATAGGATCAAATCTATAGCCGCTAAGGATGATATTACCGCAATAAAGATCCAGAGCAGCCGTATGCTGCTGGCGCATGGCTTTTTGCGCCGAGTTTTTGAGGTGTTCGAGCGTTACCGCACCAGTATTGATATGATCACCACCTCGGAGGTGGCCGTATCGGTTACCATTGATGATACCACCTACCTTGGCGAAATAACCAAGGAACTGGGCGCTTATGGTACGGTTGATATTGATGTGAACCAAACCATTGTTTGTGTAGTGGGCGATTTTGGTGCCGAGAAACATGGCTACGCCGCCCGTGTGCTGGAAGCTATCAAACATATCCCGGTGAGGATGATATCTTACGGTGGCAGCGACCATAATATGAGCCTGCTGGTAAAAACAGAAGACAAAGTGGAAGCGCTGAGGAGCTTGCATAACAGGTTGTTTTAATTTCGGATTTCGAATTTTCGATTTCGGAAGTCGCATAGGAAATATAAAGCGTCATTATAAGGAACGAAGCAATCTCCCGATAGGCGTAGCAAGTTAACAGTCATTTTTGACTTTTGACTTTTTAAATTTGACTTAGAAAAAATGTTTAAACAAGATACCATAGAACGCTTTAAGGGGATTGAGACCCCGTTTTATTACTACAACATGGATGTGTTGCGGCAAACGCTTGATGCCTGTCGCGATGCGTCCTCGCAATATGGTTTCCATGTGCATTACGCCATGAAGGCCAACTTTAATACTAAGGTTATTGATGCCGTGCAAGCCTACGGTTTTGGTGCCGATTGCGTAAGCGGTAACGAGGTTAAAGCCGCCATTGAGCATGGTTTTGATAAAAGTAAAGTGGTTTTTGCTGGCGTGGGTAAATCTGATAAAGAGATAAACCTGGCGCTGGATGCCGATATCTTCTGCTTCAATGTAGAATCTATACAGGAGCTGGAGATCATTAACGGACTGGCCAAAGCAAAAAACAAAGTGGCGGGCATCGCCATCCGCATTAACCCTAACGTTGATGCGCATACCCATCATTTCATCACCACAGGTTTAGATGAGAATAAATTCGGCATCAACACCTGGCAGTTGAACGATGTAGTTGATATGCTGCGTAAATGCACCAACTTGAAGTTTTTGGGGATCCACTTCCATATAGGTTCGCAGATAACGGATATGGAAGTGTACAAAAACCTGTGTACCCGCATCAATGAGATGCAGGACTGGTTTGAGAACCACGGCTTCGCGATAAAAATATTAAACACCGGTGGCGGACTTGGGGTAGATTATCATAACCCTGATGGCAATACCATCCCCGATTTTGAAAGCTATTTTAAAGTGTTCAAAAAATTCCTGAACGTAAAACCCGGTCAGGAGGTGCATTTTGAACTGGGCCGCGCGTTGGTTGCACAATCGGCCTCGCTGATATCGCGTGTGTTGTATGTAAAAATAGGGCAGAAGAAGAACTTTTTGATCCTGGATGCCGGTATGACTGAACTTATCCGCCCGATGCTTTACCAGGCGTATCATGTGATTGAAAATTTAAGTCAAAAGTCAAAAGTTAAAAGCCAAAAGTTGGAAAGTTCGGACGAAAATAAATCCGAGATCGAACATCCCACATCCGAAATGAAGTATGATGTTGTGGGGCCTATCTGCGAAAGCACAGACTGTTTCCGCAAGGATGTAGACTTGCCGGAATCGTTCCGGGGCGACCTGATTGCGGTGCGTACCGCTGGCGCTTATGGCGAGGTGATGGCATCGCACTATAACCTGCGCGATATGGTGCAGTCGGTATATTCCGCCTAAAAGCTGTAGCCGACGCCTAACTGAATGCCGCCCGCAATTAAATTTGAGGCGAATGCCGCGGTGGCGTGCACGTTGATGCGGTTAAATTCGGCAAATAATGAGCCTCCGGTGGTATAAAAGCCATTTTCGTAAGAATTAACGGCATTTTGCAGATCCTGGTTTACCTTTCCCGTAGTTTTGTTAAAAAATACCTTGAAGCCGAAATTAAGGTCGGCTTTGGGATGGAACACATATTCCGTAAAAATGCCATATGTGATCATGTCGGCCCGTGGAGAACTTAAGATTCCCGGTTGACCAAATACCGATCTACGAAAAGCAAGGTAATCGCCGCTTTCGTGGGTGTAAACCAAATCTGCGCCCAGCACCCTAAAATCAACCAGAGCGTTACTGAAGTACACCGATGCAGATCCGTTGAAACCATACCCCGTAAAACTCTTAGAAATGTGAGTCTCTGTAGTACTAGTTTGCCCGCTGCTATTGTTTGTAGTACTGCTTTCGTTTCTGCTGTAATTACCTGTGTAACCCAAAACGCCGTAGCTTAAGTTTACATTTTTAAGCGTATGCGATTGGTAAAGATTTAATAAGCCACTTGTTGAGCTCCCCTGCCCGGATGCACCGCTTTGCGTTAACAACACGCCGGATATATACACCTTGCTTTTTACAGAATCCTGCGATTGGGGCTTAATCATCAGCTGTACATCGTTTTGGAACAAGCCCGGCGCATAATACTGTTTTGAACACGATGAAAGCGTTGCCGCAATTATTATAGCCAGGAAGAGGCACAAGTTTAGATTTTTCAATGGGTTAATATTTTGAATGCAAGTTATATTAATCCTACAAAATAATCATCATTAAAATCAACTGCGAAATGCAGGATGTTATCCAGTTTCGCAAAATCCTCCCGGGGATGAGTTGTGGTTAGTATCACCGCTTTCATGCCTGCGTTCTTAGCGGCTTCAGCTCCTTTTGGTACATCTTCAAACACAATGCAGTCTTCGGGTTTTACGCCCAGCAGCTGCGCGGGTTTAGTGAACGATTCCGGGTCGGGCTTGCTGTGGGTAACATCATGAGCGCTTACAATCGCCTTAAAATAATGGCGGATGTTGAGGTTATCCAGTACAAAATCAATATTGGATGGTATAGCTGCCGAGCCAATGGCCATCGGGATCCCCGCCTGGTAGGCGTGCTCTAAAAATTCAGCAAGGCCGGGCAAAAGTGCCAGCTCGCCAATGTATTCGCTCCGGTATTGTTCTTCTTTATCTTCCGATAATTTGTCCATCTCTTCGCTGGTAAACCTGTCGCCGCCAAACAGTCTTACCAGCACTTCGGCATTTTTGCCGTACATATTATTTTTTATCTCGGTGTCGGTAAAGTTACCGCCAAGTTCTTGATTGGCTATGCGTGTCCATGCTTTGGCGTGGTATGGCATATCGTTTACCATAGTGCCATTCAAATCAAAAATAAATGCTTTCATATGGCGTAAAAATAATTAATAACTGTGCAATCCACATGAAAAGTTTAATCGTATGTTTTAACATATATTATTAAAAAGGTTGTAAGAATAATATTGCTAAAACGGTTAGAGCAAGGCATGTGATATGGCGGGACGGTTGATTTTTTTGCTGGTTCCTTGTAAAAACCCAGGACTTTTTTAATGCAATTAAATTGCTTTGTTCATACTAACAAATTCATTTACAAACATTCATGCCCTCTGCATTAATTCAATTTTAGTAATTTAATTAATTTAATGTTTGTAATATTATCATAATTATTAAAAAATACAACAAACCTGACCTGTTTTTCGTACAAGAAACCTATTACATTGAAAACAAGCAATACCCGAGCTAACTTAATAATGAACTATACCGAGCACCAACGCCTTAATGCTGTAAACAGGTTTAAAAACCTCGACGCCGGTATTACAAAAGATATGAACGAACTGGTGGACCTGGTGGCCGAAATATGCAAGGCACCGGTTGCACTGGTAACCTTACTGGATGCAGATACCCAGTGGTTTAAAGCAGCCAAAGGTACCGACGTGGTGTGTACGCCCCGCGGTGTTTCGTTTTGCAATAACACTATAAAGCAAAACGACCTGATTATTATCCCCGATATTTTGGCTGACGAATACCATTGCACCAATCCCCTGGCAACAGGCGAACCATACGTGCGGTTTTACGCGGGTGCACCGCTTATTACCGAAGATGGCTTCGCCATAGGAAGCCTTTGTGTAATTGATATGAAGCCACGCGATTTGAACGGCGCTCAGCAGAAAGCTATGCTTACTCTGGCCAAACAAATAGTGAATTTAATGGAATTTAACTGGAGCGTGCGTGTGTTAGAGGAACAGCATAAAAAAGAACAGGTAAATACAAAAGCACGTAAAGAATCGGAGTTGAAGCTGAAAGCCATTTTTGATAGCTCAAAAGATACTCACATATTGGTGGGCCGCAATTACGAGGTGATGGCATTTAACAGGTCTGCGGCCATATTTACGCGCAGCCACTACGAGCATAAATTAACTAATGGCGATTCGATATTAAAGTATACCGAGCCCGCTATCCTTGGCCAGTTTAAAAAATATTTTAACATAGCCCTCGCCGGCCGCTCTATAAAACGGGAATGGATGCTGATGCCGGGTACAGCGCTGGAGTGCTGGAAGGTGACCACCTTTGTGCCCGTGCGCGGTAATGATGGCGAGGTGATAGGCGTATCGCTTAACTCAACAGACATTACGCACCGCAAGCGCCAGGAGGCATACATCAACCTGCAAAACGAAGCGTTACAGCGCATTGCCATTATGCAGTCGCATGAACTGCGCCGCCCGGTAGCATCACTGCTGGGTATAATGGATCTGATGAAGATGGAGAACATCTACTTTAACTATTTTGAGATGATGGAACTTACCGTTAACGAGCTTGACGAGAAAATTCGCGGTATTGTAAAGGACTCGGAAGATACCCTGCACGGACGCCATTTATCCATTGTAGCTTAGTCATTAGAAGGCTTTAGCTATACTTTTCAAATCCGGCCAGTCCTCTTTGTCATCTAAAAACGTAAGGTTATCCATAGCCTGCCATGTTCGCTGTTTATTCTCCTGTGACCGAATTTAATGGTTATGTCGGCTTCTGTTTTAGGCTTCTGATATCCCTGCCTGTAGTTAGAGCGTGTTACTCATTCCCACTTACCCAAAATAAAGCAGCGCCAAGAGCCAGGCCTGCTATAAGTATAGCTATCAACGTATCTAATATGCGCCTTAATATCTTTTTGGATTGTGCCTCCCGGCGATCAATGACAGGGATGAGGGTATATTTAATAGCGAATAATAAAATAATAAGGATGATGCTTACCAGGTAAAACACCTTGCGGAAGTGTATGGATTGAAGTACTGTTTCCATGAAATACAATGTTTTTTTACGATTTACCAGTATGCAAAAAGTAAGCCCCGGTATTTTATATGACGATAAAAACAGGTTTATGACTGTGTTGTGTTACAAAACAGCATAAGCCCCACGTGCATTGGCCATAAAAATGCAGACGTAACTTTTTTTTATTAATTTAAACACTACGGCATGGGCTTTGTTAACTATAAACAAATCATCTACTAAAAACCAAAAAAGGATATGAAAGATCAAGCAAAAATTATAGCAGCCCTTTTAGTGGGTGCTGCAGCAGGTGCCGCACTGGGCTTATTATTAGCGCCAGAAAAAGGTGAAGAACTAAGAGGCGATATTGCTGATTATGTGAACGACCTTGTAGAAGCGGCAAAAACAAAAGCGCAAACTACCGCCGATAACCTGAAAGAATATGGCAGCAATGCCGTAGGTTCGGTAAAATCAAAATACAGCGACCTTGTTGGTGATGCTGGCAAAGTGGTTGATAGCGCCCGTGGCACAGCCGAAGATGCCGTTGGTTCCGCTAAAGCATACGCCCAAAATGGCGCAGGCGACGCTAAAGAAAAAGTAAAATCTGCCGCCAACGACTGGAATAACTCCGTACAAGGCGCGTAACCATAGCGTTAATAAAAACAGAAAACCAGGCCATAAGCCTGGTTTTCTGTTTTTATTAATATGTCATCGAACGAGCGATAGCGAGAAGGAATCTTATAAGACATGGTATTCGTGTCATACTTTTAAGTAACCACTCACTACTTACCATTCACTACTTCACTACCCAAGTATTATCTGCTTTGGTAGCATCTACAAAAATGCCGTTATCCAAAGTAACCGATTTTAGGCTTTTGCCTATAACGGCTTTAAAGGTTACGTAGGCTTGCTTTTGGTTTGCTTCCCAAATGCCAGGCGTTTGGTGGATGGTTTTGGTAGTGCCATCGGCAAAGGTTAGTACCACATCAAACGGAATAGCGAAACCGCCAACGTTGCTTACAGTTAGCGTATAACCATCTTTACCTCTTACGCCGGTTGTAATGGCAAGGTCGTTATAACCATTGCTAAAGAACCAGTTGTTGAAGAACCATGTAAGGTTTTTGCCCGATACGTTGCTCATCGAATTAAAATAATCCCACGGGATAGGGTGCTTGCCATGCCATCTGTCCATATAACCGTGCAGGGCTTTTTTAAACAGGTCATCGCCCAGCATATCTTTTAGTGCCAAATAGCTTAATGATGGCTTGCCGTAGGCGTTGTTGCCATAACCGCCCTTTTGCTCGCTGCTCATGGTGATGATGGGCTGATCTTCGGCGGTTGATTTATCGCCTATCCAGCCGTTGATACGGAACTGCTTGTAAAATTCAGCAGCTTTCACCGGCCCGTTCTCGGCGGTGCCTATCAGGTACTCCAGGGTGGTTGCCCAGCCCTCGTCCATAAAGGCATATTTGCTTTCGTTGATGCCCATATAAAAAGGGAACCAGGTGTGCGCAATCTCGTGGTCCTGCACCAATTGTGCAAAAACCGGGTCGCCAAACTGGCTGTCGTTCACCATCATGGGATATTCCATATCTGCGAAGCCTTTAAAAGCTGTCATTTTTGGGAAGGGGTAAGGTACATCCGGCCAGTTGGCGCTGAACCAGCCTAAAGCATTACGCCCATATTGTACCGATTTTTTAAAATCGAAAGCGGCTTCGGGGTACGCGGCCTGCATACTGGAGCGGCGTCCTGTTGTTTTATCAACCACAACGCTGGCAGCATCCCAAATATAATGGTTGCTGATGCCCACGGCCATATCGGTGATGTCGTCTGCTTTCCATACCCAGGTGTTGGTGGCGTTCTGCGCGGTTACGCTGTCGGCGTTTAACTCGGCAAGGGTAGCCACGTGTATGGTGGAGTCGCTCGTCATGGATGTATTCAGGCGTTTTGCAAACTCTGGTTGTAAAATCTGTGCAGGGTTTTGCAGTGTACCTGTTGCCCAAACAACGTAGTTTTTGGGTACAGTTACATTTAAAGTGTAGTTATTAAAATCATTGTAAAACTCTTTAGAATCTACAAAGTCTACTCGGTCCCATCCTGCGTAATCATCATAAACAGATACACGCGGGTAAAAATAAGCGAGGTAGAACGAGGTGGAATCTATCACCCCTTCGCGGCCGCTCTCTTTACTCAGGTCGAAATGCCAGGTAATATCCATTTTTACCGAATCGTGTGGTAACAATGGTTTGGTTAAGCCTACGGCCTGGTTGGTAGTTGCAGCGGTTTTATTATTCCAGCTCTTTTTTTGGCCAGCCACCAAAAAGCTATCGATCTGTATACCCTCGGTAAGGTAATCTAAACTGGTGTTACCATCTCGCGTTGCACCGGGGCGGTGAATGTTGAGGATCAGTTTCATGTTGAGCCTTTTCAGGGTATCGGGGCTGTTGTTAAAGTAAGTGATGGTTTCTACCCCTTTTACGGTGCGGCCCGGAGGCGTTAGGCTTACCGAGATGTTGTATTTGCCAAAGTTTTGCCAGTACTTGCTGCCAGGTTTACCATCGGGTGAGCGGGTGCCCTTTGTGTAGGCCTGCTTAATTTCGCGCGGCATATACAAGTTTTGAGCCTGCAATTGTAACAAAAACAGGCTGCATAATGCGGTTAACGCAATTGGTTTCAACATAACTTATAGGGTTATTGGATGGATATAGTGTATTTGGTGATTTAGCGCGCAAAATAAATATTATACCTCTAATAGTTGAGACGATTAGCGTAAACGAATTGTTACAATGCCGCGGGCATATTAATTTGCTTAGCGCCGATTAATTATTTTTATTTGTTCAAAGTTATTTTAGTAGGGGTATTAAATAACTGTGCAAAGCCGGGCATCTTGTCCGGCTTTTGTTATTTAGGTTTTTTTGCGAATTATTGGAATATTGGCGAACCCGAATGTTTCGCAGTTTTTTTTTAGGGCGCTCAAGAGGGCTTAGCCTTTTTAAGGCATTAAATAATTTTCAGAATTTAAAGCAATGGCGATGAAGAGTCATTCCCTTTAACCTTTAACATATTCTTTGGCTATCAGGGTGAACAGCTTGTCGTTCTCCTGCGATTCATCAAAACTTTCTTTTAGCATTTGGATGATGTTATCATGCTTCAATGTTTTTGAGATCATGATAAGCATCCGGTACGACGTAATGTTCACATGCTCTAATAATTGCATATAAAGCATCAGGTCGAGGTCGTTCAATAGTGGAACGGTTTGATTTTCGTCCAGGCAAAACTCATCCTTAATAATATTGGTGATGGGGTTGCATTCATTATCTACAGGTGTTTCGCCTAATAGCGCGTAGATACTCTTCATGCGCACAATTTGTTTAAGCACATCTTCACCAAACTCATCAATAGCCAGTTGCAGCCCTTTGAACGATGCCAGGGCGTTAAGGGCGGGCAGGGTCTTGTACAGAAAACATTTGCCGTTGTATATCCGGTTGAGGTGGTGGTGGAAAACCTCTTTTAACAGGTCATCATTTAAAGGCGCTGGAATAGGGTTAGTGTCCATTATGTTAAAATTAACCGTGACAAGGGAGCGCAAAACTGTAATTAATTTTTTAATTAAAAAACGGTTTTACTACGTAAATGTAAGTTTAATTATCGGGCTTATGGTATATTGATACCTTTGCCAATTATTACGTGTGCTATGAAATATAAATTAGGCGATTTTGTACGGTTTGTGGACGAGAAGATGGAAGGTTACGTAACCCGCATCATTAACGACCAGATGATAGGGGTAACCGGGGAGGATGATTTTGAGATCCCTGTGTTGGCTACCAAAGTAACCTCAGTACACGGGCATAGTAAATTGGTTGGTGACGAAGAAGAGGCGGAAGTTGAAGCCATCATTCCCGGTGAGTTTAAAAGCAAAGGCGTATATATTGCGGTTATTGCCGATGCCAAAGCCAATTCGGTAGTGCATTTGCATTTGCTGAACGAAACCTCTTACCAACTTTTAGCCTCAGTTAGTACCGAACAAAATAAACAATATAAAGGCGAGTTTGCAGGCAGCATAGAGCCGCGCGGCCACGCAAAAGTATATTCCGCCAAACTGGCCGACCTGCAACTGTGGCCTAAGCTCATTTTCCAGGTGTTGTTTAATACCAAACAAAATCAGCCGGTGCTTAATCCATTAAATGTGAACGAGCAATTTAAAGCGAAGGATTTCTCGGGAGCCAAAAAGCAGGTGCCTTTTATCAACCAATTGGGCTGGATGATCCAGTTAGATGAGGCGGAGCTGGTGATTGATGCCCAAAAGCTAAAGGAAAGCTTTTTTAAACCTGCCGAAGAAAAACAAGTGGTTGCCAAACCGCAATACGAGATAGACCTCCATATAGAAAAGCTACGCGACGATTACCAGTTTTTGGCCAGCAGCGAGATCCTGAACATACAGTTAACCAATTTTAAACACGCGCTGGATGCCGCCATAGTACACCAGATGCCCGATATTACTTTTATTCACGGTGCCGGCAACGGCATACTAAAACACGAACTGCACAAACTCCTCAGCAAGAACGCCAAAGTGCAAACCTTTATGGATGCGCGCAAGGAGAAGTTTGGGTATGGAGCAACAAAGGTGGTGTTGAAGTAAGAGGGAATTGTCATGGTTAGGGTGTCGAACCATTCGCCGGTATTGAATGGCGTACAGGTCTTCGACAGGCTCAGACTGACACAACGACAATTGTCCGCGTTAGGGGGTGAAGCAGGTACCGGCCTGCGCCTAATGCCTGTGGCGTATGAGCGGAAGACCCGACCGAAGGGAACGCCCCAATTAAAATGTATCTAAAAACAGAATTGGCTTCGGTATGCTATCTTGATGCTGTTATTTTCTTAAAAGGTTTTCTTTCACCTCTTCGGATTAACATTTTTATTATTAATATGTACAATTGACACATTGCCTCTTAGCCGTTATCTCTATTTTTAAAAACTCAATTATCAGTCATTATTTATGCTTCGATTAAATTCTGTTTTTAAAAAGTTAGCGCTCCTGTGCGTTTGTGTTTTCTGTTTTGGCAACGCTAATGCCACCGTAATTTCCTTTACCAAAAATGCGAAGAGCGTGATTTTTAGGCTGGATAAAGGCTTGATGCAGCTTAACATCTGCAAGGCTGATATTATTGAGGTGAAGTATACCATATTTGATGGTTTCTCCATAAAAGAGTCGTTAGTGGTGAACAACAAATGGCCGCTGGCAACTGTCTTTACGGTTACTGATGGTAAAGCCGAGGTAACCATCGCCACGGCCAAACTCAAAATAAAAATAAACAAAACAACCAATGCCATCACCTATTGCGATTTGAGCGGTAAGGTGATCTCGGCGGAGGCCGGCGGTAATAAAAGCATGTCGGCGGCTACTATCGCGGGCATCAGTACCTATAATGTTAGTACATCGTTTAAGTCGCCGGCTAACGAGGCGCTTTACGGAATGGGCTGCCATCCGCTCGATTCACTGAGCATTAACTACAAGGGCCGCAATCAGGATATGGCTATTAAATATCTTACCGGCGCTATTCCCGTGATGCTTTCTACGCAAGGTTACGGACTGATGTGGGATAACTATTCCGCTTCTAACTTTTACGGTGCCGAGGATGGCAACACCCAATTCAAATACGTATCTGAAAGTGGCAAACAGGTAGATTACTACTTTTTCTACGGCCCGGACTTTGACCATATTATCGATCTGTACCGCACCGCAACCGGCCGGGCGCCTATGTTTGGCAAATGGGCCTACGGGTTGTTCCAATCGCAAGACAGGTACTTGAGCGAGGCAGAGATACTAACCGTGAAAGATAATTATCGCAATAACCACATCCCGGTGGATGTATTGGTGCAGGATTGGTACTACTGGGATCCATTGCCAATCGGCTCCCACATTATGAAACCCGAGCGTTACCCGCATCCAAAAAAGTTGGTAGATGCTTTGCACGCTGCCAACCTTCATGCCATGATCTCTATATGGCCCGTGTTTGGTAAAGGCACACCAAATTACGATGCGCTGGAAAAAATGGGCGGCCTTACCAGCATTACCTGGGATAACGTGGTTACGCACACTTATGATACTTATTACGACGCCCACAACCCCAAGGCGCGCGAATTATACTGGCAACAGGCTCGTGATAGCCTGGTAAAACGCTACGGATGGGATGCCTGGTGGATAGACCAGTGCGAACCAGACAATGGTGCCCTGCTGGACGAACGCCGCAAAGCAAACTTCTCGATAGGGAAAGGGATCGATTACTTTAACACCTATTCATTAGAACATACCAAGGGCGTTTACGAAGGCTGGCGTAGGGATATCCCCGGCAAGCGCGCTTTCTTTTTAGTAAGGCAATCATTTGCGGGCGAACAAAGGAATGCCGCTACCTTATGGTCGTCTGATATTGAATGTACATTCGCCAACTTTAAAAACCAAATACCTCAGGGCATTAATGCCTGTGCATCGGGTATCCCGTACTGGACGTCGGACATTGGTGGTTACCACTGGCACTGGACGGCACCCGATTGGTCGAAACCCGAGTTCCGTGAGTTGTTTACCCGTTGGTTCCAGTTCGGGGCATTTAGCCCCATCTTCCGCATCCACGGAAAAGGGGAGCGGGCCATTTTCTCCAAAAACTGGGACGAAGACACCCGCGCTACACTGCTGAACTTTGATAAGCTGCGTTACCGCCTGTTGCCATACATTTACTCTTTAGCGGGCCGTGTAAATACCGAGAACTACACTATGATGCGGGCGCTCACTTTCGATTTCCAGCAAGATGCCAACGTTTACGGCATACCAGACCAGTATATGTTCGGTCCGGCGTTTTTGGTGAATCCTGTTACCGCGCAATTATACACCGGCGCAGGCGCGGCAGGCAAAGCCAAAACCCGCGAAGTATACCTGCCGGCTGCTACCAAATGGTATAACTTTTGGACGGGCGAAATTACCAAAGGAGGACAAAAATTAACGGTTGATGTGCCGATGAACATGATGCCGTTGTATATCCGTGCAGGTTCCATCGTACCGATGGGCCCGGTAATGGAATACGCCACCGAAAAACTGGCCGATAAAATAGAGTTGCGCATTTACCCGGGCGCAAACGGCACCTTTAAATATTACGAAGACGAGAACGAAAACTACAACTATGAAAAAGGCGCGAAAGCAACGTTCACGTTAAACTGGAATGATAAATTACGCCAGCTAAGCATATCGGCCACAAAAGGCAACTTTAAAGGCATGTTGAAGAAACATACGTTTAATGTAGTACTGGTAAAAGGCACGCACGGCTCAAATACCGGTGAAGCCGATAAGATAGATAAAACGGTAGTTTATAACGGGAAAGCTTTGGTGGCGAAGCTATAGCACACCAGGTAATCCTTTTAACATCAACTGTACGATATCGTACAGTTGATGTATTAAATCCGAACGTATTAGGAGTTGCGAAATTGATTTATATTATTGATATACAATTAGTTAAAAAATTGGTATTCTTTTGGCCTTATTGGTTTTACTAAACTGATAGCCATGCTTAGAAATTACTTCCTTATCGCGTTCCGCAACTTGTCTAAAAACAAGGCGTTCTCATTTATCAATATTTTCGGGTTAGCCATTGGTATGGCGGCCTGTCTGCTCATTTTGCAATATGTAAGTTTTGAGCTGAGCTATGATAGCTTTCATGTTAATAAAGACCGCGTTTTCCGCGTTAACCAGGATAGGTACGATAAAGGCAAACTAAGCACCCAGTGGGCCGGTGGAGCGTTCGCGCCAGGCAGCGCTTTTAAAGCCGATGTGCCCGAGGTGGAGGATTTTGTAAAACTGGTACCAGCCGGTAATGCATTGGCCAATTATAAAGACCAAAAGATCGTGATCAAAAAGGATTACTATTGTGGCAGCTCGTTCTTCAATATATTTTCATATCCGTTACTAAGCGGCGACCCTAAAACCGCGTTGGTAGAGCCGAATTCGGTAGTGATATCCGAAGAAGTAGCTCAAAAGCTTTTTCACAGTACCGAGGTGGTCGGACAAACCTTAACGCTTAATACTACAAAGCTGTTAAAAATTACAGGTGTAATGAAGGCCATGCCTGCCAACACGCACCTGAGTTTTGATATTTTACAATCGTACAGCACTCTGCTAAAAGAGAACCCGCCAAGGGATGGAAATAACCTGGATAATGCCTGGGTAAATGATGGCTGCACCACCTACCTCTTACTAAAACCAGGTGCCGATCCTAAAGCGGTTGAAGCTGAATTTTTACCTATCGTAAAAAAAGCTTACCAGCAATACAGCAGCTCGGGTATTAACGCTATTTATACGCTGCAAGCCATGCCAAGTATCCATTTATATTCCAATAGGATGTCCGAGATTCAGGCTAACGGCGATGGCAAATCTGTTTACCTGTTGCTGGGTATCGCTATTTTCGTAATTATCATTGCGTGGATAAATTATATTAACCTGGCTACCGCGCGCGGTATAGGGCGAGCCAAAGAGGTTGGCGTACGTAAAACATTAGGCTCAGCCAAAACGCAGTTGGTAACCCAGTTTATGCTGGAGGCCATGTTTTTGAACGGACTGGCGGTGTTGTTTGCCATAGCGTTTATTGCCATTTGCCTGCCCATACTGGCTAATATTGCGGGTGTACAAATAGGTTTCGCCTTATTTGCAAAGCTTGGTTTTTGGGCGGCGGTAATCGGAATATTTGTAGTGGGTACATTCTTCTCGGGTTTTTACCCGGCTATCGTATTGTCGTCATTTAAACCAATAGAGGTGATGAAGGGGAAATTAACCGCATCGCCAAAAGGTATTGTGCTGCGTAAGGGAATGGTGATCTTCCAGTTCGCGGCATCCATATTCTTGCTCATAGGCGCGCTAACCGTTTACCGGCAGATCCAGTTTATGCAAAGCCAGAAATTAGGTGTCACTATAGATCAAACCCTGGTTATTAAAGCGCCGCTGGTAAAGGTCGATTCGTTTTACCGCAGCATGAGCGCCTTTAAACAGGAGAGTTTAAAACAGCCGTCTATCAAAAGCATCACCGTATCTACATCGGTACCGGGTGAAGCAGTTGGATGGAATGCAGGTGGTATAAAACTCACCGGCGCAGCCGACGCGACTGCCGACCAATACCGCATCATCGGTGGAGACTACGATTATCTCACCGCTTACGACCTGAAACTCTTAGCAGGCCGAAAATTTTCTAAAGAGTTCAGCACCGATCCAAAGACGGTGGTGTTTAGTAAAACGGGCGTAAGCCGCCTGGGCTTTGATAAACCCGAGCAAGCGATAGGCAAACGCATAGATTTTTGGGGCGACGTGTATACAATAATAGGTGTGGTTGACGATTTTCACCAGCAATCGCTGCGCGATACGTATGACGCCATTATTTTCCGCTGCATCCCTGACGTGAGGGGAGACGTATCGGTTAAAGTGAGCTCAACCAACGTTGCCCAGACCATTGCCGGCTTAAAAACAACCTGGGACTCCTTCTTCCCCGGCGACCAGTTCGACTACTTTTTTCTGGACGAACATTTCAATGACCAATACAAAGCCGACCAGCGCTTTGGGCAGGTGTTTGGCATCTTTACCGTAATAGCCATTTTTGTAGCGTGTTTAGGCTTGTTCGGCCTGGTATCGTTCACCATTGTGCAGCGCACCAAAGAGATAGGTATCCGTAAAGTGCTTGGCGCATCGGTAAATGGCATATTGCAACTGCTTTATAAAGATTTTGCCCTGCTTATCCTCATTTCCTTCGTCGTTTCGGCGCCGCTGGGCTGGTATGCCATCAGTAAATGGCTGGAGAGTTACGCGTTCCGTATCAGTATAAACCCGGTTTTATTCATAATTCCGTTTTTAGCCGTGCTGATCATCGCGTTTGCAACCGTATCGTGGCTAAGCGTTAAAGCCGCCCTTACAAACCCGGTTAAAAGCCTTAAAACAGAATAGTTAGTAAAACCAGGCTTCAAAGCCAAGCAGATATTAGTACTTAAACAAAAACAGGCCGATGCGCAAAATGCAGCGGCCTGTTTGCTTTATAGGTCTTTCAACTATTGCTCTTCTACAAATTTCTTTAAGCTTTCGCCCAGGATGTAGTTCCAACCCTTGCTAAAGCTCGATACAGCGAAATCCGGTCCGTTTTGCGGCATAGTTTCCAACCCGGTATGGGTTATCCTCACCAGCGTTTTATCATCTTCGGGGAAAAGCTCAAAGCTCACTTCCGAATCGCCCGGAAAACCTTCATAACGCCAGGTGTAGCTTAACTTCTTTTCGGGTTCAACGGCGGTTACGCGGCAAAGGTGGGTGTGTTTTTCGCCGGTGCTACCCTGGCCCGCAAAACTAAACTCAAAGCCAACACGTGGTTCAAAGCTTTCCAGTTTAAAATACCATTGTTTCATTTTTTCGTTATCAGTAAGGGCTTCCCAAACTTTACTTGCCGGCGCGTTCAGCGTGCGCTCCACTATCAGCGGTTGTGTTTCCATAATTTATTTAAGTTTTGTAGTTTTTTCTTCGTCCAAAAAGTTTTCCAGCGCATCCAGTTTATTGTTCCAAAATTTGCGGTACTGCGCGGCCCAGTCTTCTACCTGCTTTAACTTTTTAAAGTTAGCCTGGCAAAAACGTTCGCGGCCCTGCTGTTTAATAGTGATAAGTCCGCACTCCGCCAGTATCCGGATGTGTTTAGACACCGCCGGCCGGCTGATGTCGAACTTATCCGCAACCGCGTTAAGGTTGAGCTGTTGCGATGCCAGCAGGCTTATGATCTCGCGGCGGGTAGGGTCGGCAATGGCCTGGAATACGTCTCTTCTCATAACGGAAGGCTATATGAAACCTTTCGGTTACAAATATATGTGAAACCTTTAGGTTACGCAAGAGGTCTATTTGGGATTTCAGATTTATTTTTGATGGCACCAATGAGAGAGCGGCGGTGGGACACCGCCTTGTGGGAGGATAGGGATTTGCGCCGGATTGTTAAGCATTGTGGCTAACCCCTCCCTGCCATTGCCCTCAAGCCGGCCGCACCCCTCTCCGAGGGAAATTAGGAATAACACATATCCCAGTGGCGGTGGCGCCACCGCCACCAATTAAACACCCATCGCAGCAAATATCTCCTTCATCGAAAATCTCGCTCCGCAAACATGCTCGTCTGCTGCGCCGTAGTACATGGTAATAGTGTCGCCGTCATCTTCGAGGATATGGCCGTTGGTGAACACTACATGTCCGAAGAAGCCGGTAAGCTCATAAGGTTCCGAAGGCACCATAATGGGTTCGCCGGTGCGGGCTATGACTTTGTACGGGTCGTTAAGATCTAAGAGGAAAGCGCCAAGGCAATACTGATGCTCGTAATTCGCGCCATGATAAATTTCCAGCCAGCCTCTTTCGGTTTTGATGGGGGAGCAGCCGGCACCTACGCGGGCACGGTCCCACATATCGCCTCGGGTTTTTACAATGCATTGGTGATTTCCCCAATGTTCGCCATCCGGTGATTGCGCCAGCCAGATGTAATTTCCGCCGATGTCCACACTGCTGGGGCGGTGCAGGGCATAGAACATTCCGTTTATCTTTTCTTCAAAAATGGCGCAGTCCTTATTATGGGGTGGTAGTATCATACCGTGTTCTTCAAAGGTTTTCCAGTCGGTAGTGGTGCGCATTCCTACGCCAACGCCGCTATCACTCACGGCGGTAAAAGTGAGGTAGAACTTATCATCCAAATAAGTTACCCGGCAATCCTCAATCCCAAAAGTTTGCAGCGGGCCTTTACCGACGAGATATTGGTAGCCTTCGGGTTCGTGAAATTTTACGCCATCGTCGCTGCAGAGCAGGCGGAGGTGCGACAGGGTGGTGAGATAATCCACACCTTTATAACGTACCACCCGGGCGTCGGTGGCTATCAGGTCGGCATCGTCCAGGGCTATTTCCATGATCCGGGTTTCGCCGGTAGCTGTTAATATCGGGAAGGATACCACTACCTCCGTTTGCTCGGGCCGCTCGGCCACACGCACCAGCAGCCAGGTTTTACCTTCGTATTTAAACACGCCTGGGTTTAGCAGGCAGGCAATATGTAGCCCATCCAAACTTGGTTTTAAATGCGCAGGAGATAGTAAAGGGTTTTGGGGGAAGCGTTTTGCAATATCGGCCATAAGAATATATAATGGTGTGGTAGGTTAACAGGCGGGGTTTGGATAGGTTTAGATTTTGTTGAGAAAGAGATTTTTGAATCGGAATTTTTCGCAATTCCGTTTTGGGGGGCTCAAGAAGGCTTCGCCGTTTACAGAATTTTAGACTGAAAAGAATTTGTATGGATTAGACCATTGGTAGTAAATTCTATTTTATTAAGAGCATTCTGGAAATTATCTAATTCTGTAAATTCTGATTCAGACAGTATTTAGTAAACCAAGTTGACTTATTTTTTTTCATGACAATTAAATTATACGGACTTCATTTTATCGCTGTACATTTGCTTAACACTGTTAAATGATTTAATAGCAGTTAAAACACAATGGCAAGTAAAGACAGGATATTACGCTTAAAGGAAGAAACCAGGACAAGTATCCTGGATGCAGCCCTGCGTATTGTGAAGGAAGAAGGCTGGCAAGCTTTAAGTATGCGTAAAATTGCCGATGTAATTGAATACACCGCCCCCATCATATATGAATACTTCGCTAATAAAGAAGCGATATTATTGGAGCTAACCCGCATGGGTTATTTAAAACTGGCTAAGGAGTTGAAAGAAGCAAAAAGCCAGCATACCAGCCCTGCCGACCAACTGGAGGCAATGTGGCTGGCTTATTGGAACTTTGCTTTCGCAAATAAAGAAATATACCAGGGGATGTTCGGTATAACCACATCATGTGCATGCGATATGGTAAATAAATTGCCAGAGGCTGAATTACCATGGGACATCTTTACCGAATCTATTGGGGAACTGATGAAGATAGACGATATGGACTCCGAGATCATTTGTACCAAATATTATACTTTTTGGTCCATCGTCCACGGATTGGTTTCTATCAACCTGCTCGACAGGGGAAATAGCGACGACATCAACAGGCAAGTATTACGAGATGCCATCACTGGCATTATCAGGAGTATCACTCCTTAATTTTTTTAACTAAAAAGATACGATGTTAAGTTATTTAACATCGTTAAATAAAAACGGCTCTACATCTACCATTAACCTTTAAAAACTACACCTATGGAAACAATTACGCAAAACTCACATAAATTACTTAACACTGTTAAACAATTTAATGATGTTATAACCTCTAAATCGTTGCGATGTCGTTAGCTAAGCTGTTTATTACTTAACAGATCCGCAAAAAATATCTATCAATACATTATTATGAATACCCTCAACTCAAACGAATCCATCTACATCAATAGCCTCCGGGCAACTTTTAATCCTACTAACTCACGCTCAAAATTAATTATCATGAAAAGTATCTTAATAGCCATCATAGCGGTAGCACTCTTCAGCTGCTCGCCAAAACAAGAAGCGGCGCAAGCCCCCGCGCCGCCGGCATTACCGGTATCAACCGTATTAGCGGGCACCCAAACTACTTACCAGGAATACCCTGCTTCGGTAGAAGGTACCGTTAACGTGGAAATACGCCCTCAGGTAAGCGGCGCTTTAGATAAAGTATTTGTTGACGAAGGCGCATTCGTGTCTGCCGGCCAACCTATCTTTAAAATAAACGAACAACCTTACCGCGCAACCTTAAACAACGCGCTGGCAGCATTACATGCAGCCGAAGCCGCAGCAGGTAACGCGCAATTAGAAGTGGACAAACTTACCACGCTGGTTGCCAACAAAGTGGTATCAGATTACCAGTTGAAAACTGCCAAAGCAGCCTACCAGATTGCCAAAGCCAATATCGAATCGGCAAAGGCAAATGTATCTGCCGCGCAAATCAACATCGGTTACACTTTAATAAAAGCTCCCGTTAGCGGTTACATCGGCAGGTTGATCAAAAAACAGGGTAGCCTGGTATCGCCGCAGGATGTTGACGCTTTAACCCAGTTATCTGATGTACACGATGTGCATGTGTACTTCTCTTTAGGCGAAAAGGATTTCGTTGCCTTTAAAGAGCAATACCCGGGCGCGACATTAAAAGATAAGCTTAAACAATTGCCAGCCGTAGCCCTGCTTTTATCTGATAACAGCGAATACGCAAAAGAAGGCCACATTGATATGATAGACGGCCAGTTTGATAAAACTACCGGTGCTATCACCCTAAGGGCAAGCTTCAGCAATTCACAAGGTTTATTACGCAGCGGTAACACCGGCAAAATTCGCTTGAGCCTGTCGCACAAAAACGCGCTGATCATCCCAGAATCTGCTACCATAGAAATGCAGGATAAGGTATTTGTTTGGGCCGTTGCCGACAGCAACAAGGTTACCAAGCTGGCTATTACCATTGAAGGTAAAAGCGGTAATAACTACCTGGTTAAAGACGGCGTTAAGGCGGGCGACCGCATTGTGCTTGCCGGCATTGATAAATTGCAGGAAGGCGCGGTGATAAAACCCGAACCCGTTGCAACCGATAAAACTGTAGCGAAAAATTAATAAATATTAGATCAAGATATAGGAATCAGGAGTCGGGATAAGGTGGGATTGAGAGCGGAGACCGTGAGGTGTCTTGTCTCTTGGTTCTTATATCTTGCCTCTACAAAAAATCAAAACCATGTTTCAGAAATTTATAGAAAGGCCGGTATTATCAACCGTTATCTCCATACTGTTGGTGATAGTAGGGATACTTGGCCTAACCAAACTGCCCTTAGAACGTTTCCCTAATATTGCCCCACCGGCAGTGTTGGTAACAGCGGCTTACCCGGGCGCCAATGCCGAAACCATATTACGTTCGGTAACACCTTCTTTGGAAGAAGCAATTAACGGTGTAGAGAACATGACCTACATGACGTCTACCGCCAGTAACGATGGTTCACTGGCTATTACCGTGTACTTTAAACAAGGTACCAACCCAGATCAGGCGGCAGTAAACGTGCAAAACCGCGTTTCACAGGCTACAAGCCAACTGCCTGCAGAGGTGGTACAATTCGGCATCACAACCACTAAACAGCAAAATAGCTTTATTGGTGCCCTGGGTATCTACTCAGACGATCCGAAAAAATACGATCAAACCTTTGTGGCCAACTATGCGCAGATCAATATCGTACCCGAGATTAAACGTATCCCGGGCGTAGGTTCGGCGAGTATATTTGGCGGTGTTAAGGATTACAGCATGCGTGTTTGGCTTAACCCGGCACAAATGGCAACTTACAAAGTTACCCCTGCCGAAGTAATGGCCGCCATACAGGACAAGAACCTTGAAGCCGCTCCGGGCCGTTTCGGCGAGCGCAGCGATCAATCGTTCGAGTATGTAATTAAATACAAAGGTAAACTCACCAAGCCGGAGGAATACCAGAATATTGCCATCCGCGCTAATGCCGATGGTAGCGTGCTGCACCTTAAAGATGTGGCACGTGTGGAACTGGGCGCTTACTCGTACAACAGTGTAAGTAACCTTAATGGGCACGATGGTGTTATCGTTGGTATTATTCAATTATCGGGGTCGAACGCCAACGAGATCCAGATTCAGATTGATAAATTGATGGAGAAAGCATCAAAAAGCTTCCCCGCAGGTATCAAATACAATCAGTTCTATCGCACCAAAACAGACCTGGACGAATCTATAAGCCAGGTTGAGCATACGCTGATAGAAGCATTCGTGCTGGTATTCATCGTGGTGTTTATATTCCTTCAGGATTTTCGGTCTACCCTTATCCCGGCTATCGCGGTTCCGGTGGCCATTATTGGTACCTTCTTTTTCATGAGCCTGTTAGGGTTCTCTATAAACTTGTTAACCCTGTTTGCATTGGTGCTTGCCATTGGTATTGTGGTGGATGATGCCATTGTGGTGGTAGAGGCCGTACACGCCAAAATGGAGCACAACCCAAGCCTTAGCCCTAAAAAGGCAACCACCGAGGCCATGCACGAAATTACCGGTGCTATTATATCTATCACCCTGGTGATGGCGTCGGTGTTCCTGCCGGTGAGTTTTATGACCGGTTCTACAGGTATCTTCTACAGGCAGTTTGCGCTTACCATGGCCATAGCCATTATCATATCGGCTGTTAACGCCTTAACGTTGAGCCCGGCCCTGGCTGCCTTGTTCCTGAAGAACAAACACACTGCCGATGGCCATGCCGCGCCTAAAAAAGGTTTTGCTGATAAGTTTTACGCAGGCTTTAACGGGAGTTTTAACTACCTCACAGATAGGTATATTGGCGGTATAAAGATCCTTTTACGTAATAAATGGATAAGCATGACCGGCCTTGCGGTGCTGATTGCGGTTACCGTATTTATGGTGAACCGTACCAAAACAGGCTTTATCCCAACAGAAGATCAGGGCTTTGTGGCCGTAGCGGTATCTACACCATCCGGAACTTCTTTAGCCGGTACCAACAAGATCTTTAAACAGGCCGAAGACCAGTTGAAAACGCTGCCGTCGGCAAGGTTTGTTACAGCTTTATCCGGCTTTAACTTCTTAACACAGTCCAGCAGCCCATCAGCCGGTGTAATATTCCTTTTGCTGAAACCAACCGATGACCGTGGTGCTGTAAAGAACATTGATGAAATACAGAACATTGTAAGGGGCAAATTAGGCGCAGTACCCGGGGGAACATTCTTCGTGTTCAGCTTCCCTACCGTGCCGGGCTTTAGTAACGTTGAGGCACTGGACGTGATGCTGCAGGATAAGACCAACGGCAAGCTGGATAAATTTAGCGGCGTTGCCAATACTTTTATTGCCAAGCTAATGCAAAAACCGGCTGTTGCCTACGCGTTTACATCGTACAAAGCCGATTACCCGCAATTGCAATTAGAAATTGACAATGAGAAAGCCAGCCAGCTGGGCGTAAATGTGAAGGACATCCTATCTACCATGCAGGCTTATTTTGGTACCGCGCAGGCATCAGACTTTAACCGCTTTGGTAAATACTACCGCGTGATTGTACAGGCTGATATTGCCGACCGTACCGATCCCACCGCCATAGACCGGGTGTTTGTTAAAAATAACAAAGGCGAAAGCGTGCCGATAAACACATTGGTAAAACTTACCCGTGTTTATGGTTCAGAAACAGCTTCGCGCTACAACCTGTTCAATTCTATTGAGGTGAACGCCATCCCAAAACCGGGTTACAGTTCGGGTGATGCCATTAAAGCTATCGAAGAAACGGCCAAAGAGCAGCTTCCGGAGGGGTTTACCTACGAGTTCTCAGGCCAAACCCGCGAAGAGATCTCGTCGGGCGGGCAATCAACCGTGGTATTCCTGTTGTGTTTGGTGTTTGTATACTTCCTGTTGTCAGCACAGTACGAAAGCTACATCCTGCCATTAGCGGTAATACTTTCTATCCCTACAGGTATCTTTGGTGTGTTTGTAGTGCTGGGCCTAACCGGCATCGAAAACAACATCTACGTACAGGTAGCGCTCATCATGCTCATTGGTTTATTAGCCAAGAACGCTATTCTAATTGTAGAGTTCGCGGTGCAGAAACGACGTGCCGGCATGAGCCTGGTTGACGCAGCCATTGAGGCATCCCGTTTAAGGGTCCGCCCGATAGTAATGACCTCGCTGGCATTCGTATTCGGTTTGTTCCCAATGAGTATTGCCACGGGCCCATCTGCACAGGGTAACCACTCTATCAGTATTGGTGCCGCGGGCGGTATGGTGTCGGGCGTATTGTTAGGCTTATTTATCATCCCTGTTCTGTTTGTAATATTCCAGCACTTACAGGAACGTATAAGCGGCGTACCCTTCGACAGGCATCGTAATAAACAGACCGGTGGTAACGACAAACATATAGATGAATTGCAAACGGAAATGATATAATCGACGAGTTAAAAACTCAACTATAGCGACGCGTGAAGCTCAACCCTCTTTCCGCAAAAGAGGGTCGGGCAGCGGAGCATACCCGGGGTGAGTAAAATAACGAAGCGATAAGAACGAATTTTAACAACAAGACAATGAAAAATTTATTTAGTAAACTGGCATTTATACTGGTGGTGTTATCCGGTTGTTCAGTTTCAAAAGATATAGAAACACCCAAACCTGCACTGCCAACTGAGTTTAGAAATGTGGCAACGGTGGGCGATACCACCAGCATTGCAGATATCCAATGGAAAAGCTTTTTTGCTGATGCAACGCTGCAAAAACTGATAGACAGCGCCATTGTAAAGAACTACGATATGCAGATAGCGGTGAAAAACATCGAATCATCGCAATTGCTTTTCAAACGCGTTAAATGGGACTATGTGCCAACCCTTGGGCTAAACGTGACCGCCAGCACCAGCCGGCCAAGCGATAACAGTGTGACCGGCTTAAGCCTGAGCCAGTACGATCTCGGTACAAAACATATCGAAGATTATTCAGCTAACCTGGCCTTGTCCTGGGAAGCGGATATTTGGGGTAAGATAAAAAACCGCCAGCGCGCCGCGTTGGCCCAATATCTGCAAACTGCAGAGGCTAAAAAGGCTATCCAAACCAATATTGTGGCCAGTGTATCGCAAGGGTATTATAATCTTCTAATGTTGGATGAGCAGTTGAATATTGCCCAAAAGAATGTTAAACTGAACGATAGCACCCTGCGCATCATCCGTTTGCAGTATGATGCAGGGCAGGTAACATCCCTTGCCGTTCAGCAAACGGAAGCACAACGCCAGGCCGCCGAGCAGTTGGTGCCACAGTTTGAGCAGAACATCGCCATACAGGAAAATGCCCTGCGCATCCTTACCGGTGAATTGCCCGACAAAATTGCCCGCAGCGCCAAACTGGGTGACCTTACCGTCCCCGAAAACTTATCAGCGGGAGTTCCGTCTGCCATCATAAGCCGCAGGCCCGATGTTAAAAGCTCGGAATTAGCTTTAAATATTGCTAATGCGAATGTAGGCATCAACAAAGCGGAGATGTATCCTGCATTGCGTATAACTGCATCTGGTGGTGTTAATTCGTTTAAAGCAAGCAATTGGTTCAATATTCCCGCTTCACTATTCGGTATTGTATCGGGAAGCTTGTTGCAGCCGCTTTTAAATCATAAAGAGCTAAGCACAAAATATGAAGTAGCTAAAGTTGAGCGCGAGAAAATCGTGCTGCAGTTCCGCCAGTCGGTATTGAACGCGGTAGGCGAGGTGAGCGACGCTTTAGTAAGGATAGAAAAACTGAAACAACAGCAAGCTATCGCTGCCAACCGTGTAAAAACGCTGCAACAAGCCACATCGAATGCTAATCTTTTATTCAGGAATGGCCTTGCTACTTACCTGGAAGTAATAACCGCGCAAGGCAATGTGTTGCAAAGCGAACTGGAACTGGCTACCGTAAAACGTACCCAACTGGATGCCGTATCAGAACTGTACCGCTCATTGGGCGGTGGTTGGAAATAAGCAAAAATTACCACCCCTACATATGCATAAACGCCTCCCGTGTTATCAGGAGGCGTTTATATATTAGCGTTATTTTAGTAATAAGTTTTAGTGCTGCCTAACGGAATTTATTGCCTAAACTATTTGTCCGGTTTGTATATCTACAGTGTAGGTAGTGCCATCTATCGTGATCTTCACTTTATGATTTCCTAAAAACAGGATGCTACCTTTATAGTTCCATTTGCCTTGAGGGGTATCGCCTGTAGTTTCAAAGGTCGCGCTGCCGCTTTCTATATCGCCATCATTCGCCGTGTTGATGATAAGCGAGGTAAGCTTATATTTAAACGAGGTGCTGAGTTTTTGTTTCGACCCTGTTTTGTATTGAAGACTTGCCTGCATATTCATCAAGCCGTTAAACGATAGTTTATCGGGATTTTGCGCGTTGAGCACGTTAACGGTTAAGTTTTGTAGGATATTGTATTTTGCTTCTAACGACGGAGTGATCATAGATACCAGCAAACTGTCATAGGCAGTTAAGCCGGTTGGTGTGTCGTTGGTACAAATAGTAGCATATTTAAATCTGCCGCTAACGGTTACCTTGGTGGTATCCAGATCCAGGCTGTAAGTAAGCGTGGTATCCATTGTCATACCGCAATCCGGGTTAACCGAGTTGATGATTATTTTTTTACGGTTTGGCGCAATGGCGTTTATCTTCGGGCTCAAACCATCATTAACGCTAAAACCGCCGATGCCGCCATACAGGCTTTGCACCAGGTTCAGCGCAATTTGCTGGCTTACGGCTTTAGTAGATACAGTACTACTATTACCTGTGGAAGAAAAATCGGGCGCATCTTTTTTACAGGATGTATAAAGGAATGCTATGGCTGTAACAGCAAAAATGCCGGAGAGTAATTTTAGTTTCATGTAATAAAGTTTAGTTGAATATATTTTTTGTATAAATTTAGTTAAAAACTACAATACTTTCAAAATAACTAAATGCTGTTTTTAAGTTAACTAAAAGATATAAAGGCGTTTCTATAAAATAGATTCCCAAAAAACAGAAAAGCCCTCCGCTTTGCAGCAAAAGGACTTCTCTTATCACCCTCAACTTAAACTTCTTTATTTACTTGCCAGTATTTCTACATACTCTATGGTTGGTTCCAGCGCCAATAGGTGTGGCGCATTAGCCATCAAGGCTTCGGCAACTTTACCGGCTAAGTGGGCATTACGGCCTTCATCACCTTCAAATGTGTCAAATATTCCAAAGGTGCTCTCGCTGATGCGGTAAGCATACCAATTAATGGTATCCGGCTCATCATTCACTAATGGCGAAGCACTTGCTAAAAAATCGGCAACGTCTTGTTCTTTACCTGGTTTTGCTACCAGTTTTACTAATAATCCTGCTTTTATCATGGGGGTCTTGTTTTTATAGGTAGATGTAATAGAATTACGTTTAAAAAGGAACTATGGTTTTATTTATTGAGCGAATTTTTACCTATAACCATAAATCCCAGGGCGAGGAACGCCAAATCCTTCACAATAAAAAATTCGGTAACGGGTACGCCGTCCACTACCTTCCACACTCCCGGCGTGGTAAGCAAAAAACTTAGCGTTGTTAAAAAGATGATAACGGTAAGGTAACCGCCTATCAGCCCAAGTTTCCTGTTCCAAAAAGAAGCGATAAGCAGTAGGCCGGTAATTATTTCAAACAAACCAATAAAGTTTGATACCCCCTGTGTGCTGCCGATCTTGTACATCCAGCTCATCAAAAAACTGTGCTGTACAAACGGCATTATCGAAGCCGCTTCTGTTGGGGTAAATTTAAAAATACCTAACCATAGTAAAATAATCGCTGTTGAGGCTACACCAATGGTATAGCCAGTTTTTGTGTGGTTCATGTTGTTGTGTTTTAATGGCTTTGTCGCAGGTGAGGGGCAAGCCTTACAGCAGACTGACAAAAAAAATCGCCCCGGCTGTTTAAAGCCGGGGCGATTTTTTATTTTGTAAGTCTGAGCTTGTCGAAGACCTATAAGTTATGCAATGTTATAAGCTCAGCATAACAAATTCATCATCACAGATTAGAAGTTAGTTCTCACGGTTACGCCGTACATCCTTGGGTTACCCAAATGCGATGCACCGAAATCGTAAGCATAATCGATGTAGTTTTTGTTGCTTAAATTGGTTCCCCAAACAAACACATCAAGCCTTTTAGTGGTAACACCTAAACGTGCGTTAAAAGTGCTGTAAGCTTTTTGCTCAATGTTGTTAGCCAGGTCGAAGTATTGTTTGCCGAGGTATTTCCACTCGCCGCGGGCAACTAATTTGGTGCCTCTGCCAAGCAAATAACCATATTGAAGGGCCAGCATAGAGGTTACATCAGGCGTATAAACCTGGTGGTTGCCATTCAGGTTTACTACAGCGCCGTTGCTTGGCACCTTCAGGTCGGTATAGCGGGCGTGGGTATAACCAAAGTTGTAAGAGATATCCAGGCCTTTTAAAACGGTTGCGGCAAGTTCCAGTTCGGCACCTTTGCTGCGCAGTTTACCGGCGTTACGGGTAAGTACAATCGCTTGTGGCAATACCAGTGTTGGTACCTGCGCGTTGTTTATTGAAATATAGAACAAGGATGCGTTCACCCTTAGTTTGTTATCGAAGAACAGGTTTTTCGATCCTACCTCAAAGTTGTTGCTGTATTCAGGCTTGTAGGCGAACAAAGGCGGCGACGAAGGGTCGGCACCAAGCTGGCTGAGACCACCTGCCCTAAAGCCACGGCTATAAGTTGCGTACAGGTTGCTCGCTTCAGATACATGGTAAGCAAGGCTCAGCTTTGGTGTAAAGGCTTTAAAGCTGGCGGTTGACGACGTGTCGTTCTGGGTAACTACAGGGGCGTCACCGTCCATTTGGAACTCGCCTTTTATTTCTTCTTTTTTATGCTCGTAATCGTAGCGTAAGCCGGCGGTCAGGTCCCATTTCGGATCAAGCACAAAAACTACCTGGCCAAATACCGCGGTGCCGTAATTATGCTCGATATTGGTATTAATAGTGCTGAAATTTGGGAACGGAGCGCCAACCATTTCACCGTCTGCACCAAAGTGCGTACCGGTTTTGGTTGGGGCATAACGGTAGAAGCCGTACAAACCGGCTGTCCACCTGATGTTCGTTGCCGAAGCAGGGGAGGAGAACCTAAACTCCTGCGTGGTTACCTTCACTTTGTTGAAATTGGGGCCGTAATTGTTAATTACACTTACACCATCAATCGGCGAAAAATCTCCGTCGATAGGCACGGTGTAGTAGCGGTAGTTTTGCTGGTAAGCCGTGTTCGAGGTAAAGTTAAAATCTTTACCAGTGTAGCTGGCAGACAGGGAAGCGTTAAAGATGTTATCGATCATTTTGGTAACCGCGTTCTGATTAACCTGGAAAGGTGTCGCCAAAGCGTCACCCGGCGAGCCTGATAAAGCAAATGGGCCATTGTTGCGGTTAGCGTAGTTCTTAACGTTCAGCGTTAAATTAAAGTTTTGGGTGGCCAGGTACTTCAAATAGTAGTTCCCCATAAAGGAATGCTGTTTATCCAGCTTGGTGTTGTTAAACTGGTTGTTGTAAAAACCATCAAAGCCATTGTACAGGCCGGCAACACCCAGGTATAGTTTATCCTGTACCAGCGGTGTGCGGATGCCCAGGCTGATACGTTTTTGGCCATAGCTGCCAAAATTCACTTCGGCAAAGCCCGTGGTTAGGTTGGTTGGTTGTTTAGTTATTACATTGATAACACCACCCATGGCATTACGGCCGTAAAGGCTGCCCTGCGGGCCGCGCAACACTTCTATGCGCTCCACATCAAAAAGTTGGGGAATGTAAGTATCCAAGCTAAACTGGTTCACACCGTCTATATAGGTAGCAACAGCAGGGTCGTAAGAAGTGGTTGCCACGCCGCGGATGCTGGTTACGTTCCTGTCGTCGCCGGGGCTGGCAGTGTACAGGTTGGGCACAATGGCGGTGATATCCTTCAGGTTCCACACCTTGTATTCCTGTACCTGTTTGGCAGATAGGGTAGAGATACTGGCCGGGATCTGCTGGGCTGCTTCTTCACTTTTTTGCGCGGTAACTACCACTTCATCCAGCCGGTTACTTGCTTCGGTTAGCTGGATGTTGGTTGATGCCGACTGCGCGCCAATAGTGATGCTTTGATTAATAGCCGCATAGGCTACATTGCTTACATGCAGGGTATACTTGCCGGCAGGTACATTCTTAAAGCTAAAAGCGCCTTTCCCATTGGTAATGGCGGCGTAATTGGTGTTTAATAAACTTACCGTAGCGCCCGCAATTGGGGAAGCGCCTGTGGTAGTAACGGTACCCGAAAAGTTAACACGGGTTTGAGCGAATGCTGAACAAAATAGCGTCAGCGCGAGTAAGAGAGCAGATAATTTCTTCATTGTAAAATAAAAAAGCGGATATGATGTAGGGTTATCATATCCGCTGCAAAGAAAACAATTTTATTATTTAAGTGAGTATATCCAGTTAATGATCTTTTGGCTTTCTGCAGGTTTTAAAGCAGGGTGGCCAGGCATATCTACATCACCCCAAACACCGTGACCGCCGTTTGCTATCTTTTTGATCAGATGAGCAGAGGAGGCAGCATTTGCAGGGTATTTTTTAGCTACCTCGGCAAACGCGGGACCTACCGATTTTTCTGATACTTTATGGCAAGCCGAGCAATCAAGCGACATCATCAGGGCTTTGCCTGCTGCGTTGGCTTTCATGTTCGCCACTTTTAATTTCATATCAGGCGAATCCTGGCCAGCTAATACAGCAACTGTTTTGCCGCTGGTGCTTACCGCGTCGTACTCGTCCCTTGCTTCAACAGAAACAGTATAGTTTCCTTTTTTAGTATAGGTATAAGTTAACTTAGGTACGGTGGTCGTCTTTTTAACACCATTGCCCAGGTTCCACATATAGATTATTTTGTTTTTCTCAGGGTCGGTTGCTTTAACCGTTAATACGGTAGTTAAAGGCAATGCGCCGTAAGCTTTGCTGGTAGCTACGCTTGCTACTTCGGGCGCGCGGTTACCACTGTTGTAATCTATACGCGCTAAACCGGCATCCTTGTTTTTGGCAAACCAGCCGGTACCATACTCTAACAGGTAGATCTTACCATCAGGGCCGGTTTCCATATCAATAACGTTATGGAATTTGGTATCGGCCATAAATGGCTCCATTTTATCCAGGTCGCCGTTTGGCTGCAGGGTAAGTAGTTTAATAAATCCGCGGATCCAATCGTAAAAAACAACTTTCTTGTTAAAGTAATCGGGCATACGGGTAGCCTTCGGAAACATATCTGTATAGTAAGCCGGGCCCGCCATAGCGTTACGGCCACCAGTACCTACCTGCGGAAAATCAGGAGATTCGGCATACGGGTACCAGATAAATGCTGGCTGCGCAGGTGGCAGTTCGCGTAAACCGGTATTGTTTCTCGAATCGTTCACCGGGTGCATTGGGTCCCATGGGGCACCAGATACGCCAGTGGCATAATCAAACGGGCGGTAGGCGTAGTTGTTGGCAATAAAAAATGGCCAGCCAAAGAAACCTGCTTTACGCGCCTGGTTAAACTCATCGTAACCGCGGGGGCCGCGTGTTTCTAAGCTATCTTTTTGCGCATCAGGGCCTACTTCACCCCAGTACAGGAAGCCGTTCTTTTGATCTACCGAGATCCGGTATGGGTTCCTGTCGCCCATTACATAAATTTCCGGGCGGGTTTTTGGTGTACCTTGTTTAAATAAGTTCCCTTCGGGGATGCTGTAAGTACCATCCGGATTAATTTTTATACGTAAGATCTTACCACGCAGATCGTTGGTGTTACCGGCAGAACGGCGCGCATCGTGGTTTAAAAACTCAGGGCGGTCATCTTGTGGGGCAAAAGCGCGGGTATTAAATGGTTTTTTGCCCGGCTCATCAAATGGGGTACTGTTATCGCCGGCTGATAAGAACAGCATATGATCTGGCCCGAAAGCGATAGAACCACCTGTATGGCAGCAGATCTCGCGCTGCGAGTATAATTGTAAAATTACTTTTTCGGTTTTGTTATCAATGGTATCGCCGGTCATGGTGAAACGCGAAAGGCGGTTTACTGAAGTATCCGACGGGCTGTAATAAATATAAACGTAGTGGTTGGTTTTAAAATCAGGGTCGATGTTTAAACCCAATACACCTTCTTCGGCGTTAACGCCCTTGGTATGTGTTTTCCAGTACACATCTAAAAAGCCGGCTTGTTTTACGGTTTTAGTGCCGTTTTTGTACAGCATCAGTTCGCCGCGGCGCTGCGATACCAATATATCAAAGTTTGGCAATACGGCCATTTCGGTGGGCTCAAAAAATGTGCCTTGTACCAATTGTGTTTTCTCAAAACGGTTGGCTTCCGGCACGCGCACAGTTGTGGCTTTGCTGTAATCCAATGCTTTGTTATCGCCAATGGCGTATTTGATACCACCAAGCAGGTGACCAAGGAACAATGGGTCTACGTAAGATTCATCGGTGTGGCCCAGTTCGGTGTAAAAAGAACGGCCGTTCTCAAAATTCTGGTACCAGGCCATTGGGTGGGTAGCGCCGTTTTTGCCGCCGGTGTAACTGCTTTCGTCAATGGTCATCAGCACATGTATTTTCGGGCTGATGCTTTTAAAGTTGTACCATTCGTCTTTACGTTTCCAAACGGCAGGTAAGCCGCGGGTAGCTGGGTGGTTTTTGTCAACCACGTTCAGCGTAGCTTCCTGTTGCTGAGGGTGGCTTAAAAAGTAGGCACCAACCAGGCGGCCGTAATATTTCCAGTCGTATTCGGCGTCTGCGGCAGCATGTACGCCAACAAAGTTACCGCCTGCCTGCATATAACGCTCCAGGTCGGCCTGCTGATAGTTGTTCAGCATGTAACCGGTAGTGTGTAAAAACACAACTGCCGAGTATTTTTTTAAGTTGCTTTCGGTGATCTTGGAAGCATCAGAAGTGCTGTCTACCAGGAAATTGTTTTCGGCGCCCAGTTTCATAATTGCTGGTACGCCAACGGCAATACTTTCGTGGTGATAGCCCGAGGTTTTTGTGAAAACCAGTATTCTCGGCTTAACGGGTATTTTGCTAAAATTAAATAGCATTACACACAGCACGAGCAAGAGGGTAATTTTAAATCGCATATTGGAAGTTTATTTGGTTGATAATTAGTTAAAACCACACGTTTGCTCTCATTGTGTGATTATTACGCAATAAATATAATATTAAAACTAATAAATGGGTAATAGTATCTCAAATATTACAGATTACTACCGCATAATTATAGAATAGCTTTTTAATAAACGCTTAAAAAAACGCAAATGTTTTGGGGAGACAAGCATAATTATTTTCGAAAAGATGGGGTAGACCTCCCTGTCTTTAAAAGTTTAATGAAGAAATTGTAATAGGAGGAAAGAGGTAAATACCTTACCTCTTTCCTTTAAAAATTTTGCCTTTAATAAGGACGTTGCCTTCGGCCCGCGCTATCCATTCCAACTCCTCATTGCGCGCTGCTGATAGAAGCGGTGCTCCATTCCGGGGTTTCCATTGTTATCGCTAAAGCGGACCATCCATTAATTTGGAACTTATGACAGAACAGCCCCAATATTTTATTCGTTGAAATTCGGAACTTAAATAAATCTGTAATATTTTTAAGAGGTTTTTTTTGACCTTCGTAGTCAGCTAATGCAAAATTTTATCAATCTCAGGAATGGATTTTAAATCAACTATTTTTATTCTTCCGGGGCTCGGAGATTCGGGCCCCGAACACTGGCAGTCTATCTGGGAAAACCGTTTCGGCTTTGTTAGGATACAACAGGATGACTGGGAAACCCCCGTTTGCGAAGATTGGATAGCTAAAATACAGCAAACCATCAGCCGGCATAACCCGGGAGCGGTAATATTGGTGGGGCATAGCCTGGCTTGTGCAACCATCGCTTTTTGGGCACAAAAATACAATTACGCCATTAAGGGCGCGCTTATGGTGGCGCCAAGTGACACTGAGGCGGATAGCTATCCCCTCGGTACCACAGGCTTTGCTCCGGTTCCATTAGCGGCATTGCCATTCAGATCTATTACCGTATTCAGCACTAACGATTTTTACGTAACAGCAAAGCGCGCAACGCTTTTCGCGGAGAGTTGGAATAGCGAATTGAAAAATATTGGTGACGCGGCACATATTAACTCTGCCTCCAACTTAGGGCTATGGAAACAGGGATTGACCTATCTGCAAGCCCTTGACCAGGGTGCGTAGCAAAAGTATAAACTGCGAATAATAAAATAACGATGGGCTTTAAACCCATCGCTATTAATTAACACAGAAATATTTTCTTATTTCTTCCCCGTCATTTTATCCTTTAAGGCTTTCATAAAGTATCCCCCCACAACACTCCTCGCCTGGAAACCAACCATCTTACCGGTGGTGGTTTCGTGCCAGTCGCTTAGGGGCACGCGTGTGGATGTTTCCTGCGCGTATTTGTAAATTGGTTTCACCAGCGCGTCAAAATCCTTGCGGTTATCGGTCATCGTCGCGGTCCATAAGATCCAGTCGCTTTTGGTATAGGTTTTACGGCTATCCAGTGGTAAACCATATTTTTCCTGTTTGCCCAGGTAGTATTTTATCTCCTTGTCGTAAACGTACTGCGGAAACAGGTTCAGGCCTAAAACTTTATCCCAAACCATGTTGTATTTCTGGCTCCAGGTGTTCTTATTGTCGAAAACAAGGGCGTAGTGATCGCCTGCATCATCTTTGCCAATCCATTTGGCGGCCAGATCTTTAGCCAGCGCGCTGTATTTAACGGCGGTTTTAGTATCGCCCAGCATCTCAGCCATCTTGCCGTAAGCACCAATAGCAACAATGGCTTTGATAGATAGGTTGGCGTTATGCGCCAGGTGTCCAGCAAAATCATCGGTACATAACTGGTTACCCGGGTCAAAACCAGCTTCGGCAAGGTAGTTGGTCCAGGTAGTGAGCGTTTTCCAATGCTTTTTGGCATAGGCAGGGTCTTTTTGTGCCATTACAATGGCACCGGTCAATATCACCAGGTTACCGCTTTCTTCCACCGGCATATCCTCGCCATAAGTTTGCCCGTTGGCAAGGGGGTAGGTGCCCAGGTCATGCGCCGCGAATGGTTTTGCCCATTTGCCGCTTTCGCTGTAGTAGAATATGCCGTTCAGCATTCCCTTAAGCAGGTCGGGGTTGTATAGCAAGTACAATGGTGCAGAAGGGTAGGTAACATCCACCGTGTTGATAGACCCATTGCTGAAGTTCTCTTTTGATAAGAAAAGCAATTCGCCCTCCTGACTTTTTACCAACTGGTGTGCAGCTATACTTTGGCGGTAAGCCAGCACGCACAGTTTGGCATATTTTTCACCGCCGGCCTTGTACGCGTCGGAATAGATCTTAGCATCGGTGTTGCGGCAGGCAGCCATAACGGTTAAATAGTTTTTTAACGAAGCCGCCAAAACGCCATCCATGGTAGCGCCCTTTGTATTGCGCCACCACGGGCGCAGGTCGGTTTTAAAATATTGTACCGAATAGATATCGTCGTAACCAACAGCGATGTGTTTTTCCGCGCCGTTTTTGCCAACCCTGCCAAATGGTAGCAATGTATTCAGCATCAGTTGCTTGCCAACCACCGTGGCATTAGTGCCCGGAGTAGAAAGATAGGAGTTGATAGCTTCTTCCTCGGTAGTGATGTATTGCCTGGCGTTGTAAGTAGGGGATGCTACATATAGGTATCCCCAGTCAATCCGCAGGTCGTCGCCACGTTTTTTGAGGATAGGCTGCTCGGTGGTACCGGCCTTCATAATTTTGATGCCGCCGGCGGTATAGGTTTCGGCCTTAACTTCCTGTGCGGGGGTATTTGCCGCCGCGTCGGTAGAAACGCCCTGGTAAATATCCACCGCGTGCGTTTTGTTATCGTTGGCCTTAACCTCGTAACTGATGTACGATACCGGGTTAGCCAGTGTTTTAATATCGGTGATCAGCAGGGGCGAAGTAAACGTTACATTTAAATTCACCGCGCCGCATTTAAAGCTGTAGATGGTTTGCGTGGCATTCACCTTTACGGCAGTTTGCGTGGCTAATTTAATAGCCTCGTTTGTTTTGTCTTCCACTTTTACCGAAAGACCCGCGTCAAGCGAAGCCAGGCCGCCGGTGTTGGTGCAATGTAAAGCCAAAACGTTTTCGCCGATTTTTAAAGCGGATGCAGCAGCGGCAGATAGCTCGAACATCTGCAGATCGCCGTTGGCACCGCCGCTGGCGTAGATTTGTTTGCCGTTGAGGTAAACCTCTACATCGTCGTCGTGAAATAAACGAAGTAATAAGGGGCTTTTTGGCAGTTCGCTCAATGTAAAAGCGCGGCGTACCCATACTTCGCGGCTTGTCCAGCGGGTGCCGGTAGTGTTTTCATTATCGCTGAAAGGGGCTTTACCTGTTTTCCAATCCTGGTCGGCATAAGTTTGTTTTTCCCAGCCTGCTGTTGGCGCGGTAAAGCTGTATTTGCAAGCGTAAGCGCTCTCGTCTGCCGCCGGTAATACGGTTTTGTAATGCGGCGCGGCCTGCCCCATAAACCGGTAGTATTCGCCGTCTACCTTCAGCACGCCCAATAAAGACTGGCTTTTGCCTGTCCAATGCGTAGTGGTAGATTCGTTCAGCTTATCGGTTGTAGACCAGATGCTAAAATAGGGGTTATGCGTGATCAGCGGATAGGCAGGAGCATGATCCTGCTGTGCCAGTGCCGGCACTGTTGAACTGACTAAAATGCCGCATAGGAGCGCCCGACCGGGGTTTCCCCAGCCGGAAATGAAATTGAAGAATTTTTTCATGTAAATGATGTTTTAAAAATTGTTGGACCCGTGACTATTCAAAACACAGAATACAATAGTATAAATAAGGATTTGTTTAACCATGAATTAAATGCATTTAGCAATTAGTGCTGTGCAATGCTTTTTTGATACCTTAAATTATTTGCGCAAATTGAGCGCTTATTAACGCCACACCTTATGGACACCTTTAAAACCGTTACCGAATCGCAAACCACCCTCACCGAATTAATGATCCCATCCTACGCCAACTTTGGCGGCAAAATACACGGGGGCATTATTATGGGGTTGATGGATAAGGTTGCTTACGTATGCTCTGCCAAGCACGCGGGTGCTTATTGCGTAACTGCTTCGGTAGAGGATATTGATTTTTTAGCGTCCGTAGAGGTTGGCGAATTGGTGTCATTAATGGCATCTGTAAACTATGTGGGGCGTACCTCGCTGGTGGTAGGCATCCGGGTAGTATCTGAAAATGTAAAAACCCATGAGATAAAACATACCAACACCAGCTACTTCACCATGGTGGCAATGGACGATAACCATCTACCCCTGCAAGTGCCCGGCCTGATATTGCATACCGACGTAGAGATCCGCCGCTTTTTCCAGGGCCTGCACCGCAAGCAGCTCAAGAAGTATTACCGCCAGGAAGAATCGCGCATCAAATCAGATTTTGAAATGAATGAAACGATCGAACTGCTGAAAACGGAAAGATGCAGAATTGAGAGGGTGAAGTAAGGCGCTTTCTGCATGAAAATTGAATCGTAGCTAATTGACTTACTTCGACTTACCCGGCGATTGCTCCGCTCGACCAGTCTCTCTGCTACGCAAGAGCGTTTAAAAACTATCGTAGCAGGTTTTCCTTATATAGCTTTCATAGGCCGTTACACCTTTAACTTAACTGCCGGGTTAAACCTTACCGCTCGTACAATTTGTAAACAAACCGTAACGGCAACTATGGCAATGGAAATAACCATTGCAGTTACAAATGGAGTAACCGATATATGGATCCTGTAAGCGAAGGTTTCCAGCCATTTATTTGCTACAAAAAAGGAGAGCGGCCAGGCTATAGCGTTTGCAGTTAAAACAATATAAAAAAACGGCTTGCTTAGAGTTACCATTAACTGCTCCCCGGTTGCGCCAAATACTTTCCTTATCGCAATTTCTTTCATCCGTAAGCGGATTGCCTGCGCTGCCGAGGCAAAAAAGCCCAGCGATGCAATAAATATAGCTATTGCCGAAAAGTAGAACAGCACCGATTTTAGTTGCTCCTGTTTTATAAAAAGTCGGCCATATAATTCATCAAGGAAATGATAATTGAAATTATCGCCGTCGAGTTTGTTGATGCTGGTCCATTGATGTCCCAGCGTGGTTAGCATTGCCGGTATGGCATTGCTTTCGGCACTGATCATTATTTGTGTTTTGGTTAACCCGCAACCGGCGTTCATTAAATAAATAGCGGGCTGTATGTTTGCCTCAAAACCGTTTGCCTTTACATCCTTAACTACACCAATAACTTTGTAATTGCCTCCGCAGCCGGTTATGGTTGTGCCAACAGCGTTATCCAATCCCATGGCTTTTGCAGCTGTTTCGTTGATCACCGCATTTGCCGAATCTACCGGGAATGACGACGAAAAAGCCTGACCCTCTTTCAACCCGATATTTAAAGTCTCAAAGTAGTGGTAATCAACACCAATAGTTTGCATAGCGTAAGCCTTATTTTGAACGTTATATTCAAACGTAGCGGGTATAATGCCGCCGGGTACATTGGAAGCAACCGTAACGTTTTTTACCCCGGGGATGTCTTTTATCCTCTCGCGCGCCGATTGGAATTTTTTAGGATCGTTGTAAATGCCAAGGTTATCAATATAAACCACCTGTTTAGCTGTAAACCCGGGATTCTCAGATCTCATAAAGGTAACCTGCTGATTGATCACCGCCAGGGTGATCACAAAACCGATAGCAAACGTAAATTGAAGTACGGTGATAGCGCCGCGGATCCATGAAAAAGTTTGGCCGCTAACAAACTGGTTGCCGCTTAACACTTGGATTGGCTTAAAGCCCGCCATTACAAAAGATGGGTAAATGCCGGCCAGTAAGGTGAGCGAAATTAATGTAACTGTAAGCTGTGTGATTATTGTGAGGTTTATGCCCGAAATTAAAAGATTTACGTTGAGTAGGTTATTAAAATAGGGCAGACCGATTACTACTAAACCAAATGCGATAATTAAGGCGAGAAGACACTGGAAAAAGATCTCGGTTAAAAATTGGAGTATGATCTGCCTTTTGATAACGCCGTTAACTTTTTTTAATCCAACTTCTTTAGACCGTTTACTGGCCTGGGAAATGTACAGGTTTGTAAAGTTTACCCCGGTTACTATCAGAATAATTATTGCCAGTATGATAAGCCCCTTAACTATCTGGTTATTCACCTGCGAACCGTAATGAGGTTTTAAATGCAGGTTTGATAAAGGGTCTAAATAAATTGTAGCAGCCGGTGATTGACTTAGCGCCTGTTTTGCTACCTGGCTGGTATCGGCTAAAGCTGCTTGCTTATATATCTTATCTATTTTTTTGGATAGCAGGGCAATATCGGCATTTGGCTTTACCAGCAAATAAGTTTGATAGATCTGGTTGGCATAGCTTTGGTCTTTCCCCTGGGTAATGTCTTGGCTAAAACCAATGCAATCAAAATTTAAATTGGTATTCCCCGGCATATCATCGGCCACACCGGCAACGGTGAAAGGCATCCCGGTTCTTGATGCCATGTTCACCCTTTTATTTTGGATTGCGCTATCGCCCGGAAAAAGCACATTAGCGGTTTGTTTAGAGAGCAAAACGGTGGGCAAAGTACTTTTGGGGTCTAAATTAAACCCCTTTGGTTTAACCCCTAATATTTTACTGATGGAGTAATCGGCCCCAACCCATTTTTTTATCAGGAACCTTCCCGATGGCGTATAAAAAGGCAGCTGGAACAACGCTGTGTTCATCCGCCCGGTTTCTTCAACTTCCGGGCACTGGCTTTTTATGGCCGCAGCCAGTTTGCCGGGCGTGTAGGGAGAGGGGCCGGTAGGCATTTCCCTTTCCACCAGGTACACGCGGTTGATATTCTTATTCCATGTGTCGTAGCTGGTTTCATTATCAACATATAGGGTAACAAAAATAAAGGCCGCCAAACCCATGGCCAGGCCCGCGATGTTTAAAAAATTGTACCATTTGCCTTTTAAAAAAGTGCGGAAGGCAATTTTAAGATCGAGTTTATTCATGGCCGTATTTCACAGGGGCAAATATTTAGGACGTTCTAACAATTTGCCGTTTGAGTTGCCAAAATAACACTATTTTATGTATTTTCAGAATTATATTTTGCATTTGTTTAATAAATACAATTTATATTCTTTTCTTTATGTAAAATAACAACTGTGCAGCAGATTGCGGCTGGCTAAGATGCTTTCGCCGAAATCTCCAATTCCTTCCTCACCACAGGCGCTACTTTCGTTCCAAACAACTCTATCGCCTTCAATACCCCGCTATGCGGTGTGTGGCCGGTAACCAGTTGCGCTAAAAATCGAGTGTTTTTAAACAGGCGGTGCTGCTCCAATATCTTATCAATAGCCATTTGCGCGTCGCCAACTATTAGCGGGCCATCGCTGCGGAGGTATTCAAATTGTTCCTTGCTCATGGGCGACCAGCCTCTGTCGCGGCCCACGCGGTTCATAAGCGCCTCGTACGATGGGTAAAACTCGTTCACCGCCTGTTGGTTGCTTTCGGCTATGTAAAATTGGGAACTGATGCCCAGCTGTAGTTTGCTTACATCGTGCCCGGCTGCTGCCGCGGCTTCGCGGTAGAGTTCTACAAAGGATACAAAATGTTTTGGCGCGCTACCCAATATCGCTATCGTCATGGGGAGGTTTAATTGCCCGGCGCGTTTTGCGGATGCCGGTGTACCGCCAACGCCCAGCCAAATAGGTATTTCGGCTTGCAGGGGGCGTGGGTAAATACCCTGGTCTTTTATCGGCGCCCGGAACTCACCCTTCCAGGTTAGTTTTTCTGTTTTATTTATCTGCATCAGCATGTCCAGTTTTTCGCTGAACAACTCGTCGTAATCATTCAGATCATAGCCAAACAAAGGGAACGATTCGATGAACGAACCGCGGCCGGCCAGGATCTCGGCACGGCCACCACTGATAAGGTCTACCGTTGCAAAATTTTGGAAGGTGCGCACCGGGTCGGCAGAGCTAAGCACCGTAACCGAACTGGACAGCCGGATGTTTTTGGTAACAGATGCAGCGGTAGCCATAAATATTTCGGGTGCCGAGATCACAAAATCGGGCCGGTGATGCTCGCCAAAGGCAAAAACATCCAGGCCAACCTCGTCCGCCAGTTTAACCTCCTCCAGTAATTGCTGCACGCGTTTGTGCGCGTTAACAGCGCCGCCCGCTTTACCATCCGGGCTAACCTCGCCGAAGGTGCTTATCCCTAATTCCATGTTTAATCCTGCTTTGCCTGGTATTTATAATGCAGCTGTTTTAACGTTTCTTCCGCTACTTCATCTGCCGAATAGCCATAGCCGGTAACCAAAATGCCCTTTTGGCCAGCCGGTGATGCCAGTGCGTAAACGGTTGCTTCATCTGCAGGGTCAGACGGGCCTTCGTAGCGGTACACATCCACAATTTCAAACTCATCTGCCGGGTAGGTATATTCGCCGGCCTTTAAATGGTTAGCTTCCAGGTTAAAATCTAAGTCGAAACCCTGCTCTTTCAGCTTGTCTATGGCTTCGCTAACGGTTGCGTAATGGAATTTTTGTTTCATCGGGTTGGTATGTTAAGGTTATATGCTACAACAAACTTATAAAAAGCAGATTGGTTTTTGGGTTTGTTACAGCATCAGTGTTTTGTAAAGATTGATGTCGTGGCAACGCGAACAGTTTAACCTGTTTATGGAGGTATGGCAAATTACTGTTAATAGAAACAACCTAATTTTACCCAAGTTTACATTATAACTTGGCACAATTGATAATTCGTGACCGAGCCGTCTGAAAGCTATAAATAAAAAATTATGAGGCCGACAAAAATAATGGGCTAATCTTGCTGTAAAGGATGTAGCCAACACCCGGGGTTTTTATATCGAGTTGGGATTTAAATCAAATGAGGGGCGCAATAAAACAAACGTGTTGACCAGTTTTTTAATTGGCGAGAAAGATTTTGTGGTGCATTTTTTTGCAAATGATCCGTTTAAAGAGGCCACAAAAGGAGAGGTTGCAGACCTGGCCCTCGGAAATGAAATAATATTTACGCTTTGGGCAGAAAGTAAAGAAGAAGCGGATGCCTGGTCCATTGAAGTACGGAACGCAGGCGGAACGGTCTTTAGCGAACCGGCCGCATTTGGCGAAGGCTATTATGGTTTTGGTTTTGCGGACCCGGACGGGCATAAATGGAACGTTTTGCATATGTAGTGAAGGCCTCCAAAGCTTTAAACTAATCCTCAATAATGCTTCGCTCATCTCGCGGTAGCGGAAAACGTTTATAAGTTTCATAGCGATGGGTTTCAAACCATCGCTATATTTGCCCCGTGGCAATCCCCAGATCTACCAAACCTCCCGTAAAACGAACCGCGAAACCGGTAACACGACGAAAAAAGGGCAAACCCGGCAGCACCTGGTGGAGGTGGCCCGCCGTGATATTCGTACTCATCCTGCTTTCGCCTTTTTATTATGGGTATATCCTCAATGGCTTTACCGGTGCCTGGCGCTGGATCCGTGACATTGGCAACGACCCGAACTACCGCACCTATAAAAGTTATAAGATCCGCATCCCATCGGGCTATAAAATACACGGTATTGATGTATCGTACGCACAGGGCAAGATAGATTGGCGTAAAGTGAGTGCCATGGAAGACGATAGCGTACGCGTTGATTTTGCCTTTATAAAAGCCACGGAAGGCTTGATGCTGGTGGATTCCTACTTTAAACGCAACTGGCACGAAGCACCAAAAGCAGGGATTACCTGCGGGGCTTACCACTTTTTCAGGCCCAGGAAGGCAGGGTTGTGGCAGGCGCGTTTTTTCCTGCAAAACGTTACGATGGAACGGGGCGATCTCCCCGCTGTTTGCGATATTGAGGTGTTGGACGGTACTTCGCCCGAAGCCATGCGCAAAGAACTAAAAGCATTTTTAAAGCATGTAGAAGGCAAAACCGGCGTAAAGCCCATCATTTATACCAGCATTAGCTTTTACAAGGATTACCTTGATGGTTATTTTGACCGTTACCCCTTATGGATAGCGCATTATTATCAGGCCAAGCTAAAAATGGACGGCAATACCAGCTGGCGTTTCTGGCAACACTCGGATAAGGCCCGCGTAAACGGCATCAACCACGTGGTAGATTTTAATGTGTTTAAGGGAGATAGCCTGAGCTTTCAAAAATTGCTGGTGAAGTAGAGGGGAGCGACTAATTATTAATTCCCTAACTCGTCCCCGAGTACAAGATCGTAAGCCTTATATCTCCATCCATAAAACTGTTACAAAAAACTTTTCAATGCACTTGGAAAATCAAATTAAATGCCATTTATTTGCTAAATCAATTTAGCTATTTAAGCCTGAATTTAATGAAACGTTTTTACCTTGTTGTTTTCCTCATCGGCAATGTGCTGTTTTTAAATGCGCAAACCATCCAGCCTTTTAAGGCGGGGGATAGAGTGGTGTTTACCGGCAACAGTATCACCGATGGCGGGCATTACCACTCGTATATCTGGCTGTATTATTTAACCCATTTCCCAAACCGGCGTATCCAGCTTTTTAACGCCGGGATAGGCGGCGACGTTTCCAAACAAATGTACGAGCGCCTGGACAGCGATGTGTTCGCTAAAAAGCCGACCGTAGTTACGCTTACCTTCGGCATGAACGATACCGGGTATCAAAACCTCAAAGGCGCTAAAGCAGATTCGGTTTACACAGCGAAAGTGACCGAATCGCTAAAGAGTTTCGCTTTGATAACAGATAAACTGAAGCAGCACCCCGAGGCGAGGAAGATCATGATCGCATCCTCGCCTTATGACGAAACCTCCAAAATAAAAGCCACACCGCTTTTAAAAAAGAACGCGGCTATGCAGAAGATAGCGGCAGAGCAGCAAGCCGCAGCCCTGCAAAATAAATGGGACTTTGTAGATTTTGGCACCCCTATGACCGCCATTAACCAGCGCGGGCAGCAAACAGATTCTGTCTTTACCCTACAGGGTAGCGACCGTATCCACCCCACAAACGACGGGCAAATGGTGATGGCCTATTTGTTCCTTAAATCGCAAGGGCTTGGTGGGAGCAGTGTTGCAAACGTATCTATAAACGCTAAAAATAAAAAAATCGTTTTAGCTAAAAACTGTTTAATTACACAACCGAATATCTCAACAAGCAACGTTAAATTTACATACCTCGCCAATTCGTTACCTTACCCAATGGATACCATCCCCAGTGGTTTCGGCAGGCCGGATAAAGCACAATCGGAAGCTTTAAAGATCATCCCGTTTACCGAAGAGTTTAACAAGGAGATGTTGCAGATAAGTGGCCTGCAGGATAAAAAATATAATTTAAAGATAGACGGCAAGGCAATCGGCTCGTTCAGCGGCGGCGAGTTTGCGCAGGGCATTAACCTCGCGCTTATTAAAACTACCCCGCAATACCAGCAGGCGCTTGCCGTAATGCACCTGAACGAAGAACGCTGGATGATAGAACGCCGCCTGCGCGAATATTACTGGATCCACTATTCTATCCTTAAACCGAAGGGCCTGCTGTTTAACGATGGCGACGCCACCGTAGATTCGCTGCAGAAGTATGGCAAAAAGGATTTTTTTGTCGCCGTAACTATTCCAACCTATCAAAAAGCGCGGTTTAAAGCCGTGCGGGATGCCTGGCAAAAAGAAATGGACCTGCTTACCAATGAGATGTATACGGTAAATCAACCCGTTCCGCACCGCTTCGAGATCACTTTAGTAGATTAATGCTGATGAAATGCTATTCTAATATATTCCATGCCCTTATGGTAACTGTGGCGCTGTCGCTAACGCAGGCTGCATCCGCACAAACCGCCTATTATATCGACGGTTACCACGGCGGCATCTGGGGGCATTACCCGGATTGGAACACCCGCTTTATGGCGGACATGCTAACTAAAAACCCCAACTGGAAGATCAATATCGAATTGGAGCCCGAAACCTGGGCCCGCGCCAAAGCCGTAGACCCAAGTGCTTACGCGGATTTTAAGGCGCTATTTGCGGATCAATCCCTCAACGGGCGCATAGAGTATGTAAACCCGGCCTACGCGCAAAGCTATAATTACAACATTTCCGGCGAGAGCATCATCAGGCAGTTTAGTTATGGGATGAAACTGGTTAAAGCGCATTTCCCCGAAGCTATATTTACCAGTTATTCCTCCGAGGAACCATGCTTTACCAGCGCGCTGCCGCAGATATTAACCTCGTTCGGCTTTAAATATGCATCGCTTAAAAACCCAAATACCTGCTGGGGTGGCTATACCCGCGCCCACAGCGGCGAGTTAGTGAACTGGATAGGTCCCGACGGAACAGGTATTATCACGTCACCAAGGTACGCGGTTGAAAATTTATCCCTAAGATCTACCTGGCAAACCATCGCCTGGAATAATTCATCGGAATACATCAAGGCCGCAATTGCTGCCGGTATGCCGCACCCAGTGGGCATGACCTTGCAGGACGCCGGCTGGAAGAACGGACCTTTCATCGGCAACGGGCAAAAAGGCGGCATAAAAAGTATTTACACCACCTGGCGCAACTATTTTGGCAACGTGGCCAAAAACGATGCGCGCGAAGATTGGAAAGTATCGCAGGAAGATATGCTGGTGAGCCTGGTTTGGGGTTCGCAGGTGATGCAGCGGATAGCACAACAGGTGCGGGTATCCGAAAATAAACTGGTGATGGCCGAGAAACTGGCGGCCATGGCAAAAATTTACGGTGGTGCAAACTGGCCGCAGGCACAGTTCGATTCTGCCTGGCGCACCTTGCTGTTATCGCAGCACCACGATTGCTGGATAGTACCCTACAACGGTAAACCCGGCGATACCTGGGCAGATAAGGTAGTGGGCTGGACGGGCAATACCAACGCCATTTGCGATAGCATTACCACCAAAACAGTTTTCGCGCTGGCAAAGCTTAGCAAGGAAACTTATGTTACTGTTTATAATACCACAGGCGGCGAGCGGAACGAAGTAGTTACCATAGATGCTCCCGAAGGGTTTAATGGGCTTGTTGATGCTAAGGGCCAGGCCATTCCATCCCAAATTAAAGCAGGGAAGCTTGCCTTTATGGCGCAGGTGCCATCCATGGGTTACGCCGTTTATCAGCTAAGTGCAAATGCTTCGCCCGCGGCATACGGCACCAGCCTAAGCATTGTAGCCAATGGCAAATACCTGATAGAAACCGATCTGTTCAAGATCATTATCGACCCGGCACATGGTGGTGCAATTAGAAGCATCATCGCCAAAAAGCTGGGCAACGAGGAGTTTGTGGATAAGACAAATGCACGTGCCTTTAACGAGTTACGGGGGAACTTTTATAATGATGGCGGCTTTAGATCGAGCACCGAAACCCCTGCTAAGATAGAAGTTTTGGAAAACGGACAGCTGCAAATTAAGTTAGCCATTAAGGGCATCATTGCCGGTACGGATTACACACAGGAGCTTACTGTTACCCAAGGGCAGCCAAAGATAGATATCAAGCTCCACATCGATTGGAAAAGCAACGTGGGTATAGGCGATGCGATGCCAAATGGCACGTACAAGCTGGATAACCCAACAAAGCCTTTTTATGATGACCGTAACAAGCTCCTCGCTTTGTTCCCGCTGAATTTAAAAGGGCAAAAGATTTACAAGGATGCCCCATTTGATGTTACCGAAAGCAAACTGGAGAACACCTTTTTCACCCGTTGGGATAGCATCAAAAATAATGTGATGCTCAACTGGGTGGATGTTACCGATGCTAAAGGCACCTACGGCATGGCGCTTTTTACAGATCATACCACCAACTACGCTCATGGGCATGATTTCCCGCTCGGGCTTGATATACAGTACTCGGGCATGGGGCTCTGGAACCGTGACCATAGCATTACCGGGCCAACTACCATTAACTACGCGCTAATTCCCCATGCTGGTAAATGGGACAAGGCGGGCATCGAAACCCAAAACGCGAACTGGAACGAACAACTGATTACGGTAGTTATGACCGCCTATCCTGGTGCCATGAGTAATTCCCTTATAAAAGCACCAGCAGGTTATCAAATATCCGCCGTGAATTTTGATGGGAACGATATGCTGGTGCGCGTGTACAACACCGGCGCGGGCGATGTTAAAAGCAAAATCATCTTCGGTTGCAATGCCGATAAAGCCTACTTCACCGAGTTGGACGGCAGGGCAGGGGCAGTATTGCCCTTAACCACGCTAAAAGCCGGCGGGTTAATTACAACTGTAGCTATGCCGAAATTTGGAATTAGGACGATAAGGTTGGTGAATGCGAGGAAATAAATAGGGAAGGAGCGTACATCACCCAGTTTGTCCAATAGCATTTGTAAGCGTCTACGCTTACCTTTATAGGTTTAAAGTAAGCATGGACGCTTACACAAATTCAGGCATCCAGGCGGACGCTTAGATGAGCGATTTTGAATAATTACACCCCATTAGTGTGCAAATTACGTCAGCAAAAAATATTTAGTCTAAAATTTGCTAAATCGTTTTTTCTTGTATAATATTGAGCTTATTATACCAATTAATAAACACAGCGCCCGCAACAAGGGCCTCAAAATATTTTAGATTTAATTAGAAAGGGTTAACCGCTTAAATTAAATCAGGCGATACATTTCTACCGGCAATTATAAACTAACCATGTTCAATACCATAAAAAAACACCTTGCCTTAACCGCTTTGCTGGGCTCATTTGCTGTCCAACAGCTACATGCCCAAAGCCCGGCATCGTATGTTAACCCTTTTATAGGCGCAAGCACCAGCACGGCCGACGCGGGTGTTTATCACGGCCTTGGCAAAACCTTCCCGGGGGCAGCTACGCCTTATGGGATGGTGCAGCTGAGTCCGAATACTATCACTGGCGGCGATAACGGCTCGGGTTACAGCTATGAGCATTCCAGCATAGAGGGTTTTGCCTTTACGCAAATGAGCGGCATAGGCTGGTACGGCGATCTGGGAAATTTCCTGGTAATGCCAACCACCGGCGCGCTTAAAACCAAGGCAGGCAGCATTGCACACCCTGAAGGCGGCTACCGGTCCATGTATGCCAAACCAAGCGAAAAAGCATCTGCCGGGTACTACAGCGTACAACTTACCGATAACAACATCAAAGCGGAAATGACCGCCGCGCCGCATAGCGGCATGTTGCGCTTCACCTTTCCGCAGAACAAGCTATCGCGCATCCAGATAGATCTGGCCCGCAGGGTAGGCGGTACCTCCACTTTGCAATATGTAAGAGTGGTAAATGCCAACACCATAGAAGGCTGGATGAAATGCACACCCGATGGCGGCGGCTGGGGCAACGGCGATGGCCACGCCGATTATACGGTTTACTTCTACGCGCAATTTAGCAAGCCGCTAAAAGATTACGGCGTTTGGAGTGCCGATATCCCGGATGACTGGACGCGTAAACGCGAAGAGGTCGGCAGCGATAAATACCAGGAACGGATGGCAAATGCCGCTGTCCTTAAAGGCATTAAGGAAAAACAAGACAAACATTTAGGCTTTTACACAAACTTTGCTACCAATGCAAACGAACAGGTGCTGATGAAATCGGGCATCTCCTTTGTAAGCATCGCCGGTGCAAAAGGCAACCTTGCCGCCGAAATTACCGACTGGGATTTTGACGCCCTCCACCAGCGTACGGTAGCCCTTTGGAACAAAGCATTGGCCAAAGTTGCTATACAGGGCGGTACACTTGAGCAGAAAAAGGTATTCTACACCGCGCTGTATCACACCATGATAGACCCACGCATCATAAACGATGTGGATGGCCATTACCCCGGTGGCGATGGCAAAGCGCACCTAAACGCGGCCTTTAAAAAACGCACCATATTTAGCGGCTGGGATGTTTTCCGCAGCCAAATGCCGCTGCAAACCATCATCAACCCCTCGCTGGTGAATGATGAGATCAACTCGCTGATAACCCTGGCGGGCGAAAAAAACAAAAATTACCTGGAGCGTTGGGAGCTATTGAACGCCTACAGCGGCTGCATGTTTGGCAATCCTGCCGTATCTGTCATAACCGATGCTTATGCTAAGGGTATCCGCAATTACGATGTAAATAAGGCTTACGAACTGTCAATAGGTTCGGTAGAAAAATTTGGCAATGGCGATAAGGGCTATACCCCGGGTGGCAACAGCATCGCGTTAACGTTGGAGTATGCCTATACCGAATGGTGTGCATCGCAGCTGGCGGGCTGGTTAAAGCACCCACAGGATGCCGCTAAATACGCGTCGCGCAGCAAAAGCTATAAAAATATATGGGATAAGGATAAGGGCTGGTTTCGCCCCCGTGAGAACGATGGCAGCTGGAAAGCCTGGCCGGATTCGGGCCGTTTAACGCAATGGTATGGCACTTTTGAAACCAACCCCTACCAACAGGGCTGGTTTGTACCACAGGATGTGGATGGCATGGTGGAATTAATGGGTGGCAAAGAAAAAGTACTGGCCGATCTGAATAAGCTGTTCGCCAAAACGCCGGAGAACATGATGTGGAACGACTATTATAACCACGCCAACGAGCCGGTACATCATGTGCCGTTTCTGTACAACCGCCTTGGTCAGCCATGGCTTACGCAGAAATGGACGCGCGAGATCTGCCGCCGGGCTTATAAAAACTCGGTAGAAGGTTTAGTTGGGAACGAGGATGTGGGGCAGATGTCGGCCTGGTACGTGTTGGCAGCCAGTGGTTTGCATCCGGTTACGCCGGGAGATACCCGGCAGGAAATTACCAGCCCGGTGTTTGATAAGGTAACCTTAAAGCTCGATCCAAAATATGCTAAAGGACAGTTCTTCAGCATCATCGCTAAAAATAATTCAACAAAAAATATATACATACAAAGCGCGAAGCTAAACGGCAAACCTTACAGCAAATGCTGGCTGGATTTTAAAAACATAGCCGCAGGCGGAACGCTTGAACTAACCATGGGTGCCGAGCCAAATAAAAGCTGGGGCACAAACTAAAACGATATGAAGAAAATTTGTTTATTATTGGCAGGCATAGGTTTATATACGGGCGTTTCGGCCCAAACTGTGGCGCCATTTAAGGCGGGCGACAGGGTGGCCTTTGTGGGCAACAGCATTACCGATGGCGGGCATTACCACTCGTACATCTGGCTGTATTACATGACGCATTTCCCCAACCGCCGTATGCAATTTTTTAATGTGGGTATAGGCGGCGACGCCATTGGGCAAATGGCGGATAGGTTTGATGCCGACGGGCTGAGCAAAAAGCCAACTGTGCTCACCCTCACCTGGGGCATGAACGATACCGGCTATTTTGAATGGTACCGCAAGGATGGGCAGGAATTTATTGAAAATAGGCTGGCCGGTAATTACAAAATATACGCCGCGCTGGAAGATAAGCTGAAAAAACATACCGAGATCCGCAAGATATTGATCCTGGGTTCACCGTATGACGAGACCTCCAAATTCACTACCAAAAACATCTACCCGGGTAAGGCTGCTGCTTTCTCTAAAGTGATAGATTATCAGAAGGCGAGTGCCGAAAAGAACAATTGGGGCTACGTGGATTTTTACCACCCAATGGATGTGATAAACAAACGCGAGCAGTTAAAGGATACATCCTTTAGCCTTACGCCAAACGACCGGATCCACCCGGATAACGACGGGCATTTGGTAATGGCCTACCTGTTTTTAAAAACACAGGGACTGGCCAATACTGTGGTGGCCGATGTTGCCATCAACGCGGCATCAAAAAGCGTATCAAAAGCGATAAACAGTAAGGTGTTAAATTTATCTGCAAATGCTAAATCGATATCTTTCAACTATTTAGCTAACTCGCTGCCCTACCCTTTAGATACCGTTCCACGCAGTTGGGGCAACCGTAAAAAACAGTCGGAAGCTTTAAAAGTGATCCCCTTCACCAACGATTTTAACCGCGAAATGCTGACCGTTAAAAGCCTTGCAGCCGGTAATTACGACCTGCTGATAGACGGTGAAAAAATGGGCAGTTGGAACGCGGGCGACTACGCCAAAGGCATAAACCTGGCCGAAATTACCACCACCCCGCAATACCAGCAAGCCATACAGGTGCGCGAACTGAACGAAGAGCGCTGGGAAATTGAGCGCCGTTTAAGGAATTATATGTGGATGGAATACGACTTTTTAAAAGAGAAGGGCCTGTTGTATAAGGACAGTAACGCCGCTATGGATACCGTGACAAAATACGCCCGCACAAATATTTTTGTGAACGGTAACAAGGACAACTATAGCCGCGCCCGTTACAAAAGCCTGCGCGATGCCTGGCAACAAGAGATGGACGTATTAACCAACCAGATCTACGCCATTAACAAACCGCAAACCCATCGCATCGAGATAATCGCTTCAAAATAATACCAGCTAATAACATGAATACCAAAAGAATTATAACGTTTCTGCTTATTTGCGTGGCATCGCTTGGCTTAAAAGCAACAGCCGCTACGATAGATACTGCCACTACTCACAGCGCGAGTATGAATAAGGATTTGAAGGCAGTAATTATTAAGCCTGCAGGCTATTCAACCGCGCAAAAATACCCGGTGATATACCTGCTTCACGGTTTCAGCGGCAATTATTCCGATTGGATAAAAAAGATCCCCGCCATTACCAAACTGGCCGATACCTATCACTTTATTATTGTTTGCCCCGATGGCGCTTTTGCCGGATGGTATTTTGATAGTCCTGTGAATAAGGAATTTAGATACGAAACCTATGTGGCCAACGAGCTGGTGAGCTATGTAGATAAACATTACGCAACCATTGCCAACCGCAAGGGGAGGGCCATTACCGGGCTAAGTATGGGCGGACACGGTGCCTTGTTTTTAGCCTTTAAGCACCAGGACGTTTTTGGTGCCGCGGGCAGCATGAGCGGTGTGGTAGATATCCGCCAGTTTGCGGATAGTTACGGCATTGAAGCTTTGCTGGGCAAGTACGGCGAGCATCCCGACGTATGGGAGCAGCATTGCGTTGTGAGCCTGATCTACCTGGTGAAACCAAACGCCCTCGCGCTTACATTTGATTGCGGGTACGACGATGGCATGTACAGCGGAAACCAGGAGTTGCACGAGAAATTACTGGAGCGCAAAATACCGCACGATTATACCGTAAGGCCCGGCAGCCATTCCTGGGAATATTGGGGTAACTCGGTAACTTACCAGGCACTGTTTTTTAGCAGGTATTTTAATGGCGAAAAGTAGGAGCGGGGGGCATTGTTAAAAACATTGATTATAACCCATTTAAATCTTATTAAAATGTTAAATAATAGCGGCTTGGGATTGCAAATTATTAAAAATAAAAAAAACCCGAAAAAAGTTTGCTAAATCGTTTTTACAGCCTATATTAGCAGTATAAATTATTACCAGAATTATAAACCAATTATTCGATCAGCAAACAGGCACCTTAAAATGTATGTTTTCGTTCGATTTGCTAAAACGATTTTTCAAGCCAAAAAAATAAAATGCTGAAGCTTAGCCGCTTTGGTACAATAACCCTATAGTATGAAAAAATTTTACTTTCAGTCGGTTGCTTATTCATTTTTTCTTTTGCTTTTCCTTTTGGCATCCTGCAAAAAGGATAGCTTTCTGGGGCAAACCACCACCTCTAACCTTACCGAAGAAACCGTATTTAAGGATAGCGCCAATACGGTGGGCTTTTTAGCGGGTATTTATACCAATGTGGGGTTCAGCGCGTCGGCCAGCAGGTTTACGTATGGTTTCGGTACGCCAAATGGTGGTATCGATGCCTCATCAGACGAGGCGGAGGTATTTAACTCCGGCGGTTCTACAGCGCTGGCCTGGGAAACCGGTACCATCAATGCCGCGGTAGTTACCGATGATGCCTACAAAAAACCTTATGTAAATATCCGCGCGGTAAACCAGCTGCTAAAAAACCTGCCCAAATCGCCCATCAACGCCTTTGTTAAAACACAAATGAAGGCCGAGGCCCGTTTCTTAAGAGCCTGGTACTACGCTATCCTGCTGAAACATTATGGCGGGGTTCATTTGGTAGGCGATAGCATTTATAACTATACCGATAAAATTCCCTCAGCCCGTAATACCTACGAGGAATGTGTTAATTACATTGTAGCAGAATGTGACGCCGCTGCGGTCGATCTGCCCACCACGCAAAGCGGTGTGAACTATGGCCGTGCGTCAAAAGGCGCTTGTTTGGCCTTAAAGTCGCGGGTGCTGCTTTATGCTGCCAGTCCGCTATTCAATGGCGAATCGCTTACCGGAAGTAAAAACGACGCCGTTTTGGGGTACACATCGTTCAGTCGCGAGCGCTGGAAACTGGCCGAGGATGCTGCTGCTGCGGTCATAGGCCTTACCACTTATAATTTATATGTTGATAACGGCACCAAACCGGGCTTTGGCTTCCAATACGTGTTTACGCAACGTGTAAACAGCGAATACATTTTTCAATTTATGAGCGCATCCGGCAATTACGATCTGGAAGCGTTATTTCAGCCGCCATCACGTACCGGAAAAAACGGTGCTTTTCCGTTGCAGGGCTTGGTTGACGCTTTCCCGATGAGTAATGGCAAAGCCATTACCGACCCTACATCAGGCTACGATCCTCAAAAACCATATCTCAACCGCGATCCACGACTGGATTATACGGTTATCCGCGATCAAACACCCATTCAAAACAGGCTTTCGGCAGGGCTTTCGCCGGTTAACATTTATCAGGGTACGTTTAACGGTGTAGGCACCGGGCCTGATGCCGTGCATTTAGGCACCACTACTGGTTATTACACAAACAAAATGTTGTCGCCTAATGCTGTCGCTAACGATTTTACACACCCTACAGATCGTGTTTTACCGTTGATACGCTATGCGGAGATCTTGCTGAACTACGCCGAAGCCGCTAACGAATATGATGGCCCCACCAGCCAGGTGTATGCCGCGGTACAGGCTATTCGCCAAAGGGCGGGTTTAAACCCATACCAGTTACCTGCCGGTTTAAGCCAGGCAGCAATGCGCGATGTGATCCGCAACGAAAGGCGCATCGAACTTGCTTTTGAAGAGCATCGTTTTTGGGATGTGCGCCGCTGGAAAATTGCCGAAACAACCGATAACATCCAAACCATGGGGATGGAAGTTAACCGTAATGGTACAGTTGCTACCTATACACAGTTCCCGGTGCGTAAACGCAACTTCCGTACGGCGATGTACCTTTGGCCTTTGCCGCAAAGCGAAGTTGCTAAATCTACCGACCTGATCCAAAACCCTGGTTATTAATAGGATATCAACATACATATATGAAAAAGATATATCAAATAAAAGCGCTGCTACTGGTAATGACGATTGCCGTATTAGCCACTTCATGCAAAACCGAAAAGGTGCTGCCGCAAAAAGAAGCGTTGAAAGATATTACCGGCAGCTGGCAGGTGATCAAAGCCACCCGCAACGGTACCGATCTTACCTCCATCATCGATTTTAGCGCGTTTAAAATAAACTTCGCTTCGGGCGGGTATACGCTGGTGAACAGGCTGCCTTTTTTGGTTACACAGGATGGCGCATTCGCGCTCGACGACCCGGAGTACCCATACAAAATAACCTTTACCGCCGCCGGGAAAACGCCGGTAGCAACCGCGTTTACCTACCCTATAGTAAATGGCCAAAGGCAGCTGAGCTTAACCTTTAGCCCGGGCTGTACCAATAACTCTTATGTGTACGTGCTTCAAAAAGTTAACTAACCCACAGCCTTAAACCCGATACAGACATTATGAGAACATCTTTACATATAAAAGGCAAACATTTATGGCGTACATGCGCCTGCCTTATCCTGGGTATTGTACTGGCCTGCTGCGGCGAAGTAATTACCGGGGTAGACCAGCCCACCACAGCCAAAGTTGGCGATATAGTGCCTATCACCGTACATATTTCTATCCCTACGGCAGGTAACGGCGGCCCCGATTATCTGGTACTGGGTATACTGGTACCAAAAGGCTGGAAAGCCGCGCAAAATACTACTATTACCTACACCAGCCCCCAGGGCGATGGCATCATGAGCCTGATACCCGATGGCTCGCTGCCAAAAAACGGCGGTGGGTTAACCTGGTCGGCATATATGAAGAAAACCTTTGGTAACGCGGGTAACCTTATAGACGATATGGAGTGGGTAGCCTACCAAACCGATAAGGCTTACATCCACGAAGGCGGCCACACCATCTCCGGCGACCTGATCATTAAAATGAAGGTGGCTGCAGATGGCAACAACACACTTGTAAAATTAGGCTATGTAATTACCGATACCGGCAACGGCTTTATCAGCGATGGTAACGGTACCTACTTTAGCCAGGTAAGCACCCCTTGCTTTGAAGTAACCGGCGGTACCGGCGATGTTGTGGATTTTTGTAACCCGCAGTTAACCATTATAGATCCGCCTAAATCGCTGGATAATGATTTTGTTACGCTCACTTTTGATGGTAACGTGGTAGACACCCCCGTTAGCGGCGCAAACGAACTTTACCTGTGCGCCACCGCCTATACTAATGATGGCAAAACCATTACCGTGTGTGAACAAACCGCCAAAACGCTGATGAAACAAACCTCGGCAACCAGCAAGCGGTACCAGTTAACGTTTTGGCCAAAATCATTTTTTAATACTACAGATACACAAACGATAGTGAAGATGGAATACTTTGTTACCAACAAGGCCGGTGCAAAGGTGGGTTACGGTAATACAGCAGAGCCGTTTGTGTACACCTTTAAGTGCGGATAAACAGCTTTAAACATAAACCACGGGGCGTATCAAAGACCGAAGTATGCCCGCGCTAAACCGATATTTTAATTTTTGCCAACAATTTAAACTTTATACAATGGCTAATTGCTACTTAAATAAATATTTTACGGCTTTGGTAATACTGATGCTGGCACTGGCTACAAGCGGCCACGCCATGCAGCAGGATACCACCGCCAAGGGGAGTACCCGCCCCGGTATGGCCGGCGGGCTTGTGCTCGATGAGTACGGCAACCCCCTTAAAGGCGTAAAGGTTGCCGTAAAAGGCAAAGCAGATACCACCCGCACCGATAAGAACGGCTGGTTTGAGATAAGCGCTGCAGCCAATAATACGCTGGTATTTAAAGCCGCCAACTATAACACCCGCGAAATCACCTTTAAAGGCAGCGACCTAACGGTAAGGCTGATAGATACCTACCTTAAATCGCCGGCAAAAATAAATGTGCTGTATGGCACTGCCGATGCCGATAAGAGTTTAGGTGCCATATCTACTATTTACACCAACCAGCTAACCAGCACACCGGCTACCCTTTATACTTATGCATTGCCGGGGCAATTGCCGGGCTTATATACGCAGCAGCGCGGCGGTTTTGCTATCCCGCAAACTTCGGGGCAAACCGTGGGCGATTTTATTGGTAACGTAGTGCTGCACAACAACTACCAGGCGAATGACAACACAGAATTTTTCCTGAACCTGCGGGGGCAGTCGCCAATTACCATCATAGATGGCGTGCAGCGCGAGATCTCCTCCCTCGACCCGGAAAGCATCGAATCGGTATCCGTGTTAAAGGATGGTTTATCCACCATTTTACTGGGTGTGAACAGTTCGCGCGGTATCATATTAATTACAACCAAACGTGCGCAGGCAGGTACGCCAAAAATCTCTTTCACCGCGCAAACCGCATCGCAAACACCACTGGGCCTTCCAACGCCGCTGCCTGCATACCAATACGCTTATTTGTATAACGAGGCCCTGCAGAACGATGGCAAGCTGCCCATTTACAGCGCAACAGATTTTGCCGCGTACCGCGATGGCAGCGATCCTACACGCCACCCGGATGTGAACTGGTATAACACCATCCTCCGCAAAAACTCCCCCATGACCAGCTATAAGCTGAACGTGAACGGCGGCAGCGAGATTGCCCGCTATAGCGTATCGCTTAACTACATGAATCAGGACGGTATGTTTAACACCGCGCCGGATGTAACTTACAATACCAATAACAACCTTAACCGCTACATTATCAATACCGATGTTACGGTAAACGTAACCAAGAAATTTGTGGTAGATCTGCAGATGTTCGGGCGGATTCAAACGCAAACACAACCGGGATCGGGATATTCAAACATTTTGGGTGCTTTGTACAGTACCCCGGGCAATGCTTACCCGGTACGTAACCCCGATGGTTCGTTCGCGGGTACCAGCACGTATACCAATAACCTGTTAGCACAAACCGAGTATTCGGGCTACCAGCGCGCAAACGCCAACGATGTGTTGGCCAACCTCGATCTTACCTACGATATGAGCAGCATCACAAAAGGCTTATCGGGTAAGGCAATGGGTAACCTGGCGCTGTCATCACAAAGCCTGGTGAACAGGTCCTTACAAAACAACGTATTTTTAATAAAGGCCGACGATTCTTACGCGGGCGTTGGCTCACCATCGCAGCAGCAGAATAACTTTAGCAGCGTATCCAGCGCGCGTTATTTTTACGGCCAGGTTGCTTTAAATTACGACAGGACCTTCGGCAAGCATAACTTCACCGGCAAGCTGATGTACGATACCCGGTCGATGAACTTAAACTTCGACTTAACCGCAACCACTACCAACGAAGCCCTGAAGGCCGGCTACAATTACGATGGCAAATACTTTATAGAAGGTGCCATAAACCGCAGCGGTTACAGCCGCTACGCGCCGGGCAGGCAGTTTGGCGTGTTTTACGCCGGTGGCTTGGGCTGGCAAATGGGTAAAGAAGATTTTATTAAAGATAACCTCAGCTTTATCTCCTCGTGGAAATGGCGCGCTACTTACGGCCTCAACGGTAACGGCAATGTAGACAACTATGGTTACTACAACTTTATTCAAACCTACGGATCGCCAAATGGCTACCAGTACAGCACCGGCAGCAGCCGCAGCGATGTGCAGGGTATATTTGCCAACTCGTTGGCCAATCCGCTCATCAGTTGGGAAAAGGCCGATAAAATTGACGTAGGTGCCGATATCTCCCTGTTCAATAATCACCTGGGCATTACCGCCGATTACTATCACGACCGCTATAAGGACCTGTTGCAGGTACGCGGCCGCAACATACTGCTGTTGGGTACACCGTATTCTGTAGAGAACATCGGCGTGGTGCTAAACACCGGTACCGAGCTTACTTTAACTTACCAAAACAACATCAACAACTTCAATTACTTCTTTTCGGGTAATGCATCGGTACAAAAATCTATCAGTGTTTTTAGCGACGAAACACCAACGCCTTACCCATGGATGCGTCGCACAGGCCAGTCTACCAACGCTATTTACGGCTACCAGGCGTTGGGTTTCTTTAACAATGCACAGGAGGCCGCCGCAAGCGCTACGACCACCGGCTATACCGCGCAGGCTGGCGACGTAAAGTACGCCGACCTAAACAACGACGGTATTATTAACCAGTTTGATATCACCAACATCAGCAACAACAAGGCGCTTATTTATTACGGAGCATCGCTTGGGTTTAACTACAAGGGCTTTGGCGTCAGTATGATCATCCAGGGGGTAGAGAACAGGCAGTTCCTGTTTGATAACGCTATGGTGAACGGCTTTGCGGGCATTGGCTTTCTTGGCCTTACCCAGGCAGGCCAGGGTTATGATAACCTCACCGGCCGCTGGACGCCCGAAACCGCTGCAACCGCAACGCTGCCACGCCTAACAACAGGCAACGCCAACAATACGGCCTATAGCAGCCTGTACGTTCGATCGGGCGATTATATCAGGCTAAAGAATGCCGAAGTAAGTTACAACCTGCCATACAACTGGGTAAAGAAATTAAGATTATCGGGTGTGCGATTATTTGCCAACGGCGAAAATTTGGTAACCTTTTACGGCTATAAAGGCATCGACCCGGAAGTTAGCAACGGCGCGTACCCCATACAAAGGGTAGTGAACGCAGGGTTTACCGTTAAGCTTTAATTTTTGGCCATCATAAAAAATACGATCATGAAAAATCACAAAAATATTATAGCGGCCCTGATACTGATACTGGCAATTGCCGGCTGCAAAAAATACGAGCAGTTCCCTGTGGATAAGGTAGGTATAGATAAGATCTTCGATAGCCGCGATTCCGCAGGTGTAAACGCGCAGCACTACCTGTACGGTATTTATTCGATATTAAAGAACGGGCACAACAGGGTAGGGGGCGATTACCTGGATGCCGCGTCAGACGATGCCATCTCATCAGCCTCGGGCCCAACCAACGCGTCAACCGTGCTGGCTACCGCGTCGTATAACTCCTATACCATCCCTAATGATGAAAATTTATGGGGAACATACTACGGGGGCATCCGCCAGGCAAACGAGTTTGTAAACAACATTGGCGTAGTACCGGTGCTGGCCAAATACAACGGTTTCTCGCAAAAATTCGTTTGGAAAAGCGAAGCACGTTTTCTGCGGGCCATGTTTTACTTCGAACTGGTAAAACGCTATGGCGGTGTACCACTCATGGGTAACAAGGTATACACTATTACCGATGATATAGCCTTGCCCCGCAACTCTTTTGATGATTGCATAAAATACATTGTAAGCGAGTGCGATGCCATAAAAGATTCGTTGCTGGTTTACCCGTTAGCTTTACCTGCCGCAAAGGAAGCCGACAGCCATCGCCCTACAAAAGGCTCGGCCCTGGCGTTGAAGGCCAAGGTGCTGCTGTATGCTGCCAGTCCGCTGTTTAATGGTGGTAATATTGATGCCGCAAACCCCCTAACCGGTTACACCAGTTTTGATGCCAACCGCTGGGCCGCCGCTGCTGTCGCCTGCAAGGCTGTGATGGATTTGAACGCCTATTCGTTACTGGCAAATTATAAAGATGTTTTCACCACCCAATATAACTCCGAGATCTTGTTCTTCCGCCAGGGCGGCAATGGCAATGGTGTAGAAACGACAAACGGCCCGGTAGGTTTTTCTGGTGCCACAGGCAAGGGGCAAACCAGCCCAACCCAGCAGCTGGTGGATGCCTTCCCGATGGCGAATGGCCTGGCCATAACCGACCCGACATCGGGCTATGACGTAAACAACCCGTACAATAACCGCGACCCAAGGCTCACCTATAACGTTATTTATAACGGCGCGGCCTGGCTTAATACTTCTATCCAAACCTTTGAGGGCGGGCAAAGCAAACCAAATACAACACTGCAGCAAACCAAAACGGGTTATTACCTGCGCAAGTTCATGGGCAACTTTGAAAGTACAAACGCCTACAGCTCGCACAGTACCGATTGGGTGATCTTACGCTACGCGGATATTGTTTTAGGCTACGCCGAAGCACTAAACGAATCGGCCGGGGCAACACCTGAAGTTTACACTGCGGTGAAAAGCATCCGCCAGCGTGCAGGTATAGCGGCGGGCGCAGGCAGCCAGTATGGCTTAAAAGTGGGGATGACAAAAGACGAGATGCGCGCGATTATACAAAACGAAAGGCGCGCTGAATTTGCCTTCGAGGAGAGCCGCTACTGGGACATCCGCCGCTGGAAAATTGCCGAACTGGTGATGAACCAGCCGCGCACCGGCGTCAGCATTGTAAAAGTGGGCAGCAGCTTAAACTACAACCCCATTAACGTGCTAACGACTAAGTTCGACTCGCCAAAAATGTACCTGTACCCAATCCCTTATGATGAGGTGCAGAAGAACCCGAATATGAAACAAAACCCCGGATGGTAATACCTGAAAGAATCAATTAAACCCATTAATTAAGAAGTTATGAGAAAAATAATACTTTTCTTTCAAGTCATACTAACATTGCTTCCGGCGGCTTTGTATGCTCAAAATACAGCCATTACCGGCAAGGTACGCGATATTTCGGGCGTACTGCCCGGTGTATCCATAGTGGAGAAAGGATTGCCAACCAATGGCGTTACTACCGATGTGAACGGCCGTTTCTCGCTTACGCTGAAAGGTCAGAGCAAGGTGGTAATCGTACGCTTTATAGGCTATAATACCCAGGAAGTAAGGGTGCAGGAAGGGCAGGTGCTCGATCTGATCATGCAAACAAGCATCAACAGTATCGATGAGGTATCAGTAGTGGCTTACGGTACCCGCAAACGTATCACCAACACAGGCGCGGTAAGCTCCATATCGGCAGGCGAGATCCGTACAGTACCAACAGCCAACGTGCAAAACGCGCTTACCGGTAAATTGCCGGGCTTCTTTTCGCAACAGGGATCGGGCCAGCCGGGTAAGGATGCGTCTGATTTTTACATCCGTGGGGTAAGCTCATTAAACGCTGCAGGTAACCAGCCCCTTATTATTGTTGATGATATTGAGTACAAGTACGATCAGCTGCAACAGATAAACGTAAACGAGATAGAAAGCATCTCTATATTAAAGGATGCATCAACAACGGCCATTTACGGTATTAAGGGTGCCAACGGCGTACTGGTGGTAACCACGCGCCGCGGTAAAAGCGGCACACCCAAAATTAACATCAGGGTAGAGGGCGGCGCGGCCCAGCCAACAAAAACGCCGAAGTTTTTAAACTCTTACGATGCCGCCGTGCTGATAAACGAAGCACAGGTAAACGACGGCCTGCAGCAGAGCTTTAGCCAGGCCGATCTGAACCACTTTAAAAGCGGGGACGACCCTTATGGCCACCCGGATGTGAACTGGTACGAGAAGATCTTTAAAAAACAAAGCTACCAGGCCAACACCAACCTGGACATATCGGGCGGAACGAACGCGCTAAAATACTTTGTATCTGGCGGCGCCTTAAACCAAAACGGTTTGGTGCGCGATTTTGCCGATCCGCAGGCACTGGTAAACACCAACTATTATTTCCGCAGGTATAACTTCCGGTCGAACTTAGATCTTAGGGTAAACAGCACTTTAGACCTCCGTTTGGATGTTACAACCCGTTTTAGCGATTTAAACCAGCCTTACAACCAAAACGCGGTAGGCGAGATCTATGATTTCACCAGGGAGACACCATTTACAGCGCCTTACCTAAACCCCAATGGCACGTATAGCTACGCGTATTCGTCTTTTAACCCCACCCACCTGCCAACGCTGAATGCAAGGCTGGCCACGGGCGGTTACCAGCACTCGCGCAGAACAGATTTTAACTTCCTGTTTGGCGCTACCCAAAAGCTGGATGCGCTTACCGATGGCCTGTCATTAACCGGCCGTATAGCGTACTCCAGCACCGAGCAGTTTACCAAGCAGATCTTTAACGAGGGCATCCCCGCTTACCATTACGATGCGGTTACGCAGCAGTATTCGCTGCGCCCGGGTGCAACTTATGTGTATCAAAACTACGGCCTTACCGGTAATACCGATATCAACACCAATAACTACAACTTCCAGTTGTTTTTAAATTACGACCGTACCTTTAGTAATGCACACCACTTTTCGGCGCTGGCCCTGTTCAACCAAACATCAAATACCCTGTATGCCGCGCCCCTTTTAGCCGGCAACCTGGTAGCCGTGCCGCAGAAATTCAGGGGCGTATCTGGTAAGGTAGCTTATGATTACAAACAGAAATACCTGGTAGATTTTAACGTGGCCTATAACGGTACCGACCGTTTTGCCGCCAATCACCGTTTTGGCATCTTCCCGGCGGTAAGTGTTGGTTATAACTTAGTAAAGGAAGATTTCTTTACGGATGCGCTGCCAATGTTCAGCCTGTTTAAATTAAGGGCCAGCTATGGTTTAGTAGGCTCTGATGCCGCCCCGGGCAACCGTTACGTGTACAACCAGGTTTATAACAACAGCGGCAGTTACAACTTTGGGCAATCGCAGCAAAATTATGGTGCCATTGCCGAGGGTTCGTTAGGGAACGGCGAAGTTGTGTGGGAGCGCGCCAAAAAGCTCGACATTGGTTTGGATATGAACTTATTTAAGGATAAGGTATCGGTAACGGTAGATTATTTCCACGATGTGCGCTACAACCAGCTCATCACACCGGGCAGCGTGCCATTGATATTAGGGGTAGACCTGCCAGCCGTAAATATTGGCCGCACCCAAAACCAGGGTTTCGACGGGCAGATCAGCTACCACGGCAATTCGGGCAAACTGCAGTACAGTGCCGGCCTGGTATTCTCTTACGCCAAAAATAAAATTTTATTTAAGGACGAGGCCTCGCCTGCCTACCCATGGCTGGCACAAACAGGTTACCCTATTGGCCAGCAACAAGGTTACCACTTTTTGGGCTACTACACTGCAGACGATATTGCCGCCATTACCGCTTACAAAGCCGCGCATCAGGGTTCAAACGTGGGTAACGCGCTTGCCCTGCCAGATAATGGCATCCCTCTGCAACCCGGCGACCTGCGGTACCAGGACCTGAACGGCGACGGGATCATCAACGTATTTGATAAACGCGCCATTGGCAACCCCAACCTGCCTAATACCATATTAGGATTATCCCTGCAGGCGGTTTACAAAGGCTTTAGCGTAAGCGTGCTGTTCCAGGGTTCGTTCAACTACAGCTTCGCGGTACTGGGTACAGGTATAGAGCCGTTCCAGAGCCAGTTTCAGCCCATCCACCAGGAACGCTGGACACCCGCAACAGCAAGCACGGCTAATTTCCCAAGGTTAGGTTTTAACCCAACATCAATAAATAGCCCAACCGCCTACTTTAGCGATTACTGGCTGGTTGATGCCTACTATATCCGTTTAAAAACTATCGACATTGGCTACCAGCTGCCAAGCAAGCTGCTGCCGTTTAAAATAAATAACGCCCGCATTTATATGAGCGCGTACAACCTGTTCACTTGGGACAACTACAACAAGTATCAGCAGGATCCGGAGATCTCAACCAACACCGCGGGCGATGCCTACATCAACCAGCGTGTAGTGAACCTTGGGATCCAGTTAGGCTTTTAAATTTGATTGAAATTTGAGCAGCAGGGTTAACGCCGGTAAGGTGTTAACCCTTGTTGTTTTTCAGGACAAAAAAAAAGCGTAAAAAAGCGCGTTTTTCGCCCTTTTTTTCAAAAAAAGGTACATTTTTTAGCAAAAAAACCGCAAAAAAAATTCGTTTTTCGCCGTTTTCTGTCCACAGTCCATCACAGTTATTGCCTCGCTATTTTATACATTAGCAACATGTTCCCAACCATAGGCGACCTGGTTTACTACCTCTTTCATGTACGGTTTTCGTTCCCCATACAAATGCTTGGGTTGTTTATCGTTTTGTCGTTTTTGCTGGCGTACATTGTTTTTACATCGGAGTTTAAACGCTATGAGGCGAATGGAAAGATCCATGCTTTTAAACGTAAAGTACTTGTAGGCCAACAGGCTACTGTATTGGATATTGTAGTAAATTTTATGCTGGGGTTTGCCTTCGGCTTCAAGGTATTTGGCGCTGTGCTCAACTACCGCAAATTCCAAACAGACCCCAGGGCATACATTTTATCTACACAGGGCAACATCATCGCGGGGATCCTGTTGGGCGCGGGTTTTGCCCTCTGGATATACCTCGACCGTAGAAAGCAAGCCCTGCCCCAACCAAAGGTAGTAGAGCAAACCAGGCACCCATACCAGCTAATGGGGCTTATCGTTTTTAGTGTAGGTTTTTTTGGTTTCATAGGAGCCAAACTATTTGATACAGTGGAACATATAGATCAGTTTCTGTATGATCCGCTTGGCGTGCTGTTCTCTGTAAACGGTTTTGCCTACTACGGCGGGTTGATATTTGGGGCGCTTACCTACCTCTACATCGGCTACCGCCACGGCATGAAACAGGTGCACCTGGCAGATATAGGTTCGCCCGGTATGATGCTGGCTTATGGCATTGGCCGCATCGGCTGCCAGCTCTCCGGCGATGGCGATTGGGGTATCATCAACCGCCATGCTAAACCAAAATGGCTCAGTGGTTTACCGGATTGGGCCTGGAGCTTTAAATATCCGCATAACTCTATTAATGCGGGCGTACCTATCCCCGGCTGTAATGGTAATTACTGTAACCAGCTGGTGCAGGGCGTATATCCAACCCCGCTTTACGAACTGGTGCTGTGCATCGGCATGTTCGGGCTGATGTGGGGCTTCCGCAAAAAGATAAAAATACCAGGGCTTATGTTCTCTATCTACCTCATCCTCAACGGCGGAGAACGATTTTTTATAGAGCATATCCGCATAAATTTTTATTACAGTTTTTTAGGACTTACTTTTACACAGGCCGAATTAATAGGCGGCCTGATGTTGCTTGGCGGATTGGCCGGGCTAACGATTATTGGCTATAAACGCTACGGAACATCCAAGAAAACCGCTTAAACAATTGATAATTAACCCCATTCCCCAAATGAAAAGGCTTGTGCTATTGTGTTTTATTTGCTGCGCGATGCATAAAGGCATGGCCCAAACCAACCCCGTAAACCTTACGGATATAAAATTTACGGTAACCGAAGCGCCGGAATGGTCGGCATTGCTGAAGCGTAATACAGGCTGGTTTGGCGGAGACGGCATTTACACCATTCCGCTAAGCGGGGTAGAGGGCAGGCAGTCCAAACCAAAGGATAAGATCTTATTCATTTTTAGCGATAGCATGATCGGCGAGATTCGCGATAATACCATGATGCCGGGCTATAAAATGATCCATAATTCGGTTGCGTTACTCAATGGGAATAAGCCATTGGCTAACCAAATGAAGTTTTATTGGGATAAGGACGGCAAGGGTAATGCCGAATCGCTCTTCATCCCCAAAACATCTAAAACCGACAGCACAGACTACTACTGGCTGGGTGATGGCTTTGTAAACCAGGCAAATAATGCCACCTACATCTTCGGCTACCGGGTACGCAATGTAAGCAGCGGTGCATTCGGGTTTAGGGAAGTTGGCAATACGCTTATCAAAATTCCGGCAGGCAGCAAGCCACCGTACAAGGATCTGAAACAGATGGATACTCCCCTTTACCTGCTGGACGAAAAGAATGATATCGGATCATTTGGTGCGGGTGTTTATGTAAATACCCAAGCCGCCGGCGCCCCTCAACCCGATGGCTATATTTATACCTACGGGGTTCGCGGTATGGTAAAAAACCTGATGGTGGCCCGCGTGCTGCCAAAAGATTTTGAAAATTTTAGCAAGTGGACCTACTGGGATGGCAATGCCTGGGTAAGCGATATTAGAAAAGTGGCCAACATTACTGATGGCGTATCCAACGAGCTTAGCGTATCTGCCCTGCCCGACGGGCGATACGCGTTGATTTTTCAGCAGGGAGGCATGAGCACCATTGTAGGGATGCGGATAGGGGCGAGTCCTGTAGGTCCGTTTGGCCCGATCATTAAGCTATGGGATTGCAAACCCGACCTGGTGGAGAAAACCTTTGTGGTGTACAATGCCAAAGCTCACCCGAGCTTATCTAAACCGGGGGAACTGCTGATTAGCTACAATATCAACTCTGTAGAATTTATTAAGGATCTTACAGTACATCCCAACCTGTACCGTCCTCGGTTTATCCGGGTGAAATTTCAGTAGTCGGTTATGCCTTTGGCGGGGACACCGGCAGGCGAGCGTATGTATATTTCTTCATTTTTCTACTCATGGCGCGCAGCAAAAAAGTTTACAAAAGTTAACATAATTCAAAGTGTTAACCTTTTAAAATATTATTAATCAATAAGTTGTATTTTTAAAGGTTAACACAAAACAAGCTTTTTTTTACCGTCGAAAAGGTATTAAAGTTTAAAGCTGGCGGTGGGGGCACCATCAGCAGGGCTCTTCCTTGTTTGTGGTGTCCTCACCACAAACTTTTAAATGTCGAAAGTATCGCGAGCGTTGGCTATACTGGCGGTGAGTACACCGCCAGCCTGTTTATATTCCAGGTTTGCGGTGTCCTCACTGCAAACACCCGAAAAACCTTTCCCAAAAAGGTATTTTCAATAATTCTCACATATAATTTGTTACTTTAAAAAAAATATATAATTTAGCTAAATCAATTTAGCATTTATGCCAATTAAACTAAAATGAAGAAATTATTTATGCTTGCCGCAATTGTGGTAATGTGCAGCTTTCAAATAAAAAATCCAGTTAAAATTGTGTTTTTCGGCGATTCTATCACCGAATACGGTGTACGCCCGGATGGCTATATCACCCTATTTCAGCGAAAATTAAAAGATAATAACAAGGCCACCGATTACGAGGCCGCCGGGGCAGGCATCGGTGGTAATAAGATCTACGACCTGTACCTCCGCTACGAAGATGATGTGCTTGCCAAGAACCCCGATGTGGTTGTGATATGGGTGGGGGTGAACGATGTTTGGCACAAACGCATGTTTGGTACCGGCACCGATTGGGATAAGTTCGGCAAATTCTACACCGCGCTCATCAAGAAATTCCAGGCAAAGGGTATTAAAGTTACCATCTGTACCCCGGCTTCTGTAGGAGAGAAAACCGATTTTAGCAATGAACTGGATGGCGATCTGAACAAATACTCGCAAATCATCCGTGATGTAGCGGCACAAAACAATTGCGGATTGATAGATTTCCGTAAGATCTTCCACGAGTACGGTTTAAAAAATAATCCGCGGAACAAAGACAGGGACATCCTCACTGTGGATGGAGTGCACCTGAATGCCGAGGGCAACAGGCAAGTGGCTGATGTCATGTATCAAACACTGATAAAATAGTATTTTTTGGTTTATTTTTGGTTTGGAGGAGGCGGTGGCGCCTCCTCTTTTTTTAACAATTGCTAAAACGATTTTAGCTGCTAATTAGATGGATTGTTGGTAAATTGCGTTTACAAATGAAGAGAGTTTTACATGTCTGCACAGCCTTAGTACTTTTTACCCTTATGCTTTCGGCACAGGAAGTAAACCTGGTTAAGTATGTAAACACCCGGCAGGGTACCAATACCAAATACGAATTTTCGTACGGTAATACCTATCCAGCCACTTCGCTACCCTTTGGCATGAACACCTGGACGCCCCAAACCGGTAAAAACGGAGACGGCTGGAAGTACCAATACTTTGAGAAAACTATTCGCGGGTTTCAACAGTCGCACCAATGCAGTTCCTGGGTGAATGATTATGCGGTGTTTTCGCTGATGCCTGTTACCGGCGACCTGGTGGTGAACGAGGATAAACGCGCGGCATCCTTCAGTCACGCTAACGAAATTGCCCAGCCCAGCTACTACAAAGTAAAGCTGGATAACAATATCACCACCGAAATGTCGCCCACCGAGCGCGGTGCGCATCTGCGTTTTACCTTCCCCAAGGGGGCAAGTTCCTATCTTGTATTGGATGGCTATACCAAAATGAGCATGGTAAGCATCCACCCCAAAACAAAAACCATTACGGGCTATATAAACAATTGCCGCTGGGCACCGCAGGGCTTTAAAAACTATTTCATCATCACTTTTGATAAACCGTTTACCACTTTTGGTACCTGGGAAAATAAAAAGAATACCACCACGGCCGATAACAAAACCGCCGAAGGGGAAGGTGTTGGCGCTTACATTAAGTTTAAAGATGGCGAGACGGTACAGGCAAAAGTGGCTTCGTCATACATTAGCCCGGCGCAGGCCGCGCTTACTTTAAAAACAGAATTAGGCGGCTACAGATCATTCAATGATACCCATAAAGCGGCTGATAAAATTTGGAACGCGCTGCTTGGCCGTATGGCGGTTGAGGGCGGCACCGAAGAAGAAAAGGCGACCTTTTACTCTTGTATGTACCACGCCAACCTGTTTTCGCACCAATTTTTTGAATATGGCGAAGATGGTAAACCGTATTACTATAGCCCTTACGATAGTAAGGTACACGATGGTTATATGTATACTGATAACGGTTTTTGGGACACGTTCCGCGCCCAGTTTCCGCTGAATACTATTTTGCATCCAAAAATGGAGGGGCAATTGGTCCAGGCCCTTCTGGATGCTCAAAAACAATGCGGTTGGTTGCCCTCATGGTCTTTCCCCGGCGAAACGGGTGGCATGTTGGGTAACCATTCCATATCGTTATTAGCCGATGCCTGGATGAAGGGCATCCACAGTTTCGACCCAAAACAAGCCCTGGAAGCTTACTACCACGAGGCCACAAACAAAGGCCCATGGGGAAGTGCCAACGGCAGACCGGGCTGGAAGGAATACTATGCCAATGGCTTTGTACCGTACACCAAACAAACCGAAGGGGCCACCGCCTGGACACTGGAATTTGCCTATGACGATTTTTGCGCCTATCAACTGGCAAAAGCAACTGGCAATAAATATTACGAAGATGTTTTTGCCCGCCAGATGTATAACTATAAAAACCTGTTCGACCCGAAAACGCGTTTTATGCGTGCTAAAGATGCTAAGGGTGATTGGATAGAACCCTTCGACCCGATGGATTGGGGAGGGCCGTATACCGAGGGTAACGCCTGGCATTGGACCTGGTCGGTTTTTCATGATACGCAAGGGCTCATCAACCTGATGGGGGGCGACAAGAATTTCACCGCGAAGATAGATTCCGTATTCAGCGAGCCGGGCACCATAAAGGTTGGTGGCTACGGGCAGGTTATCCACGAGATGACGGAGATGGCCGAGTTTAAAATGGGCCAGTTTGCGCAGGGGAATGAACCTATCCACCACATGCTGTACATGTACAACTACGCCGGCCAGCCCTGGAAAGCGCAAATGCATCTGCGCGAGGTAATGAATAAAATGTACAATGCAACCGAGAACGGTTACCCCGGCGATGAAGACGAGGGGCAAATGTCGAGTTGGTTTGTGTTGAGCGCGGCGGGTTTTTACAGCGTTTGCCCGGGAACCGATCAGTATGTTATCGGCAGTCCGCTGTTCAAAAAAATGACGATAGCGCTGGAGAACGGCAACAAATTCACCATCGAGGCAAATAACAACAGCAAGGCTAATGTGTATATCCAGTCGGCAAAGTTAAACGGCAAGCCGTACACGCATAATTTTATTACGCAAACCGATATTATGAATGGCGGTGTGCTGCATTTGGAAATGGGCGCTCAACCCAATTTAACCCGTGGGCTTGCACCGGAGGACAGGCCGTTCTCTTTATCGCGCGCTGAGCGGCCTTAATAATTGATATAAGCGAAAAATCATCAGTGATGGATGAAGGCTATTTGGTACTTGCAAAACATTTGAGTTAATTTACAGCACCAATATAACCCCAATTTAAACTTTGCCGGATGGACGCCAAACCCAAGTTTACCGAACGGAAATACCTGTTAGTGCTGCTTTTTGTTACCTCGTTGTTTTTGATGTGGGGCATCTCTATGACGCTGGGCGATGTGCTGAACCGGCATTTTCAAAACGTGTTGCACGTAAGCAAGGCCCGGTCGGCCTATGTACAGTTCTCCATCTTTGGGGCTTACTTTGTAATGGGGATCCCGGCAGGGGTGTTCATGAAAAGGTTTGGATATAAGAACGGCGTTTTGCTGGGGCTGCTGCTTTATTCCGTAGGGGCATTCCTGTTTATTCCTGCGGCGAACGCCGGATCTTTTACATTCTTCCGGGTAGCGTTGTTTATTTTAGCTTGCGGCATGGCAACTTTAGAAACTGTAGCGCATCCCTTTGTAGCGTCCCTGGGCGACCAGTGCACCAGCGACCAGCGCATCAACTTTGCCCAGGCATTTAATGGGGTAGGCGGTATCATCGGGCCAATTATTGGCAGCTCTGTTATCTTCGCGGGCGAGCAGGACCTGGTATCTGTAAAGCACCTTTATATTACCATTGGCGCCGTAATTGCCGTAATAGCTATCGCGTTTGCATTTGTAAAAGTCCCCGCGCTTAACGACCCGCATGTAGTGGCAACTGATTCTTATTCGGTTGCAGAAGCGCCCCATGCCGATAAAAAACTTTTTGAGCATAAGCACTTTGTTTTCGCGGTGATAGCGCAGTTATTCAATGTAGCCGCTCAAGGCGGAACCTGGGCCTTTTTTATCAACTACGGGCACGAAGTGATGCATTTTAGCGATGCTAATGCGAGTAGATTTTTTGCGCTGAGTATGGTAATGATGATGACAGGCCGTTTCGCAGGTACGTTCCTGATGCGCTTTATTGCGCCTTATAAATTGTTAGCTGCTTTTGCACTCGCAAATATTTTGATGTGCCTTATTGTAGCGCAGGGTTTTGGATGGGTATCGTTTGTGGCGCTTTTGTTCATCAATTTCTTTTTCAGCATTATGTTCCCAACCATATTCAGTCTTGGGTTGAAGAACATGGGTAAGCAAACGCAGCAGGCCTCATCGTTTATTGTGATGGGGGTTGTAGGTGGTGGCTTATTCCCGCTGCTGATGGGTTTAGTTGCCAACCACAGCGTGGCGCATGCCTATTATTTACCCATTATTTGTTATGCGGTTATCTTCCTTTTCGGCTTTAATTACAAGCGCTTAAATAAAAGCTCAGTTGCAGTATAATTTTTATGGCAAAATAATATTTGGATGATTGAATTTTATTGAAAATCTTTACAATAAATCGATTTAACAGGCATTTATTGCTCAGCTTGTTTGTGATATTAATTATATTTGAATTTATAAAAACAGCACGTGAAAAAACTCTCCATAGTTGATATTGCCAACCACCTAAACGTTTCTAAAACCACTATCTCTTTTATTTTGAACGGGCGTGCGCAGGAGAAGCGGATTGGTAAAGAACTGGTGGAACGCGTACAAAAATTTGTAGACGAAGTAGGGTATAAGCCCAATTCGCTCGCCAAGAGTTTGCGCACCGGTAAATCAAATATCATTGGTCTTATGGTGGAGGATATCTCCAACCCGTTTTTCGCCGCTATAGCTAGGCTCATTGAAGACAGGGCCTACAAAAACGGTTATAAAATTATTTATTGCAGTACCGATAACGATACCTCTAAAACCAAGGACCTCATCAATATGTTCCGCGACAGGCATGTGGATGGCTATATTATTGCCCCGCCCGAAGGCATAGAGGAGGACATTAGCTCGCTGATAAAAGACGGGATGCCCGTGGTTTTGTTCGACAGGCATTTGCCAAATGTAAGTACCGACTATGTGGAGATAGACAACCTGTTCAGCACCTACAATGCCACGATGCATTTGGTGCAGCAGGGGTATAAAAACATTGCCTTTGTTACCTTCGCGTCGCATCAAACTCAAATGCAAGCTCGTTTGCAGGGTTATAAAGACGCGATAAAGGCCAGCGGATTAAGGCCCGTGGTGCAGGAGATCGTGTTCGATCAGAACGAAGAACTCATCATGGGGCCTATAGCTACCTTCCTCAAAAAAAATAAAAACCTCGATGCGGTGTTCTTTGGTACCAACCATGTAGGCACCTGCGGGTTAAAGGTGATCAATAACCTTGGGCTAAAAGTACCGGATGACCTTGCTCTTATCTCCTTTGATGATTATGATGTGTTTAAACTATTCTCGCCACCTGTGAGCGCGATAGCCCAGCCTATCGAAGCTATTGCCGATAGCGTAATAACTGTGTTGCTGAACAAACTAAACACTTCATCCCAGCATATCAGTTCCCAATCCATCGTGCTGAAAACAGATTTCAATATCCGGGGCTCATCTAAAGCTAAATAAACCCAGGCTATTCCCCTGTGAATTTTTAGTTTTAAGAGCGTTTCTCGTAGAGAAAAAATTTAACGAAATTTAACATGCAATTGTCATAGAATTATCATTTGGTATTGATTATATCCCTATCTTAGGGCAAACAATTATGACTTATGCCAAGAGGAAACCAGTACCCGCGCTTTGTTAAGTTATTTTTATTATTGTGGATGATGATGGCAAGTTTCAAAAGCTTCGCCCAATCCATCCCGCTCGCAAATGCCTTCGCCCATAATGACTATTGGCACAAACGACCTTTGTTTGATGCGCTCGATAATGGTTTTACACACGTAGAAGCCGATATTTACCTGCGCAATGGCAAGCTGATAGTAGCGCATATTTTGCCCATGCTGGAGAAAACCCGCACGCTGGAAAGCCTTTATCTTGCGCCGTTGATGGATTGCATTAGCGGCACCAGCAAACTGGCGAGCCGCCCTGTGGCACCTATTACCCTGATGATAGATATCAAATCTAACGCTAATAAAACTTATTCGGCTTTAGAGGTGCTGCTTGATAAATACAGGTCGGTGATCTCCGGGTACGAAAACGGTGTTTACGTACAGCGCCATATAAACGTTGTGATAACGGGTAACAAACCATTTAAAATGCTAAAGGCAGAGCAAAACCGCCTTGCTTTTATTGATGAGGACTTGATGAAAACCTACCACGATACGCTTGCTACCAACGTGTACCAAACCGCAAGCTGCAAATACGGGAAAATAGTTAAATGGAATGGCAAAGGCGAAATGCCGACAGCCCAAAAGCAGAAACTTATTGCCTTTGTGAACATGGCCCATAAATTCGGCAAAAAAGTAAGACTCTGGGCCTCGCCCGAAAGTGAGCTGGTTTGGACCCAATTATTAAACTGCGGGGTGGATCTCATAAATACCGATAAACTGCAGGAACTTAAAGGCTTTTTATTGGCGAGGCAGGGCACCTACGCAAACGTAAACCTACCTTAAAATTAAAATCATAAAAGAGCCCGGTAAACTTGCAAGTTCACCGGGCTTTTATATGCCCGCGGTGGCGGGGAAAAGCGGAGAGGGAGGGATTCAAACCCCCGGTACCTATAACAGTACACCTGGTTTCGAATCAGGCACATTCGATCACTCTGACACCTCTCCGGATAGGTTCAACAAAACAAAAAATCCTGCCGTTGCAGGACGAGTTTTGCGAAATACAAATATAGCGCTGCTGGTATAAAGCGCAAAATTTAGTTCAATTAAAGTTTATTTAGCTCCGGCGGCATCGGCAGCAACCTTATTGATAGCTAAGCGCCAGTTCATGTAAGTACTGTTATGCGCGGCTTTGCGTATGATCACGGTATAGTCGTCATCAAAATAAGCCGCCAGAGCGAAGGTTTCAATGCCGTTCTTAGGTTCGAACAAAGTGCCGGGGGCGTAGCCTTTTTCGTTGTTTTGGGCACGTTTTAAATCAAACGGTACCTTGCTTTTCACAAATTCGGGGTGTGTTTTTTCACCCGTCATAAACGGCGTCATGTAATCAACACACTTTTTAATGGACGAACCATTGGCAGTTTGATAGGTAAAGTAGTTTTTACCAGTTGCCTGGTAAATGGCGATACAGGTAGATATCAAAGGCTCCAGGTCGTAAGTTTGGTAGTGGAAAGCATCGCGTTCCAACAGATCGTGCGTGGTGCCGTCGGGATTTAGGTTTACGTTCAGTTGTTTTTCCAGTTCCTGTGTAATGATACTGTTGTAGCTCTCATCGTGTAGTGTATACGCAATCAGCGTTATCATTTTTATCCGGTGCGAATTCCAATTATTGATCGCTGTTCCCCTGCCGCCCTTAGCATACGGACTATTCACCAGCGTATCGGCAATGCTTTTCATCCAGGCATCTATCAGGGTGCGGGGATCTGGTTTCATTTTGTTTCTTACCAAGTCATAAGCAGTTACCATATCCTCCAACTTGGTTTGGTTGATAGGGTCGCCGGTGGCTTTGTTTGTGGTAGCCCAAGCGGTCAAAAAATCGGTGGCCTTAGTTAAATACGTTGCCTTGCCGAAGTAAGTATAGGCTAATGCCAGCGCATAGGTTTTATAAGCATCTTCAACGGCTTTAAGGCTGGCGGTTTTCCTCGGGTCGCCCGCTAAGAGTCCCTGCGATAATATTTCTACAATTGGGTTTGGCGTTTGGTTCAACGCGCTGTCTGCTGCTTGCTGATAGGGTTCAAATGCTTTTTTATAGTCGGCATTACTGTTTATGGCCTTGCGCATTAACGCGACTTCTTTTTTATTGAGGCTGGTCATCTGCGCCTTTACAGCAAACACAACCGTCATTAAACTCAAAAAACATATCAGCTTCTTCATCCGAAAAATAATTATACGATGTTTACACAAACCCAATCCAACCTTATTTGCCGTCGGTACTTACAAAATCCAGGCGTGCCGGGCTAAAGGCATCTACCAGTATGCCATCTTCCAGGCAAACACAGCCGTGCACCGTAAAGGGTGGTACATAGTAACCATCACCTTCGTTTATGATTTTTACAGTTTCGCCCAGTGTCATTTCAAAGGAGCCGCTTGCCACATATGCTACCTGCGAATGCTCATGGCTATGCAAGTCACCGCGCCCCCCTTTCATGAATCTTACTTTCACCATCATCAGCTTATTATCGTAGCCCAACACTTTCCGTTGAACGCCCGGAGCTACGGTTAGCCACTCGGTACTATCTTCAAACTGGAACAGATCGCTTTGCATCATCACTAATTTTTAAAAATACCAACGGCGTTTATCACCGGTTTCTTATCTGCAAGGTGCTTTTGACGGAGCAGGGCTTCAAGGTAGTAGTAATCCGCGTAAATTATCGGCACATCAATTTCGCTGTTGGCGGGTTTGTGCCCGGTACTATGCAGCAGCAGAAAACCGCGTGCGCTATCAGTCTGGGGCTGGTAACTGGTGTTTAAGGAGTTTAGAATTTTATTGGCCTTTTTCTTGTACAATTTTCCGTTTGTGCTGTAAGTGCTTAATTCATAAAGTGCCGATGCCGTAACAGCGGCTGCAGAAGCGTCGCGTGGCTGGTTGCCTTGTTTAGCGGCATCGTAATCCCAGTAGGGTACCAGGTCAGCGGGCATTTGCGGGTCGCTAAAAATGTATTTGGCTATCTTTTCGGCTTGCTGCAGGTAAATTATGTTGCCGGTTTCGCGGTAGCACATGGTATAGCCATATAAGCCCCATGCCTGCCCGCGCGCCCATGACGAACTATCCGCAAAGCCCTGGTGCGTTTGTTTATGCGCCACCTGGCCGGTTTCCGGGTCGTAATCTATCACATGATAAGAGCTATTATTCGCCCTGAAATGATTCTTCAGCGTTGTATTGGCATGGGCTACCGCTATTTTATAAAAGCTGGAATCGCCGCTTAATTTTGTCGCCTCAAAAAGCAGTTCGAGGTTCATCATATTATCAATAATAACCGGGAACTTCCATTCTTTACGGTTATCCCACGATTTTAGGCTGCCTACCTTAGGGTTAAATCGGGTTATCAGCGTTTTTGCCGCTTCAATAATGTCATCTTTATATCGCTGCTCATGGGTAAGGCGATAGGCGTTACCCACGCTGTTGTAGAGCTTAAAGCCCATATCGTGTGTGCCGCCATTTGTTTTCTCGGCCTCCATAACGGCGGTAAAGGGTTCTGATTGTTCTTTCCAGAAGGTATCGCCGGTATACTCATACAAAAACCACAGGTTGCCAGCAAAAAAGCCGCTGCACCAATCCTTGGGTGATACCAATACCAGGTTGCCGCTGCCATCCAGCGTGCGTGGCGATAATAAGTTTGGCTTGCCAGCCGTGGCTTTTGTTTTGGCGGTTTCGGTTAGTAATACCCGGGTTTGGCGCTGCGCGAACTGCATTGCTTTGGCATTGTTGTTTTGTGCCGATGCGCTTAAGGTTGCCGCGCCAAATAGCAAAAGCGAAAGGATGTGTTTAGTCTTCATAAATAGTTTGATACTTAGTTAACCACTTTAATTTTGATCACTAATTTTTTAACAATATCGTACCCGGCCACTTTAATGTTGGGGCGGTGTACATCCTGCGGGAAAAACAGGAAGAAGGTGCCGGGCTCCGCGGTGTAAAAAGTGCCTGCGGCTGTATAATTTGCAACGTCTTTGGTTTCGTCGTAAACTTTGGTAACGGTTGCATTATCTATTGGCGATACGGCAATTTGCTCTTTGCCATGTATTACATATTGCAGGTCGATATACTTTTTGTGCGATTCCCAGCCTGCTTTATCCAATTCTTTTGAAGGCCCTTCGGTTACACTTACATAAGCATTATCGCCATCTATTGGGTGTTTTCCGGTGCTCAGGGTATCTAAATTAGTTTCCTTTAAAAACAAAATCACTTTATCCCATACCGCTTTGTTGCTATGATATTGCCGGTAAAATTCAACCGCGTTGGTTGAGGGATGTACCGCCAGTTTTAGGCCCCCGTTCCAAGACTTTCCTTTAAGCCATTCGGTTGCGGTTTGCGGATTAACACTGTTGTTAGTTTTGGTTTGTGCAAGGGCGGTATTTTCCATTGTGATAAAACTGATAACAGCTAATGCAAGCTGTAAAATGGGTTTAATTTTCATATTGGTTATTAATTGGCATTTGCTTACAACGCTAATACCGGGGCGGAATTGGCGCTATCACAAGCCAATATTACAAGGAAATACTTAATAAGCACCTCGTGTTGGCGGGTAATTCTACGCAAACGTTATAGTTGCGAGGATTGTGTTTAGAAGGGACAGATGCATTTAAAATCGTCGATAACGTTTGCGTAGAAATAACAAGGCGATTGTTTTTGATTGCTATTGCATAATTGTACACTTGCCAAACAATTATAATTTAACCCTAACATTTCTTGTTTTGAAAGTAATACACAGTGTTCACCCTGATGATTTTAAGATCTATCAGACTGAACTGATACGCGAAAGATTTTTGCTGGAAAACCTTGTGCAGCCCAACCGGATAAATTGCGTGTATACCCACTATGATCGTGTTATAGCAGGTGTAGCGCACCCGGTAACGCAACCTTTAACCCTCAATACTTACGACAACCTTAAAGCCGAATATTTTTTAGAGCGACGCGAAATAGGCATTATTAACGTGGCCGGAGATGGCGAGGTAACCGCTGACGGAATCGTTTACAAATTAAACAAGCTGGATTGCCTGTATATAGGCAAGGGTGTTAAGCAAGTAACTTTTAGCGCCGCCAATGTTGCCGAGCCACCGGTTTTTTACCTGCTCTCCACACCAGCGCATAAAAACTACCCAACATCGTTGATGACCATTAACGACGCGGAAAAAGTTAACGCCGGCGGCGATGATACTGCCAACAAACGCACCATCAATAAATACATCCACAAAGCGGGGATAGCCAGTTGCCAACTGGTAATGGGCTTAACTATTTTGCATACCGGCAGTGTATGGAACACTATGCCGCCGCATGTACATGACCGCCGCATGGAAGCTTACTTTTATTTTGATATCCCCGCAGGGCAAAAAGTGTTTCATTTGATGGGGGAGGAAACACAATCCAGGCACATTTTAATAGATAACTATAACGCGGTGATATCCCCGCCCTGGAGTATGCACTCGGGTGCAGGCACCAGTAACTATAGCTTTATATGGGGAATGGGGGGCGAAAACCTCGATTATACCGATATGGATGCCATCAAGATCGAAAATATCAGGTAATAAAACAGGCGTATTTCCCCACGATAGAATCATCAATTATGAGCGATACAAAAAAAACTAATTACCGCTGGGTTGTAGTAAGCCTGCTGTTTTTTGCCACAACCATTAACTATCTCGACAGGCAGGTAATAGGCTTCCTGAAACCAACACTTGAGAAGGAATTTAACTGGACGGAGGAAGACTACGGGCATATTGTTATGGCTTTCCAGGCAGCCTACGCTATTGGCTTGCTTGGCTTTGGCGGTGTTATTGATAAGCTGGGCACTAAGTTGGGGTACACTATCTCGCTTATTGTATGGAGCCTGGCTGCTATGTTACATGCTTTGGTAAAATCTACCTTAGGTTTTGGCGCGGCGCGTGCTGCCTTAGGGATAGGAGAATCGGGTAATTTCCCGGCAGCTATTAAGGTGGTGGCCGAGTGGTTCCCCAAAAAAGAGCGGGCGCTGGCAACGGGTATATTTAATTCGGGTGCAAATATTGGCGCGGTAGCAGCGCCTGTGATGGTCCCCTGGATATTGGGGATCTACGGCTGGCAGATGGCGTTTTTGATTACCGGTGCAATTGGCTTTATATGGCTTATATTTTGGTGGCTGTTTTACGAAGTGCCATCCAGGCACAAGCAAATAAACAAAGCTGAATTTAAATATATCCATAGCGATATCAACGACGAGCCGGAAGCTGCTCAAACCCCGGTTAAATGGGTACAGCTTTTCGCCATCAGGCAAACCTGGGCGTTTGTGATCGGTAAATTCCTTACCGACCCTATCTGGTGGTTCTTTCTGTTCTGGCTACCCTCGTATTTTGCCAGCACGTTTAACTTAAATCTGAGCAAACCAAGTCTGCCTTTGGTTATCGTGTATACGGCTACTACCATTGGCAGTATTGGTGGCGGCTACCTGTCGTCGTGGTTTATTAAACGCGGGATGCCCATTTTTAAAGCGCGTAAAACGGCCATGTTTTTATTCGCGCTTTGCGTGCTGCCCATATTTGGTGCACGGTATGCCACCAATATTTGGCAGGCGGTTGCCTTGATAAGTTTAGCCGCAGCGGCACACCAGGCGTGGAGCGCCAATATATTTACTACCGCGTCAGACATGTTCCCTAAAAGGGCGGTTAGCTCTGTGGTAGGTATTGGCGGTATGGCGGGCTCGGTAGGGGGCATTATATTCCCGCTGCTGGTTGGCTGGATATTGGAAACCTATAAAGTGGCGGGCCATATTACGGCTGGTTACAATATCATATTTTCTATTTGCGCCTGCGCTTATTTACTGGCCTGGCTGGTGATGCACCTGTTAACACCCCGTATGAAAGTTGTAACTTTATAGTAATATTTAGGCTTTATTAAGCAAGAATTTATTACATTGGTGAAATGTTAAAAAATAGCTACCACTGTTATTTAACAATTAGCCAATATGAACTTCAGCTCAATTACCATAAAAGATATCGCTACGGCGCTAAATCTTTCAGTATCTACTGTTTCAAAAGCGTTACGGGATAGTTACGAGATAAGCGAGAATACAAAGAAACTGGTAAAAGAGTACGCGCAGGAACATAATTACCGGCCAAACCCTATTGCCCAAAGTTTAAAGCAGGGGCGCAGCAAGTCAATTGGTATTGTGGTATCCACCATCGAAAATCAATTTTTTTCGCAGGTAATTAACGGTATCGAATCTGTAGCCTACGAGGCCGGGTTTAATGTTATCATCACGCAAACACACGAATCTTACGAGCTGGAGGTAAAGAACGTGGGGCACCTTACGCACCGTTCTATCGACGGTTTGCTGATCTCTCTTTCAACCGAAACCAACGATATAACGCACCTGAAGACGCTGCACAAGCAAGGCCTGCCAATTGTTTTCTTTGATCGTATTACCGACGAGATTGACACCCATAAAGTAATTGCCGATAATTTTAAAGGAGGATATGATGCCACGCGCCACCTGTTGGATTCTGGCTATAAACGCATAGCGCATATCACCAGCCCGCCTAATATATCTATCACCAAAGAACGTTTCGCCGGGTACCGGAAGGCCTTGGAAGAAGCCGGGATAGCTATTGACGAAGCCTATATAAAGTATTGCCCGCATGGCGGCCGCGATATTGGCGAGATAGAGAATGCACTGAACGAGCTGCTCTCGCTTAAAGATAAACCCGATGCCATCTTCACCACATCGGACAGGATCACCACAACTACGCTGAGTTTACTGAACAAGTTTAAAATAAAGATCCCTCAAGAAATAGCGCTTATCGGTTATACCAACACCACCCTGGCCGATGTTTTGAACCCTTCGCTCAGTTCGGTTTACCAACCCGGTTTTGAGATGGGGCAGAAGGCCACTCAGAAACTGTTAGAACTCATTTTAGCCAAAAGGCCGATTTATGATTTTGAAACGCTGGTATTACCTACCCAATTGGTTACACGCGATTCTACCGCCCGCCAGTAATCGTAATTCCCACCCTCTCCAACTTACTTAGTGTTTTTAGTTTTTTGCTGAAATGTTTGTGTAAATAATACAACAATAGCCCCAACTATTGCGCAGCGAAAACGATGTCGTAAATAAATATGCCTGATATATGTTAACGGTAAGCTAACAAAAGTACTTTTGGTTAGTGCAGTTGTAAATACGCCAATTATAAACACTGCAATAATTATTAAATATCTCTCTAAAATGAAACGCAAGCTGGCCGTTATCGTGCTCTTCGTGTATTCAATGGTTACCTGTAAGGCAATGGCCCAAACCGTTGCGCTTGATTATTATTTTAACCACGAAACACATACTACCAAAGCCGGGCAGGCCGAACGGTTCCATTACCTATGGGAAGATACCGCCAATTCCGGGTTCTCGGTATGGGGTAGTATCTTCAAATCTCAGGGCGCTTCACTTACCAGCATTGATGTTGCGCCAACTCCCCAAAATTTAAAGAATGTAGCCGTATACATCATTGTTGACCCCGATAGCCAAAAAGAAAATAAGCAGCCGAACTATATCCAAAAAGCCGACGCGGATAACATCGCCCAATGGGTAAAGGCAGGCGGCGTGCTGATTTTAATGGCAAACGATAGCGCAAATGTAGAGCTGAATCATTTTAACCTGCTTGCCGGGTACTTTGGCCTCCATTTTAATAACGACATGCAAAACCATGTGATCGACGACGCGCATTTTGAAGATGGCGCGGTTATTATCGACAATAACCCTTTTTTTAAAACAGCAAGAAAAGCTTTTATAAAAGACGCCTGCAGCATTAGCCTGACAGGCACAGCCAAACCACTATTAACAACCGCCGGTGGTGCCGCCATCGCGGCGATTGCCAGATACGGCAAAGGCACTGTTATAGCCGTGGGCGATCCCTGGCTTTATAATGAATATGTGAACGGCAGGTTACCGGCCGGTTTTGATAACGATAAAGCCGCTACCGATCTTGCTAAATACCTTTTGTCTCTCAACCAATAACCAAAATACCAGTATCAACTAACTCTAACAGCAACCATGAAACAAACAACCAACGAAAAAGTAACGTAGCGGGCCGCTAACGCCACAACCCGGCAAAATTTAAGATCCAGATTCTCTTGTTAAAAAAATTGCGGTGCACAACCGCCGGGGAATCCTTTTGTCATTTTTTTTAAACCTTAATTCTTAACATATCAATATGAAGAATAGACCTCTACAAAAAACGTTAAAAAGATGTGCCGCTTTGGTCGCCATTTCGCTTTTCGCGATGGGTGCAAGTGCAAACGCGCATAACAGCAAAGTGCATCCGGGCGGGGCAACCCCAACCGGCGAAACCCTGCCAAATAACACTGCCGCAATTACGCAGGCAAAAATAACAGGTGTTGTTACCGATGAAAAAAACCTGCCTTTGCCTGGCGTAAGCGTAAGAATAAAAGGCACCACCATAGGTATCACAACAGATGCTAACGGTAAATATTCGCTTGATGCAGATGCAGGCGCGGTACTGGTGTTTTCGTTTATTGGGTATACTCAAAAGGAGGTAACCGTTGGCTCTGCTACCGAATACAATGTGCAGATATTGCCAAATTCGCGCAACCTTAACGAGGTTGTAGTTATTGGTTATGGTACCCGTGCGGTAAAAGACGTAACAGGTGCTATCACCAGCGTAAAAGCAGATAAATTTGAAAACGATAACCCGGCCAGCGTTACCGACGTTTTGCGCGGTGCGGTACCGGGTATTTCAGTATCGTTAAGCACTTCGCCTAAAGGCGGCAGTGTTGGCGACTTGCAAATACGCGGCCAGGCCAGTCTTTCGGGTAACGTGCGGCCATTGATCGTGCTGGATGGTGTGATCTATTTTGGCGACTTGGCCGACATTAACCCCAATGATATTGACCGCTTAGATGTACAGCGCGACCCAAGCGCGCTGGCCGTTTACGGCGCACAGGCGGCCGGTGGCGTAGTTGCAATCACTACCAAAAAAGGTAAAAAGGGCGGCTCCGTAATTACGCTGAACGCCAATACAGGCATCGCCCAACTGCTGCAAAACCAAAAGTTTTACCAGGGCGAAGGCTTCCTGAACTGGAGGTCCGACGTGCAGCGAAGCGCCAACTCATCAAACCCCTACTATTATTATAGCGACCCAAGGGCCCTGCCCGATGGTGTAACCACCGCCCAGTTTTTGGCCGGGGCGACAGGCGATCCGGTTACCATTTACCTGCAGCGCCTGGGCTTGTTCCCCAACGAGATAGCCAATTACCAGAACGGTAAGGTAACCGACTGGAGTAAACTGATTTTTAGGAACGGCGTAAGGCAGGATTATACCGCAAGTTTATCCGGCCGCGGCGATAATGTGAGCTATTACTTCTCGGGCAACTTTACAAAAAATCAGAACCTCATCAATGGTGGCCAGTACAATAACATCCGCTTCCGCGCCAACCTGGAAGGTAAAGCCGCCAAGTTCCTCACCCTTGGTATGAACACCCAGTTTGCCGTGAGAGACGAAGGCGCTTCGGCCGCTTCTTTATCCAATCAGTCGATAGACCGCACCGAGTCCGACTGGACCCAGATCATTAACTCATCGCCTTATGGTGATGTTTACAATGCCGACGGATCGCTGCGCAGGATAGATACCGACGACAGCGGTTTGAACCAGCGTAGCCCCTTTCTGGGCCAGCGCTACAACTCCAACGTTAACGTGCAAAACGAGTTATTCAGCGTGCTTTTTGCGCGTGTAGATCTTCCTTTCGGGTTTAAATACACCCTTAACTTTTCTCCGCAGATAGAATCGTACCGCAACTTCTTCTTCCGTCCGGTGGCCAATCCTAATGAGCTTTCGGGTGGTAGCGGTATCCGCACCATGGAGAACAGGTACAGGTACAATCTCGATAACATCCTTAACTGGAATAAAAACTTTGGTATCCACGCGTTTGATGTAACGTTTCTGCTCAATAAAGAAAAATATCAAAGCTGGTACACCACTGCTTCTAACACCCAGTTTAGCCCAAGCGATGTATTGGGGTACCACAACATAGGCGCGGGTACGCTGCCGATAGAAGGCAGCGACGACCGTGTTTATAACGCCGATGCGTTAATGGGCCGTTTGAACTACACACTGCTGGGCAGGTACAATTTTACTTTCACCGCCCGTCGCGATGGTTTCTCGCCATTTGGTTTAAAGAAACCACGGCAGAATTATGCTACAGGTGCCGTGGCCTGGACCTTTAGCGATGAAAAATTCTTTAAGGGCGATTTCTTTAAATGGCTCAACTTTGGTAAACTTCGCGTAGGGTACGGATCTAATGGTAACCGTTTACCGAGCGGCACTGCCGACCCAAGCCTTGCACTGGCCACCATTGTGGCGCAAAAATACGCCACGGTTACACCGGGCGGCGTTGTGGTGAACAACAACAGCATTTATGTAACCTCGCTGCAAAACAGCGACCTTACCTGGGAGCGCACCACAGGCCCCAACATTGGTTTAGATTTTACAATCCTGAATAACCGCCTTAGTGGTTCAATAGATGTTTATAAGCGTAAAACTACCGACCTCATTGTAAGCCGTTCTATCCCGTTGGTAGAAGGCTTGGTTAACTCTAACCCCTTTACCAACATTGGCGAAGTAACCAATAAGGGTATGGAAGTATTGCTGGAAGGTAAAATAATACAGAGTAAAAACTTTAACTGGAATGCTACCGGTACCTTTTACTTTAACCGCAATAAAATAGTTCACTTGTATGGCGAGTACCAAACCACCGATGCAAGCGGTAATACCATCACAAAAGAGAATGACGACATAGGTAACGGCTGGTTTATAGGGCACGATATTGCTGCCGTTTGGGATTACCGAATACTGGGCGTATGGCAAACCCCCGATGCCACCGAAGCTGCAAAATACGGCGCCAAACCCGGCGACTTTAAACTGCAGGACATGAACGGCGATTTTAAGTTTACCAACGATGATAAAGTGTTTTTGGGTACCACTACGCCTAAGTTCAGCTGGTCGTTACGTAACGATTTTAATTTCCTGCACAATTTCGATTTTTCGTTCATGCTCATTTCCAGCATGGGCCAGCTAAGGCAGTATAACCAGGCCACCAACAATTTGGGTGGCGTAGGGTATGGCCGAACCAACTCTTATGCATTGCCGTATTGGACAACCGATAACCCCATAAACGATTACGCCCGCCTAAACTCAGGCTCATCCGGCACTACCATTAACGTTTGGCGCAAGGCATCATTCGTGAGGTTGCAAACGGTATCGCTGGGTTACAACTTTAGTCCGCAGCTTATAAAAAAACTGGGTATGGCAAGTGCCAAACTGTTTGTTAACGCTACCAACGCTGCAGTATTTTCCGACTGGCCACTGTGGGACCCTCAGAACAACGGCCCAACCCCAAGGTATTTGGCTGCAGGTTTTAACGTAACTTTTTAACGGATCAAGTGATTAGATATGAAAAAGATAAATAAAAATATTATAGCCGGTTTTATGGCAACTGCCATACTTATTGGCAGCGGGTGTACAAAGCTGAACGAACTGGTTCCGGAAGCGCCTTCAAAATTCACACCGGATAACACGCTTAACTCGCCGGCAGCTTTTAGGGCAGCATTGCTTAACCTTAACTTAAGCGTGCGGTTCGAGTACTTTGGCGACTCAGCGCCAATGCTCACCGAGTCGATATTTACGGATGCGGCTGTGGAAGGCACAACAGATAAAACCACCCCGGCGCAGGACCTTAACGTGAGGATAACACCAACTGCTAACCTAAACAACGACGATTACAATAAGATAGGCCGTTACTGGCAGGTATGGTGGCAGGGCGTGCACGATGCAAACGTAATTATATCAAGGGCAGGCGGCATCACCTGGCCTTCGGATGATGAACGTGACAAAGTGCTGGCTGGCGCTTATTTTCACCGGGCATACAGGTATTATCGCCTGGTGCACGAGTTTGGCGATGTGCCATTGATACTGAAGGAAGAAAGCGCTGTGAATACCGGCTACCTCACCACCCAGCGCATGGTAATACTTAAACAGATGAAAACAGACCTGGACTTTGCCATCACCAAACTGGTTGATAATGGCAACAAGGGCGAGCCATCTAAAGGCGCTGCTGCACATTTATTAGCTAAGATAGACCTTGCCTTAGGCTTGTTTGACGAAGCTATAGCAGCGGCAAACGTTGCAATAAACGGCCCATACGCGTTAATGACCAATCGCTTTGGTATTGTTGCCAGCGACGCGTCGAAGAACGTGGTTTGGGACCTGCACCGCCCGGAAAATAAAGCGATAGCCTCGAACACCGAAGCGCTTTACATAGTGATAGACCGCGAAACGCTGGATGGCGCTACTGTTAATGGCTCACAAGTGATGCGTAACTGCGTACCTATGTGGCACAATGGCACCATACTTACCCCGGGTGCATTAAAGCCGGGTATTTCAGACAAAATTACGGAAGAGTTCCCGATTACGCTTTGGTATGGCCGTGGTATTGGCCGTTTGCGCGGTACGCCGTATGCTACCAAATACATCTGGACAGACAATACAGACTTGCGCCATGCACCAGGTATGTGGATGAATATGACAGACCTGGTTTACAACCAACCCGGGCTTAAAACAACCGATGCTGCCTGGTACGGTAAAAACCTGGAACAGTATACTGCTGCAAACGTAAATAAAAGGTTCTTGAACGGTGCAAAAGATACCATCAGGGCATGGTTTGGCTGGCCGCATTATAAGGTGTTCATCGGTTCTGGTAAAACAGCCGTTGATAAATGGTGGTCGCCGCCGCGTGGTACCAATACCGATTGGTATGTGTTCCGCTTAGCAGAAACCTACCTGTTGCGTGCCGAAGCTTACTGGTGGAAAGGCCAAACAGCGCTTGCCATGGCTGATATTAACAAAGTAAGAGCCCGCGCAAAAGCGGAATTGTTAACCGACGACAGTAAAGTAAACATAGGTACTATATTGGATGAGCGCCAAAGGGAGCTTTACTGGGAAGAGCCACGTAAATCCGAGTTAACACGTATAGCCTATATTTTTGCCCAAACAGGTAAAGCGGCATACAATGGTAAAACTTACAGCGTGGCAAGTTTTTCTACCGATAACTTCTTTTACGACAGGATAATGGAGAAAAATGATTTTTACAAAAATCCAGCAGTTGTAACCAACTCGGGTAATCATTATACCATCTCCCCATATCACGTGCTATGGCCGATACCACAATCGGATATCGATCTTAACATCAATGGGCATATTAATCAAAACAAAGGCTATGCGGGGTCAGAGAATAATATACCGCCTTTAGATAAAATAGTGCCGTAGTTTAAAAATACGCTTTACCCGTTTTTAACGGGGCGGGTAAATGTATAGTTGGTTTATATTTGAGTAACCAGGCCCGAAAGATTAAGGGCCTGGTTTTTAATATTTAAATAATGTTAATGAAGCATAGCGGCCGCCAATTTGTTATTCTTTTTATGTTGATGATGGGGTGCAGCAACGCATACGCTCAGCAAAAGCAACGCTTAACAAATAATTGGGAGTTTATAAAGCAGGATTTGGGTGGCGTGTGGGAAGCCATAAGGCCGGTATCGCCGGGCAAACCGGAAGCGTATCCTGCCTGGAGTAAAGTAACCCTGCCTCATTGTTTTAACGATAGGGATGGGGTGGACCCCGATGTGAATTACTACCAGGGGCCGGGTTGGTACCGCACACAGCTAAACATAAATAACCCTTATGCCGCTGAGCGTACCATTTTACACTTTGAAGGCGCGGGGCAAAAAACCAAAGTGTACTTGTATGATAAACTGGTGGGTACCCACAATGGCGGATATGATGAATGGACTGTGGATATCACAGATGCCATTGCCGATTTCAAAAAAACAACTGCATTTACCAGGCAATATAAAGGCAAAGTGCCGGTAGAGATCCGTTGCGACAATACCCGCGACCTGGAAAGCATTCCCTCGCAACTATCAGATTTTAATATTTATGGCGGCTTGTACCGGCATGTAAATTTAATTTACCTGCCACAAGTAAGTATTGATAAATTGTACGCTAATGCTGAGCTTGATAAAGGCATGTCAAAAGGCTGGATCACCCCCAAAATTGATTTCTACAACCCAACCGGGGCCAGAAAAGTAAGCGGGGAACTGCTTGTGAAAGATGCCAACGGCAAGATAATACTTAAAGAAAAATTCAGTACCGATACCTTAAGGTCCGGTATATCTCTACCAAGGCTAAATATCGGCAAACCGCATCTATGGTCCACAATAGATCCGTATTTGTATACCATTGATATTACAGGCACCGCAGATGGTGACGTGTTTAAGCATACCGAAAAGGTTGGCTTCCGTAATTTTTTGTTTGTAGATAACGGGCCATTTAATTTAAATGGGAAACGCTTATTGCTGAAAGGCACACACAGGCACGAAGACCATGCGGGCGTAGCCGCGGCATTAACCGATAGCATCATGTTGCAGGAAATGCTGCTGATAAAAGAGATGGGTGCAAACTTTATTCGATTGGGGCATTACCAGCAATCCAAAACTATTTTAAACCTGTGCGATAGCCTGGGCCTGTTGGTTTGGGAAGAGGAACCCTGGTGCCGCGGAGGCCTTGGTGGCGATGCGTATAAGGCGCAGGCAAAAAATATGCTCACTAACATGATCAGGCAACATTATAACCATCCGTCTATCATATTATGGGGATTGGGTAATGAGAACGACTGGCCGGGCGATTTTGCTGAGTTTGATAAGCAAAAGATCCGCGCGTTTATGAGCGAACAAAACGATCTGGTTCACCGGCTCGATCCATCCCGCAAAACCACTATCCGCCGTTGCGATTTTTGCAGGGATATCCCCGATGTATATTCTCCAACCATTTGGGCCGGCTGGTACAAGGGTTTTTATCCTGATTATAAAAAATTTACAGAGGAAGAGTTTAAGAAAGTCCCGCATTTTATCCACGCCGAATGGGGAGGGGACAGCCATGCCAACCGGCACTCCGAAGAACCGGATAAGGCGCTGGCCAAGGTGATCAACGGCAAAGGCATCAGCGGCCCGGTGGATTCTACTTTATTTAGCGGTATTACCCGCATTGCCGATAACAGCGACTGGAGCGAAACCTACATTTGCAACCTTTTCGACTGGCACCTGAAAGAACAGGAACAAATGCCCTGGTTAACCGGCTCCGCGTTTTGGACCTTTAAAGATTTTTCGACCCCGATTCGACCAGAGAACCCCGTGCCTTACGTGAACCAGAAAGGCGTGGTAGAGCGCGACTTCACAAAAAAGGAATCTTATTACGTAGTGCAATCCTATTGGTCGGATAAATTGATGGCACATATTTATGGCCATAGCTGGCCAGAAAGATGGGGAAACTCCGGCGAAGAAAAGATGGTTAAAGTTTACTCCAATGCCGATAGAGCAGAGCTGTTTTTGAACGGTAAAAGCCAGGGCTTTAAAACCCGCGATCCGCAAAATTTCCCGGCGGCAGGCTTGCGCTGGATGGTTGTTTATAACAAAGGGGTAAATAGTATCAAAGTGGTTGCTTATAAAGGAAAATTGACTGTTACAGATACCATTACGCAATCCTATCAAACCGAAAAATGGGCAAAGCCCGTAAAAGTGCTGCTTGTTAAAACAGGTGATAAGGATGGTGTAGCAACAGTTGAAGCGAGGGTGTATGACGCCAACGGAGTGCCTTGCCTGGATGCCGCCAACTGGATAAATTTCTCGCTCTCCGGAAACGGAACGCTGATAGATGATCTGGGTACTTCAAAAGGTTCGCGTAAGTTGCAGGCGTATAATGGCAGGGCTGTTATCAGCGTAAGGCTAAATGGCGGCAATTCTGTTATTGGAGTGTTTTCTCCGGGTTTGCCGGTTAGCTTTTTAAAGTTGTAAACAATAGCATCCTGGCAAAGCCCATCGCGATGCGCAGGAAATGGAATAATAATATAAACGGGCCCGTAAGTGGGCATTGATTGTTAAATTAAATATTATGATAAAATATTGGGTATTAACAGTATGCTGCTTTTGCGCTGTTCAGTTAAGTTTTGGCAAAGTTTATAAGGTAGCAACTCCAGAAGAGTTTAGCAAAGCCGCGGCTGTTGTTTTGCCGGGCGATGAAATTGTAATTGCCAAGGGTAATTACAACGGCTGGAGCCTAACACTAAACGCTAACGGAACTGCCGCCAAGCCAATTATCATCCGTGCAGAAAAAACGGGTAAAGTGATCTTTCAGGGCGAGGTGCGCCGGGCGGTACTTAAAATATCCGGTAGCTACATCGAAGTGAAAGGGCTGAGCTTTGAAGGCTGTATACTGTTTAAGGGTAAAGGTTCGGATGTGGTGCTTGTGCATCTGGATGCCGCCAGGTATTGCAGACTGAGCGATTGCAAGTTCATCAAAGATACCGTGAATACCGATTTTATGCCCATCGTGGTAGTATCGGGTAACGGCGATCATAACCGTATAGATAATTGCAGTTTCAGTGCCAATTTTAACAACCAGGAAGTGCAGGTTCGGGTTGGCAAAGAAGATGTATCGCTCTACACCCTTATCGATCATAACACATTTATGGATAAGGACAGCGTTACCTGGAAGGGGAATAACGGCGGCGAGTGCGTACAAATAGGGCAGGACCCTATTATGTTGGGCAATCGCTATTCCTACGCCACGGTGCGGGATAACCGCTTTATCCGCTGCAACGGCGAACCGGAAGTGATCAGCAATAAATCATCGGGCAATAAATACGTCAATAATTATTTTGAAGATTGCCACGGCGAACTGGTAATGCGAGGCGGGCATGAATGCCTGGTTGATAGCAATACATTTGCGGGCGGTACAGGTGGTGTACGGGTTAACGGCACTACGCACACCATCACCAATAACAAGTTTAAAGGCTTGCCAATTGCTATCAGGCTGATGTATGGCATGGCGAAAGGAAAGATAGATACCGGATTCTATATTGCGGCAAGTGATTGCGTTATCAAAAACAATAAGATAAACCAATGTGGTACCGGCATTTTAATAGGCGGCAGTAAAAACGCGGACTGGACGGGCAAGTTCGATACCAAGCGTTATCCATCCCGCACTATGCAAGATGTAGCGCCTTTTAACAACGAGGTAGAAAACAACGCCATCAAAAACACCAAGGTGCCCGTGCTTAAAGAAACTGCTCCCTAAAGGGGTAGGGCAAGAATAAATGGTAATTGTGCAGTACGGCCAAAATCAGGATATTGCTTTACCTGCTGCAACTTCAAAATCTTCCTGATGAGAAAACATTCTGCCGTCGTACTCCCAATCGAGGATCAGTCTCCATTTGCCCGCATTACATTCTGTAACCGGTATCTCCAGCAGATCGCCTTTCGAACTTTGTACCTTCATCCTAAAACAAGCACCCCCAACACAGTTCACCGGTGTAAAAATGGCATTGCCATTTACCGGGTGGTTAAAGTTAAATCGTATGGTTTTCATGGTAGTTGAATTTACTAAGGTAAAGTTAAAATATCTATGGCTAATAAAAAATGACCGCCGTCATAATATTTACAAAAATATTTGTTCCGGCCGCCAACTACCGCGGTAAGCAAAGATACCGACGGGCGTAGGGCAGAGCAATGGCTGCCACACGCTGCCTGATATTTGTTAGCCGTAGCCACACCATAAAAACTATCGAATGAAAAAGAACCGGTTTTTGATATTGATCTCATTTGCGCTTCTGTTCCTGGTGAACGAATATATCTTTGCATAAAGTGTGCACCCAACGCTGGCAATCGGCGCTATGGCAACAAATTTTAAACTAAGGGGGACTGATGGCAAAATTTATACTTTACAAAGTTTTGCTAAAGCTAAAGTGCTGGCTACCACAGAGCGGTACTTCAAACAAAATTAACCCATGAACGATTATCTTATCATCTGGACAAATGAACAATACCGCCGGATGACCAACATCGGCATAGGGCATTCGCCGGACGATTTTACCAACAAAGATTATATTACACTAATAACCGATGCCGTTAATTGGGCTGCATCAAAATGAACCTACAGATATCTATATATGAAAAGATCAATTTTAATAAGCCTGCTCTGCGTTTTTGCATTTGCATGCCACGCGCAAAAAGCGCCACGTTTTAAAGTAATAGCCATTTATGAGAACGGCGGGAATCATATTGAGTACTCGAAAGTAGCGAAAGTATGGCTGGATAAACTTTCCGCCGACAGCAACTTTACCGTGGATTATATAACCACTACCGATAATATCGACGGTGCCTTTTTAAGTAAATACCAACTGTTTATCCAACTAGATTTTCCTCCTTATTCTTGGAAAGAGAAGGCTGTGAAGGCTTTTGAGCAGTATATTAACCAAGGCCGGGGTGGTTGGATAGGCTTTCACCACGCCACGTTGCTGGGCGAGTTTGATGGCTTCCCGATTTGGCCATGGTTCCATAAATTCATGGGGCAGGTGAGGTTTAAAAGCTATATACCCGGCTTTGCAAAAGGGGAGGTGAATGTGGAGGATAAGGCCCACCCGGTAATGAAAGGCATCCCATCCTCATTCTGGATCCAAAAAGAGGAGTGGTATACCTATGATCAAAGCCCGAGGCCAAATGTGCATGTGTTGGCATCGGTTGAAGAGAGCAGCTACATACCAAACGGCAATGTAAAAATGGGCGACCACCCGGTAATATGGACCAACCCGAATGTTAAAGCGCGCAACGTTTACATTTTTATGGGCCACTCGCCTGTGCTTTTCGACGATGATCATTACAAACGGCTTTTCAGCAATGCCATATTCTGGGCCGCTCAAAAAAACTAATACTAAACCCTATCACAATGTTTAATACAATATTTCTGATTTGCTTCCTGCTACCTTTAGAAACCATAGCGGAAAAGCGCGAGCCAAAAGTAATGCTGCCCGTGATACAGGGGAAGATAATGTACGATTCTACTTACACCACTGCGGGTAAACCTACCGAAGCCGAAGTATTGAACTAAGCCGCCAAATGGCTTAAATCTGAATTTGCCTCGCCCGAAAGCGGCTTAACAGCTATTGACAAGCACCACCACCAGGTAACTGACGTTGGCATTTTCAAGATACCCGTTAGCAATACTGAGAGTGGTTATCGCGTTGTAGCCGATAACCTGTACGAAAAACCCATTGAACCAGGCATCAGCAACGAGTATTCAAAGTTGGAATACCGCTGGCTGGATTACCGCAATGGCAAACCATGGTCGGCCGAGGATGATAGCCTTTTTACAGGTTTTGTTGCGGCATTGGATAAAATGCAAAGGTCCTAGCAAACCAGCCCGGGTTTAAATACGTCGGCTCAGCCGCCAAAGTTTAGAGCGCTGGCATTTTACTCAACCACAGTTGAATTACGGTAACGGAGAACCGTACCGGCTCGAATAATACAGGGCTGAGCTAATCGCCATCAACACAGGCGTACTGACCCGTGTGGGCACCTCAGATACCTGGTCATCATCGGTAAGCAATGCGTGAACAGTGTCGCGCTTAAGTTTAAAAACACAACGGTATAAAGGTCTGGTGAAGATTCAAACAAAAAAGCTACCTCATGTAAGTAGGGCGACTTTATTGTTTACTGATAGGTTATAGGTTTTTATTGGTCACCAAGTAGGAGAAGCGTAGATTCTATTCATTGCCCCGTTTTCCGGATTGTTGCTATTCTGATACCCGGATTGACCGGAGTAACCCCGCTTTTTATTGGTTAGATTTAATAAATCAACTAATCGCTTCGCTGAATATTGAGGCATGTGAAATTGTATTAAGTGGTTTATCCTTAATGATTTGAGTGTGAATTTATTAAAAAGGGCATTGCCATACAAATGGGTTTTAATTACTTATATGCTTATTAATGAGTGTCTTAAAAAAATGTTAAAATTAATTTGCAATGATAAAAAACAAGTCTATCTTTGCACTCCCAAACAGAAGGGATATGTTTGAAGGCGATCTTCAAACGTTTAATACAAAAGTTAAGAAGTACTAACTTCAAAACATATAGCAGAACCGAGACGGAGAAGCAAAAAGTTCTTTTAAGAAATAGAAAATCATGTAGAGTAACAACCGAAAGGTAGTTATGATTACAAATGTTGGTAGGATAATGTAAGAGAATATTTTTTTTTTACAGATTTCTATTGATTGAGTTTAATAGGGTCTGGATCAACAACAACACATTATACAATGGAGAGTTTGATCCTGGCTCAGGATGAACGCTAGCGGCAGGCCTAATACATGCAAGTCGGACGGGATTTGGGAGCTTGCTTCTGATGAGAGTGGCGCACGGGTGCGTAACACGTATGTAACCTACCTTAATCTGGGGGATAGCCTCTCGAAAGAGAGATTAACACCGCATAACATCACCGGATAGCATTTTTTGGTGATCAAATATTTATAGGATTAAGATGGGCATGCGGAACATTAGCTAGTTGGTAAGGTAATGGCTTACCAAGGCTACGATGTTTAGGGGATCTGAGAGGATGGCCCCCCACACTGGTACTGAGACACGGACCAGACTCCTACGGGAGGCAGCAGTAAGGAATATTGGTCAATGGGCGCAAGCCTGAACCAGCCATGCCGCGTGCAGGAAGACGGCCCTATGGGTTGTAAACTGCTTTTGTACCGGAATAAACCCTTTTACGTGTAGGAGGTTGAATGTACGGTAAGAATAAGGATCGGCTAACTCCGTGCCAGCAGCCGCGGTAATACGGAGGATCCGAGCGTTATCCGGATTTATTGGGTTTAAAGGGTGCGTAGGCGGCCTATTAAGTCAGGGGTGAAAGACGGTAGCTTAACTATCGCAGTGCCTTTGATACTGATGGGCTTGAATGTACTTGAGGTAGGCGGAATGTGACAAGTAGCGGTGAAATGCATAGATATGTCACAGAACACCAATTGCGAAGGCAGCTTACTAAAGTATGATTGACGCTGAGGCACGAAAGCGTGGGGATCAAACAGGATTAGATACCCTGGTAGTCCACGCCCTAAACGATGAATACTCGATGTTGGCGATATACGGCCAGCGTCTAAGCGAAAGCGTTAAGTATTCCACCTGGGGAGTACGCCCGCAAGGGTGAAACTCAAAGGAATTGACGGGGGCCCGCACAAGCGGAGGAGCATGTGGTTTAATTCGATGATACGCGAGGAACCTTACCCGGGCTTGAAAGTTAGTGAATGATCCAGAGACGGATCAGCTCTTCGGAGCACGAAACTAGGTGCTGCATGGCTGTCGTCAGCTCGTGCCGTGAGGTGTTGGGTTAAGTCCCGCAACGAGCGCAACCCCTATGTTTAGTTGCCAGCACGTTAAGGTGGGGACTCTAAACAGACTGCCTATGCAAATAGAGAGGAAGGAGGGGACGACGTCAAGTCATCATGGCCCTTACGTCCGGGGCTACACACGTGCTACAATGGATGGTACAGCGGGCTGCTACCTGGCAACAGGATGCCAATCTCGTAAAGCCATTCACAGTTCGGATCGGGGTCTGCAACTCGACCCCGTGAAGTTGGATTCGCTAGTAATCGCGTATCAGCAATGACGCGGTGAATACGTTCCCGGGCCTTGTACACACCGCCCGTCAAGCCATGGAAGCTGGAAGTGCCTGAAGTGCGTAACCGTAAGGAGCGTCCTAGGGTAAAGTCGGTAACTGGGGCTAAGTCGTAACAAGGTAGCCGTACCGGAAGGTGTGGCTGGAATACCTCCTTTCTGGAGCATTATCNTTTGCAGCCCGCCAAATCGGAAACGAGGATTGTGGAAAAAGGTTAAAAAGCGAGCTTAAGAAATTTAGAAAATAAAGTTTGCGAATAACAAAAAGGTTTTTACCTTTGCAGTCCCAAAACGAGGGAGCGGAAACGCGGAAAAACGTTGAGGGAGCCGAGAGCGAATCGAGGCGGATAAAACATTGAAAGTTTAGCATCGCAATGATGTAACGACATATACCGGAGCTGAGATAGCGAAGGGAAAAAGTTCTTAAAAGAGATAGAAAATGAAATTATGCAGTGTAACAACCGAAAGGTTTTTATACTAAATAAAAAAGAAGCTTGAGATTGATCAGGGATAATGTAAGAGAATATTTTTTTTTTACAGATTTCTATTGATTGAGTTTAATAGGGTCTGGATCAACAACAACACATTATACAATGGAGAGTTTGATCCTGGCTCAGGATGAACGCTAGCGGCAGGCCTAATACATGCAAGTCGGACGGGATTTGGGAGCTTGCTTCTGATGAGAGTGGCGCACGGGTGCGTAACACGTATGTAACCTACCTTAATCTGGGGGATAGCCTCTCGAAAGAGAGATTAACACCGCATAACATCACCGGATAGCATTTTTTGGTGATCAAATATTTATAGGATTAAGATGGGCATGCGGAACATTAGCTAGTTGGTAAGGTAATGGCTTACCAAGGCTACGATGTTTAGGGGATCTGAGAGGATGGCCCCCCACACTGGTACTGAGACACGGACCAGACTCCTACGGGAGGCAGCAGTAAGGAATATTGGTCAATGGGCGCAAGCCTGAACCAGCCATGCCGCGTGCAGGAAGACGGCCCTATGGGTTGTAAACTGCTTTTGTACCGGAATAAACCCTTTTACGTGTAGGAGGTTGAATGTACGGTAAGAATAAGGATCGGCTAACTCCGTGCCAGCAGCCGCGGTAATACGGAGGATCCGAGCGTTATCCGGATTTATTGGGTTTAAAGGGTGCGTAGGCGGCCTATTAAGTCAGGGGTGAAAGACGGTAGCTTAACTATCGCAGTGCCTTTGATACTGATGGGCTTGAATGTACTTGAGGTAGGCGGAATGTGACAAGTAGCGGTGAAATGCATAGATATGTCACAGAACACCAATTGCGAAGGCAGCTTACTAAAGTATGATTGACGCTGAGGCACGAAAGCGTGGGGATCAAACAGGATTAGATACCCTGGTAGTCCACGCCCTAAACGATGAATACTCGATGTTGGCGATATACGGCCAGCGTCTAAGCGAAAGCGTTAAGTATTCCACCTGGGGAGTACGCCCGCAAGGGTGAAACTCAAAGGAATTGACGGGGGCCCGCACAAGCGGAGGAGCATGTGGTTTAATTCGATGATACGCGAGGAACCTTACCCGGGCTTGAAAGTTAGTGAATGATCCAGAGACGGATCAGCTCTTCGGAGCACGAAACTAGGTGCTGCATGGCTGTCGTCAGCTCGTGCCGTGAGGTGTTGGGTTAAGTCCCGCAACGAGCGCAACCCCTATGTTTAGTTGCCAGCACGTTAAGGTGGGGACTCTAAACAGACTGCCTATGCAAATAGAGAGGAAGGAGGGGACGACGTCAAGTCATCATGGCCCTTACGTCCGGGGCTACACACGTGCTACAATGGATGGTACAGCGGGCTGCTACCTGGCAACAGGATGCCAATCTCGTAAAGCCATTCACAGTTCGGATCGGGGTCTGCAACTCGACCCCGTGAAGTTGGATTCGCTAGTAATCGCGTATCAGCAATGACGCGGTGAATACGTTCCCGGGCCTTGTACACACCGCCCGTCAAGCCATGGAAGCTGGAAGTGCCTGAAGTGCGTAACCGTAAGGAGCGTCCTAGGGTAAAGTCGGTAACTGGGGCTAAGTCGTAACAAGGTAGCCGTACCGGAAGGTGTGGCTGGAATACCTCCTTTCTGGAGCATTATCTGATACCAATGTATCATAACAAGTTACCTACATGATTATTTCTTAAATTTTTTATACTATATTATAGTATAGGAGTTCGGCCAAACAGGGGCCGGATAATTTATCAACGGTTCGAATCCGTTATTCTCCACACGCCCACCGTTTCCCGAGAGGGATAGGATATTATGCAAGTTATCATAGTGATATGGTATTGGGACAAGTTCTTTGACATATTGGAAGAAGTAAAATTGAAGAGAAAACAACAGTAGAGACACTGTTAGGCTTCAGAAGTTTACAAAATCAAAGGTGCAACGGTAGCAATACCAATGAACTAATGAACGAGTGAACCAATGAACGAACAGTTATCAAAAAGCATACAGTACCGAGCAAAAGCGGTACAAGTATAGAAGAAAGTAAGAAAGGGTACACGGGGGATGCCTTGGCTCTCAGAGGCGATGAAGGACGTGATAAGCTGCGATAAGCCGCGGGGATCAGCAAATATGAATTGATCCGCGGATTTCCGAATGGGGAAACCTAACTATTTGAAGAATAGTTGCATATATGCGCAAACCTGCTGAACTGAAACATCTAAGTAAGCAGAGGAAGAGAAAATAATAATGATTTCCTGAGTAGTGGCGAGCGAAAGGGAAGAAGCCCAAACCTATTATGTTACGGCATAGTAGGGGTTGTAGGACCACAACATGAATATCAAACAAAACCGGAAGGGGGTGGGAAACCCCGCCATAGAGCATGAGAGCTGCGTACGGGTAATGAATGATAGGATAGTGGTATCCTGAGTACCGCGAGGTCGGAGACGCCTTGTGGGAATCTGCCGGCACCATCCGGTAAGGCTAAATACTCCTGAGAGACCGATAGTGAACCAGTACCGTGAGGGAAAGGTGAAAAGAACCCCGAACAGGGGAGTGAAATAGAACCTGAAACCGTGTACTTACAAGCGGTCGGAGCCCACAAGTTGGGTGACGGCGTGCCTTTTGCATAATGAGCCTACGAGTTACTCCTCTCTGGCNTTGAATGTACTTGAGGTAGGCGGAATGTGACAAGTAGCGGTGAAATGCATAGATATGTCACAGAACACCAATTGCGAAGGCAGCTTACTAAAGTATGATTGACGCTGAGGCACGAAAGCGTGGGGATCAAACAGGATTAGATACCCTGGTAGTCCACGCCCTAAACGATGAATACTCGATGTTGGCGATATACGGCCAGCGTCTAAGCGAAAGCGTTAAGTATTCCACCTGGGGAGTACGCCCGCAAGGGTGAAACTCAAAGGAATTGACGGGGGCCCGCACAAGCGGAGGAGCATGTGGTTTAATTCGATGATACGCGAGGAACCTTACCCGGGCTTGAAAGTTAGTGAATGATCCAGAGACGGATCAGCTCTTCGGAGCACGAAACTAGGTGCTGCATGGCTGTCGTCAGCTCGTGCCGTGAGGTGTTGGGTTAAGTCCCGCAACGAGCGCAACCCCTATGTTTAGTTGCCAGCACGTTAAGGTGGGGACTCTAAACAGACTGCCTATGCAAATAGAGAGGAAGGAGGGGACGACGTCAAGTCATCATGGCCCTTACGTCCGGGGCTACACACGTGCTACAATGGATGGTACAGCGGGCTGCTACCTGGCAACAGGATGCCAATCTCGTAAAGCCATTCACAGTTCGGATCGGGGTCTGCAACTCGACCCCGTGAAGTTGGATTCGCTAGTAATCGCGTATCAGCAATGACGCGGTGAATACGTTCCCGGGCCTTGTACACACCGCCCGTCAAGCCATGGAAGCTGGAAGTGCCTGAAGTGCGTAACCGTAAGGAGCGTCCTAGGGTAAAGTCGGTAACTGGGGCTAAGTCGTAACAAGGTAGCCGTACCGGAAGGTGTGGCTGGAATACCTCCTTTCTGGAGCATTATCCCGAAATCTTAAGCAAACATTCTTTTTTATTATAACAGCCTGCGCTGTTACCTGCATGATTATTTTCTTAATCTTATTAGACATGAGCTATTAGATGTGAGTTATGAGACCGGAACGCAAGTTTTATCTCGATACTCAAATCTCAATACTCAGATCTAATTAAAAAAAACCCGGAAGATGAAGCCATCAGTGGTTCAGCCATGTAGTGGCAGTATTGTACGTAAAAAACAGTCCTGTAGCTCAGTTTGGTTAGAGCACTACACTGATAATGTAGGGGTCAGCAGTTCAAATCTGCTCGGGACTACGAGAGGCAAGTTGAAAGTTAAAAGTGAAAAGTAAAAAGATCGAAAGATCTTGCTACTTGATACAAACTACTTGATACTGTAAGCGCATCTGAAAGGGGGATTAGCTCAGCTGGCTAGAGCACCTGCCTTGCACGCAGGGGGTCAACGGTTCGAATCCGTTATTCTCCACACGCCCACCGTTTCCCGAGAGGGATAGGATATTATGCAAGTTATCATAGTGATATGGTATTGGGACAAGTTCTTTGACATATTGGAAGAAGTAAAATTGAAGAGAAAACAACAGTAGAGACACTGTTAGGCTTCAGAAGTTTACAAAATCAAAGGTGCAACGGTAGCAATACCAATGAACTAATGAACGAGTGAACCAATGAACGAACAGTTATCAAAAAGCATACAGTACCGAGCAAAAGCGGTACAAGTATAGAAGAAAGTAAGAAAGGGTACACGGGGGATGCCTTGGCTCTCAGAGGCGATGAAGGACGTGATAAGCTGCGATAAGCCGCGGGGATCAGCAAATATGAATTGATCCGCGGATTTCCGAATGGGGAAACCTAACTATTTGAAGAATAGTTGCATATATGCGCAAACCTGCTGAACTGAAACATCTAAGTAAGCAGAGGAAGAGAAAATAATAATGATTTCCTGAGTAGTGGCGAGCGAAAGGGAAGAAGCCCAAACCTATTATGTTACGGCATAGTAGGGGTTGTAGGACCACAACATGAATATCAAACAAAACCGGAAGGGGGTGGGAAACCCCGCCATAGAGCATGAGAGCTGCGTACGGGTAATGAATGATAGGATAGTGGTATCCTGAGTACCGCGAGGTCGGAGACGCCTTGTGGGAATCTGCCGGCACCATCCGGTAAGGCTAAATACTCCTGAGAGACCGATAGTGAACCAGTACCGTGAGGGAAAGGTGAAAAGAACCCCGAACAGGGGAGTGAAATAGAACCTGAAACCGTGTACTTACAAGCGGTCGGAGCCCACAAGTTGGGTGACGGCGTGCCTTTTGCATAATGAGCCTACGAGTTACTCCTCTCTGGCAAGGTTAAGTGTTTAAGACACGGATCCGAAGCGAAAGCGAGTCTGAATAGGGCGTATAGTCAGAGGGGGTAGACGCGAAACCTTGTGATCTACCCATGGACAGGTTGAAGGTGCCGTAACAGGTACTGGAGGACCGAACCGATAAACGTTGAAAAGTTTCCGGATGATCTGTGGGTAGGGGTGAAAGGCTAATCAAACTGGGAAATAGCTCGTACTCCCCGAAATGTTTTTAGGAACAGCGTGATGGTAAAGTTATATAGAGGTAGAGCTACTAATTGGGTGCGGGGGAGTCAAATCCTACCAAATCCAGATAAACTCCGAATGCTATATAATATACATTGCAGTGAGGCTATGGGTGCTAAGGTCCATGGCCGAGAGGGAAAGAACCCAGACCATCAGCTAAGGTCCCCAAATTAACGCTAAGTTGAACTAACGAGGTCCGATTGCACAGACAGCTAGGATGTTGGCTTGGAAGCAGCCATTCATTTAAAGAGTGCGTAACAGCTCACTAGTCGAGCGATCGGGCATGGATAATAAACGGGCATTAAGCGTTATACCGAAGCTATGGATTAGATATGAAAATATTTACTGGTAGGGGAGCATTCTAATTGCCGGTGAAGCAGGAAAGACAATTGACTGTGGAGGAATTAGAAAAGCAAATGTAGGCATAAGTAACGATAAGGCGGGAGAGAAACCCGCCCACCGAAAGACTAAGGTTTCCTGATCAACGCTAATCGGATCAGGGTTAGTCGGGGCCTAAGGTGAAGCCGAAGGGCGTAGCCGATGGACAACTGGTTAATATTCCAGTACTTTTTATAACTGCGATGCGGTGACGGAGTAGTGACACTGACGCGAACTGACGGAATAGTTCGTTAAAGGCCGTAGGTATAGGTTTGGTAGTTAAGTACGCCAGATTTGCTGAAAGCTGATAGTATACTGAGCCTTCGGGTAAGGTAATAGTTCAGGTAATCAGACTTCCAAGAAAACCCGCTAAGCTTCAGGTTATAAAAACCCGTACCGTAAACCGACACAGGTAGTCGAGGAGAGAATCCTAAGGTGCTCGAGTGAATCATGGCTAAGGAACTCGGCAAAATGGCCCTGTAACTTCGGGAGAAGGGGCGCTGGTAGCAATATCAGCCGCAGTGAAAAGGCCCAGGCGACTGTTTAACAAAAACACATGGCTATGCAAAATCGAAAGATGACGTATATGGCCTGACACCTGCCCGGTGCCGGAAGGTTAAGAGGGGATGTTAGTCGCAAGGCGAAGCATTGAATCGAAGCCCCGGTAAACGGCGGCCGTAACTATAACGGTCCTAAGGTAGCGAAATTCCTTGTCGGGTAAGTTCCGACCTGCACGAATGGTGTAACGATCTGGGCGCTGTCTCAGCCATGAGCTCGGTGAAATTGTGGTATCGGTGAAGACGCCGGTTACCCGCAACGGGACGGAAAGACCCCATGCACCTTCACTACAACTTAACATTGATATCGGATACAGGATGTGTAGGATAGGTGGGAGACTGTGATCATGCTTCGCTAGGAGTATGTTAGTCAACGTTGAAATACCACCCTTTCTGTATTTGGTGTCTAACTCTATAACTGGAGAACATTGTTTGGCGGGTAGTTTGACTGGGGTGGTCGCCTCCAAAAAGGTAACGGAGGCTTTCAAAGGTAAGCTCAGTACGCTTGGTAACCGTACGCGGAGTGCAATAGCATAAGCTTGCTTGACTGTGAGGCAGACAAGCCGAGCAGGGTCGAAAGACGGATATAGTGATCCGGTGGTTCTGCATGGAAGGGCCATCGCTCAAAGGATAAAAGGTACGCTGGGGATAACAGGCTGATCTCCCCCAAGAGCTCATATCGACGGGGAGGTTTGGCACCTCGATGTCGGCTCGTCACATCCTGGGGCTGGAGAAGGTCCCAAGGGTTGAGCTGTTCGCTCATTAAAGTGGCACGCGAGCTGGGTTCAGAACGTCGCGAGACAGTTCGGTCCCTATCTGTTGTGGGCGTTGGAAGTTTGAGTGGGGCTGACCTTAGTACGAGAGGACCGGGTTGGACTAACCTCTGGTGAATCTGTTATGCCGCCAGGTGTACTGCAGAGTAGCTACGTTGGGAATAGATAAGCGCTGAAAGCATCTAAGTGCGAAACTAGCCACAAGATGAGACTTCCATTGAGGATCGTAGCAGACTACTACGTTGATAGGTTACAGGTATAAAGGTGGTGACATCAAAGCCGAGTAATACTAATAATCCGAAGCTTTCTCATAGCAGGTAATTAAAGAGTCCATAGTTGATAGACCATAGACCATAGTCAGCAATGACCATGGACAGTGGAACAAAGACTATGGCCTCTCAACACAAAGCTGTTGTTTTCTCTGATACTTTTACTTCTTTCAATAATATGTCATTGTTTATATGGTTCATTAGTTCATAGGTATCATTGGTTCATTAGTA
>NZ_SBIW01000005.1 GCF_004054195.1 Mucilaginibacter gilvus | reverse complement strand
GGTGGTCAATTTGGCCCGGAATGCCTGGTCAGTTTGCCCCGGAATGGGGTGGTCAATTTGACGCGGAATCACTGGTCACATTCCGCCGGAATCAGGTGGTCAATATCAGCGGTATATCCATGCACGGATGCCGTCTTTTTTGCTTTGGTAGCCCTGCGCTTCCATCCATCCCGAAATTTCAACTACTGCGCCTTTGGTTAGGTATTCGGCAATGCCGGAGTTGCGCCAGTAGGCACAGTCAACGAATGCGGTTTTTTCCTTTTTTTCGCCCGCTTTGTTTTTCCATTTTTGGTTAATGGCTACGGTAAAATTGATTACCTGTTTGTCCCCTTTGACCGCATTGATGGTTGCCTTTGCGGTTAGTCTTCCTGTGAATAGCATAATTTTAAATGTTTAATAATGAATAATTTGTTATTTGCTTTTCCTTTTCGCCGCCTTGCCCTGATTGATTATTTTTAAAAGAAAAAGGGAAAAAAGAAAGCAAATCGTAAAGCCCGGCAGCGGGCAAGAGGAAACGGAATAATTGGAGGGGACCCTTTGGGGAGGAAACCGTTTATGCCGTAGTCTCTTGCAACCCGACGACAGATCCGGGCTTGATTTTAGCTGCGCTTTTTACCCGTTTCGTTTAAAATAATTATCGATTAAATAAAAAAATGCCATTGGAGCCGGAGGCGATAAGAGTTTCCAAGAACTGCAAAGAGTTTCACTAACAATACATCCAAGTAAAACTAACACTAGCACCACGCATGACCATCCATTTTTCCGCAAGAGGGATAGCAGCGGCATCCTGCGAAGCAGATACAGCGTATAGCCCGGCCCGAAGGGCTTGCCATTATTTGCCTTATGCTTAGCGCTGCTCTTGACAAAGCGGAACAGTATTGCTTATATTTAAAATAAGCGGGGCTTTTACTTTATTTAATGGCTATGGGATTATTAAATTTCTTATGGAAGCTATTCAGGATCAAAGAAGGGGTTTAACGGTACACCGGAAATGTTCCTGGCGCGGGCTTAAACTAAAGGGTGCTTCTGTTGTTAATAAACACGATGAACGAAGAAAGAACGAAAACCCGGTATAGCGATAGCGAACTTGGGGAATTTAGAGAACTGATACAGGAAAAAATTAAGTTGGCGAGAGAAGAATTTATTGAACTGGCAAGCTCCTTAAATTCTTCGAACGCTAATGGAGACGATGCCGCTATTGCAGGTAAGACGCTGGAAGATGGTTCTGCCACGTATGAAAAGGAACAGACAAATCAATTGGCCGCCCGCCAGAAAAAATTCATTGAACAACTGGAGGCTGCGCTGCTGCGCATCAAGAATAAAACCTATGGCATTTGCCGCAGCACCGGGAAGTTGATCCCTAAAGAACGTTTGCGCGCGGTGCCGCATACCACCCAAACTATGGAAGCTAAACTGAAACAACCTTAAGGTTATCATATTGGTCGCTGCCGGTATCTTCCGTAATTATTAAGGCTTTATCGCTTCCACCCGGTCAAATATGATCTTCAACACGGCGACAACAGGTATGGAAAGGAACATGCCGGTGATACCCCATATCATTTCTCCTATCACTAAGCCGAGTACAGTAACAAGTGCATTGATCCTTACTTTTGAACCCACAACCAATGGCAGCAACACATTACTATCAATCATATGGGTAACTAGCACTGTCACCATTACCCAAATCACTGCCGTGCTATCTGGCAATAATAATTCATGTTTTTAAAATATAAATTTAAAAGATTTGAGCTTAATAGAGCTGTAAACCATGACGACAATTTAAATTTTTGGCAGCAACAAATGCTGATGAACGAAATGGTAAGGAGCTTATGGTTTTAACATATTAATTATGGTTAGTAATTAAAAACGGGAGAAAAATAATGGGTAAAATAAATACTTATTAGAATCTCCTAATTTAGCGAAAATCAGCCGGATCTTCGATTCCACCATTCGATTATAGGATTTACCAAAACAAGGTTAAAATGTTAAAACAACAAGTAATTTAGTATTTTGATATATGAAAATATTTACCGCTGTCATTTTACTTCTTTTAGTATCTAAAATTCCTGTTTGTGCCCAAACAACCGATTTAGATAAATACAATATGGTTTGGAATACTCAAAGCCAAAATTCATCACAATCTATGCCCTGTGGCGGCGGCGATATTGGGTTGAATGTTTGGGTTGAGCATGGCGATATTTTGTTCTATATAGCCCGTAGTGGCACTTATGATGAGAACAACGCGCTGTTAAAGTTAGGGCGTGTAAGAGTTCATCTTTCCCCTGATCCATTTAGCTCAACTAATTTTAAACAGACACTACACCTAAAGGATGGTTATGTAAGTATTGAAGGGGGTAATCCCGATGGGCTGACAGCAGAAATAAAAATATGGGTAGATGTTTTTAACCCCCGCATATACCTAAATATAACCGGCTCCCGGCCTTTATCAGCAAAGGTAACTTACGAAGCCTGGCGCTACCACGATACGGAAAAAAAAGGCCTTGAAAATAACGAGAATTCGTACAAGTTTGCAGCGCCCAAGCCAATAGTTTCCTATAAAGACTCCATAGCTTACCGCAACGGTGGCATATTATTCTATCACCAGAACCGTCACGCGCCAACAGCGTTCGACGTGACCGTACATCAGCAGGGGCTTGACGGGGTCAAAAGCCAAATGTTCGATCCTATTAAAAATTTAATATTCGGCGGTATACTAACCGGCGATAAAATGGAAGCCGATGTAGTATCAGACGGCAAGTACATCAATACAAATTTCCGGGGATGGCAGTTGAAAAGTATCCAAGCGTTAAAGTCAAGAAATATAACTTTAACGCTTCATACACAACAAACACCCGATATTGAGCAATGGAAAAACAAACTCAGTTCCTTGGGTAAAAAACTCGATAATGAACATAAAGCCATGCAGGTTTCACAAAACTGGTGGCACCGTTTATGGCAGCGTAGTTATATATATATCAACCCTAATAACCCCGGCAAAGACACTGTCGCCTGGCAATCGGGGCGTAATTACCAGTTGTTCCGTTATATGCTGGCTTGCAATGCGTTTGGGAATTATCCTACAAAGTTTAATGGTGGGTTATTTACTTACGACCCGGCTTTTGTTAACAATGATTACGCTTTTACACCCGATTTCCGGAATTGGGGCGGCAGCATTTTTACTGCGCAAAATCAACGGCTGGTGTATTATCCAATGCTGAAAAGCGGTGATTTTGACATGATGCTTCCCGAATTTAACTTTTACCTTCGTCTATTAAAAAACGCCGAATTAGCTACGAATTCCTACTGGCCCCACAAAGGCGCACGCTTTACCGAACAGATAGACAATTTTGGCTTATCTGATTTTGCTGAATATGGTATTAACCGACCCAAGGATTTTGATGCCGGTGTCGACTATAACCCCTGGCTGGAATATCATTGGGATTCGGTTTTAGAATTTTGCTATATGATGCTGGAAACCGGCGAGTATGGCGGCAAAGACATCAAACCTTATTTGCCCTTTATTGAAAGCTGCCTTACTTTTTTTGATGAACATTACCGTTACCTTGCCCTCAGGCGCGGGGCAAAAGAGTTGGATGGAGATGGCAAGCTTATACTTTTCCCGGGTTCGTCTGGTGAAACTTTTAAGATGGCCTATAATTCTACTACTACTATTTCGGGGCTTAGAGCCGTTTTACAAAAGCTACTTTCTTTATCGCCCGCAAACTTAGACAGCAGCAAACGGTATGAATTTAGTGCTATGTTGAATCGTATCCCCCCTATTAGCTACCAATACATCAACGGGCACCAAACCATTGCCCCGGCAAAATCGTGGGAGCGGATCAATAACGAGGAAAACCCACAGTTATACCCTGTTTTTCCATATGGCGTATTTGGGATAGGCAAACCTAACATTGATGTAGCCATGAATACCTGGAAATACGATACCCTGGCTATAAAATTTCGCAGTTACATAGGCTGGAAGCCAGATAATTTGTTTGCCGCCAGGTTGGGCCTAACCCATGAGGCTGCGCGGCTTACCTTTGATAAACTTAAAAATTCGGGCAGAAAATTTCCGGCATTCTGGGGGCCGGGTTTCGATTGGACACCAGACCATAACTGGGGTGGTTCGGGTATGACGGGGCTGCAGGAAATGCTGTTGCAAACGGCGGGGAACAAAATATACCTATTCCCCGCCTGGCCTAAAGATTTAAATGTTCATTTTAAACTGTACGCAACCGGGCAAACCATAATAGAATGCAGCTATAAAGACGGTAAGATCCAGGCGTTGACAGTTACCCCCAAAGCCCGGGAAAAAGATATTGTAAACTGTTTAGAGTGAAAATGGTTCTATTAAAAGGAATAAAAATCCAGAACTCAGCAATAACCATTTCAGTTATACCTTAATTAAGCAGTACAGAAACTTATACAAAAACAGCATCAAAGTCGCTTTGACAAAGAATATATCATACCTCAATTATGAACCAGTTTAATTACTATCCTTTGCGCTTTACGCCGATCTATCAATACCGGCTTTGGGGAGGCCGTAATTTAGCGGACTTCCTGTCGGAACCTTTACCCGATGGCCCTGTCGGCGAAGCCTGGTTGCTGAGCGACCGGGATGATCACCCCAGTTTAGTGGCAGATGGCGACCTGAGCGGACAGTCACTGGTGGAGCTTTTCAAAACCGACGAAGCGGGACTGATGGGTAAGTTCGCCGGGCAGTTCAAACGGTTTCCGTTGCTGCTAAAGTTTTTAGATTGCAATGATGTGCTGTCGGTACAGGTGCATCCCTCAGACGATCAGAAAGCGTATATCCCAAAAGGTGAAAATGGCAAAACAGAAGCCTGGATGGTGCTTTCGACCAGGCAGGAAAGTTTAGTCTACGCCGGACTAAAACCGGGCACTACGCCTCAAAAACTGGAGCAGGCGATCCGCGATAAAACCGTTGGTCAGTACCTGCATAGCTTTAAGCCAAAGGTTAATGACAGCGTATTGATCAAGGCGGGTACGGTTCATACCTTGGACGGATTGTTAGTTTTTGAAGTACAGGAAAACAGCGACGTCACCTTTAGGTTGTATGATTGGGACCGGACGGATAAAAAGACCGGCAAACCACGCGAACTGCAAGTGAAAGAAGCGCTGGCCTGTATAGATTATAGCCAAATAGATATCGGCCCGGTAGAGCCTGATCATGATGAACCGCCGGAGGTATTACGTTCAGATCATTTTATCGTTTGGAAACATCAAAAAACCGATCCATTTATGGCAGGCAAGGCTAATGAACCAAGGATCCTTGTCTGCACAAAAGGCAGCGGCAGGCTAAATTCCGGCCAAACAGTTTTTGAGGTTACAAAAGGCCAGGTGTATTTGTTACCTGCACAAATCGGGGAATGCAGCTTCGAACCGTCAGGAGACACCGCGTTATTAGAGATAGGTATCCCATCATGAAAAAATTGATCGTATTTGACCTGGACGGCACCTTGGCCGAAAGCAAAGCCGCTATCGATGCGGAAATGGCCGCTTTATTCAGTAAGCTACTAACCGTCGCCCGGGTAGCCATCATTTCCGGCGGCGACTGGCCGCAGTTTGAAAAACAGGTTATCGGACAACTGCCATCTGGTACCGACCTGGGTAGCCTTTCCATCTTACCAACCTGCGGCACTAAATTTTATGCGTTTGATGAAAATGGATGGAAGCAGGTATATGCGGAAAATTTCAGCGACGAAGAGCGGCAGAAGATCACTGCTGCCCTGCAACAGGCCGTTGACGAATCCGGCTTTAAGTCGCCAAAAGTATGGGGAGAACAAATAGAGGACCGTGGTAGCCAGATCACCTTTTCGGCCCTGGGGCAAAAGGCCCCGCTGGAGCCTAAAAAGGAATGGGACCCGGACTTTGAAAAACGGAAAAAGATCAAGAAAATACTAGACAACCTCCTGCCCGGATTTGCCATCAACCTGGGCGGGGCAACCTCCATCGACGTGACCAAGCCGGGCATCGATAAAGCTTATGGTATGCGAAAACTCCGTGACCTATTGAAGATAGATGTCAAAGCCATGCTATTTATGGGCGATGCCCTTTTTGAAGGTGGGAATGATTTCCCGGCACGTGCCTCAGGCGCGGATTGCATCCAGGTGCGTGATCCGGAAGAAACTAAAAAAATAATGGCGGCAATCATTGCCTGCCAGCAATAACATGAAAGCATTGAAATTAAAACGGCTCGGCGTCCTGATTGGATATTCCGGCGCCATTGATCACCCTGTTCTTAAATTACGATCAGTTGATTCCGGAACACTTTGACCAGATTAATCTTTTGACAGTCAATTTGGATTTCTGTTACTATTTACACAACCTGATGGTTTGCGTCCTACGGAATAGCCTGGTCAGGGCTCCCGGAATATCCAAGTAAGGGAGAGATTACACCGCCCTGCGGCGTGCCTTGTTCAGTTGGATTAAATACCTCATCCTCTAACACCCCGGCTTTTACCAAGCCTTAATCAATTGTCTTAGGCTGGGAATTGTATTTAACTTACTTAACAGTTTCTCATGACTTATCCTGTCAAAGCATTTCTCGATATCGGCATCTAACACATATTTGGGTACGCTTCTGATTGACAAAAAGATTGCTTCAATAGCATCGTGAACTGATCGCCCGGGTCGAAAACCATAACTATTGGGTTCAAACCTGGCTTCCCATTCGGGTTCAAGGGCTAATTTAACCAATGCTTGTGCTGCACGGTCTTTCATAACAGGTATGCCCAAAGGGCGTTTTTCATCACTGTTGGGCTTGGGTATCCATATCCGGCGCGTTGGTTTGACTTTAGCTTCTAATAAGTTTAGCTTACTAAGTTTCATCCTTTGCACCGGCGATAATCTCCTGACACCATCAACACCTGCAGTTTTCTTGCCTTGATTGTCCTGTGTCACTTTTCTAATCGCCAATAGTTTGGCAGCATTAGATTTCAATAACAGTTTTTGTAGTTTACGCATGGAAGTCACATCTCCACGCTGGCTTGCCTGATAAATTCGCTTTTGCAGCTTGAATACGTTTCGCTGGATTTTCTTCCAGTTAATCGTGTTCCATTCATACATCGGTCGCGTTGCCGTGTTCATCGTCTTAAGCTGTTACTTACTAAATTTATCATTAACGTCGTGGGTACGTCAGCCTATCCTTTGGCTTTCCCAGAGGCATTTGCTTCTTACCCAATCTCTTCTTACTAAGGCATAAGGATGGCTTCCCTCTGCTTTTGCAGAGCCTTAATAAGGTTACCTTGTTCCGATTATCTGTTTGGTCTTTATTCTGTTGACCTTGAGGGTTAGCGTCCTACTTTTCACCGGATACATTCGTTTGAACGATTGATAAGCGACAAACTATCAATCCAGTATCATTCCCATTTTGGGCAAGCCTCACAACCGTAGTTGAATAATCTGAGTAGGCTTGTGGATAGTCACGATGATTCAGGCATAGGTTCGTCTCCTACGCATACCTCTACACTCGCAAGGGATTAAATGTCAGATTCCATTCTTACTTGCTTTCTTCCCTGCTGCATTTAAATAGTTGCCACCTGTATAAATGAGGAAAGTGTTTTCACCTGTTCAAATAGGTGGAATGGTGTTTCCATTCACCAGATAATCAGTTATTACAAAGAACATTTGTAATGTCCGCTTACTTAACTCACGGACAACAAGTCACACTGCCGCTGCAATCCGTAATGCCTAAAGTGAATGGTCAGTCACCTTTTTAAAGTCGGAGTTTACCCGAGCAGTTTTTGCCTGCTAATGTCAGGCGTGTTGAGCCTGCTGATCGCCTGCGTCTCCAATGGCATTTTTTTTTAATCAATCCTATTTTTAGGCGAAACGGGTAAAAAGCGCAGCTAATATCTTGCCGGACATATGCGGGTTCAAAAGAATCACTGACAGGGATCCTTCCCGGTGGCGGGGTTACTGTTTATCTGCCAGCACTCCTTGGGAAAGCACGGGCGCTGGAAGTAATTCTGGGCCGAGAATTGTTTGATGCTGAACTGGCAGAACGTTATGGCTGGATCAACCGGCTATCCCTGCCGATCAGATCGATAATTTTGTAAAAGTGTTGGCCACAAGGTTCGCCAAACTTGATCCCGGCGTAATTGCCTCAACGAAGGCCGCTATCAACGCCGCGGTTGGTCCGCAATCCAATGGACTTGTCGAAGAAAACATTGAGGCGTATCATGACCTCTTTGTTTTTATCATCAAACGTGCACAGATAACCCGAAACAATAATGAATTGCCCGATATGGCTTTCCAGTTTTTGTTTGGTGATGTTTTCGAGATCTAACGGCGTGATCAGTGGCAGTTTACTGTGTTCCCAATATTCACGCGCCTTAATGGATGTAGCGCTGTAACTGATCTTCTGATTGTCGATAGTTTCGATCTTCCACCCGTCCGGTGTGTGGTTTAACGTCGCTAATTGCCAGATCTGTGTACCGTCGTTTAATGTGATTTTATAGCTGATAGCGTTGCCACCATTACTTTTAAGGTCGGCATATTTCCAATCTTGCCCATTGTATCTAATCAGGATTACTGCCAATACCATTTCCTATTGAACTTCTATTCATCAACACGCAAACATATTGATACCCACCCGTGTTCCCCTTTAAATCATATGGGAACTTTACAACACATTGAACATCAGATCTCGGCGATTAACGATTTGATCAAGATAAATAATGACCGCATTGCCGGTTATCAAAAGGCGCTTTCTACAGGTACAGATGCCGACCTGCAAACGCTGTTTGAGAAATATATTCAGCAAAGCCAGGATGCCGTTCGCAAACTCCATGAACAGATCCATACACTGGGTGGCTTACCTTCCGATGGGACCACCGTTGCCGGTAAGTTTTACAGGACGTGGATGGATGTGAAATCTGTGTTTAGCGGCCCAGACAGGTATGCGATATTGTCAGACTGCGAACGGGGCGAAGATGTGGCCAAAGGCGCGTATCGTTTGGCACTGGATGATAAAGAACTGATCTGGGAAGATCCGGCGCTGGTAAAGTTACTTACCGGACAGTTCGATGATCTCAAAGCTGCCCATGATGAGGTCAAAGCATTACGCGATGCGAAATAAATATTTTATACGTTAACGACCTTTTCTTAAAATAGAAACGCTAGGGTCAGCCCAGGCGTTTATCCTTTATACCTGTATATAAAACGGTGCGTTACAACCGTGCTCTTCTTCATTTTACCGCGTAATCTTTATCACACACCACTTAAACTTGAATTACGCTATTTGCAAAAACTATGCTCAACAGAAATGACATTTTCGGCTATACACCGGGCCCTCAATACAATAAACCGGTCGCTTATTTTTCGATGGAATTCGCCATCGATCAGGCCTTGAAGATCTATAGTGGCGGTCTCGGCTTCCTGGCAGGATCGCATCTAAGAAGCGCTTATGAACTAAAACAGAATCTCGTCGGTGTAGGCCTGCTGTGGAAATATGGATACTACGATCAGCTGCGCGACGGAAATAACTATATGAAACCGGATTTTATAAGGAAAGACCCAACCTTTCTGCGGGATACGGGCCTAACTTTTACCGTTGAAGTGCATGGAGCACCGGTGCATGTAAAAGCTTATTTATTAAGACCGGAAATATTCGGTTCGGCTCCCCTTCTTTTGTTAAGTACAGACGTTCCGGAAAATGATGAGGTTTCCCGTTCGATTACCCATTGTTTATACGATCCTAATGAATCCACCCGTATCGCCCAGAGCATCATTTTAGGAATTGGCGGAGCTATGGCGCTTGACCAGCTGCAACTGACACCCGAAGTTTACCATATGAACGAAGGGCATGGGGTGGCTCTTAACTTTTATTTATACGCCAAGTTCAATAGCCTGGAAGAGGTTAAAAAGCGGGTCGTGTTTACCACCCATACGCCGGAGATGGCCGGGAATGAATCTCACAACTATGGCCTGCTGAAAGAGATGTCCTTCTTTTATCGTATGCAGGAACATGAGGTTAGATCAGTTTTGAATATGGAAGGCGATCAGTTCAACTATACGCTCGCGGCTTTGAAATTTGCGCGGAAAGCGAACGGAGTATCGAAGATCCACAGTGAAGTGGCCAGAGATATGTGGAGTGCTAACCCAGGCGTTTGTGAGATCACTTCAATCACCAACGCGCAGAACAAAGTCTATTGGGTGGATAAAGTTTTGGATAAGGCCTTAACTATAGGTGACGATCAGTTACTTGTCAGGAGGAAAAAAGAACTGAAACGGGAGCTCTTTAAAATAGTAGCAGACCAATGCGGCAAACTTTTTGACGAAAATGTACTGACGATTGTTTGGGCTAGGCGCTTTGCCGGCTATAAACGTGCCGACCTGATGATGAGGGACTGGGAAAGATTTATGCGTCTGATAAAGAGTACCGAATTTCCGGTTCAGGTGATCTGGGCAGGCAAGCCTTATCCCAAAGATGAAGGTGCTATCGGGATGTTTAACCAGATCATCGCCAAATCAAATCCGATCGCCAATTGCGCGGTGCTCACCGGATATGAACTCAGTTTATCGGCAGCGCTCAAAAAGGGAGCAGATGTTTGGCTAAACAATCCAAGGATGTACCGGGAAGCTTCTGGTACAAGTGGCATGGCAGCTGCCATGAACTGTGCCATCAATCTATCGATGCCCGATGGCTGGGTGCCGGAATTTGCCAGGGAAAAGGAAAACTGTTTTGTCATACAACCAGCGGCGGACCAATCATCTGAAGACAAAGACCGGTTGGAATACGAAAGCATGATGGACGTTTTAGAAAAAACCGTACTTCCTATTTATTATAAGGATCAACCGCAATGGATAAATATCGTGAAGCAGGCAGCGGCGGACATCGTGCCGGCATTCGAGGCCGGCCGCCTGGCTGATCAATATTATAAGCTTATGTACCAGTAAACAATGATAAAAAGAAAGCAATTACCAGCAAACAAATGACCTGTTAAACAGTTGAATAACCATATCATATACAGCATAAAAAATTGACAAATTCTGTATACATCTAATAATAGTCGTTGGATTTTTTTAACGGTGATATTTAAGCTTTGAACTTGTATGAATAATAGCCTTTGCACACAGTACTTCCGTGTTTATCAGAATGAGACATCGATAACCGAAGTTCCTGGCAACGCTTCCCAATTATCTCATTCGGATACGTTGATAAAAGTCGGTTCGTCGTTGCCTGATAATAATAATTGGAAAGATTATAGCCTGCGCTCCGAAGCCATGGAAATGGCCAAGGCAGGTGCTTTAGCATATATTGACGAACTCATAGGTCAGGGAGAATCGGGTTTGGGCACCTTGCTGCAATACAGGATGGATCATTATGAGGATCTGAACATCAATTTGATCTATTCAAATATTGAGAATGTGAAAAGAACCGAAGAAGGCTTACCAATAGTAAACATCACGTCAGATCATTTGGTATGATATTAACGGTCAACGGCGGATCTTCCAGCATTAAATTCGCGCTTTATCAGACTGGGAACCCGTTGGTCAAAATTATGAGCGGGCAGGTGACCCGCATCGGGTTGCCTGGGGCTGAGTTAGTATGTAATCAAAATGAGGAACAGCAAACGTTACCCATTAAAGCCACTGATTATTTATCAGCCATCGATCATTTGATGAAATGGCTGGATTTAAAGGTGGATCCAAAAAAAATAAAAGCCATAGGACATCGTGTGGTACATGGGATGCAGCATACCGCCCCGACTTTGATCACACCTGGCTTACTGGCAGACCTAAAAGAAATTATCCCCTACGATCCTGATCACCTGCCCAACGAAATTAAACTGATCGAGGCCTTTCAAAAGCGCCATCCTAAAACACGGCAATATGCCTGTTTCGATACTTTCTTTCACCAGGATATGCCAACCGTAGCCAAACTGCTGCCCATTCCGCGCCGCTTTGGAAAACATGGCATCCATAAATATGGCTTTCATGGCATTTCTTGCCAATATCTGATGAACGAGCTGGAAAAGATAGCGGGTAAAAAAGCAGCACTTGGTCGTGTCATCATTGCACACTTAGGCAATGGCGCAAGTTTGACTGCGGTATACAAAGGCAAAAGCACCGATACCAGTATGGGCTTTACGCCAGCGGGTGGATTACCCATGAGCAGCCGTTCCGGCGATCTTGATCCCGGTGTAGCCTGGATAATGATTAAAAAAGAAAAACTAACTCCCAATCAGTTCAACCAACTCATCAACCATGAGTCCGGTTTGCTGGGCATATCTGGCACTAGCGGTGATATGGGCGACCTGTTGCAGCAGGAAGATAATGATACAAAGGCTGCTGACGCAGTCAACCACTTTTGCTACCAGCTCAAAAAATGGATCGGAGCCTATTCTGCGGTATTGGGTGGTTTGGATACGCTTATTTTTTCCGGAGGGATTGGGGAGAACGCTCCTATTATTCGGTCGAGAATTTGTGACAATCTGGACTTATTAGGTGGAAATTCTGGAAGGCTTGACCAGGCTATTCCGTAGGATGTAGAGCACCAATTTGTGTATTCATGTTTAGAGAACGGCAGTTAATGATCAATAAATTGACATGGTCAAAGTGTTTCGGAACAATCTGTTCGCTATTTCGGAACAAGGTGATCAATGGCTCCGGAATATCCAGTTCAAGCCCGGATTTAAAGGGGCGCCGGAAGTTTCTGGCTATGGTATTAGAACTGCAATCGCGGAACAATCTGGAATTTTCGGAAAAGGAAGTTTTACAATGGGGCGTGGTCATGCAGCAACTGCAATCGGAACACCAATCATTTCGGGCAGAGCTTAAAAGAATATTAGATGGCTTTTCCGCATTAAATTGCCTTATTAGATTACAAAAACACCTTGCTAATTGGAAAGTTAAGCAAATAGATTGATAATTATTATGAGGGGAAGACCGAGCGATGCTTATCACTGTCTCACCGACCGTATTCAGGATACAAATTTAGCCTGAACATCTACGCCGATCACTTGACTGACGGCAAAATAATTCTGCAAAATAATACTTGTAAATCGTCAAATTCGTCTATAAACCTACTTGTCCTATTGGCTCTTAACATGATTTATTAGAACTCATTTTCTTGAATTGCTTCATGTGGAAAATAAAAAGGAGGTATTCGAATTTTGTGTCATCTCGTATTTTATTTAGATACATTTACGATTTTTGACTCAATTTACCGATATCAGTCAAGTTCCCGAAGTAGATTATCAAGATCAAGTGGCTTTACTAACATCTCGATCGACCCGTTCGAATCATACGGCCAAAGTTCCTTTGGCCTATCCCAATAAAGTTCTACCCCATTTCCATCGGGATCATCCAAATAGAGTGCTTCTGAAACTCCGTGGTCACTTGCGCCAGTCATCGGATACTTCGCCACTCCTATGCGATGATAAATTTCGGCAAGTTCTTTCCTCGTGGCATAAAGTATGGCCGTGTGGTAAAGCCCCACACCCGTCAAGGGCGCAGGTGGCGACCCAGCGCTATGCCAGGTATTGAGACCTATATGATGATGGTAACCGCCTGCAGATAAAAAAGCGGCCTGTGTCCCATAGGTTGACGTCAGTTCAAAGCCTAATAAATCTTTGTAAAAACCAAGGGATCGATCAAGGTCTGCCACCTTTAGATGTACGTGCCCTATCCTTGTTGTTGCGGGTACGGTATATTTTTCTTTCATAGAACGAAGTGATTTATTGATCTTATTCGATACATAATATTTAACTCTTTCTTATAACTGCTTCGTTCGTCAACCTTTTGATATTTTGGCTGAATAAAATAAAGTAGTCCTTGACCTCATGTTGGCGATCAACTATAAACCTTTGCAATAAATTGATTTATAGAAGTTGGCTTTCTATTTAAGAAAGTGGACAGCGTACCATCTTCTTTGTCCATAGTTTCCTCTGCCAAAGCTGTACCCCATGCAGCTAACATACCAATGTACATTTCCGGTACGCCCGCTTTTTCCATAATAGCCTTAAAATCATTCACATCTGGAGACTCGTAATTGATTTTTTTATTCAATACTTCAGAAATATATCTAGCTATGGTATCAAAACCAACGGATTCGGTATTGGTCAACGTATAGATTTTATTTTTATGACCTTCTGTGGTTAAAACGTGGGCGGCAGCTTCGGCCAAGTCTTCGCGAAGTACCCAGCTTGCTTTACCTTCTCCCGAAGGAAACAAAATGTTGTGCGTCTCGACCACTTTATCGCCGACAAAAGCAAGTATCATTTCAGCATAGATACCGTTTTGGAGTATGGTGTAGTCGATACTACTTTCTTTTAGATAGTTTTCAGATTCAACGTGGGAATTTTGAAAATCTGCTATTGCTGAATCTTCATAGCCCGGCTTTCTTACAAACGAGGTGTACACGATATGATCGACTTTTGCTTCCTTGGCCGCTTTTATCACGTTTTTGTGATGTAGCGTGCGGTTCTCGACAGCTTCCCTATTGTTACTTGACACCAACAATAATTTATCTACGCCTTGAAAGGCCTTTACCATCGAACTATTGTCAGTATAATCGCCTTCTTTGATTAGTACCCCTTTTTCTTTTAAACTTATTGCTTTAGCAGAATCTCTGACAAGAACTGAAATTTCTGAGGGATCTACTCCCTTGTTTAATAAATGTTCAACTGCTTTTGAACCAAATTGACCTGTTGCACCTGTTACTAAAATCATATCTTTATTTATTTAAATTTTAATCAAAAATATATTAATTGATAATTTTATTTGTTTTGAAGTTTTATACGGCTTACGTAAGAAGCGGCTAAAATCACAAGAAAAACAATTCCTGCGATTACCTTATCCGCAGGGTCGCCTACGGCAGAATGTGCAATTGAGGCCGATAAGAACATAATTGCGAACCCTATGTAAGCCGTCTCTTTTAGTAATCTAATGGGTAGCCAAAGTAAGATAACGCCAATAATTTTTGAAATTCCCAATTCGATCCTGAAATAATCCGGAAAACCCAAATGCGCCATCGATACTTTTACTTCGGGTTTGGTAAGTGTCTCGAACGCGATATATGCCATCATTACGGAAATTATTCCTGTTGTAACATAATATGTGATTTTTGTTGCTTTCATATCATTTGCATTTAAAAGTTTTACTTTACAAATTTACGTATATTTACTAACTGAAATATAGTAGTTACCCAAATGTAAGTAGTAACTTTTGGGTTAGCAGAACAAAAAAGATAATGATAAAAAGTAAATTGGAGTATTCAAAAGTACAATGCTCAAAGAGTCTTTCAGCGACCGAGGATGCTATATATGTTCTTGGTGGTAGATGGACAATACGAGTAATGATTGCAATTTTGGGAGGACATTCAAGATTCAACGAAATACAACGATCCCTGAATAATATTTCTGCAAAAATGCTATCGAGCGAACTGAAAAAATTAGAAGTAAACCATTTGGTAGAAAGAACTGTGTTTGCCGACCAAATACCTGTAATTGTAGAGTATCTACCTACGGATTACAGTCAATCGTTAAAAGATATCATTGCTGCTTTGGCCTTATGGGGCGAAATGCACAAAACGAAAATCACGAGTAACAACTAAATCTGCCCAATAACAATTCACAATGAAATACCCTGATTCCTAGAATATCATCACGCGAGCCGTTTAGCGTGGCTGCTATCTGAAGCATTGCAGCCTTATAACTGCGCGTTTTGGAAACTTGACGAGTTTATATAAAAAAATCATAATTGACACGGATAAAGTTTCAATTAAAGGATTTTCTGAATTCTATCGGTGATAGGTCTGTCTTGGCCTTGAACAGTTTGGTAAAGGACTGTGGGTGTTCAAATCCCAAACTGTAAGCTACCTCACTAATACTTAGAGCGGTGGTCGATAGCTTTTCCTTCGCTTTCCTTATGAGTCTATCATGAATATGCTGTTGGGTGCTCTGTCCAGTCAGTAATTTAAGTAGGCTGCCTAAATAATTGGGTGATACATTCAACCCCTCGGCGATGCCGGTAACGGAGGGCACGCCATTTTTTAGTAAAGCTTCTTTTTCAAAGTAGCCATTAAGTAACGTTTCCATTCGGTCAAGTAACTGATGATTGCTGATCTTGCGAGTCAGGAATTGCCTGTGGTAAAACCGTTCTGCATAGGTGAGCAATAATTCTACCTGCGTAATAATTAGATCTTGGCTAAACCTGTCGATATTCGAGCGGTACTCCTGAGCTATATTTTTCAAAATAGCGATGATTATTGCCTCTTCCCTGTCAGAGAGATGTAAAGCTTCATTTATCGAGTAGCTGAAATAATCATATCGCCTAATTTTTTCAGCCAAGGAATTATTCCATAAAAAATCGGGATGGATGAGCAACAGCCATCCCGAGTGTTCCAATATTGTGTTAGGTTCCGCATCGATGCGGAGCAATTGACCGGGTGCCAGAAAGGTCATCATCCCTTCATCAAAATCATAAGTTTGCTGCCCGTATTTCATTTTTGCATTAAAATTCCTTTTTAAACCAATGGAATAAAATCCCATCACGAGACTAACTGCATCATCATTAGGGTCATATTTGATGTCCTCAAAATTGACCAAGCTTATCAGAGGATGCTCCGGTTTAGTCAGCTTTTGCAGGCTATGGAATTCGCTGATCGTTTTTACTTGCTTTGGGTGGACTTTTGCCATAACACAATGTAATTATTTTTGATGGTATGCGAACGCAAATTCTTTGGCAAATTCTTCAAGTTTGACTTTACCCATGTTTTGAGGTGGGTGCAGGTCGTAGTCTTCTCGTAATAGGCCGTTATGGATTGCTGAATTCAATTCTACCAATTTTATAGCGATAGGTAAAGGCACACCATGGCTTTCCATGGAATCCTGGACTTTCTGGTCGCTAAAAGTAAGCCATTGCAGGTTAGGTATGCCGATAGCTTTTCCCAGTATGCTAGCAATTTCACTACATTTTCGCTCGTCACTGGCCACATACCTGATTCCTTTTTTGATTATTACCAGTTCTTCCGCTGCAGCGGCAGCAATATCTAGGGGGGAGACCATGACAACTTTGTCTTTGCCACCAAAATTGGCGCCCATGATGCCTGAAGTCTTGATCATATCCATGTAGTGAAACATGTTGTAATAAAAAGAAGTTGGGCGAAGGTGAGTAATGGATACATCGGCAAGTTCGGCGAATATCTTCTCGACGTGGTATGAGCCCTCGATGATGCCGGTTCCTTTTGGTAAATGAGCCCCCCAGCTGCTGAGGTTGACCACTCTTTTAATGCCTGATTCGTTGATCGCTTTTGCATAACTGTTGCCTATACTAAAATAATGTGCCAACGGGTCTTGCGCTGTGAAATCTGGTGGAACCATAGTATAGACGGCATCTGCATTACTAAAAACTTCCGTTAAAAAATAATCGTCTTTTAACGAGCCGATGGCTGGAACTGCGCCCATGCTTTCAATAGTTGTTTGTTTTTCTGCATTGCTGCTGATTACGGTTACTTGATGACCAATAGCTATCAATTCTTCTGCCAATGGCTTGCTGATGTTCCCTAAAGAACCAGTTAGTATAATTTTCATGATTTATCTTTTTAGTAACACAAAGGTCTGCAATCATCAAGTAACACTATTAGCCAAATCAACTTTTGCCTTAGCCAAATAGTGAAAATTTTTCTAAAAAATACGATTAATGAGCATTTTCTTCAACTTTTTATGGTTTTTGATAACAACTGTTTAATGAGTAGTGGATCTTCTTGTTCATCAATCTAATTAAATGATTGTCTGTATTCCAGAGGTGAAACGCTCGTTTTTGTCTTGAATAATTTGCTGAATGACTGCGAATGTTCAAAGCCTAATTCACAGGCAATTTCACTTATGGATAAATTTGTCATTGCTAACTTTTCTTTTGCTTTTTCGATTAATTTATCGTGTATGTGTTGTTGTGTACTTTGTCCCGTTAATACTTTAAGCAGACTACTTAAATAATTTGGCGATACATTTATAGAATTTGCTATGTCTTGAACAGTCGGCAATCCCATTTCTATTAAACTTTCATTGTTGAAACTTTCTTTAAGTATCTCCTCTAATCTAGTCAATATTTGATGATTGTTTATTTTTCTGGTAATGAATTGGCGATGATAATGGAAATCCTCGCGCCATTGATCACCCTGTTCTGAAATCACAATCAGTTGATTGCGGAACACTTTGACCAGATTAATCTCTTGACAATCAATTTGGACTTCAATTACTATTTACACAACCTTATGGTCTACATCCTACGGAATAGCATGGTCAAGGCATCCGGAATATCCAAAATGGCTTTTAATTCCTCTGTGGCAATAAAGATTTTCGAATACACCGCTTTAGCCGTAGGGAACGAAGCCGAACCCCTTTTTTAGCAGATTTAAAAGTATTGATTGCATTTTAGCTGTTGTTAATATTTTCATTATAAGATTAGTATGTACATATTGGAAAATACGTATGCCTTATCGATACCACCATCATAACATTAACGCCAATATTTTGCTAAATTGATTTAGTGGATAATAAAAATATCAATATATTTGCCAGTATAAAAGAGTTCACAGATTTGTTGAAGGATTCACAAGTTGTCCTGGGATCGTAAAATACCTAGGCCATTACCTGTAATTTATATATCGTTTATGAGAAAGATTTTCAACTGCCTTGCGCTATTTTTGGCTTGTGATAGTAATGTTGTAGCCCAACAGGCCGTGCCTATTGTAAAGGCTGATATTAAGGGAACTAATGTTAACTATGCCAGCAACAGAGCCCCGCTTATAGCCCAGCAATTTATTAAGCTGCCGGTTACAGCTTTTAAACCGGCCGGTTGGTTGTATACCCAACTGCAGTTACAAAAAAAGGGCCTTACGGGTAATCTGGGTGAGATTAGTATTTGGCTAAGTAAAACCGATAATGCTTGGCTTAACAAAAGCGGCAAGGGTAAATATGGCTGGGAAGAGCTGCCGTACTGGCTAAAGGGCTATGGCGACATGGCTTACATGCTTAACGATCGAACGATGATCGCTCAAACTAAATTCTGGATCAATGCGGTGCTTGATAATCAGCGTGCCGACGGGGATATGGGTCCCCTCATAACCAATATCAACGGCAACCGTGACCTTTGGGCCAACATGCCCATGATATGGTGCCTGCGCAGCTATTACGAGTTTAGCCACGACGCACGCGTGTTACCGGCCCTAACCCGTTATTTTCAATGGATGCAAAGCTACCCCGACAACCAGTTTTTAAAAGATTACTGGGAGAACAGCCGCGGCGGCGATTACCTGGTAAGCATTTACTGGCTCTACAACATAACCGGCGACAAGTTTCTGCTGGATCTAGCTACAAAGGTTGATAAAAATACCGCCAACTGGCGCCAGGCTACCAACCTGCCCAACTGGCACAACGTTAACATAGCCGAGTGTTTTAGAGAGCCGGCTACTTACTACTTGCAAAGCCATAACCAGGCCGACCTTGATGCTACCTACAATAACTTCAACCTCATCCGTAATATATATGGGCAAGTGCCGGGAGGTATGTTTGGCGGCGACGAAAATTCGCGCAAGGGCTATGACGACCCGCGACAGGCGGTTGAAACCTGCGGCATGGTTGAACAAATGACCAGCGACCAATACTTGCTGCAATATACCGGCGATACTTTTTGGGCCGAGAACTGCGAGGATGTGGCTTTTAACACCTTCCCCGCCGCTTTCACTACCGACTATAAGGCGCTACGCTACCTTACCGCCCCCAACATGGTGCTGAACGACAGCAAGAACCACTCGCCCGGCATTGATAATAATGGTCCGTTTTTAATGATGAACCCTTTTAGCAGCCGCTGCTGCCAGCATAACCACGCGGCAGGCTGGGTGTACTATGCAGAAAATGCCTGGATGGCTACTTCGGATAACGGCCTCGCCATGCAGCTATACCAAGCCGGCACCGTTACCGCTAAAGTGGGCAAAGGGCAAGAGGTTAAGATAGTTACCGATACCCAGTACCCGTTTAATGACAGGGTTGGGTTTATAGTTAACACAGCTAAGCCTTTGGAGTTCCCGATCTACCTGCGCGTGCCTACCTGGTGCCATGGCGCCACCGTCGAGATCAATCATCGTGCGGTGCATGTGGATGCTATACCCGGTGGTTACATCAGGCTGAACCAGAAATGGAAGAACCACGACCAGATCAACATTAAACTGCCTATGGCCATTAAGGTACGCCAATGGGCTAAAAACAAAAACAGCGTGAGTGTTAATTACGGCCCTCTTACATTTTCGCTGAAGATTGGTGAGGAATATGAAAAAGAAAGCAGCATCGCCACCGCTATTGGCGACTCGCGCTGGCAAGCTACCGCCGACCCTAATAAATGGCCGTCCTATGAAATTTACCCAGGCACGGCCTGGAACTATGGCCTTATGCTGGATGCTGTAGATCCGAGTACTTCGTTTATAGTAATTAAAAAAGGCTGGCCTGCTGATGGCAATCCGTTTACCAACGCCAACGCGCCTATCGAGCTGCATGCAACGGGCAAACAAATAGCCGACTGGACTTTAGATAAATACGGCTTGTGCGGCGTACTGCCTCAAAGCCCGGTTAAAACTACGGCCGTAGCAAGCAACTTAACGCTGGTACCCATGGGCGGAGCGAGGTTGCGGGTGTCGGCGTTCCCGGTTGTGGGGGTAAATTAATGAGTGAGTTTAAATGAGTGAATGAATTTTTAGGGCCGGGCTTCTTTGTGGGTGTAGTGTATATATCGGGATGTTAATGCTTCAAGCGTTCCCAAGGTCTAATTAGTTGTCGCCTTTTTGCTTTCAAGCAATTTATCATGATTTTTGTTCAGTGCTATAACTTTTATAAATTTGCTAAATCGATATTTAAATATCTTTGAAACACAAATATTTAGTTATTTAACCAACTCACCAATAAATTACTGGCACAATAGCCAAAAAAATTAATGACTATGAAGATTAAGCTGATCATTATGTTTTTGCTTGCCTGCACCCTTAAAACTATGGCGCAGCTACCTGCTGGAGGGGCACGAAACCGCGGCCGTTTCCGAGTAGGTGATGTTACAACCGAGCCTGGTGTGCGTGACCCTTGCTTGGCTAAGGAAGGGGATACCTACTACATTTATTATACTGGCGACGGGATCTCTGTTTTCTCATCAAAAGATATGAGATCCTGGAAGAAAGAACCTTCAGTATTTAGTGTTGCTCCCGCATGGGTTGCTCAAAAACTACCCAGCTTTAAAGGACTAGGCTTTTGGGCGCCTGATATTAGCTTTCATAACGGTTTATGGTATTTATATTATGCCACATCTATATTTGGAAAAAACACATCAGTGATTGGCATGGCTACCAATAAAACGCTCGACCCAAAATCAAAAGATTATAAATGGATTGATGGTGGCCTGGTGATTCAATCCGTGACTGGGCGCGACGATTGGAACACTATTGATCCCAACTTGGCAGTTGACGAAGATGGTACAGGTTGGTTAAGCTTTGGCTCGCATTGGAATGGGCTGAAATTAGTCAAGTTAAAGTCTGACTTTAAAACTCTTGCCGAACCACAGGAATGGTATACTATAGCGAGTCGACCTCGCGATTATAAGTATACCGATGCTGAAGCTGGCAATTCTAAAATTGAGGCACCCTTCATCTTTAAAAAAGATAATTATTATTACCTGTTCGTTTCATGGGACAGTTGCTGTTCAGGTGTTAACAGTACTTATAATATACGCGTTGGCAGGTCAGAAAAAATTACCGGACCCTATATGGATCAAGCAGGCGTTAATATGGCAAAGGGTGGTGGTACATTGGTGCTGGGCGGCGATACCGGACCTGAAAAAAAAATATATGCATTAGGCCATAACTCTGTCGGAACATATGAGGGAATTGAATATATGGCATTCCATGCCTATACCAACAGTTATGAACACTTAGGGATAGAAAAGTTAGCCTGGGTTAATGGTTGGCCCAGCGTGAAGAAATAACCGTTTATTACAAATTATCCCTATAGCATGAGGGTAAAAAAGTATCTTAATGAGCGTATTTGTAAGCGATAAATAAAACGTATGTCCACCGTAATGACCTATCATTACCGATAACATTGTAATACTGATGCGAACTTTTTGCTAAATTGATTTAGTATATAATTTTAACGACAACAAAATCGTAAACAGACCATTTAATACTGCCCTGAACTAACGTAACCAAATATGAAACAAAGATTTTACGCGGTAAATTATAGCAAAAGTTTGATTTGCGTCATCTTCATTGTATTTGTTCTCCAAACTTCTACTTATGCACAATCAGGAAAAAAGCCTAAGGGTCGGGGACAGTGGACGGAAAAACAAGCTTGGGATTGGGAAAAGAAACACGATGTTATTAAAGGCTTTAATGCCCCAAATGCCCCATACCCGGGTGTGGGGCGTCATGTTATATTCCGAAAGGCTGCCGACCTTGGATTTAACAGTGTACGTACTTGGTTACCGGGCCGACCTGAAACGCATATTAAGATATTGCATCAAATTTTAGACGAGGCGGCGGCTAAGGGGTTAACGGTTTCGCCGGTGCTTGAGATTAAGTATTGGCTAAAACAGCCAGACCTAATAAGGGCAAAAGCGGATGCAGAGGCTTATGTACGGGCTATCATTCAAGAATTTAAAAATGATTCGCGCATTATTCTTTGGGATATATGGAACGAGCCCGAACTGGCCGTGAAAGAAAAGAACCGAAATGATTATACTTGGTTAAAAGATGCATTTATCTGGGCGAGAGAGGAAGCCCCTATACAGCCTATTACGTTGTCGTCAATATGGTTATACGAGCCAGATTTTCATGATGCTAAGGCACAAGCATGGCATGACGAACTCGCGCTTATGAACGATGTGCATAATTTCCATTTATAAGACGTGAGCATAGAGCGCATGAAAGCAATTGAAGACATGATAATGAGGTTGAAAAAGCTCAGCAACCGCCCTATAGTATGTACCGAAGCGATAGCACGGACCCGCGGCGGAACGTTTGGCCGTACGTTGCCGGTTTTTTCTAAGTATCATGTTCATTTCTATTCCAGGGGCCTTTACACCGCCGATTCAAACTGGGACGTTGCTTGGGGACTTAGTTCTTTTGAGCCTTATGAGCCTTGGTTCCATGATTTGCTACATCCGGATGGTTCGCCTTATGACTGGGCAGAGCTAGACTGGGTATGTAAATTTCATTTTGCTTCGCCAGGTGAGATTACGGATCCAGGTGCAGAGGTTACCGAACGTTGGAGCACCTGGCGCTCCTGGAAATGGGTGTTAGACGGACCAATTAAAGGCTTATATTATGTACCAGAGGATATGGGCGAGCAAGCAGTATCAATCTGGGCAAAAAAAATAGCAGAGGCCGAAACAATGGGCTATAACGGGTTACGTATAAAACTAAATTATAGCGAATGGAAAAAGAACTCTTCTGCACTTTATAACAAAACGGACACACTGCTGGCACTTGCCGAAAAGCACAATATGCGAGTAATCCCCGCATTGCTTAATGACGAAGATGCAGGTAATAACGAGGTCGATCTTTCAGATTATGTAAGTCTTATAGTAAAAAAATATGGGTTTGATACTAGAGTAATAGCCTGGGAGTTATACACAGCACCCGGTAAACAAAGTGTGCCAAAGGACAAACTAAAATCAATATTAGCGGTAATATTTAGGGTGGCTCGTTTTGAATTTGTTGATCAGCCATTAACTGCCACCCCGGTAATAAAAACAAATGATTTTAATAAGGATTTTGATTATAAGGCTTCATTGGTTCACGGCCGTAGGGGCGGATGGGATCGACTTGAATATGAAGGCAGCAGTGATGCGGAACTATGTAACTATATCTGGAGCCTGTCAGATATATTATCGTTCGGTACGGATAAAAAAATGCCCGAAACCGGCTGGTTGCTAAACGTGATTAATCGTTATGGCCGCCCGGTTATCTGTTCTGCATGGAATGCTGCTGACGACTCGTCTGTTAAAGAAACTATGGATTTATTTTCAAAGAATCATGTTTATTGGTATAACTCAGGGAAAATAGCGGACCGCTCATTGATCCGCTCTTTCCTTTTTACACAGATCAGCACGCCGAGAAGATAAAAAAGTCGCCTGAACAAAAGCATTTAAAAGTACCGCGACATTCAGATTCGTTCGACCCTATAGAAAAACGTTGAAGGGAACTGATCAATGCTAAGCGTGTTGTTGGAATTCGTTGAAAATGAATTCATATGATTTGGTTATAATATAATATTATCTACGTACCATACAAGTTACCATTATGCTTAAAAACTTAATTGCCCTACTATTACTTGCTTCTTTTATTCAACCTGCAAACGCCCAGCACTGGGAACGCAAAAAGGCGCCTTTAATGACTAAATACGCCGCAGACGTAGATACGGCCAACGTTTTGCCCGAATACCCACGACCGCAAATGGTGCGCAGCCAGTGGATAAACCTAAACGGCCTATGGCAATATAAACCGGGTACCTGGCAAAACGAACCATACCCGAAACGCGATTTTAATAAAACCATCCTTGTCCCTTTCGCGGTAGAATCAGCACTTTCAGGGGTTATGGAGCATCATGATCGTATTTGGTACCGCCGTAAGTTCACCATTCCTGCCGATTGGCATAATAAACGTGTTCTGTTGCACTTCGGTGCTGTCGATTATGAGTGCGAAGTGTTTATCAATAATAAGAGCGCAGGCAAACACCAGGGTGGCTATGATCCTTTTACATTTGATATCACTGACCTAATATCTTCCGGTGAGCAAACCGTTACGGTTAAAGTATGGGATCCTACAGACGCGGAAGGGTTCCCGCGGGGCAAACAAACACTAAACCCGCAAGGCATTATGTATACTTCTGTTACGGGGATCTGGCAAACAGTTTGGCTGGAACCGGTGGAACAAAGCCATATCATAGACTTTAAAATGACGCCAGATATTGACAAGTCCTTACTAAACCTGTCTTTAAATGTATCAAATGTCAGCCACCTCACTTATACTGCGCAGGTTAAAGACGGCGACAAAGTGGTGGCAACTATTAAGGGCGATGCTATGACACCTACGGATATTAGGATCAGCAAACCCAAGCTATGGTCCCCCGATCATCCTTTTCTTTACGATATGACTATAACTCTTCAGGATGGTGACAAGAAAGTGGTTGACCAAGTAAAGACTTATTTTGGCATGCGTAAAACCTCGGTAGGGTTTGATGGCCAGTACCACCGGCTTTATCTGAACAATAAGTTTTTATTTCAACTCGGGCCTTTAGATCAGGGTTTTTGGCCGGACGGTCTTTACACGGCCCCAACCGATGCCGCCCTGCGGTCTGATCTTGAAATGATAAAAAAGCTGGGCTTTAACATGGTACGTAAACATATAAAGGTTGAGCCGCAACGATGGTATTACTGGTGCGATAAGATGGGCCTTATGGTTTGGCAGGATATGCCTTCACCAAACTCCTACACCTATGGTACGCCGCCACCCGATAAGGAAGCCTTTACCAACGAGTTGATACGCATGATAGAAACGCATTACAACACACCAAGTATCGTTACCTGGGTTCTATTTAATGAAGGTCAGGCACAGCACGATACCAAAAAATATGTTGCCCTCATAAAGGGGCTTGATCCGTCACGGATAGTAAACGAGGCAAGCGGCTGGAAAAATGAAGGCGCGGGCGATATCAGCGATGTTCACGCCTATCCTCCGCCGGCCTGCCCCGAAAGCACGACCCAGGCTACCGCCTGTGGCGAGTTCGGTGGCATAGGCTATCAGTTGGATCAGCATATCTGGAACAGCAACGACCTGATGCAGTATGTGACCTTAAATAACGAAAAGGACTATTTGAAACTGTATGACAATTTTTCAACTATGTTGGCCAAATTTAAAACCAATAAAGGTTTAAGCGCCGCCGTATACACCGAAATTACCGATGTTGAAATAGAGTTGAACGGCATTATGACCTATGATCGTGTGCTAAAGGTTGATCCCGAGAAAATACGCCGGTCCAATCAGAAAGCTATAAGCCAAGATATATACGAGCAGGTTAACAATGTGTTACCAACCGCCGAAAATGCACCGGTTAAATGGCAGTATGCCACCAATGCTCCGGGTGAAAAATGGATGGACAAAGACTTCAACACATCATCATGGCAAACTGCAATTGGTGGCTTCGGAACGAGAGAAACACCTGGCGCACGTATTGGGACGGTATGGAACACACATGATATCTGGATGCGCCAAATCTTTAATTTAGAAAAAATTTCAGGTGCTGACCTAAATCAGCTTATGTTGCGTGTGCACCATGACGAAGATTGTGAAGTGTACATCAATGGTATGCTGGCAGCGTCTTTACCAGGATGGACATCGGATTATGAAAACTTAGCATTGTCGAAGGTTATTAAAGATAGCATAATAAAAAACCGGCAAAATGTAATAGCGATCCATTGCGCAAACAAAACCGGTGGACAGTTTATTGATGCCGGTTTAACTGTCATAAGTGATAAAAAATTGAATAAATAGTTCGAGTTAAATGCACTTATTAAAAAGACTTTAGAAAGCAGGCAATTCACAGAGTTCACCTGAATCCATTATACGGATTCAGGTGTTTTATTTATGGAAAAGGTAAATCAGTCGGGTAATTTATAATAATGTGTAGTTTATGTTGAATCGGAAAATTTATCATTGGACATAACGCTTAAAGTGGATATTCCGGGAGCCCTGACCAGGCTATTCCGTAGGACGCAAACCATCAGGTTGTGTAAATAGTAACAGAAATCCAAATTGACTGTCAAAAGATTAATCTGGTCAAAGTGTTCCGGAATCAACTGATCGTAATTTAAGAACAGGGTGATCAATGGCGCCGGAATATCCATACTACAGGCGGCATTCAAATAAGTGACGATATTGATGACGAGGCTGTTTTAGGTAGAAACCGAAGAAGGCAAAAGCAAGCACGTACAAACAGAAGGTAGCCCACTAAAGTAAATTCGCGTTTTGCGAATTGAGAAATAAGGGTTAAATTTGTATATGAAAGCACATAACGGGATGCGGCCACATGATGTAGTCGTATTGTTAAAGATCATTTGTTCAGATAAAAACTGGTTAAGCAAAGACCTTGCTGCAAGCTTGCATATCAGCAATTCGGAGATCAGCGAATCTCTGAACCGTTCGATGATCGCTAAATTAATCAGCCCCGATAAGCGGGTCGTTTTCAAGACCGCGTTATATGGTTTTATCGAACATGGTTTGAAATTCGTATTCCCTGCTGAACCTGGGCCGATCCTTCGCGGGTTACCAACCGCACACAGTGCGCCTATTTTAAAAAATTTCTTTGTGGCGGATGAACAATATGTGTGGCCGGATGCTGGCGGAAAAGTAAAAGGACAGGCCATTACTCCTTTATACCCTAACCAAGTGCTGGCAGTTAAGCATGATGAGCGGCTGTATGATATGCTTGCCTTGACCGATGCGATCCGGGTAGGAAAGGCAAGGGAGCAAAAAAAGGCGTTGGAACTATTGAAAATAACTTTCGAATCGGTTTATGCATGAAAATTTAATCAGGATAAAAGCAGTTAATGAGGCCCTTAAAGAACTTGAGCATGAATACGTGTTTGTCGGTGGCGCTACGGTATCATTATATGCGACTAATGCTGCTGCGGTTAATGCAGTAAGGCCAACGGATGATGTAGATATACTTGTGGAACTGGCCAGTTATAAAGGATATACCGAGTTGGATAAACGCCTGCTGGATATTGGCTTTAAAAACGATATGACGTCAGGAGTGATTTGCCGGTATAAGATTCAGGGAATAACCGTAGATGTAATGCCAACCCATCCGGAAGCCATGGGCTTCAGTAATAAATGGTACCCCGAAGGTTTCCAAACTGCCATTAATTATCGTTTAGATAACCAAACCGATATTAAAATATTTTCGCTGCCCTATTTTGTGGCAACTAAATGGGAGGCTTTCAAAGGAAGGGGAACGGACTATAGGACAAGTACAGATTTTGAAGACCTGGTATATGTTTTTGAAAATGCGGATGATTTCGAAGAGCAAATGGAAACTGCTCCCGAGCATTTGGCCAGCTATCTGCGCGGTGAATTTGAGCCAATTCTTGACAGGGATGATTTTGAGGAAGGCTTATATGCTCATCTTGCCGGAGGATATGGAGGTATTGATGCTAACTACATCAGAAACCGTATCATTATGGCATTAGGAATCAACAGGCAAAGATTCCGGGGCAGGTCGAGATAAATCGCAGGCAAACTAACTATTGCCCTTTTTCAGCAATTCGATCTTTTCACGTTCGCTGGCAAGTAAACGCTCATACAGCTTTTTATTTTCTTCGAATAATTCAACCAGCTTATCAATGGGATTAAAAGTGCAATTGTAGTTTACAGTAGGTCCACCATGAATGACAGAATTGTCATAATTATTTTGAATATTATGAATAGCCTGTTCCTCATCAAAATTCTTGATCGCTTCCTCAGGTACTTTCAAAGCTTTAGCCACCTCTGATAATATTTCAGGTTCTATAGTTTCTTTAGCTTCTAATAATGATACACGCTTCTGATTCCATTCCGAACCAAGTTCAAGCGCAAGGGCTTCCTGTTTAAGTCCGAGCATTTCACGGAAGCGTTTTACATTACGTCCTTGATGGATATTGGGTCTTTCTGCTGTTGCGCTCATTGTTCTTATAGCCTGTTGAACAAAGATAATAAAAAAACAAAGATGATGGTTAATGCCATTAACAAGGGTACAGACGGATAACTTATCCCTTGATGCTTCTACGTTAGCTACCCATGGAATAGGATAGAAATTAGCTTCAGCTGAACTTTGATATACCTGCCAATACAGACAGGTATAATAGTTTTAGTATGGCTGAAGAATTTAACCAATGGGATTTTTATCCCCTTAACCTGCGGCCCGAACAGGTTAACAACCCGTTAAGCTTTATCACGACCTTTTTTGATCACGATAGTTTACCGGGCCATTTGGAAACCTTGCAGAACTGGTGTTTCACCATATTGAAGCCGGACTTTTACCGGGATGAGAAAGGTAGTCCATCAGGGTTGTTGTACTTTCATAAACTTACGATTTGTATTATTGAAGCGGCACATCTGATCAAAGATATGTCCGACAAACCGAATGTATCGGTAACAGCAAATGAACTTTCGTATGAACAAAGGGAATGGAGTTATTACCCGGTATCGCTGAGCAAAGAACAACAGCTTAACCCTTATTTACTATTGGATGATTTTTTTAGTCAGTACAACTTACCGCAATACCGTGCGATGCTTTACGACTGGCTGGAGCATGGCCTGTCAAGTAAACCCGCCCGTGAATTTATAGAGCCTTTAGACCTGCTGACGGTCAACGAGAACCTGGAAAAGCTATTCGGGGCTGCATGGTTTATTTTTCAGCGGTTATCGCCAAAGCCATCATTGAAGTTTGATACACCTATAGGCAGGGTGCCGTTTTCGTTATCCGCTAATCTCTCCCAAGCCGAACGGGAGGTTTATGCTGTCAAACTATATAACCTAAACAGTAATATGCCGGATAAACAGGGGGTACTGATCAGCAAGCTTATTTCCATTATCATTCATAAGGTCAATTCTGTTCAGGCAGTGATCTATTTGGGTACTGCACCTAATGATAAAATATACGCACTTGTACTTACCGCTAATGAGGAACAGCGGTTAGCACAAAGCCTTGCAGGTATGATAGAAGACAGTTGCAGGGAAACAGCAAAAGTAGTAGCCTTAGTACACCACGCATCCGCCTTGTTTACGGGGTTAAAGCGGAGCAATCTGTTTTTTAACACCGCTTTAGGCTGCCCCGCTGTTTATTTATCAGGGGGACTATTATTACCTGCTGCTATGCCATTATCTGCCGTCCAACATACAGCAACATCATCGCAATGGGAACACTGGCACCGGTTGGGATTAGACTTTTACAACGGGGCAAAATATCATTTGCAGCAAGGTGCAGATAATGCCGCGCTCTTTTGCCTGCATCAATGTTCGGAGTGTGTTTTGGTCGCTTTAGTGAGAGCAGTACTGAATTATGATATTAACAACCATAACCTATCGAGGTTGCTTACGATTACCGAAATGTTTACGGCTGATCTTGTTATGGTATTCAAGACAGATGAACAGGGGAATTTGATGCTGTTTAACGAACTGAAACACGCTTATGTAAATGTCAGGTATAAGGACGGGTACGAAGCCGAGCGCAACAATGTTAGAGCGTTATTGGGTACAGTCAAACAGTTATTGAATGTGGCTGAAAGGGTCTATGAGCAAAATTTGCTTATGGCTAGCTTGTAATTGTTCTTTGGAGTAGTGCAGCTGCGGCAAGCGGCTCATTACATCACGCGTATGCACGCTACATCCATTCGCCCGCCAGCCTCGCTTCGAAAGCAGGAGTAACTCCTACCTCGTTACACCTGCAAAACCCGAAAGCTGGCTGAAAAGAAAAGTGACAACGCCTAAAACCCCAGCTTGTAAATTATAAGCTAAACTAATAAAGAATGCTGCGATGAATCCCTATCGTTGCATTACACCGCCGCCACAAAGTTAGCCCTGCCTCTAAATCGTAAAGGACATGTAAATGGCGATTGCTTTTTGGAGTTGTTGCGCCACCCTTGACAATTTAGCGGCTTAGCACTCCCGGTTGTTTAAGCGGAGCAATGCCTACCTGTGTTAAAAAGCCGTAACTGACCTTTATTGTTCGGTACTACCGAAAAGCTTGTCAAGATTAAAGACGGGCTATGCTCAATTTTGTTGCTTAACGCTACAGAATGAGTAAGGCCCGGCTGAAAAATAAAACTGTTACAACTACCGATACCATCAAAGCCCTACGAAAGGATGGCATTGAAATATCTGAAAATGAAGCAGAGAAAATTTTGGATTTCTTGTATTTTTTAGCTAAATTAACTGTAAATCAATACGTTAATAACAAGCCGGATAAGTAAAATATTAGCTGGCTTTTAACTTACTCATTATGAATTCTGCCTACCTATACGTGCGTGTAAGCACCGATGAACAAAAAAGAAAGGGTTACTCATTACCTGAACAGGAAGATCGCCTATTGCGTTACTGTGAGCAAAATAACATTGAGGTTAAGGGGATATTCAGAGAAGACTATTCTGCAAAGAACTTCAATCGCCCGGAATGGACAAAAATGTTAAACATAGTTAAGGCAAGGAAGAAAAAAGACCAGGAAAATATCCTGTTTCTCAAATGGGACCGGTTCAGCAGGAACATTGAATTTGCCTATCAAATGATAGGGATATTGCGTGATATTAATGTTCAGGCAATGGCCATTGATCAGCCCATTGATTTTAAGATACCTGAGAGCACAGTCATGCTTGCTGTTTACCTTGCCGTTCCTGAATCAGAGAATACAAGGCGCGCGCTCAACACTTTGACTGGTATGCGCAGGGCAAGGAAAGCAGGGCGATGTGTCTCCACCGCACCCAAAGGATATATTAACCTTTCTCATCCTGATGGTAGGAAATATATTGCACCAAAGCAGCCGGAAGCGAGTATTATGCAATGGGTGTTTAAGGAATTAGCTACTGGTACACATAACGCTGAACAGATACGCAAAATGGCCAAAACCAAAGGTTTTGAATGTGAAAGGAACAATTTCTGGAAAATCATCAGAGACCCTATTTATTGCGGAATTATTGTGGTGCCACCATATGAAGATGAAGAAATGCAATTTGTAAAAGCGCAGCACGAACCGATTATAAGCGAAGCACTATTTTACGAAGTACAAGACGTCCTAAACGGCAATAAGAAAAATACTGCAACAAATGTTGCCGCTAAGAGGCTTTTTAGAGTGCCCTGACTGCCATAGGATGCTTACCGGAAGTGCGTCAAGAGGCAGACACGGTAACTATTTTCATTATTACCATTGCGCAGGAAACTGTAAATGCCGTTTTAAAGCGGCAACGGTAAATGAATATTTTGAAAACGAATTATTGAACTTCCAACTTACACCAGGCATTGCAGACCATTTCAAAGCTATTGTTATCGATGTTTTTAAATCGGAACGCGAGGGCGGGTCGAACGAACGTTTGCTATTAGCAGACCAGATTGATAAGCAGGAGAAAATCCTTTCCAATGCTCGTAGACGGTTTATGATGGAAGAAATAGATGCCGAAGACTTCAAGGCAATAAAAACAGAAAGTACGGCTACTTTAAGGGTTTTGGAGGCCAAGCTTTCAGATCTGCCGAGTAAGGGAGAGAGCTTAAAAACGGTTGAAGGTTTATTAGATATCGTAATACAGAAGTATTCGGACATACAAATACATTATAGATCGGCCAGCATCATAGAAAAGCGAAAATTGATCGGTTCGATATACCCTAAAAACCTATGCTATGACGGAACAGGACATCGAACCCCCTATTTGAACACTGCGCTTGAACTTATATTGCAGATTAACAGGCAGTTAAAGGGTAAAAAGAAAGGGGAAAGATACACTAACTTGCATCTTTCCCCTTTGGTAGCCCGTAGGGGAATCGAACTCCTTTAAGCAACTCTTAAGTCGTTCAACACCTTCAATTGCTCTACCAAATGGTTCGAATTATGCCCAGCCTGGGGACATTCTATATAATTTTCTATTGGTGTAAAATAGAAGCAACCATTAATTGCTTTTAAACTTATAATTTGGGCTTGCTCTACCTTACTGATAAGTATATTGCGGAATGATAACCTATGAACAAATCAACTGACATTTATAAAAGAAGAATAAATCAGGTGATCGATCACCTTAACGATAATCTGGACAGGTCTGTTTCCCTCGAGGAATTAGCTTCTGTTGCATTTTTTTCGCCTTTTCACTTTCACCGGATCTTTGTTGCTATGATGGGTGAAACCGTTCATAATTTTACCAATAGGATGCGCAATGAAAAAGCTGCCCGTCTTCTTAGATTTTCCAAAAAAACTATTGCTGAAATTGCAACTGAATGTGGCTTTTCCTCTACGGCAACATTATCGCGTTTATTTAAACACTATTTCGGCGTTTCACCGGGTCAGTATCGAAAAGGCGAAAAAATAAAAAACAGCAAGATTCGCAAAGATTTACAACCAATAATTGAATATCATTGTGACTTGACGCAGGATGAATTGGAAAAACGTTTTCCTGTTCAGATTAAGCAACTGCCGGAACGGAGGATCGCATATATCAGGGTGACTGATGCTTTTAAGGAGCGCGTAGTGATCGCTGCATTTGCAAAACTGATCCATTGGTCAAAGGATGTAGGCCTGTATCCGTCGGAAACTATTTTTGGCATGTCCAAGGACGACCCGGAAGTAACTCCAAAAGAGAAGTACACATATGAATCATGCATAACGTTGCCAAAAGATTTTAAGGTGAGTGCGGACAGCCCGGTACAAATAACTACACTGCCTGCATGCAAATATGCCTTTACCAGAGTATCAGGCGACATTAATTTGGTTGCAACGGGTATCAATTATTTGTTTGATAACTGGCTGATCAATAGTGATTATGAATGCGAAGCGCAACCCGGACTGGAGGTGTTTTTGGACAAAGAAAATGTATGCAACTGGAGCCATTTCGATCTGGACATCGGGATTCCCGTTAACGCGGTAAATAATTTCAAATAAAAAAAATAAGTAAAATGAAAAAAATAGTATTGCTCACCATAGTTGTAGCCGCTTCTTTTTTGTCAGGTTTTACAGTAAACACAATCATTAGCAACAATAAACAAAAAATGAAAAAAGTAACAGGTATAGGGGGTATATTTTTTAAGTGCAAGGACCCTAAAGCGATCAACGAATGGTATAAATTACATCTCGGTTTTGACACCACACCGTATGGAACCAGTTTTGAGTGGCGTGAGGCAGGCGACGGTAACAAAAAGGGGCTTACCCAATGGAACCCTTTTCCAAACGACACAAAATATTTCGCGCCCTCGACTAAGGATTTTATGATCAATTACCGGGTTGATGATCTGGAGCAACTGGTTGCAGAGCTTAGGAAGGAAAATGTGACCATCGTTGATAAGATAGAAATATTTGAATATGGTAAATTTGTTAATATTTTAGACCCTGAAGGAAACAAAATTCAACTGTGGGAGCCAAAAGATTAATAGGCAAAGTATGGCAAAGACAAAAACAACCGAAACAAATGTAAGCGTACCCGATTTTATTGAATCATATGTCGAAAACGACCAAAAGAAAGCCGATAGTTACCGACTGATAGAATTGATGAGTGCATGGTCGGGATTCGACCCCAAATTGTGGGGCACAAGTATTATCGGGTTTGGAAGTTACCACTATAAGTATGCCAGCGGGCATGAAGGCGATATGCCATTAATGGGATTTTCGCCGCGAAAGGCAGAGTTTTCGCTATATGTCTATTCTCCAATACCGGAGCAGGAAAAGATCTTGAACAGTCTGGGCAAATTCAAAATTGGCAAAGCATGCGTTTACGTAAAGAAGCTTTCAGATATCAATATCAACGTCTTGGAAACGATGGCCACATCGACCGTCGCCTACCTTAATGAACACCACGAGTGTGCGTGCAGGGACCATTAAAAATACATCAAGTAAAAGCTGTCCACATAAAGATTTCACACGCCAAATATGTCCCAGACTAGGCTAGAACCGACCCGCTGATAAGAAAATAGACTTTATTTTTTTTAATATTATTTATATATTTGACTTAACAATTAGAGTCTATTTGCTATTGCGTTATTCGTAGCGTAAAGGACTTTTGAAAATGTAAATTACTGATTACCAGCATATAAGAGTGGAGGTTCACAAACCTAACTCTCCGCCAAAGGTAAAATTGAAAAAATGCGCTATTCGTAGCGTTCAAGTTCAAAAAGTACCAAAAACGGCCTCAGTAAAGCGGAATCGCAATAGGTTCAAAACCCTAGCTCTCCGCTGATTACATTGACAAAAGTGTCAAAAGCCCCTTAATTGCGAAATTAAGGGGCTTTTTCTTTTACATACCTGCCAAAACTCGCAAATAATCGCAAAACTCTGTTGCGTCATTCGTAGCGTCTTTTCAAAATTGAGCTATAAATCAAAAAGACGCCATGAATGGCTCATAACGATTTGAACCACACCACATTCGCTACAAGCGCATCTCGTGAAACAAATAGCTGACACGTAATTTTGTTTACCTTTTATTTATGTTTTTTTTTTAGAAAAAACGTTTGGGTTATTGTCCTTTTTAAAGCAGCCAAAACAAACAACAAGACAACAGATTTATTTATCTGAAAATCACCGTCGATGGTGATTCCGTTTGAGCTTTACTAAGCGCAGGTGTGAACAATCAAGACGGAATGCACAGGTTAGCGATCTTTTGCGCATCCCTTGTCGCTTTGGCAATTTCAAAGCGCTCATCCTTTAATATCTTCGCAAAGGTGTTAATATAGGCAGCCTGCTGACTGAAAATATGACCGATCTTCAATTCACCACCTTGCTGTCATCGATCAGTTTTGCCGCGCGCTCATTTGGCGATAACGTTTGCCCTTCCTCTTGTTTGGCCTAAAGCTCTTCCAATGCCCGTAGATCCTTATTGGCTGTCATTGAACAGGAATGCCTGGCCACGCTGAGTTTCCAAATTCTACAGTTTTGGTTTGAGTAACACCCGCATCATTTTTGATAACCTTACCTTCTGCGGTTCAGATGGCCTGGATGTCGCTGGTCTTGGGAACTCGATCGTCGTACCCTTTACCTCCTTTTTGACCCACATAATACCGGTTTACGAAAAGCTCAATTTCACCGTCAAAAATCGGGATCCTCCCGAACGTTAGTAAACAGAAAAGATCTCCAGTTGCTGAACAGCGTCTGGCATTTCCCATTCGGTCAGGTGCCCACCGGAATAACCTAATAAGGCTATTGACAAGGGGTCGGTGATCAGTTGATCTGACCGGTTTGCTCACTATTACCCAACGATTATCCGGCCTCAAGCAGGTTCAATTAATACCGGCGCAAATGATAAGCTTGCTTTTTTGCCCACGGTTTCGGCCAGGTTATCTTTCAGGGTAATATCTGGTCCGGCATACTTTTTTCATTGGCATACTTATCAACCGCCCAATTGCGGTGGCCTTTGCTTTCGCGGGTATCGCTTGAATGGCCCTGGCGCATACCCCCAAGCGCAACCCCGGACGCTCACCGTGAACGATCTGCAGGGCAGCAAAATGCTCATCAACTTTTGCGATAGCGCCTTTGCCATAGGCGAAAGCCAAAGCAGCCCGCACGAACGCTATTTTAAACAGATAAAGCAACACAATGCGCAGCAAACTTATGGCGAAGAAAACATTTGCGTATGCCGCATAGAAAAGGACATCAACGACCTGCGCTACCAATTCCTACGATAAGACCACGAGGATACCCGCCTGCTCAAACGCACCGCACCCTGCTCACCCAACAGGCCCGCGACCTGCACCAACAAGGCAAAAGCCTGCGCCAGATAGGCAGAAGTGAGGCTGCTTATGGTAGCAAGCGAACACAAATATAACGGCTACGGCTAAAACCCATGGTGGCACGAGTGTGTCAGTAAAAGGGGTATATGATTTTGCTAAGGTATTGATTAAGAGGCGTTCACGCATGTTCACGCCGTTCATGTGTTAAACGTGAACAAATAGTGGAAGATTTCCGAACTCCCGGACAAGAGCCTTTCTGGATTTCTTTTAAACGAAGAAACCCCTTCATCGTTAGATGAAAGGGTTCTCGTTAAGGCCTTGCGGCTTTAAGATTTGGCACCGACCTACTCTCCCACATTTTACTGCAGTACCATCGGCTCTGGCGGGCTTAACTTCTCTGTTCGGAATGGGAAGAGGTGGACACCGCCGATATAGACACCTAAATATCTTCAGTTCACTGGTTCATTAGTTCAGTTGTTCATTGGTATTTGCAACGTGACTAATGAATAGCGTACTATATTTTATATTGTTTATGTTCTTCGTTATATGCATTATGGCTACTAATGAACCAATGATACCTATGAACTAATGAACCATATAAACAATGACATATTATTGAAAGAAGTAAAAGTATCAGAGAAAACAACAGCTTTGTGTTGAGAGGCCATAGTCTTTGTTC
>NZ_SBIW01000004.1 GCF_004054195.1 Mucilaginibacter gilvus | reverse complement strand
AACCACTTTTAATAACTAACTTTGAAAACGCTTTTACAGCTCTCGCTGCTATCGTTCGCCAGCTAATCGCCTGGTCACTTTGCCACGGAATCAGGTGGTCAACATCCCCGGAATATCAAACCAATTGGCCTGGAAACAAGATGGAGGTAATATATACGCATTCGTAGATTTAATGAAAGATGATAGTTTCAGTAACCCTAAAACCACTCCTCATCCATTCAAAATCCACAAACTTTTAATTCAATACCGGAGCCTTGTTCCAATCGGTTCTTTATTCAGCCATTACCGATACGGCGGATTACTTACCCATGCTAGAACGGAAGCCGCAATTTCGAAGAATAAAGATTTAGCACCCGCCCCCATTACTATCAAGTCACTTCCACTTAGCACTATAAATATTGTACATTTTCCCGTAAAAAAATATGGTGGGATTTTCCGTTCTAGAACCATAAAAGGAAGCCCTTATCAAATTTATGCAGCTATATTTTCTGTAGAATTGATAAGGTATATTCAGCAAAATGTCACCTTAGCTGAGGGAGAGGTTTACCGGATAGGCATTATTAGTCCTTATGCAATACAAAGCACACTCATTTCTAAATTGTTGGAAAAAATAGGATCAGGAAATGTAGAAGTGATTTCAGGCACAGTTCATGGATTTCAAGGCGATGAATGTAATTTGGTCATCGTAGTGTTAAATCCCCCTAGAAATATTACTCGAAGTTTAAGAAGCTTCTTGAATAAAAAGAATATTCTAAATGTGGCGATTAGTCGGGCCAGGGACAAAATGATTTTTCTTACCCCTTACGACCCCGAAAATGAATTAAATCTGAATGACCTACACCAGATAAGATGGATTGAGCGACTCGCCGGAAAATTGGAAGATTGCAAAGGAGCAGTAGCGGGATACGATGCAACAGAAATAGAAAAAAGTTTATGGGGTAATAAAAATCATATTGAGGATATAACCTTTGCAACTATTCATCAAAACGTTAACATATATACAGAAGCCTTAAAAATGTATGAATTGAGGCATGATGATAATGCAATAGACGTTCAGGTAAAAATAAATAAACGTAACAATGATATAAATATATAGGGGGTAAAAACCAGAAAGCCTTACCAAATTTTAGAAGATTTACCTAACGATTCGATCAACGTTAAGCAGACTCAGTGTTTTGGAAAATGCAATCTATTTACTTCTAATAAAGTGGTTCTAAAAGCTAATGGTATCATCTTTAAGAGTCAATTCCACTATTTTGAGAAACTTAGGCAATTGTTGGAACTACGGTCTGATTTTATTCGATATCTAAACTAATCACAGTTAATAGCAATGCAAGTAAAAAAACTTACCATCAGGAACTATCGCAATTTGGATGGGCAGGAAGTTCAATTCGCGGATACTTGTAATTTCATAGTAGGCGAAAACAATCTCGGAAAATCGAACATTCTTAATCTTCTGCAGGTATTATTTTCTAATCGTGGTTTTCGCGATACCGATTTTACCGATCTGAACAATCCCATAGAAATTATCCTTCAAATCAGTTTAGCGGATATCGAGATCGGACACTTTGAAGACCTTTTCGACGTAGATGATTATCATTTGATCAATATCAAATGCTTACAGGAGAATGATAGCGATAATGTCAACTTTTCACATCTTGAAACAGGCACTTACATCCAGCCTGCGATAGTAAGATGTACCAATTACATCTATTACGATTCCTTGCGAAACCCCGTATCTGAGATCAATTTTGACAAAGGGAAAGGGGCCGGCAGATTTCTCTCCAGCCTGCTGGCTGGGCACATTGAAGAAAAAAGCCTCAAGAGTGAGGACTTCATCAAAGACGCGCCGATGAAAGCACTCCTTGCAGACGTCAATCAAAAGCTGGAAAAGCTGAAGGCTTTTAATGATTTTTCGTTTAAAGCCAGCTCAGAAGGTGACCTGTTGAGCCTGTTATCAAGAATTGTTGTGCTGAAGAATGATAAAGGCGAACCACTTGCCAATTCGGGTTATGGCGTACAATTCCTTTTGTTAATAACACTTTCGATACTGGAGCGGATCCATGCAATTAAATTGCAGCGGAAGGATAAGGGGATTTTTGAGGATGAAACGGACCACAAAAAATCTATATCGCTGATCATTGGCCTGGATGAACCCGAAATTCACCTGCATCCTTACATGCAGCGTTCACTGATCAAGTACCTCAATAAAATTATTGCCAACCAGAATTCGGATTTCCAGCAGCTAATCAAGCAGCTGTTCGACATAGACAGGTTTAACGGCCAGATCATTATTGCAACACATTCCCCTAATATTTTATTAAACGACTATCGCCAGGTGATCCGTCTTTATCCGGCCAATGGTACGAGAATCAAATCCGGCTCCCAGGTTACCTTACTGGATAAAGAGGCTAAAAGATTGCACATGCATTTTCCTTATATCAAGGAAGCATTTTTCTCCCGGTGTGTCATATTTGTGGAAGGCGACTCGGAAGAAAGCAGCTTTCCTGATTTTGCCGGAAAAATGGGCATTGACCTGGATGAACTCGGGATAAGTGTCATTCAATCAAGGGGTGGCGAGGTCGCCGCTATAAAACTGCTGATCGAGCTTGCTCAGAAATTCGATATTCCTGCTACCGGCATCGGTGATCGGGATAATCAACCCGCAGTAGCACAGCCGCTCTATTTAACCTTGAAAAAAGATTTTGAAGAAGAACTCGTCAGTTTAATTGATGCTGGCAAAGAAGGATTTCTGGAAAATATTGTAAAAGAGTTTGAAGGAGATAATGTCACAGTTCAAACCGGGCAGCTAAATAAATATGCCTTTAAAGCTTACAGCGTTGCCGCGGTTCCCTATACTGCTGATTTGAAACTTGCTGACATTCCAAAGTCCGACATTATCAACCTGAAGGCTTTTTATTTAAGCTGGTTCGCGGGAAACAAAAGCTACCCTTTAGGAAAATTGATCGGGGAAAAGATCGACGTTGCGGATATTCCCGCAATTTATAAAACCGTAATTAACCAGGCCGTAACCTTCGCTGCCATATGACCCTTGATGAGATAAAAGAAAAGATCAGGGGCTTGCATCTGGGTGATGCGAAACAGCTTGACGCAATTTTCACAACGGAAAAAAGGCTGTTGATCGAGGCACCTGCCGGTTATGGGAAGACCAAGACTATGGTCAGCAAGATCGCCTATATGCTGGCCTCTGGCAGTATTCCTTATCCGAAAAGGTTGCTTGCACTCACTTTCAGTGTAAATGCCGCCATGAAAATCAAAAAGGACGTAACGCATCAGATTCCGTTGATTCTTGAAGGCGTTAAAACCGACTATACCATTTCTGAGAAGATATTAGTGTCTAACTACCACGGGTTTGCACGTCGTTTATTAAAACGTTCAGGTTATAAATTACATCCTGCCCTGATCAATATCGATGAATTAAAGATAATCGATGACAGTAAAGCAACCTACCTGTTGTCAAACGTAAACGGCTTGTCCTATACATCGGCATCAATTTTAGAGAAATTTAATGAGGAGGTAAAGAAAATTAACGGAACCTACATTCAGAACAATCTCGCTGCCTACAACCAGGTGCTGATCAATGACTTTCTCTCGCGCGGACTTTTAACCTACAATGGCATACTAACGCTGGCCGCTAAATTGCTGACCGATTTCGAGGTTGTGCGTGAATTTTATCGACGGCTGTACACTACGGTTCTGGTAGACGAATTTCAGGATACCAATGTTTTAAGTTACCTATTATTGTATTATCTGATCGGGGCTAACACACAGGTTATACTGATGGGAGACGACCTACAGCGGATATATGGTTTTATCGGAGCCGTTCCGAATCTTCTGACCAAAGCAGCTACGCAGTTTGGCCTGACCAAAATAAGCCTGGATCAAAATTACCGGTTCAAGGATAATAAACAGATGCTTAGTCTGGATCAGAACATCAGAAGGAACGCGGAGCAGCCCCGGGATCCCCAGATCACAGAGAACGCAACTGTTGACTTCAACAGTTATCCTGATCATGCAACTGAATCGGCTGCAATCGTTGACAAATGCAAATACCTTATATCCACAGACCCTGATAGCCATGTTGCGATTCTGGTGAAACAGCGAGGGCCAAACGTCGTCACCATTATGGGTACTTTCCAGGCAGCGGGCGTACCTTACTTTTATGGATTATTCAGTGACGAGGATCCAAAATATGTTGAATTTAACCGTGAATGCCTATATGAGTTTTTTGAACAGATAAAATTAAAAGACCAAGTTACAAAAAAGCTGCTCGCAGCAATTACTGTTAAGCTTAAAGCGAAGTATGACATTACCGACCCTTTGTACAGTTCATTATTCCAATTGCTTGCCATTTTGTTTGAAAAGGTATTTACAGATTTTTCCTATTTATCGAACCAGGAAAAAAAAGACCTGCTGATTGAAACCCTTGAAGGCAACGGCTTGAAGCAATATGTGGAATTCATCAATGCTACGGTCATCCTTACCACTGTTCACGGCTCGAAAGGACTGGAATGGCCTTATGTAATTCTTCCTGATATGGAAGAGCAATCTTTTCCTAATTATTATGGATTATGCGGAGGTTGCCCTTATAACAATACTTGTAATCTGACCGTCACCGATGCTAATGAACATAAATACCTTGAAGAATTAAGCGTATTTTATGTGGCTGTGACGCGTGCTAGAAAACAGGTTTATTTTACTTCAAGTAATACTGCAATTAACTATAAAGGGGAAGTCGTCAATCGCAACATTAGCTGTTTACTTAAAATCAAAGGAATACAAATATTATCGAGTTCTTAAAAAAGTAGCCGATAATGGTTTACTCCATAAGGGTCGAACTCCTATTACGCAACTTGTAAAAATGGGTTAAAACTTTAATTGTTCCACCAAATGATTCGAATTATGTCCAGTCTGGGGATAATAAGTTAGTCTTAAAAGTCTTTCTGCAAATTGGGCCCAACCACCACAAATTTAATCAGGGAAGATTCCAATGTTGTTATAGGCATTTAAGTTCTTTTGCTTCTTTTCTTGCAAGAAAAGAAGTCCGAGTGTTCAAACTCAAACCAACATTATGTTAACTAAAATCAAGTTGAAATAATTCAGAGCAATTTTATAAAATATTAAATTTCAATACTTTATAAGCAATCAAGAAGCTGCCAACAATCTCAAATCTTCCAAAAAGGGGTTCGAATTCATTCCCCTACGGGCTACGGTAAACGTCGTTTTCATACAAGAAAACGACGTTTTTTGCGTTATGGGGCGCGTAATAGGTAAAATTCAGCTGATGCGGACAAAAGCTGAACGACGCGATTTGAAGCTGAACGTATTTCTCCTTTTTCCAAGCAGCACCAAAATCAGACCACTGACAAATTTCACATTACTTTTTTATTTAAAGAAGCCAATGGCCTGGACCAAGGGTCCTATTGTTATCTACCTCCGAATCACTGTAAATTGCAGAAGGTCATAACTTTCACGCGGAAGAAACTGCGAAATAAACCGCTGGAATCCTGAAGCAGGACGATGTATTGGAAATAAGGAAGAAGCGAAGATGCTTAACACTTATTTAGACACCTTGCAACAAAAATGCGGCATTCCCATCAAATTTTGCTTGACAGCGGCCAACCAATCACTGCCGAAAGCTTCAAAAACCAGTTCTCTCGCAACGCGGAAAAGAGCCGGTACCTAATGCAAATATTTAACAAGCATAATAAACGCATGGAGTCGTTGATCGGTAATGGGTTTGAGCTTAATACATTGAAAGGATATAATACCTCGGTTAAACACTTATCCGGATTTCTGAAAACTAAATTCAGGAAAACGGACGTTGAAATTAAAAGCCTTGACCATGCATTCATTGTAGATTTCGAATATTACCTAAAATCGGTTTGCAAATGCAGCGGTGTTTCGGCGGCAAAATACATAAAGCAATACTATTTTTACTTAGGTCATTAGTAATTAAACTGTATCAACTCAATTGTGGGTAATTCGGGAATTACCGCAGCTTGAAGATTATAATTTATTGGAAATAAGGAATATACCAAACTCGGTTCGAGTACCGTCCAATGATATTACAAAGTCAGCGCTCAGTTTTTTTCCCTACTCTTATTATAAGGCTCCTATAAAGCAACAAAGTGACCTATTCGAGACCTATAAATAAATTAATGGTTAAGAGACTGCAATACAACAAGTAACAAATCGGGTTAAAATCCCTCCCTCTCCGTAATTTATATATCAAACGATTCAAAAGAGGCCGTATCAAATCATGATCAGCCTCTTTTGCATTTTAATCTAAACCCGTGTTCGGTACACATCGTTAGCCCAAAGCTTTTTTTGAGAAGGCCATTGGAAAACATCTTTCTTGTTAGCCCAAACGAATAAAAAGCCGCCGGGCTCTCATCTCCGGCGGCTCACCAAATTATCAACTAAACACTATTTCTTTTCTTTTTGTAATATACTGAGACGGGCATAAAGCTCTGCTATACAGGCTTCATCCAGCAACCATTTTGGCTTTTGCAGCTCATCAGCTTTGGGTAACCAGCTATGGGTGGTGTAACCATGTTTATCGCGCGAGTTTTGCCAGGCGTAGTTCAGATCGTGCTCAACGGCCGTTATGTATTTATAGTTACCGTCCACATGATACAGCGCCTCATAGCCCCTGAACAATACGGTAATAAACCAGGGCAGGTCGATATGTAAGCTAAGGTTCTTGTCGTGCGGAACATTGCTGAAATGCTTAAAACTGTCGCTCGCCAGTAGCTTTGCCTGTTCAAGATACTTTTTGTCGCCTGTTTCCTTGTAGAGAATTACCGCAGCTTCCAGCAATGACCCGGTATTGTAACTCCAAAAAGTACGGTTGAGCTTACCATTCATTTTAATGTCGTTGCCTATCACTCCAGTAGAATCGCGCAGCGTGCTGTACATCCAGTTATAAAACTTTTTGCCCTGCTCCAGGTAATAGGGTTCTTTACATCCCTGGTAAATTTTAAGGGCGGTTAGCGTTGCCATTCCATTGGTGCAGGCCGGTTTTTGATCGTTATGCCCCTCCAGCCAGGTTACGCCGCCCCCCATATCATTGTTCCAGCCGCTCAGGATAAATTTAAACACCCCTTTAGCGCGCTGCAGGTAGAGCGGGTTTTTGGTCTTAAAGTACGACTCCATATAATCGATACCCACCAGCCCGTTGTCGTCGTAGTACCTGTCGGCTTTCTCCAGTTTTACCGGGTAAGCCTGGTAGCCGGCCGGCTGGCGCACACTATCGTGATACTGTTCCACTCCTGCTATCAGGCTATCCTGGTAAGTTTTATACTTACTTTTTAGCGACGGCATGCGCATTAATATATTAGTGGCTGTAAAAACGCCTGAGAACGGCCACAAAAAGCTCACCGGTCTTTCGGTAACGGCGGCACCCTGAAAATAGTTCAGCGTATCTTTTTTGTTCGACGGAAAATTCTCCGAAAACAATCCTTTATAAGCGGGAACCCGGCAAATAACGGCTACTTTCAGTTTGCAGGATTGGACATCGGCCCGTGGCGAACATGGTTCCTACAAACCACCAACCACTCTGTCAAAACATAGCACACAGGTTATTAATGCCCAATCCGATAGCGTTCGCATAGCAGCACTCAAATCTTTTTAATGGGATGCATTTATTCAATACGCCCAAATATGTTATCTTTCAACATGCAGCACCAAGAATTTGAAGCTCCCGGAGAGCTTCGGGATACCATAAAGTGCTTTTGGTACAACAGGAGAGAGTCTGGAGAATCTCAATCAAGTTTTGAGGTACAGCCTGATGGCTACGCCGAAATTATTTTTCATTTCGGGGGAGGTTGCTCCATTTCTCACAATGGAAGCCTACAGCCATTACCCTCCCCGTTCATGATGGGGCTGCTTAATCAGCCAGTTAGCTTTTATACCAAAAACCGTTTAGAGATCATTGGCATAAGGTGCTTCCCATGGACCGTTTTTGATTTACTTGGGTTACCGCCCGGGAAAGATGGAGTCCGCGTGTTTGAGCACCCAATCGCCGAACTGCAAACCACTTTAAATAAGTGGGTACTCGCCGGCAGAATAGATGAAGCGCTGGCCGAAGTAAAACAGTATTTTCTGAATGCGCGATTGCGGATTGCTCCCAGCAGTATGCTATTTAAGGCGGGAACTGCTATGAGGAAAGCAAACGGCAGCATGCCGGTAAGCCAGGTAGCTGCGGCGGCCCACGCAACGGTGCGCACATTAGAAAGAGGTTTCAAGCAATCTTCTGGTTATACAGTTAAGGACGTCTCCGGCCTGATACGCTTTGAGCAGGTCAGAAACCACCTATGGCATCACCCGGACAGCAACCTGGCCGGCTTAGCACACGAATTAGGTTATGCAGATCAAGCCCACCTAAGCAGGGAATTTAAGCGCTACAGCGGCGCTACGCCGGCAGCGTTCGCGCGGCAAGCAAAAAAAGGAAAGCCGGTTATAAACAACGATTTTGTCGCGTTTATACAAGCCTAACGCAGGAGCTTTCCCGAGTTTTGAGTATCAAATCATTTTATATGAAAGCTACACTTAAAAATAACACATCGGCTCAAGACCATGCTATATACGATGTGATCGTTTCTGGTGCCGGGCCCGTAGGCCTGTTCCTCGCCTGTGAACTGGCCCTGGCCAAATGTTCGGTATTGGTATTGGAAAAGGCAGAGGATCCGCACTCGCCTTTAAAGCAACTCCCTTTTGGCATCCGGGGACTCTCGGTGCCTACTATTGAGGCACTTTATCGCCGTGGTTTGTTAAAGGAACTCGAGATACATAAACGCGTTAAAAACCCTCATTCAAACGCACCATCAGGGTCGCGCCGCCAAGTGGGGCACTTCGCGGGTATTCCATTTCGCGAGGGTGATATTGACGTCTCACAATGGGCCTATCGCCTGCCAAGCTCTACCGATACCAGTTTGATCTCTGAAATGCAGGAACTTGAAACGGTGCTGGCTCGCCGCACTGAAGCCCTTGGAGTGGTAATTATGCGGGGGCTTGCTATTACCAATTTTCACCAAACCGGGGGCATGGTACATGTTCAATCTGGTGATAAATCTTTTAAAGGTAAATGGCTGGCAGGCTGCGATGGAGCCAGGAGCATTACGCGCAAGGCGGGTGGTTTTGAATTCGCCGGCACCGAGCCGGAATTTACCGGCTACACCACCCGGGTTGATATTGCCGACCCGGAGAAACTTAGTTCGGGCCGAATCGTGACCTCAACAGGTATGTACATGCAATCACAACCAGGTTACGTAGTGATTCAGGATTTTGATGGCGGGGCATTCCATCATTCAGAAAAGCCCTTAACCCTTGAACATGTGCAAGATGTACTGCGGCGCGTTTCAAACACAGACGTTACTATCAACGCCCTGCATATTGCAACTACCTGGACCGACCGTGCACGGCAGGCCACCACCTATCGCAACGGGCGGGTCTTTTTAGCCGGCGACGCAGCGCACATTCACTCTCCCCTGGGAGGCCAAGGGCTTAATCTCGGGTTGGGTGACGCCATGAACCTGGGTTGGAAGCTTGCCGCAACCATCCAAAACAGAGCGCCAGAAAGCCTGCTGGATAGTTATTATGCCGAGCGATACCCGATTGGTGCACAGGTTTTGGATTGGTCGCGCGCGCAGGTAGCCATCATGAACACAAGCCTGCAGGCGCGCGCCCTTAATGCGATTTTTCGCGACCTAATGGATACGCGCGATGGTGCCACCTACTTTGCGGGGCGGGTTTGGGGTATTAACACACATTACGATCTTAATGAAAGCCACTCTTTAACGGGCCACAGCGTCCCCAACTTTGAGTTGGAAGACGGTGCCATTATTGGGGAGTTGATGCACAACGGCCAGGGAATACTGCTCGACTTCGATAGTAATGCATCACTCAAAATTTTGGCGAATACATACGGCGACCAAATGAAATATGTTTCGGTACGGGCGAAAGAGCAATTTGGCTTGAGCGCGATACTGATACGCCCTGATGGGATCGTCGCCTGGGCATCTGAGGGAACACCTGATTGCGGCGAACTCCAAAAGGCTGCCGTTCGCTGGTTTGTACCAAAAGATCTATAAAAGTTATAACAACCTCCATCTGATCTGTATTTCCGTTTAGTTGATAAGATAATAATTGCTTAACCCAGGCAACTTTTTTGTATTTTAGCTTAGCCCCAAAATAAACCGCTATGATTTCGTCTTCCAGAATATTTAAGCTTGTTATACTGTCTTTGTGTATATCAACCATTACCTATGCGCAGCAAAAAGTAAAAAAAGCCTTGTTTATCATCGTGGATGGCATCCCAGCGGATGTGGTTGAAAAAACAAATACACCAAACCTCAACCTGATAGCCAAACAGGGCAAATATATGAGGGCTCATGTAGGGGGTGAAAAGGGCGGTTATTCGCAAACGCCAACTATTTCGGCAGTGGGTTATAACAGTTTGCTTACCGGCACCTGGGTTAATAAGCACAACGTTTGGGATAACGATATTAAGGCACCCAACTACCGCTACCCTACCATTTTCAGGTTATTTAAAGATCAGTATCCAAACAAAAAAATAGCCGTTTATTCCAGCTGGTTAGACAACCGCACCAAATTGGTTGGCGATGGTTTAACTGCTACAAACAATATCAAAGTCGACTACCATGCTGATGGATTTGAACTTGACACCATTAATTTTAAGCACGACAGGGAAAGTGCCTATATGCACCTCATCGACGAAAAAGTTGTAACCGAAGCCGCCACTGGTATTAAAGTAACAGCACCCGATCTTTCATGGGTATACCTTGAGTACACGGACGACATGGGGCACAGGCATGGGGACAGCCCGCAGTTTTATAATGCTATCGAAATGATGGATAAACAGGTTGGCAAATTATGGGAAGCGATACAATATCGCCAGAAAAAATTCAGCGAGGAATGGCTCATATTCATTACTACAGATCATGGGCGCAATGAGCAGAGCGGCAGGGACCACGGCGGCCAATCGATGAGGCAACGCTCTACCTGGATGGTTACCAATGCTAAGGATTTGAACAGTTACCAAAAGTATTATTACCCGGGCATTGTTGATATTATGCCCTCTATGGCGCGCTTTATGAACATCAGCATCCCGGTTAACTACAGCAGGGAGATAGATGGGACACCGCTTACAGGCCCGGTTTCAGTCGCGGCGGAAACCGTTAATCTTATCCAAGGTAATATTGATGTAAGCTGGAAAGCTTTAAACAAAGGTGAAAAAGTAAAGATTTGGGTAAGTACTACCAATAACTTTAAGGAAGGCAAGCCTGATGCCTACAAGCTAATGGCCGAATTACCCATTGAGCAGGAGCACGCGCTGATCTCTGTGAAAGAGATGCCATCGGCATTTTACAAGGTGGTTATTGAAGGGAAGAATAATACCTTAAATGCCTGGGTGGTAACGGACGTGAAATAGGGGGAAATTTATCCCTTTTCATTATCTCCCGGGGTTGAAATGTGCAGTGGCAAAGAGGGGTTTTACCGTTCTTTATAGCGCCTCCTCCTCCCTGCCTTTGCACACGCCCCCTGTCGCGAGGGTTAACATAACTTAACACAATTTCAATAAATCACTTTCAAATAGCTGATAATCAACAGTTTAAAAAAAATGTGGGTTAACATTATTTTCTCTATAATAGTGTCACCATAAATCTTAAAATTTTATTGTAGACCCATAATCAAATTTATTAAACACTGTATTCTGATGGGCTATTGCTATCGCGAGGCAGGTTTAGGTGAACATTATATCAGGTGTGTTTTTTAAGCAAATCCACAAAATTATCCGTGCCGTGCGGCTCGCCGATAGCGCGAAACTTCCAGGAATCATCCTTACGATAAACCTCGGCAAATATCATGGAGCGCATGCCGTTATAGGTACTATCGCCGGATAGACTAAACTTTGCAATCTCGCGGCCCTTTTTGTCTACCGCGCGAATGAAGGCATTATCCACCATTCCAAAGTGCTGGCGGTGGGCCTTACCCATATAAATGGCCACCACAAATACTATCTTTTGGTATTGCTGCCCTAAGTCGTTTAGTTTTACAATGATCTGCTCGTCGTCGCCTTCGCCGGCACCGGTGCGGTTATCGCCCGTTAGCCAGATATGGCCCGATGGGTGTTCCATTGAATTAAAGAAGACCACATCGCCACCGTAATAGCTAATGCTGCGGCCGTTGGAGGTGGGTGTTTTTCTACCGGTATTTACCACTTTGCCGTTGGCATCCAACAGAAAAGCTATCGCATCCAGATCGTACTCATCTTCGTCTTCCGCGCCGAAGAGTTTGGCAAAGAAACCCACATCTTTTTTCCTCACATCCCAACCAAGCCCAATGGTTACTTGCGAAAGGTCATACTCGGTACCGCCATCATTTTTACGGAGATCGATGGTTTGCCCCTTTATTAAACTTATTGCCATTATGTTTAACCTCCCCTTGTTATTTGATGATCTCCCCTTTAAAATGTTTGCTCAGGAAATACGAAAGGTCTTCGCGGTACCCAACGCCCGATGCTTCAAATTTCCAGTCCACATCTTTTTTGTATAAACGGCCAAATTCAATGCCGGTCTCTATCGAGAAATCCTCATCCAGTTCATATTTGGCTATCTCCATGCCGGTGGTTTCGTCAACTATACGGATGTATGCATCCCGCACCTGCCCAAAGTTTTGGCGCCTGTGGGTTGCCTCATGGATGGTTACCACGAACAGGATCTCGGTAATTCGCGGATCAACCTGGTTAAGGTCTACGCTGATCACTTCGTCGTCGCCACCGTCGCTGTTACCGCCGGTGGGGTCATCGCCCGAGTGGGACAGCGCACCATCGGGCGAGGTGGTGTTACCATAAAACACAAAGAATTCTTCAGCCGGAATTAAACGGCCGGTGCCGATCATGATCGCAGACGCGTCGAGGTCAAAAGCCAAGCCGGTACCTTCATTAGGGTTCCAGCCTAAGCCAACACTAATTTTAGAAAGGCCAATGTTGATCCTTTCTCCTTTTCTCAGAGTAATAGCCATTTTAGTATGTATAAAAGATTATTTTTTTATTGTTTGCCAGGGTGTTTCCATCTTAATAGAATTGGCGCGGCCGATTGGGGTCATCGTCGATTTCGGTGTCAAAGTAAGTGACTATTTTTAGATTAAACAATATTGTAATTGTTACACTAACGGAGAGGAATTTTGCAGAAAACACGGCTTTCCGCAGGAAACGGAAAACATGAGAAAACAGATGGTTAAGGTTTATATCAACAACAAGATTTCCCTTTAGCTGAATTGAAAAAACGCTTGTAGAATTTCGACCAAACGACAAAAACTAATCAAACTTAGCTGCAATTATCTGCTCGCATAGCCCGAAGGATAGCGTCATTCCATTACCACCAAGCCCGTTAATAATGGTTACGCCCGGCTCGGGTTCCATTACCAGTTCGGTTTGCCCGGTGGTCATTTTTGCGTAGGTGCCGTTCCAGGTTTGTATCACGTGGCTATCCTTTAAACGGGTAAAGGTTTGCAGGTATTTTAAGATCATCTGGTTGATGAAATCCTTATCGAATGGATCATGCACCAGGCCATATTCATGCGAATCGCCAACGGTTAGTTCGCCGGTGTGGTTTTGGCAGGCCATAACATGTATGCCCCATTTTAATTCTTCGGCGTATTGCGTTTCATAACGTTTGCGCAAGGCAGGCAGCGCAGGTGCAGACTGGAAGCCAGGATAATGGATCATGCTTAAACTTCCGCAAAGTGCCGGGCCAATTCGCCAGTCGCCGGGCTGTGCCGCTAAACGCATCATCTGCAGCTTACACTTTGTAATATCGAAACTTGCAAACAGTTGCGGATAAAGCGTTTCAAATTCTACGCCGCTGCAAATAAATATTTCATCGGCTTGCCAACTGCTGCTACCGCTCAATATGATGCTTTGCTCCACATGGCTTATAGCAGTATTCCAGTAAAATTTCACATCGTATTTATCTGCTAAATACTGGGCTATGCTACCTATTGCGGCTCGGGCTTCAACAATCATCTCGGTACCGCTCCACAGGGCGCCTTTAAGTCCATCGGAATTTACACCGGGCGATTTTTCTATTGCCTGTTGAGGGGTAAGTAAAGCACAGTCGCGATGCGTTTTGTTAATGTTGGCGTACTGCTCCATTACTTCCAGTTCATCATCATGGTATGCCATGTGCAACGAGCCAACCTCGTCGTGCCAGATACCGGCATCCACGCAGGTTTGCTTCCAGATGCTGCGCGAGAGCATTGCCCGCTCAAACAGTGGGCCTGTTGGTTGCCCAATGGGCCAAACCATACCAAAATTACGTATAGATGCGCCAACAGCGCGTTCATTTCGTTCAAAAACGGTTACCTCATAACCCCTCATAGCCAAAGCCCTGGCCGTGGCCAGGCCAACAATGCCCGCACCAATTACGATAGCTGATGGAATGCTCATATAGCAGAAAATTTTAAATCGACACTGCTTTCGGGCACGGGTGGCTGCCTGCGTGCCGATTGCAAAAAGTAAATTAAAGATAAAACGCCGCAAAGGCCGCCCACAAGGGCGACTATCACCACACCCTCTTTAAAAAACTCGCCCCAGCTAATGTTTGGCCGGGCAAACTCCTTAACCAAAAGTACGCTAACGCTACCCAGATACCCCATCGAATCGGCAACGTACATTACAAAACCAACGTTACTTTTATAATGGAAGGCAGCTATCATTCTTTCGAAAAAAATGGCGTTGTAAGGCACATAGCCCAGGTACAGCCCAAGCCCGGCCATAGTCATCCAGCTTACCGGACCAATAATTTTTAACGAGAATAGTAGCGTTGATGCACCTACCAGCACGCAGCCGCCTATAATGAATAAGTGGATGATGCTAAATGCCCGCAGATTTTTCCTGACGAGGATAAGCAGGCTCATGGCTACTAATACAATAACAGAGATCTGCGCATCAATTTTTGTGTAGATGCCGCGGTCTTTTATGCCAAGGCTATTCCAGATCTCTACCTCAAAATTATCGCGTACATCGCGCATAATGGTGAGCAGTACATAAATAATGAGGGTTAATATAATACCCGGTAAAAAGCGAATGATAAAGTTTTTACGTTCCTGAGCGTTCATCGGCGCGCGTTCGGCACGGAGCAGTTTGTCTTCCGGGGTTTGCGGCGGCATCAATTCCAGCATAAAAACAAACAGCACAAGCGGTATGGCAAACAAAGCGCCCGTAAAAAAAGGCATATTATATTCACGGATATGGTATACATGAATTAAGGTTTGCCCAATAGTTTTAACAAAGCCCGAACCAAATATTAAGCTGATAGATAGCACAGCCGCCATAAATTCGGTAGAGCGGCGGCCTTCCAGATACCCGAAAACCAGGCCCCATATCAGCCCGAGCGGGAAGCCGTTAACGAACAGGAAAACGATGTTATACGGCGCGGGCACCAGCGCGAAACCCAGTAAAGCCAGCCAGGAGACCCCAACCAGCATCAATATAGTTAACCCGCGTTTGGCCCCCTTTACTTCCGCTATAAAGCGAATGCCATAAAACTTACTTAAAGTATAGCCGATGATCTGCGCTATTACCAGCCAAACCTTATAATCTACATGAAAGTATTGTTGCCCCGGATAGGTGCCGGCTGCGAAAGCCTTACGAAAAGCATACATGGAGGTGTAAGCACCAAATGCCGATATCGCGGCCATAACAGAAACCAGCCAGTACGGCCAATTGGCTACAGCTGTTCTTAGTTTATTGGCTAAAGGCATGGCCATTAGTTGAGTACGATATCCAGCACACCGGCAATATCATCCAGGATATGGGTGGGATTATAGGGTTCCAGTTCGGTGCGTGTAAAAGCACCGGTAGTAACCGCAATTACATACTTGCACCCGGCATTTTGGCCCTCTCGGATATCTACTTCGGTATCACCAACCTTGGCAACTTCCTGCGGGTCGGTAATACCGGCAAGTTTCATCATGCGGTTTATCATAGAAGGATCGGGACGGCCATTTTCTACCTCGTCCGACCCTATCAAATAATCTATCAACCCCTTCTCGCACCATTGCAGGCGCTCGATGATGGTTTCTGCTATATCTTTAGAAAAACCGGTATTAACGCCTATTTTGATCCCCGTTTTCCGTAGCGTAGCCATAGTTTCTTCGGCATTAGGCAAAGCTTCCAAAGCGGGCGCTTTTTTATAATAGTTTATCATCAGCGCGATAAACTCCTTGTGAATATTTTTAATAAGTTCTCGTGTGATCTTTTCCGTATCAGGCTCCAGCAGGTGAAGCATTTTGGTAATGGCAACGCTTTTTTCGTAACCCATTAACGGGTTTATGGAGTCGTAAGTAACCTGGTAGCCATATTTTTCCAGCGCGAGACGGAATGTTTCCGTTACCTTATTTTCATCTTTAACCGTGGTACCGGCCATATCAAAAACAACAAGTTTAATAGACATTTGCTAACAATTTTGTTTAGCAATGTTAAACTATGTTTATTAATAATAAACTAAATTAAGGTTAAGAAATTTTTAAGTGTTACGCCCGCTCTTCAAAAAAGTAAACGACCAGCATGCTTGCTTTCACTTTACCCGTGTTTTTTGGGGTATGGGGAATGCGCCCGTCGAACAACATCGAGTCGCCCTGGCTTAGGGTATACACCTTTTCGCCAAACTGATATTCAATACTCCCCGAAAGAATATATTTGTATTCGTAGGCCTCGGTTTCTACCTGCGGGCGGTGCGCATCGGGCTCCAATTCTAAAATCACAATATCAACCGTGGAGTTTTTGATAGATTGGGTAAAAATGCGCTGGTAATGGAAACCTTCGGCGTGCTCCTTCTCAAAATGATCATAGTCGGCCTGCCGGCGTATAATTAGCGGGAAGTTGCTGCCGGCGCCATGGATGTCTTTAAAAAAAACATTCATATCTATTTCCAATGCTTTGATAATATCTACGAGTACCACCAAAGAAGGAATAGTGCGGCTGTTCTCAATTTGCGAAATAAGCCCCTTACTCACATTGGCTCTCGAAGCAAGTTCCTGCACCGTTATATTTTTTTCGCGCCTTTTGTCCTTTATCCGGTTACTGATCTGTATCAGTATATCATCTTCCATGCTGTACTATCGATTATTGAAGGTCGGCAAAGTAGATAATAAAATTAAGCAAGGCAAGGTATTTAGCTTTATTTAATGCCTTTTACCTGTGACAAATTATATGACGAAAACTTAATTTTATCCTAATATTAAAAGCCTTCCTTTGACTATAAAAATCTATTAATGCCCCTTATGCCGCTCACGCCCGAAAAAATTGTAGACGAAGTTTTTGCTTTGTATGAATTGCATGGCAATGAAGACTACATTGGCGAGCCGGTATCGCAACTGGAGCACATGTCGCAGGCTGCCGCACTGGCTGAAGCCGAAGGCCATGATGATGAAGTAATATTGGCCGCTTTCTTCCACGATATAGGGCACTTATGTGCCAGCGCAGAAAGCATGGACGGCATGGGCAATGTGGATCACGAAAAACTTGGAGCAGATTATTTATTAGAACGCGGCTTTTCCACCCGATTGGCCAACCTTGTGAACGGCCATGTGATTGCCAAGCGTTATTTAACTTACAAATATCCCGAGTATTTTGATAAGCTGTCGCCAGCGAGCAAGGTTACCCTTGGTTTCCAGGGAGGCGTAATGAGCGCAGCAGAAGCAAGCATCTTTGAACAACATCCTGATGCCGACCTTATTATTCGGATGCGCTACTGGGACGATGAGGCCAAGCTGCAAAACGTAGCTGTTAACAATGTTGCGCATTTAAAAAGCATCGCGCTATCTCATTTAAAGCGCAAATAGCGGCCCCTGCATGCGCATGTTAACTTAGTTTAACGGTGCTGTAATTTAATTGTTACTATCCGTCCCGGTGCTTAATTCTAAGTACACAAAGTGTTAAAGTTTACTTAATCTAAACTTAGTTTACAAATAATAAACAAGGTTTAGTATTGCTGCAACAAAAAAACGAAGCTTTTTCACTCAAAAAAATTAATTTAATGAAACAGATTTACCAGCAATTAAAAGTTGTTGTAGCAGTTGTATTATTCTGTTTGTCGCCGGCATTATTGTTTGCGCAATCGAAAATTACAGGTACTGTTACAGACGAAAACCACTTACCATTACCAGGAGTAACCGTAAGCGTAGTTGAAACCGGCAAAAAAGTAGCTACCGATGTTGAAGGGCACTACCTTGTAAACGCCACTTTTGGCCAAACGCTTGCCTTCGCCTTTATCGGCTTAGAAACACAAAAATTAACCGTAGGTGATAAAGCCATTATCAACGTTACGTTAAGTGGTAGCAGTAAAACCTTAAACGAGGTAGTTGTAACCGCATTGGGTGTTAAGAAAGAAACCCGCCGCCTTGGTTATGCCATACAGGCCGTAAACGGTGAGCAACTGACCACCGCCCGCGACCCTAACCCTATTACAGGTTTAATTGGTAAAGTGGCAGGTGTATCGGTTGGCCCGTCTGCCGAGCTTTTGGGTAACCCTAACGTATTAATAAGGGGTAACCAGGTATCGTTATATGTAGTGGATGGTTTCCCTATTAATACCGATACATATAATATCAGCCCTGATGATATTGAGAGCTACACGGTATTAAAGGGCCCTGCGGCTGCGGCGCTTTACGGTAACCGTGCACAAACAGGCGCTATTTTAATTACCACAAAAAAGGGCGACAAAAACAAAAAAGGCTTAACTGTTGATATCAATAGCAGTACTGTAGCCAACTCCGGCTTCCTGGCTTTCCCACGTACGCAAAACTTGTACGGCGGTGGCGAAAACACTTACTACCAGTTTGTTGACGGTAAAGGTGGTGCACCGGGTGGTGTAGATGGTGACTACGATGTTTGGGGGCCTTACTTTAATGGCCAGCTTATTCCGCAATACGATAGCCCTATCATTAACGGTGTAAGGCAAGGTACGCCGTATGTGGCTCGCGGTAAAGATAATCTGAAGAATTTCCTGCAAACAGGTTATCAATTTAACAACAACGTTGCTATAGGCACCGTTGGCGAAAACTACGTAACCCGCTTATCGGTTTCGCAGCAGCACCAAACCAGCTACATCCCTTCGCAGTATCTGGATATTGCCAATGTTAACTTATACGCTTCGTTCAGTCCGACTGCTAAGCTAAAATTTGAAGGTAACTTTGATTTTAACCGTCAAAGTACTGATAATTTTCCCGATGTACAGTACGGCCCAAACAGTATCATCTACAACATTGCTGTATGGACCGGAGCCGACTGGGATATCAACGCACCTGACATTAAAGCCATATGGGCACCAGGTAAAGTTGGCGTTCAATCTGTTTTTGCCGAATATCAACGTTACCATAACCCATACCTGTTAACCCAAAAATGGACCCGTGGCCACTACAAAAACGATACTTACGGCTACTTAACCGGTAACTACAAATTCAATAACAATTTGAACGTTACTTTAAGGTCGTCTATTAACACTTATAACATCTTACGCACCGAAAAACTGCCATACTCGGCTCACCCTTATGGCCGCGAAGGTAACCAGGGCGATTACCGCGAAGACCGCCGTGATCTGTACGATAGCAATACCGACGCGTTCCTGAGTTATAACTATACCCTTAAAAACTTCCTGAACTTATCTGGTTTGGTGGGTACTACCTTACGTAGCTTTAATTACAACAGTAGCTGGACATCTACCGATTATTTGAACGTTCCTGAGGTTTACGCTTTCAGCAACTCAAAAAATGCTATCCAGGCAACCAGCTTTAGTTCAGCCGGAAGGGAATTTAGCTACTACGCTTCGTTAGATGCTACTTTTGGCAAATACGCTACGCTATCAGGTACTTTCCGCCGCTACCGCTCAAGCGTTTTCCAATCAGCTACATCATACAGCTATCCAAGCGTTTCGGTAGCAACCGTTGTGTCTGATTATGTTAAACTGCCGGAGGTTATCTCTTTCCTTAAGCTGCGCGCATCGTACGCGAGTATTATTCGTGACGCATCAAGCTCAACCATTGGTCCTGCTCCGTTCAGCTCAATCACCGCTTTTGGTGGCGGCATTGCACCGTCGTTATTTAATAACCCGCTGGGTTACGGTTCTACCTATACGTCACCGTATAACGGCCCAACTTACGAACTTACACCATCTTACTTAACCAGCAAGCCATACAGTGGCCAAACAGCCGCCTATGCTGCTACTTCGTTATTTCAGGATGGTATTAAAACCTCAACCCGTATCAACTGGGAGCAAGGTTTCGATATTAAATTCCTGCAAAATCGTTTAGGTTTCAGCGCAACCGCATTTCAGTATGTAGATGGTCCGCAGATATTACCTAACGTAATTTCAACAGCTACCGGATACAGCATCTTGTATCTTAACGCTTTGAAAACTAAGCGTACAGGTTTAGAAGGTTCGTTAGAAGGTACACCTATTAGAAACATGAGCGGCTTTACCTGGAATGTTTTGGTAAACGTTGCAAGCAACAAGCAAACTTATTTGGAATTGCCTCCGGGCCAAAGTGTTTATGCTACAAACTTCCACCAGGGCGACCGTACCGATAAATTGTACGGCAGCAAATTTGTACGCACAACAGACGGCCAGATCATTAACGATGCCGCTGGCAAGCCGCTTTCTGTAGGCAATCAGTTTTTAGGCAACGAGAATGCCAAATACAGCTGGAGCGTTTACAACAAAGTCCGTTATAAAAACCTAAGCATGGGTTTCCAGTTTGATGGTTCGGTTGGTGGTGTAATTATTGATTACATGCACAACAAAACCATGCGTGGCGGTGCCAACATTGAAACCGCAACAGGCGCATTGGGTGATGCCCGTTACAAAGACTGGCAAAACTTTGGCGTAGCTGGCTATAACGGCAGTTACATTGGCGAAGGTGTTTATGTCTCTAACAAAGGTGCCGATGGCAAACCGGTGCCAATTAACTACGACTCAAACACAGGTGCTATCTTAAACTACTCTGCATTACAATTTTCGCCTAACAAGCAAACCGCTTTTGTGCAGGATTACGTGAGCAAGTACTACAATGTGGACGAAAGTAACCTGATGAGCAAAACCTTCTCGAAACTGCGCGAGGTTACCTTCACTTACGATTTTCCAAAATCGTTTCTACAGAAAACCTTTATCCAAAAGGTATCGGCATCACTTTACGGGCGTAACTTATTGTACTTCTACAAAGACAAACGCTTTAAAGATGTTGACTTAGACCAGTACAATGGCTCGCAAGCTCAAACAGTATTGCAATCGCCAACTGTACGCAGCTACGGTTTTAACTTAAACTTATCATTCTAATTATCAGGATATATATGAAAAAGATATTTAAATTTTGCGTGCTGCCGGTGTGTATAGCGCTATCGGTAACAGGCTGTAAAAAGAGTTTTGACGAACTCTCTGTTAACAACAACGTACCCAATGCTGTTCCTGCTTCGTTATTATTTAATGGCGTATTAAACAGCATGCCCGATTTTCCGGATAGCCAAAAGGAAATATTTTCGCAATATTACCTGTACAACTACGATTATTACGGCAACAACAGATACGATTTTGGTGGTGGCGATAACTATTACAACACGCTTAAAAACGTACTTGCTATGGAGCAGCAGGCTGCCGCAGCCGGTTTGCCTGCCGTGAACCAGTACAGTGCCGTTGGTAAGTTTTTCCGCGCGTATTTCTTCAGCCAGATGAGCTTGCAGATGGGCGATATCCCGATGAGCCAGGCTTTGAAAGGTAAGGAAAACCTTACCCCAGTTTACGATTCGCAAAAGGACGTGATGAAGCAATGCTTAACCTGGTTAGAGGAAGCCAATACAGATATGACGGCAGTTATAACTACAGGTGGCAGCACCCTTACAGGTGACATTTACCTGGCCGGCGATCTTGCTAAATGGCGTAAGGTCATCAATACCTACCACATCAGGCTATTAACCGAGCTGAGCAAAAAAACCGCTGAAGCCGACCTGGGCGTAATAAGCCAGTTTGCTGCTATTGTTGGCAACCCAACTAAATACCCTGTAATGGCAAGTGCTGATGATAATCTGCAATACACTTTTGTTGCGCCAAGCAACTACTACCCAATGACACCTGATAACTTTGGGCAGAACGGTTCCCGTAAAAACTCATCTACCACTTATGTAAGTTTATTAACCGGCTTAAAAGACCCGCGTACCTTTGTTACTAATGAGCCAGCCCGCGACCTGGTTGATAACCTGAAACAAAGCGCAACCGCTTTCAACTCGTTTGTTGGTGCCGATCCGGGGTTGGATCTGGGTGTGATGTACAACAACGCCGGTTTGCAGAAATACTCTTTCATTAACCGTAAACGTTACTACTCTACCTTTACGGGCGAGCCATCTATCCAGATAGGTTATGCCGAACTGATGTTTAACATTGCCGAAGGTATTAACCGTGGCTGGGCAACCGGCGATGCCGAAGCTTACTACGTAAAAGGGATCCAGGCATCATTTGCATCATACGGTATCCCAACCGGCACAGGTAGCTTTACTGCTTACTTTTACCGCCCGGGCTCTACAGGTACGGCCAACATAGCCAACTATGATACTTATAATATTGATGTTGACTGGGCTGCTTACTACGGCCAGGCTACCGTTAAATACACCAACGATGCTGCTGGTTTGACTAAAATTTTACAGCAAAAATACCTGGCGCTATTCCGTCACTCGGGTTTAGAGTCGTATTTCACCTACCGCAGAACAGGTATACCGACCTTTACAACCGGCCCGGGTACAGGTAACGGCAGCCGTATAGCTTCGCGTTTCCAGTATCCAAATTCAGAGCGTACGTCTAATCTTGATAACTACAATAAAGCGCTGCAGGCCCAATTTGGCGGCAACGACGATATCAACGGTTTGATGTACATCCTTAAATAATAAACAAAAAACAAAGCGCAACAGGGCAGTTAGAGATAGCTGCCCTGCTTGTTTAAAACAAAATCTATGAAAAAATTACTTTTCATACTGCTAATTACCTGCATTATAATGCCGGCTATTGCTCAGCATAAAACCAAAAACCTCATTGTAATAACACTTGATGGAATGCGCTGGCAGGAGATCTACCGCGGGGCAGATTCGGCACTTCTTAATTCCAAATTCACCAATGATAAAGCGGAGGTAAAGAAACAATACTGGGCCGCAACGCCACAGGAACGCCGCGCCATTTTGTTCCCGTTCCTATGGAGCGTGATAGCTAAGCAGGGGCAGCTTTATGGCAATAGAGACGCGGGTAGCAAGGACGAGTTAGCCAACCCCTACCGCTTTTCGTACCCTGGCTATAACGAGATCTTTACCGGTTTCCCCGATAAGCGGATGAACACCAACGACCCCATCACCAACCCTAATATGAACGTGCTGGAGTACATTAACAAACAAAAGGGTTTTGAAGGTAAGGTGATCGCTTTCTCCTCATGGGAGCGCTTTCCTCAGATCTTGAATGTGAACCGATCGGGGTTGCCGGTATACTCGGGCTATGCCGACTTGAAGAATGCCAATGCCAATGCCCGCCTAAAATACCTGAATGAGTTACAGCACCATACGCCACGCTATTTAGGTGATAGCACCCGTTCAGATTTTATTACTTACGAGTACAGCAAAGAGTATTTAAAGCAATACAAACCGCGTGTGCTGTTCATGGCTTTTGACGAAACGGACGACATGGCGCATGATGGCAACTATAAATCGTACCTCGAAAGGGCAAAACAGGAAGATGGCTTTATTAAGCAACTTTGGGAAACCATCCAAAACGACCCTTTCTATAAAAATAACACCGCCCTGCTCATCACCTGCGACCATGGCCGCGGCGAAGTACCTTTAGATTCCTGGAAAGGGCATGGGGCCGAGGTTGTTGGTTCGGAACAGACGTGGTTTGCCGTTATGGGACCGGATACCGCACCAATGGGCGAGGTAAAACCCGCCGAAACCACCTACCACAAACAATTAGCACAAACTATGGCCGAATTGCTGGGCTTTGATTTCAAGGCGAATGCAGGGCATGAAGTTGGCGATGCGATAAAAACTGTTACCAAATAAGTATGCGCAGTCCATTTTCAATACTGATACTAATGCTGACAGGATTAGGCACATACACGCCTAATCCTGTTCCTGCAGCGAAGCATAAATTTATTGTGATCGCACATCGGGGAGATCACGTGATCTACCCTGAGAATAGCCTTGAAGCCTATCGCGAAGCCATAAAAAACGAGGCGGATTATATTGAGATAGATCTGCGAACCACAAAGGACAGCCAATTGGTGAGTATGCACGATGGTACGGTAAACCGCATGGCGAACGGTAAGGGTACTGTAAGCAGCTTTACGCTTGATGAACTAAAGCAGCTTAAACTAAAAGGTAAGGATAGCACCCAAACTTACCGGATCCCTACGTTTGCAGAGATCCTAAAACTCGCCAAAAATAAAATAAACATCTACCTGGATTTTAAAGCCGCAGATCCTACCGCAGCTTATAAAATGATAAAGGCATATGGCATGGAGAAACAGGTGCTGGTATACATCAACAGCCAGGCGCAATTTACAGGTTGGCTAAAAGAAGCTCCAAAAATGCCTTTAATGCTAAGCTTACCCGATAGCGTTAAGAGCGTTTCCGGCATGCAAAAATTCCTTGATGCCTACCAGCCCGATCTGCTCGACGGCGACTATAGCCAGTATACACCCGCCTTACTCGCTTACGCTGCAAGCATGAAACTCCCGGTTTGGCCGGACATACAAAGCGCTGGCGAAGGACCCGCTGACTGGGATAAAGCCCTGCAAAAAGGACTTACCGGCCTCCAAACCGACCATCCGGCAGCTTTAGTAAAGTACTTAAAAGATAAAGGGCTGCGATGATAGCCCTTTATTCCTTTGTTAGCGGTTTGCGATGCCCCCGGGTTGCCCGTATGGATCCCTGTTAGCCGTTCCTTCACCAAGAAGTTGGCAAAAGCCCTAAAAAATATTTATCCGATCAAAAAGTCACCTAACAGATAACCTTATGCCTCCCTATTGAATGCTCTTTGAATGCCCAACTCCAAGCCTCTCAACTCGGCAAGCCCTCTTAGGCGACCAATAGCCGAGTACCCCGGGTTAGTTTTTTTGCGCAAATCATCCAGCATTTTGTGCCCATGATCTGGCCGGAATGGCATTGAAAGATCCGCACGACCGGTGGCGGCCCGCTTTTTTTGCACTTCCAGCAATGCCTTCATTACGGCATACATATCTACATCGCCGGTTAAATGGTCGGCCTCGTAAAAATTGCCATCTTCATCGCGCTTGGTGCTGCGGAGGTGGATAAAATGGATCCTTTCGCCTAAACGTTCAACCATACCCGGCAGGTCGTTATCGGCCATTACCCCAAACGAGCCGGTGCAAAATGTTAAACCGTTATTGGGGCTATCAATAGCGTTGTAAATATCTACAATGTCCTGCTCGTTGCTTACCACTCTTGGCAAACCCAAAATAGGATACGGTGGATCATCCGGATGGATGCACATCAAAACGCCAGCCTGTTCAGCAACCGGGATCACATCGCGCAGAAAATCGGCAAGGTTAGCCTTAAGAGTTGCCGCGTCAATACTACCGTACGATGCCAGCATTTCTAAAAACCTTTCTGTGTTGTACCCTTCATTCGCTCCGGGTAAACCGGCAATTATATTGCTAACCAGCTGCTGTTTGCCTGCTTCTGTTAACGTGTCATAGTATGCTTTTGCTTTTTCTCTAAGCTTTTCGGGATAATCTTCTTCCGCCCCGGGGCGATTTAAGATATAAACGTCGAAAGCGGCAAACGCGGCGGTATCAAAACGCAGCGCGGTTGAGCCATCGGCCAGCAAATAATCCAGATCGGTACGCGTCCAATCCAGTATCGGCATAAAGTTGTAACAAACTATGCATAAGCCGCATTGCCCTATATTAAGCAGGCTTTGGCGATAATTTTCTATAATCTGCTTGTAGTTGCCACTGCGCTTTTTAATATCCTCGTGCACCGGCACACTCTCAATTACCGCCCAGGTTAAACCCGCGTCTTCTATAATTTTCTTTCTCTCCAATATCTCGTCAACGGGCCAAACTTCGCCGGTAGGGATATGATGCAGTGCCGATACAATACCGGTAGCACCGGCCTGCCTGGCGTCGGCAAGGCTAACCGGATCGTTGGGCCCATACCAGCGCCATGTTTGTTGTAAACTCATGCAGATAAATTTTGTGCGTCTAAAATACAAAGTATATGCATGATATGGCCTGCACCCGTTAATTAAAAAGGCACTAAAATTGGCTACTAAAAAATGAAGTAATAAATCAGCCCCTATTAAATAGCGAAGGGCATATCATTGACGATATACCCTTCGTTACTATATGTCTCGATATATTATTTGTGCTTGCTCCCCATAAAAAAGGTGATCTCGCCGCCCGCCATAATATCCTGGTGGGTGATGGATAGGCCTGTTAGTGGCTTGCCGTTCAATACCATTTTTTGGATGTAAACATTCTTTTCGCTTTGGTTCTTTACATTGATGGTAAAGATTTTACCGCCGCCAACCTGTATCACCGCGCCGTTGATAGCCGGGCTGCCAATAGCATAATCATTTGATGCAGGTGCAACGGGGTAAAAACCGAGTGTGCTAAAGATGTACCAGGCGCTCATTTGGCCGGTATCATCGTTGCCACCCAAACCATCTGGGGTGGGTTTGTACATCCGGTTCAATATCATGCGGATGCGTTCCTGCGTTTTCCATGGCTTGTCGGTCCAGTTGTATAAATAGGCAACATGGTGCGACGGTTCGTTACCGTGTACATAGTTGCCTATGATACCATCACGGGTGATGTCTTCAGTCTCTGCAAAATATTTGTCAGGCAGTTCCATGGTGAATAAGGAATCGAGGTAGCGCACAAAGCGTTTGTCGCCGCCCATCAGCTTTATTAATCCTTCAGGGTCCTGCGGGGCAAACAGGGTGTAGTTCCAAGAGTTACCTTCAATAAAACCTTCGTTGATAGTGCTCAGCGGATCAAACTTAGCGCGGAAGGTGCCGTTTGCCAGTTTTGGGCGCATAAAACCTACGGCAGGATCGTACACATTCTTATAGTTCTCGCTGCGTTTGATGAATTCGTTGTAGATATCCATCTTATCCAGCTTTTTCGCCATTTGCGCTATCGCCCAATCATCATAAGCATATTCTAAAGTATTAGATACCGATACGCCTGTTTTTTCGTCGGGGATGTAGCCTTTGTCTATATACTCACCAATACCTTCATAGTTCCGGTGGCGTGCTGTTGCAACGGCAGCGTCTAAGGCCTTATTGGCATCAAATGGCGCGTTGCCCTTTACAACGGCATCTGCTAAAACAGATACACTGTGATAGCCGCTCATACACCAGTTCTCGTTACCGCTATTGCTCCATACAGGCAACATATGCTCAGGGCTTTGGTCGTAATGCAACAGCATAGATTTTACCATATCGGCATTGCGCTGCGGCTCAATAATGTTAAACAGCGGGTGCAAGGCCCGGTAAGTATCCCATAGCGAAAAAGTGGTATAATTGGTAAAACCATCCGCCTTGTGTATATTTTGGTCTATCCCCTTATATTGCCCGTCCACATCCATGTACATGGTGGGGTTGATCATGGTGTGGTACATGGCAGTATAAAAATCTTGCTTTTTAGCTACACTGCCGCTCACTGTGATTTTTTCTAAAGCAGTTTCCCAAAGGGCTTGCCCATCCGTTTTTACCTTATCAAAATCCCAGCCCGGCACTTCTGCCTGCATATTGGCCATCGCGCCATCCATGCTTACGGGCGAAAGGGCGAATTTGATTTTTATCTTTTCATCCGCTTCGGTTTTAAAATCGAAATACGCACGGATCTGTTTACCGGCTATCTCCGGGAAGTTTTTTGATTGATTAAACTTACCCCAAAATCCTCCGTAAACTTGCCGTTTTTCGTACTTTTTAAAGCCATATTGGGTGAACTTTTTATTGAATGCCATGGCGAAATACAGGGTACGCGTACGCGCCCAGCCGTTAGTTTGGCGGTAACCCACCAAGGTACTATCATTCAATATTTTCACGTAAGTCCAAACGGTTTTATCGGGATAATTATAGATACCAGCCATCAGGTCGAGAATGATATGCGATTGATCCGACTTGGGGAAAGTGTACTGATGGAAACCAACGCGGGCGCTGGTGGTCATTTCGGCGGTGATATTACTTTCGTCGAGCTTTACTTTATAATAATTGGCCTCGCTTACTTCATTGGCATGAGAGAAAGCAGAGCGATAGCCGCTGCCGGGTTTATCGGCTGTACCAGGATTTAGCTTTAAGGCCCCAACGGTAGGCATGATCAGAAAGTCGCCCAGATCTGAGTGCCCCGTACCGCTAAAATGGGTATGGCTAAAGCCTACAATTGTTTTATCATCGTACTGGTAACCGGCGCAGTATTTATATACATCAGGGTTATATTTCCCGTTCAGTTCGTAGCTTGGGGTATCTGTTTCGGGGCTTAGTTGCACCATACCAAAAGGCACCGTTGCGCCCGGGTAAGTGTGGCCCATACGCTGTGTGCCGATGATGGGCTTTACATATTGCACCAATTTTTCGTGGGCCGGGGTTTGAGCCGAGGCATTAAGGCCGGCAAATAATATCAGGGCTGCTAATGATTTCTTCATTTTGGGCGATAGTGTACGATAAGTAAAACAATTTAACAGAAGCAAATATAAAATCATATCTTGGTTAACCGTATTTTATTACAGCTACCATAGCCAAATATTGCCATTATGGCGCAATTGTTACCGTTTGTAACATCGGTATGGCTTTTGTAATCTAATTTGTAAATTACATCACCAAACTAAAAACAACAACAGATGAAAAAATTATTCTTCGCTTTCGCTATTATGGTTGGGGCAATGTCGTTAAGCTCGTGCAGTTACAACAGCATGGTTACTGCCGACGAAAATATAAAAGGTAAATGGGGCGAAGTGCAAACGCAATACCAACGCCGGAGCGACCTCATCCCTAATTTAGTTGCAACCGTTAAAGGAGAAGCTAATTTTGAGAAAGGTACCCTTACAGAAGTTACCGAGGCACGCGCCAAAGCAACATCAGTACAGGTTGATGCCAGCAAACTTACCCCCGAGAGCATCCAAAAATACCAGGAAGCGCAAGGACAGTTAAGCACAGCCTTAGGCAGGCTGCTTAGTGTTACCGAAAACTACCCTACCCTTAGAGCAAATGACGCTTTCAGAGGCTTACAGGTACAATTAGAGGGCACAGAAAACCGTATTGGCATCGCACGTAAAGACTTTAACGAAGCCGTACAGGGATATAACAGCAAGATCCGCTCCTTCCCGGCTAATATTACTGCCAAGATGTTCGGTTTTAAAGAAAAAGGGTATTTCCAGGCCGATCCTGGCTCAGACAAAGCTCCCCCTGTTAACTTCGATACTGATACCAAAAAAGAGGTTACCAAATAATTAGTAGTACTTGCTTATGTGATTGAAGCAACTCTCGTACGCATAAGCAAGTATTTAAGCGGTGTAATCAACCTTAAAACAATCAGTGTAACCCAACCAATATGGCAGTATTTACCGACGAAGAACAGCAGCGTATTCAAAACGCTGTGGCCGAGGCCGAAAAGAACACATCCGGCGAGATCCGCGTTTGTATGGAAAAAACCTGCAGCGACGAAGCATTGGACCGTGCCGCAAAATATTTCGCCCGACTGGAAATGCATAAAACCAAGCTGCGCAACGGCGTACTTATTTATGTGGCCACGGTAGACCGTAAATTTGCCATTATTGGCGATGCAGGCATTAACAAAGTTGTGACCGCCGATTTTTGGGATACTACAAAAGAAGACATGCTGAACCATTTTAAATACGGCAACCTGGTTGATGGAATTGTTACCGGCGTTACAAAGACTGGCGAACAACTAAAAAAGTATTTCCCACACCTACTGGACGACCAGAACGAACTGCCCGACGACATTGCTTTTATGGATGGCCACTAAACTTACCCCGATGCTTAAAAAACTATTATTATGCCTAAGCCTGGTGCTTTGCATAACAACCATATTCGCGCAGGATTATCCCGAAAGGCCTACCCAAAGCCCGGTTGCCGACTTTACCGGCACCTTATCGCCGCAACAAAAAGAGGCGCTGGATGTAAAGATAAAGGCATTCGAAGATTCCACCTCTAACCAGATTGCGGTTGTACTTGTAAAAACCCTTGGCGATTACGAGATCATCCAGTATGGCAACGGCCTTATCCGCAAATGGGGTATCGGTACAAAAGATAAAAATAACGGCGTGTTGGTGCTGGTGGCCATAGACGACCGAAAGATGTCTGTACAAACCGGGTACGGTTTAGAAGGAGCACTGCCCGATATCATTACCCAGGAGATCATCCAGAACGACATGAAGCCCCGCTTCAGAGAAGGTGATTACTACGGGGGGCTGGATGCTGCTACAACTAACATCATTAAGTATACAAAGGGCGAATACAAGGCCACCAAAAAAGCATCCGGCAGCAATACCGGCAGGCGTGGCGGCAGCGCCGGTTTTGTTATCATTATTGTAGTTATCGTACTTATCATCATTTTCCGTAACCGGGGTGGTGGTGGCGGCAACCGTGTTATAGGCAGCCGTGGCGGCGCTAACCCGTTTTGGTGGCTTCTGGCAGGCAACATGCTCAGCGGCGGTGGCAGAAGCAGCGGCAGCGACTGGGGAGGCTTCTCTGGTGGTGGTGGCGGTGGCAGCAGCTGGGGCGGTTTCGGCGGTGGCAGCAGCGGCGGCGGTGGCAGCAGCGGAAGCTGGTAAGGATTAAATTCTAAGGCCCAACATTTAAACTTAACCGGAAGTAAGCGGCCGTAAAATATCTGATAACAATGGAGCAACGCGATTATTTGCTTAATGAGGCCCGCAAAATGGCATTGCTGCTGGCCAAGCTAATGGGCTTAAAAACCGAAAGCAGCGAAGAGGAGTACCAACAGTATTTCAACCAAATATTGCATGATGAATATAATACCGAGTTGGACGAATTGCTTGGCTTATCTGAAGCGGATTTTAATTCGAAACTTAAAGAGAGAGCATACAGTGCCGAAAAACTGAACGCCCTGAGCCAGATGCTTTATGTGTTCGCCGAACCGTTTAATGCCGACGATGAAACGGCATCAATCCTTAAAAAAATAATGATTTTGTTTGATGAACTGGAAGTACAGCATCAATACGAATCGTTTGATAATTTAAACAAGAGAAACCATATTTACAGTTTCTTTAAAAATTACTATGTCTGATCTTAAATGGAAAACTCTTTCCACAACCTATGTACACAAAGGCCCCTGGGCCACGCTCCGCGCCGATAAATGCGAAATGCCCGATGGCACTATTGTAGTTGAATACTATGTGCTGGAATACCCTAACTGGGCTAACGCCGTAGCACTTACCGAAGATAACAAGATAGTGATGGTAAAGCAATACCGCCATGCGGCAGGTATTGTATCGTTGGAGATTCCCGGAGGTGTAATTGAGGAAGGTGAAGATAAAGAAGTTGGTATGCGCCGCGAGTTACTGGAAGAAACCGGCTACGAATTTACCGAGGTAGAATTGATCAGTACCGTTTACGCTAACCCATCAACCGCAGGCAACGTTACCTACTGCTACCTGGCTCGCGGAGGTAAAAAAGTTACAGAGCAATCGCTTGATGAACATGAGCAGATTGAAGTGATGGAATATACCATTGACGAGGTAAAGCAATTATTAGCCGATAACAAAATACCGCAATCCTTGCATTGCACGGGCTTATTTTATGCGCTGATGAAGTTGGGCGAATTGAAATAGAGCCATTTAACACCAAGCAAAAAAATCCCCGAAGCCATCGCTCCGGGGATTTTTGCTTTGTCAAGCTATTATTATTGGTATCCTTCGTTTTGTGTTAGCGACGGATTGGCATCACGCTCACGTTTAGGGATCGGGAACACAAGCTTTGGTGAGTTCCAAACAAACTCATCTACGTGGTTACCATCACCATCTACAGAATAGGTTGATTCTTTGTAGCGTTTCAAATCAAACAACCTAAAGCCTTCAAATTTAAGTTCGGCGCGGCGCTCGTATTTCACGGCATCAAACAGATCTTCGGCAGTGGTTGCTGTGGTATTGTCTAATAATGCGCGATGGCGTGTTACATTGATATCATCGGCTGCACCGGCTAAATCGGGCGAGGCTTTCTTTATCCTTGCTTCCGCCCTTATTAAATAGATCTCCGCCAGGCGAATAACCACTACGTTGCCGAATGCGTTATTAAATTTAGAAGTGAAAGAGTCGTCGGTTTGCTCATTTACCCTATCATCACCATCTTCGTAACTATCAAAAAACTGGTTAAATAGGTAGGTCTCTTCGCGACCAGCATATGTTGATGATGCATATGCTTCGTTAAGTGCGTTAAAGCCCGACTGGTTAGATATCTGTATTGCAAAAATATCTTCCGATGTATTGAACACGCGCGTTGCCTGCTCTTTAACCTGAAACTCATCAACAAAGTGCTCTACAAGCGCATACTCGCCACTGGAAATAATCTTTGTCGCTTCGGCGTCTGCCAAATCGTACTTTTCTTGTGTGAGGTATATCCTTGCTAAAACCGCCGATGCTGCCGCAGAACTCGCATAGGTCGATTTAATTCCTAAATTAGTTTCGGCAACTTTTAAATCGGTAATGGCCTGGGCATAGATTTCGGCAACTGTATTACGAGTAGGCTTTTGTATATCTACAATAGCAGTTGTTGGTGTTAAAACCAATGGAACGGCAAGATTAGATGCGGGTGAGCCATCATTCCAGGCTTTACCAAATAAGCGTGCCAGGTCAAAATAGGTCATCCCGCGTAAAAATTTGGCTTCGCCCTCAACCCTGGCTTTATTAGCAGCATCAACAAGGTCAAGGTGTGCTAATACGGTATTACAAACACCTATTGTATTGTAGCCGGCATTCCAAACACCTTCGGTAAAGCTGTTGTCAACAGTTATCGTTTTATTATTAAGTTCAGTATAACCGAAAAATGTACCGAAATAGCCAAAGTCTCCATCATCGCCCAAAAAATCAGATGTAACCTGGAAACGGCCACCGTATAAACCTCTCGCGGCCGCTGCGGTATATGCGCCAATAAGTACACCCTGTACGTCTTTTGATGTTTTTAACGCCAAGTCGGATTCAACCGAGTTTTGGGGCTTTATGTCAATCTGTTTTTGGCAGCTTGTACCCAGCAACGCTACCGTGCCGAGTGTTATCATTAAATATTTAAAATTTCTCATTTTCTTCAGCTTAAATTAAAATCCCACGTTTAGTCCAAAAGTTATTGTTTTAGCCTGCGGAGCTGCATAAAAGTCATAGTTCTGGGTAATATTTCCGGAGAATGCATCAGAGTTCAACTCAGGGTCCCAGCCGGTGTATTTCGTCCATGTTTTTAAGTTGGTAGCCTGTGCGTATATCCTTAAGCTTCGCAGTTTAAGCTTAGAAACTATCGATTTTGGGAACGTATACCCCAAAGCTATATTTTTTAAACGCACATAAGAACCATCGCTCAGGAACCTCGAACTTGCCGATACGCCGTTACCGCCAAATAGCCTGGCCTGTGGCACTTGGGTAATATCTCCCGGGCTTTTCCAAGCGTTCAATTGATCAATAGTTTGGTTATCTGCCCCGTTGTTAAAACCAACAGACATATATTGGCCACCCCCGTTGTAAATATCATCGCCATTTACCTGTTGCAGCAAAAAGCTAAAGTCGAAGCCTTTATAAGTTACAGTATTAGTTAAACCGGCAATAAATTTAGGATTGGGGTTACCCACCACAACCGGCGTAGCCGCGTTATAGTCATTAGTGGTTGCGCGGTCGCGTTTGCCATCACCCAAGTCTGTATTTTTGTAGTAAAGAGCGTCGCCGTTTGCAGGGTCGGCACCGGCAAATTCTACCGTGTAAAATACGCCTAAGGGCTGGCCTTCAACAGCGCGGTTTACAGCATCGCCACCACCGGTTATTATTTGGCCTTTTAGATCGGTAATTTTATTCCGGTTTATAGAGAAGTTAACGCTGGTTGTCCAGGTAACGCCTTTGCCAACAATGTTTTTTGAGTCTAACTGAATCTCCAAGCCCTTATTTTGCAACTTGCCCAGGTTTTGAGTGATCGTTGTATAGCCAGAAGTTGCCGGCACTTGTACGTTTAATAACAGGTCCTTCGTTTTCTTTAGATACACATCCACCTGGCCCGATAAGCGGTTATTGAAAAACCCAAAATCCAAACCGATGTCTGTTTGCGCTGTGGTTTCCCATTTCAGATCGGGGTTTGGCAATTGTGTTGGCCTTGCACCGGCTACGCCTGCGTAACCAAACGCGGTAAATAAACCGCGCGACGGGAAGTTACCGATCTCGGAGTTACCGGTGATACCATAGCTGGCCCTCAGCTTTAATTCGGAAACAAGCGACTGTTGCTTCATGAAATCTTCCTGTGAGATAACCCAGCCTACCGAACCGGCCGGGAAGAAACCGTAACGGTTGTTAACCCCAAACCTTGATGAACCGTCTATCCTGCCGCTTAACGACACCAAGTACTTTTCGCTAAAGTTGTAATTTAATCTTGCAAAGTACGAAAGCAACGAATATGCTGTAGAAGCGCTCGATGCGTTTGTTATATCAGCAGAACTGATCAGTTTTTTATAAGCATCACTTGGGAACTGGTCGCCGCTTATGGAGTTAAGGTCGTTCTGCTGGCGTTGAAAAGTCATGCCACCAACCGCGTTGATGGTGCTTTTTCCAAATGCCTGGATGTATTGTAAAAAGTTGTTGGTATTGAAATTAGTAGATGTTACAGATGAATTGAAGCCTAAGCCGTTACCTGTGCCTGAGTTACGAGCGGTTAATGCGCCTGCGTATGAATCTTCGCTGGAGTTTAATATATCCACGCCAACTTCAGAACGGAAACTTAAAGCCGATGTGAATTTCACCTGGGCAAATACGTTACCAAGATTACGGAAGTCTATCGTATTAAAGTATGAATTTTGAGCGTTTAATAAGGGGTTATAATAAACCGGGAAATTTGAGTTAGGGGCACCTTTCGCATTTGGGTCCAGATCTAAAGCGCCACTGGTTAAGCCGGTGCGCGGGTCGATAAGGGGGGTTATGGGCGATAATGCCACAATTTGCTCCGGTGTAGAGAACTGGTCATCGTTAGATAACCGATAATTTTTTGTACGGGATACGCTTAAATTGGCACCAACTTCTAACCACTTTGTGGCCTGATTGCTGACGTTTGTACGTAAGCTGTATTGGTTGATGGCATTTCCTATTAAAAAGCCTTTCTGATTGTTGTATGTACCTGATATGTAGAACTTAGTTTTATCGCTACCGCCAGATAACACCAAGTTGTAGTTTTGCACAGGCGCTTTTTGGGTAATAGCCTTTTGCCAATCGGTATTTACATCATAAGTTTTGTAATTGTCGCTACCGGCAGCGTAGCGTTTTAACCTCGCTTCTACCGAAGTTGTAGAGTATCCACCTGCAGCGCCGGCTTCTCTAAGCAAAGTAACATATTGCTCTGAGTTTAAAAACTCGCGCTCTTTTGTTGGCTTGCTAAACCCGTAGTATTGGTTGTAGGTGATTTTTGTATCGCCTGCTTTACCTTTTTTGGTAGTTACCAGCACCACGCCATTTGATGCCCTTGAACCATAGATGGCTGCAGCAGATGCATCTTTTAAGATCTCAATAGATTCGATATCGTTCTGGTTCAAATCTACCAGTGGGTTGGTGGACGCGCCGTTGCTGGAAAAGTCGTCAACCGTAATAGGTAAACCATCCACCACATATAGCGGCTGGTTACCTGCCGATACAGATGATGCACCACGTATACGCACCTGTATACCCTGGCCAAGTTTACCGTTTTGCGCCTGGATGTAAACACCCGGACTTTTACCCTGTATGGCCGATTCTAAACTCGGTACCGGCAGGTTTTCGATATCGCCGCCCTTTATTTTTGATATTGATCCTGTTAATGAGCGCCTGCTTTGTGTACCATAACCCACCACAACAACCTCAGTAAGTTGCTTGGCATCAGCTGTAATTTGCGCATTCATAACGCTCCCGCTGATGGCAACCTCTAATGGCGTATATCCAATATAGTTGAACATAAGCGCCTTCGCCCCCGTAGGTAAGGTTATTTTGTAATTACCATTAATATCGGTTTGTGTGCCGATGGTAGGGAATCCTTTAACGGTTACTGTTACTCCCGGTAACGCTGATCCGTCCTTCTGATCTGTTACTTTACCTGTAACAACACTGTTTTGGCTAAAAGCAAATGTTATGGAAGTAAATAACAGCAGGAATGAGAGTAGAATTTTCTTCATGCGATATTAGTTAAGTAAATTGAAAAAGTAAGTTCACAAAAAAAAAGCATAAAAGCAACAAAAGGCATAAGAAATTATACCTTTTGTTAATATTTTGCTAAAAAATTCAAAACATCGCTTTTATCAGATGTTAAAACACCATTAAAATCTGCCCTTTTTCAACTTTATCTCCCGGTTTAATTTTAATTACCTTAATATTAACATCTGCAGGTGCTTTTATAATATTCTCCATTTTCATGGCCTCCAACACAAATAAGTTCTCCCCTTTTTTTATCTCAGCGCCCACTTCCGCAAATATTTTAAGCACCAAACCCGGCATAGGTGCTTTTATTTCGCTCACCTTGGCGGCATTTAAATTGCTAAGACCCATTTTATCCAGCAAAACATCAAACTCATCTTTAGCCGATACGGTGTAAACATTATTGTTAACCTTTATCTCAGCCGTCTTTTCTTCTTTATTAAAACTTACTACTTCGGCATTGTAAGATGCATTATTATTAATAACGTGAATTGAGGATGAGTTGAGCGCTTTTATATCTGCGTTAACCACGGCATCGTTTACAACCAAGCCCGTTGATTGCCTTTCAACTTCAAAATTGTGCTTATTATTAACCTTTATTTTATACATCCTATTTGGTAAATATATACTGTATTAAATTAGCGCCCATACGCAATGCTTTCAAACGTGTTTCCTGGCTGTCGCCTGCGTAGGTACCCAAGTCTTCCCAGCCGTTGCCCAGATCGCACTGGTAGGAATAAAAGCATACCAGCCTGCCTTTATATATCAGTCCGAAACCCTGCGGTCGCTTGCCATCGTGCTCGTGTATTTTGGGCAGCCCCGTGAGGAAGTTATACTTTTGATGATAGATGGCGTAATTGGTTGGCAATTCCATAAACTCCAGTTCGGGGAATACCTTTTTCATTTGCGGGCGAATGAACTGGTCGAAACCGTAATTATCATCAATATGAAGGAAACCGCCACCTGTTAAATATTTACGCAGATTCTTCGCCTCCTGATCGCTGAAGATCACGTTACCATGGCCGGTCATAAATACAAAAGGATAATTATAAAGCTCCTCGCTACCTACTTCCACCGTTTCTTCTTCGGCCTGGAAATTTGTTTTTAAATTTTCATTACAAAACTTGATGAGGTTTACCAGTGCGGTGCGGTCGCCATACCAGTCGCCCCCGCCATTATATTTTAGGCGGCCCATTTTATAGGATGCATCGCTAAAACCACTGACAGATATCATCAGTATTAACGCTGCAATGATAAAAAAGGATCTCCTCATATCCGGTTTAAAAAGTTCACCTCGAAACAGGCTTCCAAAGCGGCTGTTTCGGTACGCAAACGGCTTTCACCTAAAGTTATGGCTTTATATCCGTTTTGCAAAGCCATATCTATTTCGGCGGGACTAAAATCGCCCTCGGGGCCTATCAGTATTAAATAACGGCTCTGTTTTGTTAGAGATTGCGCAAGGCTTAACTTTTCGCCATCGGCGCAATGGGCTATGAACTTTTGCCCGTCGAAAGGCTGCTTTAGAAACTGAATAAGCGATACCGCCTCGTTTAAAACAGGGTGGTAAGCTTTGATGGACTGTTTTATGGCCGAGGTAATAATTTTGTTCAGCCTTTCCACTTTGGCCTCTTTACGTTCGGAGCGCTGGCAGATGATGAGCGATACCTCGTCGATGCCTATTTCGGTAGCTTTTTCTAAAAACCACTCGGTACGCTCTATGCTTTTTGTGGGGGCAACCGCGAGATGCAGGTAGTGGTCGCGCTTGTTAAATTCTGTTTTTACCGAATTTATTTGCAGGATGGTACGTTTGGGGTGAGCGTCTTTTATTTCGGCATCATATAAGCCACCCTTGCCATCTATTAAAGTAACGGCATCGCCATTTATTAGGCGCAATACACGCACGGCGTGCTTGCTTTCTTCTTCGCTTAAAAAGTATTGGGATACTGATGGATCGATGCCGGGGGTATAAAAAAGTTGCATAGTAAAAATTACTAATGTAAATCTACCGCGTCTTCCTCATTTATAAGCAACTCCAACTTAACCGATTCAATATTTTGGTCGGATTTTTTTAGTACGGTAATGTTGTACCCATTAGATTCCTTTTGTTCACCCACATCAGGGATCTTACCAAAGATATCACCCAACCAGCCCGAAACGGTATCAAAATCGCCGTCCTCAGGCAGGTCGTGTGGCAAGTGTTCATTCACGTCGTAGATAGGTGCCAGGGCATTCACTACAAATTCGCGTTCGTTTATTTTTTCTACGATTGGCTTCTCTTCGTCAAACTCATCCTGTATCTCGCCTACCAATTCTTCAACAATATCTTCCAGGGTAACCATACCGGCCGTACCGCCAAACTCATCAGACACAATGGCTATCTGGATGCGCTTTTGCTGCAGTTCGGCCATCAAATCGTTTATCTTTTTAGTTTCGGGAATAAAGTAAGGCTTGCGGATGATGTTCTTCAGTACGATCTCCTCGTTTCGGGCCAGCAACGGCAATATATCTTTAGCGTGTACAATACCAATGATCTTATCTATCACTTCGTCGTAAACCGGCATACGCGAGTAACCTTCGGTGATGAGGATTTCCAATAGTTCATTCGTTGGTGTATCCACCGCTATGCCCGATATTTTGGTACGGGGCACCATAATGTTTTTCACCACGCGCTCGTTAAAGTCAAAAACGTTCTGGATCAGTTCGTGTTCGTTAGAATCTAACGCGCCGGTTTCTTTACCCTGTTCTAAAAGGTATTGCAACTCTTCGGAACTATGATGCGCCTCGCCACCTTCTAAAGTGGTAATGCCCATTAATTTCAAAATAAAATTGGCAAAGCCGTTCAGTAACCATATCAAAGGCCGGAATACAACAAAGAAGAACTGCAAAGGCACGGAAACCGCCAAAGTAGTCCTAACCGATTTTTGTATCGCTAACGACTTTGGTGCTAACTCCCCAAAAACAATGTGAAGAACCGTAATCACCGCAAACGATACTATATGCGCAGCAGTTATAAATCCGGGCGATAAATCTATCCCTACGCCTAAAAAACCCCTAAGCACAATATTGGTAACTACCCCCTCGCCAACAACACCAAGCCCCAGCGATGCTATGGTTATACCAAGTTGCGTTGCGGCCAGGTATCCATCTAAATTGTGCAGTATGCCGCGGGCAACCTTAGCAACCCCGCTTCCGCTTTTAGCCTTAAGCTCTATTTGCGAACCGCGTACTCTTACCATGGCAAATTCGGCAGCCACAAAAAAGCCGTTAAGAAGCACCAAAAATATGGTTGCGATTATATAAAAGCCATTGATCTCGTAATGCGCGGGGTCCATCAATTATTTATTGGTAAACGGGAAAAGTAGCCTTATACAAGTCTTGCGCCTCGGTAATCACTTTGTGCGCGTACCGCAAGCCGAGCAAATGCTCAATGGTTACGTTCTTGCCTTCTAATTTTTTGTAGTCTTTAAAGAAACGAACGATCTCTGTCATGGCGTGTGGAGGCAATTCGTTCAAGTCATTAATGTAATTTACTGACATATCATTTTTCGCTACCGCGATGATCTTGTCATCCTGCTCGCCGTTATCAACCATGTGCATTACACCTACAACCTTAGCTTCGATGATGCTCATTGGATAAACGTCTATAGAGCAAAGTACCAATATATCCAACGGATCTTTATCATCGCAATAGGTTTGCGGGATAAAGCCATAATTTGCAGGGTACATTACTGATGAAAATAAAACGCGGTCCAGTTTCAACAGGCCCGAATCTTTGTCAATTTCATATTTAGCCTTAGAACCTTTTGGTATCTCAATAATAGCGTTTACAATTTCTGGAACGTTTTCGCCCGGAGAAACCTGGTGCCATGGGTGCTGTGTGCTCATTTGGTATATGTTATAATTATTGTTCCTGATTATTTGCCTTGGTGAGTTTCTTCTTTACAAAAGCAAAAATCAAGGGAACGGTTGTTATTATTATCAGTCCAAGTACAATGTATTGCAAATAATCTTTTAGTTGCGGAAAACGCCTGCCTAAAAAATAACCGGCCAATGTTAACGTGGTTACCCAGGCTACACTGCCAATAATGTTATATAAAGTGAACTTTTTAATATCAACTTTAACAACGCCTGCAAATATAGGGGCAAATGTTCTAACTATGGGGAAAAATCTGCCTAAAATCAAAGCCATGCCTCCGTATTTGTCATAAAACTCTTCGGCTACGGTAATATAGCGCTTTTTAAAAAACAAAGAATCGTTCTTGCTGAAAAGCACAGGTCCTGTTCGATAGCCAAACCAGTAGCCTGTATAGTTCCCCAAAACTCCGGCCGCTATCAGCGATAACACCAGCGTATAAATGGGGACTTGTATAATACCAGCAGCGCTCAGGATCCCCGCAAGGAACAAAAGATAATCGCCGGGCAAGAAGAATCCGAAAAACAACCCTGTTTCGGCATAAACCACAATAAGCAAAAGGTAGAAGCCACCGTTGCTTATAATAGATTGTGCGTCGGTTAAATTCCGCAGGTATTCCCAAATATTTTCCATTCAGTATATCAGTAAAACTACAAATATTAAATGGAAAATGCTTTAGCGCTAAATTAAATAAGGCTTGATATTAACGCAGGGTAAACGCCTATGGCTATGGTAACCAGTGCAGAGAAGCCTAAAACGAATTTGTAATAGGCCGGTATAAGCACCTCGCTACGTTCGGCACTGCGGAAATACATTGCTATTATAACCCGGAAATAATAGAAAATGCTGATGATGGCGTTTACTACTGCCACAATAACCATAATGTATTTGTATTGAAGCAATGCCCCTGAGAACATATAAAATTTGCCTATAAATCCAGCTGTTAATGGGATACCCGCTAAAGATAGCATACTTACCGTGAGTACAAACGCCAGGAATGGGTTCTTGCGTGCAAGGCCATTAAACCCGTCGACGTTATCACTACCGGTTTGTTGGCGAACCAATACCAACGCACCAAACGCGATTATCGATGCAATTGAATAAGCTGTTGCATATACAAATACCGCATTGGCTGAAGCAGCGCCTAAAGCCACAATGGCAAACATTAAATACCCGGCATGTGATATACTGGAGAACGCCAGCATGCGTTTAAAGCTTTGCTGGTATAATGCGGTAATGTTGCCGATAAACAGGGTGATGATGGTAATTACCATGAGCACCGGCGACCAGAATGCCGCGATTGAACTAAAGCTTGCCGAAAACAAACGCAGAAACGCCGCGAAGCCCGCCGCTTTAACTACAGTAGACATATAGGCTGTAATCAGCGAAGGAGCACCTTCATAAACATCCGGCGTCCAGAAATGGAAGGGTGCCGCGCCCACTTTAAAGCAAAGTCCTACAATGATCAGTAACACACCGGTATAAAATATCGGATCGATATTATGGGAATGGCTTAATACATAGTCGCGAATACCATCCAGATCGAATGAACCTGAGGCACCATAAATAAGTGTGATGCCAAACAGCAAAAAGCCTGTTGAAAACGCACCCATCAGGAAGTATTTTAAAGCTGATTCGTTTGACGCAAAATCATTTTTGCGTATACCCGCCAAAATGTAGAGGCTCACCGACATGATCTCGATACCAACAAACAGCATAGTTAAGTTGTGATAACTTACCATTACTACTATACCCACCAGCGAGAACAAGATGATGGCATAGTACTCTGCAATATGGCTGCTGATCTTTTCAAAATAGCCCTTAGAGAGCATCAGTATTAATATGGTAGAGATGATGCTGACAACCGAAAAAGCAATGGAAAAGTTATTAAACAGCATCATACCATGATAAATAGGCTGCGCGTTATCGTTCCATTGCATTACGGCTGCACCCAATGCAACCAGCATCCCAACAATGGTAACCGGCAGCAACGCCTTTTGTGCTTTATATAAACCCAGGTACAAGAGCACAATAGGTAAAACAGATATGATGATTAAAGTATTCATTTGACGATTATATCTGTACTTTAAAATTTCGTTGTGATAAATTTATGACTTACGGTGTTGACCAAATTGGTTACCGCCGCTTCTGACAAGTGCAATAATGGCTGCGGATAAACACCAATTATAATTATTAACGCGCAGATGATCCCTAACGCTAATTTCTCCGAGCCTTTAATATCGGTAAAAGTAGCTGTTAGTTCGTTCAATTCGCCTTGCATTACATTTTTATACATACGCAGCATATATACCGCGCCCAATATGATCGTTGTACCGGCAATGGCTGCTGTAATAATTCCCCTGTTAAAAACGCCTCTCAATAATAAGAACTCGCCCACAAAGCCATTGGTTAATGGCAGGGCAACTGTACCTAAAACAATAATTAAGAACGCTATGGAGAACTGAGGAGCTACTTTGGCTATCCCGCCCAACTTACTGATATCCCGGGTGCCCAGCCGCCGGCTGATTATATCCCATATAAAAAACATCCCAACTACGTTTATACCGTGGCTTACCATTTGTATCATGGCACCTTGCAGGCCATAAATGTTCCAGGCAAAAATACCGGCTGCAATTAAACCTACGTGGGCGATGGATGAGTAGGCCACCAATCTCTTCCCGTCTATTTGCTTAAACGCTATGAGCGATGCATAAACAATCCCTATTATTGATAAAATGATAGCAACGTTAACCCAGTTTAAAAAGCCAAGCGGCGCGTTGGGTATTAACCAGCGTATAACCCCGTAAATACCCATCTTAAGCATTATACCTGATAACATCATCGTACCTGCAGTGGGTGCCTCGGTATAAGTATCCGGCTGCCAGGTGTGGAACGGAAATATCGGCATCTTAATAGCAAAAGCTAAAAAGAACGCGATGAACACCCACGATTGATGGCTGGCATCTAAACTCAGGTTATAAAAGTGCTGCAGGTCGTAATCTTTACTTGGTGTTTGCAGATACAGGTAAATAATCCCTATCAGCATAAACAACGACCCGGCGAATGTGTATATAAAAAACTTGATATTGATACGGATGCGGTTTTCGCCGCCCCATAACGCGCAAATAAAGTAGATAGGAATCAGCGCCGCTTCCCAGCCCACATAAAATAAAAAGCCATCAAACGCGGTGAACACCGTAAGCAAACCCGCTTGCATAAATAGTATCAGCGCGTAAAACGCTTTTGCGTTTTTATACTGGTGCTCATATGTGGTTAGGATGATAAGGGGAACAAGGGCGGTGGTCAGCAATACCATCACCATACTTATCCCATCTATTCCGGCTTTAAAATAAACACCAAACTGCGGTATCCATGGTGCATCAATGCTATACTGCAACGAAGCATCCGGAACAAAACCACTCAGAAAATAAAGGGCAATAGCCAACTCCACAACAGCAAAAAACATTGCTACATGCTTCGCCATCTCGTTTTTAAACAGCAATGTTAAAAGTGCTGCTACTATTGGTAAAAAAATTAAAATGCTAACCGTCATTTTATGTGTTGAAAAACGCTATTGTTCTATATTTTAGTTATTCCGTATATCAGAATGGCAACAATACCTACTACCATCATAAATATATAAAAGCCCACATTACCTGTTTGCAGCAGGCGTAAACCTTTGCTTGTTTCTATTGTGCCTTTGCCAAGCCCGTTCACAAATCCATCTATTCCTAATTGTTCAATTACCTTATAGAAGAATACCGATATGGCATCAAGCGGCTTACGGATAATAGTATCGTACAACTCGTCGATATAAAATTTGTGGTATGAAAGGTTTGCCAGTGCCGGGCGTTCTTCTTCGTCTGATACGGGTAAGCTTCCGCCTTTTACATATTTAACGTAAGCATAAACCATAGCTATTAACGCTACACTAACCGATATTGCCATCAAATACCACTCGGTATTATGGCTCAGCTCGTGCTCTCCTAATATTTTAGTTGAACCCTCAAACATCGGTGCAAGGTATGCGCCTAATTCGTGGTGGCCGCCCATTACTGCCGGTACGCCTATCATACCGCCAATGGCAGATAAGATTGCCAATACAATAAGGGGGATGGTCATGCTTGGAGGTGACTCGTGCAAGTGATGTTCCTGTTCGTGCGTCCCGCGGAATTTACCCCAAAAAGTAAGGTACATCATCCGGAACATATAGAAAGAGGTAAGCATAGCTGTAATTACACCCACTACATAAAACGTAGTGCTATGCGCGAATGCTGCCGCTAAAATTTCATCTTTAGAGAAGAAGCCCGAGAAAGGCGGTATACCTGCGATGGCAATGGTGCCGATGAGCATGGTGATAAAAGTAATTTTGATCTTACCCTTTAATCCGCCCATTTTGCGCATATCCTGCTCACCGCTCATAGCGTGGATAACAGAACCGGCACCAAGGAATAACAGCGCTTTAAAGAAAGCGTGCGTTAATACGTGGAAGAATGAGCCGGTATAAGCGCCAACGCCCAAACCCAAAAACATATACCCAAGTTGTGAAACCGTTGAATAGGCCAGTACCTTTTTAATATCCGTTTGTGTTAAGGCGATGAGCGCGGCAAAGCAGGCGGTGGTTAAACCTACTATGGCAATAATCTCCATAGTTTGCGGTGCCATACTAAATAAGATGTTAGAGCGGGCGATCATGTAGATACCCGCGGTAACCATGGTAGCGGCGTGTATTAATGCCGATACCGGGGTTGGGCCGGCCATCGCATCTGGTAACCAGGTAAACAAAGGCAATTGCGCTGATTTGCCGATTGCGCCTATGAAAAGCAATAAGGTAACTACCGTGAAGAATATATCACCCCTTATCATTGTAGCGGCTTTAGGGAAAATGGCCGCAAACTCAACACTTTTGAATACTGCTGTCAGTAAAAATACGCCTAACAGAAAGCCAAGGTCACCAATGCGGTTCATAATAAATGCTTTCTTGGCAGCATCGGCATAGCTGGCATTGGTGTACCAGAAACCGATAAGCAGGTATGAGCATAAGCCCACGCCCTCCCAGCCAATAAACATAATAATATAGTTGCTCCCCATAACCAGCAGCAGCATAAAGAACACGAACAAGTTTAAGTAAGCGAAAAACTTACCGAATCCGGCATCATCATGCATATAGCCGATAGAGTACAGGTGGATTAGAAAGCCAACCCCCGTGATGATCAACAGCATAATAGAACTTAACTGATCTATTAAAAAGGCGAAAGGTATTTTAATATCGCCAACGCTTATCCAGTCGAACAGCGTGATATTTATAGGTGCACCTGTTGATTTGATCTGGAAGAAAGTAGCCACACTTATTCCGAAGGAAATAAATACCAGCAGGCTGCCCATAGCACCAATTGCGCTTTTAGACAGCGTGTTGCGTCCCAGTCCGTTTATAACAAAACCGGCTAAAGGTAATATGGGAATAAGCCAGATATATTGATTCATGTTATGTATAGTTCATTTAGTCCCCTAACCCCCTGAAGGGGGAATAGAAGTTTAATTTTCTTTTAATTTAGCTCTCCTCTCCTCCATTAGCCAACAGAGGTCGGGGGCTCTACCACTTCAACCTGTTCAATACATTAATATCTATCGAATTGGTGTTGCGGTATATCATTACTATAATGGCCAGCCCCACTGCTACTTCGGCAGCGGCGAGCGCCATAATAAAAAATACAAAAACCTGCCCGGCTGCATCGCCACGGTAAACCGAGAACGCGGTAAGCAACAGGTTAACCGAATTGAGCATCAGCTCAACCGACATAAATATTACGATAGCATTACGGCGTAAAAGCACACCCATAACCCCTATTGAAAATATGATAGCGCTTAATAGTATGTAATGGTTAAGCGGCACCGCTTGAATGGCATTGGCTACAGTTTGGCTTTGCATCAGATGGTTGCTTTTGGTTCTTTAGGATCTTTGGTTGCCAGCAAAACAGCACCTACCATTGCCGATAACAGCAATACCGAGGATACTTCAAACGGCAATAAAAATTCGTTAAATAAAACTTTACCCAGGTTTTTTACAAGGCCAAGGTTGGGATTGGTAAGTACTACAGGTGCTGATGCTCCTGATAATTTTAATGACGATACTAACGCCACCATTAAAATACCTGCGCCAAATACCGCTGCGAGTTTCACCATAAAAGGCTTAACGGGTTCGCTGTCTTTGTTGAGGTTGATCAGCATCAGCGTATATAAAAACAAAACCAGTATAGCGCCCATGTAAACAATAAAGTTTACGATGGCCAAAAACTGGGCATTCATTAAGATATAATGGATGGTAAAAGTAAAAAACGTTAGTATAAGGTACAGGATGCTATGCACCGGGCTCTTTGCAGAAATAACCAGTATAGAGAAAAATATAGATAAAAACGCGATGAAGTAAAATGTACTCATGTTTATATTTTACAAAATACTTTTGCCCTTGTAATTCGGGGCAAAGGTATAAAACTTCTGTTATTGATTTAAGGGTGCTTCTACTAATTTGTCTTTACCGTAAATAAAATCCTTACGCAGGTAATCTGATTGTACGATATCGCCATCCAGGTATATAGCTTCTTTAGGGCAAGCTTCTTCGCAGAGGCCGCAAAAAATGCAGCGCAGCATATTAATTTCGTAAACGGCAGCATATTTTTCCTCACGATACAAATGCTCTTCACCTTTCTGGCGCTCAGCAGCAGTCATGGTAATGGCTTCTGCAGGGCACGATAAAGCGCAAAGCCCGCAGGCGGTACAGCGTTCCTTACCGTTCTCGTCGCGCTTAAGCGAATGGAGGCCACGGTAGTTTTCAGAAAATTCGCGTTTTTGCTCAGGGTACTGTATAGTAACCGGTTTTTTGAAGAAGTGCCCCATGGTAATGCTCAACCCTTTTGCAATTGCAGGCAGGTAGGCCCTCTCCCAAAAATTGAGCGGCTTTACTTCTAAAACTTTCTTTTTATTACTTAACGACTCCATTTAAACTATTTTAAAAAAGTAATAACAACTGCGGTAACAACAATATTGGCAATAGCCAAAGGTATCAACACCTTCCAGCCCAGGTCCATCAGTTGATCGTAGCGGAAACGCGGGATAGTCCAGCGTACCCACATAAAGAAGAATATGAACAATAATACTTTAAAGAACATCACCGCAAAACCAAACAATGGCCCCCAGGTTGTTCCCAATAATTCGTTCATAAAATCCATGCCCGGGTAGTTGTAGCTGCCCCAGTATAAGGTAACCATTACTGCCGATGAAATGAACATATTGATATACTCGGCGAAAAGGTAAAAGCCCAGTTTCATCGAAGAATACTCCGTATGGTAACCACCAACTAATTCGGTTTCGCACTCAGGCAAATCAAATGGTGTACGGTTAGTTTCGGCAAAAGCACATATCAGGAACAAGATAAATCCTACCGGCTGGTAAATTACGTTCCAGTGCCAGCCATGTTGCTGTTGTGCAATTTCGCCAAGGCTAAGCGTGCCCGTAACCAGCAATAACGCGATGATGGATAAGCCCATCGAAATTTCGTAGCTGATATTTTGCGATGCCGCGCGAATAGCTCCCAATAACGAGTATTTATTATTTGATGCCCATCCACCTATCATTACGCCATATACCCCTAAAGATACCACGCCGAAAATGTACAAGATCCCCACGTTGATATCGGTAACCTGTAAGGGAATGGTTTTACCGGCAATAACCACATTTTGCCCCCACGGAATAACAGCCGAGGCTATACAAGCGGTTAGGATAGCTAATGATGGACCAACGATGAATAAAAACGGTGTAGCGTTGGTTGGGATGATCTCTTCTTTCAAAAACATCTTTGCACCATCGGCCAATGGTTGTAAAATACCAAACGGACCTGCACGGTTAGGGCCAACCCTATCCTGAAAAAATGCCGCTATCTTACGCTCGGCATAAGTAGAATACATGGCCACAACCAGGCTAATGCCGAAGATGATAGCTACAAGAGCGAATTTTATACCTATTTCTGCTAATTCCATTACAGGCGTGTCTCCCTTTCAAATTGTTCTTTATTCGCTTGCTGCAATAACGGGTTGGTTTTTACCACCGGTAATGGTTTAAGCGTATCGTAGTGGTTTGAGCTGATAACAGATTTGTGCGATACTTTACGCGGACCTTCTATTACCCAGTCAATTGTTTTCTTTTTATCAAAACGGCAGGTGTTACAAATAAATTCCTCTGCTTCGCCATACTCATCTTTGCGTGCGGTTACGCGTAAAACATCTTCGCCTTTGTACCAAAGGGTTACTTTACCACAGCATTTAGGGTTTTCGCATTCGCGATGCGCTTCTACCGGTTTGGTAAACCATACGCGGTTTTTAAAGCGGAAGGTTTTATCTGTTAATGCGCCTACCGGGCAAACATCAATAACGTTACCGCTAAAGTCGTTATCAACCGCTTTTGTTATGTAAGTAGAAATTTCGGAGTGGTCGCCGCGATTTAATATCCCGTGGATGCGGTGGTCGGTTATCTGGTCGGCAACAAATACACAGCGGTAGCAAAGGATGCAGCGCGTCATGTGTAGTTGTATTTTATCGCCTATATCAATTTTTTCAAATGTACGGCGGTCGAACTCGTAGCGGGTTTTTGCAGCGCCATGCTCATAACCCAGATCCTGCAGGTGGCATTCGCCGGCCTGATCGCAAACAGGGCAATCAAGCGGGTGATTTATCAATAGCATTTCTACCACACCTTTACGCGCTTCAATCACTTCCGGAGAAGAGATATTTTTCACCTCCATACCATCCATAACGGTGGTACGGCAGCTTGCTACCAGCTTAGGCATAGGGCGCGGATCTTTTTCAGACCCTTTACTTACCTGCACCAAACAGGTACGGCATTTACCGCCGCTGCCTTCCAGCTTGGAGTAATAGCACATAGCAGGCGGAACTATGTCACCACCTATCATCCTTGCGGCGTTCAGGATGGTAGTTCCCGGCTCTACTTCAATTGTTATACTATCAATTGTTACCTTCATTGACTTATCAGTCTTTATTTTTTAGTCTGGCGATAACTTGCAAATCCGATTTACCTATCGGGAGATTGCTTCGTTCCTCGCAATGACGCTTTATTGTTTATTTTACGCAATAACCGCGTTCAACGGATCAGCATAATGCGCTAGCCCGTAATTGCGTGTTGTAGCTTCGTAGGCGTTTGTTACGTGCCATTCAAATTCATCCCTAAAGTGGCGTATAGCGCTGGCAACCGGCCAGGCCGCTGCATCACCAAGCGGACAAATGGTATTTCCTTCTATTTTCTTGGATACATCTACCAGCAGGTCCATGTCGCTCATTTTACCGTGGCCGTATTCCAGGCGGTGTAAAACTTTCTCCATCCAGCCGGTACCTTCTCGGCAAGGCGAACATTGCCCACAGCTTTCGTGGTGATAAAAACGTGCAAAGTTCCAGGTATTACGAACGATACACTGGTCTTCATCGTAAGCTATAAAACCACCCGAACCCATCATGGTACCGCTCACAAATCCGCCATCGGCTAACGATTCGTAGCTCATTAAACGGGCTTCGTTATTAATGGTCTTCAAAAATAAGTTTGCAGGGAGAATTGGCACTGATGACCCGCCTGCAACAACCGCTTTTAAGAGTTTGCCATTGGCGATGCCACCGCAATAATCGTCGCTGTATAAAAATTCTTCGGCTGGTAAGCCAAGGTCTATTTCGTAAACACCCGGTTTTTTAAGGTTACCACCCGCCGAGATCAGTTTGGTACCTGTACTGCGGCCGATGCCTATTTTTGCATACTCGTCGCCACCATCATTGATGATCGGTACAACCGCAGCAATTGATTCAACATTATTTACCACAGTAGGGCAACCATACAAACCCGCAATAGCCGGGAACGGTGGTTTTATCCTTGGGTTACCGCGTTTACCTTCCAGCGATTCTAACAAAGCGGTTTCTTCACCGCAGATGTAAGCACCACCGCCGGGTTGTACGTAAAGCTCCAGGTCGTAACCCGTGCCTAAAATATTTTTACCTAAAAAGCCTTTCGCTTTTGCTTCGGCAATGGCTTTTTCCAGTATGCGGATCTGCGGCATCATTTCGCCGCGAACGTAGATGTATGATGTTTTGGCACCCAGCGCAAAGCTGGCTACGATCATCCCCTCAATTAATAAGTGGGGGATGTAGGTCATCAGGAAACGGTCTTTAAAAGTGCCGGGCTCAGATTCATCTGCGTTACATACCAGGTAGCGTTCTACACCTTCTGGCTTAGCCAAAAAGCTCCACTTCATCCCGGTAGGGAAACCCGCACCACCACGGCCGCGCAAGCCCGATTTTTTTACCTCTTCCACAACTTCTTCTGGTGTAAGGGTTTTCAGGGCTTTTTCCACAGCTGCATAACCCCCTTTTGAGCGGTACACATCAAAGGTATTGATGCCGGGTACGTTTATATGTTCGAGTAAAAGTTTGCGTCCCATTATTTGTTCGCCTTTGCTTTTAAGTCACCAATCAATTTATCAACCGAATTGGTAGTCAGGTTCTCGTAAAAAGTGTATTCGGGGGCAATTTGTAAAACCGGGCCGTAGCCACAGGCTGCCAGACACTCAACGCCTCTCCAGCTAAATAAGCCATCTTCGGTAACGTCGCCTTCTTTTACACCGAGCGTTTTCTCAATGTGCTCCATAATAGGCGTTGCGCCTACAATTTCGCAAGGGCCTGTGCGGCAAACCTCCAGCATGTACTTGCCTTGCGGCTTTAAAAAGTACATAGTGTAAAACGAGGCCACCTCGTAAACTTCTATCGATTGGATAGAAAGGAAATCGGCAACGCTATCCATTGCCGGTGCGCTTACCCAGCCGTATTCCGCCTGCACCAAATGCAGTATAGGCAGCAGGGCCGATTTTTGTTTACCCACCGGGTAACGGCTAACCACATCAGCAAACTTGCTGATCAGTTCAGGTGAAAATTTTACCGGGGTATTGGTATCCTGTACGCTAAGCATCTAACTCTCCTGCTATTACGTTTAAACTACTCATGTTAATAATCGCATCAGATAACAGCATGCCCTGGCTCATTGGTGCGTACATCTGGTAATTGATAAAACTTGGCCTGCGGAAATGCAAACGGTATGGCGAGCGGCCACCATCGTTAATTAAATAAAACCCAAGTTCACCGTTTGCGCCTTCAACCGCGTGGTAAACTTCGGCAGTTGGCGTTTCTACTTCGCCCATCACTATTTTAAAGTGATAGATCAAAGCTTCCATGTTATTATAAACTTCTTCCTTTGGAGGCAGGTAAAATGCCGGCACATCCGCGTGGAATATATCTGATGGTTCTTTTTCTAATTTGGTAAGCGCCTGTTCAATAATGCGCATGCTCTGCCACATCTCTTCGTTACGTACTAAAAAGCGCGCATAAACATCGCCGTTATCCCCAACAGGGATCTCAAAATCAAAATCCTCGTAGGATGAATATGGCTCCATGGCCCTTACATCATAATCTACACCGGTGGCGCGCAATATCGGGCCTGTCCAGCTATAGCTTAAAGCAGCTTCGGCAGTAACCTCGGCTACACCACGGGTACGATCTACAAATATGCGGTTACGGTTAAAAAGGCTTTCAAACTCTTTTAACCCTACATGGAATATTTTTAAGAAGTTACGGATCTTATCGAAAGCGATCTTATTAAAATTACGCTCAAACCCGCCTATACGGCCAATGTTAGTAGTTAAACGCGAGCCGCAGATCTCTTCGTAGATCTCGTATACCGCTTCGCGGTACTGCATCATATAGGTAAAACCGGTTAATGCGCCGGTATCAACGCCTAAGATGGAGTTACAAACAATATGATCGGTAATGCGGGCCAGCTCCATAATAATAACCCGCATATAATCTACACGTTTGGGCATGGTAATGCCCAACAGTTTTTCGACGGTCATGTGCCAGCCCATGTTGTTGATGGGCGAAGAACAATAGTTTAATCGATCTGTAAGTGGTGTTATCTGGTAATATGGCCTGTGTTCGGCAATTTTTTCGAATGCGCGGTGGATGTAACCTATGGTTGATACGCCGCTAACAATACGCTCGCCGTCCATCTGCAGTACGTTTTGGAAAACGCCGTGAGTGGCAGGGTGTGTTGGCCCAAGGTTTAGCGTGGAGTACTCCGTTTGCGGATCGTTATCGGTATATACGGGGTGGTTATGCATTATCTTCCGAAAAAGTAATCTTTTTTATCAATACGGTTTGGGTCCTCTAACGGAAATTCCTTCCTCATCGGGAATACGGTCATGTCATCAACATTCAGTATCCTTCTTAGGTCAGGGTGCCCGTCAAATATCACCCCATAAAAATCAAATGTTTCTCTTTCCATCCAATTGGCACCATCCCAAAGCGTGGTTGCGGTAGGGATATGCACATCATCAGCCGAAAGGAAAACTTTAACGCGTATACGTGTATTTGTTGTTAAGCTGTGCAGGTGGTAAATTACGCCTATTTGCTTCTCCTGTTCAGGATAGTGAACGGAGGTAATATCGGTAAGGAAGGTAAACTTCAATTCCGAATCAGTTTTTAAATAAGAAAGTACGCCGGTTATTTGCTCTCTGCTGGTTTCTACCGAAAGCAAACCATAATCCTGGTTCGATTCGGTGATCTGGCCAGGGAATTTATCCGCCAGTTTTTTTATCAGCACTTCGTTAGCTATCTTACCCATTATTGTATTCCGTATTTAGCTAACAATTCCTGGTATTGAGGTTCTTCGCGGCGGCGCAGGCTTTCTGTTCTAACCAATTTTTGGATCGCCATAAAACCATCAATAATGCCTTCGGGACGGGGCGGGCAACCTGGCACGTAAACATCCACCGGGATAATTTCATCAATGCCCTGTAAAACAGAATAAGTATCAAATATACCACCGCTTGATGCACATGCGCCAACAGCCATCACCCAACGGGGTTCGGCCATTTGCAGGTAAACCTGGCGCAATACAGGGCCCATTTTTTTAGATATAGTGCCCATCACCATCAACAGGTCGGCTTGGCGTGGCGAAAAGCTTAAACGCTCGGCACCAAATCTGCTCAGATCGTAAGTTGATGCCATAGTGGCCATAAACTCGATACCGCAGCATGATGTAGCAAACGGCAGTGGCCATAATGAATTTGCACGCGCCATGCCTATCGCCTTGTCAAGCGACGTGGCAAAAAAGCCCGATCCTTCTACACCGGCTGGAGCCTCAACTATTTGAATATCACTCATGAATTTTTATCAAATAAACTAAACCCATCAGCTAAGCTGATTTTGCAAATTTAAGTAAAATACGCTGTAACGAGTACACTAAGAAAGAAGAGGCAATATATTTAGAATCAGTCTAAACTAATCCCAGTTCAACGCACCTTTTTTAATGATATAGATAAAGCCGGCCAATAACGTGGCCATGAAGATGAACATCTCTATCAGCCCATCTTTGCCCAACTCACGGAAGTTAACCGCCCATGGATACATAAAAATCACTTCCACATCAAACAGCACAAAAAGGATGGCCACCAGGAAGTATTTGATAGACATGGGAGTACGTGCGTTGCCAACAACCTCTATACCCGATTCAAATGGGGTAAGCTTATCCTTAGTTGCACGTTTTGGCCCAATTTTGTGGGTAACAAACATGGTTGTAACCACAAACCCAAGCGCCACCAGCATCTGAAATATGATTGGAAGAAAATCAACCGGTAAACTTTTTAATTCCATGCTGCAAATATACAAATGAGCAGATAATAAAAAAGCCCCTTTTTCAAGGGGCTTTTTTATTTATTTAGGGGAAAGGGTTATTTACCTTTTGAAGCACCGCCTTTACGCGAGAAGTACGACACTGCCTGCTTGTTAGTAGGATCAGTTTCTCTCGCTTTGGTAAAATTTTGGGCTGCCTTGGCATCGTCTTTCTCTTTGTACTCGTAGTAAGTACCTAAGTAAGCATAAGCCGCTGCCAGGGTTTTCTTTTCAGAGTCTGTAAGAGAGGTTTTGGCGCCTATTACCTGTATATACTGTTCGTAGTATGGTTTAGCCAATCCTTTTATGTTATTCCTGTCGGCATCTTTAGAATCGGCAACATAAGCGCGGTACAAAATTACCGGGGCAACCGGGGTTGTAGCTTTTTGCGATATGTAACTGAAAGCAGAATCAGCCTTGGTTAACAGGGTAGTATCTGGCTTATTAGTATCGAATGCAAAGTAATAGCTCATACCTTCTCGGAGGTAGTCGTTAAGGGTCCCTTTATGAGATTTGCTTAGGTAGGTACGGTAAGCGTCACCCGCTTTTTCGTATTTCTTTTGAGCAAACAGCGATTTACCAATTTCTGAGTAAACATCTGCCTGGGTGGTATCTAAGGCATATGCTTTTTGCAATGAACCAATACCTAATGAATCTTGTGCAGAGGCAATCTGCGCGCGGCCAAGGTAAAGGTAGTCACGCGCGATGATACGCTTAGGCTCCGCTTTGGTGATCCAGGTGTTACCAGCTGCGATAGCTGCAGGGTAATCTTTGTTCTCTGTTGATGAGTACATCAGGTAACGCTGAACTTTTAAGTTCTTAGACGTTTTTGCTAACTCAGTTGCAACAGTTTGTAATGTTTTCCAATCACCACTGTATACCAGGAAGTCGGCATAACGCAACTGCGACTCTTCAGACATATCTGTCAGCGCTAAGTATTTACGGTATTGATCCGTAGCCTCTTTAACTTTAACAGATGCCATTTTAGGATCAGACAATGCCCAACGCACATCTGTTTCAGCCCATTCGCGGTAAGCAGGGCCGTAGTTAGGGTCGATAGCTAAAGCGGCTTTAAACTCCGTTTCAGACATTTCAAAGTTATTGGCAAACTTCCAGATAACACCGGTTGCTACTTTAGCGCCGGCCAGTTTTGGGTCTATAGACAATGCAGCCTGGTAGTTACTCAAGGCTTCGGTGTTTTTAGATTGTGTGCGGTAAGCATCACCCAATGCCAATAATACATCAACATCTTTCGGGTTCAGCGCTTTTGCTTTACTTAAGATAGCTATAGCAGCTTCCGCATCGGCAGGGGCAACCCTATCATTAATCGGCGCGGCCAAATAGCCACGGCCTACATAAGCGTAAGGTTTACTGTTTTTACCAGCTAAAGTAGTTGCCTGGTTAAAATTGTTTGTAGCGGTTGCTCTGTCTTTATCAACAAATGCAGCAACGCCTAAGCCAGCATAGTTCAGGGCCGATTTTGGGTTTACAGCAATCCCTTTATTGAATACGGTTTTTGCAGAATCTGTATAGTCTTGCAGAACATAAACCCAGCCCAGGTAAAAGAAATTTTCATCTTTAGTACTCTGTGTAACGGTTAAGTTCTTAAGCATCGATTTAGCTTTCTGGTATTGTTCAGCATCTATCGCTTTCCTGGCATCTTCCAAACTTTGCGCAAAAACAGATGACCCAACACATACAAGTGCTAATATTAGTTTACTTATTTTACTGATCATTTTCATCTTAGTTTCGTAATTAAAATATAGTTCTTAGTGTGTTATGTTTATTTCCCTCGAAGGGATAGAATCTGGCAACAGGCCCGATTTTAGTATTATTCTTTGTCCGCGCTCGCTGGCTAAAAATGATGCAAATCCGGCTCCTAATCCTTTTCTGCCTGTGCAATCAACTATATACAGCGATCTGCTAAGCGGGTACGTATGTTGGACGAGCGTTGTCTGCGAAGGTTTAAAGTATTCCCCCGACGCCTTTTTATTAGCTTCATCCTTAACACCAACTATCTTCACTTTTGCAACCGCGTCCGCGTAATCCTTATCCGGATCGTTAAGCCAGGCAAACCCTGTGATGCCAATTGCATTAGGGTGTTCGCTCACGTACTTTATAACTTCTTTATTTGATTTTAACGCATAGATGTTTTTCTGCGTAAAATCCTTGTTTCCTGATAACTGCTTCAAATACCTTACCAAACTCGAGTTAGGGTTATCAAAAACAATGCTTTTATCAGTTTTGACAGTTCCGTTTAACATGCCAATAATTTCTTTTACCGATGTTAATGTATCGGTGGACTGCTGGTTTACAATAATAGTAACCGCGTCTACAGCAAATTTATTTACTTCGGGTGCTAACGCGCGCCTCTTCAAAATACCGGACTCTGTTGTGTCAAGTTCCCGGGATATAATGGCAACCCGTACCTTATCATTAAGCAATTGGTTCACCACCTCGCTTTCAGGGAGATACTTGATCTCCGGCTTCGCCTCGGGGTAAAGCGCTTTAAAAACGTATTCTTCTTCGCCAACTATCGGCGAAAACGATTCGTCGGCAGCAAAAACCAGGGTTCCGAATGTAAAGCCGTCTTTTATAACTGCTTTTTTATCCGTTTTATTTTCCTTACAGGCCTGAAAAATTAAAATTAGCGCTAAGCCCAGTAGCGGCAATGCAAATTTATTCCTCATCATCGGGGCTCTTTTTTAAATAGCGCGAAAAACGTAACACAGCGTAAACTAAAATTACCGCTCCAAATATCTTGCGTTGGGTTGACGGTAACTGCAAGGGAAACTTATCCCAAAAAATTATCATTAGGCCCAGTATACAAAACCCTACGAATGCAGCAACTCCTAAAATAAGCAAAAACCGCCTTTTGGGCGATTTTTGCTTTCCATTATCATTTAATAACATTAAACTTATTCTTCTGAAGCCAAGGCAAACTGTACAGGTACGCTGAACTGTACACGTACAGGGCGACCGTTTTGAATACCTGGTTTCCATTTTGGAGAGGATTTTAGCGCACGTATTGCTTCTTCGTCGCAACCGCTACCTATACCTCTTAACACTTTAATATCTGTCAACGATCCGTCTCTCTCCACAACGAAGGTTAAGATTACCCTACCCTGTACGTTGTTTTCCCTTGCAACAGCAGGGTAACGAATAGCTTTACCTAAATATTTGTTAAATGCGTTATCATCATTTCCGAAGCTTGGTTGTTGCTCTACCGCTGTAAAAATTTGGTTAGGGTTTTCCTCAACCACTTGTTTTACATCGGAGTTACCTACGGGTTCGTCAATCTTGATATCCGCGTTAGGGTCACCTTTTTGATCTTTCTGACCAGGATCGGCAACTTCCAATTCCTTTACGGTTGGCGGTTCTTTTTCACGCACCTCATTATCCGGTTTTACTACTGGAGGTGGGAAACGCACCTGGTCAACCTTCGGTTTTGGTGGTTCCGGTGGCGGCGGAGGTGGTTTTTTGTTTTCATCAATCGGTGGAGGTGGAAGCACCACTTCTGTGATCTTCACCTTTTCATCAGCTTTTGGAATAAAGCCCTCAAGCTTATTGAGGATTGTTTTAAAGGATATAGCTAAAACAAATACAGCTACGCCAATAATAAGGGCCTTGTTGGTATGACGAGGATTTTCCTTTCTTAGTTCGTATGCTCCATAAGCTTTGTTACGGCCTGTAAAAACAACATCTATCCATTGCTGGTTTAGTATGTCTAATTTTGATCCAAACATTATCTTATAACGTTAATTTACATTTAATAATTGCCATCCCTTTTCAGCAACTCAAGCTCTGCTGGCATGATATCAACAATTGCATAGGATTGTACACCAGTTATGTTCATCTCATCAATCACATCAACTACGTTTTTGTAGTTTGATTTATCGCTTGGTTTGATTAACACAACCATGTATTTACCGGTTGATTGTTGAATTTCTTTGCCTTTTTCGATAAGGGTTTTACGCAAGCCATTTTTACCGTAATTATCGGTAGTTGGCTGTGATTTACCAGGCTCGCCAATAAACCACTCAACTTTGTTGTTAGCACCTAATAACAGTGTCATGGAACGCGACGCTGCTACAGGTAACTGGTCCTTAGTCTTTTCGTCCTTATCGGGCATAACTAAGTCCATTGCCTTAGGTTTCGATAGCGTGGTGGTAAGCATAAAGAAGGTGATGAGCAAGAAGGCAAGATCCACCATCGCGGTTAGATCCACGCGCGTAGACGCCTTTTTACTTCGTACTTTCCCGCCTTTATGTTTACCCCCGCCGGAGGTATCTAATTCTGCCATCTTTTTACTTTTTGGGGTCCGATTTGATCGTAGTGATCAGCGCGAACTTGTTTATTTTTTGTTTTTGAAGAACGCCTATCAGTTTCTTGATAGTTGGATACTCTTCTTTGTTATCTCCTTTGATAGAAATACGCAGAGCCCTGTTGTGTAAGCTTACGTCAACGCGGCGCGCTTCGCGGATCCAGTCAGACAATTCATTATTGGCTGTCGTATCGTGCGGAATACCCGGTTGCTTAAAAGCTTTCCTGCCTTCTGCATCCAGATCAAGGAAACCGGCAAGTTGATTGATAGGTACGCCAAATATTGGCAAGCCTGAAAATTTTTCCTGCTGTTCCGGAGTGAATTTAACGCCGTACTTATCACTCATCTGGATCAACGTTTGCTTGCGGATATCGTTACCATCTACAGAGAAGTACACTTTGCTCTGACCAACAGTTAACATTAGCATGTTATCATCTGGTATAGGCAGCACTGTTGTAGATGCCGGTATATCAACAGGAACAGGATCCTCCGTTTTTGGCTTAGCGGTTAATATAAAGAAGGTAAGCAGCAGGAAAGCTACGTCGCACATGGCGGTCATATCTATCGAAGTACTTTTTCTTTGGACTTTTACTCTTGGCATTTTGTAAAATTAAATATTAAGTGTTACAAATTCAAATTAATTCCAAATTATATTTTGTTATAACGTGGAAACAAGCACTAATATTTTATTACTTGCTATTTTTGTGTGATGCAGCGAATGTTTGAACAATGCTGAAACCAGTTTCATCGATAGCGTAAGTAAGCTTATCTATTTTAGATGTAAACAAGTTGTACATAACAATTGAAATAGCTGAAGTACCGATACCTAATGCTGTATTGATAAGTGCCTCAGAAATACTGTTTGATAATGCCGATTGGTTTGGAGCACCAGAAGCTGCTAACGCGCCGAAGGCCTTGATCATACCGATTACCGTACCCAATAGACCGGTTAAGGTACCGATTGATACCAAAGTAGCGATGATAGTAAGGTTTTGCTCTAACATAGGCATTTCTAAAGCTGTTGCTTCTTCAATGTCTTTTTGGATAGCTAATGTTTTTTGATCAACATCAAGATTTGGTTCTGCTTCCATTTCTTTGTACTTTTTCAAACCAGATTTGATAACGTTTGCTACCGAACCTTTTTGTTTGTCGCACTCTGCGCTTGCAGCATCGATGTTACCAGCGTTAAGGAAAGATTGGATCTTTTTAACGAAAACATCTACGTTACCTGTACCAGATGCTTTACCAATAACAATAGCCCTCTCGATAGAGAAAACGATAACCATTAACAGGTAAGACATGATGATAGGTACGATGATACCACCTTTGTGTATGATACCGAAATAATCGCCAGGGTTTACATCATTTTCAGGGTCGCCGCCTTTGTAGTGGCTGCCATCGCCCAAAATGAACATGTATATTAAAATAGCGACTACTATACAAATTGGGATGGTCAAAGTTGCAAATGCGCCCGATGCACTTGAGCTTTCATTCTTAACAGGGGTAGTTGGTTTTGTTGGTGCGTTTGCCATTACTTTTTAATTTTTAGTTTTCGTTTTGTTTATAATATAAGTTAATAAAAATGTGTGCGTATTAAGCGAATAACAAAAATAGAATTTAAATGAATTAAAAAAACTTTTTATGTAATTCTTTATAATAATTTAATATAGCCCGCTTAGCGGTTTGGCAAAATGGTAATACATAACGTTCTCAAGTCCAAAAATTGTGTTTTTACCAAATAATATTTTACAATAAAACCCATTTTTTTTAATAATAGCAAGCCTTGCCCTATAAAAAGTGTGTAACTAAGCTGATATATTAGTGTCTAAAGTACAATTACTGCTATGCGCCCTATCCGCGGCCTGCTAAATGTGTCTGTTTAACGCATTGAATTGGTGCATAATAGCTGCATGCGATACTGCAACACCTGTAACAAGCAACTTGTTTGCTTGTAATCGTATTCATTTACAATCTATTGCTAAAAACAAATTAAATGGATTACCGGGAGGCTGGCAAACCGCAAGATGAACAAGTTGGTACAAGTTGAAACAAGGCCCGTTCTGTAAAAAAAAAAGGTGGGGGTGTTTATGTAGCCTGCCAGGCGGAGGCTATAACACCTTATATAAAAGGTGTAGAAAGAGCGATCAGAGCTACCCTCCGGCTTTTTTGACTTTATAGCCGTCTGTTTGTAATAAGGTGAATACCTTATCCCTAAAGTCGCCCTGTATTAATATTTCAGCTTCTTTAACAGAACCGCCTACGCCGCATTTTGTCTTAAGCTTTTTGCCAATTGCTTCCAGGTCGGCATCGGTACCTGTAAAACCGGTTATACGGGTAACCAATTTATTGCCCTTTATCCTGTCGAGATATATCTTTAAGTTCTGCTGTTGAGGGGGCAGTGTTTCCTGGGTATCGCCCCCCTCTTCCTGGTATTTAAAATCAGGGTCGGTAGAGTACATAATGCCTGTAAAGTTTTTCTTTGCCATAACGTTAGTCTTTATAGTTATCGCCAACAATAATTTTTAAGGCGCCGGGCTTTACATTAATATTTACGTCAACGCCCGCTTCCCTGGGTTCGCCATCCAAATGTATGGGCCCGGGATGTGACCGGGTAATGGTAATATTTTTGCCTTTAATTATCTCTACGTATTTAGTACTCTCTGAAGTTTTGGTGAGCATCCTAAGGCCCATCTCCGGGAACCTGTACAGCGGAAACGGCTTGATGATACAAATATCAAGCAGCCCATCTTGCACCGAGGCGGTTGGCGATATGTGGGCGTTATTACCGTATTGCGATGAATTGGCAATGCTCAGCATAAAAGCCTCACGCTCGTACTTCACTCCATCAATATCTACCTGGTATATCTGCGATTTGTAGGTTGATATTTCGCGAATGGACGATTTGAGGTACCCCATAAAACCTCGCTTGGTGCTGCCATTGGCAAATACCTGGCTTATGTGGGCATCAAAACCCATACCTGCCATGTTAAAAAACCACCGCCCGTTCATTTGGCCCGCATCTATATTTACCACCCGGCCGGCGTTGATTCCTTTAATAGCACCTTCGGCATTCATGGGCACGCTTAAAAACCGGGATAAACCGTTACCCGATCCATACGGTATCACACCTAATATAGTATCCGTACCGGCAATTGCCGAAGCTACCTCGTTAACCGTACCATCGCCGCCAACGGCAACAATAACATCATAAAACTTTGCTTGTTCGCGGGCAACATCGCGTGCGTGTTTTACACCGGTGCTAAAAACGGTTTTGTAATCAAACAACGAGTGATCGAGGTACTTACTTATAAGCTCCGGCACACCATCTTTCTTCTTCCCTCCCGACACCGGGTTTATTATAAATAAAGCTTTCCTTTTCAACTATATAGGTTTACAAGCGGCAAAAGTAAATGTATTTTCGGCTTTGTGAAAAATTGTTTTATTTTTGCCACGCGAAAGTGGACTGATTTGATCGTACCGGCCTGCCCGGTACCTATTGCAACCACGTAAAAAAGTGCTAATTCCTGCTTCTCTTTTTACAAGTTTCAAAAAATCCATACTTTCGGTTTTAACGTTTATTTCAAAAAAAATATGCCATACTTATTTACATCAGAATCCGTATCAGAAGGGCACCCAGACAAAGTTGCCGATCAGATATCCGACGCGTTAATTGATAACTTTTTAGCTTTTGACCCTGAGTCAAAGGTTGCCTGCGAAACCCTGGTAACAACCGGGCAGGTAATTTTAGCCGGCGAGGTTAAATCAAAGGCCTATCTTGATGTACAAAAAATTGCCCGCGAGGTGATCAACAAAATTGGTTACACCAAAGGCGACTATATGTTTGATGGCAGTTCGTGCGGTGTGCTTTCGGCTATCCACGAACAATCTCCTGATATTAACCAGGGTGTTGAGCGTAAAGCACCGGAAGAGCAAGGCGCAGGCGACCAGGGCATGATGTTTGGTTACGCTACTGCCGAAACTGATAACTATATGCCGTTGGCCTTGGATATTGCACACGCTTTATTAATAGAGCTTGCAGCTATCCGCCGTGAAGACAGCGAGATCAAATACCTTCGCCCGGATGCAAAATCGCAGGTGACTTTGGAGTATGATGACGACAACACCCCACAACGTATTGATGCCATTGTAATATCTACCCAGCACGATGATTTTGACGAAGAAGCTACTATGCTGAAAAAGATCAGCGATGATATCATCAGCATCCTTATCCCCCGTGTAAAAGCAAAATACCCTAAATACGCCCACTTCTTTAACAACGAGATTAAGTATCACATTAACCCAACCGGTAAGTTTGTTATTGGTGGCCCGCATGGCGATACCGGCTTAACCGGCCGCAAGATCATTGTAGATACCTACGGTGGTAAAGGCGCGCACGGTGGTGGTGCATTCAGCGGTAAAGACCCATCAAAGGTTGACCGCTCTGCTGCTTACGCAACCCGCCACATTGCTAAAAACCTGGTTGCTGCCGGTGTTTGTACCGAGGTATTGGTACAGGTATCTTACGCAATAGGTGTTGCACAGCCAATGGGTATTTACGTAAACACTTACGGTACCGCAAAAGTTGGTTTAAACGATGGTGAGATAGCTAAAAAGGTAGACGCTATTTTTAACATGACGCCTTACGCTATTGAAACCCGCTTTAAACTGCGCAACCCTATTTATAGCGAAACTGCGGCTTACGGCCACTTTGGCAAGCCAAGCGTAACGGTTACTAAAATATTCAACGCGCACGACGGCAGCAAACTGGAACGCGAAGTGGAACTGTTTACCTGGGAAAAGTTAGACTATGTAGACAAAGTAAAAGCTGAATTCGGATTATAATTCCCCTAATAAATTAAAATCAATGGAAAGCGGCTGATACATCGGTCGCTTTTTTTGTACCCCATTATTCCCTCAATAAAATTGTGTTTGATATGAAAACTCAAAAAACGATCCCGCCCCTTTTAGTGGCTTTCGCTTTCTTCAACATATACATTGTGTGGGGGTCAACCTACCTGGCGGTGATCTTTGGGTTAAAAAGCTTCCCACCATTCATACTGGTAGGCACCCGTTACCTGGTAGCAGGGGTGCTGATGCTTGCCTGGTGTAAGATAAAAGGCGAAGCCCTGCCCAAAAAGAAATTCCTTTGGCGCCATGCGCTGGCCGGTAGCCTGATGCTGGTTGGCGGAACGGGTATGATAGCCTGGGCAGAGCAGTACATCAGCTCGGGGCAGGCGGCTATATTGGTAGCAACTGAGCCGCTTATGTTCCTGTTGATAGACCGCGCACGCTGGCCCGAATATTTCTCCAATAAATTCATCCTTGCCGGGCTCATCATTGGCTTTACCGGCATCTTTTTGTTTTTAAAATTAGGCGTTCCACCGGCGCATCAGTCGCCTATGGCAACTATTGCCAGCGTGGTGATCCTGTTCAGCGCGCTGCTTTGGGTGTTTGGTTCGCTCATTATCAAAGGCAGTCGGGGCAAAAGCTCTACCGTGATGAATGCCAGTGTACAACTCCTGGCAGCCGGTGTTGCAGCAACCGTTATTGCTTTTTGCAAAAGTGAGCAGGTTGGCTTTTCATTCAGTGCGGTGACTTTTGAGGCCTGGGCGGGGCTGATATTTTTGATTGTAATGGGTTCGTTGATCGCCTACCTCTCCTTTGTGTGGCTGCTTACTATAAAGTCGCCTGCAATTATCAGCACACATACTTATGTGAACCCAGTTGTGGCAGTGTTTTTGGGCTGGCTTTTTATTCGCGAAGAGGTGAACTTAGCGCAGTTGCTAAGCCTTATCGTTATTTTGGCAGGAATACTGTTGGTAAACGTGCCTGGGTATTTAAGCAGAAATAAGGCGGAGACAGCTTAAAATGACGTATTTAAAATACCTTTACAAATCATTCTGAAAATTCACAAATCCTGAAAATTCTGATTCTGACTTTATGCAACACCCTGCCGAAAACCCCTGGAAAACCGTTTCCCACGAAAATGTTTATGATAACCCCTGGATAAATGTTACCGAGTATCAGGTGATCAACCCATCGGGCAACCCGGGGATCTATGGCAAAATACATTTTAAGAATGTAGCCATCGGCGTTATCCCGCTGGATACTGATATGAATACTTACCTCGTTGGCCAGTATCGCTATGTGCTGAACCAATACTGCTGGGAGATCCCCGAAGGCGGCGGCCCTGAAGGCAGCGACCCATTGGAATCTGCCAAGCGCGAACTATTGGAAGAAACCGGACTTAAGGCTACCGAATGGACCGAAATACTACAGATGCATCTCTCCAATTCGGTAAGCGATGAGTTGAGCATCATTTACCTGGCACGTGGCTTGCAACAGCATGAAGCGGAGCCCGAGGACACCGAGGACCTGCTAGTAAATAAAATACCTTTTGAAGAGGTTTACCGGATGGTTAATGCGGGCGAAATAACCGATTCGGTAACCGTAGCAGCCGTGCTTAAGATAAAGCTGATGCAATTGGAGAACAGATTATAAGCCAAACATTTAGCATTTTCTTAAAAAAATATAACTTTGCGGCGTTAATGAAAAAGTTTTTAGGCTATATCCTGTCGCCCTTTGCTATTGTTGCGTTTTTGCTACTGCTTTGCATCTTCCATCCCATACAATGGATCTGTTATAATTGGTTTGGCTACGCGGCCCATAAAAAAAGCGTAGATATCCTCAACTTTTGGCTGGTGAGCACCTTCTATATCGTAGGGAATGTGGTAACGTTTACCAACAAGCAAAATTTGCCAGTTGGGCGTCCCATGATATTCATCGCCAACCACCAAAGTATATTTGATATCCCGCCGATGATATATTTTCTGCGGAAATATCACGCTAAGTTTATCTCTAAAGTAGAATTAACAAAAGGTATCCCCTCTATATCCTACAACCTAAAAGTAGGCGGAGGCGCCAATATCGACCGTAAAGACGCACGGCAATCCATTACCGAGCTGGTAAAATTTGGCAACCGGATGAAAGAAAATAAATGGTCGGCCATGATATTCCCCGAAGGGACACGCTCTAAGGATGGTAATGTGAAACCCTTCCAGGCAGCCGGTGTGGCAGCCTTGCTAAAAAAATGCCCCGAAGCATTGTTGGTTCCTGTCGCCATAAAAAACTCATGGAAGATGATCCGTTACGGATTGTATCCGCTAAACACCTTCACCCCTATGAGCTGGGAAATTCTTGAACCCATCGAACCCGGCAAAACCCCGATTGATGAATTGGTGAAGGAGATTGAGGATAGAATAAGAGGGGTGGTAGAGTAATTCAACCTTTAAGCTGGGTGTTCCACCTTTAAAAGCGGAACTTATTTTAAAATACATTCTGACTACCAGCGCTTTACAGTTTTTCGCGAAAGACTTTGGAACACCCACATACTTGATATAAGCGGCTTAATAAGCTAATTTACAGCGTTTTATTTAAAACATCAAATTTACCCGGGTTTAACCGGTGAAACACTTCTTTTTTTAAATATTCCAATAAACACCTATCCCAGCTTAATTCAAATCCCCTGCTGTAAACGTATTCCCCTGGCTTACATCGCCGGTTTCGAAACCTTTTTTAAACCAAAACATCCGCTGGGCGCTGCTGCCGTGGGTAAAGGTATCGGGCGTAACCTGGCCCTGGTATTGCTGCTGCAGGCGGTCGTCGCCAATTTGGTGGGCCGCGTTAAGTGCCTCTTCTATGTCGCCCTGATCCAGCACGTTTTTCATGCTTTTCTCGTAATGGGCCCAAACTCCGGCATAAAAATCAGCCTGTAACTCCAGCTTTACCGATAGTTTGTTATACTCTTCTTCGCTTAATTGCTGGCGGGCTTGGTCCATTTTAGCGCTTATGCCCAGCAGGTCCTGCACATGGTGGCCAACTTCGTGGGCAATTACATAGGCCTGCGCAAAATCGCCGCCTGCACCAAATTTATTGGTCAGCTCGTCAAAAAACGAAACATCGATATATACCTTCTGATCGCCGGGGCAGTAGAAAGGGCCGCTTTGCGACGATGCTTGCCCGCAAGCTGTGTTTACGCCTTCGCTAAAAAAGTGCATCACGGGCTTATCGTAGGTTTTGCCCATATCGTTGAAGAGTTTGGTCCAGATATCTTCTGTATCGGCCAAAACAACACGCGCGAATTTTTTTTGATTATTATCCGGCCCGGCAGATTCTGAGTTAACCTGCTCTGTTTGCTGCGAGTTACCCTGGGTTTGGTTGATCACCTGTGAAGGATCTATCCCGGTAAAAAAATAAATAGCCGCAGCTACAATACCTAATATACCCCCGCCAAAAGCAAAACCACGGCCGCCGCCACCGCTGCTGCCTTCTTCTGTATTACTGCTTTCGCGCCTGCCAAACCATTGCATAATATTGAATTTATTTTAGGCTTAACGCCGGGATATCAATAAATGTTTGTTGAAAGGTTGGAAAATTAAACGGTTATAAAATTATACCTGTTAAGCAACATTGCAACTAAAACCTTTCAACTTTCCAACATACTTATCTCTCCAGCTTCGGGATCCTTGTTGGGGCATCCTTACCTGCTACTATGGAGCGTGAGCTTAAAGCTATTGCCCTGATGGTTGCCACGATATTACTGACATCCATACTGCTGAATTCATCTTTAACCGAATGGTAAAGCTTATCGGTATCTATCTGGTCGGTAGAGATGGTGTGGGCCGGTACGCCTAAAGCCGCTAAAGTTGCGTTATCGCTGCGGTAGAACAGGTTTTGCGCCGGGTATGGGTCAGGGTAAAATTTAAAGGCAGTACCTTCTAAGTTGCCTTGCAATATCTTCCCAAAATCCGAGCGCTCGTAGCCGGTAATAAACGCCGAGTTCTCGCCAAATTTCGACGCCTTACCAATCATTTCAATATTAAACATGGCGGTAACCTGGTCTGAGTTCATCTGTTTAGAGAAATACTGCGAGCCGTAGCCGCCAATTTCTTCCGCAGTAAAGGCCACAAATATCAGCGTACGCTCGTTGCTATTTAGTTTTTTGTAGTATTTAGCCAGCTCTATCACGGCAGTAGTACCCGATGCATCGTCATCAGCTCCGTTAGCAATGCTATCGCCATCCATCGGTTTAATAATACCAAGGTGATCGTAATGGCCTGAGAATACAACATATTCATTAGGTTTTGATTTACCCGGGATCATGCCCGCAACATTAAATAAAGGCTTCTCCTCGGTTTTTGCCTCGTAAGTAACCGATAACGATTTTACATCATCAACTCCCGCCATTACAAATACAACAGGCTTATCTGCATCAGCAGCGCCCTTAAAAGAAGTACCGCCGCGTTTTGCACGGGCAGCAACGCGTTTAAACATGGCTGCATAGCTGGTATCCAACAAGACCACAGTGTTTTTTCCGCTTTTTAACAAGGCCTGGTATTCGGTACTAAAGTTTTTGCCGGCTGCAATTTTCACTACTTCCACACCGTCGAGGCTGCTCCAGTTAAAAGAACCGGATGCGCTGATGGCAAACTTATCGGCAGGCACATCGGTACCATTGATGGTAAGCCTTGAACTTACAGGCGTAGTGCGCAACATGCTAAAGTTTTGGCGGAAACCAGTTGCGCCTGCAAGTGGTTTTATGCCCGCTACTTTAAATTCGCCCTCTATAAAAGTAGCGGCCTTATCAATGCCCGGTGTAAAGGTACCACGGCCCTGCATATCATCAGCGCTTAGCGTTTTAATAATGCGTTCCACATCATCCTGCTTGATCAGTTTGTTTACATCCTGCCCAAATCCGTAAACCGATGTTGCCAGTAGGGCTGCTGCTATTAGATATTTTCTCATTTTATTTTACTTTTGATGATAACCACTTATCGCGGAAATCCTGTTGCTCTTTTGTTAATTTCTTGCCTGCTTTTTCGAAGGTTACCACTTCGTAGTTAGGGTTTTCTCCCAAGGTGATCACGGTTTCGTGCTCGCCTGCGCGGTTTTTAAAGTTTACGGTTATCTTATCGCCCGGTTTTTTATTGGCCAATGCATCATTAAAAGCAGCAGCATCTTTAATATCCTTACCGTCGGTTTTGGTGATAACATCGCCGGCATCAATTCCTGCTTTATAAATTGGTGTACCTGCCGTAGTATTTCCCTGCAAAGCAAACCCTTCACCATCACCGGTACGCGCCTGGCCACTTCTGCCACGGCCACCGGCGCCGCCTATTGGCCCTGCCCAGCCTTTACCGGGCTGCACACGCTGCAATACCAAACCGGCTTTGGCCAGCAGTGCTTCGTAGTTATTTTTCTCGGTACCGTTGATATAGCGTTTAAAGAAATCTGCCGCGAACTTCGCGTTTTTGGTGAGTGTCCCTAAATCGCTTTGCAGATCTGCAATAGTATAGGGGCGCATTACTTTGCCACGTGCCAACCAAACCTGGCGCATGTAATCATCAAGCGTTAGGTTAAATTCGCTGCGAAGGCGCAGATCTAAGGCCAAAGCTGTTGCACCGCCATAAGTATAGTAGCTGGTGAACATATTGGTTTGGTTGTTCGGGTCGATAGATACGCCTGCATCGGCAAATACCGCATAACGGCTTGCCTCGGCAGGTGAATATTTTGCAGCACCCTGTGTATTAACCGCCTGGTTTATCAGGCCGGCAAGTGTGCGGGTGTAGTCTTCAACAGTGCGGAATCCCGAACGCTCCAAAACTAAATCGCCATAATACTGTGTAAAACCCTCGGCGAACCAAAGCTCGCTACTCATGTTTGCATGGGTAAAGTTAAAGGGCTCCAATGATTTGGGGCGGATGCGTTTCACATTCCAGCTGTGAAAATACTCGTGCGAAAAGGTGCTCAGCAACCTCGATTCGTTACCCTCAACCTTGTTAATGGGCTGCACAATAACGGTAGAGTTGCGGTGCTCCATACCATCGCCAGACGTGGTTGGATGCACATCATCCAAAAACACATATTCGCCATAATCATAAGCAGGCAACTCGCCAAAAATAGCCTTTTCTTCTAACACCATTTTCTGCACCATTTTGCCAAAACCATCTATTACGGCTTGGCTATCATCAGAGTGTACAGCTATGCTCACCTTTTCGGGCTTGCCGTTGTTGTCTACCGTCCAGCTGTTTATTTTGGAGGCAGATAGTTCGGTTGGGCTATCCATCAGGTATTGCAGGTTTGGTGCGCTGTATACGCCGTCGCCTTCATTTTTTAGCTGGGTAATTATTTTCCATCCGTATTTATCGGCGTCGTTAAACTGCACTTTTATAGGCCTATCTGCTTGCCCCTCAGCCCACATAATGGTGGCGGGCATATTTAAATGCGCGTGGCTGGCGTCAACGCTTGCGTAGGTTCCATCCGTCCAGTTACCAAAAAGGGTATAACTTATCTTTACGGTTTCACTGGTTACCTGCACCTCATACAGATCGCCCTCCAGCTGTTTAATAACAAGCGGAGCGTTATCTGCTCCTGTAGCTTTTAAATTGTATATGTTTTTACCAAACTCGTGCGTGGCATAACGACCAGGGGATGAGCGGCTCATATGTATTTTTAGCGACCCTGCGGGTGCCTGAGGAATGGTTAATAAGACCTCGGCCTCGTGATGCACCGCGTTAGGGAACGAGATGGCATAATAGACGGCCTTTTGCTTTTGGGCGAATGCCGACACGGCTAAAAGCGAAGCCGCAGCAAGCGTAAATATTTTTTTCATTGATCAGTTGATTACGGTGATGAAATTAGCATTTAATCGGTAAATGTTTTCTATCAATTTTACTACAGGGGGTGGATGGTTAGTAGTGAGTGGAGAATGGTTAATAGCTACAAGCCTCCGTTTACCCTCATTACTACGCATTAATCATAACTATGCCTGCCAAAGTCGTAATCCGACTGTGCTGTTATGATGCGCTTTCGCCGGTCAACATCGGCATCCAGGTTATGGTCATAGGTGCTGTCGGTAACCGCCATATCCCGATCTTTATCTTTATCGGCAAAATGGATGTTTGCTTCCGAAATTTTCGCGATAGCAGTATCGTAAGGGCCCTTGGGCGACATTAGTTTCACAAAAACCGGCAAGCATTCGAACAGGATAAACAAGTACCCGATGAACGAGATAGCGAGATAAGTATCCAGATCGCGCGAGCCATCTACATTGTAGGATAGCTGCCCCAAAGCCCAGTTGCGATCAGCAAAACCGGCCACGTTGGAGAGGCTGTCCAATTGTTTTTCGTTGAACAACCGGGTGCTGTTAACGCCCTCATATTCTTTTCGCTGGCTCAAATAGGTGTCCATCTGCCCCAGGTTGTCGGTTACGGTTTTTAGCCTGCCTTCCTTCTCCTGAAGCACTTGCTGCTTTTGCTTTGCATAGGTGCCATAGCCGGTAATGCCCGATGTTTGGTTGGTTTTATCGCCAAAAACTTCCTGATTTAGCTGATAGCGCGAGCGGTTGATATCGCGCTCTAAGGAATCCTTCTCTTTCTTTAAATCAGTATTTTTACCTATCTCCTGGGCGTACTTCTTCTGGTAGGTTTTCTGCAGCGAATCTATCTTGGTATGCTGCCCTTTAAGGTAGGCCGTTTTTAATTTCTGGCGAATTTCTTTATCAAAGATCTTCAGTTCCAGCGGGCGCGATATTACAACGCCTATCATTATAGCCAATAAAATACGGGGCGATGCCTGTAATATTTGCTGATTAATACTGCCCTCTTTATTAATGCTTGATACGATATACCTATCCATATTAAATATAGCCGTGCCCCACAAAAGCCCGAAAAGTATAGCGAAACCAACGGCGAACGCATCGCCGCTAAAAACAAAATACATGGCATAACCGCCTGATAAAGAAGCGAATAAAGCAGTAAAAAATATGGTAGCGCCAATGCCTACGTACTTGTTATGCTCTATCGGGTATTTCTTTAAAGTATCTATATGTGCTCCGGAACAGAACCAAAAAAATCGGTTAACTTTCTTCATTTAAGCTGTTTATGTAATATTTTACACTTATCTATGAAACGCACCAAGGTGCCTATTGTTACAAAATGGGACCAATTATTTGATACAGAAAAAACATACCTTTGGCTAATAATTATATTACGATGAAAGAAATAAGCGTACAGGAACTAAAAGAGAAATTAGATAGCGGCGAAGATTTTCAGTTGATAGATGTCCGCGAGGATTTTGAATACGAAACTTCTAACCTGGGTGGCAAGCATATCCCTCTGGGCGGGATCCTGATAGAGGCAGACCAGGTAGCTAAAGATAAGCCGGTTGTTATTATGTGCCGAAGCGGTAAACGCAGTTCGGTAGCTTTACACCAGTTAGAGGCACAAGGTTATACCAACCTGTATAACTTACAAGGCGGCATTTTAGCCTGGCAGGCAGAAATAGACCCTACAATAAGCGTGTACTAATATGGGCAAGAAAATAGCGCTCAACGTAGTCTACAACCTGGGCATTTTTGTGGCCCTGCTGATAGGGTACTGGGGAATAGAACATGCGCAATACGCCTATTTACTGGGTGCGGTGTTTATCGCCGCTGTATTTGTCTCCCTGAAAATAAAGTTGATAAAGGAAGTAAAGAATACTACCAAGCAATAATATTCAAACTCCATCACTTAAAATAAATGCCCGATTAGTAACAAAGTCGGGCATTTTAATTCTAATACCAAAACGATCTCAAAACTTATATTAATCCTTAAACTATCATGTTTTTAGCAATTGTTGGTATTGTTATACTTTTTGTAGGTGTAATGTTAAAACGCTCGCCCGAGCCTGCTGGCCGCTTTGGCGGAATTGTTAGCGTTGTGGGTGTTATAATAGCAGTTCTTGGCCTGGTGCTATCATCCGTTAAGGTTATCGACTCGGGGAAAGTAGGTGTACAGGTTTTGTTTGGAAAAGTGCAGCCAGATGTTTTGGAAAGCGGATTGCATATAGTAAACCCACTTGTTGATATTACCCCGTTTGACGTGCGTACACAAAACTACACCATGAGCGGGCAGCATACCGAAGGTGATGTAGAAGGGGATGACGCCATAAGGGTTTTATCGTCCGACGGATTGGAAGTTACGGCAGACCTCACCGTTCTATTTAAAGTAAACCCTGATAAAGCGCCCTATATTTTGCAAAACATTGGGCTGGATTATGTTAAGAATATTGTACGTACAGTATCCCGCACTGCCATCCGCGATAATGCCGTAAACTATGCTGCCGTTGATCTGTACTCGGTAAAACGACAGGAATTTCAAAATAAGATAAACCAGACCATTAGCGTCAGTTTCGCTAAACGCGGGCTGGAATTACAACAGATCCTCATCCGCAATATCTCGTTACCGCCATCTGTTAAGGCAAGCATCGAATCGAAGATAAACGCGGAGCAGGAGGCCCAGAAAATGACCTTTGTACTGCAGAAAGAACGCCAGGAAGCCGATCGTAAACGCGTTGAAGCACAGGGTATTGCCGATTATCAAAAGATCCTTTCTACCGGCTTATCTGATAAGCAATTACAATACGAAAGCATTAAAGCCCAAAAGGAAATTGCCCTATCGCCAAATGCAAAGGTTATTATAATTGGAAATAACAAGGGGACACCGATATTGCTGAGTGATAAGTAATTAAATTAACACCAATTTCACCAATTGGGACGAATTTCAATAATTACCGTGGTTACGCCCCAATCTTATTCAAAGTACTTAGCATACTCCGCCGGGATGCTCTTTATCGGTTTGATCATAATATCTTTATAGTAAACTTCCGCTGCCTCGCTTTGCAACTGAAGTTTGCCGTGGGTAAGCGGTTTCATGGTATCGCCATCTTTATAGCGAGAGTTTTTTAAAGCCATAACCACCTGTCCGTTAACTATATGCAGGCTTTTGTCACCATAGGTGATCAGTTCCATTTCGTTCCATTGGCCTATGGGTTTATCCATTTTTTTGCCCGCCCCGCAGAAGCCGCCGTTACCGGTCGCGCCGCCGAGCGGGGTCCATTTCCCTGCGGTGTTGAATTTATAGCTACTGTCTTTCAGCGCTTTAGCATCGGCTTGTGAACTGGATTGCGACCAATAATCGCCCGAACTGTTTTCCACCACCTGGAACTCCTGGCTCAGCATCCAGGTGCGGAAATATTCTACCCCACACTTGCCTTGCGAATGATAGAGTAAACCACTGTCTTTCAACTCATCCAGCCTTGGTACCCATTTCTTTTGGCCCCATTTAAACTTTAGCTTGAGGTGGTAATTGGCAAAATCCTCTTTGGTGAAAATGCACCCGTAGATCTCGCCGGTAATTTTTAATACCGGCTGGCCGTTCTCCATCACTACCGAGAATACGTTGTTCTTATTTACATTATAGCCTATCGGCTTAATTACCACGCCATTATCATCTACCGGCGGTTTGCCTTTATAGCCAACTTTATGGTAAAAGCTTTGGTAGGTTTCCCATTTGGAGAGGTTTTTATCAAGCAGGGAGGTCCACTCTGATGGTAGTTGAAATGATGTGCCGGTGAGCAGCAAAACCAGGCAGCAAAGGCAGGTAAATATTTTTTTCATAATGAGAATTAGCGTCCCCTAATTTGCTGAATGTTTTTGGATATTGGTTAAAATAATACCAAAAAGCGTAAAAAGCAGTGTCGAAAATCTCCGTGTTTTTCCCATTTTAATCAATAAAAAGGGATATTTTATCAATAATTGAGCATTAATCCAACCGATAATTTGTACCCCTTTCTATCCACCCCATTGAGCTGCGTTTTTTCGGATCCACCGGAAGATAAAAACAGTTCGTCGATACCTTCGCCGGTTTGCCAGGTGAAATAGCCACCGCCCAAATTTACCACGAGGTTTTTGGTGATGCCATAAGCCAGCGATGCATCTGCCGATACGCCGTAACCCTTGGCGGTATGCCGGTAGCTCACCGGGTGCTGAAAGGTTGGGATCAGGTTCCAGTCGGCTTTGGAATTGTAGTCGGACTGATGGTAGGCAATTGTGGCGGTGGCGGTAAACTTTTTCGCGACCTTTGCCGCTGCTATCGCTTTTACGAACGGCCCTTTCCAATTGGTTTCGTAGGTGCTGTTAAGATCGGCGTACTGGCCGGACCTATCCAGTAAATACAGCGACTGTTTGCTTGTCCCATATCCTGCGTAGGGAGTAAGCGAGAATTTTTCCTTGTCAATTAATTTGTAGCCCAGGCCAAAGGCGATGTCGCGGGTAAAACCTTTATCGGCATCAAATAATTGGTTGTAAGCGGGGTTGGTGCGGTTATCGCCGCTATAGTCGTTATCCCTCACCGTGCCCGACTTTATCGACACCCGCTGATAATTGCCCATCAGCAGCAGCTTATTCCAAAAGTTCCATTGCAGCGATGCCGCTACCGATTGCCCGCCAATCTTTATCCATCGCAGCTCCGAATAGATATTTGGATTTTGCCCGTCGAGGTTGCCGGCAATCGACCATTTCAGGTCTTCCCGCTGGTAACCCGTACTCAGGCTTAGCTGCAGTTTTTTTTGCAAAGATTGCGCCTGCAGCAAAGCAGTGCTTAATAAAACACAAAAGCCGGTAACAAAAAGTCTTCTCATGCGGGTAAAATAAACAGCCTGCCTCCCGGTTAAGAAGGCAGGCTGTAATGTAGTAAATTTTTCTAATGCGGGGTGGCTGCGACTAATTGTGTGTATAATGCTATCGACGAGTTTACTCACCCCGGGTTCGCTTCGCTGCCCGACCCTCTCTGCCTACGGTAAAGAGGTTGAGCTGCAATTTATATTCTACTGGTTCACACCAAATGCTTCCCAGCCCTGGGCTGTTGCCCGTGTACAGGTCATGGCTTGGGTGCCGTTCTCGCTGGAGATAAATTTACCATTGTTGCCGCGGAAGGTAACCTTACCATCGCTGGTAGGTACCCAATCAAATTTCTCCCAATCGCCAATGGTGGTGCGGCTACAGGTGATGGCCTGGGTACCGTTCTCGCTGCTTACATATTTATTCATGCTACGCAAAGCAACTTTGCCGCCGCCTGCGTCTACCACGGTAAATTGCTCCCAGGTAGATGCTACCGCGCTGGTACAGGTCATGGCCTGTGTGCCGTTTTGGCCGTTTACATATTGGTTGTTAAAGCCTTTCAGCGTAACCGTTTGCCCAATAGGCGCGGTAGAGCCTGTTCCCCCACTGATGCTGTAAACTCTTACATAATCTACATACATATTGGCCGGCAACGCACCATTATTAATGGTGTTGCCCGGCAGATCGCCGCCTACCGCCAAATTCAGGATGATGTAAAATGGCAACTGAAATTCCTCGGTACCATTAACGTTGTTTTGGATATTGCCGGTATTGAACAAGGTGCCATCTACATACCATTTAATGCTGTTTGCATCCCACTCTACCGCGTAAACGTGGTAGTCTGTAGCGGTGGCTGTAATGCTGTTGCCATAGTAAACGTGGCCGTTGTTGTTCCAGTGCATGGTGCCCAAAATGGTGTTGTTGGTATTCACCTGCTCCATAATGTCAATTTCGCCGCATTGCGGCCAACCTACCGAACCGATGTTTTGGCCCAGCATCCAAAATGCCGGCCAGCTGCCCTGAAAAGCCGGGAGCTTAATGCGCGCCTCTATACGCCCGTATTTCACGCTGAATTTGCCCGAAGTATTCAACTTGGCCGATGTATACGGCTGCCCGCCTACACTCTGGTTTTTAGCGGTGATCACTAAATTACCACCGGTTACAGCCGCATTGGCCGCCTGGTAGTATTCCTTCTCGTTATTTACATTGGGGTTGCCGTTGTCTATGTTCCATTTACTGCCATCCACGCCGGTACCGTTAAACTCGTCCTGCCAAACCAGCGTTAGGGCACGGGGTGTAGTGGTAGTAGCGGTAGAAGTGGAGGCGACACTCTTATCATCCGCCGGAGATTTTACATCTTTTTTACAGGAGATCACAGTAAGGCTGATAGCCAGTACCAGCCCGGCTCCTTTCAATAAGTTTAATAATTGCTTTTTCATAGTGTTGGTGTTTATTGGTTAGTGTTATTGGATTTTGTTGGTCTCATTCTGCCCTCTCCTTCGAAAAGGGTTTGAGGAGGTAGAATTTTCTTATGGTTACTCACCTCCTGCCCCGCCCTGCTTGCAGAGCGGGATAATATTGGAGATGTTCTTATAAACCAGGTATATTCATTGTTAGCCTGTCCATGGGCTATTTTATTCACCCCTGGTTCGCTTCGCTGCCAGGCCCTCTCTACCTGCGGTAAAGAGGGTGAAGGCAATGGTGGTTAATCATAGCGATGGGTTTGAAACCCATCGCTGTATTGATTTTTCTTAGCACCTCTTTGCGAAGCAGAGAGGTGCTACGCAAGGAGTGCCGTCGGGGTGAGTCCAATCGTCGCGCGGTTCAACCCATCATCATTCCGTTCTACTGGTTCACGCCGAACGCTTCCCAGCCCGATGCTGTTGCGCGGGTACAGGTCATGGCCTGGGTGCCGTTCTCGCTGGAGATAAATTTGCCGTTATTACCCCGTATGGTTACTTTTCCATCGGTGGTTGGCACCCAGTCAAATTTCTCCCAGTCGCCAATAGTGGCGCGGCTACAGGTGATAGCCTGCGTTCCATTCTCTGATGATACGTACTTGTTCATGGCGCGCAATGCAATTTTACCTGCGCCTGCATCAACCACGGTGAATTGCTCCCAGGTAGATGCTACCGCGCTGGTACAAGTCATGGCCTGCGTGCCGTTTTGGCTGTTTACATATTGGTTATTGAAGCCTTTTAGGGTGATGGTTTGGCCTATCGGCGCGCCGGTACTCGTGCCTCCTCCAGGTGTTCCGCTCCATTTAAAGGTTACCACCGCGCCTGCTGCCAGGCTGTAAGTGAAGGATTCTGTTCCCCATTTTACCTTAAAACTTACCGAGCTACCGCCGCTGTTTGATGCGATAAGCACTTTTGTACCATCGCTATTGCGGAAAGCTACGTTTTGGATGCTGCCTGCTATGTTTGATGCAATACGCACCGCGCCCGGCCTTACCGCTTTTGACGCGTGAGCAATAATGTAATAGCCCACGTTGCGGGTAATGGATGTACCGCTTACCGTAATAGCGCCAAGGCAGGTACTGCAACCGCCTGCTGTATGCGGGTTGTTGTTAGGGTCGGCAGCAAGGTTCCACTCCAGTACGTTGCGGCTCCAGTTACGGGTACCGCCAATAATGAGGGTGTTGATGTGCCAGCCCAGGTCGCCGCCAAAGTTGCTTGGCGCGCCCACCCATTGCTCGGTAAAGTAAACGTTTTTGTTAGGGTAGGCGTTGTGTACGGTTGTTAAAGCGCTGATATCACCCGCATACAGGTGGAACGCTGAACCGTCCACATAGCCGCCTGCCTGGCCAACTACCGTTGTAGCGTAGCTGGGTACATCGGCATTATGGTCATAAGCAATAATTTTGGTGGTGATGCCGGCTGCGGCAAATTGCGGGCCCAGGTGGTTGTTTATAAACGTTACCTGCTCGTTGGCCTGCATTACCATACTTGGGTTGTTGTAGGGGTTAAGCGGCTCGTTTTGCGGGGTAACGGCATCTATACGGATGCCCTGCGCGGCCATAGCTTGTATGTATTTTACAAAGTACTTGGCATAAGCGGCATAGTAAGTGGTGTTTAAGCTGCCGCCGGTATAGCCGTTATTGCCGGTTGTGTTCACCTTCATCCAGGTTGGGGCCGTCCAGGGGGTGGCTATTATTTTGATGTTGGGATTAATGGCGAGGATCTTTTTGAGGATAGGCAGAAAATCGGTGTTCTCCTGCGCCAGGCTAAAGTTGTTCATGTTTACATCGCCAGCGGTTTGGTCGTACGTAAAATCTGACGAGCTGAGATCCGACGCGCCAATGCTGATACGCAGGTAGCTAACGCCTATTTGCCCTGTACCGGTGCCAAATAATTCGTTAAGCACGCTGGCCTGGTTGCCGCCCAGCCCGTTTAGCAGGCTTGCACTGCCGCCGGTAAGGGTGTAGCCGAAGCCATCAATCCCCTGGTAGGTAGTGCCTTCGTCAACCGTAATGGTAGTAGCGTTAGTGCCCGCGTCTGCCGCGAAGTTTACGCTGCCCTGCGCCAACAGGCTCGATTGATTTGAAGTGGTAAGCCAGGTGGTAACGGCACTGGTGGCGTTACGCGGCTCGGTTATACTTGTTTTTGTGCCATCGATGCTTTGTGTACGGGCATCTTTTTTACACGCGTTCATCAGCAGGGCAATGGTGATAAACACCGTTGCCAATAGCTTGATCTTGTAAGTGATCTTCATAGTTTTTGTATTTGATTGGTTTTTAATTGGTTTGCTATGTTGGTAATTATAAAGCCGTGAATGCCTGCAAGCCATTAACTTTTATGCAAACTACAAAGCGCAGTAATACGCAAAGGCATTAAGGGCTTTTAGTTGTTTTCCAGGAAACAGGCAGATGCCGGTATAATCGGTTACCACAAATTTAAAGTAATTTTTACGTTACAAACAAGTGTAAATATTTATAAATAACTGATAATTAACTATTTATATATGTTTTGATACGCTTGCTTCACAGGAACGAAACAGCAAAAAGCCGCTTTAAAGGGTTTAAAGCGGCTTTTAAAAAAAATAAAAAATAGTTGTGATACGCTTACCTCACAGTTTAATTTTTAAGCAATATAGCCATGGGAAGTAAGCGGATTAGATTACAGATTAGAGGCCGGAGATTGGAGGGTAGTTAGGGTAAGACAGCAATGTTGAATAATGAATATCGAACGTCGGGGTTAACAGATCTCAACTCATTGCTGTTGATACAGATATTCAAAATAAGGAGCGGCGGAAAGTGCGATTCCTTCCCTGGGGAAGGAGGAGGAAGGGGTTTATAAAGCTATGCATTACTTGCCTGGTGGCTAAACCCCTCCCTGCATTTGCGCACAGTCCCTCGCGCCCCTCCCCAGGGAGGGATTAGAAAATCCATCTCTCCGCCAACTTACCTACCACCTGTCCCAAAACGCTGGTGGCTCAATACCTAAGGCGCGCAGGTAAACGGTGCCCTGGCCACGGTGGTGGATCTCGTTATCAATAAAATAAAGAATAGTGCCAATAACGGTGTTGTCAAACTGCCCGAAAGCTTTCACAGTATCGGTAAAATGATCTGCCGGTATTTGCGACCAAAGCGTATCAAGTTGTTCGGTCACTTCGTCCCAGGCGGCAAGCAGCTCGGCCTTCGACTTAATATCCGCGGTAGGGTTAAAATAGTCCAGCTCGGGTTTGGTGGACCAGTCGCCAGTCACTACGCCATTGATGCCGCCACTGGCAAGGCCTATCATTTCTTTCGCCAAGCCGGCATAGGTGCGCATACCACCTATAGAGAATCCAAAAAGATCGTTCTCGGGAAATGCATCTAAAACTTTACGGCTTAATTTACGATGCCCCTGCCAGTGCTTTAAAAGTTCATCGGCAGTAATTACAGCTACATCGGTGTTGGTGGTTTCAATAAGTTGGTTTTCCATGATCGTTGTTTTTTTGTTTGTTGATACAAAGAAACTATGGGCTAATGACAGCAGTATGTCAGCAGGGTTTGAGAAAAGTGAAGTTAGCGCAAAAGCATTGGCAGGTAGGGGTAAAATGTTCTGTTGCGCCTTGTTATGAATGGCAGTGGATTTATATATGCCTGTGGATGTTACTTTCTTTTGGCAGCAAAAGAAAGTAACCAAAGAAAACTGCCGGCTACGTAACGCCTGTGAAAGTTAGTACTAAAGCAGTTTTAGTGCCACCCGTGCGTTACTGATGCCGGTTTTTAGGTTATTGCTCTGTTCGTCTATCTCTTTTTTTTAAAAATTCAAAGAAAAGAAAGGCGTTTACTTGAACCAACTAACCTTTCAAAGCCCTTCTTTAATCGGCCTTGTCCTGTTCGGCAACCACTGTTAGTGCTAAAGCAAAACCTTTCATAGAACAGGGCGCAGCCGAGAGTTTTTTCTTTGGTTACTTTCTTTTTAGCGGAAAAAAAGAAAGTAACAACCACAGGCTTAAAATAACTTACAGCAAGCTCCTAACGAAGAACTGGAGAGCGATTTGCAGTGCAAGGCAGTAGGCATTTGAACTCTACTCTTCCGAAGTATCTATCACCAGCTTACTCCAGCCTTTGCTGCCGGCGTTCTTGATCTCTTTTTTCATGCTCTCCATCGCTTTTTTTATGCGGCTGCTATATGCCCAGCAGGTGCTTTGGCGAATGGAGAGGATCTCGGAGAGTTTATGGGATGATATTTTGCCCTTGGTGCTGTACATCAAAAATATCATGTAAAAGGCTTTATTGATGGGGATACGCGTGTTCTGCAAAATGGTGTAGGCAATTACCGATTCTTCGTACCCGCATTTAGAGCAGCGGCGGCTGTAGGGCAAATGCCCGTTGCCGTAGTGTGTGTTGCTGCATTTTTTGCAGGCGTAGCCGTGTTCCCATTTCAGGTCCGACAGGAATTTGAAACAGGTTTCGCGGTCGGGGTAAATGCGGCTGAACTCTTCAAAATCTACCTCGGCGCTCATTACCCTGTCATGGGTTACTTTTTCAATATCGTTATGCAGGGTAAGGTTGTCCTTCTCCAGCAGCACATTCATGCGCGAAATTTCCCCGGCTTGCTGTTGCAGCAAATGGTTTACGGCGGTAAGCTCCTCGTTCTGCAGTTCAATAAGCGATGATTTTTCTATCAGTTCGCTGGTACGCTCGGCCACTTGTACTTCCAGGCGTTTGTTCAGCATATCTTTCAGCTCCTCGTTTTGCTGCAATTGTTTGATCATGCGCTGCTGGGCGGTATCCTTTTCCCGTTTCAGCATCCGCACCCTATCGCCTATAGCGAAGGTGATGAACAGCATTTCCATAATAAAACAAAAACTGAGGCTGTAAAAATTGAGCGCGGTTACCGGCAGCCACCATATATTAAGCGCGATGAGCGATTTAATAACAAACCCGGTAAACAAAAAGCTGTAACCGATAACAAAGAACCGAGCCGGCCGATACCCCTTGTACAGCACATAACAGCCCGATATAAAGGCTACCGATAGCGGGATGATCTCGATGATCTTATAGGTAAACCAGGTTTTATCTACCAGCAAACAAAGGGCGAAGAAGATGCTCCTGACGATAATTACGGCTTTAATGAGCTTGTTAAAACCCGGGGCATTCTCTTTTAAATTGAGCAGACTTTGGGCGAACAGCATAGCGAACGTACTGGCAAGGAACAAGACAATGCCGTATGCATAATGGTTCCATTGCGGGGCGGTTTGCCACAGGTACTGGTAGGCGATGCCATCGGTACACATTTCGTAAAGGCCGATGCTGAGGTTGTAAACGATGTAATACAAATACTGCCGCTGCCGCATAGCCACAAACATCATAAAGTTATACAGCCCGAAAACCAGGATCATCCCGTAAAAGATGCCGAAGTAAAAGTATTCGTCCAGCGCATAGCTGATGAACCAGTTTACCGACCGTAATACGATAATTACGTTGGCCGATTCGTGCGAGCGAAGCTTGAAGTAGTAGTAATTTTCGGCCTTAATATCGTTGCTGATGTTGAGCGTAAAGTTTTTATGCGCGAACATCCTTTGTGTAAAGGGCCGGTTGCTGCCCAGCAGCATAGCGGTATATGCGCCCCCTTTTGCAGGCGAGTAAACGGTTATGCTATCGATGGTTTGATCGAAGAACTCCAGGATCCAGTTATTTTCTGTAGGGATGCGCTGGTCCAGCCGGATGCGGTACCAAAAGGTAGCGCCGGCCTCGCTTATCTGGGGCGTGGGGACTGTATTACTTACAAATTTGCTGCTGTGGTCCTCGCTTACATCTGTTATGGTGAGCGCATTGGTGGTGTCGCGCAGGGATTCCAGCTCGGCAAACCTAAATACGTGCTGTTTGGCGGTATCTGCAACGGGCACTATGGTTTGCGCACCGGCTGGCAGGGCCATGCCTGCCAGCACAATAAAAAGGCACACAAACTGATAGTAACGTTTACACATAAGCATCCAATAAATAAGGCCCGCCGGGTTTGGCGCAGCAGCAACAGTTTATAATTCTCTTTGCAATGTAAGCGATTTATAAATTCAAACCTATTAAAGTAATACTATGCCGTTTATTTAGCAGGCACTTTAAGGCCCAGCGCTTCCATATACCCCTTTTGCGGGATGCTGTTGGCAAACTTGCAGTTCTCTAAAAAGGCATACAGGGCCGCTTTTATTTTTGCCCTGTCGGCAGGGGCGGCCTTGCGGATGTCATCAAAACTGGCGCGTGGTTTTTCGGTGTAATCAATTACTTCCTGGTAGCCATCAGGTATGTTAAAGCTCATAAAACCGCGTGAGCTATCCAGCTTTTTATAAGGCCAGTAATGCCAACCAATATTGTTTTGCTCGCATACGATACGGAAATCATGCACCCATTGGTCGGTGTTCTCGCCTGTTTCGCCAACGTAAATGGGTACGTTGTATTTATCGCGGAAATCGATGTATTCCTGTACCACCTGTTTAGTGGCGTCCGTCCAATATTTATGAAAAGTGTAAACCGCCTTACTGTCGAACGGTTTACCGAAGATCTTAAAGTTGCTATCCCACTGCGCCCCGCCAATAAACACAATGTGGTTTTTATCTACCGAGCGTACGGCAGCCGTAATTTCCTTGTAGGTTGGCTCCAGGTGCGGGTTTATTTCATCTACCTTAAAATAATGGGCAATGGGCTCGTTCAGCAGATCGTACCCTAAAATGATGCTTTCGTTTTTATAATGGGCGGCAATGCGTTTCCAGATGTCGGCGGTTTGCTTACGATTTGCTACGCTGGTGAACAGGAACGGGTAACCGTCGCCATCGTCGATATTGTCGCCCGTTTGGCCGCCGGGCGCGCAGTGCATATCCAGCATTACATATAAATTCTCCTGCCTGCACCAGCGGATCACCCTATCCAGCAGTTCGAAACCACGGTTAGGGTTATTCATTCCCATATAGCTTTCGGTGGTAAACAATTTATAATTAAACGGAATGCGAATAGAATTTGCGCCCGATGCTTTGATGAATTTGATATCTGCCTGGGTTATATACGTATCCTGGAACTTCTTCCAGAACAGCCTGGTTTCTTCGGGACCAATCAGCTCGGTAAAGGCCTGGTTAATGAGCCTTTGTGAGTTAACGGCTTTAAACTTAAACATATATCCCTCGGGCACCAGCCAGTTACCCAGATTGGTGCCCTTAATGAGGAAAGGCTTACCATCTACGCCAATAACTTCTTTGCCATTTGTTGAGATGAATTTAGGCGCTTGCGCGCGAAGGGTGCAAGCGCCGGTAACAAGCGCTACAAACAGGATAATTACTTTTTTCATGTTGTGAGATATGAGAGAGAAAAGAGATAGTTGAGATATTGACGGATTATTTATAGTGCATAATTATTCATAGGCAGATTAAGTATTCACAGGTGGAAGGTGTTTATATTGGTGTACAAGCAACACAAATGTAATGCATTTATATCAAGATATTTAACAGTTTATATTTGCGTTGGCTAATGTATATACGTAATTTGTTTGCCGGGGTTTGTTTATTACCGTTATGAAAATGAGGAGCTATATTAATATTCGGAGGGGTTGTAAAAAATTGCTGTTTGCTGCTTTGTGGCTAATAGTTATAAGCCCTCTCTCTCTAAAGGCACAAAACATAAAGGTTGCCATAGCGGCTAACCTGCAACCCGTAATGAAGGCACTGCTGAAGGATTTTAAGGCAAAAACGGGGATCAGCGTTGACGCTATCTCCGGCCCATCGGGCGGACTAACCACACAGATAAAGAACGGCGCGCCTTTTGATGTTTTCCTTTCTGCCGATGTTAACTTCCCCGATGAGCTTTTTAAAAGTGGCTTCGCGACTAACAAACCGGTGGTTTATGCATCGGGAACCCTCATCATTTGCAGTACCGAAAAATTGGATCTTAGCAACTGGCCAAAGCTTTTACCGGGCGGGTCCGTGCAAAAAATCGCTATTGGCAACCCGGCTATAGCCCCTTATGGCAAAGCCGCGCAGGAAGCGCTAACAAAGGCCGGCATTTATGAGCGGATGCAGCCCAAAATTGTACTGGGCGAGAGCATTACCCAGGTGAACACATACATTACCACCGGGGTGGTGCAGGCGGGGTTCACTACCTTATCTTTAGTGAAAGACGCGGCTAACAAAACCCAACTGTATTATAAGATCATCGACCCGAAAACTTACAGCCCTATTGAGCAGGGCATGGTGCTTATAAAACAGCCCAAACCAAAAGCCGATGCCGAAAAGTTTTACAAATATATTCTGAGCCCGGCGGCAAAAAAAATATTTACCCGTTATGGCTACCACTTAAACTAAGCAGCAATAAATGGATCTTACCCCGATATGGCTTACGCTGAAGCTGGCAGGCATCACTACCTTGCTACTGCTTACTTTTGGGCTGCCGCTGGCCTGGTGGCTCTCCAAAAAACGATCGCTGGTGAAGATCATTATCGAAGCTATCATCACCATGCCGCTGGTGCTGCCGCCATCCGTTTTGGGGTTTTATTTGCTGCTGGCTTTTAGTCCGCAACATGGAGTTGGTAAATGGCTACACGATAATTTTAACCTTCAGTTTGTTTTTAGTTTTGAGGGGCTGGTGCTGGCATCAGTAATTTACAGTATGCCTTTTATGATCAGCCCCGTAAAATCGGCTTTTCAGCAATTGCCTGCTTCGCTTTCGCAGGCCTCCTATACGTTGGGTAAAACCCAATGGCAAACCTTAAGGCAGGTATTGCTGCCCAATATTAAGCCCTCGCTGCTTACTGCCATTGTACTCACCTTTGCGCATACTTTGGGGGAGTTTGGTGTGGTGCTGATGATAGGCGGCAACATCCCCGGCGTAACCAGGGTGGCTTCCATCGCCGTTTATGATTCGGTGGAACAGATGGATTACGCGGCCGCCAATAACTATTCGCTCATCCTGTTCGCCATTACTTTTATATTGGTTATCAGCGTATTCGTTTACAATAAATACCAGGTAAAAAGCTCTTTGGAATGATTAGCATCGATATAGAAAAAAAGCTAAAGGCCTATAAAGGCGTAGACGTGCTGCGGGTGAAAAAAGACTTCGCTACAGGAAGCATCACCAGGATCACCGGGCCATCTGGCGTTGGTAAAACCACACTGCTTAAAATGATAGCGGGGCTGATAACCCCCGATGCTGGGCGCATAGTGGTTGATGGAATTACCTGGTTCGATGCCTCGCAAAAGATCAACCTTTCGCCCCAGCAGCGGATGCCGGGATTTGTTTTCCAGGATTACGCGCTGTTTCCCAACATGACGGTGCAGCAGCATTTGGAATACGCAACTAAGAACACTGCCTGGATCAATCGCCTGCTAACCATCGGCAAACTGGAAACCTTTACCGATCATAAGCCTGAATACCTCAGCGGCGGGCAGCAGCAGCGACTGGCCATTTTACGCGCCCTTGCTATTAAACCAAAACTATTGCTGATGGATGAACCCTTTTCGGCGCTGGATGTAAAGATGAAAGGTGATTTAATAGCAGACCTGCAGGTGCTTTTTAAAGAAATAGGCGCAACGGCGCTAATTGTGAGCCACAACCCGCAGGAGTTGGATAGGGTGAGTGGGGATGAGCTGGAGGTGGGATAATAATCGCCACCTTGTCATTGCTGTAAGCGAAGCGCGGCAACCTCATAGAACACGCGGATATGCTGAGCCTGCCGCGTCGCTATGGCTCCTTACAGCAATGACAAATTTTATACTATCACCGCTACCTCGGGTTTTCAACCCCTGGGGTACATGGGTAAGCATATCGCGTGTCATGGTGAGCCTGTCGAACCATCGCGAATAGGCCGGCCGCACACCCTTCAACAAGCTCAGGATGGCTCCACGCTCTTTGTCATACGTCCCTTCAAAAGCCAACTTATAATGCCGCGATGGAATAACTAACCTTTCTACTTCACCTGCTCCACAACTATCTTATCCAAATTATGCAAATACCGGCGACCGGTTTTTATATCGGCAGCGGAGGTCATTTGTATGCTTTCGGGCATCTTATTGGCGGTGATGCCGTTCTTTTCCATAATAATGTACACGTGGTCGCCCACCATGGTGTTATACAGTTCGTTCCAGGAGTAAACTACTTTGTAGCCGTCTATCCCTGTGCAAACAAAGTAAAAGCGGCTCAGCAGTTTTGGACTGGTGGTTTTAAATTTGGTATGCGAGAGCACATCTTTCAATAAAATGCCTTTCAATTGATCGTCTTTATGCTTAAAGGCGCCGGTATGGTCGGTAACGTTTACATCCCCTATCTCTGCAATTTTGTATTGCTTCAGCGAGTCCATCGTGATCACAGATTCCTTCTCCACCTCGCCCAAAATAGCGACCTTATTGGTTTGCCGAGTTTTCTCCTGTGCCAGGGCGCTGCCCGCGTAAATAAAAAGCAGTATGGTAAATAGTTTTTTCATGGTTCGATAAATAAAAAAGCTCAAAGCCAACCGGGGTTAACTTTGAGCAAATTAGTAAAATAGTTGTTTACTTAAGGGAAATATTAAAATTAGAGTACGGCCAAAATATCTTTAACTGAAGCGCGCTTGCTGTAGTCCTTATCAAAATGCGCGAACAGGATCTTACCGTTGCTCCCTATCACATAGGTTGCCGGCACAGGCAATACATTTTCGGCGTTGCCGTTTGCTTTGCTCATATCAAGCCCATAGCCTTTGTATTTAGTAACGGTGGCCTCGTCCATTACATATTTTACACCGTAACTGTTCATGATGGTGTAGCCCTTATCCTGTACAATAGAGTAAGATGCCTTGGTTTTGGCCACGGTTGTTTTGATGTTCTCATCCGTCTCCGGTGTTACGCCTATAACGTAAGCGCCTTTGCCGCTTAACATTTGTAACGAATCCTGAATGTGCTTCATTTGTTTATTGCAGTACGGGCACCATTGCCCGCGGTAAAAAAATAGCACAACCGCCTTGTTTGTTTTCAGCAGGGTTTTCAGGTCAACCTTTTTGCCCGTGTTATCTGTAGCTGTAAATGCCGGTGCCGTGGCGCCCGTTTTTAGCCCGGTTTGCGCCATAGCCTGTACCGACAAAAAGAGGCCTATTAACGCCCCGAATACTGTTAATGTAGAATTCTTCATTATACTTTTTTTGATATGGTTAAATAAAAAAGAGGGGGCTATGCACCCCCTTCTCCCAAAACAAAAACAACCTCCCAATTATTTATTGCCTTTTTCTTTTTGTCATTACATTTTCGAAGTGGTGTCCTTCATCTTGTCCATCTTCATTTTTTCATCTTTCTTCATCTTGTCCATCTTCATTTTTTCAGACTTCTTCATCATGGCCATTTTCTTTTTCTCCATCTTCATCTTTTCCTTCTTCATTTTGGTGGTATCGCTTTGGGCAGCGGTTGAATGCGGGGTTGATAATTTAATGGTGCCCGCGTTTACGGTAAAGCTGTACAGGGCAATTACGCCGGTTAATACAATAGTTGCTAAAACTGACTTGTTCTGAGTTTTCATGGTTTGTTTAATTTACTTTCCCGCTTTGTCGGCGGGTTTAAACAACCCTTACAACTATTTTAATTTTTATTTAATTGGGTATCTATTTTTACCTGCAGTTCGTCTTTAAACGTATCATCAAGGAGGATCTCCAAGCCCGTAGGTGTTTTTAATAAGCTCTTGATCATCTCGTTTATTTTTTCGCTTTGTTTGATATAAAGTTTGCATACATCACATTGTATAAGATGGATGCGCAACTCTATCCGTTCGCGGAAAGTTATCTTGCCCTCCATCCGTTTATCAATCAGGAAGGTGGCCTGTTGGCAGTTGTATATAATTCTTTTTAGCTCGCCCATTTTACATCCAAGTTTTTTGAAGGCAAGCCCTCAGGTTAAGTTTAGCCCTGTGAATAATTACCCAATAGTTTGACGCGCTTATCTTCAGGTCGGCGCATACGGTATCGGTAGGTTCATCGTCCAGGTGCTTCATGGTAAATACCGCTAACCACAGGGCAGGCAGTTTCTCCATGCATTTTTTCAGGATGTGGTTAAACTCCTTGCCCTGCAGGGGGTCGTAATCGTCCAGCCCGAAATGCTGCGGGGCGTTCTGTTTGTTCCAGTGCCCGTCGGCCTCGTCAAAAAAATTGGTTACCTCGCCTTCCGCGTTAGTAAGTTCCTGCGTTTTTAAGCCGGAGGACCGTTTCCGGTACACATCAATAATTTTGTTTTTCAGGATAGCCGTTAGCCATGTACGCTCGCTGCTTTTGCCGGCAAAACGGCCCATGGCCTGCAGGCCGGCCAAAAAGGTTTCCTGCACCAGGTCCTGCGCCTGTTCCTCGTCATTAATGCGGGTTATGGCGTACATGTACAAATAGTCGGCATAAGCTTTTACCCAATTCTTAGGTTCAAGCTGATGATCTGTGGGAGGTATTATCATTTCATCTGTCTTGTAAACATTCGGTTTGTCGTTAGGATATGTAAAACCTTACAGCGAGATTTATATTTTATTTTACAATTAAGGCGGCATCGTTTACGTACATCAATTTAGGTACAATAACCGGCATTTATAAATGTATAATTATTTGTAAGGATATTGTTTTAATAGCTACTAAGCCAGAAAAAAGATAGTCATGAGAAATATAAAAACCTTAATATGTGCCGTGTTACTGTGCTCCGCAGTAATTGTTTCGGCAGCGTTTAGCAACAAAAAGCCCGTTGCCAAATTGTCCAAAGCAACTTTTGAGGGCAAAGGCTTCGCGGTGGTGGAACTTTTTACTTCCGAAGGTTGCAGCAGCTGCCCGTCGGCAGACGCGGTAGTTGCCAAAATTGAGAAAGAAAGCGCGGGCAAACCAGTGTACATTTTAGCCTATCATGTAGATTACTGGAACCGCCTGGGCTGGAAGGATGTTTTTAGCAGTGCCGATTATTCGCGCAGGCAAAACACTTATGCCAACTGGCTTAACTTAAGTTCCGTTTACACGCCGCAGGTTGTTGTAAACGGGCGTAAGGAATTCGTAGGCTCGCAGGAAGGCACCTTACGCAATGCCATTACAGCGGGGATAGGCAAAGCGGGTAAAACAGCATTAACTTTAGACGGATTGAAGGCAGGCAGCAATCAAGCTACCATTAAATACAAGGCCGATGGTGCCGGTGAAAATACCGCCCTTGTTTTGGCATTGGTGGAAAAGAACGCTACCACCGTGGTAAAGGCCGGCGAGAATGGCGGGCGCACCTTATCGCACGTGCAGATCGTTACCAAGATTCAAAATATCGCGCTAAATGGTGATAAAAACGGTGAGACGAGTATTAGCTTGCCAAAGAATTTTACCGCACAGAACTACGAGGTGATCGCTTTTGTGCAGAACGTACAGAACGGCGAGATCCTGGCAGCATCGCGGGCGGCATTCCCAACGGTTAGCGCCAGCAATTAATTTTAACCATAACCTACTCCCACAAATGAAAGCCATAAAAGAAAAACATTCGCTGCTGATGCGGTGGACGCACTGGGTAAACTTCCCCATCCTTACCATTATGATATGGAGCGGGATGCTTATCTACTGGAGCAACGATGTGTACAGTATTACGCTGTTCGGCCATACGTATTTTAAATTTTTTCCGCAGGGGTTCTATGATTATTTCCATTTTTCCAAACGACTCTCGGAAGGAATGGCTTTTCACTTTTTGTTTATGTGGTTCTTTGCGCTCAACGGCATCATCTATGTGTTGTATACCATCATCTCGGGTTCGTGGCGTGAGTTGCTGCCACAGCGTAAATCTTTTAAAGAGGCCTGGCTGGTGCTTCTGCACGATCTGCACATCCGCAAAATGGCGCCGCCGCAAAACAAGTATAACGCGGCACAGCGTATTGCTTACACCGCTATTATTGTAATGGGGTTCGGGTCGTTAATTACGGGGCTGGCCATTTACAAACCGGTGCAGTTTGCCACCATTACCTGGCTCTGTGGGGGCTATCACCTCGCCCGCATCCTGCATTTTGCATTAACCATTGGCTATGTGTTTTTCTTTTTGATCCATATTGTACAGGTTATTTTGGCCGGATGGAATAATTTCCGCTCGGTTATCTCGGGCTTCGAGATAGTGAACGAACAGGCTAAACCGGTAATTACCCCAACCCCCGCCGAAGATGGAAAATAAAAAACAACCCAAAAAAGAGCTGACTATCGATCAAAAGATAAACCGTCGCAATTTTATTTCCTTCGGCGTGTTTGGCGTAATGGGCGTTGCCGCCTACAAAGGCTGGCGCTGGCTGTATACTGCGCCTAAGGAGGTTGCCGGGGTAACCGCATCTGCAAAGGCCCCGCTGCGCCGGGCTTTAAACCAAACCGAACTGGCCATGCGCAATTTTTTTAGCAACAACCATTTGGTGAGAACCTACCCAAAATCTATGGCGGCTAAAAACGTACGCCACAACAGCGATATTGGCGTAAAAGGTGGTTTTGTTATTGAAGACTGGAAGCTGCAGGTAATAAAACATACCGGCGAAATATTAACCTTCACCATAGACCAGATAAAGGCCCTGCCCAAAACCGAGATCGTTTATGATTTTAAGTGCGTGGAAGGGTGGGACCAGATCCAATACTGGGGCGGCCTAAAAATGATAGATTTTATTGAACACTTTGGCCTTGCCGAAGAAACCAAACTTGCCTACGTGGGCATGATGACACCCGATAAAGCCTACCAGGTTGGCCTGGATATGCCAAGCGCCGTACACCCGCAAACTATTTTAGCTTACGAAATGAACGGCAAGCCCATCCCCATGAACCATGGCGCACCGTTAAGGCTCATCATTCCGGTAAAATATGGCATCAAAAACTTGAAACGGATAGGCAGCATCACCTTTAGCAATACCCGCCCGCCCGATTATTGGGCCAGGAGCGGTTACGATTATTATTCGGGCCTGTAATATTTTAAGAGGGGCAGGCTATTGGATGGTTTTAAGCCAGTCGCTTGCTTCTTCTAATTTATCAAAAGTTTTGTGGGTGATATCTCCGGTTGATTTCTCTATGGTAAGGTCGGCAGATAGGCGGCTGAAGGTGCTTGGCGAGTATACCCAGCCAATATATTTTAACCCGGCTGCTTCGGCCAGCGGGAACCACTCGCTTACCACCCAATCTACCGCGTTATCCCAAGTGCCTAATACATTGGTATTATCATTTAATATTTTACTGCAGCTGTAAGCAGCAAGGGCTTCCAGCAGTTGAATGCAGCCCGTTTTTACCGAGTGCAGGCTGTGGAAGCCCCGCCAATTGGCAATAATGCACCCGGCTGTCTCATCGTAGTCTATCTCTATCCCCGGGTTTTTAAATACCGACGCATGTTTGCCCCTGACCTTAACATTAGAGATGTTGGAGAGCGGGAACCTCATGCTGAAAGTTGTACCCTTACCCGGCATACTTTCTACCCAAACGCTTCCGTTATGCTTACTGGCCGCCTCTGTAATTTTCTGGAAACCCGTCCCCAGTTCGCGCGCCACGCTTTTTTTGCTGAAGCTTAGAAATATCTTGTTGATGAGATTCTGATCTATCCCTTCTCCAAAATCCCTTACCGATAATACGAGGTTGTTATCTATGATCTGCCTGTCGATAACAACCCGGTTAGCTTTAGGAGAGAACTTTATGGCATTTTTTACCAGGCTGGCTACTGCGAGCGCGATACTTTTACGATTGCCGAAGTAAATAAAATCGGTTTTCTTTTTTAGAACGAGTTTATGAGATACCCGCTCCGGCAGGTTGGCAGCTACTTCTTTTAAAAGCCCGTTCAAAGAAAAATCGCCCATCTCGTATTCCGGATCGGTTAGCTCGCTTGTATAATTCGCCTTGGTGTTTACCCTTTTAACGATATCATCCAGTTCGATAGCACAGTCCCTGATAAGCTGTAGCGTGTCTCCTATTTCATCGGGTGCTAAAAGCCCATCGTTGAACAGGCTGGTTAAGCCCAGCAAGCTTGCAATGGGTTTGCGGATATAATGGGAATTTAAAAACGACACTTCCGACATCTGCTCAATTTTCTCGAGCAGCCGCTCTTCCATCCTCTGCTTGCTGGTAACATCGTTTATGGTTACAATAATACCATCAGCCACCGGATATATGTCAATACTGAACCACTTTTGCACCGGCCAAAAGTATTCGGTAAACTGCACGCCCTCCAGTTTTTGCAACGCCCACTCGTAATGGTGATAAAAATCAGAACCCTTCAGTTCGGGAAAAACATCCCATAAATTGCGCCCTTTAACGTACTCGCGTTTATAGCCTATCAGCCTTTCGGATGCCTGGTTCCAATAAATTATATGCGATTGGTAATCCAGCTGGAAGAAGCCAACTTTGGTTTCTTCTAAAATTTGCTCCAGTTTATGCTCGGTAAAATCCAGCCGCCCCAGTATCTCCTTTTTTTCGTCAATGTTTTGGGCAACCACCAGCCGCGCGTTCAAGTCTTTATAAATAAAAGGATGCGACATGATCTCCACATTCAGAATCCGGCCGTTTTTGGCAATGTGCTTAAACTCCCTGTACCGGGTTTTGGTACCCCGTATATCGGGCAGCACTTTAATTACCAGCGGGATATCTTCCGGCAGCCGCAGGTCCATAATGGTTTTACTTAAAAACTCTTTTTTGGTAAACCCGTAACGTTTTATGGCAGCGCTGTTCACCTCAATTATCCTTAGAGAGTCTACATCAAACACCCACATGGGCTGTGTGCCGGAATAAAATAAAATATCAAATTTACTTTCGGACATGCGCTATGGTTTAGTAGGGTTATCAAATATCGCAATTATGCCTTTGTAAATACAAACGAAGTAAATAAAGGTGTGGATTTGGGTGGTGCCAACGCGTTTTTAATTTCGCTTATTATTTGCATATTGCGGGGTATGCTGCCCGCGAAACTGCCTCTTTCTAAACAAATAGCTTATGCCTGCGGAATGATAGGCTGGAGCACCATGACCAATATTATTATTGTAATGTTGCCCTACTTTTACCTGCCACCCAATAACGCAGGCTTAAGGCCGCTTATACCGCAATTGTTGGTCTTCGGCATATTTAATATCCTATCACTCATCACCGCATCGGGCAGGCTGGTTGATGCCTTTTTCGATCCCTTTATTGCTTCGCTGAGCGACAAAAGCAACAATAAAAAGGGCCGTCGCATCCCATATATGAAATGGGCCATTTTGCCGGCTGTTGTATTTTGCGCACTCACTTTTTATCCCTGGATAAAGGGCGTAAGCGTTCATAACGCCTGGTGGCTTACCGCAACGCTCATCTTTTTCTTTATGGGTGCTACTGCGTACATCATCCCTTATAACGCCTTATTGCCCGAGCTTACCAACACGGGAGCCGAACGGGTAAAACTGTCTTCGCTGCAACAAGTCGGCTTTGTTATCGGTATCATCCTGTCGGCATTGGTGAATAACTTTGCGGATGGGGTAGAAGGGTTTCTCCATATTACAGATCGCGATACCGCCGTGCAATACACCATTTGGGGGCTTGCCATCTTCTCGGGGCTGGTAATGCTGGTGCCGGTACTGTCCATTAAAGAGAAAAGATACTCTAACAGTAAGCCTACGCATTTGCCGCTACTGTCGGCCATCCGCAAAACCTTTGAAAACAGGAATTTTAAGTATTACCTCATTTCCGATTTTTCATATTACATGGCGCTGAGCATTATCTCCAGCGGCTTGTTGTTTTTCATCACGGTATTGCTAAACCTGCCCGAATCTATGGGCGGCGTACTGATGGGATCCATGGTGATAACCTCGCTGGTATTTTATCCACTGGTGAATTACCTCTCTAAAAAAGTTGGCAAAAAGCCCATCGTACTATTCTCCTTCGCCTTATTAAGCTTAATTTTTGTGGCGATATTTTTCCTGGGAAAAGTACCGGTAGACCCCAAAGTACAGATCTACATACTGGTGTTAAGCGCATCCTTCCCTTTGGCCTCGCTGGGTATTTTACCTAATGCCATCCTTGCCGAAATTGCCCAGAACGACGCCAAGCGTACCGGCGAAAACCGGGAAGGAATGTTCTTCGCTGTAAAATATCTGTTTGTAAAGCTTGGCCAAACGCTGGGTATCGCGCTATTTGCCTTCCTCACCGTGTACGGTAAAGACCCGGGAAACGACTACGGCCTGCGCCTGAATGGTATCTGCGGATGCGTGCTTTGCCTGTTGGCTATCGTTTTCTTCAGCCGGTTTAGGGAGAAAAAAGGATAGCAGCGGCTGATTTGTGTACATAAAAGCCGCTGATAGGTGCGCTTTCCGGATATATACGTGCTTATGCCCCGCTTAAACGCCCTTAATTTGTCGCGTTCGCACCTGCAATAGCTTAAGCCGCCCGCCTACATTTGTTATATAAAATAGCACCAAGTATTACGCTAAACTTTCATGAGAAAATTAAAATTACAGATACAAATGACCGCGGACGGTTTTGTAGGCAGGCAAAATGGCGATACCGATTGGATGTGGTTCCCGAGCGAAAAGGACGAGAACAGTTTTTTGGATGTAGTTACAATGGCCGAAAGCAGCGATACCCTCTTACTGGGCCGTAAAATGACCAGGCGCTTTGTTGATCACTGGGAAAACATGGCCGATAATATGGCCGACAACCCCGCGCACCATATGGCCGAACTGATGGTGAATATGCGCAAGATAGTTTTCAGCAAAACAGAAGCCAATATTACAGGCCGAAACTTAAAGGTGGAAAACGGCGACCTGGCCAGCGCAGTGCAAGCGATTAAAAACGAGAAGGGAAAGGATATTATAGTTTATGGGGGTGCCGATTTTGTAAGCTCTCTTGTAGACCTAAACCTTATAGACGAATACTATCTCATCATCAACCCCGTTGCCATAGGCAACGGCATGAGCATTTTTAAAGCGCAAAAGATCCTGAAACTGGTTAGTTCACATGTGTACAAAAGCGGTAAAGTAATAAACAAATACATACCGGCGTAACAAGTTGGAAACTGCTACAGCTACTAAGAACTGCTACTATTCTCAATAACTCACATTATTCGGCCTTGAATAAACGAGGTGCATTACATTGATGTTGCGCATGGCGAAGGCGGCCTCGCAGTAACAGAGGTAGTAGTTCCATTTGCGGATGAAGGTATCATCAAACCCTAATGTTTTTACTTTGCCCAGGCTAAGGTTAAACTGATCGTACCACAGTTTTAGGGTTTTGGCATAGTCTATGCCCAAGTCCTTCAGGTCTACCATGGTCATATCGCCGGTGCGGTTAATGGAGCTGTTGATAGCGGCAACTGATGGCAGCAGCGAGCCGGGGAAAATATGTTTCTGGATCCAGTCCACCCCTTTGCGCAGGCTATCGTAGCGCGAATCGGGCGAGGTGATCACTTGTATGGCCAGGATGCCGCTTTTCTTCAACAGGGAGTGGCATTTTTTAAAGTATACATCCAGGAACTCATGGCCCACTGCTTCCAGCATCTCTACCGAAACTATTTTATCGTACTGCCCTTCCAGCGTGCGGTAATCGCGCAGCTCGATGCTTATTTTGTGCGAAAGGCCGGCTGCTTCCACGCGCTCTACAGCCAGTTTGTGCTGCTCTTCGGATATGGTGAGCGAGGTAACCTTGCAGCCATAGTTTTTGGCCATATAGATGGCATTGCCGCCCCATCCGCTGCCAATTTCCAGCACATGGTCGGTTGGTTTTAAGTGCAACTGGCGGCACAGACGGTCGTACTTGGCAATCTGTGCCTCCTCTAACGACAAGCCATCACGGTAAAAATACGCGCTGGAGTAAGTCATAGTTGGGTCGAGGAAGCTACCGAAGAAATCGTTATTCAGATCGTAATGCTCGGAGATGTTTTTGCGCGAACCATCCAGTGTATTGGCGCGTTTTGATTGGGAGAGTTTATTGAACCATTTAAACACGTTGAGCGCTGCCGCCTGTGCTTTGCCGCCCGATACGCTCGGCGCGTTCTCTATATTCAGCAGTACCCATTTTATTACGTTGGTAATATTATCGGTATCCCAAAGGCCATCGGTATAAGCCTCGCCGAAACCGATATCGCCATATAAAATTACACGCTTGTAAAATTCATCGCTGTTAACCACAATATTGGCGGCAATGTTGCCTTCGCCGGTGCCAATGCTTATCTGTTCGCCATTGGGCAGGGTGAGGTTAAGGAAGCCCTTGTCCATTTTGTAAAGGAACCCGAGAACGATATCCTGGTAAAAACCTGTTCTTTTTTTGGTTATGGAGAGCGAATTGGCCATTGGTGGTATCTGCGTATATTTTAATATAAATTAATGTACGAAGTATGTACAGTAAAAAGTTTTTTGCTGTTTAGCCTAATTTGCTCTATAGGGGCGGTACACGCCTTTTTGAAGCCCGGCATCGTCGCCCTTTTTATGAAACGGCAGTTTTTTGAGCCATAGTTTCATGGCCTGCCAATGGATAAGGCCGATAACTTTTAGGGTTATCAGCGGGAAACTTATAAAATACAGCAGCAGGTTTGAATCGGTTAAAGGTTTGCGTAAACCTGTAAGGGTACTGATAAAAAACCGCTTGCCGGCCTTATCGTAATCATCTATCCGTACCTGTAGTTTATCGCCGGGAATTTGCAGATCAAAATCAAAATTGGTATCCATATCGATAAAGGGCGATACGTAAAAGTATTTCTCCGTATTGAGCTTAAACCCTTCATCTTGTTTGGTATCTGCACCCAAAAAATAAGGCTTCATCTCCCTAAAGGTATTGCAAACTTCCACAACGGAACAGATAGGCTCATCAGCCTCATTATAGCAAAAATAAAACGAAACCGGGTTAAACTGATAGCCCAACGTACACAGGTTGGTGAGCACCATTATCCGTTTGGGTGGGTTGGTAATGCCGTTCTCTGCCAGGTAGGCGTTAATATGCTCACGGATATTTTTGGTCGTATCGGGTTTTTCGCGTGGTAGTTGCAGATGGTCTTTATCCCTGAAGCTGAACAGGTTGAACCGGTTGCGGCTCATTAGCCTAAAGCGTTTAGATAGCCCTGCTATCTCATCCAGATCGAGATAGAACATAAAAACTTCGTAATGGAAGCTGTGTACCTTAGGCGCCAAACGGTGGTGCATCACCTTTGCTTTGTATAAACAGGAATTAATGGCGGGGCTTGGCATATGGGAATATACGAAGTTTAAGCCGGCCCAGATGCTTTATGAAACTTGTTGATTAAATACTACCTTTATTTCAACGATCTAAACCATGCCATTCCATATCACCATTACACGCTCCAAATCATTCGAGAAACGGCTTTCAAAAGATGAGACAGAAAAAATACTTTGTTATATAGATAAATTTATACGAGATAAGTCCGGTAAAAACATTGATAAAACTGATTATAGCCTCCGATATAAAGGCTCGACCTCGTATTTTAACTGGAATATTTTAAGAGCCGTTGATAAAGGTGTTTTTAGGATTGAAGAAGATGGATTTCAAAGTAAAATAACTTACGAGTATTTTATGTATCAATTGTTTATTGTGGTTCCAATTATGGGCATTGGTTTCTGGATATTTTCAGGCAGTTATCTGGGATTTTTGTTGTGTGTTGGATGGCTCGGAGGTATGAATTGGCTTATTACAGTAATTCGCCATGGTTCCATGTTCAATGAGATTACAGAAGGAATTGACACCCTTTTTATCGAGTTGAAAAATAACAAATAAGGGTGTTCCCTTCTACGCGTTTATATCCGCATAAATTTCTCTCCCCAGCAAATGCGAACTTAGTTTAACCGCGCTGGCAAAAGCATCCTCGTGGAAACCGTATTTAAAATAGCTGCCACAGAAGTAAATGGGGCCGTTTTGGTTTAGTTTGTGCAGTTCGTTTTGAGCCTGCATGGCGGGTACATCAAACAGGGGGTGCTCGTAGTCGATCTGCTTAATTATCTTCTTCTCATCAATGTTATTATGCGGGTTGATAGACACGAAGTAATTCTTTTTATCTGATACATCCTGCAGGCGGTTCATCCAATAAATAGTGCTGGGCATTAGCTTGCCATCCTGCATTTGGATGCGGTAATTCCAACTGCTCCAGGCGAGCTTTTTGTTGGGCATAATGCTTTCGTCGGTATGCAGGGTGGCTTTGTTGTACTGATATTTGAAACAGGATAACAGGCGCTGCTCATCCATAGTTGGGGCATCCAGCATTTTAAGCGCCTGGTCGCCATGGGCGGCGATGATCACCCTGTCAAAGATCTCTTTTGAACCATCAGAACCCAGCACCAGCACTTTGCCATCTGCCAGGCGGGCAACGTTAATGGCTTTACAGTTTACACGGATCTTATCCAGGAAGGGTTTGATCAGGATCTCGCGGTACGATTGGCTGCCGTTCACCGGTGTGTACCACTGGTGCTGCGTATCCAGCCCTAAAAAACCATGGTTGAGAAAGAAGCGGATAAGCGATACAGCAGGAAAATCGAGCATCTGCTCCATCGGCGTACTCCAAACCGCCGAACTCATGGGAACCAAATACTTCCACAGCATATCCTCGCTGTAGTTAAACTCTTTGATGTATTGGCCGATGGAATAATTGGCGAATTTAGGGTCGTCCAAGATCTTCACGCTTTCTTTATTAAAGCGACTTATCTGGCTTAGCATCCGCAGGTAGGGGATATTGAAAATATTCCTCCGCTGGGCAAACAGGTGGTTTAAACTGCTGCCACTGTACTCCAAATTACTTGGGATATGCTGCACACTAAAGCTCATATCCGTTTTCTTCACCGGGGCACCAATTTCTGCAAACAGGCGGCAAAGGTTGGGGTAGGTTTTATAGTTAAACACCATAAAACCGGTATCAATGTAAACGGGCTTGCCACCCTCATCAACCGTTACGGTATTGGTATGGCCGCCTACGTAATCGTTTTGCTCGTAAAAGGTAAGGCTGGTTTGCTTTTGCAGGAAATGGCCGCAACCCATGCCGGCTATACCGGTGCCAATGATAGCTGTTTTGTGCATGTTATTTGGTTACGGTTTTTATAAAACGCTCTACCACGTAGGTTGATAATTGCCCGCCCGGTCCGTATAGGTTATAATCGAACCCGTGAGTTGCCCAGGGCAGTTTTAGCCAAAAATGTTTGATGTTGTTTTCGGTTAGCTTTTTATCCAATCGGCGGCTATGCTCGGGCGCTACCAGCACATCGTTACTACCATGGAGCAAAAGCGTGGGTACACTTTGTTTACTCACAAATTCAAGCGGCGAGCAATCCAGATACTTCTGCGGCACCGCGGGGTAAGCACCGCCGATGTAGTTCTCCATTACCTTGCGCGAATCCATGATCCATTTATTAGATGGGATGGAATACCCCCAAACCATATCGGCAGGGCCGTAAAAATCTATCACGCCTTTTAAACCACTATCAGGATGGGTGTAGGCATACAATAAAGCGATCTGCGCGCCCGCCGAGCGGCCCATTAGCACAAAATTATTGGTGTCGATATGCAATTCATCGGCATGGGCTTTCAGGTAAGCAAACGCTTCGGCCACATCCATAACCGGGGATGGGGTTTGATATTTTGGCGCAAGGCGATAATTAATTGCCGCCACGTTATAGCCTTGTTGCGCCAGGTAGCTGTTTAATTCAGGCAATTCGGAGTTATCGCCCCCTGCCCAGGAACCACCATGTACCGATACGATGCAAGGCTTTTTGCCACTGATAGCCGAGGGGTAAAAATTCAAGCTCAGCGGCGCCTCCATGCTGGTATTATAAACCAGCGATTTGTAGGCAACCCACGGCTTCGCCTTAAACAATTTAAAAAAGCTGAACGGGGCCTGCGTGCTATCGCCATTGATACTGGCACTGCCCGGACCAAAAGCCGTTACAAAATCTTTTTTTAATGACGATGCTACTATATAAGACATTACTATAGGCGAAAGAAAAAGCAGCAAGGCAAGCACCCCAATAGAGGTTGACGCCGCCTGGTATTTTTGAAACCAAACCCCGGCGATCAATACCATGGAAGTTATCCCGGCGAACAGCAAAGGAAACTCCGTTACGCCAATGGCCAGCAGCCACAAATAGTAAGCAGGTGCCCTGGACACCGCCAGCAACGAAATAAGGAAGAGAATAATTACGAGGATAAGCCTGATCATGCGCCGTTTTTATGAAATAAGTAGTGGCTCACTAACCACTCGTTGCCCTGGTTAAAGTTCCACAATTCGGCGCAAGCTAAATAAAATAAGCGCCAGTAAACCCACCATTTTACGGCTTGATCTTTACCATAAGTATCTTCGAACAGCGGCATAATTTCTGCTTTATGCTTATCCATATTGGCCAGCCACGCTTCAGATGTTTTGGCGTAATGGGTGCCGCTTACCTGCCAGTGGTTCTCTACCACCAAATCGTCGTTGAAGTAGAACATAAGGTCGTCGCTTGGCATAATGCCACCGGTGAAAAAGTATTTGCTCATCCAGTCGCTTTCGTCCTTCACTTCAAACTTGTAAGCGTATTCTTTATGGGTAAAGATGTGGATGAACAGCTTGCCATTTTCTTTTAAAAATGATGCTACTTTCGCCATCAGCAGCTGGTAGTTGCGCATGTGTTCAAACATTTCTACCGATACCACCCTATCGAATCTATCGTCGATAGCGAAGGTATTCATATCGGCGGTTAGTACCGTAAGATTGGTAATCCCACGTTGTTTGGCCTGCTCATCAATATGGATCTTCTGCGTGCGGGAGTTTGATACTACTTTAAAGGTGCTCTCCGGGTATTTAGCCGCCATAAACAAGGATAACGAACCCCAGCCACAGCCCAGCTCTAAAACACGCTGACCGCTGGCTAAGCCTGCACGCTGGCAGGTAAGTTCCAGCATATCATCTTCGGAGGTATCAATATCGGTAACACCTAATTTCCAGTACCCGCTGCTATATTTTAAATTTTTGCCGAGGCAATACTGGTAAAATTTGGTGGGCACCTCGTAATGCTGTTCGTTAGCATCGGCGGTATTAACGGCAATCGGCGATGCTTTCAGTTCGGTAATGAGCTTCATTAGGTGTGCCTGCTGGGCTTCTACATCGGGCTTTTTTTCATCATTAAGTCTTTGCTGTAATAGCTTGCGGATACCTTTCCGCAATAAAAGATCGGGGACTTTATCTTGTTCTACTAATTTATCGTACCACATAATTGGGGGTATGCGCTTTTCTAAGCGCGAGGTTGTTGTTTATTTATAGAGGTATACGTTGTAAAAACCGGTACGGATTTTACGCGCAAATTTTTACTTCTTCATCTTAGGCCAGGGCACAAAAACGCAGGTTGTTGCCTGGTATTTTTTGTATGCTTCGGGTTTGGAACGTAAGGATTGTTCTTCGGTAGTAGGGATGCCGGTAACCTTGAGCAACAAATACAAAATTATCGCCGGGCTGATGATGGCCAGGTACCCATAGGGCGAACCCAGCGCGAAAACAAAATACGATACCCACATCAACCACTCGAAAAAGTAATTTGGGTGCCGCGAATAATGCCAAAGCCCGGTATCGCAGACCTTCCCTTTATTAGCCGCATCTTTTTTGAAGTTCGCCAATTGTCTATCAGCCACGGCTTCGCAAATAACACTGATGGCCCAAAGTATTACGCCGATATATTCAAACACAGATAATCGCGGTTCTGTGTTCATGGCGATGATGAAAAATGGAATAGCCAGCAATACGTTGGATGCCGCCTGCATCTGGAAAAACCCGAACATCTTGGGTTCGGCATTTTTGCCCCATTCCTTACGGATATGCGCATAGCGGGGCTCTTCTTCGCGTAAGTGTTTAGTAATTCGGATGGCCAAATGTGTACCTAAACGCAACCCGGCCAAAACAACCATGCCAGCTATCAGCTGTTTACGTAGCTCGAAACCAGGCGCAAGCAAAAACAGGATAATGGCGATCACGGGGAAATTGTACGACCAGAAGATATCCACCACCCCGGCATTTTTTATCCTGTAACTCCATACCCAAACCAGCCCCATAATAATAGAGCACCCTACGAAACTGTAAAGGGCCAACTGCCACACGGTATAATTATCCATTACGCGAGATAAAAAATTCCTTTAATCCTTCATTAGGTTTCAAGCGAAAAAGTTGGATGAGTACGAATGCCGTACTGGCAATACTGCCCAAAACTATCAATAACACCAGCCAGATGACCTTTGACACAATGCCTTTCTCTTTATAGCAAACCCACAGGTATATCACCGATACGTTGGCATAAAAATCCCAGAGGGTGGCGCGCATCCAGGGGATGGAACCGAGGTAATCCCACTGCTCAAACAAGTTACTTTGCAGGCTGGTAGTGATCACCGTGTAGCAGACCCAAACAAATACCAGGCTGAAAATTACTTTTAAGGCGGTTATCATATTTGTTTATTTGGCTGACTTTAGAGCGGCAAGTGCATCATCGGCATGGGCCTTGCCTTCCAGCATAGCAGCGTGCGAATACACGATGGTTCCATTCAAATCTACCACAAAAGTTTCGCGGCCACTCATGAAAAACTTTTTCTTCACCCCAAACAGTTTGTACACTTTATCGCCGGGGTCGCTCAGCAAAACAAACGGGAGTTTGTAGTGGTTGGCAAAGGCTTTGTGGCTGGCAACCGTCCCGCCGTTTACGCCAATAACTACCGCGCCTACCTTAGCAAACTGATCGAACATATCGCGAAAGGCACAAGCCTCTTTGGTGCAAACCATGCTCTCGTCTTTGGGATAAAAGTATATTACCAATTTATGCTTGCCGACCTCATTGGTTACGTTAAAGGTTTTGCCGTTTTGGTCGGTTAACGAAAATGAAGGCATTTTATCGCCTTTTTCCAGATGTTTTTGGGCCTGGGCGGGTATAGTTAATCCAAGGCAAAGCACTGCGGCTGCAAGGAAGTTTTTTAAATGAGGTATGTTCATGTGCTTATATACGACGATGGTAGGGTATGCGATTTCGTTTTTGGATATAATTTAAAAGACGCTATCTTCCGCCCTGAGCAGAATATAGCCAATTAAACCCAGCATGTTCAATTTGTAAACCTTTCTATAATCTCTTTAATTTAGCCCTCTTTTACTAATCATCAAGCATCGGTGCTTAGGAATTAGGGTTAACATAACTTAACACAATTTCAATCTACAGATTTCAAATAATTGATAATCAAAAATTTAAAAATAATCAGGGTTAACATATTTTTCACCATAATAGTGTCACCATAAATCTTAAATTTTTTATTATAAACCGTAAAGAAATTTAAAAACCACTGTCTTTTGGTAGGCTATTAATCTCTCAGCACGGGAATAAAAAACACCTCACAAAAAAAACCGAACCCTTTTTCGGATCCGGCTTTTCTAATATCAACGCCTGTGTAATTAAACTAGGTTCTTTTTAATGTAGTTGTAGCTTTGGGTGATGCTATTGAATGGATCGCCCGGGCAAACGTCCTGCTCGTTAAAGAAATATTTTAACCCTGCTTTATCGGCATGTTTAAATATCTCTTTAAACGGAATTACGCCGTTACCTACTTCGGTAAACATTTGTTTAGGGGTGTTATCCATGTCTTTTACGTGCCATAGCGGGAAACGGCCCGGGTTTTCGTTAAACAAGGCGATAGGATCTTGCTTGGCACGGTATATCCAATAAATATCCATTTCCATTTTCACCAGGTGTTTATCCGTACTGTGCAACAAAGTTTCATACGGAAATTTGCCATCCTCCTGCTTAAATTCAAAATCGTGGTTGTGGTAACAAAGCTGTATACCTGCTTTTTTGCAAATTTCACCGGCTGTATTCAATTTCTCGGCAGTTTGCTGATAGTGGGCCAGCGTGCCTCTCTCACCATCAAGCAAATAGGCGCAAACCATATATTTTAAACCTACGGCAGCAGCATCGTCAACCGCTTTCTGCCATTCGTTTGTAATTGTGCCTTTGGTTGTTGCCATCCCTTCGCCCAGCATATAGTGCCCGCTTAGCATTTTCAGCCCATTGTCGCTTAACACTTGTTTAAACTGCTTTGGCTCCATTCCGTAGAATTTTTGCGTACCTGTGTAGGTAGCGCCTTCTACACTGTTAAAGCCAACTTTGGCCACTTTAGCTAAAGTACCTACCGGGTCTTTGGCCATTGCATCGCGCACCGTATAAAGTTGTACGCCGATATATTTTTTGTTACGGGCATATAAGTTTGGGGCCATTAAAAGCCCGGTACCCAATACCGCTGAGGTTTTGAGGAAAGAACGTCTGGAAGTCATGGTATGGTTATTTAATTGGTTTGTTGTGTAAATGTAACACATTCACTATTACAAATCAAATAGACCATATAAAATTTAAAAGGTTTAATTGGCTGCAGGGCGCGGTTTGTTTCCTTTATACTGGTTTGGTCTTCGGCGCTGATCGTTACGGCCGCCACCATGCGGGCGTTCCTGTGCAACATGCTCAATACCTTTCAGCTCTTCGGGCAGTTCCTTTTGGGCTACTTCACGGCTTATCAGCTGCTCAATGCTTTTCAGCTTCTTCAGGTCGCGGTCGTTCACAAAAGTGATGGCGGTGCCTGTTGTTGCAGCACGTGCGGTACGACCTATGCGGTGAACATAATCCTCGGCATCGCCGGGTACGTCATAGTTAATCACAAGGTCTATCCCTTCCACATCTATCCCACGCGACAAAGCATCGGTACCAATAATAACGGGTAATTGTTTGTTTTTAAAGCGGAGTAGAATTTCTTCCCGCTCGTTCTGCTGCAGGTCTGAGTGAAAAGCGGCAACATTTAAATGTGCCTGTTTTAGTTCTTTATAAAGCGATTTTACAATTTCCTTACGGGATGCAAAAATGATAGAGCTTAAGTAGCCCCCATCCTTTAAAAGCATTTTTAGTAAAGGCGTTTTTTGGCCATCGTGAAGGCGGTAAACTTGTTGGTCTATGCCTGCTGCGGGTTGCGAAATAGCGATATTGATCTGCTGCGGATCTGTTAAGATAGCTTTGGCCAAATTGCGGATCCTGCCGGGCATGGTTGCCGAAAACAAAAGCGTTTGGCGTTTTTTGGGCAGATAGCTGATGATGCGCATAATATCATCGCTAAAACCCATATCCAGCATCCGGTCGGCCTCGTCTAATACCAAATGGGTAATATGGTTAAACTTAAGCACGCCTGATGTTAGGTGCGCAATTAAGCGCCCTGGTGTGGCAATAATAATATTTACACTATTTTGGATACCGCGGCGCTGCTGCTCGTAAGCCATACCATCGCCACCGCCGAAAACAGCCTGAGAGCTGATGCCGGTAAAATAGGCAAGCCCTTCTACCTGCTGATCTATCTGCTGGGCAAGCTCCCGTGTTGGGGCAAGCACCAAAGCGGTAGTTTGATGAGTGTTGGCGTTAGCGATAAAATTTAAAACCGGCAGTAAATAAGATGCGGTTTTACCCGTGCCAGTTTGGGCACAGGCGATAAGGTCGTCGCCATTCATTATAACCGGTATGGTCATTTCCTGTATGGGGGTAGCCTTGGTGTAACCCATGCTCAATACGCCCTCTAATAATTGTTCGTTGAAATTAAAATCCTGAAAAGTCACTATATTCTATAAGTAAATTACGCAAGGTAGTCATTTTGTTGTTAATACGGCCTAAGCATTAATAAGGTATATGCAAATCCATCAAAAACCTGCACCCAAAATCTGTTCAATGTCAGCCAAACGTTGTTTTGTTAAAGGAGTAAGGTATTGCCAAACAATCACCCGTTGCCGCTGTAATTCTTGTTTATCTTTAAAAACAATCGCATAAAGCAATAACATTGACCCCTATAAGGCCCATTTTTAAGATACTTACCGGTTTAATTATTTTAATACTCCTCGTTCCCCACAAAAGCTTCGCTTTCAGTTCCAGTAAAGTTTCCGATACCATTAAGGTAAAAGGCACCAACGTTGTGCAGGATACCATCACATCGCTGATAGCTACCCGCCTCATCAACCGCGATTTTAACGACATTTATGTACAAAATCTCCGCTCTTCGTTTTTCGGGCAGGAACTTTTTCAGCCTATAAAAACACAGCTGGTTGCAGATGTAGTGGCCAACTTTGTGGTGTACAATACGCCCAAATCGCGCCTTTTTGTAAATGCGTTTACCCGGGTAAAGATCCGCCTGCTGAGCACGCCGGGCGCACCGGTAAAATCGCCCAGTTATATGCCCGGCATCCAGCTATTTTACCGGCTCAATAGCGATGTTCTTAATTCGGAATTCCTTTCCGGCGGGTATACGCACCACTCCAATGGCGTTCGCGGACCGACACTACTGCCCGATAACAGCTTTATGTAGATAGCGGTAAATTTTCCACTAATTTTTACACGCTTAACTACACCGTTGGCAAGCGTACAGATAAGCCCAACATGATCATCAACCAATATAAAACCATCGGTGTAGAAATTCATAGCGGCCTGTTTGGCAAGGGTTCTGCCGCTGGTTTGCCCGGGCGCTACGGCTGGGTAAGGGTTAATGGCAGTTACATGCTGAACCTGGCAAAAGCTTACGACGACCCTATTAAAAAAGACAACAAGCTCTTTGCCAACTGGCAGCGCCTGCAGTTCGACTTTACCTACATAGCCGATAAGTACGAAAACTACAAAGCCTTCAACATCAAAAAAAGACTGAACGTAAGCCTTAAATATTATTACCACTTACCCTTTCTGCAGGATGTATCCATCCTCGCCGGTGGTGGCTACCGCGGGCAGGACGATTACAACATCTCTTTCCAAAGCAGCTATGGTTATGGTATCGTCGGGCTGGCCTCTGGCTTATCGTTTTTACTGAATAAGTAATCAGAATTTTAGAATGAGCAGAATGCCGCGCTGATTATTATTCTGAAAATTATCTAATTCTGAAAATTCTGATTCAGACAATTCTCCCTTCCTCCACTGTAATTTTTTTGATTGATTAAACGTTAAAGTAGCATCAATAAAAATAAATACTACTTTTACTACCCAAACAAAAGCGGCCCACTCAGCGCTGCTAAAACGAAACCGTATGAAAAAATTAATTTTAAGCGCTTTGGCGTTATCGGCAGTTAGCTACACCGCGTTAGCACAAAAAGATGTGAAATTATTTGATGGCAAAACCACTACCGGCTGGCATGCTTACAACAAAACCGGCGCAGGCTCATGGTCTGTTGTAGACGGCGCATTACAGTTAGATCCAACATCGCACGAAGCATCTGACTTGCTTACCGATGGCGAATACGAGAACTATGAATTAACTATCGATTGGAAAATTGCCGAAGGCGGCAACAGCGGTATTATCTTAGGCGTACACGAAGACCCATCGTTAAGCGCCACTTACCTTACCGGCATTGAGATGCAGGTTTTGGATAACATAAAAGCAGAAGACAACAAAAAACCAAACCACCTTGCCGGTAGCTTATATGATATGAAAGCTGCACCTGCCACTGCGGCAAAACCGGCAGGCGAGTGGAATAAAGTAAAAGTGCGTAAACAAAATGGCCAACTTACCTTCTGGCTAAACGGCATAGAAACTGTTAATGTATTGATAGGTAGCCCCGAGTGGACCGAAATGCTGAACAACAGCAAATTTAAAACCTGGGAAGGCTTCGCCAAATACCCTAAAGGCCATATTGCTTTACAGGGCCACGGCGCTGTAGTGAGCTACAAAAACATTAAAATAAAACAATTATAAGTCAAGGCTTCATCAACCAATAAGCGAAATATTTTTTCAATGGAAGATTTGCAGATCAAAAAGTCGGGCACTACTTACGATGTGGTGGTTGTAGGCTCTGGCGCGGGCGGCGGTATGGCAGCCTATGTGCTGGCCAACGCTGGTGTTAAAGTTTTACTGCTGGAGGCCGGCCCTTTTTTCGACCCCCAAAAAGATTCACAGCAACTGCGCTGGCCATGGGAATCGGCACGCAGGGGCGCAAGCAGTACCCGCCCCTTCGGCGATTTTGATGCCGCCTTTGGCGGATGGGATATCGATGGCGAACCATACACCACAAAAGATAAAACAGAGTTCTACTGGTTCCGCTCGCGGATGCTGGGCGGGCGTACCAACCACTGGGGCCGTATCTCGTTGAGGATGGGTCCGCAGGATTTTCAGCCTACGGACGGCCTTACCGACCCATGGCCGATAACCTATGACGACGTAAAACCTTTTTACGATAAAGTTGACCGCCTGATAGGCATCTACGGTACCAAAGAAAATTTAGAGAACGAACCGGATGGCATTTTTCTACCGCCACCGAAACCTCGTTTGAACGAACTGTTTATTACGCAAGGCGCGCGCAAGGCTGGTGTAAAAGTTATCCCGGGCCGTGGCTCGGTACTTACCGAAGCTTTGCCGGGCAATAAAGACCGTGGCGCTTGTTTCTTCTGCGGGCAATGCGGCCGTAGTTGTAAAATATATGGCGATTTCTCGGCATCATCCTGCCTGGTTATCCCGGCTATAAAAACCGGCAACTTAAAAGTGATCACCAACGCCATGGTGCGCGAGATACTTACGGATAAAGATGGATTGGCAACCGGCGTATCTTATGTAAATAAAGAAGATATGCAGGAGTACCAGGTAAACGCCAAAACGGTTGTGCTTGGCGCCAGCGCGGGCGAATCTGCACGTATTCTGCTCAATTCCAAATCGTCGGCCCACCCGGGCGGTTTGGCCAACAGCAGCGGCGTGGTTGGTAAATATTTGCACGATTCTACCGGCTCCAGCGCGGGCGGTTTCCTGCCGCAACTACTGGATCGAAAGCGCTACAACGAGGATGGCGTAGGCAGCGTGCATATTTACTCGCCATGGTGGCTGGATAATAAAAAACTGAATTTCCCGCGTGGTTACCACATCGAATACGGCGGTGGCCTGCATATGCCATCGTACGGTTTCGGCTTTGGGATGCAAAACATGAATGGCGCGGTGCCGGATAGGGATGGCAAAACCAAAGAGGCCGGTGGTTACGGCGCAGCGCTGAAAGACGATTACCGCCGTTTTTACGGCACACAGGTAGGCATGGCCGGCCGTGGTACCGCCATTGCACGGGCCGATAACTATTGCGAGATAGACCCTAACGTGGTTGACAAATTTGGCATCCCGGTACTGCGGTTTCATTACAACTGGACCAACGACGAAATAAACCAGGCCAAGCACATGCAAGATACCTTTGAAGAGGTATTGCACAACATGGGCGCCATACACGGCACCAAGCAAGGCCCCGAAACCAATTACGGCTTGGAAGCGCCGGGCAAGATCATCCACGAGGTGGGCACCATCCGTATGGGTGATGACCCTTCGAAATCGGCACTGAACAAGTATTGCCAGGCGCACGATTGTAAGAACCTTTTTGTGGTAGATGCCGCCCCGTTTGTACAGCAGGGCGATAAAAACGCTACCTGGACCATCTTGGCCCTGAGTATGCGCACCGCGGAATATATTTTGGCTCAACGTAAAAAACTTAACGTATAACGCATCATGAACAGACGCGACTCCCTAAAAGCACTTGGCATTGGCACATTATCGGCAACGGTAATGCTGGAAGCCTGCAAAACCCCTGATAAAAACACATCCGAAGCTGCCGAAACAGCTAAAGGCGCTACTCCCGGCCGCCAGCCTTCTGAAGTGGAGCGGGAAAATAAACTGCTTGCCGATAAATTTTTCACCGAACACGAGATGGCTACTATTACGGTATTGGCAAATATCATTATCCCGAAGGACGCAAAATCCGGAAGTGCATCTGATGCCAAGGTGCCTGAGTTTATAGAGTTTATTGTAAAAGATATACCAGATCATCAGCTACCCTTGCGCGGTGGCCTTAAATGGCTGGATCTGCAGTGCCTTAACCGTTTCAGTAAAACCTTTGTGGCCAGTTCAGCTGCCCAGCAATTAGAAATGGTAGACCAGATAGCCTACCCGGCTAAAGCAAAACCCGAAATGCAGCAGGGCGTAGCCTTTTTTAACCGCATGCGCGATCTTACCGCAACAGGTTTCTTTACTACCGAAATGGGCGTAAAGGATCTTGGATACGCCGGTAACTCACCTAATAAATGGGTAGGTGTACCTGCCGATGTATTGAAGCAGTACGGATTGGAGAGTTTGGTGGTATAAGAAATCCCAATGGTATATAATTTAGAAGGGGCTCCTGCGGAGCCTTTTTTATTTAATTAAACCACTTCTTTCGCAATGCAATCTTGATGGCTGATGCTTTGTTGGATACGTGCAGCTTATCGTAAATATTGGCGATGTGCTTGCGCACGGTATGTGGGCTAATGAAAAGGCGTTCGCCTATTTGGGTGTAGTTTAAACCGTCAACTATCCGGTTCAGGATCTCCAGTTCGCGGGATGAAAGCGAGCAGTCGTCAGCATCTTCTTTGGGTTGTTCAACCGGGTCGGTCGTGTTCCTGAGCATGGCCAACGCCTTGCGGGCTATCCGTGGCGACATAGGCACCCCGCCTTCGTAAACAATTTCGGTAATGGCTTTTACAATGTTTGATACCCGCTCGTCCTTCAGCAAATAACCGCTTGCCCCGGCCTTTATGGCCTCAAACAGCTTCTCGTCATCATCAAAAACGGTAAGCATCAAAAAATGCACGTCTGGATAAATTTCTTTGCCTATGAGCACCGCCTCTATACCATCCATCACGGGCATCTCAATATCCATCAGCACCACCTGGGGGCGCTCATCTGCTTTAAAAACCTTCATTCCCTCTAAAAAAGCAGAGCCATCGGCAGATTGTAACACAACGCTGATTTCTTTGTAATAAGCTATCTGCTCGCTTAACGATTGGCGCAGTATGCGTTTATCATCAACAATGGCAACCGGTATACTCATGATATCGAGGGAAATAGGTTTATAAAAATAGGGAATAATATTTAAAAAGCCACCCCTCCTGCCGGGGCAGCTTTTAAATGTCTGCGTACGAGTTATGATAATAACGGTTTAAGTAGTATGCGCTTTCAACTTTTATTGTTGCTGCCTTCGGGCTTGCGCGTGCCTATAAACATAATGCCTATGGTTATCAGTACTAATACTAAAGTATTCATTGCTTGTAGCTGATTTACTTAGAAGTTGAAGCCCAGGCGTGTGCCGATGAAGCCTGCACCGCTGTAACCTTCGTACCTCACACTCAGGTCGAGCGCGCCAAGTTTTAGGCCTATGCCTGGTGCGTAGGTAAACGATGAACCGCTTGCAGATATAGTACCGCCGTTACCGTTGCTTGCGTATGATTTAGCAATGGTGATACCAGCCTCGCCAATAGCGTAAAAATTATCGCTCAGCATGTATTTATAGCCGGCTTTGATAGGGATGTTGATCTGTGTTTTTAGTTTATAGCCGCTGCCCAGGTCTTTAGGGATAAAGGCGATAGCACCCGAAGTAATGGTAACCGCGCTTGAAGCATCAAGCCCGATGGTTGCGCGGATAGTAGCACCTGCGCCAAAGCTATAGGCATTGCCCAGGTTACCAACCGGCAGTGCACCTTCGAAACCAAGCCCAAGTGAGAATTTTTTGTAATCGCCATCTTGCGCGTAAAGTTTTGAGGTTGTTACCGCTGCCAGCATAACAATAACCAGTGTAAAAATCTTTTTCATTGTTTTAAGGATTTTGTGTTTAGTGAAATAATTGATGTTTTTAATAGTACTAAGCAAGCGGAATTTGAGGCCGACATCAATACCACATATGTAGTATTTTGGCGTACCCCAGATATTATTTCAGCCACAAAAACACAGCTATTTAATTTAATGCCAGCCAAATAGAATTTAACAGTTGCTTATTTTATTCTATTTAATATATATTTATTAAAAATTAGCCCGTCTTTGGGCAGTTTTTATAAACCTGGTAAACCCTTATGAAACGATTTACTTTAGCGCTGCTATTGCTGCCTTTTTTTTCGCATGCGCAAAACCCAACTGTCGATAGTCTTAAAAAAGCATTAACACAGGCAAAGGCCGATACTACAAAAGCTTCTATCTATTACCAGATGGCGATGGAGTTGCAGGGTATAGACCCGCCTGCAGCGCAAAAAATGGCCGACCAGGCGCTGGCCATCTCTCAAAAAGCAAATTATTATAAAGGCGTGGCCAATGTGTATTACTTTAAAGTAGCCCAAAGCAACTACGGCGGCGATTTTGAGGGCATGAGGGTAAACGCCGAAAAATGTCTCGAAATATCCTTAAAGCATAACCTGCTCACAAACCAGGCCCTGGGATATAATGGGCTGGGGATATACTACTGGCAAACCGGCAATTACACGGCGGCCATCAAGAACCACCTTGCAGCATTAAAAATACGTGAACGCCTTACCGACGAGAAAGGCATTGCCTCATCTGCCGGCAACCTGGGCATGGTTTACCTTGACAACGAAAAGCTGAACGAGGCGGAAAAGTATGCTACCATAGGGTTGGAGATGGGTAAAAAGATAGGTAACCCCAACATCCAGATCAATTGCATGCATACACTGGCTAATTTGTACAGCGCGCGCAAAGATTATACTAAGGCGCTGAAAATAGATAAAGAAGCAATTATTATTTGCGAACAAACGGGCAACAAACGAGGGCTATCGCAAATTTACTCTAACATGGCGCATTGTTATGGCGAACTTAAACTATACGATAAATCCCTGAGTTATAATTTTAAAACGCTGGAAACAGATATATTCTTTGGCGACGAAAAACAGCAAAGCGATACCTACCTCAACATTGGCGAGGTGTATAAAGATAAAGGCCAGTATGCCGAGGCTATTAAATGGTTAAAAAAATCGCTGCCGCTTGCGCAGAAAACCCAGTACAAACAGGGCGAAAAAAACATTTACCGGGTGTTGAGCATCGTTTACGAAAAAATGGGGCGCTACCCGGAGGCGTTGGAGGCCGGTAGAAAGTACCAGGATCTGAGTGCATCTATCGTTAACGAAAATAACGATAAGCAAATAGCAACCATGCAAACCGTTTACGAAACGGAGAAAAAAGAGGCCCGCATATCGATATTAAATAAAGAGAATACCATCCAAAAACTCTCCATATCCAGTCGCAATAAAACCATTGGCATTATAGCGGGGTTATTTTTGCTCTCGCTGATCATGGGCGGGCTATTTTACAACAGGCATCAGCTCAAACAAAAAGCCCTGATGCAGAAGCAAATGCTGGAACAACAGGATGTTTTAACCAAAGCGGTGGTTAATGCCGAAGAAAACGAACGTAAACGTATAGCCAGCGACCTGCACGATGGCGTAGGACAACTATTCTCAGCCGTTAAAATGAACCTGGGCGGCCTGTTCGACAGGATAACAATGGATCGGGAGGAAGACCGGTTTTTGGCCGAGAATACACTGGCTTTGGTAGAAGAAAGCTGCAAGGAAGTGCGCACCATATCGCACCAGATGATGCCAAACATGCTGCTGCGCTCGGGCATCGCATCGGATCTGAAGAGTTTTATAGAAAAGATAGATGCCGACAGCCTGAAAGTTTCGCTGGAGGCCTCGGGTTTTAAAAGCCGGCTGGAAAGCACCGTGGAAACCATGCTTTACCGTGTTATACAGGAGAGCATTAACAATGTTATTAAACATGCCAAAGCTACCCACCTCAACATTACCCTAAACCGCACAGCGGCGGGCATTACCGCCATTATTAAGGATAACGGCGTAGGTTTTGACAGCAGCAAAGCCGAGAATTTTACGGGTATCGGCTTAAAAAATATCCAAACCCGCATAGCCTACCTTAAGGGCACAATAGCTTACAATTCGGCACCCGGGCAAGGTACCGCGGTAAACATTTATGTGCCGGTTGGCTAAGCACGGCCTGCGCCCACAATAAATTACGCGTTACACCTCAAATACATAAAAATGAGTTAAATTGTACCGCCATAATAAAGCCTATGTATTTTATTCTATCTAAGGTACTTTATATACTTATACTTCCATTTATGTGGGTGTTTGGCATGTTGCTATATGCCATTTTCACCAAAAACACAAAAAGGGCGCGTAAGCTGCTTATCTATTCGGTGGTGGTGTTATACATTTTTGGCAACCCATTGTTAATGAGGCTATACGCAAACGCGTGGGATATAAAAGCCTATAACCCCGGCAATACTAAATACAGCAGCATAATTTTATTAGGTGGCTTTGTATCTGAAGATGCAAATGGCAAGGGCTTTTTTAATAACTCGGCCAACCGTTACACCGAGGCCGTAAAACTTTTGCAGAATGGTACGGCATCTCACCTGCTGTTTACCGGCGGCAACGGCAATCTTAATCCAAGCGGCTTTCGCGAGGGTATATTTGTGCAGGCCGAACTGCGCAAACTAAATATTCCCGATAGCTTGTTACTAATTGAAAGCCAAGCCCGTAATACTTTTGAAAACGCTTCATTCTCAAAAGCTATATTGAAAAAAACAACGCTTAAACCCCCATATTTATTGGTAACTTCTGCCTTTCATACACGGCGGGCGCTTTTGATCTTTAAAAAGGCCGGCTTACCTGTGGTTGCATACCCCTGCGACTATTATAAAACTAACATGGGAAGCGTATCTTTATGGGATATTTTGCCCGATACCGTAGTATATGGCACCTGGAACACTTATATTAAAGAGTTAATTGGCTACGTGGTAGCACAGCTTAAATGAACATGAAACGATTACTTATACTTTCCCTTTTTACTGTACTTTGCCTGCAATACACACAGGCGCAAACTCCAAAGAAAACAACATCGGGCAACCCAATTTTTGAGGGATGGTATGCCGACCCGGAAGCCACCATATTTGGTAAACAATACTGGGTTTACCCCACCTACTCCGATAAATACGAAAAGCAGGTACACTTCGACGCATTTTCTTCATCAGACCTCATCACCTGGAAAAAACACGATAACGTACTCGATTCGGCCAATGTTAAGTGGGCAAAGCGCGCCATGTGGGCCCCGGCTATAGTAGCTAAAGGCGGCAAATATTATCTATTCTTCGGCGCTAACGATATCCAGAACGACCAGGCCATTGGCGGCATAGGCATAGCGGTGGCAGATAAACCCGAAGGGCCTTTTAAAGATTATTTAGGCAAGCCTTTGATAGATAAGTTTTACAACGGCGCGCAGCCGATAGATCAGTTTGTATTTAAAGATAAAGACGGGCAATACTATATTATTTATGGCGGATGGGGGCACTGCAACATCGCGAAGCTTAAGAGTGATTTTACAGCCATTGTGCCCTTTGCCGATGGTACCCTGTTCCGTTCAATCACACCCAATGGCTACGTGGAGGGCCCGGTGATGTTTATCCGTAATGGCAAATATTACTTTATGTGGTCCGAAGGTGGGTGGACAGGCCCAGATTACCGCGTGGCTTACGCCATTGCCGATAATATAACCGGCCCTTTTAAACGGATAGGCACGGTTTTAAAACAAGATGCTGCCGTGGCAACCGGGGCGGGGCACCACTCCGTAATTAAAGTACCGGGCAAGGACGAATATTATATAGTTTACCACCGCCGCCCGTTAACAGAAACCGATGGCAACCACAGGGTAACCTGTATTGATAAAATGATATTTGATGCAAAAGGCTTTATTAAGCCGGTGAAAATCACCAACGTGGGCGTAACGGCCAGAAAGCTAAAGTAATACGCAACATTTGTGAAACGGGTGCTCCATATTGCTATTTACATAATTGCCATACTGGCGGTAGGCAATTGTTATGCCCAGGTACCCGTTTTCACTTACAACGATGTAAATTCTTTTAAGAAAGGCACACCCATTACGCCTCTAAAACCAATGCAAACCGGTGGCGATATACCTGCCACCGTGTTTTGCCAAATAACTACTTTCGCCGGCACAGGATCGCCGGGTGCCGCAAACTCAGCCTCTCGGTTGTCGGCAAGTTTTAATGCCCCACGCGACCTCCATATTGATGCCGCGGGCAATATATATATTGCTGACGCAGGCAATAATATGATCCGCAAAATAAGCCCCGACGGTATGGTTTCAACGGTTGCCGGCACGGGGGCCACGGGTTCGGCAGATGGTATTGGCAGCGCCGCTACCTTTAACAACCCCACCGGTATCGCTTTAGACAAACTCGGAAATATTTTTGTTGCAGACAGGGATAACCATGTAATAAGGCAAATAAACGCGGCCGGGGTGGTTAGCACATTAGCCGGTAAAGCGGGTGTGCCCGGTATGGTTAACTCGCAGGGGGATTTTGCACGTTTTAACTTCCCAACAAGCATTGCGGTAGATAAAAATGGCGGGCTGTATGTTACCGACTATGGAAACAATCTGGTGCGCCATGTGGGCATCGATGGTACCGTGAGCACCATTGCCGGTGACGGAACCTCTGGCTGGGTGGACGGTAATGGCACCAGCGCTAAACTGAACTCACCACGCGCCGCTTATTACGGCTCCAACGAGTTATTTTACCTGGGCGACGACTCCCATATACGTACTATAGACTATGACAATAATGTCGTTACAATCGCAGGTGGTTTTTTTAGCGGTTCATTTGATGGTTTAGGCAAGGGCGCCCGTTTTAGTATTCCATCAGGCATCGTTCGGGATGCCGCGGGTACCATTTTTGTTGCTGATTACGGCAGCAGTCTGATACGCCGATATGGCACAGATGACCTGGTTACCAACTTAGCGTCGCAATCGCTTAACGGCCCCGCGGGTTTAGATATTGATGCAGATGGCAACCTGTACATCGCCGACGAAAAAAATAATGTTATCCGTAAAATGGTAACCACCGGTTATTACCTGGAGCCGGCTTTGCCAGCAGGCCTCACCTTCGATAGCAGGACCGGCGAGATAAGCGGCACGCCAACTCAAACTTTACAAGCATCTAACTATAGTGTTGTTGGTTATAACACAGCAGGCAAGTACGCTTATTCCTTTATGATAGAGGTGCGCGAGGCGGAATTAAAGTCGCAAGTCCTTACTTTTGGGGCGCTTGCTGATGCTACCGTTGGCGATCAGGATATTGCGCCGGGTGCCACCAGTACAAATAGTTCAATTCCGATTACCTACACCAGCAGCGAAAATGCAGTAGCCACCATCGCTAATGGCAAAATACACTTTGTGGGTGAGGGCACCGCTATTATAACCGCCCATCAAAAGGGAAACGTTGAGTATGCCGCCGCAGAAGATCAACCTCAGCCCATAAAAGTAGGCCCCGAGCCTGATTTTGCAAAACCAACTGTGGAAGCCCTAAGCGGTACGTTTATATTTGCTTTAGACCAGTTTGGCACCTATACCGTGAAGGCAGATCAGCTTGCCAAAATTACGCCCGGCCCGCAAAAACCGGACCCAACTATCACTATAAGGCCAACGCCAAATTTTACCTGTGAAGATATAGGCCAGCAAACCATAACCGTAGGAGCCGGTTACGGCCCCGACCCTGCCGACCCGCTTAACGCCGAATTTGATGAACCCAGCGCCATTTCTTACGATGCTTCATCGGGCAACTTTTACGTTTCGGACCAAGCATATACCAAGGTAAGAAAGTACGGCACCGATACCCGCGTTACCACACTCGCCGGCGGGGTAAACGACTACCGGGAGGGCACAGGGCCAAACGTTGGTTTCAGCGCCAACTTGCTTTCCATCGCAAATGACGGACAAGGCAATACCTATGTTTGCGATGTTTTTAATAACGCCGTAAGAAAAATAACCCCGGATGGTGTAACTACCACATTTGCGATGCCCGCTTTGTTAGCTGCCAATGGCGGCCAAATCTTTAAGCCCGAATCCATAGCGGTAGACCGCTTTAATAATATTTACGTAGCCAATAAATCTACTATATTTAAAGTAACACCCGATGGTAACACCGTAGCCCCCTTCGCCGCAAATTTTAACGGCATAACAGGCCTCACATTCGACAGGAATGGAGATATGTTTGTAAGTACAAATGCTTACAACAATGGTAACGGTGTTTTCAAAGTTACTCCTAATCGCACGGTTAGCACGCTTTATACTGTCCCCTCCGCAGCAGGTTTTGCCCGCTTGGTGGTGGATAGCAAAGGAAATGTTTTCGTAGGGTCAACTGCAGGGGTGATCTATAAAATTACCCCTGATGCCCAATTCTCGATATACGCGGGGGCAGGTGAAGGCTTTGCTGACGGGTCGGTCCTCACAGCGAGATTTCATAATCCACAGGGTATCACTATAGATCCTGCCGACAACCTTTACATCGCCGATTCCGACAATCACCGCATCAGAAAAATCACACCCGCCGGGAAAGTAACCACCATAGCTGGCTCCGGCAATCCCGGGCCAAAAGATAACACCAATAAAAGCAATGCCGCTAAGGTAACCGTACAGGTAACCATCCTCAGCGAGCTTAAATTCAGCACCACGCAAACCGATGTTACCATACCTGCAGCTGCAAGCTGCCCGGCTGTTTTGCCCAATTACAAAAAAGATGCCGCCGCGCTAAGTACCTGTGCTAATAACATAGTTATTACACAATCGCCGGCAGCGGGTGCCCCGGTTACCATAGGCCAGCCAATAACCGTAACGCTTACCGCTACCGATAATCTCGGCCAAACAAAAAATCAAACTTTTACCGTATCGGCGGTGCCGCTTCCAAAACCAACGGTAACCATAGTGCCTGTAACATCAGCACTATGCGATGGCGGCCCAATCACGTTTAAGGCGCAAACACAGGGCGAAGGCAGCAGGCCCATTTATAACTGGGCGGTAAACGGCACCCTTGCTTTTTCGGGCGAAAATGAATTTACCTCAAGTGTTTTGAAAACCGGGGACAAGGTTACCTGTACGGTTATCAACCATGATTATTGTGAGCTGGTAGAATCTGATCCTTCCGACGCTTACACGGTATCTACCGAGCCATCTATACAAACTTCGGTAACTGTATCCGCTTCAACTAATGAGGCTATATGCCCTGGCGTGGGCATCACTTTTACGGCGACACCCGGCAACGTCCAAACACCAAGCCTTGCCCCAAGCTACCAATGGAAAGTGAACGGCAACCCAAAGGGTAGCAACAGCGCCACTTTTACCGCCAACAGCCTGGTGAACGGGGATGAAGTGGTGTGCGAAATGACCAGTAATATTAAATGCACCATCAGCCCTGTCGTACGATCTATCCCAGTTACGGTACACGTTAAAACCGATACCGAATGCGCTATAACCATCCCTAACGCTTTTACACCAAATGGCGATGGCACAAACGATATCTGGGAGATTCCCGAGCTAAGCAGCTTCCCCGATTGTAATTTTTCCATATTTAACCGCTATGGAAAGTTAGTATACAGGGCCATTGGGTACAGCAAACCTTGGGATGGCGTTTACAACGGTGCAAAATTACCAGCCGGAACCTATTACTTTATTATTGACCTTAAAACCGGGAGCGCGCCATTATCGGGCTCGGTAACTATCCTGAGATAGTTAGGCGCGAGTACCAAATTTTGAATGTAACGATCTGTGAGAAGGATTGCCTATATCATGTATTGCCTGTTTGCCGCGTTAGCGACACAAAACGCGAACGCCCAAACCCCAAAGTTTAGGGATCTGCCGCAGCAGCAGTATTATGTAGCAACGCCCATAGCGCCACTGCCTCCGGATATGCGCAGCGCGAGCGGCCCGGTTCCAAAAAACATATACGGGCAGGTAACCACCTTTGCCGGCAATGGTACCCCCGGGTTTATCAACGCAAAAGGCACTGCAGCCAGCTTCAGTAATCCGCTGGATATAAAACTGGACCAGGCAGGCAATTTATACGTAGCCGATGAAGGCAATAGCGCCATCCGCAAAATTTCTCCCGATGGTACTGTGATAACCATTGCGGGCAATGGCACCGCCGGTTATTTAGATGGTATTGGTACAGCAGCCAAATTCGACGGGCCAAGCGGCCTGGTGTTTGATGACGCGGGCAACCTTTACGTTGCCGACAGGTATAATCATCTCATCCGGGAAATAACACCTTCGGGTGTGGTGAGTATTTATACAGGCATACCGGGTGTTTCGGGCAAAACAAACAATACCTTAAACAACCCGCTTTGCTTAACCTTCCTCTCCGGGCAGATGTATGTGGCCGATAGTGGGAACGGGCAGATCAGGGAAGCTAATTTTGGGTATGTTGTGCCTTTTGCGGGGCAATCGCCGGCCGGCACTTACCTGGGCGATATAAACGGCCCTGGGGTAAGGGCAAGTGTTGGGTTTTCAACCAGCATTCAAACCGGTCCTGATGGCAATATGTATTTTGCAAATGGCGAAAAAATAAGAAAGATAACACCATCGGCAGTGGTAAATACCGAAGTGGGAGTTTTCATGTCGAAAGGCGCTTATGATGGCGACTCACACACTGCGGTATTTAATAATACCTACGGCATCACTATAGCCAAAGCAGGCACCATGTTTATCAGCGATCCCGGCAATCAACTCATACGACGGTTTGGCCGCCGCGAAGATTTTGTAAGCAAGCTTGCGGGCGACCCCTATAACAGCGGTGCCATTGATGGTATTGGCATTGGTGCCCGGTTTAACAATCCTGCGGGGATGTGCATTGACGACGCGGGTTTTATTTACCTGGCGGATGCGGGAAACAACCTGATCAGAAAGATCTCCACCACCGGCTATAAGATCTTCCCGGACCTGCCTCCGGGTTTAGTATTTGATGCAACCACCGGCACCATCAGCGGCACCCCAACAACTCCATGGCCATCTACCGATTATAATATTGTGGGCTATAATGTAGATGGGCAGGGGCAGTACCTTGTAAACATACAGGTGAACGAAGCCCAGCGGACACCCCAGGTGATCACCTTTGCGCCTATCCCGGTAAAACAGCAAACCGATGCCGATTTCAAGGTTTTTCCATTCAGTAGCAATACTACACCTGGGGCATCGCCCATCGTGCTCACGTCAAGCCGTATTAACGTCGCCTCCATATCCGACGGGAAGATCCACATCATCGGCCCGGGGACAACTATTATTACCGCCACCCAAAACGGCAACCCTTTTTATTTTGATGCCGAGCCGGTACCCCGCGAACTGATTGTAACAGAAGTGCCGCCTGTTGTTGTCTACCCTACCATTACCCCGAAGCCCGGCCCTATTTTATTCCCGCTGGATGGTACGGGCAACATCACGATTACTTACGACCAGGTTGCCGACGTTACCGGCGAGCATAATTTAGAGGAACGCGTAGTGGCACTGAAACAAAGCCAGTACAATTGTGGTGATGTTGGCCCTCAAACGGCTACCATAACCGCCGGCTTTGGGCACGATCCGTTTGACCCGCTTACGGCACAGTTTAATTACCCGAGTAATATTGTTTTCGATGCCTCATCCGGGCAGGCGTATATATCAGACAAAGGCAATTACCGCCTGAGGAAAATAGGTACCGATGGGCGGGTAGGTTCACTGGCCGGTAGCGGCCGCCCCGGTAAAGAGGATGGCGAGGCCGGGCTCGCTGGCTTTAGCAAGGAACTGTTAACCATCACCAGCGACCCACAAGGCAACATCTATGTGTGTGATATATTTAACGCATCGGTAAGAAAAATAAAACCGGATGGTACGGTGAGTACTTTTGCCTACGAGCAACTCATCCCTTTTAACGATTACGACCCGCTGGTATCGCGCGCGGTGGCTGCAGATAAGGCGGGCTATATTTATGTATCCGATAACACCCGGATCTATAAGGTCACTCCTGACGGTTCCAGCGCCGCAGTGTTTGCAGGAAGCGGAAAAGAATTAAACACAGATGGCATAGGCGAAACGGCCGATTTTTACAACATAACGGGCCTATATTTTGCCGTTAATGGCGACCTGTATGTAGCCTGCTCTACGCCCACCAGCTATAATCTGCTGCGTAAGATTACACCTGCTGGCGTTGTAACCACAATTTACAACAAAAACGATGCGCTGTTGCGCTTTACCCGCTTGGTGGTGGATAGCAAAGGCAATGCTTTTATAGCCTCGTCCGAGCCAAAAATTTATAAAATTACGCCCAACGGTACGCTTAGCATATTTGCCGGCAGCGCCAGCCGCATTGGCGCGGTAGACGGGCCGGGTGCCACGGTAGCTTCGTTTAATAATCCGCAGGGTATCGGCATTGATCCACAGGACAACCTGTATATAGCCGACCAGGATAACCACCGCATCCGTAAAATAACACCCGACGGACTTGTTACAACCATTGCAGGCAGCGGCGCGCCAGGCTATTTCGACAATACCAGTTACAGCAACAAAACTAAAAAGGATATTCCAATTCAAATTACCAGCCCAATAACCATCACCAGCACCTACACGCCGGTAATTATACCTTACCTGGATGTTTGCCCCGCCCTTGTGCCCGATTATACACAAACAGCAACCGCAAAAAGCGGTTGTGCAAGCGCCTTCACCTTTACGCAAACGCCCGCAGCCGGTACCGTTTTAAACAATGGGCAAACTGTAAACCTGGTTTTAACCGCGCATGATAAACTTAGTCCCTATGATGATGGCAGTACTACCTTTACCATCACGGCCAATAAATTACCTACCCCAACCATAACGGTAAGCCCCGGTTTTATTGATGCCTGCGCCTCCTTCCCGGTTACCTATAAGGCCGAAGCGCAAAACGGCGGTCTTAATCCAACTTATAAATGGTATGTAAACGGCGCAGAAAGATACAGCGGGGGCGATGAATTTACCAGCGCGGACCTAATCACTGGCGATAAAATTACCTGCATAGTTACCAACCATGATGGCTGCGCGGATATTTCATCGGCACCGTCGGCGCCTGCATCTATTAACGCAGCTTCATCGGTAACTACATCGGTAACCATATTTCCATCCGTTACGGGCCCTGTTTGCCCGGGCAGCCAGCTCGATTTTAAAGCAGTTCCCATCAACATCCAATTGGGCCCAAACAGTCCATCGTATCAATGGCAAATAAATGGCATAAACGCGGGCAGCAACAGCCCCAATTTCGGCACCAGCAAATTGCAGGATGGCGACGTGGTTACCTGCGTAATGACCAGCAGCGGCAAATGCCTATTAAATACTACCGCACCATCCAACCCTATCACCGCCCAAATACTGCCAGGCAGCGAATGCGATATTGTGATCCCCAACACTTTTACACCCAATGGCGACGGCATTAACGATTACTGGCAGATCCCGATTTTAAGCAAATACTCAACGGCCACCGTGTTCATTTACAACCGCTATGGTAAGCTGGTATACCAATCTATCGGTTACGCCAAGCCGTGGGATGGTACGTTTTCGGGTAAGGCCCTGCCCGCGGGTACCTATTATTATATTGTAGATACCCATACCCTAAAACCAAAAGTAGCGGGCTGGGTAACCATACTACGCTAAACAAAAAACGGCCGCAGGCATACACCCACGGCCGTTCATTTGAAAACATCACACTTAAACTATCTTCATGTTCTCGGCATCCCAATTGATCACCCGGTTCTCGAAATAACTATCGTTACAGGCGAGGCAAGGCGCGGCGGCCCTAAAGCCAAATATAGCATCTTCAACCACCTTCGTTTTATTACGTACGGAATCAAAGAAGTTGGCAAAGTGGTCGTTAGAGGCATTGTAACCATCCGGCGCACGGTAGGTTACATCAGGGAAACGCGGGCGTGTTCTTTGCGCTTCGGTGTAACGCTTATTGTAGTCGTCCATCAACGCTTTTTGTTGCGCCTCGGTATAGGTAAATAAAGAATCCCAGCCGCCTATGCCCGGTGCTTCGGCCATTTTGTTCTTGCGGATGCTGAAACTATCTCCCTCTCCGCCCAAGTCCATTACGCCTTCCGACCCAACAATTTTTGTAACGGTACGGTCGCCCTCGCCACTGATAAAGTTAACCCGCAGCGTAACCTGGAATGCGGGATGCTCTTTGGTTTCGCCATAATGAACTACTGCGCTCATCACATCAGGCACGTTGCGCCCGTCTTTCCAATAAGCCAGGTCGCCTATGGAATAAATGCGTTCGGGGCCTTTAGAACTCGTAATGAAATGGATGCCGCTCAATAGGTGTACAAACAGGTCACCGGCTACACCGGTACCATATTCGCGGTAATTCCTCCAACGGAAGAAGCGTTTCGGGTCATAGTCATATTTAATTTTAGCGTTGGATTGAAACCTTGACCAGTCTACCGTTTGTACCGACTGATCCATTGGCATTGTATATTGCCAGGCACCTAAAGCATCCTGCCTGTTAAACGACGCCTCGATAGAATTGATCTTGCCGATAGCGCCCGATTCGTACATTTCCTTAGCCTTTTTGTAAGCTATGCTACTCACACGCTGGCTGCCCACCTGAAAAACCATCTTGGTTTCCTGCTGCGCCTTTATCTCGCCAAGTCCCTGGCTTATCTGGTGTACCATTGGTTTCTCGCTGTAAACGGCTTTGCCGGCACGCATGGCATCAATGGCTATCTGGCTATGCCAGTTATCACTGGTGGCAATAATAACGGCGTCGATATCCTTACGGTTGATAATGTCGCGGTAATCGCCGGTGGTGTACAGGCCTGCCCCATAAACCTCTTTGGCGCGGGCCAGCCTGCCGGTATACAGATCGCAGGCACCAACCAGTTCTACACCCGCTGTGGTTAGCGCTGCACGGGTATCATTAAAGCCCATAATACCCATGCCAATGGTGGCAATGCGTATTTTATCATTTGGGGTAATGCGTTTTTGGGCACGTAACTCCCTTATCTCGTTCTGCTCTTTTGCCGCTAAACTGGTGAGCGAAGCGGAGGTTAACAAAACCGAAGTACCCAGGTGCTTGAGAAATTTTCTGCGATCAGTTGACATGTTTTAATAGTTAAGATTTAATAATTGGTTTATAAAATTGCAGGCGCAATTGTGAGATCTATAAAGGGCAATTTAACAAAAAAACTAAAATGAAATTTTATTTCGCCATAATAAGTTTGGCATTAAAGCATTTACAGATACACGTGTAAAAAAACTTATTAATTTAATTTAAAAAGTTATAAATTGCATCCCAATACCCCCATTATAAACCATCAATTTATTATCAATGAAAAAACTATCCTTACTGGTATTTTCCTGCTTTATTGGTTCGTTAAGTTTTGCGCAGCAAACGGCCACGGATATTTCCATCATCCCCGAACCTGTTAAAATAACCAGGCATGTCGGGCTATTTACACTGCCAAAAATTGTGGTGGTACAAAGCAGTTCTCAACCGGAAATGACCTCGATACTGGACTTGCTGAAGAAGAAATTCAGTACGGCTGCGGGCAAAACAGTTTCGGTAAAAGCTACCGCACCTGCCGCCACCATTAAGTTGGTGCTTAATAAAACCGCCAATGCTATAATTGGTAAAGAAGGGTATTTATTATCGGTAAATTCTAAAGGCATTACCATAAGCGCTAATGAGCCTGCCGGTTTATACTACGGTGTACAAACACTCATGCAATTACTTCCTAAGGAAATTGAAGGCTTCGAAGTTGCGAAAAATGTAAATTGGACCGTCCCTGTGGTTGACATTACCGATTACCCCCGCTTTGTATGGAGAGGCTTGATGTTTGATGTATCGCGTCACTTTTTTACCAAACAGGAGGTTAAGCACTTTATAGATGACATGGTTAAATACAAATTTAACCTGCTGCACATGCACCTTACCGACGATGAGGGCTGGAGGATAGAAATAAAAAGCCTGCCGCGCCTAACAACCGTTGGAGCTTACAATGCAAAACGCGAAGGTGCCTTTGGTGATTTTATACCTCCACCGGCAGATGAACCGCGCACCTACGGCGGTTTTTACACCCAGAATGACATCCGCGAAATTGTAAAATACGCTAAAGACAGGTTTGTAGATGTTATGCCCGAAGTAGATGTACCCGGCCATAGCCTTGCAGCTATAGCTGCTTATCCGCAGTTAGCGTCTGCCGCCGGAGCAGACCAGTACAAGGTGCGTTCGGGCGAAAAGATCATGGACTGGTCGAAACCCGGCCACCCGGCTTTGGTAGATAATAGCCTTAATCCGGCCAGCGAATACACTTACGAATTTTTGGATAAAGTTGTGGGGGAGATAGCGCAGCTTTTCCCGTTTGCCTACATGCACATGGGCGGTGATGAGTGCGCCAAAAACTTTTGGGAGCAAAGCGACCAGGTAAAAGCCCTGATGGCAAAAGAAAACCTGAAAACCATGGAAGAAGTGCAAAGCTATTTTGAAAAACGTGTAGAAAAGATAGTAGAAAGCAAGGGCAAAAAATTTATGGGTTGGGATGAGATACTGGAAGGCGGTATTGGCCCCAATGCAGCCCTGATGAGCTGGCGCGGTATACAGGGGGGTATAGAAGCCGCCAAAATGGGCCACGAGGTTGTAATGAGCCCAACCACTTATGTGTACCTGGATTATATGCAAAGCGATAAAATAACTGAGCCGCCTGTATATGCCAGCCTGCGCCTGAACAAAACTTATGAGTTTGAACCGGTGCCCGATGGTGTTGATGCCAAGTTAATAAAAGGTGGCCAAGCCAACCTTTGGACGGAGCAGGTGTACAATTTCCGCCAGGTAGAGTACATGATATGGCCGCGTGCGCTGGCGGTGTCAGAGGCTGTATGGTCGCCAAAAGCGAAGAAAGATTTTACCGTTTTCTTCCCGAAGGTAGAGAAACAATTTGCGCGTTTCGACCTGAGCGAAACCAAATATTCGCCAAGTGTTTACGACCCGACCTTTAAGGCCATCCGCAACGCGGATAAGAGCTTAGGCGTAACTCTTACGCCCGAAGTGCCCGGACTGGATATTTACTACAGCTTTGATAACTCATCGCCGGATAGATTTTATCCTAAATACACCAGCACCCTTTTGGTACCTATTGATGCCACACAGTTAAAGGTTGTTACTTATAAAGGCAAACAACAGGTTGGGCGTATGCTGATCATGCCTGTGGAAGAGCTGAATAAAAGAGCGGGAAAGTAAAATTGATTCATAGACAATGGTTCATCGTCTATTTAAGTTCCATAAAAAAAAGCTGCGCCTTTCGGTGCAGCTTTTTTGTTATTCGTTAATTTTCATTCGCGAAAAGGGGAACCCGTTGCAGCCGGTTTTGGGGTGCTTTCGATCTGCCTTGGCCATGCTTTCGGCTATTACATCCGTTTTAGCATCATAAGCGGTTAAACAATAGCCCCATTTCCAGGGCGACATGTTTTTAAACTCCATAAAATCTATCCGGGTGTACAGGCCGCCTTCGCCGGGGTTACCATCGTTATTGCGGGCCACCAGGTATTGCTCCGGCAAGTTCCATTTAACAATGCGGTATTTGCTACGGGGCAGTTGTGTCCACAAGGTGTCGCTTATCTCGTACTTAATGCCATAATCATCCTTAAACTTCCCCTTCATAAATTCGGGGATAGTATCGTTATGATGGACAGTTTTACCGGCAACAGCAACCACCGAAAGGAAAAACACAAACAGCAATAGTTTTTTCATCCCGCTAATATAGGGGGATAAAAGAATAAAGCAGATTTGACAACTTTTAAAAAGTTGTCAAATCTTTAAGCACTATTTACTTCATTTGGAAAATCGGCGCGTAATTTTTGCGGTAGTAATACGCCATAAACAAGTTTAACACCAATAATAATATGCCACCACCGATGTTCGCCGGATCTGCATAGGCGTGGAATATAACGATGTTTACAGTTATCGGGAATATCACTATAGTAGCCAGCGCAGCAAAGCGTCCCGTAATCAGCATCAGTCCGCATATCAATTCAATGCTTTTTACGATGGTTAGCAAGTGCGCTACTGCTATACCTTTATTGTATACTATAGCTGCATCGGGCGGCGCTGTTGTTGGCTTTACCAGTTCAAAAAAATAAGCGATGGAAGCAAACAGCAGAAATGCCCCCATCAGGGTACGGACAACGATCATTGCAATCTTCATAATATTTAAGTTTTTTAGTTTATTCTTTAATTCCCAAGTGCACCATCCATTTAAAGACGGATTAAACCTACCCTCTGTTATACGCTATGGTTGTTTTTCTATTATCTGTTTCAGGTTTTGAAGGCTGATGGTCAAGTCCTTACCTAACATTTCGCCCATATCCATAAATAACATCATAGCATTCATAGGGTAAGGCATTTTGCTGGCGAAGCCCCATTTTACCGTGGTGTTATTGTCCATAGTAGGCTCGGTGATCATATAAGAATCTGAAATACCGGCAAAAGGCTTTATAAAAGTTATCTGTACATCTATCCGCTTGTCTTCCTCAATCTTTTTTATCACCTGCTCGCCCCGGCCGCCTTTATTATCGCTATCCCAGGCATAAGCGAAGCCTTCTGCACCATCTTCGCCTTTATAATCCTTTTGCATTATCGGGTCTACCATTACCCATTTATTGTAATCATCCATGTTTTTCAGATATCTCACGTATCCAAAAACCTGCGCTACCGGTTTTTTAATGATTATTTCACGTTCTACGGCGTAGTCGCTTTTAGAGAATGCGGCAGCAAGCAGCAACACTACAACTATAGCTGCAATTATTGCCAGGATGATGAAAAGGACATTCATAATTGTGGGGCTTTTACTTGGGGTTTGGAATGTGTAAATTAGTTATTTTTCTGCCGAAAAAACGCCCCATTTTACGCCAAATTTATCTGTAAGGTTTCCCATGGTACCGGCAAAAAATTCCATTATTGGGTGGGTAATATTTCCGCCCTCCGCCAGTTTATCAAAAGTGACTTGTATTTCTGCTTTTGTGTCATAAACAAGCATCAGTATTATTGTTCCGGCAGAAACTACAGCATTGTTGCCCGGCAGGTCGGTAGCTAACAAGGTGAAATCATTGCTCTCTAAATTAGCGTGCAGAATCTTATCCTGATGCGAGGCCGGGAACATATCTTTCATCGGCGATTCTTTTACCACCTGCAGCGTTAGGTCGCCACCAATAACTTCCCGGTAAAATTCCATCGCCTGGCGACAGGTATCATTAAAACCGATGTATGCATTAATTTTAGGCATGGCTTATTATTTTTAAGTTAAATAAATATATGTGTTTTAAATAAGTACTTCGCAATGGTGCCCGTTTAATTTTAACAGGGCAATTACCTTTTTCGGGCAAAACTCGGGGCCTTCTATCCGCAGCACTTTGTCGCAATCTTCCAAGTCGAAATTTACCCGCAACGCTTTAAAATACGTTTCGATGAGCACCGCCAGCACCTGCGATCTGCTAAAATCGTCTACATTTGTTTTGAAAACCTCTATCATATTCATTTGTTGACATCACAAAGGTGCATGGCTTTTGCGCAACGGCAGGGGTGTTATTACGACATTCTAAGGGGTTGATTGCGACGCTGTTTCTATTTAATTTTGATGTTATGAAACACATATCTATCCTTATTCCGCGGGGCAATGCCAGCCTGAGCAATATAGAATCGACCTATAAAATGTTTACCGAGGTGAACAACGCGTTCGATAGGATGAAGAAGGCCCCCTTGTTTAAGATCCAGTTGGTAGGTATTAGCCGGGAAACCACGCTTGGCAATGGGTTGTTCACCATTAAGCCCGACTTAACCATTGGCGAGGTTACCAAAACCGACCTCATTGTAATCCCGGCGGTACATGGCGATATGGCTAAAGTGGTAAGTGAGAATGACGAATTTATTCCCTGGATAATAAAACAATATAAAGGTGGCGCAGAGGTAGTATCGCTTTGCATCGGCGCGTTTATACTGGCAGCAACTGGCTTGTTGAAGGGCAAAAACTGCACCACCCACTGGCTTGCCGCGGCAGAATTCAGGCAGATGTACCCGGATGTTAACTTGATGCCTTATAAGATCATAACCGACGAAGGCGGCATTTACACCAGCGGCGGTGCCTATTCTTCGCTGAATTTGCTGCTGTACCTGATAGAGAAATTCTCGGGCCGCGATATGGCCATCACATCCTCAAAAATGTTCGAGATTGATATTGAACGCAATAGCCAATCTCTGTTCATCATTTTCCACGGGCAAAAAAACCACGAGGACGATACCATTAAAAAGGCGCAGGAATATATAGAGCATAACTACTCCGAAAAAATAACCGTGGACCACCTGGCATCAACCTTTGCCATGAGCCGCAGGCACCTGGAGCGCAGGTTTAAAAAGGCCACCTCAAACACGGTAGTAGAATATATGCAGCGAGTGCGCATAGAAGCCGCCAAAATGAGCCTGGAAACCTTGCGCGAAAACGTTAACGAAGTAATGTACAACGTGGGCTATACCGATACCAAGGCTTTCCGTGAAACTTTTAAAAAAATAACCGGCGTATCACCCGTGGAATACCGCAATAAGTATAATAAGATAGCCGTGGCGGCACATTAATATCCTGCACAACCCATCAACATATTATTCTTTTGAGTTTAGCATAAAATACCTGTATTATTATAGGATATTATATTCCTTAATTGATGGTAAAGTTTCCTGGTAGTTTCCACGTAAAGCCACTGGTATTGGCCCTGGCTTTGTTTATTTCCCCTTTATTGGGTTTAGCGCAAATGCCCCCGGCTGCCAAAACCCTGCCTCAAATTTTAAGCGAATTACAAAAACAACCGGATAACCTTAGTCTGAAATTAGAAGCGGCCAAAGCCTACCTCAAAAAAGGAAGTACCGATACCGCCGGGGTGTTGCTGAACGAAATTATCCTGGCCGCAAAGCAAACCAATAATGCCAAAACTTTTATCCAGGCTAACATTAGCCTGGGTAGGATGTATGCCGATAAGGGCGAGAATGTAAAATCGTTGGAGATCTACCAAAAGGCTTTGCATACAGCGGATGATATTGGCGATAAAACCTTAACCGCGCATATCTACAAAGGCATTGGCGCAATCTACATCAGCTGGAAAAAATTTGAAGAAGCTTTGGGCTATTACGAAAAAGCTGAGAAACTGGCCTTGGAAGTTAACGAAGAGGAATTGGCCGCCGATTGCCAAAACAATAAGGGAACCGTTTATGAGCAGCAGCTAAAATATGATAAGGCAATCATAGCATATAAGAACGCTTTGGATGTTTACACCAAAAAGAACATCCCGGCAAAAATAGCCATGGCGCTTAGCAACGTGGCCATTGTGTATAAATTCCAAAAAGACTATGCCGCCTCGCTACAATACAACTTTAAAGCCATAGACCTGTCGCTTAAAACCGGCGATGAGTGGATGATGGCCGCCACTTATAATAATATTGGTAACCTGTATGGCGAGCTGGGCGATTTTACAAACGCCAAACTCTATTGCGAAAAAAGCATAGCCATTGCCACAAAAATAAACGCCATCGAGATTGTTGAATCTGCGTATGATAGTATGGGAGACGCCGCAGCCAAAGTGGGCAACTACAAAAGCGCTTTTGAATACCATAAGCTTTACGCCCTAACTAAAGACAAATTCATCAACCTGGACAATACCCGGCAGCTATCGGAATTGAACGTAAAGTTTGAAACCGAACGCAAACAAAAACTGATACAGCAGCAACAGTTTGAAATAAGCCGGAAAAATTACTGGCTTTTTGGCTCGGTTATATTATTGATACTCGGCGTATCTTTGGCCTTCCTCATCATCCGTAAAAACAAATACAAGCAGGAAAAACGCCTGCAGGCCGAAGTATTTAAGCAACAGGAGATAACGACCAAATCCCTTTTTGAGGGTGAGCAAAAAGAGCGCATTCGCATAGCCCGCGACCTGCACGATAGCATAGGCCAGATGCTATCCGTCATTAAAATGAATATCTCTGTGCTGCAACCACAGGACGCCGAGGTGCCGGCGGTAAACAACGCGCTTAATTTGGTTGATAAAACCATTAACGAAGTGCGCCACATATCGCATAACCTGATACCCGAAGGGCTTAGCTTCGGCCTGTTTGCGGCGCTGGAGGACCTTTGCCAAAAGGTGAACTCGGCGGGTGGCACCGAGGTGATGCTGAATGTGCCGGAGGATATCAGGCAATACCAGTTTGCCAAACCAAACGAACTTTCGATATACCGCATTGTACAGGAAGTGCTTAATAATATGATGAAACATGCGCAGGCAACACACATAGATATTGATATTGTTCAAAAAGAAAGCAACCTTACACTAAGTATTAAAGACAACGGGAAGGGATTTGATGCCAGCAAGATAGATGAATCTAAGGGCATCGGCTGGAAAAACATAGCCGCCCGCGTAAACCTGCTGGATGGTAAGATGCAGGTGCAAAGCGAACAGTTAAAAGGCACCCAGATAGAAATATTTATACCCGGGATGTAATTTTATGGCTTATTTGGACTATATAAAGCCAAACATTAACACAGGCTTAATATGCTTTTTGTAGGTTTGTAGCAAATAGCTACTACATGGCAACCCTGTTAAAGTTTTTGGTACCAAAAGACCGCGCATTTTTTGACCTCTTCGATCAATCCTGCACCCTCAACGTGCAAATGGCCGAATTGCTTTTTAAATTGGTAAGCGGCGAATCGCAGGACCATAATATCCTGCTTAACCAAATAAGCCGCCTCAAGCAAACCGGGAACGAAGTAAAGCACAAAGTTTACCTGGCATCGGCAAAGGCTTTTGTATCGCCCTTTGCCCGTAGCGATATGTATGCTTTGGCTTCTGCTATCAATAACGTTTGCGATTATATCCATATTTCATCGCGTAGGTATAGCCTGTTCCAATCAGAACCGGCAAATCCGGCTATAAAAGAATTGGCGGGTATTATTATTGAAAGCTGTATAGAATTGCAGGCTGCCGTAACAGGCCTGAGCAATTTAGATAACTCGGACGCGATAAAAGACAACTGCAATAAAATTAAACAGCTGGAGCATTATGCCGATCAGGTCTCTGGCAAAGCCGTTGGCGCGGTTATGGAAAGCGAAAAAAACTCTGTAGAAGTGATCAAATACACCGAAATATTGGCCGCGCTGGAGCGCACTACCGATAAATGCGAGCACGCTACCGTGGTGATAGAGAGCATCATCATCAAAAACAAGTAGGCTACTCTTTATCGGGATCGGGCGAATCGACTGTATCGGTTAATTCATCTTTTTCAAATGCCTTCTCGTCCTTACGGTTACGTATTATTAACCATATTACCAGCCCTACAGCCAGTAGTACCACTAATCCTATTTCGTAATAATTGATCTGCATCATCATTAAAACCCACAATAGCCATGCCTAATTGGGTCAATGTTAAGCACTTATATGGCACTTAACATAATGATAACATTGAATTAACCTGATACTAACTTATCTTCGCGCAATAATTCGCAGCTATGAAAAAAAACAAACTGAAAGCCTTAGTAAAATCCACCCGGAAAAACACAACCGAAACTATTAAAGCAACCCTTGTTGCCCAACTAAAAGCAGCAGCCGAAAAGCTGGGTGTCGCCTCCAAAAAAACAACAAAAGAAATTGAAAAAAGCGCTAAAAATTTAGCCAAAAAACTTTCTGCAGAAGTTAAGGTAGATAAAGACGCTCTTGTAAAAGCAGCAACCGAAGCTAAAGAAGTTGCAGTAGTTAAAGAAATTGTTGCAGTTGAACCAAAAGCGGCCAAAACTGTTAAGCCAGAAGCCGAAAAGGTAGCCGAGTAATTAAGCTTACCTGATAATGGTAACCGAACCCACAGTGGTTTGGGTTTGATTGAGGTTTATGAAATAATAATATACGCCGGATGGACATTGTTTCCCGGCGTCTGTTTTTCCATCCCATTCCTCCACAGAGCCTGCTGAATGGAACACCTGCTGGCCGTAACGGTTATACACCCTCACTTTAGCATTTCTAAAAGCATCTACACCGGGAAAACTCCAGGTGTCGTTTACGCCATCTCCGTTGGGCGTAAATAAATTTGCTGTCGCTGCCTTAAAGGGTATGGTGGCATTATTCACCACCGGGTCTGAAGTCACCATATCGCTGGTTGTACAATCTGCATTGCTTGTTAATATGCATTTGATCACATCGCCTGGTACAAGTTTGGTAGCAACAAAGGTATCTGATCCCGAACCCGCGTTTATGCTGTTTATTTGCCATTGATATACCGGGCCGGGTCCGGCGTTTTCTACTGTAGCCTTGTACGTTACAGATACACCTGCTTCGAAAGTAACGGGACTAACGCTTATTTTCGGCGTAACCAGCGGAATAAGCCTTACGATGTATGGCATACTGGTAGCCGATGTGGTTACCTGGCATACCTTTGCATTGCTCACCATGCTACAGGTAACCTCATCGCCCTCATTCAGCCGGCCTGATATAAAGATTTTAGCGTTGCCGTTTGGGGCTGCCACCAAGTTTACATACCATTGATAATCAGGTAAATCACCGCCGTTCACCGGGATAGCAGTAAACACCAAGGTACTCCCGGCGCAGGGGTTGGCAGCACTCCGCTCAATACTTACCGACGGATTCTCCACCGGGATATCATCTATGGTAATGTGGTTACTTTGTACTACCGGGGTAGTAATGCAAACATCGGTACTGGTCATTTCACAGCTTACCACATCGCCCTTTTTTAACCCGGCCGGCATAAAAGGCTGGTTAACATCGGTAACCAGGGGGCCATCATTTATTTCATTTACCTTCCATTGGTAAGTTGCGTGGTTTCCGTTAAAGGTGGGCACCCCGGTAAAAGATGGATTAGGGTACTCGGCACAAATAATATTGGATCGCGTGGAGATCTCAATGATCGGCACCTTGAGATTGGTAATGGTTATGGAGTTGGAGTTGAGTTCGCAGCCTGCCTGCGTAATTATTTTTACAAAATACGTACCTGCAATATCGGCTCTGAAAGCATATGGGGTGTTTTGCGCCTGTTGCTTGGCAACGGTTGAGGTGTTCTCGTAAATCCACTCTACAGATGCTATCGGGTCGGTAGCGGAAGCGGTTAAGGTGCTTCCAATGCAGGTATTGCCTGTAAGGTTGCCAATGGTATTACAGGCGTTTGTTTTCTTGAGCTTATCTTTTTTTGTGGTATCCTGCGGGGCGGTAACTGATTTTATCGCGCAACCGTTGCCTGCCTTGCCAAGAGCAGCTATATTAAAAAGCAGGAAAAACAGAATTGCTGCAATGCCGGGCCTCACGTATCTAGTTAATTGGTATCGCTAAAAATAAGAATGTTTTATGAGTATTGCCTCCGGCGCAATGCTAAATCTTCGATGCGGTCTCTTTCCAATACGTATTGCGCCAGGTGCGCTGCGCGGCTTCGCTCAGGAATGTCCAGGCAACTATGCGGCTTACCTTTTGTCCCTGGGCCATGTTAATGGTTTTTACCTCTACAGCCTTTACTTTACTTAAGGCACGGTAAACGGAGGCAAGAGTGTCTTTTTTGGATACGAGGGTAGAGAACCACATTACCTTATCGGCAAAAAGCGCGCTTTGGTCAACCATATTTCGGATAAACGCAACCTCGCCGCCAGGGTACCATAGCTCGGTATTTTTCCCACCGAAGTTTAGCTGCGGCTGTTGCGGTTTGCCATTATTCAGGTTCTGCAGTTTCTTCAGCGTGCCGGCTTGCGCGTCTTTCAACGAGGCATGAAACGGCGGATTGCAAATGGTAATATCAAATATTTCGCCCTGCGTAATTGCGCCTTTAAATATATTTGCCTTGTTGCTTTGCGGGCGAATTTTAATGGCATTATTTAGCTCCGGGCTTGCAGATGCGATCTTATTCGCCCAGCGAATAGCCTCGGCATCAGTATCAGTACCGGTAAATTGCCAGCCGTAAACGCTGTTACCTATTAGCGGATATACGCAGTTAGCGCCAACGCCAACATCTAAAACTTTGATGCTTTTCCCGGTAGGGATGGCACCACTGTTTCCTTCGGCCAGCAGATCGGCAATATAATGGATGTAATCTGCACGGCCGGGTATCGGCGGGCAAAGATACCCTGCGGGAATATCCCAGTAATTTATGCCGTAGAAAAACTTAAGCAAAGCCCTGTTCAGTTCCTTTACCGCTTCCGCGTCGGCAAAATCAATTGATTCGATCTCATACTGATTGAGTTTAACAAACGGGCGCAGCGTGGGCGATGCTTTGATCAGCTTATCAAAATCATAACCTGCCCGGTGTAAATTGCGCGGATGCAAACTTTCTTTTTCGGCGGGTTTTTGTTTTTCGGCTGATGGCATAATTTAATTTATAACAATGCCGCAAATATCGGCATTCCTGTACAAACGCGGGCAGTAAACAAATGCTTTATCAAACTACCGTTCCCGGCCTTGCATCCATCGTTTCGCTATCCGGTTCCCGACTGGTAAAAACGGCTACTTTGTAGATACTCCCGTCTATCGATCCCGTAGGAATCAGCCAGCCTTGCAATGTTACTTCGGGCGTACAGGGGCCATAAGTGATCACCGTAATATTCCTTAATGTGGATTCCTGTTTTAAGCGATCTAAAACATTCAGCAGCATGTTTCCCTTAAAAGGCGTGTACATAAAAAACACCGTACCATTTGTATAATCGGCTTCACGGGCATCGGTATTCACAAAATCCACATCGGGCAAATTAAGCGCGGCGGCAACTTCACTCGCGTAACTGCAAAAAGCAGGCTCAAACTCGATGCCGATAGCTTTGACTCCGGCAAGCAGATTTACCAGCATGGCTACCTGACCCAACCCCGAACCAATATCAAAAAACACATCCTCTCCGCTAAACCGGATCTGCTCTACCATTTCAAAAACAAGCCTTGCCGGCGTTTTCTGATAATAAACCATTTCCGCCTCCAGCGTTTGTACTGGCACGGGTAAAGCGCGATCGGGCAACAAACCATTCATAAAAACATCCAGGTTATCGTAGCCAATTTCTTCCTCTCCATTCGGTAGCAAATTAAGGTCCGTGAAGTCCTCAACAAGGCTTCTAAAGCCCTTTTTTTTATAAGCATCTGATTGAATAGCCGCCCGGAGTTCTTCAAAAAGCTGATTATCGATGTGCTCGAGCTCCGTCTTTATCTTATCCGCGTCTTGCCTTAGTAAGGGCAATTCATCCGGCTGGCTTATTTGAGGCATCAACGCGTCGATATGCCCGATAATATGAAAATCGATAAAATCCAGCGCTTCCACACGGGCGCTAAAATTCTTTTGCTGGTAAAGAAGCGAATTGCCTCGCAACGATTCGATATCCGATCGAATTTCGTTCAGGGATGCGGCGTAGTTATTTTCGATCATAAACCGGGCGGTATTCTATTGCAAATATACCGGCATTGCTACATTAAATTCACCTGTATAAAAAAAGACGCTTACCCATTTACGGGAGCGCCTTTTCTCAATTGTTGTGATGGAAATTTACTGTTGCGGAGGGCAGAGTTGCATAAACGTTACTATGCTGCTTGCCTCGTAAGATTGGATGTCGCCGGTTGGGCAGTGGATGGCGTAGTTCCTAAAGGTTAGGTTCCTGTCGGTATCGCGGTTCTTCCAGCCGGTGTTAATATTGGTGCGTACCCAATCCAGGTACTGGCTTTGGCCGCCATCGGTTATCAGCTGCACCATGTACTGGGCAAATATGGCTTTCAATACGCCCTGTTCGTTAAAATCACCTTCGGCCGGTAAAAGCCCATTGCTGCCCATTTTGGTTTGGGTGTAACCGGCTACCAGTTTAGCATCATCCAGATAGCCAACTTCTTTTGTTTCTTTATAAAGTGCTACTGCCGCGCCTATAGCAGTGCCCTGGTTGTAGGTGTAATCCTCATAACCCGGCGCGTTGTTGCCAATTTTATGATCGGCAATACGGCCCGTTACGGCGTCCATTAAATTTGCTTTGGACCAGCTATAGATCAACTTCGCTTTATCAAGGTAGCTTGCATCACCTGTGATTTTGTACAGGCGCATGGCCGCTATCACCGTTGGGTAATTAATGCAGGCATTTTTACCGCTATGCTTAAAATCCCAAAACATGCCGCCGTTTGCAGGGTCGTAAGAGCCATTCCAAACGCGGTTAAATCCTGCTATTGCTTTTTGCAGGTAAACATCGTTACCGGTAAGCTGATTGGCGCGGGCCAGGGCCATTACCCACCACATCATATCGTCATAAATAAACCAGGTGGTGGTATTATCCCAATTGTAGCCGTCGTACTGGTTAAAGCCGCCTTGATACATATCGTTTATCATGGTCAACTGTGCAGGGTCTTTAGTTCGCTCGTACACATTCATGGCCATGTCCCAATAAATGGCCTGCGTCCAAATGGCGGCCAATCCATCGCGGCGGGTGGTACTGTAATAAAGCTTAGCGCTTGTATTGTAAAAATACCGGTTAAAGGCGGTGTAGGCCGTTGTGGCATCCGCGGCAGTAAAAGAGGTGGGGGTGGTTTCTACCGGTTTGGTATCAACCGGCTTTGTCCCCTCGGTGCCCTTACTGCAGCTCACAGCCGTTATGAGCATACTCATGGCCATTACATAAAATACTTTTTTCATAGGTAGATGTAAGTTTATTTGTCGTTTGTTAGTGAATAAGGCGCATCTGCAGGCTGCGTCCCCTTTTGTTTATTGGGCTGCGCCGACATACCGAAGTTGAGTGTAGCCCCTTTTAGCAGCGCCGAATGGCTGAGCCAGTTAAAACCGTATGGCTTACCGTTTACAGTAAGACTATTCACATAGCGGTTTGTGGCGCTGTTATTGGCGGCATTTATGGTTATTGTTTTGCCGTTCTCGAGGGTCAACGTCAATTTCTTAAACAGCGGGGTACCCAGTACGTACTGGTCGCTGGCGGGCGTTACCGGGTAAAAGCCCATAGCAGAAAATATGTACCAGGCCGATGTTTGGCCGTTGTCCTCGTCGCCGCAATACCCATCGGGGGTTGGCTTGTACATTTTATCCATCACATCGCGCACATGCTGCTGGGTTTTCCACGGCTGGCCCGCGTAGTTGTACAGGTATACCATGTGCTGTATAGGCTGGTTACCATGCGCGTACTGCCCCATCCCGGCTATCTGCATTTCCCTTATCTCGTGAATTACCTGGTTATAATAACTGTCATCAAACACCGGAGGAAGGATGAACACCGAATCGAGCTTGGTGACAAATTTCTGGTTGCCGCCCATCAGGTTGATCAAACCTTGCACATCGTGGAAAACACTCCAGGTGTAATGCCAGCTGTTGCCTTCGGTAAAGGCATCGCCCCATTTAAAAGGATTAAACGGACTTTGAAATTTGCCATCCTTATTTTTACCCCGCATCAGCCCGCTTGAAGGGTCGAACAGATTTTTATAGTTCATGGCGCGTTTGCGGTATACTTCCGTTTCGGCTGCCGGGCGATTGAGCGCTTTGCCAAGCTTATAAATGGCAAAATCGTCGTAAGCATATTCCAGCGTATGGGCAGCATTCTCGTTTATTTCTACATCATAGGGCACATAGCCAAGGTTGTTGTAAAACTCAACACCACGGCGGCCGGTAGCATTTGGGCCGGTGTTGTTTGCACCATGCATCAGGGCCTGGTAAAGTGTTTGGATATCATAGCCACGGCCACCTTTTAAGTAGCCCTCGGCGACTACAGACGCAGAATTGTTACCCACCATTACATCGGCATAACCGGGGCTGCTCCATTCGGGCAGCCATCCGCCTTCTTTGTAATCGTTCAGCAGGCCCTCTTGCATCTCTTTACTCATAGACGGGTAAACAAGATTGAGAAAAGGATACAAGGCCCGGAAGGTGTCCCAAAAACCGGTGCCCGCAAACATATAACCCGGCAACACCTTGCCGGTGTACGGGCTGTAATGTATCATTTGATTCTTACTATCGAATTCATACATCCGGTTTGGGAAGAAGAGCGCCCGGTACAGGCAGGAATAGAATGTGCGGGTTTGATCTACCGAACCGCCTTCAACCTTCAGTTTGCTTAGCGTATTGTTCCAAACGGTTTTTGCCTTTTGTTTGGTGGCGCCGAAGTCATCATTGCCAACCTCTCGTTTTAAATTCAGTTCGGCTTGTTCTAAGCTGATGAAAGATGATGCTACCCGCAGGTGCACCGCCTCGCCTTTGGTGGTTTTAAAGCTGATAACGGCACCAGCATGGTCGCCGGTATATTCCAGCTTGCCTTCATCCACATCCTTACCATGCCAGGCCGATGCGGTAAATGGCTTATCGGTATAAATAACAAAGTAGTTCTTAAAATTGGCCGGTACAGCGCCGCTGTTACGGGTACTGTAACCCACTATCTTGTTCTCGCCCGGGATGATCTTTACGTACGAGCCTTTATCAAAGGCGTCTATCACAATATGTGAGCTATCACTTTTGGGGAAGGTAAACCTAAAGATGGCGGCCCGCTCTGTTGGGGTAATTTCGGTGGTGATATCGTAATCGGCCAGGTAAACACTGTAGTAATAGGGTTTTGATACCTCTGCTTTATGCGAAAACCAACTGGCGCGCTCCGTATCTTCGAGTTTTATTTTGCCCGTTTCCGGGAAGATAGAAAACTGCCCATAATCATTCATCCAGGGCGATGGCTGGTGCGTTTGCTTAAAGCCGAGGATCTTATCTGCGTTATAAGTGTATTGCCAGCCGCTGCCCATTTTCCCGGTTTGTGGCGTCCAGGTGTTCATCCCCCAGGGCAATGCTATAGCAGGATAGGTATTCCCGTTGGATAGAGAGGGTTTCGAATCGGAGCCCATTAAAGGGTTCACCAAGTCGGCGAGGTTTGTGATGTTAACCTGTGCAAATGCAAAGGCCGGCAAAAATGCCAGTACGGCTAATAGTGTTTTTTTTATGTACATATTATAAGCGGGTAGTGGCCGTTATACAGCCATACTACACCTGCACGAAAAGCTCCGTGCAGGGCAGTGATGGCCGCTCTTTAAACCAACTAAAAATATCTTACCAACTCAATTCAACTTTTACCCCCGCAGGATCATTGGCGAAGCCGAGGTATACCGTGTTGGACGACTCGTCCCAAGATGTTTTTACATCTGTAAGCTGCTGGCCCTGGCTATTGGTCACTTTTGTGGCCTTGGGTTGCGCCGGCAGCAATACCCGCATGCTATTCAATGTTTTGATTGGGCTTTTTACCACGAACGAATAGCTTTTGCCAAGCACTTTTTCGTCATACGCCCTTGAAGCCGCGGCCAATACCTGCGGTTTTGTTTTATCGACTATCCTGTTCGTGTTATACAACAATGATTGCTCGCCGGGGTTGATAATCTTTTGAGCAAGCACCGGCAGCTGCGGATCGAACAGGTCGATCACCGGGCCTTTGATGGTATAGGGTTTCGCATCGGCATTCTCGTCCATCACCGAAACAACAACATAAGGGCCTCGCTCCAGGTAGAGGCTGTTTTTAAATTCAAGCTTGCCTGCCTTGGCGTCGTTCTCGTAACCCTGTTTCACCACCTTTACAAAATTCGGATCGGCATTGGCTCGTAGTACAAATTCTTTTGGATTTTGCCTGATGATGTAAACCGAGCCTTTACCGAAATTGAACTTCTCCTGCCCGGAAGCACCGTTGATCTTCATCAGCTGGAAAAGGTGCTGAGACGGAGCGGTAAATTTGTTGCTTTTGGTATCCCACCATTCCATTACCGATTGGTACGGGTCGTCGTCTCGGCCGCAATAGATGAGTACACCACCTTCTTTTACCCATTTAGCCAGCGCGATATGGATCTCTGCCGAAACCGGCTTCATGTTAGTATAACTCACGATCAACACCTTGATGTTTTTTAAAGTGGCGGTGTAAGTGAGGTTTTCCATGTGTACCGTTTGCACCGGTACGCCGCGCTTAAGCAGTGGCAGGGTTTGCCCGTAAAAGTTGGAGAATTGCGGATCCTCGAAACCATTATGCGTTGGAAAGCGCTGGAACATGAGCGAATTACTCATCAACACGCCGATGCCATTAACGCCTGTTACCTTATTTTCAGATGCCGGCATACTGTTCAAAGCATTCACCATGATCTGCATCTGCGTGGAATAATACTGCGGGATCAGCACTTTTTCGTTACTGTTAGCCACCTTATAAGGATGCGTGTAGATCCTTTCGGGCCAGGGCATTACTTCATAATCTGAAACCGTAGGGTAAAGCAGCTTGGCTGTAAAAGTAGCCTGGTAGTTCTTTTTATAATCCGCCCAATCGCGCGGCCAGTCCTCAATAGGGTCGGTAAGGAAATACATTTTGCGGCCCGTCGGCGCTGTCATGGATACCATGGAGCCATATTCCAGGAATGCGTTCTCAAACACACGTTCTTTTTTTTGCCCGTCGAAAAACGTGGGCTCGCGGGAGGTACCGGTCCATACCTGTGCTATGTAGCCGTCGATGCCGGGCAGCGATGCCAAACTGGCCTCGGGACTAACAATTTGCCACGATGAATAATTCACCAGCGAATGCGTGGCGATGTATACCCTGATGCTTTTGCCTTTGCTTTTACCATATGCTTTGGCGTAGTTAGATGTTTCCTTAATGGCCTCGTAATACAGGTGATATTTTAGCTTGCTGGAGAGGTAAGTATTCTCTGCCGATTCGTGCTGCGGTTTCCAGGGGAAACCGTAATACTTTTGCCATTCTTCTTTAAAGGGTTGGCTGTAACCGGCTCTCGCCCAAAATTCGGGTTCTTCTAAAAAGATGTCGGTTATCCCCGCATCTATTACCCGCTTAATAACGGCGGTTTTCATGTATTCGATAAAAGATTTAACCGGCACTACGTAAGGCATATCCTTCCCATGGAATATGGTATCACCCTTTTGAGTAACCTGCCCAACGCCGAGGTGGTTGACGCCATCCCATTTGCCTAAAAAGTAGTCTTTGTAGTCACCCCAGGCTATGCCGGTCATAAACTGGGTTTGATAGCCGTGGTCGCGCCAGGATTGCAGGCGTTGTTCAAAGGTCATCCCGGGCCGGTCGTTCACGCCGTAAACAATGGCAATATCAGACCGCACATCTATCTCGGGGATCCAGGGACTGCTGGTTTGGAACGCAGTTTTCTGTTTTAATGCAACAGGCTTTCCTGGCTGGGCATACACCCCACCCGTGAGTGCCACTAATGCGCAGCTGAGTAAAAAGTTTTTCATAGGTAGTATTTAAAAACCTGCCCGGAGCGTTTGGACCACCGCCCCGGAGCAGGATGAACAGTTTTATCTAAGGAACACTAATCGTTTTCACATCTGTGTAGTTGTAATACTTCAAACCATAATTGGTACGGGCACCTATGCGGACAAAATAATCGCGTTTGGTGGGAAGCGGACCGCCCTTTGTTGTAAGGGTAATGGTTTGGCCCAGCTGGGCATTAGCCGATGAACCGCTAAAATCCATCTGCGGCGAATACCGGTTGTCGTAATTGTTATTGCCCACAAACTTATTGGAGTTCAAAAACAAATGCACATCGGTAATATCATTCTGAAACCCAGGGTCGCTGGTTCCTCGGGTGATCTTAAAGCTGGCCGAAACGGTACCGTCTGCATTTAAAACCGGCTCGCCAACCCATTCAACCCGCAGTAAAGGGTCAACCGAAAAATTAACGGTAGTGGTGCCTTTAATATCAACGGTTTGGCTTTTATCAACCGTGGTAGCACCGCTGCCATTAGTTTGCATCAGTGGTACAAAAGCACCTTCGGCGCTAATTTTATTTTTGCCTGCAAATAGTTTGGTGTAGTTAAAAGTACCATCCTGCATAGATGCGATATAGAAAGGCGTTGGGTTATCACTCCAGCTGATCTCCAGCAGTTTAATGCGCGTTCCGCCGCCACCGTTCTCAGTTTGCAGGGTTTTGCCTGTGCCGGCGTCGATTACGCTGCCTGTGAGGGTTTCCTGCGGTTCTTCGTAATTATCCAGTTTCTTGCATGAGGATGCCCCAAGAGCTATCGCACATACGGCTATTGTATATAATATCTTTTTCATGTTGTTAGCTTATTAATAACCGGGGTTTTGAATTAACTTCTGACTTTTCTGGATCTCGCCGTTCGGGATCTCTTCGTAGTACCAGCGCACATCAAAGGTGTAGCGCACGTTACGCTCGTCTGTACGCGCATCAAAAAAGTACTTTTTGTCGTTTGCAGAATAAAATGGCATCAGCACCCGGTAAATGGTTGAGTTCTGCTCGATATCGGCAGTTCTCCATCTCCTCATATCCCACCAGATCTTGTTCTCAAATCCAAGTTCTTTCCTTCTCTCCTTACGAACCACGCTCACGTTTGACAAATCCCCGGGGCCTGCAAGCAAAGTAGCACCTGCTCTTTCGCGTACCTGGTTAATATCCTGGTACGCATCCTGCAGATAATCCTTATCGTTTTGCCCTAAAGCGTTTAGCTCATAAGCGGCTTCGGCGCGGTTAAGCAATACCTCGGCGTAGCGCATCTCTATCCAGGTTTGGTCAGAGCGGTTCTCCAGAACCTCCGAAGTCGGTTTATCCGGAACCAGATACTTACGGATAGAAAAGCCCGATATAGCGCAGGTACCATCACCGGTGAAAACACCGCTTAAACCTGCAGGGTTCATGGTTGTACCATCGGGCAGCATATATGGGCTTTGGTTAGCATTGGACGATTGCACAATGTTTGCCGTTGGATAATTTGATGTAGAACCCGGCGCTAAAAGTGGATTGATACCACCTGCCGAACTGCCGGTGTAAATACCTCTGCGTATCTCTATATTCTGGCCTTTAAACTTATCACCGGGTAGGATAACTGTTGCCCTTAGCCTTGGCTCAGCATTGGCAAAAAGATCCATAGTATTGGTATACAGTTCGTACTTGCCGGACGTTGTTGTCCTGAGTGTTCCGTCAGCATTTTTGGGAAGGCCGTCAAACAGTTCTACATAATTCAAAGTTGGGTTTACCGCAGATGAATAACCATTGCCACCCATTAACTGGCGCGGAACGTTATAAGCATCATAACCGTGAACAGATTCGGGGTAATGGTACTGCTTCACAAAAATGTTCTCATTGCTGCTTTCATCATAAAACATGTTAACATAGTTTTGAAACTGTGCTTCCTTATCGCCGGCGGCCCATACTTTTTTATAAAGGCTGTATTTAGGAGCAACCAGCAGGGCGGCATCGTAAGCAGCTTTAAAATAGGTTACCGCTTTGCCCGAAGGAATACCGCATACCCGGTTGCCGGCACCATCAGATAGTGTAGTGGTGTTGTATTTGGCTATAGCACCCGCATACAGCATAGCCCTCGATTTAAATGCCGCGGCAGCATATCTGTTGGCGCGACCTGCTTGGTTAGATTCTGATAAATTAGCGTATGCAAAATCGAGGTCGGCGGCAACAAAATCGTAAACAGCCTCTTCGGATGCACGGGCCATGTTCAGGTCGTCAATATTGGCAGTTGGATATTCCAATACTTTATCAACTATCGGCACACCTCCATAGCGTTTTACCAATGCGAAGTAGGTAAGCGCACGGATGAAACGAGCTTCTCCCAACCAAGAGTTAACCTGCGCAGGTGTGTAGGTACTTGCGTACTTTGGCATATTCTCGATAAAGTAATTGGCATCCCTTATCAGCTTGTAGCAATCGCTCCATGGCGATTCGCCTACGTTTTCCTGCATAGCGCCGTTTTGGTCGCGGCTTAGTGCCTCGCCGGTAACAGCAGGAAAGGGGCTGATGATCCAAAAGAAGTTTAGTCCGCGCTGCGGTGAATACCTGAAATCTTCTATCGGTAGCTCGCTGTAGATGCGCGCCATGTAGGCCTGTATCCCGCCGGTACTTGTAAAAACGTCCTTATCCTGTATAATGTTGATAGGAGGTACGTCGAGCTTTTTACATGCTGTTGTCCAGCAAACCAAAAAGCATATGATGATGTATATATTCTTTTTCATGTTGATGATCTTATAACTTAACATTTACGCCCAGTGAATATGTCTTGTTGAGGGGGTACAGGTACCCGTATGTGCTGGATGGGTGCTCCGGATCGAGGTATTTTACCCCGGTAAAGGTTAGCAGGTTGTATCCGTTAACAAAGATCCTGGCGCCTTTTATACCTATCTTTTTAGCGAAACCCGGTGCAAGGCTATAACCCAACTCAGCAGATTTCAACCTCAGATACCTGGCATTCTGGATATTGAACATCGAGTTCACATCGGCTGTTGTACCGGTAAGCGCGTAGTTGCCTGGGATCCAAACCGTGTTTGGGTTGTATGGATCAGCATTGGGATCGGTCGGATGATACCTGTCCAGGAACATGGTAAGCGCGCTGCCTCCGCCCCACAGCGGAGTATTTAATTGCTCGAAATACGATACGGTAACACCTGTAGCACCTTGCCATACGGTGTTAAAATCGAAACCTTTATACGAGCCGCCAAGCGTTAAACCGAAGGTGGTTAACGGCGCGCTGTTATAAGCAATAGGGTGTACATCGTCTCCGTTGATCTGCCCGTCGCCGTTCCAGTCTTCGTAAACATAATCGCCTACTACCGCGTTGCGCGATACAAATTGCCCGCTGTTTAGGATATCCTGGTAATTGGTATAGCGCCCATCGGCACCAAGTCCCCAGTAGATATTATCCCAACGGTTATTTTGGTTGTTATGCCAGTTAAGCTGCGAGTTGCCAAAAGCTGCCTGCACAACGGTACGCCTCATGGTACGTGCATAGGCCAGGTTTCCCTTTAAAAAGTAATTGAATGCGCCAACGTGGTTGCGGTGGCTTAGCTCTATTTCGAAACCCTGAGTGCGGTCGCTGTTTAAGTTTTCCTGCGGAAGATCGGCGCCGACAACACTTGGCAAGTTTAGGATCTGCGTACCCAGTAAGCCGTTCCGGTCGCGGCGGAAAGCGTTAAAGGTTGCACCCAACAAGCCGTTCCATGCTTCCAGGTCAACGCCGATATTATACGTTTCGGCATTGAACCAGGTAAGGTTGGGGTTTGCAATACCTAAATTTTGGGTGCCGTTAACAAACGTTCCGTCGAAAACGGAGCCCGGAGGCAACTGGTTATTCGAGCCATCGGCAGGGAAACGATAACCGGTAAGGAACTGGTAAGCCAAAGCAGAGTCGTCACCCACTTTTCCGTAGGAAACGCGGAACTTGAGATCGTTAATGAACGATAGCGCAGACCATTTTTTCCAGAAATCTTCCTGCGAGATCCTCCAGCCTAATGAACCCGCCGGGAAAAAGCCCCAGCGTTTAAGCGGAGAGAACCTGGAAGAACCATCGTTACGGAAACTGACCTCGGCAAGATATTTTGATTTGTAGTTGTAGTTGATACGCCCTACTATCGATTTATTGGTATAGTTATAAATATCACCGGAATTTGATGAGCCCACCTGGTTTTCGCTGCTTCCTGAGAAAAGCTGGTCAACCGCGAGGGAGAGCTCGCGCTGCGCGTAAAAATTATCCTGCTGGCGGTTATTTTCTTCGTACAGCAATAAGCCGGTAAAGCTGTGGTTGCCAAAAGTACGGTCGTAGTTTAAAGAAAGCTGGGTTAAAGTACCCGGGCGTTCAAAAAACTCGCGACGGAAAGTTGCCGGGGTTTGATTTGGCACAGCCGAATAGCTATCAGAGTTTGTATCGTAATTGTATTGGTTGTACGATTTTTGATAGATGCGGTTACTGGAGTTATAATAATCATAGCTGAACAATCCTTTAGCGCTTAAGCCCGGAACAAAGGGCACGCTATACGTTGCAGAGATCTGCGATTGGAACCACTTGTTGTTGTAAACGCGGTAGCCGTTCACATTAGCATCTGCCAACGCCACGGGGTTAGAGCCGTCAACCTGCCCCACGTTCAGGTAATCCGGGTTGTTATTGGCGTAGATAGATTGTGTTGGCACCTGCCTCCAAAACGAACGGATGATCCACCAGGCATCCTGGTAGGGCTGGTTTTTCTGGTCCATAGTACCGTTAATGTTCAAGTCTACCGTAAGGTTTTTGCTGATATGAGTAGTTAGGTTCGACCTCAGGTTATAACGTTTGTAGTTAAGGTCGCCGCTGCGCAGGAAACCATCCTGCTGGGTAATACCCGCACTGATGAAGTAATTTGTGCTTTCGTTCCCGCCCATGGCATTTAAGTTATGCTGCGATTGCGGTACGCTATTTTTTATAACCGGGGTATACCAATCGGTAGTGGTACGGCTGCCGCTGGCGTATGCGTCAAAATCTGCAGGTGAATACTTTACCTGGCCGCCATTTACGTTATGCAATAACTGCTCGTTCACCAGGGTCATGTAATCTATCGCGCCTACTGGTTTTGGTAAGCCGGATGGTACCTGGAAACCATAAGTGCCCGAGTAGTTTAGCTCCAGCGAGCCTTTCTTTCCTTTTTTGGTGGTTACTAAAACCACACCGTTTGCCGCGCGAACACCGTATATGGCCGCTGCCGCGTCCTTCAGTACCGATACGCTTTCGATATCGTTTGGATCAAGCCGGGTGATATTGTCACGCGGAACGCCGTCGATGATCACCAAAGGATCGCCGAAACCACGAATGCTAAATGAATTATCGAACGAGCCGGGCTCGGCCGAGTTTTGGGTTACACGCAAACCGGCAACTTTACCGGTAAGCGAGTTGAGGACGTTCTCGTTTTTGGTGGTCACAATCTCGCTGCTGTTTACCGTAGCAACAGAACCGGTTACGGTAACCTTCTTTTGCGTGCCGTAACCAACTACCACCACCTCATTAAGCGTTGAAGACGCCTGCGTTAAAGTGATACTTACAGATGGCTGGCTGCCGATAACAACATCCTGTGTTGCATACCCGAGGAAAGAGAACTGGAGCGTTTGACCCGAATTTACGGCGATGGAATACTTACCGTTTACATCAGTAACGGTGGCTGTACCGGCCTCTTTTACTTTTACGGTTACACCGGGCAATACACCGGCGTTGTCTGATACCGTACCGGCAATGGTTTTGGTTTGTGCGAAAGATGTGCTCCACATCAATACAAACAGCAGCGGCATCATACAATACTGCACCGTCCGCCTGATCTTCACACCATAGTGAATGCGATGGCATCCACCATAATTAGTAAAATTTTCACTCATAGGTTTATTGGTTTTAAACTGGTTATTGCCGGTAATGCAACCGCTGGTCAACGGCAGCATCAGATTAACCGACGAGCAAGTATAGAGGGGGAAGTATTAAAAGATGGGTTAAAAAAGGGGTTAACGCGGTCAAAAATTTATTAACCAGGCAAAAATTAACCCCAAAAATGTAGTATTGGTTAAAGCGGCTGCTTTATTTACAGATCTTATCGAAATGGATGGGATATTCACCGCCGAGGGATCGGGCATAATCGGCAACAAATTCATCATAGGCGCGCCTGGCAACATCAACGCCCTTTATCCGGCGGAGTGCCTTGAGCTTGAATTTTAGCGCGGTATCATTAAAGGGGTCAATGGCCATTACAACCCGGCACAGGTCCAGTGCTTTTTTGCGTTCGCCGCTATCATAGATCCGTCTGATTTCGGGGACGATGATCTGCAATAGCGCTTCTTCGAAGCCCACTTTGGTTTCATCCAACCAGGGTTCCTGTATATCGGGCAAGAGAGCCCCGCGCGAAAAGAGATCGAGCTGCGTGGCTAACAACTCGTCGGGTGTTAGCTGGTGTTGTTTAAGCTGCGTTATCGCATCAGCTACCGCGAAATAATCACAAAAAAAACCTTCCTGCAATACAAAGCAATAGGTATCGTTCACAAAGCTGAGTTCGATGCCATCGATATCCGCTATGATGTTTCGCAGGTGATTGATGGTCACCCCCCTGATGTTCTTTGTTTTGGTAACTTCCTTATCGGGCCATAGCGTTGCAGAGATCTTTTTGGATACCACGCCATGCCCCCCGCGGCTGTTCAACAAAACGAGGATGAACAGCTGCTTTATTTTAGGGCTGAACATGTAGGAGATGTCCCTGCCGGTTTTATCAAATACCGCGAAATCGCCCAGGGTGTAAACCGCGTTGGGTTTCTTTTCGGCAGCCTTCTTTGTATTGTAAATATCCTCCGGGAGTTCGTTTTCATCGCCGTTCTCCAGCGCTTTTAACCGGCGCTTTCTAACCAGGTACCATACCGCAGCAGCAGCGATCAACAAAACAATTACCAAGTATTTAATATACTGGCTAAAACCTGGAGTAGCCGGCTGGTGCGAGGCCAGGTAAGCCGCCTGGCTGACCGGCGGGGCAACCAATGTAAAAACACGTACAGACGATTTGGTAGGTGATGTAAATTCCTGCGCCGTACAAATAAACTGTTCCTGCCGGGCATCGTAAAACAGGTTGAAATCGCTTTCTATCCGCTCGGAGGTAACAGGAATGGCACCGCTTACTATTTCGTAGGACCCATCTTTTATAGAGAATTTATAAAGCCGCAGGCTGGTTTTGGGTTTTTCGTGCGGGTAACATAAAGCGTAAAAATACTTTTTGTCTTTGGAAAGGATAAGGTTGTTGGCCGATACATAAGGCTCTTCATCCGGCTTTATTTCCCAGCATTTTTTTATGGTACGGGTAGTTAGGCTAACCCAGTACAAATCGTAATAATGCGTGCCGCCAACTATTTGGTTGCCGGATTGATTGCCGTACCCTCCAAAAATATAAAGTTCATTACGCTCATCGGCCTGGCTGCTTCCCGAAAAAAATCGTGGCGAGATGGCATCGCCTTTAAATGCTACGGTCTCCCACTTGTCGGCCTCCTCTTTATACCTAAAAAAGTCTTTATGATAGGAGAAAGAACCGTAGCCACCAAACAGGTAAATATTTTGCTGGTCTTTATCAAAAAAGGCATTATGATGATGGTGTTGATCTTTAATAAAGCCTTTTCCTATTTCTTCCCATCTCAACGTTGCCAGATCGAGCGCGGCTATGCCGTGCGATGTATCGGGCGGTTGAACTTCGTACACATAACATTTGTTCAGGCGAGTGTTAATAACGCTCTTGCCCAGCAAAAGCGCCATCGGAAGCCTGTTTTGAAATGGTTTTACCTCTATCCGTTCATCGGGCAGGTTATAGGTGAGAAGCGAGTCCCTTTTAAAGACAAAAAGCTGCTGTTTTGCCGCATCAAAATTTAGCCCGGCTACTTCAAAAAAGCTTTTGCTGAATTTCGGCGTCCAGGAATACGATTCGTTGATGAGCCAGGCAGGGTGATCTACATAGCCGAACGTTTCACCTTCGTCGTTATGCACGGCGTTGCCTTTCCATTCTGCCAGCGGGAAAAAGTAGCGATCATCCGCATCGCTAATGATGAGGTTTTTGATGGCCATTTTAGGTACATCAGAATAATGCGGGTTTTTACCAAAGGTGATCTGCGGCGTAATTTTATCCTCAAACCCAAAATCTTTTGCGCGGTACAGTTTGCCGTTCATTAAAAATGTTACCGTGTTATCGGCGAGGCCAATATCCACCTTAACGGGCATCCACTTCCGTTTTTTTAGCTGGGCAAGGTTAAGGGGGATCTCAATTTTGTTGCTTTTGCTATCAATATTAAAATTCAGCGCCGGCGACCCGTTGTGGTTATAAATGTAGGTAAGGCTGTAAGAATTGTTGCGGGTATCGGTAATGTTAAAAACGTAACCAAGGTGGTCGTTATCCCATAACGACAGATCGAAACTTATTGTTAAATGATTATGAAAGGTTGGTACATTATCAGCAAAAACAACATACGATGTACGTTTGCTCATCAGGCTGTCGTTGGAGTTGAACTGCAGACCCTGGGCGCTTCCCTGCGACGTTGCCAAGGCAAATAACAAAAAGGTACAGCAATTTTTATATACCGCTTTAAAGGGTAATAAATATCTGTTAAACATTTTCATTTTGGCGGGCACGGGGTAGTTAGATGCAAACAAGTGTGCAAATTTAGCTTTTTTCGTGGCCAAAATGCGGTCAATTGTTACCCTGTTATTAAAAGTGATGATCCGGGAAATTGTATAACCGCTCGGATTATAAGGAGGCCCTCCGGATGTAATAAAAGGGCACTTCCGTTTTTCTTTTGGTGCTTTCCAAAATCATGCTTGCCGCCACTGCACCCATGTACTTAAAATCGGTTGATATGGTGGTGATACCATTAAGCAGTACCTTTTTTAAGGGTGTTTCATTATACGAGATAACGCCTACATCTTTACCGGCTTTAAACTTATACTCTAAAATCCGTTCCAGCAAAACCACCAGGTCGTCTTCCATCAGGCTAATGAACACTTCCCCTTTATTTATTGAGGCATCGCTTATATTGCTGATCACTTCGTGGTTAAACGCGTACTGCTGGCAAAAGCGCTTAAAGCCGCTAATGATCTCCACCGGGAAATACGTCTGCTCCGGGAAAACGAGTTTTATGGTGTGATACCTACTTAACTGCGTGCGTGCCTGGTAAAGCGCGTTATAAATATCTTTCTCAAAGTTTTCGTACACCACACTGTATTCGCCGGTTATGCCGGGGATGTTCTTATCCAGCAGTATCAGCTTATCCTTGGGGATGGCATTGATCACCTCGTTGGCGTTTTCACCGCCTTCTATAAAGTGAGGGATAATTACATAGTGCGAATAATCTTCCTTTGCAGATTGCAGCAATTTTTTAAACAGGTTGAAGTCGTTGTTATAAATATAAAAATCGATGGCCACATCATCTCCGAGGGCGGCCACCAACGAATCATATATGATCTTTTTATGCGCGCTCAGTTTGTTGAACAATAAAAATATTTTTAGTTTCTGCCGAAAATCGAGGTTGGAGATACAATAGCCCTTGCCTGGAAAAGACGTAACCACTCCAATTTTTTTTAAGTGACGGTAACTTTTATGGATGGTATCTCTTGAAATGTCGAACTGGTAGCTCAGTTCGTTAATAGATGGAAGAAGATAATCCTTTTTTATAACACCGGCTTCCAGCGCATTGATGACAGAATTGGCTAACTGTAAATATTTTGGCGTTGCGGAATATTCGTCTATCTTGATAAAATCATAAAGGGTAAGCTGCTTCATGAAATAGTTTTAGCTCATAGTTCTTGTAAAACACATATTTACGGATATTTCTCTCATCCGGCAATAGTATCCGATATAAAGCCCGTTAAAACACCCTGTGTTCATAGCGCTATGGCCTCGCTTGCTGAATAATATTTTAGTTCGATGATATCGCTCGGGATGGGTTTGGTATTCCATTCTTTATGGATGCTTAACGCCGCACCAACTGCCGAGGCCTGTGCCATTGATGCGGCGAAGGTCTCTATGTTGTGAAAAGAAGAAGCCAGTAAATGCATGTAAATGCTGTTTTTGCTAAAGCCGCCATCAACAAAGATCCTTTTAACCGGCGTGTTGGTTAATACCAGCTTCGTCGATTCCACCTGCAAATTGACCAGATCGAGGGCCAACTGGTGATAGGCTTCCTCATCGTTATCAAATGCCGACAGGTCCCTTGATGCGAATACCGATTCTTTGACAAATCCTGCTTTTGGTGCGTGCCTATTTCTCTTTTTTAGCTTAACCATCACCTCAGGATCGAAAGGGAGATTCCTAAATTTGATGGCATCCTGGTTAAAATGGACGCCTATCCTTTTCACCTGCTGCTCATGCTCAAACCCGGAAAATAAACGCGAAGCCTTTACGTGTTTACCTTTATACTGGATATAAAAAAGGCAATCCTTATTCAGCTCGTCCGCTGTTAAAGGCGATTGATTAAAAGGGTTTAAACTAATGCACCAGGTACCGGTTGAAATAAGAATAAAGGGCTCGCTAAAATTCACCAGGTAAGGAATAAGCGCCGCCGAACTATCGTGCAGGCCTACCCCCACCTTATAGTTATTCCCGGGGAACAAGGCAGGCAAGGCCTTGTCCGCTGCGGCTACGGGGGCGAGTTTTAAGGCCAGCCCTTCGCGTTGCACCCATTCGTGGTAGCGGTCGTTCGCAAAATCCCATAACGCGGTGTGGCAGCCTATGCTGGTAAGATCGGAATAGTACTGGCCCGAAAGTAAAAAGCTTAAGTACTGCGGTAAATGCAGGGCGTATTTTATACGCTTAAACAATTCCGGCTTCTCATGCTTGATCCGGTAAAGCTGTAAGCCCGAATTTAGGTTGCCCAAAATAGGGGAAGCGGTTTCGGTACTAAACTTAAGCTCGCCGCCATACGTTGAATAAAACTGATTGCTGAGATCTTGCGGGTAGGGCTTAAGGTAATTGTACAAGGGCGCTACCGCCTGGCCAAATTCGTCTAAATAAACAAAGCTGGCACCGTACGCAGAAAAATTCACTGCCTTTACCGTAAATTCCTTTAACCTGAAAATTTCGCTCAGCGAATCGAATACCGACAAGCGCAGGCTTTGCAGGTTTTCGCAGGCAAAGCAATCTTCGTCCACTGTTTCTATAAACCGCGCAGTTTTTTCAAAAACAATACGGTAGTCCCGATCAAACAGGAACAGCTTTTTATTGGTCTTACCTACATCAAATATGGCTATGACAGGTATGGCGTTCATCATATTACAATCCCGTAGCTACCGTTTTTAAACCACGTTCGCTTATTAATTGTTCGCGTACGCTTAACCTCCTATACGCACTAACCGGGTCTAACGAACCACCGTTTCGCAGGCTGGCTTCCGCAACAAGCGGCCTTACATCTGTGCGATAGGCCTGCTGCAGTATCTCCTGCGCCAAAGTCACATCGTTGTTGTTTTGCGCCGCGACTAACGCCGCCTTGTCTACAATAAGCGCCTGGGCATACGCAATTTTGATGGCTTGTACCGATTGAAGCAGATCCTCTACCGGGTCTTTAACGTTATGCGATGCATCTATCATCCAGCCCAGATCGGTTGCATGGTTCATGCCCCTTGCATCCATCCCTTCTACCAGTTCGTTAAATATCAGGAACAATTGGTATGGGTTAATGCTGCCCACGGTAAGGTCGTCGTCGCCATATTTTGAGTCGTTAAAATGGAAACCTGCAAGTTTATTTTCCATCAACAGTATAGATACGATCTGCTCTATATTGGTGCCCTGCAAATGGTGACCAAGATCTACCAGTGTGCTTGCCTTTGGCCCCAGTTTAGATGCCAACAGGTAAGACTGGCCCCAGTCGCCAATAGTGGTGGAGTAGAAGTTTGGCTCGTAGGGCTTGTACTCTACCCAAACCTTCCAGTCGTCGGGCAAAGCCTCATAAATTTCCTGCAGGCTTTCCAGCGTGTTTTGAAATGCCTTACGGAAGTTTAGCTGACCCGGGAAGTTAGAGCCATCTGAAAGCCAAACCGACAATGCCTTCGAATTTAGTTGCACCCCGTATTTGATCACCTCGATGTTATGCTCAATTGCCTGTTTGCGCACGGCCTTATCGGTATGATGCAGAGAGCCGAACTTGTAGCTCAGCTTTTGATCTTTCTGATCCTGGAAGGTGTTGGAGTTTACGGCATCAAAATGTAAGCCATGCTGCGCTGCCAACACGTTCATTGCCGTTGCATTCTCCGGGATATCCCACGGGATGTGCAGGGAAATGGAACTGCTGGACTTGTTCAGCGCGTGAATCACGCCCACATCTTCTATCTTCTCTTCCAGACTGCGCGGCTCGCCGCCGCCCGAAAAACGACCGAAGCGGGTACCACCGGTACCCAAAGCCCAGCTTGGTATGGCAACGTTAAAAGCGCCGAGTTTAGTCAGCACCCCCTCAACGTTATTAACGTCGGCGGCAATGTGCTCAAACTGATGTGTATGTTTAGCGCTTAGCTGATGGTTAAGCTCATCAACCTTATGTTTCTCAATTTGCATTTGGTTATAATTTGGTTTAGCCGGTGGTTAGCCGGCTGTTTTTCAATTAATTTATTGCGAATTATCTTACAAATCCTGCGGCAACGCCCCCATCTACGTTAATCACATTCCCGGTTGATTTACCGAGCAAGCCACCAGTTAAAGCAAAGCATGCATTGGCAATATCTACCGGAAGAATCACCTCGTTAAGCAGGGTCCGTTTAGCGTAATAAGCAGGTAATTCGGCAACTGTAACGCCGTAAGCTTTTGCACGGCCTTCGGCCCACCCGCCGGCCCATATATTGCTATCGCTTATTACCGCATCCGGGTTAATTACGTTTACACGGATATGATCGGCACCCAGTTCGGCAGCGTTCAACCTGCTCAGGTGCAGCTGCGCCGCTTTTGCGCTGCCGTAGCCTGCGTTGTTAGGCCCGCTTACCAAAGCATTCTTACTCACGATGTTGATGATATCGCCACCAATTGCCTGTTTTTTCATTACAGCAACCGCAGCCTGGGTTACAAAGAACTGCCCTTTCACCAATACATTGTATAGCAGGTCCCAATCCTTTTCGGTATGGTCGCCTATGGTTTTTGAGATGGACAGACCCGCGTTATTAACAATCAGATCAACCCCGCCAAAGGCCAGTATGGCTGTAGCTATAGCGTGCTGGATCTGGCTTTCGCTGGTGACATCTAACGTTGCGGTTGTGCAGGCATCTTTACCAAATTGTTTTACAAATTCCTCGTAGGCACCGGCCAAGCGGTCGACATTCATATCATTCAGGATAACAACGGCACCCTCTTCCGCGAATTTTTTGGCGATGGCTTTACCAATGCCGCCGGCACTACCGGTTACCAAAGCAACACGGCCAGATAATGCTTTTGGCTTAGGCATGCGCTGTAATTTTGCTTCTTCCAGCAACCAATACTCGATATCAAAGGCTTCCTGGCGTGGCAGGGAAGTGTATTCGGAGATCGCCTCGGCACCCTTCATTACGTTGATGGCGTTGATGTAAAACTCAGCTGCTACCCTTGCCGTTTGTTTATCCTTTGCAAAGGTGAACATGCCCACACCGGGATACAATATCACCACCGGGTTAGCATCGCGGATGCCGGGGCTGTTGGGGTGTTTGCAAGTGTTATAATAATCCTCGTACATTTTGCGGTACTCCTCAAATGCAGGGGTAAGTTTTTCTTTTATGGCAGCAACATCGCCAAGGTCTTCACCCGCTGCAAGCGTTAAAACCAGCGGACTGATCTTAGTACGCAAAAAGTGATCGGGGCAGCTGGTACCCATGGGTGCCAAACGGTCCAGGTCGTTAGAATTGGTGTATTCCAATACCCTTACATCATCGGTATAGTGGCCTATCATTTGCGTTTTTGAAGAACAGAAACCGCGTAGTATCGGCGCCAGGGCAACGGCTTGTTTTTTACGGTCGGCCTCATGCAGGCTTTCTATTTTTTGCCCACCAAATACGCTGCCATTTTTGGCGTAGCTTTGCTCGAGGTATTCAGCACATTTTTCTATTACTTCGAGGGTGTTGATATAGCTTTCATAAGCCGTATCGCCCCAGGTGAACAAGCCATGCGAGCCAAGCATAATGCCGCGGATGCCGGGGTTATTATCCAGACACTCTTTCAGCTGCAAGCCCAGATCGAAACCGGGGCGTTGCCAGCCTACCCAACCTATGGTGCCGCCGAATAATTCCTGCGTTATCTTCTCCCCGTCTTTTGCTGCCGCGATAGCAATAGCTGCGTCGGGGTGCAGGTGGTCGATATGTTTGAAAGGCAAAAAGCCGTGTAAAGGCGTATCTATCGATGGTGCTTTAGAATCAAGATCAAAAATGCTGTGGTTAAATAATGCTACCATTTCATCTTCAAACTCAATTCCGCGGTAAACATTGGTTAGGCTGCGCAGCCTGTCAACATATAGGGCAGCCAATCCGTTTTTTTTCAGGGTGCCAATATCGCCACCCGACCCCTTTATCCACATCACCTGTACTTCTTTTCCGGTCAGGGGGTCTTTATCTGTTACCTTGCAGGAGGTATTGCCGCCCCCGTAGTTAGTAAGGCGCAGATCGGCACCGAGCAGGTTAGAGCGGTATATTAACAGGGCTACTTCGTCGCCGGCCAGTTCATCGGCTTTAGCATCGTCCCAGAGGTAGCTTACGTGTTTAAATTGTGTTGTATTGACAGACATATCTTTCAATTATTATATTTATTATTACTAAAGTCGCCCATAGTTTTTGGGCATTATCGGGTTAACACTTCGAATTTAGCTAACCAATATTTTCAAACTGTCATGCACTGTCTTGCGCAAGGTGATGTTTAAATCATACACTGCTCAAGATCAACCCTTAATAGAATTACCATAACCCACGATCAGTACAGAAATGATGATGGTAACAATCCCCGCAATTACCGTAGTTAAAGCCTTTTTACTCACCCCTTTCCATTCCTTTAACACCAGGCCCCAACCATTGGCTACCAATATAATGAAGGCCATGTGCAGGATCCACGAGCTTGCGCCATTGCCCAGCTTGCTTTCGCCCATGCCATAAAAAAAGAATTGCAGAAACCAGGTAGTGCCTGCCAAGGCCGAAAAGATATAGTTTTTTAACAGCGGCGTTTTACTATCGGTGTAGTTGCCAAATGTTTTATTGCGGGCGTTTAAAACCATGCACCATATAAAGTTGGTTGTTAAGCCACCCCAAAGGATCACTATGTAGGTAACGTTGTTTTTGTAAAGAAAATTAGCATTATCGGTAATGTGGTTGGCCGTTCTCCATGCCGCGTTTGCCGCGTTCGCCATATCTGCACCCGCATCAATACCGAACGCAAAACAAGCGCTGAGCACACCCGATATAATGGCAACGGTTATACCCAGGCCAAAACGGTACTCTTTATTTTCGTTGGCTGCGGCACCCTCTTTAGCCAGGTCGCGCTCTTTTAAAGTACCGGCTCTGCCGCAAATAATTATACCAATAACGCATACCAGGATGCCCAATAAAACCATTTGTCCCCAATGGGTTGTAGCCAGTGTACCAATGCTATCTTTACCAGCCGTTGGCGAAAACTGGTAAAAAACCGCGGGCACCAGAGCCCCAAATACCGAGCATAGGCCCAATATAATGGTGCTGCCTAACGATACGCCCAAGTAGCGGACGCCCAAGCCGTACGTTAAGCCGCCGATGCCCCATAACAATCCGAAGAAATAGGTTAAGCTCAAAATACCGCCATTGGTAGCCTGAATGATCTCTACAAAATGCGGAACAGTTAACCATGCTGCTACAGGCGGAACGATAAGCCAGGAGAAGATACCGCCTACTATCCAAAAGCTTTCCCAGGCCCAACCTTTTACTTTTTTATAGGGTATATAAAAACTGCCCGAGGCAAAACCACCGATAAAATGGAATATGATCCCAAATATTGCTTGCATGAAAATTAGGTTAATTGGTAAATAACAATGCTAAGCTAACTAACCCAAACCTGATAACTGTTATGTACTGTATTGGCAAGGGAAATTTATTGGGGGTGCTTAGGGGGTATTTGCCTTCGGTTTGAGGAAAAATAAATTAGTTAAGTTTAATGGTGAAGTCCGCTGGGATTAAAATGGAAAAGCGGGTTTTGCGATACAAAACTCGACCTCTTTTATGGCTGATTATATTGTGCCGCGTTTAGCTTATTATTTGCCGGCATTATGATTATCCAACTATTTTATCAAATCGTAACATTGCGCCTGTTGACATACTGCTGTCACCAGGCCATTTTACATTTGTAACAACAATATTTTTTTAGCGATCAAAACAATAAGATAATGAATTTAACATCACTACGGATCATTACCGATGACCTCAAAAATCTGGTTCAATTTTTTGAAAAAGCCACAGACTTGCCTGCTAATTGGTATACTGAAGACTTTGCGGAAATAGTTACCCCGGGAGGGACATTAGCGTTAGGCAGCACGCGAACGATGGGCTTATTTGGCCAGAATATTACAGAAGCAGCCAGTAACAAAAGCGTGATCATCGAATTCCGCGTTAAGAATGTTGACGATGATTACGAGAGGATAAAAGATCTGGCAGGCACCATCGTGCAAAAGCCAACAACTATGCCCTGGGGCAATCGCTCGTTATTATTTCGCGATCCGGACGGCAATTTGATTAATTTCTTTACACCGGTCACTCCTGAAGCTATTAGCAAATTTGGCCAGTAATACAATGATCGGCAGGGACGATTTGTGTTGTGTATGAGGATGTGGTTAACTAAATCTTCGAGTTATGTGCTTTGGCTCAAACAAAGGGGCGCGCTTTTACTTATTATATTAACAATAAAACTTTGGCATGAAAAAACTAAATAAGCTGCTTGTATTGGCAGCGGCAATACTAACTATCACTTCGGCAGCGAACGCCCAGGGCATGATGGGTAAAGAGGTCTCAGGAACGATGCAGATACAGGGAATGTACCGGCAAAGTAAACTGGGGCAGCTAAGCGGGATCTTAAATGCCAACGGCATTCCGGCTTTACCCGATAACAATTATTGGCTTAACGTGTCTATGAATCATAGCCGCAAAAACTGGATCATGGAGGATGGAATTGGAGCCAGTTTTATGTCGAACTCGGCGGCTAATACAACCAACGGCATCAGAGCCAAATACAATCAATACCAAATTTATGGCCGGCTTGGCTATAACGTTGCTACACATGAAAAAATGCGGGCGTTCCCCTTCGTTGGGTTGAATTTATCGGCGGCCATGTTAAATATTCGCGACGATAAACGCACGCAAAATACATCTGATTTTTCGACAGAACTGTTAAATCAAACGGCAAGCAAAACTTTATGGAACCCGCGCTTTGGCCTGGAGTTTGGTGCAGGTTTTGATTATTTGATAGGCATTAAAGATAAAAAGATAGATAGCTATACCATCCATCGCAGTTTGCCTATCGGCGTAAGGTTTGGTTATTACTTGCAAGCCTCTAATAGTAACTGGAAGATAGACGACAACTATAAGTTGCAAAATGGGCCCAACAATAAACAAAGTAACATATTTATCAATGTAAACATAGGTTTGGGTTATAAGGTGCAACGCCCCTAACTGAAGAACACTTGATAGCGGATGTTGCTTCAAATTTATAACTGAAATAAAAAAGCCTTCAGATTTTCATCTAAAGGCTTTTTCAATTTTATTCCCATGCTGAGCATACGGCGGTCATTTAGTGGTCCTTAGACTACAAAACTCGAACTCTTTTATAGCTGCTTTGCATTGTGCGGCGGGTTTAGAGGATAATTTGTTAGGGTTTTGAAATAAATATTCTTCTATTAACATTAAGCGATTATTTATAATAATTTTAGTTTTTCGAAATAACATGTGTACTAAGAGATTTTATTGGGGGGGGGGTGATATTCCTCTCTGTTGTTGTGACTGGTTGTTTTATTAGCGCTGGGACACATGGTTCTTTAAAGGAATATAAATATGCAATAAAAAAGGAAAAGTTGCAACAAGCAATAATGAAGGTTATAAAAAGCAGCTCTAATATCTATAGAGACACCTCATTGGATAAATCAAGTAATCCACCAACTAATTCAGCTTCTTCGGGAGATCAAAGTACTGGTGATAATTATTATAATGATGTGGAAAATTATGTCACAATAAAAATAACTTCCGGACAAGAAGTTAATGAATATACTTTTAGATACTATGGAGATGAAGAAGATTGGAAAACTTCCAGTAACTCTGAAATTTTTATTTGTTACGCATTTGATAAAAATCACAAAGGAGGAAGTGATTGTAACGGAGGAGTAACAAAAGAAATGTTGAAAGAGTTTACTGATATATTTGAAAAGGAATTTATAAGCAAAGTCGATCTTGAACTAAACTTGTCTCATACAGGCGAATCTCATTAATAACAATAAAAATAAAAACCCTTCAGATTTCCATCTAAAGGGTTTTAAATAATCTTTCCCATGCCGTTCCCATGGATGGGTGTAAATGTGGTCCTGACGAGAATCGAACTCATATCTAGAGTTTAGGAAACTCCTATTCTATCCGTTGAACTACAGGACCTATCAAATATACAAATGTGCGGATGTGCAAATATGCAGATTTTAAGAAATGCAAAGGTGCAAATTTTGGTTGAGTTTGTCAAAATCATTTGCACATCTGCTAGGGCAAGATTGAAAGTAAGCTGAAGAAGCTATGTAACTCTTTGTTTATAACTACCGAAACTTTAAATAGGGGTGCAAACAAGCCAATCCATAATGGTTGGCCTCCGTTCGCAGTGCAGTTCGAATTTTTCGTTTAAGCTCAGGTTATGGGTTTCCGGGTAAACGTAGGTTTGGGCTTTTTCAATATCACCAATACTTTTAATTATTTTGATATGATGTGTTTGTTTGAACAGCTCAATTAAGTTAAGCGAAGTGCTCAGGTTCAAAAAATCGTGCGTTTCAATCAGCAAATCGCAGTCTTTTAAATTGGAAACGTTTTGCGGCGTAAAAAGATGTTCTTCATAGCCTTCACAATCACAAACAATTAACGCATGGCCTGTAAATTTAAAATGGACCAGCTCTTTCGCCGTGCATGTTTCCCTTAAAATCACCTTGTCATCCACGCCGTTTAGGTGAGCCATTTTTTCACACAAGGCTCTGGCAGTTTCGTCGGTATCGTATGCATATACTTTTGCCCGCGGTTTTTTTAAGCTCAAACCAATGGCGTAATAACCCTCAGCACAACCAATATCCAAAATTTCGGTGTAGTTATTCCCCATTAATTCACCTATTACCTGATGAAGTTCTTTTTCATAACTACCCAAAAGCTTTGGATAAAGTGAGCTGCCCACGGACGACAAAGAAGGATATTTCATGCCCTTAAATGGGCCGCTCAACACTTCTTTCTTTTCAAAAATTGATGCGTACGGTCCGCCTTCAACGTTTACTATGACCTGTTTTACTCTGCGGCTGTAAAAAGCAAAAAAACCAAGTTTAGCCACGGGTTTTATAAATATCCAAAGCAATTTATTGTTTACAGCAGCTGCTATCCCCCTTTTTATAACCGATTTCATTGTTTGTTTTAAAAAATTAACCGACAAATTTTAACCGGATTTTATAACGCCTTCCGCATTTCATTTAGCTCTGAAATTAACCTATCAAACCGGATTTCACAAGATAAATCAATATTGTTTTCAGGTCGTGACTTTATTGCGGAGTACATTCTGCACATTTGCTTTATCGCGTTACCGATCCGTTCGGCATATTGTCGATAGGCGCTACAAAGCTTAGTTTGCCTTCTGCGTTTTCGGCCATCAGTATCATCCCTTGCGAAAGGATACCTTTTATCTCGCGAGGCTCGAGATTAACCAGTATGCTTACCTGCTGCCCAATGATAGCTTCGGGTTCGTAGTGCTCGGCAATGCCAGATACTACCGTGCGTTGATCAATGCCTGTGTCAATGGTCAGTTTTAAAAGTTTCTTGGTTTTGGCTACTTTTTCGGCGGTTAAAATAGTGCCGGTACGGATATCCATCTGCGCGAAAGTATCAAAATTGATGTTCGCTTTAGCGGGTATCACGGGTGCAACAACTTTAGCAACCGAGGCTTGCTTTTTATCGGCCAGCTTTTGTATTTGGATGTCCATCGCCTCATCCTCTACCTTGGCAAACAACAACGCCGCCGGGTTTAGCTGGTGCCCGTTGGCAAACTCCAATTCCTGGTCAAAACTCACCGAATCAACGTTCAGCATCCCAAATATTTTTGCAGCTGTGCCCGGTAAAAATGGCTGCAGGCAGGTTGCAATGTGCCCAACCAATACCACGTTATTGTGCAAGGCTGTTTTAGCCGCTTCATGCTCTGTTTTTATAGTTTTCCAAGGCTCCTGCTCGGTAAGATAACGGTTACCCATACGGGCCATATCCATTACGTTCTGCATTGCGGCACGGAAACGGTAATTCTCCAGGTTTTTGCCCAGTTCATCATAATAGCCGCCCAGCTCTGCGTCAATTTTGGCGTCTGTCAATTTTAGTGTAGTGCCGTCGGTTTCTACTTTGCCATCGTAATATTTATGCATCAGCACCAGTATGCGATTCACATAATTGCCCAAAATGGCAACCAATTCGTTGTTCACGCGTGCCTGGTAATCTTTCCAGGTAAATTCGCTGTCGCTGGTCTCGGGTAATATCGAAGTAAGTACGTAGCGCAATTCATCCTGTTTGCCCGGAAACTCTTCCAGGTATTCGTGCAGCCAAACGGCGTGGTTGCGGGATGTGGACAGTTTATCACCTTCGAGGTTTAAAAACTCATTGGCGGGCACATTCTGTGGTAAAATATAATCGCCGTGCGCTTTCAGTATCGCCGGGAATATGATGCAATGAAACACGATATTGTCCTTGCCGATGAAGTGCATCAGGCAAGCGTCGTCTTCGGTATTGGCTTGTTTTTTCCAGTATTGCTGCCAATCCTTGCCGTTATCTATAGCCCATTGTTTAGTAGCAGAGATGTAACCTATCGGCGCATCCATCCACACGTACAATTTCTTGCCTTTTGCTTCCTGTAGTGGTACATCAATACCCCAATCCAGGTCGCGGGTCATCGAGCGCGGCTGCAAGCCCGATTTTAACCACGAGCGGCATTGCCCAAATACATTCACTTTCCACTCGCCTTCCTTCTCGTCTATCCATTTCTCAAGCCAGGGCTGGTATTTATCAAGCGGCAAAAACCAGTGTTTGGTTGGCTTAAGCACGGGTTTTTTATTGCTCAGGGTTGATACCGGGTTGATAAGATCAGTAGGATTTAACGATGTGCCGCAATTCTCGCATTGGTCGCCATAGGCCTTATCATAACTGCAAACGGGGCAGGTACCGGTAATGTATCGATCGGCCAAAAACTGGTCGAACTCCTCATCGTAATATTGCTCCGAGAATTTCTCGATGAACTCACCCTTCTCGTACAAATTCAGGAAAAACTCCTGCGAAAGGTCGTGATGTATGGCAGATGAGGTGCGGTGATAGATATCAAAAGAGATCCCAAACTCCGCAAAACTGTCTTTTATCTGGTTGTGGTATTTATCAATAATGGCCTGGGGCGTTGTGCCCTCCTTTTTGGCTTTGATGGTGATGGCTGCGCCATGCTCGTCAGATCCGCAAATGTATACCACGTCCTTTTTCATCAGCCGCAGGTAGCGCACAAAAATATCGGCAGGCAGGTACGCGCCGGCCAGGTGACCTATATGCAGCGGCCCGTTTGCGTAGGGAAGGGCCGATGTTATTGTATATCTTTTATATTTATTAAGTTGCGACATTAAGCAGGTATGTTTATTAATTTGCAAAGATAAGTTTTTAGTCGGGAAGACGGAAAGTCTGAATGACCGAGAAAGACTATCATCATCCTTAAAATTGTTAATTGAACCCGGACTTATGCGGACTTTAGGCTTTTCTGCCCCCACTATACCCCCTTACCTGCAAAAAGGCGACAAGGTAGCCATCACCTGCCCGGCAAAAAAGCTCCCCATCCCCATGACGAGCGCTGTCAATTTGCTGCAAAGCTGGGGACTGGAGGTTATCCTCGGAGAAACGGTAGCCGCATCATATAATCAATTTGCCGGCGACGACGAACTTCGCGCGGCGGATATGCAGCGCTTTATCGATGACGACAACGTTAAAGCCATTATTGCCGCCCGCGGTGGCTACGGCACCATCCGGATGATAGATAAGGTTGATTTTAGCCGGTTGGTTACCAACCCAAAATGGGTTGTGGGCTTCAGTGATATTACGTTACTGCACTCACATATCATCAACAACTATAATTTGGCTTGTATCCATGGGCAAATGCCATTAAATATACCCGATGCCTCTGCCTGGTCGCTGGAGACTTTGCGATTGGCGCTGTTTGGTGAGGAATTGGCTTATCAGATTCCGCCGAACCCGCTTAACCGGTTAGGCGATACCAACGGCGTATTAATAGGCGGCAACCTATCCCTTTTGGTAGCAACAAATGGCTCGGTAAGCGATGTAGATTACAACGGCAAAATACTGTTTATAGAGGATGTGGGCGAATACCTTTACTCGGCAGACCGGATGCTGCGCTGCCTTAAGCGCGCCGGTAAGCTCAAAAACCTTGCGGGTTTAATAGTGGGCGGCTTTACAGACATGAAGGATAACGACATTCCCTTTGGGCAAACTATACCGCAGATAGTGATGGACGTAGCCCGCGAATATGATTACCCCGTTTGTTTCGATTTTCCGGCGGGGCATGTATCCAATAATTGCAGCCTGGTACTTGGCAAAACCGCAAAGCTATCGGTAAAACAAGGTGGCGCATCGTTAAGTTATTAATCAAAAGTAAAAAATATGGCTTACTTAAGCAGTTTAAACAAGTATAAAGATTTTGGCCTCCTCGTTATTCGCATTGGATTGGGCGCCATGTTCATCTATCACGGCTACCCAAAACTTATAGGTGGCAAAGAAATGTGGATTGGGCTCGGCAGCTCTACAAAGTACGTGGGTATCACTTTTTTACCTATGATATGGGGACTACTGGCCGCAATTACCGAAACCGTAGGTGGTGTGCTGATCATATTGGGGCTTGGGTTTCGCCCAGCCTGTTTGCTGTTACTAATTAATTTAATAGTAGCTGCCGCAACGCATTTTGGCAAAGGCGACGGTTTAGACGGTGCCGCACACGCTATTGAAGATGCTGTGTTTTTTGCAGGTTTATTCTTTATAGGACCTGGTAAATACAGTGCCGATAAAAAATAAGACCGGCGCCTGGTGGCGCCGGTCTTATTTTATTGATTCATATATTCTCCGAGCGCTTTGATATAATTATCATCAATATCTCCTTCATTGTCTGCAAAGAATTTTTTTACTTTATCAGGTTCGCTGGCAAATACTGCTTTTATCGCTTTACTCCTCAGTTCAAACTTTTGCGGCTGGCCGGTACCCACTACGCAATAGTAGGTGCTTTCATCTTTATACTCATCATAGTTATGACCAGACGAGGTGAACCCGTTTGTGGTAAAGTCGGCTTTAACGAATTTTGTTGTTAACGTACGGTATATTTTATATTTAGGCCCGTGCGCCAAAACCTGTACATATCGCTTATTATCTATTGCAGATACCTCTTCAAAAGTAGACGGGACGGCGTTCTCGTCAAAAAGTGTAAATCCTTTGATCTCGTTTTTTTCCACCAGCATTGCAGTCTTCCTGGTACGGGTAAACATAAGCGAACCTGTTATTTTATCATAATTAAACAGATAGGTAGCATCCTGCTTTATAGAATCTTTAGGGCTGATTGCAAAACCGTGCACCCAGTTCTCAAAAAGGTAACGGCTTCCATGCAATCCCTGGTCAGCACCCGTGCCAATGTGGTTAATGGATTGCACGTGATCAATTCGGGATTCATCGGGCTTAAAAAAATTATTTTCCTTCTCCGTTTTTGCCGGCCCTGTACTTCCTGAATCCAATGGAAGTAAAACCTTAACATTTGCAGGATTATCTATTTTAACTTTAACCTCACTGTGAAAAGCGGCAGACACAAACAAATTTGAAGCAGGGTCGGCTTTCAGGCTAAAAGAACCATTCTGGTCTGAATATGTAGCATACGGGTGCTGCGAGTCTACTACAAATGCAAAAGGAACAGGGTTTCCTTGTTGATCGGTTACTGTGCCGCTAACCGGAACTGTTTGGGCATGTACCAAACTTACGGATGCTATTAAAAACGCAAATAATATTTTTTTCATAAGAGATATTTCTTTTCAATTAAGACATTGAAAATATTCATTTCGATACAGAAAACAACAATCTATTATGTAACATTTTTGAGGCACGAAAGCTTGGCAATCATTTAGCTAAGACATGAAGTTCCAATTAAATCAAAAAAGCAACCTTCAGTCTTATGCAAAAAAAAAGCCCGGGTTTTACCCGGGCGTTTTTACAATGATAACATTAAACTTACAGTTTTACTAAAGTTTGAGTTATAGTACGTGGAGCAGCTGTATTATAAAAATAGGTCAAAGTAAAGGTTTTAGTTGCCGGATCGTATTTGTTAACACCACCTGGTGTTAACGCTACAGAAGGTTGCGCCGCACTTGAAAGCGATACACTGTTATCTGCATTAACGACTATCTTTAAGTCTGATTTCAAATCCGCTAAAGCGCCACCAATTATTGATGTAGCACCTGCTGTGCTCATAGTTACATTATAGCTAAATGGAAATGGACCTAAAGTAGGATGAACCCTGGTACCGGTTGTTTTGTAATCACCATCGTACTTGTTTTTAACCTGTACGTTGTACAAAACTGTTTTATAGTTGCTGATTTGCTGGCCGCCACCATCAGTGATTGTCAATGGCAACACATAATTGGTATTTGCAGGATCGATAAGCGCTGAATTCACGTTAATCACAAATGCAGATAGGTTAGTACCGGCCTTGATCGTTGCGGACAAGGTGCTTGTGTAGTAACTAGCTGGTAATAACTGGTAGCTGGTGCCATTAGCGGTATTGTAAGCTGTTAATGCTGCCGGGTCAACCGATAATTTAACGGCAAGGTCAGAGCCAAGTGTTTTAGGCGCTGCCAGGTTAACTGCTAATGATACAGAGACCGGTGTAGCCGAAATATCAAGCGCTAAGGCCTGAAACAAACCACCAGAACCACCAACGTTAGCAGCAGAAGGCAACTCTACAAGGGGAGTCGCTCCCGCAAAATCAACATAGTGAGAATCGTCTTTAAGACATGAGCTGAGCCCTGCCAGCGCAAACAATGCGACGAAGGCCGTTTTTATATAAAATGTTTTTTTCATTTTCTTATGTTTTAAATTTATTTGGCCCAAAATATCTTAGATGTAAATACATTTATCGTTCCTTCGCCAGCTACCACATTTGCGTTGGTAGCGTACTCTACAGAAGGATAAGGGATACGTGTAACCTGGTTAGGAGGATTAGCGCCCGGATAAATTGACAATGGAACGTCGTTAGGGTAACCGGTTCTGCGTAACTCGTTAAATGATTCCAACGCGCCGAAGATAGCAAGTGCTTTCCATTTCTCGTTGATGATAGCCTGTAAAGCGGCAGCGCCACCACCGGCTGGATATGCATGCTGACTTATGTAATTATCTACGCCGGTTGCACCATCATAAGTAAATGATGCCTTTATACCAGCGGCATATAGAGCAGCAGCGGTGCTGGTAGACGATGTTATATAACCAAATTGCACGCCTTCTGCTTGTAAAAACAAAGCTTCAGCCGGAGACATAATAAATGCAGACATAGTTGCAGCCTGCAATATACCAGGGCCAACTTTACTCGGTGGACTGCTTGGTGGGGTTGTACCACCAAATGGGGTTGAAATAATATTACCACCAGTTAATGTGTACACCCTGAAACCGCGTGTATCGCCGTCTGATGTTAACTTGGTAGCGGCATACGAGTTAGCCTGGTATTGGTTGTTGTTAGCTTGCGCGCCACCATTTTGAGTATAACCATAGTTTCTCCAAAGCGGGCTTTGCTGGCCATTGTTGGCATCGCTATTAAGATAACCCGGGTTTACAGCGGCAGGAGCTGACTCATCGATATAACCGGAAGCCTGTGTTGCGGCAACTGCAGCTTTTAGCGCAGCTGTTTTACCGCTTACATTACTTTGGCGAAGCGCCAAACGCAGCTTAAGCGTATTAGCAAATTTCAACCATTTGGTCATGTTACCATTGTACATAATGTCTGCTGAGTTGGCTGTTTGTGCACCAGCGCTAAGAGTTTGCAAGCTTTTAATAGCTGCATCAAGACGTACAAGTAATTTGTCGTATACATCAGAACCTTTTTCGTAAGTGGGGTTCAGCACACTAACGCCTTTTATTGCATCGCCGTAAGCAACGTTGTTGTAGTTATCAACAAGTGCCTGATAATCGTACACGGTCATAACCTCAGCCATTGCTCTATAGCTCGCGTCGGTTGTTTGATTGTACAATGCGTTGTAATTACTGATGTTTAAATAAAGAGGAGACCAAACATCGTATGTTGCAGAAGTGATCTGGTACGATAGCAAAGCAACGTTAGCCTGGAAACCAGTGCTCCAGCTTAAATAACCATCCCATGCAGCATACATTGTAAACCCGCCGCCATTTATAATGTCTGCTGTAGTTTTCAGTGCACCCGTCAGTGCCGCTCCTGGTGTTGAACTCGAAGGTGCGTTAGGGTTCGTCGCCAGCTCCAGATAATCTTTTTTACAACTGCCTGCAGAAATTGCAAGGGTTGCGACTAATATTGTTAAAAACTTTTTCATTTAATTTTAATTAAAATGTTACACTTATAGTACCACCAAAAAAGCGCGATGGCGGCATTTGGTTAGTGCTGTTAACACCGATATCACCGTTGTTAGGGCTGTTAGCAAACTCTGGGTCAACCCAGTTGTTTGTTTTTGGCCTGAACATAAATAAGTTACGGCCGTTAAGAGCAAAAGATGCACGTTTGATAAAATTGGTCTTTTTGGCCCAACGGGTTAAATCGAAGGTTAAGCTTGCTTCACGTACCTTCCAAAATGCACCACTTGAAACGTAAGCAGCACCTGATGAATAAAATGCACCGGCATCCCAGAAACCAAGTGCGCCGTCTGATACGCTAACTGTTGTGTTTGGCGTATAAACCGGGGCTGCAGCCGTACCGGTGTTGATAACTGAGTTAGGGAATATGAAACGCTGACGATCTGATGATGTAGAGAACTGAGATACACCCGCAGCAGTTGCAGATTGTAAGCTCTGGCTAAAGATCACGTTACCGGCGCGGTACTCTTCAGTTACCGATAAAGTAATGAATTTGTAGCTAACTTGTTGCGTTAAACCTAAAAGGTATTTAGGTGTAGTTTGGCCAGCGTTAACCAAAGTTGGGTTAGCTGATGGCATGCCTGTTGTAGGGTTTACTATCACTCGGCCTTTATCATCACGGTTAACATCTGTTACGTAAATAACAGTATATGGCAAGCCAATTGCTGCAAAAGTGTTAGCTATGGTGTAACCGCCTAATGACAAACGCTTTAAATCACCAAACAACGAAACTACTTTCGAGTTCTGAATAGTGAAGTTACCGCTCAGGTTTAAACCAACGCCATTTGCACTTTTCCTAAGTACATCTAAATTTAACATAAACTCCGCACCAGTGTTCTGTGTTTCACCAATGTTAAGAACAGAACCAGTATAGCCTGTTGTTGGCGATGTAGATACGTTAAGTGTTTGGTTTGTAGTGTGGGTATTGTAATAAGTAGCGTTTAAGTTAACACGGCTATCGAAGAAACCTAAATCAGCACCAACCTCAACTTCTTTTGTTATCTCCGGTTTCAGGTTGGGGTTGTTCAAAGTAGAACTTTGAGTTAAGCCACCTACGTTACCGTAAGGGAAACCATTTGTAGTGTTAAAAGTATTAAGCGAGCTGTAAGGATCAACGTTTACGTCACCTACCTGGCTGTAACCACCGCGGATCTTAGCAAAAGAAAGGATCTTGCTACCTTTTAAAGCATCGATAGCTGAGGTTAGAACCAATGAACCTTTTACCGAAGGATACCAGATAGAGCGATTTGCAGCAGTAAGCCTTGAATCGTGGTCGTTACGAAGGGTACCTTCTACGAATGCCCAGTCTTTCCAGCCTAACGAAAGGTCACCGAAATAAGCTATCTGGCGAATTTTGCGAGTATCCTGACCAGCATTTGGAACACCTAAAATAGCATTTACATTGTAATAATCCTGTATGGCCAGGTTGTTTGATCCGTTAGATACAACATCAACATATTCTTGCCAAATGCTATTACCAACTAATAAATTAGCTTTTAATTGGTCATTAAAGAAGTTGTAATGGAAGTTGGTTAAAACATCCTGTTGGATACGGCTATAACCTTGTGGACCACCGCGGCCAATAGTGCTGCCACCATCACCAAATTGTTTGTAGTTGCTTACGGTACCCGGGTTAACGGCCGCTTTATAAGAAGAAGCAACAGTACCACCACCGTTCGTTGGATCGCTTAGTGCGTATGGCGTGTAGTTGATCTGCGCACGACGGCTTTGTTCTTGGTAAAGACCACCGTTGTAGCTTAAGCGGTATGTTGCATCAAACCATTTTGTTGGTGTTAATGTACCCGAGAAGCTACCGTTAAATACATCCTGGCGTTTTTTAATACGAGAGTTATTAATACTCCAGTATGGGTTGATACCATAAGAGTTGAAGTAAGTGCTCGGATCGGCAAAAGGCTTGGTTGGGTCTTTAAAATTTTGCAGGGGAACCCATGATGGCGTATTGTATATAGTGCTTAAGATACCACCATAGTCACCATATACATCAGAGTTAGATTGTGAAAAGCTTCCGGTTGCATCTGCTCTGAACATACCTACGGTTTTTACTCCGGTTATACGCAATTGAGTTTTGTTGAATTTATCAAGCGGAACGATACCTTTTTGATCTAAACGGTAGGCAGTTAAGTTGAATGCGTTGTTAGCATCGCCGGCTGCATAGCTCACGCTGTGTTGATCGCTGTGACCGGTTTCGAAGAAACGACGGGCGTAGCTTTTACCTGATGGCGCGGCGTAAGGATAAGACTGAATAGTACCATCCTCCAAAGGAATACCCAATGCCTGTAAGTGACCGTCATAAGCCGGGCCGTAAGACTGGTTTTCATAAGGAGTGGTAGTTGTAATGAAACCGGTAACAGGATCCTGGTAAGGGGCACCTTCACCACCGTAACCACCAAACTTGTTTTGCAAAGCTGGCATGTAAGAGATCTGCTCTAACTGGTAAGTGTTTGAATAAGTGATCTGTGGAGTACCACCTACGCTACCGCGTTTGGTAGTAATAACCAATGCACCGTTAGATGCTTCTGAACCGTAAAGTGCAGCAGCACCAGCACCGTTCAGGATGTTAACGCTTTCGATATCATCCGAGTTGATCGAAGAAACCTCGTTTGGAGAGATCGGCGTACCGTTCAAAACCACCAACGCAAAGTTGTTACCGTTAATGTGGCGGTTACCACGTAGCGTAAAACGAGTATCGGGATTGATACCGTTGTTTACTGTAGATACCAGCAAACCAGGGGCTTTACCGGATAAACCAGTGGTAAAGTTGGTAGGGTGAGCCTCGGTAAGTTGTTTTGCAGTAATGTTAGTGGCAGCGTAACCTAATTCTTTAGATTGACGCTTAACACCAAGCGCGCCTGTTACAACAACTTCACCAAGCTCCCTGCTTGATGTTTTAAGGGTAACATTCAACACACTGTTGCCACCAACGGCAACCTCTTGTGTGCTGTAACCCAAAAAGGAAACGATAATAGTTCCGTTAGCGGGTACGCTAAGAGAATACTTTCCGGATGTTGAAGTTTGAGTACCTGTTGCAGTACCTTTCACCCTTACCGTCGCTCCCGGTATTGGCAAGCCATCGTCACTGGCTGTAACCGTACCGGATACTGTACGATTTTGTGCATATACCTGTGTTATGCATAACATCAGGAAACACAAACTTACTAGTAGAAGTTTTTTCATGTTTGTTAATAATAAGATCAGTTAATAGTTAATTAATCATAAAAGTAGTGTTACGCGATCAATAAATCAAATAATTTCTAAAAAAAAGACTCGAATTGTTAAAATAAGTTAAAAAATAAAAATAAAGTAAAAGAATATAGTACTATGTATTGCATAATACATTCTTAAACATATATCTTTGCATTATGATTGTTGAGAACACACAAACCCAAATGAGGAAAGGCATACTGGAGTATTGCATCCTTTCCGTTATAGCGAAGGGCGAGATATACGCTTCAGACATAATTGCTGAATTAAAAAAAGCCCGGCTGCTTGTTGTTGAGGGTACGCTATACCCCTTGTTAACCCGATTGAAGAACAATGGCCTGCTGTCATACAACTGGGTAGAGTCTACCTCAGGCCCGCCACGTAAGTACTATGTGCTGAGCGATGAAGGCCGAAAGGTTTTGGAGCAGCTCGACACCACATGGAAGGAACTGGCTTTTGCCGTACAAACCGCAATTGGAGACAGAAACAATTAATTATCCTTAACTATCACCATCATCATGAATAAGACTATCATCATTAACATAAACGGCACCGTTTTCCATATAGAAGAGGATGCCTACGAGATACTTAAAACGTACATGACCACTGTAACGCGTCATTTTATGAACTCGGCCGACAGCCTGGAGATCACCACCGATATAGAGAACCGCATAGCGGAAATGTTCACCGAAATTTTAACCCGCGAAGGCAAACAGGTTGTTGTTGCGCAGGATGTAAATACAGTGATTGGGCAAATGGGTTCGGTAGAGGATTTTGAAGCAGAAGAAAATGGCGAAAACCCTGGCCAGGCCTACACATACACCACCGAAAACCGCCGGCTCTTCCGCGATGCGGACGACCACCTCGTAGGCGGAGTTGCCGCAGGGATCTCAAACTACTTTGATATCAACGCTATTTGGGTAAGGCTTGGGTTTCTACTCTTATGCGCCGGCGGTGGCATTGGCTTTCTTTTGTATATCATCCTGTGGATAGTTGTGCCAAAGGCTGTTACCCGTGCCGACAGGATGGCCATGAAAGGCCAAAAGCTGGATCTGCATGGGTTTAAGCAAAACTTTGAGGAGGAATTGAGCAACGTAAAGGGCAACCTCAACACCCTCAGGCACGAAGCCAAGCCTCTTGCCTACAAAACCCGCGATTTTGCAGGCGACGTATTTGGCCACTTTGGTACGTTTATTGGCGGCGCATCAAAACTGGTATTTAAGCTTGTTGCAATCTCTGTTTTGTTAGCTTGTTTTGCCGCCATGATAGGGCTTGTTATAACTATAATAATGTTCACCGTGTACGGCAACACCGCGCTAACGCATGTGTTCCCTTTCAACATCGTAAACCAGGAGGCCAACACCATGTTTCTTATTTGTGGTTTTCTTACTATGGCCATGCCTTTACTGGCTATTATACTGGTTATTATTAACGCTGTATTTAAAAGCAGCACCATCGGCCGTACAACAGGCTCGGCATTGTTAATGGTTTGGGTGGTAGCTATTAGTATAGTTATATACTATACCGCCAAAGCCGGTGCCAATTTCAGAGAAGGTGCCAGCTTTAGCCAAAGCATTAGCATAAAACCACAGGCGGATAGCACCTACTATTTAAAACTAAACGACATCAAATACCTGAGCCGCGAGGATAGCGTGCGCCTGCAAATAAAAGACAAATTCGATGGCCGTGTTATCCTGGATGACGATGACGATAATAACATGGATATGCCGAACAAGAACATCGATATCTACATCGAAAAAAGTGACGTATCGCAACCTGTGCTGGTAGAATCGTTCAGCGCGCGTGGCCGCGATTACGAAGATGCTTTATCAAATGCACGTGGCATCAGCTACCAGTTTCAGCAGGTAGGCAATGTGTTAAAGTTTAACCGCCGTATGGAGAAACAGGAAGATAAATTCTGGCGCGCCCAGGAGCTGCACCTTACCTTAAAAGTACCGATGAATTACAAATTGGTTATTGATCAAAACCTCGACAGGTTTGTAAGAGGCGTAAGCATTTACGATTGTAAAGAAATCAATAAACAGGAAGGTGCATCGTCTGCCAAGTTTATCATGACCGAGAACGGTTTACAATGCAAGGTAGATACCCTGGTGCTTCCACAATCCAAAAAAATCGTTATACCAGCCGATAGTACACAAGTCGGAGAATAATGAAACTCATCATAAAGTATATAAGCCTGCTGCTATTCAGCGGGCTTATATTACCTGTTTGCAACTTAAAAAGCCTGCAAACAGCAACCGTCTTACCCATTAAAAAAGCAATTCAATCCTCTAAATACCAGGCGGTAAAGCCTGCAACTATACTTCCGCTTATCACCAGCCAAATTGTGGAGCCACTGCTCCCCGCATTAAAAAATTAAAATAAGATGTAACCTTAACCCCTGTTTTTGCATCTTACTAATAAACAAAAGCACCTTGCTGTTAATGGCAGGGCAAATTTAAAACAACAACTATGCAGAACATCCATCATATAAATCACACACCAAAACCAGCTATTATTTGATAGCACACTACTAAACACTTTTACTTACTAACGCAAAAAAATGAAGGGCGACCTTCCCTGGCATCTTATTGCCCAATTTTTTCTAAACCATGAAAACTATCATCCACTTCATATATATTATACTCTTTGTATTTATCGCAGGCGCAGCCAATGCCCAGCCCAAAAACAATTCACAAAACGCAAGCATTTCGGGCTCATTATTGAACGAACAAGGCAAGCCGATAGATTTTGCAACGGTAACCTTGCTACGCGCGAAAGACTCATCCGTAGTAAAAGGAACCTTAAGCACAGATGCTGGTACTTATGTGTTTGATAAAGTCCCCGCCGGCAGTTACCTGGTATCAGCTACAACTGTTGGATATCAAAAAACCGTGAGCCAGCCAGTAACTGTTAGTGGCGAGCAGCCGGCCGTAACCGTACCGGCCATAAAAATGCAACCGGGCAGCAAAAGCCTGCAAACGGTAAACATTATATCGGTAAAACCGCTGATAGAACGCAAAGCCGACCGTACCGTAATGAACATTGAGAACAGTGTTTTGGCAGCAGGCAATTCGGCATTGGAAGTTTTGGAACGTGCTCCGGGAGTAACTATTGATAAAGACGACAACATTAGCCTGAAAGGCAAGCAGGGGGTTACCGTAATGATAAACGATAAGCTTACCTATATGTCGGCATCGCAGTTAACAACCATGCTGAAATCTACCGATGCATCTACCATACAGTCTATCGAGATCATCACCAATCCGTCGGCTAAGTATGATGCCGCCGGGAATTCGGGCATTATCAATATCAAACTAAAAAAGAACAAGCAAAGCGGTACAAACGGTAATTTAAGCCTGGGCGTTGTACAAGGCAAACGGTTTAGGGACAATACCAGTCTTACGCTCAACCACAAACAGGGTAACCTTAATTTATTCGGCACATTTAGCAGGGGCGATGCGCAGCGATTAAATGTATTGGATATCGACCGTGTGGTTGATAGCGCAACTACCAGCACCTATTTTAAACAACGCACCGAATTACGCTCTACCGTGCATTATAATAACTACCGCGTTGGTGCTGATTATGCCACATCATCAAAAAACACGCTTGGCTTTGTTATTAATGGCGATTACACTAACGAATATAATAACCCCAACACTTCGGTAACGCACCTTGGCCGTACCCCCGCCGCAAACGATTCGTACCAAACCACAACTTCGGTTATTAAGCAAACCTACCGCAACTTCGCGGCTAATTTAAATGACAAGTTACAGATAGATACCAACGGACAGGAACTAAGCCTGGACATGGATTACTCTATATTCCACAATGGTTCTAACGCGCAATACGACACCTATTTTTATACTCCGGCAGGTGGTTCGCAAATGCCGCCTATGTTTATCCGCAACCAAACACCATCAACCATAACCATTTACACCCAAAAGGCAGATTACACGCTGCCCATAACCAAAAGCGTAAAATTTGAAACCGGTGTAAAATTCAGTTCGGTGAAAACGGATAATGACCTGCAAGCCCAAATAAACAGCGGCAACGCCTTTATAAATGATACCAGCCGTACCAACCGTTTTATTTACGACGAAAAAATTGCCGCCGCTTATGTAAATATGAGCAAAACCTGGGCAAAAACATCGGTACAGGCCGGTGTACGTGCTGAACACACCTCATCAATGGGAGATTTAGTAACTAAAAACCAGGCATTAAAACGCCACTACCTAGATTTTTTTCCTAGCCTGTTTATCACTCACACCTTTTCTGACAAGCACGAAATGGGATTAAACTACAGCCGCCGCATTGACCGTCCCGGTTACGACCAGCTAAACCCATTCCGTTTTTATTTGGACCAGTACACTTACGAACAGGGAAATCCTTTCCTGAAACCGCAGTACACCAACTCTTATGAGCTAAGCTACACCTATAATAAAACCATTAACGTAACGCTTGGTTACAGCCAAACAAATGATGTAAGCACCGAGATCATCCTTACGGATACTATAAGCAAAGCAACCTATCAAACACGCCTTAACCTGAACAGGCAAAACTCTTACAACATCAACATCAACTCGCCGTACACTATTGCCAAATGGTGGACAGGGAACGTAAATTTCACCGGTTTTCACCAGCAGTTTAAGTCCGATTCGCTGTTAGGTGCTACCTTAAACTCGGGCAAAGCAACTTACGTGATCAGAACAACACAAACGTTTTTGGTTGCCAAGGGATATAAAGCTGAGCTATCTGGCAATTACCAATCGGCCTTAGCATTTGGTATATTCAATATCAAACCGCAATACTCCATAGATGCAGGCGTAAGCCATTCTTTCTACAACAAAAAAATGAACCTGAAATTCGCGGTGAGCGATATATTTAACACCCGCAAAAACACTGTAAGCAGCCGTTACCAAAACGTAAACCTTGATGTAAGGCAAAAGAACGATACCCGTGTGGCGCGCCTTACTTTCACCTATAACTTTGGCAACAGCAAAATAAAATCACGCCAGCACCAAACTGGTGCCGACGACGAAAAAAGCAGGGTGAAAAGCGGGAATTAAGAGTTCGGCCCCCTCCGCCCCCTAAAGGGGGAACTTTTGAAATGCAAAAGCCCTCATGGTTTACACTATGAGGGCTTTTTATATTTCTGACTCTCTTGAATCAAATTTCGGCTCCCCCTTCAGGGGGCTGGGGGCTTCTACTGCCCCACCATAAATACTGCGTTGCTGAACATGAGCTTGCCATTTTCCCAGAAACTGCGGAACAGGGGATCGTCGGCCATGTAAATAACCGAGCCGCGGCCCATGCTTTGCACACCAAGTAACATGCCGTTAGCAATTTTTTGTTTGGATTGAGCACCAGCAAAGCCCGATACATAAGCATCTTTTTTTACGGTGCCTACATTCCAGCCATCATCGCCCAGCGGCTCATAAATGTCGTCGTTCATTTTCAAGGTATAGTAATAGTTTGGCATACCAAAGCCCAGCGGGTGGGTATTATCCAAACTCATCTTAAATATAGCACCGGGGATACCAGATGATATCGCGTCGCGCTCGCGATTGGCGTAAACTTTTACTTCCGGCGTTTTATCCTTCTTATCATCTTTTTTATCTTCTTTATGCTTAATGCCAAAGTCTTTTTTATCAGCTAATAACGATACCGCGTTCTCCATGGCTATAAGCCTGCCGCCATCGCGTACCCAGGCCTGCAGTTTTTCTGAAGGGAAGCCATCGTAACGGCCATCGGGGAAAATAGCGACGTCAAAGTCGGACAGTTTGGTACGGCCAAGATCCTGGTATCTGATGAGGGTGATAGGGTAACCTATCTGCTGCTCAAACAAGTGCCATACTTCGCCCATCGCTTCGGAGTTTACGCCGTCGCCTGTCATGAGCACCACGCGTGGTTGTTTAATAAAACGAACCTCGCTCGAGCCGATATCATTCCCCTTATCCATAAAACCGGTAGATATTGGTGTGAGCTCGTGGCCCAGTTCCGCAGCGGTTTGGGTAACCACCTGGTCAAAATCGGCCCTGTCGTTACCGGCCTTAGTTATCAACAGCGAACCAGCCATGAATTTTTTACCCGCAATTTCAAAAGGCGTTTCGGAGTAGCGGGCTTTTATGCCTTTATTCATCAGGGCGGCTAAAAACCGCACATCAGCTACCGACTGCCAGGCCGATACGTAAGCGTAAGCATGTGTGTTTTGTAAAACCTGCGGCTTAGCAACATTCCAGCTGGCGGTGGCCGGCTTAAGCGATTCCTTTAAACCATAAGCGCGCAAGCCGAAAGCGTAAGGCAATGCCCATGCGGTGATATCATACGTGGCCGAATCTGCAATAAAAGTGGTTGGCTCCATCAGCACGTTAAGCAATACCGCTTTTGGCTGGTAGGCGTTTATCACCAAGTCGTTGGCATCTACATTATAGGTCTCGGTTTTCCCGCTGAAATAATCGAACCCGGTAATGCTTTTTGCAGCCAGGCCATAACCATATTGTATGCCATTACGTGCCAGCAATTTGGCCAGTTTATCTACCTTTTCGTTATTGTCGTTTTTAATAATGTATGTTTTGTACGGGCCCGGCGGGTTGGCTTTACTGTTATCAAAGAACTTTTTAAATTCCGTAAGTAGTTTACCGGCATTGGTGGAAGCAGTTTCTATAGTGCTGATACTGGTAGAATGGTGATGCGCCACACGCTGCACCAGCGTTAAGGTATCGCCACTGCGGGTAACCACTGCAAGGCCGCCACTGATGCCGCCTTGCTCATAGGTCATGCCGATAGAGCCGTTGTACAGCGGGTAGGTATCGCCGTAAGAGGGGTACAACAGATCGAACACCTGCTTGGTGAAATACATCCAGCCGTTCTTATCAAAATCCTTAGCGTTGTTCTTGCCAATGGTCACCTGGAAATCGCGCTGCCATTGGGTAATATCCTTGTGGTACGGCTCTGCCGCAGGGGCAAAGTAATACGGTGAGTTAACGCCCTGCTCGTGGTAGTCTACGTGCACTTCGGGCAGCCATTGGTTGTACAGGCCAATGCGGTTCTGCGTTTCCTTTTGCGCTTGCCATGCCCAATCTCGGTTCAAATCAAAATAATAATGGTTCACCCTGCCGCCTGGCCATGGTTCCGCGTGTTCGCGGGCGGTTGGGCTTGGGTCGGGCTTACCGGCCTTTACCGAGTTATAAAAGTTTACGTAGCGGTCGCGCCCATCCGGGTTAAGGCATGGGTCTATAACTACCAAAGTATTTTTTAACCAGGCTTTGGTGCGGGTGTTTGCCGGGTTAACCAAGTCAAACAGTGTCCACATAGCAGCCTCGCTTGAGGCAGGCTCATTCCCGTGTACGTTATAGCTAAGCCATAAAATAACCGGTGCATCGGGCAGGTTGGCAGTTCCGTTTTCCATACCCGCCAACTTTAGGTTATTATGACGAATATCCTCCAAACGGCCAATATTTTCGTCAGACGCGATAAACATGGCCAACTGCGGCCTCCCCTCGTTGGTGGTACCAAACTGTTGTAATTTTACGCTTTTTGATGCCGTGGCGACGTATCTGAAATACTCCACAATGCGGTAATGCGGGGTGAATTGCTCGCCGGGCTTGTAGCCTAAAAATTGTTCGGGCGATTGGATGTTTTGGGCGAAAGCAGCTGAAAAAGATGCAACAGCTATAACAACGAGGAGTAACCTTTTTATCATAATATTGATGTTGGGGTGATGTAAAGGCTAATATGCACTTTTTTTTGCAATTGTGCCCGCACACGGTTTTCAGTTGCGTAAATGTTACAGAAACTACGCAGCTGACCATCGTAAAGTCTAATATTTTTAGCACTTTGGTTTTGAAATATTTAATTTACCCACCTAAACAATCTGCACATTTGAAATCTGCACATTTGCACTATCTATGACCCCATTACAAGCGCTTCAACAATATTTTGGCTACAGCAATTTCAGGCATTCGCAGGAAGCTATTATACAGCATGTTTTAAACAAGCAGGACGTAATGGTGCTGATGCCCACCGGTGGCGGTAAATCGCTTTGCTACCAGTTGCCGGCCGTGTTACTAAATGGATTAACGGTTGTGATATCTCCGCTGATCGCCTTAATGAAAGACCAGGTTGACAGCCTGAACCTGAGCGGCATCCCGGCGGCGTTTTTAAACTCCAGCCAGGACCCGGAAGAGCAGAAGGATATCGCTGTCCAACTAAAAAACAATCAGCTTAGGCTATTATATGTAGCTCCAGAGCGCCTTTTCGGCAAGGATACCCGTTTGATGGTATTCCTGAAAACACTTAACGTGGTACAAATAGCCATTGATGAGGCGCACTGTATCTCGCAATGGGGTCACGATTTCCGCCCCGAATACCTGATGCTGGCCGGCTTAAAGAACGAGTTTCCGGGTGTGCCGGTTATCGCGCTAACAGCAACAGCCGATAAGCTTACCCAAAAAGATATCCTGGATAAACTGAACCTGCAAAAGCCCGCGGTGTTTATCTCCTCTTTTAACCGGGAGAATATTACCTACCGCGTTAATCCAAAAAAGAACAGCTTTAATCAGCTCATCAATTTTTTGGAGGAACGAAAAGATGAATCTGGGATTATTTATTGCCTCTCGCGTAAGTCAACCGAGGCACTTGCTGCTAATTTAAAGGACGAGGGTTTCTCTGCCGAGGCGTACCATGCAGGCTTAACAAACGACATCAAAGCCAAAAACCAGGAAGCTTTTCTGCGGGATGATGTGAAGGTAATGGTGGCTACCATCGCCTTCGGGATGGGCATCAATAAATCTAACGTACGCTACGTGGTGCATGTGGACCTGCCCAAAAACATAGAAGGCTATTACCAGGAAACCGGCCGCGCGGGCAGAGACGGGTTGCCATCTGATGCGTTGCTGCTATACTCGCCCGGCGATGCTATGAAATTGAAGGGCTTCGCACAGGTGGAGAACAACCCCGAGCAAAGCGCCATTATGCTGAAAAAGCTGGACGATATGGTGAATTATTGCCAGCTGCACGCCTGCCGACGCCAGTATTTAATGCAATACTTTGACGAGGCCTTCCCGGATAATTGCGGCTCCTGCGATTTTTGCCTCAGCGAGTTTGTGAAATTCGATGGTACACTCATCGCGCAAAAAGCCCTGTCCGCGGTAGCACGGGTGAAAGAACGTTTTGGGGTAACCTATATCGTTGATTTCCTTCGCGGATCGCGCAGCGAAAAGATCTGGGGCGACCATAAACTGTTAAAAACGTACGGCGCCGGTGCGGATATCAGCAAAGCCGACTGGCAGCGGTACCTGCGCGAACTGATAGCCATGGGCTACCTCCGCGTTACCGACGACGCCTACGCCTCGCTCCGGCTCACGCCAAAAAGCGAATTAGTGTTAAAGGGATTGGAAAAAGTAGAACTCATTTCCTCTCAAACTACCGATGAAAAAGAGACCGCGTCTTTAAATTTCGAAGCGGAACTGCTCAACGGCCTGCGCAAAAAACGCCAGGAAATTGCTGTGATGGAAAACCTGCCGGCGTATATTATCCTGTCGGATGCCACGTTGTTAGAAATTGCCACCTACCTGCCGCAAAAGCTGGATGAGCTGCGCCTGATCTCCGGTTTTGGAGACATCAAACTGGCGAGGTATGGGCGGGAGTTTTTAACCTTGGTTACCGAATATAGTGCACTTAAGGGGCTGAACTCGCGCATCGATCTAAAATCGGCCAAACGGGAGCGTAAGCCCAAAAAAGAAAAAGTGCCGGATACGGCTAAAGTGAGCCTCGTACTCTTTAAGCAGGGGCAAACAGTTGCCGAAATTGCACGCGAGCGCGGCTTATCACCAACAACTATAGAAGGGCACTTAAGTACTTTTGTACAAACAGGAGAACTTGATGTGCTTACGTTTGTTACTGAAGAAAAAATACCGGCCATAAAAGATGCTGTTGAAAAATATGGCAACGAACGACTGGCACCATTAAAGGAAATTTTAGGAGATAATTATACTTACGGCGAAATAAGGGCGGTAATTGCCTGGATGAACCGCAGTACCTAACCGCCATAACAATAGTTGTAAATTTGCTCCCGTACCTAAGAATTATTAATATTGACCACCCGCACACCCGGGATTAATATTGCATACCATGGCCACTATAGAAGACATCTACCAGCTTTACTTGCAGCACCCGACTATTAGTACCGATACCCGGAAAATTGCTCCAGGCAGCCTTTTCTTTGCCCTTAAAGGCGATAAATTCAATGCCAACACCTTTGCCGAAAAAGCAATAGAAGCCGGCGCAGCCTACGCCATTATTGATAACCCGGAATATGCGATGGGCGAGAAATATATTTTGGTTGCCGATGGTTTAACTGCCCTGCAAAACCTTGCCGCTCATCACCGAAGGCAGCTGGACATCCCTGTTATAGGGCTTACAGGCACCAACGGCAAAACCACCACCAAGGAACTCATCAACGCGATTTTATCACAACGTTTTAACACCCTCGCTACCGAGGGAAACCTGAATAACCACATAGGTGTACCGCTTACGCTCCTGAAAATTAACGCCTCGCATGAAATGGCCGTAATTGAAATGGGCGCGAATCACCAAAAAGAAATCGAGCTGCTTTGTAACATTGCCCAACCTACGCATGGGCTCATCACTAACGTTGGCAAAGCGCATTTGGAAGGATTTGGCGGTGTGGAAGGTGTACGTAAAGGCAAAGGAGAGATGTATGATTATTTGGGCCGGGCCGAAAACAACGCGGTTGCTTTCATTAATAGCGATGACACCCTATTGAGCGCCATGAAAAAAGAGCGGGGGCTAACTAACGTAATTTATTACGGTAAAAACGACGACCCTAATAACATCATCAGCGGCAAACTGCTGGATAGCTCGCCATTGCTGGTACTGGAATGGACGGACAATTTAGAGGGCGGCAGTTATACAGTATCAACCCATTTAACGGGTTCCTACAATCTGGATAATATATTGGTGGCGATTTGCATAGGCTCTACATTCGGGCTAACACCCGAGGAAATAAGTGACGGTATTGCCGGTTACGAGCCCACAAACAATCGCTCGCAGATACAACGCACCGTAACCAATACGCTCATTTGCGATTTTTATAACGCCAACCCCAGCAGCATGTTCGTAGCTATTGATAACATGGACAAAATGCAGGGCAGCCACAAGGTGATGATCTTGGGAGATATGTTTGAGATGGGGCCAGAATCTGCTACGGAACACCTCCTGGTTTTGCAAAAAGCAATGGCAGCCGATGTGCAGGAACGGATCTTTATAGGGAAGGATTTCGCGGCAGCGAATTCGTCCATGGACAATGGACCATGGACCATGGACGAAAAGCCCACATTCTATTTAACTGCCGAAGATGCCATGGCTGGCTTAAAAGCCAACCCGATAAGCAATGCCACTGTACTTATAAAAGGTTCGCGCGGGATGGCGCTGGAGCGATTGGTGGGGTTGTTTTAATCCCTAGATTTTGCAAACGTTGTCGTTTCGAGCGAGCAGCGAGCGGGTGAAGAGGATTATCTTTTGACCGAAGGAAAAAACTTATTCAACGCTCGCGAAGTATGGCATATAAAATTTCTCACTCTCGCCTTTTCGCCTCGCCCACTACACAGCGGTTCGACATGGCGATTTTTGGAAATTCGCATCAACAAAAAAGGGACAGCTTTCGCCGTCCCTTTGTAAATATTCAATAAAAACCCTTAGGCTAATTTACGTTTTACTTCTACGTTTTCGTATGCTTCTACTATGTCGCCTACTTCAATGTTGTTGTAGTTGGCAATGTTTAAACCACACTCGTAATTGGTTGCAACTTCTTTCACGTCATCTTTGAAACGTTTCAATGAAGCCAGTTCACCGGTATGGATCACCACACCATCGCGAACGATACGGATCTTGCTGTTACGGGAAATTTTACCATCCAGTACCATACAACCTGCAATAGTACCCACCTTGCTGATCTTGAACACGTCGCGAATCTCTACATTAGCAACAATTTTCTCTTCGAATGTTGGTGCCAGCATACCTTCCATCGCTGCTTTGATCTCGTTGATCGCATCGTAGATGATTGAGTATAACCTGATATCGATCTGCTCTGCTTCAGCCAGTTTACGTGCACCCCCCGAAGGACGTACCTGGAAACCGATGATGATCGCATCTGATGCAGATGCCAGCAATACATCACTTTCTGAGATCTGACCAACCGCTTTAGATATGATGTTAACTTGTATCTGTTCGGTAGAAAGTTTCAGTAACGAATCTGACAGCGCCTCGATAGAACCATCCACGTCACCCTTAACAATAATGTTAAGTTCCTTAAAGTTACCAACTGCCAAACGGCGGCCAATTTCATCAAGCGTGATGTGTTTTTGCGTACGTAAGCCCTGCTCGCGTTGTAATTGTAAACGTTTGTTGGCAATTTCACGTGCTTCTACTTCGCTTTCCAGCGCGTTGAATTTATCACCCGCTGTTGGCGCGCCTTGCATACCCAACACCTGTACCGGTGTAGACGGGCCTGCCGAATCTACGCGTTGGCCACGCTCATTGGTTAATGCCTTAACACGGCCGCTGTAGCAACCTGCTAATATCGGGTCGCCCACTTTTAGGCGGCCTGCCTGTACCAATACCGTAGTAACAATACCACGGCCTTTATCCAGTGCCGATTCTATTACCGTACCAACGGCACGTTTGTTAGGGTTAGCGGTAAGCTCGAGCAGTTCTGCTTCAAGCAATACTTTCTCTAACAGTAACTCAATATTTAAGCCTGTTTTGGCAGAGATCTCCTGGGTTTGGTATTTACCACCCCATTCTTCTACCAATATGTTCATGGCAGATAACTGCTCACGCACTTTATCAGAGTTAGCGCCCGGCCTGTCAATTTTGTTGAATGCGAAGATGATTGGTGCACCTGCAGCCTGTGCATGGTTGATGGCCTCGCGGGTTTGCGGCATCACACTATCGTCAGCAGCAATTACAATAATAACAATATCTGTTACCTGTGCACCCCTGGCACGCATGGCGGTAAACGCTTCGTGGCCCGGTGTATCCAGGAAGGTAATCTTTTTATCATCCGGCAAGGTTACTTCGTAAGCGCCGATGTGCTGGGTTATACCCCCTGCCTCACCGCCAATTACGTTGGTTTTGCGGATAAAATCGAGCAATGATGTTTTACCGTGGTCAACGTGCCCCATGATGGTCACAATTGGTGCACGCGGTATCAACTGATCCGGATTATCGGGCGTATCTAAATTCGCCTCTTCATCCTGTGGTTTTACAAACTCTACCTGGAAACCAAACTCATCAGCAACAATGCTTAAAGTTTCGGCATCCAAACGCTGGTTGATGGATACGAACATACCCAAACTCATACAGGTTGAGATAATTTGAGTAACCGAAACGTCCATCATCAAAGCCAACTCGTTTGCCGTAACAAACTCGGTAACCTTTATTACTTTGGATTGCGCATCCTGCTCCATTGCCAGTTCTTCGGCGGTTGCAGCCACATCATCACGCTTTTGACGGCGAAATTTAGCACGCTGTGCAAACTTACCCGATTTACCCGCGCCGCTTAAACGTGCAAGCGTTGCTTTGATCTGGTCTTGTATATCTTTTTCTGTTGGTTCTTCCTTAGGGCCTGAGCTTGGTGGTGCATTTCTGCCTCCGCCTCTAAAATCGGGCCTGTTACCTGCGCCGCCTCCCGGAGGACCACTTGGCCTGTTCCTGAAATCGGGACGGTTAGGGTTTATAGGGCCGCTTGGCGGTGCCTGCTGCCCCGCGCTATTGCCACCCTGGCCGCCACCTTGTGCGTCTTTACGTTTACGTTTACGTTTGTGGTCTGCTGCGTTGCCTGCAGCATTTGATGATGAGGCAACCGGGCCGCCACGCTTAGGCGTATTGCTAACCGGCAGTTGAATCTTACCAATAATTTTGGGTCCGCTAAGGCGTTCCGCGCTCGCACGGATAACGTCGTCGCCTTCCTCTGCTACTATCGGCGCAGGCGGTGCTTCTGCTAAAACAGGCGCTGGCGCTGCTGGTACAGGAGTATCTGCAACCGGGGCAACAACAACCTCTTTAACAGGCTCTGGTGCTTTTGGCGTTTCTACCTTTGGTGCTTCTGCAACCGGGGCAACAACCTCTTTAACTGGTTCGGGCGCTTTTGGCGCTTCGGCCACAGGGGCTGCTACTTCTTTAACCGGCTCGGGCGCTTTTGGCGCTTCTACCTTTGGCGCTTCTGCAACAGGGGCAACAACAGCCTCTTTAACAGGTTCTGGTGCTTTTGGCGCTTCCGCCGGTTTTGCACCCAGGTTGTTTAAGTCTATTTTACCCACAACGGTAACACCAGGCAAGCCTGTATTACTGCGGTCTTCCACCTTCGGCTGTGCCGGTTCAGCAGGTTTAGGCTTTTCAGCCGGTGCTGAAGAAAAATGGCCAGTGTTTTTGATAAGGATCTCTTCGTTCTCGAAATCTCTCGAACGACGGGTTTCCACAGGTTTTTCAGGAGCCTGTCCCGGCTCTTCTTTCCTGATCTTACCAATACTTATCTGCTTGGCCTCTTCCTTAATAATTTTATCAACAGCAAACTCCTTTAACAAGGTAGTATACATATCGTTATCCAGCTTGGCCATTGGGTGCTTCTCCACCTTGTAACCTTTAGTAGCTAAGAAATCGACAAGGGTACCCATACCGATGTTCAGTTCTTTTACTGCTTTTATTAATTTTATAGATTTGTCTTCTGACATTTATTATTATTTCTCTGCTCTAATTATCGCAAAAATACGATTTTAATTTTGCTTATTCTGTTTATTCAAACTCAGCCTGCAGAATTGATAAAACTTCTTTCACGGTTTCTTCCTCCAAATCGGTACGTTTTACCAATTCGCCAACAGAAAGCGCCAATACTGATTTTGCCGTATCTAAGCCAATACGCTTAAATTCGTCCAGTATCCAGCTATCAATTTCATCTGAGAATTCTTCGATATCCACATCCTCATCGTGCTCGTCTGCCTCGCGGTAAACATCAATTTCGTAACCGGTTAATTTACCGGCCAGTTTAATGTTATGACCACCACGGCCTATCGCTAACGATACCTGATCGGGCTTTAAGTAAACCGCCGCTGTTTTTTTCTCATCATCTAACTTAATAGAGGTGATCTTGGCCGGCGACAATGCACGTTGTATGTATAATTGGATGTTATTGGTATAGTTAATAACATCGATGTTCTCATTCTTCAGCTCGCGAACGATACCATGGATACGTGATCCTTTCATACCTACGCAGGCACCAACCGGATCGATACGGTCATCGTAACTTTCTACAGCAACTTTAGCCCTTTCGCCCGGCTCGCGAACGATCTTTTTGATAGTGATCAAACCGTCAAAAATTTCCGGTACTTCCATCTCGAACAAACGCTGTAAAAACTCAGGCGCTGTACGGGAGATGATGATCTTAGGGTTGCTGTTAAGCATATCTACCTTGCTGATGATAGCTCTTACGCTATCGCCTTTTTTAAAGTAATCTGCCGGGATCTGCTCCGTTTTTGGCAACAAAAGCTCGTTGCCTTCATCATCCAATACCAAAGTTTCTTTTTTCCAAACCTGGTAAACCTCGCCGGTAACAATTTCGCCAACGCGGTCTTTATATTTTTTGAAGATCTCGTCTTTCTCCAGTTCCAGAATTTTTGATACCAAAGTTTGGCGTGCGGCTAAAATAGCACGGCGGCCAAAGCTTTCCAAAGTGATCTGCTCAATTTGCTCATCACCAATTTCCAGGTCGGCATCAAATGCTTTAGCTTCTATCAGTTCAACCTCCAGGTCGTCATCTTCGCTAAAACCATCTTCCACAACCACACGTGTGCGCCAGATCTCTAAGTCACCATTATCAGTATTTACGATAACGTCGCAGTTCTCATCGGTACCGTATTTTTTCCTGATCATGCTTCTGAAAACGTCTTCCAGTACGCTCATCATGGTTGGGCGATCGATGTTCTTGAAATCTTTAAATTCCTGAAAAGAATCAATTAAATTAATATTGCTCATTTTCTTACTTGAATGATATTAAAACTTTTGTCTCTGTTATTTTATCTGTAGGGATAGTGCTTTCAACAGTTTCAGCCTTTTTCCCTTTTTCTTTTATTGTTTCTTCTATGGTAATGGCACCCTCGCCAACGCTCAGCAATTTTCCCTCGCGCTTGGCGCCGTCTGCCATTTTTATTTCCAGCGCACGGCCAATGTTTTTAGCATACTGCCTTGGCAAGGTAAGCGGCGTATCAATCCCCGGCGACGAAACCTCTAAATTGTAGGCTTCTTCTATCACGTTCTCCTCTTCCAGGTGGAAACCTACATACCTGCTTATAGCGGCGCAGTCGGCTATACCAATGCCATTATCCCCATCTACCAACACAATTAATTTACCGTTCGAATGCATTTTAACATCCACCAAAAACAAGTTTGGTATATCGGCAATTTTCTCTTCAACCAGTTCTGTTACTCTTTTTTCAATATTCATTATCGGGTCGGTTTATCTGAATGATAATTTGATCGATAAAATAAAAGAGGGGACTAAAGCCCCCTCTTTTTTAATTCGGATACAAATGTACGAAATATTTTTTATTTCAAATGCTTATTGCTTAAAAATCAAATCGGTAAATTGTGTTTGCCCAAGTCGCTTGCCGCCGCGCAGGTAGTTGGAAGCCTTTTTGCCGCTCTCAAAACGGTACCAGCGCACAAAATAAGTTTGGCCGGCGGTAAATGGTGTATCGGGTGTAAAAACAACAGCGCTATCCACACTCTGGTATTTACCGGGCTGCTCCGGTTGATAGTTTTTCATATCGGTATCGGCAGGCATCCGGTAAACGGGCACCAGCCCCTGCCAGCCTTTGCCAATAGTATCCCTACTAACCTCACCAATCACCCCCCGGTCGAGCCCGCTAAACCGCAGCGACATTTTATTATTGGTTAAGGAAATGGTGATGGTATTGGGTTGTTCTGGGGATGAACAACCAAGGCTGAGCAATATTAGCAATAGCATCAATTTATTTTTCATTTGGTGAAGCTTGTGATTTGACGTTGTGCAAATTAAACAGAAATTAGCCTAAAACCTGTACAGCAATTAACATCCTTAAACCGAAGTTTACCCAAAGGCACGCCCGAGGGCTGGGGTTGCCCCACCATATTCAACAACACCATGAAGGTGGTTGATGCTTTACTGAAAAAAAAGAAGAAAAAGGTGTTGATGTGGGTGTATAATTAGAGCGATGTATTGAAACCCATCGCTATGATTATACATTGCCTATTTCCCCTTCAGTGTCTCCTCAAACAATTTATAAATCCGTTTATACTCGTCCGTCCAGCTGCTGGGTTGCACAAAGCCGTGGTCTTCTACGGGGTACGATGCCAGCTCCCAGTTCTCTTTGTGTAACTCTATCAGTTTCTGCGTGAGGCGGATAATGTCCTGGTAGTTTACGTTTTGGTCTACCATGCCATGCAGCATCAGTAGTTTGCCTTTAAGCCCGTTGGCAAAGTAAATGGGCGAACTTTGGCGGTAAGCGATATCATCCTCAAAAGGCTCGTTTAAAATATTGGAGGTGTAGCCATGGTTATAATGCGCCCAATCGGTAACCGAGCGGATGGCTCCGCCGGATGCAAATACATCCGGCTGGGTAAACAAACCCATCAGGGTAATAAAACCACCGTACGAACCGCCATACAAACCCACGTGTTTAGGGTTGATGCCATATTTATCAATCAAATATTTCACGCCATCTACCTGGTCGGTCAAATCTTTGCCGCCCATGTGGCGATAGATTCCGGTACGCATATCGCGGCCGTAGCCCGAGCTGGCGGTGTAATCGATATCGATTACCGTGTAGCCATTATCGGCCAGCATGTTGTTGAACATATACTCGCGGAAATAACTGCTCCACCAGTAATGCACGTTTTGCAGGTAGCCTGCGCCGTGTACAAATACTACGGCCGGCTTGGCTGGGTCGGCAGTTTTGGGCTGATAAACGCGGGCATAAATATCGCTGCCATAGCGGTTTTTAAAGCTAATGACCTCCGGTTCTTTCCACGCGTAGGAGTTAAATTCTGCCGTGGTAGAGTTGGTAACCTGTACGGCTTTCGCGCCCGGTTTATTGGGCTGCACATAAAGTTCCCATGGTTTGTTGGAATAAGAGTAACGGATAGCCAGCCATTTTTCATCCGGCGAAAGGTCTATCTCGTTACCACCCTTCATGCTCGTTAGCTTTACAGGAGCGCCGCCGGTTACCGGGATCTTATAAAAATGAGTGAGGCCCGGGTGCTCGATATTGGCTGTAAAATAGAACGTTTTTTTATCGTTGGAGAGCTTTAAGGTTTGTACTTCCCATTTGCCGCTGGTGAGCTGTTTCTTCTCACCGTTTACCATATCCAACAGGTAAAGATGCGAATAGCCGCTGGCTTCGCTTTGGTAATAAAAATGGGTATTATCGGTAAAGCCAAGGCTGCCATTGGCAAAGAAACCGCCGGTACCCGGGCCGCCTATCCACGCTTCGTCGCGCTGGCGATCCAACAGGGTTAATTTGCCTGAGGCGGCATCCAGTTTCATGATCCAGCGGTCCTTATTATCCTGCGATTCTACTACCACCACCGCGTATTTGCTGTTCTCGCTCCAAACCGGTACGCCGATATCCACCTTGCGGTCGGCATTGGCTTTTCTGCGGTCTTCGAGTAGTTTGGGGTAATCTTTTAAATAGTCGGGCAAGTCTTTTATGCCGGGAATCTCTTTGGTAGAGATGGCGTAAACCGAGTCGCGTTTTAGATCAAACACATAACTAACCGAGGACGATTGCGGCGCGCCCACCTTGGTACGGTTCGGAATGTCCTCCGTAAAGCCAGATCCGGTCACATAATTGGGTACAATACCGTTCTTAGCACCCTCGGCGGGCTGTATCAGGCGGTAAGTAATGTACCTGCCATCCGGGCTTAGCTGTACGCTGTTTACGCGCTTATCGCCGTAAACAATCTCTTTTAGTTTCGCGGGCTGCATCTCTTTCCGTTCAATGCTATCCAGCTTGCGGTCTTTATCCTCCACTTTAATAATGTCGAACAATTCGAGTTGCTGCTTTTTCAGGTATTTTTCCTGCTGATTGTCGGTATTCTTTTTGGTTGTGCCGCTTGCTGTTTTTACAAAATTGGTTAGCTGCACTAACTGCCCTTTGGCAAGGCTGAGTTTATACAGGTTATTTTCTTTAGAGAATAGCACTGCGCTTTCATCAGCCGTAAAAGTGGGAATGGCTTCTCGCTCTGTGGTGCTGGTAAGTTGGGTGATGGTACCGGTTTTAACGTCCGACAGGTAGATATCGCCATTGCGTTCAAAGGCTTTTAGCGAGCGTTTTTTATTCCAGCTGCCGTTTTCGGGTGCTATTTCGCGTTGCTCTTCTGTGGCAACTTCCCTCGGTTTCAGGTTGGTTGGGGTGATGGAAAAAAGCCCGTCGCGCTCCTCGCTTTTGGGGTTCCAATTAAAATAGATCTTTTTGCTATCGTCGCTCCAGCGGATGTTGGAGGGTGATACACCCATCCATTTAGGGTCGCGCATGATTTTTTCGATGCTGAGGGTCTCCAGCTTTTGTGCCGACGCGCCTGCAAATATAAACAACAGTAGGGATGTAAAGAGTTTCTTCATGGAATATAGCTTAGCCGCCGCAATTTAGCAGTTTAAGTAATATTACTATTTTTAACGGTTGGATTGTTACAAATGGAAATAAAAGGAACAGGATTTACTTTACGAAACTGGCGCGAAAGCGATGCTACCGAGTTACAGCGCCTTGCAGATAACCCCAAAATTGGCGCTAACCTGTACGACCGCTTTCCATCTCCCTACAGTTTGGCAGATGCCGAATTTTTCATTGGCCTCAATATCAACCAAAACCCGCCGACAACTTTTGTAATAGATGTAGATGGCACGTTCGCCGGCACTATTGGCATCACATTACGGGATGATGTGTTTACCAAGGCACCGCTTTTCGGCTATTGGCTTGGCGAGGAATACTGGGGGCGTGGAATTATGAGTGAAGCCGCGCAACTGATTACCCAATACGCCTTTGCTACTTTTGATATCATTTGCTTACAGGCAGGTGTTTTTGGCAGCAACCCGGCATCCATGCGCGTGCTGGAAAAAGCGGGCTATGTTAAACAGGGGATATTAAAAAACGTGGTTTTTAAACGGGGCGAGGTACTGGATGAACACATTTATGTGGCGTACAGGAAGTAGCATTGGGGAAGTAGATTCGGCCCACCCTCCTTCTCTGCTGTGCAATCACCAAAGAATCAATTTTCGTTATTTGTTTAGTATATTTAACCATGAAAAAACTCATCCCTGCCCTGTTTATATTAGCTTCAGTTGTCATCATATCCTGCAATAATAAAGGTGCTGAAACAGAAAAGGCTACTGCCGATTCGTTAAGCAAAGCGGCAACGCAATTATCCCTTAATAAAAAGATGGTGGCAGAGTTTTACCAGGAGTTTTTTGGCGATAAAAATATTGGCGCGCTGGATAAGTATTTGGCGGAAAATTATATTCAGCATAACCCTGCGCTGCCCGATGGCAGGGAGGCTTTAAGGCAGGGTGCAACCCTGTGGTTTAAAGGTGCGCCGAAAACCAAAATAGATATACAGCACCTGGCCGCAGACGGCAATTTTGTGTATATACACCTCAAAAGCAAAATGGGCGATAAGGTAAGTTCTGTTATTGATATCTTCAGGATAGAGAACGGCAAGATAGCCGAGCACTGGGATGTGATACAGGATGTACCCGAAAAATCGGCCAATGCACATCCCATGTTTTAACTTTGTCACCCTTCGCTATCGCTCTGGATTACAAACCGGTAATTTAATATATCTTCCTGTAAAACTCTTTCACCATACCGCCCGGATCCAACGATAAATTAACAGCAGCCGAAGCCGCGATGCCGTAAATACCGGTTGCTAACAGGGGTTCTACATCTTTTAGTTGTACGCCGCCAACGGCTATTACAGGTATAGCTATCGGTTGTTTTTCTAACTCGCGATAGCCTCTATAACCCAGCAGCGGTTTATTGTTAGGCTTGGTATCCGTGTGTGCAAAGGGGCCATAACCACAATAATCTACCACTCTTGAATTTTGTACGCGCAGCAACGCTTCTATATTCGTGGCCGATGCACCTAACGTTTTCTCATCAGTTATTACTTCGCGGATAGCGGCAAAATCGGCACTAAGGTCCTCTATGTGTACGCCTTGTGCATCCACTTTATCAAGCAGGTGATAGTGGTTGGCGAGGATGAGCGTAGCGCCCCAGTCATCACAGATAGAAGCTATCTGGTGAATCTCGGCTATCATTTCCTCGTCGGTTTTGGTCATGCAGCGGTATTGCACCCAATTGGCACCCGCTTCGCAGGCAATTTGCGCCTGTTCTATATGACTCCGTTGCGGCAGATCCTGCGTAAGATAATGGAATTTGGAGATGTATTTTCTCATTTTATATGGCCTAAAAAACGGAAGTCCGAAAGATCAACGCGTGCAAACTTTCATCTTCCGGAATTCCTTAATTCTGATACTCTAATCTTTAAACCATTTAAGCACCTCGCCAATTGGTGCGCCTATGTTGCCGCTTGGGGCTTGTATATGTAATAAGGCAGCAAGTGTAGCGGCAATATCAGTCATGTACGTTTCGCGTACCAGGCTGCCGTGTTTAATACCCCAGCCCATAAATACCAGCGGGATATGCGCGTCGTAAGGGTTCCAGGTGCCGTGGGTAGTACCGGTGCCCCCATGCCCACCGTACCAACCCGGTTTCAGGATGATCTGGATAACGCCGCTGCGTTCTACATTGTAGCCGTTAATGATCCGTGTGCGCAGGTCTTCGGGGATATTGGCCGTTTGCGCCCTTTGCAAATCAACCGCGTAAGCAACTCCAGACTGTTTTTGCAAAGCGACTATACAATCAGCCTTTAACGCTTCTTCACTAATGGATTCTTTGTTGATAAGAACGTTGTTAAAGTTTACCTGGTAGTTGTTCAGCCCCAAAACCAGGTTTTTTTGCTTGTATTTATCTTCTAATAATTTATTCAGCTGCGTACGCGCGGCACTTTCGTCCCAATACCCTGCGGGGATATTATGGTCTATTAAAAACTGCGGGTTGTGGGCCGCGCCATGGTCGGCAGTTAAAAATACGCTGTAGTTACCTTTACCAACTTTAGCGTCAAGGTAAATAAAAAACGCGCTCAGGTCATTATCCAAACGCAGGTAGGTATCTTCTACCTCTACCGAGTTCGGCCCAAACTGGTGGCCCACATAATCTGTTGACGACAGGCTCACCGCTAAAAAATCGGTCACTACGTTTTTGCCCAGCTGCTCGTTATCAACGGCGGCTTTGGCTAGATCAAGTGTTAAGGTGTTTCCATAAGGCGTGCTACGGATCATCCCCGCGTTGCCTTTATACAATATCGAAGTTTTAATAGGGAAGGTAGGCGCATCGGTTCCGCCGAACTTACCCTCGTATTTGGGACTGTTATCCGGCGCGCTTTGCACGTAAGTATTAATAGGGTACAGCGTGTTCCAATCCTGATTCAGATATTTTTCGGCGTTTTTTTGGCTGTTGAAGGTTTTTACCCAGGCAGGCAGATCGTTCATATAGAAGGTGCTGCTGATCCAGCTGCCGGTGGCATCATCAAACCAATACGCGGCGTTAGCCACATGCCCTGCCGGGAGGATTCCGCCGCGGTCTTTCAAAGCGATACCGATCACTTTCGAGCGGAAGTTTGTGGCCAGTTTCAATTCATCGGTAATAGTTGTGGCCAGCAAGTTACGTGGCGACATTTTGCCTGCAGCAGAAGTACTGCCTACGGTATTTACGGTAGAATCGGCTGTGCAATACATGGATTTACCGGTTGCCTGTATAATAAAATCGTTGCCTGCCATGCCGTGGATAGCCGGCACCGAACCGGTGTACACAGTGGAATGGCCTATGGCGGTTACCGTTGGGATATAGGGGATCAAGGTATTTTCGCAGGTAAAGCCCTCACTCAGCATTCTTTTGAAGCCGCCGGCCTGGTAACGGTCGTAATAACGGTAGAGGTAATCCCAGCGCATTTGGTCAACTACGATGCCTACCACCAACTTTGGGCGGGGTAGGGCTGATGAGGCTGCTGTTACTTTTTTATTTTGGGCCGATACGCCGGTTGCGATAAGAAGTACCGCGAAGAACAGGGATCTGAATTTCATACAATAGCAGAATTAAATAACGCAAATATGAACAATGATATGAATTATCAGTGTGATATTTGCGTTACGTAATGGTTAAGCAGCGAAGCATTATTCTGCAAAAGTAAGCAGCGCATGTTGGCAGGCAGTATGCAGATCGCGCCATACGCGGTTAATTTCCGTAACGGGCAATGCAGCAAGCAAGCCGCAGTAGGGATAAAGCTTGTCTACACATTCGCGCGCTGTTCTTGCCAATATCCGGCTGGTGTGGCTTACCTCTTTTAATAAACCGATATCTGTAGGCTGCTGCCAGGATGCATCCACAGCGGCAAAAAAATCCTGCCGCGTTTGGTTAAGCTGTGTAGTGGCGGTAGTAAGCTCGCTCTCCATAAGCGCCACATTGGCCTCATTTACCCGGCGGATGTTGGTAGCCTTATACGCGAACGCCGGCACGCAAAGGTCTATAAAATGAACCGCCATGCCCGATAGGTTGGCCGCGAGCGTGGCCTCTGCCAGCTGCAAAAACGGGTAGGTGTATAACAGCGAGGGAATCGCCGCCGCGGCGGCTTCAATTTTAAAACACCTGCTTTTATCCACATAAAGGTTATTCACCTCATAGGCATCGCTGCCTGTGGCTACCATGCCCATATATTTCCAGCCTGGCAGGAGGGTTACATCGGCCCGGTTGAGTATAAAGGGTAGTATCAACTGTGCGCCATCATCATCCAATTCCGGTTCCTCGCCATTGGTAATCAGGCAGTTTACGGTGATATAGGTAGCGTGATGCACGCCGCTGGCATACTTCCAACTTCCATTGACAATATAGCCATCGCCTGTAATGGCAGCGGTACCAGTAGCGGCGCCACTTCCGGCAATGCACGCTTCGGTATCGGCATAAACCTGTTTGGCAACGCCGGGTTGTAAAAAACCGCCGAACCAGCCTGCGCCGCAGCACAAAGTTACTACCCAGCCCAGGCTGCCATCGGCCCAGCTAAGGGCTTCTTCTGTCGCGATGAGTTGCGGCAATGGCGTTTGCAATCCGCCATAAACAGCAGGCGCAAGCAGATTGAACCATTGCTGCTGATAGATCAATTTTAATTGTTCGGGATGCAGCTTGCCCAGTTTCTCTGCCTCCGCGGCGTGGCCGCGAATAGTTTCTACCCAACCCGGCAACAGGCGGGCGGAAGGGTGATCTGTATAAGCCATATCAGCTTGCAACACTGATTAAATGTTCTTTAATAATGATCTTGCGCCAATCGTAATAACCAAAAATGGCCACCACAAACAATATCAGCGTAAGCACGGCAAACATCACCAGGTTTTTATGATAAAGTAAGGGGATGGCAAACAGGTTACTGATGTTTAGCAGCACCCAGTTCTCTATTTTACGCCGGGCCAGCAGCCACATCCCCGCCCAGGCGGTAGAAGATACCCAGGCATCCCAAACGGGCACGGTAGATTGTGTGAAGTTCACCAGCATCAAATACAACAGGCCCCAGCCGGCAAAGACTATGAGCAGGGTAATTATCCACTCGCGCTTGTTGGCGTAAGCCACCTGTACGGCGGGCTGCCCGCGCTTTTTTATCCAGTGATGCCAGCCGTAAACGCTCATCACTACGTAGTAACCGTTCAGCAATAACTCGGCATATAAGGCCACCTGCAGCAGCAGGTAAAGCGAAATTAAAGTGGCGGCTATACCGGTTGGGTATAGCCACACTTTATTGGCACGCGCCAGCAGTACTTCGGCAACGCCTAATATTACGGCGAGCCATTCCAGCCAGGTTGTAGCCTTTAGTTGTTCTATAAAAAGGGCTATCCAGCTTTGCATCCGCCTAAAAACTTAAGCTAACCGATGCCAGGAAGTTGCGCGTGGCCTGCGGGAAATAGTAGTTATAGTTCATCACTTGCCCACCTTCAATATCTGGATATGTCGCGCCGTTGGCCTCGTATTTTTTGCTGAAGATATTGTTCACCAGCAAGCCCAGCCCAATGTTTTTAACCGATCTTATACTGAAGTTATACCGCAGCCTTACATCGCTCACAAAATAACTCTTCAGCAGCCTGTCGGTTACAAAAACATTAACGCCGGATGAAGCGAAGCCTGCTGGATTGGTGTTAGATGTATTATCCAGGAATTGCCTGCTTATGTACTTGCTGACGAACGCAATTTCGCCGCCCTTAAAAGGCGACAAGCTGATCTCGCTGGAAGCGATAAATGACGGCGAATAAGCGATGTCGGTTTTCTTTAGCAGGATAAATGCCTGGGTGTCGTCATCGTAGTTATTTAAAAACTGGCCGTAATTTTTTATCTTATTGGTGCTGATGGTTGCCGTTGCAGCCCAGCTGAGCGCTTTGGTAATTTTTACGCGGCCGTCCAGCTCAATACCCGCGCGATAGCTATCTTTTACGTTATTACGGATTTGCGCGCCAACATCATTTAACGAGCCGGTTAGTATCAGCTGATTTTTATACAGCATATAAAACAGGTTGATGCCGCCTTTAAACGCGCCGGTGCTGGTGCGGTAACCTGCTTCAAAATCTTTCAGGTTTTCTGCTTTGGGCCTGCTGGCGGGGGTGCTGTTGGTATAATCGTCGCGGTTAGGCTCGTGGTTACCCACTGCGAAGGAAGCGTAGATATTGTTCTGTGCATCGAACTCATAGGTAACGCCCACCTTAGGATTGAAGAAATTGAGCGTAGTATTTTGCTGCACATTGTTCAAATTCCTGTCGAAACCTAAGAATGAATAATAAATGCGGCGGTACTGCATATCGGCAAATATGATGGTGTTGCCTGTTTTCCATTCGCCACGGCCGAAGATGTTAAAATCATTCTTTTCGGCGTCGTCGCGGTAGTACTCATAATTTGGCGGAATGCCCGCGCTTTGTTTGGTGTAAATGATGTTGCCAAAATGTGCGCCGGTATAGCGGTTGTAAGCACCACCCAAAGTGAAGTTGAGATTATCCTGCGGCAGGTATTTTAAAGCGTAGGTAACGCCATAAAAATCGTTATCCAGCCAGCGGCGGCGGGCAAGGTCTGTTTTGGAAATGGTTGTGCCTCCAATAACTACAGGCGTTAAGCCATAATCAGCTACCTTGGCATCGGTTTTAAATTCCTCGTAATATCCCTTGCCTTTTGTATAATGCAACGCACCGCTAAAGGAAACCTTATCAGATAATTTTTGATCGTATAGTAACTGGTAGTGGTTTTGTAGATAATCATCCACCTGGTCTTTATAATAAGTACCATCGGGCATCAGGCCCAGCTCGTTATAGCGGCGTCGGTTGGGGATACTCTCATCGCTGATGATATAATCGGGGATGCCGTTCCATGCCTGGTATGTCCGTTCGTAACCCGAGAAGATATTGGCCCGCAGGGTGCTGGTAGCCCCGTAATATGCGCCGCTCACAAAAAACGATTTCAGCTGTGAAGATGCCCTATCGATATATCCGTCAGATTTGATTCGCGATAAACGACCGTCTACACTGAATTTACCACCCAATAAACCCGTCCCCAGGTTAATGGTGTTTTTTACCGAGCCGTAAGAACCTACCGAGTTGTTGATATCGGCATAACCCGTATCCCGGCGCGTAGTGGTTTGGATGTTGATACTACCGCCGAACGCGCCTGCGCCATTGGTTGATGTACCTACGCCACGCTGCACCTGGATGTTGTTGATGGATGAGGTGATATCCGGCAGGTCCACAAAATAGGAGCCCTGGCTTTCCGAATCGTTGTAAGGGATACCGTTGATGGTAACGTTTACCCTGCTTGCGTCGCTGCCGCGGATTCGGATGCCTGTATAGCCTATACCCGCGCCTGCATCTGAAGTAATCACTACCGATGGGGTTTGGTTAAGCATATAAGGCAAATCCTGGCCAAAGTTGGTTTTCTCCAGGTCTTTTTTGCTTAAATTGGTAAATGCCGTTGGCGAATTATGGCCCGCACGGGTGGCGGTAATTACCACTTCTTCGGCACTGAAAACGCCGCTGGTAAGGGTAAAGTTAACCGACTGGTTGCCGCTTAAAATAATTGTTTTGGTAAACGTTTGATAGCCTACAAAGGTGGCTTTTAAGGTGTAACTGCCTGCCGGGACACTCCCCAGGCGGTAGTTGCCGTTCACATCGGCTTGTGTGTTTAAGGCCGGGTTTACCAGGCTAATGGTTGCGCCGGGCAATACATCGCCGGACTGATTGGTGATTTTTCCGCTGATGGAAAATTGAGCCGATGCCAATGCAGGCAACAGCAGGGCGAAGAGCGCCGCAAATAAATTTTTCAAATGTGTTAAACAAAAAATGAGTTAAACCATCTGTCGCCAGGGTAATGCGCCAGTACACTTAACTTGTTACCTCTCCCTACGCCGGCATTACCCGGATCAGGTGCATGGGTTGAGTTTTAAGTGGTAAGTGTTGGGTTTGAGTTATAAAACTCATTACTCAAAACACAAAACTCATAACTACAACACCAATGGGTTTGATCTCAGCCCGTCTTTCAGTTTGGTAAAATAACCTGCAGATTATTTTTAGTACACCAAAGCAAGGCACCCCTTGAGAATTATAGCGCAAATATAGGGAATAAGATGTGAGATGTGAGACATTAGATTTGAGAAAAATCCGCATCGTACCGGTATTTGCGCTCGCTATTCTAAACTTTCTTTGCTCTCATATCTCATATCTCACATCTCATATCTCAAAAAATATTACTTTTGCAAACTTTTTAAAAAGGAATTATGCTTAGAACACATACCTGCGGGCAATTAAATATCAGCAATTTAGGGGAAACTGTTACCCTTTGCGGATGGGTGCAAAAATCGCGCGATTTGGGCGGTACCACTTTTATTGACGTACGCGACCGCTATGGCCTTACCCAACTGGTTTTAAACGCCGATACCGATGCCGGCCTGCGCGAAGCCGGCCGCCAGCTGGGCCGCGAGTTTGTAATTAAGGTTAAAGGCAAGGTGGTAGAACGTTCTAACAAAAACACAAAAATTGCTACCGGCGAAATTGAAATTACCGTTAGCGAACTGGAAATTTTGAACGCCTCTAAAATACCTCCCTTTTTAATTGAGGACGAAACAGACGGCGGCGAAGAGCTGCGTGCCAGATACCGTTACCTGGATCTGCGGCGTAACCCTATCCGCCAAAACCTGGTGCTGCGTCACAAAATGGCGCAGGAGATCCGCAAGTATTTGGACGGATTAGACTTCATCGAAGTGGAAACACCGGTGCTGATCAAATCTACCCCGGAAGGCGCGCGCGATTTTGTGGTGCCAAGCCGCATGAACCCGGGCGAATTTTACGCCCTGCCGCAATCGCCACAAACGTTTAAGCAATTGCTTATGGTAAGTGGTTTCGACCGTTACTTCCAGATCGTTAAATGTTTTAGGGACGAGGACCTGCGCGCCGATCGCCAGCCGGAGTTTACCCAGATAGACTGTGAGATGTCGTTCATTACCCAGGAGGATATCCTGAATATTTTTGAAGGCCTTACCCGCCACCTGTTCCGCAACGTAAAAGGGCTGGAACTTGGCGATTTCCCGCGCATGCAGTACGCCGATGCCATGCGTTTATATGGTTCTGATAAACCCGACACCCGTTTCGGGATGGAGTTTGTGGAACTGAACGATGTGGTAAAAGGCAAAGGTTTTAGCATTTTTGATAATGCCGAACTCGTTGTAGGTATCAAAGCCAAAGGCTGCGCCGGTTACACCCGCAAGCAGATAGACGAACTAACCGAGTGGATGAAACGCCCGCAAATTGGCGCTACCGGCCTAATTTATGCCCGCCATAACGAGGACGGAACTATCAAATCATCGGTAGATAAATTTTATAACGAAGAAGACCTGGCTAAATGGAGCGCTGCTTTCCAAACAGAAAAAGGCGATTTGATAATGATCCTGGCCGGCTCTACAGATAAAGTTCGCAAGCAACTGAACGAATTACGCCTTGAGATTGGCGGCCGTTTAGGCTTACGCGATAAGAACAAATTCGCGCCGCTTTGGGTGCTCGATTTCCCGCTGCTGGAGTGGGACGAAGAAACCGGGCGTTACCATGCCATGCACCATCCCTTCACCTCACCAAAACCGGAGGACATTGCAATGCTGGATACGGACCCTAAAAACGTACGTGCCAATGCATACGATTTAGTGATCAACGGTACCGAAATCGGCGGTGGCAGCATTCGGATCCACGACAGAGCCCTGCAATCGCTGATGTTTAAGCATCTCGGCTTTTCACCGGAAGAAGCGCAGAAACAGTTTGGCTTTTTAATGGATGCCTTTGAGTACGGCGCACCTCCGCATGGCGGTATCGCGTTCGGGTTCGACAGGCTTACCTCTATCTTTGCCGGGCTTGATTCTATCCGCGATGTGATCGCCTTCCCTAAGAATAATTCGGGCCGCGACGTGATGATAGATTCGCCATCAACCATTGCCGATGCGCAGATGAACGAGTTAAAAATAAAAACAACTGTATCATTATCTTAAATTTTGCCGTTACCCTTGTATATGAAAAGATATTTATTAGTCCTTAGTTTATTTATAATCGGCTGCTCCGCCTGTAAAAAAGAAGCGAAATTTGATGCAGCGGCACAAGCAGTTAAAGATGAGGCCGCTATCCAGGCTTTCCTTACGGCTAACCCAAGCATTACTGCCACAAAAGATGCATCGGGTGTTTACTACCAGATCATCACCCCCGGCACAGGCACAAACCCCACATTATCTTCAACGGTTACCGTAAACTACGTAGGTAAATTGTTAGATGGTAGCCAATTTGATAAAGGCACAGGGACTACCTACCCGCTAAGCGGCTTTATACAAGGCTGGCAAAAAGGTATCCCCTTTTTAAAACCAGGCGGCCGCATGCTGCTTATCGTACCATCGGTATTAGCTTATGGCAACAGTTCGCCGGGTGCGGGCATCCCTGCAAACTCGGTACTGGTATTTACTATCGATCTGTTAAGCGTCACTAACTAAATTCAATAAAAATTTTATCGGAAAGCGCCTTGTTATCACAAGGCGCTTTTTGTTTTGGGTGGATAGTCTAAAAGCCCTTTCCCTAAATCATCCCTTCCGATATAACAAAGGGATTGCCGGTCACAATTTCTCTTAACTTAAAAAATGCCCGCTGCTGTTGCGATAAAAAAGTTTACAAAAGTTTACACAATTCAATGTGTTAACAATCTAAATATCTAATAATCAATATATTAAAATTTTACAGGGTTTACATATATATTGAATCATTTTTGCCTACCAGTTAATTATTATCGGCTGTTAGCTTTGGGACAATTGTGCAATTGGTGCGAATAAATACGCTTATAACAGCCAAAACGGGATAGCAACCCTGGCGCATATACAGGGTACTGCCATATTTAAGCGCTTTAAACACATCCATGCTTTTCTCCTGCAAATATTTATATTTAGAAAAATTACCAAACCCCTCCCCAATGAAAAAACTCCTCCTGCTTGCCTTAACCGTAGTTTCGCTATCTGCTTCGGCACAAAACAGCGCTTCCAATAAAGTCATCAGTGCCAAAGCAGATGCCTTGCAGGATAAAATTATAGCCTGGCGGCGCGATTTCCACGAACACCCCGAGCTGGGGAACCGCGAGGTGCGCACATCGGGCATTATCGGCAAACATTTAAAATCGCTGGGAATAGAAGTACAAACCGGCATTGCCACCACCGGCGTTATCGGGATCTTAAAAGGCGGCAAGCCCGGCCCTGTAGTGGCCCTGCGTGCCGATATGGACGCCCTGCCGGTTACCGAGCGGGTTCCGCTCCCCTTCGCGTCGAAGGTGAAAACACAATATAACGGGCAGGAAGTTGGCGTAATGCATGCCTGCGGTCATGATTCGCACATGGCCATCCTGATGGGCGTTGCCGAAGTATTGGCCGGGATGCAAAAGGAGCTGCGAGGCACCGTAAAATTTATCTTTCAACCTGCTGAGGAAGGCGCACCCGCGGGTGAAAAGGGCGGAGCAGAGCAAATGGTGAAAGAGGGTGTACTGGAAAATCCAAAGGTTGATGTCATTTTCGGGCTGCACATTAATTCACAAACCGAAGTGGGCAAAATTGTTTATCGCCCCGGTGGCACCATGGCCGGCGTAAGCGATCTGCAAATTACCGTTAAAGGCCGCTCCGCACATGGCGCTTATCCATGGAGCAGTATCGACCCTGTAGTGGTATCGGCACAGATCATCAGCAGTTTACAAAGCATTGTGAGCCGCAACGTAAACGTTACCGAAAACCCCGCTGTGGTTACCATTGGTGTAATACAGGGCGGTTCGCGTTTTAATATCATTCCCGAAAGCGTAAAAATGCAGGGCACCGTCCGCTACTTTACCGAGTACGACGAAAAACTGGTGACCGACAATGTACGCCGTATAGCCACCAAGACTGCCGAAGCCTACGGTGCTACAGCAGAAGTGATGCTGCCCTTTAGCAACCATTACCCGGTTACCTTTAACGATGTGGCCCTTACCGCCAAAATGCTGCCATCATTAGAGGCTGCAGCCGGCAAAGAAAACGTAATGCTGCGCCCGCCTGTAACCGGTGCCGAAGATTTCAGCTTTTTTCAGCAGAAAGTACCCGGGCTGTTTTTCTTTTTAGGCGGGATGCCAAAAGGCGGTAATTCGATAACCGCGCCATCGCATCACACACCCGATTTTTATTTGGATGAGAGCGGTTTTACGCTTGGTGTGAAAGCGCTGTGTGATTTAACGCTTGATTATATGGCTAAAAGCAAATAGCATATTAACTATAAAATTAAGGGCCTTATGAAACAGGTTACAGTTATTTTGATTTTATTTTACTTGTTTTCGTTCGTTGATCTGAACGCGCAAACAGTTAAATCAAAATCAATCAACTTTAGAAAAACGCCATCCGCATATCTTCTTTTCGATAAATTCCGGCTTGATAAAAATACAGCAATAAACGTTTTTAGAAAGCATTTCTCCGGCCGCTACGATGAAGCCACTAACGGGACCGATATAGACCTTTACACCGTTTTGTTTTTACATACATCAGCAAAATCAAAGCATCAATGGATGTTGTTTTTCGATACGCCGACCGGAAAGCTTTTTAGGGCAGATTACATTCAGAAAGAGGGTCGCTTGTGTTTTATAATAATGGTAAATAACGTCGAACAAAACGAACTATCTAAGTAATGCCCAACCTCTTGTTCATCTGTAGTAAAAACCAATGGCGCAGCCCCACGGCCGAACTGCTTTTTAAAAACCACGCGCTGCACCAAGCCCGCTCGGCTGGCACAGGCGATAAGGCAAGGGTAAAGCTAAACCAAAAAATGCTGGATTGGGCCGATGTGATTTTTGTGATGGAATACCGCCACCGGGATATAGTTAAACAAAATTTCTGCTTAAACGGCAGCGCTATCGTTGTTCTGGATGTCGAAGACCTCTACCAATTTAACGACCCGGAACTGGTGGAAATACTACAAAATAGTTTAGCAGCGTATTTGTCAACTTAGGCGTCAAGGGAGTAAGGCGTATCAATCCGAAACCGAAAATCCCACTTCCGAATCCTTCCCCTTTAATCTATCTTCTTAAAATCATACGGATTATACTCAATAAAATCGGCTACCTTAACCCTAACGCCGGTTACTTTATTGTTGGTTACGTAAAAAGGAAATACCGCTTTACCCAGGGTTGGGTCGCTAAAGGTTACGTAAAAGCGGTTGCCGCCCAGGGCCTGTAGTTTGGCGTACATTTTGGGATGGTGCTCAAAACGCATTTCCAGGATGCCGTTCTCCCCAGCCGTTATAGCCATATTACCATAAAAATCGTTTGTGTATTTACCGGTATAATCGTTTAGTGATAATTTGGGTTTAGGTGCCAGGGCAACGGTATCGCTTAGCTTGCGATCGGTTACCAACTGCCTGGTGGCGGCGGCCTTATATTGCGAAAGGTAAACCTCGCTGTAATTACGAAACTTCTGTTTAAAATAGGCGTCCATTATTTCCCAGCGCAGCGCATCATAAAATTCATTCTGGTCGGAATTGGTGAGCACAATAATGCCCAACTTATCCTGCGGCACCAGCGTAACCGAAGTAAGGTAGCCGTTTACCCCGCCCGAATGCATAAAAATGCGGTGGCCCGAGTAATCCTGTATTTGCCAGCCCAGCCCGTATAGCTCATAGTTGGTTTCGCCGTTTAAGTGTTTTACACTGCCCACAATATCCTGTGGCTGCCGGGTAGCCTGTATGGCCGCCGACGCGATAACCTGGCGGTTGCCCACTTTACCGTCATTCAGCAGGGCCATTACCCATTTGCCCAGATCATTAGCCGATGAACTGATAGAACCCGCCGGAGCCAGTCCATCAATATTGCAGTAAGGGATAGCGGTTAACCGGTTATCAACCAGCGTATGCGGCACCGTTCGGTTAAGCGCCTTAGGCATATCGGCACTAAGCGCCAGGGTGTTACCCATACCCAGTGGCGCAAAAATACTTTCTTTCAAATAAACCTCCCAGGGCTTGCCTATTACCCTTGGGATAATTTCGCCGGCGGTTAAAAAAGCGGCGTTAGTATAGCCCCAGGTAGTGCGGAAGGGGTAAGTCGCCTTCATTTTACCAAGCCTGTCTATCACCTCGTAGCGGGCCAGGTTGGTGTTATAAAAAGTAAAATCGCCCTGAAAGGTACGGAAGCCTAACCGGTGGCAAAGCAGGTCTTTTACAATGGTTAACTCTCCTGCGGCCTTGTTATCCAGCTTAAATTCGGGGATATATTTGGTAACCTTCTCATCCAGCGAAAGCTTTTTATCGGCCTGCAGTATGGCCAGCGCGGTGGCTGTGAATGCCTTGGTATTACTGCCTATCATAAACAGGGTGTTCTCGTCCACCTTGTTCATCAAGCCAAGTTCTTTAATGCCGTAGCCTTTCATCAAAACTATTTTGCCATCCTTTACAATGCAAACCGCCGCGCCGGGGATACGCCAATTGGTAAGCGCCCGGTTAATGTAGCTGTCAAGGCTATCTTTCAGGAATTTACTGCGGTCGGCATTTTGGGCCTGGGCAGTAACAAGGGCAAAAAAACTTAAAACAAGCAGAGAGATTTTTTTCATCCGTAGAGGTATTAATTTAAAGGCTTTAAAATGCTAATTTAACGCAAAATTTACCGGGGCGTTGTTTTGTTAACAAATATTGCCTGCAAACGTTTAATCTAATTCAGATATGAAAAATTACTGTTGGGGCTTGCCCTCACTGCTGTTTTTATCGCTGCTGATGGCCGGCCAAACGGCAGTAGCGCAAATCCCCTCCACCCATTGGGCAAACGATGGCTTCCAGTATTACAAAGCCCAAGGCGGCGAAGTAGTGGTGCTTGACACCCGCGATGCCAATAAGAAAACCGTGCTGCTGAGCAAAGATATGCTTACCGTGGCCGGGCAAAAACCAATTGCTGTACGCAACTTCTACCTATCGGCCGATGGCCAAAAGATATTGGTATACACCAATGCAAAAAAAGTATGGCGCTACCCCACCCGAGGCGATTATTGGGTGTACGATCTTACCTCCAAAAAACTAACCAAGCTGGGTGTTAAATTCCCGGCATCGTCCTTAATGTTCGGTAAATTCTCTCCCGATGGCACTAAAGTTGGCTACGTAAGCGGGCACAATATTTATGTAGAGACGCTGGCTGATGGCAGCGTAAAGCAACTGACCACCGACGGCACCACCAAACTGATCAACGGCACCTTCGATTGGGTTTACGAGGAAGAATTTTTCTGCCGCGATGGTTTCCGATGGAGCCCCGATAGCAAAAAAATAGCTTATTGGCAGATAGATGCCAGCAACACTAAAAATTATTTGATGCTGAACACTACCGATTCTATCTACCCATTTGTAAAACCCGTAGAATACCCTATAGCCGGCGAACCGCCATCTCCTTTTAAAATTGGTGTGATCAGCGCGGATGGTGGCAGCACCAAGTGGATGGATATCCCTACCGACCCGGTTCTGCAATCGTACGTGCCGCGGATGGAGTGGGCCGCAAACAGCAGTGAATTGATAATTGAACACATGAACCGCGCACAAAACCACACCGAAGTAATGATGCTAAACGCATCAACCGGTAAAGGCGCAACCATTTACCAGGAAACCGATGCTGCCTGGATAGATATTTTACCCGAATGGGAATCTACCTATTACTACGGCGGTTGGAATTGGTTTAAAAACGGCGCGGAATTTTTATGGGCAAGTGAAAAAGACGGATGGCGCCACTTATACCGCATCAGCCGCGATGGTAAAAAAGAGAAGCTCATCACCAAGGGTAATTATGATGTGATGCAGATAAACGCCGTAGACGAAAAGTCCGGCTATGTTTATTTTTCAGCCTCGCCGGATAATGCTACTCAGAAATACCTGTATCGTACAAAATTGGATGGTAGCGGCAAAGCCGAGCGTCTGACGCCGGCTACCGAACCAGGCACCCACGAGTATGATGTATCGCCAAACGGAAAAGCGGCTACCCATGCCTTCTCTAACTATTATACGGAAGGCACCAACGAAACCGTATCGTTACCGTTGCATAAAACCTTCAGCGGCGATGAAAAAGTGGTGAAAGCCATAGCAGCCGCGGCGGATGCCAAAGCAAAATCTAACGTAGAGTTCTTCAAAGTAAAAACTGAAGATGGCGTAGAAATGGATGGCTGGATGCAAAAGCCCAACAACTTCGATGCGGCAAAAAAATACCCGGTTGTGCTGTATGTTTACGGAGAACCATGGGGCCAGAACGTGAAAGATGAGAACGGCGCCACCTATAACTTTATGTACAACGGCGATATGGCTGCGGATGGTTATATCTATATGTCGATAGATAACCGCGGCACACCCGTTCCAAAGGGGCGTGAGTGGCGTAAATCCATCTACAAAGGCATTGGCACGCTCAACATCCGCGATCTCGCCATGGGCACCAAACAGTTGCTGAAAGAACGCAGCTACCTGGATACCTCCCGCGTAGCGGTATGGGGCTGGAGCGGTGGCGGCTCATCAACGCTAAACCTGATGTTCCAATACGGGGATATATTTAAAACAGGCATAGCGGTAGCCGCAGTAGGCAATCAGCTTACTTACGATAACATTTACCAGGAGCGCTATACCGGCGTACCTGTAGATGAAGCAAGCCGCGCAGCCTTTACAAAAGGCTCGCCAATAACCTATGCTAAAAACCTAAAAGGCAATTTGCTTTATGTACATGGCACCGGCGATGATAACGTTCACTACACCAACGCCGAGCAGTTGATAAACGAGCTGGTGAAAAACAACCGTCAGTTCCAACTGATGCTGTACCCTAACCGTACCCACAGTATCTCAGAAGGTGCCGGTACAACCACGCACCTGCGTACTATGTATACTAACTATTTAAGAGAGCACTGCCCTCAGGGAGCGAGGTAGAATCTGCGTCTCACCAACAAAGACTAAAAACAAAAACGCCTGCTGCATTAACTGCAACAGGCGTTTTTTATGCTAAACCAAATTGGTTTCTATTTCAAAGTGAACGAGCTTTTACCCATGGTATAACCATCTGCATACAAAATAACGGTGTACGTTCCTTTTTGGAAAGGTGAGTACAACCAATCAATAGTATAACCGCTGCCATCATCTTTAAAGTCGATAGCGGTTTTGTAGGTGTATTGCAGATCCTGCGCATCAGCGCTAAACGTACCGCTGTCAGCAGGGGTGATCAGGTTCCCGGTCGGGTCTATAACACGAACGTAAACATCATGCAGGCCTTTCTCGGCAACCGTGTTACTTGCTACGGTAAAGTTTATTTTAATTTTTTGAGCGTTTTTGGCCTTTTTCTCTTCAACCTCTTTACCGCTGTTCTTTATCTTATAGGCCACAACATCCGCACTGCCCACCTTAATGGCCGAGGCTTCTTTAACTTTAGCATCCAGTTCCTGGGTCTTTTTTTCGAGGGTGGTAGCTTTTTCGCTAACCGAAGCCAGGTTGGTTTTTAAAGTATCGCGTTCAACAGTAAGGTTGGTATTTTCTTTCTTAAGTTCTTCAAGGTCAGCGGTGTATTTGGTAACAAAGTAACGTAGCTGTTTAATATCTTCCTGGGCGTGTGACAGTTCCGCAACGGTAAGTTTGCCTTTAGCCAATTCTTTCCTCAACACTTTGATCTTGGTCCTCAACGAATCGTTTTTGGCCTGCATCTCGGTGCTCATTTTTGCACGGCCTAAGTTCACCTGCTCTATCTGTGCTTCAAGGCTATCCAATTCTGTTTGCAGGCGGGTTTTCTCGTCATTCTGATAAACTATCTTCGTATCAGATTTATTCTTCTGCATGTACAGGTATACATCGGTGCCTAACAGTGCTACCACTACCGCTATCAAAAAGTAAATGACATTCGAATTTTTTTTCTGCGATTGTCCGGATTGGTTTTCCATTGTGTTTCTTTTAAAGTTTAACTAAAGCTTAAACCAGCGTATAAGCCTCGGGGTTGTCATGGTTGTAAAATAAATGTAGCGCTTTTTTCATTACCAAGGTATAAAAATCTGTTTAACCACATAAAATTAACCCGCAGGTTAAAGTAAATTACAATAGAGTTAAAACACAAAATGCCGGTAATTATTATACTTAATAATAAAACTGCTTAGTGATGAGTTTATATCTTTGCACCTTTTAATAAAAACATCTGCTTAATGCATCTATATAAATACCTGTTCATTACCCTACTTTCTACATTTATTGTTACCCAATCAATAGCACAAGCCGTTGTTGCCGAAGAAACCGCCAGGCCAGAGCCAAAATATGAATTTAGGGGGGTATGGATAGCTACCGTGGTAAATTTAGACTGGCCGCAAAACGCCCGCGCCACCGCCGAAGTACAAAAACGCGATCTTATTGCACAGCTAAACTCCCATCAGCAAACCGGTATAAATGCTATTATGTTCCAGGTGAGGCCTGCAGCAGATGCTTTTTACGCCAAAAGCCGCGAGCCATGGTCTAAATACCTAACCGGTAAACAGGGCGAAGCGCCCGACTATGACCCACTGGAATTTGCTGTAGACGAAGCGCATAAACGTAACATGGAGCTGCACGCCTGGTTTAACCCATACCGCGCCACCTTTGATAATAAATTCAGCCTGCTGGCATCAGACCACATCACGCGCACAAAGCCCGAGTGGTTTTTTGTATACGAGGGGATAAAACTTTTTAACCCCGGGCTTCCCGAAGTACGCGAGTACATTGTACAGGTGGTATTGGATGTGGTGAAAAATTATGATGTAGATGGCATCCACATGGATGATTATTTTTACCCGTACCCGGTGAGGGGCCAAACAATTAATGACGCAAATGCCTACGCAGAATACGGCGGCGGTTTTAATAACATAAAAGATTGGCGCCGCGATAATGTTGACAAGCTGATACACATGCTTGCCGACAGTATCCACAAATATAAGCCCAACATGAAATTCGGGATCAGCCCATTTGGCATCTGGGCCAACAGGAGCCAACACCCGGATGGGTCTGAAACAAACGGTGGCTCATCCTATATCGAAAATTTTGCCGACACCCGTAAGTGGATGAAAGAAGGCTGGATAGATTATATAAACCCGCAAATCTATTGGCATATTGGTTACCGGCTGGCAGCATTTGAAAAACTGTTGGATTGGTGGAGCAACAACACTTATAACCGCCACCTATATGTTGGCCAGGCACCATACCGTTTTTACGAACCACGCAGCCCAGCGTATAAAAACCCATCAGAGATTCCCAATCAGTTGCGGTTGATCCGCGCTAATCCGCGGGCGCACGGGAGCGTATACTTCCGGTCACAGTCGTTGGTAGGCAATGCCAATCACCTGGCCGATTCACTTAAAGAGGATTTTTACCAATACCCGGCCCTACCGCCGACAATGCTTTGGTTAGATTCTATCCCGCCCAATGCGCCGCAAAATTTTATTGCCAGGGCCGAGAAGAAAAGCATTTTGCTAAAATGGTCGATGCCGTTGCCGGCGAAAGATAACGAGCCGGTTTACGGGTATGTAGTTTACCGTTTCCAGGTGAATGAAAAGTTTGATCTGGGCGACCCGCGCAACATTCTGCATATTCAATACAATACCGAACCCGTTTACCTGGACACGAACGTGCAACCGGGCAAAACGTATTTTTATGTGGTAACCGCACTCGACAGGCTGAAGAACGAAAGCGAACGAACGCCAACCATAGCGGTTACATTGCCTGCGTTATAGAGCTTAAAGCTCAATCAGTTTTTTATCGGTTAACAACTGCAGGTACATATCCAGCTGGCTGTCGCCCATGCCGTAGATCTTTTCGGTTTGCCAGAAAGACTGGTAGATTCCTGCTTTTGTGTGCACGCCGCTTTGGTAAATTGCCAGCAGTTGTTGGTGGATGTAATTTAAACCGTCGGTGTTAAACTCCAGCCGTTTTAAATGCGCTTCCATGGCTGATTTTAAATTAGGCATGTTGCCCCAAAATGGTGTATCGGCAAGCCAGGTTTTTAGTTTACCGGCATCGCTTTCTACATAAAGTTGCCATGCTTCGGCTGCCAGGTTAAAATCGTATTCGGTTAATTGTACGCGGATGTTATCATACAGGTAATCCAATTGTTCGCCGTTCAATTCGCCCATTCCGCTAAAGTTTTCCAAGCCGGGAAATTCCGAGGGACTGATCAGATAAACTTCTGGTGCCGATAGATTGGTTTGCTGGTTCAGCATCACCAAAGCCCCCAACAGGTTTATCTGGCAATGCAGATCGAACTCAAACCACAAGTTAATTTCCTCGTAAGGCGCGCTCATTTTTTCTAATGGCACGATCATGCCATCGTTGTAAACTTCAGCCGTTTCGCCAAAAGCCTGGCAGATCCAATCCGAGCGCAACTGCCAAAACGCAGCCGAAGCCACATTTTTGATAACAGGCCCTTCCGACAAAATTTCGCGCCAGATCATGGTATCGCCGGGAATTTCAGCTTCTGTAAAACCGGGCAGGGTGGCATCGCCGTTGAGGATGTGGAGGGTGTTATTCATTTAACAAGGCTTTTAAGCTTTCTAAGGTATCGGCTTCTTCTTTGGGTTTATCATGTCGCCAGCGCAATATACGCGGAAAACGTAAGGCTATGCCCGATTTATGGCGGGTGGATCTGTTTATTCCTTCAAACCCTATCTCAAATACCAATTCGGGTTTTACGGTACGCACCGGGCCGAACTTTTCTAAAGTGTTGCGCTTTACAAAATAATCTACCTTATTTATCTCGGCATCGGTAAGGCCGCTGTATGCTTTGGCGAATGGGACCAGCTTATCGCCATCCCAAACGGCGAAGGTATAATCGGTGTACAGATCGGCGCGGCGGCCGTGGCCTTTTTGGGCGTAGATCATCACCGCATCAACCGAAAGCGGGTCTATCTTCCACTTCCACCAATCGCCGCGTTTGCGGCCAACCTGGTAGGCGGCGCTTTTGCGTTTCAGCATAATCCCTTCTGCTATCATGGCCCGGGATTGTTCGCGGGTGGTTTCCAATTCTTCCCAGCTATTGAAGTTGATCAGTCTCGAAATATTAAACACCTCGGGGAACTCTGTTTGGCTTTGCAATTCTTCCAAAATGACACGCCGTTCCGCTTGCGTTTTTGTACGGATATCCTCGCCTTGATACTCCAGGCAATCGTATGCGATTACTGCTACCGGGCTATCCGTCAAGATCTTTTTACTCAGGTTCTTTCGCCCGATACGGGTTTGCAGCACACTAAACGACATGGGCAAGCCATTCTGAAAGCTCAAGATCTCCCCATCCAATACCGTCCCATCAGGCAGGGCGTTTAAAAAGGGGTGCAATTCCGGGAATTTTTCGGTAGCCAGGTCCTCACCGCGGCTCCAGATGAAGATCTGCCCATCGCGCTTGATCATTTGCGCGCGGATTCCGTCCCATTTCCATTCTGCCTGCCAGTCTTCGGCCGCGCCGAGGGCTGCTCCAACTTCTTCTGCAGACTTCCGCTTCTCGGATGTTTCCTGTATGGGGTAAGCCAAAAAGAATGGGTATGGCCGCGAGATATCATCAGATGCGGTTTGCTCACAGATGAGCTGGTCGTAGGTATAATTCTCCGGCATCCAGCTGCCCATAATACGATGGGTGAGTGCCGGCGCCTCAATCCCGGTAATATCGGCTAAAGCTTTGATCACCAAACTTTGCGAAACCCCTACCCGGAAACTGCCGGTAAGCAGTTTGTTAAATACAAAGCGCTCCTGGCTATCCAGCATCGCCCATGACGCCATGAGCCAAAGTTTTTTTTCTTCTTCGGTTTTGGTTGCGAGCGCGTTTATCTCGCCTATCCATTCGGTGAGGGTTTTACTGCTGCTCTTCTGGCTTTCGGGCATCAATAAACTCATGGTTTCGGCCAGGTCGCCTACTACGTGATAGCTTTCCTCAAAAAGCCATGCAGGGATATTAGATGCTTCCATTGCCCAGGTGCGGATCAGTGTGGAATTGATCTGCCGTTTGGGCCGCCTGCCGGTGAATAAGGCCAGCATATGCATTTTATCGGTATCGGGTACGTTGGTAAAATAATCCTTCAATACCTTAACCTTCTCGTTGGTTTTATTGGTCTCGTCTAAAGAGAGAAACAGTTGCGCGAAGGCTTTCATGATACCTCCTCCTGTTCCACATCGCCCGAAGGGGTGGTTTCCTTTTTCTCTTCTCCTTCGGTAACGGCCGCATCTTCTTCTTCGCCGCCGTAAAGCGTATGTACCTCGTGGGCATCAAAGCCAATTTCGCTTAAATACCTGCTGAAAGACGCGGTATAGCCATGCGTAAGGTAAACACTTTCGCAACCGGTGGCGTCTATCGCGCTCACCAGCCCGTTCCAGTCGGCATGGTCTGATAATACGATGCCTCTGTCGGCCGCCCTGCGGCGCTTGGCTCCCCTGATGGCCATCCAGCCGCTGCAGTAGCCGAAACTATATGGCGCGAACTTCCGCATCCATGGCGTACCTACCGATGATGGCGGCGCAAGGATGATGCCTTTGCGAACCTCTTCTTTAGAGGAATCGAAGGTTATCCGTTCCGTAGGGTTTAATATAACACCGTTTCGGCGGAGGGCTTCGTTTGTATTTTCGATAACGCCATGGGTGTAAACCTTGCCGTTGTTCAAGTCGAGGTTTTGGAGGATGCGCTGCGCTTTACCCAGGGAATATCCTACCACAACGGTGGCTATACCGTTTTGGAGGTTTGTTCGCCACCAATCGTTCACACCGGCAAAAATCTGCGCTTGTGGCTTCCAGGTATAAACCGGCATTCCAAAGGTACATTCCGAAATAAAGTGATGGCATTTTACCGGCTCGAAAGGTGTGGAGATGCCATCGTCTTCCGTTTTATAATCACCGCTTACCACCCAAACCTCGCCTTTATATTCTACCCTTATCTGCGCCGAACCTATTACATGCCCGGCAGGGTACATAGAGATCTGCACACCGTGCTTGATCACTGTTTCGCCGTATTCAATAGTGCGGAGGTTGATCTCGCCCAAGCGATAAAGCATCACTTCGCGGGAGAGGCGGTGCGCCAAATAATTCTTATGCCCAAAGTAGGCATGGTCGGCATGGGCGTGGGTAATTACGGCATCGGTCACGGGCTTCCATGGGTCGATGTAAAACTTCCCCTGTGCGCAGTAGATGCCGCGATCTGTAAACTCCAGCAGTGGTTTGGCCATGTAGAGAATAACCGCTGAGAGGGTAATTGGTTTTCATTGTAGAGACGCGATACTTCGCGTCTTAATAAATATTCCACTGCGGCAGTCCTGAGGGAGACGCGAAGTATCGCGTCTCTACAACAAATCTTTTAATCTTCCGCGGGGATCTTAAAGTAACACCCTTCCAACCGTTCGTCTATTCGCAACTGGCAGGAGAGGCGCAGGGTGTCATCTACAATAGGCAAGGTATCTAAAATATCCAATTCCGCATCGCTGATGGGTGGGAGTTGCTCCACACCTTTTAGTACCTGTACCGGGCAGGTTGCGCAAAGCGCCATGCCCCCACAGGTGGCCATAATGTTATAGTCGCTTCCCTTCAATACCTCCATCAGGCTGAGGCTGATGCCTTCGGGCACTTCTATGGACGCGGTGGTGCCATCTCTGTCTTCTACGGTAAAGGTTATCATGCCAATTCGGTTATGCCGTAAACGGTGGTATATTTAAAGGTTAAACGCTGATCGGGATATACATGCTTAAACGCGCTCTGCGCCATCAGCGCTGCTTCGTGGAAACCGCATAGGATCAGCTTCAGCTTACCGGGATAGGTGTTAATATCGCCGATGGCATAAATGCCCTCTACATTGGTACTGTAATCGCGGGTATTTACTGTAATTGCGCTCATTTCTATATCCAGGCCCCAATCTGCTATCGGCCCCAGTTTCGGACTCAAGCCAAACAGCGGGATAAAACTATCAGCCTGTAATTGTTGTTCCTTACCATCGTGCCCCACCAGTGTTACCGTTTCCAAATGCCCGGTGCCGTCTAATGCCACCACTCTTGATTTCAGCATCAGGTCAATTGCGCCTGTTTTAGCCAGTTCGGCCACTTTTTCGGCAGCATCAGGTACGCCTCTGAAAGTATCGCCGCGATGCACGAGGGTTACTTTATTGGCAATGTTGGCCAGGAAAATGGTCCAATCCAACGCGGAATCGCCGCCGCCTGCTATCACAATATTCCTCCCCCTGAATGCTTCGGGATTGCGTACGGCATACATCACACCCTTGCCTTCAAATTCGGCTAAACGGTCAACCTCTGGCTTGCGCGGTTCAAAGCAACCCAAGCCGCCGGCTATTACTACCACCTTGCAATTGATCACCGTGCCTTCATTCGTGCCGATGAGCCAAGTACCATCGTCCAGCTTTTCGAGTGTCTCTACCCGCTCACCAAGTGAGTAGGTAGGATGAAAAGGTGCTATTTGTTCCGATAATTTATCAACCAACTCCTGTGCATTTACGGTTGGGTAGCCAGGGATATCGTAAATAGGCTTTTGCGGGTATATTTCTGATAACTGACCGCCAGCTTGCGGTAAGGAATCAATCAAATGGCAATGCATCTTTAACAGGCCAGCTTCAAAAACGGCAAACATACCGGTTGGCCCTGCCCCGATAATGCCTATATCTGTAGTGATCATAACGGTAATTATTAAGATTCTAAGTTTTGATAAATCTTGTTCAGTATGGTTTTTAGCTGCTCGTAATCCTCCTCGGTTAGATTCTCCCAGGCCTTCATCCGGACCTCGTTCACCCGTGGAGATAACTCTTCCAGCTTAGCGGTACCAGCCGCTGTTAAGTGTACGGTAAAGCTCCGGCGGTCATCTTTATGGGTAATGCGTTCCGTTAGCCCCTTTTTGCAAAGCAGATCTACAATGCGGGTAAGCGTTGGGTTGTCTTTTCCGGTTATCTCGGCGAGTTCCTTTTGCTTCAGGTATTTATCATTATCCAGGCTTTTCAATATCAGCCATTGGTCAACCGTTACATCGAAATCTCCCGATGCGAATTTTTGCTGCGCGTATCCTTTTACCCGGCGCGCGGTGCGGTCGAGCAGGTAAGAATAACTATCAAATTTTATATTTGTCATACTAAATATTAGCACAACAAATATAGGGTTAAAATAATTGTACAATGCTAATATAGAGCGGGATTTTTTTTAGAGTCGGAAGAAATTGCCCTATGGCAAGCCGTTGGTAACCGCGCGCGAATGGACTCACCCCGACGGCACTCCGTGCGTCGACCCTTTCTGTTCGCAAAGAGGGTGAAGAGGTTGATTCCGTCTTCTTTGTTACGCGCGCCAACGGCTAAACAAAAAGCCCCGGTCGAAATAATCGACCGGGGCTTACCATATAAGTTTGTATCTTATTTAATAATAGTAGACACCTTGTTATCTAGGGTAATATAGTCGGTTAATACCTGGCCTGCTTCACGTTTCAAAAAGTCTAGGTCTTCGTTCTTTGGTTTGGCCTGGCCTTTGGTTAAGGCTGGTAAACCCAATGCTACACGGCGAAGGTTATTTTGCTCAAACGCTTTCTTTTCGTCGGTATCGCGCTGTTGTTTAAGCTGGGCCTCATTCAAGGTCACGCTTTTTTCGGCATCGCGTTTTTTAATTTCAGCAATGTCTTCCATCAGGTATTTAAAACTGTCGCTGCCGCTCATACGCTGCTCGTGCAATTTTTTAAGCTGTGGCAATACCGAGGTAAAGTCGCCGTATTTGGTAAAATCCGTTTTAGGTATAACATCATAAGGCATGGCAGATGGCTCGGTATCCTCACCGTATTTATCCATTGGAATAACCGACGGGAACTCAACATCTGGCAACACGCCTTTATGCTGCGTTGAGCCGCCGCTAACGCGATAGAACTTACCAATGGTTAAGTTTAACTGGCCAAATTTATTCTGACTTCCGGTTGCTACCGAGGTTGATTTACCAACCAGTTTAGCCAATCTTTCTTTGATAGAAGGGCTGATCACTTCATCAAGATCGATAATACGTTGTACAGAACCTTTACCGTAAGTTTGAGTACCGATGATCAGGCCACGGCCATAATCTTGTATAGCGCCCGAGAAGATCTCTGATGCCGATGCGCTAAACCTGTCTACCAATACAGCCAGCGGACCACCATAAGCAACTGCCGGGTTATCGTCTTTTTCAACTTCAACCTGATCGCGTGGATCGCGTACCTGCACAACCGCACCAGTTTTGATGAATAAGCCGGTAAGCTCGGTAGCTTCCATAAGCGAGCCTCCGCCATTTTGGCGAAGATCTAATACCACACCATCAACGCCTTCGCGTTTCAGGGTATCCAGTATCAGCCTCACATCGCGGGTGGTGCTTTTGTAATTAGGGTTGCCCGATTTGTAATCGTTAAAATCGAGGTAAAAGGCCGGTACATTGATGATACCTATTTTGATGGTTTTACCATTGCTGCTATAAGTGCGGATCTCCTTTTTAGCCGAGATATCTTTCAGGATAATTTTTTCGCGCACCAGCTCCAATACCCGTGGTTTTACGGTAGCGCCGGTACCTTTAGGCAATAACTGCAACCTAACCGTAGTGCCTTTTGTACCACGGATCAACGCTATAGCGTTCTCTATCCTCCAGCCTACAATATCCTGAAACTCGCCGTTTTTGCCTTGTGCAACACCCACTATACGTTCATCAACAGCCAATTGCTTGCTCTTATCAGCAGGGCCGCCGGGAACTATAGAGGTTACGGTAACATATTCGTTTTGCGACTGCAGGGTAGCGCCAATACCTTCCAATGAGCGGGAGATATCAATATTAAACGCGGCAGCAGCCGATGGGATAAAATAATTGGTGTGCGGATCAATAGCGCCGGTGAAGGCATCCATAAACACCTGGAAAACATCCTGATTGTTTAATTTATTAGATTGCGACAGGATATTACTGTAGCGCTTCTTTAATGTTTCTTTATTGGCCTCCAGCTCTTTACCGGCAAGCTTAAGGTTTAGCAGATCGTATTTTACACGTTGTGCCCAAAGCTCGTGCAACTGGTTTTCAGATGCAGCATAAGGCAGGTTTTCCCGGTCGTAAGTAAAGGTTTCATTCTTGGTGAAATCCATCGGTTTGCTTAGCTGCGCGATAGAAAAGTTCACATATTCGGTATACCTTTTTTGAAACACGTTGAAGATGTAAAACACGTGGCTCAGGTCGCCAATTTTAATATCATCATCCAAAACAGTTTTATACTGCTCAAATTCCTTTACATCGCCCGCGGTAAAATAGTTATGGTTCTCGTCTATCTTCTTCAGGTATTCGGTATAAATAATGGCTGATATCGAATCGTTAAGCGGTACTTTTTTATAGTTGTAATTGCTAACCATGCCAGCCACTGTTTTCATTACTACGCTCTGTTGCTCATCGGGTTGCAGGTCATTGGGGCCCGTCTTTTTCATAACAGGTTTTGATGGCGAAGCGTTGCAGGCAAGCGCAGCGGCCAAAACCAGCATTAAATAAAATTTCTTTAACATATCTTTTACAGTCTTTAAATCGGGATCCGGATGAAACATCAATACTTGTGCCTGTTTAATTTCGTCTTATAAAAAAAGAGACAGCTACTAAGCCGTCCCGCTAATATATTGAATAACAATATTACAATAATGTTTGGGTTGTTTTATAATACGACCCGCATTTTACGTAAATGTTACATAAACGAGCCGGGAGAAAGTTTATTTTAATTTACCGGATAATTCTACCGCCTCGGCGTACCTCAATTCTGATTTAGAAAGCCACACTTTGTTGCTTTTTACATACGCCACTTTCTTATCGATGGCAAGTACATCCGCATTGCGGCCGGCCGCTACAGCTATCTGCCGCGCCTCGGCCAGGTCCTGCTGAGCCTGGACTAAATCACCCAGATCGGCTTTTACCATGCCGAGGCTTATCAGGCTGCTGATGGTGTGCTGCTGGTCGCCCTGCCTTTTAGATAACAGGATGCTTTGCAGATAATACCATTTTGCTTCCGACAGGCGATTCTCCTTTACGTAGAGCTCGGCCAGATCACTAAAATTATAACTTGCAAGGGCATATTCGCGGTAGCGCATGTGATGCTGTGCCAATTTAATGACTGCCTTTTCGCATATCTCCAGATTATAGGCGCTGCGCGGAACCGTGGCAAACGGCAGCTTAACTTTAGCAATGGAAGACTTCGGGATACGCTTTATGGGGTTGTTTTTGGGTTGGGTAATAAGCGCATAACGCTTGTGTTTTTTAAAATCGCCGCGCCACCACTGCGCATTCGCTGTGAGGTTAAAAGCGCAAAGGAGTACTAATAGGATGTATCTCATTTAAGATTTTTTCGCCCGGGTATGGTTTAATTAACTGGTATGTAAAGATACTACAAGTATTAGGATTTGCAAATACCACAGCTTGGGGTAAGTATTCATTTTATATTTGAGATGTTAACGAAATAAACGCGTTTTTGGTACAAAAAGTCCAAAATAGTCGGAAAGCATAATATTGGTCTTGTATTACTGCAAAAAAGAATAACTTAGCTTACCGATATAACAGTCTCTGTTTAAGCCGTATAAATTGGGTGGGCAACCAAATTATCCATTGCAAATTAAAAAAAAGCGGCTAAAGCTTTGATATTTAAAAAATAAACGCAGCTGCATGTTAAATAAGTTTAGCGTCTCCGCAAAATTATACCTCCTGCTATTTATTACGGCCGTTAGCATTGTAGGGTTGGGGGTATACGGGATCAGCGACCTGGAAGACATGAATCAAAACACCCAAACGCTGTATACCGACAGGGTGCTGCCGTTTGAGCAACTTTCAAACGTGCGCTTTGCATACACTACAGAAATACTGACAGTGGCTCAAAAAGTGGCAAACCGTACGCTCAGTTTCAGCGATGCGACGAAAAGGGTAAAACAAGCGGAAGAGACGATAAATTACAACTGGGGAAGCTACCGGCAAACCTACCTTACGCCAGAAGAGGCCGTATTGGTTAAACAAACCGAACGTACTAAGCAAAAGGCTTATAAACAATATACAGAATTACTGATCCTTTTAACCAAACAGGATTACAAGGCCCTGGAAAAGTTTATACAAACCGAAAATTCTGCCGGGCCGGCGCCGTTTACAGTAAACTTAACTCAATTGATGAAATTTCAGGTAAGGGTTGGGAAACAAATATTTACTGAGAATAATAAAATATACCACACCACATCAAAACGGTTCATTATTTTAATATCAGGTTTTTTAGCTATCGCCCTTTCACTGTCCTTATACATCATTAAGAACATCAGAACTTTAATTAAAGGCATTTTAGTGAGGAATGATGCAATCAAAGAAACCCAGGAAAAATACTACTCGCTTTTTGAACAGGCCTCCGATGCTATATTCATCATGAATTCAGAAGGGAACTTTACCGAAGCAAACGATAGCATGTGCCAATTAACAGGCTATAGCCGCGATGAGTTGTTGGCCATGAATGTTACCGACATTTTAAATGCAGAAATAATAAAAATGTACCCGCTTGTATATGCTACAAGAAAACTTGGCGAATCGGTAACCGGGGAGCGAAAAGTAGTGCAAAAAAATGGGAAGATTATAGATATTGAAATTAATGGTAAAAAATTCACTGACGATAGGATAACGATAATCTCCAGAGACATCACGGCGCGCAAGGCCATGGAAGCGGAACTAATCAATGCTGAGTTGAAATTCCGAACGCTCGCAGATAAATCCATGGTTGGCATTTACATTGTACAAAAAGGAAAATTTGTATACGTAAACCCACGTTTTGCGGAGGTTTTTGGATACGAGGCCAGTGAATTGATAGGCAGGGAGCCCGTTGAGGCCATTGTACACCCTAATTATCAGGCTATCTCAAACGAAAACATCAGGTTACGGGTAGAGGGCGAAGTGGACAGTGTGCACTACGAAGCAATGGGGAAAATGAAAGATGGCAGCGCCAATTGGGTTGAGTTTTATGGTAGCCGGGCCGTTCTTGAAGATGAGCCGACTATAATAGGCTCGATGATAGATATCACCGAACGAAAAATAGCTGAAGAAGAACTAAAGGCATCTGAAAAGAAATATAAACTGCTTTTTGAGAGCAACCCAGTGCCGCTATGGATCATAGCAAAGGATGATCTTTCTATCATAGCAGCCAACGAGGCGGCATCCAACCTCTACGGATACAGCAAAGATGAGTTATTAAACACCAGTGTAAAACAACTCAGGCCCATAGAAGATTGGGAGCAGCAACAGCTAAGTTATCAGAAGAAAATCACGGGCACAGTGGATTTTGGCGTGGTAAGACACGTGAAAAAAAACGGCACCCCAATTTTTGTAAGCATAATTTCCGAAGACATTTTATTTGAAGGCAGGCCCGTACGGATCTCGTCAACCGTTGATGTCACCGAAAAACTAAAGGCAGAAGAAATGCTGAAAAAATCTGAAGCTAACCTGCAAACAATTTTAAACACAACTGATACAGCTTATGCGCTTTTAGACCACGAGTTTAATGTATTGGAGTACAATGAGATAGCCCTGCTGTTTGCAAAGCAGGAATTCAATTTCAACCCGGGGGAAAGCACAAACTTTTTTGAGCATTTGCCCGAAAGCAGGCGCACGCAGTTTTTAGGATATATTAAAGAAGTGTTTAAAGGAAATACCATAAGCTACGAAGCTACCTATGACCAGCCCGACGGCGGCAATATCTGGTACTATGTAAAGATATTCCCGATTTCTAATAAAGAGAATGAGATATTGGGGCTGGTACTGGCCATTTCTGATATTACAGAACGTAAAAATGGCGAACAGAGCTTGCAATTAGCCTACCAGCGCATCAAAACAAACATTGGATTTATCCGCGAGATGATCTGGAAACAATCGCATATTCTCAGGAGCCCTTTAGCTAATTTAAAAGGCCTGATAACCATTTTACAAAGCGACCCTGGCGATGAAGAGGTGCTTGCCCATATCAAAACAGAGCTCGACAGGATGGACGCCGTTTTCATAGAAATGGCCCAGGATACGTCGGCAGATGATATGAATTATTAATTGTTAAGCGTGATTCCGGTGGCCAAAATGCACGCGGCGAATATGTGAAACTTGCCTATTCAAACACCTCTGCCTCCCCATCATGCAGGGCCCAAACCATGTAGGGGTGGGTATCGGCGTGGTAAATATCACCGCTGTTGCTTATGCCGATGATGCCGGCAAAGCCGTCGTAAGGTTTCATCTCGTCAAGTGTTTTATCTGTCGCGATGGAGAGAGGCATGCCATCGGTTACACGGGTAACTATTTTGGTGGCTACAGATCCGCTTACAATATCCTCGCCTACGCCCGTGCAGGAAATGCCCGCGAAAGCATTGGCATAATTACCCGCAGTAGTTGCCGAATCGCTTACGCGGCCGGGGATCTCAAAGCCCTTACCGCCGGTTGAGGTAGCGGCGGCTATATCGCCATAAATATCTAAAGCTACGGCGCCAACGGTACCCAGGCGGATAGAGTCGCTTAGTTTCTTTTCGTATTCTTTGCGGCGTTGTGGTATTTCGGTGTTAAAGTATTCAAAGCCGTTCTCTGTGGCAAAATCGCAGGCGCCTTTGCCGCTTAACACGCGGTCGTCATAATCCATCAGTTTTTCGGCAACGCAAATGGGGTTGCGCACATCCTCGATATTAATAACGCCCGAAAACTTTTGCGTTTTGCCGTCCATCAGGGAGGCACTTAAACGAATCTTGCCATCGCTTTGGATCTGCGAGCCGGTACCCGCGTTAAACAGGTCGCAGTCTTCCAGCAGGCGCACGGTGTATACCACGGTTTGCGCGGCGGTATGGTGCTCCAGGTATTTATGGCCCAGGTGTACTATCTCCAGCAGGGCATCCTGCTTGGCCTTTTTTACTTCCTGGTTTGTTTGGCTCTCGCTAAAAAAACCGCCGTGAATAATTAGCTTCATTGTAAATCGTTACTGTCCTGGGCGGTTATAAATACGCCCTCTTCTACCTTAACCGCTTTTTTGATAATCATCTTGTGCTGATCCAAATCGTATTTATCAAATATCGACATCACATGCACCTTCAAATTCTCTATAGAAACAGGGTCGCCTATCTCTACATCATAAACGTTAGTCTCCACAATATTAGTGCCATCAACCAGCATAATTAAACCCGAACCTATAGCTTCCATCATGCAGCCCTCGGTGATCAGCAAGCCGGCATCTTCCCCAAGGCCAATGCCTAATATCCCTGGGTTAGTGGCTACCGCGTACAATAAACGGCCAATACGGCCACGTTGCACAAAGTGGGTATCCACAATAACGGAGTCGATAAAACCAAGTCCTGCAGTGATCTGCACCTCGCCTTTTATCAGGGCCTCGTTGCTTTGTCCGCGATAGATCATGTGGGTTGATGCCGCCGCCGCACCTGCCGATGTACCGGCAATTACAAAGTTTTCCTGATTATAACGCTTTTTTAAGATCTGTAAAAATTGCGTGCCGCCGAAGATGGCGGTGAGCCGCAGCTGGTCGCCGCCGCTAAACATCACTACGTCAGCACGGCTGATGCGGTCGAGATACTCTGGATTAGCGGCATCCTCACGGCTTTTAATGTGCAGAATATTTACGTGGGTAACATTAAGCTGATTAAAGGCCTTAATATATTCATTACCTACAAGCTCAGGTATCTGCGAGGCCGTGGTGATAACTTCTACGGATGAACCCTCCTTTTTTGCCGACTCGTTAATGATGCGGCGCAGGATACCTTTTTCGAAAAACTTGATATAATGCGGCTGCATAATATGTTCCAGCACGCTTACGTTACTGCCCATATCCACAGCACCTCCAATTATTACCAGTTTTCCTTTAGGGCTATTCATTATTTATATCAATTTATACAAATTAAAATAAAAATCATTAAAACACAGGGATTAAATTAATAAAACTGCATTTTTCCGCCGAAAGGTTTTATTAGATTAATAAGTTTTTTAGCTTTAAAACATATTACCCTTACACCAGTTTTTGACACAACATCTTATGAAGATAGAAAATATACAAGTACTGCGCGGCCCTAACCTTTGGAGCGTTAACCGCAAAAAGCTGATACAAATGCGGCTTGATCTGCAGGAAATGGAACAGCGCCCAACCAATGAAGTAGACGGCTTTTACGAGCGTATGAAAGCGCTGATCCCTTCGCTATACAACCACCGCTGCTCACCGGGCGTGCCGGGCGGCTTTTACGAGCGCGTGATCGCCGGCACCTGGATGGGCCACGTGATTGAACATATTGCCCTGGAGATACAAACACTTGCGGGCATGGAAACTGGCTTTGGCCGCACCCGCGAAACCAAAACACCCGGCGTTTATAACGTAGTGTTTGCCTACCTCGAAGAAAAGGTTGGCGTTTTTGCGGCGGAATCTGCCGTAGCCATTGCCGAAGCACTTATTGCAGGCGAAGAATACGACCTCGAAAAAGATATCCAGCAGATGCGCGAGATCCGTGAGAACACACGCCTTGGCCCAAGCACCGGTGCCATTGTGGAAGAAGCTATCGCGAGGAATATCCCATGGATCAGGCTGAACAATCAAAGCCTGGTACAATTGGGCTACGGCAAAAATCAGGTACGTTTCCGCGCCACCATGACGGAGAAAACCAGCAGTATTGCCGTGGATATTGCCAGTAATAAAGACGAAACCAAGCGCCTTTTACAGGAGCAGGCCATCCCTGTTGCCAAAGGCATGACCATAAGCCGTACCGAACAGGTGATAGAGGCCATCGATAGGATAGGCTTTCCGCTGGTGTTTAAACCGCTGGATGGTAACCATGGCCGGGGCATCAGCATCAATATTAACACCATTGAAGATGCGATAGCTGCCTACGAATTTGCGGCCAAAATCTCGCGCCGCGTAATTGTGGAGCGCTTTGTAACCGGTTACGATTTTAGGGTGCTGGTGATAGATAATAAAATGGTAGCCGCCGCCCTGCGCGACCCGGCCCACGTAAAAGGAGATGGTGAACTCACTATTCAACAACTCATCGATAAAGAAAACACCGACCCCCGCCGCGGTTACGGGCACGAAAATGTGCTTACGCTGATCGACGTGGATCGCGACACTTTAGACCTGCTTGAAAAGAAAGGCTATACTTTAGATACCGTGCCGGCCAAGGGTGAAAAGGTGTTTGTAAAATCCACCGCCAACCTTAGCACCGGCGGTACCTCTGTTGATGTTACCGACCATGTACACCCGCAAAACGTTTTCATTTGCGAGCGCATCTCCAAAATTATCGGTTTAGATATTTGCGGCATCGATATTATGGCCGAAAATCTCACCGAGCCCCTTACCGAAAACGGTGGCGTGGTATTGGAAGTTAACGCCGCACCGGGTTTCAGGATGCACATCGCGCCAAGCGAGGGCCTGCCGCGTAACGTTGCCGGGCATGTGATAGACATGCTTTACCCTGCCGGGAAATCGGCAAGGATCCCTATTATCGCCATCACCGGCACCAACGGTAAAACCACAACAACCCGTTTAATAGCACATATTGTGAAAAACAACGGGCACCGTGTAGGCTTCACCACATCTGACGGTATTTACGTGCAAAACACCATGATGCTAAAAGGCGACACCACCGGCCCGGTTAGCAGCGAATTTATCCTGAAAGACCCAACCGTCGATTTCGCCGTACTGGAAACCGCCCGTGGCGGCATCCTGCGCTCGGGCCTTGGTTTTGGGTTTTGCGATATAGGCGTGATCACCAATATACAGGAAGATCACCTCGGCCTGTCAGATATCCATACGCTGGACGACCTGGCCCGCGTAAAAAGCGTGGTGATCAATTCCGTAAAAAAAGACGGATGGGCGGTATTGAACGCCGATAATAAGTATTGCGTAGAAATAGGAAAAAAAGCGGATTGCAACGTGGCTTACTTTAGCCGCAACGAGAACAACCCGGTAGTAATTGCCCATTGCAAAAAAGGCGGTATTGCCTGCGTTTGCGAAAATGGCTTCATCACCATCCAAAAAGGCGACTGGAAGATCCGCGTGCAACGCACCATCCTCATCCCGCTTACTTTTGGCGGTACTGTGGCCTTTATGATTGATAACGTAATGGCTGCCACCCTCGCTACCTTCCTCCACGGCTTTAAAACCGAAGACATCAAAATGTCGCTGGAAACCTTTATTCCGTCGGCAGCGCAAACACCAGGCAGGATGAACATCTTTGAGTTCAAGGATTTCCGCTTCATGATCGATTTCGCGCACAATCCGGACGGCTTTAACGGCATCAAACAGTTCCTGAGCCATATCGATTCGCCACTGAAAATAGGCATCATAGCCGGCACCGGCGACAGGCGCGACGAGGACATCATCGAGCTGGGTAAAATAGCTGCGGAAATGTTCGACTACATCATCCTCCGCCAGGAAAAACACCTGCGCGGCCGTACCGAAGAGAATATATTGGACCTGCTAAAAACGGGTATCGCATCCGAAGGTGGCAACACTCCGTACGAGATTGTGCCAAAGGAAATAGACGCTATTAAGCACGCCATGAGCATGGCTAAACCGGGAGCATTCATTGTAGCCTTGAGCGATGTAATAAGCAACGCCATAGAAACCGTACAAAACTACCAGGAGCAGGAGCGCAACGGGTTGTTTAACGTTTAGGCGAAGCCCCCCCAGCCCCCTGAGGGGGAGTTTTTGAAAAACATAAGCCTGCCAGATTTTATCGGGCAGGCTTTTTTGTGGGTTACTGTTTCACAAATAGCAATTTTTAGCGAAAATTCCCTATTCTATTTTTAACATATCTTGTTAGCAGCAAGACAATTAAACTAATTACCTAAACAACAGGGGTGTTCCAAAGTGTTTCACGAAAAACTGTAAAACGCTGATTGTCAATATTGTTTTAAAAATAAGTGTTCCACATTGAAATTGGAACACCTGCAACCAAACTTAACCTTTTTTCATTTTAGCGGCCCTTGGCGCGGGCGATGACAAATAATAATGCCATAGCAACATGCTCGCTACCGTTCGGTAGGGCTTCCACTGCTCGCCAACCATTTTTAATTCCTCTTTGGCGGTTTCTTTGGGTAAGCCTTTCAACCGTTTAATGGCGTTCACAATAGCGAGGTCGCCGAGGGGGAGAATATCGGAGTGCTGGAGTACAAACATCAGGTATACGTCCACCGTCCAGTTGCCAATGCCCTTAAGGGCGCAAAGTTCCCGGCGGATCTCATCATTTTCCATTTGCCCAAATGCCTCAAGGCTGAGTTGGCCGCTAATAATAGCTTCTGCCAAATACCTCACGTATGCCGATTTCTGCCTGCTGAAATAGCATTCGCGCAGTTCTAAATCGGTAAGCAATAAAATTCGCGCGGGGGTTATTTCTTGGATTCGTTCGCGCAGTTTATTCAGCGCAGATAATGCGGATGCGAGCGATACCTGCTGCTCCAGGATGATATGCACCAATGTTTCGAAGGAGTTTGGCCGCGTCCACATGGGCGGGTAGCCATGGTTTTGAATAACAGCGGCGAAGTCGGCATCCATTTGGCCAAGTTCGTTGCAGATGGAGTGGTATGTAGATTGGTTAAACTGTTGAGGCATATAATTGTTAATTTAAAATTACTAATCTTTTTAGGATTTAGCGTTTCAATTTCTGAATTTTACATTTTATGAAAAACCTGCCGCCATTAGCCGAACGTATGCGCCCAAAATCATTGGATGATTATGTGGGGCAGAAACATTTGGTTGGCCCGGGCGCGGTACTACGCAAGGCCATCGAGAGCGGCACGCTGCCCTCCATGCTGTTTTGGGGGCCGCCGGGGGTGGGTAAAACTACACTGGCGTATATTATCTCACAGTCGCTTTACCGACCCTTCTTCTCGCTGAGCGCTATCAATTCGGGGGTGAAGGATGTACGCGAAGTGATCGAAAAAGCATCTATCCTTAAGGAACAGGGCGAGATATTACCCATTCTTTTCATTGATGAAATCCACCGTTTCTCCAAGTCTCAGCAGGATTCATTGTTGGGTGCCGTGGAGCGTGGCATTGTTACGCTGATAGGCGCTACTACAGAGAATCCTTCTTTCGAGGTTATTTCCGCGTTACTCTCCCGTTGCCAGGTATATATTTTGCAGCATTTAGCCGAACAGGATTTGCTCGATCTGCTGGAGAAAGCGCAAAAGGAAGATGTGCTAATCAAGGAAAAAAATATAGTCGTTGAAGAATATGAAGCCCTGCTTCGCCTCAGCGGTGGCGACGCCCGTAAGCTCCTCAACATCTTTGAGCTGTTGGTGAACGCTTTCGACAGCAAGAAAATAGTTTTGACCAATGATGTTGTACTGGAGCATGTGCAGCAAAACATGGCCCTGTACGATAAAACCGGCGAGCAGCATTATGATATCATTTCGGCCTTCATCAAATCTATGCGCGGGAGCGACCCTAACGGTGCTGTTTACTGGCTTGCCCGCATGATCGTAGGCGGGGAAGACCCGCTGTTTATCGCCCGCCGGATGCTCATACTGGCATCCGAGGATATTGGTAACGCCAACCCGAATGCATTGCTATTGGCGCAAAGCTGCTTCAACGCTATACAAGTGATCGGGATGCCCGAATCGCAATTGATCCTTTCGCAAACGGTGATCTATTTGGCTACGTCGGCAAAAAGCAATTCGGCTACAACAGCTATCGCCGCGGCCATTGCCCTGGTAAAACAAACCGGTGACCTGCCCGTGCCTTTGCACCTGCGCAACGCACCTACCAAGCTAATGAAGAACATTGGTTACGGCAAAAATTACAAATACGCGCATAGTTACGAAGGCAACTTTGCCGATCTCGATTTTCTGCCCGAGGCCATCCGGGGCACTAAAATTTACGAACCGGGTAACAACGCTAAAGAGAACGAGTCCAAAGATAAAATGAGGAAACTTTGGGGCGACAGGTATAAGTATTAGTTAATATTTATTACCTTCAGTCATTAACCCTTGATGATGCTAAACCACGACCTCAAAAAAGAATTCCAGGTAGAGCGCATTGCATTCTTTAGTGATGCAGTTTTCGCCATCGCTATTACCCTTTTAATTATCGAAATTAAAGTGCCCGAGGTACACGGCGAGCGGTTTAGTTCTGCCGAGATAGTTCAAGGGCTGTTCGCGCTTATCCCGAAATTTATCGGGTTTATAGTAAGTTTTTTTGTAATTGCATTGTATTGGGTTAACCACCACCAAATATTTAAGTATGTGGTGCATTATAGCCCAAAGTTAGTTTGGACCAACCTCTTTTTGTTGTTCTCTATCGTGATGATGCCTTTCAGCTCAGCGTTTTACAGCGATTACTGGCTTTCGTACAGCGCCGTACCCCTGGGTTTTTACGTTGTAAACATTTGCCTAACCGGTTTTATGAATACCCGCTTGTGGTACGTGGTAAGCAACCCGGCGAATAAATTGAGCGAGGGTTTAACTAATCGGGCGTTTGTTTCGTACTGCAAGGCCCGCTCTATGATAGCACCTTTTGTGTTCTTACTTTCTTTTCTGGTCAGCACGTTCAGCATGCGTATTGCGTATTGGTGCCCCGGTCTTATTTTTGTATTTATGATGTTTTTAAAACGGTATTACCGTAAAAAGCACCCCGAACTATTCATCAAATAAACACCTGCATGATATCAACCTTTTTCAGTCACGAACTAAAAGCTTTTTGGCGGTCAAAAAATACCGGGAAAAGTATAGCGGTAAAAGTAGTAATGGGGATACTCATCCTAATATTGCTGCTTTACGTTGTTGCATTAGGCGTATTTTTAGACCTATTGTTAGGCAAAATATTCCCGAAGGTTGATCTTATTGTTTCTTTTTGCGGCATTATATTGGTTTACTTTTTGTTTGATATGTTAATGCGATTGCAACTGCAGGAACTGCCCACCCTTAAAGTACAGCCATACTTGCATTTGCCCGTAACACGTAACAGCGTAGTTGGCTACCTGGCTTTAACCGCCCTTCTTTCATTTTTTAATCTTTGGCCCATCATCCTTTTTACGCCCTTTATTTTAAAGGTGATTCTGCCTGCGTCTGGCGCTATGGCAACAATAACCTTCCTGCTTTCTATTATATCATTGTCGGTATTTAATAACTACCTGGCTATGTATATAAAGCGCAAAGCCAATTTAAACGGGTGGATATTTTTGGTTGCCGGCGCAGTGCTGGCGCTTTTAAGTGCCGGCGATTATGTTTGGCATTTTTATTCCATGCGCAATTTGTCCTACTTGTTCTTCGGCGCGTTGTTAACCAAGCCTTACCTGGCTTTGCTGCCACTGGTAATGGGTGGGGCCATGTTTTATTTAAACTTCATCTACCTCAAGGGTAACCTGTACCTCGAAGAACTGGGCTCGCGAAAAGCAGCAGCTTACAAAAGCAGTACCGAGATCCCCTTCCTGAGCCGCTATGGCAGCGTGGGCGACTTGGTTGCCAACGAGATAAAACTAATACTACGCAATAAGCGCTCGCGGTCGGCATTGATCATGAGCAGTTTCATGCTTTTTTACGGCCTGATATTTTATACCCAAAAAGTTTATCCCGATGGATTTAAGATCTTTTTGGGGATGTTCATGACGGGGATCTTCATCATCAGTTACGGGCAGTTTATGTTTAGCTGGCAAGCCTCTCACTTTGATGGGTTGTTGGTAAGCAATGTTAAGTTTACCGATTTTTTAAAGGCCAAATACGTGTTGTTCACCATCGTTTCTACGCTGGCGTTTTTGCTTACGCTGCCCTATGTTTACTTTGGGTGGCGGGTGATCTTTATCCACTTTGTAATGTACCTGTGGAATTTAGGAGTAAATACAACCATCGTACTGTTTTTTGCTAACCGAAATTATAAACGTATCGATTTATCTAAAGGCGCATCCTTCAATTGGGAGGGCGTTGGGGCAACGCAAATGCTGCTATCCTTCCCGCTAATGCTATTGCCCTACCTGGTGTATTGGCCTTTCAGTGTATTTGGGATGCAGTACGCCGCGTATGCTGCTTTGGCGGCGACAGGGCTGGGCTTTGTTGCCACCCGCAGCTTCTGGATTAAAAAATTGGAGGCCGATTTCTATTCAAAAAGATATAAAATAGCCGAAGGCTTCAGAAACAAATAACCATGATCGAGATAAAAAACCTCAAAAAAGTGTATGCCGGCGCAACCGTAGTGAATGTGCCGCAACTGGAGATAAAAAAAGGCGAAAGTATTGGGCTTGTGGGCAATAATGGTGCGGGTAAAACCACCCTGTTCCGCATGATATTGGATCTGATACGCCCCGAAAGCGGGGAAGTATTATCCAATGGCTACAATGTCGCCGGTGCCGAAGCATGGAAAAACTATACCGCATCTTACCTGGATGAGGGTTTTTTGATTGATTACCTCACCCCCGAAGAATACTTTTATTTTATTGGCGGCCTGCATCAGCAAAACAGGGCCCAGGTTGATGAAACGCTTTTAGGCTTAACCGACTTTTTCAATGGCGAGATCCTAAAAAAAGGCAAATACATCCGCGACCTATCCAAAGGCAACCAGTGCAAGGTTGGGGTTGGCAGCTGCCTGTTGCAAAAGCCCGAATTGTTGATGCTGGACGAACCTTTTGCTAATATAGACCCAAGCACACAGTTTCGTTTAAAGAACATCCTGAAGACCGAGAATAAGAACAACGGCGTAACCACCATCGTATCCAGCCACGATCTGAACCACGTAACCGATGTGTGCGACCGCATTTTACTGATGGAAAAGGGTGTTATTATTAAAGATATTGCCACCAGCTCATCTACCCTCAGCGAACTGGAAGAATACTTTGGGGTAGGGCAGATAGTTACGCCTGAAATTAAGGTTGACAAAGAGGAAAACCACTAAATTTGCTGAATGTACGCCATTAAAGAAGCAACCATTGCCGATACAGATGCGATCATTAGCATCGCCAGCGAAACGTACTGGTCGGTTTATGGGCCGATACTGAAGAAGGAACAGATTATCTTCATGCTGGGCACTATTTACAGTGTGGAAACAATATCAGGGCAAATAGAAAACAATGCTCAATCATTTCTCCTGTTGCAGGAAGATGATGAGCCGGTAGCCTTTGCCGCCTATTCCCCGCGGACGGAGAACCCCGAAGTATACAAGCTGCACAAGCTTTATTGCCTCCCCAAAACCCAGGGAAAAGGTTATGGTAAGATCCTTGTAAACGCCGTTGCGGATAAGGTAAATGAGGCCGGCAAAAACACCTTAGACCTAAACGTAAACCGCTACAACAACGCCAAAACCTTTTACGAAAAGATGGGCTTTGAAGTGGTTTATGAGGAGGATGTGCCTATTGGCGAGTATTGGATGAACGATTTTGTGATGCGGAGAGAATTGTAATGTCCCTTTTTTTCTAAATTGCCTACACCTCATCATTGCCGCGCTTCGCTCGCAATGATGCTGTTTTTCATCTTTTTATTTCACCCCTAACTCGTTCTTAACCACTTCACCACCTTTCATTACAAAGGGTACGTTTTCAAGTGTGGTGATATCTGCCAATGGATCGTTCTTTACAGCTATCAGGTCGGCAAATTTACCGGGGGCTATGGAGCCAACTTTTGTTTTCCAGCCCAGCAGATCAGCAGCGCTGATGGTGGCCGATTGGATGGCCTGCATAGGCGATAAGCCAAATTTCACCATATACTTAAACTGCTTTCCGTTCCAGCCATGGGGATACACGCCGGCATTGGTACCGAAAGCGATTTTAACACCCGCATTTACAGCGCGTTGGTAACTTAAACGTTGTTCGCGGCCTGCCAACCTTTCTTTGGCGATGATCTTTTCGGGCGTACGAATCGGCCTTTTGCGCGAAAGCGGTGCTAACGCAAAAAAGCATCAGTAGGCTACCGATGCTTTTGATATATTTTACCAACTGACCAAAAGTAACCAAACTCTACTGACTTAGGCTACATGCTATAGTGGGTCGAGAACAAGTTGATATCTAACGTAACGGTTTATAAGAGATTAATGAGTTTTAATAATGTTCCCGGTTTAATTTTACCGCCAGCCTTAGTCGATAATAATATAAAATAAAGTGCTTTCCTTTTTTTTAGAAAAAGAACCTCGATAGGCTGGTGTTTTTCATCTAATGGCTCTCCAAATACATCCTGCGGAAGGTCTTTGTCGAATTTTATTAAAAAACTTTTGAAATTAGAATAAAAGTAGGCAACAGAATCGTTCTGAATTAAATTTTTCGTATTTAATCCAAATAAATTGAAATGAAGTTTTGATATCCTATCAGGAGTTCCCGATTTATAACGAATGTTAAGTTGCTCTCCGCCAAATCCTGATCGATAAACGACGTCGTACGAAATAGGAATATCAGCAGTAGTGAACACAAAATCGTTAGAAAACTGAATCTTTGAGAGCGAATCAAGCTTATAAACTTCAACAAATAAGTCATCTCCAACTTTGAACTCCGAAATCGGATTTCTATATTTACTCTTAACTGTATTTATAAAAATAAGCTTGCCCGTATCTTTAAATAATCTATTATAATCGGGCGAAATATAAGTTGTATCCCTTTGAGGGTCATCCCTCATTTGTTTGATCGTTTCATCCCCAAGATTTTTTATATATAAGGCAAACCATATAAAAAGGATCGCAATTACTCCAAAGATTATAAAATAACGTAGTTTCATTTGTATTTTTTATTCATTGTATTTGGACTGTTTGTAACCCATTATACGAATAAATCCATTGTCGTCCTAAAACCTCAGGGTCCTCTATCGAGAGACCCTGCGGGAACGGGAAATTGCCTACACCTCATCATTGCCGTGCTTCGCTCGCAATGATGCTGTTTTTCATCTTTTTATTTCACCCCTAACTCATTCTTAACCACTTCGCCGCCTTTCATTACAAAGGGTACGTTTTCCAGGGCGGTGATATCTGCCAGCGGATCGTTCTTCACGGCTATCAGGTCGGCGAATTTACCGGGGGCAATGGAACCAACTTTGGTTTTCCAGCCCAGCAGATCAGCAGCGCTTATAGTGGCCGATTGGATGGCCTGCATAGGCGATAAGCCAAATTTCACCATGTATCTGAATTGCTTGCCATTCCAGCCATGGGGATACACGCCGGCATCGGTACCGAAAGCGATTTTAACACCCGCATTTACAGCGCGTTGGTAACTTAAACGTTGTTCGCGGCCTACTAATCTTTCTTTGGCGATGATCTTTTCGGGTGTGCCATGTTTAGCGTAATCACTCAGGATATAATCATCATCATAAATATCGGCTACCAGGTAAGTGCCGTGCTCTTTCATTAAAGCGATGGCCTCATCATCCAGCAAACTGCCATGCTCAATAGACGCGACGCCTGCTTTAACCGCCATTTTTATAGCGATAGTGCCATGCGCATGTGCACAGGCCCTTAAACCCCAAAGATGCGCTTCATCAACAATAGCATTCATTTCTTCCTGCGTAAACTGTGGTGCGCCCACGCTGGTTTCCTCGCTTAACACACCAGCGCTCGCGCCAAATTTTATTACCTCTGCACCGTACTTAATGTTGTAACGCACCTGGGCACGCACACCTTCCACGCCATTGGCAACGCCACTCATTTGTTTAGGCCCAACCCATTCTATATAAGGCGAAAAACCATTTAGGTCGCCGTGGCTGCCCGTGCTGCCAATAAACAGGGTGGCCACTAACAAGCGAGGGCCGGGGATGTCACCCCGGTTGATAGCGTTACGCAAGGCAACATCTACAAAAGCCGAGGCACCAACATCGCGGCAGGTGGTAAAACCTGCTTCTAAAGTTCGTTTAGCGAAAACAGGGGCAACAATGGCCATATCAACCGGTGTTTTGCGGAAGATATCTTCGTAGTAGTTTTCTCCGGGCTGCGAAGTGAGGTGGGTGTGGCAATCTATCAGGCCGGGCATTACAGTGGCACCGCTCAGGTCGATTACCTTAGCCCCGGCCGGTATAACAATAGTGCTGCCAACAGCCTTAATGGTGTCGTGGTCAATCCATATCACCTGGTTGGCAAGCACCCGGCCCTTTTCTACATCAACAAAACGGCCCGCTTTTATATACTTAACCGAATCGGCCTTTTGTGCCAAGGTGGCTGTAACGCAAAAAAGCATCAGTAGGCTACCGATGCTTTTTATATATTTTTTGTTCATGATATTTCGGGATGAGGTGTATCCCAATAATACGAATAAATTTTGGTTAAGTGCGATATGCGAAGTATCGGGCCTCTACAAATATGCTTTTCAAAAGCTCCCCCTTCAGGGGGCGGGGGGGGCAAACGCCGCCAGCGCCTTGTCTATCCGTTTCAATGTTTCCGATTCGCCCAGCAAAGCGGCGATATCAAATACATGCGGGCCAAACTTGCCACCTACCAGCATAATGCGGAAGGGCAGCATCACATCGCCAAGTTTCAGTCCTTTTTCCTCGGCCAGGGCTTTAAAGCGGGCTTCCAGGTCGGCCGGTTCAAAGGTATCCGAGTGGCTAAAATTATCTTTCAGCTGATTGAAGAAATCCGTTTTAACGTCGGTCCATTTTGGTTTAACGGAGTTGATATCGTATTCCTTGGGGCACTGGAAAAAGTATGATGCCTGCTGATAAAAATCAGTCAGCAATACGCAACGGTCCTTCACCACGTCAATTATTTTCAGCAGGTAAGCTTCTTTATTAATCGTTACACCTTTGGCGGTTAACACTTCGGCTACTTTTACCTTTAATTTTTCTGCAGGTGCATTCTTTATCCATTCGGCGTTGTACCATTTTGCTTTTTCAAAGTCAAATTTAGCACCCGCCTTGCTGATGCGCTCGATAGAGAATTTTTCTATCAGCTCTTCCAGCGTGAATATTTCCTGTCCGGTGCCATCGTTCCATCCGAGCATGGCCAGCAGATTTAAAAACGCGCCTGGCAAAAAGCCCAGCTCGCGGAAGCCCGGTGTGTGCTCGTCTGTTTTAGCGTCGTACCAGTTCATGGCATATACCGGGAAACCCAGGCGTGCACCATCGCGCTTGCTCAGTTTGCCGTGCCCGTCGGGTTTTAGTATCAAAGGCAAGTGCGCCCACTTTGGCATATCTTCTTTCCAGCCCAAATACTCCCATAACAACAGGTGTACCGGTGCCGATGGCAACCACTCCTCACCGCGGAAAGCGTGGGAGATCTTCATCAGGTAGTCATCTACCACTACGGCTAAGTGATAGGTAGGCATGCCGTCGGCCTTTAATAACACTTTATCGTCTACCAAGCCAGTCTCAAAGCTTACATAGCCACGGATCATGTCATGAAAGCTGATGGTTTCGTTATCAGGCATTTTTATACGGATAACATGCGGCGTGCCATTATGCAACAGGGCTTCTACTTCCTGCAAAGGCAGGGTAAGCGAATTACGCAGGCCGCTGCGGTGCGTATGGCCGTATTGAAAGTTGGGCACTTCCTTGCGTTTGGCATCCAATTCTTCAGTCGTATCAAAAGCATAATAGGCATGTCCTTGTGATACCAGCCGTTCGGCGTATTCGCGGTAAATTACCTTGCGCTCGCTTTGGCGGTATGGCGCGTATTGCCCACCTACCGAGGGGCTTTCATCAGGAACGAGGCCGCACCAGGCCAGGCAATCGGCTATGTACTTTTCTGCGCCCTCTACGTAACGGCTCTGGTCGGTATCTTCAATACGTAAAACAAAATCACCGCCGTGTTTTTTGGCAAACAGATAATTAAACAATACGGTACGCACACCACCAAGGTGTAAACCACCTGTAGGGCTTGGCGCAAAACGAACTCTTACTTTTTTCTCAGACATAGCTGGGCAAAGATAGGGTTTAGTATTATAGTGCAAAAGGTTAAGGGATTTTTGACGCTGAGGGGATAGGGCTGAGCAATTGCGCGCACCGCCTGGCGAGTGGACTCACCCCTAACCCCTCTCTGCTGCGCAAAGAAGGGAGCTTGTTTTCTTTTTAACCCTCTTTGCGCAGCAGAGAGGGTCGGCCAACGGAGTGTAGCCGGGGTGAATGCACTCTGCAAGCGAGAATAAACAATTTGGCTCAGCTACGTACTCTCTCCACAATAAAAACATTTTGTGTAATTTGCCGCTTCTCCGGGCCTTACGGACTTCCTGGACCACGGACTTATTAAATGAACCCATACCAACAAAAACGAACCTGGAAATATTCGCTGCTTGCTTTTGCCGTTGTTATTGCCAGCGGGTCGCTGCTTTACACCAGCTATTTGGTAAAAAACATAGCTAAATCTGAACGTACGCGTGCGCAGGTATGGGCCATGAGTATAAGGCAAATGCTATCGTCAGACGATAACGATTTCCTGAATTACGTTTTGGCTGTTCGGGACAGCTCGGTGGTGCCATCCCTCGTGGTTAACTCCCAGGGTGAATTTCAGCTCACCCGCGGCCTGGACACTACCAGAACCTTTAATAAGCTGGACCCCGAAGATCTGAAAGCAAAGCACCAAAAATACGATCTGCAATATTTTAAAGACGAGCTGGAGTACATGAAAAGCCAGCACGAACCTATCCAGCTTACCGTTTTAAACGAGCGCTGGCTTGTTTATTATAAAGATTCGCCCCTGCTTACGCAGCTAAAAATATTCCCGTACATCCAGCTATCGGTAATAGCCATATTTTTAATGGTGGCTTATACAGCATTCAGCTCTTCCCGCAAATCTGAACAGGACCAGGTTTGGGTTGGATTGGCTAAAGAAACGGCCCACCAGCTGGGTACGCCCATATCATCCTTAATGGCATGGATAGAACTGATAAAAGATAAATTTAACGCCGAGGACGACCCGCTGCTGGCGGAGATGGAGAACGACGTAAAGCGGTTAGAGATAGTTGCCGATCGCTTCTCCAAAATAGGTTCGGTACCAAAACTGGAAACCCAGCCGGTTTATGATGTGGTAAAAGATTATGTAGATTATTTCAGGGTGCGGGTGAGTGATAAGATAAGTTTCGAACTTACCGGTAACCGGCGCCTGCTGGCCGGGCTTAATATACCTTTGTTTGATTGGGTACTAGAAAATCTGCTGAAAAACGCGGTAAACGCCATTGATAGCACAGGCAGCATCAAGGTAAATATCAGTGGTAGCCGCGCCAAAAAGCAAATTTATATTGATGTGTCTGATACCGGCAAGGGTATCCCGCGTTCTAAGTTCGAGACCGTATTTCAGCCGGGGTACACTACCCGCAAACGCGGCTGGGGGCTGGGCCTTTCGCTCACCAAGCGCATGATACAAAACTACCACAACGGACAAATTTTTGTGCGCGACTCGGAGCTGGGCAAGGGCACAACCTTCAGGATAGTATTAAAAAGTTTAACAGATGATAGCAAGGCCACAACCTAACGAATACCCTGTATTTGCGGGTACGTATGTAAACATGGTATCCCAAGGTGCCGATGTAATGCAATTATTAGCCAATTCGATAGCAGAAACCCACAACTTGTTCAGCAATTTGCCGTCAGAGAAAGCGCTTTATGCCTACGCCGAAGGCAAATGGACCGTTAAGCAAGTTTTGGGGCACATGATAGATACCGAGCGGGTGTTCGCTTTTCGGGCGTTTTGCTTCTCGCGCGAGCAGGTAACACTGCCGGGTTTCGACCAGGATACATATGTAAACAATACTGATTATAACAGCCGCCGTTTGCAGGACCTGGCGGATGAGTTCCGTATGACCCGTCAATCAAACCTGTACGTGTTCCGCAATTTCACCGAAGAGCAGATCAACCGCAACGGCACCGCCAGCGGAAATTATTTAACGGTAAGGGCGCTTATTTACATGACTTCCGGGCACGAACTGCACCACCTACGGATATTGAAGGAAAAATATTTATAAACCAAAAAAAGGGGTAACGTAAACGCTACCCCCTTCCATGTGTAAAGTTTTTACAAGCTTACTCTTTTTCGTTGTTGTAAAGCTCTTTTTTCTCAATGCGGTAAGAAAGCACCAAACCTAAACCGCCGAAGATAGCTATCAGGCCAAAGTAGATGGCTGCGTTTTCGTCGCGGGTAGCTTCAAATACGGTGCGGTCTAAAAGGAATGCTAAAAACAATCCTACACCCGCACCGATAAGTAACAAACCCCATTTTAGGTTTTGATATGGCGCTGGTTGTGCCTTGTAGTTGCGGGGATCCATGCCGCGTTCAATCATTGCCATACGTTCGCGGTTTCTAACGTAAACAATTCCGAAGATCATTGCGAAAAGCCCAAGGGAAATTAATATTGGGACCAAAATTCCTTCCATAATACTATAAATTTAAATAAGTGTGTATTTTTTGTTTTCAAACCCACCACTACGGTGTATTTGTATGCTATGACCACACGTTTTTTAACAAGGTTACACCCACTAAGAAAAATAATTTCGGATGTTGAGTGTTCAATTTCGAATTTCGCCATGCTATATATTATATACTTACCTTTATATAGCTATTCGAAGTAGGGCATCTTATTATCAACGTATAAAAAGCAAATTCGAAATTGAACACTCAACATTCGAAATTAAGGTGTAACCTAATCGCGGGCCATGTAGTCAGAGAGGTTGTATAATATGCAAAACAAGCTTTCCGATATCGAATTGATAGAACAAACCCTGGCGGGGAACCAATCGGCCTATGCCGACCTGGTTAAACGGCACCAGCGCTTTGTGTTTACATTGGCTATGCGTTTTGCAAAAGGGCGCGAAGATGCGGAGGAGATAGCCCAGGATTGTTTTATAAAGGCGTATCGCTCCTTATCAAGCTTTCAGCAGCAAAGCAAGTTTAGTACATGGCTGTACAGTATTGTATATACCACGGCCATGACCTTTCTGCGGAAAAAACGGATAGATACCTCATCGATAGATGATGATGAAAGCTATATACAGATAGAGCATAAACCAAGCGCGTATGATATCAACAACATCGAAAACAAATCGAGGTCTTTTTACCTCAACCAGGCCATAGCACAACTATTGCCCGATGATGCAACCATCATTACGCTTTTTTATAAAGGCGAGCAATCGCTCGAAGAAATTGCACAGGCCCTGGGAATGGAGGCCAATACCGTTAAGGTAAAACTATTTAGGGCGCGCCAGCGTTTAAAAGAACGGCTGGAGCGTAATTTAAAACACGAAGTTAAAGAACTGATATGAACAGTATAGAAGAACAACTTTGGAACTACATTGATGGCTCCTGTACCCCCGCGGAACAGCAGGCCATAACCGCGCTTATTGCGCAGGATGAGGCTTACCGCATTAAATACAATGAGTTGCTAAAACTGAACCAGGAATTCAGCACCATGGAAATGGATGAACCGTCGATGGCATTCACCTACAATGTGATGGAAACCATCCGTACAGCAAACGCCTTGAAGCCCCTTAAAGCGGCTATAAATAAGCGTATTATTTGGGGCATAGCCGCATTCTTTATTATAACCATAGCTATCCTGGTGATATTCGCATTGAGTACACTTAACTGGAGCATGCCCTCCGGCAATGGCCGCTTCGACGTTAACATAAAAATGCCCGAGCAATTGGACAGCAATCATGTAAAAAGTTTCTTTTCGGGCGGCGTGCTAAAGGGCTTCCTATTTTTCGATCTGGTGATGGGCTTGTTCCTTTTAGATGCATACCTGCGCAGAAAACAGAATGCAAAACAACACTAATTGCTTACAACCGTGTACGTTTTTTCTGACAAGATGTACAACAACTGTAGCAACTACATTAAATAGCGCACTATATATCAACATTATATACAGCGTTAAGTAACAAATAAAATACGCTTAAACACCAAATAAGGTTTGGTATAGTATTTGTAATATATAACACGGACCGGCTATCTGCCGGTTAATTGTGATAAGGTTTAGGTTGAAAGTCCCCCGGAGCAAGTCTGGGGGGCTTTTATTTTTTAACACTTTTTGCATGCAAGCCCTTAGCAGCTATTTCATTAAAAATTCATTTAACAATTATTACCTTAGTGCTAAATTTTACCGATCTGATGAAGAAACCGTTTTTATACCTCTTTGCCATCATGCTGGCGTGTTGTACCTCCGCCAGTTTATTTGCACAAGAACCGCCCCGCATCCCAGAGGCCAGCTCTACTCAAACCATCATTCAGGATTTTGGCCTGGGCAAAATAACCGTTACCTACTCCAGGCCAAATGTAAAAGGCCGTAAAATATTTGGCGGCATAAACCCGTATGGCGAAGTTTGGCGCACCGGCGCAAACGCTGCAACCACCATCATCCTTAGCGAAAGTGTAATTTTCGAAGGTGTAAAAGTACCGGCCGGAACCTACGCATTGTTCAGCATTCCCGGTGAAAACGAGTGGACCATCATCCTTAACAAAACAGCAAAACAATGGGGTGCCTATAGCTACAAGCAGGAAGATGACCTGTTGCGTGTTAAAGTAAAACCACGTAAGGTTGATGAGAAAAGAGAAACCTGCACCATGCAGTTTGCAAACTCCACCACAAAATCCACCGATTTTTATATTGTTTGGGACCATACTGCTGTACCCATCCATCTGCAAACCGATGATGACGCGCAGATAACTGCCAACATAGAAAAACTAATGCAGGGCGAAAAAGCAAACCGCCCTTATTTTAACGCTATACAATATTTTTACGAGAACGATAAAGACCTGAATAAAGCCATGCAATGGGCCTTAGAAGCCGAAAAAATGGAGCCAAATGGCCCATGGTACAAACTATGGAAGGCCCGCATCCAGCTAAAAATGGGTGATAAGGCAAAAGCTATCGCCACCGCCCAGGAAGGCGTTAAGATTGCAAAAGCAACAAAAGACGATGAGTACGTTAGGCTAAACGAAGCAGTGATAACCCAGGCAAAAAACTAAACCGTAGTTTTAAAAGATATCTCTAAGGAGGCGCGATAATTCGCGCCTTTTTGGTTTTAAATGGATTCTCATAGAGATGCAAACTTTTGCGTCTCTATGAGAGCCTCTGTTTTCCGCTCCAAAACCCTGTCGCGCATTCTCAAAAAGGGTTTCTCTACTACAACATGTAGCAACACAGCGGCTGCTATTACCACAATAAAACAGATCAGCATCGTGATGTTGCTATTGGGGTCGAAGCCATAAGGTTTTAATAAACGCTGGGTTAGAGGCATCAATCCCTTGTGCGACAGATAAAGGCTGTAAGATAAGGCGGCGATCTTTTCTGTTACCGCCCAGCGGTATTTATATAAAACACTTACGGGATGTACAGCTGCCATAACCAATATGCCATAACCAAAAGCTACTGCCGGGAAACCAAATATAGTTGCCTTTATATTAGTCTCGTCCATATTTAAATAATACGCGCCAATTAACACTAACAGCCCTAAGGGCAAAAGCCAATTGGATGCTTTGCCTATTTTTGCGAACCAAGGCGGACGGTAATGATAAAGGGCCGATACCGCAATCCCAACCAGCAATGGATCGAGCCGGTTATAGGTGGGGTAATAAATATAGGTGCGGAATACGGCACTAAATGCATCGGTATTGGCATAAGGCGCTATGAGTTGCCAGCCATACCACCTAATCACGAAGCCAGCTAAAAATATCGCCATCAAAAGCAGCAGACCCTTTTTGCCTGCTTTGTAACAAGCCAGCGCAAGCAGCGCCAATGGCAATACCAGGTAAAATTGTTCCTCCACACAAAGCGACCATGAGTGCGAAAACGTTCCCTCCACCCGGGTATCCATCCCAAAGTTTTTGGTGAATGTAAGAAAGCGCCACAGCGGCGATAAGGTTTCCCGCTCATGGTATGCCGGCACTAAAAAATAAACCGCCACAATAAACAGGTACGCCGGCAAAATGCGGAAAGAACGCTTGATGAAATATGCTTTTAAAGATATGGTGCCTGTTTTAGATAGCTCGGCAAAAAGGTGCGAGGAGATGAGGAAACCGCTTAGTACAAAAAACAGGTCAACGCCCGTCCAACCGAAGCCGCCAATTACAGGCACCCAGTTCGGGTGGCCGAAAAGGCGGTAATGATAAATTAAAACGTAGCAGATGGCAAAGGCACGCAAATGATCAAGCCCGTAAAGTTTTTTTGGGAATTGAACGGGCGGGGATTGCATAATCTTAATTAATTGCGGCTTGTTTGGGCTTGATAAAGATATTTAAAATTGCTGCAATTATAATCACCACAATACAACCAATTGGGTTTAGCCACAAATAAGCCACTGTGTTTTTATAGCCCATATAGCAAACAATGGCTTCGGTAACTATAGCGGCTATAAATACCGGGGTGCCCTTTATCTTTTTTAAATAAAAAGCTACCACAAATACGCCCAAAATTGTACCATAAATATACGACCCTAACTGGTTAACAGCCTCCAGCAGGTTACCAATTTTGCTGGCGTAAAGGGCCATACCAATACACACCAGACCCCAAAATACGGTGGCCAGGCGCAGTGCATTTACATAGCTTTTATCGGATGCCCCTGGGCTGATGATACGCTTATAAAAATCAACCGCGGTGGTAGATGCCAGCGAGTTGAGCCCGCTTGCCGTTGAACCCATCGACGCTAAAAATATCACCGCTATAAGCAGCCCAATTAACCCCTTTGGTAAATAGTGGGTAACAAAGGTGAGAAACACGTAGTTGGTGTCATCGGTATTGGCCTTGTCGTTGTTCTTTTTAATAACGGCAATGGCATCGGTGCGGATCTTACCCGCTTCGTTATTGAGGTTGCTTAATTCTGTTTTTGCTTTGTTTATCTGCCCGGCATCATCGCTATCCAGTGCTTTGGCCAGGTTATCGGCTTTTATTTTTCGCTGCTCAAAGGTTTTGTTGTACTGCTCTTCTAACTGGTCAAACTGCGGGGCATAGCTGCTTTTCTTCACCTGCTCCACCTCGTAATTGTTAAAGAAAACCGGCGGGCGGTTAAACTGGTAAAAGCTAAACACCAGCACGCCAACCAGCAGTATCAAAAACTGCATCGGGATCTTTAGCATCCCGTTCATAATAAGCCCAAGGCGGCTATGCTCTACCGAACAACCGGTAAGGTAACGCCCCACCTGGCTTTGGTCGGTACCAAAATAGGCCAGCTGTAAAAAGAAGCCGCCGATAACGCCGCTCCAGATGTTATAGCGGCTGTTGGGGTCGAACTTCCAGTCTATAACGTTCATCCGCCCCAGGTTGCCTGCCATTTTAATAGACTTGATAAACCCAACATCAGATGGCATCAGCATCACTACAAATAGTCCTGCCAAAAACATTCCCGAGAAAATGATGGTCATCTGTAGTAACTGGGTGTAGGATACCGCCTTGCTCCCGCCATAAACGGTGTAAAACAAAACCAGCCCGCCAATAAATAAGGTGGTGTAGGTAATGTTGACATGCAGTATGCCCGACAGAATAATAGATGGCGCGTAAATAGTGATCCCTGTAGATAAGCCCCGCTGTACTAAAAACAACATAGACGTAAGCGTGCGGGTCTTCAAATCGAACCGGGTTTCTAAAAATTCGTACGCGGTATAAACTTTAAGTTTATGAAAAATGGGGACGAAAGTAATGCACAGCACGATCATGGCCAGCGGCAGCCCGAAATAGAATTGCACAAAGCGCATCCCGTCGCTGTAAGCTTGCCCGGGTGCCGAGAGGAAGGTAATGGCGCTGGCTTGCGTAGCCATTACCGATAAACCTACATGGTACCAGGGTAACGAGCGGCTGCCCAGGTATTGGCCTATGTCCTTGTTACTTCCGCTTTTAAAAACACCGTAAACAACGATGGCAAGCAGCGTGCAGCCAAGAACTATCCAGTCGGTTAAGCTCATTCAAAAGAACGTGTAATGAGCCAGAAGATAAAAATCAAAAAAACCAGCCATACAAGCACAACGCCGTAAAACTGGTTCCAGTTTTGTATAAATGAGGGGAGGCTGCTATCAGACCTCTTCACGGCCACTAACCAAAACCTTAATAAATAACCCAGCGGAAAGCAAGCCAAGTATAGCGCCTACAGGTATCCATATAAAGCCACGATCTACAATTGCGCCCACAAAAGCACCGCTAAGTAATGCAACCAGGTAATATACGTAATCAAAGTTTTTCTCTTCTTCGTGATGCGACATAGTGTTGATATTAATTATTCGATTGCAAATTTATATTATTAAACCGTTGATGCCTAATTCAATTATCAATTTTTATAAGTCCGGCTAAATAAAACAATGTGACAAAACCACTACTTAAACTATCGCAAGGGCATAATATTGCCCCGTTTTTAAATATTTGAACCTGTTCCGATGACCACAGTATTTGCTTCCATTCCTACTGTAATTAAGCCCGAAAACAATTTGTAACTACCTCTTTCGTTTTGCATCTTAGCATTCTCATTCTTAATTGATTTATGAACTTTAATAGAAATTTTTCTGTAACCTTAATAGCACTTGCAATTGCTACAACAAGTACTGTTGCACAGGTTAAAAGAAAGCCCACTCCATCGCCAAAAACAAAACCTGTTGCAGCTGCTTTGCAGGTACGCCCGTCCCTGTTGCCAACAGACCCGAACGTGCTTATAGGTAAACTGCCAAATGGCTTAACTTACTACATTCGCCATAACGAACAGCCCAAAAATCGCGCCGAGCTTTATCTTGTGGTAAAAACCGGTTCTATATTAGAAACTGATGCCCAGCAAGGCCTGGCCCACTTTACCGAGCACATGGCCTTCAACGGCACGCGCGATTATCCAAAGAACGAGCTGGTTAACTACCTGCAAAAATCGGGTGTAAAGTTTGGCGCCGATCTTAACGCTTACACCTCTTTCGATGAAACCGTTTACCAGCTGCCTTTACCTACCGATAGCGCCTCCGTGTTCACCAATGGCTTTAATATATTGGCCAACTGGGCGGGCTACGTAAGCTTTGACGCTGCCGAAATTGATAAGGAGCGCGGCGTTGTTTTAGAAGAGGCCCGTCTGCGTGGTAAAAACGCGCAGGAGCGCCTTAGCCTGCAAACATTGCCGGTTATCCTTAATAATTCCAAATATGCATCGCGCTTGCCAATTGGGCAAGAGAGCGTACTAAAAACATTTAACGCTGAAACCATAAAAAGCTTTTACCACGATTGGTACCGGCCAGACCTGCAGGCGATTATTGCCGTGGGCGATTTTGATGTAAAAGTGGTTGAAGAGATCATTAAAAATAAATTTTCGTTGTTAACCAACCCGGCCGGCGAAAAACCGCGCGCTGCGTTTACCGTACCATCAACCCCCGGCACGGTAGTTAAAATTGCTACGGATAAGGAGTTCCCTTACACACTTGCGCAAATTATTGTGAAGCACCCTCAGGCTACGGTTACCAACACAACAACTTATATGCGCAGCCTCCGCATCAACCTGTTTAATTACATGATGAGCGAAAGGCTAAACGAATTATTGCAAAAGCCCGAGCCTCCGTATTTATACGCAAGGGCGAGCTACGCGTCGTTACTTGCCAAGCAAGATGCCTTTTCTTCGGTAGTGATAGCCAAACCCGGCGACCTGGAAAACGCTGTAAAAACAATGGTTGCCGAAACCGAGCGCGCCCGCAAATTTGGGTTTACACTAACCGAACTGGAACGGGCTAAACAAGCCGTTTTGGTACAGGTACAAAACGCTTATAACGAGCGCGACAAAACCAACTCGGCAAATTTTGTGCGCGATTACAGCAAAAACTTTTTATCCGGCGAAGCCATCCCCGGTATTGAGTTTGAGTACAATTACATTGCAACCAACATTAACAAAATTGGCACTGCCGATATGAACGTTTTGGCGGGCCAGTTCATCAGCGATCAAAACCGTGTTATTATAATAGAAGGCCCGGAGAAAGACAAGGATAAGCTACCCAACGAAAAAACAATATTAGGCTGGATAAGCACCGCCGGTACCGGCGTAACCGCTTATGTGGATAATGTTACCAGCAGGCCATTGATGGAAAAAACGCCTGCCCGCGGTAAAATTGTAAGCGAAACAACAGACGAGGCCATAGGAACTACCACATTGGTTTTGGAGAATGGCTTAAAGGCGATCTTAAAACCAACTAAGTTTAAAAACGACCAGATCATGGTAAATGGTTATAGCTTTGGCGGCACCTCATTAGCCAGCGACCAGGATTTCACGTCGGCTAACTTGGCTGCCCCAATTATAGGCGGCAGCGGCATTGCCGATTTTAACCAAGGCCAGCTTGATAAAATGCTTGCCGGTAAAAACGTAAGCGTAAACACCTACATAAGCGATATTACACAGGGCATCAGCGCCAACACATCGCCAAAAGATTTTGAAACGGCTATGCAGCTGATCAACCTTTACTTTACCCAGCCTCGCAAGGATGAGGATATCTGGAAAGGTAATATCAGCCAAACACGTTCTATCCTCACTAACCGTGGGCTGGACCCGGGAAGCGTTTACCAAGACACCGTTTCTGCCGTGCTGAGCAATTATAATATGCGGTCGATGGTTACCACGCTGGCTAATTTAAACTCGGCCAGCTTAGATAAGGCCTATAATTTTTACAAAGACCGTTTTGCCGATGCAAGCGGCTTTACCTTCACTTTTGTGGGCAACTTTGATATAGAGGTTTTAAAACCATACATCGAATCGTACCTGGGCTCGCTTCCATCAACAAACAAAAAAGAAAAATATAAAGACCTGGGCATCCACCCGCCTGCAGGGCAGTTAACCAAAACGGTTTACAAGGGCCTTGATGATAAAGCCACCGTACAGATGGTATTTAGCGGCACTTACGAGTACAACGAAACCAACAACATCCAACTGGATGCATTGGAAGAGGTGATGAACATTAAGCTTACCGAGCGCCTGCGCGAACAGGAAAGCGGTGTTTATGCGCCGGGTGTAAGGATCTCTTACGCTAAAATTCCATCGGGCAGGTACACGGCAACCATTTACTTCACCTGCGGCAGCGCCAATGTTGATAAACTGATAGCTGCCACTATGGACGAGATAAGCAAACTTAAATTGAATGGCGCAACCCCGGCCGACATACAAAAATTCGTTGCCGAAGAGGCTCGCTCTACACAGGTTCAGTTAAAGGAAAATGTATTTTGGGCCGGATATCTTGGTGGTGCGTCACAAAACGGCCAAAATCCAGACGACATTTTAAAGCACGTGAGCAGCCTGGAGCAGATCACTGTGGAAAGCACCAAACAAACCGCTGCTAAATATTTAAACACCACCAACCTGGTGAAACTTATATTAATGCCGGAGAAAAAATAAGCTCCGTTATTAATAAAAACAAGCAAGGCCCGGCGATAAATCAGGCCTTGCTTGTTTTATAGTTTTAATGCTTAGTGCATATTCAAATAAGTATCCGCTGCGGAGTTGGGTTTATGTACCAATATACTCACGCATTTACCGTTCTCATCTATTTCAAACGAAATCCCTTTCGCCATGTCAGTATATATTTTAATGCTTCGGCCATTTCTTTTATAACCGTTGCCTTCCTTAAGCGTGTAATACTTGCCAATATCTTTTATGTTATTGCCTGTACTGATATACTCACCCGTTTTAAACCATGGCGAGGTCACCAGTATTTTTTTGATGCGGCTAACCGGCTCGTCCTTGCCGCCCATATCCCGGCGACTAAAAATACTGGTTTGATAACCGGCAGTATCATGGTCGGCATACCAGGTGGCCAACTGGCTGCCCATGGCCGCGTCGCCTGTATCCGGGCGGCCAAGTAGCTGCATTACCGAATCGGCGCTGCCCTCCAGTTTAATATGCCCTATGCTTTCACCAGGGCTAATCAGCTGTTCGGCGGGGATGGCTTTCACCTCCGTAGTGTCCGGCAGGTTGGGGGTCTCGTTGCCCACTGCGTCGCTGCCTTTTTGCTTGCACGCTACAGCGAACAGCATTGCAAAAAGTATCGTCAAACATGTATAGCGCTTCATCCCTTTTAATCTTTTTGTTGAACCCTTTACTTATAACTATAAAACCCGCCTTTTGTTAGAGACATACTCAGCAAGAATCGGGTTCCCTCCTGGTAACGGCTGTACTACTTTTGTTTTATAAAATCAAAGTATGCATATTAAAAGTCAAACATCTATCTTGTACTTCGGCACGCCGGTAGTGCTTGTCAGCACAAAAAACGAAAACCAAACAGATAATCTCGCGCCCATGTCGTCCATTTTCTGGTTGGGTTGGCGTTGTATCATCGGCCTGGCGGCGGCCTCTAAAACAACACAAAACCTATTACGTACAAGGGAGTGCGTATTAAACCTCCCATCGGTACACCAAGCAGGCGCGGTTAATTTGCTGGCCAAAACCACGGGCAGCAACCCGGTTCCCATCGGTAAAGTGCAAAAGGGCTACCGGTATCACCAGGACAAGTTTGAACTTGCGGGCTTAACCAAACAAACATCAGAAACCGTGCAGGCACCAAGAGTTAACGAATGCCCGGTGCAAATGGAGGCAGTGGTTGAAGCAGTACACGGCCTTGCCGAACACGACGCCGATATGCGTGGGAAGATTCTAACTTTTGAATTGCTGATAAAACGCGTTTACCTGGATGAGTCGATATTAATGGACGGCCACCCCAATCACGTAGACCCCGACACATGGAAACCGCTTATCATGAGTTTTCAGCAATTTTATGGGCTGGGCGAACAGGTGCATCCATCAACCCTTGCCGAAATACCAGAGCATTTGTATAACACGCCCGATAGAGAGAAGGCTCTCGATAGAACCGGCTAACTGAAACAGTATAAATAAAAGCCCCGGTACTTTGATACCAACGCAACTTATTCCAATTTGCGTTGTATAATAAGGGCATGGCAACAAAAGGGCAGCAGGTAATTCAGCAATGGTACAAGCAAAAGGCATGGAAGCAGTTCCCGTTTCAAAAAGAAATGGAGGAAGCCTATTTGTCGGGCTTTTCGGGCTTGCTGAACGCGCCTACGGGCAGCGGTAAAACCTTTGCCTTGTTCCTGCCCTTCCTGGCCGATTTTATTAATAAGCATCCCGATACCTATACTACAAAAAGCAATAATGGCCTGCTGATGCTTTGGATAACACCCCTGAGGGCGCTCACCAACGATATCCGCAAGGCGATGCAGGAAACCTGCGACGAGATCGGCCTTCCCTGGCGCATCATGACGCGCACCGGAGACACCTCCGCAGCAGAGAAAGCCGCCCTCAAAAGAAAACTGCCCGAAGTACTGCTCACTACCCCCGAAAGTTTGCACCTGATGCTCGCCCAAAAAGAATATCCAAAGGTATTCTCCGGCCTGCAGGTAATGGTGTGCGATGAGTGGCACGAACTATTAGGCACCAAACGCGGCGTACAGGTAGAACTTGGGCTGAGCAAGCTGAAAGCCCTAAGCGCAAACCAAAAAGCGGAAGAGAACCAAGCAGGCAACCACTCACCACTCACCACTCACAACTCACAACTAAGAGTTTGGGGTATCTCTGCCACCATTGGCAACCTGGAGCAGGCCGCCGAGGTTTTGCTTGGGAATGATTTTCCGCCGGAACAGATCCGCATGGTGCGGGCCAATATTATTAAAAAGCTGGTGATAGAATCTGTGATACCCGAGAATATAGAGAATTACTCCTGGGCGGGGCATATCGGCGTAAAATTGCTGCCACAGGTGATGAAGATAGTAGCCAAAAGCAAGACCACGCTGATATTTACCAACACCCGCTCGCAGGCGGAGATCTGGTACCATGCTATTATTGATAATTATCCCGAGTACGCTGGCATTATGGCCATGCACCACGGCTCGCTGGATAACGAGCTGCGCAACTGGGTGGAACAGGCCCTCCATGCCGAAGCGCTAAAAGTGGTGGTATGTACATCCAGCCTGGACCTTGGCGTGGATTTCAGGCCGGTGGATACCGTCGTACAAGTGGGCAGCCCTAAAGGTGTTGCCCGTTTTATGCAGCGTGCCGGGCGAAGCGGGCACGCCCCCGGCGCTATCTCTAAGGCCTATTTTGTGCCTACCCATTCTTTGGAGTTACTGGAGGGGGCTGCGCTTAAACAAGCGATTAAAAACGGCTTATTTGAAAGCCGCGATCCGATGCTGCTCACCATGGATGTGCTGATTCAATACATGGTTACGCTGGCCGTTTCGGAAGGTTTTAGGGCAGATGAATTATATAAAGAAGTAAAATCAACCTTTGCCTTTGCCGATCTGAGGCGTGACGAGTTTAACCAACTGCTTGATTTTATTACCAACGGTGGCAAAACCCTTGCCCAATACGACGAGTTTTTAAAGGTTGAGGTCGAGAACGGCTTATTTAAAGTGAATAACCGCCGGGTAGCCATGCGGCACCGCCTTAGCATCGGTACCATTACCAGCGAGCTCAGCATCCGGGTAAAATGGCTTAGCGGCGGCAGCCTGGGTACGCTGGAAGAGGGCTTTATATCGAAACTAAAACCGGGTAATACGTTTTGGTTTGCGGGGCGCAGCCTGGAGTTTATCAAGGTAAAAGAAATGACGGCCTACGTAAAAAAATCTACCAAAACCAAGGGCCTGATACCCAGCTGGGCGGGCGGGCGGATGCCGCTTTCCTCGCAACTCTCTGCTGTTTTCCGTGACAAGCTGGACGAAGTGGCGCATGGGGTAGAAGCGGATATAGAGGTGAAAGCCCTGAAGCCATTGTTCGATCTGCAAAGTAAGTTATCGCATTTGCCACAAAGCCATGAATTTTTAATAGAGTCGTTCAAATCCCGCGAGGGGCACCATTTACTTTTTTACCCTTTCGAGGGCAGACTGGTGCACGAGGGCATGGCGAGTTTACTGGCCTTCCGCATCTCCAAAATAAAACCAGCCAGCTTCTCCATCGCCATGAATGATTATGGCTTTGAACTGTTGGCGGATGAGGATATCCCGATCGAACAAGCCTTGGAAGATACCGATTTCTTCTCTATCAACAACCTGATAGAAGACATCCAAAACAGCCTCAACGCCAACGAAATGACTCGCCGTCGTTTCCGTGATATTGCTCACATCGGGGGGCTGGTGTTTACAGGCTACCCTGGCCAACCCATGAAAAACAAGCATTTACAGGCCTCCACGTCGTTGCTGTTTGAAGTGTTTAACGAGTACGAGCCGGATAATTTATTGGTGCGCCAAGCTTACAACGAGGCTTTGGCTTTCCAATTGGAAGAATTTAGATTGCGGGCGGCCTTGCAGCGCATCGCCACGCAAAGCATTGTTTTAAAAACCATAGAGCGCCCTACACCCTTCGCGTTCCCGATAATGGTAGATAGCCTTGGCCGCGAAAAATTAACTACCGAAACCATGGAGGAGCGCATCTCCAAAATGGCCCGCCGCTATGGCGCCGATGAAGTTGATGTTCCCGAGCCGGCACCGCGCGCCCGCAAGGTGGGCATCACCCGCAAAAAGGGATTCTGATCAGCTATTCAGCAACAGATCGGCGACTTCTTCGCCTACCAGACTGCCCATGGCCACACCCATTCCGTTGCAGCGTACCGCGCAGTAGATGTTTGGCTCCACCTGTTTTACAATAGGGCTAATGTCTTCCCCAAAACCCATAATACCGCTCCACCAGTAATCAATTTCTGCATTTTGCCCGGGAAGGATAACTTCGTTGAGATACTTTACTAAGCTTTGCTTCACGGCATCCGTATGGCCGAACTCAGCGGTTTCTTCGGCAGCAAAATTAAGATTGCGCCCTCCCCCAAACAGTACCCGCCCATCAATATTGCGGAAGTAGTAATACCCTTCGTTAAAATGATAAGTGCCCTGCAATTTTAATCCGGGGATAGGCTTGGTAACCAATACCTGCCCGCGCCCGGGGATAACTTTAAGTTCGGGAAATAACTGGCTGGCAAAAGCGTTGGTCGCCAATATTACTTTAGCTGCTTTAAAGGCTCCATGTGATGTGTTCACTTGGATATGGTCATCTTCGTGTGTCACCGAGGTTGTTGCGCAGTTGTTTAAAACCACCACATCCTTTTGGTAGCATTTATTAAGGAGAGTGCGCATCATTTTACCAGTATGTATTTGCCCCTCAAAGGGGTTGTAAATCATCCGGCTTACGCCGCCAATGCCAAAACCTGTAATTTTTTCATTCGCTAATGAATAAATGTCATGCCCGTTAATGGCGTTCTTTAACAAATTATTCAGGTAGTCTATCTTCCCGATGCATTCATCGGCATAACTTTCTTCGCCCTGAATAAATAGTTCGTGGCCGCCGTGCTGATGGTAATCAATATTCTCATCGCCAAGGTTTTGCCTTAGGCGCTGCAAGCCCCGCCATTTGTAGTTTACTAACCGGGCTACCTCTTCTTCGGAGGAGTGTGTTAAGGACGATAGCTGCTCGGAAACGGTGCCAAAACAAGCAAATCCGGCGTTTTTTGTGCTTGCGCCGCTGGGTAGAAAGCCCCGCTCCAGCACCAGGACTTTTAAATTTGGTTCGCGGGTTTTCAAATGCAGGGCCGCGCTCAGGCCTACAATGCCGCTGCCGATGATAATTACATCGGCATTATCAATAAACGCTGTACGCTCCCAATAGGAAAAGTTTTGTTCCAAAATCAAATGTAAAATTAATATGGAAACGTATGAAATTAAACGCCGGGATGAACAATAAAAAGCCCCCGTTTCGTGACTAAAACGGGGGCTCTACTAATCTTGGCTCTTATATACTTAATTGTACCTATACGGTGCTACCAGATAAAACTCAGGTATTTGTACGTTGAAGAGGGAGCTATCTAACAGGCGTTCCATCTGGTATTCGCCTTTCATGCTGCCCATATCGGTTTTCAGGTTACAGCCCGATACGTATTCGTGGGAAGTTCCGGGTTCAATAATGGGTTGCTGGCCTACCACCCCTTCGCCTTCTACTTCGCGCTTGGCACCATTAGAATCGAAGATATACCAATGGCGGCTTAGCAGGCGCACGGCATAATTGCTCATGTTCTCTATATTCACCCGGTAGGCAAACATAAAGTGGTCGTTAGCCGGGTTAGAATATTCGGGCTGGTAAATTGTTTCAACTGAAACCTTAACACCTTCAGTTATGGTAGTAGCCATTGCTTGTTAATCTCTTTTAATTCAAATATATAGCATCCAAACAAATATTACGCCATTTCAAACGCATATTTTTTGTCAACCTCTGCTAAAATATCCATGATCTCTTCTACGGTGCCTGCGGTAACAAGTTTCATCCTAAACTCCTTAAAATCGGGCACACCTTTAAAATAGTTACTGTAATGGCGGCGCATCTCAAAAATACCAGTGCGAGGGCCTTTCCATTCCATTGATTTTTGCAGGTGGGTTTTGCAAACTTCTATGCGCTCGGCAATGGTTGGCTTATCCAGATGCTCGCCGGTTTTAAAGTAGTGCTTTATCTCGCGGAAGATCCATGGGTAACCAATGGCAGCGCGACCGATCATCATACCGTCCACTTCAAACTGCATCCGCCATTCGGCTGCTTTCTCCGGCGAATCGATATCTCCGTTCCCGAAGATGGGGATCTTAATACGCGGATTCTTTTTAATATCGTGTATCAGGCTCCAATCGGCAACACCCTTGTACATTTGCGAACGGGTACGCCCGTGTATGGTGAGTGCCTTTATACCCACATCCTGCAGCCGTTCGGCAACTTCGTAAACGTTTTTGGTGCTATCGTCCCAGCCGAGGCGGGTTTTTACAGTCACGGGTAAATGCGTAGCGCCAACAACCGCTTTGGTCATGGCTACCATTTTATCAATATCCTGTAGCAAGCTTGCGCCTGCGCCACGGCATGCAACCTGTTTTACCGGGCAGCCGTAGTTGATATCCATCAGGTCGGGCCCTGCAAGGCTCGCAATCTCGGTTGCTTCGCGCATGTGGTCGATATCGCTGCCGAAGATCTGGATGCCAATTGGACGCTCGTACTCAAATATATCCAGTTTCTGGCGGCTTTTGGCGGCATCGCGTATCAATCCCTCCGAAGAAATAAACTCCGTATACATCATATCCGCGCCATTTTGCTTGCACACGTAACGGAAAGGCGGATCGCTCACGTCTTCCATCGGTGCCAGCAGCAGCGGGAATTCCCCTAAATCTATATTTCCTATTTGTACCGACATGAATTATATTCGTACAAATTTACGAAATTTAAGCTAAATGGTAAAACAGCCTGTAAATCAGCTATCGCCGGGCAGGCAATTGCTTTATTTCCTCCTTCTTTTTGCAGGGATATTTATCGTTTGTAATGTAGTGGGTGCCTTTGGTATAGCCGGAATGTATGGCGCTAACCTGCTCCGGGATATCGGAGCCTTAAACTTCCGCAACCCGAATGTTGGGCAGGCCTTGTACCTTTTGCAGATCATCGCCATGACCTTCCCCATTTTTATTTCGTCGGTAATCTTCGCGCGGTTTGTGGTGAAGGAGCCTAAGGATCTGATGGGCGTGGCAAAGCCCTTTCCATGGCAAACGCTGATAGTGGTGTTTTTTATTATGATGCTATGCTTGCCGCTGATAGAATTATTGAGCCGCGTAAACCAGCACCTTAACTTGCCGGCAAGCCTTAAAGGCTTGGAAAAAATGATCCGCGAGAGCGAAGACCGCGCGCAAAAACTGACCGAAGCTATCCTGAAAATGAATACCATCGGCGATATGCTTAAAAACCTGCTGCTTGTGGGTTTGCTTACCGCCATCGCCGAAGAGTTTATGTTTCGCGGGGTGTTGCAGCCTATTTTGTACCGGTGGACAAAAAACCAGCATGTAGCTGTTTGGGTAACCGCCGCCATCTTCAGCGCTTTCCACCTGGAGTTTTTTGGTTTTCTTCCGAGGGTGCTTTTAGGTGGTTTAATGGGATACTTCGCTATATGGAGCGGCAGCATCTGGCCGGCGGTGTGGGCACACTTTGTAAATAATGGGAGCGCCGTAATTGTAACATATTTGTATCAGCAGAAAAAAATAAAGATAAACCCCGACGACACACACACATTTACTTACAGTGGCTATATATTTAGCGCGATAATTGTTATAATTTTGCTGTTAGTTTACAAAAACATAACATCGGGCAAAAAGCAGGCTGTTAACATTAATGGAGAAGAACTGGGTTAAAATTTTTACATCCACCAATTTTTATCAATCAGAAATTGTTAAGCAAATGCTTACCGGCCACCACATTGATGCTGTTTTGCTTAACCGGCAGGCATCATCCCATCACGATTTTGGCGACATTGAAGTGTACATTCACCAGGAAAACTTTAGCACTGCCGTTGAAATAATGATATTGAACCAATTGAACTTATGAAGACACGCGCCATCACAGGCTTCTTTTTTATTATTGTAATGTTAGGCTCTGTATTGCTGGGCCATTATCCTTTCGGAATATTTTACCTGGTGCTTTGCCTGCTTTGCCTGCACGAATTCTATGGGCTTAATATCAAAAGCGGCATACAACCCAACAGAGCAGCGGGGTTTATTAACGCGGTGCTTATTTATGGCATTTTCGCGTTCATTACTTACCAGGATAGCCCATTATTGCACAAATTGTTGTTTTTGATAACCATATCAATCAGCGCAATTTTCATACAAGAGTTGTTTAAGCTGTCAGTTTCGCCGTTTACCAATATCGCTTACACACTTGGGGGGCTGGTATTGGTTTGCTTACCGTTTACCTTTTTTCATGCGCTGGCATATGTTAAGGGAGCTTTTAATTTCCATTTTCCCTTAGCTTTTTTGCTGATGCTTTGGTCTAATGATACCGGTGCTTATTTAGTGGGCCGTGCCTTTGGCCGTACCAAACTGTTTGAGCGCCACTCGCCCAAGAAAACCTGGGAAGGCTTTATAGGCGGGGTTTTAATAGCCGCCATAGTAGGCTTTATTATCAGCCTGTACTTTACCGATCTGCCCTGGAACCAATGGGTATCCATCGCCATCATCATCGGCTGCTTTGGCACCCTGGGCGATTTGGTGGAATCCATGTTTAAGCGGAGTATCAACATAAAAGACTCGGGCGGCATATTGCCTGGTCACGGCGGTTTGCTGGATAGGTTCGACGGTTTTTTAATTGCCGCGCCAATTGTGTACACATACCTGTACTTTGTAGTAAATGTTTAGTTTTGTAATAATATTTTTAACCAATATATAAGCTCGTATGACTATCCATAAAGAAGGATATACCTCCATAGCCTTGTCCGTTTTGTTCATAGCTGTTGTGAATGCGCTGATCCAGTTTTACCTCCCCGATGCCAATACACTAAAATGGGTGGTTTATATTCTGTCGGCCCTGTTGTTTTTTATCATCCTACAATTCTTCCGCAGCCCTATACTGGCCATAAATGCCGAAGAAACCCAGGTGCTTTGCCCTGCCGACGGTAAGGTTGTGGTAATTGAAGAAACCGTGGAAACAGAGTTTTTTAAGGATAAACGTATCCAGATCTCGGTATTTATGTCGCCCATTAACGTACACATTAACCGTAACCCCATCAGCGGCTTTGTAAAATACTTTAAATACCACCCGGGCAAATACCTGGTGGCGTGGCACCCAAAATCGTCTACAGAGAACGAGCGCACCACTGTAGTTACCGAAAACAGTGAGGGTGTAGCGGTACTGTTCCGCCAGATAGCGGGTGCTTTGGCCCGCCGTATTGTATGGTATGTAAAAGAAGGCGACCAGGTACAACAAGGGCATCAGTTTGGCTTTATTAAGTTTGGCTCGAGGGTGGATATCTTTTTACCGCTCAACACTAAAATAAATGTTGCTATTAACGATGTTGTTAAAGGAGGCCGCACTATATTGGCCGAATTGCCATCCGTTGGTACATTTGTAGATATTGACGACGTGCCCGATGAAGTACAAATTCCCAACTTTACAGAGCCCTCAACAGTACCGCTATCTAACGCGCATGGCAAGCCTACCATGATTGTTGAACATGAAGATATGCCGAAAAAAACAAAGAAAGGCCCGCAGGCTAAAACAGCCCCTAAAGAGAAATTCGCGAAGCCGAAGAAATAGTGAGTGGTTGATTAGGTGGGTAGTTGTTTTTATGCTATTTGTCGAAATAAGAACCACTCACTTAATCAACCACTCACCAACCTTAATACTGCCACAGCCCAAGCTCCCAGCCTTTCAGGTTTAGCTTTTGCCGTTCGCCCTCGTAAAGCTTATCAATGCCCTGCGCATAATCGCGAATGCGCTCATCCCTGTCGTTAGATTGTTTGATGATGTAGCTGGTAAAAAGTCTTTTCATAAACACATCATCAAAGCTTAGGCCGGTGGCATCGCTTCCACGGTTCACAGCTTCCTTGGTGGCAAGTATGCTGCGCGCCTCGGGGAAATAGATCCAAAACGCGGGCTGATATTCGTTATTAGTTACACCTCCCGCCGTTTTAATTTTTATAAGCGGCGCAATGCCAATAATACGCGGTTCAAAAATGCCGCGTTGTTTATCGTACAGCCAATCCTCTTTTAGGCGAAACTTTACAATATCGTCGGGGTTAAACTCTCCGGCAACAATTTTAGAAGCTGTTTTTTCACCTGTTTTTTTATCTATCACATCTACTACGCTGCTATCGGCAAGCCTGCGGAGTGCCTGGGCCACGGTTAAGCGTTTGGAGAAAGCATCTCCATTAAGGTCATCTTTGGTAGAGGTAGGGTCGTAGGCTACCACGTCCCTTTTTTCTACCGCGGTAAGCAAAACATCCATCAATCGCTGCTTGGGCGATGCCAGGTATTGGTTCATTTTTTCGCGCAAGTCTATCTCGCGCCAAACGCGTTTTGCAAACACCAAATCGGCCTCGCGCGTGTTGGCATAAGTTGCTGGTTTTGTTGAATTTGCGATGTTGCTTTTGCGGTAATAACCATCCAGCGGGCGAATAAACGCGGGTTTCACAATAGTAAACCGGCCTGGTTCGCAAACACTGTTAAGGTATTCTTTTCCATTAAAAGATCTTTCGCTCGTCCAGGTGCCGTCAACAACAAACAGCGTGTTCAGCGAATCTACCGTGAAGGTACCTTTCATTTTTTTGAGGCAAAATTCGTACTTGCCGCTTTCGCAATCGCAGCTTACGCCTTTGTACTCTTCCAGCACCACGTTTTTACCATCAACGGTTCCCTGCAGGGCAAAAACAACCTTATGGTTATCTACTGTAGTAAAGGTGGAGGTACCTACAAGGTTTTTACCGGTTTGTACCAGATCTATCTCCAGCTTAAATTTAACATCGCGGTTATTCTGGGGCAACTCGCCCAGCCATTTACCCGTTAAGTTTTGCCCAAAAGCAGTGTTCCCTATCAAAAAAGCAGCTACAAAAAATACGTATTTCATCAGCAAACCGGGTTGAAACAAAAAAAGCCTTTCTGCAAAATGCAGAAAGGCCTTAATATACAAAAATGTAAATTAAACTCTTTTTGATTTGATACGGGCTGCTTTACCGGTAAGGGCACGCAGATAGAACAATTTGGCACGGCGTACTTTACCAACACTGTTCACTTCAATTTTATCGATATTTGGAGAGTTGTAAGGGAATATACGCTCTACACCTATACCGTTAGAAACTTTACGCACGGTAAAAGTTTCGCTGTTGCCAACGCTATTACGTTGTAGTACAACACCTTGGTAAAGTTGTATACGTTCTTTGTTACCTTCTCTGATTTTATAATACACGCTAACAGTGTCACCGGCTTTAAAAGCGGGAAATTGATTCTTAACTACTGATTGCTCTTCTACAAATTTTACTAAATCCATGATTTTTAGCTCTTAAAGCGACTTTTAACCCGTAAAAATCGGAGTGCAATAATAGGGATTTTATTTGAAATAAAAAAGTATGTTTTAAAAATTTCCACATTTTATGTTTTATGCACAAAATCAGGTTGGCGACGAGTCCCTTAGCCCGCCTTTAAACGCCTAAACATTTATCGTACAGTAGCAAAGCAAATGTCAATGCAAGCTTCTGTTTACTCATCAGAGAGATAGAGGGCCAGCGGGCTTCTTCTCGGTAAAATAGGCCACTATCGTGTATGCCAATCCTATCAACAAAAAGTTAAACACAAAGTTAATAAGCATATCGCTTACCAAATGCGAGCGGCTGTCGATATCGATAAAAGCGTAAACGGCATACAGTAACGCGGCGGCAAATATAAGCCATCCAATGATAGACGCAGGCAAATAAACGATGCCTTTGCGGGTGAACCAGTTTAATTTCATGATGAGGTTATTTTGTGATTGAGATATTTTCTGTCATGGCGAAAGCGATGAACAACGCTGATGTAAGCAGGCTGAGCACGATGAGCAGCACATTCCACCACCTGATGCGGATAGTGAAGCTAAATTCTTTGTATTTGCGCGCCTCATCCACCGCCTTATATTGCACACGGGTAATGGAAAGCACATTGATGATAATGCAACCTATCGGCATTATGATGAGCACTATCGGCGCCAGGAAATCGAGCCAGGGGTTGTCATCAAGCCTAATAATGATATTGAACATTGCCTCAAACCAGTTACGTTGCCCGTGCGAGTAATAATACATAAACACACGGAACAAAAAGTAGCAGGGCACGGCAATAAGCCAGGTGCCAAGGGCCGCTGAGCGGTTGGCATTCATGATGGCTATTTTAACGCTGTTTTGGTGGTGTGCCGACGGATCGGCACTTGGGACTTGCAGGTTTTCCATTTCTTTTAAAAATTCGTCTTTATCTTTCATTGTTATATCTCTATAATGTGTAAATGATAATTGGTTGCAGCGTTAAAGCATATCTCTTAGTTTCTCCAGTCCGCGCGAAAGCAGCGATTTAACCGTTCCTTCGTTTTTATCCAGTATGTTGCTTATGTGGTATTGGTTTTTTGTTCAAAGTAGCGCAGTGAGATCACCCCCTGGTATTATCCAGTTTAAGTAGATTTACGCGCACCTGGTTGTAGGCGCTCAGGTCCTTCATTTCCTTTTCTATAATTTCTTTTTCATTACCGGCCTGTGCATGCAGTAGTTTGGCCATCCCGGGTTCTTCCAGTAATTGCTGTAGCGATTGTGGCTGATACTTTTGCTTGCGGGAATACTGGTTAAGCTCGTTGGTAGCAATGCGGTAGATCCACGAGGAAAGGCTGACGCCATGCCAGCTAAAGCGCCCTATGTTGAGGTAAGCTTTCAGGAATGTTTCGGCAGCAATGTCGCGGGAGAGGTTGTAATCGGCAGTACGGCGATAGATATAACCGAATACCGGGGCTTACCAAATATCAAAAACATCGCCAAACACAGCTGGGTTATCCCGGCATCGCTGTATAAGCTGTTGTTCTTTTTTGGCATCCCCTGTATGTATAATGCAAAAATGGAATTTGGTTGCATGGCCATCGGCGGGCCCCCAAGCCCCCTGAAGGGGGAGCTTTTGAAACGCTTAAAGACTATGTTCTGTTAGCCGAAACTTCATAGACATTATGTAAACTTCTATTCCCACTTCAGGGGTTAAAGGGCTCGCCGAAAATTCCTCATTCTAACAGATCCGGCCGGCGTTGTTTGGTACGTTCTATCGCCTGTTCAAAGCGCCATTGCTCTACTTTGGGGGTATCACCGCTTAAAAGGATATCCGGCACCTTGTGGCCATTCCAATCAGCCGGGCGGGTATAAACCGGCGCGTCCAGCAAGTCATTCTGGAAAGAATCTGACAGGGCGGAGGTTTCATCAGATAATACGCCCGGTATCAGCCTTACTACAGCATCTACCAGCACCGCGGCGGGCAGTTCTCCGCCGGAGAGCACATAGTCACCTATAGAAATTTCGCGGGTTACAAAGACATCGCGAATGCGCTGGTCGATGCCTTTATAGTGCCCACAAAGGATAATGATATTTCCTTTGATGGATAACTGGTTTGCTATTTTTTGGTTGAGCGTTTCGCCATCGGGCGACATGAAGATCACCTCATCGTACTCCCGCTCGCTTTTCAGTTTCTCAATACACGCCGCAAAGGGTGGTATCGTCATCACCATGCCGCTGCCGCCACCGTAAGGGTAGTCGTCTACGCTTTTTTGTTTGCCGGTAGAGTAATCGCGCAGGTTATGCACCACTATTTCGGCCACGCCTTTTTTTTGGGCACGCTGTAAAATAGAGTGGGCGAAGGGGCTTTCCAGCAAGCCGGGCAGTACGGAAATGATATCGAAACGCATAACACAAAGATAGTGATTTATGAATGTGCAGATTTGGGGATTTAAGAAGTGCGGATAGCCGATAGCAGCAAGACTTTTAGCACAGCGGCAAGATATAAATTCAGTACCTGTCTTGATTCCTAATTCTCTTACCCCCGATGCTGGTATATGCTCCAAAGGTTGCCGGCGGGGTCTTTAAAGGCGGCGGTTATCTCCGGAAAATCCTTGCCGATGGGTTGCACTATTATGCCTGCGTTAGCCTCAATTTTGGCAACTGTGGCCGCAGCATCATCTACCATAATGGAGACGATCAAGCCGCATCCGTCTGTAGGGTTTCGCCCGGTCACCCACATGCCGCTTACCTGGCCTACGCCATCATCAAACGATACCCCGCCATGGTTATCCCTGCGGATATGCCAGTTGAATACCGTTTCGAAGAACGCGGCCGACGCCGCAATGTCGGCTGCGGGCACTTCGATATAACAAATTTTGCCGTGCCCGAAAGTGGGTTTTTTACTTTCCATTATTTGCGTTTTTTTGCTGTTTTGATTGATTTCTAGGGCGATTTTTTGCATTAAACGTACTCAAATTTGAGCCTGTATCTGCCATTGATGGCCAAACGGATCAATGATGGTGGCCTGCCGGTAACCGTAATCATAATCCTCCACCGGCGATGAAATTGTAGCACCTGCTGCTTCGGCTTGCGCTACTACCGAATACACATCCTCTACAAACAGGCCGATTAAAACGGTAGTACCGCCTCTTGTATGCGGGCTTAAGCCTCCCGAGTGCCGCGCTTGCTCGTGCAGGTGAAACATGGCACCGCCAATGGCAAACTCCGAAACATGGATAGTGCCATCGTCGTTACCAAAACGACGAAGCTCCACTGCGCCAAACGCTTTTTCGTAAAAACTTACATCAGCCACCCCGTTGGGTATGTACAGCTGCGGGGCAAAAGATGGCAAAGGCAGCCGGCCTGCGCGAATGGAAATAGAATCTTGATTTTCCATGATACAATATTTTACAGTTCTAACTATATATTTCTGTTCCCGTTCAGTGGGTTAGAGGGCTCGCCTCAGTCCTCCTTTTCCAATTTAAATATTTCTTCAACAGGTTTGTTAAATACCCTTGCAATTTTTAGCGCCAATATGGTGGATGGCACATAGCGGTTACTTTCGATAGTGTTAATGGTTTGCCGCGATACACCTATCAGTTCGGCCAGTTCGGCTTGGGTGATATTTTTGATGGCGCGCTCTACGCGTATATTATTCGTCATGCCTGGCTCTCTTCTTTTTTTAGCAGGCGGTTAAGCTGCCAGATCTTCCAGCGGAAGCGTACTATAAAAAACGCGAGCGGAACCCACATGTTTAAAAAGAGGATGTGCACGCGGTCGTTAGAAATTATCAACGTTAAAATTAGCAAGCCGTAATTAACATATATGGCCCATTGCAGGGAATCGAGCCGGAGCTGCGAGATCTGCTCATCTTCAATATGCTCTTTAGAGAAGGCAACGAGGAATAACCCGATGGCCATAAACAGCGCCGTGGCTATAAAAAACAAATGGTCGGAAGTAAAAAAACCGGTGTCGCCAGCGGCGTGTCCCTCGTAATGTTCGCCAACCAGCATCTTTTTGATGAGCATGATGGGGATATGTACAAATACCAGCAGCCATCCCAGATACCGGCTCCAGTGTGGAAATAAATAGCGTGTTCTCATGGCCTGTAAAGCTTAGTTTACCAAATGTAAAGTATGTTTTACATTTTTGCAAATTTATTTTTTTATTAATTATTACGCAGGCGCGATGTCACGATCCTCAAGCCTGACAAGGAAAGGCCGCGAGACACTGCCTTTGGGAGGGTTGTGCAGTTAAGTAAACATCACGGTGACTGTTTGAGACGAAACAAGAAAAGCGCCCTTGCGAGGCGCTTTCTATAAAAGGATTATGCAAATGCTTAGCGGGTGCCGCCTGCAGGTTTCTTATCAACTACAGGGCGGGCATCGCGGTTAGCCAGTTCCCAGCCGGTGTAAAACGCCAGCTGCGCGCGTTTCGCCAACAGCGGGAAGTTAATTTTGCTTACTTCGTCACCAGGTTGGTGGTAATCGGCGTGTACGCCGTTGAAGTAGAATATAATTGGTACGCCGTAACGTGCAAAGTTGTAATGATCGCTGCGGTAGTAAAAACGGTTAGGGTCGTTAGGATCATCGTATTTGTAATCCAGTTTCATTTTGGTGTAGGTGTTGTTTGCATCCTCGCCAATTTTGTTCAGATCTGAACTTAACATGTTAGAACCGATCGAATACACGTAGTTAGCAGAATCGGGCTTGCCGATGTATTCTTCGCCAACACGACCGATCATATCAATGTTCAAATCGGCAATGGTATTAGCCAAAGGATAAACCGGATGGTCTGTATAGTACTCAGAACCTAATAATCCTTTTTCTTCGCCAACATTACCCAGGAACAAAACGCTGCGGCGCGGGCCTTTACCGTCCTTTTTTGCTTTAGTAAATGCCTGTGCAATTTCCAGCATACCGGTGGTACCGCTGCCATCGTCATCGGCACCGTTGTTTACTTTATCTTTAGCACCCGGGGTGGTTACCAAACCAATGTGGTCGTAGTGGGCGGAGAAGATCAAAACTTCATCTTTCAGTTTCGGGTCGCTGCCAGGCATAAAGCCTAATACATCAACAGCCTTTACATCTTTTTGCTCGGTAGCATAAGTTATAGTTGCTATAGATTTAACTACTTGCGTTTGTGATGCTGTAGCTGCTGTTGTTTTCAGGTCTGCGTAGGTTTTGCCGGTAGGTTTAACTACAGCATCTGCCAAGGTAGTGGTAACGTTAAACACCGGTGCGGTTGAATTTAATTTTGCGCCACCGTCTTTTTTAATAGCTAATCTGCCGCCGCGTATGCTGCTGCCAAAACGTTTCAATATTGGGCCAAGCTCGCTATTGACTGCAAAAATAGCCGCCGGGTTTTTTTCTTGCATGGCTTTTAATATGGCCTGGCGGCCGGCTGTCATCCTATAGCTGGTGTTTGCTGTTTTTCCCGCTTCCGGTTTGTCTTCATTTATCCACAGTACCACTTTACCGGTAATATCGGTTCCGGCTAATTCTGCTTCTGTGCCGTATCCAATAAAAACAATATCAGGAGAAACGATCCTCTTGTCAACAAACAAACCGTTAAGGAAAAAATCTTCGCCATTTGCGAATGCCTGCCCATTGATGTTGAAAGCGGTAACCTTTAGCGAAACCTCACTCAACGGTACATCGAAAAAGTACGAGCCATTTACGGGTGCTTGCAGCCCTAATTTTTTAAACTCGCCAGCTATGTAGTTGGCGGCTTTTTCGGCACCCGGTTTGCCGGTTTCGCGACCTTCAAACTCATCCGACGCTAAAATGCTCAGGTGCTTTTTGGCATCTTCGGCAGTAATTAACTTACCGTACTTAACGGCGGTGGCATTTTGCTGTGCACATGCACTCGCGCCTATAGCCAGGGCAGTTAATAAAAGTGATACTTTCTTCATCTATTCTAATTTATCTATGGTTAATATATTAGCAGCCAATTTTACCTACGCGCCTTGCGTGGCGGCCGCCTTCAAATTCTTCGTTTAAAAATCGTTCTATAATGGTTTTTGCCTCCTCTATGGTAACATGGCGGGCGGGGATGCACAATACGTTGGCATCATTGTGGGTGCGGGCGGGGATGGCAACCTCTTCCTTCCAGCAAATAGCAGCGCGGATATTCTGGTGTTTATTTGCCGTCATGGCTACGCCGTTGGCGCTACCGCAAAGCAGAATACCGAAATCGAAACCGCCGCCTTCTACGGCTGATGCTACAGCATGTGCAAAATCGGGGTAATCCGCAGATTCGGCAGAATCGGTGCCGAAATCTTTAAACTCAATATCATCAAACATGCCTAAAATGGCCTGCTTATAGTCGAAGCCGGCATGGTCTGCACCAATGGCAATTTTTAACCCTGTTTTCATTATTCAAATGTATAATTTTTATACAAGGGCTTACGTAAATTTTTTGATAGGAACGGAATGGGAATGTCGAAATTCGAACTTTCAATTTCGAGTTTGAAGGTTGAAGTAACTCTTAAGTGTTCAATTTTGGTGGCGGTTGCGACAAAAAAAGCCCACTCTTTTGAAAAGAGAGGGCTACGCTTTTAATCTTGCTACTTAGTGGAGAAGATTACAAATCCAATTCTGCCGCGCGTTTCAGTTTGCGTTTTTCTACCACGCCGGCTACTACAATACCTACCTCATATAAAACAAAGAGTGGGATACTAACAATGGTCATGGTCATCATATCGGGCGTTGGTGTAATAACGGCAGATATTACTAAAATGGCAACCACCGCATACCGCCGGCCGCTGCGCATAAATTTTGGCGTTAAAATACCGAGACTGGATAAAATGTACACCAATATTGGTAGCTGGAACACAATGCCGGTAGCCAGCGTAAGCGTTGCTACTGATGACAGGTACGAATCAATATCGAAGTAGTTCTCTATTTTATCGCTCACTGTAAAGCCCGATAAAAAGTTGATAGACTCGGGAGTAATTACGTAATAGCCAAAAAGGATGCCCAGCACAAAAAGGAAGGTAGCATAAAACACAAAGCCTGTTGCGGCTTTACGCTCTTTCTCGTGCAAAGCGGGCTTTATAAACAGCCATATTTCATATAACAAATAAGGGAATCCCAGCATCACGCCAATTAATAAACAAGAGTTTATTTGGAGGGTAAATTGCCCGGCCATCTCGGTATTAATAAGCTTAATATTTATTTTATCGATGCAAAAGCCCGATTTGCCAAGCGCGTCGCCAAGCTTGCAAAGCATCCGGTACGTCCAAAAATCGGGGCGGCTTGGGCCCAGGATAACGGTATCGAATATAAAATTGTAAAAATAAAATGCGCCAATTGTGAAAATAACGATGGCAATAGCCGCCCGGATGAGGTGCCAGCGCAGGGCCTCCAAATGGTCAAAAAATGACATTTCGGCCTCCATGGTCTGGCCTTTTTCTTTTATCGCCTTTATTAGTTTGTTATCGCTCATTATCTGTTTTAAATATCACTCCTTTAACGCTCAGGAATGCTATTTACGTTTTATGTAACCCTAAAAGTTTTTATTTATTAATATTCAAAGGTCTCCATAAACTTGGTAGTAAAATTACCGGCCCTAAAGTTGGGGTCTTTAAGTAATTTTAAATGGAATGGGATGGTGGTTTTGATGCCTTCTATAACAAACTCGCTTAGCGCGCGCTCCATGGTTGCTAATGCCTCATCGCGTGTTTGCGCCATGCATATAACTTTGGCTATCATCGAATCGTAATTAGGCGGAATAGTGTAGCCGCTGTACACATGCGTATCTACACGCACACCGTGGCCACCCGGCGAGTGGAAGTTGGTTATTTTCCCCGGCGACGGACGGAAGTTGTTGGCAGGGTCTTCGGCGTTAATGCGGCACTCAATAGCGCACATGGTTGGCTCGTAGTTTTTACCCGAGATTGGGATCCCCGCGGCTACTTTTATTTGTTCTTTTATCAGGTCGAAGTTAATCACCTCTTCGGTAACCGGGTGCTCTACCTGTATCCGGGTGTTCATTTCCATAAAGTAGAAGTTACGGTCCTTATCAACCAAAAATTCTACTGTACCTGCACCTTCATATTTTACAGCCTTTGCCCCTTTTATAGCAGCTTCGCCCATTTTTTTACGCAGCTTTTCTGTCATAAAAGGAGAGGGAGCTTCTTCCACCAGTTTCTGGTGGCGGCGCTGGATAGAGCAGTCGCGCTCAGATAAATGGCAAACTTTGCCGTACTGATCTCCTACTACCTGTATCTCAATGTGGCGGGGATCTTGTACATACTTTTCCAGGTACAGGCCATCGTTACCGAAGGCCGCGCCAGATTCGGCACGTGCGCTATCCCAGGCATTTTCAAACTCTTCGTCTTTCCAAACAATACGCATACCACGGCCACCACCACCGGCAGTTGCTTTTAGTATAACCGGGTAGCCAATTTTATTGGCTATTACGATGCCTGTTTTAATATCGGGAAGTAAGCCTTCGGAACCCGGAACAATGGGAACACCAGCTTTTTTCATGGTTTCTTTAGCCGAAGCTTTATCGCCCATCCTGTTGATCTGATCGGCAGTTGCGCCGATGAATTTGATGCCATATTCGGCACAAATAGCAGAGAACTTCGCATTTTCCGACAAGAAACCATAGCCCGGATGAATAGCATCGGCATTGGTTAATTCGGCAGCAGAAATTATATTGGGGATATTGAGGTAAGAATCGCGGCTGGCAGGGGGGCCAATACATACGGCCTCATCGGCAAAACGTACGTGGAGGCTATCCCTATCGGCAGTGGAATAAACCGCTATGGTTTTGATGCCCATTTCCTTACAGGTACGAATAATTCGCAGGGCAATCTCGCCACGGTTGGCTATTAATATTTTCTTAAACATGTCTTTTCGATTTGAAAATTTGAAAATATGGTAATTTGAAATGTGTAAACTAAATTTAACGCAATGACCTGAAAACCTTAATTTTCAAATCCTCAAATTAACAAATCTTCAAATTACTTAGGTTCAACCAAAAACAAAGGCTGGTCGTATTCTACAGGCGAAGCGTTATCAACCAATATTTTAACAATACGGCCCGATACTTCCGATTCTATTTCGTTAAAAAGCTTCATCGCCTCAATAATGCAAAGCACGCTGCCATTGCTTATCTCGTCGCCCACGTTTACAAACAGTGGTTTCTCCGGCGATGCCGAGCGGTAGAACGTACCTATCATCGGCGATTTTATGGTGATGTAGTTGCTTGTATCGGCTATAGCCGCAACCGGCTCAGGTGCTGGCGCTGCTGCAACCGGGGCAAGTGCCGCTGCAATTGGTGCCACAGGCAGCGAAGCATGATAAACTGCCGGCGCTACCTCGTTGGTTTTGATCGTGATCTTGAAATCCTTTTGTTCAATGGAAACTTCGTTTACACCCGATTTGGAAACAAAGCGTATAAGATCCTGAATTTGTTTAATATCCATGTTGGAGCTAATTGGTTTTGGATAAGTTTATAAGCTAAGGTATACCTTAATGTGCAGATGTGCAAATATGCAGATATGCAAATTAATGTTCCCTGTTGCTTTATTATTAGTTAAGTAACATTAATTATTGGGCAGATGTTTTGTTTTTTACACATGCAGATCATCTGCACATCTACGAGTTATAGGCCCATTTTAAATAGATAGATCCCCAGGTGAACCCGCCGCCAAAAGCAGCCAGTATCAGGTTATCGCCCTTTTTAAATTTGCTTTCCCACTCCCATAAGCAAAGTGGGATAGTACCATTGGTGGTATTACCGTAACGCTCTATATTGATGATCACCTTATCAGCGCTTATACCGGTACGGTTAGCGGTAGCGTCAATAATACGCTTGTTTGCCTGGTGCGGCACCAGCCACGCAATATCATCGGCAGTGAGGTTGTTGCGTTCCATTACTTCGGCGGCAACGTCGGCCATGTTAGTAACAGCAAACTTAAATACTGCCTGGCCTTCCTGGTATGCGTAGTGTTCTTTATTATCAACAGTTTCGTGCGATGCCGGGCGAACGGAGCCGCCGGCTTTTTGATAAAGGAGCTGCGCTCCCGAACCATCTGTCTTCAAAATAGAATCCATGATGCCCAAACCTTCATCATTAGGCTCAAGTAAGGCGCAACCGCAGCCATCGCCAAATATAATACAGGTAGCACGGTCTTCATAATTAATGATAGACGACATTTTATCGCCGCCCACAACTAACACTTTGGTATGCTTGCCACTCTCAATAAACTGTGCACCGGTAGCCAGCCCAAACAAAAAGCCCGAGCATGCTGCCTGAAGGTCATACCCCCATGCGTTCGTCGCGCCGATTTTATGAGCCAGTATGTTTGCGGTTGCAGGGAAGGTAAGATCTGGCGTTACGGTGCAAAAAATAATCAGGTCGATTTCCTCTGCGCTTATGCCGCGTTTTTTTAGCAGGCCCTCCACAGCCGGTACGGCCATTTCAGATGTGCCCATTCCTTCGCCTTTCAATATCCTGCGTTCCTTTATACCGGTACGGCTCATTATCCACTCGTCGTTGGTTTCCACCATCGTTTCCAGTTCGTGGTTGGTGAGGACATAATCGGGCACGTAACCATTTACTGCGGTAATAGCGGCATGGATCTTACTCATATTTTTTTACTGAAAAGCCTGTTTAATTTTATCGATGAGATTGGTCTCGATCATATTTTTTGATAAAAGCACCATGTTTTTGATGGCTTCGGGGCTGGAGATACCGTGGCCCACTACAACCGGCGCGTTTACCCCAAGGATAGGGCTGCCACCGTATTGCTCGTAATTAAAGCGGTCGAAAAACTCGTCTTTCAATCTTTTCTTTAAGGTAATAACATAGAATGATTCGGCCAGCTTCAGGATCACATTACCTGTGAAACCGTCGCAAACCACTACATCGTTGTTATCCTCAAAAAGGTCGCGCCCCTCTATATTGCCCACAAAGTTAAATAACTTCGAATCGCGCATTAAAGGGTAGGTGGCCTGGGCAAGTAAATTGCCTTTTTCTTCCTCCTCACCAATGTTCATCAGGGCGATGCGGGGATTGGGAATGTTGTAAACCGATTCGGCAAGCAAACTGCCCAATACGCCAAATTGTACAAGCATATCGGGTTTGCAATCGGCGTTGGCGCCTACATCCAAAATAATACCCAAACCGCCTTTAAGTTTGGGTACAATGGTGGTCATGGCCGGGCGTATAACACCGGGTATTGTTTTTACGCTAAACATAGCACCTACCAGCATGGCCCCGGTATTACCTGCCGACGAAAAAGCTTGTATGCTATTTTCTTTCAGCATTTTAAATCCCACAGCAATGCTGGAATCGGGCTTTTGTACGATGGCCTTAGTAGGGTGTTCGCCCATGGTGATAACTTCGGTTGTGTGTACAAACTCAAAGTTATCGGGGCTAAAATTATTTTCCTGAAGAATAGTAACCGCGATATCTCTATCGCCAATAAGAACCAGTTTTTGGCCGGCAGAGAGCGTTTTACACGCTTCTATCGCTCCTAAAACGGCTGCTTTGGGGGCGTAATCGCCGCCCATTATATCTAAGCCAATCTTCATTTCAGAAAATTAACTTATACTGCTACTGCTTTCTCAATAAGAATTTTACCGTTGAAGTAAACGTTACCATCAACAGTGTAGGCACGGTGTGGCAAATGCACAGCGCCAGTAGTTTGGCAAGTGGTTAAGGTTGGCGCTAACGCTTTATCGTGCGTACGGCGTTTATCTCTTCTCGATTTCGAAATTTTCCTTTTTGGATGTGGCATGATCCTGTTATTTAATTTACTTTAATTTTTTCAGAGCGTCCCATCTTGGGTCTATTTTCTCTGTTTGTTCTTCATTTACCGATAGCTTATTCAAGCTATCAAGCATTTCCTCGTCACACTGCTTTCCGTCGCCCTGATTGCTGCATAAAGCAACAAATGGCATGGCAACGGTAACATATTCATATATCAACCCGGCAATATCAATCTCGTGATCGTTCTTACCGAGTGTAATAATTTCATCATCCTCACCCATTTCCTCTTCGCTGAAACGGGCTATTTGTTGCTCCTCAATGTCTATCGGCTGCTGATATTCCGACAAGCATTTATCACAGGTGGCCGTAACCGTTCCGGTGATGTCAAAGTTAAGGATGAGCATCGTTTCCTCCTTATCCAGCTCAAGATTGCAATGCAGGCTGGCTTTTTTAACCAACGAGTACTCAAATTCGTTAAAAAAGCCCTCACCTATTTCATATTCAAAAAGGTGTTTACCCAGCTTTAAGCCGGTAAATGGGATTGCGTATGTCCTTAGCGATTTCAATGAGCAACAATTAGCCCGCAAATGTAGGTAAAATTCCTAAAACTGGAAACTGTTTTTTTTAAATAGAACTGAGGTTATAAACAATGGCATCTGGGAGACACAGAACGAGGAATTTAAACACAAAAAACAGGAGGGTAAAAGAGCGCAGAAAACAAAAAAAGGAGAGGACCGGCAGGTAAAAACTGGGGCTTTAGCCCTGCTCGTCTCTCATAACAGGAACAGCAGAGCAATGCATTTTTTACTTATTTTAGCTTCAAATTTTTAATAATGAAAAGAACCCTACTCTTTCTTTCTGTGATTTTTACGTTTGCGTCGTGCAGCGGCTGGAACCCCGAATACAAACAGACCGTAAAGGATACCATAACCAACCGGCTTAAGCTAAACTTGCCAGGTGCCGCAGGCACCAAGCAGCAAAAAGCCGAACTTTGCGATTGCATGGTAAAAGTGTTTGAAAAAACCTATCCTGGCGAACTACCCACCACCGGCATCCCAAAAGACACCCTTAGGAAAGCTTTTTACCATTGCTGCCCCTGGATTCAGAACCTTTAAGGCACCCTCTCTTTGCTTCGCACCTTCGCTTAAATTTTAAGCCGGATGTTTATCTTCTGCAGCAGCCCGCTCAGCCAAACAATTACCAGCGAAAACAGCAGCGACCGGATAAGCCCGCCCGTGCCCTGGTCAAAGTATTGGGGATAATTCAACTCCGACATTTGATAAAGCGGGTAAAACAAAAACGGCAGTAGGTAACAGGTGAATGTGTTAGTGCCCGCTGGTTCTATCACTTTAAACCAATGGTATTTTTTGCAGGTATCTACCACAAAAACAAATACCGCGTATACAATGAGGCTGATGCCGGTACATATAAGCACCCATGAAGGGGTGTCGCGCATTTTGGAGATGCCGCCGCTAAAGTATCTTACAATAAAGCCAAGGTTAAACATAATGATGGCGATCAAAAACATGGCCACCCAAAGCATTTTTAGCTCACCGTTTTGCGTAAGCCTAATGTACAGTACCGAAACAAAAATGCCGGCCATGGTGAAGGCCTGCATAGCTCCATTGCCAGATATCCATACGTATTTTTGCACTGGCGCTAAAAAATTAAGCAAGCCAAAGTGATAGTCGATGTTAAAAAACATGAAGAACAGCCAAGCCGCTACCTGCACCCATAACGCCCCGTTGGAATAATGATAAATAAAGGCGCAAATGAGGTACGCCCAGCCAATAAGGCCCAGGATACCCCACCAGGTTAAATGCAGCCAGGTGTGCCCGGGGTCTGAACTTTTGTATACAATACACACCAGTATAAGTAAAGCAATGCCAAAGCCCTGGCATAAATAGCGCTTAACAAGCGACGTGGTTTTGCTGTAATCGATAAAAATAAAAAAGAAGCTGAAAGTAGCCAGGCTATCCCAAACGGGGCGGGGCAAAATAGCGTTCAACTCGTCGTAGGTTTCCATATTGGCATGAAAAAAACCAATAAATATGAGCGCGAAGGAGCGCGTGATGATGCGCATGGGAATCTTGGCATCTTCCTTTTTTGAACGGTGCGCAAAAGCATAAGGTATTGCCAGGCCTACAATAAATAAAAACGCGGGAAATATCGTATCGGCTAATCCTAATCCATCGGCATCTACAGCTGCGTGTTTGAGCCATTCGGGCGTATTGGGCACGCCGTCGAGATCATTCACGAAGATCATCAGGAACATGGTAACCGCACGAAACGCATCAATTGACCTGATGCGGTTAATTAAATTACTCATTAAACAGGGAAATGTATTTTCAGAGATAAGTGTTTTAAGTAAACGGTGATTTATTCAAAACAGTATCGCTAAGCGGTGCTTTAGTCCCTGTCGCGGCTCAGTTTGCTAAATAAAAGTGGATTTTCATTTAGTTCGGCTGTCTCGCGGCGGTGCTTAATAACATGTGTGGCAGTGAACAAGGCTTCGCGGAAAGAGATCTCTGAAGCCATGTTTTTGCCGGCGATATCATACGCGGTGCCATGGTCTGGCGAGGTGCGTACAAAGCTCAGCCCGGCGGTATAATTAACCCCCGATTCGAACGCTATCTGTTTGAATGGGATAAGGCCCTGATCATGATACATGGCCAGCACGGCATCAAACTGCAGGTAGGTGCCGTTGGCAAAAAAGCCATCGGCAGAATAAGGCCCAAAAGCCAGAACATCATGCGCGCGGGCTTCTTCTATAGCCGGGATAATTACTTCTTTTTCTTCGGAGCCTATCAGCCCGTTATCGCTGGCGTGGGGGTTAAGCCCCAATACTGCAATTTTTGGTTTGCGGATCCAAAAATCATCTCGAAGGCTGCTGTGCATCAGCTTAAGTTTGGCAATAATTTTTTCGGTAGTGATGCTTTCAGAGATCTTTGATACCGGGATATGGCCGGTAACCACGCCAACGCGCAGGGTCTCGCTCACCAAAAACATCAACGATTCATCCGCGTTATCGCGCGATTGCAGGTACTCGGTATGGCCCGGAAAGTTAAAGTCTTCGCTCTGGATATTGTCTTTGTTAATGGGCGCCGTAACCAGGCCCTCTATCATGCCGCGCAGCAGGTCATCTGTGGCGCGTTGCAGAGAGAGGTAAGCGTACTTGCCGCCATCCGCTGTAACCGTACCCGGTTCTATACGCACATCTTCTTCCCAACAATTGACCATATTGGCGCGATTTGCCATTGCTTGCGATGCGTCGCTTATGACGTTAAAATTAAGCTCATTGATATGCGTAGCCCGGCGGTGGAAGGATGCTACCTTGGTATGCCCATAAACAATGGGGGTACAGTAATCGTATATTTTTGCATCGGCCAGGGTTTTGATGATTATCTCTAATCCAATACCGTTTACATCGCCAATACTTATGCCTATTTTAGGTTTATCGCTCATAGTTTTGTGATTACACCGATTATGTTTTCGATTCCATAATTATAGAGCTTCACTGATTTTATTTGTGAAGCTTTTTAAGGTAGAAAGGTTTAACCGGTTAATGTAATTGCTTTAAGCTTTGAGCCTTAAACTCCCTGCTTATGTGCAAATAAAAAGATTTTAAGTTTATAATTCCTTAATAAAGCGCAAATATGCCGTAATTTGCTTAATATACTTAGATAATGACATTAGTAAGAGCAAAAAAACATTTAGGCCAACACTTTCTTACTGATAAAAATATAGCGCAAAAAATTGTGGAGAGCCTGCGCCCTGCTGATCAATACAAACAGGTGCTGGAGGTTGGCCCGGGCATGGGCATCCTGTCGGATTTTTTGTTGCAGAAGCCCGAATACGAGGTTTTTTTGATAGATATCGATACAGAATCGTACACGTTCCTACAAAAGAAATACCCGGCGCTGGGCACGCATTTGATCAACGCAGATTTTTTGGAACTAGATTTTGCGGCCATTTTTCAACCGCAAATGGCGGTAATTGGCAATTTTCCTTACAATATATCCTCGCAGATCCTTTTTAAGATCCTGGATAACCGCAAGCAGGTGGTTGAAGTGGTTGGCATGTTCCAAAAGGAAGTAGCTGAGCGCTGCGCAAATAAACCGGGCAGTAAGGAATATGGCATCCTGAGTGTATTTCTGCAGGCTTACTATAAGGTAGAATACCTGTTCACGGTAAAAGCCGGCGTGTTCAATCCACCACCAAAGGTGCTATCGGCCGTTATCCGCCTTACCCGGAACGAAACAGCAGAGTTGGGCTGTGACGAAAAACTGTTTTGGCAGGTAGTAAAGGCCGGCTTTAACCAGCGCAGAAAAACATTGCGAAACGCCTTATCGTCCATCATTAACAAAGAAAAAATGACCGAAAATAAAACGCTCGACCTGAGAGCCGAGCGCTTGAGCGTAGAAGATTTTGTGAAACTGACGAATGAGATAACGGCGAATAAAGCTTAGTAAACTCTAATCTCCACCGGGCCAACAATCCCCTGCGTTTTCTTAACCGAATCGGCCATTCGTTTTACAAATAGGTAGTTTGCCGTGCCGCCAATTACAGCCCCCACTACAGGTATCAGTCGTTCGGCAGTGCGTACGCCAAAGGCAAGCAAAAGTTTTTCGGCAACGCTTTCCATTACGGTTTTGGTCATGGCTACGCCCGCTTCTATTTTAAATGAAGATGCCACCAGGCCCATAAACTCTTCGAAGGTGATCTTGTAATTGCCCCTGCTATAGTACATAATGGCCATTGTAACCCTAAATTGCTGGGTAATTAGGTTCACAAAATCTACCGGCATACCTACAACCATGGTGATAATACCGCCGCTGCCGGATATGGCACCAGACCCCGCAGCGAGGTAGGCGCATTGGTTAATGAATTTATCCAGTCCCATTTTATCCACCCCTTTTTTGATGTTGAACTGGTCAATATGGTCAAATATCTGCTTAAAGCCATCTTGCGATAGCTTTTCGGCGTACTGTTTTATATCTATGCGTGCTTGTTTAAATGGTAGTTTCATTTTTGGATGCGGCTTAAAGTACCCGCATATAAGTATATGCTATTTACGTGCCAGTTTTAAAAGGCGGAAGATGTGACAGGTAATGCTTTTGTCTGAACTTGAATTGAACGAATTTTTAGAATCGAAAGAATTTGTGTTGATTAGTTTAAATTCGTTAATTCCAAAAATTCGAGTTCAGACAAACTCTGGCGAAATTTGTAATTTTGCTCTTTATAAATTCAAAGCATTGAAAAACAACATCCTCATCGTTGACAATATCCACTCCATTTTTATTGAACGTGCCGAAGCTGCAGGTTACAGCTGCGATTACCAGCCTACCATCAAAACCGACGAGGCCATCGGTATATTAAACCAGTACGATGGTTTGGTTATCCGCTCCAAGTTCCAGGTAGATAAAGCGGTGATAGACCACGCACCACACCTGCGCTTCATTTGCCGCGCAGGGGCCGGGATGGATAATATAGATGAGGCTTACGCTATCAAACGCAACATCACCCTTATTAATGCGCCAGAGGGAAATTCAGACGCGGTTGGCGAACATGCTATCGGCTTATTGTTGTCGCTGATGAACAACATCAACATTGCCGATGCGCAGATCCGAGCGGGCAACTGGCAGCGCGAAGCAAACCGCGGCCACGAACTGAAAGGTAAAACCATTGGCATCATCGGCTATGGCCACATGGGGCAAAGCTTTGCACGCAAACTGTCGGGTTTCCAGGTTGGCGTGTTGGCTTATGACAAATACAAAACCGGCTTCAGCGATAAATACGCCCGGGAGGTAAGCATGGAGGAAATTGTAAAGCACGCCGATGTACTGAGCCTCCACATTCCGCTCACCCGCGAAACCAATGGCATAGTAGATGATGAGTTTTTGTTTCACTTTAAGAAGCCTATCTTTCTAATTAATACTGCCCGTGGTAATGTTGTAAAAACAAGCGCCGTTTTAAACGCCATCAAACAAAATAAAATAATAGGTGCCGGGCTGGATGTACTGGAAGTTGAAAAATTCCCGGCGCTTGGAGAGCAAGCCTGGTTTGATGAGTTGCGCCAATCGGGCAAGGTTATTCTGAGCCCCCATGTAGCCGGTTGGACATTTGACAGCTACCGAAAAATAAGTGAGGTAATGGCGGAGAAGCTTTCGGCTTTGCCGGTGGGTAGTGAATAGAAAGTGGTGAGTGGTTTCTTATCAGTGATTAAAAAAAATCATTTTCAATCGGCAACCCCTCAAAACAAAAATTTGGATATTAAAACTTAATTACCTTATCTTCGTTTTACACTAAACAAGACTATGCAGGCAAAGCCGACGTAGTCTTGTTTGTTTTTAAGGCCATCACGCTCTTCTATTTTGCTATAAATAGTGGGGCGGTTTTTTTTGGCGCACAACGTAAATAAAATTTCATTAATTACTGTACTATGGCAGATGTTTCTTACTACACCAAAGAAGGTTTAGAAAAATTAAAAGAAGAATTACAACGGTTAAAAACTACCGGCAGGTCTGATATATCAAAACAAATTGCGGAGGCACGCGATAAGGGCGACCTATCTGAAAACGCGGAATATGATGCTGCCAAAGAGGCGCAGGGCTTACACGAAGCCAAGATATCCCAGATGTCTGAAACGCTGGCAAATGCCCGTTTACTGGATGAGTCTAAACTGGATGTAACTAAAGTGCTGGCATTATCTATCGTAAAAATAAAGAACCTGAAGAACGGCGCTACCATGAGTTACCAGCTGGTATCTGAAAGCGAAGCAGATATGAAAACCGGTAAAATATCAGTAGCATCGCCTATTGCTAAAGGCCTTTTAGGCAAAAAAGTAGGCGAAACCATTGAGATAACCGTACCAGCCGGTAAAATTGAATTTGAGATACTGGAAGTATCCCGTTAGCTTTGAGCTGTGAGTTTTGAGTGCGCGCTGGCCATTCAAAACTCATAACTTTACACCTACAACTACAAAATGACTATCTTTTCAAAAATAATAGCAGGCGAGATCCCGGCCCATAAGGTTGCCGAAACCGATGATTTCCTGGCATTTTTAGATGTTAGTCCCTTGGCAGAGGGGCATGTGCTGGTGATCCCTAAAAAAGAAGTAGATTATATTTTCGACCTGGATGATATCACTTACAACGAGCTACATATCTTCACCAAAATTGTAGCTATTGGTGTAAAGAAAGCCATCCCCTGCAAAAAGGTTGGAGTAGCGGTTATCGGGCTGGAAGTGCCTCACGCGCACATCCACTTAATACCTATGAACCGTGTGGATGATATGAATTTTGCCCGCCCTAAACTATCCCCAAGCCAAGAAGAACTGGCGGCAACAGCAGAGAAAATAAGGGAAGCGCTAAAGGTAGTTACGAGCGAAGAGTAAGCCTCTTCCATTGTCGTCCTGAGCGATAGCGAAGGACCTATGTCAACATGCTTGTCGGCCTGCAAAGTGTCGAATAGATGCTTCGTTCCTCAGCATGACAAGGCGGCAATATTAAATATCCATTATTTCCTTCTTCTTTTTACTGCGAAGCCGTTTCGGCACAAAATTCAAAATTTCGTTTTTCAAAGCTTCTATCATGCGGCGCTTCAAAAAATTGCGGTGCATTACAATGCTTACTTCGCGGGCCGGCTCTGGGCTTTTAAAATAGCGGACTTTATCCAACTGTTTTTCGTTCAAATCGGCCAGGGCCAGTTCGGGTAAAATAGTGGCGCCGTTGTTCATATCTACCATGCGTTTCAACGTTTCTACGCTGCCCGTATTGTATTCAAAATGCTGATAGCCTTTGGTGGCCTTGCGGCGCTGGCAAATGTTTAGCACCTGCTCCCGCATGCAGTGCCCCTCGTTTAGTACCCACATTTCTTCCATGTCAATATCATCCGGAACGATGTTCTTCTTTTTAGATAACTTGCTGTTTTTTGACACATAGGCCACAAAATTCTCGTAAAACACAGGCACCTCGGTAAGACTGCTTTCATGCAGCGGCGTGGATAGTATGCCGCAATCCAGCGTGCCCATTTTTAATTGCTGAATAATTTGTTCGGTTGTTTGCTCCCAAACGATCAGCTTCACCCCCGGGTACTTCTCCACAAAACCTTGTATGATCTTCGGCAGTATATATGGCGCAACGGTAGGAATAATGCCCACCCTCAACTCGCCGGAAAGCTCCTTTTGCCTGTCGCTGATGATCTCTTTTATTTTTTCGCTCTCGGCAAGCAGCACCCGCGCCTGGGCGATGATCTCACTGCCAATCTCTGTTGGGATAACGGGTTGTTTGCTCCTGTCGAATAGCTTTACACCCAAGGTATCTTCCAGTTTTTGTACCTGCATACTCAGCGTGGGCTGGGTTACAAAACATTTATCTGCCGCACCAACAAAGCTTCGGTAGGTATCAACGGCTATAATATATTCCAGTTGGGTAATGGTCATACTCTTGATAGATATAAACTATGCGAATATAAAAAATATTGTTTTATTCTATGGCGGTAAAAAGATTGGAATGGCAGGTATGAGATAAAAAGCTATTAACAAAAACGCCGGCATTGCGCCGGCGTTTACTATCTTACTTGGGATGATGAATGTTTTATCTCACCTCTAAAAACTATTCCACCGTAACCGATTTTGCAAGGTTCCTCGGCTGATCCACATTACAGCCACGGAGCACCGCAATGTGGTAAGCAAGCAGCTGCAAAGGTATGGTAGCCAGCAGCGGCACAAAAGCTTCGCCGGTTTGGGGTATTTCTATCACATATTCGGCCATTTCTTTAACGTCGGTATCCCCCTCAGATACGATGGCGATAACATGGCCGCCGCGTGCCTTCACTTCCTGTATATTGCTCACCACTTTTTCGTACGACGAGTTTTTGGTAGCGATAAATATAACCGGCATATCGGCATCTATCAGGGCTATTGGGCCGTGTTTCATCTCGGCGGCCGGGTATCCTTCCGCGTGGATGTATGAAATCTCCTTAAGCTTTAAAGCACCCTCCAGCGCCACGGGGAACGAGCTACCCCGTCCCAGGAACAAACAGTTTGGTGAATCTTTAAAACGCTCGGCAATAAGTTTTACCTGGTCGTTGGTTTTTAGGGTGCGCGTAACCAGGTCCGGTATCTCGTTCAGCTCGGTAAGGTATTCCACCAGTTTACCCTGGGTAATGGTGCCTCTTTGCTGCGCTATGTAAAAGGCAATTAAAGTTAACACGGTAACCTGCGCGGTAAATGCCTTGGTGGACGCAACACCAATCTCGGGCCCTGCGTGGGTATAAACCCCCGCGTGGGTAAGCCTTGGTATAGATGCGCCAACCACATTGCAAATACCAAAGATGGTTGCACCGCGTTCTTTGGCCAGTTCTATGGCGGCCATTGTATCGGCCGTTTCGCCGGATTGCGAAATGGCTATTACCAGATCCTTGGAGGTGATGATGGGGTTGCGGTACCTAAATTCCGATGCGTACTCTACTTCAACAGGTACCCGCGCATACTCTTCTATCAGGTATTCGCCCACCAAACCAGCGTGCCACGATGTACCGCAGGCAACGATAATAATGCGGTCGATATTCTTTAGCTTCTCCACATACTCTTTAATGCCGCCCAGCTGCACCAGGCCCTTGGTAGGGTAGATTCGCCCGCGCAGGCAATCGCGGATAGAGCGCGGCTGCTCGTATATCTCTTTCAACATAAAGTGGTCGTAGCCGCCTTTTTCAAGCATCTCCAGCTTTAAAGAAAGTTCTTGTATGTACGGGGTTTGCACCGTATTGTCTATATTCTTGATCAACAGAGCGTCCCGCTTAATGTAGGCGATCTCGTTATCATTTAAATAGATAACGTTTTTGGTATACTCTACTATCGGTGTAGCGTCCGAAGCTATAAAGTACTCGCCTTTACCAACGCCAATTACCATAGGGCTGCCTTTACGGGCGGCTATCAGTTCATCGGGACTGTCGGCACTCATAATTACAATAGCATAAGCGCCAACAACACGATTGAGCGCAAGGCGAACAGATTCCTGCAGATCAAGCCCTGTAGTTTTTTGGATATCCTCCACCAAGTGAATCAGCACTTCGGTATCGGTATCACTTTTAAATGTGTGCCCCTTAGCCGTTAGCGCTTCTTTAAGCACTACGTAGTTCTCAATAATACCGTTATGAATGATGGTAAGCTTGCGGTCGCCGGATGAGTGAGGGTGCGAGTTACGGTCGCTTGGTACGCCGTGGGTGGCCCAACGCGTGTGGCCCATGCCGGCAGTGGCCGTGAGTGTAAGGTCTTTTACAAAGCTCTCCAGATCGCTAACCTTGCCGGCTTTTTTATAAACCTTAAGGCCTTTATCTGCCAAGGCTATGCCGGCGCTATCGTATCCGCGGTATTCCAGCCTGTGTAACCCTTTTATAATAATGGGATATGCATCCCGGTAACCTATATAGCCAACTATACCGCACATATATTAAAGTTTAGATGTATGGCCGCAAAAATAGCCTTAATGCAGCAAAATCAATGTTTGTTAAATAATAAACATCGATTTTGCTGATAAGTTGTGCTGACTATTGATTTATCTTGGTATAGATAATGTTGAGCTTGATGCGCGAAGGCGAGTTTTTACCCGGAGTTATGGTACGCTCTGCGTAGTTTGCTATCGGGTTAATGTTGATCGATGTAGCAACCGTAGGGTCTACCGGTGCAATGTAGGTACCATAGTCTACCGTTTTGCCTCTAACAAGGTCCTGAATATAGGCCGTAACCAGGAAGTGGTATTCGCCGGTTGCCTTGTTGTAAAAACCACTAAAAAAGGATGGGCCGTTAATCCCTCTCGGGTCAGCTGTTGATGCATCCTGTATCCTAACCCGCTGTTTAGCCAGATCGAGCTGATACATGGTAAGCCTGCTTAACGCGGCATAAGGAACTGTTGTACCAGGAGCCGGTTTAATAACCAGTTCGGCGCGGTTAATAATTACATTATTACCCAAAGTAGCGAAAGTGTTTTTAATGCCCGGAAACTCTATTTTGGCCCTTAAACCGGCCATACCCTGCAAATAAATAAGCCCGTCTGTGGAGGTTTTATTTAAGGCGGCCTGTACTTTAGTGCTATAAGTGTGTTTAATAGAGGCCATGTGCGTGGCTGTTACAACCGGCAAGTTTATTAGCGCAGTATCTATAACACCTCCATTATTCACTTTAAAATAAACATCAAAACGGGCAGAATCCATTGCCAACATAATATTGCCACCCGGCCCGGTAGTACCCGCTTTATCAAGCGTAAGGTATATCCCTTTTACGTTGTTTTGAAACGCAAGGGTAGACGAGCGAAACGTACTGGGCCCTTCAAAAAAATTGCCGCCGCCAACAAAGTCGGGGTTAATTGGAACCCGAATTTGAGGGGACACTTTCTTTAAAGTATCCTTGCTGCCTTTTACAATATCAACGATCTTGATGGTATCGTGTGAACGCGCGGTGAAGGTTTTGGTACCCAACAACGTAGACGAGTAGTTCCATGTTTTGGTATTATAGTAGGTTTGCGAAACGTACTTTTCGTTTAGCTGGTGAACGTTTATTTTATATTTGGATGTAAGCGAATCGCCGTAAAACCCCGAAGACGCGTATGGCAGCACCAGCAAAACAGAATCGATGCTGATAGTACCGGTAGGCAACGTGTAGGCCGCGCCGCCTGGTAAAGTAATTTGGGCGGCAATATTAGATTCGGTTGTGCCTAAATCGGGGTCTGTAAAATAAGCCAGCGGCGTCCTGAAAAGGCCGTTGGTAGTTAATGTATCCTCTAAAACGTTGGTAACAACAATGTTAGTGTCGGCTAATAATGTACCGTTAAGCTCGTTTCCGGCATCAACACCTAAACCTATGCCGTCCTGGTTTTTACAGCTACTCAAAATAAAAAGACTTATTAACAGGGTTAATAAGCCTAATTTGTAAAATTTCATATATAGTTTTAAAGCTTATGCAACATGCACCAATTCGTCGCTGGTGATTTCGTCGTAAAAATTGTAATAATTTTCGTAATCTGCAGTGGAAACGTAATCCAATACCGATTTATTGCTGTTTTTAACATTATTTAACACATCTGCATTGATGTTCTCGCTGGCCAGTACAATACCATCGCTGTATTGTATAGCCCCTGCATACATAGCAGAGTTAGTACCTTCTTTGTAAACTTCGGTATGCGCTTCTGTCATATCGCCCATAACGGCTTTACGTGCAAAATCGGCATCCATTTTCTCGGTAAAGTCATTTTCGTAAATAGAGTAAACCACTTTTGAGTTTTTAAAAGTAGGGTCGTCTTTATAAGTGGTTTTTAAGTAAGCGGGTACCAAAGCGCTCATCCAGCCGTGGCAATGAATAACATCTGGTGCCCAGCCTAATTTCTTAACGGTTTCCAACGCGCCTTTGCAAAAGAAGATGGTACGCTCGTCGTTATCGGCATAAAACTTACCGTCCTTATCGTTAAATACATGCTTGCGCTGAAAATACTCTTCGTTATCTAAAAAGTAAACCTGCATACGCGCTGCCGGGATAGACGCTACTTTTATGATCAGCGGGTTATCATTATCGTTGATAATGATGTTCATCCCTGATAAACGAATAACTTCATGTAAACGGTTCCTACGCTCGTTAATATTCCCGAAACGCGGCATTAAAATGCGTATCTCGTAGCCTTTTTCCTGCATTGCTTGCGGAAGCTGGCGTGTTATTTCGGCAATTTTTGTGAGTTCGAGGAAAGGAGACATTTCATGAGTTATGAACAAAAGCTTAGATTTACCCATCACTAAATCAGAATTTTAAAATGTAAGAAGTCAAAAAATTTGAGTCTGCAAATATAAGCATTATTATATCAACTGGCAACCAATAATGCAAGCCTATTTGGTAATTTTTAATCTATTGCCCACCTTTAGCAAATTTTCCCAGCCAATAATCCATTGAAAATATTCAGCACCCGAAGCAAAATTCAGTCATATTTAGCCAGTTTAAATGGTAAAACTATTGGCTTTGTACCCACCATGGGCGCATTGCACCGCGGCCACATTTCCTTAATAGAACAAGCTAAAGCCAGCAACGATTTGGCTGTTTGCAGCATTTTTGTGAACCCTACCCAGTTTAACGACCCTAAGGACCTGCAGAACTATCCGCGCCCTATAGCCGCCGATATTAGCAAACTGGAAGCCGCCGGATGCGATATTTTGTTCAATCCGCCCGTATCAGAAATTTATGATAATAATGAGCATTGGCATTTAAATATAGGCCAACTGGAGTTTTTGCTGGAGGGGGAGTTTCGCCCGGGGCATTACCAGGGGGTAACACAGGTTGTTTATAAACTGCTTGATATTGTGAAACCAAGCACCCTGTACCTGGGGCAAAAAGATTACCAGCAGTTTATGGTGGTAAGCCGCATGGTGGAGCTTTTAAGCATCCCCGTGCAAATGGTGATGTGCCCTATAGCACGCGAGGCCGATGGACTGGCCATGAGTTCGCGAAACATCCATTTAACTGCCGACGACCGGCAACACTCCCTCATCCTCTCTAAAACCTTAAACTGGCTTAAAAGCAATTTTGATGTTAAGAACATCTTTCAATTAGAGCAGGATGCCATGGCCATGCTGCAAAGCGAACCCGGCGTTGAACCCGAGTATATTGAAATAGCCGATGGGAAAACACTGCTGCCTGCCGACGAAAACTCCACATCTATTGTGGCGCTTACCGCGGCGCGCGTAGGCAAAACCCGGCTGATAGATAATGTGGTGATCAGGTAGTTGATGTCGGCTGGTTCGTAATTATGACAGACGGCAACATCTGCCATAATTACGGCACACAACATCTGCAAACGATGAAGTATTGACCATGAAGTATGAGTAAAAAATACTTGTATCTTTGCACCGTCATTTTAAAGCGCCTGCTTCGTTACAACTAAATAAATGGTAGGATTATTGACAGATGACGTGTAATTATGATTATTGAGATTTTAAAATCGAAGCTTCACCGTGTTAAGGTAACCCAGGCCGAACTGAATTATGTTGGCAGCATTACCATTGATGAAGACCTGATAGAGGCCGCCAATATTATCCCCAACGAAAAGGTACAAATAGTTAACAACAACAACGGCGCCCGCTTTGAAACATACGTGATAAAAGGCGAACGCGGCAGCGGCACCATATGCCTTAACGGTGCAACCGCAAGGCTTGCCCAGGTAGGCGATATTATTATCATCATGAGCTATGCGTACATGGAGGCCGAAGAAGCCCGTAGTTATGAGCCGATTCTGATCTTCCCGGACGCTAATAACAAGTTAATTAAATAAATTACCCTAGCGAAAACCCTGTTGACGTTAGGTGCAAAAAACGGTAAGCCCCGGTGCCGGGTAGGAAGCCGCACGGGTAATTAAAAATTCGCCATTATGCTCTTCGCAATACGTTTTGGCCAAACCAATAGGGTAACATTTGCTGTTCCGGTAAACTTTGTACTGCACTAACGGGCCATTTCAACATCCTCAAACTTGGCAACCGGTAAAAAAACAGTTAAATTACACCAACGCTTAGGCCATTATCATGAAGTTTATCCTTACCGCCCTGTTTTTATCTTTCGCTTTGCATTGCTTCGCACAAAACCAGGATGTATATTTTTATAAAAAGAACGGAGACACGGTTTCCACTAAAGACAGCGCCGACTTTATCCGTATTGTGAGAGAACCCGATGCCGGATCAGAGCTTTACAACGTGCTTGATTACTACCCGAGCGGAAAACGGAAGCTTGTTGGTAAATCAAGCTCCATTTATCCTCAGCGATTTGAAGGGCCTTGCATGGAGTATTTTGAGACCGGTAAAAGATCTTTGGTTTATAATAACACTAAAGGGTGGAAAGCCGGCGATTGTTATAGGTATTATCCCAATGGGGTTCTGTATATGCACATAGAATATCCTACAGAGCAATTTTCCTATAATCTTCTGAAGGATGCCTATATAAAACAGATTTACGATTCTACAGGCGTAGTAAAGTTTACTGATGGAAATGGTTATTATACTCTTTACAATGACGCTTTCACCGAAATTAATGATGAGGGGGCGTTTAAAAACAGCAAGCGGGAAGGCAGTTGGAAGGGGATAGATGAATACACGAAAGTGGCATTCAAGGAGGAGTACAAAAATGGCGAACTGATTTCGGCCATGGCAACCAAAAATGGAAAAACATGTACCTACCCTGGCAAACGCGAAGTCCCGCCGGAATATCCCGGAGGTGGTGCTGCCTTTTTAAAATATCTTTCAAGGCACTTTAAATACCCGGCCGAGGAGCGCAATAAAAAAATACAAGGCAAGGTTATTTTAACATTTTATGTTGAAGAAGACGGTAAATTAAGTGACATATGTCTTTAGAGGGGCGTTAGCGCAGGTTTAGATAGCGAAGCGATACGTGCATTACAGGATTCATCCCCATGGAAACCCGGCATGCGATACGGATTCCGGGAAAGGGAAGGGGTAAGGTTTTCGATACCTATTTCATTGTCTCTCGCTCAAGAGGAATAATATTACTTAGTCGGATCGGCCGTTATCCCCAGCACCACCCTTAAGCTGGCATCAAGGCTTATTTTATTCCGCAACTGGTAAACCATTTTTATACGCACGCTTTTTTCGCGCACCAGTTCATCTAAAAAGTGGGTGTTATCAATATCCAGCGTAATATTGTTGCCGCTGTTTGCGCCTATATCCGTACGCGATGCCACCAAAACCTCGCCCTCACCATTTGCTTTAGCCATATATATTTTTGCCGACACCAGGTTGCCTATATTAAAATCGGACGGGATGGTTGCAACCATTTTGGCCGATACAATGTGCACATCGCTCACCTGTGCGCCGTTGTTACCATTTTTTGCAAAGTTTTGGTCAAAGCTGGTACCCTGGCTAATGGCCGTCAGTGTAGTACCGGTAGAAGATGATGCCGGTATAACCAGCGTTGCGGTATACGGAAAGCTTGATTTAATGATAGATTGCATTGTGCCGCAGCGGGTAAATACCAATATTACAGCCGCTAAAACAAATAGGAGTTTCTTCATGATAATTGGGGATTAACAGGACTGGTGAAAACTAAGATAAACAACCCGTTTTTACGGTATTAGTTTCGGTTTGGTTGGGTTACGGGGGCAAATTTTATTAAATTAAAAAATAAATTTCAAATACCTGTAAATTACTATCTTTGCACCCCGACACTGAGGTCGGGATTTCGCCTTCAGTGCATAGGAAAAATTGTTATCATATTGATATACTTTGACTTCTTATCTTAGAACTTTTTAATTAAAAAAAGCCCTATGCCAAAAGATACCTCCATCAAATCCGTCCTGATCATCGGCTCTGGCCCTATTATTATTGGCCAGGCATGCGAATTTGATTACGCCGGCTCGCAAGCCGCCCTTTCGCTCAAAGAAGAAGGCATTACCGTATCCATCATCAACAGCAACCCCGCCACCATCATGACGGATAAGGTTATTGGCGATCACGTTTACCTGCTGCCCCTTACCTGCGAAAGCATCGAGAAAATACTTATCGAACAAAAAATTGATGCTGTACTGCCTACTATGGGCGGCCAAACCGCGCTAAACCTTTGTATTGAGGCCGATGAGCAAGGCATCTGGAAAAAATACGGTGTTAAAATTGTAGGTGTTGATATCGCGGCGATAGAAAAAACAGAGAACCGCGAGGCCTTCCGCCAGTTAATGGTGGATATTGGCGTTGGTGTTGCAACCTCAAAAATTGCCAACTCATTCCTCGAAGGCAAAGAAGCCGCGCAGGAAATTGGTTTCCCGCTGGTGATACGCCCAAGCTATACGCTGGGGGGTAAAGGTGCCGGTTTTGTACACAAAAAAGAAGAATTTGATGCTGCTTTAAGCCGCGGCCTGCAGGCTTCACCCACCCACGAGGTATTGGTAGAGCAAGCCGTTTTAGGCTGGAAAGAATACGAACTGGAGCTGCTGCGCGATGGTAACGATAACGTAATTATCATTTGCTCTATCGAGAACTTTGACCCGATGGGCATCCACACCGGCGACTCGATCACAGTGGCCCCGGCCATGACCCTAAGCGACCGCTGCTACCAGTCGATGCGTAACCAGGCCATCAAAATGATGCGTGCCATTGGTAATTTCGCGGGCGGCTGTAACGTACAGTTCTCGGTAAACCCGGCAGATGAATCTATCATCGCCATTGAGATCAATCCGCGTGTATCGCGTTCATCAGCATTAGCGTCAAAAGCAACCGGTTACCCAATCGCTAAAATAGCTGCAAAGCTGGCCATTGGTTACAACCTGGATGAAATAGAGAACCAGATCACCAAAACAACATCTGCATACTTTGAGCCAACGTTGGATTATGTTATTGTAAAGATCCCCCGCTGGAACTTTGATAAATTTAAAGGCGCTAACCGCGAGCTTGGGTTAACCATGAAATCGGTAGGCGAGGTAATGGGTATTGGCCGCAGCTTTATAGAAGCGTTGCAGAAGGCTTGCCAGAGTTTGGAAATTGGCCGCGCAGGCTTAGGTGCCGACGGCCGCCAAAGCCGCAACCTCGATGAAATTATGCACAGCCTGGAAAAACCAAGCTGGGACAGGCTTTTCCACATCTACGATGCCATGAGCCTGGGTGTACCGGTAGAGTCTATCCGCAAGGCAACTAAAATAGACCGTTGGTTCCTGAACCAGATACAGGAAGTGGTGAATATGGAGAACGAGCTTCGCCGTTATTCATTAAACAACATCCCCGAAGATTTCTTCTTCACCCTGAAACAAAAAGGTTTCTCGGATACGCAGATCGCTTACATTTTAGGCAACGTTACCGAAGAAGATGTTTACCAGCGCCGCCAGGCATTAAACATCCGCCGCGTTTACAAAATGGTGGATACCTGCGCTGCCGAGTTTGCCGCCAAAACACCTTACTACTACTCAACTTACGAGGGAGAGAACGAATCCATCGTATCGGATAAAAAGAAGATCATCGTGCTGGGATCGGGTCCTAACCGTATTGGCCAGGGTATCGAATTTGACTACAGCTGCGTGCATGGCTTATTGGCCGCTAAAGAAAGCGGTTTTGAGGCTATTATGATCAACTGTAACCCGGAGACGGTTTCTACAGATTTCAACATGGCCGATAAGCTTTACTTTGAGCCGGTTTATTGGGAGCATGTCCGCGAGATCATCGAACTGGAAAAACCACTTGGTGTTATTGTACAGCTTGGCGGCCAAACCGCTTTAAAGATGGCCGAAAAGCTGCACGAGCATGGCATCAAAATTATCGGTACATCATTCGATAATATGGACATCGCCGAAGACCGTGGCCGTTTTAGCGACCTGCTGAAAGAGCTTGGTATCCCTTACCCTAAATATGGCGTAGCCGAAAGTGCCGAAGAAGCATTGGTTGTAGCGCACGAAGTTGGTTACCCTGTGCTTGTTCGCCCGAGCTATGTATTAGGCGGGCAGGGCATGAGCATTGTAATAAACGACGAGGACCTGGAGAAAGCAGTAGTGAACCTGCTGAAAAACCTCCCGGGGAACCGCGTACTGATCGATCACTTCCTGGATCGTGCATCTGAAACAGAATCGGATTCTATCCACGACGGCGACGATGTACACATTATTGGTATGATGGAGCACATAGAGCCTGCCGGGATCCACTCGGGCGATTCATTTGCCGTGCTGCCTCCTTTCGACCTGAGCGACAGTGTGATCAGCCAGATGGAAGAATACACCGAGAAAATAGCGCGCGCCCTTAACGTGCGTGGCTTGCTTAACATCCAGTTTGCGGTGAAGAACGATACGGTATACGTGATAGAAGCTAACCCGCGCGCATCGCGCACGGTGCCTTTCATCGCCAAAGCTTACGATGTTCCTTACATAAACATCGCCGCTAAAGTGATGCTGGAGGTTAACAAACTGAAAGATTTTACGATAGAGCGCAAACTATGGGGTTATGCCATCAAAGAGCCTATATTCTCCTTCGATAAATTCCCTGAGGTGAACAAAGAATTAGGCCCCGAAATGAAATCAACAGGTGAAGCGATCAGGTTTATCCCTAATCTGCAGGACCCGTATTTCAGGCATTTGTATAAAGAAAAATCAATGTACTTGAGTAAATAAATTTAAATCCAATTTTTGGAATTTGAATTTTTATAGGTTTATTGCAGCCGCAATTGTTGTTATAAACAATGGTTTAATTTAGTTCGATCGTATTGAAACTTAACATAAAAAGCGCCACCCCTGGCCTTAATTTAAACAACTTCGACGCCGAAGATATTGGCGATGTATTGCTTAAGGTAGAAAAATCGTTTGATATCACCTTTGATGATGCCGATTTAAAAGAGGCAAAAACCTTTGGCGCGCTATGCGATGTAGTGGTAGCAAAGGTTAAACACGCGCAGGCAGACAGCTGCACTACGCAGCAGGCATTTTACAAACTGCGTAGCGCTATCAACGCTAAAAACCCAACAGAAAAATACCTGGTAAAACCTCAAACTAAACTTTGCGAGCTATTTCCGCGGGATAACCGCATTGAAGTGGTTGCAGACATTGAGGCCGAAATGGGTTTCCACATGAACCTGCTGCAGCCTAAGCAATGGATAGTTTGGACATTTGGTTTACTGCTGGTTGCTTCCATCGCTTTATTTTGGATAAACAGTACTGTAGCTACCCTTGCTTTAATTGTTTCTATAGCGGGCCTAAGGCTTGCCGGCCGTTTTGGCAAAGAGCTTAAAGTAAAAACCATTGGCGACCTCGCCGAAAAGATAGCCCGCGAGCACCACCTTAAATGCCGCCGCGATGCATCAAGCGTAAACCGTGCAGAAATAGTGCAAAAGGTAAAAGAATTGTTTGCAGAATCGTTCCATTTAGAACTGTCGGTTCTTACGAAGGAAGCGAAGTTGGCATAGTAATCCTTAAGCAACCGCTTCATAACAGATAGCGATGGGTTTGAAACCTATCGCTATTTTTTTTGCATCGTGCGCACGTCAGCCTATCCTTTACACACCCAATTGTCATGCTGAGCGATAGCGAAGCATCTAATAGCGAACTTGCATTGCCGCTCTGCTTATCGACCATCAGAAGCTTCGCTATCGCTCAGCATAACAAGGCTTTTATTCATCCACCATCAATCCCCTTACCTCAAAAGTTAGTCGCTGCTTAGGGTTAGCTTTAACGTTATGCTGCTTAGCGCCAATTACCGTATCTCCTGCAAAGTGCTGCATATCGTCTGCAATAAATTGCTTTTGTGCAACACCTTCTATGATCACAACACGCCCGCGCAAAGCTTTCGGCAGATTGACCCCATAATTTTTAAAATGCGCGTTAATTACTTTACCCTTGCCGGCATCCATTTCAAACCAGCCGCCTTCCGATTGGGTTACCCGGATAACCTTGCCCACAATGGCGGTTGTTATGCGCGTTTTTTTTGCCATAGAGGCTTCTATTTGCGAAGCGCGTACCGGTGCTATATCCGTTGGCTTTATGCCGAACACCATACCATGCGGCAGGGGTGGCGGCTTTTGCGCATAGCCAAATTGAATGGTACAAACCAACAATAAAATAAATATGCCTCCTCCTATCCGCATAAAGGGTAAACATTAGTTTCTGATGTTAGTTTGACGGCATTAACTCAACAGGGTTTATTTTTTCACATGCATTCCGCTGTTTCCGCCAAAGTGGCTCCGTTTGAAATTAGTGTATAATTAAAAAATAAGCGAGATTTGAAAAGGGCTGGTTAGCAACCCTAATTTGATATGAACATACAAGAACAAATAGAAAACTATATTAATAGCCAACCCGAACTAAAACGTAGCGACATGGCAGCGTTGCATAAGCATATCCTTCAAACCCTGCCGGGTTGTAAATTATGGTTCTTGGATGGTAAAGACAGCGAAAACAAAACTGTTAGTAACCCCAGTATAGGGTATGGATTTTACACCATGAAATATACTAATGGAACCGTAAGAGAGTTTTATCAGATTGGCATCAGTGCAAACACAACTGGAATTTCTGTCTATATTCTTGGTATTGAAGATAAGAAATACTTAGCCCACACGTTTGGAACAACAATAGGCAAAGCAAGCGTTACCGGGTATTGCATTAAATTCAAAGCGCTGAAAGATATAAACATTAATGTACTTGAAGCTGCAATACGTTACGGGGTTAAGGCATCAAGTGAAAATTAAATTTCAACCCCGGACGTTACCCAGAGCTAAATAATCAGGATATTTGTGAAATTGAAAGCGAAGGAACAAGAAAAGAGGGTACTGCTATCCCGGTACCAGCACGAATTTATAGAAGCCGGATGCGACGAAGCCGGTCGCGGCTGCCTTGCGGGCCCCGTATATGCAGCAGCCGTTATTTTACCTCCCGATTTCGACCATCATTTGCTCAACGATTCTAAACAGCTCACCGAAGATTTGCGCTACCAGCTTCGTGTGGAGATAGAAAAAAAAGCGATTGCCTACGCAGTTGCCTGCTGCGATAATTTGGAGATAGACGAGATCAACATCCTCAACGCTTCTTTTTTGGCCATGCACCGCGCCATTGCTAAACTGCACCTCACCCCGCAATTCTTAATTATAGATGGTAACCGCTTTAATAAATACGGCACAACCCCACATGCCTGCATCATAGAAGGCGATGGTAAATACTTCAGCATTGCGGCGGCATCCATCCTTGCCAAAACCTACCGGGATGATTATATGAAGCAAATTGCTGCCGAACATCCAGAATATAACTGGCATAACAACAAGGGTTATCCTACCACCAGCCACCGCAAAACCGTACTGGAACTGGGGCATACGCCATATCATCGTAAAACTTTTAAAGTTACCAACCCGCAGCTCACTATTTTTTAGCCATTGCTTTGCCAAACGGCACAAGGTTGATAACTTTGAAAGAACCAATTATTACTCGCTTTGAGGATTCTGATCTTAACCCACCGTGTACCATTTCCGCAGAATGGAGGCTACCCTATTGTGGTAGGCAATACCATAAAAGGTTTGATCAATCACGGTCATGAAGTTTCACTCATCAGCCTCAACGTAAAAAAGCATACCGACAAAGTTTTGGAGCCCGACGAGCTGCTCCGAAAAATTAAGTATAAAGAATACGATATTGATACCCGCATTTCGTGGATAGAGTTTGTGAGCAACATCTTCACCAAAAACTCATATAATATTGATAAGTATTATGACGCCGGGTTTGAAAAGCTGCTGGTTCAAAACTTAAAAGATAACGAGTACGACATTATACAGCTGGAGGGGCTTTTTGTAGTTCCTTATCTCGCCGCTATCCGCAAAAGTTCAAAAACCCGCATCGTTTACCGCGCCCACAATATTGAGCACCAGGTATGGCGCAGGCTGGCGCAGCAAAAAGGCGATCCAATTAAGAAATGGTACCTCAACCTGCTTGCGCGCCGCGTAAAAACTTATGAATTGGAACTGCTTAACAAGTTTGATGGTATAGCGGTATTTACCGGGCAGGATAAAGCTTCCATGCTATCCTTCGGCACAAAAACCCCCATGCGGGTATTGCCCATCGGTGTAGACCTTGCCATGTATATCCCCGCGCCCGCTAAAACCGAGTGCCCCAGCCTGTTCTTTTTAGGCTCGCTGGATTGGCTCCCCAACCGCGAGGGTATAGAATGGTTCATGAATAACTTTCATAAAGATATTGTTGATGGCGAACTGAAAGTAAAATTCTACGTGGCCGGCAACAACATTCCCGAGGAATTTGACGAGTACGAGGTGCCCGGGAAGGTATTTATACAGGGCGAAGTGGATGATGCGCTTGAATTTATCAACAGCAAATCCATCATGATAGTGCCTTTACTTTCCGGTGGGGGCATGCGGGTTAAAATTGTAGAAGGAATGGCGATGCAAAAGTGTATCATATCTACCACCATTGGCGCGGAGGGAATTAACTTTAAGCACGGCGAGAGCATTCTCATTGCCAATAATGCCGATGAGTTTTACAACGCGGTACTAAAATGCGTAAGGGATGAAGAATATTGCCGTACTATTGGGGAAAACGCGCGCAAATTAATGGAAGAGCAGCACGATATAAATAAGGTTACCGAAAGCCTGGTAGACTTTTACCGGTCCATTATCTAAACCGCGGGCAATTAAAGCTATTTTACTACTTTTGCCCCGATAATAATTAAGCATGAAAAACACTGCATTAACAGGAGTACACACCGCACTCGGCGCTAAAATGGTTCCCTTTGCGGGCTACAATATGCCGGTACAATATATCGGCATCAATGCCGAACATGAAACCGTACGCAAAGGCGTTGGCGTGTTTGATGTAAGCCACATGGGCGAATTTATTTTGAAAGGCGAGAACGCGCTGGCGCTGATACAAAAGGTTACCAGTAACGATGCCTCTAAATTATACGATGGCAAGGTGCAATATTCCTGCCTGCCTAACGAAGACGGCGGCATTGTAGATGATCTGCTGGTTTACCGCATAGACGAAAAAACCTATATGCTGGTGGTGAACGCGTCCAACATTGAAAAAGACTGGAACTGGATCTCTAAATACAATACCGACGGCGTAGATATGAAAGATATCAGCGACCGCACCTCGCTCTTGGCCATACAAGGCCCAAAAGCCGCCGAGGCGCTGCAAAGCTTAACGGATCTTGACCTGGCTTCGATGGAGTACTATACCTTCAAAAAAGGAACATTTGCCGGCATTAACAATGTAGTGGTTTCTGCAACGGGCTATACAGGCGCGGGTGGTTTCGAGATCTATTTTGATAACGAACACGCCGAATTTATTTGGGACGCCGTATTTAAAGCCGGCGAGCCATTCGGCATTAAACCGATTGGCTTGGCAGCACGCGATACCCTCCGTTTAGAGATGGGCTTCTGTTTATACGGAAACGATATCGACGACACGACGTCTCCTTTAGAAGCTGGCTTAGGATGGGTAACCAAGTTCAGCAAGGAGTTTACCAACTCGGAAGCTTTGCAACAGCAAAAAGCAGCAGGCGTAAGCCAAAAACTGGTTGGTTTTGAAATGATAGACCGCGGTATCCCCCGACACGATTACGCCATTGTAGATGCCGACGGTAACAACATTGGCCGGGTAACATCGGGCACACAATCACCATCGCTGCAAAAAGCTATCGGCCTGGGCTACGTAAAAAACGAATTTGCCAAAGAAGGTTCGGAAATATTTATCAGCATCCGCGATAACAAAGTAAAAGCAAAGGTGGTTAAACCGCCGTTTTATAAATAACCTACATAGCTCAAGCCCCCTAACCCCCTGAGGGGGGAACTGAATTAAAATGACTAAAGACATCAAAACTTCTGCTCCCCCTTCAGGGGGTTGGGGGGCTGGGCTCGCGCTCGACGTTTGCCTCACTCCCGCGCTCATCCCGTTATATAATGTTTCGGATTATATAGTCGTAGTAATCGATATCTTCCGCGCGACCTCTTCTATCTGCTATGGCATCGAGAATGGCGCGGAAGCCATTATCCCGGTATCGGAGGTGGAAGAATGCGCCGCTTACCGCGAAAAGGGCTTAGATTACCTGCTGGCTGCCGAACGCAATGGTGAAGTGGTTGATGGCTTTGACTTTGGCAATTCGCCATTCTCTTACACGCCCGAAAAAGTATTGGGCAAAACCGTGGTGCTTACCACTACAAATGGTACACACGCCCTGCATTTATCCCGCAAGGCCAAGAAAATTGTTATCGGTTCGTTTTTAAATTTAACGGCGCTTTGTAACTGGCTAAAAATGCAAAACGAAAACATCCTGCTGGTTTGCGCTGGCTGGAAGAATAATTTTAATCTGGAGGATACGCTGTTTGCCGGGGCCGTTATTGAACACTTAAAAACCAGCGGATACGTATTAGACGACCCCGCAATCGCCGCAAACGATCTTTTCCAGGTAGGGAAAGCTGATATTGCCAAATACCTTGATAAAACCTCCCACGGCGAACGCATGAAAAAGCTGGGCATAGAAAAAGACATAGCCTTTTGCCTGCAGGTAGACCTAACTACCGCCATCCCGGTTTTAAATGGCGATAGGTTGGTGAAATTGGTTTAGGCGGCTTCTTGTGCCGCTAACTTAGCGGCTGTTTTTCGTTTCCAGCTTTTTACTGCAAAATAGCCGGGAATTGATAATATCCATAAAGGCCACATTGCTAAAAGTCCAATAAAGAATGACCCAAGGGCATTCGTCCCATCTGACAAAGCTGTAACTATTCGGTAACCAAACGTGCGTACGTTAATCCTTATAGGAGGATCAACATAAAAGGTAATGTCAAGCGCGCTGTATGCAACCTGCATACTCAGGTAGTTCAAATTTCCCTTGGTTGATTCTATATCGGTTCTTATTTCGGCAACTTTATTTTCTATTTCCAAAAGGTCTTTGATTTTGGTACCCTTTTTTAGTAATTCTAAATACCGGGCTTCTAATGCCTTTTTGTTAATGAGCTGGGCATTCAAGTCGATGTACTCCGAAGTTGCATCCGTCATATGGATGTTTTTGGAATCGATCCGCTCGGCCGTTTCGGGTACTGAACTTAAAAACCGCTCGAAATTATCAGCTGGTACCCTCACTTGCATAAAATATACTTTGCGGGTAGAATCCCCTTCGTCATTTTGCCTTTCCACCGCGATATATCCACCCAATTTAGCCAAAGACTTATAAAGGGCGGTGCGTGTTTTAGAAATGTTCCGACATTCAAAATTCACCTGCCCTTCTTTTACTATTTTCTTACCGGTATCTTTTGAGCTTTCTTCCGAATTTCCGGTTGAGCTTGCGACCGGGGGAAGGGGCGTAGATACGTCCATCGCCTTTTCCTCGACAAGCGGAGCCAGTTGTATTTCTGATATTGCAACCTTTTCCGGTTGGCTTTCGGTGTGGCAGGCTGTTAATATTACCGATGAGAGGAGGACAAAAGCAAATAAAGTTTTCATAATAATGTGGTTCAGTTTTATCTCCTAAACGCAGTGGAACATTATTATATTGTGTAATATTTGAAATAAACAGAATTATATTCTGTTTATTTCAAATAAATAGACTTTTATGTCGATTTGTATTATTTTAGCTTTTCATTATTCCGATGCCTGTCGGCATCCCGGATGCTCTTTTTTACCATATTTTTCTCCAGCGCATCGGTAAGGTTAATGCCGGTTTGGTTAGCCAGGCAGATCAGCACAAACAGCACATCAGCCATCTCATCGGCCAGGTTAACTTCCGTATCCGATTTTTTATAGGACTGTTCGCCGTACTGCCTCGCCATAATACGGGCAACCTCTCCAACCTCCTCCATCAGGATAGCGGTATTGGTGAGTTCGTTAAAATAACGGATGCCGGTTGTTTTTATCCAGTTGTCTACAAGGGTTTGGGCTTCGCTTATTTCCATGGTATTTTGTTAAATATAATTTCACGCTAAGACGCGAAGGCACAAAGACATAGTTGCAATCATAAATACCTTGGCGGCTTAGCGTGATAAATTCGCCTTCCTTAGTGAAACTCGTGTTATCAATTAATGGTTGTCTTTGTCCTTCGTATCCATCACAATTGTCACCGGGCCATCGTTTAGCAGGCTTATCTTCATATCGGCACCAAAAACACCAGCGGCAATTTTTTTGCCGGTAAGGGTTTCCAGCACGGTTATCATTTTCTCATACATCGGGATAGCTTTATCAGGCCGGGCGGCTTTTATAAACGATGGTCGGTTACCTTTTTTAGTTTGAGCAAATAGGGTGAACTGCGATATTAACAAAATGTCGCCACCAACATCGGCAAGCGCTTTATTCATCAACCCATTCTCATCGCCGAACACACGCATACCCACTATTTTTTGCGCCAGCCATAGCAAATCTTCCTCTGCATCGGCATCTTCAATACCAACCAAAACTAAAAAGCCTAAGCCAATTTCTCCCGTAATGTTTCCATCAACAGTGCAGCTTGCTTGTTTAACCCGTTGTAGTACTGCGCGCATGTTTATCTCGTTATTTTAAATTCTGCTCCCCCTTCAGGGGCTGGGGTCTACGCCCTCGTATCGTTCCCATTATAAATACTCAGGTAACTATCATAACGCGACAATGCGATATTACCTTCTTCAATAGCAGCAAGCACCGCGCAGCCAGGTTCGTTTATGTGTCGGCAGTTGTTAAAACGGCATTGGTTCATCAGCTCGCGCATCTCGGGGAAAAAGTGGCCAAGCTCCTGTTTTTCTATGTCGATAACACCTAACTCCCGAATGCCTGGAGTATCGATAATGTAACCGCCCTGCGGCAGCTCAAACATTTCGGCAAAGGTAGTGGTGTGCATACCCTTGTCGCTCCAGTCGGATATCATGTGGGTGCGCAGATCAAGATCTGGTAGCAGGCGGTTAATTAAGCTTGATTTCCCTACGCCCGAGTGGCCCGAGAATAGCGTAACTTTATTTTTTAAAAGATCCTGAACGGTATCTATGTTCGTGCCTTCCAATGCTGAAACCGAATAACATTTGTACCCGATGTTCTCGTAAACGGATTGGTATTCTGCCAGTATCTCCAACCCTTCATCGCTAAAAAGGTCGAGTTTATTAAATATTAAGCAGGCGGTAATGCCATAAGCCTCAGCAGTAACCAAAAAGCGATCGATAAAGCCAAGTGATGTGCGGGGCGATGCCAGCGTTACTATCAGTAGGGCCAAATCCAGGTTTGCCGCGATGATCTGCGCTTGTTTGGACAAGTTGATGGACTTGCGAATAATATAGTTTTTGCGCTGCTGCAGGTTGGTTATTACACCGGTTTCCTGTTCGGGCTCCATCTCAAAATCCACTACATCGCCAACCGCCAATGGGTTAGTAGTAGTGATTCCCTTAGTGCGGAATTTTCCTTTTATACGGCAATCTATAGTCTGGTCGCCGGTTTTCACCTGGTACCAGCTTCCGGTTGATTTTGTTACGAGCCCCTGCATATTCAGCGCCAAAAATACTCAATTACATTGTTTTATTCGCCATCGCCCTATTTAGCGATTCAATACAGGCAATAACTGCCGTATTCATTTTATCCAGGTATTCCCTTATCATCCCGCGGCTTAAGCTCATCGAGGTTATCAACCCCAAATATTTCTTCTTATAAAGCTCAATCAAATACTCCGGATTCTTCTGATAACCAATCTTATTCAGCACGCCGTTCTTTGGCCGGAAACTGATCTCATAAATTTTATACGTGTAAAAGTTATTGCCACAGGTTATTTTTATAGAAACCGCAGCGAAGTAATCGATAGCTATCAACCCGGGAGACACTTTAAATTCTAACATGGCCTGGTTAAAAACAGCTGCACCTGCGTCAATTTCTCTGTCTGCCGGATAAGGCCGATAGTTTTTGAAATAGTTTTTGAACCAGGCATTGGCTGCGCTATCTAATAAAGCTTTTTTACCTGTTACCTTAACAGTGTCAGTATAAATCAGCTTATCATTAACCATAGGCAGATGATATACAAGCGAATCTTTCACACCCTGAGCCAGGGCACACCTAAGCAGAAGCGCCAAAATTGCTGTTATTAAATACCGTTTCATAATGAGCTAATGTTACAAATTATAAGCATTATAATGGATATTTAATAAAAATGAAAATAACCCTTGTTTGTTAGAAAATAATCTACTTACTTTACCCACATTATATATGACTACTAACAACACCACAATTACAACAATTATTACCACCGGGATAAAACTTGGAGGAAGATAATCGTATGGTGTAAAACATAAAGACAAACCAAATGAAAGCCTTCCTCCGCAAAGAGGAAGGCTTTTTTATTAGCCTCACCTAAATCCTCTCCAAAGGAGAGGACTTAAAATGAGTTTTCACCCTCTCCCTTGGAGAGGGCAGGGTGAGGCCAAAGATTTAATTTATCGCAATCAATGAAAGTTTTAAAATTCGGAGGAACCTCCGTAGGATCGGTAAACAGCATCAAAACCCTGCTGGAAATACTAAGGGAAGAGAACAAAAACGGCAGCAAGCCGGTGGTTGTATTATCGGCTATGAGTGGCATTACCAACCTGCTTATATCCATGGCAGAGGGGGCAGCGGAAGGCAAAGAATTTACCGCCGAGCTGGCCGAACTGGAACGCCGCCACTTTGAAGTGGTAAAAGCGTTGTTGGATATTCAAAACCAAAATCCAGCCTATACCCGCCTAAAAATTCACTTTAACCAGTTAGAGGAATTATTGCAAGGCGTGCTTACCCTTAGAGAGCTTACCGCCAAAACCCGCGATACCATCCTGAGCTATGGCGAACGCTGCTCGGCAATGATGATCAGCAAAATAGCGGCACAACATTTCCCCGAAGCGATGTTTGTGGATGCCTCCGAACTGATAAAAACGGATAGCGCATTTGGCAACGCCCGCGTTAACCAGGAACTTACCGACCTGCTGATCCAAACTTTCTATAAGGAACACAGCGATAAATTACTGATCGTTACAGGTTTCATTGCAGGTAACGATGCAGGGCAGATAACAACACTTGGCCGTGGCGGCAGCGATTATACCGCAGCTATATTTGGATCGGCACTCAACGCGCAGGAAATTCAAATATGGACCGACGTAAACGGCATGATGACCGCCGACCCGCGTATGGTAAAAAAAGCGTTCTCCTTAGAAGAGCTTACTTATACCGAAGCAATGGAGCTTTCGTATTTCGGTGCCAAGGTGATATATCCGCCAACCATGATCCCGGCGTTTTTGAAGAAGATTCCAATCGTGATCAAAAACACCTTCGAGCCGGAATTTGCAGGTACCGTTATCCGCCACGATTGCAAATCTTCCACCCTTCCTATAAAAGGTATATCCTCCATCAATAATATCAGCATCTTAAGCCTCGAAGGCAGCGGCATGGTAGGCAAATCGGGCTTTAGCGGCCGTTTATTCTCATTGTTGGCGAGAGAGCAGATCAATATCATATTGATCACTCAGTCGTCATCAGAACACAGCATCACCTTTGCGGTGCAGCCGAATGACGTGGAGAAAGCAAAGTTTTTGATAGAACAGGAATTTGAACTCGAGCTGTTAGCCAACAAACTGGAACCACTGGTGGTAGAAAAAGGCCAGGCGATATTGGCTATCGTAGGTGAAAACATGAAGCAAACACCAGGTGTAAGCGGAAAATTATTCCACGCGCTTGGCCGTAATGGTATCAACGTAAGGGCGATAGCGCAGGGATCATCAGAGTATAATATCTCGGTGATCATTTCCGCGACCGACCTGGCAAAAGCCCTCAATGCGGTGCACGATGCTTTTTTTATCCAACTTACTAAAACGCTCCATGCATTTTGCCTGGGTACCGGCAACATCGGCAAAACCTTATTTAATCAATTGAATGCCCACCGCGATTTCTTGCAAAAAAATAACGGCATCCAGGTTAAAATAGCCGGTATCAGCAACACCCGTAAAATGGTGTTCAATGCTGACGGACTGCCTCTTGACAGCTGGGAGGATGAATTGGCGCAATCGCACCACGTGGCCGATCTGAAAACCTTTATCCACCACATGAAGGAGATGAACCTACCGAATTGCGTTTTTATTGATAACACCGCCAACCCCGCCCCAATAGGTTTCTACGAGGAGGTTTTTAAATCGAATATTTCGGTTGTCACCTGCAATAAAATAGGAAATTCGGCAAGTTACAGCCAATACAAAACTTTTAGGGATACCGCGCGCAGACACGGCGTTGATTTCTTTTACGAAACTAATGTGGGTGCCGGCCTCCCAATCATCCGTACTTTGAAGGACCTGATGAGCAGTGGGGACAGAGTACAACGCATCGAGGCTATCCTTTCGGGCACCATTTCTTTCATCTTTAACTACTTTAAAGGTGACGCCAACTTCCATGATGTGGTAAAAGAGGCGCAGGAAAAAGGCTACACTGAACCAGACCCGCGCGACGATTTGAGCGGTAAGGATTTTATGCGCAAAATGCTGATCCTGGCCCGCGATGCCGGTTATGAAATGGAAGCAGCCGATGTGCAGATAGATAACATTCTACCGCAATCCTGCCTTGATGCACAAACTGTTGAAGATTTTTATGCAGCATTAAAAAGCGAAGATGCTTTCTTTGCAAACCTGAAAGACACAGCAGAAAGAGATAAAAAAGTGCTGCGCTACATAGGCAAGCTGGAAAATGGCAAGGCATCCATCACCCTGCAAATGGTTGATGAGAACCATCCTTTCTATATGCTTAGTGGCAGCGATAACATTATATCATTTACAACCGACAGGTACAAGGACCGCCCGCTGGTAGTAAAAGGCCCCGGCGCTGGTGCAGAAGTAACCGCCGCCGGCGTATTTGCAGACCTGATAAATGTGGGCGCTAATTAGAAGCCCCCTAATTCCTGAAGGGGGAACAGAATTTAAATAGTTTATATGAATAATAACGACATACAAGATTTTAAGCTCCCCCTTAAGGGGGCGGGGCGGGCTACTCCCCCTTCAGGGGGCGGGGGGGGCTCTATCCATGTTTTTGCGCCCGCTACCGTTGCCAATGTGGTTTGCGGTTTCGATGTGCTGGGCTTCGCGGTTAACGAGCCGGGCGACGAGGTAATTATGCGCCTGACGGATAAACCCGGCATTACCATCAGCAAAATTACTGGCGACGATGGCCGCCTGCCACTAAACCCGGCAAAGAACACCGTAAGCGTAAGCGTGCAGCATTACCTGCAAAGCTTAGGCCGCACCGATATTGGTTTAGATATAGAGTTGCACAAAAAAATGCCCATCGGCAGTGGATTGGGGTCCAGTTCGGCCAGTACGGTCGCTGGTTTGTTCGCCATTAAAACCCTGTTAGGCGATGATAGCGACGCGGCTACGCTTTTACCTTTCGCAATGAAAGGTGAGGAAATGGCTTGCGGGCATGGCCATGCGGATAACGTGGCACCGGCTTTGCTGGGCGGCTTTGTGCTGATCCGCAGCTACGAACCGCTTGACGTGGTGCGCCTGCCACACCCCGACGGTTTATGGTGCGCCATCGTTTTCCCGGACGTGGATGTTCCCACCCGCGAGGCAAGGCAGATCATCCGGAACAAGATCTTCATGAAAGATGCCGTTACTCAATGGGGCAATATAGCAGGCCTGGTAAGCGGCCTGTTTATGCAGGATATCGACCTGATAGGCCGTAGCATGAAGGATGTACTGGTAGAGCCGGTACGCAGTATGCTGATCCCCGATTTTTACATCATGCGCGAAATGGCCATGGAAATGGGAGCGGTAAGCTTCGGTATATCCGGTTCGGGCCCATCGGTTTTTGCTTTCACCCGGGATGAGGAAACCGCCAAACGCATCACGCAGAAATTACAAAAACATTTAACAAGCATAAAAATAGGCTCTAACGGTTACGTATCAACTATAAATGATAAGGGGCCAAGGGTGATAGGGTAATTATCTGAATCAGAATTTACAGGATTATTGAATTTACAGAATCCTATAAGTCGATACAGCGCCCTCACACATTTTGAAAATTTTAAAATTCTGTAAATTCTGATTCAGACAACCAAAATGAAATTCTACAGTACCAATAATACCGAACTAAGAGTTGGCTTTAAAGAGGCCGTTTTTAACAGCATGCCGCAGGATAAAGGGCTTTATATGCCCGTTGAGATCCCGCATCTGGGCGACAAATTTATCCACAACCTCGACCAATACACTTTACCCGAGATAGCCTATCATGTTGCGCAAAACCTTCTGGGCGATGATATCCCGGCGGAAGACCTGAAGGCTCTAATTAAAGATGCAATTAACTTTTACGCCCCAGTTGTAAAGCTGGAAGAAAAGATAAACGTGCTGGAGCTTTTCCATGGCCCATCGCTGGCTTTTAAAGATTTTGGCGCGCGCTTTATGAGCCGCATCATGAGCTACTTTTTAGAGGACGGCGAAAAACAACTGGATGTACTGGTTGCCACATCGGGCGATACGGGTGGTGCCGTTGCCCTTGGCTTTTTAGGCGTGCCCAACACACGCGTTACCATCCTTTACCCCAAAGGTAAGGTAAGCGATATACAGGAACTACAGTTAACCACCAACGGGCAAAACATCCGTGCGCTGGAAATTGACGGCACATTCGACGATTGCCAGGCATTGGTTAAGCAAGCCTTTACCGATGCTGAACTGAACGCCAAATTCCGTTTAACATCTGCCAACTCTATTAACATAGCCCGGCTTATCCCGCAAACGTTCTACTATTTCAACGCTTACGCACAACTATTAAAGCGTGGTACCAGCAAGGTGGTTTTTGCCGTACCAAGTGGTAACTTCGGCAACATTGGTGCTGGCCTGTTAGCCTGGAAAATGGGCTTGCCGGTTGAACAATTTATAGCGGCAACAAACGCGAACGATACCGTGCCCGAGTTTTTAAAAACCGGCGTTTATCAGCCAAAACCGTCTGTGGCTACTTTATCCAACGCCATGGATGTAGGCAACCCAAGTAACTGGGTGCGTATTGCGGACCTGTTTAAGGAACACCCGGACCAATTAAACGCCCTCATCACAGGCTACACCTATACCGATGAGGCTACCTTAGCCGCTATACAAGAGATCTTCGACACCTATAACTACGTTGCTTGTCCGCATACCGCTATTGCCTGGAAAGCCTTAAAAGCATATCAGCAGGAAAATAAAGCCGATGATACCACCGGGGTGTTTTTATCAACCGCGCATCCATGCAAGTTCCCTGATGTGTTTACGGAACAGATAGCTCATGAGATAACCATACCCGAGCAGGTAAAGGAACTGGAAGAAAAAGACAGCAAAGCGGTAAGTTTAGGCACCGGTTTTGACGAATTTAAAGGATATTTGCTGGCAAATAGTTAAGCATGAGTATCATCAGGTGGGCTTTTATCTTTTGTGTTGTTGCCATATTGGGTATTGCAGGTTGTAAAAACAAGCGCCCTTTTGATAGGCGCGCATGGAACGATGGCGACGGCATCGACTTCCCTAAAAGGTATATGATGGTAGATGACCTGCTGGCTACACATAAATTAAAGGGGCTTACCTACAAACAGGTTATATTGCTGCTGAGATACCCCCAACGCAACAGCCATACCGACAGAAGTTTTTATTACGACATCACCCTTAAAATGAGCGGCATTGATACTGCTTATTTTAAAGGGTTATTGTTTAAGTTGAATGCTGATTCGGTGGTAACCGATGTGCAGATTTTTGAAAAGACAGCGAAAAAGAAAGAGAAAAAGTGATAAACACCATCATATTCGACCTTGGGGCAGTACTTATAGACTGGAACCCCGATTACATGTACCGCACCGTTTTTGCCGACGAGCAACAAATGCGCGATTTCCTGACTAACGTAACCACTTCTGACTGGAACGAAGAACAGGATGCCGGTCGTACGTTACAAGAAGGGACAGAATTGCTTGTGGCAAAACACCCGCATCACGAAGAAAACATCCGCGCCTTTTATGGCAGATGGATAGAGATGCTTGGCGATGCCTTTGAGGGAACCGTGGAGATATTTAAAGAATTGAAAGAAAGCGGAAAATATAGGATCTACGCCTTAACTAACTGGTCGGCAGAGACCTTTCCGTTGGCGCAGCAAAAGTTTGAATTTTTGAATTGGTTTGATGGCATCGTAGTATCGGGTGCGGAAAAAATGCGCAAACCGGCTCCTGAGTTTTACCAGATCTTGCTCGACAGGTATAACGTTAACCCGCAAGAATCTCTCTTTATTGATGATAATTACCGCAACATTCTCGCGGCAGAAAAAATGGGGATAAATTGCATCCACTTTACGTCTTCAGAAAAACTGAGGGAAGAGCTGGTAGCCAAAGGAATTGTCTGAATCAGAATTCGCAGAATTTTAGAATGAACAGAATTTACCATCGAAGTATGGTTTTTCAGATTGAGTCACCCATGTAGCTCCCGTTCTGAAAATTCTTTAATCCTGTAAATTCTGATTTCGACAAACAGCGAAGCCCTGCAGGATATCCCGCAGGGCTTTTGCTTATTTTAATTGTTGTTTTGGCTATTTGTTGGTACCGAATGGCAGATAGAAACCAAAGGTGATATTACGCCCGGGGTTGTACACTCCAAAGGTGGGGTCTTCCTGGCTGTAACGACCCGGCCTTAAGCGGCTAAGAGCATCGTAGTAGCGTTTATTGGTGAGGTTATTTCCAGACACGTACACTTTAAGGGCCTGAGCACCAATTTTAAACGTAGCGCCAATCCCCGCGTTCAGCAAAGTATAGGCGTCCGCCGGCGTTTCAAAGGTGGCATCAACCCTGGTTTGTTTAAAGAAGTTATCAATCCCGGCCGACAGATAAAAATCCCTGATGCCTTTTACCTTAGGTTCAAAACGCAAAGTATTGTGCAGTACCCCGGCCGGTATCAACGGCAAGGGCCTGTCGAACGATCTGTTTTGCGCGCGGGTGTAGCTAAATGTATTTTCAAAATGCAGGAACGATACAGGGTGCAGTGTTAAGTTACCCTCAAAGCCGTATAGGCTTGCATTCACTTGCCCATAACGGTAAGCGTCGTAACCGCGCGGCAGGCCGGTGGCCTCGTCGGTAACGATGATCTGCTCATTGTTGGTGTTTGATGCGTAAATGTAATTGTGGATATAGTTCTCGTAAATACCAAAACTACCGGTAACAAAACCCGAACCATACTCCAACGTTGCATCAGCCTGGTAGCTGCGTTCCGGTGCCAGTTCGCCGTTACCAATTTCATAGCGGCTGGTTCCTTCGTGCACACCGTTAGAGCCTAACTCCGCAGGGTTTGGCGCGCGGAAAGCTGTACCGGCGTTGGCTTTAAAGTTCAGTGCATCGCTAAAGGCATGAGTATAGCCTATAGCGCCGCTCAGGTTACTAAATTTATTATCAAATCCGCTAAAAACCTGCGTGCCATCAACATTTTGCTGTTTACCCTTATTTTGGATATAATCAATCCGTAAACCTGCACTAAAAGTGTTTTGGTCCCAGGTTTTTTTTACGTAACCAAATGCCCCGGTGCTATATTCGTCATAAGCAGGCACCAGTAATTCAACGCCTTTATTAACGCTATGCCCAAGGCTTGCGCTAAAGCCTATAACGGGGTGCCAACCGTTAACTTCGTGCGTATAATATTTTGCATCGAGCGAGTAGGTGTTCAAGTCGAAAAACAAAGATGGTACCGGGCTGTCTGCTAATTCGCGGCGCTGGTTTTTCTGGAAACCAATGTCGAGTTTCAGCGAACTGCCGCCCATGATAAAGTTATTGTTGAAGGCTAACTTATAGTGGCGGATATCCTGTTTCGGGTAATCCAGCGTACGGCTGGTTGAGTTGCTGTACAAGTTATCGCCGGGTTCGGCATCAAAAAAGCCGATGTTGCTTTTAAAGTACGAGAAATTTAAATGCGAGTAACCCCATGATTTATTAACGCCAAGCATGCCGTTAAAATCCGTTTGGTTAAACCCGCTGTTGGCATAATAACCGGCGGGCGTATTAAAAGAATGTGCGTTTTGGTAGCTTCCGCGGCCACGCCATACAAAGCCGCTTTCGTTACCTGTCAGCATCAGCGAGGTATTAATAAGGCCGCTATTAGTAGAGTAGTTGCTTAATATCTCGCCTTTAATGTTTCCTTCGGGCGGGCTTGGCGGGTCTATCACATTAATGACGCCACCCAAGGCGTCCGAGCCGTACATCAGTGATGCGGCACCGCGTAAAACCTCTACGCGCTCGGCCTGAAATTGGTCTATCTCAATACCGTGTTCGTCGCCAAATTGCTGGCCTTGTTGTTTAACACCATCGCTAAGGGTAACCACGCGGTTATAGCTTAGGCCGCGGATAACCGGCTTGGAAATTCCCTGTCCGGTAGATATTTGCCCTAAGCCAGGCACCTGCCTTGCCAGTGCATCTATCAAATTGGTTGATGCTCCCTGCAGCTGCTCTTTGCTCACCACGCTGGCCGATGTGCTATTGTTTTTACTGCTTGATGTAATGGGCGTGCCTGTGATAACCACTTCGCGGGCCTCTACCACGCTGGTTTCCATAGCGAATACCAGTGCTGTTGCGGAATAAAAATCTACCACCCGGGTAATGGTTTTGTAGCTGAGGTATTGCACCTGCATCACGTACTTGCCGGTAGCCGGTACCGACCGGAAAGTAAACTCGCCGTTGGCGTTGGTAGCCACAGAAACGTGCAGATCTGGGATGCTTACTACGGCACCTATGAGTGTTTCGTTTGTTTTGGCATCTATAACTTTACCCTTAATAATATTAACATCGGCGAAGGCCGTAATTTGTATAAACAGGAACAGGAAACAACTAATGAGTTTTAGTTTCATAATAAATAAATAAAATCCGTGAAAATGCCACATCAGGCGGCGTTATTTAAGAATGGCTTATTATGAAGCGATAGGAGGAGCACGCCCGGCAGCTAAAATGAGGGCTATGCTGGTAAAATCATACGGAGATGATTTAAAGGAGTGTTTTGTAATAATCAAGGGAGTATGAACTTCAACACTGGCAGAAAGGTCCATTGCATTGTGGTGCATACTATCGCAGATCTCGCATTTCTCTTTTACAATAGTATGCGAAGAACTCTTACAATCGTGATTTGCCGATGAATGAAGGTTTTTTACCTGGTTGTGCTGGTGGGCATATACCATATACTGCCCCGTAACAAAGCAAAGCAGCAATGCCCAGGAATAGATAATATGGTAAGTGCTTTTTTTCACAGCGATTTGTAAGCTTTTAGCAACGTTTGCGCAAAGCTAATTAATAATATGCCAACGCGATGTTTGGTTCGTAACAATATTGTTAATAGCACCTAATCATTACATTTTTAAACAAGCCGGCGTACGTATATTTGCCCGTATGAAACCTGCTGAGATCAATTTAAAATTTACTGCATTACAGGATCGCATAGCCGCCGACTTTGATAACGAAAAGCCCGACATTAAAGTACTTTTGTTTTTAATTGGCGTACAGGAACTGGGGCAGGGGCCGCGTAAATTCAACAAAAGGCAAAAGGAGGAGCTGATGCATATTGCTAACTGCAAGCTGTTTAGCCAAATGGGGTTTTACGAACTGGAAGGCCAGGACCAGGACGGCTGGCCGCATTGGAAACTGGTGAAAACCATTCCCAATTACGCAATATTAGAGCAGGAGATGCTTATAAAATCGCTGATAATTACTTATTTCGAGGAAAACGGATATTAGTTTAGAAAGGTTGTAAAAGTTGGAAGGGTTAGAGAGGTTGGGAGATTAATTTTTACGTTATATCTTTAACAATCATTTTAATTTTCAACAATTACAACTTCTTCAACTTTTATAACATTTCCAACCTTTCCAACTAACATGAAGAAACTCTTTACCCTTACTTTACTCCTTCTTACGGTAAGCATTGCCTTTGCCAAACCGCCAAAGAACCAATACGTGCGTATCCGTACCAGCTATGGGGATTGCATTATTCGCCTGTATAACGAAACGCCGCTGCATCGCGATAATTTTATAAAGCTCGCCAAAAAAGGCTTTTATAACGGTACCTTGTTTCACAGGGCGATACAGAATTTCATGATCCAGGGTGGCGACCCGGATTCGCGCGATACCAGCAAAGCCAAACCAGGTGCCGAATTGGGTAATGGCGATGTAAAGTATACTATTCCCGCCGAATTTAGGGACAGCCTTTTCCACAAACGAGGAGTGTTGGCCGCCGCGCGGGATGATAACCCTAAAAAGGCCTCGAGCGGTTGCCAGTTTTACATTGTAGAGGGCAAGCGTTTTACTCCGGGCCGTTTAGATACACTGGAGATGACCCGCCTCAAAGGCCGGAAGATTCCAGCCTGGCAGCGCGATATTTATACTACCGTTGGCGGAGTGCCTCACCTCGACCAAAACTACACCGTTTACGGCGAGGTAGTAACCGGCCTTGATATGGTTGACCGCATTGCCGCCGTTAAAAAAGATGCACACGACCGCCCAACCACCAATGTGAATATGGTAGTGGTGTTGCTGAGTAAACGCGAGTGTAAGCAGTTGGATAAATTACTTAGCCCCCCAGCCCCCTGAAGAGGGAGCTTTTGATTAGTATTGGGGATTTAAATATAATTGATAAAACACATTAAAAGAAATTCCCTTTAGGGGGTTAGGGGGCCACGGGCATGAAAATAATCACTTACAACGTTAACGGCATTCGTTCTGCCATCAATAAAAATTGGCTGGCTTGGCTTCAGGCTACCGATGCCGATGTGGTTTGTTTACAAGAGATTAAAGCCACACCCGATGTTATCGCCGATCTGGGACTAATAGATGATTTGGGCTACCAACATTTTTGGTTCCCTGCGGAGAAAAAAGGGTATAGTGGTACGGCTATTTTCAGCAAGATATTACCAAACCATGTGGAATACGGTTGCGGCATTCCCGATTTTGACAGGGAAGGCCGTTGCATCCGGGTAGATTTTGATGAGGTATCAGTAATGAGCGCGTACTTCCCGTCCGGCTCCAGCGGCGATGAACGGCAGATCTTTAAATACCGTTTCCTGGATGAGTTTGGCAAATACCTCACCTTATTGAAAGTAGAACACCCAAAACTGGTTATCTGCGGCGATTACAACATTTGCCACCGCGCCATCGATATTCATAACCCAAAATCAAACGCCAACTCATCCGGCTTTTTGCCCGAGGAGCGCGAATGGATGGAAAACTTTATCGAATCGGGCTTTGTAGATACCTTCAGGCATGTAAACAAGGAGCCGCACAACTACACCTGGTGGAGCTTCCGTTCCGGCGCACGCGGCAAGAATTTGGGCTGGCGGATTGATTACGCCATGGCGAGTAAAGAATTGGAAGGCAATATTAAACGCGCCGCCATATTGCCCGAAGCCAAACATTCTGACCATTGCCCGGTATTGCTGGAGTTGGAGTTTTAATGCGTTTTCGCTTGGCGCGAAATAGCTGTTTGGATGAAAAAGTTTACAAAAGTTAACACATTTTCAAAGTGTTAACTTTTAATGTGTTGGTAATCAATTGGTTGATATTTTACAGGGTTAACATAAAAGGCGCCTTTTTTACCAGATCAAATCCGTTGCTACGACATAGGCCGGGACTAACGCCTCTTTAAAAAGCCTAAATTTTAAGACGAATCGTATATTTGAAAAAGCTCCAGCCATGCGTAACTATTGCCTTTCTTTTCTTTGTTTAATCATTACCCATTTTGCGCAGGCTCAACAGCCTGGCGCTGCCATCGATGTACAGCATTATAAATTTGCACTGCAATTAAATGATGCGGATAACAACATCATAGGCAATGCAACCGTAACGCTTAAATTCTTAAAATCGGCAAATGCGTTTAGCCTTGATCTGGTTAAAAAGAACGCAAAAGGCAAGGGGATGACGGTATCATCGGTAACGGAACTTGGCAAGCTATTACAGTTTACTCAGGATAGCAATTCTGTAAAGATCAATACAAGAGCTACGACCGGTAGCCTGCATAGCTATACCATCAAGTACAGCGGCGTCCCCGCGGATGGGCTCATCATCTCTACCAATAACTACAAGCACCGCACTTTTTTTGGCGACAACTGGCCCAACCGTGCGCAAAACTGGTTGCCATGTGCAGATCATCCTGCTGATAAGGCAACCGTGGAATTTATTGTTACCGCGCCAACGCACTACAACGTAGTCGCCAACGGATCGAAGGTTAAAGAACAAGATCTACCCGGCAAATTAAAGCTTACCCATTGGAGCGAGAAGGCATCCATCTCTACCAAGGTGATGGTGATAGGCGTTGCCGATTTTGTGATTGATCATACCGGCGATGTTAACGGTATCCCGGTTTATACCTACGTATTCCCGGAGGATAAGGAAACCGGTTTTAAGAGCTATGCCGTAGCTAAAGAAATACTTCCTTTCTTCATTAAGAATGTGGGCCCGTATTCCTACGAAAAGCTGGCCAATGTACAATCAAAAACCATATTTGGCGGCATGGAGAATGCCAGTTGCATCTTCTATTTCGAGGAATCGGTTAAAAGCCCAACCATTGAGGAGTTGATGGCACACGAAATAGCTCACCAATGGTTCGGCGATGCGGCGAGCGAAAAAACATGGCCAAACCTGTGGCTAAGCGAGGGCTTTGCCACCTACATGACCAACCTTTATATAGAAAGCAAATACGGTCCGGAAAAGCTTAAAAAGCGGTTACTTGCAGATACCGCAACGATATTCGCATTAGAAAAAACACATTTTGCGCCAGTTGTTGATACCACCATAAACGGCGACTATATGAAGCTGCTTAATGCCAACAGCTACCAAAAGGGTGGCTGGGTGCTGCACATGCTGCGCCGTAAACTGGGCGACGAACTGTTTTGGAAAGGTATACGAAGCTATTACGCCCAATACAAGGACAAAAACGCCAATACTAACGATCTATGCACCGTTATGGAAAGAGCCGGCGGCATGGACTTAAAACAATTTTTTAAACAATGGCTGTATACTGCGGGGCATCCTGTGTTAATGATTGAGAAAACGTTTGATAAAGCATCAAAAACGATAACCTTGAACATAACACAAAAGCAGGAAGCGCTTTATGAATTCCCCTTAGAATTTACCATTGACGGACGAGCCGGAATAATCCGGGTAACTGAAAGGGAAATGACTATGAAATTTTCCGCCAGTTCGGGCAACCTGGTTTTCGACCCGAATGTGAATCTGCTGGCGACGTTTGAGGGATTATAGCTTGATCTTACTCAACTGATCTTTTAAAATCGGCAAGTCGGATTTGACTGTGGTGTATATTGTTGATGCCGATACGCCAAAATATTCGTGAATTAACTTATTCCGCATCGCCTTCATCAATCGCCATTGCACATTGGGGTTAGCCGTTTTTACAGCCTCTGATATTTTTGTTGCTGCTTCACCTATAATTTCAAACCGACGGATAACTGCGTCCTGCATCATCATATCGGTAATGAAATCAAACTCTGTTTTCTCGGTAATATAGTTGTCGATAATTGTTATTGATTCGAGAATGTCTTCTATGTAAACACTATCAGACCGGCTCATAAAATAGTAATAGCCGATTGAAGCACTTCATTCCGGATTGATGATTTGATAGCACCATACTCCACCAAATCGACTTTTCGATTTACTATTTGAGAGATTTCCTCCTCCAGAGAGAGTAGCTTGAACATGGTAAATGTGGAGTCGCCTTCAATTAATAAGTCGATATCGCTGTTTGAACTGTGATTTCCTTTAGCAATTGACCCAAAAATTGCAGCGCGTTTAATGAGATAGCGCCTTAGCACAGGTAGAATAAGAAGCTTATATTTATCTATTTCCTGCATAATCAAAAGTAATACAATAACATCAAACAAAAAAGCCCCCTATCGGAGGCTTAGATAATATTCTGCTCCCTCCTCCCGGGGTCGGGGGCTTACGCCTTTACTCTCTCCACATAAGCGCCTGTGGTGGTATCAACCTTTACTTTATCGCCAATGTTAATAAACAAAGGAACGCGGATCTCGGCACCGGTTTCAACGGTTGCCTTTTTTTGCGCGCCGGTTGACGTATCGCCTTTTACAGCCGGTTCGGTGTAGCTAATTTCCAATTCCAACAATTGAGAGTCAAAATTAATATCTGTAGGGAAAGAAGCAAATAGTTGGCCTTGGGATTAATTGTAGAAGCTCGATACTTCGCTTCTTAATTATTTATAATCCGCAATACTCAACCGATTTTTACAAAAGCTGTATTCATGCTCCTGGTTACTACAGATGATGGTTAAGCGGTTGGCGCTGTATCGTTCTACAAGGCTAAGATACCAGTCGATGCCCTGGCTATCCAGGTTGGAAGTGGGTTCATCCAGCATCAGCATGGGCGTATCCGAACAAAAAGCCAGCGCGAGTTTCAAACGCTGTTTCATACCCGAAGAAAAATATTTGATCAGTTTATTGGGGCTGCCAGGCAGGCTTAACAGATCTACTACAGATTGCCTGTTGAGCCCCGTTTTATAGCTTTTAAATTTGAAATGAAAATCGATGATCTCATTAAGGCTGAATTCTTCTATCAGCTCCAAATAGGGCGCGGCAAGGCTCAGGTAAGTAAACGCATCTTCCGCCTCTACCGATTTGTCTTCGTAAGAATAAGCGAGCACGCCGGCGGATGGTGCCAAACTGCCATTCAAAACCTGCAGCAGGGTTGATTTCCCCGAACCATTGGAGCCTAATATGGCGTAGCTTTCTTTGTTCTCAAAAGTATAGTCCACCCCCTTGAAGATCCATTCACGGTTAAAGCGGCGGCCTATGTTTTGGAGGGTGATTTTCATATTCTGAATCAGGATTTTCAGGATTAGAGAATTTTCAGAATTTAGGCAACGGGTGAATTGCTAAATGAACAAATCATTCTGTTCATTATAAAATTCTGTACATTCTGATTCGGACTATATACTTCCAAAACCTTTCATGATGCCGCGCTGCGAATTCTGCACAAAGTTGATTATCTCGTCGCGCTCCACGGTTGGGTTAAACTCTGCCTCGATGATATCCAAAGCTTTGGTGATATTGTATTTTTTGAGAAAGATAATGCGGTAGATTTCCTGGATCTCGTTGATGGTAGTTGCCGAATATCCCCTGCGGCGTAAGCCTACCGAGTTGATGCCGATATAAGAAAGTGGCTCGCGGCCGGCTTTAGTAAATGGTGGTACATCTTTACGTACCAACGAACCACCGGAGATCATGCTGTGCGCGCCTATCTCAACAAACTGATGGACGGCAGAAGTTCCGCCGATGAAAGCATAGTCGTAAACGTTAATGTGCCCGGCCAGTTGAACAGCGTTAGCAATGATCACATTATCACCAATAACGCAATCGTGCGCAACGTGTACGTAAGCCATCAGCAGGCAATTACTGCCAATGGTGGTGGTATTTTTATCAAGCGCCGTACCGCGGTTAAGGGTTACGCATTCGCGGATAACCGTGTTATCGCCAACGGTAACAGTACTTGGCTCGCCCTTATATTTCAGATCCTGTGGTGGTGCAGATACAACGGCACCCGGGAAAATACGGCAATTTTTACCGATGCGGGCACCATCCATAATAACCGAGTTGGAACCCACCCAGGTGCCCTCGCCAATTTCCACATCCTTATGGATGGTAACAAAGGGCTCTATAACCACGTTATCGGCAATTTTGGCCTGGGGGTGTATGTACGCTAAAGGCTGTATCATGCTTCTATTTATATTTTACTATTTGTGCCATTAGCTCGGCCTCTACCACAATTTTTTCTCCAACCATACCTATACCCTTCATCTGCGCAATACCGCGCCGGATAGGGGCAATCAGGTCGCAACGGAATATTAACGTATCACCGGGCAATACCTTATCTTTAAACCTTGCATTTTCTATTTTCAGGAATAACGTCAGCCAGTTTTCGGGGTCGGGTACGGTGTTCAACACCAAAATACCACCGGTTTGCGCCATTGCTTCTATCTGCAAAACACCCGGCATTACGGGGGCGCCGGGGAAGTGGCCGATAAAGAAAGGCTCGTTCATGGTTACGGCCTTTAAACCTACCACGTGCGTTTTTGATAGTTCTAATATTTTATCTATCAGCAGCATTGGCGGGCGATGCGGCAGAATGTTCATGATCTGTACCGTATCGTACACCGGTTTCATGTTAGGGTCGTAAACCTTTACATGTTTGCGGCTGCGTTCTTTTTTGATAAGCGTTTTTATCTTTTTGGCAAAAGCAACGTTTGCCGCGTGACCCGGCCTTGCCGCCATAATGTGCCCTTTAAGCGGAACACCAACTAAAGCCAAATCGCCTATCATATCCAGCAGCTTGTGGCGTGCCGGCTCGTTTTGGTGGCGAAGCTCAATATTGTTTAAGATTCCCTGTGGGGCTACGCTGATATCTTTACGATTGAACAGTTTGGCAAGGTGAGCAAGCTCTTCTTCATCCACTTCCTTATCAACCACAACGATGGCATTGTTCAGGTCGCCGCCTTTGATCAGGTCGTGCTGTAGCAGGGCCTCTAACTCATGCAGAAAGCAAAAAGTACGGCTTGACGCGATCTCCTTTTTAAACTCGGCAATGGTAGATATGGTAGCGTGTTGGCTGCCCAGTACCTGTGAGTTATAATCAACCATACAGGTAAACCGGTAATCGGTATCCAAAGGCATAGCCACCATCTCTACCTTGCGGTCGGGCTCGGTGTAGTGGATATTGTAAGGGATGTGGTAATACTCGCGGTCGGCATCCTGTTCGGTAAAGCCAATAGCCTCTATGGCATCAATAAATTGGATCGAACTCCCGTCCATTATTGGCATCTCGGGACCACTAATATCTATTAGTACGTTATCTATCTCCAAACCAACCATCGCGGCAAGTACGTGCTCCACAGTACTAACACTTGCGCCGTTTTGGGTAAGCGTGGTACCGCGAGATGTATCGGTTACGTTATCGCAATCAGCCTCTATAATAGGCTGGCCGGGAAGATCCACCCGGCGGAATTTATAACCGTGTTTCTCCGGTGCCGGGTTAAACGTAAGGGTAACAAATTCGCCGGTGTGCAGGCCTGTACCCGAAACCGAAACGGGTTCTTTAATAGTTCTTTGTTTTACATTCATATTAGTGGTTCATTGGCTCATTGGCTCATTGGTTCATTGGTGGAACTTCATCAGCCTTAACGGCTAACGAACCAACGAACGAGTGGACTAATGAACGTCTTTCCTTAATTCAGTGATTATCTTTTCTAATTCTAATACTCTCTTTTCTAATTCGGGCAAGCGGCTTACCACCACATTCGACCGCATATTGCTGCCATACGGCAAAGCCGGTGAGCCGGCCCATTTTTTTCCCTCTTCGGTAATTGGGCGGCTAACGCCTGATTGCGCCTGCACCTGCGTACCCCTTGCTATGTTGATGTGCCCCACAATACCCACCTGGCCACCAAGCATCACATTATTCTCCAGCTTGGTGCTCCCCGCTATGCCTGCCTGGGCGGCAATAACCGTATTTTCCCCAATCTCTACGTTGTGGGCTATCTGCACCAAGTTATCAAGCTTGGTGCCTTTATGTATTATGGTAGAGCCCATTGTTGCTCTATCTATGGTGGTATTGGAGCCTATCTCCACGCCGTCCTCAATAATAACATTGCCTATCTGCGGTATTTTGCTGTAGGTGCCATCCGGCTTAGGCGCAAAGCCAAAGCCATCGCTGCCAACTACGGCACCTGAGTGGATAATAACATTATTACCTACAACACAATCAAAATAAACAGTAACACCAGGGAACAAGGTAACATTATCGCCAAGGGTAACGTTATCTGCAATGTAGCAATTAGGATATACTTTACAGTTACTCCCCATTTTTACATCCTGGCTGATGTAAGAGAAAGCGCCAACATAAACATTTTCTCCTATCTGGGCCGAGGGATGAATAAAAGATGGCTGCTCGATGCCTGCTTTATGCAGTTTTAAGGTGTTGTATTGTTCCAGCAAAAGGGTAAAAGCACTGTAAGCATTCTCTACCCGTATCAGCGAAGCGCTTACCGGGCCGCTTAATTGCTGATCGTTATTAACAATAACAATGGATGCTTTTGTAGTGTACAAATACTGCTCATACTTAGGGTTAGCTAAAAATGATAACGAACCGTTTTGTGCCTCCTCTATCTTAGAAAGCTGACTAACGGCCGCAAGCGGGTCGCCTTCAACAGTTCCGTTTAGCATAAAGGCTATGTCCTTAGCGGTAAATTGCATCCTGCAAATTTAGGTTTATTTTATGTTTTCTATAGTGCTGCAAATAGTCCTTTTAAATTGAGGTAAAGACAATGTTAAATCTGCGATCATTTCTACCTGATTATACCAGCGCTTTGCTGTAGCAAAGTATATATTTTTTCACTGTTTTTGTAAGGGCCTCCAGGTTACTGTTATCGCTTGCCAATGCAATATCCGTTGTCGCGCCATTCTTCATCAGTATATGAATATTGCCATCGCCTTTGTTATAAGCGTTGTTACGTATCGCATCAGTAAATACAAAGTACGATGCTTCTTCCTCGCTAATATTATATAACTCAGCCGCCCTGCGCCTTAGATCTGCAATAAAATCTTCGTACGGCCTTTCGGCGGTGATATCCACATGGAATAATTTCCGCTCTATCAGGTTGTTACAAAGGGTAGACAGAACAAAATCCTCGCTGTCTGCCCAAATCTTTACAGCCGCCATCACATCGGTATCATCCAGCTTGGCAAAAACATCAAGGTGATGCGGCTGGCTTTTAAAATCTTCTTTAGAAATTACCTTCTCCAAAAAATGGTTCAATGCCGGGGTAATGTTGAATTTATGCCCTTTTAATGCCAGCTCGCGGCTGCGGTTAAAAATCTTGCATAGCAGTTGTTCGCCGGCTATTACGGTTTTGTGCAGGTACACCTGCCAGTACATTAGCCTGCGGGCTATCAGGAATTTTTCTATCGAATAAATGCCTTTTTCTTCTACCGTAACACTATCATCCTTCACGCTCAGCATTTTTATAATGCGGTCGGAGCTGATAACGCCTTCGGATACACCGGTGAAAAAGCTATCACGATTAAGGTAGTCCATCCTATCCATATCCAACTGGCTGGATACCAGTTGATGAAGGAACTTTTTGGGATAGGTGCCTTTAAATATCTCTATAGCTAATGAAAGCTGCCCGTTGAATTGTTCGTTCAGTTTATCCATTAATAAAATGGAGATGTCTTCGTGGTCAATCCCTTCTATAATGGTATGTTCCAATGCGTGTGAGAACGGGCCATGCCCAATATCGTGCAACAAGATGGCAATGAGTAACCCTTCCTTTTCTTCGGCACTAATGGTGCAGCCTTTATTGCAAAGTGTTTCCATAGCGGTACCCATTAAATGCATTGCGCCGATAGCATGATGGAAACGGGTATGCAAAGCGCCGGGGTATACCAAATGGGTCATTCCCAATTGTTTAATATACCTTAGCCGCTGAAAGTAGGGATGTTCGATAAGGTCGAACACCAGCTCGGATGGTATGCTGATAAACCCGTAAACCGGGTCGTTGATGATCTTCTTTTTATTCAAAGCAACTATATAGAATGCAAAAGTGTTGAATTATGACAAAACAAGCACCATGCTATTGTTAATATATGTTAAACCTTTGTATAATTTTACAACAAATTATACTACCCCGGGGTTATAGAAGGGTACAAATAAATTTATTATGCAAGATACCTCCATATTATGGGCCGACGACGAGATTGACTTGTTGAAACCGCACATAATGTTCTTAACAGAAAAAGGCTACAAGGTTACCACCGTAACCAATGGCCACGATGCATTAGACGAATTCAAAAAACAATACTTCGATCTTGTTTTCCTCGATGAAAATATGCCCGGCTTAACCGGCCTGGAAACCTTACAGCAAATAAAAAACATCCGCAGCGATGTGCCTATTGTTCTGATAACCAAGAACGAGGAAGAATACTTGATGGAAGATGCCATCGGCTCTAAGATAGACGACTACCTTATAAAGCCTGTACACCCCAAGCAGATACAGCTTACTATTAAAAAACTTACCGAGAACAAGCGCCTGGTAACCGAGAAAACTACCATGGCCTATCAGATGGATTTCCGCACACTGGGGATGACGCTGAACGATAACCTCAGTTTCCAGGAATGGGTAGACGTTTACAAAAAACTCATCTATTGGGAACTGGAACTGGAAACCCTGGAAGACGCCGGCATGCACGAGATCCTCACCCTGCAAAAGGCCGAAGCCAACGTACAGTTTTGCAAGTTTGTAGAGCGCAATTATCTCGATTGGGTTAAAAACCCAGATACCGCGCCAACATCATCGCCGCAATTATTTAAAAAGAAGGTGTTCCCTAAGCTGGATGGCAACGGGCCGGTTTTCTTTATATTGATAGATAATTTACGCTACGATCAGTTTAAGATCATCAACCCTATTATATCCGAGTACTTCCGCTTGGAGGAGGAGGACACCTATTTCAGTATCCTGCCAACAGCAACACAGTACGCGCGCAACGCCATCTTCTCGGGCTTAATGCCTTTGGATATGGAAAAACGCTACCCGCAAATGTGGCAGAATGACGAGGATGAGGGCGGCAAGAATTTATATGAAGCCGATTTTATTGCCGATCAGCTAAAGCGTTCCTTGCGCAAAGAGATCAAACACTCTTACCACAAAATATTAAACATTGATGAAGGCCGCGCGCTAAATGAATCTGTAAACAACCTGATGCAGAACGACCTGAACGTGGTGGTTTACAACTTTGTGGATATGCTGAGCCACGCCCGTACTGATATGCAGATGATCCGCGAGCTGGCAAGCGACGATGCAGCTTACCGTTCGCTAACCCTGTCGTGGTTTGAGCACTCGCCCTTATTCGACCTTTTGAAGTTTTTGGCTTCAAAACAAGTAAGGGTGATCATCACAACAGATCACGGTACCATCAAAGTAAAAAACCCAAGCAAGATCATCGGCGACCGCAACACCAATACCAACCTGCGTTACAAGCAAGGTAAAAACCTTAATTACAATGCCAAGGAAGTGTTCCACATCCGTAACCCACATGATGCTATGCTGCCCAAGCTACACGTAAGCAGTAGCTTTGTTTTTGCCAAAGGCGACAGCTATTTTGTGTACCCAAACAATTACAATCACTTTGTGAATTTTTATAACGAAACCTTCCAGCACGGCGGGATCTCGTTAGAAGAAATGATCATCCCGATAGTAACTTACGGGCCGAAGTAGGAAACAGACCACTAACTCACCATGGATATCCACATCAAAACACTTGAAGAATTAGCAGGTGCTGCACCAGACATATTACAATACGCCGGCAGCAATAAAATATTTTTGTTCTACGGTGATATGGGCGCGGGTAAAACCACCCTCATTAAATCTCTTTGTGCCGCGCTTGGCGTAACAGACGAGGTTACCAGCCCCACATTCTCAATAGTAAACGAGTATGCGGGAACCGATAGTCCCGTTTATCACTTCGATTTTTACCGGTTGAAAGAGCAGGGCGAGGCCTTGGATATGGGCTACGAGGAGTATTTCTTTTCGGATAATTATTGCTTTATAGAGTGGCCAGAAAAAATTGCCGGGCTGATCCCCGATCAATACACCGGCATCCGCATAGTGGTTTCAGAAGAGGGTGTACGCCAAATAACTGTGGAAAACATTTGATGCTTAAACCCGTTGTTTTTCTTATCTTCAACATCCCGAAAATAAGAAAAAATGAGTTCAGGAAAATATAGTGGGTTTTCTGATGTCGCCCGCCAGGCGATGATGCAGCCCCAGGAGTCGATGCTGGAGGTTAAAAGCAAGAAAAATAAACTTTATATCGGTATCCCCAAAGAGGTTTCCTTCCAGGAAAACCGTATTCCGCTTACGCCATTATCTGTTGCCTTGCTGGTAAATAACGGGCACGATGTGCTTTTAGAAAGCAATGCCGGCCAAGCCGCCAATTTCTCTGATAATAATTACAGCGAACAAGGCGCACAAATAGTGTACGATACCAAGCGCGTTTACGAGGCCGATATCATTATTAAAATTGCGCCACCTACCATGGAAGAGATAGCCATGATGAAACCGGGGCAATTATTAATATCCGCTTTACAGGTATCTACCTTAAAAGCCGAATGCCTGCAGGCGCTGATGGCAAAAAAAATAACTGCCATTTGCTTCGAAAACATTGAGGATGAAGGTGGCACCCTAACCGTGGTGCGCGCCATGAGCGAAATTGTTGGCGCTACATCCATTCTTATCGCGGCAGAATATCTGAGTAATATTTTTGGTGGTAAAGGGTTAATGCTTGGTGGTATAACCGGCGTACCGCCAACCGAAATTGTGATACTTGGCGCAGGCACGGTTGGCGAATATGCCGCCCGTACAGCCATCTCCTTGGGCGCCGAGGTCAAAGTGTTCGACCCATCTATCTACAAACTGCGCCGCCTGCAAAACAACATTGGCAGCCGCGTATTTACCTCAGTTATACAATCTATTGTTTTGGAGAAAGCTATTACCACCTGCGATGTGGCCATTGGTGCCATGCGTGCCGATGATGGCCGCAGTCCCTGCCTGGTATCTGAGACAACGGTAAGCAAAATGAAACCAAATTCGGTAATTATAGATGTGAGCATCGACCAGGGCGGCTGCTTTGAAACCTCCGAAGTGACCAACCACACCCACCCGGTGTTCAGAAAATACGACGTTATACATTATTGTGTGCCAAACATTGCATCGCGGGTAGCGCGTACCGCTACTTATGCGCTCACTAATATTTTTGCGCCGATATTATTGGATATTGGCGAACATGGCGGCCTAAAGAACGTGATCTGGAAAAGATCGGGCATCCGCAACGCGGTTTACATTTACCAGGGGCACCTTACCAACAAACACATGGGCGAGCGTTTTGGCATCCCTTGTAAAGATCTCGACCTGTTAGTTGTATCCAATCACTAATTAATAGTGGGCAGCGGGGCTTACAAATTGCTGTGCCGGGCGGTTGTCTTCTTTGTATTTTTGAGGCAGGTCTGATTTATGATGAAGGGAACCGTAGTAGGAAATTTCCAGCTCGCGCTCACCAGAATCTTTTATGGTTACCTTAAATATCATGTCGAAATCGTCCTCGTCGAGGGCCTCAAAGGGCATTTCGGCACCAAAGGCACCTAATAAGGGCATTAACGTTGTAGAATGGCCAATGATGAGCACATTGCTGCCATTAAAGCTTTTGAGGATACCGGCTGCAAAAGTTTTAAGGCTATCGCCATACACCTGGGGTACAATCCTGGCCTGGGCAGCAAGGGGGCGTGCGGTTTCGCTGGTACGTTTGTATTTGGTAATGTATATAGCCTTTATTTTTTCGCGCTTTAAAAATTTGGCTAAGGCTTCGGCGCGCTTTTGCCCGTCTAAAGAAAGATTGGGATCATCGGCGGTTTTTACAGTTGCCGGTTCTTTTTCGCCATGCCTTACAAGCCAAATAGTTGTTTTTTGTGCAAAGGCATTATAATTGCTAAGGAACAAACAAACAAAGAGTACTTTTAATATTTTAGATTGTAGCAATACGTTTTTCATAGCGTGCTTAATAGGTTTACAAGTAAAGGTATTTACAAATATATTGATATGCGGTTTTTTGATAAAGAATATTTAAAGCACCTATGGAAGGTTTTGATGACAACCTTCAGCAGCTTTGGCAGCGATAATGGTTTAAAACTAAGCGCTTCACTGGCCTATTATACGGTGTTTTCCATCGCGCCGTTGCTTATTTTAGTAATATCATTGGCCAGCCTGGTTTTTGGCCACGATGCTGCTACCCACCGCCTTTATCCTCAAATTGCACACTACGTAGGTAAATCCGCCGGCCATCAGATAGAGGAAATGCTGAAGAATCTGGAGCTAAGCGGCAAAACAGGTACAGCTGTAGTAATAGCCGTAGTAACATTGCTCGTAGGCGCAAGCAGCATCTTTTTAGAGATCCAGGATTCGCTTAATATGATATGGCGAGTGAAGGCAAAGCCCAAAAAAGGCTGGGTAAAAATGCTACAGAATAGGTTCCTGTCTTTTTCGCTCATTATAAGCCTCGGCTTTTTGCTAATGGCCTCTCTATTGGTGGGTATATTAATGGATGCTTTGAAAGAACGCATCGCCGATTTTCTCCCTATAATTACCGGCAATTTGCTAAAGGTTGTAAACCTTGGTATTACGCTATTAGTTATTTCAACACTGTTTGGTATTATTTTTAAATTCTTGCCCGATGTAAAAATCAAATGGAAGGATGTGCGTTCGGGAGCAATCTTTACCGCCATTTTATTTATTCTTGGGCAGTATTTAATTGGTCTTTATATTCAATATACCTCACAAGGCTCCACGTCTACCTATGGGGCTGCAGGCTCGCTCATCGTAGTTTTGGTGTGGATTTACTACACGGCGGCCATTCTTTACATCGGTGCCGAGTTTACACAGGTTTATGCTGAAGCCATTGGCAGCCGTATTGAGCCCGCCGAATACGCAGTACACGTACAGCAAACCGAAGTAGAACGTACCGTTGCACAACTCCCGGCGCAGAACCCGGAAATAAAAGGTAACCTTAAATGCGACGACAAGCCCGCTAAAAAAAAGTAGGATACTCTTATTAAGCCCTTGATTTACATTGGCACAGCAGCATAGTTCACATTGCTTTCCCATTTGTAAACAGGTGTGTTTACATTAATAAATAATGGTGTACATTTAGCTACCAATTTTATCCGTTTGTTAGCAGCTGTGCATATATTTAAAATAAGGGCTTTCTGGCTTACCGCTATACTATGCTGCCTGTATTTATCCTCCTCGGCACAGTATTTCGCGGTGGATAGTAACCGTAAAAATGTTAACATCCCGTTCCGCCTTATCCGCAATATGGTGGTTATTAAAATGCAGATCAACAACAAAGGCCCATTTAATTTTGTGCTGGATACGGGTGTAGGGCTCATGATCATGACCGACCCAACCATGGTCGACTCAATAAACCTATCACAAAAGCGCACCATCAAAATAACAGGGCTTGGCGAGGATGGGGATTATGAGGCTTTTGTAACCTCTCCGCTAAAGCTGGAAATACCCGGACTTTACAGTATCGGGGTGTCATCGGCTATCTTAAAAAAGGATTACTTTAACCTATCCAGCTATGTAGGGGTGCCTATACACGGCTTAATAGGCTGGGATTTTTTTAACAACCTGGCTGTAAAGATCAACTTCTCTGATAGCACAATGACCGTTTGCCGCCCCAAGGACCTCAAAGGGACAAAAAAAAGCCAGAAAATACCCATCACCATTGAGGATAAAAAACCTTACCTGGAAACCCTGGTAACTTTCCCTGACGGACGCAAAGCGATAAATAAGCTGGTGATAGATCTTGGTGCCGGGCACCCGCTATCGCTGGAAAACCTTCAAAAAACCAATGGGCTGCCCAAATCATACATCAGGGCAAATCTCGGCGTGGCTTTAAACGGCCCCATCAGTGGTTTTATAAGCCGGATAAATGAACTTGAACTGGGCAAATACAAGGTAAAAAACGTTATCACCTCCTTCCCGGATGTTGCTACAGAAGCCCGCACCTATTCAGTTCCGCGCGATGGGAATTTAGGTATCGGGATCCTGAAAAAGTTCAACGTTATATTCGATTACAGTAACAACGCCCTATATCTTAAGCCGAACCTAACCTATGATGAACCTTTTGAACATGATATGAGCGGCATAGAATACTACTCGGCCGGCGAAAATCTCGACCACTTGATCGTAAGCCGCGTAGAGCAAAATTCCCCCGCAGATGAGATTGGTTTACAACGAAACGACGAGATCGTCTCTATCAATTTTAAGCCTGTATCTAAAATGAGCATAGAAGAGGTAGACAATCTATTAAAATCAAGAACCGACAGGAGTTTGTTACTGGAAGTATATCACGACAAGCTGTATGATCGTGTAATATTAACCCTTCGCCGCCGTATTTAATGCCAATTGTAACAAACCCATGGGCATTAGAAATTTTATATAATATTCCATATTTTTAGCTTTTGCTTTTTACTAATTAATTTAACAATTAACCATGAATAAATCTTTACGGGTAGGCGCCAGCCTGCGCGTAGCAATTATCACCCTTGCCGTTGCAGCAAGCTCGTGCGCTACAAAAAAAGAAACCGCATCTACGGTAACCCTTAAAACAACTACTACGCCAGGCGGAACAACTGCCACTACAGCAACGGTAGGCCCGGCCAAAAAAGAAGGGATCAAAAAATTCAGTGATCTGATTGGAAAAGTTAAAGCCGATAGCGGCTTGTTCCCCACCTACAAGGTTGACGGGAAGTATTACTTCGAGATCCCGGATAGCTTGCTAAACCGCGAGATGCTGGTGGTTACCCGCTTTGTAAAAACACCAACCGGCTTAAAATCTTTTGGCCAGCAGTATGGCGGCGAAGAGGTTAACGACCAGGTTTGGAAATGGGAGCGCCACGATAAGCAGGTGTTCATTCGCGTGCCAAGCTACTCGGTACGTGCGGATAGTACCAGCGATATGTATCGCTCTGTTAAAAACTCTAACCTCGATGCGGTACTGGCCTCTTTCGATATTAAAGCCTACAATAAAGATACTACCGGCGTATTGGTAGATGTTACCGATATGTATAATGGCGATGTAGCGGCTATCAGCCTGCCCGATAATGTGAAGAAAGCTTACAAAGTTACCGCGATAGATAACACCCGGTCGTATATAGATACTATCAAAAGCTTTCCGATAAATGTAGAGGTACGTACGCTGAAAACCTTCCGCGCTGCTGAGTCACCAACCGACAATACCAACGCTGCTTTAACTTTCGAGCTGAACACATCGATGATGCTGTTGCCAAAAACGCCCATGAAAGCTCGTTTGATGGATCCGCGTGTTGGTTACTTTGGCCAAAGCCAAACAGATTATGGTACCGATGCACAAAAAGCGGAGGCTACCTCTTACATCCATCGCTGGAGACTGGAGCCTAAAGACGAGGCTGCTTACGGCCGCGGCGAATTGGTAGAGCCAAAAAAACAAATTGTTTACTACATAGACCCTGCTACACCCAAAAAATGGGTGCCATACCTCATAGCAGGTATTAACGATTGGAATAAAGCATTCGAGGCCGCGGGCTTTAAAAACGCTATTGTGGGTAAAGTTGCCCCAACCGCCAAAGAAGACCCCGAATTTAGTACCGAAGATGCCCGTTACAGCGTATTGCGTTACTTCGCATCAGATGTACAGAACGCCTATGGCCCGCACATCTCCGACCCACGCAGCGGCGAGATACTGGAAAGCCATGTAGGCTGGTACCACAACGTAATGAGTTTATTGCGCAATTGGTACTTTATCCAAACTGCCGCCACAAACCCCAACGTGCGCAACGCACAATTTACCGATACGCAAATGGGCGAACTGATCCGTTTTGTATCATCGCATGAAATTGGCCACACACTGGGCCTGCCGCATAACTTTGGTTCCAGCTATGCCTACAAGGTAGATTCTTTGCGTTCTAAAACATTTACTGCTACACACGGCACCGCTCCGTCTATAATGGATTATGCCCGTTTTAACTACATTGCCCAACCTGGCGACGGCGTAACCCGCTTTTACCCGCAAATTGGCGAATACGACCTTTGGGCTGTAAAATGGGGTTATAGCTACTTTAACGGCAACAAAACACCTAAGCAGGAAAAAGAAGCGCTTGATGCCTGGACAACAGCAAAAGCAGGCAACCCGCTTTATTATTATGGCCGCCAGGGCACTTCTATAGATCCGCGCCTGCAAAACGAGGATCTGGGTGATAACGCCATGAAAGCAAGCACTTACGGCATTGCCAACCTGAAAAGGATATTACCGAATATTGAGAAATGGACCTTCCAGAAAGGCGAAGAGTACGATGACGTACAAACCCTTTACAACGAAGTTATTGGCCAGTTCAACCGCTATATTGGACACGTTACCATGAACATTGGCGGCATGAACGAGAATTTTAAAACATACGATCAAACGGGCCCCGTTTATGGCTTTGTAAATAAAAGTTTGCAGCACGATGCTGTTGTGTTTTTAAACCAGCAGCTTTTTAAAACACCAACCTGGTTGATCAATACACCCGAGCTAAGCAAGTTTGATAACGGCGTAGTTCTTGGCCGTATCAAAGCCTTACAGGTAAACGCGCTTGCAAACGTATTAAACCCATCGCGCCTGGCCCGTATGTTTGATAACGAAGCAAAAAGCGGCGCATTGGCTTACAGCGTAAGCGATCTGCTTACCGATTTACGAGGCGGTGTATTCCCTGCCGGTAAACCAGACCAGTTTCAACGCAATTTACAGCGCGGTTATATCGAAAACTTAAAAATGTTCCTGAATACGGATGCCAGCCAGACTCTCCCGGGCGCTACCAGCGTGCAGTTAGCAAATTTTGGCCTTACACCTATCAACATCGCTTTATCTGATATCAGGCCGATGGTGCGTGCCGAGCTTACCAAAATAAGCACCACCCTGCCAAAAGGCGGCGATGCGCTAACCACAGCGCATTATGCAGACCTGCGCTTGCGTATAAAAGAAGCATTGAATCCAACAAAACCGGTTATTAACGTTATTGGCGGCACAGTAGCTGGCCGTTTAGCCGAGCAGGAGCAACAGGAAACAGAAATAAATTACTAATAGACGTACTGGCTTAACCGGTAAAAGAACTAAAAATTAAGCCCCTGCTATTTTAGCGGGGGTTTTATTTTTAGTTAAGAATATAAATAGCGGGGTAATAATTATTTGAGCTGGCTGATGTTTTCAAAAAAGGCGGTCTGCAAGTCGAGCAGCGACTTTACACTCATCTTTTCACCATACATATCAAAACATAGAAATTTCACTTTCGACAGATCGCCCCCTTTTGATTTTTCGTAAAAATTAAAGGTCTCGAAAAAGTAATGATTGGTGGTTACTTTGTTCTTAAAATTAGTTTGTGATGCATTGAGACTGAACCCAATAGCATCCATCCACGTATGCACTTTTGCGTGGAGCGACTTTCTGATATTATCCATAGGTTAAAGATTTGTAGTGTTTAACGAAAACGATTAAGCAAAGGTTTTATTCTTTTTTAGGCCTGTTTTTTAACAATCGTTAACAATATATGGGCAAAATCGCAGCACGAAACTTATTGGTTTAGTAAGAAATATATTTTCTTTCCACATTGAGTGAAACTTATTAACACCCCGCCCGTACAAAGACCACTCAGCATAACCGAATATGAAACTAACCAATACTCTTTTTGCGATTTCGATAATTTGCTTAACTACCCTTGGGGCTTGTAAAAAAACAATTACTCCGGGCCCACCCGGTGCAGACGGCTCTACTGGTGCAACCGGTGCTACTGGTGCCACAGGCGCAAGCGGTCCTCAAGGGCCGCAGGGAGCAACCGGCGCTGCCGGAGCCACTGGTGCTAACGGTGGTGCTACCGGCCCGGCCGGGGCAACGGGTGCAACCGGCGCTGCCGGCCCAACAGGTGCTACCGGAGCAACGGGCGCTACAGGCCCTGCAGGAGCAACTGGTGCCACAGGAGCAACTGGTGCCACAGGAGCTACAGGCGCACAAGGCCCAGCCGGGCAAAACGGTGCTACGGGTGCTACTGGGCCACAAGGCCCCACCGGGCAAAACGGAGCCGATGGCTCCAATGGCGCAACAGGTGCAACAGGTGCAACAGGTGCAACAGGTGCAACGGGCGCTACCGGCGCAACGGGTGCCGATGGCAGTGCCAATGTTGCCAGCGTATTATTAACAAACAGATCGGTTGTTTTAACCGGGTTCACGCAATTTAATGTGCCTGCAATTACGCAGGATATTGTTGACAAAGGCTTGGTTTTGATGTTCTTCCGCATAACCGGCAGCAACAGCGGCTTTTTCGCAATGCCGTATGCCGAGGCAGGCCAAACACTTGCGCTTTCTTCGTATGGCGTAGGCTATGTGAGTGTAAAATCAAACTTTACCGCGAGCGGCCTGGATTTTAGAGTGGTGATCATACAGGGTACTTCACTTACTACATTTGGTGCCGCTCACCCTAATATCAATCTCCGGAACTACAACGAGGTTGCAGGCGCGTTACATTTATCAAATTAATACTGCAACCGTATAAATTTCCGTGCAGCTTATTTAACTTCGGCCCCGCAATGCGGGGCTTTTTGTTTTTATATATGTAACAATGCTATTGTTTACCTGCTATAATATGTAACAATGCTATGATTATTAAATATTTAAATTCTATAAAGTGAACATTTGCATAATATATGTGTGTTACACATAATAATATCAATGCACGCCTTTAAATACATTATGAAATACATTTTTTTACTTCTTACTATCCTAAGCTTGTCTTCGCTGCGATCCAACGCGCAGGTTAGCCGCCCGCTAAGCGGCACCATTATCGATTCTACAAAACTAACTCTGCCCGGCAGCAACGTTAAGATATCATCAGAGCTGGGCGATAGCCTGGCAAGCACAACAGATGTAAACGGCAAATTTTTGTTCCCTGCAATAAAAGGCACCAAAATCACCCTGACTATCTCATCAATCGGCTACCAGGGAATTATAAAACATTATACCTTACCCGCCGATGGTAAAGCCGTAGTGTTGGACCCCATCGTCCTAAAATCGGAAACGAGACAGCTTGGGGTGGTAACCATTGTTGGCGTTAATCCTGTTGTTTTTAAAGAAGATACCGTTCAATACAGTGTTGCGGCCTATAAAGTGCGAGAGAATGCGCCGATTGAAGACGTGCTTAAAAAAATACCCGGGCTTGATGTGGCCAAAGATGGTACTGTTACTGCCCAGGGCAAGCAGGTTACCAAAGTGCGTGTAAACGGGAAGGACTTTTTTGGTGGTGATGTTTTAAGCGCAACCAAAAATTTGCCTGCGGATGTTATTGAAAGCGTGCAGATTGTGGATGATTACGGCGACCAGGCCAACCTTACCGGCGTAAAAACCGGCGAACCCAATAAAGTGCTGAACTTTACCATCCGTAAGGATAAAAACTATGGCTATTTTGGGCAGGCAACAGCGGGCGATGGCTCTGACCTTTTGCCAAAAAACCCGGGGGTAACTAATGATAGCCGTTACCTTGGCCTTTTAAACTTTTTCAAATTCAAAGGCGACCAGCAAGTATCTGTATTAGGAAGCATCAACAATACCAACGTAAACACCTTTAGCTTTGGTACGCCCACCGGTGGCGCAGCAGGCGGCGGTGGTTTTGGCGGAGGAGGTGGTGGCGGTGGCCGTGGTAACGCTTTAAGGGGCGGCTCAAATGGGTCTACCACAAACGCAAACGGCATCACAAACGCGCATTCTATCGGCTTAAACTTCAGGGACCAATGGGGCAAAACCTTATCGGTATATGGCAGCTATAGCTTTAACGATAACACTGTCTTCACAAATTCAACCACATTACAAACCAACGCATCGGCAAATACAGTTAGCCAAAGCAATAGTTTAAGTAACGAAACCAATAACCCCGTTAACCACCGTTTCAACTTCAACCTGGAGTGGAAACCAGACACTGTAAACTATTTAAAGTTAACACCAACCTTTTCATACTCAGGCAGTGATGTTACCAGTTTCGATAATGTAAATTCTACGAGGGATGGCATTGTAGCGCAATCTTACACGGCAAATTCTATCAGCAATTCTTCGGCACCAAATTATGGAATAACTGGTTTATATAACCACCGTTTTAACAGCCGCGGCCGTAACTTAAGCATCGGTTTTAACGGGTCTACCAATAAAAACAACCAATACGATAACCCTATTTATGCTTATGCGCCAGGTTCGTTGCGTACCTCGCCGGAAAACCAGGTGATATATACCGATAGCCGTACCAACGCGTATGGTGCAAACTTATCGTACCAGGAGCCCCTGAGTAAACACTCATTCCTGGAAGGTAATTATGCATTTAACCATAGCTACACAAGCAGTAATAAAGAAACAGATACTTTATATGCGCCCGGTGCATACCATAACTATGAGCTTTGGAGCAATAATTACAACTACACCTTTACAACGAACCGCTTTGGCTTAAACTATAGGGTTGTACAGGCAAAATATAATTATGTAATTGGTATTGGCGGCCAACCGGCAACACTGGAAGGCTTCAATGTGAAAACAAACCAATCGACCAAGGTAAATACCTTTAACGTAATACCAACAGCGCGGTTTGTATACAACTTCTCAAGGAGCCAAAACTTAAGCTTCCAGTACAACGGTACCAGCAACCAGCCGGCGTTTAACCAACTACAGCCTGTGATAGATTTCTCAAACGCATCGTACCCTGTATTGGGTAACCCCAATTTAAGCCCCGAGTTTAACAACAGCTTGCAATTACGTTACGGTAACTTCAGTTTCCAAACAGGCAATATCTTCTTCGCAAATGTTGGTTATACGCAAACCGATAATAAAATTGTGAACGTTAATATCGTACATCCGCGAAGTTTTACAAATGCGGCCCTGGCTGCCGATCCAACCTTGAAAAACCTGGTAGGCTCTAACCTTATCAAGTATCAAAATGCAAGCGGATATTACCAGGTTAACGGTGGTTTGGTTTATTCCAAGCCATGGTCCGAACGTAAGTACACGGTTATTTTTAACACAAACGTTGGTTACACCAACAATATCGGTTTTGCCGGTTCGGTCGACGAAAACAACGTAGCATCAGCTATCGATAAAAACATTGCAAAAACATTTACTTTATCTCCCGGGCTGCGCTTCAGGGTAAATATTACGGATGTGATAGACGCTGAGTTAAACTCCAGCTATGCTGTCAACAAAACAGATAACTCTTTAAATACCGCGTTATTTAATCAAAACACAAACATACGCACGCTTAACCTTGGTGCCAGCGGTAAAAATTATTTCTGGAAGGATTGGACGTTGAGCTACGATTACAATAAAACCTTCAACTACGGCTATTCAGAAGAGCTTCAAATAAAAAACCCTAATATTTTAAACACTTATGTAGAACGTAGGTTTTTAAAAGACCACAGAGGCACCCTGCGTTTTGCAGCGTATGACTTATTTAACGAGAACACCGGTTTTTCAACCGTAACCACCGGGAGTACCGTTACACAAACTAACGTAAATAAACTGGGCCGTTACTTCCTGGTATCATTTACCTTGCGTTTGCAAAAATTCTCGGGCAAAGCACCAGCAGCAGATTCTGGCCGCGGCTTTAGAGGAGACGGTGGCGGAACCGGCGGCGGTGGCAGGCCACCAGGAGGCGGCAGGCCAGACGGCCCGATGTAGTAGCCCGGCATAGCTATAACAAAAGGCATCCGTTTTGTAACGGATGCCTTTTGTTATTTATAAATGGTAAGTTTTAGTTGCTTATCAGCACCGTGTTGATCACGCGCTCGAGTTCCTCCAGGTCGAAGGGTTTGGCCAAGTAAGTTTCCGCGCCGGCATGGTCGGCAAGGAGCTGTATATCGCTGTTGGCAGAAAAATATACTACGGGGATGTGTTTTAGTGCTTCATCCTTCTTAAGGGCTTGTGTGGCCACAATGCCACCGGCATCGGGGATCCAGTTATCCATTAAAATAACATCGGGGAGAACGCCTGCTACCTTTTCTGTAATATTATTACAATCGGTAAACGTATGCACTTCCCATCCTTGTTCTTCTAAAATATAGCTGCAGATAGACAAGATATCCTCGTCATCGTCAAAAATGATAATTTTTTTTGTCTGTTTATTCATTGGGGTGTAGAGGTGTGAAGCTATAAAAAACTTTTAAAAAAAGCAAATATTTTAATTACAACCAAAACTCGAATAACTCAAAATGAACACCCATGCGCATATTGCTTACCCTATTTGTTTATGCAAAACCGCTTTCAGTTTTTTCCCGAGGGGTCGTTCAATATAGACTGTTACAAGCCAGGCAAGCACAATTGCTCCGGGCACCGCAACCAAAAAAACGGCCACACCAAAAGGCATACCGTGTTTCGTCAACACGCCTATTATCCCCACGAAAATATAGGAGTGGATAAGGTACAAAGCAAACGATATTTTCCCAAGGAAAAGGCCTGGTTTGGATACGATGAACTTCAGCCAGCCATTGATAAATAATGTAAAAAGTAAAAAATAGAATAATAGCATCGCTATATACTGGTACCAGCTAATATGTTCATGTGCAGGGCCTGCGAACAAAAAGATAGAGCACTGTATAAAAATACAAAACAGAAGAAGGATGTAGCCTTTAATCCGGCTAATGCTACCTGTGGCGAGTTTATAAAACGTTATTCCCGAAAAAAACAGGGCGAAATGATTAAAAAGTGGAAAATATTTGGGGTTGATGTGAGGCCAATGCAGTATCAAACATAACCCGTTTAAAATAATAAAAACATTAACAAAGCAGCCGATGATGATAATGTGCTTTAGCAACTTTGTCGAATAAAGTATAAGGATAACGATATAGAAAAGCATTTCCACGATCATTGTCCAGTAGGGTATATCCAAATCCTTAATGCCTAAATAATATTGAAACATGGTGAGGTTAGCCAAATAATTTATTGGCCCTGCATGGCTATCATGGGCTGCCCCAAAATGTATAAGCCTGAGTAATACCATCACACCAAAGGTTATAGAAACACAAACCCAATAAGTGGGGTAAAGGCGGCATATTCTGTTGATAACAAACCCGGTGCCCGATGCCACGTTGTTTATACTCATAAAAATAACGAAACCGCTAATGATAAAAAACAGATCGACGCCGGTAACACCCAGGTTAAACCTCCACCAAACATCCTGCCCCAGCGTGAAATGATACAATACCACAAACATAGCTGCCATGCCGCGCAAGGCATCCAATTCGAGGTAGCGCTTAGGTGGTTGCACTATCCCGCCCAACCTTCCCGGTCCAAACTCCTGAAATGTATGGCTTCGGCCAAATGTTCCAACAGTATCTCGTCGCTGCCGGCAAGATCGGCAATGGTGCGCGATACTTTAAGGATGCGGTCGTAAGCCCGGGCAGACAAGCCGAGTTTTTCCATGGCCTTCTTTAATAACATTTGCCCTGCCTGGGTTATCTTGCAGATATCGCGCACCATTTGCGGGCTCATCTGCGCATTGGCGTGCAGATCGGGCTTGTCACCAAAGCGTTCTATTTGCTTTTCGCGGGCTTTAATAACGCGATCGCGGATGAACTCACTTTTTTCGGCGAGGCGATCAGAGGAGAGTTCGGTAAAGTTTACCGGGGTAACCTCTACATGCAGGTCTATACGATCAAGCAGCGGGCCCGAGATCTTACTGAGATACTTCTGTACCATTCCCGGCGGACAGATGCACTCCTTTTCGGGATGATTATAGTAGCCGCAGGGGCATGGATTCATACTGGCGATAAGCATAAAGCTGCTGGGGTAATCTACCGTGAACTTGGCCCGTGAGATGGTTACCTTACGTTCCTCCAATGGTTGCCGCATTACTTCTAAAGCCGAGCGCTTAAACTCGGGCAATTCATCCAAAAACAAAACGCCATTGTGCGCCAGCGAGATCTCGCCAGGCTGCGGGTTGCTGCCGCCGCCAACCAGGGCCACATCGCTAATGGTATGGTGTGGCGACCGGAATGGCCGGGTAGTTACCAACGCATCCGCCGCGGAAAGCTTCCCGGCTACGGAATGGATTTTGGTGGTTTCTAAGGATTCGTGCAGGCTGAGGGGTGGCAGTATGGAGGGCAACCTCCGCGCCAACATGGTTTTACCGGCACCGGGCGGGCCTATCAGTATAACATTATGCCCGCCTGCGGCGGCAATTTCTAAAGCGCGTTTGATGTTCTCTTGCCCCCGAACTTCGCTGAAATCGCTGTCGTAATTAGTGAGGCTGTCGAAAAACTCTTCCCGGGTGTTTACAACTTCGCGTTCCAGCTGGCCCGTGCCGTTAAAAAAGTCGGCGACCTGTTTAATGTTTTCTATTCCGTAAACTTCCAATTCGTTTACAATAGCGGCTTCGCGGGCGTTTTGTTTGGGAAGGATGAACCCTTTATATTTTTCTTTACGGGCCTGCACAGCAATTGGTAAAGCGCCTTTTATAGGTTGCAAACTACCATCCAACGATAGCTCCCCCATAATGAGGTATTGGTCCAGTTTGTCGGCTTCTATTTGCGAGGAGGCGGCCAATACGCCGATAGCGATGGTGAGATCGTATGAGGAGCCCTCTTTTTTTATGTCGGCAGGGGCCATATTTACCACCACCTGCTGGCGGGGCATCCGGTAGCCGCAATTTTTAAGTGCCGACTCTATTCGGAAATAACTTTCTTTAATAGCCACATCGGGCAGGCCTACTACAAAGTACTTGGTACCCGCTGCAATATTCACTTCCACTGTTATGGTAATGGCCTGTATACCATATACCGCACTTCCAAAGGTTTTAACTAACACTATAGACAAGGTTTTTGTAAAGCGAAAGATATAGATTTATTTTGAAGGTTACATGAGGGGAATTTTTATACTTAAAAAACGAGCGATGGACGGATTGAACGGAGTTGGGCTTACAAGAAATACCAGAATTTATTAGTTAATTAGCAAGAAACAGTTGGTATGGCAAAGATAAAATGGCGCGGAAATGAAATTAAAGGTCATTTGGATATTGATGTTGCGGATTGCGAAGATGAATTTGAAGGGGAAATTAAAAAATGGAAGGAGATATTAATTCACGGCGACCCCGAAGGACTGAGATCGTTCGCAAAACTTTTAATTAAAATAGCCAACTTAAATCAGGAAAATGAAACATGGCTTCCGGTAGGAGCAAGAGAACACTACCATTTACGCCCAAACATCGAACTCGGTAAAAGCTCTGAAGAGGTGATTGTGGGCAGATTAGATGCCAAGGGCACAGGCGATTTTTATAATTCGTATGTTGCAAAAGACGCTATGGAAAAAATAGTTTTATAACCATCTCGCCGGGCAAGGGTGCCCGGTATTACATAGCACAGGTAATTTCACAAACCCGCACCGCCCCACTTCCTCCTTTCCCTCAAAATCCCTATCTTTCCCCTAAAAACTTACAGGATGCTTGAGCAGGTTAAACAGCAGCAGAACGCTTACGAGGGAATTTACGCGCCGGAACAGCGCTCGGAATTTGATTTTCATATCACTACCGACCCGCTCACCCGTTACCTGCGCGATCGCCGGCTGTTAAAAGCTCTTGCCGTACTGGAACAAAGCAACGCCAACATCCGTGAGTGGAGCGTACTCCTTACCTGCGGCGGCGTTGGGGGCGAAGGCCTGTTTTTTAAAAAGAACGGGTTTAATAACGTTACCGTAAGCGATATCTCCGAGAACTCACTCAAGATTTGCAACGAATTCGACCCAACTATAAGCACCATTATGCTGAACGGTGAAAGCCTGGATGTGCCCGATGCCTCGTACGACCTTGTAGTAGTGCAGGACGGATTGCATCACCTTCCGCGCCCGGTAACGGGCTTTACGGAGATGCTGCGTGTAGCCAAAAAAGCGGTCATCGTGATAGAACCTTACGACAGCCTTATTGGTAACCTGATGGGTACCGAGTGGGAGGAACAGGGCACCGCCATCAACTACGTGTACCGTTGGGACAAGAACAGTTTTACCCAGGCCGTTAAAAGTTACCTCCTAAAAAACTATAAACAAATAAAAGTGCTCCGCCTTTGGGACCATGGACTCGTGGTATCTAAACTGGCCGGCAAGCTGCCAAAAGGCGTGCAGTTAAGCGCCGCCAAAATTATCTACGGCTTATTTGCTCCATTTAATATGGCGGGCAATATGTTTGTGGGGGTTTTGATAAAATAGGGTGCAAGCGTTGTTGGTCGGCATAACGTAGAACACCCCCTACCACTGCGCATTACGGCACACCCCTCTCAAGGGGGGAACTAAAAGAAGTCCTATCACTGTTGTTCTATTCCACCGCGTGAATGGTGCGCGCCTTCCGCTTGATGAAGGGCTTTTCGATAAACAACCAGGATAAGGTCGCCATCAGCACCGTGCCCAGGATCAAATAAACCAGGTTAAAATAGGGCACCAGCTTTAGCTCCACCACAACAGTGATAATCATTCCGTGGTAAATATAAATGCCGTAGGAAATGTCGTTTTTCCGCAGTAGTTTATCTGCAAGGTTTGGCAGGGTATACGCCATCGACAGTAGGGTGAACGCCAGGAACAGGTATTGTATCACCGTAAAGTATGCTGCATCTATCCCGTCGAAAAAGAACATGCTGAACGCCACGTAGGGCACTATCCAGTACAGCGCTTTCCCGTAAATAAATTTTGAGCTGTAGATGCGCAGCCGCTGAAAAATCACCCCCGTTAAAAACAGGTAGAAATGCGGTATAAACGTATAGCGCAGCAGTTTGGTTAGTTTATCGCCCAAGTGTGAAAGGTTGTAGGTAAGCGTCAGCCCCACAAAAACCACAAACAGCACGATGAACCAGCCGTTGAGCTTACCCTTTGGCGCTAATAAAAAGCAGATGGGCAGCATAATGTAAAACTGCAGCTCGATGGGGATGGTCCACAAGCTGCCGTTGTAGGAGCCGAAGCCGTAATTTGCCAAAAAGTTGGGCGTATATATAAAGCCCATCAACTGCGTTGGCAGCCAGACAAGGGTTTGTTTATTTAAAAAGTTTACGCCGGTAATGGTGAAAACGATGAGCGTTAAAATAATACAGCCCCAAAGCCCCGGATAAATGCGCAACGCCCTGTTGCGGATGTAGTTTTTGATGGAATTATTGCGTTCGTAGGAAGCCGAGATAAGGTATCCGCTGATCACAAAAAAAATGGGCACACCCGGGAAAAGGTACAATATTTTTAAGCTGGTATGACTGATGGGTAGCTTAAGGTGCTGGTAATAATGATCGAATATTACCTCGATAGCGGCCAGCAGCCTCAGCAGGTCGAAGTTGTTTATCTTAAATTCTTTCAGCGGTTTCATTAAGCAGCTGCAAGATATGGATTTTAACCAATTCCTGTTTAATTAAGCAAACGGGGCGGTTAAGCAATTGCAGTATGCCATCAACAAAAAACGCCGCAAAATTGCGGCGTTTAATTATAATACGTTGCTGCGGGGTTCCTTATATAAAGCTTAGGCCGCAGGCGATAAATACATTGAATAATAAGGCTGCCGAGCAGATGTTAACATTGCGGCGGGTGCTTACACGCGCCATCTGTAAGTTCACATTTTTAAACCACTTGTTGTTCAGCAAAATAAAGTGATTGGCCACCAGAAAAAGCATGGCACCGGCAACAATGGCCACGCATACACCCATACCAAGGTTTACCAAATGCCCTTTAATCATCAGCTTGGTTAAAAGCATGGCGTTGGTAAGCAATACTACCAGCAAAAAGCTCACGTTAAACATCGATTTAAATTCTGGTAAGCTTTTACCCTGTCCGAAGTTTTTAAAGTTCCACCTGTAAAACGATACATAAATGGATTGATAGGCTTTTTGCATGGCGTGTGGTGTTTAAGGTTAACAAATTAGTACCGCCTGTTAGACAGTACCGTTATTAAATAGTTTAACGAATTGTTGTTTGTTTTGTTACGCAAAGTAAAATTAAATTTTGAGAAAAGCAACAATTGCAATATAAAATAACTGCCGCTAATTTCACGAATGACGCTAATTTCACGAATTTTTTAGCTCCCTCATATTATTACGCGCTGATATTCTAATGATGGTGTTCCGAAATTTATTACAATACCTAAACGAAGGCCAGATGCTTTAAGATAGTTTAGCGTTTGCTTTAAATAAGGTTCACCAATGTAGCCAGCGGTTTTTATCTCGAGGATAATACTATTCAATAACACAAAATCCGCTACGAAACAATGTTTTAGCTTTTGCTCCTTATAATATATATCATACGGCTTCTCGCGCAAAAAGGATATACCAAGGCGTTTAAACTCTAGCTCTAAAGCATCTTTATAAACAACCTCCTTAAAACCATGCCCTAACGCTTTATGCACCTCAAAACAAGCTCCAACTATTTTGTAAGATTCTTCCTTAAAAAGGATATCAGCCATGTTTCTTATCGGTTAGTGTTTGATTCGATACCCCGCCGAAGCTAAAATTCGTGAAATTCGTCCTATTCGTGAAATTCGTGTTCATTTATTTACTTGCCAATTCAGCCGGTATCGGTTTTTGCAATAAATACTGGTAAATAAACCGGTTTGTTTCCATTTGCTGGTGCTCTGCCTTGCTCTTATCGCGGAAGCCGTGGCGCTGGCCGGGGTACAGCATAAATTCAAAATGCTTGCCTTCGTCCATCAGTTTGTTTATCAGCTGGATGCTGTTTTGCGCGTGTACGTTATCGTCCATGGTGCCATGTACTATCCGCAGAACACCTTTCAGCTTGTTGGCATAGGTTAAAACCGAACTGCTTTTATAACCTTCAGGGTTGTTTTTGGGCGTGCCCATATAGCGTTCGGTGTAGTGGGTGTCGTACAGGCTCCAGTCCATTACGCCAAAGTTGGCTATGCCATGGGTAAAGTAATCTGCACCGTAGGTTAGGGCATACGCGGTAATGTAACCGCCATAGCTACCGCCGGTAATGCACATTTTGGTTGGGTCCACATAGCTTAGGGTCCGCAGGTATTTCACCATCTCAATGTAGTCGGCCATTTCCCATTTGCCCAGATCTTTATACATATAGTTTTGGCCAACCTTACCAAAGTGGCCCGATGCACGGTGATCCATCGCCACCTGTATCATACCTTCTTTTGCCCACCATTGCGCCATGCCGCTGTATTTCCAGGTATCCATAACGGTACCGGCATTTGGCCCGCCATAGATGCTGATCATCACCGGGTATTTTTTGTTCGGGTCGTAATTAAGCGGCAGCATAATGGTCATCGGGAGGTCGAAACCATCCGCTGTTTTCACACGGATAAGTTTGGTGGTCGCCATTTCGTAATCGCCATACTCGGTGCCTTTGCTATCTGCAATATCTTTCACCAGTTTGCCTTTGCTATCGTACACGGCGGTTTTAGCCGGGGTTTCTACGTTAGAGTAGGTATCGGTAAAGTAAGTGCCATTGGGCGACATAGATACCGCATGGTTAAACTCGCCTGCTGTTAAACGGATTAAACCCTTGCCGCTAAAGTTGGTTTTGTATAAATCCACACGCGCGGTGTTCTCTTTACGGGCGGTGAAGTAAACCTGTTTGTTCTTCTCGTCGATGTATTGGATGCCGGTTACGGTGTAACCGCCGGTAGTTAATTGCGATTTCAGTTTTCCATCCATGCCGTACCAGTAAATATGCTCCCAGCCGCTTTTGTCGCTCATCACAATAAAACCCTGGTTGTTCTTCAGGAAATTAACATCCTTAAACCAGCTGATCCAGGTTCTTTGTTTCTCGTCGTAAATTTCTTTTTTGGTACCGGTTGCCGGGGTTACGGCGTATAGTTTCAGGTTGTTTTGGTCGCGGTTCATCCACTGCATCCAAAGCTCGGTACCATCCGGCGACCAGATAGGCGTGCCCAGGTAAGTATCGTCGTTCTCGTTAAAATCGGCCCAGGTAATTTTATTCGCCGGTACATTGTAAAAGGCCAGTTTCACCTTCGGGTTCGGGTCGCCCGGTTCAGGGTAGCGGGTTAGCTCGGTAAAGCCGTGCTGACCATCGGAGTTATACAGCGGGAACATAGGCACCTGCGTATCGTCAAAATGCATCCAGGCCAAAGTTTTGCTATCCGGCGACCACCAGAACGCCTTGTAGCGCGATGCCCTGCCCAGGATCTCCTCATAATAAACCCACGACGCATAACCGTTGTAGATAACGTCTGTACCATCGGTAGTAATTTTTGATTGCTTGCCGCTGGCGACATCTAAAATGTACAGGTTGCCGCCAAAAGTGTAGGCTACTTTGCTGTTATCGGGCGATAGGGTTGGGTTCTGCTCCTCGTCTGCTGTTTTGGTGAGGCGGGTTTCGGTGCCGTCTACCTGTTTCAGGTAAACATCTTTATCGCGTACGCTCACCGTCATGTTGGTAACGGGCGGGGTGTAAGGGGTTTCGGTGCCGGTAAGTACATCTACAGCTACGCTGCTCCCACCGCCATTGCCACCCGGGCGGCGGTTAGCGCTTTTTATGTAATGGCTGTCATCTGCCCAGCCGGTGAAGCCTGGCAGCGGGGTAATAATTTTATTGGGCTCGTTTTTGAGCATTTGCCCGGTGGTAAGCTGCTTTTTTTGCGCTTGGGCCGAGGACAATGCAGAAACAGCCAGCGCAACCAACAGCGCCCGGCGTACAGGTAAAGATAACATCATGATCGTAAAAAGTTTAAAAGCTAAAGTTTGTAAAATTCAATCACAAAGCGGGTATGTGTAGTAGGAATTTTACGTAAGCCCCACGATCACCATCGCCAATAGGCCTAAGTCATACACTTGAAAATGTTTGATAAGGTTTTTATATCATATAGTTTTAAAGACAAGGTATTCGCAAGAAAACTAAATGAGGGTCTTAGACTAAGGGGTGTTTCGACTTTTTTATGGGAAAACGACGCGCCTGGAGGAAAGCCGTTGAAAAAAATAATGTCTGAAAATATACAGCGATATGATACGCTCCTTTTTATTGCTTCAGAAAACTCAATCAAGAGCGTGGCATGTCAATATGAACTTACGGAGGGCAGAAAAAAGCAAGACGTTTTATGGAAAACGATTTATTTTCCTATACATATAGACGATTTTCTATTTAATGTGCAAAAGGATGATATTAGACCTAGATTAATGCAGGAAGAGTTTTGGATGAATATTGAAGAACCAAAAGCAATAAACTCAACAGATTTCACTTCTTTTAACTGTACGGATATTGATGAAAAATTATTTCAGGAGTCGATTAATAAATTGGTGAAAGATTTAAAAAAGTAAAGCCCCAACATCTCTGCTGAGGCGTTCAAAATTGTGTTCCTTTTAGGTGCTATTGTTTCGGCATCCGGCGCATCATGCTGGCCATGGCGGCGGGGTTGCTCATTTGTTTCATCACCTTTTTCATATCATCAAACTGTTTCATCAGGCGGTTTACTTCCTGCAGATCGCTACCAGATCCTTTCGCGATGCGCTGGCGGCGGCTTTGATTGATCAGGTCGGGGTTTTCTTTTTCTTTCGGCGTCATGGATTGAATGATGGCTTCGATACCTTTAAAAGCATCGTCGCTTACTTCTACATCCTTCATCATTTTACCAACACCCGGTATCATGCCCATCAGGTCCTTCATGTTACCCATTTTTTTGATCTGCTGTATCTGGCTGTAAAAGTCGTTAAAGTCGAACTTGTTCTTCCGGATCTTCTTTTGCAGCTCAGCAGCTTCCTTTTCGTCAAACTGCTGTTGCGCACGCTCCACCAGGGAAACCACGTCGCCCATGCCCAATATCCTGGATGCCATACGATCCGGGTGGAAAACGTCGAGCGCTTCCATTTTTTCGCCCGTCCCAATGAATTTTATCGGCTTATTAACTACCGATTTGATAGACAACGCCGCACCACCGCGGGTATCGCCATCCAGTTTGGTTAATACAACACCTGTAAAGTCCAGGCGGTCGTTAAACACCTTGGCGGTGTTCACGGCATCCTGGCCGGTCATACTATCAACAACAAATAAAATTTCCTGCGGTTTAGTAGCGGCTTTTACGCGCTCTATTTCCTGCATCATGGCCTCGTCTATAGCTAAACGGCCGGCGGTATCAATAATAACCACGTTGTTGCCATCGCGCTTGGCCTGGGCTATACCTTCTAAAGCAATCGCAACCGGGTCCTTCGATTCTCGGTTGGCATAAACAGGTACGCCTATCTGCTGGCCCAAAACCTCCAATTGGTCTATCGCCGCCGGGCGGTAAATATCATCGGCAACCAGTAATGGTTTTTTGCCTTTTTGTGTTTTAAGGTAGTTGGCCAGCTTACCGGTAAAGGTTGTTTTACCCGCACCGTTCAAACCCGCTATCAGGATGATGGTTGGCGATGCCTTCAGATCCAGCTCGGCAGTGGTGCCGCCCATCAGTTCGGTCAGCTCATCGTTCATGAGCTTGGTGAGCAATTGGCCCGGCGAAATGGAGGTTAATACATTTTCGCCCATTGCCTTTGTCCTTACATCATCTGTAAATGTTTTGGCTGTTTTATAGTTAACGTCGGCATCCAACAGGGCCTTACGTATCTCTTTCATGGTTTCGGCCACGTTTATTTCCGTGATCGATCCTTGTCCTTTTAGTACTTTAAACGCCCTGTCGAGCTTATCTGATAAATTTTCAAACATTATGTATTCGTAATTTTTGAGGATACAAAGTTAAGATTTTGAAGCAATTCGGCTAATATGAATGCAATTAAACATTTTCGTGGGGCCACTATCGGCTAAAGCTCTTTAACGGGCTTAAATGTGTAGATAACCCTTTGCTTTCGGTTCTCTTTCTTTAGGCCCAAAAGCTTAAAATAAAGCCATATTAGTCGTTTACTCACCCCGGGAATATGTTTTTTTAATGGCTATTTAACACATAGCCAATTATTTAACATCTGTTAACTAACATTTAACACTTCAGGTTGTAACGTTTTGCAAACTTCGCACATCTTATAGCATTATAAGCCCCCTTACATGAAGGTATTTTTCCTCGCCCTTTTATTCTCCATTTTATCCGTTAGCGCTTTTTGTCAAAAGGCGAAGAAAACCTTAGTTGCCATAAAAACCGAAACCCCGCCAAAAATGGATGGCGTGCTCGACGATGCAGCATGGCAGAATGCACCCATCGCAACCGATTTTGTTGAACTGCGCCCAAACGCCGGCAACCACGAGAAACCGGAAGAGCGTACCGAAGTAAAAATAATTTATGATAACAACGCCATATATATAGGCGCACGCATGTACGAAACCTCGGCAGATAAAGTAGCCAAGGAGATTGCTACCCGGGATAATGTGGGTAATGCAGATTTCCTGGGGGTTATTTTTGATACTTACCAGGACGGTATCAACGGTACCGGCTTCTTCGTAACATCGGCAAACAGCCAGTTCGATGCCAAATACGCGCCGCCGAATGCAGAGGGTAACGACGAAGACCCTAACTGGAACGCTGTTTGGACCAGCAAGGTGCAGGTAGATGATCATGGTTGGTCGGTAGAGATGCGCATCCCATATTCGGCGCTGCGCTTTGCAAAAAAAGATGTGCAAACCTGGGGCATGAACCTCATCCGCAAGCGTCAGCGCATTCAGCAACAATTGTTTTGGAACGAGATAGACCCAAAGATGAACGGTTTTATTAACCAGGAGGGCACTTTAACCGGCTTAGAGAAGTTAAACCCACCAGTGCGGCTGGCCTTCTATCCATATTTTTCTACTTACGTAAACCATTATCCATACAACACGGCGGGAGTACCTAATACAAAAGCATCGGTTAATGGCGGGATGGATGTTAAATACGGTATAAACGATGCCTTTACGCTGGATCTGACCCTGATACCTGACTTTGGGCAGGTACAATCAGATAATAAAGTACTCAATCTAACCCCTTTTGAGGTAAAATATAATGAGAATCGCGCTTTTTTCACCGAAGGTACCGAACTGTTTAATAAAGGCAACCTGTTCTATTCGCGCCGGGTGGGGGGTACTCCGTTAAATTACGATAGAGCTTACGCCAACCTTGCCCCGGGAGAGGAGGTGATAAGCAACCCAACCGAAACCAAACTCATAAACGCTATCAAACTTTCGGGGCGACTTTCAAACGGCTTGGGTATTGGTGTTTTTAACGCTATTACCAACACCGCTTACGCCACCATAGAAGATGGACAAGGCAATCGCAGGCAGGTACAAACCAGCCCGCTGGCTAATTATAACATTTTGGTTTTCGACCAGAACCTGAAGAACAACTCGGCCATCACCCTTATCAATACCAATGTAAACCGTTTTGGTAAAGATTACTCTGCCGATGTTGGCGGCCTGGTGTACAGCCTCAACAATAAAAAGAACACCTACAAATTACGTGGTTTTGCCATGATGAGTAACTTGTACGGCGGTGGTATGAAAACCAAAACCGGTTACAGCTATGAAGTTATTGCGGGGAAATCATCAGGTAATTTTACCTGGGATATTGGGCAGGATATGGTGGATAGCCAATATGAGGTTAACGATTTGGGCTTTTATAATAACAACAATTATTTAGAGCACAACCTTAACATGCAGTACACCAATTACAAGCCCAAGCACCTGTTTACGCAGTACGGGGTTTGGACAAACACCTACTACTCCCGCCGGGTGAACCCAGCGGTTTATCAATACTTTAACCAAAATTTTGGCGGCTTTGGCACCTTTAAAAACTTGTGGCAGGTAAATATTAATGCCCACTTCCGCAAAGAAGGCGTTGATTATTATGAATCACATGTGGCAGACCGCCCGTATGCTGCCCCTCAAAATTTTATGTTAAACTGGAATTTGAGCACCGATAGGTCAAAAATACTTTCGGGTGGTTTTTGGTATTCAGATACCTGGGTGTGGAACGCGCGCTACGGACATGGTAACGACCTTGAATTGTTTTTAAACTTACGCCTTAGCAACAAGTTTTCTATTGGCGAAGACGTTACCATTAGCCCCCGGCTAAACTATCTCGGGTTCTCCACATTTGACAGCGTTAACCAGCCTGTTTTTGCCCGAAGGGACGTGCACACGGTTGAGAATATCTTTAACCTTAAGTACACCTTTAGCAGTACAATGGGGCTTAACCTTCGTTTGAGGCATTATTGGAGTAAAGTTAACAACAAAGAGTTTTTTAGCCTCGGGCAGGACAGATACGTTGCCCCCCTTACATCAAATGATTTTGACCACAGCGACCGCAACGTAAATATCTGGAACGTGGATATGATATACGTTTGGCAATTTACCCCGGGCAGTGAATTAAGCCTTGCCTGGAAAAACTCTGCGTTTAACAGCAATAGCCTGTCCAATGGAGGTTATCTTAATAACTTGCACGACACTTATAATCTGCCGCAGAACAACAACTTCTCGCTGAAGGTGCTGTACTATATCGATTTTCAGGCGCTGAGGAAGCGTAACAATAAAGGGTAAGCGATTATAAGCCTTTTAACCTACGCGGCGGCATTGCGCGGGAAGAGATAACCCTTTACGGGAATTTATACAATATCCCCAGAGATAGGCCTTCTGTACCTTGTACACTGTCAGACGTGTTTTTATCAAACAGTAGCGTACCATTGATAGATACGTTGATGAGGCGGTTTACCTTTGCCGCCAGCACCGCGTCAAGCCTGTGGCGAACAAAAGCCAATGCCCTGCCGTAAGGCACAAACATATCGTACCGGGCGTTAAAATGCATGTTCTTGGCAATGTCCTTATCAAATATGGCCACCATCTGGAATGCGATATCCGTACGGATGGTTTTGCCAGGGGTAACACCATAGTTGCCCGGGTTGTTGTGGTAAATGGTGGTATCCAATACAAAAGTTTGGCGGGCCGTACCCGTACCCAAACGCAGATCGAAGAACTTTTCGGCCTTGTACTCAAAACCTACAGATTCGGTTAAATACCCCGGCGACATAAAGTTGGATATGAGCAACGGTGGGTTAACCCCTGCGGCATCGTATTGGAAACCCTTATCAAACTGAGATTCGAAACTTAACGAACCGAAGAAGAACCAGTGCTTTGACATTTGAGTGGCCACCTTGTTATCCAGGAAGATCCTGTCGTTGGTTTTGCGGGCACCCTGTCCCTTGTTTTTCGATTTTCCGTATAGCAGGTTCAAATCTGTAGAGTAACTAAAAGGCGCTTTATTATACTCGATACGGTAAATTAAATTGGTGCCTAAAGCGATTGCGGTAACACCACCCGCGCTGTAATTATTGCTAAAGGCCGCCTGGTTAAAGTTTAGCCCCAGCGTAACATACCTGCGCCAGTAGCTTACCTTATAATCAAGCATGGTTACGGGCAAAAGTTCCTGCTGTATTAGCAAGGGTTTCGACGGCACGGGGATAGCATTGGGCCTTGGCGAGATGCGATACCTGTTCAATAGGTTGGTATCAATTTTAACTGTATCTCTTTTAACAGTATCGGTTGTTTGGGCACTGGCTGAGAGCGCAAATGAACAACAAAGTGTGAGAACTACTTTAAAACCGGTTTTCAACATAAACGCAAAGAAAATGGAAAAATCTGTTATTTCAAGGCACAAAATGTAACTAATGTGTTCGCAATCAAAAAAAAGCCAGCCAGTTGCACCATTTCCGGCAGCTTAAATAAGCCACATCCAGCTCCCTTTGATAAGCCTCCTGCTCAAACAAGATCATCAGATACGCTTTGTTATGGCTACTGTAACGGGCAAGGTTTACCAGGTAATTTAAAAGGTATAGCACGTAAAAAGGCAATACCAGTAACTCGGCCTGCTGCCTTAAATGTATCCGCTCATGGTTTAGCAAAACCACATCTCCGCGCATCTCTTCTTCGCGCAGCAAAATAAAGGGAAACAATGCCATGGCGTTAACATTTAAAAACGGGGCAACTATAAGCCAGCCTTTCATTTAATATTGATGTATTGGGTTGGCAGCGGTGCCAGCTCAAATGCTTTAGGGTTTCTTTTATAACGCCTTAAACTGGTGCGAACGTATGCCACAAACTCATATTCGTTGGCGGTGGTTACCATATAATAACTTGGGCGGTACTTAAACATAAAGTCGGTTAGGTCGGGGTCCTTTAAAACGGTGATCCCAGCCACAAACGATTTATTGAACCGGTAATCAATTACCGACTGCTTATAATCCCTATCGATGATCTCTTTCAGGTGTTCGACATTTCTGCCGCTGCGGCTAAACATATTGTATAGTGCATCAATGCTAAAGCCCACGCCGCCCTGCCCAATGCTCAGCAGGTCCTGGTTAGCTAAGGAGCCATAAATTTTGCCGTACTCGCCTTTTGTGGCCCGGTACCGGCGCTGCGGGTTCAACACACTATCTCGGATGGTTACCTCTTTCAGCTGAATGGCTGTTGCCTTCATGTAAACCGCAAGCGGAGCATAGTTTTTTACGGTAATGGTATCGGAGTGGTGATCTGCCTTACTAAAGACCAGCACGTCGCCAAGGTTGGCACTTATGGTAAACTCGCCTTTAAAAGTATTGTATACCGATTGCCCGGAGTTATTGTTACGGACATTTACCTTCGCGATGCGGCCTTTGTTCTCCTTATCGAACACGATACCCGTAACCTCCTTTTGTTGGGCAAAAGCAGATACATACACTATGCAGAACAATAAGGGAAGCCATAATTTCATCAAGGGATTAAAACTACACGTTTAACGAATGGGTTTGGCTGAAATTAACAAATTTTAACACGCTATTTAACCACAACGAGCTTTTGGCCTATCCTTATGCCATTTTCTCCCATTCTGTTCAGTGCTTTCAATTCGTCTACAGTGATACCAAAACGTTTAGAGATGTTGTATAGTGTATCGCCCTGCTTTACGGTGTAAATTTTATCGTCGGGCGATGTTTTGGCAATGGTATCCTGCTGTGCGAGGCCAATATTGCTGTTGATCTGATCCAGCACGCGGTCTTCGCGTTTTATTTTGGCTACCTCGCCTTCGGGCCGGTCATATTGGTCGAGGTTGTATTTGGTGATGATATTAAGCAACAGTTGCGGGTACTTGGGGTTGGTAGCATAACCGGCAGCCTTTAAACCGTAGGCCCAGCCTTTAAAATCATCCTTGTCCAGCTCAAAAAGCCGGGCGTAATTTTTCTTCTTTAAAAATTCGGAATGGTCGCGGTAGCTGTCTTCGGGGTTATCATATACCCGAAAGCAATCGTTGGTGTTATCGTCGTCCTTATAATAACTCGAGCCGCTCCAGGTGCTGCCGCATTTTATGCCAAAGTGGTTATTTGCCGCCACGGCCAAGTCGCTGTTACCCGCGCCCGATTCAAACAAGCCCTGCGCAAGCGTTATGCTGGCCGGGATGCCGTAGGTGTTCATTTCCTGTATGGCGATGGCTTTAAAACGCTCAATATACTCCAGCGAGGACATATTGCGGTGGGCCGCTATTGCTGCCTGGTTGCGTTTTTGAATGGCTTTATTGTTTTTGCGGGCCTTACTGCTGCTGATGGTGCTTTTATGCGCAGAGCAGGAATTGAAAACAATAGCGAGAGCGAAGAGGATGCAAAATTTCCGCATAATAACCAATAGCCCGCATTACCGGGCTAAACATAAAAGAGTGAAAAATTATTTTTGGTTATTATCTGCTAACTGGGCTGCCGCAGGTGCATCAGCAGGTTTTTCATCCAGATCGTTAAGCTTGTATTTTTTTATGATCGCCATTACCTGCGATGCCCAGGTATGGCTGCTGCAGTAACCGCTGCGTTGGATGCCCTTTGCCCAGCCGGTGTAATCGTACTGGGTAAGTTTATCTGCCAGGTGGCTGAACTGCTTACGCTCCGTCATAATACGGGCAAAATCCTGGAAGGAGTCCATTACCGATTCGTAACGTTTGTATGCTGTCCTAACTTTTTTATTGTGTTTGTAATAAACTACAGTGCCTCCGCCTTTTACTCCAAACTGGTTATTGAGGTTTTGGGCTATATTGCTCTTTCCGCTGGCAGATTCGTGCATGGCAACGCCTAAAATGATGCTTGCAGGTACGCCTGTTTCATGCATAATGCGAATGGCATTATCTTTGAACTTCTCGATGTATGATTGTGGAGCGCTTTGTGCCGAAACGGCTGTAGTTGTTGCAACAAGTGCGGTTACTAACAGTAGAGTAACAGTAAAGAGTTTCTTCATAATTATTTTTTTCTGATGATCAATAGTCCATCACGAATGGGGAGAATTACTTTTTCCACCGTCGTGTTAACAGCTATGTGTTCATTTAGTTTGCGGATGTTTAAGGTATCGGCGTCTTTTTCGTTGCCGTATACTTTGCCTTTCCACAAAACATTATCAATTATTATTAACCCACCGGGCCTTACTTTGTCAATTACTAACTCAAAATAAGTAAAATTATTCCGTTTATCCGCATCAATAAACACCAAATCAAAGTTATTTTCCTCTAAATCAGCAATTACAGCTTCAGCAGCGCCAAAATGCAGCTTTATTTTTTTATCCACATTTGTTAATTTGAAATGTGAATTCAGCATTTCCTCAAACTCGCGGTTAACTTCTATAGTATGCAAAATGCCGCCTTCTACCAATCCTTCAGCCAAACAAATGGCGGAGTAACCGGTGAACGTACCTATCTCTAAAATAAGCTTTGGGGCCACCATTTTGCTCAGCATACTCAAAACACGTCCCTGGTAATGGCCGCTTAGCATGTGTGGTTTAAGCACTTTTAAATACGTTTCCCGGTTGATGGCCTGCAGCTCGGGGGTCTCGGGGTCGAGGTGAGCGTCGAGGTAGGATTGCAGTGCTGGATCTAAAATTTCCATGGGGCAAAAATAGGGAAATTATTTTTGACCTATCAATTAGCTCTCCATCACCTCATTGCGAGGCGGGACAACGGTTCAGAAACTTTTACTCATCCAACTCTGCAACAGTATCACCGCAGATATGGTATCTACCAGTTCTTTATTCTGCCGGGCTTTTTTGCCCATCCCGCTTTGGGCGATAGTAGCCGATGCCATTTTGGAGGTGAAGCGCTCATCCAGCATCTCAATGGGTATTTCGGGGAAGGTCTTCTTCAGCAGGTTCACAAAGCCTTTTACATGGATGGCCGATTGGGAGGGAGTGTTATCCATCTGCTTGGGCTCGCCAACAATAAAGCGCTCCACCGGCTCGGCTTGCAGGTATTTTTTCAGGTAGTCGATAATTTTCAGGGGGTGGATGGTATCCAGCCCGGTAGCGATGATCTGCATCGGGTCGGTAACCGCAATACCGATGCGCTTGGTACCATAGTCGAAAGCCATTACTCTCATTGCTTCGCAGATATGAGATGTGAGATATGAGATGTGAAATATGGCATTCGTTTGTAATTTAAAAAGTGAAACTTATTCAAAGATAGTGTAATCCCTTTCCTGTCTCAAATCTCATATCTTACATCTCAAATCTATTTTTTACCTTGCACCAATGCAGTTTAAGCAAATTACCGGGCAAAGCGCTATAAAGCAACGTTTGATCACCTCTGTAAATGAGAACAGAGTGAGCCATGCGCAGCTTTTTTTAGGGCCCGAAGGTAGCGGAAGCCTGGCCCTGGCCGTTGCTTACGCGCAATATTTAAGCTGCGAGGATAAACAGCCCGACGATTCCTGCGGTGTATGTTCCAGTTGCCGCAAGTACCAGAAACTGATGCACCCCGACCTGCATTTTTCTTACCCAACCTTCGGCACACCAAAAGAATCCTCTATCGATTTTATTGAGCAATGGCGCACTGCCTTTACCGAAAAACCCTATTTAAGCTTAGATACCTGGCGGGGGTACTTAGATTCGGGCAATAAACAGGCTAATATCAACATACTGGAGTGCCACCAGATCATCAAAAAACTCAGCTTTAAACCCTTCGAATCGGTTTACAAGGTTCTGATTTTATGGCTGCCTGAATATTTGGATAAACAGGGCAACGCCCTGCTAAAAGCGATTGAAGAGCCGCAGCCCAATACACTGTTCTTGCTCGTCGCGCAAAACCAGGACCAGATCCTGAACACCATCCTCTCGCGTACGCAGCTGATAAAAATCCCTTGTTTAAATTACGATGATGTTAAAAATCACCTCATAGCGCAGCACAATCAAACCGAAACGGCGGCCGCCGAAATTGCCTACTTAAGCAATGGCAACATGACCGAGGCGCTTGGCATGTTACAACAGGATGCCAAAGGCTATCATAACCTGTTTGTACAATGGCTGCGTTTATGCTTTGGTAATAAAGGGCTGGAGGTGCTGAGCTTTGTAGATCAATCCTCAAAAATGGGCCGCGAGAACCAAAAGAATTTTTTGCGTTATGGCATTAATTTTATCCGCGAGTGCTGTTTAATATCGGCAGGCGCCGAAGGAATGGTACATTTACCGGATCAGGAACTGGATACGGCCCGTAAAATGGCCAAGGTGATGAACATCGCACAGTCGGAAACCATTATAGACGAGCTGGAAAAAGCTCACTATCATATAGAACGCAATGCTAACCCTAAGATCTTGTTTTTAGATGTATCTTTGCAAATTATAAAAGTACTAAATTTAAAAATCGTCCCTCCGGGGAATCATTATATACCGAATTAATTATGGGATGCGGAAGTTGCTCAACAGGGGGCGGTTGCTCACCTGCAGGCTGCAAAAGTAATGGCAGTTGCCTTACAAATGGTTGCAGCAAACTGGATGTACACGATTGGCTGTCACACATGGATATGCCAAACAATTATAAGCCCTTTAGCATAGTCGAAGTAAAATTCAAAGGCTCGCGAAAGGAGTTCTATCATAACAACGACAATATTTACCTGGAAACGGGCGAACTGGTAGCGGTTGAAACCACCACCGGCGGCTACGATATTGGCCACGTATCTATCACCGGCGAGTTGGTGAGGATGCAAATGACCAAGCGCCATGTAAAAGAAGCCGATGTGGTAAAAAAAATCTATCGCCGGGCCACTCCCGCCGATGTAGATAAGTGGAAAATGGCCAAGGATATGGAGTGGGAAACCATGCACAAATCGCGCACCTTGGCGCTTGAGCTAAAACTCAGCATGAAGATAAGCGACGTAGATTACCAGGGCGATAAAACCAAGGCTACGTTTTACTATACCGCAGAGGGCCGCGTAGATTTCCGCGAGCTGATCAAAAAAATGGCGGAGAGTTTCCGGATCCGGATAGAGATGCGCCAGATTGGAATGCGCCAGGAAGCAAGCCGCTTAGGTGGTATTGGCTCCTGCGGCCGCGAACTTTGCTGCAGCACCTGGCTTACCGATTTTAAAACCGTATCAACCTCGGCTGCACGTTACCAAAACCTATCGCTAAACACCCTTAAGCTTGCCGGCCAATGCGGTAAGTTAAAATGCTGCCTCAACTATGAGCTGGATACTTACATGGATGCGCTGAAACACATCCCCGATAATGTAAACTTCCTGAAGACCGAAAAAGGCGACGCACGTTTGCAAAAGACCGATATCTTTAAAAAGATCATGTGGTTTGCTTACCCGCGCGAAGAAGCGTGGATCCCCTTGCCAATAAGCCGCGTTAAAGAAATACAGCAAATGAACCGCGATGGCGTTTTGCCGGAAGACCTTGGCGAAATTGTTGAAGTGGAAACCAAGCCAGTAAAAGTATTGGATTACGAGAACGTTGTTGGCCAGGATAGCCTTACCCGTTTGGATGAGCGCCGCAACAACAATAAAAACAAAAGCAAGAATAAAAGCCGCAGTAAAGGGCCGAGACCCGATGGACAGGCACCAGCACAAGCCGGAGCACGCCCGGAAGGTAACCGCCAGCAAAACAATGCGCCAAAACGCGAAGGTGGCCAGCAGGCCGGCCCAAGACCAGACGGTGGCAATCGCCCGGAAGGTAGCCGCGGCAATAACCAAAACCGCAGGCCAAACAGGCCGAGGCCGAATCCTAACAACCCCAATAATCCGAACCGAAACGATAATAACCCACCCCCAGCAAGGCCGGAATAATGAAGCGGATGTTTAAATTTATTTTAGGTGTATCGGCAGCCCTTACCCTTTTTTTAGTGCAGGGCTGCACCGATGCGGCGGCTGTTTTAGATCAGAATGAGGAGATAAGCAACCACAACTGGGCGTACATTAACCGGGTTAAGTTTGATGTGAAGATAGATGACGAAACCGCGCCCTATAACATATACCTTAACTTAAGGGTTGGTGGCGGATACCGATACTCAAACATATACGTGCTACTATTGCAAAAACACGGCAATAAAACAGCTAAAACCCGTTACCAGTTTCCACTGGCCAACCCGGATGGGGAATGGCTGGGCAGTGGCAGCGGAAACCTGTACAGCTACCAGCTGCCTTTGCGTAAACAATACAAATTCCCTGCTAAAGGCGTGTATCAGCTTGAGATAGAGCAAAACATGCGCGATAACCCCCTGCACGAGGTAAGCGACGTTGGCCTGCGGATAGAAAAAGCGCAATAAGCGCATTTTTTTTATTTCCGGCGGCGTAAAACCATTTCATGTTTTTATATTAGTTGCTTAAACCTATCTCTTAAGCAATGAAAAAACTTGCCGTACTACTCTTATTCGCCCCTTTATTTGTAAAAGCGCAAAATACCGATAGTGTTAAATACGCTGGCTCGGTTAAATACTATACCAAAATTATTGCCGATAAACCCGGCGACGCCGAAGCATATTATAAACGCGGCATCGCCAAATCAAAACTTAAAAATTACCAGGAGGCCATAAAGGATTTTGACAAAGCGATAGCCCTCAACCCAAAATACGACGATGCCTTTATTGATCGTGGCCGCGCTAAAGACAACCTGGAAGATTACAAAGGCGCCATTGCCGATTACTCTGCCGCCATCCTGATCAAACCAACCGCGATTGCTTATTACGAACGCGCGGTTACCAAAGCCCACATGGATGACCATAAAGCCGCTATACTCGACTTTGATAAATCCATCGCGCTCGACCCGAACGATGAAGACGCCTATAACGAACGCGGCGTGGAGAAAAAAATACTGGAAGATTATAAGGGCGCTATGGCCGATTATGCCAAGGCCATTGCCATAAATCCTACCGGGCCAAACCCCTACTATAACCGTGGTATTGCAGAAAACATCACCAAAAATTATACCGCAGCCATGGCCGATTTTAACAAAGTTGCCACACTAACGCCCGAAGATCCGGATGTTTATTACAGCCGCGGTAATACCAAACGCTATACAAAAAATTACCAGGCAGCTATTGATGATTATACTACCGCCATTAAGCTCTCTCCCGATTTTATAAACGCTTACAATAACCGCAGCGTAGCCAAATATAACCTGAAAGATTATGCCGGTGCCATTGCCGATGCAGACAAGATCATAGCGCTCGACCCTAAATATGCCGATGGATACTATAATCGCGGGCTGGCGCAGGATGGGCTGGCAAATTACAATGATGCCATTGAAGATTACACCAAATACATAACGCTTACACCAAAAGAGGCCGACGGATACTTTAAAAGAGGGACATCAAAGTTAAACCTCGACGACGATAATGGCGCGGTGGAGGACCTGAACAAGGCTATAGTTATTGATAAGGAATATGCCGATGCCTACTATAACCTCGCCCTCGCAAAAAGATCTCTTAACGACTACAAAGGCGCAATAGAGGGTTACACCAAATATATTGCGCTGGAACCAAAAGACGGCGACGCTTTTAATAACCGTGGTAATGCAAAACGCCTGTTAGGGGATGCCACGGGGGCATGCGAAGATTTTAGAAAAGGCGTAGAGTACGGCAATACACAAGCCGTAGGCAACCTGGCGAAATATTGTAAGTAGGCTGGTTTAGTTAACCGGATAACAGGTGTCTCAAAAGGAACGCCTACTTTTTCTTCCCCGTTGTCAACTATGGTATAAGAGAGGTCGGTGGTATTAACGCTCTGTAACTTATAAACCAATGTTTGCCCAACAGTGGCTGTTGTTGTAAATTCATAAGTTCCGGTTAAGGTCTTTCCATCCTGAGCGGTTCCTAAGGGTGTTATCCTGCACCCAAACACCTGTGCTATATTCCTGCGCTGCCGTAGCTGTAACCTTTATGGTATGCTTGCTAACCATAAAGGTTCGTTCTTGTTTGAGGAGCAACCGGCAAGCAGGCATAAGACCGTTATACATATCAATAAGCCTTATTTTATTTTGATAACGCTATTCTGGTTTTAGTTAACCGTATAATCAGTAGTTATTTTACTGAACGAGCCCAGCTCTTTGCCTGAATCCGATTTGCCTGCGGCACCATTATTGGTGATGGTGTACGATACGGTGTTCTCCGCGCCCGAGTTTTGGATCTCTAAATGTAATACGCCGCCTGCAACCAGTCCCGTTGTAAACTCGTATGTGCCGCTGCTTACCATTTTAGTATCGATAGCCGAGGTTATGGTTTCATCTGCTTTAATGGCGGACAGCGTCACCGTGAACGCCGCCGTGCCGGTTACGTTTACTTTGATATTATGAGGCACAGGGCCGGCGGTTCCTTTTTTACCACAAGAGGTTAAAAAAAAGCCGCCAATAAGGCTCAACAGAATAAACGCGTATTTCATAGCCAGATTTATTTTAAGAATTTTTAAACATGTAAATATGCTAATTGTAGTTTAAGTATACCAACAAAAATTACCGTCTGATGAAACAAATAATTTCTTACCTCGCTATCGTGTTAGCTGCGGCGCTGTTGTTTTTCACGGCTTGTAAAGGCAATACCGGGCAAACCGGTGGGGCGGCTGCAGATTCGGGCCAAACGCACGTGGGCAACTCTGGCCCGGCAGATAGCGCCGGATACAAAACCAGCCCAACCGAAACCGGCGGAAAAGATACCAGCGGCAATGGCAGCGGCACTACTAGCATACCAAAGGATACGCTGAAAACAAAGCCCTGATTTTTCTTGTTTACCCGGCGGATAAAATAGCTATTTTAGGTGATCCTAATATCCTGTCATGAATAAGCTATTCGCGTTGCTTTTTTTAATCCCCATATTCGCTTCGGCACAAAATGCTAAATTAAAAACCACATCAACTGATAGCGTTGAAGCCGTGAAAGTTGTGGACTTTTACACCAAAGATATCGTCGATTTTCCCAACGAAGCAGATGATTATTACCAGCGCGGCCATGCCAGGATAACCCTTAAAGATTTTAACGGAGCGCTTGTAGACCTTAATAAAGCCGTGAGCTTAAAAATAAACTTCGACCGCGCTTATGTTGATCGTGGCCGGTTAAAAGATGTTTTAAGTAATTACGAAGGCGCCATTGCCGATTACGACCAGGCGATATCAATTAAACCTACCGCCGTTGCCTATTATAGCCGGGGACTGGCTAATTTTAGCATGAATAACTTCACTGCTGCCAGAGCAGATTATGACAAGGCAATCGAGCTTGATCCTAAATATAAAAACGCCTACATAGAACGCGGACAATTAAAAAAGGAGGCCGGCGACAGTAAAGGTGCTGTTGCAGACTATGATGCCGCAATTGCCATTGATGCTAATAATGTTGGTGCCTATAGTTTGCGCGCCGAAGCAAAATCGGCGCTTAATGATGCTAAAGGGGCCGCCGGCGATTATAATCAGGCGTTAAAATTAGCCCCTCCGGGTGCCGATATGTATCTGAATAGTGGCAATGCCAAACTGAAAATTAAAGATTATGCGGGCGCTAATGCTGACTATGCCGCCGCCATACGACTGGATTCTAAGAACATCCTGGCGTATTATAACCGGGCGATAACTCTGGATAATTTGGGCCGGTTCGCTGCCGCTATTGCCGATTACACCACGTATTTAAAAAGTAATGAAGATAGCGGCAGGGCATATTTAAAGCGCGGAAATGACTACCTAAAAACGGCTAACTACAAAAATGCCGTTGAGGATTTTGATAAACGCTTATCGCTCAACTCCAATAATACCGAAGCCTTATTTAACCGCGCGTTTTGCAAACGAAACCTGAAGGATTACCCTGGCGCCATCGCCGATTACAGTCGCGTAATCGCTATCGACCCTAAAAATGGCGACGCTTATAACAACCGTGGCTTTATAAGCCATACCTTAAGAAATGATGCCGCCGCCTGCCCCGATTTTAAAAAGGCTATAACGTTAGGTAATAAAGCGGCTGTAGAAAACGCGCTACATTTTTGCAAATAGGTAGTTCCAATTTTTATCTTTTTTTAGTAATATATAATTTACTACATTCGTTTTGCTAATATTATTATCAAATGGACGTGGTTATTTTAGGTGTTGCGGGCTTATTTGTTATAGTGGCTATGGTGCTTTTCTTTGTTAGAAAGCGGCCAGAAGGGTTTATTTCCGCGGATGAATTTGCTGCCTTAAAAACCGAAAATGAATCGTTTAAAATTTCGTTAGCCATTTCCGGTCAGAAGGCAGCCGGGCTGCAATCCGAAAAAGAAAATATCACCAAGCTGTTAAAAGACGAGCAAAACCGTTTGCTGGATGAACTATTGTACGAACGTACCCAACTGGCCCAGGCGAATCAATCGTTAGAATCATCCCGCTCATTTTTTAAGGCCCAGCAAGAAAAACTGGCGGAACAAAAAGCCGATATAGAACAAACCCGCAGCCATTTCCAAAAGGAGTTTGAAAACATCGCCGAAAAATTATTGAAGGAGAAATCGCGGGAGTTTACGGATGTAAATAAATTAAGCATAGACACTATCCTCAACCCGCTAAAAGAAAACATCAAATCTTTTGAGGAAAAAGTGGAAAAGGTGTACAAAGCCGAATCGGACGAGCGGAATGTACTGAAGGGGGAGATCTCCAAATTGATGGATCTGAACAAACTCATCAGTACCGAAGCATCAAATCTTACCAAGGCCCTTAAAGGCGACAATAAGAAGCAGGGCAACTGGGGCGAGGTGATATTAGAGAAGGTTTTGGAGCGGAGTGGCCTGGTGAACGGGCGCGAGTACCGCACACAAGCCAGCCTAAACCACGCGGATGGCAACAGGCTGCAGCCGGATGTAATTATTGACCTCCCGGACGAAAAACATTTAATAATCGATTCTAAGGTCTCGTTGATCGCTTATGAGCGGCTGGTAAATTGCGAAACCGAAGAAGAGCGCCGTTTATTCTCCAAAGCGCATATCGAATCTATCCGCGCGCACGTACATGGGCTGTCGTCTAAAAACTACCACGACCTCTACCAGGTAAACTCACCTGATTTTGTTTTGCTTTTTGTGCCGATAGAATCGTCGTTCAGCTTTGCGGTGCAGCTGGATGCTGATCTGTTTAGCGATGCCTGGGATAAACGGGTAGTTATCGTAAGTCCGAGCACTTTACTGGCTACCCTGCGTACCATCGCCAGCATCTGGAAACAGGAACGCCAAAACCGCAACGTACTGGAGATTGCCCGCCTTAGCGGCGAAATGTATGATAAATTCGTGGGTTTTGTTGGCGATATGGAAGGCATTGGCAAAAACATTAAACAAAGCCAGGACAGCTACGAAAAAGCCATCAACAAACTCACCGACGGCCGAGGAAATTTAACTGTGACTGCAGAGAAGATTAAGAAGCTTGGCGCTAAGGCTAATAAGCAGATTGATGTTAAATATATTGGTGAGGAAGCCCCCTCACCCTTGAAGAGGACCCTTTGATTTGGCAAGGCCAAATTTTAGCCTATAAACAAGAAAAACAACGCTGTTGGCATTGCTTTTCTTGTTTAAGCGTTTCAAAAGCTCGCCCTTCAGGGGGCTGGGGGGCTACGCTTGCGACCCAAACGCATTCCACCCCTGTGCTTTTAACGGATGTACGTTGCCACTTTTGGTGATCAAATTACACCCTGCATTTGGTTCGGTGATATAGCCTATGATGGTGAAATCCATTTTAAATTTTATCTTATCGTACTCCGCTTGTTTTACGGTGAACAGAAGTTCGTAGTCTTCGCCACCGCTTAGGGCACATACGGTTGGGTCGAGGCCAAATTCGCGTGCGGTTTCATAGGTCATCGGGTCTATAGGGATCTTTTCTTCGTAAAGATTACAGCCTTTATCACTTTGCTTGCAAATGTGCAGTAGCTCCGAAGCCAGGCCGTCAGATACATCAATCATAGATGTTGGTTTTACATTCAGTTCTTTTAGCAGGTCGATGATGTCCTTACGTGCTTCGGGTTTTAGCTGGCGTTCTACAATATAATCCTTGCCTTCCAAATCGGGCTGGATGTTTGGGTTCTCTATGTAGACCAGTTTCTCACGCTCTAACAATTGCAGGCCGGTATATGCGCCACCCAGGTCGCCGGATACGCAGATCAGGTCGCCTTCTTCGGCGGTGTTACGGTAAACAATATCCTTTTCATCGGCATAACCTAAAACGGTTACGCTGATCACCAAGCCTTGTTTTGACGCGGTAGTATCGCCGCCTACCAGGTCTACATTGTAATTATCGCATGCCAGGTAAATACCTTCATACAATTCTTCAATAGCTTCCAGCGGGAACTTGCTGCTCATACCTATAGAAACCGTTACCTGGCTGGCGGTACCGTTCATGGCGTAAATATCACTCAGGTTTACCTGTATGGCTTTATAGCCGAGGTGTTTTAATGGCGTATAAGCAAGATCGAAATGGATCCCTTCCAAAAGCATATCGGTAGATACCAACAGTTTTTTACCTGCGTGATCTAACACCGCAGCATCATCGCCAACGCCTTTTATGGTGCTTTTTTGGGTAAGCTTTATATTTTTAGTAAGGTGGCTTATCAAGCCAAACTCGCCTAATTCATCTAAGTGGGTACGTTCCTGGTTCTCAAACATATTGTATTCTAAAAACACAAAATTACCAATAATTAATTAATCCCCTTAGTGTTAGCACTGATTGTAACATTTACCGTACATAAAACTATTTAACACACAGTTAATGTTTAAGTAATATTTTTGCTTATCTAATAATATATATATGAAAAACAGAAAATTACTTATCTATTTAAGCCTTGGGCTATTACTTATAGCGGGTTGCGCCAAGGATTACCGCGGTGGAATTACCGTAGACCCTGCCCCTCCCATTGAAGTTGTTGTACCAAAACCTTACACTATTGTAGAAGGTTTTGAAACCGGCAGTAAAGGAGATTACAAACAGAGTGACGTACAGTTAAACACCGGTGTTTGGACATTTAACGACGCTCTTATTGGCAATTTACCACAAGATCTTAAAAGCGGCGTTAAGACTGTAAGGTTGCGTGCCGGAGACCTAACCATGAAATTTGATATCAGTGGCATACAGCAAATTAGTTTTAAACACGGTAAATACGGCGCAGATGCAGCCTCCGGCTGGCAGTTGCTAATGTCGATAGACAGCGGGAAAACATTTACGCAACTGGGTACCGATTTTAATGAAACTAATACTACCCTGGTAACAGATTCATTTGCTGTAAATACCACCAAAAGGGTGCGTTTCCAATTCAAAAAAATTGGCACAGCCACCACGCGTATCAATATAGATGATATAACTTTTAAAGGCATAGGCGATGCGGGGATTATAGTTGGCGGCAGTACTGATAATAGCGGCGCCGATACCACAACTACAACCAGCCCCGCTACTGCGGAGCGTGGCGTAACAGCAGGTGCGGATATTCAGCCCGAAAGTGGCGATAACAGCAATTTGCTATTCGGTAATCCATCCGGTGCACAGCCTAATGTAGTTATGCTGAATGATTATTTGATAGACCAGAAGTATTACGTAGAATCTTACAGCAGCACCAGGGGCATACCCAACTGGGTGAGTTGGCATATTGATGCCTCTACCATTAACAACGCATCGCCAAGGTTGGATAATTTTGCGGGTTTCATCGGTTTAGACGCAAGCTTTTACCATGTAGAAAGCAACAGCTATCAAAATTCCGGTTTCGATAGGGGCCACAATTGCCCTTCTGCAGATCGTACCAGTTCTGCCAATGCCAACTCGGCTACTTTTTTAATGACCAATATGATCCCGCAGGCACCAAATAATAACCAACAAACCTGGGCAAATATGGAAAATTACCTGCGTGCGCAGGTTGTTGCCGGGAACGAGGTTTATATTGTAATGGGTGCTTACGGCACAGGTGGTACAGGTAAAAATGGCGCGGTCACTACTATTAACAACGGCCACGTTACCGTTCCAAGCAATGTTTGGAAAATTGCTGTGATCGTTCCTATAGGCGATGGCGATGTTAGCCGTGTATCTGCCACAACCCGGGTAATTGCAGTGAATACTCCTAACATTAACACCACAAATGCCGATTGGAAACAATACCGCGTAACCGTGCGTGATATTGAAAAAGCAACTGGTTATAACCTGCTGAGCACTTTGCCACAAGGGGTACAGGACGCAGTTGAAATTAAAAAGGATAATTTGTAAGCTGGATTACACAGATTTAAGATGATTACACATATTTTAAAAAAAACTAATCTGTGCAATCATCTTTTTTAATGTGAACCACTATAACCCCAATCTTGCCGAGATCTCCAGCATCCTCTCAATCGGTAAAACAGCTTTTTCAATAATATGCTTCGGCACATCAATTTCTGGTGTGCCGTTTTTCATACACAGATATAATTTCTCCAGCGTATTACGCTTCATGTGCGGGCAATCGTTACAGGCGCAGGTATTATTTGGTGGAGCCGGGAAAAATTTCTTAGATGGATTTTCCTTTTCCATCTGGTGAATAATACCAGCCTCTGTTGCTACAATAAATTCCGTTTCGGGGCTATTAGTGGCATATTTTAGTATCCCGGTGGTGCTTCCTATGTAATCTGCCATTTGCAGTATCACTTCCTCGCATTCCGGGTGTGCCAATATTTTAGCATTAGGGTGGCGCTCCTTCAGTTTGGTTATTTTTTCACGGCTGAAGATTTCGTGTACCATACAGGCACCATTCCATAACACAAGGTCGCGCCCTGTTTTTTTAGCTACCCAAGCACCCAGGTTTTTATCCGGTCCGAAGATGATCTTCTGGTCCTTAGGCAGGCTCTCTACTATCTGCACAGCGTTACTGCTAGTACAAACAATATCACTCATTGCTTTCAGTTCTGCTGTGCAATTCACGTAGGTTATCACCAAATGGTCGGGGTAGTTTTCTTTAAACTTTCTGAACAAATGGGGCGGGCAACTGTCGGCCAGGGAGCAGCCTGCCTTCATATCCGGTAGCAGAACCTTCTTGTTTGGTGATAATATTTTAGCTGTTTCGGCCATGAAATGCACACCGGCAAAAACGATAACATCGGCATCTGTTTTTGCAGCCTGCTGAGAAAGGCCAAGGCTATCGCCAATATAATCGGCAATATCCTGTATATCTCCTTCCTGGTAGTAGTGGGCCAGCACAACAGCATTTTTTTCTTTTTTAAGTTTATTGATCTCGGCAAAAAGGTCAAGTGTCGGGTCGATGTATTCGTCCACAAAGCCATTCATTTTTATTTCTTCGAAGGTATCCATTCCACAAATCAATTAATAATAACTTCTTTTTATATATAAAATAAACCTATTGTTATTAAGGTGTTAGTAATGTTCAAAAGTCGTTACTGGTTATAGTAAAAAAATTGTTTATACATTTTTACTAACATTTATTAATGCCTTTTTATTTTTTATTTTACTGATTTTTAGCTTTCTGTGACAATCAAGTATTAATATAAAAACTTAAATGTTAATATTTACTTGCTCAATAAAATGTTAGTTTCGTTGTAATATCGTCTTACAAATCGCTCAAAAGTATTGTAAAAATTGATAAAATTCCGGGTTGTTAACTATTCAGGTTATTTCTAATTATTTACTTACACAAACTTAACAGGTTTTATACCGCTTATTAACATTAGTACTAATTTTACACAATATATAACTCAAGCATGACCAGAACAGTGGATTTCCTGGTAGTAGGTTCGGGCATCGCCGGATTAAGTTTTGCACTAAAGGCTGCAAAGCATGGTAAGGTACTGATAGTTACCAAAGCCAATGAAGATGAAAGTAACACTAAGTATGCCCAGGGCGGCGTTGCGGTAGTTGTGGATAAAAAAGAGGATTCTTTTGAAAAGCACATAAACGACACCCTTATTGCCGGCGATGGGCTATGCGACATGGAAGTTGTGGAGGTAGTAGTAAAGGAGGGCCCGGAACGGATCAACGAGATTATTGAGTACGGAACCAATTTCGACCGCACCAATGAAGGTAATTATGACCTTGCAAAAGAGGGTGGCCACTCTGAATTTAGGGTGTTACATTATAAGGATATTACCGGTTTTGAGATAGAGCGGTCCTTACTGGAAGAGATCCATCGGGAACCCAATATAGAAATACTTACTCACTATTTTGCGGTGGATTTGATCACTCAGCATCATTTAGGTGAGATGGTAACAAAATCCTCAGATAATATTACCTGTTATGGCATCTACGCTTTCAATACAGAAAATAATAACGTAGAGAAGATACTTTCTAAAGTTACCGTAATGGCATCTGGTGGGGCCGGGCATATTTATTCGGTTACTACTAACCCTACTATTGCTACCGGCGATGGAGTGGCTATGGTTTATCGTGCTAAAGGAAAGGTACGGAACATGGAGTTTATCCAGTTCCACCCCACAGCTTTATACAACCCGGGCGAATATCCATCTTTTCTTATTTCGGAGGCTGTACGCGGTATGGGAGGCGTATTAAGGCGCACTAACGGCGAAGAGTTTATGCAGGAGTACGATGAACGTAAATCGCTTGCTCCGCGTGATATTGTTGCCCGCGCTATTGATGCGGAGATAAAAAAATCGGGGGAGGACTTTGTTTATTTGGATATTACGCATAAAAAGAAGAAGGATATTTTAGCGCACTTCCCTAATATATATGCCAAGTGTTTAGAGATGGGTATAGATATGACCCGCGATATGATCCCTGTAGCGCCTGCCTGCCATTATATGTGCGGCGGGGTACTTGTAGATCATACTGGCAGGTCATCCATCAGGCAGCTTTATGCTTGCGGGGAATGTTCGTCAACGGGCTTGCATGGTGCTAATCGCCTGGCATCAAATTCTTTATTAGAAGCTTTAGTATTTGCTCATCGTATTTATAAAGATGCAGTATTTGCTTTTGCTGAGTTTGAAATACCCGTCAATATTCCTGACTGGAACGAGCATGGCGTGAAACTATCCAACGAAGATATTTTAGTCACCCACAACATTCGCGAGATGCAAAAACTGATGAATGATTATGTGGGTATTGTTCGTTCTGATTTTAGGCTGGAACGCGCTATGCGCAGACTACGTTTATTGTATGAGGAAACAGAGGATTTTTACAAACATACCAAAGTATCTGTTAAGCTTTGTGAGTTGAGAAATTTGATACAGGTTAGCTACCTGGTAGTGAAATCTGCAACCGCAAGGCACGAAAGCAGGGGATTGCATTATACGACAGATTACCCGGAACATGCGGATATTTTGGAGGATACGGTATTATAAATTATGAGAGCTTTAAAATTAGCACCCACAATTAGCACGCCTGAACTTAGAGATGTACCGCAAACTCAGGACGTGTTGGATATGTTAGAAAGGAGGAAAAGCGCAAACATCGTTGAGGGTTATAAAATAAGTGGTAGAACTGATCCAAACGACTTATTTTCCTTTTTTTCTGAAATAAATATTGATAACGAAAAGTTATGGTCGCTTGTTAAAGCATTGATTATTGATTTTCCAGAGGAAGTCGCTCTTATTTATCAATATATTGATGATGAAGAGCCCAAGTACGGTGAGTATGTAGATAAATTTAGCCTGATAAATTACTTAGAGAATTATGAGAAGGAAGTTGTACAAGATGGCTTTCTCCATTTCGGAATAATTAATAATACAGAAACTGAATTACAGGAAGTATTTGTTCACAGAACTAAATATATTCAATACTGGGGAATAGATGAGGTAAAGTTTGAAGAGACAATGAAAGGGTTTGAATTGTATAGAAAGGAAAATTTAAATTTTATTGATGAATATCCAGTTCAAACTAAGGTGTTGAGTGTTATTAATCCTGAAGTTACCAATACACAAGATTTATTAGACCTCTTTGAGTCAAGATACGGGAATGAACAATTGCTTTAGAGCAATTGTCTAAGAGCGGAAAACGGGATTCGAACCCGCGGCCTTCAGTTTGGGAAACTGACGCTCTACCAACTGAGCTATTCCCGCATTTAATTGCCCTCAAACATAAATATTTTTAAGATAAGTTTTAAAAGCTTTTACCTTTATCCTTTAACCTTTCTGCTCAAATTAAGTTATGCCATTAATACTACCCGTAAAAGATAAAAGCCCTGTTTGGGGAAATGATTGTTTCATAGCCGAAAATGCTACTATAGTAGGGGATGTGGTAATGGGCGATAATTGCTCCGTTTGGTTTAACGCGGTGTTGCGTGGCGATGTGCATTACATCAAAATTGGCAACAACACCAATATACAGGATGGTGCTTGTATCCACGCTACTTACTTAAAAGCACCTACCAATATTGGTGATAACGTTTCTATAGGCCATAACGCCATTGTACACGGCTGTACGCTGCAAAATAACGTTTTGATAGGCATGGGTGCTATTGTAATGGATGATGCCGTGGTGGAAGAATATGTGATCATAGGGGCAGGTTCCGTAGTGCTGGAACGAACCATTTGTGAGTCAGGGTACCTGTATGTCGGCAGTCCCGCCAAAAAAATAAAGCCTCTTACTGATGAGCAAAAGGCTTTACTAAATAAATTGCCGCAAAACTATATCATGTACTCGGGCTGGTTTAAGGATTAGACTGCTCCTTTGGTATATCCAAAGGTTCCTCAGCTTCCCAATTAGCACGTAACACAATGTCTTTTGGACTTACCCATATTGTTTCAGGCTGTGCCCTGCGTTTTACGTTACCGCTGTCCCAGCGCCCATTGTGGTTGGCATCGTAGATAACACGAATTGAATATTTTATAGTAGCGTAGTTTTTATAAACCAACGAAGTATTTTTGCTAACTACATCACTCCGAAGCACATTTTTAATATCGTCTAAAAGTTCAACCACGTAAGATTTACCGGTGTCTGTGGGTAAGTTTACTTTTAAGGTAAGTTGGCTATAGTTCTCAGGTTTATCTACAATAAATGGCTTTACAAACTTTTTACTTTTATCGCCGTAGATATCTGTAAACGCTCCTTCATTCAACCCTATCTGGTATTTGGCGTTTACGCGCCATCGGTATTTTAAGTAATACTTCCTCAGGTTAGTGGTATCTTTTGTAAGGGTGAAAGTAGTTATTGGAATGGAATCCTCAAGAAGTACGATCTGCGCGGCATCATAACTTTCCAGCGGGAAATTACCGGTGATAGGCAGGTCTGTTCCCGGTTTTAATTTATTGTCCCGGTTTACCCCGAAAGTGAAATTTAGATTTCGCTGAAAGGTTTCGTTTTTGCTTTTCAGCTGGTAAACGGTGTCTATAGGTTTGTTATTATCCAGTATAGCGATGCTCAGGGAATCGAAGGCCATGTTGCGCATATATACCACTGCGGTATCCTTGGTTTTGGTGAACTCAACTATTTTTTGTGCATCAAGTGCCGCGGGGTATAACACCTTTAGTGCCGGCTTTTGAACGGGCCGGTTAAATACTAATGATAGTTTTCCATCAAGCGTAAATTTCTTTTCAGCTACCCTGAAATTATCGGGAACTTGTTTAAAGAGTTTTAATAAAATGTTAGAGCTGTCCTTATCAACCCTGATCGGTTTTTTTGTAAATGCGATAAGGTCGTTATCATTGTTAAAAATTTTATCCGGACTGCTTTCTTTCAACGCGTAGATCCGATAGGTGTCCTCACGTAAATTATTTAAAGAGAAATTGCCGGCGGTATCTGTCGTGGTGAAAATTCCCGGTTTCTTTTTACCGAAGAGGAGGGAATCCTGGCGGAGCGAAAAAAGGAATACCGTAGCGTCTTTTTCTTTTAGGCCGGTGGTAGAGTTTACCACGTTCCCCGAAAGACTTAACGAATCAATGTGGCTGCCGGTAGAAAAAACATAAGTGTAATTTTTGAGCACATTGCTTTCGTTCACATCTGCAATAGCCTTACCAAAGTTAATCACGTAGGTGGTGTTCTTTAGTAGTGTATCTTTAAATTGGATCACCAAACTTTTCTTATCGGTTTTATACTCAGGCTGTTTTTCCTGGGCTGGGCTGATGCTGATTTCCTGGTATGGGTTGGTGAGACGGAAGTATTCGTCAAAATCGATACGTATTTCTTTTGCTTTAAAATTACGGGTCTGATCTTCGGGCGTTGCCTTCAATATTTTTGGCGGAGTGAGGTCCCTTGGGCCGCCCTGCGGTTTTTGCTGGGCCGCGCAGCCGCAAAGCACCAAAACGATTAACAGGAAGAATAAATTTTTATTAAAAAAGACCGGTTTTTTATTTAACATAGTTTTTTTGGCCTGTAAGCAACTTTTATGTTTTTATGAACGCTGATATTAAAAATTTAAAATAGTGCTTTATAAACGATATTTTATAAATAGTTGATTTGCAGATATTTATAAACTATCTCGACACATGAACCATCAAAACCGACACGTCTGATGGTGAAACCCCCGAAATACGTGATGCCTGGCCCAAAGTGCGTGGTTTTATCCTTTTCAGTTTTTCACGAGCTTCTTTGGAAAGAGAAACCAGTTGGCTGTAATCAAATTCGGGATTGATCTCTCTGTCCTCCATTTTTTTCATCCGCTCAACAATTTCCATTTCTTTTATAAAGTAACTCTCATATTTAATTTTTATTTCAGCCTGCTCAATAGTTTCTTTATCGTAAGCCGAGAGTTTATCCTGCAGGGTAGGGTCGATGCTTTTAAGGTCCTTAATTCCAATCTGTGGTCGGCTTAATAAATTAAACAATTTAGCACTTTGGTTTATCGGGCTAGTACCTAACTCTTCCAGCAGTTTATTTACAGTAGCCGGGTCTACACTTTTGCTGCGGGTAAAAGCAACAATGTCGTCCGAGTTTTTTACCTTTTGATTTACTTTATCTAAACGCTCATCACTGATCAGGCCCAAATCGTGACCCATTGGACTAAGGCGAATATCCGCGTTATCCTGGCGAAGCAACAAGCGATGTTCCGCCCTTGAAGTAAACATACGATAAGGTTCTTCGGTACCTTTAGTTACCAGGTCATCTATCAATACGCCTATATAAGACTCCGACCTTTTTAGAATCAGCTCGTGCCTGTCGTTTATTTTTTGATGCGCATTGATGCCTGCAATAAAGCCTTGTGATGCCGCTTCCTCGTACCCGGTGGTGCCATTTATCTGCCCTGCGAAGTAAAGGTTGCTGATGAGTTTTGTTTCCAGCGTTAAACCCAATTGGGTAGGTGGGAAGTAATCATATTCTATCGCATAGCCCGGGCGGAACATTTTTGCAGTTTCGAAACCGGGGATTTGGGTAAGCGCCTTGTACTGCACATCTTCTGGTAGCGAGGTGGAGAAACCGTTTACATAGATCTCGCAAGTGTTCCATCCTTCGGGCTCTACAAAAATCTGGTGACGGTCGCGCTCTGCAAAGCGGTTTATTTTATCTTCTATGGACGGGCAGTACCTCGGGCCTAAACCCTTGATACGCCCGGTAAACATTGGCGAACGTTCGAAGCCTTCCTTTAGCGTTTCGTGTACTTTGGTGTTAGTGTAGGTGATCCAGCAGCAGCGTTGGTCCTTAGCAAGTTCAACGTTGGTGTAAGAAAAGCGACCGCGTTCTTCATCTCCCCATTGTTCTTCCATTAAAGAGTAGTTCAAGCTTCGTCCGTCTACCCGGGGTGGGGTGCCCGTTTTCATCCTGCCGCTATCAAAGCCAAGGGTTATTAATTGCTCGGTTAAACCGGTAGCTGCTTTCTCTCCTGAGCGGCCTCCGCCAAATTTCTTTTCGCCGATATGAATAACACCGTTTAAAAACGTACCGTTGGTAAGTACAACAGAGTCAGCTTCTATTTCTACACCGATGGATGTTTTCACCCCGGCAATGGTATTTCCTTTAACTAATAACGAGGTAACGGTATCTTGCCAAAAATCGACATTTGGGGTTTTCTCAAGGGCGATACGCCATTCTTCGGCAAATCTTGCACGGTCACTTTGGGCACGAGGGCTCCACATAGCAGGACCCTTGGAAAGGTTTAGCATCCTAAATTGAAGAGATGTTTTATCTGTGATGATACCTGAATATCCACCCAAAGCATCAATCTCGCGCACAATTTGTCCCTTGGCAACGCCGCCCATAGCGGGGTTGCAGCTCATTTGCGCAATGGTTCCCATATTCATGGTTATCAGTAAAACCGACGAACCAAGGTTGGCAGCGGCAGCAGCGGCCTCGCAGCCTGCATGACCCGCGCCAACAACTATTACATTATATTTCTTAAACATATAACCTCCATGTTCCACGTGGAACATTGTTTAATATTTCTTTTTGATGTTCCACGTGGAACATTGTTTGCTCTCCTTGGCAGATGTTCCACGTGGAACAATGAACGAATAAAGGGCAAATAATGACCAAATGCTCTCTAAAACCACAAAAGGGTAGAAGTTAATCATTTAGGATGATAACCCACACAAGCCTGCTCCTATAAAGTTCATTCCGCTATACCAGCGCTGTGCGATGGCAGTTTCTTGTATAAATTCAGCAAAAAAGCCGCTAATAATATAATAACACCCGTAGATGCAATAACGTCGGATGGTTTCATTTTATACTTCTTTCAGCTCAGACAACTCAATCCAGCGCATGCTTTTTGCATCCAATTGCTTGTTTAAATAAGCTATCTTATCTGTAAGCTGGTTTAATTTTTTAGGTTCGATATTGGTGGTGTTTAGTTCATCGGTTGTTTCCTTTAGCTTGTTCTCAATGTCGCTTATTTCCTTTTCTAAACCCTCAAATTCCTTTTCTTCCTTAAAGCTTAGCTTAGGCTTCTTTGGCGTTTCTACTTGTATCGGGACAGGAGCAGCGGGCTTTTTATTGGCCTGTTTGTTTTCTTCCAGTTCTATACGGTACGATGAATAGTTGCCGTTGTATACCTTCACATCCCCATTGTCTTCCATAATAAACAGCTGTTCTGCCATTTTATCCAGCAAATACCTATCGTGCGATACGATCATCAGGATGCCGGGGTAAGTAGTTAAAAACTCTTCCAGTACATTCAGCGTGTCTATATCCAAATCGTTGGTGGGCTCATCCAGTATCAGGAAGTTGGGGTTCTTCATCAGGATGCTCATCAAGTGAAGTCTCTTCTTTTCACCACCGCTTAATTTGGCTATCATGCCGTATTGCTTAGCAGGGGGGAACAGGAACAAAGTGAGCAGGGCCGAAGCGGAGATCATTTTACCATCGGCCATGGTAATAAACTCTGCGACGTTTTTTACTACGTCTATAACGCGTTCATCTTCCTTAAAAGACAAACCCGCCTGGTTAAAGTAGCCGATAACGGTGGTTTCACCTTTTATAACTTCGCCGCTATCTGGTTGTAAGCCATCGGTAATTAAGTTAAGCAGGGTTGATTTACCACTGCCATTTTTACCGGCAAGGCCAATACGGTCGCCTTTTTTGAAAACGTAATTAAAATCTTTTATATAAGTGTTTCCGTTAAAACCCTTGGTGACGTTGTGCATCTCCATTATTTTGTTTCCCTGGCGCGCAATCTTCACGCTCAGTTCTACATCCTGTTTACCGCCGTTGTTCTTGGTTTTCGCTTCTAGGTCATAATAAGAGTCAATCCTCGATTTAGATTTGGTGCCCCTTGCCTTAGGCTGGCGGCGCATCCATTCTAATTCTTTCTTTAATAACTGTGAGTTTTTTTGGAATGTGGCTTCGTCGGTTGCTTCGCGCTCAGCTTTCTTTTCCAGGTAATAACCGTAGTTGCCCACGTAAGGGATGATTTTACCGCGGTCTATCTCTAATATCTCGTTACAAACGTTATCTAAAAAGTACCTGTCGTGCGTAACCATCAGGATAGTTTTGCTGCCTTCGGTGAGTAGTTTCTCCAGCCACTCAATGGTATCAATATCCAGGTGGTTGGTAGGCTCATCTAAAATATAGATCTCCGGGTCTTCTATCAGCAATTTAGCCAGGGCCAAACGTTTCTTTTGCCCACCCGAAAGCGTATTTATAGGTTGGTTTAAATGATGAATATCCAGCCGGCCCAAAATGGTTTTTATTTTGTACTCATAATCCCAGGCATCGATGTCGCTCATCTCTTCCATGATCTTATCCATCTCTTTCATATTATCCGGGTCGTTCTCTAACAACTCCTCGTAACGGCGGATCAATTGCTGCTGAATATTATCAGCGTGAAAGATGTAATCGCTGATAGTAACCGCGTTTTTAAAATGCGGGTCTTGCTCCAGGTAGCCCACATTGAGGTCGCGCGCCTGCGCTACTTTGCCTTCTGTCGGTTTTAACGAACCCGAAAGAATTTTTAAAAGGGTAGACTTACCGGCACCATTAATACCCACTAAAGCAACCCTGCGGCCGCGGTTAATGCCAATGGTTAGGTTTTTAAATAACCAGTTATCATGAAAGGAATGGCCCAAATTCTCGGCCGAAATGTATGTACTCACTAAGCGTTCTTTATTTGATCAAATGTATATGTATGTATTCCCGGTGCGCTCTTCAGCGAATTACGGAACATGGCGTTTGCAATGTTAGCGGCATCGATGCTGCGGTATTTCCGCCAGCCGCCCATCATCAGGTGGTCTATCACTTTAAAAAGGCTAATTAACGCGTTTTCAAAAGTGCGCTGATCTTTTCTGCCGCCGTATAACATGGAAGGCTGATAGATATAAAGGCTTTTAAAACCGACCGCTTTTAAACTATCTTCCAAATCACCTTTCAACTTTAAATAAAAGGTGGAAGAGCCGGCATTAGCGCCAACAGCAGATACCAGGTGGAATTGTTCAACCCCGTTGGCCTTGGCTAATTCTGCTATCCGCAAAGGATAGTCATGGTCTATCTTGCGATATTGTTCTTTATCAGGCGTTTTTGCATTGGTTGTGCCCAAGCAGCTAAAAACTGCATGGCCGGTTAGCGATGCCGCGTATTTAGGCAGATCGTCAAAGTTTATTACCATCTGTACAAGCTTTTTATGCTCCACCGGCAATTTTTTTCGCACCAAAACCAATACCTCGTCGTATTCGGCATGGTTTAACATCACCGTAAGCAGTTTATCGCCTACAAGCCCGCTTGCACCCACTATAATTGCCTTATATCCCATTGATGGCCAGTTTAAACCGCAAAAATACGCATAAATAAAATAGTGGTTATAAACGGTATGTTTTTATACTGTAAAAGATAGGGGATGGGAAAAAGGGAGAACCGACGATGTCCAAGAGATGAAAAGCCTAATTGAATTTACAATTATTTAATAATCAGATAGTTGTAAATAGCCGCCTATGGTAACTAAGGTAAATTGAAGACGAGCGGGTATCATTGGACAGGTAACGTTTTAGGCACGGTAAGTTATTAGTGCATAAGGAGTTGTTAGTAGAAAACCTGGGCGTATAAAGGCCCTTAAACAATTACCCTCATCCGCTGTTAATCTCCCAACCAGTTATAATTTTCAATTCCGCAGCAACTTTCTTGTTTAGCATAAGTTTTTAAGCCGGAGTTAAATAATAGCCCAACCCAAACAAATACCAAACAGATTGTTTATAACTGGCAAGTAATTAGAATTTTATGGCAGAACAGGCATTAACCGGGTACAAAAAATGGATGGAGGGCGTTGGCGAACAAGGCGTTTTCTTCAGTCGTTTTTTCCGCAACATTTTTACTGGTGGATTTGAATGGTCGGAATTCGTGCGCCAATGCTACGAGATTGGCTACAAATCGTTTATGCTGGTTGGGCTCACCTCTTTTATTATGGGCTTGGTGCTCATCCTCCAACTCCGCCCATCTATGGTTGACATGGGAGCGGAAAGTATGCTGCCTAAAACACTTGCTGTATCCTTCATCCGTGAAATGGGGCCCGTTATTACCGCCATTATTTGCGCAGGTAAAATAGCATCGAGCATAGGTGCCGAGTTGGGCAGTATGAAGGTAACCGAACAGATAGACGCGATGGAAGTATCGGGGGCCAATCCTATGCAGTACCTTGTGGTTACACGCATCCTGGCAACCACCATAATGGTGCCCATCCTGGCGTTAATGGGGGATGTAATTGGTTTATTTGGTGGTTTCCTGGCTTTAAACTTTACTGATGACATCAGCTTTTCGCTCTACTTCCATAAATGTATCTCCTCGCTGGAGTTCATCGATTTTTTACCAGCCCTGGTTAAAACAATGTTTTTTGGCTTCGCCATAGGTTTTGTGGGCTGCTATAAAGGCTTCCATTCTGATAAGGGTACCGAAAGCGTGGGGCTGGCAGCAAATTCTGCCGTGGTAACCGCCTCACTCTGGATCTTCGTGATAGATGCTTTTGCTGTACAAGTCACCAGTATCTTATTCTACAGGTAAAATGGAAGAGCAGGTAAAACATAACGGCGAACAAAAGCGTACCCCCAACGAGGTGGTTGTTGATATAGAACATATCTCTAAATCTTTTGGCGATAATGAGGTGCTCAAGGATATCAGCCTGAAGGTAAAACGCGGTGAAAATGTGGTAGTGCTTGGTAAATCGGGACAAGGGAAATCTGTTACCATACAATGCATCGTTGGCCTTTTAAACCCCGATGAAGGTGTTGTAAAAGTATTTGGCGATGTGGTAGCCGATATGGGCGACAAGCAGCTAAAAGCCCTGCGTACCAAAGTAGGTTTCCTCTTCCAGAGCGGTGCTTTGTACGACTCTATGACCGTGCGCGAGAACCTCGAGTTTCCGCTTACAAGAGTGTTAAAAATGAAGGACAAGGCAGAAATAGACCAACGGGTAGAAGAGGTGCTGGAGGGTGTAGGGTTGCTGGACGCGATAGACAAAATGCCGTCTGACCTTTCCGGGGGGATGCGCAAACGGGTGGGCCTGGCGCGTACCATGATCGTGAAACCAGAAATTATGCTTTACGATGAGCCTACAACGGGCTTAGACCCAATTACTTCGCGAGAGATAAGCGAACTGATCCTGAATATGCAAAAGAAATATAAAACATCATCCATCATCATCACCCACGACATGGAATGCGCCAAAATAACCGGCGACCGTGTAGTTATCATGAACGATGGAGAATATATAGCCGAAGGCTCGTTCGATGAGCTGCAATCCTCGGACGACGAACTTGTAAGGTCATTTTTTAACGAAACAACATGAGAACTACATCATCACAAAAAATAAAGATCGGCGTATTCACCGTCATTGGGTTTGTAATACTGCTGCTGGCAGTATTCTTTATCGGGAACCAAAAAAGCCTGTTCAATTCTACCTTTAATGTATACGGAACATTTAAAAACGTAAACGGCCTCACTGTTGGCAATAATGTGCGCTTTGCGGGCATTAATATTGGCGTGGTGGAAAGCATTAATATCGTTACCGATAGCTCGGTAAGGGTGGACCTGAGCTTGAACAAATCAGTTAAGAAGTTCATCAAAAAAGACTCGAAAATGAGCATCGGCAGCGATGGGTTGATGGGCGATAAATTAGTGGTAATTGCCCCTGGGGGCGTTAACAGTACCGAGGAAATTGGGGAAGATAATGAGCTAAACTCCGTAAACCCGATAGATGTTGACAGAATCTTCAACAAGCTAACCAAGGTTGCCGATAACGCCGAAGTGCTCACCAGCAACCTTGCCGAAATTGTGGCCAAGGTAAACAACGGCAAAGGCAGCATAGGCCGCCTGCTGAACAATGATAAAATTGCCCGCGACTTGGAAGGCACCGTAAAACAGGCGCAAACTACCATGAAAGGCGTACATGCCACCACCGCCACCCTCAACGAAGACCTTCAGGCAGCACAACATAACTTTTTGCTGAGAGGATTTTTTAAGAAAAAGGAGAAAGCTAAAAAAGCTAAACTGGATTCGATAAAAAAAGTGCAGGAAGACAAGTTAAAGGTAAAACAGAAAGCAATAGAAGAAGCAAAGAAAACAAATTAATTGCCTAACAATTAACAGGTTATAAAAAAAGATGCGCTACAAACGAGCGCGTCTTTTTTTATGAATGTTCCACATGGAACATTGCGTTAATACTTTACGCCTATATTCTGAAACATGAAAGCCCATTTATCGGCCTGCTCGTTTATCACCTGGGCGGTTGACTTGCCCGCACCATGCCCGGCCTTCGTTTCTATCCGAATAAGCACGGGCGCCGCACCTTTCTGCATTTCCTGAAGCCGTGACGCAAACTTAAAGGAATGCGCGGGTACCACACGGTCGTCATGGTCTGCTGTGGTTACCATGGTTGCCGGATAATCCGCAGGTTTAATGGCATGGTAAGGGGAGTACTTGTACAGGTATTCAAACATTTCCTTAGAATCTTCGGCGGTACCGTAGTCATACGCCCATCCGGCGCCTGCCGTAAATTTGTTGTAACGCAGCATATCCATTACCCCCACTGCGGGGAAGGCCACTTTGCAAAGATCTGGCCGTTGCGCCATAACCGCACCAACAAGCAGCCCGCCATTAGAACCACCCGAAATAGCGAGGTGTTCTTTGGCGGTGTATTTGTTATCGATAAGGTATTGCGCTGCTGCAATAAAATCATCAAACACGTTCTGTTTTTGCATTTTAGTACCGGCGAGGTGCCATTTTTCGCCGTATTCGCCACCACCACGGAGGTTAGGTACCGCGTAAATACCGCCATGCTCCAGCAAAACGATGTTGGAGGTGCTAAACCCCGGCGTAAGGCTTATACTAAAGCCGCCATAAGCATATAGCATGGTTGGGTTTGTTCCGTTAAGTACCGTGCCTTTTTTATAGGTTAAGATCATTGGCACCCTGGTGCCATCTTTTGACGGATAGAACACCTGTTTGGATTCGTATAGCTCAGGATTAAATTGTACGCCTGATTTTTTATAAACGGTTGATTTACCGCTCGCTATATCATACTTAAAAATAGTGCTTGGGTATATGTAGGAAGTGAAGCTGTAATAAGTTTCCGTTTCATGCTTTTTAGCCCCGAAACTACCCGCTGTACCAACGGACGGCAGCGCGATATCGTGCTCAAATTTGCCATTCATATCGTATTGTTTCACCAACGAGGTAGCATCTTTTAAATATTCCGCGAAAATTTTACCACCACCTGTGGATATACCAAGTACATTTTGAGTTTCCGCGATCAGATCTTTCCAGTTAGCGGGTTTTGCGTTGGCTGCGTCAACGGTTACCAACCTGTAGTTCGGTGCATTCAAATTGGTAAAGATGTAAAGCTTGCTGCCTACATTATCTATCACATGGTGCTCTTTTTCAAAATTATCTACAATGTTAACAATGGGGCTGTTTGGTACGGATAGGTCTTTGATGTACAGTTCGTTACCCGTAGTAGATGTAGCTGCGCTGATAACCAGGTAGCGCTCATCTTCCGTTACGTCGCCGCCAATATACCTGCGTGGGGTAACATCACCTCCGAAGATCATTTTATCTTCGGCCTGCGACGTTCCAAGCTTATGAAAGTACAATTTATGGTATTGAGTTAAACCGGCTAATTCGCTGCCGGCTCTTGGCTTATCGTAACTACTGTAATAAAAACCCTCGTTTTTGTACCAGGAAATACCCGAAAACTTTACGTTGATCAGCGTATCGCCAACAATGCTTTTATCGGCTGTTTTGATAACAATAACCTTGCGCCAGTCCGACCCGCCTTCTGAGATCTGGTAGGCCGCAAGGCTACCATCCTTAGAAAAATTGATCCCTGCCAGCGAAGTGGTACCGTCCTTAGAGAATTTCGTTGGATCGAGTAAAACCTCTGGCTTGCCCTCGCCCAGTTGCCTATACAGTACCGATTGGCTTTGCAAACCATCGTTCTTATAGAAGTAGGTGTATTTCCCTTCTTTAAAGGGAGCGCTGTATTTTTCGTAATTCCACAATACTTCTAAACGTTTGCGAATGTCTTCGCGAAAGGGGATCTGCCCTAAGTAATCTTGTGTAACCTTGTTTTCGGCAATAACCCAGGCTTTGGTGTCTTCGGCGCGGTCATCTTCCTGCCAGCGGTATGGGTCGGCCACGGCGGTGCCGAAGTACGTATCGGTAATATCACCCTTTTTAGTTTGGGGGTACGGGAGTGTTTTAATAGTCATTTGTGCTTTTGTGAGGCTGGCCGTCGCCAGGGCAATGGCCAGCAATGGGATGATTTTTTTCATGTCGACGCAAAAGTGTTTATCGCTAATATAGGTGGAAAAAGCTTAACATGTTGGGCGTATAACAACAAAAAAGGCTGTCTCCGAAACGGGAACAGCCTTTAAAAAATGCTTTGTTGGATTATAACGCGCTGGTGATCGCAGGATCAAGCGGTTTTGTGGCCGATCGGTAACGGTGTATCAGGTTACCATTCTCATCTATCAGGAATTTCTCAAAGTTCCATTTAATATCGCCTTTAAAATCAGGGTTATCCGCAGTGGTCAGAAATTTAAATAATGGGTTAATATCCAAACCAGTAACGCTTACTTTGCCGCTCATCGGGAAGGTAACGTTAAAGTTATCATGGCAAAAGGTCTTGATATCCTGCTCGGTACCCGGTTCCTGGCCGCCAAAGTTATTTGCGGGGAAACCAACAACAACCAATTTGTCTTTGTACTGCTCCGCAAGTTTCTGCAGATCTGTGTATTGTACGGTGAATCCGCATTTAGAAGCTGTGTTAACGATCAGTACTTTTTTTCCCTTGTATTTTTTAAGCGAAAAGTCTTTACCATCGATGGTTTTTAGCTTAAAATCATATACTGATGAGGGTGCAGATGTTACAAACATCAGCGTAAGTATTAATGCAAGTGTTTTCATTGGTTAAAAAATTGGAGATGAATATTTTATACTGTAAAAGTAGGATTAAAAAGTTCTTTCGCCCAAAAAATGATCTTCTTTTAAAGTCATTTTTTTCTTATCAGCGGCAGATTTATCTTTATACCCGAATAAATGCAATGCGCCATGTACCATTACCCGGTGGAGTTCCTGTGCTTCGGTAACGGAAAACTTGCCGGCGTTCTCTTTTATCCGCTCTATGGAGATAAAAATATCGCCTACGATGATGCCCTCTTCTTCGGAATTATCAAACGTGATGATATCGGTATAGGTATCATGATCCAGGTATTGCTGGTTTATTTGTAGCAGGTACTCATCCGAGCAAAAAATGTAGTTAAGTTCGGTCAGCTTAAAGCCCTCAGCAACAATGGTATCTGTTAGCCATTTGCGTACCGCGGTTTTGTTTTTTAGTTTATAGCTGATGCCTTCTTCGAAAAAAGTTATAGCGGGCATTATATTTTAAAATGTAGTTCCACCTCGTTGCCGCTGGCGTTAAAAATGCACTGGTCGGCAAGGTGTTTAAGGATGAATACGCCACGGCCGGTGAGTTCTTCTAATTTATCGGGCGCGGTTGGGTCGGCAAGGTTGTTATAATCAAAGCCGGCTCCCTGGTCGGTAACGGTCCATACAACGCGCTTAGGCTCTACTTCGGCATTTACTATAACCATTTTGGTTTCATCGAGCTTATTACCGTGTACAATAGCGTTCACTACGGCTTCATTAAGGCAGGTCATCATGTTAGCGAACGTATCGTCGCTCACCTGGTACTTATCTGCAATTTCCTCTATCAAAGCCTCCAGCAGGTTTATGCTTTCATACTTAGACGGAAGCTGTAGTGTGTATAATCGTCCTGTTTGAACGTTTGCCTGCTCCATATCATTTACCATTAAGTTGATCAAAGTATAGTTTTATTTTTTGCCTGTAATACAAATTTAGTGCCGATGGAACGGTTTTAAGCTGTTCTGTCTGTTTTGCTTTCACCTGTTCGTAATTTTGCAGGGCTTTTATATATCCTGGAGGCATATCTGTAGCGGCGCGAGCCTCCCTTTTTTGGTCTTGTTCGCGTTGCTGCTCAGCCTTTTCGGCCTCAAGCAAACGTGTTTGTATCTGCTGCTGCCTTTTTAGTGCTTCATCGGTAATTCGTCTGTTTACGAGATCGTTCTCAGTTTGTTCCATTTCTTTTGAAATTTTATCCAAACTGCCCGCTTGCCCCGTTCCATCCTTCTTTTGCTCACGACTTATTTGCTGTAGGGTTTGCCTTATCAGTTGTTGTTCACGGGCCAATCGGGCCAGTTGCTCGCTCATGCCGGGGCCTTGGCCCGGTTTTCCGTTTTTGCCGGGCTGCTGACCCTGTTGTTTTCCCTGCTGCTGCATTTGGTCGCGGGCTTTTTGCATGTTTTGGTTTAGCTGCTGCTGCATTTTGCTCAACTGCGATAGTGATGGCTGCCCGCTTTTGCCTTTGCCGCCCTTGCTTTTGTTCATCTGTTTTTGCAACTGGCTAAGGGCATCGCTTAGCAACAGGGCAAGGTTGTTCATAGATGTCATGGCAAACTGCTGGTTGCGTAAGGCCTCGGCGGTACGGCGGTCGCCCAGTTTTTCCAGCGCCTGGTCTATCATTGAATTGATGGCGGTAACCTCTTTATTAACAGTTGATTGTATCTGCGGAACGCGGCGGCTTATCGAATACAGGCTGTCTTCTGCAGTTTTAAGGTTATCCTTAATATCCTTTTGGCTTTGTGCCAGTTTAGTATAGTTTGGATCTGATGCGTTGGTGCTGCGCAATTGCTGCATTAGTTTTTCCTGGCTAAAGGAACTGTTCACCAACGATTTTAACAACTCGCGCAGTTGCCGTGCGTCTATCGCATTTTCGCTTTCCTCGCCCTCTGCCTCTTGTTGTTGCATTTTCTGGGCCAGCTCTTTCATTTGCTTAGCGGCAGATTGCTGCGATTTGGATGCCTGCTTGCGGTTCTCCTTTTTCAGGTTATCACTGCTTTGTTCCATTTGCTGATCAATGGCCTGCTTCTCTTTTTCAGGGTTCTCAAAAGATTCCTTTTTGCCGTTCTGCTCGTTGGTTTTTTGCAGATCGTCCATGGATTTTTTTACCGCATCAAAATCCTTATTCAGTTTTTCCTGTTTTTGCAGGTCCTGTTGGTTGTTGCCATCCTTCTGTGTTTTATCGGCAAGCTGCTGTTGGTCGTTGGCTAATTGGTCTAACTGGTTAATAACCTGGTTAAGTTTTTGTTCAAACTCCAGTTTTTTATAAAGCTCCAACATACGGTCGAGCTCTTTTTTTAAAGATTTATTATCGCTCTGCATTTTAGAGAGCTCATCGCGGGTAGAATCCTTCTGATCCTGCTCTAACAGTTTTTGCAGTTTTTCCAGCATATCCTTGGTCTTCTCATCAAGTACGTTATTAAACAGGTCTTCTATCTGTTTTTGCTTCTCCAGCAATTCTTCGTTCTGTTTAAAGCTTTCCTGGCGGTTATACAGGTTCTTTTTGTTTTCTTTTTGAATGTCTTTTACCAGTTCTTCCAGGTCCTTGCGTTTTTGCAGCAACTCTTCCACTTGCTTTTTCTCATCAAAGGAGAGGTTGTTTTTATCAAGCAGGGCCTGGTTAAGTTTTTGCGCATCTTTCTCTATCTGCGCTGCCAGCTTTACAGCCGATGCCATTTTGTCTTTTACCGCCTGTGTGCTGGCGTTTAGCTGTTCGGCCAATGCCGCGGCATCTGGTACGGTTAAGGTACGCTCGGGCGATCGGGTGGTTTTTGGCCCGCTAACGCCATCGTTATCAGCAACTTCAAAATAATACGTAACCACATCGCCGGGTTGTATGCCGGTTTCCTTCAGGCTCCAAAAATGGAAAAAGCCGCTTTGCGTTGCAGAAAGATCGGCTTTAACTGATTTGGTGAAAGCCTTGTCGCCAATTTTATAATGAAAGGTTAAGGCCGAAAAACCATGATCATCCTGTATTTTTCCGTTGAAGTAAATGGCTTTAAGGCTAACGCTGTCAGGCTTTTCCTGTACTTCTATTGAAGGTGCTTCATCGGCAACCACACTAATGCGGTAACTGGCAGAATCGCTGCGTTTAACCGAATTGTTTAGCGGACTAACATTGTAGGATGTGTTTTTTAAGATCCTTTCGCGGTGTTCAAAAACATCAGTTGCCGATGGTTGGAGGGCGATATTATGATTGTTGACACTAAACAGCAACGTATTTGTATTTTGAGTATGGAACTGCCAGTTAACTACCGTCCCAGCGGGAAGCGTCAGATCGCCCGCGTTAGTAACCAGCTCGTTTTTTTTATGGAGATAGGCAGGATAGCTTAGTTCGGCATCAAAATGAAGCAAAACGGGTTTAAGGTTCACCTTAATTTCATAAGGGACAGAAGTAAAGCCGTTGCCCGAAAGCTTAAATACCGTGTTTTGCTGCAGGTTGGTAAACAGGTAATGAAAGCGGCTGATGTTCTGTTTATCCAGCTTAAAAGTATTGCTGGCGGTTTCCACGTACACATCCGACGGAAGTTTATCACCGGTTAGTTTCAGATCCAGCTTAAAATCTTCGCCCTGCACTGCGGATAAATTTTTGTTCATCACCGTGAATTGAAATGGTGCAACCGGTGCGAAATATTCGTTATGGCGGATAAGTCTTTTGGTGCTTTCTGTTAATATAGACGGCGCGGCGAACGCGATAATGCAAATAATAGCCGCAGGCGGGATAACGTATTTAAGGTATTTGTTATTCTCGCGGATGTTTACAGCCGAGGGAAAGCTTACCGGTTTAAGGGTTTCTATTTTTTGATTGATGCTGGCCTCTATCAGATCGCGGTGTTCGGCATTATCGAGCGATTGCTTTTTTAGCTGCAGGGTGTTCAATAGCTTATCGTTCACATCATGAAAATGCTTGCCGATGATCTCTGCTGCCTGGTCGTGCGTAAGTGTTTTACCTAATTGCAGGCGTGCCAGTAGGGGCGGAAGCACCAGCCACGCAATCAAACCGAGATTCAGTAAAATGAAAAAGTAGAAAAGGATGGTACGCAGCGTAGTATTAAAGTTGCCGAAATACTCGCCAAGGGTGATGATAACATAAGCCGAAAATATACCCGCGCCCACAAATATCAGCCCGCGCAGCAGGTTATTATAATGGTATTTGCGAATAAAGGTGTTGATCTTGTCGATCAACAGGTCGTAATTTTCAGCGGGCGTCATAAAATGGCTAAGCTACCAATGTATCGGATAAAACGAAAATACAGTTTAATTAATATGTAAAAGACTTTTTTGTGACATGCCCGGTACATTGCATAAACAACTGATTCGGGAAACGTTGTTGCCATGACGGAAACCGTGAACATTGAAAACATTTACGGGTATAAATTTGAATATAACTGTAAATAATGGGGGCAAACGCATTGTTTTTATTTTAGCCAGATTATATATTTGCAGCCCAATTGTTCGGGATGTAGCGTAGCCCGGTATCGCGCCAGCATGGGGTGCTGGAGGTCGGAAGTTCGAATCTTCTCATCCCGACATATAAATCGGAAAGCCTTTGATCGAAAGATTGAGGGCTTGTTTTTTTGCTAGTTATTATTGCTCTGCACGACTTACCCCGTGTGGTAATAGAAATACAGCGACAAGAACCCTAAGGCTGAACCGACAGATACCCGGACAACTTTTTGCCAATCGTTTTTTTCATAGGGGATAAACAGCAACAGAAAGTATGGAACAATCTGGGCCACGTAACGGCTTGAGAATTGCACCTTTACTTTTATGGCCGAAATGGCAATAAACAGCACGGTTAGCCCGATATATATAACAATAGGATCGTGCCTGTTTTCCCACAACCGGATAAGGGAGGATAGTAAGAACTGGAACGATAAAAAAACAACCAGCGCCGGTATTGCCCGCTGATACCAGGAAAACATTTCGGCGTTTAAGAACCTGCCCGCGGCACTTAAAAATGGCGCGAACTCAAAATAACCGTTATAAATATTAAAGACCAGAAAGACCAGACTAACAACAAATGTAGCAACGATGGTTTTTTTATCTATTACAAACCATTTAGGAGCCAGTATAATGGTTACAAAGCCACAGTAGCAAAAAGAAAGCATACCATACCATGGCACAAGCGATAGGTTATTGGCACCAACTATCGCTGTTTCTGTAGGGGGAGCCAAAGCTCTCCAGATCATAAAAACACGAATAGGTAACAGTATTGAGAAGATAAAGAAAAGGCTTAACAGCAAAGGAGTATATGTTTTATTAATAACTATCGTGGGCTTTTTAGAGGGGGTAATGTTGTGGCTATCAAACTTGGTTATAAGATAGTTTACAATTATGCACGCCAAAAAAGCCAATACAACTATCAGGAAAAAGGAACGGCCAAGTATAGCGAAAGACAAAAATACTCCGGCCAAAATAGCCAACGCTATCCTCGGTAGCAAGGGTAAGGTCCCTTTAAGGCAGAGCAGCATAAAGTATAAACTCACCATTGCGCAAAGCATAGTGGGGGTCTCTGTTAATGCCAGGCCACACACCACCCAAACAATAGGCACAAAAACAAAATTGACAGAAACGATAACCGGAGATTCGGCATTTAATAGCTTAGCATTTAAATATATAAAACAAAGAAGCAGCAAAAACAACCCGAAGTTTGTGAGCCTGATGCCCAGGATACTAAAGTGGGTAATCCCGGTAAGCATGCCATGTATTACGGCATAGGTTGGCCCCGGCGAGCCGGTGAGTTTTAAGAGAAAATCTGTTGTTAGCCCCGTGTGCGTTATAAGATGAATATTGGGTATAAAGTAGGCCTCATCATATAACATGCCCCGGCTTTGGGTAATAATGATCGCCGCTATGGAAACAATGCATATAACAGCAATAGTAATTAAAACCGCTTTAGGTTTAATATGAGTCATTTTAAAACGTTAACAGATTCCATTTATACAGCTTTATTTTAGTTAGGAAATACCTGAATGAAACCCCCAATACACCCAAACCATAGGATACGCTTCGCGAAAAACTGATAGAAGAAGCTCCTTCAAAGTATTTTGTAGGACAAGTAATTTCCCCTATTTCAAATTGGGCGTAAAAAATCTGTGCAACTACCTGGTTGTCGAAAACAAAATCGTCGGAATTTTTGTGATAGGGGATTGCTTTTAAAACCGCGGAAGAGTAAGCCCGGTAGCCCGTGTGATACTCAGAAAGTTTTTGATTCATCAAAATATTCTGAGCAAGGGTTAGCACCCGGTTTGCTAAATATTTATACATCGGCATGCCGCCTTTAAGCGCCCCTTTCCCAAGGATACGGGAACCAAACATCACCTCGTACAGCCCTTCTCCAATAACAGATACCATAGCCCTAACTAATTTTGGCGAGTATTGATAGTCGGGATGCAGCATTACTATAATATCGGCATTCAAAGCCAGGGCTTTATCATAGCAAGACTTCTGATTTCCGCCATAACCCCGGTTTACATCATGAACAACAATATGGTTTATTCCAAGGCTTCTTGCTATCTCAACAGTGTTATCATAGCTTTTATCATCAACCAGCACAACGTCGTCCACCAGGTCGAAAGGAATTTCACTGTAGGTTTGTTTTAATGTTGCCGAGGCGTTGTACGAGGGTAAAACAACAACAACTTTTTTATTTAGATACATATTTTCTATTCAAATACCCAAATAAGCCATTGGGCGTATTCAATTTGCACACAACTTTATAACGTTCCGAATATAACAAATGGGAATGTTATTTATAAAGCTGTTTACGGACTATTAAATAGGTAATATTGGCAGAAAGCGGAATTGGCAATAGCCCCCCAAGAGGAATAATTAAGGAGCGCTTGGATGGGTACATATTAAAAAAAGGCGAACCCATCCGGGTTCGCCTTTCGTTTAACAATTATTTATCTATTACTTCTGTTTTTCCGGCGCTTTATTTATCAGCTCCATAAACTGATCGAGTTTTGGTGTAATGATAATTTGTGTGCGCCTGTTTTTAACCTTGCCGGCCTCTGAAGCGTTATCGGCAATGGGGTTATACTCGCCACGGCCGCCTGCGGTCAAACGTTTCGGGTCTACCTGGTAAGTGGTTTGCAGTGCCATTACTACCGATGATGCACGCAATGCACTCAAATCCCAGTTGTTGCGGATGTTTTTCTGCGTAATAGGCACGTTATCGGTGTTACCTTCTATCAACACGTCGTAAGTGCTGTAATCTTTAATAATCTTGGCAATTTTGCTCAGCGTAGCGCCGGCTTGGTCGGATACTTCGTAACTGCCCGATTTGTAAAGCATGTTATCTGATAAGGAAATATAAACCACACCTTTCAACACTTGTACATCAACACCCTGCGCCTCTGTTTGGCTAAGCGAACGGGTGAGGTTGTTGGTAAGAACCATATTGAGCGAGTCGCTTTTGTTTTTGGCATTTACTAACTGTTGTATGTAACGGTTAGAGCTATTGATCTCATCAACCAGTTTAGAGATGTTAACATTACCTTGGCTACCGGATGTTAAACATTTATCCAACGCGGCCTGCAATTGTTTGGCGTTTGTCCTTTCAGATGCCAGCTGTTCTTCCAAGCTTACTACACGGCCTGTGCGTACCGCAAGGTTTTGTTCGCTGGTTAGGTATTTGGTTTTAAGGTCGCGGTTATTGCTATCCAATAAACTATAATTGGTTTGCAGTTCTTTATATTTTTTAGAGCTGACACAACTTTGTGTCATTGCTGCCACAATTAGCAACGCGGGGATAATTACGTAAAGTTTCATAATGTATGTTTTTGATATCAAATTAGTTAACAATAAAGCTTAACTAACAAAACGGCATAAAGTTTTACCCCGGCCCAAACTAACTTAGGCTCCTAACAAAAAGCCGCGACGCTATTGCCGGTAAATGGTGATTAGTAAAAGGACGTACCGTGAGGTTCGCGATTTTGCGGGGGGGTTAGGATTTTAAAAATCTTTTAATAAATTAGCAGCACAACTATCTCATTATTAAAACACTGCCCACCATTTTGTAAATGCGCTTATTAACGTTACTCTTGCTTTGCGGCACGGCCTGTATGGCCCAGCAAAAATCTATAGAAAATATTACCAGCAGCTGTTCAACAGTCAACCTCAAAAAAAATCTGTATTACCTGGCAAGTAGCAAGCTGCAGGGCCGGTTAATGGGCAGCCGCGGGGATACACTCACGGCAAAATATATAGCTGAATGGTATAAGCAAAATGGCGTACAGGCGCCATATAACAAAGGGCTGTCCTACTTTCAATCCATAACGGCTGTACAAAAAATAAACAGGGCCGCCCTTACTATCAATAACAAAAGATATGATTACCTGGACGGCTGGCAGATGTTCCTTACCGAACCAACCGATCTGAAAAACGTGCCGGTTTTGTATGTAATGCATAACAGCATTGAGGCGTTTTACCGCGATCTGCCGAAGATGGAGGTTAGAGAAAAGGCGATTTTTTTTAATACGACACTTGCCCGCGCTTTTATCGCAAAAGGATTAGACAGCATGGAGATGGTATTGAAAAGGCGCGGGGCGTTGATGGTTGCCTGGAGTGGCCCTTTCTTCAATAAAATAATTGACAGGCAAAAGGCCCGCCGTTTTTTACCGCAATATGTACAGCCATACGATGGTAATCCGCCACAAGTGCAGCCCCTGCCCGAAGTTAATTTAACGCCACAGCGCTTGCGCGAAATGCTGGCTGCCGATAATTTGATTGTTGATGAAGACGCCAATGTGCTGAACACCGGAGATAAACCATACTTCGACATACAAACCCGGCTAACGGTGCGAGCGCAAATACAATTTAAAGAAACCCATGCGCCCAACGTAATAGGTGTTATACAAGGCAGCGATACTTCGCTGGCTTCGGTTGTGATATCCGCCCATCACGACCACGACGGGGTAAACGGAAAAGAAGTTTATTACGGTGCGGTGGATAATGCAAGCGGAACCGTAGCTATAATGGAGGTTGCGGCAATGATGACCCGCGCCGTTGAACAGGGACTGAAACCCAGGCGCACCATTGTTTTTGCGTCGTTCACGGGCGAAGAGCGGGGATTGTTAGGATCGGCATGGTACGTAGACCATCCTCTATACAGTATGAAAAAAACCTATGGGGTTTTAAATATTGATATGTTTGGCCGCCCGGATACCATCCACTTAAATCATAATATGCCGGATAGCGCCAACTATGCATACATATTGGTAAAAGACACACTAAACCGGGGCCTGCGCGAAGCGCTTTACACAGCCAATGATGCCTCCACCAAGCTTACCCTGGATACTTATTATGAGAATCCCAAATATATGATGAGAAGGCTAACAGGTTCGGACCAGTACCCGTTTTATTTAAAGGGCGTACCCTTTATAAGGATAGATTGCGGGTTTTGTTCCGATTATCACAAACCAACCGATACCCCCGATAAAATAAACTATGCTTTGCTTACCAAACAAACGCAGCTGGCCTTTACAACGCTCTGGAACATGGCTAATAGATAGGGTTTTTAGCAATTTTTGACCGAATGGCTTAATATTGCATTTTTTTATTTACCTTATCGGAAACTTTTTCAGCTGTATTTTTCGTATAAAAACAAGCAATCGGAGTTAAATTAAATACATGCCCCTCAAACATATACGCCAGGTAAAGCTTGGTGTTGCCTTTATATGCTCGCTTACCAGTACTTCGCTTTTTGCTGGGGTGCGCAATCCTCATGTGGATAGCATAAAAAATTTAATAGGTATTTCTTTAGATGGCCAGGCGGCAACGGATACGGTTACCATAAACCGGATGAATAAACTTGCGGCAGATTATTTCCAATCGAACCCGGACAGCGCCTATTACTATGGCCAAAAAGGGATTGAACTGGCACGCAAAATAAAGTACGACGAAGGTATAGCCAATGGCCTGCTGCAAACCGGCCACGTGAACTATTTTAAGGGTCGGTCTGAAAAAGCGCAGCAAAACTTTGATGAAGCTATCGGGATATTTAAGCGACTGAAAAACGACAAAGGGCTTAGCATGTGCTATGTGTCGCTTGGGCGAATGTACACCCTGCTTGCCGATTATAAGCAAGCACTGGTTTACTTAAATCTGGGGTTACGCATCAACCTGCGTATTAAGGATGAAAAGGCACTCGCCGATAACTATAAAAATATAGGAGTTGTTTACTATAGTCAGGGAGAGCTATCCAAAGCGCTCGATTTTTATTATAAAGGGTTGTTTATAGCGGTTAAAAACCATTACAGCGGCCCGTCGGCCGAATTGTATAACGATATCGGCCTGGTGCTGCAAAACATGGAGGTTTACCCCAAGGCGCTCGAGCATTATCAGAAAGCGCTAAACCTTTTTCAGGGGACAAAAAACTACCAGGCCATAGCTACCGTAAACGAAAACATTGGTGAAGTGCTTTTGGCGCAAAAAGAATACGGTAAGGCAATTGGTTACTTGTCCAGCTCGCTAAAGGTTGCCAAAAGCCAGGAGGATATTGATGGGCTATGCTCTCTTTATACCGACCTGGGCCTTTGCTACGCTTACCAAGGGAAGGGGCCGCTTGCCATTAACTACCTGGATACCGCTATACAATTATCTAAAAAATATAAATACGTTTATAACCAAGCATACGCCCTTATCGGCTTGTCTACGGCGTATAATTTGCAAAAAGAATACAGTAAAGCATACCAACACGCTTTGTCGGGGCAGGCGCTGGCTGTTCAGTTAGGTAATTTATCGGTTAGGGCCAATGCATCGTTACAGCTGAGCAAAACGCTGGCCGGCCTGGGTAAATTTGAGGACGCCTACGCTTACCTCAATCAGTATATGGATATGAAATCCAAACTGAAGGATAACGAGAGCATACAGAAACTAACCTCTTATAATTACGACCTCGATTTTGCGACTAAAGAACATCAGTTGCAGGAACAGCAACGCGAAGAAACCCTGCTATACCGGCAAAAAATCGCCAGCCAGCGCTCTATCAATATCATTTTTGGGATTATCATCCTTGCGATGGTGATCATACTGGTAAATTATTACATGCAGCGGCGCAAGCAGCAACAGATAAACGCAAAGCTGGAAGAAAAGAATTTTGAAGTGCTGCAGCAAAAGGCAAGCCTTGACGAGCAAACCTATAAACTAAACGACCTGAATAAACTAAAGGACAGGCTCATCTCCATCTTAGCGCATGATCTTCGCGCGCCGTTAAGTACGTTGCGCGGAATGTTCGACCTGTTGCAGGATGATACCATTACCCATGAGGAAATGCTGGATATGATCCCTGGCGTATTGAAAAAACTGGAGTACACATCAGATTTCCTGGATACGCTGCTCTTTTGGATCAACAGCCAGATGGAGAGCTTTGTAAGTTCGGTAACCACGTTTTCGTTAAAGGATGTTGTGCGGTACGAGGTTGAAAACTACCAGGATGCCGCCGAACAAAAAGGCGTGAAGCTGATAGACCATGTTGCAAAAGGCCTGTCGGCATCTGCCGATCCAAATTCCATCCGCATCGTTCTCCGCAATCTTATTACCAACGCCATTAAATTTACCGGCAAGGGCGATTCTATTGAAGTATTCTCGGATGTGCAGGATGACGATACCGTTTTGGTGCGCATAAAAGATACCGGCATGGGGATGCCCGCAGATCAGGCCGAAAAGCTGTTTAAAAGCAAGGTAGATAGCAAAACCGGCACCAATAATGAGTTGGGTACCGGCATGGGTTTACTATTTTGTAAGGATTTGGTAGAAAAATGTAACGGCAAAATATGGTTAACCAGCGAGCCCGGTGTAGGCACAGAATTTTCGTTCACTATACCGGCGCATAAGCTATCGGTTGAAAAAAGGGTGCCGGCTTAGTTTTAACCGAAGGCCTTTTTATTACATCACCGGCACCCAAACCTTTACGGTTGTCCCCTTATTCCTTGCCGAAAGATAATCAACCGTGCCTTTCAGGTATTCCATGCGGCTGCCTATGTTTTTTAGGCCAATGCCGCCAAATTCGTCTTCCATGTTTTCTCCCTTCGATAATCAGACTGTTCAACCCTACCGAATCGGCGTAAAAAAGCGTTTAACAGATTATCTTTTTGGCCAAGAGGCCGGGGCAACAAAAAACAGCATGCGCCAAAGGTTATAATCCTTAAAAGGTTAAATAATGGCTGCTCATTGTTTTGGTTCTTTTTAATAATCAATGTGTTAAATATAGATCTATAAACGCAATATTTAATAATTAAAGAACATTTTGCCCGTAAAATACTACATATGCGTTATTGAAGGCGTAGTGCAAAACGCGGTTTTTTGTATTGTAGAACAAGCAACCCTTAAACCAAAAACCATGAAAAAATTATTCTTCCTGATGAGCACGACGGTTATCATACTTACTGCCTCCTGCTCAAAAAGCAGCAGCGACCCAACCCCAACCGGCGACAACACCTGGACACTTGGTGGCACCAAGCACACAGTTACTTTCACCAACAAAGGGCTAACAAGTGGCGGGACGCCATCAACCCTTATTATCTTTGCAGATAAGATTCCCGTTGGTGCCGACCCGGCTGTAAATACGTTAAACCTTTCTTTTAAAACATCGCCAACCGCAAGTGGTAAATACACCTTGATAGGCTTGGGCAGCACACCCACCGACAAACAGTTTCAATTATCGGCGGGAGGCAACGGTAAAGCGTATGGCTATATTGGCGTAGATACTGATGTAGATATCACCATTACCGGTGGCAAGGTTAAGGTAACCATCCCCGAGGTATTACTTAAATCTACAACCTCCGGCAACCCGGACCAAAAGATAACAGCGACCATTTTCGAAATCAACTAAGCTCAGTATAACTAACAAGAGGCCGGTCGGTATTAATACCGACCGGCTTTTTTATTGGTAGAAATTTTCGTTTAGCGGCTCATCGGCTTCCTCCCGCTCGTCTTCTATTTGTTCTGTTAAAAAGCTATCGCGATTTTGTGGCCTTGTTGGGGCTGCGCCTGTAAGGGATACTCCCCCAACAGCCAATAGTAAAAACAACACAAGCCCGCAAAGCCGCATTATTTTCCTTAATTTTTTCATGCTGAAGAGAAAATGCAGATAGTTTACGGATAAGGCGTAGCCATCTCTTAAGAAATTAAACTAATCAATGGAAGGTCAGGAGTATAGTGCTACTCCGGAATTGACAGCGAAAAAACTATCGGCAGTGTAATATTGATGGGTAACCGGGAAGGCAATATTAGTTTTAATAAGCCCGAAACAGGCACGTTGGGTTTTCAGGCATCTTTTGACGCCAGCATCGAAACAACGGCCCGTTGCAGTAAGGTCTTGTAACCAGGGAATGTCCCGATGGTTGTTTTTGTAAAGCGATGTTAAAAAGCGCTGATAGTCCGCGCTCTTCTTGATAACAGCCCATTTTGAAAAAGTCTGCGCGGTTTGTTGTGCATTTAGCGTAGCGTTGGTTGTGCTGACAGATCCCGACACGGCAAAAAAACTTACCAGGAAGGCCGCAACAAACAGCACGCTTTTCAGCCTGCTTTTTAACAACAATGATATGGATACTTTCTTGATCACCATTGTAAATATAGCAGATAATTGTGGCGCACGCAAAAGGTGTCGTATTTGCCCCCGCTTGTTGGCGTAATAAGATGTTATAAATCAATTTATTGGCAGCACTTTTGCAGGGCTATAACCTATAAACGCCGTTAACATTAAACTAAATTTTTATGGACAAAGCAACAGCCGCGCTTACTGCCGAAACGGAAATAAGGGAATTGATAGATGATAAGATAGCAGCCATTTATAACCGCGACGAGCATGCCGTTTTAAACAGGTATGCAGGCAACGTGATAACATTTGACCTTGGCCCGCCGCTGCAAAATAATGGCGGACTGAAAGAGCGGCTGCGAAAATGGTTCTCGGGTTACAACGGGCACATTAACCAGGAAGTTACTCATGTGGAGGTGGAAGCAACTAAGGAAATAGCCTACAGTCATTGCCTGACGCGTACCTGGGGCACAAGCGTGGCGGGCGAGGACCTGGACATGTGGTACCGCGTTACATCCTGCTACAAAAACGTGGGCGGCAAATGGCTCATCGTCCACGAGCATATTTCCGAACCAATAAATATGGAAAACGGCAAAGCGCTGTTTGATCAAAAACCATAAGCAATAACAAACAAAATTATCATGTTAAAAGATTCAAAAACATTTGGTAGTTTCTCGGTGAACGACATTGAGAAAGCAGAACAGTTTTACAGGGAAGCTTTAGGTTTGTCGGTAGAAATGAACGAAAAGATGGGCAACATCCTTACAGTGAAAACCGGGAGCGGACATTTTATTATCTATCCCAAACCCAACCATGCGCCAGCCACGTTCACCGTACATAATTTCCTCGTGAAGAATATAGATAAGGCCGTAGCGGGGCTAAAAGAAAAAGGGGTGCCCTTTGAAAGCTACGATTCCGAATATTTAAAAACCGACGAAAACAACATTTCCCGCGGCGATGGGGGCGAACGTGGCCCAAGCATTGCCTGGTTTACAGATCCTGCAGGCAATATCCTATCGGTAATTGAAGATGCCGGAGCATAGCCGGCCGTTTCCTAATAAGTAAATTTCTTTCAAACCATATAAGAATAAGGCTGTTAATTATTCATAAACAAAAACTAAGGTTGTGGATAACAAACAAAATGTAGGCGCTCCCGATAGGGACAGGATAAATGTAAACGAGGATTACGAACTGCAATATTGGAGCGAAGCGCTGTGCGTAAGTCGTGATGAGTTGCGCAATGCTGTAAAAGAAGCCGGCACATCGGCAGAAAAAGTTAAAGCGTATCTTAACAAATAAACAGGAATACCATGAGCCTGGAGAAATATGCAGAGAAGCGGGATTTTACCAAAACGGCAGAACCCAAAGCCGGTAAAAGCAAGGATAAGGATCAACTGCGGTTTGTGATCCAAAAGCATGACGCCACGCGCTTGCACTATGATTTCAGGCTGGAGATGGAGGGTGTGCTAAAAAGCTGGGCCGTACCAAAAGGTCCCTCAACCGACCCAAAAACCAAGCGACTGGCTATGATGGTGGAAGACCACCCGTACGATTACCGCTTGTTTGAGGGCCTCATTCCCAAGGGGGAGTATGGTGGCGGGACCGTTATTGTGTGGGACGAAGGCACATACGAACCTATTGAGGAAATAGAAGGTAAAAAAGCCCAGGAAAAACATCTGCTGAAACAGCTTAACGAGGGCTCTTTAAAAATAAAACTACACGGCGAGAAGCTGGAAGGCGAGTATGCCCTGGTGAAAACCCATGGCATGGGCGAGAACGGCTGGCTGCTGATCAAGCATAAAGATGATTTTGCTTCGGATAAGGATATTACAAAAAAGGACAAATCCGTTCTTTCAGGCAAGACCATCGAAAGTATGGAGAAAACCGGCGAAAAGGTTTGGCAGCACGGACATGAGGAAGATGTAGACGAAGAACCTGAAAAAGAGAGTAAAAAAAAACTCCAGGCCGAAAAACTTGAAGATGACGTAGGGGAATCCACGCCGACTGAAACGATAGACATAGAGGCCACCCTCAAAAAAGCACCCAAAGCAAAAATCCCCACCGGAATGAAGCCTATGCTGGCAACCCTGGTGGATAAACCCTTCGACGACCCGGACTGGGTTTACGAAATAAAATGGGATGGTTACCGCGCGCTTGCGTTCATCAACAAAGGTGAGGTGCAACTGCTCTCGCGAAACAACAAATCATTCAACGAAAAATACTACCCCATTACCCAACTGCTGGAAAGCTGGAAGATAAATGCCGTAATAGATGGCGAGATCTTGGTATCTAACGATAAAGGCGTGTCAAATTTTGGTGCGCTGCAAAACTGGCGTAGCGAAGCCGACGGCGAATTGATGCTCTACGTGTTCGACCTGCTTTGGTATGAGGGCAAAAATCTGATTGACCTGCCGCTTACCCAACGCCAGGCCATATTAAAAGAAGTGTTGCCAACGGATGATGACCGCATCCGCCTGAGCCAGGTATTCACCGCTAATGGACTGGAGTTTTTTGCAGCAGCTGAAAAAGCAGGACTGGAAGGCATCATGGCCAAAAAAGCAAATAGCCCTTACCTGGCAGATAATAGGTCTAAAGATTGGCTAAAGGTTAAAATAAATAAACGGCAAGAAGTTGTTATTGGCGGCTTCACCAAAAACGACGGAACAGCAAAGCAATTCAGTTCCTTGTTACTGGGGGTATATGAGAATGGTCGTTTTCAATATGTAGGCAAGGTGGGTACCGGCTTTTCGGATAAGCTGCAAAAGGAAATGATGGCGCAATTTAAGCCATTAATTATAGAGAAAACACCATTTGAGAGCGAACCCGATGTAAACAAGCCTTCGCGGTTTCGCCCAAATCCGCCGAAGGCAAAAGCCACCTGGCTAAAACCAGAGTTGGTTTGCGAAGTGAGTTTTGCCGAGGTAACCAGCGATGGCGTTTTCCGGCACCCCTCATTCCAGGGAATGCGCGATGATAAAAAGGCGAAGGATGTGGTAAGGGAAACCGAGGTGCACACCGACGAGGTAATTGAAGAAGATGTAAACCCCCAAAAAGAAACGAAAGCCGAAAAGCACGATCTGGTAAAGGCGCCAAAGGAAAGCACCAAACGCACGCTGCTCAACCCCAAGGAAGAAACCCAGGTGAAAAAAATCTGCGGGCACGACCTGAAATTCACCAACCTGAGCAAAGTTTACTGGCCCGAAGACGGCATCACCAAAAGGGATATGTTCAACTACTACTACCAGGTAGCCGAATATATTCTGCCTTATTTAAAGGATCGTCCGCAGTCACTTAACCGTTTCCCGGGCGGGATCCATGGGCCAAGCTTTTACCAGAAGGATGTAAGAGGCAAATCGCCCGATTGGGTAAAGACCTTCCCCTATACCACCAGCGATGGCGAGGATAAGGATTATTTGGTGGGCCATGATGAAGCTACCCTGCTTTGGATGGCGTCGTTGGGATGTATAGAAATGAACCCATGGTTCAGTCGCGTACAATCGCCGGATAACCCGGACTACTGCGTTATCGACCTGGACCCAGATAAAAATACTTTCGACCAGGTAATTGAAGCGGCCCTTGAAGTGAAAAACGTGCTGGATGCTATCGACGTACCATCGTATTGTAAAACATCCGGCTCTACCGGGATGCATATCTATATCCCCCTGGAAGCGAAATACGATTACGACCAATCGCAGATGTTTGCAAGGCTAATCGTAAACATCGTACACAAGCAAATTCCGGATTATACCTCGCTGGAGCGGATGATAAAAAACCGCCACGGCAAAATGTACCTCGATTTTCTGCAAAACCGCCCCGGTGCAACCATTGCCGGTCCGTATTCGCTGAGACCGAAACCCGGCGCAACGATATCTATGCCGCTGCATTGGGACGAGGTAAAACCCGGCCTCACCATGAAGCATTTCACTATTCACAACTCCATAGCCCGCCTTAAAAAAGAAGGCGACCTGTTTAAAGGTGTTTTAGGCGAGGGCATAGACTTAGAGAAAACCATTAAGAAAGCCCGGAGTATTTTCCAGCCATAGGATAATAGCGCGAATAAGTGTTCCATTTTTGAAAGTGGAACACTTGTTTTAAAAACAACACTGGTTTATCAGCGCTTTACAGTTTTAGCGAAGCGCTTTGGAACATCCCTGTACGTTGAGTGATTCTTATATGTTTCTTATTATCAGGGCATTAAGCAAAAAAAGAAATTCGGCTCACAACAAGGTGAAACACTTTTTTGGTACACCTGTTTCTTGAACAGATTATTCACTTCCACCGTTTAACCATCCCTAAGGCGGCGCCACCGCCGCCCTTTAGTCCCCGCAGGGTGCTTTTTCAAAAGGTCCTCGCAAATGTCACACTTGTACTCCTTAAGCGTCTATCTACAACAGCGAAAAGCCATTGAGCGGCTGCTGTAAATTATATCATTAATAATCAGTGATTTACAGGTTTTGTTGACAAATACTAATCTATTAGTTGCAATACTAATTCATTAGTAGTAGCTTGCGTTATAATTATAGAATTATGCAAAAACTGGCTAAGCGCGAAGAACAAATAATGCAGGCTTTCTGGAGCCTCGGAAAAGCATACATCAAAGAAATTATTCCCGAACTGCCCGACCCGAAGCCTCACTATAACTCGGTGGCCACCATGGTAAAGATACTGGAGGAGAAGGGCTTTTTAGACCACGAAACAGTTGGCAACATTTACAATTACTATCCAAAGATCACGCGAGAAGAATACCAAAAGCACGCCATGAAAGATATTGTGAGCCAATACTTCAATAACTCGTACCCCAGCATGCTGGCCTTCTTTGCCAAAGAAGAAAAAATTTCTGAGACTGAACTGGACGAAATATTAACCCTGATTAAATCCAACAAGAAATGATACCATACGTATTACACGTGGCCCTTCTGCTGGCTATTTGCCTGTTGTTTTACAAGCTGCTGCTGCAAAAGGAAACCTATTACCGGCTTAACCGCGTTATCCTGCTGGGCTGCCTTGCTATGGCCTTTGTGTTGCCACTGATACACGTACCGCAGCAATGGGCGTTAAGGGAAAGCCCCCAACCGGTTGCCGCAGAAAGCATCCCCGTTGTGGCCATTCACCTACCACAGGTAACCCCGGCAGAAAGTTATAGTCCGAAACAACAGGCCGAACCGGTTGCTAAGATCACGCAGGCTGCGGAGCCACAGTTACCGCTTTTAACACGTATTATAAAATGGGCGTTTTACGTGTATTGGTTTGGCGTAGTGGCTTTCGGCGCGAATTTGCTGCTACAGATAAGTGTGCTGCTTTTCCAGGCCTACCGCAAACCGGTTATTATTGATGGGCAGTTCCGTATTGTGGAACTGGATGATGATAAAGCGCCATGCAGTTTCGGTAACAACATTTTCATTAACCCAACCAAATACGAGCCGGATACATTTAACCAGATCTTGCTGCACGAGAAGATCCACATTAGGCAGGGCCACAGCCTCGATCTGCTGATAGCGGAACTGATGCTGGCGTTCCAATGGTTTAACCCCTTTGCCTGGTTATACCGCAAAGAAGTTGAAAGCAACTTAGAATACCTGGCTGATAACGAAGTGCTGCACGACGCCACGGTTGAACGTGCCGACTACCAGATGAATTTATTAAAGGTATCCGTACCTAATTTATCCCTGAGAATTACAACCAACTATAATCAATCACTCTTAAAAAAACGAATAGTTATGATGAACGCAAAAAAATCAAACATACATACCGCCTGGAAATATCTTTTCCTGGTGCCCCTGATGGCATTTTTGGTATGTGCCCTAAACGAGCCGGCCGCCTCCAGTGTAGCAAAGACAGTTAGCACCGTAGTTAAATCGAACACAACAGACCCTACCCGTAACGAAGGCAACTGGAAAGGCACCATAAATGGCAAAAAACTTGACCTTAAGCTATACGAAGGCGATGAGGACAAAAATAACATGAGCAATTCTAATTTTCTGGTAAGCGAATTTACCGCGTTGCCAATGGGGCAGGAAGGTGCGTTTAAACTGACAAGAGAAGCAGGCACCATGCAATTCACCGGCAGGTTTGACGGGACAAAAGGCTCTGGAAAATATAAGTTTACGCCAGATGCAGCGTTCAACAGCTATTTACGCGGCGAAGGCGTAACCGGCATCAGCAGCGACGACGAGATGGCGTTTTTCTTTCTCAACGTTAAAAAGAGCTTTATAGCTATGCTGAAAAATAACGGATACAAAACCCCATCAAAAGATGATGTTATTGCTTGCGCAGCGCTTGGGGTTGATGAGTCGTACATTAAATCGATGAAGCAAAATGGCTACCCTAATATTAAGTTACAGGAGTTGATTTCCGGTAAAGCTTTGGGTATTACTGGCGCGTTCATCAGCGAGATCCATAAAGCGGGCTACCCTAAAGTAAGTTGGGATAAACTCATCAGTTTTAAAGCCCAGGGTATTGATGGTAAATACATCAGTAAGTTCAAAGCAGCCAACGGCAAACCGGGCGTTGTTAAAAAGGACGTATCTGATGATGATATGGTAGCCTTTAAGGCACTCAATGTAGATGATAACTATATCAATTCATTAAAAAAGGAAGGGTATACTAACATCTCCGCAGGCAAGTTAACCAGTATGAAAGCTGTTGGGGTAGATGCAGCTTTTATTCACGGGTTTAAAGCAGCAGGCTACAACCAGATCTCGGCCGATAACCTGGTATCGCTTAAAGCATTGGGTATCACCCCCGAATTTATGAGCAGCTTTAAAGCCGCGGGTTATAAACAATTGTCTGTTGACCAGGCTTCATCTTTAAAAGCATTAGGCATTACCCCCGAATTTTTAAACGGCTTTAAAAATGCAGGCTACAGTGATATCAGCTTAGATAACGCAACCGGACTAAAAGCACTGGGCATTACGCCGGAATTTTTAAAAGGCTTTAAGGCGATTGGATACAATGTGTCGCTGGATCAGGCCAGTTCATTGAAAGCTATGGGTGTAACCCCCGAGTACGTTAGCCAAATGAAAGAGAAGGGTTTTAAATCTGATGATATTAATAAGTATATCACCCTGAAGGCAGCGTTTTAATTTAATTAACTGCAAAAAAAGAGCCCCGGCAAAACCGGGGCTCTTTTTTTATAACGACGCAATGCGTAATTACGCTGCCAACTGGTATTCTACTTTGTTGAGTAACACGGTCATATCGAATGGCTTAGCCAACACATCGTTTGGCGCGCCATCCTGCTTTAAGGCCGATTCGATATCATCATTGCCGGAGCAAATGATAACCGGCAGATTTTCAGTGGCTTTATTATGTTTGATGATGCGGCAGATATCTCTGCCATCTACACCAGGCAAGGATATATCCATAATCACCAGGTCGGGATGGGATTGTTTTATTTGGGCTACCACACCGTCGCCGGTGTTCAGCGTGGTTACATCATAGCCATTATTGGTCAATATGTAGCTCATCACCTCGGTGATCAGTTCATTGTCGTCTACTATTAATATTTTCTTGTTCATGGCTTTGTATTTCAGATGGTTATGCAAAGCCCATGCCGCTAATTAAATTTTGTGAAAATTATTTTTACGATAGTAAAAAACAGGGTGTCTTTCCATCTTTTCAGGGGAATAAAAGCCTTGTTCAAAAATTTCCGCTTTTCTGCGAAAAAAAGCACGAAAAAGGGATAAAAACACGCGTTTTTCGCGCCTTTTTATCCCCGGGAAAAATGCCTTACAAAAAGGTTGGTATGATCGTCTAAAATCCGTGGGGAAATTAAATGTGGATGAACAACTCTGTTTTCGGACGGCGTACTTTTACAAGTTTACTATACTGATCATCATCGGCGCGGAAACCTACAGCCGCGATAACGGTTGCCGTCAATCCTTTTTCTTTCAGGCCCAGGATCTCATCAAATTTTGCGGGATCAAAACCCTCCATCGGTGTGGCGTCAATACCCAGGTCGGCTGCTGAGGCAACCAAAACACCCAGGGCAATGTAAGCTTGTTTTTGAGCCCATAGTAAAAGTTGCTCTGGTGTGCGGCTGTTGATGGTGCCAAGCACCATACCCTCTAAACCCGCAAGGCTTTCGCGCTCTACACCACGGATGTCGGCCACAAGGCTGATAAAGTTTTTGCCGTATGCTTCGTCCATATTGGCTTCGGCGGCAAATATGATCAATTGCGATGCGTCGGTGATCTGCGGCTGGCCATAAGCGGCTTCGCGCAGTTTGGCACGTACCTCGGGATTTTCTATCACCAGCACTTTGTAATGCTGTAACCCGATAGAGGATGGGGATAGTTGGATGGCCTCCAGCAACTGATCTAATTGTGGTGGCGAAAGCTTTTTATTAGTATCGAATTTTTTGGTGGCGTAGCGCCATTTTAATTTATCTACTATTGACATGAGATGCTATTTTTAATATTTGTTCAAACATATATGTTTGAACAAATATTAAAGTCATGCTTTCGTAAAGGCTACCAAAGCAGTAGATAATTGTATTTTTATGTGACAAATAGCATCCTACGGCAACCTGCTTTTCATATCTTTTTCTTTATCCTTCATCTCCTGCTTCAACCGCTTCTTTTCTTCCTTCACCTCTTTTTTGGTACGTCCGGCGGTATCCACATTGTCCATTTTCGATTTATAATCCGTTTTCATCGTTTCAATTTCTTGTTTGATGCGGGCTTTAATCATCTCATTGGTTTCTTTTATCTTCTCCTCTGACTTTGCCGCCTGGCTGGTATCTTTTTTACCCAAAAGGCGTTGGAAAAAGTTTGGGCGCTTGGGTTCTTCATATACCGGGGCTTCCACACCTACGCCGGTATTTTCGCCTCCCTGCTTCATCAGGCTATCAACAACGGCAGTGTCTATCGGTGCTATTTGGCTGCGCAGGCCTTCTCTCAGTCTTACACTGTAAAAACCATAAGCGTTGGTATCCCGTTGTGTAAGGCCCTTGCCTGCCATCAGCCGCCCAATAAGGTTAAAGTAGCCGTGCAGCCCGGGGCGCAGTGATCCGTCGGGCTGGAACGAGTATAGGCCGGCTTTGGGGCGGGGCACTATACTGGCCAGGAAAATACTTTCGCCAAGCGTAAGTTCTGACGGCGATTTGCCAAAATAGTAATGCGAGGCTTCGCCGATACCGTAAATATTACGGCCCCACTCTATAATGTTAAAATACACCTCCAGCATACGGTTCTTACTCATCAGGCGGGTGTTCTCAATGGTCCACACGATCAGTATCTCTTCAATTTTACGTGACAATGTTTTACTGCGCACCAAAAAAGCGTTCTTGATCAGTTGCATGGATATGGTGCTGCCGCCGCGGGTGAATTTTTTGGTTTTAAAATCGGTAGCCAACGATTTACGGATAGATTCATCCACAAAACCCTTGTTGCGGTAAAAGGATGGGTCTTCGGCCGTCATTACCGCGTTGCGCAGATCCGGCGAGATATCTTCGAGACGTGTAAACTTAGGGTTTTCGGGGCCGATGGTATGCGGCGACATTGGTTTGCCGTTCTCGTATGGCGTATATACAAACGTTTTGTTCAGCTTGTTGAAATCGGTTTTACCAAATTTAACAATGCGGAAGCCCTGGTTATCCAACCGCGAATCAAACCGCAGATCGTCTACATGGGCGGAGTTCATAAAAAAGTTGAGATTGTAATTCAGCTTCCCGGCAACCTGCATCCCTTCCAGCGATTCGAACATCCCGGTAGGGAACGAATCAAAAACATCCTGCGCGTTTAGCCAGCCGGTGTGGATCTTCATCTCGTAGATCTTAAACGGGTTGAGGGTATACTTGAGGAACGGGTTAGCGGTGATCTTTTTTAAATGGATAACCGAAGAACTATCGAGCGATACGTAGTTAGATCCCACAAAAAAATTGGCATCTATCGATCCGTTTGGTACAACAATATCTTTAGTGGAAAGGCCTGCGTGGTTCACCAATAAATTACGTACCGCGCAATAGGTAAATACCTGGGTTTCGCCATCGCGGCTTTTTACTTTGGTAAGCTTGGTTGTCAGCGTATCAAAATTCAGTTTTACCTTAAACTTCTTCTCGATTATAGGCAACTCTACCTTTTTGCCCTCGGCAAACAGTCGGATATCGATATCCTTGTCCGATGGATGCATTTTACCATCAAAATGCCAGATAGAAGCAGCCAGGCCATCATTCACTAAAATGGTTGAGGTAAGCTTGCCATCGTTAATAATAGCCGATTTGGCCAGCAGGGTAATGCGGGTACTATCGTCGGCACCGGATACCAGGAAGTTATTGAGCGAAAGGTTATCCGGGATCTTATAAAGCACCTCGTTGATGAGGTTATCCGTCAGATCGGCCAAATTCAATTTTTGGCTGGTTTGGGTGCTGTCCTTTTTCTTTTTAAACAGGAAATCGAAATTTTTAACGCCTTTTTTACTGGTAAGGTTAAGGTGCCCGTTTTGCAGTACCACATCGCCCAGCTTAATGGTACCAAAAATGATGGGGAGGATCTTAACGCTTACACTAAAGGTTTTGACAGACAGCAGGCTATCGCGCTGGTATGGCACTACAGAAATATCGGTAAAAGCTACGGTTGCCAGCCCTGTAAAACGTGCTGAACCTATTTTTACATCCAAATTATAATCCCTTTTTGCTTTTGCTTTAGCTTTGCTGATAGCAGATTGCAGGATAGCTTCGCGCTTGGAATAGGCAACAAAACCGCCTATAACCAACAGAACTACTAAAACAGCAACTACGATACCTGCAATACGAATATATTTAGGGTGGATACGGCGCATTTGAGAAATTTATTTCAAAACTAAACTAAATATAATGCGCTGCAACGCTTAGTTACAGCAAATTGTTTTTTTAACAAACGCTACACGCCCCCTGTTTTCGTATTTTTGTAACCAGATAAATATGGAAATTACCCAGCAACAAGTATTACAAGCCCTGAGCAACGTAGAGGAACCCGATCTGAAAAAAGACCTGGTTACATTAAATATGATACAGGATATTGTTATCGATGGCCAAAAATTAAGCTTTTCGGTAATATTAACCACGCCCGCCTGCCCCTTAAAGGCTCTCATAGAGAACGCTTGCCGCAATGCTATAAAGCATTTCATCAGTAAAGAGATTGAGGTAAGCATCAACATGACGTCGCGGGTTACTTCGCAAAAGAACACTAGCGTACCTGGGGTGAAGAACATCATCGCGGTAGCATCCGGCAAAGGCGGCGTGGGTAAATCTACCGTATCGGTAAACCTGGCGCTAGCTTTGGCAAAAACCGGTGCTAAGGTTGGGTTAATAGATGCCGATATTTACGGCCCATCCATCCCCATCATGTTCGGGCTGGAAGGCGCAAGACCGTTGGCCAGCAACGTAAACGGTAAAACACGCATAGAACCGATAGAAAAATATGGTATCAAACTTTTATCCATAGGTTTCTTTACAGACCCTAACCAACCCGTGCCCTGGCGCGGGCCAATGGTGTCCACAGCGGTAAAGCAGCTATTTAATGATGCCGACTGGGGCGAGCTGGATTATTTGGTGATAGATCTGCCACCGGGCACCGGTGATATCCACATCACGGTTACGCAAAGCTTCCCGGTTACGGGGGCGGTTATTGTAACCACGCCGCAAAATGTGGCCCTGGCCGATGCCAAAAAGGGGATAGGCATGTTTATGATGAATGCCATTAACGTTCCGATACTGGGCATTGTGGAGAACATGAGCTATTTTACCCCGGCCGAACTGCCCGATAACAAATACTATATTTTTGGCCAAGGTGGCGGGCAAAAGCTGGCGCAAACGCTTGATGTACCATTTTTGGGCGAAATTCCGTTGATAAAGGGGATAAGTGACAGCGGCGATGCTGGTAAACCTATAGTGTTGGAAGAAGAAGGCGGCATGAGCATTGCCTTTATGGAGATGGCCCGCAGGGTGGCGCAGCAGGTATCTATAGCAAATGCCGAAAAAGCAAATGTTATGAATGTTGCAAATAATTAATAACTTTACGTATATAAATTAGTAAAAATGAGTTTAATTGATCAGGTTGAAGCAGCGTTAGATTCCATTCGCCCGTATTTGGAGGCAGATGGCGGTAACGTTTCTGTGGAAGAAATAACGCCTGAAGGTATTGTGAAGTTAAAGCTGCTTGGTTCTTGCGGTTCTTGCCCCATGAGCATCATGACGCTGAAAGCGGGAATTGAACAGGCCATTAAAAAAGCCGTGCCCGAAATTACCGGTGTTGAAGCCATTAACCTAACAGACATTGACGACCCATATGCTGTGCTCCCAGAGAATTTACGGTAGTGTTAAGAATTGTTAAATAGCAATTTGCTTTAAATGAATAATGTATTTTTACATGCCCGTTTCTAAAACAATATAAAACAGGCCTGATAGTATAAATACGCAAAAGATAAATGAAGAAGTTAATTGGCATATTGTTTTTGTTGGTATCGCTTTCGGCATTCGCCCAAAAGGAAAAACCTTTGGTGCAATTTACCGGCGTTATTTACAATGGCGATAGTGCCAATGTGGTGGTGCCTTATGTAAGCATCAGCAATAAAAGCTACCACAACGCAACAGTTATAGCCAGCTACAATGGCTACTTTTCTTTTGTGGTGCATGAGCAGGATACCATTAGTTTTACCGCGGTGGGTTACGCGCCCCTTACGGTTGTTATACCCGCAAATCTGGCCAACAAAAGCTACACCACCCAAATAAAAATAAAGCCGCAGATCATTAACCTGCCGGTGTTCCGGGTGTTCCCATGGGCCACTACGGATGAGTTCAGACGCGATTTCATAACGGCAAAACTGGCTGACGATGACTTGGAGATAGCCCGGAAGAACATTAGCCGTGCATCACTTGCAGCGCTAACCACTTCACTCCCGCGCGATGGGCAGGAGATTCAGTCGGCAAATGCATCGCAAATGCATACCAACCTGGCAAACTCCCACTCCATTACCAACCCGCTGCTGAACCCACTTGCCTGGGGAAGCCTGATCAAGTCCATTACGGATGGGGATAAGAAGGGGAATTAGTTTTGAGAATCAAGAGATAAGGATCAAGATAAAAAAATAAAAAAAGGGCCGTGATGATCATCGCGGCCCTTTCTTTTAGCAACATACAGTTCAATAATTCCTGTCTTGTCTCTTATTTCTTGACCCTATCTCCCCTTCTTAGCATCGGGGAATTTCATTCTGTAATCTACGTCAACGGCACCTTTAGATATATCGTTCAGTTTTTTCTCTATCAGGCGTTTGCGCAGTGGGCTCAGCTTATCAGTAAACAACTTGCCCTCTATATGGTCGTACTCGTGCTGTATTACGCGGGCGGCCATGCCTTTAAAAGTTTCTTCGTGATGTTTCCAGTTCTGGTCGTAATATGACATGCGGATAACCGGCTTGCGCGATACATCCTCACGGATATCGGGGATGCTTAAACAACCCTCGTTAAAAGACCATTCGGAACCGCTCTCTTCTAATATGTCAGCATTGATGAACGCTTTTTTAAAACCGGCCAATTCCGGCTCTTCATCATCAAACGGCGACAGATCAACCACAAACAAACGCGCGCTCATGCCTATCTGCGGGGCGGCCAGCCCAACGCCACGCGCACCGTACATGGTTTCGTACATGTTGGTAACCAGTTCTTTTATATGAGGGTACTCATCCGGCTCAATAGAAGGGGCCTTACGCCTCAAAACAGGGTCGCCGTATGCTACAATAGGGTATTTCATTATGCAAAAATAAGGGATTTACTGTTTAGGCTCAAATAATAAGGTTATCATACCGTCATTATCAAAAATTTCGTTGCTTATTTCTAATAATTGTTGGGCAGTAACGGCATTTATTTTAGCGAAGATGTCTTCCAGCGAATCGATATGGTTAAAATCCAACAGGCTTTTGGCCATGCTGATGATGAGGCTCATACGGCTTTCTTCGGCCAGGGCTATCTGCCCTATAAATTTTTCTTTGGCCTGTTTTAGCTGGATGGTGCCAATGGTATTATCGCGCAGCTTTTTTAATTCCTTATGTACCAGTTTAAGCGCTTTCTCCGCCTTTTCGGCATCTGTACCAAAGTAAATAGAGAAGATGCCGGTATCGGTAAGCGAGGTGTAATTGCTCTCGATGGTGTAAGCGATGCCATACTTCTCGCGGATTTCCAGGTTGAGGCGGTTGCTCATGCCCATGCCACCCAGCAGGTTGTTCAATAACAACAGCCCATATTTATTGGGGTGTGCCGATGGGTAAGCCCGGCTGCCCAGTACGCAATGCGTTTGCGAGATTGGCTTTTGAATAACGTATTGCCCGCCCGTTATTGGCGAAGGCGCTATGCGCTGTTTTTGGCTTGTATTTTCGGGCACCCCACCGAAGTACTTTTCGCAGAGCGTCACCAGTTTTTTAAAATCGTAATCGCCGTATACGGCAAATACCATCTGGTGCGTGTTGTTGTTGGCCAGCATAAATTGCTTTATATCCTGCCCGTTTATAGCAGCAACGCTTTCGGGCGTGCCTAATATGTTGTTGCCTATGGTGTGCCCTTTAAACAATAAAGCCTCAAAATCATCCTGAATGGCTTCTTCGGGCTGGTCAAGGTAGCTGGAGATCTCGTCAAGGATCACACCGCGTTCTTTCTCCATTTCTTCTTCAGGAAAGGTAGAGTGGAACAGGATGTCCTCAAACAGGTCTACCGCGCGCTCCAAATGCTGTCTTAGTAACGACGCGTGGATGCAGGTGTACTCTTTGGTGGTGTAGGCGTTCAAGTCGGCACCTACCAGTTCCAGCCGGTTAAGGATCTGGTTAGTGCTGCGGCGTTCGGTTTCTTTAAATAGCAGGTGCTCTATAAAGTGCGCCAGGCCTTCTTTGTTTGGCGTTTCATCGCGCGAGCCTGCATTGAGTACAAAGCAGCAATGCGTAATGGGTGATGGCGAATGTTTAAATAATATGCGGATGCCGTTGGGCAGGGTATGTATCTGGTGGTCTGTCATTAAGGCGCAAAGATAGTGTTTATATTAACCTGTGCGGGCACCACTTATTTAGGCAAGCAGTTCAATTGTTATAATTTTTGGCAGCCGCGATAATTTTATACCTTGGTATACATATTTCTTTTATTTTAGTAAGATGAAACTACAAATAGCCGACCTGGAGTTTGAGCCACTGATATCATACGAGCAGATACAAGAACGCGTTAGGGAAATGGCGCAGCAGATAAACGAAGATTTTGAAGGCAAGGAACCCATATTTGTAGGGATATTGAACGGTAGCTTTATGTTCATCGGCGACTTGGTGAAAGAGATAGTATTGCCCTGCCAGGTAACGTTTACCAAGCTGGCATCGTACTTCGGCGGGGTATCCAGCACACAAACCATCCGCGATGATTTTGACCTTACCGGGGATATTAAGGGCCGTGATATTATTTTGGTGGAAGACATTATCGACTCGGGAAACACCATCCGCTACCTTATCCAAAAATTAATGGTGCGCGAACCGGCGTCTATCACCGTAGTATCGCTCCTGTTTAAACCTGATGCGGTTGTGTACAGCATTGAAGAGCTAAAATACGTGGCGTTCCAGGTGCCGAATGATTTTGTAGTAGGCTACGGCTTAGACTACCGCGAACTGGGCCGAAATTTGAAGGGGATATATAGGAAGATAGGGTAACTGTAATTTCCTGATACTCCTTATTGTGCCTGATTATCAGATTTCTATCGTTGTTTTTCGCCCGCAAAATATTTTTTGCAAATATCAAAATGTACGCTACATTTACCGCGTAATCGCGTACCGGTGAACCCTTCCCCGACGTCCAAAATCCTCCCGGAACCTACAGGCAGGCGATGCGTTCATTAAACAAATAAAACATCATGTATTTACTTATTGCATTAGCTGTCGCCATTGTGCTGATAGTGATCAGCGCTCACATTGCGCAAGAGTATCAGCGCGCCATTGTTTTTCGTTTGGGCCGCTACAGCCGCACCGCCGGCCCGGGACTTTACTTTATTATCCCCTTTGTAGACAGGCAGATAACTGTGGATATCCGTACCCGCACAGTTGATCTGGAACAGCAGGAAACTATCACTAAGGATAGCGTAACCATTAAGGTTAATGCCGTGCTTTGGTTCAAGGTGATCAACCCCGAGGATTCCATTATTAAGGTAGCAAACTACAACATGGCTGTTTACCAGTTTGCGGTTACGGCTTTGCGTAACATTATTGGCCAGCACCATTTAGATGAAGTGCTGCGCGAACGTGAGCAGATCAACTCCACCATGCAAAAGATAGTGGATGCCGCTACCGAGCCATGGGGGATAAAAATTGTAATGGTAGAGATGAAAGATGTAGAGATCCCCGAATCGATGCAGCGTGCCATGGCCCGCGAGGCAGAGGCTATCCGCGAGAAACGCGCCCGGATCATTAAGGCGGAGGCGGAACTGGAAGCATCCATCAAACTCACCCAGGGCGCCAAGCAAATGGAAGCCAGCCCGATAGCCCTGGAACTGCGCCGCATGCAGATGCTCTCCGAAATTGGTATCGATAACAATACCACCACCATTGTACTGGTACCGTCGGACTTTACCAATGCGGCAAGGAGTTTTACGGAAATGGTGGCGAAGACTAAGGAAGGGTAGAATGGTATAATCCAACGTCCTGCTGAATTTATTTCAGCATCCCACATGAAAAGTAGCGATTTTGCATAGTCCACTTGCCGCGTGGGGTGCCGAAACGAGTTCGGCAGGACGGTTTATGGAGATTTGAGCATTATACCCCAACCACCATTAACTCTTCCAAAACCTCCAACGCTTCATTGATATTGCCAACTCTATCCACGCTCAACCTTAGCGTGTTTTTTACTTCTTTAAGATTGGTTCGGCGTGGGTTGCGCTGTACAAAATTGAGCACTTCGCGGAAGGCATCGCTTTCGAAGTAGGCGGACTGCTGGTTGGTGATGAAGTAGCCGCGCAGCACGTTGTTTTTGAGGGAAACCTTCTCAAAGCCGATGGTTTTGCCCAACCATTGCAGGCGCATCGAATTCAGCAGGTCGTTCACCTGTAATGGTATCGGCCCAAACCTGTCGTGCAGTTGTTGTTTAAAGGCTTCAAGTTCGGTTTCATTCTCCAGCTTGGAGAGTTCTGTATATAGGTTATAGCGTTCGGCTATACTGGTTACATACTCGTCAGGGATAAGGATCTCCTGGTCGGTATCTATCTGGGTGAAAGTGATAAATGGCTTCGGTTTTTCATCTGGGAAAACGCCTTTAAACTCGTCTTCCTTTAATTCCTGTATGGCCTCGTCCAATATCTTGTGGTACATTTCAAAGCCAATTTCGGCAATGAAACCGCTTTGCTCAGCACCCAGCAGGTTACCGCTGCCGCGGATATCCAGATCGCGCATGGCAACGTTAAAGCCGCTGCCCAGGTCGCTAAATTCTTCAATAGCGCTCAGGCGTTTGCGGGCTTCGTTGGTCAGCGTAGATAAGGGCGGACTCAATAAATAACAATAAGCTTTTTTATTGCTTCGCCCAACGCGGCCCCGCATCTGGTGCAGATCGCTCAAGCCGAACATGTGGGCGTAATTGATGATGATGGTATTGGCGTTCGGGATATCCAAACCAGCCTCGATAATGGTAGTGGCCACCAGCACATCGTATTCGTGGTTCACAAATTTCAGCATCACATCTTCCAGCGCGTCGCCTTCTAATTGGCCGTGGGCAATACCGATGCGGGCTTTAGGCACCAGCTTATGGATCATGCCGCCTAATTGCGGCAGATCGGCAACGCGGTTGTGGATGAAGAACACTTGCCCGTCGCGCTCAATCTCGTGCTCAACGGCCTCTTTAATCAGCTTATCGTTAAACACATGCAGCTCGGTAACTACCGGCTGGCGGTTTGGCGGCGGGGTGGAGATGATGGAAAGGTCTCTCGCGCCCATCAGCGAAAAATGCAGGGTGCGCGGTATAGGCGTTGCCGTCAGCGTCAGCGTATCTACGTTGGCGCGCATTTGTTTCAGCTTTTCCTTAACGGTTACGCCAAACTTTTGCTCCTCATCGATGATCATCAGGCCCAGGTCCTTAAACTTCACATCTTTGCTCACCAAACGGTGCGTGCCAATGATGATATCCACCTTGCCCTCTTTTAGCTTGGCAAGGGTGTCTTTGATCTGCTTACTGGTTTTAAAGCGGTTGATGTAATCTATATTGGCAGGGAAGCCCTTTAGGCGGTCGCTAAAGGTTTTATAATGCTGGGCTGCCAAAATGGTGGTCGGCACCAGTATGGCTACCTGTTTGCTATCCGCAACGGCCTTAAACGCGGCGCGAACGGCTATCTCGGTTTTACCGAACCCTACATCGCCGCAAATGAGGCGGTCCATCGGGTGTGGCGATTCCATATCCTTCTTAAAATCGGTGGTAGCTTTTTCCTGGTCCGGGGTATCTTCGTAAAGGAACGACGCCTCCAGCTCGGTCTGCAGGTAGCTGTCCGGCGAAAAGGCGTTCCCATCCTGGGCTTTACGTAGTGCGTAAAGTTTGATTAGGTCGCGGGCGATATCCTTAACTTTTTTTTTTGTTGTTTTCTTCAGCCTTTCCCAGGTATCGGTGCCCAGCTTGTTCATGCGGGGCTGCGTGCCTTCTTTGCCGCTGTATTTGCTGATACGATTCAGCGAGTTGATGTTTACATATAGCAGGTCGTTATCGGCATAAACCAGCCGTATCATTTCCTGTACTTTACCGTTAACTTCTACTTTTTCCAGCCCGGCGTACTTGCCAATACCGTGGTCTATGTGGGTGATAAAATCGCCCGGCTTTAGTTCGCGCAGTTCCTTCAGGGTGATGGCCTGTGATCGCTGATAACCCTTTTTAAGCTTATATTTATAATAACGGTCGAAGATCTGGTGATCGGTATAGCAGGCGAGCTTTTGTTCCTTATCAATAAAGCCTTCGCGGATGGATACACTCAGCGGGGTGAATTTCACGGTTTTATCCAGGTCATCCAAAATAGCATAAAGGCGCTCTACCTGTCGCGAACTATCGGTAAGGATGTAGTTCTCTATTTTCTCCGCCTCGTTATTCTTGAAATTATGAATAAGCAGGCTAAAATCTTTGTTGAAGGATGGTTGCGGGCGCATATCAAAGCTGATCTGCGCGGCATCGTGGTAAAAGAATTGCTTGCCAAATTCTACCAGCGGGAAATCGTGCAGCTGGTCGGCTATCAGTTTCTCGTCGGTAAAGCTAAACTTGGGGTCTATCCAGTCGGGGTTCTGATTTTTCTCTTCTGCGGAGAGGGCCTTCCACAAGGCGGTTGCCTTTTTGTGTCCGGTTTGAATGATATCCAGCGTAAATTGTACATCCTTTATCCATACCTGTGTGCCTGCGTCCACGTATTCCAGCAGGGAGATGTTATTCTCCGTAAGGAATTTGGATTGCACATTGGGCACGATGGTGATGTTCTTTACTTTTTCGGCAGAGAGCTGGCTCTCTATCTCGAATGTACGGATCGACTCGATAAAATCGCCGAAGAACTCTACCCGGTAAGGCAGATCGTGCGAGAAGGAGAAGATATCCACAATACCACCACGTACCGAGAATTGGCCCGGCTCGTACACAAAATCAACGCGGTCGAAATCGTACTCTACCAAAAACTCGGCTATGAAATCGATGCTCAGCTTATTGTTAACGGCAATTTCTAAAGTATTTTTTTCCAGCGAAGCACGGTCTATTACCTTTTCAGCAATGGCCTCGGGGTAGGTAACAATCAGTTGCCCGTATTCGGTGCTATGGTTCAGCTCGTTCAATACTTCGGCGCGTGCCAAAACGTTGCTGCTATCGGGCTGGGTAAATTCAAAGGGTTTGCGGTATGATGAGGGAAAAAGCAGGGCTTCTTTACCGGTGAGGTTTTCCAGGTCGGCCTGGAAATAGGAGGCTTCCTCACGCTCTGGCAGCACAAAGATCATGTGCTTGTGCTGCAAAAAATACAATGCTGCCGCCATGGCCGCATCGCCCGATCCGACTAACCCCCTAAGCTGAACTCTTGGATTTTTACCGGCATTAAGCGCCTGCGCCAATGCCTTTATCCGTTCGTCGGCCTTATACCTATCTAATATATCGCGGATATTCAAAGCGGTGCAAATATAGCTAAAAAAGGCGTTTTTGTCTTCGCCGCATAATTATCAAAAATTAAAGCAAACAAAAGCAGGCATTGTTTACTTTTAAATGATATTTCGCTTTTATATGGCGAAACACATTTTAGAACTCAGATACCAAACTTTATACTACCATGAAGAACTCAGTAATTTTCGGAATAGTAATAGGCGTTTTAAGCTTGATATGGCTGTTTGTAATGCGCGCAACCGGCTATAACCTTACCGATAGCGAAGCATCGCCGATAGAATACGTATCGGTATTGATACCGCTTATCGGCTTGTACTTTGGCGTAAAAAACTTCCGCGATGGCGAACTAAAAGGCAATATGGGCTTTTTAGAGGCGCTGATCCAAAGCTTTAAAATATTGCTGGTAGGCGGTGCCCTGGCTGTTTTTGCAGGCATCGTATTTATCAACTGGGGTAACCCGGATTCTCACGACACTACTTTTCAAAGCTTTAGCGGCCGTATTTTTGGCGCATTGCTGGTTGGTGTAATTATGGCTTTTGGCGTATCTTTATTGCTTACAACCAAGAGCAACAAAGTTGATTAAAAAGTTTTTCCACAGATACTTCGAACTCGTATTCTGGATAACTGCAATGGCTTGCCTGGCGTTTACAAACCCGGCAGGCCATTCGCATTTTAGCCTGTGCCCGTTTAAGGCCATGGGCTTTACCTGGTGCCCCGGCTGCGGGCTGGGGCATTCCATCTCCTGGTTGTTTCGCGGCGATATCATCAACTCTTTTCATGCACACTGGCTGGGCATCCCTGCAGTGCTGGGTATCTTTTACCGGATATATACCCTGGCAAGGCCGGTGAATTATTTGGCTAAGATAGAAAGCGGTCATAGCGAACTCTAAAGTGCGCATGGCGAGTAAATAACCCCGCGATAAGCCCTATCTAGCTCCACTCGCCGACACCCCCGCCACCGGCGAAAAATCCGCCCCCGCTTCACCGTAAATTTCACGTTGTTTACCGATAGTTTATTACTGGCTGCCAACTTTGTATTGGCGTTTTTTGTGTTTGGATGTAGTTTTACATCATAAATCATCACAAACAAATTAAAAATTAAGACAATGAACATGTATCAAGATCCTTATATGACTTTCGCGGATATGACATCCGAAGAAATGGGTTCTCTGCAACAGGCAACAAACGGCCTCACCGAGAAACAGAAGCAATACTTTTACATGGTTTACTCCGGTAAAAGAAAAAGCCAGCAAGATATGCTGATCTTCTCTTTAGTAGGATTGTTTTTAGTGCCGGGACTGCAGCGATTTATTACCGGCCAGATAGGGATGGGCCTTTTATACCTGTTCACAGTAGGCTTTTGTTTTATTGGATCGATAATCGACTTGATCAACCACAAATCGTTAGCAAACGAATACAACCAAAAAATGGCTTACGAGAGCTTCCAGATCACCAAAATGGCCGTTCAGGAATAAACAATATAATCATCACCATCAACCCTACACACCACCATGAAAACCCTTAACAAAACCGCAACTCAATTAACCGTTCGTTTCGATAAAGAGTTAATGAACCTGTTAAAAAGCGACCTGAAATCTGTCCGCGCTAAAAAAGCCTGATAGTAGAAATAAAAGGGCGATTGGCCCCCGCAAGATCAAAACGAATGTAAGCATTGGGAAGGGCAGAACGCCCGGCGGCGATTGGCCCACCAAAGAAAATATTACATACGTTTTGATCTTTGTTTGTTTAAAAGCCTCACCTAATCCTCTCCAAAGGAGAGGACTTTGAAACAATGTGGATAGAACCCTCTCCTTTGGAGAGGGCAGGGTGAGGCCTCCAATAAAAAATCCTCCAATCCTTCCAATCTCATTAATCCTGTACTACCTTAGCTAATATGAAATTAGCACAGCTCACCGCTTACCTGGAAAGCCTGGCCCCTTTGGCCTACCAGGAAGAATATGATAATTCGGGCCTGATCGTAGGGCATCCCGATGCGGAGATCCACCAGGCGCTTATCTCGCTGGATTGCACCGAGGCAGTGGTGGACGAAGCCATTGCCACCGGCTGCCAGGTGATCGTGTCGCATCACCCCATCGTATTTAAAGGCCTAAAAAAGTTCAACGGTAAAACCTACGTGGAACGCGTGGTGGAGAAAGCCATTCGCCATAATATTGCCATCTACGCTATCCACACCAACCTGGATAATATCATGACGGGGGTTAACGCCCGCATTTGCGAAACGCTTGGTTTAAAAAACAGCCGCATATTGGCGCCCAAACATCAGCTGTTAAAGAAACTGGTTACTTATGTGCCCATTGCCCAGGCCGAAGAAGTACGCAACGCTTTATTTGCTGCAGGTGCCGGCAATATTGGTAATTACAGCGAGGTAAGTTTTAATGCTGAGGGTTTTGGCACCTTTAAAGGAAACGAGCATACCAATCCCTATGTAGGCGAGCCGGGCAAACGCCATCGCGAGCACGAGATCCGCATAGAAAGTATTTACCCCGCCAACCTGGAGAGTAAAATTATTATGGCACTGGTGCTGTCGCATCCGTACGAAGAAGTGGCTTACGATCTTTACCCCATTACTAACCAGCACCAGCAGGTAGGCAGCGGCATGATAGGTGAACTGGAGAACGCCAAAAATGCCGACGCTTTTTTAGCCATGGTGAAAGAAAAGATGCACGCGAGCGTTATAAGGCATACTGCGTTTACCGGCAAGCCGATCAAGAAAGTGGCGGTTTGCGGAGGCTCGGGAGGGTTTTTATTGAAGCAGGCAATAGCGGCCGGAGCGGATGTTTTTATCACTGCCGATTACAAATACCACGAGTTTTTTGATGCCGAAGGAAAAATAGTGATCGCAGACATTGGACATTTTGAAAGTGAGCAATTTACGCAACAATTATTGTATGAAATTATTCAAAATAAATTTGTTAACTTTGCGGTCCGTTTAACAAAAGTGAATACAAACCCCGTCAAATATTATATTTAATGGAACAAACCGTAGAACAAAAGCTTAAAGCTTTATACGACCTGCAAACCATCCACACCAAAATTGATAAAATTCGCCAGGTACGTGGTGAATTACCTATGGAAGTTGCCGATCTGGAAGATGACGTAGCCGGATTAGAAACCCGTATACAAAAAATAAAAAATGAGCTTGATGATCTTGAGGACGAAATTGTAACCCGCAAGAACCTTATCAAAGACTCACAGGCCAACACTAAAAAATACGAAGCCCAGCTAAACGAGGTTAAAAACAACCGCGAATATGATGCGATCTCAAAAGAAATTGAGATACAGGGTTTAGACATACAGGTAAGCGAGAAAAAAATTCGTGAGTTTGGTTTTGAGATCTCTTCTAAAACTGCCATTTACGAAAAAGCACTGGCCGACCTTGATGCCCGCCGTGCAGATCTGGATGCTAAAAAAGACGAGTTAGGCACCATTACCGCCGAAACCGAAAAAGAAGAAAACGAACTAACCGCCTTAGCTGAAAAAGCTATCCCGAACATTGAGGAACGTTTACTTACCGCTTACAACCGTTTACGCGGCAACGCCAAAAATGGTCTTGCTGTAGTAACCATTCAGCGCGATTCTTGCTCTGGTTGTTTTAACCAGATCCCGCCACAACGCCAGTCAGATATCCGTCAGCGCAAAAAAATTATCGTTTGCGAGCACTGTGGCCGTATATTGGTTGATGAACTGATGGCTTTGGAAGAAGAGAACGTATAACAAGCAACCAACTATAAATTTATATTTAGAAGGCCCCAGCTATGGGGCCTTTTTTGTTGGATTTGTTTTTTAGCGAGGGAAAACTATCCATGTACTTGCGCCCTTTATCCCTTTACCCGTAGCGGGGCATGCTGCACCTTTGTATTGTCAATAACGACAACAAAGACACAGCAAAATGAAAAAGCAATTTTTAATACCTACCCGCGAAGAAGTAACCCCAACCAACCAGGCCATATTTGATAACCTGAAAAAAGCCTTGGGTTTTGTACCAAACCTGTACGCAACCATCGCCTATTCTGATGCTGGCCTTGCCCGCTACCTTGCCTATCAAAACGCAAAGACAACGTTAAATAATAAAGAGAAAGAAGCGGTTAACTTAATTGTGAGCGAAGTAAACGGATGTTCGTACTGTTTAAGCGCGCATACCGTAATTGGTAAAATGAATGGCTTTACCGATGAACAGATCTTAGATCTCCGCAGGGGCAAAAGCGAAAATCCTAAGTTGAATGCCTTGGTACAGTTGGCCGGCGACATCACCCGCAACCGTGGTAACGCAGCCGATGAAGCAGTAAGCAACATTTACGCCAACGGGTACACCAACGAAAACCTGATAGATTTAATTTTACAGATCAGCGATAAAACAGCCATGAATTACCTGCACAATTTAACTGATATTGCGGTAGATTTCCCACTGGCACCGGCATTGTAATAATGCAGGCCCGCTAATACGTAAAAGCATGAGCACAGAAAATAAACGATTCCCTTTGCCGCCCTTTAATATGGAAACCGCCTTGCAAAAGGTGCAGGCGGCAGAGGATGCCTGGAACACCCGCGACCCCGAAAAGGTGAGCCTGGCCTACACTATAGACTCGGAATGGCGCAACCGCACCGATTTTATAAACGGACGCGAAGAGATAAAAGCCTTTTTAACCCGCAAATGGGAAAAGGAGCTGGATTACAAGCTGAAGAAGGAGCTGTGGGGCTTCCGTGAGAACCGTATGGCGGTGCGCTTTGAATACGAATGGCACGATGAGGCCGGGCAATGGTATCGCAGCTACGGCAACGAGCTTTGGGAATTTGACGAGAACGGCTACATGCAAAAACGCTTTGCCAGCATAAATGATATGCCCATTGCCGAAGCCGACCGTAAATTATAAATAATGACAGAGCAGCAGAGTTTCACCCTGGTTAACCCGCAAACCGGGAACCTCGCCTTTAAACTGTTCGCATTTAGCGATAATAGTTATTTCGACCATGTGCAGCGAAATAACTATTACTCGCTTATTTGGGTAAAGGAAGGGAGCGGTACCACACGGGCCGATTTTAACGACTATGCTTTTACAGCGAATACGCTGTTTGCCTTTTCGCCCTATCAGCCCTTTATGTTTACACCCAATGATGGCATTGCCGGGCTTGCGCTCCATTTTCATCCAGACTTCTTTTGTATCCACAAACACCAAAAGGAAGTGGCCTGCAACGGCGTTTTGTTTAACAATATTTATAACCCGCCCTTTTTACATTTAGACGAACCAGCATCCGCAACGCTGGAAATGCTACTGGCGCAAATACGAGCCGAAATGCAGAACCCCGCCCTGGCGCAGTACGAGTTGCTGGTATCGTACTTGAAAATATTACTGATAACCGCATCGCGTTTAAAAACACAGCAGCAGCCCGACGCGGAAAAAGCGACAGCCGGCAGCAAGGAGCCGTTTATCCTGCAAAAGTTAAAGGATTATATAGAGCTGCATTTTAAAACCCGCCACGCCGCAGGCGAATATGCCGATCTGCTTAATATTACACCAAAGGCCCTGGCCAAGATAACCAAGGCGCATTTCAATAAAACGTTAACCGACCTGATAGCCGAGCGCATCATCATCGAAGCCAAACGCGAATTATACCTCACCAACAAACCCGTAAAAGAAATTGCCTACGAACTGGGGTATAATGACGAAAGCTATTTTAGCCGGTTCTTTAAAACCAATGCCGACGTAAGCCCGCAAATGTACCGGGACACGGTTGGGTTTAATAGGATGGGTTGAACAAGAATATCAGGTAGTTTTGTACAAATACCAGCCATCTCCAATCGAGCGAATCATAATGAAGTGGTCGCCGCTCATTTCGGGTACATCCTTACTATCTTTAATATACATATAACCTACATAGTTATCCACAATACCGCCAATATTTAAAATTACGGTGTTGGTAGTTTGTTCGCCGTCAAGTTCGGCATTGTGCAGGTAAAGTGCTTTTAGTTTATCGGATAGGGCATTTTTAGCTCCTAAAGCCTGTATGAAATTTCGTTTGCCGACTGAAGGGGAGGTCAAAAGATCGGCCTTTAACTGTTCAAAGGCTTCTTTGTTTTTTTGAAAATGTGCAACAATTTTATCATCCGACGCAAGGGTCAGTTCCGTATTATTTAATAGGTATTGGTATTCGTCCCTTGATTTAAATATGCGATGATCCTTGCCTTTGCGTAGCGGCTCTGCTATTATTTTATCTATCTGCGCCGGAGTCATCTTTTTTAATTCATCATACATTTGTTGTAGCATACCGGTCATTGCCAAAGCGCGAAATGCATTTACCTTCCATATGCTGTCTTTTGCTAAATGAAAGTAAGTGTCGAGAGAATTACCTGTGGAATCGGACAGTGTTACGTTAATAACGGCAGTCTTGTCGGTTTGCTTCAACACGGTAAACGATACTTTAAGGTGTGGCGCAAAATCGCTGCCGTTTGGGTGCCCTTCAAAATCACCGGCGCAATATTTCTTAATATAGGGGAGGGTGTCTCTGGAAAGTATGCGTTTGCATAGCTCCAATGGGGTATAGGTTTGCGCTTTGCAAAGTGTTCCGCCAAATGATACCAAACAGACAAGCAGGCAAATTTTTTTCATTGTAATAAGGTTTGTTAAAGCTACTGTTTTTATTGTTAAGCACGTTGGCTAAAACATTCCCATCTGCTTCCCGCCCTTGGGCGTAAACAGTGTGAGATCATACGAAGGCATCTCCCTGTCGGCAAGGAAGCGCACGCAGGCCATCCGGTATAGTTGGTGGATAGAGTTGGCTACATGGCCATCGCCGCTCATGCGGCGGCCAAATTCGCTATCGTTCAGGTTGCCGTTGTGGCAGGCTTTTATCATGTTCAGCACCTTCTCGGCCCGGTCCGGGTAAGCTTTGTGTACCCAATCGGTAAAGATTTCGGCAATGCTGCCGTTGAGGCGTACAATGGTGAATCCGGCGGAGAGGGCACCTCTATCTGCGGCGGCTTTAATAATATCGGGGATCTCGTTACTGTTTAGGCCGGGAATAATGGGCGCCACCATTACCCTTACGGGGATTCCTTTTTCTGATAGCTTTTGTATTACCGCTAACCTGCCCATGCCGGTTACGGTACGCGGCTCCAGCTTTTGGCGAAGCGATTCGTTTAACGAGGTGATGGAGATATTTACATGCGCCAGGTTCATCTGCGCCATTTCGGTTAAAATATCAATATCACGCAGCACGAGGTTGTTTTTGGTGATAATGCTTACTGGGTTGCGGTATTTGAGGAACACCTGCAGTAACGAACGGGTTATCTTCAGCTTTCGTTCGGTAGGCTGGTAACAGTCTGTATTGCCCGATAGTACGATGGGCACGGGCTGGTAGCCTTTTTTATTAAAATGTTTTTCCAGGAGTTCCGCAGCGTTGCGCTTTACAATTATCTTGCGCTCAAAATCCAGCCCTGCGCTAAAACCAAAATACTCGTGGGTGTTACGGGCGTAGCAATAGATACAGCCATGTTCGCAGCCCTGGTAAGGATTGATGGAAACAAAATGGCTCAGGTCCGGGCTGTTAGATTCGCTTACTATCTTTTTGGCGTTCTCTTCAAAAAGCTGCGTACGGGTATCTTCCAGCAACTGTTCGTCCAGCCCTTCAATGTGGTCCAGTACGTATTTCTGCTTTAAAAACTTGTTGTGTGTGTTTACCTGGGCGCCTCTTCCCTTAAAAAACTCCCCGTTCTCCCCATGTGCCATGAGAACAAATTTGCTAATTATTTTAGCAAATTACAACTGTACCAAATTGTTTTTTATGGCGTAAAGTACCAGGCCAACGCGGCTTTTTATTTGCAGTTTTTCAAAAAGCTGGTCGCGGTAGCCGTCAACGGTGCGCGCGCTGATGCACATATGGTCGGCAATCTCTTTGTAGGTAAGTTCGGTACCGGCGAGTTTTAAAAATTCCAGCTCGCGGCTGTTCAGCTTAATTTCGTCGGCATTGCGGTTAAAGCTGTTTACCAGGTGGCGGGTAACAAACTCGGGGTAATAAATTTCGCCCTGGGCTACTTTGCGGAGGGCGCTTTCAAACTCGTAGGGTTCGGCATCTTTAAGCAGGTAGCCCTTTACGCCGAGCTTCACCATGGTTAAAACCTTTTCGGCATCCTCAAACATTGATAATACAATTACACAAATATCAGGGTAGTTTGATTTTAGCCAGCGCGCGGTTTCTATGCCACCCATTACCGGCATGTTTATATCCAGTAAAATAATATCGGGTTTTAGCTGTGGGGATAGCTTACGGGTTAGTTCTTCGCCATTGGCAGCTTCAAAAAGAATCATGTATCCGCCCAGGCTATTTATTAACGACACCAGCCCGCTCCTGAACAGGCGATGGTCATCAACCAGCACTATTTGTATAGCTTCCGTGGGCATAAGTCTGTTCTAAAAAAGGGGGTCAATAATAATTGTAATACAACAACCTCTTCCCTTTTGCTGCTCAGTAGCAACAGCACCGGTAAAGGCCGCTTTGTTCTGCCTGTTTTTAATGCCCGATGTGCCGTTTTTTTGTTATAGCAGCAACAAAACCGGCACCATCATCAGCGAGGGTTAAGTTAAATAAATGCGAAGAATACCACAAACAAATTTTGAACTGTTTAACCAGGTATGTTTAAGTGCGTTTTATGGTGTTATTGGCCCGGTTCCACGCCTCTGCGGAAGCACAGGAACGCTACCGCCAAGCATGAATAAAGTACGGCGTTTGAAGTATTGGCGATGCCCCAAAACAGCAAGAAATAGTTGTAGTTATTTTTATAGGCCATGTAGGCATACGAGGCGAAAAACATAAAGGTAATGGTGCAAAAAAGCAGTAAGCCCGTGTTTACCCAAAAGCCCGGGAGCTTAATAATGGATAAGGGGAGTATCGTGTAATGCATCAGCTCGGAAAAATACAAGCAGCATGAAACAATAAGTACTACGTCCTGCAGCAGGATGTTCACGGTGTCGAGTTTCCAAAACCCCTGGAAAAAAGCCATGTTGATAATAGTGAAGGCAATAGTAAAAACGATGGCGGCCCTCAACCGTTTTTTAAAGGACGGTGTTTGGAGTTGCCCTACTAAAAAGAGCGCGTTGAAGACAAAGAAAAGTGTAATTTCTATATTGGCGATCCACAAATTAGAGTGATTGATGCTGAACCAGTTACGAATAGTGCCGAACTCATAAACCACTATAAAAAACAAAAAAGGCACAAAATAGCTGTATGGTGTGCCCTTCATTTTTGGCCATTGCACAAGGGCAACAATAAAAGCCATCAGCTCGAATAAAAAGTAGAGATAGTCTGACCACACCATTGTGCCAATATACGCATTCGGCTTCACCGGCATTTTACCGGCCGGGCGCAACAAACGCTGCAAAAAAAACACATTGCGCGTATTCGCTATTTAGGTATGCTGCGCTATGGGGTCTATGGTGATAGTGATGGCACATCCCTTGCCCGGTTCGCTGGTTATATTGGCAACGCCACCAATAAGAGCGGCCCTGTTCTGCATGTTCCTCAGGCCCGAGCCGCCGGTAGTCAGTGCGTCGATGGAGAAGCCTGCCCCATCATCGGCAATGGTTAATTCAAATAAGTTTTCGGTATATTTAAGGTTGATCTTAAACTGTTTAGCGCAGGCATGTTTAAGCGCGTTGTTCAGCGCTTCCTGGAAGATGCGGAAAATCACCAACTCCCGTTCGTCGCCCAAACTAAAAGATTGCCCCTTAACATCCATCACCGCATCCATAATGCTGCTCTTGTTTATCCGCTCTACCTCTATAGCGATGGTTTTTACGAGGCCAAGCTGCGCGATATGCTCAAAACTGAGACTTTTGGATAGGTCGCGCAGATCGCCAATGGCCTGGGCAACCAGTTTGCGGCTTTCATCTATTTTATGAGCCTTATCGGTTTCATTTAAATTGCCGGTAAGCGCCAGGTTGAGTTTCACAAAAGAGAGCACCTGGGTAATATTATCATGTATCTCCTGGCTCACGTAGTGCAGGGTTTGCTCCTGCATTTCTATCTGGGTTTTAAGCAGCTCCTGGCTAAAAGCCGCCTTTAGCTGCTCTTGTTCCATGTGGTATTTGTTGTGCCTGCGCTGGTACAGGAACAAAAAGCCAATAATAAATACAGCCAGCAATAGCAGCATCCCGGTGCCTGCTATAACTAAGTTGATAATTTCCTGGTCGGGTTGAGGCATAGGAAGGAAATAATTAAACAGGTATATAATATAGCGTTGGCTATATCTGATATCATTCGGAATAACATTAAGTAATCGTAATTATGCTTATAAGCCATATAACTGTAAGACGCAAATAATAAAAATTCGCCCAGATAAAAAAACAAAACGCCTGTATTTAACCAAAACCCGGGTAGTTTAATAATGCTGAGGCTGTTGCCGAACGAAACCTGCATCAGTTCCAAAAAGTATACACCGGTAATAAGTATAATAACTATCGTTTGCAGTATAATAGTACTTACATTAAGCTTCATACCCCCCTGGATAAAAAACAAGTTAATAATGTTGTAAACCAGGCACGTAAAAATGGCTATCAGTATAATCTTCTTATAAAACGGATTATTTAACGTGTTCCTAATAAAAAAGCTATAAAATGCAAATTCAAAAGTTGTCATTAAGTTGGTGGCCAATGCATTATTGTTGCCGATACTAAACTTGTTGTACAATGAGCCGGTTTCGTACAATACAATTAAAATCAGGAATGGTATAAAGAATTTATAATCAGATTTCAGGAGCGACCTATATTTTACAAGGGCAGTAAACAGGGCAAGTAATTCAAAGCCAAAATAAATTTCAAATGTCATATTGCTAAGGGGGGTTATTCCGTAGCAATATAACATTTTACTAAATACAAATTGTGCGCCTATACGCAACTCTCAGGCGGGCATATTTTACCATGGTTTAAGCCATCGCCTCCGGCTGTTACTTCACCACTGGCTTCAGCGGTCATTTTGGCTTGGGTGCTCGTTAGCATATCAACATGTGTCGCCTCGGCCGATGGCGCTTTGGTAGCCACAAGCACGGTCATCAGCTTGTTATGCGCGTGGTCGGGGATGTCGGTTAAGATGTTTTTCTTATCATGCATCCCAAAATAAATACGGAGGCCAAACCCGGTAGAGTCGCCGGTGTAGCCATTGTCTGTAAATAATTTGTCGATAGCTTCTTTGGAGAACCAAATAGATTTACTGTCTTTTTTGGGGTCGAGTGCTTCGAATTTACCGTCTTCGCGCATGATCTGCATCCTCTTGAAGTAGTTGTCAGATAGCTTTTTAATCTTGGCTGTGGGCACGCCGGCTCCGGCCGCGCCTTTCAGATCTGTAGTTGCCATAGTTAATTGTGTTAGGGTTGAAACTGTTTTCTAAGGTAGGATTTGACGATTAAATTAAGGGGGTGTTTTCACGGTATTTTTTACCGTTAAAACCGCGTTTTTTTTGGGTGTTCTGCTTCTTTCGGTAGAATTAATTATAGCGTTACTTTGGATATCAGATAATTAGTTGATTGTGCCTCTGCTTAGGGCTACAACCCGGGCAAAGGAAAAAAAGTGTTACAAGCGCTTAAGCTCAAATAAGCGTTTAAAGTTAATCCCTACTTCGGGGGAATTTAGGGACGGAAGGAATGGTTGGGGAGCAATTCGCTCCCCGCGCCTCCTTCCAGTTAACATCATCTCTCCCTCAAAAAAAGGCCCTGCATCTACCAGCAACAATTTAGGCCCCTTGTGCGTTATCCACCCATGCGCAAGTTTTTGCAAAAACTTTTATATAAGCCCGTAGTACGGCTTGCCGATAAATATTCGTCGAGGCCAAGCAAAAACCGGGTGGATAAAGCGCTGAACGCGCTTTATAAAAGTATTACAACCCGACCCGGCAAAAAAGGGCTGGTGATACCGTTTGATGCACGGCACGACAAATTCATCATCCTGTCCGATCAGCATAAAGGCGCCCGGGATGGTGCCGATATATTTGCTCATTCCGAGCGCAACTACCTGGCGGCGCTTGATCATTATTACCGGGAAGGTTTTACCTACATCAACCTTGGTGATAGTGAGGAACTGTGGGAGAATGTTTTTTTGACAGTAAAGCGGCATAACAAAGCCACTTTTACAAGAGAGAAGCTTTTTATTGACCAGGATAGGTTTATTAAAATATTTGGCAACCACGATCTGTACTGGGGGAACGACCCGCTGGCCATGGTAAGCCTGGCGCAAATTTATGGTAAGGTGATCAGGGTGTACGAGGGCGTTGTATTGCAAACCACCATAAACAATAAACCACTCTCCATTTTTATGACGCATGGCCATCAGGGCGATCTGCAAAGCGATGGCAATTGGTTTAGCAAATGGTTTGTATCTGATGTATGGGGCCCCCTGCAGGGTTACCTGCGCATTAACCCCAATACGCCAGCCTTTAACAACCAAATGAAAACCGACCACAACCGTATTATGTACGAATGGAGCAGTCAACGAAAAGACTTGCTGCTGATAACCGGGCATACGCATCAGCCGGTGTTTAGATCCTTAACCCAACTGGAAAGTTTATACATCAGCCTGGATAAAGCTAAGGAAGCGAACGACACCGCAAAAACAGTAGAATTAGAAAGGGAGATAACCGGCCTGCACCTAAAAGGAAATACCCCACCCGATTTTAACGGTTACCTCGACACGTACTTTAACACGGGCTGTTGCTGCTTTGACGATGGGGATATCACCGGGATAGAAATTGAGGGCGAGTGCATCCGCCTGATCAAATGGACGTACCACAAAAAGGTGAGCGAAAGAATTGTATTGGAAGAATGCGAACTGGGAGATTTGAAATTAAATTAACCCGTAGAGACACCGATACTTCGGGTTTTAATGAAAATCCCTGTTTTGCGTATTCATTACCGCCCTAACGAAGACGCGAAGTATCGCGTCTCTACAGTTATCCATCTAATAAAAAAACAAAAAACTCTTTGGGGCCGTGCGCGCCTAAAACCAGTGTTTTTTCTATATCTGCCGTGCGGCTTGGTCCGGTAACGGTAGTGATCATGGATGGCAAACGGGGGCTGTATTTTTCTTTGATGAGCTTAAAGCCATCTTTAAGGTCCAACACCAACTGCGAGGTGTAGGCCAGCACAATATGTACCGGCGGGTAAATGCTTAGCCTGCGGCCTGCTGCGTTGGCGTTGGAGAGCAATATACTGCCATTGCGCGCTATTAAAGCTTCGCACAGGGTAAAACCAACGTCGGCCTGCTCAAAATCTTTATCAGTTTCAAAAAAGGGGTATTCGTAGGTGTTGAGCACTTGTTGCAGGGCGGGTTCCCAGCAGTATATTTTGTGCCATTTGCGTTCTTCGGCAAGCTCCAGTAAATTCTCAATAAATTGCACCTCGTCTTCACAAAAAACAAACTGACCGCTTACCGCTGTAAATTGTTCTGCAAAAACCACCTCCAATATTTCTTCATTGGGTGGGTACATGGGCAGGTCTTCCAGGTTGGGATAGGGATTATCGCGCTTCTCCAAAAGCGCCTTGCGCACTTTTTTAAGCAGCTTTTCTTTCGATGTAGTGATATCCCTCATGTTGTAAAAAGTAAAAAGTTTTGAGCTGTGAGTTATAAGTACTGAACTTAAAACTCACAACCCAAAACTCAACACTATTTTATTAGTCCTTTGCTGTTGTATCAGTTTCTCCGGGGTTTCTTGAGAAAGTACCCGAGTGATCATTAACACCTTCGTGTATTAAGCTTTGTGCAACCGGCTCCTGATTAGATTCGCCTTCGCCATTTACAAACTCATCATAAGTGGTGCGGTTATCAAACGGACGCTTGCCTAACAGTTCTTCCAGATCTGATTGGAAAAGAATTTCTTTTTCTATCAGTTTATTAGCCAGTTTCTCCAGGCCTTCGCGTTTCTCTATCAGCAACGCTTTGGTACGGGCGTAAACTTCAGCTATCTGGTTGCGTACTTCGGTATCGATCAATTCAGATGTTTTTTCTGAGTATGGCTTGTTAAACTGGTACTCACCCTGCTGATCGTTGAAGGATACATTACCAACTTTTTCGTTCATACCGTAAATGGTAACCATAGCGTAAGCCAGTTTGGTAATGCGCTCCAGGTCATTCTGCGCACCGGTAGAGATCTTACCGAAAGTTATGTCCTCGGCAACACGGCCTCCTAAGGTCATACTCATCCCGTCAAGCAGTTGCTCGGTAGTGTATAAAAATTGCTCTTTTGGCAGGTATTGGGCGTAGCCTAAAGCCGCGACACCACGAGGAACGATAGATACCTTTACCAGTGGATCGGCATGCTCCAGGAACCAGCCTGCAATAGCGTGGCCGGCTTCGTGGTAAGCAACAATGCGTTTTTCTTCCGGCGAAATGATCTTGTTCTTTTTCTCTAAACCACCTATCACACGGTCAATCGCATCCTGGAAATCCTGCATATCAACAGCCTCTTTGTTTTTACGGGCGGCTATCAAAGCAGCTTCGTTACAAACGTTGGCTATTTCGGCACCGGCAAAACCAGGGGTTTGTGCCGATAATTTTTTAGCATCCACACCTTCAGCCAGTTTAACCGGTTTTAAGTGTACTTTAAAGATCTGCTCGCGACCAACCAGATCCGGTTTATCAATAGATACCTGCCTGTCGAAACGACCCGGGCGCAATAAAGCAGAATCCAAAACATCCGGGCGGTTGGTAGCTGCAAGGATAATGATACCAGAATCGGTACCGAAACCATCCATCTCCACCAATAACTGGTTCAGCGTGTTTTCGCGCTCATCGTTACCACCTACAATATTATTTTTGCCACGGGCGCGGCCAATAGCATCTATCTCATCAATAAAGATGATACACGGCGCTTTATCCTTTGCCTGGCGGAACAAGTCGCGAACACGCGATGCACCCACACCCACAAACATCTCCACAAAATCGGAACCCGATAGAGAGAAGAAAGGCACCTGCGCCTCGCCTGCAACGGCTTTGGCTAATAAGGTTTTACCCGTACCCGGCGAACCAACCAGCAATGCGCCTTTTGGTATTTTACCACCCAGGTTGGTGTATTTTTTGGGGTTTTTAAGGAAATCTACAATTTCCATTACCTCTTGCTTGGCTTCTTCCAAACCGGCAACATCATTAAAGGTAACAGATACCTGTGCTTCTTTATCAAACAAGGTAGCTTTTGATTTACCGATGTTGAAGATCTGGCCACCGGGGCCGCCACCGCCACCACTGCCCATACGGCGCATGATGAATAACCATACACCCACCAGCAGTACTGCCATAATAATGCATTGTACCAGCCAGTTACTTAACAAGTTCTCTTTGCTTTGCAAATACTCTATAGAGGTAACCTGCCCATCGCCAACGGCTTTATCGGCATTGGCTATAGATTGTTTTAGGCTTTCGTAAGATGCATCGGTAAAATAATATTGCGGGCCATCGGCATTTAGTTTTAAAGTGCCCTGATTTTTATTGGCATCAAGGTATTCGCCGGATGCTTTTGCTTTTAAACTATCCCCTTTAATGTAAACCTCTGCAACCACCAGGTCGCCGTTTTTGTAGGCACTTATGTGGTCCACGTCACGGGTCTTCAGCATTTTGCCGGCAAACCGCTGAAAGTTTATAGGCTTGCCGTTGTTGCCGCCCAAAAAGGTTGGCACTACCAGTAAACCAATTATAGCAATGGCGTAAAGCCACATGAGGTTAAACTTAGGCGGTTTAGGCGTAATTTTTTTAATCGGTATTTTCCTTATCGGTTTTTGGCCATCGGCCTTTTTATCGTTTTCCATTTTCTACAAGCTCAACAATCAATAATAATTAATTAAAAAGGGTATATAATTTTGAGCTTTTGTTTAAGCGCTTTTATAGCTTTTAATTTCAGCATCACCCCATAAATCCTCCACCCCATAAAACTCGCGTTTATCGGTACGGAAGATGTGTACAACTACGTCTATATAATCCAGCAGGATCCATTCGCCATATTCAAGCCCTTCTTTTCGCCAGGGGTCTTGCTGTATGGCCTTATAAATTTCTTCTTCAACACTATGTGCTATCGCTTTTACTTGTGTGGCAGAGTCTGCATGGCAGATCACAAAATAATCAGCTACCGAACTTTTGATATTCCTCAGGTCGAGCCTTACCAGTTCATTCCCCTTTTTCTCCTGCATACCGTGTATGGCCAGTTCAGAAATATAGGTAGATTCATTTATCACTTTACTTTTTACCATCAAAAAGAATTAGTTTTGAACGATTTGGGTTTATAAAATATTATACGTTGCAAAATAACATAATTTCAGGATTATTTGTTGGACAAAATTTAGTGACACTAAAAGAAGTTGACTCCACCAATACTTTCCTCAAAAATATCTTGTCAAATTCCAAGCCAGTACCGGAGGGAACGGTCATTATGGCAGAGAGCCAGTACGCCGGCCGCGGGCAGCATCAAAACACATGGCACGCCCAGCCAGGTAAAAATTTAACCTTCAGCCTGTTATTAAAGCCTCATTTTATTTCGCCCACGCAACAATTCGACCTCACAAGAGCCGTTAGTTTAGGGGTTTACGACGCGTTGCACCCCTTGCTGGGCGGCGGTTTAAAAATTAAGTGGCCCAACGATATTTACTTTGGCAGCCGTAAACTTGGCGGCATGCTAATTGAAAATATGATACAGGGCGGACAAATCAAAAATGCCATTATCGGCATCGGGCTCAATATCAACCAGGATAATTACCCCGAAAGTGCCGGGAGCGCTATTTCTGTTAAGCAGATATTACAAAGGGATTATGATTTGAAAGATATATTATCTGAAATTTGCAGCCATCTGGAAGGCTGGTACCTTAAACTGAAGGCCGGTAAAACGGATATTGTAAGGAGTACCTACTTAAGCCGACTATACCGGTTAAACGAAGCAAGCGAATATCGGTCTAACGGGGAAACGTTTACCGGCACCATTAAAAATGTGGTAGAGAACGGGCTGCTGGTGGTAGAGCGTAATGGCACAGAAGAACAATATAATTTAAAGGAAATAGAATTTTTAAACAAATAAGATGAAGAAATTATTTTTAATGGTTGCGGCTTTGGTATTAACCGCAGCAGCCCATGCACAAATAGAAACACCGGTAAAATGGTCATACGCGGCCAAAAAAGTGAGCGCTACTGAGGCCGTTGTTTATTTGAAAGCTACTATCCAAAAGGATTGGCACATTTATTCGCAAACCGTTAAAGAAGGCGGCCCGGTAAAAACATCGTTCACGTTTACAAAATCTAAAGATTACGCTCCAATTGGCAAAACGGTAGAGCCAAAACCAATATCCAAGTACGAAAAGGTGTTTAGCATGAATGTTGGCTACTTTGAAAATTCGGTGGTGTTTAGCCAAAAAATAAAATTAAAATCGGCGAAGGCTACTGCTGTAACCGGCAAGCTTGAATTTATGGTTTGCAACGATGCCAAATGCCTGCCACCGGATGAGGTAGCTTTCTCTATCCCATTAGCTAAATAATTTTAACAAAGAATAGATAATGGCCACAGCAACCAGGCGCAGCATGCTCCGCAACGGAATCATATTATTAGCAGCGCTATTTTGCCTAACGGTTTTTATACCGAAACAGGCAAATGCATTCCAAAAAGCGGATACCGCCGTCACGGGTGAAATGCAATTTACCGATATCCCTACAGCAGCCGATAGTGTTGTTATTCGCAAAAAGGCAGATTCGGTTGCTAAAACAAAGGGAGATTCTGTGGCGAAGATCGCAGCGGCAAAGCAAACCGTAACGTCCAAAGAGGAACCAAAGTCGCTTTGGCAAATTTTTATAGAGGGGCTTATAGGTGGTTTTACAGCTGTGTTGCTGCCGTGTATTTATCCATTGTTGCCATTAACCGTAAGTTTTTTTACCAAAAAGAGCGGAAGTAAAGCCAAGGGCATTATGCACTCGGTGATATATGGTTTATCCATCATTGTTATATATGTAGGCTTGGGGCTTATCATAACCCTTCTGTTTGGGTCAGATGCGCTTAACGCGCTGGCGAGCAACGGCGTCTTCAATATCTTTTTCTTTTTGCTGCTGATCGTATTCGGTATATCGTTCCTGGGTGCGTTTGAAATAACACTGCCAAGCTCGCTTGCCAACAAACTCGATCAAAACTCCGACAAGGGGGGCATGGCCGGGATATTTTTTATGGCTGCTACATTAGTGGTTGTATCGTTCTCCTGCACGGGCCCGATCATAGGCACCCTGTTGGTTGATGCTGCATCCAAGGGACACCGCTTAGCACCCGCTCTGGGTATGTTTGGTTTTTCTTTAGCACTGGCACTGCCGTTTACCATTTTCGCGATGTTTCCATCGTTGTTAAAAAGCCTGCCAAAATCTGGCGGTTGGTTAAATAGCGTTAAAGTGGTATTAGGCTTCTTAGAACTGGCGTTTGCCTTGAAGTTCTTATCTAACGTAGACCTTGCTTATCACTGGAATTTATTCAGCCGTGAAGTGTTCCTGTCGTTATGGATAGCAATATGGGCATTGCTGGGTTTATATTTGTTGGGTAAGCTCAAGTTTTCTCACGATAGCGATGTGCCGTTTGTGAGTATCCCGCGTTTATTTTTATCCATTGTCACATTCGCTTTTGTGGTGTATATGATACCCGGGCTATGGGGTGCACCGCTAAAAGCCATCAGCGCGTTTTTACCACCTGAGGGAACACAGGATTTTAACTTATCGCAAGCGCCGGACGTGGGCATTACATCGGTTAACCCGGCTGAAACTCCTTCAAAAATTACCGAACGGAAATACGCTGCCAACTACGTGAGCAATAAAATAAAAGGGCTTGAGCCATGGTACGATTATGAGCAGGCACTCCAGGTTTCCAAAGAACAGCATAAACCAATATTGATAGATTTCACCGGTTTTGTTTGTGTAAACTGCCGCAAAATGGAAAGCGATGTATGGAGTAACAAAGAAGTGTTTTCCCGCATAAAAAACGACTTTATTTTACTACAGCTATTTGTTGATGACAAAGCAGATCTTGACCCTAAAGATGTTTTTGTATCTACCTATAGCGGTAAAAAAATAACTACCATTGGTGGCAAGTGGAGCGATATGGAGGCAAAAGATTTCAATTCTAACTCGCAGCCCAATTATATTATTATGGATGGTAATGGTGCCGTTTTGGTGCCACCACAGGGCGCTAATTATAGCGTAAGTAATTACATCAAATTCTTAAACAGCGGCCTAACCGCCTATAAAGCTGCCAAATAAGCCGTAATCATTTTTCATTAGCGCTTCATTAGCTTTAATGCCCGTCATTCTCAGCAAAAAAGTGTAAATTCGCCGAACTTTTGAAGCGGTATATAAAGGAATGCCTTTTAATATCGTTAAGAAGTAAGTAAATACATTATCAGAAGCTACAAGGGCGTTCCCCAAACAAATGACGCAGATCAAAAAAATAGGACTTTTTACTTCGGGCGGCGACGCGCCGGGAATGAACGCCGCTATTAGAGCGGTTGTGCGTACAGCAAAATACTACAATATAGAAGTTGTTGGCATTCGCCGCGGCTACGAAGGCATGATAAACGGCGAGCTTTTTCCGATGGATGGAAAATCGGTTGCCAATATTATCCAGCGTGGCGGTACCATACTTAAAACAGCGCGCAGCGAGCAGTTTAAAACTGCCGAAGGCCGCCGTTTAGCTTATGACCAACTGATTAAACATGGTATACAAGGCCTGGTTGCCATAGGTGGCGACGGCACCTTTACCGGCGCGCGTATCTTCGGCAGCGAATATGACATGCCGGTTGTTGGTTTGCCCGGTACCATTGACAACGACCTTTACGGAACGGATTTTACCATAGGCTACGATACCGCCATTAATACCGTAATTGATGCCGTTGATAAGATCCGCGATACGGCGGAATCTCACGACAGGCTTTTTATTGTTGAGGTGATGGGCCGCGATAGCGGGCTAATTGCTTTGCGTACCGGTATTGCATCGGGTGCGGAAGCTATTATTATCCCGGAAACAAATCGCGATATTAATGCTTTGATGGATAGGCTTGAAAATGGGCGTAAGGACAAATCATCAAAAATTGTGATGGTTGCCGAAGGGGAAGACCCGGGTGGCGCGTTTGAAATTGGCCGCCAGGTAAAAGAAAAATTCCCTAATTACGATACCCGGGTATCTATCCTGGGCCACATTCAGCGTGGTGGTAAGCCATCATGTATGGATAGGGTGCTGGCAAGCCGCGTAGGCGTAGCTGCCGTTGAGGCGCTTAGAGACGGGCACCGTAACGAGATGATAGGCATAGTACATAATGAGATCGCGTTCACGCCGTTTGAGCACGCATGTAAACATCACGTAGAAATTAACGCTAACTTTTTAAAGATCGTAGAGATACTATCGATATAAGGAGTGGATTTTATATAATAAGAGAGCTCGTTTACGCAAGTAAACGGGCTTTGCTTTTTTACCCCTTTACGTTCATTTCGAACCCGGAAGCGGGGATTGAGCGCAGAGGGGAGAAGTCTTATACGCCCCGCATCAAGCCAATGCATAGTTGGATTGCGTGCCCGAATGCACAGCGTATAAGATTTCTCTTTCGCGCCGCCGCTCGGTCCTTCCCACTGCTTCATCGAAAAGACATGGTGGAGGGGAATGCAAGTTGATTCCCGTTTAAATATTCTTCCCGTCCACTATCTTAAAGAAATCTTCTCTATACGTATCACCTACGGGGATTATTTTATCGCCAATGAAAATGCGGCTGCGTTCGATGCTGTCAATTTTGTTGATAGATACGATGTAGGATTTGTGTACGCGCATAAAATGCTTTTCGGGCAGGGCGTCTTCCATCTTTTTCATACCCTGTAGCGTAATAATGCGCTCGGCAGGAGTAAAAATGGAGATGTAATCTTTCAAACCCTCAATAAACAAAATATCGTGCAGGTATACCTTTTGAATTTTATGCTCGGTTTTCACGAAGATAAAGTCGCTCATAAAGTCGTCCTGCTTGGCGGGTTCTGCCGGTGCTACGGGCTTGGCTGCCGGTGCAAGAACTGTTTGAGCTTTTTGTACCGATTTAAAAAATCGGTCGAAAGCGATGGGTTTTAACAAGTAATCTATCACATCCAACTCGTACCCTTCCAGCGCGTATTGCGGGTAGGCGGTGCAAAGGATCACTTTTGCCTTGCCATTTGATATTTTAAGGAATTGAATGCCGGTAAGTTCGGGCATTTGCACATCCAGAAAAACAAGATCGATACCACCATCCTGAACCAGGGTTAGCGCCTCGATAGGGTTGGTGGTTGCTTTAACCAGCTGCAGAAAAGGTATTTTGGAAATATAATCTTCCAGTATGTGGAGGGCCAAGGGCTCATCGTCAACTACAAGGCATCTGATCATGGTTATAAAACTAAGGATAATTGTACGGTGTAGGTATCGGTTTCGTCTCGAATTTCTAAATTATATTTAGACGGGTAAAGGAGGTCCAGCCGGCGCCTTACGTTAACAAGGCCAATCCCTCCCGATGCATCGCGGTTATGGGTGTGCTTTTTATTCTGCACAAAAAAGTAAAGGTGGCTGTCGCTCAGGTTTATTTTTAATGCTATGGGCGATGCCGGGTCGTTGGCAACGCCATGTTTAAAGGCGTTCTCTATAAAAGAAATGAGCAGCAAGGGCACAATGTTTTGGTTGGTAACCTCGCCATGAACTTCGTAATTAATAAAGGCTTTGTTGCCAAAACGGATCTTCTGCAGGTCGATATAGTTTTGCAGGTATTGCAGTTCTTTGGTTAAATCTACTTTGTTGTCGTTGCACTCATAAAGCATGTAGCGCATAATTTCGGAGAGCTTCAGGATGGCCTCCGGCGTAGTGTCTGATTTTTGGTAAGCCAGCGAATAAATGCTGTTTAACGAATTGAACAGGAAATGCGGGTTGATCTGCGACTTTAGAAACGACAGTTCCGCGCTGAGGCGCTGGTTCTCCAGGTCGCGCTGGATGCGTTCGTTCAGGAACCAATCTACGGTAAACCTTAATATGGTACTCAGGAATACAAAAACCACACTGGTAAAGGCCGAACTTACGATATACTGCCAAAAGCCGATCTGTTTGCCCATCCGCACGAGGATGACGGATTTAAACAACAAAGCCAGCCCATATTTTGCCACCCCGACAATGATCACCGTGCAAATTACCGTTACTACAAATTGCCAGTACTTCTTTTTATCTAAAAAGCGGGGGATAAAATCGAGGTAGTTTAAATAGAAAAGGCCAATGTTTACCACCCCAAAAACCACAAATATCACAAGAAGGTTTTGCAGACTGGTTTTGCCGCCGCTATAGGCTATAAACACGAAGAACGAGATCATGCTTAGCCAAAAAAACATGTGCCAGAATATTTGCCAGCTTTTTTTCATCAAATAATATACATGTTAACAGCACCTAAAGTAGCGTTTTGATGCTAAATAAGTCTGTGAATTACAGTTGGCTGGCGCTTTTTTCGACGAACGGGCAAAAAAGACCGATGAACAGGGTTTAATCACAAAAAGGGCCGTTCATCTACAATTCCCGCCTGTTGGTCTAATTGATTTTAGCGCGTGGGTTATTTAGTATTCCTTTGTTCTATCAAAATCAAACACACAATGAAAAAGTTAGTTTCAAATTCAAATCCCTTCATTTTATTATTGGCACCAGTATTATTTGCCATTGTAATGGGGGTTAGCTACCAGTTTGAACAAAAAACACAACAATTTGCATCTGCACACGCATCAGCCACCCAGGCCAAATCGCTTTTTGTTAAAGGCATTGGTTTAGTAAAAACTGTTGTATCTGTTGCTCAAGAGAACGTATGGTAATTCGTACGGAAGGCCTATCGTTCAGCTTTGGCAGCCAGCAGGTTGTTAAAGCATTATCCCTCCAAGTTCCGGAAGGAAGTATATACGGATTTTTAGGCCCAAACGGTGCCGGGAAAACCACCACCATAAAAATGCTGCTTAATCTGTTACAAACAGATGAAGGCAGCATTTTTGTTTTTGAAAAAGAATTACAAACCAACCGCGTTGCCATATTATCGCAAATAGGCTCACTGATAGAGCAGCCCGCGATATACGCCCACATGAGCGGCCGCGAAAACCTGGTGAACCGCGCCATGCTGCTTGGCGTAAAGGATGAGCGCGTAGATGAGATGCTCGCGCTTGTGAAACTCAGCAACGCCGCCGGTAAAAAAGCAGGGCAATACTCGCTGGGCATGAAACAACGCCTGGGCATTGCGCTTGCCTTATTAAGCGACCCTAAACTCTTAATACTTGACGAACCCACCAATGGATTGGACCCGAACGGTATCATAGAGATCCGTGAACTGCTGGTGCGTTTAACGCGCGACCATAATAAAACAGTATTCATCAGCAGCCACCTGCTTGCCGAGATAGAAAGAATGGCTACGCACGTAGGCATTATTAATAACGGCGAATTATTATTCCAGGGCAGCGTGAAGGATCTGGAAGCCATTAGCCAGCCGCAGGTATATATAGAGACAGATAACACCGTGGATGCGGCCAACCTGCTTAAACGCAATAATTACGAGGTTGTTGATATAAACCATGAGAACCTTATCGTGCCCTTTACCTCTAAAAAGCAAATGGGTGAATTAAACGCCCTGCTCAACCAAAACGGCATTACGGTATTTGCCATTAACAAACAGCATAAAGACCTGGAGAACTTATTCCTGGCTATAACCAAAAGCAACTAACCACAGATGAAGGGATTTATACTATCGTTCCGCTCGGAATTTTATAAGAGCCGTAAAACCCTGGGTTTTTGGAGTTCAATATTGCTGCCGCTATTGATTTGTTTTTTTATTGCTGTTGGTTTTTACCTCAAAAGCGAAAGGTTAGCTGCATTATCCGGCATGGCCTTGTGGATGCAGTTTGCCGGCTTAGCTTTGGGGGTTATGGGGTCGTTATTACTACCTATGTTCGCAATATTTTTGGCATACTCAGTAAATAGTATTGAGCATAAAGCAGATACTTGGAAAACGCTCTTTAGCCTGCCTATGTCTCGCTGGGCGATTTATAGCGCTAAATATTTTTACGCAGTGTTTTTACTGTTTACTTGTATGGGGCTCTTTGCCCTATTTACGGTTATCTTTGGTAACCTGCTTAGCCTTTTAAAACCCGAATTGAAGTTTGATACTTATCATCTCGAAATTGAAATTGGGGAAATCTATTTTAAGCTATTCTTGTCTGCCTTAGGCATCTTATCCATCCAGTTTTTACTTAGCCTGCTTTGGAGTGACTTTTTAAAGCCAATGGGTATTGGTTTTGTTTGCTTTATCCTGGGTGTTATCTCCGTGTCAACCAATTGGGAATACAGCTACGCCTTCCCTTATGCACACCCTATGATCGCGTTAAAAAGCATGATGAAACCCGGCAAGGGAGGACCCGCTAAAGAATTTGCCATAGACATATTTACAAAAGATGTTTTTGTAAGCCTTGGCGTGGCAGCGGTAGTTTTTGTGCTGGGATATTTTATCGTGCGGAAGAAAAGCGTGAAGTAGTTTCATCGTAGAAACGAGATACTTCGCAGCGATAAAAACCGTTACCTCACGGGCTTTGGCCCCATCGGCAAACTTTCGTGCCCCGCGGCATCAACCGACTGCACCGCAAACAGGTAATTATCTTTTGAGTAGCCAATGGTTGCATTGGTATCGGTTACATAAAATTTCTTTTCCCAATACGGGCTAATAGTTTCGCGCATCAGTACATAATAGCCCGCAGGCGCTTTGCCTTTTGGAGCATCCCATTTCAGTTTTGTTTTATTGGTGAGGTCGCTGGTGATTACGCCTACGTTTTGCGGTTGCGCAGGGGCGGAGGCCAGGTTGGCGAGGATTGAAAGATTCATGCGAGCTATTTTCTGTGTGTAATCATAATCCGCAAAATCGGGGAGGTCGCCGTAGTCCAAGCCATTTTCTTTGCGAACGTCTTGATGCTGGCGTTCGAAATTCTCGTTCATTTCGGTGAAGCGTACGGCGGTAATACCTTGTTCTAAAAAGGGGAGGTGGTCTCCGCCGCGCAGGTAGCGGTCGGTACGGTAAATTAGTTTTACATCCAGTTGTTCTACGTAACGCTCGCCTACTTCTTTGGCATAGCGCGCTAACTGCCGCGATTGGCTATCATTTTCTCCGCCTAAAGATTTTAGGGCGGCTATTTCCTTTTCTGTAGCAGCCGTTGGCACACCATCGCTAAACACTCGAATGCTGCGATTGTCTTTCAAGCCTGTTTCCATGCCGTAGGTGTTACCTACAATGTCGTTATTCAGCATGGCATCTATTTGCCACCCTTCGGCTTTTGCGCGCTTAGCCACGTTGGTAGAGCCGTACAAGCCTTGCTCTTCGCCAACAACCGCCATAAATATAATAGTAGCCGGGAACGAACGTTTTGCCATCACCCGGGCCAGTTCCATAGAAACGGCCGTGCCGGATGCATCATCCACCGCGCCGGGCGCGAATGACGTAGAATCCATTGCCTTGGTAGCACGTGAATCGTAATGACCGGATACGATATAAACCCGATGATCTGAAGTATCTGTCCCTTTTAAAACGGCCAGCACGTTCTTCATGGTAGTGGCCTTGCTTAAACGCCTGCCCTGTGGTTGCACAAATACATCAAATTGCACTTTCATGCGCCCGTTTGATGCCGCCGCATAGCGTTCATATTCGGCTTTTATCCAATTACGAGCCGCGCCAATGCCTTCGGTTTTGCTGATGGTATCACTTAGGGTATGCCTGGTTTTAAAACTCACCAGCTTGCGCACAATGGCCTCGATGTTTTTGTTAGAAACCTCATCTACCATTTGTTTGATAGCGGCATCTTGCTTTACTACGGTTTGGGCAGATGCACCAAGGGTTAAACAGGAGAGCAAAAGGATAAATGCGTTTTTCATACAAGCAATTTAATTATTCTGTTTCGTCCCCTTCAACTGTCTCCAAAATGTTACCCGGCTGCTTAAAATTGCTTTTTACAAAATGGCACCAGTCGCATTCTTTTTTTCCGCAGCCTTCGCTAAATTCGTGGTTCATGATCTTCTGATAAACGGATGTGATCTGCCCGGTAACATCCTCAATATCCTGTGGACCTATCACCACCTTTTCTTTAAAATACTCGTCGCTTACCGGTTCAATAAAATCAAATATTGTGTTCACCACCTGCCAATCGTTGGTGTGGTCGTTATCTATCAATATCTTGTAGAAAACCGCCTGGCGCCAGTAGTCGCCGCCGTTTGGCGCATCGGTTGTAGGGCGAAGCAATTTATCTTTTGCGTTGCGCACACGGCCGGTTTTATAATCCACCACGGTAACATCCTTGCCGTCGAACTCTATTTTATCCAGGTTGCCTTTTATCGGCACACCGTCCACCTCAATATTTTTGATGCTTCGCTCGGTTTGGGCTACTTTATTCCAGTTGGGGGCGTTAAGCTCATAATACGGCGGCAGGATCTTTTCGCCATAATCTACCCGTAGTTTAAAGTCGGTTTTGGTGAACGAATCGCGGTTGCGGTACATGTACCACTTAAACTCCTTCACAAAATCCTCTATTGGCATAAACTCATTGCCATATTCCGGCAGTTTGCGATAGGCTTTATTAAGCGCCCAGTGGACCGCCTGCCCAAACGTTGCCGAAGGGCTTTTGCCCGATGGAACGCGGATAAGGCACTGAAAGTAAAACCGCAGCGGGCAATCCAAATAATTACTTAAATGTGTAACCGAGAGCGTGTAATTCTGCAATAACTGGTTAATGTAATTTCTGTCCAGCAGTTCCACCACAGGTTTTTCAGCCTCGCTGAATTGGGTGGCGAAGAAGCCGAGCATGTTAGCGTCGCTTACTTTAGGGAATTGTAATTGCAAATCGGTATCTGCCAATATCTCACCGATGAACTGCGATGGTTCCTGGTCCTTGCCTTTGGCATCTTTGCCGGCGTAGGAAATATTAAGGCATTGCTTAGCCCGGGTGATGGCCACGTAGAACAAGCGGCGTGCCTCTTCTTTCTGCGCAATATCGTTTGATGCTGAGCTGGTGAGCGTATCCGGGTAACTGAAACCGTAATTGCGGCCCTTGCCATCCCATGTTTTTTTATCGCAGCCGATGAAGAACACATGCTCAAACTCCAGTCCTTTAGAGCCATGAGCGGTTAAGAAGTTGATGCCGTTATCAGAGAAGATCACCTTGTTCAGCTCCAACCTTATGTTGTTCTTCTTCATTAGTTCGACGGTAGCTATCAACCCCGATAGTTTTATCTCCGGGTCCTTACGGCTTTCATCCTTCAGGAAATCGAAGAAGCTGGTGAGGATCTGCATGTGCGTGCCCTTATCCTGCTGCTGCATAATGTACTTGAGGATGCCCGTTTTGGTGACCACATCCTGAAAAAATTGCTGTAGTGTAACGCTTACGGCAGACTTTAGCAGCTCATCAATATCGTTAATGAGGTATTTCATCTCTACGTTGGGCTGCTTGCTAAATAAATCAGTTTGGGCAACCAATTTCATCTCGTGGATGTAGCGGCGCAGGCTGGTTACCGGCTCATTGTTTTTTGCTGTCGCGAAGTTTTCTTTGGATACCGCGATGCTTGCTTTAGCGATCTCTATAGGGCGCATGTTGAAAAGGTCGTAATGCAGGATCTCGAACAGCAGTTCATCTCCGCTGTATGGCGAGTCCAACTCCATGGCGAGATAGCGGAGGATGTTCAGGATCTTTTCGCCGAAGGGGACAGTAAGGATATCTATCTTCCGCTTGGTATTTACGGCTATCTTTTGCGCCTCCAGGTAGATGAGCAATTCTTCTACCTGGCTGTGGTTGCGGTAGATAACGGCAATTTCGCCGGGCTCCGTGCCTTTTTCTACCAGCTCTTTTATTTGCAACGCAACATCCACCAGTTCATTAGCGGGGTTATCGTATTCTTTTATAGCCGGTTCTACAACCAACGTATCAAACCTGGGGTGCGAGGCCTTCAGGTTTTTGTCTAACCTCAGTTGGCTGGTTAAACGCTCGCGGTTATTGTTTATGAGTGCTTTGGAAATATCCAGGATCTGCTGATTGGAGCGGTAGTTGTGCTTAAGCACCACAGTATGCAGGGCGCTTACGTAGTCGCCGGCAAAATCGAGGATGTTCTTCATGTTGGCGCCCTGAAACTTGAAGATGGATTGATCGTCATCGCCCACCACAAAAACGTTTGGCGTTTCCCAATAGTTCAGCAGGAATTTGAGCAATTCGTTTTGCGAACCGCTGGTATCCTGAAACTCATCTACCAAAATATACTGGTACCGTTCCTGGTATTTACGCAATATCTCCTCATTTTCGCGGAAGGCTTTCAGCACCCAGATGATCATGTCGTCATAATCGTACCGGCCGCGGGCTTTCATCTTGGCCGAATAATTCTCGTACTCCGCAACGGCGGCCAAAAGTTTGGCCATGGTATCTTTCGCCTTGTCGATATCCTTTTGTTTTGGATCGCCTATGTTGATGCCGGCTTTAAGGTTGGCGCGTTTGTAGATAAATTCTTCGCGGTTTGGCAGATCGTCGAGGTATTCCTGTACGGCTTGTACAATCAACTCCTTGCTCCAGTTCTCGCGTTTCATGGTAGAGAAGAGGGTTTTTAGGCGGGGTGCATCATAATAAATATCGCCGGTAAAGCGCTTCAGCAAATGTTCGTTACCAAACTCATCTACCAATTCGCGAAACAGCATGGCCGATTCCAGATCCGATAACGATTCCAGGTTCAGCTTGCCAAAATACTCCAGGTTTTCCTGGATGATCTCGTTACAAAAAGCGTGGAAAGTGTAAATATTAATGCGGTAAGCATCCGGGCCAATAAATTCGAACAAGCGTTTGCGCATAGCTACGGCGCCCGCATCGGTATAAGTAAGGCAGAGGATCTCGTTTGGCTGGGCATCGGTATCGGTTAATATTTTACCTATACGCGCGGCCAATATTTGCGTTTTACCCGTACCGGGGCCAGCGACTACCAGCACCGGGCCGTCCATTTTATTTACTGCCGCCAATTGCTCGGGGTTTAAGCCGGCGAGCGCTTCGCTGAATTTGATGTTGTATTTATTGAGGGTTGGTTGCATAATAATAAAAGTAAAATTACTAAAAATTGTAGCGCAAACGGTGGTTCAAAAATAACGATGTAAAGATTTGCTTTTACAAGCCGTAACCTTACTTTTATAAACGTTTAAACCCTAATCCCCTACGCAATTGGAAACCCCTTACGGCGGCCGCGCCATCATTACCGACAACTTCGACAAAGTAGAGATCGTTATCCCCGGCAAAAAGAACTATTTTATTTTATTGTTTTTTTCGGTTTGGCTGGTTGGCTGGTTTTTTGGCGAAACGAGTGTAACAAGAACAAGAGGAATTGCAGCCGGCACAGACCTGTTTTTAATTGTGTGGCTATGCGGCTGGACGCTCGGCGGCATTTTTGTAGTGAGCACTATCCTTTTTATGCTCCTTGGAAAAGAGATTATTGAAGCGGGGCAGGGCACTATCTCTATCCGTAACCGAGCGCTGTTCTTTTTATCGCCCCAGGTGTACGACTTAAATGAGGTTAAGCATGTACGCGCCTTAGAAGAGTTTTCGATTTATAATGGGTTTCAGTTTGGCCGACGGGAGCAAAAAGGTTTTTTAAGCAATTATAATTCGGGCACCGTTAAGTTTGATTACGGCCTAAAAACGGTAAAGTTTGGCAACGATCTGGATGAAGCCGAAGCACGCCATATCATCGAGCGCCTTAAAGGTAAGAAGATATTGACGGATAAAAATTTTTGAGACGATACAATTTGAAATGACCGGTACCTTTACGGTTAGCTACTCCGCCCTTATTTTTTCGATAATAATGCTACCGAGTAACTCATTTGCCGTTTCGTCAAAGTATAGGGTTTTGGCAATATCCTTAGCCTTGTTTGTAATATAAATGCTTACTAAGGCCTCTTTATCCACCCTGCTTAAAAGGTTTGCTTCGAATTTTACCCATCCCCGAACAGTAAATAACTCATCATTTGGCGAAGAGTTTAAGGCGTTATAAATATGCCTTACCTGCGCGACAGTACGCGAGCCTACTATTTTGGAGCATTCATTATCGGGATCCTCTTTTCTTATAGTATCACGTATAAACGGTAACTTTAATTTAGGGTCTACAACTTCTTGCCTGGACAAATAAAGCTGTATTATCCACTTTACATGGTCAACGCTTGCTTTTATATCTACAACGCGATATTCCGCCGGGTCATTGTTAATATCAACATTTTTAAGAAGAACTAAATCTTCTTGTTCTTCTATGTATACTTTAAAAATGCAGTTATTCGTCCAGCTACGAGAAAAGAACAATACATCACCCAAAACAAAAATATTCCACTTTTCGTCCATGCTGCCCGCATAAATCCCCGTCTTAAAAGGCTCAAATTGTTCGGCCGACAGCGTTATGCCAAGTTCGGCATTGATATAGTTTGCGGGAAAAGACGCAGCAATACTTTCGTTACCATCAATATCCATATTTGCTTTGTTTCCATAAAGATAGTTGTAATGATTTCAAACAAAAAGGCGACAGGTATAAAACCTATCGCCTTTGCATATATAAATATTATAACTGCCTATTTCTGCCTGAACCACACCTGTATAGGCGCGCCGGAAAACTCAAAATGCTCGCGCAGCTGATTTTCGATAAAGCGATAGTATGGTTCTTTTACATACTGTGGCAGGTTGCAGAAAAACGCGAACATGGGCGATTGGCCCGCTATCTGTGTAATGTATTTAATTTTTACGTATTTACCTTTTAAAGATGGCGGCGGGTAATTCTCGATGATGGGCAGCATTACCTCGTTTAGCTTTGAGGTTGGGATCTTGCGGGCACGGTTGGCGTAAACCTGGTTGGCTACGTCGATAACTTTAAGTACACGCTGTTTTTCGGTAACCGAGGTAAATACGATAGGCACATCGGTAAATGGCGCTATTTTTTGTTTGATCTGCTCCTCAAAAACCTTGACGGTCTTGTTGTTCTTCTCAATCAGATCCCATTTGTTCACCACAATAACGATACCCTTTTTGTTCTTCTCAGCAAGGTGGAATAAATTCACATCCTGAGATTCCAAACCTTCAACAGCATCAATCATCAGGATAACCACATCGGCTTCTTCCAGGGCTTTGATGGTACGCATTACCGAGTAAAATTCGATATTTTCTTTCACCTTGGTTTTCTTACGCATCCCGGCAGTGTCGATCAGCATAAAATCGTGGCCGTACTGGTTGTAGTGGATATGGATACTATCGCGGGTGGTACCGGCAATAGGGGTAACAATGTTACGATCCACGCCGATCAACGCGTTAATGATAGATGATTTACCTACGTTAGGGCGGCCAACAATGGCGTATTTAGGGCGCTCGTTCTCGTCAAACGGAACATCTTCGAAATGTTTCACCACTTCATCCAGCAGTTCGCCGGTGCCGCTGCCTGTCATAGACGACAGGGTGTAGATCTCGCCAAGGCCAAGGCTGTAAAACTCGGTAGCATCTGCCAGTTGGGAGTTGTTATCCAGTTTGTTTACCACTACAAAGACTGGTTTTTTACCTTTACGCAGGATGTTTGCAATCTCATCGTCCAGATCGGTAATGCCGGTGGTAACATCCACCATAAACAAGATCACAGATGCTTCTTCGATAGCGATTAATACTTGCTCGCGGATGGCAACTTCAAAAAGTTCTTCGGAGTTGGCTACGTAACCGCCGGTATCTATAACTGTAAATTTTTGGTCGGTCCATTCGCTGGTACCGTAATGCCTGTCACGGGTTACGCCGCTAAAATCGTCAACAATAGCTTTACGGCTTTCGGTTAAACGGTTGTATAAAGTGGATTTGCCAACGTTTGGCCTGCCTACTATAGCTACTATATTACTCATTGTTCGTTGTGAGTTGTGAGTAATGAGTTGTGAGTTTATCCCACAACATACCCAATAAATTATTACTTATTAGCTTTGCCCGTGTGTAAAGTTAAGCTTAAACAACTCAGAACTCAACACACACTACTCAAAACTTTTCTTATTCGTACCCGAATTTTTTCAGGTAATTTTTTTTGCTGCGCCAGTCGGGGATAACCTTTACAAACATTTCCAGGAAGACCTTCTTCTGGAAAAAATCTTCCATATCGCGGCGGGCGTAGGTGCCTACTATTTTCAGCATTTTTCCGGCTTCCCCAATAATGATATTTTTTTGCGAATCGCGCTCAACGATGATCTCGGCACTGATGCGGTGCAATTTTTCGCCCTCTACAAACGCGGTTACAATTACCTCGGTGCTGTATGGGATCTCTTTTTTGTACTGCTTAAAAATCTGCGCCCTTATCATTTCTGAGGCAAAGAAGCGGTCGTTCCTATCGGTCAGCGCGTCCTTTTCGTAATAGGCAGGGTGCTCGGGCAGTTCGTCCAGTATCAGTTCCATAATGGCCTGTATGTTGTGGCCATGCAGGGCAGATATAGCGAAGATGGCTTTAGGGTTCAACTTCTCCTGCCAGTAATCAACTTTCTCTTTTACTTCCGTTTCGTCGCTTTGGTCTATTTTGTTCACTAATACAATAAGTGTAGCTGTGGAGCCTTCCAGCTTTTTCAGCACATCCTGCTCGTTGTATTCTTCGTGGATATCGGTAACCAGCAAAATCAGGTCGGCATCTACAATGGAGCCGTCTACCTGGTGCATCATACTTTCGTGTAATGCGTAGTGCGGTTTAATGATCCCCGGGGTATCCGAAAATACAATTTGATAGTCTTCCTCATTCACAATACCCAAAATACGGTGACGTGTTGTTTGCGCTTTTGGGGTGATGATAGACATTTTTTCGCCCACGAGGGCGTTCATAAGGGTTGACTTACCCGCATTGGGTTTACCAATTATGCTTACAAAACCTGCCCTGTGTGCCATAGAAAAAATAATTAAAATATTATTTGGACTGCAAAGAAACGAATTATATCTTTGCAGTCCAATAAAAACGGAGTGCAAATTGCATTTTGACAATTGGAAACCACTTTCCGGGGTTATGAACGGAAGGTAATAAACACCAAATATAGTGCGGGATGGAGCAGTTGGTAGCTCGTCGGGCTCATAACCCGAAGGTCGTAGGTTCGAGTCCTGCTCCCGCTACCCAGAAAATTAGGAAGCCTCAAGTCTTTACGATTTGAGGCTTTTGATTTCTAAACGGCGGGTCGACAAAATCCGGGCTTCCTTGCAAGAAGGAACAAACATTGCGGATGTTATGGCCGCGATGAAGATTAACATAGTGCGGGATGGAGCAGTTGGTAGCTCGTCGGGCTCATAACCCGAAGGTCATAGGTTCGAGTCCTGTTCCCGCTACCTCAGAATCAGGCAGTTACGTTAGATCGTGACTGCCTTTCTTTTTTCTGTTAACGTATTGTTAACGGTTCTTAGCTTGACTTTAGCTTTAATAAATATACAAATTTCCCAGCATTTCTTAAAATCGTATCTTACTAATCTTTAAATTTGGAATGAATGTATGCCTTACTGGATATACCGCTGATATTGACCACCTGATTCCGGCGGAATGTGACCAGTGATTCCGCGTCAAATTGACCACCCCATTCCGGGGCAAACTGACCAGGCATTCCGGGCCAAATTGACCAC
>NZ_SBIW01000003.1 GCF_004054195.1 Mucilaginibacter gilvus | reverse complement strand
TAACCACTTTTAATAACTAACTTTGAAAACGCTTTTACAGCTCTCGCTGCTATCGTTCGCCAGCTAATCGCCTGGTCACTTTGCCACGGAATCAGGTGGTCAACATCCCCGGAATATCAACCTATACCACTGATACTCCCTAATATTCCGGGCTCGGAACCAGTGGCATCGTACAGGCTAAATTTCAGGCTGGACGATCCGCAATTAATTACTAAAATATATAGTTCTGATCGGTTTGTCATCAAAACAAACCTAAACCGGGGAGCCTCTTTTTTAAATGACAGCCGCCTTTGCGAAAAGTGACAGTGGTCACTAATTCAGTGTTAGTTGTAACAAAATCGCTTTCAATTGCTTGTAATGATGAGCATCATTAATTTCCCTGCGATTTGTCAACTAGCTCCCTCCTTGAATTAGCTGATATTTGTTTCGGCGATCAATTGTCAGGTCCTCACCAATTATGGAAAACACCGCACTATTAATTGCCATTATACAAAATGCGATAGATGGTATCATTACCATTGATGAAAAAGGGACGATTGAACTGATCAATCCGGCAGCATGTGCACTTTTTGATTACGAGTCGGACGAAGTGATTGGGGAAAATGTCAGGATGCTAATGCCGAACCCCGATAAAGACCAGCACGATGATTTTATTTATCGTTACCAGACCACAGGAAAGGCAAACATTATGGGCCTTGGCCGGGAAGTCCTGGGACTGCGGAAAGATGGTACAATTTTCCCTTTTCGCTTAGGCTTGAGCGAGGTACAGTTTTCCGGACGCAGGATATTTACCGGATTTATTCATGACCTCAGTAAGGAAAAGGAAGCCGAACGGCAACTGAAAAAATATGCCGCGCATTTGGAAGAACAGGTTGAAGAACGCACGCTTTCTCTTAAAAAAAGCGTTCAGGCATTAGAAGTGGCCCAAGACGAAATGAGTGTGTTGCTGGATAAAGAAAAAGAATTGAGCTTGTTGAAAAGCCGCTTCGTATCGATGGCCTCCCACGAGTTTCGAACACCGCTGACCTCTGTTAAACTATCAGCTTCATTGATAGAGAAATATGCTGAGCCGCTAAAAAGTGAGCATATTACCAAACATGTAAGTAAAATAAAAAACGCGGTTGGAAACTTGACAACGATTTTAAACGACTTCCTTTCACTTGAAAAACTGGAAGCCGGTAAAGAGGTGGTAACTTATACCGACTTTGACCTGGTGAAATTTTCTGAAGAGATCACAGAAGAAATGCAGGTAATGGCTAAAAAGAACCAGAATATCATCTATCTGCACGAAGGTATAGCCAGTATGGTTAGGCTTGACCAGAACCTGCTGAAAAATTGCATTCATAATTTGATCACCAATGCCATTAAATATTCCGGGGAGAACACATTTATCGATTTTAACACCGAGATCAACGAAACACAGTGCATCATTACCGTAAAAGATAATGGAATCGGCATACCCGAGGCCGACCAGCAACACCTTTTTGAAGCTTTTTTCCGGGCGCACAACACCGGTACGATCCCGGGGACCGGCCTGGGTCTGAACATTGTGACCCGCTATGCAGGCCTGATGAATGGGTCAGTAAAATTTAAAAGTGCAGTTAACGAGGGTACATTATTTACCATTTCATTTCCAAATCATGAGTAAGACAGTGTTAATTATTGAAGACAATGACGACATCCGCGAAAATGTGGTTGAAATACTGGAATTGGCTGGGTTCAAAGTTTATGAAGCTCCTAATGGTAAAATAGGTGTTGACCTGGCAATTCAGTATAAGCCTGAGTTAATCCTTTGCGATATTATGATGCCTGAATTAGATGGTTACGGCGTACTATATATGCTGAATAAGAATCCCGAAATAGAAAATATTCCTTTTATCTTTTTAACTGCCAAAGCGGAACGTTTGGATTTGCGCAAAGGCATGGAAATGGGTGCTGATGACTATCTCACCAAACCTTTTGATGATTTGGAATTGCTAAACGCAATAGATATTCGCTTGAGGAAAAAGGAGCAACAGGAAAAATTTTATAGTAAATCGTTGGACCGGCTGAATAAGTTCATCAGCAAAAAGGATGGCTTGTCTGAACTCAAAAAAGTCATTCAGGAGCGTCGTACGAGGGCATATAAAAAAAACCAGGTCATTTATTATGAAGGCGATCAGGGCAACGGGCTTTATCTTTTGCTTAGCGGGAAGGTTAAAGCTATTAAATTGGCTAAGGACGGGCGCGAACTGATGACCGGTATTTATGGCCCTGATGAATACTTAGGCATTAACGCCATGCTGCTGAAAGAAGAACACGCTGATACCGCTACGGCGATGGAAGATTGCCTGGTATGCCTGATCCCTAAAGATCTGCTGGAACAATTGTTAAGTCAATATCCGGACATCGCCAGGGAATTCATTAAATTGTTAGCTCATGATATACGGGAAAAGGAAGAGCAATGGTTACAAATGGCCTATAACTCGGTAAGGAAAAAAATGGCTGAGGCGATGGTTCGCCTGTATGAGCAACAACCGGAATCGGAACATGGGTTTAAGATCTCCCGCGAAGATCTGGCGGCGATGACCGGTATGGCAACCGAATCAGTGAGCCGGACATTGACCGATTTTAAGGATGAGGGTCTGATCGATAAAAAAGGTGCTGTCATTACAATCTTACGATTAGAAGCGCTCGCTAAAATGAAAAACTGACCAACGTCATATTTATATGCAACGCAACGCACGTTTTAAGCGTTTTGCTAAGCTTATTTTTGTATTAGATAAATACAATACTTATGAAAGCGGTTGCTTATAGTGTCCTGGATTTTGAAAAAGAATACTTTGCCAAAGCCAATAAAAAAAAGCATGACATCACGCTCATTGCCAATCCGCTAACTGTGGACACGGTCCATTATGCGCAAGGGAAAGAAGCCATCATCATGCCGGAAGGTTTTAGAATTCCCGAAGATATTACCCAAAAATTATGCAATATGGGAATAAACTATATCATTACCCGGCCTGCCGGTGCCGATATCTCAAACTTACAGGAAACAGCAGAACAAATTATCAAAGACCTCGATACGGCCAATGAGGATAACCGGCTTTTGCCTGCTTCATAATTTATACTACAATATTTAATTATAAAATCAAATATGAAAACTATTGTCATGATACAGCCGGTAAGCGCTGAAAAATTATTCGACCTGTTAAAAAAGGAATTTCCGGATTATATCAATTCAAAGTTAGATTCCAGCTTGGCAATAGATTTTGCCCACGTTTACGACGTGATCAATGTTTTGTTTCCGGAAGTGATAGAAGGAGTGGCTTTAACGGTAATCATCACAGATAATGAAATAACCGTTTCTAATAACGCGGTTAATGTTATATATAATACAGCACTGCTGGAAGAGCAGCTTATTAATTTTATAACTGATAAGTGTAGCTAATATTTATTAGCTGATTTAATTAACAGCGCAACTTCTCCAAAAGCTTAGTTGAAAAGTTATCTAACACCTTATGAAATGTATAAAAATCAATTTCAGTCACCCCTTTAAAGGCTGGGCCAGTCTCATCCAGTTGAACACCGCCGAGCCTAAAAATTATGATCTTGATAAATAACGACGATTTACTGGAGATACTATCTGTACCTGTCAGACAGGTAAACTGAAGCTGATCCTGTTACTGGCAATAGGATGACAGCAGCTTTTGCTTTCAGCAAACCTTTGAAGTATAACCTTTTTAGGCTCAAAGACGTTAGTTCAATGTTAAGTTATTGAAGAAAAAGATATTACTGGTTAATAGTCGTATATTTGATATGCCCCTTTCCTCTCGACAGGATCAATATTGCTTTTTTTAAAACTTTAATTAATCCTTTATCATGCAGAAAATTATTCCTCATCACATCATTGCTATCGGCGCGTCTGCAGGGGGAATGGAAGAAATTAATTTATTTTTTGATCATACCCCTTTGGATGGGGTGACTTATGTCATTATACAGCACCTATCCTCTGATTTCAAAAGTCGTATGGTGGAACTTTTAGGTAAACACAGTAAACTGGTCGTTTCAGAAGCGGTAGATGGCTCCGAGTTAAAAAGCAACCAGGTATACCTTATTCCTAATGACAAGTTCATGACCATTTCTGGCGGTCGTTTACGCCTGAGTGACAAGACTAAAGTTAAAGGCCCGCATTTGACGATCAACGCATTTTTCAACTCACTGGCTGAAGATTGCGGTAATAAAGCTATCGGTATTGTGCTATCCGGCTTAGGCGCTGACGGTACTGAAGGTATAAAGAACATCAAAAAGGCCGGTGGGATGGTCATCGCCCGGAATCCGGAAACGTCAGAGTTCAACAGTATGCCTTCACACGCGATCGCAACCGGCCTGGTCGATTTTATATTGGAACCGGCCGCGATGCCGGACGTAATAGAAGACTATGTAAAGGAGGGATTGACGGTACTTACTGAACATCCGCATGATGAGAAAAATATTAAGGAGATCGTTGAACTGATCAAAGAGCGGTCGCCGCTCGATTTTTCAGATTATAAATTACCGACCATCCTCAGACGAACCAAACGGCGGGCGAACGAGGGGAACTTTTTATCTTTGGAAAAATATCTGACCTTTTTAAAGTCGAATACAGAAGAGGTGGAAGCGCTTGCTAAGGATTTCCTGATCAGCGTAACATCTTTTTTCAGGGATAAGGAAGCATTTGGCTTTATCCAAAAGAAAATATTACCAGTCGTTTTGGAGAAAGTAGTACCTGGCGAAGAACTGAAAATGTGGGTAGCCGGCTGCGCCACTGGTGAGGAAGCCTATTCGATGGCCATTTTAGTTGCGGAACAACTTACCGGAAAATATAAGGATGTGGTGGTGAAGATATTTGCTACCGACATTGACAGTGTGGCCATGGCCCATGCCGGCAAAGGCATCTATAACAAAGACATCGCAAAACAGGTTTCGGAAGAAAGGCTTGAAAAATATTTTATCAAGGAGGGCGAATGTTACCGCGTAAAGCCTGAGATACGTAACATGGTTATTTTCGCCCAGCATGACCTGGTGAAGAATCCTCCTTATTGTAATATGAACTTCATCAGCTGCCGTAACCTGCTGATCTATATGGCGCCTGTTTTGCAGAAAAAAATCTTTTCAATGATGCTTTTCGGACTAAAAATGGATGGCTATTTATTCCTCGGTTCCAGTGAAAACCCGATACCAATCATCAAGAATCTGGAAGTGGTCAACAAAAAATGGAAGATTTATAGGAACTTAAAAGCGAGAAGGGAGGTGAGCTTCGACGCTTTTACGCTTCCCGAACTGCTGGATATCAAGCGTACACCGGCAATCCGCCGAGAGGAGAATACCCTGAGCAACAGCAATACGGTGTCTGAAGCAATGAATACACAATTAGCCGAACAGCAAGATTATTTCGCAGTATGCATTGATGACAACAATTCTGTGGTTAAATCATATGGTAATACCAAATTCCTCATCAAGCAACATTTCAATTTAAACCTGCCGGAGCAATTACCCAAACCGCTTGCAGTCGCTTTTAGTACCCTGAAACGGAAAGTTGATCAAACCGGAGAGCCTGCAACTTTGAGCGGTATAAAGATTAGACATGAAGGCGTGGTGGTCAAAGTCACATTGGCAATTGATAGGCTAAAAGTAAATAAGAACGAGCAAAAATTACTAATGGTGACCCTTTGCAGTGACGCGCAACAAAATTCCGCTATAGCTGATGATAGCATTTTTGATGAAAAAATATACCAGGATCAATATACCCTGAACCTGGAGGAAGAACTGAAAGAATTGCAGGTGAAATTGCATTCGGCTTATGAGCGGCTGGATGCTTCTAATGAGAACATGCAGTCGTTCAATGAGGAACTCATCTCAGCTAACGAGGAAATGCAAAGTACTAATGAGGAAATGCAATCGGTAAATGAAGAACTGCACACCATCAACGCTGACTATCAATTAAAGAACAAAGAATTACTCGAGATCAACGACGATCTGAATAACTATTTCAGGAGCAACGTCAACGGGCAGTTATTTATCAACAATGACCTGCTTCTCATGAAGTTTTCCCCGGGCGCTGTCAAACAGATCAATCTACTGGAAACAGATATCGGCCGTCCGCTTAGTAATATATCGACTAATATCAAGTTCGAGACCATTATTGAGGATATCAAACAAGTTTTGGCAAAAGGTACTGTTATCACCAAGGAGATCCAAACCAACAATGGCAAATGGTACCAGATTATGACGATGCCTTACGTGCAATTAATCGATGAAAAAAGGAATGGTGCGATAGTTACGTTTAATGACATTACAGAATTGAAGTTCACACAGGTGGAACTGGACCGCAAAAACAAAAGTCTGGAACGGATTAATGCTGACCTTGATAATTTTGTCCATACGGCCTCACATGATCTGCTGGCTCCTTTAGCCAATATTGAGACCAGCATTGGGGTAATGAATTTGATCAAGGTCACCGACCCGGGTTTATCCAAATTTATCACTATCATCAATTCCTCTGTTAGAAAGTTCCGGACATTGATCAACGACATTTCCGTTATCGCCAGAATCGAAGGCGATATGATCAGCATGGAAATGGTAAACATGGAGGAGATCATTGCCAATATTGAATGGAGCTTAGAAGCAAGGATAAAAAAAACCGGTGCTCTAATCACCAAAAACCTGGAAGTTAAAGAAGTACTGTTCTCTAAAAAGAACCTGAGAAGCATCCTCTATAATTTGGTAGCTAATGGTATCAAATTCACAAATGGCAATATTCCGTTGATCCATATCGCCATCTTTAAAGACGCCGAGCACATTATTCTGACTGTTAATGACAATGGCATTGGGATAGCAAAAAATCAGGTGGACATCATTTTTAGCATGTATGGGCGTTTAAATAAAGAACTGGAAGGACAAGGTATCGGATTGTACCTGGCCAAAAAAATAATAGACGCTGCCAATGGGAATATTACCGTTGACAGCGAAATGGGGAAAGGCAGTACTTTTAGTATATTCCTGCCGCTGCCGGTCATGGTCGCGGGTTAAAGCCTGTTCAGCTGGTCACCGTTAATACAACTTATTGCCCCGAAAATAACTAATGATGACGATTCCCAATTAACACCTACAACCATGACGACGTAGAGAATGATCTCATTACCGGCGATTTTTCGTATTTCGCCCAGAAAGAATATTCTGTTTTTTAGTTTTTAACATCATGCAAAATTTTACGAACATCAAGTTCTATGCTCCATATAATATAAATCAGTTGTGTATATCCTACTTAGTGTCGAACAAATTGCGGTCGGAACTACGATCGCTTCTTTGCGTATAGTTTTGGCAGGGGGTACAAATGTAAATTTTGATGAATCACAGACGACGACTTTATTAATTTCTCGTCTATATTCAAAGTTGGAGTAGCAACTGTTGATTCTCTTAAACAGATGTTGACGATTGCTCTGAACGTTTATACCGTTCTACGCATTTAAGCTAAGACATAAGATATTTAATTGTTTACATCTCGTTTTTGGGAGAATTGGTTTTTAATACCATATAAGCGCAATTCTAAAAGGGGATCCAAATTATAAACATCATTATAGGTAATTAACGTTCCTTCGCTCACTTTACAGGTTAAATAGGTAATTACGATTTCTGTGCCTTTTTTCAGGTTAAAGTTTCTCACCTGTTTTGTTTTCATGTTTTTAATTATATTAGAAAGTCTATTAACAGAGCCAGTAGTGACTGATAGCAACTCGGCCAGTTTACCAGCTTGCGCTAACTGAATATTCCCACTAGTGAAGCGTTGCGCCGGTATTTTAAAAGATTGGCGCTCATTTGTGCCGTAAATGGACAAATTGGCTAAAATGAAAACGAAACCCGCGGAATGATTCGGTTGGTTACTGGTGACGGTAAAGCGACTGATAATGTTTTTTGAAACTACAGTGGGAGTTGCCGGATCGCCAATAGTAATATTGAATCTATAGATACTGTCTTTTGAGTGGAGGGTTAGCTCAAACGCTGCCAAATTGATGTCAACGTAAATTGTCGAATCATGTTGAATCCACCTTAATCTTTCCATATTTACAGCCATTGTACGAACAGTGCTGTCAGGAGTATCATAACAATCAAGCTGGTACACCCCTGTTAATAAACGCATGTGCCGTTGCAGGTCGATATATGCAGTCGATTTTGGTTGTGCGAGTTCTATAGCATTCATGAAATTTTCTTGAGTCATAGCGTACTGTAGCATACCCCCGGTAACATCTTTTGGGGTAATCCCCAAGTCAATTTCATCAATTGAATAATACGGATTGAGCTTTCCATAATGCAAATTGTTTATCATCGCTATCATAGCATCTGTAAGCATCATATCAAAAAAAACCTTTTCTCTGATACCCTCGTTACTGCCCAGCTTTACCAACTTATTCAACCTCTGGTATGTCAGTATTTTTGAATGATAATCAGATGGGTTTAACCCGTATTGAATAACGCAGTCTAAAAACATCATTGCTTCCCCTGCATGGGTTTTTACTGTTTCCGGCGCAACAAAAGCCAGCTTGAACCCGGTGTTTCTATAAAATCGCGATACTGACAGCGGGTAATATAAGTCGTATTTATGTTTTGCAAGCTGTGATTTGATCATTTCAGATAAAATGGTGTCTCTTCCTGGGCTGTCGGCCTTGTTGATTTTCAAAATTATACCTGCCGTTTTAGCGTTAGTAATAAAAGAGAGCATCAGGAGTATGGTTATGATGCCCATATTGCCAGGAGCTTTAAAACACGGGCCGGATCTGATAGATTTTTGCATGATGAATTTTGTAAAACACGCGTAGCATGTCAGGCTAAAATACTTGGTAATGGTTAAGGTGAGATAGCATTAAGCGGGCATTACCATCAATGGTATCGATAATTTGCCGGCCATGTTCTGCGTATGGCTTCCGTTCATTAACGAATCAAAGAAACCATGTTGATGGTGATGCATCGCCAACATATCTATCTGCCCATGCTCGCACAACCATTTCAATCCCTTCTCTATATTTTCACTTTTAACAATTCTATAGTGGATATTTGGATAGTCCGCTTTGTTTGATAACTCGGTTAACAAATTATCCATCCATTTTTTTAAGTGTACAGTTTGATGTTGTTCATCTTGAATGTGGACGATAAGAATTTCTGCATTCAATTCTTTAGCCAGTGGAATTAACTTGTACACTTCGCCCAGGTCGCTTTGGGCATTTTCTAAATCAATTGCGAATGCGATCTTTTTTACGGGGTTAGCCTTAGCGTTATTTGGCACAATTATCAAAGTTTGGGTTGCAGCGTCAATCATTCTTTTGCTATGATTTCCTAACATGAAGGTGCTTAGCCCGTCGCTGTGGTGATAGCCCATCACTACCAGGTCTACAAACCCTGTATTTATAATTTGGTTAATAACATCGGGGAGCATCCCGTATTCATTTATAACGGTAACCTCAGGAATAAACCCATCCAAACCGCTATTAAGTTGAAGCCTTTTTTTCAGTTTTGCCAATTCATCTCCACTATCTTTCAGGAGCACATCACTTTCGTACAGAGGCCAAACAATCAAGCCGGCTTGTGGTATTTCAGCGGGGACAGTTACTACATTGCACAAAATAACATTCGCCCTCAACTGTTTAGCCAGGGAATAGCCATAGTCTACGGCATGGGTTGCGTCGGACGAAAAATCTGTTGGTATGAGAATCTTTTTCATGATTTTTTGGTTAACTTCTATTACCAAATCTCATCAATTCGGGGTCGGCAGCTAATGACGCGCGTCATGTTTCGAGGTGACGTTAGACACCAAAGACGCCCTTAAACCAGTGGTTCAAAAAAATATGATGAATTGATAGCTATCATTATTTTTCCTGACGGACAGCATTCCTAAGCCAGCGGATTAGCCTTAGTTTGGTATCGAAAATATTAGAACTGCTATGTTACCTACAGAAAAAACGGGTCTGGCCGAAAAATATAATGTTGCTTTACCGCGCTACACCAGTTACCCAACTATGCCCTTTTGGAATGTTGCCGCTTTTAACACAAATGATTGGAAACAGTCCATAAAACAAAGTTTTTCCGAGAGCAACGCAATGGAAGGAATGAGTTTATATATCCACCTGCCGTTTTGCAAAAATTTGTGTACATACTGTGGCTGCAATACCCGGATCACCAAAAATCACGCGGTAGAACAGCCTTACATCAAAGCCCTGATGCTGGAGTGGACCATGTACCTTAACCTGTTTGAAAAGAAACCTCTCATAAGGGAAATTCACCTGGGTGGCGGTACACCAACTTTTTTTAGTGCAGCACACCTAAAAATACTACTATATGCCATTCTCTTAAATACGGAGATTCACCCGGATGCCCATTTCAGTTTTGAAGCACATCCGGCAAACACCAGCGAAGAACACTTACAAGTATTATATGACCTTGGGTTTCGCCGGCTAAGTTTGGGGATTCAGGATTTTGACCTGAATGTACAGCGGATCATCAACAGGGAGCAGAGCTTTGAACAAGTACAGCAGGTAACGCTGGCTGCCCGTAAGATAGGTTATACATCCATCAATTTTGATTTGATATATGGTTTGCCCTTACAAACGGTAACCGGGCTCACCCGAACTATAGAAATGGTATCGGAACTAATGCCCGACCGGATTGCCTTTTACAGTTATGCCCATGTACCATGGCTAAAACCCGGGCAACGGAGTTTTACCGAACAGCACCTGCCGGATGCGGCTGCAAAAAAAGCGCTGCACCAAACCGGCCGCGATTTGCTGAATAGTTTCGGGTACCTGGAGATTGGTATGGATCATTTTGCCTTGCCCGCCGATGAATTGTTTACCGCCATGAATAACGGTAAGCTATACCGGAATTTTATGGGGTATACCGATCAGCACACCCAATTGTTAATAGGGCTTGGTGTATCCGCTATCAGCGACTCCGGGTATGCATTTGCACAAAATGTAAAGACTGTGGAAGAATACCTTGAGCTGGTAGCCAATGGCAAATTCCCCGTGTTTAAAGGACATTTGCTCACCAGAGATGACCTGATAATTCGCAAACATGTTCAAAATATCATGTGCAAAGGAAAAACATCATGGAATCATCACCTCGAGCCTTGCCTTTCGCTGTTTGCCGGTTTGGAACGTTTAGAGATTTTGGCGAATGACGGCCTTATTGAATTGAACTCCAGAGGATTAAAAGTTACTTCGATAGGTAATGGATATTTGCGAAATATCTGTATGGCGATCGATGCCAGGTTATGGGCACAGCGGCCCGATACGCAGCTATTCAGTATGGCAATATAACGCCGATTTATTGATTTTAGTGGCAAATAGTTGCGCCGGAAGATTTAATCTCGGGGCTGAGATAAGGGATATTTAAATTCATCCCCCGTAACAGGAACCAAATGCCAAGGCAAACCATGATATAAGGCATCGTTTGATTGATTCGGCGGCGAACAGATGGTCCAATAAACCCTGAGCTGAGAGTAGCTAACAACATTAGCGGAAAAGTACCCATACCAAACCAAAACATATATTGCGCCGCGGAAGGGGCCGAAAGCGTATTAACTGCACCAACCAAAGCCAGGTAAACAAAACCACAGGGTAAAAAGCCATTCAATATACCCACTATCAGGTGACCTGCTTTATGTTTAAGCGCGTAGGACAGAAGCCCGTTTACGGGCGATAAAAACCTTGATATAAAGGTTCCCTGCCCGAGGCGTATTTTAAGCAAGCGAGATAAGCCAGCTAAAATGATCAATACGCCGCTGAACAAGCTAACACCCTGCTGAAAGCCGGCCAACCAGAGTTGTTTACCCAGTAAACCGATAAGGAAACCTAACAAAGAGTAGGTAATGACTCGGCCAAGGTTATAAATTATTTTATCCCCTACAATCAACCACCACTTGGTTTGGAAGGATGGAATAGCCAGCGCCAGTGGTCCGCACATACCTATACAATGTACGCTGCCAAACAAACCTATAAAGAAAGCGATGCTATTCTGGTTCATTTAATGTCGATTTTTTGTTGGTATAAATAGGCTTTATGACTGCTTTCCCAATTTATTACAATTTGCCAGCGGCCAACAGCCATGGATCCAGCGGGAATAGCAATGTTTTTTCCGGCCGTGCTGTCCAATTTGATCTCATTGTCTAATGCCTCATTTGACGGGCGAACGAATTTGATGGTGCCGGCAGCGGGCTTATTAAATAGTACATTGATCATTTTCCCCGAGACCGTAATAACCGGCGAAGCATGATCCGTTTGAACCTGTTTCTCTTTTTTAAAATCCTTGTCAAAGTTCAAGCCCTTTTCGTAATACTGGTGGTCGTAGCCATCTTCGGGCGCCATAAACATGTAAATACACATGCTCAATATAAAAAGCATAAACAGCACCATTCCCCCTATAATTCCTTTTCCCCAATTCATATGATCAATCGTTTACTGGACCTACAAAGGCTGTTTTTACTGTTTGCATAACTTTATGGTTTTGGATGAGTTGTAAGCTCACGGTTGTTTTTGCTTTATGTATCCGGCTCTCGGGGATGAGTAAAAAGAAAACCGTTTTTACAGATGTTCCTCCACCGACCGTGCCGGGTGCCTGGATGTAATTAACCTTAACAGCCGGGTCAACCGGCTGTATAATTATTTCCGTTGGTATTTTGGTTTTGTTGATGATCTCTGCATTATATATGTTACTGATGTAGCCACCGGGTTGTTCCTGGTAAAGCATGCCTGCGCCGCGCATTACAGTCATATTTAAATCGCTACGGCTAAAAATGAAGTAGCAAAGTACCGTCATCATGATAGCGATTACAGCGGTGTAGGCTTTCATCCTGCCGGTAAAACTGGGCTTTACCTGGTTTTGGATCATGTTTTCAGAAAAAAAGCCAACAAGGTTTAAAGGTTTTTTAATTTTGATCATCACCTCATTGCAAACATCGATGCAGGCGGTGCAGTTGATACACTCCATCTGTGTACCGTTACGAATATCTATACCTGTTGGGCAAACGGCTACGCATAAACCACAGTCTACGCAATCACCCTTAACCGGGATTGCCTCAGCGTTTTTCGATAATTTACCCCGCGGCTCTCCACGCTTATCATCGTACGCCACTACCAGCGTGTCACGGTCAAGTAACACGCCCTGCAGCCTTCCGTATGGGCAAATTACTGTGCAAACCAGTTCCCGTACCTGGCTGTATACCAGGTAAAATATAATGGTGAATACGCAGAGACTGATAAAGCCTACCGGGTGCGCAGCAATAGGCTGGGAAATTATATTCAATAAACTGTCGCTCCCAATTACATAAGCTAAAAAAGTGTTGGCAATTAAAAATGAAAACAATAAAAAAAGCAGGTGCTTTGCCGTTTTCTTCATCGCTTTTTTATTATTCAACGGCTCAGCATCCAAAGCTTTACGTTTCCCGGCATCACCTTCTATCCAGTATTCTATCTTGCGGAAAACCATCTCCATAAAAATGGTTTGCGGGCAGATCCATCCGCAGAATACCCGCCCAAAAACAATGGTGAATAACACCACGCAAACCAGGAAAACGAGTGTAGCCAGTACGAATAAAAAGATATCCTGTGGCCAAAAAACCTGCCCCAGTATTACAAATTGCCTGTCCATAAAGTTAAGCAGCAACAAAGGCTGGCTATTTATGCGAACAAAGGGCCCGGCAAAAAAAGCGATCAAATAAACATAACTGGTAAGGCTGCGCCATTTGTATAATGGCCCCTTGCGCAGCAGCGGATACATCCACCTCCGTTCTCCCGTTTCCTTCACCGCCAATAATGCATCCATACTATTTATTTGCTGCAAGCTTTTCACTTGCTTCATCTTTGGTGCCCTGTGCTTCTTTAGCGCCGGCAGGCTTGGTGCCTTGCAATGATTTTACGTAGTTGGCAACATCAGCTATTTGCTTTGGCGAGAGTTGTTTTTCCCAAGTCGGCATTCCCTTGGCCAGAACGCCATATTTAATGGTTTTAAACAGGTCACTGATCTTGCCGCCGTGCAGCCAATAGTCATCTGTAAGGTTTGGCCCAACACTTCCTTCGGCATGTTCGCCATGGCAAGGCTTACAGTTTTGGATAAATATGACCTGCCCTGCTTTCAACATTTCGGGGTCCCTTTCTAATTTTACTGTATTTTCGTCTACCTGGTTTGCAGCCTTGCTGAGGTATAGCTTCTTAGCTACGGCCGCCTGTGCCATTTCGGTATTATACTCTTCATATTGCAATTGCCCGAAGTGGAAAACATGATAAGTTAAAAGATACCCCCCTGCAAAAATGATGCTGGCATAAAACAGGTACATAAACCATCCAGGAATTGGGTTATCCAATTCCTGGATGCCGTCGTAATCATGCGCTATCAGTAAGTCTTTTTCTTCAGCCATTGGCCTTAGCGACAGTAATTTATTCCAGGCCTCACCTTTGGGTTTTTTCTCTTTTTTGGCAGGATGCATTTCGGCTTTTATCTGCTCGTTTGTATATCCCTGTGCTTTTAGCGCGATCTTTGTCAGCACGGTAAATGTTCGTAACAACATTAGCATCGCTAATAGGATAACGATCAAAACGGTCACAAATGCGCCATATCCTATATAATTCTGTATATCGCCCGATGTTATAGTGTCGTCCGCAGCGCTCGCCCTAACGGAAGTTCCAAGTAACAGGATCGATAAAATGATACGGAAAACTCTCATAATTCATTATTATTAAGCGTTTCTCCATTGCCGTCGTGCAGCGGCAGGTCACTCATATTGATTACATGGTTTTTATTCATTTTGACGAGCATAATAGTGACTACAACAAAAAAAACGAAGAATATAGCCAGCGAAAAAAGCAGGTAACCCTGGTTAGCGGTGATGTTTTCTGTGAATTGTTTAAACATGGTATCGTTTATTTATTACCGGATTTATTCGCTTTAATATCCATCCCCAACCGTTGCAGGTAAGCAATAATGGCAATGATCTCTTTGTTGCTTTTTACTTTGATGTGGTCTTTCGCCAAATTTTCAGAAATTTCTTTAGCCTGTTTGTCCAGGTCTTTATTGGCCAGGTTTTCGTAACCTATCGTGTACGGAACACCGAGCGTACGCATAGCGTTGATCTTCGCTGCTGTGGTAGTGGTATCCAGTTTCTGCGAGATCAGCCAATCGTAATTAGGCATGATACTACCGGGCGACATCAGCCTCGGGTCCATCAGGTGATTATAATGCCAGGCATTGCCATATTTTTGACCTTCCCGCGCTAAATCTGGCCCTGTTCTTTTAGATCCCCATAAAAACGGGTGATCGTATACAAACTCGCCGGCTTTGCTGTATTCTCCATAACGTTCTGTTTCCGAGCGGAAGGGCCGTACCGTTTGCGAGTGGCAATTAACACAACCTTCCCGCATATAAATATCCCGCCCCTGTAGCTCCAGTGGTGTATAAGGTTTTACGCTGGCTATGGTGGGGATATTAGATTTAATGGTGAGCGTTGGCATCAATTCAACAAAAGTCCCTACGAGAATTACCAGTAACGCTATGATCATCATTTGGATGGGTTTACGTTCCAGTGCGCGGTGCCAGGTGCCTTCTTTTATAATGGTGTTTGCAGGTGCCAGTGGCATTGCCTGGGCAGCTTCGTTGGCAACTAAACTTCCCTGCAGCATGGTGCGGGCTAAATTATAGGCCATTACTATCACGCCTAACAGGTACATTGCACCACCTGCAGAACGCATCATGTGCATAGGGAGGATTTGCAAAGTGGTCTCTAAAAAGTTGGGATATTTTAGCATACCTTCGGGCGTAAATTCTTTCAGCATCAGGCTTTGTGTAAAGCCGGCCCAGTACATAGGGATGGCATAAAATAATATACCCAGTGTGCCTATCCAAAAGTGGAAAGCCGATAGTTTTTTAGAGAAAAGCTCTGTTTTATAAATGCGGGGTATAACCCAGTACAGTATAGCGAAGGTTAAGAAGCCATTCCAGCCCAGGGCGCCAACGTGTACATGGGCAATTATCCAATCGCTGAAATGGGCGAAGCCGTTAACTTGTTTCAAAGAAAGCATCGGCCCTTCAAAAGTGGCCATGCCATACGCTGTTAAACCAACTACCATAAATTTCAACACTACATCATCACGCACTTTATCCCAGGCTCCGCGCAGCGTTAGCAAGCCATTGATCATACCGCCCCAGCTTGGTGCGATAAGCATAATGGAGAACGCGATGCCCAGTGATTGTGCCCAGTCCGGCAGACTTGTATACAATAAATGGTGAGGCCCGGCCCAGATGTAAATGAATATCAGCGCCCAAAAGTGCAGAATACTTAATTTGTAGGAGTAAATTGGCCGGTTAGCCATTTTTGGCAGAAAATAATACATCATACCCAGGTATGGCGTGGTAAGAAAAAAGGCTACGGCGTTATGGCCGTACCACCATTGCACCAGTGCGTCTTGTACCCCCGCGTAAACATAATAGCTTTTCCATGTAGATATGGGCAATTCAACGGAGTTAACGATATGCAATACCGCTATGGTAACAAAGGTGGCGATGTAAAACCATATAGCTACGTACAAATGTCTCTCTCGCCGTTTAATTATTGTCCCGAACATGTTGATCCCAAAGACAACCCAAATCAGGGTAATAGCGATATCTATAGGCCATTCCAGTTCAGCGTATTCATGGGAGGTGGTTAGCCCCAATGGTAAGGTAATGACGGCAGACACAATGATGAGTTGCCATCCCCAAAAATGGACCTTGCTTAACCAGTCGCTGTACATGCGTGCTTTTAACAGCCGTTGCAATGAGTAATATACGCCCATAAATATGGCATTACCCACAAAGGCGAAGATCACAGCATTGGTATGCAAGGGACGGATGCGGCCATAAGTGGTATACTGGTTATTCATGTTCATACCTGGGGCGTACAACTGTATGGCAATAATGAGCCCCACCGTCATCCCGATGATGCCCCAAATAACGGTTGCTATACCAAAATTGCGGACGATCTTATTGTCGTAGTAAAATTTATCAGGCTGCATAGTATGTTTTATGATGTGGTAAAATTAAGATGAGGCGAGTTAGTAAACAGTGATTAGGGTTAGCCGTATGTATGATAAGGGTCACTTTTCTTCCGGCGACTCTGGTTCATCATCTAGCAGTATCCGCATAGACGGTGTGTATAGATCGTCATTCTGCCCGCTCCGCTGCGCCCAAAAGAAGGCGGCTAAAAAGATCAGGGCGAGCAATACGCTGCAGCCGATAAGGAAGTATATAATGTTCATATCAGCGCTCTCCTTTTGGCAGCGAAATGAGTGGCCAAACTTGTAAAAGAGATGATGGTTGCGGTACTTAAAGGCATTAAAACCGCAGCGGTAAGGGGGGACAGCATCCCGGTGACGGCGTAGCTGAGCCCGATTATGTTATAAGTGAGCGAAATGAAAAAAGAAAAATGGACAATTTTGACAGTATCTTTAGAAAATCGTAAAAACGCCGGCAATTTACTGAACGAGCGCCCATCCATAATGGCATCGCTGCCCGGCGAAAAATTGTTAACATCATCAGTAATTGCTATCCCAAGATCGCTTTGCTTTAAAGCGCCCGCATCGTTCAGCCCATCGCCCATCATAATCACGCGCCGGCCCTGTCTCTGTAATGCCTGCACAAAATCTAACTTCTGCTGCGGCGACTGGTTAAAATGCATATCGGGGGTTTCCTTGAAAAAATGACCAAGCTGTTCACGTTCATGGTCCTGGTCGCCGGATAGTAAGAATGTCTTATAAGTGGGGTGTAGTACGGTTAAATTTTCCATACCCTCACGGTAACGGTGCGAAAACTCAAAAAAGCCCAGTGCTTCATTATCAATCATTAGATAAGCCCTGCTTGCTTTTGCGTCTATCTCTTTGTAACCTAGTACCAGTTTATAACTACCCACACGCACCCTGTGCCCGGCTATAGTCGCCAATATGCCTAAGTTTGGTACTTCAGAATAACGTGCTATGCTTAACCGGTTCTGGTTACCCAGGTATTGACAGATCATCCGGCTTATTGGATGTGTTGAATTGATACAAGCGCTATAGATCAGTTGTTGTTCTTTTGCCGATAAAACGGCTTCCATTTTTATCTCATTGGTATTGCCCGTAGTGATAGTACCCGTTTTGTCAAAGACAATTGTATCTATAGCGGCCATTTGTTCAACAACTGCTACGTTTTTCAGGTAGAAGAAATTCCGGTCGAAAATGGAAAGTGCCGCCGACATGGTGAAGGGGGTGCTTAAGGCAAGCGCACAGGGGCAAGCCACTATCAATACCGCGGTAAAGGCAGCGAAGCCCCGCCGCAGATCTGTTGGAAGCCAAAACAAAAGAGAACCGAAAGCAATGGCCAGCAATACTATCGTGAAATATTTACTTACCCTCTCGTTAAAGGTTTGCTTACCGTTGTCATTTTGGCGGGTGAAAGCTTCGTTGTTCCAAAGCTGGGTAAGGTAACTTTGATACACGGGTTTTATCACCTCCAGTTCAATAGCACCGCCGGTTTGCCTGCCTCCGGCGTAAACTACTTCGCCAAGCGTTTTCTTTACGGGTACGCTTTCGCCGGTAACAAAACTAAAATCTATCAGCGCTTCGCCATTCAATAATATAGCATCCGCAGGAATGATCTCGTTATGCCTGATCAGCATGCGGTTACCGGTTTGTAGTTGTGCTAAGGGGATAGCTTTTGTAATATCATCAATTATAACATAAACGGCTACCGGGAAAAACGACCGGTAATCCCGATCGAACGAGATATGATGATAGGTTTTTTGCTGGACGAATTTACCCACCAGTAAGAAGAACACCAGCCCGCAAAGTGTATCAGCGAAGCCGGCGCCCGCTTGGGTCGCCACTTCAACCGCTGTCCGTATGAAAAGCACGGCAATTCCCAGGGCCAGCGGAAAATCTATCCCAAATAGCTTTTTCTTAAGGTTTTGCCAGGCGGCAACAAAGTAGCCCCGGCCGCTATAAAATACCACGGGCAGGGAAAATAAAACGTTTAGCCACCCGAAAAAGTGCTTGAATGTAGCTTCGTATGCGCTGATGCCAAAATATTCGGGGAAACTTAACAGCATTACGTTCCCGAAACAAAATCCGGCTACGGCTATCTTTTGTACAAGGTTGTCCTTAGTAGTACGATTCTGTTTTTTTATAACGTCTTGCAGGCTAATAAGGGGTTCGTAGCCTATATCATAAAGTATCTCCACTATCTGGCGCAGGCTTAGCTGTTGATGATCGAAACGGATATTCAATTGCTTTTTCAAAAAATCAACCCTACAGTAGTGGACAGCAGGGTTCATCTTATTTAATTGCTCCAGCAACCAAAGGCAGGAGCTGCAATGGATATGCGGAATAAAAAAGGTAACAATAGTTACCTGGCTGTCGGTATAATCTATCAGTTCGCTGCTGATCTCCGGGGAATTTAAATACTCGAAGCGTTTATCTGTGCGGGCCCGCGTAGCGCCGGGATGATCGTTATAGCTATAATAATTATCCATTTTACTTGCCGACAAGATTTCGAAAACGATTTTACAGCCATGGCAGCAAAAACTTTTCTCCTCGACAACATACTCATGTGTAATACAGCTATCTCCGCAATGGTAACAAGCAGTTTTCTCTATGGTGATATCTTGACGCATCTGCAATTGGTTTAATGGCCAAATCTGCGAATTTGGCCTTCCATAGATGGTGACCACCAATACGCCAAAAAGTGACTGTAGTCAGTTTTAAAAGCTTTGGCCGTAGGTAACTTTGGCAATTGAAATTGCTGATCAAAGCCATTTCTTGTCTAATTACTTATTATGAGCCACACTTTTCATATCCCGGTTTTAGGTTTAGGTTTTTCTATCGATACCCCGCTTAAAGTTGCCCGTTATGGTATCTCATCCGTTATGTCAATAGTTGATGATGACCTAATAGAAAGAATTCGCGAATATCACTCCACAGAAAATCATTTGCCCTTTATACCAATTGCTAAAAAAGCAATAGATGCCCGTGCACTAAGAATCACCGCCTACCTAAATATGATCGACGATTTAGTTAACAAGCAATTCGATTACTTATGTACCCAGTCTTTTGAAACCGGCAGCGATATTTGCCGCTATTTTGAGCTTTTGACCGATGGCTCTCAGCTAAAGGCAGGGTACGATCTGATGATGGAATACCCGGAAGGGGCCAGTAAAGTCATTTTCCAGGAACTTCTTCGGTGTGGGATGACTAAAGGTTCAATTGATGTTAACATCATGTCGAAAGTAGACCGGATGAACTTTACTGCAGCTGGTGATTACACGGGAGATGAAAACACAGATGCCTTGGCCGCCCTGCGTGGATTTGCCAATAGCAAGCTCAGCTCATCTGTAATCCTGTCCGCAGGTATGAATCCTAAGCTGTATAGTTTTCTTGAAACTTTCGACGCCTTTTTCCCAAACGAAAATGGTGAGCTGCAAAAAAAGATTATTTTAAAAGTAAGCGATTTCAGGTCGGCATTGATTCAGGCTAAATTCCTCGCAAAAAAAGGATTGTGGGTATCGGAGTTCCGGGTAGAATCGGGTTTAAATTGCGGAGGACACGCTTTTGCAACGGAAGGCTATTTGCTTGGGCCGATACTGGAAGAATTTAAGCAGAAAAGAAATGAAATGCTGAAAGAACTATTGCTGCTGTTTCAACCGGCTCTACAGCAAAAGGGAATCAACTTTACAGCTACGCCAAAACAAAAATTATGCGTACAGGGTGGAATAGGAACTGCGGCCGAAAACGAGTTCCTGATAGAATACTATAACTTAGACGCAACGGGATGGGGGAGCCCATTTTTGCTGGTGCCGGAAGCGACCAATGTGGACGAGGAGACCCTAATACAACTTTCGGCTGCCGCAGAAACCGATTATCACTTAAGTGCATCATCACCATTAGGCATCCTTTTTAATAACTTTATGCCGGCCAGCAGCGAAATGCAACGATTGGCCCGTATGGCAGCAGGTAAGCCAGGGAGTCCATGTACCAAAAAATACCTGTGTACCAATACCGAATTTACGGTGCAGCCGATATGCACTGCTTCCAGAGAGTATCAGAATTTAAAGATCAATCAACTTCAAAGTTCAGGGCTCTACCCGAATGATTATGCAGAACAATATAACGCCGTAACAGAAAAAATCTGCCTTTGTGAAGGCTTGTGCTCATCGGTTTATATTAAGTACAATATCAGCAAGCCCAAAGAAAACAAAGCCGTAGCTATTTGCCCGGGCCCCAATCTGGCTTACTTCAACCGGGCCTATTCACTGGACGAGATGGTCGGACACATATATGGTAAACTCGATCTTTTGCGTAATGTTAAACGGCCTCATATGTTCATTAAAGAACTTAATCTTTATATAGATTATCTCCAAACCGACCTTCAAACTCATCTAAAGGATTTGAATGATAAGAAAGTAAAACAACTCAAAAAATTCAAAGCGCAACTCCTAAACGGAGTAGCCTATTATAAACAGCTCTTCAGCGAGCTTCCCGATCAGACTTCGTTATTGGTGAATGCCTGGTATGAAGAATTGCAGGCTTCTGAAATTAAACTTGATGCCATCTTGGTTTGACGATCCGCTGCTTTACTACTAAGATCGCCCGGTGCTAAGTCATTGCATTGTTTCACAATTATTAATCGCGGCGAATATTTTCATAATGGTTACCGGTTTTTGACTTACTATGGGGAGAAAGTTTTGTCAAATCGGTGGCTAATATGACCTGTCAGGCTGGCAAGTATTTTTTGTTAATTGGATCGTGTCCTGGCATACGCAAACACAGGTATTTATTTGCAGCAAGCTAATGAAGCAATCAGCAAATACGCCATAGCAATATCCACGGTGCGGCATTATTAGGGATAGAATAAAAAGCAACTTTATGTGATAACTTTAATCCGTGTGCCTCAGTATTTAACAGGCCGAGGTTTGGCTTTTTTAATGGTGCCGACTTTTATGATAGTAGTGTTTTATCTTGATCCTAAGGACATCGTAAATTAAGGCAAAACATAATAAACCGGTTGGGATAAAAAAAGAGTGAAACCGCCAGAGGCGAAAAAGACATGCACCTGTAATGGCACCGGCCATAAAAGAGAAAATAATGTAAAACCTCAGCTTTATCTTAGATCCCAAATCATTCTGCTTTATTTTTTTGTTGCTAACTAATTGAGCTAATTCTATGCCCAGGTCAGTAAATGTTCCAGTTAGATGCGTAGTTCTTACAACTGATCCTGATATCATGGACACTAGTGAGTTTTGCATGCCCATAGCAAAAAGCAAGCTTCCCGCAAATAATTCTTTATTTAGTAAATTTCCCTGATAAATATTTCCGTAAAGCGCAGTAATGGCTAAGATAAGGATCTCTACAAATACAGGAATAACATAGGAGGAGCGCTGGCCTTTTTTGGTAATCGAAACAATTAAGCTTGAAATAAAAGCCCCGGAAAAAAAACAGGAACATCCATAAGGCTACTACTTTCGCAGTTTTCCAATCCTGCAAGGCAACTCTTTCCGCAAAAAGCGCTGCATGGCCGGTAATATTTGTGGTTAGTACGGCGAATGCGAGGAAACCCGCCGCATTAACAAACCCGGCGGTCAAACCCAGTATCATAGCCAATTTTAGATTGTGCTGTGCGGTTCGGTTATTGCCAAGGTGCCTTAACATCTTTATTAGTTTTTAATGTGTAACAGCCGGTTCAGTATGCTTACGTTAAGCGGTGATCCCCTTTAAAGATCACCATCACTACTTACATCTATAGTCGGGTTTATAATACTTACCATGGTAATTTCTGCTTGCACTGCGGGCACCTAAGTTTGCAAAGCCGATAGACGAAAAGTTTCCTTTTTCAACCGCACGGTAAAACAAGTAAACAGTATCATTTACCTTAACAGTTGCAGAGTTCAGCACCAAATCGCTTATTATACCTTCCTTTTTTACCTGTATCAATCGTTACATTTTAGTATCACGATTGGAAGATCGGGATAATCACCAGCGCCTTTTTAGAATGTCTTAATACATCTTCGGCAACACTGCCCATTAGCAGGTGTGCAATACCTTTCCTGCCATGTGTTCCCATTACAATGATGTCGGCGTTCCAATTTTCAGCTACCATTACAATAACCTTTGCCGGGTCACCCTGTTCCACAAAAGTTTTAACCGGGTAGTTTTTAAAAACCTGATCAATTACCTGCTGTTGGCTTGTATTAAAGCTGCCTTCGGCCATATCCTCCAGTTCCCTTGGAGTTGCACCATCATGGTTTTCCATTATCGAGCCATCAACAATACTTACAAGAGCAATCTCCGCCTGGTATTGCCGGGCCAATTGCAAGCCATTTATAGCCACCTTCTCCGCGCTGGGGGTATTATCAATAGCAATTAGTATTCTTTTAAACTCCATTTTAATGATGATTTATGGCTTAGCCTTAAGGGCTTGCTGTGTTGTTATAGAATCTTTAATACGCTTCTTTTCTACAGTTTTAAAATATCCTTTGAAAAGGAAATTGCGCTTTAAGGCCTCCATGTTCTGGTTAAATCCGTCTGTTCCGTTTTTCAGATTTTCCATAGTTTTACGCATGTTGTTAGCCATAACAGAATCCCTCAATAAAGTATTAACAGGCCCTTCACCATTGGTCAACTTATTGTTTATGCCTTTTACCATGGTATTTAGCTGTAGAGTCATTTGATTAGCGTTATTGCTTGCCGATCTGATATTGACCATGGCATACTTTAAATTGGCCGCCATGGTGGTGTCAGTCAGTAGTAGCCCAGCCGCACCTTTACCATTTCTAATTCCAGATATTAAACTGTTCAAGCCTATCGTTAGTTGATTAGCGTTGTCGGTTGCCTGGTGAATGTTTTTTAGCGATGATTTTAAGCTGATACCGATCTCTTTATCGTTAATCAATTTTAGGATCTCGCTGCTGTCAATACGTAGCACGGTACCCTTTAAAACCTCCGATATACTGGCAACATTATTGTTGGTTTTAGACAAAGTTGTGATGACCTCATCCATACTTACTACCTTTTGCGCGCCCAATAGGTCACCATCTATTACTTGCCGACCGGCCGCTTTTCCTGGGGTAATATTAACAATTTTGTTACCCATCAAACCTTCTGTACCCACTGCTGCCAGGGCATTGTTATGGATGTGCGATGTTACTTTACTATTAATTTGCATGGTAACTTCAATAGTGGTGTCGTTGATCAGTTCAATTGTCTTAACTGTACCAGCTTGTATCCCCGAAAATAAAACGTTGTTGCCTTCAGTTAAACCGTTCAGGTTATTAAGTCGCACTTTCAATTTAAAATCTGTACCGAAGATATTGCTGTTTTTACCTATAATAAAAAAGGAGACGATCAGCACCAATAAACCGGACATTACGAAAATGCCGAGTTTGATATTATTTGCTTTTTGTTCTGCCATGGTATTCTATTCAAAAAATTGCTTAATGTTTTGGTCTTCAGACAACTGTAGTTCTTCAAATGAACCTTGCGCGTAACATTTGCCGTCCAGTAGTAACACAACCACGTCGGCTGTTCTTTTCACACAATTCATGTCGTGTGATATAATGATAGAAGAAGTATGGTATTTTTTTTGCAGCGCAATAATAAGGTCTTCTATTTCCCGTGAGGTTACCGGATCCAGGCCCGTTGTCGGTTCATCGTATAAAATTACTTCTGGCTTAAGTATCATAGTGCGGGCCAGTGCAATGCGTTTAAGCATCCCGCCCGACAGCTCAGATGGCATCAGGCCAGACGTGTGCGCCAGTCCAACATTTTCCAATGATTCGGCAACCAGCCGGTTGACCTCATCATCAGCAATTTCGACCCAATGCCGCTTTAACGGAAATTCAAGGTTCTCGCGGATTGTCATAGAATCGTATAGTGCATTGCTTTGAAACAGAAAGCCTATCTTAGCTCTTGCCTGATCCAATTCGTCTTCACCTAACTTCGGAATGTTATCGCCGAATACATTAATGTTGCCACTATCGGGTTTTAGCAGACCAATGATGCATTTGATAAGGACCGATTTGCCCGATCCTGACTTCCCTAACACCACCACGTTTTTATTCCTTTCAACGATAAGATTAAAGTCATTCAGCACTTTCTTATAGCCGAAACGTTTATGTAAATGTTCTATAACGATTACAGGTTTATTATCTTCCGTATCGATATTATTTGAATGGGGGTTGATCGTCGCTTTCATCTGTTTAATTGAGGCCTAATACTTCGGTCAACTGCACCGCTAAAAGGTCGATGATAAAAATCAATACGGACGACAATACAACCGCCGAATTGGCAGAAATACCCACGCCTTGTGTCCCTTTATTAGAATTGAAGCCTTTATAGCAGCCCACTAAGCCTACAGCAAAACCAAAGAAAAAGGTTTTGAAGATGGCGGGCAATACGTCGCTATAGCTCAGGCTTTTAAAAACCTGTAAAAAAAATAAGCTGAAACTGGTTACTGACTTGATATTTACACCCAGGTAAGCGCCAAATAACGCAACGGCATCACCCAGTATCGTCAGTATCGGTAGCATTAAGGTAGCAGCTAATACACGGGTGGCCACCAGGTATTTAAAGGGCTTAATACCGCTTACCTCCATGGCATCTATCTGCTCGGTTACTTTCATTGAACCTAATTCCGCGCCAATACTACTGCCGATCTTCCCGGCAAATATCAAAGCCGTTATAACCGGACCAATCTCCCGGACAATTGCCAGGCCAACCATTACAGGCAGCTGCGACTCTACACCGTAATCGACTAACGAGGGGCGTAGCTGCATAGTTAATACAAGGCCCATAATAAAGGATGTTAAGCCTACCAGCGGAAATGATTGATAACCGATAATAAAACACTGGTTGAGCAATTCTTTATTTTCATATCGTGGACGAATGCCGGCAGAAAAAAAGCGGCCAACAAACCTGGCCATATTTCCTGTTTCATCCAAAAATTTCTTAGTGCTTAGTATTAGTGACATAGCGAAGTTTTAAGAGCGATGCATCTATCTTTAGATAGTATAGAAATTAAAGAATGTATTTATTAGGACCGATTCAAAAGTAGGCTGTATTGATTTTCCCGATCATGATTGAAATCATAAAAACAGATGATGCTTATCACTTAGCAGCGACTGCTGCCAGCAAGAAAGCGGATCGGCAGCATCGTTGGCAGCCATTATTGTGTTGGCACGAGGAAGTCGCTAATTTAGGCACCCATGGCAACGAAGGAGCGGAGCTGCTTACGCTGGACCAGGTTTATACCAAAGCACAAAACGTTTGGCTAAAGGTCGATGATACGAAGAACGACGTTTACTTCGACGCGAAGAACAATGGGCTTATTTCTTTCGCCGGCTATGTACCAAAGGGTTGTGTGGACGATTGCTTTACAGGTATCATGATTACAGAAATCAGCAAATTATAAGTCCGGGGGTCCTCTGTAAACCCACCGTCATTTTAGATGTTTAAACACGGTTAACTAAATACTGCTCTTACAAAATTGCTGTATTTTGCTACCTTTGCCTAAACTATTTGTCTAAAAATGGAAGTATCAGAAAATTTCAAGATACTGTTAAACAACCCGCAGCTTTTACCCGAACTTAAAGCCATCGCACAAAAGGTACTTGATAAACAGCGTATAACTTTTGATGAAGGCGTTTTGCTTTACGAGAAGGCCGAACTGGGTTATCTCGGCATATTGGCCAACTACCTCCGCGAACAAAAACACGGTAATAAAACGTATTTCAACCGTAATTTCCATATCGAACCAACTAACCTTTGTGTGTACGATTGTAAGTTTTGCTCTTACTCCCGTTTGCTTAAGCAAAAATCGGAAGGGTGGGAGTACACGATGGAGGAGATGCTTGATATCGTTAAAAAATACGACGGACACCCGGTTACCGAGGTACATATTGTAGGCGGCGTATTACCACAATACGATGTTGCGTTTTACAGTGAACTATTTACCCGTATTAAGGAGCATAGACCCGATCTGCATGTAAAAGCTTTAACCCCGGTTGAATATCACTACATATTTAAGAAGGCTAAGATAGATTACGCCACCGGTATGCAACTGATGAAGGATGCTGGCTTAGAATCTATACCCGGCGGAGGGGCAGAGATCTTCCACCCCGAGGTGCGCGAGCTGATAGCTAAAGATAAATGTACCGGCGACCAATGGCTGGCCATACACGAGGAGTGGCATAAAATAGACATGCGCTCCAACGCTACCATGCTTTATGGTCACATTGAAAAATACTGGCACCGGGTTGATCATATGGAGCGCCTGCGCGAATTACAGGACAGGACGGGGGGATTCCAAACCTTTATCCCGTTGAAATTCCGCAACCAGGATAACCAGATGAGCAACGTGCCCGAATCTACCGTACTGGAGGATCTACGCAACTACGCTATCGCCCGGATCTACCTTGATAATTTCGACCATATAAAAGCCTATTGGGCCATGATAAGCCGCACCACCGCACAATTGTCGCTTAATTTCGGTGTGGATGATATAGACGGTACGCTGGACGATACCACCAAGATCTACTCGATGGCGGGCGCAGAAGAGCAGCATCCGGCCATGAGCACCAAGCAACTGGTAGACCTGATAAAAAATGCCGGCCGCTACCCTATAGAGCGTGATACGCTTTATAATGTAGTTACCGATTACAACGACTTCCAGTTTGAAGAAACCGAAAAACCGAAGTATTATAAACTGCCGGTGATTAATTAGTTCATTGGGTCACCGGTTCATAATTCATTGGTAGTAAGCCAGCGACTGTGAACCACCAGGCACCAATGAACAAATGAACTATTGAACTAATGAACAAAACATTATACATCGTTCGCCACGGGCAAACGGACCTGAATAAGCAGGGAATTATACAAGGCCGGGGTAAAGATACCGACCTTAACGACGAGGGCCGTCTTCAGGCCCGCCAGTTTTTTGCCGCTTACAAGCAGGTTGGTTTTGATAAGATCTATATCTCCGCTTTAAAACGCACGCAACAAAGTGTGCAGCCTTTTATTGATCTGGGGCTCCCTTATGAGAAACTTCCGGGACTTGATGAGTTAGCCTGGGGCATTCACGAAGGGCAAGCGGCATCGCCCGAATTAAGGGCGGATTTTTTGGAAGTAATGCGCAACTGGGTTGCCGGTAACCTAGATGTTAAATTCGAAGGCGGCGAAAGCCCCAACGAAGTAAAAATACGCCAATTAGAGGCCATGGATGTGATCATGAGCCATCCCGAAGAGGAAACAGTGCTCATATGTATGCATGGCCGTGCTATGCGCCTGTTGTTGTGTATCCTTACTGATAAGCCTCTTACCGAAATGGATAACTTCCCGCACCAGAATTTGGTGCTTTATAAATTGACTTATGATGGAAGCAAGTTTACAATAGTAGATTTTAACAACGCGCTCCACCTAAAAACTCCTGAACAGCTAAGTGAAAAAGATCAGAATATCCGCGGTTAGCTATACTAACACCAAGCCCTTTTTATACGGATTACAACACTCAGATATCATCAACGATATCGACCTGAGCCTTGATATCCCATCCGACTGCGCACAGAAACTTATTGACGACGAGGCAGATATTGGCCTGATTCCTGTGGCCGCTACCTTAAGTCTGCCGCAGTGGGAGATCGTTTCGGCCTATTGCATCGGCGCTTTTGGCGCGGTAAACTCCGTATTTATTTTCAGCAATTGCGCTATCGAAGATGTAAAAACCATTCAACTCGACCCGCAATCGCGCACCTCCAATAACCTCGCCCGGGTATTGCTCAAAAATTTTTGGCAGGTACAGCCCGAGTTGGTTAAAGATGCGCCAGACTATGCCATTTCGACCAACCCGACTACTGCCTTTGTACAAATAGGCGACCGCACCTTCGGTAGAAAAGATGACTATCCTTTTTCGTACGATCTTTCTGCCGAGTGGCTAAAATTCACCGGACTACCCTTTGTTTTTGCTGCGTGGATAGCCAACAAACCCATCCCTGCAGATTTTATAACAGCATTTAACAACGCTTTACGCCTGGGCCTTGCACATCGTAAAGAACTCCTGAACGAACTCCCCAAACGAGCCGATTTCGACCTGGAAGATTACCTGATGCACAAATTGGATTTTGACCTGACGGAAGATAAAAAGAAAGCGTTGTACTTATTTTTGGATTATATAAAGGCGTTATAAAATAATCCCGTTACCTACGCTGAGATTTCTCTTAAATTAAAATACTGCATCAACTTGTAACCGAAAAAGTTTACAAAAGTTAACACAATTTCAAGTGTTAACTTTTTAAGTTGTTGATAATAAATAAGTTGAAATTTACAAGGTTAACATAGATTAACCCGTAAATTTAGTTATTGGTTAATTATTTCTGTGGCACTTAAAAGCGTATCTATCAGAACCGTTCCTTTATATAGTTCGCAGAGCTTCAATCGCAAATTATTTGATAAATTGCTGCAGGATACAAACCATATCGCGTTAACCTCCTTTCCTATATCACCATGAAAACAACACAAAAACTAAAAGGCCAGGCGGCCATTGTAACCGGCGGCGATAGTGGCATCGGCAGGGCAGTAGCTATCGCTTTAGCAGACGCTGGCGCCAAGGTATTGGTAAACTTTGCGCATAACCACGATGCTGCGGATGAAGTGGTGAAAATTATTAAAGACGCAGGTGGTAAAGCATTCGCGTTTCAATGTGATGTGAGTAAGGAAGACGAAGTGAAGGCCATGTTTGCCGCCGCTATTAAAAAGTATGGCACGGTTGATATATTGGTAAACAATGCCGGCCTGCAAAAAGATTCCAAATTTGTGGATATGACGCTGGAACAATGGAACACCGTTATCAGCATTAACCTTACCGGGCAATTCCTGTGCTCGCGCGAGGCAGCTAAAGAGTTCATGAAGAGGGGAGTGGTGGAAAAACGAAGCGCTGCTGCGGGCAAGATCATTTGCATGAGCAGTGTGCACGAAATTATACCATGGGCTGGGCACGTAAATTATGCGGCCAGTAAAGGCGGCATCAGCATGTTTATGAAAAGCATCGCGCAGGAACTTGCACCACATAAAATAAGGGTGGTTGGTATTGCACCGGGTGCCATACAAACACCAATTAATAAACCTGCATGGGAAACACCCTCGGCATTAAACAAACTTTTGGAGCTGATACCTTATAATCGCATAGGGCAGCCACAGGATGTTGGAAAATTGGCCGCCTGGCTCGCTTCAGACGATGCAGATTACATTACCGGCACCACTATTTTTGTAGATGGGGGCATGGCCTTATACCCGGGCTTTGCCGATAATGGCTAAAAATTAGCTATAAATTCCTTTTTTTGTCAGGTAAATGTCACAAACAATGGACTTTTCTCTTCAAAAAATACTTAGTGTACTTTTTACAATAAGTATATCTGTTTTTTATTGAGATAATGTAAATTATACACTAAGTATCTGTCCTAATTTTTACATTTTAATATTAACAGCGCTTTATATATCAAATATTCATAAAAATCAGCATATATTTTGAATATGTTTAATCATACTGTACTTTTGTTATGTAAATTAAAATATAACACAACACAAAATATAAAATTTAAAACACATGAAAAAGATATTTGTAATCATCGCAATCGCTGCCAGCTTGTTTACTACTAACATATATGCTGCAACCAGCGCAACCAGAACTGATGACGGTACTGAGAACGTTTCTTACGCCGCTATCCTTAAATTCAACAACGATTTCGCAAGAGCAGAAAACGCTACCTGGAAAGTTAGCCCTAACTTCCAAAAGGTAACTTTTACATTAGATGATGTAAAAATGTCAGCTTTCTACAACCTGCGCGGCGAGTTGATCGGCGTAACTCAGAATGTACAATTCAAAGCATTGCCTGAGAAAGCTAAAAAAGAGATCGCTACTAAATACGAAGGTTACTTCGCCAAAGAAGTTATCAAATTAGAAAGCGGCGACGATAGCTTTGATAACACTGTTTACTTTGTAGATCTTGCTAAAGATGGTAAAGAACTTTTAGTAAGGGTTACACCATCTGCAGGTGTTTACTTCTTCCAGAACGTAAAATAATTCAACCAGGCAATCACAACAATTGCTTAACAATAAAAGCCGCCCAACTGGGTGGCTTTTATTGTTTTAACCCTTTAGTTACATTTTTTTACCCTCATAAATAATTTTATTTGGTTATTAATAATTTTATATATTTGAAAAGATAGTTGTACATTCTATAATTGAATATTAAACCATTTTTATACTCAGTTGAATTACTTACTGATCGGCTAAACAAAATTTTTTAATACGATTATTCTAATATTATGAAAACTGGAAAAGTAAAATGGTTTAACACCCAAAAAGGTTACGGCTTTATTGTTACCGACGATGGTAAAGATCTGTTTGTTCACTTTAAAGATGTACAGGGCGGCGTAAACGCTATTAAGGATAACGACAGCGTAGAGTACGATGTAGAAGAAGGCAGAAAAGGATTACAGGCGGTTAACGTAAAAAAAGTTTAAGCCACCATAACCATATTATAAACCTCTGTATGTACAGGGGTTTTTTTATGCAAAAAAATTAGGCAACATTCCCCGCTTTATCTACATTAGCCACACCAACCATAACTCCTCATCCATTATGACTGCTACAGCTCCTGCAAAGCTTACCAAAAACGCCATATTCCTTGTAATAGTAGCCTCCTTAGGTTACTTTGTTGATATATATGATCTCCTCGTGTTTGGCATTGTACGCAAAGCCAGTTTGCACGACATAGGCGTTTCTGATGCCGACCTCCGTTTACAGGGAGAGTATATCATTAATATGCAAATGGGGGGCCTGCTATTGGGCGGAGTGTTATGGGGCATACTGGGCGATAAGCTTGGCCGCATAAAGGTTTTGTTTGGTTCTATTCTTTTATACTCGGTGGCAAACTTTGCCAATGGGCTGGTTCATGACGTAAATCTATATGCAATTGTCCGGCTCATCGCAGGCATCGGCCTTGCAGGCGAACTGGGTGCAGGCATTACACTGGTAAGCGAAACTTTAAGTAAAGAAAACCGTGGCTATGGCACCATGATCGTTGCGGTTGTGGGTCTTTTCGGCGCCGTTGCGGCAAATCTTGTAGCAACAAAATTCGGATGGCGGAATGCCTATTTTATTGGCGGTGGCCTGGGTGTTTTACTACTGCTGCTCAGGATAGGGACGTTTGAGTCGGGCATGTTCAAAAATGTTGCCGAAAGCAAAGTGTCAAAAGGTAATATATTGATGCTTTTTAACAATAAACAGCGTTTTTTTAAATACCTCCATTGTATTTTAATAGGGATGCCGCTTTGGTTCGTGGTGGGCATTTTAATAACACAATCTCCTGAGTTTGGCCGCGAACTGGGTGCTCCTAAGCCTCTGCTGGCGGGTAATGGTATTATGTGGTCGTACATCGGTATTTCCATCGGCGATCTCTTTGCGGGGTTATTCGCGCAGTTAACTAAGTCGCGTAAATTAACCATGTTCGTTTTCCAGGTGTTGTCGCTCATCAGCGTAATGCTCTACTTAAACGCATACGGTATTACCGAAAAGCAGTTTGTTTGGCTCTGTTTATTTATGGGTTTTTCGGTAGGCTACTGGGCAACATTCGTTACTATTGCTTCAGAGCAGTTTGGTACCAACATCCGCGCCACGGTTACTACTACAGTGCCTAATTTTGTAAGAGGGGCGCTTATTCCTATTACTTTACTGTTCGAAACGTTTGTAAAATATTTTACAGCGCACGGCGGTAAAGATTCCAGCATCCTTAAAAGTGGTTATGTAATGATGTTTATTGTTACCGCGCTGGCGTTATATTCGCTTAGCCGCCTTAAGGAAAGTTTTGGTAAGGACTTGAATTATATAGAGGAAGAAGCCGGAGTAAGTTAATTAGTGATTAAGAACATGTTTAGCTTAATCAATACTTTGTTTAGTTTTGTTGTTGTGAAACACTAATTCACTAAATCAATAATTTTAAATTAATGATTAGTAAGGAACAAATAGCTGCAGGTTACCGCGAAATACAGGACGAGATATGTGCAGCCCTCGAAGCTACCGACGGGCTGGCTAAATTTGAAGAAGAGCTTTGGGAGCGCGAAGGGGGAGGTGGAGGCCGCACCCGCATTATCCAAAACGGAAATATATTTGAAAAAGGCGGCGTTAACTTCTCCGCGGTGCACGGCAAACTGCCGCACACCATGAAGAAAGCGCTAAATGTAGAGCAAGAGGATTTCTTCGCTACGGGTATCTCTATCGTGATACATCCCAACCACCCGCTGGTGCCTATTATCCACATGAACATTCGGTACTTTGAAATGCCAACCGATACCGGCGAAACACCTGTACATTGGTTTGGCGGGGGCATTGATCTTACGCCGCATTATGTGGTTGATGAAGACGCCCAATTCTTCCACCAGCAAATAAAGAACGTGTGCGACCATTTTAACGATGAGTTTTACCACCGCTTTAAAGTTTGGGCCGATGATTACTTTTTTATCAAGCACCGCGACGAAACCCGTGGCGTAGGCGGGATTTTTTACGACAGGCTTACCGCCAACGAGGATATGAACTGGGAGATGATCTTTGAGTTCTCTAAAGTGCTTGGCCGCTCATTCATTCCAACCTACACCGAATTGGTTAACCGCAGCCGCTACAAAGAGTTTACGCCCGAGCAACAGCAATGGCAATATCAGCGCCGCAGCCGCTACACCGAGTTTAACCTGGTTTACGATGCAGGTACCCGCTTCGGACTGGAAACCAACGGCCGTATCGAATCCATCCTGATGAGCCTGCCACCAACTGCCAAATGGGTATATGATTACCACGCGCAGCCGGGCAGCGAAGAGGAGCGAACCCTATCATTACTTAAAAAAGGGATCAATTGGGTTTAGATATCAAAAAACTTTTGGCAAGCGGGCTGGCATTGTTTATTTACTCTGCAGCGATAGTAATCGGGTTATTTATTTTTACTGATAAAACGAGCCAGGGCGTTATGCTCTTTATTTCTACAGCTATTTTTCTTGTTTTCGGCGCAGTGATGATAGTGCTTGCATTCCGCGCATATTACCGGGATGAATTTGCGGTGCGCAATGCCTATGCAATTATGATTGCACTGACGGTAATCCTCTTTTTTACTTCGGCATACTTTTCGCTACTAACAGTACAATGTTAAAAAATAAGTTATTTCCAGCTATCGCTTTGTCTGTTATACTTTTATCTTTTCGTTTACAGGGCACGCTCTCAGGTACCTATGTGTACGCAGGCGGCGTTTATAACGGCAAGGCAGGTGGGCCATCTAAAGATTATAAATTACAGCGGCGGTACACCGATTCGGAGTATGAGGCAACCTTTATAGAACCCGGCCAGGATACCATCGTATACGAGCAGGGCAAATACACATTGGAGCAGGATACCTGCCTGGAAACGCAAACCTACAGCCGCGAGCCATCTAAAACACTCAATATCAGCGTGCGTTATGTGTACCATATCAGCAACGACACGCTCAGCTTTAGCGGGCTATTACCCAACGGTACAACCGTGCAGGAATACTGGAAAAAAGTAAAGCCTTAATGCCCTTTTGTAACACATTTTTGACCCGTTTTTTACCCTTAAAACGTTGATAAAAGCCCCGAATGTTAGTAAAAAAGACACTTTTCTGTGTTAATTTTTTTAACTTCGCAGGTCGTATAAAAAAACCAATTTTAAACGCGAATACTGATTATATTTTCCACTAAGAAAAACAAATGGCTGAAGGAACTGAAAACGATAATCCACAACAAGAAGACAGAATAATTTCGATAAATATTGATGAGGAAATGCGATCGGCCTACATTGACTACTCAATGTCGGTTATCGTATCAAGGGCTCTGCCCGATGTGCGCGACGGTTTAAAACCGGTACACAGGCGCGTATTGTATGGCATGCTCGATCTGGGTTTGTACAACAACAAGCCCTACAAAAAATCTGCACGTATAGTAGGTGAGGTACTGGGTAAATACCACCCGCATGGCGATACTTCGGTATACGATGCCATGGTGCGTATGGCACAGGACTGGAGCCTGAGGTACCCATTTGTTGAGGGCCAGGGCAACTACGGCTCGATAGATGGTGACCAGCCCGCGGCAATGCGTTATACCGAAGCAAGGCTCGAAAAAATTGCAGAGGAAATGCTGGCCGACATCAATAAAGACACCATCGATTTCCAGCTGAACTTTGACGACTCGCTGCATGAGCCAACCGTTCTGCCTGCAAAATTCCCTAACCTTTTGGTGAATGGCGCAAGCGGTATAGCGGTAGGTATGGCCACCAACATGGCACCGCACAACTTATCAGAAATTGTTGATGCTACCATAGCGCTGATAGATAACCGCAACATAGAAATTGCGGAACTGATGACCTACGTTAAAGGCCCCGATTTCCCAACAGGTGGTATCATCTACGGGTTTGAAGGCCCGCGCCAGGCACTGGAAACGGGCCGCGGACGAATCGTTATCCGCTCCCGCGCAGAAATTGAAACTTACAATGGCGAACGCGAACGAATCATCGTTACCGAAGTACCTTACCAGGTAAACAAGGCGCTGATGATAGAGCGTACTGCCGAGCTGGTGAACGAAAAGAAAATAGAAGGTATCACCGCTATCCGCGACGAAAGTAACCGCGAGGGAATCCGCGTGGTTTACGAGATAAAACGCGATGCCAACGCCGCTATCGTACTAAATAACTTGTACAAGTATACTGCCCTGCAAACATCCTTCAGCGTAAATAATATCGCGCTGGTACATGGCAGGCCAATGATGCTAAACCTAAGGGATCTGATCCATCATTTTGTTGAGCACAGGCATGAGGTAGTTATCCGCCGTACCAAATACGAATTAGCCGAGGCCGAAAAACGCGCCCATATTTTAGAAGGTTTGCTGATAGCGCTCGACCATATCGAGGAAGTTATCCGCCTGATACGCGCTTCATCCACTCCGGACGAAGCACGCGAAGGTTTGATGGCAAACTTCCAGCTGAGCGATATACAGGCACGTGCCATTTTGGATATGACCTTAAGGCGTTTAACCGGCCTGGAGCGTGATAAGATAAAAGACGAGTACGATGCGTTAATGAAAACCATCGATTACTTAAAATCTATTTTGGCTGATGAAGGCCTGCGGATGCAGATCATCAAAGACGAATTATTAGATATAAAAGCTAAATACGGTGACGAGCGTAAAACCGAAATGGTACACTCATCGGCAGAAATGCAAACCGAAGACTTTATTGAAGATGAGGATGTAGTGATCACCATCTCGCGCGAAGGATATATCAAACGTACCTCGCTTACGGAATACCGCAGGCAGGGCAGGGGTGGTAAAGGTAGCTTAGGCAGCAACAGCCGCGATGCCGACTTTATTGAGCACCTGTTTATCGCATCTAACCACAATTACATGCTGTTCTTTACCGAGAGCGGGCAGTGTTTCTGGTTACGTGTATTCGAAATCCCGGAAGGCACACGTACTTCTAAAGGCCGCGCTATCCAAAACATCATCAATATCCCTAAAGAAGAGAACATTAAGGCTTACATCAAGCTAAAATCGCTGAAGGATAAAGATTACCTGGAGAACAACTTTATTATTATGTGTACCAAAAAAGGTGTTATCAAAAAAACATCTTTAGAGGCATACTCACGCCCGCGTGCAAATGGTATCAACGCCATCAACATTAACGACGGCGACTCTCTATTAGAAGCAACATTGACCACCGGCAGCAGCGAAATTGTAATGGCGCTGCAATCGGGCCGTGCTATCCGCTTCAACGAATCTACTGTTAGGCCGATGGGTCGTACTGCTACAGGCGTACGCGGAATTAGCTTAGACAGCGATAACGATGAAGTTGTTGGTATGATAGCCATCGACGATAAGGAAACTACCGTATTGGTGGTATCTGAAAAAGGCTACGGTAAACGTACCGATATTGACGACTACCGTGTTACCAACCGTGGTGGTAAAGGCGTAAAAACCTTGAACGTTACCGAAAAAACAGGAAAACTTGTTGCCATAAAAGGTGTTACTGATAAAGAGGATCTGATGATCATCAACAAATCGGGTATCATTATTCGTATCGCCATTGCGGAATTGCGTACCATGGGTCGCGCTACGCAAGGTGTAAGGTTGATCACCCTTAAGGGTAATGATGAGATAGCTTCGGTAGCCAAGGTGGATCATGATGAGGACGAGGAGCTGGATAGTTCGGCAGTAGTTGCTGAAGAAGGTACCGAAACCCTGGCATCAACTGCAGCCATACCGGTAGCCGAAACACCAAGTACAAAACCAACTGATAATACTGACGCAGCAGGAGAGGAGCCTGAAGCTGACGACAAAACAGAATAAAACTTATGCAGCATAACCGTAAGATAATATTACTGGTTTTAGGGTTGTTTACTACATCTTTAGTTTCTGCACAGTCAGAAGCGCTAAAGGCAGTGGTAAACAACCTTGCTTTTTATAAGCAAAAAAACGACTTGGCGTACCTTGCACGAGCAAAAAAATCAGCCGATAGTTTAATTGTTACCAGGTCCGACTCCAGCGATCTGACGAAGAACGTTTATCGTCTCATTGTTTATTCGAGTATCCTTAACACCGATACTTTAAATAAGATGAACCAGCCGGAAACGTTTATAGATCAAACATCAGCCTTGCTTGATAAGCTCTCTACTAGGCAAAAAGCCTACAAGTTTCAACCAGAACTTGATTACTCGAGGCGCTGCCTCACCAATGCTTATATTCGCAAAGGTTTTGTAGCCACTACCAATAACGACTTTGCCAAAGCTTCCGCGGCTTTTCAAAAGGCGAAAAACTACGCGCCTTCGTTTAAACCGGTAAACGCCTACATGGCTTATGCCAATAATAAACAAGGCAATTTGCAGGAAGCAGCCAAAAATTACAGCAATTTAATAGCTGCGGATAGCACGAAACTGGAGTATTTTCAAACGGCATCATCCATCTATAAATCAATTGGAGATACCGCCAAAGCGCTGCAGATATTAAAGCGCGCACGTAAAATATTACCTGCCGATAAGCAGCTACTGCAGGATGAGGCTAATATTTATAATAACAAAAAGGACTATAAAGCGTTAGAACCACTAATTGGGGCTTTGATAGATAACAATGCAAACAATGCTGATATTGCCTTTGTGGCGGCAAACTGCTACGATAATTTAAATCAGTACGACAAAGCAGAATCTTTATATCTTAGGGCCATTGAACTTAACGGCGCTGCTTACGAACCGGTATTTAATCTCGGTTTGCTTTATTTTAAAAAGAGCGCGCTTAAGGATAACAATGATAAAAACATCACCAGTGCTATATTATGGCTTGAAAAAGCCAACGAAATGGCCCCGCGTGATAAAAACTGTTTAGCGCTGTTACAACTGGCCTATAAAAAAACGGGCAACCAAAGCCAGTTGGATAGGGTAAATAACAAATTGCAACAAGTAACCAACTAAACATGAATAGCCGCCGTTTGGCCGCAGGTTCATTACACTTAAATACAAAAACTATTTAAAATGAAAATTAAATTTTTAATGGCTGGCCTGCTGGCCTTTGCTTCAGCAACAACCTTTGCACAAAAAAGGGAGTTGAGTAACGCACAAACCGAATTTGAAAAATACCAAGCTATAAGGCAGGGCCAACTGGCTTTAACAAGCCTTAACAATGCCAAAACATCGATAGATAAGGCTGCAACAGATGCAAAAACAAGTACTTTGCCACAAACCTATGCGCTTAAAGGTGCCATCTACGCAACTCTTGCCACTTTAGATACTGTAACAACTACTTCAGCGCCTTTATTTGCAACTGCAGAAGAAGCTTTGAAAAAAGCTAAAGAGACCGACGCAAAAGGCGAAAACAAAAAAATAATTGAGGATGGGGCCCTTAGCTTAGCTCAATACCAGTTATCGGCTGGGGTAAAAGCTTATCAGGGTGCCAAATACGACGTAGCTTACAAGGCATTTGATTACTACCGCAGTATTTCGCCTGAAGATACTACCGCTATATTCTACACAGGCCTTGCAGCTTATAACTCTAAAAATTACCCGGCAGCAATTGCAAATTACAGCAAACTGGTTACTACCAAATATTCAAACGGTGAGCGTATTTATGATGAGCTATCAGGCATGTACCTGGTAAGTAAGGATACCGCCGGTGCGTTAAAATCAGTAGCTGAGGGCCTGGTAAAATACCCAAACAGTTCAACGTTGCGTAAAAAAGAAATCGAGATCGGTTTACAAACAGGTAAATCACAAGAAGTGCTTTCTAAGATCACTGCAGCTATAGCTAACGATCCTAAAAACAAAGCGCTTTATTACTATGCTGGTTTGGTGTATTCGCAAACAGGCGATATTGCTGCAGAAAAAGTAAAAACCACTAAAGATCTTCCGGGCAAAGCCGCGTTAAAAGCAAAAAAGACAGAGAACTACGACAAGGCTGCAGAGATGTACAAAAAAGCATTGGAGATAGATCCCGGTTATTTTGAAGCAAATTTAAACCTTGGTTACATTTTACTTTCACCCGCTATTGATTCGTTTAACGCAGCCAATAACTTACCCGGCACCGCAACTGCACAAAAACAATACGATGCGTTGATGGCAAAATCGGCAGTACAGTTTGATGTAGCAAAACCATTTCTGCAAAAAGCTGTGGATTTGAAACCAGGATCGAGAGACGCGCTAGCCAACCTGATAACTTATTACCGCGGTAAAAAAGATCAGCCAAACGTTGATAAATACACCAAGTTAATGGACGCCGCTAAAGAATAATATAATAGCAACAAAGCATATCAAACGCCATCTCGGAAGAGGTGGCGTTTTTGTTTTATATAGATTTCTTACGACCGTTTAATTTATTACTTAACATAATGTTAATTATAAGACTTTTATTAATAACTATCATTTAAGCGTTTTAGTGTCAATACTGCACCATATTTAGTTTATGCTGATATAATTACAAACAGAATGTTCTACTCTTGCTTTAATTAAAACATCACACCAAAAAAACTTTACGTAAAATGGATCTTAAAATAAAAAATAAAATAGCGCTGGTAACCGGTTCAACTGCCGGTATTGGTTACGCCATAGCAAAATTGTTAGCATCCGAAGGAGCGCACGTAATTGTAAACGGTCGTGGCGTGGATCGTGTAAACGCCACGGTGGAAAAAATAATCGCGGAAACCGGCAATCAAAACGTTAAAGGTATCGCAGCTGATTTTGCAGATGTTACCCAGATAAATGACCTGATAAAGGAACTGCCCGAAGTTGATATACTGGTGAACAATATAGGAATATTCGATCCAAAAGAATTTAAAACCATCCCGGACGAAGAATGGTTTAAATTTTTTGAAGTGAACGTAATGAGCGGCGTGCGCTTATCAAGGGCCTATTTTGATAAAATGATTGCGAAAAATTGGGGACGCATTATCTTTATTTCCAGTGAATCGGGCGTGCAAATTCCTGCCGAAATGATCCATTATGGAGTAACAAAAACGGCCCAAATATCGGTAGCGCGCGGCCTGGCAGAGCTCACGGCAAACACTGGTGTAACGGTAAACACCGTGTTGCCTGGCCCAACGGCATCTGAAGGTGCCAGCGAGTTTATAAAAGCCGTAGCTAAAGAACAGGGCTTTACTGATGCGGAGATGGAAAAGGAATTTTTCACCAATATGCGCGGCACGTCCTTATTAAAACGGTTTATAACGCCCGAAGAAATTGCCAATATGGTGGTTTATATCGCAAGTCCGCTTGCTGCAGCTACAAATGGCGCTACACTGCGGGTGGATGGCGGTGTAATTAAAACTGCTTTCTAAGTTTAAAGCCGGCAAAACAAAAGTGGTCGGGAAATTTCCCGGCCACCTATAAAACGCGAAACGAAGACTTATACACAACCGCTTATAGCGTGGTAAACATCTTATATAAGCTATAATTCATCTTCCAAAAAGACATTTATACCTTTCTCATACGCTTCCCTTTTTGTAACAGAAGCGCTATCAGCATACTCTTGCCTTTACATTAAATTCTGAACAGTTAGTTTTTTCACCTCACCCCTCTTCTTAAATTATATAATAGTTAAAATTGTTATCAAATTGAAATGCTTTAGTAGTTTACGGAAATTTTTTTTCTAAAAGTGAACTGAAGAAAATAACTGTCACAATAAGTTGATTATTAAACAATAACATTATTTCCTTATCGTAAATCAGTACTTATAATTCACTTTATCGAATTGTGATATTCCTATAAGCTATAAAATTATTTTGAAAGGGTTTATCTGCCCTTTACGGTTTCTTTATAAGCAATATCTTTGTTATAATAACACAGAGAAAGCCGAAAATCTGATCCAAGAGTAAGCACCTTTTAAACCTTATTATTATGACCACAGCATCTGCTATGTCCTCAGCGCAGGACATCGACGTACTCATCGTTATCAACACAGAGTATATCAAAACAAATTTTCCAAACCCAAGCCAGAACCCGGATCAACCTACGGGTATTGATCACAACAGCCAGTATATGATCGCTTACGATCCACGTGGCGTCATCGGCGGCCAAGGAACGGCCGACCTTAATTTCCGTGCCTTCCCCGGCGACAGGGTAAGATTCCGCGGCACTTCCATCTACCAAAACTCTGATGACGCGGTGATTATTTACGGCATTAGATATTGGAGCGGCGACAGTGTATTTAACCAGTTTACGCCCAATTTGGTTCAAAGAAACAGGGCCGTAATGCCCAATGTAACCAGCCCCAACGGATTGCCGGCCATACAGGCTCAGTTAAGCTTCACAAGCCTGGATACCACCGTACAAAAATCGGGTACCGAGAACTTCTTCGTTTTCTTTGCCTTATACACAACTGGTAACGACGGGCAAACTCAAAACCTATATGGTTACTACTATTGGGACCCAACTTGCACTGTGCCTCAATAAAGGTTGTAAAAGACCATTAGCTATTGGCGGAAACCTCCCGGTTATTGTAAAGCCAATAAAACCCCTTTGTTTATTAGAACGCTCAAGTAAAGAACAATTTACTGAGCATTCTAACTGATTTTGAGACCATAAAAAAAGGAGTAGAAAATAATTTCTACTCCTTTTAATCGTTAACCAAACTGGTGTTATAAAGGAACCTTTTTTGTGGTATCTCTTTTCACCGTGTCAGCTTTGGCGGTATCAGTTGTGGTTGTTGGCGTGCTCATCACAGCTGTAGAATCTGTTTTGGTGCTGTCAGACCCTGAGCTAGTATCCTTTGTTGAACTGCAACCTGCGGCGATAGTGCCGATCATTGTCGCGACTAACGCGAAACTTAAAATTTGCTTTTTCATAATAGATAGGAGTTTTGAGTGACGTTATTAATATTTACTGTTATAAAACCACTTGTTATACAAGTGGTTTTTGTAAATTCTCTTAAGATTTGCAAACACCGTACCACAAATCATAATATTCGTGTTATAAAATCAGCTTTTGCTCAATATTTTTCTGATATTTAACGGTAATGGTAGTATCAGAAAATTCGTTAAAATGGGTGATGCGCCTCTACCCTCCCCTTCTTTTTCAACGGATCTGGGTGGTGGGTTTCGACAAGGGATTTACAGGTGTGCGGGTGACGGTGAGCAAGAGTTTCCTTAATAAAAACTATAATGGCTCTATTTTCGGCGGGACGATATTTGCCGCGGCCGACCCCTTTTACCCGGTATTATTTCACCAGATATTAAACGCGGATGGTAAAAAACGGTTGGCTATTTGGTCTAAATCATCTAAGATAAACTTCTTAAAGCCGGCAATCAGCAACTTATTTTTTGAGATAAAATTAAGCGAAGCCAATATTGCCGAGGCGAAAGAAACGTTAATAGTGACAGGGAAGTATGAGAAGCTGTTCCCAATAGATATTTATAACCAGGCCGGAGAAGTTTGCGCCTCGCTGATGAACGAGGTTTATGTGCGCGACCTCGACCTGCTTAAAACATTAATATAACACAATGGCTGTTTTTATGAACGATGCCGCCTTCCTTAAAAAGGGCTACGAGATCTCTTTAGATAAAGCAAAACTTGATTTTGAGGCAATATATAGTTATCTTACTACCACCTATTGGGCAAAAGGGATGCCTGCGGAGAAGCTGAAAATAGCGCTGGAAAACTCTATGTGCTTTGGTTTGTACCATAATGGTTCACAAGTCGGGCTATCGAGGGTAGTTACCGACCAAGCAACATTTGCTTATTTGTGCGATGTTTATGTGCTGGAAACGCACCGCGGAATAGGTCTTTCCAAATGGATGATGCAGACCATACTGGCCCATCCCGACTTGCAGGGCCTGCGCCGCTGGAGCTTAGCGACTGCAGATGCGCAGGGGCTCTATAGCCAGTTTGGATTTACGCGGATTAACAATCCTGAAAATTGGATGCAGATACATACGCCTTATAAAGCGGACTAAACTATCGGAAATGAATTTAAAACGACAGATCTTTGAAGGGGAAGGCGTATCGCTCGATTTTAAAAAAACCATTACCAGCTGCGAAAAGATAGCCAAAACCATGGTATCCTTCGCCAACAATGTTGGCGGCAGGCTACTTATTGGCGTACTGGACGATGGCACTATAAAAGGCGTAAAATCTGAAGACGAGGAGCGTTACATGATAACCAAGGCCGCCCATTTTTATTGCCGCCCCGCGCTTGAGCCTGTGTTTGAAGAAATTTATTGGGACGATAAACTGGTAGTAGTGGTTGATATCCCCGCGAGTACCGAGAAACCCCACTATTCCCTTGCCGAGGATGGCAAATGGTGGGCATACATCCGCGTGAAAGATAAAAGCGTACTGGCAAGTAAAATCGTGTTAGAAGTACTAAAGCAATCGGCCAGCAACGACGGTGTGCTGATAGAATATTCCTCCAAAGAAAAAGCCCTGCTGGAGCACCTCGATAAAAGCGAGCGCATCAACATCAAACAATTTTGCGAGCTGCTGAACATAGGCCGCCGCCGTGCGCAACGCATCTTGGTGAATCTGGTGCTCACCGGCGTGATCCGTGTGCATACTACCGAAAAAGAAGAGTTTTATACGGCGAGTTAGCATAGGGTTGAAAGTATAAGGTTAAAAGTTGAAAGTTCCCCTAACAACCAACTCTAACTTTTGACTTTCAACTTTTAACTTTCTTCCCTATTTATCCTGTGCCAACTTCTCATAAACGCTATAGGCTTGCAAACTTAAACTTATTACTTTTGCTCCCCGTTAGTAATGAAAGCCATTTACCACAAATACAAACCTTATTATACCGATAGCCTGAAACTGGCTATCCCGGTTGTGATATCGCAGCTGGGGCATACCTTGGTGCAGGTGTCAGACTCCGTTATCGTGGGGCATTTCGCGGGGACTACTTCGCTGGCCGCGGTATCATTGGTAAGCAGTTTGTTCTTAGTTCCGCTCGTGATAGGCATTGGCATCAGCTATGGCGTTACGCCGCTCATCGCCCAAAACTACGGCCGTGGCGATTACAAAGCGTGCAGCAAGCTCCTTTCCAATAGTTTATTGCTAAATATAATTACAGGCATCGTTTTGTTCTGCGCCATTTATTTTGGTGTGATGGCGTTTATCGATCAATTGCACCAGTCGACTGCCGTGGTGGTGCAAGCTAAACCCTTCCTGTTTTTACTAAGCTTATCACTTATCCCTTTAATGGTGTTCAGCACCTTTAAACAATTTGCCGAAGGATTGGGATTTACCAAACAGGCTATGAAGGTATCTATCTGGGGTAACCTGCTGAACATTTGCCTCGGGGTAATATTTGTAAAAGGCATGTTCGGCATTACGCCCATGGGCATACGAGGGGTGGGTTTAAGCACCCTTATCGACCGTTGTGTGATGGCAATTGTAATGGCATTTTATGTATTGCGTTCTCCTACTTTCCGCAAGTATCTGCAGGATTTTACAGTAAGAAACGTTGACCGGATCCGTGGTTTACAGATCCTCAAAATCGGCGCTCCGGTGGCTTTGCAGTACACATTTGAGGTAAGCGCATTTGGGGCTGCCGCTATTTTGATCGGCGTTATTGGCCCGGTTCCTCAGGCGGCACACCAGGTAGCTATTAGTTTGGCGGCCATTACTTATATGATGGCGAGCGGTATTTCCTCTGCAGCGGCCATCCGCTCTGGCAACTATTTCGGCTCGGGCGATCACCATAACCTGCGGCTTTCCGCTATATCAAACTACCATATTGTAATTGTGTTTATGAGTTGTACAGCCGTTATATTCACGCTGTTCAATCATGTGCTACCATATATTTATACTACAGATGAGCGTGTATTATCAATTGCATCACAGCTACTTATCGTTGCCGCGATCTTTCAGTTGTTTGACGGAACACAGGTTGTGGGGCTGGGTGTGCTGCGCGGCATAGGCGATGTAAATATCCCCACCATCATTACTTTTGTTTCTTATTGGGTTATCGGTTTGCCTGTCGGGTACCTACTGGGCATCTACCTCACTCTCGGGGTACTGGGCGTTTGGTACGGCTTGGTTTGCGGTTTAATATCGGCATCCATTATGCTCTTCCTCCGTTTTCAAACTATCAGCAAAAGAAACAAACTGAAAGTTATAGCAGATCAAAAGTAAAGCTGGTTGGCCACGCGGAATGTGTTGCAATGCGCCTCCACAATATCTTTAAGATTGGGCGAGTAACCGCCGCCCATGCTCACCTGCACCGGGATCCCGTGGCCTTTACATTGCTCCAATACAAAACGGTCGCGCTCCTTACAGCCTTCCCTGCTTACCGACAATTTCCCTAATTTATCCGACGCTAAAATATCTACGCCCGATAAGTAAAAGATAAAATCGGGCTGACACTTATCTATCAACCTGGGTAAGGTGCTTTTTAAAAGAGCAAGATACGCCTCATCCCCTATACCATCATCCAGCGAAAGATCCAGATCCGACGGCTCCTTGTGGAACGGGAAATTCTTATCCCCATGCATCGAAAAGGTGAACACTCGCGACTCTTGCTCAAAGATCTGCGCGGTGCCGTTCCCTTGGTGTACATCTAAATCAATAATTAAGATAGAGTTAGCTAAGTCCTTGTTTAATAAATAATTAGCGGCTATCGCTTGGTCGTTCAGCATACAAAAACCTTCGCCCCAGTTGCTGCCTGCATGATGGGTACCCCCCGCTACGTTAAAAGCTATGCCGTGCTCAAACGCATAGTGGCAGCCGTCAACCGTTCCTTTAGCTATGCGGATCTCGCGTTCTACCAACTGGGCCGAAAGTGGGAAACCAATGCGACGCTGCTCCTTTGGCGGCAGGGGAAGATCGCGGAGTTCTTGCCAATAAATTTTATCGTGGGTGAATAGAATGGTGGCTTCGTCCAATTCCGTTGGCGAAAACAGGTTAACTTCCGTTATCGTCCCTTCGTGCAATAACTGCGCGGGTATCAGTTCATACTTCAGCATCGGGAAACGATGCCCCGGTGGCAAAGGGTGCGCGTAAATGGGGTCGTAAGCTATTTTAAGCATAGCGGATTTACGCGGAAAATATCTCTCCGACGTGTTTCTCGATGTTCTCGCAGATATTATCTACCGGCAGATCGTTGGCATCGTAACCAAACGGGTCTTCAATTTCTTCTGCTATCAGCTCGATACTGGCGAATACGAAAAGGATAAACCCGATCACGGGCATGATGAAATACTTGAGGTCGAAAGCCCAGGCAAAGGGCAAAGTCATAATGTAGGTGAAGATAAATTTTTTGATAAACACGCTGTAAGAAAACGGAATCGGTATTTTTTTGATGCGCTCACAGGCACCACAAACATCTGTAAATGAAGTAATTTCGGCGATTATGCTAACCAATTGCTCCGGGTTTATCTGTCCCTCCCTGTTTAAGCGGTAGATCTGCTTGATAATTTCCGAAGCCACCTGATTGGGCACATGCTTATGCGGATCTATGGCAAAAAAGTTTTGCTGTTCACCCGAATAGGTATCGCGCAGGTGGTTTCGCAGGCTGCGTGCGTACAGCGGGATGGTATAGCTAAAGAACGCAAACTCTTTTTCGTTGACCAGATGCCTGAGTTTAATAGCCAGATTACGGCTGCTATTGGTAAGGCTGCCCCAGATCTTGCGCCCCTCCCACCACCGGTCATACGCGGAATTGATGCGGAAGGCCAGCAATAACGAAAACACAAACCCAATGGTTTGATGCACATAGATCACCTTTTTGAGGATAGTGGTTTCGGGGATCTGAAAAAAATCGATGAGGAAAAACGTAACAACACCCGCGTAAATACTCACACAGGTCATCAGCGGGAAAAGCTCGCGCAGCGTATCAGCCTTGTTAAAACGGAATATAAGCGAGAACCACTGCCTGGGGTTATAGTATATCATTTTGGATTATTTAACAGCTGTGAGCGCTTTAAAAAGGCATTCTGAGGCTTTGTAAACATCGGCAAAGGTATTGTAAAGCGGCACAGCGCTCAGGCGGATCACGTCCGGCTCGCGCCAATCGCCTATAACACCATTATCTGCCAGGTAATTGAATATGGCCCGGGCATTATTTTTACAAACCACCGAAAGCTGGCAGCCCCGCTCAGCGGCATTACCCGGCGTAATAATGCGGTATACATCGTCGCCAACTTTTTGATTGATACCGTTTATTAAAAATTCAAAGTATGCGGTAAGCTGCTCGCTTTTAGCACGAAGCTTTTTTAGCCCGCCTGCTCGTTCAAAAATATCCAGCGATGCCTTGTGCAGCGTGAGTAGTAAAACGGGCGCTGTGCTCACGTTCCAGCCCTCTGCGCCCACCTCCGGCTGAAAGCCCGGTGCCATCAGAAAGCGTTTATCATGTCGGTAGCCCCACCAGCCTGCAAAGCGATCAAGCGTGGTATCGTTAAAATGCTTCTCGTGCACAAAGGCACCACTAATGCCGCCAGGACCCGAGTTCATGTATTTATACGAGCACCAGCAGGCAAAATCGGCATTCCAGTCATGCAGTTTTACGGGTACATTACCGGCAGCATGTGCCAGGTCGAACCCGGCATAGGCCCCCGCTTCATGGGCCGCTTTGGCAATAGCTTCCAAATCAAAGAATTGCCCGGTGTAATAATTTATCCCGCTGAACATCACCAGGGCTAGTTCATCGGCATTATCTTTTATCTGCTGCAGGATATCTTCGGTGCGCAAGGTTACTTCGCCATCGCGGGGTTTTACTTCAATTACCGCGTCGGCCTGTTCAAAGCCATGAAATTTTACCTGGCTCTCCACCGCGTACTGATCCGAGGGGAAAGCGCCTGCTTCCATCAGTATCTTATAACGTTTATTGCTTGGTTTATAGAAACTTACCATCAAAAGATGAACATTCACTGTAAGTGAATTCATGATGGTGACCTCGGCATGCTTTGCACCTAAAATATCAGCCAGTGTAGGGATAAGCTGCTTATGATAGCTCAGCCATGGGTCGTTACCCATAAACCAGCCTTCCACGGCATTGTCTTCCCAGGCGTTTAGTTGTTGTTGAATGTATTGTTTTGCCGAACGTGGCTGCAGTCCCAACGAATTACCGCAAAGGTATATGGCATCTTCGCCATGATGTTTGGGGATAAGAAATTCTCCGCGAAACTGATTCAGCTCGTCCCGCTCATCGTGCGCCTGGGCGAACGCCCATGTGTTTTGGTAGATCATCAGCCAATATTAACAAATTGAGTTTGATTTTTAAGAATTGTTATAGCGATTTAACCACAGAGGACGCAGAGGTTTCGCAGAAAGACACGGAGATATCGAGTTAATATGAAAACCTTTTTTTAATGTAGAGACGCAATATTTTGCGTCTTCCCCTTGCAAATCCAATACGCAAATTGTGTAGGCAGATCGTTTACCTGTCCTATGGGAGACGCAAAATATTGCATCTCTATATCAGAACATTATAACCCTTTCTATAACGCTATCGTTCCATGAGCGCCTTCATCATAGCGTTTACCTGTTACAGCTGCTTTTAGCACATTGAAAAGCACTACCATACTGCTGCTATTGCTATCCCAATATTCGGCATCGGTTGGGGTTATCTTCAATAAGGTAAGCTTAGGATCTTCTACACCATCGGGGAAAAACGCTTGTACAAAAGGATTCCAAAGCGCTTTCATTTTAGCCCTGTCGGCCACCAGTTCGGCTTCGCCGATGATACTAAGATAGGTATGGTTCTTGGGGTCGGAATAAGTTAGTGAGATGGTGTTTTCCACTGATATTTCGCTGGCCTTGGCAGAGTCTTCATTGGTAAAAAACCAGATGTTACCATCGGCATCCACATCGGCGGTACCCATTGGCCGGCTGCTGAAACCCCTTTCGGAGTTGTAGGTAGTCAGCATTGCTGTTTTAACTTCATTGATCTCATCGCGGAAGTATTTCAGGCTTTCGGTTTTTGATTGCTCGCTCATCGCTGTAGGGGTTTAGATGTGCAATAACAAACCAGCGGCTTATTTGTTGGGCTTGCTCACAAAAATATTTCCCCTTACATAAAATCGGTATGGCAGTAGCGCGTCTTCCCCGGCATAGTCCACCCCAATTCGCGGCCCTGCAACCACTTCTGCATCCGGGAAACTTAGCCCACGGTCTTCCACCCAAATGGTATCGCCCTGCAAACTAAAGGCATTTATCTTGCGCGAGATACCCAGTGCTTTAGCTACTGAACCCGGGCCTTTGGTGATGTTTGGCTTCAGCGTTTCCATATTGCGGCGCTGCATAATAATGTCGAGCCCATCCGTAGGGACTACGGCCCGGATAAGTATGGCATGTGGCTGCCCGCCAACAGAAGTTACAATGTTAAACATCTCGTGGATACCGTAGCACAGGTAGACATAAGCGATACCGCCCTGCTCGAACATGGTTTTTGTGCGGGGTGTTATCCGGTTGCCGTAAGAGTGGGATGCCTTATCAATGATGCCATTATAAGCTTCTGTTTCAACAATATAACCACCTGTAGTTTCACCATCAATACAGGTAAAAAGGTATTTGCCTATCAGATCCCGACTCAGCGCTACCACATCGCTGCCGAGGTAATATTCTTCTGGTAATTTCATGGCTGTTGTAGTATATCGGCCAATAATTTATTGATCTCAGTGGCCCTGTCAAACACCATAATATGTGTGCCACCTTTGATTATAGCGGTTGGATCTTTTATCTTTTTCCAGGGAAATACCTGATCTTTATCGCCAATGATGTGGAACAGGTTGGGGATTGACTCCGTATTGTTGAAATACAGCACCGCGTGCATGGCCCATTTCAAGAACACCGGCGACGAGTTTGCAAGCATACTTTGAAAGATCGCAAGGTCTCCGGCTGCCATATCGCCAAATATCGGTTTCACCATAAAGCCAACCTTGGTCATGATGCTTGCGGGGATAGGTTTATAAACCGGAACTTTCTGAAACAGTTTAAAATACCATGGAGCTTCGTCGGCAGTTTTAATACTGGATATCAGGATCACCTTTTGCAGCTTCACCTGCTTGGCTATTTCAACCGCGATCATACCACCAAGGGAATCTCCAATTACGATATCGCCGGACTGTATATTGTAGTGCTTTACAAGCTTTTGCCCGTAAGTAGTTAAAATATCAAGGACGCCAGGTGTTACCCAATCTACCGGTAAGCGCTCAAATCCTGAGGGCAAAACAATGTTTTTGTACAGCCTGGTATCAGCACCCAGGCCGGGTATCAGGAATACCTTAGTCATTAAAATTTAATGAGCTTTACTATCTCGCCAAGATACTTTGCATCCACTTCATTAAATTCGGCAAGTTCCGAACTATCTACATCCAGCACCCCCACTACTTCGCCATCATGAAACAACGGCAGTACAATTTCTGAGCGGGATAACGAACTGCATGCAATATGCCCGGGAAACTCTTCTACATCGGGCACCACCAAAGTTTGCCCCTGCTGCCATGCCGCGCCGCAAACGCCTTTACCCAAACCTATCCTGGTGCAGGCAACCGGCCCCTGGAACGGGCCGAGCACCAACTCGTTACTCTTCACCAAATAAAAGCCTACCCAAAACCATTTGAATTGTTCTTTAAGCGCGGCAGCCACGTTGGCAAGGTTGGCCACCAAGTCGGGCTCGCCAAAAAGAAGTGCTTCAATTTGGGGGATAAGCGAGATATATTGTTCGGCTTTATCGGCCGATGTGGTTATTGTAAGGTCTTCTGCCATGGTGCAAAAGTAAGTATGAACGTGTAAAACTAAATAAGCCGAATATCATATTTAATATTTTATTTCGCAGTAGATGATCGTCAGCCTCACCATTATACGTTACCGGAAAGCGTTTGTACCTTTCGCCCTGCTGGCTATGGCAGTACATCGGCTACCCATGTGGCTGCAGCGGGGCTGCACTTTTTGGAAACTGTTGGGCAGCGGTCGCAACGGCACTTTCGACCTGCAGCCCGACTGGCAGCAATGGGGCCTCTTAGCCGTTTGGGAAAGCAGGGAAGATTACGAGCGGTTCCATCAGACCTCTTTCGTGAGCAAATGGTGGAAGCTTTTGGGCAGCGAGCAATGGACAGTACTTTGCCAGCCCATGCAAAGCCATGGCAAATGGGACGGCAAAGAACCCTTTGGCAAACCCGACCTAAAGATAGCAGATGGCCCGATGGCCGTGCTTACCAGGGCAACCATTAAAATGAGCCGACTTAAAAACTTTTGGAGCCACGTAGATGAAGTGGCCGAACTAATGGCCACAGCCCCGGGCTACATCACCTCCATCGGGGTAGGCGAAGCACCCGTTTACCGGCAGGCAACGTTTTCGGTTTGGGAAAGCATGGAGCACATGCGGGCCTTTGCCTACGGCAGTAAACAACATGCCGAGGTGATCAAAAAAACGCGAAGCGAAGGATGGTACAGCGAAGAACTTTTCGCCCGGTTTACCATTTTGGAAAGCAGCGGAACGATGAACGGGAGAAACCCTTTGGATGAATTTCGGAATTAGGATGTTGGATTTCGGAATTAGGAAAATAAAAAATAAACCTTTAAATAAATTCGAATTTGAAAATTCGACATTCGAAATCAAAAAACCATGAGAATAATAGCAGAGTTACCCCACCCGGAATTTAAGATCTCCATCCTCAGCATGAACCAAAAATTTATAGTAAAGATAGAACAGGGCACCCTGGAGCAGACTTATAAGATTCCGGAAATGGACCTGACCGATGGCGTGAACAGCGTTTTTGAAATACTGGACGAAGCGTTTTTAAAGACCGTTTCCACCCGGTTTGCTGAAATGGGCAAGGACTATAAGAATGCATTCTATCGCTACAACTATTAGCGTCAATATACTGTATTACAAGCAGTTGATTTATTAAAAATTCATTTTCGGAATTATATTTGGCAAAATGGCTCGTTTATCAACAAAAAAAAAACCTCTATATCATTTCATTTATTAATTAAAATACATAAAACACTGATAGTTATGTAATTTATGTATCCTCGTAAATTTTAATTTGGTGGCCTTAAATGCCAAACAAATGGGAGGTTTAAGCTAACATCAGGTCTTGATACCAAAAACCGTCGGGTTTCGTATCGGTATTGATAACACAATTATCGTCGTTATTTTTGGGGGCCTTGTATTCCTTAAACACCTTCACCCCTGTTTTGTATCTTATATCATTTTTGAAGATCGGGCCCTTAAACGTGAAGGTATGAAACTCGCCGTTCTCGCCGCAAACATCCACCCCATCCGGTAAACCGGCGATAAGCTCTTCCCCCATTTCCCGGCCTACAAATTTCTCCAGCCGTTCCCGCACGCAAGCGATAACGGTACCAAAACCCAAGCCCAAAAACTCGCCGATCAATTCGTGGGTGTCGCGTTTCCAGAGCGGGTAAATGCCGGTCATCCCTACCTCGGCAAGGCGGGCATCGCGGTAGTTTTTCAAGTCCTCCAAAAAAATATCGCCGAAGACAGAATGGCTTATTCCCTCGCTTTTAAAATGCGCGAGGTGCCGGCGCATCGCCGCATCATATTCTTGCATGCCGGGCATTTCGGGCAGGCGGATCTGGTAAAGGGGTAAGCCTATCTCCTCTGCCTGCCGCAGCAGCAATTCGGTACGCACACCATGCATCGAGATCCTGTCGGCAGCATCATTGATAGTGGTAACCAGGTAGCGGATATCAAGGTCGGGGTTTTGCAGGCAATGGTAAAGGGCGAGTGCGCTGTCTTTACCGCCGCTCCAGTTGAAGATGCAGGGAGTCATTTTGGTGAGTAGTGAGTAGTGAGTAGTGAGTAGTGAGTAGTGAGTAGTGAGTAGTGAGTAGTGAGTAGTGAGTAGTGAGTAGTGAGTAGTGAGTAGAACCTTTTGTTATGACTTTGGTTTTATCTATTTTCCCCCATCAGTTCATCTACCAGCATGGTTACGCCAATGGTAGCCTTATAAGGCATCTCCACTACCCCTGGGCTGGATGATACCGGAATATTGGGATCGATGATATAACGCGTTACATCTCGCGGCACGTAGTTGATAAGCCCTGCCGCCGGGTATACCGCAAGGGAGGTGCCTATCAAAATAAAAACTTCAGCATCGGCACAAATTTGCGCCGCGGTTTCTATCATGGGCACAGCCTCGCCAAACCACACCACATGTGCCCGCAATTGGGAGCCCAATTTGCATTTTTCGCCCATCTTAATTTCCCATCCATTTATAGGATAAGTGAGCCTTGGGTTTACGCTGGATTGGGAGCGGGTGATAATGCCGTGCAGGTGAACTACGTTGGTAGAACCTGCGCGTTCGTGCAGGTCGTCGATATTTTGGGTGATGATGGTAACGTGGTATTTTTCCTCCAACCGGACAAGCGCCAAATGGGCTACGTTAGGGCTGGCCTCTAAAACCGATTTACGGCGCTCATTGTAAAACTGTTGAACCATTTGCGGATTACGCTCCCAGGCCTCGGGAATGGCTACGTCCTCGATGTTGTAGCCTTCCCACAACCCATCGCTGTCGCGAAAGGTTTTCAGGCCGCTCTCGGCACTGATACCGGCACCAGTAAGGATGACGATCTTTTTCATTGGCAATTTTAAAATATTATCAGACGCGAAGTATCGCGTCTCTACGGGAATAAATTAAAAACAAAAGCGGTTCTGCCTAAACAAAACCGCTTTTAAAATATATGGATAAACCGGCTTAAAGGGCCAGTTGTTTCTTGCTTTGTAAAACAGTGTATTTGTTTTTTGCCAGTTCGAAACCTCCGAAAAGGATAGCACCATAAATGGCATCCGCGATCAGCATATTGGTTTCAAATGGATAAATGGCTTTTACCAACAGCATTAAGTAGTTCTCCCATGTGCTGGCAATACCGTACACTACGGGGAGATCCATAACAAGCCAGTGGATCAGTACCGATACCACAGATGCAGCAGCAAGGTTAGCTATATTTACCTTTTTGATCAAAGTCCCAACAAATACCATCAGCATAAAACAGCCGTACATCCACAAAGAGCTGGCGAAAAAAACCACCGTTGAAGTATAAATGTAGTTAATAACCAGGTCGCTTATAAAAAGTGCCAATAAAGGCACCACGAAAGCTTCCCATTTACGGGTAAAGTAAACGCCACCAAATAAAGCAACCGCACCAACGGGTGTAAAATTACTTAAGGCAGGCACCTGCGTATTAATAATGCGCATAGTAATAGCGCCCAGCACCATTAAAACGAGTATAACGAACCGCGTGTTGATCTTTTGTAGTGACATAATTTTATATATGAAGCAAATTTATTGATTATCCATTGTAAAAACGAAAACTATTTAAACCGGTAATTTGCCCCCAGCATAAAGTTGGCGCGGCGGGTGTTGTACCCTAACCAGTCAACATATTTTGTATCCAACACGTTGTATACATCGCCAAAAAAGCTAAGCTCTTTGTTGGCGCTGTATTGCAGGTGCAGATCTACCAGGTTGTATTGCTTTAAAACTACCACTACCGGTTCAAAAGTCTTCGGGTCGTAAGTTAGGTCGGTGGCGTTGCCTGTGTGCTTGTAATTTACACCGAAAGAAAGATCGGCAGTGGCCTGGTACGATATATTAGCCCCGAAAGTGTTTTTTGGCCTGCGGTATAGGTTATTGATTTGCAATACGTTTGCATCGGTTAGCTTACCAGTTACATAAGCATACCATGCCGAAGCAGTCAGTTTTTTATCATGGTATTTCAACTCGGTTTCGAAGCCTTTGTCCTTTTGCAAAGCGCCGTTTTTGTAGAACGATTTGAAAGGAGAGATCGGCTGTGTGTAGAAATAAATCACATCCTTAGCATTGCGTTTGTAGAACGATGTAGTGAATGACAAGGTGTTTTTTATAACTTCCCAATCAAAACCGGCTTCGTAACTGCGGGTGTATTCCGGCTTTAACGCACTGTTGCCATATTCTGATGAAAGTTGGTATAAGGATGGCGCTTTAAAAGCAGAAGCAATTGTACCGAACATTTTAAACTGATCGGCAAGTAATACCGACGGATTGATCGTATAGGTAAACTTATCGCCAAAGGCACTGTGGTGATTGTATCTACCGCCCAATTCCATGTGGAAGATACCCGATTTAAAGAACAACGACGTATAAACACTGCCAATATCGTTGTGAGCCGTGGTATCACTCGGGCCAGGGTTATAATCCGGCACTTCGTATAGGCTATGCTGGTTGGTGTAACTGTATTTATACCCCGCGCCGCTGGTGATATCAAAATAATTGCCCAAGCTGTAATTCAGCACGGCTTCGGCATTGGTAATATGGCCAATATTTATAGTTTCCGAGTGGGTTCCACCGTTATCAGGCGGCAGATTAATGAAGTTATTGTGTACTGTGTTTTGGCTTATGTTAAAGTTCAGCAAACCTTTTGGTAGTTGAATTTTTGCACCTATACCACCGAATACAAAGGTGTGCTTGTAATCGTAATTCTGATCGTCCTTAAAAGCACCGTAAGGCAGGTTACCATTGTCGCGGCTGATCTGCAAGTTACCGTTCAGCGCGAATTTGTTGGTGATCTCCTGGTCTACATTCACACTGGCCGAACGCTGGTGAAAACCGTCTTTTTTAAAGTTGCCGGTACCCGAAGCATCCGTAGCGGCAGCAAAACCTTTAGAATCGGAGTTTGACAAATTGAGGGCGATGCCTGTTTTATTCAGCCTGCCGTTCAAACCCGCCGATTCTTTAAATGTACCGTAGCTGCCGCCTACAAACTGTAGGTTGCCTTTCAGCCCCTGCCCTTGCGCATGTTTGGTGATGATATTGATGACACCAGCAACCGCATCCGATCCATATAAGGTAGATCCGCTTCCTTTTAGTATTTCGATATGGTCTATCTGGTCTAAAGGGAAAGCGTTCAGGTCGTAACTGCCGTCAATGGAGGCCGCATTATTGGCCGGGAAACCATCGATCAATATTAAAGTGTTGCCAGATGATGCGCCGCGCAGGAAAACCGACGTACCGATACCCGGAGCATTTTGAGCACCCGAAAAGGTGATGCCCGGAATAGTGTTTAACAGTTGCGGCAGGCTTCTACCCTGCGAGCGTTCAATTTGCTGTGCAGAAATGGTGGTAACCACCCGGCCTATTTCACGTAGTTTTTTTGGTGAGCGGGTGGCCGTGACTACCACATCGTTAAGTACCCGGGTGGTATCCTGGGCGCGGGCTGCAGTACTATGCAGCGCCAGTTGTGCAAGCCCCAGGCCTGCAGCAACAATTACGTAATTTTTTTTCATGTTGTTGTGAGTAAACCCCACAGCATACAAGAAATGAACAGAATGGAAATACACTGCAAAGAAGAGCATTCACATTCAAGCTTCAATCCCCGAAAGCTATGAATAATAGTATGCTGAGGCAGGTATTCTGACTTGCTCCCCTTTGCCCTGTCTTCCCATCCGCGCAAAAGCGGGCAGTGACTTTAAGATCGGGCCTCGGTTGATAGAGCTTACAGCTGCGGGACAGTTACAGATTTTCACTGTATTCCCTTTTAATCCCGGTTTTAACGCCGGGAACCTTAAGCGGCGTAAAAGTACAACAACATTTACCATCCACAAATAAAATACCATGAGTTTAATACGTGGTGATTTGGCTGATCGACGTTAATTATTTCGTTCCGGATTATGGCGAAAATACCAGGCCCAGGCAATAGCTGAATTAAAGGCAAGCGGGGCAAGCGCCGCGGAATACAAAAAAAGGTTGCCGATGTATCGTCTATGATGGCGCAATACAATGCGAGCTTCACTTTTAGAACACTGTTCACCTATTTAGAAATTGCGCCGGTTGGGGTTGTAATATCGTTAATAGTCGTGCTGACCCTTAAAAATAGAGCTAACCGGCTCCGGTAAACTTACGGCTTAAAATAAAACTGATAAATATGAAAGAGTAACAGGCATTGGCGGCGTATTTTTTAGATTTGATGATCCAATGGGGATGAACGAGTGGTACGCCAAAAACCCTGGATTGCCTTCCAGTGCATACGGAACAACCTTTGAGTGGCGGGGGCCGGAAGAACCCTCTAAAGAAGGTTCCACATCCTGGTGTACCTTTCCGCAGGATACCAAATATTTTAACCCATCAACCAAACGTAGTAGATGACAATAGCGACCGGGGTTGAATCCTGTCGCTATTGTCAATCTGATGGAGGTATTTTTTTTAATCCCTTGCCGGGGAGTTTCCTTGTTACAAAAATGGGTCGATCAGTTTTATACTGCCATCGGCGTTATGTTCCAGCGTGGTCACCTTCACGTTTCTTAAATGTGTTTTGCCCGAGATCTCCGTATCGTGGTAAAATATGTACCATTTGCCTTTAACTTCTATGATGGAATGGTGGGTGGTCCAGCCTTGTACCGGTTTCATAAATACACCTTTATAGGTAAAGGGCCCAAGCGGGCTATCACCTATAGCATAAGTAAGCAGGTGCGTATCGCCGGTAGAATAGGTGAAGTAATACTTGCCGTTGTATTTGTGCATCCACGATCCTTCAAAAAACCTGCGGTTATGGTCTTTCCCCAATAAGGGTTTACCCAGGCTATCCAGTATCACCACATCTTTTACGGCACCGTCAAACTCCAGCATGTTCCCCTTTAATTTGGCAACCTTGCAGGTAATGGCCGGGGCATCATCTTTCTGCAGGTCGGTTTTAGAGCCATTGCTATCGTATTTGCCCTTATCCCAGCGTTGTAATTGCCCGCCCCAGATGCCGCCAAAATACATATATGAGCTGCCATCTGTATCGGTAAATACTGCCGGGTCTATACTAAAGCTACCCGCTATAGGTTGCGGCTGCGCTTTAAAAGGGCCTTCGGGGCGTTTTGAAGTAGCGACGCCAATTTTAAACACATCCTGCTTGTCCTTCACCGGGAAATACAGGTAATAAGTTCCATCTTTATAAGCGGCATCGGGTGCCCACAGTTGCCGGCCCGCCCATGGGATGTCTTTGATATCGAAACCCACACCATGATCGGTAACCTTACCGCCGATGCTGTCCATCGATAAAATATGATAGTCCTTCATGGCAAAATGGTCGCCGTTATCGTTCTCGGGGATGCCCGCGTCGATATCGTGCGACGGATAGATATAGATCTTCCCTTCAAATACGTGTGCCGAAGGATCGGCGGTGTAAATACTGCTGATGAGCGGCTTGGTAAGGTATTTAACTGTTGTGCTGTCGGTTTTAGCGGTATTTGCTTTCTGTGCCGGCGAATTGCAGGCAAACAACGAGCATACAGCAAATGGCAGCATTAAAAATGGCTTTGCTTTCATAAATGGATACATGTGGTTTATAATTTATGCTTGGTTAATTAACTCATTTTATTGATTGCCGCCTATGCCGGGTGCCTGCAGGTATTTCCTGTTCCTATAATAGCTTAGCGGATGCGCTGGCATTTGGTACCCTGCCGGGATGGGCCTGTTGGCAAAGGTTTGGAAATACAGCACGCAAGAATTTCTCCAACTGATGGCTTCATCATACTGAACTGCCATCAGCTGTTTAACAGTTTGAAACTGTTCCTTATCTACATAGCCGGCCATTTTATCCCAGGTGCGCTGCATTTGTTTAACAGAATCGGCACCCATGTAATAATGATGTACCATGTCGTCCCAAAGCGTCTTTCCCGACCGCATTTTATGATCCCACCGTACATGATGGAACCACAATAAATATTCATCAGGGCAGGTGGTTAAATTTTCAAACATATCCCTCACCGGCGGCTGATATTGGGCAGCAGCGTTGCTGCCCGTGCTGCTGCGGTTGAATCCTATGCCCGCCGAATCGGCCTTATGGTAATAGGTAGCATTCCAGTCAGCGCGGCCCGCGTTATCCACCCAAGGGCCGGGGCCGTAATGGGTATTAACGCCCATAATATGATGCAGGCCAAGCGGGGTCATGTAATTAACCGTATTCTCTCTCGATTGCAGCATAATGCTTTGCATCGGCGCAACAAAAGCAGGTTGATTGGTAAAGGTCATCTTCACCCAATCGGCAGCAATTGTAGCCGAACTTTGTGCAGGGTTCCATGCCAGGCGGCCAAACGCATACCAATTGGCTTGGGCAAAAGGGTGCCCGCACCAGTTAACATCAGAACCTATATTGGCGACGCCCGCCATCCCGGTGATGAGCTTAGGGTTAAACTTACCCGTGATAATATTTGCCACTGTGGAGCCTTTTCCCATGGCATAGGTGTCGGATTCCAGGCATTCTTTAAATAAAGGTGCTTCGTAAACTAGGTTTGTAGAGAAACCGAGGTACTCCTGCGTCAGCTGAAATTCGATCATGAGCGGCGTGTTAGGCATGGCGCCAAATAGTGGATGGAAAGGCTCCCGGGGTTGAAAATCTATCGGCCCGTTCTTCACCTGGACGATCACATTGCTTTTAAACTGCCCGTCGAGCGGTTTAAACTCGTTATAAGCCTGCTTCGCACGGTCATACGGCACATTGTTGTCGTATACAAAAGCCCGCCACATTACAATACCATTGTGGGGCGCTAAAGCATCCGCCAGCATGTTGGCGCCGTCGGCATGGCTGCGTTTATAGGCTTGCGGACCGGGCTGCCCTTCGGAATTGGCCTTCACCAGAAAGCCGCCAAAATCGGGGATGCCGCGGTAGATCTCATCCGCTTTATCCTTCCACCACTGTATTACCTGCGGGTCCAATGGGTCGGAGGTTTTAAGACCACCTATGTCGATGGGGCTGCTAAATTTAACAGAGAGGTATACTTTTATACCATAAGGCCGGAAGGTGTTCGCCAGTGCTTTCACTTTTTCCAGGTACTCCGGCGTAAGCATCAGCGCGTTGGCGTTTACATTATTCACTACCGAGCCATTGATGCCCACGGATGCGCTGGCACGGGCGTAATCAATATAACGCTGATCGATATAACCGGGTAGCTTATGCCAATTCCAAATGGATGAGCCGGCGTAACCCCGCTCCACGGTGCGGTTAAGGTTGTCCCAATGATCAAGCACCCGGTACATGATGCGCGGGTACTCCAGTATGTTTAAAACACCTATGGCCTGCTGTGTTTGCAGTAATTTTAAGAATCCAAAAACACCATGTAATATACCGATATCGGTTTGGGCCGTAATAACAATACATTTTTTATTATTGATGGTTACCGACCGAATAAGATACCCCTCCTTCCCGGTTTGCTGGATCTCGCTTTGTGCGATGGTATTTTTTGGAAGGTTTAGAGATGAAGAAACACCTACAAACAGCGTTGAATAATTCGGCTTTTCAATATCTTGGGGTTTTAGTGAAAGCATGCCTTCCAAACCTACGAGCAGCTCTTCCCTTGCCGCATTAAGGGTTGGCGAACCGGCTGTAAATTTCAGATACCGCAACTGCTGCACGTATTGCGCGGCTAACTTCTTATCCGCCACCGCATGATAGCCAAGCCAAAGCTTATAACCGTTATCGGCATAAACGTTACACGAAAGAGCCAGGAGCCCTAAAAAAAATGCAAATCGTTTCAACGGTATGATTGCCTTCATGGTTCAAATTCAGGAAATAACTTATAGTGGGTTTATAGTCTACAAAACAAATCTGAATAAAAAAAACGAGATAAACAATCGATTGCATAAAATGATTTAATAAAACAATGCCCGTTTAACACCCATCTCCAATCCCCTTAATTCTGCCAGTCCTTTTAGCCGGCCAATTACCGAGTAGCCGGGGTAAGTGTTGTAGTTATAATCATCGAGTATTTTATGCCCATGATCTGGCCGTATAGGGATAGCGATATCATTTCTCCCCTCCTTTTGGCGTTTTGCCTGCTCGGTAACCACGGCCCTCATCACCTCAAACATATTGGTACTGCCGCTTAAATGTCCTGCTTCGTAAAAACTACCATCTGCCTCGCGCTGAACGTTACGCAGGTGCAGGAAATGCACGTGGCTGCCCAAACTTGAGATGATCGCCGGGATATCGTTATCGCCCCGGGCACCAAGCGAGCCGGTACAAAGCGTGATACCGTTACTGGGCGAAGGGTATGCGTCAACAACATCCTGGAGATCCTGCCCGGTAGATACCACCCTTGGCAAGCCCAAAATCGGGAACGGCGGATCATCGGGGTGGATACACATTTTAATGCCATATTCCTCTGCGGCGGGCACAATAGCCTTTAAAAAATAAGCCAGGTTCGCCTTTAGTTTCCGCGCGTCTACTTCGCAGTATCTTTTTAAATGCGCTTTAAATTCGGCAATAGTGAACACCTCGTCTGTCCCGGGCAGGCCGGCTAATACGGTGTTTGTTAGTTGCGTTATCTCACTGGTGGTCAATTGATCAAGGTAACGCTTGGCGGCTATTTGCTGCCCGGTGGTAAATTCTTCATAAGCTCCTGCCCTCTCCAAAATATAAAGGTCGAACGCGGCCAAAGCCTTGGCATCATACCTTAAAGCCGATGCATTATTCGCCAGCCGGTGATCCAGGTGCGTGCGGGTCCAATCCAGTACCGGCATAAAGTTATAGCATACCGTGCCTATACCTGCCTTACCCAGATTGGCCAGCGTTTCCACGTACCGCTCTATGTATTTATCGCGCTCCGCCGCCCCGGTTTTTATGGCTTCGTGGATGTTAACGCTTTCCACCACCGCCCATTTAAAACCTGCCGCGTTAATATTAGCCTGGTACGCCGCTATCCCGACTGAGCTCCACACCTCTCCGCAAGGGATATGATACAAGGCGGAGACAATGCCGGTTGCGCCGGTTTGCCTGATGGCAGCTAAGGTTACAGGATCGGAGGGGCCAAACCACCGGAATGTTTGTTCTAAATCAGGTATCATACTATTCTATCGGTTTATTGTATCATCGCGTGGTGCTTTGTACTTCTCAAAGATTTAAAATTATCTTCACTGTTGAAAGCGATTTTACAATCGATTGTAAAATTTCCGTATTGTTGCCAAATAATTTTATATTTATCCATCCAAATAAAGCGGTTTAAACCATTACGGCAGATACACCGGGCAACCATTGCCCTACAACATAATGATGAAGGAAATTACTATTTATGATATAGCGGATAAACTTAAAATTTCGGCAGCTACAGTAAGCCGTGGGCTTAAGGATCATCCTCTGGTTAACCATAAAACCAAAAAGCTGATAGTTGACGCAGCCGAAGAAATGGGCTATCGCTCCAATTATATGGCCAGCAACCTGCGTAATCAAAAAAGCAATGTAATTGGCGTTATTGTGCCCAGACTCAACAGCAGTTTTATGTCTGATGTGATCGCCGGGATAGAAAAAGTAGTGAACGATGCCAATTACAACCTCTTCATCAGCCAGTCGCTGGAGACGATGAAGAAGGAAGCCAGCAACGCCAAAGCCATGCTGAATAACCGGGTGGAGGGATTATTGGTTTCGCTGGCTTACGATACGGCTGATATAGCGCATTTTGAGCCCTTCATCAAAAGAAAGATCCCGTTAGTGTTTTTCGATCGTGTTTTTGAACACGCCGCCTGCCCGCAGATCTATATAGATAACTATAAAGCAGCAAGGGAAGTTACTACTCACTTAATAGACCAGGGCTGCAAACGTATTGTACATATCACTGCTAATCTCCTCAGGAGCGTTTACTCCGAGCGGTTTAACGGCTACAAAAAAGCGTTGGAAGAACATCAGCTGGAGTTTGATGACAGCTTACTGATCGTTAACGACCTAAGCAGCCAGGCGGGGGTGGCAGCAGCAGGGCAAATATTAAAAATGCCTGTTTTACCCGATGGCGTTTTTGTTGCAAACGACCTCTGTGCCATCAGCTGTATGCAAACGCTTAAAAAACACGGTATAAACATCCCGCAGGATATTGCTTTCGCCGGGTTTAATAACGACCCTACAGCCTGCGTTGTAGAACCTAATTTAACCACCATAAACTATAAAGGCTATGAAATGGGCGAAGCAGCCGCGAAACTAATGGTGGCGCATTTAAACAACTATGATGTTAAACAAATGCACAGTGTGGTGTTAAGATCGGAGTTAATTATCCGGGAATCATCGCTGCGAAATAAAAGTTCATAATCGCCCCCAATATAAAATGAATCATAATACAAAAGTGGCCATCGTAACCGGCGGCGCATCTGGCCTCGGCTTCGCTACTGCAAAGAAACTGACAGAAAATAACATCCGGACCGTTATTATCGGTCGTGATGAGGTTAAGCTGAAACAAGCCGTTAGCCTTTTGGGCGAACTATGCAGCTACCGCGCTTTCGATCTGAGCGATATAGCGGGCATCCCGGGCCTGGTAAGCAATATTGTTAATGAGTTTGGCGGGCCGGATATATTGGTGAACAACGCCGGCATCAACCAAAAGAAACCCTTTGTTGAAGTTACCGACAGTGATTTTAAGCAGATCATTCAAACTAACCTTACCGCCGTTTTTGTACTGAGCCGCGAAGTAGTTAAACATATGGTTGAGGCCGGTAGTGGCAGTATTGTTAACATCAGTTCCATGGCATCGCAGTATGGGATCCCCTACGTAATTGCTTATACTGCAAGCAAGGCCGCCATTGAGGGAATGACAAGGGCAATGGCTACCGAACTATCACCGCAGGGCATACGGGTAAATTGTGTGGCGCCGGGCTTTATTGCTACCGATATGTCGGCCAAGGCGCTGGACAATGATCCAAACCGGAAACAAAAGGTACTATCCAGAACACCGATGGGTAAGCTGGGCGAACCTAACGACATTGCCGAAGCGATATTTTACCTATCCACAGAGGCGTCAAAATATGTCACCGGGGTAATATTACCGGTAGATGGCGGCAACTCTATAGGGTTTTAGCACGAATAAAACATAACGTAAAAAGGTCGGTTCAAATTGAACCGACCCTTTTCGTTTTTTAATATTACGTCTCTGTTTACCAGAAAATGGTATATAGTGCTACCAATATTCCGCAGATGAGCATTGCCCCTACTGCAAAAGCATTGGATGTTTTAAACATTTTAGCATCTATTTCCAATCCGTTGGTTTCTTTGCCTTTGGCAGCATCTATTAAGCTGATGATAACCATACCGGCTACGCAAATGATAAATACAAAGCCCATCCTATCCAGGAATGGGATCTCGTACAAACCACTCTCCGCGTTCTTAGTAGAAAATCCGCTTAACGCCAGTGACGACAGATCGACCATCTTAGGCAGGAATTTAAAGAATACCGAGAATGCGAAACCGCCGATTGTTGCAAAAAGGGCCGCGTTAGATGAAGCCTTTTTCCAGAAAAAGCCCAAGATAAACATGGCGAAGATCCCCGGTGATACAAAACCTGTATACTCCTGTATAAACTGAAAGCCGCCTTTTTTATCGATCCCTAAAAATGGTGAAATAGCAACGCCCAGTATCATGGCCACCACTACAGTAATTTTGCCCACTACAACCAACTGGTGGTCGGTAGCATCCTTGCGGATCTTCTTTTTGTAGATATCCAGCGTAAAGATGGTGGCAATACTATTTGCCTTACCCGCCAGCGAAGCAACTACGGCGGCGGTTAATGCTGCAAATGCTAGCCCCTTAACGCCATTCGGCAGTAAATTTAACAATACCGGGTAGGCATTATCATGGTTACTGGTAATGCTGCCCATCATCTCCGGGTTAAACACATTTTGCTTGTACAAAATGTAAGCGGCAATACCGGGCAGTACCACTATAAGCGGCATTAAAAGCTTTAAAAAAGCCGCGAACAGGATGCCGCTACGCGCGGTATTGAGGTTAGCGCCCAATGCCCGTTGCGTAATGTACTGGTTACAACCCCAATAGTTAAGGTTCACTATCCACATACCACCTATCAGCACCGTTAGGCCGGGCAGGTCGCCGTAGCTTGGGTTATCCTTCTTCAGGATCATCTGAAAGTGGTCGTTAGCGTGGCTGTACATGTCAGACAGGCCGTTTAACAAGCCGGGGTGGCCGTAAAATTCGCCTACCTTGGTTACCGCTATATAGGTGGTTACCAACCCGCCCAGGATAAGGAAAAACACCTGGATAACATCGGTATAACCAATAACCTTCATCCCGCCAAGGGTGATGATGATAGCAAAAAAGGCCAGGCCGGCTATACATAACTTAAAATCGATACCCGAGATGCCGTTGATGGCAATAGCCCCTAGGTACAGGATAGATGTTAAGTTTACAATAACGTACAGCAGCAGCCAAAACACAGCCATTATCATGGCAACTGTACTGTTGTACCGCTGGTGCAAAAACTGCGGCATGGTAAATATCTTATTTTTAAGATACACCGGTATAAAAAATACCGCTACAATAACAAGTGTTAAAGCCGCCATCCACTCGTAGGTAGAAATGGCCAAACCCATGGTAAAGCCGTTCCCGCTCATGGCAACAAACTGCTCGGCAGAAATGTTAGACGCGATCAAAGACGCGCCTATGGCCCACCAGGTAAGCGAGCCTTCGGCTAAAAAGTAATCTTTGGAGGTCGCGTCGGCATTGTGCTTACGGCGATAGATCCAATAACCGTAACATGCTACGATCAAAAAATAAACCAGGAACACGGCGTAATCGCCATACGAAAGGGATTTCATTTATCTGCTCAGTTTAATATTAGGTTTATAGCAGTATGGCTGTTAGATGTAACGGTTTATTAAATTTTCCAGGTATTCTTGCCTTCCGCTCTTAGCAGCAGGTTCGCCGTTACCCGCGGCGTAGTTACGCAGATCTTCTAAAGAAAGCGCGCCGTTCTCATAGTCTTTACCAGCGCCGCTGTCAAAAGAAGCATAACGATCTGTCCGCACTTTTTTGTAATCAGATTTTTGCAGGATGTCATCCGCTATAAGCAATGCCCTTGCAAAAACATCCATGCCGCCAACATGCGCGTAGAACAGGTCTGCGGGGTCTGTTGAGTTACGACGGATCTTCGCATCGAAGTTGATGCCACCGCCAGAGAAACCACCGGCCTCTAAAATGATGAGCATGTATTCTGCCACCTCGGTAATATCGTTCGGGAACTGATCTGTATCCCAGCCGTTCTGCGTATCGCCGCGGTTGGCATCAATCGAGCCCAGCAAGCCGCTGTCAGCAGCCACCTGCAGTTCATGCTGGAAGGTATGGCCCGCTAAAGTAGCATGGTTCACCTCCAGGTTCAGTTTAAAATCGTTCAGCAGATCGTATTTCTGCAGGAAACCGAATACGGTTGCCGCATCATAATCGTACTGGTGCTTGGTTGGCTCACATGGTTTTGGTTCGATAAAAAAAGTACCGGTAAAGCCCTGTTTGCGCGCGTAATCCTTAGCGGTATGCAGAAATTTGGCCAGGTGCTCCTGCTCGCGTTTCATATCGGTGTTCAGCAGGCTCATGTAACCTTCGCGGCCACCCCAAAACACGTAGTTTTCGCCACCTAAAGCAATGGTAGCATCAATAGCAGCCTTTACCTGTGCGCCGGCATGTGCCAGTACATGGAAATCGGGGTTGGTAGAAGCACCGTTCATATAACGGGCATGGCTAAATACGTTGGCGGTGCCCCAAAGCAATTTTACGCCGCTTGCAGCTTGTTTTTGTTTGGCATACGCTACCAAAGCCTGCAAGCGCCTTTCGTTATCGGCTACGTCATTGGTATAGTCTACCACGTCAATATCGTGAAAGCAGTAATACGGCAAATTCATTTTGGTGATAAATTCGAACGCGGCATCCATTTTATCCTTAGCGCGTTCTACCGCGTCTGTTTTAGCATCCCATGGAAAAACGTGCGTAGCACCCCCAAACGGATCGGCGCCGTTACCGTTAAACGAGTGCCAGTAAGCACAGGCAAAGCGCAAATGCTCTTTCATGGTTTTGCCTGCTACTACCTTATCCGCATCGTACCAGCGGAACGCCAGTGGATTATCAGATTGCTGCCCTTCGTATTTTACCTGGCCTATTCCTTTAAAAAACTCTTTTTCTCCCGTTACAATTGACATAGCTTTTAATTTTTTTTATTTTATTGAATTGATGATATACTTGTTAAATGCTGGTTAAGAATAGCTTTCCAGCTTTGATAAACTTCTTCGAAACCGGTGGCTGCCGGCTCTACCCGCCGGATTGGTTTCGCATTGCTGAATGCTTCTGTCGGTGAAAATATCTCGGCACCTATCCCCGCGCCAAGCGCCGCGCCCATACTTCCGTCGTTATCATACAGTTCTACGGGTACGCCGGTGGCATTTACAAAACTCTCGGTAAACAGCTTGCTCAAAAACAAGTTGTTCTTGCCCGCCCGTATTACCGTTGGCGACATCCCGTTCTCCCTCATAATATCCAGCCCGTACCTAAACGCGCAGGCAATACCCTCCTGCGCCGCCCTGAAGATGTGCGCGGGTGTATGCAAATTCAGATCGATATTATGCAGGTGCGCCCCTACTTGCTTATTGCTCAGCATGCGCTCGGCACCGTTGCCAAAAGGCATTATGCGCAGGCCGCCACTGCCTGAAGGCGCATTCTCTGCTTCGGCGTTTATTTGCTGATAGTTCATGTTTGCCGCAAACGTATTTTTAACCCAGCGGTAAAGGCTGCCCGTACCGTTTATACATAACAACACGCCAAGGCGCTTGCTATCATTAGCGTAGTTTACGTGGGCAAATGTGTTTACGCGCGATTGCGGATCGTAGGCAAGCTGGTCGCTTACGCCATAAATAACGCCGGATGTACCGGCTGTTGCCGCTACTTCACCCGGTTTTAATACGTTTAAGGATAAAGCATTATTGGGCTGATCGCCGGCTTTATAGGTAACCGGGATGCCCGCCTTAAGCTGCAGCGCATTGGCTACAGCCGGTGTTACCCTGCCATGTGCCGAAAAAACGGGTTTAACAGCAGGGAACAAACTATCGCTGAAACCGAAATACTCTATAATGTCTTTAGAAAGCCCGTTGAACTGGAAATCGAAAAAGATCCCTTCGGACATGGCCGAAGCAGATGTAGTGATCTCGCCCGTTAACTTCATGGCGATGTAATCGCCAGGGAGCATTATCTTATCTATCTTATCATAAATACCTGGCTCATTCTGCTTTACCCAGGCCAGTTTTGAGGCTGTAAAATTACCCGGAGAGTTGAGCATGTGCGATAAGCAGGTTTCGTGCCCTATATCCTCAAATGCTTTATCGCCAATTTCCACCGCGCGGCTGTCGCACCAGATAATACTGTTGCGCAAAACTTTCTGGTCTTTATCTACCAGTACTAAACCGTGCATCTGGTAGGCAATGCCTATAGCGGTGATATCTTTCGGGTCGTAACCGCCCTTTTGGTGGCATAAGGCAATGGCCCGCTCTGTTTGCTTCCACCAGCTATCCGGCGACTGCTCGGCCCAGCCGGTTTGCGGGGTGAGGATAGGTGCCTCAGTTTCGGGGTATTGTGCCGAAGCTACGAGACGTTGCCCGTCTATATCGACCACACTTATTTTCACGGATGATGTACCTAAATCGATACCTAACAATAGCATAAATAGTAGCTGTTTTTGGTTATAATTGCAGAAACGAAATTAAATTAAATTCATTAAAAAGCAATCGATTGTTTTAATTTATTTTACAATTCATCATCCGTTATGAAATCAAAAAAAAGAACTACCATTTACGATATCGCCGAAAAGCTAAACCTTAACCCTTCGTCGGTATCAAGAGCCCTAAATAATAGTAGTTCGGTTAACGATGCCACTAAAAAACTGATCTTAAAAACGGCTAAGGAACTCAATTACACCCGCAATACGCTGGCATCAAACCTGCGTAAAGGGCATTCCAAAACTATTGGTGTAGTGGTGCCGCGCATCAATCAAAACTTTTTCTCCAACGTAATTGCCGGTATTGAAGATGCCACCTATAAACAGGGTTATAATCTCATTATTTGTCAATCAAATGAATTGTATGATAAGGAGGTACAATGCGTAAACACGCTCATTAATCAACATGTGGATTGTATTGTAATATCTATATCGGTTGAAACCATTGACCATAAACACCTGCAAAACATCATAGACCACGGTATACAACTCATTCAGTTTGACCGTGTTGCCGATGAACTGGAAACTTTAAAAGTAACCAATGATAACGAGCAATCGTCTTTCGAGGCCGTTAGCCACATGATAAAACAAGGGTACAAACGTGTTGCCTTGCTGGAGGGGCCGCAAAAACTCAACATTTTCAGGCAGCGAAAAAATGGTTATCTGCGCGCGCTCGAAGAAAATGGCATACCTGTTATACCAGCCCTAATGATAGAGAACGCCTGGACTAAAGAACTAAGCGCGAACGCCACCCGCCAGTTACTAAGCCTGCCGCAACCACCTGATGCGATCTTCGCGTCCACATCAGATTTTTCGGCTTTGGGTGTTTTAGAGGTAGCAACCGCCATGAATGTTAAAGTACCGGAAGAGTTAGGCATTTGCGGTTATTCCAACGAGGACTTTACAGAGATAACCAGCCCCTCCATTACCACTATAGATCAGTTTAGTTTTTACATGGGAAAAACGGTGGCCAACCTGTACTTCCAGGAAATGGAAAATACCGATACGATGGTAGTGCCCAAAATTATCAGTATCAAGCCAAAACTCATCACCCGGTCGTCCACCCAAAAAACTATTTAATCGGTACCGGTTAAATAGTTTTTTTTCTATGATTTTTAGCCTGCGGTTATTACGCAAATAATGACCCTTTTTGCCACAAAAAGCACCTTTTTTTGGTAAAAACACGCAAATAAACGCAAATGCCTTTTAAGACTTGTTTTAGAATTTAACCACTCCCCTATATGCCTTTTTAGGCTGTAAATTCTGGTCGAATAACAAAGGGTAGTTCTTACGGCCCTTTACCGGGTAATCGTCGAGCCAGGTCTGGTTATCGGCTATGTTCCAAAAAGTCACCCCGGTTATCACGTCCTTATATTTTCTGAAAATATTAAAAACCATAGCATACTGCCTGGCCTGTTGCTGCTCTTTTTCGGCTGTAAAAGCATCAGATTCGCCGGGCAATTTGTCGCGCCGGTTCTTCTCCCAGGGGTATACCGACATGTCCAATTCCGTGATTTGTATTTTCAATCCCAGGGAGGAAAATTTTTGAATAGTGGCCTCCAGGTCTTTCTCCGACGGCTCAAATAACGACCAGTGCGCCTGCAACCCCACCCCATTAACCGGGATCTTGGCCTCGATAAGCCGCTTTAATAATTTATAGATGCGTTCCCTTTTTTCGGGGCGTTCGGTGTTGTAATCGTTATAAAAAAGGACGGCATTGGGGTCGGCAGCATGGGCATATTCAAATGCTTTAAAAATAAAATCCTCGCCGCATATCTTGTACCACAATGAGTTTCGTAAAAATTTGGTACTATCATCATCAATGGCTTCGTTCACCACATCCCATGCGTATATTTTGCCTTTATAGCGGCCAACCACAGTGTCAATATGGGTTTTCAGGCGCTGTAAGAGCACTTCTTTAGATACTTGCTTACCATCGTCACCTGTAAAAAGCCAGCTGGGGGTTTGCTCGTGCCAGCAAAGGTTATGGCCGCGTACCTTTATGCCATTTGCCTGTGCAAAAGCAACAATAGCGTCCGCGTCCCGCCAGTTATAGCGGTTTTCCGCCGGGTGGATCGGGCCCATTTTCATAGCATTTTCGGGCGTAATACTATTAAACTGACTGATTATCAATACACTCTTTTTACCATCCTTGAGTGATTGGGGTGACACCGCAACGCCCACAGGAAAATAAGAAGAGTAATAATCCTTAAGGCCCTTTACCGGGCCCGCCTGCTGAGCTTTCGCAGATGAATTACCTATAAAGGCAAATAAAGTAGTTGCCCCGAAGGCATAAATAGCGTTTTTAAACATAGATTTAAAACTTAATGGGTTTTAATTTAGGGATCATGAAATGCATGATCACCCAAGCCAAAATATAAGCACTGCCACATACTACAAACATAATGTAGTAGGCGGTTTCTATCTGATTGATAGCGCGGTAATGAATAAATAATGATTTTTGAACCAATAACGAAAGCAAAACGCCGCCAACAGAGCCAAACATTCCGCCAATTCCGGTTACAGAACCTACCGCGTTTTTTGGGAACATATCTGATACTGTAGTAAAAATATTAGCGCTCCATGCCTGGTGGGCAGCTGCTGCCAGGCCGATGATAAATACTGCCAGCCACATATTTACGCCGCCTAATATCTGCGCGAAAACGATAGGCGTAACAACGATAGCATAAAACAGCATTGATATTTTGCGGGCTTTAAATGCAGGCCAGTTGCGTTCCATTAATAGTTTAGGAATGTAACCACCTAATACACTGCCAAATACCGAAATCGTATAAACCAGGGCAACAGGTAAGGCGATAGCTGTACCTGTTACTTTGTACTGGCTCTCTAAAAAATCGGGCAGCCAGAAGAGGTAGAACCACCAGATAGGATCGGTAAGTAATTTGCCGATAGAAAAAGCCCAGGTTTGCCGGTAAGATAATAGCTTAAGCCAGCTTAGCTGCATTGGGTGTTGCTCCGCAGGCGGTTGTTCCTCATCGGCATTAATATAATTAAACTCGGCCACGGTCAATCTTTTTTGCCGGGAAGGTATTTCGTAAAAAATAAGCCAAAGCGCTATCCATATAAAGCCGATAGCGCCGGTTAGTATAAAAGCCCAGCGCCATCCCCAAAATACAGCTATAAAAGGCACCGTTAATGGCGCTACTATAGCACCTATATTAGCGCCCGAATTAAATATCCCGGTAGCCATGGCGCGTTCTTTCTTGGGAAACCATTCGGCAACAGCCTTAATAGCCGCCGGGAAATTGCCCGACTCACTTACTCCGAGCGCGGCTCTTACTACCCCAAAACCAAATGTGCTTGTTACAAAGCCATGGCAAATTGCGGCTATGCTCCAAAAAAAAGTTGACAGCAAATATCCCTTTTTTGTACCTAAATAATCTATGATACGGCCCACGCCAAGCAAACCAAGGGAGTAAGCTATTTTGAAGGCTATCTCGATATTGGCGTAATCCCCATCATTCCAGCTGAACTCCTTGGTAAGTTTAGATTTGAGGAGGCTGATAACAGACCTATCAAGATAATTTACCGTTGTTGCAAAGAAAATTAATGCACAAATTACCCACCTATAACCGGGTGTTTTAACTTCATTCAAAATATTGGGCGTTTACAATTCAACATCAAATATAATTTATTTTGCAATCGATTGTTAAAGCAATTTAAATGTTTCATATTTATCTTTTTATAATTGATTTACAAGCTAATATAACTGTCTTTTGAGATTGGATAGTTGATTATTTACTAAAGGCCGCATTGCGGCCTTTAGTGTTTTTCAAAATTATCACAGCGCTATATTGCGGCTCACTCCTTTATTGTTTACCACAATTAAACTTTCAACCATACCCCCGATAATACAAATTCGTGATGATTGTGACAGAAACGATGAACCGTAATGGAACTCTTGCCTCGTTATAGCGCCGTTGGTGAGCTTTAGGGTCGCGGTTACATCGCTGGGTAAAAGTTTAATAACTTTAAGCCCATTATTTAATTTAAACAATTTTAAAGCACCTTTATGCTGGCTTCCCGCAATCATAATACCGTTATTTACAGCAAGCTTGATCAAAGCCTTACCATCACCGGGGATAAATATCCCGCTTTGAAGAATTGACAGCACTTTGAAGTTGCCCCGCCCGTCGCCTTTTAAAAAAAGGCCGTTCGACGCATCATAGCGGCCAATTGCCATATCTGTACCAAAATCATTGCCGGTTGCCAATAAGTCTGTATTACCGTCTCCATCAAAATCATCGGCAATCATACCATTAAGAGGCGCGGTTTGCGCCTCCGCAGGCAGGGGTATCATAGTAAATTTGCCATTGCCATCGTTCCTTATAAGGCATGATCGTTGCTCATTAGCGTTTAATCTCAAAGCACCCTTTAGCTGCTCTGTAGTAAACATATCGCTGATCGTCGCGTTAGCGAATGACCGGTAATTGGTGAATCTTTGGCGCAAAGTGATCATTTGCTTAATAGCATCATCGCGCACGTTCACAGGATACTCTCTTTTTACGCCATCCTCTCCTTTCAAAAAAAAGGACGGGAACGCGTCAAAACGGTCACGTTTATCAAAATCCTTAGCGGTTATGTAGCCGGGGTATGTATCGCTTACCTGGTATAGCGTGTTTAGCCCTGTGTTTGAAACAATATAATCCATACGCCCTGTATGCCTAAAATCGCCTGCGACTATGCTATTCCACCAGCCGGTTTTACTGTTTAAACCTGTAGTAACACTCACATCAGAAAAAACGCCTTGCTTGTTCTTCAAAAATTTTATTGGCGCCCATTCGCCGGCGAGCATCAGATCTACCCAGCCATCGTTATCAAAATCGGTAAACAAGGCGTCGCATATCATCCCGGCATTTGCTAAGTCCGGAGCCACTTTGCCGGTTACATCGGTAAATTTCGCTATACCGTTTTCACTATCGTTGTGGTAAATAACACTCGAAACCGCTTTTGGATAGTTCCATGGATCAACCCTGCCCGATACGAAAAGGTCGGGTTTTCCATCCTTGTCATAATCGATAGCGCGCACACATAATTTGCTGGAATAATTAATAGGCAGGGCGTTTGGTGCTAATGTAAAGTTGCCCAACCCATCGTTAAGATAGAGTCGGTCTTGATAATATGGGGTATTGTGCTTTTTTTCATAACCGCTACCGGTGATGTATATATCCTGCTTACCATCATTATTGGCATCAAACAACAAAATACCACCATCTTTATATTCGTTTTTGGGCATAACCCCGGCTGCCAGGAGGTTGCGCTGTACAAATTTGCCTTTGCGCTGTTGCAGAAAAACTTGTGCCGGCGAACCATCATTACCGCCAATTACAATATCGTCCAGGCTGTCGCCGTTAATGTCGGCACTTGACAGCGCCGGGGTGTAAGCCGATAATTTATGCGGGAGCAATTTCTGGATGTTGAAATCAACGTATTCGCTTTCTTTATGAATAAAATTTACGCCAGCCGCTTTAGTAACCTCTGTAAATAGTGACTTTGTTGAGCCCGGTTGCTGCCAGTTATAAGGCATTTTGGCATCCAAAGTTTTCAGTGTCAACAATTGGTCGACCTTCACATTCTTCAGTATCTGCTTTTTGCCGTTGGGCCATTTCACAACAACCGAATCTATAACTGTGGCGCTTGTTATACCGAAATGTACCATGTTTTGGATTGACGATAAATACCCGCGATAAGGGCTGTTTTCATAAACCTGGTGCCGGCCTTTATTGTAATAAATGTCTATCCATGACCCAATGCCGTTTATATTTTGCTTAGGCCCAACAAATGCTATATTTATGTAGTGATTACTGGAGCCCGTGTTTTGGCGACTGTTATTCTTATATACCGAAGCCTCATCATCAATGTTGTTTATGATGACGTCCATATCGCCGTCATTATCCAGATCCGCGTACGCCGCCCCGCTCGAAAATGTAGGCGCGGCAAATCCCCAGCTTTCGCTTTCATCATTAAACTTTATTCCGCCGGTATTTTTAAAAGCGTAGTTGTGGATCTTAACCTGGGGGATCTGTTCTAAGATCTGATTTTTTGTTGCCGTTAAATACGGATTGTTTCTAAACGTTATAAAATCATGGTCGGTTACATCGCGGGGGTATCCATTGGTTACAATGATGTCGCGGTAACCGTCGTTATCAAAATCAGTTATTAATGGGGCCCAACTCCAATCGGTTTGGGCCACGCCGCTCATAAAACTAACCTCACTAAATATTGGAGCGCCTACCGAGTCGTTTTGGCCCACCCTTGGCCCCTGATTTAACTGAAGCGTATTGCGCACGTACTGATACTGATAGCCATAATGATCGAAATTCTGGAATGTTTGATAGCTGTTGGCCATGCTCATCATTTTTTTACGGTAGTTACCCTCGGGGTTCATATCCAGCTCAAAAATATCGGCCAAGCCATCATTATTCATATCAACAATATCCTGGCCCATGGCGTTGAACGAGGTATGTTTAAAATATTCTTTAGACTTGTCCGTAAATGTTCCGTCGCGGTTATTGATGTATAAAATATTGTTCGAAAGAAAATCGTTGGTTACATAAATATCTTTCCAGCCGTCCCGGTTTATATCTGCTATAGAAACGCCATGGCTATACCCTTCTATACCTATTCGTGCTTGTTTTGAAACATCCCGAAAAACCGGGTGCCTTAATTTGGCATTCCAATCGTTACGATAAAGCCTGCCAGTGCTGGGGTAAGTGCCATCCCTAAATATCGGCCTGAAAATATTTGCGTAAGATGCATTGTTAGGCCAGTTTACGGCCTGGTACATATCCAGGTCGCCATCGTTATCATAATCAAAAAAAGCGGCCATGGTGGAGTGCATTTTAAGATCAAGCCCATACTCGTGTGCCATATCTTTAAAATGCGGCATTCCGTCTTTATCCAATCCCTGGTTTACATATAAAAAGTTCTGGCGTTTCAGGCTATCGGTTAGCAATGAGTTGCTAACATAAATATCGGCAAAGCCATCGTTATTAATATCAACAATGGTAGCGCCGCGGCCCCATCTCCCATCGCCGGTTACACCGGCAGCGGCGGTAATATCTTTAAATACAAAGTTCCCCTGGTTTAGGTACAGGCGATTAGATACCATATTGCCTGTAAAATAAATATCCTGCAGGCCGTCGTTATTAAAATCTCCAACACCTACCCCACCGCCATTGTATATGTATGCGTTATCGATAGGGTTTATCGAATCATTCTCGGTGATGAGGTTATTGAAATGAATATTTGATTGAGAACCCGGAACCTGTTCAAACAGCGTAGCTTTTTTGCAGGAAGCGCAGAAAAGTAAAAATGCAGAAGCGATAAGGAAAATAATAGCACGCATATAAAGGTGTAAAAAGCTTATAAAAAGCAAAGGCTGCTAAATAGCAGCCTTTGCTTTAATTATGCTAAAGTTTGGGGTTATTGTCTATCTCTGATTGTGGGATCGGTAAAAACTCTTTAGCTGCGCTATACCACGATAACGGCTCGGTTGCAAAATATCCTTTCTTCCTCCATCTCAGGATATCGATGTTTCTTACTTCCTCATTGGTCATTTCTGCCGATTTCTCGTGTATAATAGCTTTAGCCACATCGGTTTTTGAACCAACAGGAAATTGAGTGGTTGGGTAAGGCGGCATAGCTACGCTTGCGCGGGCTCTTATCTGGTTTAAATAACCTACTGCTGCGGTACTGTTACCCAGTTCATTCTCGCATTCGGCAAGGTTTAATAGCACTTCCGCGTATCTTAAAACCCGCTGGTTGTTACTGCCGGGGTGGAAGGACGCCGTAGCGCGGTCTTCTTTATAGATAAGCTGAAACTTCCTGAATCCCACCTTAATAGTTTTGCCGTTCACAATTGATGAATTTCCGTTTTGATCTGCATCAACCAGTGTGGCAGTACCATTATTGAAGGTATCGCCGGTTTGGTAAAAAGTGTAAGCATAGCGCGGATCGGTTTTCGCAGCACCTGTAGCCACATTCTCAAACTCGTTTAACATTTTATTAGATGGGATAAGGTTACGCCATCCTATGGGGTTGTATTCCTGGTTACGTACGGTGGTTTGATCGGCAGAGACACCGTCACCTACGCCGCTGCCCCAGTTAAAGTTATTATCTCCCTTATCTGAATAGATCATTTCGAAGATAGACTCGCTGTTAAACTCTGTCTCCTCTTCAAAATTATCTAAAAACCTGGGGGTTAATGAATAGCCATCTGCACCAGCGGTAGGCACCTTTAACAAAGCGGTTTTCGCGGCCGTGTAATCGCCCGATTGCATGAGCACCCTGCCTAACATGGCATTAGCGGCACTTTTTGTAGCCCTACCAGCTTCGCTGGTTGATTTGCCCGGCAAAACAGCAGCGGCATCCTGCAGGTCTTTCACTGCCTGGGCATACACATCTTCCATTTTAGCTTTTGGTTGATAATCGGTAGGGCTTTTAACAGTTGTTGTATATATCGGCACACTACCCCACATGCTTGCCAGCTCATAGTAAGCCCAGCCTCTCAGGAATTTAGCCTCCCCAACAAGCTTATCCCGCAGCGCGGCGTTATCTGTTACGTTAGGGCCATTATCTATTACTGTATTTGCCCTGTGGATAACAGTATATAGCGTGTTCCAAACGGCGTTCATCACCGGGTTTGATGGATCCACCACGCCAATTAAGATCTGGTTACGCGGGGCTTCCAGCTGGCTACCACCGGTTAACACATCATCGCTTCGCAGATCGTGTAAAAAGAACCACTCGCGGCCCACCAGGTTAGAGCCGTGCCACGCAGAATAAATTGCAAACGTGGCGGCCGCTAATTCGTTAGAATTTTTAAAGTAGTTGCTTGTGGTAACTACATTGGGGTTGGTTGTATCCAGATTCTTTTTACAGGAGAATATGCAAGTAAAAACCAATATAAGGGTTAATAGAGACTTAAAAAAAATGTTGTTCTTCATAATATTTTACTTTAAATGTTGTGTTTAAAAGCCAGCTTGTATACCAAATTGAAAAGACCTCGCAGCCGGGTATTGGCCAAAGTCTACACCGTTTGTTAAGTTACCGCCAGAAGTATTTTGATTTTTATTACCTACCTCAGGGTCGAAACCGGTGTATTTGGTAAACGTTACCAGGTTTTGTGAAGACACGTATATTTTAAACCTGCTAACTGTATTATTAGTTAACCTTTTAAGCACCGATTTTGGCAAATTATAACCAATTATTACATTCTTTAACCTCAGGTACGATCCATCTTCTATCCACCTGGTTGATAGCCTGCCGTTGCGGTTTGGATCGCCGGCGATGGCTCTGGGTATGGTTGAATTTGCATTTTGGGGGGTCCACGCATTTAAAACCTGTACGCCCGAATTAAATAACCTTGGCATACCTTCCAGTATGATCTTCTCGGCATTCAGAATCTTATTACCCTGCACGCCCTGGAAGAAGATGGCTACATCAAAGTTTTTATACAACGCGGTGTAATTAAGCGAGTAAGTAAATTTAGGCAGAAAGCTGCCAATGTAGGTACGATCGTACGAATCGATAATACCATCCGGGGTTCCGGATGGCCCGCTTATATCGCGGAACCGGATATCGCCCGGGGCGGCATTGGCCTGGGTTGGGCTGCTGGCAACTTCTGCCGCGCTTTTAAAAATACCATCTGCTATCCAACCGTAAAAAGATTGTACAGGCCTGCCCGTTACTGTATTGGTAAACACATCACCGCCGCCAAAATCGGCGTCGCTGCCGGATGGAATAGACGCGTTAGCTGTATTTAATTGCACCACTTTGTTACGGATAACGCTTACCAGCCCGGTAACATCCCATTTAAATTCACCGGAAGTTTTGTGATAGCCTAACTGCAGTTCGGCACCGGTGTTTTGCATAGAGCCAACGTTAGCAAATGTACCTACACCCTGGAAACCCTGGCTTGGCGCCGTTGGAACGGTAAGGATAAGGTTATCTGTTTTACGTTTAAAAAACTCGGCAACTACAGTTATCTTGTTATTATATAAACCTAAATCGAGCCCGATGTTCAGCTGTTTTGTTTTCTCCCAGCTCAGGTCGGGGTTGGAAAGTCCGTTGGTAAATGAAGCATTACCAGATCCAGGCGCGATATTGCCGATTGGATAAAATGCCTGATTAGAATTTACCGGCGACAAATAAGGGTAGTTACCCAACCCGCCCGGAGGGATGCCCGTTAAGCCGTAGCCCGCGCGAAGCTTCAATTCTGAAATTGTTGTGCTACTTTTCAGGAAATCTTCCTGGTCAATTTTCCAACCGACAGAGGCCGAAGGGAAGTTGGCGTATTTATGCTCGGGTGCCCAAATAGAGAACCCATCGCGGCGGATGGATGCGCTTAATAAATATTTGCCGGCGTAGTCATAGTTAACCCTGCCAACGTATGATTGCAGTAAGTTACTTTGATTGACGTTATTCGCAGAGATATTTGAAGCACCGTTCAGCGTTTTCACTAAATTTGTAGACTGGTTACCAGAAGATGTTTCGGTAACAAAGTATAAGCCTTGTTGCTCGTAAACAGCGGTTGCCGCAACGTGATGCTGGCCAAAGGTCCTGTCAAAAGACAATTGCTCTGTGTACAATTTTGTGGTTGATGACAGGCGCTGATTGGCGATAGCCGATGATGTTGCGCTTAAAGTACCGCCGTCGTTGTATATCGGGGTGTAGTTTTGGGTGTAGCCGTTGGTGTAATCAATACCGAAAGTAGACCTGAACCTCAGCCACGATGTAAAATTCACATCAAGATACGCTGTACCCAACAATTTAAGCGATTTTATGGTATTTGAACCAATCAGTGCAGATTCTACCGGGTTTGTTGGGTCAGATCCGTCGAAGCTACTTATCGGGCCCTGGAAGCCGCCGATCTTTGTAGGATCGCTTATGGGGATATAAGGGGTCATCCTCACCACGTTGGTCAATTGGGTTCTGTTACCCTGGGTAGCATCATAATGTTGATTGCTTACCGCTGTGTAAAGATTCTCGCCAAAAGTAAATACACGGCTTATCTTATGATCGGAGTTGATGCGATAGTTGTACCTGTCGTAACTTAAGCCTTGTGCAATACCGTTCTGTTTAAAGTAACCTGCCGATGTGTAAAACCTCGAAACGTCGTTCCCGCCGCTAACAGACAGGTTGTTTGACGTAAGTAACGCGTTACGTTTAAAATATTCATCCTGCCAATCGGTATTTGTTTGCGCGTATGTTTGTGTTGCGCCGTCATAAATAGGCTTATTAAAATTGGTTGCACTAAGCCTTGGCGGTAAACCTGCGGCACCGATCAGTGCAGTTGCGTACTGAACGTACTGGTCGGTGTTCAACAGTTCCAGTTTTTTTGCAGGACTTTGTACACCTGCGTAAGAATCAAGGCTTACCTGTACTTTACCGTTACGCGATCCTTTTTTGGTGGTTATCAAAATAACGCCGTTGGTAGCACGCGAACCATAAATGGCCGCCGCGCTGGCATCTTTCAACACTTCAACAGATTCTATATCCTTAGAATCAAAAGTAGAAAGATTACCTGTGGGGAAACCATCGATAACGTACAATGGATCTGACGCAAAATTAATGGAGCTGATACCCCTTATAGTCACAATTGGCTGAGTACCCGGCGCGCCGTTATTGGTTACGCTTAAGCCCGCAACACGGCCTTGCAAGGCCTGTTCTACACTTGCCACCGGCAGCGAATTAATAGTACGGGCACTTAATGAGGTAATGGCTCCTGTTAACGTGCTCCTGCGTTGAGAACCGTACCCTACTACCACCACCTCGTTAAGCGAACGGGAATCGGTTTTTAGCTGCACGTTGATAACTGTGTTGCTCCCTACCGTAACTTCCTGTGTGAGATAGCCTAAAAACTTGAAAACCAGCACCGCCTGCGCGTCGGGCACTATTATTTTGTAGCTGCCGTCTTTTTCGGTACCAACCGCGGTAGTTGTGCCCTTAACGGTCACGCTAACACCCGGTACAGGCTGCCCTAAGTCGTCTGTAACGCTTCCGGCCACGGTTATCGCCTGGTTTATTGAGGCTTTAACCATTACGGTTCCGGCCTGTTCGCCCGTGGGGAGAATCCTGTTCAGCACAATTACATCGCCGGATACCTCGTACCTGATGTTCTTCTCGCCTAATAATTTGTTAAGGATAAATGATAACGACTGATTTTTAAAACTGGCCGTTACTTTATTGCTGGCCTGGATCAAAACCGGGCTGTAGATAAAAGTGATATTTGCCTCCTTTTCTATCGTGGTCAAAATCTTACTTATCTCCGTCTCCCTGGCGTTCAAGCTCAGCTTTTTATCAAGGATCTGGGCGCTGGAGCTGTTAGCTATAGCTGCACTGATGAGGGTGAAACTTAGAGCTATATTTATAACCGTTATGCGCATAAAAGCAGTTAATAAATGTTTTTTTTTCATAAATTTGGTTTGGTTGTTTGAGTTGAAAAATTCGAGAAAACTTCCTGTACATTGTTTTCCAGACAACAGGAATGAACCGACATTATCGGCGGTGTGATAGCACCGCCGATTGCTTTGCTTATTTTGTATCTATTTTTACATATATGGTGGGTTTAAGTGTTTAAATTCCGCATCCTTTGCCTTCGATTTTTATTTGCCCGTCTCTAATGGTATATTCTGCTTCAACCGCCTGGCATATAAGCTTTAGCCGCTCATCCAGCGTTTGGCCTATCAGCGAAGCCGTGAGCTGACAATTACCCATAACCTTTTCGTCGTAAATAATATGCACCCCGTATGCTTCTTCAATTGTGGAGATCACTTTAGAAAAAGGGGTTTCGGTAAAATTGAAATGGATAGCGGTAGATTTTTCAGACAACAGCATTGGTTTGTTTAGCGCCGATGTTTCCAGCCGGGAATTCTTTCTGTATAAAATAACCTGTTGATTTGGTGTTAAAACTATCGGTGCGGTTTTTTTATAGTCGACTGCATTATTGGCGAAAACTTCTACCCTGCCGGTGCTTACAAGCACTCTAAACTGATCGTCGTTGTCGTTAGCATTCACTTTAAAACTTGTGCCAACAACCCTTATTGTAAGTTCATTTGTGTGTACGTAAAATGGTTTTTTTGCGTTTTTTGCCACCTCAAAAAAGGCTTCGCCATTTAATGATACCTGGCGGGTGGCACCTTTAAACGCAACAGGATACGTAATTACAGTTTTGGGTTGCAGCACTACCGAACTATTATCCGGAAGTTTTATAAGTATGGGGGTTTTGCCATTGTTTTGAACCTTTGTTATAGTAGCTTCTGTCCTGCTTGCAGAAACGCCCGGATCACCCGTACCTTGTTGTTTTTTAACGAGCAGCAATCCTGCGGAAATTACCAATATGAGCATTGCAGCAACGCGTAAAAAGTTGCTTTTCCATAGTTTAGGATACGGAAAAGAATCCTCTTTTTGCTTTAATATCCTGTTGTTTACGCTTTTGATGATCTCGTTAATTTCATCGGTCGGTAAACTTTTAGCATGGCTGATCTTGCAGCATTGGATAATGTGGCGGGCCAGGTTAAAGTTATCTTCGCACTCCGGAAATTTCAGTATGAAAGTAGCCCAGTAATGGTGGTCATCGGGGGTTTTAGCTAATGCCCATTCTACAAAAGAATCGTCCATTAAAAAATCCTCAATTTTATGGTAGGTGTTGGCAGGCATGAATGTGGATATAACTGGGTTTATATACTATACATTCGGCAAATGAGAAAATCTACTGTAAAAAGTTGATTTTTTTTTATTTGGCTGAAATTAATTACAAGCAATAGTAAACAGGGCTTTTAGCCCAGTATTTACGGAGCCCTAAAATAGCTTCGTGCATCAGATTATAAACCGACTGCCTGTTAATATCCATAACTTCGGCTATTTTCTCCTGGCTCATTCCTTCATAAAACCGGAGGTAAAGTATTTCTTTTTGCCGCTTTGGCAAAGCCCCCAACATAACCTGCAGTTTGCAGCAGATCTCATGCGATACCTCCTGGCTGATGATAGTTGATTCTACATCAAATTCTATCATAAACTCATAGTTATTTTCAATAGCGTCAGTTTGCGTCCATTTCGACTTTTCCCGAAAAATCCTCAACCGGAGCGCTTTGTACAGATATGATTTTACGCACTCGGCCTGGCGAATCTTTTCGCGCCTGTTCCATAGTTCAAAAAACACATCCTGGATACAATCTTTTACAAAATCTGGATTATTGATAAACCGCGAACCATACTTGTACATGGGGTTTACAAAAATGCTCATCAAACGTGTATACGCCTTTTCGTTACCGAGCCTAAGATCACTCCATAACTCAAGCACACATTCGTTAGCTATATACGCGGTGTTTGTCAATTTATTCAGTCTTATTGGCTTGGTCGTAATATTATTGTTACAATCAATTAAACAAATCTAAAAATATAATTTATATTTTCAATCGATTGCGTAAATTATTTCCACATAGTTTATACATGTTATTGTCCCTATAAATCAGTACGTTTTAGTTAAGTTTTGGTGCTTTTTTATATAAGTAGCAATGGTTACCATGGGGGCTATCCAAATGTGGTTTTCGTTTGCCTTGAGGTAATGGAGAAGTTTGCTGTGTTCGTTAATATCAACGTTGATATTATGCCCGCCGCCTACGCCGTGAAACAAAAAAACAAGTAAAGTATGCGTACGTTCGGCCTGTTTAACCAGGTCTATCATGTATTCGGCGGAATGCCCGTTAATAAAATAACAATTGATGTTATCCAGGTTCACCTGCGATGCGGTTTGCAGGCCTGCCCCTACTCCTCTTGCGCCGGCAAAATCAGCTTTTAGTTTCTTATAAAAAAGATCGCCGCCAATTTTAAGGTCGCCACAGGGGTAAGCAAACGTACGTTCGTCTTTACCATCTATCGCTTTAAGTAAGGTATTGTTCTGTTTTATCTCGGCTACCGCGCGGGTAATGGTGTATTTACTAAGATCATTCTCGGGCGTAACAAAGCCTCTGCCCGGCAAGCTGCCATCGCAGGGATGGAATAACGAATGGTTGCCCAGTTCGTGCCCTTTGGCGGCTGCTTTGCGCCATTCCTGCATTCGCAGGCTCACAACCGGCGATGAGCCTATCAAATAAAACGTGCCCTTTAACTTTAACGAATCGAGCGCGGGGATAACGTTGTCCAAGTCGGCATTAATAGCATCGTCATAAGTTAAAACAACAGCACATTGCTTGTTATTCCACAATGCAGCTTTTTGCGCCTTTGCGTTAACAAGGTTTAAAATGAAGACAAGGCTGAGGGCGTATGTAATATTTTTCATTACCAGTGTGTTTTTATATCAGTATATATCTGCTATTTCCCCGCGTATTCTTTACCGTAACGCATAAATTTATTTGCCCACTTGATAAAATATTTCACGTTTGGCGCATCGGTATGCCCCCCGTCGTGCTGGCGCCAGGCAAGTTCTCCGTCCAATAAGCTTGTATTTACCGGCGGCAATTTTTCCGTTTTATAATCGTTGGTAACCCCGATGCCTTTTGCGCCGAGCAATTTAAATACCGGGCCGGCTGCCAACGTGGCCATGTAACTCCCCTGCTGATCCAGCCACTTGGCGTCGCCCTGCTCCGGGATGCCATAACTTATAAAAGTAAGGCGGGGGGCACACAGCGCAATTAATTCATGCGAATCTACCGGTAGATCGTTCCCAGTTTTAGCGCCAAAAGTTGCTTCAGACGCACCATATTTGATGAAATTTCCGGCCATCCAATAATATTCGCCGCCGGTAAGGCTTTCTACCGCTTCGCCAAAATTACGCCGGTGCAATTTGGCACCACCTTCGCCCGATGATCCAATGAGCCCCATAGCAAAGCGCCGCTCAAAAGCCAGGGTAACCAATGCTGCTTTCCCATAGCGCGAAACGCCCTCGATACCTACGTGTTTAGCATCTACGGCGGGTAATGTTTCTAAATGATCCAATGCCCGGGCCGCTCCCCATGACCATGCACGCAAAGCCCCCCAATCATCCGGTTTACGCGGCTGGCCTTTGTTTACCAGGCCAATGATACCTTTTGTTAACCCCTCGGCGTTATCCGCCTGTATGGATGAAGGATCTAACAGCATATAGCCCCAGCCTGCTGCTATCAACTGCATATTGGTAGGCGGGTCGCCACGCATTACCGGAAAACCGCCCGGTCCAAACGGCGATTGCTCTAAAATTGGCTTGTAAGCAGGGTAACTTTCAAAAACAGTTTTCAACTCCGGATGTGCCTTAATCAGCAATTCCTTAATCGCATCGTTTATTTTCTCCACATCGGCAGCAAGTGGCTGCCCCGGTGCGGGTAAAGTGCTGCGGCCAAACATTATCAGCACCGGCACGGGCCCTTTGGCATTTGCGGGCAGCACCAGCGTTGCTTCTATATTAATATTTATAGCCGGGTAGGATGAATTATCAACGTGGCCAACAAGTTGCCTCGCTATCACCGGGTAAAAGCCAACCAATTCTTTATCCACCACTTTTTCGGCCCAGGTTACGGCTGGCACATCCTTTGGAATACGGCCGTAAACTTCGCGCTCCATATCCTCCACTATTTGTGGGCGGCGCTGCTTCCACCACATTTCGGTCGTGGTAACTTTTTTGCCGTTCTGCAGTGTTAGCGCGTCGGGCAAACTGGTAAATGGGTTTGCCAGGGCCTCATCATAATTTGCATGATTGGCATCCGCCTCGTTGCCGCTTGGCCCCGGGCGCAGGGCTTTAATACCCAATTGCTTCATCATATTTTGATGATCCTGTTCGGCGTTGAAATTTACGGGTGCCGGGGTTTGAGCTCTGGCCGTTACGCAACCCATCAATAACAAAAAGAATATGGAATATTTCATTTTACGCTGGTTTAGCTATTTCTGTTTGATCTCTGCCTGGAAAGGTGATGCAGGCAACCCTTCTTTATTATACAAATTGGCGGCTTCCGGGTTATCGGCCCAGGCGTACCGCACATACATAGGGTTAGCAACTGCATCGCTATGTACCACCACGTTATCGTTTTCTATAACAGCGGTTGCCCAAACATATTTTTTATCACTGCCCGCGATAGCAAATTGCGACAGCATAGGATCTCCTCTGGCAATAAGCCCTCCTCCAATATTGGTAAAAGTCAATTCCACCACATTACCGTTAATTTTTGCCGATTGATATATTGGCCCGGATGGAACTACCAACGACTCACCATACGCTAAATTCTCGGCGGCTATTGCAAAGCGTTCCCCCACATCTTTTTTGTTGAGCGGGTGAAGATCATTCCACTCACCTAAATCGATAAGGGTAATCATCCTGGTATTGGGTGCTGTTAACGCGCTGAGCTGTTCCTGCCGTACATCCGCCCACTGACTTTCTGATGGGGAGTATTCCACCTCACCGAAATTGGCAAGCTGGGCATAAATAAATGGCAAACCGGCATTGTGCCATTTGTCGCGCCAATCGCTAATTAATGTTTTTAGCAGATTACCGTAGCCTTCGGATGCGCCGGTATTGGTTTCGCCCTGGTACCATAAAAAACCTTTTACCGCATACCTGGTAACCGGTGACACCATAGTATTAAATAGCCCGGAAGGTTCGTTTTGGGCGATGAATGCAGGTAGTAGTGTAAACTGGTCCGGGTAAAAAACCGAGCCTACCTTATATTGCCATTCGCCCCTAAGGTCTATCACTTCAGTCCCCACTTTTAAGTTATAGGTTTTACCGGGTACAAAACCGCCTTTTCCTGATGTATTGGTGACCCTGACGATAATGATATTTTTACCCGCTTTTAATAAACCCGCCGGGATATTATACCTGCGCGGCGGATACTGATAGGTGATACGGCCAACGAATTTGCCATTTACATAAGTTTCATCCGCATCTACCATTCTGCCCAAAAACAACTTTGCAGGCTTGCCGGCCATGGAATCGGGCAGGGTTATTTCCTTACGGAACCAAACCACACCGTTCAACCCTTTAATGCCCTCGTCTGCCCAGTAGCCCGGCAGCCAGAACTTGTGCCAGTTATTTGGCACATAGGCCACATCGTTCCAGTGTACGGTTTCTAAAAAACCAAGGTCATTTTGTTCGGTAGGCGGATTAGCTTTAACAGGCAACCTGCTAACACTATCTTTAAAACCGGCCTTATCCATTTGAAGGATACGTGCATTGAACGGAGCAATATTTTTTAGCCCCTCCCTGCTGATCCATGCATGGATGGGAACGCCCCCAACGCTTGAATTGATGATGCCAATAGGTACACGGTATTTCTTGTAAAGCCGACTGGCAAAAAACCAGGTTGCCGCGCCAAAATTCAACACACTTTTAGGGGTGGCCTTATCCCATTTGGCGGGCAAAACGTCGGCGTGTTCTGCCGTTACATCTGCCTGAGTGCTCAGGAAAAAGTTTCTTATTTGCGGGTTATTTGCCGCTGCAATATCTTCGGGGTATTTCTCTTTAACCCGCTCCATAGGTATCACCATGTTCGACTGGCCGGAGCAAAACCATACATCGCCTATTAAAATGTCGTTTATAATCACCGTGTTACCGGCGGTTATATCCATTATGTAAGGGCCGCCTGCCTTCATGGCCGGTAATATCACCGCCCATTCTCCGCTGGCTGTAGTTTTAACTTTATATTGCTTCCCCCTGAATGTTACGGTTACCTTTTCCCCGGCATCTGCCCAGCCCCATATATTTAGGGGTACGTTTCGCTGTAAAACCATGCCATCGGCTATTAACTGCGGCAAGCGAACTGTGGCGTAAGAAGGTGTTACAAACCAACAAAAACAAAGAGTAAAAAGCCTTAAGTACAATTTCATATTACGGTGATACTTATTTAAGATCGTTCTTTAGAAAAAAGTTGACAAATTTATAATCGGCACAATCATATACTTCATAGCCTTCAAAACCAAACCGTTCAAACCATCCTAAATATTGATATGCAGAAAGTTCCAGGTAAACCGGTAAGCTACAGCTTTTTATCCGCTGAAGCACTTGGGTAATTAAACGCGTTCCAATTCCCCGGTTTTGATAATTTGGGTCAACCCCAATATACCAAATTAATGCCATATCTAAATTAGGGCGCATCTTCTCCATTGCCGCTAAATGGTACTGCCTGCTCTTATAATCGCTGGAAGTTATAGCGGTAAGCAATAACCTTATCCTAAGCAAACTCAGTTTTAGGCTTACACATTTTTTTTGCGGATATAAGATCAATGCACAGGCTTTATCATCATCAGATAGCCAAATATCCCCAAACTTGTAACACATCTCGAAGGAAAACTCCATCAAGGCATTAAAGTATTTAGCGCCTGTTTTATCGGCGCCAAGCAGGTAATAACGCTGTTATGCCCGTTAAAGGCTTTACCAAGTAATGCTACCACTAAAGGTTTATCATTTGCAGTTGCCTTAATCATTAGAAACTCATCATTCGAGTAACAAGGTATGTATAGCGGTAAATTATCTCATAATATAACCAGGGCAAGTTCATTTTATATTAAAAGAGCTTACCCCGTGTTATCATTTCGGCATGCGGTGCCGGTTACTTAAGGCCTTGTATAAAGCCTGCAAAAGCAACTTTTTTCTTATAGTTTTTATCAAAAAGCAACGGTACATCTGGTGTTGCAGCTGTGTTTAGCCAACTATCGGTATCTGATACACCCCAAACAGTTACCCCGTAGCGCTGCGCCGCAGGTACATTTTTAAGGTACGATTGTATCACATATTTGTACAAGTCGGCCTGTAAATTAAGCCCCGTTACGCTCGGTGTATAAGTGGCCGATTTGGACGAATTTAAAACAACGTCAAGCTCAGATATCCTTATTTTCAACCCGGTGGCTGCCAATGTTTTAAACATATAATCGATGCCTGAATGCGAAGCATTTAATCCTAAGTGCATTTGTGTGCCAATGCCATCTACCAATGCGCCTTGCTTATTAATAAAAGTAACCAAAGCCGCCATCGAATCTGTTTTAGCGTGCGACGACTCCAGGTTATAATCATTAATAAACCTTAGTGCGGCCGCGTTGGCTGCCTTTGCGTATTGGAAAGCTTTTAAGATGTAATTGCTTGCATCGTACTTGCATCCAATATACTGCCCATATAAAAACTCATTAGCTGGCGCGGTATAGTTGGTATTAGTGCGGATAGCACCGTTGTTTATAAAAGGCTCGTTCACCACATCCCAGGCTTTTACTTTACCTGTATAATGCTGCATGGTAGTAGTGATGTAACGCTTCATTTCGTTATCAATCGCAGTAGCTTTTTGCGCAGGCGTTTGTTCTATAGAACCACTGCCGCTGGCCGGGCCGGTAACCGTTACGTCGTCAATTAAATAAGTGTTGGCGCTATAACCAATATCTATTAAAACTCTTGTTTGCGCGTCCTTTGCGTTAAATGTAAAGGTGTATGGCGCATATACGGTTGTGATGTTGTAATCGCCAGAGTATTGAGCTGTGGTGCCTGTAGAGATACGCATTTTACCGCCCGTAGTAGCCGCTTTAATGTAAAACGTCATGGTGTACGATGTGCCCATGGTTGTAGCGAACAGGTCGCTTGCCAACTGCACCGAATAGGCCTGGCCATCAGCCGCTACAGTTACCTTAAGCGATCTGTCTCCGGTGCGAACTTCGCTTGCGCCTGAACCTGAGGAGAAAGAAGTCGCCCCGTTGTAAGCCGACCAATTTGTGAAAGACGAACCGCTGCCTGCTTCAAAACCGCCGTTAGCCAACACATTTGTTAATACCGGCGTAGTAGCTATTGGTGCTATCAGCGAATTTAAATAAGTAATATTTTGCTGCGAGTGCCAAACCAGCGTGTGGCCAAAAACATCCAGGCCGTTGGTTGACGCGATGTTGTACAAGGCATCGGCAGTAGTGTAGTTATAAGTACCATTGTTAGCAACAACAGAGCCTTCCTTTAGCTCGTTACCAAAAGTGATATTATTAGCATGGGTTTTCACCGTGGCTAAAAAAGCAGCGTTAGATGCCATTGGCCCATAAGTTACCGCCATACCCATATTGGTGAAACTCGACGCTGTTAAAGTTTTAAGCACTCCAACGCTATCTGCCGGCTTTACATTCCCTGTGCTGGTTAGCAGCGGAATTTCCGGCACCTCCACATTATCATAGTTTGCCTTTTTACAAGACGAACCACAGACTATCAATATCCCCGCCATAACGGCCGGCAATATTTTCGATATTTTTTTCATATTTAAATACTTTATATAAAATTAAAAACAAGCTAAAGCACCGCTACAAAAAGGGCGCTTTAGCTGATTACTGTTAAATAAAACCGATATCATCAATGTAAATGGTGCTCGGTACATTGCCGCCATAATTCTGAATAACCAGCTCTGATATAGAAGCCGGGTTACCCAAGGAGCTAAGCGGAACGGTATAGTCGGTATAGCTACCGGTAGAAAGCGTTAGTACCACAGACGAGCCGTAACTACCGTTGATAACTACCTGGATCTGTTTACCATCGGTACTTGCGCCGCCGTAAACCGAGAATTTTATAGCGGTCAGTCCTGCTTTCTTCACATCCAATGTGGCGCCGTTATAACCCACCTGGAATGCGCCATAAGCATCACTAAATGTTGTTTTAATGGCTGCTGTCCCTCTTTTTGGATGTTCGGTATTAGCCAGATCGCGTGTGCTGTTATAGCCGAAGCACGAACCCCATCCCGATGAGAAAGCATCATCATATACCAATGATTTAAAGCCGAACGTACCGGGAGATTTACTTGTACCGCCGGGGGTAGTTACATAAATATAAGACTGTACAACACCGGCAGGCACTTTTACCTGTATCTGGGTGTTGGTAGGTGTACCTACTATTTCGGCGGGTGTGGTATCAAACTTAACCGCCGATACCGAGTTGAACACCGTACCGGTGATGGTAATAATATCGCCCGCGCTTGCCGCCAATGGGGTAAAACTTGTAATAATTGGCGGTGGCTGCTGGATTGAGAACGCGAAATCGACCGCACCATGCTGTGTAACAATAGTTAAGGTATTAGTTTGCGATGGCCCAAAGGGCAGCGTGGGAGGCAATGTAAGTATGATGCTGTTATCAGTAACCAGGCCGGGGTTAAAGTAAACCGATACTCCGTTGATGGTTACAGATTTTGTAGTAAGCAAATTAGCGCCCAGTATAGCATATTGGGTATTTAATCTGCCTGCCGCAACGGTAGAATCGAAAGGATTAAGCCGTGTTTGGTCATATATACTGTTCGAATCGAGGTTGATGGGATGTATTACATCTCTTACCGTATCATTCTTACTCAGCAAACGTACGCGGGTTACCGATGGCGCGCCCGTACCGCCGTCCTGGCTTTTTTTACAGGCCGATATCCCCCAAACTGAAAGAATGGAGAGCACCAGATAAACTATTTTTAGATTTAATTTCATGATAATTATATTTAATTATTTAAAAACATAAGGAACCGGGGCCTCATTCAGCTTAGGATCGGCCGCAGTTTCTGTAGCCGGTATGGGGAATACAAAACTTGCATCGGTTATATTGGTCAGGTATCCGTTACCGTAGCGGTTAGGCGGGGTCTGACTATCCGACGTACCCTTATCCTGTTGTTTTATAATTTGCAGGGCAATAGGGTGCGATGTTTTATTATAGCCGTCCAGGCGCATCAGGTCGTAGAAGTAATCATTCTCAAACGCGAACTCCCGGCGGCGTTCGTCAAGCAGGTCATCCCGGTAAACTGTTGCCCAGTGCTCGCCTCTTTTATTGCTTCCGGCTACGTAAGTAGGGTTGGTTACAAAACCTGTACGGTCAATAACCGCTAAGTTGCCTAAGCCCGCCCTTCTGCGGATAGTATTGATGGCAGCAAGCGCTTCCGGATCGGCGCTGGTTTTAGCACCGGCCATTATCGCTTCGGCCTTTATCAAAAACAGTTCGGCATAACGCATCAGGTAAGTATTATTTGCTGAGGATTGTGCGCCGCCAGTACCGCCGTTATCTGCCGGTGTACCAACCACATATTTTTTCACCTGCGCATGTGTGCCCTGTGAGTTGGCATCGGCAGGTAATGTATATCCGCCTGCGGCCTGGTTTATCTCGGGGTATTTATCGCCCGGCAGCATATAAGTTGCTTTTCGCCTTAAATCATTGGGGTCAAATTTATCCTGCAGGTCAAAGGTTGGTGCCATTTGGCCGTAGCCATCGCCGGTACCGGTTATTTGGCTGTTGTAAGCCACAGCTGCCTGGAAAGGGTTACCACGCCCGTAGCCACCATTGCCGGCCCATTGTAAAGCCACAACCGATTCCTCGTTGTTATTATTGGCGGTAAGAAACAGATCGGCGAATGATTTGCCGGGTACATCTATACCGTATAATTTAAACTCGCCGCTGTTGATTACTTTATTCGCTTCGGCTAAAGCATTGGCATAATCCTGCATGTACAGGTAAACCTTTGCCAGTAAAGCAGATGCCGAACCGCTGGACACCTTGGCATTTGAAGGAGAAACGCCGCTTCTGGTCTTAGCATAGCAATTGGCTTCTGCAAACTTCAGGTCGTTTACAATAAATTTGTAAACATCGGTTACCTGGTGCCTCGGTACCTGATAATCGGCAACATAATCAAAGGTGTTTTCGATGATAGGTACGGCCCCAAAAACACGAACCAAATGGAAGTAGGCAAGTGCCCGCCACAAGCGTGCTTCGCCTAAGGCGTTATTCACTACCGCCCCGTCAACGGACGCTGGAACTTTGGTAGGTAAGTTATTGATGATGGCATTGGCCTGCGCAACTTCAATGTATAAGGAGTTCCAAACCGCGGAAATCTCAAAATTGGTACCGGTAACAGAAAAATCCTGAAAGTTGATGATATCGGCAGAATAGGTACGCCCGTTACCGCCGCTCATCTCTGTTATAGACCAACCGCCTTTACCCGAGTACCCAAACCAGGGAGCGCTGTATAATAGCAAAGTACTGGCATTTACCTGTTCGGCATTCTGATAAAAGTTATCTACCGTGATCTGGCTTTTTGGCGGGCGATCAAAGTACTCGTTTTTACAACTGCTGGATACTACACAAGCCACTACTGTAAACGCGGTTAAATATTTTTTATATGTTTTCATATCTAAGTTTTCTAAAGGTTAAAATGATGCATTAACACCAAACACTATCGTTCTTGGTATCGGGAACCTTCCTAAATCTACGTTGGTTAAAAATACATTCTGGTTTACCGAGCCTATTTCCGGATCGAGCCCTTTGTAAGGCGTAAACACGTACAGGTTTTGCCCGCTTGCATAAAAGCGCAATCTTTCGACCTTGATTTTTTTGGCCAGCGAAGATGGTAAAGTAAAGCCAAGCGTTACATTCTGGATCCGCAGGAACGACCCGCTCTCAATAAAGCGATCTGAGTTTAGCAAGTTGGGGTTATCGCCTGCAACCGGGCGAGGAACGTTAGATGTTGGGTTGCTTGGCGCCCAAAAACTGGCCACATAAGCTACCTGGTTTTGATACAAACTGCCTAAGCCGGCTATCTGGTAATTTAAAACGTTGAATATTTTAGCTCCGTAAGATCCGTTTAAGAAAATGGACAGATCCAGCGATTTGTAAGAGAAGTTATTGGTGATGCCGTAGGTGAATTTAGGATTTGGGTTACCCAAAAATGTTTGATCGTTGGCATCTATTTTTCCATCGTTGTTCAGATCTTCGTACTGAATATCGCCTAAGTAAGTTCCACCGCTGCCGGTTTGCATAGGGCGGCCAAATTGAATTGGCGCATTACGCAACTGCTCAGGGGTTCTGAACAGGTCTTTCACCTTGTAGCCGTAAAACTCTCCTACAGATGTACCTACCTGCGTACGTGTAACCGGTAACGCCAGGAAACTGGTAGTTACATTTTGGCTGATAAATGGCACGCCGGTATATAACGAAGCTACTTTATTAGCGTAATGGCTAAATACGATTGAGGTGTTCCATTTAAAGTTTTTACTAACAATATTCCTGCTGGTAATGGAAATATCAAAACCATTTGCTTTTAATTCGCCACCGTTAACATAAGGCGGGCTAATAACACCTGTACCAGAATACTCTGCGGTTTGGCCTACCAGGAACGCTGGCAACGCTGCCTGGAAAAGGAAATTTTTGGAGCTTTTCTTCCAAAAATCTACGCTTGCATCTATGCGGTTGTTAAATAGCGAGAAATCTAAACCAAGGTTTTTTTGGATAGCGGTTTCCCAGGTAAGGTTAGGATTGGCAATTTTGTCGATACCAAAGCCCGTGCCCTGCCCGGTTACTACAGCGTTTAAGGCAGAACCATACAGGTAGTTTGGCACAGCCTGGTTACCGGTTTGGCCATAGCCAAGTCTTATTTTAACATTATCCGCAACGCTTTTCAGGTTCTGAAAAAATGGCTCCTCTGATAAACGCCATGATGCACCGAAAGACGGGAAATACCCGGTTTGGTGGCCCTGCGCAAATTTAGATGAGCGATCAGAGCGGAAGGTAGCTGTTAAGCTGTACCTGTCGTTATACGTATAGATGGCCCTTGCAAAAGCCGATTCTAAAACATCGGTTGGGCCAATGTATTCGCCAAGGGTAGCGGTTTTAGCATCGCCGAGGCTTAGCGATTGCAGATCGTTACTTAAAAAGCTTTGTACACCAGCCGAGTTATCCTTGTAATTGATGTTGATCAATTCGTGGCCGGCGGTTGCCTGCAAATAATGCTTTTTTGCAAACGTGTGGGTGTAGGTTAAATATTCTTTCCACGTCCAATACACCGAATTGCTGTTATATTCCTGCAAAGAGGCCGTAAGGTTAACAAAGCGCGGGCCGTTATTATAAGTTGGCCTGAATAGCTTCGCAGCGCTAAAATTCAGGTCGCCGTTTCCTTCAGATCTTAAGGTAAGATCTTTTAGTATTTTAATATCGGCATACAAACCGCCGTTAAAATTATAGCGGGCCAGATTATTGGTAATGCGCAAAGCCTGTTGTACCGGGTTATTCTGGCCTCCTACCTGGTCGGCCTGTGGGCCGGCAAAGGTACCGTCGGCGTTATAAACAACCTGGTCTGGCGCGCTTAAAAGCGCGGTGTAAATAATACCGGTGTTATTACTTAACGATGTGTTTTGGAAACTATAACTGCCCGCCATGGTACCGCCAACTTTAAACCAGCTTTTAACCTGCGAGTTAATGTTAGCACGTACATTGTAGCGTTTGTAATCATTTCCTAATACAGTACCGTCCTGATTTACAAACCCGGTGGAAATGTAATAATCGGTGTTATCCTTCGCCCCCGAAAAGCTTAGCTGATGGCTTTGCTGTGCGGCGGTTTTAAAGATCTCATCCTGCCAGTTTGTGCCTTCGCCAAGCAGTTCCGGGTTAGCAAATTCACCTCTTCTGGATATGCCAATAACATCAGCCAGCGCGTTCTGTAATTTGGCATATTGCTTAAGGTTTAGCATAGGCAGTTGTGTCCCTTGCTGCTGAATGCCGTAGTAACCATCGTACCCTACCCTAAAATTCCCTGCTTTACCTTTTTTTGTAGTGATGATGATTACACCGTTAGAAGCCCTGCTACCATAAATAGCGGTTGCCGATGCATCTTTTAATACATCAATAGATTCGATATCGCTTGGGTTTAAGAACGACAGCGGGCTAACACCCGTTTCGCCATTGTTGCCCGATAATTGTTGCGACCTACCGCTTGTGGTTCTGTTATTGGCATCGCCGGATACCGGTACGCCATCAATAATATATAATGGCTCGTTAGATAATGTTAGCGATGTAATACCGCGTATGTGTACCGATGTTGCGCTACCCGGGCCGCCTGAATTTTGCGTAATTGTTACGCCCGCAGCTTTACCCTGTAGTAACTGGTCCACACTTACCTGGGGAATGTTTGCAATATCGGCTGCTTTAACAGATGATATGGCGCCGTTTACATCCTGCTTGCGCTGGGTGCCGTAGCCTATAGCTACAACGTTTACATCGTTTAAAGAGGTGGTAGAAGATTTTAAAGTAATATTAATGACTCCACGGCCATTAATACTTACTTCCTGGCGTTCCATGCCTATAAATGAAAACGTTAGCACCTTGCCTGTTGCAGGTACTGTAATGGTATAATTACCATCGATATTGGAAATGACACTTATTTGTGCATTTTTTACCGATATGGTTACTCCCGGAAGGGTTACCCCCTTTTCATCCGTTATAGTTCCTTTTACTACCGTGCTTCCATTTTGTGCCATACTGCGGGCAGCAAACAAAATGGATACAAACAGTAGTACTATTCGTAAATTTCTTCCCATAATAATTGATTATTTATTTGATAGTTCTAATTGGTTATTTAGTTGCTGGTAATTTTGGTAAAATGCCTTCGAAACACGATCTACCATCCCGTCTCGATTTTCATTAAAAATGTTCCTCCTTCCTCATTTAGCAAATTTTAATCGATTGCATAAACTGAAAAATAGATGCATGGCATTTCAGCCTCATCGATATAATATTTTTAGATTGTTGGTGTAATTGGTATACGCCACTAAAATTATGAACAATATTTTACTTTACAATCGATTGCATAAAATATTCTTTGCTCCGACTCTATTTGTAATATAATTGATACAATTGTGCGCTTGACACTTATACAGGGCCATTATCATTTCTTACATCGATTGCATTAATATGGCCCATTAAACTATATTCCTCCAGTCCCCCCACCCTATAAGAATTTATGGACTTGCGTTAATTGAGTAAGCGCACTAACCGGACGATAGCGTGTAATGTGCTATTTTATCGTTTACAGAAAGATGAAAGAGTAGCGTAGGCAGATGAGTAACCCTCACAGTAGGGTAATACAAACCAAAAAGAAGCTGAAGAGCATAATTATGCCGATAACCTTACGGGCATTTGGTTAAAAATAGCTAACAAGCCCTATTGTTAGTATACATCATATAGTAAATATTGGTAATTGATTAACGGCCTCAACTTTTCGTGTACCTACTACCTTTGCATAAATCTGAGTTGTTTTTATGAAGGTTCCCCAGTAATTTCATTACCGTGTAAATATTTACATCATGATTCAGCATCAATGTTGCATAGGTAGGGCGAGAACAATGAAATGTGACGTTTTTGTTCAAACCCGGCGAATGAACTGTTTAGCGCCGTATATTTATATGAATTGCTAATGCTGGCTTTGTATGTTGCCCAGGCATCCACACTTGCTTCATAATTTGATGCGGCAAATAAGGTTTGGCCTTTCCCGTTGGTGGGGTGTTTTGTGCTTGTTACGGGGCTCGCGTTTTGCTTTTTGCAGGAGGTATCAAAAATAGCAATGAGTGCGATAAGGATGCAAAGCTTTTTCATGTGTGTAAAATAACGTTTACCAGTTATTTTATTTCTTTAACATAAACGTTTACATCTTTAATATTGATACCTATAAAGCAATCGTCGGCACAGTTTTTTGGAACGTATCCGGCACTGGAAATGATACCGTTGTTGGTGGTTTCTAAGTAAACGTAATTATCAGTTTTGTTCACATTAAGCCATTCTCCTTTTGCTTTGGCGTAAACTTGGTTGAGCGTCAGAGCGGCAAAACCATTTTCGTGGGTGTTTAGTGCCGCGCCGCTTTCGGCCCATTTTTTTAGGGTGTCCACAACGCCGGCATTACTAGTTTGCCGTATTTGTAAAAAGTCACGCCCCACTACCTTTCCGTTCTGCACGGTTATTTTAGATTGGGAGTGATAGCCGAACACTGAACCGTAGTAGGTAACGTAACTATAAGAATTGTTGGATGATTTTTTGAAGGACAGCCAGGCCGAATAGCTTTTATCGTAATCGGTGTCTACGCCGTCTTTTTTGCAGGCTGATAAGGCAAGCGACACAACCAGGATAAGTAAGGATAGGTATCTCATTGACAGGGATTTTATAACATTACGCAGCCAAATTTATATTCGCTACAGCAAATACCAAAAATTTGCATTTATTTTGAAGGCTAACTCTCTCTATCCATGAAAGTAGAAACCATCGCCATCCACGCCGGCAATCATATCGACCCAACTTCCCGCGCGGTAGTACAACCTATTGTAACCGCCACCACTTTTGAACGCGGTGATGACGGCGGTTTTCCCGGCGGCCACATCTACAGCAGGGCTTCAAACCCTAACCGTGCCTCCCTTGAAAATGTACTGGCAAAGTTGGAAGGCGGCGAAGAAGCGGCGGCATTTTCATCGGGTAACGCGGCGGGCATGTCGGTTTTCCAATCGCTGGAGCCGGGCAACCATATTATAGCGCCGGATGATATGTACCACGGCTTGCGCAATCAATTAAAAACACTGTTCGCGGGCATCCTCGAGTTTGATTTTGTAAATGTGAACGATAGTACTGTGCTTAGATCTCATATCAAACCCAATACCAAACTCATTTGGCTCGAAACACCATCCAACCCGTTATTAAAGGTAACCGATATAAAAATGGTTGTAGCAATTGCTGCGGGGCATGATATAAAGGTAGTTTGCGATAACACCTTTGCTACGCCGCTTTGCCAGCAGCCTTTGGCTTTGGGTGCCGATATGGTGATGCATTCTACCACCAAATACTTCGGCGGGCACAGCGACTTGATGGGCGGCGCGTTAATTACTGCCAAGAAAAGCGACTGGTGGCAAAAGATTCGCAATGTACAAACCATGGGCGGTGCCATCCCTTCACCTACAGATTGCTATTACCTTACCCGCAGCATAAAAACGCTGCCTTACCGGATGCGTGGGCACGTAAAGAACGCGCAATTGCTGGCAGAGTATTTAGATAATCACGATAAAATAGAGAAAGTACTATACCCCGGCCTGCAATCGCATCCGCAATATGAAATAGCTAAGGAACAAATGACTGGTTTTGGCGCTGTGCTATCCTTTCTGCTTAAAGGCGGCGAAGATGAAGCTAAAAGAGTTGTAAATGCCCTGCAATTGTTTACCCAGGCCACGAGCCTCGGCGGGGTAGAGAGCCTGGTGGAGCATCGCGCATCTGTAGAGGGGCCGGATACCCAAACCCCGTTGAATTTACTGCGTGTATCGGTTGGGTTAGAGCATATTGATGACCTGATAGCGGATATGGCGCAGGCATTAGGTTAGTACAAGTGTTCCATTTTTTTGAGTGAAACAAAATTGATTGGTAAGAGAAGTACATATTTAAAGAACTGGAATAATAATTTATAATGCTTGCGAGTTACCAGCGTTCCGATGGAACGTTTATGAATTCCTTTCTACTTCTACCAACCAAATGCTCCGATGGAACAGGAACTTTACTAATCCATTCATAAAATATGTACCCTTATAATTTTTGAATAGGATGCTCTTGCATGCTTTATGGTGTTCTAATTTACGTGCTTCATATAGACGCATGTTGGTAGAAAAAATAAATAGTTTCGTTCGTTCCGTAGGAATGATCGTCTTTAGAATATTTCAGAATCACGAGCCATATCTTCACTCTAAGCTTCATCCAACATTATATGACAATAAAATTAAAATATTATTTGGATATTAAAATGCCATTCACCTATATTTGCCCACGTTAATCGGTAGTAATACCTTAATCAATTCCCCTCAAAAGGATTTTGGTTTATAAAGAAGCGGCGAGAGATCAGGCTCGAAAACCCGCTGGCAACCCTCCAAAATGGAGAAGGTGCCAATTCCTGTCCCGGAAAAAGTATACCCGGGGGATATAAATTTTAAGATCATGAAAAGTACAACTTACGTATTTCAACAAAACACACATCAATCCCAACCGGGACTATCTTCTGCATACAACCAAATTATTGGCTGTATTTGTATGTGTTGCTGCTGTTGATCCTGTAACACGTTCCCCCTTTTAATTTTCTGAAAGCACACGTGATACCCTAAAGGATAGCAATATCCTGTCGTAATTATACATTTTCATTCAAAACCCTTTAAATCTACAGAATATGTCAAGCTTAAAATTCGAAACCTTACAACTACACGCCGGCCAGGAAGTTGACCCAACCACGGGTGCACGCGCAGTGCCCTTATACCAAACCACCTCTTACGTTTTTAACAGTGCCGAACATGGGGCAAACCTGTTCGCCCTGAAAGAATTTGGCAATATATATACCCGCCTGATGAACCCTACTACCGATGTGTTTGAGAAACGCATTGCTGCTTTGGAAGGAGGCGTTGCGGCTTTGGCCACAGCATCTGGTCAGGCGGCTCAATTCATCGCTTTAAATAATATTTTGCAGGTGGGCGATAACTTTGTTACCTCGCCATTTTTATACGGCGGTACCTACAACCAATTTAAAGTTGCTTTTAAGCGCCTGGGCATTGATGCTCGTTTCGCTGCCGACGATACCGCCGAAGCGATAGAGAAACATATCGACGAAAAAACAAAGGCTATTTACGTGGAAACCATTGGTAACCCCGGCTTTAACATCCCCGATTTTGAAAAATTAGCGGCATTAGCCAACAAGCACGATCTGCCGCTGATTGTAGATAACACATTCGCCGCAGGCGGCTACCTGTTCCGCCCTTTACAACATGGCGCGCACGTGGTAGTAGAATCTACCACCAAATGGATCAACGGGCACGGTACCAGTATTGGCGGCGTTATTATTGACGGCGGCAATTACAACTGGGGCAATGGCAAGTACCTGCAATTTACAGAGCCGTCTGAAGGTTACCATGGTTTGGTTTTTGCCGATGTGTTCGGCGTGAACGGACCATTTGGTAATATTCAGTTTATCATCCGTGCCCGTGTAGAAGGGCTACGCGATTTCGGTCCGTCGCAATCACCGTTCAATTCATGGCTGAATATACAGGGACTGGAAACACTTTCACTCCGCGTACAACGCCATGTAGATAATGCTTTGGAACTGGCCAAATGGCTGGAGGAACATCCGCAGGTGGCTAAAGTAAATTATCCGGGGCTGGAGTCGTCTCCGCAACACAAGCTTGCCAAAAAGTATTTGAAAAATGGGTTTGGCGCGGTACTTTCATTTGAATTAAAGGGCGATAAAGTATTGGCCTCAGCAGTGATAGATAACCTTAAACTGGTGAGTCATTTAGCCAACGTAGGCGATGCCAAAACGCTGATCATTCAGCCATCGGCTACCACGCACCAGCAATTGAGCGAAGCCGAGCAGCTTTCTGCAGGCGTAACACCTACCTCGCTGCGCGTTGCGGTTGGTATTGAACATATTGATGATATTAAAGCTGACTTTGCCCAGGCATTTGCCAAAGTGGCCGAGTTGGAATTAGCATAAGGCGTTTTTTTTAGTTTTTTATAAGTGATGTTATGAGGGAGTAGTTGTTTTAGCCAACTGCTCCCGATTGACGAAAAGTAAAGAAATGAGTTTACAAAGTTTTACATACACAGGTACATTTGAACTGGAAAGCGGCAGTAAAATAAAAGAGCTGCAAATAGGCTATAATACTTATGGCACCATTAACAAAAACCGTGATAACGTAGTTTGGGTATGCCACGCGCTCACCGCAAATTCAGATGTTTTTGATTGGTGGAAAGGCTTTTTTGGCGAGAATGACCACTTTAACCCCGAAGAGCATTTTGTGATCTGTGCCAATATATTAGGTTCGCCGTATGGCACGGTTAATCCTCTTAGTATTAACTCAACCACGGGGCAGCCCTATTATCTTGCTTTCCCCGATTTTACTATCCGTGATATTGTAAAGGCGCATAAACTATTAGCCGACCATTTAGAGATAACGCATATCGAGATTCTTTTGGGTGGCTCTTTAGGTGGTCAGCAGGCTTTGGAATGGAGCATTATAGAACCGCAGCGCATCAAAAACCTGATACTGATTGCCACCAATGCCCGCCATTCACCCTGGGGAATTGCCTTCAATGAGTCGCAGCGACTGGCCATCACTGCCGACCGTACCTTTTATGCCAACTCGCCCGATGGCGGCAGCAAAGGGCTTAAAGCGGCGCGTAGTATAGCGCTCCTATCCTACCGCGGGTACAAAACCTACGATATTACACAGCAGGAAGATGATAACGCCCTTACCGATAACTTTAAAGCATCCAGCTACCAGAGTTACCAGGGGCAAAAACTTGTAAACCGATACAATGCCTATAGCTATTGGTATTTAACTAAGGCGATGGACTCGCACAATGTTGGCCGTGGCCGTGGTGGTGTTGATAAAGCGCTAAGCCTGGTAAAGGCCCGCACGCTGGTTATCGGCATCAAATCTGACGTATTGTTCCCTGTAGAGGAGCAGCAATACCTGTTCAGGCATATCCCAAAATCGGCTTTTGCCGAACTGGACTCGTTTTACGGGCACGATGGCTTTTTAATTGAAACACAAGACCTCACCAATATCATCACATCGTTTTTTAAAACTGATGTAAAAGGAAAAATTATAGAATTGCAAAAAACTGCTTAATGAGTAAGAAACTTAACATTGGCCTCTTCGGTTTTGGAGTGGTGGGCCAGGGACTATACGATATTATCCGTACCAAAAACCTCAACCTCGAAATAAAGAAAATAGCCATCAAAAACCCTGGCAAACTGCGCACATTGCCGCAGGAGCTGTTCACTACCGACCGGGATGAGATACTAAATAACTCCGAGATAAATACTGTTGTTGAACTGATAAACGATACCGAAGCTGCTTTTGAAATAGTATCGCGTGCGCTGTCGTCTGGCAAAAACGTGGTATCGGCCAGTAAGAAAATGATCGCTATTTATTTGAAGGAACTGATTGAACTTCAGGAGAAACACGGTACTTCGCTATTATACGAAGGTGCTGTTTGCGGGAGTATCCCTATCATCCGCAACCTGGAGGAGTATTATGATAACGAATTGCTGCACTCTATCAGCGGCATCTTCAATGGATCATCCAACTATATTCTATCTAAGGGTTTCTTAGAGAATATGGATTACGACAGTGCCCTTAAACAGGCGCAGGATCTGGGCTTTGCCGAAACCGACCCCATTATGGATGTTGGAGGTTACGATGCCAAATTCAAGCTTATTATAGCTGCGGCACATGCCTACGGCGTTATTGTGGAGCCAGAGAAAGTACTCAACATTGGTATTCAAAACCTGAGCGCCAACGACCTGCAATACGCCCGTGAAAAGAACCTGAAGATAAAACTGGTACCCGTTGCCAAAGAGTTGGATGCCCGTAACGTAGCAATGTTTGTACTGCCTAAATTTGTGACCGAAAGCGAATTTTTATATAATGTAGAGTACGAATACAATGGTGTAACGGTGCAAGCAGCCTTTGCTGATCAGCAATTTTTCTTTGGAAAAGGCGCTGGCGGCCACCCTACAGGTTCGGCTGTATTATCTGATATCGCCGCTCTTCGTTACGATTATGGGTATGAATATAAAAAGGCGAAAGCAATTAAAGACCTGCACTTTACAAACGACGTAGAGATAAATATCTATCTGCGCTACGAGGACGAAGCACTGGTAGAAGCCCTTGGGTTTGAGTATATAAAAGAGCGCTATTATTCAGGTAGTTACAAATTCGTTATCGGAAAAATTAACTTACAAAAACTGATAGACAATCAACAGCGTATATCTGATAACAAGGCATTCGTAGCATTTGCCGATCAGCTAACGGGGGTCAGTTTAGCCCCGGCAAAAATACATGCCGCCGAAGTTTTTTAGTAGATTCTTCAGGCACAAAAAACGGAAGGCCCTTTACGGGCCTTTTGTTTTTTGTAAAATTCACATTTAATTAACTATATATTTCGGCTTATATCCCAGTTTTCGAGGTAGTCGGCTACCTTGCGCACAAACGTGCCGCCTAATGCACCATCCACTACCCTATGATCATAAGATAAGGAAAGGAACATCATGTGCCTGATGGCTATTGCATCACCCTGTGGTGTTTCTACTACGGCAGGTTTTTTCTTAATAGCGCCCACTGCTAAAATGGCCACTTGTGGCTGGTTAATGATTGGTGTGCCCATCACGTTCCCAAACGAACCTACGTTGGTAATGGTGAACGTACCATCCTTCACATCATCGGGCAGCAACTTACCTATGCGGGCGCGGTGTGCCAGGTCGTTTACGGCTTTGGTTATGCCCAGCAGGCTTAATTCATCGGCCTTTTTAATAACCGGGACTATCAGGTTACCATTTGGCAGGGCGGTTGCCATGCTAATGTTGATATTTTTCTTCTTAATGATCTGCGTACCAACAACGGATACGTTGATCATCGGCAACGCGATGATGGCCTTAATAACCGCCTCGATGAATATGGGGGTGAAGGTTAACTTCTGCCCTTCGCGTTTTTCAAACGGTCCTTTTATTTTTTCGCGCCAGTTTACCAGTTCGGTAACATCAGCCTCAACAAAAGAGGTTACGTGCGGCGAAGTATGCTTGCTGTACACCATGTGGTCGGCTATCAGCCTGCGCATACGGTCCATTTCTATAATTTCATCTCCACCAGATACTGATGCTGCTGGTTTTGGAGCAGCTTTTGGTGCTTCAAAGGAAGCTTTTGGCGCTTCCGCTGGAGCGGCTGTAGGCCCTGTTACCGGTTCCTCGGCCGTTGCCGATGAAGGTTGTTCAACAGGTGCAGGCGGCGGAGTATAAGGCGGTGGTATGGCCGCGGTATAAGTAATAACTGGTTCTGAATGACTTACGGGTTCAGCAACAGGTTTTGTCGACACTGCTGCCGGAACAGGAGCTGCCGCAGCTTTAGCCGGTCTGTGCTGTATGTAATCTAAAAGATCGTCTTTGGTTAAGCGGCCCTCCGCGCCGGTGCCTGGTATATGATCCAGTTCATCATTGCCAATACCTTCCTGTATAGCTATGCTTTTAACCAGAGGCGAATAAAAACGGTTATCGAATTTAACGTTGCTGATTGTTGGGCTCGGCCTTTGTTCTAACTGATTTATGCCAGGGATATCCTGCACAGGAGCCGCTACTACCGGCGGTACCGGCGCAACATATTGCGGAGCGGGTGATGCAACAGGTGCGGTGTAAGCAACAGGTTGTGGAACTGTTTCGGTTACGGGTGTCGGAGTTGGCACGGGTGCTTCTGCTTTATCTGCTTCGGTTTCTATAACCGCGATAACAGTACCTACCTGTACTACGTCGTCTTCTTTGTAAAGTTGTTCTATAAGTTTACCAGCTACCGGTGAGGGGACTTCAGAATCCACCTTGTCGGTTGCAATTTCCATCACTGCCTCGTCAATCTCGATGCGATCGCCCAGACTTTTGGTCCACTTAATCACAGTTGCCTCCGCAACACTTTCCCCCATCTTCGGCAGTAACAATTGGTATTTGGCCATACACAAGTATTGTTGGTTTGGTCAAAATTATAGTTTTTGGCGTTTACTTTTTGTATTCTTTAAGTAAAGTAATTAACATAAAAAATACCCATACGGCACTCCTTTCGATGTTTTGCAGCCGTTTGTTACCAAATGTGAATTTCTTTATAACAGTTTTATTTGCATTTGCCACCGCAATCCATACGGTGCCTACCGGTTTTTCCGGGATACCACCATCAGGGCCGGCAATCCCTGTTACGGCAACCGCATAATCCGAACTAAAATTGCGCAAAGCACCCTCCACCATCTCTCTCACGGTTTGCTCACTCACCGCGCCGTTATCGTTCAATGTGTCAGTTTTTACCCCTAAAATACTTTGCTTTAATTGGTTAGAATAGGATACTACACCACCCAAAAACACCTGCGACGATCCCGCATGCTGGGTTATTAAATGAGAGATATACCCCCCTGTACAGCTTTCGGCAACAGATAAAGTAAGCCCTTGCCCGGCCATTAAATTCAGCACCACTTTTTCCAGCGGAATATCCTCTTCGGCCACTACGGACTGGCCTACACGTTCTACAAGTTTGGTCGCATACAAGTCTACAGCCTGTTGTAATAAGGCTGCATCATCACCATCGGCACTCAGGCGTAAGCGTACCTGGCCAAGTTTTGGCAGATAGGCAAGCTTTATATTTGGCGGAAGGGAATCTTCTATATCTGCTATTTTTTCGGCCAGGAATGATTCTCCCTCCCCTACCGTAAGTAGTGTTTTATGGATAATAACCGGTAGTTTCAGTTTGGCTTTCAGTTTAGGTATCACCTCCTCCTCTACCATGTATTTCATCTCAAAGGGCACCCCCGGCATCGATACATAGATCTTACCATCGCTATTGAACCACATCCCCGGCGCGGTGCCGTTTTTATTTAAAATAACATCGCAATTGGAAGGTACTTCGGCTTGTTTGCGGTTCACCTCCAATAACGGGCGGTTGTACTTTTCAAATATTCTGGTTACATTTTCCAGCGCGGCATCGTTTAAAACCATGCCCACGTTAAAATAATCGGCCAGTGTTTTCTTGGTGATATCGTCCTTGGTAGGCCCAAGCCCGCCGGTTATCAAAATAATATCGGCACGGGTGGCGGCTTCGGCAAGGGCCGCGAGGATATGCTCGCGATTATCCGATACCGAAGAGATCTGCTTTACGCGGATCCCGGCATGATTTAACTTTTCGGCCATCCACGCAGAGTTGGTGTCCACTATCTGCCCTATCAGTATCTCATCACCAATGGTTATAATTTCTGCCAGCATTTTATTGAAATGATTGGTTGTTGGTATAATCGTTACGCTTGCTCAGTTTCAGATCCTGTAAAATAGACGCCTTTACTTTTAGGGTAACATTATACGATTTATAGTACCCAAACGGCAACCATTGTATAGAAAGATCCCAACAGTGCAAATCGCGGTAAATAGCGAATGATGTAGCGCTGCTTAGTTTTCCTGCACGCACATCATACGTGGTGTTGTATTGTACCTTCCACTTTTGTGTAATACTTACATCGCCGCTAAGCATTACTGTGTTGCTTACGTTGCTGTTGATTATATTATTTTGATAGTTGAAGCTATAGTTTATGGATAAATTCCAGGGCACGTTAAAATCAACGTAAGCACTTGGGTCGCTGTTGATGAGTGCCAGGCGTTGTACCTGATCGGGGTTCATGGCGGCCAGCGTACCATTGGCATTTTGCTGCTGCTTTGGCCGGAAGGTTGAAGGGTTTAAACTCGCGCTCATAGATAGGTTAAAGTTCTGCAGCAATGGAAATTTACCATCGCGTATGCTTAGCCTGTTTATACGGCGGATATAATTTTGCACGTTGCCGTTGGTAATGGAATCGCGTATGAGCGTGGAGTATGGATCAAATGTGCCGCTAAAGTTGATGTTTACCTTTTGGTTTAATACGGACGTATGCCCGGATACGCTAATGTTTGATAATTTAAGCGAATCGGCCGCGAAGTTGTAAAAAGTAGATAGCGAAAGCCCCTGTAATATAGGTACTTTCCTGGCTATTCCTGATGTATCAGTGCTCTTTGGTTTTAGCTTGGCTTCGATGGTGTTATCCAGCGAGAAGCCGATACCTGCCTGCTTGCCGGAAGACGGCCCGCCGTATACCGATTGCTCGAATATGGAATACCGTTGGGAAGTGTACGGATAAGGCACGCTTGCGGTACTTACAGCCGTACGGTAATAGCCGTAGCTTGGGTCGCCAAAATCTGGGCGGTAGCTAAAGCTTATCTGCGGCGTTGTAGTAGTACGAATTGCCGTTAAGGTGCTTTTTTTAAACTGTATGGTGCTGTAAATTTTGGTTGATACGCCGGCGTTTAAACTGTATTCGCCAGCTCGGGCAAAGCCAGGTATGGTATCGGTAATTGGGGTAAGCGAACCGCTTATACTTCCTCTGTCGAAACTTTTGCGGATGCTTTGGAAATACCACCGCTCTACATAGTTGCCACCCGTGCTAAACTGAAAATATTTAAAAGCGTTTATGTTGAGCGACACCGGGATAGTATGTTGAAAACCGTTTTGCAACCTTTTGCTCAGCGTATTCTTTGTAAATAATTCAGATTCGGGTACGCTGTTTATTTTGTTGGTACCAACAAGGCTATAGCCTATGTTTATTTTTTGGTACCATTTCTGTTCGCCAATACGGTCCTTGGGGTCAAAAGGACTAATGGTAGCCATGTTAAAGCTAAATGTAGGGAGCTCCAGCGTTACCGTTTTTTTGGTAAGATCCTGTGAGTGGCCCAAACTTACGTTTAAGTTGAAAGGCGTACCAGGCCAGGTTTTGCCGTAGTTGATACTCGAGCGGAGGTTGTTTTGTGTAAGGGCCTCCAGGTTGTAATTATTCTGCCCCGGGCTGTTTTGATAGTAGCTTGATGTACCGGCGTTTACCGATGCGCTGAAAGTTGTACCCGGGTGCGCGTTAGGATCCTGCGAGTGTGACCACGTAATGTTAAAATCCTTGCGTGCAGGGTCGCCTACGAGCCCGTAATTGTGCGAGCCGTAGCTTAGTGTTAGGTTACCGCCGTATTTGTACCTTTTTAAATAACGTGAGTTGGCGCTAATTTCGTAAGAGCCCTTAGAGTATAGCGATGTCATGAACGTTACATCAATATTATCATTGATACCCACGTAATAACCCAGGTTGCGCAGATAAAAGCCCAGGCGCTGGTCTTCGCCAAAAGTTGGCAAAATAACACCCGATGTACGTGTGTTTGGTTTTGGAAAGAACCCGAACGGGATAGCGAAAGGCAACGGTACACCCTCCACTTCGAGGTAGGCCGGGCCCGATATAATGCGGTTCTTTTGCCCTATACCTTTTGTAATTACAATTCCAAAATGCGTATCGGGGAAGGGAAGCGCACACGTACTAAAGATCACATTGCGGTAGGCTACCTCATCGTGCGGCAATACTTTTGCTAAACCGCCCGATATGTAGTTACCATCCTGCTCGGTTGCCGGGTTCCATATCTTACCTTTTTTGGTATCATAGTTAAACATCAACGAATCGGACTTCACCGGCTTCTCATCCTTAGATTTGGAAATGGGCCTGCCGGGGCCGTATCGTTTTTTTGGATCGAGGATGCCGCGGGCGAATATCAAATGGTTTTTTTCGTCGATGCGGATGTATTCTGCGTTCAATTCAAAATCTTCGTAAACAACTTTTGCATTACCAAACAGGTACGATAGTTTGTTCACCCTATCTGTATAAGAGGAATCTTCGGCGGTAGCCTTGATGATAGATTTTAAGCCCGAACCTTTCGGCGTGGTATCTTGTTTAGCGGTAGAATAACCCGCGCCATTGCTGTTTTTTGCACCCTTCACCGGCTTTTTTAGCTTAAGTAGCTTACGGTCTCGTACAGAATCAAGTTTTATAATGGTATCTTTAGCAGAAGTTTTGCCATGCGCGCTATTTGCAGACGCCGCCACACTTGCTATTAAGATAATTGCAAACAGAAAAAAAAGGCTAACTAATTTCAAAATTGATTATGAATAGTATTTTTGCAGGTACAGTTAACAGCGTTCAAACATAATGAAAAATAAAATATTGAACAGGTTGAAAAAGTTGATTTCGGGTTCGGCGGCATTATTTATATGCTTATTGTTGTTTTCATTTAAGGTTGAAGCATCCACAAAAAAAGATACCATAGTAAATAGTTTTAAACTTAAAACTGTTGTTATAGATGCAGGGCACGGTGTAAAAGCAGAGGGTTCGCCTCAGGGGCATTATTCGCGCGGTGCAGATGGATCTTTTTCTTCGGAAAGGAATGTAACGCTTGCCATCGCACTAAAATTGCAAAAAGCAATTGAAAAAGATGTTAATGGTGTAAAGGCGGTTTTAACCCGTACCACGGCCGATGATGTGTCCTTTGAGAACAGGGCAGAAATAGCCAACCAGGCAAAAGGTAACCTGTTTATATCTATCCATTGCAATTCGCTGTCAGACAGGGTTGTACGCGAACGGGTGGGCACTAAGAAGCGTAAACCTGTTTACCGCTCTGTTAGAGTGCCAGATCGCTCGGGTAAAGGTGTGCTGATGCTTATTTATGGTTTGCACCGCTCGCGCGAGGAAGAAAATGCCATTAAAAACAACCAGGTGGAGGACGATTCTGACCTGAACGGCGACGCGCTTGACCCGAACGACCCTACGGTTATTATCCTGACAAACGAGTACAAGCGAAAATTTCGTAAACAAAGCGTGAATATCGCAAACTTTATTAACGATGAACTTGTTGGGAATGATGGACGCCGTAGCGAAGGATTGCGCGAACAGGGTATTTACGTACTTTGCCACAGCGCGATGCCATCGGTACTGGTAGAAACAGGTTACATTAATAACCCCGATGAAGAGGAATACTTAAACTCCGCAGATGGGCAAAATGAAATTGTTGATTCTATAGTGCGGGCCATAAAGAGCTACAAAAATCAAATTGAAGGAGTAACTACAATTAAATAAACATATACCCACCTTGAAAATATCAAACGAAACCAAAATTGGGGCACTAACCGCCGTCTCTATCACTATACTTATACTTGCTTACAGTTTTTTAAAGGGGAACGATGTTTTTTCGGGTTCCAATAAATTTTACGCCATTTATCGCAGCGTTGAGGGGCTAACCGTATCCAAACCAGTGCTGGTTAACGGGTTCCAGATAGGGCGGGTATCTAAGATGCAGCTTCATAGTGACGGGCGCACCACTGTTGAATTTAAAATAAACAGCAAATATGATGTACCCGTTAACACGCTGGCTAAATTGGAAAGTACCGACTTACTTGGCGGCAAAGCCATTGTTTTTGAGTTAGGTAAAAGTGACAGCCTGGCCGTGGACGGAGATACCCTGAGTGCCGATATTCAGGGCAGTTTGGCCGAAAGCCTGCAGCCTATCCAACGTAAAGCCGAAGTTTTGATAAATAAGGTAGATTCTGCAATGGGTGCTATCAACAGGATATTGAACCCGAATTTTCAGAAAAATGTAGACCGGAGCTTTGCCAGCATTGCCAACTCGCTGGAAACATTGGAAAGTACCACCAAAAAATTGGATGCATTGGTAGGCGCACAAAGCGGGCATATCAACCAGATAATGGCTAACGCGGAAGCTACATCGGGCAACCTTAAAGTGAGCACAGCAAGGTTGGATGGCATTGCCGGAAACTTTCAAAAATTTAGCGGCGATCTGGCTAATTCTAATATTAAAGAAACTTTAGATAATGCCAACAAAGCGGTGTCTTCGTTACAGGCAACTATGGCAAAAGTTAACAGTACAGATGGTTCTTTAGGGTTATTGATGAATGATACCAAAATGTATGATAACCTGAATTCAGCTTCGAAGAACCTGGATAATTTGTTCATCGATATTAAGGCCCACCCAAGCCGTTACGTGAACTTCTCGGTATTTGGTAAGAAGGGGAATTAAGTTTTCATATAGCGTCTTCAGCTCCGTGTTAAGATGGAATTAGTAGCCATAAAAAAAACATTCCGTGTAGACGGTGGTGCTCCCTGCCCCGTTATTATTAGCGATGATAATAATTTACGACTGATATTTTATGGCAGCGAAAACGCTACAGAAGAGGAAAGAATAATAGGCCTGAAATTTATCAGTGTATTCTATCATTCTTTTGGCCCACCTAATGGTGAAGCTTTAGATGGGCATCCATACTACGATCTTGGTTTAGGTCAGTTTGACTTTTGTGAATTGCTGAATTCTGACCTTGTAGAAAAATTAGGCAAGATGGGGAGGTTCCATCCCTATTATAACCCTGCGGCCTATAATACAAAACATCACTACATTATACCTTTTAAAGAAAGTGTTTTCGAATGCGTTTCCGATAGTTTCGAGGTTAGCGTTCAGGAAGCAACAATTTATGATAGGGCTGTGTCTATAATTTATCAGCCGTTTAAAGCAAATTGATTATTCCGATATTACAAACGTTTTTCCCTCTACAGCAAGTTCCGTATTTGGGAACACGCTTCGGGCCTCATCCAGTAACTCATTTAAGGTTTTATAACGTGCAGAAAAATGCCCGATGATCAATTTAGCAGCATTTGTTTTTAAAGCCACTTCACCCGCCTGCAATGCCGTTGTATGATGGGTTATTAAAGCCCTATCCAGCATATCGTTCAAAAAAGTAGATTCGTGGTATAATAACGTGGCCGAATTTATTTGCTCAAAATACTTTTCGGTATACAGCGTATCAGAGCAGTAAGCGTAAGTTTTTGGTTCGTCAGAATCAATAGTAAGTGTATCGTTTTTATAGATGGTACCATCAGGTGCCTCGTAGTCGCGCCCTTTTTTTAAGGCAGTGTAGTAAGGTACCGGTATCTCCAGTTCCTCCAGTTTTTCTTTGATCAGCTTACGCAGGCGTTTTTTCTGCTTAAATAAAAAGCCGGTGGTCGGGATGCGGTGATCCAGCGGGATGGTTTCTACAATAATATCCTGGTTATCCAGTATCACCTCCCGTTTTTCATCCGAAGTAAAAACAAATTCTACAGGATAATGCAGCGTTGTTTCAGAATATTTTAGTTGTAGATCGATGATCTCTTTTAAAGGCGCAGGGCAGAATACCTTGAGTGCTTTTTTGCGTCCGTTAAGATGCAGGGATGATAATAAACCTACCAGGCCGAGGTAATGGTCGCCATGCAGGTGGCTGATGAAGATGTAGTCTATACGGCTGGCCCTAACGTCAAAACGCAGCATTTGCTGCTGCGTTCCTTCGGCGCAATCAACCAGGTACAACTTCTCGTTAATGTTGAGTACCTGTGCTGTTGGGTTGCGGTTAAAAATGGGTGTAGCGGAACTGCTGCCCAGTATAGTTACTTCGAATTTCATACCGGGTGCCCCAAAAATTATCTTACTTCTCTTCTGAGTTCTTTTTCTATCTCTTCCATAAAAATAAGGTCGATAGCCTCTTCGGAAGAGGGAACAATGGATAATACATTATCTAACTGCGAAATGGTAACCAAACGGGCAACAGCATCATTAAGCCCGGCTAAAATAAACGCCCCACCTGCATTTTTACAAAGGCGATGACCAACCAATAAGCTGCTTAAGCCAGACGAATCGGCAAACTTTACCTGCGAAAGATCGAGAACGATGTTCCTTTGCCCTTCGGTATTGATCAGAATAAGCTCTGATTTTAGCTGAGGGGTTATCAGCGAGTTTAATTTTGATTCGTTAAGCTTAATAAGGATGTATTTCTCGTGCTTATCAACCGTATATTTCATTTTTAAAGTATTAAAAAGCTAAGATATAACTTATTTTATGTTTAATTAAAAAAATTACAGTTCGGCCAGGGCGGTATTAATGTTGCGCTCTACCCGTTGTAAAACATCTTCATCACCGGGTTTTACAAAAGCTTCGCCGGTAATTTGCTGGTATAGTTCTATATATCTTTCAGATATGGACAGAACTATCTCCCTGGTCATTTCAGGCACTGTTTGGCCATCTTTTCCCTGGAAACCGTTCTCTATCAGCCATTTCCGAACAAATTCTTTGGAAAGCTGTTTTTGAGGCTCATCATTTTCCTGGCGCTCGGCATAACCGTCGCTATAGAAGTAACGTGACGAATCGGGCGTGTGGATCTCGTCTATCAGGTAAATGGTATCGCCCACTTTACCAAACTCGTACTTGGTATCAACCAGTATCAGCCCCTGCCCTGCTGCTATCTCGGTACCGCGGGCAAAAAGCTGGCGGGTGTAGCTTTCTAACTGTACGTAATCAGCTTCGCTAACAATGCCTTTGGCCAAAATATCCTCCCGCGAGATATCCTCATCATGCCCTACCGATGCTTTGGTAGTTGGGGTGATGATAGGTTCGGGTAGTATGTCGTTCTCTTTTAATCCGTCTGGTAAGCTTACACCGCAAACCTGGCGTTTGCCTATGGCATATTCGCGGGCGGCATGGCCGGCTAAATAACCCCGGATCACCATTTCTACCTTAAAGGGCTCGCAAATGCGGCCAATGGTAACACTTGGGTCGGGAACGCTAAGCACCCAGTTGGGTACAATATCTGCAGTAACGGTTAAAAATTTGGCGGCAATTTGGTTCAGCACCTGCCCTTTAAACGGAATTGGCTCCGGCAATACCACATCAAATGCGGAGATCCTGTCGGTAACCACCATAGCCAGGTATTTATCGGCAATGGTATATACATCGCGCACTTTGCCTTTATAGTAGGCCGATTGTGATGGGAAATTGAAATGTGTTTCTTTTATTGCGTCCATGTTGTAGTAGTTAGTAGCAAGTATCAAGTAGTTAGTACCTATATCTGATTTCCAAATCTTGATACAAACTTCTTAACACCAATTACCGAATTCTATGTAGCACTTGTTATAAAGTATCAGGCATTCAATTCTGTCTTGATACTTGATACTAAATACTCGATACTATTATTGTATATCTCCGTAAGCCTCCAAAATTCGGCGTACCAGTTTGTGCCTAACCACGTCTTCTCCACTCAGGTAAACTATGTCGATACCTTTGATGTCGGTTAAGATGCGTAGTGCGGTGTACAGGCCCGATTGTTGCTTTTTGGGCAGATCTATCTGGGTCACGTCGCCGGTTACAATGAATTTTGCCGATGGGCCCATACGGGTCAGGAACATCTTTAATTGCATATCGGTAGCGTTTTGCGCCTCATCCAAAATTACAAAGCAATTGTCCAGCGTACGGCCGCGCATAAATGCCAGTGGGGCAATTTCTATGGTGCGGTTCTCCAGGTAAAGTTTCAGCTTTTCGGCGGGGATCATATCGTCCAGCGCATCGTAAAGCGGGCGCAGGTACGGGTCTATCTTTTCCTTCAGGTCGCCCGGTAAAAAGCCCAGGTTCTCCCCGGCTTCAACCGCCGGACGGGTAAGGATAATACGTTTAATTTCTTTGTTTTTGAGTGCTCTTACCGCCAGTGCAACAGCGGTATAGGTTTTGCCGGTACCCGCGGGGCCAATGGCAAACAGGATGTCGTTTTTGCCAATGCCATCTACCATACGGTGCTGGTTGGTAGTACGTGCGCGTACCATTATACCGTTAGGCCCAAAAACCAATACCTCGCCACTGGCAAACTTATCTGCCGCGGCTGGTTCACCGGTAGATGATGCCGGCTTAGGCTTGGTGCCTAAGATGCGCTCCACGTCGTTTGCGGTAAGGCTTTCGTATTTTTCTAAATGCTGCACCAAACGATCAAACTTTTCCTGAAAGGTGGTTAACTCCTGTTCGTCGCCCAGTACCTTTACTTCACTGCCACGCGCAACTATTTTAAGCTTAGGATATTGCTTCTTAATGATCTCGAAATGATCATTATTCGGACCCCATAAAACGGCGGGGTTTACTTGGTCAATTGATAGTTTTAGCTCGTTCAATATTAATTGATTTTTGCAGTTGCAGATTTTTATGAATTAAAAATTTAATATTTGCACCTTTAAATGCTCACACAAGATTAGTAATAAATATTATAAAATTAATGGCAATTATAACTTTAACTACTGACCTGGGCGATAAAGATATTTATCAGGCTGCCCTTAAAGGTAGTATTTTAAAGTTACTGCCAACAGTAAATATTATAGATATTACTAACAATGTTGCCGCTTTTAACGTGCAGCAGGCTGCCTTTATATTAAAGAATAGTTTCTACTACTTCCCCGATAATACGGTGCATCTGATAGGTATAGATACCGTTTACAACAATGCAACCCGCTACCTTGCCGTACGCTATAAGAACCATTTTTTTGTAGGTGCCGATAATGGCATCTTCTCGCTGATGTTTGACGCTGAGCCAGAGGAAATTGTGGAGATAAACATTATGCAGGACCTTAAATTCCTGCACTTCCCGCTGGCGGATATTTTTGTGAAAGCCGCCTGCCATTTAGCCAATGGCGGTACACTGGCCAAAATAGGTTTGCCGGTTACCAATGTGGAAAACAAAACGAACCTGCACCCTGTTATCGACAATAATCTGATCCGCGGCGCGGTGATCTATATCGATTCCTTCCAGAATGTGATCACTAACGTTACTAAGGAGTTTTTTAACCGCGTGCAGCAGGGCCGTCGCTTTGTGCTTTCCTTTAAGCGTAACGAAACCATCACCCACCTTAGCTGGCATTACAATGAAGTGCCAGAGGGCGAAAAACTCTGCCTCTTCGGCATCAGTGACCACCTGGAGATAGCGATTAATAAAGGTAACGCCAGCGGTTTGTTAGGATTGAACGTGGGGGATAGTGTGATTATAGATTTTCAGTAGCGAGAGTCGTCAGAAATGTACAATCAAACTTATGACGGAAAGAAAATTGTTTGGAAAAGCAAAATCAGGCAAATCTTAGCCGTAGTTGTTTGCTTCGTTTTTGTTTTGATAGGAATTTGGGGTTCTCAATCCAAAAATTGGCCCGGCCTTCTAATAACAATTATATTCTTTGGGTTTGGTGGAGTGGTGTTATTGATTCAGCTATTAAACCCAAAGAACATTTTTATAACACCCGGTTCGGAACTTAGCAAAAAAATAATGTCAAATAAATCCGAATTTTTTAGTTACACGGACGATGGCTTTTATTTAACGGAAGTTCCAGATGCTATTATTTATCGATGGGAGGACGTAGATGCCATATTTGGTTATAAAAGAGATTTAATTACTACCGACGAGATTTGCATTGATATGTTCTTTAAAAGTGGGAAATCGTTAATCTTAGATGAATCTATGCCCGGTTGGCCTAAGTTTACCGAAATGGTGTCAACGGTTTTTACGGGTATAACAGAAGATAGCATTTGGAATTTAGCCCATCCTCCTTTCCTCACAAATCATACACTGCTTTTCGACGCGAAAGGCCGAACGTTTGAAGAAGCTGCTGCGCACTTTTATAAAAACTAAGCACAAGCGGCTTCCTACTCCTCACCCCTGCGTCAATTTTTATCCCCATAGTATAAATGGAACTATAAACCCTTAGTTTTGCAGGTTGATAATCATAAACTGATCCATGGCACGAGGACGATTGAATAGTAGCAGCAAGGCAGAAGCTGAGTTACCCAAGGCGAAAATAAATACGCAAAGCCTGCGCAATGTGGGTAAGCTGTTAAGCTACATTAAACCATACAGGATAAAGTTTGCGGGCGGGTTGACGTTCCTGGTTATTTCCAGTTTGGTTGGGCTGGCCTTCCCCGGTTTTTTTGGTGCGCTAATTGATGCTTCGCAAGGTGTAAAACGTTTTGGCTTTATACCTGCCGACCTTAAAAAAATAGGCGAAGTGGCTATTGTGGTGCTTTTTTTACAGGGCTTTGTATCCTACTTCCGCATTACCTGGTTTGTGCAGGTCGCCGAGAGATCGTTGGCGGCTATCCGCCGCGATACCTATTTTAAACTCATCACCCTCCCCATGAACTTTTTTGCTAACCGCAGGGTTGGCGAATTGAATAGCCGCATCTCTGCCGATCTTTCGCAGATACAGGAAGTACTCACAACCACCTTTGCCGAAATCATAAGGCAGGTGATTATCCTGGTTGGTGGTATCACTTTATTGGTCATTATCTCCTGGAAGCTTACTATCGCCTTGTTAGTGATATTGCCTGTGCTCATCGTAATCGCTATTGTATTTGGTAAATTTATTAGGGGGATCTCCCGCGAGGCACAAGATCAGTTGGCAGAATCGAACACTATTGTGGAAGAAACACTGCAAGGCATTGCCAATGTAAAAGCCTTCGTAAACGAAGCCTTTGAGGCCGGTCGGTATGATAAAACTCTACAGCGTGTGGTTACTATCGCCGTAAAAGGCGCTAAGTACCGTGGCATGTTCGGGGCGTTTATTGTTTTTTGCCTCTTCGGTACTGTGTTCAGCGAAATATGGTATGGGTCTTACCTGGTATCTATCCATGATAAAGGCTTAACATTCGGGCAATTGACAAACTTTATTGTTTATGCCGCTTTCATTAGCGCGGCTATGGGCAGTCTGCCAGATCTGTATGCCAATTTGCAAAAAGCGGTGGGCGCATCAGAGCGTGTGCTGGAGATATTAGGCGAAACCGGCGAGGATGTTTCCATCAACGCCAGCGAGAATGAAATAAAGCAAACGATACATGGTAATCTATCCTTTTCCGACGTTCACTTCGCCTACCCCTCCCGTTCCGAACTCACCGTTTTAAACGGCATATCGTTCGATGCTAAAGCCGGGCAGCGTGTGGCTATAGTTGGGCCGAGTGGTTCCGGTAAATCTACCACAGCCGCTTTGATACTACAATTTTACCATCCGCAAAGCGGCACTATTTTATTCGACGGCAGGCCTGCGGACGAATTTGCCCTGACGGACATTCGTAATCAGGTGGCCATTGTTCCGCAGGATGTATTGCTGTTTGGCGGTACTATTATGGAAAATATTGCCTACGGTAAGTTAAACGCCACAAAAGAAGAAATAATTCAAGCCGCTAAACGCGCCAATGCCGACCAGTTTATCACCTCATTCCCCGAGGCTTATGAAACCGTTGTGGGCGAACGTGGTGTAAAACTTTCTGGCGGGCAACGCCAGCGGATCGCAATTGCACGTGCATTGTTAAAAAATCCTGCTATATTGATCCTCGATGAGGCAACCTCGTCGTTAGACTCCGAATCGGAGCGCTTGGTGCAGGAAGCTTTGGAGGAACTGATGAAAGGGCGTACCTCCATCATCATCGCCCACCGCTTATCCACCATCCGCGAGGCGGATAAAATTATCGTACTGGAAAAAGGCAATATTATTGAGAACGGCACCCACCAGGAACTGGTAGCAAACGAGCAGGGTCTGTACCGGTATTTGAGCCAATTGCAATATGATGTGCAGTAGGTTTTGTTCATTGGTGCAAAGCTGATGAACTTGCAATCTGCAAGAACACACGAACAATTACCTATTTTGCAATTAACAAACGAGTTCTTAGTCCACATAAATTATTGGCGACACAGTAACAAACTATGCACCAATGAACAACTGAACAACTGAACTAATGAACCAATGAACTAAAAAAATGAAACTAACTATACACGGGGCGGCCCGGCAGGTAACCGGTAGTATGCATTTGCTACAGGTTGGCCAATATAAAATACTGATTGATTGCGGGCTTGATTACGAAAAGGACCATAATTTGCAGGTGAACGAAGATTTCGGCTTCGACCCGGAGCAAATTGATGTGGTGGTGCTTACTCACGCGCATATCGACCACTCGGGCAATTTACCTACGCTTGTCCGCATGGGTTTTAAAGGACAGATACTTTGCACACCCCCTACTGCCGATCTTACCGAACTCCTGCTTATCGATTCGGTAAATATTTTTTTAAGTAAAGCAGATAAAGGCAGGCGAAATCGCAAACGCCACAAGCATAGCAGTGGCAGCGGGCCGCAACCATTGTACCTGCAAAAACATGTAATGGATACGGTGGAACGCTTTGTAACTATTGGTTTCAATCGCCCGTTCTGCATCAATGGCGATATCGAACTCACCTTTATCCAGGCGGGCCATTTACTGGGCGCTGCCGCAGCTGTATTTAAGGTGATGGAAGACGGCGTCGAGAAATCAATTGCTTTCACCGGCGATATTGGCCGTAAAAATTACCCGGTATTGAACGATCCGGAGCCTCTGCCTCCTGTAGATTATATAGTAAGTGAAGCTACCTACGGTGGCCGGATGCATACCAAGGGCAAATCTGTAGAAGAAACCTTGGTTGAAACTATAGATAAGGTTTGTATTAAAGAACAGGGCCGGTTAATTATCCCGGCATTCAGTATCGGGCGTACACAGTCGCTGGTGTTTGCGCTTAACAAGATCTTTAGCACGGGTTTGCTGCCGCCGGTTGCCATTTTTGTAGATAGCCCGATGGCCACACGTGCTACCGACATTTTCCGCAAGCATCATAGCCTGGTAAACCCCGAGGCGCAGGAGTTTTACAATAAGCAGGGCGACGAATTTGAATTTGATAACCTTACCTATGTAGAAACCCTGAAAGATAGCCGACAGGTTTCTAACTACTACGAACCTTGTATCATTATTTCTTCGGCAGGGATGCTGGAGGGCGGCCGTATACAGGATCACCTTTTTTATAATATCCAAAATTACTACTGTACTATCCTGTTCATCGGGTATTGCGCCAAAGGTACTTTAGGTTACCGATTACTGCGTGGCGATCCTATCGTTCACATTAAAGACCGCGACCTGTCCGTGTATGCCACCATCCAGAAAACGGATGTATTAAGCGCTCACGGCGACCATGAGGACCTGTTGAACAATATTAAGCAGCAAGATGTAAACAAGATTAAGGGCGTGTTCCTGGTACATGGCGAGACCGTGAGTATGCAGGCATTAGCAGATGCCCTGGAACCCGAAGGTTATAAAGTGATCATACCGGAGAAAAGTGTTACTTACGAGTTATAGAGACTGAACGACTATAAAGATAAAATCCATTAAATCGTATAAATCCCGGTTACACATTTCCCCAGCCGTGCGCAAGCACATCGGCAATGTGAATGGTTTTGATGGGCAGGTTGTTTTTATTGATATACCCTTGCATGTGCAGCAGGCAGGAGGCATCGGTAGAAATAATGTAGTCGGCCTTGGCATCAATGGCGTTATAAACCTTTTGCTGTGCCATAGCGGTAGAAATGGCATCAAACTTAACGGCAAAAGTACCGCCAAAGCCACAGCAGGTTTCGCCGTCTTTCAGGTCAACCAGCTCCAGCCCCAATACTTTGGATAACAGTTTACGTGGCTCCTCTTTGATCTTGCATTCGCGCAGGCCGGCGCAGCTATCGTGATAAACGGCGCGGCCTTCCAACTCGGCACCAAAATAATCTACCTGTAGTATGTTCACCAAAAAATCGCTCAGTTCGTATATGTTACTTTGGATGTTGCGGCACTTATTGTGCGATGTGGTGTTGGTAAAAAGATCATTGTAGTAATTACGCACCATGCCCGTACAGGATGCCGATGGCGATACAATAACGCTGTCTTCCGGGAAATCGTTGAGGAACTTGCTGCCTACGGCTTTGGCATCATCCCAAAAACCGGCGTTAAACGCAGGCTGACCACAACAGGTTTGCGCCGGGTTATAGTTTACCACGCATCCGGCTTTTTCGAGCACCTTAACCGTATTAAAAGCGGTATCGGGATATAACTGGTCTACAAAACACGGAATAAACAGCTCTACAATCATCTGCACAAAATTATACCGCGCTAAATTCCGAATTTTTTAGAACTTTCTTCTCGATTCTGAGCAACAAAAACAGGAATAGCAATCCTATTATAAAAAAGCCGCACAACACCAGCGTGGAGTTACGCATACTGCCAGTCATTTCTTCTATAAAGCCAAAGCTGAATAATCCTCCTACGATAGATAGTTTTTCAGTAACATCGTAAAAGCTGAAAAAAGATGCCGTATCGGTAATGTCCTGCGGCAAATATTTAGAATAGGTGGAGCGCGAAAGCGATTGGATCCCTCCCATCACCACACCAACTACTACCGCGATCATATAAAACTCGGTAACGGTTGTGGTAAAATAAGCCGCGATGCAAACCCCTATCCAAATAAATACTACCAGTATTAAGATCCGGACGTTACCATATTTGCCCGATAAGCGAGACATAACCGTGGCGCCAACTATGGCGATGATCTGTATAATTAAAATGATGGAAATGAGTTGCGATGTACCCATTTTTAACTCTTTGGCCCCAAAGGCGGTAGCCACCAACATAATGGTTTGCACCCCCATCGAATAAAAGAAGAATGCCGGCAAATAGCCCCTTAACATAGGCATGTGTTTTATTTTTGCCCAAACTTTACCCAGTTCTATAAACCCACCTTTAATAATGTTGTGTTGGTGCGTACGCGCGTTGGGGCTGCCCTTTGGTAATATCCTAAAAGGTATGGTAGCAAAACCTATCCACCAGATACCTACCAGCAAAAAAGATAATTGCGACGCGCTCCCCTTTGTTAAACCAAATTTATCGGGCATCAGTACAAATACAAAACATATCAGCTGCAGCAAAACGCTGCCCACGTAGCCATAGTTAAAACCCTTGGCGCTTACCCTGTCCTGCATGTTGAGTGTCGCTATTTCCGGCAGGTAGGAGTTATAGAACACAAAACCACCGCTGTAACCAATAGCTGCTAAGGCGAAGCAAATGATTCCCCGTTCGATATGTTCGGCATCAAAAAAGAAAAGCCCGCAGCAGGCAAGCGAGCCCAATATGGTAAAGAATTGCATAAACACCTTTTTATTGCCGCGATAGTCGGCAATGGAGCTGAGGATAGGCAGCAGCAGCACCATAATAAGATAAGCGAATGCCAGCGAATAATCTTGCAGCGCCGTGTTAATGAAGTTATGACCAAAAAAATGCACCTGGTTCCCATTATCGTCGTTAGTGGTGATAGCAACATAGTAAGCCGGGAAAATAGTAGTTGTGATCACTAGGTTATAGGCCGAGTTGGCCCAATCGAACATGGCCCAGGCACGGATGATCTTTTTGTCGTTTTTTACTTGCATAACGTTTTAAAAGTATGCAATTTTTAGTGTTAAGTAATAGCGGTGGACTGTCCTAATTTAAAATAAAATCTACCGCGGCGGCTGAATGGATGGCGGCGGTATCAAAAAGCTTCAAATCGGTATCGGCGGGCTGTATCAGCAGCGGAATTTCGATAGCGGCAGCACATTAAAATTTATCTACTTATTGCAGGCAAAGGACAAAATACGTACCCGTGGGCTGCGGGTATATAGCTGCGGCGGAACCAGTTAAACTATCATTTGGTGCGGAAGAAAGGAATCGCCACCCCTTTCCCTGCTAAAATAATCCCAAAAACTTCTTTCTCTTCTTTTTAGGTTTTTCGCCCGCATGGGGTATTTCCGTTGTGCCTGCTGCTTGCTGCCTTATAATTTCTGCTTTAGCTTTAGCAATGGAATCGGCCTTTAAACGGGCCAATTGCCGCGCTCTTTTTACGCTATCGAAATTATAAGAGTTAATAAAAAGCGCCGATTTATAAGGTTTCATCTTAGCTTCGGCGGCTACAGGATTGTATGCTTCACCACCCGATTTTTTGGTAAGCGATGAATAAGCAAACAAGCCCATAAACAGCACCATTAGAAATAACAGGCCGCTAAACACGGTTTTGTGCATGTGTACCACACCACCGTCCATTTTCAGGATGCCTACTTTTTCTGGGTCGCTGCGTTCTTGCAGCTGGGTTTGCAGTTTTTCGTTCTCGTTTAATAAGGTAGCCGGGCCAACACCCATTAAGCCGTTATCTGCCGATGCCAGGCTGCCACCTATTATAGCATTATGGAGTTGGTTACCATCGGGAAAACGGTCGTATGGGTTCTTTTGCAGGCATTTTTCTACCAGATTAAGCAACCAGGCAGGTACCTGCATTTCTAATGCCTGTTTATCAGCATCCCAGCTTTGCGGAAGGTTGGCCTTGCGGGTTTTCATCGCATCGGGTACGGGGGCTTCCAGATGGCGCACCATTACGGTATTGCGACCGGTATCTCCATTCCCATCCAATGGGAATGGCACTTGCCCGGTAAGTAATTCGTACAGAATCACCCCGTAGCTGTACACATCGGTTTGCAGTAACATTTTGCCCTCCTGCTGCTCAGGTGCCATAAATTCCACGGCTCCGGCATTGCGGATGCTGCTTCGACGCTGCTCTTCGCTCATAATGGCCAGGCCGAAATCGAGCAGTACATAATTACCTGTGTGGATATTATATTTTACGTTATTGCTTTTTACGTCGCCGTGTTTTACGCCTACAGTGTGGCAATGAGCCAGCGCACAGGCCAGCTGGTCGGCAACTTTTAGCAGTTCTTTTAGCGTGAAGATCTTTTCATGTGGTGGTTGCAGCAGTTCGCTCAGATCGGGCCCCTCAATGTATTCCATCTCGATGAACGGAAATGAGCCGCTCTCGGTAATGCCGAAGCTTAATATTTTTACAACGTTGGGGTTGGGGATCTCGTTTACCTTTTGCAGTTTGGCAACCTCATTCTGGAAGTTGCGATAGTTTTTATCGTCGCCGCTTTCGGAGTAAACGGGTGTGGGGATCAGCTTTACGGCGGAGTAGATGACGCCTGTTCGCCTACCTTTATACACAGAACCCTGACCGCCCGTTCGCAGGGCACCCAAATTCTCTAATCCATCCGCTATGGTAAAAACTTTACTCATTAGGTAAGGGGTTGATAGCTAAATTCTAAAACGGCAGATTCGCCTAAGATGATCTGGTCGCACTCCTTTAACGGGTGGCCAATAGCGGTTGAATGCAGCTTTATTACTTTATCGCTTTTATCTTCCTTTATCTTGATCTTATTCCTCGGCGGGATACCACCTTCATCGGCAAAAAGCATAAAACGTTGCGCTTCTACGTTCCACTCGATGTGGGCGTGCTGGCGGCTTACATATTTGTTGGCAACGTCGCCGCTTTCTGACGGGAAGGCGATCTGGTTGGTGCGGAAAAAGCCATCCTCGGCCTGCGCCTTCTTATCGCGACCGATGTTTGTTTTATCCACGCCGGATGCAAGTGTATATTCTTTCAGTTCGGTTTCGCCATTTAAAACACGAATATAAGCAGTTGCTGTTTGTTTAATAAAATGCTTGCTCGTTTTAATGAAAAACGCGGCATCCAGGTTTTGTAGCTTAACCGCTTCTCCGGGCACTTCTTCGTCGAACAGCACATCCAGCGTCCAGCGAGCGGGTAAACCAAGATCGAAGTCGTCGGCTATTTTTTGAATTTCGTCTTTAAACACATCCGGCTGCTCTGCGTAAACCGCGGCTTCGTACATGTGCCTGTCGGTAGCGCTACAGTTGAGGTACAGGCTCAGGCCCTTAATATTGGCCCCCTCGCCCCCTTCGGCCTTTTGTAATTCCTGTTTGATGAACTGAAGTAAAGCATGGCGTAGGCTTTTCACGTCATCCGGGCGATTCTTCCCCTCGCTGCTGAACAAATTAAATATCATGCTAATACTTGTAATTTTATGTGTAATTGTGCCTTGACGACACTCTTTTTAACCCCTACCATTATTCATTTGTTTGCTCAACAATGCTTTTTATATAACCCTTTTTCAACAAAAATGGTATTACATGCTTCCCGGCCAATTTAACCGCGTCAGATGACCCCTTTGTGGATTCTATACGCACGCAAACCACAATATTACCGCTGCCCTTTTGTTTTGGCGCAAAAAACACGTACCAGCCATCGTTTATCTGCTGTTTCTTCCAGATCCGTTCCGGCGTACCGGTTTTACCCGCTACTGAGATGCCCAAAGTGAAAGCCTTTGGCGCGCTTTGTTCTATCATGTACTGGCGCATCAGTTGGGCGTACTTTGGATCGTTAGCCAGCTGGATGCCCGGTTTTACCGAAGTTGCCGAGTCGCTGAATTTAAGCACATACCGGTTGTTTGGCATGGTGCCGCCATTGGCAATGCCAGAAGCGAGCCTTGCGACAGATGCCGGGGTAGCGATGAGTTCACCCTGCCCCCATGCCATACCCGAAATGCCTTTTGCACGGGTACGACGGATGTTATTAGGATCGTAACGCGGTTTGGTGTTAAACTCGGTTTTACGCCATACGGTACGCCATTTTTCCTCCTGTGCCGCATTTTCCTGCTGGCGGCCGTAATAATAACCACCTACTCCACGCAGGAACATACCTGTTTTTAAGTAGAGCGTTGCCATATCTTCCTGCAGGTGCTCCTCGTTGGCCAACTTGATAAAGTACACGTTATTTGATTTTACAACGGCTCTTTCCAGCGTTATCAAACCCGTTTCATCCGGTTCGAGGCCCTTGGTGCGGATGCGTTCGTAATCGCTTACCTGGAATTTTTTATTGGCTGCCGCGAGCCCAAGTTTGTTGAAAGAGGCTAACGAGGTGATCAATTTGGCTGTTGAACCTGGCTGAGACGCGTAGGTGAAGCCAAGGTCGGTAGTGGTCATCCAATTGCTCAGCTGGTTTTGCTCGGCATTGCTCATAGTGAGTTTCTCCCAATTATGTACGGGTGGCAAAGGGTACATGGATGAGGCGAGTACATCGCCGGTATTGGATTCCATCACCACTACCGATACCCGGTTATCTAACAGCGATGTATCCGTTGCCATTGATTTTTGGATGCTGGTTTGCAGGCCGGCATCCATGGATAACTGTACATCGCGGTTTCGGTTTTTGAACGAATCTACCGCCGTGCTGTTTAACCCGGCTAATAATAATGGCGATAGCGCGCTGTAATCGCGTTTTACCACGGTCATTTCTTTTACACCACGCGCCAGGAACCTGTCCTCGCGGTAGCGGTTAGCGGTTACGTTATAGTTGGTGGTTGGCAATTTAAAGCCGCGCAGTTCCGCCGCGTGTTCGTATTCGGCGAAGTAGCCGTTACTGCTGCCGTTGAACACGCCGGAGTTATCGTCGCCCGTCCAAAAGAACATCTGCTCTTCAAAAGGGTAATACCTGTCCAGCCTTTTGTGCATGGCCGAATCAATATTGTAGTTACCCACCCCTGCATCGGTTAGTTGGCCCAGTTGTTTTTTAATCATCTCAGGCTTGCTGGTAGCCAGCAATACGCCATCGCGGTCATATATTGACCCTGCCTGAAGTCTGTTCATCAGGATAGCGATCCGCGGGTTATAACTGAACATACGCGCGCCGCTTTTATCGGCCACCAACGCGGGTTGTACCACCCATTTTTTGTTATCGAACAAATATCTTGATACGCTTACAGTTAACAAAGTAACGCCCATCACTGCCGCGATTAGCGCCGGCACCAAATTTTTATCCTGTTGATTAGATATGTATTTCATCTGCACCGGCGAGCCGCGTACCAATGATGCCGAGAGTAAAAAACCGGATGCCAGCAAGTTGGCTACTAAGGATGAGCCACCATAGCTTTGGAAAGGTAAGGACACCCCCGATAACGGCAAAGCACCCGTTGAGCCGCCCGCTATCAGCAGGAACTGCACAAATGTGGAGATTCCCACGCCTGCGCATAAATAAAACAGGAATGGCGTACCCGTTCGCCTCCCTATAATGATAGAGCGGTGCAGGTAAAGTAGGAATAACAAGAAGATGCAAACGATCCCCGTCCAGCCAAATTCTTCACCCATCGAAGGCAATATCATATCGGTATGTGCCTCGGGAATGGTTTTGGCAAAGCCCTCTCCCACACCCTGACCAGATACTCCGCCGCTGCTCATGGCCCAAAGACCGTTTGCTACCTGGTCGCCACCATAAACTTCGTTATTCCAGGGATCTTGCCAAATGGCTTTCCTATCCACCAAACGCTGTACAGGGCCGGGGAATATTTTACCTAAGTATGGGATCTGATCGATGGTTAAGAAAGCCGCCATGATTACTAATACCATAATGGCCGATTCGCTCAGTTTGCGGCGTTGGAACAGCATGAGTAAGCCTACAATTACGGCGGTAGCCAATGCAGATAGCCAAACGTTCTTCAATACCCACGAGCAAATCACATAAATGACCACCGCTATAGCCATGAACATAAAATCTCCCCGGGAGAACGAAAATAATGCGATAAAGGTGAAACAAACCACCATTGCCGGCCCAAGATCGCCCAGTAATAAGAAAAGCAATAAAGTCACCAAAATGGCTATCAGCGCGAAGGCAAAGAACGACCAGCGTTTTGACCAGCTGGTGTATTCGCTGATGAGTTTTTCATTAGCGGCAAAAAATCCCGCCAGGAAAAGAATGATGAGGTATTTTACAATTTCACTTGGCTGGAATCCGAACAGGTTAACCTTTACCCCGCTACCTTCGGGGCCGGTACCAAATTTAATGGTCATGGCCAATAAACCGGCAGCTATAACCACCCATGGCCAGCCGTTGGAGGCGCGTTGATTATTTTTAAAGAATACGAGGCGATACAGCCATGAATCTGTTGTAAAGCGGCGCATGTTGAAGAATAGCATCACCAGCATAGAAACCAGTCCAATTCCTAAATATACTAAGGAGTCCTTGGCGAGGAAACGGTCGCGCAGTGGGTCTTGCAGGCTCAACAACGTTATAAATGACAATCCAGCGAGGATCATTATCACAGGTAATATTAATTGATCTGCGGCCTTAAAACGCCATGATAATATCAAATGCACCAACAAGAACGCGCCAATAAAGCTGCCCGCGATGATCCAAAACCAGCTGTTAAATTCAGCCGGTGTGCGGATGATAAGCGAACGCTCCTTTTTCAGGATATTAAAATCTCGGGTGGAAAACAACCGGACGGTATGTGGTGCCTGGCTGAAATTAAATACCGCGTCCTCATCCAAATCCACAGTTCCCTGCGATGTGCCAAACTGGTAACCGGGTTGTAGTGGTAAAACTTTAAATGCTTTGTTATTAGGCAGATTTTTAAAATGGTACACGCCTGATCCATCGGTACGGGCGTAAGCGGTTAGTTCCTGTAATTTTGGTTTGCCGCCGCTATCCGCGTAAAACGTTTTTTTGAAGCCGTCGCCAGTTTCAACCTTTGTTTTCACCTCATCTGTTTCTTCATCGCTGTAGAGGCTATCCTGCGGAATGATCATGTCCAGTCGTACCAATACCCCGGGTACAGGAGCGGTTTTGTTTAAGATGCTGCCGCTGATACTGTAGCTGCCTAATGCCACATCGGTTTGAACGGGTAATTTCATTTGCGCGGTACGTTCGCTCACAAACAGCAGCGAATCATCTCCGGTATAACCTAATAGAGAACGAGATGCGGTAACCCTGCTTTTAAACGATCCACCGCCGCTTACAAAGGCATCATCGGCCACTACGTAATATTTCTTTTTGTTCAGCTCGCCAACGTTATCAATTTTTACGCCGGTGCCAATGTTATCGCCTACCGTTTTGGTGATCAGTTCGATATCTTTCCTGTCTTCAAAATAGTAGCCTTTGGTAAGCAGAACATGAATCTTCCGTGCCGGGTCTTTATCGTTAAGGTTCACCATGGTGCCTTCGGAGAGGCGCTTATCCACATCCTTAAAGCGAAGCTGCAGAACGGTGTATAACCGGTAAAACAGCACGGAGAATAGTATGGCCACTAAGAACAGGAAGATCCGTTCTTTGCCGCGGCCGGGAGAAATTTCTTGCGGTTTACCTTGTTCCATTGGCAGGTTTTGGGGATTTACTTACAGAATCGGCATATAGGACAGTAACCGGGAAGCCCTCGGTAACGGGTTTGCCGGCCGGCAGCGTAAATGAACGCAGCACAGGGGTATTGCAGTTTACAAATTGTACGTTTTTAAGGTGCAGGTCGGTATTATTGGTACTTATGCCCACCGTAAAACCTTGCAGTTTAATGTTCTCTAAGCCAATAGCTTTAGCACCTTTAAACACGGAAAACGCGGGACCTTTGTAGGCAGTATCGCATTGTAAAGTTAAGTTGCCTTTTACTTTTATAAACAGGCGTAATTTGTTGATATCCAACGTGTCACTAATGATAATTGGCTGTTTAAAAAGAGTATCAACAAGCGTAAGCGTATCTCCTTTAGCCATATTAATGGCATTTTGCAGTTGGATCTCTTGCTGGTTGCGGGGAGTTTTTTTGGGGGTAACCGCGGCCGTTTGCTCTGCAATCGGCTTGTTTATTTCCTTTTGCCATTGCAGGTAATAATACACAGCGGCACCCAAAAATGCTAAGCATAATATGGTAAGTATCACACTCAGTAAGTTGCTTTTTTTATCAGGCATAGCTTTCTGCTTTTCAGGGTTTATAACGGCTTTAACAGCCTGATGTTCTTTTTTTATCTCAACGGCTGGTTCAGCGTTTTTTTTTATGTCGACAGTTGGTGCGGTTTGTACCTGGTTTGCAGATGCTTTATCGTTCTGCACCAGCACAACGGTAACATTATCGTGCCCGCCGTTTTTATTGGCCGCTTGTATCAACCGGGTGGCCTTCTCCTGCAGGGAGACCTTTTGGGTGATGATATCGGTAATATCGCCTTTGTTCACCATATCGGTAAGCCCGTCGCTGCATAGCAGCAACATATCGCCGGGTAAAAATGGCGATTGCCCGGTTTCTACAAAACTCTCGTCGGCATCTATCTGGGTGGTAAAACCCAGTGCCTTGTTAATCTCGTTGCGTTTAGGGTGATCCATCGCTTCCTTCTCCGTAAGACGACCCGAATCTTCGAGGAAACCCACGAAGGAATGGTCTTTGGAGATCTTCACCAGCGTGGTATCGCGCAGCAAATACAGTCGTGTATCGCCCACGTGGGCATAGTAAAACAGATTGTTTTGAATATCTACCAACGCCATAGTAGCCACGCAGGCCATGCTGTCCAACTCCTTCACTTCCTGCTTTTTGGCGGAGATAGCGTTATTGGCCAACTTAAACGACTCTATCATCGCCGGGATTGGATCGCTTTGCTTATCGCTCAGGTAATCTAACATTTGTTCGCGGGCTATGGCCGCGGCAACTTCGCCGCCGTTGTAGCCTCCTACGCCGTCTATAACGCTGGCCAAAATGAGTTGGCTTCTTAAGCGCTGGGCAATAAAGGTGTCCTCGTTATTGCTGCGTACCTTACCGGTATCCGTTAATCCAAAAAAGTTTTCAGCCATTAGTTTTACCGGAGTTTTTAATATCGATAAAGTGTGTTACCAGCAGGCAAACCACCATTACCAATAAGCCTATGGATAATATTTGCGACATGTTTTTACGATTTAAACAGGTTTAAGCCAATAATGCCATTCAGTAATATGCGGGAATTTACCGGCAGTTCCACCCATTTTGGTGAGTTGATATCGCTGGTGGGCACCGCCATTTCGTTCAGTGTGGTCATTTCGCCGAAGGACGCCAGGTAGAATTTAGCATCCGCTTTGTTAAAGCGTACCTGTAAATGCGGTGTATTTACCCATTCGCTCGGAATTTTAAACACGCTTTGCTCCTCACGTTCTTCATCACTGCCGGATACGATGATATCGTCATCCTTCATCAGGTATTCCACCTTTTTACCGGCGAACTGTTTATCCGGGATGATGGTTTCAAATCGGGCGATGCTCTTTTTATCTTGCTTGATAGCTTCTTTTTCGCTGTATTCCAGGTCTTCCTGGTAAGGAATTTCAAAGTAACCCTCGCTGTAGTAGATAAAGCCTTTTAGGATATCCTGGTTTACATCAAAGGTTTGAGCGATACCCGTTTGGCGCGGAATGAAGGTTACCCGCAGGTTTTCTTCCTTTTTGGCAGGCTGGTTATTATTATCGGGTAACAGCTTGCCCATGAAGCCTTTATCCCCACGCTGATAATCCGGGTGCGATACGAGACGGAAGACCCATTTTGAACCGGACGGCTCTACTTTTTTGCCGGCGACACGGTATTCTTTCAGGATCTCGTAGAATTTTTTTACCGTTTCCTGTACGATAAGGCCGAATAAACCCTGCTTGTTTTCGATGAATTCCTTGTAGTCGTCTGCGTTAAAGCTGATGATGAATTCATGGTAAAAAACTACACGGTCGGCAAAGGAGAGACCTTTTATAGAGTCCTGAAATTTTTCGACGATGTAGCTGTAAACGCTATCGGGTGTAAGCGCGGGAATTTTGCCGTTTACGCCGGTGCTCTCGTTGGTCAGAAACCAATCCTGTATACCTATACGCTGCCAAAAATTTGGTTTTGATTCCATTTGTGATGTAAGATTCAAATATGATTACTGAACATAAAACTGTAAAAGATGTTTTTGCCTGTTCACCTATATTTTAATGTTGTTTATGGCTTGGACGATGTATCTATTGTTGCACTGTCCCTTGCTGCCGCCCGTGCAGCAGTGGTGCTGTCAATAGTAGCTTTTATCAGGCTATCGCGCACTCTTTTTAAAGAATCAGCGCGTTGTCGACGTTCTTTGTAAACCTGGTTCGCAGGTACATCTTGTTGCGGGTTAGCCATTTGGCTTGTATCCTGCACCGTTTGCAGGGAATCCTGAGAGGTAGTAGCCTTGGGCAGCCGGGCATCTTTCTTGTAAAATGCGGCATATACAGAAAAACCAACAAACAATACCAGTAAAGCTACTAACGCGTTGAATGCCAGCTTAGATACTATCATTTTCGATTCGTCATCCGGCACGGCAGGTGCATCTCCATCTGCGTCCTGGTTTTCAGATTGGAGTTCCAGTACCTGCTGCTGCAGTTTTTTATTCTCGGCTTTTAGCGCTTCTATGTTGGCTTTTGATACACCGCCAACACTGCCGCTTCCCGCTGAAGCCGAGATGCTGCCTGTAACAATGGCATCGTGCAGTTCCTGCCCATCGGCATAACGGTCTTCAGGTTTTTTCTGTAAACATTTGCTAATGAGGTTAATAAGCCATGCCGGAACTTGCATCTCCTGACGAAGTTTTTGTTCGGCCCATCCTTCCGGAAGGTTTAGCTTGCGGGCTTTTATAGGGTCGGGCACTTCAGATTCCATGTGGCCCAGCATTACGGCGTTGCGGCCGGTATCGCCCTCGCCAGTCAATGGGAAGGGTACATCGCCGGTAAGCAGTTCGTAAAGTATAACCCCATAACTATATACATCCGTTTGTAACAGCATTTTACCTTCGTGCTGCTCCGGTGCCATAAACTCGGCGGCACCCGCATGGCGGATGCTGCTGCGGCGCTGTTCTTCGCTCATGATGGCCAAACCAAAATCGAGCAGAACGTAGTTGCCCGTATGGATATTATACTTTACGTTATTGCTTTTTATATCACCGTGCTTAACCCCTACTTTATGGCAATGCGCTAATGCACAGGCTAATTGATCAGCTACCTTAAGTAATTCTTTAAGTGTGAAAATCTTTTCGTGGGGTGGCGCGAGGAGTTCGTTCAGATCGGGGCCATCGATGTACTCCATCTCAATAAATGGAAAAGAGCCGCTTTCGGTAACGCCCGAACTTAATATCTTTACGATGTTTGGATTTGGTATCTCGTTGACTTTCTGTAGTTTGGCGACCTCGTTCTGAAAATTTCGGTAGTTTTTATCATCGCCGCTTTCGGTGTGGATGGGTGTTGGTATCAGTTTTACTGCCGAATAAATGGTACCCGTTCGCTTGCCTTTATATACTGAACCCTGGCCGCCTGTGCGCAGTGCGCCAAGGTTTTCCAAGCCCTCTACTATTGTAAATACTTTACTCATTTATTGTGTTAAATTACCATTGCCCGTATAACGGTGAACCTACTATGAAATTACAATAAAGTAGCCGCTTTGTTGTGACGAACACAAAATAATGAAAAATTACTTGCTAAAATTTCCCTTTTTTTACCTTTTTACTCGATTTTTTGGTCGTTTTTCTTTCTTTTAGCGCTATTTTTTGCTCGAAAAAACGCTTTTTAGAACTGTTGAAATATGGCTCATAATTTTCATGGCCGTTGCGTCATGCTTGTAAACCTGCCACAACAAAATGGTGGTGAACAGTAAGGCTCCAAGTGCTGCCAGCAAACCATAGAGTGCTATTTTGGAGACATATAATTTTGATGGACGCGCTAAAAGTTCGGTCTCCTGTATTTTATCCATCGCCGCTTGGATATCGTCTTCGCGCAGCTTATCCGCCTTTCCGTTTTCGCGCAGCAATTCATTCAAACGGCTATGGTGGAGTTTTACCTGGTCGTGCAGGTAGTAGGCTTTGTTCTCATCGGCCAGGGTGGCGGATGGGTTTGTGTTGTAAAGCAGTATCATCTCCGAGATCAGCCTGTCTTGTAACTGGTTTTTGATGAGCTGCAATTTTAAGGACCATTCTATATCGACATATTGCTTATCCGTTTCACCAACAGGCGCTATCGGCTCCATCCGGGTTTGATGTACCGACAGGGCTTCATAAAGCTCCAGCGCATCGGTGAAACGCGCTTCAGTTTTTTTCTCCAGGCATTTGGCCACTACTTTCAGCATCCAGTCGGGCACCTGCATTTCGCTGGCTTTCTTTTGCTGTATCCAGGTATCGGGCAGGTTGGCACGGCGTTTTTCCAGCAGATCTGGAACAGGCGATTCCATGTGTTTCAGCATTACGGCGTTGCGGCCGTTTTCGCCGTCGCCGGTTAATACAAAGGGCACCTCGCCTGCCAATAATTCGTACAATATAACGCCGTAGCTGTAAATATCGGTTTGCAGCAGCATTTTGCCGTCGTACTGCTCAGGTGCCATAAATTCTACCGCGCCAGCGTTTCGCATACTGCTGCGCCGCTGCTCCTCGGTCATGATAGCGAGGCCAAAATCAAGCAGCACATAATTGCCGCTGTGGATGTTATATTTTACGTTATTGCTTTTCAAGTCGCCATGTTTTACCCCAAGGCGGTGACAATGCGCAAGGGCGCTGGCGAGCTGGTCGGCAACTTTTAGCGTTTCTTTCAGCGTGAAGATTTTTTGGTGCGGCGGCAGTAGGAGCTCGCTCAGGTCGGGCCCATCAATAAATTCCATTTCGATGAATGGGAACGATCCGCTTTCTGTCAAGCCTGAGCTTAGTATCTTTACAATGTTAGGGTTGGGTATCTCATTTACCTTTTGCAGCTTGGCAACTTCATTTTGGAAATTCCGATAGTTCTTATCGTCTTCGTTCTCGGCATAGATCGGCGTTGGAATGAGCTTGATAGCGGAGTAGATGGCGCCGGTTCGTTTCCCTTTATATACCGACCCCTGCCCGCCGCTACGCAACGCACCGAGGTTTTCCAAGCCTTCTGCAATGGTAAATACTTTGCTCATTTATGTTGCTAATATACTCAACGGACGGATATATAGACTATAGCAGAACGAGATTGTAAAGTGGTGGGGTGGAAGATTTTGTTGGGAGGGTAATGGCCGGGCATTACCTGCTATTTTCAAGTGGTAGTGTCCGTTTTGCGATTCGACTCACTCCCGCCCCCTCTCTCGTTCCGAAAGAGGGGGAGATATGGCGGTTATATGTTCCGGAATATTATTCTTCACACCCTCTTTCGGAATGAGAAAGGTTCGACGCATGTAGTGCCGTCGGGGTGAGTCCCTCGTCGCATAATGCCCGTCAAAATCATAAAATCCGCCTTTTAAAACCCTCCACCCTGTTTTTTGTTGCCCCGGTTAAATTATATTTGCACGGATGAAGATACTGCTGGTAGAGGATTAAGCGAAACTGGTATGCTATTTTGATAGCGGCTTTCCACCATTTTTTCCCTCATCTGCGCATCTCTATACCTACAGAGGTGCCATCCATCCTGGCTACCATTATATCGCTACTGCTGGCCTTTCGCTCTAACCAGGCGTACGACCGCTGGTGGGAAGCCCGGGGCATCTGGGTGCCATCGTGAACGAATCGAGATCGCTAACCCGCCAGCTTATTACTTTTTTGGATAGCGGCAACGATGACGCTGATCATTTTAGAAACCAGATGCTGAACGATAGTAATCTGGAGGCTATCCCACTGGCCAAAACCGCCTGTGAGCAGGATAAAGTTTTTTACATCCTTTAACCCTATATTTATACTATGGCAAAAGCCTTTCTGTTATTTTGGGGAGGCTTTGTTTATTTTATACCGGTTTCGGCCTTTAGCGCGTCACCTTTTTTAACGGTTTTAAAGTCGAAATTTTGGTAGTAGGCATCCTGTGGTATCTCAATGTTCATGCCCGTTAAATTAGCTATCTCCACCTTTACCCTGGTCACCTTAACATCGGTAACGTGGCCACCTTTAGTTTTATCGGCGCTGAGGAAATGAAAATGATAATCGGCAATGGTTACGCTGTTTAAATAGCTTGGGAGTTTAAAACCCATCAGCGTGCCGCTAACATTTTCGGTAGTGAAAAACTTTTGACGATCCAGCATGCTGGCCAAAGGCAAAAATGGTTCTTTCTCTACCGGTGGGAAAGCCCGTGTTTTTACCAAAGCAAAATCGCCGGTGATACGGATAGCGTACAGGCCATTAGCTTTGGTAAGGTATTGATCTATTTGGGCGAAGGTTCCCTTTTTATCTGCAACTGTATTGATGTAAAATACAGTATCCGCTTTAAAGTTGGTAGTTAGTACCAGTGGCACTTTTGCAGTATCGGGCATAACGGTGGTAACACCGGTTGAGCGGCTCTGGTAAACTTTGCCGTTGAGTATCATCAGTTCACCATCAAGCATATCTGGAGCGCCCAGTCCGAAGTCGCCGTGTGGCTTCATTTCCTTCACGGTTAAAGTACCGTGATAAAGCCCGGCCAAAAATGCATCGGCAATGCCGTATTGATAGAATTGATTATATTTTTTATGCTGCGCGTTTAGCTGCAAGGTAAGCAGGGAGAAAAATAATGCGAATAAGGTTTTCATGCGGTTGTGAAATATGGCCTAATATATTTATAAATGGCACGCTATGAAAATATTAATGCGATTATGGGCGTTTTAAATACGCTCTCGTTGTGGTATGCCGGGCGGGCTTATTGAACAGCGGGGAAGCTATAAACATCAAAAAAAGAATCTATTACACATGCCTGAAATTATTACCCGCATCTGGCACGGCACCACAAAAGCTGAACACAGCGATGCTTACTTTACCTTTTTGGAGGAAAGCGGTTTAACAGATTATAAAAATACCGAAGGGAACCTTTCCACTGAAGTATGGAGAAAACCGGAGGACGATGTTTGCCATTTTTGGACCGTCACCAAATGGCAATCATACGAGGATATCAAAAAATTCGCCGGTGACGACTACGAGAAGGCCAAGTATTACCCGGAGGATGCTAAATACCTTTTGCAATACGAGGAAAAAGTGTTGCATGTAGAGACGTTTTCCTATTGACGACATGATTGGTTTTAGGCAATTTATTTTTCGCTGCATGGGCGTTGTGTAAAACATATCAAAACATTTGGGAGTAAACATTGTCCTTAACTACGTGAAGGATATGATGGATACAACAACGCCGAAAAATACGCCCCGCCCTAAGAGAGAACTTACCTACATCCAAAAAGTATGGCATACCGTGGGCATTGTGGCCCTGCTGGTAATAGTGGTGCTTATTGCGAGGGTTGCGTTTAACGTATTGCTGATGATACTGGCTGCTACGCTTATCTCCACCTATTTCCATGGCTTGGGCAATATCATTCAACGGAAAACCAAATGGGGACGTAAGCCGGCTATGATATTGTCGGTTGGCGGCTCTTTCGCCATTTTAGCGGTGTTGCTCTGGTTTATGGGTACAAAAATTCAGCAGCAGGTGGCGCAGTTGAGCCATACGCTGCCAAATACCATAAATGCCGCGCGGACCAAACTCGCCGAAACACCTGTTGGCCAGCAGGTGCTTGGTTATCTTGACGATAACTCCGGCAAGATATTTATTACAGCGCAGCATTTCTTCAGCACCAGCTTTGGGGTGCTTGGCAACATTTACATCATTATGTTTTTGGGGATATTTTTTACCGTTAGCCCATCTGTTTATAAAGATGGTTTTATGATCATCATCCCGCCGGATAAAAAGGAACTTTGGCTCTGCATCATGAACCGCATTAATGTATCACTTAAAGGCTGGCTAAAGGGGATGCTGCTCTCGGTTGTGCTGATATTTATTATGCTGACCATAGGGCTCACCATTATGGGCATTCCCGCTGTGTTGGTGCTGGCATTAATTGCCGCCATGCTGAAGATAATTCCCAACTTTGGTTCGCTGGTGGCCATGATACCCGGTGTTTTGCTGGCCCTAACGGTGAGCACCAATACCGCCGTAATTGTAACGCTGATCTACATTGTATCGCAAACCGTGGTAAGCAATATTGTAACGCCCATCATTCAAAATAAAATCATTAACCTGCCGCCAGCTCTAACCATTATCAGCCAGGTAATTATGGGTACGTTATCCGGTGCTTTGGGTATTATTTTAGCTGTGCCCCTGCTGGCTATTATTGTGATACTGGCAGATGAACTGTACGTGAAGAAGATAAACGAAGATAACCCGAAACTACAGATAGATGCCAAACATGTGCCGCTGGCGGACTAAAGTTAAAAGTAGAAAGTTAAAAGTTGAAGGTAAAAAGGTTGTTGGCAGTTTAAAGTCAGTTGACGTATTCTTATACTTTTAACCTTCAACTTTTAACAAAAAATTACTCCAGCACTTCGTAAATGGTCACTGCCTTAGCTTTGTTCTTTAGGTTCACATCACCTATTTTCTCGCAGCTGAACGATTCTTTTGCTTTATGGTAAGTTTCTTCGGAAATGATGATCTGCCCGCCTTTAGCTGCCGATTGCAGGCGCTGTGCCAGGTTAACGGCATCGCCTATCACGGTATAATCCAGCCGTTTTAAAGATGCGGAACCGATATTACCCGATACCACTTCACCGGAGTTGATACCTACAGCTATCTGCGGCTGATATGATTTTTCTCCGGCGTGTACGGCATCCATCTGCGCGATGTGCGCCCGGGCAGCAAGCGCGGCATCAATGGCCCTGTCCAGGTGATAATCCCCGCGGAAAACGGCCATCACGGCATCGCCCATAAATTTATCAACATGGCCACCCTGGGCAACAATCTCTTTTACAATTTTATCAAATAAGCTATTGATGAGCGTTACCACCGTATTAGCCGGCACGTTCTCGGTAATAGCCGTAAAACCGCATACATCTACAAACATAATGGTGGCGTTAATCACCTCGTTCTTCAGCAGGCTGTTCTCAAACTCTTTGTGCGTCATAAAGTTGAGCACGTTCTCGTCCACGTACATTTTCAGGATATTGTTCTCCTTGATGGCCTTGATGGTTTCCTGCAGTTGCTTTACGTGGAGGATGGTTTTCTCCATGGTAAGGTCCAGGTCCTCGAAATCAACGGGCTTGGTTACAAAATCAAAGGCACCACGGTTCATGGCCACGCGGATATTTTGCATATCACCATATGCCGAAACAACAACAGCCTTTATCATTGGGTTTGCCTCGGGCAGGCGGCTAAGCAACGTAAGCCCGTCCATTATAGGCATGTTAATATCGCTCAGGATAATATCCAGGTCGGGATGCTCTTTTACTTTTTCGAGTGCTTCTTCGCCATTTTGGGCGAAAACAAATTCGTAAATGTTCTCTCTTATCTTCTTCCGGAACTTTTGTTTTACCAACAGCTCCAAATCAGCCTCGTCATCTACTACTAATATCTTGGCCATTATTGTTGATCGGTAAAGATTTTAAGTTTTTCTTTTAACAGGGTAAAATCCAGCGGTTTGGTTAAAAAGTCATTGGCGCCTTTTTCCATCGCCTGGCGGTGGTTCTCTTCGTCGCCATAAGCGGTTATCATCATCACCACGGGCGGCGGCGGGGTATCAAAATCCTCGCGGATGTGGGTGAGCAATTCAATGCCGCTCATACCCGGCATATTGATATCGCTGAGGATCAGCACCACTTCAGATTGTTTTTCGTGCAGGTAATGGAGGGCTTGCTCGCCAGATTGGGCAAAACTAAATTCTATTTCGTTATTGCGGATCTCTTTGCGGAAACGTTGTAAAAAAAGCGGTTGAACATCCGCCTCATCATCTACTACCAATATTTTCATAAGCTGTGTAAATATAAACTTTTAAATTTTAGCCGGGATGGAAATTACAAATTCTGTGTACTCCCCTTCCTTGCTGTCTATCTCTATCTTGCCGCCATGCGCCTTTACAATAATATCGTAACTTAAGGATAGGCCCAATCCGGTACCTTCGCCCGTGGGCTTGGTGGTAAAAAAGGGTTGCAATATCTTATCTTTAATACTCTCGGGAATGCCTGTGCCGTTATCACGAACTATAGCTCCCCAGCCCCCTGAAGGGGGAGCGAAGGTTTTTATCCGGATGGTTGGCTTATACCCCGGTTGCCCGCTTTTTTGTTTTTGCTGAACCGCGTAAAACGCGTTGGTGAACAAATTTAGCAGCACCCTTCCAATATCCTGCGGCACCATGTTCACCATCGGCAGGCTTAGGTCAAAATCGGTTATCAGCTTTGCATTGAAGGTTTTATCCCTCGCCCGAAGGCCATGGTATGCCAGGCGCAGGTATTCATCGGCCAGTTTGTTAATGTCGGTGGGTTCCTTTGCGCTGCTGCTGGCGCGGCTATGCTGTAGCATGCCCTTTACAATTCCATCGGCGCGTTTACCGTGGTGCAATATCTTTTCGAGGTTTTGTTTCACATCGTTGGCAATGGCTATTGCCTCGTCCTTATCGCCGTTGGTGAGCTCTATCTCCAGCTCATCAAGCAACTCTACGCTCACCTCCGAAAAATTATTGACGAAGTTGAGGGGGTTTTGGATCTCATGCGCAATGCCGGCCGTTAACTCTCCAAGGGAGGCCATTTTTTCGGACTGGATGAGCTGGTTTTGTGTCTGCTTTAAATCGTTAAGCGATTGGTGTAACTCGGCGGTTCGCTCGGTTACCTGCTGCTCCAGTTCTATCTTCTGCGATGCAATGAGGTTTAAACGTTCGGCCTCATTTTCACGCGCCATTTGTTCTCTTTCAAGCGCTTCCTGCAACACTTGTTTTTGCAGGGTTTGAAAACGCTGGATCATCTTCCACAAAAATAATATCACGAGCCAGTAAAAGCAAAGCAGGGTAATATCGCCGCCATGGGTGTGTACAACCTTTACGAAGGTGTTATCACCAGCCCCTGTGCCGTAAATAATATCGGCAATGAGGTAAATGATGCCTATAAATAAAAAGGGCAGCGCGGTAATCAGTTTGAAAACTTTTTCCTGACGGCTTTTGAACAGGCTGAAAGAAAGTATAACCAGTGAGTTTAAAACAAATATGCCAACTACGCCAGCCAAAGTAGCGGATAACGCCAGCTTACCTATTATTTGCGGCGATAGCAGTGTGGCAGCCGAAAGGGAAATGGTATAGCTGAGATAGTTGCTTACCTTATACCAGCGGGGATAAAGGGTTGGTGCCTCATAAAATATCGACAGGAATTTCCAGAGGAAAAAGCCGCAAAACAGGGCCAGCAACTGGCTGAACCGGGCGAGCACCGGTATTTCCTTCAAAAAAACGTCGTACAGTGTAAAATTCCCTGCCAGCAGGGTATAAAAAAAGCCGAAAAGGGCAAAATACAGGTAAACTTTTTCGCGGCTTACGCTGTAAAAAAACAGGTTTACCAGCGCCGCAAGGATGAGGATGCCGCATAGGAATGATATGATGCCAACATCTTTTAACCTGTCTTCATAAAAATCAATCGCGTCCCGCTGTTCGTTTTTCAATATTTTAAAACCGGGGACTATCGTAGCACGCCTGTCTAATTTAAAGTCGATGAATTGCCGTTCATAAAAGGCCATTTGCTGGCCCGGCTGCAAAGCGAAAACGGCCTGTCTAAAGCGTTTTAAACCAGAGCGCCGCGACCACGGTACATCGTACCCGGTCGTTTTTTTGTTAACCTTACCTGCGCTGTCAATTGCAAAAACATCCAGTTGGGATATGGACCCGGTGATAGCCAGATTTACTGGTGTGGGCAGCGTATTTTTGAAACTGTACTTGCACCAATATGCGCTCGTGTTAAAATCCTTTACGCGGAATCCCTCAGTTTTAACCTGCTGAAACTGCATGGATCTAACCTGCTGCAGGGTGAGTTTTTCTGATGGATCTGGCAGTATCTGGAAGTACTGTTTGCCAAGCCAGGTATTTTCTGCGCTGTCTGTTTTAATATCATAAACCTGCAGCGGTACCGTTTGTGCCCGAAGGCAAAACGGTAACAGGATAAATAAAAAGCATAGTTGGTAAAGTTTCCTCATATAACCGGCTTAGGTTTATAGCGGTAATTTAATAATAAAAGCGGTAAACTCGCCCTCAACCGAGTCGATATCTATTTGGCCGCCATGGGCTTTCACAATAATATCATAACTTAAAGAAAGGCCAAGCCCCGTGCCTTCGCCGGTTGGCTTAGTGGTAAAAAAGGGCTGCAATATTTTGTCCTTTATTTCTTCGGGGATGCCGATGCCGTTATCTTTTACTTTTATTTCTAAAAACTGTCCGCTTTTTAACGTGGTTACCTCTACAGTTGGCTTATAGCCAGCAAGGCCTGTTTTTTGCTTTTGCTGTACCGCGTAAAAAGCATTGTTAAACATATTAAGCATTACCCTGCCCACATCCTGCGGAACTATCTTTATTAATGGTAACCCCTCATCAAAATGGGTAATCAGTTCGGCATTAAAACTTTTATCCTTTGCACGTAAGCCGTGGTAAGCCAGGCGCAGATATTCATCTGCCAGGTTGTTCACGTTGGTTGGTTCCTGCACATCGCTGCTGGCACGGCTATGCTGCAACATGCCTTTTACAATGCCATCCGCCCGTTTGCCGTGGTGGCGGATCTTCTCCAGGTTTTGTTTGATATCGTTAGCTATCGCCATCGCTTCTTCTGTATCGCCCTTGGCGAGTTCCTCGCCCATCTCGTCTATCAGTTCCATGCTCACTTCAGAGAAATTGTTTACAAAGTTAAGCGGGTTTTGAATTTCGTGCGCGATACCCGCGGTAAGCTCGCCAAGCGAAGCGAGTTTTTCTGATTGGATCAGCTGCTGCTGTGTGGTTTGAAGCAGTTTTACGGCTTCCTGTAGCTCATCTTTTTGCTGTGTAAGCTCGGCGGTACGTTCGGCCACCAGCTTATCTAAAATTACGTTTTGCTGGTTAATGGCCCTAAACTCCTCCTCCTGTTTTTTTGAGCTTGCCCAACGTGCGAAAATCCAGGAGAAAGCCAGCAGTATAACTACCGCGAAAATCCCTTCGTGGTTATCAACAAAAGTTGGGAAAAAGAGATCTGCAATAAAATCTATAAAGGTAACAGCAAGCAGCGGATAATGCGATTCTATATAAAACCGCATCATATCAAAATCGGGATTCTTTTTAAAGTAGTACAGCACCCCCCCCAGGAAAAGGCCTGCAACCAGCATACTATATGGATCTTTTACTTCCTGCGCGTTTAAATAATATAGTACCCACAGCAGGCCACTTGCGATATTGAGTATTGAGCTCCACCCGGCCCGTAACGGCGTGAATTTGATGACTTTTATTATTCGTCTTAAAAGTAAAAAAACAGCTATAAAGAGAAAAATTTCCATGCTTAGGCAGATAGGTTGTTTACGGGACTAAAGATAATATTAAAATCAACGGGTTGAAACCCGTTGCTATAATATGTGTCGAGGCTCTGCCTCCTGGTTGTTTTTCTTATTTCAACGGGTTGAAAGACGCTGCTACAAAATGCATTGAGGTTACGCCTTAATTTCAATAACTTCTCCCTCAACACGAATACCGTTTTTCAGCAATCTACCGAACCGAGTTCGCCTGCCGTTACCGTAAACCAGTATAGTTAAGCCAATAAGCACTGCCATTAATTCGGCATAGGTTCGGTCGGAAATATCGATATTCATCAGGCCAATCTACAAAATAGCTTTCAAAACCATAGCCTTACGTTTGTATTATACCTACATTAAAAGCTTTCTCTATCGGCGCGTGATTAGCTGCTTCTATTCCCATGGAGATCACCTTGCGCGTTGCCAGCGGATCGATGATGCCATCCACCCAAAGCCTTGCGGCAGCGTAGTATGGTGTGGTTTGGGCGTTGTAGCGGTCGGTGGTTTGTTTCAGTAGTTCGGCTTCCTTTACATCATCTACCTCTTCGCCTTTCGCTTTTAAGCCGGCCGCCTGCATTTGCACCAAAACCTTGGCGGCCTGCGAACCACCCATCACCGCTATTTTGGCCGATGGCCATGCGTAGATCAGTCGTGGGTCATACGCCTTGCCGCACATGGCATAGTTGCCAGCGCCATAAGAGTTACCTATCACGATGGTAAACTTCGGCACCACGGAGTTAGCAACCGCGTTCACCATTTTAGCGCCATCTTTGATGATTCCACCATGCTCGCTACGGCTGCCTACCATAAAGCCGGTAACATCCTGAAGAAACACCAGCGGGATCTTTTTTTGGTTACAGTTCATGATAAAACGGGTGGCTTTATCGGCGCTGTCGGAATAGATAACGCCGCCAAACTGCATCTCCCCTTTTTTCGATTTGATCACCTTACGCTGATTGGCTACAATGCCGACCGCCCAGCCATCAACCCTACCAAGCCCACAAATAATAGATTGCCCGTAACCCGCCTTATATTCTTCAAATTCCGAATCGTCTATCAGGCGGTAAATGATCTCGCGCATATCATAAGCCTTCTCCCGGTTATCGGGCAGGATGCCGTAAATATCTTTCTCGTTTAGTTTTGGCGCGGCGGGTTTTATCCGGTCGAAACCGGCTTTATTATAATCGCCCACCTTATTCATAATGTTCCGGATAGAATCGAGGCAGGCCTTATCGTTTGGATGCTTATAATCGGTAACACCGCTTATTTCGCACTGGGTAGTAGCGCCGCCAAGGGTTTCGTTATCCACATCCTCGCCAATAGCCGATTTTACCAAATATGATCCCGCCAGGAAAACCGAGCCAGTACCTTCTACGATCATCGCCTCGTCGCTCATGATAGGCAGATAAGCCCCGCCAGCCACACAGGAACCCATGATAGCCGCTATCTGGATAATGCCCATGCTGGTCATCTGCGCGTTGTTGCGGAAAATGCGGCCAAAATGCTCCTTATCCGGGAAGATCTCGTCCTGCAGCGGCAAATACACCCCTGCCGAATCTACCAGATAGATGATCGGCAGCCTGTTCTCCATCGCTATTTCCTGCGCGCGCAGGTTCTTTTTAGCCGTAATAGGGAACCACGCGCCGGCCTTTACCGTAGCATCGTTTGCCACAATAACGCATTGCCTGCCGCTTACATACCCTATGCCGCATACCACGCCGCCACTCGGGCAACCGCCATGTTCGCCGTACATGCCATCGGCGGTAAATGCGCCAACTTCCAGCCAGGGTTTATCATCGTCCAGCAGGTAGGCAACGCGCTCGCGAGCAAGCATTTTGCCTTTTTCTTTTTGTTTTGCAGCAGCCTTTTCGCCGCCGCCAAGGAATATCTTTTTTAGTTTGGTGTTAAATTCGTAAACGAGTTGCTTGTTAACGTCCTCATTCTTATTAAATTCCAGATCCATAAGTGTTTATAATAGGTGATGTAATTTTAGGAAAATAAACGGAAATTCTATGCGTGCATAATAAATTGATTTATATGCAGGCAAGTTACCGCAGAAAGTGCGGAGTTTTTAATATTCTCTTGTTTAATGATAAGTATCTACTTTTGCCAGCGTTATACATATATATATATGAAAAAAATAGCGCTCCTTGTGTTTTTTGTGGCTGGTTTCGGGCTGCAGTCTTACGCTCAATACATTTTCGACCTGAAAGGCAAGCGCTTAAACGACGCGCGTAAAATTGAAAAAGGTAAACAGGTTGATTTGGCCAGCGATTACCTCAGCGGCCCTGGAATTGGCCAGCCGCTGGTGTTCCGCAGGAAAGAAAAACTACTGCCCGATCTGCTGGTGTATTACTTCCCCAACACCAAAGATTCTACCTTAAACTATATACTTTACGAATGGGACGATACCAATTTTGCCAAAACCGGCGATGCGGTTAAATTACCACAGGAAAAGCTAAACCCTTATATCGATAAATACCTTTCGTTAACCAAGTTAGCAACTGCCCATTTTGGGAAACCACAAACAACGGGCGTAGTAAGCAATGTTGCCACCATAGCAACCGGGCGCTTTAAAGAAACAGACACCTTTGCAAAAGATGGAATTTCGGTAGAAATGTATATTGTATTATCCAACAAGCAGGAAACCAACGGGATTGTGAGCATATTACCAACGCACAGGATACGGATGTTTGTGAGGACGGGAACTGCGGAAAATTAATTCCATCATAGAGAAGCAATATTATGTCAAATTCCTGTCCCTAAACCAAACCTCATCGGGTTTTATTTCAATCTTATCCATGAGGTTAATCAGTTCCACCGGGTCGGCAGAACTGATGACCAATTTGCGGTTGGTGGGTTTCAGGTAGCGCTGCGCTACCATTACATCCATTTGCGCCAGCAGGTTATCATAAAACCCGCCGGTGTTCAATATTCCAACAGGATGGCTGTGTAAGCCTAATTGCAGCCAGGTAAGCACCTCAAAAAACTCTTCGAGTGTACCAAAGCCGCCGGGAAGCATGATGATGGCGTCGCACAGGTCGTTCATTAGCTGTTTGCGCTGGTGCATGTTCTCTACAATGTGCAATTGGGTAATGCCGGTATGCCCCACTTCTTTATCCATCAAAAACTGCGGGATCACGCCGGTAACTTTACCGCCCCGACTCAATATGGCATCGGCTAAAATACCCATTACGCCAACCTTGCCACCGCCATAGATCAGTTCGATATCGTGGCCTACCATAATTTCGGCCAGCTGTTCAACAGATTGCCTTAAAAGCGGGTCGCCGTTGAAGTTGGCGCCGCAGAATACACAGATTGCTCTCATGGTTGTTAATGTAAAGCCAAAAAGCATCAGATATCTAAAAACGATGCGATTAAAGCTATCAATTAAGAATTCTAACTAATACTAAATTATGGTGCGGATATTAACTGTATAACGATCGCTCTATATTCTTCGTCTTTTTCTTTCAACTCTACGATCTTTCGTTCCTTATCTATATTAAAATACAACTCTGCCTCCTCGCCCTCCTTCGACATCAAAAACAACTTCATCATCTTGAAATACAAAGGGTCTTCCTTTGCGTTAGACTCCATACTTTTAGAAAACTGAATCAAATCGACATAAGCGGCTTCGGTCATATCAATAAATTTCTTTGTTGTATCTATCTTCTGCTTATAAAGCTCAGCCATGGCATTTTTAAAATCGTCGCTAAGCTTACCTAAGCTTTTAATTTTTATCCCTGAGCCAAATCCTTCACTATTTTTGTCCGTGACTCTTGGCACTTCAATAGCGAAACCGACAGGCTTATTTTTATAAATTGCTTTTAAGGTGTATACATCCGAGGTATCAAGCTTTTTAATTTTGACAATCGAAAGGCGTACATCTGCACCCCAACTTTCGTCGTCTACGCTATCGGCTAATAGATTCACAACGGTTGACTCGCTCAATTGCGACTTTGAGTTGTCATGGCAAGCCGATATAAAAAATAGCAAGCCTAATAATGCAGCAACGGATTTAATAGTTTTCATTAACAGATGCTTACCTTGTATAATTCGGTGCTTCTTTTGTAATAGTAATATCGTGCGGATGGCTTTCGCGCATACCGGCAGCGGTAATGCGTACGAATTTGGCGCGTTGCAGGTCTTCGATATTGGCAGCACCGCAGTAGTGCATCCCGGCACGTAAACCGCCGATGTACTGGAATATCACCTCGGCCATATTGCCTTTGAACGGCACACGGCCTACAATACCTTCGGGTACCAGTTTGGTTACCACATCGGTTTCGTCCTGAAAGTACCGGTCTTTGGAACCTTTCGCCATTGCCTCAACCGAACCCATGCCGCGGTACGATTTAAACTTACGACCTTCGTAAATGATGGTTTCGCCCGGTGATTCTTCTACACCAGCAAATAACGAACCTGCCATAATAGAACTTGCACCTGCTGCAATAGCTTTAACGATATCGCCCGTTTGTTTGATACCACCATCTGCAATAACCGGGATCCCGCGGCCTTCTAAAGCCTTGGCACATTCGTATACCGCATATAATTGAGGAACACCCACGCCAGCAATGATACGGGTGGTACAGATAGAACCCGGACCGATACCCACTTTTACAGCATCGGCACCTGCATCGGCAAGCGCGATGGCAGCTTCGCCGGTGGCAATGTTGCCTGCTATCACCTGTAGCTCGGGATAAAGGGCTTTTACGGCCTTTACCATTTCTATTACACCTTTAGAGTGCCCGTGCGCGGTATCAACCGTTACCACGTCCACACCGGCGTTGTATAATGCCGTTACACGATCTATATTGTCTGACGCTACACCAACCGCTGCGCCAACGCGAAGGCGGCCGTACTGGTCTTTGCAGGCGTTAGGGAAATTCTTTACTTTTTGAATGTCTTTGTAGGTGATTAATCCAACCAATTTGCCGGCAGCGTTTACAACTGGCAGTTTTTCAATTTTATTGGCCTGCAGTATGGCGGCGGCTTCGGTAAGATTGGTGCCTTCTGGCGTTATTATGAGGTTGGTTTTGGTCATCACCTCACTAACAGGCACAGTCAAATCTTTTTGAAAACGAAGATCGCGGTTGGTGATAATACCTTTTAGCCTATGTTCTGCATCGATAACCGGGATACCACCGATGCTATATTCACGCATGATGTTGACCGCATCGGCAAGCAGGGCATCTTCCAGTAATGTAACCGGGTCCTGTATCATACCGCTTTCAGAACGCTTTACTTTACGCACCTCGTCGGCCTGTTGCTGTATGGTCATGTTTTTGTGCAGTATGCCGATACCGCCGGCCTGTGCAATAGCAATGGCTAAGCCAGACTCGGTAACCGTATCCATCGCTGCCGATATGATAGGAATGTTTAAACGGATATTTTTTGTTAAAAAAGTACTCGTGTTAACTTCGCGCGGTAATACTTCTGAATAAGCGGGGAGTAGTAAAACGTCGTCGTAAGTTAATCCTTCGGCAACAAATTTAGATGGGTCTAACTGCATAGCAAATAATTATTTTGGAGTTATTATTTGCCGGGCAAAGGTAGCATTAATTATGAAATTTTAGAATTTGAAAACAAGATTGGTTTGAAAATGACTTTCAAATTTCAAATTGAAAATTTTGTAATTTGAAAATTTGAAGATAAAGTAACCTGAATACGGCGTATACCGTTACAAAACAACATTATATTCATTCTCAAATCTTCAAATTACCAAATCTTCAAATTAATACTTTCCTACTATCACTTTATAAAAGTTTTCAAAGTCCCAGTATTTATTGGCTAATGCTTGCAGATCTTCGGCAGTGATATTTTTTACGGTAGAAGTATATCGTTCGTAATAATCGTAATCCAGCCCCGCGAAAAAGAGGTTTTTAAACTTATCAGCATGCGAGAAAACATTCTCCAGGCTGCCCAAGAGCGAACCCAGCATAAAGTTACGCACCAGCGAAAGTTCGTCTTCGGCTATTAACTCCGTTTTAAGCAGGTTTACTTCCTTCTCTATCTCCGTTACTGCTGAACGACATACATCAGCGCCAACTTCCGAGGCGATGAAGAACGAACCGGTTTGTTTAAAGGAGGTCATGCCGGAGCCGATTCCGTAAGTATATCCTTTATCCTCGCGGATATTGGCCATCAGCCGCGAACCAAAATAACCGCCCAATACCGTGTTTAATACCTGCATGGCGGGGAAATCAACATGGGTACGGTTAATAAAAGGCGTACCTATCCGTATCGCCGATTGCAGCGCGGCAGGTTTTTCGGTATAAAAGAACCGTTCTGAAGAAGGAATTAGCGGCGGCTGCATGGTATCCGCAGGTGTGGCTTCATTGTCCCAACCATTTTCAAAGGTATCGCTTAACAGGTCAAGCGCTTCCTGATCTACCTTACCGGCAATTACCATGGTGGAGTTGGCGGGCTGGTACATTTGTTTAAAATGTGCCAGCAAGTCTTCTCTTTTTAGGCTTTTAAAATCTTCCGGCTCGGCGGCAAGGCCGTAAATGGTTTCCCCGTTTAATGCTTTATTGAAAATGCGGCGGGCTACAAAATCGTTTTTTTGCAGGCTAACCTGCAATTTTTGTTGTTGATTACGCACAAAGGTTTCCAGTTCCTTTTCCGGGAAAACAGAATTGGTGATAATGTCTTTAATCACCGGCAGGGTGCTTGCCAAATGTTTGGTAAGCGTATATAGCGTAACCTGCGAATTATCGTAGCTGTAATCTACCTGCAAAAAGGCGCCATAAAAATCAATATGATCGGCTATTTGGGCGGCGGTCATGTTGCCTGTGCCATCGGTGAGCAGGGTGTTTACGGCCGCGTTCAGCAGCGGTTTATCCGCGTTAAAACGCAGATTGCCAAAGATCCATTCTATGCGCACAAGGTCCTGGCCACCAGAATTGAAGGCATAAACATTGCACCCGTTAGCCAGCTTTTTATGCTCCGGCTTTATTAAAGTTATATTTTCTACACCGTTGAACTGCGGCGCTTGTTTTCTATTTAAAACACTCATTATCAATAATTAATGATGATGTAATTAGCTTATTGCTTCAACTACTTCTTCTTCCTTCTCCGCCAGGTAGATTAGCGTAGAAGAGTTATCTTTCCTGAACAGCAGGTTGGCTTGTTGCTTGATAGCTGCGGGGGTAACTGCCAGGTATTTAGCGGCTTCCTGGTTAAAATCATCGGCATCACCCATCAACTCGTAAACGGCCAGGTTCATCGCTTTATCCAAAAGCGACATCTCCGAAAACACCATGGTAGATTCGGTTTTGTTCTTCACTTTGGTCAATTCGTCTGCCGGGACTTCTTCGTTCTTCAGGTTTTCCAGTTCCTGCCAAAGGGCTGCTTCCGCTTGTTCGGTACTTACACCGGCAACCGGTTTGCCCTGCATTACAAACATCCCCTTATCCATGCTTTCGGTAATGTAGGCGTGTACCTCGCTAAACAATTGCTTGTCCTTAACTAAACTTTTGTAAAGCCTCGATGAATTCCCGCGCGACAAAATATCCGACATCAACTCCACCGCGTGGAAGCTTTCGTGCAGTCGGCCTTCCATCTGGAAAGCTATATATACGTCATTCAGAGGCACTTTTGCGGTAACCGTGTCGCGGCGCTCCTCTTGCTGAGGGGCTTCCTGAGGAAGTTGGCGGGTGTACTTCTCCCCCTTTGGTATCGGGCCAAACCACTTTTCGGCAAGCACTTTAATGTCTTCGGTCTTTACATCACCACCCACTACCATAACGGCGTTTTGCGGGTTGTAGTGCTTCTTAAAAAACGCCTTAACATCCTCTATACGGGCATCTTCTATATGTTTTATAGTTTTACCAATGGTTGCCCAGCGGTACGGATGCTGCTTATAAACCATAGGGCGCAGCTTTAACCAAACATCGCCGTAAGGCTGGTTGAGGTAACGTTGTTTAAACTCTTCTATAACCACATTACGCTGAACCTCAAGGCTTTTCTTACTAAAGGCAAGGCTGAGCATCCTGTCGCTCTCCAGCCAAAAGGCGGTTTCGAGGTTAGCGGATGGCAGGGTGATATAATAATTGGTGATATCGTTGCTGGTGAAGGCGTTGTTTTCGCCCCCTACCCGTTGCAACGGAGCATCATAGTTGGGGATGTTTACCGAGCCCCCAAACATCAGGTGCTCAAACAGATGTGCAAATCCGGTCTGCTCCGGATCCTCGTCGCGGGCGCCCACATCATACAGGATGTTGAGCACTGCCATTGGCGTGGTACTATCTTCGTGGACGATAACCCTAAGGCCGTTATCCAGTGTGAAACGGTTGAATTTAACCATGAACTAACAAATTTTTAACCCGACAAATGTATACTTTTTGTTGAGGTTGTTGCAACCGGAATTTCACCGATTTTAAAGATTACACAGATTTGATTAGACTCTGATTACATGATATTACACTTCGTTCTTTCTTGCAGCAAAACATAAACCTGCCCGATTACTTATCGTTCTTCTCAATGCTTTTTTTGCAAACATATCTGATACCCTGGTGAAAAAAATTTCCAAAATTGATAATCAGATATTTGAATATTTTAAGGGCTAACATAAAATTCTCCTTCTTTGCCGGTAGTTTTTCATCCCTGCTTAAAAAATAGGCGAACAATGGGCAAAAAAAATATAAATTTATATTTCTGATTTACCAATTCATGCTTAGCCAGGACGAACTCATACAGGAACTTTACAAAACCTTTGGCAAAACCAAAATCGCCAAATTAACGGCCGTTGTAAATGAGCAGGCTTTAAGTGTAGATGATTTGATCGACCTCACATTTCACCAGGATAAAACCCTCGGTTTCCGCGCTATGTGGCTGCTGGATAGCGTAATGCTGAGCGATATAGTAAGATACTCTGCCAATTTAAAGTACTTCCTTTCGCGCATTACAGAGGTGAACAACGAAAGCTGCAAACGGCACTACGCCCGCATTATGATGTTTATGACGGCCCCTAACGCGCCCGATGTGGTAAAGGCTGCTTTGGAGGAGATAAACCTGGAAGATACCGTAGAACAGTTTTTTGATTGGATAATACACCCTAAAGTAAAACCGGCCGTAAAAGTATTTGCCGCTGACGCCTTGTTTAACCTGAGTGAGCGTTACGACTGGATAGCCGAGGAACTGGCCAATCAATTGGAGTTCCTGATGCGCACGGGCGGGCCTGCCATACAGGTAAGGGGAAAGAAATTACTGGCAGCTTTAAAACAAAAGTAAAAAGTCAAAATTCAAAACAGATCGCATAACAAGCTTTTTACTTTTGAATTTTGACTTTTTACTTATCAACTTACTCAACCGGCCTGTCGCTGCCGTGTAGGTTAGAACTTACCTGGTTATGGTGCAATTTTGCCGATATAGCTGATGAGCTATCATCTGCATAGGTACCGTAAGCATTTATCAGGATACCCTTCAGATTGTATTTTGATGAACTGATGGCGTAAACTATCGACATGTCTGACGGGTTGCTTTGCCCTTCGAAACGGTAGAACTCGTCTATCTCGAAATCTTCGGCAGTCATGTGTATATCCTTAGATTTATCATCTATAGTGTCGCCTTCCAAGCTAAGGTTGGCTTCGTATCCGCGTTTGGTGAGGTCGTTAGTGGCATCCACTAAGGTTTCAAAGTTTTTCATAACGGTTATATTTATTGGGTGTGACGTAGTTTATATCATGGTAACTTCAAAGTGCGGAGGTTTGTTTTGGGATGTCGGCTAAATTTATTTGTTATTTTGCGCCACTAATCCTTGTCAAATGAAGAAAACTCTACTATTCGCTTTTATATGTATTATATTGTTTGGTTGCAAAAACGACAGCAATGAGCCAACGCCAGCTCAGGAGGTAAAACAGCTTGTTGAATCGGTAACAACAATTGAAAATACTGGCGGAAGAACTACCCGGGTGGTGTTAACTTACGAGTATGACAATAGCAACAAGATGACTGCAATGCACGAGCGCTATGACGATCATGCCGGTCCAAACTCAGACCATGTTTACATTTACGACGGGCAAGGTAACCTCATCAAATCAACCATTACAAGGGAAGGCACTATATCTATATTTGATTATACCTACAAAGACAACGCACCCGTGTCTGTAGCTTATTCGATGCCCGCCAACGCTTCCAACTTTCACAACATAGCTATTACAACAGCAAATCTGGTTGTTACAAATCATGTAATAACAACTATCCCATCGGAAGGAAAAGGTACTGTTGCCTATGCTTATACAAACGGCAACAATACAACCGACAATAACGAGCATTTTACAAGTGCGGGTGTTAAAGAATACTACTTTAATTTTACCCGCGAGTACGGCACCAGGAAGAACCCCTATTTGTATAGCGGTTATAAATGGATGTTACCCGACCTTCAATTTGCCAACAAAAACGAGCTGATTAAAAGTTCGTACGTTACAAGTGAGGGCAATACCTCCACCACCAATTACGCTAATACTTACGATGCAAATGGCTATCCAACCGTAGTGCAGGCAGCTACTACCGGAAGCTCTACACTTAACGATACAATTACCTATACCTACATTAAAGCAAAATGATTTTCACGGTACTCTAAAACAAAAGCGACGGGTTTTTAAAGGCCCGCCGCTTTGAACTATAAACGAAAACTGATCTTGAATATCCTTTTTATTGTGCTTTAGCCGCCCATAGTGCCGCGTTTAAATGCAGTGCCGGGTGCGAGGTAAAGCCTGATGGCGAGTCACCGCTCCAACCGTTGAACAGGCTGTCGCCGGTATCGCCGGTGCCATCGTCAGATGGTGAGCTATCCCCTATAAAGAATACGCGGCCGGTGCCATAGGTAGCTAACAGGGCCATGGCGTTTGCCGTACCGCCGTTTGTTGCGCTGTTTCTCCAGAACAATCCCTGCACACTGGCGTTGGTAGCCGGCGTAAGGTTGGCTGTTGAGCCATTGTAAAACGCCAGCTTGGAAGCCGTGCCCGCTGCGCCGTTTAAAACGATGGCCGCATTAGCGTTAGTACCAGTGTATACGTTGGTAGACGGACCTTCGCTGATATCAACATAGTTTATGGTAAAACCGAAAGGATTGTTGTTATTGATGCCGTTGTTGGTCATTAGATCGTTCCAAACACGGGGCGAATCGTAACCATCGCCGTCGCGGTCAGACGGATTGTAGCCGTTTGCATCGGTACCAGCTGTTGTAGCTGCTGTATGGTCTGCAACCATAACCAGGCCACCACCGTTTGATACGAAGGTCATGATAGCGGTTTTTTCTGCTGCGGTAAACAAACGGTTTGGCTCTACTACTACGTAAACATCGTAATTGCTCAGATCCTCTGGGTTTGATGCATTACCATAGGTAAGTGCCGTACCAACAGGCAGGGTTTCTACCAATTCGCCTTTTTTAACCAGTTCCACGGCCCAGGCAGACATAGCGCCTTTCCAGTAGTTTTCGGCTGTAGTTGAAGTGATGCCTGTGTATGATGGTGTTGGGTAACGCTGTGCTTTAGTTTCAACGGTAGTACCGCCGGTGTACATCGGTACGTTCTCGGTACCGTCGGCATCAATTTGCCAGTCTGCGCTGCCCGCGTTTTCCAGGTGGCTGGCATCAAACAGGAATTTCTTACCGGTAAGTACCGTACCACCGCCTGTGCCGCCGCCAGCGTTATCATTCACCGTAATATCGTCGATGTTGATACGATCTGCACCGCCGGTTAGTTTACGGACCTCCAAACGTACCGTGCCAGTAACAGCAAAGGTGAATGTTTGTGTTACAAGCGTTGTACCTGTGGTAACATTGCTGCCGGCCTGTGTCCAGCTACTGCCGCTGTTTGTTGAATAAAACAGGCCCCAGGTGCTGTTACCATCTGTGCCGTAAGTGGCATGTTTAACCGTGACGCTGCTGATGCCGGTGGTTAAATTGTACAACATGGTAATTTTTCCCGTGTTGCGGATGCGTACCGACCATGATCCTGCCCTTTTATCTGCAGCCAGGTTACCAATTAAGGCATCGTACACGTTCCAGGAATTGCCCGACAGGGTAACATTGTCGCCGCTTGACGAGCCGGTTGGCGATACATCATAAGCCGTTTTAGGGCTGGTTGCGCCAACTTCAAAACCCTGGGTTAACGTAACCGCGTCGGTTTTTAACGCAACGGTTTCCGTGTCGGCTTTTTCGGTTTTAAAGCCTTCATTTTTTTGGCAGCCCGTGGCCAGTACGCCGGCTGTTGCCAATAGCAACAACGAGAATTTCATTTTAGCGAAATAATTCATAAGTTTTGTAGTGTAAGTGAATGTTTGTTAAGTTATAATTATACGCTCAAAGGTGTGAGTTAAGTTTCAATAAGTTATGCACACTTTATTAACTTATTGTTAAGGTATTCATTCGGGGGATTACACCTATTGAGTGAGGGCATGACACCGATTGGTTTGGCGTGATTACGCCCTGGGGTTCGCCTATTTCGAATACCGAATACTTATACGTAAGGTAAAAAAATCAGCTTTGAGCATTATGCTTCATAGCCGATACCGCGCCATCCTTTAAGCCAAAATCTGTTTGGAGTACAATAAGGTTGTTTTGAGCGGAAGCGCGGTTAATGAAAACAGGAGATTAACTAAAGTGAGGTATTAGGTATGGTCATATTCTTGAAACATGCAGCGCAAAAGGCAGCTTGCGGCGCTCTATATGGTTTAGAACAAACTTCGCAAGCCGACCCATATAAAGCAACTATGTGGTGCATTACGGCGTTATAATTGGTTTCATCAAAACCCGTCACCTGATTATAATAATCAAGCAAGGTTTAAACCGGTCATGATGAGAGCATTCTTGAAAGCGGCGCTATAGAGACTCCGTGCCATTGGCATTTCGTCGTCATCCAGCATTGGTACTTCTATTTTACACCGCCAGCACCATAAAATTTGCATGTTATGAATGTAGGCAATTCGAATTTAAAAAATCGAATACTAATTTTACTCCGAAGCTTCTTCGCCCTCTTCGCCTAATTCTACAATATCACCTTCTTTAAATAAAATAGCTTGCAGGGTTTTACGCCAAACGGGTTTTTGGCGCAGCAAAAACTCCAGATCCATACCGAAGTGCTTAAACTCCTCGTGCTGGGCGTTCTGCATAATTGCTTTTGCTTGTTTGTCTTTTTCTACCGAGATGCGCTGCTCGTACCAGTTTATTGCTTCAGCTTCCTCACCAAGGGAAACGATCATGCGTGCGAAGGTGCGGGTTTTGTCAGATAACTCTTCTGGTGGTTCGTGGTATTGGTCAAATGCCATAATATTTCTTTTTTGAGTATAAAAGAGATATTATGGCAGGTTTGTTTTAATTGAAGTTTTTAAAGATTATCAAACCACTCTTTTCGGACTTCGATAGTTTCTGTAAGTTTGGTAGCTATCCCTAACTTTAATTCCTTTAGCTTATCGCAAAGAAGTTCGCCGTCTATCAAATCGATTGGTGGCGCGCCGTCACGTGTAGCTTCTTTAATGGCCTCGCGCGTAAAAGTTCCAGTAGTAATTATCAATCCTTTGTCCGCACGGCCTTGCATAGCACCTCTAAAATCTCGGATTTGACTTGGAGACACTGACCCTTTGTAGCGCTTACATTGAAATATGACATGAAAACTTAGCAGGCCACTGACTCTTACAATCCCTTTTCCATCTATTCCGCCATCGCCCACTTTTCCCGTAACTTCTACTTGAAAAAATCCACTTTCACGAAGTATTCGCTGAGCTAATCTCTCAAATGCAGAAGGAGTAATTTTATACAGCGTATTTAACAGAATATTTTTCCATTCTTCTGTATTATCAACTTCTTCTTCAACTTCCTTATTGACTTGATTCGTATTTATCGGCTCTAATGCTTCGGCTTTGTCAAGCTTGTCAATGGTTGATTTTTCTCGAACAAAGCGTACTATTTCAGCATTACTTAACTTTGAAACGTCCACATCAGCCTTTAATAAAGCCCAAATTCCACGGGATGAGTTTTCAAGAAGTCCAAATTTCTTTAGATAAGTCCTACTCCATGCAAGCCGATAGTCGATTTCAGTGCGTGTATCACTCTCCCCATGTAAAACTTGAAGAACCTCTTCGGAAATTTTGGCAATTTCGTAAACAAGATTGTTGATTTCTTCGACCGAACCAGAGCCTCCTAATTTCATTAAGGCTTTAACTGTTGGGACAAGTAACTCATCAAACGACGGTAGAGTAAGATTATATCTCTTCCTTGCCATTAGCTATATCACCTCGTTTATACTCATTTCCTTTATTTCTTTGGAAACATTCGGCCTGCCGTTTTTAAAGGCTTTGCGTGGTGTTAGGCCCAGCAGTTCGAACATGGCCATGTCTTCATCAAAAGAAGGGTTTGGCGTAGTGAGTAGTTTCTCACCGGCAAAAATGGAATTGGCACCGGCCATAAAGCAGAACGCCTGCTCTAATGTGCTCATTTCGGTACGGCCTGCAGAAAGCCTTACTACGGTCTTCGGCATTACAATACGCGCGGTTGCTATCATCCTTACCATCTCCCAAACAGATACCCTTGGCTGATCTGCAAGCGGTGTGCCCTTAACCGGCACTAACGCGTTGATAGGCACGCTTTCTGGGTGCTTTGGCATGTTGGATAAGGTCTTCAGCATCGAAACCCTGTCGGCAACGGTTTCGCCAAGGCCAATGATACCACCGCTGCATACCGAGATCTTTGCTTTGCGCACATGCTCTAATGTTTGCAGGCGATCATCGTAAGTACGGGTGGTGATGATGCGTTTATAGTCGTCTTCAGATGTATCTAAGTTATGGTTGTAGGCATACAGGCCTGCATCAGCTAATCTTTGCGCCTGCCCTTCGGTAAGCATGCCCAGCGTGCAGCAAACTTCCATATCCATGGCGTTCACGGCTTTCACCATATCAATTACTTTGTCAAAGTCGCGGTTATCGCGTACCTCGCGCCAGGCTGCCCCCATACAAAGGCGACTTGCACCACCGTTCTTGGCTTTTTGCGCAACGGCAATAACCTCTTCCTTTGGCATAATGGCGTGTACATCCACACCTGTATTATAACGCGCCGCTTGCGGGCAATACGCGCAATCCTCGGGGCATCCCCCAGTTTTGATAGAGATCAGCGAACTGATCTGCACCTCGGCATAATCTTTATTTTCGCGGTGAATGCTTGCCGCCCGGTAAACCAGGTCTAACAAGGGGGCGTGGTATATTTCTGCTATTTCGTCGTGTGTCCAGTTGTAACGTACTTCGGTCATGGGTATCAGTATTTTGATGGGTCAAATTTAAAATAAAACTCTATTCTCTTTTAACTATGCAGTAAAAACTTACTTGCTAGCCATAGGGGTAGCAAAAAACCGGCGCAATCTGTAAAGGTGGTAATGATGATGGATGATGCCACGGCGGGGTCTATCCCTACCCTTTTCAGCACCAGCGGGATGGATGCACCCGTTAAACCGGCTATTACCAAATTGCCCGTCATGGCTAAAAACAATACCAGGCCCAGTAATGGGTCGGCGTCATAAAACATGGCGATAGCAAAAACAATTAATCCGTTAGCAGCGCCGTTTAACAGCCCTACCAAAAACTCTTTCAGTACGGTATTATAAGCCTGCGCGTCGCTCAGATCGCTTAACGAGATCCTGCGGACGGTTACCGCCAGTGATTGCGTGGCGGCGTTACCACCCATACCTGCAATAATGGTCATATAAGCCGCTATCTGCGGTAATTGCGATACGGTGCTATCGAAGTGCCTGATGATTGATGCGGCCAGGTATGCCGTACCCAAATTGATCACCAGCCAGGGCAGGCGGCTTTTTACGGCCTCTTTCCAGTTACCGCTTAGTTCTTCGTCTTCGGATACGCCGGAGATCTTCAGGATATCCTCGGTACTTTCCTGCTCCATTACGTCGATGATATCATCTACCGTAACACGGCCCAGCAGTTTCATGTTATCATCTACCACGGGGATGGTGGTTAAGTTGTATTGCGATATCAGGCCCGCCACATCTTCCTGGTCGAGTTCGGCTTTTACGTAGATAAAATTCTTGTCCACCAGGTCGCTCACACGCGCGTCTGACCGTGCCTTGATAATAGATTTGATGGAAAGGATGCCTTGCAGTACGTTTTCATCGTCCACCACATAAATGGTGTAAAACTCCTCCATCTCTTCCGATTGACGGATGATCTCGTCCAATGCTTCTTTTTTATCAAGGTTGATGTTCACCTTGATAATTTCGGAGTTCATCAGACCGCCCGCGGTGTCTTCGTCGTACTTTAAAAGCGCGCGGATGTTATGGGCATCCTCCTGGTCAATATCCTGCAGGATCTCGTGCTGCTCATGTTCCTCCAGCTGCGAAATAATATCCGTAGCATCGTCATAATCCAGTTCCTCTACAATGTCCGACCGCTTATCCGGATGCATGTTCAGCAACAGGTCCTCCGGGTGCGATTCCTCGGTCATCTCGGAGAGTACTTCCGAGGCGATATCTGCCGGCAGCATATTGATGATGCGCTCCTTGGCTTCCTGCGGCAGCTTTTCAAATAGGATAGCTATTTCAGAGGCGTGGTACTCTTGCAGAACCACCTCTAAACCAGCATCATCCCCTTCAAGCGCGGTTTTAATGCGCAGCAGGTCCGATTTATCTATTTCAAAAGATTGCATATGGAGGCAAATTAGGCAAAATTGGCGAGTAATGCCGTCTTAAAAACGCAATTTAGAAACGTTTTAGGCCAATGCCTGCAAGCAGCGTTCCATCGGTTGAGACCGGCGGCAATGAAGTAGAAGGAAGTTTTGATCGTTCCGCAAATCAAATCCTGTTCATCCTAAAATCCTGCAATCGTGTATTAGCCGCTGTAATTATAAACTACCTTCGCCTTCTCTACCTTGTTCAGCTTGCTCATTACCTGCTCCACCTGTGTTTTGCGGATGGAGAATTGAATACTGCAATTCAACTCCGAAGTTTGCTCCAGCACTTGCAACTGCTCCTCTTTGATGATCCGCATTACATCGTTCATCTGGGCGTATTCAAAAGTAATAGTGTAGATATCATTAACCGTTTTTTCGATGATCTCGGCTTTCTCCAGCGCGGCTTCGGTAGTGAGTTTGTAGGCATTGATCAGGCCCGGCACACCTAAAAGTGTCCCCCCAAAATAGCGAACTACCACCACCAGCACATTGGTAATATTTTTGGAGACCAGGATATTCAAGATCGGCCTGCCCGCTGTACCGGAAGGTTCGCCATCATCATTCACACGGAAAACGGAACGGTCTATCCCCAGGCGCATGGCCCAGCAATGGTGGTTAGCCTTAGGGTGTTCGGCCTTTAATTTGGCTACGATGGGTTTAATATCAGCATCAGAACTGATGGGGTACGCATACCCGAGGAATTTACTGCCACGGTCGCGAAAGATGCCCTCCGCCGGTTGGGCAATAGTTTTGTACGTATCGTCGAAAAGCATTTATTTTTGCGAAAGGGTAATAACAATAATGGCAGCTATTGCTAAAGCTATGCCAACTTTATTAAGCAGGCTCAGCCGTTCTTTAAACACCACCAGGCCAACAACGGCACCTGCGGTGATCACGCCAATATTCATGGCCGAGAACACCGATGAAGGGCTTGTTGATAATTGCTGATGCGCTTTAATGTAAAACAGGATATTGCCAAAATTGGCCACACCGATTATCCAGCCAAACATAACGTGCGGCCAGGAAATGCGGGCCCCTTTAGTGGCTATGCGGTATACCAGCCCTATTAGTGCAATAACAAAGGCCAAAATAAAAATAAGGAAGAGCGATGTAGTGTAAACAACTTCTTTATGCGCGGCAACCTGCTTAAACAGAATATCAATAGCGCCAAACCCAAAGAACACCACCAGCAGGTAAAACCAGGCGTTGCTGAGCACCTTGCGGTTTGCCGTTTGCTTTTGCCATGGGATGGAACATACAATAGCCGCGAAACCGATAACGATACCCACGATCTTCATGGGCGTTAAGGGCTCCTTAAACAGCCAGAACGCTGCTACCAGCGGTATCAACAGCGATAAGCGTTGCGCTATATCTGTACGTACAATGCCCGCTACCCTTACAGATGATGCCATGATCATAAATATTACCGGCAGCAAAACACCTACGGCAATGTAGATAGACACGGGGCCGGTCTGCAGCGCTGTGAAATCTAATTTGGGGCGGAAAAAGAACCATGTGAGCAAAATAGCCACCGGGTAATTCCAGGTGATGGCCTGGGATATATCAATACTATAGCGCCTTGCCAGTTTTAATAAAACCGACACGATTACACTGCAGCAAACACTCAGAAAAACGTATAACATTAGCTTTTAGGCTTATTATAAAACACTTGTAATTGGTTGTTGCCTACAGCATATTGCCCGCCGTTTTGGCCACTTATTTTTGGTGCCGGTATGCCATTGGTTAAAACATCCGCCCCGGTAAAAATACGTGCATCATCCCACAATCCATCTTTTATGAATGAATTTAGCGTATGAGCACCGCCCTCAATAATAACCGACTGGATATCTTGCAGGTACAACTGGTACATCATGTACTGCGGTACGTAGCGGTCAAAGTCTTCCAGGGCTATGTATTTTATATTGCCGTCAATATCGGTTTTTATTTCGTTAAAAATCAAGGTTTCAACCGCCCGGTCAAAGATGTTAAGATCGGGTGACAATTCAAGCCTCCTGTCTATCACCACCCGCTTCGGCGATCTCCCTTCCGCATAGCGCGTGTTCAGCTGCGGGTTATCTGCCAGTACGGTATTTTTGCCCACTAAAATGGCATCTTCTTCGGCGCGCCAATGGTGTACCAGCTTGCGGGCTTCGGTGCCGGTTATCCAATGCTGGCTGCCATCTGCCGGTGCAAAAAAGCCATCAACGGTTTGCGCCCATTTCAAGATGATGTAGGGCCGGTGCTTTTGTACGCGGGTAAAAAAGCGGCGGTTCAGCCAGCGACATTCATCTTCCAGCACGCCTACGGTAACATCTACCCCAACGGCTACCAGCTTTTCTATTCCCTTGCCATCTACCTGGGGGAACGGGTCGCGGCTGCCGACAACTACGTTTGGAATATGGTGTTTAATAATAAGATCGGCACAGGGCGGCGTTTTACCATAATGCGCGCAGGGCTCCAGCGAAACATAAATGGTGGCTTCACTTAACAGTTCGGCATAGTTATCATAACTGGATATCACCATATTAATGGCATTAACCTCCGCATGTGCTTCACCATATTTTTGGTGGTAGCCCTCGCCAATTATTTTGTCGTTATGCACAATTACGGCACCAACCATGGGGTTCGGGCTTACCCGGCCTGCACCTAAAGCAGCAAGCTCCAGGCAGCGGTGCATATATATTTGGTGTTGCTGCATGGTACAAAAGTAGGTTTTATGTTACTTTGTTGCATGAAAACTATTAAGGATGTGTTCCTCAATTTTCACCAGGTGCTTGATGAGCTTTACGGCGCACAGGAAACAGAAGCGATAACGCTTATGGTGCTCAGCGAGATAACAGACTTATCCAGAGCAAAAATAAAAGCGTTTCCGGAGGATGATGTGCCCACGGATGCCCGGGAAAAACTCCCCGCTATACTTACCGAACTTAAAACCTGCAAACCCGTACAGTACATTTTAGGCAGCACCGAGTTTTACGGACTCTCCTTTTTAGTGAACCCCGCCACCCTTATCCCCCGCCCCGAAACGGAGGAATTGGTAGAGTGGGCTTTATTAAGTTTAAAGTTGAATGTTGAAAGTCAAAAGTCTTTTTCAATTTTAGATATCGGTACGGGAAGCGGTTGTATTGCCATCAGCTTGAAAAAGAACCTGCCTGATGCTGCGGTTACGGCTGTAGATATTTCTGCAGAAGCCTTGCAAACCGCCAAACAAAACGCGGTTATCAATGAGGTTGATGTGGAATTTATTGAAGTAGATGTACTGAAAGTTTCTAAATCCGAAATCGAAAATCGAAAATTCGAAATCATTATAAGTAATCCCCCCTACGTTACCCTGCACGACAAAACCCTGATGCATACCAACGTAACCGATTTTGAGCCGCATTCGGCTTTGTTTGTACCTGAGGATGACCCCCTACTTTTTTACAAAGCTATAGCTGATTTCGCTGCAGAAAAACTGATAACCGGTGGCTTGCTTTTCTTTGAGATCAATGAAGCTTTCGGAAAAGAAACCGTTGAGCTATTAGCTGATAAAGGATTTACTAACATTGAGTTACGTAAGGATATGAGCGGCAGGGATAGGATGGTTAAAGCAACGATTTAACCATTTTGTCGTTGCAAGCGATAGCGCGGCAATCTCATAGGACAGGTGGCGAACTTTGCATTGTGGACTGTTTTATGAGATTGCCACGCCGCCCTTTCGCTCAGGCTCTCCCGCTGCGGCTCGCAATGACATTTTTCCATATTACCCTAATTTCTCGGGTGAAACCCAATGATGGTACTCTTCAGATACTCCCTATCCAGATGCGTATAGATCTCCGTGGTGGTAATACTCTCGTGGCCCAGCATTTCCTGTACTGCACGCAAATCAGCACCGCCTTCTACCAGGTGGGTAGCAAAGGAATGGCGAAAGGTATGCGGACTGATCTTCTTCTTTAAACCAACAGTTGCTACCAGGTCTTTGATCATCAAAAACACATACACCCGGCTTAGCCTGCTGCCCCTGCGGTTGAGAAACACCAGGTCCTCCTCGCCCTTTTTAATTGGTATATGCACCCTTACAAAGTCGGTCCACATTTTTAGGGCGAGGATAGCCTCGCCGCCGATGGGTACCAAACGCTCTTTGCTACCCTTGCCGGTAACTTTTATAAATTCTATCTCGGGATATAGGTTGGAGAGCTTGAGTTCGGTTAATTCCGACACGCGCAGGCCGCAGCCGTATAATACTTCCAGCATCGCCTTATTGCGGGTGCCTTCGGGTTTGGAGAGGTCGATAGCGGCGATGAGTTCGTTAATTTCTACCACACTTAAAGTGTCCGGCAGCTTGCGCTGGATCTTCGGTGTTTCCAATAATTCGGAGGGATCGGCGCTGATATAGTCCTCCATCAGCAGGAATTTATAGAAAGCTTTGATACCCGAAATTATCCGCGATTGAGTGGATGGGATCATACCCAATTCGTTCACCCAGGCAATAAACTGGCGCAGATCTTGTAAAGAAAAATCTTTAGGTGATTTTTTATCTAACAGTGAATCAGCGTATTGATATAGCTTATCTAAATCTCTACTATAAGCTTTGATAGAATTACCAGCCAAGCTCCTTTCCAGTTTGAGGTAAGCTTTAAATCCCTTTATTGCCGAAGCCCAGTTCAATAGATTTTAGTTTTGATGATTTATACCTAAGTTTGAAACAAATGAATATACAAATTATAAACGGCCCAAATTTAAACCTGCTTGGCGTGCGCGAAAAATCTATTTACGGCAGCGCCAGCTTTGAGGACTATTTAACCGAATTGCAAAAGCATTTTACAAACATCAGCATTAGTTATTACCAAAGTAATGTTGAGGGCGAATTAATAAATAAGCTGCACGAAGTAGGCTTTACCTTCGATGGTGTTGTGATGAACGCCGGTGCCTATACCCACACCTCCATTGCCATTGCCGATGCCATCGCGGCCATTAACACACCAGTTATAGAGGTACACATCTCCAACGTTTACAAGCGCGAGGAATTCAGGCACACCTCTATGCTGGCCGCCAGTTGTCGTGGGGTTATAGCCGGGTTCGGGATGCACTCGTACCGGTTGGCTATTGAGAGCCTGCTGCTGGCTTAGTCCGAAATAATTAAAACGTTTTCAGTCGGTAAGTGTTTCCACATTGCTTATGCTTAGCCCTTCCCATGAATAAAGTACTTAAAATAGCCGCTCCCCTCCTGTTCGTATTCGCTTTATTTAACACAGACGGCTTTGGGCAAACCACGAAGAAGAGCAAAAAACTGGGCGTCCGCGATTCGTTGAGGCAAACTATCCTGCGGCGCGATTCGATGATGCGAAGCCTTAAAAAATCCGACACCTCCATTAACGGGCTACTGCAAAAGATAGAGTATTACACCTCTTCCTTCAACCAGATCAAAACAAGCCTATCGCGCAATATTGATACGGTGGATATCAGCCAGAAACTGCCCGCTTTTGAAAAGCGCGTGGGCCTCATCAAAACCCTGATAGATAACGACCGCAGCAGCACCCTGCGCTACCTGTACGCCATTCGCGACATCCTCACCCGCAGCGACGACCAACTGGATATATGGCAGGAACGCCTTGCCGTCGTCAACTCCAAGCTCATCCAAAACCAAAATGAACTTTCGGCGATGGGTAAAGACTCATCGCTTAAAATGGTACCCGCGGATAGCGCGCTTGCAACATCTTTCCTGATCCAAAAAATAGCTATCGATAGTAAATATCATAGGCTGGATACCACCAACAAAAAATTGCTTCTCAAAATTGGCTCGCTGCAAAACAGGGCCACCTCGGTTTACATCGCACTTATAGATCTGCGCGACCAGATAGACCTGAAGATTCGCGAGTTCAGCATTTCCGCCCTGTCTGACGAGAACAACAGTATTTGGGAGATGGACCGCAACACCGAGAGCACTTTTAAAACAGCGCTCAGCAAAACGGTGGATATGAATACGCGGCTATTAACCTTTTTCGCAACCCGCGATCCGCTTATTCACTTTGCAGGCATACTGGTTTTGGTGTTGTTTTACACATGGATTTACTCCAACCGGCGCAAACTATTGCGGATAAAGGAATCGCCGCAAACGGTTTTTAGTCATGCCAAATACGTGTCGTTCTACCCTGTAGTATCGGCTATGATCGTCGCTTTCGCCATTGTGCCCAACTTTTATGATCATCCGCCGGTAGTTGTGCTCGAAATCTTTTTCACGGTGCTCATCGCCTCTCTTTTGTACCTCGTTGGGAAAACCTGCCCGCAACAGTTATTTAAATATCTCGCTTTATTATTTTGCCTTACATGCGTTTATAGCTTTAGTAACCTGTTTGTAGAGGTAAGCAATACCGATAGGGTTATTGTGCTGCTGCTGGCGTTGGCCACTACATTTATCACCGTTCGTTTTTACCGGGTGGTAAAAAACGCGCCCGAAGATTACATGCCGCATACCAAAACCATCCTGCGGATCTTTATCATTCTACTGGTGGCTTCCGCGCTTTGCAATATTTTCGGTAGGGTAACGCTCTCTAAAATTATCGGCGTAACAGCTGTGTATAATTTATGGCTTGCATTGGGCATGTACTACCTGGTGCAGATTATTATGCAAAGCCTGTTTGTACAATTGGAGGCCAACAAAAACAGTAACAACCTCAGTTCTTTCATCGATTTTAAAATGCTGCAGACCAAATTCCGCAGTATTTTAACGGTGCTGGCCAGTTTGCTCTGGCTAATTATGCTTACCCAAAACCTAAGCATTGAGGACGCCGTTTTCGACTACATTCAAAAATTCTTAACCGATACCCGCAGCCTTGGCGGCACCAATACACAGTTCACATTCCAGAGTATTATCATATTCATCGCGGTTATCTGGCTATCGTCGGTAGCGGCCAAAATCATCAGTTACCTGTACGATGTCGCCGGCAAAAGCGGTTCGGATATCGATATCCTGAAAAAGAAGAACCGCACGTCTACCCTGCTCATTAAACTCGCGGTATTCGCGGTTGGCTTTTTATTGGCGATCACGGCTTCGGGTTTCCCGCTGGATAAGATCACCATTATCATCAGTGCGTTTGGCATCGGTATCGGTTTTGGCTTGCAGAACATTGTAAACAACCTCGTATCCGGCCTCATACTGGCTTTTGAGAAACCGATCCAGATAGGCGATATTATTGAGGTGGATAACCGCAGCGGCACCATTATGGAAATTGGCATCCGCAGCAGTAAAATTGCCACCAGCGACGGTGCCGAAGTAATTATCCCAAATGGCGACCTGATATCGCACCACGTAATTAACTGGACGTTGAGCAACAGCAACCGCCGTATCGAATTGATTATTGGCGTGGCCTACGGTTCGGATATTGAAAAGGTAAAAACTATTCTTACCGACCTGCTTTGCAACCGTACGGATATTATGGAAACGCCCGCCCCGCTGGTATTTGTGCATAACCTCAACCAAAGTTCGGTAGATTTTAGATTGCTGTTTTGGGCAGCCGATATTACTACCTGGCTATCGCTGAAAAGCCACATCCTGTCGGACATTTACACCATATTTGCTAAAGAGGGCATCGAAATACCATTCCCGCAGAGCGATATTCATGTAAAAATGGATGATAAAGTAACTGAAACCGCCAGGAAAAACACCAAGCCACCCGGCGAGGAAGCACAAGTGACCAATACAGATGTGACGGATACGGGGATATAAAATTGTCAGTCTGAGCCTGTCGAAGACCCGAACGACATGCAGCGTTTGTTAATAGTTCGACAAGCTCACCATGACAAATGCTTTAATGAAGCGCCTTCTCTACCAATTCGTTAAATTTCTTCTTTTTTCCCACAAAAAAATCCCAAACAATGCTGCGCGAGTAATACCCACTAAGATTTCCCGAAGAAACTTTTAACTTTTGACTTTTAACTTTTGACTTAGACAATAACTTTCTTACAAAATTCCGGTGTGCCTTGCTTATAGCCCATGCACTTTTACTTTTACCATCGGCAAGGAATTTTACCAAAGCCAGCAGGTCCAGCCAAAAACGGAGGCCTATGGTAAAAAATGCTTTCCAAAAAGGTAGGTTATTTTTCAGCAGCAACAGGTTGTTGCGGAAGTTGAGATAAGTTTTAAACGGACTTTCGGCATTTAGTGTGCCACCACCTACGTGGTATACCATAGACTGTGGACAATACATTACCTTATAGCCCATGTTTTTTAAGCGCCAGCACAGGTCAATTTCCTCCATGTGGGCAAAAAAGCTTTCATCGAAGCCACCGGCAGCATCCCATAATTTCTTTTTGATGAACAAGGCCGCGCCCGATGCCCAGAAAACTTCGCCCGGTGTATCGTACTGGCCCATATCTTCTTCCAGCACATCAAAGATGCGCCCACGGCAAAAGGGGTAGCCAAAGCGATCTATAAAGCCACCAGCCGCGCCTGCATATTCAAAATGTGTTTTTTGCGCGAAGGATCTTAGCTTAGGGCCGGCAGCGGCGATGCTTTCGTCGCTTTCCATTAAGGTGATCACCGGTTCAATCCAGTTGGGCGTAACCTCCACATCGGAGTTTAGCAGTACGTAGTAATCAGCCTCCACCTGCGCCAACACACGGTTATAGCCGCCTGTAAAGCCGTAGTTATGATCATTTTCAATTAACCTTATAGATGGATACCTGCCCGTTAAAAACGTGATAGAGCCATCCGTAGAGGCATTATCGCCAACAATAATATCAAGGTTGGGGTAAGTAGATGCCAGTACACCTGGTAAAAACTGTTCCAGGTGTTTTAAACCGTTCCAGTTTAAAATCACAACGGCAACTTTTGGGGTATTGGTCATCGTTTAAAATCCTCCGGCTTAAATTTCCAGCGCCTGTGGCTCCAAAGCCAGTATTGCGGGGTTTCCTGTATCTGCTTTTCCAAATAACCAACCTGCATATTAGTGATCTCGTATTGCGCGGTTTCTTTCGGATTATCCACAAGGGGCACCAGTTCGCAGGTATAATAGCCCCGCCTAATGCACTCTATCCGGTAGAACACCACGGCGGCATCCGTCATTTTTGCTATCTTCTCTATCCCTAAAAATACGGCGGTTGGCTGGTTTAAAAAGTTGGTGAAGTAAGTAACCTCGTTCACCCCGGGGGTTTGGTCGGACGCCAGTACGCTTATCGTGCGCTCGTCCTTCAGCGAGATCATGGTGCGCAGGGTTTGTTTCATCGTCACCAACATAGAACCAAACCTCGCCCTTTGTTTGTTCAAAAATTCGTCGAACCTTGGGTTGCTTAGCGGCTTGTAAACAATGATCGTCTTATTTTTCGACAGCATCCCAAACTCCAGTGCCGCCATTTCCCAGTTGCCGTAATGCCCTGCCGCCGCGATAATACTTTTGCCCTGGCTAAAGTAATGTTCTACAATTTCGGGGTTTTTCATGTGCATACGGGCTCGCAGTTCCTTTTCGGATATGCTGATCATCTTAAAGGTTTCCACCAGCAGATCGCCCATGTATCTGAAATATTGTTTCTCTATTTTAAGCCGTTCGGATTCGCTCTTATCCGGGAAGGAATTTTTAAGGTTCTCGCGCACTACACGTCGCCTGTATTTAGCTACATAGTATATCAGTACGTACAAACCATCTGATATGAGGTACAGAAACCAAAAGGGCAGTAAGGAAAACAGGTACCAAAAAAATATACCTATATTATCTGCCGCCTTTTTTAACATTATTTTAACCAATTTTGCTGCCACAAACATAAAAAATATATATGATTGAGAATGGTGCTGTTTTACCAATGTTCTATCTGCCGCCGGTGGAGTACTTTACCAAAATGCAGCAATTTAAGCCAAATGTGCTGATAGAAAAAGAGGAACACTTCCCCAAACAAACTTACCGCAACCGCACAAACATTTACTCGCCCGATGGCTCTTTGTCGCTTACGGTGCCGGTTATAAAAGGTGCCAAAAACCACACCAAAATAAAGGAAGTGCAGATAAGCTATGATTTTAAGTGGCAGCGCCTGCACTGGCTGAGTTTACAGGCCTGTTACCGCAGTTCCGCTTATTTTGAATATTACGAGGCCGATTTCGCGCCCTTTTACGAGAAGCGTTACCCCTACCTGTTCGATTATAATTTAGAACTGCTGGAATTGCTGCTGCGCCTGCTGAAAATAAAGCTGCCTTTACAATTTACCGAAACTTACGAGGCCGCATACCCTACCCTTACCGACCTGCGTTATAGCATGAGCGCTAAAAACCCAGCGGATATGGAACAAAAGCCCTACTTTCAGGTTTTTGAAGATCGGATAGGCTTTCTCAAAAACCAAAGCATCGTAGATCTGCTGTTTAACCAGGGGCCGCAAGCTGTAAATTATTTATAAATGAGCTCTTTTACCAAACGGGTACACATTAAAAACCGCAAGCACAAATTTGAAGTTGGCGAGCGCCCCGGCACCATCAATATTCCGGATGACGCGTTGCCGCCACAGATAGTTATCTATTCGTTTAACGAAACCGACCTGCAAACCCGCGAGGGCAGCGATATGAAAACCATAACGCAGCAGTTAAAAAAGTGCAACGAACATACCCATTGGATAAAAATAAACGGACTGGGCGATGCCAAACTAATAGAAGATATCGGCACATTTATGGGTATCAATCAGTTGGTTTTGGAGGATGTGGTAAACACGCATCAGCGGCCCAAATTTGATGAATACGACAACTACGTTTTCGGCACCAGCCGCATTATTTTCTTTAATGACGATAACGAGCTTGTTAATTGCCAGTTTAGCGGCATCGTAAAAGATAATATCATTATTAGCTTTGAGGAAAGCCACAAGGATTATTTTGAGCCTATAAAAATACGCTTGCAGGCTGGCAAAGGTATTATCCGCACCGCCGGGCCGGGCTACATTTTTTACGCACTTACCGATACCATCCTTGATAATTACTTTGTGGTACTCTCTCAAATTGGCGACCGGATTGACCAAACCGAAGATAAGCTTTACGAAAGCCCCGATAAAAGCATCATGTTTGAGGCACAGCAGCTTAAGCGCACCCTTATCGTTATTCGCCGCTCCTGCTGGCCAGAGCGCGATAAGATAAATGATATGATCCGCAGCGAGAGCGAGCTGATCACCAAAGATGTAAAGCTATACCTGCGCGATGCTTACGACCATTGCATCCAGGCAATGGATATGGTAGAGAGTTATAAAGAGGTCACCAGCAGCATTATCGACCTGTACCTGAGCATGGTAAGCAACCGAATGAACGAGATCATGAAAGTACTCACCATCATCTCGGTAGTATTTATCCCGCTTACCTTTATCGCCGGCATCTACGGAATGAACTTCAGCCACACGGACGAGCATGGACACGTAATACCAGACAACATGCCCGAACTATACTGGCACCACGGCTATGTTTACGCCATCATCCTGATGCTCGGCATTGGCGTAGGATTGCTGTTTATCTTTTGGAAAAAGGGCTGGTTTAACAAGCTATAATCTGTCTGAATCAGAATTTTCAGAATTTTGAAATTTTCAGAATTCTGAACACTTTGACTTCGAGCACTTTTGGCGTTACAAACGATTTTGCATTATGCAGAATGTTAAGACGAACAGAATAATTGCTATCACACATTCTGTTCATTCTAAAATTCTGTAAATTCTGATTCAGACTATGCTAACTTCGCCTTCAACCACTTCCTTACCGGCTCATCGTACAACTTCAGGGCGGCGTAAGCCATTGTAATAAAGAAGAAGAACAAACTCGCGGCAATAGGTATAATGCTTGATGGTTCGGGTTTTGCTTTGATGATCCAGAAAGTATACACGTAAATGAACGGGTAGTGCAAAATATAAATGGGGTACGATATATCGCCCGAAAATTTACAAAGTTTTGCCCAGCGCCCGCTGATCTGCCCGCCCGCGCCCGCTGCTACGATGATTGGGAAAAAGATAATGATGCAAAGCGCGTCGAAATAACCGTTCCAGCTATAATATGGAAAGAAGAATAAAGCGGCGAGTAAAAACGAGCAAACTATATAAGCCATAGGGATACGAATGAGTTTACCTGTACGGAAAAGCAATAACCCGGCAAAGAAAGGGAACATCATGCGCACCGGGGCAACCCATATATTTGGGTAGCCATCAGCCCCTTTTCCGTAGAACCAACTGGCAATAAACGCCGATTTGATCTTAGCGTAGCCCCAGCCGGTACCCAGGTCGCTATGATCTACCGATACCACCAGGAGAATTATTCCACTAACAATAACCACTGCCCAAAGCGCACCTTTGCTCAGCTTTCGCCCAATGATGGCATATAATATATTGGCAATGTATTCCTGCATCAAACTCCAGCAGGGTCCATCCAGCGGGTGTGTTTCGCCCCAGCCGCGTACATCTGTAGTGGCGGGTAAAAGCGTAAAACCTAATAATATCACCACGATGAACTTACCGATGTCTATAATTTGCATATCCTTGTAGGGATCGAACCAAAAGCAGATGGCACCAATGATGGTGCCCAGTATTACCAATGGATGTAAGCGGATGAACCTGATCTTAAAGAATTGCTTAATCGTCATGCCCTTTGCCCAGCGGTCGTCATACGCGTAGCCTACCACAAAGCCCGAGAGCAGGTAAAAAAAATCTACCGCGAGGTAGCCATGATGCATGGGGTGCTTAGGCAGGTCGGGAAAGTAAGCTTCAAAAAGATGAAAAATAACTACCAGTACAGCGGCAGTACCGCGCAGGCCATCCAGGATAGGGTAATGGGGTTTGCTCATGAAGGTTTAAAAATAATCAGGTTGAGGCGGCAAGATAAGGGAGGATGTGCAGATATGCAAATTATGGATGTTAGCGCTCGTTAAGCGGGTTGGTATCAGGTTACGGCTCGTATTAATCATTGTGCAGGTGTTCCACTTTGAAAGTGGAACACTTATTTTAAAAACGCTATTGAATATCAGCATTTTACAGTTTTCGATGGAACACTTTGGAACACCCCTATACTTTAAATAAAGTATGCAATATTCTTATTATAAGTTACTTATCAAAAAACAATAAAAATTAAAAAAACACTTTGGAACAGTGGAATTAGCCGACTTAAAACTATAACTTTAGCCAACCCTTACACACTCATACTTAATGGCGTCTTTCAACTTCTCCGAAAAGATTATCATCAATAAACCCGCTGCAATAATTTTTGATTACACACAGGATTACAGCAAGCGGCTGGATTGGGACAACTTTTTAAAACAGGCTGAACTTATAAACGGCGCTACCGAAGCGGGAAAGGGCGTTAAAGCCTGGTGTGTAGCCCGTTATGGCGTGGGGATGGAAACCAGGTATGTAACTTTTAGCCGCCCGGGTGTGGCCGCCGTAAAAATGACCCAAGGCCCGTATATGTTTAAAGCCTTCGCAGGATCGTGGACGTTTAGAGAGGCCGGCGCCGAGACCGCCAAGGTGACTTTTTTTTACAATTACAGGCTGCGTTTCCCATTTACTATAGTGGGCGGTTTTATTAAACGCCGGTTGCGCCTCAACGTACGGCAAAGACTAAGAGATTTGAAAAAATGTGTGGAAGCTGTCTGATAAAACAGATGCAATTCCCTAAATTAAAACCATTCCTCCCTTCTGCCTGTTACTTAGCAACCATTATAAAAATTATGCTTGCTAAAAAAAATGTTAAATATTTCCAGGTAGCGCAGGGCGTTTGGGGCATGAGGCTCCTGTTTGTAAACGTTTATATGATAGCTAACCGCCGTGGCGCTGGCAAAGGCTGGGTACTGGTAGATACCGGCACTAAAGGATCCGAAGATAAGATAATCGGCATGGCCGAAGCAATATTCGGCCCTGGGACCCGTCCGTCGGCTATTGTTTTAACTCATGGGCACAGCGATCATGCTGGTTCGCTGTGCGAATTACTGAAGGTATGGAACGTTGCGGTTTACGCGCACCATTTAGAAGCCCCATACCTCACCGGTAAATCGTCCTACCCTCCTGCCGACCCGCAAACCGGCGGCGGGCTCATGAGCCTTGCATCCGTCCTGTTCTCTACAAAACCTATCAACGTGCGCCGCAACCTAATAGAGATAGACCTATACGATGGCATTCCCGAATTGCCCGAATGGAAAGTGATCCATACCCCCGGCCACACGCCCGGGCATATTTCTTTGTTTATGCCACTAAATACGACATTGATAGCCGGCGATGCCTTCACCACCACACAGGCAGAATCTGCCTGGCACCTGGCGCTTTATAAAAAGAAAGTAAGCGGTCCGCCAAAATACATTACCAGCGACTGGATAGCAGCCGCGAAATCGGTACGTAAGCTTGCGGCCCTGCAACCGCGCATAGCGGCAACCGGGCATGGTCCCGTGATGCGAGGGCGCGAACTGGCTACCGAACTGAGTGTATTGGCCAACCGTTTCGAGGAGGTCGCCGTGCCAAAACAGGGGCGCTATGTGGGCCACGCGGCAGTGAGCGATGAGAACGGCGTGCGCTATATTCCGCCTGCGGTAAGCAACAAACACGCGAAGGCAGCCCTGGCAATAGCCGCGGCTTTGGTAGGGTTTTTGGTGGTTAACAAGGCAACAAAATTGTGGTAGTCCGCCTGTAAATTCCCTACATTTACCCCGTGGAAAATATAAATGCCGACCCGCAGATACTGGTGGATATTGTGAAGACCCGGATGCCTTTTGGTAAGTATAAAGATACCCTGATATGCGATATCCCTATCAGTTACCTGGAGTGGATGCAGCGCAAGGGCTTCCCTCCCGGCAAACTGGGTATGCTGATGAGCACCACTTACGAAATTAAGCTAAACGGCCTTGATAAACTGCTTTGGATGATAAAAGCAGGGAAGAGGTGAGTGGTTTTGTTGTTAAGTCAGCGAAATGCAAAATTTAGCCCCTTTTCTAACTATTCACCATTATCTGCTCACTACTCACCAACTAACCTGTAAGGTTTCTACGTTTATTACTACAAACAGATAAAACAAGAATCATGAAAAAATTAGCATTATATGTGGCATCGGTATTACTCATAGTAGGATGCGCCAACGGGCAGCCAAAAGGCATGGCGGTATTGCCAAAACCCGCCGCAGGCGAAGCGGTTGCCACATTTGGCAGCGGCTGTTTCTGGGCCTCTCAAGAAGCTATGAGCGAATTGAAAGGTGTTAACAAGGTGATAGCCGGCTATGCAGGGGGTAACACCGCTAACCCAACGTACGAAGAGGTGAGCACCCGTACCACCGATCACGCGGAAACCGTACAGGTATACTACAACCCAAAGGTGATCACTTACGCCACGCTTGCCGAGGCATTTTTATCAGCCCACGACCCAACCACGCTTAATCGTCAAGGTCCTGATGTTGGTACCGATTACCGTTCTATCGCTTTTTACCGCAACGCGAGTGAAAAAGCTACATTGGAGTCCGCCATTAAAAAAATGAACGACTCGAAGCATTACCCAAACCCGGTGGTTACCCAGGTAGTGCCCTTTAAAGTGTTTTACCCTGCCGAAAAATATCACCAGGGCTATTACCGCACCAATGGCGATAGCAACCCATATATTGCAGCCGTTTCAACCCCTAAAGTGCTGAAGATGCGCAAGGCGATGGCCGCATATTTAAAGCCGGAGTTTAAATAGTTCATGGCTAATAGTTGATAGTTCATAGTGAAAAACCTTTTTTGGCATTTTGCTATGAACTATGAACCATCATCTATGAACTAAAAACTTATCTTTACCCCGCAAAACGTTCTATCGCTACCCGCGCTTAGTAGGTGGAGGAAAGTCCGGGCAACACAGAGCATCCTGCTTCCTAACGGGAAGGCGCCCGCAGCGGGCGACAGCAAGTGCCACAGAAAATATACCGCCCGCAAGGGTAAGGGTGAAAACGTGAGGTAAGAGCTCACGGCTTTTCCGGGCGACCGGGATCGCGGTAAACCTCAGGAGTTGAAAAACCAAATAGGTTCTGAAAGCGGAGCTGCTCGCTCCCGCCTCCCTACGGGGACGTCAGAATGGGTAGGTTGATTGAACCTGCCGGCAACGGCAGGGCCAGATTAATGATAGAAATTCCTGCAAAGGAACACAGAACCCGGCTTACAGGTTTGCAGCTGTTAAAAAATCCCCTCTTCGGAGGGGATTTTTTGTTCATTGGTGTCTGCGCTTCGGCACTTTCTAAATTCGAAATTGAACGTTCGAAATTCGACATTCTCCATTCACTAAAAATTGTGTATTTTTCTATACATTTTTATATCTTGCACGCAAACATATCTACCTTATTTCCGTTTTAGAGACACATGGCAAAAATTTTAATTATTGATGATGAGCGGTCTATCCGCAATACGCTGCGCGAAATTTTAGAGTACGAAGATTATACCGTTGAAGACATTGATAACGGTGTAGACGGGCTGGAGCTTATCCGCAAAAACGATTATGACCTGGTACTGTGCGATATAAAAATGAACCGCATGGATGGCATGGAAGTGCTTACCGAAGGATTGAGCCTAAAACCCGACCTGCCTTTTATTATGATATCGGGCCACGGCACGGTAGAAACCGCTGTGGAGGCCAGCAAAAAAGGCGCGTTTGATTTTATCTCCAAACCGCCCGATCTTAACCGACTTCTGATAACCGTACGCAACGCGCTGGATCGTGGTAGCCTGGTTGTTGAGACAAAAGTATTAAAACGTAAGGCCTCCAAGGTGCGCCCTATCTTAGGCGAATCGCAGGCCATCATCAAAATAAAAGAAACTATAGAGCGTGTTGGCCCTACCGATGCCCGTGTGCTGGTTACCGGCGCTAACGGTAGCGGTAAAGAGTTGGTTGCCCGTTGGCTGCACGAAAAATCTAATCGCAGCAACGGCCCTATCATCGAGGTAAATTGTGCGGCCATCCCATCTGAACTTATTGAAAGCGAGCTTTTTGGCCACGAAAAAGGGTCATTTACTTCGGCTATAAAACAACGTATCGGTAAATTCGAATCTGCAAACGGCGGTACGCTGTTTTTAGATGAGATAGGCGATATGAGCCAAAGCGCACAGGCCAAAGTGCTGCGTGCCCTACAGGAAAGCAAAATTACCCGCGTTGGCGGAGAAAAAGAAATAGATGTGGATGTACGTGTAGTGGCGGCAACCAACAAAGACCTGTTAAAAGAAATTGAGGCCGGTAACTTCCGGATGGATTTGTACCACCGCCTCAGCGTTATTTTGATCCACGTACCGCCGCTTACCGAACGCCGTGACGATATCGCCTTGCTTACACAAGCCTTTTTAGATGAGATCTGCAATGAGTACGGTATGCCTACCAAAAAGATCTCGGATGCGGCGCTGGATGCACTTAAAGCTTTACCGTGGACGGGTAACATCCGCGAACTGCGCAACATGGTGGAGCGCCTCATCATCCTGAGCGATAAAACCATTACCGATGGCGATGTAAAGGCATTTGCCAACCCAAGCGCCCCTGTTGCTGTTACCGCAGCTGTAGCAGCCGCGCCGCAAACGGATTTCGACCAGTTTACAAACTTCCAGGAATACAAGGATTTTGCCGAACGGGAGTACATCAAGTTCAAACTCGAAAAAAACAACTGGAACGTATCAAAAACTGCCGATGATATTGATATCCAACGCAGCCACCTGTACAGCAAAATTGAAAAATTTGGCTTGAAGCGGGGGGAGTAAAATTATAATATGCAGTGCTTCGGTGTTGGCACAAAGCCTCTTCAAAAGAAGGGGCTTTGTTGTTTCTATCGTTTTTAGTCATACTTAAGTAACAAGCATGCTACCAGTACAAACATTTTTTTAACCTTCTCGGTTTTAAAATCACCCTGTTGCTTTAAAATGGGATAATTTAAAACTGCCGATTTGAACAACCAACATAACCACCCCAATTACAAAAACTTAGCTACATTATTTTTAATATGTTTTTTGGGAGCTACATACGGTGCTCACGCCCAGGTGCAGCCTACCCCTGCTGATACCGTGAAAGGCGCAAGAGCGCAACGTATAGCATTGAAACAGCAGAATAAACAAAGCAACGACTTTGCCAATCAATACGATATTGGCGATGCATTTAAGGCTATATTACACCCCAAGCGCAAACCCGATAGTGTTTTTAAAAAGCCATCGGGCATAACTATTATACCTAATATCGCATCTAACCCAAGCATTGGTTCGCAACTTGGCATAAAGGCGGTGGCCGGCCGTAAACTGGGTAACGACCCTAATACGCTGCTCTCCGTAGCAGCTACATCGGCATCTGTCACCACGAAGGGTATTATTTACTTTTATGTGAACCATAATATTTATACGCCGGGTAACGCCTGGAACTTCCAGGGGAATTTAGTTATTGCTAAAACCGTATCGCCGGATTATGGGCTTGGCATAGCCCAAGCCAATAACGGCAGCGAGGAAGACCAGGTACTGGCAAACGCGGACCGTAAAGGGCGCGCGCTCCATTCTATCTACTTCAATATTCGCGAGAAGGTATATAAAGAGGTGCAAAAGAACCTGTTTGTTGGTGCCGGGGTATCGTTTGATATTCGCAGCAATATTGAGGACCAAAAATCTACCGGGTTAACGCCTTACGGTATTTACAACGAACGCCATGGCTTTAGCAATGGCAGCTACCAGGCAAACGGACTGCTGTTTAACGTGCAGTATACCACCCGCGATAATCAAAACCGCGCTTATAAGGGTTTTTATGTTGATGCTGGTTTTCGGGTAAACCAGAAATGGATGGGAAGCTCTAAAAACGCGGTGCAATTCACTACCGATTTCCGTAAGTATATTAGCCTTTCCAGCACGCACCCGGAGCATGTGATCGCATTCTGGAACTGGGGTTCATACCTCATCACCGGCAATATCCCTTACCTCGAATTACCCGGTACGGCTAAAGATGGTAGTTTCCGCAGCGGGCGGGGTTATGTATCTCAATACTTTAAAGGCACCAAATACAACTACTCCGAAGCCGAATACCGCTTCCCTATAACCAAAAACAAATTCCTAAGCGGGGTAGCATTTTTTAACCTGCAAACCGCCAATGATGAAGCGGGCACCAAACTGTTCCAGGTTTGGCAGCCGGGTTATGGCGGCGGCTTACGGGTGCTCTTCAACAAAGCAACACGTACTAACCTTTGCCTCGACTACGCCTGGGGTAAGTACGGCGCAAGAGGGTTCTTTTTGGGGCTAAACGAGGCCTTTTAAGGGCAAATGGTTGTCCGCAAGCGTAGAAATTTCTGCCAATATTAAATCTTCGCCTCGCGTTACCACCACGCCCGTAAATGTTAATTTTAAGTATACCCTACTGCAGATTTGAGTTGCGAGTTTTTCTTTTAGGCAAAACCCGCAACTCAAATGTATAATCCATTATCTTATTCGAATTATCCATTTACAGCGGCAAACAGCCTCATTACTTTTAAGCCAACCAATTTTCATCATTATAAATCTATCCGGAATGGTTACTAAAAGATATTTGATTACCTGCTTACTGTTTATTCTTTCGGCACAAAGCTTTGCCCAGCAAACACAAAAAAACCTGATGCCCGAATTTATGGATCAGCGTTTCGGTATGTTTGTACACTTTGGGCCGGTAACCGTAAGAGGTACAGAAATTGGCTGGAGCCGCAATAAAGAAGTAGCCCAAGCCGATTACGATAGTCTTTATAAAGAGTTTAACCCCGTACTGTTCAATGCCGATGCATGGGTAAAAGCCGCCAAAGATGCTGGCATTAAATACCTGGTGATCACCGCCAAACACCATGATGGCTTTTGCTTGTGGCCCACCAAATTTTCCGACTATAATGTTATGAATAGTCCCTTTAAGCGGGATATTGTTGGCGAGCTGGCAAAAGCCTGCAAAAAACAAAGGATGATATTTGGCATTTACTGCACGGTACTGGATTGGCACGATAAAAATTATCCTATCCAAAACCCTTATGACTCCACCAAGAACGTAAAAGGAGATATTACGGCGTTTAAAGCCACGATGAAAGGCGAGCTAAAAGAACTCATCACCAAATACGACCCCTACCTGCTTTGGTTTGATGGCTATTGGGAGAAACCCTGGACAAACGCCGATGGCCGCGAGATCTACGATTATACCAAAAGCATTAATCCTCAAATACTGGTAAACAACCGCCTGGGTAAAGTAAGCGAGGCGCTTAACAATGAATCGGTTGGGGATTACCTTACGCCGGAGCAGCGCATTGGCCAACTGAATATGAACGAACCCTGGGAAAGCTGCATTACCATTTGCCAGCAATGGGCCTGGAAACCAAACGATCAGATGAAATCGCTAAAAGAATGCATCCAAACCCTCGCAAAAACAGCTGCCGGCAATGGCAACCTGCTGTTTAATGTTGGTCCGATGATGGATGGCCGCATTGAGGCCAGGCAGGTATTCCGCCTGAAGGAAATTGGCGACTGGATGAAAACATATAGCAGCAGCATTTACAATACCAAAGGCGGCCCATTTGTACCGAACGATAATTTTGCCAGCACCCGCAAAGGCAACAAGATCTATATCCACATATTTAAAAGCGCCGGCAATACGATAACGATCCCTGCCCTGCCGAATGTGGTTATTAATAAGGCTACCCTGTTCAACAGTGAAAAAGTTGAAGTGAAACAAAGCGGGAAAAATATCCAATTAACCCTTCCAGATAAATTACCCGATGATAACGATAATGTGGTAATACTTGACATAAATCAGGATGCGGAAAAACTGCCGGTTATAAAAGCTTAATATGGAGAAGATGAAGGTTTTTTTTATCGTTTTGATACTTCTGATCATCTGTGCCGCGGCTTACATCCATAAACCGGCAGATAAGCAACCTGTTGTGAAACGTTACGCCAGCATTACCGGGGTAAAACCGGATAAAGTTGCACGCTATAAATATCTGCACGCTCATGCCTGGCCTGCCGTACTTAAAAAGATAAAGGAATGCAACATCCGCAATTATTCCATCTATCTGAAAAACATCGACGGCAAACCCTATTTGTTTAGCTACTTTGAATACACCGGCAATAATTTCACTGCCGATATGCAAAAAATGACCACCGATACTAACACCCGAAAATGGTGGAAAGGAACCGACCCTACTCAGCTACCTCTCCCCGATGCCACGGCCAGAGGAAAGATCTGGAGCGATATGGAAGAAGTATTCCATACTCCGTAAACAAACAAAGCGCCCCCATCAAATGACCGGCACGCTCTGTTTCAATATGTCTTGAATCTTGACTCTTACATCTTGATTCTTAACCTTTAGTATAAGGTAAATTCTACCCTACGGTTAGCCTGGCGGCCGGAAGCGGTTTTGTTTGTAGCAATTGGCTGGCTTTCACCGTAACCTGTTGCTTCTATACGCGATGCATTGGCACCTTTGCTTACTAAGTAAGCTTTGATAGATTCCGCACGATCTTTAGATAATGCTAAGTTTAAAGCATCAGAACCAGTATTATCTGTATGGCCTGCCAATTTCAGGCTGAAATTTTTATCAGTCAGTAATTTAGCAACCCTATCTAAACTTGGGTAAGATTTAGCGCGGATAGTTGCTTTGCCCAAATCAAACTCCAGATTGTTTATTGCATCTTTAACAACACGTTTGTCTTCTTCGGTTACGTAGACTTTAACCTCTGGTTTTGCAAGCGGACAGCCAGAACCATCTACCTTAGTACCGGCAGGTGTGTTAGGGCATTTATCGTAAAGATCAGGTACGCCATCAGCATCGCTATCAACCGTAAATTTTGCTAAATTGGCGTTTGTAGCATCTAAATCGCTACGTAATTTAGCGTTCGCTGCTTTTTCAGCATCTATTTGTGCCTGCAAAGCGTCTTTGGTTTTTTGGTTTTCCCATAGATACTCGGTACGCATGCTGTTTACCGGGTTGTGTGTAGCTAACTGTGGTTTCGAGCTTTTTCCCAACGCAAACTCTAAACCGATGTGCGCGTAAGAGAATTTATCGGCACCGCCGTTAACTTTGTAACCGTCGAAATTATCAGACTGCACAAAGTTTACCTGGTAACCCATATCTAAATTTACGCCCGGGCCTAAATTGAATTTTAAACCTAAGCCAACCGGTATGTAAGCTTCTTTCACGCTCTCGTTATTAGCTTTAAAAGCAACACCATTTACCGCTGGTTTGTAGCCCATTAAACCCCAACCAGCTGTTAAATAAGGCTGTATAGCACCTTTTTGGTGGCGCCAGTTAATATTAGCTAAGGTAAAAACACCGCTAATGCTGGCTGCGTAGTTTAATTTTGTTTCGAAAGATGAATTGGTTCCCTGTCCTTCTTCCCCGCTTACTTTACCGCGAAGAAAATCGGCCTGAATACCAAATGATGGCAATATTTGTTTTTTAATGTAACCACCGTATCCTACCTGAGAAGTTGGGTGGCTAAAATCCTGGTTGTGGTTCCAGCCAAAAACTGTAAAGGGGGTTAATAAGCCGCCATTTACACCGATGGACCATGTGCGAAATGCGCCGCCGTCTGAAAACGGCTGTACATAATTTCTTGTAGAAGCAGAATCGGGGGTTTGCGCGAACAACTTACTACCAACCATCAGGCCGGTTAACAGCAACGTTGCTTTTTTTAAATTTGTTTTCATGTTGAATGATTTGGTATCGGCCGCTATAATTTACAACAGACCTACCCCCAATTGACAACATTAATGCCAGTTAAGATCAAGCGTAACTTAAATGACTGTTCAAACACATAGCTATGCTAAGCAGTTTAGCTAAACTGCTATCAATTAGCAAATTAGGGAATATAGTCCCTCATAGGCAACAAAGTCGGACAAATAAATCGCTATAAAGACGGCAAAGCTTAAATATGGATTAAAAATAGTACGCTTTTGGATCTTAATTGATTTTACCTGAAAGAGCCGGTGGCCCGTGTGCAGGTTTTTTAGGCAAAAGATCAAGTGTTCCACTATTGCGGGTGAAACACTTATTTTTAAAACATTATCTATGCCATCACCGCCACCATATTAAACATAGGGTTCACGAGAATAATGTCGCCTCTTGTAACAGAAGCGGTCATTCCCACTTCTGGTGAAACAGCTTTGGTAAAAAGTTTCCAGGCAGTATCCGGGTCGAGGGTTACCGAGGCATCTATTTTTTCGGGAGATAAGCCTTTCAACAATTCCCATTTATTTGTTGCCCTTTTCAAAAACCAATCGCCGCCTGCCTCGGTACCAACTGTGAATTTAATAACCGTGCCTACCCTTGCAGGTGTATTGCGGTAAGTATTCGGCAGGGCATACATAAAGGTGTCTATAAGCGGGTAAAAAAGCTCCTTGGTTATTAACCCCGGTTTGCCAACCGCATCGCGGATCTGTTGCTGATGGTGCCACTTTTCGGTGTACTCGCGGGCAATATGGAACCAGTTGAGCGAGGCTTCCTCCCCTGCCCAGGCAACAGAAAACATGGATGGTGCCCATGGATCGAGCGACTGCAGGTATTTGAGGTGTTGCGGCAGGGCGTTTTCCAGCTGTTCTATTAACAATTGCGGACTAACCCTTTTCATCGCCTTTACCCAAACGGCGTTCAACTCGTTCAAAAACACTACAAGATTCTGGTAGCTATTTATCTGTAGTGGAGGTTCGTTATTTTGATAGTGATGCAGGAACGCTATATTACGCCCGCTTACATCCAGCAGGTGGGCTGCAACGTCTTTTACGTTCCATAGTTTGGCAACGGTGGGTTTGTGCCAGTCTTCGGCAGATAAGGAGGCAAGTAATTCCAGGAGTAACTTATCCAGTACCGGGAAAAGGTGCAGGGTTTCTATGGGAATTACTTGCTCCATATTTATTTATGCCATGCTTTTTTCCAAAGCTTGTACAATATCGTTTATTACGTCTTCGGCTTTTTCCAAACCGGCCGATATGCGGATCAGCCCCGGCGTAATTCCTACCGATGAGCGTTCAGCGTCGGTTAATTTCGAATGCGTGGTGCTTGCCGGATGCGATGCAATGCTGCGGCTATCGCCCAGATTGGCGGTTACCGAAAGCAGTTCCAATGCATCTAAAAACTTGCGGCCTGCAACAACGCCGCCTTTTATCTCGAAACACAAAACGCCGCCACCTGCTTTCATTTGTTTGATGGCGATATCGTACTGCGGGTGCCCTTTCAGGAACGGGTACTTAACCCAGCTTACATTGGGGTTGCTCTGCAGTGTTTCGGCAATTTTAAGGGCATTTGCACAATGGCGTTCCATGCGTACATCTAAAGTTTCCAGGCTTTTGCTCAGCACCCAGGCGTTAAACGGCGACATGGCCGGCCCGGTGTTACGGCAAAACAGGTAGATCTCTTTGATGAGGTCCTTACGGCCAACAATTACACCGCCCAGTACCCTGCCCTGTCCGTCTATCCATTTGGTGGCCGAGTGTACAATAATATCGGCACCAAAATCTACCGGCCTTTGCAGCAAAGGTGTGGCAAAGCAATTATCTACGTTAAATATCAGGTTATGCTTCTTGGTGAACTGACCTGCCCATTCCAGGTCGATAACTTCTAACTGTGGGTTGGTTGGCGTTTCGAGGTAAAGCATTTTGGTATTTGGCTGCACGGCTGCTTCCCAGGCTTCTTTATCATTAGCAGGTACAAGCGTGCAGGTAATACCCCAACGCGGCAAATATTTGTTCACGATGGTAAAAGTGCTCCCGAAAACCGAGCTGCAGCACAGCAGGTGGTCGCCGCTTTTAAGCAGGCCCATAAAGGTGGAGAAGATAGCGCTCATCCCGGTTGAAGTAGCAAAGCCATCGTCGCAGCCTTCTAAAGCACACATTTTAGCCACAAATTCATCAACGGTTGGGTTGCTGAAACGGCTGTAAATATTTTCATCGTTCTCATCAGCAAATGCGGCGCGCATGGTTTCGGCCTCGCTAAAGGTAAAGCTGCTGGTTAAATATAACGGCGATGAATGCTCGTTTTGAAGGGTTTTGGGGGCGCGGATACGTATGGCCTTGGTTATGGGATCTAATTCTTGTGACATTTTATTTTTGTAGTATGTTATATTTAGCAGGGTGTATAATTACCTGCCATGTTATCTCGGCTTCCGCTTTATAAAGGGTGGCTGCAACCGAACAATATTTACCAAGCGACAGTTCAACGGCCTTATTAGCCTTTTCCTCATCTATGGTTCCGTATAAGTGAAATTCTAAATTGATGGTTTGCCATAACGAAGGCTCTTTACCGGCTTCGCGTTCGCCGCTGATCACCATTTCGTAATCGGTAACATTTTGGCGCTGCTTGCGCAGGATAGCGATCACATCAATGGCCGAGCATCCGCCCAAACCCATCAAAAGCATTTGCATGGGGCGTACCCCAAAGTTTTCGCCGCCACTTTCGGGGCTGCTGTCCATCCGTATGGAGTGGCCGTATTCATCGTGGGCTTCAAAGCCATATTCGCCGCTTATGCGGGCAAGTTTTATAGTAGGCATGATGTTTAATTAATTTTGCTAAGGTAATAATGATATAATATTAATTCTACCAATCTGGTCAATTTTAACGAATTTGGTATTAGGAATGACATTTACTTGATGAATGGGAAGGTTTAGGCGTATACGTTTTTCCTGGTTTTTTTTGTAGAAAAGCAATATTTGTTTCTCCCGCATGCATAACAGCTACGCAAACCCGAAATACAAATCCCCTACCTGTCCCATTGACGCGAAGTATCGCGTCTCTACACAAAAAACTTACGTAATAATTTTGTGGCGTTAAACTTTGACGGATTTAATTAGTCAAATTAGTTGTGTTAGATAAATTCTTTCACGCTATGAAAAAAATCCTGTTAACCGCCTTCATCCTTTGCTCTACTATTGCCTGCTTTGCCCAAAGCAGCCTGATTTCGTACGATGACCTGAGTTACCTGCTGCATAATAACATCACCAAGGCAGATACCTTTTTTACTTCGAAAGGGTACACGCTGGCCGAAAAGAACATCAAGAAAAATACCCGAAAATATACACTGGCGATCCAAGGCGGAACTTATAACAATGTGAATGTGCGGATAGATGGTAAACGCTTGTTTTTAGAAATTGAGACGAACGAGTTACAGCAGTATAACCTTATTTACAACTCCATTGCAGATTACCTGAACAAGGCTACCAGCACCGCCGACGTACAGGCCTACATTGTAAAAGACCTGGGCAGCATTTATATTATGGTGAACGATACACCACCATATAACCCGCTACGCCGGAATTACGATATCCAGATCGTATCTGACAAAGCGATAACGGCGTATAATTAAGATATCGTCGTCAAAGTCATCCAGAACCTGTTTCGGGACCCCACACGGCGGGTGGGCGGCTATGCGTGACTGATACTTTAGGATGGGCTGCCGAAATAAATTTGGCATGACGATTTGGGGATGAATCTATTTCCTATCCTTCACTAATTACCGGCATTAGGCCCTAAACCCTCCGGTTTGCATTTACGTTAATTGGTTTAAATGATTTAGCATGTGCGCTACGTACTCATTAGCGATAAATTCAACGGTATTGTAAATTGGTTCGTCCTGGTTACTATCGCAGTTTATTTGCCAGCGGTCGGTCGGGTAATTGGCCAATACACGTGCTATCTGCAGGTTCACCAGTTCCCAAAGCTTCAACAGGTCGTTAATATCAGCTTCGGCATAGCTTTGGGCCTGAACCCATTCTTCCTGGTAGTAGATCAGCTTAAACTTTTCTTCGTACGTACACCGCACAAAACGCTGCAGGTTGATTTGGGCGCTGTCTATGAGGTGGCCAATGATTTGCTTGTTGTTCCATTTGCCGGGGGCGGCTGTATTTTTCCAGTTGATAGCAGATGATTGGTTATCTAAAAAATTGGCTACGTTGTTAGTTAGCTGTTCGGCAATGTGGGGCATGGCGAGGTTGTTAATGAAGGTAAAATTCATTTTAAATATCCTTATTCTGTATAAATTATTCAAAAAAAATTAACTTCAAGGCCTGAAACATACTTATGGCCCTTAACTACATCTGGATAGCATTTTTCCTTATCGCCTTTGTAATTGCGCTTTGCAAGCTCATTTTTTTGGGCGATGTAGATGCCTTTAAATTGCTGGTAGATGGCATGTTCGATATGTCGAAGTCATCAGTGATGGATATCGCCCTTCCGCTTGCGGGTAATATGGTTTTATGGCTGGGTATTATGAATATTGGCGAACGCGCCGGTGCCATGAACTTTTTGGCCCGAATAGTAGGCCCATTTCTGGGCAAGCTGTTCCCCGAGGTACCAAAGAACCACCCTGCCAACGGCCAGATGATGATGAATTTTTCGGCCAATCTGCTTGGGCTCGATAACGCCGCCACCCCGCTTGGCTTAAAAGCTATGGGCAGTTTGCAGGAACTTAACCCTGATAAAGAAACCGCCTCCAACTCGCAGATCATGTTTTTGGTGCTGCATACTTCCGGTTTACAATTGCTACCCGTTACCATTATAGCGCAGCGGTATATCCTACACGCTAAAGATCCTGCCGATGTTTTTATCCCCTGTATCATAGCGACCTATGTAGCTACGGTTGTGGGCATGCTGGCGGTGTCTGTCAAACAAAAAATAAACCTGTGGGATAAGGTGATCATCGCGTGGCTGGGCGGTATGACAGCCTTTATTACGTTGTTGGTCTGGACATTCACCACCCAGTTAAACCACGACCAGATCACCCTCGTATCTAAAGTGATCAGCAATACACTCATTTACTGTATCCCGGTTGTATTTATATTAGGTGCCATGCGCAAGCGCGTCAATGTATTCGAGGCTTTTATAGATGGCGCCAAGGAAGGCTTTGGTGTATCGGTAAAGATCATCCCCTATCTTGTAGCCATGCTTGTGGCTATCAGCGTTTTCCGCAACAGCGGCGCGCTTACCTATCTTAACGATGGCGTGCGCTGGGTAGTGAGCCAGGCAAACTTAGATACCCGTTTTGTAGATGCGCTGCCCGTTGCTTATATGAAACCGCTAAGCGGTTCCGGCTCTAAAGCCATGATGATAAGCACCATGCAAACCTACGGGCCTGATAGTTTTGCCGGGCGTCTCGGTTCGGTTTTTAACGGCTCTGCAGATACAACCTTTTTTATCGTTGCGCTTTATTTTGGCTCGGTAGGCATCAAAAAATCACGATACGCCATCCCTGCCGGGTTAATAGCCGATCTGGCCGGTGTAATTGCCGCCATATTTATTTCTTACCTGTTTTTTGCATAGAAAAAACGGCTTTAATTAGCTTATTCGTAATTTTTTATCTAAAAACGAAGTGTAATTTACGTTATGTAAAATTATTCCATCGTTTGCAACCCCCAAGGTTCGGTTTGCGTATACAATATACTTCGGTTTTGGTTTTATAATATCGCTTATAGTTTGTAACAATTTTGTTATTTTAGCGTGCCGTATAGTAACGCTATGCAAGAGATTCGATGGAGAGAATTTTTACAAGGAGTTTACTGTTTGTTTTTACTTTTAGCTGCTTCGTCATAACAGGGGTCCGCGCACAAACTGTTATTATCGGCAACATAGATCCAGGTCCCTACGGCCAGAGTTCTACTATTGCCGTACCGTTTCATCTCAATACAACAACGGCCTGCTCCAGTTCTACCAATGTTTTTAACTTGTACCTTTCTGATGCCAACGGAAACTTTGGGGCCCCCACATTAATTGGTAGTTACGCTGGTTTTTACGGCACGTTTGTAAACGGCATCATCCCCAACGGAACCGCCACCAGCCCAAATTACAGGATTAGGATACAATGTACAGACCCGGCCATCCTCCCGGTAACTTCCGGGCCATTTACAATAAGTGCTTCGGCAGGCATAACGGCGGGCACATCGTCACAAGCTGTAAATACGGCAAATCCGGAGATCTTTGGCTCATGTATAGGATCCGATAATACTTCCTATGCTTTTGTAAATGCATCATCGGCCGGTGCAGCGGCATCTGCCACTTTCTTTAATGAGCTCTCGCAAACCGATGAAGGTAGCATTACCTTCCCGGCCGCACCTTTTATTGCCAAGGCAGCCAACTACACGGTTATTGTGAGAGCAACCAACGCCGGTATAGTGGGTACAAAGGCATTTAGCTTGATTAACAACCTTGTAAATAACAGTTTTGGTGCATCGGGCAGTAACCAGGTGTGTTTAGACGGGCAAACCAAACTTACCTATAGCGTTGATATCAATTCCCCAAATGGGATCCAAAAAAATTATCCGGGGTTGATCTACAGCGTTACCTGGGGCGATGGCTTGAGCACCAATTATACGCTTTGCGAAATTGTGGCAACCGGTGGTTTTATTGACCATACGTACAAAAAGGCATCCTGCGGTAACGTAGCAAATGGCCTGCAAAACGTTTTCCAGATAGATCTGCAGCCCACAAGCCCGTTCTGCGGCAAATTGGGCACGCCCGTTACCGGCTATGCAAGGGTTATAGAAGCGCCAAAAAACAAGATAGGATACAGCGAAACGGCATGTACCAATACGGTGGTAACTTTCGGCAACATATCAATCCCCGGTCAGGACCCTAACAGCACATCGTTTGATTGTACCAACGCAGCCGCCTTATATACCTGGGTAGTAGATGGTATTGTGGTTGCCGTAAACTACCCGCTGGAAAAATTACTTGAATATACCTTTACTACAAACGGTAAACACCACGTTGGCCTTCACCTGCAAAACGGAAATGCCATTTGCGATGTAGAAGACAAAATCATAGAGATATGTATACAGGATGCGCCAAAACCCTCTTTTACATTAGCTAACTCAACCATTTGTACATCAGGGCCGGTTACACCCGTAAACACTTCTATTGTTGACGAAAACTGCGATGTGAATACCACCTACACCTGGCGTGTTACAGGCCCCGCGCAACCCACCTTTTTGGGCGGTACCACCGCCGCCAGTAAAACGCCAAAGTTTAACTTTACCGTAGCCGGCTTGTATACCCTAACCTTAGATATCACCACCATCAGTTGCGGCCTGGTATCTTCAGAACCTCAGGAAGTGGTAATCAATTTAAACCCGGTGGCAAAATTATCTGCCGACGGGCTCGTTTGCGGTAAAGACCAGGTACTCACCTTCGGCCCTAACGCTACTACTACAAAAACTACACTTACGGGAACGGCCAAAACCCTGCCTGCTACCTACGTTTGGACAATTACCGGCGGTGCCTTTAGTTACGAGAACGGCACAACAGCCAACAGCCAATATCCACAGGTAAAATTTACCGATTATAATACCTATACCATTACCGTAACCCACACCAATAATTGCAATGTGGCTTCCGATTCGCAGGTACTAACTTTCCAGGAAGCACCACTGGTTAACGCAGGCGGCGACCAAGCCGTTTGCGAAGGCAATATAGTTAGTTTAGCGGCAGCCAATATTACCGGGGTTTATAACAGCTTTAAGTGGGTGGGCGGCACAGGCACGTTCAGTCCCAGTCGCAATGCAATGAATCCAACGTATACGCCATCCGCAGCCGAAATAACCGCAGGCACATCAACTATCATTTTGGAAGTTACCACTAACCTTGCAGCACCTTGTAATATCATCAGCACCCCGGCGGTGATCACCATTACCCGTAAAGACAACATCACCAGCGCAAATACGGCAGACGTGTGTACCGGCTCTAATTTTACGTATACTATCACCTCGGCAAATCCCGTCTCCAACTTTAGCTGGACGGCCAGCGTAACATCGGGCAGTGCAACGGGCTTTAGCGCGACAGGAAGCGGTAATACCATTAACGATGTGATTAACGATACCGGCGTTGGCGATGCTACCATCGTTTACATCATAACCCCTACTACCAATGGCTGCCCGGGCGTTCCCTTCCCACTAACTTTAACGGTAAACCGCATCCCGGTTTTAACGGCAACGCCGGCGGCAGTGCCGATATGCAGTGGGCAACCCACCGGCGTGGTACTCACATCTACGCAGGCAAACACCACCTACACCTGGACGAGTGTTGCCGATGCAGATATCCATTTCAATTCTGAGCAGACAACACCCGTTGCTGTTACCACCATACCCGATCTGCTGACCAATACCGGCACTCTTTACGGCATCGTTAAATACACCATTACCCCATACCATGGCGCTTGTGCAGGCGCCCCCGTAACCGTAACCGTGGTTATTGCGCCACCGCCCATAGCGGCACTGGCCGGCCCGGATGAATCCATTTGTAATGGCCTAACTTACACCCTGCAGGGTAACGACCCATCACCGGGCACAGGGCAGTGGACGCTGATATCGGGGCAGGTCGGCGTTACTTTCGCAAACAGCGCAAGCGCCACATCGGTGGTTAACGGCTTAAAACCTGGCAACGTTTACCAGTTTGTATGGAGCATAAACACTTCGCCTGGGTGCACACCAAATACTGATGAGGTAACCATTACGGTAGATGCGCCTACAATCGGCGGTATCATAGCTGGTTCGGCATCTGTATGCGCGGATGCTAACCACGATTTCCTGGTGCTATCTGGCAACGTGGGTAAAGTTTTAAGCTGGGAATCATCAACCGATGGCGTTAATTGGGTTACGTTGCTTGATATCACAAACCAGTACGAATACACCGATCTTACGCAGACCACCCAGTTTAGGGCCGTGGTGCAAAACGGCACCTGTGCTATCGAACACTCAGCTATAGCAACCATTACAGTAAACCAACCGGTAATACCGGCAAGTGGCGGTATACCATTAACTACTTTATGTAATGCTTCTGTTTTTACCTTAAGCGGTAACGACCCTACGCCTTTTGCGGGGATATGGACACAAACAGGCGGCCCTCCCGTAATTTTCGCTGACGCGACCGACCCTAAAACACAAATTACCGGCTTAATTGGCGGCAATACCTACAAATTTACCTGGACTATAAAGGGGAGTGCCCCCTGCCCCGACAGCCAAAACGAAATAACTATTGTAAACAACCCGGATGTTACACCAAAATTCATAAACGACTATAACACTACAGTTTGCGGGCCGGTTACCGTTAACTTTACCAATCAGTCGTCAAACTTTGCAGGCACCACTTATTTATGGGATTTTGGGGATGGAACCGGCAACACCAACGCCGTTAACCCACAGCACACTTTTCAGCCGGGCACCGACGGGGAGGACGTCGTGTACACGGTATCATTAACCATCATTAACAACTGCGTGGCGCGTGAGCCTTTTAAGATGGATATTCTTGTGAGGCCCTCGGCTCCAACCGCAGTGGTGCAACCCGAAAAACTTTCCGCCTGCGGCTCTTTAGCTATTAGATTAAAAAACACATCGCCCGGCAATAATCAATACTATGATTTTTTTGTATTCGATGGTAACACACAGGTACTACCCACAATTAGGAAAACAGATAAATCGGACGCTGTCTTCGCGTCATTAGGGCCACCACGTAACGATGCGTTTTATACCGTTTATATGGTTGCAACCGACCTTTGCGACAATACCACTAAAAGTGTACCTACCCCTATCAATATTTACCCTGCTACCTTTGTGCCGTTATTTTTTTCGAAGGATAACAAAAGCGAAGCTTGTTATCCATTTACCGCCACGTTTGTAAATATCTCATCGGGTGGAACTAAATTCTTTTACCGCATTTACAGCCCGGCCGGAGTGATGATTGATGAGATACAAGGCAGTAAAACTGAACAGCCGTATACTTTTGTAGCCCCGGGTACATACTTTGTAAGCATTGTTGCACAAAACGACTGCGCCACTTTTGAATCTACCGAACGAATAAAGTTTGAGGCCTATCCGCAGCCGCTGCCCGATTTTACCGCCGATATAACCAGCGGATGTAAAGCTATACGGGTTAAATTTTCAAACACTACTGTTGCTAATGGTGCTACGCCTCCGCAATCGTTAAGTTACGAATGGGATTTTGGCGATGGTACAGCGCACTTTTTTGGCTATACCCCGCTACCGCACTTATATCTCGCAAAAAATTCGCCATTTACGGTTACCTTAAAGGTTAATAACCTATCCACCGGCTGTACGAATATTATTGTAAAAACCAACTTCATTAAAGTTAACCCTGCGCCAAATGTTGATTTTGATGCCAGCCCCGGTTTTATTACCAAGATCCCTAATTACCACTTTGCATTCGACGATAAGACATCGGGCAACCCGGTAAGCTGGGCCTGGGATTTTGGCGATAACAGCACATCTACCCAGCAAAACCCCGGGCATACTTATGCAGATACTGGGACTTATAAGGTTACCCTTCGCGTAATAAACCGCGATGGCTGCGATAGTACCGTAGTACACAAAGTGCAAATTACCGGTGTGCCGGGGCAATTATATATACCAAACGCGTTTATGCCGGCCGGTAGCACCAGCGAACTGCGTACCTTTGTAATGAAAGGTTCGGGCATAGAAACCTGGCGGATGCAGATATTTAATAACTGGGGGCAACTGGTTTGGGAAACTACTAAACTAAACAGCACTGGCGAGCCTGTAGAAAGCTGGGACGGCACTTATAAAGGGGTACCTGTGCAGCAGGGTGTATATGTATGGCAAGCATCGGCCAAATTCATCAACGGAACCGAGTGGAAGGGTATGCAATATGGGCCAGCCACTTTACCAAAACGCACGGGCGTAATACATTTAATAAGATAGTGATGAAACGAACGATTAAATTGTATGTTTTTTTGATTACTATACTCAGCGGTGTAAGGGCATCCTCGCAGGACCACATGTACTCGCAATTTTTCAATTCGCCCAACTATTTAAACCCGGCCCTGAACGGGCAGTTTGAAGGCGACCTGCGTATGAATTTAATTTATCGCAACCAATACTCCTCTATTGCTGGCGGCGGCCTGTCTTATCTCACGGCATCTATAGATTATAACGTACCGCGCTTTGGCGGCGGCTTTGGGCTAATGTTCACCCGCGCCAGCGAAGGGACAGCTTACCTTACCAAAAATAACGTTTCCGGCATATACTCCTACAGCGTTGGTTCCGATAGTTATGTACTAAGCTTTGGTTTACAGGCGGGCGTTACCAACCGCGCTGTAGATTATACAAAACTTATTTTTAGCGACCAGATAGACCCCCGTTTGGGTTATATCCCCGGCTCAACATCCGGCGCGGATGCGGCTTTGTTCAATAACAAATTCTATTTTGATTCGGGCGCGGGTATTAACCTTACCGCCGGCAATTTTAACGTAGGCGGTGCCATGCAGCACATAAACCGCCCAAATGAATCGTTCACTGGTGTACCTGCCAAACTACCTATGCGTGGCGTTTTTCACGCCAGCTACAGGTATAACATTACACAGGATGATAATTTAGATGAAGATCAAAAATCGTATGTGATACCATCGGTGGTATTTTACAAGCAATCGCAGGCGCAATCTTTAAGCGTAGGCTTTCAGTACAAACGGCGCAGCATAAACGCGGGGCTTTGGTACCGCAGCGGCGGTATGGGTAACGGCCCGGGTTCTGTAGTGATATCATTTATATTTGATGTGTTTATTAACCGTGATGGCGGCGAAAAGATGCGTTTAGGGGTAAGCCACGATGTACCATCGGGCAAGGGATTAAATTACAGCAATACCAGCGGCACCACCGAAGGCAGCATCGGTTACGAAACCACCCTTCCCTACAGCGGTAACGAGTACAGAAAATTTAATGGTAATCGTAGATGTTATGATTTTTATTAAATTTGAAAATTAATACCGTTATTCAACGGGTTAATTTCGTAGATGGAAAATAATTACCTTAAAGATAAGCAAGTAAAGAAAAAGTCGGCACTTAAGGGTGTGTGGCTTCTGGTAATATTCGGCATTGTGGTTGTGGTTATACTTGTTAAAATAGCAAATTCCAACTCCATGTCGGTTTTTAGCGGCCTGCCGGACAGCGATGCTGCTTACGCCATGGCCAAGCTGTACATCAGGCCAACGGTTAGGTCAACCGACGTTAGTTTTCACGATGACAGCTACAAGTTCGCCAAGAAATCTGATTCGGTATACGTTATCAAATCATCTTATTCGGCACGCCAAACCGACGGCGAAAGCACTACCACGCAATTTACCATATCGTTAAAGTACATGGGCGGCAGCGCAACAAAAGAAGAAAGCTGGAAAATGCTGGACCTGAACCAGGAATAGCCCTTAACCCATACAAATGGATAACCCTCAAAAAGAGCTCATAATTGATGGCTCGGCGGTAATTGGCCGGGCTCAATATCAAACGGTTGTTAAAAGCGGCAATCATACCCTAATTGCAGACGAACCGATAGATGACGGCGGCACCGATACCGGGATATCGCCCTATAATCTATTGATGGCCAGCCTGGCAAGCTGCACGGCTATTACCCTGCGCATGTACATTAACCGTAAAATGTGGGCGATAGAGGAGATAACGGTAGAACTTGAAATGTACCAAACCGCGACCGGGATATTGATAGAAAGCAGGCTGAAATTTAAAGGGGAAGTTGCCCCCGAACAAAAGAAGCGGCTGATAACCATTGCGGATGCCTGCCCTATTCATAAAATTTTGGTGGGAAATATTGTGATAAACACTATTGGTGGGTAGTGAGTGGTAAAAGTAATGAATAGTGAAGAGAGATGGGTAAATTGAACATCACACTAAACCACTCACCACTCCCTACTTTAATCCTTTTACAAAAATATCTATTAGCAGCAGGCGCTTGTTGTGGATCTCATCGAGATGTTCCTTTTTTGGGAAGTTAACTTTTTTCTGCATCGCCCCTACTTTAATACCATGTAAGGCATCTAAAAACACATCAACAATTTCGGCGGGATTATCTATAGGTTGGATGGTGCCTTTCTCCGCTTCTGTTTGGATAGCCTGGGTAAGCAGCCTGGTTTCGGCGTCGCGTATCTGGTTTACAATTGTCCAAATGGTATCGGGCAGGTTTTGTTCGTTCAATCTTACAAAATCAAAGAAATTGTAATTGGTCACAATAAAATCGTGATGAGTATTCACCTGAAACAGGAAAGCATCGCGCAGGTTGGTAAATTGCCCTATGTTATCTTCCAGCAGCTGTAAATAATCATTGGCCAGCTTACGCATAACTGCCATGTACAATTCACTTTTATCGGGGAAATAGTAATACAGCAAAGCCTTAGACATAGATAGATCGCCGGCTATTTCGTTCATCGTGGTTTTAGAGTAACCATAATGCAAAAAGCGCTGATGCGATGCTTCCAGAATTTTTTCTCGCTTTATATCCTGCTGATCTATGCCTGCACTCATTTCTCTCGTATCCGCGTGTGTAAATGTATACTTCCTGACTTATTTAACAAAAATATCAATTTTTCAGGGTCAACTGTATATGCGACATTAAAAGATGATATTCAAATGTTAAAATCAGGCACTACGCGCAATCGCAATTCCGGCACCTATAACCAGGGCATCTTCTATAGCGCCGATATATGGGTCGGGTATTTTAGTACTTTTCCCAATCCCCCTACGCAAAAAGAAACAACCGAATGTGGATGCTATAGATGCCGCACCGCCAATTAAACCACCTATTAAGGGAGAACTGCCTTCTGCCTTGTAAACAACCGCCCCGCATAATATGCCGGATAATGCCCTACCAACTAAGCCTGGGATTGCGGTACGATTAGGTGTGTTCGGCAGTTTATCGCCAATTAACTCGCCGGCTGCAAGTACTTTAAAAACTTTGGATGCCGTAATGCTTTTCATAAACTCCAGCGGCGACCCTGCTAATGACTCCGCTTGATGACGGCTATAAAGATGCGTTAACACAGCCGGCGCATAAAATGTGCGCATGCCTGCTATTAAGCCTAATGCCGCGGCTTTACCGGCGGGTGTTTGTAGGATGGCTGTCATAATTATGTCGGTTTACCCAAATGACTTACAATAATCATTCCTTAAACGCACAACATTATCGATTAAGCTTACGGTTAATTTTATAAATCAATAGCTAATGTAATTTGTTATCTACCTACTAATACAAACCAACCTATGAAAATACATCAAAACAATGCCCTTGGCGAACTGGGCAGCACGCTTGGCAGAGGCTTACTGGCAGGTATAGCGGCTACGGCGGCTATAACACTATCGCAGATGATAGAGATGAAAATAACCAAACGCGAACCCAGCGACTCGCCCGTAAAAGTTGCTGAAGACACCGTGGGGATAAAACCGGCATCAAAGGAAGATAAGCAAAAGCTTTCGCAGGAATTGCACTGGAGCTATGGCACTGGGTGGGGCATAGCCCGGGGACTGATTAGCCTGACCGGTTTGAAGGGTTGGCCAGCAACACTGGTACATTTTAGTGCTGTTTTGGGCACAGCGCTTATTATGCTGCCTAAACACGATGCCGCCAAACCTATCGCCGAGCAAAAGCCGCAGGAGATAGCCATTGACGCGCTGCACCATGCCGTGTATGCCGTTACCGCCGGATTGGTTTATGACGCGCTTGATGCCGGCGGCAAAAACGAACGACAATTCAACAAAATTGCCAAAAGCCTGAAAGTACTGATCAGGAAATATAAAGCTTAGTAAAGTCGGCACCAACAAAAAAAGGGCCGCGCAGTTGATCTGCGCGGCCCTTGATATTTTAGTAGGTCAACTTAATTGGACGCGTCTGCTAATTCTAACTTACGTTTCTCTTTAGCTTTCTTCTCATCCTGATTACCAAAGAAAAAGTTCTTCATGTTTATGCGGATGATATACATACATGGTACCAGGATCAGGGTGATCACGGTTGCAAAACCAAGACCAAAAATCATTGTCCACGCTAACGGGCCCCAGAAGGCAACGTTATCGCCACCGAAGTGGATGTGTGGTTCAAAGCTCGTGAACAGGCCCACAAAATCAATATTGAAACCAACGGCCAAAGGTATTAAACCTAAAATAGCAGCCGTTGCGGTAAGTATTACCGGTGTCATACGGGTGTGGCCCGCTTCTACCACTGCATCGTGCAGGCTGGTGCCCTGCTCTATCAGCATATCGGTAAATTCTACCAGTAAGATTCCGTTTCGCACTACTACACCGGCAAGAGCTATGATACCTACTCCGGTCATTACAATGGCCATGGTCATGTGGAAAATGGTTACGCCCAGCAATACCCCAATAATACTAAAGAAGATCTCGCTGATGATGATGAACGTTTTACCAACCGAGTTAAACTGGATCATCAGGATGATAAAGATCAGCCCAAAAGAAGTAAGCAATGCGCCTCCAAGGAAGGTAACGGCTTCCAGTTGGTCTTCCTGGCCACCACCCTGCCTGATGGTTACCCCATCAGAGTGTTTAAAGTTAGCGATAGCTTTAAGGATACTGGCGTTCACTTCATTTGGGTTATAAGGCTGTATAACGCTTGATGATAGTGTAAGTACCCTGCGTTGTTGTTTACGTTTAATGTTGCTGAAAGTATTTGTATAACGAATATCGGTAAAGGCCGAGATAGGTACCTGGCGAATAGCACCACCGGTGGCCAGATCGCGATAAGTGATGCGTAAGTTGCGCAGCTCATCAATATTGCCTCGCTGCTCTTCCATAGCACGTACCTTTATCTGGTAATCATCTTCTTTAGTGTTACGGAAATCCGCGGCCTTGGCACCAAATATAGCGGTGGCAAGGTTTTGAGTTATCTGGCCGGTGCTGATACCTTCGCGGTTAGCGCGTTCGCGATCAATGTCGAATACAATTTCCGGCTTGTCACTTTCCACATCGGCAACAAGGTTATCTATACCCGCAATATTTTGCTTGCCAATAAAGTTTTTTAGCCTATTGGCGGTTTTTACAAGGGAATCAAGATTATCCCCGGCAATTTCCAGGCTGATGTCTTTTTGCACAGGCGGACCTGCAGCCTCTTGCGTAACGGCGATCTTAACGCCCGGGAAACCTTGTACTGCCTGGCGTATCTTGGTTAAGATCACCTTGGTATCTTTACCATTACGTTTACCAAACTCCTCAAAAGCTACGGTTACTTTACCTTTGTTTTGGTAATCGCCCTGGTCCTCATCCTGCGGATCTGTTACGCTTTTGGTTACGTTGGAGATAATGGATGTTACAATATCCTCATCCGGTGCAACCACTTTGGCTACGCGCTGCTCTACCTTCTTCGTTACAGCGTCGGTAGTAGCCTGGTCTGTACCAATAGGCATAGTGATGTACACGTATGCAAAGTTCGGATCGCCCGCAGGGAAAAACACCGGCGTTTTACCAAACAGGGCTACACTTACTATGGCTATTATAAACAGCGCGAACGTGCCCATTAACATGGTAACCGGGCGCTGAACAGCTTTCTCCAACCACTTGGCATACCAGTTTTGGAAACGCGGCCAGCCGCCCTTCTGAAACTTGTCTATCCATCTCAGGAAAACAAAATGGTTTAATAGATAAAATATAATGAGCACCACCAGCACGTTGGGTGTGAACAGCGTAATGTGTAGAGCACTGTCTGCAGGCAAAAACGTTAATAAGTAGAGGAATATGGCAAAACCGCCCATTATAAAAGTGGTTTTACGGGTGCTTTTATCAAACTTTGGATTATCGTGTTCGCCATCATGGTGTGGTTTCATAAAGTCTACCGCAAAAACAGGGTTCATAATATAAGCGATAACAAGCGATGCCAATAACGTAATGATAAGCGTAATAGGCAGGTATTTCATAAACTCCCCTATCAAACTATTCCAAAACATCAGCGGTATAAAAGGCGCAAGCGTTGTCATAGTTCCAGAAAATACAGGAAGGAAAACCTCGCCGGCCGCGTACTTGGCCGCTTCTTTAATGGGTACTTTTCCGTTGGCGAAAAGGCGGTGCGTATTCTCTATCACCACAATAGCATCATCTACTACAATCCCTAACGCAAGCAGGAACGAGAATAGCACGATCATATTGAAGGTAATATCAAACACTGGCATCACCAAAAATGCCACGAAACAAGACAGCGGTACCGATAGTGCCACGAAAATAGCGTTGGTAGTACCCATAAAAAACATCAGGATAATGGTAACCAGTATGAAACCGATAACGATGGTGTTAATCAGATCGTTAAGCGTAGTACGGGTTTTGTTACTCTGATCGCCGGTTACGGTAATGTTTAAGCCTTTAGGGAAAACTGATTTTTGTTTATCCTTGATCAGGGTATTGATCTTATCAGATGCCTGGATCAGGTTTTCACCCGCCCGCTTGCTCACCGCAAGGGTTATCACGTTTTTAAACTTATCGTTACCCGGAACTTTTAAACGTGCGAAACTCTCTTGTTCTAAAAACGAATCTTTTATTTCGGCGATATCTCTCAGGTAAACAGCCTGCCCTTTCGGGTTACGAATAGCCATAGCGGCTACCTGGTCGGCATCTTTAAAATCCTGTTTAATATCTATCGCGCGGCGTATGCCATCCGTTTTAATAGTACCTGCAGATGCCAGAATGTTTTCGTTGCCAATAGCCTGCGTTATATCGCTGAAACTGATCTGCGCGGCAGCCATCTTGTTCATATCCACGTTTACCTGTATTTCGGGCGTTAGGGCACCTATCTCGTTTACCAACGAGATCTCCTTAAAGCTTTCTATATCATCTTTCAATATATCGGCAAACTCCTTTAATTTTTTAAGGTCGTAATCGCCGGATAAGTTAACGTATAAAATAGGCAGATCGGAGATGTTAACATCAGATACCGTTGGCTCTTTAAAGTTATTATCGTTCTGCGGCAGATCCTGGCGGGCTTTATCAACCGCGTCCTGCACATCTATCTTAGCATCTTTTACCTTAACATTGGTGTTGAATTCTGCGGTAATGATAGAAACGTTTTGTACCGAGTTAGAAGTAACCTTTTTTAATCCTTTAAGAGATTTAAGTTTCTTCTCTATCTGGCGGGTTACCAAATTCTCAATATTTTGAGGCGATTGCCCCAAAAACTGCGTGGTTACAAATATTTTAGGAACCTCAATATCCGGGAAGTTTTCTTTAGGTAATTGGTTGTACCTGATGATACCCATTACCGTTATAAAGAATATAAGGACGTATATAGCGGTTTTATTATCAATTGACCAACTGGAGGGGCCAAACTCTTTTTTCACATCTTTCATAATATCTATTATATCAAGTGTTCAATTAATTAGCAGATGCAGTAACCTTAATTTTGTCGCCATCTTCAATATCTGTAGCGCCATCGGTCACCAATTGGTCGCCCGCTTTCAGGCCCGATAAAATTTCAGACATACCACCATACGTAGCGCCAACTTTAATAGCTGTACGTTTAGCTACGCCATTTACGTTCAGGTAAACGTAATCACCTTCTTCTGAACGCTGTACCGATTTAACCGGGATAGCTATCGCACCGTTCTTGGTGTAATTCGCTATTTTAATAATAGCTGTCATGTTAGGGCGTAATGATGCGCGGTGTGGTAATTTTATCTCTACTGCAAAACTGCGTGAGGTAGGGTCGATAGCTTTTGCAGCGAAGGTTACATTGGTAGTTAACGAGTCGTGTGCATCGGGTACCAGTATCATCACTTTGTTACCTGTACCCACACTGCCCGAATATGACTCGGGCACATCTGCCTTCACTTTCAAAACATCAGCATTCACAATACGGATACCTGTAGTACCCGGCTGTGCAACCTGGCCAAGCTTAAGATCCATCTGATCGATAGTGCCAGATATTGGCGCTACAATGCGATACAAATTTGCCTGCGAACGCAATGCCGCGATAGATTTTAACCCTGCCTGGTAATTTGTTTGTGCCTGTAAAAATTGCACTTCAGTTCCAATTTTTTGGTCCCAAAGGTTTTTCTGGCGCTGATATATTGTTTTTTGCAGATCAACATTTGCCTCTGTTTGGGCAATTTGCTGATGTAGTACACTGGCATCCAATTGCGCAAGTACCTGTCCCCTGCTTACATGCTGGCCAGGTTTTGCGTTAAGCGAAACAATGGTACCCGGCGATTGCGGATAAGCGGTTACGTTATCCTGCGCGTCAATTTTACCCTGAATTTGTACATAGTTTACAAACGTGCCGGTTTTAACTTCCAATGCGCCAACTTCAACCGCTTTTGTGGAATCAACGTTGCCTACTTCACTTTGCAGTTTTGTTATTTTGGCGTTGATCTCCTGCTGTTGTTTTTGCAGGTCGGCAAGTTCTGCCTTTTTATCTTTTGGTTTTGAGCACGCTGCTAATAACAGTATGGCCGGTATGTATAATAGTTTTTTCATTGTTATATAGAGTATATATGAGTTTTGTTTAAGTTTATTTATTGAATTCTTCCGAATGCCTTGTCCAGGTCTACTTTGCTTACAAGTGCATCGTAAAGGCCTTGGATATATTGGTTATCTGCATTTTGCAGGTCAGTTTGTGCTTGGGTAACTTCAATGCTGCTGCCTACACCCTGCTGATATTTAATTTTTGCTACACGCAATACCTCACGGGCTAATTCCTGGCTACGTTTTTGATTGTTAAGGCTTTGTAAACCGTTAAAGTACATAGTTTTTGCCGATTGAGCCTGAAGGTTTAAACCATTTTTTGCCTGTGCCAGGCTGTTCTCTGCTTTCAATACAGTTATCTGCGATTGCTTAACGCGGTTAGTACGTTGGAAACCACTAAAAATAGGCACTTTTAAGGTAAGCCCTACGTAACTTGATGGGAAGCTGGTACTATACAAATCACCAAAGTTGTTGTTTTGGTAAGAGAATGTGTAAGCAGCATTGGCTGATAAAGTTGGTAAAAACTGTGCTTTAATGCGTTTGAGATCAAATCGGTTCAGTTGCAGGTTGGTTTCCAGTAAACCGTATTCAGCCCTATTTTTGTAGGCTGCGGTATCAATTGACATTTCGGCAACGTTTTCATCTAATTTTACATCGCCTAAACCGCTTTTTAACGTGAGGCTATAGTCAATCGGCATACCTATTTGAAATTTCAGTACCTGATAGTTTAAAGCAAGCAAACGTAAAGTATTTTCGTGCGTGGTTGCCAAATTATTGTATTGTACTGCAATACGGTCAACATCTATCTTTTCTACAAACCCTTGTTTGTTTTGCGCAACAGTTTGGTCTTGCAGCTGATTCAACTGGGTAATGTTAGCGTCCAACAGCTTTATTTGTTCCAAATTTACTAATAACTGGTAGTAGGCTTTGGTAACAGCAACATTCATATCAATTTTTGTACGATTGTAAGCTTTGTTGTAAAGCTCCTTATAGGTTTTACGCCCCTGTAAACCTATAATGTAACTGGGGTCGAATAGTAATTGACTCGCCGAAACGCCCAGGTTTGAGGAGTATTTAACACCAAATTTAACCGGGATAAATGTGCCGGCCGGTGCACCAAAAACTTCACCTGGCAACAGTGTTGTAGGTATTTTTAAATAATCCTGAATAGATGCGGTGCCGTCAATCTGTGGAAAGCCCTGCCCAATAATTTCTTTTACCCTATAATCGGCACTTTTAATATCCAGCCCTGCATTTACAACGGAATCGCGGTGCTCGTAAGCATAATTAACCGCATCCTGTACAGTAAAGCTGTAAGCCTGGTTTGCCGGTTGCGCCTGCCCAAAGCCCCTGAAGCTTGCTGCAGTGCAAAGCATTATAAGTAGTGATCGTTTCATTTTAGTATTCATATATATGATAGGTTTGTTATGTTCTGTTGTTATTACGTTACAAAGAAATTCTTTTAATTGACAGCCCTATGTCAGCAGAGTCTTTTATTTAGTTAGCGTTTTGTTTTTTATAATTATCCAGCAGTTCGTGCCCCTTCATGGTACAAATACCGTAATTAAAATGTTCCAGCAATTGCACCTGAACCTTCCAGCTATTAAAATGCGCTATCGGGAAGATCTGGGTATTAAAGCCCATCTCTACCTGGTTTACGCGCATGGTAGCCAATATCTTCACATCAATATCATCGCGGATGAAACCCTGGCTTATGCCTTTTAATAAAAGTTCCTCCAATTTATTGATGATCACCTCGGCCTTAAACCGCTGAAATTCCTGCCATGCCTCGGGATGATATTTTTGCATATCATGAAATACGATAGGGTTCACCCGCGACAGGATATCCTCCGAGCATTTCATCATTTTGATCATCTCTTCTATCACGTTAGAAGAACTCTCCATTATAGCGTTCATCTCGCGCTCATCTTCCTGTAGCCGGGCTGTTACCAGGGCAACCACCAGTTCGTTCTTGTCGCCAAAATACTGGTAAATAGTTTTTTTGGACATGCCCAAATGCCGGGCTATATCATCCATGGTTACGCTCTTGATGCCGGCCTGTAAAAACAGGTCGAGCGCGCCTTTTATTATTCTTTCTTCCTGACTCATTGACTTTCGGAGTCAAAACTATGGAAACATTTTTAGATTTCAAAGTTTCCATCGGATATTACTGTTCGGTGACAATGTACATTAAGCAGGCACCAACGGAGCCAAAATTGTGATCTTAATTCGCTATGAAAACGATGCGCCTATCGGAGCGTTGAAACAAGCCAACTTTATTTGAGACGCAGTATACTTACAAGTAGTAAATAGCCCTGAACACTCCGTAGGAGTATCCTGTTTATAGACGCGCCGCGATGCATTTCCGGCTCCGTAGGTGCCCCCTTCGCGAATATGCTCACCGCTATGATAATCTACCTCTTTCCAAAAATCCACACTAAATTTCAAATTGCTATCTTTGCAAAAAATTACCACATGGAATTAAATTCCCTTACCGCCATATCCCCTATCGACGGGCGTTACCGTAGTGCCACAGCAGAATTAGCCGCTTATTTTTCAGAGTTCGCCCTAATAAAATACCGGGTGCTTGTAGAAATTGAATATTTCCTGGCCCTGCACTCGCTGCCGGTAAAGCAATTAGAGCTTTTTGACGGTACGCAGAGCGAAAAGTTACGAGACATTTACCGCAAATTTACCGAAGCCGATGCTGCCGCTATAAAAGAGATTGAAAAAACGACCAACCATGATGTAAAAGCGGTTGAATATTTCATCAAGAAAAAGTTTGATGAACTGGGCTTACAGGAGTTTAAGGAGTTTATCCATTTTGGGCTAACCTCACAGGATATCAACAACACCGCTATCCCTTATTCGTTTAAACTGGCTATTAATAATGTGTACATCCCGGCACTGCACAGCCTGATAGATATTTTAAGGCATTACGCTGCCGAATGGGCGCATATACCTATGCTGGCGCATACCCACGGCCAACCTGCATCGCCTACACGCCTGGGTAAAGAGATTGAAGTTTTTGTGGAGCGTTTAATAAATCAGCTGCATTTGCTGCGCGATGTGCCTTATTCTGCCAAATTTGGTGGTGCTACAGGTAATTTCAACGCCCATAAAGTGGCCTACCCTATTACCGACTGGAAAGCCTTCGGTAACCATTTTGTAAACGATGTATTGGGGCTGTACCGCTCGCAGTTTACCACCCAGATAGAACATTACGATAATTTTGCTGCCCAATGCGATGCTTTAAAACGCATTAACAATATCCTGATAGATCTGGACCGCGATGTATGGACCTACATCTCCATGAACTACTTTAAGCAAAAGATAAAAGCCGGCGAAGTAGGTTCATCAGCTATGCCGCATAAAGTAAACCCGATAGATTTTGAGAACAGCGAAGGTAACTTAGGTATTGCTAACGCGATGTTTGAGCATTTGGCTGCCAAGCTGCCTATCTCCCGTCTACAGCGCGATCTTACTGACTCTACCGTACTCCGCAACATTGGTGTGCCGGTTGCTCATACGCTCATCGCTTTTAAATCTACCATCAAAGGTTTAAACAAATTGTTGCTGAACGAGGCTGCCATAAACGCGCACCTTGAGGCAAACTGGGCGGTGGTTGCAGAGGCGATACAAACCATCCTTCGCCGCGAAGGCTACCCGAACCCATACGAGGCATTAAAAGAGCTTACCCGCACCAATACGCAGGTAAACGCCCAAACCATTGCCGAGTTTGTGGATACTTTAGAGATGAGCGAGAGCGTTAAGGAAGAGTTGAAGGCGATAACGCCGCAGAATTATACGGGGATATAGGAGAGCATGAAAAGGCTGCACTCGCATTTAACGTATCCCTTTGTGCTACTGTTTCTTGTTGTGGATGTGTACATCACTTACTGGTTGCTAATTCCATTTGTGTTTTCCTGCCGGATATTATTTCTTGTGGCCCTGCTTAATTTCATTTACATAACCGGATTCGTTTTAAATTTAACAAAATATAAAAGGCTATATTTAAAAGATGCTGAGTTATATGTTTACGACCTTTACTCCATAGTACCATATGTACTTCCCCTAACAGATCTAAAAAGTATAAAGCGGGACAACTCGAAGTATGATGTATTGTGGGGGATTTATATTGCGACTTTTTATGTAGAAAGTGGCGAATATGAAGTTAAGTTTATGAAGAATAAGCTCATCTTTAATCTCGGAAAATACGTTTGACAAAGCCGTGAACGTGTAAACCCCTCTGTCAGTAACAGGTAAAACTAAACGACGCTTGCCCTAACAACCAAAAAGCTGATTACATTTGTTATCTCATTAAAATAGTACATCCATGAATATCAACGTATATACCGAAAGTACCCCGAACCCGGCAACCATGAAGTTTATTGTAAACAAGTTGCTGATAAACGGAAGCACGGATTATGCTACCAGGGAAAGCGCGGAGAAATCTCCTTTCGCTAAAGAATTATATAAATTTTCGTTTGTTAACGGCGTATTTTTCGCCAGCAACTTTGTTACCGTTACCAAAACAGAAGGTAGTGAATGGCCCGATATTGAACCCATACTGAAAGAGTTTGTAAAAGGCGCTGTTGAATCTGAATTGAAAGTACAGGAAGTTGAACAAGCAACCGATGTTGAATTTGAAGGTACAGAAACCGAAATTAAAATTCAGCAGATACTAAATGATTACGTTCGCCCGGCTGTTGAGCAGGATGGCGGCGCCATCAGCTATCGCTCGTTTGATGCAGGCGTAGTTACTGTTGAGCTTCGCGGCTCATGCAGTGGTTGCCCGTCATCAACTATAACGCTAAAATCAGGTATAGAAAATCTATTGAAACGCATGGTGCCTGAGGTTACCGAAGTGGTTTCTGAAGCTTTATAAGTAACAACTTAAGATATTGTGAACACGAATCGTAACTGGTTCGTGTTTTTTTTTTGCACTTTTATTTTAAACTATTATAAAAATTGATATCCCTCCCTAATACCATTGAAATCGAATTCTTCAAAGTAATGAATGGAGAAATTCCGTTAGATGACTTTGAGCAATGGGTTTATAACAATAAAGAGTTAGAAGAACTTCTTTCGCCAGACCAGTATTTCAATCTAATTTCTTTTTCTTATTCAAAAGCTGGCGCCAGGCATGAGCTGATTAACCTCTTGACGTCATTGGCCGGTATGGGCCGGTACGAAACCTATAAGCTACGTAAGTTGATAGCAATGGCAATGCTACGCGACCAAAATTTGCCAAAATACTTGACCCAGTTTTACGACTTGTATTGCGACGGTTACTATTTCCTCAGGCGTTTTGGATTGGGCTTTGGCTTATCAATGTTTTCTTTACCAGCTGATTATATTTCCGAAAACTGGAATGAACTTGATGTTAAACAAACCCATAAATTGATAGATAGTATCACACCCGAACTCGAACAGGAATTGCGGCGAATACTTAACTGGTTAGATAATGATGAAATAGTACTTACCGGCGAAAAGGATGAGTTGGACCGTTATGATTATATTGATAATAGAAGCGCAGTTGACCGAAAGAATGACGATATTTTTCCGTTGTTTTTCTATATCAATACATCAAAGCCGCCATGGTGGCAATTTTGGCGGTAGCCTTATTTAAAATACTTCTGAATATAATCCAGCAGCTCCTTTGTTATTTTCCCGTTAGTTGCCAGTAACTCCCTTGTGTTTAACACCTCATCGCCGCCTTTAAAGTTCACTACATGGCCGCCGGCTTGTTTAACGATGACGATACCACCAGCTACGTCCCAGGAGTTGAGGTTATATTCGTAATAACCTTCGAAACGGCCACAAGCGGTGTAAGCCAGATCTACCGCGGCGGAGCCTAAACGGCGTAGGCCGTGGCAATTGCGCATCAGTTCGGTAAAGAGTTCAATATATGCTCCTTGCTTGCTAAAATCATAGTACGGGAAACCGGTAGCGATAAGGCTTTCAGCAACTGTAGGCTTGTTGCTTACTTTTATTTCCTTGCCATTAAGGTACGCGGGCGAATCGCTGTGGGCGTAAAAGCATTCGTCCTGGCAAATTTCGTATACTACACCTAAAACCAGTTCATCATTTTTTTGCAGGCCGATGCTTACCGAATAAACGGGCAGGCCGTGTATAAAATTGGTGGTGCCGTCCAATGGGTCGATGATCCAATTGTAGGTGTCGCCGATTTTGGTGGTGGTTTTTTCTTCGGTGATAAAGCCTGCTTCGGGCAATATTTTTTCTAACCCCGCTACAATCTTTTGTTCGGCGGTTTTATCTACGTAGGACACCATGTCGTTAAGACCTTTGTATTCCACCTTGTCGGCATCAAAAGTTATTCTTTCCTGGCGGATGAACTGACCTGCCTCTTTGGCAACCTCTGTTACCTCATTAATGATGGAATTAAGCTTCATTTGGTTGGTGTTGGCGTAATGATAAGCTGAACGAAAAAACTTTGTGCACAAAATAACTGGCTACAAACAAGCTAAGGGCCGCGCTTACGCGCGCATAGGGCGGGTAAATATTTAACGACTGTATAAGTACCTTAAGTACTCCAAGGTTGGCAAAAAAGCCAACAAAAGCAACGGTGGCAAACCTAAAGAACTGCTTGCGTGGCGACAGTTTCGATTGGTTAAAGACTAAATACCTCGTCATCAAAAAATTCACAATAACACCACATGTATACGATATAATGAGCGCTACGGATGAATTACGGATGGGAAATGAGAATATGTTATAAATACCCGCTGTAAACAGGTAATGAAACAGCATATAAAACATGGCCATATCTACCAGAAAACCGGCACTCGCCGATAACAGGAACCTTATGATATGGCTTTTTGTTATTTTGTACCAGAACCGTTTAGCCATGAGCAACCGGCGACTTTTTATAATGGGCCGTACCTACGTATATTAATGTGGAACCGCCTAAAATCATAATAAGGGAGATCAACTCGGCCTGGGTAAACGGGATGCCGTCAACATTGTATTTGGTATTTACGCGAATCAGCTCGATTGTAAAACGCTCTACCCCGGCAAGGATCATATAAATTCCAAACAGCACACCCGGCGCCTTTACGCGTTTGCGGATGCTCCAGATAAACGCGAACAACAGCAAACAGATAACCGATTCGTAAAACGATGTGGGGTAAACCGGCAGCCTTAGTTCATTACAAAATTTACCAACGCAATCGGCAATGCGGTTGCCCGGGTCAACCTCGTTAACGTTATGCGGAAATTTAAAACTCCACATCCAATCGGGTGCCCAGCTTAACCAGCCCGGTTTTGCAGCAAGACTGGGTATCCCCCAGTCCCCATCACCAGACATTTGGCAGCCTACCCTACCCAGTGCATAAGCAAGCATCACGCCTCCTGCACCAATATCCAGCATATCCAATGGTTTAACATCGTGTTTGTTGGCAATGTAGAGCACCGCTGCGCCACCACATATTAACCCGCCATAAAAAGTTAAACCGCTAAAGCCAATGAGCATCCCCACCGGGTCCTTCATAAACTCGCCCCAATTTTCGAGGGCGTTGAATATTTTGGCACCGGCAAAGCCAAAAATTGCAGCCCAAAGCAGTATGCTGCCCATCATTTCGTAAGGGTGTACCGTTACCCGGCGCTTTTCCGGCTTTGGTAATTCTTGTTTTTTTGCTTCATAGTACGCCCAGTATGCAAAACCGGCGGCGAATATAATACCGCCTACCCAGCTGCCACGCAACGATAAAAGAAAATCCTGCGGACTATCTATCAAGGCGGAATAATTCATCGCCGCATCTACCACTTTAAAGCCGAATACAAAGCCAAATACAGCATTACCAATCAGTTCGCCGGTTGAAACAGGTTCGCCCACCATCACATCTTTTTGGAAAGATTTGATGTAGCCAGCTTTCTCTTTACGCTGAAACTCTTTTGTAAAAGCCCAATAAGCGGCCATAAAGGCGAGCGCTACAAAAAAGCCAAAAGTTTGTATAGGTAGGGGGATATTGATCCCAAAAAGATATTGTAAAAGCGAGGATATAGTTGGAAACATCGGGTGGTATTTGTGAGGGCGAATATAGGTTTAATGTACTAAAACTTCTGCGCTTTCTGTTATTTCCACATCACCATCCGACGAAATCGTGGTTAAATGCACAGTCTTTATTTCGTTAACCAGCACAGGATCGTATTTGGCTTTTACCTTAACGTAATTGCGGGTAAAACCGTGCATAAAGCCATCTTTTATATCGCCTTCAAACAAAACCTCATCGGCTTTACCCAACTGCGTCTCGTAAAATGCACGGCGTTTTTTGTCTGATAAAATGTGCAGCATCTTGCTCCTGTCTGCACGGGCAGATCCGGGAACGGTACCCGTCATTTCGGCGGCAGGGGTGTTTTCCCTTTCCGAATAGGTGAACACGTGGAGGTAAGAAACATCCAGTTCGTTCAAGAAGTTGTAGGTATCCACAAAATCTTCCCTTGTTTCACCGGGGAATCCTACAATAACGTCTACGCCGATGCAGCAATGGGGCATTACTTCTTTGATTTTCGCTACGCGGCTGGCGTACAGGTCGCGCCTGTACCGTCGGCGCATCAACCCCAATATTTTATCGGATCCTGATTGTAACGGAATATGAAAATGCGGCACAAACCTTTTCGAGGTGCTTACAAATTCAATGATCTCATCACTCAGCAGATTTGGTTCGATGGACGAAATGCGGATCCGTTCGATGCCGTCTACTTCATCCAGCGCCTTCACCAGGTCGAAGAATTTATCCTCGCGGTTCCCGTTGCGGATGCCGAAATCGCCCAGGTTCACACCGGTCAGTACAATCTCTTTCACGCCCGATTCAGCTATCTCAACAGCCTGCGCCACCGCGTTCTCAATGGTATCGCTGCGGCTTGCGCCACGGGCCAACGGGATGGTACAAAATGTACAAGAATAATCGCAGCCGTCCTGAACCTTAAGAAAGGTACGGGTACGGTCGCCAAAGGAGAAAGAGGGTACAAACTCGTTAGCTTCAGACACCGGCTGGTTATATACTAATGTTTTGGGGTTCTTGGTTAAATCGGTAAGGTATTCTACTATCCGAAATTTTTCTGCCGCGCCCAAAACCATATCCACGCCGGGTATTTCGGCAATTTCTTTTGGTTTTAGCTGGGCGTAGCAACCCACTATGGTTACGTAAGCGTTTGGAGAAATTTTAAGCGCTTCCTTTACTATCTTTTTGCATTTTTTATCCGCGTTCTCGGTTACCGAGCAGGTGTTTATTACAAACACGTCCGGCGTATCGCTAAACTCCACCGTATTGAAACCGGCCTGCGTAAACAGGCGACCAATCGAAGACGTTTCCGAGTAGTTAAGCTTACAACCAAGCGTATAAAATGCGACTTTCTTATTCATTTTCAGCCGGCAAAGATAAGGTTTTTAGAGAATAGTTGATTGGAGAGTGGTGAGTAGTTATTAATTCAAATGTAAAAACTATCTCCCGCCATTTTATTTCACCTTCTTACTCATCTCTTTAAGTGCTGCCTGTAATACCGTATCGGTGCCTGCTATCACGTCGCTTGGGTTTCTCGGGATCTCAATATCCGGTATCACGCCAATGCCCACAAAGTCGCGCCCGTCGGGGTACGTATCGCGTTTGGTACAGATGCGCCCGTCGGTTAAGCCGGGTAAACTTATGGGCAGCGGCTGCCCGGTGCTCCCGTAAGTGCGTTGCCCCATGGTAGTAGCCCGGCCTTTTAAGCCATCCAAAATAATTAAAAAGTCTTCGGCAGCCGAGGCTGTGTTATTACTGGTGAGTACAATTAAAGGCGTGGTTATTTTCTGTTCTTTTACATCATTATTAAATGTCATGGTATCGCCCTGGTACCAGTAGTTACCTTTGTACGAATCCAGCGCTTTCTTTTGCCAGGCGTTAGGTACTTTTTTAGACGTATCCTTTGCTTGGTAATAACCCCATGCCTTAAACGACGACAAGTTATCGCGGGTTTTCCATGCCGAACCTACCAGCATTTTTTTATCGGTAAAATATTTTAAGATTTCCGCGCCTACGCCGGTATCGCCGCCCCCGTTATCCCTGAGATCTAAAATTACACCTTTACAGGCATACAACTGAGGTACTATTTTTTTAAAAGCGGTGTCGATGGCTTCATCGGCAAAGCTGTTCAGCTTTACGTAACCAATTCCATCAATAACCTTAAAATCGAGCATTTTCCAGGGAGTATTGCCATTGCGCCGCACCCATTTGGTACCATAGGTATGAAACTGATAGTCGTAAGGTATCACCTTGCCTTGAGGCGTTTTAAGCTTGAGGTGGAATAATTTGGTTGAATCTGTTCCATAAAACATCATAGCAGCGGCGGTATTCCAAAGCACATGATCGGTAGATGAGCTGATGTACGGTATCAGTTCTTTCTCGGCATATTCTTTTGTGGGAACGCCGTCAACGCTCAGCACTTCCGAGCCCAGCGGAACCTGGTCTTTATACTGAACCGGGATATCGGTAATGATGAATTTTTTGTTGAAATTCTCGATGTAGATCCACTTATACCGAGATTTATGGGTGAGCAATTTCTCGGGGAAACCCACGCCGGTGTGCCCGTCCTTAAGCAGCGCGCAAAACCGCTGCATCAGCATATAATATTCCCAGGTGTTTTTGGTGGCGATAACCTTGGGGATGTAGGCACGGTATGTGCTGTCCCAATTTACTTTTGCATGGTCGAAATAGGCAAAATTAACACTCACTTCCGACCAGAATTTACTCAGCCCGTACAACTTATCTTCGGTAGAGATATTGGCAACCGTATCTATCTGTGCGACAGCCGGGCGGTAGTTTAGTGCCGATAATAATAAGAGGAGACAATAGATCTTTTTCATAAGATGAGGTAGGTGTTTAAACTCAAATTTAATTATTTGAGCATACTTCATCAAGCAAAAAGAAAATTATTGTAGGCCTTTTATCTCTTCCTTCTGTCCCGTGTCCTATCGCGCATGAGCAGTGGTCAGTAAAGCCTTAGCATTAGGCGATTCGTCCGGGTTACTGGTTGGGGCGTAATATTTACAGCTTGCGAATACAATTGCAAAACAAGCATGCAAATCTTATCATGCTTTTATTAGTTCTCTAATTTCTGAAACTACAAGGAAGAGGAGCAAATGGAGCGATTAGATCCCCTCCCACCTATAACTTTCGTTCTCCAATCCAATGAGGTCTATCACACGGTTTACTACCGTCATGGCCAAATCTTCGATGGTTTTTGGTTTACTATAGTACGATGGTATGGCCGGGCAAATGATTCCGCCCGCCTCTGTTACCGTTTGCATATTGCGGATATGGATGAGATTGAGGGGTGTATCACGGGCTACCAGTATCAATTTACGGCGTTCCTTTAGTACTACATCGGCGGCCCGGGTTATCAGGTCGTCGGAAACACCGGAGGCTATCCTACCCATCGTACCCATAGAACAGGGCACCACAACCATGGTATCGAACTTTGCCGAGCCGGATGCAAAGGGCGCCATAAAATCGTTTTTGGCGTAAAACTTAAATGGGTAGGTTTGATGATCGGCATTATCCAGCTCAAACTCCCAAACCTGTTTGGCGTTATCAGACATCACTACGGCAACTTCGGCAACCTGTGTTTGCAGTGCCTGTAATTTATCCAATAAAAGTTTAGCGTAGATAGCTCCGCTTGCGCCGGTTACGGCCACTACAATTTTTCTCTTCATCATCCTGGCAACAAACTTAAGCAACAAATATTAGGGTACAAAAAAGGGTCGAAAACAAGTTCTCGACCCTACATCTACCTATGAAAAACATGCCCTTTGAGCGGGCACTACAAATGTAGTAACAGTTTTTTAATTTCTAAACAATTATTTTAAATAAATTTAACGTTAGGGCTTCTGATTTTTATCGATAAGTGTTTGAATAATACCGTCAACCATACCCACTGTTGGCACGTACATACTTTTGATATTGGCGCACTTTAAAACCGTTAAATAGATCTCGCAGGCGGGGATAATTACATCGGCCCTGTCCTGGTTCAAACCCAAAACATTGATACGTTCCTTCATCGAAAATGAATCGAGGTAGTTGTATAGTGCTTTTAGCTTGACGTACGTCAACGGGGCACCATCCTTTTCGTTAGACAGCTTATACAGCTTATTGATGTTACCACCGGTACCGATACCGAAAATGTTTTTATGATGGCGGGTATGCTCGCGGATAAAATCCTTCATTTCGTTCCAGGTTTCTTCTTTATCCTGGTTGTCCAAAATACGGATGGTACCTAAATTAAAAGATTGTGAGGCCTGCAGTTCACCCCGCGAAAACAGCGAAAGCTCGGTACTACCGCCACCTACATCAATGTACAGGTAGTTTTTGTCTTTATCTATATTGATCTCGGCATGGCTGGCGTATATGATCTCCGCCTCGCTTTGGCCGTGTACAATTTGCAGGTCTATACCGGCTTCTGTTTTTATACGTTCGGCTACTTCCTGCCCGTTATCGGCCTCGCGCATGGCAGATGTAGCGCAGGCCATATACTCGGTCACTTTAAAAACATCCATCAGGTTTTTAAAGGCCTGCATAGATTTTACCAGGTCGTCGGCCTTTTTATCAGAGATATGTTTGTTGAGGAATGCGTCGTCGCCAAGGCGAACAGGTACGCGCACCAGTGTGTTTTTTTTAAAGGAAACCGAACCGTTATTTTCTATAATATTGGCTATCAGCAGCCTTACAGCGTTGGAACCGACATCAATTGCAGCGTATCTCAATTTGTTGTGTTTTTAGTTTTCAGGTATGTGTAAATATCAATCTGCGCACGGGTAAGCGTATCGGCTTTTGTTTTGTGGTATTTATTGGTGGCGTCGCCGCTTAATTCGCGGGCTTTGGTGTTATCGCGCAGCTGGATATCGATAATATCCCGCACCTCTTTGCGCAGCGTTTCATCGTATATGGGGAAACCAACCTCCACCCGGTTATCAATATTACGCGTCATTAAATCGGCGGAAGTAAGGTACATCAGCTCCTGGCCGCCATTGCCGTAGATATGCACACGAGCGTGCTCTAAATATTTATCTACAATACTGATCACTTCAATATTCTCGCTATAGCCTTTTACGCCCGGAATGAGGCAACACATCCCGCGGATGATCATTTTTATCTTAACCCCGGCATTACTTGCCTGGTATAGCTTGGTTATCATCTGCTCATCGGCCAGGCTATTCATTTTAAAAATCATATAGGCCTTTTTACCGGCTTTTGCCAGCCTTATCTCGTTGTCTATAAGCTTGTAAATAGCCGGGCGAGAATCTATAGGCGATACAATAAGGCTTTTCAGATCTTTTGGCAGGGTAAGTTTGTTAAGCGCCTTAAAGATGCTCACCATATCGGCCGTTATTTTTTTATTTGCGGTAAGCAGGGTATGGTCGGCATAAATGGTAGCCGTTTTCTCGTTAAAGTTACCGGTAGATAAACAGCCATAATAAGCCAAACTACCTTTTTCGGTACGCGATACGAGGCAAATTTTAGAGTGCACCTTATAGCCATCGATACCATAGAGCACGTTTACGCCTTCTTCCTCCAGCCTGTTACTCCAATAGATATTGTTTTGCTCATCAAAACGGGCGCGTAACTCTACCAAACAATTCACCTTTTTACCGTTTTTGGCGGCGTTAATGAGCGCGTATATAATTTTAGAGTTCTCGGCCAGGCGATAAACAGTTATGCTGATCTCCTTTACCTTAGGGTCTATGGCTGCCTCACGTAAAAAGTGGATCACATAATCAAACGATTGGTATGGGGTGCTGATAAGGTAATCCTTTTTAGCGATCAACTCTATCAAGCTTTTACCAAATGATAAACCGGGAACCGGGAGGGGCGGGTTTTTTACATATTCCAGATCGGGCCGGCCCACATTGGGGAAGCTGATAAAATTCTTAAAATTCTGTACCCTGTTGCCGGGGATAAGGTTTTCGCCGGTCAGCTTCATTTTTTTAACGAGGTAATGCAGCATATCCTGCGGCATTTCGCTGTCAAACACCAGGCGCATGGGCTTGCCCTTGCTCCTCTTTTGGATGCTTTTGGCCAGCGAATCAATAAATTTCTCGCTTACCTCTTTGTCCAGGTCCAGTTCTGCATCGCGCGTAAGCTGTATCGAATAAGCGTCGATGCTATCGTGGTCAAATATGAAAAAGATATCCTCGAGATTGTACCGGATGATATCATCCAGCAGGATAATAAACTTAAGGTTATTGGTATCCGGCAGCACCAAAAACCGCGACAGGTTATCCGGAAACTCTATAAGCGCCAGACGTGATTTTTTTCCTTTGGTTAATCGTACAAAAAAGTAAATCGCCCTATCGCGCAACTGCGGTAATGGCAGCTCGTCATCCAGCATAATAGGCACCAGGGTCGATAACAATCGCTCCCTGAAAAAGCTCTTCACAAAGGCGCCCCTCGTTACGTTCAACTGCTTATCGTTCAGCAAAAAGATCTTCTCTTCGGCAAGTTCCTTTACCAAAATATTCTCGTAAAGGTTATGAAACTTCTTCTCCTGTTTTATGACGATATTTTTGATTTGGCTCAGCAGCTTTTTGGGGTTATAACCCAGTATTTCCTTTGCCTTCTCATTGAGGTTGGCCAGGCGGCTGAGGGTGGCTACGCGTACCCGGTAAAACTCATCCAGGTTGCTGCTAAAGATGGCTAAAAACTTAACACGTTCTATAAGCGGCACGGTTGGGTCGGCAGCTTCCTGCAAAACCCTGTCGTTAAAATATAGCCAGCTTATTTCCCTGTTAACTAACGGAATGTTTTTAGTATCCATAAAGCACAAATCTGCTTTTTTATTTGTTAAGATAATATTAAATTATTGTAATGTATGTAAAGCAGGTAAACCAAATATCTGTATTATAGTTTATAGCTTATGCAAATCTTACATTAGCTTTGCAACACAAAACCACAAATTATGCCTTCATTTGATATTGTAAGCAAGATAGACGGCCAAACGCTGGATAACGCTATCAACACCGCTAAAAAAGAAATTCTGAACCGTTACGATTTCAACGGCAGCAAAAGCACCATCGACCTCGACAAAAAAACCAACGAGATAACCATTGTTACTGAGAATGATATGCGCGTTAAAGCCATACAGGATGCCATCATCAGCCGTATGTCTAAACAAGGCTTAGATTCCAGCGCGCTCGATTTTGGGAAAGAACAATACGCATCCGGCAACATGATCCGCAAGGAGATTAAGATAAAGGAAGGCATTGATAAAGAGGTTGCCAAAAAAGTGGTAAAAAAGATAAAAGACAGTAAACTAAAGGTGGAGGCTGCCATTATGAACGACCAGGTGCGCGTTACAGCCAAAAAAATAGATGACCTGCAAGCCGTGATCAGCCTGTGCCGCACCGAAGATTTCGGCCAGCCAATGCAGTATATAAATATGAGAGCTTAGTTAGATGTCGAATTTCGAATGTTCAATTTCGAATTTATGGGTCGTCTTACTTCGTAAAATTTCAAAATCGAACATCCGACATTCGAAATAAAAAAGGCCAGCCCTTGCGGACTGACCTTTAAACTAAACCAAACTTATGAAAACACTCTTCAATTATTTTACAGCTATTTCTCTCGATTGAAATTTAGCTTCTTCTCTTTTTGCAACGGTTAATTTTAAGATGCCGTCTGTGTAATCAGCTTCGATCTTAGCGTAGTCGGCGCTGTCTGGCAAGGTGAACGAGCGTACAAACGAGTTGTAGCTATATTCGCGTTTGCTGTATTTTTTTACTTCCTGGCCGTTTTCGGTTTTCTTTTCTGCCGAAATGCTCAATACATTTTTATCCAGGTTAATTTTAAAATCTTCTTTCTTTAAGCCCGGTACCGCTAATTCTATGTGGAACTCATTGTCGTTTTCGGCAATATTAACTGCCGGTACACGTGCAACCAATTTATCGCTTAAAAACGAATCGTTCACGATAGAATCGAATACATCGCTAAAAAATGGGTTTGCGTTTGCTTTTAACCCGTTGTTAAATTTTACTAATGTCATTTTTATATCCTCCTGAGTTTTTGTTTTTATTAACTTCGTTGATGATTTATCAACTGTTATACCAACAGTAAAAATCGAACGTTTACAAGACAGAATGTCTATAAAATAAAAATAAACCCGACAAATAGTCCGACTGACTCAATTATTAAAGAAAAGAGTATGACAAATGATTAGTAAAGAACAGCTTGAATCGACTTACTCATCCTTGCCCACTAACAAATTGCTGGCTATGATGGATAGACCGTCTGATTATACCGAGCTGGCAATTATGGTTGCGTCTGCCGAACTAACTAAACGTAATGTGGGTGATGTCGAAAAAACTGTATATGCCGAGGAGCAACTAAAGCAAACAGAAATATCTGTACAGAAGATCCTCTATAATGAATTGTCCTTTTTACAAAAGGCCCTGTTTTACTTTTTATGGTTCCCGATTTTGAACTTTGCGTTCAAAATGAATTTGAGGCAAGACGGATATTTATTAAAGCTAAAACAGGCAAATTACTATTCACTTGCGGGATTCATTTTTTGTATGCTCGGCGGCATACTTCCAGTGCTTTTAAATATTGCTGATTTTATCGGAATGATCATCTGGATATTGGGTTTTGTAGCAGCTTATTTTTTTGATGAACGCTTTAACAGGCAACGCATAATTGGAATACTGCTACAGAAAAATAATTAAGAAGAAAGCAACTGCTTATGGCTGAAAAACTAACAGATTACAAGTATAAAACCGATATAGCCATCCGCTTTTCGGATATCGACAGCGTGGGGCACGTAAACAATGCAGTGTACCTCACCTATTTTGAAGTGGCCCGTTTTAACTACTGGCGCGATGTTGCCCACTGGAATTTAAAGGAAACCTGGATCATAGTGGGCCGCTCAGAGATCAATTACCTTAAATCCGTTACCATTGAAGATAAACTGATCTGCTACGTACGCGTTATCCGCATAGGCAACAGCAGCTTTGATGTGATGCATGTTTTAACCAAACAAACCGAAAAAGGCGAAGAGATTTGCACCACCTGCAAAACAGTTTGCATCAGTTATGATTACACGGCAGGCAAGTCGATAGCTATCCCGAGGGATGGACGGCAGAAGATGATAGATTATGATGAGCCGAGGCTGATTTTGAATACGAATTAAGCTGCGGATGCGCAGATTCAGATGTGCAGATGATTTATAAATTGATGGACAAATGTAAACTGCTGCTAACAATTTTAATTTTAAGTCTTTGCTCCTGCCACACAGAACTTATTGAGAATTTGCGGGTGGTTAACAACCTATATGTCGACAAAGACGGAACCCTTTATGACGGTGTGGCAAAAGGCTATTTTGACCCCGGCGAATTATCCGGCAAAACCACTTTTAACCATGGGGTTCCCGAGGGCGACTGGACCTCGTATGGGCATAATGGAGAAATCGTCCAGACAGGAAACTCTAAAGTCTATTATCCAAAATTTAAGACCATCGGCCCTGCAAAAGATGTCGTAAGGGTAAATGTCAACATTTTTCATGAGGGCAATAACTTAATAACAGAGGTTTTTATTATCAATAACTCATTTATCAATGAATTAATAAAGCAAAAAGACCCAACGCTTTTCAACAAAATAATTGCATTGTTAAAATCCAACAATATCCCGATAGACATCAAACAAGTTTACAGAATCACTTTTGTAAAAGGAGAACTGGAAAAGGTTGATTAAAAAAAACAAACCATCCAAATAATGCGCTTCATCTGCACATTTTTAATCTAAATATCTTTCCGTGTTGAGCTTTCTCATCTGCACATATGAAATCTAAAAAATCTTCCCTGGATTCAATATCCCATTCGGATCAAAAACAGCTTTTATCCCTTTCCAGATAGCGAAATGCACAGGCGTATATTTTAACGGCATAAACTCCTTTTGCACCACGCCGATACCGTGCTCGCCGGAGATGGTGCCGCCGAGGCTAACGGTTAGTTCAAAAATCTCGGTGATGCCATCTTTTAATTTATTGTTCCAGTCCTCATCGCTCATACCGGCTTTAATGATGTTTACGTGCAGGTTGCCATCACCGCAGTGCCCATAGCAAACCGAGGCGAAACCATAACGGCTGCCTATTTCTTTGATGCCATTAATGAGCTTAGGCAAAGCAGCACGAGGCACTACTGTATCTTCTTCCTTATATATCGAGTTTGATTTTACCGAAACCGCCATGGTGCGGCGAATCCGCCAGATCTCTTCTTTTTGTGCCGAAGTATCTGCAAACAGTACATCGCGGCAATTATGAGCCTCTAAAACTTCGTTTATCTTCTCGCAATCGGCAAATATCACATCCTGGTTGGTACCGTCGGCTTCTATCAACAGGAAAGCTTCTGCGCCATCCTGTAGGTCGAACGCCAGCCCATCATGCTCTATCACCCATTCTATGCCTTTACGCTCCATAAATTCCAGCGCTGAGGGTACCACCCCTGCCCTAAATATCGCCGAAACAGCAGCGCAGGCGTCCTCATTAGAATTAAAGGAAGCAAGCATCAAAGCATCCAAAGTGGGTTTGGGGATTAGTTTGGTTACTATTTTAGTAACAATACCCAAGGTACCTTCGCTGCCGATGAGCAATTGAGTAAGGTTATAGCCCGATGCATATTTAAGCGTGTTGGCACCGGTCCAGATCACTTCACCAGTAGGTAGTACCACTTCCATATTCAACACATACTCGCGGATAGTGCCATACTTTACTACCCTTGGCCCGCCGCTGCAATTAGCTACGTTGCCACCAATAAAACAACTGCCCTTACTTGCCGGGTCTACAGGGTAAAGCAAGCCTTTTTCCGCAACAGCATTCATAAAGATTTCGGTAATAACGCCCGGCTCTACGGTGGCCTGCAGGTTCAACTCATCAATCTCCAGGATCTGGTTAAAACGCTCCATAGATATCATCAAGCCGCCATGAATAGCCAGCGCGCCGCCCGCCAAACCTGTACCAGCGCCGCGTGGCGTAACCGGGATCAGGTTTTGGTTACAAAATCGCATTAAAGCGGCAACTTCGGCGGTGTCCTTTGGCTTGGCCACTACTTCGGGGTAGTATACCAGGTCCTCAGTTTCGTCGTGGCTGTAGTCTGCTATGGCTGCCGGTGTGCTTAATATAGCATCCTCGCCAACAATATTGGTTATTGCGGCAAGCAATTCCGCGTTTATCTTATTAAAGGCCATTCTTCGCTTTATCTTTGTTATAACTAATACTCACCACCGAATTTTGTACCGGGCCACCCAATGCCGGGTGTGCCTTTTTTATGGTGACGGATGCTATTTTCACGTAGTCGTATTTATCTGTTATGCCGTCAATAATACCCTGCGCCACGGTTTCTATGAGTTTGCGTGTATGATGCATTTCCGTTTTAGCGATGAGATAGAGTTCCTCATAATTTACCGTGTTTGCAATTTTATCATCGTTAAAATCGTACGCGTTCTCAAAAACCACTTCAATATCCACCACAAAACGGGTCCCCAAAAGCTGCTCCTGAGGGTAAAACCCGTGGTAAGCAAAAAACTCCGCGCCCTGTAAAGCCACTTTTACCATGTGGTAAAAGTAAGGGATTATTTGGTAAAACGAACCGCAAATAAGCGTTAAAGCCTCACCCTGCCCTCTCCAAAGTAAAGGGTTCTATTCTTTTTTTTGAAGTGCAATCCTTTGGAGAGGATTTAGGTGAGGCTTCTCAAAAAATATTTTTCACCCAAAAGCTATGTTTAAACCATCTAAACCTACTTTTTGCCATAAAGGGCCCTCATCCTATTAAAAACAACGATTTTAGGTTATTTAAACCCTCCCCAAAAACCTATATTTGGCCAACCAATACATACTACCATGGCCAAAACCGACCTGTACGAAGCACCGGATTACTACCAGATTGACGAGTTTTTATCAGAAGAACATAAACTCATCCGCCAAAGCGCGCGCGACTGGGTGAAGAAAGAAGTAAGCCCCATTATTGAGGATTACGCGCAAAAAGCCGAGTTCCCGAAACAGCTTTTAAAGGGACTTGCGGAGATAGGCGCATTCGGGCCAACTATACCGGTGAAGTACGGCGGAATGGGACTGGACTATATGGCATACGGCATTATTATGCAAGAGATAGAACGCGGCGACTCGGGCATCAGGTCTACCGCATCGGTACAAGGTTCATTGGTAATGTATCCGATAAACGCTTATGGATCGGAAGAGCAAAAACAAAAGTACCTACCCAAACTGGCTTCGGGCGAAATGATGGGTTGTTTCGGCCTGACCGAACCCGACCACGGCAGCAACCCAAGCGGCATGCTAACCAATATAAAAGATAAAGGCGACCATTATTTGCTTAACGGCGCTAAAATGTGGATTTCCAACTCCCCTTTCGCGGATATTGCGATTGTATGGGCCAAGGACGAAGAAGGCAAAATACGCGGACTGATAGTAGAGCGTGGCATGGAAGGTTTCAGCACGCCCGAAACACACAACAAATGGAGCTTAAGGGCTTCGGCCACCGGCGAACTGGTTTTTGATAATGTAAAAGTTCCAAAAGAAAACTTGCTCCCCAATGTATCGGGATTAAAAGGGCCGCTGGGTTGCCTTAACCAGGCGCGTTACGGTATTGCCTGGGGAGCGCTGGGTGCGGCTATGGACTGCTATGATACCGCGCTGCGTTATTCAAAAGAACGCGTGCAATTTGGCAGGCCAATAGCGGGTTTTCAGTTGCAACAAAAAAAACTTGCCGAAATGATAACCGAAATAACCAAAGGGCAACTGTTGGTTTGGCGCCTGGCTCTGCTAAAGAACGAAAACCGTGCTACCCCGGCACAGATATCCATGGCCAAACGTAACAGCGTGGAGATTGCAATAAATATTGCCCGCGAAGCCCGCCAGATGCTTGGTGGTATGGGCATTACCGGCGAGTACCCAATAATGCGCCACATGATGAATTTAGAATCGGTAATTACCTACGAGGGCACGCATGATATCCATTTGCTGATAACCGGCATGGACGTTACCGGCGAAAATGCTTTTAGTTAATTTTTTCAGGTTGATTTATAGCTAAAATATTGCGCCGAATATTATATTTGTTGGTGAAGTGTTTACTGACCCTAAAACATTGATGCGCGAAATAAAGTATTCTGCAAGGAAACTCCTAAACTGTAATTGGTGGCTTTTTTTATTAACGTTTACGATAGTGTCGTGCGGGAAAAAAAAGGCTGTCGATGATGGGAATTATTCTGAAGAATATTTGACGGTACAAACCAAAGCCGACAAAATTTGGGGCCTCAGAAATAGCGACGCGGCTATTCATTTTATGGATTCGGCCTTTAACCGGCTTCCCCACGCTACCATTAATGATCGTTTCCGCTTTTACGCGTTTCACTACGTGCATTATCAAAAATTAAAACACGATTACGATACCGCCCTGCTTTACGCCGACAGTATGATAGCTACTGCCAAAAACAGCGTAAACCCAAAGCAATACTCCATGAATTACGCCGAGGCCAACTTTGCCCGTGGCGATTCGTATTTCGAACTGAAACAATACAACGATGCTTACCAAAGTTATTACCAGGGCTATCTCACCGGTAAAAGCTACCTGAATTTGGCTGCCCTTGGCGATTATACCTATCGCATGGGGATGATCATGTACAAAAAGGGGCATTATAAACTGGCCGCCAGTTATTTTAAGGACAGCTACAAACAAAACAAAGTTGAGAACTACACCCTTAATAAAGATTTTGTAAGCTTTTACCGCAGGCAGGAGTTATTAGATAACGTAGGCCTCAGCTACCGCCATAACGCCGATAATGATAGCGCCATTGTTTATTTCGATAAGGCCCTGGCGCTTATCAACAGCAGTGCACCGGCCTTCCCTGACAGGAAGCTGCACCTTGATATGGCACGCGGTGTGGTTTATGGTAACAAAGCAGAAGTTTACATCCAAAAAGGCGATACTGCTACGGCAATGAGTTTATTGCGCAAAAGCATTGCCATTAATCTGCAGCCGCGCTATGATAATGTAGACGCGGAGCTTACCGAAGTAAAGCTGGGTAATTTATACCTGAAGATGAATCAGCAGGATTCGCTTAAAAACCTGCTTAGCGATTTACGTAACCAACTTGATACCATAAAAAATCCCGACGCTGAGGCAGATTATAACCGCCTGTTAGGTAATTATTACATCAAGAAGAACGATCTGCGTAGCGCGATAACCTACATACAGCGCTACAACTTGTTAAAAGATTCGATAACCTCACGTGCGAGCCTGCTCATGGAAAGCGATGTGAACCAGCAGCTTGCTAATTACGAAAAGCAACACGAGATAGATACGCTGAGCAATGATAATAAACTACAAGCCATCTATTTATATGTTATTGGCCTGGTGGCCATATTAGCTTCAGCAATAATATTCCTGGTGTTTCGCAATTGGAAACGCTCTAAAAAAGATGTGTTGACGGTAAATATCCTCAACCAGCAAATAAACGAGCAGAACCATGTGCTGGAAAACGCGCTGAACGAACTGAACATCAGCAGCCAGGAAAAAGACCGTATTTTACGCACCGTGGCACACGATCTGCGTAACCCTATTGGCGGCATAGCCTCATTAACTGCTATGATGGCCGAAGACGATTATACCGACGACCAGAAAGAGCTCATTAACCTGGTAAAGGAAACATCTGTAAACTCGCTGGAACTTATCAACGAGATATTGGAGGCTACCAACATCGCTTCGGTAAAATTAAATTTAGAGCCTGTTGAAATCAACTCGCTGGTGAGCAACAGCGTGGAACTTTTGCGTTTTAAAGCGGCAGAAAAAGGCCAGACGATCATTTTAGAAACCCTGAGCAAGCAACTGGAACTGATCATCAGCCGGGAGAAGATCTGGCGGGTAATTAGTAACCTTATCAGCAACGCTATCAAGTTTAGCCCAACCGGCGAGTCAATCAACGTAAAGGTTGCTACGGCTGACGAAGAGGTGATCGTATCCGTAAAAGATAACGGGATAGGCATTCCGGATAAACTTAAAGACCAGGTGTTTAACATGTTCACCAGCGCGCAACGTCCGGGTACTGATGGCGAAAAATCTTTCGGGCTGGGTTTATCAATTTGCCGCCAGATAGTGGAGAAACACAACGGTAAAATTTGGTTTGAGAACAACGAAACTAACGGCTCTATATTTTTCGTGAGCCTCCCCGCCCCCGATCTCAGCTTTAAAAATCAGCTACCCGAGCAGGTCAGCGTACCATTGGCCTGATACCTTGATTATGCGTTTTTGCGTGTCGAAATCAACATGTATCAGCCCGAATCTTGGGTGATAACCTTCGGCCCATTCAAAATTATCAGTCAGCGTCCACACAAAATAGCCAAACACCTTGCAGCCCTCCTGTTTTGCTTTTAAAACCTGTTGGATGTGGTTTTGCAAGTAGGTTACACGTTTAGGGTCGTCAACTACATCACCGGTAACCACATCAGGGAAAGCGGCACCATTTTCGGTTACGATGATCTTTTTTATCTGCGGATAGCTATCATACTTTTTCAGCATGTGATAAATAGCAGGCGGATGCACCTCCCATTTCATATCGGTAAGCTCTACTCCGCGTTTTTCGGCTTTAACCAGCGTTGCGCCAATGTAGGGCGTAAAAAAGGAATACTTAACAATTTCTCGGGTATAATTCTGGAGCCCTATAAAGTCGAAATCAAAATGCATGTTATCCTCATCGCCCGGCTTAAAGTACTTTTGAATACCTTTTATTGCGGCAACTTCTGTTGGGTAACCCAACCCCAGTACTGGCTCCAGGAACAATCTGTTTATCAGCGCGTCCGCACGTTTGGCGGCTGCGATATCTTTCGGCCTGTCCGAATGGGGTTCTATATGGGAGCAGGAGAACGTAGTACCCAAATGCACATCGGGCAGTGTCTTGCGCATTAGCTTTGCGCCTGCTACCAAACTTAATACCACATGATGCACGGCGGGCAAGAAATTTCTTAAACCCATTCGCCCGGGAGCGTGGATCCCTAAAAAGTATCCCGCACCTGTAAAAACTGCAGGCTCGTTCATCACCATCCAGTTTTTCACGCGGTCGCCAAAAGCATCGGCACAAATTTGTACATAATTAGTAAACCAGCCAATGATATCGCGGTTTGTCCAGCCACCTTTATCTTCTAAGGCCTGCGGCAGGTCCCAGTGATAAATGGTGAGCCAGGGTTCAACACCCTGCGAAATGCAATAATCTATTACTTTATTATAATGATCTATCCCCGCCTGGTTTACCTCGCCCGCGCCTTTTGGTAAAATGCGTGGCCAGGCTATAGAAAAACGAAAATTTGGGATGTTCAGCTTTTTTACGAGGTCGATATCCTCCTGGTAGTTATTATAAAAATCGCAGGCCGTGGTTGGTTTATCGCCGTTTAGTACTTTGCCTTTTTTGGAGGTAAAGGTATCCCAGATAGACGGTCCTTTTCCATCGGCACCGCACGAGCCCTCTATTTGGAGGGCGGCTGTAGATACCCCCCAGGCAAAATCATTGCCAAAAAGTTTTTTATCGAGTTCTTGTCCTGCTTGTTCAGATGCCATTAATTTGAGCTAATGCGAGGCCCAAAATGTACATTATAATTGTATAAACGAAACGCTTTCGTAAAAATTAGTGCTTAAACGATGAGCGCATGCTTTTTAAAAACAGGTATTCGCGTATATCGTTAATGATGGCGGTTAGTCTGCTGAAGATTTTCATTGTCGCGGTGTTTTATTGTTTATGCTAATGTACGGGGCGTATGTGTGCTTAAGGTGTTGTTTATGTTATGATTAGGTTAAGAGCGAAAGTCTCTAAATCATAGCGCAACAAATGGATAATATGGAATGGTGGAGTAAATTCGATGTTCTGCATTCACAATTCATTGTGCGTTATTTTCTTTATTTCTCTGTAATATTTACTCTCCCCTGTTTAAATTTCCACTAACCGTTATGTACTTTTGCCATGATGAAAAACTATTTTATCCGCCTGTTTAATTACGATGCCCATGCAAACCGGCAGATGAACGGGCTGATAGCACAGTTTGGCGGGTTAGAAAAATCCCGCGGATGGATGGCGCATTTATTAGCCGCACAACAAATTTGGCTGCTGCGCTGTAAAAATCTGCCAGCACCCGGCGTACCCTTGTGGCCGGATAACAGTACCGAAGAAATGACAGGCTTTATTACAGCCAACCATGCTGATTGGCTAAGCTACCTGGAAACTTTGCAGCCCCAAAATTTCGACCGCGTCATTACCTATAAAACGCTTAAAGGCGATGGCTTTGAAAATACGTTGAGCGATATACTGGCGCATGTGATCAACCACGGCACACATCACCGTGCGCAAATTGGGCAACACCTTAAACAAGCCGGGGCCACCCTGCCTGCTAACGATTATATACTATACGTACGAGATTTAGAAAAAACCACATCATGAAAAAATTACTTGCCGCAGCAATTGTAAGTATGCTGTTTTTTAGCTGTGCCGATCCTCAAAAACAAGAAAAGGAACTGCTGGACCAGGTGATAGCCAAACATGATAGCGTAATGGCAAAAAACGAGCAGGTGGAGAGGGCGAACATTCAATTGGATACCCTGCTTAAAACGGGGGTCCTGGCGAATAACGACAGCACTGCAACCAAATTGATAAAAGGACAGGAGGAAGCCATGGAAAAAATGGAGGATTGGATGCATAAGTTTGATGCCGAGAACAAAGGCAAATCTCATGATGCAATAATGGCTTACCTGACCGACCAGAAAAAACAGATAGAAGCTATCGACAAAGATTTTGACGCGGTAATCACCGCCACCAACAACTATAAAAAATCGCTGATAAAAAAATGAGGAAACTGGCTACGCTAATTGGCGTAATTTTGCTTTACGCGGCTTGTAAAAGTGAGGACAAGCAGGCAACACTGCCTATTTACGGCAATCGGGACACTAAAACCATCACCAAAGATGGTAAAAAAGTGGTGGATACCATTTACCAAACCATCCCGGCGTTTAAGTTTGTGAACCAATATGGTGACAGCATTACCCAAAACAGCCTGAAAGGCGATATTTATGTGGCCGATTTCTTTTTCACCACCTGCCCTTCTATCTGCCCTATTATGCACCGCAACATGCTGAAGGTTTACAACGAGTTCAAGAACGTCAGCGATTTTAAGATCATCTCGCACAGTATAGACCCTAAACACGATAGTGTGCCCGTACTAAAAAAATATGCCGATGGCTTGGGTATTACTGGCAACAGCTGGTGGCTGCTGCAAGGTAAAAAAGATGATACGTATAATCTCTCTACAAGTTACCTGGTACGCCGCCCCGAAGAAAGCGCCAAGGAGCTATTTATACACGATGGTTATTTTGTACTGATAGATAAGCAAAAACATATCCGTGGCAGTTACGATGGTACCGACGAAAAAGATGTTGCCCGGATGATTGGCGATATTAAGATCCTCCGTGCCGAAACCAACACCCAAATTGCCCAATGAAGTTTAAAATAATTGCCGGTCTCGTTTTAGTGCTTTCGGTAATTATTGCCTCCTGCGGCAGCCAGGAGGATATGGAATTTAAGCGCTACTATTTAGGCGGCGAACAGCTTTACAAACAAAGATGCCAAAACTGCCACGGCACCAAGGGCGAAGGGTTATCAAACCTCATCCCGCCGCTAACTGATAGCACCTTCCTCAAAACAAACAAAAAACAACTGGCCTGCATTGTAAATAACGGGCTTAAAGGCGCCCTGCTGGTGGTGCATGGTAAAAGCTTTGTGGGCGATATGCCCGCCAATGATATGTCGCCGGTTGATATTGCGCGGGTGCTCACCTACGTTACCAACTCGTTCGGTAATAAAATGGGCACGGTTACCTCGGAAGATGTGGCGAGGGATTTAAAGGATTGCAAATAAGGAGGAATAAACAAGACGGACTGCTTAACTCTACCAAACTCTCCGCCAAATACTTAGCTCAAACCACAATCCGTATTCAAACACAAACTGCTACCCATTGTTGAATAATAAAACATACATATTATGCAACAACAATTTGACGCGGTGCTTACCGGTTCGGACAGTGAAGTGAACGGTATTGCAACCCGCCTGGATAGCGGCGCTTATGAATTTAATTCGCTGGATGGCAGCCTCCAACTTATCATCGCCCCTAATGCCGATGGTAAATGGGAACGCCTTGCCGGTACCGAGCCATATTTTGGCGGATGGATAGACGAATTTGCGGAGCAGATACCCGCGACTACAGATATTTAATATGGAACAAAGAGAATTAGGAAGATCGGGGTTAATTGTACACCCTTTTGTTTTCGGTGGTAACGTTTTCGGTTGGACGGCGGACGAGAAAACCTCCTTCGGCCTGCTGGATACCTTTGTAGACGGCGGTTTTAATTTTGTAGATACAGCTGATGTTTACTCCAAATGGGCACCCGGCCATACCGGCGGCGAATCGGAAACCATCATAGGCAACTGGCTGAAACAAGGCGGCAAACGCGATCAGATCATCCTGGCAACCAAAGTGGGAAAACCCATGGGCGAAGATAAAACCGGGTTATCTAAGGCCTACATCACCAAAGCGTTAGAAGATTCCCTTAAGAGACTTCAAACCGACTATATCGACCTCTACCAATCGCACGAGGACGATACCAAAACACCTTTGGAGGAAACCCTTGCAACCTTTACAGACCTGATCAAACAGGGAAAAGTAAGGGCGATAGGTGCATCTAACTATAACGCTGCCCGCCTGCACGAAGCCTTACAGGTGAGCAAGGATAATGGCTTAGCCCGTTACGAAAGCCTGCAACCGGAGTATAATTTATACGCCAGGGCAGATTACGAACACCAGTACGAATCGCTTTGCAGGGAGAATAACCTTGGTGTTATCACCTATTTTTCGCTGGCCAGCGGCTTCCTCACCGGCAAATACCGCTCAGAGGCCGATCTGACTAAAAGTAAGCGTGGCGGTGGCATCAAAAAGTATTTGAACGGACGGGGCTATAAAATTTTGGCCGCTTTGGACAAAGTTGCCGGCGAATACAACGCCACACCTGCTGCTGTGGCACTTGCCTGGGTTATGGCAAGGCCGGGCATTACCGGGCCAATTGCCAGCGCAACCAGCATACAGCAATTAAAAGAAATTGCCAAAGCCGCCGAACTTAACCTCAGCCCCGAAGCGATCGAACTGCTCACCACTGCCAGCAGCTACTAAAAAATAAAGCAAAAAAGAAGCTTCCCGGATATCGGGAAGCTTCTGCATTTATATATATTGGGATAGAATTGCTTAGAACCTGGCTGGGCGCATAAAGCCGCTTTGCCTTACCATGTGGCCACCGTTGTTTTGAGCTACCTGCCCGCCACCACCGTTACCTCTGTCTTGTCCGCCGCCACCGTTACCTCTATCGCGTCCACCGCCATTTTGGTTGCCACCGCCGTTTCCGTGTTGACCACCGTTATTGGTAGGTTGCGAAGGCTGTTGTTGCTGCCCACCGCCATTTTGGCCACCCCAGCCGCCGTGTTGGCCGCCTTGGTTTCCACCACCGTTAGATGGTTGCTGTGGTTGTTGCCCACCACCGTTTTGACCACCCCAGCCGCCGTGTTGGCCGCCGTTAGAGGGTTGTGACGGTTGCTGCTGTTGTTGCCCACCACCATTTTGGCCACCCCAGCCGCCATGTTGGCCGCCGTTAGATGGTTGCGAAGGGTATTGCGGTTGTTGCCCGCTACCATTTTGGCCACCCCAGCCGCCATGTTGGCCGCCGTTAGATGGTTGCGAAGGGAATTGCGGTTGTTGCCCGCTACCATTTTGTCCACCCCATCCGCCACGGCTACCGCCTTGATTTCTGTTTGGCTGTCCGTAGCCACCACGGTTACGGTCGTCCCTATCGCGTTGGCCATAGCTGCCTTGGTTATTATTGCGCCCCCATTGGCCGTTGTTGCTATTGCCACGGTTGGCATAAGTATTATCTCGTCTGTTCCAGTCGCCACGGTTAGCGTTACCTCCCCAGCGGCCACGGTAAACATCGTGGTTCATGTAGGGCCTGCGGCCACGTACTTCAAACCTGCGGGCGGCACGCCAATCGTAATTGCGGTATGCACCAGGTAAATATTGTGCCCTTATCCAGCGGCCACCATCGTTATAAAAGTAGCATTGTAAAGGGATGCTGTAATAGGCTTCTACCTCGGGTAAGTAATAGTAATCGTCGCTGTCGTCAAAGTCGTCGTTATAAATAACTTCGGGCTGTGGCGCAGGCACATACACGTGCCTTACGGGGACGTTAAAACCAATATGTACCGATATTTGTGCCTGGGCTTTGTTAGCAAACAAACCGGCTAAAACCATTGCGGATAATAAATATATCTTTTTCATTTCGTTTCAAATTTTATACATCTATGACGACATCTGTAAACGAAAGTTTAAAGCGCGATAGCAATAATATCACAGTACAATACTTAAACAGAATATAATTCTTATAAAATAAAAAAAATAAGAATTATATTTTTATTTATCAAATTTGATAACGGTTTAGCAAATAAAGATTTCCTTTCTCGAGTTAAAATAAATCTTGCCCTATCCGGTAAAATCATGATGATTAGAGCCTGTTTAATCAAACAGATTTCGGTATGTGTTGTATTATCAGTTAATTTGAGTATCAACACATTCACCATGAAGAATATAAGACAATTACACATTTTGCCAATGCTGGCTATGGCTTGCCTCGGCCTTTTGTTCACAGCTTGCAACAGCGATAAAACCAAAACGGCCCAAACCGATAGCACCGCTACCGATTCTTCGGGCGCAGGCTTAAGCCTTCCCGCCGGCTTCAGCGCGGCGGTTATTGCTAAAGATCTGGGCAGCGTTAGGCACATTTCCATTACGCCGCAGGGAGGCATCTATGTAAAACATAAAAGCGCTGGTGGCAACGCGGGCATTTTGTATTTAACCGAAGCTAATGGCACCGCCACCGTAAAAACATCTTTCGGCACTTTTGATGGTACGGGGATCTATGTAAAAAAGGGCTACCTATATGCTTCCTCAGATGAGGAGGTTTTCCGTTTTAAACTGAATGCCAATAACGAGGTGGAAAGCCCCGATAAACCGGAGAAAATTGTAACGGGCTTAATATCACGTAACGAGCATGAAGCAAAGGCGATCTTGCTGGATGATGCCGGCAACTTATATGTAAACATTGGCGCTTACTCAAACTCGTGCCAGGTAAAAGACCGCGAAAAGGGCTCGATGGGACAGCCCGGCTGTCCTATTTTAGATTCGGCGGGGGGTATATGGCAATTTAAGGCTGATAAGCTAAACCAAACTTATAAAGATGGCATACGATATGCTACCGGCCTGCGCAACGTGGTGGGTATGGACTGGAATAAAACCAGTAACCAGCTTTTTGTAATGCAGCACGGTCGCGACCAGTTGCACGATATTTTCCCCGATATGTATACCGAAAAACAATCGGCCATATTACCTGCCGAGTGTATGTTTGCTATTAACAAAGGGGACAACGCCGGCTGGCCCTATGTATATTACGACCAGGAACAAAAGAAAAAAATTGTAATGCCAGAATACGGTGGAGATGGCAAAAAAGAAGGCGACAGCAAATACCTGGAACCGGCAGCAGCTTTCCCCGGCCACCTTGCTCCTAACGGTTTGTTATTTTATACAGGCAGCCAGTTTCCCGAGAAATATAAGAACGGTGCATTCATTGCCTTTCATGGTTCATGGAACCGCGCGCCAGAGCCACAGGCTGGGTATTTTGTAGTTTTCCAGCCATTGAAAAACGGCAAAGCAGATGGCCCAATGGAGGTATTTGCTGATGGTTTTTCAGGTTCGGCAGAGAATACTGCTAAAGGTAGCGCTACGCATCGCCCTTGCGGCCTCGCCCAGGGCCCCGATGGTTCGTTATATGTAACGGATGATGTAAAAGGAAATATTTATAAGATAAGCTATAAAAAATAAGGGAAGTAACGGTTGCAGTAACAGTAGCTATGCCATATAAGCAAGAGGGGCCGACTTAAATAAGTCAGCCCCTCTCCTTTTATCCGCTCAGCGTATATTGATACGCAAAGCTTTGCTGCATTTTCTCCTTAACACGGTCGATAGCTTCTTCGCTGTTGTCGCGCTGTTCTTTTATAGTTGCTTCCATGTAAGCGTTACGATAAGCTTCTAATGCTTTGGCGTACTGGCGGCTTTTTTCGGCGTACAGCCCAAGTAATTCGTGGATCTCCGAAATGCTTACGCCGGGGGTTATTAATGCTTTTGCAGAAACCACCTCCACCTGCCTGGCCATGTCAAGAAATACCACGAGGCTTAGGTATTCAAAATAGTTATCAGGGAATAAGGGCTCCAATTCCATACAGGTTTTAAAATGATAGCCTGCTGTTTGGTAGTCCTTTAGGTCGCGATAATATATTTTACCTATTTGGTAATGCGCACGTGCATACAATGGGTCGTCGGCAATAATGGCGCTAAGCATCTTAAGCCCCCTCGGCGTATTGAAGTATAGCTTATCAACTGCATGTAAATACTTCTCTTCGATAGTATAATATGTGTTCATAAAAATGAAATATAAATTCCGACGGCATAAGCCTTCAGGTTTTGTGTTCGATAAAAAATTAAAAATTTGTTGTTCCGGGTTAACCGGCTGTACTATGAAGAGAAATGTATCCTTGATGCAAAGCTCTCCTGCTGCGTGCCCAGGGGCCACATGTGGGTGGTGGAGTAAACTTTATTTAATAGCATCTTTTATTATTTGTGGCGAAAGTACAGAAGATGAAGGATATAAGCAAATCCAATTTACACGATTAAAGGATTTGAAGATTCACACGATTAAATCGCATTTATAAAACGCCAAAAAATAGTGATTCAAAACGATGGCACGGTTAACGTAACGCCAATTTATTTCGGCGCCCGTATGCAAAGTATCCCCCTATGATAATCGCCGCGCATTATGGTTACTTACGGCTTAGGGCTCAGAACGTTGTTCGGACTGACGCTGGAAAGATATGTAGTTACGCCGCCATCCGGTTTACTTTCACAACTTCTATCATGTAATTGTTCATTAGCTCATACTCGGAGATGATCACGCTGAAATCGTCGAAACGGAGGCCGTCTTCAAAAGCGAACAGGGTATAGCCACGTTTGTTACCGTCGTACTCGCCAAGTTCGTACACTTCGTCGTAATTTTTGCTTTTTATTTTTGCGCCGCTTACCAGTTGGTAAGAATCGGATATGTTTTGGAATGTAATGTTCTTCATAGTACGGAAGGCTATGCAATTACTTTGCCAATTTTTTTAGGCGATCTGGGTCCCTGATGCACCAGTCTGTATGAGCATCCCAATCGGATTCAAAACGCAAAAAAGTTTACAAAAGTTAACATAATTCAATATGTTAACTTTTCAAATATCTAATAATCAGAAACTTAAAACATTTACAGGGTTAACATATTAAAATAGTTATTTTACCAATAATTGTGTGTCTCTTCTACAACAGGGCCCGATATTTTATCCAAACCACTCAAACAGCTCGGCCTGTTTTAACTTTGTTTTTTCTGCTGTAGAGATATCTTTCAGTATCTCGCCTTCGCTCATCTGGATAATGCGGCTGCCGTAGTTAGCAGCGTCCTTTAAATTGTGCGTTACCAGTATAGCGGTAAGGCCATATTGTTTAATAAGCGCATCGGCAGTGCGCATCACGTTTTCGGCAGAGCGTGGGTCGAGGGCGGCGGTTGGTTCGTCCAACAGGAGGATCTTACATTCATCCATTACGCTCATCATCAGGGTGAGCGCTTGCCGTTGCCCGCCGGAGAGTGTGCCAATCGGCTGCTCGGTTTTATCTTCGAGGCCCATGCCCAGTGCAGCTATTTTTTCGCGGACCAAAGTTTTAAACTTTTCGTTTTTCCCGATGGTCAATCCCTTATTTTGGGTACGAAGGGCCGCGAGTCGGAAGTTATCCAATATGCTCAGATCGGCGGCTGTGCCCGATAATGGATTCTGGAAAATACGGGCTATCCATTTACTGCGCTGGTAGTCGGCCAGTTTGGTGGCATTGTTCCCGGCGATGCTGATGCTGCCTGTATCGGGGAGGATGGTACCTGCCACCAAATTAAGCAGCGTGGTTTTGCCCGAACCGTTGGAACCGACAATTACCACAAACTCCTTTTCTTTGATCTCCAGGTTTAACTTACCCAGCGCCTTCACCTCGTTAGGTTTACCGGCGTTAAAGGTTTTGCTGATGCTTTTTAGTTCTATCATGCCTTACTGGAGGTTAAGCGCGGCAGGCCCACTATAATTAATACAAACATGGCAGTTACCATTTTTAGCAGGTTAGGGTTTACGCCGATATCCAATGTAAAGGCCAGCACTAACTGAAAGATAACCGCGCCGGCAAGTACCAGCACCAGACTGAGCCATACAGACGTTATCTGCAGCCAGTTGATCAAAGTTTCGGCGATGATAACCGAGCCAAGGCCGATAATTACTACACCTATCCCCATGCTGATATCCGCAAAACCCTGAAACTGGGTGATGAGATAGCCGCTCAAAGCGGTTAACGCATTGGCAATAGCAAGGCCAATGATCTTCATCCTGTCGGTATTTACGCCAAGGGCGCGGACCATTTGCTCGCTATTGCCAGTAGCGCGCATAGCAATGCCGAAATCTGTTTTAAGCAGGTAACCAATAAGCAGTGTAAGCGCCGCTACAAACAGCGAAAGGATGATTAACGAATTTTGGTTTGGGTCGGTTAATACGTTCAGCACCGAAAACAAAGAGGGCAGGCTAAGCAGCGGTAAATTAGAGCGACCTAAAATAGTAAGGTTTACGGAGTAGAGCGCCGTCATCACCAGGATGCCTGCTAACAGGGCATTTATTTTTAATTTGGTATGGATGATCCCGGTAAGCGCACCAGCGACGGCCCCCGCCCCTATCACTGCTAATAAAATCATCCAGCCGGGCTGGTTGTGGGTAAGCATAATGCCCGTTACCACGCCGCCCAGCGTGTAGCTGCCGTCGGTAGTAATATCGGGGATGTTAAAGATCTTCATGGAGATATAGATACCGAAGGCTATCCCCGCGAAGCAAAGCCCCTGTAATAACGCGCTCAGGTACAGCCCCATTATTTTACAGCGGTATAATCTGCCGGGATGGCAATGTTATATCTTTTTGCGGCCTCGGCATTGTAAACACGCTTGCGCACTTTTACCATTTCCAAAGTCAGGCCGTCGGTTTTGTGCGTTTTTAAATATTTTGCCGCCTGTACGCCACTCTGATAGCCCCACTGGTAAATATCGGCACCAAAGGCTGCAACAGCGCCACGTTGTACCAAACCGGCCTCGCTGGTGAAAATAGGCACATTATGTTCGTTACAGCTTTTCAGGATAGTTTCAAAGGCGGCAAAAACGGTATTATCCGGGTTAGCGAAGAAAGCGTCGATACCTTTACCCAAAAGCGCCTGTGTTACCAACTGCGCGTCGGCCGAAGAATTTAGCGGCAACGCGATGATCTTTACATTCAGTTTTGCAGCAAGGCCCTGTATCCTGTTCAAGGCGTCGGCAGATTGCGGCTCGCTTTGGTTATAGATCATGCCAATGGTCAGTTGCGCGCCTTTTGGCTTCAATAGTTTTGGGATGATAGCGAACGATGTATCAATATAATTCAATTCCTCCATGGTGCCAAACAAATTTGCCGGGCCTTTGCCGCTTGCATCAGCCACCTTCATCCGTTCGGGCGTGGGCGATACCATCTGGAAGATAGGGATGGTTTTTGTTTTTTGAATGGCAGCCACCGTTGATAAGGTAGTAGAGGTTGCCAGCAGATCAACCTTTTCGCCCGCAAACTGGTTCACTATAGTAGTAAGCGTAGGGATGCTGCCCTGCGCGTTGCTGTATTTTATTTCGATATTTTTTTGCTCCTCGCTAAAGCCATTCGCCTTAAGTGCGGCAACAAAGCCATCTTTTGCCTGCGCTATGGTGGCATCCTCAAAGGCATCTACAAAACCAACCACCGGCACGGCAGATTTTTTATCAGACAAGCAGGAAACAGCAAACAGCACAATTAATATGGCGATGAGCGACTTGGAGAATTTCATCCTACTAAGGTAATTAATAGCCCCGAAAGCAAAAAATGTTGGCTTTAGATAATATTTTTTTTACAATACCGATATATTTATATTTGAAATGAACAACACATCCCCATGAAATTTAAATACGCCCTGCTAAGCCTCGCCCTGTTTACCACCGCCAGTTTATTTGGCCAGAACAAGCCTCAACCTGCCTTTACTCCCTACGCCGACAATTTTAGCGATAAACTGCAAAAAGCTTATGATAAACGCGACGCTGAAACGGGGCGGAAATTGGTAGAGGATTTTGCAACCCAATACAACAAATTAAGCCGAGAGGATAAAGTTTACTTTGGTGGGAATATAACAAACGCTTACTACAATTTAAGCTGCATTTACGCCATAACCAATAGTAAGGAAAAGGCTTTGCAATATTTAGATAGTGCGGTAGTAAAGGGTTATACCGATTACAAACACTTGGGGGAAGATACCGATTTTGCAAACATAAAAGCCGAACCTGGATTTACAGCAATTCGTACCAAAATACGCTCCATTGGCGATTATTTGTACATTTTGCAAAAAGCGGGTAAATACAATAGCGCGCAAAAGCGGGTAATACCGGCCTTTAGTTACCAGCCTGCAACTGCCCCCGCACTGGTGGCTTTGCGCAAAAAATTCAACCTTGATTCTGTGGCGGGTACCGGCACCGACTTAGAAAAAATGAAGAATTTGCTGCATTGGGTGCACAATACCGTAAACCATGACGGGCAGCATGAAAGTGGCATCAAACTCATCAATGCCGATGAGATCATCGGTGCGGCCAGGTCGCGCAAAGTAGGCGTATCTTGTGGCGAACTGGCTTCGGTATTACAGGATTGCTATTTGGCGATGGGCTGGAAAGCGCGCAAGGTTTATTGCTTCCCTAAAGATAGCCTGAAAACGGATTTCGATTCGCATGTGATCAACGTGGTATACCTGCCCGCCAACCAAAAATGGATATGGATGGACCCAACAAACAACGCTTACGTTACTAATGATAAGGGGGAAATGCTGGGCATTGAGGAAGTGCGTGAAGGCCTGGTAAACAATAAACCGCTGGTACTAAACACCGATGCCAACTGGAACAACCGGCAGGTGATAACCAAAAACTTTTACCTGTACAATTACATGGCTAAAAACCTGTACATGCTATATAGCCCTATAAAAAGCGAGTTTGATTACCAAACACCAGGCAAAAACCGTAGTGTGGGCTATGTGATGCTTTTACCACTGGAATACTACGTACAAACGCCCGATAAAACAGTAAATGTAAATAGAGAAACAAACACTACTGTTACCCGCTACCGCACCAACAATGCCGTGCAGTTTTGGTCAGTTGAGGAATAGTGCCGGGCAACTGGCATTCCAACATCTGATGGGTTTAATTATTTCCATTTTTCAACATTGTGCCAACCCATACCTTTTTTTGGCTATTTTAGCCGTTGATGATACCCGTTATATCTAAACTACCCCAAACAGGAACCACCATATTTACGGTGATGTCCGCACTTGCTGCCGAGCTTGGGGCTATTAACCTGTCACAAGGATTCCCCGATTACAATTGCGCGCCCGAATTGGTAGAATTGGTGAACAAGGCCATGCAAAATGGCCACAACCAATACGCTCCTATGCCCGGCCTGATGGCCCTGCGCGAGCAAATTGCTATTAAAACCGAAAAACTTTACGGTGCCGTTTATAACCCCGATACCGAAATTACTGTTACCGCAGGGGGCACGCAAGCCGTGTTCACAGCTATCAGCGCGGTGATAAATCCCAATGATGAGGTGATCATTTTTGAACCGGCTTATGATTGCTATGCCCCTGCCATTAAACTGATGGGCGGCGTGGTGAAGTCATTAGAACTGGACCCGCCCGATTACCGCATTGCCTGGGATATGGTGAAACGCCTCATCAACGGTAAAACAAAAATGATCATCCTCAATTCGCCACATAACCCCACAGCAACCATCTTGCGTAAGGAGGATATCGACGAACTAAGCGCCCTGGTAAAAAACCAGGATATTCTGATACTGAGCGACGAGGTGTACGAGCACCTGATATACGACGGCGAAACGCACCACAGCATGGCCCGCTACCCCGAACTACAGCAGCGCAGCTTTATTGTATCGTCGTTTGGCAAAACGTTCCATGCTACCGGCTGGAAGATGGGTTATTGCCTCGCCCCAGCCTACCTCATGACGGAGTTCAGGAAGATCCACCAGTTTTTGATATTCAGCGTGAATGCGCCGATGCAGCACGCCATTGCCGAATATTTAAAAGACGAGAACACCTATTTAAGCCTGCCGGATTTTTTTCAGCAAAAGCGAGATTACTTCCGCGAAGGACTTAAAAATACACGTTTTCAACTGCTGCCGTGCGCGGGATCATACTTCCAATCGGTTACCTATGATGCCATTACCGATGAGAAAGATTCGGACTATGCCATACGTTTAACCAAGGAAATTGGGGTGGCTTCTATCCCTGTTTCGGCGTTCTACCGCAAGGGTACCGACAAGCATGTACTGCGATTTTGTTTCGCCAAAAGGCAAGAAACTATCGATAAAGCCGTTGATAGGTTGTTAAAGGTTTAACCTTTAGTAAATATTTACGTATACATTTACCAGCCGTTGCTCAAAAAACACCGCTTATGGATAATCTTAAAGTTACCGTTTACCAGGGATATTTATTTTGGGAGAACATTGATAAAAACCTGCAGAATATCTCGCTAAGGTTATCCAACATCCGCGAAAGAACCAACCTCATTATTCTGCCAGAAATGTTTAACACCGGCTTTACTATGAATGCCGAAGCTTTGGGCGAAAACATGGGCGGTAAAACGATGAAATGGATGCACGATACCGCTATTAAGTATGATTGCGTGGTAACCGGCAGCATTATTATCAAAGAGGATGGTAAATTTTATAACCGCCTCATTTGGATGCGAACCGACGGCACCTACGAGCATTACGACAAGCGACACCTCTTTGCCCTTGGCAAAGAACATAATACTTACACAGCAGGCACCAAAAAACTTATAGTAGAAATAAATGGCTGGAAAATTTGCCCGGTAATATGTTACGATCTCCGTTTCCCGGTATGGCTGCGTAATGTTGATGAGGATTACGATGTATTAATGATCGTAGCCAACTGGCCGGAAAGACGCGCGCTGCACTGGCGCACCCTTATCCCCGCCCGCGCGGTAGAGAACCAGAGCTATGTTATCGCCGTGAACCGCGTAGGCCACGATGGCAACGAGGTTTATCATTCCGGCGATTCTACCTGCATTAGCCCCAACGGCGATGTAGTTTATTACAAACGCGACGAAGAAGACGTATACACCTTCTCCATCATTTACGACGAAGTGAAAAAGATCCGCCGGGCGTTACCGTTCCTAAAAGACGCGGATGCTTTTAGTTTGGAAGGTTGAGAATCCAAACATCCTGTCAATGCATCATTGCAATCATTCTTGCGCATAGCGTCATCATTAAGGGCGGTACTGTAGAGTTTTTCTATCTCGGCGTCGCTGCAAAATTGTTTGATCACGAGATAGCCGTCACGCTGATACTGCGCAATCTGCTCAAGGCTGAGTGCTTTGCTTTCCATAAAAAAGTAAAATTCATCAATTATTTATCAATCCCAGTTAAAGGTAACCTCCCGATTATTCAATTTCCATTTAGCCGGCCATTGTTCGGTCAGCCAGTCAAGCGGTTCGCCGGTTGGCTGCACTTTGGCAGCATCGGCAAAGGCCTTTTTAATGGCAGCTTTTTTATCAGCATCTAAAATATCCAGTTCGGCAGAGATAAACAGCGGCGCACCGCTTTCTGCCAGCAATTGCAGCCATTGGCGGTTCTTATCCCAAGGTACATCTTTGGTAAGGCCAACGCAGTCGCCATCGGCAGCATAAAAAGTATTATGGTGCGGCAGGCGGAAACCTAAGGTGTTCACCCCCATTTTTTTTGTACGGGCCCACTCTTTACCGCTGGTATCATCGCCGGTACGGTTCAGTTCAAACACGCCGGCAGATAAGTGGCTCATGGTGTTACAGCCAATGATATACATATCACCTGCCGATTGCCGGATTGCATTGTACAAATTATTGATGATCTCTGCATTGGTTTTACTTTGGTCGTGGTATTTCCAACCCTGCGCAGTGAGCCCGTCGGTCATCTGCATACCCCACTTACCGAAAATATCGTAGCTGCTGTAGTCGTGCTTCACCATGTGGTAGCCCCATTGTTTGTAAAGGCTAATATTGTGTTTTACGCGTTCAATGGTTTCGGGCAGGGTTGGGTCGAGTATAAGTTCACCCGTTTGGCCACGGCCCGGTATTTTTGGAGCCAGCAGTGAGGCACTATCGTCCTTACGGGCAATCAGCGGGCGTGTCCACAAACCGGGGCGCATGCCATGGCTCTTTATTTCGTCTGCCATTTTATGCATGTCCTTAAACTTATCGTTCACTATGCTAAAATCATCCGGTTGCTGCCAGCCATCATCAATTACCGAGAAGGGCCGGTTGTTCGTATCGCTTACCAAACCACTCATCACGGTTGTCTGCTCTTTTATGGAATTGAAAGAGTTGTTCCCGTAAACCACATACCAATCATTGATGCCATAAACAGGCTGTTTAGGCAGCCGTGGTTTTGGGCACATTATCTTGCAAAAGCGGGTCAGCGTTGCATAGGGCGTTTCGTTAGGGGCGCTCATGTTGGTTACAATATCCGCTGTATGCAGTTTCCGCTGACCAAGCATTACGCCCGCCCCCCCGAATGGGTATCCATCGTTAGCTCTAAACTATCTGCGGTTACGTTCCAAAAGGAAATAGTATTGCCGCCTGTTTTCACACCAAATGCCGCGGTTTGCTTATCATCATGCAGCAAAACATACCAGGGGTTTTTAGCGCTTGCTTCAGGTTTCTTCCAGGCAAGGTCGCCGTAAGTGCGTTCCCAATGGTCGCCCAATATTTTCGAATACTTTTTGGTCTCATATTTCCACTTGAAGCGAACAGCCATCAACGCCGCTGTTGGCGACTGCACGTAAACCGATTGCGCGTTGCCCGCGCTTTTAACTTCTACGCGCACATCTTTGTGCGTATAAACTGAGCCACCGGCACCGGTAAGCTTTACCCAACCCTCTGCCAGTTCTATCCAGGCTTCGTCGGGATGGTTAATGAGTGCGAAGCCGCTATCGGCGGCAAACGTGATTCTGCTATACATTACTGCCGCCATGGATGCGGCGGAGAGTTTGATAAAATTACGTCGTAACATAGGGTTGATATAAAATAGGTGCCCTAAATCTACAAATTATGGCTAAAAATCATCCCAGTGACTGTAACATTTTTCGTATGTTAGGCTCTAAATGAGTAAGGAACGCTAAATTAATACCACAATAGCTATGAACTGGAAATTCTTATCGCGCAAAAAAACGGATACGGCAAAGCCAAAAAAGAGCAAAACCCGTGAGTGGATCGATGCAATTTTGTTCGCACTGGTCGCGTCAACCATTATTCGCGGCCTGTTATTTTCGGCATTTGCTATTCCTTCCGCATCTATGGAGGGTAGTTTGATGACCGGCGATTACCTGTTTGTAAGCAAATTATCATACGGTGCCCGTATGCCGATGACACCTGTAGCCATTCCGTTTACAGAATCGACCATATATGGTAACATGAAAACTTATTGGGACGGCATTCAGCTACCTTACTACCGCCTGCCGGGCTTGGGCGATGTAAAAAAAGGCGACGCGGTTGTATTTAACTATCCTGCCGAAACTGTCCCCCGCCCGGTAGATATGCGTGTGCATTATATAAAACGTTGCGTTGGGCTCCCCGGCGAAACCGTTACCATAGTTAACGGACAAGCATATACCGACGGAAAAATTGTAAAAAACGCGCCACAAGCACAAACATCTTACTTAGTAGTCACCAACGGTACTCCATTAAATCAGGACGTTTTAACCGATCTGCATGTAGAAGTAAGAGGTTTTGATGGCACAAGCACCTACGAAATGGTGATACCTACCGACAGCTATTCGCAGGTGAAAAACTTCTCTAATGTAAAATCTGTCACACAGGTAAATGAGCCGAAGGGCGAAGTTGACTCCCAAGTTTTCCCGAAAAACGCTCTGTTTAAATGGAACCAAGATAATTATGGCCCTATATTGATCCCTAAAAAAGGCACCGTTATCCAACTAAATGATAGCACCGTTGCACTATACAGCCGGGCCATCGAGGTTTACGAGCACAATAAACTGGAAATTAAAGGTAAAGAAGTGTTCATCAACGATAAAAAAGCCGACAACTACACCTTTAAAATGAATTATTATTGGATGATGGGCGATAACCGCCACAACTCCGTAGATTCGCGTTTTTGGGGTTTTGTACCCGAAGATCATATTGTAGGTAAAGCCGTGATCACCTGGATGAGTATCGATAGCACTCAGTCTTTCTTTAAGAAGATCCGCTGGAATCGTATTTTCCGTCCTATACCTCGCGTAGAGCAATAGTTATTCATCTGAACTCGAATTTTAGGGAATTAAGCGGATTTATAGAATATCAGCTTGAGTATATTGAAAGCATTCTGTCAATTCTAAAAATTCAATCAAATTCGAGCTCAGACAATTACAATATGCCGCGCCCAATTGACGAGTATTTTCTCAACCAGCCAAAACCAACCCAAAGTTGCCTGCAATTTCTGCGCGGGCATATCCTGGCCCTAAACACCCTCCTTACCGAAGAATGGAAATATGGCATGCCCATGTATTGCTATAAGGGCAAAATGTTTTGTTACCTATGGGTGCATAAAAAATACCTGCAACCCTATATTGGCATTGTAGAAGGCAACCGGCTTAATCATCCCGACCTGCTGCTGGAAAAACGCGCCCGCATGAAAATATTACTGATAGATGCTACAGCAGACATCCCGGTGGAAAAGATAGATGCAATATTAACACAAGCCCTGGCCTTTTATAAATAATTGGTGGTTTTGGGGCCTGCTATACCAAACTTAATGCGCTAAATATTAAATTGCACCTATGATGGCCATTCTTAATTATATCTGCTGTTAACTTTGATAATCAGAACGAAGGCCTGCCCAACTCCATCCAATGTAAAACAGATGGACTGAAAGACAATATTACCTACACCGTAAAAATAAAAAACGTAGAGGCCGACGGTAATATTTTAAATTACCAATACACTTTCCGGCTGATAAAGTAACTGCGGCACCGCTGTTTTAACTGGCGGGGATCAAATCCTGAATTGCTTATTCGCTTATCAGGCTCACATAACTTACAGCCGGCAGTTTAAACTTCGCCGCACCATCTTTTACCTCCACAGCGCGTTCTTCTTTCATATTGGTTTTCCTGTTGGTGATATAATAACGAAGCCGTACAATTTTCGCCGGCAGTCCGGTTAAATTTACTTCGCGCGTGCTGCCGTTATTTACCAATTGCAAGGCATAAATGCCTTTACTGTTATCGCCCATAGCTGCGGCGGAAATTCCGGGCCGATCCACACTTAGCGGCATGGCAAATAACCCTTTGGGCGTAGTGGAAAGCTGCTTTAAATTCCAAAACCGCTGCCCCGGGTGCAGCGGTTCGGGGTTGCCAAAAATACCACCGCCTATTAGTGGAGAGTAATCGGCAGTGAGTTGCCATTGCAATATAGAAACCGGCTGGCAGATGGCCAGCAAACGGGTATACAGGTTTATCTCCTCAAGCGCATAGGTTTGCTCCTGAAAAATGTCGGGATAGTTCCAGGCGGCGGCATCTATACTGCCCTCACCCACAATTAGCGGCACATTCATTTTGGTAGCGGCATCCGCCCATTTTTGCAGGGTAACGTTATCCCACCCTCTCCACGAGTGGAAAGATATCGCGCCGATATAGGGCTTGGTGGCTGGGTCGTCCATTGCCGGGTATATAAACTTATATGTTGTCGCGTCCGAGTTATCGCCCAGCAATAATTTGGTATGGAGGCCTTTGGAGGCCATATACGCGCCAAGCCCTTTAATAAAATCGCGGTGCTCCTCTCCCGTTAGGCGAATGTTTATACCAAGGTCCGATTCGTTGAACGAGAACATTTTCACTTCGAAACCGTATTTGGCTTTCAGGTAAAGAATGTAGTTGATTATAGATTTGTAAATAGCTTCGTCCTGCGTGTGATCCAGCGGGTTGCCCCAAACACCTTGAGGCGTTGGCCTAAAGCGTGGCGGGCCAACAATAGCCCAGTTGGGTGCCGACCATGCCGACAGGATCACCGGAATGCCCATGCTATCCAACCTATGCGCCATCTGCATGGATTTTAACACAAAAGGGTTCAGTTTGCCATTGTTTGCTTCTGTTGTGGGGTCAATATCCTTTTCGGGTTGCCAAAAGCGCCAGGGCATTTCTACCCTGCCCCAGGCTACGCGCAGGTTTTGCAGGCTGTAGTCTATTACCTGCGGGTCGGTCTTCGGGTTCTGCAAGCGGAAGTTACCGCCAAGTCCGGCGAACTCACGCCCCGGCTGTGCGGTATTGATAACCAGGTTAACCGGTTGCGTATCTATCAGTCCCTCGGCTTTAATACTTAGCGTTTTAGTTATTACATCGCCGCGATGCACCTCATTCAGCGCAAGCGGGACGTACAGTTGCAGATTACCTACCGAATCCTTACGTACAATAACCATCTCCGGCTCATCAAAACTCACCTTTAATTTCCGTGTGGCAGCGGTAAATTCCACGCCCCTGGCCTTTACACTTACAAAGCTATTGGCAAAGCCCGGCGCATATTGTTTTAGCGAATCTTCTTTTACCCCGGCCAACCGCAGGCGGCTCTCGGCATACTCCGCTACGGGCAATGTAATGCAAAAGAAAACACCCTTTAAGGCGGTATCCTTTTTAGCTATCACCTGCACATTCACCTTTATTTTACCGGAACCCGCATCAGTAACGGTTTGGCTGAAAAACAGGCTGTCTATCCGGGTAACTACGATCTGGTCATCCCCCCTGCGGCTATACTTGGGCGACTGCTTTTCTTTGGCCGTTGCGGCCATACGTTTACCGTTAGCGCCAATCACCCGCAGGCTGGTCTCGAAACCGTAAAGCTGTCCTTTATTTCGGATGCCGGTAATATTCCCCCATGGCTCCACTTCAGCCTGCGCAAATGCATGGTTAACAGCAAAAGTGCTGAGCAATAAAATAAGTATGACTGATGCCCGTAAAAATGGGCGCAAGGTGGCAGAGAAAGTTTTCAATTGGCGTAGCGTTTATAGCTGTCTAAATTACAGTAATGGCCGCTATTACCGTCAATGATATTTTAACATAAACAGATGGAATTTAAGCAACGCCCGTTTCGTTAGGCCACAAAAAAAGCAGCCCCGGTAGTTTACGGGGCTGCTTGGCATTGAAATATCCGGCAAAGCCGGGAGTAATTTTATTAAAAGGATTAGGCAGGCTGTTTAACGCCTTTATCCATCAGATCGCCTAAGGTAATTTCTTCATCCTGAGCAGGGTAAATTTCGATACCGTGATCAAATACGTCAATACCGCCAACACCCAGTTCGCCATGCTCTTCAACACGCAGTTTCCATGGATGTGGTAATTTGTTGATGAGATACATCATAGAGAAAGATACGATGAACACAGCAGCGGTAATGATGAAGCTACCAAGTAACTGGGCTTCGAGCACCGCGCCACCACCACCGTATAATAAACCTGTAACCGGGGCAGTATTATCAGCACCGGTTGGGGTAGTAAAACCATACTGGCCTGATGCGAATAAACCTAATGATAAAGTTCCCCAGATACCGTTTAAACCGTGTACCGAGAATGCGCCAACCGGATCGTCGATACGGAACCACTCAATAATATAAACACCGGCAAATATGATGATACCGCCAATGGCACCTATCATGATTGAACCGAAAGGGCTAACCCAGTAGCAAGGGCAGGTAATAGCAACCAAACCAGCCAGGAAACCGTTTACTGTAAAAGCCAGATCGAATTTGCCTTTTGTAGGGCCCCACCATAAAGCGGCAAGCATAGCGGTGAAACCACCGGCGCAGGCTGCTAAAGTAGTGTTGGCAGCCACACGGCCAATCCCTTGCATGTCCATAGCGTTTAGGGTACTGCCCGGGTTAAAACCATACCAGCCAAACCACAGGATAAAACCACCCACGGCAGCTATGAGTAAGTTATGGCCTGCAGGTAAGCCGCCTTTCTCTTTATTATCACGTGCAAATATGCGGCCTAAGCGTGGCCCCAAAACTATTGCGCCGGCCAATGATGCAACACCACCTATAGTATGCACTACGGTTGATCCTGCAAAGTCGCGGAATGGCTGGCCCAATAATTTTGCGAACACACCAGATGTACCCATGGTAGCCAGGAAACCATCCGGTCCCCAGGCCCAGTGGCCAATGATTGGGTATATAAAGCCTGTGATACCTATTGAGTACAGGATATCGCCACGGAAGCTTGTGCGGCCTATCATAGCACCCGATACGATGGTAGAGCAAGTATCGGCAAATGCAAACTGAAAGATCCAGTGCGCCAATACCGGTACACCGTAAGCCAGGTAGGTATCAGGTATGTTTTGTAAAAAGAACCAAGTTTTACCATCTGCGCCGCCCCAGCCAATAAAGCCGTTACCCTGGCCAAACATAAAGGCGTAACCAATAGCGTAGAACAAGATACCGCAAAGGCAGGTATCAAAAATACATTCCATTAAAACGTTAACGGTTTCTCTTTTGCGGGCGAAACCAGCCTCAAGCATTACAAAGCCCGCCTGCATCCCAAATACAAGGAAAGCTGCAACCAGGGTCCAAACGGTGTTAATGGTGTTGATCATTGATGTTTCGTGCGCAGTGTAGGTGTCTGCAGCATGAGCCGGCGTACCAAAAAAGTTTGGCAGCACCATCATGGCCATTACAACCAGGAACAAGCCGGTTAGTTTCCCGATAAAAATGGTAGCGCCGAGCTGCCATTTTTCTTTCGACAGCTGCCGAAAGGAGTCCAGCAGGTTGATTTTTGTAGAATTACTCTTCATTTGTTGTTAATTAAGTGGATTGATATGTTAAAAAAAGTCTTTTTAGCAAATGGGGGTTGAAATCACTATCTAAACACAACTATTAATAATAAAATCTATAGAATAGGTATTAATTAATAATTTTTTATGAAAATATGAATGAATTTCAATAAAAACAAATCATAAATAAGATATTTTCAATAAACACTACCAAAAATTCAATTATTAACATACAAAAACAAGTAAATAATTTTCAAAAGAAGAAATTAGAGAATTAAAAATTGTGATTATATAAAATATTGCCATAGTACGGGCCATATTTTTACACTTTTCATAATATTAACAAAGATTTAACCATTTTTTAAAGCAAAGCGTATGCTATGCACGCATAAAATGGGACAAAACCACGATTTTTCAGTACAATTTTGTTCGTTTTATAAGGAAATGAGGAGAAAAGAAAAGAATTGTTAGTTGCCTGCTATAGAAACAGCGGCACTAAAAGCCTGGAGACAAAAAAAAACAGCCGGGCAACATCAACAAACTAGGCCCCGGGGGAGATAAGATAATAATGACGGACTATTTACCATTCGTTACGCCGGCTTCGGCCCACGATCTCCGTAAGCCATCATTCAGCTTTAAGTAGTTTTCTAAAGCGGCCTTAAAGCGAAAGTAGCGCTGCTTCTCAAATAGGGCCAGTTTTGGTTTCAGGTCGTCCAGCATTTCTACCGCTTCGGCGAGGTATTGCTGCAGCTGTTGGGTTTCTTGTGTGTTTTCCATAACGGGGTAATTTACCCGAAGGTAAGCGTTATAGGGGTATTTTACTAATTTTTTTAGTAAATAATGGGGTTTTATAAATTTGATGTGATAACTTTTAAGCGACGCTGTAAATTGGAAGCTTACTTTTACTCCGCTGTATCACCCCCCTCGCTTCCAGATCCAGTTTAACGGTTTCGCCATACCATTGGGCGTTTCCTTTAAAATAACTACTCACCCGTTTATGTATCGCCTCCATAAGCTGCGTATGGCTTAAGTCGCCCTCTTTCAAAACTTCCAGTATAGCGACTTTAATGGTTTCGTACTTTTCCAGGGAAATAACCTTATTAGTTTTTCCGGCATCGGGGTGCAGGGTTTGGATGGTGGTGTCTTTCATATTATTGCTGCTATACCTTTAATAATGCAGAAAGTTCACCATTTAACCGAAGTTTTACAAATCAAATCAGCAATCAACCTCCCAAACATAAATTTATCGCCGCAGGTTATTAAAATATATCTATCACACATCGTTAAATAATGCATCACAATACTTTCCATAACCGTACAGCGCACTGTATCACCACAGTACAGCGCACAATAGGTAATCAACACAACTACCTAAAAATCAACATCTTAAAACCATGGCATTGCTTTTGACACCGATAGATTATAACTAGTGCCATCATGAGAAATAACCGGCCATTGATCCGGCGTACCTTTCGCCAGGAACGCTTCGATATCCTTATCAAAAAACAACGCAACGGCAACGCAACCTTTAACGACCTTACCGAACTGGATGACATTGTAAACCGCGACCCCGAGATACGCGAAAGCATCCTCGAAGAAATGCACGAGCATGAGCACCCCACGCGAGGAACCGAACAGGAAGAAATTGTTATGCTAAAAACCGAAAAACCCCTTAGTTTACTGGAGCGCTTAAAGGCATTTGTTAACCGGATGTTTATGGTAGAAGCTACCGGCCTTAAAACTGTTTTGCTGGGTTGAAAACAGGATTTCTTTAAGCTTAGTGCCTTTGTGCTATAAGCTTAAAGAAGATGATGTTTATTTTTCGGGAGGTATTGAGGTAATCTCTCCAAATTCATTTACGTAGGCCATCATGCTTTCCAGGTCGGTGCTGCCGGTGTTATCCTTGCGTTCCTGTTTGCGGTATGCCTTGTCTTCCTTTTTTTTCTGGCGATTTTTTTCCAGTTGTTTTTTCATAAAAGTTGCTTGCGATTTCGCCATATTGGTATGTGGGTTAGTTAATACTTATTTTAAGAGAATAAAAAAGCATCTGCCTTACAGCAGATGCTCACGATTAAATTTTATAGTGATTTGTTAAACTACTTTTACATTTACCGCTGTTAGGCCTTTTTTGCCTTCTTCTACATCAAACGTAACGCTATCGTTTTCGCGGATCTCATCGATCAGGCCAGTTGAGTGAACAAAAACATCGCTTCTGTTATCACTCTGTGAAATAAATCCAAAGCCTTTTGTGACGTTGAAAAACTTTACAGTTCCTTCTTTTGACATTATTATATTGTTTTTAATAAGCGTGCAAGGTAATCATTATATACGGCATTATTTCTTAATTTAAACTTTTACCTTAAATTAATTATAAAAACCTGCTCATTTTCAATAAATAAAAGGTACATTTAAACAATTACAACAAACACATTTTAAAAGCATCTGCTGCGTTTCATGGCGAGGCATATTTTCATTTTAGCTAATTACACACCCATATATCATGAGCAAAGACAAGAAACAGGTTAAAGAAACCAAGAAAGAAAAAAGCCTAAACGTAAACAAAAAAGTATCATCCTACCAGTCGGGCAAATCCACTTCATCTGCCGACCTCACCTCTAAGAAAAAATAACCTCCTGCATGGACGAAAAAACAATAGAAAATCAAACCCGCCTATACCTGTACGACCTGATGAACACCGCCAAAGAGCACGGTTTTAAACCCGATGATGTTTGGGAGTTTAGCCTGGTTGGCGATGTAGAAAAAGCACGCCTGCAAAAAACATACTACCCTACTATAGCAACCAAAATGTTACCTGAAGCTGTTTTGGAAGTATTTCACCAGATCAAATCAAGGCTGAACCAATCTTTCAGCAAGGATGAGCAATCGCTTGATAAACGCACCGTGGTTACCGATAACCTAAACTACCTGGTTGCCTACAACTTAAAAAGACCGCGTACTTAGTAGTGAGTAGTAAATGGTGAGTAGCGAGTGTGCAATAGTCGGTTACGGCTCACACAAACTCCCTATTCACCATTAATAATTCATCACTCACCACTCACTATTTCCCCTCCTCCGGTTCATCCAAATAACTTTGGCTTACTGTATTATCCGCTCCCGGCTGGCGGCGCTTGCCGTAGAATTTGGTTTCGCTGAAATGGTCGTGGTCGTAAAAATCGGTACCCAGCATTACATTCGCCTCCGGGCTTACAAACACGTTGCGGATCTGTGCCTCGGTATCAGCATTGATCTCCCTACCCCGTTCGTAAAGCGGTAAAGCTAAGATCTGTGCTTTTGTAATATCGGGTATAATCACATCGTCATCATCCTCATGCAATTCGGCAACGCCAATGGGAATCAGAATGCGGCCGTCCTCCAGGTCTATGTCGTTATTTTCCATGTGTAGTATAACGTACCGCACCTTGCGCGATTGAGGGTTGAAGAGCAGCTCATCCACCTCTCCTATTTTATTATTATCAGAATCGCGCACGTCCCAGCCCTGTATATCCGGCTGCCCGTCTGCTATCTCGAAATCACTTTCGCTCAACTCTTCCAGTTTGCTGTAATCGTTATCTTCTGAACCCATGTCGTTATTGTTTAAGGTTGAATTTGTATTTAGTTCTTTGTGGTATCTGCCGGGAACGCTACGATTTCCACGCTCCGGTTTTGCTGTCTGCCGCTTTCGGTTCCGTTGGTGGCAATAGGTTTAGCCTCGCCAACCGAGTGTACCGATATCATCGCATCGGCAAACCCACCTTTACTTATCAACCAATCTTTAACGGCATTGGCACGCTGGGCACCTAAGATCCGGTTAGTTGATGATGCGCCCGTGCTATCGGTATGCCCGTAAACACCTATCGCCGCGTTATTGAACCTTTTATGGAGCGATGCCGAGATCAGTTTCAGTCGCCCATCTGCACCGCCTTGTAAGGTGCTTTGATCTTCGGCAAACAGGACATTTTCGCCTAAACCGTAAATGGTGTATTTATCGGTGCCGCGTACCACAATGGCGGTATCGGTAATTTCATCGTATGTTGATCGCGGCAGTTCAAAATCCACGGCTTCCCAATCGGGCTGGGTAACGGCTATTTTTGTGGATGTATTATTGGTATCTACATGAGTAGAATCCGAATCGGTAGTTTTTAAAGCCTGCGGCTGATAACTGCGGTTGCATCCGCGCCACAGCATAAACAGTACACCAAGTATCACCAAAAGTATCACGATCCATATCCAAAACGGACTCCGTTGCTTGGGTTGTACATCCAGTTGCGCCATAGTTTAAATTAATTTTTACTTAGATCTCTTTATATCAAAGCATCGGAGTGGTATTTGGTTTTAAAAAAATAGCACAAACTGGTAAGTTGCACGCTTTGTGAAATTGCTGTTACCAAATCATAAACCCATGGCTATTATTTATATTCGCCTATATGAAAACTACCAATACGCTATTGCACCTCCTCAGTGCAAAAAACATCACAAAAATGCTGGTTATCCCAGCGCTTTTTGCCGCCGGAGCAGCTACCGCGCAAACCAAGGACCCTGTTGTAGATAACATTGTAAAAGAAGAGACAGAAAACTCGCAGCTGGTGCCGCTTGCCAAACAACTGTTTGATGGTATTGGCCCACGTTTGGTAGGCACGCCGCAGATGGAAAAAGCAGGCCAATGGGCGCTGGAAAAATATAAAGACTGGGGCATCACGGCCCGTTACGAAAAATGGGGCGACTGGCGCGGTTGGGAACGCGGCGTATCACATATTGACATGGTTACCCCGCGTGTAAAATCGCTGGAAGGCACGCAACTGGCCTGGAGCCCCGGCATGAAAAAAGCGGTTACTGCCGAAACCATCATTCTGCCTGAATTTGCCGATTCTATCGCGTTTCAAAAATGGCTGCCTGCGGTGAAAGGTAAATTTGTAATGATCTCTATGCTGCAGCCTACCGGCAGGCCCGATTATAACTGGACGGAGTTTGCCACCAAGAAATCTTTCGATAAAATGAAGGCCGACCGCACCGCGCAAACTGATGCATGGCGCAAACGCATCAGCAATACCGGTTTAACCGCGCGTAGTTTACCCCCCGCATTGGAAAAAGCCGGCGCGGCGGGTGTCGTTACCTCTAACTGGTCGGCAGGTTTTGGGGTTGATAAGATATTTGGCGCTTACACCAAAAAAACGCCTACGGTTGATATAGCGCTGGAAGATTATGGGATGCTGTACCGCTTAACCGAAGGCGGCAGCAAACCAACCATTAAAATACAAGCAGAATCTAAGGAACTTGGTGCTGTACCAACCTTTAACATTGTTGGTGAAATAAAAGGAACCGAAAAACCGGATGAGTATGTGATGCTTTCTGCACACTTCGATTCCTGGGATGGCGGCCAGGGCGCTACCGATAACGGCACCGGTACATTAACTATGATGGAAGCCATGCGCATCCTTAAAAAAGTATACCCTAACCCTAAACGCACCATTTTAGTTGGGCACTGGGGCAGCGAAGAACAAGGCCTGAACGGCTCACGCGCTTTTGTGGAAGATCACCCGGAGATAGTGGCCAACCTGCAGGTTTTATTTAACCAGGATAACGGCACAGGCCGTGTGGTGAATATCTCCGGACAAGGCTTTTTGAACAGCTACGATTATATTGGCCGCTGGCTGAGCAAGGTACCCGCGAATATTCGTGAGCAGATCACTACCAACTTCCCTGGTACACCAGGCGGCGGAGGGTCCGATTTTGCGTCGTTTGTAGCGGTGGGCGCTCCCGGCTTTTCATTAAGCTCAAACAGCTGGAGCTATGGCAGTTACACATGGCACACCAACCGCGATACTTACGATAAGATAGTTTTCGACGACGTAAAAAATAACGCTATGCTAACCGCCATACTGGTTTACATGGCCTGCGAAGACCCAGCCAAAACCTCACGCGACAAGATCGTATTACCCATAAACACCAAAACCGGCGAACAAACCAAATGGCCGGCACAAACCAAAGCTAACAGGCATGGTGGGTTTGAATAAAAAATTCATCAGAATCAGAATTTACAGAATTATAGGATTTTCAGAATAACAACAGAAACTCCCATTGCCAATCGAAAATTCCTTTATATTAAATTCTGCTCATTCTAAAATTCTGAAAATCCTGATTCAGACAAGCACAGCCCGCCCGCTGTGCTTTTTTATTTACAATTAACCCTGTAACTCATAGCTTATAGCTATATTAATCATGAGGTTAAAACGGGCGTATTTACCTAATTTAGCAAACCATTTATTCCGTTTTACTTACATTAGGCATCTTTGAAAAATAAATTAATGAAGAGATTGTTATTTATTCTGTTTTTGTTGCCGGTTTATTGCATGGCCCAAACCGCTACCGATTACATGACGAGCGGCAACACAAAAGCAAATATGAAGGATTATAAGGAGGCCATTGCCGACTTTAACCGATCTATTCAAATGAACCCCGGCGTGGCAAGGGCGTTCCTGTACCGGGCCAATGCTAAAACCAATATAGGTGATTATGGAGGTGCCGTTGCCGATTTTACTAAAGCATTGGACCTCGACCCAAGGTTATTAGATGCGTGGCATTACCGTGCCAATGCAAAAAGCAATTTAAAGGATTATGCGGGCAGCCTTGCCGATTTTGATAAAGCGATAGCCCTGAATCCGCAAAAGGGAGAGTTATACAAATACCGCGCGGTGGCTAAGGCTAACCTGAACGATAATAAGGGTGCTATTGTTGATTTTGACATTGCCGAAAAGTTTTTACCGGGTGATGCCGACCTTATTTACTACCGCGCAAACTCAAAAGGGAACCTTGGCGATTACAAGGCGGCTATTGCTGATTTCGACGCCGCTATTAAGGCAGAGCCTAATAACTCTGAAGCATGGTTCTATCGTGGTAACGCTAAAGCAAATATCAGGGATTACCAGGGCGCCATTGCTGATTACCGCAGGGTAGTGAGTCTTAATCCCCAGATGCCCGAACTTTACCATTACCTGGCCTCTGCCGCCAGCAATGCCGATGACGATAAAGGCGCGATTGAGTTTTTTGATAAAGCGATTGAGCAAAACCCAAAAAAGGCCGAACTTTACATGGGCCGGGGCATCTCTAAAAACAATATGAATGATCGGGATGGTGCCATTGAGGATCTGAGTAGGGCTATCGCCCTGAACCCTAAATATGACGAAGCTTACCAAAACCGGGCTGATGTAAAGATCAACATGAAAAACTTTACCGCCGCTATTGCCGATGCCGATACCACCATCAGCATAAACCCTAAAAACGCCTATGGGTATATGTCGCGCGCTAAGGCTAAGATAGAATTGAATGATACAGTTGGCTCACTGGCGGATTTTGCGACCACCATTAAAATAGAGCCTAAAGCCACCTATGCCTACGTAGGCAGCGGAGATATTAAGGCGGCCCAGCACGATTATCCCGCCGCCATAGCGCTTTATAGCAGGTCGCTAACGCTGGATGCACGCAGCCCTTACGCCTTACTCCATCGCGCCCGCATTAAAATGAAGAATGGCGATGTGGAAGGAAGCCTGGCCGATTACAAAGCCGCAATTGAATCCACACCGCAAAACAACGATCTGTATATAGATTATGGCAAAGCGCTTATCGCTTCCGGCCGTTACACGCAGGCTTTAAAGGTATTTGATGATGCCATTGTGATAAACCCTAAGAATGTAAACTTCTACAGCTATCGCGGCGTTGCCAAAAGCAAGCTGGATGACCTGGCAGGCGCAATGGCAGATCACGACCTGGCTATAAAACTGGCCCCATCCTCTTCAGAAGCATTCATCAACCGGGGTAATAGCCTGGTGGCGCTAAAAAAATACGATGAGGCATTAGTTGATATCAACAAAGGCATCTCCCTCAACGAAACCAACGACGAGGCTTACCTTGCCCGTGCCGATCTTAAACTAATTAAACAGGAATACTTAGGGGCCGTATATGATTACATTAACGTGTTGCTGCTCAACCAAAATAACGTAAAAGCCTATACGGGCCGTGCTATTGCCGAAAGTTTTACGGGTGATACCCTGGCCATGAAAAAAGATTTCGCTACGGCGCTTAAACTGGAACCCAAAAGCACCACAGTACTCATGGCACGTGCCACAGCCCGAATGAATTTGAAGAACTGGGCCGCGGCATTAACAGATTTAAACGCCATTATTTTAATGGACCCTAAAAATGCGACCGCTTACCTCAACCGCGGCATCATCAAAGCCCAGCGCGGCGAGAAAACAGCAGGTTGTGCAGACATTAACAAGGCTGTAGCCCTCGGCTTAAAAGAAGCCGGCGATAAACTGGCGCTGTATTGTAAGTAAGAGATTAGAACATCAAACAAAAAGAGGTTAGCCGTTTTACGGCTAACCTCTTTTTGTTTATACTAAAAACCCTACGTCATGCCGAAATTTTTTCGGCACCCCATCATAAAAGTAGTGCACATACATCGCCGTTTAGCAAAGTTCGATACCTGTCCTGTAGGATCCTGAAACAAGTTCAGGACGACGTTTATTAATAATTGTCCCCCCTAAATATTCCCCTTCTTCAACTCATCTGCAGCAAAATTCGCGGCGCGGGCAGTAAGGGCCATATATGTTAAAGAGGGGTTTTGGCAAGCCGAGGACACCATACAAGCGCCATCGGTAACAAAAACGTTTGGTGCGTCCCAAACCTGGTTGTGCTTGTTCAATACCGATGTTTTAGGATCGTTACCCATGCGGGCGGTGCCCATCTCGTGGATGCCATCACCAACATTATGCCCCCTGTCGTGCGTCTCAATATTTTTAACACCCGCCATTTCCAGCATCGCTTTTGCCTCATTTACGATATCCACGCGCATCTTTTTCTCGTTATCCTTTATCTCTGCATCCATAGAAAGGATAGGCAGGCCCCACTTATCTTTCCGCTCCTTATCAAGCGTTATTTTATTCTCATGATACGGCAATAGCTCGCCAAATCCGCTCAGGCCCATCTGCCATTGCCCGGGCTCGGATAGCGCCTCTTTGTATTTCGCACCAATGGTAAGTTCGGCAATTTCGCGGCTCCAGCCCTGCCGGCTCGCTCCGCCCTGGTAGCCAAAACCGCGCAGGTAATCGCGCTTATCGCCAAACACGTTGGCAAAACGTGCCAGGTAAATGCCATTTGCGCGTCGGCCATAAAAGTATTTATCCTCGTAGCCTTCCATTACACCGCTTGCACCCAGATTGTAGTGGTGATCCATAATATTATGGCCCAGTTCGCCGCTGCTGCTACCCAGGCCATCCGGCCATATATCCGTTGCGGAGTTCATCAGCACCCAGGCGCTATTTAAAGCGGAAGCGTTTACAAACACCACTTTGGCGTAAAACTCATAAGTTTTATTGGTTTCGGCATCCAGCACCTCAACCCCTTTAGCACGCTTGGTATCCTTATCATATAATACTTTAGTAACGATAGATTGTGGCCTTACCGTTAAATTGCCCGTTGCCAGTGCTGCCGGCAAAGTAGATGATTGCGTACTGAAATAGCCACCAAAAGGGCAACCTTCCCAGCAACGGTTGCGGAACTGGCATTTGGTACGCCCGGGGATAGCCGCCGTTAAATTAGCCACCCGGCCAATGATCATGTGGCGGCCAAACTTCTTTTTAATACTGGCGGCAACATCCTTCTCCACCCAGTTCATATCCATAGGCGGCAGAAAGTGCCCGTCGGGTAATTGCGGCAACCCTTCCAGCGAGCCACTGATGCCCGCGAATTTTTCGGCATGATCGTACCAATGGGCAAGATCTTTATAGCGGATCGGCCAGTCTATCGCCCAGCCATCTTTCGCGTTGGCATCAAAATCAAGGTCGCTCCAGCGGTAGCTTTGTCGGCCCCATAATATAGAGCGTCCGCCCAACTGGTACGATCGCCACCAGTTAAAGGGCTTTACTTCAGCGTAAGGGGCGTCCTGCTCATCTACCCAATAATCCATAACAGCCTCCTGCGCACCCCAGTTACGCGATATAACCGGTCTGCGGTTGCGCTGAGCCTGGGTTACATTACCACGGTGCTCAAAATCCCACGGGTTGTTATTGGCTGTTTTATAGTCCTTTATGTGCTCAAAATTAGGCCCACGCTCCAGCATAATGGTTTTCAAGCCACGTTCGGTAAGTTCTTTGGCAGCCCAGCCACCGCTGATGCCCGATCCTACAACAATAGCATCGTACGTGTTTTGGGCTGTCGCCTTACCGTTAATATTGGGTGCGTCTATTGGCATAATTTTAAGATTTTTGCCGCTGAAATAGTGGCGTTAATAAAAGGTTAAACAATTTTATAGATTTATAACTGCAAAAACAACTGTAAGTTGAACATTTAATGTGTGTGGTGAGTGAAAATACACCTGCACTGTTATTTGTTTAAATTCTGAAAATTCTTCCAATTCCATAAAATTCGAGTTCAGACAAATGATGGCGATGCCTGCGGCCCGGGCTTTTCGTTCCAACTCCTCGTTCAGCACTGCTGATAAAAGCAGCACTTCATTCCGGGATTTCCACTACAATCCCTATCGCATTTTTTCTGAACCTTGATTAAAAGTTCATAAGATTGCCCTGATTTATCGTGTTAATCATAAAAATCACTTAATCGTGTTAAATTATCCTATGCTAACTAATCGCTGATTAACTGATCGCTAATCGCCAAAACTCGCACCAAAGACTTATTTTTACGGCATGTTACAGGTAAGCGCACTATACATCTACCCCATCAAATCCTTAGGCGGCATAATAGTTGATACGGCCATCCTTACCGATCGCGGCCTGCAGCACGATCGCCGCTGGATGCTGATAGATGCCAATAATAGGTTCCTTTCCCAGCGCGAGAACGCGCAAATGGCGCTGTTAAAAACAGCTTTGAGTAACGAGGGCATTTTGGTAACCTACCTGCCCGATAACACCTCCATTACCATCCCATTTTTACCGCAAAGCGAAGAAATGCTGGAGGTTAGAATTTGGGACGATACCTGCCGGGCGCAATTGGTGAGCAGCCATATAGACGATTGGTTTTCGGAGAAATTAAACTTACTCTGCCGACTGGTTTACATGCCCGATAACATCCACCGTCCAACCGATCCAAGGTATACCAACAAGGGTGCCATCACCTCCTTTTCGGACGCCTACCCTATGCTGATCATTGGCCAGGCCTCATTGGATGACCTGAACTCCCGCCTGCCTGATGCGTTGCCCATGAACCGTTTCCGCCCGAACATTGTATTTACCGGTGGTGAGGCGTACAGCGAGGATACCATGAAACATATCAATGTAAATGGCATAGATATGCACGGTGTAAAACTCTGCGCCCGCTGCGTAATGACCACAATTGACCAGGAAAACGCTAAAAAGGGCAAGGAGCCGCTAAAAACGCTGGCCAAATACCGGTTAAAAAATAATAAGATCTATTTCGGGCAGAATTTGGTACACACCGGCGAAGGTGTGCTAAGTGTGGGCGATGAGATAAGCGTTTTAGAAGCACATAACGAAGAAAGGTTTTTTATAAAAGCAGCGGACGTAGCTTCCAATTAAACAAATCATCCCCAACCCGTCATTGCGAGGCACGAAGCAATCTCAGAACTTTGCATGACCGTTTTGCATACTGCCTACCTTTCTATCGGAAGATTGCTTCGTGCCTCGCAGTGACGCGCGGGGAAGGCAAGCTCCCCTATCAGTAGGAAATTTGTGAATAATGCATTGCGCTCTGCAATTCCTTAACTCTGTAATTCATAGCGATGCTCCTCAGCAGCTGCTTTTATTACAGCATTCCTTTTCAGCAAAAGCTTCGTCATATACTTTTCTAAAAACAAGCCGTCAACCAGTTTACCCAGATAGCCAAACGGCGATTTGAAGATAAACTCATCCTCCATAAATGTAAAGCTGCCCACCTGCTTAAATTGATGCAGGTGGCGCATCATTTTGAACGGGCCTTTTTCTATCTCGTCTATAAAGTAATCATTGACTGCAAACTCGCTGATGCGGATGGTCATGTTTAGCTTCAGTCCGAAGTGGTTGGCTTGCCAGGTTACCCAATCGTTGAGCCCGATAAGCCCTGAGGTTTTGCCGGCGATGGCTTTCTCATGCGTATGTTCCATGGAGTTTACGTGCAGGTCGATGCTTCGGGAAAGATCGAAACATACTGCTGCGGGTGCTTTTATTTTAGTGGTTAGTTTAATAATAGCCATGGCTTAAACCCTCAAACTTAAAATATCGTGTACCGCATGCTCTGCTTTCGGAAACTGGAATACAAACCCCGCGTCCAGTAATCGTTTAGGTGTTACCCAGCGGCTTTTCAGGATCAGTTCGGTTTCGGTGCCGATGACCTTCGCGCCAATCTCCAGCAGCCATTGAGGTGCAGGCAAGCCGAATGGAATGCCGTAAGCTTTGCGGATGATGCGCATCAGGTCTTTATTCTTAACTGCTTCAGGCGCCGCGCAATTGATAACGCCGTCCAGCTCGGTATGCTCCAGCAAAAATTCGGTGATGCGGGCGGTATCGTGCTCGTGGATCCAGGCAATGTATTGCTCGCCGTCGCCTTGTTTGCCGCCCGTCCCCAATTTAACGAGGTTAAGCAGGCGCGGGAAAACGCTATCGCTGCGGCCCAGGGCAATACCATGCCTAAGGGCAACCTTGCGGGTATTTGGCGTATCGGCGTCAAAAAAGCACTGTTCCCACTGGGTGCATACGTCTATAGAAAAGCCATACCCTATTTCGCCGGTGGCTTCGTCCTGCGCGTGGTCTTCCGCGTGGCGGTAAATGGTAGCAGATGCCAGGTTTATCCACAGTTTTGGCGGCGTAGCAAGCTTGCCTATCACCTTGCCCAGCAATGTAGTAGGCATTACCCTACTGCGGATGATCTCCCGTTTATTTTTTTCGGTATAGCGGCAGTTCACATTTTTACCGCAGAGGTTTATCAGCATATCCGCACCGTTGAGCGCGGTGCCCCATTCACCTTCGGTCTCACCATCCCAAATAAGGGTTTTAATGTTACCATCGGCGGGTGCAGGCTTGCGGCTCAGCAGAATAATTTCTTCAGCAAAGTTTTTATAGTATTTAGCTAATACCGTAGCCAGGTAACCATTACCGCCGGCAAGCACTATTTTATGATATTTCATGATATGTTTAATTTAAGATAACAATTAACAGCAGCAGCCTGTAAACCACCCAACTGATGGTAAGCAGCCAGCCTAACTGCATCAGTTTGGTACGGCGGATGTGTTCTAAAAACATCAGCCCGGCCACGCCCAAAAAGCATAAGGTACATATTATTGGCGTTAGGGCAACAAATTTGGCTACAAGCAATACGGGCAGCAACAATAACGCACCTGCTAAAGATATCGTCATCATATTGCCCAGGTACTCCCAGCGTTTAGCGGGCCTGTACAGGCTGATCACTATCCCCTGGAACAGCACCTGCCCGCCGCAGATATAATACTCGCGCAGCAGATCGCCAAGCGGAACAAGCGGGGTTAAATGATGCGCATAAACCGTGAGAATACTACCCACCATCAACCAGGTGAACACCAGATAAATAAGCCTGTAACCCAACCTAAAGCTGGGTTGTATGCCCTGAACCTCATGTGCCGCAGGGATAATTACCCTGCGGTTGTAAGAGATAAACGCGTACACCTTCTTCATCAACCAAATAAATGGCCCAAACCCAAACAATGGCTTAAACACCGGGAAGCTGTTGCCGATCACTTTAAACAAGCTCTCTACACCGTAACTTACTTCGCCGGTTTGCGTGTTTACAAGGGCTATTTCGTTCACGGCGCGCTGCCTGTCAACCAGCGGACAAACCTCATCGGGAATGTTTTGGTAACTGGCCCTGCCCCCATCGCCCAGCATACCGCTGCGGGTAAAGGCTTTGGTATAAGCCTTGCACATAGGGCAATCGGCATCGTAAAGTATCAGGTGATCGTTCAGCGTTTTCATGGCCCGGGTTATTTAGGTTGTACAAATACTACGTTAGCTCTCTCGCCTTTTACCAGTTGCGCTTTGTTGCGCAGTTTAAAGAAAACCACCACGTTAAAAAAGTGCATGGCACCAAGGATAAGGATAATAGTACCTATTTTATAACTCAGTACCTCTATCACTTCCTGGGTACTTTTGATGGTGTTGGTCTCTTTTAGCACCAAACACATATAGCCAATATTGACAAGGTAAAAGCCTACTACCAGCAGCTTGTTCACGCTATCGGCCAGCGGGGCATTGCCATGAAAAATATCCACCAAAAAAATGCGACCGTTGTTAAATAAAACTTTAGCTACCCAAACGGTTAATAAAATACTAACGGTGAGGTAAACCGCGTAGGTTAAAATAAAGTAGTTCATGATTTCTATGTTTTTTATCGTTGTGCTTATTGCATGTACAAATGTAGAATATTTATATTGAACTTTCAAAATATATTGAAAGTTTATTTTATATAATTATTCCTCACCCCCTGTATTATATACGATACTGGAATGGTATTTGCCAAGTCATAACAAATGAAATTCAAGAACATTCAGTTTATCATCAATCCGGGTTCGGGTAAAGAGGAACCTATCCTTAGCTACCTGCACAATGCGCTTAACGGGTCTGATATCGATTGGGATATTACCGTTACCCGTAAAGAAGAAGACACTTTTAATACAGCGAAACAGCTTATTGGTAAAACAGATCTGGTAGTTATTTACGGTGGGGATGGCAGCGTTACCAAAGCAGCTGCGGCGCTTTACGGCAATAAAACACCGTTGGCCGTTATACCCGGCGGTACAGCCAACATTCTATCTAAAGAATTGGGTATACCGCAGGATTCGCCCGGGGCGATAGAACTCATTGTGGCGGGAAACGCCAAAGTAAGGCAGATGGATATGGGCATAGCTAACGGCACACCTTTCCTGCTTCGGATAAATCTCGGCATCATGGCAGATATGATACTCGATGCCGATGCAGGGCTTAAAAGTAAACTGGGGCAGGTAGCATATGGTATAACCGCACTTAAAACCACTATTGCTGCAAAACCCCTATCTTATGAACTAACTATCGATGGGAAGCAAATAAATGAAGAGGGTGTTTCGTTAACCGTAACCAATGCAGGGAACATCGGTATCGGCGAGATGTCGTTCCTGCCGGGGATAAGCGTATACGATGGCGAACTGGACGTGATCCTATTAAAAAGCGCCGATCCGCTGTCGATGTTACAGGTTGCAGGCAGTACGTTATTCCATACAACATCCGACGTTTTAAAACACTGGCGGTGCAAAGAAGTTGTGATAGAGTTGAGCGATAAAGTAAAATATATTTGCGACGACTGCGAAGACGAGGCCAAAAAGATCGAAATAAGTATCATACCAAAAGCACTCAACGTTTTGGTGCCAAAATAAAAACAATGTTTAGCAAAATAAAAAGCTCGGCCTTGGTTGCGTACATCTTTTTACAGAAGATGGCAGATATAACGCACCGTTATGTGTATGGCCTGCCCAACATTAAACGCAGCCAGATCACGGCCCACCTCTTCCTCGGCAGTCAGTATAACTTAATTGGCCTAAAAAAATTAAAAGCCCTTGGGGTAACGGCAATTGTAAACATGCGCATCCACTCGGTTTACACCGAAGCGCAGTACGAAGGCTTTAAATATCTCCACCTACCTACGGTAGACAATACACCACCCGATCTGGATACACTTTTGAAAGGTGCCACCTTTATGGATAACGAGATCAAAGCAGGGGGCACTGTATACGTACATTGCAGGCAGGGATTGGGCCGAGGCCCTACCATGGCTATCGCCTACCTTATCAAAGCTGGTGCAACTTATCAGGATGCTTTTGACCTCGTAAAAAGCGTGCGCACCTTTATCAACCCCCGCCCCGGGCAAGTTAAAAGGTTAAAAGAGCTGGAAAAAGTGTGCCGTGAAATGGATAAAGGCAGCGCTTCGTAATTATTTGTCTCTGCGCAGAAAATAAATGAACATGCAACGTATTAAATTAAAATTTAGTTAATAAAATTGCGTTGTTAATTTTTTGTGCCGCGGCTATGGTAATAGTTGCATAAATTTCCATCTTTACCCCATGTTCAGAAGTATAAGAAACCGATACCTGAGATACCTTACCATCTTTGTTTACTTTGTTATCCTCTTTTTCTGTGCCATAGAATTGAATTTTCTTTGGCTGTTTGGCTATTCGCCCGATATGAGGGATATCAAAACCCCTACCCAGCAGTTTGCATCCGAGGTGTACACGGCAGATGGCAAGCTGATAGGTCGTTTTTATAAAGAAAACCGCTCTCCCGTAGAATATAAGGACATATCGCCCAACCTCATTAACGCGCTGGTTGCTACTGAGGATGTGCGCTTTTATAAGCATGGCGGGGTAGATTTTATCGGTTTTGTAAGCGGCCTGGTATCAACCGCAAAAGGCGACCGCCGCGGCGCAAGTACCATTACCCAGCAATTGGCAAAAAACCTGTTCAACACGCGTAAACGCAAATCGCAGGGATTGGTAAAGTATATCCCGGGAGTAAAGACGGTTGTTTTTAAATGTAAAGAATGGCTCACCGCCTATAAAATAGAGCATCAGTATACCAAACAACAGATCCTTACGCTTTACCTCAATACAGTTCCATTCGGCAATAACTCGTATGGTATCAAAACCGCTACGTTAAAGTATTTCAACAAAATGCCCAACCAGGTTACCCCTGCCGAGGCCGCTACTTTAATAGGCATGCTGAAGGCAACCTCTACCTATAACCCGCGGGTTTATCCGCAGCGGGCACAGGAGCGCCGCAATGTGGTACTTGCGCAAATGCTGAAATACAATTACTTAAACAAGGTTGGCTACGATACCAGCAGCAAACAGCCTATCACGCTCGACGGCAGCTATGTAGATAAAACTGGGCAGGGCGATTCGTATATCCGCCACGCGGTAGAACGCTGGCTGGATAAATGGTGTAAAGACAACGGATACGACCTTTACGAGGATGGCCTGAAGATCTATACCACTATAGATAGCAAACTACAGCAATACGCCGAAGATGCCGTTGCCGATAAAATGAAGATGCTGCAGAGGCGTTTCAACAACCTATGGGGCGATAAAAACCCATGGCGCGATAGCAAGGGCGTAGAGATAAAAGATTTTCTGCTTAAAGCAGAGCAAAGGCTGCCGATATACAAGCTACTGAGCAAAAAATATAACGGCGATACTACCCTGATAAACAACTACTTCGAAACCAAAAAACGCATGAGCGTTTTCACCTGGAAAGGCGACCAGGATACCACTTTCAGCAGCGTAGATTCGATAAAATACTACACCAAAATCCTCAATACCGGGATGATGACCATGGAGCCATCCACAGGCAAGATCAAAGTTTGGGTTGGCGGTATCGACCATAAATACTTTAATTACGACCACGTAAACCAATCAAAACGCCAGGCAGGATCCACCTTTAAGCCATTCGCCTACGTTACCGCTATAGATAACGGCTTTACCCCCTGCGATAAGTTTACCGATAAACGCGTAAGCATTAAATTTAAGGATAACGGTAAAGATGATGTTTGGGAACCCAATAACGCCGATTTTAATTTCTCCGGCCGCGAGATGTCGCTGCGCTGGGCGATGGGCAAATCGGTTAACTCGATAACCGCGCAGGTAACCGAGCATGTGGGCTGGGATAAAATTGTACAGTACGCACATAAGATCGGCATCGAAAGTCCGCTGAAATCGGTACCATCGGTATCATTGGGTTCTAACGATGTTTCGGTATTTGAAATGGTAAGGGCTTACAGTACTTTTCTGAACAAGGGTCAGAAAGTAGACCCATTGCTGGTAACCAAAATAACCGATCAGAAAGGCGATATTATACAGGAATTTACGCTGAAAACCGAGCAGGTTTTAAGCGAAGAAACCGCCTGGCTTATGCTTTACATGTTCCGCGGCGGTATGGAAGAACCGGGCGGCACTTCGCAGGCCCTTTGGGAGTATCCTGGCCTTTGGAAGAAGAATAATCAGATCGGCGGTAAAACCGGTACCTCAAGCGATTATGTAGACGGTTGGTACATGGGGATTACTAAGGACCTGGTAACCGGTATTTGGGTAGGTGCCGATGATAGGAGCGTGCATTTCACCACATCCGAAACCGGGGAAGGTTCGCATACAGCCCTGCCTATATTTGGCGAGTTTATGGAAAAGGTTTACGCCGATGCTAATTCGGGCTACACCTACGGACCGTTCCCGAAGCCATGGGTAAAGATAACCAAGGAATATAACTGCCCAACACCGCAACAGTACAGCCGGGATACCACCGAAACCGACAGTACAAATATGCCGGTAGATACCTCTGGTGTAGTGCCCGCCCCTGCTACGGAGGAAAACCCCGAGAATATTCCGCCTACACCTAATAAATAGTAAATTTCTGCGTTTGGCATTCAGCAGGCTTTTAATTAAATTACGCAATATTCTTAAGTCGACTTTATGAATAAACGTTACCCATTCGCAATAAAACTTCCGTTCGTATTGTTTTTGCTGGCCGCAGCTTTATTGTTTAGCCCGCAGGCCAAAGCGCAATACTTTGGGCAAAATAAGGTAAGGTATAAAAAACTGGATTTTAAGGTTTATAAAACACCGCATTTCGAGATCTACTATTACATAAAAAATGATAGTATGATGAAACGTTTTGCGCAGGAAGCCGAGTTATGGTATACGCTTCATCAGCAAGTGTTTCGCGATACTTTTGCCAAACCTAACCCCATTATCCTATACGCCAACCACCCTGATTTTCAGCAGACAACCGCCATCGATGGAGAGATCAGCGTAGGTACGGGCGGTATTACCGAAGGACTTAAAAACCGGGTAGTGATGCCGGTGATGGAAACCAACCAAACCACCCGCCACGTTTTGGGGCACGAATTGGTTCACGCTTTCCAGTATCACATGCTGTTAGGTCGCGATTCTTCCAACTTTGAAAACATTGGCAATATCCCGCTTTGGATGGTGGAAGGTATGGCAGAATACCTTTCGCTGGGTAAAAAAGATGCCTACACCGCCATGTGGATGCGCGATGCCTATCTCAACCACGATATCCCGACGGTAGAAGCCTTAACCAACGGCAATAAATACTTCCCTTACCGTTATGGCGAGGCGTTCTGGTCGTTCCTTGGGTCTACTTATGGCGATACCATTATTGTACCGTTCTTTAAAAACACGGCACGTTTTGGCTTGCAATATGGTATAAGGCGCACCCTGGGGTATGATGATAAAACGTTGTCGCGCCTTTGGAAAAACTCGATAGAAAACACCTATAAACCATTTTTAAAGGATACGGTGCAGAAACCGGTCGGCCTGAGAGTTATCGACGATAAAATAGGCGGCGATATGACGGTGGCCCCATCCGTAAGCCCGGACGGGCGGTACATCGCCTTCCTGTCGTCCAAAAATTTATTTAGTATCGATCTCTATCTCTCCGATGCCCGAACGGGCCGGATCATTAAGCGACTCACCAGTAAAACCGCCAATTCGCATGTGGATGAATTCAATTTTATCGAATCGGCAGGCGCATGGTCGCCGGATAGCAAGAAGTTTGCCTTTAGCGTATTCAGCAAAGGCCGAAACCGGATGCTGGTTGTTGCCGTGCCCAATGGTACCGTGCTGAACGATATTTCGATGGGCAAGGCGGAGCAGTTTAGTAACCTAACCTGGTCGCCCGATGGTAAGAACATAGCGTTCCAGGGCTTATCCGAGGGACAGGGCGATCTGTACCTGTATAACTTCGATACAAAAACCGTAAAACAGCTCACCAACGATAAATACTCAGATTACCAGCCTACCTTTTCGAGAGATGGTAAAAAGATCATTTACGCCAGCGACCGCGGAACTTACGACCAGGTATTATCGCAGGAAATCACCTTTAACCTGGCCGAGCTGGATATCGCTACCGGTAAAATTACCGATATCAAAATATTTAACCACGCCAATAACCTCAACCCGTTGTACTCTGCGGATGGTACGCAGGTTTACTTCCTGAGCAACCGCGATGGTTTCCGCAACTTGTACCGCTATACTTTAGCATCGGCCAAGGTGGAGCAAATGACAGATCTGTTTACCGGTATTTGCGGTATTACAGAATTTTCTCCGGCGCTTAGCATCTCGGCAAACGATGATATCATCTACTCGTACTACCGCGCTCAAAAATACACCGTCTACAACGCAAAGGCATCTGAATTTACGCCGCTTGTAGTTGACGGTGGTACCACCAATTTTGATGTTGCCATGCTGCCCCCTACCCGCGCGGTTGGAGTAGACCTGATAAACGCAAACCTGAACAACTTTTTGGCCTACCCAAAACTATCTGCCGATTCTATCCACAGCATAGCATACAAGCCAAAATTTAAGCTTGATGCACTGGCCAGCAATGGCGTTGGCGCGCAGGTAGGCACCTATGGTACCGGCTTATCCAGCGGCATTGTGGGCGTATTCAGCGATATTTTGGGCCGAAACCAGATCTACGCCAGCGCATCGGTAAATGGCGAGGTTTATGATTTTGGCGCGCAGGGCATTTACATTAACCAGGAAGGCCGTTGGAACTGGGGTTTCGGGCTCTCGCATATCCCCTACCAGTTTGGCAATTATGGCATTAGTGCTGCTACTATTGATTACCAGGGAAAACCGACAAATGTATTAGACCAGCATACCGACATCATCCGCATTTTCCAGGACGCGGTACAGGGCTTTGTGCAGTACCCAATATCCAAGCAGCTACGATACGAAATTGGCGCAAGCGCGGCACGCAGCAGCTTCCGTATCGATCGCTACAGCACCTATATCCTCCCTGTTACCGATGCCACCGGTACATATTACCAGCCTATCGACTTTAAAAAACACAAAATAACCCGCGAACAATACCAGGCCGAAACCGGGTATGATTACCGCCCGTTTAGTACGTATACTATAGGTACCTCCCTCACCGGCGACGATTCTTACTTTGGTATAGCCGCTCCGCTTGGTGGCTACCGGTTTAAACTCGGTATAGACTATAACTTTGGCACCTACAAATATTACGCTCCTAATATCGATCTGCGCAAATATGTAAGAGTGCAGCCAATTACTTTTGCGGCAAGGTTTTACGGTACCGGCCGTTTTGGTGATGATGCCAACAATTTTTATCCGCTTTCGGTTAGTTACCCATGGCTTGTACGCGGTTACGATCTTTACACCAACAATGCCACCACTACCTCCAATACCAGCCTATGGAATAGCAACCAGCTTAATGGTAGCCGTATAGCGGTAGCAAACTTTGAGATCCGCCTGCCATTTACCGGGCCGGAAAAATTATCGGTAATACCATCCAAATTTCTCTTCTCCGATCTGAATTTATTTTTTGATGCCGGGTTAGCCTGGAACAAAGGCGATAAGATCACCCTGTTTAAAACAGAGCCGGATATTTTATCAACCGCAACAGTTCCGGACCAAACCACGGGGCAACCTACAACCGTTTACACGGTATCGCGTGTACCGGCCTTTAGCGCGGGTATATCATTAAGGATAAACGTATTTGGGGCTTTTGTATTGGAACCATACTATGCCTTCCCTTTCAACCGCAAGGACGTAAAGAAACCGGTATTTGGTTTCAACTTTACCCCGGGATGGTAAGTTAGATGTGAGATATTAGATGTGAGATTTGAGACAGAACTCAATCCTTTTGTGTTAATAGCACCTAAATACAAAAAGCTTGTGGGGGGTGACCAGTTAGCTGTCCACGCTGACGAGTATAAATTCATACCCATCGCCGGTTGAAGCGTTGCAGACATAGATTTAACTATGGAAAATTACTTTTAATTTGGTAATTTAAGTCTGGACGCTTAAGCTTTTTGCATTCAAGCGAGGACGCTTGGATGGGAAGATACCATAATGATGAAATATCATAAAATTTATGAAGTTATTTTCGATAATATCGATTATTGCATTCCTTTCAGGATGTACCGTTCGGTCAAACATGAATTCGAATCGGAGTGGAATTAAAAATAAAAAGGATTATAAATACAACGTTTATAAGATTGACTCTATTAATTCCTACTACTTGATTTATGCACGCAAAGGGGATTCACTTTTTAAAATTGTATCAAAAAAAGATAAAAATCTGCTTTGTAAAAGTATAATCCAAAATCATTACTATGAGTTTAAATTACATTCGCAGACAGGAGAAGTTAAAATTGGAAATGTAATTATACCGGTATCTTTACACGTTAATTGTTTCGGATATGATGATTCTACTTCTATTTGCTTGGAAAGAGATTCAATAACTGCTCTATATCACGGAGATAATATAAAAGGATTGTGTTTTCTTGCAAACAAGTAAAATCCGCCCATTCAGGCGTCCACCCAATTCGCCTACGGATATGCCCAATGAGGGTTACGATTACGGGCCAATTGCCAACAATTTCATGTGGGGTCACAAAAACAATTAAATGGATATTACGGCATGAACCTAATGAACCGTCCGCAACCAGCAGTGACATTTGGATCAAACAGTACTTATGTTGATACAAATCAGTTATGGTCAGGCATATTCAATAACATTATCAACCATCAAATAAACAATCAATATGGGAGACCCGCGACACCACCAACTGCTAATAATGCTCAATAGCCTGTTTTTAATTTTTTGCATTTCGTGTAACCAAAAGCAACATTGTAAAAATGTCATCTACGCTAATGTTTATGGGGATTTTAAAAAACGCGCTACACTTAAATTTGATGACAATATTATATACGATAAAAAAAGTGATTTAAATCACAGTTTGAATTTAGATGCGACAAGAGGGCCTTTTTATTTTGATAAAGATAAAATCAAAATTTATTTCTCAATAGATGGTGATGATACGTCATTTATATATCCTTTAAAAAAAAGTAAATTATATAAGTGTTGGATACTCAAATCGGCGACATGAATTTCAATTTTCGTCACCGGATTCGAAGCAATTCTTTATGCCGAGAATATAAAAACTATGGCACTGGGTTGAAAAAGATTTTATCCCCCCGCCCGGTCAGGCGTCCACGCCTGACTGTAAAATTTATCAGCGTCCGCGTTGACGGTTATCAATAGATGACTTCATGAAATCTCCAGATTGAAACTCCATCAGCCAAGCTCGCAAACCCGCAATCTTTTTTATAGATTTTATAAAAAACATTGTAAGGAACGCCGGTTTATTACGACCAAGAGATGACAAACGCTTTGGCACAATATTTCGTAAATTTATACAGCAAAGCGTAATTAAAAATTAGCTTAACAGAAACCAGAAAATTAAAAGAACCATGAAAAAATCAATTTTAGCGATACTGATCGTAAGTATATTCGGCATCATCAGTTGCCAGAACATTAGCGGGCAAACCAAAAAACCAAGCGCAAGCCGTACAAAAAGTAAACCGGCAGCCGAATGGAAAAAGGTATTAACGCCGAACCAATACCACATTATGGTAGAAAGCGGCACCGAGACGCCTTACAAGAACGATTATTACGATAACCACCAAAAAGGCGTTTACGTAAGCGCCGCTACCGGCGATGTATTATTTAGTTCTGCCGATAAGTTCGACAGCGGCACCGGCTGGCCAAGCTTTGTAAAAGCGGTTGACGCTGGTAAGGTAGAAGTTGTGACCGATAACAGCTACGGCATGAGCCGCGATGAGGTCATAGAAAAAAGCACCGGGCTGCACCTTGGCCACGTGTTTGACGATGGCCCTGCCGACCGTGGCGGCAAACGCTTCTGCATGAACTCGGGCGCGTTAAAATTTGTTAAAAAGTAACCGCCCTGCGCATAGGTTGTATAGAAGGCCGTCCGGCAAAAACGGATGGCCTTATTTTTTGGCCGCTTTCGTAGTTGAGGCCTATAGTAAGGTCTATCCAATCCGGGTTTACGGGGCGTATCATCTTTTCTTTTTGTGGGCGGGTAAAAGTGCTTACCAGTTTAAAGCGTTCCATGGCCTGCTCCTCGGTATTGATCTCCTCAAAGTAAACCAAACGGTTTAACTGCTGCGCGCTATCGAAAAACAACGTTGGCATCTCGCCATAAAATTTTAGGGTTTTTAACAGGTCTGTACACATGCCTACATGTAAATTTTTCCTGTTCCTGTCGGTGATGATATAAACGAACCTCTTCATTTGATAAAAAAATTTGCCGGTTAAAAAATAATTACTAACTTTATGAGCATAAAATTACTAATAAACTTAGCAATTCCAAATTTTATGGCAAATATTTCACAAAATATTAAGTTTTTACGCAAAAAAAAGGGCCTAACCCAGCAACAATTTGCAGATCAGGTGGGCATAAAGCGTTCATTAGTAGGCGCATACGAAGAAGAACGTGCGGAGCCAAAATACGAACTACTAAAAAATTTAGCATTATTTTTTGATGTCTCAATTGATGATTTTATCAACGAAACCATCGATGAGAAGTGGGCGCCCAAGCCAAAAGGCAACCCGGCCAACCTGCGCGTACTTAGTATTTCGGTAGATAAAGACGATAACGAAAACATTGAATTGGTACCCATGAAGGCCAGCGCCGGTTATTTAAACGGCTACGCCGACACCGAATACGTTGCCGCTTTACCAAAATTATACCTGCCAATGTTTAAGCAGGGCACCTTCCGCGGTTTCGAGATCAAAGGCGATTCGATGCTGCCCCTGCAATCGGGCACTATTATAATAGGTGAATATCAGGAGAACTGGGCCGATGTAAAGGCAGGCGAAACCTACGTTATCGTATCAAAAAGCGATGGCGTGGTATACAAACGTACCGGCAATAAATTTAAAGATAACAAAAAACTAAAGCTGATATCTGATAACCCGGTTTACGAACCTTATGATATTAACGGCGAAGACGTGTTGGAGATCTGGAAAGCCAAAGCCTACATTTCCACCCACATGCCAATGCCAACACCTGAGCCTACTATGGAAAGCCTCACCACCATGATGGCTCAGATGCAGCGCTCCATAGCAGGATTGAAGAGCTCGAATTAGGGCGTTTCCTACTAAGTCATACACAACCCAAGTACACTCCACGCGTCATTGCGAGGAACGAAGCAATCTCCCGATAGGAAGGTCACTTTTGCAACACGGCCATGCAAAGTCCAGAGATTACTTCGTTCTTCAATGACGCATTGGTTAGGACGCATGGCGTCCGTCCCCCCCTCTCGTCAACCTCTACCTAACTTTTACAACCCTTACAACCTCTCCAAAGAAGCAACAATTAAGTTACATACAACTTTGTTAAACTATTGGGCGTTATCTTTATCAAAACATCAATTAAAAACTAAAAATTTAAAATGAAAAAGATTATGTTGATCTGCATGTTCCTTTTAGGAATATCAGCAGTAAGCCGCGCACAGGGTGGTGGTATGAGAATGACAGCGGCCGACAGGGTTAAGGCGATGAAAGAATCGTTAAAATTAACCGACGACCAAACAACTAAGATCACAGCTATTTACGAAGCACAAACCAAACAGATGGATAGCTTACGTACTACAGGTGCCGATAGGTCTACCTTTCGCCCGATGATGCAGGCTACTAACGATAAAGTGAAAGCTTTATTAACAGCTGAGCAAGCTGCAGCATGGCAGAAAGAAATGGACGAAAGACGCGCCCGTATGCAAAACGGCGGCGGCGGTGCTCCACCACAGAAATAATTTTTTGCGGAAAAATAAATGAAGCGGCGATGAGCCGCTTTTTTTATTTTAGCCGAAATTTAAACAGGAAATGATAGCGGCGGAAGTTTTCATGAATAAAAGGCTGGATGAGCGGAAAGCATCGGGCACTTACCGTGCGCTAAAACACGAAAACAGTCTGATAGATTTTTGTAGTAACGATTACCTTGGCTTCGCACGTTCGGCGGCGTTAAAAAACAGCATCGCGGCAGAAATTGCCCGCTACCCCGGTAGTTTAAATGGTTCCACAGGTTCGCGCCTGTTATCGGGCAATTTAAAATATGCCGAAGATTTGGAGCAGCAAATAGCGATATTCCACCAGGCTAAAGCAGGGTTGATCTTTAATTCGGGCTATGATGCTAACGTAGGGCTCTTTTCCGCTCTCGCGCAAAAGGGCGATACTATCATTTGCGACGAGCTGATACACGCCTCTATCATCGACGGTGCGCGCCTAAGCCATGCCAACCGTTATACGTTCCGCCATAACAATCTCGAGAGCCTGGAGGGCAAGCTAAAGCAGGCTAAAGGCAACTGCTATGTGGTAATAGAAAGCGTGTACTCGATGAATGGCGACACACCTCCTATTTTGGAAATAATAACTTTAACTGAACGATACAACGCCAATTTAATAGTGGACGAGGCCCACGCCGTAGGTTTATACGCTGCCGGACTGATCCCCGAATTAGGTTTGCAAAACAAGATCTTCGCCCGAATAATTACCTTCGGCAAGGCTTTGGGTTGCCATGGGGCCATAGTTTTGAGCAGCAATTTGCTGCGCGAATACCTCATCAACTTCGCCCGTTCCTTTGTTTATACCACGGCCGCGTCGTTTCATCAGCTGGCGTCGGTAAAAATGGCTTATGCATTGCTTAAAGAAGCAGACGGCGAGGTGAATGAGCTTCGTAAGTATATCCTCTTATTCAAAGAAAAACTAAACATCGATAGCCAATACAAACTACAGCCAAGCGATAGCGCAATCCAGTGCATTGTTGTAAACAGTAACGAAAATGCAAAACATATATCCGGGCAATTACAGGCAGCCGGTTTAGATGTCCGCCCGATATTGAGCCCTACGGTTGCTACAGGGACAGAAAGGATCAGGATCTGCATTCATTCTTTCAATACTTTGGAACAGATCAAACTGCTTATCTCAACCTTAAACACCATCACTCATGCCCAATAAACCTTTATTTATCACCGGCATAGGCACCGGCATAGGCAAAACGCTGATAGCCGCTATTGTGGTAGAAAAGCTAAAAGCCGATTACTGGAAACCCATCCAATCCGGCGACCTGGATAACTCCGATACCATGAAGGTGCAAAGCCTGGTAACCAACAATAAAACTATTTTTCATGGCGAGGCGTATCGCTTAAAGCAGCCTTATTCGCCCCATAAATCGGCAAAGCTGGATAATATTGTTATTGACGAGCAGCGTATCATCGCCCCAAAAACCAACAACCAGCTAATAATTGAAGGTGCCGGCGGACTAATGGTGCCGTTGAACGATCACTGCTTGCTGATCGACCTGATCAAACAACTGGATGCCGAAGTGATACTGGTATCGCAAAATTATTTAGGCAGCATCAACCACACCCTACTTTCCGCAGAGGTGCTGAAACAGCGCGACATCCCCATAAAAGGTATTATTTTTAACGGCGACACGAATGCTTCATCGGAAGAATACATCCTTAATTATACCGGCATACCGCTTTTAGGGAACGTCCCGCTTTTAGCGGAAATTACCCAGTTAAGCGTTGCTGAGGCGGGCTACTACCTCACTTTGTAAAATAATATCGCATAATAGAATTTCGAATATCCAACGCAGAAGTTCTTTCCTTCATTATTCGACGTTCAGCATTCGGTGTTCGATATTTTCAACTATTTCCAACTCCTCAACAGGTTTTTTAGCGAAACGGCTTTCCTGCAGGCGGTCGTATTCTTTTACGTAGTCTGGGTGCTCGGTGCCCATCAGCCTGTCCCACACCCTAAAATATAAGCCATAATTGCCCCGGAATTTGCTGTGATGGATATTATGGTGTACCGATGTGTTGACGATCTGGAACAAAAAGGACCCTCTTAACCACTTTGGTGCTACCTCGTACCCCAGGTGCCCGTAAACGTTGATCACAAAGCCAACAATGGTGAACCAAACCACCACTATAGGATGTATTGGCATCACCATCACAATAACCAGCAGCACCGCTCCCTCGGCCCAGGCCTCAAAAAAATGAAAGGAATACGATGCCAATGGCGATGGATTAGTGCTTTTATGATGCAGAATATGCGCGTAATTAAATAGTTTTTTATGATGCAGCAGGCGATGCATCCAATAAAAATAGCTGTCGTGTATCACCAGGCTCAGCACCAAACTTACTGGCACGTACCACAGCGGGAAATCGGTAAACGAATCGTAAAGCTGGGTGTAATTTTTTAGCGGCGTATACAAGATCAGGTAAGCGATCACCGCGAACACGGCAGAGGTTTGCATCGAATGCAGTATCTCGCGCGCAAAGTCTTTAGCGCTGGCGCCGCGGTTCTGGATCTTCCCTTTGGCATACCATTTAGCTATCAGCTTATAAAACAAAAGGAACGGCACACCCGCCAGTACAAAATAGCGGAGAGCGGTAATACTAAATATCGTAACTAAAACCTGGAGCGCCTTTTCCATACTAATTTGAATTAATGCCAAAGTTAGCGTTGGCTCAGTCCCGAAAAATTAACAAAAGATAATTAATGCTTTCCCTGAGAAGAAATACGCTTACGGATGCGGCTTAATGATACTGGTGTGATGCCCAGCAAGGTAGCAAGGTATTTATCGGGCACCCGGTTTACGATGTTTGGCTTTTCGCTCACCAGCTGCAGGTAACGCTCCTCCGGCGATAAAAGCACAAACGCCTCCACCCTGTCCATCGATTCGGCCAGCATACTACGCAAAAAAGTTGCCTGTGTTGAGGACAGCCGGGGGTTATTATTTAGCAGGGGCTCTACTTTTCCATAATCTACCTCCATCAGCACGGTATCTTCCAGTGCCTGGTAAATAAAGCGAGAAGGGCGCAGGTGAATAATAGCGTCGTGCGAGGCAATGAACTTACCCTCCCATTGCAGCAACAGGGTCAGGTCGTCGCCATTTTCTTTTAAATGATAAGCGCGGATGAGCCCCTTACGAATGTACCCCAATTTTTGATGCGTGGCCCCCTGCTCGATATACACATCGCCGGCGGCCAGTTTTTTTACATGCGCTATCTTTACAATGTCGTAGATATCCTTTAGATCGAGGCCCTTAAAAACGGAGAGGTAAAAGCTTATTTCTTCGGCATCCAGCATTATAACGTGTTATAGTAGGCAATAAATTCACCCAGTTGGGCATCGTTTTTAAAGTCTACTTTGTTGGTTTTGATATAAACGTCCAATTCGGCCTGCTTATCGCGAAGGGCGGCGAGTATCGATTTTTTATCATTTTTTACCGGCACAGCTTTCCCGTTTGTAAGCAGGTAGTACTTCACATTTTCGTTAAAAGTGAGGGTTTTGGTAGCCGATCCGTAGGCCTGGTTTTCCAAAATCGCTTTGGTTAGTCTCTTTAGCAGCCGCACTTTTCCATCGGCCAGCACCTCAAAAAAAGAGGTAACGGTGGTGCCATCTATACCCGTAAAACCGTTTCGGTAACTTTTCACAAACAGCTTATCATTAAAATCATCCAAACTGCTTATGCTGAATTCGTACACAGGTTGCACAAAAGCCATTTCCTTATCTGTGGCATTATCTTTAAACGTAAGCACATCATCCACAACATTATATTTCAGCTGCATTTTATCACTGCTAACTGCTCCATTGGTCAGCTTAACTGTGCCGGGCTTCCAATCATCATACAGATAGGCCGAACCTTCTACATCGGTATATTGTTTGGTGGTAACGGGTTTAAAATCGCGCTCGTACATAATTTGCGCGCTTGCGGTTTGGCCGAGCGCCAGTACGCCGAAAGCGGCCAATAGTAACTTAAGGTGTTTCATAGGGTGTTTGTATAGCGATATTTGATTCAGACGCAGATAACCCACTGCTTTACAAACGTTAAATTATGCAATATTAACTGTAAATCAAACTGAAATATTGTTTAATATAGCCCCCGCAATTATAATTTTACCTACATGAAAAATATTACTGTAATAGGCTCGGGCACCATGGGTAATGGCATAGCCCATACCTTTGCGCAAAACGGATTTAGCGTTTCACTGGTAGATATCTGCGATGCCGCCCTGCAAAAAGCCCTGCAAACCATTGCCAGCAACCTGGACAGGCAAGTAAAAAAAGGCACAATAGACGATGCCGCCAAAGCAGCCACCCTCGCCAATATAAAAACCTATACCGATGCCTACGAAGGCGCTGCTGATGCCGATTTGGTGGTAGAGGCCGCTACCGAAAATCGCGAAATAAAACTAAAATTATTTAAACAGCTGAGCGATGTTTGCAAACCCGAAGCCATACTGGCATCAAACACATCTTCCATATCCATCACAGAGATAGCCGCCGCCACAAACCGGCCCGACAAGGTAATAGGTATGCACTTTATGAACCCGGTGCCGGTGATGAAGCTGGTAGAGGTGATTCGCGGGTATTCCACTACCGATGAGGTTACCAAAACCATTATGGAACTGTCTATCCGATTAGGAAAATCGCCGGTGGAGGTGAACGATTACCCGGGTTTTGTGGCCAACCGCATTTTAATGCCCATGATAAACGAAGCCATTTACACCCTGTTTGAAGGCGTAGCTGGCGTAAACGAAATTGATACCGTGATGAAACTGGGTATGGCCCACCCTATGGGCCCGCTGCAACTGTCCGATTTTATCGGGCTGGACGTTTGCCTCGCCATATTAAACGTACTGCACAAAGGCTTCGGCAACCCTAAATACGCGCCATGCCCGCTATTGGTGAACATGGTAATGGCGGGCCAGTTAGGCGCAAAATCGGGCACCGGTTTTTATCAGTATACAGCGGGGAGTAAGGAGATAACAGTAGCGGCAAAGTTCGCGAGCCCCCCAGCCTCCTGAAGGGGGAGCCTTTGAAAAGCTTAACCGACAAAGCCTTTTAGTTAAAACTAAGAGGCTTTTTGATTTTAAAAATTATGTTCCCCCTTAAGGGGGTTAGGGGGCTAAACCTTTTCTTTTTTCATCTGTCAAAAAACTTTAACACATATACAGATGAAAACGATATCAAAATTGGGAATTATGTGTGCCTTAGCAGGCTCCGTGTTCCTGTCATCATGCGCAAGCGAGGGTTATGTTACCGATCAGCCGGTTGAGCCGGTTTATACCCGGCCCGCTGCCCCTTATGCAAATGCTTATTGGGTTCCCGGCGAATGGGTTTGGCGCGGTAACCGTTATGTTTACAGAAATGGATTCTACGCACGCCCACGCGCTCAGCGTGTTTACGTACAAGGTGCCTGGGTACACAGCACCCGTGGCTACGTTTGGAGAAAAGGGCACTGGAGATAACGCCAAACGGCGAGCCCCTCCGCCCCCTAAAGGGGGAACTTTTGAAATATAAATGCCCGGCTGTATTCAACCGGGCATTTATATTTGAAATTAGCTAATCAAAAATTCCCCCTTCAAGGGGTTAGGGGGCGGGGCTTCCCTACATTCTCTCCGGCACATCTATGCCCAGCAGCCCCATGCCTTTGCTGATGACCTTTGCAGATGCTGCCGACAGTTGCAACCTGAATTGCTTCAAACTTTCCGACTCGGCCTGCATAATAGGGCTTTCGTGGTAGAACTTGTTGTACAGTTTGGCCAGTTCGTAAACGTAGTTGGCTACCAGGGCCGGGCTGTGACCGGTTGCCGCTTCTGCAATCGTTTCGGGGAATTTGCTTAACAGTACAATTAGGTCGCGTTCCACGCCACCTAATACCGCAACATCAGTTGCGCTGGTTTGCGGCGAATAATTCGCTTTGCTCAGTACAGATTTGATACGGGCGTGGGTATACTGTATAAACGGCCCCGTATTCCCCTGGAAATCTACCGATTCGTTGGGATCGAACAACAGGCGTTTCTTAGGATCAACCTTCAGCAGGAAATATTTTAACGCGCCCATACCGATGGTACGGTAAAGTTTGTTTTTGTCTTCGTCGCTAAAGGCATCAACCTTGCCCATGGCTTCGGTGGTTTCGGCGGCGGTTTTAAACATATCGGCCATCAGGTCGTCGGCATCTACTACCGTACCCTCACGTGATTTCATCTTGCCCGACGGCAGATCCACCATCCCATAGCTTAAATGGTATAAACCCCTCGCCCATTCCTTACCCAGCTTTTGTAGAATGAGGAACAGCACCTTAAAGTGATAATCCTGCTCGTTACCCACCACATAAATGGATTCGTCCATCTGGTAGTCGTCGTATTTTAGCTGCGCGGTGCCAATATCCTGGGTAATGTATACCGAGGTGCCATCCGCACGGAGCACGAGTTTCTGGTCGAGGCCGTCTTCCGTCAGGTCTATCCAAACCGAGCCATCTTCCTTTTTAAAGAAAACGCCTTTGGCCAGGCCTTCGTCAATATTATCCTTACCTAATAAATAGGTATTGCTTTCGTAATAGAACTTATCAAAGGTAACGCCCAGGGATTTGTATGTTTCCTCGAAACCGGCGTAAACCCACCCGTTCATGGTTTTCCATAGGTTGATAGTTTCCTCGTCGCCTGCTTCCCAGCGCTGCAGCATGGCTTGCGCTTCTTTTATCAGCGGCGCGTTTTTTTTGGCCTCCTCTTCGGTTTGACCTTCTTCTACCAGCTCCAGTATCTGCTGCTTGTAGGCTTTATCAAACCAAACGTAGTATTTGCCGGCAAGATGGTCGCCTTTTAAGCCCGAGCTTTCGGGGGTTTCGCCCTCGCCAAACTCTTTCCAGGCCAGCATACTTTTGCAAATGTGGATGCCGCGATCGTTCACGAGGTTGGTTTTTACCACATCGTACCCGGCAGCATCCAATATCTGCGCAACGGAGAACCCTAAAAGGTTATTACGGATATGACCCAAATGCAGCGGCTTATTGGTATTTGGCGAAGAATATTCTACCATTACCTTTTTACCGTTCGGTTTTGCTACCGCGAAATCGTCCTGTAAGATCTCATCATTCAGTTTACCCAGCCAAAAGCTATCGGCAAAGCTAATATTTAAAAAGCCCTTGATCACGTTAAAGGCCGATATTTCGGGAACGTTAGCTTGCAGGTATTCGCCAATTTCGCCGCCGGTGTGCTCGGGGCCTTTGCGCGAAAATTTGGTATATGGGAAGGTAACCAGCGTTACCTGGCCCTCAAATTCTTTACGGGTTTCCTGTAGGTTGATATCCTTTGCAGCGATATCGGTTTGGTATAAATCCTTTATGGCCTTAACAACAGCCTCAATAATAAAATCCATCGGGCAAAATTAGTAATAGTTCATGGATGATGGTTCATAGTTCATGGTAAAAAAAAGTCCATGGTCCATATTCGATGGTCCATAGCAAAAAAGGCGTGTTATATTTTGGGTTTATCCATCTATCGACTATGGACCATCGACTATGGACTATTCGACTTAAATCTCTAACTTCGCTACTCTTACTACCTTTTATGACACCTCATAATCCAAATTTTAAGCTTGATGTAACTTCCGAAATTGGCACCTTGCGCGTTCTGTTGGTCCATAGCCCGGATAGCGGCCTAGGTAAAGTAGTACCTTCCAAGGCGCAGGACTGGCTTTTTGAGGACATTGTACACTTGGATACCATGCGCGGCGGCGAATACGACCACTACATTAAACTGCTGATGTACTTCCTCGATCCCACCAAAATAAAAGGCAAGCTTGCCGAAATAAACGACCCGGCCAATAAACGCAATTTCTTTAAACCGGATAATGCAGATTTTCACAATTCTACCAAGGTGGTGGAGATCCAAACCCTATTGAGTGATATTTTACAACAAGCGGATATCCGCAAAAAGCTGGTTGCCGCCGTTTGCGCCATAGAGGGTGTAACCTATCGGCTGCAACTGCAACTGATAGATATTAACCCGGTTGAACTGGCCAAGATCTTTATTTCTGGTTCACTAAACGATGAGCAGATGATCTTCGCCCCTATCCCAAACATGATATTTTCGAGGGACATCGGCATCGCCATTAACAACCACATGCTGCTGAACAAGCCCGCCAAAAAAGCCCGCGCACGCGAAACCCTGCTGGTGCGCTACATCTTTTTTAATCACCCTTTATTTGAAGGCTACCGTGATAATATTTTAGAGATTCCAGATACCGTGCAGCACTTCTTGCGCCCCGGCGAAGAACAGGAAAGCAAAACCACTTTAGAGGGTGGCGACGTAATGATGGTTGCACCAAATCACCTGCTTATCGGCTGGAGCGAGCGCACATCAGTAAGCGGTGCCAACGAGGCCATTAAATTACTGTTTGAGAACGATGTAGTGGAGAAGGTAACCATTGTAAAAATTCCGCACAAACGGGATTATATGCACATAGACACCGTATTTACCCAGGTAAAACGCAACGTTTGGGTGCTGCTGCGGTCCCTCACCCCCGGCGAACCAAGCCAGGAGGACGCCGAGCCCATCGCCTGGTTTGCCGATAAAAAGAATAAGGATAAGCCCGAGATAGTACAGTTCCGCAAGGGTAAAAAACCAAAAACATTTTCCACGCTGGAGGCACTGCTGGATAACATCAGTCAGAAAGATCTGCAAAGCGGGGAACCTACGCGCTTTATCTATTCGGGCAATAACGAGTTCCCTTACGATGCCCGCGAACAATGGACCGATAGCTGTAACCTGCTGGCCCTGAAAGAGGGCGTTGTTTTAGGGTACGACCGTAACGACAAAACCGTGGAAGCCTTTAAGCAAAGCGGTTTCAGCATTGTTAAGGTGCAGGAGCTGCTCCAAAAATTTGAAACCGACGAGCTCGACCCGCAAAGCATGACGGATACCCTGATATTGATGCCTTCGGCCGAATTATCCCGTGCCCGTGGCGGTTTCCACTGCATGAGCATGCCGCTGCAACGGGATAGCGTAATTTAAGATAAAACAAAAATTATTTTATGTTTTACATAAAATAATTTTTGTTTTATAAATATTGTTTATATGTTTGTATCATCAAATCATTACAAACATGAAAACTACATCCTGGCTTTTAACAACTATAAGGGTTTTGCTTAACATATTTTGGTACGGCAATATGATATTGGCGGTATTTGCCTTTTGCGTACTCACCTTTAAGATAAGCACTGACCATTACACCGAGTTTAGCAACCCGGTAAAATATCCGCAGATAACCAAATCCAGCCCATTAACAGCAATAACGCCAGATGTGAGCAACATTACCCTCACGCCCGACCAGGCAACGATAAGGATGCACCTCAATAATACTTTCAGCCACGCAGCAACGGCCTATTTTTTCCTGTTCGCTTTCGAGGCTTTGGTCATGAGCATTATTTACCAGCTGCGAAAGTTTTTTAATACTATTAAGCACAATGCGCCTTTTACCTACGAGAATGTGCGCCGCCTTAAAATAACAGCCCTGTGTTTTTCGCTCACCACAGTCCTCAGCATATTATTAGGCATTAGTACGGCTGTAATTTTAAAGACTAATGTAAAAGAAATGCACCTGATGAACATGGTTTGGGAACAAAGTTTTACCGGGCTCATACTGGGTGCCATGTTGTATATCCTGGCAGATATATTTAAATACGGGTTCGAATTAAAGAAAGAGATTGGAGAGTTTGTATAATGGCTATCATAGTAAACCTTGATGTGGAGATGGCGAAGAAAAAGATGTCGCTAAAGGAGCTTGCCGAGCGCCTGGACATCAGCATGACCAACCTCTCCCTGCTAAAAACCGGCAAAGTAAAAGGCGTACGCTTTGATACGCTGGAAGCCCTCTGCCACGAACTGGGCTGCAAACCCGGCGATATTCTGGATTACAAGGCGGATATAGTCTGAATAATTTGTCTGAACTCGAATTTTAAGGAATTTATCGAATTTAGGGCTTCTTAATTCTGTTAATTCATAAATTCGAAAATTCGAGTTCAGACAATTTGAATTAGCAGAATCCCGTTCAAACCAATGGACTAATGAACAAGTGAACCAATGAGCCAAAGCACCAACCACCTATTAATGATACGCCCGGTGAATTTCGGGTTTAACGCGCAAACGGCGGAGAGCAACGCATTCCAGATACAACAGGCCGACCAGCTAACCGTACAACACAAAGCACTGCGGGAGTTTGACGGCTTTGTGGCTATACTGCGCCAAAACGGCGTGGATGTTACCGTGATAGAAGACACGCCAGAGCCGCATACCCCCGATTCCATTTTCCCGAACAACTGGGTCTCGTTCCACGATACCGGCGACGTGATCCTCTACCCTATGCAGGCCGGGAACCGCCGCTTGGAGCGCCGCGAGGATATTATTAGTCGGCTGGAAGAGAATTTTAAAGCTACTCACCTGGTAGATCTGAGCCGCTTTGAAGCCAAGAACCAGTTTTTAGAAGGTACCGGCAGTATGGTACTGGATAGGGAAAACAAAATCGCCTACGCCTGCCTCTCGCCCCGCACGGATGCCGAAGTACTGAAAGCCTTTTGCGATTATTCAGGATACAAATCCATCACCTTTGATGCCTTCGACCAAAACGGTAAAGCTATTTACCATACAAACGTATCGATGTGCATTGGCAGCGCCTTTGCCGTAATTTGTTTGGATAGCATTACTCATGCCGCCGAAAAGGAAACCTTAATCCAGTCGCTAAAAATAACCGACAAGCAAATTATCGATATCACCTTTGAACAGATGAACCAATTTGCCGGCAATATGCTGGAAGTAAAGAACGCGGACGGCGAAACGTTAATCGTGATGTCGCAAACAGCGCATGGCTCACTTACGGAGGAACAAAAAGACACTTTAAGCCAGTTTGGCAAATTGGTTTATGCTGATATTAATACGATTGAAACCAATGGCGGCGGCAGTGCAAGGTGTATGATGGCGGAGGTGCATTTGGAGGTGGTATAAACTTGTGCTACCAGCAGGTGCATAGTTCCGTGAGGACACCGGAACGGGGGATTCACAGGCCACGTCCCTCCCCGTTTGCGGTGTCCTCACCGTAAACAATACGGACCGAGTTTAGCTATTGATCTCATTTTGTTCGTTACTTTTATAAATCTTAATCATAAATGAATTGGCAACCGTTGATAGCGCCGTAGAAAAACTTTCGTCGTCGCAGGGTCTCTTGAAAATTTAAGTTAACCCATAAAATATGATCCAGGGCAATGCCGATCTAATCCCACATGCCTAAACTTTGTGGGTTAACTTAAACTTGAAAAGGCCCCTGCGATACCATTCGACCCCGTAAATCCCTCCGTCGCCCACATTGTTAAACTGCGTTAAATAATCATGTTAAACATTGTTAAATACCCGCCATGCAGATATTCATAGGAAAATATTTTCGTTTCAGCTAAAATCAAAACAAAAATATCACAAATGAAAACAGCACAAAAACTCGCAGCAGCGGTATTCACCGCAGTTTTACTATTTATCGGCGCAAACAGCTTCGCTCAAAGCACGCCACAAGGTAAATTCGATTTTAATATTGGGGTGGACGGCCTGATGCCAACGGGCAAACTCCAAAAGTATTCCTCCAATTTCGGGTTGGGGATCACGCCGCAGCTGCAATATGGCCTTACAAACAAATTAGCCGTAACTTTTACATCGGGTTATTACCGTTTCTTCTCAAAAACGTATACCAATACAGGATTGAACGCCCCATTTGAGACAGAACACCAGGACATGATACCCGTAAAACTGGGGTTAAAGGCCTTCATCACCAAAAATATCTATATAGGGGTAGAGGTTGGTGCCGGTTTCCAAATTAACGATGGTATAAGCCGGAACACCGGCATTGAAACAGGGCGTAACACCAAACTCATTTTGGCACCGGGCATTGGCTATGCCACAAAAAACTGGGACTTTGGCATTAGATATGAAAACTATTCAGGTGGGAACGCCCATTATGGCACCCTGGGTTTACGTGTAACTCACAGTTTCGGTTTATAATTAAATACCCGTTATGGCGCAGGGCCCTTGTTAAAAGCAAAGAGCCCTGTGCTTTATAAAATGTGTATCTTCACGCTATGCCCCTAAAAAAAATCAATAACTCAGCCCTGCCCGATGGGCTCAAGGCAGGCATAGAACAACTCTCGGGCATCAGCATGGATAAAGTGAAAGTACATTACAATTCGGCCAGGCCCTCTAATCTATAGGCAGAAGCCTATGCACATGGCGCGGAGACTCACATTGCCGAAGGCCAGGAAAAACATTTGTCACATGAAGCCTGGCACGTGGTTCAGTAAAAGCAGCGACGGGTAAAACCCACTAAGCAAATAAGCAACGAGCTCCAGGTAAATGACGATAACGCGCTGAAAAACGAGGCCAACAAAATCAGGCAAGATGGCTTGCAAAAGAAAAAGAAATAAAAGAGAGGCAACCAGTGTCCGATGGGCTCGTCGCCAATAATTACGGCGAAACGAATGATCAAAAAAGAGGTCGTAAAAAGGGATGTAAAAAGACCTTTTTTTGCCATTTTTTGCCCTTAAAAGCACAAATTTTAGCAAATTTTGGGAGGTAAAATCGCCGCTTTTTCGTTTTTTTCTGCAAATGAGCGGATGATACTGGAAAAGCCGGATACTGTTTTTCAAAAAAATAGCGGTATTGGTCGAAAAAGCACTTCGGTAAACTCTCGCAAACAAATTACAATGAGCCTATAAATTAGCCCAACATTTTTGCCAAAAATCCGTTTTAAAATTACATTTTTGCCAAAATTTTAATAAATGCAGAGTTACCAGGAATTTCTTGACTTAAGCGTTGGGTTCCCGCAGGATGGTTTCGAGATCATCGACGATGAACTTTACTTTCAGGACCTTAATTTAATGGAGATGATTGAAACGTATGGCACCCCCCTACGCTTTACTTATCTGCCCATGATCACCAAAAAGATACAACAGGCAAAACTGTTATTCCAACAGGCCATCATCAAAAACAACTATCGCGGCAGCTATAAATATTGCTATTGCACTAAAAGCTCGCACTTTAGGCATATTGTGGAAGAAGCTTTAAAGAACGAGATCCACCTGGAAACTTCATCGGCCTTTGATATGCCGATGATTGATGCACTGGAGAAGAAAGGTGCTCTGAATAAGGACGTTACGGTTATTTGCAACGGTTTTAAAACCTTCCAGTACAAGCAGTATATTATTGATATGCTGCACGACGGGTTTACCAACATCATCCCCGTGCTGGATAATAAAGAGGAATTTAACCTGTACGATGATGAGATAGAAATGGAAACCCCATGTAATCTCGGCGTCCGTATAGCGGCAGAAGAGCAGCCGGATTCTCAATTCTATACCTCGCGTTTAGGCGTTCGTATGGAGGATGTGATAGATTTTTATCACAACAAGATAGAGGACAACCCGAATTTCCAGGTTAAGCTGCTGCATTTCTTCATCAACTCGGGTATTTCAGATACACCGTATTACTGGAACGAGCTGGAGAAATATGTTACGCTTTACTGCAAATTTAAAAAGGTAAACCCTGCTTTAGATACATTGGATATTGGCGGTGGGATGCCTTTTAAAGATTCATTGGTGTTCGATTTTGATTACGAGTACATGATCAACGAGATCGTGAGCCGTATTAAAGAAATTTGTGCTGAGCACGATACCATGGAGCCGGATATCATTACTGAATTTGGCAAATACACCGTGGCCGAGGCTTCGGGTATATTATATAAAGTACTGGGCCGCAAGCAACAAAACGACCGCGAGCGCTGGCTGATGCTGGATGGCAGTTTTATCACCAACCTACCGGATGTTTGGGCCTTAAATCAGAAATATATACTACTACCGGTAAACAACTGGGACAACGAATACGAGCGTGTAAATCTTGGCGGTATCACCTGCGACGGGCAGGATTACTACAACCAGGAAGCCCACATGAACAGCGTATTTATGCCGAAAACCCGTAAGGTACAATACCTCGGTTTCTTCAACACCGGCGCTTACCAGGAAGTATTGAGCGGCTATGGCGGTATTCATCATTGTTTGTTACCATCGCCTAAGCATGTTATTATCCGCAGAAACAGGGATGAAACGTTCAATTTTGAGGTGTTTGGTGAGGAACAAAACAGTAAGCAGGTATTAAAGATACTTGGCTACACGACGTAAGATTTTTTGCGTGAGATATTGAAAGCACTTCCTAAAGGTGGTGCTTTTTTGTGTCCCAAATTTCTATCTTTGGGCATGCATTCAAAAGAGCGGCTGCTCGAATTAGATTCGTTACGAGGTATTGCCGCAATTAGCGTGGTGCTGTTCCACTACACTGCCGGTAAGCCTCCGCTTCAAAATATTTTTACGTTCGGTTGCACCGGCGTTGACTTGTTTTTTTTGATCAGCGGTTTTGTCATCTTCCTTACTATTCAAAAGTCGAAAACGGCTAAAAGTTTCTTAATATCCCGTTTCGCAAGAATTTACCCCGCCTACTGGGTATGTGTTACTATTACAGCTGGTGTTTTTACGGCATGGCACATGGCTACCCGGCAACCGTTAACTTTCCCGGGCTTTAAAGACTACGCCATAAACTTAACTATGCTTCAGTATTACTTTAATGTAAAGGATATTGATAATGTGTATTGGACGCTTATCTACGAACTCTTATTTTATCTTTTTATTCTATTGATATACATTGCCGGGGGGTTAAAAAAAATAACGCTTATTGGCTTTGTCGTTATAGCAAGTTGCCTGTTAAGTTTGTTAATTATCAAGCCCTTATACTTAGATGTTTTTAAAGCGTTGCTGCACTATTGCCCCCTGTTGGTGTATTTCCCCCTTTTTATTGCAGGCATAACGTTTTACCAGATAAAATTCGGGCAAAAAAACTATACACAGTATACACTGCTTGCGGCTTGTTTTGTAACCCAGGGGCTTTTCTACTACGATACCAACAAGGTGTATTATTTTAGCCAGGCCCAATACCTGTTAATACTCGCAATATACTTCGGTATATTTGTACTGTACAGTAAGGATCTTCTAAAGTTCATTGTCAACCCGATAACCCTCTTTCTTGGTAAAATATCCTATAGCTTGTATGTTATTCATAATTTATTAGGCTACTCCATATTAATTCCCCTTCTAATCAATTTTAAACAGCTTCGGTTAAACACATGGGTGTCCATCTTCCTGGTTACGCTGCCGGTTATCATTATCCTCGCCACGCTTATTAACCGTTATATCGAAGTACCGGCAAACAGGTACATTAAGCGTAAACTCCTTGCTAATAAATAATCCGTTATATCGCGGTTAAAAACCATAGATATACCCTTCGTGTCCTTTCACTAACTCCAGCCATTTCATCATCCCAAAAATCCAATCTATATTTTTTTCAAATAAATTCTACTAATCCCCTATACTATGTATATATTTGGGACATAATAATAAATGACAACAAATTTCACATATCACGCCAACCTGATGTATTGCTGTATGCAAAGCGATAAACCGTGGTTGTAAGTATGTAAATTTGAAAATATATGCCTCTTCAGCCACAGCGAAGGGGCTTTTTTATAACAAACTAAATTAAATACGAATATGCAGAGCTTCAGGACCGAACTGGAGAACCCCATAGTGGAGCAGGATATTATCGACCTGGAAAGGAAGATCCGTGCGTTCCGTGAGGGCAAGATACATGATGAAAAGTTCCGCAGCCTGCGTTTAGCACGTGGCGTTTACGGCCAAAGGCAGCCCGGCGTGCAAATGGTGCGCATTAAACTCCCCTTTGGTAAGGTTACTTTTAAACAATTATTAAAAATAGCCGATATATCTGACGAGTATGGAAGCAGCAACCTGCACCTCACCACCCGCCAGGACATCCAGATCCATTACGTTAGCCTCGATCGTACTCCGCAACTTTGGGCCGAACTGGAGCGTGACGATATCACCCTTCGCGAAGCATGCGGCAACACCGTAAGGAATGTGACGTCATCCCCCACATCGGGCATCGATCCTAAGGAGCCTTTTGACGTATCACCCTATGCGCAGGCGACTTTCGAGTACTTTTTAAGGAACCCTATCTGCCAGGAAATGGGCCGCAAGTTTAAAATCTCCTTCTCCTCAAGTGATGAGGATACCGCTTTCTCTTACATTCACGATCTGGGCTTTATCCCAAAACTGAAAGAAAACGGAGAACGTGGTTTTAAGGTAATGTTAGGTGGTGGCCTTGGCGCACAGCCTTTACTGGCAAGTGCTGTTGAAGATTTCCTGCCGGAAGATCAGCTGATACCTTACACCGAAGCGATCATCCGCGTGTTCGACCGTTACGGCGAGCGCAATAACCGCAACAAGGCCCGCTTAAAATATTTGATACAAAAGATAGGTTTAGAAGAAGTGTTGCGCCTGGCTCAGGAAGAGCGCACCGCTATCAAAGTAAAAACCTACCCTATCAATCGCGATACGGTTCCTACACCTGCTTTGCCAGAGGCTACAGAGTACCGGTCGATAGAAATTACCAACCCATTCCGTTACGAACAATGGCTGGCTACCAACGTTTTCGAACAAAAGCAAGCCGGTTTCTTTGGCGTATTCATCAAAGTACCTGTGGGCGATATCCCTACCGATGTGGCGCGTAAATTGGTTGCAGCCATTCGCCCTTATGTTGGCGATGAGATCCGCATTACGCAAAACCAGGGTTTACTATTAAAATTCATCCGTAAGGAAGCGCTGCCTGCCTTATACGAAGGTTTAAACGCTTTAGACTTTGCAACACCCGGTTTTGACAGTATTGCAGATGTTACCACCTGCCCCGGCACTGATACCTGTAACCTCGGTATCAGCAATAGCATGACCATGGCCAAGGTGCTGGAAGATCTTATTTATAACGAATACGAAGATTTTATTTACAACAAAGAGATCAAGATAAAAATAAGCGGCTGTATGAACAGCTGCGGCCAGCATGGTTTGGCACACATTGGCTTCCACGGCAGTTCGCTAAAAGCGGGTGCCAGGGTACTGCCATCGGTGCAGGTAATGCTGGGCGGTGGTACCGTAGGCAACGGCGTAGGCCGCGCTGCCGATAGGGTAATAAAGGTACCATCCAAACGTGCTACACATGCTTTACGTGCCGTGCTGGACGATTACAAAACACTGGCAGAAGAAAACGAAACCTACCACGCCTACTACGACAGGCAGGGTAAAGACTACTTCTACCGCCTGCTAAAACCCCTTGCTGACCTCACCACCCTTACAGACGATGAATTTGTGGACTGGGGCCACCAGGAAACTTACGTAAGCGCCATTGGCGTGGGTGAGTGCGCCGGTGTAATTATAGACCTGGTTGCCACCTTGCTATTCGAAAGTGACGAAAAACTGGGCTGGGCAAACGGTGCTTACGCCAAAGGCCTGTGGAGCGATGCAATATATCACTCCTACAACACAATGATTAGCGCGGCTAAGGCTTTATTGCTTGATAAAGGTGTAAACAGCAGCACCCAATCCGGCATCATCAAAGAATTTGATAACAGCTACGTAGCAACCGGCGAAATTACCTTCGATGGTACTTTTGGCGAACTGGTGCTGCAAATAAATAAAAACGAACCATCGGAAGCATTCGCAACGGCCTATAAAGAGCAGGCCACCGCATTTTTGCAAACGGTTAAAGACAAAAGAGAGGCAGTGTTACAATCATGATACAAACTCAAACAAAAAAAACCCTAAAAGAGCCGCGCATTACACTTGTTGGCGCAGGCCCGGGCGATGCCGAACTCATTACTATAAAAGGCATCAAAGCCCTGCAAACCGCGGATGTGGTTTTGTACGATGCTTTGGTGAACGAAGAATTATTGGAATTTGCCCCAGAACATGCCACCAAAGTATACGTGGGCAAACGCAGCGGCGATCATTCTTTCTCGCAGGAGAACATCAACAAATTGATGATAGATTACGCCTTGAACTATGGCCATGTGGTACGTTTAAAAGGCGGCGATCCGTTTGTTTTCGGTCGTGGTTATGAGGAATTAGACCATGCTGCAGATTACAGCATCCCTGCACAGGTTATCCCGGGTATTTCCAGTTCTATCGGCGTACCTGGCCTACAAGGCATCCCGGTTACCCACCGTGGATTGAGCGAAAGCTTTTGGGTAGTTACCGGCACCACAAGCGATGGTAAAGTTTCTGCCGACTTGTACGAAGCCGCCAAAACCAATGCTACGGTTGTAGTGCTGATGGGGATCCACAAACTGGCCGAAATTGCAGAAATATTTATTGCCGAAGGCAAACGCAACCTGCCTGTTGCCGTAATACAAAGTGGCAGCACAAAAGACGAAAAAGTGGTAGTTGGCGTGGCAAGTACCATTGCCGAGGTTGCCAAAGAGAACGGAATTACTTCGCCGGCATTAATTGTATTTGGCGAGGTAGTATCTTTACATCCAAAGTTTCAGCCCATCAGAGAGTTTTATGACATTGTTGCCCAGGAATAAAAATTTAACGGAGATCCCTCCACCAAAACCACAGGGCAACCAATTGTTCCCTGTATTTTTGAAGCTGGAGAACCTGCATACGGTGCTTGTTGGCGGTGGCAATGTTGGCTTGGAAAAGCTTACGGCCATGCTGCAAAATAGCCCAGGTGCCGCTATAACCGTTATTTCTAAAACCTTTCTGCCGCAAATAGAAGCGCTGGCCGCCAATACGCCAAAGCTTACTATCATAAAAAAAGCATTTGCCGATACCGACCTGGACGGCGCCGACCTGGCTATGGCAGCAACAGATGACGCCGAATTGAACAGGTACATCCGCCAATCGGCACATGACCGTAAACTGCTGGTTAACGTTGCAGATAAACCGGAGCTTTGCGATTTTTACCTGGGTTCTATCGTGCAAAAAGGCGACCTGAAGATAGGTATCTCTACAAATGGCAAATCGCCAACCGTGGCTAAACGCCTTAAAGAGGTGTTAAACGAAGCACTACCCGCCGAACTGGATACCACGTTACAGCAAATGAGCGAGATCAGAAACAGCCTTTCCGGCGATTTTGCTTATAAAGTTCAGGAACTGAACAGGGTTACCGCCGTTTTAATAGGTGGAGAAAAACCGCCAAGCAACAATAATTTAAAACTGGTAGTTTGGGGCACGTTTGTGGCCTTCCTTGTTATCACCATTACAGCGCTATGGTCGAAGGAACCTGGTTTCCAGGCCTTCGTCGCAAACATCAACCCCCTTTTCTATTACTTTTTAGGTGCGGGTTTCATTTTCGCGATGATCGACGGGGCCATCGGCATGTCATACGGAGTTACCTCTACTACCTTCTCACTTTCTATGGGCATCCCTCCTGCTTCGGCAAGTATGGGTGTACATTTATCGGAAATTATGAGCAACGGCATTGCCGGCTGGATGCACTACCGTATGGGGAACGTTAACTGGAAATTGTTTAAGCTGTTGCTTGTCCCGGGTATAATTGGGGCGGTAACTGGTGCATACCTATTATCATCTTTAGAACATTACTCGCAATACACCAAACCGCTTGTATCATTATACACACTGATATTGGGCTTTGTAATCTTAAAAAAAGCCATCGATCTTAACCGTAAACGAACTTCAGGCAAAATAAAAAACATCAGCCTTTTAGGCCTTGGCGGTGGCTTCATAGATGCCGTTGGAGGTGGTGGCTGGGGTTCTATCGTATTATCAACCCTGATAGCCGGCGGCCGACATCCGCGCTTCTCTTTAGGCACGGTAAAATTATCCCGCTTCTTTATCGCGCTTACCAGCTCGCTAACCTTTATTACCATGCTTAATGGCAAGCATTGGGAAGCCGTAGCAGGCTTGGTTATCGGCAGTGCTTTGGCATCGCCCATAGCCGCCCGTATCTCTAATAAAATATCTGCAAAAGCCATCATGTTCTCGGTATCGGTTATCGTTATCCTCATCAGCTTGCGCAGCATTATTAACTTCGTACTCAAATTAATATAGTGGCCGATACTTCTTACATATCGCAAATAATCAACGGCAAAGATACTGTCGCGTCCTTGCAGGCTTTGGCAGCGGAGTTTCCGGGCGAGATCGTGTTCTCTACCAGCTTTGGTTGGGAAGACCAGGTGATCACGCACATGATCTTCGCCAATAATATCCCCATCAAAGTTTTCACACTGGAAACCGGCAGGCTGTTCCCCGAAACGTATTACGTTTGGAACCGCACCATGGAGATCTATGGCAAACCTATCCACGCCTATTACCCCGAGCATACCGCTTTGGAGGCTATGGTGAACGCCAAAGGCCCCAACAGCTTCTACGAATCGGTAGAGAACCGTAAGCAATGCTGCGGCATCCGTAAGATAGAGCCGCTTCATCGCGCCGTAGCGGGCAACAAACTATGGGTAACAGGCATCCGTGCCGATCAATCTGCCAACCGCGAAGACATGAGCAACGTGGAATGGGATGGCGGCAACAATCTGTTCAAGTACCACCCTATTTTCGGCTGGACATTGGACGACGTAAAAGCATACATCAAACAATACAATATACCGTACAATACACTGCACGACAGGGGTTTCCCCAGCATTGGCTGCGCACCTTGTACCCGCGCGGTACAACCCGGCGAAGATTTTAGGGCCGGGCGTTGGTGGTGGGAAGACCAAAGCAAAAAAGAATGCGGATTACATGCAGTTGAACTAAATGATTTAAAGGAATGAGTAAATACCGGTTAGATTACCTGGACGAGTTGGAGGCAGAGGCCATTTATATTTTGCGCGAAGTAGCCGGGCAGTTTGAAAAACCCGCGCTGTTGTTTTCGGGCGGTAAGGATTCTATTACCCTGGTGCATTTGGCCATGAAGGCCTTTCGACCGGGCAAGTTCCCTTTCCCGCTGGTACACATAGATACCGGGCACAATTTTGAAGAAACCATTACCTACCGTGATGAAATGGTTGCCCGTATTGGCGAAAAGCTGATCATAGGCCATGTACAGGATAGTATTAATGAGGGTAAAGTGATTGAGCAAAAAGGCAAGAACGCCAGTCGTAACGCTTTGCAGACGGTAACTTTATTGGATACCATAGCCAAGCACAAGTTCGATGCTTGTATTGGTGGTGCCCGCCGCGATGAAGAAAAGGCCCGCGCCAAGGAACGCATCTTTTCGGTTCGTGATGAGTTTGGCCAGTGGGACCCTAAACGCCAGCGCCCCGAGCTTTGGAACATCTACAACGGTAAGATCCACAAAGGAGAGAACGTACGCGTGTTCCCGATAAGCAACTGGACGGAATTGGACGTGTGGAACTACATCCGCCGCGAAAACATCCCTTTGCCAACCATATACTTTGCGCACCAGCGCGATTGTATCACCCGTAACGGGCAGCTAATGGCGGCGTCACCGTTTTTAAACATGGATGCCGACGACAAAATAGAGAGCAAGAACGTACGCTTCCGCACCGTTGGCGACATGACCTGTACCGCGGCTGTTGAATCCTACGCTTTCGAGATAGACGATATTATCCACGAGATAGCATCATCCAAAATAAGCGAACGCGGCGCCCGCATGGACGACAAAGTAAGCGAAGCCGCCATGGAAGACAGGAAAAAAGGCGGGTACTTTTAAGGGTTAGCAGTCGGCGGTGGGGACACCGCCTCAGGGGGCTCCTCCCTACTGGCGGTGTCCCCACCGCCAGCTTACAAGAGCAGAACCACAGTTCCGCGCTCGAGAGGGGCAGCACAACAGAACAAAAAGCACTAACATCCCAGGGGTGTGTTAGCAAAGCTAAGAACAAAGAAACACACCCCTAACCTCTTTCAAGAGGGAAATTAAATTCGAAATTGAAAATTCGACATCCGAAATTGAAAAAATGGATATACTAAAATTTATAACCGCAGGCAGTGTAGACGATGGCAAAAGCACATTGATAGGCCGCCTGTTGTACGATAGCGAAGCCATATTGGTAGACCAGCTGGAAGCCCTCCACGCGTCCAACCGTAAAAACGACGACGGCAGCATAGACCTTGCCATCCTTACCGACGGCCTTAAAGCCGAGCGCGAGCAGGGCATTACTATTGATGTTGCATACAAATACTTTGAGACCGACAAACGCAAATTTATCATTGCCGATGCACCGGGGCACATCCAATACACCCGCAACATGGTTACCGGTGCAAGCAACGCGGGCCTGGCCATTATTCTGATAGACGCCCGTAAAGGCGTTATCGAGCAAACTACTCGTCACTCATTCCTGGTATCGCTGCTGCAGATCCAGCAGGTAGTGGTTGCAGTAAACAAGATGGATATGGTGGATTACAGCGAAGATGTGTTCAACAGCATTGTGGCCGATTATAAAGTATTAGCCGGAAAAGTTGGGTTAAAAAATGTTACCTACATCCCGGTGAGCGCTTTAAAGGGCGATAACATTGTTTACCCATCGGCAAAAATAAGCTGGTATACCGGCGACAGTTTGCTTACCCATTTAGAAAATGTAGAACTGGAGATAGACGATACCTCTGCCCACGCCCGCCTACCGGTACAATGGGTGGTACGACCGCAAACCGATGAACTGCATGATTACCGCGGTTACGCCGGTCGTGTTTCCAGCGGTTCGTTCAAGGTAAATGACAAGGTTACTGTATTACCATCCGGATTTAGCTCGACCATATCCAAAATTGAATTTTACGACAAAACACCAGAGGAGGCGATAGCAGGCATGTCGGTAACGGTACATCTAACGGATAATATCGATATCAGCCGTGGCGATATCATTGTAAACAGCGCCGGGCAGCCGCAGTTATCAAACCTCATAGAGGCTGATCTGTGCTGGATGGATACCCGCCCGCTGGATACTACCCTCACCTATTTGGTGCAGCACAACACCAAAACCATCCGCTGTAAGATAAGCGAGGTACTTTATAAAGTGAACATCAACACCCTCGAGAAAGATCACGCCGAGGATTTTAAACTGAATGATATCGGCCGTATTGTTATTAAAACCGCCGAGCCATTAGCCTTTGACCCTTACCAGCTCAACAAAGCCAACGGGGGCGCTATCATTATTGATAGCCGCACCAATGTTACCGTAGGCGCACTGATACTAAGGCAGGCCGTAGATTAGATATAATTACCAATTATATTCTGTTATAGTGAGCAGAAAAACCCTGTGCGAGGTGCAACTCGTACGGGGTTTGTTGTTTAAAATGGTTTATTTTAATCTGAACATTTTAACTTTGGCTGGACTGAACTCTATCACAATGTATAAAAAGACTATTTCACCAATCCTCCTTGTACTTTTTTGTGCGAACGCCTATGCGCAAAAGAACGTTAATTTTGAGTTTACGCTATCTGAGGCTAAAATAAGCCACAGTTTATATAATTCTATAATCCTTGCAGATACACGTGCAGATACCAGCAGTTTTGGAATTGTGCAAACGGGAGCTTTTAACAGGAACGGAAAAGTAATTTCTCAAGATCCGTTTCTGGCAGAAGTTAAGCTAATACTGGGTTCTCTGGTTGATTCTACTGCAAACAATGGCGAGTTACTGCTCCAGGTAAGGCAATTCAATTTTTTGGAAATAACCGGAGCGTTTGGCGAAAACGGTTACTGTGCTATAAAAGCCGAAATGTATACGAGGAATGGCGCTGCATATCAAAAGATAAATTCTATAGACACCCTTATCCATTTACGTTCTTCTTTAGATGTTACCAACAAAATATTGCGTGCGGGGAGCCAGCAACTAACCGCGTTCATCAAATCGAGCCTTATTATTGCGCCCCGAACTGATGCTTTGGTTTATACTTATAACGACGTTACACATATCGATAGCGTAGAAAAGCGTGCCATTAAAGTATACAATACCGGTGCTTATGCCGATGGGTTGTACCTAACTTACCGATCTTTTAAAGATCAGGTGCCGGATAAAGAAATAAGGGTAGTAAATGATTATCTTTTTGAAGGAAACGTAAAATCGCCCGACGAAAAAGGCAAACTAAGGGATGTTAAGTTGAAAAAAACTTACGCGGTTGTTTACAAAGGGAGCCGTATATCTGCACATCGTACGGTTTTTACCCGCTTACAAAGGTGAAGGACGAATTTATCTTTACGGGCATGGCCAAAACACCAGCCAATACCGCCGGTGTAATTGTTGCAGGTGCCATGTTTGGTGTTTTGGGGACGGTGATGGCCGGGGCCGGTGACGATGGTACTTATGAGATGAAGATAGACCATCAAAACGGATCGATAATTAAACTGAAGGAAATTCCTCAACCAAAGGTGGAAAGCAAAGGCGATAGCTGGGATTAATCGCATCGCAAACAAAAAAAAAGAGGGCAACTCGCTTGCCCGCTTTTTAAAACTAAATTAAACCTAAATAAAAATCTTTCGATCCATGGACTATCTACCATGGTCTATGGGCTACTTTCCACTTCCGCTCAGCAAACCATCCAGCGTAACCGAAGCATAATAAATGCCGCCGATAGTTGGGCCACCTGCGTATTGGATATAGCGCTTGTTAAAAATATCGGTTGCACCGATCTTGAACGTAGCATAGTATTCTGGAATGCGTAACGTAACCTGGGCATCAAACGTGTGGATAGACGGTACGTTACCGGTTACCAGCGGGCTCTCCCACAGGAATGCCTGCTGCCATTTGTAAACGATATTGAAACCTACATTCTTCACCACCTCGCGGTTACCGAAAGAGAAGTTACCCGACCATTTTGGCGTGTTAAAACCGGTTACGAAAATATCTGAGGTTTCCTGCGTCTTCAGCTTGTTGAAGCTGGCGTTACCCGATACGGTGTAGCGCTTGTAGAAATTATATGTCAACCCTAAAGAGGAACCGTAGTTGTTGTAGATATTTTTGGCATTGGTATAAACACGGTAGCGGCTTTGTCCATTACTTGCGGCGTTGGTGGCAGTAGCGGTTGTAGGGTCGCGGTTGACATCAAGCATGGCTAACACCGCCGCATCTGAGCCCACTGTGGTACTATTCGGCACAAACACTTGCACCTGGCCTAAAAAGCCATTGTAGCGGTTGGCATAAGCATCTACATCAAGGAATACCTTGTTATTAACAAAGATGCCTTTATAACCTAACTCGAACGAAGTGATCTGCTCCGGGCGTGCTTTCGGAAGATCGGCGACCTGCAGCAGGTTGCGGTTAGCTAACGCGGCTGCATCCGAACCAGTGGTAGAGGCTGCTTTAACAGCATTGTTAAACGCCGTTACAGACTGCTGTGTATAGCTGTTCTCCAGGTAACCCAAGCCTTCGTTGATGAAAGGCAAACTGCCTACACGTTTCACGCGGCCATTGTTTACGTAGGATAAGGACTCGAACAACGAAGGGAAGCGGTAACCGTTCTGGAAGGTGAACCTGAAATTATGATTTTGATTAGGCGAGTAAACAGCTGCCAAACGAGGTGTGAATTTTGGGTCGAAATACGGGTTATAATCCCAGCGTACCGAGCCGAATAATTTCAACTTCTCTTCGAAAAAGGTCTTGGTAACCTGTGTGAACGCGCCGTATTTTTTGTAGATAACGTTTTCGCCAAAGCTGCCATCAGCTAAAGGTGTGTTACGATCAGCTATACTGCGGCTGAAATCCACAAAGTTATTACCATCCGGGATGATCTGGTACACACGCACATCACCACCAACCAGCAGGTCTACAAATTTAACTTTGCTGGTTAGGTCCCACTGGGCCTCACCGTTAAACAGATGGCTCTTTTGAACCAAAGCCGCGCCACCGGTAGCCGGGGCATTAGGGATCAGGTTCGATTTAAAATCCCAGTTATTGATACCGATAATGGTTTTACGCAAAGCATCAAATTCCGGCGTGCCGGGTTCTACCCTGCCTTTATCAGCTGCGGCGCGGGCAAATGCTTCAGCGGCAGCAAGGTTGGTTGATTTTAGTCCGCCGTTAGCATTTGCATAGGTAGTAAGTGCACTTTTAAACGTAGTTCCCCATACAGAATTGGCTGCGTGCTTTAAATCCAGATTATCTGCAAGTGGTTTCACGTTGAAGGAGTTGCCTGTATTTTCTATCGATTCATAAGCACGCACCAGGAAATCCTTGCCTTTCAATTCCACTTTGTGGTTTTGCACGGTAGCGCCGTTCAAAGAAATCTTGTTACCACGCTGAAAAACACCATCCATCCTGCCGTAACGGTAAGTATATGATAAGGTAGTGTTAGGGGTTAACTTATAGGCCAGCGTACCATCCAGTTTCAGGTTGGTTACATTCGGGTTTACCAGGTCAACTTCGTTATAACCTGTACGGGCAACCGTTAGGTTGGGGCGGGCAACGCCATCAACAACAATACCTTTTATAGATACGGTGTTACTCCCTGCAAGCGCATCATCGCCATATTTGTTCCAGCCATCATAAGCGGCGTTGCTTGTTCCGGTTAATTCCGGGTAAGCGGGGTTAGCCGTTTTCAGGTTGGTAGGGTTTTGATCCAGGCGGCTGTTCGATTGCCAGTCCGTCCCTTTTAAATAGCTCGCGTTTACTTTAAACGCGAATTTATTATTAAATGCTTTTGCAAACCTGAATGCATCTTCGGTCAATGCGCTCGAGCCAAGGTTATCGCCCACGTGGTTAATACCGCTGCGGTGATAAAAACTTAAACCCTGGTATTTAAAGGCATCTTTGGTGAACAAGTTTGATAAGCCATTGATGGCGTTGGTACCGTATAAAGCCGCGGCAGCGCCGGGGGTGATCTCTATACTGGCTATATCCAGTTCGGTTGGGCCAATGGCATTACCAAGCGGTACGCCCAGCGTGGCCGATTGCATATCTACCCCGTCCGCCAGTTGCATAAACCTAAAGTTATTGGGGCTGTTAAATCCACGGGTGTTTGGCACTTTTAGCGTAATACTGGTGGTGGTCATCTGCACGCCTTTTACATTCTCCAATGCATCGTAAAAGCTTGGGCCCGGCGATTGTTTAAGCGCGTTAATGCTCAGCTTTTCAATGGCCACCGGCGAACGCAGCAGTTTTTCTTCCCTTCGGGATGCGGTAACCACTACCTCGTTTATTAATAGCGACTGCGAGGTAAGCTGTATATTCACCGCGCTGTTGGCATTCTTAATGTAAAATTCCTGAGGCTGATACCCAACGGCTGTAAACACCAAAGTAAACGGCAATTTGCTGCTGGTGGTTAAACTGAATTTACCGGTTGTGTCTGTTATGGCGGCGTTTGTAGTGCCTTTAATGGTAACTGTTGTACCTACCAGCGGCAAGCCGTGATCGTCGTTTACTTTACCGCTTAAAATGTAACTACCGTTTAACTGGGCCAGCCCCACCGTCGGGACGAGCAGTAAAAACAGCACAGTAAGTTTTATAAAATTTGTATAAATTTTCATGTAATTAGGTTGAAAGAAATCAAAAATGGATTGTGATAGGTTGCGTGTCAACTAATTAACAACAACAGCATACAGTTGGGCACTGCATTCGTAAGGTATGGACCGATGATGATGTAACTAAATAATACATTGTCTATAGAATATATAGACAAAATTATTAAATCTTTTTTAGCATCCAAATATTTATGCTAAAAAATAATATTTACGCCTAAAATTCTTTATTTCGGTAAGCCACTGCCCTTTACGGTTGGTGTCCCTCTCACAAAATATTACTCTTGCCGTAACTAAATATGGTATTTAAAATCCAATAGGCAGATGAAACTTACCCGGCTTAAACCTTTCCTCGTAGTTGCCTTTTTACTTTTACTTACTGCCGATGCTTCCGCGTTGGGCTTTGCCCTGTTCCCGAAAGGCGAAAAGCCGAACGGATTGTTAGTTGGGGGAATAACCATAGTGGCCTTATTTATTGCCATAGCTATACACGAACTTGGGCACCTGTTAACCGGGTTGGCACAGGGTTTCCGCTTCGAGTTATTTATAGTTGGCCTGTTGGGCATCAAACGCGAAAACGGCCGCATTAAGGTTTATTTAAATAAAGACCTGGGGATGATGGGCGGCGTGGCGGCAACAATGCCGGTACAGCAAAGTGCAGAAAACCGCAAAAAATTTGCGCGTTTAGTAATTGCCGGCCCGTTGGCTTCTCTTTTTTTCGGTGTAACGGGAATTTTAATCGGAATTTATTGTGAACCGGATTTGGCAAGTGCTTTTTGGATAGCAGCAGGCGCATGCTCTTTAGCGCTGGTATTGGCAACCACGCTACCCACAAAAACGGGGATCTTTTTTACCGACCGGGCACGTTATCAGCGCTTAATAAGCAAAGGCAAAGCTGGTGCAATAGAAGAAGCAATGCTGGCGATGATGGCACAATATACGGCAGACAGCTCCGCAAAGAATATCGATATTAAACATGCCAGGCTTCTACAAACGGACGACGAACAGTTTATGCGTTTTTGGGGTTATTATTATGAGTACTATTACTACAAAGATAATTTGCTGATTGCCGACGCCGCGGATGCCAAAGCAAAACTTGTTGCCGAAAAAGCCTCCGTATCTAGGCAAATATGGAAGGCTTTAAAGATAGATGACGAAGTTAACCCGTCCGCATGATACCTTTCCCTCTTAAAACCTGAACATAAATATCGTATTTCCCTCATAATTCCCTATTATTGACGACTAATTTAATCTACATTAATGTCATTCAATTACCGGCGTGTTATTATCAAGATAGGTTCCAACGTAATTACCGGCCCAAACGGCTTGCCGGATACCGAACGGATAGCCCATCTGGTTGACCAGATAGCCGCCATCAAAAAACATGGTACCGAAGTAATTTTGGTTTCTTCGGGCGCAGTCGCTTCCGGGCGTAGCCTCATCAACGTTACCGATAAATACGACGCCGTTGCCACACGCCAGTTACTGGCCTCCATCGGGCAGGTGAAGCTCATCAATACGTACTCTAATTTGTTCGAAAAATTTAAGATCCTCTGCTCACAGGTTTTGGTTACCAAAGAAGATTTCCGCGACAGGCTGCACTACTTAAACATGCGCAACTGCCTGGAGATTTTGCTGCAGCACCAGGTAATACCCGTTATAAACGAGAACGACGTGGTATCGGTAACCGAACTGATGTTTACCGATAACGACGAACTGGCCGGGCTTATCGCCTCCATGCTGAACGCGCAGGCCTTAATAGTGCTGACTAACGTAAACGGCATATATGATGGGGACCCAAAACTACCCGGCTCGGCGGTTATTGAGGAGGTGAAAGGCGACGGTATCGATTTTTCGTCCTTTGTAAGTACCAGCCGTTCGCAGTTTGGCCGCGGCGGCATGATCACCAAATCAACCATCGCGCAAAAAACGGCCCAGCTGGGTATAGCGGTCCACATTGCCAACGGCACCACTGATAATATTTTGCTTGATGTGCTGGATAACAACGTGATACACACTCGTTTTGTGCCAACCAAAAAAGCATCGGGCAAAAAGAAATGGATAGCACACTCTGAAACCGCCGCTACGGGGGTGGTGCAAGTGAACGAGGGCGCCAAAACCGTACTAATTTCCAGCAAAGCATCCAGCCTGCTACCGGTGGGCATTATTAAGGTGCTGTCGGACTTTAAAAAAGGCGAGATCATTAAAATCGTAGACGAGAATAACAAAGTGATAGGCCTCGGCCTCGCCGAATACGGTGCCGACAAGGCCCGCGAGTTTACCGGCAAAAAAAACCAGCGCGCGCTGGTGCATTATGACTATCTTTATTTACAGGGATAACATGGATTACACATATTATTTTGAAAACGCGGTAAAAGCTGGCCGAAGCCTCAGCCTCGCCCCTGCCGCTATAAACGCCATTCTGCTTGATGTAGCCCAAGCGGCTGTTGAACAAACCGATCACCTGCTCCGCGAAAATAAAAAGGATTTGGATCGTATGGATCCGGCTGACCCTAAATACGACCGACTTACCCTTACCGCCGTGCGGATACAGGATATTGCCAACGATATTAAAAGTGTAGCCGGTTTGGCCAGTCCGCTCGGAGCCATACTATCTGATAAAACCATGCCCAACGGCCTGCAGATCTCCAAAATACGCGTACCTCTTGGTGTGGTAGGTGTAATTTACGAGGCAAGGCCAAATGTTACGTTCGATGTATTTGCGCTGTGTTTTAAAACCGGCAACATCAGCCTATTAAAAGGCGGCAGCGATGCCGATTTTTCTAACCGTGCCATTATAGGTATAATTCACGGCGTACTATCAGCTCATCATATAGATGTAAATGCTGCTACCCTCCTGCCTGTAGAACGCGAGGCCACAGAGGCCCTTTTAAACGCGGTAGGCTACGTTGATGTGCTGATACCGAGAGGTAGCCAGTCGCTGATAAATCATGTGCGCAATAGCAGCAAAGTACCGGTGATTGAGACCGGGGCGGGTATTGTACATACCTACCTGGATGAAAGCGGCGACCTGGAAAAAGCTACGGCCATAGTAGACAACGCCAAAACCCGCCGGGTAAGCGTTTGTAACGCGCTGGATTGTTTGATCATTAACGCCACGCGCTTAGCTGATCTGCCCACAATCGCAAAGCCCTTGGCAGAAAAAGGTGTTGAGGTGTTTGCAGATAAACGTTCATACGCCATTTTAAAAGAAACCTATCCCGCCAACCTGCTCCATGTAGCGCAGCCAGAACATTTCGGTACAGAATTTCTGTCGATGAAGATGTCGGTAAAAACGGTTGATACCTTCCAGGAAGCGTTGGAGCATATCGCCATTAACAGTTCCAAACACAGTGAAGCCATTATATCTGAGGACGAAACCAATATCGAAACCTTCCTGAACCGGGTAGATGCGGCCGCGGTTTATGTAAACGCTTCTACCGGGTTTACCGACGGCGCGCAATTTGGCCTTGGCGCCGAAATTGGCATCAGCACCCAAAAGCTGCACGCCCGCGGCCCAATGGGGCTGGAAGAGTTAACAAGTTATAAATGGGTGGTAAAGGGTAATGGGCAGGTGAGGAAGTAGAAAAACTTAACTATTACCGTGGTTGCCGTAATCTGCTGTGGATTAGGTTGCTATCCAGCGTACCGGTTTTTTTCAGCCCTGCCCAGTCTACATTGTAAACGGATAGAGTTGCCGATGAAAGTAGGTGAAGTTCCGTTGTAAACGATGCCGGTTGGGTGGTTGATCAGGTCCTGCCCGTTTTAGGTTAATTTTATCTCGTGCTGCTGGTAAATCAAACTATCGTTCAGCATTTTAAACTCACGTATCATGCCTACTTCCCTATCGCCATATAAAAAAATGCGCCCGTTTTGATAAGAGATACCCTGGCAGGCACCCAGGGAGTCGATAGTTATTGCCGTTGTAAAGTGGTATCTATACCTGCATTGGTAAATGCTGTAAGTATGGCGCAAAGCACGGCAATGAGTATAAATTTCTTTTCCATGGTTGCTATGGATCAAGGGGCTCATCCTGATCTATTTGTAAGGATTCGATCAGCGGATAAAACACCAGTTCAGTTTCCGAGATGCGTTTACCCAGTTTATAAGGTACATAATTGAGTTCTTTCTGGCAGCGCCCGGCCATCGTCATAATAAAATCCATTTGCGCTTTATCGGTTACAATATAGCCGGGTTTACTAAACGGAATGCCGTATCTGAACACCAACCGGGCATCGTTGCGGATATTGGTTGTGGTATGGCGTGCGTGAGGGTCAATAATGATCGCTCTCTCGGGGATGTGCAGGGTTTTGAGCAGGTAGATCTTCATTTCCACTGCCTCATTATTTTTTGTTTTGAACGGATGCACCGCCCCGCCCGAAACTACGATGAAAGGCGCTTTACCCAACCGGTATTGCATAGCGGCAAGCCTGCAGCGAAGCATCCCCTCACCGCTCAGCGGCGTGGTTAAATTATCGGGGCCTGCACCAGGCACCAGTATGTGCGAATAGGCAAACTTATCCCACTTAATGGTTTTTACGCGCTCGAATGCCGCCTTGTTGGCCGTTGTGGCCATTGGCTCGTAGCCGGCAGCGTCCTGCCTTTCGTTTATCTGCAGGTAAGTTAAGGCCGCTTGCAGCGCTGGTTCAAAAAACAGGCGGGTGTTTTTAATCTCCGCAGATACAACCGTGGAGCAATCGTACATTAAAGTATAATGGCCCTTGTTGGCGGTGTTAAAACTGATAGAATCTATAACAGGGTAATTGGGTTTCTTCCCTTCGGCGTACACCGCTATGGTGTAGTTAACCGCAGCGGCATCCTGTTCCCAGGCTTTCACTAGCAGTTCCTCCGGTTTGCCGGTATTGTATAATATATAAGTGCCGGATGGGATGAGTTGTGTTTTCACCAGGCTGCCCAATGCGTTGCCATCTTTGTAAAGGGCAAACAGCCGGGCGCTCACCGTGTTAATTTCATCATCGCTGAATTTAAGCTGCGCGGGCAGGCACAGCCCGTCTTTACAGTTGACAAGCGAGGTTTGCAAGGCGTTAAGCTTGGCCTGTGTTAGCTGCGCCAGCTGCGGATCGGCTTTGAGCAGGGCATTCGCCGCTTTATCTTGTTCGAACAAAGTAAGCAGGTAATAATTTTTTGATTTAACCCAATTCCCCGCGTTAACCAATTGATAATGAGGATCGGGAGCCTGGGCGAAACTTACAGTTGCCCCAAGCAGTATAGCCGTTAGGCCGAATAGAATTTTTCTCATGGTATTTGGGGCGCAAGCACGCCATTAAATATGAACTACAGATTAGTTAAAGTATATGTTTATGTTAAAAAATGTAATGATACAAAATTAGAATTCAGGCTGCCGAAGGTTAGCTGCATATCGTTAATACTTTCCCTCCTCCGGTTAAACACAATGACTCAGAGAATATTTTATTATCCATATAATTGTGTTTAGCTTCGTCAGGAATGTATAAACCGGCCACCATAAAAGATATCGCCCTTGCGCTTAAGCTTTCTCCCTCAACCGTTTCAAGGGCTTTAAGGGATGAATATGAAATTAGCGCGGGTACCAAAAAAATTGTGGTGGATTATGCCAAGTCGGTGAATTACAAATCGAACCCTAATGCGGTGAGTCTCAAAAACAGGCGCAGTTATTCCATCGGCATTGTTGTGCCCGAACTTGCTAACAGCTTTTTTTCGCAGGCGATAGCCGGTATTGAGTCCATTGCGTATGAAAAAGGATATCATACCATCATTACACAAACACACGATTCATCCGAACGGGAACTCATCAACGTAGATCATTTGGCCAATCGTTCTGTTGATGGTTTGCTGATCTCGATGTCATCCGGCACAGCTGATTATACCTTTTTGCAAAGGCTTCACCAAGATGGCTTGCCGATCGTTTTTTTCGACAGGATAATTGCCGAAATAGATACCTTTAAGGTTACCTCCGATAATTTTAACGCATCGTACGAAGCTACGTTATCACTTATTAAGTCGGGCTGTAAGAAAATCGCTTTACTGGCCAACGCGCCCCGGTTATCCATTACCAACGAACGCTTCGCCGGCTACCAAAAAGCATTGCTTGAAAACGACATTCCCCTGAGACCCGACCTCATCAGGAACTGCCTTAAAGGTGGCAGCGATGACCAGGAAGTGGAGGATGCTGTAAATGAGTTATTGTCCGTAAGGGATAAGCCGGACGCGATATTTATTACGAGTGATAGGATCAGCATATCCTGCATCCGGGCATTAAAGAAGCTAAAGTTCGATCCGCAAGAAATAATGGTACTGGGGTTCTCCAATTCTGATGTTGTGGACCTGTTACAACCGGAATTATCTTACATCAGGCAAAAGGCTTTCGAGATGGGCGAAATAGCCGTAAACATGCTGCTCAAACTAATTGAAAGCAAGTACCCCATCACCGAATTTGAGACCAGGATCCTCGGCACCGAGTTACATAGCATAAAGCAGCAGCGCTAAACCAGCGCTGCTCCACCCGGTATCCAAAACTAAATCTATTGCGTTCCTTCCCGGTAGCAGCGGTTGCACAACACTATTTATTCAAACAAGAAACATTAGCACTAACCAGCTGGTGTTTTTTGTTTAGGATTAACTTGAGGCTTTAATGTATTGATTGATAACTGATTATATTTAAGTATACAAGGCAAGAAACACCACCAGGAAAACCTGTTTATCCAGTTCTATCCCGGGCTGATGATCTTGTTTTTCGACTTTTATGCCTTCCTTATTTTCCATAGCGGTTTTGAGCTTTTGTTCAGAATTACAACAATGTTTATGAAATTACAGTTTTAAGAAATTAACACGTATTAAGAGTTATTTTATTCCCCGTAAATTATATCAGTTATTGCCATTTTAGCCAGGGCACCGTTTTAATTACTGCAATTGGCTTAATTAAATTCGTGCAATTCGCACCAATTTATGAAATTCGTGTTCCCAATTCGCTTTAATTATGAATCTCCATACTATTGATACTGGCTTTTTTAAATTGGATGGCGGGGCCATGTTTGGCGTGGTGCCAAAATCCATTTGGCAAAAAACCAACCCTGCCGACGAGAACAACCTTTGTACTTGGGCTATGCGCTGCCTGTTGGTAGAAGACGGCGATCGGCTGATATTGATAGATACCGGCATCGGCAATAAGCAGAGTGAGAAGTTCTTTAGTCATTACTATCTGCACGGCGATGCTACGATGGATAGCTCATTAGCCGCCAAAGGTTTTCATAGAGACGATATTACCGACGTGTTCCTCACCCACCTCCATTTCGACCACGTGGGCGGCGCGGTTTTACGCGATGGCGAGCTACTGAAACCGGCTTTTAAAAATGCGACCTATTGGAGCAACCCGCAGCATTGGGACTGGGCAGTAAACCCTAACGACAGGGAGAAAGCGTCCTTTCTGAAAGAGAATATTTTACCAATACAAGAGAGCGGGCAATTGCGGTTTATTGATGCCCTGAACGGCGCAAAATTTACCGACGATATCAGTATCCGCCTGGCCTACGGGCACACGGATGCCATGATGCTGCCGTTAATAAATTACAAAGGGAAGCAAATATTATACATGGCAGACCTGCTGCCTTCGGTAGGGCACTTGCCTCTACCCTATGTAATGGCCTATGATATGTTCCCGCTGAAAACGCTGGAGGAACGTAAAATTTACTGGAACGAAGCAGTGGAAAAGGAGTACATATTGTATCTGGAACACGACCCGGTAAACGAGTGCTGTACTTTGCAGCAAACCGAAAAAGGCATCAGGATAAAAGAAACTTTTAGCTTGGATAAACTTTAAAATTGCTTTTAAAATATCAATAAATATTGCATTTTAGCAACGGCGTTTTTTAACTTTAAGAAACAAAAATATAACTTTGCACGTTCCATTCTAAAAAACAGAATTGAGGTTTAACTAAATAGATGAGACAACTCAAAATAACGCAATCCATTACCAATCGTGAGTCGCAATCCCTCGACAAATACCTGCACGAAATTGGTAAAGTTGATTTGATCACTGCCGAAGAAGAAGTAATCTTAGCTCAAAAAATACGCGAGGGCGACCAGGCCGCATTAGAACGGTTAACTAAAACCAACCTTCGCTTTGTGGTGTCTGTTGCTAAACAATATCAAAACCAGGGCCTTACCCTTGGCGATCTTATAAACGAAGGAAATTTGGGCCTGATAAAAGCGGCCAAGCGCTTCGATGAAACAAAGGGATTTAAATTCATTTCATACGCTGTTTGGTGGATCCGCCAGTCTATTTTGCAGGCTATTGCCGAGCAAAGTCGTATAGTGCGCTTACCTTTAAATCAGGTAGGTTCTTTAAGCAAAATAAGCAAGGCATTCAGCAAGTTAGAGCAGGAATTTGAGCGTGAGCCATCGCCCGAAGAATTGGCCGATATGCTGGAAACCACCGTAGACAAGATATCTGATACGCTGAGCAACAGCGGCCGCCACGTAAGTATGGACGCACCCTTTGTGCAGGGAGAGGAAAACACCTTGCTGGATGTATTGGAAAACAAAGAGCCTAACACCGATTCGATACTGATAAACGAATCTTTATCAGAAGAGATAAAGCGCTCTTTATCGACCCTAACCGAGCGCGAGCGCGAGATTATCGTGCTATTCTTCGGCCTGGGGAGTAGCCACCCACTTTCGCTGGAAGAAATTGGCGAAAAGTTTAATTTAACCCGCGAGCGTGTACGCCAGATAAAAGACAAAGCATTACAACGCTTACGCCACACCTCAAGAAGTAAGATCCTGAAATCGTACCTGGGATAATTGCCCAACCAATATTAAAAACCTTCGCCCAAACAGCGGAGGTTTTTTTATGCCCGATTGTTCCTTCTACGCAATATCAATTTACAGATTGCGTTTAGCGATTGTCCACCTGCTCGCAATCCATTCAATCCTGCTCGCAATCCATTCAATGTCTGATATCCGAAAGCTCATTTGGTACTTTTATAAACCCATATTCCTTTGGAACCTCGCGTTTAGTTTTGCCTGTTTGTGGCTTATTGGCATAAACGGGGTGAAAGTAGCCGGTTTAGTTTTCTTTTTTAAGCTGATAGGGTATGCCTCTACCACCTACCTGCAAAGTTACACCGCTAAAAATGTATACATGTATTACCGCAATGCCGGGTACAGCATCCGGCGGATGTATGCTTATGTGTACGCTGTAGACATCGCCATCTATTCTGCCATGCTCGCTACTTTTATTTTAATAAAACGATGAAAACATTAAAAGTAGATAGTGTACAACTGGAGTTCGACGGGCGCAAGATCTTACAGAGTGTGTACTTAAATTGCACACAGGGCGAGGTAATAGGTTTACTGGGGCGGAATGGCTGCGGAAAATCGTCCTTGCTCAAGATCATCTTCGGCACGCTGGAGGCAAATTACCGGTATGTAAGTATAGATGATCAGTTTATTCACAAGGGCTACCACAACAACCGTATCGCCTATCTGCCGCAGCATAATTATTTACCTGCGGGTATTGAGATAGAAAAGCTGGCAAAACAAATAGTGGACCCGCAATCTTGGGCTGAGTTTACAGCATTACCCCTCTTCCAGCGTAATGCAGGTAAAAAGATCCACGAACTTTCGGGCGGGGAGCTACGTCAACTGGAAACGATGTTGATAATCCATAGCCGTGCCGATTTTATCTTGCTCGACGAGCCTTTTACGCACATCTCCCCCATCCAGGCCGAAGAGTTTAAGCCCGTGATACGCGCCTGCGCCAAACGCAAAGGCATCATCGTAACCGACCACCAGTATTACAATATTTTAGAAGTAAGCGATAAAGTGATTTTATTAGCCGATGGCGTAACAAAACACATCAACGATAACAGCGAATTAATTACTTACGGTTATCTTAGCGGGAAGTAATTACCAATTTTACCATGACCATCCCAATTTACCAGGCCGATGCCTTTACCGATGAGTTGTTCGGCGGCAACCCGGCTGCTGTTTGTCCGCTGAACGATTGGCTGCCCGATGCTGTGATGCAAAAAATAGCCTTGGAGAATAACCTTGCCGAAACCGCCTTTTTTGTAAAGAACTCCACCGGCTACCTGCTGCGCTGGTTTACGCCCGAACTGGAGATAGACCTTTGCGGCCACGCCACCCTTGCCTCGGCACATATTATTTTTACGGAACTGGGGTATGAAGGTGACACTATTTATTTCGAGACGGTAAAAGCCGGTACCCTGGCGGTAAAGCGCGATGGCGATAAATACGCCATGGATTTCCCATCAAGGCCACCATTCGCGGCAGATACCCCCGAAGGTTTGGTAGCGGCTTTGGGCGGTAAGAAACCCTTAAAAGTATTTCGCTCGCGCGATTATATGCTGGTTTACGAAACCGAAGATGATATCTTAAACATCATTCCAGATCACTCTGCATTAGCCAAAATAGATACGCTCGGCATCATTGTTACCGCGCCGGGCAAAAAGGTTGACTTCGTGTCGCGTTTTTTTGCGCCCGCTGCAGGAGTACCCGAAGACCCGGTAACCGGGTCGGCGCATTGCAATTTGATACCTTACTGGGCTGCGCGCTTAGGCAAAAACATTTTGCATGCCTACCAGGTTAGCGCCCGTAAAGGCGAGCTTTGGTGCGAACTTAAAGGCGACCGGGTGCTGATGGCCGGTAAGGCCGTTACTTATTTAAAGGGCGAGATATATGTGTAATACGATGAAAAAATGGCATCTGATATTTTTGTTATCGATGATGAGCCCAGCCGTGCTTTGTGCGCAGGCTTCTTCCAAAAATCCCGATAAATTAAACGGTTTAAAAAACATCGACAAAATAGTAGAACTAAAGGTTGGCGACAAAATTTACAATTTTGAAGCTTATGATGCTGCAGGTAAAACTCACAAGCTTTCCAGCTACACCGGTAAGTACATCCTGCTCGATTTTTCATCGGTACACTGCGGCCCCTGCGTGGCCTCCGCGGATGAGTTGCGGATGCTGACCAAAAAGTATAAAAACAAACTAAATGTGATAACCTTCTCCGCTGATAAAAAAGGCGAATGGCTAAAGGGTATCAAAGATGAAAAAGTAACCTGGGTAAGCCTCAACGATGGTACTGGCCTCCGTGGCAAAACCATGTTAAAGTACCGTGCACCGAGCTTTCCGGGCTTCTACATCATTTCGCCGCAAGGTGTAATTGTAGAAACATGGGTGGGTTACGAAAAACTGACAACCGGCACAGGCTACCTGGAAAAGCATCTGATCAAATACCTGAAAAAGGCCTAAGCATTTACCAGTTTTCGCTTCGCTCCTCTTTACAAAATCCGAATTTTTTCCTTAACTTAAAGCTTTATTTTTCGGACGCACTATCTTACTGAATGCAGCTTACACAATTAGAAATCAAGGGTTTCAAAAGCTTTGGCGATAAAATAACCATCAACTTTAATGAGGGGGTTACGGCTATTGTGGGGCCTAATGGTTGTGGTAAGAGCAATGTGGTAGATGCCATCCGCTGGGTTTTGGGCGAACAAAGCACCCGGATGCTGCGGTCGGAGAAGATGGATAACGTTATTTTTAACGGAACCAAGAGCCGTAAGCCGGCTAACCTTGCCGAGGTATCGCTCACCTTCGATAACACCAAAAATATCCTCCCTACCGATTTTTCGCAGGTAACGCTTACCCGTCGCCTGTACCGCACCGGCGAAAGCGAGTACCGCCTCAACGATGTACAATGCCGCCTGAAGGATATCACCGATATGTTTATGGATACCGGCGTGGGTGCCGATTCCTACTCCATTATCGAGCTGCGGATGATAGACGAGATCATCAATAACAAAGAAGGTTCGCGCCGTAATTTGTTTGAGGAGGCATCGGGAATATCTAAATATAAGCTCCGCAAAAAACAAACTTTCAGCAAGTTAAAAGATACCGAGACCGACCTGGAGCGCGTGGAAGACTTGCTTTTCGAAATTGAAAAGAACCTTAAAACGTTAGAGAACCAAGCTAAGAAAACCGAACGTTATTATCGCCTGCGCGACCAGTATAAAATTCTGAGCATGTCGCTGGCCTCCTTCCGCATCGCCGGGTTCAGCAAAACACTGGGAGAGATAGAAGAAAAAGAGCAAAAGCAGCGTGTAGAAAGGTCTGGCTTGTCTACCAGGATAGATACGCTGGAAGCTGCCCTGCAGCAACAAAAACTGGATAGCCTCACTAAAGAGAAAAACCTTGCCGCACAGCAGAAAACCACTAATGAATTTGTCTCGAAGATCCGCGCTTACGAAAGCGAGAAGCGGATTAAGAATGAGCAGCTAAAGCATCAACAGGATAAAGAAAGCCGCTTAAAGGAAGAACTGGAGCGGGATACCAACCAACACAAGCACGTTCAGTATAATATTAAACGCCTTAACGAGGAGAAAATGCAGGAAGACGAAAACCTGCAAACCATTACTACCCGCGTTGCCGAACTGAAAGCCGCGGTAGATGGCCTGCGCCTCTCGCAAACAGAAGCGCGTGCCGAACTGAACGAACTAAACGCTGTAAATAATCGCCTGCAAAACCAGGTTTACAAAACCGAAAAGGATATTGATATCCTGAACATACAGCAACAGGCGCTTGAGCAGGAAAGCCTGCGCAACATGGAGGATGCCAGCAACAAAGAGGTGGAACTCTCCCACTTTAACCGTGTTGTTGCCGAACTGGATAGCCGCACCGAAACGCTGAAAAGCGAATACGAACTTGCTGTTGATGCCGAAAATAAATTACAGGAACAGATCGTATCCACCGAAGGTGAACTGAAAACAGTTACCGAAAGCATAGCCGCTGATAGCCGTAAGCTGGATGCCAAGCAAAACGAATACAACCTTACCAAGAGTATGGTTGATAATCTGGAAGGCTTCCCGGAGTCTATCCGTTTCCTGAAGAAGAACACCAACTGGGCCAAAAACATCGCCCTGTTCAGCGATATATTATTTTGTAAGGAAGAGTACCGCATAGCGATAGAAAACTACCTGGAGCCGCTGATGAACCACTACGTAGTGAATAATTACGACGAGGCAATAGCGGCCATTAACCTGCTGAGCAATTCCTCAAAAGGCAGGGCGCAGTTTTTTATACTGGATAATTATAAGGACGAAACCACGGCGTCACCTCCACAGCAAATATCGGGGATACCTGCCCTATCGGTCATAGAGGTCGATACCCGCTATGCTCCCCTTTGTACCCACCTGCTTAAAAACGTATACCTCGTAAACGATAATACCGAGCAGGACATCAATAACGCCAACCTGCCGGATGGTGTGGTGCTGATAGGTAAAAGCGGCAAGTTCAATAAATCAAAGCATACCATGGCCGGTGGTTCGGTAGGTTTGTTTGAGGGTAAGCGTATTGGCCGTGCCAAAAACCTGGATAACCTGCTCAAGGAAATTAAGCAGGCGGAAACGCGTATTGGTTCTTTCAAAAACCAAAGTCAGGCATTACAAAGCACGTTAACCTCGCTAAAAGCATCGGGCCGGGCAAACGAGATCAGGCAAAAGCAAACCGATCTTAATAAACTCAACACCGAGCTGGTCACCGTTAAAACCAAGCAGGAACAATACCAGGCCTTTATAGAGAACAGCCTCAACCGCAAACAGGATATTGCCAACCGTATAGCCGGTATTAAAACCGAGATACAAACGCTGCTGCCTGCTTTAGCAGAATACCGTACCCAAAAAGAGATGCAGGCCGACCTGATGTTGGACAAGCAACAGGCCTTTAATGAGCTTAACGAGTTTGTATCGGTGCAATCCAACGCTTACAACCAGGAAAACATCCGCTTCCACCAGCAGCAGAACAAGGTATCGGGTTTGATGAAGGACCTTGAGTACCGCGAATCGCAGTTGGAGAACCTTGATGGCCGCATTATGCACAACAGCGCCGAGATGGAGAAGGTGAAGATGCTGATCAAAGAAAACCTACAGCAAACCGGCTACAGTGATGATAGCCTGCTGGAAATGTACGAGCAGAAAGAAAACCTCGAAAAAGCTACCCAGGAAGCCGAGCGCGAATATTATAACTGGCGCGGCAACATCACCGGGAGCGAGAACGAGATACTGTTATTACGCCGTAATAAAGACCAGGCCGAACTCATAGAAAATGAACTGAAGGATGCCCGCAACAACCTAAAACTGGAACTGAACGCCCTTAAAGAGCGCCTTTCGGTAGAGTTTAATGTAGATATATCTGACCTGCCCGAAACCGAGGAGAATCAAACCGAAAGCGAAGCCGAAATTCGCGAGCATACCGATAAACTGAAACGCCAGATGGACGATTTCGGCGCTATTAACCCGATGGCGGTTGAGGCCTATAACGAAATGAGCGAACGGCACAGCTTTATCCAGGCGCAAAAGAAGGACCTTGCGGAAGCAAAGGCATCGCTTTTGGCTACCATACAGGAGATAGATGACACCGCCAAGGAAAAATTCATGACGGCGTTTACGCTGGTGCGCGAGAATTTTATCAAAGTATTCCGCTCCCTGTTTAACGAGGAAGATAGTTGCGACCTCATCCTCTCCGACCCTTCGCACCCGCTGGAATCGGAAATAGATATCATTGCCAGGCCGAAGGGAAAGCGCCCCCTATCCATCAACCAGCTATCGGGTGGCGAAAAAACGCTTACCGCTACGGCCATCCTTTTCTCGCTTTACCTGCTGAAGCCTGCCCCCTTCTGTATTTTCGACGAGGTGGATGCTCCGCTGGATGATACCAATATTGATAAGTTTAATAATATCATCCGCAAGTTTTCCAAGGAGTCGCAGTTTATCATTATATCGCATAATAAACGCACCATTGCCTGTACCGATATTATTTACGGCGTTACCATGGTAGAGCAAGGCATCTCGCGTGTAGTGCCTGTTGACCTCCGCGAACTGGCCGACTAAACAAAAAAGACGTCCCGGTTTCCCGAAACGCCTTTTCACCGTTATTATAATACCTAAAACTATTTCTTTTTAAGCGATTTATTAAACACCATTCCGCGGAACTTATTGCCATCCATTTCTATACCGGCTTCCCTCGATTGGTCAACCGACATGATATTAGTTTTTCCGGCGGTGCTTTGTATTACCTGGCCAGCAACGTTGAATGTACCGGTTTTAACATAATTTAAAGCATATGCGAGGAGCGCTTCGGTTGGGTCACCAAAATCTTTGGTAACGTCATCAGTGTGTTCAACTCCCGGATAATCAGCGGTACCGGGTTTCATGCCGGCATAATAGCCGCCCTGGTTTGCAGAGTTTTTGGTTTCAAACTCGGGGATGTACATCTGGTATTTATTAATATCGATATCAAAAAAGCCAACCGGTTTTCCATAGCTGGTAGTACCAATCAATTTAACATCCATTATAGGGCGCAGGTTGTTGATGGTTAGCTCGCTTGCAGATGCCGTTGAACCTGTTACTATAAAAAACACATGGCTAAGTGTAAGTGAAACCGGCACCCCCGTTTTAGAAAAATCAACCGCGTTGCCTGCTACCGAATAATCAAATTGCGAATAGTTATAAATTTCGCCGGTAGTCGCATCTTTACGCACCTGGTTTTTTAGGATACTCGCATTACGGGCTGCTGTGGTTGTTAAGCCTGTTAAGTTGCTATTAAAATAAGAGCTGTACATTACCGAACCGCTTTTAGCAGCAGGCGCAATCAGGTTACTTAAATATTCGGCAGTTGAAACAAACCCCCCGCCATTGTAACGCAGATCCACAACCAGGTCGGTAATGTTTTGCCCGGCAAAATCGTTAAATGCCTCGTTTAATTTTGGCTTGGCATTTGCCAACGACGTAAAGCTGTTAAATACCAGGTATCCAACTTTTTTGCCTCCACCCTGGTCAAAAACATTATGTGTTATCACTGGGTTTGTGGTATAAGTGTCTGCATTAAGGGTCACCGTAATACTGGTAGCATCCGGTTTTTTAAGTACCATGTTAATGGTACTGCTTTGGGCGTAAGCGTTTATTACAAAATTTAAATTTGTACCCGGCCCGCCATTACCGTCATAAGCTAAATTGGTACGCCCGTTAATACTGGTGATCTGGTATCCGCGTTTTAGCCCCGCCCGGTCTGCGGGTGAGTTAGGGTAAACATAACGCACGCGCAAATCGTTAGTAGCGGCATAGATCGGCGCAAAGCCAAAATCGCCGTTTACGCCGTTTAATTCTGCAGATACTGTACCGTCATCAATAAACGAGTATTTTGCTTCCCCGGGTGAGGACGGATAGTATTCGTATGGCTTGCCCGTATTAGGGTTTATTTTATATTGAGATAAAGCGTCAACCTCTTTTTGTATGGCGCTTATGTCATCGGTACCGGTGAAGGTTCGCGGTTTAAAGGTCGCGTAATCAGGCAAGCCGTCATTCCAGTAATAAGCTTCTTTAGCATACAGGAAAATAGAATCTCGGATCAGATCAAGCGTGGTGCCGGTTTTTGACGGCTCGATAGGTGTTGTACCCGGGTCCGGTGTTTTACTTTTCTTGCAGGATGATACAACTACTGCAAGTAATATAACAAGGTAAAATATTTTTCGCATTTTATATATGTATATAGTATATGTTGGTTAACGGATATATCAATAATATATTACAGGCCTGAAATTACAAAAACTCGTTCGCATTCAGGTAATCTATTCCGGTTGTTTGGGCACATAACGCATCTGTTTCCGAATTTTCTATCATCAGTAGGTCTCTTCGCTCCAATTGGTGCTCTTTCATCAGCAAATGCAGCACATCGGGCTCGGGCTTCGGCTTAGTTTCATCGGCAAAATAAGCTATTAAATAGGGTTCCAAACCATGCCATTCCAGGTGTTTAATTTTATTGAGCTGTTGCTGAGGGTTTCCGTTGGTTACAATAAACAACTTTTTCCTGTCGGTAACAGCCTCTTGCAAAAACTCCAGCATGTTCTGGTACAAAAGCAGCTTTAAAGGCACTTTCCCGGTTGCCATCAGCAGGTCTAAATTAAGCCTGTATTTTTCGTCAACCTTCAGCGTATGCACCAATTCATCAAAAACAGCATCGGCTCCTTTATCGATATAAGTATCTATCATTAAATTGGTTGTCTGTTTCGCGTCAGTAAGATCGGTATACTCCAGCAGGTTGGCAAACAGGTAGTAAATTTGATATATGTAATCCTTCGCGGGGTACAAAACATTATCCAGTTCAACAATAAAAGCCTTTTTACGCGGGTCTATATCGCTATATTTCAATTTGGCCATCTAAAATATCGATGTTATATTCTTTAAATAATAGTTCCGATTCGCGCAGCAAATCAAGTTCTTGCACCGTTAAAACGTACACGGCATTAATACCCTTATCCAAACAAAGCGTCAGCATCTCGTGCTGGTAACTTACCGAAACGGGGCTCGGCAGCTTAAGCAGCCCTGTACTCTTCACCATAAAATCAGGCAGGTCGGCGTGGTCGCCCAATAAAACATCCGGGGTGTTTAGCTTATTTTTCAGCTTATGTGCCGATGCGGATGTGGCGGATGTTATTAATATACTCACTTATAAACTGTCTACTATTAAACCATCCTTCATTAATATAGTACGATCTGCCATACCGGCGAGTTCCTCGTTGTGGGTTACTATCACAAAAGTTTGGTTAAACTCTTTGCGGAGCCTTACAAAAAGTTCGTGCAATTCCAGCGCGTTCTTCGAATCGAGGTTCCCCGAGGGCTCATCCGCAAATATCAGCGCGGGTTTGTTTATTAAGGCACGCGCAACGGCAACCCTTTGTTGCTCCCCTCCCGATAGTTCCGCGGGTTTATGGGTAAGCCTGCCGCCCAGCCCAAGCATATTAAGCAGTTCCGTGGCGCGTTTTTCCGCCTCGGCACGCGGTATGCCGGCTATAAAGGCGGGCATACACACATTTTCTATCGCGTTAAACTCTACCAGTAAATGATGGAACTGAAATATAAAGCCGATCTTCCGGTTACGGAAATCGCTGAGGTTCTTATTATCCAGCTTATTTACTTCCACGTTATCTATAAACAGCTGCCCCGAATCGGCATTATCCAGCGTGCCCAGGATATTAAGCAGCGAACTTTTGCCGGCGCCCGAAGCCCCAACAATGGTTACTATTTCTCCCCGGTTTACTTCCAGATCAACACCTTTTAAAATATGAAGCTGCCCGTAGGATTTATGGATAGATTGTGCTTTAAGCATGGGCAAAGATAATTTTTTTGGGTTGATTATGTGAGTGGTTAAGTGGTGAGTGGTTTGTTTTATGTCAAAATTCTGCATGCATTTAACTCAATCAACTTAATCCAGCTCAATCAACCTTAAAATAAAAAGAAAATAGTAGTTTTACCGCAAATCTTTCAAAAAACATGAATATTCACGAATATCAGGGCAAAGCGATACTAAAAAGCTTTGGCGTTAGAGTACAGGAAGGCATAGTTGCAGATACACCGGAAGAAGCTGTTGCTGCGGCTCAGAAGATAAAGGAAGACTATGGGTCGGACTGGTCGGTTATAAAAGCACAGATCCACGCAGGTGGCCGCGGTAAAGGCGGTGGCGTTAAGCTGGCTAAAAATGCAGAACAGGTAAAGGAAATTGCAGGCAAGATCATTGGTATGCAATTAGTTACCCCGCAAACCGGGCCCGAAGGTAAATTAGTGAAAAAAGTATTGGTAGCACAGGATGTTTACTACCCCGGCGAAAGCGAAGTAAAAGAGTTTTACGTAAGCGTACTGCTCGATCGCGCCGCGGGCCGCAACATCATCATGTATTCTACCGAAGGCGGTATGGATATTGAAGAAGTAGCACACAGCACCCCAGAGCTGATCCACAAAGAAGAAATTGACCCTAAAGTTGGTTTACAGCCTTTCCAGGCGCGTAAGATCGCTTTCAACCTGGGTTTAAGCGGCGACGCTTTTAAAGATATGGTGAAATTCATCACCGCTTTATATAAAGCATACGATGCTACCGATTCATCTCAGTTTGAGATCAATCCTGTTTTAAAAACATCTGATAACAAAATATTAGCGGTTGACGCTAAGGTAAACTTAGATGATAACGCTTTATACCGCCACCCGGATTACGCCGCTATGCGCGATACCGACGAGGAAGACCCAACAGAAGTTGAGGCAAGCAAAAGCAACCTTAACTATGTAAAGCTCGACGGTAACGTTGGCTGTATGGTTAACGGCGCTGGTTTGGCTATGGCAACCATGGATATTATTAAACTGGCCGGCGGCGAGCCTGCTAACTTTTTGGACGTAGGCGGAACCGCTAACGCGCAAACTGTTAAAGCTGGTTTCAACATCATTTTGTCTGACCCTAATGTTAAGGCCATCCTGATCAACATCTTTGGTGGTATCGTTCGTTGCGACCGTGTTGCACAGGGTGTAATTGATGCTTACCACGAAATTGGCAACATCCCGGTGCCTATCATTGTTCGTTTACAGGGCACAAACGCTGCCGAAGCAAAAGAACTGATCGATAATTCTGGCTTAAAAGTATTCTCAGCTATTTTGCTGAAAGAAGCTGCTGACAGGGTTAAAGAAGTTTTAGCGCTTTAAGTTAGAGATTGCAGACCGGAGATCAGTTAAATTTTCGGTTTAAAATACAATGGGGCTTCGGCCCCTTTTTTGTTGGCTTCACTTTATGGAATTGACAATAAGTTTGAATCATTACAATAAATCATGAACATGAAAAAATCTTTGTTATCTATCTTTATTGTAATTGCTGCCGTATTATCTACCTCCCCCACAAGCGCGCAAAGCAAGCTAAGCCTTGACGACTTATTTTTTATCCATAAGACAACCGATACCGTCGAGATTAACAATTTTATCGAGAGCAAAGGATACAAATATTTTTTTAGTTGGGGAAATAGTAACGGGAAATTCACGAGCTGGGACGGAAAAAAAATCGGCGGTTACGATGACTTGAAAATTTGGAGGATAGTATTACTTGATCAAATCTCAATTGTTTATTGTATCGCCAGCTATGATAGCTACAAGGAACTTATAACGTCTGCCCGCAAAAATAATTATAAACACGTCGGGGAAGAACTTATTAAAATATCGCCCAATGAACAAGCCCTTTGTGATGTGTTTAAGAACAATGAAATGATATTCTATACTCATAGGCACGAATATGCAAATCACAATGAATATGAAATTGTGATAAAGTAGTATTTAGTCCCCGCAAGGTCGACCCTGCCGCATCAGGACATTCCTATAGCATATCGTTTGCCTTGCATGCCGCCGCAGGGTGCTCTGCGAGAGACCCTGCGGGGAAAATTGAGAGCTTTTAGCTCGGTAATTTAACAAAAGCATAAAGTGTATTAAGAGGACCTCTGCCCCTTTTTGTTGTTATTTACAAACAATACCCATAAAATACATGTTATAACTTACAATTGTCTACCTATTGTAAAATACAAATATAATAATAAATGTTTAAACATCTATTATTATATTTGTATCATAATTAAGAGAAACAAAATTTAAAACATAAAAACATCATGGCAACAGCAACAAAATGGGTTTTAGACCCAATGCACTCAGAAGTACAATTTAAAGTAAAACACTTAGTAATATCAACCGTAACAGGCGCTTTTAAAACATTTGAAGGTGAATTAACTACCGAAAGCGACGATTTCGAAGGCGCTGACGTAAGTTTTTCATTAGACGTGAACAGCATCGACACTAACCAGGAAGCACGCGATGGCCACCTTAAATCTGGTGAGTTTTTCGATGCGGAAACTTATCCAAAGATCAGTTTCAAATCAACCTCTTTTACAAAAGATGGCGACTATAAATTAACCGGCGATTTGACCATTAAAGACGTTACCAAACCGGTAACTCTTGATGTAGAGTACGGTGGTGTAGCAGGCGATTTTTATGGCAACACCAAAGCAGGTTTTGAAATAACCGGTAAGATCAACCGTAAAGATTTCGGTTTAGTTTGGGATGGCGTAACCGAAGCAGGTTCGGTAGTGTTAGGCTCGGATATTAAACTGATCATCAACGTTCAGTTCGCAAAACAAGCGTAATTGATTTGGGATTTCGGAATTGAGATTTCGAAATTAAAGAGTCTTTAACTTCATATAAAATGCCGGATATAACAATTATTCGGCATTTTTGTATTTATATACAGTACCAACACGAAATTCGAAATTGAACATTCGAAATTCGATATTATATTATGCTGATAAAAATATACCCCGAGAACCCGAACGAAAAAGCCATTGAGCAGGTAGCCGATGTACTGCGCAAAGGCGGGCTCATCATCTACCCTACAGATACCGTTTACGGGCTTGGCTGCGATATTACCAATCATAAAGCCATTGAGGCTATCTGCAAGATCCGAGGCATTAAACCTGAGAAGGCAAACTTCTCGTTTATCTGTTACGACCTCAGTCATATCTCTGATTATATCAAGCCGATTGATAATACCACCTTCAGAGTGTTGAAGAAGGCGTTGCCCGGGCCGTTCACTTTTATTTTTAATGCCAGTCATGCTGTGCCAAAGATGCTTAGCTCTAATAAAAAAACGGTTGGTATCCGTGTTCCTGATAATAACATCGCCCGAGAAATTGTAAAGGTATTGGGTAACCCTATCCTATCTACGTCGATACACGATGAGGATGAGATCATAGAATACTCTACAGACCCCGAACTGATCTACGAAAAATACCAGGACCTGGTAGATATAGTGATCGACGGCGGCTACGGCGATAACGTACCCTCCACCGTGGTAGACTGCACTAACGGCGAGTTTGAAGTTATCCGCGAAGGTAAGGGCGAGTTGGAAGAGTATTTGTAACGATAACTTAAAACTTCACGTCATGCCGGTTTATTTCGGCACCCCACGGTACAGGCTCAAGATCATGCACAGCGGCTACTATAATGATGGGGTGTTGAAACAAGTTCAACATGACGGCTACGAGGCAGAGCGTACCACTATATAAACGCGAAAATCTTACCCCTTTATCCCTGCAATAAATCCCGGGATCTTCTCCATATAATTCTCGGTACCCAACAGTTTCACAAAGGCACTACCCACAATAGCACCATTGGCGTATTGGCAAGCCTTGCTAAACGAAGCATGATCTGAAATACCGAAACCGATGATAGCCGGATTAGTTAAATTCATGGCTTTTACTCGGTTGTAGTATTCTTCTATGCTATCTGTAAGTTGCAAATTTCCACCGGTAATGGATGAGGAGGAGAGCAGGTAAATAAAGCTGTTGCTTAGTTCATCAATCTTACGGATCCGCTCTTCTGAGGTTTGCGGGGTTACCAGGAATATATTGCTGAGGTTATTGTCTTCAAAATGGTTGCTGTACAGCATTTCGTACTCATACATAGGCAGATCGGGCACAATGATACCATCTACACCAACAGCAGCCGCATCCTTGCAGAAACGTTCTACACCGTACTGTACAATGGGATTTACGTAACCCATCAGTAAAATGGGGATATTGACACGCTGCCGCAGATCTTTCAATTGTTCAAACAATACGGTTAAGGTCATGCCATTGAGCAACGCGTTTTCAGAACTATGCTGAATGGTTGGCCCATCCGCAACAGGATCGCTGTACGGGAAACCAATTTCCAGAAAATCGGCACCTGCTTTTTCCAGGGATTCGGCAATATCAACTGTGGTGTTCAGCTCCGGATAACCGGCTGTAAAATAAATAGACAGTAAGTTTTCCTTTTTCGTATCGAAAAGTTTGTTCAACCTGTTCATCGGTGTAGTTGTATCAGCCATTATATATGCCCTTATTATATAGAGCAAAAATATCGTTAAATAATTTCTTTCCGCGTGTTTATTAAAAAACTTTTAGAAAGGTGTTCCACTTTGGTATTAATGGTGTGTTTTAGCTGGCTTTGCAAATAAACATAGTTACTTAACTATCAGACAATTATGGACATTATCTCAATAAAAGGGGTGTTCCAAAGTGTTTCACCAAAAACTGTAAAATACTGATAATCAATATTGTTTTAAAAATAAGTTTTCCACATAAAAAAGTGGAACACCTACAGGCAACCATTCAATATTTGCTTGATATGCCTTAAACTCATACATTCGAAAAAACAGACAAAGCCATGGCCCCCGGAATATTGCTCACATTTATAGTAGGTTACTTTTTGGTATTGCTGGTGATATCGCACCTAACCTCAAAAAATTCTGCCAATAACGATACTTTTTTTGTGGCCAACCGCAACTCCAAATGGTATTTGGTGGCCTTCGGCATGATAGGCACCGCGCTGAGCGGGGTTACTTTTATTTCGGTGCCCGGCAAAGTAGGCGCCCCAAGCGGCGACCAGTTCGCTTACTTTCAGTTTGTGCTGGGCAACGCGGCGGGCTTTATTATTATCGCTACAGTGCTGCTGCCGCTGTACTATCGTTTAAAACTGACTTCCATATACAGCTATATAGAACAAGCGCTCGGCACCTGGAGTTATAAAACCGCGGCGGGTATTTTCCTCATTAGCCGTACTATCGGGTCGTCGTTCCGGCTGTATCTAGTGGTTATCGTACTGCAAAAATTCATTTTCGATAGTTATGGGGTGCCTTTTGCCGTAACGGTGTTAATATGCTTACTGCTGATATGGAGTTACACTTTTAAAGGGGGCTTAAAAACTATCATTATTACCGATAGTTTGCAGACGTTCTTCCTGGTATCATCAGTTTTCTTGTCTATATTTTTTATTTGCCGAAGCCTTAATTATAATCTTTTTGAGGCAATCGAAGCCATTAAGAACAGCAGCTATTCTAAAATATTCTTTTTTAGCGATTTCCTTACCAGTAAATTCCACTTCGCCAAAGAGTTTTGGGGTGGTATGTTCATCACCATCGGTATGACGGGTTTAGACCAGGACCTGATGCAGAAAAACCTCAGTCTGAAAAACATCAAGGAAGCGCAAAAGAACATGTTCAGCTTCACCGGGGTCTTCGTGGTGATTAACATCTTTTTCCTCAGCGTGGGCGCTTTGTTGTACATCTACGCCAATAAATACGGCATCAGCGTAGAAAAAACTGATTACCTCTACCCTACCATCGCCCTAAAATATTTGGGCGTTGTACCGGCTATGGTATTCATGCTGGGCTTAACAGCGGCCACCTTTGCCACTACAGATTCGGCACTAACCGCCCTCACCACTTCTTTCTGCGTAGACTTTTTAGGCTTCAATAAAAAAGCTGACGTAAACAGCAAAAAGAACGTAAACATCCGCCACTATGTACACATCGCTTTTTCGGGCCTGATGTTTTTAACCATCATCGTTTTCAACGCCATTAATAACGATGCGGTGGTTGGAGCGATATTTAAAGTAGCTTCCTATACTTACGGGCCGCTTTTAGGGTTATACTCTTTTGGCTTGTTTGTAAGCAATAGGCAAGTGAAAGACAAACTGGTGCCGTTTATATGTTTGATCTCTCCGGCGATATGCTTCTTTTTAAGTACCGAGAGCAAGAACCTCTTGGGCGGTTACGTTTTTGATAACGAACTCATCATCGTTAACGGGTTAATTACCTTTTTGGGATTATGGCTAACGTCAAGCCGGAAAGCGGCAAGCGCACAAATCAGTGCAGCAAAAGCTTGAGGCTAACAAAACTTAAAGCATCAATTATTGTACTATCAAAACCATTTGCTAACTTTCGAACTTTCAAAAATTTTGGGAGCAGCAGATGTTTCTATTCGTATTAAAATATAGTTATGACAAGTGAGGATAAAATAAGACAAGCGTTTGAGAATAAGAACTGGCAGGAAATAAAGGTTACCGATTCCTGGCAGATATTTAAAATAATGGCCGAGTTTGTAGACGGCTTTGAGAAACTGGCTAAAATTGGCCCCTGCGTATCCATCTTCGGTTCCGCACGTACCAAAAACGAGAACAAGTTTTACAAACTGGCAGAAGATTGCGCCCGCTTACTAACCGAGCGTGGTTACGGTGTGATCTCCGGCGGTGGCCCCGGTATTATGGAAGCAGCCAATAAAGGCGCTTACGAAGCCGGCGGTAAATCGGTAGGGTTGAATATAGAGTTGCCTTTTGAGCAATTTCACAATAAGTATATTGATAGGGATAAGATCCTGGAGTTTGATTACTTCTTTATCCGGAAGGTGATGTTTATGAAATACTCGCAGGGTTTCATTATCCTGCCGGGTGGTTTTGGCACTATGGACGAGTCCTTTGAAGCAATAACCCTCATTCAAACCGGCAAGATCGCCCGTTTCCCCATTGTTTTTGTGGGATTGGATTACTGGGGCGGCCTGTTTAAATGGGTGGAAGAACGCATGTTAGACGAAGAACACAACATCAGCAAGGACGACCTGAACCTGTACCGCGTAGTAGATACCGCCGAAGAAGCCGCAGAGCACATCTTCCGTTTCTACGATAAATACGTATTGAAACCAAACTTTTAAGCGGTTTAACAGAATTGAAAGCGATACGGTTCACTCCGTATCGCTTTTTTTATGATTCCTCAACCATATTCAAAAATTTATTGTTTATTTACAGGTTATGGACACCCTTGCCCAACCAAAAAAACAAGCTGCATTAAGCTTTATATTTATAACGCTCCTTATTGATGTTATCGGCCTTGCTATTATTATCCCCGTTTTCCCAAAACTAATAGAAAAACTTATCCACGGCAACATCAGCGAAGCTTCACGCATCTCTGGCTTATTGCTTGTGGCTTATGCTGTTATGCAATTTTTATGCTCGCCTTTAATTGGTAATTTGAGCGACAAATACGGTAGGCGACCAGTGCTTCTATTCTCCCTTTTAGGCTTCGGTATTGATTACCTTTTCCTGGCATTTGCGCCAACCATTGGCTGGCTGTTCCTGGGCCGCGTTATAGCGGGTATCACCGGGGCAAGTTTCACCACGGCATCCGCCTATATAGCTGATGTAAGCACGCCCGAAAAACGCGCGCAAAACTTTGGGATGATAGGCGTTGCTTTTGGCCTTGGCTTTATCATCGGCCCGTTTATTGGCGGTGTTTTGGGTAAAATGGATACTCATTACCCCTTCTATGCCGCGGCCGCCTTAGCCCTGTTAAATGCCGTTTACGGTTTTTTTATACTACCCGAATCGCTGGACAAAGAACACCGGCGCGAGTTTGATATTAAACGAGCCAATCCCCTTGGTTCTTTAAAACAGCTACGCAAATACCCCGCTGTAATAAACCTGGCGGTATGTTTATTTGTAATATACTTTGCCGCCCACGCCGTGCAAAGCGTTTGGACTTACTACACCATCGAAAAATTCAAATGGACTATAGACATCGTTGGTTACTCGCTTGCTTTCATTGGTTTATCCATCGCCATTGTACAGGGCGGACTCATCAGGGTAATCATACCCAAACTTGGCCAAAACCGGAGCATTTGGGTGGGCCTGTTATTATATGCCATTGGGATGCTGCTGTTTGGCCTGGCTAATCAAAGCTGGATGATGTTTGCCTTTATGGTTCCCTACGCTATGGGTGGCATAGCCGGCCCGGCCCTTCAGGGGGTAATGAGCAGCGAAGTACCCAAGAACGAGCAAGGAGAGTTACAAGGCGGCCTAACCAGTATCATGAGCCTCAGTTCCATATTCGGACCCTGGTTCATGACCTACATTTTCTACTATTTCACCAAACCGGGTGCCCCCGTTTACTTGCCGGGTGCGCCATATTTTATCGCGTCTGGTTTAATGCTGCTAAGCGCGGTATTGGCTGTAAGAAGTTTTAAAAAAGAAGTAAACAATCCCCTCTAAAAATACTTATAACAGCATGTATACTACTTTCGCCTGATATTTATGGAGAAAAAGACACACCAAGGCAAAGCAGCATTAGGATTTATTTTTGTTACAGTTTTTATTGATACGCTGGGCTTGGGTATCATCATCCCTATTTTACCAAAGTTATTAGAAAAACTTGCGCATGTAGATGTAAGTATGGCAAGCCAGTACAGCGGCTACCTCACCTTTACCTACGCCATGATGCAATTTATTTGCGCCCCCATATTGGGTAATCTTAGCGACAGGTATGGCCGACGGCCTGTGTTGCTGTTCTCTCTTTTAGGCTTTGGTGTCGATTATCTTTTTATGGCCTTCGCGCCAACTATCTTCTGGCTGTTTGTCGGCAGGTTTATAGCCGGCATAGCCGGAGCCAGTACCACAACCGCAACCGCTTATATATCTGATGTAAGCAGCGGCGAAAAACGGGCCGCCAACTTTGGCCTTATCGGTGCGGCAACCGGCCTTGGCTTTATTTTGGGTATTGGCATGGGCGGCTTTTTGGGTGATATCGATATTAAACTGCCATTTTTATGCGCCGCAGGCTTTGCCTTGTTAAACGCCATCTATGGGTTCTTTATCCTACCCGAATCGTTAACGCCAAAGAACAGGCGTCGTTTTGAATGGAAACGTTCAAACCCAATTGGCTCTTTGATTGGTTTACGCCACCATTCGTTGGCGGTGAGTACATTGATTACCGCATATACCATCGTATATATTGGCCAGAAAGCTGTAGAAAGCTGTTTGCCGTTTTATGTTATCGAAAAATTCAAATGGTCGGGATCAAGCATCAGCGCGCTTGGTATATTTTTAGGGTTACTTATCGTGGCCATACAAGGCGGTTTTGTGCGTTGGACTATCCCCAAATTTGGGTTGCGGAAAAACATTATGGCGGGTATCGCATTTTATGGTATCGGCCTGATATTGATAGCATTTAACAATACCCCCTGGCTGATGTATGCCTTTATGGTTCCCTATTGCCTTGGTGGAATTGGCGGTACCGCATTACAAGGTTTTATATCCGAACATGTTTCGGCCAAGGAACAGGGTGAATTGCAGGGTGCTTTGGCCAGTTTGGTGAGTGTAACCACGGTTATAGGCCCGCTGATGATGACGACCATCTTCCACCACTTCACCACAAACGAATCGAAAATATATTTCCCGGGCGCGCCGTTCTTATTAGGAGCTATATTGATGGCCGTGAGTATAATACTAACCATCAGGAGTTTTAAAAAGAAAGACCCAAAACTATTAACCCAACCATCTGCTACTCCAGCCCGCTAACGCCGCCGGATATTACAAATTTCATAATCTCCGCAGCGCTCTTATCGATAGGTTTAACTTTGTCTGCGGAGATGATGATCACTTGCCCCGCAAACGAGTACGACCATGGAAAATACACGGCTACTTCTCCTGGCAGGCCTATTGATGACATATCCTTTTGTACCATAAAGCCGATTTTCTTCAATCCAAATTCATTCACTTCTACCACAACAGGTTCGTTAAATTTTTTCTCGTCGCCAACAAAGGCTTCGGTAAGATCTTTTATAGATGAGTACAGGAATTTAAATATGGGCAAACGGTTTAACCAGCGCCTGAACCAGCCCTTAATAGGGTCAGTTATAACATTGGTAACCAGTATGCCCGCTACCAAAATGATAACAAATACGTTAACAATACCCAACCCCGGTATGTAAATAGGCTTACCGTTTTTGTCTACCCAGAGGTGGGCACTCAGGTTAAGCGCATTATCCAACGTAGATACCGCCCAAAATATCAAAAAGAATGCAGCGCCAAGCGGCACCACAATAAGCAGTCCTTTAATAAAGTAATTTAACAGGGCACCCAATAACCTTTTCATGCGGCAAATATACGCTATTCGTAAAAGTACACCCTTTTCACCCGTTGCGAAATATTTGTCAATATTTCATACGGAATGGTACTTATCTGTGCGGCAAGCTGTTCTATCCGTTGTTGCTCGTTAAAAACAATCACTTCGTCGCCTTCCCCCACCCCGCCGGGTACTTCGGTAATATCCAGCATACACATATCCATAGATACATTGCCAACCGTTGGTACCAGCACTCCGTTCACCAGCATCCTGCCTACGCCGTTGCCAAAAGCGCGTAAATACCCATCGGCATAGCCTATGCGTACTGTAGCGATCATGCCATCATTTTTGAGACTGCCGTTGCGGTTGTAACCTATGGTATCGTTCGCCAGTACTTTTTTCACCTGCGAAACGGTGGTTTTTAGCGTTGCTACGGGTTTTAGTCCCGCATCATCAGCAGGCACCGCCGCGTCCACGCCGTACAGGCCAATGCCCAACCTTACCATATCGTACTGTGCAGTGGGCCAGCGTGTTATCCCGGATGTATTGCTAATGTGCTTTATCACGCTATATCCCACCGCTTCCTCTATCTGCGCGTAAGCTTTTTCGAATATGCCTATTTGTTTCAGAGTGAATAGGTCGTGCTGTTCGTTATCACTGGCCACAAGGTGCGAGAACACCGACCGCACCCTAACGTATTTATTGATCTCCAACAGATCGCAAAGGGTCTCTACTTCATACTCCTCGAAACCAAGGCGGTGCATGCCCGTATCTATCTTAATGTGAATAGGGTAATTGCTGATCTCGTTTTCCTGCGCGTATTTTACAAACTCATCCAACAGGGTAAAACTGTAGATCTCGGGCTCAAGCTTATAGGTGGTTAGCTTATCATAAGCCAGCGGCTCGGGGTTTAAAACCACTATAGGTAGGGTGATGCCCCCCTCGCGTAATGCTATACCCTCGTCGGTATAGGCCACCGCGAGGTAATCCACCTTATTATATTGCAGCATATTGGCTACCTCAAAAGTGCCGCTGCCATACGAGAATGCCTTCACCATGGCCATTACCTTAACGCCGGGGTTTAGCTTAGCCTTATAAAAATTGAGATTACTAAGCAGTGTGTTCAGGTTTATCTCCAGCACCGTTTCATGCGCCTTTTGCCCCAGCGCGCGGCTTATACGCTCAAACTCAAAACTGCGCGAACCTTTGATCAGGATGGTTTCCTCGCGAAAGTGCAGTTTACCAATATCCTGCAATAGTGCAGCAGTATCGGCGTAAAAATGCGTTTCGGGTAGGTTAAAATATTTCTTGTGCTTGTCCAGATCGACCCCCACGCCAATAAAGCGCTCTATTTTTTTGTCCTTAATAAGTTGTGCCACCTGCTTGTACAAAGCATCCTGCTGCAAGCCAGATTGATAAATATCCGAAAGGATCACTGTTTTTTTATAATGCTGGTTCTGCTGGCTCAAAAAGTTCAGCGCGATCTCCAGTGATTGGATATCGGAATTGTAAGAGTCGTCTATAATAGAGCAATCGTTTACACCGTGCTTCAGCTCCAGGCGCATGCTTACAGCGCTCAGGCGTTCTATCCTGTCATCGGCATCGGCAGGGCTGTACCCCATGGCCAGCATGGTTGCCCAGCAAACTATAGCGTTTTCTATTGATGCTTCATCTCTGAAAGGGACGAGGCATTCAATTTCCTTTTCTTTATAGATGGCCCGCAGGTAATATTTATCGGATATCGCGGTTTCGCTAAAAACGTAAAGGTTGGCCGCATTTAGTTTACGACTCCAGGTAAAACATTCAATATCGCTTAACTCATCTTTATAATTCAACAGCACCTCGTGGTTGTATATTAGCTGCTTACAGTTTTTGAACAGTTGTAGTTTTTCCTTCAGTTTGGCCTCCGGCGATTCAAAACCCTCGTCATGAGCAGTGCCGATATGAGTAAGGATGCCGACAGACGGGTTTATCATAGCCGCCAGCTTTTCCATTTCGCCGGAGGTGGAGATGCCGGCCTCAAATATGCCCAGGTTATGCCCCGCGTTTATTTGCCATACCGAAAGCGGCACCCCTATTTGGGAATTATAGCTTTTGGGGTTGCGTACAATATTTTTTTCTGGGCAGAATAATTGATACAACCATTCTTTAACTATGGTTTTGCCGTTGCTGCCGGTAATACCTATCACCTGCAGGTTAAATTGATTCCGGTGATACGTGGCGAGTGCCTGCAGCGCCGTCAGTACATTGGCCACTATCAGGAAATTGGCATCGGCCATTATCACCTCCGGTCGCTGCTTCACCACAAAGCTACGTACGCCGGCTGTATAGGCATCGGCAATAAACTCGTGCCCGTTGCGCCTATCGCTCAATGCAAAAAACAGCGAGGCCGTGGGGTTGGTAATACGGCGGCTATCGGTGAGCAAAACACTGATGGGCTTATCGGTCACTATATCTCCCCCGGCATTGATGATCCCCTTAACCTCGTTTACAGAATACGTGTTTTGCATGATACGAATTTGCTTATATTTCTACGAATACAAGAATTTTAACGAATTTTGGTTTTGATGGAAGCGCCTAAAAAAATAAAAATTACCGATGAAAGAATTGGCCTTACTAAGGCTGAACATTATTGCGCCTACCAGGAACGCTCGCAGCAGGAAGTACGCGACAAATTGTACGAATGGGGGCTATATACCTCTGCCGTAGAAAACATCATTAGTCTATTAATAGAGGGTAATTATTTAAATGAGGAGCGTTTTGCCAATGCCTACGTACGTGGCAAGTTTAACCAGAAAAGCTGGGGCCGCATCAAGATAAAACAGGGGCTTAAACAAAAAAATGTATCGCCGGTGCTTATAAAAAAGGCGCTCCAAACCATCAACCTTAGCGACTATATGGCCGCCCTAACCCGTTTGATAGAGAAAAAAGCCCGCACCGTAACCGAGAAGAACACAGCCAAAAGGCAGTATAAACTGCAGCAGTACGCTTTCAGTCGTGGTTTTGAAACTGAACTTAGCTTAGAGGTTTTGAAAAACAGCGAGTTATAAAAAACTTGAAAAAAAGTTCAGTTTTTCCTTGCAGAACATTCAATTCTGTCTATATTTGCACTCCCTCAAACGAGATAGGCAAAGGGTTACTCCGAAGCCAAAGTTTAAAGGGAAATACCAATGCGAAAGTAGCTCAGTTGGTAGAGCACGACCTTGCCAAGGTCGGGGTCGCGAGTTCGAATCTCGTCTTTCGCTCAAATCCCTTCCGTTAAAAAGAAGGGATTTATTTTTGAAGGTTCTTACAAATATTTGATAGTTTTTATAACTAACTTAGATTTCGAAAGATCATTCGCTCAGATGGTGGAACTGGTAGACACGCAGGACTTAAAATCCTGTTCCCGTAAACGGAGTGCGGGTTCGATTCCCGCTCTGAGTACAAAAGCACAGGCAAAGTGCTTCAAAAAGCCCTTAAATCAATGATTTAGGGGCTTTTTCGTTTTAGAGCCTACTCAAAACTCGTAAATAAACACATAACTCTATTGAGTTATTCAGTGAGTAATTTGATATAAAAAAAAGACGCACTGAAAACCTCATAATAGACTTTCAATCAAATATTTATGCATCTTAAACATCTTGATTGGCAGCGGCCAAATTCCGACATTTGTTTTACCCCTTTAATGCGTAATTATGTTAGAAAAAAGCTTCGGGTTGCTGTTCTTTCTGAGAAAACCCAAAAACTAACAGGCTGGGCAACGGCTTGTCCTTTGATATTTTAGGGGCAGCGGGATCGAAAAGGTCATGGGGCAGCGCGACACCGTCTACTACCGGGGCAAAATTGTTAGGGACGAACCCTACAACAGGTGTTTGCGAGTATAATCTCTGTTAGCCATCAAGCGAGGAACTTTATTTTGAACTTCGATCAGATCCTTCACAGGAACATCAAGTATTTTTCTCCAGTCTTTTATATCGATATCGAGCTCCTTGAAAACCAGTTTTGTCATTTCCATTGCCGCTTCTTTTGGCAGCATCCTAAGACCAGGACCACTTTCGATAGAGGCCTTATTAAAATAGGGTGTTGCTACCGGCATCCAATGCATCCGTTACGCCCTGCCATGGCTCCAGTTTTGCAGGCCTTTTAAACCGCCTGTCACCCGAAAGGCTTCCGGCGTATGGAATTCCCTTGAATAAACAAACGCCATTTTTTTTGATACCCCTAAGCTTGCCCTCAGCGGCTTCAGCCACTACGAAATCGTCTTCAGCCGAAATACGGGATACGGGATATAATAAGCCGTTACATTAAGAATTATCATCATACAGCTAAAAAAATATAGTCCCATAAAGAAGGCGATGAATACATGAAAACCGATGATACCTATGAGCCAGTATTTCCTGGTTTTTTCGATATTCATGAAGATGGGGTAAAGCATCTCGAGGAATATGGTAGCCCAGCCGGCGATCAGGAAAATGGGAGTTTTATAGAGGAAATCAAGGTCGACGAACGAGAGCATATTGTAGCCATGTAGCATTTTCCATATCGACTCACCATTGCGCCAGTTATAGCCCAGCAGCTTTTCAAATCCTGAAAAAAAATAAGCTATACACACATGCACCCTGAACAACAGCAAGTATTTATTGTAATGAGTGGTATCCGCTCGTTTTTTAAAAAAATGGGCATCGAACGAGAATTGGTTACCGGTAGGGAATATAAAACAATAGAACAGGGCTATGGTAGTGAATTCATCCAGCCCGTAGGTGTAAAAATCCATAGAATTAAGCAGGATGAGTTGGAGCACCAAACTTAGCAACGCCGAGAAACGAGTAAACATTCCTGTTAACAGCAGCAATAACGCTAATGGATACAATACCCGGAAAGCCAGCAATACAGCTTCGTAGCTCATTAACGGTTTTGCAAATTGGGCTATGCTATAGATGGATGGTATCAATGGGTTCTTCAATACATCGTTAATATCGGGCGGGATAAATGCATTTGCAGAAAATATGCTGCTGAAATCGAACTGTATGGCTGTAAAGTTGATCAGCGTTAACGCTGCAACGCTACAACGTAAAAAAACAAGCCATAGGTTATTGTTATTTTGGTTGAGGTTATGCCGTAGCAGTCGTTGTATCATTTGGCTTGTTTAACTAAGCGTACTTCTTTTATTTTGGCGAGGCGGTAATTGCGGTAACCGGCGCGGTACGCTGTAAGTGTAGGGAACATAAAAATATTATAGCTTAGATACGAGGTATCCTGCAGGCATTGGTTCTGGTTATATATCTTTACAGCAATACTTTTAAACACCAGGTCGTAATACCGTTCTTTTAATGATCGGTCGCGTATCCCGGAAGTGTCATTTTTATTGATGATGTAATCGGTTATCCGGGTAGCCAGCACCGAAAAACGCATCATCGATTCGAAATTATTAAAATTGGCCCCTATCTTATTTCCATCGCAATCGCCCAAAATAATCCCGGCGGATTTGATGTTCGGCGCAAAAAAACCGTACCCGGCGCCCGTACCTGTAAATCTGCCGTAATACAACATCGGCGCATTAAAAAACAGTTTCTTATTAACGTTGTTGACCGCCTCAACCTCCTTTACATGGTAAAACCTGCAATATTTATCGTACGCCGAATAACTGCAAGTGCACATAATGAACAGGATGTGGAATACAGCCCAAGTATTAAATATTTTAGGATTTGATCTCATTGTTGATAGTGGAAAGCGGTTTGCGGGTGTGGCAAATAATACCAGTATGCAAAATTTCCCTTGCTTGCGGAAGTTAGGGCAGGTTGACTGAAGAAGTTACCCTCGTTACTGCAAAGTAGTAATGAGGGTAACTTCATATTTATCCAACTTAATAATCTTATCTTACATTATAAGTTGATAAAACCTGGATTACATCGCTGGTTAATGGGCTGCTGCTACAGGCTACATAAATACATTTAGCAACAACTTCCTCTTGTTCGCCGTCCTGCAATATAGTTTGTTGGAAAGCCCCGCTGCCGAGGCGCTGCTCGGCAATACCGTTACCTACGTTTTTGGTTCCTTTAAATTTGGTGTAATGGATCGTAACTGTTTCGTTGAATGAGCGTATGCCGTACTGCTTGCCCAAAATAGTTCTCAATTTTTCCTGGTCGGCAGGCTTTAAGGTAGCCGTGGTGTTTACCATGTAAAGGTTTTTACCCAATTTTTTAAGTTCGTTGGTTTGCGCATTCTTAAAAAAAGAGAACACTGTTAATGCAAGTATGCATGAACTGATCGTTAATAGTTTTTTCATGACTGTTTTTGTTTTTTAAATTGATCTTTAGATTAATATGTTGCATTGCTCAAAGCTCGCAGCTGTCAGGCGTTGCGTTACTTAGTTTATTTTGTGTTTAATGAACGTTATAAACCGATAACACCTGGGCTATATCGCCAATAGCGGGGTTGGTTTTATCTAACGAGAACATGTTACGTTGGGTAACTTCTTCGGGCTCACCATCTTCTATCATACTTTGCTGAAAGAATGCTGCGCTAACCTTTTGCTCGGCCATGGCATTACCTGTTCTTTTAGTGCCTTTATCAGCCACATAATGTACAGTTGTTGTTTCCGTGAATGATTTGATGCCATACTGCTTTGCAAAAATGGCTTTCAATTTTTCCTGGTCAGCTGCTTTTAATGATGTTGTAGAAGAGGCAGAATACAGGTTTTTACCCAGCTTACGAAGCGAGTTGATCTGTGCGTTCTTGAAGAACGAGAAGCTGGTAAGTGCCAAAACACATACCACCATTGTTAATACTTTTTTCATTTGATTTTTGTTTATGTTGCTCTACTCGTATGGCTTTTCGATTACGCCCCGTTTTGCCGGTATCTAGACTCCGGTTTATTTTTAATTTTTCTTTAATTTCATTTGGAAAAAACACGCATCGCCGGTTCTGCAGAGTGTGATCAGTTGGCCGCCGGGTGTTATCATGCTTGCAGGGTTCCATAAGCCGAAAATGTACATCTGCCGCCAGGTAGCGCAGTTTATGGGATAGTCGCTATCTCCCCAATACCTGATGAGGCAATTTGCATCGCCTTTAAAAAAAGCCATGGCGTCGGTTTGCCCGTCAGCTACGTGATGATGATGAATGTTGGTTGCATGGCAAAGTTCGTGGGCCACTGTGTACGAGATAATACGGGCGATATTTACCTCGTAATACTGGGCAATAACAGGTGATGCGTGGTTAGCATCAATATGTACACGAAATTCGGCATTGGTTTCTGCAATACGAGTTGCCATTCTTTGGGCAAAAAGATCATTGCCCTGCGGTCTTTCAGGTAAAAACTCACCGGGTTTAAATGGCTGCTTGTTTACAATGAAATTTGTCCATAAATGAACCTCCCTTATGTCACCAGGTACAAAAGCACCATTGCCCGGATGGTCGAGGCCGGAAAGCGGAATAGTAGTAGCCAGCACATTGTCTTTACCGTCTGGCCCGGGGATATCATCAGCGTATATTGCTATTCCATGTACATGTTTATTTAAAGGGGTGTTGTAATTTACCCAGCGTCCGTAGGTAGAATTGCCAATCTCATTTTCATGATAGCCGTATTTTGAATTGCTGAAGTGATAAACAGTTATGTTAGTGGCTTTACCATACCCTAACGCCCCCACCCTAATGGCTGTTTTGTACGATGCGCCGTAAGCTGTCATGTTTGAGAGGCCAATAGTAAAAAGCTCTTTTACCTGGGGGGAAAGCCTGGAATAAAGTGGTTTAAAATCATCATCTTCGGTCAAAAAGCCACGATACTCATCTATCAACGCGATGTCATCACCGGGATGCCCGTTGTCAGGTTTCACGTCCTCGTCCCAATCAAGCCCATATCCTTTACCTATTATTCGCTCGCTTTTTTCCCAGGCATCTGCAATTTTATTTTCGTCACGATCATATGGGACCGTTATAAAGGTTTCGCCTTTATCATAGTATGGGCTTGCCGTTAAAGTCGATCCGTCATCTAAAAATACCAGGGCAGTAAGTTTGCCCCATGCGCCGTAATCAAGGCACATGATCCTTACAATAGCAATATTACCTTTACCTTCCCTCGATTCAGCAATGCTATCAGTAACAATAGCGGGGTCGAAAGTGCCGGGCGAATTATTTTTAATGGAGTCGGATATTTTCAGATCGGCCTTTTCGTTTCCATCATACACCGGGTAGTTGCTATTATAGCCTTTGTAATGGGTGATGTCCTTCAACTCATACCGCACGGTATAACTACCCGGATACAATTTATTGGGATTGTTTTTATCATGCACCTCTACATAAAAGCGCGCGCTATCGTCGCCTTTGGGGTCGTCGCTTCCGGCCACCCCGGGGCCTTTTGGCAGCCATGTTTCGTACTTGCTGGCCGGCATAGGCATTATAACCGCTTCGTATTGCTGTTGGGGGTCGCCTATTGTAGCGGTAAGTGTCTCGGTTAAATCAGCGTTGTTTTCGCGATCGTGATGTACTTTGGTATATTTAACCTTAAAACCATAAGCTGTTTTGGTTACCACAGCGTAAGCAACGTTCGGGTCGCTTGTTATGTAGGCTGCGCCAACTATTTTTGCGTTTGAAGGGTCGGTTCCGGCTAACATGCCAATTCCCTCCTGGTCGTCGGTAGTACCACCCGATTTACCGTCTTCGCACCTACCCACAGTATGCCTCATTATAGTTGCCCCTGCACCTACCGTGGATATATTCTGAACCGGATCGTAACTGAAACTAAAAGCCATTGCCATCGGCACCCCCTTTGTTGAAATATTGGTAGTGCAGCCCTTTCCACTAAAAGCGCCGTTATCTGTTGCGATGCCGGAAAGTGTATTGTTATTTGCAGTCATAGATGAGAATGCCAATTGACTGGCCGCATCGCCAGCATCCAGAGCCTTCTCCGGCGCTAAGTATTTTTTGTTATCATTTAGTTTCGTCGCCATTTGTTCCAACACCGTAGTATTGGCACCAACCGGGTTAAGCGCGCATTGCACCATGGTATGCCCGTTGGCTTCGTATAGCATCGCCGCCTTAGGGGATACGCCGAAGATCCGCTGTATCCCTGAACCGGCTGTGCCCCCCTTGTTTTGTGATGTACGCCTTGTGTAAGAAAATGTTACAGTAGTATAAGCAGTATTATAATGGTGTTTAATAAATAACTGATCGCCGTTGGGTAATGCCTTTGCCTGTTTATGCAGTACAACACTCATCATCGAGTCGCGAAACTTCATGATCTGTGCCGGCGTCATGGCGCGAACACGCGCTGCCATAGCGTCGCTTTCTTTCTTGGTTTTCGGCTGGGCAAAAAGCTGGGCTGCGCAATTAAAAAACAGGAAAATAAATACCAGTAATCTGCAACGTTTCATTTATCAGTAATTAGACATCAACAAAAAATATGTTTTTATTTTGATGCTGCGGGCCTGCGTTTTGCGGCCCGTATGCAACATCGTCCCTAACTAATTATTTTTATCTATAAGAGCGTACAACTTCTGCCAGTCTATCAGTTTGATGGCCTCGTCTATATCAGCCGAGTCGCCTTTAAAGGTCACCACCACGTTCTGTACTATCAATTTCCCCATCTTTGTTTTATCAAAACCTATGTCATACCGGGTATCAGTAAGATTGTCGTCTGTTGTTCGTGTTTTTTTGCTGGTAAGGGGTTTGCCCAAAAACACGATCGCGTTATCATAATAATTGCCCGATAAGCTAACACGCCCGCCGTCCATTATAGGACACTCCGCCGAGCGGATACCCTTTACCGCAAGCGTAGTAGGCACCGGTAACGTGAGGTTTACGGGCGGGGTTTTAGCGCAATAACTTAATACAAAGGCTCCAGCATTCCCTACTGATTGGTTGGCAGATACGAAAATGTACAATTTGGTTTTGTTACTGCTTTTTAATGCAGTTGCCACTTGCGGGCCGTTGCTAAAGTCTTTTATCATGCCATAAACGGCTGTTATGTAACCGGCGCTTTGTTCATCGGGCATTTTAAACTCTACATCGACATCCGCAAAATATGGGTCGCCCTTGCCTACACTTTTGGGAATGTAGCCAGTGCAGTCGTCAAAATCGGGCTTTACGTCGCACCACCCGTGTATGGCATCATACGTTGATTCTGGAGATGTTTTCCAATCTTTATAGGTATGGGGTATTGCATCTGACAGCGCAGCATGCGTATTATTCAAAAAAGCAGTTTCTGCCGGGGTTTGGTGGCGAAATGAAGGATTATGCTGTGCATTGGCTGTAAATGCACAAATTATCACGACAGATAATAAGATAATATTTTTCATAATATTGAAATTAGTAAGCCTTTCTGATCGTAAAAACCCCGTAAACCGTTCCGCGGTTGAAGGTTTTATCCACCCCGGTTTTGTTGTTCCAAACGGTAGTGCTAATGGTGCCTTTTATGAAATTGCCATCCATGCTGGTAATGGTTAATGTACCGCTGCAAGGGAGGTGTTGCAAGTTGTTATTACCTTTCATGGAGCAGACACACGTTTTTGGATCGGGGTGTGTGCCGCCGTGGCTAAAGGTAAATGAGTTTAAACTTCCATTAAAAGGGTGCTCGCCTTTAGTTAGCCCTCCAGTGTAAGTAATCATCAGCAAGTTTGATCCCCTTGCTACGGTAGTATGGCCGCCCTGCGTTGTGCTGCGGCCAAGGCTCAAAAACTTTATAACGGTCACATTACTTTGTGAATCATAAATAGCATTGGCATTGCTGGTAAGGCTTACAGCATTTACGCCACTAGCATATACCGCCGCATCAACTTTTTCTTTTTGAGCTTTCAACCGCGCCCTGTCGGCAGCAGGTATCCGGGCCAGGATTGCCGGGTCAATTGCTATCACTGTGGACGGGTTGGTGGCCGAAACTTTTGCGCCCGTTGTTGACTGTGAATACCTTTCATCATTAATGCCCGATCCAGGTACATTAAAAGCAAAACTATTCTCGCCCCTATCAAAATACAAGGTTTTTAATAACACCACTTTTGGCAGATCGTGGCCGGTAGGTATCAGCTCTACCGATATTGTCATCGTATTATCTCGCGGAGCCTGGGCGGGTGCTGTGTAGCGTATTGTATATTCGTCAATAATATCTAATGAGCCACCGCCCGATAATACCTTCCAGTTATGGGCATGGTATGATATAGGTAACCCCGCGCTGGCTAAGGTATGGGAAACATCGCCAATGTGCACTGGATGGCCATCTCCTTTCGCTTCGCCGGTGTGTGAGTCTACATCAGGCGGAATAAAAACGTCGATATTTATCTGGGTTTGTTCGCCCGCCGACAGTATGCTTTTTTCCACATTAAGGGATGTGCGCCCACCACGTAGGGCCTGGGCCTCTTCATCAGCGGTTTGCGCAAACAAATTTGCCGACAGGAAGATAAGCACGGTTATTAAAATATATTTTTTCATCTTATCAAATAATTAATATGTAAGGCCAATTACCTGGCCTATTCCAATATTTATTTCACTTCCAGTTTTACACTTTTAATTACTGCTATACTACCATGGTGTGTTTCGCCGCCGTTGGCGGTAACGTTAAAATGGAAATTCATTGTCCCTTTTAAAGCGGTTAAGGCATTCCATATTGGTTTATCGCTTTCGTTGCTAAAGTTTACCTGCAATATCGCCGTAGCATAGCCGCCGGCTGCCGGCAGGCTGGTAGCGCCGCCAGGCAGCTGGAACATTCTGCTAAAGGCTATGTCGCTGTTATCGCTTACCGGGTCGAAGGAACCATAAAACGCCAGCACATCCCCGCCTGCCGGATCAAATTTATAAGTTATGGTAAGCTGTATGCGACCGTTTGACGGGACCGAAAAATTTAAGCCCTCGTTCACTCCAACTGATGGTCGCCAGTTAGCCAATATGCCTTCGCTCACACATTTGTTTTTAACAGCCATCAACATGCTATCTTTGGTGATGAATACGTTTTTGCAACCCGGCGCGTTATTCGTTTGCCATCGTAAAAACGGGGGCAACGCTATTTTTTGCGCATTTATGGTCGTTGTGGCGAATAAAAATAAAATGAGGGAAATACTATTTTTCATGGTAGATAGTGTTTGTTTATTACAGGTCGTGGCGGCACAGGTAAAGTTTACCGCTTGCTAATTCTACATCTAAAAAGATAATGACTTCCTTGCCATCCAAAACCACCTTACGCGGCGATTGCCCGTTCTCGAAGATCGTTCCATCCGAAAAGTATAACCCGCGGTAACCTCCCCAGCACAAGGTGTTATCGTCGGCACTAATGAAAAGCATTTTAGGATCAACATCCACATTAAATGTTTTGTAAAGTTTGCCATTCCTGTCAAGTGCTTTTGGGTCGTTAGATTCTACATTGAAAATGCTGCCGCTGTCGCGCAGCCAGCCTAAGCCATTAATAAAATTACCGATAGAGATATTTGCACCCATTGTTGTAACAACATCATAACTGTTGCCATTTGTGCTTAGCATCAGCGCAGCGCTAACTTTCCCATTGGGACTTAATAAAGGCCTTGCGCCAAATTTTGCCGGTAACGAAGCAGACTGGCCTGTTGAAGATCTAAGAAAATATTTCATTCCGCCTGTAAGGGAGGCTCCTGCTACCGCTACTACTGTCGAGTCGGCATTGTGAGCGATCGAACCGATATAAAAACTGGAAAACACTTTACCGTTAAAGGTGTAAGTTTGCTCTGCTTTACCGGGTATCATACCGCTGGCAACATGAGGGCCTTTTTTTTGTAACGAAGCGGCTTGATCATGTTCGGTGAAATCAACGCTCCATCCGTAAAACTCGCTGCCATTGTTTATTTTATTTTGATCCCGGGTATTGGGTTTCCCTCCCGTTTTTTGAAGCCCGCCATTGTTGTAGCTCCAGGAGGTCTCGTTATTGTCGGCTATAATTGCGTTTAACTGATTGTTAACTACCGCTATCGTTGGGAACCACATGTTATAACCGTAGCCATCGGAACCGCCATGAGCATTCATTTCCGCTTTTGAAAACGTATAGATGACTTTGCCAAATTGTGACGGATCGGTATATTTTATACCCGATGTAGGTGCAGCCACGCTTGCAACGTCGTTTGATACTGTAGTTTTGGCACCGCTGTTTATTTTGTTCTTTAACCTGTTAAGCAGGCCGCCTTGTGCATCCGCCACATGGGCTGCCGAAATAAGCACTAACGTGTAAATTATCTTTTTCATTTTATATTTTAGGTTTGATCGTGAGGATCAAGGGTTTTGTTCAGGGTTATGGTGATACATCCTATCAGGTTTTGCTCAGGGAGCTTCAAACACCCACTCCAGCGAACCCTGGTTAGCGTTATTGGTCATGCTTAATTTATCCTGGGATATGCCGAGAAAACTCCCGGTACCCAAATTCTTTATCCGTACGGTGTTGGTGCCAAATACGGGTTCGATGACCCACCTTGCACCATCCGAAACATAATTCACAAACGTGCCGGGGCTGCCAGTATCGGTTGATAGATATTGATTATCCTTCCACCTACTTTTTATCACGTAGATGCGGGCGCCTGGCAGGCGGATCAAGCTCCACTGTGCGCTCCACCATCCGGCATCAATGGCCGATGCCCGTGGCGCACCGATTTCAACATTAACATAAGTATTGGTTGCTGCATTCCTTATCTTTATAAAATCATCCGGGTTAACCCGCCCCGTTGGCGGCGGTTGATTTGGATCGTAACCCGGTGGCGGCCCGGGGTATGATGCCGAACCTGTTGGTTGTAATTGATTGGCCAGGGAAGTTACCTCTACATTGGGTTTTTGATTCAGGGGTACTATTAAAATGGCGGTGGAACTAAAAGTTTGCCCTGCCTTTATAGAATAACCTATCTGCACAAAACGTTTGGTTTTAGTGATTTTGTTGGTGGCGCAATCCTTATCTTCAACATAGGCCAAAACATTGCATGGAGCAGCACTTATTAGGGCCTCTTTTGAGGTTAGCCTTGCGCCGGTAGCATTAATAATATTGAATTTTGCCAGCTGGTCTGAAACGTTGTTAAGAACATTCCAGCCTTGTTTGTACAATATTATTTTTTCTTCGGATGTGGGGTTGGTTACATAAAAGCTCACCGAAAAACGGCTGAAGTCACCTTTGTCTCCTACTGCCTTTACCTCTTCCGATTTTATTTTATAGCCCATGGTTAACCCATTTAGGGTTACCGGCTGGCTATCCGTTACCTGGTAGGCCGATTGCGCCCATATTCTGCCTATAAAGAGCGTAAACAGAACAGTAATGACGACTTGCTTTTTCATTTTTTATGAGGTTTACATAACAGGGTGGATATAATGCTATACCCCGCCCTTTTTTGGTTTTGGTGTTGATATTCTCCGGGGGTGATTATTCCGCTGGCTTTTATGGTTGTGGTTTTGATGTATTTGTTATTTATTGTTTTACAAACTCAACCCTACGGTTATTTGCCTTGCCTTCTGGCGTTAGGTTTTCGGCCAATGGTTTGGTATCGCCAAGGCCTTTGGTTGTAAGGCGCGAACCATCCATACCCATCGCTATCAGCTGATTTTTAACCGCATCGGCGCGTTGATGCGAAAGAGTAAGGTTGTGGGCAGGCGAACCTGTATTATCGGTATGGCCATCTACCTCGAATTTCAGATCCGGGTTGTCTTTCAGCACCCCAACTATCATATTCAGGGTACCCATACTTTCAGGTCTTATCGTAGCCTTATCTATATCGAAGTTGATACCATGCGTGATGATCTTGGCATCGGTAAACTTCTTGCCCAGCATGTTCATCCCACCTCCATTGGCGATCTTGAAATTAGCTATTACAATCGGCGTGTTTGCATCACCAATACCTTCAATGTCTATAGCATGTGGGGTTATACCAGAGCTGGGCACAACTAAAACGCGGTACTGATCAACATACACTTTTAATTGTCCCTTTTTGTAAGCAATTGCGATATGGTGCCATTTGTTAAGAAAGTTATCACTAGCTATAGCTGGTGGGAAGTTCCCTGTTAGCTCAGCACCATCGCTCTTAGAGGCCCACTGCGCATCTGTGTGGTTTATGGTAATGCCAGCCAGGTCATTAGAAGCAGCGATTGCCTCGGCATTGGTATTATAAAAATATAATTTAGGTGGATAACCGCCATTTGAATAGGTGTCAAATTCTATCGTGAACTGGTCGCTTAAAAAAGATGCAGATTTAATTAAAGGACTAACGTGGGCATAGTTGCCATCGGTTAACAGTAAGGCTTTGGTGCCGGCAATGGTATTAACCACAGCCTGTCCTGCGCCTAAATGCCAGTGTGCCGCGAATTCACCGTTTTGGTCATCAAGCATATCGTCACTAAAAACGATCTTGTCGCCGGGCACAAAATCATAGTTATTGTACGCAGTAATAGAACCACCTGTTTGTTGTTGAGTTGCGGGTGCAGCAACAGGAGCCGCAGTTACCGTTTTGGAGGTGTCGGCGACTTTCTTTTTCTTTTTGAAGAGGCCTTTAATAGCGCTTTCCGCTTTACCCAGGCCGTTATCAATAGCACTGCCTTCGTTGTTGTTAACACGGCGGGCAGCATTGTCTTTAGCCAACTGTTTAGGATCGGCAATCGTTTGCCCATGGCCCATTTTTGTGATGGCGCTTAAAGCAAAAATTGCGATAAGAATTTTTAGTGTTTTCATAAGTAGATACTTTTTAATTGGTTTTGATTGAACTTGATTCCTGTTTTGTCACTGGTTAAGGTGACAAATTCGAATTGCCAAAACACAGGTATGGAGAAAGATCAGCGCATAGCCTTACCTGCTCTTATGTTTTGGTAACATAAAAGTGACAACAATTGAATAAAGGTTTTTAGCGTTTTAGTAAGTGGCGGTTATTTGCAAGCAAGTGGTAGCTATATGGTAGAAAACATTTCGAGGAAGGCACTTTTACGACGGCGGCTTACCTCTATTTCGACATCGTTGCTCATGATAACTGCACCTCCTTCGCCCTTTAAGTACTTCTTAATGTGGTTCATATTAATGAGATACGAATGATGTATCCTGAAAAAAAAATGAGCCGAGAGCAGGTCATCAAATTCCTTTAGGTTTTTGGTTGATGTAATAGTTGTGTTGTGCAGGTACACTTCAGTGTAAACATTATCGGCCTTGCAATACAATATGTCGCTAATGTTGATGAACTCGATGGCATTGACAGAGGCTATAGCTATCTTACCAAAATTGCTTTTGGGCTGCTGCAGCTGCTGTAATAAATGAGGTACCTGTTGTACCTGGTTAGCCGGCTGTATCGTTAAACGCTGAATGGCCATTGTAAGGTCATGAAGATCGATTGGCTTTAATAAAAAATCAAGGGCTGATAATTTAATCGCGCTGATGGCATAGTGGTTATGTGCTGAAACAAAAATGATCTTAAAGTCTATTTTCCCCAATTCTTTCAGCATATCGAATGCGTTTTTACCGGGCATTTCAACGTCTAAAAAAACCACATCAGGTTTCCATGCATCAATGCGTGCGATACCTTCGTCAGCTCCTGCAGCTGTTGCTACCACGTTGATGTGCGGAAAATTCTGTGTGATTAGCTGCAGCAGGATATTACGGCCGCGTGGCTCATCGTCAATAATTATAGCTTTCATCATTAATATTCTAAAGGTATTATTATAGTAACTTTTGTTCCGGCCGGGTTCCCGTCGTCATCGGTAAGGTCCTCAATAACAATACTGGCTTCGGTTTCCAATAGCTGAAGCCGTTCCTCTGTTATTTTTACGCCCATCGAGTGCTTTTTTATGGTACTGGCTGACGTCATTTGCCCAGCCAGCCCCCGCCCTACTCCGTTATCTTTTATAACACATATCAAATGTTTGTTCGCCTGTGCAAAACTGATCACCAGTTTTTTATCTCCTTTTTTATGGATAAGGCCGTGCCAAAGCGCATTTTCCACAAAAGGCTGAATGATCATTGCAGGTAACCTGATAAAGGAAATATCGATCTCCGGTGCGGTTTGTATAAGGTACTCAAAAGTATCGTCGAAGCGCAATTTCTCTATCGCAAGGTACAATTTCAAAGTTTCTACTTCATCGGCAAGCGTAATAAATTGCTTTTCAGAATTTTCCAGTATCATCCGCACAAGTTTCGAAAAGCTCGACAAATAACTATAAGCGGTATCGGTATTTTTAGTGATGATACACTCCTGTATGGAATTCAGCGCGTTAAAAATAAAATGCGGATTCATTTGTGCCCGCAAAGCTTTCATCTCCAAAGCCGATAGTTGCAATTGGATCGCCGATTTGCGCTGTTCGCGAAGCCGTACATATTGTATAACGACCATGACTCCCGTAATAAAGCACAATACCATTATCCCCTGGAACCACCAAGTTTGCCAAAACCTTGGACTCACGATGATAGTGATCGTCCGTTCTGCATCAGCCAAACCGTCGGATGTTACCGCACGATAACTGAATTTGTATTCGCCGGGACTTAAACCGTTATACTCAACCATCCCTTTGTTGCCGGCATAGTTCCAGTCTTTATCTATTTTATCTATTTTGCTGTAATACCGGTTTTGCATGGGATTAGAGTAGTTAACAAAAGCCCATTTTATCTTAACCCGCTCCTTACCCGGCGGTACCACTACTTTTGAGGTGTAGCTCAGCAACTGGTCGGTGTCACCTGTGCTAACCTCCGTTAGCAACAGTTCCTTACGGGCGGGTGTACGCAACAAGTTAGCCGGTGTAAAAGTGGTTATATAGTTTTCGCCTGCATAGACCATCTCACCCGAGGGAAGCTTTTTAAGCGTGCCGTCCATATCGTTGTTTATTAAACCGTCCTCTTCCGTATAACGGCTAGAGCCGAAGTTGTTGGTATTAAAAGCGATAAGCCCGGTACGGGTAGCCATCCAGATATTGCCGTCGTTATCGCTGGTATAGTCATGAGTATACCTGTTCATTCCTTCGGGTAACGACCAAACACGCGAATCATTTGTTACCGGGTCTATCTCCACCACATCGTTGTTGGCAACCGTCCACAGTTTGCCATTAAGCGCCATTATATTAAGTACACGGCTAAAGGGTGGCACATATTTGTTAACAACCCGGGCGAATTTTTTAGTTAACGAGGTATATTTTATCAAGCCGTAATCCATATCGGCTATCCATATATTACCCGCCTTGTCTTCAACGCCATTGGCCAGGTTCAGGTTTTTAAGTACTTTTCCATCCGGCAGTTTATTTACCAGAGATATAAATTTATTCTGTTTGGCGTCGTACTCCCAAACACCATACCGCCAGGGGAAGCACCATATTTTATCGTGATTAAAATAAATGTTATTGATAAAAGATGTTTTTCTTGAACTATCGCCAACGCTGCTACTTAGTATGCTTACTTTATTAGTCCTTTTATCGACCCTGAACACCCCGCCCGAGGTTGCCAGGTAGAGCTCCTTGTCAGTATGTGGAACTATGTTCGTTACCGCGAGCCCGCTGTTATTAATATCTTTACTCAAGTGGTGAAAAACCGGCGTATAATCTTTTATTACATTAAAATTATAATCAAGCATTTTAAGCACAAAGTCATTATCGCCGCCCAGCCATAGCTTTCCATCCCCGGCAAATAGGGATGGGTTTTGGTTGGAAATATTTGTTCGTTGCGAAACAAAATAATTCTTGAACAATTGCCGCGACTGGTCAAGAATATAAACCCCCTTTACAGTAGATATCCATAGCAAATTATCGTGCGATACATACAGGCAGCGTGGATTGAGCGATGTGGCCCCTGCTATGGGCTTTAAATCGTGCGGCTGGGCCTGCATTTTATCCACGTTCAATTCAGTCAAAAAGTCGTTTACCCAAAGCCGGTATTGTTTCTGGTTATTTAACTGTTCAACAATACTCATAATGTGCGATGGCATTGAAGGCACCCTATTAAAGTTCACAACCTGGTGCGTTTCGGGTATTATTTGTTTAAGGCCTCTGCTCCATCCGCCCGCCCATATTTTGCCTTTATGGTCCTCATAAACCATAGTAAACATACTTTCGAATCGGGGGTCATTTTTTGGACCATCATACTGTTCGAACGCTTGCTTTTTGATATTAAACATCCACAGCCCATTCATAGTGGCTGTCCAAAGCCTTTTTTTACTGTCTAAATATACATAGTTGATATAATTGTCCAGGCGGCTAAGACTGTTGGCCTTGTTCACCTTGTTTATAAAAGGAGTAAATGTTTTAGTACGAATGTCGAATAGAAGCAATCCGTCTCCGGAGCCGAGCCATAGCTTATTGCCATCAACTGCAAGGCTGTATATAAAATTAGCGCCCGTAGTGCGGTATGTTCGTATTTTATGCGTAATAGGGTCGAGTGACGAGATGCCATTGTTGGTGGCTACCCACACTGCATGGGTGTTATCCTCTCCGATGGCATTCACCACGTTGTCCGCAAGATGACCATTGCCCCCAGTACCCGAATACCAGTTGCGAATCTCGGAGCCATCGAAACTATTCAGCCCATTTTGTGTACCCATCCACATTACACCGTGGCTATCCTGAAAAAAGCAATTCACAAGATTATCTGATAGTCCATCCTTCTCACCCAGGTGGTAAAAAAGCTCCTTAGCCCGCGTAACCTGTGCCTGCAGTCGGGCGCCTGTTAGCAGCACTAAAAAAAACGATATGATATACAGGACGCGCAAAATAAACTGGATAAGAAGATTTAAATTTTTTAAAAATACAGTTTATTTGGTGAGTTGGGGAAATGTTAAAAGGCATGATACCAGCGCGATATAGAAAAGCGCAAAATTTATAGTTTCGATGTACCTTAAAAATCTGTGTTTTGACGGGATAGCACATCGAACTCCTCGACTTAGCGAGCCGCTTGAACTTATATTACAGATTAACAAGCAGTTACAAAGCATAAAAAAGGGGAAAAGCTACCTTTTGATAACCTTTCCCCTTTAGTAGCCCGTAGGGGAAAGATATCGAACCGCTTTTTGGATGATTTAAAGAGGTTAGCAAGTTAATTTAGGAATGTAAGGCCCACGACATAATATATTGTCGGCCTACGCGAGGTTTGCATGTAATTTTTTTCAGTTAGCCGAGCGAATAAAAAGATCAGTTTGTTACAGCGCTTTGCCATTTTGCACGCACTTTCCTACATAAAGAGAGCGTCATGAACGTTCACCTAAACAAAGGCATTGCCATGCAAAGAAAGAAGCGTTTTAAATAACGAAAAAAAAAGTACGATTTCCTTCACTACCTTGCAATTAGATTCTATCCTTGGTAGCTCAAAGAATGGACTCGAACCCTCTCTAACTTAACTGTTAAACAATTGCTTATGCAGCTAACTCTCTTAAATCATTCACAAAATGGTTCAATAACTGCACATTTGGGTTGCACAAATTGCCGAGGCTGATTTTTCAGCTCTTACCCTCTTTTACTATTAATCTTACTGTTAATCAAATAAACTTAAATCAATGGCTTGTCCAATCAATTTGAAGTTGAAATCCTTGAACATGATTTTGTGATACATCGAACCTATAGCTCCCTGATGCTTAGTATCCGGATGGTTAAGCTTTTCAGATTATTAGCATTTTAAAATCCCTCGTAATGGAAATTTTTCTTCAGGCTGTGCCTTTCCTGGCCTTTTATTTCCCAGCACTTCCATAGCAAACTTGTATCTTATCAAAGCATAATTGGATTTTCACCCGCGCACTGTGTTTTTAACAACTTAAAGTTAGCTTAACATTAAACGGGTACATTTGCATCACATTGATGAAAAATTTATCTGAACAAGAGTTGCTGCTACAAATACGAAGGGATAACCACGAGGCCTTTGATGTTTTGTTTGACAGGCACTGGGCGCGGTGTTACCAAAGTGCCCGTGCCAGGCTTAACGGCAGCGATTCCGCGCAGGATATTGTTCAGGAAATATTCATTAAACTGTGGCAGCGCCGTAGTTACCTTAACGTACAGGGCCCGCTGGAAAATTATCTGCAAAGCGCGGTGAAGCTAAGCGTAATCAGCCACTTCCGTTCAAAAAAGGTGACTGAGGTACAGTTGGAAGATGCGCTCGATCGCATTAATATGCTGGAAGATTCTATCGACTCCATCACCGATTACCTGGAGCTGGAAAAAACGTTACAACAAACGGTTGAACTGATGCCCGAAATGTTGAAACGTGTATACCAGCTCCGTAGCGAAAATCTTTCGGTAAAGGCCATTGCCGGCGAACTGGGGCTGGCAGACCAAACGGTTAAAAACTACATCTCCGAGGTATCGCGCCGCCTGCGAATTGTTATCGCAGAGAAACACCCCGAAAAACACCTCACATACATGGCGCTGATAGCTGCCATCCTTTACAAATAATTAACGTAATCATCATATTAATTAAAAGTACCAAACGGCTTTCTCAACGACTTATTCTTGAGAACACAGCTAATGGACATCTACAAATTAAGAAAGATATTACAACGCTACCGCGAAGGAAAAGCTAACGAAACCGAAAGCGCCCTGGTGGAAGCCTGGTACAAATCGTACGAACAGCAAGAACGCTTTGTTGGCCGTGAAGATGCCGAAAAAATACGCCGGGCCATTAGCAGGGGCGTGAAAGCCGCCACCCTAAAACATTCTGTAATTCAACTGCCCATTTTAAGGGTAGCGGCCAGCTTTGCCATATTTTTAACAATTTGCTTTTTTGGCTGGAGGCTTAGGAAAGGCCCGGTATCAAAAACGCAAACTTACACCACCGTTACCACGGGCACTAAAGGATTAAGAGAACTGGTGTTATCGGATGGGTCGTTAATCCGCCTTAATGCGGCAAGCCGTTTAAAAATACCAAACGTGTTTAGCGGGCAGCTTCGCGAAGTGGTGTTAGAAGAAGGTGAAGCGTTTTTCCAAATCAAAAGAGATCCCGAACGCCCTTTTATAGTACATACTTCCCCTTTAAATGTGCAGGTGCTGGGTACATCGTTCAATATCCGCGCCTATAAAAATCTTCATGCCATAAGCGTAACCGTTACAACGGGCAAAGTTGGCGTTACGGGTAAATCAAAAACACTGGCTATGCTAATGCCGGGCCAGCAGCTTAACTACAACATTATAAACGGCGCAATTCAGCAATTAACGGTCGACTTAAACCACGCCCAAAGCTGGCAAAAGGGCTTTACCTATTTAGACCAGGCGGGCTTTAACGAGCTATCTACCATTGTAAAAAACATATATGGGCTGTCTATAAAAGCCGGCAATAAAAAAGTGGGCGGCTACCGGTTTACGCTCCGGTTAATGCACAACCTGCCGGCAAGCCAGGTTTTGGGGCTGATAAGCCAGCTCCACCATACGCATTTCAGAAAGGAGGGGAACGATATAATTCTCTATTAAATAAAAAAGCGGCCTGTTACCCAGAACCGCTTCTTAATTTTTTGCAGACAACGGACGGCAATCCAGTTATGCAATGCCCAGTAACTTATTCAAAATCACGTAAGCAAAACAAAAATATGAATTATTGTACACACTTGTGTAAGCGATTTATGCGAATTACAATCCTATCCTTTAGTATCTTATTAACCTTCGGCCTGTTATCGGTTAGCGCCGGGGGCGTAAACGCGCAGGGGCTTAACCAAAAGGTTAAGGTTCGGTTTAATCATGATAACCTTTACACCGCGTTAAAAAAAATAGAGCAAACAACCAACCTTGGCTTTGCTTATGACACCGATTACCTTGGGCTGAAAGAGAAGCCTGTGGAAGCCTCATCTTTTGAGGGCGAAACCGTGGAGAACGTATTGACCGCTTTATTTACAGGCACCAATATCATCTTTCGCGAATCGGCAGGCAACATTGTGCTCACCAAACGCGCCGCCCCCGGTAAAATATACGGTAAGGTAACAGACGAAAGCGGCGCCACCCTACCCGGCGCAAACATTAGGGTTGCCGGTACCACCCGGGGCACTACTGCCGATGTAAACGGTAATTACACCCTCAGTTTACAGGAAGGAACTTATATCATACAAGCCACTTTTGTGGGCTATAAAATGATGGAGTTTGCCAACATCCAGGTATCGGCAGATAAGCCTTACCACCAGGATATTATTTTTAAAGGCAGCAGCACCCTTAGCGAAGTTACCGTGAGTTACGGTAAGCAACGTAACCGCGAGGTAACCGGCGCTATAAGCCAGTTAAACGCAGCACCATTGCAAGATATGCCTGTAATGCAGTTTGGCGAGCAACTGGCAGGCAAAGTTGCCGGTGTAAGCGTTGGCCAATCCAGTGGCCAGCCAGGCCGTGGTATCGCGTTCCGTATCCGTGGTTCGGCTTCCTTAGCTACAGATTATCAGCCATTGTTTGTAATAGACGGGATGCCTATAACCGGTAGCATCAACAACATCAACCCCGATGAAATTGAATCGTTTACGGTGCTTAAAGATGCATCGGCAACAGCCTTGTACGGCTCGCGTGCGGCAAACGGCGTTATCCTTATCACTACTAAGCATGCAAAACCGGGTGACTCTAAAATAGAGTTCAGCGCTAATTACGGCGTGCAGAAGATCCCCGCCAGCAGTGTGCCTAAAACGATGAACGCAACGCAGTTTGCAGAGTTTATGAACGAGAAGTTCACCGATGCCAAACTTTACGAATCCCCTTTTACCGCCGTAGTGCCGGATATTTACCAAAACCCATCGCAGTACGGTGCCGGTACAGATTGGTTTAAACTAACCACCCGCACCGCACCTATTCAAAGCTATAGCTTAAACATACTTTCGGCCCGAGAAAAATCATCTTCTGCTGTACTGTTTGGATACGAAGCACAGGACGGCGTGCTGATCAATTCCGGTACAAAATTATTATCCCTGCGCATTAACCACGATTTGAGCCTGGGCAGCCGCAACCAACTAAAGGTTGGTTTTAATCTGGCACCAAGCTACCGTATGGACCATAACAACCGACTTACCAGCGATGGCGTTGGTGGTTTTTACGAGCGTATATTTGAAGCAAGCCCGCTTACCCAGCCTTACAACGCCGATGGTACCTACACCGTGGGTGCCTTCTCTACAGGCATGAGCGCGTATGTAAACCCGCTTGCCTTGCTTAGCGAAACACAGGACGATTACATCACCACCCGTATATTGGGTAACGGTTACATCAACTACGAATTTTTACCTGGGATCAGCTTAAAAACGAATGTAGGTATTGATAAAGGTGCCGAAACACGTAGCCAATTTTCGCCATCCATCACTCTATCAACATCTTCCGGCGCGCCTGCGGCATCTACGGGGATCAGTTCATCCGTTGATAATTTTTCCTACACAGCAGAATCATACTTAAACTACGAGAAGAATTTTGGTAACGACCATCACCTGCAAGCCTTAGCGGGTTACTCGGTGCAACGCTTCGAATCGAAAAGCAATTCGGTTACGGGTACAGGTTTCCCAAGCGATGACATCCCTTACCTGAGCGCGGCATCTATTATATCCGCAGGGAGCAGCAACACCACACAATACTCGTTGCTATCTGCCATTGGCCGCTTAAACTACAATTACAAAGGCAAATACTTATTGCAGGGCGCTATCCGCCAGGATGGTTCATCAAGGTTTGGTGCCGACCGCAAGTACGGTTACTTTCCATCGGTTTCTGCCGGCTGGATCATCAGCGACGAATCTTTCATGGAACGTTTCCCGCTGATAGACCTGTTGAAACTACGCGCCAGCTACGGTATTACCGGTAACAACAGCTTTGGCAACTTTACCGCCATACCTACCGTATCAAAATACAACTACCTGCTAAACGGAGCGCTTATACAGGGCCAAACGGTTGGCACGCTGGGCAACTCGGAACTTGCCTGGGAAAAAAACAAACAGTTTGATGTTGGCGTGGAGCTTTCTATTCTAAAGAACCGCATCTCGTTAAACTACGATTACTACCACAAAATGTCTGACGGGTTGATACAGGCCCGCCCCATACCAAGGGCATCGGGCTTTGTAAACATCCAGTACAACATTGGCCAGCTGGAGTTTTGGGGACACGAGATAACCCTAAACACGGTAAACACCACCGGCGCCTTTAAATGGAATACCAACCTCAATGTAGCTTTTGAGCGCAACCTGATCAAAAACCTGGTAGACCCCGGCTACCTGCGCAGAAACAACACCGTAACATCCGATTATTACCGCAACCAGGTGGGCCACCATTTAGGCGAGTTTTACGGCTTTGTTAATCTTGGCCTATATAAAGATGCTGCCGATTTGGCCAGCTCTGCCAAGTACAAAAGCACAGGGCTAACAGATAACGGCTCATCAGATATCGGTACGCTGAAAATGAAGGATCTAAACGGTGACGGCATTATTGATGACGTAAACGACCGTACTTTTATTGGCGACCCAACACCCGATTTCACCTTCGGGATAACCAACACCTTTTCCTACAAAAACTTCGACCTTAACGTTTCCATGTCTGGCCAGGTGGGGGGCAAAATACTGGCAGCCTCAAAATGGGCGTACTTAACCAACCTGGATGGTTCACGCGTACCACTTGTATCCGCGTTGGACCACTGGCGTTCTATCGATAACCCGGGCTCAGGTATTTATCCGCGTACCAAAACCGGCACCACCGCTATTGGCCGCTCTGTGAATACGCAGTGGCTGGAGAATGGGTCATATCTAACGGCTAAAAACATCTCGTTAGGTTATACCTTCAAGCTAAAAAACGCCCTTCTGCTTAAAAACCTAAGGGTGTATGGTTCAGTACAGCGTGCATTTATCATCACGGGGTATACCGGTGCCAACCCGGAGATAGCCCTTTCTGGTTCTGATGCTTTGAACGGTATTGGGGTCGATGAGAACGGTTACCCGGTACCACGCACATTTTCCATCGGTTTAAACGCAACATTTAAATAATCCTTTTTAAAAACAACATGAAAAAGAAATATATCGTAATGATGGTGCTGGGCCTTATGGCAGCAACATCATGTAAAAAAGATTTTATAAACCTGGTGCCCGAGGATTCACTTTCGCCCGAAACGTTTTTCCAGACAGACGATCAGTTGGAGCAAGCAGTTGCAGCAGCCTACGTACCCCTGCGCGATCTGTTGATAAACGATTACCATACTTCGGAGATGCGGTCGGATAACACGCATTACATCCCCAACCCAAACAACCGTGGTACCGCTACCGTTTACCGCGAAAACGTATCTGATTGGAACAACGATGCCAATAACGATTATGTAAACGCTGTTTACTACCATTGCTACACCGGTATATCGCGCTCAAATATTGTGATAGGCCGCATACCACAAGCAGCAAAAGCAACCGTTGCAGGCAAGGCAAGGGCCGATGGCCAAGCCAAATTCCTGCGCGCCTGGAACTACTTTAAACTGGTACGTTTATTTGGCGGTGTGCCTTTGTATTTAACAGAGGTAACCAAGGCCGAGGAGGCATTTAAAAATCGCGCCACTGCCGATGAAGTTTACGCCCAGATCATCAGCGATGCTAAGGATGCGATAAAAGAGCTGCTGCCACCTGCAAAGTTCCCGCAAAGCGGCGAAGCTACCAAAGGCTCGGCAACCATGCTGCTGGCCGATGTGTATGTTACCCAGAAGAAATACGCCGAAGCAGAAGAACTGTTAAATACCCTGCCGGCCATGGGCTATGGGCTTAATGCCAATTATGCTGATGCCTTTTTGCCGGCAAACAAAAACGGCAGGGAATCTTTGTTCGAGGTGCAATATTTAGAAGGTACCGCAGTAGGCACGCAGCCTAACACGGTTATTTTTCAGTTTTTGCCAAAAACAACTACTACCGTACTTATTACCGGTACGGCGTTCCCAACCAACACCACGGGCTCAGGCTGGAATATCCCATCCTTCGATCTGCTGAATACCTACGAGGCTAACGATAAGCGTTTAGATGCCTCTATAGGTATCGCCGAGGGCACCAATGACGCCAGCTTTGTAATGAAAATCACAGCCGTTAAAAGCGCTGCCGGTTACATACCCAAAGCCGGCCAGGCTTATACGCCGTTCATCAAAAAGTATGTTCATGGCCCATATTTGGCCACCTCAAACTCAAACGACGACTGGCCTATGTACCGCTACTCTGAAGCCTTACTGCTATTGGCCGAGGCGCAGAACGAGCAAGGTAAATCGCCGCTTATAGCGCTTAATGCCGTGCGTACCAGGGCAGGTTTACCCGCCACTAACGAAAGTGGTCAATCGGCACTTAGGGATATTATTTTGCACGAGAGGCGCGTTGAGCTGGCCTTCGAGAACAAGCGTTTTCATGATCTGCAACGTGTGCCAAATGGTTTAAGCATTATGCAGACTTACGCGGATAAAGCTAAAACCACCTATACCAACCTGGAGCCAAGCGCTTTTAATATACGGGCTTTCAAGTTTTTATTCCCAGTACCATTGCCCGAGAGAAACCTGAACCCTGGCATGGAGCAAAACCCCGGATATTCATTTTAATAAATATACAAATGGCAAAAGGCGATAATGTGTTCGTTAAAACAAGGGTGCTGGGCACAGCACTCTTGTTTATGTTTGGTGTATGCGCCCAGGCGCAGGTACCCGGAAAAATAAAACAAACCGGGCAAGTATTGCTCCCCAACGGCTGGAAGCTTAGCCCCGCGGGCAGGTCATTACCTACCGGCGACTTGCCCCTAAATATCCAGCTGAGCGCAAGCGGCAAGTTGCTGGCGGTTACCAACAATGGGCAAAGCACCCAATCGGTACAACTGTTCGACCCTAAAGGCGAAAAACTGCTGGATGAAAAGGTGCTCAAAAGATCGTGGTATGGCCTAACCTTCAGCTACGACGAGCAGCACCTGTATGTATCCGGCGGGTACGATAATTCGATACTCGATTTTGGGCTGCAAAACGGTAAACTTGGCGATGCTGATACCATCAGGCTGGCGGTACCCTTCCCAAAAGGAAAGGTTTGCCCAACGGGTTTGGCGGTCACCAAAAAGAACGAGCGTTTGTACGCGGTTACCAAAGAGGATAGCTGCCTGTACACTATAAACCCTCCCACGCATAGCGTGGTAAGCAAGCTGAAACTGCCGGGTATTGCCTATAGCTGCCTGCTATCGCCCGATGAAAAGCTACTGTATATCTCCATTTGGGATATGGCGCAGGTCGCGGTTTATAACACGGCCACCGGTAAAATAGAACGCATCATTAACACCGGCGATCACCCCAACGAATTGCTGCTAAACCATAAGGGTACCGTACTGTTTGTGGCCAATGCCAACGAGAATACCGTTTCGGTTATAGATACAAAAACGGACAAGGTTATCGAAACCATATCCACCGTACTTTACCCCACCAAGCTGGCTGGCTCTACCACAAACGGGTTAGCCTTATCTGCCGATGAAAAAACCTTGTACGTAGCCAATGCTGATAACAACTGCCTCGCGGTATTCAAGGTGGCCAAACCCGGCAGTAGCCAAAGCCTGGGTTTTATACCGGTGGGCTGGTACCCAACCAACATCAAAACCCTCGGTAGCAAAATAATAGTCGCCAACGGAAAAGGGCTTACCTCCAAAGCAAACCCGCGTGGTCCTCAACCATTCGAAAAAGAGAATAATATAGGAGAACACGTTGGGCAAACCGCTAAAAGTGAGATACAGTATATCGGCGGCTTGTTTAAAGGCTCGCTATCATTTATAGACAGCCCTACGCCGGAGTTGCAAAAGAATTATACCAAACAGGTATACGCTAATACGCCCTTTAACAGCAAGCGTACCATCACTGCCGATGGTGTGGCCGGCAATCCTATTCCCCGCAAGGTTGGCGAGAAATCGCCTATTAAATACGTTTTCTACATCATCAAGGAGAACCGCACTTATGACCAGGTATTGGGCGATATGCCAAACGGTAACGGCGACACCTCGCTTTGCATTTTTGGACGGAAGATAACACCAAACCAACATGCCCTTGCCGACCAGTTTGTACTGCTGGATAACTTTTATGTTGATGCCGAAGTAAGCGCAGATGGGCATAATTGGAGCATGGCAGCTTACGCTACCGACATTATTGAAAAAACCTGGCCAACCAATTACGGCGCCCGCGGCCCGGCATACAATGGCTTCGCATCGGGCCCAAAAGATGGCTATATATGGGATTATTGCAAACGCGCGGGCGTTACCTACCGCAGCTACGGCGAATTTGGTTCCTACGGCAAAGCGCAGATAAAATCGCTGGAAGGGCACATGTCGCCGGCCTCCCCGGGTTTTAATATGAAGATAAAAGACCAAGTACGCGCCGATGCCTGGGAGCGGGATTTTGATTCGTTGATGAGGGCTAACGCCGTGCCTCAATTTAGTACGCTACGCATCTCTGCCGACCATACCAGCGGGCAAAAAAAGGGCGAGTATTCGCCAATTGCCGCCGTTGCAGATAACGACCTTGCTGTTGGGCGTATTATAGCCCATTTATCGCAAAGCGCTATCTGGAATCAATCGGTAGTGTTTATACTGGAGGATGATGCGCAGGCCGGTCCCGACCATGTTGACGCACACCGCTCACCAGCCTATGTGGTTGGCCCGTATGTAAAACGAAATGCGGTAATTCACGGCATGTATTCTACGTCGGGTATGCTGCGCACTATCGAATTGATATTGGGCCTGCCGCCAATGAGTCAGTATGACGCAGCCGCATTACCGATGTTCGATTGCTTTACCAGCAAGTCCGATAATACGCCATTTAAACTCATAGGCGCGCAGGTGGATATTGATGCCCGCAATGTTGCTGTTAACGAAAGCAGCAAACGGTCGGGATCGTTCAACCTGGCCAATGAAGATAAAGTGCCCGACCGCGACATGAACGAGGTAATATGGAAATACATTAAAGGCGAAAATGCTACAATGCCTGCCCCAAAACGTAGCGCCTTTGTTATCCTGGAGCAAAAAAAGAAAGACGACGACGATTAAAATACTGCTAAAAAACACTTTCAGCCATGATAAAAAAACACCTTTTAGCCTGCAAACTATTGTTGTTGTGCATGGCCTTTAGTGGCGTTGCTTTTGCACAATTGGATACCCTGCAACGGGTAATACCCGGCCGCGCAAACAGCGCCGAGCAACAGAAAAAGCCATATGTGATACTGATATCTGCCGATGGTTTCCGTTGGGATTATGCGGAGAAATACCAGGCCAAAAACCTGCTTAAATTTTCCGCAGAAGGTATCCGTGCCGAAGCAATGATGCCATCTTTCCCGGCATCAACCCATGCTAATCACTTTACCTTGGTGAGCGGGCTTTACCCATCGCACTCGGGCATTGTGGGCAATGATTTTTACGATCCTGCCAAAAAGCAAAAATTCAAGCCGCGCGATGCCAGCTTTTACGGCGAAGAACCAATTTGGGTAACGGCCGAAAAGCAACAAATGCTTACCGCCAGTTTTTACTGGATAGATAGCCAGGCGGCTATAAAAGGCATTAAACCTACCTACGGATACTTACCAAACCCGGCCAAAGAAATATTTGTGAAGGATAGGGTTATCGCTATTAAAAAATGGCTGAGCTTGCCCGAGGATAAACGCCCGCATTTTATGGCTTGCTATTTCCCAAATACCGACCATGCAGGGCACCTGTTCGGCCCCGACTCTAAAGAAGTTGAGCAAGCCGTACAATTTGTTGATGATGCCGTTGCCCAGATGGTAGCGGCCGCACAGGAAACCGGGCTGCCGGTGAACTTCATATTTGTATCAGACCACGGCATGACGCCTGTTGACCGCCAACACCCGCTGGCCATCCCGGCATCTATAGATACGGCTAAATTTGTAGTGATATCGCAGGGCAACTACGTTTGCATCCACGCAAAAAATGCGGTAGATATTATGCCGATGTACGACAAATTAAAATCCGAAAACGTAAAAGGTTACGATGTGGTACTTAAAAAAGATGTGCCTTTAAATACCCGTTTTGGCCCGGCGGATGATAAGTATAACCGCGTTGGCGATATTTTGCTGATGGCGCATTACCCTCAAATATTTTCGCCAAAGCCTAACCCGGGCGCACATGGTTTCAGCCCTTACGAAGTAAAGGATAACCAGGCTACGTTTTTTGCCTGGGGCCCCGCGTTTAAGCCGCACACGCAGATAAAGCCATTCGAAAACGTGGAGATATATGATGTAATGACACAGATCCTCGGTATACGAGGCTTGCCTAACGATGGCAAAGGAACCCTGGCTAAAGAAATTTTAAAGTCACATTAATTTAATTACAGCAGCATGAAAAAGATCCTCTTTACGCTTTTGGCGGGCTCGTTTCTCGCTTCAGCAGCAATGGCGCAGGTAACAGGCTTAAAACCAACTTTACCCGGCGGGAATATTCCTGCACAGCCTTTTCTCTTTTCTGTAAATACGCTTACGGGCAATTCGGCTTACTGGGCGGTTAATGCCAGCAGTAACTACGCACAGCGCAGCGCCGGCGCATTTGGTTACGACGGTGCCGACCAGCAAATTGCCGTTAAAGGTTACCTGGGCAACCGCTTTACCCTATATGCCAATGCCGATTTGGGCTTTGCGAACAACGGTGGTGTAGCCAGCGCGCAACAGGCAGAAATTATCCGCGATTTTGTAGGTGGCAAACAAGCATACGGCTTACGTTTTGGTGTAGGGCTTGGTGCTAACCGCGACTTTTTAAGCGTGGGCGCGTTATTCAGCAGGATAACGGCATCCTTCGAGTCGCCACGGTGGCGGATGGGGGGCAACCTTCGCCTGGAGAAAGCTTTCGCCGGCAATCGCGATGGGATAGACCTGGTTACCAGTTTCGGTTTTCAGCACCGCTTAGCCGGGCCTGTATTTGCCGGCTTTGAAATTATGGGGCAAGACCTGGAAGGCTTTTGGGAAGCCGATGAAGCTGAAGGTGGGGCGAAACTGCTCATTGGTCCATCTATTAATGTAGCGCCACAAAACTCACGCTTCTCGTTTTCGGTAAGCGGCGGGCCGGTATTTTATGCCACGCACAGCACAGCAGCATTGTCCGGCGCTATAAGGGATATTGGCAACGTTGCTGCCCAAAATGGGTACACGCTTCGAGCTATGGTATCTTTCAACCTGCGGCGCTACTAATCAACAGCTACCATCTGCAGAAACTCAAAGAACAGTAAAAAACGTCATATCAAAATCTTTGGTTAAAAGAGGCTCCCCTTGTGATTTTAAGGCTTTTTGATGCTTTATCGGCAGAATGAATAAAAGAGAATAATCATGTTCTATAAATAAACGCAGTTGGTTCGAATTATGTCCAACCTCAGAAGCAAAGCCTCAAACGACTAGAGGATTTGTATCCTAATTTCACATAATTCGAGTTACAGTAAAATTAATATCCGACAGAAAACCACCTTACTCCCACGAATTAAATATTAATTAACACTTTATGGTGTTTTAAAACATATTCGTTACGGTAATTTGTATTTTTAAAGTATGTGCCTAAAAACTTCGCTCTCGGTATCGTCCCTTATTATTATCTGTGCCATGTTGACCGGCTGCCAATCTGCCCTTGATAAAAGAAGCACAGCTGAGAATGATGTGCTGAACATGCATCACCCTTATGATGATAGTACACTTACTAATAAACTCCTGCCTGTAATGATGCCTTATAACCGGCTGGTTGCCTCCGCGGGCAAAGTAGTAAGTTTTGGCGATCCCGAACTTGAAAATCACAGCCTGGATGTTAAGCTTATACCGGGTACAACATTATTGGCGATTGAAGACAGGTATGGTATAGCCATTATAGATACCATCACAAAAAAACTCACCAGCCGCTGGGCCTATAACAACAACAGCAAATACCGGGGCTTAATGAGCACTTATTCGGGCTTAAAAGTAGCCCGGATAAATGGCCGGATAAATATCTTCTGGAGCGCGGCTTTGGCTAATGGAAAAAACTCGCGTTCGCTTGTTTTGCGTGCCAGTTGGGATGGTGAAAAGCTAAGCATCATCAGCTCCATTGAGTTTACTCCGCAAATCCCGGCCCCGCTGGCACTGCCAAATGAAATAGCCATTACCAATGAGAACGGCAAGGACTATCTGTACGTAGTATTAAACGGCAATAATCAACTGGTAAAAACCGACCTGACGAACAATAAAACAGTTTACGCTGCGCCTACCGGCGTTGCCCCTTACGGCTTGGTAATTGTAAAAGACAAAGCTTATGTTACTAATTGGGCGGGGCCGGTGCCTGCCGACACCGTTAATAAAGAAACTGCCGGCGTACCTTTCGGCCAAACTTACATCGACCCAAAAACAGGCGCTACTTTAATGGGTACAGTGTCTGTAATCAACCCGGTAAACGGTGCCACTATAAAACAGATCCCCGTTGGTTTGCACCCAAACGCTATTATTGCCAGCACCGACGGGCAATTTGTATATGTAGCCAACGGTAACAGCGATGAGTTATCGGTAATATCAACCGGCACGCTTCAAAATATCCAATCAATAGCTGTGAAGCTAATGCCGGGCAAAAAAAGCTTCGTAGGCGATACCCCCAACGCGCTGGCCATTAACGCCGCCGGTACTACGTTATATGTAGCCAATGGGATGGACAATGCAGTAGCGGTTATAAAATTGGGCAACAAAGCGGCACTAAAAGGCTCCGGCGCCAGCGAGGTTAAAGGTTTTATACCAACTGAAGCCTACCCCGGAGGACTGGCGATAGATGGCAATAACCTTTTCGTCACCAATTTAGAAGGCGAAGGCGCACGCGTCGGGAGTGGGGAATTAAGCCAGGATGACCGCCCGGGCAACGATGTGGTGGAATCCTTTAACTCACATCATCAAAAGGCCACTCTATCTATCATTGGCATCCCGGACGATAGTACATTAAAAGATTACACCAAAAGGGTGAAAGAGCTGAATCTTACCTTTAGGCAAGAACTGGCCTTGTTGCTACCACGAAAAAACGTGGCGCCTAAGCCAATGCCCGAGCGGATAGGCGAGCCATCAGTATTTAACCACGTGCTTTACATCATCAAAGAAAACCGTACTTACGATCAGGTGTTGGGGGATATGCCCGAGGGTAACGGTAACAGATCGTTATGCATCTATGGCGACAGCATTACGCCCAACCAGCATAGTTTAGCACGCAAGTACATGTTGCTGGATAATTATTATGCATCGGGCAAGTGTTCTGCAGAGGGGCACCAATGGACGGATGCTGCAATGGTGACCGATTATGTGGAGAAGAACGTAAGGGCATGGTTTCGCAGCTATCCGCACGTTCAGGAAGATGCGCTGGTGTATGGCAGCAACGGCTTTATCTGGAATAACGCTGCCGACCATGGCAAAACCGTGCGCATTTATGGCGAAGCATGCCAACCCCGCATGGATAACGCGCTAACCTGGTCCACTATCTTTAATGACTACCAGGCAGGCAGGCCCCTTAAATTTGTTAACACCAGTACCATATCCCGCGTAAGGCCCATGCTCTCGCAAAACTTCCCGGGATCTGACGAGCACCGCATTACCGAACAGGTAAGGGCTTCTGCATTTATAAAGGAACTGAAAGCGTATGAGGCGCAACCCGGCGATGCCTTGCCACAACTAATGGTTATGGCATTATCTGCAGACCATACCGTTGGCACCCGCCCCGGCCTGCCTACGCCTAACGCCATGGTGGCCGATAACGACCTGGCTGTAGGCCGCATAGTAGAAGCGGTTACCAAAAGCCGTTTTTGGAAGAATACCGTGATCTTTATAACCGAAGATGATTCGCAGGCGGGATGGGACCATGTATCCGCATACCGTACCACGGGGTTTGTAATTAGTCCATACAGCGTATTTCAACACAAGGTAAGCACCAATTACAACCAGGTAAGCATGGTACGCTCTATCGAGCAGATACTGGGTATCCCCCCTATGAACATACTGGATGCCTCTGCGCTGCCTATGTTTAACTGTTTTAACCAACGGCACAATACAACACCTTATCAAAGCCTGGCTAACAGAGTTGCTATAGACAGGATTAACCCCGGTATTGCCAAATTAAAAGGGGCTGAACTGCACTACGCCAAACTATCTTTACGGCCCGAGTACGATCATATAGACGGCGGGAACGACGATGTAATGAACCGCATCCTTTGGTTTGCCGCTAAAGGCAAAAAAGCCTACCCTGCAAATTTAGCAGGGAAGGATGCAGATGACTAACCGTTAAGAACCTTAAGTTTTTCAACAGGCGGTCATTCAAATGGTTGCCTGTTTTATTTTTGCATCACCTGGTTGCATGCAATCTTAAGTTGGTATTAAAATATTGTTAATACAATGAGGCTTGTTTGAGAAAAGTTCCCTTGTTAATTGCAAATGTTATTAATAACCTAATGGTCAGTTGATATTTTGCTAATAAAGCCTAAATATATTTGCAGTTAATTCAATCGGGCTATATCTCTCCACAAAACAATTCATTTATGAAAAAAATTTACCAGCGCTTTATTACCAGCAAAAATTATCATTCACGGCAATGGATAATACTACTTTGCGCAATGGTCATTAACGTATTACCTGCATTTTCCCAAACCGGGCGTACCGTGAGCGGTGCCGTTACCGACGAAAAAAACCAGCCTCTCCCAGGTGTTTCTGTAACAATTACCAGCAGCGGTAACGGAGTGATGACCGATGTAAACGGTAAATATGCGGTAAGCGTATCGGGCAACATTGTTACTTTAAGGTTCAGCTTCATTGGCTATACTTCCAGGGATGTAAAAGTTGGGGCCGATAACACTGTAAACGTCAGTCTGCTTCCTGATGCGAGGCAATTAAAAGATGTTGTAGTGATAGGATACGGCACCTCCAGTAAAAAGGATGTTACCGGTGCCATCACTTCGGTAAAAGCCGAAGAGTTTAACGCCGGCGTGCTAACTACCCCTGCCGAACTTTTGCAGGGTAAAGTTGCGGGGTTAAACATTACAAAAAGCGGCGACCCTAACAAGCAGCCGGCTACTATACTGCGTGGCCCCTCTACCCTGCGCGAAGGCGCCGCACAGCAGCCATTTTATGTAATTGATGGTGTACCGGGTGCTTCTATAGACCTGCTTGCCCCTGCCGATATCGAAAGCATCGACGTTTTAAAAGACGCGTCCTCTACAGCAATTTATGGTTCGCGTGCGGCAAACGGGGTAATTATTGTTACCACGCGCAAAGCGAGGGCAGGCCAAACCCGGCTTAGTTACAGCGCTTACGGTGCCATGGAAAAGGTATCTAAACAGATAGATGTACTAACCGGAGACGAACTGCGCAAATACTTATCGGATAATGGCGTAAAAGCTTTGGCTAAGCCCCTGGATGATGACGGATCTAACACCAACTGGCAAAAACTTGCAGAAAGGAAAAGCTATTCGCAAAATCATAACCTTTCCTATAGCGGTGCAGGCAATAACGCCGAATACGGTGCAAGTGTAAACTACTTTAAAAACGATGGTATATTAAAGAACACCAGCTTGGAGCGTACTATCTTTAAAGGATACATCAACCAGCGTTTTTTTAACGACCGACTTAAACTTGGCATAACCCTTACAAACAGCGCAACAAAAAGCGATGATATTGTGCAGAGCCAAGTACTATCGGGTATATTGTTTTACCTGCCAACTGTTAGTCCGTTTAATCCCGATGGCAGCTACAAAGAAAACTTTGCCCGTACAGGCAGCGGTACTTTAAACCCGCTATCGCTTATTGATAACAATTTTGTTAAAACCGACAATAATAAAACCCTTATTAATGGCTTCGCCTCGGTAGATATATTAAAAGGTTTAAAGTTTACGCTGAATGGGTCAACGCAAAAAGATCAGAATAATGTTAACAGCTATTTAAATAGCAAATCGGGCCTGGCAGTAGGTTTAAATGGCGTTGCTAACCGCACAGCGTATAAAAACACCAGCGATGTAGTAGAAGCATTCTTAAATTACGACAGGGACTTCGGCCTTCACAGCGTCAAGCTATTAGGTGGTTACTCCTACCAGCAAGACCGTACCAACGATGGTTTTGGTGTGCAGACCCAGGGTTTTTCTAACGATAATTTAACTTTTAACAATTTGTTCCTTTCTAACCCAAGCAACCTGGCGCAGATCAAGTTCGACCAAAATTATATCTCAACCCGGAGATTGATCTCTTACTATGGGCGTGTGCAATACCAGTACAACGATAAGTACTTATTGCAGGCATCGTTAAGGGAAGACGGCTCATCTACATTTGGCATCAATCAGCGCCACGGTTACTTCCCGGCAGCCTCTGTTGGCTGGAGAATTATCAGCGAAAAGTTCATGGAAAAAATCCCTGTTATCAGCGACCTGAAATTACGTGCCGGTTACGGTGTATCGGGTAACAGCTTAGGTTTCGACGCCTTTACCGCGCAGTTAATTTACGGCATCCCTCCGGGTGGTGGTAAATTCCTCAACAATGGTGTTATCACTAACCCTATTGGCCCCGTACGTAACGAAAACCTTGATTTGAAATGGGAGAGCACAGCTACTACCAACATCGGCTTAGATTTTGGTTTATTCGGTAACCGCTTAACTGGTTCGGTAGATTATTATATCAAGAAAACTTCAGATTTAATTACTGACTACATCGTATCAACTACTCAATACTTTGTGCCTTTATTAACGGCTAACGTTGGTAAGATTAAAAACAGCGGTATCGAAGTAGCGTTAAGTGCCATACCGGTAAAAACAAACAGCTTTACCTGGCGCTCATCTATCAACGTATCGCATAATAAAAACGTGGTGGAGAGTTTGTCTAACGCGCAATTTACTATTCCTAACCTTCTTACAGCACAGCTTGGGGGTAAAGGGCAGTCGTTTTTGAGCAGCCAAATTATTCAGCCGGGTTATGCTATCGGCACCTATTACCTGTGGCACTATTTGGGTAAAGATGCAAACGGTGTAAGCACCTACCAAAAAGCAGATGGAACAACTACGGCAGCTCAACCGCTTACTACCGATCAGCGCGTTACCGGCAGTGCGCAGCCAAAACTAATTTACGGCTGGAGCAACAGCTTTAATTACAAAAGCTTCGATTTCAACTTCCTGGTACGCGGTGTTTATGGCAACCAGATCTTGAACGCTACGCTTGCATCATTAAACAACCCGGCCGATTCTAAGTTCCAGAATATCCCGAGGTTCACATTGGGCGAATCGTTTAAAGATGTTAACGGCTACCTCGTATCAGATCGTTTTCTGGAAAACGGCTCGTACCTGCGTTTAGATAACGCCACATTGGGTTACACCATCAGGCCGAATGTGAAAGCTATAAAGAATATCCGCCTGTACCTTTCGGGCAATAACATCTTTGTGATCACCAAATACCGCGGTGTAGACCCAGAAATAAACATCGGTGGCTTAACCCCTGGGATTGATAACAAAGATTTTTATCCTAAAACCCGCACGTTTAGTGTTGGTGTAACCGCTTCATTTTAAACATCCATATCAATAAATACAGATGAAAAAGATATTTATATTATGTGCCAGCATTGCAGTACTTGCCGGCGCCTACTCTTGCACCAAGTTAGATGTGCCGGTAGAATCGCAGTACGTAAAATCAAACTTCCCTGTTACCGACGCGGACTATAACGCATTGATCGGTACGATTTACTCCAACCTGTCGTCGCAATTTGCGGTACCCTATTGGCGTATGCAAGAGCTATCTACAGATGAGGCTATACTACCTGCCCGCGACGGTAACTTTGATGATGGTGGCCAGTACCGCCAACTGCATTACCACACCTGGACGTTCGATCATCCAAACGTTACGGCTATATGGCAGTGGGGCTTTGGCGGTATCAATACCTGTAACCGCATCATCAGCGTAATTAACGCAGGCCCATCATCTGACGCTAAAAAAGCGGCTTCTATTGCCGAGGTTAAAGCTATGCGTGCTTTATATAACTATTTTATGATGGATTTATATGGCAATATTCCATTGATAACAGAATTTCCGGTGACCACACAGCCAGCTACCCAATCGCGTGCTAAAGCCTTTCAGTATATAGAAAGTGAACTATTAAGCGTAGTGCAGCAGTTGCCCGAAAAAACCAATAACAGTACTTTAAACACTTTATATTATGGCCGCCCAACAAAAGGGATGGTATTTGCTCTTTTAGCAAAAATGTACCTTAACGCCCAAGTATACACTGGCGCTGCTAAATATACCGAAGCAGTTGCAATGGCTGATAGCGTAATTAAAAACAAGAACTACAGTCTTGATGCGAAATTCCGCGATGTGTTTTTACCAAATAATGGCCCGCAGATAAACGAAACCATATTTGCTATCCCTTACGATCAGCAAATACCGGGTAACCAGTTCACCCGTTTCGGTTTCTTTTACTACCTGGTAAATGCTTATGGTTTCAACGTAGGTTTAAGTATTGCTATGAGTACCACGCCCGAGTTTTATAACAGGTTTAACTTAACAGGTGATGCGCGTACAAGAACGTGGCTGGCAGGCCCGCAATTTGCACCTGATGGTAATGGAGGTTTTACAAGCCAGCCGGTATATTACCCTGGTACCACAACGCAAATAGTTATAGAGCCTAAACTAACTTTGGTGCCCGGCAAGCCGATGGATCTGGGTAATACCATAGCAAGTCAATCGGAAGGTGTACGCTCGATGAAATATTATCCCGATCCTACAATTATACAGGCCACCCGTTTAAATGGTAATGATGTGCCTGTTTTCCGTTTGGCCGATGTGATAATGATGAAAGCCGAAGCTATTTTACGTGGAGCTGCTGCCACCAGCGTTAACGGCGAGTTACAAACACCAGATGTTTTGGTTAACAAGATCCGCGCCCGTGCCGGTGCACCAGCGGTAGCCGGTATTGATCTGCAAGGCCTGCTTGATGAGCGCGCCCGCGAGTTTTCATGGGAAGCATGGCGCCGTAACGACCTGATCCGTTTTGGGCAGTATGAAGTGGAATACCCACTACCAAACGATGTGCTTACCATGAATAAGGACGTTAACCGCAGGCTTTTTCCGATACCTGCGCAGGAAATTAAACTTAACCCAAACCTGGTTCAAAACCCGGGTTATTAATAAAACAAATAAACACACAAACAGCCCCAACTTTCTTCCGTCGGGGCTGTTTCTAATTTAAAACCCATGAAAATTACATTCGGTTTATTGCTGGTTGCAGCCTGTTCGTTAACAACTGGCAACAAACCAGGCGACAACACACCTATTAACCATGTGCAAATAATAGGCTCGCACAACAGCTATAAAAAAGCCATCGACCCCAGGTTATTTAAAATGCTGCAAGGCCGCGATTCTGTGGCGATGAGCAAGATAGATTATGAGCACAGCACCCTTACCGAGCAACTGGATTTAGGATTGCTGGATTTGGAAATAGACGTTTATGCCGATACCCTTGGCGGTAAATATGCCCACCCGAAAGGCTTGGATTGGGTACCCGGCCAACCGGCATTTGATACCGACGGCATAATGAAACAACCTGGTTTTAAAGTTTTCCATATCCAGGATATCGATTTCAGGAGCCAGTGCGCTACGTTTAAGCAATGCCTGCAGGAATTGAGGAAATGGTCTGACGCTCACCCGGACCATAACCCAATATTTATCACCATGAATGCTAAAGATGAGCCGATGAAGAAACCTGGCTTTACCATTCCGGATAAATTTGACTCGCGCATTTATGATAAGCTGGATAAAGAGATTGCCGACAATTTAGGAATGGACCATGTGCTAACACCAGATAATGTACGTGGTAAATACAGTACTTTGGAGCAAGCTGTTTTGCACCAAAACTGGCCGACTCTGAAACAAGCCAAGGGCAAGTTTATTTTTTTGCTGGACGAGCCAAAACCTAAAACAGACATTTACATTGCCGGCCACCCATCCTTAAAAGGCAGGGTGTTATTCACCAATTCCGAGCCGGGTGCCCCAGAATCGGCTATTTACGTAATGAACGATGCCAAAAAACAGCAAGCACAAATTACCGCGCTGGTAAAAAAAGGATACATCATTCGCACCCGTGCAGACAGCGACACCGAAGAAGCAAGGACTAATGATAAAAGCAGCTTCGTGGCAGCGCAGCAATCAGGCGCACAGATCATTTCTACCGATTACTATAAAAAGAGCAACCACTTTAAATCAGAGTATATCATCAGCTTTGCAGATGGTGGCTATTTAAGAACTAACCCTTTATTTACCGGAAAGCAATAAATCAGCATCGCCTGGCATGGATCTTAAATGGCCTGGTTGGCTGACGCAGCTATACTTTGGATAACTATACTTTCAACGCAGGAATGGAGTACCAGGGGCAAAATATCGGTACCGAACTGCCGACGGAGGAGTTTTGCCGCAAGCTAACTGGATTTAATGACAAAGCTTTAACCGATAGGATCAGAGTCAAGTGCGGAACTTTGGTACTAAACTGTATATAGCTTAAAGAAGTTAACAGTTACGGTGCCGAGCCATTTATAAGGTAATACAATACAAAGACCATTACGCCGGCGGAAATATCATTCTTTGTTAGTCGATGCCCATCGAGCCCGGCGAGAAAAGAAATCTAAGCTGCTTGTAACGATGTGTATTGTTTTTTTCCAACTAACGACTGGTTTACCTGCCTGTTAACATGCGTACCTTAGACTAATAATCTGGGGGCGAATGATTCAATAAAATCCGGTACGCTTACATTTTTTTCGGCTGTTTTGTCTTTGCCATATTTGCCTATTGATCTTTTGGTTCCCACAGTTGAATTTTGTTTCCTTCAAGATCTAAAATATGAACAAATTTACCGTAGGCGAACGTTTCTATCTTATCAACGATGGTCACATTTTCTTTCCTGAGCTCTTCAACCAATCTCTCCAGATCATCAACCCTGTAATTGATCATAAAATCCTTGGTCGAGGGCGCGAAATATTTTGTATTTTCCGGAAACGGATTCCATTGGGTAAGTCCCTTTTTTTTACAGTCTCCTGCCTCGCGCCACTCAAAACTTGCTCCGTATGGCGTGGTGTCGAAACCGAGATGAAATTTATACCATTCGTTGATCGCTTTCGGATCCTTGCATTTAAAAAATAGCCCCCCTATACCTGTTACTTTTTTCATTTTTTGATTATTGTTAATAATGATTGTGTTTACCTTAAAGCCTGATAGAAAGGAAGCGGCTATAACTATGGGGAGCAAGACTATTTTTTTCATTTTTTTGATTTGAAATTATTTATTGCTTTAACGGGAATCCCGATATCCAAATCGAAATGGCTCCAGTTGCATACATTCTCCCTATCTAAGAACACTTCCAATCCGGGTTGCGTCTCGCATTCATACTCACTGTTGATCAGCCAGTAATCAAAAAGATAATTTATACCAGCTGCTACCAAATTGATATCACCTGATACTTTGGTAAAAGCATATTTACATGCAGGCAGGACAGTCCTTTGTACCGGGCTGTCCGCAGTCATCTTAAAATCTTTTGGCAGCGTAATGCATGCTTCATACCTGTATTTCTCTTTTGGAGTTACTTCAGGGTCGTCCTTCGACATGCCAAAAATAGTCTCCGATCCATACAGGCCGACCTCTTTTGACCAATCGATCAGTTTCGCAAATGCAGTGATGACTATGCCTTTTTTAAATGCATCCGTCACCCTAATGTATGCGATCCTCCTTTCCGGCAAATGCTTAATTCGAACAGGAAAAAGTTGTTCCAGTTCTTCCGGCGTCAAGTCACAATGATATTCAGTTATTGGTTGTAAATCTTTGCGAATCTTGCTGTTTTTTATTTTTTCTCCTTTTCGATATTGACCCGGCGAAACGCCGAAATATTTTTTAAATGAACGCGACAACGTTGCCGTAGATGAAAAACCGCACTCAGTTGCAATTTCAGCAATTGTTTTTTTGGACAACCTAAGAAGACGCGCAGTTTTTTCATTGCGCATCCTGTTGGTGAAAGCGTTTACGGTTTCACCCATCATAGCAACGAAAACACGGTGAAAATGAAAAGGAGAAAAAAAAGCAACGGAAGCTAATTCGTCGAGGGAAACAGACTTGTCCAAGTTATTAATCAAGTGATCAATGACCTGATTTATTCTTCGTTGATAAATATCAGTTGATCTGTTCATAAGTTTATTTATTCTGCAATATACAGATCAGTCAGATACAGCAGGCCTACATCATAAGTTCAAAAACAATTAATGGTTGTTCGTCTTTTTACACTTATGTAATCAGGTAAAAATGTCCTGAGCCTGGACTCGGACCAGGGACGCGCTGAATAACAGTCAGATGCCGTGACTTTTCTCAAATGGTGTTTTATTCTATTTAGGCTAAACATTTATGATATAAAATCAGTGATTTTTCTTATCTTCTAAATAAGAAAACGATTTACAGTTATAACGATGTGGCTGCTGCTGCAAAATGATAATTGATAATATGACAGGCGGAGTAACTGTTGTTTTTTGACTATTACCTTTTTTTCTTGTCGTGGTAACAGCGTGGCAATGATTTAAAAAATACGATAACTCATTGATTAACAGAACCGCTTTTAGTTAGGTTCAGGAACATAGCTATTCCAAACATTATTCTTATCTCGCACTGTGATTAAAGAATATTCGTATAACTTATTTAGATTAAACATTTTTATATTACCTTTGAAGAGTCGTCGGAATAGTCGACAATATGTTTATTGAATGATTCATTGAGTAGTTTAAAAAATACTTTATAACATATTAATATTAAGGCATTTGCATACCGGGTTCAATTCCCGCTCTGAGTACAAAATGCGAAAGTAGCTCAGTTGGTAGAGCACGACCTTGCCAAGGTCGGGGTCGCGAGTTCGAATCTCGTCTTTCGCTCCAAAAAAACCCTTCCGATATCCAGAAGGTTTTTTTGTTTATTATACATTTTGATTAGGGCAATAGGAGATCAGGGATCAGTCCGAAAAGTTTGGGGCTTGATCCGCAATAGGCCCGACTCCGTATTTGTTTCAACAAAACAAATACTTTTCCTTTTACCCCACAACTTTTCTACTTGCAACGAAGCCCTTGGCGCCGACGTGGCGCTGCCGTTGTTGCAACCCACGTAGAATGCACAACATAAAAAACCCTCTCAATCTTTCGATTAAGAGGGTTTTTATTTGATTTGGTATCGCTTGTTGTCGGGATGGCAGGATTCGAACCTGCGGCCTCCACATCCCAAATGTGGCGCGATACCGGGCTACGCTACATCCCGTTCCGATTGGGATTGCAAAAGTAGGATTTTAAACCGAGTTGCAAAACTTTTTTTTAAAGAATTTACTGCAGCGCCGCTAACAAATTCATTTGCAAAAACTTAAGCGTAAAATTATTTTTCGCTGTTTAAGCCCCACGCCCTTTTGAGTGCCACCATGCTTAAAATACTACAGATGTAGTATTGATGGCTTGTTTAATTTACTGTCACTTTATGCCAATCAATAACTAACGAGGCGATCAAAAACATAAAAGAAGATCTTTCTACCGGGGGGTGTTAGTGAAAGCTCGGTGTCCAGCGATGGCCCGGGCTTTTTATTATTAAAAGTGCAACGTCGCCTTATTGCCAACTTACTTGTAATAGTGCTATTACCACGCAATATGTAAAAAGCTTTGCCCCATCTCTTTTAAAATGCCCATATTTAAACCTTTAAACAAATTTTGCGTATAAAAGATACTGACCCCGGCCACCTGAATGCATATTAAACGTCTGCTTTTTTTACTGTTGATTTTTCTTGCTACTCAGAAAGCATACGTTTCTGCACAGGGTATTGTTCAAAAACTTACCAATATTTATAGTGCCAATGCCATTTCGCAAAATTCTATCCAATGTATTTACCAGGATAAGTACGGCTTTATGTGGTTTGGCACACAGGATGGGCTAAACAAATACGATGGCTATAACTATACCACTTACAAGCACATACGCAACAACAGCAAGAGTTTACCAGCTAATAACGTACTGGCCGTTTGTGAAGATGCCGATGGTAATATATGGGCGGCAACGCGTATAGGCGGGCTAAGCAAATATAACCGCGCCTACGATTGGTTCATAAACTACAAACACGACGAGAAAAACAACACATCGATAAGCAATAATAACATCACCTACGTTTATACCGACCGCAAAAAGAATTTATGGGTAGGTACAGATAACGGACTAAACCTATATGATAAAAAAACAAACAGCTTTAAACAATACTACCACAACAACCTGCCTAACAGTTTAAGCAGCTCTGCCATCTACACCATATACGAGGATAGCACAGGCCGGCTTTGGATAGGCACCGATAAAGGGCTAAACCTGTTAAACACACGCACCAACGGCTTTACTCACTTTGCACACAGTAAGGCTGATAAGAAAAGCATCAGCGATAACATTATAACCTCGATAGCCGAAGATGAGCGCCATAATTTATGGCTTGCCACTTACAATGGGCTAAATTTATTGAATGCTGATTCGACTTTTACGGTGTATGCCACTGAGCGCGATAAATACACACTAAACGGCGATAACCCAATTTACAGCTTAACGCCCAATTTTGCGGGCAAACTATGGGTTGGTACAAACACCACATTACAGTTGTTTGATGTTAATAAAAAAGTGTTTATAGATATAAACAGCCAGCCAACGGAGCAAGATAACATGCCAAACGATGGCATTTACGCATTATGGATAGATAAGCAAAAAGCCTTATGGATAGGCACTTCCAGCGAGGGTATCTTAAAGTACGATAGCAACCTAAACCTGTTCCCTTCTTATAAAGCCTCGGCTAATACCAATCCATCTATCGCCAACATCATCCGGGGAATAGCGGCAGATAAAAACAGCAACTTATACCTGGCTACCGATGCCGGCATGGCCTATTATGACCGCGCCAGGGCTAAATATACCCTTTATAGCCATAATGCCATTAATAAAAATGCTATCACAACAAATTACACCTCATGTATATTCATCAATAAAGCCAACACGACCGTTTGGGTAGGGTTTTACAGCAACGGCGTAGACCGCTATGATATTAAAACCGGGCAATTTAAAAATTACACTATTGGCCAGGGCACCGGCAATTTAAATAACGCTTCGGTTTATGCTTTAGCTGAGGATAATAACAGCCAGATATGGATGGGTACCAATGCAGGCGGAGTAAATGTTTTTGACCCCAAAACCGAAACTTTTAAAAAATTCCTTCATGATGATAAAAACCCAAACTCGATAGCCGATAACGCAATTGAGGCCCTTTACTGCGATAAAAATGGCAATATATGGGCGGGAGGTTATTCCAATGGTGTATCGGTATACGATGCGCGATCCAACAAATTCACACACATTAACAGCAAAAACAGCGGTCTTAGCAGCGATGTGATCAGTTGCTTTTATGAAGATAACAAGGCCACATGTGGATAGGAACCATGGAAGGCGGCCTTAATTGCTATGATTACAAAACCAGGAAGATTACCAGTTACACAGACAATAACGGCCTTATAAACAACACTATAAATTACATCAGGGAGGATGCAAGCGGATATTTATGGCTCAGTTCGCTAAAAGGCATCATCCGGTTCGACCCAGGCACCAAAACCTTCAAAAACTTTGATGAATATAATGGCCTAAAAACCCAGGAATTTAATTTGGGCAGCGGCGCAAAATTACCCAACGGGCAAATTGCCATGGGGAGCATAAACGGTTTCAACCTGATAGATCCGGATAAACTTACCTTTAATACAAACAAGCCCACTGTGGTGCTAAGCGGCTTTGAATTATTTAACAAGCCGGTACAAAATTATGGCGAAAACTCGCCACTAAAACAGAGCATACTTAACGCCAGCGAAGTTACCTTAAATCATGTTCAATCGGTGTTCACCATCCGGTTTTCGGCACTGGCTTATACCATACCTCAAAAAAATTCATACGCTTATAAACTCGAAGGCTTTGATCCGGAGTGGCGTTATGTGGGCAACCAGCGTAGTGCCACATATACCAATCTCGACCCCGGCACTTACACTTTTTTAGTTAAGGCAGCCAATAACGATGGCATTTGGAATAACAAACCTACCACCCTCAAAATAATTATACTGCCCCCTTTATGGATGACGTGGTGGTTTAGAACGCTCGCCGTAATACTATTTATAGCCGTCGCTTATGTTTTTTACATTCTGAGGTTTAATTTCTTTCGCAGACAAAAACTGAGCCTGCAAAAGCAGGTAGAAGACCGTACAGAGCAGATAAGTCAGCAGGCGCTGCATCTTAAAGCCCTCAACCTCGAATTACAGGTACAGGCAAGCGAATTGCAGGCGCAGTCGGAAGAGTTGCAAGCACAATCTGAAGAGCTGCTAACACAAAAAGAGCAGGAAGAACAGGCCCGGTTAGAGGCCGATAAGGCAAATTTGGCCAAAAGTACGTTTCTTGCTACCATGAGTCATGAGATCCGCACGCCTATGAACGGTGTTTTGGGTATGGCCTCCCTCCTTTCAGAAACCGAATTAAACGCCGAGCAGCGCGAATACAACGATGCGATATTGAACAGTGGCGAGTCGTTGCTTACCGTTATAAATGATATTCTCGATTTTTCTAAAATAGAGTCGGGTAACATGGGGCTTGATGAACACGATTTTGAGCTGAGAAAATGCATTGAAGATGTATTTGGGCTTTTTGCGAAAAAGATGTCGCAGGCGGGCATTGAGCTGATTTACCACATTGCCGATAATATTCCCAACCAAATTCACTGCGATGGCTCGCGTTTGCGGCAGGTGCTGGTAAACCTTGTGGGTAATGCTACTAAATTCACACATAAAGGTGAGATATACGTAGGTGTCACGGGTGTTAAAATTGATGAAGATCGCCTGCGGCTCTCCTTTGCCGTACGCGACACCGGCATAGGCATCGCTAATAAAGATTTTGAGCACCTGTTTAGGGCCTTTAACCAGATAGATTCATCGGTAACCCGTAAATACGGGGGCAGCGGACTGGGCCTGGTGATTAGCGAAAGACTGGTAAAACTCATGGGCGGACACATTAAAGTAACAAGCAAGCAGGGGGCGGGCAGTACTTTTGCGTTTGAGATTCTTTGTAAAGAAGGAGCAGCATTACCAACTGCCTCAGAAAACGACGGCAACCAAATTTGCATTGGCAAACGCGTACTAATTATTGACGATAACAGCACCAACCTGCGCATTTTAAAGGTGCAGTTGGAGAAGATAAAGATGATCGTGATTGCTGTTTCATCAGCCTACGAAGCATTGCAGATACTTAAGGCCGATAACGCAATTGACCTTATTATAACAGACATGCAAATGCCTGATATGGATGGCGTTAGCTTAAGCACCCAAATAAGGGCCATACCTAACCTGCAACCTATTATACTGCTTAGTTCGATAGGTAATGAAAATAAAAAAATGTATCCGCACCTTTTTAACAATGTACTTACTAAGCCTGTAAAGCAACAGGCTTTATACGATGTTGTGCAAGCCCAGCTAACGAAGGATACCATAGTGAAGGTGGAGAGCAAAAAGTCGCTGTTATCAGAGCAATTCGCGGTGGATTACCCTTTCAGGATGCTGATAGCCGAAGACAATTTAATGAATCAGAAACTCATCATCAGGATATTAAACAAGTTAGGTTACCAGCCCGATCTGGCTAATGACGGGCGGGAGGTGATGGATATGATGAGTAAAAAATACTATGATATTATATTGATGGATATCCAAATGCCAAATATCGACGGATTGGAAGCAACCCGGCTAATCCGCAAAACATACGGCCTTAAAACAATCATATTGGCCATGACAGCCAACGCCCTCACCGAAGACGAAAACAATTGTTGCAAGGCTGGCATGAATGGTTATCTATCTAAACCTCTTAACCTCGAGTTGCTTATACAATCGTTAAAGGGTCTTTACAACAAAGCCCATCATATTAAATCGTAGCCGGTATACAGCCGTTGTTATTATCGTTACAAGGAAAAAGCAACATAACTATCACCAGACTTACTCCCTATTTTACCACCACCACAAGCTATAACAATATACTGTTTGCCATCTATCTCATAAGCGGCGGGTGTGGCGTACCCGGCAGCCAGCAGTTTTGCTTCCCAAACCACTTTACCGGTTTTTTTATCGAACGCGCGGATCTTCTCGTCCTTCGTAGCAGCAATAAATACCAGCCCACCTTTGGTAACCAGTGGGCCCCCGTAAGTTTCGGTACCGGTAATCGGGATACCGCGTTTGGTTAGTTCGGCATATTCGCCTAATGGCACTTTCCACAGCAATTTACCGCTGGTAAGGTCTATGGCGTTAAGTGTACCCCATGGCGGTTTAATGCCCGGGTAGCCGTCCTTGTCAACAAAGCGGTTGTACCCTGCCATGGTGTATGGCGCGGCAGGTAAGGCACCTTTGGTTTCGGCTATTGCGGGTTGTGGTCCGCCCCTGCTGGTTGGGCCGGTTGCCTCTTTCTCCGGTATTTTTAGCAGAAAGGTTAATATGGCCTTCTTCTCCCCTTCGGGAATAGCTTTGAACGATGGCATCATGTTGCGCCCGTTATCCATGATGCTTTTGGCTTGAAGCTCGTTATACTTCTTCTCCAGGTTAAGCAGTGACGGGATGGTGCTGCCGTTGCCTTTTAAATCGGCACCGTGGCAGGCAATGCAGCGCTGGTTATAGAACGCGTGCCCTGTACCCGCAAGGGTATGATCGTTATTGTCCGTTTTGGGTAAATCTATCATTACTTGTGCCCATGGCAATTCTGTGCTGTTGATGTACATTATTTTGGTTTGCTGGTCAACTGCAGCCCCGCCCCATTCGCCTCCTCCATCAAAACCGGGGAAGATCCAGCCACCATCCTTACTGGGCGGGCTAAACATCGCCCTGTTCTTCACTTTTAGATATTTCTCCATCATATCTTGATGTGTTTCCGGCGAGATATCGGTAACATCCTCCGGGCCGAACTTTTGGCGGGCAAAAGGCTCGGGCAAGGTTGGTATGGGCTGCGTTGGCCATGGCTGCTCACCGGGCAGGCCATTGGTAGGTACCGGTGTTTCGTTTATTGGGAAAATTGGTTTTCCGTTAGTACGGTCGAACATAAATATATAGCCATTCTTGGTTATCTGCGCTACGGCATCAACATCTTTGCCATCGTGTTTAATGGTTACTAAATTGGGGGTTGCAGGCAGGTCGCGGTCCCAAAGGTCGTGGTGTACAAACTGGTAATGCCAAATATATTTGCCTGTGACCGCATCCAGCGCTATCAGGGAGTTGGCATATAGGTTCTGACCCTTGCGGTTACCTCCGTAAAAATCGCCCCCTATAGAGCCTGTAGGGATGTAAACTATCCCGCGCTTTTCGTCCAGTGACATGCCCGACCAGTTGTTTGCGCCGCCAAGGCTTTTCCAGGCATCTTTGTTTTCCCAGGTCTCGTACCCTTTTTCGCCCGGGTGTGGTATGGTGTTAAAGCTCCAGCGCAGTTTGCCGGTAAGCACGTCATAAGCCCTTATTGGTGCGGGCGCTGCGTCTTCACTTTCCGCCACGCGAACGCCCATAATCAATACATCTTTATAAATAATGCCCGGGGTGGTTGATGCCACGAAAGAGTGGATCTCGCGGCCAACATTTTCTGTCATATCTAAATAACCGCCATTGCCAAAACTGGTAAAGGGAACACCTTTTTCGGCATCGATGCAATACACTTTGTTACCTACATTGTAAAACAGCCGCTTGTTACCGCCATCAGCATCTTGCCAGTACACCACGCCACGGTTTACTTTGTAATAAAACATAGGATTGAATTTGGCAGCCGTATCTACCGAAGCAGGGTCGAAAATCCAGTTTTGCTTCCCGGTTACCGCGTTTAAGGAGAACAGTTTAAGCTTTGGTGTAGAACCGTAGAGTACGCCATCAACCATAATAGGATTGCACTGATTTTGCGTGCGGTTGGCCGTGTCCCTATCATTAGAGGTGTATACCCATGTCTGTTTAAGGCCAGCTACGTTTTGCAGATTGATCACCTCGCTTGCAGAGTATCGCGCCGCATCTTTGGTACCCGCGTAGGCTCCCCAGCCTTTGTAGTCGTCACCTGACCCGGAAGTTGACTGTTTACAGGAATAAAAGGTAACCGATAAAAAAATGACGGATAGGAATAGACGGACTGATCTCATGCTGCTATAAATTGGTAAGGCAAGCTATGAAAAAATAAGGAAACGGAAAATTTGGTGCGCCGTGAAGGGGGATGCAGATGTGGTCAGCGGTTTGGAGACGGCCCCATGTTAAGCCATCTCCCATTCCACTGCTTTAAACAAAAATCAATTAACCAATATAAAAAACCATCTTCATGCGATAGGTGTGTGTGCCGATCTGCCAGATTACTTTGAAGCTGATTTATGACCAGACACAGAATAGTAAAAAATATAAACATAGCAGGGCACCATACTGCATAAAAACGCCGATTGCGCCCCTATGCTCTTAGCAAGCAAAGCATACACCTGCGGCAGTATAGCACCGCCTGCAATAGCCATAACCAATAAAGCCGAACCAATTTTGGTGTACTTGCCCAAGCCTTTAATGGCCAACGGGAATATGGTTGGCCACATCAGCGAATTGGCCAGGCCCAATAAGGCGATAAACATAATGCTTAAGTACCCGCTTGTAAGGTACGCTGCAACCGAAAACAAGATGCCGGTTAAAGCCGAAAGCATTAACGCTTTTTCCTGTTTAATGTATTTGGGGATGGTTGCAATGCCGATGATATAGCCTATCACCATCGATGCCAGAGTGTATGAGGTGAAGATCTTCGTTTGGTCGAGGCTCATGCCTAAGGACTTGCCGTAGCTGCCAATTACATCGCCGGCCATTACTTCCACACCCACGTACAAAAACAGGCAGATGATCCCCAAACTAAGGTTTCTGTATTTAAACACGCTCGATTTAGAAGCTACTATGCTCCCATCTGCTGCAATTGCATCTTCTTCGGTATTAATTTCCGGCAAGGATGAGTATTTGATAAGCAAAGCCAATACAGCCAATACAATTGCCATAACCACGTAAGGGGCAATCACACGCGCCGCAAGTGCATTTAGCAACGTTTCCTTTTGCAGAGCGTCCGTAGGGGCCGCCAACTGGGTTTCGATACCCTGTGCGCCCTTAAGCACCAGCGCGCTTAATATAAGCGGACTAAGCACCCCGGCTATCTTATTACAGATGCCCATAATACTGATGCGTTGCGCGGCGCTTTCTATCGGCCCAACAATTGCGATGTACGGATTAGATGCCGTTTGCAATAACGAAAGCCCCATCCCCTGCACAAATAAGCCCACCAAAAAAAGCGGGAACGCCCGGGTATTGGCAGCCGGAACAAATATCAGGGCACCTATACCCATTACAAAAAGGCCAAGCGACATACCATTTTTAAAACCGGTTTTTTTGAGAATGTACGAAGACGGTATCGACAAAAAGAAGTACGCCATGTAAAACGCGAACGTTACCAATAACGCCTCGGAAGTACTGAGCTGGCAAGCAAGCTGCAGGAACGGGATAAGCGTACCGTTTAGCCAGGTAACAAAACCAAAAACAAAGAAGAGGGCGCCGATGATAATGATCGGGTTCAGGGCAGCTTTTTTTGCTTTTAGCTCCATAGCCGGTACAGTTGACATATTGTTTTATAATTTAAATAGAAGATCATTTCGCCGCGAATTCCGGGCTGATATAATCCCTGCACCTCGGTGAGTTTCTATCGAAGTGCAGGGAATTGTTTGTTTACAGCGCTATTTTACCGAACGCAGCGGTTGGCGTCCCGTTCTCTGGCATGGTGCCTATTGGCGCGTAACCCGATGTACTCTCAATAATTGCATAATTTACAAAGCCTTTGGTTGTGCCAAGCTTATCCTTACGGATAGAGAATTCGAAAACAGTTTTACCGGCTACTGATTTAAAGGCAGAATAGTGGAATACTTCGGGCATGTCATAGATCTGCGAGAAGCCAAATCCGCTTTGGGGCCCTGAATGTTTGTAAACACCACCCCAGCCACCAACCAGGCTACCCTCTATCAGCAGGTCGGCACCCGAACTAACCGGGTAAGCCCCTACCGTGAAACCGGTTGCGTTGTTGTTGTCGGTATCAAGGTACATGTCCAAAATTTCCATCTTCATATCCGGAGTACCTTCCAGCAGGAAGAATATTTCGGTTGATGACGCGAATGTTTTTACAGCTGTTAGCGTACCGCCCGATGGTAAAGTGTTGGTGTAAGCATAGTCAACATATTGCCAGTCGGTAAAATCACCGTCAATTTTAATATTGGGGCCTATGATGCTCACGGTATCAATAAAAGTGCTGGTAGCTGACCCACTCTTCGCGGTAAGCGAAACCAGGAAATCGCCTTTTTTCTTGAAGATATGCTGTGGTGCTTTCCTGGTGGATACTTCGCCGCTGCCGTCGCCAAAATCCCAGCTGTATTCGGTGGCATTGGTAGAAAAATTGGTGAAGTTAACATTGTAACCATCGGCCACGTAACTAAATACGGCTTTGGTACCGCTGCCGGTGTTCTCGCCCTTTTTGCAGGAACTTATTGCCAGCACGACTATAAACAAGCCGCACAAGTAGGTAATATTTTTTTTCATCGTTTTAATTTTTAAACAGATTATTGAATTTTTAAACTCGATTTAAGATCATTCATGCCACCGTTTTCTGTTACCCATGTGCCGGTATTGGCCAGCCTTACCGCATACTCTACCCTGTTTTTAAGCGTAGGTGCCTGGTCGGCAATGCGGATGTAAAGCGCATAGTCGCCCGCCGGGATACCACTTAAACTAACCGATTCGCCTATGTTAGCGTTTGGCGCAACGGTTGTTGCTGGTTTACAGGTACGGATGTCATAGGTTAGCGGCGCTTCGTAATAAGTACCGGTAGTTTTATTCTTTAAAATGATACTGGTGTTCTTCTTATTGTAAAGCGGTGCATAACCCGTGTTGGTGATATTAATATCCACCTTCAGGCTGCTGTTTACCGCTGCCGTGGCCGGTAAAACCGCGTTAACTAATGCAATACGGTAGCCGAGGTTCCTTACAAACTCATCAAAACAGCCCGAAGTTCTCCAGGCGCTTAATGTTGGCTGGTAATAGTCGAGGTTAAGATAGGTCCACCTCAGCAGTTTCATTTGCGTGCGGCCCTGCTCACAATTGCTGGAGTATCCACCCAGCGGCGGGCAGGTTTCACCACCTACCGGCACATAAAGCGCCTCGTTGCTTACGTACTGCTTCTCTACCGGGATATTTACGTAAGTACCGTAATCATCATCGCTCGATAAAAAACAATCGTTATGGTGGCCCACACGCGCTATATCGCTGCCCGAGAAACCTTGCGACTGGCTTATGGCTACATTGGTGCCAAAAACATTTTGCTTTTGCAGCGGTGTACGCACCTGCACCATAATATCGGTTGGTACTGCGCTTAACAACTTCAGCAAAATAGTCTTCTCGTTAGCAGGCGTTGCCAGCCCGTTTGTAGAATCGTGCCACTCGCCGTAGGCACCTACAAAACCCGCCTGTACAAAGGCTATTACATCCTGGTTAGCCGCAAACAATGGCTTTAGCTGGTCAATATGCTGCAGCACTATTGCAAGCGGTGCATCACTCCCGGCCATATCCTCGGTATAAGCAAATCGAACGATACCTTTTAAACCTGCGTTACGAATGGTGGTCAGGTCGGCCTGGATAAAATCGAACTTAGCCTGGTCAAGCGCTTTATCCTTGTAGTTTTCCAGGTAAAACACCCGTACTATCAGGGTGGTGTTCTGGTTAGTACGGTAAGTATTCAGCACAGCCGCGTCTAAAGCCGTACGGATAGTAAAGGTTTTGGTGAAACCCCGGTCCGGGTTAGGAAAGACCTCTGCGGATGATGCAAACTTAACGCCCGTGTCAGCCGGGGTTGGATCCGGAGCGGGTTTACCTTTTTTGCACGCTACCAGTATTCCGCAACACACAATTAGCATGGCAGTAATGCCTAATGTTATTATTCCCTTCTTATTCGTCTTCATCTTTTTCATTATTAGTTAAAAAATAGCTATTGTTACAGCTAATCAATTATACCCCGGGTTTTGTATAAACTTACCTTTGCCCTCAGCAACGCGTGCCTGCGAAAATGGATATACAACTTTATTAGGGCCTGTGTAGATAGAGTGTTTAACCTCCTGGCAGCGCGATATAAATTTACCCATACGGATCAGATCGGCGCGGTACTGGCCATTTTCGCACCAAAACTCGTGGCTGCGTTCGGTCAGTAGCAAATCGTTAAACTGCGCTAATGAACTGTAACTGGCAATTGGTTTTGCCGCCAAACCTGCACGTACTCGTACTTTGGTTACCAAATCCATTGCTTCCTGGCTGGGGCCCGAGATATTGGCGATAGCTTCCGCTTTAGACAACAACACATCGGCATAGCGGTACATCATAATATCAACCGTAGTTAAACCTGTAGTACGGGCGGCATCCTGGTCTATTTTTAGTGGGATAGGGCCGTAATTGATCAGCACACCCGGATTTGCACGATTGTACGTAATACCATCAGTACCTGTAAATTCAGATAACAACATGGTTTTGCGTTTGTCAGCGCTCTCAAAGCTATCGTAAAAATACCAGGTGCTTTGTATGGTACCAAAGCCGCCTTTTGGCGCAAACACTGCCGGTAACACCATCAGCTGCCATTGATTTTCGCTGGTGCCGCCATAATCGCATGGGATAGCCCAAATTGTTTCTTTGCTGTTTTTGGCACCTTCAAGGCCAAACATACCAACGTAATTTGGGTCGAGGGTATAATAGCCATAAGCAATAATATCGTTACTAAGGGTTAATACTTCGGCCCAGTTTTTTTCGTGCAGGTCTAAACGGATCTGGATCATTTTAGCCAGTGCTTTGTTAAACCTGCCATATTCTGCTTCCGATGGCGCAGGTAAGTCTGCTGCTGCTGCAACAAGGTCTGCCTTAATAAAAGCTACTGTTTCCTCGTTTGATAAGCGTGCAAGCGGCTCTTCTTTTAGCGGGCTTTGCAATACAGATAGCGGAGCAATTACAATAGGCCCGTAAAGATCGAACAGCGTATAGGCTAACAACCCTCTTGCGCAACGTACCTGTGCTATCGCTTTCTTTTTCAGTTCGTCACTTACTGTCGATCTTTCTATCAGATCGATGGTGTTGGTCATCATGCTGATTTTGTTATAGTAATCATCGTAATAGTGCGTAAAAGCGAGATCTGATGGGCGGTAATTTTGCAGCGTGGCCAAATTTTGGTCGCCGTACACACCGTAAAGGATCTCTGTTGTGGCATCGCTAATGTACATCACCCCTTTTTCTGAGGTGGAGAAGATCCCGTTACCGTATGATCCGCGCAATGGATAGTAAGCCGCGTTCACCATAGCGTCCAGGTCTTCCGCAGATTTGGGGAAGATGTTTGGGTTTATCTCCGAATAATCAAGAGATACAAGGTCTTTGGTACAGCTACTAAGCAGCACCGCGAGAGACAAGATGAATAATTTATATTTTTTCATTGTTATATCTTTTATCTTCTAATTAAAATGACAGGTTAATACCGGCAACAAACGATCTGATATACGGATACGCTGCAGTATATGAATCGGTTTCCGGGTCAACACCTTTGTATGGGGTTATCACAAAAAGGTTGGAACCATCCACATGCACACGTACCGAAGAGAACACACCCTTTATCCATTTATTTGGCAGGGTGTAACCTACCGACACGTTTTGTAACCTGATGAACCATGCTTTTTGCAGGAAGAAATCGCCCACACTGTAAGGTGAAAATCCGTAGAAAGAGCTTGGTTGAGTATTAGTTGGGTTGGTTGGCGTCCACCTGTCTTTCACGGTGCGTAGGGCGTTGTAACCGTTTGAATACACACCGTAAGCACTAACGCCATAGGTAACATAGTTAGGATCGGCCATTTCGCGACCGAATAAACCGTTGAAATCGAAGTTTAAGCTGAAGCTTTTATAAGTGAAAATATTGGTGATACCAGCCATAAAGCTTGGGTCTGATGTACCTAACAGTTTAGTATCGGCGTCATCAATAATACCGTCCGGGCCGCCGGTGCGTAAAAACCTGCCATTCTCATCCACTACCGGGTTATTGTTGGCATCGCGCTGGTAACCGTTGATATCTTTAATTTTGATCATCCCCGGTTTCAATTCAGGCTGAGATACCGGTGGCGCCTCGCCTACCTGCAAAATACCGTCAGACGCCCTACTGTAAACCGATCTGATCGGGTCAGTTTCGTTTTGATAGACGTTTGGTTTCCAATCCGGTGCACGTTCTTTCCAGTTGTCTTTATATTTAGAGAAGTTTAACTGTGTTCTCCACGAGAAGTTAGCATTAGAGATGTTGCGGGTGCGGATGCTCACCTCAATACCACGGCTTAGCGTTTTACCAACGTTAGCGATAATGGTGTTTACTTCCTGGTAAGAGTTAAGCGGTTTAAAATCCAGCAGGTCGGAAATCACATTTCTGAACACTTCTACCGAACCTTCTACCCTGCCGTTGAACAACGAGTAATCTAAACCTAAGTTGGCACCCGTAGTGGTTTCCCATTTCAGATCGGGGTTTTCCAGCCTGGTTAATGATACACCTATCAGCCTTGCATCATTTGCAGATAACCATGCGGGATATGCCCCGTATGCGGCAAACGCATTACTGTTGATACTGGCGTTACCGGTTTGGCCGTAGCTAAACCTCAATTTAAATTGCGAAACTACATTTTTGATCCCCGCGAAGAAGGGCTCTTCCGCCACGTTCCAGCCCACGGCTGCCGACGGGAAAGTTCCCCATTTGTTGTTCTTTGCGAAAACGCTGGCACCATCTGTACGTACGGTAACCGTTAACAGGTATTTGCTTTTGTAATTGTAGTTAAATCGACCGAAATACGAAGCGATAACGTTTTGCGGACCCGATGATGTTGATGGCTGTTGGTTGCTGCCTGCACCCAGGTTGTTCCACAGGAAGGCGTCGGTAATAAAGCCGGTAGCACCTGCTGTTTGGTATTTGTCTACAAATTTTTGCTCGGATACACCCGCCAGTACTTCAAAGTTGTGGTCGGTAGCAATGGTTTTCTTGTAGTTGACGGTTCCCTCTAACAGGTAATTGCTGTTATCAGAACTGCCGATGAATGCGCGGCCGCCTTCTAAGAAACCAGAGAGTACCGTTTTAGGCACATAGCTTTCACGTTTGGTGTAACCCCTGTCCAATCCGGCTTTTAAGCGGATCAGCAAACCTTCAACAGGGGTAATGTCCAGGTAGGTGTTTGCCAATAAGCGCTCTATGCGGCCCTGATCTGTTATAGTTAACAGCGAGTATGGGTTAGGCTGTAACGCCAATTGCGGGTTAAGCGGATAGTTGCCGTTCTCATCAATAGCCTGGATGTGCGGGCCTTGTTGAATAGCCGCGCGGATAACACCTGAGTTCTCGTACTGATCGCCGCCTAACTGGCTGTTTAAATTGTTGATACGGCTGGCGGTTAAGTTTAAGCTGAGTTTAAAGATCTTGCTTAGCTCCTGATCGATATTGGTACGGATTGTGTATCTTTTTAAACCTGAATTTTTGATAACACCGTCCTGGTCGTAAAAGTTACCAGATATCAGATATTTGGTGGCCTGAGAACCACCGGCTACCGATATATTGTGCTGCATGGTCATACCATCGCGGGTTACCAAAGCAAGCCAGTCGGTACCACGGCCTACGTTGTTAATGGCATTTTGGGTGTATAGCTTCCTGTAGGGGCCGCTGTTGGCAATAGCTTCGGCAACGGTTGTTGTACCATAAGGCGCAACGTGGTTATCAAAATCCCATTGCTCATGCCCTGCCTGGTTGCGTACCTGCATCCACTCATTCAAAGGCAGTACATCAAACGAGTTATTGTATTTTTGATAGGTATAGTTATAAGAGTAGTCAACCTTGGCTTTACCTTCTTTACCACGTTTGGTAGTGATCAAAATAACACCGTTGGCAGCACGCGAACCGTAGATGGAGGTTGAACTCGCGTCTTTTAACACCTCTACCGATTCTATATCATTAGGGTTGAATGAGTTTAAAATACTCTGGGTACCCGCCTGGTAGCGACCGCCCAGTGTTGCAGGTTGCTGCAAGTCGGTTATCGGGAAACCATCCACAACGATCAGTGGCGCGTTGCTGGCGTTTACGGAGCCTGCACCACGCACCAATATATCTAAACCACCGCCCGGCTGGGCGCTGTTTTGGCGAATAGTTAAACCGGCTACTTTACCTTTTAACATGCTCCCTATCTCGGGGCCCGAACTGGTTACCAGATCGGCAGTTTTTACGGATGATACCGCGCCGGTGAGGTCGCGCTTGGTTGCTGTACCGTAACCAATTACCACTACCTCGTTAAGGCCGGTGTTCGATTCTTCCAGTTTAACATTAATAACCGTTTGCGAACCTACGATAACCTCCCTGGGCGTATAGCCCACCATTTTAAATACCAGTATATCGCCGGCATTGGCATTAATGGTAAACTTTCCGTTTACATCTGTTGGCGCCGCATTTTTTGTTCCTTTTACGGTTACTACCACGCCGGGCAATACTTCGCCCTTGGCATCTGTAACCTTGCCGGTAATTGTGCCGAACCGGCGGTTATCAGCTATGCCCCTGGCTATGCTTTTGGCATCGGCTCCCAGATACTGCATGTTCAGCAGCAGCAACAGCGCGCAAAAGAGCTTCATGTTAAGTAAATAATTTTTGTTCATATTATAAAGTGTTAGGTACGTGTGTAAATTTTAATGTTGGTTGGTTGGTGGTTTTTGGGGTAAACTTTATCCTAAATTCTTCTCCTCCTTATATTTTCTTTTATGATCGGCCACGGTATTGGCAATGATCTGCCTGAGCAGCTGATCTTGTTCTTCTAATTTTATGAGTAACTGAAACTGCGCCTTTGCCCTTACCAGGTTGTGTCCGAGGTAAGCAGTTTTAAAATAAGTGTCGCCTTGCAGGTAATCGGTTAAAAACCTTACCCCCTGCATATAGGGTAATAACATGGTACCCAAAAACAAGGATTCTACTTCGGTATCCGTAAGAAAGGCATATGCTTCGTTTATGTAACCTTCGGCATAGGCTTTAAAGAGCGGGATATTGATCTGGATCTTCTCCAGATCCGGCTCATCTTCTACCGTAGTATTAATAATGGTGCGGATAGCGTCGCCAAAATCATAAGCTACGTGGCCCGACATTACCGTATCCAGGTCTATTACGCACTCCGCCTTATCGTCGGCATCAAACAGTATATTATTAAACTTGGTATCGTTGTGAGTGATCCGTTTAGGTAAAAGTCCGGACCGCCCCCAGTTATAAATTACCGACATCCCCTGTTCGCGTTCGCGGATAAAATCGATCTCCGCGCCTACTCCTGCAACGCGGCTCAGCACATCTTCTTCCATGGCGATATGCAAATCGTTCAGCCGTTTTTGAATGTTATGGAAATCGACAATGGTTTCTGACAGCTGCAACGGATCCATATCCGAGAGCAACGTTTGGAAGTAACCGAAAGCCTTGCCGCCTTCGTAAGCCTGCTGTTCTGTAAGCACTACATCATAACTGCGTGAGCCGGCCAGGAAGATGTACACCCGCCAGTAATTTCCCTGTTCATCTTTATAAAACAGCTTATCGTCGGTAGTACTTATCAGCTTTAGTACCTTTTGATTTTTGCCGGGATCAACACCGGGCAGCATTTTATTTTTAAGATAAGAGGTAACCAGGTGGATGTTATCTATCAGCTTGGGCACATCTTTAAAAACGTGGTGATTGATGCGTTGCAGCAAATAATCGGGGCTGTTCAGATCTTTATTTTTCAGTAAAAAAGTATCATTAATATGCCCGTTACCGAAAGCCTCAGCTTCGGCAATTTCGCCGGTTACATTAAAATTTTTCACTATCGCAGAAATGTTAAAAGTGATCGGATCTGTTAAACTCATTTTATATAAAGGTGTACTTAGTTATCTGGCAATAATAATACTGTGTGTTCGCACACTATAGCCCTTGTAAGCCTTGTTATTATTATTATCTAAATATAGCGTGTTCGCACACACAAAAGCAAATAAAATTTACAAAAACTTAACAAGAAGAGTAAAAATTAAATTTTTGGCAAAAAAAAGCCTGCTTTATTATAAATAAAGCAGGCTTTAAATATGTATTCGAACACATTTGTAAAACTTATACTTGCTCGCTGGTTACATAGGGGAATTAAATTTGGCAGGAAGCTTAAATACACAACATATATTAAACGCTATTTCAATTAATTGCGCCAGGCCCTAAAAGGCGAGCAACGCATTAATATCTGCTATGATCTGATTTGCTAATTTATCGGCATTTTCCATGGAATTTGCTTCAGAATAGATCCTGATCACCGGCTCGGTATTCGATTTGCGCAGGTGTACCCATTGCTTGCCGAACTCAATTTTTAAACCATCGATAATGCTGTATGGTTGATTGCTATATTTGCTTTCTACCTCCTTTAATAAGGCATCAATATCCATATCATCGGTAAGGGTGATCTTGTTTTTGGAGATATAATATTCCGGGTAGGTGCTCCTCAACTCTAAAATACTTTTGCCCGATTTTGCCAGCAGTGTAAGGAACAAAGCAATACCCACCAAAGCATCGCGACCGTAATGCAGTTCTGGGTAAATAATGCCGCCGTTGCCTTCACCGCCGATAACCGCGTTGACGGCCTTCATTTTTGTAACCACATTCACCTCCCCCACCGCCGAAGCTTCATAAACCCCGCCCAGGGTTTCGGTAACATCGCGCAGTGCACGAGTTGATGATAAATTAGAGACGGTGTTGCCCGGTGTGTTCCTTAATATATGATCGGCCACGGCTACCAGCGTATATTCTTCGCCAAACATACTACCGTCCTGGTTTACAAAGCAAAGGCGGTCAACATCAGGGTCAACTACAATACCCAGGTCGGCCTTGATCTCTACTACCCTGCCGGCAATTACGGTGAGGTTTTCGGGCAGCGGCTCAGGGTTGTGCGGAAACTGGCCGTTTGGCTCGCAATACAGCTCATCAATCTTGTTAACGCCCAAGGCTTTCAGCAACGGAGGCAAAAACAAACCACCGGTAGAATTTACGCAATCTATCACCACGCTGAAGTTCGCCGTTTTTATAGCAGCAACATCAACCAGCGGTAAAGCCAAGATCCTATCGATATGCTTTTGCAGATAAGTATCGTCATGGGTTACTTTACCTAATTCATCCACTTCGGCAAAGGCCCGTGAAGTATCTTCGGCAAGCTCCAGCACTTTTTTGCCCTCGTCGTCATTGATAAACTCGCCTTTAAAGTTTAATAGTTTTAAGGCATTCCATTGTGTAGGGTTGTGACTGGCTGTGATAATAATGCCGCCGCCTGCCTGCTCATCCGGCACGGCAATTTCTACCGTGGGCGTGGTGGATAGGCCAAGGTCAACCACGTCTATACCCAAACCCATCAACGTACCGACGACCAGGTGGTTTACCATTTGGCCGGAGATGCGTGCATCTCTGCCTATTACCACTTTGCGTTTGCCGGTAGTTCCGATCACCCAACGGCCATAAGCCGCGGTGAACTTCACCACATCTGCAGGTGTAAGCCCCTCACCCGGCGTGCCGCCGATAGTACCCCTGATGCCTGATATTGATTTTATTAATGTCATTACTTTCTATTTTTTTGATTGCATCGATTTGTACGATCTCATCTATCCACAGGGCTGAACATTAACCAATAGATAAAAAATATCTATATTTTATGTTAACCCTGTTAATTTTTAACTTATTGATTATCAAATTTTTAATTTTAATAAATCTGAATTGTGTTAAGTTATGTTAACCCTGTTCGCTACCCAAGATCCGCTTTTTTTAAGTTGCAGGAAATAGGACTTAAATCCCTTAAACCCGTTACCTCAGTACCCGGCTTAAAACTTAAACCTTACAAATGCTTCCATTGCTTCGTACTCGGCCAGACCAAGCTGGTTGTAGGTGCGGGCGGTTTCGCTGGTACGGTCCTCTGCCCTCACCCAAAACTCGCGTGCATCGTCGCCGGGGAAAACAGGACGATCTTTTTGCGACTGGTGCTTAAAAATAGCGAGGCGCTTACGCTCTACTTCCTCGGGAGATAGCGGCACACACATTTCTATCTCGTGCGTTTCAAACTCAAACCATGCTCCGCGATAAAGCCACAACCAGCAATCCTTCACCCATTCTTCGGTTTTGCTCAAGCGAACTATCGCCTCATGGATAATATCAAAACAGGTTTTATGCGTTCCATGCGGATCGGCAAAATCGCCGGCGGCGTAGATCTGGTGAGGTTTTACCTGCTGCAGCAGGGCAATAGTTTGCTCAATATCTTCCTCGTACGATACCTCTTTGCTCATTTTACGCTTATCGTAAAAAGGCAGCCCCTGAAAATGGATATGGTCATCATCCAGCCCTACAAAACGGGCACCTGCAATGGCCTCGCCTTTGCGGATAAGGCCTTTAATGGTTTCCATTTCCTGCGGATCGCGCTCGTTTGGTTTTTTGGTTTTGATAAATTCGCGCATTTCCTGGTAAGAAGCGCGCAATTTTTCGTCATCCACACCCTGAGATTTTGAAAGATCGAGGCTGAACTCCACAAAGCGCAAAGCATCATCGTCCCAAACCGCAGTATTGCCCGATGTTTGGTAAGCTACGTGTACATCGTGCCCCTGGTCGGCCAAACGAATAAATGTACCACCCATCGAGATCACATCATCATCAGGATGCGGCGAAAATACGATGGCACGTTTTACCGCAGGCGTTGCACGCTCTGGGCGCTGGTTGTCGTCGGCATTTGGTTTACCACCCGGCCAGCCGGTTATGGTATGCTGCAGTTTATTAAATATGTGGATGTTAATATGGTAAACCGGCCCATTTTGCGTAGCCAGTTGTGCCATACCGTTGGTATTGTAATCGTCTTCGGTAAGTTTTAGGATAGGCTTGTTCAGCGTTTTAGCCAGCCAGATCACCGCTTTTTTTATCAGCTGTTCGTCCCAGGCGCAATCTTTTACCAGCCAGGGGGTATTAAAGCGCGTTAAGGCTGATGCGGCATCTTCATCTAAAATAAACTCCACGTTATCTGAATGCTGCAGATAAGTAGCAGGTATATCGGCAGAAGCATCGCCTTCAACCGCTTTTCTAACAATTTCGGCCTTCTTGGCATTCCAGGCCATGAGGATAATCTCGCGCGCCTTAAAAATCGTGCCGATACCCATAGTGATGGCTTTTGAAGGTACGTTAGCCTTTCCGCCAAAATCGTGCGCGGCATCACTTCGGGTAAGTTCATCTAATGATACCAGGCGTGTACCCGAATTTGGCGCGGAACCCGGCTCGTTAAAGCCGATGTGACCAGTACGCCCTATCCCAAGTATCTGTAGGTCCAACCCGCCATAACCGCTGATCTTTTTTTCGTAATCGAGGCAAAAAGCAGCCACATCCTCCTGTGCCAACTCGCCATCGGGTATGTTGATATTTTCCGGAGCGATGTCTACATGATCGAACAAGTGCTTGTTCATGAACACCTTGTAGCTTTGTACAGCCGTAGCGCTCATGGGGTAATACTCATCCAGGTTAAAGGTGGTAACATTTTTAAAGCTTAACCCTTCCTGCTGATGCAGGCGAACCAGTTCTTTGTAAACCGCAATAGGTGTTGCGCCTGTAGCAAGGCCAAGCACGGCTTTTTCTCCTCGTTGAGTTTTCTGTTTAATGATACCGGCAATACGCCCTGCAACCACTTTCGAGGCAGCGAGCATATCGGGGTAAACCGTTACAGGTAGTTTTTCAAACCTTGTTTCTTCTAAAAGATTTAAACGTGGCATTATATAATTTTTAGGTGTGATAATTAAAGGCGCTGAGTTTGCACTCCCGAAAAATAAACCGGCTGCGTTGAAGTCAAGCGGCTGTTGTGAGAACCAAACCACTCGCGTTCTATAATTCCGGTTAATGTTTCCTTATTTAGTTCCAGCATTTTCAGCAATTGCATTTGGGCAAGCGTACGCTGCAGGTTGTGGCCGACAAACTGAATTTTGTAGTACGTATCACCATTAAGATAATCTGTTAAAAAGCGTACCGCCTGCATATAAGGCAATAACAGCACGCCTTTTATAAGCGATTTCAATTCCTGCTCGCTTAAAAAAGATATGGTTTGGCTGAGGTAGCCGCGGGTAAACTCTTCAAACAAAGGGATATTTAATTGTATAGCGCCCAGGTTTGCCTCATCCTCGGCGGAGGTACTGATGATGCTGCGGATAGCATCTCCAAAATCATAAGCCACATAGCCGGGCATCACCGTATCCAGGTCAATTACGCATTGGATATTGTCCTGCTCATCCAGTAAAATATTATTGAATTTGGTATCGTTATGGGTGATGCGCAGGGGCAGTATACCCGCACGCCCCCATTGCAATATATCTTTCATGCTATCGGCACGGCTTAGCAAAAAGTCAAGCTCAGTTTGTACAGTATTTAGCTTGCCCGCCGCATCGTTCTCAATAGCCTGGTTTAATTCCTCCAGCCTGAATTCGATATTCAAAAAATTGGGGATGGTTTGTACCAGTATATCGGCACCCATATCGCAGAGCAAATACTGAAACCGGCCAAATGCCACACCACCCTGGTAAGCTTGCTTTTCGGTAGTGACGAGGTCGTAGCTTTTAGTGTTATGCAAAAAGGTTGTCATCCGCCAATAACTACCTTGTTCGTCCTGGCAATAGTAAAGGCCGTTATTGCATGGGATAAGAGTTAAAACCTCCTTATCCGGATCGCCGCCGGCTTTGGACACTTTTTGCTTGAGATGATTGGTAACGTATAGCATATTATTCATCAGCCCATTCACATCCTTAAATACATAGTTGTTTATCTTTTGCAGCAGGTAGTCGCGCCCATCTGCCGGGGTTGTAACCCGGTAGGTATCATTGATATGGCCCGAACCAAAAGGCTTTATCCCGAAAGAACCTGCCTGAATACTGAACTGCGCAATGATATCCGAAAAATTATATTTCATTCCCTTAGTATGCATTTGTACTGCAATTTATCTAAACCTTTGTGTTATATACTTTTAAGCACCAACTATTTAAAATGGTTTGGCATCCATTACCTTTACCTCGTAAGGCGCAAGTTTTATTTTAAAAACTCGGCCTTTGTAAACCTGTGTATGTTTTGCGCTTTTGGCATCGAAGAACCGGTAGTTATCCTTCACCCTTTCCGGCAGGTCCAATACATCTTTCACTTTCAGCGTAAACACCAGCGCTTGTGCCGTTGGGTTACGAATGGTGACTACGCCCCTGCCATCTGCCCAACCGGCGTAACCATAAACCTGTCCCTTTAGTGGGTTACCGCCAAACCAATGCACATCGGCAAGCGCTTTTTTGTTGGCTTTAGACCAGTTGGCGGCGGCTTGTATCTCGTCCCAATTACGGTTGTTTAGCTTATGTGGATCTGCGTAAAGTTCCTGTAAACCAGTGCCTGTGCCAAAAAAGGCCCAGATCTCATCGGCGATATTCTTATCATCGATCTCCAGCTTGCCGGGTAAGCCGTTTGCCGCAATACAAACGCCATGATACATGATTGCGTTGAGCGGGAATAGCGGCGCACGTTTTACAATATTTTGGTAAGCCTGCCCATCTTTGTAGGTGATCCATTGCTGGCGTTTGGGGCCATCGCCCGCCAGGCCAGTATCATCGCCGGCACGCCAGATGGCGTCGCCATATTTAAGCCAGTAGACCGATGGCCAGGTGCCGACGGTAAGACTTAGATACAGTCCAGGCTTCTCTTCGCGAAGGTCGTTTATCAGCTTTAAAAACGCCTCGATATCTTTTTGATAGGTGATACTGGCACCGCTTGCGCCGTTGCCTGCACCAACGCCGTCAAACTTAAACATACCTACGTTATAATCTTTTATGAACGAAGTGGTAACTGCACGGAAACGCTTATTATACACCGGGCCGGTTAGCGAAAAGCCGTTATCGTTAGTTTCAAAAGGCGGAGTTTGTTTCTTACCGAATGTAAGGCGCTGTAGCTTTGGTTCGTCGTACCCGCCCCAGGGCGAGATCCAAACACCCAACATAGCGCCGCTTGCTTTGGTAGCTGCGGTTAGTTTATTAAAGCCATTGGGGAATCCCTTGTTAAATTGCCATAGCGACTTGTTATCGTCCCAGCCATCGTCGAAAAGAAATGCATCCATTTTCACTTTCCTTTTTTTGATCAGGCTATCGGTAAAAACCGTTATCCTATCCAGGCAACTTGCTTCATCCAATTTCCTATCCACCCAGGAAAGATCGAACCAGGAATTATAGTGCAGCACCTGGCGGTATGGCTTTGCACGTACGCGTTCGGTATAGTATAAAAATCCCCTGCGTAACTGGCCTTTAGGAGTAACGCCATAAACAGCAGATATGGTAAGTGGTTCAGTAGCTTTTAAAGGCTCCTGTCGCGGCAAATAAACGTTTGTGGCGGCTTTACCTATGCTTATCTGGCTCATGGGGTGCTCCAGCGAAAAGAACATCGTATTTTTCACCAGCGGCGAGCCATCAACCGTGCCCATTTGCTTAGCACCAAAAGACGAAGGTAATGTGACGAGGCTGATCTTAGCTATTTTTAAAGAATCATTCGGCAAGAAGGTAAAGGTTTGCCTTACAAAGTTATCGCCGTTGTGCAGACTAACCTCCCAATGTACTTTAAGGCCCAATTTATTGTTCTGCAAATTCGCAGTTACCTTTTTGCCCGGCGAATTGCCTGCGGTGGTTACCATTTGCGGTTTGCCCGTTAAAATAAATTCGTTGGAGTTGATGGCAGTGCCGTCATTTAAGCTAAGCTCAAAAAGCGGGGTGTTGGGCAAAGCTAAATGTGAGTGGCTTTGCTTATCATCAAAACCTGTAACCGCTACCTGCTGACCTGAAACACCCAGTGTTAACGTTAGCACATTATTTTGAAGACTGATGATACCTCTTTTAGCCTGCGCGATGCTTGCCTTACCCGGCGGCACAGCGCTGTAAGTTACCTGCGCATTACCCGCATGGCAGATGAACGCCAGTCCAAGTATCAGCACAAAGATCTTTTTATTGAGCTTAGCCATCATTAAAAAGGATTACTATTAATGTATTTCTCCCAAGCCCAGGCCGAACCCAGCATATCATCAAGCGCTAATTCGGCTTTCCAATTCAGGTTTGCGGCTGCTTTATCCACGTCGCCCCAAATCTTAACAATGTCGCCCTCGCGCGATGCGCCTATGCGAAAATTAAGCGTAACGCCGTTAACCCGCTGAAAAGCCTGGATCACTTCCAAAACAGAGCTGCCATTGCCGGTACCAATGTTAAAGGTTTCGTAAACGGCATCCATTGTATTTTCTTTCATACGGCCAATAGCGGCCACGTGCGCTTTAGCCAAATCAACTACGTGGATATAATCGCGAATGCAGCTACCGTCGGGCGTATTATAATCATCACCGTAGACGGTTAAAAATTCGCGTTTACCAATAGCGGTTTGGGTTAAAAACGGAACCAGGTTTTGAGGTACACCGTTTGGCAACTCGCCAATTAGCGCCGAAGCATGTGCTCCTACAGGGTTAAAATAACGAAGTGCAATCACTTTAAGACTATCGCCGGCCGATGCGGTTTCCCTTAAGATCTCTTCTCCTATCTGCTTGGTGTTGCCGTAAGGCGATTCAGCTGTTTTTACCGGGGAGAGCTCGGTAACCGGTAACACGTCAGGCTCACCGTATACCGTACAGGATGAGGAGAACACAAAATTGATACTGCGGCCCGCAAATGCACCGAGCAGGTTCACCAGCGTACAAATATTGTTATCGTAATAAAGCAACGGCTCCTTCACCGATTCACCCACCGATTTAGAGGCGGCGAAATGAATTACCCCGGTAATATCCTTCTCGCCGCTGATAAATTCAACAAGTGCCGCTTTATCCCGCAGATCAAGCTGGATAAATTCAGCCGTTTTACCGGTGATGGTTGCAATCTGCCCCAAAACCTTAATATTGGAGTTGGACAGGTTATCCAAAATAACAACCTCGTAGCCATTGTTCTGCAGTTCCACAACCGTGTGAGAACCTATGTACCCTGTACCGCCGGTAACTAATATTTTCCCTTGTTTTAAAACGCTCATATTTTATGTGTGTTGATCTGGTTAACTTTTGCTGAATATTTTACGCTTGCGTTAGTTATTTACAATGATATCGTATGTTACCTTAAAAGTGTTCGAACACGCATAAAAATTGGATATACCTACAGTTGATTTTATATATAATTATAAAATTTTTAGGGTTCGTTTACAAATATGTAATTTTATTTGCGTGTCCGCACACATTTTTTAATATTTTTTTATTTGCTTATTTAATGGATTCATAACCAAGATGATAAAATAAATTAATAGGAGAGCACCCTAAACAAACACCACCGATCCGAACTGCTCTGGTAAATGAAATTCGGGATAAGGATGCGCAATAGGTGACCAGCTCAAAAAATGAGGCTCGGGCAAATCATCACCGCATTTGTAAAAATTCACGCGGCAGGCCTGCTCGCTAAGGTTATTTATATTATGGTGCTCAAAAACCGAGAATGGAAAAAACAAAGCAAGCTCCCAATTATACAACCCGGTTTCGGCATCCAGGTGTTCGGTAGTGCTTAAAGCATTGATGGCCACCACAACATCAATAGACAATTCAAGTCGATCGGTTTTACCCTCCCCGTAGCCGCAAAGGGCGGTTCCTAAACTATTGAACTCAAAATTGTAGTATTTTTTTTCATTACCAAAAGCAATGAAAAACTCGACACAGCTATCTTTATAAACAGGGTCGTTAATGTTTTTGTAACGCGCAAGCAAGTGTTTCTCGCTTACCCTGTATTTTAAATAAACCCCTTGATGATTGTGCGCGAGTGAAAAAGAGACTTGTGGCAGGTCGCCGGCATTGTGCCATGGAGCATTATCAACTTGCAGCGCCTCCTCCTCGTCTAAAAAAGCGGAAATGCTTTTCATGCCGCTTTCGGCAATATGTTCGGGTAGCTGACGACTTTTAAACTGCTTCATTTTATCGGGCGCAATATTTGCGTGTTCGAACACAAATATATGTAAAATGACACCTTTAAAATTTATTTGTTAAAATTAAATTTCAACGAAGGTGCTGCCTTTCTCGTCGCGGAAATAATTGAGGTTTTCATTGGTAACCACATCCAGCGGAAGATATTTAAGGATGGGTACTTCCTTTTTAAATACGATGTGCTCTGCCAGCTGATAAATACCCCAATACCCCTGCCCTTTTGGGTTTTGGTTGATAAGGAAGCTGATATCACCATTTTCGAGGTAATAAAGATTAGGAGCTATCAAATCGTAGCCGATAAGTTTAATGTTTTTTACGTGCCTCTGATTCAGATACTTAGCAATATCATAGGCTTGTGATGTAGTAACAAAGATCTGTTTCAGATCTAAAGTACTCTCCAATATCTCATCCAGCTTTTTAATAAAGCCCGATTGGCTGGATCTGTTTAGCTCGGTGCTGATAATATTATAATGGTGCGAAAGGTTCTGCTGGATAAAATAATTGCGAAACCCCTGCTCTTTTTTCACTAAGTGCTGTGCGTTGCTTATTTCCTCATCAATATGCGCTATCAAAATGGAACATGGGTTTGGCTGGCCGTAATGCACCAGTTTGGCAGCTAACAAACCGCTCTGGTAAGAATCCTGGCCGATATAACTTAATGGATCATACTCAGCTATCTGCGTGTTAAACAGCACGAAAGGGATTTTAGCCTCGTTCCATTTCTCAAAAAACGGAAGTGTTTCATTATAGTATATAGGTGATAACAAAATCCCGTCAGGATTTTTTTTGGTAAGCTTGGTAGCCATTTTTACATAATCCTGCGGATCGTGCGGGTTAAAAACGTACTGTTCCACGCTTACACCGTATTGTCTTAAATCCTGCTCTGCCTTTTCAATACCCAGTTTAGGTGCCATCCAGAATGCATCGTAGCTATGATCGGGCAGTAACGCGGCAAAAACATATTGCTTTTTTGAGCCCAGCATACGGGCCATGATATTGGGCTCGTAGTTAAGCTCTTTCAGTATCTTCAGTACGCGTTCTTTTACATCTTCTGCCACGCGGCCACGGTTGTGAATAACCCTATCAACGGTACCCGTTGATACTTTGGCTTTTAAGGCAATATCTTTAATTCTAACAACTGCTTTCTTTCCGGATGACATTTTTAATTGGTGTATGTTAAAAACGTTGCAAATATATATTAATTAGCTGTAAGGGCAGCTATTTTAAGCTATTTACAAGCATACGCCAAAAAAACTCATAGGTGGCATATAGGTTAATTCTTCTTAACCAATTACGCCATTGAAACGGTGAAATCCCACTATCAGTTAGCGTCAAAAAAATAAATATTATAAAATTTATTAAATGTGTGCGAACACACAACGAATTTTATACATTTGAAAAATGATATACATCACCTGCATCAGATAGTGGTATCAGTATTAAACCTATACATTGTAACTCAAAATAATTAGCATATATAAATTCATTATGGAAAGAAGAGAGTTTATTAGAAACAGTGCGATCGCGGCCGCAGGCATCACCATTTTACCCTCTGGCAGTTTATTCGCTTCGGCACCGGCAAAAGTAAGGTTGGGCTATATTGGCGTTGGTGCCCGTGGCATGAGTCATATATCTGAAGGTTTGCTACGCGATGATGTAGAAGTTGTCGCCATTTGCGATATACAGGAAAGCTCGTTAAAGATCTGCCGGGAATACATCGCAAAAAAAGGCCACGCCCCTGTTAAAGAATACACCGGTGGCCTTGATGCCTATAAACGCCTGCTTGACCATAAAGGCATTGATGCTGTTATTATCGCCACCCCGTGGGCCTTCCACTATCAGCAATCTATTGATGCCATGAAAGCCGCCAAGTACGTTGGCTGCGAAGTAATAGCCGGCCAAACGGTTGACGAGCACTGGGATATTGTACATACATCCGAGAAAACCGGTATGCCATATATGACACTGGAAAACGTTTGTTACAGGCGCGATGTGATGGCGGCCCTGAATATGGCAAGGCAAGACCTTTTTGGCGAGATCATTCACCTCGAAGGCGGTTATCAGCATAATTTAAGAGGCGTATTATTTAACAACGGTAAACAGTATTATGGCGGCGGTGTGGAATATGGCCCAAATGCACTAAGCGAAGCACAATGGCGTACGCAATATAATATAGATCAGGATGGCGATATCTACCCTACCCATGGTGCCGGCCCTTGCATGCATTACGCTAACATTAACGCCGGTAACCGTTTTACCAACCTGGTTTCGTTTAGTTCAAAAGCCCGCGGTTTGGCGGCTTATGTAGAAGAGCAGTCACCCGGCCATAAAAACGCCAAGATCAATTACAAAAACGGCGACGTTACCACCACCATGATCAATTGCGCTAATGGCGAAACGGTTCTGTTAAGCCATGATACGCACTTGCCACGTCCATACTCCTTAGGTTTTAGGGTGCAGGGCACCAAAGGCATTTGGATGGATGTAAACAAGAGCGTTTATATCGACCATCAATCGAAACAAGATGATGCCTGGGACCCGGCGCAAGTGTGGTTCGACAAATACGACCACCCGCTTTGGAAAAAATACGCAAAAGAAGCCGAAGGCGCAGGCCACGGTGGTATGGACTGGTTTGTATTTAATGCCTTTGTTGAAGCGGTAAAGCAGAAGAAACAAACGCCTATAGACGTTTATGATTCGGTTACTATGAGTGTGATCACACCGTTATCTACAAAATCATTAAAAGAAGGCAATGCTTCAGTTGAGTTTCCTGATTTTACCAAAGGCAAATGGAAGGAACGCAAAAGCAAGTTTGCATTAGATGATAGCGGCTTTTAATTAGCCAATAAAAAACACATTCCTCAAACAGCCCTCTGAGCATTGTGCTCAGGAGGCTTTTTGTTTTATTTCTATTATGATAATGACGCCAAATGCTGATTGGTTGATTGATGATGGTTTAACCGAGATAAGCCCCATAAATAATTCCACCTTTCCCAGGGGCGGTTTTATCATTAAAGCTAAATGTGATTATAAATTTTAATAATTATGCGGCTAGGGCTTTGTACAAAGCAGATAACTTGTCTGCCGTATAATCAATTTCCGCAGCGGTGTTAAATTTACTGAACGAGAAACGGATATTATTCCGAGAGGTATCGGCACCGATGGCATTCAAAACATGCGAAACCGAACCGGTTGAGCAGGCGCTGCCGCCCGATACGGAGATATTATGCTGATCCAGGTAAGTAAGCAGGTCGCCGGTTGCATAGCTAACTGGCAGGCTTGCATTGAGTACGGTGTAAAGGCTTTTTTCAGCGATAGACGAATTACCATTAAACTGCACATCCCCTACTTGTTCCTGCAGTTTAGCTATCATTCTATCTTTTAATTTTTGAATATACACCTGATGACCATCAATATCGCTGTAAGCAATTTCCAAGGCTTTTGCCAGGCCAATAATGCCATAGATATTTTCGGTACCGGCGCGCAGCTTACGTTCCTGCGCCCCACCGTGAAGCAATTGCGATAATTGTACGCCATTGCGGCAGTATAAAAAGCCAACACCTTTTGGCCCATGAAATTTATGGGCGGATGCGGCTATAAAATCTATTTTTAGTTTCGACAAGTTGTGACGGTAGTGCCCCATGGTTTGTACCGTGTCTGAATGAAAAAGTGCGCCCCTGCTTTTACAAACCTCGCCAATAAGTTCAATATTGTTAAGATTACCTATTTCGTTATTGGCATGCATTACTGATACCAGCGAACGGGCGTTCTCTCTCAACAAATCATCCAATTGGTTAATATCCAGGTTACCGCGGTTATCAGTATTAATAAAACTTAGTTTTATTTCGCCGTTGTTTTTTAAAACTTCGAGCGTATGTAGCACGGCGTGGTGCTCAAAAGGCGTGGTGATAACATGTTTTATTTGATGCGAGCGCACGCTGGATAGTATGGCCATGTTATCAGCCTCTGTACCGCCACTGGTAAACACAATTTCGTTTGGCGATCCGTTCAGCAGATCGGCTATTGTAGTACGTGCGCCGTCTATAGCATTTTTTGCCTCACGGCCATGTGCATGGTGCGATGACGGATTCCCGTAAAATTCCAATAAATAAGGCGTTATAGCTTTAAAAACTTCGTTATCCAGTTGGGTAGTGGCGGCATTGTCCAGGTAAATTCTCATTGTCTTGATTTTTTTTATGTTACAATCTCTTTTAGTAACTTATCTCAAAAAACAGAAGACATAATGGACAAAGCTATCTAGCTTTTAATTTATAGTCATCTTATCTTTGTCCCAATTAAATGGAGCAGGAATTAGCACCTTTTACAAGCTTAAAAGCTGGTACAGGTTGCTAAGACGTCGTAGGGCCTTTCCCTCTGTCTTTCTGGATAAGTTATTAAAAGAACTAAATGACAAAGCAAATATATAATTTAATTCTATAAATCCTATAGATTTAATATAATTTAATTAGAAATAATATTAAATGCAGTTGTATAATTAGTTTTTCTACTAAAGTTTTCTTCGGCACCGCCCCTACTTGACCATGTTGCATGGCGCGCACCATTCAGCCCAAAAATCAAGCAAGAGGTTTATCGCCCCCGAGTACCAATTCGTCAAAATTATCATCAGTTATAGTTACAGACATTTTTTTCAATTTAAGGGTGTATACTCCTGCAAATATTTGGAGGTCAGAAGCGGATTTGAACCACTGTAGAAGGTTTTGCAGACCCTTGCCTAACCGCTCGTCCATCTGACCATTGTATCGCTATTTTTTTGCGCTACTTTTAACTGCTCGTACTTCCTGCCTTATTTCCTGGGCAGCGTGTTTAATTTTCTGTAAACTGTTTCTAGCCTCGTACCGGCCGCATGGTTATTGTTACCATAAAACTTTTCCGCGTCTTGCTCTGCATTTTCTATCAGGCTTTTCAATTGTGCAAACTTTGCCATAAATAGTATAAAAGGTTTTAGTGAAGGCTGTGGTTCGCCACAGCTATTGTCTTATCGTAGTGAATTACCCGCAACAACAGCAGAACGCCATTTTATTATTAAGACCTAAGAATATAAAACTCTTTGTTCTTTCATCGTATATTACAATATAGAGACGTTCTTCATAAAATCAATTAATTTTCATTTATTGTTTCAGTAGGTTCTCGATAAGTATGGAATCTGTTTTAACGTATTGAACAATTGCTCACATTTTTGCAGCCCTGCGGGGTTGTTTTGCCTAAAAAACCAAAATTCCTCCAGGTCGCCTTCGCTCATGGTCATTTGGGTAACACCCTGTGATTTATGCTCGGCAATATCCCAGTTTGCAATAACCTTGTAATTGATACGGTTGTGGTAACTAAAACTCGCGGTGCGGTCAACAGAAAAGGAGGCTGTATCTGTAACAACTCCGGTTTCCGCATAATTCTCAAGCTGCCAAATTTAAATGCGGTGTTCGCCTTAAAGGCTGAGCGGTCACCTTCAATAATACGCAGTATTAGTGCCCGTTCATCGTCATGTTCGGTCATTAAAAATTCAGGTTTTATAGTAATTGGTAAACAAATGTAGCAACAAATATTATGTACTTATTTAAATTGAAGCTTGTTTTAGCAAAACATTCGCTTGCCACTCCATAAAGATAAGAAACAGCATTACTGCCCCGCATAAACCAACTTGTTTTAAATTTAACCCGGATGCTCTCTTATTTTTTTATTTTTGCAGAATGACAGATGAAGAATTAGAGGCCTATTTTGAGCATGCTTTATTACCAAAAACACTACGTTTAGATAGAGCCTCGACCCAACACAATGTTCAGCAGGCAGTTAAAAACAATCTGGATGCGATGATGGCGGACCCCAAAGACCATCGTTGCAGGCACCGGTTGATCATGATCGCCGCCGCGATAGAACAACCTTACGACGGACCAGAGATACCCCGTTTTTAGGCACAATGCTGCGGTAAAAAAAATGGCATCGTGATCCTTCCGGCTTAACCCAAATTACATTAGCCAACTACCAGTGGATTTTGGTGCGTACTGCAAATGGCGAAGAAGGTTATGCATATAGCCAATATTTAACTCAAGTTAAAGTATAATATGGTTTGAGCAATAATGTTTATTCAGGGACAAATTCACCTTGATAATTTTTCGAAGCTCTCTTTATATGCCCTGCCGATAGGAATGGAAACACCGCCAACTTCCAGCGACTCTGCCGAGTAAGATTCGATCTTATTTAGTGCAATGATAAAAGAGCGGTGGACCCGTTTAAATAAATGGCCGGGCAGTATTGCCTCCATTTCGTGGGTGCCTACCTTGGTAAGGTATGTACCTTTGCTGGTAACCACTTTAATGTATTCGCGCTGGCTTTCAATATATACCAGGTCGGCAAACCATATTTTCACCTTCTTGTGCTGTACGTCCAAAAAAACAAAAGATGCATCATTGCCGGGTTTTTCCGCGTGCATATTTGCAGGTGTTGCCGCGTTAACCTTATTTACCGCCTGCAAAAACCGCTCGAACGCGAAGGGTTTTAACAGATAATCGGTAATATTCAGTTCAAACCCCTCCACAGCGTACTGATGATACGCCGTGGTGACAATTACAGCAGGCGGCTGCGCCAGCGTTCTTAAAAAAGCCATGCCTTTTAACCTGGGTAAATGGATATCCAGGAAAATAAGATCGGGCCGGTGATGGCGCATATATTCTGTAGCCAGCAGCGCATCTTTAAAAGTACCGGTCAGTTCTAAAAACGGCACATCTGCAATGTAGGCTTCCAGCACTTTTACAGCCAGCGGCTCATCCTCCACAATAATGCATTTGATATTACACATGGCTGGCAAGATTGATCTTCAGCGTAGCGATAAACTGCGACGCCATGGGTTTTAGCACTAAACTGTAATCGGCATACTGCAGTTCTAATTGCCTGCGTAGGTTTGCAAGCCCGATATTCTCTTTCACTTCCGATAAACCTGCGTCTTCGGTAGAGTTTCTGACTATAAAGGTGAGTTGTCGTTTATTCACCGATAGATGGATGTCAGCATACGGGTCGTCCCTCGTTTCAGAAACGCCATGCTTAAATGCATTTTCCACTAACGGTATCAGCAGCAAGGGCGGGATAGCCTGTTTGATATCCTCAATATCGTAATTAAAATTAACCCGTAACGTATCGTCATAACGCAGCTTTTCTAACTCCAGGTATTCACTTATTATCCTCACCTCATGCTCTATGGCTATGAAATCCCCGCCGGTTTCATATAGCATAAACCTCAGCATTTTTGATAGTCGAAGGATGGATTCGGGTGCCAGATCGCTTTTATCCCGGGCGAGCGAATAAATATTATTAAGCGTATTGAACAAAAAATGCGGATTGGTTTGTGCCCGCAGGAAATTAAGCTCCGCCTCGCGTTTTTCCAACCGTAGTTGCTGCGCCGAAATTTTTAGCTGGCGGTATTTGTAGCGGTATTTAAATATGGCGTAAAAAAACACAGAAACCATCCCATGTGGCACAATATAGCTTGCACCCTTTTCTACGGTTTCAAATTGGATAAGCCCCGTGTAAATACCAAGGCTGATACCTATAGCACGCCAGGCGTATAAGCCAAAGGAAAATAGCAGCAACAGGCAAAAGGTTGCCAACGGCCATAAAATGATCTTTAAAATGACATGCCGTTTTCTTCTTAAAAAAGAAAGGGTATGTTCAAAAAAATATAAAGTTAAGTGCGGCGATATAAATAACGAGCCAGCTATTATTAAAAAGCCTGATCCAGAAAGATCCGGGGCCCTCTGCCGAATCTATCACGAGCCAAAACAGCAGATAGCCCAACGTTGTTTGGGTGTAAAACTTAAGTAACTGTTTACTGATGGGTAACTTCATGTGCCGAAACGTAAAATTAGCACTTCCCTAATTATTCCTGTCGACTATTCCCTGTTGTTTGTAGACTATTTCCCGCTGTTTGTTGACACCCGGTTTTGCTGTAATTTTTAATAATTACTCTTGCTAAACAAAACAACAACATATGAAAAAAGTAATACAATTTGGCGAGGATGTAGAAGGCTACAGCATCCCGGTACTTAACGAACGCGAAATAAGGGCCGCGGCAGGGATATTATTCCTGGTTATCTTTACTTCTTACCTGCTTATTATACTTACCGGTGATTTTGCACTGGCTAAGTACGCTATCACCCTATTCTTTACAGATTTTTTGATCCGTGTTTTTATCAGTCCAAGATATTCCCCTGCGCTGATCGTAGGCAGGCTCATTGTGCGAAACCAAACGCCCGAGTATGTGGGTGCCCGGCAAAAAAAAATTGCCTGGATAATAGGTGTTATCCTATCGTTCATCATGCTCATTTTTATGGTTATCCTGAACTCATTTAGCCCCATCACGGGCATTGTTTGCCTGCTGTGTATGATCTTTCTATTTTTCGAATCGGCCTTTGGTATTTGCCTCGCTTGTAAAGTGTACGCTATTTTTTTTAAAGAAAAAGTGCAGTATTGCCCCGGTGAGGTGTGTGATGTAAAGGCGAGGCAACCTATCCAAAAAACTTCGAAGGCGCAACTGTTGATGGTATTGGTATTTATTGGCTACATTTTCCTGGTAGTTCGCTTGTTTAATGGCTACTATCAGCAAAAGCCTTATGATATGTTTGGGTTGTTCGGCCCTAAAAAAACCTCAAAATCCAAATACTAAAATATGGTTACCAACCAAAACATGGAAGCATTCTTCGCCCCCTTCCGCGACAATATTATTGGCGGCGACCAAACGTTTGTATCGCCGTTTGGAATGCAAAAGATCCTCTATGCCGATTGGACAGCCAGCGGCAGGGCCTACCAGCCCGTGGAAGATCATTTGCGACAACATATCCTGCCGTTTGTAGCCAATACACATACCGGCTCCACCGTTACCGGCTCTTTAATGACGCAGGCGTATGAGGAAGCGAAAGTAACCGTTAAACGCCACGTTAACGCAAATGACGGCGATGTGCTGGTATTTTGCGGCAGCGGGATGACAGCAGCCATTAATAAATTGCAGCGGATAATGGGCTTGCGCATTCCGGAACGTTTGAGTAGCTACCTGCGGGGTGGTGTTATGCCGAAAATTGACGAGGTAATGCGCCCGGTGGTATTCATTACCCACATGGAACATCATAGCAACCAAACCAGTTGGCTGGAAACGATTGCAACTGTAGAGATCATTGGCCGGAATATACAAGGAAATGTAGATCTGGAGCATTTTGCAGCTTTGCTTTCCCAATACAAAAACCGGCAGTATAAAATTGCCGCCATAACCGCCTGCTCAAATGTAACGGGTATAGAAACACCATACCATGAAATAGCACGAATGATACACTGGCAAAACGGCCTCTGTTTTGTAGATTTTGCCTGCTCGGCGCCTTATGTGGCTATGGATATGCATCCGCAGGAACCGGGAACTCATTTGGATGCAATTTACTTTTCACCGCATAAGTTTCTTGGCGGCCCCGGAACGCCCGGCGTACTTATCTTCAATAAAAAACTTTATACCAATAATATACCCGATCATCCTGGCGGTGGAACGGTTGACTATAGCAATTGCTGGCGGGAGCATGATTACGTGAGCGATATTGAACAGCGGGAGGATGGAGGCACCCCTCCATTCCTGCAAGCTATTAAAGCAGCGCGCTGCATTCTGTCGAAAGAAGCCATGGGAGTAGTAAACATTCGCCTGCGGGAGCAGGAATTACTGACGATAGTTCTTAGTCGTTTCGCAACCATCAGTAACGCCGACGTGCTTGAATCGAAAGTTAAACAACGGCTGGGCGTAATATCATTCATCATCAAAAACGCGCATTACAACCTTGTGGTTAAACTTTTGAACGACCGGTTCGGCATCCAGACGCGCGGCGGTTGCTCGTGTGCCGGCACTTACGGCCATTATCTTTTGCAAGTGGGCCGTTCCCGTTCCAGTCAAATACGCAGCGATATCCGCGCTGGCGATCTGCGCAGCAAACCCGGCTGGGTAAGGTTATCTATCCACCCTACCATGACCAACCAAGAGATCAACTTCCTGATGGATGGGATAATGCAGGTGGCGACGAATTATGAAATATGGGGAAAGGATTACTATTTTCAACGAGAAACGAATGAATTTGTGCTACAAAATAAGTGAAGTTCATTTGATATTGCCATGTTACTGGACGCTGAATCTTCCCCGGAAAAACCGGCCATGTCGGCTGAAGGTATGCTAACCCACACATCTTCGACAAAAATACCGGGCTTTGCTCCTACTGACTTCATGTTTAGGTAAACGAAAGATGAATGACGATACAGGCATTAACGATGCCTGTAAACTGGCGGCGCAAACGGTTATGGATATCCGAAGGGCATACTGGCAACAGGTGTAAATTAAGACGTTGAAGTTTCGAACCGGTCACTTTATACCTACAGCCGGATAACCTAACAGAGAAAGCATTTTTTCGCCGTACCGTTTGCCTATCATCCTGTAACCTTCGGCAGTAAAGTGCAGTTTATCAGAGTTTGCCGGACAACCACTTGACGATATAACGTACGAATTGGGAACCAAATTTGGCAACCCTGCAATTATGCCGTTCATGTTAGCACATTTGCCGCCCTGGTCGGCGTTTATCAGTTCGCCAACAAGCAAAGGCACCTTTTTTGCTCTCAGATGCAAATCATGTAAAAGATCGCCGTATATCCCTTTTACTTTTTGCGTCCACAAGCTATCGTTAGGGTTAGATTCGCCCTGATGTAATAAAACGCCTTTTATTACACCGTATTTCTGTGCAAGGGCAGCCATCTCTACTAAATGGCCGTATGGGTTCCCATCATATTCTTTAATTATATTTGCCATCCACAAGGGCACCGTTGGCACATAAGACAGGTAACTGTCCTTTTCAAATAATTCAATCCTGCAACCGGCTACCGAAACATTTATAACACCAATTTTTATCTTCTCCGGTAAATTAGCGATCATAGTCCTGCCGAAATAATCGGCAGGTGTAAGGCCGGTATTGCAACGGGCCAGCGGAGGGACAGCCGTGTACCAGTTACCTTTAGTTCTACCGAGGGCTGGGCAATCCACCGTTTCAAAGACCCGGAACCGCTTATCAACGGTTGTATCCTGCGGCTCAATTTTGGCGTTCCCCTCCATGTTTGACTGGCCGAAGCATAAAAAAATATAAAAATCCTTATCCTGTGCAAAACAGTTAAGGGTAGAGAGAATTAATATACTACTGAGAATAAAACGGGAACTGAATTTCATATATAACATTTAAAAAATAATCTGGCAAATTATTTAACAACGACCGCCGCCGGCCATTGCAAACGCTGCACCCTAAACTATTTATATTGGCTTAAAAAGCAGCTGCGAAAACATAAATAAGCCGTTTTTCCAAATCTTAAAATCATGTACACCAGGCTCGATATAGTAAACATGCGGCACTCCTTTTTCTGCCAGGTATTCGTGAGTGCGTTTGCTGAATGACAGTAAGCCATCGCTTTCACCGCACGAGATCCAAAGTAGTTTCAGCTGTTTTTTGGCAACTTCGGGGTCGGGCACCAATTCTTCGGGCTTTTTAGTATTTGGGGCGGCCGAGAAAGCTCCTACCCATGCAAACTTATCCAGGTTGCCTAAACCAAAATTAAGGGATTGCTCTCCACCCATAGATAGTCCTGCAATAGCGTGATGCTCTCTGTCTTTAAACACCGGAAATTCATGCTCTACAAAGGGTATCAAATCATTTAATAAGTCACTTTCAAAAACAGCAAACGCTGCTACTTTGTCCGGTGCCATAATGTTACCGATGGCACGGTCATCTTTCATCGCCCTGCCGTTAGGCAATACAACAATCATAGGAACTAAATTCCCCTGGCTGTAAAGGTTATCCAGTATAACTTGTGGCGTGCCCCCGTTGAGCCATTCTTTTTCATCGCCGCCAATGCCATGCAAAAGATATAACACAGGGTATTTATTTTTTTTCGAAAAGCCCGGCGGAGTGTAGATCAGCGCCTTACGACTATTCCCAACGGTTTTTGAATAATAATTGATGGTGTCGATTTCCCCATGGGGAATATCAGTGCGAACAACATCAAAACCTGGTTCCGGCTGTTTTACAGTCTCCTGTTGAGCAAAAATGGAAGACGTGAACAACAAGGTTATTAAAAAGCACAGCGCCTGTTTAATTAGTATCAACTTTTTCATATTTGGTAGCATAGTTTTTTTTGGGTAAAGCGATTAGTTAGTTTGTGGTTTAATCAACTGATATTTCCCACTAAGGTGCATCAGGCTAAACAAATATAGCAAGCAATCATAATAGGCGTCAAAATACCCATCATCATAAGGCTCCAATTTGGCATTCCATAATGCATGCACAAAGTCGAGGCTCGCTTTATTTTCGTTCATGATAGACGCCGAAGCAGCGGTGGCCACCAGGCCAAGGGAGTGCCTTAAATTTATAACACTCCCGGCTTTCAAAATAAATTCCGGGCGAGAGCCATCCAGGTTAAACTGGTCTTCAAACGAATTGATACCCTTCGACCGCAGAAAGTTCTGAAAGCGAACTGAATATTGCTTCTGCCACATTTTATCTTTCCCAAACCACACATAATCCATCGCGATGTTCATCGGCACCCGCCAGGAATCGTACCGAAAACCAGGTTTCATCCAGGGAGTTGCATGTGGTTTACCACTAAATTCGGTGTAGTCCGAGTTTAAAGCTGTTACCGGGTCGCAGGCCCTATGAAGAAATACCCGCGAGGTGTCGGCGCAATCTCTATAAAATTGTTCGTGACCATCCCCGGCATATAGGGCCCATGCTTCATAGAAGGCCGGAAGGTGGTAAGATGGGTCTGTCCAATTATAATTGCTCCCTTCCGGGACAAAGGTTATTTGCTTGTGCTCTGTATTAATTAAGTTGTAAATATTACCGGTGCCATCTTTTTTCCACATGGCATCCAAGATTCGGCGTGCCTCCTGGTAATAATTAATGCCGGTGTTATTCCCCCAACGATTTGATGCGAATAACAGGCTGGTGATGTAATATAACTCACCATCTGAAGCAGAGCCGGGAGAATTACGTTTCATCGTCTCTGGGTTTATGCTCCAGGCAAAATAAGCTTCCCTTGGGCCGTCCTGATGTTGGAGATACTTTTTAGACCATCGCCATATCCGGTCAAACACATCTTTTTTATTTAGTTGTACGGCAATCATCATTCCATAAGAGAGTCCTTCTGTCCTGGCATCATGGTTTTTAATATCGGTTACATAACCCATGGTATCCCCTACTTTAAAAAAAACGCGTTGCGGGCCTTCAAATACTGCATAATAGGCTTTCTCAACTTTTCTGTCAATATCGGCCTGGCTATATCCCGCTTCGCGAAAGAGGTTAACATATACCCCGGCCCGAACAACGCTCCTGCTTTTATTTTTATTAGCTCGTTTTTTATTTTGGCCGAGCACCAAACCCGGTAATAAAGCTACACAGAACAACAAGATCAATAATTTTTTCATACTTATAGCTGCTAATTGGTTGAAAACTTAATACTCTTAATAAATGTGTTACTTGGCTGCCCCGGTGGGAATTTTATAAATACATCGTGCTGCCCGGTAACTGCATTAACGTGGTTGGTGAATACCTTCCAATTGTTTAATCCCGTATTGGTGAATGGTATTTTCGCTATCAGCTTCCCTTGTAAATCATCCAACCATACCTCAACATATCCGCTCGTTTTAGACGAGAGTAGTATATCAATTGCTGATGGCGAGGTTGTTCCTAATTCAACGCCGGAGATCATCAGCCATCCACCAGGGGCGGATGTATTGGTAACTACTTTTCCCCATTTAGAATCAACCTGCCGTACACCAAAATAATTACTATACCCTGCAGCGGGCAACCATGTTGCCCCATCTTTGCAAACAAAGAAGTCGAAATCTGCGAGTTTACCTTCGGCAAACAAACCAACACTGGTACCTACCCACGAATTAAAACTCGGCTGCGCCATATCAAGTTTTACCGCGTTGATTGGCTGGCCCACCCTTATCCATTTTTTCCCATCACCGCTGTAAAAAGCGTTTAGCAGGTGCTGGTCCCTTACCAGCTTTAACCATACGGTGTTACCAGCCAAGTTAGTAATTGCCCGTGTTGCGGTGTCTAACTTAAATATGATTTTCTCGCCGTTTTCGTATCCGGAATATAGGCTTGCAAATACCTTTTGGTTTCCATTTGTAAGGTAAATTCCCGCTTTAGCTTCAGACGTAGCCGCGTTTAAGAATACTTTGGTAACTACCGAATAAAAATGATCGGTTTCTTTTTGCATCAAATGCGTGCGATTAGTGTCCGGAGTAAGCCTTATCCAACCTTTCCGGGCCGTTAACGAATAACTGTTGGATGCCTTCTTCGTTAAAAAATGCCACCAGGGTCCAAGTTTACCGTCATTAAAATAATCTGTTTTTACACTTCGCCACGGAATAGTAGATTTTGGTAACGCCGGCATCAGGATGGGTTGAGAAGTTGGTGCCACTCCCCAGGGCCTGTCTCCTTCCCATATTACCTGGTATAAAGCGGTTTGCCGCCCGGTGCCCGACCAGTCGTTACCTATGTATTTTTCATAACTCTGCCCTATCGTCCACCACGTTCCGTCTGAAAGCTGAAATGGCGCGGCAATGTGGTTGGGGCGACGAAAGCCGGCTAAAGAATCGGTTATGGGTTTGAAAAACTCCCCGAGCCTTTCCCATTTTGTAGAATCTGCTGTTAATGCCGAGCCGCGCAAAACATATTGCCCGCCAGATACATCGCCGGCTGGGAAGTAATAATAGTATCCATTGCGTTTACACATCACGGGGCCTTCGGCCCAACTGTATTGTAACCGGGCGTTCACCCAGTCCATATTTATTACGGAACCTGTTAGCTGGCCGTCTCTGCCCAATTCATGTATACGGTTTACTTTTTGCCCGTCTTTGATAACCATATAAGGCTTACCATCATCATCTATAAAAATGGAGTTGTCGTAACCCAGGTTGCCCGTATTAGGGTTTGAATTTACCTTTACAGGCGCAGACCATGGTCCAACAGGCGAACTGGCCTTACAAAACCACTGCCCGCCAGCAGAAAAATAGATCCAATAGGAACCATAGAAGTAGGTAATAGCCCCCTGCCATATCCCGCCCGAAGGGCGATCACTTACCCAACCCGCCTTTGATGACGGCAACACCCTGCTAATTACCTCCCAGTGTACCAGGTCGATTGAATGGTAAATGGGTAGGTAAGGGTTAAAATGAAACGTTGATCCACAATAATAAAAATCGTTGCCAACCTTAAGTAAGGTGGGATCCGGGTGATCGCCTGGCAAAACCGGGTTCACATAGGTTTTAACGGAAGAGTAAAAAGCGGAAGAATCAGCTGCCTTATTTTGCGCCAGCAAATTTATGCTACAACTCAATTGTACAATGGCGTAGAAAAAAACCGTATAAAGATGCCTCATATTGGGGTGTTAATCATTTATGATTGTCAAAGAATTGATTTGAAAAAGATTACCTTGCTGCATGTGAAAAGATGAGAGATAAGATCTCACAACGCTGCTGTTAAAAGTCGACCACCGAGAAGTAGGCTTTCTTACGCTGCAGCTTTTCATCAAACAATAATGGATAAGCTTTCCTAATCACACGCCGGGTTGGGTCGCTTGCGGCAGCACCTCCCGCCACTCCGCCATTCCGAGAATCAAGCCAGCTATACCGGTCAGAAATATTCCAGAAAGTAACGTTTGTAATCACATTTTTATAGGCCCTGAAAATTTCGAAAATTTCTTTATAACGCTGTTCCTGCTGCCGTGCCAAATCCGGTGTCAACCCGGAATCAACCGCCATAGGCATTTGTGTCGCTCCGGCGAGCCGGTCTTGAGGGCTAACAGGCTTACGCACCGTAAGGTCCAGTTCGGTAATTTGGATTTTAAGCCCTAAGGACGCGTATTTTTCAATGGCTTTCCGTATTAAATCCGGTGATGGTTTATCCAGTTTCCAATGGCCCTGTAGCCCTATCCCCGTTATAGGTATTTTTGCATCAACAAGGCTTTTTAGCAGCCTATATATTTTTTCACGCTTGCCTTCCTCTTCGCTATTATAGTCGTTGTAATAAAGGGCAGCTGAAGGGTCTGCTTTATGTGCATATTCAAAGGCTTTGGCTATAAAATCTTCCCCGCATATTTTATACCATAACGAGTTGCGAAAGTAATTTTCCGGTTTATCATCAATGGCTTCGTTTACCACATCCCAGGCATATATTTTACCTTTAAAATGTTTAACAACTGTTGTGATATGTTCTTTTAAGCGTGCCAGCAATACTTCTTTACTCACCTGGTTCCCTACACTATCTTTAAAAAGCCATGCGGGTGCCTGGTTATGCCACAACAAATTATGCCCCCTTACCTTAATTTTATGTTTAAAGGCAAAGTTGACGATGGAATCGGCATTGCGCCAGTTATAAGTACCTTCAGATGGGTGTATCGGGCCCATCTTCATATCGTTTTCTGCAGTTACGCTGTTAAATTCCCGGACTATTAAATCTGCTTCATTGCCGGATAAAGCCCGCACGTTTACCGCGACACCAATGGAAAAATATTTTTTATAATAGTCCTTCAACCCTTTTTCGCGCTTACTATCAGGCTTGTACGACAAGCTTGCAGTGGCAAAAACAATACTGACAAAGAAAATCATTAATGGTTTTTTTTGAGGCATCCGGTTAATTTTATGATAATTCATAAGTATTATACGATAAATAATTCATTGTTTATTCAAATCCAGGCTGCAAGCAACAATGTGTTGATGTAAGATAATTAATTCAATATCATCGGGATACAACAATTCGCTTAGTATAACTGCCAAATGGTTATACGTAATTGCAGCCCCTTCAAATCTGAGCCCCAAGAGGCTATTCCATAACGGAACAGCCTCTTTTAAATGGTTAACAGTTAAGCTATACCGCTACCAACGCTAATAGCCCGGGTTTTGCGGCATTTTGGGGCCTTCTGTTACTAAATCAATTTCGGTTTGCGGAATAGCCCTCAGCATAAACTCATCTTTTACGTAAGGCGCGGCTTCGTTATTCCAGGCTTTTACCCTAGCTGTTAAGCTGCGTGTACGTACCAGGTCGAGCCATCTCTGGCATTCAGCATAAAACTCGCGGCTGCGTTCGTCCAAAATAAAATCAAGCGTTACGTCTGATGGCTGAACCGTCATAGCTAAAACCGCTGCTGAATTTTGGATGGCAGTATTTGTTTTGCGGAACGCTGCACGTTGCCTAACTACATTTATCCATTTGGCCGCATTTCCTAAATCCCCAAGTTTAAAAGCAGCCTCGCCGGCCAGCATATACACATCAGAAAAACGCCATATCACCACCGGCCGGGTTGATGGGTCGTTAAAGTTTGCGGCGGCACGGCTTGGGTCCATAAATTTCTTTACAGACGGGAAGATGTTGTTATTCCAATATTTAGGTGGGATAACAATACCTTTAAAAGGACGGGTGCCAACAAATTGCGGGGCACCGTCTATATTGTCAGCCGGCATATAAATGGCGGTATCTACTCCGGGTGTCATCGTATATGAAATTCCACGTTTGTTATTTGCCGCAGCAGCGGTGTTTGATGTGGCCACGTTAGAAATCCATGCGGTATAGAATGTGTTCTCATAACGGGAATCAACGTCGCGGTTAACAAATGCCTGGTCTAATATATAGCGTTTTCCGGCATTGGCACCAGTTTTAACAGGATCTGAATTAGGCCTTGTTCTGGTGTAGGGGCGGCCGTATTGAACGTCGCGCACCATTCCACCGGCCCCAGTAGTAACCAGGCTTCCGGAAGCACTTTCATACGAATTTATACCGCTTAAATTGGGGTAGTTAAAGTTTGTGAACCATGGCAACAGATTGTACGGACCACCACCCTGGGCTTGCCCAAGCGGATAAATACCGTACTTGGTATCGATATTATGGTCGCTTACAAAAATGGTTTCTTTGCCATTATCATTGGTGGGATTAAAAGCGTCACCATAGTCTTGCCATAGATCCAGGCCGTAAGTACCCTTATTAGCAATAATATCTGTAAAAAGAGCGTAAGCCTGCTGAAAATCTGCCTGGTTGTTGGTTAACCAGCCTCTGGTAAGGTACACCCGTGCCAGTAAAAACTGGGCAACAGGTTTGCAAGCCGCCTTGCCTGTAAAAGGTGCTGCCGGCGTATTCGGCAGGTCTGCTGCTGCTTCTGTCAGGTCCTGTATAATTACTTTGTACACGTCGGCCGCAGGTGCACGGGAATCCGCCTTTGTAGGAACGGTTATGAAGGCAGTGTGCAATGGAACATCTCCATGTTTTTGTACCAGCAAAAAATACCAAAACGCCCTTAAAAATTTCGCTTGGGCAAGGTATTGTTTACGTGTCGCGGCATCTAAATCAATGCTCTGGCCATATTGCAATACGCCATTCATGGTATTAATGGCCCGATAAGCATCTCCAAAACCGGCGCCGCCTACGCTTGAATTGATGCCGTTGTAAGTGTACAACTGAATACCACTTGCACTACCACCTGCCAAATGATCATCGGTACCGGCATCCATTTCGGCCGTGAAACCTTCAGTACCATAGGTCGACTCGCGGATTGCCGCGTATCCGCCGGCAATTCCGCCTAAAACACCCGATGGCGTGTTAAAAAAAGATGGCACTATACTGGATTGCGGGTGTTCCTCCAATATTTTTTTACAACCATTGTTTACCAATGCCGTTAATATTAAAAAAGCGCAGGCAAATTTTCTATATGTTTTCATATCAATATCTTTTAAAGTTTAAAATTTAGCATTTACACCTACGGTAAATTGCCTGTAAGATGGGTTATTAAGATTCACGCTTACAGCACGATTGGTCACCGCGGCATTGCCACCAGTATTATTTACCGAACCGCCATATCCATTTCCTTCCGGGTCAAGTGCCAAATGATCTCTCACTATTGGCGAGTAAACGATGAATGGATTGGTAGCATTAGCGTAAACACGTAAACTGCTTAAACCTATTTTATTGATTAATTTGGTTGGCAACACATAACCCAGGTTGATGCTGCGGCATTTGATGAACGAGCCATCGTAATAGCCAAGCGTTGAGCCAAACAACAAACGATCTGTACTGGCATCCGGTGCCGGGAACTCATTTGTTGGGTTTGTTGGCGTCCAGTAATTTGTTTTTAGTTGATTAACACGCCCCTGGTTAAAGAAAGCGAAACCAGCAGCACCTCCATCAGCAGTAAAATAAGGCAACAGTACTTTCATACCCATACGCGCATAAAAAATCACGGAAAGGTCAAAGGCTTTGTAAGCAAAGCGGGTTGTAAAGCCTCCAACCCATTTTGGCTGGAAATCACCCAGGATCTGCCTGTCGTTAGCGTTAATTATACCATCGCCATTCACATCTTGTGCCCTTATCTGCCCCGGGAACTGTACCGGAGAGGTTTGTTTTGCAAGCGTTCCATTGGTTTTATCTTCAGTTTGCCAGATGCCTATCTTCTTTACGTCGTAAATAACGTTCAAAGGTTGGCCCACAAACCATCCGTTGCCTGGGTCGCTCAATTGGCTTGCGTTTGTCAGTTGCGTTATTTTTTCCCTGTTAACCGCGAAGCTAAAATCGGTACTCCAGGTGAAACCACCTTTTGTTTGAATGTTAATTGTAGATAGGTTAATCTCTATACCCTTGCTTTCAGTTTTACCAAGGTTTTGGAATGTGCTACCGGTACCGCTGCTTGGCGGCAGGCTAACCTGTAAAAGAATGTCTTTTGTTTTTTGCTGATAAACATCAATATTGGCGGTGATACGGTTATTCAGGATGGTGATATCTAAACCTATATCTGTTTGCGCTGTTGACTGCCACCCTAAATTTGGATTTGGCAAACTTGTAACCGTATACGCAAGTTGGCCCCCGCTGCCAAAGTTGTAAGCTGTTGAGGTTAGGCCGCCCAGTGTGGCATAAGCACCTACATTTCGGTTACCTGAGATACCGAAGCCACCTCTTATTTTTAAATTATTAACGAGGGTAATGTTCTTCATAAAAGCTTCGTTGCTGATGTTCCAGCCTAAGCCAATTGATGGGTAAGTGAACCACTGGTGGCCCGGAGCTAAAGAAGATGCCCCATCACGGCGCGCTGTAAGGGTTACCATGTAGCGATCATCATAGCTGTAAGCAAAACGTGCCATGTACGAAAGAAGGCCCTGCTCGCTAAAACTACCGCCACTCGTTATAGCGCCGCTTGCCAGGTTAAAGTTAGAGTTGAGGATATAATCTGTTGGTACCCCGGTGGTAGCGAAATTGCTGTTCTTGTTATGATCCTTTGTTATTTCGTAAAGCGCGGTAAAATCTATCCGGTGCTTTTTAAACGTTTTGTTATAGTATAACAAGTTCTGAACGTTATAATTCCACTGCTCGTTATTATAAAGGCTGGCGTTATTTAATGAAGAGTTGCCATTTACATAGGTGAGTGTTCCGTTGTAAGTGTTACCATTCTCCTGTATAAAATTCAAACCAACATTTAAACGGTATTTAAGGCCATTCAGAATATTTACCTCGCCATAAAAGCTATTGAATGTAGAATAGCGACGGGTACGGTCATATATAGAACTTGCCTTGGTAATTAAAGTATAAGGGCTTACTGCAGCGGCATCAATGCTTCCTATTTGCGGGAAAAGATTTACGGTGCCGTCATCATTCTTCAGCGGTGCAAGTGGCGTGGTTCTTACCAGGCCACCCGGTACGCCGCCACCACCCGGCAGGCTGGTGTAACGCAATGTGTTTATGCTGTTCAAGCCAATTTTAACACGGCTGCTGATGCGGTGATCGATTGTTGTACGCAGATCCGCACGATCGAAATATTGGTTAACGATGATACCATCCTGGCGGTAAAAGCCTGCACCAATATTAAACTGGGTGGCATCACCACCACCAGATACAGTTAGTTGATGGCTTTGGGTTGGTGCGGTACGGTAAATAAGGTCTTGCCAATCGGTTGAGACGCCGGCTGTTAATGCCGCCTGTTCGGCCGGGGTTATAGGATAAGCGCTGGTACCCGGAGAAGCTGTATTATAGGTAGCTGCATCAGCCTTAAGTTTGGCGTAACCGGCTCCGTCATAAATGTTATATTTCCCAAGCACCTTAGCGTTTGCATAATACGCGTCGTAGGAAATAACCGTTTTACCGGCACGCCCCCTTTTAGTAGTAACCAAAATAACGCCACCTGCACCACGCGAACCATATACGGCTGTAGCAGATGCATCCTTTAAGATATCAATGGATGCGATATCTTCCGGAGCAAAATCATTGATGCTACCGGGGTAAGGAATCCCGTCTAAAACAACAAGCGGGCCATCCTGGCCATCATTATTACCGGTGGTAATAGTACGGTTACCCCTTATACGGATCTGGCCTCCTGTGCCTGGTGTAGCACCGTTACTCACTACGTCTACACCTGCGGTACGGCCTTTTAATTGGTCAATTAAGTTTGGGGCAGGTACTTCTGCCAATGTCTTGCCCGAAACGGAAGCAACAGCTCCCGTTAAGTCCTTCTTACGCACGGTTCCGTAACCCACCACAATAACTTCGTTCAGATTTTTGGAGCTGGGCGTAAGCCGGACGGTAAAGTTGGTTTGGCTGCCTATAGTTACCTCCTCATCTACATAGCCTACAAAGTGAACAATTAAAGTTTGTTCGTTATTGGCCACGCTAATGGTGAATTTACCGTTGACATCTGTACCTACAGCTATCTGTCCGGATTTGATTTTAATGGTGGCACCGGGAAGAGGTTGATTTTGTTCATCAAACACAGTACCTGTGAGCCTCTTGTCTTGCGCCAAAGCGGTAGCACAACTCAAAATGCTAAAAAGCAATAAGAGCGCCGCTTTATTATAAATGTTCAGTAGTGATCTTTTCATAATTTGGTTATTAGGGATTAGGTAGTTAAAACCGACAATGGAATGGTAGCGAGCAGCCTTTTTTGCAAGGCCATTCCTTTAATTCTAATCGTGCGGATTATCTTTCCTATTGAATATTGGTTAGTTGGTTATGGGGAGCAGATTTTGTCCTTGACAAGTGCCCTTAGATTTTCATTTATGTTACCATAATAGGTTGCTCATTTAAATTGGTTTAATAAGGCTTAAAAATCAAACAAGCAGTTTACCCGTTAAACCCAAAGCAATCGATTGCAAAATGAGTCGTAAGCGGAGTCTGAAAAATCTTGTATGAGTAAAATTTGGTTATTGATTTATAATTTGGTTATCAGGCGGGTTCTACACCTTTTGACATCTGCTAAGTTCTGCGGTTTGGAATGTTTTGTATATCACATATCGTCAAAATCATCGTACAAATGTGCAATGGCAACCTTTGGGGAATATTAACAGGGTGTAATAGAATTTTAGTATTAACTAATTACCGCTGATTCAGCAAGTTATTTTAATGAGGAAAGATATCGTCGTTATAAGCCCGCATAGGAAAACGCATTGCCTACCTGATAAAATAATAAGAATAGTTAGATGTGGGTAAGCAGTCTACTATGCTGTATTTGGTATATTTTAAGATCAAATAACAGCAGTTTAATTATCACGGCTGTTTCAATTATACTACCAGCCGTTTCCATGATAAGAGCAACTGGAACTACAGTAGTTATTCAATTTAGCATAATACATATGTGACGTAGAAATGGCGAACAGAACTATTGCGTTACTTTAAAAATAGACAATTTTAACCCGACAAAATTTTCCCATATCTCTTTTAGGCTCTCGCCTTTATTGTTTAGTTAATTGGTTAAGGACAGCGCAACGCTGTCCTTTTTTTCTTTGATCTACCCCTATTATACGTTATTGTTTGCAGCAGTTATAGCTAAAATTAATTCAACTGAACAGTTTTTTACAATCGATTGTATTAAATCGCTCATTATTATCAGCTTTGTTTAGGATTCTTCATTTAGAGTAATATATTTGTTACCATAACCAATTATTCTTACTAAAACCTTCGTAATTATATCCGTTTTCAAAAACTGATATGCTTACATAGCCAAAGCACTATATGTTGAAGTTAATTAGATATAGCCTTGCGCTGTGCTTAATGTTAAGCAATATGCCGCATATTGGCTTTGCCCAGGATAACATCAATTTTACTTCCATCACCGTAAAAGAAGGCCTGTCGTCAAACACAGTTAATGCTATTGTTAAAGATCATAACGGGTTGATATGGTTTGGTACTACTAACGGTTTAAGTAAGTACGATGGCAGCAATTTCACTATATACAGGCATCATCAGGGCGATGATAAAAGCCTGCCATCTAACGAAGTGCTGGCCCTGTTTATAGATCATTCCGGGAAACTTTGGATAGGTACATCAGCCGGCGGACTTTGCTATTACGACCAAAAGCTCGACAGGTTTAAAAAATATAATGGTGACGGCAATTGGAAGGAATTGCCCACGATATCTGCCAGAACTATACTTGAGGACCATAATGGAAACCTTTGGGTTGGTACTTACGGAGATTTGAGAATGATTGATCTTAAAACCGGCCGCTCTACCTGCCTACCCATTAAACTTCCTAAAACTACCGAAACCGGTAGTTTTGTAGCAATTGCCTTATTGGAAGACAGCAATTACAACATGTGGGTTGGAACCAATAATGGAGTGTATTGCTTTGACCGGCATCGAAAAAAGCTTACAAGATTCGCTCAAGATCCGGCTGACCCAACAACCATCAGCAACAACATTATCAAATCAATTGCCGAAGACGCTGACAAAAATATCTGGTTCGGCACTTTCGACGGCCTTAATAAACAGGTTTCGCCGGGTAAATTTGCAGTTTACAGATGCATCAAAGGAGCAACAAATTGCCTCAGTAATAATGCAGTATTTGCTTTAACCGCCAGCGCAGATGGCAGTCTTTGGATAGGAACCGAGGACGGGGTGAATATATATGATCTAAAATCAGCTCAATTCAGGCAATTAAAGCCGGATCCCCGCAATATGTTTAGCCTGAAGAGCACCTCCATCCGAAGCTTTTTAATAGACCCGGAAGGCATTTATTGGGTTGGTACTTTTGGTGGCGGTGTGAGTAAATATGATAAACATCTGCCTCTTTTTAATTTAAAGCAAAGTAATCCGTTTGATCCGTATGGGCTTTCGGCACCATTTGTAACTTCTTTTGCAGAATATAAAAGCGAGAACATTTTCGTAGCTACAGACGGCGGTGGCCTAAAACTCTTTAATAGTAACACCGGCTTATTTAGCGCCTATAAGCTAACCAGTAAGCTCGACAAAACCGCAACGCCAACAATTTTATCCATGCGTATGGATAAAAATGGAAAGTTGTGGGCAGGCACTTATCACCATGGTGTTTTTTGTATTGATCCGCGTGATAAAACCTTTAAGCAAACTACAAGTGATAATACACCAGCGGGATTAAGCCAAAACAATATAACCGCCATTACCGAGGATAAACAAGGCAGGGTTTGGCTGGGCACACTTGGGTACGGCGTAGATATTTATGATCCGCTCACCAATTCATTTTCAAGACTAAACAGAAAAGCGAGCATAGGTTTCCAACACAATTTGCCCTTAAATGATTTTATTGTTGCCATGGCAACTGCTGCAAATGGCAACGTTTGGATCGGTTCTACAGGTACCGGTATCGCGGTATATCGGCCTGCAGACGGAAGTATAAGCCATTACACAAAGGCAAACAGTGGATTAGCTGATGACATAATTTCAACCTTAACAATTACCAAAGATGGCGCGCTTTGGGTCGGTACAAATGATGGCATCAGTTATTTCGACCCAAAAAAGAACAGGTTCCGTTCGTTTAAAGAAATAGACGGGTTAACAAACGGCTTTGTTAAAAGTATTATTGAAGACGATGCGGGTTTACTCTGGTTTAGTACCGACCGGGGCATCGGCTCCTTTGACCGCACAAAAAAGAAGTTCAGGAATTTCACCGCCGAAAACGGCGTTCAACAGGGCTCGTTTATGCCCTCTGCAGCCATCAAAACCTCTCTCGGCGACCTATATTTTGGAGGGCAGGATGGGTTTAACTACTTCAACCCGGCAAAGCTCCCCCCCTCATCTATACCTGGCAGGGTTATATTTAGCGGCTTAAAAGTAAATAACGTGCCTGTAATGCCTGCACAAAAGTCGCCTATTCATGAACAGATCAGCAACGCTAAAGAGATCATGCTTAAATATGGCGAAAACTTTTCTATTAGTTACGTAGCTGTCGATTACACCGCGCCTAAGCAGGATCTGTATGCTTACAAACTATCGGGCTTTGATAAAGGATGGAACTTTGTTAACAGAACCCAAACTGCAAATTATACAAACCTTGATCCAGGCAGCTATGTTTTCCAGGTGATGGCAAGTAAAAATGAAAATTCATGGAACAACGCGCACAGCCAAATAAAAATTACGGTGTTGCCGCCCTATTGGCGCACTGTTTATGCCTATTTGGTGTACATGCTGGTTGCCATTTCTGTTTTGTTACTCATTCGCCGACAAGGCATTAGAAAATTGAGAAACGGGTTCGAAGTGGCCCAGGAAAAATTACAGGCTAAACAATCAATAGAACGTGAGCGCTTCAAAGCCGAGCGACTGCATGAGGTTGACCAGGTAAAAATAAAAATACTTACAGATCTGAGCCACGAATTTAGAACACCTATTTCGCTTATCCTTGCCCCTGTTGAAAAGTTAATGACCCGTGGTTTTGAAGGTGACGATTTTGGCCAGCTGAACATGATCAAAAGAAATGCAAAACGACTACTTAATTTAGTTAATGAGCTGTTGGATTTCCGTAAAATGGAGGAGCGTGAATTAAAACTAAACCTTACACCCGGAGATATCATCCGTTTCATTATTGAATGTTCCGAATCTTTCCGGGATATAGCAGATAAAAAACAAATTACGCTGAATGTAGAAAGCTCACAAAAAGTGTGGATAACACAATTCGACTACGATAAAATGGAACGCGTGATATTTAACCTGTTATCTAACGCGTTTAAGTTTACGCCGGGTGGCGGCTGCGTAACCATAAAAATAGATATTTGCGATGCTGATAAGCAGCAACCCATCTTAAATTTGATCGTTTCAGACACCGGAATAGGGATAGATGAAAGTGACGTTGTTAAAGTTTTTGACCGCTTTTATCAATCGCGGCAAAACGGTTCGGTAATGAACCAGGGAACCGGGATAGGGCTCTCCATTACAAAAGAATTTGTTGAACTACACGGTGGCAACATAAGCGCCAAAAGCGCTCGTGAAAAAGGCAGCGACTTTATGATAATATTGCCGTTGGTGCCCGCCATTGCCTTTTATGAAGAGCAGGACATTATTCTAGAACAGGCTTGCTTCCCTCACGAGGAAGGAATTGAGACTCGTCCATTTGAAGATCTCACAGAAGGCGCGTCTAACATGGCCACCATTTTATTGGTGGAAGATAACGACGATTTCCGGCACTATCTTGCCAATCATTTAAAACATTATTTCCAGGTTTTGGAAGCTGCGGATGGTAAACAAGGCTGGCAAAAAGCATTGAGCGCCCATCCGGACCTGATAGTAAGTGATGTTGGCATGCCCTATCTAAATGGTATAGAGTTGAGTAAGAAAATTAAATCGGATAAACGCACATGCCACATCCCGGTTATTTTACTTACCGCAATGGCAAAGGAAGAAGAGCAACTTAAAGGTCTTCGCTCCGGGGCAAACGATTATCTTACAAAACCTTTCAATTTCCAGATCTTGTACACAAAAATTTGCAACCTGCTCATTATGAGTAACAGCCTTAAAGAAACATACTCCAAACATATCCAATTCAAAGTCAGCCAGATAGAAACCGAATCGGCTGATGTCAAATTGATGAATAAGATAATGGAGTGTATTGAAAACGGGCTAAACGACCCCGAGCTATCTGTTGAAAAACTGAGTAAATATGTAGGGATGAGTCGTGGATCGTTGTACAACAAATTGCTGGAATTATCAGGATATACACCAGTTGAATATATTCGCCAGGTGAAATTGGAGAAGGCTGCATCATTGTTAGAAACGAGCGACTATAATGTAGCCCAAATTGCTTACATGACAGGCTTTGGAACACCAAGCTATTTTTCCAGGACGTTTAAAAGCAAGTACGGTGTACTCCCCTCAGAATATTTAAGTAATAAAAGAATCCAAAGGTATAAGCCTTCGTTTTCATCCGCAGCCGTTATTTAAATATTGGAAAGTATTTGACAGGAGATTATCAAAGTCAGTTATAATATCTATTTTTTTGGAGTTATACGCATTAGTGATGGCAAACCCGCCATCTACATTAATAACGGTTCCCGTTACAAATTCCGAGGCATCGTTTAACAACCGTATCAGTGCGCACCCAGTTCATCGGATACACCAAAACTTTTAAATGGCGTTGTTATAATACCAACGCGCCGCGTTCGGTGTAACTCCCGTTCGCTTGGGTAAGCAGCGTACGGTTTTGTTCGGCAAGGAAGAAACCCGGGGCTATGACGTTCATTCGTGTTTTATCTCCATAGCGGTTTGGCGGTTTCCAAAGCAACAATCAGTGATCCCCTTTCAACTTGAGCAACAATTTGAAAGTTCTGCCCTCCCGGAAGAATTAGCCGAAAGTTTTAGGGTAACGGCTGCGAATCTGGGCCTGCTGTTTACTATCCAGCAGTTGCAGTCTATTTACGCCCATTGTGGTGTACCCACACCCAGGTGAATTTCCCTTATGAGCGGTTTTTTTTCAAACAAGTTACGGCACATGGTCCACTCCAGCAGCAGGGCTTTGATGTAAGGTTGTTCTACCGCGTGATTTTTTGTGATCCGGGTGTTGCAACCACAGTATGTTCACAAATTTTCGAAAGATGGAATCAGTTTATGTATCCACCTGCTTTTGTTTTCTGTAGGTAACATGGCAGCTCTAATATTTTCGATGCCAAAACTATGGCTAATCCGTTGGCATAGGACTGTTGTCCGTCAGGAAAAATATGATAGCTATCAATTTATCGTATTTTCAAAAAACTGCTTTAAGGGTTTCTGCTGTGCAATATTATTTTAAACCATGACCTCGATCATTAGCTATCGGCCCCGAGTTAATAAGATTTGGCAATAGAAGTTAAGTATTAAAAGCCATGAAAAGATTCTCATTGCAACAGATTTTTTTGCTGACGCAACGCATGCTGTAGATTACGGCTATTCCCTGGCTAAACAGTTGAGGGCGAATGTTATTTTGTGCACCGTAGTTACTGTGTCTGCAGAACTACCGCAAGCAGATGGTATTGTATGGCCTATGGACGAAAGTGATATACTCCGGAAGGACAGTTCCGATTAACTAGCAAAACTAAAAAACAGGCTTCAACTAAACAACTGTTTCGAAGGGTTTATATGGACATAAAAGCTTAAAAGTACCGAACAATTATTAAACTTGCATAAAAGACCTTATTTATGTCCAGTCCCGCCATTCGCCTGCTCTCCGGTTTTTACCAGTTATCGCTCATCGCTGCTATAGCGGTACTTTTTCTTGCTTTTTCTTTTTTCCATACCGCTTCGTTCCCGATTACGGGCACTTTCGGAAATAGCTGACTTGCGGGCCTTTATCTTGAGCCTGCTGAGCATCACCTTAGGCTTTTCTGGCCTAATCCTGACGCTGTTGCTGTTGCTGTTAAGCTATAACTTCTTCATCAAAAGCACCAGGCGCAATACCTTAGAATTTATCGTAGATAACAGCTATCTCACAATACTCTTCTCGGGTTTCGTCGGCATATTGTTGGTTCAAGTCGCCGCTTACTTGTCGATTAACCGCGCGAATCGTGAAGAACACCTCGCCGTCATCTACTTCCTGCTGATAGCAGCGTGTTTGTTAAGAAACGTTTGATAAAGTGGATATGGTTTATAACTTTCTTTTAAATAATTTCCTAAGTACAATCTATTTACGGCTTGCCATCGCGGCTGATACTATGTAGTATTTAAGGTAAGTATTTATTTGTTGGTTAGAATCTAATCGAATTCATACAACCAGAACATTTCAAGGCTTAATCAAAGCTACTGTTGATGAGTGGATTAAATTGATATTCCGTTAGTTATAATTCAAGCAACTTCTATGATTATTGAATCGAAGTGTTTTGATTGTTTAAAATAGTATTTTTCTAAAAATGATTTTAAAGGTTTGGGATTATTTTAATTCAATTCCTCCTAATAGTCGGCAATAAATAAAAAAATCTTAATACAAAACCGACACCTTATGTATTTTACTGTAGTAGATGACAGGAAACTGCGGAAATAGTCATAATAGGCAATAAATAAATTCAATTATGCACTATATTTTAAAATTTAGTATATAATTGTACTACAATGCGCCTGTATCAAAAGTCCACTTCTCTTTTTGCCAAAAAGAACGCGATCTCGTCAGTAGCTGTCATCGGCTCGGGTTTCGCTGCATTAAGCGCGGCTTCTTATTTAGCCCAGGCTGGTTGCACGGTAGATGTGTACGAAAAGAATGGTAGCATTGGCGGCCGGGCAAGGTATTTAACTACAACAAATGGCTATACTTTTGACATGGGCCCAAGTTGGTATTGGATGCCGGAAGTATTTGAAAAATTCTTTGCAGACTTCGGCTACGAAGTGCCACAACTTTATCAACTTGAGCAGCTGGATCCCGGCTTTTCTGTAGTGTATGGCAAAAATGATGTTATTAATATCCCGGCTAATTTTAAAGGCTTATGTGATCTTTTCGAATCGATTGAAGCCGGTAGTTCAGAAAAGTTAAAGCTTTTTTTAGACGGGGCATCCTATAAATATAAAATAGGGATGGAGAAGTTGGTTTACAAACCCGGGCTATCTCTATTTGAATTTGCCGATAAAGATCTGATCAAAGGGTTGTTCAAACTGGAGGTTTTCAACTCTTTCAGCAAGCATATTCGAAGATATTTTAAAGATCCCCGGTTAATAGCGCTCATGGAGTTCCCGGTACTGTTTTTAGGGGCAATGCCCGAGGAAACACCCGCCCTGTACAGCCTGATGAACTATGCCGGATTAAAACTCGGCACCTGGTATCCGGAAGGGGGCTTTGGAACGGTGATCGATGCCATGCGCACCGTTGCCGAAAAACAAGGTGTGAATTTTTACACCAACGAATCGGTAACCAAACTGAATGCTGCAGGTAAGTTGGTGAATGAAGTAGTTACAACAAAGCAATCCAAACAGTACGATGGCGTTATAGCCGGTGCCGATTACAACCATGTGGAAAGTAAGCTATTAGAATCAAGGTACAGGAACTATAATGAGAAGTATTGGGAAAGCAGGGTAATGGCACCCTCAAGCCTGATCTTTTACCTCGGGCTTAATCGAAAAGTTGCTAAACTGCAGCATCATAACCTATTTTTCGATGCCGGTCTGCAGCAACATGCTGTTGAAATATATAAAGAGCCAAAATGGCCTTCTAAGCCATTGTTCTATGTTTGCTGCCCTTCAAAAACCGACGCTACGGTTGCACCGGAAGGCCATGAAAATCTGTTTGTGCTGATGCCGCTTGCGCCCGGTGCTGATGATACGGAGGCGTTGCGTAAGCAGTATTTCGATCTGATCATGTCCCGCCTGGAAAAGCATACCGACACCAATATCAGGACAAGCATCGATTACAAAAAAAGCTACTGCGTTAACGACTTTGTTGCCGACTACAATTCCTTTAAGGGCAATGCTTACGGTTTGGCCAATACGCTGATGCAAACAGCCAACCTGAAACCTTCTATTAAAAATAAACATTTAGATAATTTGTTTTATACCGGCCAGCTTACGGTACCCGGCCCGGGCGTGCCGCCATCCATCATTTCGGGAAAGGTAGCCGCACAACAAATGATAAAATATTTGAATAAACTATCATGAAAGAACGATTTGATACCCTATCAGCAACATGCAGTAAAGCAACTACCAGGCTTTACAGCACCAGTTTTTCGTTGGGAATCTATTTTTTAAATAAAGAGCTGCGCCAGCCTATATACGCTATATACGGTTTTGTGCGCCTTGCCGATGAGATAGTAGATAGCTTCCACGACTATGACAAAGCAAGTTTGCTGGCCGAATTGCGACAGGAATGTTTCGAAGCTATCAGGCGTGGCATTAGCCTAAACCCGGTATTAAATTCTTTTCAACAAACTGTAAATAAGTATCATATCAAACATGAGCTAATTGATCAGTTTTTAAAAAGTATGGAAATGGACCTCGAGCAGCGCAGGTATACACCAGACCAATATGATCTTTATGTACTGGGCTCAGCGCAGGTAGTAGGTCTCATGTGCCTGCAGGTTTTCACCGGCGGCGACGAAGAGACCTATATGCGTCTTAAAAACCCCGCCATGAAATTAGGTTCTGCATTCCAAAAAGTTAATTTTCTTCGTGATCTGAAAGCCGATTATCAGGACCTGAGCCGCGCCTATTTTCCCGGTATTGACCTTAGTAATTTTTCTAATAATGATAAGGCTGAAATTGAAAAAGAAATACGGGAAGAATTTAATGAAGCACTGACGGGCATCCGCTTATTGCCGCGGTCGTCACGTAAGGGGGTTTACCTCGCATTTGTATATTACAAAAAACTGTTTCATAAAATCACCAAAACAACGGCAGACAAGGTAATGTACGGGCGCATCAGGGTATCTAATAGCCACAAGTTCATTTTGATGTTCGATTCGCTTTTGCGCCATAAATTAAACGCATTATAAAGTATCGGTGGCTCGTTTATTAACATCACGACCCGGGCATTCACATACAGAAACTAAAAAATAAAAATTTGAGCGAGATTATAATTGCTGTAAACGAACAAGGCCGGATAACCGGCACATTAGATAAGTTGCGGGCCCACATTACAGGCCAGTTACACCGCGCGTTTTCTATTTTCATCTTCAACACAGATGGGCAATTGCTGTTGCAGCAACGGGCAGACGCGAAATATCATTCAGGCGGAAAATGGACAAACACCTGTTGCAGCCACCCCAGGATTGGTGAACAAACAAGCAATGCCGCACACAGGAGGTTACAGGAAGAAATGGGTTTTGATTGTGAACTGAAGGAGATATTCAGCTTCAGATACTGTGAAACCCTTCAAAACGGCTTGATAGAGAACGAATTCGACCATGTGTTCTTTGGCATCAGCAACCAACAACCCATCCCCGACCCATCGGAAGTGAAGGATTTTGAATACCTGAATATGGAGTTAATCTCTTATAAACTTAAAACAGATCCGGGCAGTTATACCGTTTGGCTTAACATCTGCTTTGAGCAGGTGATGGAACACTTTAAAACAGAAATTAAATATGAAGCAAGCGATAATTAGTGCCCTGTTCAACTTAACGGCTTAAGAACGCGAGACGGGTATTTTATATCAACGACCAACCGATGCGGGCAGCATTAGGGTCCCTCCTCATTTAACCACAATATGATTCACAATAACGACCAAATAACTGATACAGATATCGCATATTTTGCCCCGGCATATGATACGCCACTGCGGCCAGACGCTTTTGACTTAGACGATGAAACCAAAATTCAGCTGATTCAAAATCATTTCGCGGGCATTATGCACGTTCTCGGTCTCGACCTTGATGACGACAGCCTGAAAGACACACCAAAACGGGTGGCTAAAATGTATGTAAAAGAAATATTCAGCGGGCTTAATCCATCCAATAAGCCGGTTCCAACCTTGTTTAAGAACCCATTTAGCTATAACCAGATGCTGGTAGAACGCAACATTAGCGTATTTAGTAACTGCGAGCATCATTTTGTGCCCATTACTGGCAAGGCGCATGTTGCTTATTTCAGCAATGGGGAGGTTATCGGCTTATCAAAGTTGAACCGCATTGTTCAGTACTGCAGCCAACGGCCGCAGATACAGGAAAGATTGACTATACAAATAGCGAACGAAATAAAGGAAGCATTAGGTACCGAGGACGTGGCGGTAATTGTAGACGCGCACCACCACTGTGTTTCCAGTCGCGGTGTAAGGGATATTAACAGCACAACTTTAACGGCTGAATATTGCGGGCGTTTCCGCGAGGCCGACGTTAAGAATGAATTTTTAAAATACATAGGCTCATGAATTTTAACGGCAAAAACATATTAGTAATTGGCGGCAGTTCTGGTATTGGCCTCTCGCTAATTAAACTTTTGGCTGCAAACGGCGCAACGGTGTATAATATTTCCCGAACATCATCACCAGAATGGCCCGTGGGCGTGAATCATCTAACACTGGATATTCTGCAAGATTGCAGCCCAGCTGCCGCTTTTTTACCCGAACAATTACATGGCCTGGTATACTCGGTAGGCAGCATTACTTTAAAGCCCTTTGCACGCTTAACCGAAGATGATTTCCTAAACGATTACCGTGTAAACGTTACGGGAGCCGTTAAAATAATACAACAAGCCCTAAAACCGCTTAAAGTCGCGCAATCGGCCTCTGTGGTGCTCATTAGTTCTGTAGCGGCGAAGACCGGCATGAGCTTTCACGGCAGCATTGCTGCCGCCAAAAGCGCGGTGGAGGGGCTGGCGCTTTCCCTCGCTGCGGAATTGTCTCCCAACCGTATCCGGGTAAATGTAATAGCGCCATCATTGACGGATACGCCGCTCGCTCAAACATTTTTGAGCACACCGGAAAGGAAAGAAGCATCTAACAAAAGGCATCCCCTGGGTAAATATGGGGTCCCTGAAGACATCAGTTCAGCCATAGCGTTTTTATTAGCTGATGAAACCGCCTGGATGACAGGGCAGGTGATTGGTATAGATGGTGGATTAGGTAAATTAAAGGCTGGTTAAAATGATAAGTATAAAAAGCGGTGAGATTGCCGAAATGGAGAAACAATACAGGATCAGCCTCATCAATGGCCTGGTTGGCTATAAAGCGCTTAACCTGCTGGGCACTGCCAGTACCGATGGCATAACAAACCTTTGTATCATTAGTTCCGCCTTTCATTTAGGGGCAAATCCCCCGCTATTGGGTATTGTGATAAGACCCGAACGTGAACACAACGATACCCTTGGCAATATCAAAACTACAGGGGAATACACCCTGAATAATGTATTACCGGAATGGTACAAGCAGGCACACCAAACCAGTGCAAGTTATCCGTCCGGCGTTTCTGAATTTGACCAATGCGGCTTTAAAAAGTATTATACCAATGGATTTAAAGCACCTTTTGTAGAACAGTCTACTATTCGTATCGGGTTAGAATTAAAGGAAATGATAAATATGGAGATCAACGGGACAACCATAGTTGTAGGCGAAATTGTTCAGATATTAGTTAATGATCTCATCATAGCAGACGATGGCACGGTGGACCATACCAAAGCGGGGACGATGACCGTAGCCGGTTTAGACTCCTACTTTCTCTCGCAGGCTTTTGGCCGACTTTCTTATGCTAAACCCGGAACGGAGCCCCGTGAACTAAATATGCAAAAAGTATGATAGGTGATGAAACAGACGTACTGATTGTTGGCGCAGGTATTGCCGGGTTAACCGCTGCTAAAGTTTTAAAAGCAGCCGGTAAAACCATTAAGATACTGGAAGCCACGGCATCCATAGGTGGCCGTGTAAAAACAGATGAACAAGACGGTTTTCTGCTCGACCATGGTTTCCAGGTTTTGCTAACCGCCTACCCCGAAGCCAAAAGATTTTTAGATTATGAAGCGCTCGACTTGCGAAAGTTTGATCCCGGTGCGCTTATTCTAACTGAAAAGAGAGTTTCACAGATAGGCGACCCGTTGAGGCAACCCTCAACATTATGGAAAACACTTTTTTTTCCAGCGGGCACGCTGGCCGATAAAGTAAAAATACTCGCCTTAAAATTAAGGCTATCCGGCAAAAGCATTGATAGCGTTTTTAGTGAACACGAAACAACCACCCTGTCATATTTAAAAAACAAAGGGTTTAGCGATCAGATTATCAGCTTTTTCTTTCGTCCTTTTATGACCGGGATCTTTTTGGAAAACGAGTTGAATACTTCCAGCCGCATGTTCGAATTCGTTTTCAAAATGTTCAGCGAGGGCGATACGGTTATCCCCGCCCGAGGAATGGGCATGATTCCAAAACAATTAGCAGAAGGGCTTACAGCAGATGAATTGGAACTAAATCAAAACGTTAGTTTTGTTGAAAACAACTTTGTAACAACAACGACAGGTTCAATTTATTACGCAAAAAATATTTTGCTAACGGCTGCAAAATCTCCTAACAAGCTAATTCCGCTCAATGGCAGCAGCAAAAAACCGAATTCGGTAGTATGCATATATTTTGCATCTGCTAAGCCGCCGTTTACCGAACCGCTTATTGCATTAAATACTTTATCCAATAAGCTGGTAAATAACGTGGCGATAATGGATCAAATATCACCTGCTTATAGTTCGACCGGACAATCGTTGATCTCTGTTACTTTAATTGGCGATGATGAAGCAAATACTTCCCCGGAAATAATTCCAAAAGTGTTGGATGAATTAAAACAGTGGTATCCCGGTTCACCGACCTGGAAGCACATTAAGACCTATTTCATCCCATATGCATTGCCTAATGACGAACATGTATGCAATGACCCCGAACCATCTACTTTACGTATAAGTGAAAACTGCTTTTGTTGCGGCGATTATTTATTAAACGGTTCTATTAATGCAGCCATGAAAAGCGGGAGGTTAACTGCCGAAGCCATTATTAAAACTATGAATTAAGCCATGATTGAGCCAATTTACAGCAATGAGTTTTTAAATGATAAAAGGCTTTTTGGAGACCCGGAGGCTGATGAATTTATACAACAGATATTTGCCGATACCGAAAAAAAGCTGCAACTGCAGCAATGGATGAGCGGCAAAGCAAATTTAGACGGTTTAAATCAGCTAAAAGAAATTTATCCCGGCTTCCTTTTTATAAAAAATGCGGGGCAATTACCAACCTGGGTAAACCAAAAGCTATTGAAAGCTGGCGCGGTTTTCTTTGCCCGGCATTCAGAAATTATCATGAGCTTGCTTGGGCTGTTGTCGCTCCCTTATTGCTATACGGCAGCAAATGGTGCTATGGTGCTGCATTTATCTGAACGGATACGGAAACAAACAACCAAACGCCTGTATGATACGGCCGTTTTTGTATGGGAAGTGATGGGGCCAGATGCTTTCGGCAACGATGGTAATGCTTATAAAGAGATCTTAAAAGTACGCATTATGCACGCGGCGGTTCGTTATTATACCATACAAAGCGGTAAGTGGGACAATTCATGGGGTGTGCCTATTAACCAGGAAGATATGGCAGGCACCAACCTCTCGTTCTCACTCATCGTAATACGGGGGTTACGGATGCTTGGTTTTAGCGTGAGCCATGCAGATCAGGATGCTTTTATGCACATTTGGTCGGTAATTGGTTACCTCACCGGTCTTCATAAAGACCTGATCCCTGCAGATCCCAAAATGGCCCAACAATTGGATGCCGCTATCAAGCATCGCCAGTTCCGCATATCGCCACACGGGCAGGAACTCACCCATGCCTTAACCGACCATATTCTGCAAATTAATACAAGCAAGGCTACCGCTAATGATATATTGGGATTAATGCGTTACCTGCTTGGGAAAGAGGTAGCCGATATGCTGGCCGTGAACGCCCCGGAATTACCTGGCTATAAACTCACACTGATTAGAGCGCTTAATCTGTTGAAAAGCTTTAAGCCGGAACCCGATCCCGGGCAAAAATACCGGGCGGCTTACGCTACCTTTAAAACACAAAACCCTGAACTAAGTAAAATAAACTAAATTTGAATGCCAATAAGCACTAGTATGCACACAAAATGAAATCATACCAACTCATTCATCAATTAATAAGCCTTGTGGAACAATTGGAAGAGGAAAACCAGGAACGGGAGCTTTCCATCCAGGATTTCACAGGTTTTCTGTTGAATACAGTTGGTGACCAAACCGGCAACACTGCCAATAGCGAAGTGAGGTTTGGAAACAATGATACCATTGCGTTGGAGAGAGCCTACCAATTGGATAATAACATTGGACGGTTGTTTGTATTTATGAGCCGCTATGCTAAGTTGTATATAAAAAAAGCCCTGGAAGGTACGCCGCTGCAAACCGGCGAAGATTTTACCGCCTTAGCTATTTTGCTTACCCACAACCATCTCTCCAAATCTGAACTCATCAGCCATAATTTACAGGAAAAAACCTCGGGGACAGAAGTAATACGGCGGCTGATAGCTGCTGAATTGGTTACACAATGGGATGATGTTAAAGACAAAAGAAGTAAACACATTGCTATCACCGAAAAAGGCAAAAATTTGCTTTATCAGGTATTTGTGGATATGAATTACGTAGGTAAAATCATCACCGGAAAATTGACTACCGCTGAGAAATTCACATTGCAATACCTATTGCAAAAATTGGAAGACTTTCACCTGGAACATTATATTAAGAAAACCATAGTAAATAAGGCTGACCTTAAAAGTGTTACCGAAGGTGATACAACTGTAATGTGAACGTGGCCGACAGCTTACCGAGGTACAAATTTTGTCTGATTTGGTTATGAAGGCTCAGCCTGTATGTTATGGAGATGTTGACCACCTGATTCCGGGCCAAACTGACCAGGCAATTAGCTGACGTGGGGCGTGCAGCAAACGCTATAAAAGCGTGTACAAAAATAGTTATTTAAAAGGTATTTTCATTAGTAGCTGGTTTCCGGTTCAACGTTGCGTTTTCTTCTCATAGATTCTCCCTTCAGTTCGATGCGGTGCGCATCATGAACGATCCGGTCCAGGATCGCATCAGCAACCGTTTTTTCACCGATAACTTCAAACCATTTACTTACCGGTAATTGTGAAGTAATGATCAGCGAGGTCTTGCCATGCCGGTCTTCAATTAGTTCCATCAGCGCAGCCCTGCTTTGTGCATCAAAAGGCTGGATACCGAAGTCATCCAGGATGAGCAGCTGTGTCCTTTCCAGTTTAGCGAGTTCTTTGATATAGGAGCCATCTGCCTTAGCCATCTTCAGTTTGGCGAATAGCTTAGGCGTACTGGCATAAAATACCCTGTAGCCGAGCATACAGGCCTGATAGCCGATAGCAGAAGCCACATAGCTTTTACCGATACCGGTGCTGCCGGTAACCAGTATGTTTTCATTGCGGTCAATGAAGGTACAGTCTGCCAGGCGCATGATCTGGTTGCGGTCGATACTTCGGTCGGCATGGTAATGAACGTCCTCTACAGAGGCTTTATAGCGGAACTTGGCATACTGTATCTGCCGTTCGATACGCCTGTTTTGCCGGTCGTCCCACTCGGCATCTACCAAGTGGGCCAGCAGCTCATCCGCTGTATAATCATTTGTTTTACCCGTTTCCATGCTGCTTTTGAAGGCATGGAACATGCCGAAGAACTTCATCTTCCGCAGTTTGTCCAATGTACTTGTGTTCATGTTATTTGTTGTTTAATGGTTATTTGTAATAGTCTTTTCCCCGGATATTATCATGGTTAGGCATAGGCAGCTCATCGGCAAACAGACTTTCCTCATAGCCGTCCATCTTATTCTCCAGGATGGTTTGTATCGTTTTATAGTTATGAATACCATAGCTGAGCGCACGCTGGCAGGCCATCGTTAAGCGCTCGTTCCCGGCATTCTTGGCGAAGCCAAGAACACCCAGGCAGGACTTGTAAGCCTGCTCCGGGTGTTGCTTCCGGTCAAGGATCTTAAGGATATACAGCCGCACATCCTTATGGATTGAGGCTGCCCAATCCAGGAACTTATCAGGTGTCCAGTCAGTTAAAAAGCGGTGGGTAGTGGCCATATGGTCTTTATCGGTCGTATAACCGTAAGGGTTCTTTGCCCGTTTATGCAGGGCGATACGTTCATAGTTGGAGTAGATCTCTAAACTTTGGTTTTTTCAGGTAAACCAATAAACTGAAGGTTTTCTCTAACATAAAATGCTGAATTAAGAGTGAACAAAATTCGACTCACAGCACTTACAAAACAAGATGTTTGATAATCGAACATCCTGATTTACATATAGTTATGGTACTTTTAGAGAGTAGTAAAACCAAAATCAGGTACTCCTTAAAGTACTCTTTTTTATTCTGGGCTTATATGAATGATTTGTGATAGCAGCAGAAATAAAAAAGCCTCTAAATCGTTGATTTAGAGGCTTTTGAAACCCTATGATACTGGTCTAAGCGGTGAGGGAGGGATTCGAACCCTCGGTACAGTTGCCCGTACGTCAGTTTAGCAAACTGATCCTTTCGGCCTCTCAGGCACCTCACCAGGTATTAATAATAAAGTACCATTTTTCGGGATTGCAAATATAGTAATTCGGGCAAGTTGTCAAAAAAAAAAATCGTTTTATATAGAGGAGTTTTAGAGAAAATAAGCTTGACGCCAGTATAACGCCACAAACAGCCCACTTAATCAACCACTTAACTATTCACCAAATAATTAATAATCTATCCTTACGTGATAAATACTCATCAGCATACGTTTGAAGATAGTTTTGATCGTTTCGAGGTCCTTCAGGGTTATGTTACTGTCTTTCAACTGGTTTTGGTCCAATTTGTATTTCACGATACGATCTACCAGTACACTGATGGATTCCTCGTCCGGCTCCTTCAAAGAGCGCGAAGCGGCTTCTACGGAGTCTGCAAGCATCAAAACACCGGCTTCTTTAGAGAATGGTATAGGCCCGGGATAGCGAAAAATATTCTCATTGATGAATTTTTCGGGAAAATTCTTTAAAAACGACTGGTAAAAATAGTCTACCCTTGTATTGCCGTGATGGGTGCGAATAAAATCGATCACGATCTCGGGCAGGTTTGCTTTGCGCGCCATTTCTATTCCCTTACTTACATGCCGGATGATGATCTGGGCGCTTTCCTCGTAAGGCAGCTTATCGTGCGGGTTAAAGTGCGAGGTTTGGTTCTCTATAAAGAATAGCGGGTTCTGCATTTTGCCAATATCGTGGTATAAGGCCCCTGCCCTAACCAGCAACGCGTTGCCGCCTATCGAGTAAATAGCATTCTCGGCAAGGTTGGCCACCTGCAAGGAATGCTGAAACGTACCGGGCGCACTAAAAGCCATCTCACGCAGCAATGGCGCATTGGTATTGGTCAGTTCTATCAGCGTGATATCTGATGTGATGGCAAACATTTTTTCAAAGGCATATATAAGCGGATAAGCCAGCAAGGTTAGCATTACGCTCCCCGCAAACGGAAGGAAGTCCATCCAGTCGATTGCGCTAAACGAGCCTTCGCGAACCAACGATATCCCTACAAAGGAAACAAAGTAAGCGAAGGTGATAATGAGTGCCGATATCAGGAACTGCTCGCGGCGCAGCAGGTTTTTGATGCTGTAAATAGATACCATCCCCGCCGTGATCTCAAAAAATGCAAATTCAAAACTGTTCGGTACAAAAAAACCGGCCACAAGTACCACAAGCAAGTGGATATTTAGCGCCAAACGGGTATCAAACAATATGCGGATGATGATAGGAACAATACAATAAGGGATGTAGTACAAATTACCCGGCCATTGAAGCTTAATGGCGAGCGATAGTGTGGCCAGCATAGCGGTCACCACAAGCAATATCAAACTCACCAAACGGTTGTCATCATAAATATCGCGCCTAAACAGGTAAAGGAATATCATCAGCAGCGTTATAACCAGGCCCACCAGTAAAAACTGTCCAAGTAGCACCAGCGTATGGTTACCGTTAATGCGCGCGTTATCTTCGAAAGCCTTTTTAAAGGAGCCCAGTTTTTGAAACGCCTCATCATTTATTACTGAGCCTTTACTGATGATGGTTTCGCCCTTTTGCACCATACCACGGGTAATGGAGAGGTTTTCTACTACCTCCTGCTCCAGCCTTTGGGTAAGTTTCAGATCGTACGTAAGGTTGGTTTGCAACCTGTCTTGCATCAGGTTGAGCAGGAACGCCCTGTCAACATACGGTACTTTGCCAATGGCGTTGTCACAGTAAGCAATCGCAGTTTCGCGGGTAAGCAGGTCGGCCGTATTACGCTCGGTTGCAATGTTATTGTTCAGTATAGTTACCCTGTAGTTTGGGTTGCTCTGCTGATATTTTGAATTTGGCTTAAAAATGCCACGGGTGTAAACATCAGTAAGTAAGGAAATACCTGTTTGCAGGTATTTGGCTTTGAATTTATCGTTAATACCCGCGGTATGCCATTTGATCTCCAGGTCAGTTTTAAATCCTTCTACCAATTGCTTTCCCACATCTGTATTTAACTGGTAAATGGGGGTTACCGTAGCCAACGCTGTTTTTTCGTCGGCTTCTATCTCCTGGTTGGTTTTTAAGATGGCGAAATTGTAGGGAGATATGAGATCCTTTTGATTCCAGATCCTGCCTTTTTCGTATTCGTAGCCAAATTTGGCTTGTTTGGGCAGGGCGTAAACGATAACGCTCACGCTGGCTATCATCATAAAAAATTTAACATTCAGCGCGTATTTGCGCAATAATGCCTTCTGCCGCGACGATGATAATTTTGCCATTTGCGAGTTTAACCTATCAAAAATAATATAAGTTTCGGTTAAATGTGCTTTTTCTTGCTTTTATCAAAACAAACTTGATATCTTTATGATATCATTTTAAAATCATTTAAACCATGAACTCTGAAAAAGTTATCACAGCGCCTTCGGGCTATTTAGCATTGTTATTGTTCTTTTTGCTGGGCGGGGCGGCATCATATTTCTTTGTAACAGAAAACCCGGTTTCGGGGGCGATTATCACGGTTGTAGATATTGTATTAGTGCTTTGCGGCCTTATCGTGGTAAACCCGAATGAGTCGCGCGTGCTTATCCTGTTTGGTAACTACATGGGCACGGTTAAGTCTGGTGGCTTTTATTGGGTAAACCCCTTCACTGTAAAAAAGAAAGTTTCTTTACGTGCGTTTAACCTCAACGGGCAGCAATTAAAAGTGAACGACAGCGTAGGTAACCCTATTGAAATTGCCGCGGTAATAGTTTGGCAGGTAAAAGAAACCGCTAAAGCCGTGTTCGCGGTAGAGAACTATCTGCAATACGTAAATATACAAAGCGAGGCGGCGGTACGCCACCTGGCAAACTCTTACCCTTATGATCATATTGAAGATGAAACAGCCAGCATTACTCTTCGTGGCGGCGCCGAAGAGGTAAGCCACATGCTGGAGCAGGAACTTAACGAACGCCTGGAACGTGCCGGCATCGAAGTAGTTGAAGCACGGATCTCACACCTGGCCTATGCACCTGAGATAGCACAGGCGATGTTGCAGCGCCAGCAGGCATCGGCCATTATTGCCGCGCGCAGGCTCATAGTTGAGGGTGCCGTAGGTATGGTAGAAATGGCCCTGAACAAGATGGCCGAAAAGAACATTGTAGAACTTGACGAAGAGCGCAAAGCAGCTATGGTAAGTAACCTGCTGGTAGTATTATGCGGCGAGCGCGCTGTTTCCCCTGTTGTGAATACAGGCACCTTATACCACTAAGATGATAAACAATTTCCGGAATTTTGACCAGATAAAAACAAATGAGCTGTTTATTACCCGTCATAAGTGGTTCTTCCCTTATTACGAGCTTACAGACGGCCAGTTGGTATATGGTAAACTGAGTTACAAAAGCCATTGGCGCAAGTACGCAATCATAGAAACCGCCGAGGGCAGCTGGACTATAAAGCACAAGGGTTGGTTTAAATGCGCTATGCTGCTGAATAAGGATGACGACCAAACCATTGGCACCATTGAACCCCAGCGCTGGAAACGCGACACTTTACTAAAGCTGGATAATGGCTTCGAAGCTACTTACTTGTACAAAAAGCTATTTACCAAAGCTTTAACGCTTGCCAGCGCAGCACAGGGCGATATACTGCAAATCATACAGAAACCATTCGGGATAAAAACGCCCTTTAAGATACAGATTGATGCATCTCCGCAGAAGGTAAATCTTAATATCCCTTTGTTTACTTTAATTGGTGTGAACTTAATTTTACTGCGGCAGGCACAGGCGGCGGCAGCGGTTTCGGCATAAGGAGTGTAATGGCAGAGAAAAAAGCATTTATATTGAGAATAAACCCCGAGGTACTCAAGGAAATAGAGGCCTGGGGCGCCGAAGAATTCCGCAGCACCAACGGGCAGATAGAATATTTGCTGCAGCAAGCGCTGGCCAGCCGCAAGAAAGCTACGCGAAAAAAAAAGGATTGAATTGATGAGTAAAAGTGTAAACTTTTTCAGTACGACACGATATCTTTATAGCTATAAAAACATTTACCCTGAATGTCCTACAACAATTTATCTATTTAAAAGGCGACAAACTCTGGCTGGTAACAAATGGCTGGTTCGCACCCGACTATAGCCTAACCGACGGGCAAAACCAGTACGGTAAAATTTACAACGAAGGGATGTTTTCGTCGGCAACAATCCTTCAAACCGACGATAATTCCATTACCGCACTGGGTGCTGGCAACGGTGACATCACTTTAAAACCTCCGAAGGCAAAATAATGGGTTATGCTGAAACAAAATTCTTCAGCAACACGCTCCAACTCACGCTAAATAATGGCTTTAAAGCAACTTTGAACCAACCCAACATATGGCGGATGATATATGTATGGAATAATGCCGACGGCAAAAAATTAATGGAAATAGAAGGTAACATACTCTCCTCCATCTGTATAAGCTTTGACGATAGCCACACAGCCACACCGTACTTTCTTCCCGTCCTATTTACCGGTTTAAAACACTTGATGCAGGTTAGCATAAATGCTGGCTAATACTATGCATGCATAATAAATTATCCACACCGCGTTATTCTTAAAGCAAAAAATATAACTTTGCGCCACCAAATATAAAAGGCATCCAACATCATGAAAGAAGTACATATCGTATCGGCAACGCGTACCCCTATCGGCAGTTTCGGCGGCAGCCTTGCAAATTTATCGGCTACGGCTTTGGGCGCTGTGGTTATTAAGTCGGCAGTTGAAAAAGCCGGTTTGCAACCCTCCGATATCCAGGAAGTTTATATGGGCAACGTATTGTCGGCCAATTTGGGCCAGGCACCTGCTACCCAGGCCGCAATATTTGCCGGCCTGCCTTTTATGCCCGCTACTACGGTTAATAAGGTTTGCGCTTCGGGCATGAAGGCTATAATGCTGGCCGCCCAAAGCATCGCCAATGGCGATAACGATATTGTACTGGCAGGCGGTATGGAAAGCATGAGCAATGTGCCCTATTATTTGGATAAGGCCCGCAATGGTTACCGCTTAGGCAACGGCCAGATAACCGATGGCTTGGTGAAAGACGGCCTATGGGATGTATATAACGACTACCACATGGGATCCGCTGCCGAACTTTGCGCTGTAGATTGCAACGTTACCCGCGAAGACCAGGATGCTTTCGCGATAGAATCGTACAAACGCACGCAGGCATCGCAAGCTGCCGGGAAGTTTGCCGACGAGATAACCCCGGTAGAGCTAAAAGATAAAAAAGGCGAAGTAAGCTTATTTAGCAATGATGAGGAACCTGCTGCCGTGAAATTCGATAAGATCCCCACGCTAAAACCGGTGTTTAAAAAAGACGGTACCGTTACCGCCGCCAATGCTTCTACCCTTAATGACGGCGCTGCGGCGCTGGTATTAATGAGTAAAGAAAAAGCCGAAGCGATGGGTATAAAGCCTTTAGCCAAAATAGTTTCTTACGCCGATGCACAGCAAGCACCGGAATATTTTACTACCGCCCCTTCAAAAGCGATCCCACTGGCATTGCATAAAGCTGGAGTATCGGCAGATCAGATTGATTTCTTCGAAATAAACGAGGCCTTCTCCGTGGTTGCAATTGCGAACAACAAATTATTAAATTTAAACCCCGCGAAAGTTAACGTAAATGGTGGAGCGGTGGCTATAGGGCATCCGCTTGGCGCTTCGGGCGCGCGTATTATTGTTACGCTGATACATGTTTTACAACAGAATGGCGGCAAGCTTGGCGCGGCGGGTATATGCAACGGCGGCGGTGGCGCAAGCGCAATGATTATTGAAAATTTACGTTAACAGGGAATTAGCTGTATTTTAGGTGAATCTTATTGTTAACGTTAGATTTTTTATTGTAAACCCATTGATGAAAGTTTTCTTTTTAGCTTTTACCCTCCTATTTGTTTCCACCCTTTCCTTTGCCCAGCATTCAGATGACAGTGGCAATCAAAAACTGCTGCGCATGTACCAGGATAGCCTGGCCAACCTGGGCAAACGCTTTATAAACGATACCGACGACCTGGCCCGTAAAGCGGCCAACTATAAGTTCATCCCTACGCTGGTAGCTGCCTTAAGAGTTAACAATTCATTCCGTTTCCCGTTCGATTCGGTAAAAAGTGTTAGCATCATTAAAGCGCCCGATAATCGTTTCCGTATCATCAGCTGGCATATTATGAACGCCGACGGCAGCTATCGCTTTTACGGCACCATACAAATGAACACCGGCGATAAGCTGGTAATGTACCCCCTGGAAGATTACTCCCCGCTACTAAAAAACCCGGAAGACAGCCTCACCGATAACCGCAAATGGTACGGTGCCCAGTATTATAAGATCATCCGGGTAGATACCAATAACCCCTACTACGTTTTACTGGGTTGGAAAGGCAGCACCGTTCGGTCCAATAAAAAGGTAATAGATGTGATCTCGTTTAACCGGGAAAATAAACCGGCAATGGGCATGGGCGTTTTTAATGGCAACGGCAAAAACCGTAAGCGTGTGGTGTTTGAGTATACCCGGCAGGCATCTATGCTGCTGCGTTACGTACCCGAACAGGGTGTTATCGTTTTTGACCACCTGGCCCCGCCCGACCCAAAAATGAAGGATAAGCCCGATACCTTTGGCCCCGACCTGAGTTACGATGGCTATAAACTAAAAGACGGCAAATGGTTTTTTGTAGAGAACCTGGATATGCGCAACATTCCCCAGCCCGAGGATATTGACATTATAGACCCCAAAAAGCAGGCTATTATAGATAGAGACCAGGTGCCTGTAAGAAAAACAATACAGCAGTAAACAAATCAATTAACCATCATTGATATACCATTCTGTAATAATTTCGGTATAAAATTTTGGTTTAGTATAATTATAGTATTTTTAGCGCAAATTTTATCCCCACTACAATAATGCAGGAAACCCCGATAGCATCAGAAAAGCCGAAAGGCAGGATCCCAAGAAGTGTACCTTTTATTATAGGCAACGAATTTGCCGAACGTTTTAGCTTTTACGGAATGCGCAGCATATTGGCTGTGTTCCTGGTACACCAGTTTTTCAGTCACGATGCTACCGCAATCGCCAATGCAAAATCAAGTAGCATAAATCACATGTTCTCTACACTGGTTTATGCTACTCCACTATTGGGGGCTATCCTGGCCGATTGGTTCTTTGGTAAATATCGCGTTATCCTTATCGGTTCCCTTATTTATACGATCGGGCACTTTTTACTTTCAATGTTTGATACCAGCCTCGGCGGTTTTCAAACAGGTTTAATTATTATCGCGTTTTCGGCAGGTGCCATCAAATCCTGCGTATCCGCAAACGTGGGCGACCAGTTCGACCATAGCAACCAGCATTTAATGAGCAGCATTTACAGCTGGTTTTATTTCAGTATCAATGCGGGCTCTATGGTAAGCTTGTTTCTCATCCCCCTTATTTACGAAAAATGGGGAGCATCATGGGCATTTGGCGTACCGGGCATCCTGATGGCGTTGGCCACTATCATCTTTTTCTCGGGAAGAAAAAGTTATGTAAAACTACCTCCAAAAGGCATTAACAAAGACAATTTTGTATCCGTTAGTTTTTATGCAATGATGTGTAAATTCAACGGCAAAGCAAAAGCAACCGGTAAAACCGCCTGGGAATGCGCTGAGGCAAAATACAGCGAACAAAAAGTTGACGGCATAAAAGCAGTTTGGCGCGTTATGGCGGTATTTGCCTTTATCCCTGTATTTTGGTCGCTTTGGGATATGAACAGTGCCGAGTGGGTGCTGCAATCCGAAAAACTCGACCTTGGCCTTGGCATCAGCAACTGGACTATTCTTCCTTCGCAAATACAAACCGTAAACGCGGTTTTTCTGCTTGCGTTTATACCGCTCTTCAACTATGTATTGTACCCATTGGTAGCAAAACTGGGCATTAAACTCACGGCGTTGCGCAAAATTGGGGCCGGCTTGTTTATTACCGGGTTTAGTTTTGTTATTATCGCTTTACTGCAGGTAAAAGTTGACGCAGGCCAGCATCCATCCGTGTGGTGGCAAATATTGGCGTTTGCAATCCTTTCTGCCGGCGAAGTACTGGTTTCAATCACTGGCCTGGAGTATGCCTACACCCAATCACCGCCGTCCATGAAAAGCACGATGACAGCCATTTGGTATTTCACCTATTCGGTGGGGTCGTTTTTTAATGCAGTTGTAACCAACAGCATTGCAAGTGGTGGTATGTTTAAGGGTTTTACAGGCGCATCTTTCTTCTGGCTGTTTGTGGCTATCTGCTTTGGTTTTGTGTTGATATTTGTTTTTGTAAGCCCATTCATCAAAGAGAAAGCCTACTTAGCGGCAGATGTGTTGGCAAAAGGCATGGATATCCGCGACGATCACACCAGCAAAATTCATCCCGATAACCCTATCGTGTAAAATATTTACTCGCCTAAGCCGTTTGCATTTAAGGCAAAAGATAGCGTGTAAAGAAAATATTACCTAAAAAGTACAGGATTGCAGCAGCTTTCCTGTTTTTTTGTGTTGAACCAATATAAATTGGATTATTTTAGCCGTTTACATTTACCTCATTTCAATTATTGATAAGTGCCGGATAGTATAGTAATTATACCAACCTACAACGAGAAGGAAAACATCGAAAGGATGATTCACAAAGTGTTTTCGCTTGTGCACGATTTCCATTTACTTATTGTGGATGACGGTTCGCCCGATGGTACCGCAAAGATTGTTAAATCCTTACAGCGCGATTATGGCGAAAAACTTTTCATTGTAGAACGAGCGGGTAAACTGGGTTTAGGCACAGCCTACATCCACGGCTTTAAATGGGCCATTGCCAACCATTACGATTATGTTTTTGAGATGGATGCCGATTTTTCGCATAACCCCGATGACCTGCTTCGCCTGCGCCAGGCCTGTATAGATGATAACGACGCGGTTATTGGCTCGCGGTATATCAAAGGTGTAAACGTTGTTAACTGGCCCATGAGCCGGGTGTTGATGAGTTATTTCGCATCGGTTTACGTGCGTTTTATTACCGGTATCGACATCCAGGATTCCACCGCAGGCTTTATGTGCTACAGGCGTAAGGTACTGGAAACCATCGAACTGGATAAGGTAAAATTTGTAGGTTACGCGTTCCAGATAGAAATGAAATTCACCACTATTAAACATGGTTTCAGGGTAAAAGAGATCCCAATCATCTTTACCGACCGCACCGCCGGCACCTCCAAAATGTCTAAAGGAATTTTTAAAGAAGCCGTGTTTGGCGTACTGCAAATGAAATTCAATAGCATTTTCAGGAAGTATCCGGAAGGATAGATTTGAGATGTGAGATGTGAGATGTCAGATGTGAGATAATGCCTTGCTGCTAAGCATTTTTGTCTCAAATCTCAAATCTCGTATCTAACATCTAACTAAAAAATACTAATTTCGTTGGCAATGAATGAAAATCTTGATCCGGAACGTGAGCACCTCTCTCCTGCCGAACGCGATATAGAAAAAGTATTGCGCCCGCAGGCTTTTGAAGATTTTACGGGGCAGCATAAGATATTAGCCAACTTAAAAATATTTGTACAAGCAGCCCGCCAACGTGGCGAAGCGTTAGATCATGTGTTGCTGCACGGCCCTCCGGGGCTGGGCAAAACTACCCTCTCGCACATAGTGGCCAACGAGATGGGTGTAGGCATTAAAATAACATCGGGCCCGGTGCTTGATAAACCAGGCGACCTCGCCGGCCTGCTCACCAACCTGGAAACGGGCGATATTCTTTTTATAGACGAGATTCACCGTTTAAGCCCCCTCGTAGAAGAATACTTGTATTCGGCCATGGAAGATTTTAAGATAGATATTATGCTGGAGAGCGGGCCAAACGCACGTTCTGTGCAGATTTCGCTTAACCCTTTCACCCTCGTTGGCGCAACCACACGCTCCGGTTTGCTTACCGCTCCCTTACGGGCAAGGTTTGGCATAAACGCCCGGCTGGAATATTACGACGCGAAACTGTTAACCACCATTGTTCTGCGCTCCTCATCCATATTAAAAACTCCCATTAGCGACGAGGGCGCTTATGAAATTGCCCGCCGAAGCCGTGGTACACCCCGTATAGCAAACGCGCTGTTGCGCCGCACACGAGATTTTGCCCAGATAAAAGGCGACGGCAACATTGACACCGCCATTGCCAAATATGCTTTGAACGCCCTTAATGTGGATGAACACGGTCTTGACGAGATGGATAACAGAATCCTGACGACGATCATAGATAAATTTAAGGGCGGCCCTGTTGGCCTGAAAACCATAGCGACCGCCGTTGGCGAAGAAGAAGGTACCATTGAAGAAGTTTACGAACCTTTTTTGATACAGGAGGGCTTTTTAATGCGAACAGCCCGTGGCCGCGAAGCTACAGAAGCCGCTTATAAGCATTTAGGAAGGATAAAACTGGGGGGCAATCCGTCATTATTTTAACATAATTGCGCGACGGGCTGTATTTATCATTGGTTAAATATTTACCAATTAGGAAATTAAAAAGTGTCTATTTTACACATTGTGATACTTTTTTAACATCAAAACATTATTGGGGTTGCGGTTGTAGTTAATTTTTCATTACTTGCCTGCACCAATAACAGCCTATGTTAGACGTAATACCTTGCGAAAACGAGTTACTCCTGAGAGTTGCCGGCGGAGATGAACACGCCTTTAGTGAACTGTTCAACACCCATCATCAGCTTTTAGGTACTCATATCTACCGTATAACCGGTTCGGCCGAACTTGCAGAAGAAGTGGTGCAGGACGTTTTCCTTAAAATTTGGCTTAGCCGCGAAAGCCTTGCCGCGATACAGCACTTCAAAGCCTATTTGTTTGTAATTTCTAAAAATCATGCGCTCAACTGCTTGCGAAAACTCGCAAAAGAACGCCTCCGCCAAAAAACCATCGAAGAAAACGCGATGGCACTGATCCCTGAAGATAACAGCGGCTTAGATACCTACTACAGCCTGCTGGACGAGGCCATTGACCACCTGCCGCCGCAGCAGCAAAAGGTATACCTGCTTAGCCGCCATAAACGCTTAAAATACGATGAGATAGCCAGCCAGATGGGCCTGTCGCGCGAAACTGTTAAAAAATACCTGCAGGCTTCTACCCATTCTATCACCATCTTTGTGCAGTCGAACATGGATATGTCGGTAGTAATTGCGCTTGCTGCAATTATTTTGAAAAAAAGTTAAGAAGCGATACCCCCTTTTTATTTGCCTTTTGTGTCTTTAACATAAAGCTCCCCGGCTTTATACACTGCCAATTATTGAACAACATTTAATGAAAACATCCAGCGTGAGGTTGCAATACCTTTTTGATAAATATTATAACAAAACGGCCACTCCGCAGGAGTGCGACGAGTTGTTTGCTATAATAGATGACGGCAAGTGCGATGAAGAACTGTCCAGGTATATCCGCCAGGCCTGGGAGGAGATCAAACCAGGTGAGCCTTTATTTAATGTTGATAAATCAAATGCCATTTTAAAAAACATACTGGGCTCCGCCGATACCGATAACAGCCTGAAGCCCGGTCGAACGTTGATCTTATGGGGTAAAATTGCAGCGGCGGCAGTGATGTTGCTCTTCGTAGGGTTTTGTGTTCAATACTATTTACGCCAGCAACAGCCAGTGCAAACGGTGGCCAAAGCAGTTAAACACCCTGCGCATGATGCTTTACCCGGCGGTAACAAGGCCATACTTACCCTCGCCAATGGCAAAACCATTATTCTGGATAACGCCCAAAACGGCACACTTGCTAAGCAAGGCGCTACCGTAGTTAAAAAAACTGCCGACGGGCAGTTGCTGTATAACGCCGCCGCCATGGCCGACAACAGCCCTACCCCATCCATCAATACCATCGTAACGCCACGCGGCGGGCAATACCAGGTTATTTTACCCGACGGCACCAAAGTTTGGTTGAACGCTGCATCGTCCTTGCGTTTTCCTATATTTTTTACGGGCAAAACCCGAGAGGTGGATATAACCGGCGAGGCTTATTTCGAGGTGGCGAAAAACGCTGCGATGCCTTTTAAGGTTAAAACCAACCGTGCCGAAATTGAGGTACTGGGCACACATTTCAACATAATGGCTTATGACGACGAAACCACGATGAAAACAACACTGCTGGAAGGCGCGGTAAACATTAAAAGCGGAAACTTTAGCGCCAGGCTTAAACCCGGCCAGCAGGCACAAATAACCGCCAACGGCCAAAGCAAAGTGGTTGATGATGTGGATGTAGACGACGAAACCGCATGGAAGAACGGCATCTTTCAGTTCAGGGACGCGGGGATAGATATGATATTGCGCCAGGCATCACGCTGGTACGATGTGGATGTGATCTACAAAGGTACCATTCCCCACCGGGAATTTAATGGCCGTATAGCACGCAGCGTAAAGGCATCCGAGTTACTTAACATGCTGGAGTACACGGGCGTAAAATTAAAAATTGAAGGAAAGAACATTATTGTTCTATAAACAGCCAAAAAAACACCCAATATACATTACCAATATTCACCTTAAAAAACACACCATGATTGAAGCACTACGACGACAGCCAAGTTAGCCCGCAAAGCGAACCCGGTTGGGCTAAACATGCCAACAGATCATAAAAAAACCGGGAAGTGTTTCGACCACTTCTCCGGCTAAGCATCTGGGTTCCCCAACCATCGCAATCTGACGAATTGAAACTTAATGTTTAACCCAAACTCTACAAACTTATGAATTTTAATTCTAAGGCCATGCCCTTGGCGTGGCCTAAACTTTCCAAAATTATTTTGGTTATGAAACTCACTGCCATTTTAATAATTGCAGCCCTCACCAACATCAGCGCCAAAACTTACAGCCAGGTGGTTTCTTTAAAACAAAAGAATACCTCGGTTGAAAAGATCCTGCGCCAGATAGAAAAACAAACCGGTTATCATTTTATGTATGATAAGCAGGATGTATCAAGAGTGGGTGCTATAAATATCGAAGTATCTAAGGTCACCATTTCCGAAGCACTCGACAAAGCCTTTGAAGGCCAACCCCTTACCTACAGGATCTTCCAGGAGACCATTGTGGTAAAAAAGAAGGATGCCGATAACAACCCTGTTGAAATTAAAGCAGTAGACATTGTTGGTACAGTTACAGATGCCAAAGGCCCTTTGCCTGGTGTAAATGTAAAGCTTAAAGGTACCACAACCGGTACAGTAACCGATGTTAACGGCAAATACAAGCTCACCGTACCAGAGGGGAACGGCACATTGGTATTCAGCTTTATTGGCTACAACTCGCAGGAAGTTACCATTAATAACCGCACCACCATTGACGTAGTATTGGCAGAGCAGCCACAGGCGCTAAGTGAGGTGGTTGTAGTGGGCTACGGCACTCAAAAACGTGTGGACCTTACCGGTTCGGTAGGCAGCGTAAGCGGCCGCCAATTGCAGGACAGGCCGCAAACCAACCTGGAGCAGGAACTCGCCGGTAAAATTGCCGGTGTAAACGTATCTACCAACTCGGGTGCACCAGGTGGTGCTACCAAAATTCGCATCCGTGGGTACAGCTCAATCAACACCAATACCGACCCATTGTACGTTGTCGACGGCGTGGTTTGGACAGAAGGCGGTAACTCCATTAACCCTAATGACGTAGAATCTATCGATGTATTGAAGGATGCATCGTCTACCGCTATTTACGGTACACGCGGTGCAAACGGTGTTATTTTGGTAACCACTAAGCGTGGCAACAAAGGAGCGCCGTCGTCCGTAAGTTATGATAGCTATGTAAGCGTAAGCAAAATGGCACGCAAAATCCCGGTGCTAAATGCGAAACAATTTTTAGCGGTGGAAGACCAATCATATGCTAACATCAAAAAATACGACCCGGTTGGCTGGGCGAAAGGTGACTATGCCGAAAAAGACCCAAAGGTGATTCGCACCGCATTAATAGGTAAGCTATTCGATAGTAATTTACAGCCGCTATATGATGTAGACTGGCAGGATGCAACAACCCGTACCGCGGTTAGCCAGAACCATAATCTCTCGTTCACCGGTGCCACGGAAAAGCTGAATTACGGTTTGTTCTTAAACTATGCCGACGACCAGGGCATCATCATTAACAGCTACTTAAAACGCTATAACGCCCGACTAACTTTTGATAACCAGGTAAAATCGTGGTTAAAAGTTGGCGCTACTTTAAACTACAACGCGCAGGATGGCCGCCTGCAGGATAATGGTACCGGTGGTAACAACATCCCGCGTATGTTAATTGAAATGCCATCTATCATCCCTATAAAATACGCCGACGGCAGCTACGGCAAACGTACCGACTACCCCAATATGGAGGGCGGCGATAACCCCGTTGCGCAGGCAAACGAAATTGTAAACCTTAATAAGATCCGCGTGTTTAGCGGTAACGGTTATTTAAACTTCAACCTATTGCCAGGCCTGCAATTCCGCAGTACACTGGGAATAACCACCTCCGCAAATTACTTCCCTAATTCGCAAACAGGTTTGGTTGGAGGCGCAACTGCCGATCAGAAGTACAGTTCGGCTTCTATCAGCGAGCGTAACAACACGTTCTGGCAATGGGAAAATCACTTCACCTACGATAAAACCTTCAACGACATCCACAAGATCAACGTGGTGGCAGGTTTCGAACGTCAAAATTTTAAGCAAACAGGTTTCGGCGCATCAACTGGCAGCTTATCTGACGATTTTTATGGTTATTACAACCTTGCAGCAGGTAAAATCCCAGGCATACCTGGCTCTAATTACGACGCGTGGCAAATGCAGTCGTTTTTCGGCAGGATCAATTACAATCTCAAGGAGAAATACTTGTTAACCGTTACCGGTCGTGAAGATGGTTCATCCCGCTTCGGTAAAAACGTTAAATATGGTTTCTTCCCTTCTGCCGCCTTGGCGTGGCGCGCATCGCAGGAAGCCTTTCTGAAGGATAACAAAACCATATCCGACCTAAAGTTCCGCTTAAGCTACGGGCTAACCGGTAACTCAGAGATTGGAGAGTATCAATCGCAGGCCAGAATTGAGACCACCAACTATATTTTTGGCGGCGCGCAAGCCATTGGCACGCACCAAACCACTATTGGTAACGAAGATCTGTCATGGGAGAAAAATTCCGAGATAGACTTTGGTGTATCACTTGGCTTATTTAACAACCGTGTTACGTTGGAAGCCGACGCTTATCTAAAGAAAACCCAGGCCTTGCTGCTGAATGCGCCATTACCGCAAACCAGTGGCTTTGGCAGTGTTTATAAAAATATTGGCAGGCTGCAAAACAAGGGTTTGGAGTTCACCATCAGCACACAAAATATAAAAACCGATAATTTCAGCTGGAACTCTTCCTTCAATATTTCGCTGTTAAAAAGCAAGATCATTGCATTGGGTGCTAATAACGACGATATCTACCTGTCGCCGGGCTTCCTTTCAGACTTTAACCTGATGCGCGTTGGGCTTGCTCCCGGCAGCTTTTACGGTTACACGGTGTTAGGCACCTGGGGTACCAGCGAAGCTACTGAAGCGGCTAAATACAACCTGCTTCCGGGTGATCTGAAAATAAAGGATCTGAATGGCGACGGCAAGATCAGTGCCGACGACCGCGAAGTATTAGGAAAATCAACTCCGGATGGTTACGGTACCTTAACCAACAACTTCCGCTATAAAAACATCGATTTGGGTGTAGAGTTGCAGTTTAACTATGGGAACCAGATTATGAACCTAACCCGCCACTCGGGCCAGGACCGTACCGGCCAGGCAAACAGCTACGCCACTGTATTAAACGCGTGGACACCGGAAAACCAAAACACCAGCATAGCCGAAAACAGGCCAGCCTATGTGAGGTATCAAACCGAGATCTATTCTACCAAGGTAGAAAACGGATCGTTCATACGCGGCAGGGCGGTAACACTGGGTTACAACTTCTCGAATAACATTCTTAAGAAATTAAAAATGAGCAGGCTGAGGGTTTATGCACAAGGGCAAAACCTGTTCCTGATAACCAAATACACCGGTTACGATCCTGAGGTATCTACCTACAACGGTAACAGCAACTTTACCCAAGGCATCCAGTTTTATGATTATCCAAAACCAAGAACATTCCTGCTTGGTGTAAACGCAAGTTTCTAATTAAACAATTTAATAGATCATTATTATGAAGTTTAACTTAAAAAAATACAGGGTCGGTTTGTTAATACTGATCCTTGCTGCGCCGCTTGGCAGCTGCAAAAAATACCTCGATGAGGAAAATAAAGGCAACTTTGTAAAGGATAATTACTTTACAACCGCATCGCAGGCCCAAACCTTTGTAAATGGTATTTATACCTCGTTGTATATGTTCCAAAACGGTGATGCCTATGGCGAGAGCCCTTTTATTACGCTTGAATTATTTGCCGGGCATGCTACCTCACTTGGGCAAAGCGTAAACAACCGGGCCGTTATTACACAAACTACCAGTTCGGTCAACCCGGGTTTTCAAACGGTTTGGGCTAATAGTTATAACGCTATTTCAAACGCCAACATCGCCATCGCTAATATTCCCAAGATCACTATGCCCGATGCGGATAAAAAACGACTACTTGGCGAAGCATACTTTTTAAGGGCATTCTTCTACTTCCACCTGGTAAGGCTTTATGGCGATGTGCCTTTGATTACCGAACCGGTAGCTATAAACAGCGAGAATCTTTACCCTACCCGTACCCCGATCGCCGACGTGTATACTTTGATTGTAAGCGACCTGCAGGCAGCCAAAGCTTCGGGTATAGATGAAAAGGAAGAAACGGGCCGCGCATCGCTTGGAGCTGTACGCACATTATTGGGCAGCGTATACTTAACGATGGCTGGCTTCCCTTTAAATAAACCGGAAAATTACGCATTGGCTGCACAGGAGGTTTTACCCGTATTGAATCAATACACGCTGTTTGATAAATACGATTATTTGCACGATAACGCCCACAAAAACACTGGCGAACTTATCTTCCAGATAAATTACCTGCTGGGTGTACGCACCAATGCCATTCCGCAACTTACATTACCATTTAATTTACAGGTAGGTGCCTACGGTGACCACCTTGGAGCCATGATCCCCACCGATGAATTTGTGGCAAGCTACGAGAGCAGTGACTTACGTGCGAAGGAAAGACAATTTTATTTCTCCAGTTATCCGAAGGATAAAGACCCAAACACCATCATACAATTTGGCGAACACGCTTTGTACAAGTTTTTTCATGTAGAAAGTGCATTAGGCAATGGCAGTTCTGATGAAAACTGGACATTGCTGCGTTTACCGGAAGCAATGCTGATATATGCCGAAGCAAGCAACGAAGCCGAAGGCAGCCCGAATGCCACAGCTATTGCCCAGCTTAATAAAATAAGGGCCCGCGCACAGCTGGCACCTGTAGGCGCGTTACCAAAGGAAGCGTTCAGAGAAGCTGTTTGGCGAGAGCGTTATCACGAGCTGGCGTATGAGGATAAAGCATACTTCGATATTCAACGTACACACAAGGTGTATAATGTAAAAAATAACTCCTTCGGAGAGGCTACCTCCACCCCTAACGAACAGGGTGTAACCATGAAGCAGCAATACTACCTGTGGGCAATACCGCAGCGGGAAATAAACACCAACACAAAACTCACCCAAAACCCTGGTTGGTAACAAAATCAATATAAAAGACTGGCAATACCCGCCAGTCTTTTATATTTACAGCCGGTTTAATTCCTCTAATATCAATTCACACATGAAAAAAAGATTCCTCTTTTTTAGCTCGATACTTTTAGCCACCACAACTTTTGCCCAGCAGGCACCAAAAATAGCCGACCCGGTTGAATGGATAAACCCACTGATGGGTACCCAATCTAAATACGACCTGAGCAACGGTAATACCTACCCTGCTATCGCCCTGCCCTGGGGAATGAACTTTTGGACCCCACAAACCGGTAAAATGGGCGACGGATGGCAGTACACTTACGATGCTTATAAGATAAACGGCTTTAAACAAACCCACCAGCCATCCCCATGGATGAATGACTACGGGCAATTTGCCATTATGCCCGCAACTGGTAAGCTAAAAGTTACGCAAAACGGTCGTCAAAGCTGGTTTTCGCATAAAACAGAGATAGCCAAACCCTACTACTACAGCGTTTACCTGGCCGACCATGATGTTACTACCGAGATAACCCCTACCGAGCGAAGCGCGCAATTCAGGTTCACTTACCCAAAATCAGATAGCTCATTCATTGTGATAGATGCCTTTGATAAAGGTTCATACATTAAAGTATTTCGTGGCGAAGGCAAAATTGTGGGTTACTCTACCAAGTACGCCCGCGGGCCACTAAAAAATTTTAAAAACTACTTTGTTATTTATGTAGATAAACCTATCGGTCTGGCGCAGCTTTACAGCGATAGTACATTGAACGACGGTAGCGAACTCACCGCAAAACACGTGAGCGCGATCATCGGTTTCAAAACTACCAAAGGCGAGAAAGTACACTTGCGTGTGGCTTCGTCATTCATCAGCATAGAACAAGCAGAAATAAGCCTGCAACGAGAAGTGGGTAAAGATAGTTTTAATGCTACCGAAGCTAAGGCCAAAGCTACCTGGAATAAAACACTGAGCCGTTTGGCGGTTGAAGGCGGCACGGTTGACCAAACCCGCACATTTTACTCTTGCCTTTACCGGATGTTGTTCTTCCCTAACAAGATGTATGAGGTAGACGCTAAAGGGCAAATTATGCACTGGAGCGCACAGGACGGCACGGTAAAACCCGGCTATAAATTTGCTGGTACGGGCTTTTGGGATACCTTCCGTGCTTTGTACCCTTTCCTGAATTTGGTTTACCCGGCCATCAACAAAGAGATGCAGGCGGGCTTGGTGAACGACTATAAAGAAGGCGGCTGGCTGCCGGAGTGGAGCAGCCCGGGTTACTCGGACGTTATGGTTGGTAACAACTCCGCGTCGGTAGTGTCTGATGCTTACCTTAAGGGTGGCCGCGGTTACGATATCAATACGCTTTACGAAGCCCTAACCCATGGTGCCAATAATGATGGGCCTCGTGCTACCGGCCGTGATGGTGTTGACTATTACAATTCGCTTGGTTATGTACCCTATGACGTAAAAATAAACGAGAACGCCGCGCGTACTTTGGAGTATGCTTATGACGATTTTACCATATACAAATTAGGCAAAGCCCTGGGTCGCCCAACAGCTGAAACCGACGTGTATAAACAACGCAGCATGAACTACAAAAACCTGTTCGACCCGCAAACAGGTTTAATGCGCGGTAAAAACAAGGACGGTAAATTTCAGTCTCCGTTTAATCCTTTCAAATGGGGCGATGCATTTACCGAAGGCAACAGCTGGCACTATACCTGGAGCGTTTTTCATGATATTAACGGGCTTATCGGTCTAATGGGCGGCAAGGAAAAATTTGTGACCAAGTTAGATTCGGTATGGTCTTTACCGCCGGTATTTGATGACAGTTACTATGGTGAAGTTATCCACGAGATCCGCGAGATGCAAATAGCCGGAATGGGGCAGTACGCGCACGGCAATCAGCCTATCCAGCACATGCCTTACTTATACAACTACGCAGGCCAGCCGTGGAAAACCCAGCTGCACGTGCGCGATGTAATGAATAAGCTGTACAAAGCTACCCCTGATGGTTACTGCGGTGATGAGGATAACGGGCAAACATCTGCCTGGTATGTGTTTTCGGCAATGGGCTTTTACCCGGTATGCCCATCCAGCGGACAATATGTTTTGGGTACGCCTTTGTTTAAAAAACTAACGCTTACTTTGGAGAACGGCAAAAAAGTGGTTATTAACGCGCCAAACAACAGCGATGCTAACCGTTATGTAAACACTCTGACAGTAAACGGCAAGCTGTACGATTACAACTGGCTGAGTCATGCTGCTTTACAACAGGGCGGGGTGTTGAATTTCAGCATGTCGGCAATGCCAAATAAAGCGAGAGGCATCAAAGCCGAGGATGTACCGTATTCACTATCAACAGAAAAGTAAAAAAGAGGATATATTAGTAGCATGAAATTAACGCGATTTTTATTTTTCCTGGCCATACTTTCGGCTGTATTTAGATCAGTTTTATTTGCGCAGGATACGGTAAAGGCAAAATTTACACCGCCGGTATTGATGAGTACGCTTAGGCTTGGCATTGCGGGCATGTCGCACGATCATGTAAACGGCATTCTGAACGATTACCAGCAAGGCAAGGTGATCATTGTTGGTATTGCCGAAGCAGATAAAGCGCTCCGTGCCAAATACCAGGAAAAATACCATCTGCCCGATTCTATCTTTTTCGACGACCTGAAGAAGATGGCCGTAACCACCAAACCCGATGCGGTGCTGGGTTATAACCCCGTTGCAAAACACATCGATGTGGTGGAGATCTGCGCCCCTTTGGGGATCAGCGTAATGGTGGAAAAACCGCTGGCTGCTACTCTTGCGCAGGCCAAGCGCATGGAATTTTTGGCGCTGAAGTATTACATAAAACTGCTTACCAACTACGAAACTACCTGGTACCCCTCCTACCAGCACGTGTACAATATGGCGTCGAAGGACAGCATTGGGCGCATCCGCAAAATGGTGGTACACGACGGGCACCAGGGGCCAAAAGAAATTGGCTGCAGCAAGGAGTTTTTAAGCTGGCTCACCGACCCGGAACTAAACGGCGGCGGCGTACTCATCGACTTTGGCTGCTACGGTGCCAACCTGATGACCTGGCTAATGGAAGGCCAGAAACCAATTGCAGTAACCGCCGTTGCCCGTCACTTTAAGCTCAATGTTTACCCCAAAGTGGAAGACGACGTTAACATTTTAATAGAATACCCAACCGCGACAGGCCTCATAGAAGCATCATGGAACTGGCCGTTCTCCATAAAAGACCTTGAAGTTTTTGGCGATAAAGGCTATATACACGCGCTGGACCGAAGTAAAATCACGACAAGGGTAAACGATAACGTAATCAACGCTAACATCACCAACGCTTTGGAAGCACCACTGGATAACCCGGTTACCTACCTGCAACTGGTGCTTAAAAATCGCCTGCTGGGTATTAATGATCGCTCTTCGCTAAAGTATAACATGACTGTGATGCAGATACTTGATGCGGCCAAACGCTCCATTGCGGAGGGCAAGCGGATAGTTCTATAATTCTATTTTATTTATTAACAGTTAATAATATATCCTTTAGAATTGTATTATTTTAGCGCCCTAACTATAAACAATCATCTATCGCTATGTTAAAACAATTTTCTGCCCTGTTACCATTGTTCGTTTTAGGCATGGTTTCCTGCCAGTCCAAACCATCATCAACCGATAAAAAAGCAAACGATACCGTTTCCACCACACAAACCAGCTCGCCCGATGTAGTGGCCAAACTGGCAACAGGCCCGGTAGATAACGCTGCTGTAATGGCCCGCAAACAAGTACCCATTGTTTGCTACCACCAAATACGCGACTGGAAAGCTACTGACAGCAAAGGTGCTAAAGATTATATTGTACAAATAGCGGCTTTTAAAGAGCACATAAAAATGCTGGCCGATAGCGGTTACCACACTATTCTGCCAAATCAGTTATATAATTATTTAACTACAGGTGCTGCATTGCCTAAGAAACCCATCATGCTTACATTTGATGATACGGACCTTGATCAGTTCACCATTGCTGCCCCGGAGTTGAAGAAATATGGTTTTAAAGCCGTTTATTTTGTGATGACGGTATCTATCGGCCGCCCCCATTACATGACTGCCGATATGGTTAAAAAACTATCAGACGATGGTAACCAAATTGCCAGCCACACCTGGGATCACCATCGTGTAGACAAGTACACGCATAACGGCGTATTGGTGATAAAAGGCAAAAACGGCAAAATAACCAACCGCCCTGTTGATGATTGGGTTACCCAGATAGATAAGCCAACCAAAAAACTGGAAGAAATAACCGGTAAAGAGATCGTTTACTTTGCCTACCCATTTGGGGTCTGGAAAAAACCAGTATTGCCTGAGATTCAAAAAAGAGGATTCAAATTGGCTTTTCAACTTGCTGACAAACGCGACCCGGACTATCCTCTACTAACTGTTCGCCGCATATTGGATAGTGGTTACTGGAGCACCAAAACCTTCAGCAACAGCGTTAGAAATAGCTTCTAAAAAGACTTAGGCATAAGCCATGTACGGATCTCATCTTCAAAACATTGCTAACAATGGATTCACCGTTGTAGATGATGTTTTCGCCGAAGATGAGATCCGTTCTGTTTTGCACGAGATCAGCAAAGCCGACGCTAACAAAAGCACATTCCGTAAATCAGCCGGGCTTTTTGCCATCAGGCAATTCCTTAAAGAGATCCCGGCAGCAAAGTCACTTATTTTCAACGCAAAGCTAAAGGCAACCATAGCAGCTTTATTTGGCGATGGTTACTTCGTGGTGAAATCTATTTATTTCGACAAACCCGAAGAATCCAACTGGTTTGTAGCCTGGCACCAGGACCTCACCATCTCAGTAGATAAGCGAACCGACCTGCCAGGCTTTGGACCGTGGACTACTAAACAAGATCAGTTCGGCGTACAGCCCCCATTAAATATTTTAGAGGATAATTTTACCATTCGCATCCACCTGGATAATGCAGATGCAGGTAACGGCGCATTAAAGGTGGTGCCCGGCTCCCATCTCAAAGGCATCTACCGGCCCGAAACGATCGATTGGGATGTAGAAACCGAAACTACCTGTGAGGTGAAGGCAGGCGGCATTATGGTAATGCGGCCTTTGTTACTCCACGCTTCTAGCCGTACAACCAATCACAAGCCCCGCAAGGTGATTCATATTGAATTTAGCAGGGCCGGGTTACCCGTAGAGACAAGCTGGGCAGAGCTGGGCAAAATTCAATAATTGAAAACGTTAGTTCCATCACAATTTTTATCCCAAATTCTATTTTCGTCCCGTTACGCTATCTAATTAATTTATTGCTAATTTTAGGTTTATCACCATATCCGTTACGCAATGATACCATAAGGTTTAGCACAACATCACCATGAAAGAGAAGGCCGAGTTGCTTGATTTATTAGACCAGCTAAAAAAAAGCGAGGAAAAATACCGCCAGCTTATAGAGCAAGCATCGGATGCCATATACCTTCTTAACCATTCCGGGGATTTTATAGATGTGAACCAAAGCATGTGCGCATTGCTTGGCTACACCCGCGAAGAGTTGCTTAAGATGAAAGTAGCCGACACAATAGACCCCGAACAGCTTAAAATTGACCCGCTTAAGTATGTCCCGCGATCTGCACCAGAAACTTCAACAGTGCGCGAAAGACGGTTTATGCACAAAAACGGGCAGGCGTTTGATGTAGAGGTAAATGTTAAAACCTTCCCCGATGACAGGGTGATGGTGATAGCTCGAGACATTACTGTCCGAAAAGCGATGGAGATGGACTTAAAGAACGCCGAGCTGAAGTTCCGCACCATTGCGGATAAATCCATGGTGGGCATTTACATTGTGCAGGGCGGTAAATTTGTATACATAAACCCCCGCTTTGCCGAGGTTTTTGGCTACACCACAGAAGAACTTAACGGCGAATACCCCTCTAACCTTATTATTCACCCCGATCACCGTGATAAAGTAAACGAAAGCATCCGCGCCCGCCTCAGCGGCGAAATTGAAAGCGTACATTACGAGACTGTTGGCCTGCGCAAAGATGGCAGCAACAACTGGGTGGAGTTTTATGGCAGTAGGGTAATGCTGGATAATGTGCCATCCATCATCGGCACCATGCTGGATATTACCGAACGTAAAAAGGCCGAAGAACAGATCCTGACGGAACGGGAATCGTTGCTACGGTCTGAGGCTAATTTGCAAACTATAATTAACAACACCGATACCGCCTACGCGCTTTTAGATACCGCGCTCAATATTATCGAATACAATAACATGGCGCTGCGCTATGCGCAAAAGGAGTTTAATTACAACCCGGCGTCGGGCAAAAACCTTATTGCCCAGATCCCTGTGGAGCGTTTGCCCAAATTCAGTGAATACATCGCCATGGTTTTAAATGGCGACCCGATAAGCTATGAAGTAAGCTACCCCGAACCGGATGGCTATCCAAAATGGTACCATGTACGCATGTTCCCTATCGCAAACCACCATAAGCACATTTTAGGACTTGTATTTGCGGCTACCGATATATCAGACCATAAGCGATCTGAGCAGCACCTGCAGCAAGCTTATGAAAACATCCAACACCATGTAGAAAGCATTAAGGATATGGCCTGGAAACAGTCGCACCTTATCCGCAGCCCCCTGGCCAACCTGAAGGCGCTTGTACAGATCCTAAAGAACGACCCCACAGACCAGGTTGTGCTTGATTATATCTCCGGCGAACTGGAGAGGCTGGATACCGTGATCATCGATATGGCCAACGAAGCATCGGCACGTACCGTTTATAATTAATTAGCCCGGCATCAGCGTTCGGGCAAATAACGTATTCCATTTGTTTTATTCGCTTGATTGAGCTATATTATGGGTAAATTGCGCATATATGAGCACCCAGGAGATCATTACCATTACCATTGTACTTACTGCTTTATTTGCCTACATCAACAACAGGTTTATAAAATGGCCGCCCACTATCGGCATTATGGTGCTCTCGCTGTTTTCTTCGGTTTTACTTGCAACGTTAGGTAGTTCGCAATCGTTACTATCGGCAAAAGCTATTCAATTAGCCACTTCGGTAGATTTTCAGGATGTGCTGATGAACTTTATGCTTAGCTTCCTGCTTTTTGCCGGAGCTATCCATATCGACGCCGCCAAACTAAAAAAAGAACGCTGGCCCATTTTATTACTGGCTACGGCGGGCACGCTCATTTCTACCTTTTTGGTAGGTGGCATGGTGTACTACCTCTTCATCCTGTTTCATATCAGTGTACCCTTTGTCTATTGCCTGCTGTTTGGCGCGTTGATATCCCCTACCGACCCCATAGCCGTTCTGGCGATATTAAAGCAAGCCAAGATACCAGCCTCTCTCGAACTTAAAATATCGGGCGAATCGCTGTTTAACGATGGCGTGGCGGTGGTTATCTTTATTAGCATTGCAGAGGTGGCGCGCTCCGGCGATTTTTCTGCAGTGGCCGTAAGCAAGCTATTTTTGCAGGAAGCGGTTGGCGGCCTGGTGTTTGGCGCTATACTTGGCTATGCGGGTTTCTGGGCGTTGCGATCTGTAGATGATTATAAGGTAGAGGTTTTAATCACCCTCGCTATTGTAATGGGAGGATATTTTCTGGCTGGGCGTCTGCACATATCTGGCCCGCTGGCTATGGTGGTTGCAGGTATTATTACAGGCAACAAAAGGCACGAGGGACTGTCTGACGTGAGCCGCGATTATCTGGATAAGTTTTGGGAACTAATAGATGAGATCCTAAACGCCGTACTTTTTCTGCTCATTGGTTTGGAGATGCTGATCATCAAAATAAACCCGGTAATGATGATCATTGGAGGAATTACTATCCTCGTTGTTTTGCTGGCGCGATGGATCTCGGTTTTTATCCCGGTATCGTTACTTCGCTATAAAATAAAATTCGAAGATAATGTGGTGGCTATTCTTACCTGGGGCGGTTTACGCGGGGGCCTTTCCGTAGCAATGGCCTTGTCCCTCGGCACAAATATGTACCGCGACGAGTTTGTACTCATCACCTACATCGTAGTCGTATTCTCCATTTTGGTGCAGGGGTTAACTATTGGCAAGGTGGCGAAGCGGCTGCAAACTAAGGCTTAGTCTGCACGATCCCTTTCTTCAGTCCAAAAAAAATCGCATACTGCCTAGAAACTTTTTCAATCGCCTTTAAATTATTCAGGCTTAAGGGTTTAAGAGGCGTTATCTCTATTTCCAGCAGGTCCTTTTTTATGGCGCGCTTCCAAAGCCCCTCAATTTTGCCGTTGATAAGGATGGTATGGTTAAAAATCGTTCCCCGCGGGTCGGCTTCGCTGATGTGTTTGGCATCCATGGTAGCGCCGCGGTCTTTATAGCTTACAATGTACTCATCATAATTAGGTAGCAGATGAACGGGGTTTGCTTTAGCAGTGGCTAATCCCGGCTCTGTAAACCAGTAAGTATTACCTTCAACCTCATGGCTGCTCACTTTCGATATAACGGCTTCCAGCCTGGCTTTAGCCTCGGTATTGGTTAAGCCGCTCCACCAGGCAAAATCGGCTACGGTTGCCGGGCCATGCGATATGAAATAACGTTCGGCAAGAATGGCAATAGCTTCCTCTTTTTCAAGGAGTTTCGTTTTAGGAACCCGCGCATCAAATAAAGCATAGGTAAATGCTTTACCCTCGCGCCCGCCGCTACACACCAATTGTTCCAGTTCCATGTGCATCATGATGTGTACAAGCCTCTGTTCGTTAGTGGCTATACCATGCTGATTCAGCAGCGCAGCAATCTCATCGCGCGAAAGTTGCGCTTTGTCATCCATCGCCTTAACAACCAAATTTTCGCATCGGGTGAGTATTTTCTCATCCAGTTTTAACTCGCTGTGCCTCGATGCGGCTGAAGCCTGGATACGGCCGGCGGTGAGGTGCAGCATCCATCTTACATCATCAGGATATACAAAATGCCAGGTGGGCCGCATTACATGGGTACGGATGATATCGCCATCTGCCAAGGCTTTGTCCATCAATTTATCGGTACTGTTTTTTTAACGCTGACCCAATGCCCATTTCGCGCCCGCATAATCCTGCGACTGCACCGCGCCCATCTGCTTTACAATATTGGCAGGGCTTGTAAACTCCTGGTTTATTAAATGCTGGTTTTGAAGTCGTAATTGGGTTATACTAAAAACATTCATAGCTGGTAGTGATGCGCTAATATAGCAAGGTTAGCATAATATATTAACTGGGCAGAATTATCATGTCAACTCGCTGATCGTGTTTCAGCAAAACCACTCACCATTCACCGCTCACCACTTAACTAACATTCCCCCAACTTTTCCACAATGGCATTAATACAAAGGCAATGGATTAAATTAGCAGATTATTAAAAGGACAAACTTGGCCAAAACTACCGAAACCAAAGAAACGCCCCTAATGCAGCAGTACAATGCCATCAAGGTGAAATATCCTGGTGCGCTGCTGCTCTTCCGCGTGGGCGATTTTTACGAAACTTTTGGCGAAGATGCCATTAAAGCCGCCGGCATTTTGGGCATTACGCTCACCCGCCGGGGTAATGGCGCTGCTACTTTCATCGAATTAGCGGGCTTCCCGCACCATTCGCTGGACACTTATTTGCCCAAACTGGTACGTGCCGGGCAGCGCGTGGCCATCTGCGACCAGCTGGAAGACCCTAAAACCACCAAAACTATTGTAAAACGTGGCGTTACCGAATTGGTTACGCCGGGTGTAGCAATAAGTGATAACATTCTGCAACAAAAGAGCAATAATTATCTCGCGTCCTTACATTTCGAAAAGAACAGTATTGGCATTGCCCTGATAGATATTTCTACCGGTGAGTTTTTAACCGCGCAGGGCAACGTGGGTTATATAGATAAACTGCTGCAAAGCTACGCGCCAAGCGAGGTTATATTTCCCAAAAGCAGGCAACACGATTTTAAAGACAATTACGGCGACCGCTTTTACACCTACACCCTGGATGATTGGCCTTACAGCGGCGATTACGCCCAGGAAACCCTACTCAAGCATTTCGGCGTAAAGACGCTCAAAGGGTTTGGGATTGATAAGCTGAACTTAGGCATCGTAGCGGCCGGTGTGGCACTGCATTATTTAAATGAGACCGAGCACCGCAACTTACAGCACATCAGCGCTATAGGCCGAATTGAAGAAGACCGATACCTGTGGCTGGATAGGTTCAGCATCCGCAATCTGGAATTGGTTGGCTCGGCCAATGAGAACGCCTTAACGCTGGTTGATGTGCTCGACCATACCTGTTCGCCCATGGGCGCCCGTTTGTTGCGCCGCTGGATTGTGATGCCGTTGAAAGAAATTAAACCCATAAACGACCGCCTTGGCGTTGTGGAACATTTTATTGCGCAGGAAGAACTGCGTGAAACCCTGCAGCAATACATCCGCCAGATAAGCGACCTGGAAAGGCTTATTTCCAAAATTGGGCTTCAGCGCGCCAACCCGCGCGAGGTTTGCCAGTTGAAGAAAGCATTACTGGCCATTGCGGAAATAAAAAAGATAACAGAGGCTACCGATAGCGAACCATTACGGGCCATTGGCGAACAGCTAAACCCATGCCCTACTATCTGCGAAAAAATAGCCCGCGAACTGCACCCCGAGCCGCCGGTAATGCTGGTAAAAGGTTCGGTAATGAACGAGGGTATCAACGAAGAACTCGACAGGTTGCGTAAGATCGCCTTTGGCGGAAAGGGCTACCTGCTGGAAATTCAAAAGCGCGAAGCGGAAGCTACAGGCATACCATCGCTAAAAGTATCATTCAATAACGTTTTTGGTTATTACCTGGAGGTTACCCATAGCCACCGCGAAAAGGTACCCACAGAATGGATTCGCAAGCAAACACTGGTGAATGCCGAGCGCTACATCACCCCCGAATTAAAGGAATATGAAGAGCAGATATTAGGTGCCGAAGAAAAAATACTGGCGCTGGAAACCCGGATGTATAACGACCTGCTTTATTCGCTCTCGGAATATATCAAACCTATTCAGCTGAACGCGCAGCTGATAGCAAGGTTGGACGTGCTGCTAAACTTCGCTACCATATCGATCAAGAACTATTACGTAAAGCCAAACGTAAACGATAGCCGCGTGCTGGATATTAAAGGCGGCCGCCACCCGGTGATAGAAAAGAACCTGCCACTTGGCGAAGAGTACATCACCAACGATGTGTTCCTCGATTCGGATTCGCAGCAGATCATCATCATTACAGGGCCAAACATGGCGGGTAAATCAGCCTTGCTGAGGCAAACCGGCCTGATTGTTCTGATGGCACAGATGGGCTGTTTTGTACCGGCTAAAGCGGCTTCCATTGGTTTGGTTGACAAGATATTCACCCGCGTGGGTGCGTCGGATAACCTATCGTCCGGCGAATCTACCTTTATGGTGGAGATGAACGAAACGGCAAGTATCCTCAATAACTTATCAGACAGAAGCCTGATTCTTTTGGATGAAATAGGCCGTGGAACTTCCACTTATGATGGGATCTCCATCGCCTGGTCGATAGCCGAATATTTGCATAACCAGACAACGGCAAAGGCGAAAACCCTTTTTGCCACGCACTATCACGAACTGAACGAACTAAGCAACAGCTTTAACCGCATCAAGAATTTCAATGTATCGGTAAAGGAGGTCGGGCAGCAGATCATCTTCCTGCGCAAGTTGGTGCCAGGTGGCAGCGAGCATAGCTTTGGGATCCACGTGGCCAAACTGGCGGGGATGCCGCAAAAGGTGCTCAACCGCGCGCACGAGATCTTGAAGAAACTGGAAAACGAACGTACCGGCGGCGAACACATTAAAGAAAGCATCCGCAAGGTGCAAAAGCAAGCTGTGCAGATGCAGATGTTCTCGATAGACGATCCGGTGCTGGTGAAGATTCGCGATACATTAAATAACCTGGATGTAAATACGCTTACCCCGGTAGAGGCTTTGATGAAGTTAGACGAAATACAGCGGGTGATAAAAGGATAAGCTTCTTGATGTGCAGGTATGCAGATTTCAGATGTGCAGATTGCCATAACCAAGCGTCATTGTTTAGCCATACCCACAAATAGTGTGGTGAGTCATAGTGAGATTGTCGAACCATAGCGGGTAGGCCGGCCGCACATCCTTGGACAAACATAGGATGACCCTACCCTCCATGTTGAATACGAGGATCCATTGTTGAAATGTTTATAACATCCGCTGTAACGTTTTTCCGTTTAGCGATATCTTTAGTGCATGTTCTTAAAACGCCATACCAATTTTGCCTTTGTTTTTGCTGCCGCGATACTTTTAAGCGCCTGCCATTCCCATAAACTAACGGTTCGAAATAGCAACAACGGCGGCGTAAATATGCCGGTGAGGGTAAACCGTGGCCCGTATGTAATAGTGAAGCCGGAGAAGGAAATAGCCGATAAGTACGCCACGATAATGGGCCTTAAACGCAACGATATCCAAAACGGCAGGCTTTACAGTTTTATAGACGAATGGATGGGAACCCCTTATCGCTTTGGTGGCATGGATAAGGATGGTATTGATTGCTCTGGCCTGGTATTTCTACTGCAACTGCAGGTTTACGACCAGCCGGTACCGCGCACCTGTGCAATGCAGGTAAACAACATCAAGCGTAAATACGAAGAAGAATTAAAAGAAGGCGACTTGGTTTTCTTCGATTTTGATGGCAAGCAATTTAGCCACGTGGGCGTTTACCTGCAAAACGGTTACTTTGTACATGCCAGCACCCGGCGCGGTGTGGTAATTGTAAAACTGCACGATAACGGCATCTATCAATATTTTTCCCGCGCGGGCTCGGTTATCGATCCAGCTTTAACAACACCGGGGAATTAGCGCCGGCTTGTAATTAAGCGATAGAGCCGCAGCGTTATAATACGTTACTCAACTATTTCAATAGGTTTGGGAACCAGCTTTTTGCGCGATGTGAATAACCTGCTTAAAAATGGCTGGCTGTCATTTTTGGGATAATATCTCCGCTTTAACCTGCCCATCACGATGCCGAAAATGGCAAATACGTACACCACAGTCTGCGGGTATACCGAGAAATAAGAGATCACCCACATTCCCGCAAAAACAACCGGCACCGCAACGTAATTAAGCCGCTGTACACGCCACTCCAATATATTCTCTACTTTGGCGTTTTTAATGCAAAGCGTATTTTTTTTGATGATCAGGTAATGGATAAGTACCGTTTGCGCCACGGTTATCATCAGTATGATACCAAAGTAGATATTGAAGCCCCAGGAGTACATCATCATTTTGCGGTTTAGCGCTATCAGCGACGCGGCGAAAGGAAAGAGCGATACAAAGAACAGAAAGGCAAGGTTAAGTATGATCAAACCCTTATCATAATCCTTTAAAATACTGAACATGCGAAGGTGCCGAACCCAAAAAACGTCAATAAGGAAGAAGCTTAAAATGTACGCCAAAAACCTGGGCAGCAAATCGATGATGGCCCCTTTCACCTGCCCTTCGTTAGCATGCCGTATGCTTTCGGGGAGTTTCATCTCCAAAACCATAATGGTGATGATGATGGCAAACACCGCATCGCTGAACAGCACTACTCGCTCCAGCTGAAACTCTTTCTTTATTTCTTCTTCTTCGGTTATATTCATAGCTAAATATAATTTGTATATTTTTGTGGTGTTATGGAAAAACCAAAACAGGATTATTCTTTCTGGACTAAATATAAGCGTTTTGCGGGTACCGAGATCATGCTCTACATCATCATGATCGTTGGCATCATCCTCGGCATCATCATCTTTAGCTGATCAATTCTTCACCAGCGACACATTATAATTATCGGCGTCGGCTATTTTTTGGTAAAAGTTCACAAATTCGCTGTATAGCTCTTTGCTGTACGTGCCTTGTTTTAGTTGTATATACCTTTTAAACACCAGTTTATCGCCTTCAATAACCATATTTGCCGTGAATTTTCCAAATGGCGTTTCCAGGGTTATATCCATCGGGCTAAATTCAAGTTTATAGCCAGCTGGCAACTTATAAGTTATCTCGTCATCATCGGTATACCCCTGATTTATATACAACGGCGTTAAGCGATTGCGTACATCGCGGGGGGCACGGCCGGTACGGTTTAGTGGATTCAGCGAAAAGTAAAGCTTGCCATTATCGGTAGTGGCAAAATCGCGGGCATTCAGTTTAATATCCTCGGTGATGGAAGGCAACACCTGTTTATCCTGCTTAAAATTGTAATTTTCCACATCGAGGTTATTAATAGCGGGGTACAGCTTCGGAAACAGTTTACGTTGCTCGGATACCGGCTCATCCAATATATCCTCGCGGTTATCATATTGAATACCTTTAAAAACGGTATTAATACTACCGGTAAGCAGGCCATTATTATCAATAGTAAAGCCTGCTTTACGTGCCTGCAGGTTAACTTGGGCGCCGTAAGCAGGGGTATGCATTAACTTGCCTCCCTGCGGGGTACAGGCAAGCAGAGTACGGTCGTCAGTAAAATCGCTTAAATAACCAAATGGTATCTTCTGGTCGGTGCATTCTAAAAAAGTAGTGTCGTTTTTAAAAGGAAGGCACAGTATAACATGATTTGCCTGGCCCATGGTTGCAAAGTCGGTAGCAAAACTAATTTTATAATCGTGGTTGCCATTAACAATACAATACCACGAATTTACCCCTACCGCATCTAATAAGGCTTTAGTGTAGTTTACCAGGGCCTTGCAGTCGCCGTAGCCTGTGCGGTCTACCTCCGATGCCATGAACGGCTGATAGCCCCCTATGCCAACCTGCACACTTATATAATGCGTTTTTTCCTGCATGTATTCGTATATTTTTTTAGCTTTAAGCTTTGGGTCAGTTATTCCTTTGGTTAGTTCTGCTAAATAAGCTATGGTAGCTGCTGGAATATCGCCGCGCTTAAATAATAATTTTTCGTTTATCCATTTACCCATCCCTTCCCAGTTATTAAACGAGCCATTAATATTTCCATACATAAATGTTTCGGGGGCAACAATTACCCGGGGTAAAAAATACCGGGGGCTCGGGCTGTATGGTTCGCTTTTTAATGCTTTTTTATTAAGTGCCTGCCAGGTGTACACTTTAAGCCCTTCGGTATTGTTTCCAATGGCTACCGGGCTATCCAGATTTAGCTGCTTATACCGGATAAGAAAATCAGGTTTGCAAATAAACTGGTAAGAGCTTTTTTCGATGGCCATATTTGTAGAACTGATGGGCGTCCAATCTCGAATGGTAAGAGAAAATTTGCAACGCAATTCGTATTCATACTCCACGGTATAGGGGTATCCGCCGGTTGCCGACCTGTAAAATTTAAACCGGTCATCTGCAAACAAGGTAGAATTATCTATCGCAGCATTGTCCGAAAAATCCTTCTCACCAAATTTGGTTAAGGGCTTGCCGAATTCATTATATATCATCCCTTTTATATACTTTATCGAAGTATTTTTATCATAGGAGACTTCTATAGAACCCTCATCATCACCATTCTTATTTAGTACTGTAACAACCCTCTTAAGGTGGTAAATAACATTATCCAGGTCTTTAACCTCGTAGCTGATTTCCTCGTTTCTCACCACTGCACTGGCATAAGGCATCAGTTCTTTTGGTAGAAGGCTTACATCATAATTGGGCTGTGCTTTGGCCAGGGTTACAAGCATCAGCATAAAAACCGTTGTACAAATTAGTTTCATTTACTTCTTTTTAAACACAATTTCTGCCTTCTCTGTTGCTATGACCTTATTGTAAAATTCTTTTAGGTAAGGGTATTCTTCGGCCTCGTATACGCTTTTTGTAAACTGCAACACGTTGGAGAAAGTGAATGTGTTGCCTACTGCCTCAAAGTTGGTAATAAATTTACCGCCTTTGTTAGGCAGGCTCATCGCCACGCCCTGGGGCGTGCCGTCCACTACGTAATCTGCAGGCAGGTGTACGGTTAGCATAAAGCGATCATCTGATGGCATACCCTTATCTACCGGGTAATTACGTTCGTTCAATTTAAAAGGGTTATTAGTTATCCTGTCAAAAAAGAAGGGGTTAAACGCCAGCTTATTGTGGTTTAAATTATCAAATGCGTCTATTTCCACTTCCATCTTCTCAACCAGCGGCTGGTCAAGGCTATCCAGGTTGGTAATATCCAAAGAAAGTATTTTGGTTTTAACAAGCCTTTCATCCAGGTCTTCTATATACTCATCCTGTGTGTTGAATTTTTTTATAGCGGTTCGTTTCTCATAACCCTCGTACCCGTTATAATAAGTTACGATGGTGCCTTTTAGCTTCCCATTGTTTTGCAACGTAAGATTGTAAGAGCTGGTTTGCGATTTACGCTGTTTTGATAATGATAGCATATCGATCCAAAAGCTTGGCTTATCTAAGCTCATAACCCGGCCCTGATCGTTCAAACATTTTAATGGCAGCATGTCAAACCCAAGCAATGGGTCGGTGGCATCAAGCATATAAGTTTCATTACCAATATTTGCCCGGGCAACCACGTAGTTAAAATCATCTTCTACCGGGTAAAGTTTATTGATAAAGCCATTGGAGCGGGTACTCAGCAGTACTGCCTCGGTTCTTATCCCTGCGGCGTTTAGCGCAGCTACCAGCGCCAGGTTAATATCGCCAACGGTTCCACTGTGGCTATCAAGTGCCTTGCGTACATTCTCGCTGCCCGTAGAGGTTATTTTATTCCACTTAATGTTTTTTTGGATATAAGCATATACGGCCTTTGCTTTCTCAAGGTCATCGGTTTTACCGGCAATTACCGGTGCTATGTAGGGTTTTAGCTGATCTTTCTTTTTTATTTGAGAACCAAAATAATCCGATCGCTTAAGGTTTAGGTCAATATCTGTCCATGCCTTGGAAACCTTTATTTTTTGCCCTGTGTTGGGGTTGGTGTAATCAGATAGTTCAAAGTAAACCGCCGACATGAAGTTTTTTGGCGACGTCATGTAATCCTCTTCCACAAAAGCTGGTATATTATCCATCTGGAAAACCATAAAAGAGCAATCGGCCTTAGCGCCGTACCAGGTAAAGCATTCCTTTTCAAATTCGGCGGTATTTTTGGTGAGTTTTAAAGGGCCGCGCAACGACACGTTAAAATTCCAGAAAGCAGGGATGTGAACATCATATTTGGAGTTCACTTTTGGGATATCATCCTGCAGTTTCCACGAAGGAAACGACCCCAAAGCCGCAGATTTTGTGGTGTATTTATACTCAATGATACAGCCAGGGCGCAGGTTTGGCAAAGTAAATTTAACGGTTTTCCAGTACTTGTTTTCTTTTGTGGTAAAAATTGATTTTGAGTCCAGCTCTACCGTTTGATGTGTACCATTGTCGTCCACATAGGTAGTGTAACCCTTTATATCGCTGGCTTCCTCTTCCGAGTTCGAGAGTATTCGCAATAGGATCTCTACTTTAGCTTTATCAAACCCTTTGGTGGTTAATAATTTTATTTTAATGTGATAATCCAGCGACAGCCTGATATTGCCTTCGCTGTCATCGCTTATGCGGGCCTTACCATACTCGTTTAACACAACGGCGCGGGCGGCTGTATCTATATTATACTTTTTCATGCCCAACTCCTCGGGAGAATTTTCGCCGTAAGTAAAATCCTGGCTATGTGCCAGCGAACTTAAGAGGATGAAACAGAAAACTACAGGTAAAAATTTATTCATATCAGGTTTAAATTGATTTAGGTGCTATGAAAATAGCAAAATTACCTTACAATTTATTCATAAAAATAAAAGCCGATAATTTTAAGGTTTTTGCCACCTTTGCATTCCTGATAAACAACCAATGAAATTAAACTTAAAACGGCCTCTCGCCTTTTTCGACCTTGAAACTACCGGTATAAATATTGGTGCCGACCGTATTGTAGAAATATCTGTTATAAAACTTAACCCTGATGGCAGCGAGGAAGTTATGACCTGGCGCATACAGCCCGGCATCCCTATCCCTCTGGAGTCATCTATGGTACATGGTATTTACGATGAGCATGTAAAAGATGAGAAGCGTTTTCATGAATTAGGTGAGCATATCGCCGCTTTTATTGGCGACAGCGACCTTGCCGGGTACAATAGTAATAAGTTTGATATCCCCATGCTGATGGAAGAATTCTTGCGCGCAGGCGTAGTCTTCGACCTGGAAAATCGCTATTTTGTAGATGTGCAGAACATTTTTCACCAGATGGAACAGCGTACGCTAAGAGCCGCTTACAAATTTTATTGCGAAAAAGAGATTATTAACGCGCACTCTGCCGAGGCGGACACCCGCGCTACTATGGAAGTTTTACTTGCCCAGGTAGAGCGTTATGTTGATACCGAATACGAAGATAAAAAAGGTAACCGCAGCAAGCCCGTAGTGGGCGATGTGGAGGCCCTGCATAAATTCACCAACCTGAGCCGCCCGGTTGACTTTGCCGGCCGAATGGTTTATAATGAAGAGGGTGAAGAAACGATAAACTTTGGAAAGCATAAAGGTAAACGTGTAGAAGATGTATTGAATGTAGAGCCAAGCTATTACTCGTGGATGATGCAGGGCGATTTCCCGCTTTACACTAAACGCAAACTGGAAGAGATACACAAACGCTGGAGCGCCAAAAAAACAGCCGAAAGGCAGGCAGCCAGACCCGCGCAAACTGCATCTGCACCTGCTACAGAGCCCAAGGCGGCATTCACCAACAATGCACCCAAAACAAGCCCTCAATTAAACAAACCATATAACAGCCAGCCTTTTAAAAAGAAGGAAGAACCCGCCAAACCTGTTGATGACGATATGCTGAAACAATTGGCAAGCAAGTTTGGAAAAGGGCTTTAAGGGGCAATAAACGAAAAGATAAAAGTATAAATAGGGAGGCCCGTTAAACAATAGCGGGCTTTCTTGTATCCTGAATTCTTGACTCTTCCTTTTCTATTGATGTTACGGCCAATACGGTGGTTTTTCTATTGTTCCACCTTGCAGACGGCAATCTACACATGCTTTTGGCGCATAAATATATCCGAGGCGTTCTAATGTGAGTGGATTGTCATAGGGGCCGGTAAATATAAATTCCTTGGTAGACATTACCACTCTTAGCCTTTCATCAAAATCACGCAATGGCTGCTGATCTAATACCACCTTTCTACAGGCTTCCTCATTCGGGCCGGTACGATACGATACAAAGAAAGGCAGCGTACGCCCCTCTATAAATATTCGTTTAGTTGTAATGGTTGATACGCTTATATAGCCAATAACCGGCTCCTTAGGGCTATTTACCGAATGCAGGTTACTAAACGATGATGACGGCAAAGCATCAAATATCGACCCTAACTTTTCTGTATTCTGCTGCAATTCGTTCCAATAATCATAAGCTTCTTTTGTTAAAGCGTATTGCCTTACATGGAAACTATAAACATGGTCTAACCGGCCTGTAGTGGCAATAGCATAGCCAACAGGCGTCCTGGAGATTACATCGGCGCTTAACTTGGTGGTAGAACCAAGGAAAATATTGTTTGAGGGTGTGGAATAATGATAACACTCGTTTATTACACTATCTCTAAGCCTTGGTATTAACTTATTATTCTGCTCATCATAATCATACAGCGAATTGTAGCGCGCTTGATAGGTCCAGGTTTCATCATAGTCCCAACGGTAGTAGCGAGTTTTGGCTGCATCGTCATGAGCAAACATATAAAGGTGTACACCATTGTTATCAGGTTGCCAGGTAACGCTATCTATAGGCGGGGTGATCTTGTTTTCTACAAAGTCGGATGTGTACTCGGCGTTGCCTGCGGTTAAAATATGCAGGCGGTATTTCCTATCAGCAGGCAGGTTTAATCCTACCACACGATAGCGGCCGGCAGCCACTTCTGTTAAAGTGTATTTATCGTTTTTATCACTTTCCACGACCACCGCCGCCCCTTTTTCATACTTACGGTTCACGCTGTCCAACTTTATAGAGCGGCTTAGGGTAATCAGCGTAGTATCGGCGCCACTGTTAATAACACCTTCCACCACCAGCAAGCCGGTACTGTTATCATTTAAAACAGGCAAAAACGCTTTTCTACAGGCAACCATAGTTATCAGTAAAACACAAAACGCAAAAAGCTTTTTTTTCATAAAGGCAATATAATTGGTATCTCAAATATAACTAAATGGGGCGCAGGAAATCGATATTTCTTTTCAGTCCATCAAACTTTGTGCGCTTTACAGCGGAGTTTTTAAACACTTTTTGAAATACATCCCGGGTGATGTCCTGCCAATCTTCCTTTTTTAATCCCTGGAGTTCGGGGTGCGGTGTAAATGATGGTTCGGTGTGGAGTACAGAGAAGCGGTTCCAGGGGCACACATCTTGGCAGATGTCGCAGCCAAACATCCAGTTATCCATTTTGCCCTTAAACTCCTGCGGGATCTCGTTCTTTAATTCGATGGTGAGGTAGGAGATACAACGGCTTCCATCTACAACATAAGGGCCTACAATGGCGTCTGTAGGGCAGGCGTCGATACATTTGGTGCAGGTACCGCAATGGTCTGCGGTTGGCTCTATATCGTACTCCAGCTCGATATCCACGATCAGCTCCGCTAAAAAAAAGAAAGAGCCGACTTGCTTGCTTAACAGGTTTGAGTTTTTACCTATCCAGCCAAGTCCGGCCTTTTTTGCCCAGGCCTTGTCCAATACCGGCGCCGAATCTACAAAGACACGGCCTCCAACCTCGCCTACCTTTTCGTTAATAACCTGTAAAAGCTGCTTCAGCCTATCTTTAATAATCAAGTGATAATCAGATCCATAAGCATACTTTGAGATCTTGGGAGCGGAGGGATCGAACTGTAACTCGTTGGAATAATAATTGAGCCCAAGGGAGATAACCGATTTGGCGCCGTCCACCAGCAAACGGGGGTCGAGCCGTTTATCAAAGTAGTTTTCCATGTAGCGCATTTCGCCGTGCATGCCTTTATTAAGCCATGTTTCCAGCCGGGGTGCCTCCTCCTCCAAAAACTCAGCCCTGGCTATACCACAAAATAAAAAGCCCAGGTTTTTGGCCTCGGTTTTGATCATTTGCGAATATGCATGTCGGTTTTGCATGGCTGCAAAGATAAGGCTTTGTTTTGATGCATTTCAGGCGTTTACCGCTTCCTTGCCGTCGGTTTTAACCGACGGAATAAAGGCATACCGCGAAAATAAAATCAAGGATTATAATTACTGGTACGGTTTTTTCTATTCTATATTAATTAGCTCGCGCAAAATACAACACAGGTAAATGAGAATAGTATCAACCTTAAATTATACAGATATGGAAACTACAATTGAAAAATTCGACCGCGCAAACAACCAGGGCAAAAACCACGATATTAAAGGGAATATTGCGAGCGCTGATAGCGAGATGCTGAAACCGGAAACAGACGACACCGAAAAGCAAAAAGAAATACCTACCGTTACGCCTGATAATGATAACGAAGAACTGGAGAATCCGCAGCCGCAAAATGCCTCCAATAAAGGGCAGGGACTAGCCGGCGAGAACCTCTAAAACAAAAAGAGGCCGTATCTTTTTATGATACAGCCTCTTTGATATCGAATTTGAAAAACTATTCTCTAATCTCAAACCTTCAATCTCTATCCCAAATCACGGCCATACACCCAAATTCATGTATGATACCGCTATTTTGTTGATGGCACCTACCATAGCCGCGTTACGCAGAGTTTCCACCTTAGGGTTACTCTTTAATATCTCGCGGATTTCGTGGTACGAACGGATCATGGTATCTTCCAAACCGGAGTTTACCAATTCTAATTCAGATGCACCTTTAACGATGGTTGTACGCTGCATTGGCGTTAAAGCTACGCCGGTGATGCCTTCTACCATATTCACCAGGTTCAGGTTCGAGTTTTCCTCAAACCTGCGGTTGATACGGCCAAATGCTACGTGACTCAAGTTTTTTAACCACTCAAAGTACGATACGGTTACACCGCCCGCGTTGGCATACATATCCGGGATGATCATACCACCGTTTTTGTAGAACGCTGCTTCCGCTTCCGGCGATGTTGGGCCGTTCGCGCCTTCGGCAATAATTTTTGCTTTAATGCTGCCTACGTTTTGCGCGGTGATCTGGTTCTCCAAAGCAGCAGGCACCAATATATCGCATGGCTGCTCCAGTCCGTCCATGGTATTTTTAAACTCCTTTTTAGCGCCGGCATAGCCTAAGATAGAGCCCGTTGCTTTACGGTGTTGAAAAACCGCTTCTACATCAAGCCCATCCTCGTTGTAAATAGCGCCTTCAAACTCGCAAAGGCCTACGATAAGCGCACCAAATTCCGACAGGAACTTAGCCGAATAGTAACCTACGTTACCCAAGCCTTGTACAATTATTTTTTTTCCGCTAAGGCCGGTGGTTAAACCAATCTTCTGCATATCCTCGGCAACGCCCACACACTCGCGGATAGCTATGGCAACGCCACGACCGGTAGCTTCTCTCCTGCCGGCAATACCGTGCAGCGCAATAGGCTTGCCTGTTACAGCGCCTAAAGCATCCAACTGACCAGGGTTCATGGTGGCATAGGTATCAGCTATCCAACTCATTTCGCGCTCGCCGCTGCCGTAATCCGGTGCTGGCACGTCAATGCTGGGGCCAATAAAATTCTTTTTAATTAATTCTACCGTGTAACGGCGGGTAATGTTCTCCAGCTCGCTAACAGTGTAATTTTTAGGATTGATTTTGATCCCGCCCTTGGCACCGCCAAAAGGTACGTTCACAATAGCGCATTTATAGGTCATCAGGGCTGCAAGTGCCATCACTTCGTCCTCATTCACCATTTCGCTGTAGCGGATACCGCCTTTTGTTGGGCTTTGGTGGTGCGAATGCTCTACGCGCCATGCATCAATCACCTCGAAACCATTTCCTTTGCGGATAGGGAAACGGAAACGGTACACGCTGTTACACGATTTTATCTGGTCTAACAAACCGGCATCGTGTTGGGTAAACTGCGCTGCATGATCAAAGTTTTTACATACGTCACCAAAAAAGTGAGTATCCTGATCTGCAGTCGGATTATTAATATTCATAATTTAGAATTGGATAAAAAATTAATCTCTCAAAAAACTGCGCAAAGTTGGTTCTTTTTTTGCGAATAATACAATTTTTAAAAGACAGTATCTGTTTAAAATGTAAAGAAAATTCGAAATCAAAGTTTAAACAGTATTAAGGGGGATTAGTTTAATTCTCCTTCTCTATTTTTTTCAGTCGGCGATCAATACTAAACAAGTAAATGGCCAGCCCCGTAAAAATTATAACAATGGTGATCACCACTACATAGATCATACCCGATGTACGAAGCGCGTCTGCCATTTGTACATCATTCCCCGGCTGGGCGTTCACAGTAACAAAACTAAGCAGCATAGCCACTAAAAATATCAGTTTCTTCATCTCTTAATTTATCGCGTTCTTTTTAAATTCTATTAAACGTATGCGGTAGCGCAGGGTAGCAATCCAAACCGCAATAAGCGCCCAGGCGATAAAAGCCGGGTACAGCACTATACGCATCCGGTTGTCCATATCCAATTTGCCAAAGGCAGGGTTTCCACCGTTGCCGGGGTGTAACGAGTCGGTTAGGCGAGGCAGAACCATTATCAGCACCACCATTATAGGGAATGCGAAAATATTGTAGATGGCCGAGATCTTGCCGCGCTTTTGTTCCTCGTCTATCGAGTTGCGCAGCACCAGGTAGGCGCAGTATAGTAAAAAGGCTATGGCGGCGCTGTTTTGTTTAGGGTCGTTGCTCCAGTACTCGCCCCAGGCGTATTTGGCCCAAAGCATGCCGGTTACCAGCCCAAGGGCAAAAAAGAAAAGCCCGGTATTTACGCATTCCACAGCTATGAGGTCGTGCTCCTCTTTACCGCTTTGTAAGTATCTGATGCTGTAAACTACCGATATGGTGAACACCGTAAACATGGCTATCCACATAGGTACGTGAAAATACGTGTTGCGTATTGTTTCATGCAGGATAGGCAGTCGGGGTACGCCTATCAAAAAACCGGCTGTGAGTGTATAAAATATCAGCACAACGGCCAATACTTTCCACCAGGTTTGATAAATGAATTTCATATTGTGCGGCAAAGGTAATTATTTGTTTGTTGAAGAATAGCGCGTTTATGTATAATTAGTATTGTTGCAGTGCGAGGCTTTAACAGTTATAATGTTATTTTATTTAAGTTATAAGCGTTGAGAAAATGGCAGGGTTAGCGGTGAGTTGTGGAATACTAACCTGCTTCCTTTTGTTTTAAATTCTAAAAATTCATTCAGTTCTTTAAACTCGGGTTCAGACAATAAATAATGGCGATGCCTGCGGCCCGGGCTTTGCAGGGCTGCGCTGCGCTCCGGCCCTTCGGGCTAAACCCTTCCAATCCCTATCGCTTCCGAACCGCTGATTTTTCGTTTATAATTTGTTTTTCTAAGATACTCAAGAAGGCTTTGCCGTTTTAATGATTTTGAGATTACGCTGATGATACCTTCCTAACTAATAAACAAATCCACCAATGAACTAATGAACAACTGAACTAATGAACCACCCTAATCCCCCGGCTCATAATCTACCGGCAGCAGGTTAGATAGCTTTGATTTGCTCCAGGTACCTTCGTAAAGCGGACTCTCGGCGATCACAATGCCATTCATATCAAAAATAGCGTAGCGTTTGCTGTAAAGGCTTACCACGCTGGTTTCAAAATTCTCCATATCCAGCGGGCGGTATATATCCCTAAAGTTCTCTTCCTCGTGCTTTTTGGTGTACACCACATACAGGTAAGCCGGGAACGTAATAGCAAAGATGCCCTCCTGCCCCGTAACGCGTAGCACATCGATAGATTTCAACGGCGGTTTTATCAAATTCTCCTGGGCCCATTTAGGTACGTTTTGCTGGTCTATCCAATACCTTGCGGAATCGCGGTTAACCATCTCAAAATGCTTTATCTTCTTTTGAATAAAGCCTTCCTGGTAACGGTTTGGGTTGAGGATGCGGGTGTAATTATAGATGAGGAAACCCTCGTCGGCAAGTTTATTTTTATAAAGTGACCTGTAAAAATGCTGTGCCGACCCATAGTAGGCGTCCTCGCGTTTGGCCTTCCACTTTTTCTTTTGGGATTCGCTGCCCGGCAGTTCTTCAAAAAGCGCCTTGCCGGCGTAGGAAATGGTATGCGACAAATTATCGCTGCTAAAGCTGTTCAGCAAAAACTTGGTACGATAGCCAAGGGCGTTGTTCTCCACCACCAAAAACTCATCAGACGATGCTTCCAGCGTTTGCTTTCTGCGGATGTAGGTAAGATCCAGCACGTGCGGGTTGGTCACCTTGCACTGTTTAGCGTTTTCGGTAGTGCCTATAAAATCTTTTTTAAACTGCTCGTAGTTCTTTTTCCAGTCGGCATTACTGGTGATGGTAACTGCCCGCATCATCATTACTTTGGGCGTCATTTCAATAACCAGGTTAATGGGCTGGCTGCCAACCAGTACCTGTTTGGAATATTCTTCGTAACCCAGTGTAGTTACCACCAGGTTATACTGCCCGGGTTTTATGGCATTAAGTGTGAAGGTGCCATCATCTAAGGTGGCTGTGCCATAACTGGCGTTACTGAGGAACACGCTGGCCTTTGCAACCGGGTTGTGCGTACCGGCAGCAGTTATTTTACCGCTTATAAACCCAGCCTGCGCTGCCGCCATTAGGGGCAGCCATAAAAACATCAGTATAAACCAGCTACGGCGCATTGTTCTTTTAAATTTTTTAGAGGACGCTAATAAAGATATAATTTATGAAGCAGAGATGAAAAAAATGGATGGTAATTAAAAAGATACAGGGGATAACCTATCACTGTGGTTGACTCACCCCGGGTTCCCTTCGCTGCCCGACCCTCTCTACCTGCGGTAAAGAGGGTGAAAGCCAGGTCAATTGTATTCTTTGCCCTCATTGCGGAGCAAAGAGGGCCGACCAGCGTAGCGTCGTCGGGGTGAGTCTACGAAGCGGAGGCTTGTTTAAGCTAATCCCTCCACAAAAACGGGAACAATATTAATGAGGTGGTGATCACGATAACATTGATGGCAACCAGCACACCGATGGTGCCGTAGCTGTGCCCGCGGTCTATCCCGTCCATGGCGGCTTTGCTTACTTTTATCAGCAGCAGTATCACCGGGATGATCACCGGGAAACTCAATATAGCCATCAGCGTACCGTTATTACCCGCCTTGGAGGCTATGGCAGATATCATGGTGAACACCGTAGAAAAACTGATACTGCCTATCAGCACGGTGATGAAGTAAAAGAATAGGTCGCCTACCGTGTTGGTGAAAAAGAGCATATATACCAGCAACGCCAGTATGCTTAGCAAGCCCATCAGCATGGCGTTGTAGATGGTTTTGGATAGAATGATGGCTTGCGGGCGGGCAATGGTATAATAATACAGCAAACGGGCCTTACTCTCCTGCATAAAGCTTTTGGCAATGGCATTAACCGATGCAAAAAGCATAATGATCCAAAATAGGATATTCCAAACGATGGGATACCCCTGGCTGCTTTTAAAACCGGGATTTAAGTTGAAGGAGATATAGCAGATAAAAACCGTAGAAACGATGTACAGCAACACCCCGTTAAAGGCGTATTTGGAGCGCCATTCCAGGATGATCTCCTTTTTTAATAAGTTATAGGTCTCGTTAAAAAGCCTCATTGGGGCAAATATAGCAACTTGTAAGTGTTCCACTTAGAATGTGGAACACCTATTTTAAAAACTCATTTGATTATCGGTGCTTTACAGTTTTTCGTGAAACACTTTGGAACATCCATGTACTTTAGGTTATTTATATAAAAATTTGATAATTAATAAATTAAATAAAAAAGTAGAACTTACAAAAGTATAAAGTAAAACACTTTATATGTCATATTTTCCCAGAGCCGCCTTTCTTAAAATTTCAAGATTGGCGATTTCGGCTAAAGCCAATTCCGTTGGTTTTAACTTATCCGTTGGCTAAAGCCGAACGGCATTGGACCTGAAAAAGCATTGTGTCTAAATATTGCCATCCCCTTTAGGGGGCGGATTACATATTCAGATCCCTGGCTTCAGCCAAAATCAACGAAAAAGTTTAAAAGCTATTCCCCCCATACCTTTCGCAAAAATCTATACTTTCCCAATATTTCCTTAGTTTTACCTTTCATCATGGAGAAATTAGACTTAACGGATAAATGGATATTGGTTACCGGTGCCTCATCCGGTTTGGGGAAGGAAATGGCCAAACAACTGGCCACAAAACACCGCGCAAACCTCATCATTGCCGCACGCCGTAAAGACAAACTCGATCAGCTTAAAACCGAACTGGAAGCATCCGCAGGCATTAAGGTAAAGGTAATGGTTGCAGATCTGTCTGTACACGAAGATGTGGTGCGGATGATAGACGATACCCTGGCCGATGGCACACTCTACGGCGCTATATTAAACGCGGGCGTAACCTACTTTGGCCGCCACAGTGATATGCCCTGGGAACAAACCGAGAACATAATGAAAACCAACGTGAACAGCGTGGTATATATGACCAGCCAGCTGGTCGCTCATTTCGAAAAGGCTAAAACAGAAGGTGGGGTTATGATCGTATCCAGCATGGCGGCGTTTTTCCCGGTGCCTTACCAGGCAGTGTATTCTGCAACCAAGGCTTTCATTATGGCTTTTGCCAATGCTTTATCTGTAGAGATAAAAAATCCGGCGCTTTCTTTAACTGTTTACGCCCCCGGCGGCATTGCCACAGAAATGACCGAAGGTAAAAACTTTAACGACCTTAAAAGCTGGCTGATGCCAGTTGAACAGGCGGCTATTGAAGGACTAAACGCTTTTATATCGCGCAAGCATGTGCATATCCCGGGCTTTTTAAACCGGGTGGGCAACGTATTTATGAGTTTTATGCCGCGCAAGTTTATCACCAAAAACATGGGCAAGGTGTATTACAAAGCCTTGCTTAAAGCAGAAAGTTTATAATAGTATGTACGAGGCATTCCATAAAACGCCGGTTGGTTTTGTCCGCATCAGGGCTGATGAAACGCATATTGTTTCCATCAGCATCCGCGACGAGGAATGCGTAGAAACACCACCAGATTCGCCGTTGATCAACCTCGCCATTAAACAACTGGATGAATATTTTGAGGGAATCAGGAGGCAATTCGAACTGCCGCTTAACCAAGCCGGTACCGATTTTCAAAAAGAAGTGTGGGAGAACCTGCTTGCCGTAAAATATGGCAGTACCATGAGCTACCTGCAACTGGCCAACCAAATGAAAAACCCGCTGGCCATACGCGCCATAGCGGCATCTAACGGTAAAAATATGCTGTGGATAGTGGTGCCCTGCCACCGCGTTATTGGCAGCGATGGCAGCTTAACCGGCTATGCGGGTGGGCTGTGGCGCAAACAATGGCTGCTTGACCATGAAGCCCGCGTTATGGGCGTGGGGCAAACTAAACTGTTTTTTTAAGCTTATCGCCTACCAGTTTTAAAATTTTACTGTGCAGTTCATGCGCTTCAAATGGTTTTGGTAAAACATCGTTCATACCGGCAGCTATGGCTTCTTTATGCTCGTGCTCATAAGCGGCAGCAGATAGCGATATGATAGGCACACTCCGTTTAGGCTCAGCAAAATCCATCCGGATGGCTTTTGTAGTTTGATAACCATTAAGGCCGGGCATGTGGGTATCCATTAAAACCAGGTCGTAGTCGTGCTCTTTAAACTTTTCGATGGCGCTGGTACCGTTATCGGCCACCATTACATTTACTTTCCAGTCTTTTAACATCTTCACCAGCATAAACTGGTTTATCATATTATCCTCGGCCACCAAAACATTCAAACCTTCAAAAGAGGTGAGCGCTGCGGCTGGTTTAACGGCTTTATGCTCGGGCATTTTAGCTATCTCAAACCAGTTGGTAAAAGTAAACACACTGCCCTTCCCTATCCTGCTGCTTACCGTAAGTTCTCCGCCTTTTAACTCAACTAACTTTTTAACAATGGTTAGCCCCAAACCAGTACCGCCATATTTGCTGGCAGTATCATCTTCGGCTTGCTCAAACGATTCAAATATTCTCGAAAGGCGGTCAGCAGGGATGCCGATACCGCTATCCTCCACGCTAAATTTCAAGTGTACCTTATCGCCGGTTTTTTGAAGCAATGCAACCTTAAGCTTAACCGTACCCCTATCTGTAAATTTAATGGCATTGCTCAACAGGTTCATCAGGATCTGATTGATCCGTAACGAATCTATCAGCAAAACCTCGGGTATACCCTCATCAATCTCCAGCTCAAACTCAATGCTTTTCTCGTCGGCGCTAAATTTAAGCAAGCCATGTACCGATTCGATAATAGTGCGCAAATTATGTGGGGACCTAACTATATTAAACTTACCTGCCTCTATTTTAGAAATATCCAGCACGTCGTTTATAACCCCCAGTAACGATCGCGACGATATTTCCAGCATATCCAGCAGGTTGCCCTGTTGGTTGGTTACACCTGTTTTGCGCAGCAAATTGCTGATGCCTATAATGCCATTCACAGGAGTGCGCAGTTCGTGGCTCATGTTGGCCAAAAATGTTTCCTTTACTTTTTTACCGTACTCGGCCGCTTCTTTAGATTTGATAAGTTGCTCCTGATAACTTTTTTGCGGCGTACAATCGCTTATGTTCATAAAAAGAACCTTATTGCGGTACGATACGCGGCAATCTACCCATATAGTGCGCTTATCAAAGGTGTTAAACTGAAACTCGAACACCGAGAATTGCAGGTTATCTTTAATTATCTCGCTAATTTTCTTTTTAAAGGCTTCTTTATCCGCATCAATTGCCAAATCTAATATGCTGCTATTAAGTACCTCTGATTGCCGGTAACCCAATATTTTTTCTACTGCCGGGTTAACGGTTTTTATTCGCAGGGTGGTAGCATAAACAGAGCATATTAGGTCGGCACTGTTTTTCACTACCACCGCGTAGTCCTCCAATTCTATATTTTTGGCTTTTATCTCGTCTTGCTGGCGTGCAAGCTGTATAAACGAATCGACTTTTGCAGAGGTGATGTAAGGGTCGAGCGGTTTATAAAGGTAATCTACGGCGCCGGCACCAAAGCCTTTAACGGCATACTTGCTTTCTTTGGATATCGCGGTTACAAAAATTACCATGATGTCTCTGGTACGTGGGTTTGATTTTAGCATCTCTACCAACTCAAAGCCGTCCATTTCGGGCATCTGTACATCAACCAGGGCAATGGAAATATGATTCTCCCAGGCAATTTTTAAGGCATCGTTTGGCGATGTTGTAGTAAACAAGCGTATATCGTTACGCTTAAGAAGTGCTTCAAGGGCAACTATATTTTCTTCCCTGTCGTCAACGATCAAAATATTAATAGGGGTCATTTAATATGTAAGGCGTTAAGTGCCGTTCTGTAATAGCTCAAATATCTCTGTAGTCCGTAATATGTATCCGGCACCGTTAATACTAATGGCCGCGTTTGGCATTTCTGCCATTTCAGCATCCTCAGGGTGTTGGGCAATGGTTAATGCCCCGCTTTGACGCAGCTTTAACAAACCCTCTGCCCCATCCTGGTTTGCTCCCGAAAACAATATAGCTGTACAGCTTTTGCCAAAAACATCGGCAGCGCTCTCAAAGGTTACATCTATCGATGGCTTTGAATACCATATTGCTTCTGATACATCCAAACTAAAATATCCTTTTTTTTCCAGCAGGGTATGATAGTTCGCCGGTGCTATATAAATAGCGTTGCTTTCTATAGGGTCTTTATCACTAATTTCCCTGAGTAACATACGGCTGTTTTCGGCGAACAGTTTTTCAATTTCGCTAAAAAAGTTCTTTTTTCTGTGAATAATGATAATAACTGTCTTGTTAAAATCGTGTGGTAATAATTTTACCAGCCTAAACAACAATTTAAAAGAACCCGCCGAGCCGCCCAAAAGCAGCATTTTCGATTTGTTAAATCGCCGGATCAGTTGGTTATCAAGAGCCAATTTTTTGGTATATATTTTCCTTTTGATTGATCACCTTAAACTTCTTACGAAAGTTATCACTGCGGATGGTTTCCTTGTTGCCTAAACAAAGGTAACCTAACGGACAGAGACTTTTGTAAAAAAGGTCGAGGATGCGTTCCTGCAATTCTGTTTCAAAATAAATAAAAACATTGCGGCAACTTATCATCTGAAATTCATTGAATATCGTATCAGAAATAAGGTTGTGTACGGAGAATAGCGTATTTTGTTTCAATTCGCTGTGAATAGCAGCGGCATCGTACATAATGGTAAAATGGTCGGTTATAGAACCGGGCAAGCCTGTGAAGAGGTAGTTCTCTGCGTAGCTTTTTATTTTGCGTAAACTGTAAATGCCTTTGCGCGCTTCTTTTAAAACTTCAGTATTGATATCGGTACCGTAAATGAACGATTTTTTGCCCAAGCCCTCCTCTTTCAACAGGATTGCCAGCGAGTAAACCTCTTCGCCCGATGAGCAACCCGCGCACCAGATCTTGGTATACTGATAGGTAGAAAGGTAAGGGATAACCTGCGCGTTTAAGGCTTTATAAAAGGACGGATCGCGAAACATCTCGGTTACGTTAACCGTAATCTCTTCCAAAAATTCCTGGAAGAAGGCCTGGTCGTTCACCAGGATATGTTTCAGATCGTAAAAGGAAAGTTTTTTAAGCATCATGATCCGCGCCAGCCTCCTTTTTAGCGAAGCTTTGGTGTAATCACCAAAATCGAATCCGTGGATCTTTTTCACAAGATCTATCAGTTCGGTTAATTGCGGGGTTGTTAAATTACTATCCTTATCTAAAACTTCTTTCATATCAGCTATCCAGCCACAATTGCATCAATGAAATGAGTCTGTCCATATCTACCGGCTTTGTGATATAATCATTAGCCCCTGCAGCTATGCATTTTTCGCGGTCGTCCTTCATTGCTTTTGCGGTTAACGCAATAACAGGTAATTTGGCCCATTTGTTTTGCTTGCGGATATACCTGGTAGCCTCGTAGCCATCCATTTTTGGCATCATGATATCCATCAGCACAATATCAATATCTGTTATCTCTTCCAGCTTCGCTATCGCCTCTTCACCGTCATTGGCTATCACAACGGTCAGATCGTAACTTTCCAATGCGCTGCTAAGGGCGAAAATATTACGCATATCGTCATCTACCACCAACACCTTTTTGCCCTTGAGGCTATCTTTATTTGCTGTTATCGATTTTTTGGGCGATATAGGGGCAGATGCATGCGGCGTGCCGGTTGATTCGCTTATTTTGTTCAGGAAGAGGTTCACCTCGTCTATTAGTCTGTCTGATGATTTATTGGTTTTAACCACCATGGCGTTGGCATAATGCATCAGCCTGTTTACAGATGTTTTATCCAATTCCATAGCGGTGTTAATGATCACCGGCAGCGCGGCAAACTTATCCACCTCTTTTATTTTATCTAAAAGGTCGAGCCCGGAGATATCCGGCAGGTTCAGATCAAGTATCACGCACTGGTATTCGTTCTCATGCAGCATCCGGAAAGCCGACTCGCCATCATACGCCTGGTCAACGGTGATGCCCTGGCTTTGCATCAGGTCTTTCAGGGCCTGGCTTTGGGCCTTATGGTCTTCTACCAACAGTATCTGCTTAAAGCGGGTACCGCTGTTCACCATAATATCGGTAAACAGTTTATCAAGCGTTTCGGTATCCACCGGCTTTTTAAGGAAGCTGATAGCTCCTTCTTTACGCACACGGTTTGCCGCCGCCTCGCCTGCCGACATAAGGTGTACCGGGATACCCAGGGTTTCCGGGTCGTTCTTCAGTTCCTTCAATATCTGCCAGCCATCTTTACCGGGTAGCATAATATCCAGAATAACCGCGTCCGGCTGCTTTTCTTTTATTATTTCAAAAGCGCCTGTGCCTTCGTGCACCATAATAGCTTTGTAGCCATGGTCTTTGGCGTAATCCTGCAAAATATTGGCGAAATTTTTATCGTCCTCTACAATTACTACGGTTGGTTCGCGGCCGCTCTCCGGTTTTTTAGCGATGGTACTCAGGAAACTGGCGGCCGGTTTAAAGGTTTCAACCGTTGGCAGGGTTTCTTCCTCAACACGTTGGGCCTCCAATGGCAGGGTAAGTGTAAACTCGCTGCCTTCGCCCGGCTCGCTGGTAAGGGTAATGTGCCCGCCAAGCAGGCTTGCCAGTTCGCGGCTAATGGATAAGCCTAATCCGGTACCGCCATATTTACGGCTGGTAGAGCCATCGGCCTGCTGAAACGCCTCGAATATTATCTTCTGCTTATCGGCGGGGATACCAATGCCCGAATCTTTTATGCTGAAACTGATGGTTTTGGTTAATACACCCGGCTTTGCCGTAACCGAAATGGAACCGCCATCCTGTGTAAATTTAAACGCGTTTGATAACAGGTTTTTAATAACCTGCTCCACCCTTTGCTTATCGGTAAAGAAAGTAGCGGGCACATCCAGCACATGGGTTTTAAAGGTGATATTCTTATTCATCGCCATTTCGGCAAACAGCGATTGCACATCGCCCAGAATTTCGGATACCCGGATATCCTCGTTCTGCATCTCCAGCTTACCCGATTCTATTTTAGAAAGGTCGAGAATGTCGTTTATCAGCGTCAGCAGATCGTTACCGGCGTTAAAAATTACGCTGGCGTATTTAATCTGATCTTCGCTCAGGTTTAGCGGTTTGTTGTCTTTAAGAATGCGCGCCAGTACCAAAATACTGTTTAACGGGGTGCGCAGTTCGTGGCTCATATTGGCCAAAAACTCCGATTTATATTTACCGGTGATCTCCAGCTCGTTGGCTTTTTGAGTGACGCTTTGGCGGGCTTCTTCAATGGCCTGATTCTTTTCTTCCAGCAAACTGGCCTTTTCTTCCAGTTCGGCGTTAATGGTGCGCAACTCTTCCTGTTGTACGCGCAACTCTTCTTCTGATGCCTGCAACATTTCTGTTTTGTTCATCAACTCTTCGTTGGTAACGCGCATTTCTTCCTGCTGTGCTTCCAGTTCTTCTGCCTGCTGTTGAGTTTCCTCAAACAGATCGTGCATAATGGTACGCGCCTGGGCGGTGTTTACCGATATGCCAATATCATTTGCCACCAAAAGGATATAATCTTTCACCTGTTCGCGCAGTTCGCCGCGGAAACCTATCTCCATTACACCCTTCAATTTTTTATCGAAGAAGAAAGGGACGATGAAGGTTTCTATAATCTCTTCGCTTACGATAGATGAGCCCAGTTCCAGCTTATCATTCAGTTTACCTTTTACTACCGCGGCGCGTTCGTCTTTTGCTGCCTGCCCTATCCAGCCCTCCGAGATGCGGATAGATTTTTTTAACGATGCGGGGTCGTTGTAGGCGTAAGATGCATACAGGTCTAACCGCTCCTCGGCCTCGTTAAACAAGTACATGGTGCCTGTTAGCGCGCCGGCGTATTTACCAACTTCGGCCAGTATATTTTCTGTTAGTTCTTTTTCGCTTTGCTGGCCCTGCATTTTATCGTTCAGGGTACCGGTACCTATAAGCAGCCAGCTTTTGGCCTCATTCTCTGCCAGTACCTTTTCCAGTTGAATATTGGCAATTTTCACTTCATCCTCTATCTTTTTCTGCCTTGCAAATGTTCCCTGAATGTAGAAGAACATGATGAAGATAATTAGCAGGAAAACGGTTGAACCAATGACAATAACCCATATGGCTTCGTTGGATGCCTTATCTGAAGCTACTTTACGCTGTACAAGCAGGCTGTTTTCGGTTTCTATTACGCGGTTTTTAAGATCGCGGATACTATCCATATTGCCTTTGCCAGCCAAAAACATGTGGCGGGCAACCATATAGTCAAGCCCTTTGGCTTCGCGGGTATCAATGTTTAGTTTTAAAACGGCCATTTGGCGTGCCACAAGTTCTTTAAGCGAATCAATACGTTTTACTTGTAACGGATTATCGGAAATAAGGTCGCCAAGTTGACTTAAATTCTCGTTAATGCGGGGTACGGCAACGTTATAGGGGTCTAAAAAAGCCTTATTGGCGGTGGCACCGTAACCGCGCATCCCAGTCTCGCCATCTATTAAATTTTGCAGTAAATTATTGGTGGTTTTTATTACATTTTGGGTATGGTTTACCCAAACGGTATCGTCCTCTAACTGTTTAATGCTGTTAAAAGAAAGTATGCCAATAAATAATACCAATACAATGGAAACAACAAAGCCTGCTAATACCTGGTTGCGAAAGGAAAGCTTTAACATTTAGTAAAATGTGGTTTAATGTGCTACAAATATGTTTAAAAATTTATTCGTAACTAAATATATTGCAACGAAAACAACCTTTAAACCCATTCGGAGTAATTATACCGTAGCAGCAGATGACTTAGCCGGCACATTAAGCATCCTTTTAGGAAACAAGGCACCCAGTACCGCCAGCAACGGGCCGGCAAACAATACATACCACCCCCATTTAAATTTGATCTTACTGGTGAGGAAGGCATTGATACTCTTGAAGGGGATAAAGCTAAAAGTGGTTGTAACCTTTAGAAACGCCGCCAGCAAAAGCAAGGCTACCAGCGCCAAAGACATAAAAGCGGTAAACCTTGTTACCTTGTTTTGGTTAAAAAACGTGCACAATATGCCTATGGTGCCTACCAGCAAGAGCAACAAGCCGAAGGGTTGGTTCATTTTGTAAACATCCATGGTAACGAGGCCAAAGGCACTTAGCATGGGGCAATACGTAGCGGCAATAAGTACTATAAAACCGATAAGTGATAAGAGTGAGGGCAGGCGCATTACGTTATTTTTTGATATCCATTTTATCGGCAAAGTGGGCGCAGTAATCGCGCAGGTCTTCTACCATGTTTTTCTCACCGGTGGCACGTAAGAAGGTATCGCCCATGGTTTGCAGGGTTTCGTAAAAGAAACGTTTCATCTCATCAACCGGCATATCTTTTGTCCAAAGGTCTATTTTCAGGGTATTTTGGTAGCTCTGATCCCATAAGGAAAGCATAAACGCCTGTACAGGCAAGGCCTCTTTATTTTTTGAATCGGTTGATTCCCAAAGAATTTTTTCAGGGATGTTATTATCGTCGAGTTGTACAGTCAGCTTTATTTCAGCAGTCTTCATCAGTTCTATTTAACAATTAAAAATATGATCGCCACCAAAGTTATAAAGCTTAGCTCTACAATCCATAGTTTTTTGGTTTCGGCAAAGAAATTACGGAAAATTATATCCAGCAATGACACAACGATGCCAAACAGTATAAATATCCAGGTGATGGTACCGCTCCAATGTTCGTAAGGGGTGCCTGTAATTTTAGCGCCGTTTATAAAAATGTAAGCAGCCAGTATAAAAAAACCTGCGGTGGCAAAATTTAACGGGCTTACCCTAAATTTACGTGGTTGATCAGCGTTTTTTGCCGGATCTATTTTGGCTTCCATATTTTTTTATGGGTTTCTTGTTGGTTGGGTGATTAGGTTGTTTTTTTGCTTTGGCAGCTTCAAATTTTTTGATCTGCGCCAATGATTTCTTCTCGTGGAAAGCACCTTTAAAGTCGGGATCTTCTTTGCGTTTTTGCAGATCTATCTCTTTGGCCTGCTCCTGGCGTTCCTCGTACGGGGTTTCCTCTATAAATACGCCCTCCGGGATATTATAAACCGGGATGGTTTGCCTGATGAGCTTTTGGATCTTATTTACATAGTACTCCTCAGAAGGCACCGCGAATGTGATAGCCACACCCGAGTTGTATGCCCTGCCGGTACGGCCAATACGGTGTACATAATCTTCTATCACCACCGGCACATCATAGTTTATTACGTGGCTTACATCGCTTACATCAATACCGCGCGATGCCACATCTGTAGCTACCAATATCTTCACCAAGTCGTTTTTAAACGAATTGATAGAGTTGATGCGGGTATTTTGCCCTTTATTGGCATGCAGTACTTTAACGCCATCCTCTCCGTATTTACGTAGCAGGAATTTGTATACATCCTCCGCAGCAACCCTGGTTTTACAAAACACCATCAGTTTTTTGATGTCGCCTTCTTTATCCATCAGGGCCTTCAGCAGGTTGATCTTGGTTTTGTTGTTTGGTACGTGGTATAACTGCTGGGTAACCGTTTCGGCCGTAGTTGCCTGCGGGGTTACCTCTATCACGGTAGGAAATTCCAAAAAGTTATGCGACAACTCCTGGATCTTCTCCGACATAGTTGCCGAGAACAGCAGGTTTTGGCGTTTAACCGGTACTACCTCTAAAATGCGGTTTATCTGCGGCATAAAGCCCATATCCATCATCTTATCGGCTTCATCAAGCACCAGCACCTGCAAGGTTTTGGTAACAATGTGGCCTGCTAAATAAATATCCAGCAAACGCCCCGGTGTGGTTACAATAATATCAACGCCTTTGTTTATCTGCTCTATCTGTGTTTTTGGGCCGAGGCCGCCGTAAAGCACCACAACCCGCAGATCGGTATTTGCCGCGAAGGCTTTAATGTTCTCTTCTATCTGCATGGCCAACTCTCTCGTTGGCGAAACAATGAGCGCGCGCGGACTATCGCCCTGCGCGTATTTCAGCTTCATTAATATCGGCAACACGTAAGCGGCGGTTTTGCCCGTACCTGTTTGTGCAATGCCCATTACATCCTGCCCGTTCATTATCGGCGGGATAGCCTTTTCCTGTATCGGCGTAGCTTCGGTATAACCGGCATCGGCGATAGCATTCAATATCTGCCGGTTAAATTTAAAATCTTCAAAGGGTATGCCCATGGTGGCAAAGATAAGGTTTTTGTTTTAGAGGAGGAATGAAGGAAGAAAACACCCGGGAAATCGCTTTTAAATTTCAGGGTTGGCAATTTTCGGCTAAAGCCAATTCTCGGGTTTCAACTTAACCGTTGGCTAACGCGGAGTTTGGCTTCTTTTTAGGCAATAAATGGACTATAGGCATCCAGCCCGGTTATTCGCGTTTATCGGGCACCGAAACCAGCTATTACTACTCGGCCACCAACCCTTTAAACAACTACACTTATGTACATAAGTACCACACAGATATCATTGGTCTGGCAATTAACCTGCGCTACTACTACTGGATGCTGTGCGACAAGTTTGGCATTTACCCTCAAATGGGCATCAGCAGCAATCATGTGCTGAACAATTTTTTGGTAGGCTCACTCAATGTCGGCGGCGGCCCTAATGTGGTTTTCTTCCCAACAAAAAAAACTGCGTATCAATATGGGCTTCGGCAACCTCAACTATAACTACAACTACCAAACCAATGGCACAACATTAAACCTGTCGCTGAATAACAACTTTAGCTTAGGTTTGAATTATTATTGGGGAGGGAAGAATTAGAATCAAGAGACAAGACGTTAGAATCAAGAGCTAAGACGAAGGAATACTAACACTTCTATCTTAATTCTTGTCTCTTGATTCTTGACTCTATCCCTCTATCTTTGCCTCTATGTCAACTATCCTCATTAAAGCAGTCACCATTGTTAACGAAGGCAAACAATTTGTTGCCGATCTACTTGTGAAAGACGGCCGCATCGACCGTATCGATAGCACCATCAATGCAACAGCCGACAGAGAGATCAACGCCGAAGGGCTTCACCTTTTCCCTGGCTGTATAGATGACCAGGTGCATTTCCGCGAACCTGGACTAACGCATAAGGGTAATATTTATACTGAATCGCGCGCGGCGGTAGCAGGCGGCATCACTTCTTTTATGGAGATGCCCAACACCGTACCCAATACGCTTACCCGCGAATTACTGGAAGATAAGTATGCCATAGCGGGGCAAAACTCGCCGGCCAATTACTCGTTTTATATGGGTGCCAGCAATGATAATTTGGAGGAGGTGCTGCGTACCGATACCAAAAACGTATGCGGCATAAAAGTGTTCATGGGTTCATCAACCGGCAATATGTTGGTGGATAATCCTACCACGCTGGAGAACCTGTTCGCCAACTCCCCTATGCTCATCGCTACGCATTGCGAAGATGAGGCAACCATCAAAAGCAACCTGGAACATTATAAGCAATTACTTGGCGAGAATATCCCGATAAAACTTCACCCCAAGATAAGGAGCGCGGAGGCCTGTTACCTGTCATCCAGCATGGCAGTAGAACTGGCCAAGAAACACAATACCCGTCTGCATATTTTGCATATCTCTACGGAGAAGGAAACGCATTTATTCAGTAATGAGATCCCACTGGAAGAGAAACGCATAACCGTCGAGGCCTGCATCCATCATTTATGGTTTAGCGATGCCGATTACGAAACAAAAGGCAACCTCATTAAATGGAACCCAGCCGTTAAAACGGCGGAGGACCGCGACGGAATCTTAGCCGCCGTACTGGATGGCCGCATAGATGTAATTGCCACTGACCACGCCCCGCATACCAGCGAAGAAAAAGCCCAGGCCTATCTGCAAGCACCAAGCGGTGGCCCCTTAGTGCAACACGCGTTAGTGGCTATGCTAGAACTTTACAAACAAGGCAAAATAACACTGGAGCAAATTGCCGAAAAAATGGCGCACAATGTTGCCAAATGTTTCCAGATAGAAAAACGTGGATTCATCCGCGAAGGCTATTGGGCGGATCTGGTTCTCGTTGACCTGAACCAGGTATGGAACGTGAACAAAAGCAATATTTTATATAAATGCAGCTGGTCGCCGTTTGAGGGGCAGCAATTCGGTTCGAGTGTAACACATACCATTGTTTGCGGCAATGTTGTTTACGAGGGCGGAAAAGTGGCAGAAGGCACCTACGGGCAGCGGATGAGCTTTGTGAGATAGTTGCTGCGAATTTTTTTTTAATTCCCCTCTTGAGAGGGGCGAGTGCCGGCATGTGTGGTGGCGGGGTGTGTTCGTCACTTTGCAACCTAAGAAACACACCCCTCCACCCCTCTCAAGAGGGGAATCGCACAAGCCACCGCTTTTTTATACTTATTATTTCATCAATTTATAAACAACTCATCCATAAACACCCAGCCCGGTTTTCCTTTGGCTGAATGCCAATCGGGGACTACTTTAATTGGTTTGGCAATTAGTTTAATGCAAGCCACCTTCTGCGGCGTTTTAAGCTTACAGCTTAACGGCACTAAACCGAATGCATCTGCTTTAAGTGGCGTGGCGGTTTTTAGGATGCTTAGCAGTTTCAGGTGATCTTTATCTGCCCCGCCCCATACTTCTATGCTGGCCGCTAAAAAGATCTGCGAACCTATATTGCGCATGGTGTTTAGTTCTAAGGAATGCATTTCGATAGGTTTATTAAACCACATCATCATCTCTAAATCCTTTTGCGAGGCCAGCCACTTCCCATTACCGAAACCAGTGCCGCCAAGGTCCTTATCAATAATGGTTTTTGCGCCATCGCCTTTATACTTATCATCCGGGCGGGTGATAAACATCACGCTATCCGGCGTGTAGCGGCATTTGTAAACGTTGAACTGCACCTCATCGCTGCCTAACCACCCGGTTTTAAACGCGCGCGCTTTTATAACCGTACTTTGGGTAATAACCGTAACGCGCTTGTACAATTGGGAACGGACGCTATCCGGCGCGCTATTATCTGTGGTGTAGCGGATCTCAACTCCTTTGATGGGATTAGCAAGTTGTAGCGGATAGCTCTCGCTGAATATCACCGCCGTATTTTTCAACTCTGGGTTAGTCAGCTTAACCGGCTTGCCATCATCTTTAAACCCGGTTAATACTTTTAGCTGTTTATTGCCAGCTTGTAACGATTTAAAATCGTCAGGCTTCAGGCCTGTGTCCCAAACGGCCAGTTCGGTAAGGCTTTTTATAGCGGATAATTGTTTGATATCGGCAAGGGTTAGCTTCACTCCTGCCAAAGAAAGGCTGTGAAGGTTTTTTAATCCGCTCAGCTCTTTCAGCCCTTTCCCGGTTACATCGCTAAAGTTGAGCACCAGCCGGCGCAGGTTCTCCAGTTTGGCAACGGCTTTCAGGTCGGCATCTTTTACGGGCATTTTATTCAGGTCGAGCGATACCACTTGTTTGCTAATAGGGCTAAGTTCTTCCAAAGCCTTTACGTTAAAAGTGCTTTTATTGTAGATGTTTACCGCCAAAGCAGGCGATTCGGCAGCCAGTGGGTAAACCACGCGGTAGTTGTTGTTTAGTTTTTTGATATCATTTTCGCTGGCGGCAGAAAAAGCGTAAGCTTCTTCCGTACTTTCCGCAGGTTTTAAAAACGAAGAAGCGATCACCCTCAGGGAATCAGTAGCAGGGAGATCGATAACTTTCTTCTTGAAATCGGCGTTGTTCTTTACCCAAAAATAAAGAAGTAGTTTTTCCTCATCGGTGAGTTGCGGTTTTCCTATGGGCGGCATGTGTTTCTTTTCGGCTTCGGGGAGGTGGATGCGTTGGAGCAACAGGCTTATTTGCGGATTGCCGGCCACAAACAATTTTCCTTTTTTGCCGCCTTTCAGAATAGATTCCTCGTCGGTAAGTTTTAGGCCGCCTTTGGTTTTGGCTGCGTTATGGCAGCTCTGACATTTTGCCTCGAAGATGGGCGCGATCACATCCTGGTAAACCAGCGCCTCGTTAATGGGCACCTGTTTTTTATCCTTATCCATCACCGGCCCAAAAACAAAATCTTCCCCATGGGTAATATTCCCGCCGAAATGCCCGGCCATGATCAGGCAAAAAACAGTAACCAAGGCGCCGGTTTTAGCGATGGTAGCCGTGTAACGTTCGCGGTTGCGTATGAGGTAAACACCATAGCCTACAAAGGCCACCCCTACCCCAAACCATTTATGCCATTGCAGATTGCTCCCCTCGTAGCCGGCTTCATGCGAAAGCAACAGCCCCATAATTACCGTGATCGAAGCAAACAAAGCCCCCAGCACCAGCAAATAGTTGGTAAAAGATTGATACAGTTTTTCGTCGATAAACTCCGGCCGGAAGCGGAAATACTCCATCAGCATGGCCAGCATCAGTATCACTATGGGAAAATGCAGCACAAGCGGGTGCAGCCTGCCCGCCGGTTGCAACCATTGCGGCACCACCAGGCTATCGCCTGCAAGTAATAAGACTAAAATAAAAACATTCAGCGCGAAAAGCGCCCCGTCCGCAAAACCTTTATGGCTGCTCTTCATATATTAAACGTGGTGCTGCAAGGGTTTAAACGCGTGTAAATTTATAAGGGTAAACCTTGCCCGATGCCCATTGCGCCACATACAGGTTTTCGTCGTTATCTACGCATACATCATGCGGGTTCAAAAATATCTTATCGGCCTGGGACATGGGTTGCAGTACGCCATCTACATAAACCGGTTCGGTGCCACCGAGGTTAGATACCACCTTGTTGTTTTTATCCAGAATAGTAGTAAAGCCGGAGTTTTCCTTACCCAGATCGGGCGAGCGCAGCACAGCGGCGTATAAATGATCGCCTTTAATAACCGGGCGGCATACGCAGGCACCGGGCAGTTTAATAACTTCCTGGAGCTGGCCATCCATACTAAAACGTTTGAAGCAATTACGGGTGCGGTCGGTTATCAACAATGTTGGAGTGCTGTAGCGCCGGTCAATCACAATACCGTGGGCATTATCCAAATGCTCGTCGCCTTCGCCTTTCCCACCGAAAAAGCCTCTTAGCTTGCCGTCCTTATCGTAATGGGTGATGTATTGCGCACCGTAGCCGTCGGCAATAAAAATATCGCCATTGCTGTCGATAGTTGTTTCTGTTGGGACAAACTCTTCTGCTTTTTTGTACACACCGGTTTCCAGTGGAACATTAATGGTCATCAATAATTTACCATCCATCGTTGTTTTGTAAACCTGGTGTTTTACGGTATCGGTGATGAACAGTACCTCGATACCGTTCTCGTTGAACAAGGTAAGCCCGTGCGCGCCCGGGAAATCGTGGCCCCAGGTGCTCAGTAACTTGCCCGATTTGTTATAAATGAGCACATTGTTCTTTGTCTCGTTCGTCAGCAGCAAAATGCGGCCCTTGCTATCCTGTACCATCTCGTGGCAATCGTTCACGGGGTTCTTCTGCGAATCGGCCTTGCTCCATTCCTTATCCAAACGGTAGCGCATATTGCCATGGCCATAGATAGGTCCATCATTTTTGGCTAACATATCTTTTGTAATAAAAATACCTGCGGAGAGGACTGATGTGTTCTTTATAAATTGTCTTCTTTCCATTGACACGATTTTAGGATTTATGGATTAACACGATTGTTGAACTATTTTTTTCAAGTCTCCCCCTTCAGGGGGAGATTTATAGGGGCATCTTACGTTATTATCCCCTTCACCACATTGCCTGCCACATCTGTTAGCCTGTAGCGGCGGCCCTGGCTTTTAAAGGTTAATTTTTTGTGGTCGATGCCTAATTGGTTAAGGATGGTAGCGTGGAAATCGTGTACGTGCACCGGGTCTTTCACAATGTTATACCCAAACTCGTCCGATTCGCCGTAAACCATACCGGGCTTAATCCCACCTCCTGCCATCCAAACGCTGAAGCAGCGGGGGTGGTGGTCGCGGCCGTAATTGGCCACATCCAGTTTGCCCTGGCTGTAATTCGTTCTACCGAACTCACCACCCCAGATCACCAGTGTTTCATCCAGCAATCCGCGTTGCTTTAAATCGGTAACCAATGCGGCCGAGGCCTGGTCAACATCCTTGGCCTGCCCCGCCATTTCCTGCGGCAGGTTATTATGCTGATCCCAGCCCTGGTGGTAAAGCTGCACAAAGCGAACGCCGTTTTCAGACAGCTTCCTCGCCAATAAACAATTGGCCGCGTAGGTACCCGGTATCAAACATTCGGGACCATACATTTTTACAATATCGTCCGATTCCTTCGATACATCCATTATCTCGGGTACCGCGGTTTGCATACGGTAGGCCATCTCGTATTGCTGTATCTTGGTGTTTATCTCCGGGTCGCCAAATTGTTTATAGTTAATATCGTTCAGCGCTGCCAGGTTATCCAGCATCTTGCGCCGCTCGTGGCGGTTCAAGCCTTCCGGATCGTTCAGGTACAGGATAGGGTCCTCCCCGCTGCTGAACTGCACCCCCTGGTGGATAGAATCTAAAAAGCCATTGCTCCAAAGTTTGGAGTATACGCCCTGCCCGTTGCCTTTGCCTTTGGAAAGCAGCACGGTAAAAGCCGGTAGGTTTTTATTCTCGCTCCCGAGGCCATAGCTCACCCAGGAGCCCATACTGGGGCGGTTACCCTGCTGTGCCCCTGTTTGAAAGAAAGTAAGCGCAGGATCGTGGTTTATAGCGTCTGTGTTCATGCTGCGGATAATGCAGATATCATCCGCTATCTTGCCGATATGGGGAAACAGGTCGCTGATCCAGGCGCGCGACTCGCCGTATTGCTTAAAATCGTAAAAAGAACCAACCAGGGGGAACGAGGCTTGCTTGGCGGTCATCCCCGTCAATATCTGGTCACCACGTACCGATGGCGGCAGCTCCTGCCCCATCATTTGGCGCAGCTTGGGTTTGTAATCGAAGGACTCCAGTTGCGAGGGCGCGCCATCCTGGAACAGGTAGATCACCCGCTTGGCCTTTGGCGCAAAGTTGGGGATGCCGGCAATAAAATCGGCTTCCGCTTCATCGCCCTTCCCACTGAACAGATCGGGGATCAACAGCGAACCCAACGCAACGCTGCCAATGCCCAGGCTCAGCCTCGAAAGGAACCTGCGACGGTTGATATTTAGCCTGCTTTCTAAAAAGTCTTTTTCCATATCAGGTTTTTGTTATCGCCTCTTCTAAATTGTACATCGCGTCAACTACTTTCATCATTGCCGCCAGTTTCACTTTATCTGCATTGGCCGGCACGGGGTATTCACCTACTTTCAGCAGCTTTTCCGCGTCGGCCTTTGTCATGCTCTTTAGCTCGTCATTGTAGTAAGCCGTTAATATCGCCAGTTCTTTTTCCTGCGGATGCCTGCACATGATGAGGCGGAAGGCCTTGATGATTTTATCTTTCGATTGACTCTTATCCTGCAATAACTTAGCTGATAACACCCTTGCCGATTCCAGCACGGTGGGGTCGTTCAGCATCACCAGCGCTTGCAGCGGTGTATTGGTGCGCAAGCGTTTTACTTCGCACTGGTCGCGATTACTGGCATCAAAAATTGCCAGCGATGCCGGCGGAACGGTGCGTTTAATAAGGGTGTACATTCCCCTGCGGTACAAGTCGGGGCCGTGTACCTGTTTATAGGTAGCCAGTTGTCCCCTGCCCGATGTGGCATTCTCCCAAAGGCCGGGCGGCTGGTAAGGATTTACGCTTGGGCCGCCAATTTTGTGGTTCAGCAAGCCGCTGCTGGCTAAAACCAGGTCGCGCACAAACTCCGCCGGTAAGCGGTTACGCGGGCCGCGCGCAAATAAAATATTATCAGGATCGGTTCTCAACTTGTCCGGACTAACCACTGCCGACTGCCTGTAGGTAGCCGACATTACCACCAGCTTCACCAGCCTTTTCATATCCCAGCCATGATCCCTAAAATCAACCGAAAGCCAGTCCAGTAGCTCGGGGTGAGAAGGCAGATCACCCTGCATACCAAAATCGCCGGAGCTCTTTACAATGCCCCTGCCAAAAAATTCCTGCCAAACCTGGTTCACAAAAACCCTTGCCGTAAGCGGGTTGTTTTTATTGAAGAGCCACTCCGACAGGCCCAGCCTGTTCTTTGGATAGTTCCCTGTAAACGGCAGGATTGATTTTGGCGTACCCGCGCTAACTTCATCGCCATGGGTATCATAATTACCACGTTTTAAAATGTAGGTGGGGCGCACCTTATCGCTATCAGCCATAATGGATACGATAAGCTTATCAGTATCTTGCTTATTAATGAATTTCAGCACCTTTTTCACATCGTCGTTGCTGATCTGCATCATGGGCCGCTTGGCATAAGTTTCTGGGCCGCCGACGGTAGATTGCAGCCCCACTTCTTTCACGCTGTTGAAAAAAGCGAATACCTCGTAGTATTCTTTTTGCGAGAATGGGTCGTACTTATGGTCGTGGCAGTGGGCGCATTCCAGCGTTACACCAAGCATGGCCTTGCCGAAAGTGTTTGTACGGTCGGTAACGTAGCTTACCCGGTACTCTTCATCTATTACGCCCCCCTCTTCGGTAATTTTATGGTTGCGGTTAAATGCCGTTGCCAATATCTGTTCTTTGGTGGCGTTAGGCATCTGGTCACCGGCGAGCTGCCAGGTGATGAATTTATCGTAGGGCAGGTTCTCGTTAAAAGCATGGATCACCCAATCGCGCCATGGCCACTGGCTGCGGTAATTATCATCCTGGTAACCGTGCGAATCGGCATAGCGCGAAACATCCAGCCAATGCAGTGCCATTTTCTCGCCATACTGCGGGCTTGCCATTAATTCATCCACCACTTTTTGATAAGCGTCCGGGTTTTTATCGGCCAAAAAGCTATCCATTATTTTGAGGGTTGGCGGCAAACCGGTAAGATCCAGCGCCAACCTTTTCAGCAGGCGTTCTCTATCAGCTTCCGGGTTGGGCTCGAAACCCTTTTGCTCCATTTTTTGCAGTACAAAATTATCAATAGGATTTTTTATCCATGCGGTATTTTTTACCTGCGGGATAGCTGCAGCGTGCGGCGCTACAAAGGCCCAGTGCTTCTCGTATTTAGCGCCTTGCTTTATCCATTTTTTTACCAGGTCTACTTCAAATGGGCTAAGCTTTTTTAGGTTAGATGATGCGGGCGGCATTTGCTCGGCGGTGTCTTTGGTAGAAATGCGGCGGTAAACTTCCGACAGGGAGGGGTCGCCGGGGACAAGCGCGTGTGCTTCGGGGTTATCTTTTAAAGCGCTGTATGCAATCTCCGGGATGTCCAGCCGTAAGTCGGCTTCCCGGTGTCCGGCATCGGGGCCATGGCACTTAAAACACTTATCAGAAAGTATAGGGCGGATGTTAAAATTGTAGCTCACCGTATCGGGGATCTGCTCCTCTTCCATCTGCTGCCCTGCGGAGTTGCAGGCGTGCAGGCAATATAAAATGCAACCGGCTATCAAAAGCCATACGAGATGCAACTTCCGGAACATGGGAAAATAATTTGGTTTACGATCAGTGCTTTTTCAAATGTACCTAAACCAAAACATTTTTCGCCCCAAAAAATTAACCTTTAAACAACGTAATTAAAATTTTACTTTGGCTATGATGGACAACAAAGCAATTTACCCGCAATGCGACCGGCTACTGGATCAGCTATCCAAATTCGACAGTGAAATGCTGGACCTGGGGAGCAATATAAACGACGACAGTATCCGGCTGTTCGAGAAGGGGATCGGTTTTAATTTGCCGCTCGACTTTAAATATATCCTCACCCTGCACAACGGCATATCATTAATGGGAACCGAGGTTTATGGACTTGATGATGAATTGAAAGAATCGTCGTTAAACAAGATTTATCATTTTGAACACTTCGGGGCCGGCAACCCCATGCCCGCCCATTTCCTGCCTTTTTCGCCGGATGGCACCGGCAAATACTATTGCCTCGATCTTTCTAAAATAACAAATGGCCTTTGCCCGGTAGTTTTTTGGGAGCACAGTGTTACCTACCTATCGTTAAGCAATGTAGAAGTTTGCAACAACAGCTTCATTGATTGGGTACAACAAGTGATGATAGACTGGACGCTTGCAGATTATAATTACGACGGGAGCGAGAAATAACCCGCTCCCGAAATTCGTTTAATCTACGGCTACGTAAACCTTCGATTCAATGTCCTCAAAACTTTTGCCGGCAACATCGTAAACATCAAAGTCGGCAGTGTAGACCCGGCCTTCGGCAGTGGCCCAAATATGCTGCCAAGTGGCCGCGATGTTTGCCGGAAATTTTCCCACTGGCGTGTAAACATCGTACTTACCCGGCGCGATAGCTTTGCCGGTAAAACCCTCGGGCAGGTATTCAATAGAACTTACTTTACAACCAAGGATTGCGGTGTAGTAATCGGTATGATCCGATTCATAATCGGTGTATACACAATAGAGTTCGTTGCCTTCCTTGTCTTCCAATTTGTCGGCCAGGTTCTCCTGGGTGAAGCGCTGCCAAAGGCTGCCGATATCTTTATCCGCCCGGCCTTCCTGGTTGATGGTACGCACGGAGATGCCTGCTACGTAAAACATGGGTGATTCTACTGTTTTAAAGTCCACTTTGCTGTATTACTAATTGGGTAGTGTATCAGTTTGAAATATAAAGGTAGTTTAATTACCGTTATAACTTGTGGTAATGGGATTTGGGGGATTAAATAAAATAGTATTATGGAAAAGACAGAGTATTTATTCAGCGAAGAATCATTGCTTAAATCAGACATACCGAGAGAACAATGGCCATTAAAAGAGGGAGCGATAATAACCACCCCTATTAGCTATTTTGAGCGTTATGGTATTTTAGAGGAATCGGTTCATTTAACACACCAAACTGTCCCTCAGCAAGAGGATAACACAATGACATAGTTGTGATTAGTTGGTTATCTATAATAGTAGCGAAATCAGGGACTTCAACTTCTGTGTAATTGACCTCAATATATTGTTCTAAATCATGGAAAGTAACTATCACATCTAAATAATAATCGCTCACCCGTCGATATACAATATAAGCATCTTGTGACTGTCCAATTACAGCATATAGCATTGATGCGTTTATGATATTATCAATCACAAAAGCGATATTTTTATGCCCATTGGATTGATTTGTTATTATAACCTTAGAAAAAGTATAGGGTAATTTGTTCATTGGATATTAGGTTTTTTGTGGGTTATAAACCTAATCAAATTATAATTATTTAGGCTACTTTCTTTTTATATGCTCCCCTTGTTTTAGGTGCTTCAATCCTTGCAAGGTTGGCAATATCCTTAATGCTCATTACATCTTTCATTATCCCCGCTTCCATTGCAGGAGTAACACGTAGTGTCTTATGTATCTTACAGAAGTTGTAATAAACAAAGTGCAACGATATTGCATAACAATGGTTCTCTAACTTCTTGCTGAATGCATTAGTTAACCTCGTAAACCTGCGCATGTGCATACGCATGGTTAAATTCTGCCTCTCTACATAAGAGGTTGAAACTAATTTGCTATCAGGATTGCCCGAAACATACTTAATTTCTGTTTTAGTAAGTGGTGAGGGGCTATAACGGCTCTCCGTGTGCTTCCTTGCGCCTTTAGGGTTGTCAGAGGCGTATATCTTCACCAACTGGGCAAAGTCTACCTTACGACCGAAAGAGTTCCTTACAGCCTCTACATACGCCTTTAAACCATCTGTTGTTAATTGTACCCTGTTGTTTAACCTGCTCTTTAGGTCAAGCATGAATTCGTTAGCTGATGTTGCATCCCTGTTACCAACCAAGTAAGAAACAATCATTTTACTATCAGCATCTATGGCAGTCCAAGTCCAAGCATCACCCATACCGTCCGCTTTGTCCGCTGCTGTAGCCTTTCTATCTTTCATCCCGACAAACGACCATATCTCATCACACTCCACACGGGTGGTATTTAATGAGTGTACATTTTCATCGTGGAATATTTGGCATGCCTTGCCAGTATCAACTAATACTTTGGTGATAGTATTTACGGATGCTCCGGTAATTTCAGACGTACCCCGTAAACTAACGCCCTGAACAAGGCAATTGATTATCTGTACTCTCTTTTCTGTTGGTAACGAATTCATACTGCAAACATAATGATTAATATCATTTGTCAAGCATAAAAATCATTTTGAAATTAAATAGTTCGATGTGTTGTTGTTATATATATAATAACCTGTATTTTGTCACCACAAAACAACTATATGAGCAAAAAATTAGATATAACTGAATTGCAATTCAATCATTTGAACCATGGCCACTATTTAAGAGGTTTGCTCATAAATGAATTTTCCGGTCTTGAAAAAAAGATTGAAAGGTTTATCGTTACCTATTTTTTGGGAGATAGCAATATGCAAAACGAAATGTCAGATGTGCTGTTGGATAGGCTAACTTTTGAGGCAAAGAGAGCATCTTTTAAATCGATTATAGATAAGAGGTCGGTAAAGAATGGGTTTAAAAAATCCAAAAACAACAAATATCCAGAAAGTGCGCTTTTTGATGAAATAAGAAGATTAAACGACCATAGAATTTATTTCGCCCATTATATAATGGTAATGCCATCTACAATTGACGAAAATATTATTGGATTAGCGGAATTTAGAGACAGTGTAAAGATACTTTGGTATTCAGAGAAAGAATATCAAAAATTAATTGCTGATATTAATAGAGTATCAGATAAAATAGAATTAATGATTGAAGATTTAAAATCCACATGATCCCCTCACTACTTTGTTCCGTTTCGAACCGTACTAATTTCGATCTACGGGGCTCATATGCGTCTTTAATTTCGTTCCATCAAATGTAACACTTTTTTACTAATCTTTTTTACCCCACCGCTTTGCTGCAGCCTTCTGGGCTATCTCTTTACGCCGTTCGGGGGTTAACTTGTCCGCTCTCGCTTTACCGCCTCTCAAGCCTCCTAAACGCCCGAGCGCAACCGCTGATTCATTCTTTACATGCTCTATTGGGTTCTCACCTGTTACCTGTTCCAGTATAAAGAACGCCGTTTCGTTAATATCTCTCTTTGCCATTATTCGTATAAGTTATAAGACAAAGCAAAATTAGTACTTCTTCGGTCAAGCATCAAGTATAAATAGCCCGATTTCAAACTGATACACTACCACTAATTGTTATATAGGTTTATAATTATACTAATTAACAGATTATTATAGGATTTATATTAATAAACTATTTATATTTTAGCGAATGAGGGCATACTACTATGTTATAGCTTATTTTGCAGTTACTATTTGTTATACCAGTTTATAATTAACTAACAAACAGCCATTCTAAAACCACCTAACACCTTCTGTCTATTTATATCCGAACGAGCTTACGCTCGGCTTTTCGTCCGCAGTAGTTGCACAAAAGGTAAGATTTTTCATCAATTCCTTACCGTTAAAAAAGCGTTCTATGGTTTTTATCAACTTTACCTAACTTTTATCAGCCGGGAAAAAGAGCGTAAAAACCGATAGCTTCTTACCCTTAAACGCGTTACCGATACAAAATACATGGTATAAATACAATAGCTATTTAGGGCAAAAAAAGAGGAAGCAACAACATATATTTATGCCCCTGCCCTACTCTATTGCCGTTCTTATACCTCCTCCAATAACTTCTTCAAGCCGCCGAATATCGCCTGCCAACTCCCATCAGAGTGCTCTTTGGCCGCCTCGTCTTTGATGTTATCCTGGTTTATAATTAGGGCGGTAACCCCATCTTTTTCATTAAGTTGATAGCTGACTGTCTGGTAATTTTCCGGTTTATCTTCCAGGCCGCTCATGCTGCTCCAGTAGGTATATTTCACATATTCGCCGGGCGTAATTTCCAGTATCGTGCCCTTATCCTGGTAAGCTTTACCTTCCCATTCGCCGCTCCAAACGATAGGGCTGCCCTCCATCCAGGCCGACTCCTGGTTGGTACCAAAGAAGTATTGCTTCACCATTTCGGGGTCGGTTAGTCCGTTCCACACTGCTGCTTTTGGCGCGTTGAAAGTAATTTCGGTTGTTAATTTTAAAGTTTCCATTGTTTATGTTTTGGTAGTAGGTGTCAATTCTCCTGTTATCATTGCCGATCTAATCACCCTAAAGTCCAGTTCGCCTATCTCAAAAAAGCCGAACCTGAACTTAAATCCCCAGGCTTTTTTGTTTTCTATAAACTCAAGCCCGTCAATCAGCGGCGCTATTGGTGCTTCTTCGGCCTCATAAAAGTCCACGTTACGGCGGTAAGGTGTAAAGTCTTCCGCCATTTTATGCTGATATATGTTACCGTCGCTTACCCTGCCAATTGCGGTAAAAGCCTGCAGGGGTTCCTTGCCGCTATAACTCAGTTTTGGCGAGTAAAATACAATCCAGTCGCCCTCATTCAGCCGTTTAAGCGAACCTTCCTTGCCATGGTTGGCCTGCATAAAACCTCTGGCAACGCCGCGTTCCAGATGTTCTTTTGACACAACGGTTATCCAATATCGTGGTTCAGCTTTCATTTATTTAAACAAGATTAATGTTATTCGTTTGCACGGGATGGCAAAGAAAGAAGGGCGGAGTGACAACTGTATGTCAGCAGGGGTTGAATAAATGATTTTCTATAGCAATGGGTTTGAAACTCATCGCTATGACACCACCCTCCCCCCACAGATGTAACAATTGTATGATTTTGCCTTACCCAATAATTCCCAAACGAAAATTTAATAGTTTAGCAGTAAACAATCACTTCAAATGAAAAAACCTTTACTTTTTTGTTTTTTCCTGCTGATATTTCAATTATGCCGCGCCCAGGAAACTTTCCCGGTAAACGGCAGCTGGGATATCCGCCCCGGGAAATATGCGTTTACCAACGCCACCATCGTGGTAAATGCCGACCAAACCATCAACAAAGCCACCCTTTTAATTAACGACCGCGTTATTGAGGCCGTTGGTGCGCAGGTTACCGTACCAAAGGGTTACATCGCTATCGATCTGAAAGGCAAATTCATTTACCCGGGCTTGGTAGATGCTTACACCACTTATGGTATCCCCGATGCGCCCCGCACAGTTGGCGGCGGCTTTGGCGGCCCGCGTGTTTACACATCAACCAAGCCCGGCGCTTACGGCTGGAACGAGGCTATCCGCCCCGAGATCAATGCCAAAACCCTTTTCCATGTAAATGCCGATGCAGCCGAAACTTTGAAGAAAAACGGTTTCGGCACCGTGCAATCACTAATCCATGATGGTATTGCTCGCGGTACCTCTGTAGTGGTGAGCCTTGCTGATGAGCGCGATAATTTTGTGATCCTGAACGACCAGGCCGCCGCGCATTACTCTTTCAGCAAAGGAACCGCTGCTACCAATTACCCATCATCGTTAATGGGGAGCATAGCCCTGCTGCGCCAAACTTACCTGGATGCCGCATGGTACAAAACTCAAAAAACCGAGTACAATATTTCGCTGGATGAATTTAACCGCACCCAGGCGCTCCCGCAGATCTTTGAGGTGGGCGACCCGCAATCTATCCTCCGCGCGGTGAAGATCGCTAAAGAGTTCGGCAAACAATACATCCTAAAAACCGACGGACTGGAATACCAGCGCATCGCCGCTGTAAAAGCTACCGGCAGCACACTGATTGTCCCGCTTAACTTCCCCGCCCCTTATGATATTGAGGACCCGCTGGATGCCCGCAGCGTAAGTTACGAGCAACTAAAAGGCTGGGAACTTGCCCCTACCAACCCCGGCGTACTGGAAAAAGCAGGCGTAAAATTCGCTTTGACCTCTTACGGTATAGCCAGCGCTAAAGATTTCTGGACCAACCTGCGCAGCGCCATCAGTTACGGACTTACCGAGAAACAAGCGCTGAATGCCCTAACCACCATCCCCGCAGAAATGCTGGGCGTAAGCGACAAAGTGGGCACCCTGGCAAAAGGCAAAATGGCCAGCTTTATCATCACATCTGATAGCCTATTTAAGGCCGAGAACGTGATCTATGAGAACTGGGTAGAAGGCCGCCAGTACGTGGTATCAAAAATGGATGTAGCAGACCTGCGCGGAACTTATGCCCTTACCGGCGACGGATTTGCCAACACCGTTTTAAAAATTGGCGGCACACCCGCCAGCTACAATGTAAATATTGAGCGCACCGGCACCGATAGCGTAAAAGTAAGCGGCACCATCACCCGCGCCGGCGATGATGTAAACATCTACTTTAACTATAAAGCCAAGCCTGCGGGCGTCATCCGTTTGGCGGGGCATATTTCGTCGGTATCACCAATTACCATCCGTGGTAACGCTATATTGCCTGATGGAAGCTCGACAGGATTCAGTGCCACCTACACCGGTGCCGCGCCTGCAGGGCAAACACCAAAGCCAGCACCTAAACCAAATTTGGCGGTTGGCCCGGTTATTTATCCCTTCGCGCCGTTTGGTAATACCGAATTGCCTAAGGTGGAAACCGTATTGCTGAAGAATGGCACCGTTTGGACCAACGAGAAAGACGGCATCCTGCAAAACACTGATGTATTGTTAGAGAATGGCAAAATAAAGGCCATAGGCAAAAACCTGGCAGCAGGCAGCGCTAAAGTAATTGATGCCACGGGCAAAAACATTACCGCAGGTATTGTAGATGAGCATTCGCACATTGCGGCAACCGGCGGCATTAACGAGGGCACGCAATCGGTAACCTCCGAAGTACGCATTGCCGATGTAATAGATGCCGAAGACATTAATATTTATCGCCAGCTGGCGGGTGGGGTTACTACCTCGCATATTCTGCATGGCTCGGCAAATGCTATTGGCGGCCAAACCCAGTTAATTAAACACCGCTGGGGCTTATTGCCCGAAGAAATTAAGTTTGAGGGCGCTGATGGCTTTATCAAGTTCGCCTTGGGCGAGAATGTAAAGGGAAGCAACAACAACATCACCCCGGGTTCGGTACTGCGTTTCCCGCAAACACGTATGGGTGTGGAGGAGGTTTATATTGATGCCTTTACCCGCGCTAAGGAATACAAAGCCGCACGTGCCGTAAAAGGCAACACCGTGCGCCGCGACCTGGAGCTGGATGCCCTTGCCGAAATACTGGATAACAAGCGCTTTATCACCTGCCACTCCTACGTACAATCAGAAATTAACATGCTGATGCACGTGGCCGATTCGATAGGCTTTAAGATCAACACCTTTACCCACATTTTGGAAGGCTATAAAGTGGCCGACAAAATGAAAGCGCATAACATCGCCGGTTCTACCTTTAGCGATTGGTGGGCCTACAAAAACGAAGTTGCCGAAGCTATCCCCTACAACGGCAAGCTGATGCACGAAGTTGGCTTGGTAACCGGCTTTAACTCTGATGATGAAGAAATGGCCCGCCGCCTAAACCAGGAAGCCGGCAAAGCGGTAACCTACGGCAACATGAGCCAGGAGGAAGCCCTGAAACTGGTTACCCTTAATCCCGCTAAAATGATGCATGTGGATAACCGCATTGGCAGTATAAAAGCCGGTAAAGATGCTGACATTGTGATATGGTCGGCCAACCCGCTGAGCATTTACGCTGTTGCGGAGAAAACTTATGTAGATGGCATTTTATATTGGGATTACTCGCAGGATGCAGAAAAACAAAAAACGGTTAAAGCAGATGCGGCCCGTATCATCCAAAAAATGCTGGAGCTGAAAAACGCCGGGCAAAATACCCAAAGACCAGCCGGCGCGCGCAGGCCACGCTCCTATCAATGCGAAACTTTAGAAGAAGAAAACTTTGCAATAGCAGATGAGTACACCGAAATGGAAAAAGAACGCGCCGCGAAACAGGCAGCCAGCAAAATTAGATAACCCCAAATGATAACAACCATGAAAAGAACAATTTTAAGCATCGGGGGATTATTGCTTGGCACTACCCTCGCCTTTGCGCAGGCCAATATATCGCCCGCAAAAGCGCAAAGCAAACCCGTTATCATCACCGGAGCTACCATCCACGTGGGCAACGGGCAGGTGATCAACAACGGCTACATAGCATTCGATAAAGGAAAAATTACCGCCATTGGCGAAGGGGCCGGCCCGGCTACCGGTTACGAAGTAGTTAACGCTGCCGGCAAACAAATATACCCCGGCTTTATAGCCCCCATGACCACACTGGGTTTGATAGAAGTAGAATCGGGCGCGCGCGGCACCGTAGATGACGAAGAAACCGGCGAATTAAACCCGCATGTACGCTCTATCATCGCCTACAACACCGATAGTAAGGTGATCCCTACGGTACGCAGCAACGGTATTTTACTGGCTCAGCCGGTACCAAGCGGCGGCCTTATCCCGGGAGAATCATCTGTAGTGCAGCTGGATGCCTGGAACTGGGAAGATGCTGCCTATAAAACGGATATGGCCATTCACCTTAACTGGCCATCTGCAGCAGCTGGTCGCCGCAGAGGCCCCGCTGTTCCCGGTGCGGAAACACCTGCCGAACGCGCGCAAAAAGCGATAGATGCCCTTACCCGCCTTTTCACCGAAGCAAAAGCTTATGGCGAGGGTGCAAAACCCGCGACAAGCAACCTCCGTTTCGAAGCGATGAAGGGTTTGTTTAATGGCAGCAAAAAACTGTTCGTTAACGCTGATGCCGCCAAACAAATTATGCAGGCGGTTGCCTTTGCCAAACAGTTTGGCGTACAAGCCGTAATTGTTGGTGGCAAGGAAGCCTATTTGGTTACCGAAACGTTAAAAGAGAACAACGTACCGGTGATCCTCCGCGAAACCCAGGCCTTACCGGATAAGGATGAGGACGATGTATACCTACCCTACAAAATGCCAAAAATATTGCAGGATGCAGGTGTATTATACGGCCTTACCGGTACCGGCTTTTGGCGCCAGCGCAACCTGCCGTTTGAGGCAGGCGAAGCCGTGGGTTACGGACTAACCAAAGAGCAGGCCGTATCCATGATCACCCTGAATAACGCTAAAATTTTGGGTATCGATAAAACTACCGGCTCACTCGAAGTTGGTAAAGATGCTACGCTGTTCATCTCCGCCGGCGACGCGCTGGATATGATCACCCTAAAGGTAGAAACAGCCTTTATACAAGGCCGCAGCATTAACCTGGATAACCTGCACAAGCAACTGTATAGAAAGTTCAGTGAGAAGTATGGTCTAAAAGCGGATTAATACCTGTGATATAATTGTGATGGAACGCCGGGCTTTTAGTCCGGCGTTTTTTTATTCCAAAACTATAGTAACGTCATATTAATCATAAATGAGTACTTTGCTGATGATTTACTCTAAAACAAATATGGATTTTGGCTTAGTATGGTATTTTCTATTCCTCAAAAAGAAATCAGCTATTGATATTTATTTTTTTGATTTGCAACAAATGCTGACAATGCACGAGTTCAACGCAGAAACAACCACTAAACTGTATAGAGCGGAATACAAGCAGGCTAAAGCTGAGTTAGAAAAAGAATTTAATGTCGCTTTACAGGAGGCAAAAAAAATATACGATTCTCACTACGATCCTACAAGTGAAAATGATGAAGAAAGTCACTACTTAGCCTCTTACGAATCTGGCCACGATGAAATTGAACAGAATCATCAAATAGATGATGAGCAGCTTACCTATCGGTTTAGCACAATGGCGGATTACTTTAATAAATCCTCCTTAGTCATTACTTACGCTATGTTCGAAAATCAACTCCGTAGATATTGTGATTTGTTAAGATTAATTTTTGGTAAACGTTTGTCAGTTGAAGATTTGGACGACAGAAATTATGTGAAAACCTGCTTAAATTATTTGGAGAAAGTAATTGAGGTCGATATTAAGTCACTGGAATATTTGGAAACGAAATTCAAGGATTTACAGTATCTCCGTAACAGAATCATGCATAATGGGGGCGAATTTCACGAAGGCAAAAACGAAGACCTTGAGAGAATTATTAACGCCTCAAACGGTTCTTTGGAACTCATTAAATCACAAGAACCATATGAAGAATTCAAGGAAGATGTTGAAAATAAATTACCTAAACTTAATTTATTAAGGGTAAAAAAAAACGAATACCTACACCAATACTTTGGTATTATAGCTGTTTTTTTTCAAGAATTATTGTGGCTTACTGATGCTAAATTAAAATACAAAATCCTCAAACAACGATTACTTTTTCTATTAGGATTTTCTAGTAAAAGATTAAAAATTATTGATATTAAGGTTGTTCATATAGCAAAAGGTCGACAGGTAAAGGCAAGCCTTTTTTCGGACGATATCACTGATGCGATTAAATTCAATTGTACTATAACGATAACAAGGGCTAACAAGAACCAATTAACAATAATAAATCAAATCGATGGACATTCTAAATTAACCCGTTTAGTTGACCATCTCAACAGTCGCCCTGAAATCATATTTGATGAAATATTTCAGGGCTTTAATTTATCTAGCAAATCACAAAATTTCAATATTATTTTCTATTGACTAGCAAATGCGAGTGTCTACATTTGCTTTCGCTGTAGGACGGTCCCGAAGGAAATCCTTCGCTATACTCAATTCAGACCGCCTCGACATTGCAGATTAGCAAGAAAATCCTACCTTGCATCCGATGATGGAATATATCTACGACTTTAAGGATTGGCTGTTCAGCCTCGGCGAAAAGCACGATGTAAATCCGCTGCTGCTCGCCATTCTTTATTTGGTAAGTAAACCGTTATTTTTCTTCTTTCTCGGCTGGGTGATCAAGAACATGAGGAGCGGCAAACCGTTTATGACGCAGTTGCTCATCGCGTGCGTATGTTTCAGCATCCCTTATTCCTACTTAATAATAGCCGGGCGTAACATATCGGTTTGGGTGTATGTATTTATCGCTGTTGTGTACGCTTACGGTGGGTTTTCTATTTATAAAAAGGTTACCGAGAAGGTGGACCCAACGATGCCGGTTTAGTCCTGTTTTGACAAGAGCTCGAATTTGGTACCGCTCCAATTGGCTACTTTCAATTTCCAATATGGCCTATCACAATAAACATATCCTTTAAATCCCTCAATCATCCAATCGTTCATGATTACCATAGTACTATTTGATTCGTATTTAATAGTGTTGAAAGCAAAGTTGTATGGCTCATTCAATTTTGAATAAAAAACACTTCCCGTTATTCTATCCACAATAGCTGTTTGTGCGCATTCTGTTCCACATCCCCATTGTACCAGAGTAAAATGCCCGGCAAAACTAATGCCCTTATTTTACACTGATCTTTTATTTGGGTACGAAATTCATAGGCCGCCGGGTCATTTTTGAAATTTGGTGGGGCGAGTTTGCCTTTGTACAAGGCAACCCTGTAATCAGAAAATTTAAAGCCAACTTTATATTTCCTGTATATGCCAAGCAACATATCCGCATTGCCTAATATCCTATACTTTTCATCCTCGTATAAAGTATCCCGATGTTGAGGATTTTGAATATTGTTGGGCTTTACATACAGATCAATCTTCATCACATCTTTTGAGTGGATGAGAAAGTCGCCGACTTTATAAATTTTCCCCCAAGTTGGGTCTTGCCCACGGACTTCTCCCGGAAATAAAGCGACAATAAGCAGGACTATAAAAAAGTGTAGGTGCTTTTTCATTCCAATAAGCTTTTATTTCCCATCCACTGCTTTCAGCACACTAATATCCTTCCCTTTCAACATTTCCTCATAATTGATAGCCACAAACGTCTTCCCCTGCATAATTTTAAACTCGGGCGAGAGCAGCATATTCAACTCGGTTTGGCGATGATAGCTGGTAAGGGGTTTACCTTCTTTGGTGTTCATCATACCGGCGTTCATGTCAAATAGGGCGTCCATCTCGGGCCCCATTTGGGCAACGTGGATCACCACCAGGTTAGGGCGGGTTGGGTTAAGCTTGCTGCTTACGTAAGCCAAAAACGCTTTCTTTTTAGTGGCGACAGGTTCGCCCCACATTTCCAGGTAAGTTTCGCCAAAATAGCTTACCGTACTCAGCGGCGATATGGCCAGTTTGTATTTATGAGCCAGTTTTTCGGTTAAGGCGCGCATTGCCGGGGTGGATAATGCCACGCCCATATGTGGATCGATATACGTTATTTTTAAACCGGATGCTTGGGCGCGTTCTATCTGGGCTGAAAGCTCGCGTTCCACCTCGTCCATTTTGTAGCCGCCTTTGGCAAAGTCGCCGGTCGATTGGCGGAAATAGCCCACCCCATCCACCAGGCTCGGCACAGCCTGTTTACCCAGCACCGGCCCCCAGCGGTAATACCGCCACTCGGAAGTTAAGGTAAGATGCACGCCCACGCTGATCTGCGGGTTCTTCTTCAGTATAGCCACTGCTTCCTGGTACCAGGGGCAGGCAAACTGCACCGATGCTGAAAACGGCATTCCCGTTTTGGCCACTTGCTCCATCGCCATATTAACCGAATGGTTCATGCCGATATCATCCAGCCGGATCAATAACTGCGGCAGTTTGTTTTGTGCCGAAAGATTAGCACTAAAGCTAAATAAACATGCTATCGCGAAGCAAAACTTGTAGAGAAATTTCATATTAGGTTTGAGAGAATTGAGAGACACTAATTTCACGAATTAAAACCAATTACACGAATTTTAAATGCCGCAACATTAATGAATTACCACCTCATCTTAATTTGTGGAATTAGCCGCAATCGTGAAATTCGTAAACATTGTTTTGTAGATTAGTACCTCCATTACACAATTATGAAACTCAAACTCCTAACCTTATTATTACTCGCCACCCAACTCACCCAGGCCCAGGATATCAAATTCGCCCGTAAAATGGTGGATACGCTTACGTCCAAATATTTCTGGGGTCGCGGTTACACTAATGATGGGATGGGCAAAGCGGCAGATTTCATCAGCGTGCAACTCAAAAGTTATGGTGTAAAACCCATGAGCGGCAAAAGCTACCTGCAGGAGTTTAGCTACTCCGTAAATGCCTTCCCCGGTAAAGTGGAGGTGGAAATAAATGGTATAGCACTTGTGCCCGGCAAGGATTTTTTGATTACACCGGATAGCAAGGGCGTAAAAGGCGAAGGCAAATTAACGCAGCAGGATAGCACCCATTTTATAGACCAGGCAAACCGCATCATAGTTACGCTGGAGAACAAGCTCACCTGGTCGGCAGAGCAAACGGTATTGGATTATACGGTTATTCAGCTGGATAAAAAACTGCAAACAACCCTGCCACAAACTATAAAGGTTGATATCGAGAATAAATTCATCCCGAATTTTAAAACCGGCAATATCTGCGGCGTAGTAAAGGGCACAGTAAAGCCCGATTCCATCATTGTTTTCACCGCGCACTACGATCACCTGGGCGGCATGGGAGATAAAACCTTTTTCCCGGGGGCTAACGATAATGCGAGCGGTGTTACACAAGTGCTCAGCCTTGCTAAATATTACGGCGAGCACCCGCAGCCCTATACCATGGCTTTTATATTTTTTGCCGGGGAAGAAGCGGGTTTATTAGGCTCTAAATACTTTACCGAACATCCTTTGATCGACCTAAAGAACATCCGTTTTTTGATCAACCTCGATTTGGAAGGTACCGGCATAGAAGGCATTACGGTGGTAAATGCATCCGTATTTCCAAAGGAATTCGCGCTGCTGAAACAAGTGAACGAAAAAGGCAATTATTTAGTAAAAGTGAACTCCCGCGGCAAAGCCGCCAACAGCGACCATTACTTTTTCAGCGAGAAAGGCGTACCGGCGTTTTTTATGTATACGCTCGGCGGCATCAAGGCTTATCACGATATTTATGATATCAGCGCTACCCTGCCGCTGAACGAGCACGAAGACCTATTTAATTTACTGCTGAAGTTTAATGACGGGTTGATGGGGGAGCGGTAGATTCCAAAAAAGCGCGGCCAAATTGCGATCCCTTCCCAAGGGAAGAGGAGGCAGGGGTTTATTGAACTGTGCATTACTACATAGCGGCTAAACCCCGCCCCGCCTTTTACGCCCGGGCAGCCGCACTCTCCAAAGAGAAATAGCCCGTCGGAAAACTGTGTTTATTAAATTTCTTCACAGTTCTATAGTAAAAGATTTTAGGATTTATGGTGACACTAAATCCTACGCAAGAATGTTTGATGGTTAGTAAAAGAGGGCTAAATTGAAGCGGTTCATAGTAGGGCTTACAAAATTGATTAAGCTGTCTTTTAATGCGCTATATCTCCCCAAGGGAAGGGAATTGCCAAGCTCCCAAACTAATTAACTCGTTTAGCATTATACCCATATCGCGGGTTAAGGGTAAAACCGAGAATGACCTGATGAAGCGGCCTTTTAAACAGGTGTACGCGTTCCGCCCCGGCTTTATTAAACCTATAAAGGCGCTCAGCAAAACGCATAGTTATTACAGTACATCAACTGGATGTTCCCGATAGGGGGTGCTGTTTACCTGGCTGGCTTTTGTACCCTGCCAGAGCTGGCTGCCGCCATGCTGCAGGTGGTAAACCACCCATTCGGCAAAAAAGTGATGGAAGGAAAGGATATTATTTTATTGGCGAAGGAAGCCGGACAACATGCCTGATTGTGACGATAATTAGCTATATTGGGTACTCTAATTTCCCACAAACCCTAACACATGCAGCTCAACGCCGAACAATCAACATCTCAACACGCCATTGTTATCCGGGGAATGGTTTTAACCGTTTTATTCTTTTTTATTATTTCCTTTGTTAACCGCGGCATTAACGCCGCCATTGGTATTTCTGAATGGTCGCCGCTATCGTTCACCATATCAAGGTTTTTTTACTGGGTTTGGCTGGCTCTCATTTTTGTGTATGCATGGCGGCTGGAGCATCAGCCCTTACTGCTTTGGCCCGAAAAACGCTACGGAGCCGGCTTTTATTTAGCATCCGTGTTCGGAATCCTGCTTACGTTCGTCATCGGCACCAATATTATTGCCGGGCTTTTAATGGTTTTTAAGCTATTTAAGCGCAGCGACGCCATGGCGGGTATCGCCCAGTTTAGCATCTTATTAAAAGTATTTATTTCGCTCACCGCCGCTGTGGTGGAGGAATTTGTGTTCAGGGGTTATTTAATGCCCAGGCTGCAACTATTTTATAAAAGTGTACACTGGCCGGTAATTATCACTTCGGTTTTATTTGGGTTGGCCCATATGCGCTGGGGCACTATTGTAAACGTTTTGGGCCCCATGTTCATCGGGTTTATATTTGCTTATCATTACCAAAAGTACCGCAATATTAAAGTACTGATGGCCTGTCATTTTTTATGGGATATTGTTGGCTTAATACTGATTGGCCACACGGTAAAATAAAAAGGCCGGCAGCTATTACAACCACCAGCCTTTCACACTATTAACTATACTGATCAAGGATTTACGCCGCATAGCTTTTCCACCAATACGGCATCAGTCTTTTTTAAAGGCGCTGGTTTAATGGCTTTTACCGCCGCAGTTTTACTAAACGAGTATTTGCTCAAGTTCACCAGCAATACGCTCAACAGGATAATAACAAGCCCTAAAACCTGCATCCAACTGATTACTTCCCCGGCGAAAAACACGCCCAGCAGCACCGCTATAACCGGGTTTACGTACGAGTGCGTACTTACCTGTGTAGCCGGCCTTACCTGCAAGAGCCAAACATAAGCGCTGAACGCCGCTATCGACCCAAAGAATATTAAGTATACCACCGCCATCCATGTCTGTGCAGGTACCGCGCTGATGTGAAATGTGGCGTATTCATTATCAATAAACCCTGCGGGGATAAACGCAATGCCCGCCGCCATCATTTGCCAACCGGTGTTTACACGCACCGGCGCGTTTGTAGCTGTTTTTTTGGAATATAACGAACCACCCGCCCAGGCAATGGGGCCAACAATAAGCAGCAGCAAACCAACAAGATGCTGGGTATCTACCCCACCGGCAACCGATTTGGAAAACGCCTCGCCAAATAACAAAATCACACCGCTAAAGCCTATAACGAGCCCCCAAATGGTACTGCGACTTTTCAGGTTCACCTTCCAGTTCACTTTATCCAGTATCACAAACCAAATAGGGTTTGCCGATACCATAATGGCCACCATGGCGCTGGGGATGAATTTCTCTACCCATATTACAATGCCGTTGGCTATAAAAAGGGTAAATAGCCCGCTGATGACGGATGCTTTGATAGTTTGTTTATCGAATATTTTATCGCCTTTTAAGTAACACCAGCCCAGTAATAAAACGCTGGCGGCTACAAAGCGCATGGCACCCATTATCATGGGCGGTATGCCATTCAAGGCCATTTGTATAAAGAAGTAGGTGGAACCCCATACCACGTATACCGTAGCAAATGCTACTACAACTAATAAGGTAGAGAGTTTGTTGATAGATCTGGTTTCCATTGTGTGTAGTTTATATATATATATTGTAGAAAAAATAAGTATTACCTGATGATATCTATCAGGTGGTCACCTGCGTAATAATTCAGTCACCTGAACGGTTGTTTTCCCTTCAAAGCATCCAGGCTGTAAACGTAATAAGGCGCGGTTGCCAGTACGAAGCTCGCGGCGCTTACCGTAAATACCGAATAGTTCAGTGGCGCGTCGATACCGAAGGAAATAGCCATCGATAACGCGAAACTAACGCTCAGCAGGCCGCTGGCAACAGCCGCTATACGGGTAAACAGGCCCATAATGAGCAGCAGCCCAATAATAACTTCACTCGCGGTTGCTATAACAGCCAAAGGCGTTACCAGTGCATCAGGTAAAAAGCTCATTACCTGCTTACAATAGTCTAAAAAATGTTGCCAGTCGCCCCAGCCTACATGTGGCTGGCCATGGGCACCTATAATACCTAACCTATCGGCTGATGCCCACAGGTAGCTTGCGGCAATGGCTATTCTTAAAAAAACGGACGGGGCCTTGAAGTTTCCGGCGAGTTGCATAATGTGATTTGTTTTGTTGATATAAAATTACGTACTTGGTGGACTATACGTATAGTCCAGAAATAACAATCAAGATAGTCCAGATGGAATTATTAGAAAGCCTTGTTTGCATTGACAAAAACCTGCAGGTGCCGGTGTACCTGCAGGTAGCCAACGAAGTGATTTGCTCTATCCGCAAGGGCATTTTAAAACCGGGTGTAGCTTTGCCGGGCAGCCGCGTGCTGGCGCAGTCACTCAATGTCCACCGTAAAACCGTGGTTGCTGCTTATGATGAGCTGTACGCCCAAAGCTGGGTGGATGTTTTGCCGCGCAAAGGCATCTTTGTGGCCAAAAACCTGCCCAATATAGCGCCGAGAGCATTAACAGAAGCTCCGCACCCGGTAGGATTTGCCCGCAAAACCCTCTACGATGTAGATGATACCCGTATTATATGCCAGGATATGTTTGTGGCACCCCCCGAAGGTAACCTGGTGTTTAACAATGGGTCGCCGGATACGCGTATAGCACCGCTGGAACTGATGATCCGCGAATACCGCCGCCTTGCATCGCAAAAATTTAATACCAAGTACCTGATGTACGGCCCTGAGCAAGGCTCTGAAAACCTAAGGATAGAACTGGCCAAATTCTTTTCGGAAACCCGGGGGATGCATGTAACTGCCGATAATATTATTATTACCAAAGGCGTGCAAATGGCGCTGTATATTATAAGCCAGGTTTTGCTGAACAAAGGCGATACCGTTATTGTGGGCGACCCCGGGTACAGTATGGCCAACGAGGTTTTCATACAGGCAGGGGCACAAATTGCCACGGTGCCAGTTGATGAATTTGGCATTAACCTGGATGCCGTGGAGGAGATCTGCAAAAAGCAGCCAATAAGGATGCTGTTTGTAATACCGCATCACCACCAGCCCACCACCGTCACCTTATGTTCCGAAAGGCGGATGCGACTGCTGGAACTGGCCAAAACCTACAAATTCGCCATTATTGAGGACGATTACGATTATGATTTCCATTACGCCAGCAGCCCTATTTTACCGCTTGCCAGCGCAGATGATTATGGCAGTGTAATATATGTAGGGTCGTTTTGTAAAACCATTGCATCGGGCCTGCGTATTGGCTTTATGATAGCCCCGCAAAACCTTATAGACCAGGCTACCCGCTTGCGACGTTTGATTGACCGGCAGGGTGAACAACTTTTAGAGGAAGCAATGGCCAACCTGCTAAAAAACGGCGATATAGGCCGCCATCTTAAAAAAGCCAATAAACTTTACCACGAACGGCGCGACGTGCTTTGCCACCTGCTAAAGGAAAAACTGGGCGACGATGTATCCTTTAATATCCCCAACGGCGGCTTCGCGGTGTGGATGGAGTACAAGAACGGCATCGACCGGCTTAAGGTAACCCAAAGAGCCGCTGAAATGGGCCTTACTATCGGCAGCGGCTGCGAGCACTATAACGACCCGCTGGTAAGGCACAATTTTGTGCGTCTGGGTTTCGCATCCATGAACGTGAAGGAACTGGAAGAAGCGGTAGATATACTGGCGAGGGCGATAAAAAAAGTGCGTGGTGAATAGTGGTAAGTTGTAAGTAGTGGTGGTGAGTAATCTATTGCTCATTGGCACCCGGGGCTCTACTCTTTTCTTGCTCCAATGGCCAAATAATCCAGGTTCATATCACCATGGGCAACAATATGTATGGTGAGCACATGCAGGCCTTTTGTTAGGCTGATGCTGCCGATAGCATCTGCCTTGTTCCAGTGGTGCCACTGGCGCCAGGCTACGGTATCGCGGTCATTATGTGTGGTTGATACTTTTAAAGGGCCTGTTGCGTCCTTACCATCGATGTCTAAAGAAATCAATCCGTCGCCGTTGCTGGTGTACATCAGCCCGATGGGGTATTTGCCCGGCTTGGTTACTTTAATGGTGTAGTTGAGCCATTCACCGGGTTTTGTCCAGCCCACATAAAGTTTACCCAATACCGGGGCTACCATACCGTAAGGGTTATCATCTACCGGGTGAGGTTTGGTATAAGAAATATCCACCCCCTCCTTCATCCTGAATTCGTTTAAAAATGTACCGTTTGCCGGGTTTAGCTTGCCGCTACCGTTGTTAAGGCTATCCGTATCGTGATAAGCGATGCCTTCTCCTCCCTCGTTATAAAATTCACATTCCAACCTGCCGGGTAGTTGCTGCACTTTGTTTTGGTAAGGCTTGCCGGTATCGGCGGCGTTATAGATAAACGCGCAGCAAGCGGCAGCAAGGCATATTAGGGCTATTTTTTTCATTAATGGAGGTTTTAGATTGGAGCAGCAAGGTACAATTTATTGGGACATTCACCGCTACTTGTTCATGCATATCGTAGAAACCCCCTCCCTTCCTTTGAGGCCATCACACCCATCCCAGGGCTACTGTGTACCCACATCTTTTACAATGAAAACCCCTTTATGTCCCCATCGGGCCGATGGCTTTGGAGCAACGAAAATGAGTTATTAAATTGCCCTGTAAGGCTATCCTATCGCTTGCATGGGTGGTTAATTAGCATTTCAGGGTTGCACCTACGGCGAAAAAAAAACTTTCCCTGCAAATACTACAAAGCGGTAACACCTAACGGGGTACAGAAAAGATGTGGTACACGGTAGCTCACAGGGGAGCGAATATGTGTGTACCCTACCGCCGATTTATCAGCCGCTCCATCACCGGCTCGCGAAGTTGCCGGCTAACGGGTACGCGGTGGGTGCCAACATGCAAGATGTTCCCTTCTATTGTATTTACCTTATCCAACGAAACGATGAATGATTTGTGGGTTTGCATAAATTGTTGCCGGGGTAGCTTATCCATCAACGCTTTTAGCGTACTGTGGGTAATTATCTTCTTTGTTGCGGTATGAATAACTACGTAGTTCTCCATACCCTCCAGGTATAGCACTTCATCAAAAACTATCTTCTCCAGCCTGCCTTCTGCTTTTACAAAAAGGTAAGTAGGGGCTTCGGTTGTGCCCTTCAGGTCAAAATAATCCTTCGCTTTATAAGCCGCCTTCTTAAACCGTTCCTCGCTGATAGGTTTCAGCATATAATCAAGCACATCCAGTTCAAACCCTTCTATGGCATACTCCTTAAAGGCGGTAGTGAATATCACCTTGGGCGGGTTGCTCAGCGATCGCAGAAACTCCACCCCGGTAATATGCGGCATCTGGATATCGAGGAACAGCAGATCCACCGGTTGCTGTTTTAGCATTTCGCCAAGTTCCATAGCATCCTCACATTGCCCCTTCAATTGCAGGAACGAGGTTTTTTCCACATAAGCCTGCAGGCCTTTGCGGGCGTAGGGTTCATCGTCGGTGATAATGCAGGTGATGGGTTTCATATTAATAATTGATTTGGAGTATAGCAGTAAACTTATCCGCCTGTTTATCCAAAGTTAAATTATGCCCGTCGGGATACAAAAGCTCCAGCCTGCGTTTAAGGTTTTCTATACCGATGCCGCTGTTTTCATTATTTGGCTGGTATTGCTCCGGCAGGTGATTCTCAACCTTAAATAAAATACAGTCAGCGTGGCTTCCGGCAGTAATGCTGATGCCGTACTTCCCGCCAACGTATTTAAAAGCGTTCTCTACCAAAGGCAAAAACAGCAGCGGGTAAATTTGCTGTTCGGCAAGCGCGGCATCAAAATCCACATGCAACACCATCTTTTTACTGGCGCGCACCTTTTGTAGCAGGATATAGTTTTGCAGGTACTCCAGTTCCTGTTTAATGCTCACCTCGTGTTGTCGGTCGTACAACTGGTAGCGCAACAATTCCGAGAGCAGTTCTATGCTTTTCTTCGCTCCCGGCACATCATCATCCACCTGGAAATAGATAGTGTTGAGCGCGTTGAACAAAAAGTGCGGGTGATACTGCGCCCGCAGAAATTTCAGCTCGGTTTCCAGCTGGTCGTTCGTCAGTTTTTCTACCAAGAGCTGGTGGGCAACATAAGCCTTAAGGTAGCTGCGGCTGCGTACCATACCGTAATATAAAGCGGTGTATAATAGTGGGATGATGTTTATCTCGGCAAAATCGCTCAGCGACAGTCCATCGTCGGTAAAGGCAGCTATCGGCACCAGCAGCAGGTTATTCACCAACAAGGACAGAATGATCACGTAAACCAGCTCAGTACTGAGAGATGCATTGGGCTGCCTGCTATCGCTGTAACGGCATATTTTTGTTACGCCAAGCAGCACCACATAACCTATGGCCATACTCATGACCATTTCAATAGCGGTGGTTTGCCATGGGCGCCTCCAAAAGTGCGAGTGGGAATCGGTATCCTGCAGCAACCTGATGGTAAAGTAGTTGAGCAGCCCGTAAACGGCAGGGAATATATTTTTAAGGAATTGCTTCATATTTATCTGTTATTGCCTGGCTGTTGCTGACTCACCCCGGGTTCGCTTCGCTGCCCGACCCTCTCTACCTGCGGTAAAGAGGGTAAGCTCATTTTTCTTTAACCCTCTTTGCGGAGCAGAGACGGTCGACCAGCACAGCGTAGTCGGGGTGAGTTGAGCGGACTATGCCAGCGCCGCCTCTTTTTCTTCCACTAAAACGTCTATCTTACTGATCTCTAATTTACTAACCTCTGTTCTCTTCTTCTCCAACGGCTTCATCCCAAATAAAAACCGCGTTACCGCATAGGGCCTTATAAATAAATGATAAATGCCCATGGTGAAGAATAGCGTTACCCCTACCGTGTAAATGTACTTCATGATCACCGTATCGTTGGTTTTTACAATGTAGTAGGCTAAAATAACAATTATGGTTTGATGCAGGATATAAAACGGGTACACCGCCTGATTTAAATAAGCCAGCGAACGGTGCGGCCTGTTTAAATATTGCTTGCCGTAGCCCACTAATCCTAAAACCCAACTCCAGGCCACAATTACCGAAAACGCCCGGAAGCTGTAACCGCGCAAAGCGCTCCATTCGGCACCGTTAGCGGGCGGGTTGAGCCAAAAGTAATAGATCGGCACGAGGCTGATAAAGCCAATAGCGATGGCAAAGCGGCGGTTGCGCTGCAGGCTCTCCATCAGGCTGGGCTGCAAAATGCATACGAACCCCGCCAGTAAAAACAGCAACCAGTAAACAATAAAACAGGCATCGTGCAACAGGTCGTTAGTTTCGGGGAATTTGCGGGCAAACATGGTATACCATACGATAGACGGGACGGCAAGCAAATACACCCATTTGCCTTTACCCAATGTGTTTAACGCTTGCTTAAACCGGGCGCTTTTTGGCGAAATGAGCCACATAAACACCGGCGCGAAAACGAGGTCGTACACAAAAAGATAGCAAATAAACCACAGATGGTGCCAGCTAAGGTTGCCCTTAGGGTAAGCCCCTGTGTTGAATACGGTTTTATAAAAGTTCCAATAGCTACCCGTAAAGCCCTGGGTAAGGCGCTCCATATAGATCTGCGGCGGCACGATGATGAGCATACCCACCAGCAGCGGGATGAACAGACGTGTAAAGCGCAGCCCAATAAAACTCCATGCCGAACGGCGCTGCATCATATAATAACTCACCGTACCGCTGATAAAGAAGAGCAACGGCATCCGCACCAGGTGCATAAAATAATTGCTCATGGCCATCAGCTGGCTGGTATCTTGGTTGCGGATATGCCATGACTCATCGTCGGCAAAGGGCATTCCGGAATGAAAAATAAGTACACCTGCAATGGAGATTATTCTGAGCCAGTCCAGGTAGGTTTGTCGTTGCGTGGTTTCCATTTTCTTTGATTTTTATTCAAAAGAATAGAGTGGCGGTTAGGTAGGGAAATTAGTTTGACGAACGGTGGGGAGGTGTTGACGAACGGCTTTTTAAGAGGTTAGACCCTGGATAATTAGTGGCTATAGAGAAGTTGCAAATATTGGACTTAAGGGAACGACGCTTTGTTTGAACACGAACACTCCGCGCGTCTTTGCGAGGCACGAAGCAATCTCACGATAGGACAGGTCACCAATTGCTAAGCGTTCATGCATAGTTGACAGTTACCTACGGCGTTTTTACGTCGAGGTACAGGTCGCCTTTGCCCATATCACCGGCACGGCCCAGGCAGGTGAATAGGATGAATTGTTCATCGGGGGTACAGCCCATAATATTATTAGTATATAATATATAAAACGAATTAAAATCATATATCATTCACGCCATAAATACATCTACACCCCTCGCTGCGGCAGGGTGGAGAAAGTGGCAGGTGCAGATTTTTTATAAAATTATAAATTCCTTGCACTTTTGATAAAAAACAAATCAAATTCACTGTTTAAACACATAAAAATATGACGTGAGTAAGGAAAAATGCCGACTATGTGTCATACAAACACATTTATAAGCAACCCACTACAACCTATAAGAAAAAGTGTTGTCGAATACGTTAAATTCATTGATACTTATACAAAACACTTGGTGATATCAAATACTATTTAATAAATTTGCAGAATCTATTACTGGTGGCGTCTGCCACTATTGTGATAAGGTTTAGGTTAAAGCCCCCAAGCAGCGAGTGTGAGGGGGCTTTTGTTGTTTATGGCCGATATTATACGGTAATAAATATGCATATTTACCCCACCTTTTATAAGCACCTTATACATGTCCAACCAAAATATACCCGGATTACTACTAACCGGTATTATAGCCACCCTGATAGCCGGCACCCTTGACGCCCTCGCCGCCATTTACATACTTGCCGCAGGGCAGGCCAAAATGGTGTTTCAATACATTGCTGCAGGCGCTATTGGCCGCGAAGCCGCTTTTTTGGGCGGGAATCGTTCGATACTGATAGGTGTGGTTTTTCATTACCTTATAACCGCCATTTTTACGCTGTTCTTCTTTATCCTTTACCAGCGCGAAGCACTTTTGCGCAGGAACGCAGGTGTAGTAGCCTTTATTTATGGCACACTGATGTGGGTGGTAATGAATTTCCTGGTTTTGCCGGTTAGCAAATTGAAGTTAGATATAAACAAATTTACGTTTAAGGGTACCATTACCGGCATTGCCATTCTCATTATTTGTGTTGCATTACCCATTGTGCTGGCCAGATACTGGTACGAGAACAAACGTAAAGCCGCTTAACCCGTTATTTTATAACCAACTTTTTTATAACCACATTATATATGCCCAATACAAATACACCCGGATTGCTGCAAACTGGCGTTATAGCTGCCCTGATAGCCGGCACCCTTGACGCGCTCGCCGCCGTTTTTATCCTTGCCGGCGGTCAGCTTGTTGTATTTCAGTATATATCCAGCGCGGTTATGGGTAAAGAAAGTGCGTATGGTGGCGGGACACCGACCATTTTGCTGGGACTTTTCTTCCATTATATTATTGCTGCAAGTTTTACGCTTTTTTTCTTTTTAATATATCCCCGTATCGCGTTTTTGCGCAAAAATGCGGGGGTCGTCGCATTCCTGTACGGGATATTTATTTTCATATTGATGAACCGGATAGTGGTACCACTCACGCTTATCCATGTTAATCCATTTAACTGGTTTAATGCTGTGAAAAATTGCGCCATTCTCATCACTTGTGTTGCCCTGCCCATTGTGCTGGCGAGATACTGGTACGAGAACAAACGCAAACCAGCTTAACTGGTTAAGCAAGTACCAACGTCAAACATACCTTATGAATGAGATCATTGCGCCCACAAGTTAGCGCGGCGCTTGCGGCTTTACCAGTTAAAACGGTACGCCACTTTTAGTACGGCCTGTTTTAAAACGGTTTTGCCCCAGCGCTCGTATCTGATACCCACATCAAGGCCCGAATGTTTGCCGGCGGGGAGGATATAACCTACGCCAAATTCATATATAAAAGCGGCTTGCTTATCGTAGTTAGTGCCAATGGATGCACCCAGGTCTAAATCGCCATATACCTTGTCAACAAAAAAAAACCGGGAACCCAGTTTAACCGGGATAAAAACCGCCGGTGGCCAGGCACTGCTGTAGCCATCGCTGTTTTTATAAAAATACCGGTTGTAAGCTGCTGATAAGGTAACCTCCGCTTCGCTGGTTATGGGCCATTCTACTTTGGCGGCAGCGCCGTAACCATATTTATATATGCTTTTAACGGTAGCGTTAAATTCGGGGCCGATAGTTAGCGCCTTGCTTGAATACGATTCTCCTTCGGTTGTTTGCGCTTTTGCATAAAGGCAGGCAATAGTAAAAATAAGGGTTAGCAGTTTTTTCATTTGGTAGGGGCTTTATGAATTTATCTCCTAAAATCCCTATAAAACCTGTAGAAAAATTGAATAAATACGATTTACTTTCAGAATATGCTACTTCGCCGCAAAAATACCTCCGATACTGCTTACAACGATCTGTCTAAATGCGTATATCCGCCATCTACATAGGTAATTTGGCCGGTAGTATGGCTTGATAACGGCGACAGCAGGAACACTGTGGCATTGGCTATCTCATCAATAGTGGTCATCCGTTTTCCTAATGGGATATTGGCCGTAATGGATGCGAGTTTTTCTTCAGGGTTGTCGAGGGTTTTTATCCATCGGTCGTACAAAGGGGTATAGCATTCGGCTACAGCAACAGCGTTTACGCGGATATTATGCGGCAACAACTCCACCGCCCACTCCCGCGTCATGGCATTGCGGCCACCGTTTGATGCCGCATAGGCCGATGTCCCCCCCTGCCCCGTATCAGCTACTTTTGAAGTGATGTTAACGATGCTTCCCTGCGATTTGATCAGCTCGGGCAGGGCAAAATGGGCAATTAGGTAATAGTGGATCAAATTTTTGTGCAGTGATTGCATAAAGCGCTCGTAACTGCCGTTTTGCAACCCTACACCATCATTCTCACCGGCGTTGTTCACCAGCCCGTCTATACGGCCGCATTGCTTTATCACTTCGGCTACGGCGCGCTCGCAGGCTTTGGGGTCGGTTAGTTCGGCAACGGTATGGTGGGCATGCCCACCAGCCTGCGTTATCTCGTTTAAAGTGATCAGGTTCTCTGCTTCGGTACGGCTGATGATGAAGGGTATGGCACCTTCCCGGGCCAGGGTTACCGCTATGCCTTTACCTATGCCGCGTGCGCCGCCGGTTACTATTACTACTTTATCTTTAAGCTGTAAGTCCATTTTTTATAAATTATAAAATGATGCCGCGTTGTCACCCCAGAATTTCTCCTGGTCGGCTGGCGAAAACGGGGCCAGGTATGCATTGAGGCACTCAACTGTTTTATTGTAACCACCCGCCACCAGGTTCACCGGCCAATCGGAACCAAACATCAATCTATCGGTACCGAACGCCTGGAATACCACATCTAAGTAAGGTTTTACGTCTGATGGATGCCAGTTGGCCCAGTCGGCCTCGGTACAAAAACCACTTACCTTGCAATATACATTTTCATGCTGCGCAATAGCGGCTATCTGCTGTGCCCATGGTGCGGTTTCCTGCGCTTTAATGGCTGGTTTGGCCAAGTGATCTATCACAAATTTTTGCTGCGGAAAAGCGGCTACCAATTGTTCGGCATAACTGAGCTGATCATGCCTGATCAAAACATCATAAGTAAAGCCATATTGATTGAGCATGGAGATCCCCCGCATAAACTTCTCGCCCAGCATAAATTCTCCCGCTTCACCTTGTAAAACATGGCGAAAGCCTTTCACAACGCTGCGCTTACTGTAGTGTTGCAGGCGCTCGTAAAGGTCATCTGCACGCAGGTCTACCCAGCCTACTACACCTATTATAAACGGATTACTTTTGGCAAAGTCTATTAAAAAATTGGTTTGCGTTTCGCTTTGATCGGCCTGTACGGCAATGCAGGCATCTATGCCATTTTCCGCCAAAACAGGCGCAAGATGCTCCGGATAAAAATCGCGCTGAATTACGGCCATATCATCGCTGATCCAGGAATCCCTCACCGGGTCGAACTTCCAAAAATGCTGGTGCGCATCTATCTTCTGCATAAATTTATAACTGAAATATTTTATCCATTAACAGCCACTTTTCGCCGGGCTTTGCAGTTGGCAGGGGCTTTTGATATCTCCACATCAGTTCCTCCCACTCCTGCACTTTAGGGTTGCCGGCATCTGCTGCACCCTTGGCCTCAAAACTAAAGCTCTCATTCACCTCCATAATTATAAATAGCCGATTAGCATGGCGGTAGATCTCCATGTTCTCTATCCCGCTGCCGCTGATGCTCTGCAAAATCTCGGGCCATACCTGTTGGTGATAGGCTTCATATTCTGCTATCAGGGAGGGGTCGTCCTGTAAATCAAGGGTAAGGCAGCAGCGTTTCATAGTGGTTGATAATTGGTATGCAAGTAAAGAAAAATATTGCAGTTTAAAACGGCGCAAATGCAAAAATGTATGCTTGACAATAATTGTAAGAAGCGGCGTTTTCTCTCATCGACATACCGGCAGGCCCGGTAAACCCGCAAGGCGGCATCACTGTATTATTACCTAAAACTAAACTGCTGAACTGGTGTAGTATAGACATGAAACGGATACTGCTATACATTATATTACTAATTGCCACCATGGGTTGCGGCGGCCCCAACGAGCCAACCTATGTAATAACCGACGCTGGCGATACCGTTAAGAAAACCCCTGAAGGCATTATACAGCCACCTGCGCCGGATAGCGCCGGGCAAACTACCCGCATTGTAACCGGGCAAACCACTCCTTTAGAACTGGTTACCTTTGCACGCTCACTTACAGGTGTACCTTATAAATACGGTTCTACCGACCCGGCTGAGGGTTTCGACTGCTCGGGGTTTATTACTTACGTATTTAACCACTTCGGCATCGCCGTGCCCCGTACATCCGAAAGTTTCACCTATATGCACCGCGAGGTGAACCTGAAAGACGCCAAAACCGGCGACCTGGTGCTTTTCACCGGTACCGACAGCACCGTGCGCGTGGTTGGCCACATGGGTATTATTTTAGCTACACCCGGGCAGGAACTGCGGTTTATCCACTCCACCTCGGGCCATGATAACCTTGGCGTTACCGAAACCCCCATGAACAGCTATTACGTGGGGCGATATATGAAAACGGTGAGGGTTTTTGAAGAGAGCGGTCAATAATCCTCTTTGCCATTCCGCCTGTTTACGCTATCTTTCCTCCTCCAAATAAACCTATATATGAAACGAAGAAACTTTGTGCAAAGCTCGGTATTGGCGGGTGGCGCCTTATTAGCAAGTGGTGTTTTAAAAGCCGCTGCATCTGATAAAAACACTTCGGCCACAGCGGGCAAAACCTTTAATTTAAATTATGGCATCCACGATGGCATGTTTAAAAACCACGCTGGCGACGATTTTGTGGAGCAGATAAAGTTTGCTTACGAGCAGGGTTTTCGCGCTATCGAGGATAATGGCATGAGCGGCCGCCCTGTTGAGCAGCAGAAAAAAATAGGCGACACACTGGCTAAACTGGGGATGGCTATGGGCGTGTTTGTACAGCCCGGCCTAAGCAACGACGGCAATATGCTGGCATCGGGCAAAGCCGAGCATACCGAAAATTTCATTAAATCGTGCCAGCAAGCGGTGGAAGTGGCCAAACGCATCAACAGCAAGCTGGTAACTGTTGTCCCGGGTGATTTTGAGCGCAGGCTGCCCATTGGTGTGCAAACCGGGCATGTAATAGAAGCCATAAAAAAAGGGACCGCCATTTTTGAACTGCACGGCATTATTATGGTATTGGAACCCCTGAGCGATAACCCCAACCTGTTCCTCCGCACGCCCGACCAGGGTTACGAAATATGTAAAGCCGTTGGCAGCCCAAACTGCAAAATACTGTATGACATGTACCACGTGCAGCGCAACCAAGGCAACATTATCCCTACGCTTGATCTGTGTATAGACGAAATTGGCTACTACCAAATAGGCGATAACCCGGGCCGAAACGAACCCGGCACCGGCGAAATAAACTACAAAAACATTTTTAAACACATTTACGATAAAGGCTACCGCGGCGTAATGGGCATGGAACACGGCAACGCCGGCAAAGGAAAAGAAGGTGAACTTGCGCTGATAAAAGCATATAGGGAAGTGGATAGTTTTATGTAGAAAGTCCATGGACCATAGTCGATAGTCCATAGCAAAATGAGATTGGAATCAAATCCAACTATCGTCTATGGACCATCGGTTATGGGCTAACTGCCCGGCAAACTAAAATAAAACCTGCTCCCCTCGCCTATTTCGCTTTCCACGCCGATGGTGCCGCCTTGCGCGTTAATGAAATCTTTGGAGATAGCCAGCCCCAAACCAGAGCCTGATTTATTCTGCCCATCGGTTGGTACCTGGAAGTAGCGGTCGAACAGGCGCTTTTGGTAAGCTTCGTCTATACCTTTGCCGAAATCTTTCACCGAGACCTCCACCTTATTATTTTTGGCCGCCACCTGTATCACTATCTTTGATTTTTCGGCGCTGTAACGCAGGGCATTGGAGAGGAAGTTCACCAACACCCATGCCGTTTTTTCAATATCTACGTGTACCTCGGGCAGGGTGTTATCCTGCAATATTTCTAAAGTCACCTTTTTTTGCTCCGCCTGGAATTTAATGGAAGTGATGGCATAATCAACTATCTTCATGGGGTTTACACGCGCAAAATTCAGTTGAATATTGCCTGTTTCTACCTGTGATAGTTCCAGCAGTTCGCTGGTGATCTTTAGCAGACGGTCGCTATCATCTTTTATGTGCGCTATCAATTGGTGTTGCTCGGTGTTCATCGCCCCTACACGGTCATCGTTCAACAATTTAAGACTCATTTTTATGGATGCAATGGGTGTTTTCAACTCATGCGAAATAGTGGCGATGAAGTTTGTCTTCGCTTCGTCGCGCTCCTTAAATTCGGTGATATTTTTGAGGATGTACACCTTCCCTGCCGAACGGCTGGCAAGCTGCAAAACATCGGCAGATTGATTTACGTTAGGCACCACAATACTGCTGCTTTGTAATTGAAAATAAGCCTCCCGGCCATCTAAAACAACCTTTAACTGCTTAACGGTGGCCTCATCACCAATGATGGAGCGGAACAGGTCGTTACCCTTGATAAGCGCGTCGGTGTTTTTACCTACCACTTTATCATCGCTGATATTGAGTATTTTACGGGCAGCATCATTTATAAAAAGCACCTCCCGTTTTTCGCTCACACCAATGATGGCATCCTGCATCTGCTCAATAATAGTTTCGATGCGCCGCTTTTCTGATATTACGGTAGCGAGGTTACTGTTCTCCCAATCATTCAGTTTTGCCGCCATGGAGTTGAAAGCGTTGGCCACTTCGGCAAATTCATCGTCTTTTTCAAAATGGAGGCGGGTATCATACTTCTTTTGCCCAATTTCGCGGATACCTATTAGCAATGCACGTAACGGGTTGGCAATAAACCCGGGGAAATTCACACTGAAACTAAACAGCACTAAAAAGGTAAAGCTGCCTACCAGCCCTAAAAATAAGGTGGCCTTGCTTACTGCCTTTCGTGCATTCTCGTCTTTGAGGACAATGGCTTGCATGTTAAGCCGTTCGATCTCCGCAAGGTCTTTCCTTATCAGTCTACATGCGTATTTTTGTTTTTCGATGATTGGTTTAGATCCGGAGAGCCAATCAAGCGCAGTTCTTACACTATGAGTCAATTCCCGCTCACCCGGTTCTGTAATATTATTTTCCTGTTTTAATAAGTAACTATTGAATTTATCCAGGGAACCTCTATTTAATGGCAAGTCATTCCCATCTAATATATTCCGCATCTCGCGCGCAAAATTTAGTGATTCGTAGTTATCTTTAAGGATGATCTTAGAGTTCTCCGAGATATCGCGAATGTAGAACAATGCGGTTGCGCCAAAAAACAGCACCACTACAAATAAAAAGCCGAAGCCTAACCGGAGTTTAGTTTTTACTTTCATGATAATATAACCAGGTCCGTTTCCGTCGCTGCAATTTTGGTGAGTAATTCGTTAAATATAGCCGTTCTTAATATCACCTGCCACAAATTTAAATGGGGCTTACCAATGCAAATGGTGGTAACTTCCTTCTCTTCGGCTACCTGCATAATGGTTTTAGTGATGGCATCGTTTTTTATTTTGATAAGTTCGGCACCAAGTTCGGTTGCCAGTTTGAAATTATTGATGAGGTGGCGTTGTTTATCCAGTTTTATCCTATCCAGACTTTCGCTGCTGCTTTGCACGTAAAGCACTATCCATGGCGAGCGGTAATACGAAGCCAGCCGGGCGGTTTTTCGAATCACAATTTTAGCCGTTTCGGCGTTGGAGGAGATGCAAGCCAAAAATTTTTCGGGCCGTAGTTTTATCTGCTTGGGCACCTCCACGTTTATCTTCCGTTCCAGGTGGTGGGCAACCTCCTTCAAAGCAATCTCGCGCAGTTGCAATATCTTTTCGTTACGGAAAAAGTTTTGCAGTGCGGTAGCTACCTTAGCCTTATCGTATATCTTGCCTTCTTTTAAACGGCTGATCAGTTCATCGGCGGTCAGGTCGATGTTCACGATCTCATCTGCCAGTTCCAACACTTTATCAGGTACTCGCTCGGTGATGGCGATGCCGGTGATGGATTCTATCTCCTCGTTCAGGCTCTCTAAATGCTGAATGTTTACGGCAGTTATCACGCTGATACCCGCTTCTAAAATATCCCTAACATCCTGCCAGCGCTTGCCGTTTTTACTCCCCTCCATATTGCTGTGGGCAAGCTCATCTACAATCAACACTTCGGGGTGGCGGTTAAGAATGCCCTGCAGGTCCATCTCTTCCAGCTCTTTGCCTTTGTAAAATATTTTACGGCGGCCAATGAACGGAACACCGGCCAGCAGGGCATGTGTTTCGGCGCGGTTATGGGTCTCTATGTAGCCTATTTGGATATCTATCCCATTTTTGAGCAGGGCATGCGCTTCCTGTAGCATCCGGTAAGTTTTACCCACACCGGCACTCATGCCAATGTAGATCTTCAGCTTGCCGCGCCTGCTTTTCTTCACCAGTTCGATGAAGTTTTTTACAGAGTCGTCTTTACGATTTTGCTCTTGTGCCATGATACTCTTCTCATTTATTTTAACCACAGAGTTAACAGAGGTTTCGCAGCGTTACACAGCGGCTTTCTATCTCATTTTTTTCTCTGTGCAACTCTGTGGTTCTCTCTTTGTGCCCTCTGTGGTTAATTCGCAGGCTTTGCTAAATCATCAAGCGCTACATTCAATTTCAACACATTCACTTTGGCTGGGCCGAACAGACCTAACAGTGGTGCTTCGGTATGGGCGGCAACCAGGTCGGTAACCTGCATAACGGTTAACTGGCGGTTGTGTGTTATGCGTTCTATCTGGATCTTAGCGGCGGCGGGTGAAATATCCGGGTCTAAACCACTGCCCGATGCGGTTACCATTTCGGCGGGGATCTCGCTGCGTTTTAAATACGGGTGGTATTTAAGCAGGGTATCTATACGGCTGGCTACGTCCTTTAAATAATCGGGATTGCTTGGGCCTTTATTGCTACCTCCTGATCCCGCAGCATTGTAACCAACTGCCGATGGCCTGCCCCAAAAGTATTTTTGCTGGGTAAAGCTTTGGCCCTCGTTGGCATAGCCAACCACTTTGCCATTTACACTGATGGTTTCGCCATTACCCTGGCCTTTAGAAAGTTTACCGGCGAAGGAAATAAACACGGGATATACTACGCACAATAGCACAATTAACACTAATGTAAGGCGTATGGATTTTACAAGATTTTTCATGATTTCTAATTATTAAAAAGCTAATGAGATAAGTAAATCGATCAGTTTAATACCGATGAATGGCGCGATAACACCGCCCAAACCGTAGATGAGCAGGTTACGGCGAAGCAATGCGCTGGCACCGATAGGTTTGTATTCTACCCCTTTTAAAGCCAATGGTATCAGCATTGGGATGATGATAGCGTTGAAGATGACAGCCGATAAGATCGCGCTTTCCGGACTATGCAGGTGCATGATATTGATAGCCTGCAAAGCGGGGATAGAAGCGATGAACAAGGCCGGCACAATGGCGAAGTACTTGGCTACGTCGTTAGCGATGGAAAAGGTAGTAAGCGTACCGCGGGTGATGAGCAGTTGCTTACCTATTTCTACTATCTCGATGAGCTTGGTTGGGTCGTTATCCAAATCAACCATGTTACCTGCCTCCTTGGCTGCCTGTGTACCGCTGTTCATGGCTACACCTACATCTGCCTGTGCCAATGCCGGGGCATCGTTTGTACCATCGCCCATCATGGCTACCAGGCGGCCGCTGGCTTGTTCCTGCTTAATGTAGTTCATTTTATCCTCAGGCTTGGCCTCGGCAATAAAATCATCCACACCAGCTTTTTCGGCAATAAACTTGGCGGTAAGCGGGTTATCACCAGTTACCATTACGGTTTTTATCCCCATTTTGCGCAGGCGTTCAAAACGTTCGGCAATGCCGGGTTTAATAATATCCTGCAATTCTATGGTACCCAAAACCACCTCGTTTTGTGCTACCACCAGCGGCGTACCACCGTTTGATGCGATGGCCTTTACGCGTTCTTCCACATCGGGAGAGAATTTGTTACCTGCGGCTACCGACATATTCCTGATAGAATCGAACGCACCTTTGCGGATGCGCAGGCCATCTTTAGTATCTATCCCGCTGGACCGTGTTTCCGCGGTAAATTTAATAAACTCTGACCCGGCTGGTGCGGTAAGCGAAATTTTCATATCGCTGTGCTGGGCAAGCTCTATAATAGATTTCCCTTCGGGGGTTTCATCGGCAAGGGAAGAAAGTACAGCAGCCTTTACCAAAGTTTCGGGCAATACGCCCGGGGCCGGCCAAAACTGGGTGGCTTTACGGTTACCAATGGTAATGGTACCTGTTTTATCAAGCAGCAGCACATCAATATCGCCTGCGGTTTCTACCGCCTTGCCAGATTTGGTGATCACGTTTGCACGCAGCGCCCTATCCATCCCCGCAATACCGATGGCCGATAACAGGCCACCGATAGTTGTGGGAATTAAACAGACGAAGAGCGAAATTAACGCGGCTATAGTGATAGGGGTATTTGCATAATCGGCAAAAGGTTTAAGCGTAACACATACGATAACGAATATCAGCGTAAAGCTGGCCAGCAGGATAGTTAAAGCTATCTCGTTAGGTGTTTTCTGGCGGGATGCACCCTCTACCAGGGCGATCATTTTATCCAGAAAGCTTTCACCCGGCTCGGTGGTTACTATTACTTTAATATTATCTGATAACACTTTGGTACCACCGGTTACCGATGATTTATCGCCACCTGCCTCACGGATAACCGGGGCAGATTCGCCTGTAATGGCCGATTCATCTATCGTAGCCAAACCTTCAATAATTTCACCGTCAGTTGGGATGGCATCTCCCGTTTCGCATACAAACACATCGCCCTTGCGTAACTCGTTTGATGATCTGCTTACAATGCTGCCGTCTTTCAGCAAAACCTTGGCGGGTGTTTCCTCACGGGTTTTACGGAGGCTATCGGCCTGTGCCTTACCGCGCGCTTCGGCAATGGCCTCTGCAAAGTTGGCAAACAACAAGGTGAGCAGCAGTACAATGAAGATGATAAGGTTATAGGTGAACGAACCCTGGCCGGTGTGCAAAAAGCTGTACACACACATGTAAGCCATAATTACGGTGCCCACTTCTACGGTAAACATTACCGGGTTGCGCAGCATTACATTTGGGTTAAGTTTAATGAACGACTCTTTCAGCGCAGTTTTCACCAAGGCCGGTTCGAACAATTTATTTGATCTGGTTGTCATGATTTAAGATTATTTAGGCATTGAAAAATACTCTGCAATAGGCCCTAAAGCCAGCGCAGGGAAATAGGATAATGCGTTTAGTACCAATATTACAGCGAAGGTCATCAGGCCGAATGTTACGGTATCGGTCTTCAGCGTACCTGCCGATTCGGGGATGAATTTCTTTTTGGCCAGCAAGCCCGCAATAGCTACCGGGCCTATAATTGGCAAGAACCTGCCCAGGATCATCAGGACGCCGGTGCTTACGTTCCAAAAGATGTTGTTGTCCCCCAACCCTTCAAAGCCGGAGCCGTTGTTGGCGTTGGCCGAGGTCATCTCGTACAGCATTTCGCTAAAGCCATGGTAACCGGGGTTGTTTAACCAAGCAGACGGTTTCACGGCCCAATCGGCATTGCCATGGTTGGTGAAAACAAAGGCGGCTATGGCTGTACCCGCCATAATTAAAAACGGACTAAGCAGGGTGATCAAAGCGGCTATCTTTACTTCGCGCGCCTCCACCTTGTGGCCCAAAAATTCCGGTGTACGCCCAACCATCAACCCGGAGATAAACACCGCGATAATGAGATAGATGAAGTAGTTGAGCACACCCACACCGCAACCGCCAAAGAAACCGTTGATCATCATGCCCAGCAATTGCCATAAACCGGTAAGGGGCATGGTACTATCATGCATCCCGTTAACAGAACCTGTTGATACGATGGTAGTAAAAGTACTCCAATAGGCAGTAGCCGTTGGCCCAAAACGGACCTCCTTGCCTTCCATTGCACCGGTTGGCTGCGAGATACCCATTTTGGCTATGGCAGAGTTTCCGCCGGTTTCGCTGCTGATACTTGGAATAAGGAGCATTAAAGCACCTATCATCATTACACCAAATATTACCCAGCCCAATTTTTTACGGCCGATAAAATAGCCGAAGCACAGCACCATCGCTATAGGGATGATCATCTGCGAAACAATTTCGGTGATGTTGGTTAGATAGTTAGGGTTCTCCAGCGGATTTGCCGAGTTTGCGCCAAACCAACCGCCACCGTTTGTACCTAAGTGTTTAATGGCTATCATTTGTGCAGCAGGCCCACGCGATACATGTACGGTATCGCCCTGCAGGGAAATGAACTGATCTTTACCTGCATAACTGCTTGGCGTGCCGTTAAAGGTTAATATTAAGGCTACCACAATTGATAATGGCAACAGTAAACGGGTGATAGCTTTTACAAAGTAATTCCAAAAGTTACCCAGGTTTGTAGTGGTTTTATCGCGGAAGGCTTTAAAGAAAGCAACCGCGCAGGCAATACCTGTAGCCGCACTGGTAAAGTGCAGAAACATAAATATAAAGTGCTGTATTAAATAACTGGCGCCGCTTTCGCCGCTGTAGTGCTGTAAGTTACAGTTTACCACAAAGCTAATGATGGTGTTAAAGGCCAGGTCGGCAGTCATGCCGGGGTTGCCATCGGGGTTAAGGGGAAGCTTATCCTGGTTCATTAAAACAAAAAAGCCGTAAACCAGCCAAAGCATGTTGATGCACATCATGGCTTTTAAAAACTGTTTCCAGTCCATAGGCTCGTTAGGGTTAATGCCGGATAATTTATAGATTCCGTTTTCGATGGGTTTCATAAAATCGGTCCATACCTTTTCGCCGGCGAACATTTTTGCCAGGTATTTTCCCAGTGGGATGCCGATAACCAGCATCAGCAAAAAGGAGACCGCGATTCCTAATAATTCTGTGTTCATTGTGTTTGAAGGTTAAAAGTTTTCGGGTTTAAGCAGCACGTATACCATGTATAAGAAAACTGCGATGGAGATAATGAATAATGCGATCATGATGTGTTAGATTTTTTCGAACCAGTCGATTGATTTAAAAATTACCCGGCTTATCAAAAGCATGGAGAGGAAGAGGATTATGGTGATCATTGTCTTATTATTTTCATCACCTATGCCAATAGAGATACCACTTTCGTAGATTTACTTATAAGTAACTGATAAATAACAATTTATAGACATTTACCATTAACAAGAAAAAACTATAACGCAAAAAACCCTTCCGTTTTGGAAGGGTTGGTTATTGAATTGGAGTGGATTAGGATTGATTTGCGAATGGGATTTAACCACAGAGGTAGCAGAGGAAAACGCAGAGTTACACAGAGAGGAATGAGATAAAATTCTCTGTGACTCTCCGTGCAACTTCCGTGCTCTCTGTGGTTAAATTAACAGGCAGTAGTATTTAGGATGTATTAATTACCCCTCCAACCCGTACTCGTCAATTTTACGGTACAGCGTGGTTAACCCGATACCCAGCAAGCGGGCGGTTTCGGTTTTGTTGCCTTTGGTGTAGTGGAGTATTTTGTTGATGTGATTTTTCTCGATGGCCGAAAGCGCGAAGGAGGATGGCGCGCTGTCCAAATTATCATAAAAATCCAGCGGAAGCAGATCGGCCGTTAGGGTGTTGCCATCGCAGATAATTACCGCGCGTTCGATGATGTTCTTCAGTTCGCGGATGTTACCTTTCCAGTTATGCTTTTCCAATCCGGCTAAAAATTCCGGACTCATATCCCCTATCTTCTGCCCCACTTTGCGGGTGTATTCTTTCAGGTAATGCTTTGCTAATAAAGCGATATCATCGCGGTGCTCGTTTAAGGATGGCAGCGTGATCTGGAATACAGATAAGCGATAGAACAGGTCCTCCCTAAAATTACCCTTGGCTATTTCGCCTTCCAGTTTGCGGTTGGTGGCGGCAATGATGCGCACGTTTACCTTACTGGTTTTGGTATCACCTACCTTAATAAACTCGCCCTGTTCAATCACGCGGAGGATCTTGGCTTGCAGGTTAATATCCATTTCGCCTATCTCATCCAAAAACAGGGTGCCGCCATCGGCTTCCTCAAAAAGACCTTTTTTATCTTTTAATGCGCCGGTAAAGGCACCTGCCTTGTGCCCAAACAGTTCGCTCTCTAATAGTTCTTTACTAAAGGAACTGCAGTTTACCGCCACAAAGTTCTCTGTTTTACGCTTGCTGTTGTAATGGATAGCATGGGCAAAAACCTCTTTACCCGTACCCGTTTCGCCAAGCAGTAACACGGTGGTACCGGTAATCGAAACTTTTTTGGCAAGATCTATAGCGGCATTAATGGCCTTTGAGCGCCCCACAATACCGTCAAACGTAAACTGCTTTACAATTTTGTTTTGCAGTTTAAATACCTGCAGTTGCAACTGCGCCTTATCCATAGCGCGGGCAAGCATGGGGAGTATTTTGTCGTTATCATCGCCTTTGGTGATGTAATCAAAAGCGCCGTTTTTAATGGAGAGCACACCATCGGCAATGGTGCCGAAGGCGGTAAGGTTGATCACCTCCACGTAGGGCTGCTTTTCTTTTATCTGTTTTACCAGTTCAACGCCGTTTACGTCGGGCAGTTTTACGTCGCTTATTACTACCTGGATCTCTTCCTGCGACAAAACCTTCAGCCCCTCTTTGCCGGTATACGCCTGGAAAACCTTATAGCCCTCCAGTTCTATAATGCGGGTTAAAAGGCCGTTCAGCTTTTTTTCATCATCAATAATAAGTATGTTTTGTTGCATGGTATAAGATGTAAAACAGCGTACGCCCCAAACTTATGCCAAGTTTTTTATTTATCGGCCTGTTGCATAAAATTAGCCTTTTTTACGGTAAAGCTGCATTCATCTCTTATCATTCTAACATGCTTTTTCCAAAATGGAAGGGTTTATCATATTTTAATTATTTAACACCGTTTGTTAAAATAAATGTGTAATAATTACAAAATACTAAAAATATTAGCATAGCTTTACAGTCCCAAAGTCGTTTATCATGGCCGTTGAAAAAAGAGAGATGATTGAAAGGCTGCAGAAAAATATTTTGCAATGGGAAGGCTATAGGCCTCCACCTGTGGGTATGCGCAATTTGGTAGGTTTGGGTTTGGTAGAGGCCGCGTTTCCAAATGGTGTGTTCCCGGTAGGTGCTATCCATGAACTGGTTTGTGGCAGCAGCGAACAAGCGGCTGCTTCCGGGGGGCTGGTTACCGGCATTCTTTCTGTGTTGATGCAGCAGGGCGGCGTTTGCGTATGGATAGGGCGCGCAAGGCGGTTGTTTGCCCCGGCACTCACGCTTTTTGGCGTAGAAGCACACCGTGTGATCTTTATCAGCCTCACCAAAGATAAAGATGCATTATGGGTGATGGAGGAAGCTTTAAAATGCCCCGGACTAAAAGCAGTGGTTTGCGAGTTGGGCGAAATAAATTTTAAGCAATCGCGCCGCCTGCAACTGGCGGTGGAACAAAGCCGGGTAACCGGTTTTGTGTTACGCAATGCTGCTGATAAACTCGGCTCTACTTCCTGTGCGGCGCGCTGGCAGGTCAGATCCCTGCCAAGTGCCGATATGGACGGTTTACCAGGTATAGGCTATCTGCGCTGGCAGGTAGACTTGCTAAAAGTACGCAATGGGCAAACGGGTAGCTGGATATTAGAATGGCAGGAAGGGCGGTTTATCCCGGTTGAGGAATTAACCCTCATAGAAGAAAGGCAGGTAGGTTGAAACATGCCCAAACGTTATATGGTTATCGTGTTCCGCCATTTGCTAACGGATGCCCTGGCGCTTCGTCGGCCCGAATTGAAGGAAAACCCTTTTGTGCTGGCTGCACCGGTAAAAAACCGCGTTATCATCACTGCAGCCAGTCCGCTGGCAGAACAACAGGGCGCATTCACCGGTATGGCCGTAGCCGATGCGCGGGCAGCCGTAGCCGAACTGGTGGTAGTGGATGATATACCCGGCAAAGCGGCAAAGTTACTGCGCTTGTTAGGCCTCTGGTGCATTCGCTACACCCCTATCGTGTCTGTAGATCTGCCTGATGGTTTAATTCTTGATATCTCCGGCTGCACCCACCTTTGGGCTGGCGAACACGGCTACCTGAAAGAGATCGTTTTAAAATTGCGTAATGCGGGTTTTGATGCCCGCGCGGCCATTGCAGATACTCCCGGCGCTGCCTGGGCAGTAGCCCATTTTGCCGTTTCCAGGCCCATTGTAGAGGCCGATGCACAGGCTAAGGCCATTGCCGGTTTACCGCCGGCTGCTTTAAGGTTAAGCGATGAAATTTTAGAGCGGTTGCAAAAATTAGGCTTTCGTACTATCGGGCTTTTATTATCAATACCCGCCCAGGCTTTACGGCGGCGTTTCGGCAAAGAATTACTGTTACGGTTAGACCAGGCTTTGGGTCGCGCAGCAGAATACCCGGAACCATTGATACCGCCTGTTCCGTACGTGGAGCGGTTGCCTTGTTTGGAACCGATCCGTAACGCGCCGGGCATCGCTATAGCTATCGAAAAACTATTATCTGCATTATGTATGCGCTTACAGGCCGAAGGCAAAGGGGTACGTAAAGCAGTACTTAAATGTTACCGGATAGACGGCCGCACGGTGCAAACAGGCATCACCACCAACCGGGGTTCACATAGTGTTTCGCATCTTTTAAAGCTTTTCGAGCTGCAGATCTCTAAAATAGAACCTGCCCTGGGGATAGAATTATTTGTACTGGAAGTGCCAAAGGTTGAAGAAATGGAAACCCCGCAGGAACAGCTGTGGGCGCTGGATAAAGGCTTAGAGGATACCTCGTTGGCCGAAATGCTTGACCGTGTAGCAGGTAAAGTAGGGTCGCAAACCATCCAGCGCTTTTTACCTGCCGAACATTACTGGCCCGAGCGCTCTGTAAAAGCAGCAAAGTCCATCACCGAAGAACCCGAAACTACCTGGCCCATGCAAATGCGGCCTATGCGTTTGTTAAACCCTCCCGAAGCCATTGAAGTGATGGCACTGGTGCCGGATAACCCGCCCAAGCTATTTATTTATAAAGGCAAACGGCACAACATCACCAAAGCGGATGGGCCTGAACGCATTGGCCGCGAATGGTGGCGCGACAGCGGCGAGCACCGGGATTATTATGTTGTGGAAGATACCGATGGGCAGCGTTACTGGGTGTTTCGCTCGGGATATTATGATGGTGGCGATGCACAATGGTATTTACATGGTTATTTTGCTTAGAACAGGATGATAGCATACGCGGAACTACAGGTAACATCCAATTTTAGCTTTCTGCGAGGGGGCTCGCATCCGCACGAACTGGCAGAGGAAGCCAAAAGATTAGGCTATTCGGCCATTGCTATAACTGATCGGAACTCTTTGGCCGGAATTGTTCGCGGGCATATTGCCGCTAAGCAGACTGGTATTAGCTTTATCCCGGCCTGCCGACTGGATTTGATGGATGGCACCAGCTTGTTGGCCTACCCTACTGATATTGCAGCTTACGGGCGCCTATCGGCATTGCTTACCAAAGGCAATCTGCGTACAGAGAAGGGTAAATGTGAATTATATAAGGCGGATGTATATGAACATACAGAAGGCCTGTTGTTTGTGGCGATTGCGCCGGATAAATTAAACAGCAAGTTTGATTTTGATGAAGCATTTAAAAAAGACCTGCTGGCATACCGGCAACATTTTGGCAGTTCGCTTTATTTAGCCGCCTCTTTTAATTACCAGGGTCAGGATGCCAAACGCCTGTTTCGCCTTACGGAAACAGGCGTACCTTTAGTGGCCACCGGTGATGTGTATTACCATATTGCCGGTCGGCGCGAACTGCAGGATGTACTCACCTGTATTAGGGAAAAGTGTACCATCCATACAGCAGGGTTTAGGCTGCACTCCAACGCCGAACGCTTTTTGAAACCATTGGAGGAGATTGAACGATTATTTCGCGGCTATCCTCAGGCCATTCAAAACGCATTATTTATTGCTGATGCCTGTACCTTTTCATTAGACATGCTCAAATACCTGGAGCCCGAGGAACAACTGGTGAATGGGTTAACCCGCCAGCAGCGTTTAGAAAAACTAACCTGGGTCGGCGCAAACGAGCGTTTGGGAGACCCTATCCCCGAGAAACACCTAAAGCAGATTGAATTTGAACTGGATTTTATTAAAAAGCGTAACCTGGCCTGGTATTTTTTGCGGGTTTATAAAAAAACGCAAAAAGCCGAAGAACTGGGTATTTTACACCAGGGGCGCGGCTCGGCAGCTAACTCTACAGTTTGTTTTTGTTTGGGTATTACAGCTGTTAATCCCGAAGAATCGCGCTTATTGTTTTCCCGCTTTATGTCGGATGCGCGGGATGAATGGCCGGATATTGATGTGGATTATGAACACGAACGGCGCGAAGAGATCATCCAGTTTATTTATGATGATTACGGGCGCGATAGGGCGGCCATTGTGGCCACCGTTACGCAAGAGCGTCACAAAGGTGCTATCCGCGATATAGGCAAGGCAATGGGCGTATCCGAAGATACTATCAAACGCATCGGCGCTACCATTTGGGATTTTTACGAGGAAGGTTTTGATGAAAAGCGCTTACTTGACCAGGGGCTGAACCCCAAAGACCCGCTGATATTAAAAGTATTGCAGCTCACCTGCGACCTAATGGGTTTTCCCCGACAATTGGGCCAGCATACAGGTGGTTTTGTAATTACCGAAGGCCAGCTATCCAATTTTTGCCCCATACTGAATGCGCGGATGGAGAACCGCACGCAAGTAGAATGGAACAAAGATGACCTGGAAGACTTGGGAATCCTGAAAATAGACGTGCTCGGTTTAGGTATGCTGACGATGATCCGCAAGGCGTTTGACTTGGTTTTGCGTCATTACGGAGAGAAACTGACCCTGGCCAATGTACCGCAGGACGACGAGAAGGTTTATGATATGATCTGCCGGGCAGATACCATCGGCGTTTTCCAGATAGAGAGCCGGGCGCAGATGAGTATGTTGCCGCGGTTAAAACCCCGCGTGTTTTACGATTTGGTAATAGAAGTAGCCATTGTAAGGCCGGGGCCCATACAGGGCGATATGGTGCATCCTTACCTACGGCGACGGAACGGCGAAGAAGATGCAGAATACCCTAAAGATGAACTTAAAGAAATATTAAGCCGCACATTGGGCGTACCGCTTTTCCAGGAACAGGCCATGGAAATTGCCATTGTAGCAGCAGGTTTTACCCCGGGCGAGGCAGACCAGTTGCGGCGCAGCATGGCTTCCTTCAAGGCTAATGGTAAACTAAAGCACTACGAGGACAAAATGGTTGCAGGGATGATGGCTCGAGATTACGAGGAAGATTTTGCACGCCGGGTATTTAAACAATTGCAGGGTTTTGAAGGGTATGGTTTCCCCGAAAGCCATGCGGCCTCTTTTGCCTTGCTGGTTTATATTTCCTCCTGGCTTAAATGCCATTATCCGGATGTATTCTGCACGGCATTGCTCAACAGCCAGCCAATGGGTTTTTACCAGCCGGCACAAATTGTTAGGGATGCGCGCGACCACGGCGTACAGGTGCTACCCGTAGATGTAAACCATTCTGAATGGGATAATACGCTCGAAGAAAAAAGCCATGGACATCATGCCGTTAGATTAGGCTTCAGGCAAGTAAAGGGGCTAAAGGAAGACGATATGACCATATTGGTAGCCATGCGTAACCAAGGTTATAGCCACATAGACCAGTTGCGAGCGGTGGATATTCCGGAGGCTGCCCTCGAAAAACTGGCAGATGCAGATGCTTTTCGCTCATTGGGTGCCAACCGCCGCATGGCTTTATGGGAAGTATCTGCTTTAGCCGACAGGCCAATAGGCTTATTTGATGGCCAATTCTCTGAAAGCTTTTTGGAAGCAGCACCGGATCTGCCGCCAATGACGCGCGGCGAGCACGTAGTACAGGATTACATTTCTACCGGCCTTTCGCTGAAAGATCATCCTGTTGGTTTGCTGCGCGCCAAACTTACCCAGTTGCGTAACATACGGGTAAGCGATCTTTCGCATAAAAAAGATGGAGATTATGTATGCGTTGCCGGTTTGATCACCGTTCGGCAGCGACCGGGTACAGCCAAAGGGGTTTTGTTTATGACACTGGAAGATGAAACAGGTTCGGCCAACCTTGTGGTATGGCAAAAGCTATTTGACAAATACCGCAAGGAGATTGTGCAGTCGCGTTTGTTGATGGTGGCGGGGAAATTGCAAATTGCCAATGGCGTAACACACCTGGTGGTGCAGCGCTGCTTTAATTTAACGGCATTACTGCGGAGTTTAACAGAAACAACCGATGAACTACCGCAAACCCTCGCACGCGGCGACGAAACAACCAAGCCATACGATTATGACCTGCGGTCTACGGTGCCTGCAGTTTCGACAGAAGGAGCATTTCATAAGGGAAGAAATTTCCATTAATAGTAGAACCGGTAAGTCGTTTGCTTAATCCGGGCACGGCTTGCGGGTAATTGTATACCTCGCCCGAATAATTCTTTTGCCGACTTTAAATAAATCACCTATAAAACAGGCAATTACATACCCGCGGGAAAAAGTGAAATGATTTTTGTAATTCCGGCTGCATTTTTACATATTTGCAGCCTCGAAAATAACAACTATTTTCAGCGCCTATAGCTCAGTTGGTTAGAGTAGAAGACTCATAATCTTTTGGTCCCTGGTTCGAGCCCAGGTGGGCGCACAAAATGTGATTTTTGAAGAATCACAAACCCTCTAAATCGGTGATTTAGAGGGTTTTCTATTTTATTCCAATCCTTTTCAGTCCTTACGAATACACACTTTGGAACACCAATCCGGACCCCCGGAATTAGTTTTTACATTTGGGGGCCAAGAAAGAGTTAAGCACTTGTATAATAAATAGTTATATCCTTTAAATAAGGGTCATAATGTACTCGAAAAGACTGGAAATACAAACCCTCTGCCCCCGAAAATGAGCCGGCAACAGGCGGAGGTCATTATGAACATTGTCGGTAATATTATTTGCGGGCAGGTCACCGGAGATACTGCAAAACAACTATCTGATCGTTTTGGCAAGATCAACCAGCAAAAAGAAAGCCTATCTATCAACAGCAGCGATACTTCCGTTAGCCGCTCCACCCAATTAGATTATGCTATACCAGCCTCTAAAATAGCAGGCTTGTCATTAGATGAATTTGTGGGTATGTTGGCCGATGATCCGACCAACACTATCAATCTCAAAACTTTCCATTGTCAAATACAGAATGACCATGACGCTATTGCGCAGGAAGAAAGCGCTTACCAAGAAATACCTGGGGTCGCGAGCTTACCCTCAAAGAAGTGTCATTGAATTACCAACGCATCAAGCAAGATGTCAAAACTTTGACCGAGGATTACTGTTAACCGAATGCAGCATCAGTGCTGTTTCAATTTCGCTTCCATACTCAGGGTGGTGTGAGGTACAGCGCGCAGTCGTTCCTTCTGGATCAGTTTGCCAGTTTCCCGGCAAATCCCATAGGTCTTATTTTGGATCCGGATGAGCGCCGCCTCCAATTGTTCGATGAATTTTTTCTGTCGCGATGCTAATTGATTAATGGATTCTTTTTCCAGTGAATCGGAACCGTCCTCCAGTGTCTTTCCCGCGGCGGCCGTATCATCGGTACCATTGCTATTCGTAGAGTTCAAAGAACCTGCGAGAGAAAGAAATTCTTCGCGCGCTATTTTTATCTTCTCAGTGATCAGTTCCCGGAATTCGGCCAGTTCATTGTCGCTGTAACGTGTTTTGATAAGTTTTTTTTCCATGATGGTAATTAACAGCCAGGAAGTGTAAATTTGAAAGTACTCCCTTTTCCCAGTTCGCTTTCCACCCAAATTTCACCCTGGTGCCTTTGAATGATCTCTGCACACAAATATAAGCCAATACCAAAACCACTGATCTTCTCCGTTTCCTTACTTTCCACCCGGTAGTGGGGAAGAAATAATTTTGCGATATCATCCTGGGCGATACCGAGGCCCTCGTCCCGGATACTGACCGTTACCGTATCGTCTATTCGCGTACAGCCGATTTCGATTGGGGCCGTTTTATCAGAGTATTTGGCAGCGTTACTTAAAAGATTTACCAGCACCTGTTCTATTTTCTCCCGGTCCGCGTTGACGTTGATCAACTCAGACGGCAACATTACAATATGATGCGATGAGGTAATAAATAAGGTTTCTTCAATCACCTCGCTGATGAGTTCATTCAGCGTAAAATTTTGTTTATTCAGATGGATCTTACCAGTTTCTGCGCCGGATAAATTAAGCAGGCTATTGATCATGTTGAGCATTTTCCGGACCTGTTTGTCTACTTTCGATAACGCGCCGATCGTAAAATTGTCCTTCTGTTTTTTGGCCCAGTTATTTAACATTTGCACATAAGCTTTCAAAGCTGTCAGCGGGGTTTTCAACTCATGGCTGACCATGCCGATAAACTTAGACCTGCGCAGGTCATTTTGTTTTTGATCAGTAATGTCCATAACGATCCCCGAAAAATAAGTATTGCTGGCATCCGATTCACTAAACCCGGCGGTGACGTTCAGCCAACGATGTTGTTGATCATGATATCCTACAACCGGGTATTCTATATATAAATTACTGCGTGTTTTAAAAGCGTTATCCATCGCTTTCAAAACAGTCTTCCGGTGTTTTTCCACGATCTGCGACATCGCAGCCTCTAAAGACATTTCCTCTTCAGGTAAAAAGCCGAATAACTCCTTAGTACGCGCCGATGACAGGAAGTTTTGAGTTGCGGTATCAATGATCCATACGCCGGCATTTGCGGAATGGACCGCGACTTGGGCTATGTCAACAGTGCTGAAGGGGTCGTTCCCAATTGCGTTATCATTGTCAGTACGCGCATCTTCTCCTTCGTCGTTATTCATCAGTCTGTTCCATTTATGAGCACAAAAATAATGTATTCCTGATGAATAATCGTATTTAGCTTTAAGCCGATCAAATCCTTTGACAGTAAAACAAAATCTTCATTTTTAGCTGATGGGGAGATCTGTCAGTAAGATACTTTCTTACCGTACGGTAGAGCAATTACTCGATAATGCTGGCAGGCAGGTAATCCAGCAAGAAGCAAAGGGCATCGGTTTTTCATGCGTTTTTATGAGTACGCAATATAAGATAAAGGGCTCTTTATTTAGTTCGATGGTTTGATCTTAACTTAAATGCTGTCGCAATACGCCCCTAAAATGTCTCCTTTTCCCCTTTCTAATATTTAAAAAGAAGTTAATTTTGAGATAGTTAAGCCGCTAAAATAAAAACAGATCATCTATAAAGGTTATAGCTGTATGATCTATCAAAACCAATAGCGCTTACAATTTTTAATACATCAACACCAAATCATTTACATATGTTACCTATCAAACCACACATCTGGTTCGACCAGGATAAAGCCAAAGAAGCTGCCGAATTTTACACTTCGTTAATACCCAATTCGGCTTTAGACTATGTTAGCCATTTTCCTATGCCCGGCGGAGAATGCGAAATAGTTGAATTCAACATGGCCGGCCAGTCGTTCCTGGGGATCAGCGCAGGGAAGGGACTAAAGATTAGCCCTGCTATTTCCTTCATGATCAATTTTGATTCCTCGGATGCCGCCAGCCGAATTAACGAAGTTTGGAATAAACTGATAGACAACGGATCGGTGATGATGCCGCTGGACCGCTACCCTTTCAGCGAGCGCTATGGTTGGGTAAGCGATAAATACGGTGTGTCCTGGCAACTGATACTCACCAACCCGGATGGTGAAGAAAGGCCGGTGATCGTCCCTTCGTTGATGTACACCGGCCAGGTGGCCGGTAAAGCCAATGAAGCCATTGACTTTTACTGCTCGGTGTTTAAAGACGGTAAACGCGGTACTACGGCCCCTCGCACTGAAGAAATGGGACCAGATAACGCAGGTAGTTTGATGTTCGCTGATTTTCATGCAGACCAAACCTGGATGGCTGCCATGGACAGCGCGCATCCACACGGTTTTAGCTTTAACGACGCGGTGTCGCTATTGGTACCTTGTGAAACGCAAGATGAGATTGATTACTATTGGGCAGCGCTTTCTGCTGATGGCAAACCCGGGCAGTGCGGCTGGCTAAAAGATAAATACGGCGTATCCTGGCAGGTTGCATCAACGGTTATGTTAGAAGGACTGAAAAACGGCAGCCCTGAACAAATTGTACGCATTACGCAAGCTTTTATGGACATGAAAAAACCGGACGTAGCGGCCCTGCAACGAGCCTATGATGGCCAATAACACTATGATTGCTTAATTAAACGACCGCCGGAACTCTAAGGGAGAAAGGTTAGTTTTTGTTTTGAATAGCTTATTAAACGACTGTGGATGTTCAAAACCCAGGGCGTAGGCAACTTCGCTTACCGATAGATTGGTGGTTGATAACCTTTCCTTGGCTTTTTCTATGAGTTTATTGTGGATGTGCTGCTGCGCGTTCTGACCGGTGAGCGAACGCAACATATCACTTAAATAACTTGGCGATATGTTCAGGTTTTCGGAAAGGAATTGAACGGTTGGGAGGCCTTGTGTTAACGATCTTTCGTTATTAAAATAATCGGCTAACAGGTCATCCAGCTTTGCCAGCAGATCGTTGCTCACTGCTTTGCGGGTTATAAACTGACGTTTGTAAAACCGGTTGGCATAATTGAGCAATAATTCCACCTGTGAAATGATCACGTCCTGGCTAAAATCGTCAATGCGGCTGTTCAGCTCCTTTTCTATCATTTTAAAGATCTCCATAATGGTTGCCTTTTCTTCTTCCGAAAGATGCAAACCCTCATTAGTAGCATAAGAAAAGAAACCATATTGCTTGATGTTTTTAGCCAAAGAATGCCCTAAAAAGAAATCGGGATGAATGAGCAAAGTATATTCCGAACACACCGCGCCATCGCTACCGGTGTTACCTATAACCTGGCCGGGAGATATGAATAATAAGCCACCTTCATCAAAATCATAATAACTCTGGCCATACTGTAGCTTACCGCCCAATTTGGGCTTGTAAGATATTTTATAAAAGCCCAGCACATGGTGTTGCGGCAGCGCCATATTTTCGGCCTGCACCTGACGACCATTTATCAGACTAACCAACGGATGCATGGGTTTTGGTAAACCAAAAAACTGGTGCGCCTGAGATAGCGATGCAATTTGCACAGGGCTGTTTTGTTCTTTTTTCATCTTTAGCACTTATATAAAATGATAACCGATAAGTTTTATAAATATCGGTTATCATTCTTTTGTTAGCAAGTATAATTACTTTGATACGCCTTGGGCCGAGCTGGAAACAGCACCCCACTCTTCCCATGTTGCCAACCGTTCGGCATAGGCAGAGCGTGTCCATTCTAAGTTGTGACTGCCGAGGTTGAACCGCAACGGAGGGTTTTCCGAATCTATCATTTTAAAAACAGCTTGTGGGGTGGCGTTGGGGTCGCCGCGTTCCATCGATCTTAAACTATCAAAAAACTGTGCTTTATAGTCGGTGTAAATATCAAGCCCTGCTGCAAATTTCAACGATTCCTGGCTGCCAAATTCGGTGGCGTAAGCACCCGGTTCAATAATAGTTACTTTGATACCGAAATTCTTTACTTCTGCCGCTAAGCTTTCGTGGATAGCTTCGAACGCCCATTTTGAGGAGCAATAGTAACCAATTACAGGTAAGGTTACGTGCCCAAGGTTGCTTGATGTACCCAGTATGTGCCCGCTACCCTGTGCCCTAAGCAAGGGCAATGCCGCCTGGATCACTGCAAGCGGGCCATAAACATTGGTTTCATACATCGCCCTAACATCGTCTGCACCTGCTTCCTCAATTGTACCTACTAATGAGTAACCGGCATTATTAAGTACAATATCCAACCGCCCGAAATGCGCGTGTGCCTGCGTAACCGCTCTCTTCACTTGCTCGGGCTTGGTTACATCCAGTTCCAAAGTAAGCACGTTATCGCCGTATTTATCGTTCAGGTCGGCTATGCTCGACAATGTTCGTGCAGTGGCTGCAACCTTATCTCCACGCTTAAGCGCCGCATCGGCCCAAATGCGGCCGAATCCCCGGGAAGCTCCGGTTATAAACCAAACTTTGTTATTGGTACCGGGCGTTTGAGCAGAGCCAACGCCTGTAGTTTCATTCTTATTTTTCATGATTTCTTTTCTTGTTATTGATACATCAAAGGTCAGCAGTGCCCGTTCGCTATTTGTAGCCTGACTGAGGACAATTGTAGCCTAAATGAGAAATAGCGATAATGGCCTTCTCTCCTATTTTTGAGCGTGATAGCCCTGTAATATGGAGGAAGTTAAATTTTGGTATCAAGATATTTTGAAACCATTTTTCCACGTGTTCGTTAAATAGCCAATTACTTTTGTTTACATTGCATATACTTTATAAACCTCTGTCGCCAGTATGTACAAGCTGCCCTCTTTAGTTTTTGCTATTGTGTTTTTGGGCATGGTTGTACTTACCCAATTCCTTACCTATCAACAGTATAAAATCTCAAAAGCTAAACAGAAAAACGAATTAGAACATGAGGCTGCCGCTACAAAAGACCGGTTCCGTAATATTTTGTTTAGTGATGTGGCTGCCGCCAATACGCTTGCAATTATATACAAGCAATATGGGGTTCCCGCCAGGTTTGACAGCATAGCCCGCCAGATACTAAGCAATAGCCCTTACGCGCAGGCCCTACAGATAACCGAAAACGGTATAGTAAAAAATGTTTACCCCGATGCGGTCTATAAAGGCACCATTGGCAGCAACGTTAATGCCGATCCCGTACGCAGAGTGGAAGAAGCCCGTGCCGTAGACCGGAAAGACATTTACTTTGCAGGGCCAAGGCGCCTGCGCTTTGGCGATACAGGGATATTGGGTAAGGTGCCCATAATTATTAACAACAAAGTAAAAGCTGTTGCCACGGTACTTACGCGGCTGGCTGTAATTCAAAAAGAGCTTGAGCAAGTACGGGTTGACAAGAAAAAGTTCGCATATCAGTTACTAAAGATCCAGAACAAGGTTATTGCCCCTTTCCCCCTATCTTACACCAAACCTGCCAGGGAAAGCGAATATATTGATATTGAAATACCTGAGGGCGACTGGCTGCTGCGCATCAGCTACAGTGAGGGTTATGTTGCTGATAGATTCCCCTTTGAATTATCGGGCATGGGCATCCTGCTATCGCTTGCTGCAGGTTTAATGGCTTATAGAAAAATGCGGGAGCCTTACAAACTAAAACAAATAATCAACGTCAAAACTACCCAGATCAATAAAACGAATATAGAGCTAAACCTGCTTAATCAGATCAACGATGTTATCCTGGCCGAACACGACATTCATCAGCTTTACAGCCGGGTGTGTAGCTGTATTGTGGAATCGGGTGGGTATTCACTTGCATGGATCTGCCATAAACCCAATGCGGATGATGCCAACCAAACAGTAGTTCCGCTGGTGGCAATTGGCGCTACCGAATATTTAAAAGATGCAAAGATAGTGCTTGATGACCCCGAGCAATCTAACGGGCCAACCGCAATAGCTTTACTCACCGGTAAAACTGTCGTTAATAACGATGTTGCCCATTCCACGTATTTCGGTCAGTTTGTAAAAGATGCAAATTTGTTTGGTATCCAATCATCGGCCTCGTTGCATCTTAACCTCGGCGGCGATAAAAGCGGGGCGTTAGGCATCTATTCCGCCAAAGCCAATGCATTCGATGAAGAAGAGGTGTCTACACTTAAGCGCCTTGCAGCTAACTTATCCATCGCGGTACAAAACATCAATATCCGCAAAGAAAAAGAGGACTCACAGCACCAGTTACACGAGCGCGTAAAAGAACTCACCACTATTTACAAGGTTAACCAGATACTTCAGCAGGAGCATGTAGATACGGATACATTGCTACAGCAAATAGTGGAAGTATTGCCGCCGGGCTGGCAATACCCGGAAGTGTGTGAGGCGAAAATATTGTTTGATGGCAAAGAATACAAAACGCAAGGCTACCGGGATTCGATAAACAGACAGAAAGCCGATTTCAATTTACTTGATGGCAGAAAAGGAAGTATTGAAGTAATTTATACGGCGAACATGCCACCGGAAGCAGAAGGGCTATTCCTGAAGGAAGAGCGCAGCCTTATTAATTCCATAGCCGAAGCCATAGAGGTTTACTTTGACGAGGATAGCCAACAGGCAGAACTGGTGGAGTCAGAAAACAGGTTCCGCGGTGCTTTTGAAGATTCGGCAATTGGCATGGGGATTACTTCGATAGAAGAAAACTCGATGGGGCGGTGGATAAAAGTAAATCGGTCTTTATATGAAATGCTGGGGTATACCGAGGAGGAGCTATTATCGCTCACGTTTATGGATGTTACGCACCCTGAAGACCTTGCAAAAGACCTGGCCGCCCAGGGTAGTATCCTGCAAGAGAGATCGGAAACCTATCGGTTGGAAAAAAGGTATATCCATAAAGATGGAAGCATCGTTTGGATCAACCTGAATGTATCGCTCATAACAGATATGGATAAGCGTCCGCTATATCTTGTTGCCCAGGTAGAAAACATCACCGAGAAAATAGAATCGCAATATAAGTTTCAAAACCTCGTGGAGAACTTTATCGTCGGTGTATACATCATCCAAAACGACAAGATCGTATACGTAAACCCAAGGGTTATTGAAGATATGGGGTATAGCGAGGAAGAGATCATTAATGAAACTTTCGAAAAATTTATTTATCCGGATGACATCGGGGTGGTTAGAGAAAACATTAAGCAACGGGTGGATAATGAGATCACATCAACCAGCAGGTATGAGACCCGGATAGTTAAAAAGAATGGCCAGCCCATATGGTTCGAAATATTAGGAGGAGCAACTTTATACCGCGGGCAGCCGGCGCTTATTGGCACCATGGTGAATATTACTGACCGAAAAGCAGTTTATGACGAGCTGAAAAGGTCGGAAGCTAATCTAAAGTCGATGTTCGAAACTACGGACGTATCATACATGTTGTTTGATACTAAATACAATATTATTGCTATTAACAAACACATGAAAGATATTTACTTTCATGCTGCCGGTATGGAATTGCGGGCTGGAGGTAATATGGCTGATTCACTTTTACCCGACAGGCGAGAAAATGCGCTTGCAAGATACGACCGGGTGATACAAACAAACCAATCAGAAGATTATGAAATATCATATACAAAAGATGGAGTTTCTCACTATTTTATCGCAAACGTAAAACCTGTTCATGATGGCAAAAAGGTAATAGGGCTATGTATTTCGGGCATCGATATTACCGAAAGGAGAAATGCTCTTGAGCAGTTGAAGAAGTTGAACAAGAATTTGCAACAACAAGCTGAGGAACTGGCTGTTTCTAACGCCGACCTGGAACTCTCGAAAAAAATGTATAGCGAACTTTTTAATCTTAGCCCTTTGCCGGCATGGGTTGCAGATATTAATAACTTCCGGTTTCTGGATGTTAATAATGCGGCGGTACAGCATTATGGCTATACGCGTGAAGAGTTTTTGTCAATGAGTTTAGATGTGATAAGGCCAGTTGAAGAAATCCCCGATATGCTGCGTGCTGTTAGTGAACGAGCCAATCAAAAGGATGGTACTTACAGCAGAATCCTGACCCATAAAAAAAGGAACGGTGAATTAATGAGTGTTGAAATCCAGGTGGCACCAATTAAGTATTTGGGCATTAAAGCCAACATTGCGATAGCCACGGACATAACGGAAATACAGAATTACATCAAGGCAATTGAAAGTCAAAACACACGCTTACGCGAAATTTCGTGGATCCAATCTCACATCGTACGCGCTCCCCTATCACGGATAATGGGGCTGATACCAATGCTGAAGGATTTTAGCAACACTGCAGAGGAACAGAAAGAGATACTCGATTATCTTTTAATTTCGGCCAATGAACTGGATGAAACCATAAAAACTATCACCGATAAATCAAAAATTGAAGACTTCCAGTCGTTAAAATCTGATAATGGCGGGAAATGATGGTTAGGTATTTTCTCTGTGCTAAAACTATAGCCGTGTAAATAAAACGCAAGCATCCTCAATGGCGTCACCAAGGCAGGTTGCGTCTTATTGTTTTGGGAGGGTTATTTGTTTTCCCACTCCAGCGTACCTTCTTTCTTAAGGTAAGGCGTTCCTGTCCCGGTGGCTAAGAAGGTATATAAGCTTTGGATAAAATAGTTCCAACCCGGCTCGCATACATCGTAGCACTCAATGGTTTGGTTCAGTCCTTCGTGCAGCATGGTTAGTGTTGTACCGGTTGCTTCGCTGGCTATGGTCCAAATTATTCTTGTGCCTACCCATTCATCCTTTTTTTTCAGGGTATCCATATCAATATAGGCTTTCAGGCATACCCACACAACTTGCTGGCCGGGTATTGCGTCCGCTATCTCGAAAGTTTTTTTTGTTTCGCCGAAGGCGATATTATACTGGTCGCCGTTTTGCGCTGCCGCGCCAGAAAAATCGTCGCTCCACCAATCTTGTATGTGTTCGGTTAGGGCTTTATATACTTCATCAGCCGAATTGTTTACGCTGATACTTTTTTTGTAATCGTTCATATATTTTTTGATTTTATTTTATTCACAGATCATTAATTCACCTCGGCATTATTGGACTGTCCCAAGTTTTCTTTCGTCTTCGGTTTGCGGCTTATCTTTGCCATTAGGCTGGCCCGTACCCGTGGTAATGAGGTTGCGCAAACTGTTTTGGATGTAGTTTGTCCAGGCACCCCTGCATACTTCGTAACACTCATATTGAGGCACCAGCCCCGCGTGGGTGAATACAATAGCCGTCTGGCCATCCTTCTCCGAAATCTCGAAGATCACTTTCGTTCCCTTCCATTCGCTGTTATCCTTTATAAAATTAAAATAGTTATCCATCACCAGCCAAACCACCTTTTTACCGGGCACGGATTCTATTATTTTCATTTGGCAGCGATGCACATTTTGGTAATGATACTTAAACTCGCTGTTGAGTTTGGCTGTATTGCCCTCAATCTCTTTGGACCACCAACCGCGTACATTATTAATGGCGTCGAAAGCTTCTTTTGGAGTTTGGCCTACCATTATGGTAGTTGTAAAATCTGCTGTACTCATTTTGTTTTTGTTTTGTTTTTTTTGAGCAAAAGAGGATATGGCGGATATGCTCAGCATCACCATTAAAACCCCTCTCATGAATTTATAGTTATACATTATTCAATTATTGTGATGAACTGATAAACAAATCTAGTGTCTTAATACCACAGTATCATGGTGCGAAACAGACATTATACCGGGTTGATTTGGACATAACATGCACGTATATTTGTTAAAAAAACCCGAGGTATGAAACAAGTTGTAATCATTGTCCCTAAAGAATATGCTAACCTGGCCAGTGTAACAGGCGCGTTCCAGATCCTGGCCCGCGCAAACGGCTATTGGTTGGGGCTCGGGAACAAGCCTAAAATGGAGGTACGTATTGCCGGTTTCATGACCGAACTAAAACTGGATGGTGGTTTCTTCTCCATCCATCCCGTAAATATTGAAGATCTGCCCAAAACCGATCTCATCATCATCCCCTCTGTTTCGCACGAATATGTGAACGTAATTAAGCACAACGCCGTACTTATTAATTGGATAAGGGAGCAGTATAAAACAGGCGCCGAAATCGCGAGCATTTGCACCGGTGCGTTTTTACTTGCGGCTACCGGCTTGTTGGATGGCAAAATATGTTCTACCCATTGGAATGCCGCCAGTGAATTTAAAAGGTTATTCCCAAATATTGAGCTGCATACCGATAAATTGGTAACGGCCGACCAAGGCATCTACACCAATGGTGGGGCTTACTCGTTTTTAAACCTGATGCTTTTACTGGTAGAAAAATATTTCGACAGGGCAACGGCTATCTTCTGCTCCAAAGTTTTTCAAATCGATATGGACAGGACTTCGCAGTCACCTTTCTTTATCTTCCAGGCGCAAAAAAACCATGGTGACGAATTGATTGGCCAGGCACAGGCTTTTATTGAGGCGAACTTAAGCGCGAAGATCTCTTTTGAGGAGCTGGCTTCCAAGCTGGCTATCAGCAGGCGAACTTTCGACAGGCGTTTTATACGAGCCACGGGCAATACGCCGGTAGAATACATGCAGCGGGTAAAAGTGGAAGTTGCCAAAAACACTTTAGAAAAGGGCAGGAAAACGATTTTTGAGGTAATGAACGATGTGGGGTATTCGGACGATAAAGCGTTTAGGGAAGTTTTTAAAAAGATAACCGGGGTATCTCCTTTAGATTATAAGGCTAAATATAATTAGCGCTCATTTCGGTTTAAATTTGTTTGAATTATACACTTTTTTGTTTGGTGATTGTTAACACTACGCCCATGGCCGGGGTATCTTTGATATCTGTAAATTGGCAGGTAATTTACCTCCAATAAAACGACTAATTTAAATAGATCAACATGGAAATAAAACGCAATGGCACGCAACCTTCTGGAAAGGGCCCCGCCGAATACTTTACAGGAACGGTTAGGATAGATCCACTGATCAGCCCGCCGGAGCCATCGCGCGTGACTATGGCACTGGTTACTTTTGAACCGGGTGCCCGTACTGCCTGGCATACCCACCCTTTTGGGCAAACGCTTATTGTAACCGCAGGGGCTGGATGGGTGCAGCGTGAGGGCGAAGCGAGGCAGGAGATCCACCAGGGCGACGTGGTATATTTTACCCCGGGCGAAAAACACTGGCACGGTGCTACCGCCACAACAGCCATGAGCCATATAGCGATACAGGAAAAACTAAACGGTTCGCCGGTAGATTGGATGGAACAGGTTACCGACGAACAGTACAGCCGTACCCGATAGACTCTACACGAGTTCCGAAAACACTTATCAATGTACAACAGCAAAAGAGCAGCTGCCCATCCGGTAGCTGCTCTTTTATTTTAGCGTTGGGTTTGCTTGGTCGATAGGGAAGACAAGACCTACTAAATATCTAACTATTTGAATATAAATTAATTAAACAAACGGTGTACCATATTGAAACAATAGTGGAATAGCTTTTATAACGGCACAGGTAACATTGTTCTCATAAACCAATTCAAAATTTATGAGGACAATTTACACAACTTTCATGTGTGTCATCTGGCTTTGTATCAGCGCTGCTACAGCGTTGGCACAGCAACGGCAGGTAACCGGCGTGGTGACCGATCAGCAGGGAATTACCCTGCCCGGTGTTACCATCGCGGTAAAAGGCACATCCGCCGGGGCAGTATCAGATGCTAAAGGCGCTTTCTCCATCTCTTTACCCGGCCAGCAGGCCACGCTTGTTTTTTCGTTCATAGGGATGCAAACCCGCGAGGTGCAAGTGGCTGCCGGGCAAAGCAAAATTGATGTATCGCTTCAAAACGCCAGTCGCGACCTTAACGAGGTAGTGGTTGTAGGCTACGGTACTACCAAAAAGAGCGACGTTACCGGCTCGGTTGGCTCCATCAAAGGCAGCGATCTTAACCGTGTACCGTCGGCGAACGTAGACCAGCTTTTACAGGGTAAAATCCCCGGTGTGCAGGTTATCGCGCCGTCGGGCCAGCCCGGTGCAGGTGCAACTATTCGTGTACGTGGATACGGCTCGCGCAGCGATGCCAACGCATTGGTGGTTATCGATGGGATCCCCTTGGGGGATGCAGGCGGCATTAAGCAGGTTAACCCGGATGATATCGAATCTATCGAGGTATTAAAAGATGCATCATCAGCAGCTATCTATGGCTCGCGTGGTGCCAACGGGGTTATTTTGATCACTACCCGCCGCGGCAAAACCGGGCAGGCACGCATCGGTTTGACGGCGTTGACCACGGTATCAACCCTGGGTAACAAACTCGATCTGTTTACCGACCCGGTGGATGTGGCAAGCATCAACAATGAATCGCGTATCAACGGTGGCGAAGCGCCCCAGTATGTTGGTCAGGTCATCGGTGGCACCTACTACCCTTCTGTTGCCGAGCTGCGTGGTATCGACCCGACAAAACAGCCATGGCCATACAATACCAACTGGGTCGACCTGGTTTATCGCAACCCTATCTCCCAGAGCTATACCCTCTCGGCAGATGGCGGTACCGATAAAACCAAATACTCCGTATCGGGCAATTATTACAATGAGCAGGGCCTGGCCATTAAAAACGGTTACGAAAAATACATCGGCCGCGCCAACCTGGAGCAAAAACTAAAATCGAACGTTACCCTTGGCGTAAACATCATCGCCACCTGGACCAAGAACTACGGGCAAGGCCTATCTGTAGACAGGAACATCATTTTCCCGGCCTACAATCCCGATGGTACTTACTTCCACATCGGCAGTAACGATTATAATAACCCGGTGCAAATTGCCAACGAGGTGCTTAACAAAAGCAAAACGTTAGACCTCTTGTCGTCGGCCTATATCAGTTGGGATATCGTTAAAGGTTTAAACTTCCGTACCCGTATCAGCAACGCCTTTGGTAACTCCATCAGCGATAATTACCAGCCAAGGGATGCTACTTCATCGGGCTACCAGTTCCAGGGTTTGGGTACCGTGAGCAATTATGATTCGAACCACCTCATCGTAGAGAACTTTTTAACCTACGACAGGGACTTCGGCACCAAACACCACATCAACTTTGTGGCAGGTACCAGTTACGAAGCCCAAACCGTGCGCACCTCAAGCATACAGGGCCAGGGTTTTGTGAATGATATTTTAAAAGACGAGAACCTTGCCGGTGCAACCACTTACCTGGTGGGCAACAACTCCACTAAATCGGTATTGGAGTCGTACTACGGCAGATTCAACTACAGCTTCCTCAACCGTTACCTGTTCACCTTTACGGGCCGTACAGATGGTTCATCGAAGTTTGGCGCCAACAACAAATATGCCTTCTTCCCTACCGGCGCAGTAGCCTGGAAAGTGAACGAAGAAGCGTTTATGAAAAACATCCCGCAGGTATCAGAATTAAAACTGCGCGGTAGCTACGGTATCGTTGGTAACCAGGGCATTTCGCCTTACCAATCGCTATCCCTGTTGGGCAGCTACAAATACTTTACCGATGGCGGCTTCCAAACCGGTTACGGCCCGCCGTTTTTTAACGATGGCTCCAATACCAATGGTAAAGTATTCAACGGCTTAGGTAACAAAAGCCTGAAATGGGAAACTACCCGTCAGCTGGATATTGGTATAGACCTTGGGTTATTTAACCAGCGCTTTACCATCAACGCCGACTACTACTTTAAACACACAACCGACCTGCTAAGATTGAACCAGATAGCTCTTTCATCAGGCTACAGCGTTATCCAGATCAACGATGGGGTGATTGATAACAAAGGTTTTGAGATGGGCGTGAACGCGCAGATCCTACAAGGTAAATTCGATTGGAGTGTTGGCGGTAACTTCAACTTAAACCGCAACAAGGTGCTTAACATTGGTGGTGGCAACTCTATCGAGGCCGCGCAAGGCGATATTGAGGCAATTCGCGCGCCGCTTAACTACTACATTAATGGTTACCCGGCGCAGGTGTTTGTAGGGTATTTGTTCGATGGTATTGTACAGCAAACCGGCGGTACTTCCCCGGTAGACGGCACGGTACAAAAAGCTGGCGACCTGAAATATATTGCAGGCGGTCCGCTGGCGGTTGGCCAAAACGGCAAGTACATTATTGGTAACCCCAACCCCGATTTTACTTACAGTTTTAACACCAGCTTAAAGTACGCGCGGTTCGACTTATCTACCCAATTTTACGGTGTAAAAGGGAACGATGTATTCAACTTTTCTAAATTCACCCCAAGCGCGCAATTGCAACGCTGGACGCCAGATAACCCAACGAACCTTTTCCCAAGCGTAAACTCTACGAGGGTTAACTACGCGTCGGATTGGTATATCGAAAGCGGCTCGTTCCTGCGCATCCAGAATGTGAATTTAGGGTACACGCTTAAGCCGCAAACCATCAAAGGTATTTCCAACCTGCGGGTTTACTTCTCGGGGAGCAACCTGTACACCTTCACCAAGTTCAACCCAAGCTTCGATCCTGAGGTGCAGGAGAACGGGCAATTTGGTGGCAACTACCGCAAACCACGGACTTATTCACTGGGCGTAAACGTTAGTTTCTAATTTTTAAGAGCAAACAACATGAAAAAATTAAAATATATAGCGCTGGTTTTAGCTGTTACCGGCTTCACCGCCTGTAAAAAACAACTGGAAGAAAAGCCGTACGGATTTCTTTCTACCGAGAACTTTTACAAAACAGAGGCAGATGCTAATTCGGCGTTGATCTACGCCTACTCTATCCTACCCGATCTGGATTATTACTCGCGTAATTTCATCACCCTAACCGAATCGCCAACCGAAGATATCGAAATAGCGGCGGGTAAAAATGCCGACGAGGTATTATTGGATAAACTATCGGCCACGCCAACTAACAGCGTTTTAAGGCCGGGCTTTCAGCTGCCTTATGTAGGTATCAACCGGGCCAACCTGGTTATCGCCTATGTGCCGGCCATCACCAAAATAAGCGATGCCGCCAAAAACGAGATCATAGGCGAAGCATACACGCTGCGCGCCCTGCATTACTTTAACCTGGTGCGTTTATTTGGCGCAGTGCCGATGCATTTAGAGCCAGTTGATGACCCGAGCAAAACCAACCTTGCCAAATCATCTATCCAGTTGATCTACGGACAAATAATAGAAGATTTGACCAAGGCTGCCGGCATGATGGACCAAACCCGTCGCCTTGGCCGTGTAAACCAGGTTGGTGCCTGGGGGCTGCTATCTAAAGTGTACTTAACGCTGGCATCAGGTAAAGCAAGCGGCTCGCCAGGTTACGATTTTGTGGCCGGAGCTGATGAGATGTACGCCAAAGCAAAAGAGTTTTCGGCCAAGGTGATCAACGAGCAAACCGCCTATGGCTTAGACCCAAGCCTGGTTGCCATTTACGATGTGAACAAGAAGGCAGGCCCCGAACACCTTTGGGATGCCAGTACCGACCGTACCGGCACCAACGAAGGCCTTTATTCCAAATTGCCAAAAATGTTTATGCCTAACCTCAATTTCAGGTTGCCGGGTGGTGTATTTGTACCAGGTGGCTTCAATGAGTTTTTAACAGAATCTGCGCTGTATAACAGTTTCGATGCGAATGATAAACGGAAAACCCAGCTCATCATCTCTACCATCAGCGATGTAAACGGCGGTAACTCCGGCACCGGCCCAACACAGAATTTAAGTATTACCGATTCGTATACCCGTCCGTTCAGCAATAAGTTTAACGATTCGGGCTGGCAGGCGGGCGACCAAACCAGCTGCAACACGCCTATCCTCCGCTATTCGGATGTGTTATTGGTTTACGCCGAAGCAAGCGGCCCAACTACCGAAGGCTACGCGGCTGTTAAAGCCATCCGTACCCGTGCTGGGCTTGGCGATCTTCCGCCGGGATTAACCGTGCAGCAATTCCGCGACGCGGTTTTGCAGGAACGTTCATGGGAGTTATGCTTTGAGGGGCAGCGCCTTTTCGACCTGCGCCGTACGCATAACATCGAGAACATACTGGTAACCAAATACGGTAAATCCGTAACCGGCGACCCGTACTTTTTCCCCATCCCGCAATCGGAAGTTGACAGGAACCCAAATCTTTAAACGAAAAAAGAATCAAGAAGATGAAACGCATAAACTATCTATTTATACTTACGGTGCTGCTCTTCGCGGCCTGTAAAAAAGACCCTGCGGCCGGCATTCAAAGCCACGAGCGCGCCATAGAGGCCGTAAGCCTGAGCGATGGGCTGGTACAGGTTGGCCCCGCCGTGGTAGACAGGCCGAACGCTACCGTTACAGTACGTGTACTGCTACAAGCAGGCACTACATTTAACGCGGTAAAGCCTACTATCCAAACCTCTTACAAATCATCGGTTACCCCGGCATCCGGCCAGGTGGTAGATTTTGCCGCGAATAGCAATCGGGCTAAATACACCGTAACCTCCGAAACGGGCGAAACCCGCGAGTGGACGGTGATCATCCAACCCTTTACCGAGGCGCTTTTAGGCACCTTTACCATTCAGGATTACACCCTGTATGGCGGTACCGGCCCGCAGTATGGCGGTGGTTCGGTGTTGAATATGGCGTCCAAATCGGTATGGCCGGCAAACGGCCCGGCGTCGGAGTATGATAACACTTTAACCTTTACTTACACCGGCATCACAGCCGATGGCAATACACAGGGCGATGTGGTAAACGCGGCGGGTGCCGATGGCGCTTACGCCGATTTCACCTATATCAAAAACCCGGTTACCGATGTAAACGGCAAGTACCGCGTTATCCCGAAAGGCACCGGCAAATGGCTGCATAACTATGCTAACAATACCATCACGTTCACATTTACCGATGGAACAACCAAGGTGTGTACGTTTGATGGCGCGGGCACCAGCGACTTGGGCAATGGTCTGAAGAAAACCATTACCGACAATGCATTCACATTCGCTATTGCGGGTGCTGATGATTACGGCAATATCTACAGCGACTATGATAAGATAGTAAAGCGCCCATACAAGCTTTGGGTTGATGTTAAAAAACAATAGTAAATTTATAACAGCGGGCGTAATGTTTATGCCCGCTGTTAACACTTAAGCCTGATGGTGAATACCCTGCAAATCAGTAAGAAAACGGCAAACGCAAGTTCACTTGCATACGCCATAAAAAAACAGCCGGTAATACGGTACTTAAGATCGTTATCTATGAAAAAGAGAGCTATAATTTCAGCAATAGGCTTAATGGCGATGGCATTTGTCTTTTACGCCTGCCAAAAAGAGGTTAAACAATCGCCGCCGGCACCGGAGGTAATTGTGCCCGTGATACCTAACACGCCATTTAAATCGTTAAAATATTTGTACAGCATTAGCGGCACAAAAGTGCTGAGCGGCATCCATAACCGCGAGCCAAACTCCACCCCCGCGGCATGGACCAATAAAGCATTCAGCGTTACCGGCAAATACCCAGCGCTATGGAGTGGTGACTTCCTGTTCCAGGCGGATAACATTATGAACCGCCAGGTAATGACGGACGAGGCAGCAGCCGAATTTAAAAAAGGCGCTCTGGTAAATATTATGTGGCACTCTTGCAACCCTGCATTGGCAGAACCTTGCGGCTTCGACGCCACAGGTGTGCAAAGCAAACTTACCGACGCGCAATGGACGGAACTACTAACCGACGGCACCGTCATCAACACTAAATGGAAAGGTTTGGTAGATGAGATCTGCGTGTACCTGCAGCAATTGAAAGACAAAAACGTGGAGGTGCTTTGGCGCCCATACCACGAAATGAACCAGGGCGCATTTTGGTGGGGCGGTCGCCCCGGTGCCAACGGTACCCGCAAGCTTTACGAGCAACTACACGATTACATGACCAAAACAAAAGGCCTCACCAACCTCATCTGGGTTTGGGATATCCAGGATTTTGGCTCTTTAAGCAGCGATGCATCGGCCTACAAGCCTGGCGATGCATACTGGGATGTAGCAGCGCTGGATGTATACGATGGCAGCGGTTACACTAAAGCAAAATACGATATTATGGTAGCAGCAGCGGCCGGTAAGCCCATTGCCATTGGCGAATGCGAAAAGCTGCCCACAGCTGATGAGCTATCCGCCCAGCCAAAGTGGACGTTCTTCATGAGCTGGTCGGAACTTACCTTTTCGGGCAATACGGAGGCGAATATTAAAGCACTGTATACATCGCCAAGAGTGGTGAACCTTGATAAAATGCCGGGTTGGTAAGATTATAGTTTAGTTTATATTGGTTGATTGGGCGGGGATATCTCCGCCCAATCTTGTTTACTTTTGGCGATGAAATTCATTGAAAAAAGTTTACAAAAGTTAACACAATTCAATGTTACTTTTGTTAATTATCTGATTATCAAATAATTAATTTTTTAAGGGTTAACATATTTTGCACCTTTATCATAGTGAACCGATACCTCACCCCGCTAATATGCTAATACAATCGTAAAAGTGGTTCAATCGGCACATTTGATGGCTTAGGTGCAAATTTTGTATTGTAAAAATATTGTCTCAAACGCCGCAAACACCGTTTATAAGCCCTCATCACTGCTAAATGTTAAAATAGTATTACTTTATTTTAGCCCCAAAACATAGCTTTGGTATACAATTATAAATGATCGGTCGGTATGCTCTTCTGCTATCTGTCCGTATCAGCTTCTGCTTAAATTAATATGCCGGTTGTATGAGATTTTTACGAGCATTCATCCTATTGCTTCCGTTCGCGCTGTTTGCAAATATTTGCAGAGCGCAGTTCACCATTCAGCAAATAGATAACAGCAGCGGCTTATCCAACAGTTGCATCAACGCCATTTACCAGGATAGCGACAACATCATTTGGTTTGGCACCTGGGACGGACTCAACTACTACGACGGCAACAATATCCACGTTTTTAACTACGAAAAGGCCGGCAACAAAAACGCCTTCGCGAGCAATGTGATCTACCAGATAGAAGGTGATAAAAGCCGCAACATCTGGATCGGTACGGTGCAGGGCCTCAGCAAATTCAATAAAAACACCGGCGATTTTACCAACTACTTCTACAACGCTAAAAAGATCAAATCGAGCGGGTTTACCGTGGCGATAGACAGCCACGACGAGGTGTACGCGGCAAACAAAAACAGTTCGCAGCTTTATCACTACAATAAACAAAAAGACAGCTTTGATAACATTGCCATCAAAGGTCTGCCCGATTTTATGCTGGTGAAGATCCTTTTTGATGAACAGGATAACCTATGGCTATTAAAGGATAATGGCATCCTCGAAGCCTTTAAGCGCACCAAACAGGGTTTTGAAGCGGTGAAGCAATTCAGATCGGTACAAGATATCGATAACGTTTTCTTCAGCAATCACCACGTATTTTACACCACCAAAACCGGCCAGCTGAATTTGATAAACAAGCAGTATCAAAAACAACAACTGGCCAGCCTGCCTCACGAGGTACGTTCGATGAGTTTTTTTAAAAATCATTATGTATTTGCCTGGGCATCAAAGGGCATTGGTGAATATGATGAGCAATTTAAACCCACCCCCGTTATTGCCGTGCAAATCCCCGTACTGCAAAATGTGCGGATCACCTCGCTGATGAATGATGCCACCAGTCTGCTTTGGTTTGGTACCGATGGTAACGGTGTAATGAAAGTGGCCAAAAAGGAGAATTACTTCGGCATCGTACAAAAGCAACCGAACGGGCAGTCGTTCCATATCCCGGTAAGGGCATTCTCGGATATCAACGGCGAATTGTGGATCGGCACCAAGGGTAACGGGATCATCACTATAAAAGACTGGGGCAGCAAAAACGTGTCCTTCTCTTCTATCAATTCGTTCCACACCAATGTGGATCTGCTGGACAATTGCGTTTACGCCATTGAAAAAGGGCAGGACGGGCTGGCTTATATTGGCTCGGATGCCGAGGGGATAACTGTTTACGACCTCAAACGCAAAAGTTTTATCCGCTGGAGCGAGATCATCAACAGTAAAGATTATCCTTCATTCGGCTCGGTGCATTGCGTGCTGCCGGATAAGGATGGTTCGGTTTGGCTTGGGTTAAACGAAACAGGTTTGGTGCATTTAAAGCTTGAGCAAAACGCTGCGGGGCAGGTAAGGATAAATTATCTGCAAACCTACCGCTTCACTGGCGATAACAGAGGCCCGGCCAATGATGTGATCTATACGCTGGCACAAGGCAGCAACAACCATATATGGATCGGTTGTCGTTACGGTGGGCTAAACGTATTTGATAAAGCGACAAGGACTTTTAAAACCTTCAAGGCATTCTCGTACAATGGCAGCCTATCTAATAATGATGTCCTGTCGCTCTTTGTAGATAAGGCGCAACGGCTTTGGGTGGGTACCAGCTTTGGCCTCAATTGGATAAACGAAAAAGAAGCGGCAGAATCAGACCGACCGGTGTTTAAAAAACTGAATACCGAGAACGGCCTGCCAAACAACACCATCCACGCCATTAATGATGATAACCAAAACAACATCTGGATCAGTACCAATAAAGGCCTCGCCAAGATCAATCCGCAGACGTTAAAAATTGTTCATTATAAGGAGTCGGACGGCCTGCAAAGCGATGAGTTTAGTGATAACGCCGTTTGGAAAGATAAGGCTGGGATGCTGTACTTCGGCGGTATTTACGGCTTTAATTACTTTATGCCGCAGCACATCAATGTAAGTAATGAGCAACCCCACCTGCTTATCTCGGATATGCAATTCGCTGGTAAGAACGCGCCCGAAAGAGGGCTAAAAGTATTGACTAAAAATGGCTCCGTAATTAACCAGCATTACGTTTTAAAGCCACAGGATAATTATTTCGAGCTTAACTTACAGCCTATCACCTATACCAATTCGCAAAAATGCCAGTACGCTTATTTTTTGGCCGGCAGCGATAAAGGATGGCACTTTATAGGCAAGCACGAAAAGATCATCTACAACAACCTCCCTCCCGGCGATTATACCTTGCGGATAAAATGGAGCAATGGCGAGGGTGTTTGGACACCCGGTGTAACCGCGTTCACCGTTACAGTTAAGCAGTACTGGTGGCTCACCCCTATCGCGTTCGCGGGGTATATCACCGTTATTTTTTGTGCGGTTTCCCTGTTCGTACGCTATCGTAAAAATAAGTTCGTGATGGCGCAGGAATTAAAAATGGAACACCTGCTGCGCGAGAAAGACGAGCACCTGCACCAGGAACAACTCAACTTTTTCACCAATATAGCGCACGAACTGCAAACGCCATTAACACTCATATTAGGCTCCCTGGAGCGCTACCTGTTCAAATCAAAAAACACTGGGCAGCAAGAAAAAGGGGGTAATTTCCTTTCCATCGTAAAACAGGAAGCATCGAGGCTGCATTTCCTGGTACACCAATTATTAGAGTTCCGCAAGGCAGAATCGGGCCAGCTACAGAACCATTACAGCTATTTAAATGTGTCAGAATTGATGGTTAACCGTTCGGGATTATTCAATGCCCTGGTGGAACAAAAACAGCTCGATTTTTCCTGCAATGTAGATGGCGATATGAGTATGTGGATGGATAAGGATAAACTGGAGAAGATCATCTTCAACCTCCTCTCCAATGCCTTTAAACACTGCGAGGCTAAAGAGTATATCATATTTGATGCCTACCCCAAAAAAGGGACCGGGATGATGGAAATTGTAGTGGCTAACTCCGGCTGTAAACTGACCGATAAAGAAACCGGCAAGCTATTCGACCGTTTTTTTGTACTTGATGGCAGTCAGCAAAATAAGATCAGTTCTGGTATTGGGCTGGCGTTTACCCGCCAGTTGGTAAACCTGCTGGGCGGCGAGATCAGCGTAAGCTGCGAAAACAACTGGATAGCTTTTAAAGTGCTGCTCCCCTTGAATTTTGTACCTGCTGATGCGCACCAAACCGTTGAGATTAGCGATAAAAACGACAGTGCTTCCTATATCTTCGGCTCGCTGCCGGATACGCAGAACCCGGTTGGTCATTTTAACCTGGCGGATAACAACAAACGCTCGCTGGTAAAAAGCTTTGAACAGGAGGAGAAGAAAGCTATTTTAATAGTGGACGACGAAGAGCTGATCCGCTTTTTGTTGAAAGATATTTTAGGCGAGGGCTATATTATGTACGAAGCATCAACCGGTAAACAGGCCATCGAGGTGATCAACCGTGCCATGCCTGATCTCATTATTAGCGACGTTATGATGCCCGATATGAACGGATTGCAGCTATGCGAACTCGTAAAAAACACAGCCGAAACCTGCCATATCCCGTTTGTATTGCTCTCTGCCCGTACCACCATCCAACACATGACAGAGGGCTACAGCTGTGGTGCGGATGCCTATATCCCCAAGCCATTCCAAACCGAGCACCTGTTGGTGCGTGTGCAAAAACTGCTGGAATACCGCGACAAACTGCACAAGGTATTTAGCGCGGGCAGCAACGGGTTGCAGTTAGATACCCGCGACCTGGATGCCAGCGACAAAAGCTTTATTGAAAAAGTAACCCGCGTAATTGAGGACAACATTGACGAAGAACTCGACGGTGCCTTTTTAGAGAACGCGCTTAATCTTAGCAAAATTCAACTGTACCGAAAGATAAAAACCCTCTCGGATATGACACCGACCGAACTCATCAGACATATTCGCCTGCAAAAGGCATCGGTACTGTTAACCGCGTCAGACCTCACGGTATCCGAAATATTTTACCGCACCGGGTTCAATAACAAAACCTATTTCTTCAGGGAGTTTAAAAAGATCTACAATTGTTCGCCGAATGAGTACCGGGCAAAGCACCGGTTGTCGGCAGTCAAATAAATTGGGTCGAAGGCCATTTGGAACATCAACGCACGAGCGCTACCCAGCCGCTCATAACGGGTTGTCCGTCTTTGCGATTTATAACGTAATAATAGGTGCCGCTGGGTAAAAGAATGTTCTTGAGTCTGCCATCCCAGGGCACGCCATACCCTATGGATGAATACACCTTATCGCCCCACCTGTTTAATATGTTCACCGTGGACTTGGGGTATCCCTGCAAAAACTGGAGGTTCCAGGTATCGTTTATGCCATCGCCATTGGGCGTAAAAGTATTTGGGATAGATACCAGCGCTACTGATGGCCCAATGGTTAACACACCCGGCAGATAGCTGAAAGTGTAATTTAAAGCAGCCGCGTCGCTGGCAATTATGGGATAATCTCCCGCCTCGGATGCGGTGGTCGCGCTGGTAGACACACTCGGTTGCCGCGAAAGTTTTGTGGCGTTATCGTTATTTACAAAACCGCTGTAACTTACGGTGAGTGAAGGGTTTACTGCGCCGAAAGCTTTGGTTTTATTATCGGCTGTAATAATCAGCGGGGCGGGCGTCACCGTACTATTGGGCATTACCACCGTTGCAAATGTAGCAGCACCCGTGCTTACTAAAATATCGCCCCCATAAGTACCAACTGTCGCTTTTGATGTCAGCCTGATATACACCGGCGTTGCCGGAATGGTGCCTGTGCCGGCTACGGTAGCCGTGCTGTTAAACGTAAGGTTATCCGCACTCACTTCAAAACCGGCAGGTTCGGCAATTGAAACGCCCGAAATAATATTTGTACCCGATACAGTGAAACTCTCTGATGACGAAGGTGTGCCGTATATGGTAGTTAACGGCAAAAGCGTACCCGATGCCGATAAGGTGGCTTGCGGCGGGGGATTCACGGTGATGGTAAAACTAACCGGGTCGCCGGCGCAATCTACACCGGGGGCTATAAAATTACCGAACGATACGGGTGAATGGCCAACCACAAAGGTATAAAGCACCTGGTTTATAGCGGTGCCGATAACTGATACCGTCCCCTGCGCGTTAGGGGTTTCGTTTGCTACATACACAAAATCACCATCAGGTGTTACCGATATACCTGTGGGAGAAACACCAACAGCTATGGTGGCCGCTACAGCATTATCTGAAGTGTTGATCACCGAAACATTGTTATCGCTGGTATTTGCTACGTATAGTTTACTGCCATCTGGTGTTATGGTTATCCCATGAGGGGTTTTGCCAACTAATATTGATTTTACAACGCTATTGGTGGTTGTGCTTATAACCAAAACAAAATTATCGTAAGTCCCAAGCGTTACTGCATACAACAGTGCCCCATCCGGGCTTACGGCCATTTGAGACGGCTCGCGCCCGGCGGTTGGTATATTAGTTACCAGGGCGTTATTAACCGTATTGAAAACCGAAATGGTTTGGCTGTTTTGATTGCCCACATACAGCCTGCTGCCATCAGGGCTTATAAGGGTAAACGTAGGATAAATACCTACGGGTATGGTTGCCATAACCGAATTTGTTGACGCGTTTATGACAGATACGTTATTAGATTCTTCGTTGGCTACATAAATACGGCTACCGTCCGGGCTTATGGATATCCCTAAAGGATGATCGCCAACCGGGAAGGTTGCAATAACATCGTTTGTTATTGTACTGATAACCGACATCGACTTATCGAGAATGTTGGATACATAAACCCTGGTTCCGTCGGGGCTAACTACCACGCCATAAGGGTATTGGCCAACCGGGGTGGTTTTTACAATCTGCCTGTCTGCCGGGTCAACTACCGATATGGTATTATCTAAGGCGCTTGATATATAAGCAAAACCCTTAATTTTTGGCGTAACGGTAATTGTGGCGATAGCCTGGCCGGTACCGGTATTACTGGCGGTGAACGCAGAAATATCGCCTGTGCCGCTTGCAGCCAAACCAATAGACGGGTTGTCGTTTGTCCAGGTAAAGATATTGCCTACGCCCGTAAAACTAACAGGCTTCGTCATCGAGCCATTATCAACAACCTGGTTGCCTGGATCATTAACGGCAGGCAAAGCATTAATAAAAGCAGCAACACGAACAGTAGTATTTTCTGCGCCAACCGAACTTAAAATAACGTCACCCGAGATAGTGCCCGGGGTATTGGAAGCTACTGAACGTACGTATACTACCGTGTTGCTTACCTTTCCGTTGGTTTGGGGCATGGTAACGGCAGTTCCATAACCGCCATTAGCCGTCAGCGATATTTCGAACCCTGCCGGTGCATTGCCCGTTATACCTGCTGATAAATTGGTACCCGATACCTTAAACTGCTGTGTATTGGTCCCCGACGATACATTGCCTGAACAGACAGAAATGGTACCCGTTGCCGGGGTAGCGGTAATAAGTGGGATGTTAGTAGAGTTTACGGTTATCTTAAAATCAATTGGCTGCCCGTCGCAACCGGGGTTTTCCTTTATAAAATTACCCATCACTAACGGAAACTTGCCAACAGTAACTTTACCAACAACAGCATTGCTGGCCGTATTCACTATCGTCAAATTATTTTCAAAATCATTGGTTGTAAGTAACAGCTGGCCATCGGCAGATATTGCGAACCCTGTCACTTGTGAGTAAGCAGGTGTTCTGGGTTTAAATGTACTTGTTGGTATGTCCATTACCAACCCCGTGTTACCATACAGCGTATTTCCGTCGGGGCTTATGGCTAAATACCGAAGCCCGTACGGGGGTTTTATTTTTGTTTCTAAAGAATTTGTGACTGTACTATATACCAGGATATCGTCAAAACTGGGGGTCGAAATATATAACTTACTGTCATCCGGACTTAAACAAAAGTCTAAGGCGGGGCTGTTCATAATGGTCATAGTTGCCACAATGGCGTTCGACGCCACATCTATCACAGAAATGGACAGGCTGCCATAATTTAAAACATAAAGCCGCGTACCATCATGACTTACGATGAGCCCATTGGGGTTTTCTCCAACAGTTATAATATCCAGCGTTTTAAAAGTTGCGGTGCTAATAATCGCTACCTTATTGGTGCCGTTATTTGCCACATATAACCTGCTTCCGTCTGGCGAAACGGTTATCGCCGACGGGTTCTGCCCAACTGTTATCGTCTTTATCACCGTGTTTGAAAAAGGGCTGATCACCGATATGTCATTCGAGTCATAATTACTGACAAATACCATGCTCCCGTCGCGGGTAACGGCTACACCGTTGGGGCTTTTACCAACCGGGATGGTTTTTAATACCCTGCTACCGGCAATATCAACCACCGAAACAGTATTGTCGTTGAAGTTTGTAATATAGGCCAACTGCGCCGGCACGGGCGTTACCCTAATGTTGGCCACAACCGGGGTGCTACCGGTATTGATAGCCGTAAAAGATGAAATATCCCCCTCCCCGCTTGCCGCAAGGCCAATGGATGGGTTATCATTTGTCCACCGGTAAATATTTGCGGTGCCTGCTAAATTAATGGCCGGCAGCGTTTCGCCTTTAGCAACAATTTTGTCGCCCGGGTTATTCACCGCGGGCAATTTATTTACCCAACCGTTCACACCCACGTATTTTACAGGCGTGCCCGTCGATGCCAAAGCCACCGTACCGGATATATAGCCACCGCTTGCCGTGGCGGCAGATCTTATGTAAACCCGCACCTCGCCTACGGTACCACCACTCTGCAGAACACTCACCGAATTTGCGTAGCCGCTTGCCGGGGCAAGTGATAGCTCGAAACCCGTTGGGGCGGTGGCAGTAATATTATCAGTTAAGCCCGTGCCTGTTACTTTAAACTGCTGTATAAACGGGCTTGCAGAAGCCGCGCCAATACACGAAGAAATATCACCGCTAACCGGGCCGTTGGTTATGGTGGCAGTTGATGCCGGGTTAACCGTAATAGTAAACGTTACCGGGTCGGCCGTGCAGGGCTGACTTTTTTTAATAAAATTACCAACCGGTGCCACACCAACGCCGACGGATATTTGCCCGCCGTAGGAGAAATCGGCATTATAATAATTTACGTTGCCACTCTCACCATCGGTAATGTAAATAGTACCATCGGGAGCAATAGATATGCCTTGCGGCCGGGAGGGCGTCGACCGGGTGGAAACAGTGCCGGTAACAAGGTCTATTAAGCCGTTGCACCCGTGGTTAAGGTTACATAGGCTTTGCTGCCATCGAAAGATATCGCTATCCCCCATGGATTTGAGCCTACTTCTATTGTTTTTTTTATAGTATTGGTTGCTGCGTTAATTACAGTTACCGTTGTCCCGGCCCCGTTGGTTACATACAGGGTTTTCCCGTCGGGGCTAACAGCCAGGAAGTTGGAGAATTTCTCCACCGGAATTGTGGCAATTACGCTGTTATCTGAAAGCGCTATAACCGATACCGAACCCCCGTTTGTATTTGCGACGTATAATTTGCTGCCATCGGGGCTTATAACCACCCCTACCGGCGTTTGCCCTGTAGGGATAGTGGCTATCACCTCATTATTTGCTGCATTAATTACCGATACGTTATCCGACGTGGAATTTGCTACATAAACGCGGCTCCCATCTGCGCCAACCACTATCCCACGCGGGCCTTCTCCAACAAAAACAGCTGCAACTACTTTATTTGTTGCCGTACTGATCACCGAAACTGTGTTTCCGGTAGCATTAACGTTAGAATTTGCGACGTAAACAAAAGTACCCTGAGGATTTACGGCAACGCCGAATGGCGAATCGCCCACGGGTATGCTTGCGACTACGGAATGAGTTGCAGTGCTGATAACCGAAACACTATTTGTGGAGCTAATAGGAACATACGCAAAATCGGATGCCATAGGCTCGGCCGTAAAAGTGGCTACAACCGGGATCGGAAGTGTATTGATAGCTTTAAAAGACCCTATATTGCCGGTTCCGCCTGCGGCAGCCAGTCCAATAAAAGGGTTGCTGTTGGTCCACCGGTAAACGCAGTTTCCGCCCGGGAACACCACCGGTTTGGTGAAATCCCCTGTGGTTACGGTTTGGCTTTCCTGCGCCTGTACGCTGCCAGCAATAAGGAAGAAAGCCGTTGAAAAAAATACGACAAGTAAAAGTTTCCTCATGCAGTAAGGTATAGGTGCATACAAATCAATCTTATCCAAATTTAAAAATATTCGGGATAATAAATCATATTAACTAAGTCGAAAAAACGCGCTCACTTAAATTCGTGGTACTTTTTTAGCATTTTGTTTGTAAATGAAGCTACGCGTTTGGGTTTACCATGCGCAGGCATTATACTTGTATCCACCAATTATTTACACCTATGGCAACCCGGCTGCATTTATTTATACTTGCGTTTATCGCATTCTCAGTTAACGGAATATGCAATGCGCAATCTGTCGCCAAAACAGATACCCTTACAGCCATTCAATTAAAGCCATACGGTCGCTATATGTATAACCAGCAGCACAACCTGGAACTGATAAGTTCGGCAGTGCATTTTGGTGTTAGTTTTACCGGCGAAGAATGCGCCGTATACGTCAGCCTTGCCGATACCAACGCGCATAATTACCTGCAATACGAACTGGATGGCGTGTACCAGAAAAAGCTGCGCTTCAATGGAAACTCAAAGGCGCCCATCGTAATAAGCGCCACGCCCGGCAAGCATACCATCTGGTTCTATAAAGCCACCGAGGCACATACCGGGGCAATAATAATAGAGAAGGTTGCGGCAAATAAAGTAACGCCGCTATCGGTACAAAAACTACCCTTAATTGAATTTATTGGTAACAGCATAACCTGTGGCGCCGCGGCAGATGCATCTGAGGTGCCTTGTAGCACCGGCTCCTATCACGATCAGCATAACGCTTATATGGCCTACGGCCCAAGGGTAGCCCGGGCACTGAAGGCCAATTTTGTTTTAAGCAGTGTAAGCGGCATCGGTATTTACCGCACCTGGAACATGGATAGCCCCTCTATGCCGCAGGTTTATGAGAATGTAGATTTCCAGGTGGCCCAGCAACAAAAATGGGATTTTAATACCTACAGCCCAAAAATTGTAAGCATCGCCTTAGGCACTAATGATATCAGCAGAGGCGATGGCGTACACGCGCGCAAACCTTTTGATACCGCGGTTTATGAAGCTCATTTTGTCAAATTTATTCAGTTGGTAAAAACTAAATATCCAAAAGCGCAGATAGCGCTATTGAGCAGCCCAATGGTAAAGGGTGAATCGGGTAAGATCTTGGAGAACTGTCTAAGATCCATCAAAACCAAAATCGACGCCCTTTACCCTAAAGATAAGCCCGTTGCCACCTTCTTTTTCCCGCCGATGGATTCGCACGGATGCAGTGGGCACCCCAGTGTGGAGGACCATGCTATTTTAGCGGAGCAGCTTAACCCCTTCTTCAAAAAACTGTTAAAAGATCAATAAGGGGTATCAATCCGCTTTTACCTCACCATCCTCTTTGGGTGGCCTGCCATGCCACCAGGTAGATAATGAGGAGCCGGAAATATTCATTACCGGGCCAAAGATAACAGCGGCCAGCCCAACCGTGCCCATTCCACCCATCAGCAGGGCTAAACCTGCGGCGAGCCCGCTGTTTTGCATCCCTACTTCCAGCGATATGGTACGGCAATCCTTTTCTTTAAAGCGTAGCAGACGGCTAAACCAATAACCCAGGGTATAGCCCAAAACATTGTGTATAAACACCGCTACAAATAATAAAAAGCCCACCTTAATGAGGCTATCGCGCCCGGCGGCGGTGATCACCACAATGATGAGACCAATGCCGGCCATGGAGATCACGGGCATCAGCTTATCCAGCCATTTTAAGCGGCCACGCACCAGTTTATCAAATAACAGCCCGGCGAGTATCGGGATAATCACTACGCGGGTGGTGTCCCAGGCCATATCCCAAAAATGCACTTCGATGAACTTGCCAGCCAATAAACGCATCAGCAATGGTGTAAATAAAGGTGCCAGTAAAGTTGATACCGTGGTTACTGCTACCGATAACGCCAGGTTTGCCCTCGCTAAATAAGCCATAACATTAGAGGCCAGCCCGCTGGGGCAGCAGCCTACCAAAATAATACCCGCTGCAATTTCATTGGGGAAATGGAAGATATTGGCCAGCCCGAACCCGATCAAAGGCATAATGGTATAGTGGCAAATTACCCCGACTAATATGGCTTTGGGCATTTTAACAATGCCCGCCAGTTCTTTAAAGCTCAGCTCCGCGCCCATGCCAAACATAATTACCTGCAACAGCGGAATAATGAGTAACGACAGTTTAAACCCGCCCACCTGCCTGAAATATTGCGGATAATACATCGCCACAATAAAGGCCGCGAAGATCATCATGGTGAACGAAAAGCCTTTTAGTTTTGGATAGCTTCTGAACGAAATACCCACCGATACAAAAGCGAGTGTAAGCATCCAGCCGGCAACCGGTTTTTGTAAAACGCTGAGGATGATAAATGCCACCAGGCAAAGTAAAGGTATGAGTAATAATTGCCCGTTTTTGCTGCTTAGCATTGCATTAAAGGTTTAAATTTGGCCTTGTGCGCAACAGAATTTTAAAGCCGTTTGCACATATTTGCCATCAAATTACAAAATGTTTATGGAAAACATCAAAAACATCATATTCGACTACGGTAACGTTATCTTCAGTATTGATTTTCGCATCGCGCAGCAGGCTTTTAAAAAACTGGGCGTTACCGATGCCGAGGGCTTCTTCGGGCATCGCCAACAGGACCAGATCTTTGATAAATTCGATCGTGGCGAGGTTACCGCCACTGAGTTTCGTGCCTATGTAAAAGAGAAGATAGGCAACCCGGATGTTACCGACCAGCAGATCACCGACGCCTGGAACAGCCTTTTATTGGGCATCGCCCCCGGCAACCACGATCTGTTATTGAAACTGAAAGACAAGTACCGCACTTTTCTGCTCAGCAATATCAATGATATCCATTACACTTATATCATGAAGTATCTGAAGGATGAATTTGGTTTTGATGATAACGAGCATCTCTTCGAGAAAACCTATTACTCGCACCTGGTGGGCAAACGCAAGCCCGAACCGCATATTTTTGAACAAGTGCTAAAAGAGAACAACCTTATTCCCGCCGAAACGTTGTTTATTGACGATAGTCCGCAGCACCTGGAGGCAGCCAAAACGTTAGGCTTAAAAACCTTTTTAATGACCGCGCCCGATACCCTGCAGGCCTTCGCCCAACGCGAACATTTAATTTAGCACCCATGTACACCACCCTGCTGCACCAATACCAGTTAGTACTCTCTGCCCGTACGGCTTTGTTTGATTATTGCGAAACGGTAAAAACGGAAGACCTGCTTAGGCCGCTCGCAACCTTCAACAACGAAAGTATGATAACCCAGTTGATGCATGTGGCCAACTGCTACCTGTTTTGGTTATCAAAATCTATTATGCAGCAACAGCGCCCGTATTTTAAAAACGAGGAGCATCAGAACCTGACCGCTGTGCGCAACGCATACGGGCAGGTAGACCTTGTGATGAATGATTTTCTGCATCATTTTACCGATTCACTGGGCCAGCAAATTCTTATTACCCGGCCCGATGGCAGCCAGCTTACCCGGTCACCATTTGAAATTTTCACACATGCCATAACGCATGAATTTCACCACAAAGGACAGGTAATGAATATGAGCCGTCAACTGGGCTATATCCCGGTGGATACGGATGTGGTAAGGGAGTAGTTTTGATTTCGGATGTCGGATTGGGGATTTAGGATTTGTAACACGTTCAAAATGAATCTCCGTTAAATCCTGCTCCAAATAAATCCGAATTCCAACATCCGAATTCCGAAATTTTTACGAGTTTCTTCTCTTCTTCTCCTTAACAATCAAACTCAGCTCGCGGCTCATTTGCCCGGCAATAGCGGTGTTTTCCTGCGCCCGGCGGAATAAGTATGGCAGTACGGCCTTTATTGGTCCGTAAGGCACGTATTTGGCTACGTTGTAACTACCATCGGCCAGGTTGAAGCTCAGGTTATCGCTCATGCCCAGCAGTTGAGAAAAATATACGTGGGGGTTATTGTGGGCTATTTTCTTCTCGTCGAGCAGGTCGGCAAGCAGGCGGCAGCTATCTTCGTTATGCGTACCGGCTACAATGGCTATCTTATCTACATGGTCGGCACAAAAAACAAGCGCGTCGTTGTAATCGCGGTCGGTAGCGGCTTTATCCGGCTGTATGGGTGACGGATAGCTGCGTTCTTCTGCACGTTTACGTTCCTTTTCCATATAAGCGCCGCGCACTATTTTGGCGCCTAATATAAAGCCTTCATCCTCGGCAACGGTAAAATCGGTAATAATGGAAGCCAGCTTATCGTGGCGGTACATTTGGTAGGTATTGTAAATAATGGCCTGTTCTTTATTAAAAAAGCGCATCATGTTAATAGCCAGGTGGTCTATGGTTTTTTGGATCCAGCTTTCTTCGGCATCTATCATCACAGGCACGCCTTCGCTATGTGCCATTTCGCAGATCTCCAGCACACGGTCCTGAACTTTTTGCCATTCTATCTGCTCGTCCATGTTCAGCTTCAGGTTCTCGTCCAGTTTCTCCAACAAAGAAAAGCGGCCCACGCCTGTAACTTTAAATACAGTAAGCGGGATAGCCTTATCTTTAGATGCGCGAACGATAGTGCGGATGATCTCATCGCGGGTGTTATCAAAAACAGACTCATCATCCTCCCCTTCTATCGAATAATCGAGGATGGTACCCACACCGCCATCAGCCAGGTTTTTGATGGTTTTGTTGCATTCCTCAATGGTTTCGCCGCCGCAAAAATGCTTGAATATGGTGGCTTTGATGATGCTTTTGATCGGCAGGCCAATCTTCATAAAAAAGTTGGTGATGGGCGGGCCTATCTTCACCAAAAAGTTCACGTTGATAACCTTAAACAGCCAGTAGGCACGGCTAAGGTCGGTATTAGTGGAGTGTTTAAAAGCGATCTCGGTATTTTCGAAGGAAAGTTTGTTATTCATCTATAGTTCATGGTTGATGGTTCATGGTTCATGGCAGAAGTTTAGTGGGACAGGGCCGCTACAATCGCAAACCCAAAAGCGCTATGAACTATCAACTATGATCTATGAACTAAAATGCAAAATTATAAAATGATAACCCATTATTGCACGAATAGTTTATTTTTGCCACCCATGATTGAATTTAAGGTAATCGGCGACTATATCCCCATGATACAACTGCTAAAGGCGGCCGGCCTGGTACAAACCGGCGGCGAGGCCCAAATAGCTGTGCAATATGGCGAAGTAAGCTATAACGGCGCCATAGATTACCGCAAACGCCTGAAAGTTAAACCCGGCGATTTGGTTGAATTCAGAGGTCAGCAGATCAAGGTGATATAATATGGATACGATACAAAGCGACGGCTACCAGATATTTTTCGAAGACAGTTTAACCCAACTGGTTAATTTTATAAAAGAAGGCAAATACTCACGCAGTTTTGTTTTAACCGACGAGAACACCGCGGTGCACTGCCTGCCCCTGTTACAGCAATACCTTGCCGAAGCGGATAATTTCGATATCATTGAAATAAACGCGGGCGAGGAAAGCAAGAACCTTGATTTTTGCATAGGCGTTTGGAAAATGCTGATAGATTTTGGTGCCGACCGTAAGGCCCTGATGATAAACCTTGGCGGCGGCGTAGTTACCGATCTTGGTGGCTTTGTGGCCTCTACCTACAAGCGCGGCATCGATTTTGTGCAGGTGCCTACTACCCTGCTTTCGCAGGTAGATGCTTCTGTTGGGGGGAAAACCGGTGTAGATTTGGATAGCATTAAAAACATTATCGGCACTTTTACACAGCCAAAAGCGGTATTTATGGTGGCGGATTTCTTTAAAACCCTGCCCGAACGCCAGATCCTTTCCGGCCTTGCCGAAATGTTGAAACACGGCTTGATCTGCGATGCCGCTTACTGGGATAAACTAAAAACCAGCGACCTGAGCCTGCCAGCCATCGAACTGGTACACCGTTCTGTAGAGATCAAAAACGAGGTGGTAATTGAGGATCCGCACGAAAAAGGCATCCGCAAGGCTTTGAATTTTGGGCACACCGTTGGCCACGCCGTGGAAACTTACTCTATGCTGAACGATAGCAACCCGCTCACCCATGGCGAAGCCATTGCCGTTGGTATGGTATGCGAGGCCTGGTTATCCAATAAAAAAGTTTGCCTGCCTGATGAGCAACTGGCGGAGATAGCTGAAGTATTTGGTAAACTTTATCCTAAACATTCTATCGCCGATGATTGTTATCCTGCATTGTTCCAACTCATGCAGAACGATAAGAAAAATCAAAACGGCCAAATAAATTGCACCCTGCTGACAAGCATTGGGCAATACAGTATTGATAATATCTGCACGGAGCAAGAACTTTGCGACAGTTTGAGATATTACACTACTTTATAGAAAAATGCCCCCTTTAAATGCCCGAAACGAAACTGTAGCGATACTGGTAGGCTTGCTGGTGGTCCTTACTTTAACCGAGATGTGGTTTAGCTATCGCGAAAACCGGCATTACTACGAAAAGAGGGACACGCTCACCAACCTATACCTTACTACGCTTGCTTTTTTCATGAACCTGCTGGTAAACGGCATGGCTTTCTTTCTGCTGAACTATGCTTACCAGTTCAAGTTCGTTCAGATCAATAACCTGTTTGTATATTGGTTTGTGCTGATAGTAGCGCAGGATTTTTTGTACTGGGTGCTGCACTATACCGGGCATTATTGTCGGCTGTTTTGGGCTATGCACATAACCCACCATTCCTCGGAGCATTTTAATTTTAGTACGGGTTTCCGTTCCACCGTGTTCGAACCGTTGTACCGCACTTTCTTTTATATGCCGCTGGCGCTGTTTGGCTTTAGCGCGGTGGATATTTTATACGCCTACCTGCTTACCCAATTATACGGCAACCTGGTGCATACGCAATACCAAATACCGCTGCCCAAATGGTACGGCTATATTTTTGTAACGCCTGCGCATCACCGGGTGCATCATGCAAGCAACATCCCCTACCTTGATAAAAACATGGGGATGATGTTTATCATTTGGGACAGGCTTTTCGGCACCTTCCATGATGAAGACCTTGCCGAACCCGTAAAATACGGCCTCACCCATCAACCCGAAGATCTCGGACCGGTAAACATCCTCTTCCACGAATGGAAAGCCCTTTTGCATGATGTAAAACATGCGCCGGGGTTAAAGAATAAGCTTTTGTATTTTGTTAACCCACCGGGCTGGAGCCATGATGGAAGTACACAAACGGCGAGGGTGATGCAACGGGAATATAAGAAGGGGGAAGTTTAATCGCTTAGCGTTTACCCCTCTTCGGCCACCAATTTACCTTCCGCAAACCGGGTTATCATCATAGCGGCTATGGTATCGCCGGTAGCGTTCAATAAGGTTGCCACAGGGTCTATCAACGTGCCGATGATGATGGCAGGTGGTAATGCCTCCGGCGGGAAACCATAGGCTGATATAAAAAGCAGTTCGCCAATGTAGCCACCGTTGGGGATACCACCTTCTACAATGCTTACCAAAACTGTCATCCCTAATGCCAGCACAATTACCCCAGGGCTATCAAAGCCTTTGCCGAACATGGCGAAAACAACCGCCATTTTTAATATAGAGGAAATACTGGAACCATCTTTATGCAATGTGCCACCCAATGGGATTGTGATACCGGCTATTACGTTGCTCACGCCCATTTTCTTGGCCGCATCTAAATTTGCAGGGATGGTAGCAATACTGCTGCAGGTTGCAACAGCAGTGGCAGATGGGATAATATTATTACGCCAGTACCGCCTGATACCGCTGACACCGCCTGCTACAAAAGCGTATAGCGAATAAAACACAGCGTATAAAAACAGGCTAACCCCGTAACCGATCCCTAAAACATGGGCATAAGTACCAAATAAGCTCGGCCCGAAAACAGCCACCTGGTAAGCAAAGTATGCGCCCAGGCCAACCGGGCCGGCTTTCATTATAATGATGAACACTTGTTTGAAAACCTCGTTACCGGAATTTAAGAAACCGGCAAACGCTTTACCTTTATCGCCCGACCGTAATGCGCCGAAGCCCACTAATATGGCAAAGATGATCATGGCCAGCATGTTCTTGCGCGATAAGAGGTTGAAGAATTCGCTGGTGGTAAATAACTGCACAACAGAATCGCCGGTGAATTTTTTGCCGGCTTCGCCTGATATATCCACTGATGCTGCACCCATGCTGTTGCCAATCGGCAGGATCCATAAGGCGATAATGGTTAATATAGCGGCCACCAATACAGTTCCCAGAAAAACCGCGGTCATTACACCCATAATTCGGCTTAGCTTTTGCGTGCCCTGCAGGTTGGCTATAGCCGAAGCAATAGCGAAGAAAACCAGCGGGATAACCGCTACAAACAGCAGGTTAAGAAAAATATCGCCGATGGGTTTTAATACTTCCGCATTTTTGCCAAGTACAACGCCCACTACAGAGCCGACGAGGATCCCGGTAAGCAGCCAAATTATCCCGCTATAATTTTTTATCCAGTTATTCATATATACAGTAGTGCGGGCCGTAACCGGCATTGGCGAAAGGTAAAAATTTTATCGCATTAAATTGCGGCTACCGCTACCCTTCTAAGGGCTTTTTAAATTTGACAATTCTATAAGGCTTTTTTGGCCCAATCAAAGCCCATTTTTGCTACTTTTGCGCCTCAGCACAATAATATACTATGGAAACTACTTTCGCAACCATTGCCAACAATATCAAGGCACGCCGCACCATCAAGCCGTCTACCATGAACGGTAATAAAATACCAAACGGCCACGTGGCCTCTATTTTGGAACTGGCCGACTGGGCACCTACGCACGGTTTAACCGAGCCTTGGCGTTTCATTGTATTTGAAGAGCCTTTGAAATATTGCGCGCAGCACGCCGAGATCTACAAAGCCGGCACTACCGAAGAAACTTTTAACGCAACCACATTCGCTAACTTAAGCAGCCAGGGTAATAACACATCGCACGTGGTAATCGCTTACCAAAAACGTGGCGACCTGCCAAAGATCCCGCAATTTGAAGAAGTTATAGCAGCATCATGCGCGGTGCAAAATATGCTTTTAGGTGCTACTGCCTTAAACATCGGCGCATTTTGGAGTACAGGCGGCATGGCCTTAAAACCTGCATTTGCAGAACATTTTGGCTTGGGCGCAGAAGACAGCGTATTAGGGGTTATCTATTTAGGTTATACCGAAACCCAGCCTGCCGGTGTACGCAAAACTCCGATTGAAGAAAAGATCACCTGGAATAAATAACAACAAAACGCCGGCTTCCCACGTATAAAAAGCCTCATTCAATTCCTTATTTAAGATGGAATTGAATGGGGCTTTTTGTTTTTTATTAAAAGACATGAATTAACCAATTTGAAACAAATTATCCTTAAAGTATACGATTGCTTTGCAATGACAATATTTTTACCTATATTGCGTATATTTGTTCTAACAAATCACAATTTGTAAACCAACAAACCCTGCTCCTGCGTTCCCTGACTTGATTAAATTATTGGATTAAACCGTATAAATTATGAAAAAGAATCTTTGGTGGACTATCTGCGTTTTATTGTTAATTTCTACAACTGTTATCAGCTGGAAACCTTCAAACGCGTTAAAAAATATTGAAGTAAAATCGGCAGTTACGTTAGGTGCGAAAGAATATTTTGCGCAATACGTAAACGATATTTACCAAGCTGCGCAACTGCAGCAATCGGGTATGGATGTTGCCGTTTTTCAGAAAGCGATCACCGGCTATTTAAACCTGAAACTGGCCAACAAACTGCCCAAAAACAGCAATATTATAACCGTGATCGATTTTAATAAGTCGAGCCGCGAAAAACGGATGTGGATTATCGACGTGGTTAACAAAACACTGTTGCTGAACACTCTTGTTGCTCACGGACAAGGCAGTGGTAATGATATGGCTACCGCTTTTTCAAACAATAACGAATCGCACCAGAGCAGCCTTGGTTTTTACTTGACCGATGATGTTTACTTTGGCAAACACGGTCGTTCGTTACGCCTTAACGGCTTAGACGAGGGCATCAACAGTGGTGCTTTAACACGTGGTATTGTTGTACACGCCGCTGACTATGTGAGCCAGGGTACTATTAACGCTATTGGCCGCTTAGGCCGTAGCTTTGGTTGCCCGGCAGTAAGCCCTGCCGTGTCTGACATGGTTATCAACACCATTAAAGGACATTCAATGCTATTTATCAATGGTAACAGCAGCAACTATACATCTAAATTTTTGGATGAAAGTGCTCCTTTAAACTACCTGATGCCTGCCGGTAACAATACTGCGACAGTAGATTCGAGCCGTGTTGCCAGCCTTTAATAGTACTAATCAATTATAAATAAGAAGCCCGGTATCATCTTTGATGCCGGGCTTTATTATTTATAAGGATCTCATAGATTAGATTTTCATTCTTATCTCAAATCTAATATCTAACGTCGCCTATCTACAATTTCGCCAACTGATCTGTAGTTGGTAAAAACTTTTGCAGATGGCCGTATAGTACAATATCTAACCCATAAACATCGGGGCGGAACTGGATAATGCCGCTGCTATCTGCCCAACAGGTAACATAGGTAATGTACACCGGCATTTTGGTGGGCACACCAATGGTGGTTGGTTCCGGGTTATCTTCACCCATGGCTTTGGAAATTCTATCAAATGTAGCACCTTGTCCAAATAATTGTTCGGCCAGGCCTTGCGGGTTGCCGAGACGTACACAGCCATGACTAACCGCGCGCATTGCCCAATTGAATGGCTCCTTAGCCGGGGTATCGTGCAGGTAAACGCTGCTTTTATTATTGAAAAGGAATTTGATCTTCCCTAAAGCGTTGTCATCGCCCGGGCGTTGTTTAAACTCAAATTTATCTTTCGGAGCCGATGCCCAGTCTATAGTTTCAGGATTTTCTATCTTCTTGCCATTCTCGTAAGCATCAATATTCTTATTGTCAAGGTAGTACGGGTCTTTAGCGGCTTCTACCATTATTTCTTTACTGGCTATGCTCTCAGGTATATTCCAAACCGGGTTAACCTGTACGCTGTGGATCATACTGTTCAACTGCGGGGTTTCGCGGCTGAATGGACGGTCAATTTTATCGCTTTCGTCATAATCTACCAGTGAATTTTGTTTATCCTTATTACGCCCCTCGCCTACGCATACCTTCATATTAAGCACCGATTGGCCGTTTTCCATTACATCTAAACGGTAATCAGGAATATTCACGATCACGTACTTGGCCTGGCTTGGTTTGTTCTTCCAACGCAGGCGCTCCATGTTAGCAACGAGGTAACGAGTGGTTTCCTCTTTGCTCATACCCGGTGCTGTGCTGCCATCGATTAAAGCTTTTTGTAAGGCTAAATATTGTGGGTCTTTAGGCTGGATGCTATCCAGGTAAGCTTTCATGTTAGTAATGTAAAATACCTTGGCCATCCCTGCGCTATCAGGGCGTTTAGTTTCGGTAAAGTAGCGCTCGTATATTTTACGCGGGCTTAAAATACCGTACTGTAAAGCGTTAGAATAATTTATGAGCGAATTTGCCGTAGTGATCTCCAGCAGGGCGATATCGTGGTAAGCCTCATTAATGTTCTTGATAGCTTTTTTATCCTGGAATTTATCAACCAGCGCCTTTATTTTATCGGCGTTGAACATTTTTGGATCCAACCCGTGCTGGCTTACTTTTTCGAAGTAATTGGCGGTAAGGTCTACATCACCGTTGAAAATATGATCCATAACAAAGGCGGGGTCATAATCGTTTTGCTCGTAATAAGCAGTGATGAGGTTTGGGTTGGTCATGTTTTTGCGTTCATCCACCAAAACCTGTTTAAATACATCAGCAAGGCCCTCGGGGGTGGCATCTTTAAAAACCTTGTTCTTGGTTTTTTTGTAGAGTTGAGCGCCCAGGTCCGACCGGCTTTTTTTACAGCTCTGGCACACCAACAACAAAGCTGCAAACAAGAGCAGCGCGGGCATAAAAGAGATTTTTTTTAAGTTGAAGTTTATCATCGGTATGAATTATAATATATTAATTTTGATTGCATATAGCAATAGCTATACCACAATTCTAAATTCATTTAAAACGTTTATTTCCGGAGATAAAGCTTGTTAAACCCTATGAGAAAAATAGTATTCCTGATCCCCTTCTTACTCCTTGTTGCCTGCAGCCCAATGGCGCAAACTTTTAAGCCGGTAAACAAAAATGCCAGTAAAGAAGCTACCGACCTTTTGGCTTATCTGTACGAAATAAATGGTAAGCACATCCTATCGGGTCAGCATAACTACAATAGCGATCTGAACGTATTTTCCGATTCGGCAAAGGCCATTACCGGCAAGTATCCGGCACTTTGGGGTACCGATTTTATTTTATGGGGTGATAAAGACCTCGGACAGAACATTGTGAACGAGTCTATCAAAAAATCGCGAGAGGGCTATTTAGTTACCCTGATGTGGCACCAGGGCAGGCCTATTGATAACCCGCCCTACGGCTGGAAGGAAAGTGTGCAAGGGAAATTAACACCTGCGCAATGGACGGAATTAACTACACCCGGCACCGCGTTAAACAAAAAATGGATGGCCCAAATAGATGTTATTGCCGGCTATTTGAAGCAATTACAAGATGCTAAGGTACCTGTGCTTTGGCGCCCTTATCACGAGATGAACGGCGTTTGGTTTTGGTGGGGAAATAAAAAAGGGCCTGATGGCGTTGCTAAGCTTTACAAAATGATGTATGACAGGTACACCAATTACCATCATTTAAATAACCTGATTTGGATATGGGGGGCCAACAGCCTGCGCGATATCCCTGAGGATGAGGCATATCATTATAAAGATTATTACCCCGGGGCTAATTATGTAGATATTTTAGGCACCGATGTTTACCACTTCGATTACGAGCAAAGCGACTATAACGAATTGCTTGCACTGGCTGCAGGCAAGCCCATTGCGTTGACGGAGAACGGCGAGATCCCTAATCCACAGGTACTTAAGGCGCAGCCAAAATGGCTTTGGTTTATGACATGGACCAGCTGGCTTTGGACAGATAACCCCAAAGGGCGCGCAAAAGAAATTTACAACCTGCCGCAAACGCTTAACCATGATGATGTGAAGGATAGATTGGCCACCAAGCCATAACCCATGAGCACCCAACCCGAAGTTTGGCTGCGCGGCCCCCTGCCCGATATCCCTGTTTTATTGCAGCCGGTAGCACATGCCCTATTGCAGGCGTGCGAAGAACTGAACGAATTGATGGTAGGGTTCCCCGATGAGTTATTGTGGGAGAAAGTTGTCGGTATGGCATCACCGGGCTTTCATTTGCAGCATTTAACCGGCGTGCTGGACAGGCTTTTTACTTATGCACAAAATGAAATGCTTACCCCAAACCAGCTTGATTATTTAAGCAAAGAGGGCAAGCCGACCAGTAAAATATACACTACCCCATATTTGGTAAATGCTTTTAACAAGCAAGTGGATGCGGCGCTAACTCAATTAAGCAGTGTCGATACAGCTTCTCTAAACGATTACCGGCCCGTGGGCAGGAGCAAGTTACCGTCTACGGTTATCGGGCTTTATACACACTCGGCAGAGCATACTATGCGGCACTTGGGGCAGTTGATTGTTACGGTGAAAGTGGTGAGGGGTGAATGGTAAGTAGGGAGTAGATTAATAGCAACAACAAATAAACACTACAGTAATTTCGATAGAGCACGTGGCGAAAGAGAAAACTTAGACGCCCTGTAAGGAGCATTCCGATCATGCATTAGCGTTAATGTGTTAGCGTAGAAGATTTCTCGTCGCTGCACTTACCTCGACATTTTTCTTAACTCTACCTCCCTACTATCCTTACTACCTCCTTATAATCCTTCCCCCTGTGCGTTACAGTTGCCTCGGTATGCTTATCACCCGGGTCGAAAAGGAAAGTGTCGATGCCCAAATCAATTGCCGCTTTTATTTCTGATTTGGGATCATCCCCTATTACTAAAACATCCTCAACAGTGTAGCCATTATCTGCCATGATCATCCCGAAAACATCCTTTTTGGTTTGGGTAGACTTTTCCGGATCTACAATGTAAATCCCTTTAAAATCGGCCTCGATGCCCAGCATTTTAACCTTACTCAATTGTAGTTTGGTAAAGCCGGTTGTTACCAGGTATTTATCAATATCTATTGATCGGATATCTGCATACTCGAGGAAAGCATGCATGGCATCGGTAAACTCAATGTTATTAAGCAGCTCCATACCTTTTTCCTTAAGCTGTACGCTAAAACCAAATTCATCGGCTACGTGCTGGTAAGGGCGGCGGGTAAGTTCGTCTTTAGCTTTATTAACCATATCGCCGTCGCCGGGTTCCAGCTGCTCGTCAATCAGTTTAAAAAGTTTACCGAATAGGTGGTTAGCGATGGAATCTACGGGATAGATGGTGTTATCAAGATCGAGGATGAGTACGCGTTTCATAAGCGGCAATATAGGCTATTCTGTTTATTCATATATAGGCTAAATAATAATGCTACAGGTAAAACCTTTTCATCAAAGCCGGGTTATGGCATAAGATATTTATAATTAGTAACTTACAACAACACCCACCCTATCATGACAAACCCATCCGCCCCGAAAAGAATCACCTGGATAATTGGCTTAGCCTGCGGCATTGCCGGTATTATTGGCCATTTAATAGCAGTTCCATATTTAACGATATACAGCTTTACGCTGGTAATGATCGGATTTATATTGCTTGCCGTGGGGACGACTTTTCGGGGGTTGTAAACTTTTCGGCAAACCGCTTGGTAAGTCGACTCACCCCGACGGCACTTCGTGCGTCGACCCTCTCTACCTGCGGTAAAGAAGGTTAAGAAAAATTTTAATCACAACCTCCCCCTCTTTCGGAACGAGAGAGGGGGAGGTTGTGGATCGATTGGCAATGCGGTATTTTGCGCAACATCTACGACAGTCAACCTCCCAGATCCTTTCCTACTCCTGCATCTCCTCTTTGGCCAGCTTAATATCGGCCACTACTTTGGTTTCGGCATTAAAGCGATACATGAGCAACACGCCTATGGTAACGGCCGCACAAATACCACCCAGCAACCACCATAATACCCGGAAACCGCCGTGCTGTATCACCTGGCTGCCCAAAGCGGGCGCGATCACCTGCGCTGCCGACCACGACATGGTATACAGGGCCGCGTACTGCCCGCGGTTATGTTCTGATGAGCGCGTTACCCAAAAGGAAGTACCAAAGGGCATGCTCAGCATTTCGCCAAAGGTGATAATAACCACCACCAGCAAACCCGCCGCTACGCCGGGCGGTAAAAAGTTGAGCAATACGTAGCCTATGCCCGTAACCGCAACCCCGCTGGCGATGAAAATTAAGGGGTGCTTTTTACCTTCGAGGTAGTTTATCATCACCATTTCTACCACTACTATCAGGATGCCGTTGAGGGCAAGTAAAAAGCCAATAAGGCTTTCGCTGAAATTCCATTCGAGTTTATAAAACACCGGTTCCATTAAAAAGAACTGGAAGAAGCAGATGTTGAAGAAAGTGGTGAGGCCTATAAACAACAGGTAAGTTTTATCCTTATAGGCCGAAACGGTTGCTACGGCGGTACTTATCACCTTTGCGGCCTTGGTGAAGCTTGAACGCGGAATAAGTTTCAGCAGCATCAGCGCAGCAAGGATATTGGTGCAGCCATCTACCCAAAACAATAAATGGTAGTTGATGCCTGCCAAAGCGCCGCCCGTGCCCGCACCAACGGCCCAGCCCAAATTTACGGCCAACCTGTGTAAGGAATAGGAACGTGTCTTATTTTCGGGCTTGCTGTAATAGGCAATAGCCATAGAATTTGCCGGGCGGAAGGATTCGTTACAGAAACTCAACATAAATGCCCCTATAGCCATGTGCAGAAACGTGGTTTGAAAACCCAGCAGGATAAACATACAGCCGCCGGCAAGCAGGGTGCCTGTTTGCATATCGTAAAAACCTATCCTATCGGCCAGCCAACCGCCGATGTAAGCGCCGATGATGGAACCCAGCCCAAAAAGAGCCATAATAATACCTGCCTGGCTAACCGTGAAATGCAGTTGATTGATGCAGTACAGCGTAAGGAAAGGCACCACCATAGTCCCTGCCCGGTTAATAAGCATCACAATGCTTAAATACCAGTTGTTGCGGGAGAGCCCGCTATAAGCGTTTTTGTAAAGCTGAACAATTGATGGCACGGCGGACAGGGTTTTGAACGGTAAATTTATAGAATAGGCGTGCAAATGATTGTTATCCTATGGCAATAATTGCATAAACATGTGGAAGCGTACCTACGGCACGCAGGAATTCTTTTCTGTCTGGCTACAAAGCGGTAGCTCCTGACGGAGCATTTTTTTGAACTCGAATTAAAATTTAGGCTTTCTGCTTTAGACTTTTTGCTTTTAGTTATAGCCTTGAATTCCTGTTTCTCAACCAATGATCGGCTAATACCAACGCGGCCATGGCTTCTACAATAGGTACGGCGCGGGGAACCACACATGGGTCGTGGCGGCCTTTGCCAGAAATTTCGGCGGCATTACCTTCGCTATCAACTGTTTGCTGATTGTGCATGATGGTTGCCACTGGCTTAAAAGCTACCTTAAAATCGATAGGCATACCATTGCTGATGCCGCCCTGAATGCCGCCACTGAAATTGGTGATGGTAGTTACTTTACCTGTCTCGCTCTTTACAAAAATGTCGTTATGTTCCGAGCCGCGCATTTCGCTGCCCGAAAAGCCTGAACCAAATTCAAAACCATGTACGGCGTTGATGCTGAGCATTGCTTTACCAAGGTCGGCATGGAGTTTATCAAAAACCGGGTCACCAAGGCCAACCGGGCAATTTTGGATATGACAACTTACTTTACCGCCAACGGTATCGCCCTGCTTGCGAATTCTGTCGATAAATTCTATCATCTCTTCTGCTGTAGCCGGATCGGCACAACGGACAATGTTCTTTTCTCTTTCGGCTAAAAACTCCTCGGCGCTGGTAATGCTCACATTTGGCGCGTCTATTTTACCAACGCTACTTACGTGGGCCAGTACTTCGATGCCTTGTGTTTTCAGCAATAGTTTTGCCAGTGCGCCAGCTGCAACACGCGCCGCGGTTTCGCGGGCAGATGAACGGCCGCCACCACGATGGTCGCGGATGCCGTATTTGGTTTGGTAGGTATAGTCGGCATGCGATGGACGGAAAACATCCACATTATGCCCATAATCTTTAGAACGCTGGTCTTCATTCGGAATGATCATAGCTATTGGCGTCCCGGTGGTTTTCCTTTCGAACGTACCCGAAAGGATCTTCACCGTATCGGCCTCTTTGCGTTGCGTGGTTATTTTACTTTGGCCGGGCTTGCGTTTATCCAGTTCGCCCTGTATGTAGTCGAGGTCTACAGTTAAGCCCGCCGGGCAGCCATCTACTATTACGCCGATAGCCTCGCCATGCGATTCGCCAAAAGTTGTTATCCTGAATAATTGCCCGAATGAGTTACCTGCCATGTGGCCCCCTAACCCCCTGAAGGGGGAATGTTTTGTATTGTGAATTTATAAATTAAGCCCGATTAAAACTCCCGCTCCCCCTTCAGGGGGTTGGGGGGCTCGCGTTAAACCCCACCTTCGCCAGATCGGTCCAAAATGCCGGGTATGATTTTTCTACCACGTCGGCATCTTCAATTTCAAGTTCTGGTATAAGTATAGCCAGCGGCGCGAAGGCCATGGCCATGCGGTGATCGTGGTAAGTGCTTACAAACATGCGCTGCGGCAATTGCTTTTCGCTGCAATCCAGTTTGTAAACCTGCCCTTTTTCTATCAGTTTAACGCCAATTTTTGCCAACTCGATTTGCAGGGCCAATATCCGGTCTGTCTCTTTAATTTTTAAAGTTTCCAGCCCGGTGAAGGTTGCCTCATGGCCTAAAGCAGCACACACTACTATAACGGTTTGCGCCAGGTCCGGGCATTCCTTCATATCAAAGATCTTGCGGAAGATTGCCTTAACTTCTTTGGTTAAATGCACGCCGCCATCTTTAAACTGCGAAGTGATGCCAAAGTTGGCCATGATCTCGGTGATAACGCTATCGCCCTGCAGGCTGTAAGAGGTTAGGCCTGGCAGAAATAATTCCGACTCATCACTTAGCGCCGCTATAGCGTACCAGTAAGATGCCGCGCTCCAATCCGGTTCGATGTGTAACGATGTGGTTGCAAACTCCTGATTTGGTATAGAAATAACGTTCCCCTCCCAGGTGTGCAGTATATTAGCCTCCTTAAGCATAGCTAACGTCATTTCTACATAAGGGCGCGAGGTTAACTCGCCTTCGATATGTAATTCCAAACCAAAAGGCAGCTTGACAGCGATGAGTAATAGCGCAGTGATATACTGACTGCTGATATTACCTTTTATACTGATCTTACGAGTTTGCTGCTCAAAGCTACCTTTAAGTTTGATAGGGGGATACCCCTCCTGCTCTTCATAATCAATTTGGGCACCCAACGTCCTCAGCGCATCAACCAATACACCTATTGGCCTTTGCTTCATCCTCTCACTGCCTGTTAATATTACTTCTTCATTCCCGATGCCATAGTACGCCGTTAAAAAACGCATGGCCGTACCAGCAGGACCGATGTTGACGGTTTTTGGTTCATGGTTAATAGTTGATGGTTCATAGCCTGAAGACGAAAGATTCTCATCTATTACTTCTACCTCATGCACTTCATCTGTGCCCACAACTACCTCCGGGCTTTCAACTTTCGACTTTTGACTTTCGACTTTTGACTTCCTCAGAATCCCGGCTAATAAAACGGCATCGGCCGCATCGGATACATTTTTCACTTTTACCTTACCATCGCTCAGCGCCTCAATGATCAATGCCCGGTTACACTCACTCTTTGATCCGGTGAGTTGTATGGTTCCATTGGCCGATCTGCCTGTTTTGGTAAGTATGATGTTATGCTTCATTTTAAATCGTTTATGCCTCACCCTGCCCTCTCCAGAGGAGAGGGTTCTAAAAAAATATTGTAAAGTCCTCTCCTTTGGAGAGGATTTAGGTGAGGCTCCTTACGCGTGTGTTAATTTTTCTGCTGCCTGGCCTGCTTCGCTTTTGTTCATGATCTCCGTTTGTTTACGGATAGATTCGCTGTGCATCAGCTCCAGTAATTTCTCGGTAAACTCGGTGCTCAGTTTTAAAGCTTTTGCGTAGCTGGTGCGTTTGTGCAAGATCTCGTCCCAACGGTTTACCTGCAAAATGGTGATGTTGTTATCCCTTTTGTGTTGACCAATTTTCTCTACTATCTTCATACGCTCGGCCATTTTTTGGATCACCAGGTCGTCAATTTTGTCTATTTGGTTACGCAGTTCGGCCAATTTATCGTTCAGTTCGGTGTTACGAACTTCCGGTTTACGCAGGTGCAGATTGGTGATGATATCAGACAAGGCGGCAGGCGTAACTTGTTGCGCGGCATCTGTCCAGGCTACGCTTGGGTCGATGTGCGATTCTATCATCAGGCCCTGCATATCAAGGTCTAACGCTTTTTGCGAGATGTAACCGATCAGGTCGCGGTTACCGGTGATATGGCTTGGATCGTTAATGATCGGCAAGTGTGGAGCAAGTGTTTTTAAGCCGATGGCCAGGTCCCACATGGGTTCGTTACGGAAAGCAGACTTTTCGTAAGAAGAGAACCCGCGGTGAATAGCCGCCAGTTTGGTGATACCAGCGTTGTTGATACGCTCTAAAGCGCCAACCCATAAAGAAAGATCGGGGTTAACCGGGTTTTTTACCATTACAGGTACATCAACGCCACGCAGCGCATCAGCAATTTCCTGTACGGTGAACGGGTTAACGGTTGAACGTGCGCCAACCCAAAGGATATCTACACCTGCTTTTAAAGCTTCTTCGACGTGTTTAGCGGTGGCAACTTCAACAGCTGTTGGCAAGCCGGTTTCTGCTTTGGCGCGTTTTAACCACTCCAAACCAATACTGCCGATACCTTCAAATTCTCCGGGACGGGTACGTGGTTTCCAGATACCTGCGCGGAGAGCGCTTATTTTACCTGTTTTAGCTAAAAGGTGAGCGGTAGCCACCAGCTGATCTTCAGTTTCAGCGCTGCATGGGCCGGCAATTACCAATGGTTCGATACCTGTTTTGTTGATCCAGGTATTAAGCGGTTGTATGTTTAAATTAAGTTTCATATCGTTGTTATTTGTCCGGCTAAAATCCGGAAGTAGTTTTTTAATTATATTAGGTTATTGTTATGATTTGGTTCTATTGTTTTCTTTCGGACTTTCCGACCTCCGACACCAGGCTTTATTCTATTTTCTTTATCGTGATATACTTTTTTGCTTTTGTTGGTTTTGGCAGCAGCGGTGCTATTTCTTCCTCGTATCGTTCATACTCGCCCAAAATATTGAAGTTTTGAGTGTATTTTAAGATCTGTCGGATGCAGGCATCGTAATGCTTGGTTTCCGTCCACTCTATGTCTACATAAAAATTATATTCGTTACGCTTACCTAAAACCGGCATGCTTTGAATCTTGCTCATGTTCACGTTCTCCTGCGCGAAGATGTTGAGCACCTTAGCCAGCGAGCCTACCTCATTACTCACCTGGAAACAAAGGGACGCCTTATTGCCGCCTTTCTTTTTAGCATTCTCGTGCGTAGTGAGGATCAAAAAGCGGGTAAAATTCTTTTTGTTCGATTCTATCCGGCGCTCTAAAACATCGAGTCCGTAAAGGTTGGCGGCAAGCGAATTGGCAATGGCAACCGTATCTGTCAGTTGCTCATCGCGGATGCGTTTGGCACAGGCTGCGGTATCGTTGCTCTCTACTATTTTCAGGTTGGGGTATTCATCAAAAAAATCAACACACTGGCGAATAGCAATGGGGTGCGATGTTACGTATTTTACATCCTCAAACTTTACGCCCGGTAAAGCCATCAGGTGCAGCTGTATGGGCACGTATACCTCTCCCACCACCGGGAAGCTGTAGCTCATCAACAGCGAGTAATTGGGCAGGATGCTGCCGGCAATGCTGTTTTCTATGGCCATTACAATGTAGTCGGCCTCGCCGTTCTTCAGCGCCTCGAAGGTTTGTTTAAACGAGTTGCACTCTACCGTGTGGATCTTTTCGCCAAAAAACTTAAATGCGGCCTCCTCGTGGAAGGAAGCGCGGATCCCCTGTATGGCAACTCTTGGTATTTCGGTTTTCATCATTGTGTTAAAGCAAAAAAGTCCCGCCTTTTTGGGCCGGGACTTTTCAGTTTTTTGTATGTTTTGTTAGTACATATCAGTCCCGGCTTTTACTGCTAAAGTAAAAGTAGAAACCATAAAAATATGCACGTGAATTGTTCATTGTTGTTGTTATGCCGTAAATGTACAAGTAAAAATCAATTTGTCAAGAGATAATTTTATTTTTTGTTAAAATTTACAGGCGAACAGAATTTAATTGGGTAAAAAAGCCTAATTTCAGTTTAAATCATTATTTAATATCGCAACAGATATATGGCACAATGGAAACTATGGACATTAGGGGCAGCCGCGGTAATTATCGACTTGGCGGTTTATGCCTTGTTAGGTGTAATAATGATGGGTTATGATGATTCGCATAACGGCACCGAACCGGACTATTACAAATGGTCCAGCTATAAAACTTTAGATAAAGCAGCTGTAATTGGCCTTTGGTTTTGGAACATTGTAAATATCCTATTTTGGGGATATGTTATTTATAGGATTGTTAAGGCGATAAGAAATAAGATTTACGGGGCTTAATTTTGAAAGACGCTTTTTCATAATCACAATAAATATATGCTGGTCTTATAATTTATGTAAATTAGCTAACCAATTTAAGCCCCCATGTCCCCAACCGAATACCTCAGCGAGCAACTCCCCGAACGCCAGCCTATCATGAACGCCATCCACGACGCAATCATGGCCAACGATAAAACCGTAACGCCCGTTGTAGAACCCATGATGGGCAAAGAGATGATCATTTACAAAGAGGCTACAACCATGAAATACGCACTATCGGGCGTAAAAGCGCATATCTCGTTACATTGCCTGCCCATGTATATGAACCCGGCGATACATCAAAAATATGAGCCGTTGCTGCCTTTAGCCAAATTCCAGAAAGGCTGCGTTAATTTTGCCAGTGAGGAAGCGATGCCGATGGATGTAGCCACCCAGTTAATTGCAGATTGCGCCAGGATAAGCATTGTGGCGATGCTGGAGAACAGGAAGAAAAAATGAAAATTAGTTTGTAGAATCTAACTCCAATAACTTATTTATAAAACCTTTTAACTCCGGCAATTCAATATTGAACCCCATCGCGGATATCAAATAGATGAGCAGTAAGAAACAAAATACTAAGAGGCTTTCAACCCTAAAATTGCTATTAATAATATCTGCGATCATTGTATAGCAGGCACCTATCACTACAAAAGCAACTGCGCCAATTAAGAAGACAAACGTGGGGAGTTGGTGTATTATAGTAATTGTGCATAATGTGCCTTCTGGTACGTCAACAAATTGAACTGTCGCCTCCGGTCTAAATCCATTCCTGCCATCCTCTCCTGTGAGCTTAAAACTTCCTAATGATAAAATGCCGCTGAAGACATCCGAATTGCCTGGCTGCCTAAAAAATATTTTCTGGGGAGTGCCAAGTTCGGACAAGTTAAAACCGATGGCCGCCTCAAACTTTCCCTTGATCTGTGTGAAGGTGAGCTTACTATGCAGAATGTATTTTTGATAAGGTAACCAGGCATATGAAATTTTATGAAGTAATTGCCGACATAATATGTTTAGCTCCCAGTCAATTGCCGTGCTGAGGATATTTTAGTCTTGGATTTCACTGGGAAAAAGATTTGACAACTTTTAAAAAGTTGTCAAATCTAAATTTTCAATTATAATCTCTTAATACATCGCCGGATACTTCCCGGGGTTTGCTTCGTTCATTACGCTGTAAACGGCTTCTATCACATCGTCGAGCGATGGCTTGCTGAAGTAATCGCCGTCTGAGCCGTATGGCGGGCGGTGCTCGGCGCCGCAAAGGGTTTTTGGCTGCGCATCCAGTGAGTAATAGCCTTTTTGCTTTTCTATCACTTTTTGCAGGATATAAGCCGAACCTCCACCGGGGATGTCTTCATCAACCACCAGTAGCTTATTGGTTTTACGTAGCGAATTGGCACATACGTTCTCGGTATCAAATGGATACAGGGTTTGCGGGTCAACCACTTCTATATTGATGCCCATTTTCTCCAGTTCCACGGCTGCTTCCATAACAATGCGGAGGGTTGAGCCATAAGTTACTACCGTAATATCGTTGCCTTCCCTTAATATCTCCGCCTTACCCAATGGTACGGTGAACTCGCCAACATTGGTTGGTAGTTTTTCCTTTAAACGGTACCCGTTAAGGCACTCTATTACCAGCGCGGGCTCATCGCCGCGTAGCAGCGTATTGTACATTCCTGCGGCTTGTGTCATATCGCGGGGTACGCAAATGTGCATACCGCGCATGGAGTTTAGGATGGTGCCAAGCGGTGAGCCTGAGTGCCAGATGCCTTCCAGCCGGTGCCCACGCGAGCGGACGATAAGCGGCGCTTTTTGGCCACCACGGGTACGGTAGCTTAAGCTGGCCACATCATCGCTTAAAACAGTGAGGGCATATAACAGGTAATCGAGGTACTGAATCTCGGCAATGGGCCTTAAGCCACGCATGGCCAACCCCAGCCCCTGCCCTATTATGGTAGCTTCGCGGATACCGGTATCGGTGATCCGCAGATCGCTGTATTTAGCTTGCAACCCGGCAAAACCCTGGTTTACATCGCCAATGGCACCTACATCTTCGCCAAAGGCTACAATACTTTTATCGCGCTCGAAATTGGCATCAAAGCAGGCGTTTAGCACTTCGCGGCCATCTAAAAGCCTGGCATCCTCTGCATATTCGGCTTTAACAACCGGCACCAATAGCGGCGAATACGGGGTATCTGTAAATAACTTAGAGTTGAAACGTTCTTTGTTTTTTACAAATTCATCCTTCAGGTAATCGGCCAACACCGTGCGTTCGTGCGAATTTTCGCCAAGTGTGATGCGCAATGCTTTCCGCACGGCAGCAATAGTATCCCTGCGGCCCGGGTCAACGCAGCTTTGCAGTTCGTGCGTTAGCGTGTGTAACTCGTTATGTTTTGGCGAATATTCGGCAATATTCTCTATCAGTTCAACAGCCTCGTCCATTTCGGTTTTTATCTCACCTTCCAGGTCGGCCCATGCCTCTTTCTGGCATTCGCGCACGTGCTTTTTAGCAGTCGCCTCCAGTTCGTCAATATCTTCGGTAGTGATGATGGCCGATTCTATCATCCATTTGCGCATCTGTACCAGGCAATCGTGCTCATCTTCCCAACCCAGCCTGGCTTTTGATTTATAACGCTCGTGCGAGCCCGAGGTAGAGTGCCCTTGTGGCTGGGTCATCTCTATTACGTGTACCATAACCGGTACATGCTCTTCGCGGCAGATCTTGATAGCGCGTTCGTATGTTTCGCAAAGCGCAACATAATCCCAGCCCTTTACTTTAAATATTTCGTAACCGGCACCCCTGGTATCGCGCTGGAAACCTTTTAGTACTTCAGAAATATCTTCTTTGGTGGTTTGCAGCTTGGCCGGGACAGATATCGCGTAAGCATCATCCCATATAGAAATAGCCATTGGCACCTGTAAAACACCTGCGGCATTAAATGTCTCAAAAAACAAACCTTCCGAGGTAGAGCCATTGCCGATAGTACCAAAAGCAACCTCGTTACCGTTAACCGAGAACTGTTTAAGGTATTCCAGCTCTTTATTTTGGCGGTATAGTTTAGATGCATAAGCCAGGCCCAGTAGCCGTGGCATGTGCCCACCTGTAGTAGACAGGTCAGACGCGGTATTTTTTGTTTCGGCCTGGTTTACCCAGTTACCATCTTTATCAACATAACGTGTAGCGTAGTGGCAATTCATTTGCCTGCCTGCCGATGCCGGGTCTTTCTCAATATCAGGGTGCGCGTATAACTGCGCGAAGAACTCCTTAAGGTTACTCATACCAGTGGCAAACATAAAAGTCTGGTCGCGGTAGTAGCCTGCGCGCCAATCGCCATTGCGGAAAACTTTGGCCATAGCCAGCTGAGCAACTTCTTTACCGTCGCCAAAAATGCCAAACTTGGCTTTACCTGTAAGTACTTCCCTGCGGCCCAAAATACTGGCCTGCCTGCTCTCGTAACCAACGCGGTAATCGTTGACCACAATTTTTTTGAAATCATCAAAACTGAGTTCGGCAGCTTTTAGTTCATTGCCATGGTGTATTACAGTTTCGGGCATACAATATTTTGTTTAGGCGGTAAAATTATAAAATTCTATTCTGTTTTTGTAATTGGTATTAGTAAAACATATAGTTTGTGCAATAGTTTTTAATTTACGTTAAACCTTTTATATTTGTAAGAATCAAACAGGAACCATGAAAAAAATAATGATGATTTGCGCAGTGTTTTTAGGCCTTGCCTTCACTGCAAATACCGCGATGGCGCAGGATGATACCAAAGCCGAGTTTAAATTCACCGAAGAAAAACACGATTTCGGTAAAATACCAAAGGGTATACCCGTTACCACCGTATTTGAGTATACCAACGTTGGCCAGGAGCCTCTTATTTTAACCGATGTACGCCCTACCTGTGGCTGTACCATTGCCGATTATACCAAAACACCGGTATTAAAAGGCGGTAAAGGTTCAATTAAGATCACTTACAATGCAGCTGGTGTATCGGCATTTAACAAAACCATTGTAGTTACATCAAACTCTAAAACCCCAACCAAATATTTAATTATATCTGGCGAAGTTGTTGAGAAAGTAACAGCAAGTAGTAAATAAATATCCACCCCTGTCCCCTCCAAATGAGAGGGAGTGAAAATATTAAAGGCACCGATTTTATCGGTGCCTTTTTTTTGTTTATAGTTCTGATAATCGCCCCACTTTTATCATTCCGCGGTAAACACTATGCGAATCGTACAACCCAGCCCGTCCTGAAATAGGTGTTCCAAAAAAGTGTTTTACCTTGTTTTGAGTCGAATTTGTATTTTTTGTTAATTACTTTATTATCAGTAACTTATAAGGATTACTTAACGAACAGGGGTATTCCAAAGTGTTTCATGAAAAACTGTAAAATGCTGATTATCAATATTGTTTTAAAAATAAGTGTTCCACATTTAAATTGGAACACTTCCGCGTAAAAAAGGCCCGCAGATCTTTTGCAAGGCCAAAAGGCTTTACAATGGCGCTTATTGGGCTATATTTTTTTACTAATTTTGCACCATGCCAAAAATTTCTCAAAAGGGAGAGCGGATGCCTGCCTCACCTATACGTAAACTAACACCATTTGCCGATAAAGCTAAGCTGGACGGCAAAAAAGTATACCATTTAAACATTGGCCAGCCGGATATTGAAACCCCGGAAGGGATGCTGAACGCCATTAAAAATATAGATTTTAAGGTATGGGCTTACACGCCGTCTGAAGGCACGCTGAGCTATCGCAAAAAACTTACAGAATATTATAACAAACTGGGCTACAACATTACGCCCGAAAATATAATTGTTACCACCGGCGGCTCGGAAGCGATCACTATTGCGATGATGAGTTGCCTGGATGATGGCGACGAAGTAATTATCCCCGAGCCCTTTTATGCAAACTATAACGGCTTTGCCAACCAAACCGATGTGGTGGTAAAACCCATTTTATCGTTTATAGATAACGGTTTCGCGCTGCCTCCTATCAGTGAGTTTGAGAAACTGATAGGTCCTAAAACAAAGGCGATCATTATTTGCAATCCTAATAACCCAACAGGTTACCTGTATTCGCAAGCAGAGCTGGATGGATTGAAAGAGCTGGCGTTGAAATACGACCTGTACATTTTCAGCGATGAAGCTTATCGCGAATTTTGCTATGATGGCCGCACTTTCATATCCCCCATGCATCTGGATGGACTGGACGAGAACGTAATTGTAATGGATACCGTAAGCAAGCGTTACAGCGCCTGCGGTGCCCGTTTAGGTTGCCTTATCACCAAAAACAAAGCGGTTATTGCAGCAGGTTTAAAATTTGCACAGGCACGGCTTTCTGCAGGTATGGTAGAGCAAATTGCAGGCGAAGCAGCCGTGGATACCCCGGATGAATATTTTACCGCCGTTAATAAAGAGTATACCCTACGCCGCAATACCCTGGTATCGGCATTGAATAAAATTGAAGGCGTGTACTGCCCTAACCCCGGCGGCGCATTCTATGTGGTGGCCAAATTCCCGATAGATAACGCTGATAAATTTTGCCAGTGGATGCTGGAAAGTTTTAGTTACGAAAACCAAACCGTAATGATGGCACCTGCTACCGGCTTTTACAGCACACCCGGCGCCGGCACTAACGAAGTGCGCATGGCCTATGTACTGAATAATAATGACCTTAACAAAGCGATGGTTTGCTTAGCTGAAGGCCTGAAAGCATATCCGGGAAGAGTTTAATCAGTTTGCAGTTCGCTTTGTATACATTCATACACCAATGAACTATTGAACCAGTGAACCAAATCAAACTAAGCTGGATTAGCAACCTGCGACTGATAGCCATGTTGGCCGTGGTGGTTTTGCATACGGCATCGCCCCTGCTTTTCAATTATAAAACGTCTGCACTGGGCAATTGGATGGCTGCGGATGTTTACAACGCAGCGGTCAGGTTTGCGGTGCCTGTATTCGTGATGATTACAGGGGCATTGCTATTGGGGAAGGATTATGAACTGGGCGATTTTCTGAAGAAACGGCTTGGCCGGTTGCTCCTCCCCTTCCTGTTCTGGAGCCTGGTTTATGTGGCGTACCAATGGTATGAAGAAATTATTTATTTCCATGGCGGGCTATGGGGCAATATTAACCTGGTATTACATCAGCTTAAAATTGGCAGTTCCTATCATTTATGGTATGTATACTTGTTAGTGGGGCTATATTTAATTATCCCCATCATCAGCAAATTTGTGCGGAACGCCTCAGAGAAAGAACTCCTGTACTTTTTGGCGATCTGGTTTATTACGATACTGATAAGCAACCCCTACCTCACCCGTTTTGAAACAGCTGTAGAACTACGTTATTTTAGCGGATACATCGGTTACCTGGTACTCGGCTATTATTTAGCGAATAAACAATTCAATTTCCCCGGTGTGGTTTTTATAGCGGTTTTAGTATTCATCTGCTTCGCAATTATTGCCACCATCGGCACTTTTTACGTAGTGGTGAAGACAAAAGAATTGAGCACTTATTTTTACGAACCGGTGGGGCCATTTGTGGTGATGCTGTCTGCCAGTGCATTCCTCATCGCAAAGAACACCGTTATAAGGCTACCCATCAAGTTCATCCTCATTTGCGAAAACGCCGGCAAATACACCCTTGGTATTTACTTTGTCCACGCACTGATATTGAACATTTTAGAACTGAACGGTATCACCTACCAGGTATTTAATCCTTGGCTCAGCATACCTGCTGTGGCTGTGTTATGCTTTTTAATATCGTGGTTATTGGTGTGGCTGATGAGCAAAATACCAGTGCTAAAATATTTGGTTGTGTAGCAATCAGTTTGCGGCGCTTGGTTGGCAGTTTGCAAATCCAATCAATTACATCTGTGTAATCGGGCTTTTCAGGTCGGCAAAATCCAAAAATAAGCGTATCTTTGCCTTATCTGCAAACTGGAAACAGCTATCTGTAAACTCTAAAAAATGGGGTCGACCGGAATTGACAGGATGGAGATAAATAAGTAAGCATGCAGCGCGTTGGGTGAATTAGCGCTAAAATCTGAACGCTCAAACTTACAAATGGCGAAAATAACTACGCCTTAGCTGCCTAATTTAGAATTAGCATAGCTTTTGTCCCGCCGGTTCTCTGTTCTGTTGGATCGGCAACCGGGGCATCGAAAAACGGAAATAGCCTGCTTAAAGGTGTGGTAAGCAAGCGAAACAAAGCACCTAAGGATTAAGGTATAGGTAAGCGGTTAACCTTCCATAGTCCCTACAATTAAATAACAGCTAAGCATGTAGAAAGCTTACCTTATACCATGTTTGGACGAGGGTTCGAATCCCTCCGGCTCCACTTAACGATCAAGCAATCGCCTTTAAATCAAGTATTTAGGGGCGATTCTTGTTTTAGGGGACGAATAAGGGGACGAATAAAATTAAGAAAAAATAACATTTTGTCGTTTTTGGTTCATTAATTTTGCTTAACTCTGTAAAACTATGGCAATCATCCAATCTTTTCACCAATTTGAAATTCGATTTACGCCAATTTTAAATTTTCATATTTTATCTAGAACAATTATTGCTCCCTATTTAACTAGAACTAGCTCAGTAAATATTGAAAATGAAAATTTAATCAAACAAAGGATTACATTAATTTTTGATAGTGAAGGTTTTAATATTTCTTTGTTTTGGGACCGAATTATATTTCAAACATCTAGTAATTTAAAAAATTTAGCTGAAAGTAATTCTATTGTTGAAGAACCTTTTTTTTCCATTTTTAAAAAGATTACTTCATTAGATGAATTTGGTAATATTTTAAATTGCCTATTTAATATCGTTACCATCAATGTAAATGCCGATTATAAATTGGAAAACTTCAAAAAAGTATTCTTAAAGGATGATTTAAATGAAATTCTACCATATAAAGATGTTGCTATAACTTTAAATGAAATAGTCAATAATAATGTAACGGAAGTGTCATTTGGTCCATACGTAGGTATTGAAGATTTGACTAATAGGAAAATTAAATACTCATTAATACACGAAGAAGAATTACGAACGGCAGGAGGGGTTTTCTCAGATCTAAAAATTGTTGACGAAGTAGATTCAGTCGATTTTAAAACCTACCAAGGCTTTGCTGAAAAGGCAAATATCGTATTAACTAGAATATGGAAAAGAATGTAATCGATAACCTTGTTATCACTGAAATTGATTATAAAGACGAAGTCTTACCGAAAAGGGTGTCGTTTAACGAAAAGTTTATACACTTAGATTTTGTTTATTCTCTTTATAAAATTAAGGCAATTGACCATATACGCGAACGTCGTATATACTCTGAAATTAAGGATTGGGATAATTCAAAAGGCTGTGGGGTGCAATACCTGTTTGAGCCGTGCGATAAGTTTTCGCATGGTTTAAAGGCAAAATCTGAGGAAACATTAATAAAAAATGAGCCAAAAGATGACTTGTTTAAATCACGTGCTGTAATTATTAACGAAAAATGGGCGAATATTGTCAATCTACAAGCTTTAGTTGTATCCTTTAACAATGACTTAGTACAGTGCGAATGCTTAATTGACAAAGAACAAAAGATTTTTCAAACACGTTCTTTTCCCGCCGTTGTTTTTGAAAGTATCGACCATCTAAAAAAAGGCCAGCCTGTATTGATTAGTATAAAGTCAAAATCGGGATCTATTAGAATTGATGTCGTAGACGGCAAAAACTTCGTCGACCTAAGTTTATTTGAGATGAATGATTCATGGGAAAGGCTCGAAACTGCGTTCAAAAAGGCATCAATTAAAGTATTTAAATCTGAAAATGCTTGAGGTTAAATTTTTAAATGTTAACCAAGGCGACTCTATCATTATCCACTGGTCTAAACCTGATAGATTGGGCACAATTTTATTAGATTGCAATTTAACTATTAATGGCAATGAAACCATAAATTACATTAAGGATAACTCTATAACCGAAATTGATTACGTCATTTTATCACACCCCCATCACGACCATTATTCGGGAATGGTTGAATTGTTAGATTATTGTATTTCTAACTCAGTAAATATTAAATATTTTCTTTATACGGGGAGTTCTCAGCCTGAAATGATAAGGACTATTTCGAGAGCCTCGCCAAAGGCTTCAAGTGATATTTATAAATTATTTCACTCAATTATCACTCATTACAATGCCAAACACTTCGATTTGGGTATAATCTCAGTCGGTCCGAATAGCGATGTAAAGCTAAATGATGATTTAACTTTAACTTTCCTTTCACCAACATTTTTTGAAGAACAAAAGTTCATTAAAGGAATCAAGTTAAATGCGTATGTTGACAGCGATGTGAAAAACCATCCGGCAGCAAACTGGCTTTCGACGGCTATTAAGATTCATACTTCTAATTGGTATGTTTTATTAACGAGTGATTGCTTAAAGGAAACATTGATTCGACTAGACAAAACCACCTTAAGGGATTGTGAAAAGTCTCTTAGAGTCGCCCAAAGCGCTCATCATGGAGCGCAGAGTAGTCACAATAATACATTTTGGAGCAAAAGAAAAAAATTAGAGGATACCAAAATAGTTTTTTCAGTAGGTGATAACATTTACAGGCATCCAAATAGCGATGTAGTAAAATATTTCGAAGAGAATTCGTTTAAAATTCACTCGACAAATAACATCGGTACACTTAAACAAATTAGTATCAACAAAGCAGTAAAAGTTGTCATGAGTCACATTGAAACATTCAGTGCGCCAAGTCAACACCCAAAATATTCTAGCGATTATTACGGTCATCAAGAATTTAAAATTGACACAAACGGCTCATTTGTTTAGTATATTTTTCTCATCCAATTTCGCATAAATTTTAATTGATTTTTGGTTTAACGGAATAAAATGTAAAGTGCACCTCTCTGAATAAGCTTCATAAATATTATCCCCTTCTAACTTATAGGCATTATCTAAAAATTCTGCCTTGGTATAGAAGTCAGTATAGAGTTGACTTATCTTCTTTGAGCAGTTCCACACCTGGCATTTAAACTCGTCTGTATTCTTAGATATGTACTTGGTTAGGTATAACTGAATAGCTTTGATATTTTCTTTGTTTATACGCCTTATATCGAAGGCGGAGGAGGGCTTAAAACCCTCCTCACGTGGGACAACTCCATTATCCCGCTGAAGTGTTAGCCAGTAGTTCCAATACTTGTCTATATCCCAACTTTTATTGGTCACAATATGAAAGTGAATGTTCCCTGCAAAAGTTGTGTTTTTTAGTTGCCGCTCTGCAACCCATATATATTGAAAATCCTCGCTTCTCTTCTTGGTGTTGTCTAAAAATTTACGGAGTATAATAATCGCTTTTTCGTCGGCCACTTGGTTTACGAATGTTAAAGCTAGAAAGTTCAGCTTATTGTATACACGGGAAAATGCAATCAACTTTTTGCGAATCTTAGTCTTAGTCCGTTGCGACATTTTGAATGTCTTATCGGGATCTTTATTCTTACCTTTCTTGCGATCTTCATTAATAAGAATATTGGAGGCGGCACCCTCCGCAGAAAAACCGAATTTAGTTTTGGGTTTAGGGTTGCTTTTGGGGCGATCTAAAGATGAACCGCTAAACTTGTTTTCGTAGCCTGCGGCACGTTCGGGAATGTCCAGAACTAACGTACAGCCATAGGTGTTTTTTAAAATCATAGAATCTGAATAGTTGCAGGTTTATAAATACCATAAAGGTTTAAAGGTGAATTTTAAAGGTTAAAAAAAAAGCTACTGACTAAGTAGCTTTCAGAAAAGGAGGCGGCTGAACATCTCTTCTTATCCTTTGGAGATATTCTCTTGTTCGCCTATCGTAAACATTGATATATTCCCAGTTACCAAACTTTTGATTCAAGAACTTTACAAAGCCGTCCAGCTTGTGGACGTAGTTCCATTTCTTGGCTGACTTATCGGGAAAGAAAGCAATAACGGTGTAATCATTTTTATGCTGCACGGTTCCCGCCTTTCCTGTTAACAGCGTTAAAATTGCGTTCCGTTAAAGCGAGTTCAATCTCCTCTGCTTTGTACCTTACTTTCCCACCCATGCGGTAAGATTTTATAAGTCCTTCTTTAGTGTAGTTATGTAAAGTAGGGAGCGAGATTTGGAGTTGTTTGGAAACCTCTCCCCTTGTTAAATAAACGGTTGTATCTTTAGGTGCAGGGTTGCTTTTTTTACCGTTCCCAATCGGTAACCCATTAAAGTAGAACTCCGAACCACTTTCCAGCTTTCTGCCAAATTGCTCCTCAAATATTTCGGTAAAAAAATCCTTTAAATCTCCCAGGCTAAGACCCGTAAACATTACAGGTTGCTTATAATTATTATTTGTTTTCATGCCACAAGATTACTATCAAGCCGCCCCATGGGTAGTAAAGTTGGGGTACTACAGTTTTCCTGTTTTTAACTTAAGTATATCATTTTGAACGGTTTGATATTCTTTGTTTAAGCCTGATTCTTTCAACAAATTTGCTATTTCTTGCAAATGTTTTTCGTTCTTAATTTCTCTTAACTGGTTACCAATGAAATTCGGCAAAGCTTTCCGTATATTTTCCTTATCTCCATTTAGCAGAATTGAAAATAGCGATGATTTCTTGTTATCGCTTAAATCGAACTTGTCAAGAATGCCCAAGTAATGCAACAATAAAAGTTGTTTAGGCAGCGTAGTAACTTCCTTTTTGCTCTTTTTTTCATTTAAACTATCTAACTGATCATTTAAAAATATGTGGTATTGAGCGTAAACCATTCCATTATTTAACGGAACTAAAAGGTAGGGCGAATACACCTCTTTATCAAACTCGACAACTTTACCATTTAGATAACAATCCTTGTAAGCTTTTACAAAACACTCGCGCTGAACATTATTATTGTCAGGGTGGTTCCAAAATGATCGACCCAACATTTGTGGCTTTACAATCTCAGGTCGAGATGTTAAATTAATTTCTTCAATTACTGTCGAAATCTCAAACTGAATAAATTTTTTCTTATCCACAACATTTAAAATATCGTTGAAGAATTTTGACCTCAACCCTTCAATTGTTAAAACAACGTTTGCGAAAGGATTTTTACTTTTCGTTATCTCATCCTCTAAAATCAATTTGTTCAAATCTTCAAATTCTTTAGGAGTGTTAGGATTAATTTTGAATTGAGGATTATCAGAAACATAAAGGCTATAATTCTCTAAAAGCGTATTCTTCCAAAAGGCATATTTGTCTTTGACAGTTTTCAGCTCTCTAAAGTCAAATTCAAATTTGGCAATCTGTTCTTTTGTAAATTCAGTAGTGAACATTGGACTAAGTGATTATTTGAAGAAAGGATGATTAAGAAGCTTGTTAGCATTCTGTTCTTGAGTTACACGAATATATTGTAAAAATACTTTTTCAGATTTATGACCTGTAATTTTCATTATGGTTATTGCGGGAACATCCGCCAGGTACAGATTTGTAGCAAAACTTCGCCGAGCCGTATGAGTACTTATGAGTTCATACTTTTCAGAAACTTGTTTCTGCCTTACTCCTCCTTTGGTAATACCCGTTTCAATATCAGAGTTAAGATTTGCAAGCTTGCCAATTTCTTTAAGATACTGATTAGTATTTTGATTTGATATTGGCTTTGGTAAAATGTAGTCATATTTTTCGAGTATGCTTTTAACAACTCGCCCAATAGGGATTACTACGGTTTCTTTGGTTTTTTGGGTGCTAATTTTAAGTTTATTTTCCTCTAAAATATTTTCCTTTTTAATTTGTGAGTAGTCCGAAAATCTAAGGCCAGTATGACAACCTATTAAAAACAAATCACGAGTTCTATCTAAATATGGCTTGGCCGACAAATCTAAATCGACCAGTTTTTGTATATCCTCTTGGCTTAAATAAATTTTATCGGAATCCTCTCTAAACCCCTTAAACTTTTTCTTTTTAAATTCAAGGTTTGTATTTAATCCCCGTTCTGTGGCTTCATTCAAAAAGGTTTTTAATGTTTTAATGTTCTTGCCGATCGTATTTGCAGAAAGATTAATATCCTTCATTAAGTAGATCACATAATCATTATAGAATTCTAAATCTATGGTGTCAAAGTCGACCCGTTTTTGCTTTACTTTCGAATAGTTCTTGAGATGATTGAATGTAGTTCTATAAATCTTTACACTCCCGATTGCTTTAAAGGACTTGCTATCTTCAATATATTTCTCAATAAAATTGAATAGAGAAATTTTCTTTTTTGCCTCTCTTATTTCTAACTCTATTTCTAACTGCTCTTTTAACTTTTCGGTAGTGATCTCAATACCGTCATTCAGCAATTTCCGATAGGAATTATTCACGGCATTTTCAATTTTGCGCAGCCTCGAATTAAATTCAGTATGTTCAGGATTTTGTTTTGACTCCTTCGCTCTCTGATTTGCGGGATTCCAAAACTTAGGGCTGATCTTTTCGCCAGTAGAATATTTTAGCCTGTTGTAATTGAAATTGTAAAACAGGTAGACAAGTGTCTTATCTGTAGCCTTCGGTTCTTTAAGAACAAATTTCGCCTCTGCCATTCGATTAATTTAGATAACCGAATATAAGAACAATTTTAATTGGGGGACAAACGAGGGGACAAAAAAACTTTATTTCACTTGGCTTTATTTAATCTGCCTTAATTTTAAAGGTTAAAAAAAAGTATGATTATAGCTGAAATTGAGTATAAAATAGCGAAATCTAATGAAACGACAAAAATAACATTCGAGTTCCTCCGGCTCCACCCGAAGGGATAATCGTTAGATTATCCCTTTTTTTTTCAATTTCAAGCAATCCTTTTTCTTTCATTATCAGATAGTTATGATCCAACCCAGGGAGCATAGTCGGTGTTCGATAGATACCATTTTGGTAGTACAAATTGACTCAAAGCGAATGCTTCGGTATATTGAATGATTCGCAAATTTAGTATTTACGTTTCGTTTTTACTTATATTTGAGGAATGGGAAAACAGTACCGAAACCAAAACTTTATCAACCAGATTATCGAAAAGATATCTGAAATAAGAAGGTAAAAGGTATAGTTCATGAGGATATAGTTGACAGGACAGGTTTTACTCAAAAACAAGTATGGAAGATTTTAAGTGGCGAAAGCAATTTAACGATCTCCACATTGGAAGCTTTAGCAAAGGCCTTAGAGGTTCATCCGAGGGAACTATTAGATTTCCATTTTGAATTGCCTAAAAACTCTCCTACCAGAAAAGAACGAAGAACGAAGTCTTAAGACTTGGAACATAATTCCATATGTTTTATTGAGCAACTGACCCAATTCAAATGCTATACATTAAGGTAATTCTTGATGTTCTCAATCACCTTTTGCGCTAACCGTTTTTTTGCCTCCATCGTCCAACCTGACACAACATCGCTTGAAATGATTCGCTCATACTCACCAAATTCTTGTTTAAATTGGCCAATACCGTCGCCGTCAAAAATCGAGAAGTTGCTGGGTATTTGCATCCATTTCAAGAATGACGATTTTTCAAATGTTAGGCCTAATGAAGTGTTGATCAGAATTTTGCCTTCTCCAAACAGGTTAAATTCTCTTTCGGTTAAAACTACAGAGCTTTTTGGGAGATGTATGGAAATTATTTCCGACTGTTTTAAAAGCTCATCCAAAGGCAAATATTTTAGCCCACTGTCTTCAGCTTCTTCCTTTCTGGTACGGCTATAGTAACTTACATCCATTTTAAATACCAATGCTCTATCTGCCAACATCCTCCCTGTTGTACCGAGCCCGATAATTCCGATTTTTCTGTTCGTTAATTCAACCTGCCCTCTTTCCATTGATGGGGACCTATGCCTTTTACCAGCCTGATCAATTCAGCTAATATATATTCTACCAAACCCTCATCGCCATAGTCCCGCACACCTTTTACAACAATATTGTTTTCCCGGGCAAACTTAATATCCACATTGGCCGATGCTTCATCATATAAACTGCAACACATACCAACATACTTTAAGCCGGGGCATTTTTTTAGGACATCTTCAGAGATACGCGTATTCCAGGATACTAAAGCACATTCCGAATCGTCAACTCTCTTTATTATTTCTGATTCGGTTTTAGGGATATCATCATATTTTATCACTCCTCCAACTGCAAATTGTTCGAGTTCGCGGATCGCCCGACTTCCTAACCCAGTATCATCCACTATTACGATTTTGTTGAATGGCATTTTTATTAAAATAAATGAAGTTTCAAAGCTAGCAAAGGGCGCGGATGAAATCCTTTTCAGCCCTTTTATTGACAGTGCTTGTTCGTTAAAAAAAGTCAACTCCCTGGGTTTGTCTTTCTTATTCGTATAACAAACATCTGAGTCACTGCAATGCTTACCAATGGTCAAATGTACAGACCGCACGACCAAGTGATCTTAGGCATTGCACGGGAGCAACGGCTTTGAACTTACACAGATCTACGGCACATCATATTTCCCAACGACTGAAGAACCTAATCGGTTAATATAAAGCGTTTAGATGTAACCGACTTTCTTAATATAATAGCTCTAATTAGGTTTAAAGACCGCCAGCGCAACAATGGCGAGGAAAAACAACAGCTGAATGCTATAAAAAATATTAATTTTAATTATGCGGTCTTTGCTTTCCTCGCAGTTATCGATACTGTTTGTAAGCCAGCTATTTTGCAAATGCTTCATCTGCTTGCCTCCAAATAACATACCATTTAGTGCAAGCAGAACAACCAGTGATAACTTTAGCTGAAGCCATAACTGATGAAGAAAAATACCAGCGGTTATCCAAGCCAGGCCTATACCGGATATGGTCAATAATATACCGCCTGCAGTTAAAACTGCCGTTAAGCTTGACAGAAGCTTCATAATACCGTCCGGCACTTGCTTATTAACTTTGACCTGAACGGTCAAAATACGAAAAGCGACAAATTCGGTGACTGTTGTTCCAACCATTAATACAAGGCCGGAAAGATGTGCGATCAGCAGCAGTTTTTGCATCGTTAATATACTCATATCAGGCTATGGTTTTTTGAGTGTTCATAAACAATAGAAAACTCGTGATCGCCATAAAAACTGCTGTTATTCCGGGGACGAGCTGTGACGGGTCTGGCCCGTTGTTTAAGTAAACCAGGAAGCAATCTGTAACGGGGACTATAATAGCCGCCGTAAAAACAAATGCAGTGGCCTTCTTCATTCTAAAAAAGAGCAAGGGTAAAAGCGCCAAACCGGAAAATATATCACGTATCCCTTTTATCCTGCCAAAGGCGAGGTCTGCATTATTGGAAAGCGGAATTCCAAATCCCGCCGCACCAACTCGGGGAAACAGTATAAATCTTACGCCTACAATAATAATTCCCACAGCGATGAACAAGGTCATCCAGTAGGATGCCGAGCGAAGGCCCCAATCAGCCATTTCATTTTTTATTTTCATGTTATAATTTATTTACAACACGAAGGTCTCTAACAAAAAACAAACAGCCGTTCACCCAGGTTAACTAATGCTTTCCGGTCAGCCGTTTTCTGATCCGGCTTAGTGACTGTGGCTTTATCCCGACGTAGGAAGCGATGTAGTATTGGGGCACTCGTTGCCCGATGTCAGGAAACTTCGATAAAAATAATTGGTAGCGAATTTCGGGAGGATCATTATAAAGTGACCGTACCTGGTTGATCAGGTTGAGATAAACTACTTCAAGGGCCAGCCGTCCGAATCTTTCGCCATGCTGTACCCGTTCATAAAACAGTTGGATGTTAGCGTGACTGATGGTATATAGCAGACAGGCCTCTAAGGCCTGGATATTGATCTGTGAAGGTATTTGCGGCAGAAAACTTGCATAGTCGCACACAAATTCGCCTTCCTTATTAAAATAGGTTGTTTTTTCCTCACCATCAATTATCGTATAATATCGAACCAAGCCCTGCCCGATACAAATAATGTTTTTACAGACATTACCCGCTTCCAGGAGATGTTGCCCTTTCTCCAGTTTTTGTTCGCGAAATAATGATTTGATGCTTGCTTCATCCGCTTCGGAAAGTGCAATGTAACGTCGAATCGATTCAATCAGAAGGTTCATGTACAAATATATTAAGTAGTTTTCTGAATTATATATTGTACACAGAAGGATGTCTTTGTATTTAGTTGTTAACTGGCCTATCTTATGCAGATGCTAAAATGCTAAGTAGAAAAGATAATAGTACTGGTACTTGTTGAGACGGAGATCAATTAAAAGAATGGCGGAACTCCAGGGGTGAGAAACTGGTTTTGGTTTTAAAAAGTTTACTAAAGGATTGGAGGTGTTCAAAACCCAACTCATAAGCTATCTCGCTAATCGAAAGATTGGTGGTCGAAAGTTTCTCTTTGGCAAGTTCAATCAACTTGTTGTGCAAATGCTGCTGGGTATTCTGACCGGTAAGGGATTTGAGCAGCCCGCTCAGGTAGCCCGGTGAGATATTCAAATTTTCGGCAATATAAGTAACGCTGGGCAGTCCTTTTTGAGCAAGATCACCGTTGTTAAAGTAAGTGGTGAGCAAATGTTCTAACTTAGTTAATATCTCATGATTGGCGATCTTCCGGGTTATAAACTGGCGCTGATAGAATCTTTCTGAATAGGTGAGTAATAGTTCAAGCTGAGCAATAATTACGCTTTGGCTAAACTTGTCAATATTGGCATGATATTCCTGTTCAATATTTTGCGTGATGGTGGTAAGCATCGTTTCTTCCTTGTCCGAAAGGTAAAGCGCTTCATAAACAGAGTAATAAAAAAACTCGTACTGCTTAATAGTTTTAGCCAGCGGGGTACTCCATAAAAAATCCGGGTGGATCAGTATCATCCAGCCTTCAGGTCGGTGCATCACACTGCCCTTTTCAATTTCCATCCCAAAGACCTGGCCGGGCGACATAAAGAACAATACCCCTTCGTCAAAATCACTGGCCTGTTGCCCGTATTTGAATTTAACGTTCTTCATCCTTTTCATCGAGATCGAATAAAAGTCATAAACGATACTGAACGGGCCTTCAACCAATGGCCTGTTCAGGTCCTCCATGTGCACCAGGCTAATGAGCGGGTGCGCGGGTTTTGGCAAACCCGCAGCCCGGTGATATTCGGTGATCGTATGAAAATGAAAAAGTTGGGTACTATTCATAGTAGGTTAAAGTTCGTTATTTTTTATGGTAAGCTACGGCAAACTCTTTTGCAAAATCAGTAAGCTTAACTTTACCCATTTTCGGCTTGTTCCGGTGAAAGTTCTCCAGAGTTTTGCCGCTGTGCATTATCGCCTGCATCTCTACTAAGGTTTCTGCCAGCTTTTCCGGCAATTTAGCCATCTTTAATCCCTGCAGCATTTCCTTGTCCGATAGCAGCACCCATTTTAACCAGGGCTTGCCCACGGCGCTGCCTATTATCTTTGCCGCTTCATTGCAGGTCATTTCCTCACTGCCTACGTAACGGATCGTTTTCTCTTTGGGCAACAACAACAGTTCCTCAGCAACCGCAGCCGCGATGTCATTTGGCGATACAAAAACGATCCGGTCTTCTCCCCCATAGTTCCCCATGAGCAGACCGGTCTTACCTGTCAGCAATGCCCAAAGCCCGGAATAACGCAGCGTCAGGAATTTGCCGATGAAACCCTTTCCTTTAATCAGGTCGATGGACTGGTAGAAATTGGTATAAAAAGAACCGGGCCGCATGATGGTTATAGAGGAGTTCAGCCCGTCAAATAAGTGTTCTACATTTTCGCCTTTAACCAGATCTGCCGCCCAGCCACTCAGGAGCACGATTCGCTTGGTGCCGGCTTGTTGAAGTGCCTGTACATAATTTTGCGCCATCCTGTGCATATATCCCCCCAGATCAGGCTCGGTGAAACTCAGCGGGATCATGGCATAAACAGCTTCAACGCCGTTGAAAGTATTGGTCAGAAAGTTAATGTCGGAGATAGAGCCAATGGCCGGTGTAGCGCCTAAATTTTCGATAGAGGCTTTTTTTTGGGGATCGCTGGCAATAACGGTTACCGCATTTCCCTGGGCGATCAGCATTTCTGCCAACGGCTTACTGATGTTTCCTAAGGAGCCTGTTACTATAATTTTCATTCTTTTAATTTGTTCTTTAACGGTGATGCACCTATCGGTAAACTAATAGTTCATCACTTCCTATTTGGTATAAATGCCATTCCCGATATCGGCGAGTAAGGTAGAATGTGTTGGGAGCCAGTTCAAATGCTCCTGCGTCCACTGGCTTGATGTTGGGCAATCGATAGCGGCCATGTGCGAGAACCAGCCAAAATGTTCAGCGGCATCCTCCGGCTGTATTGAAACTACCGGTAAATTCAGTTGTTTGCCTATGGCTTCGGCTATCGCTTTAACGGTAACGGCTTCTTCGGCGCAAGCGTGGTAACGGGGTGCCCTTACCGGGGCCTCTAAAACCAGCCTGTACAAATGCGCCGCGTCCAGCCGGTGTACCGCATTCCAGCGATTCTGTCCTTCGCCGATATACGCCGAAATACCTTTTTCTTTAGCGCTGTTGACCAGTATGGGTATGAATCCGTGTTTATCCTCGTCGCCATGCACCGATGGCGATAATCGAATGGCTGACGCATGAACAGCATCGCCTGTTTGTTCGGAAGAGCGCGGCCAGGCGGGGTTGATCGGTGGAGTAATATCTTCTGTTGCCAGCTTTCCCGGACTAACCAGCGCTGTGCCGGAAGTAACTATAAATGGCCTGTCGGAACCTGCCAATACCTCACCAATCGTTTCGATCGCTGTTTTATCAACCTGGCAAACTTCCGCGAAGCGGGTAAAGTCATGGATAAATCCGGCATGGATCACACCGTCTGATTGGGCGGCACCGTTACGGAGGCTATCGAGATCTTCCAGGTCGCCCCGGTGAACCTCTGCACCCGCATCGATCAGCTTTTGAGCCGATACATCTGAACGGGCTAAGCCCAATACCTGATGACCGGAACCTATTAACTCCTGCACAATGGCAGTACCTATGAAGCCTGTGGCTCCTGTGACGAAAACACGCATAATTTGATTTCTTTTGTTACTACAAAGATGGGCTGGTTTAGCCAGCCGGATTTATCCAAATCTGCGTTTCGTTTAGCCAAAACAGTAAATGGGCAGCAAACGTTGCCAATTATACCAAGGGTATGGCTGAAAAAACTATTAAAAAAGTAGATTTCCCATTGGCGCATAAATTCCTCTAACCTGCACTCTCTTGGGATTTGGATAGTCACCGTGCCGAAGCAAACTTTGCCATCCTGGTGGTAAGGATTAAACAACTTACGTTGCATGATGTCCCCGCAGATATCGTTTTTTAGAATGTCTGAAATATCTTCCTCGTGTTCCTCGGGTTATTCGATACGGCATTCTAAAAAAAAACTCCTTGTTCATTTCATATTCATTGAACATAAACCAACCCTCATCACGATAGTATGGTACACCCGCTTCACGGTAGAGATAACTCATCACGGCAAGCAATAATTCACCACACTGTTTATTTTCTTTCTTCCGCAAAAAGCGGAAAAGCGGAACGACAGGGATATAAAAGAGTTGGTTGCCAACTTCAAAAACCGGCTCGGTCACTAAGGAAACCTGTTTATCCTTTACCTGTTTGAGTAATCAATAATTCTCTATCGTAGGGTTGTCTGTTCAGCTTGGCTTTTATGTCACGGTGGGCAAGTAAAATGTTATAGGGATAACTGTACCCGCTCACATCTGATAAGGTCAGGTCATGCAATTTACCTAAATGTGCCGATGATTTAAAAAAACCTGTTTCGGTTGTCCCCTGTTCAGGCAGGTGTTTGGCGGGTTCACAAAGTGGCATAAAGCTGCGGTTTAAAAACCATCGGCACCTGATGCACGGGGGCTGATTTTGCTCTGTCCTTTAAGACGTCCTGCGCATCGGGTAGGTATTCGGCGGTGTCGTTCTTAAATTCCGGCCCCACTATTTTGGCAGTAGCCAGTATGGCGTATAGCACAGAGTAGCTGTCACATACTTCTTCGGGGCTAAGGTTTTTATCGGGGTCGGTCAATCTGATTTCCTGTCCATTATCCTTATGGATAAAAATCCGTGGTAATAAATCGCTAAACATGGTCGTATCGATCAATGTTATCGGTTCCGAATCCGTAAAAAAGTAACAGAAAAGGAAATGTAACCAATTAAATATTATAGCAGGTATTATTCCAAAGGGTGAATATGGCTTTGTCTGCGTTACCCATTATGCCCAATAACTAAATTGACAGAAAATTTTAGCTTTTTTAAATCAAAATCTATAGATCGTTGTTTCGATTAAATACTTAAAAGACCTATATTTAAAAAACAATGACTAAATCCGCAATTGTTTTCACCCAACAAAACGAGGGCAACGCTGCCGGAAAAGAGCTTGGAGAAAAGATCATCGAAAAACTTGTTGACAAAACACCAAATGTAGTGATCGTTTTTGCCTCCTCCGTGTATGATTACGCTGCGCTACTCCGTTCGATAAAGGAAACATGCATCCCGGGAATTCTGGTGGGCAGTTCTTCGGCCGGTGAATTTACTTCAAATGATTTCGGCACTAATTCCGCTTGTGCAATAGCCTTGTATTCTACTGAGTTGCAATTCAGGGCCGGCATTGGAGAAGCCATAACTGCCAGCCGCGACAAAGTAGCTGATGAGTTGTTAAACGTCTTATCTCCTGTGCATGACTACCAATATCAATATTATTCTGCAATGGTATTTGCCGACGCGTTATCGGGGTTTACCGATGAACTGATAGAGTTGTTAACTGAAAAAACGACGGGAAAATACCAGTTTTTTGGCGGCGGCGCGGGCGATAACGCAAATTTTCAAAAGACGCACGTATTTTACGACACGGAAGCTTACACTGATGCTGCAGTTATATTGGAAATATTGTCAAACAAGCCTATTGGTGTTGGCGCTGCCCATGGCTGGAAGCCTGTTGGTTCCAGGATGCGTGTGACAGAAACCGATGGAATGAAACTCGTTAGTTTAAACGGTCGTTCTGCTGTGGAATTATTTAAAGACCATGCATAAACCACCGGGCAAAATTTCAATGCTGATGAGCCTATTTCTTTTTTCCTGCATAATATTATTGGGATCGAGGTTGCCGGTGATTATAAACTTAGGGTGCCATTAGCGGTTCTTCCCGATGGTTCCGTTGCCATGGCAAGCGATATCCCAAACGGCGCCTATGTTAGTTTTATGGCGACAGATAACGATTGTTCAAAACAAGCGGCGGTCGAAGCAGCCGCGGGCGCGATAAAACAACTCGGCGATCATAAGCCAAACGTAGCCTTGTTTTTTGACTGTGTAGCCACAAGGCTTCGAATGGGAAAAGAATTTGATTTCGAACTGGAAAAAGTCAATGAGACGCTTCAAGGGGCAAATTATGCGGGCTGCAATACCTATGGGCAAGTGGCAAGGGTAAACGGGCAATTTAGCGGATTTCAGAATTGCACCGCTGTGGTTTGCGTAATTCCCGATTAAATGTTGTCATCATTAGTAGCAGGCTTAAATGACCCGACCAACCGGTTTCAGGCAGCAAACAAGTTAGCGCACTTTTTGGGGTGCTCGAATTTATTTGTATTTATTGTTGATCGTGAAATCGGGATATTGCTACCTGCGCCAGGTTTCCCCCAAACTTTACCCAATGGAAAACTTTGGCTGGACTTCACTTCAGGATGTTCTAAAAACGGGCACCAACAGGGCTTGTTACCTTTCCCTGAGGCTAACACCTTACAAAACTCCAAAGGTTTTCTGGGCCCGGAACAGTCAGTGATTGTTTTCCTGGGCGGAATACCAACAGATGAGCAGATCAGGCCGTTAATAGAAATTTTGCCTATCCTGATAAATTTATTTACTAGGGAACTTGTTGAATTCAGTACTCAAGCCCGCATCGATTTTGCTGATAAGGCAGTGACCAAAGCCGAAAAATTAGCGGCGACCATTGATGTTATGCGCTTGCATTTGAAAGATGCCCTTGTTGAACAAAAGAAAGACAAAAAGGCGATTGAAGAATTGATGCAAAAGAAGGATGAGTTTATGAATGTCGCCAGCCACGAACTCAAAACGCCCATTACTACCACAAAAGCATATCTTCAGATCCTTCAAAAATTGATCCCTCCGCAGGAAAACTCCACCGCCGGAGATTTTATTCTTAAAGCCAATAAACAGTTAGGCAAACTTACCTCCCTAATTAATGACCTCCTTGATGTAAGCAAGATTCACGCTGGTCAAATGGTTTACCATTATGCGGAGATAGATTTAAAAAATCTCATCGAAGAGGTAGTAGCGCAAGTACAGGTTACCACACAAACTCATCAAGTTATTATAGCCCATCATGTTTCTGCCAAATTAAATGGCGAACAGCACCGTTTGGAACAGGTCATCAATAATTTTTTATCCAACGCTATCAAATATTCGCCGGGGGGCGAAAAAGTCATCATCAGAAGTGATATAACCGATCATACCGTTAAGCTTTCGGTGAGGGATTTCGGTATCGGTATACCATTCGAAAAGCAGCAGTACGTATTTGACAGGTTTTATCGGGTACAGGAATCGTCAAAAAAATTTTCAGGCCTGGGGTTAGGGCTTTATATCTCAGCGGAGATCATTAAGCGCCATGGTGGAACCATAGGGGTAAACAGCGATGCCTCCGGGTCAGAGTTTTACTTTACATTACCATTATTAACTCCTAAGTAGATTGATTAAGATCTTGTCGAGAGAACCAATGAACAATCTCTATTGTCTGCCCTTAGCTGCGATTTTTGGAGTGCCTTAACAGGCGAGTTACAATTCAACGGGATCGGTTATTTCGAATGACGGTATCTTGGTAACCGGCTTTTTGAAAAGGAAGTGTAGCAGATCGTTGACCTGTTACATAATTGTGTACGGACGCCTATTTAAGGATTAGTTGAAAAGTTCCTGCCCCTCCGTATAATAGGTCGTGCGGCCGCCGATCTTTTCCGATTTGATCACCTCTCCCTTCGCCGTCAGTTTAAGCTTAGCGCTGTGTATCTCCATAAAATCCTTTAATTCACCTTTTAGTTCATCGCCATTGGCTTCGGCAATATCCCTGATCGCTTTTTCGAGCACAAATCGGATGCTGGTAAAGAGCTTCGTGACTGCTTTGGGCTGTATGGAGTTTGCTGTAGAAAAAGGAGATATGCCGGCATGGTAGAGGATTTCATCGGCGTACGAATTACCTATCCCCCGCAGCAGCTTTTGATCCATGAGTAGGGTTTTGATAACTGAGCGTTTCCTTGCCAGTAAGGCGGTAAAATAAGCTGCGTCTATATCCAGTGCGTCTGGTGCATCGGCGGCCTTTGGCTGGAGTGTTGGCGTGGCCTGTTTTTGCAAATCGATCACCGCGAAGCCTCCGCCACCTTTGAAATGGAAGGTCATTATCTGGAATCGCGGCGATTCATTTAACGCCAGATCAATCAGTTCTCCTCTTAGCATCAAATGTAAACCCAATATCTCACCTGCAAAGTCAAACTGTAAGTTTTGCCTTCCCGCTTCACCGAGGTTAATTCCCTTCCTTCCAGCGCTGCTCTTAGTTTCGACGCATGCACATTTAACTTCCGAACTTCCGTGATGTCCATTTTGTCCAAAACGCGGCCTTTAAATTTCCGGGACAGGATAGCTGCGAAAACGGTAAGATCTGGTAATTCAGCCATGATTTGTTCAGTTTTGAATTTTGATAACATCTAAAGTGCCCCATCTGTGTGGCTTAACTGAAAACTAAATTCAGCCTGCAGCGTTGCTTCATTATGAACGAACCCCAGGCGGAAGCCCGCTTATTTTTATACGACCTCGCCAACTTAGCGAAAGAACACTGGTTTAAACCCGATGAGCGCTGGGCAATCACCTTGGCCAACGATGCGGAAAAAACTACTATCCTCAAACAGTATTACCCCACACTTCATATCAGCGGCGAAACCGAAGTGCTAAAAGAGATAGCCGCGATCCTGGGTAACGAACTCAACTTAGATCAGATAGCGCCGGAAGAGCCGGCTGATAGACGTGTCCGTCCGGTCCCGCCAACTTACCTTATCGCTTTCAACCCCTCACGCCAACGTAAATGATCAGTGCTGTTTCATTTTTGCTTCCATGCTGAGTGTGGTATGCGGTACCGCGCGCAACCTTTCCTTTGGGATGAGTTTCCCCGTTTCCCGGCAAATTCCATAGGTCTTATTTTGAATCCGGATGAGTGCCGCCTCCAATTGTTCAATGAATTTTTTCTGCCGCGACGCCAACTGATTAATGGATTCTTTTTCCAGTGAATCAGAACCGTCCTCCAGTGTTTTTCCGGCAGCGGCGGTATCGTCGGTACCATTGCTATTAGCAGAATTCAGGGAGCCTGCGAGGGAAAGAAACTCTTCGCGAGCGACCCTTATCTTGTCGGTGATCAGTTCCCTGAGTTCTCCCAGTTCATTATCGCTATAGCGTGTTTTAATGATGATCTTGTTACCTTCGTATTTAAAGTGGTCGAAAGCTGATGAAACCAACCTTGTCGAATCCAGGTCACGACAATTTGATGCCATTTGCTTTAATACTTTTTCCCTATTAGCCGATGGTGTAGTTTCGTTAGCTAGCTACAGATAATGATGCCGCAGCGGTTCTTATCGCGCGTAACCATTTCGGTAAGCATATTTTTAGCCTTATCTAATATAATGGGTTCGTCGAATGCTATGCCCTGCCATACGGGTATTTCCTCCCACATCATTATACCCATAGTTTCGGCCATGCGTACGGTGCGCTCATTTTGCGGATAATGCGCGGTTCGTACAAAATTACATCCCGGCTCTTTAGCCCACGTTAATAGTTGCCTCGAATCGGCATCGCTGGTTACTCTGCCCTGGCGCTAGGGTACTTCTTCATGAAAACTTACGCCTTTTAAAAACACGGGGTTACCATTCAATAATATTTGCGTGCCTTTTACCTGTATGCAACGAAACCCAATTTGATCCTTTTTCCATTTGGGTTATATGGGTTTTAATTCTTTATAAATTAGTTAGTAAAATCGAATCATAGGGTGCCGCCAACCGGCTTTCCATCTAAATGGTTTTTTTGGCTTTGCGGAACCAGCACTGCAATTTATCGGCAGGCTCCCTGTGGAATTAACCGGTAAGGGCCTGGCAAGCACAGGAAAGGGGCAACAGATCATTAAACAAATCTGTTTGCACCCTATCCGGCTTAATTAAACCAACTATTACCAATTATAGTTATCTTCTATTTCTTTTCAGCAATTGTACCTGGTAACAAAAGGTTGTTGGCTTTGTACGTACCATGTAAGGCTCCAGCGGCCTTGGCCCGCAACCGTTGGATCCTACGCCCAAAGTTTTGCTGCTGATGCATAATGCCGTGCCTTTGCTTTTCGGCAAGTCTATCTTGTACTCTACCGGGGTCATTTCTTCATCACTGTAGGGCAACGCACCTACTTGTATCAAAGAATCTACTTTTTTAATACAGATGCCCAGGCCAGCGGCCGATCTGACATTTGCCCAGCGAACGTCCTCATGGTTACCGCATTCCATCGGTTTTTCGTATGGTGTTAGCTGCTGTGCTATGGTGCTGGCGTAGTGGCCAACATCAAAGCCGCTTTTGCGGTCGGCATAATTCTCCATAGGGCCGCGGCCCAGGTAGTCAAACTGGTCAAGCTCCTTATTCAGAAACATGCGTACACCAATCCGGGCAAGTACCAGTTTCGGGTCGGTTTCGCTAAAGGTGATATCGTTAACGGCGGTTATTAAGCCATTGCCGTTGATGGTGTATACCGCTTTGTGCTGCACTTTAAAGTTTTGCTTACCCGTGCCGGTTAAGTTTACACTAATCTCTACCACATTGGTAGCAACCTGCATGCTTTTTACATCGGTGGCAACCCAGTTGATATTTTGCAGGCCGTATTTATCCCAGTTTTCGTAGGCCCACATATCATCCTTTTGATGAGGCGCACGCCATAAATGCAATTTGGGGCCACCCTCGACACGCAGGATGTTGTTGCCGCTCTGCTCTATTTTAGAGAAGGTGCCTTTTTCTTTATCAAACTCGAGGCTAAAATCTGTTCCTTTTACCTTGATGAAATCTTTCGAGTCGCTTAGCGCTAAGCTGCCCCCCTGCGATTTGTTTACTACCGCAGGCACAGGCGTTTTCAGTTCAAATTGTTGTGAAGCTATCTCGAAACCTTTTGCGGCCCATAGCTTATCAGTGGCTAACCGGAACGATATACGCACAAAATATTCGGCACCAGCTTTTGCTATTATTTTATATGGCACTTTTACATTCTTTTCGGTACCTGGGGCAACAGCGCCAACAAGCAGGTTACCCGATGATACGGTTGTACCGTTTTCGCTAAGCTCCCATTTGGCAGTAAAACTGCTGAGGTTGGTAAACTGGTAGCGATTTTTGATGCTGAACGTCTGGCTCTTCAGGTCCTTTGCTTTGATGCTGATCCACTGGTAAGCATGCTTTAGCTCGGGAAAATGAGGTTTGGGCGACCTATCCGAAAATACAACGCCCTTATGAATAAAGTAACGATCGTTGGGATACTCACCGAAACCGCCACCAAACGCGGTTATGGGATGTTTTGGGTCGCGGTTGTTGTAGATGCCCTGATCCTGCCACTCCCATATCGCGCCGCCCAATAAAGCCGGGTATTTATCAAACAATTCGTTATAAATATCTACCGAACCCATGGAATTGAACATGGCGTGGGCATACTCGCATAAATAAAATGGCTTGGTGAGTTTAGGGTCTTTGGCGGCATTCTCCAGGCTTACCACATTGGTGTACATCTGGCTATCCATATCGGCCGGGTTGCGGTTATCGCCAGTGCCAAAACCTTCGTAATGGGTAGGCCGGGTCGGGTCTATTTCTTTCACAGCTTTCAGCGCAGCCCTGAAGTTGCCGCCACCGCTGCCGTTCTCATTCCCTAATGACCATACCACCACCGAGGGATGATTTTTAAAGTTTTCGGTATTGGCTACGTTCCTGTCGATAATTGCGGCTTTAATGCGCGGCTCATCATTAAACTCATTCATGGCACCATGGCATTCTACGTTTGCTTCGGCAACGAGGTAGATGCCATACAGGTCGCACAATTCGTACCAGCGCGGGTCGTCCGAATAGTGGCAGGTACGCACGTGGTTGCTGTTGGTTTGTTTGATGAGGATAATATCGCGGATCATCTGCGCCTCGGTAACGGCATGGCCATCATCCGGCCAGTTTTCGTGGCGGTTTACGCCTTTCAATTTTATAGGAACGCCATTCACCAAAAACAAGCGCCCTTTTATCTCTATCTCGCGGAAACCGGTACGGGACGAAAGGGTTTCCAATGTGGTTGTACCATCTTTAATATTGATAACCGTAGTATAAAGCTTCGGTGTTTCGGCTGTCCATTTTTGCGGGTTGTTTACGTGGAAGGTGGCATTTACCACAACTTCTTCACCGGGCTGCAAAGCCGGGATAGCTTTTTTGGCAACCGCGCCGGGCACTAAAACCGCGCCGTTAAATAAGCAAACTTCCAGTTCGCGCGCCTTTATAGTAGTGGTACCGTAATTTTTAATTTTGGCGCTAACGGCAAGGTCGGCATTTTTATACTGATCGTCCAGATCCGTTTTTATAAAATAGTCCCTGATGTGCTGCTGTGGGCTGCTCCATAAGGTAACATTGCGGAAGATACCGCTCAGGCGCCACATATCCTGATCCTCGAGATAGCTTCCCGATGTAAAGCGGTAAACCTCTACCGCGAGTGTATTTTTACCGGGCTGCACATATTGGGTAAGGTCAAACTCGGCAACATTGCGGCTATTTACACTGTAGCCAACCTTTTTGCCGTTCACCCATATAAAAAATCCGGCATCAACCCCGTCAAACGAGATGAAGATCCGGCGGCCCGTCCAGGCTGCAGGCACTGTAAAATCGCGGCGGTAGCTGCCAACGGGGTTACGCTCTTTATAGGCGGTAAACTTCTCCGGCGGGGCACTCATTATCCGCGGAAAATCCTTTTGGAAGATGAAGTTAAAATTGCTGTAGTAAGGCGTTCCGTAACCTTCTACCTGGAAGTTTGATGGTACTTTGATATCCTTCCATTTAGAAACATCGTAGTCGGTTTTATAAAAATCAACCGGACGTTTTTGGGGCCAGTCTACCCAGTTAAACTTCCACAAACCGTTTAAACTGCGGCTGAATGACGACGCGGCGCGATTTGCTGCCAGCGCTTCTTTTAACGAGCCATAAGGCATCAGCGTAGCATGGCTGGCTTCTTTGTTTATGCCGATGTTCTCGGGGTCCTCAATTTCTTTTGGCACAAACGCAGTATCAGACTTCGACAGGAAGTTTGCCGTTGGTTGCTGCGCGACACTTGTTTTGTAGCTAAAAACAAAAAACAAGCCTAATAAAACACAGGTTGTTTTTTTACCAAATAAGGTTTTATTCATATATCGTTATACTAAAATTATTTTTAAAGGAGGCCGTGGATAATTGCACGGTGTGGCAAAGAACTATAAATTTTGGCCCGGCAAATTGCCATATCATGCATATTTATTGGCATGGTGTACCATAAATTAAGCGAACAACATCAACGGAGCGCGGAAATCCGTCGCCAGGCATTTAGTGTACTATTTATTTTGATCCTTTGCGACCGCTTACTTTGTTAACTACCCAATTCCCTACCCTGTTACCTTGCAAAATGCCGTTATCTATAGCATCCATAAAGTGGATGCCGCCCCAAAAACGCGAGATTGCGGCTTCGGTTGCGGCTTGGGTAAATGAATTGAATTGCCTTGGGGGTACGCCGAATTGCTTTTCCACATCATCGGTATATTTAAAGCTGTTACCAAAATAATGCGTTAGGATAACCGCTGATGTGGTAGAGATTACTGAGTGGCCGCTGATATACTCCGGGAACGGCGGCGTTTGCAACAAGGGTTTCCAATGCGGATCGATATACCTGCGAATAGCGGTTTCGGGGCGGATGCGGTTGGTGCGGTACTTATCATCCCAGCAGCAAATAAAGGCATCCATTAAGCCTATGGCCACCATGGTGTTCACCTCTATGGTTTTGGCGAAGCCGGCTTGCGATTGGCTGCACGCGATAGCGGTTACTCCCATCCAATGCGCTCCGGGCGATATTTTTTTAAGGCCGATAAGCATGTGACCGTCGTTTTGTACGGCAAAGGGGTTGCAGTCCCAAAAATTGGCAATGTTTTTTTCTTCCTGAGTAAGCTTGTCGCCGCTTTTACTGTAGCTCAATTGCAAAAATTTGTAGAAATCCGAGTTTTTATCTGTAGAGAAAGGCACCGGCGCATCGGGCACAAACTGCGAAGCAGAATCAATAGCCAGCGTGCGAACGGTGTTAAAGTAAGGCTCCACAGGAACCATGTAGGCCGGCGGGGTTAAGTCCCAACTGCCGGGCGTGCGTTTTAGTTTGTACCGGGGATAGTTGCTTATTTTGCGGTATCCATCAGCTTTGGCATAAGCCAGGATCTTTTTGCTGATGAATTTGGCATAGCTTTTTGAGCTATCGATCACCTCATCCGTAAAACCTATTGTGCGGCAGGAGTCTAAAAAACCCTCCTCGTACTTACCCATCAAACTCCCCGATGGCTGCAGTTTGGCGGCGGTTTCGAACATGGCCAGCACAGCGCTCAACTGGGCGTTGTATATCTCGTTTTGTTTGGGTACGCTGATAACCGGGTATTGATTTAAGGTACCCTGCATACTTTTTACCTGCTTATCATTTTGGGCCATTACTTCGTAACCCGCCAGGCAGGTATAGGCAAAAAACCGGGAAGCCAGCGGCGGGTTGGTAACATCGTGTACCATTACATCCGTCATGCGGGCTATTACTTTGCTTACATCTTTATTGGTTAATACCGGCTGCTGCCTCTTTTCGGCACAGCGAACAACAAGCAGTAGGCATATAGCTGATAGTATGGTTATTAAATTCCTTTTCATGTTGCTTATTGTTGTTTGTAAGCTTTTAGTCTGCCTTTATCCAGGCTAAAAAGCAAAACATCATTTAGTTGAACTACGCCGCGAACATCACCGCTGAGCTTAAAGCCCGATCTCTGCTGTGTAAAGTATTGATAACCACCCTTGCCATCCCCAACAACCAATACGCCATAATTGGCATCGTACTTACCAAAGCGAATGCGGCTGTGGTTGATATTGCCGCACAGCAGCAGGTCATCCTTGCCATCCTTGTTGTAATCCAGCGTGGTGATGGTATAAACAGGCGCGTATTGCGCTTGCACGGGTAAGGCCACTTCGTGCAATTTTCCGCCTGCGTTGCTGATAAAAATACTTGTTGCTAAATGATTTGCGCTAAGCTGTTTCGCATCCTTCATTTCTTCGGGGGTGAACACTTTGTCCATGGTAGCCTCGGCGTAACTTTTATAATCGGGGAAGCGGGTACGCATCATGCTCATCTGGTCCAGCAGTTCATCGCGGGTTACGTAGGGGTATGTTTTATGCTGAATGTAAACGCACAGCATCGGGTCTACCGAGCCGTTGTCGTCGAAATCTTTGTAGATCATCTCGGCAGGTTCGGCATCACTTGCCCTGCACTGGCTGTTTAAACCAAGATTGCCCGCGACAATATCCGGGTGGCCATCGTGGTTAATATCGCTTACCTGCAAGCAGTTCCACCAGCCGTTATATTTTTTATCAAAGTATTTCAGGGTGGCATCCATCAGCTTACCGTTTAAATTCTCAAAAACGGTTATGGGCATCCACTCGCCGGCGAGGATGAGGTCGGGCTTTTTATCGCCGTTCATGTCCACCCAGGCGGCATCGGTTACCATGCCAATGGTTTTTAAGGCCGGGTTATATTTAGCGGTAGCATCCATAAAATGCCCCTTGCCATCATTGATCAGAATAGCGCTTTCCGGCGTTTCGGGGTAGCGGCCCGGCACTACCCTGCCACCTACAAACAGGTCTGCAAAGCCGTCACCATTAATATCGGCCGTTTTTACACAGCCTTTGCTGCTCAGCATTTTTGGCAACGCGTTGTTTGCTTTGGTAAAATTGCCTTTACCGTCGTTCAGGTATAGCCTATCTTGTAGTTTGGGGTCATCGGGCAAATAATCGGCATAACCGCCGGAGGCCACGTACAGGTCGGGTTTGCCGTCGCCATTGGCATCAAAGATCACAGCGGCTGCATCGGTACTTGCTTTATCTGCATCAAATGCAGCGTTTGGCCTCTTTATAAAACCACCACTTTTTTGCTGCAGGTATAAAGCAGCGGCTTCGCCATCATGCCCGCCGACATAAATATCTTCCAACCTGTCGCCGTTCACATCTCCCTTGGTAAGGCTCGCTCCTGAGTAAGAAAGCGGATTAACCATCAGCGGCTGGCGTTTAAAATCGTTGGTGGTAGTTTCACTTTCGCGCCAGGCAATGGGCGAGGCAACCTCTGTAAACAAGGCCTTACTTTGTGTTTTGGGGGTACTTATTGATCCGGCATCCTCTTCCTTTAAGGTTATCTGTTGGTCGGCCTTTATATGTTGAAGCAGTTGCGATTTACCGCGCTGCCAGGTTATTCTTAACGAGTCGATCTGTTTGTCTTTTCCCAACCCAAAATGCAATATGGGCGACACCCCAGATTGAAAACCGCGGGTGGGCATCTGTTCGAGATATTGAGTTTTATTGCCTTGGTATATGGTGAACTTTGCGCCTATCCCCTGTGTGTTGGCGTCGCCGCCTTTTAATTTTACAGCTAAATAATGGTTGCCATTTTGTTTTACGGCCTGGTTTTCATAAACAAAAGCCGCCTGATTTACATTATTGGTTACCAGGTCCAGGTCACCGTCGTTATCCAAATCGGCGTAGGCGGCTCCGTTACTGTTTGATGTTTGGGTGATGCCCCAATCGGCACTGGTATTGGTGAAATTCGCATCGCCGTTGTTCTTAAAAAAGTAGCTCTTCATTTGCGACGATGGCATCTGGCTCACAATGTTCAACAGGTCCTGCCGCATTACATTCCTGTCGCGCAGGTTATCGCCCATGTATTTTAAAAAATCCATGTTGGTGTAATCGCGGGTATAACCGTTGCTTACAAAAAGGTCTTTCCAGCCGTCATTATCGTAATCGGCGAACAACGGTGCCCAACTCCAGTCGGTATTGGATACACCGGCCAGCTGCCCCACCTCGCTGAAAGTATTATTGCCATTGTTGATGTGCAGCATATTGCGCATATACTGGTAGTAAAAACCTACCCGCAGGTTCAGGTCGAAGGCGTCGTAATTATCGGCACCGAATAATAGTTTCTGGCGCTTGTTATCTTCCGGCAGCATATCCAGCGTGTAGATATCCGGCTTGCTATCGTTATTGATATCAGCGATATCGTTCCCCATGGAGTAGAAGGAAGTATGGCCAATTTGTTTTTGAAGCTGATCGGAATACCCCCCCTTGCCATTATTGATGTACAATCTATCGGGTACGCTATAATCATTAGATATATAAATATCGGGCCATCCATCACCATTTACATCGGCAATACCGGCGGCTAAGCCGTAAGAGAATGAGGTATTGATGATGCCTGTCTTCGCGGTAACATCAATAAAGTGCCCCTTCTCATTTTTTAACAAACGTATGCCAGATTCTGCATCTGGCCTGCTCATCATGTCTTTTACAGATATCTCATCTACGGTGCTGATACGTGCTGGGTTATGGTTCATCAGCAGCAGGTCCAGATCGCCATCGCGGTCGTAATCAAAAAAGTAGGCTTGTGTGCTGTAGGATGGGAAAGCCAAGCCGTAATCTGCTGCCATATCCTTAAAAATCGGCACGCCCTTGTTGTCATTACCTTGGTTTATCAACAATTGATTGATGCGCTTATCGCTCCGCACCTTGCCCGAATAGCAGATATAGATATCCAGATTACCATCGCCATTTACGTCGGCCATGGTTACGCCCGTTTTCCAGGGGCCGGGGCGTCCTGCTACACCTGCTTCGGCAGTAACATCGGTAAATTGCATTTGGCCACGGTTTAAATACAGTTTATTATCAACCATGTTCCCTGTAAAGTAAACATCCTGCAGCCCATCGCCGTTCAGGTCGCCTATGGCTACGCCGCCGCCGTTATAAAAATACTCGTACATCAGCACGTTGGTGTTTAAGCCTTCGGTTAAGGTGTTGCTAAAATCGATGTGGGTTTGCCCGGCCGGCAGCAATTTAAAAAGCGTGTCCTTTGCTTCTCTCGGTTCATTGCCGGGGCCGGACCGGCGACAACCGCAAGCCAATATTATCATAAGCAGAACGGGGAAAATTCTTAAACTTACGCGCACATTTATGTTCATTTTTGCTGATTATTTGCATGGTAATGCGCCGCTTGCGCAAAAAAATCTATAAAAAGAAAAAATCACAGCCCCTGTAAAAACCGGGAGCTGTGATAAACTATAACTAATTTAATTGTGTTAATATCCGGGGTTTTGAACAAGTTTTGAATTCTTATTCAAAACATCTGTAGGTATTGGCAGCCAATTCATATAATCGGAATATTTGTTTTGGAACCCGGCTACCGGCGTGTAAACAAGACTGCCATCGGTGCCGGTGATTTTCATACCAACCATCGGTTTGGTTAAAACGGCATCGCCTTTGGTAGTAATTTCCCATCTCCTGATATCATACCAACGCCTGTCTTCAAAAGCCAGTTCTACATGGCGTTCCCTGCGGATAGTTGCCCGCATAGTAGCCTGAGACATGCCGGGAGTAAGCGCGGGCATTAAAACACGTGCCCTAACTAACCTCATTGCTTCATAAACACTTGCATCGGGGCCAACGGCTTCGTTTTGCGCCTCTGCATAACTTAACAATGTTTCTGCATAACGGTAAAATATGTAGTTAGACGTATTGATAGCCCCAAAACTGGCCTGGCCTTTAATAGATTCATCCAGTGTTTTACGGGCATAATATCCGGTATTTGAAATATCACCGGCCGAGCCAAGGTCAATGGCATTATTACCCCCTACCCTGGTTGTGATCAAATATCCCTGCCAGTAAGATCCATCATATATGATGGATTGTTCAAATCTCGAATCTCTGTGCAAGTAAGGATGTTGCGGATCATAACCGGATGCCGGGTCTGTAATTGGCAAACCGTTATCCATATCATAATCATCAACCAGGCCCTGTGTAGGCGAAAACCCTCCCCAAGCCTGCGTGCCGCCGTTTACCACAACGGGGCCCATAAAGCCTTCGCGCCTATGGCCCTTGCTGGGCAATGCGTAGCCGCGTGCCAAAATGGTTTCCGAATTCCAGTTATTTATAGCCAAAAACTGATCTCTATAAGCGGACGAAGTAGTGCCGGAACCAGTAGTTGAATTGATAGCTAAAGGCCCTGGTCCTGTAGCCGGACCATTTGAAGTTTTGAACAGGCTATACACGTTTAGATCCATTACCGATTTAAGGGTTGCAGCTGCTTTTGACCATTTAGCCGCGTCGTTAGCTTTATTGACCAAAGGGCTGGCCGCAAAAAGTTGTACATCTCCTTTTATCATTAACGCCGCACCCTTTGTCATCCTCCCAACATTTGCGCCTGTTTGTGTAGTAGGTAAAACGGCAGCAACTGCATCGCACTCTGTTTCTATAAATGCTACCGTTTCGTCAATTGTAGATCTGGCGTATAATATATCGCTTCCATCTAAATTACTTAAAGGCACCTTAATTATAGGCACACCACCATAATTCCTGAATAAAATTGAATAGAAAAACGCTCTCAACGCTCTAACTTCTGCAACCCGCTGTTCATACCAGGCAGCATCGTATGCACTTTTGTTGGCTTCTGCTTCTTTCAAAAATACATTACACCTCCTGATCTGCTCAAAATTACGAACCCATCCTAATTGCCCGGAAGGACCGTCGGTAGAATTCCCTGCGCTAAGGCCGTTATTGCGTATAACTGCCTGCCCTGTGTGGCCTGTTGCTGTACAATTATTATTGTCGGTCCAGCCTTCAAGGGTTTGGTCGGTTGCGTTATTGCCATCCGGCAAGCGGTCATAAATATCGTTTACAAAAAGATTGGCGTTGGCCTGAGTTTCAAAAGTAGATTTGCTGGTTAAAGTACCGCTTGCAGGTACATCCAGAAAGCCATCTTTTTTACAGGAGCCGATACTTATAACCAGCATACCGGCCAAAAAAATCTTTGCTATATTTTTACTGTATTTAAATTTCATGTTCTTAAAGTTAAAATGTTGCATTAAGTCCAAACGTTATTACTTTTTGCTGAAAGTAATTTTGAAAATTTCCAGCGTTTTCAGGGTCTATTTTCTCTTTCATCCAGGGAGTCCATAAAAACAGGTTTTGGCCTGCACTGTATATCCTCAGAGAACTGAAGGCTTTGCCTAATACTTTTTTCGAAAACGTATACCCAAGCTCTGCGCTCTTTAAGCGGATGTAAGCATTATTTCTCATCCAATGCGTTGAAAACTGCGTGTTGTTAGAGCTGGGCGTAGCTTGTACGCGGGGATATGCAGCATTCGGGTTAGTAGGCGACCAGTGATCGAGGTACACTAACTGGGTGGCCGAACCAGACTCATTGAATGGGAACGCATAAAAGCCGCCAAGTTGGAGATTGCTTCTGCCGGTACCCTGAAAAAGCAGATCCAAATCAAAATTCTTATAGGTTAGGTGCGGCGCAAGCGAATAAATTATTTGAGGTATTTCCGGGTTACCTATATCTGTCCTGTCATTAGCATCAACCTTACCATCTGGTTTACCATCAAAAGAAGCACTGTTTATGTCGGCATATTTAATATCGCCCGGTTTAACAGCTCCGTAATTCGGCACGGGTATTCCCGGTTTTAAAGTGAGGCTTTTAAGTGTAGGGTCTACAAAATCATCTAAGGTGTAGTAGCCTGCAGAAACGAGCCCAAACTGCTCGCCTAATGGGCGTCCCGTTTCTCTCCTGTTAGGGTTATTGAATGTAGAAGCGTTCTCAAACTTCTGTATTACATTGCTTTTAGCGAAGGTAAAGGTGCCTCTTACATCTAAACGTAAGCCATTTTCAAATTGCTTAAAAGTTGAAAGCGTTAAATCAACACCTCTGTTTGATAAAATCCCACCGTTAACCTGCCCTAACGTAACACCATACTCTGCCGGTATTACACCTACCTGGTTAACTAAGAAGTTAGAGCGCTTTTCGTAAAAGTAATCCGCCTCAATACCTAAAGCGCCATTCCAGAAACTTCCTTCAAAACCAATATCTGTTTTTTTAGCTCTTTCCCACGTAATGGCAGGGTTTCCCTGTAAATTTTCTGAAACGCCCTGGGTTGTACTACCGCCAATTACAGAAGAGTTTGCATTAACACCAAACTGGCTTAAATATTGATACTGACCACCGCTTGGATAGTTACCCGACTGGCCGTATGATGCGCGAAGTTTTAAGTTATCTATCCAGCTAAAATTATCTTTGATAAATTTCTCCTCAGAAAGGCGCCATCCGAGTGAAAACGCCGGGAAAAACCCAAAACGGTGCCCCGGTGCAAACACGTAACTTCCATCATACCGGCCTGCGGCTTCTACAAAATATTTACCGGCATAGCCATAGTTAAACCTGTAAACATACCCCAGTTGCTTTTGGCCACCAGAAACGCCGCCAACTCGTGAATCTGCCGGAGCTGTTCCTCCAAAATCCAACTCGTCAAAGGTTAAATCATAGTTTACACGTTCTGCATAAAAAGTTTGCCATTGTACGTTACGGGATTCTGCAACAAAAAGCCCTGTAAATTCACTTTTACCGAAAGTGCCAGCGTAATTTAATATACCCTGATAGGTACGCATGTTATTGTCGTTATACGTTTGCCTAAATAGTGGCTTGGCTTGTCCCTGAAAACTTATGGGGTAAAGATAATTTACACCAGGGCCGTATTGTGTAACACCAGCAGGAAGCTGGGCGGTAGCAAAAGGTATCGGTATATTATATTTGCGAGTAATAGAATTTTGAACAGGGCTAAAATCCAACGGGTCCTTCCCTTTATCAAAACTTACCACGCCTTTAATACTTAAACCTTTAAGCGGCAGCTTTTGATCAATGGATAATTGGGTGAACAAGGAATTAATTTTAGTCTGTTCGTAGCCACTGCCATAAATCTCACCATATAAAGATTGGCCTATATAAGCTGCAGCTAAGCCATTGCTGTACCGCACGGGGCTAATAGGAGGTTGCCTGTAGGCCTGCCTGTATATTGTACCGGCTCCCTGGCCAGGGTAGTGCTGATCTTCCTGGTACCCATTTACTTTTATATCTACCGTGGTTGATTGCGTAGCCTTTGCGGTTAAACCAAGCGACCCGTTAAATTTATTAATATAGGTGGTGCTCCACATACCATCCTGGCGGTTATAGCCAAGAGAAGCAAAGTACTTAACATCATCGGTACCTCCCGATAGCGTAAAGTTATGATATTGTATTGGAGCATTTTTCCGGATGATGTCTTTTATCGGCTGCCCATTGGGGTGCCCGTCAGGATCCTGTCCGTTTCCGAATAATTCAATATCCCTGTCGGTATACGGAAGATTAACAACTGCACCAATTGGCGCATCGTTAACTGCAGCTTCATTTTTCAACCTGGCATATTGCACAGCATCAACAAATTTGGGGATCACCGTTGGGTTCTGAAAACCGTAATACCCATTGTAAGTTAATTGAGGCTTACCTGCTTTCCCCTGCTTTGTGGTGATCAATATTACCCCGTTTGCACCGGCTACGCCATAAGGCGCTACCGCAGCAGCATCTTTTAATACAGTTAAAGTAGCTATGGTATTGGGGTCTAAACGGCTAAAATCACGTGGTACGCCATCAACAACTGTTAAGGCTCCTGTACGGCCGGTTGTAGCAGCTCCCCTTATAGTAATCTGTGAACCATCCTGCCCGGGCTCGCCGTTTCCCTGCCGTGCAATAACGCCCGATACGCGACCAACCAGCGAGTTAGTTAAGTTAACTACCGGTTTTTGTACAATATCCTTCACGGCAAGGGTAGATACCGCTGCCGTTGTAGACGTTTTCTTTTGTGTGCCGTAGCCTACAACAACTACTTCGTTTAAGTTTTTAGATGATGATTGTAGGCTTACGCTGATATCCGACTTACCATTAACAGCCACCTCTACGGCGTCGTACCCTATATAAGAAAATACAAGCACTGCGTTATCATCAGCCTGCAGCGAGAAATTTCCGTTAACATCGGTAACGGTACCAATTTTTGTCCCTTTTATTTTCACAGAAACACCGGGCAGGCTTTGGCCGTCCAGGCGGTCGGTAACCTTACCTTTTATAGTTACCGTATTCTCGTTCGTACTCTTAACAAAGGCGTAGGGGTGGGTATTGATAACGCCGGTTAAATTGTGAGCAGAACTAAGACCTGAGAAAAATAAAAGAGCAATACTGCCCAGGTAGAATTGGGGCTTTTTAACAATAGATTTTTTTTTGAGTAAAGTCTTTTTCATAATTGAACTTTTAATTGCACATAATGAGAGGTTGATTTAATTGAGGTTAATGGTGTTGATCTCTGGTTTTTAATCATGGGTTTACAGGTTATTAATTGGGTTAAATTGGCTTTAAAAAAAACTACACATCCGGCTTCACTCCCGCCCCGGCATTACCGCCGTTTAATTGGCCGGTGAATGTTGCGTTGCAGAACTTTTGCAGAAAAAGCTGTATCAGCTAAGTATTTGTTTTGTTACAGTAATTGGCTGGGACAAAGAACTTGCTTAATTGAGGCGGGAGGTTGCCACAGCATACATATTTCTTGACATGAAATGCATTTCAGTATCCTGCGTTAAAATTTGATAAAGGATAGCTTGTGTTTAACTGGATCATAGGTCATGGCACTATTTACACAGCCTGCTTTAATATTTATAATTAACAATACTTCAAAAAATAACGCCCCGGATCTCATCCCGGGGCGTTACAGCGCTAATCAACTAAAAATGGCAGGAGCCTGATGCGATAAACCTAAAGCAGACTATGACGGCAGGTTTACGCCGCAAATAACTCTAATTAATTATTTTGCCGGCTTGTCAAATCGTACATATTAATTAGCGTGCCGTACATTTAATAATCCAATAATTATATTATTCCACATATAAAGCCATTTTTGCTCTTGTTAAATAAAACACGGCCGTTAATTCATCAACAGTAGGCACACCAATTATTAACACCAATATTTTAATTATATAGGTAAGAGAAAGACCGCGTTTTCGGGCGCTTTTTTTTGCTACTATTACTTGAATTTTTGCTTAAATGAAACTAAGAAGCTTCGTTGGGTTTACAGGCCACGGTTTAAAAACCGTGCTACTTTTACTAATGGCAACTTTTATCGTTCCGCGGTTTGGGGTTTGCCAGTCTTATCCTTATAAATTCAGCTACCTTACGGTGGATGAGGGGCTATCGCATACCGATGCCAACGATATTGCGCAGGATAAAAAAGGTTACATTTGGGTGGGCACCTATTTTGGGCTCGACAGGTTCGACGGCTACTCGGTTAAAAAATATTACAACAGCAATACACCGCTAAACAATGCCTTTAAAAACAGGATAGGATGTATTTATCCCGACGGCGATGGAAATATATGGCTGGGTACAGAGGGCGGGCTGCAATACTTTAATTCGCGAACGGAAAAGTACACCGATATTAAAGAACTGAATAAAACCACCCCCACCACGTTTTGGAAGCTTTACAAACCCGCCGGTAACATCATCTATGGTTATACAAACAATCTGGTAAAAATGTACCGCATAGCGGGCAACACTATCAAAGAGATACATTTGACTCCGCCGGCAGATGTTCGTTTCTCATCCATGGAGCCGGATAAAAATGGCTTGCTCCATCTCTCGAGTAATAAAGGCGTTTTCACACTGGATGCAAGCGGCAGGTTTAAACGTGTAGTTATAACAGGCCTTACGGACACAGAACTTTCCCGCATCTACTTTGATAAATTTAACAACATGCTGCTGGGCAGCGGTAACAAGGTAGTGAGGATTGCGAGGACACAACACGCCGGCGGAACATTTCTAACCGTAGGCAAGCAGTTTACGTGCACGGGCTACCGCTACATCAGGGATATTGTGCGCGACCGCAAGCTTGATTATTGGGTAAACACCGGCTCCGCGCTGCTGAAGCTAGATAGCAACCTTAACCTTATACAGGCGGTAAATACGCAAAGCTCTCCGCACGGGTTAAACTCCAACTCGCTGAGCAAGGCCTTTATCGACCGCACTGACTGTTTGTGGGTATGTACGTTTGGTGGCGGGCTAAATTATTGCGACCTGAACGAGAAACTGTTTTACACCTTGCAGCATAACCCGGCAAATACAAATTCGTTAAGCGGCAACCACATCCGATCTGTACTCGCCGATGGTGATAATTTGTGGATTGGCACAACAGCCAATGGCTTAAACAAGTATAATTTAAAAACACAGGCATTCACCTATTATAATACCTACAACACTCCTATCAGGTTAAAAAATGATGTAATTACCGCAGTTGCCTTGGATAATGGCCATAATTTATGGATAGGGAGTTCGGGCGGGATAGAAATCTTAAAGCCCGGAGGTCGTGAATTATGGCGGCCGCCGGGTTACGAGCACTTTCCTACTTACGTGATAGATACCTTTGTGAAAGATTGCTACGGCAACATTTGGTTTGGTAACCACTCCGATAAATTTGGTGTAATATGGAAGGATGAAAAGAATTATTACCACGTAAAATACTACGGTGAAGGCTTTTTTATTTTTGCTGATAAAGACCGCCCGCAGCTACTGATCTCTAGCACACATGGTTTAAAACGGGTATTGTATGATAAAACCGGCAACATCACCCAAACTTTTCAGTATACCGCTTCGGCAAAGCCGAATTCATTAAGCTCTAACTATACCTACCCTATAGTTAAACAAAACGACAGCACCTACTGGATAGGAACTATCGGTGGCGGGGTAGACAGGCTACTACTAAATACAAAGACAAATGCTTATACCATAAAAGCCTATACAGATGACTACGGGGTTTTTAAAGACGTAGAGAGCATGGAAATAGACGATGCCGGCAACATTTGGATGGGCGGTAACGGCCTGGAATGCCTTAACACTGCAACCGGCCGGCTAATACGCTACGATAAGAACGATGGGCTGCAGGGCAACAGTTTTAAAGTAGGCTCATCCAGCAAAGGGGCCGATGGCAGGCTGTATTTTGGCGGAATAAACGGTCTAAACTACTTTTACCCCAGCCAGATAAAGGCTAACAACATCGAAGCGATGCCGGTGCTAACGGATATTCTTATCAATAACCAAAAACCAGAATACGGCGAGGCCGGCACCTCAAAAAACGCTATCAAGCAAGCTATTGGTTATTGTAAAACCCTTACGCTTAGCTACCTGCAAAACAACTTTGTTATCTCTTTCTCGTCGATGCATTTTGCCAACCCGCTAAAGTGCAAATACCGTTATAAGCTGATCGGTTTTGATAAGGACTGGAAATTCACGGATGGAAAAAACCCAAGCGCGGCCTACAGTAACCTGGATTACAGCATCTATAAATTTGTGGTGGAGGCCACTAATAATGACGGCATATGGAGCAAAGTACAAACTGAAACGGCCATTACCATTACACCTCCCTGGTGGAAATCTGCAGGTGCCAAGATTATTTACGTTTTGTTGGTACTCTCGGCACTGGCAGGCATTTACATTTACCAGGCAAGGTGGTATAGGCTAAAAAGGGAAATAGCGGTGGGCGCCGTGAACGAGAAAAAACGCGAGGAGATGCACAAGCAGCGCGAAGAACTCTACCAGCAGCAGCTGATGTTCTTCACCAATGTTTCGCACGAGTTTCGCACGCCCTTGACGTTGATTCTGGGGCCGCTGGAGAGTTTGATCAGCCAGAATAAAAACACTGCGCTCGATTACTCCTACCAGCTGATGTACCGTAATGCCAAACGGCTCATCAACCTCATTAGCGAGCTGATGAACTTCAAAAAGGTTGCCGATAGCGTTATCAGGCTGCAGGTGCAGCCACTTGGCATCAACCAGTTTTGTAAGGACCTCGCCTGGGAGTTTCAAAACATGGCTGTAAGCAAACGCCTCAGCTTTGAAGTGGTCGACCACACCGAAACCCCGGCTGGCCAGCCCCTTACCGGGTATTTTGATGTGCAGATATTGGAAAAAATACTTTTTAACCTTTTAAATAACTCATTTAAATACACCAATACCGGAGGCCGCGTCTCGTTCGAATTGTTTTTTGATATCGACCGGTTTAGACCCTCGTTTAATACTGGCTTCGAGCTGTTGAACAAGGAACATCGCGCCAAAAAGTACATCTATTTCAGGGTGGCCGATACGGGGATAGGGATTTCCAGCGATTCAATCACCCGGATCTTCGACCGTTACTACCGCATCAGTAAAAACCATCTCGGTTCGGGCGTGGGGCTTTCCATCGTAAAAAGCCTTACCGAACTGCATAAAGGCGATATTTATGTTTACAGCGACAGGTATAAAGGCACCGAGATTATCATCGGCATCCCATGGGGCGAAGAAAATTACACCGACACGGAGAAAAACACCTCTGGTATAGCTGTTGAAGCCCAACTGGAAGTAATAGACAATGCAACACTACTACCCCTCCCCGAGCAGGAAAACCACGTAACCGCTGCCTCGGCAAAAGCGCGTAAACACATTTTATTGGTAGAGGACAACCAGGAATTGCGCACGTTTTTAAAACAGGCATTTGAAAACTATTACGTTATTCATGAGGCCGAAGACGGTAATGAGGGTATTAAAATAGCAATCGAAAAAGTGCCGGATCTGATCATCAGCGATGTAATGATGCCCGGCATGAACGGGATAGAGCTCTGTAAATTAATAAAAGAACAGTTTGAAACCAGCCATATCCCCTTTATTATCCTCTCTGCCAAGGATGCGCTGGATACAAAAATTGAGGGGCTGGAATCTGGTGCCGATTATTATTTTGCCAAACCACTTAGCGTGGATCTTTTGCTGCTAACCGTTCATAATATATTTGATCAGGGCGAAAAAATGAAGCAGCGATATGCTAAGGATTACCTGTCTGAAGCTACCGAACTGGTCCATTCTGAAAAAGATAAAGAGTTTCTGAATAAACTTTTGAAGGTGATAGAAGTTCATATGCGGGACCTGAACCTCGATGTGGATTTCCTGTGCGACCACCTGTACATCAGCCGTACCAAGCTGTATCAAAAGATAAAAAGCATCTCAGATCAATCCGTGGGAGAATTTATCAGGACCATCCGCCTCAAAAAAGCTATCCAGATCATGACCCACGAAGACGTAGCTATGAACGAAGTAGCCGACAGGATAGGTTTGCAAAGTAACTCTAATTTTTCGCGGGCATTTAAAAAGGAATATGGCAAATCGCCTTTACAGTTTATGCAATCGTTAAAAAAGAGTTGAAACTTATGATTTGGTTAATCGCGGGCAGAATGACTTCATTCCATGAAAAAGGGGAATTTCACTTTAAAACTATAGGAATAGATATCGTTCTTAATAAAATGCCCGCATATTTGCAAAACCATCAGCCTGTGTCTGTATAATTGACCAGATGTTTTATTATTTACCCCCTCCGGCTCACCTTAACAATCAAATAATTTCAGGAACCACAAAAGGGGACAGATTATGTAATAATCTGTCAGAAACAACCTTGTCCAATGCTACACTCGCCGTCACGTTTTATTAGATATCCAGTTATGGGGTTCTGATAGTCGCGCATATTGGCCGCTTACTGCTACATTATACCTGTCCGTATCTGACATCTCCTTGTCATCAGACCCCTTTGTTTTTGCAACACTTTTGTGATGTAATAATTAAATTAATCACAATGAAAAAGTTTAAAAAAGTATTGCTCATTTCTTTATCGACAGTGATTGTCGCAGGGAGTACGCTTGTTTTATTGCTGCAGCCGATCATCGCCCTTGGCCAGCTACCTTCCTATTCGGGCGATAACAAATTTGATTGGAAAAAGCCTGCCTATGATCCATCCAAGAAAACAGTACTCATCATTGCCGATAACAAGGTGACAGAAATGTTTGATATGCTGGCCCCCTTCTACCTGTTTAATACCACCGGTAAATTAAATGTGTTCATCGTTGCTAAAGAAAAGGCTCCTGTAGGCATAAAAAAAGACCTCTTTATTTTGCCCCAGCTTACCTTCCATGAAGCAGATTCGATGAAGCTTGTCGCCGATGTGATCGTTATCCCGGCCCTATCAAAGCGTGATGAAAAACAAGATCTCATTTTAATATCCTTTATTAAAGACCATTTTACACCAACCACAAAAATCCTTGCCGTTTGCGACGGGGCATCTACTGCTGCTGCTACCGGCATATTTGATGGCAAACCAATCACCTGCCATGCATCTGATTTTGAAATGGTGAGATCTCACTTCCCAAAACCGCAATGGATACAACAGGTAAATGTTGCGCATAGTGGAAATTTGTACAGCACCGCCGGTGTATCTAACGCCGTGGAAGGTGCCTTAATGGTTATTAATGATCTATTTGGCAGCGAGACCATGCATTCTGCAGCTAATGACATTCACTATCCTCATCCGGAGATCTTAACGAATCACTTGAGCACGGCCATTAGCTTTGGCAACGAATTTACCGCAGTCACCAAAGTAGTTGTAGAGAAGAACCGCAGGCTAGGCCTATTGCTGCAGGAAGGCATCAATGAATTTGAGATGGTAAGTATTATTGATACTTACAACCGGTCGTTTCCTAAATCGTTTAAATGCTTCACACCGTCAGATGCAACCGTTCATACCAAATTTGGCCTGGCACTGGTGAGTACCGGCGGGAACAACACGAAAGACCTGGATGAAGTACACGTGCTTTCTCTGGATAATAAAGAAGCCATCAATTCACTGCTCGGCAGTGCAGAGATCGTTAGATACGATACAAAAAAACAGTATCCGATAGATGCCTGCCTGGAGCGCATAGGTAAGCTTTATGGAGACAAATTCCAAAACGTGGTTAAACTGATGCTGGATTACAATTAAACCAAAACAAATTAACATCATGAAAAAGATATTCCTAATGGCATTTATACTAATGTCACTCCGCACGCTGGCGCAGACCGATTCTGTAAAAGTGGAGCAATTTTGCCAGATCATTGCCGTACCAAGGTTGTTAAGCAACAAGGTGACCATCGACGTAGATTTTGGTGATGAGAAAAACTACTGGACTGAAACGAGGATCAAAACACTGGAAGGCAAGGTGAAAAAATTCAACACCATTATCGACGCCATGAACTATATGGGCAGGCTGGGGTGGTCATTCATTAACGCCTATCCGGTAAGGACATACACCACTGAGATATTCCATTTCGCGTTCAAAAGGCTTATTTACCGGTCAGAATTACAACAAACCATTCAAAACTAAAATGATGAGAATTTTTAAAATAACACTCTCCGCCATTGCGGCCTGGATGATGCTGTCCTCGGCTGCTTTGGCACAGAGCCCAGCAAAGGGTGATGAAATAACAGGTTTATACTGGTCACCTGAAAAAGACGCAAAAGTTGAGATCTATAAAAAAGGCGTGGAATATTTTGGAAAGTCGGTATGGGTAGCACACCCCAGGAGAGACAATAAAAACCCGAATGAAACACTCAAGAACCGCGAATTACTGGGCATCGACCTGTTTAGCGGCTTCCATTACAATGATGGCGCATACACTTCGGGTAAAGTTTATGACCCGGAAAGCGGAAAAACATACGATTGCAAAATGAGCTTGAAAGGGGATATTTTAAAAGTCCGCGGATACATAGGTATCTCTTTCTTCGGACGTACCGCTTACTTTCAACGCATTAAATCATGATAGCATTAATAATAGGTGTATCATCCGGCCTCCTCATTATCGGTTCTATCAGGTTACTCAGAAACATTGACGAACAACTGATCTATGGCCTTATCCTCTCAGCAATCGGTTTCTTATACGTAGGCTTTACGTGGACGGACCTACCTACCGGGTGCTTTTGTTGCCTGCAGGCGATAGTATTTCTTTTTATCGCGTATTATGGTAGTAAAAAAAGCTCATTGTTGTTAGTGGGCGGCTATTTCCTTCACGGAATGTGGGACATGGCCTATGACCTGGCATTTACGCCTACTTTGCTTCCGCCGCACTACGACCTATTTTGCATGTCTATTGATTTTACAATGGGATTTTATCTTTTTGTACTGTATTACAGAAACAAAAAATCATTTTCTTTATAGACATTTGCACCAATGAACCTGTACATCAAAAATATGGTCTGCCCCCGTTGCATTAGAGCGGTTGAACAAATTTTCCAGGGAATTGGTGCAAACGCTGCCTATGTAAAACTGGGAGAAGTGATTCTTCACGAAGACTTGACGATAAAACAGATCGAAGACTTGCGGAGCCAGTTAAAGCAACTGGGTTTCGAATTGCTGGATGATAATCACAAACAACAGATCGATCAGATAAAATCTGTCATCATCAATCGGATCCACTACCAGGGCGATAAAAAATTTAATTTATCAGCAGTTTTGGCCGAAGCCTTACACAGGGATTACTCCGTGCTCAGTAAACTATTTTCTGAAACCGAGGGTATCACCATAGAACAATATATCATTCTGCAAAGGATAGAGAAAGTTAAAGAACTGCTAATATACAATGAAATGAACCTTAATGAGATCTCTTACGAGCTCAATTACAGCAGTGTAGCGCATCTGTCGGCACAGTTTAAAAAAATAACGGGGCTTACGCCCACCCAGTTCCGCAAGAACGGCATCCACCTGCGTAAATTCCTGAATGAGGTTTAATATTTCATCCTGATATAAATCCCACCCATAATTCTATAACATACCGGGCACCGCTTCCCGGTATGTTTGTGTCAAAATAAAACATCATGACACATACTTATCAAATAACCGGAATGACCTGCGGCGGCTGCCAGCGTAAGGTTCAAGACCTTCTTTACCAGGTTGCTGGTGTAAACAAAATCGATATCAATCTTGCTAATGGCGAAGCAACTATCGAAATGGCACACCACATTTCAACCCGTTCGTTTCAAGATGCATTGCGGGCCTATCCTAAATACCAGCTATCAGAAAAAATTGCACCTACACCAGTTGCTTTCGAAGAACCTGCCGACGAGCGAAAGCCATGGGGTGAAACCTACAAACCCATCCTCCTTATCTTCTTTTACATAACAACCATTTCATTCATTGCCGCTGCCTCGGGCGATAACTTCAGCTTAAGGTACTTTATGCGAATTTTTATGGCGGGCTTTTTCATCGTCTTCTCTTTCTTTAAGCTGCTCAACCTGGATGGTTTTGCTGATAGTTACGCTATGTATGATATAGTCGCCAAAAAGTTCAGGGAATGGGGCTATATATATGCCTTTGTTGAACTGGGTTTGGGCTTAAGTTACGCGGCCAATTTCCAGCCGGTAATTATAAACTATATCACACTCCCGGTTATGGCCATCAGTATTATTGGTGTTCTGCAAAGCGTATTGAATAAACGTAAGATCAAATGCGCGTGCCTGGGCGCGGTATTTAACCTGCCAATGAGTACCATAACCATCATAGAAGATGCAATAATGATAGGGATGAGTATTAGCATGATCTTCATCATGAAATAACCTGTTCTATCTTGTCCGTATCTGACGCACTTGTGGCGCAGGCACCACACCAACACCACGTAATTTTACCTCAATTTAAATATCATGAAACAATTAATTTTTATCGCCATCTTTTGCCTGTCATCACTCATAAAAGTTAGCGGCCAGGGCAATTCCAACAATACCAGCATCCTGCAAACGTACTACGATATCAAGAACGCATTAGTAAACGGCGACGCACATGCTGCCGGCGAAAAGGCAGGCGTGTTCGCATCTGCCGTAGTCAATTTAAATACGGATAAGAACAATACCGTTATTAAAAAACTGCAAACCAATGCACACAAAATAGCCGCAACAACTGACCTCGCAGCACAACGGCTTCTTTTCGCTGCGCTGTCTTCAGATATGTATTCGTTCATAAAATCCACCTCTTTTTCAAAAGAGCCTGTCTACAGGGCATATTGCCCCATGAAAAAGGCCTATTGGCTCAGCAATGTACAAGCCATTAGTAACCCTTATTACGGCAGGGCCATGCTTACCTGCGGAAGCGTCACCGAAACAATTAACCCGATAAAATAACCTTATCAGCCATGTTCATTCGAGCCCTCCTTTTGTTTTTATTTCTTCCTGTTTTTTGCCTGGCGCAACAAGGCAGCATAAACTCAGGAGTTCCATCACCTATGCGGATGGAATCATCGAATAAAATTGCCGCAACACCCAGTGCCATCGCAATGCCGGTGGATACGGCAAAAAACAAAAAGCCGATGGTTAAAATGATGAATATGGACGATATGGGAAAACCTGGCACTGAACAGCGCATACCATTCTTTACCCGTAAGGGCAACAGAGCCATATACCATTTATACCTCACTGATACTATAGTAAACTATACCGGCAAAAACAGACCCGCACTGGCTATCAATGGCTCTATCCCTGCGCCCACCCTTAATTTCACCGAAGGCGATACGGCAGAGATCTACGTGCATAATACCATGATGATGGAAACATCTATTCATTGGCACGGGCTCATTCTGCCCAACCGATACGATGGGGTTTCTTATCTTACTACCTCGCCAATAAAAATGGGCGAAACCCATTACTATACCTTCCCTATCGTACAAAATGGCACCTACTGGTACCACTCCCATACCATGATGCAACAACAGAGCGGCTTGTATGGGGCTTTCATTATTCATAAGAAAGCAGAACCTGCTATGAAAGAATACACCTTGCTATTGAGCGACTGGACCAACGAAAATCCTGATGAAGTAGACCGGTCGCTTCATAACGCGACCGATTGGTATGGCATCCGCAAAGGGAGCACACAGAGTTACTGGGAAGCCATTAAGGCGGGGCATTTAAAAACCAAGCTTGCCAACGAATGGAAACGAATGGCCGCAATGGACGTGAGCGATGTTTATTACGATCTGTTTTTTATAAATGGCAAGGCGATGCAGAAAGCGCCTGAATTTAAAGCAGGCGAAAAAGTTAGGCTCCGGATTATCAACGGCAGTTCATCTACCTATTTTGGTTAAACTATGCCGGCGGCCCGCTTACCGTTGTAGCTAATGACGGCAAAGATGTAATGCCCATTGATGCCGACCGAATGCTGATAGGCGTTTCGGAAACCTACGATGTTATAGTGACCATGCCCAACGACAAAAGTTATGAGTTTTTAGCGACCGCTGAAGACCGGACGAAATCAGCCTCCCTTTGGCTCGGAAATGGTGATTCCGTACCTGCTACCCGGTTACCAAGACTGAAGTATTTCGACGGAATGAAAATGATGAATGGCATGATGAATATGGACGGCAGCATGAACGATATGGGCATGAAAATGAGCCTGCAACAGATGGATATGAATACGGTAATGTACGCTGAAAATTTGGACAAAACAGTTACGTTAAATTATGCCATGCTACGTTCGCCCGAAAAAACTATGCTGCCCGATGCCCCGGCCAGGGAATTGCATTTTAATCTTTCGGGAAATATGAACAGGTATGTATGGACGATTAATAATAGAGCGGTATCAGAAACGGATAAGATCCTGATCAAAAAAGGCGAAAACATCCGCATTATTCTATATAATGGCACCATGATGAGGCACCCGATGCACCTTCACGGGCACTTTTTCAGACTCATTAACGGACAGGGAGAATACTCTCCGTTAAAAACAGTGGTAGATATTATGCCAATGGAGACAGACACGCTGGAATTTGCAGCAACAGAAAGCGGGGACTGGTTTTTCCATTGCCATATCCTTTACCACATGATGAGCGGAATGGGTCGCATCTTCAGTTACGAAAATTCGCGGGCAAACCCGGAGATCCCGGACCCTGCTGCGGGGCTGCGCAAAATATACGCGGATGATAGGAAGATCCACCTCGCCGCTAAAATTGGGCTGGAAACTAACGGTAGCGACGGCGAGCTAAACTTCAACAACACCCGGTACCGGTTTCAAACAGAGTGGCGCATTGGATTAAATAACACCGATGGTTACGAAACCGAGAGCCATATAGGCCGCTATATTGGTGCCATACAGTGGTTGCTGCCATATGTGGGCTGGGATTTCCGCCATAAAAAAGGAGACGCGGCCGAACGGAATATCTTTGGGAGCGAAAGCTCCTTAACAGATCGCAGGGCATTCTGTATTGGTTTGGAATACACATTACCAATGTTGATCACCGCAGATGCACGCCTTGATACTAAAGGCAGAATTCGTTTTCAGCTTTCAAGGGAGGATGTCCCGGTATCCTCACGCATGCGTTTAAACTTCATGGTGAATTCTGATAAAGAGTATATGGCCGGGCTGAGGTATGTGCTCACCAAATACATCTCCGCCTCCACGCATTACGACAGCGATATGGGCTATGGAGCGGGCATTACTTTTACTTATTGATTGTCTGTTTACGACCTGTTGTTGTCCTCCCGGGCAATGGCTTATTCGTTAACTTTATTGCATAATATAAGTCACCTTACAAATGAAAAGAATCGCGTTTATTATCCCGCCCTCGGTTGAACTGCTCGATCTGGCGGGACCAGTACAGGTATTTACAGAAGCAAGGTTTTACGGATTTGAAGTGGATATTGAATATTACGCTTTCACACCCGAACCTGAATCAACAGCCGGCCTCGGATTTGGGCGTGTAGCTCATTTTACCGAGGCTAAGCTTGGGGAAAGTGATCTCATTTTCGTCCCGGGAATGGATTTTGAATATGTCAGCAGCATCCAATTCGGCGCCCAGCGCCCTTTTTTCAACTGGTTAAAGGAATGTTCGGAAAAGAGAATTACCATCTGTTCTATTTGCAACGGAGCATTTGCATTGGGGATGGCCGGCCTGTTAAAAGATACCGAATGCACTACACACTGGCGCAGGGTAAAGGAATTGCAAATACGGTTTCCACAGGCGAAGGTGCAATCAGATATCCTGTATGTTAAAAGCAATAATATTTATACCAGCGCGGGTATCAGCGCCGGAATTGACCTGGCACTATCTATTCTGGAGGACGTAAAAGGCCCGTTATTTACCCATAAAGTAGCCCGTGGGCTGGTGGTTTACCACCGCAGGAGCGGAAGACACAAGCAGCAAAGCATCTACCTTGATTACCGAAACCATATCAACCCCCAGGTACACGAGGTTCAGGATTATCTTATCGAGAACCTGTCGAAGGAAAATAGTATCGAAACACTCGCATCATTGGTAAACATGAGCCCCCGTAACCTGAGCCGTGTATTTAAAGAAAAAACAGGCTCAACGATCCTGGAGTATCATACCCTGCTTCGTAAAGAGTTTGCCAGCACTATGCTTAATAACCCCGAATATACCATAGAATACATTGCGGCACAGTGCGGATTCAAAACCGCCAGGCAATTGCAGCGCATCTTGAAAATTAAAACGCAGCCAGCGGAAAAACCATAGGTTTGTTTCAACTGTAAATTATATGTAACATACCCTATGATAGCAACTCTTATCATTATACTGTTAACACTATGAACCTTAAACGCCATTTTGCCCGCCTGCTATTCTTCATTCTTTTAGCCCCGCTTTTTGCCAGTGCGCAAGATCTTACATCAGATAGTATCGACGTCTTCATCAAGACTAAAATGCTTCAAAAACACATACCTGCTCTACAATTATCGGTTATCCGCAACAATAAAGTGGTTAAACTGAGCACCTACGGCACTGCCAATCTCGAAAATAATATTCCGGCTACAGATCAGAGCATTTTTTCCATCAATTCTATCACCAAGGCATTTACAGGTGTTGCTATTATGCAACTGGCAGAAGAAGGCAAGCTTAAAACAACAGATCGCCTGTCTGTGTATCTTGACAGCCTACCCGATGCCTGGCAAAAAATAACTTTGCAGCAAGTTTTAACACACACTTCGGGGCTGCCGGATATATTGGATGAAGATGAACAAATACTGGGCAATGGCGTTGAAAAAGCGGCTTTACAAAAGGCAAAAGCACTACCTATGGAGTTTAGCATAGGTGATAAGTTTAGTTATAATCAAACCGGGTATGTTTTACTTGGCCAAATTATTAATAAACTGAGCGGCATGCATTTCACTAAGTTTATTGAAGAAAGGCAGTTTAAAATAGCCGGAATGCCTTTAACCAGGTTTGGCGACTCTTATGATGTGGTTCCAAACTCCGCTGGTGCCTACACCATGACTAAATTGGTAAACGGGCAATTTGTCAGAAACCAAACACCTGGCGTAGGTTATATACAGTTCCCGCTGTTTTTCAGAACCGCGGCAGGCATCCAATCCACAGCCGCCGACATGGCAAATTGGATAATTGCGCTGAAAGAAGGAAAATTACTTAAACAAAAGTCAAGTATAGAAACCATGTGGACACCCGCGATCCTGAATAATGGCAAAGTTGGTGGATTTAACAGGCTCACCAATGGCTACGCTTTAGGCTGGCCAACCCTAACCCGAAATGATCATCCCGCTGTAGGCCCGGTAGGTGGCGGCAGGTCCGCATTGTTTATCTACCTTAAAGATGACCTTTCTATCGTTGTACTCACCAACTTAATGGGAGGCAACCCTGATCAATTTATAGATGAAATAGCCGGCTACTACGTCCCCGAACTGCATGAGGCCAACGGCTTTGGCTTATCTCCTGATATTAAAAAGCTTAGAGCGGGCTTGTTAAAACAAGGCTTTAATCACGCGGCCAGCGTTGCTGCCGATCTGCAAAAAGGGAACGCTGGTTTCAATTTAGAGGAAAAGGCTTTAAATGAATGGGGGTATCAGCTGCTCAGTCAAAAGAAACCTGCCGAAGCACTTACTATTTTTAAATTAAACACAACGCTTTATCCCACCAGCGCAAATACTTATGACAGTTATGCCGAAGTTTTGGAATTAACGGATAATAAAAAAGATGCCCTGGTCAACTACAAAATGGCATTAAAGTTAGATCCAAAAAATAAAAATGCCGAAGACCGGATAAAAAAGCTTTCTGATAATAATTAGCATGTTACAACGCCCGCAACTTCAGCCATTGTAAAAGAACAGTAAGCCGCCGTGTCCAAGTCTGGCAGCTCGAATGCTATGCAATGGATGAAAATTTAACGATGGGGCATTTTAACTTCGTTTGAATTGAAAGAATACTTAAACCAGCAAGGCAACTACTTCATCAACTCCCGCTGAATGTTGAACAAAAATTCAAAAAGATTCACCTCGGTGGGGATCTGGAGTTTTTTACGCAGGCGGTATCGGCTTACCTCCACGCCGCGTACAGATATAGCCATCAATTGGGCAATTTCCTTGCTGGATAGGTTCATGATGAGGTATGCGCAAAGTTTCAGTTCCTGCTGGTTAATGGTAGGGTACGTATCTTTAAGTAAAGACAAAAAGCCGGCGTGTACCCTGTCAAAATGGATAGAGAATTGCTGCCACTGCTCGTTCAGCTTATCCTCTTCAATGAGCATGCGTTGGATCTTTTTAATTTCCTTTACATCAACCGCATCTGTGCCCGGCTTTTGTAAACGCAGTAACTCCTCTTTTATCTTGGTTAAAAACTCTTTTTGCTGCACCAGGTTTAATGCAGAGGATGCCAGTTCGGATGTTTTATACTCCACCTCGGCCAGCAATTTCTCACTTCTCAGGTTAGCAAGCTCTTTTTCCGATCGCTCGAGCTCTAACTGGTGCTGATAAGCAAGCTGCCGTTGCTCTTCGTTATTTTTCTGTTGCTGCAACTGCAGTCCTTTTTGCTGTTTCAACAAATGTCGGCGTTCCTGCATCTGATACAACAGGTAAAGCACGCCGGCAATTATAATGCTATATAATAAGTATGCCAATATGGTTTGATACCACGGCGGGTTAATGGTAAAATTGTAAACAGTAACAACCGATTCGTTATTATGATGATTGCGGGCTTTTACTTCAAACACATACTTGCGGGCGGGCAGGTTGGTATAATCTTTTTCGGATCTTTTTGACCACTCGGACCATCCTTCGTCAAAGCCTTTTAGCAGGTAGCTGTATTCTACGTTAGATTGTTCTTCAAAAACAGGTGACGAATATTCGAAATGAAGCGAATTAAAGCCGTAGCCCAGGTCCAGCGCATCGTTAGCCGCCTGGTTATAGCCGCTGTTTATATTATTGTTGTACCCGCCGAATAGTAAACTGTCGGCACCCGACCCGGATCTCACACTGCGGATGTAAACTTTTAATGGCTGAATATTTTGCTTATACTTTGCATAATTGATATGATAAAATCCGTTTTCGCTCCCAACAAATATATTTTCAGCATCAATTGGGTAAACATTCTCGAAACCACTAAGAATACGGTTATTTAGCTCAGGGAAATTGATGATAGTTGGCGATGCTGAGTAGTCAACCACGCCCAGGCTCTTACCTTCTACAAACCAAATATTGCCTGTGGCATCTTCATTTAAATACCTTATGCTACGCGTACCGAATATTGTTTTGAACGCCTCCGCGGGTTTAAACGTGTCGGTACCTGCATCATATTCATAAATACCTTTTTCCGTGGCTACAACAACACGCCCTTTTACCTTAAACACAAAATTATTCAAGGGCGAGGGTAACCCCTGTTCTTTGGTATAGTTTTTTACCTGTTTAGTTTCGGGGTTGAGCCGGTAGACACCGCGATAAGGGTGAGATGTCCATACAATATTATTTTCATCAACCTGCAAAAACCTGGCAGATTCATAGTACGCACCCAAATTACCTCTCTCTGTGAGGGATGCGCCTTTGTTTTCAAACAAACGTACGCCATAGTAATTACCTGCAGCTATCATTTGCAACCCAAGTTTATCCGTCAATTGCTGAAAGATCCAAAATCCTGTGGCGTTATAAATGGGTGATATTTTGCCGTCCCCCACTTCAAATAACCCATCGTCGCGGCCGGCTAACAAGTGCCCCCCTACTGCGGCGATGTTCCAGGTTTGCCCCTCGGCAGCAACTTTAAAGTTATTTTTCACATAGCTTAGGTCGCCCATATCGGTTACGGGTACCTGGTAAATGCCGTTTGAAAGCGCAAAGTAAATTTTATTGTGATATAACGCGGTAGCGTAGCCCCCGCCATCTTTAAATATATCCGGGCTAATGTGTTTTACCGCGTTATTGTAAGCTATAAAATCAATACCATTATCCAACCCCAGCCAAACATTGTGGTTGGCATCGGTATACATACTGCGCACAAATATATTTTGCAGCCCTTCTTTTTTCGCAATGTTCTCTATTACCCTGCCGGTACGGTCAACTTGGTACACACCGTTTAAAAAAGTACTTAGCAGGTAAGTGTCATCGTTTAACGCCACTGCTGCCGAAAAATGCTGATGATTATCTATACCCGAGCCCGAAAGCTTAAAACTACGCAATGTTTTATCGCTGAGTAAAAACACACCATCCTTAGCTGTAGTAATCAAGCTAAACGACGTGCTATATTTGGATATTGACGTAATATAAAAACCATTGGGAAGGTCTTTTTTATCAATATAAGGTTGCCAACTACCTTTAACGTATTCCAGCAGGCCCTTTTGTTCATCGTGCGCCAATAGTTTATCCTGGTAGCATCCCAAAAACAGCCATGACCGGCTATGATATACCGTTATTTTACCATTGCTATACTTAAACAACTTGTCGTTAGATCGGAAGAAAATATCGTCACCATAACTTATAATATCCCACAGGTCGGAAAACACCTGGTCGTTTTTGGGAATAAGCCCCTTGAGAGAAGTAAATACCAGCGATCCATTGTTGCCCGGTGAAAAATACCCGATCTCGTCCTGCCCGCCAACATACAGTTTTTTATCGCTGCCAAATTCCATTGAACGTACAATAGTGCGGTTTGGCAACGGAAAAAGTTGCCAGTTGGCACCATCAAAAACTAAGACGCCCTCATTGTTGGCAAAATACATTCGCCCCTGCCCATCCTGGCGTATTTTCCAGTTTTGAGTGCCTGCGTTGTACTGCCGTTTTTCGTAATTAACTGTTTTTCGTTGCGCAATATAGGTTTGCGACAAGGCAGCACTGCCCGTTGCCATAAAAATAATTATAAGTAAAAATCTGAAATACAGCATCTTGCAGCAGATAGAAAACATCGTTAATCAGAGGTATAAATGGTGATACTAATATCGCTTTTTTTATCACTTTTTTTAGCCTTGGTGTAGTAGTGATGTAGTCCCATATTCGTACAAACGATAACCTATCACATACATTTGACCCCATGAACAGCGCATCCTTCGCTTTTTATAAACCAATATAACGTATAACCAAATTTATGATCTAACCTAACCGTGTGCATTTTCATGCACCTAAATCTTTTTAGGAAAAAACTTTTACAACCAACCGTGGGCTTAGGCCCCTTTAAATTAATTATAAACTAACATTTAACCTTATGCAATTTAAACTCAAGTTTCTTGTGGTTATCGCTTTGCTGTTTTGTTTTGTTGGCGAGGCTTATTCACAAACCCTCCGCTTAACCGGTAAAGTAACCCAGAAATCCGATGGAAAAGGCGTACCCGGTGCTACCGTTGCCATTAAAGGCACCACTTTGGGTACAGTAACAGATGTAAATGGCAATTATGCGCTCAACCTGCCGCAAGGTGGTGGCGTAGTAATGGTTTCTTTCATCGGTATGACAAGTGTTGAAAAAAACGTTACCACAGCCGGCGCTGAAAACTTTGCTTTGGATGACAACGCCCTGGCACTTAACGAAGTAGTTGTAGTAGGCTACGGCACACAAAAAGTAACCAACATATCGGGTGCTATATCTGTAGTAAAAAGCTCGGATATTAAAAAGCTGAACGCTGTACGTGCCGAAGAGGCACTACAAGGCCAGGTATCGGGTGTTACGGTACTAACGCCCGGTTCGCCGGGTGCAAGGCCTACGGTACTGGTAAGGGGTATCCCATCTTTCTCGGGTAACGACCCAACCGTGGTAGTTGACGGTTCTATCCAAACGCTCGATGATTTCAACTCCATCAATCCATCGGATATCGAATCTATCAACGTGCTTAAAGATGCGGCTACTACAGCTATTTACGGCCTTAAGGGCGGTAACGGCGTTATTGTGGTAACCACAAAATCGGGCCGCAAAAATCAAAAAACAGAATTTTCTATCAACAGCAACTACGGCGTTCAGGATGTTTCCCGCCGCATTGGTGTACTTAATGCATCCGAATACGGGGCCATTGTAAACGAAGGCAGCGTAGCCGCAGGCGGTAACGTTATTTTCCCCGACTTGTCTGTATTAGGTGCGGGTACTAACTGGCAGAAAGAGATCTTCCACACTGCGCCAATGCAATCGCATAACATATCGGCACGTGGCGGCAGCGAAAAAATGGCTTATTTCCTGTCAGGAGGCTATCTTAGCCAGGGTGGTATAGTTGGCGGTTATGATAAATCGCACTTTAATCGTGGTACCTTCACGGCTAACCTCACTTTCGATTTTACCTCAAAACTGAAGTTCATCGTAAACACCACCGGCGTTTTACTCAACAACAAAGGTGTGCAGGAAAACTCCTTTAACAGCACCATAGGTAACGCGCTTAACTTCGACCCAACCGTATCTGTTCTCAATACCGACCCGAATGTAACGAGCAAGTACGGCTATAGCAACCTGTTGATATCTGAGATATCTAACCCGCTTACCCAGTTAGATAACACTTACAACACCAACACCGGGACTAAAATTTACGGCAAGTTTGAATTGCAGTATGATATTATCAAAGGCTTAAAAGTTAACAGCCGGTTTGGTTACACCAAATACGACGATAAATCTAAAAGCTTTACACCACTGGTATTCTTAGGCCCGCTGAACGTTGAAAACGGCCTTGATGCCTCAGGTAACCCTATTACAGGTAGGCATAACAGTGTAAACCAAAGCAAAAACAGCAATTTTAACTACACCTGGGAGAACTTTGCCAACTACAGTTTCAACGTTGCTACAGACCATCACTTCGAAACCGTATTAGGTTTTTCGATGGCCAAGATCACCGGTAACGGTATGAATGTAGGCAGGCAGGACGTTCCGTTCAACTCATGGGAATTTGCTGATTACTCTGCTGCAACAGGCACCAACAGTGCCGATAACCCAAATGCCCAAACAGGCGGGTACTACCAATACTTCAGAAGGAACCTTTCCTACTTTGGCCGTGTTAACTACGATTATAAGAACCGCTACCTGGCATCATTTTCGGCACGCCGCGATGGTTCATACGCATTTGGTGTGAACAACAAGTTTGCCGATTTTTATGCAGGTTCGTTAGGTTGGGTGGTTACCAGCGAAGAGTTCTTTAAACCTTCGTTCATCGATTTTTTAAAGATCCGCGGCAGCTACGGTGTAACCGGTAACGAAAACGTATCCCCTCAGTATAATAAAATAAACACGGGCGGCCCGGATTACGGCTCTACAGCCAATAGTAACGGCTATAACTTTGGTAACGTTTTCTACACAGGCTCAACCCTTGCTTCCTCACGTAATGATGATTTGGCATGGGAGAAACAAAAACAGGGCAACATCGGGTTCGATCTTACCATGTTTCACAACAAGCTGTCTATCTCTGCCGATTATTACCAAAAAAGGGTTAGTGGGTTATTATTTACACCAAATGCGCCAGGTGTATATGGTACTTTACCCGTACCGCCTTATAATATCGGCTCAACAAAAAGCACCGGTTTAGATATTACCATTGCCTATAACGAAACCATTGGCACTGGGTTTAAACTAAACAACTCGTTCAACGTTACTACCATTAAAAACATGGTAACGGCTACCAACTCTGATGGTACTGCACGTATCCTGGGTGGTGGTTTCTTTAATGGCCAGTCGCAAACCGTTACCGTGTTTGAAAAAGGCCAAACGCCTGCTTACTTCTACGGTTATAAAACTGATGGTTTGTTCCAAAACGCGGCTGAAATTGCTGCAGCGCCAACACAAGCCGGCGCACAGCCCGGCGATATCCGCTTTGTTGATACCAATAAAGACGGTTTAATAAACGCCGATGACCAGGTAAAAATAGGCGACCCCTTTCCTAATTTTACTTTAGGCTGGAACCTTAGCATGGCTTACAAGGGCTTTGATTTTAGCGCCTTAACCTACGCGTCAATAGGGAACGATATTTATCGTGCTTATGAACGTAACGCCAACTATAGCAATAAATACCGCGCGGTACTGGCAAGATGGACAGGCGAAGGCACTACAAACGATGCACGCAACCCGCGTTATTCGTTCACCGACCCTAACAGCAACATCCGCGTATCTGACAGGTATGTTGAGGATGGTTCTTTTGTGAAAGTGAAAAACATCCAGTTGGGGTACACCTTCTCAAAAGCTACGCTAAAAAATGTGTTTAAATCGGTAAGGATCTACGCCCAGGTAAAAAATGCATTCACTATCACTAAATACAACGGTTACGATCCTGAAATATCGGGCGGTGGAAACCTGTTAGAGAATGGTATTGACCGTGGCGCCTACCCCCAGGCACGCATTTACGCAGTAGGGCTTGATATTAACTTGTAATGAATTAAACCGGAAAACAATGAAAAAGATATATATGAAGATGATTGCCCTGGTTGTTGTTGCAACGATAATGGGTTCATGTAAAAAGTTTATTGATTATAATCCGCACGAAGATTTTATCGTAACCGATCTGGATTACTTTAAATCTGAAAGCGATTACCGCGCCATGGTTAACAGTGCATACACACCTGTGCAATGGTTAAACCAGGCTACCGTAATTGGCGATGTAGCATCTGACAATTCAGTTGCAGGTGGCGAGAGTGCCTCTGATGTGCTTGCGCTGCAACAGATAGACGATTTTACGCTTACGCCGATAAATTCAGCGCTTGAGGACCTGTATAGGGTAGCCTATGAAGGCGTTAACCGCACCAACTACATTGTTCAAAACAAGGACAAGAACCCTGCTGGTGAAACCATTAATTTCAGTGGTAAGGATGCCATGTACGGCGAGGTTTATTTCCTGCGCGCCTACTACTACTTTACATTGGTAAAAATGTGGGGCGATGTGCCTTTGTTCCTTGATAAGCGCATCTCGCTTACCGATGCAAGAACACTCGCGCGCTCGCCAAAAACCGAAGTGTATGCACAGATAGAGAAGGACCTGATTGCTGCAATTGCCGCTTTACCCGCAACACAATCGCAACAGGGCCGCATTACTAAATACGCTGCCCAGGGCCTATTAGGAAAAGTTTATTTGTACGAGAATAAATTCCAGGAAGCAGATGCCGTGCTGGAGCCAATAATTGCAGCTAATGCATTTACCCTGGTTGCCGATTATCCATCCATATACCTGGCATCAGGCGAAAACGGCAGCGAATCTGTTTTCGAGATCCAATACACCAACGGTTCGCCATATTACAACTGGGGTGGTGCAACCCGCGGCCAGGGCAACTACGCTGTACAGCAAAACGGTATAAGAGGCATTAGCGGCAGCGGCGCAATGCCTTACGCAGCGGGCTGGAGCACCAATCTGCCGTCGCAAAATCTGGCTAACGCTTATGCAGCCGGCGATCAGCGTAAGGATATCACCGCTTTCAATATCGAGGCATATAAAGCAGCACACCCCGACTATGGCATCAGCTACCAGGTTGCGCCTTATAAAAACACCGGCCTTTACAACGGCAAATATTTACCGCGCAAGGGAGAAACGTCGGGCCAGATAGAGTTAAACTACCTCAATAACTTCCGTGTGATGCGTTATTCAGAAGTTTTGCTGATGGCTGCCGAAGCTCTAAACCGCGGCGGTGGTGATAATGCGAAAGCGCTGAATTATCTTAACCAGGTACGCCGCCGTGCATTTAAAGATAATGCACACGATGCTACTGCCACGGGCGATGCGCTTAAACAAGCTATTTGGGATGAGCGCAGGCTGGAGCTGGCTATGGACGGCGACCGCTTTTTCGACCTTGTTAGAACCGGGCAGGCAGCAACCAAACTTACCGGTTTTACAGCAGGTAAAAATGAGTTGTTCCCTATCCCACAGACAGAGATAACCATTACAGGTATCACACAAAACCCCGGCTATTAACCTTAATTATTACAGATATGAAGGCAATAAAATATTATTTAGCATTAACCCTGGCACTGGCCGCAGTAGCGGGCTGTAAAAAGGATTATATTGACACATCGTTTGTTTCCCAGGCCGCCGCGCCCGGTAAACTGGCTGTGTTATTCAACATTACACAGGATAATACCGGCCTGGTTACCATTATACCGGGCGGTGAAGGTGTAACCAGCTACGATGTTTATTTTGGCGACGTCGGCGATACTTATGCCAAGGTAAACGCAGGCAAAACCATCAACCATAAGTATGCAGAGGGCGCTTATACTGTAAAATTGGTTGGGCACAACATTGGCGGTAAAACCGTTGAGTTTACCCAGGCGCTTACCGTATCATTCCGCGCTCCCGCAAACCTCACATCGGCTGTAACCACCAATGGTTTAACGGTTACGGTAGATGCAAAAGCAGACTATGAGACCATGTATCATGTTTACTACGGTGATGAAACTGGCACTATCCCTGAACCGTTCGACACCTTCCTGGAAGGTCAGCCAGCCGCACATACTTACAAAGCAGCCGGTACTTATACCGTACGCGTTGTCGCACTCAGCGGCGGCGTAGCTACCACCCAGGCTACGCAGGTTATTAAGGTTGGCAAGCAGATAGACTTACCGCTAAGCTTTGACGACCCTAACTACGATTATACAACCAGCGATTTTGGTGGCAATCAATCCGGCGTAGCAGCCGACCCTGCAAATGCCGCGAACAAAGTTTTAAAAGTTACTAAACCAGGCGGTGCCGAGGTATGGGCGGGTACAACTTTAGGCGTAGCAACCGGGTTTGCAACCAAAGTTGGCATTACTGTAGCTAACTCGAAAATGACGGCGAGAATTTACTCTCCTGCTGCCGGCTTAACTATCAAGTTAAAGTTAGAAGACCATGCCAACGGCGCAAATTCTGTTGAAACAGACACAAAAACAACCGTGGCCAATACATGGGAAACCTTAACGTTCGATTTTAAAAACAACTCGGCAGGTACCCCGGCTATTAACCCGGCGTTTACTTATGATAAAGCTTCGATGTTTTTTGACTTTGGCACGGGCGGAAGCGGTAAAGTGTTTTATATGGACGACCTGAAAATGAGCGTGCCTATCCAACAAATTAGCTTACCGGTAACGTTTGATGCATTAAATACAGATTACACCGTTACCGATTTTGGCAACAACAGCACTATAGATGCAGTTGACCCGGTCAACGCCGCTAATAAGGTTAAAAAGACCACTAAACCCGGTGGTGCCGAAGTTTGGGCAGGTGTTACCATTGGTACCCCGGCAGGCTTTGCAACCAAAGTACCTATAACAGCGGGTTTTGCTCAAATGACACTGCGCGTATACTCCCCGGCGGCTGGCTTAACCATCAAATTAAAATTGGAAGATCATACCAACGGCGCAAAATCTGTTGAGACAGACGTAGTAACCACATTAGCCAACCAATGGGAAACCTTAACGTTCAACTTCCTGAACAATTCGGCAGGTACACCGGCCTTTAGCGCAACTACTAATTACGATAAAGCGTCTGTATTTTTCGACTTTGGCGTAGCCGGTTCTGGCAAAGTATTTTATTGGGATGATTTAAAAGTTTTACCTGCTCCTTCATCGGTTTTAGGTATCCCGCTCGATTTTCAATCGTCAACGCTAAACTACGCCTTTACCGATTTTGAAGGCGGTAACGTTACCGTGGTAAATAACCCGGCTTCGGGTGGTATAAACACCAGTACAAAAGTCGCCAAGATGATAAAAAATCCGGGCGCAACTTATGGCGGCAGCTTTATTACGCTTGATAACCCGATCGACTTCACCAAGAAGACCTTTAAAATGAAGGTATGGTCGCCAAGGGTTGGCGCTAAGGTACTGCTTAAAGTAGAGAACCTTACCAACGGCGGTATCAGTTTCGAAAAAGAGGTATCGACTACAAAAGCTAATGAATGGGAAGAATTAACTTTCGATTATAGCGCCATCAATACCGCAAACTATTATCAAAAGATAGTACTCATATTTGATAACGGTACAGCAGGCGATGGGTCGGCCAATTACACTTTCTATTTTGATGATATAACACTTAATTAATTTAACAACAATGAAGATCAATATAAAAGTATTAACAGCGGCTTGCCTGCTGGCTGTTATAGCGGTGGTGAGCTGTAAAAAGCAGGAGTATACCTTCGGGAAGATCATCACCCCTACCGATGTGGCTGTAACTACGCAAATTGAAGGTGTAGATGCAGCTAACCCAAATGGAGGTGGCAGTGGTAATGTAAGTATTACTACCACAGCAACCGGTGCAGTATCCTACAAGGTAGATTATGGTGATGGCAATGTGGAAATTGTGCCAACCGGTAAGGTAACGCACAAATATTCCAACCCCGGCACTTCCGATTATACCATAATTGTTAGTGCAATAGGTACCGGTGGGGTAACCTCAACCACTACCAAAAAGATAACCGTTTTTGTAGCGTTCGAGATACCTTCTGCTCTATTGGTAAACCTCACCGGCAGTGGCGCTAAAACCTGGGTGTCTGCCCGCGAAACTCCCGGGCACGTAGGTGTTGGCCCTACTAACACATACAGCTCAGACTATTACAGCGCCGACCCTAACCAGCGTGCCGAGTGCTTATATGATGATGAGATGACCTTTAGCAAGGATGCCAATAACAACGTGACCCTTACTATTAACAACAAGGGGCAATCGTTCTCTATAGCTGCTGCAAGTGCTTCTTACGGTGCATCCGGCGGCGACAATTGCTACACCATTGATGTTTCGGCACCACGTAAGCTTACCTTCATGAATGCAACTTCCAGCTCAACAGCCGCAAACTCTACGCGCATACAATTCGTAGTTCCAGGTAACGGTTTAATAAACTTTGGCACTGGTGGCAATACTTATGAAATACTGTCGATCACCGCAAGCACAATTACCCTGCGTAACATCGGTATCGACGGGCTTGCCTGGTATCAGAAATTTAAAGTTAAATAATAAGATATGAAAAACTTAAACATCTATATGGTAATTGCACTTGTGGCCTTGTTCACAAGTTGCAGCAAAGACAATAACAAAACCGACTCTACAAAGCCGGCGAGTATTGAGATAAAAACAGTTCCGAGTGCGGATAACAGCGGTAACGTAACATTTACGGTTACGGCCACCAACGCGGCATCGTACGAGTTCGATTTCGGCAACGGTGTTTACCAAACTTCAACTACCGGCTCGGTTACTTACAAGTACCCGGTTGCGGGCACTTACACCGTAAAGGTTACCGTTAAAAGCGCCGCAGGCACCACAACTACGCAAACCTCGCAGGTTACCGTGGCAGCGAGCGAGTCGCTCATCTTTTCAGACGAATTTGATAAAGCCGGAGCACCGGATCCCGGCAAATGGGGTTACGACCTGGGCAACAACAACGGTTGGGGTAACAACGAGTTGGAGTACTATACCAACCGCGCCGATAACGTTATCGTGGCAGATGGTAAGCTAAAGATCACCCTCAAGAAGGAGAACTTCAGTGGCTACAACTATACCTCTGCCCGTTTACTGTCTAAAGGGAAATTCAACTTTAAATATGGCCGTGTGGAGTTTAAGGCAAAACTACCTGCAGGCGCCGGTACCTGGCCTGCGCTTTGGGCATTGGGCAGCAGTATAGATACCACCCCATGGCCTGCCTGTGGCGAAATTGATATTATGGAACACGTAGGTAATCAGCAAAACAAAATATTCGCTACGCTGCATTATCCGGGCCATTCTGGCGGTAATGGCGTAGGCAACACCACCATGATACCTACCGCATCAACCGAATTCCATGTTTATAGCATGGAATGGACCCCTACCCAAATGAAGTTTGCTGTTGATGGCACGGTGTTCCATACTTTTGCCAACAGTGCAAGCACACCGTTTAATGACAATTTCTTCCTGATCATGAACTTGGCGATGGGCGGCAACTTTGGCGGCGCGGTAGATACAAGCATCACCAACGCCACTCTGGAAGTTGAGTACGTACGAGTTTACAGATAATAACATCAATAAAAAGAGCACCATAACGGTGCTCTTTTTATTATAATAATCCCTTATTAATTTATGCTTTACAAAAAACATTTCTTTGCTGCCACCATGGCTGCGATAATTGCCCTTCCTGCCTTTTCCCAGGTAAAAAAAACGGTCGCTGCAAAAACAACTGGCGAGGTAATATTTTTCGATGACTTTGCGGGAAACAAGCTCGACCGCAGCAAATGGACGCCTATAGTAACTGGTTTCCACACAAATGGAGAGTTGCAGGCTTACGTAGATTCGGCCAATGTAATTTCTTTCGCAAACGGTGCAGCTGCCGGGGGGGCGAGTAATGGTGCGCTGGTTTTAAGCCCGATGTATTCGCCGGGGTTTAAAACGTTCGACGGGCAGACCTTCGATTTTATATCAGCCAGGCTCACTACCATAAATAAGTTCGATTTCACTTACGGCACTGCCGAAGCCCGTATTAAACTAGTGGGAGCCGATGGCTTATGGCCCGCCTGGTGGATGCTGGGCTACCCTAACTGGCCAGCCGGCGGTGAAACCGATATTATGGAATTTATTGGCGAGGCCGATTGGGTTAGTGCTGCCGTACACGGCCCGGGTTATAGCGGCGAAACCCCTTTTGTTAACCGCTTATATTTTAACAAAAACAATGATGCTACTAAATGGCATACTTACGCGGTAGACTGGACGCCCCAAAGCCTTGTTTTTAAATATGACGGCGTGCCAATGTTCCGGGTGACCAAAACCATGGCACAGCATTACGGTAATTGGGTGTTTACCGATAAACAATATTTGATACTGAACTTTGCAGTAGGCGGCATATACCCTTTCAAAATAAATGGACTTAAAAAACCTTATTATGGCCTATCCGAAGATGCATTGAAACTAATTAAAAATCATAAAGCAAAAATGCTGGTGGACTGGGTTAAAGTTACAAAAAAGGGGTAATTTAGATTTTAACCTTCCTAATCCTAAAAAGGAGATGTTTAATTAGAGCATCTCCTTTTTCATTACCGCCAGCCGCCACCCAAAGCGCGGTATAGGTTCACAATTGCCTGCAGCTCCTGCAACTTATCGTTAACACCACTTAATTGTGCAGATAAGAGGGTTTGCTCGGATGTTAAAACATCCGTATAGTTGGTAGCCGAGCTATAACGTAATAATTCCTGGGTGTACTCTACCGATTTTTGCAGCGCGGTTATCTGCTTGCCGCGGGCATCTTCTTTTTCTATAGCTGTTTGATGGGCATACAAGGCATCAGATACCTCCTGCGCCGCTACCAAAAGGGTTTTCTGGAAACTGTTTAATGCTTGCTGCTGCTGAGCCTGCGCTGTGTGTAAACGGGCTTTATTAATACCCTGGTTAAATATAGGCTGGGTAAGCCCGGCTATGGCATTATAAAATATCGATTTGTTAAAAAAATCGCTCAATTGCAGGCTGGACAAGCCACCCTGCGCAGTGATGGTTAGCTGAGGGTAAAAGTAGCTTTTGGCAACGTTGGTATTCTCAAACGCTACCCTAAAGGCCAGCTCGCTCTGCTGCACGTCGGGGCGATTTATTAGCAGTTGCGCCGGGAAACCGGTTTGCAGGTCGCTCGCTATTTTTTGGCTTGCCAGTGTAGCCCTGCTGACCGGGCCAGGCGGGCGCGAGAGTAAAACATTTAAAGCATTCTCAGTTTCGCGAATGCTGCGTTTAATATCGGGGAGAGATACCTCTGCAGCATACCGGTTAGCCTCGCTTTGTACCACGGCGGCACCGGTAACCACGGCACCTTCTTTCAACTGCCTCATCGTCTCCACGTCCTTTATCCTGTTTTTCAGGGTTTCGAGGGTTATCTCTAATTGCTTGTCTAAAGCCAGTAAGGTAAAATAGTTATTTGCAATATCGGCTACCAACTGTGTTTGTACAGCACGCTTTGCGGCGTCATTCTGCAAAAAACTGGCTAAGGCTGCACGTTTAGTACCGCTTAATTTGCCCCATATATCAGCTTCCCAGGCTGTACTTAAACCAGCCTGGTAGTTGGTAGTTAGCGTGTTTATAGTTACACCTGCCGGGAAATTCAAACCAGCCTGAGATTGTTTTGAGCGGGTTACATTTGCGCTGGCACCGAGGCTTGGCAGAAACGCAGCCTTGCTTTGTTGCAGCGTAGCTTGCGCGGCAAGGATCCGTTGCACGGCCGATTTAAGGTCGAGATTATTGTTAATGCCTTCCTGTATCAAGCTTTTTAAGGCGATGTCGGCAAACAGGCTTTGCCAGGGCAGGGCAGCCATGGTGGCGCTATCCGTTGCCGCAACACCCCGGTACAAACCGCCGGTATTTACATCGGGCGTTTTATAGGTTTTACCAATTCTGCAGGCCGACAGGACACCCGTCATTACAGCAAAAAAGGCTATATATTTTATTATAGATCTGTTCATCATTAAAATATCTTCAAAATTATTTAGCCGGTTTTAGTTCAACCACATCATCATCTTCATCATCGTGCGATTTATCCCGGCCCACCTTCTCCTGCAAATGCTGGAAGATGATAAACAGCACCGGGATCACAAATACACCAAACACTGTCCCCACAAACATGCCGCCTACCGTGCCTACACCAATAGACCTGTTACCATTAGCGCCCGCACCGGTAGAGAACATCAATGGCATAATACCGAAGATAAAGGCGAAGGAAGTCATTAATATAGGGCGTAAACGCGCTTCGGCCCCGGCAATGGCCGATGGAATAAGATCCATTCCCGCTCTGCGGCGGTCCAAAGCAAACTCCACTATCAAAATGGCGTTTTTGGCCAATAGTCCAATGAGCATGATGAGCGATATTTGCAGATAGATGTTACTGCCAATACCAAATATTGTGGCGAACAGATAAGTACCTGCCAAACCAACCGGTAGTGAAAGTAATACTGCAAAAGGCAAAATATAGCTTTCGTACTGCGCACTCAATAAAAAATACACAAATACCAAACACAAGATAAATATGTAAGCCGACTGTGAGCCGGTGCTCAACTCCTCGCGCGTTAAACCCGAGAACTCATAATCATAACCCGCGGGTAAATGTGTTTTTGCAACTTCTTTAATGGCCTTTATGGCGTCGCCGGTGCTGTAACCCGGTTTTGGCGAACCCGATACCGATATTGCGGTAAACAGGTTAAAGCGGGAGATAGCCTCGGGCCCAAACACTCTTTTTAAAGTAATAAATGTGGTAATAGGTGCCATTACACCGGCTTTGTTACGCACAAATATTTTGCTTAACCCTGTTTCGTTGGCGCGGTAATCGTAATCGGCCTGCACCATAACGCGGTACTGCTTGCCAAACTGGTTAAAGTTTGAAGCGTATAAACCACCATAGTAACCCTGTAATGTACTCAATACCGAGTTTACGGTTACACCCGCCTCTTTACATTTAGCCACGTTTACATCCACCTGGAACTGCGGAAAATTTGGATTGAAAGATGAGTTTAAGCTCTGTATCTCCGGGCGTTGCTTAAGTGCCGCCTGGAAGCTGTTACTCACCTTAAATAATTCATCAACCGTATGGCCGCCTTTATCCTGCAATTCGAACGAAAATCCGTCGCTATTGCCAAACCCCTGTAGCGTGGGCGGCGAAAAATAAAATACACTTGCCTCGCGCAGATCCTTTGTTTTATAAAACAGCTTGCCGATAATACTTTCCAGACTCTGCTCCTTCTCTTTACGCTGATCCCAGTCCTTCAGTTTTAAGATCACCATAGCATACGCGCTACCCGAGCCTGCAAGAAAGTTAAAGCCAACCAGTTTTAGCGAGTTCTCAACCTCGGGAAAAGTGCGGCCTATACTGTCTATTTTACTTGCAACTGCCGAAGTACGTTCCATTGACGAGGCCGGTGGCAAACTAATAGCCGCGAATATAGTCCCCTGGTCTTCGTTAGGCACAAAACTGGATGGCGTGGTTTTAACGAGGTAAACAAACACTGCCGAAAATACGGCCACAGCCGAAAGCGCTATCCATTTGCGATGAGATAAAAAGCCGATAGATTTTTTATACTTACCGCTCACCGCATCAAAGGCGGTATTGAATACTACATAAAAGTGATTGATAAAACCATGCTTTTTAGTCCCTTTCTGGTGCGGTTTTAAAAACAGCGCGCACAAGGCAGGGCTTAACGTTAAGGCATTTACGGCCGATAATAAAATGGCCACTGCCAGAGTAATACCAAATTGTTTGTAAAACACCCCTGTTGAACCAGAGATAAACGTAACCGGTAAAAACACTGCCGACATAACCAATGTGATGGAAATAATAGCACCCGAGATCTCGTTCATAGCATCAACAGATGCCTTGCGTGCCGATTTATAGCCCTTGTCCAATTTGGCATGCACCGCTTCTACCACCACAATTGCATCATCCACCACAATACCTATGGCCAGCACCAGCGCAAACAACGTTAGCAGGTTAATGGTAAAGCCAAACAGGTTAAGGAAGAAGAATGTACCCAAAATAGCCACGGGTACCGCTATAGCAGGAATGAGTGTAGAGCGGAAATCCTGCAAAAAAACAAACACAACTATAAACACCAGTATAAAGGCCTCTATCAACGTGCTGATAACTTTCTCTATCGATGCATTTAAAAACTCATTGGCATCAACCAGGTAGGCTATTTTTACGCCCTTCGGAAATTTTTCGGATGCTTCATCCAAGATCTTTTTGGTATTGTCGATCACATCACGGGCGTTTGAGCCCGCGGTTTGGCTGATGGCCACACCAACTGACTCATGCCCATTGGTCACTTCCTGGAAAGAATAATCAAGCGCGCCAAGTTCTACCCGGGCAATATCGTTCAAGCGCAATAGCTGCCCGTTCCCTACCGATTTAATGATAATATCACCAAATTCCTTGGCAGATTGCAAGCGCCCCTTATAACGGATCACATACTGAAAGGGCTCGTGGCTGTTCTCGCCAAACTTGCCCGGCGCGGCTTCTATATTTTGCTCGTTCAGCGCCTCGGTAACATCATCGGGTATCAAACCATAGCGCGACATTACATCGGGCTTCAGCCAAATCCTCATGGAGTAATCTTTAGAGCCGAATACCATGGCATTACCAACGCCTGTTACACGCTGTATGGCAGGCACCAGGTTTATCTTGGTGTAATTCTGCAGAAAGGTTTCGTCGTAGGTTTTGTCCTCGCTGTAAAGCGAAAAAATGATAAGGTTACTGCTTTGACTTTTGGATACCGATACCCCCGACTGTGTTACCACCAGTGGTAGTAAACTTGTTGCGCGCGATACCCTGTTCTGTACGTTTACAGCTGCAAGGTCGGGATTGGTGCCTACTTTAAAATATACGGTGATGGATGCAGATCCATCATTACTGGCGCTGGAGGTCATGTAGGTCATGTTTTCCACCCCGTTTATCTGCTCCTCCATCGGGATGATAACACTTTTTAAAACTACATCGGCATTTGCGCCGCTATAAAAAGCCTGCACCTGCACGGTTGGCGGCGCTATATCCGGGTATTGAGAAACTGGGAGGGTAATAAGGCCCAAAACACCCAGTATTACCAATATCACTGATATTACGGTAGATAAAACCGGGCGTTCTATGAATTTTTTAAGCATGATATTGCTTTAATGTATAAGCTAAAAAGGTTTATTTATTTAAGGGCGCTGTAAACGGATGCTGCACTCACTATAATAGGTTTAACTATTGTGCCATCGGCTATATTGCCAGAGCTTTCCAGGATGATCTTATCACCGGTTTTTACCCCTTGGGTAACAACATAAAATTGGCCGGCTGTGTTATCCATTACTTTTACAGCCACATTTTTTACCTTATTCTGTGCATCTACAACGTACACAAAACGTTTGTCCTGTAATTCGTAAGTGGCGCTTTGCGGTACCAAAATGGCATCTTTTATGATATTGGGGATTCGTAATGTGGCGCTGCTTCCGCTGCGGATGAGCCCGCGTGGGTTAACAAAATTGGCACGTACATTGGCGGCACCAGTTGCAGTATTAATAAGGCCGTTCACGGTTTCAACCCGGCCGGTATGCTCATAAGTAGTTCCGTCTGATAAAATAAGCGATACATTGGGCATTTTACTGATAACCGCTTTTAACGATCTGGTCCCCGTGCTATCCCTGTTCAGATCAAGCAATTGCTTTTCGTTCATGGCGAAGTAGGCATATACATTGGCAGTATTGTAAACCGTGGTTAATGGATCTGTTGTAGTGCCGTTTACCAAACTGCCCAATTTAAATGGCAATGAACCAATAACCCCGCTTACCGGGCTGGTAATGGTGGTATAACCTAAGTTAACCTGCGCATTTGCCAGCGCTGCTTTTGCCTGTGCCAAAGCAGCAGCCTTAGATTGCTGCGTATACTCGGCCGATTCCAGCTCATATTTGCTGATGATATCTTTTTCAACCAGCGGTTTTACTTTGTTTACCTGCATCCGTGCGAGCGCAAGATCGGCTTCGCCAGTCTTAATGCCTGCCCTGGCAGTACGCACTTCCTGCTCGTACTGCGGGGCGTTTATTTTAAAAAGCAACTGGCCTTTGGTTACAATGCTCCCTTCGTCTACAAATATTTTTTCTACGTAGCCGTCAACTTTGGGCCTTATTTCAATATTCTGCTGGCCCTGTATACTTGCAGGATAATCAACATTTAAGGTAGCGCTGTGCGGCTGTAATTCAAGCACCTTATAACCCAGTACCTGGGTGCCCGGCGCACCGGCACTCTGTTGTTTTTTACCGCCGCAGGATGCTAAGATTATGCATCCTACAAAGCCCATGAAAAATAAGTTTCTTATCATCAACCGTCTTCTACCTAAAAGAAATGTTTGAGCGTCTATCGATCCAAAGGTCCTTATCTTCATTTCCATTTATATCATTATTACAAAACGAGGCAAATGTAAATATCACATCATCAATAAAAGACATTGCCGCCTGTAATTTTCATAGGACAATTAGTAGATACCCTTATTTGAACTACGGCTGCCTTAAAAACATGCATCGCGACATAAAAAAAGAGGCTGCTTCATCAATATGAAACAGCCTCTTGTATATCACTTTAATTTGCTCTTAACCCATCTTACACCAGATCAAACCTATCCAGATTCATTACTTTATTCCAGGCGGCCACAAATTCTTTTACAAACTTATCGCCGGCGTCTGCACTTGCGTACACTTCGGCAAGGGCTCTGAGTTCGGAGTTGGAACCAAATACAAGGTCGGCACGGGTTGCCGTCCATTTTACTTCACCGGTGCTACGGTTTCTTCCTTCGTAAATCTCCCTTCCGGTGGCTGCTGCTTTCCATGCAGTGCCCATGTCCAGCAGATTTACAAAAAAGTCGTTGGTTAACAGGCCTGGTGTAGAAGTGAATACACCGTGGTTAGAACCGTCAAAGTTTGTACTCAGCACGCGCAAACCACCAATAAGCACGGTTAATTCAGGGGCTGTAAGTGTGAGCAGCTGCGCTTTATCTATCAGCAATTCTTCAGTTGAAACCGCGATCTTTGATTTACGATAATTACGGAAACCATCTGCAGCAGGCTCCAGGTAGCCAAATGATTCTACATCGGTTTGTTCCTGTGAAGCATCGGCACGGCCAGGTGTAAACGCTACCGTAATATCTTTCCCTGCATCTTTTGCCGCTTTTTCAACGCCTGTGCTACCGGCAAGTACAATCAGGTCGGCCATCGAAACCTTCCCTCCATCTGCACTATTAAATTCCTTTTGAATACCCTCCAGTACACCCAGCACTTTTTGCAACTGCGACGGGTTATTTGCCTGCCAGTACCTTTGCGGTGCTAAACGGATACGGGCACCATTAGCACCGCCACGCTTATCAGAACCGCGGAAGGTAGAAGCCGAGGCCCAGGCTGTGGAAACCAGTTCAGATACGCTTAAGCCAGAACCTAAAACCTTTGCTTTGAGATCTGCAATATCGGCATCATTTATTAAAGCATGATCAACTGCGGGGATAGGGTCCTGCCAAAGCAATACCTCTTGTGGTACATCATTACCAAGGTAACGGGCACGTGGGCCCATATCGCGGTGGGTTAATTTAAACCAGGCGCGCGCAAAGGCATCCGAGAACGCTCCATGGTCTTCCAGGAAACGCCTTGATATTTTTTCGTAAGATGGATCGAACCTTAAAGCAAGATCAGTAGTAAGCATGGTTGGCAAGTGCTTTTTTGAGCTGTCGTACGCATCAGGAATAATAGCCTTTGCATTTTTTGCAACCCATTGATGAGCGCCGCCAGGGCTTTTAGATAGTTCCCATTCAAATCCGAGCAGGTTTTCGAAAAAATTATTGCTCCATTGCGTAGGTGTTGTGGTCCAGGTGACCTCCAAGCCGCTGGTAATGGTATCCGCTCCTTTACCCGAACCGTAGCTATTGTTCCAGCCAAATCCCTGCATCTCAACGTCTACAGCTTCTGGTTCTTTACCCACATGGTCAGAAGTGGCGGCCCCGTGGGTTTTACCAAAACTGTGCCCCCCTGCTATGAGTGCAACTGTTTCTTCATCGTTCATAGCCATGCGCGCGAAAGTCTCGCGGATGTCTTTGGCGGCAGCGATGGGGTCAGGATTACCATCCGGGCCTTCAGGGTTTACATATATTAAACCCATGTGCGCGGCCCCAAGCGGTTTTTCCAAATTCTGTGAATGATGTTCGCCAACAGCATCCTCATCAGATACCAGTACACCATGCCCCTCAACACCCGGCGAACCATCCGGGTAACGCTTATCGTTGCCCAGCCAGGTGGTTTCGGAGCCCCAATAAACCGATTCATCCGCCTCCCAAACATCTTCGCGCCCGCCTGCAAAACCAAACGTTTTAAAACCCATCGATTCCAGTGCTATGTTACCGGTAAGGATCATCAGATCTGCCCATGAAATTTTACGGCCATATTTTTGTTTAATTGGCCAAAGCAGCCTGCGGGCTTTATCAAGGCTTACGTTATCGGGCCAACTGTTTAACGGTGCAAAACGTTGCAACCCTGCTCCTGCCCCGCCACGGCCATCGCCTACACGATAAGTACCAGCACTGTGCCATGCCATCCTGATAAATAAGCCTCCATAGTGGCCAAAGTCTGCCGGCCACCAATCCTGTGAGTCGGTCATTAAAGCGTGAAGATCTTGTTTAACTGCTTCCAGGTCGAGGCTTTTAAATTCTTCGGCATAGTTAAAATCGTTACCCATTGGGTTTGATAAAGATGACTGCTGGCGCAGGATATTCAGTTTTAGCTGATTGGGCCACCAGTCGTGGTTGCGGGTACCGCCACCGGCAGTATTGTGTTTCATCTCACCGTTATGAAACGGGCATTTGCTGATGTCGTTTGAATCGTTTTCCATTTTTTATAGGTTTCTGTTAAGTATTTGGTTTTACAGAGAATTATAAAATTAGGGTTTTGAAAGGGATAATCCCAATCGATTAATTCTATAGGAAATAGTTAAAAACTATTGATGCAGATGTTATCGGGAGAAATTATTTTTTTACTGCATGGCCCACAAAATAGCCTATGATGAGGGCGACCACAATAAGCGCCCACCAAATGTATTGGCGCATTTTAAGGCCGGCAATTGCCCTTTGGTTCAGGAGCTTTTCGTTCTGGAGGGAAAGGTTTTGTTGCTGTAATTTGGATAGGATGCTGTTCACCTCTGTTGGTTTTGCCTGTTCCGCCTGGTAGCGTTTGAGGAAGCCGCCCGCTTTCAGGAACTTATCTCCCTTTAGCTTCAGTACCAGTTTTTCGGGGAGGTCGTAATCGCCGTGCTTGCCGGTTTCGGCTACGAGGCCCTCCCTTATTAATATTTGAACGAGGGCGAAGGCGGAAGCTTCATCCTGGTCGAACAGGGTAAGCAATTGGTTGCGTGTTAAGCTATCCGGGATGCCAAAGGCTTCCAGCACCGCGTCCAGCATTTCACATTCGTATTCGTTCAGTTCTACCACTTCAGCAAATTTAGCAATATCTGCTATAAATTTTTTACCAGTTATGCTTTTGTACAGCCTTACATCCAAACCATCGGTTTCCTATACCTACAGAACAAAGCAGCGCAATAAGTACCCGACAGGGTTTACAAAAGTTTACACTATTTCAAAATATTTTTTATAAATAACTGATTATTAAATATTTACACTTTATAGTGGGTTTACACTTTTTTATAAAAATAAACATAATGACGTTTGCATTTATAAAGATTATTCTTTATTTTTATCTTTATAAATAAAGAATAAGATGAATAAGAAAACAACCGCCATGGCAACGCTAACTGTTGCGCGACATAAAGTGGATGAACTGCTTGCGCTGAAAAAAATCACAGTAAAAAATTTGGAGGAACTCACCGTTGCCGAGCGTGAAATGTTCCAGGAAAGGCTCGCCCAAATATTAGCAGACTCGAAAGGCGCAGAACGAGACAACCTTTTAGCTAAAATAGACTCGATCCTCCCCGACAGGACAAAAAACGACCTGTGGGAACATAATCATACCGTGATCCGCAGTGCCATTTCGGATTTTATGCGCCAGTATGGCGTTATGCCCACCAAAAGCGCCATAGCCGAAGAAACGGGCCTCAGCCGGCAAACGGTGATCAAGCATTTAAAAGAATACAAGTCGCACCCGGAATTTATAGCCGAAGCCGAGCAATTTAAATTTATGAGCCACGAAATGCTGGCCAACGTATTTAAGTTTGGCCGTAACGGCAACATGCGGGCGGCCAGGCTTTATTTTGAAATGGTTGGCGCCATAAATAAACCCGGCACCAACACCCTTGTAACCGCGCAAAACAACTACATCCAGATAAACAATACCATCCTGAGCCAGGAAAACATAAAGCAGTTAACCGCCGAGCAGTTGCAGCAGATAGAGAATATTGTTAGGGAGAGGGTGATGGAGGGGGCGGGGCGAGTGGTGTAAGGTAGCCTGTTTCTGAAACAAGTTCAGTGTGACAATAAGACGCGGGATAATCAAATTATTCAATTATTTTCGCCCCAATAACATCTCCAATGCACCTCACCCATAAAATCCTCCCCTTCCACCAGCTTAATGTAGACGAGCTTTACCAACTCCTCCGCCTGCGCAGCGAAGTATTTGTGGTAGAACAACACTGTGTATTTTTAGACCAGGACGATAAGGATCAGCAATGCTATCACCTGCTGTTGTATGCTGATGACCAGCTTGCCGCGTACAGCCGGTTGGTGCCTGCCGATTTATCGTATGCGGAACCGGCCATCGGGCGGGTGGTTACTTCACCCGCGTTCAGGGGCAGCGGATTGGGCCGTAAGTTGATGGAGCTTTCCATACAAGGCTGCGAAGAACTGTTTGGCCCTCAAACTATCCGTATCGGCGCACAAACCTATGCGCTGCCGTTTTATACTTCGCTGGGCTTTGTGGAAGATGGCGACCGCTACGACGAAGACGGCATAGAACACATTGAAATGGTAAGGAAACCCGGTTAAAAAAATAAAACCCGGCTGCCTTTAGGCAACCGGGTAAGGAAAAATAATATCGAATTTTGAACGCCGAAGTACTTTTTACTTTACTTCATTATTCGGTATTGGACATTCGGTGTTCGATATTAATCTATTTCCCTGTAAACTTAAAGCTATGGATAACTACCTCAACGGGTTTATCATCGCTTGGGGCGAGCCCTTTAAATAACCACAGGTTTAAGAAAGCCGGCATACTTACGCTACTGATAGATACCGCCGGGCTTTTAAACTCCTTTGTTAAAAACAGGTTGTCGCGGCTGTCGGTATCTAAATGGCCGTACAGGGTTTTAAACGTAACACTTTCGGGCGTACGGATGAAACGCTGGGTGGTGTAGGTACCATTTGGCGAGGTAAATTCTGTTGAATAGCTCGTATGTTTGGGCGGATCGCCGGCCTTTGGGTAAACGGTGTAATTGAGGTTTGGGTAAGCACTGTTGCCCCATCGTGCAAACTCAATATCCATTTCATCCCTTGCATCAACACCCGAGTAGTTGAACAAACCCAGCACAATGTTCTTATCAAACTTGTCCAGGTCGGCATCTATCTGCCATTGGTAAGTACCCATGCCGAAACTGTCGGTACTGCTGACCTCGGCGCATTCCCAGCGGCCGTTAGCCGCGTTCTTACTTATTTTTAAATGCAGCCAGCCGCTCCCATCAACCCATACATTACTTGCCGACCAGTAATTTGGCCCCGGCCCAGTAGGTTCCGCAGGTTCTTTTACGTTCCAGGTGTAGCCACACCATTTAATAGTTTTTGTTTGGGCATTTGCATTACCATGCACAGCCAATAAAAGCAATACAACTGCGGCCCCGAATAATCTTTTCATCATTAGGTTTAATTGGTGTTGGGGTCCACTTATTTCTGGCCGTTATAAAGCGCGAGCATTAAGGAGTTTGCATCCTGTGTATCATAATCGCCACCCCATAAATAGGCGCCTTTAAAACCGCTGGCTTTTACATACTGCGATTTTTTGCTGATCAAAGGCACACCGTTGTAATAAGTCTTTACGCCCAGCTTAGTGGTTACTTCGTTGGCGAAAGCAGCCGGGTCGGCAGCTATGATAGCTTTGTAAGTTGCGTAATCGTACGAACCCCAACTGGCGTTGTTGCCCGCGGCATTCAATTCGTTATAACGTAAACCGAAGGCCGGCATACCTACCACAATTTTGCTGGCCGGCAGGTGGAAGTTTGTCCAGATGTTGGCGCTGCTCACCATAAAATCGTAGCTGGATGATTGATCAACCGGTGCATCTGGTCCTATGTGACCGTTATCCTCGTAAGCGTGGATATTTACCCAGCTTGCGGCAGAAAGATTGGGATACTCCCAGTGTTGATAGTTCACCGTTGCAGTAACCGTAACAATTGCTGTGGCAGGTAAAGCTGCCTTTAATTCGGTAAGGAACGGGCCGATAGCGTGGATATTATCCGGCGCGTTGCCCGAGTTGATATCCGTCATCAGGATATCCACCCCGTCCATCCTTTTTGCGGCGACGTAAGCCTTTACGGCAGCTATAACTTTGGCGCGTTTGCCCGCATCGCGAATGGCGGTACCAAAATCGTTGGTTTCGTAGATGGCCCAGCCGTCGATACCCGAGAGCCTGCCGCTGATGCCCATAATAACGGGCACATGTGCAATATGCGCACGCGCAACCAATTCGTTGGCTTTTTGGTTAACCTCGCCCGATGATACATCCAGGTCGCCCTCAGGGGAAACCAAACCTACCTTGTAGGCAATGTGCGTAACGTTGTTAAAATTCACATTGGCTGCTGATGCATCGCCTGTAAGGTAGCTCATGCTGATATGCGTGTAGGGCTTAAAGGTATAGGTGGTAGGGTTTACCAAAACTTTCGTACTGCGCACAGTAGAATCGCCGTTGTAGGTAACTTTGAGTTTGATGGTGAACTCGCCGCCTGCTTTTGGTGCAAACACAAATTTCTTATCCTTAGATACTTCTACATTGTTCACCTGCCAGCTCACAATCGCTTTATCTGCCGGGGTAATTTCCACGCCGGTAAACTTTGCGGTATCGCCCTCGCTGATCACCTGCGCGCCCGAGAACTGCCGCAGGATATCAAATATGCGCGGCTGAAGCGGGTTAGCCGCCTCTTGCTCCTGCGCTACATCTTTTTTACATCCGGCGCTTATGGCCGCCAGCAAAACCAGCAGGAACGATACTTTTTGATAGATCTTTTTCATTTTCTTATGTTTTGAAATTCCGTAATCTGTAATTTATTTCTTCGCCGCTTTTACTTCGGCATCAATAATATTGAGCAATGAATTTGTGCCACCGGCATCCTGCAAAAGCTGCCAAACCATTATACCGCCGGCCTTTTGCAGTGCCAGCGTGGTTTTGCTTTTGATGGTAGGCTTACCATTGTAATACATGGTGCCACCGGCTGCCACGGTAACCTCATCCTTATCTTCGGCACCGGGATAGGTTTTGATGATATCGGCGAAGGTCATATCCTCGCGAACACCTGCACCAAAACCGTAGCCGTAAAAAGGCAGGCCCAGGCTCAGTTTTTCTTTGGCGATGCCACGTGTACCTGCCCAATAATCCAAATCCTCTACCGCCATATTATAGGGCGAGTGCTGACCGGGTTTCTCGGGTTTCCAGGGGCCGGTTTTATCGTACGACATGATGTTAATAAAATCGAACTGCGCCAGCGCCTTGTTGGTGTACTGCGTGGCATAAACAGTGGCGATGGCGGTGGTAAGCAACTTACTTTTGGGCTGCAGGGCCTTCTTCAGGTCGACTATAAAAGTTTCGTAATTACCGTCCACAAAGCTGCCTTCCAGATCAACGTCGATACCATCAAGGTTATACTGATCTGTCAGCGCTGCAATGCTGCTCACCAGTTTGGCGCGACTACCTTTATCAGCTATCAGCGTGGTATAATACGCCGGGGCAAGCCCGCCGCCTATAGATGCGAGCACCTTTACGTTTTTAGCATGTGCAGCAGCAACCAAAGCGCTCAAACCCTCCACCGCAGTGAAATTACCCGCAGCATCAGGATTAATGAAGGCGATGTTGAGGTGGGTTAGCTTACTGAAATCAAACTTTATAGCCTGCCCGTCCTCCACGTTGTGCGCGCGCAGGTAGCCTACTACTCTAAAGGAGGCGCTTACAGTTGGGGTTGTATCATCAACCTTAACCTCGGGTTTTGCGCCGCCTTTTTTGCAGCTTATCATACCTATCACCATGAAAATGGCGCACCAAATATTCTTGCTCATCATTGTTATATTATAGTTTATCCCACCAAACGCGCGCTGTCCAGTCATCCTGCCCTCCCGGTATCAAAGCGATGGCCTTGTTAATGTTGGTCAGGTTTTGCTCGGTTTCGGTAAGCGGGTATTCAAACCTGCGCGGCGTTGTTGTGGCCGTAGATTCGCCGGTAATGGCAGGCGCTAAAACAGGGAACCCGGTGCGGCGCCAGTTGGCATAAGCCTCGGGGCCGTTAAGCAATAAAGCTACCCATAGTTGTGTATCTATCTGCTTTAGCTCGTTGCCGGGTGCAAGCGGGTTATCTGTTTTAAAGTTTTGGATCTGCGTATCGCTTAAAACCGGACCGCCTTTAAATTCGGCAAGCTGTTTCATAGCAGCAGATACACCATTTTGAAAATGCGTAGCCGCGTTAGCACCCAGGCTTAAGCCCCAGCGCTGAGCTGCTTCTGCTAATAAAAGCTCAGTTTCGGCATAGGTAATGTGGAAGAAAGGCGCGTCGTTTGTGATCATCCAGTTGGCCAATTGCACCTTTTGCCCGTTGTTTGGCACCTGCACTACGCGGCCACCGCCAAGGTCTACATTTATGGCACCTAAGTAATCATCGTAGTTATACTTGCCGGGGCCAACGCCTATGATACCTACCTGCGCTTTTACGCCGTCGGTAACATCCAGCCTTTCCGATGGTTTATCGGGGTTTACCCAATAAGCACGGGCAATGTATTGGAGGCGCGGGTCGTTGGTGCTCTTCATTGCATCAAGTAATGTATTGCAAACACGCGGGCGGCCTTCGTCCGGGTATTGGTTTATGGCAACCGAAACCGAGTTACCGCGGATATCGGCATAGCTATTTTGCACATCGGCATGGTGGGTAATGCAATTATCCGCAGCGCTGGTAAATACACCGGCGGCGTAAGCAGCAAGTACCTGTGCTTTTGCTTTCTCGGGGTCAACCTTGCTTAAGCGCATGGCCAAACGCAGACGCAAAGAATTGGCAAACTTTTTCCAGGCGGCAATATTACCCTGGTAAAATATATCTGCAGATACATTATCCTTCGATGCATCTAACTGGGCCGATGCTTCGGTTAGCTCTTTAAAGAAATCATCATAGATGTCTTTTTGCGCATCGAAAGTAGGGCGGATAACACCTGAGATATAACCGGCACCAGCCTGCTTGTAAGGAATATCGCCATAAAGGTCTGTTATCCTGTCGAAAATGTAAACCTTCATAATACGGCACATGGCGGTAAGGTTCGGTTTAAGCGGGTTTTTAGCAGAGCGGTCCGCAGCGTCAACAATGTTCAGCACATCGTTGGGGTAGCCAAGCTCCCACAATTCCGACATGTATTGCCTGTTCTTCACGTATTCAAAACCGTAGCGGGTGTAATACGCGCCGCCAATTTGCTGCACCAGCGGCATGGTCATGATGATGCCTGTACGCTCATTAATGGTTAGCTCGCCCGAATAGCGCAGCTGTGTAAGCACCAATTGGTTCACCGGCTCGAGGTTACTCGATTTGGTGGGGTCGGTGTTCATGTCACCGAAATCATTAAACTTTTTACACGATACCAAAATCATGGTAACCGTTAAAAGCATGATAGTTAATTTATTTATATGTCTTTTCATCTTTTTATGATTATCTATTTCAATACCCTCGTTAGAATTTCACATTTAGGTTAAAGCCCCAGCTTTTGCGGGATGGTAACGAACCATACTCAAGCCCCTGCCCGTTGCCGTTGTTGTAGTTAGAATCAGGGTCAACATTGGGTACGTTTTTGTGGATGATGAACGGGTTACGGCTTACCAATGCAACCGTCATGCTTTTGATACCCCATTTTGACGAAATAACCGTTGGTATATGGTAGCTTAAAGTGATCTCGCGCATTTTAACATAGCTGGCATCATAGATGAAAGGTGTTGCTACACCGTTGCCATCGCTATAGTAATTTGCCCAATAAATGGATGGATCTAACGCACGCGTGTTTTTAGCGTAAACCGGGTTGCCGCTGCCATCAGTACCGGTTTGCACCACACCCTGCGGAACATAACCTTTAACATTACCCGCTGCTGTCCATTGCTCAATGCTCATGCCCGCGGTTTGGCGGTCTTCTTCAGATTTTATCCACTCGGCACGACCCGGTAAAGTTGTTAAGCTGCTACCGCGGATGACGTTGAAAAGATTGGTCATAGAGAACAGGCTTGCCCCTTGTTTAATATCAACAATAAAGCTTAAGCCAAAATTTTTGTAGTAGAACGAACTGCTGATACCGCCTGTCCAGCTCCAGGTACCTTTACCCAATACCTGGCGGTCGGTGGTTTGCAGTGGTGCTAAAGTAACCGGGTCGAGCACGGCGTTACCGTCTTTGTCAACTTGTGCTCCGTAGCCTAAGATAGCGCCATAAGCAGTGTTCGGCCTTGCCACTACCGATGTACCCAACCAGCGGGCATCAGATAAGGTTAAATAAGGTACGCCTTCCGCAAGCGACTCTACATTGTTGATGTTGCGGGCAAAGTTCACGTTCAAATCCCAGTTAAAATCTTTCAGCACAATAGGCTTGGTGTTCAACTGAACTTCAACCCCTTTGTTGCTGATAACTCCCGCGTTGATCAATTGCTGAGAGAAACCGGTTGATAACGGGATGTTCACCACGTTGATCTGATCGCGCGATTTGGAGGTGTAGTAGGTTACGTCCAATCCTATCCGGTCGGTAAAAAACTTCAGCTCGGTACCAAACTCGTAAGAGCGGGTGCGGGTTGGTTTTAAGCCAAGTGGCGGCAAAATGGTGCTACCAATACCGCCTATCGGCGTGCCGTTAAAGTTCTGCGGACTAAGCGCGTAAACCAAATTCAGTTGATAGGGGTCGGTATCGCTACCAACTTCGGCAACAGAGGCCCTTAACTTACCGAACGACAGGATAGATTTATCAATCTTAAATGCATCGGTAAAAATGAAACTACCTGTTAAGGATGGATAGGTATAAGTATTATTGTTTGATGGCAGCGTAGACACCGCGTCGCGGCGGAGGGTTGCATCTACATATAAAATGCTTTTGTAGCCAGCACTCAATAAGCCATAAACCGAGCGCGTTTCGCGGCCGCGGGGCGATAAATCCAGTATGGTTTTATCAGAGAAACTGTTAGAGCTTATTACATCCGTTGCCACCATGTTAATGTAATTACCAGTGTAACCAGGATTAAAGGTGTGCGAAATACTTGCACCCAAACGGCCCGACAAGTTAAATGATGGTGTGAGCTGTTTCTGAGCAGTTAACAATATATCCGCTTCTGTAGTTTGTACCTTCTGATTAGTGGTTTCCAATCTGCCGGTTAACGAACCCGGTGTAGAGCGTGGGCTGAACTTAGAGTAATCGAAGTAAGTGAAATCTGTTGAAGCACGGCCCTGCAAATTTAACCAGCTGGTGATGGTATAGTTCCCTTGCAAGCCGCCTATCATGCGGTTCTTTTTAGTTTGGTTCTTCATTTGGTTGATCACCCAGTATGGATCCAACCGGTATTGACCGCCGCCCCATTCTACGTAATTTCCCTCTGCATCTTTGTAGCCGGTTTTAAAGTAAGACTGATCTACGTTATTGGCCAAACCGATAAAGTTATTACCGATGTTACCCGGATCATCTGCAAGCGAGGGACGGTTAATTACATCCTCGTTCATGTACATTACCCTTGCCTCTAAAGTAACTTTGCTGCCGAATTTGGACGTCCCATTAAAGTTAAAGGTGTTGCGGCGGATATTGCTGCCGGGTACGATATCGCGGTTACGCAGATCGGATATAGAAAGGCGGAAGGATGTTTTATCAGTTGAATTAGAAAATGCAACCGTATTGGTAAACGTTGAACCCGTGCGGAAGAAATCTTTAATATTATCCTTCACCAACGCGAACGGGCGATAAACGCCATCGAAGCCAATCACATTCAAACTCGGGTCTAAACGTGGCCCGAAGTTATTGAACAGGGTATTTTTTGCCTGCGCAGCATCAATCACCAGTTGCTCGGCAGATCCTTGTCCGTATATAAACTGGTTGCCATCCAATGTGGTTAGCTGGTTTTCTACGGATGAGGTGCTGTTAAATTCTATACCCAGTTCTTTGCGGTTACCACCACGTTTGGTAGTTATCAAAATAACACCGTTACCCGCGCGGCTACCATAAAGTGCAGCAGCAGCAGGGCCTTTCAGTACGCTTATCTTATCTACATCATCGGGGTTAATGGCCGAAATAGCGTCCCCAAAATCCTGACCGCCGCTATATTTGCCACCACCTACCTGGCCGTAGTTAGAGTTGTCTATCGGCACACCATCTACCACATATAATGGCTGGTTGTTACCGGTAATGGTAGTATTACCGCGGATAATTACCCTTGATGAACCTGCAGGGCCGCCCGCCGTACTATTGATAATTAAACCCGGCACTTTACCAGCAAGCGAGTTGATCACATTGGTTTCGCGGGCCTTTTTAAGGTCGTTACCGTCAACTTCGGTTAAGGCGTAGCCTAAGGCACGTTGTTCGCGTTTGATGCCTAAGGCGGTTACCACAACTGTTTTCAGTTCGGTATTGCTAAGGGCTAAGTTTACAACAATGGTGTTAGCTTGCTCATTAGCGATAAGCAATGACGGCTCGAAACCAAGCATTTTAAAGGTGATCGCATCGCCATTGTTTGCCTCGATAGAGAACTCGCCGGCTGTGTTAGTTACCGCTATTTTATCGGTTTTGGTGTTTGTAACCGTTACGCCTGGCAACACCATCTTATCAGGATCCAACACTTTACCACGCAGGGTAAATACCGCTGCGCCTTTGTTGGTTTTTACCGCCTGTATCAATACCGTTTCGCCGGAGATCTTATACTTAACCGGTATTTGGGCAGCTAAAGCTTCCATAATTTCAACCAGCTGCTTATCGGTAACCTTCAGGCTTATTTTTTGGCTGAGGTCTACGTCGGCGGGGTTGTAAGAGAAGTGTACCTTGGTGGCATCTTCTATTTGCTTAAACACTTTTTCTACAGGCACTTTTTGCCAGTTAAAGGTGTAGAGGGTTTGAGGCGCTGATTGGGCGTGCGCGCTGGTACAAATTACCAGGAACACTGCGCCAAGCATCCTCAATAACATTTTAGAGATAAAATGCGGATCGGGTAGTTTTTTTAGCATAGTTTAAGAATTAGGGATGAGTTGATTGTATAGCGTGATTTTGAGTTTAAAACACAATTTTTACGGTATCGCCCTTCTGCACGTAGCTGAAGTTGTTTACGAAACCAATGGCATCAAGCACCTCGGTAAGGCTTTTGTTATCAAACCGGCCGGTGAACATGATCTTGTTTGCTGCTTTGCCATCGGCCACTAAGCGCACGCCGTAGGTATAGTTTATCTTATCGGCTATCTGACTAAAGCTGGCGTTGGTAAACACCATTTTAATACCCAACCAGTTCTTGATCTCATTTTGATCGAAACCTGATTTTTTGAAGGTATTTGCGCCTTTAGCTAACACAACCTGCTGGCCCGGGGTTAAGAATTGAGTGATAATGCCGGATTGCGGCTGGGTGGCTTCTACCTTTACCTTACCGGTAGCGAGCATTACACTCGCGGTTTTAGCATTAACATAGCTGCTTACTTTAAATGACGTACCCAACGCGGTAGTGGCGGTTTTGTTGGTAAGCACTACAAAGGGGCGGGTTTTATCTTTCTTAACCTCAAAGAACGCCTCGCCCACAAGTACTACGTGGCGGTCGCTTCGGCCGTAGTCGTTCGCCATTTGCAGCGAACTCGATCCGTTTAGTGTAGCTACCGTACCATCGGGCAGTACCACAATTTTACGGCTGCTGGTTTCTGTTTGGGCAACCATGTGGTAGGTTGAGTTATTCACCCGGCTGTACAACATCGCACCCGATACCGGCGCGCTGAATTTGTAAACGCCATAGGCAATTACCAGGGCCAATATAGTAGCGGCTATAGCCAGGCGCGGAATCCATAAGCGGCGCACTTTGACAATAGGAACGCTTTCGAGTTTTTCGAGGGCAATGGCCGCCTTTAATTTTTCAAGTTCTTTTTGCTTATCGGCTTTGGTAACCCGTATTGCTAATAACAGGCAAAGCTCGCGGGCATCGGCTATCTTCTTTTTTAACAACGGCTGCGTAAGGATGACGTCTTCCCAATGCGCTTTATCTGCCTCGTTTAAATCATAGCAGTAGTTAATAAAGCTTTCGTCCGTTAAAAAATCCTCGACATTATAATTATTATAGTCCATTTAGTTGGTATTTACACACAAGTGCAAAAGATTATTCGTTTTTACCAACGCTTTTTAAATTATTTTAAAAAGATTTTACTAATTTCATCATTAATTAATATGCCGGGCTTTAACCTGCCTGTAAAACAGCTAAATGAGTAACAAGATCACACACGAAAAGAAGAACTGGGCACTGCTTGCAGAAGGTGGTGAACAAGGGCTTTACGCGTGCTTTGATATTTTTTACGACGACCTGTACCGCTTTGGCTTATCGATGTATAAAAACCCCGAGCTGGTGAAGGAGGGCATCAACAACCTGTTTATCGAGCTTTGGCGCATACAGCATAAACTGGCCGATGTGCAGAACGTACAGCAATACGTACTTACCATATATAAGCGCATCCTTTATAAAACGTACCAGCTTTATACCCGCAACACGCTCACCTCTACTTTGGATGAGGATACTATTACCATGGCCGGGGCCGAACAGCCATACGAGAACATCCTGATAGCCAGCCAGCACGATGAGATAACCAAAAAACGGTTGCAGAAAGCTTTGAACCAGCTATCGCCGCGGCAAATAGAGATCATCCGGATGCGCTATTTTGATGAGAAGAGTTTTGCCGAGATAGCCTTGCAAACCGGCCTTACCGAGCGCACAATATACAACACACTCCACAATGCCATTAAGGCGCTGCGCGATATTTTTGTGCTGGTGGTTATATTTAGGATATTGAAATAAACCACAAAACGACTTTATAACAAAAGAGGGTTAGCATTTTTGGACTGCTAACCCTCTTTTGTTGATATCTGAATTTGTTTACCGTAACGAGTTGATATAACCCGCGATTTTAAATGCTTCGGCTTTGGTTACCTGTGGCATTGGCGGCATCTCGGTGGAGTAACCCGGCCAGTTTTGCGGCTGTGGGTTATGGATCAGCGAGAAGATCTTCTCTGGTGAATACTTACGCTTCGCGATCTCTGCGAACGGCGGGCCAATTTGCCTTTTTGTTGGGTTATGGCACGATAAGCAAGTGTTTTTTGTCAGCAAGCCTTCCACCTCTTTAAAGGTTGGTGCTTTTGTGCTGGTGGTTTTAGTAGCAGCAGCCCCGCCTTTTACCGGTGCGGTTGCTTTTTTGGTTGACGGAGCAGCGGCAGGAGTTGCCGCTGAATTTTTAGTACTCACTTCGCTCATAGAAAGCTTACCGCCATCAGGGATTTGGTTTAAGGTGTAGTATGCTACCGGGTGTACCAAAGAATAGAAACCATCCTGCGACCTTAAGCCATCTAATGTTAATGTATGGATATAGTATTGACGAAGATTTTGAACGATGATCCTCGCTTTTAAACCATCAGCAGAAATCTTAACACCGGCAATTTTTAGTTTTTCGGTATTTACCGGCGGCGAACCATAAACCGGGTGATATTTGTAAATAAAGCTCTCAGCATTGTATGATGCCAGGTCTTCTGCAGATTTACGATCTACCGGCGCGGTAAATTCAACTTCAAAACCATCAGGCATCGCTCTTACAGCTTTCATTTCGAAAGGTATTTTGTTGTTGTAGACTAATCTTTCCAGGCCTTCGTTGGCATCACCTGCCGAACCCCAGCCGCGGTTAGTTTCGCCTACAAATAAGGAACCATCTGTTCCCCATTCCAGTCTTAACACACCCGAGCGGAAACCTTTACGGAATAGGAAGGCCGCACCTTGCTCCTGCCCTTTTACCGTTTCCAGGAAGATCCTCGAAATGATGCTCATGCCCTGGTCGCCCGCTAAGATCTGACCGGCAAAGGGGCCGAATGTATTAGCAGGTATTTTAACCGGCTCAGATGATGAGATACCCAGGATACCGTATGGCAGCCAAACCGATGGCAACTTCAATTCAGGGAACACTTTCTTCATCTCGAACAAGGTTTTGAACGATTCGTTCACCCGGTTTTCGGGTTTAATATACCGGCCTTGCTCATTTTTAAGGCGGCGCTCATCCATTTGCGAGTAAAAGAAATCTGACTGCAGTTTTACAGGTGAATTTGGCAGGCTTGTCCACCTTAAGCTGGCGGGGTGACCCATAAAGTCGCCTTTGTTTATTTTCCATAAACCGCCCGATCCCACCCAGTCGCCCTGATTTTCGGTATAATAAAATTGGCCGTCTATAATTCCAATACCCGCCGGCGACCGGAAACCCGCTGCATAAGGCATCATTTTGCCTCCTTCGGTAATATTCATAGCCCAACCCCGCATAGGTACACGGCTTTCGGCTCTCCACCATTCTTCATCGCCAAAGGCAACGTTGGCTGTAACCATAAATGTGCCATCGGGCATTAGTTTAGGTCCAAAGCTATATTCGTGGTAGTGTCCGCTTAATGGCCATGCATAAACGGTTTCGTAGATCTCTGCTTTGCCATCCTGGTCTTTATCTACCAGTTTGGTTAATTCGCCGCGTTGTGCTACGTAAATGGCACCATCTTTATAAGCGATGCCCAATATCTCGTGTAAGCCGTAAGCAAACCTGCGCCAGTAAGGCTTGGTACTTGTAGGGTTTTCTACAATGTACACCTCGCCCCTGCGGGTAGATACGCCTAAATCGCCGTTAGGTAACGTAATCAATCCGCCAACCTCTAAAATTGGCCCCTCGGGTACACGCACTTTAGTTATCTTGAAAAAATCTTCCTCCTTCGGAGTTTCCTGGGCAAAAAGCGTTGAAAAACTTAAGCTTAATGCCAGTGTCAGTATCGTTTTAAAAGTATATGTCATTGCAAATCGGCTTAAAATAATAGGGTATAACTTAACTTATTGCCAATGGCTACAATCATTTGTTTCTTGCCATCAACATCTCTAATAATTGGCTTTGCCGTTCCATCAGCAAGCTGCAGGTAGTAGGCTTTATCGCCCACCAAATACAAGCCGCCTCCCAGGTCTTCAATATCGGGTGCGGTAGCAAGCAGAAAGTACAGGTCATTTGCAGGTTTCTCAACCGAAACGTCCCTGCGTAAACCCTGGCCGTTCTCCATTACTTTTACATCATCGGTAACCGTATTACCGTAGATGAAATATTTAAACGCTGGTCTTTCCTGGCTATCCAATATATAGCCTTTGGTAAAAAAGCCTGTGCCGGCAGTATCAGCTACCCATTTATCCAGGGCGGTTACCAATTTTGAAACAGCGAGGATCGGTTTTGCAGTAAAACGGGTAACGCTCCCTAAGGCGCGCGAAGTACCATTACCACGGCCATCCCACATAGGGGTAGCATCAATAAAATCACCATGCCATCCCTGTAGTAATGTACCGTTATCCAGATCGTAGCTGTAAGCGGTACGCTCGGGCCCGCCAACCGAAATAGCGTGTACCGAACGAACGCCAGGAACCACATCCACAAAACTGCGGATCATGTTATTGCTGGCCGCATCAATATAGATAGGATCGGCATCATTCCCCTGTCTAACTTTCGGCAATTCTGTTAAGGGAGTAATAGAAATATTTTTAAATGCAACAGAACCATGATCGCCCTGTAAGCGCAAAGCACCGGTTGCTTTTTCAGCGCCGGCAGCTCCTCTTGTCGCGCCAAACAATTCTACATTCTCATGGATGGTTACACCGTTCAGGTCGATGCTTAGTATTTTCGCGTTGCTGATCTTCTTTCCGGCCGCATCAAATTTGGGAGCCTGGAAGATAATTTTGATATGCTGCCAAAGTCCCGGCGCTTTGCTCGCGTTTTGGCGGGGTGCAATACCACCGTAACCTTTTTCGGCTTCGGGTTTGCTATCGTCCCAACGCTGGTAAATACCACCATTATTATGCGACGTTGCTTTTCTTAAACCCCAGGCATCGTCTATCTGGATCTCGTAGTTTCCCTGGAGGTAAATACCCGAGTTTGCGCCTTTTGATGTTAAATAATCCAATTCAACGGCAACATCCCCATATTCATTTACAGTATACAGATCCGACCCTGCTTTTTTGGCTGTGGACTGGTTAACCAAAACCCCATCGCCTTTGGTGGTTTTTAATACATTTTCACCGTTTAGATCGGCAAAAACATTACCGACTACCGACCAGGAGCCTCCAGGATTTTTAAAAGCAGACAGATCTTTAAGATCAATACGCTGGCCAAATGCCAACAGGGTTCCGCAAAGCCAGAGGGTGGCTGTAAGACCCGTCTTTGAGACGTTTAGATTCATGTATATTTATAATTATTGTTGTGTTCCTGTTTTTATCGGCGGGGAATGTATCAGATCATTCCCATATTCAGTTGGGCGAAGATATTGAACCTGTACGACATTATGATTTACCGTATGATCAGATCGTTCATTTTTCTTGCCCGTACGTACATTTTACGCGCATAAGAATCGTCGTTCTTCCGATACTTAAACAAACGGTTAATTACGACATAGTTTAATTGTGTTAATGTGTTGTTGCGCCGGGCGACTATTTTGTGGCGATAGAGATCTTACCTCCCTGTTTGAACAGATCATGCGATACAAAGTATCCATTCATCTTTGCGCCGTTCACTTTTACCGAGGTAATGGCCCTGCCCTTTCCGGGTTTGGTAATGGTGAGCAATTTACCGTTGCTGGTTCGCCATTTTACCTCATCAAAAAGCGGGGCGGTAACAATATATTTAGGATCTGTAGCCGAGAACGGGTACAAGCCTAATGCACTGAACACATACCAGGACGACATTTCGCCGGCATCATCCATCCCGCTCAGTTCCAGTCCTTCTTTGCCGATACCATACAGATCATTCATAATATGATCTAATATCTTTTGAGATTTAGCAGGCTTGTTAATGAAGATATAAGCGAATGGTGCTTCATGGTCGGGCTGGTTGCCCTGGCAATATTGGCCTATCATGGTTTCTACGTTGCGTGCAATGTAATTGGGGTTCCAAGGCAGGGTGAATAGCGAATCGAGCTTAGATTCAAAGCCCTTTGGCCCGCCATACAGCTGAATTAAACCCGGCATATCATGCGGCGCAAAGAACGACACCTGCCAGGCATTTGCTTCGCGATACATGTACTCGTAATAAGGGAATTGGGGGTTAAAGTTTTTTATCCAGTCGCCATTCTCCAGGCGCCCTCGCATGAAACGCGTTGAGGGATCGAACATGTTTTTATAGTTTTTGGAGCGGGTCATCAGGATACGGTAGTTTGCTGTATCGCCTAACTTCTTGGCTATCTGCGCCACCGAATAATCATCATAAGAATACTCTAAAGTTTTTGAAACGCCGGCTTTGGCCTTGGTTTCTACCTGCGGATTGGCTATATCCGGGTCGGATATGTAACCCTTTTGAATATACTCGGCAATATACGGGCGGGCACCACCTGCTACGTTTGCATTTCTTAATAATAACTGGTAAGTGCCTTTTATATCAAAGTTATCTATCCCGCGGAGGTAAGCACCGGCGATAGAGGATGCCCCGTGATCACCATGAAAAAAGGTGGGTATAAAGCCTGTTTTATCGCCTACATCCTTCATAGATTTAATAACATCAAGTGTAACTTGTGGACTTATCAAACCCAAAAGCACATCTTTATTGCGGTAGGTATCCCACAGTGAAGGCTCGGTATAGTAGTTAAAGCCCGTTTTTACCACATTCTTTTTAGCATCCGTAAACTCCCCATTTACATCGCTGCGCAAAGCCGGCCATAAAAACGACCGGTACAGGCAGGAGTAAAACATTTGCTTTTGTTTAGCATTGCCGCCTGTTACCTGTATAGATGAAAGGAGTTTTTCCCAGGTTCGAGTTCCCTCTTCACGGATGGTTTCAAAAGACTTATCGCCTATCTCCTTTTCGAGATTCTGCTTTGCATTTTCCGCGCTCACGAACGATAACCCTATTTTAAGTTCAACCGGACCCGTAATACCGTCGGCAAGGGTGATCAGCGAGTAGCCGGTACGTTTGCCTTCATCCGTTCGGTCTAACTTTTCAATTTTAGCGTTTATTACGGCATAAAAATAAATGTTCTCACCCCCTTGGAAGCCTTGCACGGCGTTGTCGCCCACCTGCATTATATTCCAGGTAGTTACCCTGCTGTTGGCTTTGCCCAGGTCGAAAAGTATTTGCCTGTTAGTGTTGTTTTGATAGATATACTGATGATAACCGCATCTTAAGGTGGATGTGAGCTTTACGTCCACATGGTAATCATCCAAATAAACCTCGTAGAAACCGGGAGATGCACTTTCTTTTTTATGCGTAAAGTGCGATCCAAATTTGCCACTCGCTCCGGATACGGGCAGGATTGGGATATTGCAAAGGTTCCAGTGCCCCTTGTTGGTGTGCGTAAACCCGAGGATCACCGAATCTTCGTACTGGTAACCAGCTCCCGAGCCATAAGCGGTAACCGGACTAAGCTGTACCATTGCATTTGGCAGCGAACTGCCGGGGAAGGTTAATCCCGCCCACGAACGCCATCCCTTAGGCAGTTCGTAACCGAGAATTTTGGGATCATTAAGCGGCGCGGTACCTATAAAAGTGTTTACATACTTTGTATAGGTTTGCCTGGGCTGGCTTTTTAGCGTTGTTGACGCAAAAAAAACCAATACCGCACTGCTTACAAATTTTCTGAGTGGACCTCTCATATATAAGTAATTAAGTTTGATGTATTTAGTTCCTTACCATTTTGTAAATGGCTCCCTTAGGATTAGCAGGGCCAATATCGGCATTTGTAAGCACATATACCTCACCTGCCTCATCTTCGCCAAATGCCAGCACTTTTAAGTTTGGCGGGATATTTTGCAAGGTGATGTTTCCCCTTTGCCATGCCTTCCCCGTGTTTTTTAAATAATATACCTGCCCTATCCAATCGGCAAACAAATATTTGCCTTTTAGGGCAGGCAGTTGCACGCCGTTGTATACATAGCCGCCTATTACGCTGATCCCTTCTTTGTGGCTGTATTCGGTTATCGGCATGGTTATGCCTTTAATATCGCAGCCCGTCGCGGGGCTGTAGCAATGCGTGCCTTCTACTATTTTCCAGCCATAATTGGCACCTTTTTTTATAATATTAACCTCTTCCCAAAGGTCCTGGCCAACATCGCCGGCAAAGAGTTGCCCGGTCAGTTTATCAAAAGAGAACCTGTAAGGGTTACGAAAACCGTATGCCCATATCTCTGGTTTATAACCAATTTTCCCAACAAAAGGGTTGCTTTTTGGCACCAAATAGCCTGCTTTGGTATTGATATTTACACGAAGAATTTTGCCCAGCCAGGTATTCATATTTTGCCCATTTCCAAACTCGCCATGCTTATCGCCCTGGCCTCCGCCATCGCCTGATGAAATGTACAGATAGCCATCGTGCCCAAATTGGATGCAGCCACCATTGTGGTTGCCCTCGGGTTCGTCAATGCTGAGGATAACCCGCCCGCTGTTGGGATCAACCGTGCCTTTAGCGGTTAATTGATATTCGGCCACAACACCTTTATGGTCTAACCCGGCGGTGGCTGGCGCACTGTAAAAAACGTAGAACTTTTTGTTGAATTTAAACTTGGGATGCAGCGCTATACTCAGCAAGCCCCGTTCCTCGTAACCACCATTCACCTTGATCATTTTACTCCTCAGATCCAGCAAGGGATCGGTAAGCAATTTGCCATTTTTTATTACCCTGATGAACCCGGTTTGTTCGGTTACCCAAACATCGCCGTTGCCCGGGAAAGTAACCGAGGTTGGCGAATGGAGACCATCGCTTATCAGCTGCACTTTTGCCGTTATTGCTGGCAGCCCTGCGTCCGGCGCGGATTGTTTTTTGCTGATGTAGGAGGGTAACAATACTACAACGAGGCCAAGGCAACACAGCACCATAACGGAGCGTAAAACGGATAAAAATTTTGAGGTAGCTTTATTTTGCAGCTGCTTTTTCATTTGGGTTATATTGGTTTTAATACTTTATAAATTAGTTAGTAAAATCTAACCATAGGGTGCCGCTCACCGGCTTGCCATCTGCATGGTTTTTTTGGCTTTGCGGGCCCATCACATCGGCGGATTGAAATTTGGTACCAATAGGGTTTATCGCTTTCATAAACCCGATACTGCCTGCCGGGAAAACGGGTCCCACATTGTTATTGCTTAACGCGGCCTGCTCACGGGCGGGTTGATACATTTGCAGGTAGGTGTTTTTATCGGCGGTGTAAACGGTGAATGGTGATTCCTTATTTTCTATAACGGCCCAATTCATTTCGGCGTGGTAACCTTTAAATTCGGGATAGCCCCAGGTTTCGCCGGTTATGGTATTGTTGTAGGCTTTGTGCCAAACGCCAAACTGCTGGCCTTTTAGCCGGTTCTTCCAAACACGGTATGGGCCACGGCCGAGCCATTTCATACCCGTAACTTTTTCTTCGGGATAATTAAAGGTAATACCCATAAAGTCTACATCGCCCTGCTGCGTATACCGGTATTCCAGCTTAACCGGCTGGCCGGGTGAAAAGGTCCATTTAATGTGCAGCGGTGCCGCGCCCTGGTAGTCGGCTTCTATGGTGTATCGGGCTTTATCTGCTTTATAGGTAAACTGCTTTAAGATAGTATTCACCCCGGCTAATACTGGGCCGCCAGATAAAGAGACCGTGCCGGTTGGCTTAATTACTTTTTGAATATACCCGGTAGTTTTATCGAAATAATAGCTGATGCCATCGCATTTTACGCTCAATGTGTTCTCGGTTTCAGTAATTTTTATGCCTGGTGTGTTTGCAGGTGCAGGAACAATGTTTGGCACGCCAACAGGCGCGTGGATAGCCCAGCTCCAGGTAAAAATTTCCTTTTTATCGGGACCGTAAGCGGTAAGGTAAAGCGCGTCGCTTTTTCTCCATAATGATGGCAGGCCTAAATTGAACACGCCTTTTTCGCCCGGTTTTAAATTCAGGGCAGCGGGTATACCTGTGGCTTGTACAATGGCTACCGTAGTTTTACTTTTTGCCGATGGATATTTAACCAACTTCCATTTAAAAGTACACTGGCCGAAATTGGTGAACGAGTACCTGTTCTCCACCGGGATATTTCCGTCGAAGTGCTCATCAATCGGCTGCGGATCAATATAAACCGGCGACCAGATCTCTTTGATGGTATAAAAGCTTGCTTCTTTCTCGCGGTGCGGGCCTACAATGCCATCCGGCGCGTGGTTACCGTCGGAGTCGTACACCCCGTTCTTATCGGTACGGATAAGCGCTTCATCCAAAAAGGCCCATATAAATCCACCGGCGCCATGCGGGTGCTTCATCATTGCGCCCCAAAAATCATCAAGCGCAGCCCCTGCCCCGCCATCATATAAGGCGTGCATAAATTCGGTAGGGAAAAATACTTCCTGACCGGTTGCAGCGGCTTTAACCATATATTTATAATCGGGGTAGTGCTTGGTATCGGTACCGTTAAATTTTTCCCAGGGATGCAATACGGTACGTTTCTGAGGGTCGTAAAGGGCGTAATCGTTATCAAGTCCGCGGTTCCAGCCTCCCTCGTTGCCATTATCCCAGAATATAACGGAAGGGTGATTTACATCGCGCAGTACCAATTCCTTTACCAGCTTATGCCCTACTACGGTATCGTATTTTGCCTGCCAGCCGGTGAGTTCGTCCAGCACGTAAAGGCCCAGGGAATCGCACACATCCAAAAACTCATGATCGGGCGGGTAGTGAGACATGCGCACCGCGTTGTTATTCATCTCTTTCATCAGCCGTGCATCCATCAAATGGACAGCCTTGCTTAGCGTGCGCCCCGTTTCGGGCCAAAAGCTGTGTCGATTGGTGCCTTTTAAGATCACCCTTGCGCCGTTTACGTAAAACCCATCATTGGCTCGCACTTCCACCGTACGGAAACCAAACTTTTGTTTGATACGGTGTACAACGCCCTGCTTATTTTTAATGCTGACAATTACCTGGTATAGATTTGGGAATTCGGCACTCCACAACTGTGGTTTATTAAAGCTGCCTTGTAGCTGGAGACTATCTACGGTGGTATTTGCCTTAACGGTTAAGGGCGTGCCGACATTTTGGCCATTTAGCTTCTGTACCTGCCCAACAATGGTTTCGTTTCCTTTTAAATTCCGCGTAAAAACATTGAGCAAGAACGAGCCATCGGCTTTGGCATTTACCGATGTTCTTGCTATAAATGTTGCAGGCACTATTTCCAGGTAAACCGGGCGATAAATACCACCCAAAACCCAAAAATCGCTATTGCGGCGCTCTGCGTCATTTACAGATGAATTTGCCGAGGTTTTATCAACCGTAACTTCTAACAGGTTTTTCCCGGCGGGTTTAAGCAGATCGGTTATATCATATTTAAACCGGTAAAAAGCCCCCTGGTGTATAGGGCCGGCTTGTTTGCCGTTAACCATTACCTTAGTATCGGTCATTGAGCCTTCGAAAACGATGAATACCTTTTTGCCCGACGTGCCGGGCAACGCAAATTCGTATTTGTATAAGCCCTTTTCGTTGGCCTTTACTTTATCGTGCCCATAATTATAGGTACCAAAACCCTGCTGCTCCCAGTTTGATGGTACGGGTATTTTTGTCCAGTTGCCGCTTTTACGGCCATCGGTGCAATAAAAATCCCATTGCACGGTATGGTCCTTATCCGTACCGGATAAATATTTAATAACCGTTTCCTGCGAAAACGCGTTAATGCCTGTGAGTAGCAACAATAATTGCAGTACTGTTTTTTTCATAATATTTATTTGGTATAATGGCTTGCAGCGTAAACTAAACAAGATTAATTACTCCACGGCAATTAAGAAAGAATACTGTAAATTAAAACTACGCAATCGTTGCCGATGCGGCAATAAACGGGCTGTAGAGTTTTGTATTCGAAAAAAAGCCGGCAAGCTAAATACGCTACCGGCTTTAAGTCAACCAATATATGAACCAATAATTATTCTGTTTTTCTAAGCCTGATGCTTCTGAGTTGCAAAAAAAGGGTTAGTCTATTTTTTCATTCCAGAAAGCAAATTCGCTATTACCCAAAAGCCATGCACCATTACGCGGAACGCCCACTTAGACGATAAACCAGCTGATAACGATACGGTGGAAAAAACGATCCGTTATATGCAGGACAACATTAATACCATGATACGGCTTGATGAGCTAAGCGGCTATGCCAGGCTTTCCACATCGCATTACTCTGCTATCTTCCGGGCAAAAACGGGCTATTCCCCTATCGAGTATTTCAACCAGTTAAAAGTTCAAAAGGCCTGCCAGTATATCTCGTTTACCACCATGTCTATCAAAAACATCGCTTTAAGCCTGGGGATAGAGGACCAATACTATTTTACCAGGATGTTCACCAAGTTAATGGGCATCTCTCACTACGAGTACAGGAAGAAAGTAAAAGCAAGCCCCGGCAATATTGAGGAAAAGGTTGCAAGCGTTAAGGTTAAAGAACGAATAAACATTTATTTAAAATTCAAATATCAAGCAATTGCCCCGATCAGCTATTTCTTACCCATGACCGGTATTCTTTCCGTTTGAGAAAATAGTGTACTAAAAAGAAATTCCTGTGGAGTTGTTTAAGTTATAGGCAATATAGCTTTGATCAATTATTCACCTAACAAACAATTTTATGAGAAAAATTGATCAACTAACGATTGGCGGCTTTATGCTGCTTACACTGGCTCTCGGTTGCGCAAAAGATGCCAACAAATCAACCACTTCTGGCGATGGGACAAAAACAACGGTGCCACGCGCTGCTTTGCCACAAAGCGCCTTTAACCTCTGGAAAACTTGTAACGGCACGCCTTACAACATTTCGGGCACTAATGGTATCGCTATCCCGGTTGGTAACTGCAGTACCGATATTGACGCCGCCCAGCAAAACACCGGGCAAAACGCTACCGGGATGCAATTTAACGGTGCCTTTAAAGGCGGCAGTAATGCCAACAGTGGTGCAAGTGAAGAAGCAGTTTTTGTATGCGATAATGTAACCCAGTGGAACGGCAACGAGATGGGATTTGTTAAAACACTGGAAAACAACGACCTGAAAGCCTACTTACAGGGTGGCGGTCAGTACATTACCGCATTGATATCGCATAATGATAACGGTTACCACACCTTTAAATGCCAGGCACGCGCCAACAACACCCACATGGTTGATTTTTATGTGGACGGCGTTTATAACTGCACCCTCACCAACAACAGCGGCAGCTACTACAACAAGTTTTACTATTTTGTAGGTACCAACCACTGGTACGGAGGTTCTACCCCTACAGGCCAGCAAATTGAAATGTACAACATGACTACTTACTAAGCGTAGCCAATAAATAAGCGGGGGTTAATAGCCCCCGTTTTTTATTAAGGATGATTTATTGATAGCCCATTGCCTGCAGTTTGAACAACTCGGCGTACCGGCCGTTCTTAGCCAGCAATTCGGTGTGCGAACCCACTTCCAAAATAGTTCCTTTATCAAGCACCAAGATCCTATCGGCCAGGCGCGCGGTGGAAAATCGGTGCGATATCAACACTGCCGATTTACCTTTGGTGAGTTCGGCAAAACGTTGAAACACCTCGTATTCTGCACGGGCATCCAATGCCGCGGTAGGTTCATCCAAGATAAGTAACTGCGCATCTTTCATATAAGCACGTGCCAGTGCTACCTTTTGCCACTCCCCTCCCGATAGTTCTATACCCTCATTAAACCGCCTGCCAAGCCATTGCTCGTAGTGCCCGGGGAGTTTCTCGGCCAAAGCATCGGCCAGGCTCTCTTGTGCCGCCTTATGAATGAGTTCTGTATTATCTATCTCCGTGATATTCCCCACGGCAATATTTTGAGAAAGGGTCATCTGATACCTCAGGTAATCCTGAAAGATAATGCCCATGTTGAGTCTCAGCTCTTCAATATTGTATTCCTTTAGGTCTATTCCATCCAACAGGATACGCCCTTCGGTAGGATCATATAAACGGGCCAGCAGTTTAACAAGTGTTGTTTTGCCTGCGCCATTTTCGCCTACCAGCGCCAGCTTTTCGCCGGTATGCAAAGTGAAGTTAAGATGCCTGTTTGCCCAAAGCTGTGCGTTATGATATTGGAAACCTACGTTTTCGAAAGTAAACCCTTCCTTAATAGGGTTAGGAAAAGGCAATGGTTTTGCGGCGGTTGTTATTTTTGGACGAATGGCGAAAAACTCGATAAAATCATTAAGATATATGGCACCTTGCGAAACCGATGTAAACCTGCTCAGCATATTTTCCATCAGGCTGCTAAGCTGGCGGAAAGAACCTGCCAAAAAAGTAAGCCCGCCTATAGAGGTTTTACCCGTTACGGTATTGTAAATAATGAAGCCGTAAGCCGCGTAATAGCCAATACTGCCGATGACAGAAAAGAAAGTCCCCCAACCCGACCGCCGCACCGCAAGTTTACTATTGTCGGTATAAAACTTTTGAGACAGTTTTTTAAAGCGGCCAATAATAAAATCGGCCAGGCCAAATATCTTCACTTCTTTGGCGGTTTCGTCGCTGGCACCCAGGTAGCGCAGGTAATCCAATTCGCGGCGTTCTGGGGTTTGGCTACGGCTGAGAGCGTAGTTCTGGCTATTGAAATACGACTCGCCAAGAAAGGCCGGAATAATGGCGACCAACAGCAGCACGATAAGCCAGGGGTTGAACGCGATGAGCCCAGTGAGCAGGAAACCCATAGAGATAAGATCCTGCACCTGGCTCATTACCTGCGAGAGTAGTACCGTTCGCCCAACGGTTTGCTGCCTTGCCCGCTCCAGCTTATCATAAAACACCGAGTCCTCAAACTGGTCAAGATCGAGCGTGGCGGCGTGGCGCATAATACGAATGGAGGTGTAATTGGAGAATTGGTCGCCCAGCAGACTATCTACCAAATTGATCATCCGGTTGAGGCCATCCGTTGCCACGGCAAGCCCAAACTCAATGGCAACCAGTTCCCAAAGATGTTGCTGGCTGCCGCCGGAACGGTTAAGCTCTACCACCTGGTCGATAATAAGCTTACCCACATACAGCAGCAAAACAGGCATGGCAGACCTGGTAATGCGCAACAAAAAACTCAACAATGTTTTTGAAGGATTGCTTTGCCAAACCAACCGAAAAAGCTCGGGCAGGTTCTTCAATGCCGAAAGGCGCTGCTTAAAGGTAATATCGGTAGTTGGTATGGTGTTGCGCGTTCTCGCCATGTACCAAAGCTAAACCTTTGATGTGTGGCAAAAGTTTAATATGGGTAATATTTCTAAAAAGAGGCTTTAAGATTTCTTTTACCCCAAAACGCGATCAGCTTCTTAGACTCTTTTGCCGAAACATGCATCACGGTGCCATGCCGCGGGTGAAAATTCATCGAGACCTCGTTATCTATTACCTTGAAGTTTTCCAGATCGGTACTTTTGCAAAACTGGTACTTGCCCTTCATATAAACATCGTACATCAATATCCAGGTATCCGAGTTGATGAGTTTAAAAACATCGGCACCTTCTACTGCGTCGGTAGTTTGGTTCAGGATGTTATCAAAAAGTTCGTAACCGCCTGTTAGCGTCTTAGAAACCGCTTTTTTTATGCCGAGCCCCTGCCCTTCGGTTTTGAAGAACAAATTGTAATAGCCGTCCTTATAAACAATATCAGCATCAATACATGCACCGCCGTCTGGTTTGTAAAAAAGTTGTTTGGGCGTTCCTTCAATACCTGTAAAACCGGCATTTGCGTAGGCGTAGTAAATGATATCTGCACTGTTTCCTTTGCGCATGCTCCAGTACACCATATATTTCTTCGCCAACGGATCATAAATGGTTTGTGGTGCCCAAACCCGGTTTATATCGGCAAATTCCGGCACGTTGTCTGGGATATTAACAATGCTGCTGCTCCAGTTGATCAGGTCTTTCGATTTCAGGAACACCATGGCATAGTTAGCGCCCCATCCATTTTTTGACACGTTCATATCCGTAGCCACCATGTAAAAGGTTTTGCCATCTGCACCGCGTAAAATATGCGGATCGCGCAAGCCAGCTGTCGAACTTACTTTTTCGGAAGATACCACAGGGTTATTCGCGTTAAGCGCCCTGTAATTATAACCATCGGCACTCAACGCAAACCTGATGGCTTCCTCTCCCTTGCCATTCCCGGTAAAATAAGCAAACAAGTAGGCGCTATCTTTTCCAATTTTTGGGAGAGCAAAATCTGCAGCCTGAACGGTTTGTGTTTGTGCAATCGCGCCAAACCCGTATGTTACACCAATCAGGGTAGTTACTATTATTCTTTTAACTGCTATAATGTTCATGTTTTTTACTTTTTAGCTACTGTTTTTGGTAAACTTTTATGTAATCTACCTCAAAACGTTTGGGAAATTTAGTTACAGATGGATCGCCGCCGTTGTCGCCGCCTACTGCCAGGTTTAGTAATATATAATGGGGCTGCTTAAAAGGGTTTATTTTTTCGGCGTCACTGTTGTTCAGGTCTTTCATTTCCACGCGGTTTAGCAATTCATTATCTACATAAAGGCTAATGGCATTCTCGTCCCAATCCATTCTCCATATATGGAATTGCCTGCTCCATTCAGGGCCAAATAGTTTTACCTCTTTTTTGGTGCTAAACCATTTCGCTTTATAGGCTACGTCTGTGCCGGTGGCAATATTGGCGAGCAACATATCGCGGTAATACTCCATAATATCAATTTCGCCGTTTGATGGCCATTGCCCTTTTACGCCCAGCGTCCAAAACGCGGGCCATAAGCCGGAATCGACGTCTATCTTGCCGCGCATTACAAAACGGCCATATCGAAATTCTTTTAGTCCGCCTGTGTTCATGCTGGATGCCGTGTATTCAATAAACTCGCGGTTTGTTTTCCAGTTTTTGCTGCCGGCGGCATAATTTGGGTTGGGCAAATGAACTTTTTGTGCCTCAATTACCAGCACGCCGTTATGGCACACCGCATTTTGTGGCTGATACCATTGTAACTCGTTATTGCGGGTAAAACCATGCTCAAACTTCCAGTATTTGGCATCTACTGGCCCTTCATTATTAAACTCATCGGCCCATACCAGTTTATAACCGATAGTATTGCCAGGCTGGCATTGTGCTGTTTGTTTCACGGTTATGGTTAGCAGTATTGCAATCAGGCTGATGTATTTCATATTGCTTATTTTTATCAAACCTGTGAATTTTAATTGATAAGTTCACCAATTCCGTTGCCTACCGAAGTTTGATAAACCGTTGGCGGATATCCTATCAGATCGGTATAATAGGATATCATATCCTCCTTAAACCCTGCGAAAGCATCCATTTTAACCAACGCTATCACACTACATCCAAAGCCATATCCTGCCATCCTTGCTCCTATTACGCCTTTGTAAAAACGGCTGTATTCGGTTATGGTATCCAGTTCAATACTACTTACCCCATACAGGTTTTTTAGCGATTGATGCGATTGGTACATCAACTCGCCAAAGGCGTTAATATCGCCCTGCAAAAGTGCTCCCTGTGCAGCCTTTACCCTATCGTTTTCTTCAACAACGTGTAATGCGCGTTTAAAAATAGTTTCATCCGTTAACAGGTGTTTATAAAGTTGAAGTACAGGCGCATCTATTTGGTACAAATTATCAATCCCAAGCTCGGGTTGCAGGCAGGCCAGGGCGGTATCGCAGTTGACTGCTCTTTCTTTGTAGAGCAATTCGGATTGACTACGCTGACGCTTCGCGCTGATAACAGCGAGGCAGTGATCGCCTAAAATTAAAGGCAACGGGTTATGCTCCCCGGTTTGTCCATTCATAATTAACGCGGCATCTTTTACCCCATAAATTGCAGCAAACCACCCGGCAATCCCTGCATGGAGATTTAGCATGTCCATTTTTTTGGCGCAAACCAGGTTCATTAGTTCTTTTTTGGTGTAATTGGCATTAAACAATTCATTCAGCCCCAAAGCGGTCACCATTTCCATTGATGATGCCGGAATTAGCTCCGCAGCAAACGGCAGATCGGAAAAATATAGTATATCAAGCCCCCCGGTAAACTGATGTCCCTTTGCCAAAAAGCTACTAAGCACCGCCAAAGGTATATTATACCAAAGGCCGTTAATTTCGTGGTAAGGTACATCGATGGAGATATCCAGCGTTTCCTGAAAATTCAGGCTGCGAAAACGCAGTACCCCATCGTTATTAGGTGCCACTAACAGATAAGTACCCATGCTGATGGCGCATGACATTGCCAGCCCGCCGTTTTGCGCGGTATGTTCGCCCAATAAATTCACCCAACCCGGGCAGAAATAATCTTCAACAGGCTGCTTATTAAACAGCTTGTTAAATGCTGCGCTGGCGGTTGTTACGTTAATCATATTTAGTTGTGTACCTGCCTAAAATGGGGGTGTTAATTCCAGATAGTTTTGTTGCGCTGTAGCGCGGGCTATTTCGTCCTACTTTTTAAACACGTTCAGATCCCACTTTTCGGCCCAGTTTATTTCGATATCATCGCCTTTAAAAGTGATTGGCAACCACAGGTACCTGCCGTCGATAGCATCTTTCGGTGTCCATTTATCTGCCATAAAAATAAACGCGTCCTTTTTACCGGCTATTGGCAACACATAGGTGCTTTGGCCGCCAAAAGTAATTTCGGCACCTGCACCTTTACAGGGGTTACCCCGGTAAGTCCATGGGCCATAAATTGATTTAGCTGTAAACCAACGCGCAGGGTTTGGGTCCCAACCAGTGGTGCCCGAGCCAATTAAATAATAAATACCGTTGCGCTTAAATATGGCAGGGGCTTCGGTTTGATGGCCGGCGTAAACCCTTGAAAACTTGCCGGTATGGGCGGTATAATCGTCGTTTAGTTCGGCGATGTCCACGGTAAAGTTCTCTTCGGCAGAAAATATATGATAGGCTTTGCCGTCGTCATCTAAAAAAACGTTCATATCGCGCGCCATTTGTCCACCGGGCAGGTCGCGGCAAAAGAACCCTTCACTTTTGTTTTTGGGGTTGGCACAGTCTACTTTGTCGGCATCTGGCGTACCTTCAGGGTAAAAAGGCATAAAGCCTGCATTGGGCCGATAGCTTTTAATAAAAGTATACGGACCGGCAACCTTATCGCTGGTAGCCAACCCCGTACGGGCGGCCTTATAACCTTGCCCGCGCAGTTCCAGGTGGAACCACATCACGTACTTTTTGGTCTTTTTATTATAAACCACTTTTGGGCGCTCCAGGATGCAACCCTTGGCAATATCGTTTGTAGAATCGGGCGATATCGGCAGCGCTATGCCTTCATCCTTCCAGTTGTACAGATCTTTTGAGGAATAGCAATGCACACCCACCATAGCACGGTTACCCGCGCCTCCGGCTATTTTATGCTCGCCAAACCAATAGTATTTGCCCTTATCAAAAAGCAACCCGCCACCATGGGCATTAATGTGGACGCCATTGTTATCGGCCCAGATGGTGCCGGGTGTAAATTGCGTTGCTTTAACCGCCTGTGCATGCTGCGCACTTGAAATAAGCGGTGCCGAAAGGAATGCGCCAGCAAGCAGGCATATAGTAAATGTTATTCGTTTGATATTCATGTAGTGTATAGGTGTTATTTTTTGATGTCTAAGGCGTGGTCGGCGGGTACATCCTGCCCGCTCCAAATTTTAACCGAGGTCCATGGGGCATCGGAGCTGCTCCAAAACTCATCGGTATCTGGTAAGCCGAGCGGCAGGAAAATATCAGCACAGATATAAAGGCTGCCCGTGGTGATATAAAAATCGGCCAGACCCGGCTGCTTTCCGTAAAGCCCTATATTGAGCCAACCCGCGTCATTAAAAGTTTGCGGCGCGCCCAATGTTTTTTGAATAAGGGCGGTTAATGCTCCCCTTACCTGCGCGGGCAAAAGTTTGGCTGGCAGTTGCTTTTTATAAGCCACATCGGCCAGGTGCGTAAACAGCCCGCCACGGTATACAATAGATCGCCCCGTTGCCGGGAAACTGCCATCGGTATTGATGAGCCGCTCTAAAATCTCGGCATAACGTTGACCGATGATCACCTCGCGGGCCTGTTCGGCACCGTATTTTTTAATTTTTTGATTCACCACATCCAATATGGTGCTGAGGTTGGGGTGGATAACAATGCTATTGTAATAATCAAAGTGAAACTCCATTCCATCAGAATACATGCCATCGCCTACGTACCAGTGCTGGGTAAATTCGCGTACGGCGTACTCTACGCGCACCGGATCATACCCAAGGTCATATTTGCAAAAAAAGGCTTCTATCATCCCCGAAAACAAGATCCAATTACTGTAAACCGGTACGGTATTGCGGGTTATCTTCAACGCATCAACCACCTGTAGTTTCACCTTCCCGTCCAGATGTTCCCACAACCATGGCGAGCGGATAAGCCCCAGCGCCACAAATGATGCATCAACCAGGGGCTGTCCGCCGTTCCATTGCATATAATCTTTTGCCTGCGGGTTTACGGCGTTGGCTATAGCTTTTAAAGTCCATTCGCGGTATTGGTTGCGTAGTTTTACTTCTTCCGCGTCGCCGCCTTCTGCTTGCAGCCATGGTGCAATCCCGCTGAGGGTACGCCCAAATGCTTCAAGATATCCTGCTTTAGTGCGGCTTTCCTTATTGTCTATTCTGTCAGAAAGCTCCATTTGTATTTTCAACTTCAGCTGATCATCGGCAAGGTTAGACAGAACGGGGCGCGCTACTTTATCGAGATAATTCAACCACACTTTGCGCACAGGTATCGCCTTTGCAGGTTTTTTTTGTGCGAAGCATGCCAGCGATACGGAGAGGAACAGCAAACAGGTAAGGATCTTCTTCATCATAATTCAATATTATTTAGCAGCCTTTATTTTAACCGGTTTTAGTTTTCCAAAAACATCAACCGGCTTTATATTCCCTTGGGCATCAAAATACATGGGTTCGATACAGGTCTCCCGGTTATAACCGTTACCATCGGGGATCTTAAAACGGTGATAAGCGATGTACCATTTGTCGGTACCGGGCACCTGTACTACCGAGTGGTGCCCCGCGCCTTTTACCACCCCTTTGCCTTTTAATACCGGATGCCCTGCTGCCTTAACAAATGGCCCCACCGGCGATTTAGAAGTGGCGTAAGCAATAGAATACCTCGGGTCGCGGGTATCATATTCCGACCACATGAGGTAATAGATACCTTTACGCTTGATCATAAAGGGGCCCTCGTTGTAACCTTCGGGCTTAAAAGAAATTATTTTGGTAGTGTCGTAGCTTATCATATCGTCGTTAAGCTTCACCACATTGCATTGCCCCTGCCCAAAGTACAGGTACGCGCTGCCATCGTCGTCCACAAAAGCCATGGGGTCTATCATTTGACCGGGCAATAATCCCTTCCTGACGAGTGGCTTGCCCAGGGGATCTTTAAATGGCCCGGTTGGTTTATCGGCAACGGCTACGCCTATGTTTACATCGGCAGAATAGTAATAGTAATATTTACCGTTTTTGGTGGCGATGGTAGGTGCCCAGGCCCGCACCTTTGCCCAACTAAGGTCGGTTGGCAGGTTTAGGATAACCCCTTCGTTTTTCCAGTCGGTAAGGTTATCTGAGGACCAGCAACTGAAAGCCGTTGACTGCCAGCCAACCGTGCCATCGGTAGTTGGATAGATGTAGAATTTATTGTTAAAAACAGCGATGTTGGGGTCCGCATATACGCCGGGTAAAGCCGGAGCAGGAGCGTTCAATGTATCTACTGATTGCGCCTTAACAACTGTATTTATGCCTGTAACAAGCAGTATTGCTGCTATGCATTTTAGTATCATTCCGTTTCTATTCATTATTTGCGTTTGAAGTTCTTATACCTGTTTAAAGCCTCTATAAAGTAATAATCCGCGTAGGTAAGTGGTACATCCACTTCAGATTTTGCGGGCAAACTACCTACGCTATGCTCTAAAACAAAGCCACCGTTAGTTCCCGCAGTTGCGAAGTATTTAGGTCCGGATAAGTTTCTGATGATCGTTTCCGCCGTATGGAAATATAACGCGCGCGATTTACCATCTGTATACCGGCACAATTCTAAAAATGCGGAAGCCATTACCGCCGCCGCGGAAGCATCGCGTAAGGCTGTTGGCTTACCGGGAGCATCGTAATCCCAATAGGGGATTTTATCGGCAGGCAGATTTGGATTATTCAGGATGTATTGGGCGATATGATTAGCCTGTGCCAAATATTTTTTATCTTTTGTGGCACGATACATTACCGTGTAGCCATATAGCCCCCATGCCTGTCCCCTCGCCCATGCAGAACTATCTGCAAAGCCCTGCGCGGTTTTGCGCTGCTGCACTTCGCCGGTTTCCGGGTTGTAGTTTACAACGTGGTAAGAACTATAGTTCGGCCTAAAATGGTTCTTCATGGTAGTGTTGGCATGGGTAACCGCTATGTTATAATAGCTGGCATCGCCGGTAACTTTGGTGGCCCAAAACAGCAGTTCCAGGTTCATCATATTATCAATGATCACCAGGTAGTCGGATTTTTTGGAATCCCATGATTTGATGCACCCAATCTTGGGGTCGAAACGGGTAGCCAGTGACTTTGCGCTATTGACCAGGATCTGTTTGTATTCGGCTTTAGGCGCTACTGTTAAAGCGGTACCGAAGCTACAGTACATCATAAAACCAAGATCGTGTGTGGTGGTGTTGTATTGTTCTTTGGCCAGCACCTGCATCATTCGGTTGGCCTCGTTTAAAAGCGCGGGATCTTTTGATTGCTGATACAGGTAAAGCAATGTGCCGGGGTAAAAGCCACTGCACCACCAGCCTGAGCCGCTGGTTTCGAATTTATCTGTAGCTGCAAAGTAGGTTTTGGGGAACTGGTCGGCCTGTAGCTTGGTAGCCATCAGCTTGTATTGCGCGGCTGCTTTTTTATAATCAGTAGCTATCGTTTTCAACAGTTTGGTATCCGGCTTAAAGTTTGTTTGCCCATACGAGCCAGCAACGGTAAGCATGGCTATCAGCAAAGCAGGTAATACCTTTTTGATCATCATTAAATCTTTAACCATTATTATTTTAGTTTCGGTTTCCACTCCATCACCTGTACCGGCTGGGGCTTTACCACCGCGGTTCCTTCTCCATCTATTTGCGTAGTATTTTGCACAAACAGGTTTAATATTTTTCTATTCATCCATAATTCGGTGTCGTAGCTTGGTTCCCAGGAACCGACAGACCCGGTGGATATATCAGACAATGTCCAATTTCCTTTACTTAAATCATTATTGATCGCCATAGAAACTTTGCTGCCCCGCTCCTCGTCTCTAAAGATGACTGCTGCGGCCATAGTACCTTTTTGTTTCCAGGCCACTATTTGAGGGCGCGAAACCGGGATAGCTTTTGTGCCTATGCCGTTCAGGCTAAAGGCTGTTTTTCTGAAACTTAAATTAGCGGTATGCCAATCGCCTTTATTATAATAAACCAGGTGGTACTGCGGCACAGTTTGATTAGCCTCGCGCCAGTAAGTAGCTATGTAAGGATTGCCCTCTTCATCGGCAAACATCGATGTTTGGTTGATCAGTTCGCTTTTTTGCGGGATACGGGCCGCGTACTCTGCAGTTGCTGCTGTAATTGGCAGACCGTATTTTTCGCCGCTGGTACGTTCCCACGTTTTGCCGCCATCGGTAGATCGCGCGTAGCACATATCATGGTTACTGGCCACATCCGGCGACTCGCGCCACACCCACGAAAGATGGATGGTTCCCTTATTATCCGTAGCAATTTGCCAGTAGGCATTTCGGGCCCTCTCTCCATCTATTAGGTTATCCTGTACGCGCATCCATTTTTTTGTTTTAACGCGGTATCGGTTCAAGATAAGTTTGCCATTGCCGGATTGTCCATCGCGGTAGAAAAACAATAAGTCGCCGCCGGGTAATTTGTAAAACTCGGGATATGTTACTTTATCCTCGTTTTGGCCTGTCATAGATAGTTTTGCACCCAGTACTAAGCTGCCCGGCGATACACTGCGGGCATAGTTAAGCTGCTGGTTATGATGCCCCCAGGCCATATGCAGATACCCCGCGCCATCAACCATTATGCTAATGGATCTGTGCGCGTCTGTAGCATCGCCTTTGTAGGTGGTTTGTTGAATTTGCCATTGCTGCGAAGTTTGCGTCCGTTTAGCCAGTACCACAAACTGATCGGCATTGTAAAATGCCGCGTATTGCGTGCCTTTAAAAGTAACCAGTGCGTTTTTCCGAAAAACAACCGTGTTAACTGAGTTATTTGCCCAACCATTTTGGGCGATGGTGCTTACCTGTGCAAACATGGCAAATGGGGCCGCTAAAAACAGCGCACAAAGCAAACAGACCTTTCTTTTAACCTTTGGGTTTAACAGCATAGCATTAATTTAAAATGTAAGCGGCAGCATCGCGCTGCCGCTTTACAACCAATATATGTACTATCTCTCTAATAGCCGGGGTTTTGATCTAATACCGCATCCTTATTCAATTGAATTTCGCCTAATGGAATAGGTAGTAAAAGGTTTGTAGCAGAAATGCCTGTAATAGGTTTAGCCGGGTCATTTGCGTTAAGGCGGGTTGCACGCTCAACTAAAGTACCTGTACGCATCAGCGTCATACGGCGGTTTTCCTCGCCTAACAATTCGCGGGCGCGCTCATCCAAAATAAAATTCATATTCATTTGCGATGCGTTCACCTGGTCGGCCTGCGCCCTTGTGCGTAAAACGTTTATAGTCGTAGCAGCTTCGGCGGTTTTGCCTTGCTTCACCTGCGCTTCTGCCAGTAAAAGATAGGTTTCGCCTAAGCGCATCAGCATAAAATCTTTAATCATAGCATAACCAAAGGTATCATTCGGGTCGAAAGCTCCCCATTTGGTAGTGCTCGGGCAAATTCTAAAAAGCGTATCCGGCCCGGTAAATGGTATCTGCTTACCATATTTGGATGCATAGGCGGGTGCCGGGTCATTGTAATAATAGTGCCTTTTAATGTTGTATTCCGAATTGCGGATATCGTTGCCTTTATAGAGGCCGTACAGCACCCAATTGCTTAAACGCAACCTGGCAATCCCACGACCACCAAGGCTATCGGCTATTTGCATACCTGCAACGCTGTAGTAAGCCGCGCCCCAAACACGCCTTTGTTGCGGGTTATCAGTAATACCACCTACAACTACTGTTGGGTTTTCCTGTTCCAATACCCATATGGCCTCGGTGTTCCCCTGCGATCTTCTCTCATTACCGTATTTAAACATGTCAGAAAAATAATCGCCCGGCAAACTCGATTTTGCACCGTAACGGGCTTTGATGAGGCTAAATTTACCACTGCTGATGATGGCTTGAGCGGTTTGCTCCGCCAGGTCGTTTTTATTCATCCGCAGGTAAACCTCGGCAAGTAACTGCATGGCCATAAACTTATTGGCACGGCCGTACAATTTACCTTTTGTGTTAGTTTTAACGCTTTCAATATCGGGTAGGTTGGCTGCGGCGAATACCAGGTCGGCAACAATAAAATCATTCACCTGGGTTAGCGGAGCCCTTACAAAATCTGTTTTGGGGCCGGTAAGCGCGTGCTCTACCAATGGCACAGCGCCAAAGCATGTAGCCAGGTTGTTGTAAGCATAAGCTCTAAAGAACCTCGCTTCGGCATTTACGGATTTTTTTCCGTTCGCACTAAGGCTGGTTACGCTTGGGTTTTCCACCCCATCAATAATAATATTGGTAAGGTTCACCAGTATAAAGTTGCGGTTCCATGTACGGCCGGCGGCACCATCTGTTGGCGTTAACGATGCGTAATTGTAATAAGGCACTTCTACACCCTGCTGATTTGCGGTAGAGTTGGCAATATCGGTACCAACGGCCCAAACGCTTGGCCATCCCTGCTGGTCGGCCCAGGAGAATATGGTGCTCACATGATTATACAGGCCTACTAAAGATGCTTCGAAACCTAAAGAGTCGGTAAGTGTTAGTGGCGTGTATGACGAATATGGTTTTTCGTCGAGGAAGTTTTTTTTACATGATGACGATGCAAAAAACAAAGCTGACAACCCTGCCAGTATGGTTATATATTTTTTCATATCAATGTTCTTTAAATGTTAACGTAATGACACGTTGAGGCCCAATATAAATGTGCGTGTAAGCGGGTAATTGTTTGTCCAGTCGCCAGAGCCCCTTGTGGAGTAGTTATTCTCAGGGTCCCAGCCTATCCAGTTGGTAAAAGTGTGTAGGTTGCGCCCGCTGGCGTAAACTGTCAATCCACCTACATGGAGTTTCTGCAAAACCGATTGCCCAAACACATAGCTCAGGGTTATGTCCTTTATACGGGTGTAGCTCGCATCCGAAGCATAGCCGTAGCCTCTTGTATTATTGTATGATAAAGCCGGGCGGGTGTTGCTTTTGTTATCAGCTGTCCAGTAACCAATTTCGGCAGGCGTGTTACGGCGGCCGGTTTCGTCACCATAGGTAAGGTCGGGGTTGTTTTTGATCATGCCCTGCGCGGTTTGTATAAATACGCTAAGGTTGATGTTTTTATAATGGAAGGTATTAGTTAAACCACCTGTCCATTTCGGGGTGGTTTGGCCCAATATCATCCTGTCGCCATCTGGTGTTATTTTACCATCGCCGTTCAGGTCGGCAAATTTAAGGTCGCCTGGTTTTGCACCCGGGTCTTGTTTAGAGGCATCCTCTCCTGTTTGCCAAATGCCGGTCAACTTATAATCATACACTACGTAGATGGGTTTGCCCAGGAACCAGCGGTTGCCCAAATCGTCTTTACCATCACCGTACAGGTAGGTGATCTGATTTTTGTTGGTAGCGAATACAATGGTAGTTTCCCAACGGAAATCCTTCGAGTCGATGTTATGCGTGTTCAGGGTTACCTCTATACCCCTGTTTTTGGTTTTGCCAATATTATCAAATACCAAAGAATAACCGGTAACAATTGGTAAGCTCCTTTGCAGCAACAAGCCGTTTGTTTTATTTTGATAAGCATCAACAGTACCGCTTACACGGTTATTAAACAAAGAGAAATCGACACCGATGTTGGCGGTTTTGGTGTTCTCCCACCGCAAAGCACTGTTGCCCAAATTGCCCGCAAGCACACCTATGGTGCTGATACCATTGAACGGCGAACGCGCTGTACCGTCTGTTGTAATAGTACGATATACAGGTATGGCCTCGTTACCTGTTTGCCCGTAGGATAACCTTAGCTTAAGGTTATCTACCACCTTAGAGTTTTTCATGAACGATTCATTACTTATATTCCAGCCTAATGCAGCTGAAGGGAACACGCCATATTTGGTAGTATTTGCACCAAATACTGATGAACCATCTCGGCGGGCGGTAATGGTTAACAGGTAACGGCTATCGTAAGAATAGTTTACCCTGCCCATTTGCGAGTTTAAAGCGTACCTGTCGCGGTATGATCCGCTTGTTTGTGTAGCACCGGCACCAAGGTTATCGGCACCCAATTCATCATTTATAAAGCCGCTTGCTCCTGCGGTGGTTGAACTGTATTTACGTTGCTGTGAGCTGTATAGGCCGGTGAAATCAAGGTGATGTTTACCCCAGTCTTTAGCGTAGCTCAGGATATTCTCCAGTGTGTAGCTATTGGTAGATGCGTTAAAATTACTGGCGGTGCCTATCATATCGTTTGCCGACCGGCCAGTATAGCTGGATCTGCGCTCGGGGAAGAAGGTATAGCCAGCGTTTAAACGGTATTTCAAACCAGTAAGCACACCAGGGAATTTAATTTCGGCATAGCCATTACCATTGATATTGGTTGTGCGGCTTAGCTGCGTGGTAGTTAAACCCAACAACGGGTTTACGTACAATTGCTCGGGGTTCATTGGGTAAATGGCATACGTACCGTTGGCGTTATACTCCTGGCCGTATGGGCTCATGGCAGTAGCCAATAATAAATTGGCGCGGCCACCATCATAGTTATTGCTTGATAAAAACAGCGAGGTACCTATAGTTAAAAAGCTGGCTACGTTAACGTCCAGGTTTGAGCGAAGAGCTACACGTTTAAACTGGTAGCCTTTAATTACGCCCTTTTGATCAAGATAGTCGCCCGAGATAAAGTACTTCACATCGTTTGAACCGCCCGAAACGCTCAAGTTATGATCTTGTATGATACCCTGCTGGGTGGTTTCCTTTACCCAATCGGTAGTTTTGCCAGCGTTATAATTAGCCAATTCGCCAAAGTTTGGCACAGGACTGGTTTGTGGCGTATTTGTTTGTTTTAAAAAGTCGGCGTATTTCTGTATATACTCAGCACCGTTTCGTGGCGTGAGGATACGTGAAAGATCATCAATACCGCCATACCCGTTGTAACGTATTACCGGTGTGCCGGTGTTACCACGCTTGGTAGTAATTAATATTACACCATTAGAACCATTAGTACCATAAATAGCGGTGGCTGATGCATCTTTCAGGATCTCTACCGAAGCGATATCATTAGAGTTGATATCATTTAACGACCCGCCTGTTTTGCTCAGCGGGATCCCGTCGACTACCACGTAAGGGCCGGAGTTGGCATTGATAGAGTTTTGACCCCTGATAAGCGCTGCAGGCTGGCTGCCCGGTACAGATGAAGTAGTGGTAACCGTTACACCCGCAACTGCACCTTCAATAGCCTGCAATACGTTGGTAACCGGCAATTGCGACAGGCGTTGTTTTGGTACTGAGGTTACCGAACCGGTAACGTCCGATCGTTTTTGTGTACCGTAACCTACTACTATTACTTCGGCAAGGTCTTTACCGCTGTTCAGTAGCGTAATGGTAAGGGCATTGGTTGCCTGGCTTACGCTAACTGTTTTAGTGGCCATACCTACAAAAGACACATTAAGTGTCGAGGGGCCTGTTAATGATAACGTAAACTTACCGTTAACATCTGCAACGGCACCTTGCGAGGTACCCACCACGCCTATGCTTGCTCCGGGTACGGGGATGCCTTTATCATCAACTACAGTACCTTTTACCGTAAAAGGCACGGTTTGCGCATAAGATGCGCCGCCTAAACCCATAATGAGCGCACTCATAAGTAAGGTTAAGCGAATTAAATTTGTAATTGTTTTTCTCATATTGTTTGTTAGTTGGTTGTTGGCTTTTATAGATTTTTATTTACAGTTGGTCAAATTCATCCATATAGGGCAGGACAACTCCTGTCCTTCGTTGGGCGGTTAATTTCGTTTAGTTTGGTTGGTTTTATAATTGTACCGCAAGTATTAAATGTAGAACTTACAGTTATTGGTTAAGACGAAATAAGGGTATTTCTTTTTAAGAAGAGAGGGGTAAAACTGTAAAATTAAGGGGGGTAAAATTGATAATTAAGTGTTTTCTATACATTTAATACCAAATTGGCAGTTTTCTTTAGCGAAATGTTTGCTCTACAGAATAGTTTTTATTGAAGGCCTGACGGTGCTGTTTAATAAACTCTGATGGCTTAACACCAAACATCTTGATAAACTGTTCTCTGAAATACTTAATATCATTAAAACCGGTGTTAAACGCGGCCTCGTTAACGTTACAATTGGTATTGATCATCATCTCAGCGGCTTTGCGCAGGCGCACAAACCGCACAAAATTATTTACCGACTGCCCGCTGATGGATTTTATTTTTTTAAACAGGCTCGAGTAGCTCATCCCCATTTCATCGGCGATGGTTTTTACGTCGAAATTCGGTTCCATCAGGTAATTTTCGATAATGGTTATGCACTTATATAAAAACTCTTTATGATCTTCGGAGATGTTGCGCGTGGTAGATTTAAGCGTTACTTCGTTATAAAAATAATTCTGCAGCTCGCGCCGGTCCTTTAATATACCCTGCACACGTGCCACAAGCAGGTCTTTTTCAAACGGCTTGGTTACAAAATCAATCGCCCCTACCTCTATCCCTTTCAGTTTAACTTCGGGGTTGCCATCGCCGGTAAGCAATATAACCGGGATGTGGCTAAGCGATGAGTCTTGTTTTATAATGCGGCACATATCTATACCCGAAAGGGCACCCATGGAAATATCGCTGACAACGAGATCGGGCAGGTGTTTTTTGATCATTTCCAGGCCTTCTTCGGCGCTTTTCGCCTCAAAGGTTTTATAATGCTCCTTAAATATCTTGCGGATATAGTCTCGCAATTGCTCGTTATCGTCAATAATAAGGATGGATTGCCTGTCTGATATCAACAGTTCAAAATTAGCAACTTCTTCTTCGGCCGGCCTTTCATGTACGGCGTCGCCGGTTATCAGTTCGTCAATTAAATGCTGGCCGGGTTCGATGCTTTCCGGTTGAGGGTTTGACTCCTGCAGGCGTTTTTTTGGCAAGCTAACTGTAAAAGTGGTGCCATTACGGTTGTTACCCGTGTAAGAGATGGTACCATCGTGGCTATTGATAAAGCTTTTGGATAAATAAAGCCCGATGCCAAAACCGGTTTTAAGCGAGGTGTTATCTTTTATCTGGTAAAATTTATCAAACAGCTTTTCGCCAATACCCGGGGCTATACCGCAGCCATTATCCTCCACCTTTAAAATAACACTTTTATCTTTTTCCTCTAAGGTGATATCTATCTCGCCGCCTATGGATGTGAATTTTATGGCGTTGGAGATGAGGTTAAATATGGCGATCTCTATCTTCTCCCTATCTGCCGCTATAATAATCTCCTGAACGTTTGAATGATAACTGTATTTAATGCTTTTAATTTTTGCCTGGTGCAAAAAGCAAGCGTATACATCGTTGCATAGTTTGGCAAAGTTTAGGTTTACCACGTTAAGGCTGTCATTCTCGCTTTCTGTTTTTCTAAAAAGCAGCAGATGATCTACCAGGCCCAACAAACGGCGTGCGTTGCGGTAAATGGTGTTCAATTCATCGCTGTGTTTGTTGCCATCGCTCTGCAATAGATCCTTTATCGGATTAATAATAAGCGTAAGCGGCGTACGGAACTCGTGCGAGATATTAGTAAAAAAGGATAGCTTCTTTTCGTTCAATTCTTTTTCGCGCTCTACCTTCAAATTGGCTATCTCTACCTCGTATTTTAGTTTGGTTTGCCTGATTCGGTACAACCAAAACCAATAAATAACGGCAGATAATGCCGAAATGTAAAGGAGGTATGCCCACCAGGTACGGAACCAGGGGGGCAAAACGGTAATCTGCAGGGTTAGTTGCCTGCCGTTCCATTCGCCGGCGCTGTTGGTAGCCTTTACCCTCAATATGTATTTGCCCTCGTTTAAGCGGCTGTAATAAGCTGTTTTTATTTTGCCAACGTAGTTCCAGCCATGATCCCAGTTCTCCAGGTAATAGGCATAATTCAGCTTATCAGGAAAAGAATACTCGGGCGCGGTATAGTCAATGGCCAGCGTGGCTTCGTTATACGGCACCGTAATTTGTTTAAGGTCCACCACGGCATTACCATCGGTATAATTTACATTCCCATCTATCGGTTTATTATTGATCTGCAGCCCGGTAAACTTTAACTCGGGATGGTGCAGGGCCAGGCTTATGCTATCCGGGTAAAATATATTAAAGCCGTTGATGCCGCCGAATGCCAATTCGCCGGAGCTTAACCTTACCGCGGCATTAAAGTTAAATTGGTTGCTTTGCAGTCCGTCTGAAGCGTAGAAATTCTTAAAGGTGTTGTTTTTAGCATTATACTCTGTTAGGCCATTGTAAGTGCTCGCCCATAACTTCCCGCTGCCGTCTACAACAACATTCAGCAGCGAATTGCTGGGCAAACCATCCGATCGCGTAAAGCGCTTTAGAGTTTTAGCCGCAATGTTATATCGTAACAGTCCTCCGCCCTCGGTACCCACCCACAAGTTACGTTCGTTGTCCTCGGTGATGGATCTGACGGCGTTTTTTACCGTAATAAATTGGTGTCGCTTGTTTGCGGTGTCTATTTTTATCAGTCGCGAATAATCGCCAGCCCAAAGCGTACCCGCGCGGTCTTCAAAAATGGAGTGGATATTAGTTAGCTGATTGTCAAACACTTCAAATTTATCGGCCTTTCGGTTATATTTATAAAGCGTACCGCCGCGCGTGGTACCGGCCCATAAATTATTGTGGCTATCCAGGTAAAGCTTCCACAAGTTTTTATCAACGGCTTTGGTGGTACTATTATAGCAATCGTAATGAATAAATCTTTGTGTTTGCGCGTCGAACCTGTCAATACCGCCGCTAAACATGGCCGCCCAAAGCTGTTTTTTCTTATCCTGTACCAGGCTCACCACAAAATTACTGCGCAGGGACGCGGCATCTGAGTTGTGTACATAGTTGGTGAATTGGTTGGTTTTCCGGTTCCAGTAACTTAATCCGCCTCCATCGGTACCTATCCAAAGGTTATGCAAGTAATCCTCGCAAAATGATATGATAAAGTTATTAACTACGCTGTTTTTATTGAAGGGATTATGCGTGATCAGTTTAAACTGGTTGCGTCTGCTATCTAAAAAACTCACGCCTCCCCTAAGCGTGGCAATCCACATGCGCTGCTCGTTATCCTGGTACACCATACTGATAGCATCGCTGTGCAGGTTGTTATTATCGCCCGCGCCGCTAACAATATACCTAACAGCGTGGCTGGCCGTATCTAAAACATTTACGCCTCCACCGTTTGTCCCCAACCACAACTCCCCCGATCTGGAAAATTTGATATCAACAATATTTTCGTTATTTAGCTTAGCCGCGGTAACTTTCGAGAGTGATCTACTTGTTAAATTATAGGCAAACAGGCCGTTGTCGGTACCTATCCAAACCTGGTGCCTGGCGTCTGTTAAAATACAGTTGGCATATTGAATGCCCTGGCTTACTATTTCAATTTTACTGTTTTGCTTGTTAAGCTTACACAGCCCTATGTTGCGTATAAACACCCAAATATAGTTTGCATCATCAATAGAAAAGGCTTGTACACTATAGGTTTTATCGCCGTTTGGCAGTGGGATCTGTTTACTAATGGAATCGCCGGCACGGCAAATAAAAAGTCCGGCGTAATCGGTACCGGCATAAACATTCCCCTTATTATCAGTTTGCAGAGCGGTAATGTTGTTGGCTATTTTCTGTACGGCCGTGCTTCCGGAGCCTTTAAAATAAACCGGGTGAAAGCGCGAATCGGCGTAATCAAAGTAAACCAGGCCCTTTAGCGTACCCGCGAAAATATGGTTTCCGGAGCCGGCCAGGCGGTTAACGTGATTATCGTTCAACGAACCCACGTCTTCCCAAACATTCCTGAAAATTTTCACGGTACTGCCGTCATATTTGTTAAGCCCATCATAGGTGCCTATCCAAACAAAACCGTGGTGATCTTTATAAATACTGGTAACGGCGTTGTTAGAGAGCCCCTGTTCGATGCCTAAGTACTGTACAGACTGCTGCCCAAAAGCGTATGTACCCGACAGTAAAATACCGGCAACGAGTAAGCAAACGCAGTTGAGCAATAAAACTCTCTTCATTAAATTGGCTATAATTGGTTTTTAACAGCAAAACAAAACTACTCATTGTTAGCTACAACTTTATACCCGAAAATTACCTCTTGTACCTGTTTATTATCTTTTTTAAAAAATCGCGATACAGTTACCCGGCGAAATAAGAGATAACCGCCATCATTATGATCGGGGCTTTGTGAGGATCTTTTTTACGATGCCGCCATTTATTTTTAGCTTGGCACTCAGTTTATATTAACCCATGCTAAAAGCCTACAAATTATACACCGGCGAAGACGGACACTCACATATTATAACAGGAACGGTAAACGAGGGAATAATTAACCAGGCGGCTACTATCCGCTTCCAGGAATCGCCGCCGCATTCGTTTTACGATTGGCATAACGCACCCGCCTGCCAGTATGTAATAAACCTGCTGGGCACACTGGAATTTGAAACCTTCCCCGGCGAAAAATTCACGTTAAACCCCGGCGAAATATTAGTAGCAATGGATACTGCCGGAACCGCCCACCGCTGGAAAATGAAGGGTGACGACCCCTGGAGACGCGTTTACGTAGCCTTTGACGAAAGCCAGCCTGTAAATTTTGTGGAGGATAAAGAATAACTCGTTTTGTAAGCAGCGTCGCCAGAAACTTTTGCTTTTTCTTTATACCTTACGGGATGAATAAGCATGTAGTTTTAATTATACTATTTTTTGCCGGTCTCATCCTATCGGCTATTAACCCGCACGATTATTTTACCTGGATACTGGAAGTTTTCCCGGCCATAATTGGTTTTATAGTGTTGATGCTAACCTACAAGCGCTTCCAGTTCACGTTTTTAACTTATGTGATGATATTGCTGCATTGCTATATTTTGTTTATTGGCGGGCATTACACTTACGCCGAAGTACCGGCCTTCAACTGGATCCGCGACACCTTCCACCAGGCACGCAATAATTACGATAAAGTAGGGCATTTTACCCAAGGCTTTGTACCGGCTATTATAGCGCGTGAGTTATTCATCCGTTGCGGTGTTATCCTCAAAAAAGGCTGGGTGGCATTCTTAACCGTATGCGTTTGTATGAGCATCAGCGTAACCTATGAGTTTATAGAGTGGTTTGTATCGGTGACATCCGGCTCCAGTGGCGATTCTTTTTTAGGCACCCAGGGCGATATATGGGATACTCAAAGCGATATGCTTTTTGCTACCATCGGTGCCATTTGCATGGTGGTATTTTTTAGCAGATGGCAGGACAAGATGATTGATGTGCAGATGCGAAAAAACGTACAGATTTAAGGCCTGCACAAGCGATCAAACAACTCATCATTGCCGGGATAGTTTTTCAGCAATTCTTCCTTTTTCGCCATTTCAAATTCGCTGAATTCAAAGCCAGGCGCTACGGCGCAGCTAACCAGTGTATAGTCCCTTTTAGCAGGCACCTCTGCAGCAAACCACAAACCTGCAGGTACAACTAAAGATAAGTTACCACCCGGTTGGTTTGACAGTTGCAGCGGACGGTGTTCTCCTTCGGCGGTTATTATATGCACAATAAGCGGTGCGCCTTTATGGAAATACCAGATCTCGTCGGAGGAAATTTTATGAAACCCCGAATAATCTTCCCCCTCCAATAAGTAATAAATGGAAGTGCAGGCTTGTAAGAGCGTACTGGTACCCAGCCTGTTCACCTGTTGCGCTGAACGGAACACTTCTTTATAAAAGCCACCTTCGGGATGCGGCAAAAGCGATAACTGTTCTATCCAGTAAGCGGCGTTGGGTTCTTGCATAGTATGAATTTGTTAGTGCCAAATGTAAAGCATTAACCGAGGCTTTTAAAACACAAAACCCGGCTTTTGGCCGGGTTTTGCATATATAACATATTGCGATTATTTAGGCATCAGGATGCCATTAATACCATTAACAATTCCGTTAGCGCCAACAAGGTCAAACAAGGTAACCTGGGCAGAACTGCCGGCGGCATTGGTTATCTGCAATTTACTACCAGCTAACGATAGCGTAAGCGTTTGCCCGTCTAAGGTGGTCACGGCTGCTTTACCTTTCCCTGCTTTTAACGCGGCTATGATCTCTTTCTTACCATATTTACCCATAACTACATGGCCTTTTAACAAGGCACCAAGTTTAACGGGATCTTTAAGCAAGCTGTCCAGTTTACCGGCGGGCAGGGCGTTGAAAGCGTTGTTGTGTGGTGCAAATATGGTGTAAGGGCCACCTACTTTTAAAACTGAATCGAGCTTGGCTGCCTTTACGGCGGTTAAGGCGGTACTGTAATCTGCATTACTTGCCAAAGCGCCCACTACGTCGCTCGCGCCTTCTACAGCAGGGGCTGCTGCTTTAGTGGTATCCTGCGTGGTTTTTTTTGTGGTGTCCTGTGTGGTTTGTGAAAATACGCGGCTGGCCGTCAAATTCAATAATAATAAGCCTGCTGCTAAAAAAATGGATCTTTTCATGTTGTTCCTGTTTTAGATTTTCTGTTTTTTATTGATTGATTAATGAGTAATGGTTTATCGCATAGCAACACTTTTTAAAGTTTATTAACTTATAGATAACTACAAGAACAGAGGATTGTTTAGTAAAAGTTTATTTTGGACTCCCGCTCGCGGGCATTTATCCTTTATCGTGTGCTGAAAATATGCATGTTTACAAGTCTAAATAGTCGCCATCATAAACATCAGTTTAGCCGGGCAATAGTGTAAGCGGGATTAAATTTGCTTATTTAAAACCATTCTCAATATTAAGCTAACTAAAACAAATTGTTAATATCTATGTCATTTTGTTTAATATGTAGCAGCATACAGAGTTTCTACAGATTGTTTTTCTAATTAGCAACATTTTTAATTTCCAGTATATACCCTCTTTGAAAAAGATCATCATCATACTCCTGAGCATTGTATCGTTAAGTGTTAACGCACAGATCAAGGTTAGTACAAAAGACTCGTTAAAAAAAGATTCGGCCAACTTGCTGGCGCTGCCGGATACCGTAAAGCATCTGCGCACTACCTGGCAATCATTTATACCGCCTACAGTTTTTATTACTTACGGGGCGCTATCATTTAATGTGAAGGCTATCCGTAATCTCGATTTTACTATAGATAGAGAAGCTCAGAAAGACCACCCCGGCAACCTTTTCCCAATTGAGAACTATTTGCAGTATACCCCTATCGCTTTGGTGTATGGCTTAAATTTCGCGGGAGTGCATGGGAAAAACACGTTTATTGACCGTTCGATATTATTGGGGATGTCTGAAGGTATTTTTGGTTTGGTTACCTACGGTTTGAAGAAGTCCTCCGGCCGTCTTAGACCAAACGGTGCCGATAGGCTTTCGTTCCCATCCGGCCACGCCGGCAGTGCCTTTGTGGCTGCCGAGTTTATAGCGCAGGAATATGGCGAAAAATCGCCCTGGTATGGCGTTTTGGGTTACACCTGCGCATCGGCAACGGCGGTACTGAGGGTTTATAACCACAAACATTGGTTTAGCGATATTGTGGCCGGCGCAGGTTTTGGCATAATATCTACCAAAGCGGCTTACGCTATTTACCCGTTGTTCAGGAACAAATTATTCCACGATAATAAATCCAATAAGGAAACGCTGATCATGCCTACTTACAGCGAAGGTGTGGTGGGGTTTGTATTTACAAAGCAATTGTAATCGTATAGTACATAACGCCTAATTTAAATTATTCGGCTTATTAATGCTGGCAAGCCAGTCGTTGATGTTAACCGCAGACCAACATATTTTAAAAACATCTGGCATCAAAGTAGTAAATAAATCACGGCAGCCCCATCTGTTTGAAGCGGGCCGCGCCGTCTAATAACGGTTGAGGGCCTCACCTAAACTCAGCCCCCACATACTGCTTCCCGTTTCAATTCCGGCTGGGATGAAGCGTTAGTTGAGATAATCCGTTAGATTTAATATAGAATCAATGAGGGTTCATTAAGACAAAAAATCATTATCGCTCATCCTGATTACACCGACCACAGCCGAAAAGAAACCGGCATTAGCTGGATCTACAGGACTGGACACATGGTTGGATATGATAACGCCGATCCGCAAAGCTTGTTAGAGGTTACTTATTAAAACTCGTCAGAGTGGACGATGACAACGTTTTCAGTCAGGGGAAGACGCCCGACCGCGCGCGGATTTGTATTAGTAGGTAAAAAGTTTTACTTTTAGTATCTACCAAAAACATTTAAACAATTAAAGCCTTGAATCGAAATATGAATTATAATATTATTTTAGGGCAAAAAAAACTCAAACAGTGTCAAAAAAAAAACTCAACCCTTTATTCTTATTGTCAGTTATCGGGTGTATCATAGTTTTAATTTCGTGTAGTAAAAAATCTATTGATAGCCCTGATTATTACATGAAAGCCCAAATCAACGGAATGGACTGGAGCGCTGATAAAGACGGCGCTTGGTTTCAAATGGACTATGATAATACCTTAAATTACCATGTCACAAATATTTTCTCTCAGTCCGAGAAATTACTCGACAGTATCCAATATAAGATAGATATTACCAGTAGGCATTATCCTAAAAATGGGAAATATTTTTTTGACAATACCAGCCCATTTATACCCTATGATGGAGCTGCAGCGATAGTTTTTGGTTGGGTGAAGAAAGGTATCGCAAACGAGAGTTTCACTACTCAATCTTTTAATGGATTTGTGGAGATATTAGAAATAAACAAAACGCACATGAGAGGGCGTTTTGAATTCGATTCAAAAAGAACGCAAGGATCGACGGCAATTGATACTTTACAAGTAAGGAATGGCAGCTTTAATGTCCCTCTTACAGTGGTGTCAGGGAAAGAATGGAATCCTTAATTTTGAAGATTAAGGAGCAAAGAGTGGTGACAAAAGGCCTAAAATTGATTTAGTTAAATACCAAATGGACATCAGGCGTAGAGAATGGTCACCTGTCCGCAGATATAACGCAGGTGATAAACACCTTGTAGATTTTCCGTGTAATCAATAAACAGATTAATAGTTGCCTATTTACCAATTACTGGATCATATCATTGCACCTCATTTTAATCTCAATTAGTTACCGTATAATGGTACTTACCCGAGCCAAGCTCTACCATAATGTAATTTTCTTTACTTTTTGCCGGCTGGTAAGGCTTGCCATTTTTTAGCGGTTTGCCACCATCCATCACACTCGCGGCATCTTTTGCCGGGATAAATACCGACGCTGTAGTGTTAACCGGGATCTCTATGTCAAAATTAAGCTGATCGCCGCCTATAGCCCATGCCGAGCTCACCGTACCGTAGTAAGTTTGCAAACTTGCCGATGCATTGGTAAAGCCGCCACCGGGGTGAGGCATTATTTTTATATGCTTATAGCCCGGGCCATCGTTATAGGTATCCAACCCAACCATCACGCGGTACATCCAATCGCCAATGGCGCCGTAGGAATAATGGTTAAACGAGTTCATCGTCGGCGTTTCGAAGGTTTTATCGGGTTTGATACCGTCCCAGCGCTCCCAAATAGTGGTAGCGCCCATTTTTACAGGATATAGCCAGCTTGGGTAGGTGTCCTGCAATAGTAGTTTATAAGCCTCATCGGTATAGCCAAATTCGCTAAGTACATGGCAAAGGTATGGCGTACCCAAAAAGCCGGTGGTAAGGTGGTTGTTATACTTTGTAATGTTGTCTACCAGCCTTGATGCCGCCTGAGGGCGCAGATCTACAGGGAGCATATCAAAATTAAGCGCAAGCACGTAGGCGGTTTGCGTACCAGATACCATACGGCCATTGCTGGTTACATACTCCCGCACAAATGCATCTTTTATGCGCTTTAGGTTTTTCCCGTAAGCTTCGTAATCATCGGTTTTACCTAACACCTGCGCCGCATTTATAAGCAGTTGTGTAGAGTAGGCGTAAAAGCATTGCGCTATCAGGTATTTATCGGTTACGGCGGATGTGCCGTCCGTATCGTCGTTCACACTGTAAAACAACCAGTCGCCAAAGTGGAAACCGGTGTTCCACAGATCATCTTTAGTCTGGCTCTTCATATAGTCAACCCAGGCTTTCATGCTGCCATACTGATCTTTCAGCACCTGTTTATCGCCGTAGGCTACATACATATTCCAGGGGATTACGGTAGCGGCCTCGCCCCAACCTGCACTGCCTGCTGCACCTTTGCCCAAAACATTCGGAATTACAAATGGTACCGCGCCCTTTTCAGTTTGGTCGGCGGTTATATCCTTCAGCCATTTAGCGAAGAAGTTGTCTACATTCATATTAAACGATGCAGTACGCGAGAATACCTGCGCGTCGCCCGTCCAGCCCAAGCGCTCATCACGCTGCGGGCAATCGGTCGGCACATCCAAAAAGTTTCCTTTTTGCCCCCATTGGATGTTGTGCTGTAATTGGTTCACCAGCGCGTTTGATGAACTGAAAGAGCCCGTTGGGTTCATGTCTGAGTACAAAGCAACCGCGGTAAAATCGTCGGGATTCAGGTCGTTGTTGTACCCCTCTACCTTAATAAACTGAAAGCCATGGAAAGTAAAGTGCGGTTCAAATAGCTCTACTCCTTCGCCACTTAAAATATAAGTATCCTGCGCTTTGGCCGCACGCAAATTCTCGGTATAAAAATCGCCGTCCTTATCCAAAACTTCGGCGTGAGAAATGGTTACCTTTTGCCCTTTTTTGCCTTTCAGCCTTATTTTCACCCAACCCACCAGGTTTTGTCCAAAATCTACCAGGTGCTCGTTCTTTTTCGTTTTCAGCACCCGCAGGGTTTTAAACGTTTCGTGCTTACGAACAGGCTCGTTATAGGTAGCCAGCAGATTTTTAAAGCCATAGTCCATCACCTGGGCACTGTTCCAACCGGCATCGTTATAGCCGTTAAGCGCCCAGCCTTTTTTAATTTTACGGGCATCAATGGTTTCGCCGTTATAAATTTCCGCGTAGGTGATCTCGCCTGTAGACGATTTCCAGCTCCCATCAGAGCTTATAACTGCCGAAGTACCGTCCGTATACGTTACATGCAGCTGAAATAGCAGTGCAACGTCTTTTCCATAAAAATTTTGGTTGTTGCTAAAGCCTATTAATCCACGGTACCACCCGCTGCCGAGGGTAACCCCTACAACATTATTGCCTGTGGCCAACAGGTCGGTAACATCATAAGCCTGGTATTGCAGGCGTTTGCCGTAGCTTGTCCAGCCCGGGGTGAGGTAGGCATCGCCAACGCGGTGCCCGTTTATTTGGGCCTCGTACAAGCCGTGCGCAGTGATGTAGGCAATTGCCGAACTCACCTTTTTTGTAGAGCTAAAGACTTTCCTGAACATAGGCGAAGCCCGCAAACTATCTTCCTTAAAACCCGGACCGATCCATTTTGCCTGCCATTCGGTTGTATTGAAAAGAGAGGAGATCCAATAGCCGGTTTCGCTCCATGCCGAAGCCTTTTTACTGTTATCCCAAACCTTTACCTGCCAGTAATACTTTGTATGCGAAGTCAGCGCCGTGCCCTTGTAGGCAATATGTACAGATGAATCTGACACTACCTTGCCCGAGTTCCAGATAGGCTTTCTAAAATCGGGATAAGTACTTACCCTTACCTGGTAGGCTGTTTGGCTTACATTATGCCCGGCAGATGCCAGTTCCCAGGTAAAACGCGGCTGCGTGTTATCAAGCCCCATGGGGTTGGTGCGGTTTTCGCAAAGTATTTTGTTTACAGAAATTTGGGCCTGCGCAAAGGTGGCAACCAACGTAAAGACGATAACGAGGGTAAAAATTCTTCTCATTTTTATACGATAAAAAGCGGGGTGCAAACATCCGCCGGAGGTTTATGAATGGGCGACAAAAGGTAGCATTTATCCGTGTGCGTTACAAACGCATTGAGCATGTTTATTTGATTTTTACATGAAATAGAAGTTTATATATGGTGTTGCCAATGTAAAAAAAATGTTAGCAACAACCGTCATGCACTGTCATGGTTACGAGGGGATAAAAAGCGCAAGGGTAATTGCGATATTCCATTTGCAGGAAAGGCATTTAAGGGATTACCGAATTGCATTAGGGGCAAATTGCACTTCGATATTGTCTTTCCCCGGCAGTGCATTAAACGTAAAAAACTGCCCGTTTTGCTTAAAGGGCAGTTTTTTACGTTTTTGGCTAATGCCTTTAATAACAGCGCCATTTGTATTGAGGTTAATGGTAAGCGGCTGGTCCCAATTTTGTCGGTTGCTCAGTGTATCGGTAAGGCTTAATTTCCAGGTTCGGTTCTCCCTCGAAATTAATTTAAGATTAGCCGAGTTACGTTCTTTATGATATTGGATCACGTTTTTAAAGGGCGCTATCCAAACGGAATCCTTACGCTTCTCCAGTTCTATCAAATGCTGCGCGAAAATTTTTCCCGGCGTAATTATCCAGCCATCCTCTATGCCATGATAGGTTGGGCAGAACCAGCCGCCGACAGCAATGGTTTCATCTATATATTTCCCGAAGTTTGCCATAGATGCCGAATCAGCTATCATCTGGCTGTTCACATTATAGTAATCGTCGTTGGTTTTAGCGAAATCATACGTATTGTACGGGTAGGGTTTATTCTGCGTAGCACGTGCGCCGATAAAATACGGCGCAACGGTTTTACGGATGGCCCTGTCCTTCTCGGTGTTACCACCACCCTCGCCAAATGGGTAAGCATGCGTTATCATTTTTTGCGAGGGCACCAGCACGTCCATCTGCTTAGTAGATTCGGCCGACTCCCAGGCAATAGTGTCTAAACCTATTTTGATAAAATGCGGATGAGTTAAGGCATGATTGGCAATCTCGTGCCCGTCCAAAGCGGCTTTGTTAACGGTTGCCCAGCTGATATGCTGGCTATTTACAATTGAAACCGACATAAAAAACGTGCCCTTAAAGCCGTATTTATCCAACAAAGGCACAGCAACGGCGTATTGACCGGGGATACCATCGTCGAAAGTTAAACTAACCGCCGCTTTTTTATTATTAAACCAGGGCGCTATGGTGTAATCCAGTTCCCCCTTTTTTTGGGCAAATAAAGAAACCGAAAGGCACAAGCAAAGAATAGTGAAGGAAAAATATTTCATGGCGGTTATAATTTTTGTATTGCCTGGCTGCATTATCCAAACAAGCCTTTCTGATCAAAAACACTATTTATAACAGGCGTTTGAATTTATCTATTTTTTTCGCCGATTGAAAATAATATGTGCCTAATGAAGCCTATGCAATGCTAAACTTTCAAATCATCAATATTGTCCAGTAAAAAGGTGTGGGTAAAGCGGGTCATTCCTGTTTTTGGATAATAACCTTCGGCGGCGGGAGCAGCCAGAAGTATCAGTTCGGCGGCTGGTGTATGCCTTTTTGTTTCTTTTATCAGGCGGATACCGATACCCTGACGCTGGTGTGCCTGGTCTACCGCGAGACAGGACAGGTAGGTGCAAAAAACAAAATCGGTAAAGCTGCGCGCTATGCCCACCAGTTTGCCATCAAGTCGGGCTGTTACAAATAGGTTCGCATGCCGGCACATTGCCTCAATGCGGGGCCTATCGTTAATGGGGCGGCGTTCGCTTAGGGTGCTGCGTTCCATTACATCAATATATTCTGCGGGATCCAGCGCTTCTTCGCGCTGGTAGGTAACTTCGGGTGCAGGCATTTTAATGGTTTTGTGCTTTAAACTTTCAAATCATCAATATTATCCAGCAAAAAGCTATGCGTAAAGCGAGTCATGCCTGTTTTTGGGTAATAATCTACAGCAGCAGGGGCGGCAAGTAATATCAGCTTGGCCTTTGGGGTATGCCTTTTGGTTTCTTTTATTAAGCGGATACCAATGCCCATGCGCTGATAAGCCTGGTCAACTGCCAGATCTGACATGTAGGTACAAAAAGCAAAATCGCTTAAAGAACGGGCGATACCTACCAGTTTGCCATCTATACGGGCGGTAACAAACAGGTTGGCGTTTTGGCACATCAAATTAATCCTGTCCATATCATCCACTGGGCGGCGCTCGGCAAGTGTGCTGCGATTTAATACATCAACAAATTCTTCGGGATCCAATGTATCTTCGCGTTGGTAAGTGACTTCAGGGCTTGACATACTATAGCTTTAATGGTTAAAATTGACGTTTCAAATTTTAACACTTTAGCCGTTAATTACATAGGCCAATAAATATAAATGCCATAGTCCAGTTAAAGCTTAGGATACATTTAGGCGCAAACGCTATGCCTTACTCATAACACTCCGGTGATATAGCCCATGGCTGTCAGCACTTTGGTGCTTATCAGCTCATATCTTCCGCTTTTATTCATTTTGTTCATTGCACATTTAAGGTGCAAACCCGCTCACTATTCAGATAAATTTCATGAGCAATATCCACAGGAAGTATATATTTACAAACGACAAAGGCCGATAAAGGCGCATTGCTATCGGGTATAATTATGTAACTGATGGCCGCGCAAAAATTAATCTATCCCTTAATATTAACTTTAAACTAATTATCATGAGTAACTCAACCAATTCAAATGAAAGCGTGGATGGCACCATTCCTTTAGCAACAGCCAAAGCATGGGCAGCAAACTGGCGCACCTATCTTGCAAGTTCTGAACAAGTTTTTGTGGGCAGATCTTTCTTAATTCCTATTGTTTCCATTCAAACGTTGCTTACCGCCAGTGCGAACGCCGAAGCCGTAAGAGCATACATCGGCCTTGAAGACGAAACCGACCCGTTAACCGCCAAATTGATTTTGGTGCCGGTTATTAACGGCGAAGAGGTGCATACCATACCCGGCGAAAACGGAGGCGAGGACAAAAGCGCCACAGTTGACCTGGTAAACTCTTGCCCACCTTTTTGCCCAACCGGCGGCGGCCCCACTTTAGAGAGTTAATTTTAATTTACCCTTCGGATGTTTATAAGCTTTAATATCTTTAAGGCTTATAAACATCTAAAAAAATGTTGTTTCTTATTTACACAACCTTCATCACTTCCCTTTCCGTTTTAATCCCCATCACTTACGCATTTATTAACTACCGGAATTTGCCCCGGGCGTTCAAAATAATTTTAGCCTTTATTATTTTTTCTGCCATTATGAACGCTATTAGTAACGTGCAGGCCCGGGTTTACCACTTGCCCACATTATGGATATTTCATATTTATACTCCGTTTGAGTTTGCTTTTCTCATGGCCTTTTTTGCTGAATATTATAGCAAAGGCATAAGGTATATCATGTATGGTATTTCTGCGGCTTTCGCGGTGTTCTGCCTGTTAAACACGCTCTTTATACAAAATGCTAATCAAATGGATGGCTACGCCCGGTCGTTAGATGCTATTATTCTTATCGCTTGTTCCATGCTGTTCTTCGCTAATAACAATATGGATTTAGACAGCAAATGGGCCGACAATAGCAGCAACTGGATAGTTGCCGGCATACTGCTTTATTACGCCAGTTCGTTAGGTATGTTTATCTTTTTTAACATGGTAACCAAGCCCGGTATCATGACAAGTATTATATGGTGCGCAAGCGCTACTATTTTAATTATTGAATATGTTTTATTTGCTATAGGATTTTATAAATGCAAGCCACAACAGACAACATCTATGTCCAGATGATATTAGGCATGTGCGGTGCCCTCATTTTGGTGGTATCGTTCATTCTATTTTCTATCCGTAATCAAAACAGGCTGCTCCGGCAGCGCCAACAATTTCAGGCGGCCGAAATTGTGCATCAGAAAGATTTGCTGGGCGCGGTTATCCAATCACAAGAGGCGGAGCGTAAACGTATAGGGCAGGATCTGCACGATGATGTAGGTACCACTCTATCTGGCTTAAGACTACTGATAGAAATGTTTAAACCCGCTGATGATAAAGATCAGCAGTATCTTAATTTCGTAAAATCGAGCAAGCTAACTATCGATAAAATTGTGAAAGATGTGCGCCATATATCGCATAACCTTTCCCCGGCTACCCTGGGCTACTATGGCCTGGCTGCGGCTATCAATGAGCATAGCGATATCATCAACCAATCGGGAAAGTTAACGGTAACTGTAATAAATGACGCCGATGCAGTGTTAGAAAGCCTTCCGCTGGCCAACGCCACCGCCCTGTATCGTGTACTGGAAGAATTGATGAATAACACTATAAAACACTCGGGCGCAAGTAAAGCCGATATACAATTTAACAGTACGCCGGGCAAATTGATAATTGCTTACAAAGACAACGGTAAGGGCCTTTCCGGCTCAACCAGCCAGTTAAAAAAGGGCATGGGGATGCAGAATATTGAGAGCCGCCTGCTTAATATAAACGCCACTTGCGATATTACAACGAAACCGGGAGAGGGCTTTCATATCCAGATAAATTACCCTGTAATTTAATAAGCTATACCAGAACAATGGAAAAGATAGGTGTTGCAATTGTAGATGATCAAAATTTATTCCGCCAGAGTTTGGCGCTGCTTATTAATTCGGTAGAAGAATTTACGCTTGTTACCGATAGCCCCGGAGGACAGGAATTTCTGAATATCCTGAAAACAACCCCGGCCCAGGTTAATGTAGCCGTAATAGATATGGATATGCCAGGCATGAACGGCATTGAACTAAACAAAGCGCTGCATGAGCAATATCCCGATATAAAAGTGATCATCCTATCGGTGCATGTGAACGAGGCCCTTATCACCAAAATGATAAACGCCGGGGCGGCATCGTACCTGGCGAAAAACTGCGATAAAGATGAATTGATATTAGCTATCAATACCGTACATAAAACAGGTTTTTATTTTAATAACGACGCGCTTAACGCTATCCGCAACAGCGCGAACCACAAAAACAACTCGCAGACCATATTAAGTGGTTTGCAAATAGCGCTAACCCGGCGCGAAAAACAGGTGCTCGAACTTATTTGTAAAGAGTTTAATAACGCCGAAATAGCAGATCAACTTTATTTAAGTGTACGCACGGTAGAGGGTCACCGCAATAACCTCATCATCAAAACCAACTGCAGGAATACGGCTGGGTTAGTGCTTTTTGCCATCAAATTCGGCCTGTTTGAGATCCATTTTTAAAACCGCGTACTTATACGTGTTTTTAAAATCGGGTAAAATTAGCAATCGCTTATTTTGTAAGTATTAATTAATAAAACATCAATTTTAATAAATTTGATGTTTTATTATGCAATCTGCAATCGATTGATTAACCAGAAATAAAAAAAGTGCAAACCAGGGAGAAAAACGCGTAAATATTTTGCTAACTTAATTTTTATCTTTACGTATAAAAGCATTCGTTAAATTGGTAAAATGGATATTGTATACATTAGTAATCAAATTAAGCACGATATACTCACCATTTGTGGCAAACCGGCCACAAAGGCTTATAATTTATTAACTGAAACTCCCCTACATGCTATGGGGTATGATGATGATGGTGAATTGTGCAGAAAACTTGAAAACAAATTACAAATGGTTGCCGAAGAATACAAAACCGGCAGAAGCATTTCATATGGCGCCATATCCAAAAATTTTACCGTTAGGCAGTGCATCGAGTTAGTTATAGTATAAGTAACATCTTATAGTACCATAGCCTGCGGGAGCAGATGATATTGATAAGCTAAGAGTAAACACGCTGATAAGCTTAAAGCGCAAATTAATGCCAATTTTAAGGATGAGCAGCGCAGGTTCCGGGTATTAAAATGGTGTTTGATATACGTTACCAAAAGCGGGCAGCAAAACAAACTCGATGCAATTGCAGAGGCGCAATTAACTTCCGGCCAAAAATCGGCGCTATGGCTATTTTTGAGTGAGCTTTTTGAGAAAACAAGTTCACCAATGATAAAGGCAGAAGTACTGATAAATTAATAAAGGCTATTAGCGGTATATAGTGCGGGTTCTGAGTTCAACCTGCATCCTACCGGGCAGTACCAACCTCAACCTAAGAGCGTAACCCACCGACAGTTAAAATTTAAAGAAAAACACCACCAACTGCAGCACGATGTTGCCATACACGCCTGCCAATACATCGTCCATCATTACACCTGTACCGCCGGGCAGCGCTTCCATTTTACGGATGCCAAGGGGTTTTAAGATATCAAAAAAACGAAACAGCAACAATCCACCCAAAAGCAGGTAAAGGTTGGCTGGGATGAACAACATTGTCACCAACATGCCCGATACTTCGTCTATCACCACGCGGTAGCTGTCCTTACCCCATTCGGGTTCCACCTTGTTGCCTACATAAATGCCTAAAAGGGTGATCAGTATAGTTACAATGAGTAATGCCCCCGGCATATCCCATTTCCAGATGAGCCAGATGAGCGGGCAGGTTACAATAGCAGCAAGCGTGCCCCCACCCTTTGCATACCCTATACCGAAGATAGATGCGATCAGTTTATTCATACCGGTATTTAGCTTTTATCTAAAACGTCTTCAGCAGCCTCGGCAACTTCGGGTTCTATGGTATGCTTTTTAGGAAAGTTGAACAGCAAAGAGGTTACCACCGGGATAAGGAAGATGGCGACCGTGAATACCGATACAGCTATATCCGCGGTTTCGCTATCCATAAATTTAGAGAATGGCGCTTCTTTGTCGAAATGGATATATAAAGACGCTGTTAGTTTGATACCCAATACCCCTATCACTATAAAAGCAACGGTCTCTAAAAAGGTAAATTTCTCCATCAGCTTTACAAAAGCCTGCGCTACAAAACGCATGGCCAGGATACCGATGAATACGCCCACGTAGATTAAAAACACATGGTCGGTAAAGGCAACAGCTGCAAATACGTTGTCTATAGAGAAGGCAAGGTCCATCAGCTCTACCAACGCAACGGTTGCCCAAAAAGTGCCTATTAAACCAACTGTTGATTTATAGAGCCAATTTTTTTCTTTATCTACACCTTCATCGTCGCCAGTTTCTTTAGCTTGCAGCTTGCCTTTAAAATAATCGAATGCCAGGTACATGAGGTATAAGCCACCTAAAGGCTTTAGCCACCATATTTTCACCAGCCAGGCCGCCATAAATAAGCAAACACCACGCAGTACGTATGCGCCGATGATACCGTAGCGAAGCGCCCTGCTGCGCTGTTTAGGCGGAAGGTCTATCACCATGGTGGCCAGTACCGCGGCATTATCTACCGAAAGCAAGCTCTCGATAACAATCAGGTTCAGTATAATGAGTAATCCTGCTTTAATATCCGGGCCAAGCAGGGTGTGTAAAATGTCCATATTTCTTTTTAAATTAAGTCGGTATTAAGCATTGCTTTCAGGGTGTTGGCCTGCACATCAAAGCTATTCATATGTTGCATAAAATCAACATCGGCAATTTTTTTATAATCTTCATCCAGCAGGCTTATCACCTCTGCCGGCAGGTGTGTTTTCATTACGCCTGCACTGCTTTGCAGCCTTACGTTCTTATCCAATAGTTCCTGCATCACCCGTTCCTTTTTGGAGAGCTTACTGCCGGTAGCGGTATTACTAATTTTATCTATGTCGCAAAACAAAAAGATGTTGTTAGATGGTGAATATAAAAAATACTGCTCTATTTCGGTAATTTTATAAACCTCTATGGTAATGTCGCCGGTTTTTAGGCCTGTATAAAATTCAACCTTAAACCCATGCTTATTTAACTTACCCATCAGCTTACGCTGTATGGTGGCGTATTTATCGGTGTAAAGATCCGCCGGGTTGTAGCGCAATAATTCATCAAGCAATTCAACAGGTATCTCCGCAAAGTAATCGGGCGCGTACCGCGAACTAAACAGGTTGATATTTTTGGCGAAGGGGTAATCCTCCAGGTCCTGCGACAGCACTTCGAAAAGTTTTTTGAGCGACTGGCTCATTTTGAGCGCCTGCCGCTGCTTATCATTATTAAAATCGTTCCCGCTGAAAATGGTATCGTCCATCTGATTTATCAGCTCACTGTTGAGCTGAACTTCATCCAGCAGCAGGTCGGCACGGCTCTCGTTGTTTTTCTTTATCTTTTTAAGCAGGTCTATTAAGGTAACGGTAAACTGGAGATGAAACATCTCCAGTTTATTAATATCCAGATCGGGGTTGGTAGCAAATAACTGGTGGATTACTTGGGTACGCAGATAAATTTTATAAATGATATCGCTATTAAAAAACACCGTAAGCAACTGCAATTTGCTGATGGTACGGGTAGATTCATTTAAAATATTTATCCTGTTTTCATCCATAGTTTAATTTAACTCACATTGGCCACGTTCTTCTTCAGTTCCGATTCCAAATTCTGCAATTCGGTGTTCAGTACCCGGCGGTTTTGCGTGCCCTCGTCATGTATCCTCTTCACCTCGGTAAGTGTTTCTATGAGCGAAGCGGTGGTGCGTTTTAAAGTATCTAACGAAACTACGGTTTTTTCGTTTTCCCTCGCAACTTCTATGCTGTTTTGCTTTAGCAACTCGGCATTTTTTTGCAAAATGGTGTTTGTAGTGTCCGATATTTTCTTCTGCATCTCCACGTTTTCCTTTTGCCTGTTCAGTGCAACCGCAATAGTGAGTTGGTTTTTCCAAACCGGGATGGTAGTAGATACTATCGATTGTGCCTTCTCGGCAATGGTGGTATTATTGTTCTGCACCACACGGATCTGCGCCAGCGATTGCATCATAATAAAGCGCACTACTTTTAAATCGGCCAAACGTTTATCCAGGCGGTTCACAAAATCGCGCAGGTCGGCAATTTGGTAATCTTCGTAGGCAGATGGGTTGCCATCCATTACGGCAAGTTCCACATTTAATTCGTTATACTTCAACTGGCCCGAAATGATGAGTTCCTCCATCTGGTGAATGTAGGTAACATTGCTATCGAACATGGTTTGCAGCGCGGCATTATCTTTAAGCGAGTTTACGCGGCCGGCTTTAACCTTGTTAACAATCTTATCAATGTTGTTAACCACGGTATCGTATTTGGCAAACAGTTTTTTGGTATCCATCACCATCTTTTTGAGAAAAGGGATGCTACTGATAAACCTGGTTAACGCGTTCTGATTTAGTTCATCCACATCAATGTAGTTCAGCTCGGTAAGCAGGTCGGTTATCAGCGTACCCACCTCGCCCGAGTTGTACGTACGCACCGATGTAAGGAACGTATTACTATAACGCTCCATCGAGTTTTGCACGTCGGTACCGTAATTTAGTATCGAGTTTACATCTTTAGGGTCGATGGTTTTAGCAATCTCCTTAAACTTCGTTTCCTCAGCCGGGGTAATGGTACTCAGGTCTACCGTACCATCTTTAGCCAGTTTTACCGGCACGGTAGTACCTGGCTGTGCTTGTGGCGGCAGGTTCAGATCCGGCATGTTCAAATTCAAATCGGTATTGCTTGGGTTGGTTTCCATTTTGCTTATTGTTGATGCTGATTACAGCTATAAATAATTTTGTGTAACCGTTTTTACGGTTTCTTCCAGTTTGCGATCTTTTGTTGGCTCGCCAATGGCGTTGAATTTCCATTCGCCGTTCTTTTTATAAAACACGCCCATCACCATACTTACATGGCCTTTAAAGCCCTCACCGTTGGCAATATCATACTTGGCAAAAATTTCTGTTACGCGCTTTGGCGTACCTTCATAAATCCGAATAGATGCGAAAGGTATGGCACCAAAATCCTGCCCGCGGAAGCTGTTGAGCACGAAAGCCACGTGATTAATGGCCGGGCTAAGGCGCGAAAAATCAACGGTAATCACCTCATTGTCCAAACCGTCATCGCCGCCCATATCGCCGGTCAAATCGTCACCACTGTGGCGAACCGATTGATCTTTAGATTTTAGGTTACCGAAGTATACTACCTCTAAAAGCCTTTTTTGGTCATCATACAAAGCGCAGCTGGCATCGAGGTCAACCGCTTCTTTACTACTGCCGAAACCGAACAGACCTTTCTTTTCGATAGCGCCCCAGTTAATACCTACACATATATTTTGCAGCTTGTTACCATCCGCTTTTTCGAGGCTGATACGCTGTCCTTTTTGAAGATTAATTGCCATTTTTAGTTATGAGTTTTGGGTAATGAGTTTTGAGTTGTAAGAATTAAGTGATAAGTTTTGAGTAGCCGTATTGTCAAACTCAAAACTCATCACATACTACTTAAAACTTAATTATATTTATTCAGATAATCCTGCAGGCCACCTTTCATGCCGGCGCCGACTGCTTCAAATTTCCATTTGTTATCGCGTTTGTAAATACGGCCAAACTCTACGGCGGTTTCTATTGAGAAATCTTCCTCCAGCTCGTATTTTAAAATATCGGCACCAGTACCTGCATCCGCAATACGGATGAATGAATTACGCACCTGGCCAAAATTCTGGCGGCGGTTTTCAGCCTCGTGTATAGTAACAACAACGCAAATTTCGCTTACACGGCTGTCTATTTTAGACAGGTCTATTTTTATCTGCTCATCGTCGCCATCGCCTGCGCCGGTAAGGTTATCGCCGGTATGCTCAACAGCACCATCCGGAGATTTAAGGTTGTTGTAAAACACAAAGAATTCATCAGCTACTAATTTCTTATTATCGCCCATAATGAAGATAGAAGCATCCAAATCGAACGCCGCGCCTGTTGATGAAGTGTTGGTATCCCAACCTAAACCTATAGTAAATTTAGGAGCATCGATTGCTTCGCGCTGCCCCTTTTGAAGACTAATTGCCATATTCTATTAATTTATAATTATCTAAAAGTAAACGTTTTTTTATGTGATTCAGGTTTTTGCTGTAAGCTTCTATGGTATGGTAACCATTGCCCAGGGCCATGTTATATAATTGCTCTGTAAATGTATTGTTTTGCTCCTGTATAAAAACGCAAAAACTATCAAAATCGTAATTCAGGATGTATTTTACTATCCGTGTATTTATACAGAAATCCGCGGCTTTTATGATGTCCTTTAAATGAAATATCGATTTTACATGGTGATAGTTCAACTGATTCTCCACGTTTGGGTGAATATTCTTATTTACCAGTTCGGCAAAATAAAGCATATAAATATCATTGATTAAACCATACTCGCCTACCATTTTCATGATCATGCGCTCGTGGCTGCCGGTAATGCGGATATCATCCAGGAATATCAGCGTTTTGCCAGCCAAAAAATCTTTATCGATATGAAACTGGTCGTTACCAATCAGTTTCATCCTTTGCTCGGCATCAAGCTCTCCGTAATCCTCCTTATAAGTAATGGTGCGATGAACCTTCGCCTCCTGCGCTACCGGGAAATGGTGCTGCGCCAACCAGTGGTTAAGGCGGTAAACAAACCAATTTTTCATGGCAAACGTGGCCGTTGGAATAAAAGAATACGGGCTCGATATCACCACAACCTGCTGGCGGATAGGGTTTACAGCCAATCGCTGGCCTATAAAACCATCGGCCAGTGCAGTACCAAATAACTTTGACACCCTGCCGTCGCCAAACTTAAAGCGGCTATAGTCATCGGCGTTGAAACCAAAATTCTCGGTATCGTTAATATGATGTAATGAATACGTAGCGTTCATTTTTAGTTGATCAAACTTAAGATGGTTTTTTTATTCGAATTGATAAGCAGACTATCTATGCCGATGGCAGTTGCGGGTACAATATCATTCTTAGGATTATCGCCAATGTGGATGATATCTCTCAGCGGCGCACTTCTGCCCGGCCTGCAAATATCGATATTAACCAACATCAGGCTGAAGAAATCCTTGTTTGGTTTCGACATGCCCACTTCATCTGAATACAGCTGAAAATCAAAAAAATCATCCAGCTTATGCAACGCCAATACTTTTCTCAATGTTTTTCCGGTGATGTATCCTGTATTACTCAGCAAGCTAAAAGTGCTCTCGCCGTTTTGTTTTAGATGCTGAAGGGACGAAAATGTTACACCACTGTACAATGCCGGCGGATATTGAAACAAGAGTTCCTCCATTTTTAGGTGCAGGTGATCCGTATCTACTTCATCAAGATCCAGGTTACCATCATGGATAAAATTGAGCACCATCAGGTACATTTCGTCCGCATCGATATTCTTGCCGCTCTTTTCATTTACGGCGTTTACCATAAGATCTACCTGGCGGAATATCTTGGCTACATCCTCTTCGGATTTGTAAAAAGCGTTATGGTTTTTATAGAAATATTTGGCCCGTTCCGCCTTAAAATCCGGGTTAGATTTAATGAGCGTAAGCCATAAGTCGAATGAATAGTGCTGGTAATAAGGCATAGTAAAGAAGTTTATGCAGGTAACAATTAAGTTGTAAAATACGAACAAAAACCAAAAAACTACGCCGTTTCTTTTTAATTAAATATTAACAGATTGTTAATCGGTTGGGGCTATATAACACATATTGCGTGTTCCGTATCATTCCATACGCAAAATTACTCTCGAAAATTTCCGTGTTTTTTCAATTTTTAATACAAAAAAGGGCGATTTTTCACGTTTTTTCGGCATAAAAACAACGAAGATTTTGGTGTATAGGCGCAACATTAAAAAAAGCTATCCAATTGCAACCTTATTGCATTTTATTGCACTTGGGGCATAACCCCGAAGCATACAAAGTAAAGCCGCTTGCCTGGAAACCTTCCGGCAGGTTGATAGCGGGAAGGCTCAGTTCATTTAAGCAAAATACACCTTTGCAGGCGGTACAGTTAAAATGGAGGTGTTCATCGTGATGATGGTGCTCATGGCAACCGGAGGAGCAGACCGCGTAGTTGGCGGTACCGTTCAGATCGAAAACTTTATGGATGATGCCCTTTTCTTCAAACACATTCAAAATGCGGTACAGGGTAACCCGGTCAATATCGTGCATTACGCTCTCCAGGTCGGGTTGCGAGGTGGCGGTGTTTTTGGCGTACATCATAGATAACACACGCAGGCGCGCACCCGTCTTTTTCAGCTGGTGTTTCTCCAGCAGATCCTCAAACTGATAAGTGTTTTTTACCTGTGCCATGATTATTTGTGAGTGTGTTTAACATGCAAAAAGCTATCCCCGGCGCTGCAGGTACCCGCGTACTTGTAATTTACAAAATGCGCTAACGCTATGGTAACACCACCTACGGGCACAATAATAGCTTCCAGCCAGCCTTTGGTAAAGATATGGCCCAATATGATAGTTGCAAAACCGATAATGAGCAAAATGAGCGGCAATACCCTATGATGCGAATTTAAAAACGAACCCGCTATAGATGCTACCCCAACAATTAATGCAACAATGATCATGCTCCACTCTACCCAGGGGTTGGCCAAAAAACCCAGGCCCACCAATGGCAGGCTGGTGAAAAACACAGGCACAGCCGCGCAATGGATAGCGCAAAGTGTAGAAGCTGTCATGCCTATATTATCGAGTTTAACGGCCATTTTTAACGATCTCATGCTGCAAAGATAACACTAATGCAACACGATTGCATTTACTAATTGTAAAATTTACTCAGTCCTTTGGTTTTTTCGGCTATTGGGTATCTTTGCGCCATGAGCACTTCCGCCAACACCATCCGGGATATGACACCCACCGACCTCCCCTACGTACTGGAAATTTACAACGACGTTATCCTTACCACCACCGCCGTTTACAGCGAACAACCGCATACCCTTGCTATGCGCCAGGCTTGGTTTAACGACCGTAAAGAAGCCGGCTTCCCCGTTATCGTAACCGAAGAAGATGGTGTTATTACCGGCTTTGGTACCTACGGGCATTTCAGGGCCTGGCCCTGCTACAGGTTTACGGTGGAACATTCTTTATATGTAGAAAAAAACCACCGTGGTAAAGGTATCAGCAAAATATTACTGGCGTACCTGATCGGCCACGCGCGTGGAGCTGGTATGCACGCACTGATAGCCGGTGTGGATAGCGATAACCCTGCCAGTTTGCACCTGCACCGCTCCCACGGGTTTGAGCAGGTAGCGCATTTTAAAGAAGTAGGTTTTAAGTTTGATAAGTGGCTCGATCTGGTATTTTTGGAATTGCTGCTCTCCAAATAATTTCCCTGCGCCTCGCAGATAAAAATGCAAAGCCGTATGTTTAGGCTTTATTTACCTCCGCTTTTACCGATATGAAAAGAATTTCCCTCGCGCTTTTTAGCCTCGTAATTTTTATAGCCGCCGCATCGGCACAAACAAAAACGCTGAGCGAGCTGCAGCAAAACTTTGTAGACCTGAAATTTGGCATGTTTATCCATTACAACATGCCTACCTATAATGATGCCGACTGGCCCGACCCGGACGCATCCCCTACCCTGTTCAACCCAAAAAAATTAAACCCGGCCCAATGGGCCAAAGCGGCAAAATCTGCCAATATGACTTATGGTTGCCTAACCACCAAGCACCATAGCGGTTTCTGCATCTGGGATACTAAAACCACCGACTATAATGTAATGAACAGCCCGCTAAAACGCGACGTGGTGCGCGAATTTGTGGATGCCTTCCGCGCCAACGGCCTAAAGGTGATGCTGTATTACTCTATACTGGATACCCACCACCGCCTGTGCCCTAATAGCATCACCCCAAAACATTTTGAGATGGTGAAGGCGCAGATAACCGAACTGCTTACCAATTACGGCAAGGTGGAAGCGCTAATTATAGATGGCTGGGACGCGCCGTGGAGCCGGATCTCTTATGATGATATCAATTTTGAGGATATTTACCACCTGGTAAAATCGCTGCAGCCCGATTGTGTTATTATGGACCTTAACGGTGCCAAGTACCCCGCCGAGGGTTTATACTATACCGATATTAAAACCTACGAAATGGGAGCCGGGCAGCGCGTATCAAAAGAAACCAACCGGATGCCCGCGCTGGCTTGTTTACCTATCAACAGCGCCTGGTTCTGGAAAACAGATTTCCCAACCACACCGGTGAAAGACCCCGCCAAACTGGTGAATGAAGATATTATTCCGTTGAACAAGGCAGATTGTAACTTCATCCTTAACGTTGCGCCAAACCGCGATGGTTTGATAGATGATAACGCCCTGGCGGCCCTTAAACAAATAGGCGAGCTATGGAAAAATGACGGCCCGGCACCTAAACTGGCACCAACCGGCGAGCCCATCATCTCCTCTAACCTTGCCAAACATAAAGTGTCAAATTCGAGCTGGAGCGAGGATATGGATATTATGGATTTTGCCAATGACGATGATTTTACCACCAACTGGACATCCAACGCCAAAGTGGAGAAACCATGGTACGAGATAGACTTTGGCCACGATACCGATTTTAATACCGTTACCATTACCGAGCAAAAATCCAACATCAGCAATTACCATTTAGAATATATGCAAAACGGTGTTTGGAAACCTATTTTAACCACCGAAAACACTAACCGCGTAAAAGTGAACCGCTTTGCCAAAGTTTATGGCAACAAGGTGAGGGTTTGGATAGATAAGGCCGACCACCAGATATCTATAGCCGAGTTTGGGGTTTATAACGAGCGCCGATAGATACACGATTTAACGATCAACAAGATTTGGCAACCCTGCTTAAAAAGCAGGGTTGTTTATTCATTTTATTATACCGTTAAAACAGATTTTGAAACTTTTTTACGAGCACTGCGTTTAATCCCTATCATTTCAAATTTTAATAAATTGAACCGTATAAGCCGATCCCCCGCCCTTAAAACTTTACTGATAGCTTTCGCACTGGTTTTTGGTACGCTATCGTCAAAAGCATATTCAATACTCGCGCATGAGGCCATCGTAGATGCTTCATGGAAATCATCTATACTGCCCCTTATTCAAAAAAAATACCCTAACCTGACAGAGGCTGAGATAAAAATGGCCCACTCCTACGCTTATGGCGGCGCCATGGTTGCCGATATGGGTTACATGCCATTTGGCAATGCCTTTTTTACCGACCTGCTTCACTATGTACGCAGTGGCGATTTTGTGGAAACCCTTATAAAGGATGCCCAAAACACAAATGAATACTCATTCGCACTGGGCGCATTATCGCATTACATGGCCGACAGGTACGGGCATTCGCTGGCGACTAACCGTAATATCGCACTTATTTACCCCAAGCTGCAAAAAAGGTTTGGCGATGTGGTGACTTATAACGACGACCATAAATCGCACAGCCGCATGGAGTTCTCCTACGACGTACTGCAAACCGGCCGTGGCACTTATACTACAGAAGGCTACCACGATTTTATTGGGTTTAACATTGCTGTACCGGTATTGGAAAAAGCTTTTTATGAAACCTACGGGCAAGAGCTTGGCAGTATTTTCTCCAACATTAATGGCAGCATAAACACCCTACGCTGGGGTATTCGCAATTTATTCCCGGTGCTTACCAAATCTGCCTTTAGCACCAATAAGGATACTATCCTGAAGATGACACCGGGGATGACAGCCAAAAAATTCCAGTATAAAATGAGCAAAAAATCGTTCCGGCTGGAATACGGCAAACAGCGGCAGGAATCTAAATTCTTTTCCCGGGTGATCGTTTTTCTTATCAAGGTACTGCCTAAAGTTGGCCCGCTAAAAACGCTGAAATATGTGTCGCCTGGCAAGGCCGGAGAAAAGTTGTTTGCTAACAGTTTTGATACCATTACAACCAAGTATGCCATCGCCTTAAAACAGGTTGATGAAAAACGGCTTGCCCTTACCGATATAGATTTTGACACTGGTAAGCCCTCGGCCCTCGGGGAGTATCCGCTGGCCGATAACACTTATGATAAACTACTGGTAAAGCTGCAGGAACAGAAATATAAGAACATAACCCCGCAACTGCAGCGCAATATTGTTAATTACTATAAAAACGCCGATACATCGCAAACCGCAATGAAGCAGCGCAAGGAATGGAAAAAGGTGATCATCTCGCTAAAACAAATCAAGGCACTGAAGCCAACGGGACAAGACACCCTTAAGCCATTGGATGATCCCCTGGGATCTACCCAATAAAAAAACCCTTGCGCCTAAGCACAAGAGTTTCGCTTGTTAATTCACGCCCCCGGTGAAAAAACGATCTTATAAAGTGCGTTTTCCATTTAACGTAACCTTTTTATTATTACCATCGGTAAATTCTCCGGCAAGCGCGTCGCCAGATATGGTCGCTATAGTTATGCCTTCGCGTACCAGGTTATCCCCGGATATGGTACCATTGGCATCATTATCAACTTCGGTACTACCATTTTTACGCGCTAAGGCGCCCCACAAAGCCAGTTTACGGGATAAAATGATGTTGAATGTACCGCTTTCGGGCTTGGTGGTTTCGTAAGTCCCTTCAAATGCTTCTATCAGCGCCGTTGAAGTTTCTTTTACTAATACAAAGGTGATACCCGTGTGGCCCGGCACAGTTGCCGATACTACCACCGGGTTTTGCCCGCCCGAACCTACCGAAAATTTGATGGTTACCGGCTGCCCGTTTAAGGTGCCGTTAAAATCAGATATGTAAGCGGGGTTTTGGCCGCTTTGCGCAATTACGGTTGCCGTTAATGTGGTGGTAACGCCGTCAATCGTCATGGTGGCTGTAATGGTTGTACCCGAGTTATTTACATCAAACTTAATAGTACCGGTGGAACCGATAAGCACCCCCTTATACACGCCCTTAAAGCTGGCATCGTTTGCCACTTTAGCTTCGGGCTTGGTGATACAGGTAGCACAGGTGTAGTCGGGATCTTTGTTTGAGCCGGATTTTCCACAACCAGTGTAAATGAACAGGGTGGCCGCGGCAATAAATAGTATGAATAATTTTTTCATGGTAGCTTTTTTTTGTGATACTTATTTTTTACCGCCTCCTAAGAAGAAGCCAATTTTAAAGGCAAAATATCCGCCTTTATCCGGCAGGATATCGTAGTCGGCGTTTAGGCGCAAGTGCCCGGTCTCGATACCTACGGTAGGGAAAAAGCCAAATTTTGTAGCGCTTGGTACCGTTACGGTGCTACTGCCCGAGCCTACGTCAATTGATGCCCTGGTGAAAAAACCCGCACCCGCGCCAATAAATGGCCGGATGCCGCCATCGGCTAAATAAAACTCACCTGTGGCAGCGTATGAGGCCAGTACAGAGACCTTTGTATCGTTACCGCTGGTATTGTAGCTTAGGGCGGCGCCCTCTAAACGCAAGCCGAGGGCCAGGTCATCGCTAACGCGGTAGTGCGGCTGAATGGTGAAGGAAACACCGCCCTTGGTGCCGTTACTTTCGGCTGGTATAGCGTAGCCCAGGCTGATATCAACCTTAAATGATTTGTAAGCTTCCGACTGGCTTTTGGCTGTTAATGCAAAGGCAAGGAATGCGGAAAAGAGTAGTAATTTTTTCATAATGGTTTGGGATTTGATAAATGGATTATATTATTTGTGATATTTTACTGAAACATGTATTTAGTTACCCACAGCTTTTTATAATCCTCATCGCTGCCTATAAACACATAGCTATTTTCGCCCTTATTGGCTATTGGTGTAAAGCTTTTGGTCACATAAAACTTCTCGTTGCCAAGCACACTGAAAGCCCCTAAGCTTGAATTGGGAAGATTGAATTTGGCTATGCGTGGATAATACCGTGGAAAATAGGTAGCGTTACCGGCATAGGCTGCAAAGAAATCCTCGTACCCTTTAAAACCCTTTACCTCCATGATCATCCAGTACAGGGATTGCCCGTCTTTAGAGAGCACAAACTTTTGCACCATCGGGAAGATCTCACTCTTCTTGTCGTTGTTTAGTTTGCCAACACCGTATTGGGCCTTTAGCTGCCCTGCCTGGTCAAAATGCAGACAAATTACATCCTCATAGGTATTAACCGGGTTGCCCAGGCCAAGGTTGGTGTGGTCGTTCAGTTGCCCGGCTATGAGGTATTCGCCCTGTGGGGTTACTTTAAACTGCTGGACCGTAAACTTGCCGCCTTTGTATGGCTCGGCACCTTTATCACCGGGGGCTGTTCTAAACTTCGCTTTAAAATCGCTGATGGCGGCGGTTGAGGCAAAATCAAGCTTGCTATCGGTAAACTTCAGCAGGTGGAAGCTTTCCATCTTCTCGCCCGATTTTTTTTGCCATTTAAAATCAAGCTTATTCTTGCCCTCTGTAAAGCAGGGGTTTACAATAGATGCGGCATAGTTTTCAAATACTTCGCCATAAGCTTCCTTTGATTTTGTTGAGGTGGCACAGAAAAACACCGAGCCGTTATCCTCGCTTACATCCTGTATCAGCAGGTTTGGTGAGGGACTTTTAAATATCACCTTGTTTTTTACTTCGCCTTTATCAGAATATTTGAGATAGGTGTAAGTTGTAATATCCGACTCGCCTTTTTGAGGGGCAAATACCAGCACAACGTCGCCGTTATCTAACTGGTGCGAATACACCAACGATTGCGAGCCGCTTACATCAACGGGTTTAGTAGTTATCTCCAAGTCGGAATTTACACCAAGCACAAAAAAATCCAGCCCATCCTTATGCGCCTTGCTATCCAGGCCGGCCAGTACAAACAGGCTTTCGTCTACCGTGCTGTTAAACGCTGCAAAACCGTAGTATTTATCGTTACCGTTTTTCGGCTTGATAACCTCCGAAGTGATACCCTTTTTAAAAACGTAGCGCTGTTTTCTGTAATCCCAGGTTTTAAGGTCGCTGTATTTGGTAAACTTCAGCTTCATGCTCAGGATGTCGAAAGAACTGCATCCCCCCACCGAGGCGTAAAAACCACTTACCGTTTTATCGGGCATATCCTCTGCGGACACCTTTGGTTCGGATATTTCCTCGTTCTTAACAAACTTAAGATTGTTATCAAATTGATAGGTTTCGTAAAATATTTCGTTCTTCTTTTTATCGCCGGGGATTTTGTAGGTGATGGTATAAGTACCATCGGCGTTGACTGCGCTAAGCAGGAAACCCTTACCGGCTTTCTTAGAAAGATCCTGCACGGTTTCCTGCGCGCTGATGATAAGGGTTGAAAATACGAAGGCAACGGCTAATAGTAAAAGTCTTTTCATGCTGTCCATAAATTAGGTATGTAAAAATACCTTGGGACTAAAGCACAAAAAATGTGATATAAGTAGTAATCAGAATATTAGCGGTAACCCGTTTTGCGTAGGGCCTCTTTCTTATTGCGTACGTGCAGTTTCTCGTACGTATTGCGGATGTGGGTGCGTACGGTATCTATAGATATGAAGAGTTTATCGGCAATTTCCTGGTAACTAAAGCCCTTGCTAAGCCAAAGCAGCACCTCGTTTTCGCGGTCGCTCAGGCTTTCTTTTGCATCCACATAAGGCACCTGCTGCTGAAAGGCCATTACTACCTTACGGGCTATCTGGCTGCTCATGGGGCTGCCGCCTTTGCGCAGGTCAATAATGGATTCTACCAGTTTGGTTGATGGCGTATTTTTAAGCACATAGCCCGTAGCACCGGCCTGCAGGGCTTTAAATACATGGTCGGCATCATCATAGGCGCTCAAAACCATTATCTGTATATCGGGCCGCTGAGGCTTAAGCCAGCTGATAAATTCGCTGCCCGCCATGCCGGGCAGTTGCAGATCTGTGAGCACTATCTCCACCGGATCGCCCAGGCCACACTGAAAAAATTCCATAGCCTCCTCCGCGTTCACAAAAGACGCGTTTAAATTAAACTCGCCCGAACCTGCAAGCAGCGCGCCCAGGTAGTTGCGTATTTTTTCGTCGTCTTCTATAATGATGATCGGGGTCATGGCTGTATAAAGCTAAATATTAAAAGCGGGCATCTGCGGTGTAAAAAAGTAGTATTTTACTTTCAGGCATTTAGGGTATAACATACGGTAAGCCCATGCTGGTTATTCTCCATGCTAATGTTTCCACCTATATCTTCCATCCTTTTGCGCATGTTTTTAAGGCCGTTACAATTGGGTTTATTGGCGCTATCCGGCAGCCCGCAGCCATTATCGGCCACGGTAAAAACAATTTTGTTGGCTACAATTTCTACGGATAGTTTCACCAGTGTTGCCCGGGCGTGTTTCATCGTGTTGTTCAGCGCTTCCTTGGTTACCAGGTACAAATTGCGGCGCTGCTCGTTGGTTAATGGTATATCAGGCACGGTATCGGCAAAATCAATCTGCAGTATCATATCAAAAGGCTCAAAGTGCTGCTGCATTTGTTCGCGCGTGTAAGCCAGCAGGTTCTCCAGCGAATCGTTCTGTGGGTTTAGCGCCCAAATAATTTCGCTCATATTGGTGATCAGTTTACGCGCCGACGCCGATATATTGCCCACATCATTCTTCACGGCCGCATCTGTTTTATGCTGGGTTTGGATCAGTTCGCTCAGCAGGGCTATATGGGTGAGCCCGCTGCCAATTTCATCGTGCATGTCGCGGCTTATGCGGTTACGCTCGGCATCAATAGCGTGCCGCCTCTCTAATATACGAAGCCTGCGTTTTATTTTCACTTGCGATAATGCAAAGGTGATATAGATGAGCAACCCCGCGATGCATAGCGATACTGCTACGTAAAACCAGCGTCGCTGCCAAAACGGCGCCTTGATATCAATACTAACCGACTGCACACTACTCCACATACCATCGTCATTACCGGCCTTTACCAAAAATTGGTAATGCCCTGGCAACAGCTTGGCATAGCGCACATTTTTATTGGTGGTGATAACCCATTTATTCTCCAGCCCGGTAAGCATGTAGGCAATTTTGTTGGCCGATGGCATGGTGTAATCAAGCGCGGCAAACGAAAAGGAAAGGCTGTTTTTATCGTAAGCGAGGCTAATGTTCTTCGGATTAACCAACCCCGTATGGCTCATAAAAGGGACATCATCAACCAAAACGCTTGTGATAGCCACACCCGGTTTATGCTTGCCGCTGTATAAAGCTTCGGGGTTAAACCAGTTGAAACCTTTTATCCCGCCAAAATACATGTTGCCTTTTTGGCTTTTATAAAACGCCGCAGTATTAAATTCGTTGCTTTGCAGCCCATCACTCACGGTGTAGTTTTGAAACGCGTTCTTTGCACGGTCGAAGTAGCTGAGGCCCCCATTTGTACTTAGCCACAGATTGTGCTTTTTGTCCTCCAGCACGCCGTAAACGTAATCGTTAGCCAGCCCATCAGTCGTTTTATAAGTAATTGATGTTTTCAACAGGGTGTTAAACGCAATCAACCCAACGCCAGATGATACCCATAATTTATTAACGTCGCGCTCGTCATCATGCAGGCTTCTAATATCCAAACCTTTACAGTAGGCGCCCTGGTAAAGGTAGTCGTCTCCTTTTTGCTTATAATGATAGAGTGCCAGCCCCGGTACGGCAACATACAGGCTGCTATCGGCCATTTCCACAAAATCGAGGGTTAGGCCCTGCAGTTTCTCATCTATAATATTGGCAACCTTATAGTTCCCGTCAGCGTCTTTTTTCATGCGGTAAAGGCCCAGGCAGGTAGCAACCAATACATCGCCATTTTTTAGCTCCTCAAATTTAATAACGAAATTATTATTAGGGCGCAGGTATTGGGTTGGCATGGCCGTAATGTCCGCGGCTTTGAAGGTTCCGCGGCGCTCGTTAAATTTATAGATACCCATGCTGCTGCCTATCCAAAAGTCACCATCAGCATCCCTAAAAATTGCCGAAACCGAGCCCGAAATACCCTTGCGGGGATCATTATTAGCCGGATAGTTTTTAACGCTGCGATCCTGCGGGTTAAATATATTCAGTCCGTTATCCTGTGTACCAAACCAGATGCGGCCACGCTCATCTTCATAAAAACATTTGATGAAATAATTATTCAAAAAGGCGTAGTCGCCTTCGTTCAGGGGGAAGATGTTAAACTTGGCGGGTTTCAAATCCAGCCGGCTTACCCCGCCGCCATCGGTGCCTATCCACAGGTTGTCAAACCTATCTATATAAAGGCAGCGTGTAATATCAAAGGCTAATGATTTTTGCCGCGCATTATCGCGCCGGAACATATCCATTTTGCCGGTTGCCTTGTTATAGCAAAGCAAGCCCGAGTTGGAGGTAGTGAACCAGATGCGCCCATAATTATCGGGTAAAATATCAACCACTATATCCACCTTATCGGCAATATCAAAATGCTTTTTACTGATGGTTTTTAGTGCTGTATCGGCTGTATAAAGGGTATTATCGCACCAGTAGTAAATATTCCCCTTGTTATAATTAAGGCAGGCAATGGGCATATCAAACATAGTATGTTTAAATCGCTGCGTTTTTATATTGAAATGATAAATGCCAAAGCCGTTTACCTTAAACCAAATATTATCGCCATAGTCTGTAGCGTACCTAAAACCTGTAGCATTTTTATTGTTCAGAATAAATTTGCAATCGTAGCGCCGCCATTCGCCGGTTTTTATATCAAAGCATGCTACACCGTTAAGGCATAACATCCAAAAATTATTATGCCCGTCTATAAAAACACCGCTTGCCTGGTAATCCTGGGTGAGCACATGGCGACGGGTGAGCGTTTCTTTGGCAACATCGAGGCAAAAAATGCCGGTTTCGTTGGTGTACCAAATATTACCGGCCCTATCTTCGCAAAGTGTGCCGCGCACGTAATTGGAGTTGGCAACGGCATTATCCTTTACCTTAAACACTTTAATGGAATGCCCATCGAAGCGGTTGAGCCCATCGGCAGTGCCAAACCACATAAAGCCTTTTTTATCCTGGTAAATTGTATAGGCCGAACTTTGCGAAAGCCCCTCGTTTACACCAATGGTTTCAAACCGGGGAATAATATTTTGTGAAAAGGAGCTTTGCGAAAAAAAGATCAATACAAAGCCCGCCAACAGTATCAAAAAAAACTTGCTGGCACGGTAATATTGCAAAAAAACAAATGCAGGTAAATTGGTTACCATTAAAATATATTAGCGGCGTACTAATATATAAGCATATTTATAATTCAAGGCAAACTTAAACTAATTAACTATCAGTAACTTAATAATTACCAAGCGCAATAATAAATTACATATAAGAATAAATATGAGATATTATTTAGAAATTAATATCAAAAAACATTAAGCGCGAAGCGCCGTAAACGCTTGCAATACTGCCGGTGTAGCCACCCTGTAAATTAAAACTGCTTACCTCCCAAGCTTTATCCGGGCATAAAAGTTGAGGCGATAAGGGATGGGTTCCGTTTAGCGATGGCGTTACTTTCAGGTGCTCGCCAAGCCCCTGCCCGGTTGCCTTTACCAGTGCCTCCTTGCGTGTCCATAGCAAGTAAAAATTTTCTGCCGGGGTGCCCTGACCTATAAAAGCGATCTCCGCCTTGCTAAAGTGTTCTTCTAAAATATCGTTGAATTGAAATTCGTTGTCTACAAATTCCACGTCGGCACCAACGGCTTCGTTAGACAGAGCGAGCAGTATCCAATCGCCGGCATGGGTAATATTGTATTGAATGGCCGGCTTGCCATCAGTAACCAGGAACGGCTTTTTATTGCCGCCCAGTGCAAATGCCACCTCTGCCGCCGGTTGGTTTAAATACCGGCCCAAAATATCGCGCTGCGCGCCCCGGCTCAAAATAAAGCGCTGCCTGTCTTTCAATTGAAAATACCTGCCGCCGCGCTCTTTCTCTGCCGGCATCAGCGTGGCTAAAAACGCATCGAGCAAATGCAGGTTATTGCTGATGTTGATCCGGTAAACATGTACCTCGTTACCATTCAAAACAAAATCGGCGGGCAAGGCCGACCGCCAATTCACAATGTCTAAAAATTGAATATGTACTTTACCCAAAATGTTGTTGTTATGTGATACCCAAGGCGGTCCGATTACTTTTTGTTGGCATTGTTAAGGCATTCCTGCAATATTCGTGCAAATTCCTTATCGTTTGGCGATTTAAATATGGTGTTATGTTCTCCCGGGATCTTGTGAATGTTCACCCCTTTCAGCGCATACGGTTTCCAGCCCATAAATTCAAAATCATCCAGGTAAAAGGATTTCACCTCTGCCCTGAAAAGTTCAACCGAGATATTACAAGGTTTTATTTTGTAATACTGCTGGGCTACATCGTTCATCTCATCAATTTTGTTGCTGTATCCAAAAAAGCCTATTGGCTGTTCCTGCTTCTCGCCATATTTCAATTTCCACAACAGGCGGGTGGCTATGCGGCTCACGGCTTTGGTGCGATGCTGTACGGTTTTTGTCAATCCTTCCTTAAAAGTTAAAGAATACCACAGCCGCCTTGCAAAATACATACCCCGTTTTATCTTGTTAACCAGCCACGTATCGTAATAAGGAGTGCGATAGGCATAGGTATCAAACATGGCAAGCATCCGTACCTCCAGGTTTAAGGCTTCCAGTTGCCGCGCCATTTCCCATGCAATGATTCCGCCAAATGAGAAGCCTGCGAGCGCGTACGGACCATCGGGGTTTTGCACACGGATAGCAGATATGTAATGCGCCGCAATATCTTCCATGCGGTTCAGCGGTTCGTCCACGCCATTTAAGCCTTTGGCCTGCATGCCGTAAACCGGCTGATCGGCGTCCATATTATTGGCAAGGGTGTTAAACAGCAGTACGTTTAAGCCGGCCCCATGCACAATGTAAATAGGCATTTTATTACCTTGTGGCTTGATGGGCACCAGCGAATCCCAGGTGATGGATCTGCCATCCATCCCCAATATCAAGGCCAGCTTTTCTACCGTAGAGTTTTCGAACAGGATAGCCAGCGGCAAACGATTGCCAGTTTCCTTTTCTATCTGCGCCATTACCTTTACGGCTATCAGCGAGTGCCCGCCCAACTCAAAAAAGTTATCATAAACACCTACTTTTTCGATATTGAGGTGCTTTTTCCAAATATCGGCAACCATTTTCTCTACATCGGTACGTGGCGCTATGTACACGTCATGGCTTTCGGCCGGGATAGCTCCCATTGCCGCTAATGCCTTTTTATCAACCTTACCATTTGGGGTAAGCGGCATGGCATCAACTTGTATAAAATTGTCAGGGATCATATAATCGGGCACTGATCCCCTCAGATCGTTGCGCCAGTAACTTACGCACGCGTTAAAATCCTTGCACACAAAATCATCGTTAAAAACGATGTAAGCTACCAATCTGTCTACCCCATTACCATCTGGCCGGGCAATAACCACGGCTTGCTTCAGATCAGGGTCCTTAGCCATGTGGAACTCTATTTCCCCTGTCTCTATCCGGTAACCGCGAATTTTCACCTGCGTGTCAAAACGCGAGATATACATCAGGTTGCCATCGTTGAGGTACGTACCCAGATCGCCTGTGCGGTACATCATAGCACCGGGCTCACCGGTAAATGGATCATCTACAAACTTTTCATAATTCAATACGGGCTGATCATGGTAGCCTTTTGCCACGCCCTCGCCGCCTATGTAAATCTCGCCCGCAGCACCGGGGGCAAGCGGGTTCTGGAATTTATCGAGGATGTATATAAAAGTATTATCAATAGGCTTGCCTATACTGATGGTTTTATCTTCGGCAGTAATTTGTTTAACGGTAGACCAGATGGTGGTTTCGGTAGGACCATAAACGTTCCATAAGGACGATGCCCTACCCAAAATGCGGGTAGCCAGATCCATAGGCAAGGCTTCGCCACCGCATATCACCTTTATTTTTTCGTTCTCCCACCCGGCCTCCAATAAAATGCGCCAGGTATAGGGCGTGGCCTGCATTACGCTGATCTTTTCTTTGCGGATAACATCCAGCAGCGCCATACCATCTTTGGCGGTAGCGGCATCTGCCAATACAATTTGCGCGCCGGTTATCAGCGGTAAAAACAGCTCCAGCCCGGCAATATCAAAGCTAATGGTAGTTACTGCAAGCAACTTATCGGCAGCCGTTATACCCGGTTCTTTTTGCATACTGTACAAAAAGTTAACCGCGTTATGATGCGCTATTTGCACCCCCTTTGGCTGCCCTGTAGAACCTGAAGTATACAGGATGTATAGCAGATGCTGCCCCGTAACTGCCACATCGGGATCGGTGGTGTGTTTACTATCAAGCGTGGGCCAGATATCGTGCAGCAGCAGTTCCTGCGCGTTAGATTCGTACTGGCCGCTGTATTTTATCGTGGTAATCAATTTCACCGCCTGCGAGTCGGCCAGCATGTAGTTGATGCGGTTGATCGGGAATATCGGGTCGAGCGGTACATAAACGCCGCCTGCTTTCATTACAGCAAGCAAAGTTACAACCAGTTCGGCAGCCCTATCCAGCGATACGGCTATCTTATCGCCCATTTTTACACCTCCGGCTATCAGTACCGACGCCAGTTGATTGGCGCGCTCGTTCAGCTGCCGGTAGGTATACGTTTCGTTATTAAATTTCAGGGCGAGGCTGCCGGGGTTCTTCGCAGCCACTTCGCTAATGAGCTGGTGAAGCGATTTTTCTTTCGGATAAGCTACCCGGGTATCATTCCATTTATTCAACTGGGCCATCAGCTCATCTTTCCGCATTAAAGGGAGTTTGCCGATAAGCATATCCGGCGAACTAACCACTTGTTTTAGCAGGTGGCAATATTCGTCCATCATGCGGGCAATAGTAGCTGCCTCAAAAATCTGAGTGTTGTAGCTCCACTCCAGCACCAGCGCGTCTTTATGGTCGGTAATGTTCAGGAAGATCTCAAAATTCTCGTACTCGCGCCCGGTGGTGATATAACTGTGCTTAAGGCCATAAAAATGAACGCCCTCATCCATACCAATATCAATATTGAATACGATTGGTACCAGCGGCAACCGTGAAGCATCCCGGGGGATGTTGAGTTTTTTTAACAAACTGCCAAACGTGTACTTCTGGTGATCGTAGGCATCCAGCACCTCGGTTTTGCGTTGCTTAAGGTACGCTACAAAGCTTAATTCGCCTTTGGGGTAGCTGCGCAGCGCCAGCAGGTTCACACAATGCCCTACCAAGCCGTAGTTGCCCGTAGCCGACTGCCCTGCCGCCGGAAGGCCCAATATAATTTCTTCGTGCCCGGTAACTTGCTGCAGAAACACCTCAAAAGCGGCCATCAGCGTGGTAACAAAGCTGGTACCAGCCTTGCGTGCCATTTGTTTTACTTCGGCAACCAAAGCAGCATCCAGGGTAAAATCGGCACGCTTGCTTTTATAGGTGCGCATGGCCGGGCGCGGGTTATCTGTAGGCACATTAAGTAAATGCGCGCTGCCTTTGAACTGGTTTATCCAGTACTGTTCTGTTTGGTGGCTTTTCCCGGTATCAGCAGCTTCGGTTTGCGCTATAGCGTAGTCGCTGTAACGCGGTGCCGGCACCAGATCGGGCTGTTTGCCCGTTGCGTAGGCCGTATACAGCTTACTCAGATCCTGCATAATGATGCCTATCGACCAGCCATCGCAAATAATGTGATGCGCGATAAAAGTGAGATAATGCTCGTTATTATTCAGCTTAAAAACAGAAGGTTTAAATAAAGGGCCGTTCACCAAATCCAGCGGAGTGATAGCACTCTGGCGGGCGTAGTTTTGTATGAACAGTCTGTTCTGGGCTTCGCTTTGTAATGAAAGGTCGTGATAATCAATATTAACGGGTGGGTTATCATAAACCACAAAATGGCTGCCATCCGCAGTAAATACGGTTCGCAAAGCCTCGTGGCGATCACTTAAAGCCTGCAAGGCGCGGTATATAGCATCCTTATCAAAGTTGCCGGTTAAGAGCAATGAAGCCGAATCGTTATAGGCACAACTGGCGTCAGCACCGCCTATTAAGCACGATGTCCATATCTCTATTTGTGGCTCGGTGGCCGGTGCCGTCAATAAGATCCCGGGTCCTGTAAATGGGTCAAATTCAACAGGAATTAACTCGTACTTCATTATACGCCGTCCAAATTAAAAATTTATTTTACCTGCAAATACTTGCCGGGGTTATTATCATCGCTGATAAACCAACCAATGTTGCCATCCGTATCCCGGCCAAGTTTTGCGCCGGGTACTGGTGGTGTATTTGCATTTACGGGCACGGGTTCTGCCGGAGGGGCCACGGCAGCAGAAACAGGCTCGGGTTGTTGTTGCTGAGGCGAAAAGAAGCCGGCTTCTATCATCTCATCAATACTCTCACTAAATGCAGCGAGCATGGTTTTTATATCATCCCCGGTATGCGCATCAGTTATAAAGCATGGAAAACCGTCTAATATATGAATTCCTTTTAATCGCATCAAAGTAAACAAAAGTTCGCTGTAAGGGATGTCTTCCAGAAATTTCATCCGCCACAGAGAGCCAAAGCCCACAATGGTAATAGGCACCCCCTCTTTTTTACATTTCGCCTCCATGCCTTCGGCAAACATGGTGGTTAAGCTGGTCAGTTTTTCCTGCAAGGCCGGGCCGCGCGCTTTCATGTACGTCAGCGATGCTTTTGCGGCGGCTAACGCAAGCGGGTGGCGTACAAACGTACCGGCAAAATAGGTTACTCCAACTTCCGGCACAGAGCCGTCGCCAAATTGCCACTGGCCGCCATCGAGCGCGTCCATATATTCTTTTGTACCGCAGATAGCGCCAACAGGCATCCCACCGCCTATTACTTTGCCGTAAGTACCAATATCGGCCTTTACGCCAAATATGGCCTGGGCACCGCCCGGGTGCATCCGGAAACCACTGATCACTTCGTCGAATACGAGCGCTATTTTTGTTTCGGCGGTAATTTTTCTAAGTTCTTTAAGAAACGCTACCGGCTTAAATTCCGGCCGGCGGCTTTGTACGGGCTCTACCAATACCGCGGCTATTTCATCAGCGCGTTCTTTAATGATGGCTAAAGTTTCATCGGTGCCGTAATCCAGTATCAGCATGGATTGTACGTTCTCTGATAAGATCCCCGGTGCAGCCGGTACCGTTTTATGTTTTTTGGTGGCACGTACTATCACCTCATCCATAATACCATGATAGGAGCCAGCAAAAGCGACGATAAGCGAACGCCCGCTAACTGTACGGGCTATACGCATGGCACCCAGCACCGCTTCGGATCCAGTATTACATAAGCCCGCGCGATCGAACTGGGTAAATTCGCAAAGCAGCTTACAAACATCACCCGCCAGTTCGTGCTGCGGGCCAATTTCATAACCTTTATCCACCTGCTCGTGGATGGCCTTGGTTAAAAATTCGGGCTGATAGCCCAGCATGTTGGAGCCAAAACCATTCAGGGCGTCTATATATTCGTTGCCGTCCACATCCCACAGGCGGCTGCCTTTAGAGTGGTTGATGATGATGGGGTAAACCATTTCTTTGGTGAGCGGGCGGAAACCGCTTACCACCCTCGGGTCGGCCATGTAAGGGCGGTGCTCCTGCGTTTGCTCCTTGCTCTTTTTGGTTTTGGTGTTATAATCTTTGGTAAGCTTATCTATAAAGGCCTGCTGTTTATCGCTGATGCCCTGCACCTGCCGCTCGATGCGTGCGGTAGCGCCGAATGGTTTTTTAAGTTCTACCATTTCCTCGGCACTAATATCTGATGCCGATGCCAGGGATATAGCAGGTTTGGCGGATGGCGCGCCGTTGGATAGCGATACCGGCGGCGGCGTTAGCTGCACGGTAGTTGTACGCACCTGTGAATAATCAACCACTCCACCCTGCATCAATGCTACCTGGTTTGCCAGCAATTGCAACTGCTGTGCTATCATATTCAACGCCTGTGAGCTACCTTCGGCAGGTTGTGCCGAATGAAATACGGGTTGCTGATACGTAGGCTGCTGGTAAACGGGCTGAGGCGCAGCCTTTGGTGCCGATGCCCCGGGCTGGAATTTATCCGCGGGCAAAATGCCATCTAAATGCGCGGCCAACAACTCCAGCGAGTTATATTCCTCAAATAATTTACGGAAAGTGATGGGAACATTAAATTCCTTCTTCAGATTGGTAGCGATCTGCGTAAGCAATAGTGAATCGAACCCGATCTCGATAAAACTGGCGTCGCTGCTATCCACATCAATTCCGGATGTGTCTTCAAATATATCCCTCAGTTTATCAACCAAAAGGTCCTTTCTTAGTGGCATATCTTGTTGTATTTCTGTGCTGTTTTCTATGAGTTGTTCTGTTGGGGCTTCAAAGGGTGGTGTTAAATGGCTTAGGGGTATCACAGGCTCTATCCAAAACCGTTTCCTGTCGAAGGCGTAAGTAGGCAAATTTAACTGTAGCCTGCTTTGTCCCTGGTAAAAGAGCTTCCAATCCGGGTCGATGCCGTTCATCCAAAGATGGCCCAGAGCCTGCAGAGCCGAGCGTACCGGCAGGTTGCCTTCAGCACTATCAATCCCCGCTATGGTGGTTATTTGTTTTGGCGATGCCTGCTGGCGAACCATGGTAGACAATACGTTACCGGGGCCAACCTCCAGCATGATGCGGCTTTCGTCTTCGGCAAGCAGGTTGGCAACATCGGCGAATCGGACGGTACGGCGTACATGCATGGCCCAATATGCCGGATCCAGTGCTTCGGCCTCGCTCAGCCATTTACCGGTGATGGTAGAGATGATAGGCTTGGTTGGCACCTTTAGTTTTACTGTTTTTACTACCGCCTTAAACGGCTCCACCACGCTATCCATCATGGCAGAGTGAAAGGCGTGGCTGGTTTGTAATACTCGTGTAGCGATGTTTTGCTCCGCAAGTATTTCGGCAAATTTGGCTATGTCAGCGGCAGGGCCGGCAACAACGGTTGCTGTTTTTGTGTTGACAACGGCTATTGATAATGTATCGGGCAAAATGGCTTTTACAGCCGCCTCCGGCATCCGTACCGACAGCATATCGCCGCCTTCGGCCTCACTCACCATTTTAGCGCGGGTGGCAATCAGTTTAACAGCATCTGGCAGGGAGAAGATCCCGGCTAAATGCGCGGCCACAAATTCGCCAATGCTATGCCCGGTTAGTACGGCCGGCGTAATGCCCCAACTCATCCAAAGCCTTGCCATGGCGTAGCTGATGATGAACAAAGCGGGCTGGGTATATAAAGTGTTTTTTAGCGTTTCGGTAGCGGCTTCGTCGTCGGCATCACTAAATATTACGGAAAGAATATCCTCCTGCGCGGTGCCTTTTAACAGGGTTACGCATTCATCAACGGCCGATCTGAAGACTGGTTCCCCGTCGTAAATATTACGGCCCATATTTACAAACTGGGCACCCTGGCCTGGGAACATAAAGGCGACTTCGGTAGCCTTTGCGCTGATCTTTTTAAAGTCGGGCTTCGGGATGGCAGTCGCGAGTTTTTCTAACAGTTCTTCCCGTGTTGCCGCTATCGCGATGTAGCGGTTAGCAAAATCGGTACGCCTGGTTTGCAGGGTGTACGCAATATCAACTAAAGAAGCAGTTTCGTTATTTTTTATCCATGCCGATAACTTTTCGCGGTATTTATTGGCACTGGCCTCCGTTTTTGCGGACCATTGTATCAGGTGCAATCCTTTGCCTGCATCGGATGCTTTAACTGCCTGCGGATACTCCTCCAAAATCACATGCACGTTGGTGCCCCCAACGCCGAATGAACTTACGCCCGCTATGCGTTTTTTATCGGTATCCCAATTGGTAAGTTTTGTATTTACGTAGAAAGGGCTGTTCTCAAAATCAATGTTCGGGTTGGCCCGGGTGTGGTATAACGATGCCGGTATTTGCTTATGGTAAAGCGCTAAGGTAGCTTTTATAAAGCCTGCCACACCAGCTGCCGCCACCAGGTGGCCCATATTGCTCTTTAACGATCCTATGGCGCAGTACTGATTCTTATCCTGCGGACCAAAGGCCATACGTAAGCCTTCGATCTCTATCGGATCACCTAAAACGGTGGCGGTACCGTGTGCTTCTACATAACTGATATCTGCCGCGGAAACGCCCGCGTTTTGAATGGCCATGGCAATTGCGACTGCCTGCCCTGCGGCATTTGGCGCGGTAAAGCTGCCTTTGCCGGCACCATCGTTATTTAAGCCTACGCCTTTTATCACACCAAAAATGGTATCGCCATCGGCCCGGGCTTCTTCTAAACTTTTTAATAGCACTACCCCGGCCCCATCGCTAAACACGGTGCCATCGGCTTCCGCGTCAAAACTGCGGCAATGCCCATCGGCACTTAGCATAGTGCCTTCCTGATATAAATGCCCGCTGTTTATTGGTGAACTGATGGATACCCCACCCGCTAATGCCACATTACATTGCCCGTTACGGATGCTATCTACCGCCTGCGCTATAGCCAGTAAGGAAGTGGAACAAGCCGAATGCACGCTCACGGCGGGGCCTTTCAAATCCAGTTCGTAGGCTATGCGGGTAGCTATGTAATCTTTCTCGTTTAGGGTGGTCACCAAAAAGCTGCCAACCTTATCAATAAGGTGGCGGTTGGGGATTACGTTGTTGATATAATATGTATTGTTACCACAGCCCGCAAAAACGCCCACCCTGCCATGGTATTGCGATGGCAGGTGCCCGGTGCTTTCCAGCGCTTCCCACGTCAGTTCTAAAAAGATGCGTTGCTGCGGATCCATCAGTTCTGCAACCCTTGGGCTCAACCCAAAAAACGCCGGGTCGAACTTGTCTGAATCATCCACCACACCGCGTGCCTTTACATAGTTTGGCGCGAAGCGAATTTCCTGGGGAATAGATTGGTCGAGCTCTTCATCTGTAAAGAACCTCGTGGTTTCGCGACCCTCTACAAGGAGTTTCCACAACTCATCTACATTATTAGCGCCCGGGAAACGGCCCGCCATACCAATAACGGCTACATCGCCATTACCGCTTTTTACGCGCAGCTTAGGCAATACCGTTTCGGCGGCTTTACTGTCAGAACCATCCAAATGCGCCGAAACGCCGGCTATGGTTGGGAACTGGTACAGTTTAGTTATAGGGAGTACGAGGTTGAATTGTTTTTTTAACGCCGCTACGGTTTTTAAGCCCAGCAGTGAGTTACCGCCAAGGTCGAAGAAGTTATCATCGATACCGATCTCCTCCAACTGGAGCAGGTCCATCCAAATACCTGTTAAGTGTTTTTGGGTGATGGTTGATGTCGGTTTATATAGCGTTGCCAGCTCGGGGCGTTTCAGATCGGGCTTTGGTAAGTTATTTCTGTCTACCTTGCCGCTGGTGGTTTTAGGGAGTTCCGTCATCCACACAAAGGCGGATGGCATCATAAATTCAGGCAGTTTTTCTTCAATACTATCCCTTATCTGCGCTGTGCTCACCTTACCGTGCGATGCCACCAGGTAAGCCACCAAACGCTTATCGCCGGGGTTGTCTTCGCGTGCTATTACTACAGATTGCTGCACACCATCCAGCTGGTTCAGCAGCACCTCTATTTCGCCAATCTCTACCCGGTTGCCACGGATCTTTACCTGTGTATCCTTACGGCCAAGGTATTCTATATTTCCATCCGGCAGAAAACGACAGAGATCGCCGCTGCGGTATATGCGGGTGGTTTCGCCGTTATGTTGCCAGTCCACAAACTTCTCCGCGGTCAGTTCCGGGCGTTTTAAGTAACCATAGGTTACATTTATTCCGCTGATACACAACTCCCCCACTTCGCCATCAGGCAATGGGTTCAATTGCTCATCAAGCACAAAATTTGTGGTGTTATCTATCGCCTTGCCTATGGTTGGCAATAACGGCCAGGTTTCGGGCGCGCCCTCCAGTTTTAAAGCAGTACTGGCCACACTGGTTTCGGTTGGGCCGTACATATTATAAAATATGCAGTTTGGCAGCGCCTGGAAAAAGCGGATGATTTGCGGCGTAACTTTTAACTGCTCGCCCGCGGTTATTACCTCGAGTAATGAGTCGGGGTAGAACAGTTCGGCGTCCGCAATTTCGGTGAAATATTGTAGTGCGACAAAAGGGACGTTGATGCGGTTCACCTTCATTTCGTCCACATAGTGGATAAGCTTAACAGGATCAATACGGACTTCATCTGCAACCAACACCAGCGTACCGCCGATGCAGAGCGTACAAAACACCTCCACTACCGATGCATCAAACACCAGCGGTGCAAATTGCAGGGTTTTAGCGCCTACACCCATGTATGGCGAAATACGCTTGTGATAATATATTAAATTAACTACCCCAACATGCCCTACACAAACCCCTTTAGGTTTACCTGTAGAACCGGAGGTATAAATAATGTACGCGATTTTGGTACGGATGTTCTCTTTCGAGTCTGGCGAGGAATTGTGCTCCCCATCCGATTCGATAACTGTGACCGGCAAGTTGTTAAACAGCGCTTTTTGCGCCCCGACGGCCAAGACCGAGTTTACGCCCGAATCGGCTATGATCTGCTCCAGCCTGTCGGCAGGATAAGTGGGGTCGATAGGCAGGTAGGCTTTGCCGGCTTTTAAAACCGCTATAAGGCTGGTAACCGTTTCTATAGCGCGAAGCGTGCTAACACCAATAACCAGCGAACCCGGTGCCTGGTTAATAATAGCATTGGCCAGCAGGTCGGCACGTTTATTTAATTCGAAGTAGTTGATCTTTTTTTCGCCAAACTGAACAGCCGTAACATCGGGAGTTTGCAGCGCTTGTTTTTCAAACAAAAGGTGCAGAAACACATCCCCGGCAGGCTCCCCGGTATAAATATTATCGGTAAGTATATCCATTAAGCTGAAAAGCAGATTAAATTTAAAATAACCTGAAGATTTTGGTTGTAATCGGTCATGAAATCGGGTTTAAGTTAAAGATTTTTATCGTACGGCTAAAACCCGGCAACCCTATTTTTTCATTTAATTTTCATGAAATCTTGCCCTTTAAGCATCAATTAAACTACACTTAATGCATTTCAGTTAGCAGCAATTATAGCTGCACAACCATTGGCTACATAACCATTGGTTAAACAAGAAGCTAAGACCGGCCGGAAAAAATAGTAATTATGGAAAAGTAATTTGATTAGGCAGACCCACAACCACCTCGGGGCGATTTTTGTGCATCTCGAATACGCCGGTAACGCACAGGTATTTTCCTTTAAGGTTTGCCCAGTCTAAAACAATTTTATTACCTTTTACAGCAATGGTGTATTTCTGATTAGGGTAATTGCCACCCATATTAATGAGCGTAAGCGTATCGCTGAAGATTTTGATGGAATAAACGCTATCGCAAAGGGTTTTTGATTTGCCGAGGTTCTTTTTAAAATCCTCAGCATTAAATTTTTGCGCCGACGCCTTAACGCTGAACGTTGCGGAAATTATAAGGAGTAATAATAGTTTTTTCATGATCCTAAGCTATATGCAATTACAAACAAAAGGTGCCGAAGTTTAAATCAACGGAAATTAATTCTCTTCTACGTACTTTTTAAAGTTGTTTAGTATGGCCTGCCAGCCCTGCCGCTGCATCTCAACTGGGTTCGTGCCTTCCGGTTCAAAGGTTTCTACAATTTTGGTGACCTCATCATCCTCTGCATCAGCGCTAAAAACAACATTTACTTCGCGCCCGTCGGCAATAGTGTAGGCTATTTGTTTATATTCAACAACCTTGGCGTAGGTTCCCTCAAAATCAAAACTCTTACTTCCATTCTTAGCAGCCATGGTTGCACAAAATTTGCCGCCGACTTTAAGGTTGTTGGTTGCTTTTGGGGTGTGCCAATCGTCGCTTGCATTGTTCCATTTGACGATATGCCCGGGTTGCACCCAAAGATCCCAAACTATTTCTATCGGTGCCTTAATAGTTGCTTCTATGGTAATGAGTTGTTTGGATGAATTTGCCATGATATTTTAGCTTAACAATATTTGTGGGCAATATACTACTTGCAGGGCATATTAAATACTACCCCACCATGGCTTTGGCCGCCTTATCTGCATTTAAAGGCGCAAGTTTTTGGTATAGGGAGGCCGGCTGAAATGGCTTTGAGAGATAATCGTTCATGCCGGCGAGGTTAATTTTCCCGTTGATATTGTGCGATACCGATGCCGTAAGCGCGATGATAGTGATGCGCGCCTTAACCGGGTCTGCAAGCGCGCGGATAGCGGTAGTTGCCTGGTAGCCATCCATAATAGGCATGTGCAGATCCATCAGTATCGCATCAAAACTGCCGGCCAGTAATTTATCAACCGCGTCCTGCCCGTTGGTGGCAACAACTGATGTGGCGTTCCATTTGGTTAACAGTTTTACCAGTAATAATGAATTTATAGGGTTATCTTCCGCTATCAGGATATTAAGGCCATCTAATCTACTATCCATCGCGGGGAGTATGGTAACAGGGTTAATAACGCCTTGGTACAAACCAAAATCCATATCAAACGAAAAGGTGGAGCCCTCCCCCTGCTTGCTTTGCAGCCGAATTTCGCTGTTGAAAAGTTTTAATAATCGTTTTACAATAGCCAGCCCAAGCCCTGTGCCACCATAATAGCGGGTGGTATCTACCGATGCCTGCGTAAATGGGTCGAATATGGCGCCCTGTCGGTTTGGGGCGATGCCTATCCCAGTATCAGCTACCGAAAAATGCACCTGCATATCATCCCCGGTTTGGCCAATTGAGGTTACCTGTACGCTAACGCTACCTTTCTCAGTAAATTTAATGGCATTGCCCACCAGGTTATATATAATTTGAGTAATGCGGGTTGGGTCGGTAATTACCCATCTGCCTTTCAAATTTTCGTCTACCTGCAGCAATACATCAAGGCCTTTTTCCGCCGCTTTCTGCTGTAGCCCGGTACATACCTTATGCAGCAGATCGGGCAAATTCACCGGGATGGCTTCCAGTTCTATCTTATCGTTCTCTGTTTTGTTGTAATCCAATATATCGTTTACCAGCGTCAGCAAGCTCATCGCCGAAAATTCGAGGATATCCAAGTTCTCGGTTTGCTCTTCGGTCGCGGTATCTTTTACCAGGTTGGTCATCCCTATCACCGCGTTTAATGGCGTACGCAACTCGTGCGACATGGTAGACAAGAACACCGAACGCGAATCTGCAAGGGCCTTGGTTTCTGCAACTGTCGCCTCCAACTTTTTATTCAAGGCTTCTTTCTCAATAACATTAGCGCGAAACGCGCAATAAAACAGGTAATGTACCAGCAGCATGGTTATAAAATTCATAAAAACAGCTGCTTCGAAGCCGGGAGACGGTAATTCTTCGGGCACTGCAGACAGGTGCCAGCTTTGGCGGCTGGTAACAGCCAGAAAATACATCACCGGTAATATGCCCAATATGCTGTAAATAACCGCGTAACGGCTATCAATAAGATAATAGCTTACAAAAGTTACCATAAAGACAAACTGTATGGTAACAAAATTGATGTTTTGCTGAAAAATAAAAATATTACCCCAGATAGCCGCTATACCGATTATGACCATCCCTTGCGAAATAATGTTGATATTAAGCGGCTTGTATAACAAATATTTGGTGAGCCCGATATACAGTATAAAAACAAAGATTATCCTGTAAAGCTGTTGATCTTTTATGCTGTGAAATACCATGGGCAGTATCACCAATATCTTAAGGATGGATAGCAGCAGGATAGCATATACAATTTTTATCCTCGCTTTTTTTAGATTATCGGGTTGCTGCGCCAATACCTTTTTTAGGGAGAAATTAAAAAAAGATATGTGCATATCCATGGGCATCAATGAAAGTGATTAGGCGATATTAACTTGAAAGCTAATTTATTAAAAAATATCTAATAAAAATTCCAAACCATCAACATCAATGTATTTATTACATTGGCGGCCCAAGTTTATATCGTGTGCAATAGTTATACTGCTAATAACGGCAAATAGTTACAGCTAATTACATGTTGCGCCACATATAATAGGCTTGTTACAAAAGCCCGGAAAGAAAAAACCGCAGGGCGGTAATGCCGGTAAAATATTTTTGCCACCTTTACTTTATAATCCAAGCCAAATTTTTAACCCATTATGCTTACCGCCATCAACCCAAAACTCCCCATGCGCAATAAGGCCCTTACGCGCGATTTCTATCTCAATAAACTCGGCTTTACGCAATTTGGCGGCGATTATGATGGCTACCTGATGGTGGAAAAAGACAATATCCAGATCCATTTTTTTGAATTTGCAGACCTGAACCCAAAGGAAAATTATGGGCAGGTATACATCCGTACCGACGATATAGATTCATTTTTTCAATCCGCAAAAAAGAACGACGTAAAAGTTACCGCCTTGGAGCATAAACCCTGGATGCAAAGAGAGTTTTCCATTCACGACCCGGATAACAATTTGCTTACCGTTGGGCAGAGTATGCTTTAGGCAAAGCGTAACAGCAAAAAGCCTTTAATTTTTCGACTAAAGGCTTTCTGATTTTTTTTAAACGATAAATATGCAATTAGCGCATACGGCTGGCATTTGTTTAGAAGTCGGAAACTAAAAAGCTTGCAGCTACTGATGCCGGGAATTGGGTGCTGACACTAACGTCTTCGTCAGATACCAGCGGATTTGTAAAATCAACTTTTTCACCAAAGTTGTCTTTTCCGTTAAAGACCACAACCCTCTGGCGATTTCCGGTAACCGTGTAGGTGCTTTTAAGCTGCCACCACATAAAAGATGCCCGAACAATCTCTGTTTTGGCATTGAAGATCTTCTTTTTAGTAACGGCTGCTGCAAGCGACACCTCCGCAGAGAGTGACAGGCTTAATTTTGCACCTATATCAATAAATGACCCCACCTTTAACCCAAGCGAGGCGGAAAATTCCTCACGGAGCCCAACACTCATCGCCACGCCGATAGTTACAGAATCTTCCTGTGTAAATGGCGTATCAGGCGTAATGGTGCAACTGTTTACACGCACCCATTGTTGCTTGAATTCTAATTGCTGATTGGTAAGCCGTTTTTCCAATCTAACATTCATTGGCAATTCCTTTTCGATAATGGTTTGATTGGGCAGGGGTATCGTCAGTATTACCTTTGCCGGTGGCGGAAATGGGAAATCGTTAATGCCGTTAGGCGCCGGTGGATCTGGTAGTAATTTAATTGCTGGTATTGTCATAATAAAAAAGGTTTTAAGTTTCTGCAAGATAGCCTCACGCCATCTCAAACTTCAGGGTGAATAACCCTTTATTAGGAAAGAAGAATAGGTTATAAAAAGGTGCTATACAACCTGTGATGGTAAATAAAAAAAATTGCGCACCATCAATAATATCGACGCGCTTATTTTAAAAGACGGTGCAAAGGCATCTGAATATCTTTACCGGAAGATGATGTTAGCGTTATCATCCTCTATAATTTTTACACCGGGAAATTGAATCTATCGGAACATCGGTTCTGGCTATTCTGTATGATTAACCATATCATTTTTTTGAAGAGATACAGGTAAATGCCGACGTATTGGAAAAGTATGTGGGTAATTACCAGATCAATGCCAACTACCATATTAAAATTACGAGGGAAGCTAATAAGCTGTTCGCGCAACTAATCTCTGCCCATACGGCGCGTAGGTCGTTTGCCATCAACATGTATTTGATGGGTGCATCATCTATTGCCATTATGGCCATCATCGGCCATCGTACAGAAAAAACATTTCTAAAATATTTTAAGGCTACTCCAAAAGAGCATTCAGTATGCTATCGTAAGCTTGTGCGGGTTTAATGATATAACACAACTTGTTATTTAAATGCAAGTCATTTAAATAGGTGACCGTCATCATTCCGCTGGCTTATTAATTAGCGGAGTTTTACAGCAATTAAAACTCTTATGAAAACCATACTCATCACCACCGACTTTTCGCCGAATGCCGCCCATGCTGCCGCTTACGGTTATAATTTGGCCAAGCAAGCTAAAGCAAATATCATGTTGGCAAACGCCATCAATATCCCTGCCGAGATGCCGCAGTCCGGGATGATTGTTTGGCCAATGGAACAGGAAAATGAACTAATGGATGGCAGCACAACTGAATTACAAAAACTAAAAGCCCACCTGGAACAAAATGACTATTCGGACAATTTTAGGCCAAGCGTGAGCTATGTTAACGAAGCCGGAAGAGTTACCGACGTGATTGAACATATTGCAGATAAAAACATAGGGCTAATTGTAATTGGCAAACATAGTAGCGACGGGCTCAGTACCTTTTTATTGGGTAACCATTGCAGCACTTTAATTGATACCGTTAACAAACCTTTATTAATTGTGCCGGAGGCAGCGCCTATTAAGCCGGTTAAAAAAATAGCGTTCGGTTTCGACTTTAACCATATTAACAAACAACTCGATTCTATTTATCAACTCATCGCTTTAGCCAAACCGCTTAATGCAGATATCCTGTTAACCCACGTTTATAAAGAGCAACAATCTACCTCGTTGCAATTAATGACCGATGAGTTGATAACAGACATATCGAATAAGGCAAATTACCCGCACATTTATTACCGCGCAATAAAAAACAGCGATACCGAAAAAGGACTTAACTGGCTTTGCGAACACGGGCATATAGATATATTGGCTATGGAACACAGGCATTACAACTTTATTGAAGACATTTTAAATTTAAGCCATACTCAAAAAATGGCTGCCCATATTGCTATACCGCTACTGGTTTTCCATACAGGAAACTAATGTTTACGATCTTTTATATCGGGGTGCATCGTCATCCTGTTATTGCTTAGCTACCCGGATATTTGAAATAAAAAAAATCATCATGCAAAATATATTTATAGCGCCCGCAATTGGGAATGACAACGAAGAAACAGTCACTAAAACTGGCCTTTGGAGCAAATGGAATGCATTTGCCGATGCGCAGGCCGATAGCAAAACGCTTTGGTTTATTGTGTCGTTAATAGCACAGGGCGTTTTGTTTCTACCGGTACCGGCCGCCCTCATCTATTATTTTAACGCGCCGCTTGCTGTGCTGGCTGTAACGCTGGGCTTATACTTTGCAAACATTATCTCGGGCATGGGGGGCGCAGGCATAAGAGTAATGCTGTTGTTTTTCCTGGCAAGCGTGTTCATTCACTTTTTAATGATCGCTGTTTTTATCTTTTAGCGAATAACTCTTGAAAACACAAAGGCCGTTAGCAGATGATGCTAACGGCCTTTGTTTTAGTTATTATTTACCTTAAATTTTCGGAAGGATAGCCCTGCATCCTTTTTGGCAAACACAGGCTTCGCCAAGGCATTGTTTTGCTTGCAGTCTGTCCAGGTTCCGGATGGTTTGGTCGGCTATTTCCTGCAAGGCTTCTTTTGTAAGATACGCCTGATGAGGCGTTACCAACACGTTATCATATCCCATCAGCATTTGCAGTAAGGTATCCTTGTATTGGTCTTTAGTATGGTCCTCAAAAAACAAGCCTTTTTCATGCTCATACACATCCAAACCAAGGTAGCCTAACTTCCCTGTTTTTAGCGCGGTAAGTACATCAACAGTATTGATGAGCCCGCCTCTTGAGGTGTTAATTAGCATTACCCCATCCTTCATCCTGTTCAGCGTATCATCGCAAATGAAATATTTATTGGCCGTGGTTAAGGGTAAATGAAGCGATATAACATCCGATGCAGCAAGTAGCGATTCTAATGAAGCGGATTGTACACCGTGTGCTTCGCCCTGTAGATAAGGGTCATGGCCAATTACAGTACACCCTAAGGCATTGTATATTTTGGCAACAGCAAGCCCGGTATGGCCCAAACCTATAATACCTACGGTTTTGCCGGAAAAGTTAAAACCTATCAGATCTTCGTTCCTAAAATCAAACTGATGGCTATTTTTATCCGCCTTAACCAACTTGCGATTAAGCGCCAAAGCCAGGGCAACCGAGTGTTCGGCAATAGCTTGTGGCGAGTAGGATGGCACGTTTGATACCTTAATGTTATACTTGTCTGCAGCTTCTTTGTCGATGTGATCTGTACCGGTAGATCTTGTGATAATGTATTTTATACCCAGCCCGGCGAGTTTTTCTATTACATCCGCGTTTACATCATCGTTCGTAAAAACAATAATGGCGTTCTTACCCTCCGCGTAATTTGTTGTTTCCGAATTTAGGGGATTTGATATAAGCGTTATATCGTGTTTTTTTTGATTGGCTATCGCCAGATATTCCTTTTCAAAAGGCCTGATACTGTATGCTACCGCTTTCATGATTTATAATATTTGAGCAAAATTACCCCGAAAGAGCGGGTTGCACCGTGAGGGCGGTCAGCGGTAAAAATGATACCTGTCAGTTTTTCATTTTAGCAAGGCGGGTTTCATCCAGGATAGTTATCAGGCTCGCGGTTTTCTCTATCAGGCGCTCATCCTTAAAATCAGACAAGGTGCGGCTAACGGTTTCGGTAGCCATGCCCGCCATAGCGGCCAGGTCTTCGCGCGATACTTTAAACCCGCTGGTTTCTTTTGGCCGGGTTCGGTATAAACGCAATAATACATCGGCAAGTTTTTTTCGTACCGAGTTATAAGCCAGCTGCAGCAATTGTTCTTCTTTTTCCCTTATATCTTTGGCGAGTAGCTTGATAAATTCCCGGCCTACTTCGGGGTGTTTGGTTAATAATTGATCCAGCATATCCTTTGGTATCGAACACAGCGTACTGTCTTCAACAGCGGTTGCAGTGTCGCTATAAGCTTGATCGGATAGAATAGCGTTTATGCCGAGATAATCTTCGGCAGTATACATGCCGGTCATCAATTCGCGGCCATCCTCTGCCATTTTAATTGTTTTTACGCGCCCGCTCACAATCAGGTATAAGCCGTTCCCTTTATCGCCGTCATAGTAAACTACCTGGTTCTTTTTAAAAACCCGTATTTTGCGCTCATTTATGATGCATTTTAACTCGGCCATGCCATCTAAATTGGTAACCAGCGAACTAAGCTGGTCTAACGATGTGCTATAGAATTTACGTTGGAGTTCTTTTTTCTTCAGCCGGCTTTCAATGGACTGTAAGAGTTCCATGTCGTCAAAAGGTTTGGTGAGATAATCGTCCGCTCCCAGGTCCATTCCCTTGCGAAGGTCTAGATGCTCTGCCTTCGCTGTAAGGAATATAAAGGGTATGGTGCTGGTTTCTATATGTTTGTTTAAAATGTACAACACACCGTACCCATCCATTTCGGGCATCATAATGTCGCACAAAATCATATCCGGCTGGTGTTTTAGCGCAAGTTCCACACCGGCCTTGCCATTGTTGGCGTTATATACTGTATAGCCTGCAAGTTCTAATATCTCTATGATATTTTCGCGGATGTCGTTGTTGTCTTCAATTACCAAAACCTTTTTCATGTTGTTACGAATATTATGGTAAAAATGGTACCCTGGTTAACCTTACTTTCAAAATTCACACTTCCCCCCATCAGATCTATATACCGGGCTACAATGTTCAGTCCCAAGCCCGTACCGGGGATGGTGCCCGTATTGTGAGCCCTAAAAAAGGCTTCGAATAAATGCTTCTGATCTTTTTCGGGGATGCCTATGCCATTATCTTTAATGGTGATTGTGCATTTCTTCTTATTTATCTCCGTAGTAAAATCAATAAAAGTGTTTTCGCCGGAGTATTTTATGGCATTACTTATCAGGTTGATTATGCAGCTCTTTAACAGGTTTTGATCTAAAATAATGGTACTGATTGTACCCGTGTGCTGGTAAATAATGTTCTGATGTTGCTTGGCTATTGCCTGCATTTCTTCGGTTATATCTTCGGATAATTTCACCAGATCGAAGGTTGCGGTATTGGGTTGTTCCTTTCCGGCCTCCAGTTTTTCTAACGAAAGAAAATCATTTAATATCGCCGTTAGGTTAGCTACGCCGTGCTTTATTTTACCCACATGCTTTCCAATATTGGAGTTATTCAACCTTTCCGCGTATCGCTCAATTAACCCTGCGGATAACTGAATGGATGTTAGCGGCGTGCGAAATTCATGCGATGCAATAGATACAAAACGGCTTTTTAACAGGTTCAGTTCCTTCTCCTTATCAAGCGATAGGCTTACTTCTTCTTTGGCAAGTTCTAATGCAGCCACCGTTTCGTTTAATGATCGCGTTCGTTCATCCACCTGTTCTTCCAGGTGCGCGGCGTAGTCTTTCAACTGCGCTTCTGCTTCCTTCTCACGGGTAAGGTCGTGTATAAATCCTGTATATATCTTTCTGCCGGAGTACTGCACTTCGCTTAAAGCCAACCTAAACGGGAAAACGGTGCCATCCTTCTTTAGTCCCTTCACTTCGCGGCCAACACCAATAATGTGTGCCTTGCCGGTGCGCTGGTACCTGTCCAAATACTCGTCATGCTGTGTTTTATCCGGCGGCGGCATTAGCATAGATATATTTTTGCTGATAACCTCCGCAGGCGCATAATCAAAAAGCGTGCAGGCCGATGGATTAATGGTTTCTATTTTCCCGCGATCATCTATGGTAATTATTCCATCGATGGCATTTTCTATAATAGCTTTAAGTAATGCTGCGTTTTCCATAAAAAAAGTTATCCTCTACGGGCAACTTAATACAAAGTTAACGCGGATGCAACTTTTAAAAAGTAATGTACTTCAACCCTAAACATGACGTACGTCACTTTTAGCTTGAAAAGTTTAATCCGTGGCCATCTTTTGCACAAATAAAAGCAACAGTAAGTAAAGGATTCAAGGCATCAACCAGATATGTGCTTTCATAACTCTCCGTTTCACGTCAGGTTATTAGGTGACCGGTATCATTATTTTAGAGGCGTACCGTCCACACCTTTACATCATCAAAAGCAACGACATGAAAAAGCAAGTAAACCCAGTAGCATATCAACCGTACCGTTACAGTATTAAAACATCGCTGTTGCTGTGCCTGTTCCTGGTAGCCTTAATGCTCGCCGTACTTACGGCAAAGGCATCGGATAAGCAGGTTGTTAATAAAACCAACGATAGGGAGCTGTCTGATGAAATTGCCAGGCAGCTTAACGGGCCCAAATTACCTTTGAACTATCCGCTAACAGTAAAACGATTTTACCTACAGCGGCAGTTTACCCAAAATTGGATAGTTAAAGAAGCTGACGCCGGACAAACCTGGGCCGCTATGCTGATGATCGATTGCGTTTTGCAATTTGGCCTTAACCATGTCGATTACCACCCTACCGAATTGTTGTACGGTAAACTTCACGATATGCTGGAACACCCGGACCGCGTGCCCCTGGTTCAAAAGGCACGTTTTGAAATTATCCTGACGGATGCAATGCTATCCTTTACCAATAATTTACACTTTGGTAAATACAATCCGCTTTTCCCAGACTCGAAGATTGATAAGGGTGGGCTTCCTTTTGATGCAATGGAATTACTCAGCAAAGCAATGCTAAACAAGGATTTCATGACGATTATTATCAGCGCTCAGCCGCAAAACAAGCTTTATCAAAACCTGCAAAGCTATATGCATAAAATTGCCGGGGTACAGTTGGATGACTGCTATGAGTTCCCCGAAGCGGATGTACGCAAAATGGCGATTAATATGGAGCGCCTGAGATGGTCGGCTTTAGATACCGTTAATTTTATCCACATTAACGTTCCTTCATACAAGCTTAGCTTTTATCATCGGGGAGCGGTGGATACCTTTAGGGTAATTGTGGGGATGCCGGGCACGCCAACGCCATCTTTAAGCAGTGCGATCAAGTATTTCACCACAACACCGGAAGTGCGGGTTGTGCAGAAAACTTTTGTAAAAGAACTGCTTCCAAAAGCGATACTTGATCCTGCTTACCTGGCAAACAATCATTATGCTATTTACAATAACGGAGGAATGCTGATAACACCCGGTAAAGCCTACTTAAAACTAATTTTAAAAGCTCCGCAGCGATATTATGCTACACAAACCGAAGGTTGCGATAATGCCACCGGACAAATGGTAATGAGTTTTGATAATATTTATGATATATACCTGCACGATACGCCCGAGCAAGACCTGTTTTTTACGAACAACCGTGCATATAGCCACGGTTGCGTGCGCGTGCAGCATATCGTAAACCTTGTTAAGCTGCTGCTGGTAAACGAAAACGCGCAATCTACTGTGACTGCAATGGATAAGGCCGTTGACAAAGGACTGAGAAAGAATTTTTACCTGAAAACCCCAATGCCAATTGATATTACCTACCTCACTTGCGAAATGGTAAATGGCATACTGGTAGTGTATGACGATATATATGGGCTCGATAAAACCCTTGATATGTTAATGTATAGCAAAAACGACCCGACGCTAAAAGTTACTCAAAACTAATTTTTGGGATCTTAAAAAAAACGTTTTTATTATAGTATTTCCTTCGGGGGGACCTAATAAGGCTCCTGGAATGTGCGTAGCAATAGGGCCTGAAAATTCTCGTTGATAATTAATTAAAACAATTACAACATAGTGTGTTGTATACACATGGATAGTTATATGCCACTGAATGTGCTTGTTATAGATGATGATGTTATTAATAATTTCATTTTTGAAAGGCTAACCCTTAAAGTTACAGCAGATATAATGCTTGCGTTTTGTTTAAACGGCGAAGAAGCTATTGACTATTTGCAGTCACTGATAGAAAATGCCAGGACTCTTCCGGATATTATATTTTTAGATCTGACAATGCCTGTAATGAACGGCTGGGATTTCCTGGAAGAATACCACCGTTTAAATTTGGATAGTGTAGTTGGCGCCAAAGTTTATATTATAACATCTTCCATCTTTAACCTGGATATCGAACGCGCTTTGGGCTACGCGATAGTGAAGGACTTTATCACCAAACCTATCAGTACCACTAAACTGGAGCAGATATTAGGCACAGCTAATTCGGCCAGGCTGGAATATTAGATCTTTTTTATAAAGCATTTCTATAGGTTATTTATAAGTGACGCCAATCACTTAACGGGGCAACCCACGTCATTTAATACCTGGTAACATCACCATAGCTTTGCGCATGCAAATACCAACTCCGTTGTTTGCAACCTGTTGCCTATGAAAACGTATCTTATTAATTCTCTTTTAGCAGTTGTTGCAACCTGCGCCTCGTTAACGGGGTGTGCGCAGGTACCGACCAAAAAAATGTCCGGAGGAGCACCACCTGAGCAACAGTACACCGCCATGATCTTGGACAGCGTACAAATTTCAGGCTTTTTTAAGCACTATCCTCTACTAAAAATAAACGAAACCGAGGTTACTGATTTCTACAGGCAGAGGGGGTTTGCCTACGCATGGTTTGAAAACGGGACACTTATTGAGCAGGCGAGCAATTTAATCAGCAGGATCCTGAATTTTAAAAGTGATGGGCTTAGCAAAGCTACCCCCTATCAGCCCGCGCTCGACTCCTTAATAAACCAGGCAGAACCAAATAAAAAGGACCACCAGCCTGATATACAACAGGAACTGATGCTTACCGCCCAGTACTTTAATTTTTCGAAAGCGGTTTATGAGGGCATCGATGTGGCAGCCAGCAAAGCAAGCGGATGGCTATTGCCGAGGAAAAAAGTAGCGTATAGCGCCTACCTCGATAGCTTGTTGAAAGCACCGGGTAAGCAACTATTGGCAAAAGAACCGGTTTACCGCCAATATGAATTATTAAGAACCTTTTTAAGAAAGTATAGCCAGTTACAAGCTAAAGACAAATGGCTCCCCATTATCACCACCAGGAAATGGGCCCTGGGCGATACTGCTTCAACATTGCGATTGATTAGGGCTCGCTTATATAAACTGGAGGATTTTGCCGGCGATACATTATCCAATGCTTACGATGCCCAATTGCAAAACGGCATAAAAGTATTCCAGGACAGGCACGGGCTTACTGTTAACGGGCTTTTAAACAAGGAGACTGTAGCCGAACTGAACGTGCCCTTACAGGCACGGATAAAACAGATATTGGTAAACATGGAAAGGAGCCGCTGGTTGCCGGTAAATTTAAATGCCGATTACGTAGCTGTTAACATCCCCGAATTTAAAATGCATGTTTACCATGCCGATAGCCTGCTGTGGAGTTGCAGCGTAGTTGTTGGTAAAACCCAGCACCCTACAACAGCGTTTTATGGCGAGATACAATACGTGGTGTTTAGCCCTTATTGGAATGTACCACCGGGGATATTAACCAATGAAGTGCTCCCGGGCATAAAGAGAAACAACGCCTATTTATCGGAGCATAACATGGAAATTATAGGGCGCCAGAACGGGTTGCCCCTGGTTAGGCAAAAACCCGGTGATGATAATTCTTTGGGATTGGTTAAATTCCTGTTTCCAAACAGCTATAACATTTACCTGCACGATACCCCATCAAAATCATTATTCGGCGAAACATCCAGGGCGTTTAGCCATGGTTGTATCCGCATAGCCGAGCCCGCTAAATTTGCTGCCTTTTTACTAAAGGACAACGCTAACTGGGACGACACAAAAATCAGCCAAAGTATGCATGCTGGGAAAGAGCGGTATGTAACATTAATTAAAAAAGTACCCGTGTTTATCGCCTACTTTACCGCCTTTGCAGACCGCGGAGGTCACCTTAATTTTAGGAAAGATATTTACAACCTGGACCAACGCCTTGCAGATATGCTGCTGTTAGGGACCAATGTTAATTGAGTGAAAACCTTGGTTGAACCAAAGGTTTTAATATGTGACTAACATCATGGTGTTTGTTGACGGCCATCATCCCTGCCCGTTTTTAATGGGCCACCTTTACGGCACATCAAACAAAACATCCTATGTCAACTTTAACGTTAAACATTCCCGATACCGAGCCACATTTCAGAACAGAGCACGACTCGATGGGCCAGGTGCAGGTGCCTGCCGAAAAGTACTGGGGCGCACAAACCGAACGCTCCCGTAATAACTTCAAGATCGGCCCTAACGCATCTATGCCTGCCGAGATCATTGAGGCTTTTGCCTACCTGAAAAAAGCTGCTGCCTACGCCAATGCCGACCTGGATGTGCTACCTGCGGAAAAGCGCGACCTGATATCAATGGTGTGCGATGAAATATTAGCAGGCAAACTGGCCGATGAATTTCCACTGGTGATATGGCAAACAGGTTCGGGCACGCAATCTAACATGAATTTGAACGAGGTTATTGCAAACCGTGCTCATGTAATGCACGGCGGTTCGCTTGGCGATAGCGAAACGATCATCCACCCCAATGATGATGTAAATAAGTCGCAGTCATCTAACGATACTTTCCCAACGGCTATGCATATAGCGGCTTACAAGATGCTAATCTATGTTACGATACCGGGGATTGAAAGATTGCGCGATACTTTGAAAGCAAAATCAGTGGCTTTTAAGGATGTGGTAAAAATTGGCCGGACCCATTTAATGGATGCTACGCCCCTAACACTGGGGCAGGAAATATCCGGCTATGTATCTCAACTGGATCATGGGTTAAGGGCTTTGGGCAACACGCTCGATCACCTGTCTGAACTGGCACTTGGCGGTTCGGCTGTAGGTACGGGTATGAATACCCCCGAGGGCTATGATGTAAAAGTAGCTGATTATATTGCCCAATTCACCAACCTGCCTTTCCGCACGGCCGATAACAAATTTGAAGCACTATCTGCCCATGATGCTATTGTGGAAAGCCACGGTGCGCTAAAACAAATAGCCGTATCGCTGATGATGATTGCCAACAATATCCGTATGCTGGCATCAGGCCCACGTTGCAGTATTGGCGAGTTGCATTTGCCGGAGAATGAACCGGGGTCGTCAATTATGCCGGGCAAGATAAACCCCACACAAAACGAAGCGGTTACTATGGTGGCCTCGCAGGTGATGGGTAACGATGTCGCCATTACCATTGCCGGCTCCAACGGCCAGTTCCAGCTAAATGTATTTAAGCCGGTTATGGCTGCAAATTTTCTGCAGTCTGCCCGTTTAATAGGCGAAGCGTGCGCTTCCTTTAACGAGCATTGCGCCGCAGGGATAGAACCCAATTACGATGGTATCAAAAAACACCTCGAAGAATCGCTGATGCTGGTAACAGCCTTAAACCCGCATGTGGGGTACGAAAACTCCGCCAAGATCGCCCAAAAAGCAATGCGCGAGAACCTGTCGCTTCGCGAATCGGCCATTGGGCTAAAATTGCTTACCAGCGAACAATTCGACCAGTGGGTAAACCCCGTAAACATGGTCGGCACCCTGTAATACCCCTCTTTAAGTGACCCGCATCATTTTAACCAATGTGCCGGGTCACGTTTTAACCTGCCTTATCACATCACCTTTACAGTAATAAATCAAACGTTCTTTTATCATCTCCATGTGAAAAATTTTACCCTTCCGATCCTCATGATATTTGCCTGTTTACAGGTTTCGGCACAGCAACTAACGGCAACGCCGAAAGTGAATACTGATACCATTAAAAATTTCTCCTCCTACAAAAGGTCTATCACCTTTGCCGGTCTTTTACAGGCAAGATACCTTAGCTCGCTTACCAAAAATGTAGATGTAAACGGCAAGAATTTCGACCCGGCAGCTGCTACGGGTAAAATTACCAACACCTTTATGCTAAAGCGTGTGCGCTTTGTGGTAAAAGGCACCGTAAACGACCACTTTTCGGCGAATTTGCTTGTCAACTTCGCGGAGTTCAGCAGCGATCCGGCTAACAAGGTATTAGAAAATGCTTACGTAAAATACACGTTGAGCAAGTACTTAAATGTGCAGGCGGGCCAATTCAGGCCGTTTTTTGGCATTGAAGATGTTGTACCTAACGATATCATCCGCACGCTGGATTATTCCAATCAATACTACGCCTTTGGTGCAAGCGGCTGGCAGAGCTTCCAAACGGGTGTTGCCATATTTGGTAATATTAATAAGGGTGGCCAACTGCGCTACTATGCAGGGGCTTACAATGGCAACAACCGCAACCAGGCTACCGATAACGACAATACCAAAAACTTTTACGGGCGGCTGGAAGCCGATGTGCTTAAAGGCTTAACCATCGGCGTAAATGCCGCGCAGGGAAGCCTTGGCGCAGGCACCGGCACTGCGCTGGGTATTGACGTAAAGGGCGGCGTAACGCTTAACGACCGATGGGAGTTTTCCTTAGGCGGCGAATATAAAACCGGTACAAACTTCGCTTTATATAATGCTCTAACCGTGAAGCCTACGCTAAGCGATGTGCGGATGCAGGGTTTTTATATATTCCCAATAGTGCGTTACAATTATAACATGCGCAGGGTAAGAGCAATTGAGTTCTCCTCGCGGTACGAATATTTTAACGAGAATTATAGGCTCAACCATAATTCAAGGCAAACAGTTATTCCCAACGTGTCGCTCATCTTCGCTGATGATTTTTATGCCGCGCTGCAATTAGGCGTGTCTATCGACCTTTACCAAAAAAACATACCCCTTACTACTGCTTATAACCACAACCTGGCTTATCTCCAACTACAGGTACGCTTTTAATTTACTATCATGAAAGAGATCAATTTAAAATCGTTCGCCATCACATTGGTGGTTGGCCTGGTTATCTGGTTCATTCCGGCACCCGAGGGCGTTAAATCCAACGCCTGGCATCTGCTCGCTATTTTTGTGGCAACCATTGTGGGTATTATCCTTAAAGCAGCACCTATGGGCACTATGGCCATGCTGGGCATCACCCTTTGCGCGGCAACCCAGGTACTGGCTCCGGGCAAACCAATAGATGCTATTAAAAACGCGCTAAGCGGTTTTGGAAACTCCACTATTTGGCTCATCGGGCTGGCATTTTTTATAGCCCGCGGCTTTATTAAAACAGGGCTTGGCAACCGGCTTGCTTATAATTTTATTAAGCTATTCGGTAAAAGTACGTTAGGTTTAGCTTATGGCTTAAACACGGCCGACCTGATACTGGCACCGGCCATACCCAGTAATACGGCGAGGGCTGGTGGGGTAATTTTCCCCATCATGAAATCCATTGCGGTGAACATGGGCAGCGAGCCGGAGAAACCCGAAACCCATCGCAAGATTGGCGCGTTCCTCACGCTTAGCAGCTACAACGCCAATATGATCACGTCAGTAATGTTTTTAACCGCCACGGCCAGTAACCCGATGGCGCAAAAATTCGCGCACGATCTGGGCGTAGATATCACCTGGGGAAGCTGGGCAATGGCAGCAGCAATACCGGGTTTGGTTTGCTTTATGTTAGTGCCCTTATTTCTTTATAAATTTTATCCGCCCGAACTGAAGCAAACTAAGGAAGCGCCTGCGATGGCCGCGGCCAAGCTAAAGGAAATGGGCAAGATAACCCTACAGGAATGGCTAATGGTAGCCACCTTTATTATCCTGTTGGTTCTTTGGATCTTCGGTAACCTCATGTCTATCGATGCTACTACCGGCGCGCTCATCGGCTTATGTGTTCTGCTGCTTTGCGGCGTACTCACCTGGGAAGATGTAAAATCTGAAAAAGGCGCGTGGGATACCATCGTTTGGTTCTCTGCCTTGGTAATGATGGGCTCTTACCTCAACTCGTTAGGATTGATCGGTTGGTTTGGCCACCTGGTAGGCGGCAGCATGAAGCAGTTCAGCTGGCAACTGGCGTTCCCGCTCATCATACTGGTTTATTCTTACTGCCACTATATGTTCGCCAGTGCAACGGCGCAGGTAGCGGCCATGTATTCCGTGTTTTTAGCGGTTGGTATAGCGGTGGGCATCCCCGGGCCAATGCTTGCTATCTTTTTAGGTGCCTGCCCCACGTTGATGGGTTCTTTAACGCATTACGGGCACGGCCCCGCTCCCATATTCTTCGGCAGCACTTATGTGGATATGAAAGACTGGTGGAAACAGGGCTTTTTTATGAGCGTACTATTCCTGCTGGTTTGGTTCCTGGTAGGCGGTTTATGGTGGAAGGTAATTGGTTTATGGTAACCGATACTAAATTCTTTACAAATAATTATTGCCGATACAATCAATTATGAAACAATCCACCATTCAATATAAACTCGTGATGGCCGGCACGGGGCTGTTCCTTTGTTTTTTCCTGGTGATACATTTGCTGGGCAACCTGCAATTGCTGTTATCCCCTGCCGAGGCTAAAGAACAATTTAACTGGTACTCGCATTTATTGGCGGGGAATATGGGTATCAAGATCATTTCCTGGGTGCTGCTGATCTCCATTATTGCCCATGCGGTTTATGCACTCATCCTGGCACTTAAAACAAAAAAAGCCAATGGTACAAAATACGCTTATGATAAACGGGCTGATGTTAGTCCCTGGACCAGCCGTAACATGGGTCTGCTGGGCACGGTGATCCTTGTCTTTTTAGTAATCCACTTAAAAGATTTTTGGTATGTGTCCGATTTCACCACGATGACACTTGATAAGCAAGGGTATAAGGATATGTATTCGGTAGTGGTATTAACCTTTCATGAATGGTGGTACGTGCTTATTTATGAGGTATCCTTTATCGCTGTAGGCTTTCACCTGTTGCATGGCTTTTTCAGCGCAGCCCGTACGCTGGGCCTTTACCATCCCAAATATGTAAAACTGGTACGTTATACCGGATGGGTTTACACCGCTTTTATTACCGGCGGCTTTATGCTGATACCCATTGTTGTTTATTTTAATAACTGATCACCATGTTAGAATCAAAAATACCCGAAGGCAACCTTGCCGATAAGTGGGACAATTATAAAGAACACGTAAAACTGGTAAACCCGGCTAACCGAAAAAAGCTTGACGTAATTGTGGTGGGCACCGGTTTGGCAGGCGCGTCCTGCGCGGCATCGCTTGGCGAACTGGGTTATAATGTTAAGTCGTTCTGTTTCCAGGATTCGCCGCGCCGGGCGCATAGTGTTGCAGCGCAAGGCGGGGTAAACGCAGCCAAAAATTATAAAAATGATGGCGACAGCGTTTTTCGCATGTTTTCTGATACCATAAAAGGCGGCGACTTCCGATCTCGCGAAGCCAACGTTTACAGGCTGGCAGAATGTTCTGCCAACCTGATAGACCAGGCCGTGGCGCAGGGCGTTCCATTCGCGAGAGAATACGGCGGCTATTTAAACAACCGTTCCTTTGGTGGTGTGCAGGTTTCCCGAACCTTTTATGCACGCGGCCAAACCGGACAACAGCTGTTATTAGGAGCGTACCAGGCATTAATGCGGCAGGTTGGTGCAAACAAAGTAAAAACCTACACCCGCCATGAGATGCTGGACCTGGTGGTGATAGACGGTAAAGCCAAAGGCATTATCACCCGCGATTTGGTGACCGGCGAGATAGAACGCCACGCCGCGAATGCAGTAGTATTGGCAAGCGGCGGATATGGTAAGGTGTATTACCTCTCTACCTTGGCTATGGGCTGCAATACATCTGCCATTTGGCGGGCGCATAAAAAGGGCGCGTACATGAGTGGCGTTAGCTGGATCCAGTTCCACCCTACCTGTTTGCCGCAATCGGGCGAGCATCAATCCAAGTTAACGCTGATGTCGGAATCTTTACGCAACGATGGGCGCATCTGGGTGCCTAAAAAAGCCCGCGATGAACGCAAACCAAACGATATTCCCGAAGATGAAAGAGATTACTATTTGGAACGCCGTTATCCAACTTTCGGCAATTTAGCCCCTCGCGATATCTCATCGCGCGCTGCCAAAGAGCGTATAGATGCAGGTTGCGGGGTTGGTGTGATGAAAAACGCCGTGTTCCTTGATTTTTCAAAAGCCATCAAAGAGCAGGGCAAGGAAAAGATAAAAGAGAAGTACAGCAACCTGTTTAAGATGTACGATAAGATAAACGCTGTAAACGCTTACAATGAGCCCATGCTCATTTCGCCTGCGGCACACTTTACCATGGGCGGGCTTTGGGTTGATTATGAATTGATGACGACGATACCCGGCTTATTCGCGTTAGGCGAGGCCAACTTTGCCGACCATGGCGCAAACCGGCTTGGCGCAAACTCTTTGCTGCAGGCCTCGGTAGACGGTTATTTCATCGCGCCCTACAGCATCCCCAATTATTTAGCCGGCGAATTAAAAGCCGAAAAGATTACCACCGATCACCCCGCATTTGCCGAGGCGGAGCAAGTGGTAAAAAAACAATTGCAGCAGTTTTTAAACATCAACGGGCACCTCTCTGCCGACCATTTCCATAAAACCTTAGGCAAATTGCTTTATGATGGCTGCGGGTTATCCCGGACAAAAGATAGTTTAGAAAAGGCAATCGTATCTATCAAAACACTACGCGACCAATTCTATAAAGAACTAAAAATAACAGGTGATCATACCATAAACAGTGAATTGGAAAAAGCAGGTCGCGTGGCCGATTATCTTGATTTGGGCATACTGATGTGCGAGGATGCTTTAAGCCGCGAAGAATCCTGCGGGGCGCATTTCCGTGAAGAATACCAAACCCCGGACGGTGAAGCGTTGCGTAACGACCATGATTATTGCTATGTATCCGCATGGGAATGGAAAGGCGCTGATGCTCAACATGAACTACATAAAGAGCCCCTGGTATTTGAAAACGTATCATTAACCGTAAGAAGCTATAAATAATTCCCGATCATGAAAATATACTTGAAGATATGGCGGCAGGATAACCCCGCATCACCCGGCCAAATGAAGGATTATCAACTGGATGATGTATCGCAGGATATGTCATTCCTGGAGATGATGGACCTGCTGAACGAATCACTGATACAAAAAAGCGAACGCGTGGTAGAATTTGACCACGATTGCCGCGAAGGCATTTGTGGGCAATGCGGTATGATGATAAACGGACGCGCGCATGGCCCACTTACCCATACTACTACCTGCCAGTTACACATGCGGAGTTTTAAAGATGGAGACACTATATACATCGAGCCGTTCCGTGCTGCTGCATTCCCAATCGTTCGCGATTTAAAAGTTGACCGTAAGGCATTCGATAAAATCATCCAGGCAGGCGGTTTTATTTCTGCCTCAACCGGCGAAACTCCGGAAGCAAACGGAATATTGATAGCACACGCCATTGCAGAGGCTGCATTTGATGCCGCGGCATGTATTGGTTGCGGGGCTTGTGTGGCTACCTGTAAAAATTCCAGCGCCGATCTGTTTACCTCCGCAAAAATTACCCAATTGGCTTTATTACCACAGGGACAAATTGAACGGACGGAACGTGTAATTGCCATGGTAGATCAAATGGATGCCGAGGGCTTTGGCCATTGCAGCAATACCGAAGCTTGCGAAGTGGAATGCCCGCAGGAGATCTCTGTACTGCACATCGCCAGGATGAACTATGAGTATAACAAGGCTCAATTGGTTCAGCATTGACATTTAAAGCCATGATACTAACCATAATAATTTTGACTGGATTTTTAGCATTTGTATTTGCTGCAAAGACCAGGGCCTCGATCCAGTTTCACAAACAAGTGAAACGGTTGTTCTCTTTATCAGAAACTTCGGGAAATGTATTTCAATACAGTCAGTTAGAAGGTTTGCCGGCCCCCGTTCAACGATACTTTAAGCATGTGTTGACGGACGGGCAGCCATATATTAATTATGTTCGCTTAAAGCACAGCGGAAAATTTAAAACTGGCCCCGGGAAAAAATGGATAAATATTGTTGGTGAAGAATATTTCACCACCGCCATCCCCGGATTTTTATGGAAATGTGAAACGACAACGTTTACTGCTAAAGACTTTTATATTAACGGAAGCGGCGGTCTAAATGTAAGTTTATTTAGTATTTATCCTATAGTAAATGGCAGAGGCCGCAATTTCGATCAGGGTGAGCTCCTACGGTGGCTTGCGGAAAGCGTATGGTTCCCTACAAATCTTTTACCGAGCGAAAACCTGAGATGGGAGGATATAGATAGCAAAACCGCTAAGCTAATATTTCAATACCAGGGGCTACAAGTGTACTATATCGTTTCTTTTAATGAGGCAGACGAGATCATTCAACTTGAAACCAGGCGGTATATGGGTGATACCGGCTTAGAAACATGGCTGGCCAAACTCTCGGATTACCATAGAATAAATGGCGTATCTATCCCTTACGCTACCGAAGCCATTTGGCAATTGAAGGAAGGCGCACTAAGTTACGCCAGGTTCCAGTTAACGAATATCCAATACAATAATCCAAAAGCATTTAATAATTAGGCGCTATGAAAAACCAAAAAACGATATTATTGTTAACCGATTTTACAAAACGGGCAGGGCGGGCCGCAGACTTTGCGTTGGAACTTGCTATAAGCAACACCGCTAATTTGTTAATATACAATTCCATTATTTCTATTGAAGCTTCGGTAATAACGGGTGAACGGCGGTCTGCAGAAAGTGAAATTGCAGCAAAGACGAAAAAAAGCACCAATCTGTTAAGTCAGTTAGCCGGGCATCTAAAATCGAAATTGACAAGCGAGCAGCAATCGGCTATCAATATCAAATGCAAAAAGGGTATGGGCCCGGTGGTAGAAACTATCTTGGAACTGGTGGCCGAAAATAAAATTTGGATAGTTGTAATGGGCAACCACGTGGAAAATGCGATAGCTACATCCTACTTTGATAGTAACATTCCACCGGTAATGAATAATTGTGGCTGTCCGTTAGTTTTGGTTCCTTAACAAGCCAGTGGCTGAGGCTCCACAATTCTTACTACTTTCTATTTCATATCATCTACCTTAAATAACTTGTTTTCATCGAATTGCGTTTTATAAAATTGTTGATATTCCCTGAATGATATATTAATCGGCACCGAATTTACCCGATACCTATCAATACTCAGTAGCGCCAACGTCAACAGAACCAGTGGTTGGGCGTACCCTACCATAATAATCCACACTAACACCGTACGCCAACACACTAATTCCCTTGTTATTAACCGGCGACTTAGCAGTTAAATGAAAGTCATCCGCGTTAAAATTCTTAAACTTCACCTCGCTTATAGTTTTAGCTATATAATTATTTGATGCTGTTAGTTTAACATCGGTATCCATGCGGTTTATCGCGTTAGCAGCTATCGGCAAAACAAAAAGATTATTAATAACCGTATTCATTGGGATGCTTTCAGAATTCAACCTTATCCCATACGCACCGGGATTAATGATGGTATTGTTGATAAATTCAAAATGCGGGCCGGGGGTGTATCGCGAATCTGCGAAAATGCCATGGTCGCCAGTATTGATAATGATGTTATCGTAAACTACATTATCGCCAAGTCCCAAAACAATAATGCCATTACCGGGTGCGTTTTTAACAAGGTTGCGGTAGCATTTTCCGCCGGTGCCCTCCCCTATTTGTATGCCATTATTTTGCCCGCTTGCAAAAGGCGATAAACCGGGCGATCTTACTACATTCTGATACACCTCGCAGTTCAAAGTAGCGCTGCCAACCTGGATGCCCTCGCAACCCGTAGAATCTGTTAAGTTGTTATATACTTTTAGGTTAAGCACATCGTGCGGCATAACCGTGCCGCAGGCAAGCTGCCTGCCTTCGGCGTAAAAAGAGTTACCAATATACAAACCTTCGCCGCCTGTTTTGTGTACGTAATTATCGTGGATCAACACGTTATCCATTATAAAATGCCCGCGCCAGGTGGCCTCATCGCAGGATGGATCGGTTTTGGCCATGATACCCGCAAAACCGCTGTTGCGCACCTCAACATTCGCTATCTCAAAGTCAGAACTCAGGTCGTCCATCGTCATGCCAATGTTGCCGCCATTTACATCAAAGCCGTATTTAATACCAGCCACGCCATTGCCAAGCACCTTAAAATATTGGCAATTTTGGGTTTTAAAACCGTAAGAAGCGGTAACGTCGGCAGAAAAGGTAACCCTCCCCCCTTTATTTACAACAATAATAGGGCTGGTTATAGTGCCCTTAAAATTTTTGAGCAGCAGCGAGCCGCGGGTTCCGGCGGGGACATAAATAATTGTACCAGGGGCCATGTTGGTTCCATCAACAAACCACTCGTTGGGCTGCACGGTGTAGGTGCCAATAGCAACAACACCTTCTTGCAGAACTCCCTTCGTCGGTTTTTTAGCTAAGGCCGAAGCCTGATTTTTTTCAATAACGATCGCGTTTTTTGTACACATCGTAAAAAATGATACAATTGCAACAGCCGCAGTAATGCGCAAAAGGTAGATTTTGATCTTCATTTGTAAATTATTAGCACGGGTAAAAAACACAAATCGAACGGCCATTACAACCGATAGCTCTAATAGCGTTGTATACGGCACCTTTGATAAATGGTTGCTATTTTTTTCGTGGGTGTTAATAAAAACACCGGGTTGAGACGGGAAGGAAAATAAAATTTAGCTACAGTTGAATTCATGTAACTACCAATAGAAATAGGCTGTTATTGAGGACGGTAGGATAATTGGGGCGAAACTCTTTAGAATGGCGTAATTGGCATACGCAACGTCTAACTTTCCAGGCCGGGAGGCGAGCTTTTAATACTCTGTTGCCCCAATATCAAAGCCGTTGGCAGAGGTGCGTGCCTTGCCAAAAAAATCAAAGCTTACGCCGTAAATAAGCACATCAGCACCGGCGTTTATTAATGGCGAAGTTGACTGCAAATGATAATCGCCCGCGCCATAGTTCACAAACTGGCAGGCATTTACATCCCTACTCGTATAGTTATTCAGACTGATAAGTTTTACACTTTTGCTTTTCCTGTTTACGGCAATACCGGTTCCGGGTATTATGATAACGTTATTGATAACGGTGTTCATGGGGATGGTTTCGGAGTTTAATTTGATCCCATCCAAAGCGGGGGCAATGATGGTGTTGTTGATGAATTGAAAATTCGGCCCCGGCGTATACCTCGAATCTGCAAAAATACCGTGCCCGCCGGAATTTAGGATATAGTTATTATATACCAGGTTATCTCCCAAGCCAAGAACAATAATGCCGTTGCCCGGCGCATTTTTGATAAGATTGTTATAGCATTTGCCGCCCGTGCCTTCTCCTATCTGGATCCCGTTATCCTGCCCGGCAGCAAAAGGCTTTAAGCCCGGCGATTTAACCGTATTGTTATAAATTTCGGCCCCTACTGTCGCGCTCCCAACCTGGATGCCTTCACAACCTGTGGAATCGACAATATTGTTGTATACCTTAGCATTCACTACATCGTGTGGTAAAACGTTACCGCAAGCAAGCGAAACCCCATCGGCATAAAAGGAATTACCTATATAAAAACCTTCTCCGCCTGTTTGGTGTACATAATTATCGTGGAGAATAACATTGCTCATGGTAAAGTGCCCGCGCTGGGTGGCTACATCGCAGGAAGGGTCGGTTTTTGCCATAATGCCGGCAAACCCGCTATTTCGCACCTCTATATTGCCTATTTCCAGTTCGGTGCTCCGGTCGTCCATCGTAACGCCAATGTTGGCACCGGTAATGTCTATACCATATTTAACGCCCGAAGCGCCGTTGCCCAGAATCTTAAAGAACTGACAATTCTGCGCCTTTAACCCGTATGATGCTGAAGCCGTAGCCGATATAGTCACCTTACCGCCCTGGTTAATCACCGTGATAGGCTTATCTACCGTGCCTTTTATATTTTTCAGCAGCAGAGCATCGCGCTTACCTGCGGGGATATAGATGATAGCGCCAGCGGGTACAGCAGCGGCATCGAAAAACCAATCGGCAGGTTTTATAGTGAAGGTTGGGATAGAGGGTACAATTGGCGGTGTGATAGAAGTTTCCGTAGTATCTTTCACCGTTTTCACAACGGGCGTTTTAACCGCGTCGGTTTTTTTGGCACACATCACCAAGGACGTAATTAAAAATACACCTGTAATACAATGCATTAAGTAAATTATGTTTTTCATTTAAGTTTAAACCGGCCCGCAGTAGTTATTCTTATCAGGAGTAAAAATAACTATTAGTCAGGAGCATTCGCTATGCTGCAATGCAGTTTTCTTATACGTAGTTTTTGGGGAATTGTTGCCTTGAGGAGATTTGTCTTAACTCGATTTTGTCGGATTATTGGAATTTAGAGGAAGACTCTTTTTGGTTGTTAAATTCCAACAATTCGGTAATTCCATAAACTTGGGGTAAGGCGATAAAGCTAACTGATTTGGGCGTTGCCTTCGGCCGGGCTCTACGCTGCAACTCCTCATTCCACGCTGCTGATAGAAGCAGCGCTACATTCCGGGGTTTCCACTGCGATCCTTAACGCGGGATTGGCTAAACTCGAATTTGTCGAATTAATTGGAATACAGAAAGGAGGTTTTAGTTTTTTTAAATTCTGACCATTTGGTAATTCTTAAAATTCGAGTTCAGACAATAACTGCCCACAGCAACTGCTACCTAACCTCCTGGCACAGCTCCACCAAAACCCCGTTCGCGCTCTTCGGGTGCACAAAACACACCAACTTATTATCCGCGCCGCGTTTCGGTTTATCATTCAACAGCACAAAGCCTTCAGCTTTTAAACGGGCCATTTCGGCTTCTATATCTGTAACATCAAAGGCGATATGGTGGATGCCCTCCCCTTTTTTCTCCAGAAATTTGGCGATGGGGCTATCGGCAGATGTAGCTTCCAGCAGTTCTATTTTATTGGGGCCGCTTTGCAAAAAGGCGGTATTTACGCCTTCGGAGGGCACTTCCTCGGTTTTATAAACAGATGTATTCAGCAGCAGTTCGTAGATATTTTTGGCGGCTTGCATGTCCTTTACTACAATGCCTATGTGCTCTATCTTGTTCATGTCCAAATATTGTAAATTATTGGCATCAAAATGCATTTTATAGGGCTTGTAAACTATTAAAGTAAAAGTTTGCGTATATTTGTGTTGTTAATTTTTAACCATGAACATCCCAATTTATTTAGATAACAACGCCACCACACCAATGGACCCCCGGGTGCTGGAAGCTATGCTGCCGTATTTTAACGAAAAGTTTGGTAATGCGGCAAGCCGTAACCACCCTTTTGGCTGGGTAGCAGAAGAAGGCGTTGATTATGCACGCGAGCAGGTGGCCAAACTGATAGGCGCTTCAGAAAAAGAGATCATTTTTACTTCGGGCGCTACCGAATCAGACAACTTGGCTATCAAAGGCGTGTTTGAAATGTATAAAGAAAAAGGCAACCACATTATTACCGCGGTTACCGAGCATAAAGCAATATTAGATGCCTGCAAACACGTTGAAAAACTTGGCGGTAAGGTTACTTATCTTGCTGTAAAAGAAGACGGTTTGGTAGACCTTGCCGTACTGGAAGCCGCCATGACGCCGGAAACCATCCTGGTATCTATCATGTATGGCAACAATGAAATTGGTGTAATTCAACCTGTTAAAGAAATTGCCGCTATTGCCCACAAGTATGGCGCTTTGTTTATGACGGATGCTACCCAGGCTGTTGGTAAAATACCTGTTGATGTTATTGCTGATGGTATTGACCTTTTAGCGATGTCCGCACATAAAATGTACGGTCCTAAGGGCGTTGGCGCATTATACGTACGCCGTAAAGGACCACGTGTAAAAGTTACCGCGCAAATGGACGGTGGCGGTCATGAGCGCGGTATGCGTTCTGGTACCCTAAACGTACCTGGTATTGTTGGCTTGGGTAAAGCCTGCGAAATTGCCGGTTTGGAAATGGAAAGCGAAGCGATCCGCTTATCTGCCCTGCGCGATAAACTGGAAAGTGCTTTAACCGTTTTAGAGGAAAGCTATGTAAACGGTAACGTAGAACACCGCTTGCCGCATGTAGCCAACATCTCTTTTAAATATGTTGAAGGTGAAGGTTTAATGATGGCGATGAAAGACCTGGCGGTATCGTCTGGTTCTGCCTGTACGTCAGCATCGTTGGAACCATCATACGTACTGAAAAGCCTTGGCTTATCGGACGATTTGGCACACTCATCTATCCGTTTTGGTTTAGGCCGCTTTACTACCGAAGAAGAAGTTGATTACGCTGTAGAAGTAACCAAAACAGCTGTTACAAACCTGCGCAACATGTCGCCACTTTGGGAAATGTTTAAAGAAGGCATCGACCTGGACTCGATTGAGTGGGCGGAACACTAAAGATAGATGTGCAGATATGCAGATGAAAAATGCGCAATTGATTAGAATTTAAAATTTGAAACATAGAAAGTATTAAGGCTTTTGACTTTTTACTTTTGACTTAATACTTAAAAACATGGCTTATTCAGATAAAGTTATCGACCATTACACTAACCCCCGCAACGTGGGCACGTTAGATAAAAGCAGCCACAAAGTGGGTACCGGCCTTGTTGGTGCGCCCGAGTGCGGCGACGTAATGCGTTTACAAATACAGGTTGATGAAAACAACATCATCACCGACGCGAAATTTAAAACATTTGGCTGTGGTTCGGCTATCGCTTCTTCATCTTTAGCTACAGAGTGGCTTAAAGGTAAAAGCGTAGATGACGCCATGAAAATTGACAACATGGATATCGTAGAAGAGCTTGCTCTTCCACCGGTTAAGATCCACTGTTCTGTTTTGGCAGAGGATGCTATTAAAGCAGCCATCAACGATTTCCGCGTAAAAAACGGCATGGAGCCAATTGTGCTTGAAAAATCACATCACTAAATTTTGGTGAGTATTGAGTAGAGAATAGTGAGTGGTTTTTATTACTTAACTATTCTCTACTCACTACTCTCAACTCACTACTTACTATGGTAACTGTAACTGATAAAGCAAAATCTAAAATAGATAACCTGATGCAGGATAGCGGGCTTGATGCCTCTTATTTCCTGCGGGTATCTGTACAGGGTGGCGGCTGCTCGGGTTTATCCTACAACCTCGATTTTGATAACGAGGAAAAGAAGGGCGACCAGTTTTTTGAAGACCGCGGCGTACGTTTCGCGCTGGATATGAAATCATTCCTGTACCTTGCCGGTACGGAGTTGGATTTCAGCGACGGTTTGAACGGTAAAGGCTTTAACTTCCATAACCCAAATGCAACCCGCACCTGCGGTTGTGGCGAAAGTTTTTCGGTATAAGCACCGTTTGCTAACAATATTAAAAGGCTCCGCTTGCGGGGCCTTTTTTGGTTTAATTACATCATCATAGCGATGGGTTTAAAACCCATCGCTATGATGATGTAACCGCTACGAACGGAATAGTACAAATCTCCCCTGTCCCTTGTTTCCCTTTCTGCAATTCCTTATCTTAACGGCATTAATCTCAACACAATGCCTATCAAGCCCTTATTAACATTTTGCGCATTGCTTTGCGCCTCATTCTCTTACGCCCAACAAAAGGGCTACTACCGCACCCCTGCCCTGCATGGCAACACCGTTGTATTCACCGCAGAGGGCGACCTTTGGAAGTACGACATCGGCACCAACCTATCTACACGCTTAACTACTAATGATGGTGTAGAACAAAACCCCGCCATATCGCCGGATGGCAAACAACTGGCCTTTTCGGGGCAGTACGAAGGCGTATCCGAAGTTTACCTGATGGATATTAATGGCGGCGTGCCGCGCAGGCTTACTTACGGCTTAGATAATTCTATGTTTATTTCCGGCTGGACAAAGGATGGTAAAATCCTGTACCGAAGCGAAGGGCATACACAACTACCCCTACCCCAGCTCATAAAACTTGACCCCGTTTCACTCAAAAAAGAAAACCTGCCGCTATGGCAAGCCTCTATCGGCACCTATGACGAAGACGGTATTTTATATTTCACCCGTTTCCCCAACCAGGGCAGCAAAACCAAACGCTACAAAGGCGGCTTGATTGAACAGGTTTGGAAATTCGACGGCAAGAATGAAGCTAAAAGCATCACCGGCGATTTTGAAGGCACCAGCACCAGCCCTATGTATTATAACGGAAGGGTTTATTTTCTGTCGGACAGGGATGGGACGATGAACCTGTGGTCGGTTGATAAGGACGGTAAAAGCATCAAACAGCATACCTTTTCAAAAGGCTGGGATTTGCAAACCGCATCTATAGATGGTTCCAGGATAGTTTATCAAAAAGGAGCAGATATTTGGCTTTACGATACCGGCACCGGTAACGAAAAGCTGCTGGACATTACCTCGTTTCTGATTTTGGGCAGCGTAAACTCAAATGGATAAAAAGCCCGGTGAACAGCATCAGCTATTCGGACATATCTCCTAAAGGTACCTATGTAGCCATCGTAAGCCGCGGCCGCCTGTTTGTGTCGCCGGCCAAAAGCGACCGCTGGGTAGAGATTACACGCAAAAGCGGTATCCGCGTAAAGGATGTTCATTTTATTGATGATAAAAGCATTGCAGCCCTATCTGACGAAGGCGGCGAATACGAAATATGGAAGGTAAACGCCGACGGCAGCGGCGATGCCAAACAGCTAACCAAGGGCAGCAAGGTAATCATCTCATCGTTTGCGGTATCGCCGAATGGCAAATACATCGCCTACAACGATAAAAACGATGTATTACGCATTGCAGAAGCTGCTACCGGCGATATAAAGTTTGAATACAAAGATTCTTATGCGGGGATAAACGAATTGTCGTGGTCGCCCAATAGCACGTTCCTGGATATCTCGCAAAATTTAGAGAACCTCACTGTGCAGGTAAACGTGATAGACACCCGCAGCATGAAAATGATACCGGTTACCACCAGCAGACTAAGCAGCTACAGTCCCGCCTGGGCGGCGGATGGCAAGTGGCTTTACTTTTTAAGCGACAGGAATTTGCATTCGGTGGTAACATCTCCATGGGGGCCAAGGCAACCGGAGCCTTATTACACCAAAACCACCAATATTTATGCCATGGCTTTGGATACTGCGGCTAAATTCCCCTTTCTGCAAACAGATTCATGGTTAACAGATTCGGTATTTACCACGGTAGATAAACAAGGCGTTACCAAAACAAAAACCGTAAGCAAGAAAAAGCCCTCCGTGCAGCCCGCCATGGTATATAATTGGGCAACGGCACAAAAATCGCTTTACCAGGTGCCCGTAAAAAGCGCCAACATTGCCGGCTTAGCCATAGCAAACGGCTTTTTATACTGGCTGGATATGGGTATTGAAGGCGACGACGATGGCGGCAAAATATTCGCACTAAAAATTACTGAAAGCAAAAAACCAACGCCTACCGAGGTAGCATCTGGCGTGTCGGGCTTTAATGTATCGGCCAACGGCAAAAAGCTACTGATAAATTACAGCAACAAAAACCTGGCTGTTGCCGATGCCGATGGCAGCAAGGTAGATGCCGATAAAGCCAAGGTAGAATTAAACAACTGGAGCTTCGCCATAAACCCGCCCGAAGACTGGCAGGAGATGTTTAATGATGCCTGGCGCATGATGCGCGATTACTTTTACGACCGCGATATGCATAAGGTAGACTGGGCCGCCGTTAAAAAACAATACGAGCCCCTGCTCCCCCGCGTAACCGACCGCTACGAACTGGACGACCTGCTGAGCCAAATGGTAGGCGAACTATCGGCCCTGCACACCTTTGTATATGGCGGCGACAAACGTACCTCGCAGGATAAGATACAAACCGGCGTATTGGGTGCTAAATTAAGCAAGAGCGATGCCGGCTTTAAAATTGAACACATATATGATTCGGACCCCGATTATAGCTTCTCCTCCCCTTTGGCTAAGCCCGAGTTACGCATAAAGGAAGGCGATGTAGTTACCGCCATTAACAACGTGCCGCTGAAAGATGTAAATAACGTAGGCGAACTGCTGGCCAACAAGGTGAACATCCCCGTAAAACTTACCCTGACCGATAGGGCTAAAAAGAGCTACGAGCAGGTGGTAAAACCATTTTCGGCGCGTGACGAGTATAACCTGCGCTACGGCGAGTGGGAATATTCGCGCAGGCTAAAGGTAGATAGCGCCAGCAATAACGATATTGGCTACGTGCATCTGAAAGCCATGGGCGGCGATGATATGGACGATTTTGTGAAACAGTTTTACCCCATCTTCAACCGTAAAGGGCTGATACTGGATGTACGCGAAAACTTTGGCGGCAACATTGATAGCTGGGTGCTGGAAAAACTGATGCGCAAAGCCTGGATGTACTGGCAGGGCCGCACCGGCGGGCCAACCTGGAACATGCAATACGCGTTTCGTGGGCACATGGTTATCCTGTGCGACCAGCAAACCGCATCAGACGGTGAGGCTATCACCGAAGGCTTCCGCAGGCTTGGCCTGGGCAAGGTTATCGGCATGCGCACCTGGGGTGGTGAAATTTGGTTATCATCCGATAACCGAATGGTGGATAACGGCATAGCCAGCGCTGCAGAAATGGGTGTATTTGGTCCCGAAGGCAAATGGCTGATAGAGGGTCGCGGCGTAGAACCGGACATGGAAGTGGATAACCTGCCTTACGAAACTTATAAAGGGAAGGATGCCCAGCTGGAAGCAGCGTTAAAATACCTGCAACAACAGATAAAAGAGCACCCGATAGAAAAAGTAGTATCGCCAAAATTCCCGGATAAATCGTTTAAATATCAACAGTAAAGTGCTTTAATTATGTTACAAACACATACAGCAAATGCCGCCTAAATCAAATTACGATGAGCAAGCAAAACTACTTGCACAAGCTACAGATATAGCCATTTCTTCGTTCGAGTATTATCCGCCTGATGACTGGAACGAAAATACTATTAGTTACATAACCAAGACCTATTCTGACTGGCGCGAAGATGCATTGAATCCCAAACCGCAATTTAAAAACATAGTGAGTTTCAAATATTTATCTAATGAGATTTTTACTTATTTTCAAGAGGGAAGCGGAACTCCCGTAGATAATTTTTGGAGCGAATTAAATTAGCCGACTTGCCATACAAGTGCGAAAACAAAATGGCAAAAATTTTGAAATCTAAAAAAATCACTTCTCAAATTCAGTACGACTTTTTAATTGACGTAATTGTGCCCTACCAGCAGGAAGGACTTATAAACGACGAAGATGTTTTGTTATTAAACGCATTATTAGTAAAATTTGAAAGCAGGGCAACTAGCAGGTCTGGCGGGAAAAAGCAATAATTCCGTATTGCTTTTATTCTCAAAATTAATTTAGCTTTGTTTTAGTATAAACCTGATATAAACTTAATGAACATCGTAGCGGAGCAATCAACTATTCCGGGGCTCATCCGTAATGTTGTAGCAAACATACACCCCGACACCCATACCTTTATGATGCATAAGGTAAAGGATACCTGGGTAGAGATCTCTTATAAACAAGCCCTCGAAAAAATTGACGCTATTTCGGCCTGGTTCCTGGATATTGGGATTCAAAAAGGCGACCGGCTGGCCCTGCTTATAGAGAACGGCCCCGATTATGTTTATTACGACCAGGCTCTGCAGCAAATTGGCGCGGTAAATACATCCATATACCCTACCCTTTCCGAAACAGAAATAGAATATATCCTGAATGATTCGGAGGCGCGTACCATCCTTTGCGGCAACCCGTTCTTGTTTCGTAAAGTTTTAAAGATCGCCAATAGTTGTAATTCACTTATCCGCATTATCCCCGCTTTTGACGATTTTGAAAAATTCAGCGATAAGCTAAATTTAAATGCAGGCGTTATCGGGTTTAAACAAGTGATTGAAGAAGGCTTGCAATGCGTTGGCAAATATGCCCAGGCTATCAATGCCGCAAGAGAAGCTATCCTCCCTTCAGACCTTTCGTGCCTTATCTATACATCCGGCACAACGGGTACACCAAAGGGGGTAATGCTTACCCACAGCAACCTTACTGATAATGTACGCTGGAGTTTAACGCAGATCCCTATTATTGAAAGTTCGGATCTGTTCTTGTCATTCTTACCATTATCGCACGTTTTTGAACGTACCGCCACCTACTACATCTCCATGAACAAGGGCTCTACCATTGCCTTCGCGCAAAGCCTGGAGCTTTTGGCCAAAAACATGATGGAGGTAAAGCCAACCATATTATGCTGCGTACCGCGCTTGCTGGAACGCATCCACGACAAGGCCATGAAGAACGGACTTGCCGCAGGCGGCATGAAAACCAAAATATTTACCTGGGCATTGAAAATTGGCGAAGAAGTACGCAAGGGGCGTGAGGAGGGTAAAAAACCGGGACTGCTATTGTCCACCCAACATAAATTGGCAGACAAGCTGGTTTTCAGCAAGATAAAAGAGAAAACAGGTGGCAATTTAAAACTGCTGGTATCTGGTGGCGGGGCATTGCCAAAAAATATTGGGGAGTTTTTTGGCAATATCGGTATTATGGTATTGGAAGGATTCGGCTTGACCGAAACTTCTCCGGTAATGGCGGTAACAGAAGATCATCGCATCATCATCGGTACCGTTGGGCGTATTATCCCGGGTATTGAGGTCGCCATTCAAAATGTGGATACCAAGAAGATCTACACCATACAAACACATGATAACTTTAAACCCGATTTCACTTCGGAAGAAGGTGAGATCATTGTGCGCGGACATTGCGTGATGAAAGGCTACTGGCGCAAGCCGGAGGAAACCGCGGTGGTAATAGACAAAGAAGGCTGGTTTCACACGGGCGATATCGGTCGTTTTTATAAAGGCAACCTGCAAATTACCGACAGGCTGAAAAATATGCTGGTGAACGCTTACGGTAAAAACATTTACCCTACCCCGGTAGAAAACACCTATCTCAAAAGCCCCAAAATTGAACACGTATTTTTATTGGGCGATAAACGCGAATACATCACCGCTATATTAGTTGCCGGCCGTGAGCTGCTCCAGGAAACTTTCCACCTGGGTGACGATTTCTTTGAGAAACCCGATGTGTTTATCGAAGACCCCGAGATCATAGAATGGATAAACCAGGACGTTAAAAAACACTCCAACGAACTGGCCAAATTCGAGCGCATCAAAAATTTTAAGCTGAAACGTTTACCATTCAGCATGGAGGAGGGCGAGATAACCCCTACTTTGAAAGCCAAACGTAAAGTGATAGAAAAGAAATACGCCGAAGCGATAGACGAATTGTATCTACAGGAAACGGAGGCAGAGTAAAAGCTCTGTTACTGTTTCTTAGTAGGCGTGTACTTCCAAAAATCCTTTTTTAACGATGGATTGCCGGTACCTGCGTAACCTACACCGTCTATAGTAAAACTTACGGCATCGTAACGCGCCTCGCCGCCAAATGTGGTTACTTTTATCCAACTGTTAGCAAGAGCATCGTATTTGTACCAGTCATCTGAAGATCCGGTGGCAATGGTGCCCATCCCCACGTAGCCATCGGTGCCGATAACAAACTGGCTGCTAAAAACACGTTCTTTACCTGTAAAATCGGCCTTGGCAGTCCATTTGTTGGTAGCGGGGTCATACTCCCAAAAATCCTTCTTTACAATATCCGGCGATGAGCCGCCTAAACCAGCATAACCTTTACCGCCTATAGCAAAGGCAGCTACGCCAAAACTACCGTTACCGGGATAATCAGCAAGGCGTGTCCACTTATCAGCGCCGGCTTCGTACTTCCAAAAATCCTTATAGTTGGCATCGTAGTTATTGTTGGTGCCCAGGCCAAGATAGCCCGAGCCATTTATTTCAAATGCAATTACATTCTCTCGTGCCACACCTGGAAAATCTGCCTTTTGGGTCCATTTATCGGTGACTGGGTCATATTCCCAAAAATCTTTATTTTGCGCAATCGCGCCGGGGTCGTCATACTGCACCCCAAATCCGGTGCCCATATACGCTTTGCCGCTTATGGTAAAACCGCGAATGTATTCTGCAGCCTGGCCGGGATAATCAGCCTTTTGGGTCCATTTATCGGTAGCGGGATCGTACTCCCAAAGATCATACAAAGGCAATACGTTAAAACCCGAGCCTGCATTACCACCAACCAGGTACCCCTTTTTTCCAATGGTGAAAGCATACGCGCGCACCCTCCCTACCCCCGGAAAATCGCCAAGCTGTTTCCATAAACCCGGCAGCGCATTAGCGTAGTTGGGTACAAAGGGCTTTTCCTTTTTACAGGAAAAAAGCACAGCGACAGCGAGAAACAAAAGGGCTACTTTTTTAAAAGGCATAATTGGTTGGTGAGATAAGGTAAATATATCATTTACATTTTATAATGCGCCGATATACTTACTTCATAAATACGTAGTTATGCCGGCTGCGGTTGCTTTTTAAGCGTTTAGCAGTTCCTGGTAAATATCAATAAACTGCCCAACATGCAGCCCATCTGTTAAGCCATGATGAACGGTGATAGATAACGGCATCATCTTTTTCCCATGCACCTCGGTAACCTTACCTACCGATAATTTGGTTGAACTATCCTGATAAGAAAAGCTGCGGGCATGGGTTAGCCCGGTAAACTTTATCCCCGGCATTGCCGAAAAGTGGATGATATTGTTGTAAGATACACTCAGGTCGAGCCCTTTAGTGGCCAGCATCCGTTCTGTTTCCGTTTTAGCCAAAGCGACAAATTCATCAAGCGCAGGTACAAAGGGTACAAAGCCAAACCCAAAGGTCCCGTTTGGCCTGAGCACCACGTGGGTAACATCTATCTGGTCGTATAAAAAAACCTCGTTGTTTATAGCGCGGTACCTAAAGTTCTCGTGTGTGTTTATTGCCGTAATAGCACAGTGCAGGTAATACAGATAAAATGATACCCCAAGCTCTTTAGCCCTTTGGTAGGCCGTGGTGACATCTATTTCTACATTGAGGCTAAAATAAGGCTCCTCAAAACTATTAAAGAGTTTAAAATGGTCTTCGCGCAGCCAGCCTTCCAGTTCAATTTTGGTTCTCATCTACAATAATTCCAGTATATCCTTAATACTTTCTACGCTTTTGAAGCGCTCGTTATCAATACTCTCTTCAATCTGTTCGTGCGCCCAGGTGATGTGGTAAGGTATATGTACGCCGTAGCCGCCCACGTTTAGCACGGGCAAAATATCACTCTTTAAGGAGTTACCCACCATCAGCAGTTCCGAAGGTTGAATATCGAGGTGTTTAAGCAATTTCAGGTAATTGGCATCATCTTTCTCGCTCATGATTTCAATGTGGTGAAAATACGGATTTAAGCCAGATTTACGCAATTTACGCTCCTGGTCAAGTAAGTCGCCTTTGGTGGCTACTACTAATCGGTATTTGCCTTTAAGAGCTTCCAGCACTTCTTCCACCCCATCCAGCAATTCGATAGGCTGATTAAGCATTTGCTTGCCCAGATCCATAATTTGCTTTACTACATCGATGCTCAGCGTGTCGTTGGTGATCTTCATGGCGGCCTCTATCATGGAGAGGATAAAGCCCTTTATGCCGTAACCATACAAACCAAGGTTCTCTATCTCAATGCGCAGCAGCTCGCGCTCGAGGTCGCGCCTTGACAGGTATTCACTCAGCAGTTCGCAAAAACGCTCTTCTGTTTCCCTAAAATATGGTTCGTTCACCCAAAGGGTATCATCAGCGTCGAACGCGATAACTTTGATGTTCATGCGGTAAAGGTATTTATTTGAAATAAATATTCATACCCTATCTGGTTTCCTATCTCAAATCTAACATCTCATATCTAAACAAAAAACCCTATTTTTGCACCCTTAAAATACACCGTTTTAATATGAGTATTGCGCTATCCGAACAGGAACTTATACGCCGGGAATCGTTACAAAAACTACGCGAACTGGGCATTAACCCTTACCCTGCCGAAGCTTATGATGTAAATGCATGGGCACAGGATATTAATGATAATTTTGAAGCTACCCCCGATAAATATAAACAGGTTACCATAGCCGGCCGTATTATGACGCGCCGTATTATGGGCAGCGCTTCTTTTGCCGAGATACAGGATTCTACAGGCCGTGTGCAGATCTACATCAAACGCGATGATATTTGCCCGGACGAAGACAAAACGCTTTATAACACCGTATTTAAAAAATTATTGGATATCGGCGATTACGTTGGTGTAAAGGGCTACGTTTTCCTTACCCAAACCGGCGAGATCTCGGTTCATACACAGGAACTAACCATCCTATCTAAATCGCTAAAACCGCTTCCTGTTGTTAAACGCGAGGACGATGGCACCATTCACGATGGTTTTACCGATCCGGAAATGCGTTACCGCCAGCGTTATGTTGATTTAACCGTTAACCCCGAATATAAAAACATCTTCATCAACCGCTCCAAGGTGATCAGCGCTATGCGCGGTTATTTTAACATGCAGGGCTGGATGGAGGTGGAAACGCCTATCCTGCAGCCTGTGCATGGTGGTGCAGCGGCCCGTCCGTTTGCCACGCATCATAACACGCTGGATATGCCGCTTTTCCTGCGTATTGCCAATGAGCTTTACCTGAAAAGACTCATCGTCGCCGGTTTTGACGGCGTTTACGAGTTTGGTAAAATGTTCCGTAACGAAGGTATGGACCGCACCCACAACCCGGAATTTACCGCTATGGAAATTTACGTGGCCTACAAGGATTATATCTGGATGATGGCCATGGTAGAAGAATGTTTAGAAACTGTTGCCAAGGCTGTTCATGGCATTCCTGTGGTACAAGTTGGCAAAAACGAGATAAACTTTGCCGGCCCTTATGAAAAGCTGAGCATGTACGATTCTATCCTGAAATATACCGGGATCGACGTATCCGCAATGGACGAGGCTGGCTTGTTAAAAGTTTGTGCCGATTTAGGTATCGAAACAAACGCAACAATGGGAAAAGGTAAACTGGTAGATGAGATCTTCAGCGCTAAAGTAGAAGCAAACCTGATACAGCCAACTTACATAACCGATTACCCAATTGAAATGACACCGCTTGCCAAAAAACACCGCACCAAAGATGGTTTGGTGGAGCGCTTTGAGTTGTTTGTGAACGGTAAGGAAATAGCAAACGCCTACTCGGAATTGAACGACCCGATTGACCAGCGTGAGCGTTTAGAAGAGCAATTGATATTGGCCGGCCGTGGCGACGATGAAGCTATGGCAATGGACGACGACTTTTTACGTGCACTGGAATACGGTATGCCTCCAACATCAGGCCTGGGTATCGGGATCGACCGCTTGGTGATGCTGATGACCAACCAAAGCACTATACAGGAAGTATTATTCTTCCCGCAGATGCGCCCGGAGAAAAAAGCGAAGGTAGTTACTGTGGATGATTTCATCGCCGAAGGAGTACCTGCTGTGTGGGTACCTGTGCTGAATGAAATGGGCATCAACACGGTGGAGGAGCTAAAAGCGACTAACCCTAATAAGTTATTTAACGATTTAGGCGGTATGCGCAAGAAAATGAAACTGGATATTCCTATGCCTACCAAGGAAGAAGTGATAGCCTGGTGCTCGTAAACCAGTTTCCTACAACAAAACAATGAAGGCCCGTCAAGGGCCTTTCTCTGTTTTGTAACTATTCAAATTTCTTCCCTGCCGATACACTTGGCCAATTATCTGTGCGGAAGGGACTTACGGGCATCCCTTGTGTGTTAAACAGGTTGGCATCAATTGGGGCATCAGTCCAGGCGTAGCGGGCAGCTACCGGCTTGGGCACATTCGGCGACCAGATCTTTACCTGGTTGCCGCTTATTACTGCTTGCGCGTAGTAAAACTTATGATCGGCACCCGCGATTTCAAAGCCTTTTAAGTAGCCGTATTTATCCTTCACCATCAAACCATTTTCGGCATGGGTAAGGTTGATCATAGCATAACCTATGCTAAAATCGGCAGATGCCAATTGAGGACTTTCGGCAAAACCTGGCACATGATAAACAACGTTGAACGCAGAAGCAGCCAGTCGGTAACCAACTGTAGCCTTATCTCTCGGGTGAATATTAAAAGCATCGCCCACATCAATGGTTATGGCTGTGCCCGTATTGGGCAATTTTAAGGTGGTGTTCTGCGCTTCACGCAATTCGGCCCAACTACTGCCTGTGTTGCTGTTTTGTGTACCACCAAACGATGCCAGTTGTACAAACAGGAACGGGAACGGAGATTTCCATTTTTCCCGCCAGTTGTTTATCAGTAGCGGGAAAACAGTACGATATTGATAAGCCCGCTCCACATTGGCTTCGCCCTGGTACCAGATCACGCCGGCAATGCCATAAGGCAGCAAAGGGTTTATCATGGCATTATAAAGCGAAAATGCGTTATTATTAGGCATAAAATCGAAATGGTAGGGTTTACTCAGATCGGGTATTACCCGCCATTTACCATCGGCGAAACTTATGGTAGTATCCGCGAAACGGGTGTTTAAGTCGCCTGAATACGCGGTAAGACCAATATCAAAGCGCGATGTATCTTTTTGCCCGCCAAGGGCGACTAACAAGGTGTTCGCCCCACCTTTCCAACTCCCCGCAGGCAGCTGATATTTGTTATCGACGGAGTTGCCATCCTTATCTATCCGTATACCATTAATATAAATAGCGGCACTGGTGTTGGTTTGCCCTAAGGAAATGGTCGATGGCTCCGTAGCGTAGGTGCTATCTAAAATAATAGTTCGCTGCATAAACCCTTGTCCCCGGTAGGAGTATAATCTTCCAACCCACTCCCACGAGCTCGGCATATACCCCTGCTGCCAAGTATCAAAAAAGCTTGCAGGCTTTGCGGCGAGCTCAGCGGTTGTATAATTAACAACAGGCATACCACGATATGCCCATAGCTTTAAGCGCTTGTCTGCCCTTGCTGCCAACTCTTTGTCGTTTACCGGTAATCCAGGTACCACTGCGGCTAATTCGTGCGACGCGAGCATGGCGTCCTTGCTTATCCAATCCTCGGCTTCGGTACCGCCCCAGCTGCTGTTGATGATACCAACGGTAACGTGTAGGTTTCCCGCCAATCGCTTGGCGTAAAAATAGCCCACGGCAGAGAAATCGCCAACGGTATTTGCCGCGGCTACTTTCCATTCACCGCCTGTTAATTCTGTTTCAGGTTTCAGGCTTACTTTATGCGGGACATAAAATTGGCGCACAGGAACGATCGCAGCAATCTTACGCTCTGCCTTAAACCCATAAGCGTTCTTCAACTGAAACTCCATATTAGATTGCCCCGAGCATAACCAAACCTCGCCCAGCATTACATCGGCATAAGTGATGGTTTCCTTGCCCGATGATACGATCATGGTGTATGGGCCGCCTTCTTTCATGGCGAGATAGCTTACTTTCCAATTGCCCTGCGCATCGGTAGTAGCAGTTTTAATGATGTTATTTAAACTAACACTCACCTTAGCGCGCTTTGCAGCTTTACCCCAAACCGGGATGGCTTGATTTCTTTGCAACACCATATGGTTGCTAAATAACTTACCTGTAGCAAGTTGCGCAAAACCGGCCTGTGTACAAAAACATGCGAGTGCAACGAAGAAGAAAACTTTCATGATCGGTATAGTAAAGAAAGGGTTTATGGGTTGGTTACCGGGAGTAAATATAGCCAATTGGCTGCAATGGAGAACGTTATCAACACATATCTTCCACAATTGTGAAAAATAACGGCGCCCGCTATTCACAATTCCTTAACAGAATGATAAAACTAATCAAACTTTCGTTTTAGCTAAGATGTTTAACTTTATATCAAACACACTAATACGAATACACATGACTAATTCCATCCTCGAGATAACCGAAAACGAATACCTGATAAAATTGAACAGAAATACTTTCAACCTGTCGTTTATTCGCAGCCTGCTTAAAATGGTGGAGGTGGCCGAACCATCCGAAGAGAAAGCTTATAATGTTGTTGACAGGCATATCGCCGCCAATCAAAACCATTCTTCGGAGCCGGATTATTTTAGCTCGCTCGACGAGAAATAAAATTTTTCCTGCTTAGAATTTCTGCTGACGGAAACCGCCGCGTATTACCTGCGGCTTATCCATTTGCGCCATTTGGCCTTTCATCATCTTTATCTGATCGGCAAGGAGTTTGTTTTTGTCGTCTTTAGCAGCTTCCTTTAAATATACATCAGCTTCGCGTTTGCTATTATTTCGTTGCGCTGCAGAAGCACCCGCAGCATTTGCCTTTGCCATAGATATACCCGCAAGGCTCAACTTAGCCAACGCGGTGTTGTGGCTCATGCCCATTCCCAAGGTAAGCGCTTTCTTAAAGTATTTCTCAGATTTTAATGGCGCTTTGCGCGATTCTATAAGGCCAACAAGCAGGTTGTAATAACCATGCTGACCTTTGTATAGTTGTTTTTCGTAATCGGTAATTTTAAGCAGCCATTTTCCCGATTCTTCGGTATTTTCTTTACGCAGGTAATACTGCGCAATCAGCATGTTCTCGTTAAAAAAGAAGGTGAGCAATATTAAACCGCCAATTAAAAACACAGGGATGCCCCATCCCCAAAAGCCAAACACGCACAGGGCAACACCGCCACCCATCGTAACACAAGCAATAATTAACCTAACTATATTCGACATAATTTGTATTAGTATAATCAAAGTGCGAATATCGTTATTTGTAAGCTTACAATAAAACATCTGTATTAATATTTATGGCAGGAGAATTAGAGCCCAGCTGGCAGAAAGCCATCGGCACGCAATTAACAGAACCGTATATGCTGGATTTAAAAAACTTCCTGGTGACAGAGAAGGACGCTGGCCACGTTACGTACCCAAAAAACAAGGAGATCTTTAATGCTTTTAATATAACGCCTTTTGACAATGTAAAGGTTGTTATTATAGGCCAGGACCCTTACCACGGGCCAAACCAGGCACATGGTTTGTCGTTTTCGGTAAGAGAAGGTATTGCTGTACCGCCGTCTTTACGTAATATTTACAAAGAATTAGCTACGGATATCCCGGGCTTCAACATACCCCAAACCGGCAACCTTACCAAATGGGCCGAACAAGGTGTACTGTTACTAAACGCCACCCTAACGGTTCGCGCGGCTACAGCAGGCTCGCACCAAAAAAAGGGTTGGGAAAAGTTTACCGATGCTGCCATCAAAACCCTGTCGGATGAGAAAACAGGTATCGTATTTATACTTTGGGGGGCATACGCGCAATCAAAAAGCGCGCTCATCAACCCCGATAATAATCATCTTATCATCAAATCCACGCACCCCTCTCCCCTTGCGGTAAGCCACGGCGGATTCTTTGGCTCCAGGCCGTTCTCTAAAACAAATGACTTTTTGAAAAAACTGGGGAAGAGAGAGATTGATTGGTAAATCGGGTAGATGTGCAGATATGCGAATGTGCAAATTTCAGATGTGCAAATATGCAGATGAAAAAAAATGCCCTTAAACTAAAATGTGCAGATCAGCTTTTATTGAAGCTCATCTGCACATCTGAATTTGCATATCTACACATCTATCTTAATATTCCAGCGGCACTATCGGCTCCTTCTTACTTGTGCTCATAATCATCATCGTTTGGAAAGTTTTTACCACAGTGATGCGGCTTATTTTATCCATAATGAGGCGCTCGTACGATTTGATGTCGCGCACGTAAACCTTCAGCAGGAAATCGCATTGCCCGGTTACGTGGTGGCACTCGGTTACTTCCTTAATATTTTGGATCTCATCCAAAAACGTTTGGATGGTATTCTTCTGATGAAAATCCAGCGAGATCTGGATAAAGGTTTTTATACCCAAACCCAATTTCTCTTCGTCCACTAATGCATGATAGCTTTTAATGTACTCAGCGTTCTCCAGTTTGCGCACGCGTTCTAACGTAGGTGCCGGTGAAAGCCCTATTTCGTTGGACAGCTGCAGGTTGGTTATGCGGCCGTTTTCCTGTAATATCTTGAGTATTTGAAGGTCTATCTTATCTAATTCAGCTCCCATGGTACATGCAAATATAAAATAATCTACATCACACAAAATATAATTCCACACAAATATCGTTTAGCAGAACAAATTAAAAATAATGGTAATTTTTTAGACAAGTCTAAAAATAATATTATATTTGCCTAAATGAATACATTAGCCGAGGAGAATTATTTAAAAGCCATCTATAAGTTATCGTCGCTTACAGAGAGTGTGAGCACTAACCAAATAGCTGCAGCTATGGAGACGAAAGCCTCGTCGGTTACGGATATGCTGCGTAAGTTGTCTGATAAAACACTTATTAATTACACCCGTTACCAGGGCGTAAGCCTTACCGAGGCCGGCGAAAAAGTGGCCATCAACATTATCCGCAAGCACAGGCTTTGGGAATATTTTTTGGTAGAAAAATTGAATTTTAAGTGGGACGAGGTACATGATATGGCTGAGGAATTGGAACATATCTCATCCAACGAGTTAATTGACCGGCTGGACGAATTTATGGGCTTCCCAAAACGCGACCCGCACGGCGACCCGATACCCGATTGCAACGGGCAGTTAAAAATAAATGATCTTAAACCAATTTCGGCACTGGCTGTTAGTGCCGGTGGTATCATTTCGGGTGTTAGGGATCACTCATCCGTTTTTTTACAATATCTGGAAAAACAGGGGCTCATCATCGGCAAAAAAATAACAGTGAAAGAGATCATCAGTTACGATAACACAGTAGTACTGCAAATGGATAACAAAGTTTTACAAATAAGCCGAGAGGTGGCCAATAACCTTTTGATAGCGATATGATAACAAGCGAATCGTTGGGCAATGTGCACAACTCGGTAGGTACCGAAAACAAAACCGGCTGGCGTAAACTACTTTCATTTTTAGGCCCCGCCTATTTGGTAAGCGTTGGTTATATGGATCCTGGTAACTGGGCAACCGATTTAGCCGCCGGCAGTCAGTTTGGTTACAAGCTAATATGGGTGCTGCTGTTATCAAACATGATAGCCTTGCTTTTGCAAAACCTTTGCGTAAGGCTGGGCATCGTGCGCGGGCTGGATCTGGCACAGGCATCCAAACACTCCTACCCCCGTTTTGTGAATTTTTGCCTGTACATATTAGCGCAGATCTCCATCATCGCCTGCGACTTGGCGGAGGTGATAGGTATGGCCATTGGTTTAAACCTGCTGTTCGGTTTGCCGCTAATATGGGGAGTATGTATTACCATGCTGGATACCCTGTTGCTCTTGTTCCTGTTGAATAAAGGGATGCGCAAACTGGAAGGCTTTATTATATCGCTGATATTTATTGTGGGGCTGGCCTTTTTATTAGAGATGTTCATTGTGCAGCCACATGTAATTGACGTTGCTAAAGGCTTTATCCCGACAGAGTTGAACAGCCGCTCGCTTTACCTGGCCATTGGTATTATCGGCGCCACAGTAATGCCGCATAACCTGTACCTCCATTCCTCGCTGGTGCAAACCCGAAAGATAGACCGAACAGAAGAAGGCATAAAAACCGCCATCCGCTATAACTTCTGGGATACTACTATTGCCCTTAACCTTGCTTTTTTTGTGAACGCGGCGATACTGATACTGGCTGCCAGCGCATTTTTTGGCAGAGGTTACCACGAAGTTGCCGAGATACAGGACGCACATAAACTGCTCAGCAATATTTTTGGCAAACTGGCACCTGCCTTGTTTGCCATAGCGTTGATTGCTGCCGGGCAAAGCTCTACCGTAACCGGCACACTTGCAGGGCAAATTATTATGGAAGGCCATCTTAACCTGCGTATAGCACCATGGCTGAGGCGTTTGCTCACCCGGATATTTGCCATAGTGCCCGCTTTTTTTACCATCCTCCATGCGGGGGAAGAAGGTCTGGGCAAACTATTGATATTAAGCCAGGTAGTATTAAGCCTGCAGTTAGGTTTTGCTATTATCCCGCTCATCCATTTTACATCTGATAAAAAACGCATGGGTAAATTTGCCACCGGGTTGCCTTTAAGAATACTGGCCTGGATCTTCGCTGTGCTGATAGTAGGATTGAACGTGCGCCTGGTGATCCAGGAAATTGGCACCTGGGCAGATGCCAACCAGGGTTCGGCCAATTTGGTGCATTTTGTAATAACACCTATCGCCGTAGCCATTGCCGCGTTGCTGGTGTATATTTTCCTCCGTCCGCTATTATACAAACATACTGACCAGCCGATTTACATTCCGCATGGTATTGCAGCATCGCTTGATAATTTAGAGCCTGTGCATTATAACCATATAGCGGTAACGATAGATTTCTCTAAAAACGACCAGGACTGCATCCGTCACGCTTTAATGCAGGGCGGCAAGAAAGCCAAATACAGCCTCATCCACGTGGTAGAAACAGCCGGGGCGCGGTATTACGGCAAGCAGGTGATGGATAACGAAACCCAAAGCGATGTAAACAATTTGGAAAAGTATGTGGAGGCACTGACCAAGCTAAACTACAAAGCCGAGGCGAAAATTGGCTACGGTGGCCCTGCCAATGCTATTGCCGAAATTGTGAACAGCGAAGGCATCGATTTTATTGTCATGGGTTCGCACGGGCACAAGGCAATTAAGGACCTTATTTTTGGGACCACGGTTAATACCGTGAGACATAAGGTAAACGTACCTGTGCTGGTTGTTAAACCGGCCGCAAAATAATTTGCATATTTGCAGCGTAATGAAGCAGGATATCTACATCAAGAATAAAAAGGCATACTTTGAGTATCACATACTGGACAAATACGTAGCGGGCATACAACTGCTCGGTACCGAAATAAAGTCCATCCGTGAAGGTAAAGCCAACGTGAACGATGCTTTTTGCACTTTTATTGGCAACCAGCTTTACATCCGCAATCTGCATATTTCCGAGTATTCCTTCGGTTCGTTCTACAACCACGAAGCTAAACGGGATCGTGTATTGCTGTTGAATAAAAAGGAATTAAAAAAACTGCTTACCCGTGGCGAAGAAAAAGGATTAACTATTATCCCCCTTGCCCTCTTCATCAGTGAGCGTGGCTTTGCCAAGGTAGAGATAGGCCTTGCCCAGGGTAAAAAGACCTTCGACAAGCGCGAAACCATGAAAGAGCGCGATACTAAAATTGAAATGGACAGGGCGATGAAAAGGTAGGAGCCCCCTGCGCCCCGTGAAGGGGGAACTTTTGATTAGCATAATTTATATATTGGTTGTAAAGATTATGGCACCAAACTCAACTAAAATTGTCTCCTGGGATAAAATTGAATCGCGTTATTTAAACCTTATTGAAAAATATGGATGGTCGCTAAACGGCATGTTGTCCCTGGTTAGATTTATTCGCAGCAACGATTTGCATGAGAGGCTATTTGCATACACATCCCTCGATACTTTAATAATTACTATCTACTACCCTGCCGAATGGCACCGGGAAACCTTACATATTAGGTTAGACCAGGTTACGCAAACCTGGCTTTTTCAATATTTCCCTAAACCATACGAAGTTGTAGAATTTGAAAGAGCTTATCCCGTAGAACAGGGCGTCGAAAAGTTCGCAAATTATATTAAGCTGCTCAAGTGGTAATAAATCATCGCCAATTGCCGGTATAAGGATTGTTAGTCAAATAAGCAATTCAAAAACTCCTCCTTCAGGGGGCTGGGGGGCTCACCAGGCTCTATCCCCTACCAGCGGCACAAACCTGAACGTGTCCAGCACGTGCCTTTCGTAATCGTTTTCGCTGGTTTTTAATACGGTAACCATTTTTTGGGATTTTTCGTCGCCTACCGGGATAACCAGGATACCACCAATGTTGAGTTGTTTCAGCAGCAGGTCGGGAACGGTTGGGGCGCCGGCGGTTACAATGATCTTGTCGTATGGTGCATCGCTGGCAATGCCTACAGAGCCATCGCCTAAAAAGAATTTAGGTTTGTAACCCATGTAGGGCAACACCTGTATGGCGCGTTCGTAAAGTTTTTCCTGGCGCTCTATGGTGAACACTTTGGCGCCAACCTCCATTAATACACATGTTTGGTAACCGCAGCCAGTACCAATTTCCAGCACTTTATCCCCCTTGCGGATGTGGAGCAGTTCGGTTTGATAGGCTACGGTGTAGGGCTGAGAAATAGTTTGCCCGGCACCTATCGGGAAAGCAATGTCCTTGTAAGCCTGGTTCCAGAAAGTTTCATCGAAAAAATAGTGGCGGGGTATTTTACCAATGGCAGCTAAAACCCGTTCGTCTTCAATCCCTTTTTTTCGCAAAACCTCAACCAATCGCTTACGCGCACCCTGTTCTCTGTAATTATCTATAAACTTATACGCCATACAAGATGCTAAGATAATACACGATTTAGGGATTTAGCGATTAACACGATTGATTTAGCTAAGAGCTAAATTATTCGGCTGATTTAGAGGCTAATTCTTTTAGTAAGGATCTACATCAGGTTGAACAACGCTGCCCTTACTCAATTTGGTGGTTTGGAATTGCGTGATCACATCTCTCATCAGGGCTTTTGCTTTTACTACCGATACGCCATCCCGTTCAAATTTCAGCATAATGGTTTTGATGTAGTAATTGCGGATGCGGTTGACAAGCGGTGCCTCGGGGCCGATCACCCGGTCGCCGAAGTGTTTACGGAGTTCATTGGTGAAATATTCTGCCTGGTTATAAAGTATCTCGGGGTTCTTGTGCTTTATATCTATACTGATGATGCGGAAAAAAGGCGGGTATTTAAAGCTTTTACGCTCCTCCATTTCGGTGAAATAAAGGTCGGCGTAATCGTTCTCTATCACCTGTTTTATTACGCGGTGGCCGGGGTCGTAGGTTTGTATCACAACTTTACCCTGTTTGCCCCTGCGGCCTGCCCTGCCGCTTACCTGCGCCAGCATCTGGAAGCTGCGCTCGTTGGCGCGGTAGTCGGGATATTTTAAAAGACTATCTGCATTGATGATACCAATTACGGTAACATCTGCAAAATCGAGCCCTTTGGCAACCATTTGGGTACCTATCAATATATCTATCTTTTTTTCTTCAAGGTTATTCAGAATAGTTTGCAGCGAATTTCGCGAGCGGGTGGTGTCCAGATCCATTCGCGCCAGGCGCACATCGGGCATTAAAACGGAGAGCTCATCCTCCACTTTCTCGGTGCCAAATCCCTTATATTCTAAATGGGTAGAACCGCAGGCCGGGCAAACCGATGGCGTATCTTCTTTATAGCCACAATAATGGCAATGCAGCTTGGTAGTATGTTTATGATAGGTAAGGCTTACATCGCAGTTAATGCATTTTGGCGTGTATGCGCAAACCCTGCACATCAGCACCGGCGCGTACCCCCTGCGGTTTTGGAAGAGGATCACCTGCTCCTTATTCTCCAGCGCAAGCTGCATATCCGCCATCAGCACACTGGTAAAGTGCGACTGCATGGTTTTTTGCTTCAACTCTTTGGATATGCTCACCACCTCCACTAATGGCAGCTGCACGCCGCCGTAACGTTCGGTCAGTGTTACTAAACCATACTTGTGGGTACGCGCGTTGTAATAGGTTTCAAAAGACGGCGTAGCCGAACCTAACAGCACTTTACCGCCGTGCATATTGGCTAAATAAATAGCAGCGTCGCGGGCATTATAGCGGGGTGCAGGGTCGTATTGCTTGTAGGATGTTTCGTGTTCCTCATCTACGATCAGCAGCCCAAGATCATGGAACGGCAGAAATATCGACGACCTTGCGCCAAGCACCACCTTATACTCGCTACGCAACACTTTTTGCCAAACCTCCACCCGCTCGTTATCATTAAAACGGGAATGGTAAACACCGATAGTCCCGCCAAAATAGATGCGTAACCGTTCGATGATGTGGGTGGTTAGCGCGATCTCCGGCAGCAAATAAAGCACCTGCCTGCCGGTGGCTACCATCTCCTCTATCAACTTAATATAGATCTGGGTTTTGCCCGATGCGGTTACACCATGCAGCAGTACCACATCTTTCTTTTCAAAATGCAAGCGCGCTTCATCCAAAGCAAGTTGCTGTGCCCCGCTCAGCGTAAAATTGCTTATCGACTCGTCGTCCTCTTCATAGCCCAGGCGGCTAACGGTTTTATGCTCGGCAAAAAACACTTCTTTTTCTATCAGCGATTTTATGCTCGATTCACCCGCCCCGCTTTCTTCTATCAACTCATTTTTGGCAACCGCTTTTTGCTGGCGCGATAATTTCAAATAGGTAAGCAATGCGTCGGCCTGTTTTGGGGCACGCTTTTCCAATATCTCAAAAAGCTCCCTGCGGTTATCCGGGTTTTGGTAAACGGGATTTAAAGTGATATAGGTTTTCTTACGCGGCTTATACCGCTCGCTCACTTCTTCGGATATGGTAATGATATTTTTCTCGAAGAGCGACTTCAATATCGGCATTACCGTTTTTTGACCCAGCAGTTTTACAATATCGCTTACCGTTAATTCCGGCTGAATATCCAGCGCTTCCGTGATGAGGTACTCTTTATCGTTTAGCTGTGTTTTATCGTATTCGTATTCCCGGTTCAGCATTACCTTGGTTTCGCTGGCCAGTTTTAGTGCCGAAGGCAGGGCGGCATTCATTACCTCACCTTCGTTGCACATATAATACTCGGCCAGCCAGTGCCAAAACTGCAGCTGTCGGCTGGTAACTACGGGCGCATCGTCCAATATTTCGATGATGTACTTTGCCTCATATTTCTCGGGCGCATGTTCGCTAATGGATTCGATAATGGCGGTGTAGAGCTTACTTTTACCAAATTGCACCACCACGCGCTTTCCCACCACAGCGCCATTATTCATCTCGAATGGCACGCGGTAAGTATAGTTGCGGCTGATAGCCAAAGGCAATATCACCTCAACAAAAAGCGTTTTACGGTTGTGCAGCTGCACTTCGGCAAATTCTAACATCAGGTTATTTGTTTCGGAAAGCGGCGAGTGCAAGTGTTATCCAGCCAATTATAAATAACAAGCCACCAACAGGGGTAACCGGGCCAATGGCCGTTAAGCCGGGCATTTTTAGCAGGTCGCGGCAAGCCAGTAGATAAAGCGAGCCCGAGAAAAGGACGATACCAAATGTGAACAAATAATAAGTGGCGGTTACAAGTCCATTTTTAAACCTGGTAAAGGTTGATAGAAACAGCAAGCCGAAAACGTGATAAAACTGGTATTGCACCGCGGTTTGCCACACTTCCAATTGTCGTGGTTCGAGCGATGCCTTTAAGGCATGAGCCCCAAAAGCGCCGCAAATAACAGCAATTGCGCCAAACAGCGCCGCGGTAATTATAATTTGTTTGTTCATGCAGATATAAAAGGCTAAGTTAACCAAATGAAAGTATTACTTTATTGTGGTACGGTAAAATTCTAACTTGCGTTCGCAAACCGAGATGAAAAAACTCATTCTATTTACACTTATTTTAGTTGCCGCAACAGGATACATTACCGTTAAGTACTTTAAAAATTTAAAGTCGTCTGGTATGCACGCAGGCAACATTATGCGCACCATTCCGGATAACGCGGTGGCCATTTTTGAGTTTAGCAACGATAAGGGCTTTTACGATATATTCACTGGCAACACCTTATTAGGTAGCCTGGTTGGTGAGCAAAAGCTGGGCGAACTGGACACTGTAAGGAAGATACTTTTTGCCAATCCCCTCTTACAGCGGCTTTTTGATGGCAGCAATATTTTCATCTCCCTCCATGCATCCAACCAGCCCGAAACAGAATTATTGCTTACAGCCGCCGCCACTAAAGATACCGACGCCGGCGCATTTGATGCCCTGGCCAAACTGAAGAAAACCGGCATGCTGATAACCCCTTTAACCATCGATGAAAAAAAAGGGTACACTATTTTCTTCGCGCAGTTAAAAAAACGCTTTTACATCATTAATACCGACGAAAACATCTACTCGGCAAGTTTCTCCAAAGGATTATTGACCAGGGCCGCCCTGTATAAAAATGATAAAGAGACCGAAGCCTTTACCCCCCTTCCAGATCAGCAGAACTCAAACTCACTGGCCAATTTATATATTAACTACAGCCAGTTATCCCCCCTATTCGATCAGTTATTTAAAACCAAAAACCACGACCTGTTTAAAAGCTTCCGGCTGCTGCCTGCATCTGCCGCGTTAAACCTCAATTATAAAACGGATGCATTAATGTTTAACGGGTACACCAATATACAAACCGATAAACCGGCCAGCTACCTTAACCTGTTTACCAGCCAGTTACCGGTATTAAACAGCCTGAAGGAGATATTTCCTTCAACGGTTGCTTATTCGATGGATATGGCTGTTTCCAACCCTGTTAAGTTCCTTTCCGACCTTTCCGTATTTCATGATAAAGCCGGTTTAAAAACCGAGAAGGATACCCTTTTTGCCCGTATAAAAGCAGAAACTGGGATCGATCTGCGAACAGAGTTAAACAAGGCCCTAAGTAACGAATTTGCTGTCGTCACCACGCGCTACCGGGAGCGGTTTGCCTTGATTGCTGTGAAAGACGGTTCTAAGCTGCGCCCGGCAATGATCAACATCAGCACCATGGTAAATGATGACACCGGTGAATTTAATTACAATAAACTTCCTTACTTTTTATTGGGCGATGCTTTTAATTCCTTCAAACGCCCTTACTTCCGCATAATTGATAACTACCTGGTGCTTGCAAACAGCATAAAAGAACTGGATAGCTACAGCGATAGTTACCTTAACCGCAAATTTTTAAACAAAACCGCGCAATACAGCCGTTTTGATAATTTGGTAGGCGAGCGTAGCAACGTTACTTTCTTCATCAACTTTAAAAACGCGCAACCTATATTAAAGAACGATCTGAAAGACAATTTCTTTAATGCCTACAGGGGCAACAAACTATCGCTGGAAAATTTTTACGGCGCGTCATACCAGCTTACCGCTACCGATAATAACTTTTATACCAACTTTTGCATGTTGCAAAACGCAATTGATACAACCGGTAGTGTTAAAGCAACCAAAAACCTCCAATAAATACAACTCTGAGCGTTTAATTACGTTAAAAGGTTATAATGTTTGGTAAGCGTACCCCTAAGTCGAATTTGAATTATATATTTAAGGGCGTTAAGCGCGAGCATAGATACGGCGAGATTTTATGAAGAAATTTTTATTGGCATTTTCCTTACTCCTTTTTACACTCCATTCTTTTGGCCAACAATTTTCTCAGTACAACACCGGCACCCTTTACGATTCATTCGAAAACCCATCACGCGCCTCCTTCACTCCCGATTCCAGCAGAAAATATGCCTTTAATTTCTTTTTACCCAACTTTTCGGTAAATTCATTTTTAACAGGCAATTCACAGGTACCATTAAAATCAAGGGCGTTTTTAGGGAACTATACTACTACTAATTTAGTATTTGGCCAGAACAGGCTTAACCGCATCAATGCCAACCTTAATTACTACTCCATTATGTACAAGGCTTTCACAAACCTTGATGGTAATGCAGAGATTGGTCTATCCATGCAAACCAAGATAGAAGGAAGGGGTATTTTCAGTGACGAATCTGTGGCCCTGTTTAATGGCCCCACCGCCTTTAAAAACGATCATTACGATGATATTTTCAACAACAGCAGTACTTACCAGGCCTATCACCAGGTTAGTTTTACCTACCGCGAAAAAATTAACCGGCAAATTGCGGTGGGCGTTAAGCTAAGCGCTTTAATGGGCATCCGCTACCAAAAAATAGATGTGGCGACGTCTGCACTGGATATTGACCGGCCAAACGACCAGGCATTTTTGTCTATGACCGGTAAATACAAATTAAACTATATCCCCGGCACTTTCACCACGCACGATTATCTGCCCACCTTCAGAAACCCGGGAGCTGCCATCGGCGCGGGAGTTTCGCTGCGTACACGCGATGCCTTCAACCTGCAATTCAACCTCAAGGATCTTGGTTTGATCCGCTGGAGCAGCCGATCGAATAGCTATAATTTTGCATCAATAGATGTCATCTCTGATTTTTCCTCGAACAGGCGCGAACGCAATATTTACGAAGCAGCAAAAAATGTGGCAAAAACCAATAATGTTTTAGGATCATTTGTTACCCCAACAAATGCTAAAATTGAAATTAGCGCCAATAAAACATACTGGTTAGATTATAACAGCCAGTACAGGTACTCTCCTACTCTTATCCTATCAAAGGAAATGTTTTTTGATGGCGTCACCGCCGCATTGGTTAATCCCATAACGCATGGTAATTATACGCTTACGCTTACCACGGCCTATAACAATTACAAAATTTTAAGTGTAGGCGGGCAGTTTATGATCAAAACGCCAAACGCGGAGTTTTTTATCGGCAGCGAAAGACTATTCCCAACGGGCAGGCTTCTTTTCGCTGCAACAAAAAGCGCGGGACAGATAAACCGCAGCGCATCCTACACCGGCGCTGATATGTTTTTAGGGGTTACCTTTAAATTTGGCCCGCTAATAGAGCATCCGCTTAACGCCAGCTATATCCCTATCGACAGTAAGCCTGGTTTCTTTAAAAGGATCTTCAGCCGCATCTTTGGGAAAGACGACGAATATTAGGCATTTGCTTTTTTACCTGCGATAAAGTCTTTAAGGTAATAGGGTTCAAAATAAGCCACATCAACAAAATCTTTTTTATTGAATTTATTAAGGGCTATATCGGTAAGGTAAACCGCCGAGTTTGTAAAGCCGGGCAAAAAGTGTGCGTTTGGGTTCTGCCCAAGGGCTTCTATGCATTTTTCCGCACCATCGCCAAAAAACAGGATCTTATGATCAGCCAAAACATCGGCAAAGCTATTGCTGTCTACAATTTCGGCAGCTGTGGGTTTAATTGTATTACCCTGTGCATCAAATATGGCGGTGAACACTTCCATACGGCGTGCGTCAATCATTGGGCATAGCAACATTTCTGCGTCGGTTTGCACAACGCCTTTGGCCATGGCAGCCAAAGTTTCTACGGCTATCAGCGGTTTATCCAGCGCAAAGCATAGGCCTTTTGCTGTAGAAACTCCTATACGTAAACCTGTATACGAGCCCGGCCCGCAGCTTACCGCAACAGCATCAATATCCGCGTAAGTAATATCGGCAGCTTTTATTAAACCATCAATATAAACGGTTACCACCTCGGCATGTATGTTGCGTTGGTCTATCTCTTTAAAACCCAATACCTCGCCGTTACGCGCAAGCGCTACAGAACATGATGTTGTGGCGGTTTCTATTTGTAGAATGATCATTTGAGTTAAAAGTAGAAAGTTAAAAGTAGAAAGTCAAAAACAGAAAGCCGTTAGTTCTAAGTTACCCAACCAAGGCGGCTAACTTTTCACTTTTGACTTTAAACTTTTGACTTATTCAAGGTACCGGATCATGCCCGTGTCCACCCCAGGGGTTACAGCTGGCTATCCGCTTTATAGTTAGCCACCCGCCTTTAAACGGACCGTGCTTTTTAACAGCCTCTAACCCATATTGCGAACAGGTTGGCGTGTAACGGCAGGATGCACCTGTTAGTGGCGAAATAAAGTACCTGTAAAATTTTATCAGCAGCAAAAAAACGCTCCCTATAAGGCCTTTGAACAGATCCCACAAAAATTTCATTTGGATACCTCCGTCCCAAGTTGGCCCAAAAGTTTCAGCATCTTTTTTTCCACGAACGCAAAATCTCCTATCTCTTTGCCAATATAGCCAATGGATAAAACGATGCGTTTATCAACATCGGTAAGCGGGGAGTATAAAAGCGATTGTTTATTTAAGCGGTAGGCTTCGCGCATGAGGCGCTTTATTAAATTACGGTCCACAGCGCGTTTATAGCGCTTCTTAGCCACCGCAAATAATACCTGCACAGGAAATTGCTGCTCAGCACCTGAGAGCATCCAGGAGGCCCTGAAGGGGTAACATAAAAAAGAAGAACCGCTATGAAAAAGCCCGTCGATAAGCTTCTTGTTACATAACCGTTCTTCTTTTTTAAAAGTATGCATAGTTGTTAGTGCTGAACCTAAATTAAGCTTGTAACCGGTTCGGCCCCTTATTTAATAAGGAGAAACAACCAGTATATTAAGCTTTGTGGCTGCGCTCGTCAGAAACTGACAGTCTTTTGCGGCCTTTGGCTCTTCTTGCTGCTAATATCCTTCTGCCGTTAGCAGTTGACATGCGCTCACGGAAACCGTGTTTATTTCTTCTTTTCCTTTGTGAGGGCTGAAACGTTCTTTTCATGGCTATATTTTATTCTTATTATCCTTAATCTTCCTTTTAAAAAACAAGAGTGCAAATGTAGCGTATATTTTAGTTTTTTCCAATAGAAATGTTGTAATTTGATAAGGCGTATTTATTAACATATTAAAATCCCTGTTTCAGCTATGAAATTTACCGTTATCGCATTCATGCTGTTATCACCCTTCACCGCCCTGTGCCAGGACCCTATGGCCGCGTATTATAAGGTATATAATACAGCTAAAAACACCCCGGCTACCATAGACGATGTAGTGAATGATATGGCAAAAGCCGACGTACTTTTCTTTGGCGAGGAGCATAACGACAGCACCGGGCATTACCTGGAGGCGTTGATATTTAAAAAACTGATAGAGAAATACCCGGCAAAAATGGCGCTATCGATGGAGATGTTCCAAACAGATTGCCAAACCGTTTTGAATGAATACCTTGCAGGGTTTATCCGCGAGAAGAATTTGATTAGCGAGGGCCGCGCCTGGAAAAACTATAAAGATTACCGTGCCATGGTTGAATCCGCCAAAGATAACCACCTACCGGTTATTGCCGCCAACGCCCCTACCCGCTATACCAATATGGTTACCCGTGTTGGCCTGGGCGACCTGCAAAAGCTGGATGCCACGGCCAAAAGCTGGCTTCCTCCCCTGCCTATTGATACCGCCACCGGCCGTTATTACGAAAAGTTTGGCGAAATAATGGGTGGCCACGCCGGGCCAATGAAGATCTACCAATCGCAAAACCTGTGGGATGCAACCATGGGCTACTCCATAGCTAAGTTTTACAAGGCCAATAAGGGTAGCAAGATCTTCCAGGTGAACGGCGGCTTCCACAGCGAAGAAAAACTGGGCACTGTTGCGCAGCTAAAAAAATATGCGCCTAACATCAAAGTCATCAATATCCAGGCCTATGCCGACGACAGTTTTGAAAGCCCCGACTGGAGTAAGTTCTCAAAATTTGGCGACTATATTATTTTAACCGACCCTAAATTGGCTAAGACATTTTAAGTGAGTTTGAGTAGTGAGTAGTGAGTAGTGAGTAGTGAGTAGTGAGTAGTTGGAATTGCCTAAATGGCACTATGTTTTAATTACTATTCGTCGAAAGTTACCAGGTCGCCAAGCTTTTTTGGTGCTACTGCGCGGTAAGCGGTTTTTAATAGATCAATTAACATTTCTTCGCGCACGGTGAGGAGGTTGGCGTGCGTCCAGCCTTGTTTGCCCCATTTGTTAGGTACTGGGTAAACTACAGTTCTATCGAAGGCGCAAAACACATCCTGATTGATAGCCGATAGTTTTAGCGTAGCACGGTTTTCCGTAGCATTGAGTGTGGCGAAGATCTTTTTGTTCACTTTAAACGACCGGTTCTCGAAATGCGCGTCTTCAACCGCCTCCGGCAGCGAAAGCGCAATTTGGCGAAAGGTATCGACGGTTATCATTTCCTAAATTTATTTACATAATCCACACCCCTGTTTCTAAAACCTAATATTTTCATAAAACTGGGCGCATTGTCGGCCAGGCGCCGTAAAATTAAGGTATCATCATATTTGGCCGATTTGAACTCTGCTTCGTTAACTTTCAGAGTAAGCTTATGATTAATGCTTAAACTGGTATAATCTACATTTATAAAGTATAAACTGCCTTTTCCTGTACTTTCCTCAGAAACCGAATCAATACGGCAGTATACCGTAATGCCGTCGGCCTCCAGCTTTTTCGCAACTTGCTTATCGTTGTATTGAACACAAAAGTAACAGCAAACAGTTATAATAACTCCCAATATAGAATACACGTAAAACATAGCTTTCGTATCTTCGCGGCTATATCCAGGATCCCCCACAGTAAATTATTTTTTCGCAGCTAAAATATCCCGTATCTCAGCCAGTAAAACTTCCTCCTTACTTGGTGCAGGCGGTGCGGCAGGTGCTGTTTCTTCTTGCTTTTTCATTGCGTTTATAGCCTTAATTGCAACAAAGATGCAAAGCGCGATGATCAGGAACTGGATAATAGCGTTGATGAACAGGCCGTAATGAATGGCTACCTCGGCCACTTTCGCCGTGGTATCCGCAGGGGTTAGTACAATCTTTTTATCTGCAAAATCTACACCGCCGATAAGATACCCGAGAGGTGGCATGATTACATCAGATACTAAAGAGGTGACTATCTTACCAAAAGCCGCGCCGATAATTACACCGACAGCCAAGTCAACCATGTTGCCTTTAACGGCAAACTCCTTAAATTCTCTTACAAATCCCATAATTCAGTATTAAGATATTTTTAAAGTTATCAATATTTAATAATCAACCCAAACAAAATAAAGTTAATAGCATTTACACCTTTACACTGCTTACCGCTTCTTTATTTTATAAGTTAAGGTAATTGATGTACTTTTGCCTTTGTCTTAATTATGCTTAAACAGAACCTTCAACAAAAACTTTTACAGAAACTTTCGCCGCAGCAAATACAATTTATAAAATTGCTGCAGGTGCCTACCGTGTCGCTTGATACGCGTATTAAAGAAGAATTGGAAGAAAACCCCGCGCTTGAAGATATCAGCCTAACTAATATAAACGAACCCGAGGAACAATACCCCGACCGCGACCCTGACGAAGACACCTACAACAGTGACGACGAAAAGGGCGAGATGGACGAGTTTAATATTGACGATTACCTGCAGGAAGACAACGTAAACGATTACGGTTCGCGTTACGACCAGAACGGGGATGATGAGGACGAACGTAAAGAGATCCCTATTGCCGTGCAAAGCTCGTTTTTTGAGAGTCTGCAATCGCAGCTTGACCTGCTGCCGGTATCAGATAAAGATTTTTCCATTGGTAAGCAGATCATCGGCAGTTTAGATGATGATGGCTACCTGCGCAGACCCATCATGTCGTTAACCGACGACCTGGCCTTTTCGCAAAACGTAATGGCCGAAGACGAAGAGGTTGAGGATATGCTAAAAGTGATCCAAAGCTTCGACCCTCCGGGCGTTGGCGCCCGCAGCCTGCAGGAATGCCTGTTGATCCAGCTTCGCAAAAAAGACGCTAACGACCCTATCATCAAAAAAGCGATAACGGTGGTTGAGGATTACCTGGACGAATTTACCCGCAAGCATTACGATAAACTGGAGCGCTCGTTAAACATGAACTCTATTGAGCTGCGCGGCGTTGTAAACGAAATATTAAAACTTAACCCAAAACCAGGCGATAGCAACGAGGTAAGCACCAAGCAAATGCAGGTGATCCCAGATTTCCACATCAGTAACAATGATGGTACGCTGATACTTACGCTCAACTCCAAAAACGCGCCCGAACTCAAAGTGAGCCGCTCCTACCAGGAAATGTTCCAGCATTACGATAAGGCGTCGCAAAAGGATAAGAAGATGAAAGAAGCGGTGCAGTTTGTAAAGCAAAAGCTCGATTCGGCCAAATGGTTTATTGATGCCATCAAACAGCGCCAGCAAACCCTGCTGAAGACCATGAACGCCATTATGCAGTATCAGTACGATTTCTTTTTAACCGGCGACGATAAAAATCTGAAGCCGATGATCTTAAAAGACATCGCCGACCGTATTGGCATGGATATTTCCACTGTATCGCGCGTGGCAAACTCCAAATATGTACAAACCGAACACGGCACTTTCCTGCTAAAATCCTTCTTTAGCGAAGCCATCCAAACAGAAAGCGGCGAAGAGGTTTCAAATAAAGAGGTAAAGAAGATCCTGGAAGAGCACATTGGCGAGGAAGATAAACGCCACCCTCTTGCAGACGAAAAACTAACCGACATCCTTAAAGAAGCAGGCTACAACATTGCCCGCCGCACCGTTGCCAAATACCGCGAACAAATGAATATCCCGGTAGCGAGGTTGAGAAAGGAACTGTAGGTTAGTTCATAGTTGATGGTTCATAGATCATAGCCATGAGTTGATAGTTCATATTAAAAAATCACAGCGAGTTCTTTAATGCTGTGATCATTTTAACCAATATTTCGTATTCATTATATAAATCTGTAAATAACTCATCATCAATATAGCCACGTTTTTTTGGCAATAAATAATCCGCTAACTACTTCAATACCTGAGCGGAAGGAATAAGTAAGAAACACCTTAAAAACGGCTTTGGTTTGTCCGGTCGATCCTTCGGCAATATTCAGCACAACTGAATCAGCAGCGCGTTTCATCTGCGACGACAAAACGTATATTTCGTCTTTAGGAAATGTTTTGGTGACAAGCGCCCGTTGCCATACCGGCAAACTTTCAAACCTAAACGCCATCTCTCTTACTATGATCTATAAACTATCAGCCATGAACTAACTAAAACCCGTGCTGCGGGCTCTTTAAATTGTAGCGATTATTCAATAGGATGCCCAATACAATTTCGTGCGAGCCGTTGCTTACGGTGCGCAGGGCCGATGTAGTAACATCATAAGAGTAGCCAACGTTTACAACGCTGCTGAGGTTAAAGCCTGCCAGCACCGCGTAAGAATCGTCCTTGCGGAAAGAACCGCCGAACCAAAACCTGTCACGAAAGGATAACTTCATGGTAACATCAAAGGTTACCGGCGCGGGGTCGATAAATTTTAATAATGCCGAAGGCAACAAGGTAACGTCATCTGATAAGAAGATCTTATATCCGCCTGTGGCGAAGAAGTGTGGTACCGTTTTACTTTGGTTCGCGGTATTCCCGGTAGTAATGTAAAGGTTTTGCGGCAGTATTTGCTGTGCCGATATCCCGAAGTAAAACCTTGAAGAATAGGCCCAAACACCAACACCCAGGTCTGGTTTCCACTGGCTATTGTTAATATTGTTCAACACCGGGTCATTAGAGTTCTCCAGCGTAATCAGATCCGTATTAAGGTTAATATGGCTCACCCCTGCCGAAACACCAACGGAAACGTTAAGCTGATCGGTGATACCTAAATGATAAGCGTAGGTAGCATCGATATTGGTTTGCGTAATGGGGCCCGCTTTATCAGATACGATCATGAAGCCGATACCGTGGTGAGGTTCGGCAGCGCGGTAGTATTGTGTAAACAATCTGCTTGATGGGTTTTCGCCACCCGATGCCGGGAATGCGGTTGCATCGCCCTGTACAAAATTATCGCCTATTGGTGCATTTATGCTAAAGTAGCTGGTTACCGGTGCGCCCTGCAGGCCGGTCCACTGGCTGCGGTACCCCAATTTGGCATCGGTGTAGTTCTCTATACCGGTTACTGCCGGGTTTAACAGGTAGTTATTAAAAACATATTGCGTGTATTGTGGCCGCTGTTGCGCAGATGCAGCCGTACAAAATGAAAGCAATACGAATAAAAGTAAGTTTTTCTTCATCTGATAATTGTGACACTTCCCGAGACAACCTTACGGCCATTTTTAGGATTTATAATATAATAATATGTTCCTGAAGGTAAGTTGGCGCCCTTGTACGTTCCGTCCCATGGAATACCATAACCAGTAGACGAATATACCTTTTCTCCATATCGGTTGTATACGTCAACTGTGTTTCCGGGGTAGCTTTCTAAGTATTTTATGGTCCAGGTATCGTTAAAGCCGTCGCCGTTAGGCGTAAAGGTATTTATTACGCCCAACTTTTTCAGCACTTTAACAAAAATTTCGTCAGAGGCCTGGCATCCGTCGCTGCTGGTTACCGTTAAGGTGTAGCTTATGTCGTCAGCTGCAGCGCATACGGGGTTTAAAACATCATCATGATCCAGCCCGATAGCCGGGGTCCATTTATAGCTTAAATTCTTACCCGATGCCTGAGCTTTTATCAGTACAGTCCCTCCTTCCAGCAGCCCGGTGTTTCCACCTGCATCAACTGTTGGTGTAGGGTTCACCACTATATCCTGCGATGTAGTAAAATCGCATCCGTTTTGCGCCGTAAAGGTATACGTAATAGTAAAAGCACCTACTCCGGCCGCGGCGGGGCTAAACAATCCGGTAGCACTTACACCCTTGCCGCTAAAAACACCCGTGCCGGCAAACCCGTTTTTATTAACCGCTATCTGAATAGGTGGCACCTCCCGGCAAACACTCCCAATTTGAGCCACTTGAATTACAGGGTTAGCCTTAATAATAATATCGTGCTCGGTAGCACTACCACATGCATCTCCCGAGAACGCTTCCATATATATGGTGTATGTTTTGGTAGCGGGCCCATTAAACACCGGGTAACTATGGCGGTAAATATGCCCGGCCGGGAAATTTTCCTTCGTAAACGTTTCTGAATTTTGCCTGTCGCCATTGTAATCATAGTACAACACTATTTTGGTAATGTTGCCAAAATCCACTGTTGATGCTTCATTAATGGTTACCGGGTTGCTGCTGCATAAGTTATCTTTATCCTGCACATTAAAAATAGCCTTTGGGACAGCACCGTTCACCGTAAACTGTTGCGATTTGGTAAACGAGCAGCCGCTTGCCGATGTAACCGTCAAGCTAACCGTGTAAACAGCAGCCACCGAATACCTGTGCTGCGGATCTTTAGCTGTAGACGTATTAGGGTTGCCCGCGTTCGCGGTGCCATCGCCAAAGTTCCATAAATAGGTAAAGCCGTTTTCGCTGTTATCAGCTATCGTACTTTTATCGGTGAACTTTGCAGCATCAGATATGCACACATCCGGTAGCGAAAAAGCCACAACCGGTATAGGGCTAACCGTGATGCTTTTTTCGGCGACTGCACTGCTGCATTCCTTATCGTTTATTAGTGTAAGTTTTATTTTGTAGGTACCCGTAGCAGCATACAAATGCGTAAATGGTAGCTTATCTGTCCGCGTATCGGTAGTTCCGTCGCCAAAATCATAAAGCCATTTTACAATGGTGCCGTCTCCCGGCGCAGACACATCTGTAATGGTCACTTCCTTATCAGCACAAAGGGGCGCACTCACCTTAAACAAGGCAACCGGTGGCTTGGAGATATGCACCTTCATCGCTCCGGATGTATTGGAGCAATCGTTTATATTTTGGGTTGTTAAGATCACGTTGTAATCGCCAGATGCCGCGTAAATATGTTCGGGGTTTTGCAGGCTACTGGTTTTACCATCGCCAAAATCCCACAACCAGGTTTTCAACTCACTCCCTTTGGCGTCGGTTGCATCTGTAAACTGTACAGGCTCACCGGGGCAATTACCCGCATAGGTAAACTTAGCGTCGGGGTAATCAGTAATGTTAAAATCAAAATCTATATCAGTAGTTATACCGCACACATCACCGTTGGGGTTTATAACGGTGGCAGTTACGCTGTAGTCGCCTACTGCAAATTTTACCGTTTTATAGTACTCATAATTATACAGCGTTTTCCCATCCTTAACCGTAGTTGAGGAAACCACAGGGTTATTAACTGTAAGTACCGGGTTTCCGTTTTTAAAATCCCATTCTATTTTTGTTGTAGCGTAAGGTAAGGTTAGCTGCATCTTGTATTCAATATCCTTGCAGCCGCTAATTTGCGTGGGGCTGTTTGGCTTGTTATCCTGCAATGCTATAAACTGATTTAAATTTTTAAGGCTGGCCCCGGCTGCATAGCCGTAAGATTCGTGTTGGCCAAAGCCATAAGCAATGGCATTAAAGCCATCTGCCGCTCTTATATTATGGGTGCCGCTGGAGACATCTATCTGCGCGTAAGCATACGTAGGATCCCTGCTGAGCTGAGTAAAATTGGTATAGGGCTTTCCATCAAGCGTAAAAGTTGATTTTTGGGCATCCTTAATAACCACGTTTATGTAATGTGACGCTATCCCATAATATGGGCTGGAGTAAAGGGTAACATGATCCAGCGTTTGCTCAGTCGGCGTTAAAAAAATCATTTCGGGGTCGCCCAGATCAAAAAAATCGGTTTGGCAGCTATTAAGCTGCTGGCCTTGCGATACCGCATACTGTACAACCTGTATAGGTTTATCGGCGGTTATAATATTAGGTTCCTGCGAGTTGATCTCGTAATTATATAAGCCACGGACCGGAAAATAAGTTTTTTCGCCGTTAACCGTCAGGTTGGTCTTATCGTCACTCAATATCACCCTAAAAATATCATAATTGCGGTGTTTAAGCGGCACCGTGATATAGCTTTTCCCCCAGGACGCGGTTGGATAAACCTGCTGAAAAAGGTTATCGGAAGTAAAACCTGCCTCGCGGCAGCCTATCCCAATTTTTGTACTGCCAGAGAAAACCGCTATGCGTTTACAATCGCCATTATTGCTTTTGGTGCGGATGATGGTATTCGTAAGATCGGCGAGCGCAAGCCCCTGGTAAACTTCCCCTTTTTTTAGCGTAAGCGTTAAAACTTGCCCCGCAATCGATCCATCTAAAAGATTGGCCGTGGGTATTACCTCAACAATGGTATCATCCTCTGTGCCAATCACCATAAAGCTGGAATACGAGTGCAGGTTATCCGTTTCGGAATTAGACTGTTGCGTGTAATTGATAGAGTAATAATTTTTGCCCAAAGCATTTACCGGTAGTAAAAGCGTTGCGCCGGATACACTGCTTGCGTAAATATGCGCGTACACGGCTACGCTTTTTAACGCCGTAATATGTACGCCTTTTAAAAACTGGCCCTGGTTTTTTAAATAAGCGCTGCGGGGAATTTGTACGGTGGTAACCTCGTTTGCATTTACGGTAAAGGGAATGGAGTAACTGCCATCGGCAATCTCTACTTTGCCGGTAGTGTTGGTACCGCCGGTGATGTAAAGGCTCATTTGACTTTGGCCGGTACTCTCTATGTGCGACATGTAGGCCGTCCAAAACTCCTTGCCCTGGTTAGATTGGGCTAAACCTGTGTAGGCGCAACAAATTAAAATGAATGCTATTACCGCACCTATCGCCTTTACCCTATTCAATTTAATCGCTTGTTTTTATAATTTCTACTACCTGTAACAGCCTGCCAGAGTAACTTAAAGCAGCCATTTATTTAAATAAATATAGCTTAGGCATTTAGCATGTTGCAAAACACCAAATTGGTAGGTAAATATATTGTTTTTTGCGATTAAAAAAACTTATCGGGATTGGGTACCAAGTTTAAAAATTTCTCAAAATTCTCTTCGTAGTGCGATTGATCCAACCGATAATAAAAAGCACCTTTTTTTGACGACTGCTTGTCTTTTTCGGCCAGTTTCACCAAAAGCCCTGTAGAAAGTAGCTTCCGGCTGAAATTACGGTCGTCAAACTCTGTTTGGTATACGCCTTCGTACAAAGACTGCAATTGCGGGATAGTAAATTTACCCGGCAATAGCTGGAATAAAATAGGATGCAGCGCGGCTTTGTAACGCAATTGTTTCAGGGCAATTGTTACCATTTCGGGATGGTCGAAAACCATGTCCGGCATATCATCGAGCAAAAACCACTCCGGGCTGTGTTCTCCGCTTATCTGCTCTTCGTACTGATGAATATCGATAAGGGCAAAGTAAGCTACAGACAGGGTTCGTTCCACCGGATCGCGTTTGGGGTTACCAAACACCATAAACTGGTCCATATAAACGTCTTTAAGCCCGGTACGCTCTTCCAGCACGCGGTTGGCCGCATCATCCGGGCTTTCTGATGGATTGATAAAACCACCCATTAAGCTCCATTTACCCTGCTCGGGGGTTAAACTGCGTTTTACCAGTAACAATTTAACGTTTACACCATCAAAACCAAATATGATACAGTCTACAGCAACTAAAATTCGATGTTGCCCGGGATATTCATGCATGCGAAGTACTTTTATTTACAAGTGTAAAAATAATATCACCATTTAAAAAGAAACTACCAAAATGTAATGCGTTTGTAAGTAAAACTATTAGCGCCCAACATTCTTAATAATACTTTGATATTTACATTAGCTCAGCAAAATATACATAAAATTTGGAAACTATCTTAAACATATCCAACCTTAATAAAACTTATAAGAGCGCCGGGCGCACCCTAACGGTTTTAGATAATATTAATTTCGCCATCGCTGCAGGCAGCACCAATGCCATAGTTGGCCCATCGGGCAGCGGCAAAACTACATTGCTTGGCCTTTGCGCCGGGCTGGATAGTGCCTCATCGGGCATCGTGGAGTTAAATGGTGTTAATCTTGGCTCGCTGGGCGAGGATAAACGCGCCCAGGTACGCAACCAGTACGTGGGCTTTATCTTTCAGAATTTTCAACTGCTGCCTACTTTAACCGCCCTGGAAAACGTAATGGTTCCGCTGGAGCTTCGCGGAGAGAAAAATATTAAGGCGCGTTCTTTAGACCTGCTTGATAAGGTTGGCCTTGCCGACCGTGGCCACCACTACCCTGCCCAGCTTTCGGGCGGCGAACAGCAGAGGGTATCCTTAGCAAGGGCTTTCTCCAATTCACCAAAAATATTATTCGCCGATGAGCCAACAGGGAACCTGGATGCAGAAACCAGCGAAAAAGTAGTGAAGCTGATCTTCGATTTGAATACCGAAGCGGGTACTACCCTTGTTTTGGTAACACACGATTTGGAACTGGCGGCCAAAACACACCGCATCTTGAAAATAAAAGGCGGCAAGCTGGTGTCTGATGAAAAAACCGGTAACGAACAGGCGGTAAATGGATAACGTAAATTATAACCGCAAAATAAATTTCGGCTGGCTGTTTAAAATGGCTGTGCGCGATAGTCGCCGTAACCGCGCAAGGTTACTCCTGTTTATCTCCTCCATCGTGTTTGGGATAGCGGCGCTGGTTGCTATTTATTCGTTTAAGTACAATATCCAAAATGATATTAACGGGCAGGCCGCTACTTTAATTGGTGCCGATTTAAGCATCACCGGCAATAAAGAACCCGATAAAAAACTGCAAACGCTGCTGGATTCCATCGGCGGCGAACGGTCTGAGGAGCGCAGTTTTGCCTCCATGATCTATTTTACCCGCACCCAAGGCACCAGGCTGGTCAACATAAAAGCGTTAAAAGGCGCATTCCCCTACTATGGCAGTTTAGAAACCACGCCATTAAAGGCAGGAACCGATTTTAAAAACGGCAGATATGCTTTGGTGGATAAAACGCTGATGCTGCAATTTAACGCCCGTGTGGGCGACTCCATTAAAGTTGGCAATGCTACTTTTGTAATAGCGGGCGTATTGAATAAAGCGCCGGGGCAAACCGGCATCGCATCGGGCATTGCCCCTATCGTTTACATCCCGTTTAAATACCTGGCCGATACCAAGCTTATTGGAACCGGCAGCCGCATCAATTTCGCATACTATTATAAATTCCCGCAGGGTTTTAACGTAGAAAAATTGGCCAAGAAAATAGACCCTGCGCTGGACAAAGCTGAATACGGTTCTGATACCGTAGAAAACCGTAAAGAAAATACCGGCCGCTCCTTTGGCGACCTGTCGCGGTTTTTATCACTGGTGGCCTTTATTGCTTTGCTGCTGGGTTGTGTTGGTGTAGCAAGCGCTATCAACATTTACATCCGTGAGAAGATCGCTTCCATAGCCATTATGCGCTGCATGGGTGTAAAAGCCTCCGAAGCATTTTTAATTTATTTGATCCAGATAACAGGTATCGGGCTTATTGGCTCCGTTGCGGGTGCCATCTTAGGCACCTCGGTACAGCATTTATTGCCTTATGTTTTGAAGGACTTTTTACCGATAACCATATCAGTAAGCATCTCGTGGATGGCTATCTTGCAGGGTATTGGATTAGGTATCATCATTTCGGTGCTGTTCGCGCTGCTGCCGCTCATTAATATCCGCAACATATCGCCGCTGAATACGCTGCGCATGTCGTTCGAGGAAACCGCCACAAAACGCGACCCTTTCCGCTGGCTTGTTTATTTACTGGTAGTTGGCTTTATAATCGGCTTCTCGTATTTACAACTGGGCGACTGGCTGGGTGCCGGAGTATTCACCATCGGTATCCTGGTAGCGTTTCTGATCCTAACGGCCATTGCCTGGCTGCTGATCCGCTTTACAAGGGTGCTTATCATGAGCAGCTGGAGCTATATTTTGCGGCAGGGTTTTGCCAATTTATACCGGCCAAATAACCAAACCATTATCCTCACGGTATCTATCGGTTTAAGTACGGCGTTTATTTGTACGCTGTTTTTGATCCAGCAACTGCTTATTAGCCAGGTATCGCTGTCATCCAGCGGCAACCAGAGCAATATGATCTTGTTTGATATCCAAACCAGCCAGGAAAAACCACTTGCCGAACTCACCCGCAAACAGGGTCTTCCGGTGTTATCGCAAGTGCCCATCATTACCATGCGGCTGGATAAGGTGAATGGCAAAACCGCCGCCGATGCAAAGAAGGACAGTACCCTGCATATTTCTCCCCGGGCATTTGCCTGGGAATACCGCGTTACATACCGCGATTCGCTTACCAATTCGGAACAGATCACTTCGGGTAAATTCATAGGCAAGGCCGCGCCGGGCAGGGATATACCTGTATCAGCAGAGGAGCGTTTTGCCAACAGGATCAACGTAAAAGTTGGTGATAAGCTGGTGTTTAACGTACAGGGCATAATGATGAATGCCTATGTAAGCAGCATCCGCAAGGTAAACTGGAACAAGATACAGACCAATTTTCAGGTAGTGTTTCCCGCCGGGGTGTTGGAAGACGCGCCGCAGTTTCATGTTTTACTTACCCATGTGCCATCACAACCTGTATCGGCAGCGTACCAGCAGGCGGTGGTAAAGCAGTTCCCCAATATTTCTATCATCGATCTCGGGCTGGTACTAACCGTATTAGACGAATTGCTGGATAAAATAGGCTACGTGATCAAATTCATGAGCGGCTTTAGTATCGTCACCGGTATTATCGTGCTTATCTCCTCGGTCCGCATCAGCAAATACCAGCGGATAAAAGAAAGCGTTTTATTACGTACCATGGGTGCAAGCCGCAGGCAGATATTTTCTATCACCGCTTTGGAGTACCTGTTTTTGGGGACTTTATCGGCATCGACAGGAATCGTTATCGCCATCGGGTCGAGCTGGCTGCTGGCCAAGTACCGGTTCGATATGCCCTATCATGTTAACCTGTGGCCGGTTGCCGCTATGTTTTTTGCCATTACGGCGCTAACGGTTATCATCGGTTTGTTAAACAGCCGGGGCATTTTAAACAAACCTCCGCTGGAGGTGTTACGTTCAAACGCATAATTCAAACATGAAACATCCATTAAAAATAATACCTGTACTGGCCTTAATCGTTTTTTTAGCGGCATGCGGGGGCGATAAAAAGCCAGCCGAAAGCGATAGTACCTCCACGGCGGCGGGCAACGCTCAACCTAAAAAAACTATTTTATTTTTTGGCGATAGCTTAACCGCAGGCTATGGTTTAGACGATGCAACGGAAGCTTTCCCTGGCGTTGTGCAGGATAAGATAGATTCGGCAAAATTGCCTTATACTATTGTGAATGGTGGATTAAGCGGCGAAACCTCTGCCGGCGGAAGAAGCCGGATAGATTGGCTGCTGAAACAGCCCTTCGATATTTTTGTGCTGGAACTTGGCGCTAACGACGGGCTGCGTGGCCTCCCCGTAGCCTCTACTGCTGAAAACCTGCAGGCCATTATTGATAAAGTAAAAGCCAAGTATCCGCAGGCAAAGTTAGTCATGCTGGGGATGCAGGTACCCACCAATATGGGCGCTACCTACTCCTCCGATTTTAAAAACATCTTCCCAAAGCTGGCTACCAAAAATAACATGACGCTGGTGCCCTTTCTGCTGCAAGGCGTGGGCGGTGTACGCAAACTAAACCAGGCGGATGGCATTCACCCAACCGAAGAAGGCGCTAAAATTGTCGCCGCTAATGTTTGGGCAGAGTTGAAAGGGATCTTATAAACACTAATTTCGCGAACAAAAACGAATTTCACGAATTTTAGGACCTGTCGATTTAAAAATCTAACAGCCGCCGGATATTCGTGAAATTCGACTCAATTCGTGAAATTCGTGTCAATTGATTAATGCCCCGCTACGATCGCCACCTTCTTCACCTTCAAATTTTTTAAGGCGAACCAAAGGATGGCCACAAAACTTATACCCGGCACCAAATAGGCTACTTGTATGTTAAACATATCGGACACGCGGCCCATTATTGGCGGCATAATAGCGCCACCCACAATCCCCATGATTACCAGCGATGAGCCAAGCTTTTTGGTTTTGGCCGTAAGATCGCGGATGCTGAGCGAGAATATGGTTGGGAACATGATTGACATAAAGAACCACACCGCCATCAACGTGTAAACAGCAGCGCTGCCGCTTAGGTTCACCGCCGAGATGATAAGGATGATATTGATAACCGCATAGGTAACCAGCAATTTTACCGGGTTAAAAAACCGCATCAGTAAAGTACCAATAAACCGCCCCGACATGAAGCCCAGGAACGCCAGTGGTAAATAAATGGTGGAGGCATCTTTTTCGGATAAGCCCGCCACCTTTTCGCTAAAGCGGATAAAGAAGCTGCTTACACAAGCCTGACCGCCAACATAAAAGAACTCGGCTAACACGCCACTCATCAATTGTTTATTTTTTAACAACTCGGCAATGCGCGCTGATAACGGGCGGCGTTCGTCGTTGATTTCTTCGCCGCTCTCTTCATTTATTACCGGGAAGGCTGTACGCCATACCAAAATGGCTACGGTAAGTACTACCAGGCTTATCACTATGTAAGGGATCTGTACGGATGAAGCCTCTTTATCAAGGTATTGTTTTAAAACTTCCGGCGACATTGCATTTTCTTCAGCTGCTGTCAAATTTTTTCCCGAGAGGATAAACAGGCCGCCAAGCAATGGGCCAACCGTTGCTGCCAGCCCGTTGAACGACTGCGCGAAGTTGATGCGTTGCGTGGCTTTATCCGGATCGCCCAGTACGGTGATGAGCGGGTTAGCGGCTGTCTCTAAAAACGCCATACCAGAAAACACGATGAACAAAGCGCCCAGGAAAAACGCGTAGTTCCTCGCGGCTGCGGCAGGAACAAAAAGCATTGCGCCAAATGAAAACAACAGCAAGCCCAATATAATACCCCCTTTATAACCGTATTTCTTCATAAACAAAGCAGCCGGGATAGGCAGCAGGAAGTATGCGAAATAAGATGCGGAGTCAATAAGCGAGGATTGAAAATCAGTTAGCTGACAGGCTTTTTTAAGGTGCGGAATAAGTATAGGGTTAAGATTCAGTGCGAATCCCCATAAAAAGAAAAGGGACGTTATAAGTGCTACTGCGATTACGTTGCTGTTTTTTTGCATTGTTAGATTTTAATAGATCAAGACGAAATTGGTGGCCCAATATATATTATTTAAACACAGCTTGTATGTCTTTCAGCGATATTGCCAATATTTTTAAACAGATTGCGTTTAACGCTGATTTTTCTCCGGTAAAATGGTCGCCCACCTGCTATTTGTGTTTTGGGTTGATGCCGATGGTATTTACCATGGTGCCGATGCTATCGATGCTCATTTCTACCACATCGCCCACCTGCAGGGTAAATGTTGGCGGCGGTACCAGGCAGGTACCGGTCATCAGAAAGCAGCCGTTCGGGAAATCCAGTTCGCTGTACAGGTAACCGGTTAACTCGGTGAAGCTGCGTTTGATGCGGGATACGGTGGTTTCGTCGCTAAAAGCTTCTACCTCATCCCGTGTTATCTTCAGTTTTATTGCCGATTCCTTATCTATAGGCGCTTCGCTTACATACAAACAGGGACCAAGTGCAGCGCTCTTTTCATAGATCTTGGCCTGCGGCAGGTACAAAGCGTTTTCGCCCTCAATGCTGCGCGAACTCATATCGTTGCCAATGGTGTAGCCCTGGATATTACCGTTGTTGTTAACGAATAAGGCCAATTCCGGCTCGGGCACATCCCAGGTGGAATCCTTGCGGATATAAACTTCCCCTAAATGGCCGGATACCCGCGCGGCTGTAGCTTTAAAGAAAAGTTCCGGTCGTTCGGCATCATAAACCTTGTCGTAAAGGCTTGCCCCGCCCGAGCTTTGCGATTCTTCCATCCTTGCATCCCGGCTTTTGAGGTACGTAACACCCGCCGCCCAAACCTCCTGCTGTCCTATCGGCGGCAAAATATTTTCGGCGCTTAGCCAGCTATTTTTTTCCTCTTCGGATATGGCGCTAAGTCCGCTGAGGCTACCCAGGTAGCTTTCCAGTCTGTCACGGTTGATAAGGGCATCCCAATCGCCGTTTATCGCAAAAAAATCTTCGCCCTTCTGCAACAGGTTACCTTTTTTAGTTCTATAAAGTTTCATATTAGTTTACCTCCAGTTCATCCTTTGATGGCAGTTTAGGGAACGCGCCATGCGGCCCTGTTTGGTACCAGAACACTACCGATGCAAGGTCGTCCTGCAGTGGCAAATACCGGCCACCGTTGCGCCAGCCCAGCGCCTGCAAGGTTACTTTCAGGTTCTTTTCAAAACGAACCGGGTCGGCAATATGCCAGCGGTACAGTCCAAATCGCTGGGCTACATTGTACAGTCCGTCGCCTTTTATCACCTGCGCCAAACCAGTGTATGGGCCGGTAAACTCGGTGTAAGCATGGGTCTCGGAGCCATCCGGATTTTTACGGCGGGTATCAAAATTGTACGATCCGCAGAAATAATCCTCCGTACCAGTGCCAATAATGGTTGGGAACTTGGTATCACCATCCATAAAAAATTTGATCTCGCCCTCGCCCCACCAGCCATTTTTGTTAGAGCCATAGGCCAGGTACGTACCCACGTATTGCCCCTTACCTTGGATGCTGTCCACCAAAACATAGTCTTTTTTATAAGGCAGCGGGTTTATCCTGCGGAACTGCGCGTGGAAATAGCCGGCATCCTCGGGCACTTTAGTCAGCGTATAATCTACCTGGTAATACAGCACCATATCCTCATCATTTATATTTTCCATGGTAATGCGGCACTTTTTTTTGAACGGCATTGGCCAGTAACAGTTGAAAGCGCTGCCCGGGTTTACCACCACAGCAAGCGAACTGATGGGCGCGTACTTACCCCAGCCCATGCAAAAGAAATCGCCAACGGGCGCTTCTACCGACGGGGTTGTTTCATCATCCCAATAAAAACGAATGATGGAATAGCGCCAGTTACCGGTAGGCGTCATCCAGATATGCTGCACGGCACCCGGGCCATCTATTTCGGCAACGGTGTAAGTTGTATGTTTTTTGATAACGACGCTCGGGCTCACTTTCCAGGTTTGGCCCAATTCACGCGAAGCGCCTGCGCCCGTACCCATGGTGGCCATGCCGCCCTTACCTTTTTCGCCGTTAAAATTTTCGGGACTGATGGAGCGGCTAACAGCATCCGATGTACGGAAAATGTTGCCCATATTGTTGTTTAACCCATCGTATTTTTGCTGCGCACGCACAGTGAGGGCCAGGATGGATAGCATCCCCGCTAAAAACAATTGCTTCTTCATAATTGAGGTTTATAAAAATAAATGTAGGAAAATAATGGGGAGATGCAATGGAGCGTAGCGGTAGCAGAAGTAGTAGCAGTAGCAGTTGGCAATATCAGTTAATTGATATTGAGCATCAGAAGTAAAAACCTATCAGACTGTTTTTGCCACTGATACAGTAAACTTTAACTGCTACATTAAATTTAAACAGACTACAACTGCTACCGCCACTGCAACTGCTACTATAAACTTCACCGCCTCAACTGCTTCTGCTACAACAAACTAAAAAATCGTATCTTTGCACCCTCAAAAAACGGAAATAATGGTGTGGGCAGAAAAATTTAAGCTGAATAGACAATTGGTAAAAGCGGTGGCCGAAGCTGGCTTCGAGGTACCTAAAGAGATACAGTTAAAAACGCTCACACGCATTACCGGCGGGCAGGATATTATTGGCATCGGTCCCGAAGGTGCGGGTAAAACCACCACACTGGTGTTGGCTACCCTTAACCGTTTTAACCACAAAGCAGACGGCGTGCCGGGAGCTTTGATCCTGGCTCCCGACCAGGAACGCGTTTTTGATATAGTAACACAATTTGAGCGCCTCAACCGCAATACGTCTATCCGCATTGTAAGTCTGCACAACGGTACGCCGGTAGACCAACAAATGGACGACCTGGCCGATGGTGCCGATATTGTTGTTGCCACGCCCGACCGCGCCCGCGCCATCTATTTAAAACTTGGTTTGAACCTGAACAAGGTAAAATTTTTGGTGGTAGATGATGCGCACCTTATTGTTAAGCAAGGCCTGCAACTCCCTGTTGTTGAACTGGCTAACAGTATAGATAAAGGCCAGCACATCGTTTTCAGCGAGGTATTGCACGATAAACTGCACAAAATGATAGCGCCATTTATGGTGAACCCCGCTACTGTAGAAGTGGACGAACTGCCCGAAGAAACGGTAGCCACTCACCCGCAGATGGTTTACCATGTGCCCAACTTTGGTACCAAACTAAACCTGCTGAGCCTGTTTATGTACGATGAAGAACTATTTACCAAAACGGTTGTGTTCGCCAATACAAAAACCACGGCAGAGACGCTTTACAAGAGCCTGGAGAATCGTTTGCGTAAATCGGTAGCGTTATTAAGCCCTGCCTTTTTTGAACATAACCAGGTAAAGGATATCAGCGAATTTAAGGCGAACGATACTTTAAGGGTATTGATCGTAGCAAATGAGAGTGTTGAATCTATCGACTTAACGGAGATCCCATTCATCCTGCATTTCGATCTGCCGTTGGAGAAGGAAGTGTTCATCACCCATATCATCAACACTGATCCTACCGCCGAAGACGAAACCCTGGCCATTACTTTTGCTACCGATATTGAGCTGGACCAGGTGCGTAAGATAGAACAAGCTACCGGGCAAAAAATGCAGAGCGTGGAATTACCGGAGGAATTGGTGATTGAGAAAACGCGTAAGCAGAAAGAAAGCGAGAAAGTAGTAAAACCAACCAGGGTTGACCCTAACAAGCATATACCGGGCGAGGCTTTCCACGAGAAGAAACCGGAGAATGCCAAAACTTACAACATCAGCGCCAACAAAAAGGCGAAGATGAACAAGAAGAAGAATCACTAAGCTTCGTCCACGGGCATTTTCTTGTAGAATTTGACGTAAAGATCCTCCACCTTTTTGCGTGCCCATGGGGTTTTACGCAAAAATTTAAGGCTGGAGCCAACGCTTGGGTCTTCCAAAAAGCAGTTGATCCGGATGCGGTAACCCAGTTCCTCCCAGCCAAAATGCGCCACCAAAGCATTAATGATGGCTTCTAATGTTTTGCCGTGCAACGGGTCTTTCGGTTTTTGCTCCATTGGACAAATTTAGCTATTTACAATCGCTTATACATCCTTGCCACGCAATTGCACCGGTTTCATGGTGGGCGTAAGCAGGTGCATGATGAGCCACGCCGCTAAATACGCGCACGCACATATCGAAAATATAATATTGTAACCGGCGGTAATATGCCCGGCCTCCTTATTCACTTCCAAAATATAACTGATAAGTAGCGGGAAAAATATCCCACCTACCGAACCCGCCATACTACCAATGCCTACCACAGAGCTTACGGCCTGCTTAGGGAACATATCTGACGCTGTGGTGAAGATATTGGCGCTCCACGCCTGGTGCGCGGCTGCAGCAAGGCTAATAAGCGCTACAGCCTGCCATATATTGGTGGCATACCTCGCCGCGAATATGGGCAGCACGCACAGGGCAAATAAAAGCATCGCCGTTTTGCGCGCCCTGAAGATGGGCATCCCCCGTTTAATGAACCATGACGACAAATACCCGCCGCCAATACTGCCTACCGTAGTTGCCGTATAAACCAGCACCAGGGGCAGGCTCGGCTTTTTAAGATCGAGGTTGAAGGTAGTGGCGAAATACGATGGCAGCCAGAACAGGAAGAAATACCAGATAGGATCGGTTAATAATTTACCCGCTACAAAGGCCCATGTTTGGCGAATGCCGAAAAGTTCCAGCCATTTTATTTTAGTTTCGGGTACGCCTGCAGCAGTCGCTTCGGCAGTATCACTGTTGATGAACTCAAATTCTTCGGCGGATATTTTTTTGTGTTTGGCCGGTGTTTCGTAGAAGATGCGCCAAAATATCAGCCACACAAAACCGATGGCCCCGGTAATGATAAAGGCCATCTGCCAGCTATAAACACCCAAAATCCAGGGTACCATCACCGGGGCAACCACGGCACCTATGTTAGCGCCGGAATTAAATATCCCAGTTGCCAGCGCCCGCTCCCGTTTGGGGAACCACTCGGCCACGGTTTTAATAGCCGCCGGGAAGTTGCCCGATTCGCCCAGGCCCAAAGCGGCCCTTACGGCAATAAAGCCAAAAGTTGTTTTAACGGCTGCTGTTAGTACGGCAGATAAACTCCAAAAGATGATAGAGATGGTATAACCCACCTTTGTACCCAACTTATCAATAATGCTACCAAAAGCTAATAAACCAAGCGCGTATGCCGCCTGGAACGCCATCACTATGTGCCCGTAGTCGGTTTCCGTCCAATGAAATTCGATTTCCAGCGTGGGCTTCAGCAAGCCTATAACCTGCCTGTCGAGGTAGTTGATGCTGGTTGCAAAAAAAAGCAGCGCCACCACGCCCCACCTATAAGTAACACTTTTGGGTTGTGCCATTATTTACCGGTAATTATTTACTTAATTGTACCAATTCCAATGCTTTAACAGTAGTTGCATAAAGCTGATTGTACAAGCGTTCGTCGAGCACCTGCTTGCTGATCAACTTACTGCCCATCCCCACCGCGCATACGCCCGAGCGGAACCAGCCCGATATATTACCCGCTTCTATCTCCACCCCGCCGGTTGGGATAAACAGTTGCCCGGCAAATAATTCTCTTATTGACGACATAAAAGCCGGACCTAAGATATTGGCAGGGAAAAGCTTGATCAGCATGGCTTTATACTGCTGCGCGATGTGGATCTCGGTAGGCGTCATACACCCCGGGATCCAAAGCATTTTATAGTTAGATGCCACCAGGGCTACCTCGTTATCCACTATTGGCGACACCAAAAAATCGGCGCCTGCATCCACAAAAACCTCGGCTTCCTGCCCGTTTTTTATGGTGCCGATACCTAAGTACAGGCCCGGCATTTCTTTAACCACCGCTTTTTTTATCAACCGGAAATTATGCAGAGCCTCTTTGCCCCTATTGGTATATTCCAATACCCGCACGCCAGCTTTGTACAACGTGCGTACAATTTCCACACTCACTTCGGCGTCCTCATAAAAAAATAAGGGGAGCATTCCCTGCGTAAGGATGCTGTCTAATACCATCTCTTTATTGGCCATTCTCTATCGTATTAGTTATTTCTTCAACTGTATTTGTGGTAGCATCGCTTGCTAAAAAAAGTTTTCTAAAGGCTGCGGCTGTCGCATATTCCAGCGTTTGCTGCGGTGTTTGGTCGTTATAAAAACCGTATATCAATCCAGCCATAAAGCAATCGCCTGAGCCTACTTTGCTTACTATTGCTTTGGCGCTGTATTCCTGCGAGCTGTAAAACTCACCATCGGCATACAGGGCTGCGTAGTATTCAATTTCGCCGTTGCCATCAAACCTGAAGGTGTTGGCTACCGCTTTACATTTCGGGAATTGCTCCACAATTCTTTTGGATGTGGATAGCGCTTCCTTCAGATAAATACTCTTCTGGCCGCTCTCGTGGATATCACCTAAAACCGGGATACCCAGCATGGTTTCGACCGCCCAGATATTGCCCATTATTACATCACAGTACTTCACCAGCTCTGTCATAACGTCCTGTGGCTGTTTGCCGTACTGCCATAATTTAGAGCGGTAATTCAGATCCACCGATATGGTAATACCCCTGGCAGATGCCGCTTGTAAAACCCCTAAACAAACATCAGCAGTTTGCTGACTAATAGCAGGGCATATCGCGCTGAAATGAAACCAGGTAACGCCATCTAAGGCCGTATCCCAATCCACCATACCGGGTGTCAGCTCAGCAAAGGCGGAGGCGGCGCGGTCATATATTAGCGCGTCGTGCTTAAGATCTTTTCCTTTGGTGAGGAAGTAAAGCCCTATCCTGTTGCCGCCATAGAACACTTTGGAGGTATCGATGCCCTGTTGGCTGACGTAGCCGATCACTTGGTCGGACATTCCATTTTTTGGCAAGGCCGTAAAGTATTGCGACGGTACATCCCAAAGTGACAGGGCCGAAGCCACGTTCAGTTCGGCACCGCCAACAAAAACAGACAAGGCATTGTCGGCCAGCCATTGCCCGCCGTCATCCGGACTAAGCCTTAACAGTAATTCGCCGAAGGAAAGTACCGCGCCTTCTTTATAATTCTTTGATAAACCCTTGCTCATTTCTTATCAAAATCAAAGTAATTCTTCGCATTAAAGTAGCAGATGTCCTGGATGATCTTGCCCGTCCAGTCGATATCGTTCGGCAATTCTCCGTTCTCAATATCATCTGCAAAAAGGTTGCACAAGATCCGCCTGAAATATTCGTGGCGTGGAAAAGACAGGAAGCTGCGCGAATCGGTCAGCATCCCCACCATCCGGCTGATAAGCCCCATATTAGAAAGGGCGTTGATCTGCTTGGTCATACCATCCTTCTGATCCAGAAACCACCATGCCGAACCCCATTGAATTTTTCCGGCTACCGAGCCATCCTGGAAGTTGCCCGCCATGGTTGCCATCAGTTCGTTATCTGCCGGGTTAAGGTTATACAAAATGGTTTTGGCGAGTTTATCTTCGCTATCCAGCTTGTCTAAAAATTTAGAAATATTTTTTCCCTGGTGAAAATCACCTATCGAATCCCGCCCTGTATCGGGGCCACTTTGTATAAAACCGCGCGTACTGTTATTGCGCAAGGCACCTATATGATATTGCTGAACCCATCCCTTCTCGTAATCCCAAATGGCAAACTGGTGCAGCATAAAGGATTTAAACTTGATATTTTCGGTATTGCTGATGGGCTGGTTGCCCCTTATTTTAACGAATATGTCGCTTGCTTCCTTGTCGGTACAATCCTCGGCGTACATCTGGTCTATCCCATGGTCAGACACGGTACAACCGTTGACAGCAAAGTAGTTATGGCGTTTTTTTAAAGCAGAAATATAACCGTAAAAATCACCTATCTCGCTATCTACCACTTTCTCCAATTGGCTGATGTAGGCATTAAGCGCGGAGATGTTATCGCTGTTCATGGCTTTATCGGGCCTGAAAGCCGGCAACACCTTTACTCCCCAGTTATCAGCCTTTATTTTCTGGTGATGTTCCAAATTGTCTATGGGATCGTCAGTGGTGCAGATCACCTCCACATTCATTTTGGTGATTAGGTTGCGCACGCTGTATTCTGGCCTTTGCAGTTTGGCGTTGCAATCGTCGTAAATAAAATCGGCGGTGCCTGGCATCAGCCTGGAGTTGATACCGAAGTAGCGTTGCAGTTCAAGGTGCGTCCAGTGGTAAAGGGGGTTGCGTAAGGTGTAGGGAACGGTTGCCGCCCATTGCTCAAATTTCTTTTTATCGCTACGCCCGCCGGTGATGAAACTTTCATCAACCCCGTTGGCGCGCATGGCCCGCCATTTATAATGGTCGCCGTGGAGCCATACCGATGTGATATTGTCGAAGTTAATATCGTTGGCAATTTCGTTTGGCGGCAGGTGGCAATGGTAGTCTATAATGGGCATATCAGCGGCAAAGTCGTGGTATAAACGCCTGGCCGTATTGGTTTGCAGCAAAAAATCCTCGTCGAGAAAGGTCTTCATAGGTCTAATAGTTCGGGATTTGTAATTATAGGGTTTATCTGCCAAATACTAAAAATTTATCTACGAAAACGTTGCCGGAAAATGGGGAACGGCATATCCTGATAAACAAAAACGCCGGTGAAGTTATCACAGGCGTTTGTTTATATCGGACAAATATGAAATTGCGGCGACCAACAAAGTCCGAATGCATAGCGTATAAGATTTCTCTTCGCATCCCACTCTTTCCTCCCGCTGCTCATCGAAATGACATTTTTTTTTGGGGGGGGGGATACTTTATTACTTCACCACCAAAACGCCATCGGCCATAATGGAGATGTCTTTTTTAGGTTCTTTTATTGCGGCAATTTCGGCCTGGCTTTTACCAGCGTCTTTGGCATAATGGATCTGGCGTTCAACCGAGGTTTCTTTAACCTTGGCAAGGCCTTCCACCACAACGGTTTTACCAACAATATTTTGTGGCATAAAGTAGGCATAGTCTGTAAACTGCACCATAATGGTTTTGCCATCCTCTTGCGCCAGTTTCATAAAGCAGCCCTTCTTTGTACAAACCTCTACTACTGTGCCGGTAACTTTGCCGGTGTAGGCAGTATCGGTGCTCAGGGTGGTTTTCAAAGCCGCGGTAGTTAAGGCATTATCGGCGGTCACCATTTTGCCGTACGTTACGCCTGCATCGGCTGGTTTAATATTTGGCTGCGCAAAAGTTACTACCGAAAAACAAAGGCAGATGATGAACAATGCTATGGCTTTCATATGGTTAATTTTTGTTTTTAATGATGGATATGCTTCACAAAAATAAGATAATCGGGCATATATTCCCTAATAGTTTATGTTGTCCCCTGATGAGTTTGCTCACCCCGCAACTGGAATTTCGGCAAATAAAAAGATCGGGTGCTGTATCGGTTAAACTTAAGCTTTACTTAAATAACGCACATTAGTTATTGATGAAAAAAAACATTTTCTTTCAAAGAAATCCGAATAACAGATTAATTATTTACGATATCACCCTAAAAGTCAAATTTATTCGCTCCCCCAAAGCCCTGGTTGATTTGGGTACCTGGTGCAGCCAATTATGTTGCAGGTCGCCTTTCATGACGAGGAGCGAGCCATTCTCCAGTTCCACGGAGTACTTCTGCTGCTTGTCCGTTTTGTGCCTTACATCAAACCTGCGGATCTGCCCAAAGCTTACCGAAGCGATCACGGGGTTAATGCCCAGCTCTGGTTCATCATCGGCATGCCAGGCCACGGAATCATTACCATTGCGGTAAAGGTTCAGCAGAACGCTGTTAAACGTTATACCAGCCGCAGCATCTACCCGGTGCTTTATGAAGAGCAGTTCGTCGGTCCAGAGGTATGGGTCGTACTTTTTGCCGGAGAAGGCGTAGGTTTTGCTATTGTCTCCATACCATGCGGTCAACCGGGGCGTGTTCAGCAATTTGCCGTACATCTGGATGGTTTCCTGGTTCCAGCGGATCTTGGTTTTTAATGCGGGAATCAGCGTATCGCATTCGGCCCTGGTAAAAAAATCGGGTTTATATTCCATCAAATCGACAGGCAGTTTAGGGCTGTGCGGGCCGCCATCAAAAAAGCTAAGCTGTTCCATGTGGGTAAATTAACATTTCGGCACAAAAAGTGTTGTAATAAACGCCACTAATACTATAATTTATGAGTTCGGCATTTGTAAAAGAAGGTGAAAACCAGTGGCTGCACGAGATCGGCCCATCCATGAACGCGCTCCTCGTATTTCTGCAAAAAGAAAACGGCGGGCTTAGTATCTACGAGCGTAAAAATTACTACAACCAACAAGAAGGCCGCGATGTGTACCAGATGAGCGATGGCCTAAGCTATGCTAAAAAAGACGACAGTACGTGGTACATTGTGTGGGATTAGCGCCCCTACCTTTTATATTTTTATAAATATCTTCTTACGGTAAAGCCAGTAAAGTATCAGCCAATCAATCAATAAAATTACTGCACCTTTTATTAGGGTACTGTAGGCATCGCCAAAAAGCTGGTCGTAATGCTGGCCCAAGTGGGTGTACAATGTTTTGGTAATAAAGCTCCCAAAACCATCCGCCAATACATAAGCCACAATAGAATTGGTACCCACTACTACCAAAAACAACGCCCGGCGTTGGTGCTTCCCGGCATCTATAATGCCATAAAATAAAGCCAGCAGCAAAAAACAGCAGCCCCCGCTAAAGATAACCCAGCCGGGTGTCCAGATGCGTTTTACAACCGGGGCTATACCAGTAAAATGAAGTGCGCCTGCCAGCACCAACAAAGCAATCCCTATCGTTACAAAACGCCTTACTAATACAAAAGGCTTGTTGCCCGATCGCAGCATATTACCGGCCAGCAGACCGATGATCATGGTGCCCAATGTTGGGATAAAACTTAAGGTGGAATAGCCACCGGCATTAAAGTTAAAATATTGCTCGCGCGGGAAAAGGTTGAGGAACCATTTATCAGCCGCCCAGGCCAAATTGGTGTTCTTATTCCAATGTGCCGCGAAACCTTTAAAGTTGCCTTCCCAGCCGGCCGTAACGCCGCTGGCCGCATAGCTAAACCCGGCACTTGGTAACGGGTATATAACAAAAGCCAGCCAGTAAGTGGCTAAGATCACTACAAGCGCTATGAGTTGTGCGCGCTGTTTACAAAAGCCAAGCAGAAATAAAAAAGTGTAACCCAGGCCTATCTGGCTCAGTGTATCTTCAAAGGTAAAATAGGTTTGGTTTGCCCACAGGGAACGCAGAAAGATGCCGAGTGCTATAAGGCTAACCGACCGGATCAACGCGTGCTTGAGTAAGCCGCCGAACTTGTCGCCTTTGGCCAATCGGCCAGCTATAGAAAAAGGTAAAGCCACCCCTACCATAAATGAGAAAGATGGTTGGATGAGATCGTGCAGGGAGCAGCCCGCCCATTGCACGTGGTCCTGGTTAAAATAGAGGAATTTCCAAAGCGCGTTACCCGGCAACGACTCGGATACATGCCTGAAATTCAGCACCTCCCCCATCATCAGTAACATTACAAAACCGCGATAGGCATCTATAGATGTTAACCGCTTGCTTGCTATGGGTGCTATTACCGGGCCGTCGTTTGGGTGAATATGGGTTTTCAATTGTAAATTTTAAGCCGGGCCTGGTTTTAAGCCCGTTTGTTAAATAAAGTTAAACATCCGCTGCAAATAGAACGTTAAGATTTTTAACGCTAATTTGCGTACAACAGATCAATGCACATGAAAAAGCTCAATCTCCTATACTTATTTGCCGCATGTACTTTGTTGTTCGCCTGCGGCGATCCGCAGCGTGAAAATAAGCATAATAATAACACTGTGCGCGCGCACATTAAAAATAATAATATTTCAATTGCTTATACCGATACCGGCAAGGGCGACACCACGCTGCTTTTTGTACACGGCTGGGCTATCAACAAAAGCTATTGGGCGGATCAGGTTGTGTACTTCGGAAAGCGTTATCGCGTAGTTGCGATGGATATGGGTGGCTTCGGCGAATCGGGAACTAACCGAAGCAAGTGGGATACCTGGACTTTGGCGAGCGACGTAAACGCGGTGATAGACCAACTTAAATTAAAAAACGTGGTGTTGATAGGGCATTCTATGGCAGGCGGTGTGGTTTTGCAAGCAGCCATTAACCAGCCGGATAAAGTGATTGCCATTGTAGGTGTAGATAATTTTAAAGGGGTTGGCAGCCCACCTATGAGTGCAAACGATAAAAAGGATTTCGTAACCGCCATTAATGCCATGAAGCATAACTTTAAAAAGATAACGTTAGAATGGTTTAACCATCAATTATTTTCTAAAACAACCCCTAAGGATATTAAGGACAGGATATTGAATGATGTGGCCCATACCGATACCGTAGTTGCCGTGGCCACACAAGAGCAAGGCATATATGAAGAAACGCCGAACCTCGTAAAACTAAAGAAGAAACTTTACCTGGTGAATAGTGATTACCAACCTACCGATACTACCGGATTTGTGAGAAATAAAATACCGTTTATGCTAACACAGGTGCATGGTACCGGCCACTTCCCGATGGTAGAAGCACCAAAAGAGTTTAATACGCAGTTAGAAAAAGTACTGGCGGATATAAAAAGGTAGTTACAATAGCTCGTCGTCCTCTTCTACCCCGGCATTCTTTTTTATCGAGAAGATAAAGGTGCTGCCCGAGCCTATCTGCGATTCTACCTTAATGCTGCCCTGTAGTTTCTCTACCAGGGACTTAACGGTGTATAAGCCAACACCGGTGCCTTTTTGGTTAAACCGGTCAATAACATTTAGGGTAAGTTCTTTGTAAAAAATTTTATCTAAGTTTTTCTCGGCTATTCCCATCCCGTTATCTGTTACTTTAAAGTTATAGAAATCGCTATCCTCCCGGAATTGTATATTGATAACACCTCCCTCTTTGTCGTTATAACGAATGGCATTAGTAAGCAGGTTAATAAAGATCTGCTCCAGCGCTACAGACGAGCAGGTAAGTGTATGATCTACCTGTGGCAGGTTAATTTTTACACCGTAGGGCACATCTATCAGGCTAACTACGTTTTTTAACAGGGTGTTTAGATCCAAACAATTTTGGTTGGTAAGCAAGGACGATGGCGCCGAAGAATACGCCAGCATTTCATCCACCAGCGTTAACAGTTTTTTTGTGGAGGTAATGTTAAGGTCCAGCAATCTCTTGCTTTTATCATCGCTTTCTTTGCCTAAACGCATTTGCAGCGCCTGCGAGGTAAGCAGCATACCGCTCAGCGGGTTTTTAATATCGTGTGCGGCTGTAGATGCGAATTTTTGGATAAAAGAATTGGTTTCCAGGAGGTTTTGATTGCTCTTCTCTAACCGGGCCAGTTTGCGCCGTAACTCCATTTGGGTAATTACCTGCTTGGCCAATATCCGTAACGATTTCAGTTGACGCGCGTTCAGGTTCTTCGGCATGGTATCTAATACACATAACGAGCCAAGGGCAAAGCCATCCTCGTTCACCAATGGCACACCGGCATAAAAAACAATGTTGGGGTTACCCGTAACCAAGGGATTGGCCAAAAAACGCTCATCCTTCCGCGCATCGGGCACTATCATGATATCGTTTTTATTCAGGATGGTATGCGAACAAAACGCGTATTCTCTCGGCGTTTCCTTAGCATCGTGGCCCAGGATAGATTTAAACCATTGCCTTTTGTCATCAACCAGGCTAATCAACGCTACAGATGTTTGGCAGATCTCCGATGCCAGATGAGTTAATTCCTCAAAATCGTTCTCGGGCATGGTATCTAAAATATCGTACGATGCCAGCGCTTCCAGGCGCTCATCTTCGTTTTCTGGTAAAGGATAGGATAAATTGCTCAAGCCGGTATAAATTATTAGGGAATTTATAATACGGATGAAAGATACACATAATCAGCGGACCAAAAGAGGGCATTAACTTTAATGAAAAAAAATTACCTAAGTATAACAGAGCGCCTTGTTCTTAATACATCACGAACAAAAAAAGCGGATGAGTGGCTCATCCGCTTTTACAATGCCAAGATGTGGCTTATGCTTCTACTTCAAAACCGGTAGAGGTGGCCAGTTCCCTCCATGCTTCCATGTCGGCTTTTACATCTTCCATTTTTTGTGCGGCAATGCCATAAGCGTCGGCACCTAAAAATAAATGCATAGGTGCTTCTGTAGATTCGGCTGCGGCTATCATTACAAGGGCGGCTTTATCCGGATCGCCGGCCTGGTTGCCATTGATGTCGTTTTGGTGAGCAGCCTGCACAGCGCGTACCTCTTTGTAGGCCTGGATCTCGTTCTTAGGCGTACTTAACGAATCCGGGGCGAGGAAATTGGTGCGGAAATAACCCGGCGAAACGATAGTTGCCTTTACGCCGAATGATTTGCTCTCCGCAGCCAGCGATTCGGTAAAGCCCTGCACGGCAAATTTTGTAGCACAGTAAATACCAAAGCCCGGGAAGTTACCGGTAAAACCACCGATGGACGACACATTAAATATATGCCCCGATTGTTGCGCACGCAAATGCGGCATCACCGCGCGGATCACATTTAATGAACCAAATACGTTTACATCAAAGTTTTCGCGGGCTTCTTCGTCGCTCAATTCTTCTAAACTGCCTGTTAAACCGTACCCGGCGTTGTTAACCACCACATCTATTTTACCGAAACGGCTGATCGTTTGGTCGATCGCGCTTATAACGCTGTCTTCGGCTTTAATATTTACGGAAAGAGGAAGGAAGTTTTCGTGCTCCCCTACTACGTTGGTGAGGTTGGTGATGCTGCGGCTGGTGGCAGCTACGTTGTATCCTTTATTTAATAATTGTTTCACCAGGCTAAGGCCTAAACCTTTAGAGGCACCGGTTACAAACCATGTTTTTTGAGTGTTCATTTTTTTATTGTTTTGTTGAGTAGAATTTTATTTATTAAGCGTTGTAAGCCATGGATTTGGAAATAGCTTCGTTCACACGAAACTCCCTGTCCAGCTTTTCGAGCTTAGCCATGGCGCGGTCGTAGGCATCTTCGCCAAGTAGTAGGTATAAAGGTGGGTTTTCCATTTGCGCTACATCTATAATAGCGGCTGCCGCTTTTTCAGGGTCTCCACTTTGTTGGCCGTCCATTTGCAAGTATTTGGCATGGATATCGCGCACTGCGCTGTAGTCAGCAATGGGGTGTTTGGCCATATTGAGCGATTCCCCGGTCAAGAAACTGGTACGGAATGCGCCCGGGGCAACTACCGTTACCTTTACACCGAACTCGGCAACATCCTGCGCCAATACTTCCGAAAGGCCAACTACAGAGAACTTGGTAGCTGCGTATACCGACCAGCCCGTGTTTCCCGTTATCCCCGCTATAGACGATATATTGATAATATGCCCCGACTGCTGAGACCTCATGTAGGGCATCACCATACGAATAACGTTCAGAGTGCCAAATACATTCACTTCGAAATTGTCGCGGGTTTCGCGGTCGGTGAGTTCTTCTATGCTGCCGCCGATGCCGTAGCCGGCATTGTTTATAACTACGTCAATGCTTTTAAACGCCGCATTTGTTTGGTGGATGGCGCAGCCAACGCTGTCTTCATTGCCTAATTCTACCTCTAATGGTAAAAAGTTGGAGGCTGTTACGCCAACGGCTGATATTAAGTCATTTACCTTACGGGAAGTTGCGGCTACATTGTGGCCGGCTTTTAATAATTGTTTAACCAGGCTAAGCCCGAACCCTTTGGACGCGCCTGTGATAAACCATGTTTTTTTGTTGTCCATAAGCTTGTTTTTTTTTATAAAACAAAGATATGGGGCAAAAACAGGCTACCGTTTACGCAATTCAAACCAATTATTGCAAAATTCAAACAACGCGATACGAAGATGGTGTTTTACTGGTTTGTTTTTTGAAAAAATTATTGAAATGGGCCGGCTCTTCAAAGCCCAGGCTGTAGCTGATCTCGGACACGTTCCAGGTGGTGTGGCGGAGGAGGGCTTTAGCTTCGCTGGCGAGGCGCTCCATAATATGGTGGGTGGTGGTTTTACCCGTGGTTTGGCGGATGGCGCGGTTAAGGTGGTTTACGTGTACCGACAACTGATCTGCAAAATCCTTAGCCGAACGCAACCCGAAGCGCTGTGCCGGCGACTCTATAGGGAACTGGCGCTCCAGCAACTCAGTGAATACCGACGTGATGCGCGAATTGGCATCGGGGTGCTGGTAGAGCCTGTCTGATGGCTGGATCTTCATGGCGTAATGGATCAGCTCGGTAATGTAATTGCGCAGCAGATCGTATTTGAAGCGGTAATCGGAATTGATCTCAGCCAGCATTTTTTCAAACATAGCGAATACATAGCTATCCTGTTCGCTATTAAGCACATATACCGGGTTTGCACCCGGCGCGAACATAGGCAGTTCGTGGATATTGCTACGCATCATTTCGGTAAAGAACGACTCTTTATAGATACAGAACCGCCCTGAATGCTCGTTATTTAAATTCTCGAAAGTATAGGGCACAAAGGGGTTAAAAAACACCAGGGCGCTACCATCCATCTCTATGCTTTTATCGGCATAGTGAATAACGCCCTTACCCCTGAAAAGGCTTACCTTATAAAAATCGCGGCGGCTGTAAACCACAGGCTTTGCCCCCGGCATGTAGCAATCCTCCGTGCGGAAAACGTTGAAGTGGCCGATATCCTGGCTCAGGTTATCGGGCAGCCAATTAAACTTTTGCCGGTAAAAATCCTCGAGTGTTTCTGTAGTTGCCATTATACAAAGTTACATAATTCAAACTATAACAAACAACAGCAAGAGGTAAAAACCGTGGAAACAGTATCCAACTATGCCCCGCAAATAGCCCATTTCAGGTCCATTTTATCAAAAAACTCAAAAAAAAGCATCGAAAATTTCCAAAAAAATGCGGTTTTTTCTAAAAAAAAGGGCAAAAAACGAGCTTTATTGCGGTTTTTATCAACTACCTTTTTGCAATCGAAAATTTCTTATTAACAGTACTACTTTCCGGCCAGGTAAAATTTCTCCCAAAAATCTACTGTTTTGGTGATCTCGCTACGGTCGACAGTATTGCCACCTGCACCGCCGCTCATACCGCCTCCCCTGCGGCCACCGCCGCCACCCATTCCGCCACGACCGCCGCCAGACATGCCACTGCCCCTACCGCCACGGCCACCACCCATGCCGCCACCTTCGGGCTTATCGCCCTGCTTTGGCCGGGTAATGCCATTGATCTTAATATTGAAGGCCCACTCGTTCTTATCGGCGTTATCGGCGTGTAGCATGGCAATAGGCACCGCGGCTTCGTACACCAGGTAACTGTCTTGATCGAACCCGAGCGCGGTTTTGATGCCGTATAGGTTCGCGGTGGTCATTACCTCATTCAGCACATCGGCAAAGCCGGTGGCCTTTATTTGTTTGAGGCGGGTAAGGCTGGCTTCCATCCGCTCCTGCCGGTCGTCCTCGCTGCCGGGCTGGGGTTGGCCGGCGTCTGCGGGTTGTGGCATTATCCTTTCGGCAGGAATAGCCTCTGGGTTGGTATAGGGGAAGGTTACGCTAAAGGCTTCTTTTTTCTTCCCCTTCGGGTCGATAGAGAAAGTGATACCCGCCATCAGCGCGCGGCGCTGTTCGGAGCGGTCGCTGATGCGCACCACCACGTAAATATTATCCTTATCGTTAGCAATGGTGTAGGGGATCTTTTTTTCTTCGCTGATATAGCGCAGACTGTCACCCCACTCGTTGAGCTTACCATCAACCACAACAGCCGCAGGCGGCAATTGCAGCACGGGTTTATCATTTTTAGATTGGGCGCAAACGGCAAGCGGCAGCGCAAAAGCGGCCAGCAAAAGATAATGAACGGGAGTTTTCATCGTGGGGGCTGTGATGTGTTAATAGATATGGTATTAACAGCGGCACCGGCCGGTTATTGTGCGTGGGGAAGTAAAGAGTTTATTACACAGGAGGAGGGGCGGGTAGTTACGTGAGCTGCGCGATGTTTACTGTGTTAAAGCCATAAGATCCTATATGAGAGCCTGTGCGGGCAAATGCCTGCAGAATTTTTTTAGTCTTCTACCCGGTTAAGTGTCCACGCTTATTTCTTAATCCTTAGCTAATTAGATGATATTTAAAAGTTCAAATGCCTACCAATGTTTAAAAATCTGGCGAAGAACATCTGAACTGCTGCCAGTTGGGCGTATTTCGCGGTTTATCTTTTCGAAAAGAATCGTGGCCAGGCATTACCCCCCCATTAGCCAATAAAAAAGCAACCCCGCTTATCACGTCAGGGCTGCTAATTAAACCTACCTTGAGCCACCATTTTATCAATCCAGAACTTAATTTAGGTTCAATTCCAATGCACCGGCAACATCGGGTCTTTGTTCCCTTTCGTCGGTACCAAGTTCAAAGGTCATATTTACACTTATCATAAGGAAGTACGCCATACTCAACACCAGCGATAGCAGTACACTTACTAATACCGCCACTTTTGCTACATCCTGAAAAGCCTCCTGCTTAAAGGCAAGCATAGTGGTGAATATAGACATGGTGAAGCCAATACCGGCTAACATGCCCATGCCAAATACCTGTTTCCATTTTACATTGCTGGGTAAGCTGGCCATTTTTAAGGCTACCAGCACCCTACTGAATAAAAATATGCCTAACGGTTTACCGATAACCAAGCCAAATATTACACCTAAACCAACGGTAGTGGTTAAAGAGCTCAATATGTGCTGAGGGAGTAAAATGGCTGTATTGGCTAACGCAAAAAGCGGCAGTATCATAAAATTCACCCAGCGGTGTATGGCTTTCTCTATTTTTGGGAGGGTAGCCACCGGGGTAGCAAACGCTATTAAAACACCTGTTATACTGGCTTCAACGCCTGAATTAAAAATGGCATACCACATAGCCAGTGAAAGTACTATGTGCAGTGCGCCAAACTTAACCTTGTAATAATTCAATACAAACAACGAACCGTAAATTGCGGCCCCTATACCGAGGAACAACCAATTGATATGGCCGCCGTAAAACAACGCAATAACCACAATAGCACCCAGATCATCGATAATAGCCAACGCCATTAATAATATTTTAAGACCTACCGGTATGCGTTTACCCAACAACGAAGCTATACCAACCGAAAACGCAATATCGGTAGCGGTTGGGATGCCCCAGCCGTGCACATAACTGGTGTGCAAATTAAAGGCAACAAATATAAGGGCAGGCACCAGCATCCCGCCAAGTGCAGCACCAAAGGGCAATACAGCTTTTTTGAAAGACGATAATTCGCCGCTGATCAGTTCGCGCTTAATTTCCATACCGGCCATTAAAAAGAAGAAGGCCATCAGGAAGTTATTAATAAGGCTCACAAAATTATCGGGTAAATGAACAGGCAGCCCCGCCGTAACCCACTCGCCGTTCCACAAATTTTTATAAGCACCTGCAAAACCCAGCGAGTTTGCCAAAAACATAGAGGTAAGCGTACAAACAATAAGCATAATGCCTGTAAAACGGCTATCATTTATCAGCATCCGCAGCGGATTGATGGCTTTGTTTATTATCTTTTTCATGGCAATATAATTTCTCTTTTTAAAATCAACAATACCCGGCGGAATGTAATCCGCCGGGTAATTATTATATAAGTGTCGCGGTCTTTATAGTTAATCTACATAACCCTGCACGCCCATTTCAGGGATGTCGAGGCCTGCAATTTCGTCTTCGGCTTTCACCCTGATAGGTGTAATTTTATTTGATATTTTAAAGAATGCGTACATCACTACAAACACAAACACAAGGCAGGTTAAAGCACCCACGCTTTGCGCACCAAGCTGGCTCGCATCGCCGTAGAACAATCCTTTTACGGGCCCTGCAACACCGTTCCAACCATCACCATAGCTACCATCGGAAAATAAGCCTACTGCTAATACGCCCCAGGCTCCGTTAACACCGTGTACAGCAAATGCACCAACCGGATCATCAATTTTTACTTTATAATCCATTATGTAAATGGTAAGCACTACCAAGGCACCTGCTATAGCACCAATAATTACCGATGATAGGGAATTTACAAATGCACAGGGCGCAGTAATAGCCACCAGTCCGGCAAGCATACCGTTAGCCAGCATACCTGGGTCTGGTTTCTTTTTTTGGATGTATAACAATATCAATACGGCAAGTGTACCCGCTGTACCGGCCATCATGGTGTTCACAGCTACTATACTGATGCGGAAATCGCCACCGGCCAAAGTTGAGCCCGGGTTGAAACCGAACCAGCCTAATGCAAGGATGAACGTACCTAATAAAGCCATTGGTATATTGTGCCCCGGTATGGTATTGGTAGTACCATCGGCATTGAATTTGCCAATACGTGGGCCAATGATGATAGCACCTGCAAGTGCAGCAACGCCACCCACCATATGCACAACGGATGAGCCTGCAAAATCAACCATGCCATGGCCCAAACCAAAATTGGCACCTAACTGCGACAACCAGCCGCCGCCCCAAACCCAGTTACCATATATAGGGTATACGAACATGGAAATAAAGAAACCGAATATGAGGAAGGATTTGAAAGACCAACGTTCTGCCATGGACCCTGTAGGGATGGTTGCTGTAGTATCCATAAACACCATTTGGAACAGGAACAGTGTAAATACGCCTACATCATAAACATCGCTGTTTAAAAAGAAGCCTACCGAGCCAGCCAGCCCAAAATCGTGGCCAAACATATGTACCACATATTCGTGGCTTATTACGCCGGGGGCACCGCCAAGGGTGGCCGCATTAAGCGCGCCGCCAAACATAAATGCGAAACCGCATATCCAGAAACCAAACATACCTACCGCATAAACCATAAAGTTCATACCCATTGTATGTGCTACGTTTTTCTTTTGTGTAAAGCCGGTTTCAACAAGGGCGAAACCTGCCTGCATAAACATTACCAGGAAACCTGCAAGCAAAGTCCACATAATGTTGATAGCAATTTTATTGTGGCCGGCCACTTCGCCAACTTCACTGACAGTTGGTTTACCGGCGGTAGCTGCAGGTACATCATTAATAGTACCGGTTTTAGCGCCTGTAGCATCCTGCGCGAAAGAGCGCGTTGGCTCAAAAAGCATCAGCAATAAAACTACTACCGCACCTATTAAAAGGTACGAAGGGATCTTTTTTTGTAAAAATTTAAAATTCATAGTTGTGAGGGTTAAGTATTTGTTGTTGTTAATAGTTTGCTTTAAGGGAGAATAAAAGATAAATTTTACAAAAAAACGGTATAAAAACTAAATAGCCGTTCTTTAAATGCTAATCTAATAGAAAAAAAATAAAAAAGTATAAAATATTGCAATATCTTATACTTTTTATTTAAAATAATAACATAATAGGATTTTTAGTTAAAAAAACACGGAAAATTGATATTTTTTTTATAAATTAAAAACAGTTTATATCTTAAAATAAATAGATACTATAAAATTGCAACTTAATTTTAAAAAAACACCAAAAAAAATTCCGAATGTTAACACTGGCAAAACTTTTTGTCTTTTTCTGCATAATTTCGCTGCCGTTATTTGTATCGGGCAGACAACGAAAGGCATCTTATAAAAAAAAGAATGATTCGGAAGCATATTCTGAGTATAGTGTGAGTGAAGATGGAATTGAATGGAGGAAAAAGACCGACAACCCCTATAAAACAGATTATTAACCCTTTCACACCCACCGCATAAATTCCCTGGCGTTTGTGTCAAGGGGGGCGACCGATTGAGAATTTGGGTGTCGCTATTAGTGCGCAACCCCAACCCAACTAAACCCGATTGTACGAAAAGCCCGCTTCTACCGGCGGATTGCAGGGAAAGCGGGGCAGAACCTAACCTAAGCAATACTGATTTACCTTTTCAAATTGCTGCAATCACCCTTGGAACAGTATTTGCATACCATCAATTAAAAGCAACATGGCAAAAGCAAAACATATAAGGAAAGCGGCGCGGATTGTGCTGGGTGCAAATTTGATACTCGCGGGCATCAGCCATCTTACTTTTGCACGGAAGGACTTTAGGGCGCAGGTGCCGGATTGGGTACCGCTGGATAAAGATGATACCGTGGTGTACTCCGGCATTGCAGAAATTGCGCTGGGCAGCGCCCTGGTGCTTACGCCTGATAAATACCAGGAAGCGGTTGGTAAAGCAGCGGCCGCATTTTTTGTGGGTGTTTTCCCGGGCAATATTTCGCAATACCAAAATAAGCGCAGCGCTTTCGGTTTGGATACTGACAGGAAAAGGTTGGTCAGGCTGTTCTTTCAGCCGGTGCTGGTTTTTTGGGCGTTAAAGAGCTCCAATAATATTTAGGTGTACGGCCCCTTAGTTTGATTTCAACGGCAGAGTAAACCAAAAGGTACTCCCCTCGCCTACTACGCTATCAACTCCTATTTTACCTCCGTGGCGCTCAATGATCTCGGCGCTGATATACAATCCCAAGCCGAGGCCGCTAAATTGTACACCGCTGGCGTCAACACGGTAATATCGCTCAAATAAATGCGGCAGTTTTTCGGGTGGGATGCCCCTCCCAAAGTCCTGTACGGATATTTTTGCCATGTTGCCCGTTTGGGCGATGTGGAAGAGTATTTTATTGGAATCGGGCGCGTATTTTACGGCGTTGTTAACCAGGTTTACCACTACCTGGTCTATCCGTTCCTTATCGGCGTGTACCTGCAATTGGGTATCCCCGCTGAGGATGAGTTCATGCGTACCCATCAGGCGCACGTGGTCGCAACACTCGTTTACCATTTCGGCCGCAACAAAGTCTGTTTTATGCAATGCCAGTTGCCCGGCCGCAATTTTAGATACATTTAAAAGCGCATCAACCAGGTGCTGCATTTTGGTAAGGTTGGTGTTGGCCTTATCTAAAAACAATGGGATCTTATCAGACGAGGGCTGCGTTTTCACCAGCCGCTCCAGCAACTGCATCGATGCTTTTACCGATGTCATGGGCGTTTTAAGCTCATGGCTGGCAACACTTATAAAATCGTCCTTCTGCTGCTGCAGGCGTTTAAATTCGGTGATATCTAAAACGGTACCCAGCATGCGATAGGGCTTATCGGTGCCATTGAAATACACATCGGCCTGTACCCGGATCCAGTGCAGGCTTTCATCGGGCCAGATGAGGCGGGTTTCGTAAAATATTTTACCCGTTTCTGGCGCACGGGCATGCGCGGCCTGTCGCAAAGCAAGGTCATCTTTATGCATGCGCTCCCTGAACTCGTCGCGACTGCGCGGACCATCAAAACCAAAAATAGCGTTAAACCTATCAGACGTTACAATATTGTCATTAGCGGGGTCGAAGTCAAAGGTTCCTATCTCGGCGGCATCTATGGCCAACCTGGCGCGCTCTTCAGCTTCTTCAATACGGCGGCGGGCAACAACTTTATCGGTAACATCTATGGCAATTACCATAACGGCGTTGTTAACGCCTGCTACGTCGCTTATCGGCTCGTACACAAAATCCATAAAAATTCTTTCGGGCCTGCCCTTGCGGATCATCGTAACCTCGTGTTCCTTGGCAAAAAAGGCCTCGCCTGTTTCAATCACTTTATTTAATACCGGCGCGTAAGCCTCGGCGGCTTCGGGTACGGCATCCCAAATACCCTGCTGCTCCAACTCGGCACGGCTTTTACCCACCAGTTCCAGGTAACTGTCGTTAGCCATTTGTACTACCAGGTCGCCCCCGCTAATGATGCAGATGCCAAGGGGTGCCTGCATAAAAGAGGAATATAACTGCTGTCGCTGATTTTTTAGCGCGTCTATCCCTGCCTGCTCTTTTTGGTTTAGCTTATACAACTCGGTAACGTTGGCGGGCGAATGGATAAAATACCTTACCTGGCCATCGGCATCCAATATAGGGGTGTTGGTAGTTGTCCAGTAACGCTCTTCAAACTCATTGGTACCGCGAATGGGGATATCATACCGGTAGTTGTACATAGTATGCGATTGTTTGGTTTGAATAGCCTGCTGAAAAGAAAAGTGTGTCATTTCGATATTATGCGACACCTCATCTGTTGGGTTGGCCGGGAATGAGCCAAAAACTGAGGTGCCTATCATATCACAGCGCTGCGTATTGGTGGCGTTGCAATAGGCATCATTAGCATCCAGTATGGTATAATACGGCGCGTCTATATCAATAATGAGTATGGCAGCCGGGCTGCATTTAAAAATATCCTGATAACCGATCTCGGAGGTAGATGTAGACATACCGTAAAAATATATTTTCTTAAAACAGGGCGGCAAATATCGGTGCGGAACTGAAAATAAAAGGCTAATTTATAAAAGTTCTGTATAATAACGCAAAATCTTGATGTGTGTTTTAAGTATTCAATTTTGTTATATAAAGGCCTTATTCGTTATGAAAAATATATTATATTGCAGCAAAATATATAATTATTTATGGCAGAATATCAAGAACATAGTTTCTTCAGCGAAGATGCCCGTCCATTTTGGCAATACGTTCAATCCACTATGATCTCGCTTTTAAATAAAGACAAGAACCGTTGCATCCTCGATCTGGGGTGCGGCAACGGCTACCTGGTAAACTTCCTTATTTCACAGGGGTACAATGCCTACGGAATTGATGCCTCGCAAACCGGCATTGCCATTGCCAATAAAGTTAACCCGGGCCGCTTTTTTATCCAGGACCTTGACGACAACCAACTCCCCGCCGAAATACGCGACATGCCGTTTGATACCATCGTATCTACCGAGGTGATAGAGCATATTTATAACCCCTTTATTTTCATGGCGCTTTGTAAAGATGTGCTCACTAAAAATGGCGGCGGCGAACTGATATTGACCACCCCCTACCACGGCTATTTTAAAAATTTGATGCTGAGCGTTTTTAACAAGTGGGACAAGCATACCAACGCGGTTGCGGTTGGCGGGCATATCAAATTCTGGTCTAAGGCATCGCTGGGCCAGTTGCTTACCCAAACCGGCTTTGAGGTTACCAATTTTGTTGGCTGCGGCCGGCTGCCCTACTTTTGGAAAAGTATGGTAATGAAGGGGAAACTGGTGGTGTAAGTTTGTTTCGTGCGTGGTATCCACTGCAATCCTTATCGCTTAAAAACACAGTTCATCCTGAGCGATAGCGAAGGATCTATTACACGCCATACAATAACCGCAAAAGCACGTTGGCTACCGGGCGGCGATCAGATGCTTCGCTATCGCTCGGCATGGCAAGCGGTTTCTCTAACACCTAATTCACCAGCACCTGGTGGATATTTTCCAGCTGGTGTGTATGCCTAATGGTGTGGCAGGCCACAAAATGCAGCCACTCTAACCTGGTGAAAGGCCCCGAGCCGGGCACCTCAAAATCGAGGCAGATGTCGGTCGGGTCGAGCGGTTCAAAGGTTTGCCGGATCTCTTCGCTTTTAGCATTGTATTTACTCAGCACTTCGGTTTTATCCTGCGGTTCTTCGGTAGGTAATATAAATTCCAGGGATTTATATTTGGCGCTGAAATCCAAAAATATTTTTTCTATAAACGCATTGCCTGCATCGGGCTTTCTATCGGCGGGTTTGGTGTTACCGGTGAGCACCTGCGGCAATCCCCACTGCGATTTCAGCATATGGTCGGCAACCTGGGCGGGCGTCCAACTGCCCTCAAATGGCACCGTGTTAAATTGCTGTTGGTTAAACATGCCCAATACCTTTAAAAAGTTATCGGTGGCGGTTTTGTACTCGTTAATGGCTTGCTGTATCATAGTGTTAATTACAAATGTTTATCAATTGGTTGCTATGATAAAGGTACGCCCATTGCCAAAAAGCCGGCGGGTGTAAATACGGCCATTTAAGGGGTGATACGCGACGATATTTTTTTCTCATATCCTTTTTGTAAAACCGCGCCAAACCCCTATTTTCATACCCATAAACCTTATTCAATTCCCATGAAGAAATTCATCCCCTTCAGCTTATTATTCTCTGCCATTTCTATCTGCAGCTACGCGCAGCAGAAATACGCCTACGCGGTAGACCTGGTAAACATCACTAACGACCAGGTGGCAGTAACGCTTACCACACCCGCTATTTCGCAGGAGAGCAACGTATTCTCCTTCGCCAAGGCTATCCCCGGCTCTTATGCCCGTAAGGATTTTGGGCGCTTCATTGTCAACTTTGAAGCTTTTGATAAAGACGGCAAAAAACTAAAGGCCGAAAAACTAAATAAGGATCAATATCGTATCAACAATGCTACCACCCTTGCTACCATCAAATACAAGGTGAACGATACCTGGGACCAAAAACACGACGATTTTATCTTTCAGCCCGGTGGCAGCAATATAGAGGCTGGTGTAAACGTGGTGATGAATAACCACGCGTTTTACGGCTATTTTGAAGATTATAAAAAACTACCGATAGAAGTAAGCATTAGCAAACCACAGGATTTTTTTGGTGCCACACATTTGAATGTAGAGCACCCTGCAGCCAACCTGGATGTAATAAAAGCGCGGGATTTTGTTTACCTGGCCGATAACCCGGTGATCTACTCCCGCCCGGATACTACATCGTTTTATGTGGGCCAAAGCAAAATAAACGTGTTTGTATTTTCGGCAACGGGCAAGGTAAAAAGCGCGCAGGTGGCAGGCTACCTAAAACCTATCGCCGCATCGCTCAGCGCCTTTTTTAATGGCTTGCCGGTAAAATCGTACCAGTTTCTTTATTATTTTGAGGATCCTAAAAAAGCCCTCGCCGACCGCAAGAACGGCGAAGGTGGCTACGGCGCGCTGGAACACAACTACTCGTCGTTATATTATTTACCAGAGGTGCAGTACGAGAAAGACCTGGTATCGATGGTGAACGATGTATCGTCGCACGAGTTTTTGCATATTCTTACCCCACTCAATCTGCACAGTTTCGAGATTGAGAACTTTGATTTCACCGATCCAAAAATGTCTGCCCACCTGTGGATGTACGAGGGCGTTACCGAGTATTTTGCCCACCTGATACAACTGCAAAACGGACTGGTAGACGAGAAAGGTTATTTTAAAGAAATGCGGAGCAAAATGAACGCCGCGGAAGAGTTCGGCAATTTTTCGATGACGGAAATGAGCAAGCGCGTAATGGAAGATAGCTTCCAGAAAAAGTACAGCAGCGTATACAATAAGGGCGCGCTCATCGGCTTCGCGCTGGATATGTTCATCCGCGAGAAAACCGGCGGCACTAAGGACCTGAAGGGCGTTATCATCTCACTCACCCAAAAATACGGCGCAAGTAAACCCTTTAACGACGATGACTTTTTAAACGACTTTGTAGCCGCCTCCCATCCGGATGTAAGGCAATTTATTGATAAGTACATTGTAGGTACCGAAACCGTTCCGTATGGAGACTACCTGGCCAAAGTTGGCTATGAGTACTCCGCGCAGAAGGATATACAGGCCTTTTATCCCGGCAAAATGGGCTTGAAGTTTGAGAACGACATGTTTGTTTTTACCAACGTAGGCGATAACCCGCTAAAAATAAAAGAGGGCGATATTTTTAAAAAGATGGATGGCGTGGAAATAACACAGGCCAACCTTAATGACGTTTGGGAGGAGTATTTTAACGAGAACACCAAACACCCCGAAATTGAGATTACCGTATTACGGGATGGCAAAGAAAAAACCATGAAGGGCCCCATCTTTGACGGCCATTTTAAAACCAAGAACTACCTGGCACCAATGGCTAACCCATCGGCAGAACAACAGGCGGCACTTAAAAAACTCGAAGGCAAATAATGCAGCAGCCCCGGTTTGAAATACTGCCCGAAAAAACGTTTGTGGGCAAGCGCCTGAATATGAGTTATGCTGATAACAAAACGGGCGAACTGTGGCGCAGATTTATGCCCCGGCGGAGGGAGATAGCTAATGCTATTGGCACCGAACTTTATTCGATAGAGCTTTACCCGGAGCAGTTTTTCACCAGCTTTAACCCGGCGGCACAGTTTGAGAAATGGGCGGCGGTAGAGGTATCATCTTTAGAAAACACTCCCGCTGGGATGGAAACGCTCTTATCGCCCCAGGGCTTATACGCGGTATTTGTACATTACGGGCCGGCAAGTACCGGCCCCGTTACGTACGGCTATATTTTTACAGATTGGCTGCCTTCCTCGGCTTACGTAGTTGACCAACGCCTGCACTTTGCCATCATGGGCGAAAAATATAAAAGCGAGTCGGCAGATTCGGAAGAGGAAATATGGATCCCGGTTAGGTCCAAACAATCGGCTGGTTAAACCTTACCGCCTAAGCGTAACTTTACTAATACTCAATATCGCCAATAAACAGGCCGTTAGAGCGTTATAACACGTATTGGCTTTTTTATAAAAATATATAGCTATATTAAGCCTATATTTTTTTAGGGAAGCGACTGCTTTAAGGGGAATTTATGGAAGATGTTATTATACAAGTTATTGTTACCGCCTTTTTAGTGCTGATGCCGCTGTTTGGCCCCAAAAACCGGCGGCGCGAACCCGATTTTAAACAGCAAACGCAGATCCATTCTATCTATGGCATTAACGAGGACGGAAGGATGGAATTACTAAAGAAAGAAGGCGAAGACAACGCTTAATCCTTATTCGGTAAATTAAGCGTTAGGCCAGCATCAACATAGGTTGCGCCTCAATACGGCATCACTAATCACACAAAAGGCCACAAGGAAATCCCCTGTGGCCTTCTTTATAAATGTAGGGTACTTCCCTGCCTTAATATCAGTACTTAATAATCAAATAGCCGGTTTTACGAACCACTTCGGCACCCTTTTTATATTCCAGTGAATAAAAATACGTGCCCGATTTTTGTAGTGTACCGTTGGCGGCGTGCCCGTCAAAAGCTTTGCTGTAGTTGTTATAGCCGCTAACGCTGTAGATCAACTCACCATTGCTGTTCATTACCTGCACGGTGTTTTCCGGGTAAGCGCCAATACCATCAATGGTAAACACATCATTCACGCCATCCGCATTTGGCGACATCCCCTGGTGGACATTCAGTTCAGTATTTATATCCTCTGATAATACGTCCTGTTCTACCAGCATACGTTTTTGGTTGGTAGTTAATAACAAAACAGGAGCTGCGCTGGTGGTTGTATTAGCACCATTATACCTGCTCAGGTTGTAACCTTCTAATCCGGCCGCGCCGTTATATTCAATAACTGTTGCGCGGTAAGTTGTTGATGGGTTTAAGCCAGATATATTAACGCTATTGCCTGTGCCATTGTAAACACAGAACCAGCCGCTGGTGCCTGCCTGTGTACCCAATGCAAATGTATTATTAGCGCTATAAGTGGTTTGTTGTGTAACGCCAAGCGCGCCGCTGGTGCCTATTCTTACAAACACCGCGCGTGCTGCGCCATTGCTGTTTACCCAGCTTAGGGTGCTTGATGTTGCCGTGGTATTGCTGAATGCTAAAGAAACCGCGTAGCCGGTTGGCGGCGTTGCCGGGACGCTTGGCTGGGCCAATGTAGTAACGTTATTTGAGTTAAAGCGTTTACCGTAAGCTACACCGCCGGTGTTACCCGAGCCATTGTATTCAACTACAGAAACACGGTAAGTAGAAGAAGGTGATAAACCTAACAGGTTTACAGAACTGCCCGTACCCCTGTAAACGCAATACCAGCCATTGTCTATAGGAAATCCCTGCGTAAACGGATTATTTGGCGCGTAGCCCACACCGTCTACCGGGGTAAGGCCACCGCTGGTGCCCAGTTTAATAAATACTATACGTGCCGCACCGTTGCCGTTTGTCCAGCTTAAAGTGCTTGTTGTTGCCGTAGTATTGCTGAATGTTAAAGCTGTTGAATAGCCGGTTGGCGCTTCAATTGGCGTTGCCAAATTTGAAGGCACTATGCCTGTAGTAAGGTACTTTGGCGCTGCAATAGTGCCGCTATATTCTACAACCGCTACACGGTAATTCTGCGCGCTGGCCAGCCCTACCACATTTACAGTGGAGCCTGTACCGTTGTAGATACAGTACCAGCCGGTTGTGCCAATTTGGTTGCCCGATGTATACCTGGTGTTTGCTGAGTAATAAACATTGGCAGGCAATGGCGAACCGCTATTGCTATTACTGATGAATACCACACGGCCTGTGCCGTTACCGTTTACCCAGTTTACTGTGGTGGTTGTGCCCGTGGTACCTGCAAAAGTTACAGCCGATGCCTGCACTGTTCCTACCGCTTTTACAGTGGTAACATCAGCGGGCGCAAACCTGGTGGTCAGGTATCTTTCGTTACCGTTGCTACCATTATATTCTATTACCTCAGCGCGGTAAGTGGTACCGGCCAGTAGGTTGGATATGTTTACTGATGAGCCGTCGCCATTATAAACGCAGTACCAGCCCGCTGTACCCAATTGCTTGCCCGAGCCATAGGCCGCGTTTGCATTGTAGGTGGTATAATCTGCCGGCAATGGTGCCGCGGTGCCTTTTACACCGATGAACACGGCACGTAAGCCGCCGTTGCCTTTTGTCCAGCTGAGCGTGGTGCTTGTTGTAGTTGTATTGGTAAAAGTTAATGTATTGGCGTAACCGCTTGGTGCGTTTAATGGCGTGCCGGCTACAAATGCATAGGCTGCACCCAAAGGCTGCGGTTTGGTTAGATCGCCCACATTAGGGTAATTGGCGTCAGCTATCATTACATTTTGGTTTGGCACCTTGCTGCTATCGCGCGGGTTGCCTATAAAAGCGGTTGCGCCATCCGCGCTTACCGCTACAGCAAAACCAGCCGATGGCCCAAAACTTGTAGTTTGTTTTACCCAATTGGCATTACCGCTGCGGGTATAAACTACTGTACCGCTTCCCTCGGCAAACATGATTACGCTGCCATCTATATTGAGGCTGCCTCTGCCATTTTGAGGCAATTGCTGTTTAAGCGCCCAGGTATCACCATTACGGCTATACACTGATGCACCTGTATTACTATTCGAGATAAGCAACAAAGCACCATCGCCACTCAGTGCCAGTTTATCACCAGCTATATTTGGAAGATCGGTGGCAAGCACCCAGTCAGCATCAGTTTTCACGAATACGGAAGTATACTGGTTGCTCCCGACAGGCGAACTTGCGGCAATTACCTTCGCATCGGCACTTATAGCTGCGGTGGACGTTGTAACCGCCGCGGTGATCGTTGTATTTGCTGACAAAGGAATATCTGACCCCTCCACCCAGTTGCTGCCAATGCGGTGATATACTTTTAATGTTCTAATTTGGGGTGTTCCTCCTTTAGTGCCTTTCCCTGTATGGTAGTCGCCTATCACAGCAGTGTTACCATCTGCACTAAGTGCCGCTGTCTGGCCTCCGCCAATGCCGGCGCCCTCGGTCCATACGCCGTTTACTTTGTAATAAAACGCTGCAAAACTCCCGGCATTAATGCCTCTGGCTCCTTGCCCGGTTACAATTGCTATTGTGCCATTTGCATTCATGGTACTCTCGTAACCCCTGGGGCCGTAGTTTCCGTTTTGGGAGCCTGTGCTAAACACTCCTCCGGATTGTTTCCAGGAACCGTTTTGGCGTTCATAAAAAATTACACCCCCATTTACAAAATTTTGTATTTCGCCAACGCCCATGCCTGCTAAAGCCGAATTACCATCAGCGCTGATGGCTACCGAATAGCCCTGTTGTGCGCGATATAATGATAGTGGTGCCCTTGCAGAGTTGTGTGATATATATTTTGATGTATCGGCCAATGCTGGGCCTTGCTGTATGTTGGGGTAAAGTGTGGGTGTTACAGTAAAGTTACCTGCTGAAATATCGCCATCGGTAATGGTTACTGCGCCCGTATTAGTACCGGGCATAACCAACGCCGTTAATGTTGTACCAGTATTGCTTACGTTTACAGCGTTTACACCACCAATTTTAACGGTAGTGCCCAGGAAACCCGTGCCTGTAACTTTTATGATAGTGCCTACAGGCCCGGCGGTTGGGCTAATCGATGCAACGGTAATTGGATCACCGGTTGTATAAGCCGTAACCGACCCTACACCAGGGCCATTTGGAAGCCCAAAGGTAAAATCAGTCTGGTCGCCGGAGAATGCGGTCGTACCATCGGCGCTTATGGCTACCGCCGGGGCAAACTTTTCAGATAAGGTAACATTTCGTTTTACCCAAGTGCCGGCACCATTACGTGTATAAACCACGGGCCCGGTATTACGCGTAAATATGATACTATTACCATCTGCACTCATAGCGCCGTCACCGGGTTCTGCTATGGTTTGCGCAAGGCTCCAGGCGGTGCCGGTGCGCATGTACACATTTCGGGCTATCAATAATATATTTCCATCGGCGCTTAAGCTGGTTGCATTATCACCCAAAGGTAAATGGGTTTGCACCACCCAATTTGTACCATTATGTATCAAAACATGCGTACCACGGTCATTCCCCGATACAGCGGCAATGGTTTTCCCATCAGCACTTATCCTTACTAAGCTGCCTGCCGTTACCCCCGAGCCAAGATCAATGGTCGCCGGCATAGGTGAACCAGCTACTTCAGGGTCTTTTACCCAAGCACCGTTAACACGATGATAAACCGTAATACCCTCAGTAACGCGTACACCGTCATACGTTGCATACCCTACTACAGCGGTATTGCCGTCGGCACTTAATGACGATGTTCTGCCATGTCCAAGTTCGGACGTTTTTTTCCACAAGCCATTTTGTTTTTCGAAAGCGTATACTAAGCCATTAGAAGCCTCTCCGAGGTAATTAGAACCGGAAATAGCCACCGTACCTTCGGCATTTATAGATATGCTTCCTCCGAGCCGTACATCTTCAGAACTGCTTGCATAGTACTGGCCGGATTGCGCCCAGGTGCCATTAGTTCTTGCATAAAACGTAAGGCCACCCCTGCCTACGCCGTTTAAGCCGTTAAGCGATCCGGCAATAGCGGTATTGCCGTCTGCACTCAAGGCAAACGAACTGCCCTGGCCAACAGGCCGACTTCCGTTATAGGTATTTAAATCGGCCATTATCGGCCCCTGCTGCTGTTTTGGATATGGTGTAGCCGTTACCGTAAAGTTGCCGCCAGTAACCGTACTACCTTTGGTAACGATTACCGGGCCGGTAACCGCGCCCGGCATCACCATACCGGTAATAACCGTACCTGTGTTTGATACCACGATGGCATCTTTACCACCTATATTTAAGGTAGCCCCATTCAGGCTAACGCCTGTTACTTTCACCAAGGTACCCACCGGCCCGGTTGTTGGGCTTACTGAGGCGATGGAAGTAGGTGGCGCTACACTGTACGCCGTAAGTGAACCGTAAGGGTCGGTACGGTAACTCGTATCAGTTGTGGTAGTATATTGGCCGTTCTCATAAACTGTATTACCGGTATAAATTTTTGTTTGCACTTGCCCTACGCTACTATCATCTACGTTACCCGAGAAGGCTGTTGTACCATCGGCACTAATGGCTACCGAGGTAGCCGGGTCTGCGGATAGTGCTGAGTTTTGCTTTACCCACACACCCGCGTTGTTACGTGCATATATTACGGGGCCGGAATTACCGCTAAACAATATGATGTTGCCATCGGCTGTAATAGATGCGGTGCCCGCCTCTGGAATGATTTGCGCACTGCTCCAGGTAGAGCCGGTGCGGGTAAATAGTTTTGTGTACCCCGGTGCGGTATTAGCGGGATAACCTGAGTTTGTGCTTACCAAAACGTTACCATCGGCGCTCAATGAAATAAGGCCAGCCGCTCCTGTCAGCAATTCTTCTTTAACCCATTGCGTACCATTCAACTTCATAATAAAAGTACCATTGGAATATGATGTTGCGGCCAGCGTTTTTCCATCAGCACTTAGCGCCACATTGCCACCTGCCTGTTTATTTTCTCCAAAATCTACCGTTTTTACACTATCGGGTATCCCGGTCAGGTTAAAAGAGCCGTCGCCCGGCAACGTTGGGTCTTTGGTCAAGTTGCCGTTTATACGATGGTATACAGTTGTAAACTCCGTTGCTATAACACCACCCCTAACGTATCTGAGAGCTCCATATCCGGTTACCGCGGTGTTGCCATCGGCGCTTACCGCAACCGACTGACCATACCCCTGGAAGGTAGTGGGTTTCCATACCCCATTTTGCTTTTCAAATATGCTTATCGGCGCGTTGTAGGGGTCGAAATCTGCGGAATGGGTCACAAAAAGCACTGTTCCATTGGCATTTAACGCAAGCGCTTTTCCAAATGGCGCAGGGCCAATACTGAAATTTAAAAAATAATAGCCGGTTTTCACCCAGGCACCGTTATGCTTTTCATAAAATGTTAATCCTCCCGGTATAGCGTAGGCTTGTTGTGTTTCGTAATTTAACCCTACCAATGATGCTGCAACGGCTGTATTGCCGTCGGCGCTTACCACTACGTTATTGCCTTGTTTTACATTTTTGTACCTATAGCTTGTGGCAGGCAGTGGTAGCCCTCCGTGAGATTCAGCATACTGTAGTTGATAAGCATTAGGGTAAGTTGCAGTATCCGCCAGCTTAGCGCCCAACTGTTGTGTTGGGAATGACGTTGGCGTTACCGTAAAATTGGTAGCTGAATTTACATCAGCGCCGGTATTTACGGTTACCTTACCGGTAGCAGCACCCGGCATTACCATACCCACAATTTGGGTAGCGGTATAGGATGTTACAATAGCAAGCTTACCGCCTACAGTAACTGTAGATGCGGCTGTAAAACCGGTACCCGTTATGGTTACCAGCGTACCCGGAGCGCCAGATGTTGGCGCAAATGACGTAATGGTTGAAGCGAATGCCGTGGCGTGTCGGCCATTGGCAATAGGGATCGGTTTAGCGGCAAACGCTGAAACAGCAGCGCAGGTAATAGCAAGCGCCAACGTGATTGCTTTAGCCCTCCGATAAGAAAGTTTGGGCAATAAAATTGCAGATAAGGCAGGATTTTTCATCTTATGGTTAAAATTGTGTTCGTACTAATAATTGGCTTATGACGGCCGCAGCGGTTTTGATAAAAAACTACAGGCATAATATTGGGACTGTGATAATACCGCGGCTTAAAAGACTTAAACAGCAGTGGGTTATGGCTTTGTATGCCTCAAATATATATGTTTAAACTATTATAGTTTTAATAAATAACAATAAAATTGCTTTGTAATAAACATGATACATATCGCTATCAAGCAGCGAAAAAAATACGCTTATATAGTTAAAAGTACAGAAACCTATGACCAAAAAGCGTTACATACTTTAATTCCTTGGATCACACCAAACCAGCTAAAACACCCTTTTTTAAGCGTAATGATAGAAAAATGATATCGCGGGAGCTAAATATTCAGTGCCAGGAACACGTTTACCAGCAAAACACAAAGTGTTTTTGCTTGCTGGTTTCTTGTTAGCAGACTTCAGTTAAGTGTTTCAGGTCGATACCACAGGCATCTGTCGCAAGAAAAGATCATCTTGCAGCACCTGCACCATAAATTTGACCACTTCTCCCCGGCTAATAGTAAGGCGGGGTTTAGGCATATTATTAAGGCTGATAATAACGGGCTTGCTTTGGATTGAATTGACCAGCCCTGCCGGCCGCACAATAGTATAATTTAATGCCGACGCAGCGAACAAACCCTCCTGCCGTTCATGATCGCGGTACGCTACGCCCACGTTGCTGTGTTCGATCACCCACTTAAACCACCAGGGGATATCGTTACGGGTATCGCTTGTTCCCCATGCGGAGATAACTATTATCCTGGCGATATTATTTTGCGGGGCCAGCTCAATAATAAGCGCTACTATTTTGGAAAGAAAATCTGGCGGGGTACGCAGCGCAGCCCAGGGGAAATCGGAATTTCGGGAGATATTGAGCGCGCTTAAAATGGCTTCGCAGCCTTTCATGGCATTGTTCAGTATATTAGTATCAGCAGGCGAACCCTCAAAAACCGTTAACGCCGGATGCAATGGCACGCGGGATCTGTTGCGAACCAAAACATTTACCTCATACCCTTGCTGCAAGGCCTCCTGTAAAAGCAATTTACCGGTACGGCCGGTGGCACCTAAAATTAATATTTTCATGGCGAGTCGGTTTTATATTGTCTGTAGCGATGGGTTTGAAACCCATCGCTATGTTGATTACAGTGCGCACCACAGGTTGAAACTCGCTACAGACTAACGTTCGTTCAAAGCACCAACCAAAAAAATCACCACTACATCTGCCGAAGCAATCCAATTTATTGTATTTTTAAACCGCCAATATAAACTATAATGAAATACTTCTTCCTACTGCTGTTACTGCCCTTTATGGCATGCGCACAAAAAAAACCGACTAATCAAAACCTTTTCGATACCATCCCCTTTATTCCCGAGCATACGCCCCAACGGATTGCCATTTTTCAAAAACAGCCCATTGTTAAGGGTGGCATCATCTTTTTGGGTAACAGCATTACCGAGATGGGCAACTGGGGCAAGCTGCTTAAAGATACTACCGTACTCAATCGTGGCATCGGTGGCGATATTACCTATGGCCTGTTAAAACGACTGGACGACATTACCGACCGCGAACCCAAAAAGCTCTTCATCCTCATTGGCATTAACGATATCGGCAAGGATATCCCCGATTCGGTGATCGCTTACAATTATTTCAAAATTGTAAAGCAGGTACATGCCAAAAGCCCCGGCACCAAAATATTTGTGCAAAGCATTTTGCCGCTGAACCCCCTACATGCCGGCTTCCCGCAGCATTACGACAAAACGCAGCACATCCCCATTGTAAATGCCATGCTAAAAGCAAACGCCACCGCGATGAATTATACCTACATCGCCCTCACCCCGCTTTTTACAGATAAAAATGGACGCTTAAAGGATGAATACACCTTCGAGGGCCTCCACCTGCGCCCCGAAGCCTACGTAATTTGGGTGGACTACCTTAAAAAGATGAAATACCTATAAAATTGATAATGAACAGGACTAAAGTTGCCATATTGGGCGCCGGTTTTATCTCGGACATCCACCTCGAATCGTACCACCGTTTTATTCCCGAGGCCGAAGTAGTGACCGTTTACGCCCGCAACCCGGATAAAGCCAAAGCCTTCGCCGAAAAGCACCACATTGCGCAATGGTTCAGTGATGTGGATGAACTGCTGGCCAAAACCGATTGCGAGGTGGTGGATATCTGCGTGCCCAACTACCTCCATGCCGAATGCTGCATTAAAGCGGCCAAAGCGGGCAAACATATTATCATCGAAAAACCTTTGGCAGTGACGCTGGAAGAGGCCGACGAAATGATTGCCACCTGCAAGGCCAACAACGTAAAGCTGATGTACGCCGAAGAACTCTGTTTCGCGCCGAAATATGAGCGGGCAAGGCATTTGGTAAAAGAAGGTGCCGTTGGAGAAGTGTATATGCTCAAGCAGTCCGAAAAGCACAGCGGCCCGCACACCGACTGGTTTTACGATATTAACCTGGCGGGCGGCGGCGTACTGATGGATATGGGCTGCCATGCATTAGGCTGGTTTCGCTGGATGACCAACCACGCCAAGGTGAAAAGCGTTTATGCTACCATGGATACCGTTTTCCATAAAGGGCGCACCAAGGGCGAGGACAATGCCGTAGTGATCGTAGAGTTTGAGAACGGCGTAACCTGCATTGCCGAAAGCAGCTGGGCCAAACATGGCGGCATGGACGATAAATGCGAGATCTACGGCACCGGCGGCGTTATTTATGCCGACTTGTTTATGGGGAATGCCGCTATTACTTACAGCAGAGAAGGCTACGGCTACGCCATGGAAAAAGCCGATACCACCGCTGGTTGGAGCTTCACCGTTTTTGAGGAAGTGTTTAACCAGGGTTACCCGCACGAGTTAAAGCACTTTATAGAATGCGTACGCAAAAACAAAACCCCGCTGGTAACCGGCGAGGATGGCCGCGCCGTAATGGAAATGATCTACGCCGCCTATGCATCGGCAGGAGCAGGTAAAAAGATAATGCTGCCCTTCACCGCCAAGGTTAGTAAACCGGTGGATCTGTGGTTGAATAATAAAGATAATTAACACGAATTGCACGAATAAAGACGAATTTCACGCAATAAGAAAAAGCGGCGACCCTTGTGCGATTCCCCTCTTGAGAGGGGTGCAGGGGTGTGTTAGCCGAGATGCAATGCATGTAGTCTAACACACCCCTCCGTCACACATTCCGGCGCACCCCCTCTCGGAGAGGGGAACAAAAAAAGAAGAAAACAATCTAATGAAAATATCCATATACCCAACCAACGACGATATGTCTAAAGCAGCAGCCGACCTGGTTGCCGCGCAATTGGCCGAAAAACCAAACTCGCTTATTGTATTCCCTTCGGGAGAATCACCATCGGGAATGCTGCGCTATTTAGTGCAATACGCTAATGATGGTAAGGTCGATTTCAGTCAGTGTACCATCATCGGACTTGATGAATGGGTAGGCATGGACGAGCGCGATTACGGCAGCTGCAAACATTACCTGCACACCAATTTCTTCAACCACCTGGATCTCGACCCCGAACGTGTGGTCATGTTTGACGCCAAAGCCGGAGATCTGGAGGGCGAATGCGAGCGCATTAACAACTTCATCGGCAGCCACGGCGGTTTAGATATTATGATCGTTGGCATCGGCATGAACGGCCATTTAGGGCTGAACGAACCGGGCACACCATTCGATCTGTATGCGCACCTGTCGGAATTAGCGCCAATTACGGTAGAAGTTGGCCAGAAGTATTTTAAGCAGGAAACCGTTTTAACCCAGGGCATCACCCTTGGCTTAAAACATTTACAAGAAGCAAAAATGGCTGTGCTCATTGCTTCGGGCGAGAAAAAAGCGACTATCGTCGCCGAGAGTTTACAGGGCCACGTGGGTACGGATGTGCCGGCTTCTGTTCTGCAGAATATCCCGCATGCCCGCGTTCTGCTTGATAAAGGTGCCGCATCAGAATTGGAACACATTTCCTGAATATGATAGATAAGCTGCTCCTCATCCGGGAATGCCTGCAAGGCGCTCCGGCCATCCTCGCTACCAAAAAAGTGGCAGCCGGCTTTGATGGTTTTGTTGATTCCATAGTAAAAGTAGTGAATAGCAAAAACGAGGACGGCGGTACGGAGCATTTTCAAACCATTAAAGCGTTTGGCGATTATATCTCCGCGAAAAGTGGCTCTGGTTTTAGTTTAGAGAGCGAAGAACAATTGTTAAAACTTGGCGGCAATATGCCTATCATGGCTAATGCCATGGCGCAGATGGGTACGCACATTGATTGTATGGGTGCATTTGGCCTGCCGGTTATACATGCGGCTTTTACGAATATGCACCCCGCTTGTATCCTCCATAGTTTTACCAATCCCGGTTTTACCACAGCTATGGAATTTACAGACGGAAAGATCATGCTGGCCCAAATGACCGACCTTAACCACGCCGATTGGGAGGTTATCAAAGCAGCCATCGGCCTGCAAAAGTTAAAGGAGATCTTTAGCAATACCGACCTCATCTGCCTCGTTAACTGGAGCGAGCTGGACTATTCCAACAATATCTGGCAAGGATTGCTTAACGATGTATTCTGCAGCATTGACACAAACGCCGATTTCTTTTTCGACCTGTCCGATTGCTCTAAACGCAGCGCAACAGCCATTGCTACAGCTACCAACCTGGTAAAACAGTTCGGCCAGTACGGTAAAGTAACGCTTAGCCTTAACCGTAACGAGGCGGGGATCTTGTATAAAATATTCGTCGGCCAAAACCTCCCCACAGATTTACAAACGCTTGGCGATGCCCTGTTTCCGCGGCTTGGTGTAACCGTGCTTATTATTCATACATCAAAAATATCGCTGGCCTGGGATGCGGAAGGCAGTTATGCCAACCATCCCATTTTTATTGCCAATCCTACCATCTCCACAGGGGCGGGCGATAATTTCAATGCCGGTTTTTGTATTGGCCAGTTATTGGGTTTGGACGCCGGCTCATCGCTTATCATGGCCAATTCCTCATCAAATTGTTACATAAAAAACGGTGAAAGTCCTACCCTAAAAGCGTTGGGCAATCACATTTCCAAATTAATTTCCTCACCTTTATAATACCAATTATAAAGAGATCTACATGTCGTTAAACATCAAAGATGATACCGCATCGCTTACTTACGATGCGATAGTGATCGGTTCGGGCATCAGCGGCGGCTGGGCAGCCAAGGAACTTTGCGAACAGGGCCTTAAAACTTTAGTGCTGGAACGTGGCCGAAACGTGGAGCATAACAAAGATTACCCCACCGCCACCACACCCCCATGGGAGTTCAGGTACCGCGGCCGCATTAACCGCCAGCAACAGGAAGAGAACCCGCTGATCACTAAGGCCGCGGGCTACAGCGACGATTGCGACCACTTCTTTGTAAAAGATGCCGACCACCCCTACGTGCAGGAAAAACCGTTCGACTGGATCCGCGGGTACCAGGTTGGCGGCAAATCGTTAACATGGGGCCGCGCCACCCAGCGCTGGAGCGAATTTGAATTTACCGCGCCCGAGCGTTTTGGCTACGGCATCGGCTGGCCCATTGGTTATGATGATGTTGCGCCATGGTACTCCCACGTAGAGAAATTCATCGGCATTTGTGGGAATAAAGATGGATTGGAGGCCATGCCCGATGGCGAGTTTATGAAGCCTTTCGACATGAACGCCCCCCTCACCCACATCAAACAAAAACTAAACGAAAACTACACCGACCGCCACCTCGTACACGCCCGCTGGGCACATTTAACAGACCCACAGCAGGTGCATCTGGATCAGGGCCGCGGCAAATGCCAGGCGCGGAATATGTGTATGCGCGGTTGTCCCTTCGGCGGGTATTTCAGCTCGGTAAGCTCCACCCTGCCCTGGGCAAAAAAAACAGGGAACCTTACTATTCGGCCGCATTCGGTAGTACACTCTATTATTTACGATGAAAAACTGGGCAAAGCATCCGGCGTTAGGGTTATCGATGCCAACACCAAGGAGGTTATCGAATTTAAGGCGCGTATCATCTTTTTGAATGCTGCGGCATTAAACAGCAACCTGGTACTGCTCAATTCCAAGTCAAACCGTTTTCCCAACGGTTTGGGTAACGATAGCGGGCTGCTGGGTAAGTACATCGCTTTTCATAATTACCGCGCATCGGTTAATGCCGATATTGACGGTTTCCTTGATAAATATTATTTCGGGCGCAATCCTACGGATCTTATCCTGGTAAACTTCCGCAACCTGCATAAGCAGGAAACCGACTTTTTTGGTGGCTATACCACCTTTATGAACGCCTATCGCGACCAGCACCCCGACGAAACAAGTGCTGGCCAGATTGGAGGGCAATACAAAGACGACCTTTGCGAACCGGGTAACTGGCATGTATTTGCGTACCTGCAGGGCGAAACCGTACCTAAGGAAAGTAACCATGTTCGCCTTAGCGAAGATAAAAAAGACCAATGGGGCATCCCTTTGCTCGTCACTTCCGTATCCTATGATGATAATGATGAGCGGATGGTAAAAGATTTCCACACCCAAACGAGCGAGATGCTGGAAAAAGCCGGTTGTAAAAATATTACAACCTACAACAATAAGCAGGCTCCCGGGTTAGATATACATGAGATGGGCGGCGTGCGCATGGGTAAAGACCCAAAAACATCGTTGCTGAACCAATGGAACCAATTACATCACTGTAAAAACGTATTTGTAACCGATGGGGCCTGCATGGCCAGCACCGGCAACCAAAGCCCATCTATATTATACATGGCGCTTACCGCGCGGGCGGCAACCTATGCGGTGAGCGAAATGAAAAAAGGAAATTTGTAACGTTTTTAAAGACTCATCAATCCTACCTACTATGAAAAATTTTTTACTTTTTGTGCTCGTCGCTATGATTGTAAGCGGCTGTCATTCCTCGCAAAGCAGTACCGATGTAGCTACCGATAGCTCGGCTTTTAAGGACACCGCCTGGGCACCCATCTTTGATGGCAAAACCACCAAAGGTTGGCACACGTACGGCAAAACCGAAGCCGGTAAGGCCTGGAAAGCCCAAAATGGCGTCCTGCATTTAGATGCATCGGCCAAAAGCGACTGGCAAACCAAAAACGGCGGCGACCTGGTGAGCGATGATGAATATGACAACTTTGAGTTGAGCATTGAGTGGAAAATATCCAAAGCAGGCAACAGCGGAATTATATTTTACGTGAACGAGGACCCTAAGAAGTACCCGTACAGCTGGCACACGGGCATAGAGACACAGGTGGCCGATAATAAAGAAAACGAAGACGGGCAGATACCAAAACACCGTGCCGGAGACCTGTACGATCTGATGTCGATAAATAAAGAGGTGGTAAAACCTGCAGGCGAATGGAACAAAACCACAGTGCTGGTTAACAATGGCGTCCTCAATATTTTTGTGAACGACGAACAGGTGTTAACCACCAAACTCTGGACCGATAACTGGAAAAAACTGGTGGCCGAAAGCAAGTTTAAAGAATGGCCCGATTTCGGCACGTTTAAAAAAGGACATATCGCTTTGCAAGACCACGGAGCGGATGTTTGGTTTAAAGATATTAAGATCAAGAAACTGTAAAGATATTACACTCCTTCCCCATTTGTTTCGAACCAGGGGAAATCTTATACAACTGCTAAGTGTACGCCATGCATTACCGTTTTGTATAGTCCGAATGCATAGCGTCTAGGATTTCTCTTTCGCTCCCCGCTCACAGCCCGCCCCAGCTCTATCGACAGCGGGTTTATTACGCTTCAAGGCAAATTTTCCCTTGCCAAGCCCCCCGCTAATTTCGATATTAGCCGGACCATGAGATCATACTTCCGCCTGTTAAGCTTATTTCTGTTTATTGCTGTTAACGCGCACGCTGCCAATGTTAAACCCCTTAGTTTGCGTTGCGAGTATTTAACCAACCCGCTTGGTGTAGATGCCCCGCACCCCCGCCTCACCTGGATGCTGGGCGATAGCAGGCAGGGCGCAAAACAAACCGCTTACCAAATTTTTGTGGGGACGGATTCCGCGGCGGTAAGCAGTGGCAAGGGCGAGAGCTGGGCAACAGCTAAAGTACATTCATCAAATATATTATCCATCTACCAGGGCAGGGCGTTGCAGCCCTTTACCAAATACTTTTGGCAGGTGGTTGTTTGGGATAAGGATGGCATCAGCTCCGCACCATCAGCTATTAGCAGTTTCGAGACCGGGATGATGAAGATGGCCAACTGGAAAGGCAGCTGGATAAGCGATGAGAATGGCTTTAACGTAAAACCGGCACCGTACTTCCGTACCAGCTTTAGCACTGGTAAAAAGGTAAAATCGGCAAGGGCGTACATTGCCGTAGCCGGTTTATATGAACTTTATATCAACGGCGAAAAAATAGGCAACCACCGTTTAGATCCCATGTACACCCGGTTCGACAGGCGCACGCTGTACGTTACCTATGATGTAACCAAACAGGTAGCAGCGGGCAAGAATGCTATTGGTGTTTTATTGGGCAACGGCTGGTATAACCACCAAAGCACAGCCGTTTGGGATTTCCATTTGGCATCATGGCGCGCACGCCCAGCGTTCTGCCTCGACCTTAGGATAACTTACGAGGATGGCACTTTTGAAACCATCACCTCCAGCGAACACTGGAAAACCAATTTAAGTCCAATTACCCTCAACAGTATTTATACTGCCGAGCATTACGATGCGCGGCTGGACCAACCCGGATGGAACACCATTAACTTCGACGACGCCAAATGGAAACCGGCGTTTGCCCGCCCTACGCCGTCGCAAAATATCGTATCGCAGCAGCTGGTACCCATCCGCGCGGTGGAGGAAGTGCCCACTCAAACCATCACCAGGTTTGATGATGACAATTATGTTTTCGACATTGGGCGGAACATCTCCGGCGTAAGCAAAATAACTGTAAGCGGCAAAGCAGGAACCGTTATCCGCCTTAAACATGGCGAAAGGCTTTACAAGAACGGGCATGTCGATCTTTCCAACATCGACCTCCACTACCGCCCTACCGATGATAAGGACCCTTTCCAGGTGGATATTTTTACCCTGAGCGGTAACGGCCAGGAAACCTTTATGCCCAAATTCAATTACAAAGGTTTTCAATACGTGGAAATTAACAGCAGCGAACCCATTACGCTTAACAAAGAGAGCCTTACCGGCTATTTTATGCACAGCGATGTAGCGCCTGTGGGCAATGTGAATACTTCTAACCCTATCATCAATAAAATATGGTACGCTACCAACAACTCGTACCTAAGCAACCTGTTCGGCTACCCCACTGATTGCCCGCAGCGCGAGAAGAACGGCTGGACAGGTGACGCCATTATCGCATCCGAAACCGGCTTGTATAACTTCGACGGCATCACCGTTTACGAAAAATGGATGGCCGACCACCGCGACGAGCAGCAGCCAAACGGCGTATTGCCATCTATCATCCCTACCGCCGGCTGGGGTTACGAATGGGGAAACGGGCCCGACTGGACCAGCACCGTGGCCATGATCCCATGGAACGTGTACATGTTCTACGGTGATCAAAAAATACTTTCGGATAACTACGACAACATTCGCCGTTACGTAAACCACATAGACGAGTTGTACCCTACCGGCTTGTGCAGCTGGGGCCTTGGCGATTGGGTACCTGTAAAATCTGTCTCCCCGGTTGAGCTGACCTCTACCTGTTATTATTATGCTGATGTTACTATCCTCGCCAAAATAGCTAAGCTTTTGGGCAAGACTGACGATTACACCAAATACGCCGCCTTGCAATCCAAAATAAAAAAAGCCTTTAACGACAAATACCTGAACGAACAAACCGGCAGCTACAACAAAGGCCTGCAAACCGAGCTAAGCGTACCGCTGTTTATGGGGCTGGTACCCGATGCTTATAAAGCCCGCGTTGCAGCTAACCTTGCCAAGCGTGTAGAGGCCGATAATTTCCATTTGGACGTTGGTATTTTAGGAGGTAAAGCAATTATGAATGCGCTGAGCGATAACGGCTATGCCGATGTGGCCTACAAAATAGCTTCACAGGAAACTTACCCCTCATGGGGTTGGTGGATGGTGAACGGTGCCACTACGTTGTACGAGAATTGGGCGATAGATGCCAAGCACGATATATCGCTCAACCACATCATGTTTGGTGGTATTGGCGCCTGGTTGTACCGTGGCATCGGCGGTATAGAGCCGGATGAAAAAGCCCCCGGCTTTAAAAATGTGGTACTGAAACCGAACTTCGTTACGGGTTTAAACCAGTTCGAGGCGGTACATACCGGGCCGTATGGTAAGATAATCTCGTCGTGGAAACGCAATGGCGATACGGTAGAATATAACGTAACTATCCCGGCAAATACCACCGCAACCATTACCTTCCCGCAGGGTAAAAAGGTTTATTTGGATGGCAAGCCGTTAAATACGGTGAAGGGCATAGCAATAAATGCCGGCACTTACAGTTTTAGATTGATATAACATGGAAGACAGGCCCCCGATATTAACAATAGATGATGTAAAACTGCTGGTAGACACCTTTTACGAACGGATACAGGCAGACGCACTGCTTGGCCCTGTTTTTAATGAAGTTATACGGGATAACTGGGGCACGCATCTCGAAAAAATGTACCGGTTTTGGCAAACGGTGCTGTTGGGCAAGCATACCTACTTTGGCACCCCCTTTCCACCACATGCGAAGTTACCGGTAGAGCATAAGCACTTTGCCACCTGGATAGCGCTGTTCACAAAAACGGTTGATGAATTATTTGCCGGGGAAAAAGCCGACGAAGCAAAATGGCGCGCCGGCAAAATGGCCGAAATGTTTGAATACAAAATAGCCTTGTTTAAAAAGAACCCGCTTAATATTCAATAACGGCAACCGCCGGTTTTCTACATCGTTTCTATCTCGTTGGGGTGGCGCGGATGCCATATCACATAGTAAAAGGCGAGGCAAAATACCCCCAGGAAAAACGGGATGAGCGCAAGGTGTTTATAGGTGATAACCCCATAAAAGCTAAGCGCGTCAAATTTCAGAAACTCACTGATCATCCAATACGAGTTGGCACTGATCCAAAAAGTAATAGCGAGGTTGTGGCACATTTCAGACACCATGTTTCGTGTACGGTAAACAATGACGATGGAGATAGCCAGCGTGGGGATGATCATGACGATGCCCAGAGGTTTCCAAAACAAACACCAGCCAATATCTTTAAATAACCAGAAAACGATATGGAGGTTCTCCATTTTGCGGTACTTAAGAGGAATGCTGTATTGGTCCATGGTATTGCTAAAATAATATAAATATCTAAATAGCAAAAGCCCCGATTATCAATGTCAGCTTTGCCAGTTATCTATTTGATAATTGTATATCAGCTGTTTTCCAACCACTTCGCTGCTCACTATTTTCCATTCCTTTAGTTCAGGCAGAAATTCGGGCAATGGTAAATTTGCTTGGTCAGCGGCCTGCATGTAAAACGCTAATTTTGGGGGATGATGCGGTGTACAGGCGTTAATGGTATAGCCAAAAACATCTTGCTGGATAATAGCCCTGCTGATGCCAATGCAATCATCCAGATGGATGAGGTTTACAGGTGCAAGGCCATTGGGGATGTCCTTTTTCCCGGCGAAGAATCTGCCCGGGTCACGGCCGGGGCCAATTAATCCCCCAAAACGGATGATGGTTGTTTTAAGCGCGGTTTGCTGGTTAAACAATTCTTCTGCCTCAAAAAGTACCTGCCCGGCGGCAGTGTTGGGTTGGGGCGGTGTTAGTTCGTTTACTTCCTGGTTCAAATCGGCATAAACGCCGGTGGAGCTGATAAGGATGACTTTATTTACCCGAGACTTGTGGATGGCATCTATCACCCGCTGCAGTTTCGGCACATATTCCGCCCCTGCCCCCGAACGGGCCTTCGGCGGGATAGCAATCACCAGTACATCGCAGTCGAAAAAAGAGGGCGGCAATGTAGTTTCAGCAGATAAATCGATAATAAAAGGAATAATGCCGGCATCTGCCAGCACCGTAAGTTTTTCCGGCGAAGTGGTGGAACCTTTTACGGTTATCCCATCAGCCACCAGCGCCTTTGCCAGTGCCAGCCCATACCATCCGCAACCTAAAATGCCAATTGTCATCGTTGGGGCTAAGATAACAATGCAGTGATTTAGATTTGTCAACTTTTTAAAAGTTGACAAATCTCTTCATTTTTGCTATCGGGAGATGGCACTGTGTACGTTGTTTGATGGCGGTGGGGACACCGCCACTGGGAATGAAAAATCTCCCCCGCTCCGGTGTTCTCACCGGAGCTTTAAGACTGCCAATGCCGGGTTAGCGAGGGCAACGCCATTATCCCATAAGTAGTTATAATTGCAGAACTACAAACTGCAAACTGTTAGCTATATTAGCCGTATGGATACTCCGCAATCTTTACCTGTTTTAAATGATACCGAACTGCGCGTGCTGGGTTCGCTAATGGAAAAAAGCAAAACTACGCCCGATTATTACCCTATGACGCTTAACGGGCTAACGGTTGCCTGTAACCAAAAATCATCGCGCAAGCCGGTGGTTGATTACAGCGATAACGAGGTAACGCTTGCTTTGGATACTTTAAAACGTAAAGGACTCATCTCTACCGCTACAGGCGGCAGCAGCCGTGCCATTAAGTATAAGCACAATTTTGGTATCGTATTCCCGGTGGTACCATCGGAGGTTACGGTTATTTGCCTGCTGATATTACGCGGCCCGCTTACACCGGGCGAGATCAACTCCAACTCGGGCCGGATGTATGAATTCGACGACCTGGACGAGGTGCAGACCATATTAGAAAAACTTGCCGATGGAGATATGCCTTATGTGCTGCAATTGCCCAAACGCCCGGGTCAGAAAGAAGTGCGCTACCGCCACCTGTTAGGCGGCACCATCCCCGAGGACGATGCGCAGGACGAACCCGTTCGCCGCTCTTCATCCGACCTGGAGGCCCGCCTAACTAAAGTTGAAACAGAACTGGCGGAGCTGAAAGAAGCTTTTGATAAACTGATGAAGGAACTGACGTAATTAGAGCTTTCCGAACATAGCGGTTGGTAAGCCATCCATGCTTCGGAGGTTCTTTTCTGCCTGGTACTTTTCGATACCTTCTTCGCCTTTATTGTCGGCCCATTTAATAGCCTGGTCGCGTTCGCCGGTGTATTCATAGTAGGGCACGCCGAAACCGCAGGAGGTTTGTACTTTGTCTATTTCGGCAACAATTATTTGCCTTGAAGAAAGAGGCAGGTGAAACAAAGGTGATAATGCGTCCCATTGAGCAGAGCCGGGTAAAACGGTTTGGCCCTTTCCATACAAACGCAAAATATTTGGCGGCCCGTAAAAGGCGCAAAACATGATGGTGATGCGCCCATTCTCCAATATATGAGCCGAGGTTTCATTTCCACTGCCGTTGATATCCATATAGGCCACGCTGGTGGGTGATAACACCCGGAAACTGTCCATCCCCTTAGGCGACAGGTTTACATGCCCTTCCGCGTCAAGCGGCGCCGAGGCGGTGAAGAAGATCTTTTGCGCTTCTATAAACTCCCGATGCTGGTTGTTGATCTCGTCAAAAAATTTAGCCATGATACGGTTCCTCTTCTTTATTCATTTTATTTTCGATGCGCCTGTCGGGGATAAACCAGATGCAGGCCACCACAATATAAAGCGCAAAGCCAAGCCAGGATTGAATGAAGGAAACTACAATAGCTACCGCGTAAATAGCCATGGAGATCTTCCCCTTGGTATCGGAGCCAAAGGCTGTACCCAATAGCGAGTGTTCGCCATGGTGGCGTATCAGTAATTTCACCAGGATGGTATAGGCGATGGAGTTCATGATCAGCACAATTCCGTAGCAGATCACCGGCCATTTGGCAAAATGGTTCTCGCCCATCCAGCCTGTAACAAAGGGGATCAGCGATAGCCAGAAAAGCAAATGCAGGTTGGCCCACATGATGGCCCCGTTGATTGATTTTGTTGCGTGCAGCATGTGGTGGTGATTGTTCCAGTAGATGCCCACGTAAATAAAGCTGAGGGCGTAGCTCACAAAAACAGGTATCAACGGTGTTAGGCCTTCTATATCGGCATGGTGCGGCACTTTCAACTCCAGCACCATTATGGTGATAATAATTGCGATAACACCGTCACTAAATGCTTCTAAACGCCCTTTACCCATTTTACTTTTTTGCTTTTTTCAGCAGGTATCTTGCTACATCACTCGCTGCTTTATCGTTCTCAAAACCGGCAGGTAACCTGCCATTTACATATTCGTTATACAACCATGGGTCGCCAACGGCCAGTACAAAACCTTTGCCGTATTTGGCTTTGGCAATAATCACAGCGCCGGCACTATTTTTCAGCGCTGCCTTTGCCTTCCCGCTCAGTCCGATGGAACAGGCATCCTTCATAAAGATCTTCTTCGCGGTAGCAAAAATTGCGTTACCCTCCGTGTTGATGGCACCATCCTCAAAATGCTTATCATCCATTACATGGCTTGCAATATCGTTATTAAAATGCATTCCAAAACGTGCCGCAAGTTCATTAAAATGCGGCAGCTCTACATTGGCGCTATCGTTGGCCATCAGCAGCAATACGCCGCCGGCTTTTACCCACTTGGCTATCTCATCAATATGCGCCGCGCCAATATAATTCGGTTGCGGGTTTTCCTTGCGGCTATCCGGGTCTACAATAATGTAGATCTTGGTGTTCGCCAAATTAGCAAAAGTTGGTGCATCCTCCAGGGAGTTGAGTACCGCACCTTGTATTGTAAAAGCATCGCCGAAAATAGAGAAACCGGTTTGCGCCTTTTCCTCCCAGAAATAATGAAAGCGCTCCGGCTGGCCGGAGGCATTCTTATGGGTTTCGTGGTTAAAATAATGATCGAGCGTAACCACCACCTGTGCCTGTGCTGCAAAGCAAGCACACAAAATTGTTAAAAGGATGAGGCTGGCCCGTTTGTTCATCATTATACGCCGCTAAAGATAGAAAAACCACCGTCGACACATATCATAGAACCGGTTACAAATGCCGATGCATCGCTCAGCAGCCAAACCAGCGCACCTATCAATTCATCAGTGCGGCCAAAACGTTTAAAAGGTGTTTTACGAATCACCGATTCGCCCCTTGTGGTGTAACCACCATCGGGCGTGGTGAGTAAATTACGGTTTTGTTCGGTCAGAAAAAAGCCCGGTGCAAGCGCGTTCATACGGATAGCATCACCGTAACGGTTAGCGAGCTCTACCGCGAACCATTGCGTGTAGCAATCCACAGCAGCCTTGCCCATATTGTAACCCAAAACCTTGGTAACTGCGCTTTTTGAGTTCATGGAAGAGATATTTACAATACTCCCTTTACCTGTTTTAGCAATTTCGCGCCCAAAAACCTGGGTTGGGATCAGCGTGCCCCAAAGGTTCAGGTCGGCTACTTTTTTCATGCCATCCATTTTCATGGAGAACAAATCTTCATCGGGTTGCAGTACGCCATCGGGCATGTTACCGCCGGCACCGTTTACCAATCCATCTACCCGGCCAAATTTGGCCAATAATTTATCTTTGGCTGCTATAAGGGCAGCTTCGTCCATCGCATCGGCAATTAAGGCGATGGCCTGGCCGCCGCTTTTGTTAATGGCATCGGCACGTTCTTCTGCCACCTGCTCGTTACGCCCCAATATACCTACTGTGCCGCCTGCTGCCACAATGCCGTTTACAAACGAGTTGCCTAAAATACCGGTGCCGCCGGTTACAACAATTACTTTGCCGGCTAATGAATACTGATTTTCCAATTCTATAAAAGTTAAATGATTATCTGATGTCGGTTGTGGTGAGCGCGTCCATATCGGTGTAGTCGAGGTTCTCCCCTGCCATACCCCATATAAAACTGTAGCTGGATGTGCCGCTGCCCGAGTGGATGCTCCATGGTGGTGAAACCACGGCATCGTAATTTCCCAGCAGAATGTGGCGGGTTTCGTGTCCCTCTCCCATGTAATGGAACACCCGCTGGCCCTCGGGTACATCGAAATAAAAGTAAGCTTCCATGCGCCTGTCGTGTACGTGCGCAGGCATAGTGTTCCAAACGCTGCCATTGCTTAGTATGGTTAAACCCATCACCAGTTGGCAACTTTTTATCCCATCGGCGTGGATGTATTTATTAATAACACGAACATTGGCCATAGAAGTAGTGCCGGCATTTACTTTAACCGCCTCTTCGTTGGTAACCAAAGTGGTTGGGTAACTTGCGTGTGCCGGGGCCGACAATAAATAGAAAACTGCCGGAGATGCCGCATCCTTACTGGAAAACGTAACCGACTTTACCCCTTTACCAATGTAAAGGCAGTCGAGCTTTTTTAGCGGGTAGGTTTGGCCATCGGCAACAACTTCGCCATCGCCGGCAACGTTGATGATGCCTATTTCGCGGCGCTCTAAAAAATAATCGGCGCGCAGGTTTGGATAATTTTCCAGTTCGAGTGCCTGGTTAACCGGGTTGGCTACGCCTACTATCATCCTGTCGTAATGCGTATAAATGCAGTTGATGGTGCCTGGCTGCACGATGTTATCCAATAAAAAACGATCGCGTATCTGTTGGGTTTGGTAACTTTTAAAATCTTCGGGATGTACGCTATGTAAAATTCTCAAGGCAGATTATTTTTATATTTATGCTTTAGAATAAGCCATTAAAAACACCGTTATTAGCGGTGACCTGAATTATTGATCTGAATTATAAAACTAAACTATGAAACATTTATCAGCATACAAAAGCCTGTATATACTTATCGCGTTTATAATCTACGCTAACGTTTGCGCTGCACAAAGTACGCGCACCGCATGGACGGAAAAGACCGCGAAAGCATGGCTGAAAGAAAAAGTTTGGGCAAACGGTTTAAAACTGAATACGCACGAACCGCTGAATGTGGTGGAGTTTGCCCGGCAATATGAAGCCAACAAAGCCAATTGGGATAAGGTGATCGCTTTTTTACGCGACCGTAACCTGGAACTAATGGCACCGGGAAAATACCCCATTAGTGGTGAAGATGTATTTGCTATAATTACCGAACCTGCCCCAAAACAACTCGACAGCGCCGGCTTTGAAAGCCATAGAAACTTCATCGACCTGCACTACGTGATAAAAGGCGAAGAGAAAATATACACGCAAGACAAAAAGGATTCGGTGATAGTGAGCAAACCTTACGATGAAACCAAGGATGTAGAAAACTATGCCGTTAAAGGCCAAGAATACACCGCTACTCCTAAATATTTTTTCCTTTTTTTCCCCGGAGAACTGCATGAGCCGGGCATAAAATCGGGCGGTTCAACTCAGGTAAAAAAGTTGGTGATCAAAATAAGAGCTGTCAAATAATTATTTCCCCGCAAACCCTTTATACCTTTCCATCGCCTCCACAAAATAATAATCGGCATACGTTAGAGGTACGTCTATTTCTGTGCCGGCCGGGAAATGGCCCACGCTGTGCTGCAAAATAAAGCCGCCATTGGTTTCTGGCTTAGCCTTGTAGGTAGGTAACGAGAGCGTTTTGATTATGGTTTCCCCCGTTTTAAAATAAGTTTGGGCATCAGTCTTACCAGTATAGCGGCAAAGCTCCAGCAGCGCCGAGGCCATAATAGCCGCCGCCGAAGCATCGCGCAGCGCGTTTGGTATGTTTGTGGCGTTAAAGTCCCAATATGGGATTTTATCTGCCGGGAGATTAGGATTATTCAGCAGGAATTTAGCGATGTTGTTAGCCTGATCGAGATACTTCTTGTCCTTTGTTTCGCGGTACATTACCGTAAAACCGTATAATCCCCATGCCTGCCCCCTTGCCCATGCAGACTCGTTGGCAAAGCCCTGCGCGGTTTTCTTTTCCTGCACGGCACCGGTTTCAGCATTGTAATTGATAACGTGGTAGGAGCTAAAACCGGGCCTGTAATGGTTTTTGATGGTGGTATTGGCGTGCGTAACGGCTATTTTATAAAAGCTGGAGTCGCCGGTTTCGCGGGTGGCCCAGAATAGCAACTCGAGGTTCATCATATTATCGATGATCACCAAAAAATCCGACTTTTTAGAATCCCATGACTTGATGCAGCCCACCGTTGGGTTAAAACGGGTAGAAAGCGATTTGGCGCTGTTGAGCAGGATCTGTTTATACTCGGGTTTTGGTTGCAGTTTGTTGGCGGTGCCAAAGCTGCAATACATCATAAAACCCAGATCGTGCGTATGGGTGTTGAATTGCTCTTTAGCCAAAACGCCCATAATTCGGTCGGCCTCGGTTTTTAAAGCCTCATCGTGGTTCTGCCCGTAAAGTTCCAGCAGGGTGCCGGGGTAAAAACCGCTGCACCACCAGCCGGAGTTGCTGTTTTCCATTTTGCCGGTTTCCGGGTGAAAAGTTTTTGGGAACTCCTCGGGCTTGATCTGCTTAGCAAGGTATTTGTACTGTGCATCTGCATCCATTATATTGGCGCTAATGGTATTCAGCACCGCCTTTTGCGGTTTAAAAGTATTTTTTTGCTGCGCGAATACCGGGCTAACCAGCAGCAGCGAAAAAACAACCGGGAGGATCTTGGTAATTTTCATAAGCGGTAAATCTATAAACTATCAACAGAAATATTAAACACATCTTTCAGCGCCTTTTTTGCCGACCAGTACCCGCACATACCATGCACCCCACCGCCCGGCGGCGTTGAAGCCGAACACAGGTAGATCCCATCGGCAGAAGTTTTATAAGGCGAATAACGCAAAGCAGGCCGTGTAAACAACTGCCGGATATCTATCACCCCGCCATTGATATCGCCGCCGATATAATTGGGGTTGTACTCTTCCATCTGCGCGGTATCCATGGTGTGTTTGGCCAGTATCCGCTCCTTAAAGCCCGGTGCAAAGCGTTCTATCTGGCTTTCTATAGCACCCGTCATGTTTTTGGTGGAGCCATTAGGCACGTGGCAATAGGCCCAGGCGGTATGCTTGCCCGCTGGTGCTCGGCTATCGTCATACAGGCTTTGCTGTGCCAAAAGCACAAATGGTTTTTCGGGGTGGATGCCGTCCCAGGTTTGCTGTTCAGATGCCCTGATCTCTTCAAAGGTGTTACCTATATGTACGGTACCGGCTCGGCGGCAGCCCTCGGCCACAAATGGTATGGCATCATCCAGCGCCCAGTCTATTTTGTAAACGCCCATGCCGTAGCGGTAGCGTTCCAACTGCCATTTGTAAATGGCGGAGAGCTTATGCCCGGCTATCTGCAATAATTGCTTTGGCGAAATATCAAACAGCACCGCATGTGCCGATGGCAGTTGATCCAATGATCTTACATATACACCGGTTTCTATCTTGCCCCCTATCGAGGTGAAATAAGCGGCCAGCGCGTTGGCTATACTATGCGAGCCGCCCTTTGGGATGGGCCAGCCCTTTAAATGCCCGGCCGCCATCAGTACCAAGGCAATTGCCGAGGTGGCGGTATAGGTAAGCGGCTGCATGGAATGTGCCGCCATGCCTGCCAGCAATGCCCGCGCTTCGGTGGTTTTAAATTTTTGTGTTAAAAAAGTGGCGGGGGGCAATGCTTTCAGCCCAAAGCCTGCCATGGTAAACGGATGCTTGGGGAAATGCAAAGGACCTAATACGTCGCTGTCTATCTGCGGCCAGGCTTCGGTAACCCACGACATGAGTTCGCTATAGCGGTGTTCATCGTTACCCAGTAATCGGGCCGTATCGGCAACACTGCCTTTTAAAACGGCGGCGGTGCCATTGTCCAACGGATGCGCGGCATCTATATCGGGGTAAATATAATTTAATCCAAATTGAGCCAGCGGTAAGTTCTTAAAAAACGGCGATGCCGCGGCCAGTGGGTGGATGGCCGAGCAGATATCGTGCTTAAAGCCGGGCAATGTTAGTTCTGCAGAGCGAAGTCCTCCCCCTATTTCGTCCTTTCCTTCCAGCAGTAAAACAGATAAGCCTTTTTGCTGCATCAGTATAGCTGCCGCAATCCCGTTTGGGCCCGAGCCTACCACTACCGCATCGTAATCCCGCTTCTCCAGCTTCATCCGGCAGTTTTAAAAGTCGGAGTATTCGGTAGGGTGTAAAAACACGATCTCGTTTTTTGATACGTTGTTTTTATATTGATCCTGTGCGGTCAGCGCTTTCCATTCTGGCGCTGCACCAAAGGCCTCCCAATGCTTGTCGCGGTCTTTCATATCGGCGTAGCAGGTCATGTACATCAGGTTGGGCATGTGGCTGCCGGCAACTACGCTGCCATAAAATACGGCATTGGAGTTTATCCTGTCGAACAGATCGGTTTCGCCGCTATCAAACATCTTAACTTTATTGTAGTGGTATTTTTCGGTAGGGCTTTCGTAGCTGCGCAGTTCGTAAACGCGGGCAGCGCGGTCGCCGGTTAGGGTTGGTGCTTTTGGCTCCAGCCGGGTAGAGAATGCCGAAAGTATCATGGTTTCGGTACGTGTGTAAGGTGGCGTCTTAGAGTCGGCGTTGATGTAATCTTTGCCCGTTGTTGCTTCATCGCCCAACGCGGCTATCTTCTGCCCGAAACCTTCTAAGGCTTTCCACGATTTAAAGGGGACGAAAACGTAGGTACGCCTGGCTGTATCACTTTCCTGCGTTTTAAACACGCCTATATTTTTAAAGCCCATTTTGTGCAGGGTGGGTAAATAATACTCTTTCAGGTAGGTATCTACGGTTTGCTGCTGTGCTTTATCCTTAAAGCGGTAAATTTTTATTTGGTAGTAATACCTGCTTGCTGCGGAGGCCGATTTGGCGAAAAAGGCTAAGCTAATAAACAAGATAGCCACACCCAAGTGGCGCAATAATTTGGTTTGGAATAACATGATGAGCATAATTAGTACCGGTAAAGTTATCTAAATAAAGCTATATCCGCTATCTTAAATTGCAGCTTTATTGGGTTCCCATTTTTCCAGCGCGTCCATAATCTCCTGCAGTTTGAGGGGTTTGCTCAGGTAATCGTTCATACCGGCTTGCAGGCACTCTTCGCGGTCTTCGGCCATGGCGTTGGCTGTCATGGCTACAATAACGGGCTGGTGCTCCATATTCTGGCGGATAAAGCGCGTAGCTTCCAGTCCATCCATTTCAGGCATCTGCACGTCCATCAGTATCATATCATACTTTTTGTTGATGAGCGCGTTAAGACATTCGTGCCCATTCTCTACAATATCGGGCTTATATCCCATTTTGTTGAGGATATATTTAGCCAACTTTTGGTTAATGGCGTTATCCTCAGCTATCAGGATATTGATAGGGTGAAGTTTAGCAAATTCCTCCGAGAATGGTGTTTTTACCGGTTGCACCTCACTCTTTACATCAATGTTCAGTTTTAATTGCTCAATAATATGCTTGTAAAGCACCTGGTGTTTGGTTGGCTTGGTTAAAGCAACGTTAAACAGGTCCTTGTTTTTTCTGCTTTGCTCGTTCCCCATGGAGGTGAGCAGAATGATGGGCAACGCCGGATCTATCTCGCGGATCTTACGGGCGAGCGTAATGCCATCCATTTCGGGCATGTTCATATCTGATATCACCAGGTCTACAGGCTCATCTGCGGTAAGGATAGATAGCGTGGCCGCGCCGGATTCTGCCATTACCGGGATAAGGTGCCATTGCTTAAGCTGTTCTTCCAGTATATCGCGGTTGGTCGGATTATCATCAACCACCAGGATACGCTTGTTTTCGATTTCTGCCACGTTAACGTGCACATAATTCCGCTGCGATTTTACGCCCGGCTTGGCGTGCATGTTAAACGAGAAGGTAGTGCCTTTACCCACTTCGCTTTGCACATCAATCTCGCCGCCCATCAGCGCAACCAGTTTTTCGCTTATAGCAAGCCCAAGCCCTGTGCCGCCATACTTGCGTGTGGTGCTCGAGTCTACCTGCGAAAAAGCCTTAAATAGCTTGTTGAGTTTGTTAGGCGGGATACCTATCCCCGTATCGCGAATCTCGAATAATAGTTCAAATCCGCTGTCTGTTGTGTTCTTAAGTTTTACGCAGATAAATATTTCACCTTTTGCTGTAAATTTCACCGCGTTACCCACCAGGTTGATCAGGATCTGACGCAACCGTAACGAATCGCCAATGATTTGCGATGGCACGTTATGATCCACCTGGTAAACCAGGTCGAGATTGATGCGGGCGGCTTTTTCGGCAAAAACATCCAGCACCGCCTCTATACAATCGCGCAGATCGAAGTCGTGTTCGTCCAACTCCATGTTGCCCGATTCTATTTTGGAAAAATCGAGAATATCGTTAATTACATTCAGCAACGAATCGCCGCAGGTCTTAATAGTTTCGGTGTACTCCTGCTGCTCGGAGTTTAGGGGGGTATTTGCAAGCAAAGTGGCCATACCCATTACCCCGTTCATAGGCGTGCGGATCTCATGGCTCATGGTAGCGAGGAATATACTCTTGGCACGATTGGCTTTTTCGGCATCTTCGCGCGCCTTTTCGGCCTCCTCGCGAAGCACCCGCTCATCCTTACTCATCTCTGCAAGGCGTTCCGTACGGTCGGCCACTTGTTTCTCCAAAATAGCTTTCTGGGCATTTATAGCCCCGATGCGGAGCCTGAATACGCCAAGTACTATCGCCACTACCAAAAACACCACCATGGTTTTAAACCACCAGGTTAACCAAAGCGGCGGCTCGGTGACAATCTTAAGCCCGCTGGTAACCGGCGACCATACCCCCGCCATATTTTGGTACTTCACCTTAAAGGTATAGGTGCCGGCGGGTAAGTTGGTATAGGTGGCACTATGCCGTGGCCCTACAAAATTCCATTCCTTATCAAAACCTTCCAATATATAGGCGTATTGCTTTTTGTCGGCCGAGGTAAAATCAAGCGCGGCAAACTCCAACGAAATAACCGATTGCTTGTAGTTAAGCGTAATGCTTTTAGCATCAGAGATATCTTCCTTAAGTGGCGACGGATCGCTGCTGTTTTTTGCAGGGGCTACCTTTTTATTGAACAGCTGGAATGAGGTGATCACCAGCGGCGAAAAGCCCTCCGGCTTTAAAATCTGCCCGGGCGAGAAAGCGTTAAAGCCGTTCACCCCGCCAAAATATAGCTTGCCCGAAGCACCTTTATAAGCCGAATGCGATTTAAATTCATCTTCCTGCAAGCCATCCTCTACCGAATAATTCTTAAACGTTCGTTTTGCAGGGTCAAATTCAGAAAGACCGTTGTTGGTGCTCACCCATAATTTGCTATCGTCGTCTTCGCGGGCAGCGTAGATAATATCGCTTGGCAGCCCGTCTTTTTTAGTAAACGCGGTAAAGTGCCTGGTAACCGGATCGAAAAGGTTAAGCCCCGTGAAAGTACTTATCCAGATGCTGCCGTTATGCCCTTCGTAAATATCGGGAACATTATCATCGCTGATGCTGTTGGTGTCTGCCCGGTGCTTAAAACGGGTGAACGACTTTGTTTTTTTATTGAACAGGTTTAATCCGCCGTCAAATGTGCCCACCCATAAATTACCGTGGCTATCCTCCAGTAACGAATATACCCTATCGCTGCTGATGCTGGTCGGGTCGGCAGCGTTATACTTATAGTTTTCAAACCGTTTGGTTTTTTTATCGTAGTGGCTCAGCCCGCCGCTATAGGTGCCTATCCAGGTAGTTTTATCTTTAGCGTGCGTTAGGGCGTAGATGTTGTTGCCTGGCAAACTGTTGGGGTTACCGGGCTGGTTTTTTATATTGGTAAACACATTGGTTTTAGGGTTAAAAATGCTAACACCATCGGCCCAGGTGCCCAGCCAGAAATCACCTTCGTAGTCCTGGTTAACGGTGAGCACAAAATTACCGGTGATGCTATTTTTACCCGGCTGCTGCACGTAATGCACTACGTTACCATTTTTATAATCAAACTTGTTCAAGCCGCCGCCATCGGTACCCGCCCATACGTTTTTATCCTGATCTTCGTACACAGCAAGTACAAAATCGTTGGAGAGGCTATTAGGCGATGAACTGTGCCTGTAGTGTGCAAAGCTTTCTGTACTGCGTTTAAACACGTTAATGCCGCCGCTGAACGCGCCCAACCACATATTGCCATGGTTATCTTTTAAAATGCTGTAAACCGTGTTGCCCGTGATGCTGTTCTTATCAATATCATCGTGCTTGTAGGTATAGAATTTGCCCGTTTCGGGGTTTAGGATGCAAAGGCCACCATTTTCGCTGCCTATCCACAGGTTTCTGTTCTCGTCCATGGCAAGGCTGTAAATGGTATTGCCCGCTATAGCGTTCTTCAGCTTCTCGTTGTAGGGGTAGCGAGTAAAAACGCCGGTATTCAAATCGAGTTTGTTGAGCGCGTTATTTAAGGTACCAACCCATAAACGGCGCATCTTATCCTCAAAGATGCATCTTATGCTGTTGCCCGATATAGAATTCGGGTTTGCAGCGCTATACCTGTGATGGATAAACGTTTGCGTTTTAGCGTCGAACAGATCCAGGCCACCTTCAACGGTGCCTACCCAAAGGCGTTTATCGGCCCCAACGAAAAGGCTGGTTACTTTGCTGTCGCTGATGCTGCGATCGTTCTTAGGATCGTGCCGGAAATGTTTAGTGAATTTATTTTTTTTGGTGTCGAGGTAATCCAGCCCGCCCTGGCTGCCCACCCAAACATTGCCGTGTTCATCTAAGGCCAGTTTCTTCAGGATATTATCCGCAAGTGAATTGGGGTCTTTATCGTTATGCAGAAATTTGGTGAACCGACCGGTGCGGCGGTCGAGTTTGTTGAGGCCGATGATGGTTGCCACCCAAATGTTCCCCTCTTTATCTTCGAGAATATCGGCAACCATACTGCTGCTCATGGAGGCAGAGTCTTGCGGATCGTGCTTGTAATAGCTAAAGCCGTAACCATCGTACTTACTAAGGCCGTCGCGGGTACCTACCCAAATAAAACCGCGGCTATCCTGTATAATGCACTCCACGTTTATTTGCGACAAGCCCTCGCGTTTACCCAAATGCTCAAACTTCATGCTTTGGTTTTGGCCGAAAGTATCCAGGGCAAAAAGCACGAAAAGGACAAGTATAGAATACTTAAACATTAATTTATTAGGGGATTAGGAACAATAAGTTTATTTGGTATGGTTATTTACACTTCTACGGAAGGAGGAGTAAATAGGTTCAAAATTTACAAAAAAGAAATCAATACTTAACACTTTTTCTTAAAAGAACAAGGATGGGGAGTGGTGAGTTGTGAATGGGGGGGGTGTGGGTGGTGAGTTATGAGTTATAAGTAGCTCATACCACATTATTGCCACCCCTGCACCAATGAACTATTGAACAGATGAACTAATGAACCAAAAAGAACAAATGAACTAAAAAGGTGTTATATCCACATGACGCCACACATAGCCACCGCCACCTTTGATGATGCCAGCCACGCCGAAGACGCCCACGAATACCTGCTTGGAAACGAATTTTTGGAAGAAGATATCGAACTGATCCCCGCCGCTAACGGCCCGCAAGTGATCATGAACATTAAAACCCAAACCTCCCGCCTGGCCCAGGAAGCCGTAGACGTGCTTCGGAACTATGGCGGAACGGGGATTAGTTATTATGAGGTGGGGTGATGGGGGCTAAAAGTATAGCAGTTTTTTTATATATCTTAACAGTAACATACAAACACAACTTCTATCTTGAACTATTGATAGCTACTGTTCGTTTTGCCGAACGATGACTTTGCTTTGAAATATTCTTACTGTTTTTACTAACGTTTGCTGGTTGGTATGACGTTAATCTTTTTTCTATTTCCGAGTCACTATATATAATTTCACCAAAATGTTTTAGCTGCGTAGTTTGAAAGTCATACAGGTTTTTCTTGTACAAATCCGTGATAAAATTCAATAATCTATCGGCAATCTTTAATTCGTATCTATCAGCATAATATAAAGTATTTACTATGCAAAGGCAGTAGTTTGGATTCTCTTTATACACGTAATCCAGCTTTTTATCTCTCAAAAATTTGACAAAATGCTTGGTGTAATAAAACTGCTTTTTATTTAAAGAATAAACTATTGAAGAAAAATTAAAAAACGCTGTATCAGGTATTTTTTTCTCCAAATTAAATTCAAATGTTTTTTGCGAATGCTGGAAAGCCCAAGTATCTTTTATAAACCATAAATCTAAGGGTCCAGAGGGAAATGATATTTTATATCCACCGAAGCTGTTTTTTTGAAAAGGCAGGTCTTTAAAACGTTCGGTAATATTAATCTCGTTTCCTAAAACGACATCCACATCTCGCTTTCTGTAAATTTTCAAAAAGTAATTTCGAATTATTCCACTAAAAATATACACATCAGTTTGCAAGTTTATCTCCATCAATTTTTCCATAATATCATCATGGAGCAATTGGTGAAGATATTGATAAAACGCTGGTCCTGATTTATCAATTAAAGTTCGTATATCAATTAATTTTTTGGCCACTTAATTTTTGAAAATGATTTAATGCGTATTGATCAGTCATCCCGCTGATAAAATCTACAATTACTCTTAACTTATAATATTTATTAAGACTATCAAAGTTACTAACGCCGTATTCTTTATAAGCAACCTTTTTTACGCTTTCTGAAATTAAGCCTACAGCTCGTTTTCTATAATCTTTACTTTCGTGAAAAGTAAATTTAATATAATAATCGAGCAAACCACTTAAAACAGAGTGCCCTGTTAATTCCAACGACTGGACTTCACGTTTCGGAAAAATCTCATTCACGCAAAAATCTTGCAGAGTATCGGCAAGTTTAAACTCATCATCATGTATTAATTCATGATTATATTTCCCTTCACAAATAATGGTTATATTTTTCATAAAGTTCGATACTGACAAATCTACGAGTCTTTTTATTAAATATATTCTCAAGTTCACAACCCGACCCAAAGGTGTTTGATATTTACTTTCCAATTTTAAAAATTGTTCTGTCATCCCTTGTAGTCCTACTAATTTACTTTTTATAAAATCATAAGTGTATAGACTTTTATTAAAACCGTCTTCAATATCCATAACCAAGTAACAAATTGAATCAGCGGCCTCCATCAAGTAAGCAAGTGGATGTCGAATTATCTTTGTGTTTTTATATAAGCCACACCCATCCGCAATTTCTTCCAAATAATTTTTTTCTGATTGAAACACTCCTCTTTTTTTCTGATATAAAAACTTCTTGTCTATTTTACCAGTATTTGGATACTTTATGTAAGCCGCCAATGAGGCATAAGTTAAATTCAATCCATAGATATCTTCCAACATCTGAAGCTTTGTTAACACTCTGAAGCCTTGAGCATTACCATCAAAAAGAGTAAAATCTTCTCTTTCGATTTCATTTAAACCAAAGGACTCTGTCTTAAATAATTTCTCGAAATATGTCTGTATAACGGTCTCTCCAAAGTGGCCAAATGGTGGATTTCCAATATCATGTACTAAACATGCATTTTTAAGTATGATTGGTATTTCCCTAATTAAGTCGCGCTGGTCAAGACCAAGTGATTTGATAAACTCGCTATTTTGACATATATTCAATCCTAAAGAATGCCCTATTGACATTACTTCTAAAGAGTGTGTAAGTCGAGAGTGAATGTTGTCGTCCGAAGTCAATGGAAACACTTGTGTCTTATCGTGCATTCTTCTGGTTGCAGGGCTAAAAATGACCCTTCCAAAATCGCTTTCAAATTCATTTCGTGGATCCAATTCTCTTTCTCTATCAGAAGTACGAAGTCGATTTGCGTTTAAATACTTTTTCCAGTTCATAATGTGATATTTAGGTTTTGTGAAAATTAAAAAAAATAAACTACAACATCAGTAACCAACCAAATTAAACTTAAATTACAGTGGCGATTACTTGATAATTATCGCTCTAAAATGATTTTTATTGTTTCGCTTTCTACCCAATCCCCCGCGTTAGGGATTGAAAGGGTTTAGCCCATCGGGCCGGAGCGCAGCGCAGCCCTGCAAAGCCCGGGCCGCAGGCAACGCCCTAATTGGTGAGTGGTTGATTGGGTAGGTGGTTAGTGGTTCGACAGGCTCACCATGACAATCGCTTACCGCATGGTGGTTATAGCATGGTGGCGATTAGATGCTTCGCTGCGCTCAAGCATGACAAGGCGGTTATTGCATGGTGGTGATTAGATGCTTCGCTGCGCTCGAGCATGACAAGAGTGGTTATTGCATGATGGCTAACCCACGCCGCCTTCGCGCTCTTGCCCGCCCCTCCGAGGAGGGGAACTTTAGCTGCATTATCGCGTTGCCGCTAACCCACCCCTGCCTTTGCGCGCTTGACCAGCATGCGCCCACAGGGCGTAATAGCCCATGAGAAAACCATGTTTATTAAATGGCGTTCACGGTTTCCTAATAAAATATTTGGCATTTATGGTGGCACTATTATGGGGGGAAATGTGTTAACCCTGTTATTTTTTAACATATTGATTATCAAATATTTAAAAAACAATTTTCGAAATTGTGTTAACTTTTGTTAACCCTCGCGCCGCATGGGAAAGCGGTTTTTAAGGCGTTGTAGTGGCCGCATGGTGGCTAACCCACCCCTGCCTTCGCGCTCTTGCCCGCAGCACCTCCTCCGGAGAGGGGATTAAAATATTACCCATAAAAAAGCCGGCTTACTTTCGTGGCCGGCTTTGTATTTTATGTGGGTTGCAGAAGGTGTTACAGCTCTCTTACCCAAATGTTGCGGAAGCTAAGTGGTTCGCTTTTGTCGCCGTGGGCCTGCAGCTTTATTGGGGCCGGACCATGAGCGGAACGGTAGCCTGGTGCGCCGATGTATTGGGTTGGGCCAAGCAGTTCGATGTTGTTCTCTACCAGTACGCCGTTAAATAAAACGGTTACACGGGCAGGGGTTTTTACTTTGTCGCCATCGAAGGTTGGGGCGGTCCAAATTACGTCGTAAACGTTCCATACGCCGGGGGCCTTGGTTGGGTTTGCCAACGGGATGAATTGCTTGTAAATGCTGCCGGCCATACCGTTTACGTAGGTTTTGTTATTGTAGGAGTCTAACACCTGCAATTCGTAACCCAGGTCGCCTTTGCCTATGGAGGCTAAGAAAATGCCACTATTGCCGCGTGCCTGGCCGGTACCGCTGATGTTTGCAGGCACCTTCCACTCAATGTGTAACTGGTAGTTACCGAACTTCTTTTTTGTTTCGATATTGCCCGTGGATTTGTTAACGGTCAGGATATCGTCCTTCACGTCCCACTTGGCAGGTGTGCCGCTGGCAACGTCTACCCATTCGTCGAGATTCTTCCCGTCGAACAAAATGATAGCGTCTGATGGTGCGTCGCTGGTGGTTTTACCTGCGGTTACTACCTTTGGTACGGGTTCCCACTTTTCGGTATCCTCGGGTTTTGCCCCCTGCTGCGCGTTGGCTGCAAAAAAGCTTGCAGAAAGCAGCGCGGTGAATATTAGTTGATGTTTCATATTTTATGAATTATTGGTTCGAATGGAATACTAAACAGCAAGCAGGCCTTTGATGTATTTGCTGCTTTGCGCAATGCTTTGGTATGGGTCGATATTGGTAAAGTTCTCCTGCTCCACAATAAAATGTTTGATGCCCGCCTTTTTAGCCTGCCCAAGGATGCTTTTAAAGTCGATAGTGCCGTTACCAATTTCGGTGTTCAGCTCATGGTTGGTTTTATCCATATCCTTGATGTGTACAAAAGTGAAACGGCCCGGATGTTTCTTGAAAATATCTAAAGGGTTGTAACCCGCGCGAACCACCCAGTACAGGTCCATCTCCATGTTCACCAATTTAGGATCGGTTTCGTTCAGGATGGTATCGTAAAAGGTTGTGCCTTCGGTTTCTTTCCACTCAAAATTGTGGTTATGGTAGCCCAGTTTTAACCCTTTTGGTTTCAGGATCTCGGCAATCTTGTTCATTTTTTCGGCAACCGCTTTAAAATCGGCTACTGTTTTAATAAACTCGTGGTTGATGCTTGGGATAATGATATACGTTTGGCCGGTTATCAGCGCAGCCTCTATGTAGCTGTTCAGCTGATCCATTTTACCTGTACCGAAGTATTCATCCAAACCGTAGTGCCCGCTTGGGGTGGTTAAGCCGTTTGCCTTTAGTAAAGCGCTAAATTCTTTGGCGCTTAAACCCCAAAAACCGCCTTGCTTAGAGTAGCCGAAAGTTTCTACTTCCGAGTATCCTGCTTTAGCGATGTTGGCAATTACGCCTTTTACATCTTTAGGCAACTGATCGCGCAAGCTGTATAACTGAAGCCCAACGCCCGGTTTGCCTTTTGCCGATAATAATTGGGGGGCAAGCATGATGGCGGCCGAAGCAACGCCCGCCTGTACTAAAAAATTTCTCCTGGTTGTCATGTATCTTGTTTATAATTCGAACTTTGACGCTGTAAACCCCTGAAGGTTTAAACGTCGCAGATGTGTACTGCCTTCTTAAGCGAGGCCAGTTTGTCTTTTTGTTTCGGTATAAATTCCTGCGCCACAAAGCCTTTGTGCCCGGTTTCTAATATCGCCTTCATAATGGCGGGATAGTAAAGCTCCTGCGTATCGTCTATCTCGTTACGGCCAGGTACACCACCTGTGTGGTAGTGGTTTATGTACTGGTGGTAAGCGCGGATATTGCGGATCACATCGCCCTCATCAATTTGCATGTGGTAAATATCAAACAGCAGTTTAAAGTGTTCGCTGCCCAGCCTTTTGCAAAGCTCAGCACCCCACTCTACCCTATCGCACTGGTAATCTTTGTGGTCAATTTTGCTGTTAAGCAGTTCCATCACTAATACAATACCGTGCTTTTCGGCAAGCGCTACCATAGGTTTAAGCCCTTCCACACAGTTGTTCCATCCCTCCTCGTCGGTTTTACCGCGACGGCTGCCACTAAAGCAAATAAGGTTCTTATAACCGGCTTCGGCTACTTTGGGTATCATTTCGGTGTAGCGCTTATGCAGTTCGGCATGGTAAACTTTATCGCCAAAACCATCGGTCAGGTTTATTTCGGCACCGTTACACATGCTGGAAAACAGTCCGTATTTTTTTAGGGTGGGCCAATCTTTGGGACCAACCAGGTCGATACCTTTTATGCCGATTTCCTTGGCGGCTTTGCAAAGGTCCTCTACGCTGAAATCGCTATAGCACCACTGGCAAACGGCGTGGTTAATGTTTCCTTTCAATTTATCGTCCATAGGCTCGTTTTCGGCGGCTTTAAAAGATGATAATATACCCGATGCGCCAATAGCGGCGCTACCGGCTATAAGGCCTTTGATGGCCGTTCTCCTGTTTTGGTTTGTTGCCATAGGTTATACTTCTAAGCGGCCTTTCGGCTCGCCGTCAATTTCTAAAGAAGGATTGGTTTGGATCTGGTTCTTATCTTTAAAGAAAATGAGGAACACCAGCAACACTACCGCTGCTATGCCGCCCGGGATCAACCAGATGGTTGTCCAGTTATGCGTGGTTGGAGATGTTTGCCATTTATCAACTATCGGGCCCGAGATGTAAGAGCCGATAAGCATACCCACACCGTAAGTAGCAAGTGTTATAAAGCCCTGCGCGGCGCTTTTAAACTTCTCCCCTGCCAGGTTATCTGTATAGATCTGACCTGTTACAAAGAAGAAATCGTAGCAAACGCCATGCAATACAATGCCTGTGATGAGCATCCAGTAGTTACTGCCCACATCGCCATAGGCGAAAAACACGTAACGTAATACCCAGGCCAGCATGCCTATCGCAAGCATCTTTTTAACACCCAGCCGTACAAAGAACAACGGCATCAAAGCCATAAATGCAAGCTCCGACCATTGACCAAATGATTGAATGAACGCGGCTTTCTTCATCCCCATTTCGTTAAGGAACGGGTTGGTAAAGTTGTAGTAAAATGCAAGCGGCACGCAAATAGCTATAGAAGCGAGAAAAAACACCAGGTAAGAGGAATTCTTCAACAACCCGATAGCATCAAGACCCAGGATATCGCTCATACTCGATTTCTGTCCTTTTTTAGCAGGTGGCGTTGAAGGCAGAGAGAAACTTAGCAAACCTAATATTAAGGATGCGACAGCTGCCATCTTGAAGGTTAAAACCAATGTGTTATTTGCCTCCCAACCAAGCCAGCCTATTACGGTACCGGCAACTATCCAACCGAAGGTGCCTAACACCCTGATAGGTGGAAACTCCTTGCTTGGGTTAGTCATCTGTTTAAACGATACGGAGTTTACAAGTGCCAGGGTTGGCATGTAAACGATCATGTAAGCAAAAATAACCGGCAAAAACGCGTTAAAGTTTGGAATGGTAGTGATGTAAAACAATAGCGCAGCACCCGTTAAGTGCAAAACACCCAATACTTTTTGGGCGGAGAAGTAACGATCAGCAATTAAGCCGATGATAAATGGCGCTATAATGGCACCCCACGATTGGCTTGAATAAGCAGTCGCGTTTTCTGTTCCGCTCGCGCCCAGCGTTTTACCAAGGTACGTTCCCATTGTTACAAACCATGCGCCCCAGATAAAAAACTGGAGGAACATCATGGCTGATAACTTAACGCGTGTAGTTACGGTCATAATTTATGTGTTTAAATACTTAGTTCTTCGAGCCGGTTAAACCTTATTTTACTGATAAAATGTATTTCACCATTTCCTTAGCATCCGCCAAAGAAATTGCCGGGTGCGGGCTCATGGCAATATCGCCCCAGTTGCCGCTGCCGCCTGCTATTACTTTCTTAGCTAATTTTTCTTCATCAGCAGCAGTATATTTTTTGGCGATATCTGCAAACGCAGGGCCTACAATTTTTTGGTGCTCTTTATGGCAAGTGGTGCAATCGCTGCCGGCTATAAGCGTAGCGCCTTTGCCCGGGGTCGCTGCAGCAGCAGCAGGCTCTGTACCTATTTTAGTTGCAGAGGTATCTACGTTTGGTTGCGCCGCTGTGGCTGTTTGGTTAGTTGCTGTTGTTGAGGTGTCGCCACCTTCTGCTTCGCCCGGTTTTGAGCCGCCACACGCTGCTATTACTAAACTGATGCCTAAAACGATAAAAACTTTTTTCATGGGGTAATATATTAGTGTGTTTTGAATGCCGAAAAATACAATTTTTAACTTATAATAAATATTTAATTTAAACTGCAACCTCGGGTATTATTACTGCTTTCTTGCGGCCGCGCATGTAAAATACAAGGCCAGCAAATGCTACTATCAGTGCTATTGGTATAACTAATGTTGCTTGTAATACCTTTACGCCTGCCAGGGTATTATCGCCATTGGCTTCTTTTACAATTTGATCGTAGTACGAGCCCATGAACATGGTGTAAATAGATACCGCAAACATACCGGCGCCGCCCATCAAATTCAAGCCTAACGCGCCCGATTTTGGGATATTGGTATTTACAAAGCCCAGCATCATTGGCCAGAAGAAGCAAACACCCATACCAAATACGATGGCTGCAAAGAAGATAGAATTGCCTGTGAAAGTACTTAGCATGTAAATGCCGGCAGCTGCCAATATGGTTGATATCAGCAACACTACCTGTGGTTCTACCAGTTTTAAAATTGGTTTGGCAAATGCGCGGCCAACTACCATGATACCAGTCTCCAAAGTTAACAACAGCAATGCGTTATCGCTTACATTCTTCAGCAATACATCGATCCATTGGCCGGTGAATAACTCGGTGATACCAGTGCCCAGCATACAGATAAACATAAAAATGAAAAGTGGACTAAGCACTGCCTTGTACATGCTGCCTGTGCTTACGCCCGATGCAACGCGTTCGGTTACCGGGAAATCTAATTTGGAGAACAGGAAGCCGTAAATTGCGGTTGGGATAAGCATGGTTGCAACCTGGATCTGCCAGCTTAGGTTTAGTTTGGTTAACAGCATTACAATGAGTGTACCAATAACAATACCGCCGGGGAACCATAGGTGAAAGTGGCTCAGCTTGGTTGTTTTCTCCTCGGTATAAAGCGAAGTTACCAGTGGGTTACAAGCTGCTTCTACAGTACCGTTGGCTAAGCCAATAAGAAGGGTAGATATAAACAAGCTCCAAAACCCGGTGGCAAATATGGTTAAGAGGATACCTGCCACGTGAAATAAAAATGCCATTACTAGCAGCCTTTTCATGCCGATGATATCTACTATAACCCCGCCTATTACCACGGCTAATGGGAAACCCCAGAATGCTGTTGCGGTGATAGTGCCCAGTTGTGCTTTATCAAGATTAAAATCTACCCCAAGCTTATTTAAGATACCCGCGCGGATACCGAAAGATAGTGAGGTTACCAACAAAGCAAGGCAGCTTGCCCTAAAGAGTTGCGTACGGTTAATAGTAGTAGTGGCCATTTTATAATTAGGTTTTTTGGTTTGGTTGTTAAAATTCTTCTCTATTAGCTAAGGCCGATAAGCTCACGGTTAAAAGCTTCGTCGGAGCCCGATACGGCAAAATCGTCAAAAGTGCGGTCGGTAACGCGGATGATGTGATCCTTAATAAACTGTGCGCCTTCTCTCGCACCATCTTCCGGATGTTTTAATGCACATTCCCACTCCAGTACCGCCCATCCGGTATAATCGTATTGGGTTAATTTGCTGAATATCGCCTTAAAATCTACCTGTCCGTCGCCCAGTGAGCGGAAACGGCCTGCGCGATTGATCCAGTCCTGGTAGCCGCCGTAAACACCCTGCCTGCCGGTAGGGTTAAATTCGGCATCCTTTACGTGGAACATTTTTATACGCTCGTGGTAAATGTCAATATACTCCAGGTAATCCAGGCATTGCAGCACAAAGTGCGATGGATCGTAAAGTAAACAGGCACGTTTGTGGTTGTTCACTTTCTCCAAAAACATTTCGTAGGTGATACCATCGTGCAGGTCTTCGCCCGGGTGTACTTCGTAACAAAGATCGATGCCATTCTCGTCAAAAACGTTCAGGATAGGTTCCCAGCGTTTGGCAAGCTCGGTAAAAGCGGTATCTACCAGCCCTGCGGGGCGTTGCGGCCATGGGTAAACCGTTTGCCATATCAGCGCGCCGCTAAACGTAACGTGCGCGTTAAGACCCAGGTTTTGCGATGCTTTTGCAGCGTATTTCAATTGCTGCACCGCCCATTTCTGCCTTTGGGCCGGGTTGTTCTTCACAGCATCCGGCGCAAAAGCGTCGAACAGCGAATCGTAGGCCGGGTTAACGGCAACCAGCTGGCCCTGTAAATGGGTAGATAGTTCAGTAATTTCTAAACCGGCGGCGTTTACGATGCCTTTTATTTCATCGGCATAGGTTTTACTTTCGGCTGCTTTTTGCAGGTCGATAAAACGCGCGTCGTTTGTTGGTAACTGTACGCCTTTGTAACCCAGCCCCGCCGCCCATTTACAGATGGAGCTTAGATCGTTAAACGGCGCTTCGTTGCCTATAAACTGCGCTAAAAATATTGCCGGCCCTTTTATAGTGTTCATGTGTTTTGTTAGATAACGTAATCAGTCCATTTTTGGTCGCTGTTGTTTGATGCAACCACATTATTAATAAATGCCATACCACGGATCCCGTCTTCGATGCCCGGGAAATCCAGCCATTCTGCCTTCGGCTCCACGCCTTCTATTTTAGCGCTTAATGCCAAAGCAAAGTTGCGGTACAAGTTGCCGAATGCCTCCAGGTAACCTTCAGGATGCCCCCCAGGTGTGCGGCAGTTGTGCGTAGCGTAGCTAGATAACCTATCGGTATAGCCGCTGCCCGCGCGTAAGATCTGCGCCGGTTTGTCGGTCCATTTTACAATTAGGGTATTGGGTTCCTGCTGTTGCCATTCCAGGCCGCCGTTTTCGCAATAAACGCGTATTTTAAGGGCGTTCTCTTCACCAGCCGCAATTTGCGAGGCGGTTAAAGTGCCGGTAACGTTATCTTCAAATCTTAATAATACAGCACCGTCATCATCCAGCATACGGCCATCCACCACAATGTTGAGGGAAGCATTTAACTGGGTGATCTTTTTGCCGGAGATATATTCGGCCAGGTGCGCGGCGTGGGTGCCAATATCGCCCATGCAACCGCTTTTACCCGATTTTGTTGGATCTGTACGCCATGATGCCTGTGCATTACCTTCGCGCTCTGATAAGCGGCTCAGCCAGCCTTGTATATACTCTACATATATTTTGCGCACTTTGCCAAGCGAGCCTGCTTTAATAAATGCTTTTGCCTCTTTTACCATTGGGTAACCCGCGTAGGTATGAGTAAGCAGCAGCATCAGGCCTGCTTCTTCTACCTTAGCTTTCAGCTTTTGGGCTTCTTCCAGGGTGAAGGTTACCGGTTTTTCTACTACCACGTTAAAACCGTTTTCTAATGCCGCCATCGCAGGTGCAAAGTGGGCAAAGTTTGGGGTAACAATGGTTACAAAATCCATGCGTTTATCGGCAGGCATTTGTGCTTCTGCTTTAAACAACTCATCGAAATTGTTGTAGATACGGTCCTCATCCAGGAAAAGGATCCGGCCGCTTTCCTGTGCTATTTCGGGGTTAACACTAAGTGCGCCGCAAACCAGTTCTATCTGGCCATCCATATTAGCGGCAATACGGTGTATAGCGCCAATAAAGGCATCTTTACCACCGCCGATCATGCCCATGCGCAGTTTTCTTTTACTCATAATATTGTAGATAAGCTCTGTTTAAACCACCGGCAGGTTGACGCCGGGATGGCTTAAAAGTATTAAATTTTGCTGAAAATAAAGGCAAGCCCGCTATAAATCTCCCCTAAAAGAGTCGACTTTATTTAAAAGCCTGTAACCCCCTCTGTTAGAGGAAATTTTATAAAAAGGCCCTCCCTTTTGGGGAGGGCTTGATAGGTTTTTTTTGACTACTATGACAGTGCCCAGGCGCGGTCCCCTTTTTTGTAAGGGTAATCGCCAACGTATTTACCCGGTACCGGCACATAGCGTAATGCTTTTGTAGCACCCACTTCAGATGTGAAGTAACCCAGCAGGGTTAACTGTTTCATCATGGTGAAGTAGTGGTTAGGGATATCCGCACCTTTGTAGTCCTTCTCGTCTTTGTGTTTGAGCTTGTCGGCATCAATATCCGCGCCTCTTTTCTTAGCGTAGTCTTTAGCCTCTTTATCAAGCTCGGTTAAAAGTTCGGTACGCTGGGCAGCAGTTGCCTCCATAAATTTCTTGCTGAATTTTTTGCTGCTTGCCTCGTCCAGTTTACCTATACCCTCTTGAAACACCTTTTGATCGGCCTCGGTGTAGCAATCTCTTACCATCACCGCCATAAATGCACCTACTTTTGCGGCTTTAGCACCCGGGGTGCTGGTTTCCGGCAAAATGGTTTCGCCCACCTCATCTAAAAAGGCGGTAGTTTCGGGCTTAGCCAGGTCTGCTGTGTTTACAGTGCTTCCAGATTTACAGCCCGACATAAAGAACTCAGCGCCGATGATGGTTCCCCCAAGGATCAAACCAACCCGGCCTAATGCGTCTCTTCTGTTCATTTTATTTTGAATTAAATGCGTTTAATTTTCTTATTGATAACCGTTTGGCAATTAAGCTTTCAGGTCGAAACCTTCGCGGTAGTTACGTTTAACATACTGGTTCACTTCATCAAAGTTGGTCACCTTCATGGCATCGTTATCCCAAAGCAATTTAATGCTGCCACCTTTTAATTCGTGACCGCGCACTGCAAGGTTAGCCATCAGCAACGCTTCGGTAAGCGGGCCTGCTACTTCAAACGGCGAGCTTACTTCTTGTTTACCGTAACCGGCTAAACAAGCTTCAACCCATTGTTTATAGTGGCCGCTTGCGCCTCCCGGTACACGGGCATATTTTTGCTTGGCTTTAACATTTTCCATGCGGCTTTTTGGCAGCAATGTAGCGGCATCAGAATAGGTGCTGGCAAACATTTTACCTTTTGTACCAATAAACAGTGTACCATTGCCTTCTTCGCCACCCCATTTATCGCCTGCACCTAATTCTTCAGGCCTTTCGGGTTGTATACCGCCGTCCATCCAGTGGAGGGTAACATCGCCTTTAGTTTTCTCGGTTTTAGGGAAAGTAAGCGTAATATGGCTCGATGGAGGGCAGCTTTCAGGGAAGTGGCCTTGTTTAAATTCATCAACATAAACACTACCCACGCTTGCCTGTACATCTTTTGCGTAGCGAATGCCCAACACGCGGAAAGGCGCCTCTACAAGGTGGCAGCCCATATCGCCGAGGGCGCCGGTGCCGTAATCCCACCAGCCGCGCCAGTTAAACGGTACCAATTTATCTACGTAATCTTTTTTAGGTGCAGTGCCTAACCAAAGGTTCCAGTCCAGTTCGGCAGGGATGTTGGTGCTTGGCGCGGGCCATTTAATACCTTGCGGCCAAACCGGGCGGTTTGTCCAGCAGTAAACGGTATGCACATCGCCTATCAGTTTGGCATCGTACCATTCCGACATCAGGCGGGTCCCATCGTTAGATGCGCCCTGGTTGCCCATTTGCGTAACTACTTTGAATTTTTGTGCTGCGGCCGTCAATAAGCGTGCTTCCCAAATATCATGAGTTAAGGGTTTTTGCACGTAAACGTGTTTACCCATTTCCATAGCATGGTATGCGATGATAGCGTGGTTATGATCTGGCGTGGAAACAGATACGGCATCAAAGTTTTTTGATTCCTTATCGTACATTTCTCTCCAGTCCTTATAATATTTTGCTTTAGGGAACGCTGCTCTTGATTTTGCCGCGCGGCGGTCATCCACATCGCAAAGGAACGCGATGTTGGCCTTGCCGCTTTTAGCGAACGCCGCAATATCGCTTTCACCTTTACCACCGGCACCAACGCCTGCAACATTCAACATATCGCTTGGCGCTGTGTAGCCCTTACCGCCCAAAACAAAACGCGGCACAATCATAAAACCGGCTGCCGCCAGGGAAGTGTTCTTGATAAAATCCCGCCTGGATGCTCCGGCAGCGGGGGTTTCTTCTTTCTTCTCAGTCATTTTGATAGTTTTTATTGATTAAAGAGTGCCTTTTTTAAGTTGGTCTACCGCATAGTCTGCTGCACGTGCAGTAAGCGCCATGTAGGTAAGCGACGGATTTTGGCAAGCGGACGAGGCCATAGCTGCACCATCCGTAACAAATACGTTCTTGGCATCCCAAACCTGGTTCCACTCGTTCAGTACCGATGTTTTTGGATCGCGGCCCATACGTGCCGTGCCCATCTCGTGGATACCACGGCCAAGTATACCATCACTGGTGTATCCTTTTACATCTTTTACGCCCGCTTTGGTCAGCATTTCTACCGCATCGTTCATCATATCTACACGCATCTTTTTCTCGTTCTCTTTCACCTCAACGTCGAACGCTAAAATAGGAAGGCCCCATTTATCTTTCTTGGTTTTATCAAGCGTAATCTTATTATCGTGATACGGCAAAGTTTCGCCGAAACCGCCCATACCAAAGCCCCATGAGCCCGGTTCAGACAGCGCGTCTTTAAAGCCTGCACCAATACTCATTTCGGCAATGTCGCGGCTCCAGTTGCTGCGGCTACCGCTACCCTGGTAACCAAAACCACGAATGTAATCGCGTTTTTCGCCATTTAAGTTACGGTAACGTGGTATGTAAATACCATTTGCCCTGCGGCCAAAGTAATATTTATCTTCAAAACCTTCTATTCTGCCGCCTGCACCAACACCTAAGTGGTGATCCATTACGTTGTGCCCAAGCTCGCCGCTGCTGCTGCCTAAGCCGCCTTCCCACACATCGGTTGCAGAGTTCATTAACACCCAGGCGCTGTTTAATGCCGACGCGTTAACAAATATAACTTTTGCGTAGTATTCGTAAGTTTTGTTGGTTTCGGCATCAATGATCTCTACGCCTTTTGCTTTTTTGGTATCCTTATCATAAAGGATACGGGTTACTATAGACCATGGGCGAACGGTTAAGTTGCCGGTTGCCATAGCTGCCGGCAACGTAGCCGACTGTGTGCTGAAATATGCGCCAAACGGACAGCCTAACCAGCATTTGTTGCGGTACTGGCAGTTGGTACGGTTGTTATGCGGAACAGTAATATTAGCTGTACGGCCAATTACAAAGTGGCGCGAATCTTTATAGAAATCCTTAAAACGTTTCTGAACATCTTTCTCAACAATGTTCATATCCATCGGCGGCATAAAATCGCCATCCGGAAGGATAGGTACGCCATCGCGGTTACCTGATATACCTGCAAATTTCTCTGCATAGCTGTACCATTTTTCAAGGTCTTTATAACGGATAGGCCAGTCTACACCTACGCCATCTTTAGCATTTGCTTCAAAATCTGTTTCGTGCCAGCGGTACGATTGACGGCCCCACATCAGCGAGCGGCCACCTACGTGGTACCCACGGAACCAGTCGAAACGCTTAATTTCGGTGTAAGGGCTTTCTTTTTCGTCAACCCAATAATCCAAATTTGTTTCGTTCAAAGGGTAATCCCGCTTTAAAACCGGGTAATCCTCAATCATTTTTTGGGTACGGCCGCCACGGTGTTCGAACTCCCAGGGGCCTTTATTCGCATTCACGTAATCCTTAATGTGCTCGATATTTCTACCGCGCTCCAACATGATGGTTTTTAACCCCTTCTCGCTCAGTTCCTTTGCAGCCCAGCCGCCAGATATCCCTGAACCAATGACTATAGCGTCATAAGTGTTTGTAGACATAATATTACTGCGTTAAATAAATTTGTTTAGTATTGGTTACCTCGCCTAATGTAGGCATAATAATTATTTTTCAAATATTTTTTCATTGTGTTTTTTATACACATTAAGCCCAGCCCTCCCCCCCAACCCCCTGAAGGGCGAGCTTTTGAAACGCTTAAAGCCGTTTCTTACTTCTGTTCCCCCTTCAGGGGGTTGGGGGGCTATTTCTTCGATTCACTAACCGCGTGGTCAACCGCGCGTGCCGCGAAGGCCATGTAGGTTAACGATGGGTTTTGGCATGAGGTTGAGGTCATGCTGGCACCATCGGTTACGTATACGTTTTGGCAGGCGTGCAGGCGATGCCATTTATCAAGCATCGATGTTTTTGGGTCGTTACCCATACGTACGCCACCCATTTCGTGGATGTCCAGGCCCGGTGCCCGGTTATCGGTTGATGCCTTAATATTGGTGAACCCGGCGGAGGTGAACATCTCTGTCATCTGCTCCACGTAATCCTTCTTCATTTTGGCATCGTTGTCGTCATACTCCACAGCAATTTTTAACAGCGGGATCCCCCACTGATCTTTCTGGCTTTTATCCAGCGCTACGTAGTTGCTTTTCTTCGGGATGGTTTCGCCCATCATGTGCGAGCCAACTTTCCAGCCGCTTAGGCTATCGTTCACTAAATTCTTTTTCAGATCCTCGCCAACACCGTCACTGCTGGTCTCGCGGTAACGGTAGGCGCTAAAGCCTGCCGCGTAGCCACGTAAAAAATCGGTTTCCTGTTTGTACACGTTGCGGAAACGCGGAATGTAGCCACCGCCTGCCGGGTTACGGCCATCGGTTGTCCATTCTTTATCTCCATCCCACTCGGCATTTATATGTGCCGAATAATTATGGAAGGCTACGTATTTGCCAAGTGTACCGCTATCGTTACCCAAGCCGTTAGGGAAACGGCTTGAAGTAGAGTTTAATAACACCAGGTTACTGTTTAATGCCGCCGCGTTTAAAAAGATCACATCGGCATAATATTCTATAGCTTCCTTAGTGTTGGTGTCGATAACGCGCACACCGGTTGCCTTGCCCAACTTTTCATCATACATAATGGATTCTACCACCGAGAATGGCCGTAACGTTACATGCCCCGACTTTAAAGCCCATGGAATAGTAGATGAGTTGGCACTGAAGTAGCCGCCGAAGGGGCAGCCGCGCTGGCAAAGGGTCCGTTTTTGGCACTGCGCCCTCCCCTGGTCGAAATGGATCTGGTTGGGTTTTGATAAGTGGGCGCAGCGCGCGCTGATGACGTGCCTGTTTTGGTAATGTTGTTTTACGTGTTTGCTGAAACGCTGCTCAACAGCATTCAGCGGGAAGGCGGGTAAAAACTCGCCATCGGGCAGTTCGGCAATACCATCGAGGTTGCCGGAGATGCCCGCGAATTTTTCTATATGGCTGTACCACGGCGCAATATCTTTATAACGGATAGGCCAATCCACCGCGAAACCATCGCGTGCGGGACCGTCAAAGTCAAAATCGCTCCAACGCTGGGTTTGCCTCGCCCAAAGCAGCGATTTACCGCCCACCTGGTACCCGCGAATCCAGTCGAAAGGTTTTTCCTGTACATAAGGGTGCTCCTTATCTTTCACAAAAAAATGCATAGCATCTTCGCCAAAGGCATAACAGCGGTTTACAATGGGGTTTGCTTCGCGAATTTCGGCAGTTACCTGACCGTGGTGCGCAAACTCCCATGGGTACATATTGGTGGTGGGATAATCTTTATTGTGCTTTACATCGCGACCACGCTCCAGCACTAAAGTTTTAAGGCCCTTATCGCCCAGTTCTTTGGCAGCCCAGCCACCGCTCATGCCCGAGCCTATTACAATGGCATCAAACGTGCGCTCGCTTTTACTATCTATATTAAAATTAGCCATGTTATACTGCCGCTTTCTTTTTTACCGGGAACATGGCATTATACCTGCCCGGTACCAATTCATAAATTATTTGCTCGGTCATAAAGTATTTGGAGGTGGTGTACCCAAATACTGTTTGGCCTTTCACCGTCCAATAAAAACCGGTCGCTTTTGCGTCCTTATCTTTATTGTTGGGGTCTTTACTTTGTTTCTCTATATCGTTAGCAAAAGCGGTGCGCTCTGCTGCGGTTAATTCGTTGAAAGATTTGCCGTATTTTTTATCCACTACATCGCCAAACTCTTTTAAACCGGCCATAAACTCGTCCTGCCCTTTTTGATCGAAACAGTCGTCTATCATTTTAAATACGAAGAGATTTATGCCAAGGTCTTTGGCACCGGGGGTATTGGTTTTGGGGAGGATGGTTTCGGCAAGGTTGCTTACCAGGTTTTCCTGTTCGCCATTAAGCTTAAGGTATTTTAGCTCCACCACAGGTTTGCCTTTATTATCATGAAGGCAAGAAGGCAAAACAGCCGCGCTGCCCAGGATCAAAGCCATGTTACGGATCGCTATCCGCCTGTTCATTTGATAGTTCAAAGTTCTGAATAATTTAGTTTATGCATACATAACGGGATATTGTGCTCAAACAATATCCCGTTATTAGTAAATGAAGCTGAAAGGTATGCTTTAAAGCATTAATAACCCCATTTTTTCATGGTTTGTAAATCAATTTTTACAGAGTTGAGCGGATCCATGCCCTGGTACGACTCCTGCTCAATGATCAGTAACGAGGTGCCGCCTGTTTTTTTGGCTTCTTTAAGTACATCTTTCACCGGCAACACGCCCAGACCCAACACGCAGCTTTCGTAACCGGTGCCTTCGTTGGGGTATTCGGCACTTTTTATTTCATCTTTCACGTGCATCGATTCAAAGCGGCCCGGATATTTTTTGATGATAGAGATGGCATCGTTCTCGCGGCCATACATATTGCCGATATCCAACTGCTGGGCAACCAAAGCCTGATCTGTATGCTGCATAATGTAATCGAACAGGCGCATATTCCCTACCATAGTGGTAAATTCAAAATCGTGATTGTGGTAACCAAACTTCATCCCCGATTTTTGGCACAGCTCGCCGCTTTTGTTAAATTGCTCCATGGTGCGGTCAAGCGCGGATTTGTCTGTCCGCACGGCTGTATCCATCCATGGGCTTATTACATACTTTTGGCCTAAAACTGCTGCGTCTTCCACTGTCCATTTCCAGGCGTCGGTAAAATCATTTTTGGCAGCATCCCAATGCTGAGTGGTCATAACGGTATGGCCGCTTGGCATCATCAGCCCAAGATCGTCCAGTATTTTTCTAAATTCCTTAGCGGTATACCCATAAAATTTACGGTTTACATAGTTGGCGTGTTCTACATGCACATAACCCATATCGGCCAGTTTTTTTAACACCCCGGCTGGGTCTGTCTTCATGGCATCGCGTACCGAATACAGCTGCAAGCCTACGCGCTGTATTTTTTTCGGCTCGGCGGCGAACACGTTATCGGGCAATAAAGCCGCGGCGGTTACGGCCATGGCGCTGTTTTTTAAGAAACTTCTGCGGGATGCATTCATGCTTTTTAGATTTTATTTGTTTGCTATTGGAAATACAGGAAATAACAGATCTGAATTGCTTACAAGGGCGATATGCTTACTATCCGGCGACCATGAAGGAGTGTTGATAGTACCCTGCCCACCATATAAATAAGCCACCACTTTTGATGGGCCACCAGCAGCCGGCATTACGCGGATATAAACGTGTTTGTAAAAAGGATGGTCGCCCGGGGCAACTTCGTTTTTGAGGAAGGTGATATATACTATCCACTTGCCATCGGGCGAAATATGCGGGAACCAGTTATTATAATCATCATTGGTGATCTGCGTTTGGTTGGTACCATCGGCGTCCATCCGCCAAACCTGCATCAAACCATTGCGTACCGAATTAAAGTAGATGTATTTGCCATCGGGCGTATACTCGGGGCCATCGTCGAGCCCCTTGGTCGTGGTTAGTCTTACTTCGGGGCCACCGTTTGAGGGGATGCGGTATACATCATACTCGCCACCACGCTCGCCGCAAAACACGAGGAACTTACCGTCGGGCGACCAGCCATGCATATAGCTTGCGCCAACGCCTTTGGTGGTAACCGCTTTGGCGGTACCGCCACCTATTGGTACCGTGTAACCGATAGACGGGCCGCCATCGCCGCTGCTGATGGTAAGCATTTTTCCATCGAAGGATATTACGTGATCGTTATTATTGTTTTTGGCGGGGTTGGTATTTAAGGCTACCGGGGTACTTGTGGCAATATCAAATTTATAGAGGGTACCATCGCTATTATATATTAAGGATTTGCCGTTCTTCATCCAGTTTGGTGCCTGTAGCGATTTTGGCGACTGGTAAACCACGCGGCTGTTCTGGGTGTTCATATCCAGCAATTCGATGGCGCTGCCGACGTATTTTTTATAGGGAACGAGGTCGGCTGGGGCCGGGGTGATAATACGGACATTGCTGTATAATACCTTTTCTACCTTATCGGCATTGTGGGCACATGCGTAAACACCTACATATACTTCATCGCCCAAATCCAGGTCAATTTTTTGCTCGGGGGCGAATACATCACCCTTTTTTGCTACCGACATATAATAGGTGCCGCCTTTTCTTTCCAGTTGTATTACATCCGCAGAGATAACGGCTGTCCTGTCTTCTGCGGTTTGCCCGCCGGTTACTTTGCGGTACTGCATAGCGGTAACGCCCATGCCATGTACCATTACGTTTACCTGTGCCGAATTTGTCTCAAGGGTTTTGCGTACCATCAAACCAAATTTACGGTTAGGCTCATCGCCGGCCAGGAAAGCACCGTTAGTGCGCAGGATAAAATCACCTTTTACCTTCTTCCATACAAAGTGAAATTCGTCATGGTCGTACCACATATCGGCACCCGAACCGGTGACTTCGTATTGCTGGGTTTTTGTATTGTAGGTAACTGTGCCTTTATGTTTGATGACGCCGATATCGGTGTGCCCGTCGAAGATCCCTAAAGGTTGGGATTGTGCATAAGTGGCGCAAGAAAACAGCATGGCAAGAAACACAGCTGCTGAAGGACAGGTTAATTTTTTCGACATTTAATTTTAGGTTAGCAATAATTGGTTTACTAAGTTATATATTCATTTGTAAAAAAGCCATCTAAAAAATTGCTTTTAAATAAAAAAAGGGCGTTTTAGCGCCCCTGTGTGTACTTTTTATGTTACGTAGTTAAAATAATATTAGGATTGGTTAAATGCAACACCCAACCCGTTACTTACCGGGTTTACCTGCCGTGATCTTCACCTTGCCGAAAACCGCTTTCTCCACTACATCCGCATTGTGCGAACAAACGAAGATGCCTACGTACACTTCATCGCCCAGGTCAAGATCTATCTTTTCTTCGGAGCCAAAAGCTTCGCCTTTATGCGCAACCGACATGATAAAGGTATTGCCCCGGCGCTCCAGCTGAATTACCTCCGCGAAAGTTTGTGTCAATTTTTGTTCTTCGGTAACCGCGCCCGTTGTTTTGCGGTATTGCAGCGAGGTGAGCCCGTCGCCGTGAACCACAGCATTTACGTGAGGGCTATTACCATCTAACGATTTGCGCACCATCAAACCAAACTTGCGATGCAGCTCGGTGCCTTTGCCAATAAAAGCCGCGTTGGTACGGATAGTGAAATCGCCTTTTATCTGCTTCCACACAAATTGGAACTCATCGGTATTGGCCCAGATATTGGTACCCGAGCCGCTAACGAGGTATTGATGATTTTTGGCATCGTATTTAACGTTGCCCTTATTTTTAACCGGGCCTACATCGCCGTGCCCATCAAAAATACCTGTAGATTTTGTTTGTGAGTAACCACTACCGGCAAACAGCACAGCTGCAAGCACCACGGTAAAAAAAAGCGTTATTTTATTGTACATCAGAATAAAAGGTTTACTATAATTGGTTTACTAAGGTATATATTCATTTGTAAAAAAGGACAAGTTTAAAATTGCGTTTAAATAAAAAAGAAGCTTTTAAACTCCTCTATGTGTAGTTTTTATGTTACACGGTAAAATAGTATTACGTTTTGTTAAATGGGTATATAGGGTAGCTTACTTAAAGGTTTTCTGATAAGTGAGCTTAACATCTGTAAAGGCCACCTTCTTTATTTTGTCGGGGATATGCGAGCAGATGAACAGGCCGAGGTACACCTCATCGCCCAAGTCGAGATCTATCTTTTTTGCCGGGCCGAAGGGCTGGCCTTTGTGCGATACGCGCATAGTATAGGTTTTGCCTTCGCGCTGTAATTCTAATACGTTAGCCGTCAATACATCAGTTCGCTGCTCGTAGGTAGAATCGGCTGCGGTTTTACGCCATTGCAATGATGATAATTTATTGCCATGCACCACCACATTCACCTGCGCCGAATTACCATCGAGGCTTTTGCGTGCCATCAACCCAAACTTGCCATACATATGTGTATTGGTGCCGATGAATGCGCCGTTTACCCGGAGGGTAAAATTTCCTTTTACTTTCTTCCAAACAAAATGCAACTCATCGGTAGTAAAAAATACATCCGCGCCCGAGCCGCTTACCACGTACTTTTTTGTTTTTGCATTGTAAGCTACATCGCCTTTCAGTTTTACCGGGCCCACATCAGATTGCGCATCAAAAATGCCTAAAGATCGGCTTTGCGAATTCGCGTTGATAACAAAAAACGTAGCTAACAGGAACGTTAACAGGAGAATCTTTTTTGAATACATAACGGTAGAATTTTGGTTTAGCAATATAATTAAATCATCGCCCCGGATCCAATTTCTGCCAAATAAAAAAGGGGCGCCAATGCACCCCTTTCCTTACTATGATAATGTTTCAGTTTATTCTGTAGCCAATATCCGCTTGCCGGTTTCAGGGCAATACACAGGTGCTGCCTCTACCTTTATAAATGGCGTAACATATTCCTTAATGAATTGCGCTTTAGAATCTTTGTATTGGCTCACCGCGCCTATCATGCTCATAAATTTGATATAGTAGAAAGCGGTATCAACCTGGTGCGGCTTAAAGCCAGAGCGTGCGCTCTTTGGGAACAAATGGTGATTGTTGTGCCATTCGCCGGCAACAAAGCCCGGCCATAACTGGTTAACCGACATATCCTTACGGTTATGATCTACCCCGTCGCGGCGTTTGTCTTCGCCTTTTCCGTGGCCTTCATAGTTAAAGGTACGTACGCCAACAGCCCAAAAGCCTGCGGCACCAAAAATAGCACAGCCTAAAGCTACACCACCTATTAAATAAAATATGGTGAACCAAAATGCCCAGTTGGCAATAACGCCTACTACCGCGTGAAAAGGATTGGCAACCGAACCCCATTTTTGGTACTGCGCGTAAGTATTTACCGATACGCCTGTATGTTTCATTAAAGTAACGCAGCGCTGGTATTCTTTTTCGTTCATGTTACGGTTGATGGGCTGATGGTTTGCATCGGCCAAAAAACAGTAAAGGAAACCGCCTTGTGCGTTGTATGGATCGCCGGGTTGATCAGATAAAGCGTGATGCACATGGTGCGATATCGCGTAGATCTCTTCCGGAATAATTTTAAGAGTAAGGTTTTGGGTGAAGAAACGCCAAAAGTTGTTTTTGAACTTATATGCGCCGTGGGTGCAATACCTATGGTACCAAATGGTGCCGTGGGTACCCATTACAACCATACTGTATAAGAAGGCGATGATCAGGCCTTTGATAGAAAAGTACTTAAAGATAAAGAACATCAGGAAAACTGATAATGTTACCACCATCATCCAGCTCATAAAAGAAAGCCAGTTCTTTTTGGTTTTGAAAATATTTAGTCTTGAGAAGAATTCTTTAAATATCTGGCTTGGTGTGGGTTTCGACAGGTTGCCGTTTTCGTCTTTCCAGCCGTACGAAGGTTGTTCTAATACATCATGGATGAATGCCATTAGGATCGGGAGGTTAGTTTATCAATTAGTTTATAAATACAACAGGGGTCGAATAAAGATACGGAAAAGTTTTGGATTAGGTTTCATAAACCGTTAAAAAAATTGAGAAATAATTAAATTCATAGTTAAAATGCTGTCCTATTGCAACATTTGTATGACATTGGCATTACAATTAAACTTCTCTATACTTTAACCGTCATTAACGCAGTTATTCACAGCTATGAGAAAATTCTTCCCCCTGTTATTGATCACTTTTACGCTTTTTACAAAAGCGTTTGCCCAACAGCCGCCACGCGCGGTTAGCGGTACGTTAATTGATAGCCTTGGCGCTGTACCGGGGATAACGGTGAAGTTAACTTCTGATAAAGACAGTATGCTGGTAGCCAGCGATGCCAAAGGCGCGTTCAGTTTCGGGGCGGTATTTTCTAAGAATTTTAAAATCACCATTACCGGTTTGGGCTACCAGCCCATCAGCCGCAAGTATGCGATGGACGATGGCAAAGCCGCTATCCGGTTAGATCCCATTAAGCTTACCGTGCAAACCAACGCATTGGGCCAGGTAACTATTACTGCCGCTATAGTACCCATTGTTATTAAAGAAGATACCATAGAATATAAGGCTGCGGCCTACCCCGTTCGGGCGGGTTCCACGGTAGATGAGGTGATCAAAAAACTCCCCGGTGTATCGGTAGATAAGGATGGCAACGTTACCGCGCAGGGCAAGCAGATAACCAAAGTGCGCGTAAACGGCAAAAACTACTTTAGCGGCGATGTGCAAACCGCCACCCAAAACCTGCCGGCAGATATTGTGGAGAATATACAAATTATAGACGATTACGGCGACCAGGCCAACCTCACGGGCATCAAAACCGGCGATCCGGAGAAGATCCTCAACATTACCATACAAAAGGGCAAACGCGTGGGCAAATTTGGGCAGAGCACCGTGGGTGCCGGTAACGATGGCCGCTACCTGGCGCGGTTCTCTGCCAACGCTTTTAAAGAGGATGAGCAGCTGGCACTTATCGGCACCGTTAATAATACCAATACAAACTCCTTTAACCTGGGTGCAGGCGGCGGCGGTGGTGGCCGGGCCGGCCGGAGCGGAGGAGGCGGTGCTGCAGCAGGCGGCGCCGTTAGTACGGCTAATGGTATCACTACCAATCGTTCATTAGGGTTTAATTATCGTAACGAATGGGGCAAAAAAATAAGCGCTTACGGCAGCTACAGCTTCGCCGATAGGGACAAGCTGAGCAGTACCACATCGCAAACGCAAAGCCAGTTTCAATCTGGCGCCATATTAAGCAACGATAACAGCAACAATAAAACGCATAACATAAACCACCGGTTCGATTTTAATATTGAATACCGGATAGATACGCTAAACTACCTGAAGATAAACCCAAGCTTTAGCTACAATTCATCAAACAATAACAGTACGGATGCATTCAGCAATACCCGTAACGATACAACCGTTAATGGTAACGAACTGGCGCTAACCAATTCTACCGCGCCGAGCGGTGGCATTAGTGTGCTGTATAACCATAAGTTTGCCAAAAAAGGGCGTAATTTCAGTATCAATACCAGCCTCAACTATTCAAAAAATACGCAGGACCTTAACGACCAGTACACTACCGAGCAGGCGGGGGTAACCACGCCGTTGTTCCAGCAGATTAACACCAACAATAGCTCTAACAGGTATAACATCGCCCTATCTTACACCGAACCATTGGGCAAAGGCAATTTTTTGGAGGCCAATTACAACCACAACTACAGCAATACCGATAACAACCGCCTCAATTACAATATAGACCCTACCACACTGGCACAAACCTATGTAGACTCGCTCAGCACCTTATATAACTATCAGTTCATCACCAACCGTTTTGGGCTGAACCTGCGCGGCGTAAAAACAAAGTATAACTATACCCTGGGGCTTGCCTTACAGCCGGCCTCGCTTAACGGCGAATCGCATAACTTTAGCACCACTACTCATACCTTTAATTACATCCCAACGGCAAGGTTTATTTATAATTTTAAACGCAACCACTCGCTGGCTATTAACTACACGGGCAGCAACAACCAGCCAGGCTTTACGCAGCTGCAGTTACAACCCGATTTCAGCAACCCGCAAAACCGCATCTATGGTAACCCCGATCTAAAGCCTGAGTTCAGCAATAACATCAGCCTGCGGTACAACCAGTTTGATATCACCAGCGGTAATTCGCTGTTTACCAATTTATCGTTCAATAGCACCCAGGATAAAATTGTGACCAACAGCAAACCCATTACCATAATAACAACTACCACCAGCACGGCGCGCAACAACACCGTACAGGAAACCCGCTACTTAAATACCGATGGCTTTTACTCGGCCAGCGGTAACTACGCCTACTCTAAACCCTTTGCCAACCGTAAGCTTACCGTTACGCTAAACGGAGGCGCCAACTTTAACAACAACATCAGTTACCTTAACGACGAGCGCAACATTGGCAAAAACTGGGTATTTAACCAGGGCGCCCGCATCCGGATAGATATAGACAGCCTGATGGATACCGAAGTAAGCGGCAATTACAGCATCAATACCACCCATTACAGCCTGCCATCATTCATCAGTACCGATGCCAAAACCTGGACGCTGGGACTGGACGGCCGCAACTACTTTTTTAAAAACTGGATCCTTGGCTACAACCTCACCCAAACGCTTAACAAAGGCTTTAGCAGCACCGTTAAGGCAAACCCTACCCTGCTGAGTACCTATGTAGAATACCAGTTTTTAAAAGGCAATATCGGCGCGCTGCGTTTTCAGGCATACGACCTGTTTAATCAAAACACCGGTGTATCCCGCAGTGTAAGCGGCAACCAGATCATTGATACGCGCACCAACCGTTTGGGCCGTTATTTTATGCTGACGTTTGCCTTGCGCCTGCAAAAATTTGCCAGCAGCGCCGGGCGTAACCGCCAGGGCGGTGGTGGCGGCAGACGGGCCGGTCGTGGTGAAGGCGGCGGCGGTGGTGGCAGGCCGGAGTAAATAATGTGGTAAAGGAGGCGCCTGCGGTTCCAGGATACTGGTGCTGATTCATCACCGCTCTTACGTACGACCTCTATCACGAACAACAATGGACATATCTTTTTTTACTATTTTTAGCCCATGTTAAACCATGAGCAAAAGTTCCCGTCGAAGAAAGGATTTGTTATTTATATCCCCCTGATTATTTTGTTTATTGTTGAGGTTGGCTATATTGCCGGGGGGATGTATATTGGCGCTGTATTGGTTTTTGCGGTAATGTCGGCCATGTTTTTTCCGGTGTTCTTTAATACTTATTACGCCATCAGTACAGATGGCATCCTAAGGGTAAAATGTGGTATGTTCTTTAACACCAAGGTAGCCATTAGCAGTATCACCAGGGTAGAAAACACGCGGACAGTATTAAGCGCCCCGGCCTTATCTACCAACAGGATAGAGATATTTTATAACAAATTCGATTCGGTGATCATTTCGCCGGAGGCTAAAGCCGTTTTTGTGGCCGAATTACAAAAGATAAACCCAGGCATCCGGTACCAAAACTAACGATAACCTGAACCAGGATAATGTGATAAAGATGAACGGCGAACCGCTTGCCTGCCTAATTATTATCCGCGCGATTATTACCGAAAAGGGGCACCTTGATTTTTATTAAAAGAAAAAGAACCTGTTTATGTTTAAAAACTACCTATTTACAGCAGCAGCGATACTGATAGCCATTACCTGCCAAGCGCAGGAAACCAAGTTAAAAACCAGCCATTTAACAGATTCTATTGACGAGGTTTGCCATGTGCTTAAAAGTAATAAGCATATAAAGGATGGCTTGTACCAAGCGGTTTATAATAAGATTACCCCTGTAGCATCTGGTAATTATGATAACGATAAAAAGGTTGGTACCTGGCGCTTTTATAATACGCACGGCCAGGTGCAGCAGGTTTATGATTATGATAAAAAAAAAATAGCATACGAGGCACCGGAGACAGAAGCTTCTAACCTGCGGTATTTTGCCGATATTGAGATTGATAGTACTGATGTAATAACCAAACCAATAAAAGTTGGCGGCAGGTATTATGGTTACATCCCCTACCTGCAACTGTTTACCCTCCCTGATGATCTTAAGTATATAGACCCGTCAAGATTTAACGCGCAGGTAGAACTGCTGATAAGCCCCTTGGGCAGGCTTGCCTATTATTGGGTGCGCCTAAACAGCGATAGCGGTTACGAAAGGGTTATACACATGAATACCAACTTACCCAACGAAGATGATAAGATATTTACGCCCTGCACAAAAAATGGCCAGCCAATTGCCTGCCGCATTATCATCACCGCCCGCATAACTGATGAGGGACACCTCGATTTTTTGATGAGATAAAAAAGGCGCACAACACCAATGCTGCGCGCCTAAACTATCTTTTAAATTTTCGGATTCGAATTTCCTACTTTGAACTTTCTACTTTCTACTTCTTAGTGGCTGTGATGGCCATCCGGGCCGTGTGCGTGGCCGTGAGAAAGTTCTTCGGGCGTTGCAGGGCGAACGTTTAATATCTCGCCTTTAAAGTGCAGTTCCTGGCCGGCCATAGGGTGGTTAAGGTCTACAATTACCGAATCTTCGGTAACCGATACTACCTGGCCCTGGAAACGGTTGCCGTTATTATCCTGCAAAGGCAATACTTCGCCAATTTGCGGCACATCGGCACCCTGAAACATTTCTTTTGGCAAATTAGCTACTGCCTCTTCGTCAAATTCGCCGTAGCCTTCCGCTGCCGCGATACGAAAATCATAAGTATCACCGGTTGATAAGGTGCTTAAGTTCTCTTCAAATTTTGGTATCATCTGCCCAGCGCCAAACAAAAAAGTTAATGGCTGTTCCTGTGTTGCGCTTTCTGCCAGCCCTTCGCTGCCATCTTCTTGCTTAACATACAAATCGTATGTTAATGATACTACGTGTTGTTGTTCAATTTTCATTATAATGATTATTCGTTAACGATTCTTAAGTTTAAGGTTAAAAGCTAAAAGCTCTTTATTTTACCTTCTACTTTCCACTTTAAACTTCCCCTAATAAAGGAATCAGTTATTTATTTGTTTTAGCGCATTTGCCGTATTTTCAACAGGCAGGCTGCAGGTTTTATCCTTGCAGATGTAGATGCGGGTAGTGCTTTCAAACTTATCCGTCAGCAAAGGTAATGTTCCTTTTTTACCGCCCAATATTATTTTATTAGGGATGTAGTTTTGCTCCATCTGTTTACGCAGGCTTTCGTAGTTATCACCGGTGATGGCTACCTCGTAGATACCAAAGATCTCGTCCAGCAAAAGGGCCGTCCAGTTGCCGTAGGCGGTGCTGTACTTGGCCAGGTGCGGCACTATGTTACGCAGCATTTGCGCCGAGATCTCGTGGTATTCCTCCTGATCGAAGAACAGCCCCAGCTTTTTAAGGTTGCGCGCCATAACCGAATTAGAGGCAGGCATCACCCCATCCATGATCTCCGATTTACGGGCGATGAGGTGCTGGTCGTCATCGGCGGTGTAATAAAACATGCCGAGGTGTTTATCGTAATAATGCAGGATGGCGTAATCGGCGATGCCTTTAGCAGTAATAAGCCAGTGCTCATCAAAAGTAACCTCGTACAGGGCTATCAAGGCATCAGTAATATTGGCGTAATCATCCAGGAAGGTGGCTATCGGTTCATGGTCGCCATTGGGCAATAGTACCGGTTCTTTAAAGATCCGCAGCAGTTTATCGCCGGAGAGCAGTTTATTGGTCAGGAACCCGGCATTCTTTAAAGCCAGGTCTAAATAGGCAGGCTCATCAAAGGCGCGGTAGGCATCGCACAGCCCTTTCAGCATCAGGCCGTTCCACGAGGCTAATATTTTATTATCCAGCCCCGGGCGTATGCGCACACTTCGTGCTTCAAAAATCTTTTGGCGCGAGGCGTTGATCCGGTTTAGCAAATCATCTACCTGCAAACCCAGTATGGCTGCCATTTCCTCATCACCTTCCCTGCGGAAGAAAACGTTGGAATGTTCCTCCTCCCAGTTGCCGGCATCGGTAACGTGGTAGTAAATGCAAAACAGATCCGCCTCGTCACCCAATATCTCCTCAATTTCGGCTTTTGTAAATATGTAAAACTTACCTTCTTTGCCATCGCTATCGGCATCCAGTGCCGAATAAAAGCCAAACTCGGGCGAGGTAAGTTCGCGCGTAACAAAGCTGATAATTTCATCGGCGATGGTTTTATATAATGGGTCCGGGTGCCAGGTGTAGGCTTCGGCGTATAGACTAAGCAACTGGCCATTATCGTACAGCATCTTTTCGAAATGCGGCACATGCCATACGCCATCCACCGCGTAGCGGGCAAAGCCGCCGCCAATATGGTCGTAAATACCACCGAAGGCCATTTTGTGGAGGGTGAGTTTTACAAAATCCGCTACAGCATCGTCCTGCATTAGATGAGCGTAACGCATCAAAAACAGCGAATTATTCGGCATCGGGAACTTTGGTGCGCCGCCAAAGCCGCCTTCCTCCTCGTCGAAATAGCGTTTCCAGGTTTTCAGGATAGGCTCAAAATCAGCCTTGCTGTATTCGGGCTGCTCCTGCACAAAGGCAACAGATTCATATTGTTTAATGCCATCCGTTAATCGCACGGCGTAATCTTCGGCTTCGTCAGGCTTAGTTTTGTAGAAATCGGCCAGGTTAAAGAGCAGGCTCGTCCAGTCGTTTTTTCGGAAGTAGGTGCCGCCGTAGATGGGCCTTTGGTCGGGCAGGCAGATGCAGTTGAGTGGCCATCCTCCCCTTCCGCTCATCAGTTGTACGGCGCTCATGTAGATCTGGTCAACATCCGGGCGTTCCTCCCTATCCACCTTAATGCACACAAAATACTCGTTCATTACGGCCGCCACGGCCTCATCCTCAAAGCTTTCGTGCTCCATTACATGGCACCAATGACATGCAGAATAACCGATACTTACGAGGATAAGTTTGTTCTCCTGTTTGGCCTTATGCAAAGCCTCCGGCCCCCAGGGGTACCAGTTAACCGGGTTGTTGGCGTGTTGCAGTAAATATGGAGAGGTGGAATTGGCGAGGCGGTTCATAAACGATAGATGTTTGTGCAAAGATAATAGGCTGAGGGGGGAATTGTTTGAGAATACCCTGCTTATCTTAAATACTGAGTAGACCGGGCATCAATAATGCCCTCTTAAAGAATATACGTTTATAGTATCGTCAACAACATCGTAAACAATTCGATGCTCGTTGGTGATGCGTCTCGACCATTTACCTGAAAGATTGTGCTTAAGAGCTTCTGGCTTTCCGATGCCCTCGAAAGGATGCTGCTGCATATCGGCAAAAAGCTGTTGAATTTTCTTTTGGATGATTTTGTTGCCCGATTTTTTCCAATATTCAAAATCGCGTTCGGCTTTCTCGTATAAATCTATTTCCATAGATTGTCAACATCAACCCGAAGCCCCTTTTTTCCTTCTTTTCGCGCTTGCTCGCCTTTTTGTATTTCAGCTACAAAAGCAGGGTCATATGGAGACTCGCCTGTTTCAAATGCAACATTTAATGCTTTGGCAACAGCCTTTAAAGCATTTAGTTGTTTTTTGGTTTGGGGGTGCAGTATCATTGTTTCCATAAACAAAAATATCAATAAATCTTCAAATAATCGTCCGGTGAAAGTCGAAATCGAGGCCAAAATATAATTTGAACCACCTCATTAAATCTTAACTTCACACCATAGTATTTATATGTCAGTCACCAAACTCAAATACGCCAGGCTCATTATGCTGCTGGCCGCCGCTTACAATATCTTTTGGGGATTGGTGATCTCTGCCTATCCGCAGATACTGCTTTTCGGCAACCCGCCAACGGATTTCCTGCTCATTATTCTGCGTTGCGTGGGTATGCTGGTGGGCGTTTATGGCATTGCTTACTACTTCGCATCGCGCGATCCGGTGGCCTACTGGCCGCTGATATTGGTAGGCTGGATAGGCAAACTGCTGGGGCCTATCGGGTCGGTTTATTACATTGTGCTGGGCAAGCTTTCGCCCGCCTTTTTTTGGGTAAATGTGTGGAACGATATTATCTGGCTGTTGCCCTTTGGCTGGATAATTTATACGGCGGTAAAGAAAAGGTTGCCCAATTAGCTATATTTGCCTTGTGAAATTTCTTTGCATCCTTTTTTCGGTATATGTGCTACTGCTTTCGGTAAGGCCCTACTGTGCCGACGACTGTATTGCAAAATCCATCAGCAAAAAAGAAATAGCCGGCCAAAACTCAAAACCCGGTAACAACTGCCAGGGTTGCTCTCCATTCTTTTCCTGCGGTACTTGTGTCGGTTTCACGCTTGCCAAACCGGTTGTAAATGTCGGGCGCACCGCAACCGAAATTACCGTCGAGCATAATTCCACGTATAAACAGCCCGCGCTAAAGCCGGTGATGCTTTCCATCTGGCAACCGCCGCAATTAAATTAATACAGCAAAAAAGCCATAAAGGCTATCATCGTATTAATTTAACACCAACATTTTCCATGAAAAAATTCATCGTGCTCATCGCAGCACTGCTTTATACCGCTACAGCTTATTCGCAAAATACTTTTAAAGCTACCATTAAAGATGCCAAAACCAACCAGCCGCTGGTTGGCGCTACCGCCCTGCTGCAAGGTGCCGGAAAAGGCGCGTCGTCAGATACATCAGGGTTGATTATGATACCCAATATCCCGAACGGGAAGCAGGTTTTTGTATTCCGTTACATCGGCTATCAAACGTTTACCGATACTTTAGATTTTCCTCTTTTACAAACAGAGCCGCTGATCATCTCGCTAACTCCCCAGGGTAAAGGCGACGGTGAGGAACTGGAAGAAGTAGTGATAGGCGCTACCCGCAGCAGCCGCACTATCGCCAATATCCCCACTCGTTTAGAGGTGATAGCCGGGGAAGAGATAGACGAGAAAGGCAATATGAAACCCGGCGACATCCGTATGATACTGGCCGAAAGCACCGGCATCCAAACTCAGCAAACATCCGCTACCAGCGGCAATGCCAGCATCCGCATCCAGGGGCTTGATGGCAAATACACGCAAATTATCCGCGATGGGTTCTCGCTGTATTCCGGCTTTTCGGGTGGCCTGGGCCTGCTGCAAATTGCCCCGCTGGATCTGAAACAGGTGGAAGTGATCAAAGGCTCTTCCTCTACCCTTTACGGCGGTGGCGCTATCGCAGGGCTGGTTAACCTGGTATCAAAAGTACCAACCAATGAACGGCAGCTTAGCTTTTTACTCAACGGCACATCGGCCCGGGGCCTGGACGCAAGCGGATTTTATGCCGAAAAATTCAAAAAAACAGGGCTTACCGTTTATGCGGCATACAACCACGGTTCGCCATACGATCCGGCCGATATCGACCTTACCGCTATCCCTAAATACAACCGCTTTACACTCAACCCAAAGCTGTTCCTCTATCTAACGGATAAAACCGACCTCAATATCGGCATCAACAGCACCCTAGAAAACCGCGTAGGCGGCGATCTGCATTACATTGAGGGAGACGGCGACGCGCAGCACACCTATTTCGAACAAAACAAAACAAGCCGCCACAGCAGCCAGGCGACGTTAAATACTCGTTTAAACGATAAGGAAACACTACAGTTTAAAAACAGCGTCAGCTATTTTAACCGTACCATCAACCTGCCCGATTATACCTTTTCGGGTGTGCAGCTTTCTACCTACAGCGAGGCCAACTACACCTACAAAAGCGCCAAAACAGATTGGGTTGCCGGTATTAATTACCTCAGCGACAACTTCAGCGAGGACAAAACCAGCAGCTTTGCCCTGCGTAGTTACGATTACAAAACTATTGGCGTTTTTGTGCAGAACACCTGGGATATTAGCGATAAATTCATCCTCGAATCAGGCCTGCGGGGCGATCATCATAACCGATATGGTTTCTTTTTTTTGCCGCGGATCTCGGGTTTGTGGAAGATAGGTCCGCAGGTTTCTACCAGGCTGGGTGGCGGGCTGGGTTACAAAGCGCCAAACGTTTTTACAGAAGATGCCGAACGCATCCAGTTTCGCAACGTGTTACCGGTTGATGTGGCCAACACCCGTGCCGAACGCTCTTACGGTGCTAATTACGATATAAATTACCGCACCGGCTTATTCAACAACCGGGTAAGTTTCAGCATCAACCAGTTATTTTTTTATACGCGGGTGGAGCATCCTATCCTGCTTACGGCATTGCCTAACGGCAACCTGCAATACCAGCAGCCCCCCGGCGACCTGAACACCAAGGGAACCGAAACCAATATGAAGCTCACCTACAACAATTTTAAGCTTTTTATGGGTTATACCTTCGCGCATGTTACGCAGCATACGGGCAACACCATTAGCACCTATCCGTTGGTATCTAAACACCGGCTGAATAACGTTTTGCTGTATGAGATCCCGGAGAAACTGAAGATAGGTTTGGAGGCTTACTATTTTAGTCCGCAATTGCTAAATGATGGCAAAACCGGCAAAAGCTACTGGACCACCGGGTTGATGGCCGAAAAAATATGGGAGCGGTTCTCGCTGTTCATCAATTTTGAAAACCTGACAGATACGCGGCAAACCAAGTTTGATACCATTTATACTGGCACAGTTACCAACCCGGTTTTTAGGGATATATACGCCCCGCTGGATGGCTTTGTAGTGAATGGGGGGATAAAATTCAAACTTTAAAATACTCCTGTGACCAGGCTAAAGGTTTTCTAACAAACATGGTGGAAAACCTTTAGCCTTTAACCTTTCACCTTTAACCCCAAATTCCTTAATTTCGCCTTTTAAGAAAAGAGGAACAGGATTTGGATTATTTAGCTGGGTTAAACCCCGAACAAAAGGCCGCCGTACTGCAAATAAAAGGCCCGGTGATGATCATCGCTGGCGCAGGCTCGGGCAAAACACGCGTTATTACTTACCGGGTTGCCCACCTAATCCGCAGCAGGGTAGATTCGTTTAACATACTGGTACTTACTTTTACCAACAAGGCAGCGCGCGAAATGCGCGAGCGGATCAACCATATTTGCGGCCCCGAAGCCAAAAACATTTGGATGGGTACCTTCCACTCGGTTTTTGCAAAATTACTTAGGGTGGAGGCCGACAAAATTGGCTACCCAAGCAACTTCACCATTTACGATACCGACGACAGCAAGAGCGTTCTGCGCGCCATTTTGAAAGAAATGAACCTGGACGATAAGCTGTACGCCGTAAACTTTGTGCTCAATCGCATCTCGGCGGCCAAAAATAATTTAATTAGCTGGCAAGCCTATCAAAAAGACGAACAAATACAGTCCGAAGATCATGCGAACAGGCGCGATCTGCTTGGCAAAGTATACGAAACCTATGCACAAAGGTGCTACCGTGCAGGGGCAATGGATTTCGACGATCTGCTTTTTAAAACCAATGAGCTATTAAGAGACCACCCGGATGTAACAAACAAATACCAGCACAAATTTAAGTATATCATGGTAGATGAGTACCAGGATACCAATCGTTCGCAATACATGATCGTAAAGCGCCTCGCTGCCGTGAACGAGAACATTTGCGTGGTAGGCGATGATGCGCAGAGCATCTACGCCTTCCGTGGGGCAAACATCCAAAACATCCTCAATTTTGAGAAGGATTACCCGGACCTGAAAGTGTTTAAGCTGGAGCAGAACTACCGCTCTACCCAAAACATTGTAAATGTTGCCAACAGCATCATCTCCAACAACAAGGAACAGCTAAAGAAAAACGTTTTCTCCGAAAAAGAAGCGGGTGACAGAATTAAAATAATGCGCGCCTTCAGCGATAACGAGGAAGGCAAAATGGTGGCCGATACCATTATGCAGGATCGCAGCACCAACGGCATGAAATGGCACGATTTCGCCATCTTGTACCGTACCAACGCGCAGTCCCGTTCCATGGAGGAGGCCTTGCGTAAGCTCAACATCCCCTATAAAATATACGGCGGCTTGTCCTTTTATCAGCGTAAAGAGATCAAGGATCTGATCGCTTACTTCCGCCTCACCTTTAACCCCAATGATGAGGAAGCGCTTAAACGCGTTATCAATTACCCAAAACGTGGCATTGGTGATACAACGGTAGACAGGATAATTGTAGCGGCGGATAAGAACAACATCACTCCTTTTGAGGTGGTATTGCAGCCCAACTACTACATTGAAAAAGCACCGGCATCTTTATCAGCCTTCGCGGCCATGATACAGAGTTTCCAGGTATTGGCTAAAAACCAAAGCGCTTACGAGGCTGCTCTGTATATCGCGCAGCATTCGGGCTTATTAAAGGACTTGTACGTAGATAAATCTATAGAAGGTGTTAACCGGTACGAAAATATCCAGGAACTGCTGAACGGTATCAAAGAATTTTCGGAACGGGAAGATATTGAAGAAAAAGGCCTCGACGTTTTCATGCAGGACATCGCGCTTTTAACCAATGATGATAAGGACAAGAATAAGGATGCCGATACGGTATCGCTCATGACCATCCACTCCTCCAAAGGGCTGGAGTTTCCGCAGGTATTTGTGGTTGGGCTGGAAGAAAACCTTTTCCCATCGCAAATGTCGCTCAACTCGCGCAGCGACCTGGAGGAAGAACGCCGCCTGTTTTATGTGGCTGTTACCCGTGCCGAGCGAAAGCTCAGCATCAGCTATGCTACCTCTCGTTTTAAGTTCGGTACGCTGATCAATTGCGAGCCAAGCCGCTTTTTGGATGAGATAGATGCCAAATACCTCGAACTGGATTTTTCGGCAAAACCACAGCAATCAAGCTCATTTTTTGATGACGAGCGCAACGCATGGAGCCGTAAGGATACCAATACTAAAACCGACGCTTATAAACCGAAGCCAGCTACTACCCCGCCACCTGTTAAAACAACATCAATACTGGCCAAGGCACATGTGGTATCCAACGATTTTAAAATATCTGATACTTCTAATCTGCAAGTGGGTATGCAGGTAGAGCACGAACGCTTTGGTTTTGGCAAGGTAATTAACCTGGAGGGAAACAAGCCGGATGTTAAAGCGACAATTTTCTTTAAGGAAATAGGGCAGAAACAGTTATTGTTGAAATTCGCGAAACTGAGTATCATAAACGGGATAGAGTAACCTTTTTTCCCATTGTTTGTAGAAGTAATTCCACAACTTTTTTCATGCACGCTTAACATTGTGTTAATACCACGCAATGAGGGCACTTTTTAATTAATGGCATTGGGTTTGGTTAGTAGTTAATACCCTTTTCCCTTTAATTAATTTTTTATGTACATGACGAGCGAAACTATAAAGAAGAAGACAAACAAATCGGCCGGTAAAAACATCCGCACTTTACGCCACGAACGTAGCTGGAGCCAGGAAGATGTTGCAAACCGTTTAGGCATTTCTATCCCTGCCTTCTCAAAAATTGAAACCGGTGTTACCGATATCAATTTATCAAGGCTGGAGCAGATAGCCAACATTTTTGAAGTAAGCGTGGTAAACCTGCTTTCGTTAGAATATGTGGAAGAGCCGAGCAACCAGGATGTAAGCCTGAACATTATCCAGAAAAAACTACTGGATAGAGAAACCGAAATTACCAACCTGCAGCGTAAGGTGATTTTGCTTTATGAAGAACTGCTGAGCAAGAACCACGTGTCGTAATCCGAACCCTGCCATTACATAACTGTTTGGTAAACAAAACAGTTACTTTTTTATAGACAGTATTTGAATTTCACTTTATTTAAATTAATTAAGCAGCACTTAACGAATTTAAACGAGGTGAAATTTTTGCGTTTATTTACGCACTCTTATGCAAACAGGCAGCTTGCTTAGTTAATTGGACAAATAATTGTAATAGACATAGCGTAACCAAAAGAAAGCGTATGTCTAACTACATGATATCTATAGCCAACACCGATGCTTTAAAAACGGGCACCATCCACGATCCGCGCAGCAAACTAAAAGTGAAAGCGTTTGACATGTTACGTGCCAAGTTTAACCCGTGTAAGGGCGAAGTGAGTTTTTTTGTAACCGCAGGTAACCAAACCCTGGCGTTTGAAACCGAGGGCTATCAGAGGCACAGGCAACTGCTTATTTTACAAATGATATCGAGATACTGTGTATACTTGGGCCTTTTAGAGGCGCAGATCCATAGCTCGTGGCCTGCTTTAAGCTAATTCCTCCTTGGCTTAAAACACCGTTTTACCGCTATCGTTAAGCATTTCGCTCATCTCGATGATCTTCTGGTCGATATCTGATACGCATTTATCCATCATTTTGATGCATTCCTTTTCATCAACCAAACCTTCTTTCTCCAGGTTCATTAAACCACGCAGCGTGGCTATAGGCCCCCGTATCTGGTGCGACAGGTAGGAGGAGTATTCCGAGAGTTTTCTATTTTTTATCTGGAGATCTTTGGTGCGTTCATCAATAATTTCTTCGAGGTGATGGTTCACCCGGTCGAGGTTGTCTTTTTGTTTAGATACCTCTTCATTCAGTTCGGTAAGCTGCACATTGGTTTTTGCCTTACTTTTTACGTTACCCACCAGTAGCGCTATCACTACCAGCAAAAGCCCTGCAACCACGGTTACAGCCCAAAACTTTATCCTGTCGTTTTGCTGGCGCAGAATGATGGCATCTTTCTCGCGCTGTGTAGCAGCCTGTTTATACTGCTCCTGCAGCATATTTATCTGGGTAGACTCGTTAGAACTATGGATTAGGCTATCCTGGCGGAAGATGAGCTGCAGATAAAACAGCGCCTGTTCGTAATTCTTCCGTTTAGATTCCAGCTGATAAATAATGTAATTATAATCGTTGGTGAGCTTATCGTCTTTTAATACTTTGGCGTAGGCCTGCCCTTCGGTAACAACGCGGCTGGCATCATCAAACTTGCCCTGCGCTATGTAAAGCGCCGCGAGCGTAAGGTTTGTACTGGCCACGGGTTTGTTCAGGTCGCGCTCTTTACCTGCTTTGTTGGCGGCAAGCAGCAGCTTTTCGGCCATATCAAAATTATGCAGGTTGTAGTATATCACCCCCCTGTTTTGCAGCACCTGCACCAGGTTAATGGAGTCGCCGAGCGAAGAGAACATCACATTACTTTTATCGTAATAGGTAAGCGCCTGGCTGTAGCTTTTGTTGCGGTAATACACGTTGCCAATGTTCATGTAAAGCGCGGCCTTTAAATCGTTGTCGTTTAGGTTTTGCGCAATGCCTAATGCGGAGTTGAGGTACTCCAGCGCTTTATCTTTATTATTATCCAGGTAAAGGTTGCCTATGTTATTGAGTACTTTGGCCTGGCTGCGAAGGTCGTTGATGCTTTTAAAAACATCGAGAGCCTTGAGGTAACTATCAATGGCTTTGCCGGCCTGGTTAAGGTAATAATTGCCTATACCCATAACCCTGTAAGCCTCGCCTATGCCCCGGTTGTAATTTAGCTCCCGGGCAAGCGCCAGGGCCTTATCTGCAACTTCTATGGTTTGCTCGGGGCTGGTGTAACGGTTGTCTAAGGCTTGTTTAGTTAATTTTATAACCTCCGTAGTATCCCTTGCACTAATAGCCGCTGATACGGTATTAACTCCTACCGAACAACTAATAAGTAATACCGTTACCAGGGCATAAATTTTATTCATTTGTGGCTCTATACGTTGAAATGTGGTGAAAGTTATAAAATAAATAGTAAGTATGAATGAATGTGTTAAATTTAGGAAAAAATGAGATAAAAAAAATTTAAATACTTTCTTGATAATTAAAAAACATAAGTATATTTGTGTTGTTTAATTAATTGAATAACAATAAGTTATAAACTTAGTGTTACAAGATTGTTGTGAGAAAAAAGTTACCATATCTGCCAATTTAAATTATAAACCACTGGTTACAAGCTGCAAAAACGCGGCTTAAACCTGCTAATAATTAACAATTGCCGCAGAGTTAATTTTTAATACTACTTAACCCATAAATAAAATGAGAAAAATCTGCCTTGCTGCCCTTATCCTTTTATCCGGAATCATCACATCGTGCATAAAAAGCAGCACCGTTACCGCTATGGATGTATTTTTAAAACCATCGGTAGGTGTACGGAAAGATATAGGCACAGCAGATTAATTTACTTAACCAGCAATCATAACATGAAAAAGATATTTATCGCAGCATTATTCTTAGCAACAGGCATCATTGTATCATGCACAAAAGAAATGATCCCTCAAACTGCTACAGCAACTACTGTAGAACACAATACATCACCGTTCATCAAAGATATTGGCACCGCTGATTAAGCAAAAAAACACCCCAAAGAATTAATAACATAAACAGATAATCACAACCCATAACAAAATATAATCATGAAAAAAGTAATCGTAGCAACAGCATTAATACTAACAACAGGCATCGTATCAGCATTCACCATGGCAACCCCGGTAAATCGCGATACCACTACCACCAAACCATCAACCAAAAAAGACATTGGCCAGGCTGATACCAAAAAAGACATCGGACAGGCTGATACTAAAAAAGATATCGGTCAGGCAGACTAATTAATACCAATACCCCAAAGCGAATTAATAACATAAACAGATAATCACAACCCCTAACAAAATATAATCATGAAAAAAGTAATCGTAGCAGCAGCATTAATATTAACAACAGGCGTAGTATCAGCATTCACTATAGCTACCCCGGTAAAACGCGATACCACTACCACCAAACCATCAACCAAAAAAGACATTGGCCAGGCTGATACCAAAAAAGACATCGGACAGGCTGATACTAAAAAAGACATCGGTCAGGCTGACTAATTATAAGCGTTCAGCATAAACAACAACAAACAGTTTAAATAATCACAACCCCTAACAAAATATAATCATGAAAAAAGTAATCGTAGCAGCAGCATTAATATTAACAACAGGCGTAGTATCAGCATTCACTATAGCTACCCCGGTAAAACGCGATACCAC
>NZ_SBIW01000002.1 GCF_004054195.1 Mucilaginibacter gilvus | reverse complement strand
GGTGGTCAATTTGGCCCGGAATGCCTGGTCAGTTTGCCCCGGAATGGGGTGGTCAATTTGACGCGGAATCACTGGTCACATTCCGCCGGAATCAGGTGGTCAATATCAGCGGTATATCCAATAATACATCATGCCGCCTATTTTAGAATAAGTGAGTGTGCCGTTAAGACGTAAGTTCTGTAAGGTGCCGGGCGATATACCTAACAGCTTTCTTACTTCGTTGCTTTTCAGCCATTCTTTGTTTTGCGGTTTTGCATTGCCGCTGAATGCGTCTTTCAGTTCCTGTACAAGTTCTGCCTTGAACTGTTTTAGGTCTTCTTTAGTTAAAATCTCTACTTGCATCTGTACTCCGTTTTTGGTTAACGGGACGAATGTAAATTGCGAGATAGCTGATCTCATGACCATCGGTTTCCGATGGTCATGTATAAGAGGCGAACAAGATGATTATTATAAAGCCTAAATAATTGATATAAAGCAAATTACTTTCTCGTGCAGAAAACGAGGCGAAAACTGGCTGAAATAAATGAGAAATGAATGATTAAGCTTTATTGCTGTTCTTGACGCCTTTTTTTGGGGTGTCCGATACTATCTTAAACAGCTTATTCTCGGCAGGAACTTTAGTCCCCTTGACTCCTATATCGTCTTGTTTATCGGAGAAATAATTCTTGGCAGTCTCTATGGGTATGTCTTTGCCGTCAATGGAAAAGTATTTGCTGATCATTTTATAATAGGGCGTCTTATGATCGCAGCGAAGCAGCCGCCGGTTAGCGGGTAATTGCAGGTCACGAAGTTGCTGAATTAGATCAACGACTGTAGGCAAATGGCCTTCCTCTATTCTAATCTTTTGTACCACATCATAGTCTTTCATTTCGTTAATTTGCTTTTCTAATACTGCGATGTGTTTTTGCAGCCTTGCGATGGTTGCGTCCTTTTCTGTATAAACCTCAAGTTGTGGACGAACGGCCCATTCGTCAATCGAATTCAAGTAATCGACAAATGTCCGTAATTGCACTTTTTGAATATTAGTTCGCTCATGCTTGGTTTTCGATCCGGGTTTATCTTCTTTAATTAATGCTGCAATGCCATCGTTGATAACGTCTCTCAGGTGCTTGTAGAATTCAATCTCTTGAGATCCTGCATTTACCTTTAAAAAATGATCCAGGTGATATTTGTAAAATGCTTCAAATTCATTTTCCTTACGTTCATATAAGTTATTCAGGAAATGGCGGTCATAATGGCCCCGCCACCAGGAAAAGGGCATGCCTATATCGAACGGATGTTCGCGTTTTTTAAAGCGGGCAAGAGGTTTGAAATATTCTTTCATGAGGATACATAATTGATCAACATGAACAAAGATGATAAAATTTAGATTATGCCAAATAACCCGATGACTTGTAATTAATACTTGTATGTTGACTAATATTAGCTTTCGCTAACTTTTATAGATACCATTAACTCCCAAAATATATGAGTGATGAATTTAACGATAATGTTCAGTTATCCTTTATTGATAGCACAAAATGTATAGTTTGATATTTCAAGGATATTCCATCATTTTTTTAATAATTGAATCAGTTGGCCTGTTAATACTTTGATTCGAGCCCAGTTTGGGGAAGTAAGGATTGAGCAGATTGCGAAGCTATTCATATTAGCATAACAGCTACAGTAATGACGTTGGCTTACATGATGGCTTTACCTGTCTTTCCAGTTTTCTGACCATTTTATTCCCCTTCGGGAGCATGATTAAAAGTCAATCTTTAGTATTAGGTGAACTTTACTACAGATAATTGTTTGTCGAAAAAAATGTCAAGAATTCGAAAGGAATTGCTACAAACTCGCAAGTGTTTTTTATTCTATTGATGTTTATTTGTGATGGTTATAATACTGGTAACTTAATACTTTCACCGGCATTGCCTCAGTATCAACAAACAACATTTAAAACACCTATTACTATGAAAACATTCATCAAACCACTGGTTTATGTCATTGGGATATGCACAACCTTGTTATTAAGTAATTGCCAAAAAAAAGATACTGGCCCGAAACCGATTCCGCCTGTTGACAGCACCAAAGTACAGGCCATGTACCCGGCTACACAGACGAAAAGCAATGGAGGTGTGGCATATACTTACAAATACGAATATGATAAAGGTAATAACCTTGTAAAATATTCCCGGACCGACAATGTTGTTACATATAACATAAGTTCGAGCCAGGTAGATATACACGTCAATGAGTACGCCTCGTCTAACCAAGCACTCATACATACCAGCACCACCAGTTTTGTTTATAATTTAGCAGGGCTACCCGATAGTCCTGTTAACATTTACACTACTGCGCCAACCCAGGTTACCTGGACTTACTTTGATAAAGATGAGCCAAACGGACCTGTCAAAAGTAGGCCGGGAGATTTATGGCAGTTTTTGAATAATCAAGATGGCTTGCCTGTAAATGCGATCACCGCTGACGGCGGGGGCTTCCGTTATGATTACACTTACAACGATAAAGGTAACCTTGCATATGCCGGATTTGTACGCCTGTCCGGTATCCGAGTTGGTGAAATGTATGAACGTATAAGCTTTACCTCTTTTGATGACAAACATTCACCTTTTTCGGCAATTAAGGCTTATTGGGAAGCATCATATCCTCAAGGTGCTACCTGGGAATACGCACTGGCATATTGTAAAAATAACCCTAAACAAATACTTACTGAAATTTACGATGTTACCAAAAACGGTTTTGTTAAATACCAACAAGATGATTTGACCTATGTGTATAATGACAAGGGTTACCCTATGCAGATTACGATAAATACCACTTATTTTAACGCTACCTCAACCCATTACACGACAACTTATAACTATACTTATAAATAAGGAAAATGGTCGGCAAGCAATTCGTTATGTGAGCGTATTCGTAATTATATTGTCGTGATTTCAGAAAAAATCAAAAACCCATACCGGACGATCCGTCTGCGGTGCTAAACACTTACTTGCAACTAAGCAAAACGGAATACAAAAAACCAGCTAATTTACCTGTTTTCGGTACCTGTTTTGGCTTTACTGCTGGGTTTCGGTGTAGGCTATGTGAACTGGCAATGGTATTTTCAGGCCTGGCGTGCAAATACGCTGCTTATGATCGCGGGCCCTGCAAATCTCCGGATTGAAAATAATTTGCTAAACCACATAAAACCAGGCTGCTCATTTACCAATATCAAATCTTGACAAGATTGTCAAATTAAATTTCGTGAATTGTATACTGCGGAATAGCTCTTACTTCAGGATTATCCGCATTGGCTCGCCAACTGTACAAATCATGTGGCGAATGTTCATATAACTCAACTGTCTTAATTTGCGTTTCCTGTAGTCGTTTTAATTAGTCGAATCGGAATTTTACTCTATTATGAAAAGAAAACAATTTATCAATGGTATTTCCGCAATTGCAGCCGCAATAACACTTCCATTAAATAGTATTGCCGGGGCATTCAACAAATTGCGTGAACAGAAAGGTTATAAGATTGCCTCAGGAAAAGATCGTGCGGAAAAGCCGATGCATTTGTTTGAGGGCGACACCTTTTATACCAAGGTGGCAAGTGCTGACACCGATGGAGATATGTATGTGTATGAATCGACAAGGGTAAAAAAAGGAGGCCCTAATCTTCACGTGCACCCCGATCAGGATGAGTGGTGGTATATTATAGAAGGTGAATTCAAGATCAAGGTAGGCGACAATCTATATGAAGTAAAGGCCGGTGACAGCGTTTTCGGCCCAAGGGGAGTACCACATGCCTTCACTAAAGTAGCCGGTGAGGGTGTCGGCCGCATGCTCACTACTTTTCAGCCGGCTGGTAATTTGGAAGCTTATTCCCTGGCGCTGAGCAACGGCGTTATGAAAGGCAAAACCGAAGCAGAAAGGATGAATTCAAGAAAAACCATGGATTTATAGCTATGGGGCCGCCATTGGATTATCTTAAGAAATTTTGATATCTTGCTGTCAGGCTAAATGTTTGTATATACCTACTCATGGCATATGTGTTCAAATAAATCAATTCCAATCTTTTTGCTGATTTGTGTTTGGTTATGCAACTGCACCCAGCTTAGGGCTCAGGATACAATTACGATCAGCGGTAAAAACTTTGGCAAGTTTCACGAGATCTCGCTAAGGGATAAAAGCTGGTTATTCCATCCCGAACCTGTTAGAGGTGGTGGAGAGCCGGCGCTCGGCTTATTCGGCTGGCAACCCCTTCATTTTACCGGTTTCGGCAAAGCAACGCTGCCTGCAGGCTGGCATGGGATCGGCTGGTTCGCCATATGGCTTAAAGCCGGTCCGGAGCTGGCTAACCGAAAGCTTGGCCTACGGATTAACCATGACGGCGCTTCTGAAATGTTTATCGATGGTAAACCAATAGGCGGATATGGGAAATTGGGACGCTCCGCACAGGAAATGGAAGCCGTCAGGGCACCATGGGACCTGACGCCGTTGTGGTTCAGTGACGGGCGACCGCATCTGTTAACTATTCACTATGCCAATCACATCGGGGTTTATCCCGATTTTTACGGATTTGAGGTATTATTAGTAGATTATCAACCCTTCGCGCAGCGCATGCGTCATAAACTAATACTTTACCAGTTTGCACCCATATGCGCTGCTGCCGGGCTCATTCTCGGCCTGCTCCATTTGTTATTGTTTTTCTTTTACCCGCAGCGAAAGCTTAATCTTTACTATGCGGTTTACGTTATACTTACTGGCATTAACGGCATCGTTATTTACGAATATTATTTCACAAGCTACCCGACTGTGCAATATTTCGCCGATTTTATGACCTGTTTTATTAAGGTATCGCTCCTCTGGTCCGGACTGATGCTGCTCTATATGCTTGATTACGGACGGGTCCCACGATGGCGGTTCCTTACTTTGTCAGCAATAGCCTTAAGTTACATCATTTCATACTTGATCAGGTTTTATATTTTCCCCGGTCAAAGCTGGCCGGATGGCTTTTCTATCGTCTTTTTTGTTTGCAATATTGATGGCTTTATTTCGGTGTATCACCTTATCTGCAAAAAACGGCGAAGTGCCTGGCTCGTTGCGGCGGGCGTATCAGCAGTTACCCTCTCTTATTTTTTTGCATTAGACGACACCTTCCATGTATGGTCATATGGCAATAACGCTATGCGGGTATTTACGTTGAGCATAGGTGACCTGATACTGCCTGTGTGCTTGTCGCTCTACCTGGCGCTCGACTTTTCCAAAACCACTCAAAGCCTTGCCGCCCGGCTCAAAGAGGTGGAAATTTTATCAGCCGCAGCCCTATCCCTGGAAAGTGAAAAAAGGGAAATGGCATCAGCGGAGGCCAGGAAACTTGAGTTAATGGTGCAGCAGCGCACCGCAGAACTAAAAGAAAAAGCGGAAAAACTGCACGAACTGGATGCTGCTAAATTTCGCCTGTTCACCAATATCGCGCACGAATTCCGGACGCCGCTTACATTGATTATCAACCCTGCGCGCGAACTGCTGGCCGACGCGAATAACCCGAATACCGAAAATTATCACAAGCTCATTTTAGGCAATGCCGAACGCCTGCTTCAGCTGATCAATCAATTGATGGAATTAAGTAAGCTGGAACATGGTTTAATGGAACTGTCCCTGTTGCCACTTGATTTGGTAGCGCTGATCTACGATCACCTGCAAAACTTTGAAACACTTGTTGTGCAAAAAGGTATTTCCCTGCACTTCCGTTGCAGTCACAAGCAATTATGGGTACTGGCAGACAGGGAAAAGCTGGATAAGATTTTCCTGAACATCATCTCCAATGCGGTGAAGTTTACGGATACCGGGCGTGTGGACGTTTTTCTGCAACAGAACGAACATGGCGAAGATAGCTTTACCATACAGGTACGAGATACGGGAAAAGGCATACCGCAATCAAAACTACCGCATATTTTCACCCGCTTCTATCAGGTGGACCCTGCCGCAAGTTACGTACCGGAAGGAAGCGGAATTGGCCTGGCAATAGCAAAAGAACTTGTGGAGTTGATGGACGGGCAAATATTGGTAAAAAGTTGGGAAGGAGCCTACACAGAAATCACCGTATTATTAACTCTCCCGCGGGCTACTGCTCCCGAAACTGAGGATGAAGAAGGCCTTATCTTAAACGATGAAAATGCCCGGTACGCCTTAGGTGAGGATGACGACAGGCCGGTTATCCTTTTTGTGGAGGATCACCTGGAGTTACGCGATTTTGTAAGAAGGCTATTAGCGGATCGTTATCGCGTTTATACGGCTACCAACGGCACCGAAGGTATAGCGCTTGGTATGGAATTGGTACCGGCGCTGATCATTACAGATGTGATGATGCCAGGGCAGGACGGCTACCAGTTATGTAGAGCTTTTAAAGAAGAGCCCCGTACCAGTCATATCCCTGTTGTGATGCTTACTGCCAAAGCAGATTCAGGCCACCGCCTGTTGGGTATTGAAACCGGTGCAGATGCCTACCTGGGCAAACCGTTTGATAAGCGGGAATTGATGGCCACGGCCAATAACCTGATCATTCTTAGCCGCCAGCGGCGTGACGCTGCGGGAACGAAAAATCGCTGGCTTAACGACCCAGCCTATTTACCTTCTATAGAACAAGCATTTATGAAAAAAATACAGTTGGCCGTAGAAAAACATCTTGATGATGCCGGCTACGGAACCGACCAACTGGCTACAGAAATAGGCCTGAGCCGCATACAGCTTCATCGCAAGCTTAAAGCGGTTATAGGTACAGCGCCGGGAGAACTGATACGGGTTATTCGCCTTCAATACGCCCATGCCTTGTTACAAAACCGCACTGCTACCGTTGCTGAAGTTGCCTACCAGGTAGGTTTTAGTAACCCGGCCAGTTTTTCCGCCAGCTTTTCACGGCATTTTGGTTTTCCTCCTAAAATGGTAACAGCAAATCCGGGAAATGCAGGTAATTAACAGAATAGCTGAAGTAACCGAAGTTAGTGCTAACCAAAGAGCGAGATGGTATTGAACCTAATAAAAGCTGACCGTAGGCATTCTAAAGACTGGTTATGCGCGCCTCCTATTTTATTCCCTTTTCCAGCTTGGCGTTTTGCCCGGCAAGTATCTTCCAAACGCCGTCGCGCTTAATCAGGATGATTGTTCTGCGAAACTCAAACGTTTGGCCGGGAAAACGTTCATCGCCATCCAAACCGGTACGCACATGCGAAATAGCGACATCAGGATGCGTGTAGATAACATCCTCCACCGCGCGGGTATAATAATGAGTAGCCTTGAAATAGGTTTCATGTACCTGCTTATAATGTAATTGGATATCGTCCCGCCCTTTATAGTAGGCGCCAAACCAATTTACCCATGTGGCATCGGCTGTATAGTTATCAGCCAGTCCTTTTGGATCGTGCCGGTTCCACGCATCCTCATAATTTTTGATGAGCTGCCTTATCGCTGTGTTTTCTTTTGTGGTATCCGCTTGCTGGCTGTGGGCTTTAATGCCAAGCAGCATGCACGCACCCAAAACAACGAATTTAAAATAGTTGATTTTCATGGTATAATGTTATAGGTGATAGTTCAATTGTCAATTCGTTTTGATAGTTATGGGATTGTGTTTTGCGGCCTCTGGATCGATAATGGTATTTTGTCCAGCAGATAATAACCATATGCCACTTTTCTTCTTATAGACCAACATTAATAAATTGTCCGTTTCGGGCGTTCTATTATTACCGCGATCGATTCCGTCTGGTGGAAAAAGAGAACCAACATGACAAACTAAATTTGCAATGGCAACATCACCCGTTAGAAAACGGATGTTTAAGCTTTTTTGTGAAAAAGGAACTCCATTAAAGAAAACATCAAAAGTGCTTTGGTGTGCCATTTTTACATCTTTTCTTCCTTTCCACCACATACCTACAATGTTTACCCATTCAACATCTTCAGTTGTATATAGGTCCATGTTTTTAAACTCATGAGTATTCCAATCAGAAATCATACGGGTAACTTGGGTTTCAATTGATTTTTCATCACTTTGAGCATAACAAAATAAGCTACTCATCAATAAAAGAGCGGTAAGTGTTAATTTTAAATTTGGCATTTATTTAATTTTCAATTATTTTGATGTTGCCCCGTCAAGTCCTTCAAATACAAAAAGCAGGCTCTATAGTATTCTGGCTACACGAAAACCCACCCCGCCACTGCGATAATTGTCTATAGTAAATCCACGCCCTGGAGCCCAATTACGAAATCCTGAACGAATCATCTGTGGGGGATCTCCCCAATCACCGCCGCGTACCATCCTGCTATCACAGGATCTTTTTCCATTCATAAAAGAATACCTGCCGGTCATCTTTAATATAACATCAGTTTTGTAAGCAGAGCCATCGGCCGGTACGTCAGAAAGCGAAGCTGAAAAGCAGTCCTCAACATATTGCAACACATTTCCCTGCATATCATATAACCCGAATTCATTTGGTGGAAACGATCCTACAGGCGAAGTACACATCCATTTGTCACGCTTTGAGATCATTCCTGTCCAGCCAGAATCAGCACCGTAATTAGCAAACTCATGACTGGCCGCCGTTCCCCACGGATAAGCTGTAGTGGTACCTGCTCTTGCAGCATATTCCCATTCAGCTTCAGTTAATAAGCGGTAAGTGTATCCTGTTTTTTTGCTTAACCATTTTACGTAATCCTGTGCATCGTTCCATGTTATGCAAACAACCGGGTGAGTGCTATCTTGTGTGAAACCAAGATTGCGCCAGGATGCGTTAGGGTTATCGTCCCAATCTTTTCGAGTCGTGTCCTTAAAACCACTAAATGCACAGCCGCCCATTACCGGGCGACTCGTGGCTTTTACGAAAGCTTGCCATTGCCCCAGTGTTACATCAAACTTGGCCGCCGCAAATTGCCCGACACTCACACTCTTCTGCGGTCCTTCTACAACAGAATGCCCATCTTCGTTCTCCGGGCTACCCATAGTAAATTTACCTGCAGGTATCACTACCATAACCGGACAATTAAAACAATCTTTAAAGGATTGTCCCGGCTTGAGTTTTTGTTGGGCAAGGGCAGTAATTGTGATGAAATTAGTAGAAAGTATTAGCAGGGCTACAGCTAAAATGTTCAATCTGCTTAAAAAGGACCTTATATCGCAGTTAATAGATATTTGCTCATTTTTTTTTGGCCATTGGGAATATGGGACTATTTTTTTACAGGTAGCGTTGTTTCGAAATTGTTTCATTACTGGTAGGGTTTTAAGCTTAATCATATGGCTTTAGACTGCCTAAAAAATGATAAAGCAAATTTAAGTCTTCAGTTTTGATTTATTATTAACTGTAATTTTAGAACGCAAATAAACATTATATTAAAAAAAAACACGTACGAGTTTGTTGCAAATCCTTTCGATTTTGTTTCATTTTTTTCGTTCAGGAACTATAAAGCCAGAAACTATAAATAATAGTTAAAATATGCAGATTCTTTGATTCACTTTAGAAATAGGTTGAAGATTGTTTGATACGCTTTGAAAACCTATGTTTCTATAGAATTGAATAGCGGCAGCCCTTGCTGCAGCGGAGTAAAGCATATTGCCATTTGCGGATCAGCTATAGGTCTGCGACAAAAGAGGAAAACAAAAAAAAGCTTACCATCGTTGTGAAATAACCGATTTATTAGTCAATAACCAAGTGGTTCGAATTATCTCCAGGTCTGGGGACAAAGGGGCTGTATCATAAATGGTGCAGCCTCGTTTCATGCTTTTGTTTGACGATGCCATATACAAAATGCCGTTAAAAACCGATTATAATAAGTGTCAATAACAAGATGGTTAATTCCATTACTTACCTGTTATCTTGCATCAGGAGTTGTATTGACATTAATGTGGCTATTTTATGATATAAACCGATTTTTCGCTTTTAGAGGTTAATACGGCGTTTTCACTGGATAAATATCTGGATGCTGTTATCAGGAAATTTGAGGCGTTAGACATGCAGGTGTCTGTCAAAGAAACACAAAAAACCAATCAGAACAATATTGAATCTGCGTTTTTAGAATCTGACACAGTTTGGAAGGAGTGACGTCCCAAAACGGTCTGGATCAAAACCTAATATCAAGGTCTAACTTAAAGTCGATACCGAACTGCCGCTGGATTGTTTTTCAGTCAGGTTGTGACAAAAAGGGTTAGAGGCACTTTAAACAAAAAAACTGTCAGAACAAACTAACAGGCTTTTCTTGTGGTCAAGACTTTGTGTTTATCCAACCATTCCCTTTGATTCTAAAAGACAATTGCTATGCCAATTGCTTAACGCTGAAAAATTTACAAACTTAAAATGAGTTTTTTAGTGATTGTGTTAGCTTTTCATCCGAGCTAACGCCGGCGGTCGGAAATCATTTCCATCGGGCGTATCAATTGAAACCGATTTGGATAATTTCAATGCAGACGATGACATGCTCTGGTTGAACCTTGTTATTTTCATCTCTTAAATAAGCTACCCGCTTGGTTGGCAAGATCAAGCCACCAAACTGTTGATGGTCATAAACATAGTGTGTAACCGGAACTGAACCCAAAATGTCTGCAAAATAATCATGCCGTCTTAAATGGCCGTATTTGTCAAAATAGAAGAATTGCACCTTGCTGTGGGTCACGATGTGATCAGGGAAAGTAACTTCCAGGCAACGCCATTGCTCATCATTTTCAGTATGCGATTCAACCTCTTTGGCCTTGAACCCTGAAAGATCAAAGTTAAAGGGCATAGTCAAATAGTTCCAGATCGCATATCCAATGAAATATAAAAGATCCAGCATATCCCATTGGGATGAAGGTCCGTGATTGTTAAATGATTCCTTTGGATTACGGCGCTCTTGCAAGATTTTACCGTCCGTTGATTGAAGAACAACCTGATTCGGCTCAAAGATACCTTTTAAATTAATTCCCGTAAAGGGGAAGAAGCAGGCCTTTTGTTCATGGCAAGATAAATGCAGGTGAAGATCATCCAAAATCCCACCCACGCCTTTAGCGGGCCACAACCGGCCTGAAATGCTCATGTGCACAGACATCTTTTCTTTTTTTTTCCAAGTGGCCGTCCCCACATTTGCGGCCAGAACAAATTTCAATAAATCATTTTCCATTAACAGTTGAATTGATAAAAATTTACATCAACGATACTCGTTATAATTTCAATAACACAACGAAGTTATTACATTTAGGATTTATATTTGTTGCTGATATACTCCAGTATATCGACAGGAACATGGGACAGTGCAAAGAATTGATAACCCCAGAATGTGTAAAGGATATGAAATATCTTCAAGATACACTTTACGTTATCAGCGGTAAATGGAAAATGCTGATCATTATTTCTTTACATAATGGAAGCAGGCACTACCGCGAAATTGCGAGAACCCTACCCAATATTACTTTTCGAATGCTTTCTAAAGAACTTAGAGAACTGGAGCAAAATAAGTTGATTACACGTGCGGTCTATGATGAAGCTTCTTTAAAGATCGAATACAATATCACAGCCTATTGCCAAAGCTTAATCCCGTTGATCTCTGAGATGATAAAATGGGGCAAAGCGCACCGGAAAGTAATTTGGCCAAGGCCGTTTTGAAATTTTGTCAAAAATTGCCTGGCAATATGCCCAGCATGTTGCCGCAGATGAGGACAAGATGCTGGAGTCGCCGGACTTTACAACGATAGATAGTGAAAAGGTGAAAGCCATCGTAGATCAGCTCAATGAAAAGCTGGCCACAAAAGACAACATCGACAAAAAGATCAAGCGAAGCTGAAGTATATCACCAAAGGTTATCCTGAAAGCATCGCTAAATACGAACAGCAGGAAGCGATGCTGATGGAAAGGAACAGCTATTGCAAAACAGACCCCGATGCCACATGCTGAACGGCCAGTTAAAGCCGGGGTATAAAGAACCAACATTCGGAAATATCAAACAAGACCACGGTTTCAGAGGGTTACTGCTCCGGGTAAGGAAAAAGTCGAGATTGAATGGGGACTGATCGCAATTGCACAAAACTTAAGAAAGAAAGCGGCTTAAAAAGCTTTTTTATTGACTTGTTTCTCACTCGGAAATCACTTTATCCCATTTTTAGGGTGAAATATTTCTCACATCAGCAAAATAATAAATAAACAAAAAAGACCGCATCATTTGAATTATGATACGGCCTCTTACTATGATTGCATCTCTTACAATGTTTTAGAGTCAATTATTGTAAAATTCATAAATTACTGAAGAAATTGATTTGGGGCCAATATGGCGCATAATGGTTTTAAAGGGGTTTTACAATTGCTGGCACCAAAATAATACTACCCGTAGTTTTACGTTCTTCCAGATCAGCGTGTGCCTGGTTAGCATTTGACAAAGGATATATTAAAGGCTTTTTTAATTGGAATACTTTGTTTCGCACCAAGGAGAATATCTCGGGCAATGCTTTTCCTGACTTATCCTGGTAAGCCGGATAATGATTTAATACAGCCTGTACAAAGTTTATTTTTCTTTGCTCAATAAACGCAGTATTAATTTCTGGCATACCGGATGCCCAACCGTACAGCACCGCACTTCCACCCGGTTTAACCAACTCAAGCGACTTTTGAAATGTGGCAACGCCAATACTATCATAAAACACATCAATACCCTTGTCATCTGTAATTTTCTTTACCTTTTCAGCAAAGTTCTCGGCCGATATATCAATAACGAGATCAAAACCTCGCGTTAAGGCAAGATCTTTTTTAGCTACGCTGCCTACAGTACCAATTACAGTAGCACCAATAGATCTCGCCCATTCACTTAATAGAGTTCCAACACCGCCGGTCATGGCATGGATCAGCACAACTTCCCCTGCCTTCAACTCATGACTTTGTTTTAATAACATATGTGCAGTCATGCCTTTTATCATGATTGACGCAGCCTGTTCATATGATATATCGTCAGGAAGTTTAAAAATTTCTTTAGCAGGAAGGATTCATCTTTCGGAGTAAGCCCCATTTGAGCCGTAGTAAGCCACCCGGTCGCCCACCCCAAATTCTTTGACGCCATCACCGGTTTGTTCAACGATTCCTGCTGCTTCTAATCCGATCAGTGCCGGATACGCAGGCAGAGGGAAAGTACCGTTACGAAAGAAGACATCCAGAAAATTTACACCAATTGCTTTTTGGCTGATTAATACTTCTCCTTCTCCAGGTTGCGGAATTTCAGTATGTTCATATTTGAGTACCGCGGGTTTTCTTGGTTGTTCAATACGGACAATGCCGCTTGTTATTGTGTTCATCTGATTTGAATTTATGAATGCAAAGCTACCATGACTAGCTTCCCTTTCGGTATCACTTTCCCAAAGGGAAGTAGTCTCCTTCGGGGAAGTATTGTAATTTTGCAATATGGAAACAAAATCGGTTGACGGACAGATATCGGTAGATTGCTGGGAGCGATTAAGAGCGATCAACGATACAAAGGATATATTAAGCGGCAAATGGAAGGCTATGATCATCGCCTGTTTAGCTTCATTCGAAAAAAAGCGATATATGGAACTACATCGGTTATTGGCCGGTATCGGTACCAAAATGCTTTCGAAAGAATTGCAGGAATTAGAGATCAACGGTTTAATAACACGAACTGTAATGGACACTAAGCCGATTACCGTTGATTACGAGTTGACCAGCTATGGCCGTAGTTTAAAACCTATAATCGATGAAATGGCTTTGTGGGGAATGCATCATAGGGGAAAAATAATTGGTGAAATAACTAAAAAAAAATAATTGCATGGCATCGCGGCTATTTGCTCTGGTTTTTTAGAGGCTTTTTTCTTATGGGAAAATGGGCCGTGAAAAACATTGCTAATTTAGAAAAAGTGCCTATGAAAGGTGCTACGCTGATTTTTGGGGCATCGAAAGTCGGCTAATCAACCGTGGTATTACACGGATCTTCGCAATATGGTAAACAAGTTATCCGAATATTTTATTATTTATTTTACAGTCCAATATATTTCAAAATGGAAATCGTCATAGCCAAACAAGAACACTTAGAAATAATAAACCGAATAGCGAATGATACTTGGCCACATACTTTTGGCAGTATACTTTCTAAAGACCAGATAAGCTATATGCTCGACTGGATGTACAATCCGGATGCGTTAATGAGACAGACAATAGAACTCGGGCATCATTTTATTCTTGCGAGTGAAAATGGCGATTATTTTGGCTACGCGTCTTACGAGCTTAATTACAAACAACAAACTAAAACCAAAATTCACAAAATTTACATATTGCCGGGAAGCCAGGGGAAAGGTATCGGCCTACTATTAATGAACTATATTGAAAATGCTGCTCTGCAAGCTAAGAACATCTCACTATCCTTAAATGTCAACAAAGATAATTCAGCCGTGATATTTTATCAGCGTGTAGGGTTCGAAATTACAGGTCGGGAGGATATTGATATCGGTGATGGCTTCATTATGGAGGATATTGTGATGGTGAAACAAATAGGTTAGAAGCCAAAAAAACTAACCACACATATCCGGTACTTTTGCCAACGAACTCGAAGGTAACACGGAATAGAAAACAACTGGTTTTTCTATCTAATCATCGAAATTCATTGTTCTGGGCCAAACCCGCAATGGTCTGAGTTGCTACTCTCTATTTCAGCGATGTTCCGAGTACGAGGTACGCATTCATTAATTTAAGGAATACTAAGTCTCTTTGTGTAGGATATATAATTCCGCAAACGACTTGCTTATATTTGTACATGGACCTGCTGATTGAATCAATTCGACGTTACATTCCACTTTCTGAAGAGGATGAAGCGATCATTAAATCTTTGTTTCGCGAACAACAACTCGAGAAAGGCCAACATCTTCTGGAAGCTGGTAATGTCTGTAAAAATATCATTTGTATCGGGCTGGGGTTTGTTCGATATTATACGATAATTGATGGAGAGGAAAAAACGACCTATTTTAATAAGGAAGGTGAATTTGTATGCGACTATGCTAGTTTTCTGCCGCAAATGCCCTCACAGATCAATATTCAAGCGTTAGAAAACTGTCTGCTGTACACCATTAGCCATTCCAATATCCAGCTATTTTATGAACAGGTGAAGCATGGCGAAAAATTCGGACGGCTCGCCCTTGAAGAAGTCTATATCAACCTAATCAACCAGGTGCGTTCGCTTTATAATGATCCGCCCGAAATTCGCTACCAATTGTTTTTATCGAGGTTTCCTGACATTGGGCAACGCGTGCCACAATACTATATCGCCTCCTATGTCGGGATAAAGCCACAGTCATTAAGTCGCATCAGAAAACGGCTTACCGGAAAGCATTAATTAACCTTGGTGAATGGCTGCTTGTTTTATGTTAGAGACCTTTGTGTTATAAATAATTTATAACATGAAAATAAAAAATGAAATGGCCAATTGGGGCCCTCGCTCGGCATCCTATTGGATGACCTTGCTCATCGCAGCGGGAATTATTATTATCGGCGTTAGGTTTATGCTGGTTCCACGGACTGGTGCAGCGGGATTTGGAATTCCACTTTCCAGCAATTTAGACCTTGCCTTTGGCAGGATAAAAGGGATACGTGATATATTTTCAGGTTTGGCGCTTTTACCCTTGCTCTTTTTTAGAATGAAGAAGGCGACGGCATATGTTTTTACGGCCGCGATCATTGTCCCGGCTACAGATTGCCTGCTGGTTTATCTGAATAACGGGCCGATAATGTCACAGCTGATCCATGGAATAACAGTGGTTTATATGGCGATAACGAGTTATATACTGTTAAGGGATACAAAAAAAACTACAGCCTGATATGAATATATTAACGCTGCGACATCTCCTGCTAATCGCACATCTTTCCGGCTTTGTATTGATGGCCGGAACGACAATTACCGAATTTGTAGCCTTTCGTATTTTGATCTTCCAATTTAAATTTAACGGAGAGGTATCGGGTGGAATAACAAAGCTCATGTCAGGCCTAACTACAGTTTTAACGGCAGGCGGAATACTATTATCCCTTTCCGGAATAGGCTTGACATGGATAACGGGAGGCATTTTTCTGCATCAGGTATGGCTTCAGTTAAAGTTGTTATTAATCGTGGTGCTTGCACTCAATGGGGTCTTTTTTGGAGGGAGGCAGCTAAGGCAGATCGAAGACAAGTTGTCCAAAAACAGTATTGAGGCTGATGAGGAGATTAGCGGCCGGGTATTTAAACTGAATGTTTTTTATACCATGCAAATAGTGATATTCATTACTATTGTTACATTGGCGATTTTTAAACTAAATTAAAATTATACATTTATATCATTTGTAAAGTATTTGTTTCATTTTGCTCGGATAAGTATACCAATTGTTAAGTATTTAGTACCGATTATTGTTTTATTGGTAAAACAGGAATAAAAATCCGTAATCGACAACGGCTCAACGGACATTAGTAAGGCGAAAAATTTTTATCAGGGCATTTTAGGGCTGAATAAAATAATGGATCACAGATAGATCGCTAGTTACGGTTCTAATAGGAAGATGGACATTCAGATAAGTTTTGCCAATGAAGGTGGTTCTGGTACTGTTGTACCTGATTTATCCATTGAAGATAAAGTGCGCAAGCAGGTAAAACAGCACATACAAAAAGCTACAAATTACCATGATAAGCTGATGGTTTACGCGCAGGTTTACTATAGCTTTTAACAGGTCAAAATCGTTCCCAATTGGAGGCTGCCCTATCCTTAATACCGCCGTGGAGGCCGATGATACAAATCTTATTTAAAAGGAAAGGGCTGTCTGGGCTATACAGTGCTGGAAGAGATCGATAGAAAACCTCATAGCCGCAGGCATAAGAGCAGGCGCGTTTAGGCATGGTATTGATACCAATGAAATTTCCCTTGCTATGATAGCACTTATTGAGTGCGGTATTATGATTGCCAAGGTAACGGGACAACCTGCTAGCCTTAATACTGTTTTAAAAACGGTGAGCGATTTAGTAGCCGGATTAAAGCAATAGATTTAGCATATAAAAAAAGAGTTGCGCAAGCTGCTCTATTCAACTTTATGAAATTAACAGAATACAAGGCAGGTAAAAATTTAGCATCCTATATTGACGCCTACTACACATTAGAAACCGGTTTATTGTATCAGCCAGCTAACCGACAGGTGTTTGCTGATGGATGTACGGAGATATTTATTAATGTCGGCAATTCCAGACCGCGTATAAATACTGATACGGTCCTCGTTCCGGGAAATATCTACTTAGGTGGCACTATGACGGTTTCAAATACTGTCCGCAGCGTACCTGGAAGTCGTTTTATTGGCATCCGATTTAAGCCTTTTGGCCTGTCTGCTTTTTATAATATCCCATTAGACGAATTGGTTGATAAGATCATCGAATTTCCCGATAAGGAGCTTTATTCATTGGCTGAGATAGACGACGGCTTGATCAATCGGTTAGACCATTTTTTTCTCGGTAAGCTAAAATTGATAAAGCACAGTCCTATCATACCTATCACAGAAACCATCTTTTTAAGCAAGGGCATGGTTTCCGTAGATTATATAGCGAAAACTTACAACTTAAGCATAAGGACACTGGAAAGAATATTTATTAAAGACATCGGAATCCCGCCAACTGAATTAATTAAGATCATCAGGTTTAAGCAATCGGCAAATAAACTACAACAGGCGGAGTCTGCCATCACCCTTTTAAAGATTGCTATAGATACTGGCTATTACGATCATGCACATTTAAGTCGGGAAGTAAAAAAGTATAGCGGTATAACGCCCTCACAAATAGCCCGAAACGACAATTGCTTGTCATAAATACTAAAAAACTCAAAAGAAAGATGTTTATATGATTAACAATATATATTTCTGGTAACTCCCATAACAAAGTTCACTTTGTCGTTTTTATACAAACAGGCTTAAAGCAATGCCCTGTAGCTTTGTCGGGAAACAAAATCCCAAGAAATGGAAACTACAAAAGTTGTTGCAGAAAAATTAATAAAATATTTACGAAGACAGGATTTTATAACCGCTTATGAAGAATTGTTTAGCCCGGACGCCGTAAGTTTTGATCCTTTAAAACCTGATTCATCTCCTGTTAAAGGCCTTGCCGTACTAATTGACCATGAAAAAGCTTTTCTATTAAGAATAAAAATTTCTACTATAGAAATATCTGACCCGGTGTACTCAGGTTCCTATTTCGCTCTTAGTTTGTTTATGAAATTCACCTTAGAAGGTTCAGAAGTTAATTTTAATGAGTTGTGTGTCTATCAAGTTCAAAATGGTAAAATATCCAGTCAACAATTTTTTATAAATAATTAACTATCCTCTCCAACGAGGATTTTCAGCATTATTACATCAACTATTTATGAAAAAAATATTGGAATCTAACTACAAGGTTAGGATACAACATTGCGATCCATTCAACCATCTAAATAATATGTATTATTTGGATTACTTTTTTAATGCCCAGGTCGATCAGATGAAAGACGCATATGGCATTGATATGCTGTCGAATCTTGAAAGTCTTGGCCTCGTTTGGGTAGTAACTTGTAATCAAATAGCTTATTTAAAACCTGTCGGCATAACGGAAACTATACTTATCGATTCACAACTGATCGCAAAAACGCCGAGAAGCCTGGTGGTTGAAATGCGTATGTGGAATAAAAATAAAACCTTGGTAAAAGCACTGCTATGGACCGAGCTTGCATATTTTAATTTACGTACGCAAAGGGCGGCGCTTCATTCTGAGGACTTGACGGATTTTTTTGAAAGAATCCTTTTGCCATCGGATCATGACAATTTTAATGATCAACGGGCATTCCTTATCAGCCAAAATAGCAAACGAAATATTCGTTAAAACCTTACAAGCTTGCAGAAAGCTTTGAACTTTCTTGGTTATCAATGAATACGGGATACACCTATCTGGCGGTGGATATTTTCGGTTGGATATGGAATGTAATAGTCAAGGATGGGGCGTTCATTATGCAAAGTGTTATGAAAACAAACGACTCGTGTTCGCTTTCGTTACAAGTATCAATATATTAAGAATTTAATTTACTGACAATCAAATATTTATATAATTGGCATAATAGTTTCAAACTAAATTTTAGGATCGTTAAATTTAACAATTATGGTATGATTAAAAACTATTTAAAAACGGCATTCCGGGGATTTATGCGGCATAAACTGTTCACCGGCATTAATATTATCGGTTTATCTATAGGGATAAGCGCTTCGATTGTTATATTCCTTATCGTTTATCACGATTTTACTTTTGACAGGTTCCATAAGGATGGCGACCGGATATATCGCGTAATAACAGATTTTGAATATTACGGTGATCGTTTCTATAATTCCGGAGTACCCGGCCCTTTGTCCGAAGCTATACGGCATGAAGTTGCAGGGATAAAAGGAACGGCGCCTATTTACACACAGAGTTATGATGTGAACATACCTAGCGTAACGAAACAAAAGTTCAAAGAAAATAAGGAAGTAGTTTATGTCGATCAATATTATTTTAAGTTGTTCAATTATAAATGGCTCGTCGGCTCACCCCAAATGCTGGATCAGCCATACCAGGTTGTCCTTACTTCAGATCAAGCAAAGATATATTTCCCTCGCCTGTCGTATAATCAGATCATCGGTAAACAGGTGATTTATGCCGATACTATCCGAACAACGGTTGCGGGAGTAATAGAGAAATTCGAGCAAAATTCTGACCTGACGTTTCACGATTTTATATCATTTTCAACCACTCAGCGTGTAAACGATATTAAGCAGCAAAATTCAAGTTGGGATAATACTAACGGGGGGTCTCAGGTATTCATAAAGATTGCCGAAAACTCATCATCTATAGGTATCGAAAAGCAGGTGCAGCAACTCTTGTTAAAATACTTACCCGAACGTGCAAAACCAGGAGGCACTGGTTACAAATCAAAATTCCGGTTGCAGCCATTAAGCGATATCCACTTCAATGGGAATTATGGTGCGATCAACAACCCTACGGCAAATAAAACTATGCTGTACGGCCTTATTGCAATAGCTGCATTTCTACTGCTACTGGGCTGCATTAACTTTATTAATCTCACCACTGCGCAGGCATCCCAACGCGCAAAAGAAATAGGCGTTCGCAAAACAATGGGAGGTACCCGCTTGCAACTGATAGGGCAGTTCCTGAGCGAAACATTTCTTATAACGCTATTGGCAGTCATTATATCTATAATACTTGCGCCATTTATTCTAAAATTATTTTCCTATTTTATTTCAAAGGATGTCACATTAGATATTATTGGACACCCTATTATTATACTTTTTATTTTTTTGTTGGTGCTGATAGTAAGCTTTGTTGCAGGATTTTATCCGGCGATGGTATTGTCAGGCTACAAACCAATTACGGTACTGAAAAATCAATCCGCGGATGCCTCAACCACACGCAACGCCCGGCTGCGGAAAATGCTTACCGTAAGCCAACTTATTATAGCGCAGTTTTTTATTATGGCTACTATATTGATAAGTAAACAGGTGCATTACGCGCTAAACAAAGACCTTGGGTTTAAAAAAGACGCTATAGTGTATGTGCAACTTCCCTCGAAGTCGACAGTCGGCAAAAAACAGGTTTTTATGAATCAAGTAAAAAGTTTGCCGAAGGTGCAAATGTTAAGCTTAGGCGGCGATGTACCATCGTCAGGAGATTGGAGCTCAAACGATGCAACTTTTACGGATGGAAAAAAACAAATTAAAACACAACTTTATCATAAGTCGGGTGATGAAAATTATATTAAAGTATATAATGTAAAACTGATAGCAGGAAGAAACATTACCCTTTCCGATACAGCAGGCAATATGCTTATCAATAATAACTATGCACACATTTTGGGTTATACAAAACCAGCGCAGGCTATAGGAAAAACAATAACGTTCGGAACGACAATGCATAAAGTGATAGTTGGCGTGGTAGCAGATTTTCACCAGGCATCGTTGCATGCACCTATTAAGCCTATGGCTATTTATCCCCAGCAGCCCCAATATGAAAACACTTTACACATTGCCTTAACGGCACAAACAATGGGTGGAAATGAATGGAAAACGACTATAGACGGCATGCAAAAAGCATATAAAGACCAATATCCTGACGATGATTTTCAATGCATTTTTTTTGATGAAACCATAGCCAAAATGTATTCCAGCGAACAGCATATCTCTATATTGTTGACCTGGGCTACCAGTATATCTGTTTTTATAAGTTGCCTCGGCCTCTTTGGCCTGGCTATATTTACCACCAATCAGCGCACCAAAGAAATAGGTGTGCGCAAAATACTTGGCGCTTCGATAGCACAGATTGTCACTTTGCTTTCAACCGAATTGATGGGACTTATTCTGCTGGCATTCATTATTGTGAGCCCAATCGCTTGGTGGGCGATGCATAAATGGATGGAAAGCTTTGCCGACCGCACGTCAATTAGTTGGTGGATATTTGCAGTGTCTGGAGGTGGAATGTTGCTTATGGCAATGCTCACTTCGAGTTTTCAAACCGTTAAAGCTGCTGTTACAAATCCTGTAAAGAGTTTGAGAAGCGAATAGATTGATAAGTAGTTTGTTTACCGAGTAAATCTTTATTGATAACGTAACTCACCAAAGCTGCTAAACGGTTGATACCGGGTTCTGCCTTACAGGGCGGTCTTGCTGAGTATATGGTACTATAGTCACAAAGCATTATGAAGACGCCGGTTTTTTCAGGAAGAAGAGGCCTATTCATTCCCAAACGTCGCTTTAACGTTACGAAAGCCGCTCGTTAATTATGAACATTTGAAGGCTGGCAGAACCCTTCTTGTTCAGAAGTGAGGCGGTATTTCCGTATTCGGCATATCGCGGAGCAAACGAAAACATTGGAGCGGGTTTAATGCATCGACTGATAACCATCTATCTTTCAGGTATAGAGGTTGCTTGTTAAAATGCAAATTAAACCCAAAAGCACTCGCGTTGATTTTAGTTAATATAATATCTTTTTTTTAAAATCCAGGCAAGAAACGACAATGAGAGTAACACAATACTGCTCCAAATTATTTGTTGAACACTAAAATGAACGATGGTGTACCCACCCATCAGTGCACCTAAAGTAACAGCAAGGTTTCCACAGGAAGTAAAAATACTATTGATAAACTCAGGTTCTTCGTTCACAGCGGAAGTTACATTGATGTTACTGATAAGAAAACCACTGGTATGCACAAACCCCCACAGGCAAATAGTTATGATCATCAGTAGTTTTGATGGTCCTGCATAGAAAATCAAAATATGAACCAGCGTTAAAGCGACTATGAATCCGACGATAGTTAACATTATGTTTTTACCCATTAGTTTCCCGGCCAGCCAGTTTCCTGCAATGCCTGTAATTCCAAACAGTAGCAGCATAAGGCTAACAGTTTTATTACTCATATGTGTAACCTTTTCAAGGTATTCAGCCATATAGCTATAGGTGGAATACATGGCGGAAACCATTAGTAAAGTTAACAGCAAACTAATCCACAAACCCTTATTAAGAAGAACCTTGCCTGGCGAACCCGATCGCTCTGGGGCTTGTTTGGGTATGTTGGGTAAGAATAGTAACACTCCTAAACAAGAAACTATATTAATTGCTGCCGATAAAATAAAAGATGCTTGCCAGTTAAAAATAGTAGCTACGAATGTGGCTAATGGAACCCCAAATACGCTGGCGATAGTAAAGCCGGCAAATACTATGCTAACAGCTTGAGGGGCTTGATCTTCGGGGACAGAGTTAGCGGCCGTTGCTAACGCAATAGACCAAAAGACAGGATGCAGAAATGCCGGCAACATCCTGGCTAATAAAAGGATGGTGAAAGTAGGCGATATAGCCGAGATTATATTGGAAACCGCAAACACGGCTACCACTAATACCAGTAATTTTTTGCGGTCAAACGGGGAAAAAAGCATCATCATAAAAGGCGCAAATACTGCAATGATGATTGCAAAAGCACTTAGCAACCAACCTGCCTTATCAATAGTTATGTGGAAAGATGCTGCTATTTGCGGCAATATGCCGATTACTCCAAATTCAGTAGTCGCAATACCAAATATTCCTAAGGCTAAAACGTATAATAATGGTTTTTTCATAGAAGACGAATGATTTTTTACAAATTTGCATCATCTATATCTTGAAGGGCTCAAATGCACTTTTAAGTGATATACTATCAAAAAGGAAAGTATACTTAATATTAAAATATTACATCATGCCCGAATTTTTTCACGATCAGAAATTATACTATACACCTATTGAATTCGCGCTAAATCATATTGGAGGTACCTGGAAAATGCCTATTCTTTGGCGTCTCCAATACAAAGTACTTCGATATGGTGAACTGAAAAAGGATATTCCGCATATCACTCATAAAATGCTGGCCAGCCAGTTACGTGATATGGAACAAAAAGGAATGATTGAGCGTAAAGTTTATCCTGTCGTTCCACCTAAAGTAGAATACAGTCTGACCGAAAAAGGTTTAAAGGCAATTCCGGTGATTGAACATATAATGAAGTTTGGCTATGATATGATGAATGAAGCGGGTATTACGTTATGAATAACATTAGTGGAGATTCCGATGAAACGAATTAATCAGATAATCGATTAAATCAACCTTAGGTAGATATATTTCTCTGAATGAACTAGCCGCCGTGACTTTTTCCTTTTCACCGGATCTTTATTAGTGTAACGAGCAGCTTTGCACCATTTAAAGGAATTCTACTTGAACCTTACTTAAGCAACTTGTAAATTGCTTATTAGTTTTTAGTTGGCTAGGTAAATGGTTCAAATTATACCCAATTTTTGAGGGATATAATAATTCAATCTTGAAAAAGCTTTTTCAAGATTTTATCGCAATAGGCTAATTATCATCTATTCGATGAAAATATAAATAGAGTTTTTACAGCTAATCTGTGCAATATGGCAAATCAAAAATGTTTAATAGCTGTTTGAGATCTATCTATCCGAAACAAGAATTAGATATCATCTGGGTTGCCAAGTCTTTATCTAATATAACTTTTTGATTTCGGATATAGTAGATTTGGTTCATGATGATTTCATCAGGTATTAGTTGATTTTTCATTTTCCGATTCTATAAATTTCGATTGATTATAAGGTGCCAATTAGGCACCTTATATATTGAATGATTTAAATTCAGCGTACTTCTGTTTAAGAGCCGCCATATCCTGGCTAACTTTCAAATCCAATATTTTAGCGTAGTGTTGAGTGGTTTTAATATTGGTGTGACCTAACATTTTGCTAACCGTTTCAATAGGCACATTATTAGAAAGTGTGACTGTTGTAGCAAAAGTGTGCCTTGCCAAATGAAATGTTAGATGCTTAAAGACATCCGATAAGTCTGCTATCTCCTTTAAGTAAGCATTCATCTTTTGGTTGCTCAAAACCGGCAATAATAAGCCCTGATTTTCACATTGCGGGTGATCCTGATATCGGTTCAAAATTTCTAATGCTACAGGTAAAAGCGGTATCCTAGAAGAAGTATCTGTTTTTTGCCTGCTTGTAAATATCCATTGGCCACCGTCCATGCCTATACCTATCTCGTTTCTTCTTAGTTTTTTAACATCAGCATAAGATAATCCGGTATAGCAGCAAAAGACAAAAACATCCTGCACCTGTGTCAAACGTTCAACAACAAATTTTTTACTGGTAATGGCATCCAGTTCTTGTTGTGTTAAGTAAGTGCGCTCTTTTGCTTTTGCAGTAGATTTGAAATTGATAAACGGGTTCTGTTTCAGCCAATTGTTTGCAATACAGTGATTGACGATTTTTTTCAAATGCTTAATATATTTGGCTGCCGAGACCCCACTAATTTTACAATGGGCTTTTAGGTAAAATTCAAATCCAGTTATAAAGGCATGGTTTAACTGGCTAATTTCAATATCGGTTTTACCGTATTCTTTTTGTAAATAACCTGTAAGATGTTTTTCGGAAGTATTATATCCTTTTAATGTATTGGCTTCGAAACCGTTTCCTATTAATGCCTTTACTTTCGAATTATGTTCTTTGAATAATTGCATCAGGAAGTGGCTCTTTTGATTCTTTCCGGCAAATTCGTTGTGGAGGCTTTCGGTTGTTACCTGTTGGTTCGTATCAATTAATGCCTGTTGTGCATTCCGAAGTTTGGTTTGCAGGCTGTCGAGATAGTTGTTAAGTGACTTGATTTCTTCTTTGGTTCCAATTGCACGCCCCGCTTGGTTGTTCCATTTTACCGGATCACAATCGCGTCCTACGGATATATCTGCGCGTTTGCCACTAACGGTAATGCGCATGTAGATGGGCATTGCACCCCCTGTGTAGTTTTTTTGCTTTCTGATGTAGAAAAGCAGATGGAAATTACTCATAATTACAAGCTTAAAAAGTTAAACAAAAGTAAGTTTGTAGCCTGCTTTTATCAAGATGTTCACTCGCTGAGCAGGTTGACAATCAATTAATTATAAGCAATTCGGTGCGTAGTTATTTTCCACTTAGTTACGCACCGAATTACGCTCATTTTTGTTGCGCTTTAGTGCATAATATGGAGTTTTGATGCCAACAAAAAACCCTGCAAACTTTTGATTTGCAGGGTTTTAGCATCTTTTGGTATTGTTTTTTGTAGCCCGTAGGGGAATCGAACCCCTGTTTCTAGAATGAAAATCTAACGTCCTAACCCCTAGACGAACGGGCCATTTTTCGGTTGCGAAATTTGATATTTTAAATTTCGTTCCCCTTATTTTGGGAATGCAAAGATATACCTTTCCCGGTAAATTAAAAATAAAGTTTAAAAAAAATTCCTGTAAGGTTTTCGCTGCAGGCGCGACCATTTATGTGGCAGATATCATTTTTGATACCGCCAAACAAAAAATTGGCTTTTACTATTTATAATTCCGATACTGTTACGGTATATTTATAAACAAATCAACCTTTATATGAAAGCGATCTGGAACAACCAGGTTATTGCCGAAAGCGATAATACCATTGTTGTGGAAAATAACCACTATTTCCCTCAGCAAAGTATAAAACAAGAGTTTTTTAAGAAGTGCGCCACCCAAACTACCTGCCCCTGGAAAGGCCTTGCTTCTTATTATACTTTAGAAGTGGATGGCAAGCAAAACCCGGATGCGGCATGGTATTACCCTGAACCGAAACCGGCTGCCGCGAACATTACCAACTATGTTGCCTTTTGGAAAGGCGTAAAAATAACCGACTGATATGAAGCATTACGACGCAATTATTATCGGTTCGGGCCAGGCGGGTTCACCACTGGCGAAAAAACTGGCCAATGCAGGTAAAAAAACTTTGCTCGTAGAGAAACGTTTTATTGGCGGTACCTGTGTAAATGATGGCTGCACACCCACCAAAACCATGGTGGCCAGCGCCCGCCTCGCTTATTTGGCGGGCCGCTGCAACGATATGGGTATTACCATTAAAGGTTACACGGTAGACCTGAAACAGGTAAAAAAACGAGCGATGGGGATTGTAAGGAAATCACGGGAGGGAAGCCAGGCGGCGATGGAGAAAACAAAAAATCTCGATCTGTTTTTTGGCGAAGCTACTTTTATCGATAACAAAACTATCTCTGTAAACCCAAAAACAGGTAAAGCAAGGCAATTTAAAGCCGAACAGATCTTCATTAACGCGGGCTGCAAAACTATTATTCCTACAGACATTGAAGGGCTGGACGATATTGATTATTTAACCTCTACCTCTATCCTCGAACTGGAGAAGGTGCCTGAACATTTACTGATCATCGGAGGTAACTATATTGGGCTGGAGTTTGGGCAGATGTTCCGCAGGTTTGGCAGCCAGGTAACGGTGCTGGAGCGTTCGGGCAGGTTGATATCACGCGAGGATGAGGATATCTCCAAAGAAATAACCCGCATATTAGAAGATGAGGGCATCAAAGTGTTGAGTAATAGCAAGGCCATTAAATTTAAAAATAAAGGGAAAAACCAAATTACCGCTACGGTACAAACCGGCGATAAAGAAAGCAAAATAAAGTGCAGTCACGTGCTGATTGCCGTTGGGCGCTCGCCACAAACAGAACGGCTTGCGCTGGATAAAACGGGTGTGAAGCTCGACGAAAAGGGTTACATCAAAGTGAACGACAAACTGGAGACCAGCGAGCCGGGCATTTATGCCCTTGGCGATATTAAAGGTGGCCCTGCATTTACCCACATCGCTTATAACGATTATACTATTGTTTACCGTAATCTTATCGAAAAGCAGGACCTCAGCATTAAAGACCGCCCAGTGCCATACTGTATGTTCACCGACCCGGAGCTGGGCCGGATAGGTATCACCGAAAAAGAAGCGAAAGAGCAGGGCCTGAATGTAAAGGTGGCCAGGCTGCCTATGGCGCATGTAGCCAGGGCTTTAGAAACCGGCGATACCCGCGGGCTGATGAAGGCCGTTGTGGATGCCGACACCAAAAAGATCTTAGGCGCGGCTGTTGTGGGTACCGAAGGCGGCGAAATTATGACGGTACTGCAAATGGCCATGGAGGGCGGCATTACGTACGATAGAATCCGCTATTGCGTATTTGCACACCCCACGTACTCCGAATCATTAAATAACCTTTTTATGGCTTTGGAGGACTAATTGCCCGCTATGATAAAAGTTGAGCAACTGGTAAAAGCATTCGGTGCAACAAAGGCTGTTGATGGCATTTCTTTCGAGGTGGCAGAGGGCGAAACTTTGGCCTTGCTGGGTACAAGTGGCTGCGGAAAAACCACGACCTTGAAAATGCTTAACCGGCTGATAGAGCCTGATAGCGGCAGCATTGCTATCAACGGTAAAAATATTTTAGAAGAGAACCCCGAAACCCTCCGCCGGGGTATCGGTTATGTGTTGCAGAACAACGGGTTGTTTCCCCATTATACGGTGGCAGAGAACATCGCCATTGTGCCGCAGCTGTTGAAATGGGACAAGGCCAAAACAGATAAACGTATAAACGAGTTGCTGGAAAAACTGCATCTCTCCAAAGAGTATCTTAACGCCTACCCAAGCGAGCTAAGCGGAGGCCAGCAGCAGCGGATAGGCCTTGCCCGGGCACTAATTGCCGACCCTCCGGTGTTGCTGATGGACGAACCTTTTGGCGCATTGGATAACGTCACCCGATCCAAAATACACAGTGAGTTTAAAGTGCTGGACGAACTGAAGCGCAAAACCATCATCCTGGTAACACACGATGTGCAGGAAGCGTTTGAACTGGCAGGCCGAATCGCTTTGATGGATAAAGGCAAAATTGTACAAATAGGCACACCTGCCGAATTGTTGTTTAACCCGGCGAACGATTTTGTAAGCGATTTTTTGCAGGAACAACGTCTGCAATTGGAATTTAAGGCGATTAAAATCACCGACCTGTGGGAGCACCTGCCGAAGGGTAGTCGAAAAACAAATACCTCCTCACTTTCTGCCGAGTCAGATTTTTGGACAGTGTTGGAACAATTCCGATTTATTAAGGGCGAGAATCTCAACATACTCAACCAGCAAAATAAAGAAGTAAAAACTATCACTTTTGAAGCTTTGATGGCGGCTTATTCACAATATAAAAACCTGCAGCCGCATGAATGAGCAACAACAGTCGCTTTGGGGGTTTATGAGCCAGCAGGCAGATAAACTGGGCGTACAAACGCTGCAGCATATCGGGCTTACGTTTATTTCGCTTTTCATCGCCGTGCTTATTGGTTTACCGCTGGGCATTTATATCACGCGCAAAAAAAGTTTGTCGGGCCTGGTGTTGGGTATCGCTGGCATACTGCAAACCATCCCCAGCATTGCGTTACTTGGGTTCATGATCCCTTTGTTAGGCATCGGCGCTAAGCCGGCTATTGTAGCTTTATTGCTTTATGCCTTGCTACCTATCATTCGCAATACTTATACCGGCATAACCGGGGTAGATGCAACGGTGAAAGAGGCTGCCGTAGCCATGGGGATGAGCAAGTGGCAGGTATTATTTAAGGTAGAGCTCCCTTTGGCTATGCCGGTGATTTTGGCGGGTATCCGTACCGCTACCGTCATTAATGTTGGTGTGGCTACGCTGGCGTCCTATATTGCCGCGGGTGGCTTAGGCGAGTTTATTTTCGGCGGGATCTCGCTTAATAATACCAACATGATTTTGGCAGGGGCCATCCCGGCGGCGTTGCTGGCCATTATTTTCGATTTTCTGCTCTCGCTCGTTCAAAAACTCAATTTTAAAAAGATAAAAGGCGCGGTTAAAATTGCGCCGGTAGCGCTGCTGATACTTTCCTGCCTGTATTTTATTCCATCAGCCTATGGCAGCAAATTAACCGCTGGTTTTACGCCCGAATTTATGGGCAGGCAAGATGGTAACCTGGGGCTGCAAAGCAAGTATGGCTTAAAGATCCACACTATCGTGATCAGCGATGCGGTGATGTATAAGGCCGCGCAGGAAAAAGAACTGGATGTGATCAGCGGTTACTCTACCGATGGGCGGTTAAAAGCATACGACCTCATTGTTTTGGATGATGATAAAAAGATCTTTCCGCCTTATTACGCTGCTCCTGTTGTTCGGGAGGATGCGCTAAGGAAATTTCCCGAACTGGAAAAAACGCTGAACCTGCTATCCGGTTTTATCACCGATTCCATCATGACTGAACTGAACTATAAAACCGATTATCTGCACCAATCGCCAGAGCGGGTGGCAAAGGACTTTTTGGTCGCGAAGAAATTGTACAGGGCTGATAAGGGCGGTAAAGCAGGCGTAGTGCGCATCGGCTCTAAAATATTTGGCGAGCAATACATTTTAGCCAGCATGTACACCATGCTGATCAAAGGCTATACCAATTACGATGTCGCGACCAAAACCGGGCTTGGCGGCACAAAAATTGTGTTTGACGCGCTGACTAATGATCAGATCGACTTCTACCCCGAATACACTGGTACGGGGCTGTTAGCCATACTTCAGGCACCGCCAAAAACGGTTACCCAACTGCAGGTAAGCAAGGATAGCACCTACAATTACGTAGCGCGTGAATTTGAAAAGCGGTACCAGCTCAAGTGGCTTAAGCCCATCGGCTTTAATAATGCTTATGCCTTAATGATGCGCGAAAAACAGGCAAAAGAGTTACATATCAAAACAATTTCTAACCTCAAACGATATTTGGATAGCAAATAATACCAATGGATTTAGCTGAATGTTACAAAAAGGTGCGCCAGCGTACCGAACAGATATGCGCCCCGCTGCAAACCGAGGATTATGTAGTGCAGCCAGTGGTGGATGTTAGTCCCCCAAAATGGCATATTGGGCACACTACCTGGTTCTTCGAAACTTTTATCCTGAAACCCTATTTTATGGGCTACCAGGAATACGACCCAAACTACAATTACGTATTTAACAGCTACTACGAAACCGTAGGGAACCGTGTTATCCGTACGGATAGGGGGAACTTAAGTCGCCCCACCGTTATCGATATACAACTTTATCGCAAATACGTGGACGATGCCATGCAGAATTATATTGCCTGCAACGAGTTAAGCGATGAGGTGCAAGAACTGCTTATATTGGGTTTCAATCACGAAGAGCAGCACCAGGAACTTTTACTGACGGATATCAAATTTATCCTCGGCAATAATCCGTTGTTCCCGGCTTATTCGCATGAATACGAAAAGCCAAAGGTTGAAGAAGCGGAAGATAAAGCCTTCATCAAACTGGAGGAAGGCGTTTATGAGATAGGTTACGAGGGAGAAGGTTTTGCTTTTGACAATGAACTGAACCGTCACAAGGTTTACCTGAATGCTTTTGAGATAAGCCCATCATTGGTTACCAATGCCGATTATTTAGAATTTATGAACGCCGGGGGCTATCACGATTTTCGGCATTGGCATGCGGCCGGTTGGGATTGGGTGAACACGAATAAGATTGAAGCGCCCATGTATTGGCACCAGATAGACGGCGAATGGCATTACTATACTTACCACGGTTTGGAGCCATTGCACCTGCACGAAACGCTTTGCCATATCAGCTATTATGAAGCCTATGCTTATGCCTCGTGGAAAAGCATGCGCCTGCCAACTGAGTTTGAATGGGAAGCTGCCGCAACACAATTTAATTGGGGCAGTCGTTGGGAGTGGACCGAAAGCTCCTACCTACCATACCCGGGCTTCGCGAAAGCGCCCGGTGCCATTGGCGAATACAATGGCAAATTTATGGTAGGGCAAAAGGTTTTAAGGGGTGCATCAGAGGTTACTTCGCCAAACCATAGCCGCATTACTTACCGAAACTTTTTTCAGCCGGAATTACGCTGGCAATTTACAGGCATACGCCTTGCAAAATAATAACATCACCATCTACCAATATGGAAAACACCACCACCTGCCAACAGCCATCTGCTAAACAAACCGATGTAACGGTCACGCAATTCTATAAAGATGTTTTAAAAGGGCTGCGCTCGGAACCAAAGCGCCTCGACTCGAAATACTTTTACGATGCCATTGGCGATAAGCTTTTTCAGGAGCTGATGAATTGCGGGGAATATTATCCAACCAATTGCGAACTGGAGATCTTTACCCAAAAAACCGCGGAACTTGCCAAGTCGATTATTGCAGGCGGCGACGCGTTCGATCTGATAGAATTAGGTGCCGGAGATGCCACAAAATCAAGCTACCTTTTAAAATATCTTATTGATGAAAAGGCCGATTTTACTTATTTGCCGATTGATATTTCGGGGAATGTAATATCCTATCTCAACATTACCCTGCCGGTTACTTTGCCGGGCATAAAAATAAACGGTTTGCAGGGAGAGTATTTTGAGATGCTGACAAAGGCCGCGTCTATATCCACTAAACGCAAAGTGGTGATGTTTCTTGGTTCTAATATTGGCAACATGGCAGTTGCCGAAGCCGAAGGGTTTTGCCGCGTGCTACGTCAGCATTTATCGCCCGGCGATATGGTACTGATAGGTGTCGACCTGAAAAAGAATCCTAAAACGGTGCTGGCTGCTTATAACGATAAGGAAGGCATTACCCGCCGCTTTAACCTTAACCTGCTTCAGCGTATTAACCGTGAACTGGATGCCGATTTTGAGGTAAACCAATTCGATCATTACCCTACTTACAACCCCGAGACCGGTGCCTGTAAAAGTTATCTCATCAGCCTGCAAAACCAGCAGGTTAAAATAAACGGAACGGAGAATATCTCCTTCGCCAAGGATGAGTACATCGATATGGAGATCTCCCAAAAGTTCACTTTGCAGCAAGTGGATAATATGGCAAGGTCTACAGGCTTTAAACCGCTTACCCAGTTGCTGGATAGCAAGGGTTGGTTTGTAGATGCGGTTTGGGTGGCGGAGTAAGGTTAATTTTCTTCGTAGAGACGCAATATTTTGCGTCTCCCGCGTTACCTGGATTTAAACCAATTTGTCATTTTTTTAATAGCAGAGACTGGTTTGTTTATGATTTCCGGTTCTTCAATTGGTTCTTCCTCTATATCGTCTTGTTCATATTCCCAGTCATCAGGCTGTTTCTCCAGGCGCGCCATCCATATTCTAAATGATGAATTTCATTAAGAGTTGGGTCCAGTTTCGTCATTTCCTCAAGCGAAACCAATTTTGCGTCTGCAAGGTTGGGGCTGTCGCTTGTATGAAATTGTCAGGCACCATCCGTATTATGGTAAGCGTAAAGTATCGGGTCACCTTCAAGTGCCTGCTTTGTAGTGTATACGCATACATTTCGCTCTTCTTTAAACTTAAAATCAGTATTCCGATCAAGCAATGGCTGCCTGAATTTCCAATCGGAGTCAAAGCTATTCTCCCATGGAAAAAATCCCTGCAAGTCAGGGTAAACCATTTGTAGCGCAGGGAAATTGAAATCGTTACCATAATACCAATTGGCATAACCCAGGTAATCCGGATAAAACTCTTTATCAACAGGGAGGAATTGGATGTTATGGCCTTCCAAAAAGTCGCTGTATGATTTTCCGGGAACTAATTTTTCGCCTTGTTTGATCAGGTCACAGGCGTGGTTGATCATACCTGACATCAACTCGGATTTGAGGTCGAAGCAGATGATTTCGGGATGATTAAAGTTTTGATGCAACCCTATCGAATAAACGAATGCCGGTAAGTAATCGCCCCTTTCAATCAATACAAGATGGCACCCGTATTTTTCAATATTTGCCTCTGCATTTTTCCGGACTTCATCTGTATGATGATCATGCTTGCATTCCATATTATTTGGCGTTAATCGCGATTCCAAGATAACGGAATTATTTTCATCTTGCGCCTCAAATAAATAAGTCTATATTTATTCAAATTATAAGCGCCAAATGGAAGCATCGTCAATTGTCTTTTATGTAATCATTTTCTTCATCTTTATCGTGGTGGTATCCTCCTTCGTTACCGTAAAGCAGGGAACCATCGCAGTGATAACCATTTTCGGCAAATACCGCCGCATATTAACGCCGGGCTTAAATTTTAAGATCCCTTTCATCGAAAATATATATTCTAAAATATCCATCCAGAACCGTTCGGTGGAGCTGGAGTTCCAGGCGGTTACCTTCGACCAGGCGAACGTGTATTTTAAAGCCATGCTGCTTTACTCGGTGCTCGATCAATCGGAAGAAGCCATCAAGAACGTGGCCTTTAAATTTGTAGACGAGCGTAACCTGATGCAGGCTTTGATCCGCACCGTAGAGGGCTCTATCCGTGCCTTTGTAGCCACCAAACGCCAAAGCGAAGTGCTGATCCTGCGCCGTGATATTGTTGAGCACGTAAAAGAACAACTGGATACCGTACTGGAAGGCTGGGGCTACCACCTGCAGGATCTGCAGCTGAATGATATCACCTTTGACGAAGTGATCATGAAATCCATGAGCCAGGTGGTTGCATCAAACAACCTGAAAGCGGCTGCGGAAAACGAGGGCCAGGCATTACTCATTACAAAAACAAAAGCTGCTGAAGCAGACGGTAACGCCATCAAAATTTCTGCCGAGGCCGAGCGCCAGGCGGCACAGCTGCGGGGGCAGGGTATAGCCTTATTCCGCGAGGAAGTGGCCAAGGGTATGACCATGGCCGCTAAGGAAATGCAGGGCGCCAATATGGATACCTCGGTTATCCTCTTCACTATGTGGACAGAATCTATCAAACACTTCGCCGAAAACTCTAAAGGCAACGTTATCTTCTTAGACGGTTCTACCGCGGGAATGGAGCATACCATGAAAGAAATGATGGCATTAAACCTTTTACAGCCAGATAAAGTCAAAAAGTAAAAATTTACTTAACGGCTTCTGAATGAGATTTAAACTATTATGTGCAGGCACGGTATCTGTGTTGTTGCTGCTTGCTTCTTCTACGCTTTTTGCGCAACAATTCAGACAATTAACGGCGGGTGATTTCCAGGGTACCCCACGTTTTAACAATCGTGGCGTTGTGGCTTATACCAATTGTACTATCGATTTTCGTTTCCAGGCATCGCGTGGCGATGATGAATACCGCCTCCATTTTACCGTCCGGCTGAATATGAACAGCGACCGGTCATGGATAGACCGCTCCCGCATTACTTCGCAGCAATCGCTTGCCGATATATTAAAGCACGAACAAGGGCATTATAACATAGCCTACCTGGAGCAGCAGGAAGTGTTGCGCGAAGTGAACCGTACACGCTTTTCTGCTAATTACCAAAACGAGGCCATGGCTATTTTTAACCGGATAGATGCCAAATACAAACAGCTGAATATTGATTACGACGACGATACCGAGCATAGCACCAATAAGCAGCAACAGCACAGTTGGGATGTTTATTTTGCTAAACGGATAGAAAACATGCCGCCGCTGAGCGCCAGGGTCTACTAAATGAGATTTGATGCTTTGGAATATTGCCGTATTTTTGGTGCTATATGCCAACCGGTAAAAATCTTTATTTCGCTTCCGACTTTCATTTAGGTGCGGGCGGGCACGCTTCTTCCCGCGAACGGGAAGATCGCATTATCCGCTGGTTGGATATGATAAAAGATGATGTTGCCGAACTGTTCCTGATGGGTGATGTTTTCGATTTTTGGTTCGAGTACAAAACGGTGGTGCCAAAAGGGTATGTGCGTTTTTTGGGCAAACTGGCACAATTAACCGATGCGGGCGTAAAACTGTACCTGTTTAAAGGCAACCACGATATGTGGATGTTCGACTATTTTGTAACCGAGCTCAACGCCACTATTATTCCCAACGAACTGGTGATAGAGCGTGCCGGGAAAAAGTTTTACCTGCACCACGGCGATGGTTTAGGCCCCGGCGATAATAAATACAAATTCCTGAAAAAGATTTTTCGCAGCAGGCTATGCCAGTGGCTTTTTGCAAGGCTGCACCCCAATTTGGGGATAGGAATTGCCAATGCCTGGTCGCATAATAGCAAGCTGGTTAACGCCCGGATAAGCGACGAAAAACTGCACCCCAAAGAGTGGATTGAGATCTACTCCAACGAAGTTTTACAAACCCAGTTTTACGATTACATGGTTTACGGGCACCGGCACAAGCCAATGGATATACCGCTCACCGGTACAAGCAGGTATATCAACATTGGCGACTGGATAAACTATTTTACCTATGCCGTTTTCGACGGGGATACACTGGAGTTGAAATATTTTAAGGAGAACCTCACCTAAACGGCGAGGTCCTTATGCAGTAGTCCTCTTCTTTGGAGAAGTTAAAAAGTGAATTTTCCTTTGGTGTGTAATGGCCAGGTAGAGATAATTTGTTAAATTTCTTTATGGTTTCATAATAAAAGATTTAGCATTTATGGTGACACTGTTATCGAAAAATGTGTTAACCCAACATGTTTTCAATATGTTGACTGTCAGTTTATTAAAAACTTAATATTGAAATTGTGTTAACTTTTGTTAACTTTTGTTAACCCTTGCCTCATACAAAAAATGTTTGAAGAGTAGTAAAAGATGGCAAAATTGAAGCGATTAATAGAAGGATCGATAAAATTGAATACGCTGTCTCTTATGGGGTTATCGCTCTTTGGAGAGGTTTGGGGTCGGTCATATCTATTTACAATCCGCTGAATAAATTATATCCCTTTATTTCTGTATTTTTGCATGTTTTTTGCACTGCACTGCGTAAACCAAACCCGATTGGAATGGAAAGTCTTTTTGGCTGGGCGCAGCAAAGGTAAAAAGGCTTGTAATAAAAAGCGGGGCTGGCATAACCAATTGGCACTGCACTTGATTTTCGAAATAAGATGTTAGAGAAATTAGAATTGATATTCCAACGCTGGAAAGCTGTAGAAGCTGAACTAAGCAGCCCTGACGCTATGAGCGACATGAAGCGTTTTGCCCAATTGAATAAGGAGTATAAAGACCTTGCTAAAATTGTGGATCAGTATAATGTTTACAAAAACATTATGAGCAACATTGACACCAATAAAGAAATTTTGTCTACCGAAAAGGACGATGAGTTCCGCGAGATGGCTAAAATGGAATTGGACGAGCTGTTGACCAAACAGGACGAGATGGAAGAGAGCATCCGTTTGATGCTGATACCGAAAGATCCGGAAGATTCTAAAAATGCCGTTATCGAGATCCGTGGTGGTACCGGCGGCGATGAGGCTGCATTGTTTGCAGGCGATATGTACCGCATGTATATGCGCTATTGTGAACGCCGTGGCTGGAAAACCGAACTGATCGACTATACCGAAGGTACTGCCGGTGGTTATAAAGAGATCGTGTTCAACGTAAACGCCGAGGACGCTTACGGTAACTTTAAATACGAAAGCGGCGTGCACCGTGTACAACGTGTGCCCGATACCGAAACCCAGGGCCGCGTGCATACTTCAGCTGCTTCGGTAGTGGTATTGCCCGAAGTGGATGAGTTTGATATTGATTTGCAGGTGAGCGATATCCGTAAGGATCTTTTCTGCGCGTCTGGCCCGGGTGGCCAGTCGGTAAATACTACCTACTCTGCGGTTCGTTTAACGCACATCCCTACTGGTATTGTGGCGCAGTGCCAGGATCAGAAATCGCAACTAAAAAACTACGATAAAGCGCTGGGTGTACTCCGCTCACGTGTATACGAAATGGAGCTGCAAAAGCACCTGGAAGAAACTTCTAAAAAGCGTAAAACCATGGTAGCAACCGGTGACCGTTCGGCTAAAGTACGTACCTATAACTACCCACAGGGGCGTTTAACCGAGCACCGCATTGGCTTAACCATATACAACCTTACCGGCGTAATGAACGGCGACCTGCAGGAAATTATGGAAGCTTTGCAATTTGCAGAGAACGCCGAAAGGTTGAAAGAAGGTACGGCTGCTTAATGCACCCGGAAGATTAAGCCACCACCCAGGTAATCACAATCGCTGTTGTGGATGTAAGCTTTCACTTGTAAAGCCATCCACGGCAGCATGTAATATTTTACGCCGGGGGTCCAGTAGGTGTTAATTTTGGTGGTGCTTTTGTAATGGAGGTAATACCCGTAGTTTGCCATAATAGCCAGCCGGCCCAGCCAGAGGTCGGCACCTACGCTAAGCCCGTAACGCCACCTATCGAACGATGTGCCATGATATTGGTAAGTAGGCTCCAAGTTAGTTTTGGGGTCGTTATCGGGATGATAGAGCGTAAAGTAATACACGGCATCGCCGCCTGCCTTTAAACTCAATACAGGGCTTAGCCGGTAATTATAAGCTGCCGAAAAGCCAGTTTTGTACAACCCCCCCTCAGCTTTTTGTATGCCACGGCGGCCCACATCAAAACCAAGCTCAAAAGAATGTTTATAAAAAGTGCTGAAGGCCTTACTGCTTGTTTGCGGCCCGGGTGTACTTAAAGTTTTAATAAGGCCTAATGATGTTTCCACCGTGTTAACCCCATTATTGGGTACCCTTACGGCGCCGTTGGAGTAATGAAAAATATCTATCCCACCCTTTAGCGTTATGGTGTTGCTCAAAGGGGTGGTTATGAACAACCCCGCTTGCGTACATAAATTAATGTGGCTGCCTATGAGCGGGTTTCCATTGGTAAAATAAGTACCCGTTGCATAGGCAAAACCCAGTGCGGGCGCAAAAACAACACGGGTGCCACCTGCTTTAATTATCGGGAACTCTAACCTCCCCATTAGCGAATAAACTTGCCCTATAGGCTGGGTTACAACGTTATTACTATCAATTACACTTACGTTGTTAAAATTACGGAAGCCGGCAACCACGTCAATAGCCTGTACGTTTAATAGGCGAATGTATGGGGCTTTGTTATTCCCCATATCAAAATGGTAGGCTGCTTCGGCACCACCTATGTGCCCTGGTGTTTTATAAAATTCAGCGGTGAATGTGCTTAGGCCATACAGGCCATTAAGCTCTAATTTATTATTGCTTTGGGCCAGCAAACGTGCAAACGAAAATAACAGGAAAACGACAAGCGCGAGTTTTTTCATGGATTGATGTACACAGTAGTCAGCTGCGCTAATGGTTCAAATTGATCGGTTGTTTTACATATATTGAAATATTTATATATATGTACCCCGCAAAATAATAATTTAATATCACTTTATAACCTTTTCATCTCAATTTCATAATGCCCGGTTATTTTAGCAGTGTTAAGTTATGTGCTGGCAATAATTTTTGTATCCGCTGTAACTTATTTTAACTGTACGTAATCTTTATGCATATGCTGGCAGTAAAAAGTTTAACAAGTAATAATTCGGTTTTCGCACGCGAAGCCCGCTTAATGGGTAATAGGTTCGGGATAAGTTTAGTGGCTAATGATGCCGCCTGGGCAGACGAACGTATAAGCGAAGCCGTTAATGAGATCAATCGTGTTGAAAAACTGTTGAGCACTTTTACAGATGACAGCAAACTGAACGAGATAAACCGCAACGCCGGTATCAGGCCGGTGCGTGTTGATGCCGAAATTTTTAAGCTTGTTGACAGAGCCCTGCAGATCTCTGACCTTACTCATGGTACTTTCGATATCACCTATCCCGCAACCCAAATAGTTGTTGCTGATACTAAAGCGGCTAAACGCAAGCTAAGCCTCACAAATTATAAAAACGTAGTGCTGGATGCTGCTAAGCAAACCGTGTTTTTAAAGAACAAAGGTATGCGAATTGGCCTGGGCGCTATTAGCCGCGGCTATGCTGCCGATAGGGCAAAATATATTTTACAGATGCAGGGTGTAAGCAGCGGTGTTATCAACGCCGGTGGCGATCTGCTGAGCTGGGGCCTGCAGCCCGATAATACTCCCTGGACCATTGGCGCTGCCGACCCTTCACAGGCGACACAGCCCTTCGCAGATGTAAACATCAGCAACATGGCAATAGCTACATCTTTCAATTCGGAAGAAATGTCAGTCGTAAGCAGTGCGAAACCTGCCGGCAGTATAAACCCGGAGAGCGGTTTCCCGGTTAGCAAAATTAAGAGCGTAAGCATTATAACCCCCGGCGCAGAACTGGCCGATGCTATGGCAACGCCTATTATAGCAATGGGCATAAACGCAGGCTTGTATTTAATAAACAAACTAAACCAAATGGCCTGCATTATTGTTGACGACCACGCCCGCGTTTACACATCAAAAGATATCAAATTAACGGTATAGGCACTTGGCTGCTTATATCGCTATTTATATATTTACCAATATTATAACCAAGCCTTTATAAGAAAATTTTTACCCCCAATTATTTACTGATGCATGCATTGGCGTTTAGCTTTTGTTGCATAGGTAATAAAGCTTTTGTTTGCCTCCTGAAATGATAAAGTGGTTTTTGTATATTGTACTCTTAATGATATCCGCACCACGCCTTTTATCCGCAAGCACCAACACTATTAATCATAAAACTTTTACTGGCTTTACTATACGTATAGGTGTTACCCCTGCGTTACAAAAGGATACCACCGCTAAGGCCAGGCAGCGTCAGCAGGAGGAGGACAAAAAGAAAATTAAAGAAGTAGCTAAAGCAAAAAAACAGCCCAAGCCCGAAAAAGTGGAGGAGATTGACCCGGCAACAGGCAAGCCCAAAGCTAAAACTAAGCGGCAGCGCCGGCCAGATGGTATGGAGCGACCGCCTGAGATACCAAGAAGAAATAATAATTAGTATTAAGTTTACAGCATTATTAATGAGATACTTCGGCATATTGGTTCTTTTAGTGAGTTGTAACGCGTTGAGCGCTGCAGTGGCAAAACCTTTGCTTATTGCAGCCTTGCAAACCCGTTTGGCTGCCGATACAGATACGGTTACCAAAACTCCTGCCGATACAACGGCCGCTGTTGTAAAAAAGAACTCCCTTTCCGCAGGCATAAATTACGGTAGCGACGCGCTTTTTTTTGGGCGTACCGGCCCAACCAAATATCCCTTTATGGCGGCCGACCTGGTGATAAACTATCAATCGGGCTTTTTTATATATGGTTCTGCATTAAAAGTGTTGGGCTATAAGCCTGTGGTAGACGAAATTGACGTGGGCGGCGGGTATTATTACCGGGTCTCCAAAAAGTTTACCGGCACCATCAGTTACACCCGGTTTATTTTTAATAACGAATCGGAGATCATTAAATCGGCATCATCTAATGATATCAACTTTAAAAACTCGTACGATTGGGGTCCGTTTAAAACCAGCGTCATAGGCGACTACCTTTTTGGCAAATCGTACGATGTATTTGCCACCATCAGCAATTCTAAATATTGGGAAAGCAGTTGGGGTATTTTTGACGATCAGGATTACCTGTCTATAAACCCATCTTTTAATTTTATTTTGGGCACGCAAAACTTTGTGCAGCGCTACTCTATCGACCATAAATACCGGCTGGAAGCAAATAATATTTATATCCGAAACGAAAACGGGGTTGGGGCGAGGGCAAATGCTAAGTTTACTATGCTTAATTACAGCTTTAAAGTGCCTATATCCTATAACAGGCCACATTATACTTTAGAGTTTTCGTACCGGTATTCTATCCCGGTGAATGTGGAAGGCGCGCTGCTTAACCGGCGCGAATCTTTTTATAACTTAACATTTTATTACGTTTTTTATTGATGCCTGATGAATGTTTTAATTATAGAAGATGAAAAGGCGCTTGCCTACGAAGTGGAGTTGTTTTTGTCAAAAAACAACTACATCTGCGAGGTATGTTTTAACGGTACATCTGCATCCGAAAAAATAGCGGTAAACCTTTATGATTTTATCCTGATAGACCTCGGCCTGCCCGATTATGAAGGACTCGACTTGTTAAAGGAGGCAAAAAAGAGTCGCCCCGAAGCGGCCTGTATCATTCTTACCGCCCGCGCGGAGGTTAACGATCGTATAAAGGGGCTGGACCTTGGCGCCGATGATTACCTTGCAAAACCATTCTCGTTGCTGGAGTTGCAAAGCCGTATGCAGGCGATTACCCGCCGCAAATTTGGCTTGGTAAACCAAACGGTAGACCTGGATGGCTTCCTGGTGAACCTAACGGACCGTACCATCACGCATTTGAGTAACACCGTTAGTACGATAACCAAAAAGGAGTTCGATCTCATAGCGTACCTCATTTTGCATAAAAACCGCACCTTAACCAGGGCGCAATTAAGCGAGCATATTTGGGGCAGCGTGGTGAACGACGATTACGACTCTAACTTTATTGACGCTCACATCAAAAACATACGCAAAAAGCTAAGCGTTTTTGCCGCTACCGAGTGGTTGGAAACCGTGCGGGGACTGGGTTACCGGATAAAAACAAACGTTTAAGTATTGAAACTTAAAACCAAACTTACGCTGTTTAATGCCATATCAAAATTGGTTATTGTAACCCTTTTTGTGCTGTTGCTGCCCTCTATTATCGAAAACATTAACCGCAATTACACCGATAGCCGCCTGATAAAACAAAAGGACAAGCTTTTGCAAATTGTTAAGGATAGAGGGATAAAAACTTACATTGAGGATGGCCAGAGCTACGGCAGTTACCTCCCGCTAAAGGAGGAATACATTAGTTTGGACGAAGTTGAACCCGATTACTATGCCGATACCATCCAAAATGAACCCCGTCTTGTGGAGCGCGATACTATTGGCTATCGCATACTTAGCCACACCTTTACGGTTGATAATAAAAATTACCTGTTGGAGATTGGGAAAAGCACCGAAACCATTGATGATACCACCGGGCCTTTACAGAATATCGCCTTCCTGATATTGTTGGGGATGATATTGTTAACCATCATTGCCGATCAGGTGTACTCCAACTATATTCTCGCGCCACTAAGCCGCATTATTCGCACCAAGCTGGTCGGTGCAAAGTTCCCGAGTTTTACATCTTACACGCAGGTTAAAACCAGCACGTCTGATTTTCAGCACCTCGATCTGAGCATCCATAAAATGATCGGGACCATTGAGAACGCTTTTCAAAAGGAACGTGAGTTTATCTCCAACGCCTCGCACGAATTGATGACACCGATATCTATCCTTCAATCGAAGATTGAGAACATGTTTGAGCAGGAAGATATTGGCGATGAGATGAAAGTGCGTATGCTGGAGATGCAGAAGATACTCAACAGGCTAAAAAGCATTACCAAAACCTTGCTGCTGATATCCCAGATAGAGAACGAACAGTTTTTAAAGGAAGATGAGATCTCGCTTACTTATATGCTTCAGGATCTGTATGAAGAGATCTCCATTCGCCTACAGGAGAAAAATATTGGGTACGCGCTGGCGCTCTCACAGGAGGTAACCTTGAACAATGTAAACAAGTTTTTGCTGTTCAACCTGCTGTTTAACCTGGTGAACAATGCTATCAAATACAATAAACCTGATGGTACGATCATTATCACGGGGGAGCGAGTGAAGAATTATTACACCATCAATATAAACGATACCGGCATTGGCATTGCTGCCGACGAGCTACCGTATATTTTTAACCGGTTTAAAAAAATAAAACAATCGCTTAAACAGGATAGCTTTGGCCTGGGGTTGCCTATTGTAAAATCTATAGCCGCCTTTCACGATATAGAAATACAGGTGCGCTCCGAACAGAGTGTGGGCAGTACCTTTACCCTCATTATACCTGCAAAATTGGTAAAGCAATAGTATTGCGCCAATTTTGTACTAAAATGCAGTCAGTCGTTAAATATGGCAGTTGCCGTTTCTGCTATTTTTTTACTTTTGTTTTCCTAAACATTAAAAAAATGTTGTTACACTATCATTTATTACCCTTGGTGATGGTTGTCGGTTATTAACCAAAAACTGTATAATTTGGCATTCACTTTGCAACGGTTCTGGTATATAACACATCAACTAAACAACATGAAGACTTTAAAATTAAAGATAGCTACGTTCAGTATTGCATTAGCTACGTTAGGCGTTTTGGGCGCTGGCTGTAATTCACTTACCAAAACACAAAAAGGCGCAGCTATTGGCGCAGGTGCCGGCGGTACCATTGGTGCAATAATTGGTAAAGCAGCGGGTAATACTGCATTAGGAGCTATTATAGGCGGTGCCGTTGGTGGTACAGCAGGTGCTTTTATTGGCCGTAATATGGACAGGCAAGCAGCCGAAATTAAACAAACCGTACCGGGTGCTACCGTTATCCGCGAAGGCGAGGGTATTTTGGTGAAATTCGATTCGGGTATTTTATTTGATACCGATCAATCTGCACTTAAAGCTGCCGCACGTACCAATCTGCAAAATCTTTCTGCATCGTTGGCAAACAACCCGCAAACAAATATTTTAATTGTTGGCCATACCGACAACACCGGGTCCGACGCTCACAACATGGATCTTTCTATCCGCAGGGCAGAAGCCGTGAAAGCATTCATCGCGGCCGGTAATGTTGCCAACTCCAGGTTGTCTACTTCGGGTAAAGGCGAAATTGAGCCGATTGCAGATAACACTACCGTTGACGGCCGCTCACAAAATCGCCGTGTAGAGATTGTAATTGTTGCCAACGAGCAAATGAAAAATCAGGCCCGCGCAGCACAATAAGATTAATAATAGAGATCAGTTAATAGTTTTACAAAGCCCCTTGCCAAAAGCAGGGGGCTTTGTTTTTGTAGCCGCCCAGCCCTTTCCAATGGCGAGGTAGGTTATGCATAGGGACAAGAAAGCCTTTTCCTTTGGAGGGGATTTAGGTGAGGCTTCGTACGGCACAAAGTTTGTTTTTTGTACCTTTGCGCCATGGCATCCATCAAACCATCTGTACCCAAGGGTACCCGCGATTTTTCTCCGGCCGAAATGGCAAAGCGTAATTTTATTTTTGATACCATTAAGGGCGTGTTCCGCAAGTATGGCTACCAGCAAATAGAAACGCCAACGATGGAGAACCTGAGCACCCTTACCGGGAAGTATGGTGACGAGGGGGATAAGTTGATATTTAAAATTATTGATTCTGGAGATTATACTTCTAAACTAATTAAAGACTTAATTAAATCGGTAAATAGCACTCGGATTGACGAGGACTTTATTGAATTGTTTAAAAGTATTGCCGCTGAATTAGCAGTAAGTTTTTTAAATATGGATGATACCGTATTCGAGGGGCGCATAAAACAGATTAAATCTAATTTGTTTATGAATTTCCATTCGGATATTTTATTAGCGGAGATAAAAAAGCAGGAGTTTGTTGAATCTATTAAGGAAGCGTTTGTTAAATACCTTTTCTCAAGGAATGATAGCCTCAAAAAGAATAATGTAAAGAATCGCCTTGAACATTATCGTTCAATAAAGAATACTCAATATAAAGAAGATACAGTCAAAACAGACTTTATTCGGGCTGTTAATAGTTACTATAGATTGCGAACTGTTATAAAATTTGAAAAATTCATTAATAAACAACTTTCTCCAGCAAGCATTACCAGTTCCATTTCCGAAAAAGCCCTCCGCTACGATCTCACCGTGCCTTTTGCTCGTTACGTAGTGCAGCACCAAAACGAAATCACCTTCCCGTTCAAACGCTTCCAGGTGCAGCCGGTTTGGCGTGCCGACAGGCCGCAGAAGGGACGTTACCGTGAATTTTACCAATGCGATGCGGACGTGGTCGGCTCCGCTTCTTTATTAAACGAAGCTGAGTTTGTGATGATTTATGATGAGGCTTTGAGCTTGTTAGGCCTGCAAGATTTCACTATAAAAATAAATAATAGAAAAATACTATCAGGAATAGCACAAGTTATAGATAAATATGATAGTATTGTTGATCTTACTGTAGCCATTGATAAGCTGGACAAAATAGGCCTTGATGGCGTTATAAGGGAGCTTTTAGAGCGCGGTTTTACAGATGCGGATATTGATAAATTAAAGCCCGTTATTTTGCTGGAAGGCAGCAACGAGGAGAAATTGCGAAAACTCCGCGAAGCTTTGAAAACTTCGGAAATAGGTTTACAAGGTTGCGAAGAATTAGAAACTGTATTTAACTATTTAAAATATACGCCTCTTAAAAAGGCGGTGTTGGAATTAGACATCACCCTTGCCCGTGGACTTAATTATTACACCGGCGCTATCTTTGAGGTGAAGACCAACGAAGTTGCCATGGGCAGTATTGGTGGTGGCGGCCGTTACGACGACCTTACCGGCATGTTCGGTTTAAAAGGTTTAACCGGGGCGGGCATCTCTTTCGGTGCCGATCGTATTTATGATGTGTTGGAAGAACTAAATCTTTTCCCTGCATCTGCAGAGCAAAGTACCCAGGTGCTTATTATAGCCTTTGATACCCAGGCCGAAATTTACGCTTTGCCCTTACTGCAAAAACTTCGCGATAGCAACGTAAGTGCCGAATTGTATCCTGCAGGTGCTAAGGTTAAGAAGCAAATGGATTACGCCAATAACAAGCAGATCTCCTATGCCGTGTTAATAGGCAGCGACGAAATGCAAAGTGGTTTACTTGCCTTTAAGAACATGGAAAGCGGTGTGCAGGAGAAATTATCTGCCGAGGACATTTTAGCGCGTTTGACTGATTAGTTAAGGTAAACTTTAAAAGTTGTCCCTTTACCCAATTCGCTGCTCACTTCTATTTTGCCTCCGAAAGATTCTACCTGGTTCTTGGTAATAAAGAGCCCCATACCCCTGGCATCCCTGTTGCCGTGGAAGGTTTTGTACATGCCGAATAATTGATCTCCGTTTTTCTTAAGGTCGATGCCGATGCCATTATCGGCTACGATAAAACCCTGCCTGCCGGTTTGCTCCTCGAAATACTCGATGGTTATTTTGGGAGGATTGGTTAAAGAGCGGTACTTGATGCCATTGCTCAATAAATTAAGCATAATGCTTTCCATATAGGCCGGGCTATAAACCAGCGAGCGGTCTTTTGGGATGCGGTTATCTATTTCCACCTTCCACATAGCAATATCATTGCTTAATAGTTCTATCGCTTTTTCCGCATAACCGTATAGATTCACTTCGGCTGTGTGGATGTCTATGTTGGTTTGTATAGAAACCACCTCGTTTAAATTCGCAATAGTATCATTCAACTGCTCAGATACTTTTACCAAATGGCCGGATAGCTCTACTTTTTCTTCCTCGTCGGTATTCGGGTCGCTCAGGACATCCATTATCATTTTAAAATTGCTGGAATGCGTACGCAGGTTATGCGATACAATGTAGGCGAAATTCAGCAGTCGATTATTTTGGCCGCTGACCATATCAAGCGTTTCGCGCAGCTGCGCTTCTTTATTCTTTTGCTCGGTGATATCGGTATGGGTGCCTATGATACGGACAGGCTTATTTTCGATGTCGTATTCCATTACCTTGCCTCTATCAAGTACCCATTTGTAGGTATTGTCTTTACATAAAACACGGTGTTGGTTTGCGTACATTTCCTTTTGGCCACTTAAATGTGCTTTGATGTCAGCTATATAGTTCGCGCGGTCTTCCGGATGTACGCGGCTTGTCCAATCGCCAAGCTTATTGCCAAAATCCTCGTTCTCCATGCCTATCATACGCAAGCATTGCTGAGAATGGTAGATGGTGCCGTTTTTTATATCCCAATCCCACAGCCCCCCGCCCGATCCTTCCGACGCGAATGCCCAGCGGCGCTCACTTTCTCGCAGGGCCTGTTCCGCTTTTCTACGTTCCGTAATATCTTTTATCTGCGATACAAAGTAAAGCGGGTCGTCGTCCTCGTCCCGCACTAACGATACATTTAACACTACCCAGATAGTTTTTCCGCTTTTGGTAAAATAGCGTTTTTCCATCTGGTAGTTCTTAATCTCATTGTTAAGCGTTTTTTGCAATAAGCTAAGGTCGGCCTCCAGGTCGTCGGGGTGGGTTATCTCCTGGAAAGTTTTGGTGATCAGCTCATCGGCGGTATAACCCAGCATGGCGCAGATGCTGCCGTTTACTTTAAGGAACAGGCCATCGGTAGAAACCAGCACCATGCCTATTGAAGAGTACTGGAAGGCATTCCTGAATGTTTCCTCGCTTATCTTAAGGCTTAGTTCGGTCTTCTTTTTTTTGGTTATATCTGAATGGCAACCCACCATGCGCAAAGGTTCATCCCCATCCCATTCTATTACCCGGCCTGTAGTGTTTGTCCAAACTATCGAGCCATTTTTATGCTTGTATCTAACGTCAATATTATAAGGTTTCCGGCCGTGGCTTAAATAATGCTCAGTTACACATTTATCCATAAGGGGGCGGTCCTCTTCTACAATGAGCTTAGCCCAGGTATCTGTAGAATTTGCCAGCTCATGATCCTGGTAACCGAAAATGGCCTTAAATGCTGGGCTAAGCACAACCGTATTTTCTCTGACGTGGTAATCCCAATACCCGGCAAGGGTTTCTTCAAGGATAATTTTGTAAATATTCTCCATTAATGGCAGGGGCTTTTAGCGGCAGTATATTTTTATGTAAAATACAACAATAGCGCTAATTAATGAAAAGTACTTACAGGAATGATTTTTAAGTGAAAATCTGTTCCGGCAAGGGGTTTCAATGCGAAGAGATGTGCCTGTGGTGACAACGATTGGCTATACAAAATTTAACCCTGCAAAATTCCTGTTCAATACATGGCTGTTGTTCACGTTGAGCCATTTGTCAAGCAGGGTGGCATAAACGTCCCTAAAATCTACCTCATATTTCAGGTCGCCATTGTCTAACTGGGCCAAGTTTGGCGCGTTGTTATAAATGCCTTGCTTTTTAAGCTTGCCGCCAAAAATCATTATGTTATTGGCGGTGCCGTGGTCTGTACCGTCGCTGGCGTTTTGCTCCACTCGGCGGCCAAACTCCGAGAAGGCCATCACCAGCGTATCATCCAGTTTATCGGCTTGCTTCAAATCTTTTACAAAGGCAGCGACTGCATCGCCATAAGTTTTTAATTGCCTGCCCTGCTGATTTTGCTGGCCGGTATGGGTATCAAACCCACTGAGTGATACATAATATACCCTTGTTTTTAAACCGGCGTTAATGAATTTTGCAACGCTTTTTAGCTGGTTGGCGAATGCTGTTTGCGGGTATAAGGCGGTGGTATTATACGTTTTTGATGTTTGCTGTATATAATCTGCCGAGGAGTAGGTCTCTATCATGGTTTTATACAGGTAGCCTAAATTATCCTCGTTAAGGTTGGCGCTATTATGCTGATGTACCAGTTGTTTAAAAAAAGGGTCGCGCGTGGCTTGGTATAATTTAGCCGGGTTTTCTACAGCAATCCCTTTCATTTTAGCACCCTTCATAGCCAATGATAGTGTGTCGTCCACTTCAATAGCAGTGTATGGGTCTGTACAGGTGCTGCAGTTCGAATCGAGATAACGCCCGATCCAACCGGTGGTTAAAAATTGGTTTGCATCGCTACCTGTTTGCCATATATCCATGGAGCGGAAGTGCGACCTGTCCGGGTTAGGGTATCCTACCGAATTGATGATACTCATCCAGCCCTGGTCGTAAATTTCTTTTAATGCCGATAGGTTGGGATTAAGCCCCTGCGCATCGGTGAGCTTTATAATATCCGGCTGTTGTATGGCAATGGTTTTACGTTTTTGATAGTAGATGTCATTTCCAAAAGGCACAATGGTGTTCAATCCGTCGTTCCCGCCAGATAGCTGTATAATAACCAGGTTTTTATAGCCCGACATATCGCCCATGGCTATTGCTTCCAATGGTTTTAAAAACGACGGGATTAGTAATGCACCCGAAGCCAACGTTGTGTTCCTTAAAAAATCCCGCCTCTTCATAATCTGTTTAATTAGTGAATTAAATAAGTTAGTGAATTAGCGATTGTTGTTTTTTAAACGCCCTAATTCCCTATTTCCTCAGCAAAGCTGATATTCTGGTGTTGATGCCAGTTCTATCACCAAAGTTTTTATATCAGTAGTTTTATTGATGATCTCGGTAATGTTGCTGCTAATACTGGTGGCCAGTATGGTTTGTGCGATAGTAGTTTTGCCGGTGCCCTTGGGAATGCTGTTTAAAAACTTATCCCAATCGGCCTGGGCCTGCACCTTGGTAGTTACCGCCTCTTTTTGTTTGCGGGTGGTGGCTATAAAAGCCTCGTCCTCCGGGTCAACCTTGCCGCTAAATTCAATTACCCCACCGTTTAATACGGTTGATGGGATCTTGATCCGATACATCAGCGAGGAGCTGTCTATCCAATTCCTGCCACCAGGCCAGCCGGCCACGTTTGGCGGATAAAACAGCACCTGCCCCAAGGCGCGCTCAAATTGCAAAACTACATCAGGGTTTTGGTAGGTGATGTAAAACTGGCTATTAAGCCCCACAATAAATTCAACAGGGGCTTTTATCAGGTTGCCTATGTTTTTATCAGCATAAAACCAATCGGCAGTAAAAACAAATTCCAACAATGGTTTAAGCTCGTAATTGTTGCTGTAAAACACATCTGCCATTGCGCTTATATGCAAGTCATCGGGTGCCTCGTTCACAAAGTATTTGTATAACTTAGTGCAGATGAAGCGCGCCGTCTCTTTTTTGGTAAGCAACATATCGATGATGTCCTCTCCGTTAAAGTTGCCGGTATTGCCTAAAAAAGTTTTAGGCCCGGTATCGTGCAATGCGGGCCGGGCAATAAAACTGCCTTGCTTATTAAAGCTCCAGCCTGTAAAAGCCCTTGCCGATTCTTTTACATCCTGTTCGGTGTAGTTGCCACGGCCAATGGTAAAAAGCTCCATCAGCTCACGTGCGAAGTTTTCGTTTGGGTGGTTTTTTTGGTTTTGCTGGTTATTTAAAAATTGCAGCATAGCCGGGGCTTTAGATACCTCCAACAGCAGCGTTTTAAAATTGCCTACAGCGTTGTTCCGCTGTATATTGTTTAATTGCTGTGCATGCCAGGCATTTTGGGTGCGGCAAGCGAAGTGATTATGCCAAAACAAGGTCATTTTTTCCCGGAGCGGAGTATTTCTGGTGCTCATTTTATTTATCCAGTCGATATTAAGAGCCTTCTCTTGCTGGCGCTGCTCCTGCAGAAACATCTTTTTAGTGCCTTCGTTTGCCAGCAGAAAATCCTTATAACTGATGTTCGCTGCTATGATATCGACAGGGATAATGTTCTCTGATGCTTTAAACAATCCGGCTACTGCCTGCTTAACAGATAAGTTTTCTACTTGCTTCAACTCCTCAAAGCGGATACCGAAGCCCGCCCGCGCATATAAATGCCGGATGTGTTTTACACTGCTGATCATGTACTTATGACAGGTAAAAGCGGCGAGAGTTTATTTTATTTTTAATTAAAAAATTTGGCGGTAATGTGAAATATCAAAACCGGGTGCTATATTCGTGTGGCCTAACCTAATTAGCTATATGACCAAAACCTTTACACTCATCCTTGCTTGTGCAATTACCTTAACTGTTAAAGCGCAAACCATTCCAACAACCCAAACATTCGGCAAAATAGATAAAGCCGACCTCGAACTGAAATCATGTGATTTTGAGATGGATGCCAATGCCATGGTTTTGTTTAATAAAGGTGAAATAAGCTATGATAGTAATTTCGACCTTTCGATGGAACGGCACGTGCGAATTAAGATATTTAATGATAAAGGTAAAAACCAGGCGAACGTAAGGTTGGAGTACTTTAGCGGCGGGCATGTGGAGTATATTAATGGTGTGCAAGCGCAAACCATTAATTTGGTTGACGGTAAACCAGAAATAACTAAAATAGATAAAAAACTTATTTATACCGAGTTGGTTGACAAAAGCAGGTCGGCTTTGGTATTTAGCCTGCCAAATGTAAAAGCAGGTTCGGTAATCGAGTATAAATATGTATTAAATACCAACTCAATCGCCAATTTTCCCGATTGGTATTTTCAGGATAAAATACCGTCGAGGTATAGCGAGCTTACTACTATAATACCCGAGCAGCTTTATTTCAGCCTCAAAACAAATGTCACCCAACCCTTTATCAAAAATAGTGAAGAAAGTGATGCCCGTACTGCTAATGGTGTTACTTACAAGATGCAAAAAACAACGAAGGCGATTGCTAATATACGCTCATTGCCCGATGAGCCATACATGTCATCATTTGTTGATAACTTGCAATCGCTTACTTACCAGTTAGTGTCTATGCAGCCAGTTGGCGGCGTTATTAAAAAGTTTACAGATTCCTGGCCAAAGGTTGGTGGCGTACTGGCCGATGATAGCGATTTTGGTATGCAGTTGAAACGGAAGCTTGAGGATGAAGAAGCTATAATAGCCAAAGCGGCCGGTTATAAAACCAATGAGGAGAAGATAGCTTATATTTTTAGCATAGTTAAAGATGCCATGAAATGGAACGGCTCCAATAGCTGGTATACAAACGAAGGTACAGTTAAAGCTTGGGAGAAAAAAACCGGCAACGCGGCAGAAATTAACCTCATTTTATATCACTTGTTAAAAAAAGCAGGAGTGCCGGTTTACCCAATGGTAGTAAGCTCCCGCAATCATGGTAAGGTTTCGTCTTATTACCCTTTTTTGTATCAATTTAATAAAGCTGTTGTTTATGCCGAACTTGGCGATAAAACCTTTGTGTTGGATGCAACTGATAAGTTTAATATTTATAAAGAAACCCCCGCTTCGCTATTAAATTCTCAAGGGTTATACATAGATAAGGATAAAGGTATTTTTGACTTGGTACTGCTTAAAAAAGAAGAGCCGGTAAGGCAGGTGACTTTAATAAACGCGGAGATTAAGCCTACGGGCAAAATGCAGGGGACGGCGCAAATAAACAGTTTTAGTTACAACCGTATCAGCAGCTTAAGCCGTTTTAAAACCGACGGCGAAAAAAAGTATATTGAATTCCTGACAGATAATAGTAACAATTTAAAGGTTACATCGCTCAAGTTTGATAACGCGGAAGTTGATACACTCCCGCTTAAACAAAATATTGATTTTACGCAGGAATTAACCGGGTCTGATGATAACTATATTTATTTTAATGCAAATCTTTTTACCTCGTTACGTACCAATCCGTTCTTAAGCGAAGGCAGGGCTACAGATATAGAATTTGGCTATCATAACAATTATCTTATCAGCGGTACTTTTACCATACCTGCTAACTATAAAGTAGATGCTTTACCCAAGCCCGTGAATATGGCGATGCCTGATAATAGTATTGTATTCAAAAGGGCGGTGTCTAATGAGGGAGTAAATATTGTTATACGCTATAGTATCGATTTTAAGAACGCAGTGTATAGCCGCGCTAATTATGCCGAATTTTACGACTTTAACAAAAAGATGTACGAATTCCTGAATGGGCAGATCGTATTGAAAAAATCCTGATAACTGTAACGTTAGAAATGCCAATTGGCACCTGTAAGGGCAAGCTGGTTTTACCAGCTAAAAACGGTTGTTTTTCTATCTTATAATTACAAAGGTGTTCCGAATATTATTGAATCCGCGCTGTATATATTATATTCGTGTGGCCTAACCTAATAGCTATATGACCAAAACCTTTACACTCATCCTGGCTTGTGCAATTACCTTAACTGTTAAAGCGCAAACCACTCCAACAACCCAAGCATTCGGCAAAATAGATAAAGCCGACCTCGAGCTAAAATCCTGTGATTTTGAGAAAGATGCAAACGCCATGATCTTATTTGATAAAGGAGATGTGTTTTTCGACCAACAGTACAACATTATCTACAACAGGCACAAGCGAATAAAGATCTTTAATACCAACGCCAAAGATGAAGCCAATATCCGCATAGAATATTACAGCGCAAACCGTGAGGAATATATCAGTGGGCTACAGGCCCAAACCATTAACCTTAACAACGGCAACGTTGAGATTGTAAAAGTTGATAAGAAGCAGATTTTTACGGAGGCGATAGATAAATTCCGCTCGGCAATGGTGTTTTCTTTTCCTAATGTACAAGCAGGATCGGTATTAGAGTTTAAGTATAATCTTACCTCAGCCAATGTGGGCGATTTCCCCGACTGGTATTTTCAAAGCCACCTGCCAAACCGTTACAGCGAGCTGCAAACCACTGTGCCGGATATTTTGTATTACAAAAACCTGGAGAGCAGGTACCAGCCATACGCGGTAAATAAAGGGGATGCAGGCGGTACCCAGGTAAGGGCCATTGCCAATGTGCCTTCTATTCCCAATGAACCTTTTATGACCTCCCGAGAAGATAACTGTGAACGCCTGCTTTTCCAATTGCTAAGCATCAGGGGCGTGGGAGCCGCTTCGCAGAACTTTTCTGATACTTGGACCAAGGTGGGCACAAATCTGATGGAAAACGATTATTTGGGCGGCCAGCTTGGCAAAAAACTAACTGGTGAGGAAGCGATCATCGCGAAAGCAAAAACAATGAAAACAGATGATGAGAAAATAGCCTACCTATTCGCGGAGGTTAAAAACGCCATGAAATGGGATGAGCACTATTACAAATTTTCGGATGATGGTATCAACAAAGCATGGGACAAAAAAACCGGAGGCTCCGGCGAGATTAATATGATGGTTTGCCATTTGCTGAAAAAAGCAGGCGTGAAAGTGTACCCGATGATTGTAAGCACCCGTGGTAACGGGAAGGTAAACCCAGGCTATCCTAACTCCTATAAATTCAATAGCCTGGTGGCGTATATACCGGTAGACAGCGCAAAATCTTATGTGCTTGATGCCACTAATAAGTACAACCTGTACAACCAGATCCCATCTAACCTCCTCAACACATTCGGGCTGGCACTGAATAAAGATGCCAACAGCTACGAAATGACCTTTCTGCAAAACCAAAAGGCGGTTAGACATTTTGTTTTGGTTAATGCAGAGATAAAACCCGATAGCAAAATATCGGGTACGGCCAGCCTAGTATACTATGGCTATAAAAAAGTAAATGCCGTTGAAAAGTACAAAACAGACGGGGAGAAGAAATATATAGACTATTTGAGGGATGATAACAACAGCATGAAGATCTCGAATATTAAGATGGAAGATATGGATGTTGATACGTTACCGTTGAAACAATCTTTGGATTTTGCCCTGGATCTTACCGGATCTGACGATAACTATATCTACTTTAATCCCAATGTGTTGGGTGCCGCCAGGACAAGTCCATTTTTAAGCGTGAACCGCCTTACCGATATCGATTTTGGTTATCGCAACGGTTTCACGCTGGTTGGTGCCTATAAAATACCGGCGGGATATAAAATAGAATCGCTGCCAAAAAGTGCGAGTATGGCTATGCCCGATGCCAGCATTACTTTTAGGCTGATAATTGCTGAGCAGAATGGCACGATAGCCGTGCGTTACGTTATCGACGCAAAAAAATCGATGTTTTTTAAAGAAGACTACCCGGATTTTCATGAGTTTTATAAACGCATGTACGAAATGCTGAATGAGCAGATCGTTCTAAAAAAATCATAGTATGAAAGTGCTGAAATATATATTTGCATTGCTGCTATTAACCTATGGCATTACTACCCATGCTTTTGCCCAGGATAAGAAAGTGCCTGCGGGATCATACCTGGCTTCAGTTATCCCCGACTCCTTAAAAGAAGGTGCCAATGCCGTTGTGCGCTACGAGAATAACGAATACATGGTTAAAGAGGTTGGTAAGGTGGCTGAGAGGTACCACCGCATTGTAACCATACTTAACGAAAAGGGCGACCACAATGCCCAGTTTGTGTTAGGTTACGATAAAAAATTCAACAGCGTAGGCAGCTTCGAAATGATTGTGTATAACGCGGCCGGGGTAAAAATTAAAAAGTATAGTAAGAGCGATATGTACGACCATTCGGCCGTTGATGGTGTTTCCATTGTAACGGACGACCGTGTGTTGGCCATCAGCCATACCATCGCTTCATACCCAACCACTATTGAAGTAACTTTTGAGAGAAGCAAAAATAGCTACCTTAATTTGGGAAGCTGGTTGCCGCAGTCGAACGAGGAATCGGTGCAGAACTCATTTTGCTCTGTTACGGTAGATCCTGCCATGGGCTTTAGGTACAGCAGCAGCAATACCAATATTAAACCCACAAAAACCAACCAGGGTGGGGTAGATACATACACCTGGGCGGCTAATAGTTTAAAAGCCATTAAACTGGAGGACGATGCAGTAGCCTGGCAGGTTTTCCCAAAGGTAACTTTCGTGGATAATAGTTTTATTTTTAACGGCGTGCCAGGAGATTTTAGTACGTGGCAAAATTATGGCAAATGGCAGCAGGCTTTAAATAGCAATGTTTCTTCACTCAGCCCAAAGCGGGTAGAGGAAATTCAAAACATGACCGCCGGTATAAAAACGGATAAAGAAAAAGCCAGGTTTTTGTACGAGTATATGCAGCAAAACATGCGCTACGTAAGCATACAACTGGGTATAGGCGGCTTAAAGCCATTCCCCGCCACATTTGTTGACGAGAAGAAGTATGGCGATTGCAAAGCGCTGTCTAATTATATGTATGCATTGCTAAAAGCTGTTAATATCCCGTCGTATTACGCTATAGTGCGTGCGGGTGCGAACGAAGAACCGGCTAACGCAGCGTTCCCTTCAGATCCGTTTAATCACGTAATATTGTGCATTCCCTTTAAAAACGATACTACCTGGCTGGAATGTACCAACAACACCCGGCAATTTGGTAAGCTTGGTAATTTTACCGAAAACCGCAACGCGCTGTTAGTTACCGAAGATGGCGGCAGACTTGTTAATACCCCGATGAGCGTAGGTACCGACAATCAATTTAATAGCGAGGTGCATATAACGCTTACGCCCGAAGGCGCTGCAAAAGCCGTTGTGAAAGTGTTGGCGAGCGGCGCATACCGAGACGATTATATTGCTATTAGCTATTTAAAAGTTGATGAGCAAAAAGAACAATTAATACGCAGCCTGGGCATGAAGCAACCAAGCGATATTCAGTTTAATCCGGCTGCTGACAAGGATGGTGTTAAGGAAGTAGGCATCAACGTAGACTACGAAAGGTTTTATGATATCGCCGCAGGCAATAAGCAATTTTACCGCCCAAGGCTGTTTGATTTATGGCGACTGACATTGCCGGTGCTGGAAAAACGGAAATATGATTATTATTTTGAACAGCCGGTGCAAAAAACCTGTGTTACCACAATAGATCTACCAGCCGGATTTGAGGTGGAGACCTTGCCAACCAACCAGTTATTAAAATTCAGCTACGGTAATTACGAGGTGAATTATGTTTATAACGCCGGGAAAAACCAGGTGATAAGCACCGCGAAGTTTAATTTGAATAGCCTGGTAGTGCCGGCTGCCAAATACGCCGAGATGCAGGTTTATATGGAGGCCGTGGCCAAAGCGCAAAATAAAAAGCTGGTAATACGCAAGAAGGCATAAATTTGCCGCAATGGTATTCAGGCTTGATGAGCGCAAATTATTTCCCGACCCTGCCCTTGCTGAAGAGGATGGCTTGCTTGCCATAGGCGGCGACCTGTCTACCGACCGCCTGCTGCAGGCATACGCCAACGGTATTTTCCCCTGGTATAGCGAGGATGAGCCCATCCTATGGTTTTCCCCGCATGAGCGTTTTGTGCTATTCCCCGGGCGGCTTAACGTTTCCAAATCTATGCGAAGAGTGTTGCAGTCGGGTATATTTACCATAACCACCAACCAATGTTTCAATGATGTTGTAGCCGCCTGTTCTTCTGTTGCGCGCGAGGGGCAAGATGGCACCTGGATAACTGCTGATATGAAGGCTGCCTATGCCGAACTGCACAGGCACGGATATGCCCATTCGGTAGAGGTTTGGCAGGGTAGTATCCTTGTTGGCGGCTTATATGGCATAAAGGCGGGCGATGTGTTTTGCGGTGAGAGCATGTTTAGCCGGGTAAGCAATGCATCTAAAACAGCACTTATCTGGCTGTGCAACACCGGTAAATACAATTTGATAGACTGCCAGGTATATACCGAACACCTCGAAAGCATGGGCGCCATGATGATAAGCCGGGAAGAATATATCAGCATACTGCATAAAACCATTGCTTAAAGCTTAGTTTTGTAGCGCAGATGGATGAACCCAACAAAAAGGAACGCATAATTTTAGGTATTGACCCGGGCACAGCTGTAATGGGCTACGGGTTGGTGCTGGAGAAAGGGCCCAAAATAGAACTGATAAGCCTTGGCGTGGTGAAGATGGAAAAGATAGATGACCACATGCTGAAACTGCAGCGCATCTTCGAGAAAACCGTCGCCCTTATTGACAATTACAAACCAGACTGCCTGGCCATAGAAGCACCTTTCTATGGGAAAAACATACAGGTGATGTTAAAACTGGGGCGTGCACAGGGTATGGCTATTGCAGCCGCGCTATCGCGCAATATTGTAATTACCGAATACGCTCCACGAAAGATCAAGCAATCCATCACAGGTAACGGGAATGCTACTAAAGAGCAAGTTGCCGCCATGCTGCAAACCTTGCTGAAATTCAGCGAAACGCCCGATTTTTTAGATGCTACGGATGGTTTGGCCGTTGCAGTTTGCCATTCATTCCAAAGGATCCCTACGTCTGCCGGCAAGAGTAAAAAATCTTATTCGGGCTGGGAAACCTTCGTGAAAGATAATACTTCGCGCGTAAAAGGTTCGTCTAAGTAAGTCTTGCATTATTTATAATTATTCTAAATAATTTGAAACTACAGCTGCCTTCGTGTACTTTTGACTACTTATTTATAATTAGTCTTAATACAATGAATAAATTCCCACCTTATTTTTCCTGTTCGATCGCGGTTATCGCAATCATCTTCTTACTCCTAAATCCTTCAGATACATTAGCGCAATCGCGCGGCACAGTAGCCGGCAAAGTTGTTACCTCAAAAGGCGAAGTTGCAGATAACGTATCCATCGGTTTAATAGGAACCAGCTACGGCAGCACTACAAATAATGCCGGTGAGTTCTCTTTTAAAGCGCACGCAGGTTCATATACCTTAATTATTTCTTACGTGGGTTTGCAGCGTGTAGAACTTCCGGTTAGTGTTACTGCCGGCCAAACTACTGCAGTACCGCAAATAACCATCAATGCAAGCTTATTGCAATTGAGCGAGGTAAACGTTATTGCAAGCCGTGCAAATCGTTTTACCCGTAAAATAAGTGTGGATGTTTGTAAAATACCTTTGAACAATTTAGAGAATGCCCAAAGCTATACTACTATAACCAACGAGCTTTTTAAAGAGCAAAATATTTTCACTGTTGACGAATCTCTCAGGAACTCTCCGGGGATTCAAAAACTTTGGGATGCTACCGGCCGTGCAGGCGATGGCGGTGGGTACTTTACCTTGCGCGGTTTTGTTACCCAAACATCGGTGCGTAACGGTATAGCAGGCTTGGTTACCAGCGGTATAGACGCGATTAATATTGATAAAATTGAAGTAATAAAAGGCCCTTCGGGTACTTTGTACGGCAGTACATTAAGCTCTTTTGGTGGTTTAATAAACAGGGTTACCAAAAAACCTTATGATACCTTTGGTGCAGAAATTGGCCACACCGTTGGTAATTACGATCTTAACCGTACCACGCTCGATTTAAATACACCGCTTGGCACAAATGTATCTTTCCGTTTAAATACAGCTTACAGTTATGAGGGTAGTTTTCAAAATTATGGCAAGAGCCGTACGTTCGCGGCAGCGCCGAGCTTAGCTATTAAGGCGAATGATAAACTATCCTTCCTGTTAGAGGCCGAGATGTTTTATGGCCGCAACTCTGCCAAGCCATTTTTCTTCTTTTATTCCTCGCCAAAAGAAATGGGGATAACCAATGTTAACCAGTTAAATATCGATTACAAACAAGCGTACTCTAATGATAATATTGCATCTTACTCACGCAGCTTAAACTATTTTGGGCAGGCAAACTACAAGATCTCGGATAAATTAACCTCACAAACCGTTTTCTCGTCATCAAACAGCTTTTCTAACGGTGCCAGCCCTTATTACTATTTAGTTACTGATGCCTTGGCGGGTACGATAGATCCAACAAAACCAGATCTTCCGGGCAATAACAACTACATCTTCCGTAACGATCAGTCTACCGCTAACAGCAGGCTTACAGCTACCGAGATACAGGAGAACATCAATGGCGACTTCGATTTTGGCGGAATGCGCCATCGTTTTGTTGTGGGTTTAGATTTCCAGCGGGAAAACTCCCGCCAGATATATTTTGGTAATAGCTACGGCATAGTTCCAATTAACGACCCCACCTTTGATTACGGCGCGTTTAATAAGCAATTGGTTGATGCTACCAACGCGGCAAACCCGCTTACTTCGGCAAATACTTATCCCTACATCTACAAAAAAAATACTTACAGCGCTTACGCATCAGATGTTATAAACCTTACCGATAGGTTGATAGCTTCGTTAGGTGTGCGTGTAGACAGGTACGAAAACAAAGGTGCCTACAGCCTTGATGGGGTACAAACCTCAAAACCATTTAGTCAGACAGCATTTTCGCCAAAATTTGGTTTAGTTTACCAGCCAATAAAAGATGCCCTTTCGTTATTTGCCAACTACCAAAATGGTTTCCAAAACCCCAATCCATTTCAAGATGCCAACAATCAGGCTGTTCAACCTAAAATACAAAACGCAAACCAGATAGAAGGTGGTGTTAAATTAGGCTTGTTCAATGATAAACTGAACGGTACAGTTAGCTATTACCGCATTAACGTTACTAACATTATTCGCCCAATTCCAGGCTCGGCCATTGGCTCGGTCCAGGATGGTACGCAAAATAGCAAAGGTTTTGAAGCGGAGATTGTTGCAAACCCTGTAGCTGCTATTAATATTGTAGCCGGTTTTGCTTGCAACGACTCAAAATTTACAAAAGCCGACGCTGATGTACAGGGCCTTCGCCCAAATACTGCAGGATCGCCATACTCGGGTAACCTGTATATCAGCTACCGCCTACCACAAAATACCATTAAAGGTTTAGGAGTAGGCTTGGGCGGCAATTACGTAAGCCGTAATAAAATAATTAACAGCGTAAGCCAGGGAACATTCGAGCTGCCATCATATACGCTGTTAAATAGCTCCGTGTTTTTAGACAGGGCAAAACTCCGTTTCACCTTAAGCGGGAACAACCTTACCAACAAGCATTATTACACAGGCTATACTACTATAAACCCGCAAAAACTCCATCAGTTTATATTATCTGCCAACTACAAATTTTAAAGTATGACTAATTTAAAAAAGGTTATGCTTTTTTGCCACCGCTGGCTCGGATTCATTTCCGGGCTCGTGGTGTTTATAGTGGCTCTTTCCGGCTGTGTCTTTTGTTTTCAGGATGAGATCCAGGATGCTATGTACAGCTACCGCACTGTAAAACAGCAGAGTAAAGGCTACGTGCAGCCATCTGAACTACTGGCCTCGGTAAAGAAAGCATATCCGAAAGCGTCGCCCGATTATATTTACTACTATGGAGTTGAGCGCCCCGCAGGTGTATTGGCGAATTTAGGGGCGGAAGGCTACGAATATGTGTACCTGGACCCATACACCGCCAAAATAACCTATCACGAAAAGCCGCAAACCAACTTTTTTATTATTGTAGAGTACATTCATCTGTATTTGCTACTGCCCCCGGCTATTGGCAAATGGGTGGTTGGCATAGCGGTTATTATTTTTGTAGTGCTGATGATAACCGGCATAATACTATGGTGGCCCAAACGTAAAACCGACCGCAAACGTAGCTTTACCATAAAATGGGGTGGCCGCTGGCGCAGATTTAACTACGACTTACACAACGTGTTAGGGTTTTACGCCACCTCTATTGCGCTGTTATTAGCCATCACCGGACTGGCGATAGCGTTTGAGCCGGTGAGCAAAGCCATTTACAATGTAGCTAACCTCGGGCGTATAGATTACAAAAGTGAAGTAACGGAGCCCAAATCAGATTCGCTGAAGCGTTCTGGGTTGGCAAAACAACCGGTGATAGATATGGCTTTTGCTTATGCACGGAAGCAAGTTCCTAACGCCCAGATGTTTCTGATCCACAACGACCCTGCTCTTTCCGGGACTATTGGCGTAGGGGCCTATGCCAAATCTATGCACTACTCACACGCCGACGGCTTTGAGTTTGACAAGTACAACGGCAAACTGCTAAAAACGTACGACTACGAAAAAAAGAGCGCCGGCCTGAAACTGAACGAGATGAATTACGATATCCACGTTGGTCAGATACTCGGCTTACCGGGTAAGATCATCGCTTTTTTGGCGAGTTTAATTTGTGCCAGTTTACCCGTCACCGGTTTTATCATCTGGCTGGGAAAACGTAAAAAAGGCAAGCCAAAAAAGGAGAGGATAATAACCCACAGGCGGTCGCGAAAACACCAAATGCAAAAGATTTAGCCAAATTTACCTTCTAAAATCTCCGTGAATTTGCTATTTTTTTGACTTTTTAGGTCGATTTTATCGCTTTTTTCACCTTTTCCGCGCGGGAGAAGGCTGCTTTTTTTAAAGGTAGACGATCTCTACACCGTCAGTAATTGGATGGCCGGTGCAGGTAAGGATGCGTCCACCGGCAAGCTCGGTATCGGTGAGGACTTCGTTTTTAGCCATCTCTATCTGGCCGCTTGTGCAATTTGCCATACAGGCCGAGCAAATGCCGTGGCGGCAACTGTAGGGTAGCCGGATATTGTTTTGCAGAGCAGCCTGCAGGATGGTTTGATTTTCCCCAACTTGGATATCGTGCCCTTGGCCATTGTAGTTGATGCGAATATTTCGGGGTGGGTAATTTACCGCAGTGCCGGTTACCGGGACGGTCTCTAATACAAAATTTTCCTTGTGGATGTGCTTGTACGCTATGCCCATATAAAGCAGGGTGAGCCTTATCATCCGCATATAGGCAAATGGTCCGCAGAGATAAAATTCAGCCTGTTCTTTGGCGAAATTCAGCTGCTCGTTTACCAATCGTTCTACCAGGTTATTGTTGAGGCGGTTGCTCTCGCTGCTAAGCAGGTAAGTGATATTGAGGCGGTTGCGGTAATTAGTCGCCAGCTCATTCAACTCGTTGTGAAACAGGGTGCTGGCTTTGTTTTGGTTGCTGTAGATAAGGTGCAGCTTGCTGTTGCCCTGCCTGTTTAGGATATATTTGAGATGCGATAACACTGGTGTAAAGCCGCTGCCAGCCGCAAAATACACGACATCCTTCCCCGATTCATAAGCAGGGACAGTGAACACTCCTGCAGGTTTTACAGCAGTAAGAATATTGCCCACCTTTACCTTGTTGAGCAGGAAGCGGGAGATCTCGCCATTGCTGATGCGTTTTACGGTAATAGCCAGTCGAGGCTCATCCGGTGAGGAACTTAATGAATATGAGCGCCTTATCTCCTCGTGATGATGCCCGAATATAAACGTAAGGAACTGCCCCGCCTTATAAGGTACTGGTCGCAGTATCTTTTCTACGAAGTAAAAGGTTGCGGTATCGGGCGTTTCCCATTTAATGCCATCTACCCTAAGCTCTAATATATCGGGGTAAGTCATTCTTTAGCCAACGCTGATAACCAACTTGCCAAACTGCGAGGACTGCTCCATTTTTTTGAATGCCTTAGCCGCATCCGCCAGCGGGAAAACTTCATCTACCACCGGCACAATTTTGTGTTCGTTCACAAAGGATACCATCGCTTTAAATTCTTCCTGCGTGCCCATGGTGGTGCCCAATATTTGCAGCTGTTTCCAAAAAATGGGGCGGGCGTTCATTTCGGGGATATTGCCGGCGGTGCCACCAAAGAATACAATGCGTGCGCCGGGGTTACACAGATCTGGGATCTTGTTAAAATCGGGGCCAAGGGCGCTATCTGCCACTATATCAAAGCCACCGCGCGAGAAGTGTTTTAGTTCCTCCGCCCAATCCTGCGCTTTATAATTTACGCCAGCCGCTGCGCCCATCTGCTTGGCTCGAGCCAGCTTTTCGCCACTGCCCGATGTTACAAACACCTGCGCACCTACTGCAATTGCCAATTGCAGAAGGAAAGTACCCGTACCTGCCCCAACTCCTATAATAAGCACCTTGTCGCCTTTTTTGATCCGGGCTTTGGTGAACAGTGCACGGTAAGCGGTGAGCCCCGCCAAAGGCAGTGCCGCTGCCTGCTCCCAATTAAGATGAGCTGGTTTTGGGTAAAGATATTCGGCTTTAATTTTAACGTACTCGGCCAATGCGCCATCATCCGGCAGGCCCAGCATCTTAAAATCTTTGGATTGAAATTCCGGGTGCTCGCCCCAGTTATGCCCGGGGTTGATGATCACGTCTTTGTTTAGCCATTCTTCGGCACCCTCGCCTGCTTCGGCTACAATACCCGCACCATCGGCACCTAATATGGTTGGGTATTTAATGCCGGCGTATTTACCAATGGTTATCCAATAGTCGCGGCGGTTTAGGGCAGCGGCTTTTACCTTTACCAATACCTCGCCCGGGCCGGCGGTCGGCTTTTCAACTTCTTTGTATGCGATAGGGTTTTCTGCGGATTCGAGGACGATGGCTTTCATAAATGGTAAATGTTAATACCACCATGTCCTTGCGAGCGAAGCGCGGCAACTTCATAAGACAATCTTATTTGCAAAGCCGCCCTGCTTTCGGGCATGCTAAGGTTGCCGCGTCGCGCTCCTCGCACTGACATAGTGGGAATTATTGTAATCAAAAAAGCGGCAGTATTGTTTCCAACCTGCCGCTTTCGTATTCAAGTCCTCTCCTTTGGAGAGGATTTAGGCGAGGCTGCTTAAGCTATCGCTTTAGTGTATAACTCAGACACGTGTGCCCAGTTAATTACATTCCAAATAGCAGCCAGGTAATCCGGGCGGCGGTTTTGGTATTTTAAGTAATAAGCGTGCTCCCAAACATCGATACCTAAAACTGGCGTGCCTTTTACTTCCGCAATATCCATTAATGGGTTATCTTGGTTAGGGGTTGAAGTTACAGCCAGTTTTTTATCGGCAGTAACAATTAACCAAGCCCAGCCAGAACCAAAACGGGTTGCGCCAGCTTCCTGTACTTTTGTTTTAAAATCGGCAAAAGAACCAAAAGTGCTGGTAATAGCAGCTGCTAAAGCACCGGTTGGCTCCCCGCCACCACTTGGCGATAACAAAGTCCAGAACAGGCTGTGGTTGTAGTGACCACCACCATTGTTACGAACAGCAGGCGCGAACTTAGAGATATTTTTAATGATGTCTTCAATTTTAGCATCGGCCTCTGGTTTACCTTCTAAAGCTTTGTTTAAGTTGGTAACATAAGCCTGATGGTGCTTGCCATGGTGAATTTCCATAGTAGCTTTATCAATATGCGGTTCCAGTGCATCGGTAGCGTAAGATAACGCCGGTAGTGTAAATGCCATAATATTCAGTTTTTAAGTTTTACAAGTTGTGATGAGCAAATATAAGGTTGGAATTGGCTTTTTGTTCTAAATGAATGTCATTTGTTAGAGAAAGTAGTCCATAGTCGATAGTTCATAGACCATAGTAGTTACTATCGGCCATGGTCTATGGACCATCGACAAATTTATCTTTTACTTTTAAAAAAATCTTTCACCAGTTGCGAGCATTCATTTTCGAAGATGCCGCCGGTGATCACCGTTTTGGGGTGGGTGATGGTTTGGTTGAGCCGGCCAAAGCCCCGCTGGGCATCATAGGCGCCAAAAACTATCCTGCCCACCTGGAACCAATAGGATGCACCCGCGCACATTACGCAGGGTTCCATGGTTACATACAGCGTACACTCCGGCAGGTACTTGGCACCCATATAATTGGCCGCTGCGGTAAGTGCCTGCATTTCGGCATGGGCAGATACATCGTTCAGCCGTTCGGTAAGGTTATGCCCGCGGCCAATGATCTGCCCTTTGCAAACCACCACCGCGCCAATGGGGATCTCATCCTCCTTTAGCGCCAAACGCGCCTCTTTCAGGGCCTCGTTCATAAAAAATTCGTCGGGCGATATAGCGGGCTCGTCGCCAAAAGTAAAATATTTCATTACAGGTTATCAGGAGTTATTTGTTTCAAGTGCCGCTCGGTAAGCCTTATCATATTTATCAGCACGATAATAGCGGCGGTTATCATTAAGGCTATTTTAATAAGCACGAAGCTGTTTTCTTTCACGCCGAAAAGCATTAATAACGCGGTTATTAAAATGCCCGCAACAAGCATTATCCATGCATATTTGATCATCAGGGCAGTGGAATACCGGTTAGCTTCGTCCCAATTTTGCTGGTTTAGCATCGAGGCTGTCGTAGGGTAGCCATAAAGCGCGTTAATTTTTTTTGGCGGATAATATTTTTGAATATACCCAGCTGCCAGGAATATGAATCCTAAAAGCTGGGGGCCTATTATCCAGGTTACAAACAGCATGTTACACCAATTTACTGCCGTTGGGCACGGGTTTATCTATCGTGGCCAGTACTATATCGCCGTTCTCATCGGCAAAGCCGGTAACCAAAAACTCCGACATAAACGTAGCGATCTGCTTTTTTGGGAAGTTAACTACGCCGATGATCTGCCTGCCCGGCAATTCCTCTTTGGTATAATGTTTAGTGATTTGCGCACTGGATTGTTTAATCCCCAGCGGCCCAAAATCAACCCTGAGTTTATACGCGGGCTTGCGTGCCTCCGGGAAATCCGATACTTCTACAATAGTGCCGGCCCGTAACTCTACCTTTTCAAAGTCGTTCCAGCTGATGGTTTCCATATTGAGCACAAATATAGTAAACGCGAATTTCAGGAATTGTACGGATACAAATTTTATCTGCCGAGATGAATTTTCATAAAGGGAGAGTTTGAATTGTCGGGCTATTTAACTCACCCCGAATTCGCTCCGCTGTTCGACCCTCTCTAACTGCGGTAAAGAGAATGAAGAATCAAAAAACAAAAACTCCGCCCTTTGCGCAGCGGAGAGGGTTGGGGGGTGAGTAAACTCGCGAGGAGGACATGCCACTTTTGTTCCTCTATGGAAGAAGAGGCGACATGCAGATATGCCTTTGCCTTCATTTCCAAACAGGAGTACACCCGCATACAAGATAGCGACCAGGCAAAGTAACTTGGTTTCCCGCGCAAAACCCGAAAGCAAACATCCATCTCCCTCAATCAATTTATCATCTTCCCCGCCAGATCCACCTTGCGCGAAAATGGGTTCAAATACTTGTTTGCCAGTACCACAAACTCGCGGCGGGTAACCGGGCGGCGGGTATCAAAGGCAACAGTAAAATTGTATTTGGTTTTCCAGTTGGCGCGCATAATACGTTCCAGGGTCTCCGGGTCGGTGAGCGACATTTCGCTGATGTACGATAGCAGGTTACCCACCGTAAAGTTATCGCCCGGCTGTGTTTTGTTAAACCACAGGAACGAGCGGGTGTAAATTTCGTTCAAAAACGGTTTTACTTCTGCTGTATAAACCGTGGTATCGGGTTTAAAAAGCATTTGAGCGGTGGTGCCGCTAACAGAACGAAAACCGTTGAGCATACCGGTGGCTCCTACTTGCTGCACCGCGCGATAAGCCGGGTCGGACTTTGGGATATCGTTAAAGGGCATAATAGAGCCGCCGTATATCAATACCTCATCTTGTATATGGCGAACATCCAATTCTTTTGTGGTTTTGCCGTAGAATGCGCACCATGCTGCCGATGCACCCACACCCTGCCCCAGAGCCATTTGCACTGCCGGATCGGTAATGCTGCCATTTACCAAATGCGTAACCGACATAGCCTTCTCTGTTACAAACAGGTTCACGGCGTCTTTCACCACAATGCTGCCCAGCGGAACAGAATACGGCGGGAAAGGCGGGTACTTTATTTTTGGCGCACCGGGGATAATATAATGTTGGCCGGGTATGGCGTCGCCAATGCCGATAGCGGTTCGATACAACCTCGAGCCGCGGGTGTGAGGCGTATAAATATCATCAAGCACCATCCGCACTTCGCCATAGGCGCGCTTGTTCTCGCGTATGTAGGGTATCAGCGGCAGTTTGTCTTTGGTTGGGAATTCATCGGCGAGGCCCATGTTTTTATAGCCGAGTTCGGTTTGCAGATAGTAAATAAGCCCGAGGGTATGCAGTCGCGCTTTGCGGAAGGTTTCTGCTCGGTTTTCGGGCGAGAGGTCGTCTGATGTTACGGAATATTGGTTGGCGCAATCGTTCCAGTTCATCATGTACTTGTTATCAATCAGGGCGCCGGCCTTCAGCATTTTTTTAATGTCTATGCGTTTAAGGCAGGCGTATTGGCTGGGCTCGTAATTATCGGGCCGGGCAATGGTTTTATCCGCCGTTCGGCCGTAATCTTTTAATATGGCTACCCAGCTAATGTCCTGGATCTGATTGGTTGGGTCCCCCGGGGCTTGTGCCTCTCCGGTTTCCTTTCGGCTATCAAAACCGGTATTAAATATAGCGCCTGCTTTAGTGGCTACATCGGCATATTCGGTAGCGTCAACCACGGCTTTGGCTTTTATTACATCCGTTTTGCCGTTTACGGTGATGCTCACCTCCCAGCCCGTGCCGTCTTTTTTAATAGCCGTAAATGGCGTGTTGAGCATTACGGTGAGGTTTTTTACGGTGTCAGTCAGTTTTTTAAGAATGGATGCCCCAACGGATGGCTCAAAGGTAAGCACGGCGTTAAAGGTGGTATCGTACCCCAGCCTTACTTTGTAAAATTTTTTGATCCGCTCCCTAAACTCACCATAAAAACCGTTGGGCAGATTACGGTTAGCCTCTAAAATGCAAATGCCGCCAGCCGTCATAGCGCCGCCGAGCCATGGGCCCTGTTCTATCAGCATGGTTTTTACGTTACTGCGGGCGCTTTGTATGGCAGCCGCTACGCCGCTTGCACCACCGCCAACTACCAGTACATCGGTTTTAATAGTATCGGCATAAGTAGTCGCGGAGAGGAGTATGAAGAGCAGTGTTAATATTTTTTTTATCATCAGTTTACAAAACAAGTACAAAACGCTAATTTAGGGCAAATCCTTATGGATACATCAAAATATATTCGCCATAAAAATTAAGAGACATGACAGACGAGCAGATGCGTTACCCTATCGGGAATTTTGTAGCCCCGGTATCCTACATCATTGAAGATAAGCGTAAATGGATCAGCGTACTCCGCAACCTGCCTGGGAAAGTCAGGAACGTTATTATGCCCCTAACCGACCAGCAGCTCAACACCGCGTACCGCACCGGCGGCTGGACCTTAAGGCAGGTTGTACACCATCTGGCCGATAGCCACATGAACTCGCTGGTGCGTTTTAAGTTGGCCCTTACCGAAGATAAACCCACTATAAAACCTTACGAAGAAGCCGACTGGGCGCTGCTGCCCGACTACCGCCTGCCCGTAGAGTCATCCCTCAGGATGCTGGAAGGCATCCACATCCACATGGTTGCCCTGTTCGAAAGCTTTACTGAGGACCAATGGGATAAAACTTTTGTACACCCCGCATCGGGCGATACAGTTACCCTAAAAAAAGCCCTGGCGTTGTACGCCTGGCATAGCAAACACCACCTGGCGCATTTAACCGAAACCATAAAGAAATTTTAGGGCGTTGCCCTTGGCCCAGGCTTTCTGCTCATACGCGCACAAAGCCTTATGCTCGGGGCCGGTATCCGCGCCAATCCTTAACGCGGGGATTGGTCCACAAAAAAAATAGCGATGGGTTTTAAACCCATCGCTATTTTTTTACACCCTCTTTACCGTAGGTAGAGAGGGTCGACCAGCGTAGTATCGTCGGGATGAGTCCCCGGCGAGTGGCTTTCCAACTTACATGACCATATCCATCATTTTATCCATCTTATGCTTACCGCCCATTTTCATGAGTGCAGGCGTAATCCGTAGGTAAACCTGGAAACCCAGAGGCGCATTGCCGTACAGCGTTTTCAATTGCGTTGGCGAAAAATTTGCAGTCGCTTGTGTACCCACGGTTAGGTTTGTTTGCTTAAACGTAGTGAGGATACGGTTATACCCGAGCGTAACAGCATTGATGTTGAAACGAGGATCGGTTGGGTATTGCGCTTCCAGATCCAGTTCTCCGGCATCTTTTTGTACATATTCGTAGCGGCCATAGATGGCGTTTTTGTTGAACTGGTAAGCATGTTCCAGCAATATCGCGGGTTCGTTTGCGCCGCTGCTGTTATGGTGGTTTTGCCCAAATACCAGCGTAGTTGCCACATAGCTGGCATCGCCCAGCATTTTGGTGTGAATGGCCGAGGCGGTAAAACGCCTGATGTTTTCCAAAGGCTCGGCTTCCTCCGGGCTTTTCAGCCACCCGTTAGAAACCTGCAGCGCCCATTCTTTTGATGGGTTTACCGATAAGCGAACCGAGTACGAATCGAATTTAGCTTTGTCGAAATCATAGCGGTGCTCGTCTGGCTCGCGCCCGGTAAATACCGATCCCTCCAGCTTTACGTTTTTATAACGGAAACCCAAGGTAGCCGTACCAAAGGTAATATGCGTGGCATCGGCATAGTGGTGGCTCAGCGGCGCATCAGGGTTATTCATGGCCGAAAGGCGGTGCATAAAAACTGGCGGCCCTAAGGCAGGCTCGCCGGGATAACCAATCGATAGCGATACGTCGGCATTTTTTGCCACCCGTTGGGTGTAGGCGATGCTCAGTTCTGCAAAAAGATCGTGCGGGTGCTGGCGATCTACCAGTTTATTGCCCTTGTACGATTCGCCTGTTTGGTAAAGCAGCGGATAACCTCCGGCACCAACGGTGAAAGGGTCAAAGGAAAACATGGTATTAATGGCGAACAGGCCGTTTTTGCCAACCTTGCGCTGCGCCATATACATCAGCCAGTTTGGTGCATCAAACTGAGTACCGCCGCGGCTGCCTTTGTTAAACAGGTCTTGCTTGTTATAACGTAAAAATACGCTGCCGTGTACCATCTGCATCCATTTTTTCCCGTGGATCATGTACATATACATCGGTGTTTCATCCGGCACCCAAGAGGTGCCCGAGCCATCGCGGTTCATGGGCAGGTCCAGCGAGAACTGGCTGGTCATCATGGTCATTTTGTGCGTGGTATCGTGCTGCATGTTTTTCATCATGGCGGCATGGTCGTGTTTCATGAGCTTCTTAGCGGCAGTATCCTTTTGCATGTGCTGCATATTGCCCATATCCTGGGCGTGGGTTGCCAGCATTGCAAAGAGCGAGGCTATTATTAAAATATTTTTTTTCATGGCAAGTTTTTTTAAAGGGGCGCGACACGTCGCGCCCCTGATCTTATAAATTAAAGAAGTTGTACTCGAAGCGGATGAGGTACATGTTCTTGCTGAAACGTTCCATCGAATTAAAAAGGGGAGTACGGTACGAAAGATCCAGCCGGCAAACGCTGTTGAAAATGAATTGCACAGCGGGGGCCGCGTCCAGGTAGCTTTGTGCATAACCGGGGTTGCTTTTGCCAAGCAATTCGGCATAAACGTTTACATTAACCTGGTTGTAATTGCTGTAGCGTTTGGGCAACAGCAGGTAACCGGCAGACAGACTATAGGCTACCGCGTTTTTTGCACCCATAATTGGCGGTACATTCCCGTTATTATCAAATGCCCGCAAATAACTTGCCGAGCCCGACAAGGCCAGCTTATGCATCAGTTTGGTGAAGATAACCCCGCCCTGCAAGCCACTGTTATCGCCCTCTAAAGCAATTTCCTGTGTATTGAACGGGTTGCTGCTGATAGACGCCTTCCCAAACACCGCCCCACGAAAATGTGATTGCACGCTGTCTATAGATAAAAACCGGAATTTGGCGTAAGCACTGCCGCCTTCGAGGTGTTGGTTCTGCTGGTAAAAGTTTGATACGTAGGCCGAGCCGTGCACCATCAGTTTACCGGTAGCACCGTACATCATTTCCAGCGTGCTGCGGTTTTTAAACTCTGGAGAAGAGAAACCCTGGTTCTCTAAACGGATGCCTAAAGAATGGGCGGCCATATTACTCGCCGGTTCGGTGTTTACGTATAACTCCTGCCCAAATGTGGTGTACGCAGATGCCATAAGGCAAAATGCCAATAAAATAGCTTTCATAAATAATGAGTTTTAGAAAGCGCTTAAATTGCTACGTGGTAAGTTTTGCCCGATGCAGCCGGTGTTTCCGGGTTTTTACCCAAATACTTTTTAGATACCGAATTTGGCGCGAAGCCCTTATCTACGATGGTTAACAATACCTCGCCGCTCAGCGGTTTATCGGCATTTAACAGTTTGTAGGTATCGCCGCCATAAGTAAAGGTATTTTCCGCAATAGTGGTGTTAGCGAAGTTGTAGGTGGTTTTTAAGTAGTTCACAAAAAAACCGGCGCTTTTTATCTTCTTGCTGATCTGCTCAAAATCTACCGGTACGCCTTCTTTAAAGGTAATGTTGTAGATATTGCGGATCAGGTCGGGTTTTATTTCGCTTACGAACGGCAAGGCTTTGATCGCCTTCTCGGTAGATTTTGCGCAAAGCGAGCAGGTAAGACCACTAACTTGCAGTTCGGCTTTGGTGAATTGTGCTTTTGCAACAGTTACAGTTGCTATAAAAAGGATGATGTATATTTTTAACGTTTTCATTGTTTTTAAAAATTGAATTGAATTGATAGTATAATTAATTTTGAAATTAACTACGGTTATCAAATTCGGAAAATGCAATTTTTAAGGAAAACGGCGATCCCCTCAGATGGAATATCCGGTGGGCCGCGGTCGAAAAGCTTTTCTAATACAGATTGCTGCGCCGATAGCAGGAAATCGGCCAATGGGAATTTTGGCAAATCAAAAGCAAACAGCCTGGAGAAAAACGAAGTGGATTCTTTTTGATGATCGTCCTTCACCTTTACATCCAGCTTGCTATCCTTGCAGCAATTCATTTTGCTTTTTGCCATGTTTGTGGAACAGGGTATAGCCGGGGCATTTATCTGTACATCTGCAACATGGCTGCCGCAGTAATGCAGGTTTAGCGCAAAGCCGGCCACTGTAATAGTGTACAGTAACGCTAATAGCAATGCTCCCTGCTTTTTTATCATATTACAAAAGTAGTGTTTAACTCACTGATTACAAATACATTTTTTACGCTTTTTTATTTAACCCCCTGTCATGTCGAACGCGATAGCGAGGAGAAATATTATACACCATGCTCTTACGCCAGCGCATTTCCGCTACGCATGTTCGTATGTAGGGCTTATGAGATTTCTCTTTCGCTCTTACCTCCCCGCGTGCTTTATCGAAATGACAACGAGATTTAGGATAGTGTTTATTTCGCCGCAACCTTTAAAGTAGCCGTTACCTTACCGCATTCCAGCATGTCTTCGCCGTAATACGGGTTACGGATATCTTTAGATTCGCTTAACCAATAGGCCTTTTTCATGGGGCAATACTGTTGGTAAAGTGGTGCGCTGGTCATGTTTAAGCCGGATAACAGGGCGAACATATTTTTAGACAGGCTTTGGAAATGCTCGCGCTGGTGGTCAATAACAGTAGTTTCGCTGATGTGGCGGCTGTCGTATTTTAACTTTTCCAGGTAAGCGGCATAAGTTTTTTGTTGCTTTGGCTGCAATGTTTTTACCGGGAACGCGGTTAAGGTGCCGAGTAGTTCCTTCGAGCGGCTTTTTGTTAGTTCGGCGTTACTGCCTACTAAGGCATCCTTTACACCAATGTATGATGCCGTTAGCTTATCAACGCTATTGATCTGCTGCGCGTTAGCGGTTACGATGCTAAATGCGAGGATGATGCTTAAAAAAAGTAGTTTCATATAATATCCTGATTAATTACTTGGTTTTATATTCCTTGATAATTTCCTTGCAACCGGCCTCAATTAGTTTAAATACAGGGGCGAATTGCGTGTCGTCGTAATAAGGGTCGGGCACTATTTTGTCGCCCAATAGTAACTTAACTTTATTCCTGTCGACATTATTGCGTGCTTTGGCTAAAATGTCGCTCAGGTTACTTTTATCCATCACCAATATCAGGTCGAACTTGTCGAAATCGCTTACGCGGAACAGCCTGCATATTTGCCTGCTGATGTCCACACCCTCATCGGCTGCGGCGCGGATGGAACGCCTGTCGGGCGGGGAACCAATATGCCAGTTGCCCGTCCCTGCCGAATCTACTTCCCAATCCAATCTTTCCTTATCTGCCAGGTGCTGCATAATACCCTCCGCCAACGGCGAACGGCAAATATTGCCCAGGCATACCATTAATATTTTCATTCCGTCGATGTGCAAATTTCAAATGTGCAGATGTGCAAATTATTTGAAAGCGCAATCATCTGCACATCTGAAATCTGTATATCCGCACATATGGGGTTTTATCCAAATATCTCGTTTAAAACACCGGCAAGCCTCACGCCACCTTGTAGCAGGCGCTGGTTTACTACGCTGATGAATTTGTAATTATAGTTGTAGGGGCTTACCTTATCGCCATCTTTAGAGTAGGCGTAAATGTCCTGGCATATCACGTTAGATTCGTAAAGCCATTGCGCTATCGGCGCTTTTTGCCATGCGGCGCGTTGTGCTGCGGTGGTGTGGTTAATTTCGGTAGCGTATTCGGTAAAGCTCATCTGCTGAAAATCTATCAGCTGCGAATCCCAGATGGTATGCAGGTTGGTTGGGTTGTTAAACCAGGTAACTTTTACATCGTTGCCGCCTTTATCAAAGCTGTGCGCTGTGTGCATTGGCTGATGGATGTCTTCAATTAAATGAATAAGCATGTGCAGCGCAAAAAATTTCTGGTCTTTATTCAGGGTTTTCTTTTTTAGTTCGCCCATTAAAAAGTTCAGTTTAGTGTACGCATCTGTAACGGTATCCTGGGCTAAATATGCCTTTATTTCGGGCAGGGTGTAACCCTTATCCAAATTAACATAATGCCATGTCTCGGTGAATTTATAATCCGGGTTAGAGCGTTCAAAATCGGCCCAGTTGCCGGCCAGCGCCAGCGATTCGTTCCCCAGGATGGCTTTGATGGCCGCGCGCGCCTTTGGGGTAAGGTAGCTATAAGCTATTTGCCCGGTAATACGGTGCCCGTTGGTGCCCCAGGCCATAGCTTGCGCCGGGAAGTAAAGTACGGCTGCCGCTACAAGCAGCTTTTTAAACAAGTTTTTCATATTATAATGGTTTTGGAGTACAGGAACTTCGTTTTGTTAAACGCGCATCGAAGGGGATAACGCTTGATGTTGGGAAAAATTGAATAACCGAATCAGCTTTTTTAACGAGTTTAAAGGTCTCCTCGTACTTGCCCGAGCGGAAACAGCCGCCCTCTATTTTATAGGTAAGGTCGGCATTGCTAAACAGGCCTTTCAAACGCAGGGTATCGTGCTTTTGCTCGTAAACGCCCTTGGCATATTCGCTCCATTGCCCGTTTTGTACGCAGCTATCCGGGTAACCACCATTGGCTTTGCTGAACGATCTGATGCTTACGAAGAACGAATCGCAGCTGAATTTGAAATGGTAGAGCGAATAGTTCAGCAGTTTTTTTTGCAAAACGACACTGCCCTGCTGCCATTCGCCCTGTAAAGCAGTTTCGCCGGGTCCCTGCATATCGGGATTGAAGCGGCAGCTTGAGGCCAGTATAAAGACGAAGGACAAAAGATAAAGGATGTGGCTTTTCCGCATAAAACATTAAAATGCCCCTCTCCATTGGAGAGGGGTTGGGGTGAGGCTTTTGGATAGAAGGACTAACTATTTCAGCCCGCCTATCATATCTTCGGGGCGTACCCATTGGTCGAATTGTTCGTTGGTAAGGTAACCCAGGCCAACGGCAGCTTCGCGAAGCGATAGGTTTTCCTTTAACGCGGTTTTGGCAATTTTGGCCGCGTTCTCATAACCGATGTGCGGGTTAAGCGCGGTTACCAGCATCAGCGAATTTTCGAGGTGCTTTTTGATGCCCTCATAGTTTGGCTCAATACCAACGGCGCAATGGTCGTTAAACGATACACAAGCATCGCCAATTAAACGGGCCGACTGTAAAAAGTTAGCCGCCATAACCGGTTTAAATACATTGAGCTCATAATGCCCGTTGCTGCCGCCGATGGAAATGGCAACATCGTTCCCCATTACCTGCGCTGCTACCATAGTAACCGCTTCATTCTGGGTTGGGTTAACTTTACCCGGCATAATAGATGAACCCGGTTCGTTATCCGGGATGTGGATCTCGCCGATGCCCGAGCGCGGACCTGATGCCAGCATCCGGATATCGTTTGCTATTTTCATTAACGACACCGCTATCTGTTTCAGCGCGCCATGGCTTTCTACAATGGCGTCGTGCGCGGCTAATGCTTCAAATTTATTTTCGGCAGTAATAAACGGCAGGTTGGTGAACTGCGCAATGTAATCGGCAACTTTTACATCATAACCTTTGGGGGTGTTGATGCCGGTGCCTACCGCTGTGCCGCCAAGAGCCAGTTCGCTCAGGTGCTCAAAGGTATTACGCAGCGCTTTTAAACCGTGGTTCAGTTGCGATACATAGCCCGAAAATTCCTGGCCCAAAGTAAGCGGTGTGGCATCCATCAGGTGGGTGCGGCCAATTTTTACTACGGCTTTAAAAGCTTCGCTTTTTGCCTGCAGGGTATCGCGCAGTTTTTCTATGCCGGGGATAGTAACATCTATCAGGATCTTGTAAGCAGCAATATGCATTGCTGTAGGGTAGGTATCGTTTGATGATTGCGATTTGTTTACATCATCATTTGGGTGGATAAAGGTTTTGCCCTCGCCCAAAGTATTGCCCTGTAGTACGTGGCTGCGGTTGGCAACTACCTCGTTCACGTTCATATTTGATTGCGTGCCCGAACCTGTTTGCCAGATCACCAGCGGGAACTCGCCATTTAGCTTGCCTGCTAAGATCTCATCGCAAACGGCGGCGATCATGTCGCGTTTTTCGGCAGGGAGTACGCCGCAATCGGTATTGGTATAAGCTGCAGCTTTCTTCAGGTAAGCAAATGCTTCAATAATTTCCTTCGGCATAGAAGCTTCGGGGCCAATTTTAAAGTTGTTGCGGCTGCGTTCGGTTTGCGCACCCCAGTATTTGTCGGCCGGTACCTGTACCGCGCCCATGGTATCATATTCGGTTCTGAAACTCATATGGATATATATGTTTTGCGGGGGCAAATTTAGGGTTTTAAATGGAGTATGCCGAAGAGATTAAGTAATCTTTTTGGTACAAGCCTGGAGGGATCTACTTGACTTTTTTTTGTACGTAAACTAAGCGCCCTTTAAAAGTTGGTTCGCGTTCGTTTACTATTAAAGCCAGCACGAGCAGCGCGAAACAACTTATTGCGGCGTACTTGCAAAAAACTATACCATTTAAAATAGATAGCTGCTCGTCATCTAAACCATAAGTGGGGTCTTTACCTGCTTGCTGAAAATCCTGCACCTGGTACTTGTAGCTTACCATGCTATTAACGTAACCGTATGCAAACAGCAGCGTTAGTAGAGTGAGCGCTATAAATGAAATTGAAATCACCCTTTCTGTTATCCGTATCTTCATTATAAAAATTTAGGATTATTCTGCGAAATCCAATTTTCCAAAGCCTTCACCTTATCGGGGTTATCCTTTAGCCATTTCATACTTTCCGGCTTAGCGCTTTGGCTGATGTAGCGGGCAAAGGGGGGGACGTTATCCGTTAGCGTCATGGCTTTAAAATAGGTAGCTAATGATTGCCAAAATGCATATTTTTCAACGGGGATATTACCCACTGCATTGAAAATGCCTTTAAGTTGACCCGCTAACAGATCAGCAGATGTAGCGTACTTTCGGTTTGCCAGGCCTGCAAGTGCTTTTATTAACACTTTATTGCCGGGATCCGCAGAACTCATCACAGGCGATGCATGATAACCTGGCTCTGGCTTTAAAACACCGCCCTGCAAAATATTCTGTAAGTTGCCGTAAGCTTCGGCACTGCGGGAAGTATTAGGTTCCAGCATTAAAAAGCGGCAAAAACCAAATGTCGCTTCCGCCCGTTTATTTTGGTGAAAGGCCGATAATGCGTACATCCGGGTACTACCCGCATCGCTGCTATCCAACTCCATAGCCATGGCAAAAGTTTGTTCCGCCTCGCCATATAACTTACCCTTAAAATAGGCTATCCCTAAATTGTAGTAAATACGCTGGTTGCTGCCGTCGGCTTTAATAGCGTTTTGGTAAGCGTTAACCGCATTGGGTAGCTGGTTTACACTTTGGTAAATGCTCCCCATGAGGCTGTAAGCCGCCGCAGTGAATTTGGGGTTGTTGCCTTTGGTGGCTTTTTCAATAAATGGCAGAGCCTCCGCATTTTTACCTGCCGAGAAAAGCGTAAACGCCATTTGGTAATTGGCCTGCACATTGTCGGATTCGAGTGCTAAGGCCGCTTTGTAGCTCTCTGCTGCTTCCGGGTATTTTTTTTGATTGTTTAGTTCTACGCCTTGTTTAATAAGGCCTGCCACACTATTATCGCTTTGGGCCAGCGCATTAAAGCAAGGGCCCCAAGCACAAATAAAAATGATGATGCTTAAGTAAAACCGCATATTTAAAATTCCCGTTTGGTTGCTTTTAGCCAGTCGTCAAAAGCAGCGAGGTCTTTGTCGTGCTCTTTAAACCAGGCGAGGTTCTCTTCTTGGTAACCGCTCAGGCTAATATAACGTGTAAACGCGGGCATATTGCTTGATGCGGACAGGGTTTCAAAAAAATTGGTAAAGTATTTTGCCACAAATGGGTGGTCCTTATCATCAGCTATATTGTGCGAGACCTTAAATAGTTCGGTTAGCTGCAACGTCAGCGAGTCGGTTGCAGAGAGCTCTTTTTTATCGGAGGTCGCGTTGACAACCGCCATTGGCATCAATAAATTCCCGGTGCTAAGATCTTTTTCGTTTATGGTTATCGATACACTTTTTTCGCCGGTTTTCTTCACGCCGTTATTGATGATCGCCTTCACATAGGCCAGGGCCTCGGGCGAGCGCTTTGTTTGCGGCTCCATCAGTAAGAAACTGCACCAGCCCAAAAGCGATGCCCCCAACTTGTTTTGGCGGTTTGTGGCCATCGCGAATATCCGCTGGCTGCTGGCGTGTTTAGGATCTAACTTAATAGCGGTAATGGCGTTTGCTTCGGCATCGGTGTATTGCTTCTGGCCATAATAAGTGACGGCTATATTGTAATACAGGCGCTGATAATCGGGCGCGGCGGCTATTCCTCTTTTATAGTATTCCAGCGCCTTATCGGGTTGTTTATTATCATCGTAAATGTTGCCGATCATGTTGTAGCCATCGCCGCTTTCGGGGTTTATTTTTATAGCGGCTTCCAGGTAGGGGATGGCGTCCAGCGGTTTTCCTTTCGCCTGTAATGTATAAGCCGTTTCATAATTAGCGTTGTAGCTTCCGGGTTCTATCTTTAGCGCCTCTGCGTATTTGGCTATGGCATCGTCGTATTTTCCTTCATCGTTCAGGGCAACTCCTTGCTTTATCAGTTGTTTTACTTTGTCGCGGTCCTGGCTGTAAGCGGTAACCGAAATGGCAACAAAGGCCAGCAGCAGTAAGGTTTTGTAAAGCGGTTTCATTGTGTAAGGTTTATATTGTTAATTATAACAATAAGATGCCAGATGGAGAAGGATTCCATAATTTTTTTAGAACAAAACACAAGAGCAAGATTTATGCTTGTGAGGATAATTTAACTTGTTTTTATTTATGTTGAAACATTATTTAAACTTTTCGCTTATTGCTTCTATATATTTTCCATTTTTGCCTTTCGTTTAACGAATATTTTTTACCTATGAATTTTGCTCTCAAAGCTGCGTTCGCGGCTTCCTTGTTCTTGTTTTCCGCCTGTTCGTCCGGCTCGGGCGACAAAAAGAATGCCGCTGCCGACACAATGAAGCCCTTTGATCCAACCGGATTATTAAAATATAACCCTAAAGACGCCGATAAAAAAATTGATGAATTTATGCAACATCTGCATAAAGTTAGCGGTTTTAACGGCAACGTGCTGGTTGCTAAAAAAGGCAAAATAATTTACGAGAATGCACTGGGCTGGGCCAACCACCTCACCCGGGACAGCCTGAAGCTTGGTTCGCAGTTTGAGCTGGCATCGGTAACCAAAACCATGACCGGTACCGCCATTATGCAGCTTTGGGAACGCGGTAAACTTAAACTCGACCAAAACGTTAAAGAATTTTTTCCCGATTTTCCGTATGAAGGGGTTACCATCCGCCTGCTGCTTACGCACCGCTCGGGTATGATGAACTACGTGTATTTTGTAGATGGTATTTACCGCGCAGAACACCGCGACCAGAAAAAAGGTTTAACAAATGCCGGGGCTATGGCGATGATAGCGCAGTATAAACCGCCGCGCTACATTGCTCCCGATAAAAAATTCCATTATAACAATTCGAATTTCATGGTGCTTGGTGCCATTATTGAGAAAATTACTGGTAAAAGTTACGCCGATTATATGATGGAGAATGTTTTTAAACCCGCCGGAATGAAACATACCGCTGTTTATTCTAAAGCGGTGTATGATAAAATACCCGTTGATGTAGTTGGGCACGACCGTAACAGTTGGCGGTATTCTGTAGCGCAAAACTTTTTAGATGGCCCTGTTGGCGACAAAGGCATTTACAGCACCGTTGGCGATCTTTACATTTTTGACCAGGCGCTTAGGGCCGGGCGTTTAATAAAACCCGCCACGCAGGATTCGGCTTACACGCCGCGCAACCCAATGGTGCGCGGACATTTTAACTATGGCTACGGCTGGCGTTTATTTGAAGCGCCAGGCCAGCAGGTGATCTATCACACTGGCTGGTGGCATGGCTTCCGCCATATTTTTTTGCGCGACATGAAAAACGATGTAACTATTGTTTTGTTAGGTAACATGGTTAACGGAAGTTTATTGCACCTGGACGATCTGTATAAAATGATCGGTATGCCTATAGTGCGAAAAGGGGCCTATAATGGCGCGGGGGATGAGGCGGAGGATCAGTAGTACCCAAACCCCTAAAGTGTGAGCCTGATTCTATCCCGAGGATAAACTAAACTTAACCATAAATATAAACTTTACTCCCCTTTAGGGGTTAGGAGGCATCATGTTCGATAAATTAATGGAAGCCCAGCAAAAGGCTGGCGAAGTAAAGAAAAGGCTGGACGCGATCAGCGTAACCGGCAGTGCCGAAGGTGGTAAAATAACCGTGCAGGCCAATGGTAATAAAGTGGTTCAATCTGTAAGTATTGATGAGGCTTTTTTAAAGGAAGCGGATAAAGAGGAACTGGAAGAACTGCTGGTTATTGCCATTAACAAAGCCATGGAGCAGGCCGATAACGTTAGCCAAAGCGAAATGGCCGCCATGACCAACGCTATGTTTGGCGGTATGGGTGGCTTGTTTGGCAAGTAATATTGCCGGTATGTAATATTACCGTTAAACATTGTTGCGCGTTTAAACATCTAACCGGTATTTTGTAATTTGAGCCTTTTAATTTGATCACTTATGAAAGTTACCTATTTAGGCCAGTCGACCATTGAGTTGGAGGCTGCCGGAAAAAAATTACTGTTCGACCCGTTTATTACTTATAATGATCTGGCTAAAGGCATTGTTGATGTTGCAAGTCTTAAACCCGATTACATCCTGGTATCGCACGGGCATGGCGACCATGTTGCCGACCTGGTGCAGGTGCAAAAGCAAAGCGGTGCAAAAGTTATCTGCATAGCAGAAATTGCCGGATGGCTGGGTAAACAAGATATTGATAACGTGCATGGCATGAATATCGGCGGCGGCTTCAACTTTGATTTTGGCCGGGTGAAGATGGTGAACGCTGTACACTCCAGTGCATTGCCAGATGGTAGTAACGGTGGTAACCCGGCCGGTTTTGTGATTTCCTCGGAAGGCAAGAAGATCTACTTCGCCGGTGATACCGCGCTTACCTACGATATGAAGTTGCTGGAAGATGAAAACCTCGACTGGGCGTTTTTACCAATTGGCGATAACTATACCATGGGCGCGGATGATGCCATTAAAGCAGCGGCGTTTATCAACTGCAAAAATATCATCGGCATCCATTACGATTCGTTCCCGGTGATTAAGATAGATAAGGAAGAAGTAAAAGAGAAATTTATTAAAGCGGGGCTTAACCTTAAGCTGCCTGCTATTGGCGAAAGCTTAGATCTTTAACAGAACGGCCCCGAAATTTTCGGGGCCGTTCTTGTTTATGATACTATTTGTTTTAGATCACTGTTCCGCTTGGTATAATAGCACGTTTTTTAACAATAACGATGCCATCCACAACTGTATAAGTAGGGAAATCCCCATCCGGCAATCTGCCGCCGCAGTTTATCTTTACGTCGTCGCCTATGTAGGTGTTTTTATCAATGATCGCGTTTCGCAGGGTACACCTGTCGCCAATACCCATAACCGGGTCGCCGTTGGCTTTGGCAACTGCAATTTCATCCAGGGTTTGATAATTATCGCAACCCATTACATAGCAGCTATCTATTGTGGTATAAAGCCCAATACGTGTACGGATACCTACAATAGAGCGGGTGATCAGGCTGGCGTTGATGATACAGCCATCTGCAATGATAGACCTATCCAAATGTGTGCCAGATATTTTGGTTGGCGGCAACATGCGTGCACGGGTGTAAATTTGGTTTTTATCGAACAGGTTAAACTGAGGGATATCATCTGTAAGCCCAAGATTAGCATCAAAAAAAGATGGAATGGTACCAATATCGGTCCAGTAGCCTTCGTATTGGTAACTAATAACTTTATGCCCTTCTATTGATTGCGGGATAATTTCTTTACCAAAGTCGGTATGGTCATTACCTTCCAGCAAATCGTATAATAGTTTACGGTTGAAGATATAGATTCCCATCGACGCCAGGTAAATACGGCCCTGCTCCTTCATTTCTGGGCTTACTTCTGATACCCAGTTCTCGAAACCGGTTTTAGGTTTTTCGATGAACGACGTGATCAGGTTCTCATTATCCGTTTTCAGTATACCGAAACCCGGAACATCATTCACATGTACAGGAATAGTGGCGATAGAGATATCTGCCTTTTTTTCGATGTGCTGTTTAATCATCTCATCAAAATCCATCTGGTACAGCTGATCGCCCGATAGTATCAGCACGTATTCAAACTCGTGCACGCCCAGGTGGTGCAGGCTTTGCCTCACGGCATCTGCAGTTCCCTGGAACCATCCCCCGCTGGTAGGGGTTTGTTCGGCGGCCAAAATATCCACAAAAGCAGTACTAAACGTGCTGAAGTGGTAAGTGTTTTTGATGTGCTTGTTAAGCGATGCCGAGTTAAACTGTGTTAATACGAATATCCTGTCGATACCCGAGTGCAAACAGTTGGAGATGGGGATGTCAACCAATCGGTATTTACCAGCAATAGGCACTGCCGGTTTCGAACGTGTTTGGGTTAGCGGTGCTAAACGGCTACCCTGGCCGCCGCCAAGTACAATGCTGATTACTTTTGATGTCATATCGTAGGAGTTAAACTTTCGTATAGGTCAATATATTCTTTTGCCGACCGGTACCACGAAAAATCGAGGCCCATCATGCGCTTGCGCAACAACAACATTTTTTTAGAGTCGCTGTATAATTCAACAGCGCGTGTGATAGAACTACTGATATCATCCACGCTAACGTTGTTAAAGCGGATGCCGTAACCGTTTTCGTCGCCAAAATCAATTACGGTATCAGCAAGGCCGCCCGTGGTACGTACCACAGGTATAGTGCCATAACGGATAGCGTATAGCTGGTTTAAGCCGCAAGGCTCCACACGCGATGGCATCAGCAGGAAATCTGCCCCGGCGTAGATCAAATGCGCCAGCGATTCGTCATATCCAATAAACACGTTACAGTTTTGCGGGTAAAGATCTTTGAGTTTTTGCAGGGCCATTTCGGTTTCCGGGTCGCCTGTGCCAAGTATCAAAAAGTTAACATCATCGCCGTGTTGCTGTATGCTGCGCTCGATGGCGGCAGGTAATACATCGGCACCTTTTTCTACAACCAAACGGCCAATGAACACGATCAAAGGTTTATCAGCCGAAAGATGGAAACGGGTACACAGTAATTCTTTATTCTTTTGCTTGCCTTTATTAACCGTGGTAGCAGTGAACTTATTGGGTACCATTGGGTCGGCATTAGCATCCCAAACGTCGGTATCTATACCGTTGATGATGCCGTAGCCTTTATGTCTTTCTACGTAGAAAAGGTATTCTAATCCGTTAGAGTTGATGGAGAGCTCTTTTAAGTAATTGGGCGATACCGTGGTGAACCGCCAGCAGCATTTTACTGCCGATGCAAGCGGGTTGATGCCGCCGTTCCAATCCAGCAGACCGGTTTTATAAAAGTCAATTTCGGGCAGCAGGTTTAGCCGTTCCCAGCCAAAAGCGCCGTGGTATTGCCCGTTGTGGATAGTAAATATGGTTGGGATGTGTGCCAGTCGGGTGTATAAGGCCGAGTGGTACATCATAAAAGGCACCAGGCCCGAGTGGTGGTCGTGGCAGTGCACCAGGTCCGGTGTTTGGCCGCTCCAGTTTATCCAGTCTAAAAAGCAGATCTGGAAAGCCATAAACTGATCCTGCTCATCCGGGTAGCTGTAGATATTTTCCCTATCCAGCAGGCCGGGGATCTTTATTAAAAAGAGCTCGAAGCCCAGTTTATCGGTAGTTTCTTTTAATATTTCGAAATAGATCCTTCGGGTGCCCAATAGCGTTGTGCCCTGGAAAACCACAACAAAAGTGTTTTCGTGAACAAACTTGCGGTTGTAAAAAGGCATTACTACAGCTGCGTTTTGCCCTGCCTGGTTCTGATACTTAGGCAACGCACCAACAACATCTGCAAGCCCGCCAACTTTGGCAATAGGATAGCATTCGGCACTCAGGTGGAATATTCTCATTCGGGATTGTGTTGGTTAAGGTACTAAACATTTCCTCAAATGAACAAACATATAATTTGAAAAATGTGTTTGAAATGGTGTTATTTTTTAATTAAAACACGTTGATAATTACCATTTCGGTATTTATCTAAAATAGACGAACGCCTTTGTTGCGGATTTGGCAATGGTTGGTTCGACGGATCAAAACTGGCGCATTAATACAGCTTTATTATTCAAGAGTTGGAGGGATTGTACGGCCAAAGTTATTATTAGACCAAAAAAATCCGATATTAACATTTTCCGAAAAAATGGAAGGGAATTAAAGATATTTTAAAAACGGAGTCGGCGCAAGACTTAAATGCCCCCCCCCCGTTTAACATAACTCAAGCATGAATTTAGATAACATCAGTACACTAGATTTACACGACCAAACTGTAAGTGAATTGTCCTTGGACCTTGAACATTGCAAAATCATAATAGGCGTAAGTGTCTATAACGAATTGACTCAAAATTACGATGACATCCGAATATCTTTCCATCATGTAAAAAACTTGAAAATGGATGCTATCAATTTGCCAAATCTTGAGCCTTTAGAAATAAATGCTTTTGATATATCTATTATTGAGTCACATAAATGTGCAAAGATTTTGCTTCTTCAAGGCTTTGGAAATCCAACTTTAGGGTTGTTTTTTTTGTATAGCCATGAAGTAATTGACATATAACTGGCTTGAAATAATTCAAAGTAAAAAGCTGTAAGATTGAGTTCGTATGGAAACATAACCGGAATAAGTTCAGCCGCGATCAGCCTCTTCTATTCCTTTTAATACACCGTTTTGTTGTTCGATGGATAACTCGCCAAACCCAGCCCATTTGTTACCCTTCGTTTCTGTTTGACTTTCCATCTAACAAATTATTAAAGAACTATTTGGGCGTTGCCTTCGGCCCGGGCTCTACACTACAACTCCTCATTTCGTGCTGCTGATAGAAGCAGCTCTCCATTCCGGGGTTTCCGCTACGATCCCTAACGCAAGATTCCTCGCTTTGCTATACTTATTTTTTGAATTTATACGTTGACGAATTAGCAGTTGTTCCTATCAATGCGCCTCCAGCCAATTCACACCTGTGCCTATCTCTACCATAATAGGCACTTCAGTTTTAATGGCGTTCTTCATGTTCTCTAAGATGATGGGTTTTACTATCTCCACTTCGTAGTGAGGCACATCAAACACCAGCTCATCATGCACCTGCATGGTCATGCGTGAATCAAGCTTTTGGGCCTTAAATTCGCGGTGAATGTTGATCATGGCTATTTTTATCATATCTGCCGCCGAACCCTGGATAGGGGCGTTGATGGCATTTCGTTCGGCAAAACCACGTACGGTTTGATTGGCGGAATTTATATCGCGCAGGTAGCGGCGACGGCCCATCAGGGTAGTAACGTAACCGTTCTCGCGGGCGAAGTTCATGGTATCGGCCATGTATTGTTTAATGCCCGGGTATTGGGCAAAGTAGTTCTCAATGATCTCGGCGGCTTCTTTTCTGGGGATGCCTAAGTTTTGTGATAAGCCAAATGCCGATTGCCCGTAAATTATCCCAAAGTTTACCGCTTTGGCGTTACGGCGCTGCGTGCTGTCTACCTCATCAATACCTATACCGTAAACTTTAGCGGCGGTGGCCGTGTGGATATCGATATTATCTATAAAGGCCTGGCGCATGTTAGGGTCTTTGCTTATCTCCGCAATAATGCGGAGTTCAATCTGCGAATAATCCGCAGATACGATGACATGATTTTCATCGCGCGGGATAAAGGCCTTCCTTACTTCCCTGCCGCGCTCGGTACGGATAGGGATGTTTTGCAGGTTTGGGTTATTGGAGCTTAAACGCCCGGTTGCAGCAACCGCCTGGTTATAGCTGGTATGGATGCGCCCGGTTTTAGCGTTCACCATGGTTGGCAAAGCATCGACATAGGTAGATTTTAGTTTTTGCAACTGGCGGAAATCAAGGATATCCCTTACGATATCGCTTTTTGCAGCAAGGGATAAAAGCACATCCTCGCCGGTTTGGTATTGGCCGGTCTTGGTTTTTTTGGCTTTAGGGTCAAGAAGTAATTTCTCAAATAGCACTTCGCCCAATTGCTTCGGCGATGCGATGTTGAAACGTACGCCCGCTTTTTCGAAAACCACTTTTTCCAGCTTGGCTATATCCACTTCCAGTTCCTTGCTAAACTCCCGCAGCGTTTCGTGGTCAATGCGCACACCTTCGTGCTCTACATCGGCCAGTACATATATCAGCGGGTTCTCTATCTGGTGCAGCAGATTTTCGGCACCTACCTCTTTTATCTTCGGCTCAAAAATGGTTTTCAGCTGCAGGGTAACATCGGCATCTTCGGCGGCGTAATCTTTTATTTTTTCTATCTCCACATCGCGCATATTGCCCTGGTTTTTACCTTTAGGGCCAATCAGCTCGGTAATGGAAACGGGTTTGTAGTTGAGGTAATTTTCCGACAGGATATCCATCCCGTGGCGGGTATCCGGGTCTATCACGTAATGGGCCATCATGGTATCAAACAGGTCGCCCTTCATTTCCACGTTATACCATTTCAGCATCAGGATATCGAACTTTAGGTTCTGGCCCGTTTTGCCAATTTTCTCATTCTCAAACACGGGCTTAAATTCGGCTACAATTTTTATGATCTCCTGCTCATCAACCGGAACCGGCACATACCAGGCCTGGTTGTGCTTCACCGCGAAGGATAAGCCCACCAGCTCGCATTGGTTGGCGTCGGTACCGGTAGTTTCGGTATCAAAACAAAAGCTCTTCTGCTCGCTGAGGATCTTGATCAGTTCGGCACGTTTCTCGAAGGTATCGGCCAGGATATACTCGTGTTCAACCGTGTTGATGTTTTTTACTTCAGGCTGATTAGGCGCTTCGTAAATATCCTGCGTCTCTACGGTGAGCGTAGTACGGGCACCGGCAACAGGGTCGCCAAACAGGTCGGTTTGTACGGATACGGCACGGGTTTCGGTAATGCTGAAATCATCACCAAATACACGGCGGCCCAGGGTACGGAACTCCAGTTCGGCAAAAAGCGGTTCCAGCAGATCTTTGCTTGGTGCGCACATTTCCAAGCCAGCCTCGTCAAGCTCCACCGGGGAGTTGAGGTTAATGGTAGCTAACCGTTTCGACATTAGGCCCTGCTCTGCATAGGTCTCTACGTTTTCTCTCAGCTTACCTTTTAATTCGTGACTATGAGCAATAATTTCTTCTACCGAGCCGTATTGCTTGATGAGCGCTTTAGCGGTCTTTTCACCAACGCCGGGGATTCCGGGGATACCATCCACCGCATCGCCCCAAAGGCCAAGGATATCAATTACCTGCTCGGGGCGCTCTATCTCCCATTTGGCAAGCACTTCTTTTACACCCAGAATCTCCATGTCGTTACCCATGCGGGCAGGTTTGTAGATGCGGATATTTTCGGATACCAGCTGCGCGAAATCTTTATCGGGCGTCATACAGTAAACCTGGTAGCCTTTCTTCTCCGCTTTTTTGGCAAGGGTGCCTATGATATCATCAGCCTCGTAACCGTCACTTGTGATCAGCGGGATATTAAACCCCAGTACAACATTAAATATATAGGGCAGGGCTTTGCTCAAATCCTCGGGCATTGCCTCGCGGTGAGCCTTGTATTTTTCGTATTCTACGTGGCGTTCGGTGGGGGCATCGGTATCAAAAACCACTGCCATGTGGGTAGGCTTTTCTTTTTTCAATACATCAAGCAGCGTATTGGTAAAGCCCATTACGGCAGAGGTATTTAAGCCGCCCGACGTAAAGCGCGGGGTTTTACTTAATGCAAAATGCGCCCGGTAAATAAGGGCCATGCCGTCCAATAGAAAAAGCTTTTTCATAATAATTTACTGATTTCACCGATTACACTGATCGTTTTGATCTCACGGATAGGTGTACGTTTTCAAAAATACAATTATGTTTCTCAACCAGTTTACTAATCGGAAATCATTTTTTAAAACAGTGAAATCATTTCAATTGGTGGAGCCAAAACTTACCTAAAAGAACAGGCGGGGATATGATCGTTCACCATGCCGGTTGCCTGCATAAAAGCGTAGCAAATGGTGGTGCCGAAAAATTTGAAGCCGCGTTTTTTCATGTCCTTGGCAATAGCGTCAGATTCGGGCGTACTTACTTGCCGGCCATGATAGGTTGTGATGGGTTTGCCACCGGGCATAAAGCTGTACAGGTAGTTGTTGAACGAGCCAAACTCCTTTTTCACATCCATAAACAATTGCGCGTTGCGAATGGCCGACGATACTTTTAACCTGTTGCGAATGATGCCGGCATCCTGTAACAAGCGTTGCTGGTCTTCTTCCGTAAACGCCGCTACCTTCTCTACATCAAAATTGGCGAAGGCGTTGCGGTAACCGTCACGCCTGCGCAAAATGGTGATCCAACTTAAGCCTGCCTGGGCAGCTTCGAGGGTTAAGAATTCGAAAAATATAAGGTCATCATGGATGGTTTTACCCCATTCTTTATCGTGGTATTCCATATAAAGAGGGTCGGTACCGCACCAGCTGCAGCGGGTTATTTCCTGGGTAGATGACATGGCGTTTCGGCTTGTTTTAGTGCTGATGGCTTTGTTGCCAACAGCTGCGCCAAATTAACAACTAAAGTTATATATTGCTAATATTTTTAGACTTTTGCTTGATGCGTTTGGGTACTTTTACTCTCGCCTAAATGACTTTATATCTGTTATCAGATTGAAGCTATTTATGCGCTGGCTTTGTAGGGTACTTATAACTCGTTTAATTAACGGGTACTCTGTATTTCGGTCAGCTTTTATGCCTATTCTCATTGCGTGGCGATTAACAGTTATACTCGCTTGCTTTGCAGCTTGTATCCAGGCGCCCAGTTCGTTTTCTACATTACTTAATTTGATGCCTGGTTGGTTGTAATAGGCTTTATTTTCTGGCCAAATACGATTTTAATTACGATAACGGAACACCAATAACATCCATAGCCTCAAACCTTGCAAACTCTGCCGGTGTAAATTGCAGGTCGTGTTTTTGGGCCATATTTAGCAAGGTCTGTCTGCGTAGTTCACTGTTTAACTCCATCATTACTTTGCCCTGCCCTATTAGTAGTATCCCTGTCCAAAACCATCAATATTACAGCGGAAGCAAGAAGATGCAGGCATTTGGATGTTAAGTGGATCGGGGTGTTTTGGCCTCGCCATTGAAATATACAGCAGCAAGAGCAAGAAGGCAACAGAGCATACCGCAGCCAGGTCAATTGGCACATAAGGGCATGTTCTTCTTGTGTACATGGCATTAAAGTTTATACAATAAATTTACATAATCTATTTTGCAATCCCAACCTCATTCAACTCATCCCAATACTCCACCGCCCTGCGGTAATGCGGGATAACAATGGAACCGCCTACCAGGTTGGCTATCATAAAAACTTCGTTCATTTCATCCTGCTTTACGCCGGCTTCGTGGCATTTGCCCAGGTGGTATTTAATGCAATCGTCGCAGCGGAGCACCATGCTGGCTACCAGGCCCAGCATCTCTTTGGTTTTTACATCCAGCGCGCCATCGGCATAAGTGGTGGTGTCTAAGGCGAAAAAACGCTTGATATTGGTGTTAGCGGTGTCCATTATCCTATCGTTCATTTTGGTGCGATAGGCTTCAAAATCGTTTATTAATTGTCCCATGTGTATACTATTAAATTAAAACCCCCGCATTTTTTAACCAAAATTTTTAGCTTTGCGGCAGCGCAAATTTAAATTTTGTAATGCATTGTTTTAGTTGTCTGTGCTTTATTCATTACTAGGAAGTAAAATTAAGTCATCATGGAAAGCCTTTCACCAAACATCTTTGTAAACAACATTAACAAGACCATTGAATTCTATACCCTGCTGGGCTTTGAACTGGCCATGAGCGTACCCGAAACCGGGCCCGACCTGGTGTGGGCCATGATGGTTAAAGGCAACGTAACCTTGATGTTCCAGTCTATAGAGAGCTTGGCGGAGGATCTGCCCGAAATTAAACGTACCGATGGCGGCTCGCTGCTGTTTTATATAAAACTGCAAGGCATCCGGGTGTTTTTTGAGGATATAAAAGATAAAGTTACCGTGCTGAAAGGGCTCGAAAAAACCTTTTACGGCGCTACCGAATTCTCCATCCTCGATAACAATAGCTACGTTTTAACTTTTTCCGAAGACGAATAAATTATCATTCCCATTTGTATTTTATATGCTTTTACTACCAAACCTTACACATGAAACCATTTAATTTTACGCTAATAGTGTTCCTGCTATTTTCTATTACCGTTAGCGCGCAAAGTAATTACAAACCCGGTTATATTATAAACGCGCAAAACGATACCGTTAAGGGGTTTGTAGATTACAAGGAATGGGGAAGGAACCCTAAACAGGTATTATTTAAAACCACAACAGCCAACTTGCCGCAAAAAATTACAACATCTGTTGCTAATGGGTTTGGGGTTGACGGATTGGAGTATTATAACCGAGCCGTAGTTAAAGTGAGCACCAGCCCTGTTGAAATAGCAAAACTTAGCCGCGGTATAGACACAACCTATATAACAGACACTGTTTTTTTGAAAGTTATAGTTAGTGGAAATAAACTAACGTTTTATAAACTTACCACGGATATAAAGCCGGTTTTTTATATTAGCGATAAGCAGGCAAAAGAAATAACAGCGCTAAACCAGTACATATACCTAAGTAGCGAAAGCGGAGAACTGATTAAGGCAAACCCTTACACCAACCAGCTTTTAAGCTTGGCTGAAACACTTCAACCTGATAATAAAAACTTATACGCTTCTATCGATCAGACGAAATATGACGAAGGTGAGTTAACGAGGATCATCGTTAAATTAAATGGCAGTGTTAGCCAGCAAACCGTAATTAATAATTTGGGATCCCGTTTTTTTATTGGTGTAGTTGGCTTAAGTAACAAGCTTAAGTTTAGCGGCGCTTCCGGCCCTTTTTCTGATGGCAAATCGGCTACCTCTTTTTCGCCGGCAGTATCAGCCGGGATAGATTTCTTTACCAACAAAAACACCCGGGCAATGATAGTAAGGCTGGAAGGCATGGTATCAATAACCTCCTATAAAATAGGCGAACCTCAAGGTGGCAGCACGCCTGCCAGGAGCCTTAACTTTAAGCAATTGAGCGCTTCTATCATCCCTCAAATTCTTTATAATTTTTATTCAACAGAAAAATTAAAGGTGTTCGCTAATGCAGGTATTGGGGTAAACTACTATCATTACAATAAATATTTTTACACAATAAGTGATGCTGATTTTATAAATAGCAAAGAAGGATTCCCCGAGTTTGAAAACTTCCAGGTGATCATTCCATTATCGGTTGGAGTAGAATTTAATGAGCGGGTACAAATTTATAGCGGTTACATTATCCCAACCACACTTACAAATTATATATCCTGGGGTGCAAAAATCACCGCGATACAGGCTGGTGTTAGGTATTTATTTAAGTAAAACTATTTGGTTGGGAGGATATGATAACCTTTAAACGGCTGGACCATTTTCATGTTTGCGTACCGCCCGAGCGGCTGGAGGAAGCACGCCTGTTTTATACCGAAGTTATAGGCATGGAGCTTATTTACCGGCCCGATGATCTGTTCCCTTCGGCAGGGTATTGGTTTAACATAGGGAGTGTGCAGCTGCATATAGGGGTGGAGCCCGCTTTGCCACGCACCATCAGGCATGTGGCCATGGAGGTTACCGATATTGCGGCGGCAAGGGCGCAGCTGGCAGCCAATTGCGTGGAGATACTGGAGGAACCCATCCTCCCCGGCAGAACCCGTTTTGCTTTTATCGACCCGTTTGGCAACCGCATGGAACTGCTGCAAATACTATAGTACTACTTGTAGTTGTGTGAATTACACTAAGTGCTAAAACTTTAGTATATTGCTTTTCCTTTAACGTTTATGAAAATACTTACCCCGGCAATGCATGGAATTGCAGACTACCTGATGGTGCTGTTCCTGTGGTCGGCACCAACGCTTTTTGTTTTACCGGACGACCTGGCTCGCCTTGCCTACGCTTTTGGGATAGCGCATTTGGCCCTCACTGTTTGTACCGATACCACATCGGGCATATTTCGTTTTTTTTCAATGCCTATGCACGGGCTGATAGAATTTGGGGTAATCATAATTTTGGTGACTGTAAGCTATACCATTTTTAGGTACGACGAACGCGCAAGGGGGTTCTTCCTTACCTACGCCGTATTACTGCTGGTGCTCTTTTTGGTGACCGACTACACCGACTCTGAAAAACCGGTGAGGAGATTCAGAGGCCCAACTCGAGTGCCGGGTCCCAATACAGCTCTTTAAAGTTCTGCACCTGGTTATCTTTTACGGTGATGCCTTCGTTTGCCAGCAACTGCTCCATGGTATCGCCACCAAAGTGGAACTTCCCGGTTAGCAGTCCCTGCCTGTTTACCACCCGGTGTGCCGGTACCGGCGGGTTTGCCGTTCCGCAGGCCATCATGGCGTAACCCACTATCCGCGACGATTGCTTCGACCCTAAATACGCCGCTACGGCCCCATAAGAGGTCACCCTACCCTTTGGTATCAGGCGTACTACATCGTACACGTTATCGTAAAAGGTATAGTCCGGCATCGGGTGGTGGTTAAAACGAAAACTTAAGGTAGTTAATGTTTTTGTTATGCTTCAAATATTTTTTCTCGTAGTAGGTTTTTATCGATAGCACCTCATCCGCAAATTCCGAATGGTACAGGTCCTCCGTACGGGCATGGAGGGGCAGGTTAAGCTCGGCTATCTTATCGACGGTATAGGCGTGCAGGCCGTCGTTATCGGTCTTTAAATTCACGCAGCCACCGGGTTTTAGCAGCACGCGGTACTTATCCAAAAAGCGGGGCGAGGTTAGGCGTTTTTTCTCGCGGCTCAGCTGGGGTTGCGGGTCGGGGAAGGTGATCCATATCTCGTCTACCTCGCCGACAGAAAAGTAGTCAGTCAGGTTCTCTATCTGTATGCGCAGAAAAGCAACATTAGGTACACCATCTTCCAGCGCGGTTTTAGCACCACGCCAAATGCGGTTGCCCTTATAATCAACCCCAATAAAATTCTTATCGGGAAACAGCTGCGCCAGGTTTACGGTGTATTCGCCTTTACCGCAGGCCAGTTCCAGCACAACGGGGTTATCGTTCTTAAAAAAGCCGGTGGCCCATTTGCCCTGGTAAGGTTTACCAGCGTCCAGTTGCAGCACATTGCTAAAAGTATCTATCTCGGCGAAGCGCCTAATTTTGTCTTTTCCCATAAAGGCGCAAAATTAAAAAAATAAATGGGGCTTCGTTGGGTTCTGTTGTTATGTTCTATAGTGCCTTGTTAGGAGCGGATAGTATGTTAGGTTAAGCCTGTGGATGTTCATTTCTTTTGGCACCAAAAGAAACGAACCAAAGAAAAGTGCCGGCTGCGCCCTGTTCTATGAACGGTTGTGCTTTAGCACCGCCAGTGGTTGCCGAACAGGACAAGGCCGGTTTTTTGTGGGCTTCGTTGGGCTACTCTTGCAAATCAAATCCAATTAATCGTATAAATCTCATAAATCCCGGTTCAGACAGTCAGCAGCTCAGCTTCGGGCGAAAGCGGGCAGAACGTGGTGGGCTGTGGGCGGGAAGGGCATAGCAATACTTGCAGAAGGGAGGGGTAAGCGGGGCGCGAAGCAGGGCAAGATTTTGCAGCCCGTGGTTCTGCCCGGTTTGCAGGGCAAAGGCCCGTGCGGCAAAGAAGCCTAATTGCTGAAAGCAGTTTTGTTACTTTTGGTGCATCAAAAGTAAAAGCCCTCCCGCGGCGAATGAGCGGGACGATGCTTTCATATACCCACAGCCTTTTAATAGCCGCACAGCCACCTGCAACTGCCACCGCCACTCCTCCCTTCCTACAACTGCAACCGCCACTTCCCCCCTCAGTCAGCCCCCTGTAAAAACCCCAACGCCCACCGCTACTAAAAAACCAAATCCCTACCTTGCACGTTATACCACTATGGCCGATAAAAAAACACTGATACTGGGTGCAACGCCCGACGCAAGCCGCTACGCCTACCTCGCCGCTAACCGACTGGTGAGCCGCGGGCACAGTATCGTAAACGTGGGCATTAAAACCGGCGAAGTAGCCGGCGTACCCATCGAAAAGCCCGAAACCATCCATACCGATATTGATACTATAACCCTGTACTTAGGCCCGCAAAACCAGCCGCCCCTGTACGATTATATCATCAACACCAAGCCCAAACGCATCATATTTAACCCCGGCACCGAAAACGCCGACCTCCGCCGCCTCGCCCACCAAAATGGCATCGAAACCGATTATGCCTGCACCCTGGTGCTGCTGAGCATTGGGCAATATTAGGGGGAGTGAGTGGTGAGTTGTGAGTAGTGAATGGTGAGTAGTTTTATTTTTTGTCATGGTGAGCGATAGCGACACCATCTAATCCCAAAGCGGCAGGTAGCCGAAATGCTTCTTTTTACAGGAAAACCACCGCTGGTACCAATAGGCCAGTGCAGCCCTGCTATACGCGTATACGCGCGCAAGGCCTTAATCACAGGCCGGTACCCGCTGCTATCAGGTTTGGTGTTGGCGGGCTTGTGCTGTTTCGGTTGTTTCACTTGTTAAAGTAACTGGGGAGTGAAACAGCTGAAGCAAGGTGGAGAGCGTGATGGCTACCTTGCATGCGGGCCATGAGTGTGGATGCCTTGGGGGAGTTTCAACTGGATTTGATAAACAAACTGGAGAAAAGCAGGTTTAAATAACATGGCAGACGTACATTCCAAAGAAACCAGAAGCTACAATATGTCGCGCATTAGGAGTAAGGATACTAAGCCCGAACTGCTGGTGCGGAAGTTTCTGCATAAAAATGGTTTCCGTTACCGCCTGCATGTGAAGGATATGCCGGGCAAGCCTGATATTGTACTCCCCAAATACAAAACTGTGATTTTTATACATGGCTGCTTTTGGCATGGGCATACTAATTGTAAATTATACGTTGTACCAAAAACCCGAACCGATTGGTGGCTTAATAAAATCAAGGTTAATAACACTAATGATTTACTAAACGAGAGCCAGTTAAACGACCTAGGATGGCGGATATTGAAAATTTGGGAATGCCAAATAAAAAAACCCAATCAGGACAAAACGCTAAATAACCTAATTAGTCACCTAACTAAATTATAATTGTTAACATGGCGTGTTAGTAAATATTTCCTAAAAATATTAGCAATCTTGCTAATGTTTTTTAATTTAGCGTTCAATCAAAAACCAGCAAAAATTCAATAAAATAAATAATGACATTAAATCATATAGATTGTTTTTCTGGTCCTGGCGGAATCTGCACTGGGTTCAAAGCGGCAGGTTTTAAAACTCTTGTTGCGATAGAAAGGGTAAAAAGTTGTGTTGAAACATATAAAGCGAACCACTCGGAAGTAAAAGTTCTACATAGAGATATAAGGGAAGTTACAAACGAAGAGATAATTGAGGCAGTAAACGGTCAGAAAATAGATATCGTTTCGTCCGGTATGCCTTGTGAAACATTTAGTACAGCAGGATCTACTTCAAGAAGCTCGTATGATTTTCGACAACAGCTTTATTCCGAAGCTATACGGATAGCAAAAGCGGTGAATTCGAGGATAATTCTTTTTGAAAATGTTCCTGCAATTGCGACAAAAAAAACTATTAAAGATGGCAACAGGCTTGTAGTCGATGATATCATAGAAGAACTTGCAGCTAACGGATATATTCACTTTATAAAAACGATATTAAATTCGTCAGATTTTGGAGTGCCTCAAAACAGGAACAGGTTTTTTTTGATTGCTACCACAGACGAAACACTTGATTTAAAAGTTCCGATTTCACACCACAAACAAAATCTGACTGTTCGAGATGCCTTAGTAGGTTTGCCAAAAATGAAAGCAAATGACCCAAGAGAATATAAAGTCTATAATGGTGAGGATAATGATTATACCAGGTTGCTTAAGGATAGGGCATTCTGGAAGATTGAAAATAGGCTGAATGGGAAAATTTCATATCACATATCACCAAAACATCGAAAAGGCACAATAGAAAGATTTGGTTTATTGGAGCCTGGTGAAAGCCTTGTAGACTTGTTCAAAAAATTCGATCCCGAAGAAGTTAAAAGGCTACAAGCAAATAAAGTTCTTCCAAAAAAATGGTTCATACAACGTAACAAACGCCTGAGATTAGACCAAGCCAGCAAAACCGTTACATCACATTGCCTTGATGAATTGGTACACCCAGAAATGGACAGGTGCCTAACCGTCAGAGAAGTTGCAAGACTGCAAGGCTTTCCAGATTTCTACGATTTTATTGGCGGACCCTTCATCTGCCCACACATTTCTGAAACACAAGATAAATATGAACAAATAGGTGATGCAGTTCCACCACTTTTAGCGTATCATTGGGGATTAGTGATCAAAGATATTTTAAGTGACCAATGATGCAAGTAAAAGATTTTTGCGAGAGCCAATATGAGATACTTTTTCAACTCAATTATGAATTGCTCAAATTAAAATCAAGTAAAAGAAAAATCAAGAATATTGACAAACTCGACGAAGAAATCAAAATACAAGCGCGAAAACATGCGATTCAAGAAACTGTGCGTGAAGCGTTGTTGCAATTTCCCAATATCGAGCCAGCCGAAATTTGGAAATATATTTATGTAGCACATGTCAATCATCGCTCTGGTGAGACTGACAGCGAAAAGATCAAACAAATCATTGCAGCTGATCAGAGTTGGAAGAAATCCAGTGGTCATGCATTTGAATCAATGATTAAGGATATGGCTAACCCTCATTTGGCTCGATATTCATTAAAAATATTTTTGCAAAAAGATATAACTGTTCTTTTAAAAGAACGTAAAATAGTGAACGACCCAGAAGACATAACCATAATACAGGGGCTTACAAAAACAGACATATTTGATTTATTTATCGGTATAAACTTGGACTCCGATACTTATAAAATATTTGGAGTTATTCAATCAAAAACCAGTATCCGGGAAAGAGTATCGAAAGACCGTGAACCTTCGCAAAAAGCAATGGCTAACTTCTTCTTGTCAATTGCGATTGTTTTAGATGGGGATTTTCTGAAATTGCCGAAATTTAAATCTATGGTAAACGGCACAACCACCGAATATGATATTAACGGATGGCACGCTATGTACGTATTCTCCAATAATAAAACATATGAAGCAGATAGGATTTTTACATTTGATAGTAAAATGGCAACTTTTATAACTCATATGATAAGTGCGTCACAATTTTGGATTAAAAGTCGTCAAAGATTCAATCACTCATGGCGACCGCCGTTAACTGAACCCCTAATTTAAGCGTATGATAGCATGGTGTTAAACATGCCAGAAAATCCACAATGGCACTTTCAAGCCCCTAAAGTTCACTTATATCCGATTGCCCACCTCAACCCAACTGGCTAATTTAGCCGGATGCCCAATATCAAATTCAACTACCTCTACCGCGATGCCGGTAACTATAAAAACTATGGTTCTGTGGTATTCGCCAACCCCGATAATGTTTCGTTGGAGGATTTAGAAGCATTCATCCGCGCCAATCTTATAGAAGAACAATGGTTTTACAATCATCTCTGGCATGTGCCCGACCTGCACTTCGGCACCTGGGATAACGAGTTGGATCATACTTATCACGAGTTCGAGAGCATTGAGTACACCGATGAACCCGTAAACGCAGCGTTCTTAAAAATCGACAACGTCCCGTTTCCTCCGCAGTTCCCGCGTTAAGGATTGCAGCGGGTACCGGCCCTGTGGCGTAAGGCCTGCAGGCGTATGAGCGGAAAGCCTGGGCCGCAGGCAACGCCCATAATTTTCTGTTTTGATGAGGAGCTTGCGGCCTGGCTTATATTTTGCTTATTTTAGCACAACAATGCATTAACCATGATGAAAAAACTAATGATAATTATCCTGCTGCTATCTGCTACCCTTGCCTTTGCGCAAAAGATACAGCACCCCAAACAAGCCATGACAGACGCGCAAGTAGCCACCATACTGGCCGACATGAAGAAAAAGGGCAGCGACGGCGAAAAGGTGCTGGCCCTCAGCGCCGGCGTTAAAGACAAAGGCATTAAGGTAGACCAGCTTGCCACTCTGCTTAACCAGTTCGGCACCGACCAAAGCAAACTCATCTGCGCCAAGTTTGCCTTACAATACACGGTAGACTATAAAAAGTACGACAAAATTCAGGACCTCTTCGGCGACGAAGAAAGCAAGCGTGAGCTGGAGGATTTTGTGAAGAAGAATAGGTAGGGGGGGAAGTAGTAGTGGCGGTGGCAGTTGCAGGAGCGGTTGTAGCTGCAGGGGTACTGCAGCGGTTGCAGGAGATTTGCTGTTGTGCCTTGTTAGGAGCGTAATGTGGTTTATTTACGTCAGTCTGCTCTTGGCCGCAGTGGCCCATTACTTTTGATGCACCAAAAGTAACAAAAGTGCTTTCAGCAATTAGGCTTCTTTGTCGCACAGGCCTTTCCCCAGCAAAGCGGGCATAACCAAGCCGAGAGTTTATTCACGGTTGTTTATTTTTAAGGTGTTCATGAGGTCGCTGCGCTAAGTTTTTCTTTGATTACTTTCTCTTTAGCGGAAAAAAAGAAAGTGACATCCACAGGCTTGGCATAACCCCCTATCTGCTCCTAACAAGGCGCAGGCCGAACGAGCCAAACCCACCACCATCTAATAAAGCACAAACCCCCTCCCTATAATATCCCTATATTGCCTCCCAATAAAACAGAAGTATCGGTTTGGTGGTTGCACCAATGATAATCAGATCAACTTTCATGAAAAATTACTACTTCCTACTCTTCGCCGTTATAATATTATCGTCATGTTCTAAAAAGATACTGCCTTATGCCGCTACCAATAAGGTGTACGCCACCCAAACTGATAGCCTTATTGCCGTGATACAAAAGCAGGACACCCTTACCCTTGCCGATAGCCTGGGCAAAGCCATCCCCAGCGAATGGGTGGGCACCGTAAATTTTAACCTGCGCAAGCCCAACTATGTAATTATCCACTATACGGCGCAGGATTCGCTGGCGCAAACCATTAAAACCTTCACGCTGGTAAAACCGCAGGTGAGCGCGCATTACGTGGTGAGTAAGGACGGCAAAATTGTACACATGCTAAACGATTACCTGCGTGCCTGGCATGCCGGCATCAGCAAATGGGGCAGCATTAGCGATATGAACAGCTGTTCGATAGGCATCGAACTGGATAATAACGGTAAGGAACCCTTCGCCCCGGCACAGGTGAAAAGCCTGCTTGCCCTGCTGGCGCAACTGAAAAAGGTGTACAACATCCCCACCAACAACTTCATTGGCCATGGCGACATTGCCCCTCCCCGCAAACCAGACCCTGGTGTGTTTTTCCCCTGGGCACAGCTGGCTAAAAAAGGCTTCGGTCAGTGGGCAGACGCAGCACAGCAACCCGCTCCCGAAAATTTTGATTACGCAACCGCATTAAGGTTGATTGGCTACGATACGAGTAACCTCCCCGCCGCCATCAGCGCCTTTAAACGCCACTTCGTCCAAACCGACGACCTGCCTGTACTAAGCTGCTGCGATATGGATGTGTTGTATAATGTGTATAGGAAGTATTGAGAAGCCTCACCTGCCCTCTCCAAAGGAGAGGGTTTTAAAATGCTTTTTTTTAAGTCCTCTCCTTTGGAGGGTAATAGCCTATCAGAAGACAGTGTTTATTAAATTTCATTACTGGTTATAATAAAAGTTTTAAGTTTTATGGTGACACTATTTTGGTGAAAATAATGTTAACCCTGCATTTTTTTATCTTATTGATTATCAGATGATTAAAAATTAAATATCGAAATTGTGTTAAGTTATGTTAACCCCAATCAAGCATGTTTATAATCAGTAAAATGGGGCAAAATTGAAACAATTCATAGAGGGCTTACAAAATTGAATATGCTGTCTTTTAATGGGCTATTACTCTTTGGGGAGGATTTAGGTGAGGCTTCTAATACTGGCACAAAAAAGCCCGCCTGATAAAATCAAACGGGCTGCTAAACTTTTCAAAGCCTTTTACCTTACTTCTTCACCCACCCATCCTTTAACGTCACCGTACGGTTAAACACCAGTTTATCGGCGGTGGAGGTTTTATCAAGCGTGAAATAACCTTTGCGCATAAACTGCACCGGGGTGCCAATTTTAGCGTTGGCAAGGTCGGCTTCTATGTAGGCTGCGGGCAGTACCTGCAGGCTGTTAGGGTTTATGTAATCTTTAAAATCCCCGTCCTCGCTGCTTGGGTCTTCCACCTGAAAGAGGCGGTCGTACAGGCGCACTTCAGCTGTTTTGCCGTGCTCTACGCTCACCCAGTGGATGGTGCCCTTAACGTTGATGCCGCTGGTATCGTTCCCACTTTGCGATTCGGGGATGTACGTACAATGGATCTCGGTGATGTTACCATCGGCAGCCTTAACCACACTTTCGCCTTTTACAATGTAAGCGTTCTTGAGGCGTACCATGCCGCCAATGCTCAGGCGGAAATATTTTTTAGCGGGCACTTCCATAAAGTCCTCGCGCTCAATCCAAATCTCACGGCCAAAATTAAACGCGCGACTGCCATCGCCGCCCTCAGCTTCCGGGTTATTCTCTCCGTGGAATAGCTCGGTTTTGCCTTCCTCGTAGTTAGTGATCACCAGCTTCACTGGGTCCAGCACAGCCATACGGCGCCAGGCGGTTTTGTTCAGGTCCTCGCGGATGCAGAATTCCAGCAAACCAACATCTATCATGTTCTCGCGTTTTGCAACACCAATACGCTCGCAAAACTCGCGGATGCTGGCAGGCGTGTAACCACGGCGGCGCAGGCCGCTAATAGTAGGCATACGTGGGTCGTCCCAGCCATCAACATGGCCATCTTCTACCAGTTGCAGTAGCTTGCGCTTGCTCATTACGGTGTAGTTCAGGTTCAGGCGGGCAAACTCGTATTGCTTGCTCGGGAACAGTTGCAGGCGCTCTATAAACCACTCGTACAGCGGGCGGTGGGGGATAAACTCAACCGTGCATATTGAGTGAGTGATCTCTTCAATGGCATCGCTTTGTCCGTGCGCAAAATCGTACATGGGGTAAATGCACCAGGCATCGCCGGTACGGTGATGGTGGGCATGTTTAATGCGGTACATCAAAGGGTCGCGCAGTTGCATGTTGGGCGCTGCAAGGTCAACCTTGGCACGTAATACTTTGGCGCCATCGGGGTATTTACCGGCTTTCATATCGGCAAACAAAACTAAGTTTTCCTCAACCGAACGGCTACGGAATTCGTTAGCAATACCAGGTTCAGTCGGCGTACCTTTTTGTACAGCAATTTCCTCGGCGGTACTATCATCAACGTAGGCAAGGTTTTGCTTAATCAGCTCAACGGCCAGGTCATATAATTTATCAAAATAGTCGGACGCGTAAAGCTCTTCGGCCCAGTCGAAACCCAGCCATTTTACATCTTCCTTAATGCTGTCAACGTATTCCACATCCTCTTTAACAGGGTTGGTATCATCAAAACGCAGGTTGGTTTTGCCGCCATATCGCTGTGCCAAACCAAAGTTTAAGCATATCGACTTCGCGTGCCCGATATGCAAATAACCGTTCGGCTCGGGTGGGAAGCGGGTTAACACCCTGCCATCGTTCTTCCCGGCAGCCAAATCCGCCTCAATAATTTCCTCTATAAAATTCAGTGATCTTTCTTCGCTCATGGTGTCTCTAACAGGCTGCAAAAGTACGGATAGACTACGCAGAATTTTGCACTACTGCACATATTTTCTGCACATATTTGCAGTAGAAGTAAAATGTAGGATTCAAGTTGCTGTTAAGATATAGCCAAACGATGAAGGAAAAGCTGTAGAGAAAACACTTTGAATCGGCCGAAGGCATTGCCATAATTGGTGAGTTTCTGAACCATGATTTAATTGATTATAAGGATTACGGGATAAAAAGGAATGTTCAGAAGAACCCAACGAAGCCCTCAAAAAACCGGCATCAGGAACGTTCGGGTGGCACAGGCCATAAATATCCACTAACTTTCACAGAACGTAACGTGGCCGGCACTTTTCTTTGGTTCGTTTCTTTTGGTGTCAAAAGAAATGAACATCCACAGGCTCGGCATAACTTATTGCCGCCCCTAACAGCGCACAACAGAACAATCAGCATAAACCTCTCCACCAACAAGCCACAACACAACAACGCCTCAATCAAAAACTATTTTACTACTTTTACCAACAACCAATCGGCATTTACCATGAGCGATACCCAATTCAACCGCCCCATTCGTGTTTTAGTAGCCAAGGTAGGGCTGGATGGGCACGACCGTGGCGCCCGTATCATAGCCACCACCCTGCGCGATGCCGGCATGGAAGTGATCTACACCGGCCTGCGCCAAACCCCCGAGATGGTGGTGAACACCGCCCTGCAGGAAGATGTGGACGCCATCGGCATCAGCATATTATCCGGTGCGCACATGACGGTTTTCCCTAAGGTAATGGCGCTTATTAAGCAAAAAGGCATGAGCGACGTACTGCTCACCGGTGGCGGCATTATCCCTGCCGATGACATGGCCGAACTCAAAAAAATAGGCGTAGGAGAACTCTTCCCACCCGGCACCAGTACCGCAGATATTGTAAAATACATCACCAACTGGGTACATGCCAATCGTAACTTTTAATACCAAAAGCATGGAATTTCAGAATTTATTGATAGGAAATAAAGGGCGCATCCAATACATTATCATCAACCGCGAAAGTAAGCTGAACGCCCTGAACAAGCAAACCCTTCAGGAATTGCATACCGCTCTTACCGATGCATTCGGCAATGCCCAAGTTGGCGGTGTCATCATCACCGGGGCAGGGACCAAAGCCTTTGTGGCCGGTGCCGATATTGCCGAATTTGTTGGCGTAGATGCCGAAGGCGGGCGCACAATAGCCCAAGAGGGCCAAACCCAGGTATTTGATATAATAGCTAACGGCAGCAAACCGGTAATAGCCGCGATAAACGGCTTCGCTTTAGGTGGCGGACTGGAATTGGCTTTGGCCTGCCATATCCGCATCGCAAGCGATAACGCTAAAATGGGCTTGCCAGAAGTTACGCTGGGCCTGATACCCGGTTACGGCGGCACGCAGCGCCTCACACAATTGGTTGGCCGCGGCAAAGCCTTGGAAATGATCATGACGGCAGATATGGCAAACGCTGCCCAGGCATTGCAATTCGGGCTGGTAAATCATGTTGTAACACAGGAAGAGTTGCTGCCCAAAGCAGAAGAGATCCTCAGTAAAATACTCACCCGTGCACCGCTGGCATTGGCATCGGCGATAAAGGCTATAAACGCAGCAAATACCGAATGTGTGAACGGCTATGCGGTAGAAATTGCCGAGTTTTCCAACTGCTTCGGCACCGAAGATTTTACCGAAGGTGTTGCCGCATTTTTGGGCAAAACAAAACCGGTATTCGAAGGAAAGTAGCCTTACGCGCTTTTTTTGGCTTTTTTCGACTAAAAACAACGAGATATGGTTCGATTTTGGCGACCTAAAATTTACCCAAAACTAGCCGTTGTATCCTAAGTTTACACTCTCCTGACCAAAACACTCATCTGGTCAAAAAATAAAATATTGTTAATCAATCGATTAAATTAACCTTACAATCGGATGAAAAACCATAGCTGATTTCATGCTTTACTTTGCCCTGTGCTAATAAGAAAGCACAGATTTAAATTTACAAGATCATGAAAAACGCACTAAAAATCACAACACTTGCATTAGCTTTCGCCGGATTATCATTTGCTGCAAAAGCTCAAACCACTACTACATCAACCACTACTTCAGGCGGCATACGCTACAGCATCGGTGTTGATGCTGGCATCCCAACAGGTACTTTTAACAATGGCTTCAAATGGAATTTAGGCGGTTCGGTACAGGCAGATATCCCGGTAGCTAACCAGTTGTTTTTTACCTTAAACGCGGGTTATAACAACGTATTTGGCGAAACCATTCACATAGCAGGCGGTAATACAAGTTCTACTCTTGAGGTTCCAAACCTGCAATTATTACCTGTTAAAGCCGGTTTAAAATTCTTCCCGGTAGCTAACTTCTACATCCAGGGCGAAGCAGGCGCTGCATTCCTGTTAAACAAATCAGATTTCTTTAACGATAAATCTGTAGCTTTTGTTTACGCTCCCCAAATTGGTGTACAGTTCCCGGTTAGCACAAGTGGCAACTTTATTGATGCCGGTGTGCGTTACGAGGGTACCACCAAATATAGCAGCGCGTCTGATGCCAGTAAAGTAAACTTTGTAGGCATACGTTTGGCTTACGGTTTCTAATATCGCCCTACATTTACAATCACCGAAAAACAATAAAAACGGGGAAGCTCAACGGCTTTCCCGTTTTTTGATTTTACTGGTTTAAATCCCAATAAAACGGTGCCATAATATTTAACAATTTGTTAATGCCTCGCTTTGTATCATTGCAGGCAGATTCCGCGTAAAGCAATAAATACTAAACCATGAAAACATTTACCCTCCTCTTTACCTTTGCCATCTTATCATTAACGGCTGTTGCTCAAAAAAACTTTCCGCAAAAACTGCAGTTTAGCATCGGTGCCGATATCGGCCTGCCTACCAGCGGCATAAAAGAATCACATTCGTTTATGCTGGGCGCCTCCGCGCAAGCGGGCATTAATTTAGCTAAGCCATTACAATTAACAGCCAATATTGGGTTTTTAAACTTTTTTGGTAAAACCGTAACCTACAACCTGCAGGATGCACCATCGTATGCTACATCGTCCGATTTGCAGGTGCTACCGATAAAGGCCGGTCTTCGGTATTTTTTAGAACCAAATTTTTATATTCAGGGAGATGCCGGCGTTGCCATCATCCTTAATAGGGCCGATCTTAGTTACGCCCACTCCAGCGCGTTTACTTATTCGCCGCAAATGGGGGTATTGTTTTCGGCAGGGGCAAAAAACTTTATAGACCTGGGCATCCGTTACCAGGCAACCGGTAAATACGATGCGGAAGACACTGCAAGCAAGTATAGCTTCCTGGGGCTGCGCGTAGCATATGGCTTTTAACTAAGGGGCAATAACAGAGCTTTTTAAAGGAGCGAGTCTGAACGGTGGGTAGGGGCCTTGGGCTATTAAAACTTATTCCAATTTTTTCGACAACATTTAATTAATTCGAAAAAATTGGCAAATATTTGTACCTTACCTACCTATTACGCTACCTGATAACTGTTTTTTCCTATATGAAAAAGATTCTCATCATTGATGACGAGGTTAACGTTGGGTTGTTACTTTCTAAGTTCTTAACACGCAACGGTTTCGATGTAGATACTGCCACAAACGGCGGCACGGGAATGGAGTGCCTGAAAAATAAAGATTACAACCTGGTGCTTTGCGATTTCAGGCTGGAGGATACCGATGGCCGCGAAATGCTTAAGAACATTAAGGCGCTTTACCCAAAAACGGGCGTAATTATTATCACGGGCTACTCTGATATTAAAATGGCGGTGGAGCTTATTAAAATGGGTGCCTACGATTACATCACCAAGCCCCTTTATCCCGATGAGATATTAAACACCATAAATAAAGCCATAGAAACGCAATATGCATTGCAGGAGATGGCCGCTAACGACTACAGTAGCGATAAACCGCAGAAAGAAAGCAAAAAGCAAATATTATCCGGCGAGTTTGTTGTAGGTACCAGCCGGGCCTCAAAAGAATTATTAAAACAGATAGAACTGGTTGCCCCTACTAATTACAGCGTTATCATACTGGGCGAGAGTGGTACGGGCAAGGAATCGGTTGCTAAAAGTATTCACCTAAACAGCCTGCGCGCTAACCAGCCATTTATAGCTATGGATTGCGGCTCGCTCACCAAAGAGCTTGCCGCGAGCGAGTTCTTCGGGCATGAAAAGGGCTCGTTCACCGGTGCTTTTGCAACCAAGATAGGCCACTTTGAAATGGCCAACGGTGGCACCCTGTTCTTAGATGAAGTGGGCAATCTATCCTACGAGATCCAGGCTGCGCTGCTGCGTACCGTTCAGGAGCGCAAAGTGAAGCGGATTGGCAGCACAAAAGAAATAGACCTTGATGTGCGCATTATTATAGCCACTAACGAGAATCTGCAGGATGGCATCACAAAAGGACGTTTCCGTGAGGACCTGTACCATCGTTTTAACGAATTTAGCATCCAGATGCCCCCGCTGCGCGATCGTGGTAACGATATTATGATGCTGGCGGAATATTTCCTAAAAATTGCTAATCGCGAACTGGATAGGAATGTAACCAGCTTTTCGCCAGAGGTGGTAGAGTGCTTTATGAATTACCGCTGGCCGGGTAACATCCGTGAGTTGAAGAACGTAGTGCGCCGTGCAACCTTACTTACCGAAGGAACCGAGGTGGGGATGAAAACCCTCCCGCTGGAGATCTCAAACTTTAAAGTAACCGCTTACGAATCGCATGGGAATAGCAGCCATAGCAACGGGGCGTCTTTCCAGGACCAATCCGAAGCAAAAGAGGCACCAAAGCATGACCTGAAAAACGCGGCGCTCGGTGCCGAGCACGACACCATACTGAAAGTACTGCGCGAGGTAAACTTTAATAAAACAAAGGCGGCCGAGATCCTGAATATCGACAGGAAAACCCTCTACAATAAAATGAAGGCCATCAACCTTAAATAATATTTATGGCAGCCACAACCGGCAACACGCCCGATGCTGACGCCCTTTTAATGCTGAAGCACGATATTAAAAATCAACTATCCAACATCCAGCTGGCTATAGAAGGGTTGCGATATGAGGTTGAAGACTTAGATGGCGACACCAGTTTGTATATTGAAAGTATGCTTGCAGCAGCACAAAAGATTGATAAATTGCTGGATATTATACAAACAGATATTTAATTTCATATAGGCCCTGTACTACTAAAACTTTTTAGGCTTTCTTTGTTTATATAGCATACTTAAGGCTTTTCACGGGCATGTCCATTTTCAACTACAAGCAGCGTAATAACATCGTATTGGTAAGCATCATTGTGCTTGGCTGTTTCTTGTTATACGCACTAAGCGAATTATTCAGTTCCATCCTCGGCGCTATTGTGCTGTTCACCATCTTCCGCCCGTTTTTTTTGTGGATGGTGGAGAAGAAGAGGCTCAACGCTACATTGTCGGCGCTCATCATTATCTTTATTTCGCTTATTGTTATTGTAATACCATTCCTTTCCCTAAGTATTATGGTGATAGGGAAAATTGGGAGTATTAATAAGGATGCTATTCATATAGACCAATGGACCGCTAAGATTGATGCCTTTACAGGCGCCAATTTAAACCAGCCGCATTTTGCTGAAGAGACACTGCAAAAGCTGGGAGCTTACGGTGCTGATTTGTTCCCATCAATATTGGGCAGTGCGGTAAGCATTATACTTACCTTATTGGTGATGTACTTTTTAATGTACTTTATGTTTACGCAAATGCGCGCGTTTGAAACCGGGTTGCTAAAATACGCGCCCTTTCGCGAGCAGCATGCGCTTAAATTTGCCCAGGCCCTGCGCGATTCCACCTTTTCCAACGTGCTGGGGCAAGGCATTATTGCCATAACTCAGGGCGTATTGTTGGCCATGGGCTTTTATGCGTTCGAGATCCCCGATGCTATATTTTGGGGTGTAATAGGTGTGTTCCTCTCGTTCTTGCCGGTAGTTGGTGCGCCTACCATGTGCATCCCCGCCAGTATCATATTTTTTGCAAGCGGGCACAATGTAAAAGGCATACTGCTGCTGGCTTATGGGTTACTGTTCATAGGCAACATTGATAATGTGCTGCGTGTTATTATCAATAAAAGGGTAGGCAATACACACCCCATCATTTCTGTGATCGGGGTTTTCATTGGGTTGCCGCTTTTTGGCATACTTGGCCTGGTTTTTGGGCCTGTGTTGCTGTCATATTTCTTATTATTGCTGGAGATATACGAAACAAACCGCCTTGCTGCCGACAGGCTGGAACGAATAAGAACCGGGGTAGATACGTAACAATAAAGCGCTCTTGAGCGTTATTAGTATATTGCAGAAATGCGTTTTAAACTATCGCAGCAAATAAATTTGATAATTAATAAAACAAATATTCAACTTAAAAATTAATATAATATGAACGATAACACAAAAGTGGTTGTCGCGCTGCTTGCAGGATTAGCAGCAGGAGCGGCACTTGGAATTTTATTTGCACCAGAAAGAGGTACAGAGACCCGTGACAAACTTTCCGATTCATTAAAGAGCCTGGGCGATACCTTAAAAGAAACCGCCTCTAACGAGATTGACAGGTTGTTGAACCTGAAAGATACGGTAGTAGAAAATATTAAAAGTAAAGTAAAATCTACCGAAGAAGAATACCAGGACGACCTGGAGCACGCATAAGTTTACCGTTTTCGGTTTAAGTAAGGCCCTAAACATTATCGCTATTTATGGAACCACAAAAAGAAGCAACACGCCCCATTATTGAACAGGCGCAGGAGTACGTTGAAACCCGCGTAAAGCTGTTAAAATTAGAAGTAATAGAACGCAGCACCGCTATTGTAGCCAACGTTGTGGTTGAGCTGACGGTGGTTGTCTTTTTTTTACTTACCTTTTTGTTTGCGAGTTTTACGCTGGCCCTCTTTCTTGGCGATGTAATGCACTCGTATTGGATGGGCTTTGGCTCGGTTGCAATATTATATATGCTGCTGGCTATAGTTTTGTTGGTTGCCAAAAAGCCAATAGAGCGCCCTATTGTTAACATATTGGTAAGAAAGCTATTTAAATAAGATATGGAAATCCTGATACAGAATGTAAACGACCTGAAAGCAGAAATAACGAGGCTGAAAAACCTGGAGGTTGAGAAAGCCGTGGCTTTAAAGCAACGTTTTAGCAGCCCGGCAGCTATTTTCTCTACAGCAATGACGCTATTCCCAAAATCGCCAACGGTTGACGGTGTTAAAAACGAGAGCTTTTTTAACCAGGATTTTTTAGGGTTGATATCAAGAATAGCCTTGCCGTTAACATTAAACAAAACTATATTTAAGCATTCGAATTTTTTGGTGAAAACGCTGGTAGGGATACTGTCTCAAAAGGCGTCACACTATATCAGCGAAGATGCGGTGAGCGGTGTTTGGGGTAAAGCTAAGGCGCTGTTTAACAAATTCGCAAAAAAGGAAGATGAAGAAGAAGAGCCCGTGCCTCCACAGGCATACGTGAAATATTAAATAAAACATTCAGGCCTTGTTGTGAAACACGGCTTTAGAGGGATAGGCTTTAAATAGCTTATCCCTTTTGTTTTTTATGACCCTGGGCGCATCGTCAAAAAAATAAAAAATAGTTTAAAATGTTTTTACGGCACAGTCGTCTTTATATTTAAACACTCATACAATTGCAAAGCGTAGTAATGCCCCAAGATAAAAACAGCCATATCATACACACTATTACAGCGTATGGTAAAAGCCTGTTGGGGTTTATCCGCAAACGGGTGAAAAGCGATGCCGATGCCGAGGACATTCTGCAGGATGTTTGGTACCAGTTTAGCAACGTGGTTAACTCGGAGCCGATAGAACAAACCAGCGCCTGGCTGTATCGTGTTGCGCGTAACAAGATACTGGATAAGCATAAAAAGCATACCGAGACCCTGCTGGATGATATGCTGGGCAACGATGCCAGGGATGACGATGATGCGCCGGACTTTAGCGACATTCTGCTCACCGAGGCCCGCACACCTGAAACCGAGTACGTACGCAACCTTTTTTGGGAACAGCTTTTTTTAGCGCTTGATGAATTGCCCGAGCTGCAGCGGCAGGTGTTCATTTGGCACGAACTGGACGATGTTCCTTTTGAAGAAATTGCAAAACGTACCGGCGAAAACATCAACACTTTGGTATCGCGTAAGCGTTATGCGGTGCTGCATTTACGTAAGCGTTTAAAGCAATTGTACGATGAAATTAATGATTATTGATAAAAACTATTAAAATGAATATAAAAAATAGAAAAAAACTATTCCTTATTCCGTTTGGAATAGCAGCGATATTAGCCCTGGTAAGTTACGTAGTAATGCAGCTGTGGAATCACCTGCTGCCAGAGATCTTACACGTGGGCGCCATTACCTTTTGGCAAGCCATGGGTATATTTATACTGAGCAAAATTCTCTTCGGTTTTGGTGGCAAAGGCGGGCCGGGTGGTGCCCCATGGATGCGCCGTAAGCAAATGATGGAAGAACGTTTTAGAGGCATGAGCCCCGAAGAACGCGACCATTTTAAAGCCCAATGGAAAGACCGCTGCGGCTGGGGAAGAAAAGGGGAAGGCTGGATGGGCAGAGATGCTTTTAAGGGCGATAAACCGGAAGCCCAATTTGAAACAAAGGAAGAAAAAAGTAAAGAGTAAGATCTCTAACGTCCTGCTGAGCTTGTTTCAGCGGGACGTTAGTTTATTAATTGAACATACACCTAAAACAACAAACCTATGGATGTGCTGATATTTAAAACAAGTGTTGCTACGCCGGGGCAGGCAAGCCGCTTACAACCATTGTTAAGCGCCCTGGCCGATATCAAACAATACACTTTCGACCTGGAGGATTGCGACCGGGTGCTTCGCATCGTAAGCAGTCGTATCGAGCCGCAAACCATCAACCACATCCTAAGAATAGCAGGCTTTAGTTGCGAGGAACTGAAATAGCTTTTGGCAGTTCACGGTTTGCTTAAGCTGCATTTATGCCTGCTCACCGTTATCTGTAAACTGCGAACATCCTCACCCAACTATCCTGTTCAGCAGCGCCAGTTGCCCGCTGTGGTAAACGTGGTGCTGTATCAAGCCTTCTACAAGCGCGCGGTAACTTACTCCCGTACCCAATTTGCGGTTGCGTTTATCATTGGTAGGCGCATTCCATTTATCTTCCGGGAAATCTTCTATTATTCCGCTCAGCGTAAGGTTGGCCAATTTAAAACTGTTGACAAGGTGCTGCCATTTTTGCTCATCGGGCAGGCCGGGGTCGGCCCAGTCGCCGCCTGCGGGTTCGCCAGCTGTTTGCCCCTGCATACGGGCCGTGGTTTCTAAAGTCCAGCCAAGCATGTGTAGTACGATGCCTGCTATATTATGCACCGAACCCGGCGGCGTTTCATAAGCCGCATCAAAGGAGATATTATCAATAATATCATACGTGTTCGGCCCATACCATGGGTCGCCACTGAGGATGCTTTGCAGAGATGCGTTTAGTTGTTGGGAAGTGCTCATATCCGTTCAACGAATGACAGGGCCTTTAGGTTTTTCTGAAAAGCAATGCCTGGGGTTTCATCGGCGCCGTTAGCCCATCTTTCTGTCCAAGCCGCTGGTAGAAGCGGCTTTCCCGCCAATCGGGTTTAGGTTTTAGCAGCCTTTCGCCAAGATAGGTTAAGCAAAAAACCTTGCCACCCCGTCCGCGCAATTCACCCCATCAATCGCGGCGGAGATAATCCCACCGGCATAACCCGCGCCTTCTCCGCATGGGAATAAACCCGCAACCTGCGGATGCTGGTAGGTTTCCCTGTCGCGTGGTACTTTGATGGGCGACGAGGTGCGCGATTCTACCCCAACTAATATGGCTTCGTTGGTATAATACCCTTTCATTTTGCGGCCAAAGGCAGGTAACGCTTTGCGCAGGCGGGCGTGGATCCAATCGGGCAGTACTTCAATTAAATCCACGCTTTTACAACCGGGGAGGTAGGAATTTACGGGCAGGTTGGCAGATACGCGTCGTTCTACAAAATCAACCATGCGCTGTGCCGGTGCTACCAGGTTACCGCCACCGGCTTTAAACGCCAGGTGCTCGGCTTTCTGTTGAAAATCCAGCATGCGGAACGGATCGGCCATATCGCCTTTTACATCTTCCATGTTGATCTGTACAACGGTGCCCGAATTGGCGAAAGGGTTATTTCGTTTGCTGGGGCTCCAGCCGTTCACTACAATTTCATCTGCAGCTGTAGCGCAGGGGGCTATGATGCCACCCGGGCACATGCAAAAAGAGAATACGCCGCGGTCGTCTACCTGTTCCACCAAGTTATAATAGGATGGGGGCAGGTCTGGTCCCCGGTATTCGCAATGATACTGGGCGCGGTCTATGATCTCCTGGGGATGTTCTATCCGTACACCGAGGGCGAACGGCTTGGCCTCTATCAAGATCCCCTGCGCGTGCAGCATCCGGAACATATCGTGCGCCGAGTGTCCGGTAGCCAGTATCACGGCATCGGCCATTAACTTTTCGCTGTTGGCTAACTGCACACCTTGCATCTTTCCAAATGATACCAATAGTGAAGTTACTTTAGTATCAAACAGTACCTCGCCACCTGCGTTCAGGATACTTTCGCGCATGGCGGTGATGATCTGCGGGAGCTTGTTGGTGCCAATGTGCGGGCGGGCATCCACCAAAATATCTTCGGTAGCGCCGTGGGCCACAAACGTTTTTAGTACGCCGGTAACATCGCCGCGCTTGGTGCTGCGGGTGTAAAGCTTCCCGTCAGAATAGGTACCGGCGCCGCCCTCACCAAAGCAATAGTTCGATTCCGGGTTTACCAATCCCTGTTTATTGATGTTGGCCAGGTCGCGCCGGCGTTGCTTCACATCCTTGCCGCGTTCTACGATGATAGGTTTTAAGCCTTGCCCGATGCATTGTAGCGCGGCAAACAAACCGGCAGGGCCTGCGCCTACTATAATAACCGGCTTGGCATCCTTTACATTTTTATATTGATGGTTGTAGATCTCGGGCGTGTATGGCTCGTCGATATAAATACTCAGCTGCATCCGGTAGAGTACCTTCCGGCCCCGCGCATCAATCGATCGCTTGAGTACCTTAAAGCCTTTTATCCTTTTCTGTGGGATATTAATAGCTGTGGATGCAAGAGCGGTTAAAACCGCTTCATCTTCCTGTTGCCCGGGCGGACAAACAATTTCTGCTTCTTTTATCATGTTGTTGCCGGGTTTTTATCCTGGATGGTACAAAGATAGTTTTTTCAGTTGGCAGTTTTCAGTTGGCGGTTTTCGATAGTCCCGTCTTTTCTTGGCGTATAACAGGTGTTTTGGCGGGACATTACCCCGTGAAAACACCCACTTTACAATTATTTAACACACTGTTGTATCACAACTATTTTCGCTTCCGGAAGGCTGTTTACTCAGTGTGAAGGGTACACAAAAAATAACGTACGCTAAAGAACGCTAACTGTACGGAAGCGAACAGTTTAAAATCGCCTATGAATTTAATATGCTTAAAATCAACTACTTGCAAAAATGGTTTAGTTTTGGCATATACCGAATCACGACAATATCACTATGACACCGAACACCGACACAAAATTAAGCAGCCTTTGGGAAGGATGCTTACGGAACGACAGAAAGCAACAGGAACAGTTGTATAAAATGCTTGCTCCTAAAATGCTTGCCGTATGTATGCGCTATGCAAAAGATAAAGATGAGGCCCAGGATATCCTGCAGGAAGGGTTTATTAAAATGTTTAAAAACATGAAAAACTACCGCGGCGAAGGCAGCCTGGAAGGGTGGATCCGCCGTATTATGGTACACAGTGCTATATCCCGCTATCGCAAAGCAAAAACGATGGTTTTGGTTGATGACTTTGCCGAGCAGAACATCCCGGTGAGTAACAGCTACAACGCCAACGGTTTAGAAGCACAGGAATTGATGCAAATGGTACAGGAGTTGCCAAAAACCTACCGCTCCGTATTTAATATGTACGCCATTGAAGGCTACTCGCACCAGGAAATAGGCAGCAGTTTGGGTATGTCGGAATTATTATCGCGCACCACCCTGCACCGTGCCCGTGCCATTTTAAAAGACAAGTTGAACAGCTTAGCAACAAGAGAGCGCCACTGCCTGGCAGGTTAACCAAATCCCCCGAAGATTAACTTGATATATGATTTATTGATTACCTGGCACGCCTGCAGGCATGATCAATAAATCAACATCAGCGGCAAATTCCTCCCAAGCCCTGGTAAATACAGTCCCCCCCCCCCCAAAAATTATCGCCTATTACTGGCTCTTTTTGATAAGCCGTATCATAATAACAACTTAACATACCGGTTAAACTAAGACCGTAGCTTTATAGTATCAAAAAAACAAAACTATGGAAGCGGGATACAGCACAGTTGACCTGGTGATGCTGGCTATAGCAGCATTTGTAATTTGGGTGGCCATGCGCACGCCGAAGAAAGAAGGTATATCAAAACAAGAGAAACTTCAATATAAAATAAAACGCAAAAGCCGTCGCGGTCACCCGGTTCCTTATTAATAAGTAATGGATGATGAGCCAATACGCGGGTTTTGAGCTGGCCGGTATCCAACGCAAAGTTAGAGTAGCTTTTTTTGCGGAGATATTAACGGAAGGACTGGACGGTGCCATACGCACCATGTACCAGCTGATTGATCGTATAGACCGTGAGCGGTTTGAGTTCCTGTTTGTTTATGGCGATGGGCCGTCAAACATACGCGGGTTCGAAAGTATTAAAGTACCCACCTTAAACCTGCCTATAAACGCGGGATATTCTATGGCATTGCCTGTTTTTGCGCAAAGCAGATTAAAAGAAACGCTGCAGCATTTCGCGCCCGATGTGGTGCATATTGCAACGCCATCGCTGCTGGGCAGCTTTGGTTTAAATTATGCGGTGCAAAATAAGCTGCCCGTAATTTCTATCTATCACACACATTTTCTTTCTTATATCGATTACTATTTTAAGCATGCGCCATTTTTAATAAGCAGCATGAAGCAGTTACTTGCAGCTAACCATAAGACCTTTTATAACCAATGCCACAAAGTGTATGTACCCTCTGAAAGCATTGAGGCGGAACTAAGCGGCATTGGCATAGCACCACAGCGTATGCAGCTATGGAAGCGCGGTATCGACACCAACTTATTTTCACCATATAAAAAGAATAAGAACACCTTGCAAAAACTAACCGGGAATAGCAACCCCTGCATTTTGTTTGCCAGCAGGGTGGTTTGGGAGAAAAATTTGGAAACACTGTTTGAAGTGTATGAGGAGCTGCAAAATAGTGCCGAACCGTTGAATTTTATAATAGCTGGCGACGGCACCGCCCTGAAAGCCTCTAAAACCCGGATGCCGAAAGCCATTTTTACAGGCAAGATAAATCACAGCCAGTTGGCTGTATTGTATGCCTCTTCGGATGTTTTTCTGTTCCCCTCCGTATCCGAAACCTATGGGAATGTGGTGCTGGAGGCCATGGCTTCGGGCTTGCCTTGTGTAATAGCAGATGGCGGGGGCTCTAAAGATTTTATTAACCAAGGCGTAAACGGGTTTAAATGCCAGCCTTATAACGCCAAAGAATATGCCGGTAAAATACGCCTGTTATTGGCCAACCAAGCCATGCATGCCCAATTTATTGAGGAGGGGCTACAATACAGCAGTAATTTTAGTTGGGAGGAACTGGCCGCAACCTATTTTGATGATGTAACTGAGCTGGCGGGCAAAAATGTGTTAACTGCTGTATAGTTGGGTGTTGTGTTAGGGTAAATTGAGGTAGTTAACGCAGGGGTAACATAAACGCTTTGTTATGGTAATGCTCCGGTAACACTGTGCTAACACGGGGGTAATACTTTTGTGACGATAAATTAAGTCACGTGAAAAAAATTATATACGCAACAATTCTATTCGTTCTTGCCACATTTTCTGCAACCACATTGCTGGCTCAAAACCCAGGCAAAATTGTTGGTAAGGTAATAGACCAAAAAACAAGTGAAACCCTGATAGGTGCTACCGTAAGCATAGAAGGCACCACAAAAGGGGCCGCTACCGACGTAGACGGTCGTTACTCGTTAAGCGGCATTGCACCGGGTAGGTACACCATATTGGTAAGATATATTGGCTACCAGGCAAAATCGATATCGGATATCGAAGTAAAGGCAGGCAGCGCCACCCCGCTTGATGTTACCCTTGCGCCATCGGCAACAACGGCATTAAGTGAAGTTGTTATTAAAGCCACCTATCGCCAGGAATCTGTAAACGCACTATACGCCATTCAAAAAAATAGCGTATCAATCTCTGATGGTATTTCTTCAGAACTGATCCGCAAATCGCCGGACAGAAATACAAGTGATGTGTTAAAACGAGTAAGCGGTACCACCATACAGGATAACAAATTTGTGGTAGTGCGTGGCTTAAGCGACCGTTACAACAGTGCGTCCTTAGACGGCGCGCCGCTGCCGAGCACCGAGCCAAATCGTAAAGCCTTTTCTTTTGACATTGTTCCTTCAAGCCTTATAGATAATATCATCATCAGTAAAACCGCCAGCCCAGATCTCCCGGGCGATTTTGCCGGTGGCAACGTACAAATATTAACAAAAGACATCCCCGATAATAACTTTCTTACAGTTGGTATAGGTTACAGCTATAACACACAAAGCACTTTCAAGGATTTCCGCTCGGGCTTCCGCAGCGCCAGCGATTATTTTGCTTTTGATGATGGGAGCCGTAAACTGGTTAGCAATTTCCCTACTACAAATGAGGTGTTAAACGGCCAGGTGACCGGTAGCCGGGCTATTCAATCTATCCAAAGCCTGAACAACGATTTTAGTATTTATAAAAGCAAAGCTTTGCCGGGACAAAATTACCAGGTAACCCTTGGTAACGTTGCCGAGATAGGTAAAAACAAAAACCGCTTCGGTACCACTGTTTCCTTAACTTACCGCAACACGCAAACTATAGTTCCCGATCTGCAACAGCAGTTTGATAGTTATGATTACCATAGCGAACAAAACAAATTTTCGACCAACATTGGCGCCCTCGCTAACTTTGCATACAGTTTCGGAAAAAATAAGATCACCTTTAAAAACCTATACAACCGCATATTGGACGACCAGTTTACTTACCGCACTGGTTCAAACACTGGTTCAGTTTCATCCGACAACCACTTCTACGCATTTGATATGCTGGAAAAAGGCCTTTTCAAATCAACCTTAGAAGGCGAACATGCACTTGGCAAAAAGACTTCCAAGATAAAGTGGAACCTTGGTTTTTCTAATATTGTTAATGATCAGCCCGATCAGAAGAAAGTAAACTACAAGCAAAACAACACCGGCAATCCTAACGAGCCGTACGTTGCCGCAATAAGCTCCACGCTTGGTAAAGAGAACGCTCGCTTATTTTCTCACTTGAATGAAAATATATATTCTGGCAAAATAGACTATAACCTGCCTGTTAGTTTATTCACACAAAGCACGCTAAAAATAGGAGTAAGCTCACAATACAGGGATAGAACCTTTGACGCCCGCTTTTTAGGCGTTGTATTTAATGAGGAGACTGCCGGAAAACTAAATTATGATGTAGCGCAGTTATTGCAACGCCCCATACAAACGCTGTTTGGGCCAAACCTGATCAAATCGGGCGTGTTTGACCTGGATGAACTTGCAAACCTTACAGACAGGTATACTGCCAATAGCCTTACCAACGCTGGCTATGCCATGCTGGATAGTAAAATGGGCAAAAAGGTACGCGTGGTTTATGGTTTACGGGTTGAAAAATTTGACTTAGACCTCGTTACTCAAGACCCTAACCAGCCGAAAGTAAAGCTTAATAATACAGATTTCCTTCCGTCCGTTAACTTTACTTATGCTTTAACTCCGAAAGCGAATTTTAGAGCATCGTACTTCCGCTCTGTTGCGAGGCCCGAGTTTAGGGAATTAGCACCATTTGCTTATTACGACTATGAGATGCTGGCATCAGTACAAGGTAATGCCTTTTTGAAACGCACTGTTATAGATAACGCCGACCTGCGTTACGAGTTTTACCCGGCTGCAGGCCAGATATTTTCTATCTCGGGGTTCTATAAGAAATTCCAGAACGCTATTGAGCCTTTAATAGAAGATGAGAACTCATCAACTACCATCAGTTATTTCAACTCAAAATCGGCTTACGTATATGGCGTGGAGTTAGAGGCACGCAAAGCGCTTGATTTTATTGATGATGGTGCCTTCTTTAAAAATAGTACAGCTTATGTGAACGCTTCGTTTACCAAATCGAAAGTAACAAACCCTATCGATGGTGTGCCACGTTTAGAAAAAACACGTGCATTGGTAGGCCAATCGCCATACGTAATAAACGCCGGTTTAACCCATACCGAACTTGATAACAAATTATCGTTCAACATCCTGTTCAATCGTTTAGGCAAACGCATTTTTTATGCAGGGGGTACCAGGTTTAGCAGCGTGTACGAAATGCCAAGAAACGTGCTCGATTTCCAGGTAGGTTACAAAGTTTTAAAGAGCAAAGGCGAGATAAAATTAGGTGGCAGCGACCTACTGAACGCCAAGTATAATTTCCAATATCAACTGGATGGTAAGCCCTACACTTTCTCGGGAACAGGCTCTACCTTTAAAAGATATACGCCGGGTTCAAACTATTCATTATCATTTAATTATACGTTTTAATATTAAGCCATTTGTTATTGGTTAGTTAACACAGCGTTAATAATAGAAGCATTAATTTGTATCAAAATCGAAAGAGTTCATTATGAAAAGATCATTATTATTTTTAGTATTAGGCACTGCAATTACGTTTGCATCGTGCACCAAAAAAGAGGCTATTATTGATCCGGTTCCACCGGTAGTTCCCCCAGTAGTAGTTCCTGTTACAGCAGTAGAGGTTTCTGGCGATATCGCTACCAGCACTACCTGGACTGCTGATAAAATTTACACATTAAAAGGGTTTGTGTATGTTACAAACGGCGCAACTCTTACTATAGAAGCAGGTACAATTGTAAAGGGCGATAAAGCAAGCAAAGGTACTCTTATAGTTACCCGCGGCGCAAAATTAACGGCCATAGGTACTGTTGATAAACCAATTGTGTTTACTTCATCATTCGCTGCAGGTACACGTTCATCCGGCGATTGGGGCGGTATCATCCTGTTAGGTAAAGCACCTGTAAACCAAGGCGACAACGTGCCTATTGAAGGTGGTTTGGATGCAAAAGGCGACGCTGCTAAATATATTCAGTATGGTGGTACCGATGTTAACGATAACTCTGGTACTTTAAAATATATACGTATTGAGTACGCAGGTATCCCTTTTTCACCGGATAACGAGATCAACGGCCTTACGTTAGGTGGTGTTGGCGCTGGTACTACTTTAGATTTTATACAAGTAACCCGTTCTGGCGATGACTCTTTTGAGTGGTTTGGCGGTACTGTAAATGCAAAGCACCTTTTAGCTATCGGTGGTTTGGATGATGACTTTGATACCGACTTTGGCTTCTCGGGTAAAGTGCAGTTTGGTATTGGCCAACGTTACCCATCTATTGCAGATAACTCTGGTTCAAACGCGTTCGAATCTGATAACGATGGTTCGGGTTCTGATAAATTACCACAAACTGCGGCTGTATTCAGCAACATGACCTTGATGGGTCCTGCGCAAGGTCCTGCAATTCCGGCAAACATCAGCGCAAACTTCCAGCACGCTGCCCAATTACGCCGTAACTCTGCCGAAAGCATCTTAAACTCAGTATTTGTTGGCTTTATAGAAGGTGTTTACATCGATGATTCTAAAGTAACCACTGTAGGTTCAACTTCTACCAACTACACTGCCGGCCGTTTAGTTTTCCAAAACAACCTAATATATGGCAGCAACAGAAAAGGTAACGAAGTAAAAGGTGATAACGCAGTTCAGAAGGCTATCTTCGAAACTACTTTAAGGGCTACAAACACTTTTGATGCAGCATCATTCGGTTTAACGCTAATAACCGATCCTTACAAATACGGTTCGGACTTTGCTTCTCCTGGTACGCCTAACTTTGCACCGGTTGCCACTTCTCCTGCTGCATCTGGCGCTTTGTTTACCAATGCTAAAGTAACTGACGCATTTTTTGACAAAGTTACCTACCGTGGCGCTATCGGTACTACCGACTGGACTATTGGCTGGACTAACTTTAACCCACAGGTTATGCCTTACACCACCCCGGGTGCTGTAAAATAATCACATTTAAATATTAAAAAGGCTGCCTCACCACATGAGGCAGCCTTTTTTAATTAAGTACTATAGCGGTTGATCAGATGAGTTTTTTGCACGTACATTTTAGTGAGATAGATACCCAGATATCGGCCTTTGCCAGGGCAATTGCCTTGCCCATACGTGTTTTTATCCTGCGGATGATAGCCGAAAATGGTAACAGCCTAACCAAGCAGGCCTTTTACACCAGCGCCTTTAATACAAAAACCATTAATAAGCACATACAGGAACTACGCGGGCTGGGAATTATAAAAACCAAAACGGTAAAAGCCGAAGTGACTTATTGTATCGATGAGAAGCTGTTCGGCCAAATGTCGGCCAACTTTAGTGCGTTTTTCGAGCAGAACTCTTTACAAGGCGAAGAACAGATAAGTACAAACTCCACCCATGCAGCAGCCGGCCCGCCAGAATCGTTACATTTTTCCAGTTTTGGTGCTTATATTAAAGAACACCGGCTGGAGCTGAACCTTTCGCAGGCGGCCCTTGCCTCAAAAATAAATATCGATCGCGCCCTGCTCAGCCGGATAGAAACCGGCAAAAAAGACCTTAGTGCCGATAAGTTGCCCACACTTGCTAAAGCACTTTACTTGAATGTTGATGAGCTAAGAGATGTTTCGAGGAAACTGAGTGCTATAACCACTTGAAAGGCAATCACATATAATTTAAACTGATTTATTGTTAACATTGAATTAACACAATGACGTATCACATGCGTACACAACGGAGTGAAAGATAATTCTGCCGTAACATTGGGTTAACATTATAGCCGAACCTTTGTGGTGTTAAAATAACACAAATGAAAAAGCTATACTTTATACTAATCACTTTACTTTTTGCCACAGTTGCAAATGCACAAATAACCACTGCGGTTATAAGCGGTAAGGTGGTAGATCAAAAAGGAATTTCTCTGCCAGGCGTATCTATCTCTGTTGTAAATACCAGTACAGGTACCCGCTACGGCTCACAAACAAATGCCGAAGGGCGTTACACCATCCCCAACTTAAACGCGGGTGGCCCTTACACAATCAGCGCCACTTTCATCGGGTACAAAAAAGATGAACGTACCGATATTAATCTATCTTTAGGAAGCGCGACATTCAACTTTTTATTGATAGACGAAACTACTTCTTTAAAAGAAGTAAGGGTTACAGCGTCTGGCGGTGCTACCAAAACAGGCGCAACCACGCGCATCAGCCAAAATCAGATCCGTAACCTGCCTACCATTAACCGCAGCCTGCAGGATCTTACCCGTACTACGCCGCAAAGCAATAATAACTCTTTCCAGGGTACCAACTACCGTTACAACAACGTAACGCTCGACGGTGCCATTAACAACGATGCGATTGGTTTCAGCCCATCGCTTGGTGGCCAGTCGAACGCTTCGGGCCAGGTGGGTAGCAGTACCCGTACCAGCCCGGTATCCTTAGATGCGATACAGGATATACAGGTACTGGTTGCACCTTACGATATTAAAATTGGTAACGTATTGGGCGGTAGTATCAACGCGGTAACCCGTAGTGGTACTAACGATTTTACAGGATCTATATACGGTTATGGCCGAGGTGCCTTCTTAGTAGGCCAAAACAATGCTAAAGCTGCATTGGGTGGCGATGGCTCAAGCCTGCCGTCATCTTTCCATGATTACCAAACCGGCATCCGCTTAGGTTTCCCGCTCATCAAAAATAAGCTGTTCTTCTTCACCAACGAAGAAATTGCCCGCAGGCAGGATCCCGTTATAAGGGGCCTTGATCATGATGGTGCAGCCAATATATTAAGCCAGGCCGACGGTGATAAAATTGTTACGGCATTTAAAGCATTTACTACCGATGCTGCCCATCCAAATGGCATTGACCCGGGAACGTATAACAATACTTCTATCTTCTCGCGCAGCAACAAATACTTTAATCGTATCGACTGGAATATTAACGATAAAAATCAGTTGACCATACGTAACAACACTATCTCGTCAACCGCTACAAACTTAGAGCGCGATCAGCAGAACTTCCGTTTCAGCGGTATCGATTACACATCGCACAATAACTCAAGCTCAACCGTTGCCGAATTGAAAACACGTTTCAGCAATACCTTAAACAACAGTTTGGTAATTGGCTACTCAAACGTGCACGATTACCGCGACCCTAATTCGAACCCGGCCCTGCCACAGATTGAAATTACCGGTAAAACACCAGGCACCACCATATTTTTAGGGACAGATCGTGAAGCTGCCATATTTGATATGCGCCAAAAAACTACCGAGTTTACCGATAACTTTACCCTGATAAAAGGTAAAAACACCTTTACTTTTGGTACACACAACGAGTTTTACGATATCACCTACAACTTTGTTAACGCCTGGAACGGCCGTATTGCTTACAGCAGTATAGCTAACTTCCTGGCCAATAACCCATCGCGTACACGTGCCAACTATAACTACATCAACAACACACGCGATTATATTATGGCCAACCCATCGGCAAGGTTTAAAGTGAACCTGCTTAGCCTTTACGGCCAGGATGAGATACAGCTTACAGATAACTTTAAGCTTACCGCCGGTGTGCGCTTTGATTACGCCGATGTGCCAAACACCCAGCCGCTAAGCACCAAAACAACCAATGCACCGGTTGATGTTAACTACGGCAATACCTTTACCTATACCAAACCTGCCGATATCAAAAATAACTACCTGGGCAACGTGCAAATAAACCCAAGGGTATCTTTTAACTACGATATCAATGGCGATCAAACAGCTATATTGCGTGGTGGCACGGGCTTCTTTACCGGCCGTGTACCATTTGCATGGTTTGGTTATGCGTTTTATAATAATGGCGATACTTATGGCGCTTACGATAAAAAACCAACCGCAGCAGCGCCAATTACCCCGGGTACCAATCCGGTACAGGCACCTGTTAACGGCGGCTTGGGTTATGTAACAAAACAAACCAACCCGGCACCAAACGTAAGCCCAACCGGCCCAACCCAGGTTGACTTAATTGACAACAACTTTAAAATGCCACAAGTATGGCGTACCAATTTAGCTTACGATTATACTACTGCCAATAAATGGAAATTCACCGTGGAAGGTATTTACACCAAAGTTATCCGCGATTTAAAATTCCAACAGGTAAATACTATCGACCAGGTAACTTACTACCCATATGATGTAAATAAAGAGCAGCCGATATTTGTGAACAAAGGCGTTAACCCGTCATACACCAACGCTTACCTGTTATCAAACACCAACCAGGGTTACCGCTACAGTGCTACCGCGCAAATAGCCAAAACCTTCCCGTTTGGTTTAACAGCTAACGTTGCCTATACCTACGGTCACTCTAAAGATATTACCAACGGTATCCGTAACTCAATGGAAAGTAACTGGCAGTTAAACCAGGCGCTTAACCCTAACAACCCGGGTTTAGCTAATTCTAACTTTGATATCCGTAACCGTATAATATCTTCTGTTAACTATAATGTTGCCTGGGGTACCAATAAAAGCCTGGTATCTAACTTTACGTTCTTCTTTAGCGCACAATCGGGCAATCCATACACTTATGGCTTCCTGCCAAACTCGATTGACGGAACAGGCCAGCAAGTTAGTTTAGCCTACATTCCTAAAGTCGGCAAAACGGTAGATTTCTTTAGCGATATAGCCGGTGGTGCAACTGCTGTACAGCAAGCCGCCGCTTTTGACACCTATATTAACGGTAACAAATATTTATCAAGCCGCCGTGGCGAGTTTACACAACGTAATGCCGCTTTCACTCCATGGAACAACAATCTTGATTTTCGCTTCTCTCAAGACTTTAAGTTCGGTAGTGGCAAACGTAAACAGGTGATCACCTTTACTTACGATATTGTGAACTTAACCAACCTGTTAAATAAAAATTGGGGACAATATTACTTTTCGGCTAACACCTTTAACTCAACAAGCAGCGTTGGTTTAACACCAAAAACAACACCTGCTTTTGCATCAGCATCAACTACTAATCCTAAGTATACTTTTGCTGATCCGGGCGTGCCGTACTCAGTAGACTTGTTTGCTTCGCGCTGGCAGATGCAGTTTGGCTTGCGCTACGCATTCTAAACAAAACAACATCATTTTATTTACCAAGCGCCAGGCATAAGCCGGGCGCTTTTTTGTTTGTGTGCGGTTGTAATTGCCTGGCGGGGAAAGTAATAGTTATATATTGTAATAAAAGTATTACAGCGGGCCTTAATAAATTAGCTATTTTTGATTGACCAATTATACCATTCGCCAACCGGGATTTGTTTTTGATGTTTCTGCTGCGGGCGATGGACTATTTATTCCTGGGAATTAGAATGAGGAGATACCGTGCTTACCTGCTTGCATTTTTAACGCTATTTATGGCGTTAAGGCTATGCGCGCAAAATAACGAGTTCCAGTTCTCCAAGCTCGATATCACTAACGGGTTGTCGCATAATCAGGTGAACTGCATGTTAAAGGATAGCAAGGGTTTTATGTGGTACGGCACGCTATCCGGCTTAAATAAATTCGATGGGTATAAATTCAAAGTGTTTAAGCATATTGCAGGGGACACCACCAGCCTCAACGACGATTTTATTGTAAGCATATCGCAGGGCCCTAATGATAAGCTTTGGATAGAAACCCGCAACGGTTACAATATTTACGACCCGGCTACCGAAAAATTCAGCCGCGATATTGGTAGTTACCTCGGGCTAATAGGCGTTCCTACCCAGAATTTAACAGCCGTAAAAAAAGACCGTTTTGGCAGCTTTTGGTTTTTAAACTCTGTTACAGGCCTCTACAAATACGATGCGGCAAAAAACCGCACAACGCACATCAGCAACCACCCAACAGATAAAGGCTCTATTTACAGCAATACCGTTGCCGACCTGGCAGCCGATTCTAAAGGCAATATTTGGCTGGTGTACAATAAAGGTATCTTAGAACGCATCGATGCCAAAACCTATAAAGTAAACTACCGTAAAATCCTAAGCGAATTACCGGCCGGGTTAAACACCGGCTATCGCGTTTTTATTGATAAGGACGACGATATATGGTCATTTGTACCTACCTATTCGTCTGGCGTTTACTACATCAACAATAACCAAACTATTTTTAAACATTTAGATAAAGGCCCCTCCCCCAAGGGTTTGAACACCAACGTGGTATCAAACCTGATACAAGACGATAAGGGTCGCATTTGGATAGCGACCGACCACGGCGGAATCAACCTGCTCAACAAGAAGGACTTTACCATAAAATATTTGCTCAACCGCGAAGACGATAACAAAACCGTTAGCCAAAACAGCATTATTTTGTTGTATAAAGATAACGCGGGCATTATTTGGGTAGGCACCTATAAGCGGGGGCTGAGTTACTACCACGAAAGCATTATCAAGTTCCCACTGTATACGCATCACCTGTCTGACCCGGCGAGCCTGAGTTTTAGCGATGTAAACAAATTTATAGAAGATAAGGCGGGCAACCTTTGGCTGGGCACCAACGGGGGTGGCCTGGTTTATTTTAACCGCAAGGATGGCAGCTTTAAAAAATACCTGCACGACGCCGCCAACCCCAACAGCCTTACCAATAACGTTATTGTGAGCATGTACCTGGATCATGAGCAGAAGCTGTGGATAGGTACCTACTTTGGCGGGTTAGATTGTTTCGACGGGAGAACGTTTAAGCACTACCGGCACAACGACACCGATCCGGGCAGCCTGTCTGAAGACAGGATCTGGTCGATACTGGAGGATAGCGATCACAATCTTTGGGTGGGAACACTCGCCGGCGGATTAAACCTGCTCAACCGCAAAACCGATAAGTTTACACATTACGCTTTTAAAGCCGGTGTAAATAATTCGCTGCACTCCAATTATATGTCGGCACTAATGGAAGACCGGCGCAAAAACCTGTGGGTAGTAACCGCCTACGGTGTTGATGTGCTTAACCGTAAAACCAACGAGTTTTCGCACTATATACATGATGATAAAGACCCTAACAGCCTCGTTAATAATTTCACAAACAACATTATAGAAGATAGTAAGGGCTTGGTTTGGATTAGCACCCGCGAGGGGCTCAGCATCTTCGACCCTGTAAGCGGACATTTTACAAACCTTACCACAAAGGACGGGCTGCCCGATAATACCACCATTGATATGCGCGAGGACGATAACCACAATATTTGGGTAAGTACGCCAAACGGCCTATCTAACATCCTCGTGGATAGGAGTGCCCCGCTGTTAAAATTCAGGTTTGTAAATTATAATGAAAAAGATGGCTTGCAGGGCCGGGAATTTCAGCCCTATTCATCATACAAAACCCGTAGCGGCGAATTGATATTTGGCGGCAGTAATGGCTTTAATGTTTTCCGCCCGGCCGATCTGCATACCAGCAGGCATATCCCCGAATTGGTTTTTACTGATTTTCAGGTGTTTAACAAGAGCGTAGCGGTCGGTGAAAAAGTATTAGGTAGAGTTATCCTCCCCAGTTCCATCAGCGAATTAAAGGGAATAGAGCTGAACTACAATGAAAACGTGTTTTCGTTTGAATTTTCCGCCCTCAATTACTTCGACCCGGATAAGGTGAAGTTTGAATACAAGATGGAGGGCTTTGATGGCAACTGGATAACCGCAGACAACCTCACCCGCAAAGCACCCTACACCAATTTGGATGCGGGCGATTATACCTTTAAAGTGCGCGCTTCAAACGCCGGTTTTTGGAACAGTAAGGAAATAAGCCTGCACGTAAAAATTCTGCCTCCATTTTGGAAAACCACCTACGCCTACCTCCTCTACGCGTTGGTTTTCATCTGCGCCTTATTCTACATCCGCAGGGAAGGTATTCGCAAGCTTCGTACACAGTTTCTGCTGGAAAAAGAGCGCGAAGAAACCCAGCGCCTGCATGAGCTTGACCTGATGAAGATAAAATTCTTTACCAACGTAAGTCATGAATTCCGCACGCCACTCTCGCTTATTATGGCACCGGTGGATAAAATTGTGAAGACCGTAAAAGACCAGGATGTAAAAAACCAGCTTTTACTGGTAAACCGCAATGCCAAGCGCCTGCTGAATTTGGTAAACCAATTGCTCGATTTTCGGAAGATGGAATACCAGGAACTAAAGCTGCACAAACGCAGCGGAGATATAATTGCGTTCATCCGCGAGTTGTCGCACTCCTTTACTGATGTGGCCGAGCAAAAAGGAATTGATTTTGTGTTTGATACCGAGGTGGAAGAATACTACACCAGTTTCGATCATGATAAGATCGAACGCATCTTGTTCAACCTGTTATCCAACGCTTACAAATTTACCCATGCGGGCGGGCAGGTGAGTGTGCTGCTGAATTTACGGAAGGACAGCAAACTGGAGATCAAGATCATTGATACCGGTATTGGTATCGATCACGATAAGATCGAAAAGATCTTCGAGCCATTCTTCCAAAATGACCTCCCCGGCAGTATGCTGAACCAGGGCAGCGGGATCGGTTTATCTATCACCAAGGAATTTGTGCGCCTGCACCAGGGCGAGGTATTTGTAGAGAGCGAACCGGATCAGGGCAGTTGCTTTACCGTTTTATTGCCATTACAGCAGCTGGATAAAAAACTGTTTACCGATACGCCTGTGCAATTGCCTCATCATCCGGATGATACTTTTGATACCGGTCATAAAAAGCTTATCCGCATTAAAGATGCACGCGATGTCAAAAGGCCTACCGTATTACTGGTGGAAGATAATGACGATTTCCGTTTCTACATAAAAGATAACTTAAAGGATTCCTTTAACATTATTGAGGCCGAGAACGGTAAAAAGGGCTGGCAGAAGGCGCTCGCTCAGCACCCTAACCTCGTGGTAAGTGATATTACCATGCCCGAAATGAATGGCATAGACCTGTGCCTGAAGATCAAGAGCGATAAGCGTACCACGCATATCCCAGTTATATTATTAACCGCCATAGCGGGCGAGGAACAGCAACTGAAAGGCCTGGGCACCGGTGCCAGCGATTACATGACCAAGCCGTTTAACTTCGAAATCCTGGCATCCAAGATCAAGAACATCCTGAGCCAGCAAGAAAATATGCGCAAAACCTACCAGAAGCAGGTAGATGCCAGCCCTACAGAAATGGCGGTAGATTCGCCAGACGAGCTGTTCATCAAAAAGGTATTGGTACTGATAGATGGCAATATCTCCAATCCCAATTTCTCGGTAGAGGAACTGAGCAGCGAAATGTTTGTGAGCCGTTACACCCTCTACAAAAAAATACTGCAGATGACGGGCAAAACTCCCAACGAACTGGTACGCCAGATGCGCCTTAAACGCGCGGCGCAGTTGCTGGAGACCGGGCACCTAACCATCTCGCAGATATGCCACAAAGTGGGCTTTAAAAGCCAGAAGTATTTTGTAAAAACCTTTAAAGCCGAATTTAACACCATCCCATCCCGCTACGCGGATAGTTTTAACGAGGAATAGCTAAGTTTCAAAAGGCTCCCCTTACCGGCTATCATAAAACGTTCCGGTGGAACATTAAAATGGATTTTGTTTCTCTATCCATGAGCCGTCCCGAAGGGACGAGAATACGAGCCAGTATCCCTTCGGGATACCTTATGGGTTGTTTCTCTACCCATGAGCCGTCAAGAAGGGACGAGAATACGATCCAGTATCCCTTCGGGATACCTTATGGATTTTGTTTCTCTACCCATGAGTCGTCCCGAAGGGACGAGAATACGAGCCAGTATCCCTTCGGGATACCATGGATTTTGTTTCTCTATCCATGAGCCGTCCCGAAGGGACGAGAATACGAGCCAGTATCCCTTCGGGATACCTTATGGGTTGTTTCTCTACCCATGAGCCGTCAAGAAGGGACGAGAATACGATCCAGTATCCCTTCGGGATACCTTATGGGTAGAAAAAAAATATCAATACCGCCGCGTTCCATTGGAACGCATTATGAGTTCCGCGGATTTTTTGAAGTGCACCACATTTTATGTGATAACTTAAGCGGTGGGAGACCTGATAGAACTCTTGTTACATCCTACCTTGGATAATCAAAATACTACAGGATAGTGTATTATATACATCATGCATCTCGCTTTACTCCCCCGGATGAAATTCTCCGCCACATCATTAAAATATAAACCCTTGTTACGATTTTAGGTAATACTATTCTTACCCTTTATAAAGTACTCCACCCCAAAAAAGGGTACACATTTGTAACTATTCTCGCCAGATAGGTGCCTGTTATTATATTAATTGACTGATTTCCAGATAATTAATTCGGGTTGACATTTGTGCCCCTATTTATCCACAACGGGGCTAATTATACCATATAATTTTAACCCAGTATAATGAATATAGCCCGGTACCAATTAGCCGCGGCAATATTGTATAAACCAACAGAACCAAATTTTTATTTTTTTTTTAATTGCAGGGCATCACCGGTGGCTATGAGCTATCAGATTTTGCTGTAGCCGTTTCGCCGCTAATAATGGTGTTTTGGCACCCTGTGAGCAAATACATGTACCAAATTAAATCGAATATAAAACCAACACAAACCAAAACAACATGAGGAAAATTCTACGAATAGCACTGCTGTTTGCCTCCTTTTTCATTTGCGCCCGAAGCATGGCGCAAACAGGCGGAACAGTGGTCAGAGGAACTGTAGCCGACGACAAGGGCATAACCTTGCCCGGCGTAACCGTTACGGTGAAGGATGCCAAAGTAAATGCAATTACCAATATCGACGGTAACTACACCATTACAGTGCCTGCCGGCAGCCGCATTTTAGTTTTCAGCTTTATTGGTATGCAACAGCAGGAAATTACCATTGGCAGCCGTACGCAAATTGATGTAACGCTAAAATCATCTACTACCTCGCTTACCGATGTAAACGTGGTAGCTATCGGTTACGGTAGCCAGCGCAGGCAGGATGTCAACGGTGCCATATCATCCGTAAAAGCATCGGATATCGCCAATATCCCGCAACCCAGTATCGATCAGATGCTGCAGGGAAAAGCGGCGGGTTTAACTATCACCCAAAACTCGGGTGCACCAGGTAGCTCTACTTCGGTAAGGGTGCGTGGGGTTACCTCGCTTAGTTTATCAAACGAACCACTGTATGTTATCGATGGCGTACCTATCTCAGGCGATGCTACAAACAAATCTACCAGTGGCCGCTCTCCACAGCTGAACAACGTTAATAACGATCAATCTGCCGTGAGTCCGTTAGCTTTGATCAATCCAAGCGATATCGAGTCTATCGATGTTTTAAAGGATGCATCGGCAACGGCTATTTACGGCAGCCGTGCATCTAACGGTGTAATTATCATCACCACCAAGCGTGGAAAAAACGGCGGCGCACGCGTTGCTTATGATGGTTACGCGGGTTTTCAGGAGCAGGGCAAATTCTTAGATATGATGAAACTGCCGCAATACGCTACACTGCAAAACGCACTGGCCGATGCACAAGGCACCCAGCGCCGCAGCGAATTTGCCGACCCAAGCCTGCTTGGCCCGGGCACCAACTGGCAGGAGGAGATCTTCCGTACCGCGCCAATGCAAAACCATCAGTTATCATTTTCGGGTGCTAAGGATGGTGTAGATTACTATATATCTGGCGGGTACCTAAAACAACTGGGTACCATCCTCGGTAACGATTTTAACCGCTATAACTTCCGTACCAATGTAAACGGGCAGGTAAAGGAGTGGTTTAAGGTAGGTGCTGCTATCTCGGGTAACCGCAGTAACCAAAACGTATCCATTGGCGATAACAATGGTGTTATTTACGGCGCGTTATTAAGCGCTCCCGATCAGTCGGTACGTAATGCGGATGGTACTTTCTCGGGCCCTTTGCCGGAGGCTAACCAACAGGGCGGGCAGATCAACCCGGTTGCCCGCGCGTTGGATATATACAACAACCTGGTGCGTAGCAATGTAAACGCGAGCATTTATGCCGATACCCGTTTCTACAAAGACCTGTCCTTACGGTCGGAATTGAATGGTGATTTCAACTGGTCGAACGCAAAGGTTTTCCAGCCATCGTACGCGTACGGCCCATATAATGTTAACCCTACGGCTAAACTTAACGTGTACAATGCGAACTCGAACTATTGGGGTTGGAAAGAATATTTAAATTACAATCACACCTTTGGTACAAAACATGCCGTTACCGGTTTATTAGGTTACGAGGTGAACGAGAGTAACTGGGGCGGTATTGATGCCGGCGTACAGAGCTTTTTGAGTAACGACCTCAAAACCCTGAACCTGGGCGATGCCAAAACCGCTACCAATGGTGAGTATAAAGACGGGCAGTCGCTCGAATCACAATTCGCACGTGCCATATACACGTACAATAACCGTTACAGCATCACCGCGACTATCCGCCGTGATAAGTCCTCTAAATTTGCCGAAGGCCATCAGGTGGGTTACTTCCCATCGTTCGCGGTATCATGGCGCTTATCTGAAGAGCCGTTTTTGGCCAGCGTAAAATCTGTTGCCGATAATATTAAACTGCGCGTAGGTTACGGCCAGGTGGGCAACCAATCGGTACCGAACTATCTTTACGGCTCCGCACTTAATTCGTTAACAACCGGCTTGGGTACAGGTTTTACTATTGATAAAGTAGCTAACCCTAACTTAACCTGGGAAACAGCCATCCAAACCGATATCGGTGTTGATTTCTCTTTGTTTGGCCGCATAGATGCCAGCTTCGATTATTTCGACAAAACATCAAAAAACTTCCTGTTCCAGGCAGCGTTGCCGGCTTTCTTATTAGGCCAGAGTGCTGAGTATTCGGGTACGGGTGTTATCAACCCTCCGTTCATCAACGGTGGTAAATTGTATAATCGCGGTTTCGAATTTACCATCAACTCGCGCAATATTGCAGAGAAGAATTTTAAATGGAACACAACCGTTATCTTCTCAAAATACAAAAATAGAGTGGTTTCCCTTGCAGAGGGGGTTCCGTTCATCAACCGTTCGGTTGGCGTAAGCTTCCTGTCGTTGCCGGTTACCCGCACAACAGTAGGCGGCCCTGTTGGTGAGTTTTATGGTTACAAGGTTAAGGGCATCTTTAAAACTGCCGAGCAGTTGCGCACAGCACCTACCCAATTTGGCCGCCCGGTAGCTAATAACTCAGGTGGGACTTATTTAGGCGATATCCAGTATGAGGATCTGAATAACGATGGCAAGATAGATGAGGCAGATCAAACCTCACTGGGCAGTGGTAATCCTAAGTTTACTTATGGTATCACCAACAGCTTTACTTACAAATCGGTAGATCTTTCGTTCTTCCTGAATGGTTCTTACGGGGCCAAAATATTCAATGTATTAAATTATTCTATCGCAGGCTTATCCGGTTTATACCAAAACCAATTGGCTTCGGTATCTAATTTCTGGACACCCACCAACTCCGATTCAAATATCCCTACCCCAAGAGGTGGCGATAACCCCAACCTGAAGAACTCCGACAGGTTTATTGAAAGCGGTTCGTTCCTGCGTATCCAAAACGTAAGCATCGGCTACAGCCTGCCATCGGCATGGATAAAAAAGGTAAAGCTTAACCGCCTGAGAGTTTATGCAAGCGGTCAAAACCTGTATGTGTTTACCCCATACAAAGGGCTCGACCCGGAAATTGGTTCGCTAAACCAGGACGCGTTTTTAACAGGTGTTGATGTGGGCAGGTACCCTGCGCCGCGCACTATCACCTTTGGTATCAACGCAGAATTTTAACTAAATATTAGAGAGAATTGAGATGAAAAAATATTTAAAATATATAATGTCGATGGCTGTTGTAGCAGGAGTTACAACCAGCAGTTGCAAAAAAGACTTTTTTAACCGCCCGCCCCAAAGTGCTATTACTTTGGATAACTACTATCAAACAGATGCACAGGTTACGGCCAGTACCAACGCGCTTTATAGTGCTACCTGGTTTGGCTGGTGCGGTAAGGCTGGCTGGAGCATCACCGATCTTAGCGGTGGTAACGGCCGTACCTACTCGTCTGACGTGGTAAACTTTTCCAATTTTTCGGTTACGGATGGCAACTTTGAGCTGAGCGGTGCCTGGAACTCGTTATTCATCACCGTAGCGCAGGCAAACGCGTTGATAAACAATCTGCCGGTTAAAGTGCCTTCAACAGTAAGCCAACCGGTAATTAACAATGCCCTTGGCGAAGCGCACTTATTCCGTGCTTTAGCTTACTTCCACTTAGTGCGTGGATGGGGCCCTGTGCCAATTATTGAGAATAGCTTAGATTATGTAAAGGATTACCAGATCAATGCCAACGTGGTACCGGATGTTTACAAATTCATTGTGAACGACTTAAAATTCGCGGAAGCTAACCTTACCGTAATGGGTCCGCGCAGCGGCAAATCATCGGGCAGGGTGTCAAGCGGCTCGGCTTCGGCCTTGTTAGCGAAAGTGTACTTGTACATGGAAGATTATACCAATGCAAAGGCGCAGGCCGATAAAGTGATCAACAGCGGTGAGTTTAAATTATACGGAGCGGATGTTGCCGGTAAAACCTACAACGACCTGTTTTTAACCGCCAATAATAACAACGAGGAATCTATTATCCAGTTGCAATGGTCGGCTACAGGCGGTTACGGTAAAGGTAACCCGCAGCAGGCCTCATTTGCCTATAACTCACTGATCACCGGCACAGGCGATGGCTACGGTGCAATAGCCCCAACATTCGACCTGCAGGATATGTACGATCCGGGCGACCTTCGCCGCAAAGCAACCATCATGCTGCCGGGAGATCATTATCCCGAGATCAATTCAGATAAAGGCGGTTACACCCTGCCTGCCGATGCCAGTTCACAAGGCACGCATGCACAGGTGAAGAAATATGTAGTAGGTACCCCCGCAGATAACGGCGGCGTAAGCGCGGCACAATCGGCACCAAATAATACCTACATGATGCGTTTGTCGGATGTGTATCTGATCAAGGCCGAAGCTGTAATGTCAGGCGCCTTAACCAGTTCAGATCCTCAGGCCTTAGCAGCTATAAACAAAGTGCGTAACCGTGCAGGCCTTGGCAACTTAACCGTTATCAAAAGGTTTTACAGTATACCTAACCCTAATATTTCTCACTACGGCGCGTTCCCGTCACCTGCTGTTCCTGTGAATTTGCTTCGCGATGATATTATCGACGAAAGACGCAGAGAGTTTGCATTTGAGGACGATTTCTTTTTTGACCTGGGCAGGGTAGATGGCTTTAATGCTACTGCGCACCCTAAAGGCATCCAGATGATAAAACAACAGGATCGCGGTACATCTGATAACAGCACGCCGCCTGTACGTTACGCAAACGAGTTTAACGCCAACGTAACCGATGCAAGTTTCCGCCTGCCTTATCCGGCTACCGAAGTAGCATCAAATCCAAAACTGAAAGAGGCACCAGTACCTTACGTTTTTAAATAGTAATACCATGAAAAAGATATTAAAACAAACAAGATCATTCTACTGGATACTATCGGTATTGATGGTGTTCGGCATTGCATCGTGCAGAAAAGACACGGTGCAAACCGGCGGCAAAGGCGCGCCAAAAGTAACAAGGGTAAGGTACCTGAGTAAGACAGATACTATCGAAAACGTATCACACCCCGTTAATCTCGATTCTGCTAACGTTTACAACGATATTAAGGTAGTACCGTTCGACTCTACCGTGGTAGCGGGCAGGCTAAACACCCAGTACGCCATAGTAGGCGAAAACCTGCTGAGTACTACCAAGGTATTGGTAAACGGCAAGCAGGTTTATTTTAACCCCGCTTTGGTTACCGATAACATTGTCATCTTCACTGTTTCGGCAGATGTGCCTTTTGGGCCAACACAAACCAATAAGCTAACCGTGGTTACCACCCAGGGTACGGTTGATTACGATTTCGGCATATTGCAGCCGCCACCGGTAATTACATCGTTTACCCCATTAGCAGCCGGTGCAGGCGATATTGTTACCATAACCGGAAGTGTGCTGGCCGGTGCCACTGTTAAGTTTGACGATACACCGGCTACCGTAATTGGCACACCAACCGATACTGAAGTGAAGGTGCAGGTACCTGCAGGCATAGTGCAAGCTTACCTTTATGTAACCACATCGGGCGGAACCTCTAAGTCGGCAGCAGCGTTCGGCTTTAAATCGGTGCTGTATGATGAAGCTTTGCAAAATGGATGGGGCAACTATGATGGCTACGGAAGTACCCGTAACTTTAAAGACACCCAGCATCCTAAACGCGGGCTTTACGCTATTGCTACAACAGTTGATAACGGTTACGGTGCCCTGCAGATAGGCTACGGCGGCGCTACCCTCAATGCTAAAACAAAAGGCTTTACGGCGCTTAAATTCTCTATCTACGGTGGTGCCGGTATTAAAGATGGCGATAAGGTGCGTGTGGTGATCAACGGCGGTTACGGCGATGGCGTAAGCGTGGTAGTTACCATGAAAGCCGGCGTTTACACCGACTATACCATACCGCTTAGCCAATTGGGCGACCCAGGCAACATCAACGAGTTTGTAATGCAAACGCAGGGAACTGCCGCTCCGGCAACCTTCTACGTAGACGATATTGGTTTCATATAATAGTTTGATTTAGTTAATAGCCACCGTTGGTCCGTTCCGGGCCGATGGTGGTTTTTTTAAAACCTTCAAATTTTTAACCACATGAAAATTTATACGCTGTTAGGTTGTGTTCTGTTTTTTTTGCTTGCGCATACAGCATCGGCGCAAAAAAATCTCGTTAGCAACGGTGGCTTTGAAGACGCGCTATCCGACTGGACGGCCGATAATACAGCTAAAATTACCCCTTGGGATTATAAAGGCGGCAAAAATGCCTGTGCCATTATTGTGTACAACGCCAATAATTGGGTAGGCCTCAGCCAATCGGTACGCATCCCCAAAAACACGCTTGGGATGGAGTTTTCGGGATGGCTGAAAACCATTAACGTGGTAAAGGGCGACGACGAGTGGAAGGGTGCTATTTTTAACATTGAGTTTTTAGATAAGGCGGATAAGAAAATTGGCGATGGCGAAAACATTGCCCGCCTAAGCGGCGATCACGATTGGGAGCAGGCCAAAAAACAAGTTAAGGTGCCGGCAACCGCCGTTAGTTTCAGGGTGCTGCTGGCCATGGGCTATGCATCGGGCACCATGCTGATAGATGATATTACCGCCAAAGTTTTAAATGCAGAAGAAGTGGCAAAGCTGTGACCCGTTCACAGCCTGTGAGATAATGATATGATGACATCCAACAACGTAATGCACGAGATAACGCCGCTTACCCCAGGCGACTGTTTTACCATATCTTCCAGAGTGAAGAACAAGTTTGATTTTCCGCTGCACTACCATGATGAATATGAACTTAACTTCATCATTAACGCCAAAGGCGCAAAACGGGTAGTGGGTGGCAATATAGAAGTGATAAACGATATGGAACTGGTGCTCATCGGCCCAAACCTGTACCATACCTGGTTTACCCACCAGTGCTGCAGCGAAGATATTACGGAGGTTACCATTCAGTTCCATAAAGATCTGTTCGATGATAAATTCCTTCGCCGTAACCAAATGAGCTTTGTAAAGGCCATGCTGGAGCGCTCGCAACGGGGCATCAGCTTTCCACCTCAAACGATAATGATCTTAAAAGACAGGCTGTTATCATTGGATAAAAAAAATGGTTTTGATTCGGTGCTGGAGCTCCTCTCCATTCTGCACGATCTTTCCATCTCCCGTAACATGAAAACCCTGTCGGACCCCGCGTTTGCTATCGAAAAATTCAATTACAATAGTCGCCGCATAGAGAAGGTTTATGAATACCTCAATACCAATTACACCAAATCGGTAACGCTGGCCGAAGTGGCCAGAATTGCCAATATGCCCGAGGCATCTTTCAGCAGGTTCATTAAAAAACGCACCGGCAAAACTTTTATCGATAGCCTTAACGAGATCCGCCTTGGCCACGCCTCGCGGATGCTGATAGATAGCACCACTACGGTGGCCGAAATAGCCTATAAATGCGGTTTTAATAATATCTCCAATTTCAACCGGATTTTTAAAAGGAAAAAATTATGCATTCCAAAGGAATTTAGAGAGACCTATACGGGAAATCGAATTTTTATATAGTTGAAAAATGGTGCTAAAAAACAGCTAAAAGGCGCGAAAAAAACATAAAAACGTGCAGGTTTTTGAAGGTAAAGTTTGCTTTTCGGGGCTTTTTTATCAAAAAAGGGCAAAAAATAAAACATCGAAATGAAAAATTTTAGAAAATTTGGGGCAGCATTAGTGCTTACCCTGGCCATTTTGCAGGCCTGTAAAAAAGAGAGCAAGCCCGTTACCCCTGTAGATATGGGCGGCACTACAGACGGCGGTACAACCGTTATCCTCCCCCAAACCGACCCGGCACTGGCCGCGAGCCAGGGTTTTTTCCTGGATGCCTGGGCACCTAAAACATTTGAAATTCCCGCCACGCTGAAAACAGCCGCTAAGCCGGCTGCCGGCAGCATCACCGCTACTGTTGATTACAGCAAAGTGGTAAGCAAGGTATCTAAATACCTGTTTGGTAATAATACCAATCCCTACATGGGCCAGTACATTACCGAGCCCATTTTGATGGAGAACCTAACCGCACTTTCACCAAATATTTTGCGTTTCCCGGGTGGAAGCCTTTCTGATATTTACTTTTGGGATGGTGTTATCCCCGCCGATGCGCCTGCTCAGATCCTGAACAACGCTGGGGTTGCTGCCGACGCTGGTTATTGGCTGGGCAACAGACCCGATAGCTGGACCTTCTCTTTAGATAACTATTACAAGGTTTTGCAGCAAACCAACAGTACGGGCATCATCACGGTAAACTACGGATACGCCCGCTACGGTACCGGCCCAAAGCCTGCCGAAGCAGCTGCGCACCTGGCCGCGCAATGGGTACGCCACGATAATGGACGCACCAAATACTGGGAAATTGGTAACGAGAACTATGGCACATGGGAAGCGGGTAACCGTATCAACACTGCCAACAATAAAGATGGGCAGCCACAACTGTTAAACGGTACCCTATACGGCAACCACTTTAAAATTTATGCCGATTCGATGCGTAAGGCTGCTGCCGAGGTTGGTAATACCAATATCAAAATAGGGATAGTACTAACCGAGGCGGATGAAAAAAACAACACTTCCACCATTATCCAAAACTGGAATGCCAATGTGCTTTCACAGGCAGGTAACTCGCCCGATTTTTACGTGGTGCATAATTACTACACACCTTATAATCAAAACTCTACCCCCGAGGTGATCCTGGCAACCCCCGGCCCGGTTACCACCGGTATGATGAACTGGGTTAAAACATCTGCCACGAATGCTGGCGTTAACCAAAAACCGGTTGCGCTGGATGAGTGGAACATTTTCTCTACCGGCTCCAAACAAATGGTATCAAACGTAACAGGCGTACACGCCGTAATGGTATTGGGCGAAATGCTGAAGAACCAATTCAGCATGGCAAGCCGCTGGGATTTGGCCAATGGCTGGGAGAACGGTAATGATCACGGCCTTTTCAACATAGGCGACGAGCCCGGCGCGGCAAAATGGAATGCAAGGCCCGCCTTCTACTATATGTATTACTTCCAAAAATACTTTGGCGATAGGATGGTAAGCTCAACCGTAACCGGCAGCCCTGATATTATGAGTTACGCTTCGTCGTTTACATCGGGGCAGGCAGGTACGGTATTGGTAAACAGGAGCAGCGCCGACCATGTGGTTACCATCAGCTTTAAAAATTTCGCCCCCGGCACAAAATATTACTACTACACCCTTAATGGCGGTACGGATAACGGCTCCTTTTCGCAAAAGGTTTTAATCAACGGAACAGGGCCTTCAGGTACTTCGGGTGGCCCGTCAAACTATGCTACAATTGCGGCAAATACTTCCGATATTGCAGGTGGTATAACCGTAAACGTGCCCGCCCGCGGCGCGGTATTCCTCATTGCAGAAGGTAAATAAAACTATGATAACAAAACATTTAGCAGCCGGCTGCCTGGCCTTGGCCGGGATTTTAACAATTAATTTTAAGACATCGGCGCAAACTGATGGCGCGGCACCCGTGGCCGTAGCCAAAGTTAAACTGGAAACCGGCAACCTGGCGCCAACCCCGCCAATGGGCTGGAACACCTGGAACACCTTCCAAACAAAAATTGATGAGCCGTTGCTGAAAGGAATGGTGGATGCTTACGTATCATCGGGCATGAAGGATGCAGGATACCGGTATTTTGTGTTGGATGATGGCTGGATGATGATGGAACGCGACACCAAAGGCTACTTGGTTGCCGACCCGAAGAAATTCCCTAATGGAATGAAAGCCTTTGCCGACTATGTGCATAATAAAGGCCTAAAGTTTGGCATTTACAACTGCGCGGGTAACAAAACCTGCGCCGGTTACCCCGGTAGCCGTGGGCACGAATACCAGGATGCCCGCCTGTACGCATCATGGGGTGTTGATTTTTTAAAGTACGATTGGTGTAATACTGATAGCCTGAACGCAAGGGAAGCCTACATCACCATGAGTTCGGCGTTAAAGGAAACCGGGCGGCCTATTGTTTTTAGCCTGTGCGAATGGGGTAACCACAAACCCTGGCTTTGGGCAAAAGGCGTTGGCGAATTATACCGCACCACCGGCGATATCACAGCCAATTTTAGCCAGGATAAACACATGGGTACCTGGACTGCCAGCAGCGTAATGACCATTTTAGATAAACAACCCGCCATTCGCCAATATAACGGCCCCAATCATTGGAACGATGCCGATATGCTGGAAGTGGGTAACGGCATGAGCTATGCAGAAGACAAAGCCCATTTTTCGATGTGGTGCATGTTATCTGCTCCGCTGGCAGCCGGTAACGATCTGCGGAATATGTCTGAACAAACCAAATCTATCTTAACCAATAAAGAGGTAGTAGCGATAGATCAGGATGTTTTAGGTATAGCCGCCTATAAGATACCGATGGCGGATAGCGTTGAAGTTTGGGTGAAGCCGCTAAAGAATAACGAGGTGGCTGTTTGTTTCCTAAACCGTTCTAACCACGCCCAAAAGCTTAATATTAAATGGGGCGACTTGACTGTGGAAGATAAAACAACCGGCTTAAACCTAAAACTCGCCAACGGCACTTACACCCTGCGCGATCTTTGGTTAAAGAAGTCTTCGGGCACCACAAAAGGCAACTTTAAGCAGGATATTGCATCGCACGATGTGCTGATGCTGAAGATGGTAAAGCAGTAAGAAAACTTTGATTATTCATCCGGTTTTACGCTTTCCTTTTTTGCTTTTTCGTCGAGTTCTTTTAAATTGGTGTCGATAGGGTGCGCCTTCAACAATTTCGCGAAGAACATTAAATTCGCCACGAGGTATCTTACCGTTTGGTTGGTGAAATAATGCTTCTCGCCGCCGGCTTCTACATAATCTTTACCGCGGCCGGCAAGGCCAACCCAGTAGGCGTTTACATTTGGCGGGATGGTGAAGCCAAATTCCTGCATAGCCCAAAGTACTTGCGCGGCACAGGAGTGGGCACCATCTTCGTTACCTGTAATTAAGCAACCCGCTACTTTGTTGTAAGTGAAATATTGCCCTGTTTCTTCATCCGCGAAACCTTCTTCATGAAAAATGGCATCCAGCCGCTCAATAACCAGTTGCGCTGTTGATGCCAAACGTCCCATCCAGATAGGAGTAGCCAGGATGAATATATTGCATGTCCGTATTTTTTCTAACAAGATAGGCCACTCGTCGCCATCGCCCAGGTCGCTTTCGTTGCCGAATTTCACCTTAAAATCTACCAATCGTAACACCTCGGTTTCAGCACCCTGTTCCTGTAACTGGGCCACAGCTTTATTGATCAGAGCGTCGGTATTGGAAAAATTTGGCGATGGTATTAAGGTGCAGTTGAGGATGAACGCTTTCATAGTAGCAGGCTGTTTATTGCTCAACAGCCTGCTTGCAAATATGTTGTTGCAAAGCTCTTTTTATCTTTATGGAAATGTTTATAAGACGTTTGCGAGCCTGAAGAATCTAACGAGTCCCTAAAAAACCGGCATCAGGAACGCACGGGTGTCACAGGCTCTGAAACCGCAGTAACTTAAAAAGTGCGGAACGTAGCCGGCAGTTTTCTTTGGTTACTTTCTTTTGCTGCCAAAAGAAAGTAACTTCCACTGACGATAATACTACATTGCCATTCCTAACAGAGCACTAATAACGATCATCATTTTGCCCAATTGGCACTACGCCATTCGTCCCGCTTTTTCCACCAGGTTTTTGGTGGCCGTTGTGCCTGCATAATCCTCAGGGTATTTAGCATCCTTACTGTACATTTTCAGCAACCCGCCTTCATACTCAACACTCACCCAACCCTTAAAGCCCGATTGCTTAATGATCTTGAACATCTTATAAAAGTCGGTCTCCGGGTCGTTGCCATCTTCGCTAAAAAAGTGCGATTTAGCGTGTACCCCTTTGCATAAGGCATCAGTTCGGTTATGCCCTTGTATTTATCGTATTCCTCCAGGCATTTGGTTTCCATATATCCGGCAATATCATTGGTTTTGGGCTTGGTGCGGTTGATGCAGAAATTGCCAAAATCGGCCAGTACGCCGCAATGTTTGCTGTCCACTTGTTTCATCACATCGGCCAGCCAGGCACCGTTGCAGGAGATGCCCACGTGGTTCTCCACAATAACATCTATCTTGCTTTTCTTGCCATATTCTATTAGCCTGCCCAGGCTATCCACAGCAGCTTTTGCTACATCGGCAGGGTTGCCATCGCCTTCCACATTTACTCGTATCATAGGGCAGCCTAAAGTTGCCGCGGCATCTATCCATTTATAGTGGTTTTCAACGGCTTTTAAACGTACGGTTTCGGTCAGGTCGCCAAGTACGCCCTCGCCATCGATCATAATGCGGAGGTTGTAGCTGCCGTTATCCGCAGCACGTTGTTTAAGGTCGGCCAGATACTGTGCGTCCGTTGCTTTATTGGCGAAAAACATCGAACAATAATCCAGCCCGCTAATGCCAAGTTCTTTTGCCTTGGCCGCAAAATCCAACGATTTTAGCTTACCCGTCCAAAACTGACTGGCGAAGGAAAATTGCGAAACGGCTATCTTAAAAAACAGTTCCTTGCTGGTATCGGCGTACAAATATTCGGGCAGGGTGGCTGCCAGTCCCAGGCCCGCCGCGCTCATAGCGGTTTGCCTGATAAAATCTCTGCGGGTAGTTTTCATGATGTTGGCTTACGGGTTTTAGGTTTATAAAAATGAAGGTAGATACAATATTTTGTTATTTAGTAAAATTTACTAAATAAATTTCTCAGGCAGAATTTACGCCGGGGATTGTTAATTTAGCGCATGGTTACGCAGGAGCAGATAGAAGATTTTATACTGAACGGGCATAAGGATTACGTCCCCCATGTGTCTTTAGATTGCGCCATTTTCGGTTACCACGAGCAGCAGCTAAAGTTATTGCTGATAAAACACAAAGCGGTAGATGGCTGGTGCCTGCCGGGGGGATACATCAAACGTACCGAGAAACTGGTGGAGGCTGCCGCCCGAAACGTAAAGGAACGTACCGGCGTGGATAACCTGTTTTTGCAGCAGTTTAAAACCTTTGGCGACCCAAACCGCGCCAAGTTTGAGGAGTTCGACGAAGAAAAATGGGGGCAAATTTTAGGCGTGAAAGTGAGCCGCAACAACTGGCTGATAGACCAAACCATCTCCGTTGGTTTTTATTCGATAACCGATTTTTCGCGGACGGTTTTGCAGCCCGATATGATGAGCATAGATTGCGAATGGTTTGACATAAATAACCTGCCTGCGCTGGAATTCGACCACGACGAGATGGTGCGCGAGGCCCTGCACACCATGCGCATACAGCTGTACCATTACCCTATCGGTTACAATATGCTGCCCGAAAAATTTACCCTGACCGAGATCCACGCGCTGTACGAAACCCTGCTTGGCAAAAAGCTCGATATCAGTAATTTCCCAAAGAAACTGATTGCGCTTGGATTGCTGATCAAACTGGACGAGAAACGCAGCATTGGCCCGCATCGTTCGCCGCATTTGTACAGGTTTGATAAAGAACGCTACGACGAGGCGCTGAAAAATGGCGTGGTTTTAAGCTGATTATTTTATTTTTGAGGATGAGAAAATTACTGCTGCTGCTTGCCGTATTGTTTACCTGCAATGTATCAAATGCTCAGATTGCCTCTATTGCCAAAGGCGAGCGTTACCCGCTTAATATCGGTATTATCGATCACGTGCAATCCGCTGTGCTTGGCGAGGACCGCACCCTGAATATTTACCTGCCCGATGGTTACGATAAAGATACCACCACCAAATACCCGGTAATTTACCTGCTGGATGGTAGCAAGGACGAGGACTTTATCCACGTGGTTGGCGTTGTCCAGTTTTTGAGCATGATACAGGCCATGCCCAATACCATTGTGGTAGGCGTAGCCAATGCAGACCGTAAAAGAGATTTTACCTATCCATCGGCCAATAAAGCTGATGCGAAGCTGGTCCCCACATCCGGCGGCTCGGCAAAGTTCATGGCTTTTTTAGGGACCGAACTGCAGCCGCATATCCAAAAGTTTTATAAGGTAAGTAATAGTAAAACCCTCATTGGGCAATCGCTTGGCGGTTTACTGGCAACGGAAATACTGTTGAAGAAACCGTCGCTGTTTACCCAATACATTATTGTAAGCCCAAGCCTTTGGTGGGATACCGAAAACCTGCTAAAGGGCGCTGTTGCGATGCGCCGTTCTCATTCGTATAAAGGTGTAAACGCCTACCTGCTTGTGGGCAACGAAGGCCCGCAAATGGTAGGGGATGCTAAAAAACTCTCTCAAATTTTAGAGGGCGATAGGGATTTAAAATCCACCTATAGCTATCTCCCTAAAGAGAATCATTTGACCATTTTGCACAACGCCGTTTATGAAGCCTTGCTGGCGCTGAATAAAAAGGCCCGGTAAAAAGCCGGTCCGAATGCTCAGGGTAGTCTTATCCTGGTCTGTGTTTTCCCGCCCATCAAATAGCCAAAAAAAATGTTTTGTATGTTAACCCTGCAAAAGTTTAACTAATTGATTGTTAGTGACTTAAAAAGTTAACACTCTGAAATGTGTTAACTTTTGTAAACTTTTTTACCCTTATTATAATGGCGTTTGCCGTGAAACGCTGTTCTGTTCCTGCTTAATAAAACAAGCTCCCCGCCTCTATTTCTCCCTTTGCGGCCTCACCGGGCTCAATCATATATATGTGTAAAGGCGTTTGCCTTACTCTGCTGCCGGGCGTTTGCACCGGTGCCTGGTAAATGTATTTCACCTTTATTTTGTGGAGTCCTTTGGCTAACGGGAGCACGTATTCGGTTTCGGTTAGCTTTTCGCCGTCGATAAAGAGCTGTGTATCGGTGTATGATGCCTGCGAAAAATTATAGCTGCCGTCCTCGGGGATATCGATATAGCCATCATAAACAATACCGAAGTAAGGGTTATCTTTTTTTAGCACTTCGGCGTTTAACTTATCTGTGGTTGCCGAATCGGTAAGGGTAACGTAATCCAGTTGGTCGGGCGAGGTGAAGCGGCCTTTTACCAGTTTGTACTTGAGACCCGGTTTGCCATTAGCGTAAACAGTAGCCGGGATAAGCGGGCGATTGTACATCAATACGCGGGTAGCAATGCTGCGCCTTCCTGAGGGGGTGATCACCCGGGCCTTAAACTCGCGTTTTTCGTTTGCCGGGATGATAATGGTTACCGGCGATACGTACTGGAGGTCGGTATCCAACGGATCGCGGCCGTTTAAAGTGTAATATATTTTAGCGCCCGGCACTACCGATTGCGGCGTATAGGTGAATTTATTCCCGAACAAAATGGTATCGATAACCGCGAAGGGTGTGGGGACGCGATAGTTATAGTCCATCGCCTCCAGTCTGCCGAAATGGTTGGCAAGGCGTACATCGGCAAAGTTATCGTAGTTCTTGTTTTCGGGTTTGGTCCATGCTACCTCAGCCAATGCGAACAGGCGCGGCAGGATCTGGTATTGCAGCTTGGCCATGGTGGGCACGTACTCTGTCCATAGGTTACCCTGGGTGCCCATTACATATTTCTGCTCATCGGGGGTTAGTTGTTTAGATACGGGGTCATATTCATAAGTTTCTTTCAACACCGCATATCTCCCAAAAGATACCGGTTCCTGCGGCGAGCCGCTTTGGTAATGGTCGAAATAGTTACCGGTAGTTTGCGGCGTCATAATCACGTTATGATGCTGGCGTGCTGCGGCAATACCGCCTTCTTCGCCCTGCCAGCTCATTACTATGGCATTTGGGGCAAGCCCGCCTTCGAGGATCTCGTCCCAGCCTATCATGGTGCGGCCTTTGCCGTTGATGAATTTTTCCATCCTCTGTATAAAATAGCTTTGTACTTCTTTCTCATCTTTCAGGCCTTTCTCCTTCATTAAATTCTGTACAAATGCCGATTCTTTCCAGGGCTGCTTATTGGCCTCATCGCCACCCACATGGATATATTTACTTGGGAACAATTCCATCACCTCGGTAAGCACATTCTCTAAAAAGGTAAAAGTTTCTTCGGTAGGGCAATAGATGCCGCTGATGCTTCTGGAAGGATTTTTAGGATCGTCGGGTTGGCAGCGGAGTTCGGGGTAGGCACGCAAGGCAGCATCCGAATGAGCGGGCATTTCAATTTCGGGGATCACGTTGATGAACCTGTCGGCAGCAAATTTCACTACATCGCGGATGTCGTCCTGGGTGTAGAAACCACCGTAGCTGAGGCTGTCGGGCCAGTCGCGATTGTTGCCGTACATGGTTTGCTGGCGGTAGCCACCAACCTCGGTTAGCTTGGGATATTTTTTGATCTGGATGCGCCAGCCCTGCCCATCCACCAAATGCCAGTGGAAGGTATTGAGCTTATAGGCCGCCAATAGCGCTATCACCTGCTTTACCTGCGGGACGGTGAAAAAATGCCGCGATACATCCAGCATCATGCCCCGGTAACCGAACCTGGGGGCATCCTCAATGGTAACGCACGGTAATTTCTCCCTGGCCGAAAGCTGTACGGGCATTAATTGTATTAATGTTTGTATACCATAAAATAGCCCGGCACCCTTACCTACTATGGTTATCTTTTTTGGAGTGATGGTGAGTTTGTAACCCTCGGCAGGCAATTTATCTGCACCGTAGGAGGTTAACACCAGCCCTGCCGATACCTTGACTTTAGGGTTGTGTTTAGCGATTTTGTTATTGAAATGCCTGCTATCCTTCAAATAGTTTTTCAGGAAAACAACGGCTTTATCCGCTGGCCAATCAGCTTTTATAGGGGTTTGCGCGCTGAAGATAAATGCGCCCGCTACTTTTTTTACTGATGCCGGTGCAGGGATAATACCCAGGTAAGGGTCTTCGGCTGGTACCGTTTGAGCATTAGCCGTGGTGACAGATATCAGCGTCAAAATCGTTATAGCAGCAAATAAAGAGATAACTTTTTTAGCAGTATTGGTAGTCATGATGTAGTGGATGTGAGATGGCACAATTTAATGATAAAATGCGCACTAACGTAGTATGGTAATGTAACCTGCTTGTGACGCTTGTTTTTCAATCCGTTCAAATACATTTTATAGTTGATAAAACTTAAATATTATAAAACCGGCCACAATGCCTAAATTGCATCCCTCAATTTCCCGGAACTTTTATGCTTGATATTTGCTGCATTGGCCACATCACCCTTGATAAAGTAGTAACCCCCCGCGCTGTAATGCACATGGCCGGCGGCACCGCTTTTTATTTTTCGCACGCTATGCGCAACATGGATGTGAAGTATGGGCTGGTTACAGCCCTTGCCGAAACCGAGTTGCAAAGTGTTACCGATCTGCGCGACCTTGGCATCGAAGTGAAAGCACTGCCCAGCAAGCATACCGTTTATTTTGAGAATATTTATGGCGAAAACCAGGACAACCGTACCCAGCGCGTACTGCAAAAAGCCGATGCCTTTAGTGTTGCCGACCTCGCCAATACCGAAGCCATTATCTTTCACCTTGGCCCTTTACTGGCAGATGATATCCCTACCGAACTCATTAAAAACCTGTTTAGCCGCGGTAACGTTTCGTGCGATGCACAGGGGTATTTGCGCGAGGTAATTGATAAAGGCGTACACGCTATAGACTGGGCGGATAAAAAAGAGGCGCTGCAATACATAGACATATTGAAGGTGAACGAGCGTGAGCTTGAGGTACTTACCGGTACCGCTGATATCATAGAAGGCGCGCAGATACTGGCTGATTGGGGTGTAAAAGAAGTAGTGATGACCCTCGGCAGTATGGGTTCTGTAATTTTTTATGATCATACCTTTTACGAGATCCCCGCCTATAAACCCACCGAAGTGGTTGATGCTACCGGCTGCGGTGATACCTACATGGCCGGCTACCTGTACCGCCGTATAAAAGGCGACTATGTGTTAGATGCCGGTAAATTTGCCTCTGCCATGGCCGGGCTAAAAATTGAAAATGCCGGGCCGTTTAAAGGCACAACAGATGATGTGAAGGCGATGATGGGGAGATAGTTAAGTTGCAATCTTCAACCAGGTGATTACCTTACCTGAATTTCCGGAAAAGGAATCCCGATCAATGCTTTTATGTTCTCCTTTCTGAATTCTGAAAGATTTGTTATTAAGGCAGTTGTGCCATCGCGATATGCTCTGTGGCTTACGCCCAGCATTAAAACACCCTTATGGCCGGCTTTATCAGTGTATTCCTTATAGTGGTAAGCGCTCCATTCTAAAAGCTCAATTTTGTTTCCACTGCTTTGGCTCATCAAAAAATCAAGTATAAACTGCTTTCCATCAGGGCTTTGGTTTACTTGGTAATTACAAACCGCATCCGTTTTTTTGCGCTCTAATATGGTTTTTACCTGGGCCGATAACGCATCCTTAGCAGAAAAATCTCCCTGTACAAAATCCAGCAATACCATGTCGATAAAATGATCGGCAATATCTCCTTTAGGTAAATATTCGTGCTTGTAATAAACTGCATTTGGGTGAGAGCTCCAGGACAGCTTAAAGTCTGCCTTATTGAATGTTATAATATCCGATGTGCCATAATAATTGGTTACTTCTTCGGAAGGTTTATGCCCCGATTTTGTAAAAGAGGACAACGAAATAATTAAAATTAGTGCTGCAATATTTTTCATCAATTGCTGATGTGATTAGTGTTTGTTTTGTTGTTTACTATCAATGTCTCAATATAGTTATTCCATCTGAAAAGGCAGCAAAACGCCATTTTACCTTGCAAAATTTGCTAAAATTTGCTGTTTTTAAGCAAAAAAAGGGCGAAAAACTTGCTTTTTCACGCCTTTTTTTGGTGTTTTTTTAAGCTTTCGAAATTTTTTAAAACCCTTCGCTCAATATTGCTTCGCCTTCGGGTATTACCATTTTTTTGTCTTCCATTTTGTTTTTGGTGAGATTATCTACCCGGCGCAACAACAATATGCTGATCACCGATATCACCACAATAACATAACCCACCCAGTTGTAATGTACCAGCGGACTACCCTTTGATGCCTGCGACACCAGCGCGCCAGATACCACGGCGCCAACACCGCCCGCTATCTGCTGCATAGAAGCGTTGATGCTCATAAAAGCTCCGCGGTCGGCCATATCCGGGATGGCGCTTACCAGGGCCCCTGCTGGCACCATCCGACTCATGATGCCCATCATCATCAGCACGTTAAATATCACTACCTCCCATAGCGGGGTGCGGCCTAAGTTGGTGTACACCACGCACATTACCATCATACAGATAGAAGCGATGGCGAAAATTACATACTTATCAATCTTATCGCTCAGGCGGCCTATCAGCGGCATAATAACCAGGCCGCTAATGCCCGATACAATAAGCAATACCGTTAATTGATCATAACTTACCCCAAGGTTATTTACCGCGAAGGCACTGCCGAAGGGCATCATCATATACCCACCTATAGACATTAGCGCTGTAGCGGTAAACCCAATACGGTAGTTCTTTTTGGCAATCGTATGCCACAGGTGCTCAAAGGGCGATTTGTCGTGCTGGATGGCAAGGTGAGCCGTAAGCGGTTTAAGGTAAACGGCAATAGCAGTAAATATAAGTATGCTTATGGCCGCCACCATCCAAAAGGGTGCCTCCCATCTCCACAGGGTTGCTATGTATATGCTGATAGGCACTCCCAGCACCTGGCTGGCACCAAAGCCCATTTGGGTAAAGCCCATAACACGGCCACGTTGCTGTAAAGCAAAAATATCGGTTATGATAGCCATGGATACCGACCCGATAACGCCACCAAATAAACCTGTAATTATACGGGCGGCCAACAGCGCCTGGTACGATTCGGCGAAGCCGCAGAAGATGGTACCAACAATAAAGCCGGTGTAAAAAAAGAGCAGTAATTTTTTACGGTCGAACTTATCGGCAAAGCCCGCGGTAAGCAGCCCCGAAATACCGGCGCTAAAGGCGTAGGCCGATACCGCCACGCTAAAGGCCTGCGGTTTTAGATCGAGCGATTTCATCAGCATATCGCCCAGGGGCGACATCACCATAAAATCCAGTATCACTGTAAACTGGGTAATGGCTAAAATAAATATAACGAATTTTTGATAGCGGCTAAATGGTACAGCCGGTTGTTTTGATTGCATGTTGGTTTATATTAGTTCACGGCACTCGTAGCCGTGATAGTTTATCAATTCAATTATTTCCTGGTGGCGCAGGGTGTACGATACTATCCGCAGTACACAGTCTTCATCCTCGGTATCTACGCTCCATTTTTCAACCCCCGGCCTATCGCCCAGCATGGCACATACCAAAGCCTTATCGGCGTCGCAGCTGATGTTGGTTTTAAATAGCAGTACGTGGTTAAAATTCTCCATGGTATCAACTTTATCTAATAACTATTGCCGGGCAAATAATTGGACAGTACATCACTTTTCTTTTTTTGGCAGCTTATCCGATGGGGCTCTATCATCGTTGACGATCATCAGCCCGGAATATTGGATACGCCGCCGCTTTATTTTTTTAATCCCTTCACCACCAGGCCAAAGGTTTTCCATAGTACCTCATCGGTTAATTTAAAAGGCATCCCGCCCAGGCTTTGCCCTTCGTAATCAAACCGGGCCAGCGCATACAATGGCGAGAAGGCTATAGACCAATAAGTTTCAAAAGGCATCTTTTCTATCTCGCCGCGCGCTATTACGTTATGCATAAACTTGCCCATCATCTGTTTAAATTCCTGCAGAAAACCCGCGAGAAACTTCTCCTGGTAACTGGAGCTCCGCAACTGGTCGAAAAACAGGTTAAGCTGTGGGTGCTCCTTCATAAACTGGTAACGGTTTCTCCACTGTACGCGCAGCCCGGCTTCAAACGAGGCATCCGGGTCAAAATCTTTGATCAATGCATCGCTAAAAAGCGTGCCGCCTTCAGCTGCTATGTTCATTATCAAATCGTCCCTGTCTTTATAATAGATGTACAACGTAGCTACAGATATCCGGCATTCTTTAGCCAGTTTATTCATGCTAAAGCCTTCCATGCCATGTTTTACCATCAGCTCTACGGCTTTTTGCTTTACCAGTTGTTCTTTACTATTATCTCTTGTACGCATGTTTTGTTTAATACGCTACAAATATAAATGAATATTCATTTACTTATAAAATATATTTTATTTTTTTAACAGGTAAGAAAAAAGAAGGATGGGATGAATTAACCCTGCTGTAAAGAATTGCTGTAAAGAGGCATGCCGGGATTTATCCGTTGATGGAAAAGCCGCCTATTTAGTTTGGCTTTAAGTGCCGAGGTCTTAATTTTGTTCAGTTGCCTGTTGAGGTAATTTTGGCAGAGTAATAAAACGGTGAGTGCCGATAATATTTCGACAATGGGACTGAGGCTTGGGGGTGTTTGTTGTACTGCCTGATTGAGCTGATCGGTATGGGCCGGTTGGCCAACAATATTTAAAACGGATAAAAGTAAAATGAGGACGATTAAAATACGGATGATCATTTTAAATTAGTTACCACGGAAAGCTAAGGCTGGGGAATCTATTGATTGTGATAAGGTTTAGGGGCGCAATAAAGATAGGTTGCCGCAGTCAAATAAAAAATACGTAGAAGTACCCGATTTTCACCCTTTTTTTTAGGGTGAAAACACGGTATAAAATATCAAATAAAATACTGATGCTGCTTTTGTAACAATTACCAAGGTTGGCGCTTTGCTTACGGCTTTCGTCTTATATTCGCTTTTATAAACCGCTAATCATCAGCCTTAAATGAAATATCTAAAGTTATCTGCCTTCGCGTTTATATTGTTTGCGTACCAGGCGAAAGCCCAGTCGCCGGGCGAAACTACGATCACCCGCTGGCCGGACGATAAGCGCGGCGCCGTTTCTATCACCTTTGATGATGGCTCCATTAACCAATTTAAGCAGGCCCTGCCGGTACTTAATAGACTAAACCTTAAGGCTACCTTCTTTATTATTACAGGGCAAATACCCGGCTCCAGGTATCCGGGCAAATTTATTGGCCGGCCTGTAAACATCATTATTGCCGAAACTGCCACCATACCAACCAATGCGGAAAATTTTTATGAGCGCGCCTCGGCAGCAGGCTATCTGGGTTTGGTTGGCCCGCTGGATTATCATTATAAAGCGGGCTCGCTGGTAGATGCCGGGAAACTAACCGATGCTTACGCGGTGATGGATGAGCTATACCAAAAAGTACGTAACAACGAATTTAAGCCCGGTATTCAGCACAATACCGAATATATGGACGCCCACGGCACCACCTGGGCCGATATACGTGGCTACGCCAAACAGGGGCACGAATTTGCCAGCCACATGGTTACCCATCCCCGCCTGGCAGCGCTGGACGAAGCCAATATGCTTTACGAGATGAAAAGCAGCCGCTTGGATATTTTAAGAGAGTTAGGCGAACGCTACACCTTCTCTGCCGAAGGCCCTTTCGGCACCGAGAATGAGCGGGTGATGCAATACCTATACAAGGTTTACCCCGCCTTACGTAACCGCATGCCCGAACCCTGGTTAAAAGAGATCAGTCGTGGCAACCGCAGCGAGCCCGGCAGCACCGATAAGGAATACATCCAGTTTCAGCGCGGGGCAACAACCAAAACACCCATGCCCATGATGAAAGCCTGGGTTGATACTACCGCCAATAAAACTAATACCTGGCTGGTGCTTACCTTCCACGGTGTTGACGGCATTGGCTGGGAAGCATTAACCCACCAGCAACTGGATGAGTACTTTAGCTACATTAAAGCCAGCAACGATAAACTATGGGTGGCCACGTTTGGCGATGCGGCGCGTTACCTGCGCGAGCGGCAAAGCGCCAGCGTAAGCGTAAAAGACATAGGTTGGCGCATTACTGTAACACTTACGCACTCTCTTGATAAGCGCATGTACAACCTGCCGCTTACACTAAAAACTTACGTGCCTGCCAATTGGAAAAAAGTGCAATTAACGCAAGGGAATTATGCACCTAAAGCCCGCATACTAACACCTTTAATGATGCCGGGCCACAACAGGCCATACGTTTTATATGAGGCTTACCCAAATGCCGGGGTGCTAACACTCGTGCCCCTAAAGCGTAAATAGTTTAGGTGCCCTGCGGCGCATTTTGGTTGTAAGAACCGAATATGTAAGAACGCCGGTAACAGCTCCCGCATTCGTACCGTTTTATGGGCAGCCAAAAAAATAATGTTTTCATCCAAAACGGCCTTTTGGCCCTTCGGTTGAGGATGCCCACAATGCACTTGGGGCATTTGATCTTGTTGTTGTTTGTTTCCATAGGGGTCGTTGTAAACGTTAAACTTTAATTATTATCGTCAGTTACCAACGGTTTGCAATGGGTTTAGTAGTACCGCATTGCCTCGTGGTAGCTAAAAATGGAACTATTTTACAGGTAGCAAGCTTGCTTTAGTATGTTGTTGTAACACCTGGCATACAACAAAAAATAAATGGATGCAGATGGCGATGAATGTATCAGGCAAGGCCGATGCCCTGCTGCTCGCCGTTAAAAACGATGCGTTCCCAAAAGAGGAGGGAATCCGTTTTTAATGTTTTGCTGCGCTGTGCGTAATCGCGGTAGCGATCTGCAAAACTGTATTTAAAGCGTCTCTAACTGGTTATGCTGCAAATGCAGGCGGGGAGTTGGGCGTTTATAAAATAAATATACAGCTTTTATTGCATTATAGTTAATCTACTGCTGAATTAATTAATACCGGTTTCCCGCGTGAAATTAATTAGCTGATTAATATATCAAATATGCTGTTATGATAATTTAAAAGAAAATTTTAGGGGTGGACAAAATCAGGACAAATGGGGCTTTCCTAAATAAGCAGCCTTAAAGTTTTGTAACCATATCTTCAATTTCGTCTCCGGCCTTCAGCTCCATTTTTTTACGCAGGCGTTGCTTGGCTTTCTTTATCCCATCGGTAGTAATACCCAGCATACCGGCCATTTCGCGGTTGTTTAAATTGAGTTTTATAAGGGCCATCAGTCTTGTATCGGTGCCGGTAAGGTGCGGGTATTTATTGCGCAGGCGATAAAAAAACGCGGGGTGTACCTTGGTAAAAAGCTTTTTAAATTCGCCCCAGTTCTCATCCGTCATAATGTGGGCTTTCATCATATTATCCAGCTCGCGGGCATCGCCTTCGCTGCTGAATTTTAGCTGCAGTTTTTCCACCTCGGTTTTAAACTCCTCTATCAGCAGGTTCTTCTGCATCAGGTTTTCGGTATAGCCATGCAGGGCAAGCGTGGCGTTGTTTAGTTCTTCGTCCAACCGTAATTTTTCTGATGCCAGTAGTTCCTGGTCCTTTTTTGTTTTTAGCCGCTGCCGTTTATAAATGAGTATACTTATCACCATTAAAAGCAATAGTACAATAATAACGGTGTTGCGTTTGTATGCCCCAATTTCCGCGTTTATCTTCAGTTTATTTATCTGGGCCTTGCTTTTATCCAGTTCCCATTGCAAGCGTACGCCTTCAATAGCAGCAAGGTTGTCGCGGTTTTCGAGGCTATCCTTGGCGGCGCTGTATTTTTTGTTGAACAGGTTAGATTGTGTCATATTACCAAGCTTTTCATACAGCGATGCTTTCAGCTTGTAGTACGTTACGCGGTACTTCAGCACATCTTCGCGGCTCTGGTTTAGCAATTCATCTGCTATGGAAAGTTGTTTAGATGCCTGGCTTAGGCTATCGGCCTCCAGGCTTATTTTTACCAGGCGCAGCAGTGCCGTAACGGCATTAACGGTTTGGTTGTACTGTAACGATACCTTATAATCTGTTTGAATGAGCGGCAGCGCTTTTTTATACTCCCCCCGCATAAAATATATCGAGCCAATGTTGCCGGTTGTAATACCTACCCAGGCACTGTCGCGAATGGTTTTGGCCATATTTAAGGCCTCATCAAAGTACCGCATGGCGGTTTTAAACTGCTGGGTACTACGGTAAGTTAAGCCAATAGTGTTTAAGGTATTTATGCGCGCCCGTGTTGCCGGCTGCTGATATTTTAAGGTCTGTTTCAGGTTTTCGCGGGCGTTATCATAATCGCCCATGGCGTAGTAAAAATCGGCGAGCTCAGAAAAATAGGAGCCCATATCCGGCACTTTATCAAAACCAATTTCGCGGAATTTTTCCTGCGAGAACAAAAAGTACCGGCAGGCGGAAATGTTTTGTTTGTAGATGAGTAGGTATACCGCCTTGCGGTGCATGTATATGGCGGTTTCGAGCGGCAACGCGTGCTCATCGGCAAACGATATTGCTTTGTCGTAATACAAGTTGCTTAATGGGTTGTACCTGCGGTTTACCGAATAGTAATCGGCTCGCATATCAAACACGGCGCACTCCAGTGGCAGGTCGGCCTTTTCTTTTGCTATGACGGTAAGGTCGTCCAGGCTTTTCATGGCGTCCCGCTCGGCCATATTACGGCAATTGTTTTTGTACATCAGGCGCGCGCCCTCAACCCGTTTATCTTCGGACAAGTTTTTGATGGAGACGAACAGGCCGAACTTGTAGGCGTCAGGTTTATTTTGAACGGAGGCTTTGAACCCGGATAAAACAGGCGCGACAAAAAATAACGCCAATATCAGCAGAACGCTTTGTGATCTATTTAAACATTTCGGGGTCAATGTGCAGTTCAGTTGAGCTACTAAATATAAGCATTTTACACCTGCCCCTAAGTTAAATTTAAATCAATTTTTAATTAACAGGCCATTTTAGTAATTGCTTAAACCGTTAATTAAGTATTGGTTTAAGCAATTAGTTTTCGGCAACCGCTTCGGGGGTTTGGATCTGGTTTAACGAGAGCGGTATGAGGCTTTTGGTTTTGAGGTAGGTGATGGTTACGATAGCCAAAGTCATGCTGCCGCCAAATAATACCGCGGGGATTGTGCCCAGCAACCGCGCTGCCGTACCCGATTCAAAGGCACCTATTTCGTTAGATGAGCCGATGAACATGGCGTTTACCGCCGATACCCGGCCACGCATATGATCGGGTGTTAGCAGCTGCATAATGGTGCCACGGATAATTACGCTAACACTGTCAAAAGCGCCTTCGGTAAATAAAAAGATAAGCGATAAGTAGAAACTTCGCGATAAGCCAAAGCAAATGATGGAGAAGCCAAAGCCGGTAACCGCTATAAGCAAATTGCGCCAGGGCTTGCCCATAGGCGAAAACCGGGCCATAGCCAACATGGTTAATACTGCGCCAAGCGATGTGGTGGCGCGCATAATACCCAGGCCCTCGGCACCAACCTTTAATATCTCGTTGGCAAAAACCGGAAGAAGTGCTACTGCTCCGCCAAAAAACACCGAGAAAAGATCGAGGCTCATGGCACCTATCATCATTTTACTGTTGAATACAAATTTTATCCCCTCCGAAAGGCTTTTCCAGATATTCTCCTTCGGTACAAAAATAGGCGGGTATGATCTTAAGAGGTAAATAAGCACCAGCGATATGGCCAGGAAAACAAGGATAACCGCGAAGGTGATCGAAATACCCAGAAACCCATAAATAAGCCCGCCTGCCGCGGGGCCTAAAATTGATGCAATTTGCCAGGTGCTGCTGCTCCAGGTGGCGGCGTTGGTGTAAATTTCTTTTGGTACACTTTGGGTGTAAATAACAAACGTAGCGGGGCCGTAAAATGCACGTGCAACGCCGTTAAAAAATATCATTACATAAATGGTGGGCACCACCCAGCTCTGGTGGATGTAATTACCGGCACCCTTCAGGGTTATTAAAAACATCACCAATGAGGAGATGAAAACCCCGATAAATATCAGCAGCAGCATTTTGCGTTTTTCAGATTTATCGGCAATGTAGCCACCGTACAGGGCAATGCCAACCGCAGGGATGGCCTCGCAAAGCCCAACAAGCCCGAGGGCGAAAGGATCCTTAGTGAGGTGATAAATATAAAAGCCGATGATAACGGCCTGCATCTGGTAAGCAAATGTGAAGCAAAAACGCATACCGATATAAGATCTGAAATCCTTATATCGTAATGCGGCAAACGTTTCTATCCGGGGGCTTGTACTATCTTCTTCGGGCATTGATGAGGTATTTGTGTTGAGGCCTGCAATTTACAAACCTGTGTTTTTATTATGGCAATGGTAAGGGTTTTGTGGCTTTATTATAACAAAAAAGAGGCGCTTTATGTGGCGCCTCTTTTTATTTGTTTTATAAGCCGTGCTGGTCTATCAAATAAACCAAGGCTGCTATAGCGCCTGCACCCAGTTCCAGCTCGCGTTTGTTTACGTTCTCAAAAACATCGTTTGGCGTGTGATGGATATCAAAATACCGTTGCGAATCTGGGCGGAAACCTATCAACACGATAGATGGTATGGTTTCTTTAAGCGGACCGATATCTGTACCGCCGCCACCTGCTACCAGCCTGTCGGCCTCGTAGGGTTCAAACAGCGCGCTGTATTTATCGTTAATGGCTTTTAATTGTGCCGCAGGTATGCCTTGGAAACTGAAACCGCGCGGGGTGAAACCACCTTCGTCTGTTTCTATTGCTGCGATGTGCTCCTCTTTGTTTTGAGCGGCAACTTCTGCGTATTTAAGGCCGCCTTTGTGCCCGTTCTCCTCGTTCATAAAGAATACCGCGCGCACCGAATTTTTTGGTTTGTAGCCGGTTTTTTTGAAGATGCGCAGCACCTCTACCGATTGCATTACGCCGGTACCATCGTCATGCGCGCCCTCGGCCAGGTCCCACGAATCGAGGTGCCCGCCTACGCTAATGAATTTGTTAGGGTGTTCGCTGCCGGTGACCTCGCCGATGACGTTGTATGATTTTACATCGGGGAGGGTTTGGCAACTTTGTTTAAAGTAGAATTTAATAAGGGGCAGCTTGCGCAGTTTTAACATGTTGCTAAGCTTATTTGCCGCAAGGGTAGAGATAGCCGCCGCGGGGATCTTTCGGCCGCCTTCTGCATACACGGTACCGCCGGTGTGTGGGTAATCGTCAAGCGCAGGGGTAATGGAGCGTACAATCGCGCCAGCCGCACCATATTTGGCAGCAGCCGATGGGCCTGCAAAGCGTTGGATCCCCGCCGCACCATAACCCTGTCCGGTTTCGATAAACCGGGGATCGAATGGGCCGTTAAAGAAAACGATCTTGCCTTTTATTACGCTTTCGCCAAGCGCGTCCAGCTCTTTAAGACTTTTAACCTCAACAATGTTGGCGGTGATACCGGCCGCAGGCGTACCAACCGACATGCCCAGCGCAGCGATAGGAACCTTAATGCGGGTTTTACCATCAATAATAAAGCCCTCCTCCTTAGCACCGCGAACCCAGTGCGGGACCATTACTTCCTGCAGGTAAACCTTATCGAAGCCATAGGTATCCATGAGTTTTTTACTCCACGCTACAGATTTTTCTGCACCAACCGATCCGCTTAAACGCGAGCCTATTTTTTTGCACAGGTAACGCAGGTTTTCGTAGCATTCGCCGTTTACAAGAGCTTCATCATACAGCTTGCGGATCATTAATGAATCTTGCGCTTTAAGCGTGGTAACGGCAAAAAATAAAGAGAGGAGGAGTAAGAATTTCTTCATCGTGAATGGGTGTTTAAGTAAAAATAATCTAAATGTAATAGTTAAGATGTTAAACACGTTAAAATTTATGCAACCTTTGGTTGCCAAAAAATTTTAACGTGTTTAACATCTACTGTTTTACGCGCCAGGGCTAAATCGTAATTTTCCTGGGTATGTAACCAAAATTCGGGCGTAGTATTAAAGGCAGTACTCAGGCGAAGTGCCATTTCGGTACTAACACTTTGTTTGCCATTAATAATTGCCGATAATGTTTTACGTGTTGTGCCTAATCCGATAGCAACTTGTTCCACGGTTAACTTTTTACCGGTTTCTTCCTGTAGTCCTTGTATAGTTTCCCGTATTAATTCGCCTGGGTGGGCGGGGTCGAACATATGCATTTTAAATCTCCTTCCTAATTAATGATAATCTAAATAATCCACTTCGTAAACATTTTCGCTTATAAGCTGAAAAATGATGCGGTAGTTTTTATCAACTTTAACAGCCCAAAAGGTTTTTAACTCGCCGGTTAATTGATGCAGTGCGTAGCCGGGGACGTTTAGGTCGTTAATAACTTTTGCTGCATGTAAGCGGGTTAAAATTAATCGTATTTTGCTTAAGTTTTGAGGTTGAAGTTTGGAGGCATCTCCTTTTTCGAAATATTGTCTCAACCCCTTATGGCGTATACTTACGATCATATACAAATGTAACATGAAACGTTTCGCGTTGCAAATTTATTTTTATTTTTCACGAGATCTTATCCCAGCTTAAACCTGCATTTTTTGCCTGGAAGGGTTGGTTTAGCAACAGGTTCTCGGGCAGGGCGAGTTGGGGGTCTTTCGTTAAAATATCTTCTACGCATTTGCGTGCTGTTATTAGTAGCTCCTGGTCGGTAGCGAGGTTGGCCACTTTCAGGTCGAGCACACCGCTTTGCTGGGTGCCTTCAATGTTGCCGGGGCCGCGCAACTGCATATCTATCTCGGCTATCTCGAAACCGTTGTTGGTTTTTACCATGGTGTTAATGCGTATACGGCCATCGTTGCTGAGTTTGGGGCACGTCATCAGGATGCAGTACGATTGCTCAGCACCGCGGCCCACCCGCCCGCGCAACTGGTGCAATTGCGACAGCCCGAAGCGTTCGGCGTTCTCTATGATCATCACCGATGCGTTGGGTACGTTTACCCCAACCTCTATTACGGTAGTGGCCACCATTATCTGCGTTTCGCCTTTAATGAAACGCTGCATCTCAAAATCTTTATCGGCTGCGGCCATTTTACCGTGCACCACACTGATGCGAAACTGCGGCAGCGGGAACTCACGGCTCATGATCTCCGTACCATCCATCAGGTTCTTCAGGTCCAGCTTTTCGCTCTCCTGTATCAGCGGGTAAACTACGTATATCTGCCGACCCTTGGTTATCTCCTGTTTCATTAATCCAAACATGCGCAGGCGCTGGGCCTCGTAAAAATGTTTGGTTTCTATAGGCTTGCGCCCGGCGGGCAGTTCGTTAATTACCGATACATCGAGGTCGCCGTACAAGGTCATGGCCAGTGTACGGGGAATGGGGGTGGCCGTCATCACTAAAATATGCGGAGGAACAATATTCTTGCGCCAAAGCTTGGCGCGTTGTTCCACTCCAAAGCGGTGCTGCTCATCTATCACCACCAAGCCCAGGTTTTGGTATCGTACTTTATCTTCTATAAGGGCGTGCGTGCCTATGAGTATTTTAAGGCTGCCATCCTCCAGCTTTTCGTGGATAACCCTGCGTTTTTTTTGCGGCACCGATCCGGTTAGCAAGGCCACTTCTACAAAATCGTCGCCAACCAAACTTTTAATGGTTTGAAAATGCTGATTGGCCAATATCTCCGTAGGTGCCATAATACAGGTTTGGAAACCATTATCTATAGCGATGAGCATACTCATTAGCGCCACTACCGTTTTACCGCTACCTACATCGCCTTGTAGCAGGCGGTTCATCTGCACGCCGCGCTGGGTATCTATGCGGATTTCTTTTAAAACCCGTTTTTGCGAATTGGTAAGCTCGAAAGGTAGCTTATGGTGGTAAAATTCGTTGAAGTAATGGCCCACTGTTCCAAAAATATTGCCCTTGAATTTGGACGCACGGGTGAGTTTGTTTTTGAGCAGTTTCAGTTGCAGAAAAAACAACTCCTCGAATTTTAAGCGTTGGATGGCCTCGTTAAGCTGCGCGGCATTATCCGGGAAGTGAATATTGCGGTAGCTATCGGCACGGGGTGCCAGCTTAAAACGGTTTAACAAATAGGCGGGGATGTTCTCGTGAATATCTTTAGCGTGCTGATCCAGCAACCCTGCTATAAGTTTTTGCAGCCCTTTGCTATCCAGGGTAAACTGCTTTAGTTTTTCGGTAGAATTGTAAGCGGGTTGCAGGGTAAGGGTACCACGTTGCTGGGCCGCGCCGGAGTTGTAAAGCTCCATCTCCGGGTGCGCCATCTGGGCTTTGCCATTAAAAAAGCCGGGCTTGCCAAACAGTACGTAAGCCTTACCGGGTATAAGAGTTTTCTCTACCCATTTAATACTCTGGAACCACACCAGTTCTATAATACCTGTGTCGTCCTTTGCTTGGGCTACGAGGCGTTTGGTGTGTTTTTCGCCGATGATCTCTTTGGAGATCAATCGCGCCAGCACCTGCACATAAGGCATATCGGGCTGTACATCCTTTATCTTATAAAACCGGGTACGATCTATATACTTATACGGGAAGTGTTTGAGCAGGTCCTCAAACGTAAAAATTCGCAGCTCTTTCTTTAGCACTTCTGCACGGGCAAGGCCTACACCTTTTAAATACTCAATGGGTGTTTGAAACTGCTGACTGTTCAATTTTTAAAATTCAGGGCTTTAACGCAATTACCGAGATCTCTACATTAACACCTTTTGGCAGGCCGGCAACCTGTACGGTTTCGCGGGCGGGGAAATCGGCAGTAAAATACTTGCCGTATACCTCGTTCACCTGCTCAAAGGTTTGCATATCGGTTAAAAAGATGGTGGTTTTAATAATGCTGTCAAAGCTAACGCCGGCTTCATCTAATATGCCTTTTAAATTCTCCATTACCAGTGTTGCCTCATCGGTAATGCCGGTGGTTACAATTTTGCCGGTGGCGGGGTTCATCGGAATCTGGCCGGATACAAAAAGTAAGCCGCCTGCGGCTACTGCCTGGCTGTATGGACCAATAGGGGCCGGGGCGTTAGTGGTATTGATAATGGTTTTCATGTAAGTTTGGTTAGGGCAACAGGTTAGCGCGGTTACTTCTTCAGAATAAACCAGTAGATAAGCTTATAGATAATGCCAAGCAAAAACATGCTGATTGCAATGGCATTGATGATATGCATTACCTTAAGATTAAAACTGGTTGGCCGGTTAGGGTCTTTTTTGCGGAAGAAATACATACGGCAAATTTAACAAAAAAAAGAAAGCCCCGGGTTATCCGGGGCTTTCGCAATAATATTATTCTAAAGGAATATTATTTCTTAGCGAATGCTACACGACGGTTAAGTACGCGGCCTTCTTCAGTAGAGTTATCAGCAATTGGGTTTGTTTCGCCAAAAGCTTTAACTTTTACTTTAGATGCAGTAACACCAGAGTTAACTAAGTAAGTTTTTACAGAGTTAGCACGGTCACGTGATAATGACATGTTGTGAGCAGCAGTACCTTCAGATGAAGCGTAACCGTTTACCTGTACAGTTGCACCAGATGAACGTAAGTCAGCTGAAGTAGCATCTAATGTAGGGTAAGATGATGTACGTAATACTGAGCTATCAAATTCAAACTGGATGTTTGAATAAGCAGTACCAGTTTTAGACGAATCTGACATTGCAGCAGTAGCTGGGAATACGATAACGCAACCAGAACCATCAACTACGCTACCGGCAGGTGTGTTAGGGCATTTGTCGAATTGATCAGCAACACCGTCACCATCAGAATCTTTCTTAAGATCGGTAACAGCGTTTTCAACGTTAGTTACACGAGTTTTAAGAGCTTCAACTTCCTGGCGTAAAGCAGCATCGTACAATTCGTCGTACATCATAGCTACAGGGTTAACCCAGTCTAAGTTTGGTTTGCCTTTGCCACCTAAAGTGAACTCTAAACCAGCGTAACCGTAAGAGAATTTATCTCTTGTGTCGCGCTGAGTAGCAGTACCATCAAAGTTGTAACCATCAATAAAGTTCATGGTGTAACCTAAGTTAAGGGCAACCGCGTCAGTAAGTTTGAATTTAACGCCTGCACCAATAGGGATGATCAACTCTTTAACAGTTCTTTTGCTTGTTCCGCTACCTGGTTGGCCCGGAGTAGTTGGGTTACCGTTAGCATCGTTTAAGTAAAAATTGAAAGCATCTGTACCACCGTTGTACTGAGCAACTGTTTCAGCGTAGCTTGGTTTGTAAAATGCTAAACCTGCACCACCTGTGATGAAGAAGTTAACAGAGTTTTTACGACGGATAAAGTCGATAGTAGCAACGTTAACAACACCACTTAAAGTAGCAGAGTAGAATTTAGTAGCGAAGGCTGTTCTTGAACCGATTTGCTGTGGGTTACCATTGTCATCATTTCTGCCTTTAACTTGTCCACCGTGTAAGTCTAACTGTAAGCCGAATGAATGGGCTAACTGAGAACGCAAAGAAATACCGTAACCGATACCTAATTGTGCTTTTTCCCAATCGTTAACACCGCCAATTGCAACAAATGGTGATGTTAAACCACCGTTGATACCGATGCTAAAGGTTTTGTACTGTCCCCTACCACCAAATACCTTGGCGGTGGTTGTGCCAGATGACATTGTTGTGTCTGTTGACATTGTTGTAGTGGTAACGGTTTTAGTGGTGTCTTGCGCACTAACCATCCCAGCAGTCAACAAAGCAGCGAACGACAAGGTAGCTGTTTTCTTTAATGTAGAATAATTCATAGTTTTAAGATTAAACGATTTATTTGTGATTTTTTTCAAAATTAGTAATTATGTTTGAAACGATTACCAAACTTTGTTCCAAAATTTACAAATACTACTACAAATAATAAAAACAAATTGTTTTTATTAAAATACATATTCCTGAATTATGAAATATCTACCTGTAAATGAGCAGCTATTTACAATTAATAGAAAAAATTTCGTTTCCCGACTTAAACCCAGTTCTATAGCTATTTTCCACCCAAATGATGAGTTTTTGCGTAGCGGCGATCAAAATTTTATATTTAAGCAAAATCCTGATTTTTTTTACCTCTCCGGTATCGATCAGGAACAGAGTATTTTGGTTTTATTTCCCGATTGTCCTAATCCGCTATACAAAGAAGTACTGTTTTTAAGACAAACCAGCGAGCATATAGCTATTTGGGAGGGTCATAAGTACACCAAGGACGAAGCAAGGGCTGCATCAGGTATCCAAACCATCTTTTGGCTGCAGGACTATGACAGTATTTTGCATGGTATTATTAACTATGCTGATAATGTTTATATTAACACCAACGAGAACGACCGCTACAGCCACACCGTGCCTTACCGCGATATGCGCATGTACGAGGCGCTGCGGTTAAAGTATCCTTTGCATAATTACGAGAGATCGGCGCTGATACTACGCGACTTACGTGTAATAAAATCTGATACCGAGATAGCGCTTACCAAAACCGCTTGCGGGCTTACGCGTGATGCATTTGTACGTGTACTGAAATTTGTACAGCCGGGTGTAGCAGAGTACGAAATTGAGGCCGAGATCATCCACGAGTTCATTAAACAGCGCGGAACGGGCCATGCTTACAGCCCTATCATCGCATCGGGCAACAACGCCAATGTGCTGCACTACATAGATAATAACCAGATTTGTAAAGACGGCGATGTGATATTGCTGGATTTTGGAGCCGAGTACGCCAACTATAACGCGGATATGACCCGCTCTATACCGGTGAGCGGCCGCTTTACCCCGCGCCAGCGCGATGTGTATAATGCCGTACTGCGTGTAATGAAGGCCGCTACCAGCATGATAGTGGCAGGCACCATTTGGAACGAGTACCACGAAGAGGTTGGTAAAATAATGGAGAGCGAACTGATAGGGCTTGGCTTGCTGGATAAGCACGACGTAGCCAAACAGGACCCTAAAGCGCCATTGTATAAACAATATTTTATGCACGGCACCTCGCACCACCTTGGTTTAGATGTACACGATTACGCCAGCCGCTACAAACCCTTCGAGGTTGGTAACATCCTTACCTGCGAGCCGGGCATTTATATCCCTGCCGAAGGTTTGGGTATCCGGTTAGAGAATAACATCCTTATCACCCAAGATGGAAACATAGACCTTATGGCCGATATACCGGTAGAAGCAGCACATATTGAGGAGATAATGAATTAGGCCGCCCCCAACCCCCTGAAGGGGGAGCTTTTGAAAAGCATAAGGCGAAAAGGTGGGTACTTTCCCCCTTTAGGGGGTTAGGGGGCCTAAGTTTGCAATAAAACGATACAGATTAAAATCTTCCTTTTTCAACGCTTCAGCAATATCTTGCTGGAGCTTTTTTTTGTTGATGCCGGCCATGCGGTTTTGCTGGATGAGGTTGTAGGCTTTTTGGGTGAGCAGCAGTTCGCGGCGGCTATTGGGTATTTTGGTTGGGGCTAATATCATCCCGGCTATTTCGTCTATCCCTTCGTTTTTGGTGGCAACGGCGCGTAACACCGGGATCTGCGCCCCTTCTTTTTGGTGGATGATCTTTTTTAAGTTATTGATAAATGAGTCGGCACCCTCCCTGTCGGCTTTGTTGATGATAAAGGCATCGGCAATTTCCATCAGGCCCGATTTGATGTTCTGGATCTCGTCGCCTGCCTCGGGCACCAACACCACAAATGTTTGGTCGGCCAGGCCCGCAATTTCCACTTCCGATTGGCCCACGCCCACGGTTTCGATGATGATATGATCAAAACCCGATGCACGCAGCACATCGGCCATCTCGATAGTTTTGGCAGACAAGCCACCCAGCGAACCACGGGTGGCCAGCGAGCGGATAAACACATCCGGGTGGTTGAAATGTGTGGCCATGCGGATCCTGTCGCCCAGTAGCGAGCCAAAATTAAAGGGCGATGTAGGGTCGATAGCTAAAATGGCCACTTTTTTACCTTTATCCAATAAGGCGCTGATGATGGCATTTACCAGTGTGCTTTTGCCGGCACCCGGCGGCCCGGTAATGCCGGTTACTGGTGTAATATTGTAGGGTAGCGATCTTAAAAGTTCCTCGGCGCCCGGCAGGTTGTTTTCTACAACGGTTAGTTTGCGCGCAACCTTTCGGAAATCGATACTGCCCGGGATGCTATGTAGAGTTTGATTTGCCATTTACGCGTTGTTTGTAATTAACAAAATTAGATTTAATTAAACAAGCAGGTATAAAATGTGTAGATAAGTATATTTGCCCAAAACACACCCTGCCGAATGAAAGTAGCCGGTTTTACATTTATCCGCAACGCTGTAAAGAACGATTACCCCATAGTTGAGGCCATTACCTCTGTTTTGCCGCTGTGCGATGAATTTATTGTGGCTTTGGGCGATAGCGATGATGGCACCGGGGAACTGATAGCGGGCATAGGCTCGCCAAAAATAAAGATTGTTAATACGGTATGGGATAACAGCCTGCGCGATGGGGGGCGGGTATTTGCCCTGGAGACAGATAAGGCCTTTGCTGCCATTTCGCCGGATGCCGACTGGGCCTTTTATATACAGGGTGATGAATGCGTGCATGAAAAATACCTCCCGGAAATAAAGAGGGAGATGGAGGCTAACCTCAGTGATGAAAAAATAGAAGGCTTGCTTTTTAAATACCTGCATTTTTACGGCTCTTACGCTTTTTACGCGCAATCGCGCAGGTACTACCGCCGGGAGGTCCGCATTGTGCGCAACAATAAAGGCATCCAATCATACCGCGACGCGCAGGGTTTCAGATGCGGAGACAGGAAACTGAATGTGAAATTGATAGATGCCTATATATACCATTACGGATGGGTGAAATCATCAAAAGGCCTGCTGCGGAAGGGACAAAACTTTACACAGTTTTATAACGCGGAATACGTGCCCAACGAACAAGCGATAGAAGAAAACGAATTTGATTACGGAAACGCCGACAGATTGCTGACCTTTAAAGAGTCCCACCCCGCTGTGCTGTTGCCTCGAATACAACGGGCAAACTGGAAACTGGACATCGATGTGAAAAAAATGTCGCGGATGGATTTCCGGCGGAAGGCGCTGCAATGGATAGAGGACGTTTTTGGCTGGCGGGTTGGCGAGTATAAAAATTATAAGGTAGTTAAATAGCAGCAATATGCAGAAGCCGGCAGTTTTGGTCACGTTTGATTCTATGAAGTATCCCAACTCGGGGTTTTTCTATTTTGGTAAAAGTTTGGGCAATTGTATACTGGATGAAAATGATCGGTTCGATCTTACGTATTACCTGCACCGCCGTGCTATTTACCAGTTCGAAGACCGGATGAAGATTCAATACATATCCAAACTGCACAAGGTATTCTTTCCCTCAAGGGGACAGTATGACCTGGTGCATTTTACCGATCAGTACTGCAGGCTGCGACCGCAGCGGGTTAAAGGCAAAAAAATATTAACTGTGCACGATATTAACTTTATGCACGAACAACTGCCACCCCGGAAAGTAAAAAAGAAACTGGACCGGTTAACACGACATATTGATACCTGCGATAAGGTGGTGGCCATATCCAACTTTGTTGCGCAGGATATTTTAAAGCACTTTCCATCTGCACAGGGGAAGATCCAGGTTATTTATAACGGGGCTGATAAACTAATCGTTGACGAAGATCATCAGCCGGCTTACCAGCCTTCAAGGCCATTTATATTTGCCATTGGGCATGTAGCGCTTAAAAAGAATTTTGCCGTATTACCCGCCTTGCTGCATGGTAACGATTATGAATTGATCATCGCCGGCATTGAAACACCGTACAAGGATGAGATAGTGGCCGAAGCCCGAAAATGGCATTGCGAAGACCGGGTGAATATTACCGGGCCCGTTAGCGATGCCGATAAAGCCTGGTATTATAAAAACTGCCTGGCATTTGCTTTTCCATCTATAGCCGAAGGGTTTGGTTTGCCGGTGATTGAGGCCATGTATTTTGGCAAGCCGGTATTTTTGTCGACCCACACTTCGCTGCCCGAGGTTGGCGGCGACGCGGCCTTTTACTTTGACAGCTTTGAAAGCGGGGCCATGCAAAGCGTTTTTGCGGCAGGGATGGAGAAATATAATGCTACAAAAGATATCCAAGCCGGTATCATGGCCCATGCCGAAACCTTTAACTGGCATAACACCGCCCGCCAATACCTCGCGCTTTACAACGAATGTCTGGGTTTATAACGCGCTAATTTCTCAGCTTTTCTTTCAGCAGCCTGAACCTGTAACGGAGCCATATTTTTATGCCGAAATTTTTAAGAATGAGGTTCCCTCTTTCCTTTTCAAATACCTCATCAACCGCGTGGGAGGATAAACCTTCGTGGCTGTAATTGGCTATGATATGGTCTTTGTATTCGAAGGTGAAGCCTTTGCCAAAACATTGCATGTTAAAGGCCCAGTCGGCAAAAACGCGGTAGCGGGTGTCGTATTGGACGTCCCTAAAAACAGCTGCGGGGTAAATGATGGATTGATGGTAAATGCCAACCTTCGCCATATAATAGGCGCTTACCTTACCGGCACGTTTTACCCCTTTGTGGATCACGTTGGCGTAATAGATGTTGTTGTCTTTCAGTTCTTCGGCAAAAGCAGAGAACTCCGGCAGCAGTTCATCATCGGCACCTAAAAAATAAACCCAGTCGCCGGTGATATGTTTAAGAGCCTTGTTCATGGCATCGTAAATGCCTTTATCGGGTTCGCTTTGCCAAAAAGCGATGCGCGCGGTGTTTGCCTTTAGAGTTTCCGGTGTGGCATCCGTGCTGTTGCCATCGATGACCACCAGCTCGGTGTTGGGATAAGTTTGCGCTAATACGCTATCCAGGCAGGCCTGCAGGGTTGCAGCGGCGTTGTATGTAACAATAATTATGCTTAGTTTACCACTCAATTAGCTGTACACGGCTTTATTTATATCCTGTTATATTTGCCTGCTCCTTCTTTGCGCAAAGTAAATATTTAAGCCGGAAAAGCAGGCATGGTGTAAAAAAATCAACGTTTATTAATGGCCCAAAACCGGAACTTATTCAGGCTTACCCGCTTTATTTTATTAAAGCTGCCCTACCTGTTCAGGTTTTTGGCGCTGTTCCGGGGAGCGCCTGCTAAACGCCTGCTCATCATTAAGGCAGATGCTATTGGCGATTATATCCTGTTCCACAATTTTATTGAAGAGGTAAAGCATTCGGCCCGGTACCGGGATCATGAAATAGAATTGCTCGGTAATAAAGCCTGGGAAAGCCTGGCCATGGCTTATGATAGGGAGTACTTAACTAACAACTACTTCATCAGCACCAGCAGAATAGCTTACCGGCCTATGGCGGTACTTAAACTGGGCTGGACTTTGTTTAAACGGAATTATGCCGTAGTACTCAATCCATCCAGCACCCGCACTTTTATCCCTGATGGGCTGGCGGGATTAACCGCCGCCAAACAGATCATCGGTTTCGAGGGTGATTTTGAGGGGATGCCGAAAAAGTACAAAGTAAAAACAGATAAATTCTACACCACTAAACTGCTATTGCCGACCGGCATTTACCACGAATTCCACCGCAATAACTTTTATTTTACAACGGTGCTTGGGCAATCCACGGCGCTTGCAAAACCGGTTATTATTATGGAAAGTAAGCCACGCGCGGGCATCATCATTTCCCCGGGGGCGGGAGAAAAAAAGCGCGGCTGGGAGATAGAAAAGTTTGCAGAACTGATCAAACGCATTCGTGAGCAAAGCACAGAGACCATTTACATTGCCGGCGGTCCGGATGAAGCAGTTGTGAGCCAGCTCATTTGCCACATGGCCGCAGCAGAGAATGTGATTGATCTCACCGGTAAAACTACACTACCGCAATTAGTGGAACGGGTTGCCGCCTCGTCGCTCATCATCGGTAACGATAGCAGCGCCATCCATATAGCTGTCGCTACAAATACGCCCTCGGTTTGCATCACCGGCGGTGGGCATTTCGATAGGTTTGTGCCTTACCCGGCCGATATTACGGGCGGCCCCGCCTGCGTTTACCAAAAAATGGACTGCTACTACTGCAACTGGATCTGTATATACCAAACCCAACCCCAAGAGCGTTTCCCTTGCATCAGTATCGTTACGGTTGATATGGCCTGGCAGGTTGTGCGGCCCCTGTTGCGTCCATAAATGCATTATTCGGTTAATTAGCTAATTAAGCTAACTTTGCACCTCTATATTATTTTTAATGAAGACCTATTTTCGTCTGCTTTCTTTTGCTAACCCCATTGCCCGGTTTGCTATTCCTTATATTATATCCACCGTACTTTACGTAATTTTCAGTACCAGCGTATTGGTTTTGCTGGGGCCGCTGATGAACACGCTATTTGATGTGAGTAAAGATAGCGTCCATACAGCTGCAGAAGTTTTGAAAAAGCCATCGATGCTTGATCTTTCGGGCTGGTTTAAATATTACCTCCAATATTTTTTAACCAATTACGACAGGTGGGCGGCCCTCAAATTTGTGTGCGGCGTAATTGTAGTTTCTGTTTTTTTAGGGAACCTGTTTCGGTACATATCCCAGCGTGTTATGGAAAATTTGCGCGTTTACACCCTGCTCAATTTGCGCCGCGCCGTATTTAATAACGTGATGAACCTGCACATGGCTTATTTTAATAACGAGCGTAAGGGCGATATCATTACCAAGGTATCATCAGACGTGCAGGTGGTGCAATTTTCTGTAACCAGCACTTTGCAGGTTGCTTTTAAAGAGCCTTTGCAATTGATCGCCTTTCTCGTGGCACTGTTTTTAATATCGGTAAAACTAACGCTCATTTCGCTATTGGTTATCCCTATATCGGGCTTTATCATCTCGCGTATTGTAAAACGCCTAAAATCACAGGCGGTGGCAGGGCAGGAATCTTATGCCAACATGATCAGTTATTTGGATGAAGCACTATCAGGTATAAAAATCATCAAGGCTTTTAACGCTACCGATTTTATTAAGGACCGGTTTGATAACGAGAATAAAAAGTATTCAAAAATATCCAAATCGATAGCTAAGCGCCAGCAACTGGCATCGCCGGTATCCGAAAGTTTATCTATCACTATGGTAGCCTTTATTATGCTGTACGGCGGGTATATGATCTACAACAACACCTCCGAGCTTGATCCCGGGCATTTTGTGGCCTATATCGCGCTATTTTCGCAGCTGATGCGCCCTGCAAAGGCGCTGACCGATTCTTTTAGCAACATCCACTCTGGCATTGCTGCCGGTGAGCGCGTGCTGGCACTGATAGATGAAAAACCAGCGGTTACCGATGCAAAAAACGCGGTAGCGTTAAACGGTTTTAATGATGCTATCCGTTTTGAGAATGTAACCTTTGCCTATCAGGAGAAGCAGGTTTTATCTAATGTGAATATTACTATCCCCAAAGGTAAATCGGTAGCCTTGGTTGGTCCATCGGGCGGTGGTAAATCTACAATGATGGACCTCATTCCCCGCTTTATGGATCCGCAGGAAGGCCGCATCACGGTAGATGGTGAAGACATTAAACAAGTAACGGCAAACTCCCTGCGTGGCTTAATGGGTGTTGTAAACCAGGAATCGCTTTTGTTTAACGACACTATTTACAATAACATCGCCTTTGGCAAAACCGATGTAAAGCCCGAAGAGGTGGAGGCTGCTGCGCGCATTGCCAATGCCCATAATTTTATTTTAGATACCGATAACGGTTACCAAACCAATGTGGGCGATAGGGGTGCCAAACTCTCCGGCGGGCAAAGGCAGCGTATTTGTATTGCCCGCGCAGTACTCAATAACCCGCCCATTATGCTGTTGGACGAGGCCACGTCGGCCCTGGATACCGAATCTGAAAAACTGGTACAGGAAGCGTTAAATAACCTGATGAAGAACCGTACATCGCTCATCATCGCCCACCGTTTAAGCACCATCCAAAATGCCGATAAGATTATCGTACTGGAAGGCGGGAAGGTAATAGAAGAGGGTACGCATCAGCAACTATTGGCGCAAAACGGTTTATACCGCAGGCTGATAGATATGCAAACCTTTAACGAAGGGTAGGGCTGCACAACAATGATACACGTTATAATTACTACCGCAAATATTGCAGAAGCATACGATAGTCGCAAAGCCCAATATATCGAATCCATTGAGGCTTGCCTGCAATACCAACAATATTTTGATTCGTATACCGTGCTGGAATGTGTATCTGCAAACGAGCAGTACCTTGATGCATATAATACCCACTATAGTACACTTGGTAACCCGTTCCCTAATAAAGGGCTGAACGAAATGAGCCACCTAAAAGGTTATTTGGAAAACGCTGTCCTCCCCAATGATGCGGCCATTATTAAACTTTCGGGAAAGTATGTTATTGAGGATTACTATTTTTTTGAAAAGGTGGCAAAACTGAAAGATGAGTTTGACAGCCTGTTTAAAAATGATAATGATGTGTACGTGGGTAATGGGTACCATACTTTTTTCTATTACATGAAAAAGGGGCTTTTTTTGGATACCATTAATAGCCTCGAATTTTCAGTTGGCAATATTCGGCCCATAGAGTGGGATGTGAAAAGCTATTTAATGGTCAACGAGCGGCATGCCGAGATAGACCGCCTCGGGCTTATAGCCCGGCAGGGCACCAACTCCGAGAAAATATTCCGTTGTTAGGCAAGGCGCGTGGCGGCTTTAAATAAATACCTTTGTAACATGAATGCAGGCAGCTCAGCATATCAAACCAAATCTGCGGTACTCTTTATCATATTTAACCGCCCCGGCGTTACAGGGCAGGTTTTTGATAAGATAAAAGAAGCCCGCCCGCCAAGGTTATACATAGCAGCAGATGGTGCTCGCAGCAATCACGATGGTGAAACTGCGTTGTGCCGGGAAACCCGCGAAGTGGTTGGTAAGATAGATTGGTTGTGCGATGTGAAAACACTTTTCCGGACTGATAACCTTGGGTGCAAAGAAGCGGTATCATCCGCAGTAACCTGGTTTTTTCAGCAGGAGGAGGAGGGGATCATATTAGAAGACGATTGCCTGCCAGCCAACAGCTTCTTTGAATTTTGCGACGAGTTGTTGGAACTTTACCGCTACGATACCCGCATACGGCACATAACAGGCTGCAATTTGCAGCAGGGTAAAAAATGGGGAGCTGCCAGTTACTATTTCTCTAACATTACCCACATTTGGGGCTGGGCAGGTTGGCGCAGGGTATGGAAAGATTATGATAAAAACCTTAGCCGGTATAGCGAAAGCGAAGTTAAGCACCAGTTAGAGAATGTATTTGGCCACACCATGGTAGTAGAAGCCTGGGTGGAAATTTTTAAATGGGTAAAGGCCGGTGAAATAGATACCTGGGATTACCAATACGGTTTCCTGAATTATTTTAACAACAGCCTCTGTATAATCCCAAACCAAAACCTCATCAGCAATATTGGTTTCGGCGTAAGTTCTACTAATACGCACAATGCGACTGACCCCAACGCGGCCATACCTTTAGAAGAAATGGGCAGCCTTACCCATCCGCTTTATTTCCTGCCCGAAAAGCAGGCCGACTTTTGTACAATAGATCGCGATTTTAATATTGCCAAACGTGTAGAACGTTATAACAGGCCCAACCGGAAATTAAAACGTTGGTTCAAATCCGTTTTTAAATAACAAAGCCACCCCTTTCGAGGTGGCTTCGGTATATTGCCCCCGGTAATATTACTGAAACTTAAACCCTAAGCCTATCTGGAATACCTGGTTGCGGTAATCGGGGATGCTGGAGTTTGCGTCGCCGCGGTTTTGGTTAAAGTCCAGCGCGTAACGGAAACGGAGTTCCGCGTTGCGATTAAGATCGAAACCAACACCAATTAAACCCGACAGGTAACTTTTATCGCGCAGGCCGTCGTAATTATCACGGTAAATGGTGCTGAAACCATCATCGTAAGTATTACGGGTTGATGTTTGGAAGGTAAGCTGCGGGCCAACCACAATATTAAAACCCCTGGTTACGCGTAATTTGGCAAGCAAAGGGATATCAATAAAATTGGTGCGCTGGCGGAAGGTACCGTCCGGTGTTTCGGCTTTGTAGCCTTTTTGCGAGAACAGAAACTCCGGCGCGAAGGAAAGCGGGTAAGCAATAGGTACTTCAAATGTTAAACCGATGTGTGCGCCCGCTACGCTGCTGGTACTAAAATCGGCATTGTAGGCATCAACCGTGTTGCTGATGTTTAGACCACCGGCAATACCCACCTTGGGTTTGTACCAATCGTCGACGGGGCGGTAACGGTGTGACTGCTGCTGAGGCGGTAAGCGCCTGACTACACGGCGCGGGTACCGGCGGGGGCCATCCTGCGCATTTACCGAGGCCGCCATGGTAAGCAGGCCTATAGCTAAAAAGAGTAATTTTTTCATGTTTTTTTGATGTTTATCGAAGCTATTAAGGCATACCTTGCCCGCGCCGCTTACTGGTTATGTTGATTTTTTATATTCAATAGAGTATTTTTTTTCGTTAAGGTTTATTTAGGTGCTGATAAAATAGATGTTGATTTTAAATTGTATCAGTTTTTTTACAAGAAGGAGGTCTGAATCAGAATTTATAGGATTGAGAATTTTCAGAACAAAGAGAAAATCAACCTAAGCACCTATCAGGCCTGTACATTAAATTCTGTTCATTCTAAAATTCTGAAAATCCTGATTCTGACAATCAAAAAAAACAATTACCCGTTTTTAAGATTTAAGCTACATTTACCATCGCCATGCAGTTGAAAAAATACTTTAGCTATATCCTCGTTTTCGCCCTTATTTTAATAGTTGAGAGCAGCTTTGCCCAAAAGACCAGCCTTGTGAGTTCGCTCGCGCTGCAAAACCAGTGGGTAGATTCTGTTTACAATAAACTGAACCGCAGGCAGCGCATTGGCCAGTTGTTTTTTGTGCGCGCCCATACCAATCGCGGGCAGGCTTATTCCGACTCGGTAGGGAAGGTGATCAAAAAAGAGCATGTTGGCGGCCTGGTGTTTTTCCAGGGCGGGCCGGGCAGGCAGGCCAATTTGGTTAATCAGTATCAGCAGATCTCGCGTATCCCCCTGCTTATTGCTATGGATGGGGAATGGGGGTTGGGGATGCGACTGGATTCTACCATATCATACCCGTACCAAATGGCGCTTGGTGCCATACAGGATAATAACCTTATTTACAAAATGGGGCAGGCCGTAGCTTACGATTTTAAAAGGCTGGGTGTGCAGATCAACTTCGCGCCCGATTTTGATGTGAATAACAACCCCAATAACCCGGTGATCAACTACCGTTCGTTTGGCGATAATAAATACAATGTGGCCCGCAAAGGCATAGCTTACGCCAAAGGAATGCAGAATGCCGGCCTCATCGCGATAGCCAAACACTTCCCGGGGCATGGAGATACCAATGTAGATTCGCACTTCGATCTACCCTTGTTGCCCTTTACACGCGAACGGCTGGATTCCCTGGAGATGTACCCTTTTCACGAAGCCATCAACGCGGGCATCGGTGGCGTAATGATAGCCCACATGAGCATCCCCTCGCTGGATACCACCAAAAATTTGCCGTCCACCTTATCGCGCCCTATTATTACCGATATCTTAAAAGATTCGCTGATGTTTAAAGGGCTGGTGGTGTCTGATGCCATGGAGATGAAGGGCGTAACCAAATACTTCCCCAACGGCGAGGCCGACCTGAAAACCTTTATGGCCGGTATGGATCTGATAGAACTATCGGAGAACTCCAAAAACGCAGCCAAGCTCATCCGCAAGGAAGTGCGTAAAAAACACATCGCCCCTGAAGAATTTGAGGCCAAGGTGAAAAAGATATTAGCCGCCAAGTACTGGGCAGGCTTAAGCACTTACACACCTATTGTAACCGAAAACTTAGCGCAGGACCTTAACCGCCCCGCCGCCACCGAACTGGTGCAGCAGCTAAGCGATGCAGCCATCACGCTGATAAAAGGCGATAGTCGTTTGCTGAAACAGGATACCACCAAGAAAACCGCCATTGTAAGTATCGGCGTAACCGGGCAAACTGTTTTTCAGCAGGAACTTTCCAAAAAATACCCAAACAGCATGTTGTTTTTGGTTGGCAAGGATACCCCGGTATCGGCCCTGAAAAAAATGCTTGAGTCATTAAAGCAATATGAGCAGGTGTTTGTAAGTATCCATGATACCCGCCTGCGCCCCCAAAGTAAGCTGGATTACAGCAGCGATGTGAAGCTGCTAATTGCCGAACTGGCCGCCAAAAACAATTCGGTAATTAGTGTATTTGCAAATGCTTATACCATTGCTGGTTTGCCGGGCATAGAAAAAAGCGGTGCTATTTTGGTGGGGTATCAAAAGGATGATTCCATGCAGCGTGCTGCCGTAAAAGCCATAACCGGGCAAATTAAGCCAACCGGTAAGTTGCCGGTAAGTGTGAATACATTTTTCCCAACCGGTACAGGGATGAACCAGTTATAGTTCCACCGCTTTTTTAAAGGTATTGTCGCCCTCGTTTAACACGCGGTAGTAGGCGTTATTGCCCCATTTAAAACGGGCGGTGTTAGCCTTAAGCAAGGTTTTAATGATGTTGGCAGATAGTTGCAATTCCCTTGGGTCTACCTGTTCCAAACTTTTCGCCGAGTATTGGATAAAGGCGTTAAACTCCGTATCAGTAATGTTATATTGCTTTACAAAGTCGTTCTCGGTGTTGAATTTTTTGAACACCGGTTGCAGCTTATCTATCACATAAGCAGTAAATAATTGCTTATCGGTAAGGTCTTCCAATAACTGTGTATTTCGGGTGGTATCGGCAGGTACAAAAACATCGGGCATAATACCGCCAGAGCTAAATACCTTGCGCCCGTTGGATGTATGGTAGGTAGATGCCCCAACAAAAGCACTATCGGCAAGGCTGTTGCCTGCGGATAATAGTTCTCCTTTACGCACGCGGTTGGCCAGGTCGTTATGGTAACTCTGGATGCCGTTCTTATATGATTTTTGTATCGATCTGCCCGATGGGGTATAATACCTGGCTACGGTAAGGTTTATAGCAGTGCCATCCCCAAACGGAAATTGCTGCTGAACCAAACCCTTGCCAAAGGAACGCCTGCCTACAATAGTGGCCCTGTCAAGGTCCTGCAGCGCGCCCGCCAGTATTTCACTCGCGCTGGCCGAGTATTCGTCTATAATAATGTTGAGCTTTCCCTGCTCGTAACTGCCCGAATCGGTAGCAAAGTAATCTGTACGGGGTTCGTGGGCGCCTTTGGTATAAACGATCAGTTTGTCCTTAAGTAAAAATTCATCGGCCATGGCAGTAGCCGTGTTGAGGTAGCCACCACCGTTACCGCGCAGATCCAGCACCAGTTTTTGCATCCCGTCCAGCTTTAAATTGGTAAGGGCTGCTCTGAAATCCTTATCGGTAGTAGATGCAAATTTGCTTATTTTGATGTAACCTGTAGTGCCCGATATAAAGTAAGCATCGAGGCTGCTAAGCGTTACCCGCCCGCGTTTAATGAGATAATCTTTTTTTAGTCCGTTGCTTTTTTCTACACTGAGGGTTATCTGCGAATCCTTCTCGCCCCTGAAAGTTTTGCTGATGCGAGGTTGGGTAAGTTTAGTGCCCGAGAATGCTGCGCCATCTACTAAGAGCACCCTGTCGCCCGTACTTAACCCTGCCTTTGCCGCCGGGCCGCCGGGGTAAACCTGGGTAACAAACAAGGTATCGCGCAGTATCTGATATTCCAGCCCAATGCCGTTAAAGCCGCCGCCCAATCGCTCGTTGATGGATTGCGCCTGTTGTGCCGGCAGGTAAACCGAATGCGGATCGAGGTTTTGCAGCATATCGTTCACGGTTACGCCGGCAATGCTGTCTACGTCTACCGAGTCTACATAGTTTTGATTTACCAGCGCCAGTACTTTGGAGATCTTATCATCGCTGCGCGAAAAACTAAGGCCAAAGTGGCGGCCTGCAAAATTATTGTTGGTAATGATGGTGCCGATGATTATCCCGATGAGGATGAGAATTATGGTCCGGAAAATAACGCCCGCAGTTTGTTTCATGTAGTGATTGCCTTGCAAATTTAATCAATAAGCTTTATAGCCTATAATTTATATCATCTTCTTTAGTAATGCCTTTGTAAGATATTAATACGTATTTATCGCTTTTGCAGACTTCACCAATCGGTACTATTTGAACCGATTGGGAATTATTTTAAACCGTTCGCACCGCTATCTTCTTTGCTTTGATGTTTTTTATTCAATTTTGTTAAAATTATTTTGCCCGAAATGGAAATAACCACCGAAAAGGATTCTAAATACACAGGACTGGAGAAAATGCCGCTGTTGGACATCCTCCAAAATATCAATAACGAAGATAAAACCGTACCCCTGGCTGTTGAAAAAGCGCTGGAGCAAATAGAAGACCTGGCCACCATCGTAACCGAAAAAATGCGCATTGGCGGGCGCCTGTTTTACATTGGCGCAGGCACCAGCGGCAGGCTGGGCGTGGTAGATGCTTCGGAATGCCCGCCAACGTTTGGCGTGCCCTTCGATTGGGTGGTGGGCATTATTGCCGGCGGAGATACCGCTATTCGCCGTGCAGTTGAATTTGCCGAGGACGACCGCCAGCAAGCCTGGAAGGACCTGATGGAGTTTAACGTTAACGAGAACGATGTGGTGGTAGGGATAGCGGCATCGGGCACAACGCCCTATGTTATCGGCGGCCTGCAAAAGGCCAACGACCATAATATTGCCACTGGCTGCATAGTTTGCAATAGCGGCAGCCCTGTAGCGGCCGAAGCACAATACCCGGTAGAAGTAGTGGTAGGCCCCGAGTTTGTTACCGGCAGCACCCGGATGAAAGCAGGCACCGCGCAAAAGCTGGTTTTAAACATGCTGAGCACAAGTGTGATGATCCAGATGGGCCGTGTAAAGGGTAATAAAATGGTGGATATGCAGTTAAGCAATAACAAACTGGTGGATCGCGGTGCCCGGATGGTGATGAGCGAAACCGGCCTTAGCCACACAGCCGCCGCCGCCCTGTTAAAGCAGCACGGCAGCGTAAGAAAAGCTGTATCGGCACATTCTAAAAGTTAAGATTTCGGTTAAATCCGATTTTGAATTTTAACTTTTGACTTTTGAATTGAACTATGCACGAGATAGAACCATATTATAAATGGCGCGATGATTACGTAGCAGCGGAAGACGAGTATTCGCCTTTTTACGCTACTACGTACAACGAGTTTGAGTTTGATAAGCAGATATACAATTACCTGCTGCACCCGCAATGGGATTCGTTTGGGTCTAACACGCTGTATATGAAGGTGCTTTTTGTTGATTACGACCGGGGCTACAGCATCATCGAATTTATTGGCGAGTGGAACGATGCTATCAACAACGATATTATGCTGCTGAAGCGCGAGATACTGGAGTTGATGATAGATCAGGGCGTTAACAAATTTGTACTGATAGGCGAGAACGTGCTCAACTTCCACCATTCCGACGATAGCTATTACGAAGAATGGTTTCAGGATGTGGAGGATGGCTGGATAGCCGGCATCAACTTCCAGGACCATGTGATCAAAGAATTTAAGAATAGCAACATCGATTACTACATCAACTTTGGCGGCCAGCTCGACGAGTTGAACTGGCGGGCGTTAAAACCCGTGCAGCTGTTTAAAAAAGTGGAAGAACAGCTCACCAAAAGATTAAATTGAGATGATGCAGCATTCGTAACATCAGTGTAAAAACAGCGTTTAAACATTACAACATTTAAACTTTGTTACCTTTCAACAATCATTATATTCGTACAAATAATTTCTCTATAAAAAATGGAAACTAAAACTTCAAATTTTGTTTACGATAATGTTAGCCAGGTAGAAAATGCCGAGGCTTCCCGTAAATTTATAGCAAACGTATTCATGTGGATGTTTGTAGCCCTTGGCGTTTCTGCCTTGTGTACTTACGCGTTCGCTTTTGTGCCCGAGCTTAGCGGCATGCTTCGCAATAATATAACAGGCAGAAATAACCTTTTAGGTACTGTAGTAATGTTTGCGCCACTTGCGTTCGTGCTCATCATCTCTTTCGGGTTTAACAAACTGAGTTATTTTGCCGCGGTGCTTTTATTCTTCGCTTTTTCGGCTGTGATGGGTATAAGCCTCAGCTACATATTTTTGATCTACTCAATCGGTACCATATCAGGCGTTTTTGTAACATCATCTATCGTATTTGGTGTAATGGCAGTGGGCGGGTACATTACCCACCAGGACCTTACCAAGTTCGGTTCTATCATGATCATGCTGTTAGTGGGTATTGTAGTAGCCAGCTTCCTTAATTTCTTTATCGGTAGCAGTGGCCTCGATCTTATAATCAGCTACGTAGGTGTAGCCGTTTTTGTTGGTTTAACCGCTTATGACGTACAAAAACTGAAACGCATTGGCGCAGGTTTAGAGTACGGCGAAGCATCAACCAAGAAGATGGCCATTTTAGGCGCACTTACCTTGTACCTTGATTTTGTGAACTTGTTCCTGATGTTGTTACGCGTATTTGGCGGCAACAGGAGGTAAAAGTATTTTCATACTGATTTTTTGAAAAGCCGCGTGACGCGGCTTTTCCTGTTTTTGGCTAACGCCTCATCTGATCCTCTCCAATAGAGAGGGCTTTAACTTGGTGAATTTAGAACGCTCTCCTCTGGGGAGCAATAGCCCATCAAAGACACTGGTTATTAAATTTATTCACGGGTTCATAATAAAAGACTTGGAATTTATGGTGACACTATTTTCTGGAAAAAAATGTTAACCCTCCGTTTTTTAATTTATTGGTTATTAGATAATTGAAAAATATTTTTTGAAATTGTGTTAACTTTTGTTAACCCTAATCAAACCGAGAAAAGGTGGCCAATGCGCAAAAAGAGCCCAAATGGAAGCGTTTTATAATGGGGCTAATAAACGGATAGGTTGGCGATTCATAAAACGTTCCGATGGAACGTGGTGTGACTTGCTCCTTTTCTACCCATAAAACATCCCGATGGGATGAAAAATGCAGTCGTTCCATCGGAACGTCTCATGGGTAGAAAAATAATAGCGATTTTCACGTTCCAGCGCAACGTTTTATGAATTCTGTCTAATGATAGGTTATTACTTTCCAAAGGAGAGGGTAGGGTGAGGCTGCTAATTGCCCTATGGCAACTTCTTTTCGCCGGCGGCTATCCTGTTGCACATTACAACATTAATATTCATATTTGTAATGCTTATGGAGAAAGGCGGAGGGATTAGACCCTGCGATGTCTTGGCAACCTGTGCTTACAAGGTGCTACATTCTACTTAGCCGGGAGAAATCGGTTAGGAAAGATAAGCGAAAGTCAAACGAGTTATACCCTGACTTTTCGAAATAAGTTTTATTCAGTATCAAGTAATTAGTATCAGGTATCAAGACCTTTTTTGTCTTCTGCCCGGTGATAAAACCAAGTGTTGGAAATTTCCATACTTGCTACTTGCTACTAACTACTTGATACCCCAAATGGATATTAGAAAAGAATTAGAAAAACGCATCCTGGTTATTGATGGCGCAATGGGCACCATGATACAACGGTACGAACTCACCGAGGAGGATTTCCGCGGCGAGCGTTTCCGCGATCATGCATCGGACCTTAAGGGCAATAACGACCTGCTGAATATCACCCGCCCGGATGTGATCAAAGCCATCCATGCCGAATATTTGGATGCCGGGGCGGATATTATTGAGACCAATACTTTTAGTACCCAAAAGATCTCCCTGGCCGATTACCACCTCGAAGAACTTGATTACGAACTAAGCTACGAAGGTGCCCGCATAGCCCGCGAAGTAGCCGATGAATATACTGCCAAAAATCCCAACAAGCCCCGCTTCGTGGCAGGCGCCGTTGGTCCAACAAACCGTACGGCCTCCCTTTCACCAGATGTGAACGACCCGGGTTACCGAGCTGTTACCTTTGATGATTTAGCCGAAGCTTATTACGAGCAGGTGCGTGGTTTGGTAGATGGTGGCTCTGATGTATTACTGGTCGAGACCATCTTCGATACACTAAACGCCAAAGCGGCGCTGTTCGCTATCGACAGGTATAAAAAAGAATGTAAAGAGGCTGGCAAAGATTATCTTGCCTTCCGCGATACCGGCGGTGTGATGATCTCCGGTACCATTACCGATGCCTCGGGCCGTACGCTTTCGGGGCAAACGGTGGAGGCTTTCTGGAATTCCATTAGTCATGCTAACCTGCTTTCGGTAGGCTTGAATTGTGCTTTGGGAGCTAAGGAAATGCGCCCGCACTTAGAGGAACTTTCCGAAAAAGCAGGGGTGTACATTTCTGCTTACCCCAACGCTGGTTTGCCAAATGAATTTGGCGCTTACGACGAAACCCCGCACGAAACCGCCCACCAGGTTGATGATTTTATCAAGGCCGGGCTGGTGAATATTGTTGGTGGTTGTTGTGGCACCACGCCGGACCATATCCGGTGCATTGCCGAAAAAGCCGCGAAGCACAGTCCGCGAAGAAAGCCGGAGATAGCGCCGTTTTTGCGCCTGAGCGGGCTTGAATCGGTTACGCTAACGCCCGAAACGAACTTTGTAAATATAGGCGAGCGTACCAATATCACGGGTTCGCCAAAGTTCTCTAAACTCATTTTGGCCGAAGATTACGAGGCCGCCCTAACCGTTGCCCTGCAGCAGGTTGAAGGCGGCGCGCAAGTGATCGATATTAATATGGATGAGGGGATGATAGATTCGGAAGCCGTAATGGTGAAATTCCTGAACCTCGTTGCCTCTGAGCCCGATATTGCCAAACTGCCCATCATGATCGATTCCAGTAAATGGACGGTTATCGAGGCCGGCTTAAAATGTTTACAAGGCAAGGGTATCGTAAACTCAATCTCGCTGAAAGAAGGCGAAGAAAAGTTTATCGAATATGCCCAAAAGATCCTGAGCTATGGTGCTGCTACAGTTGTAATGGCATTTGATGAAACCGGCCAGGCCGATTCCTTAGAACGGCGTAAAGAAATCTGCGAACGTAGCTACCGCATCCTGGTAGATAAGGTTGGCTTCCCACCGCAGGATATCATTTTCGACCCTAACATCCTGACCGTTGCAACCGGTTTGGAAGAACATAACAACTACGCGGTAGACTTTATTGAGGCTACCCGCTGGATAAAAAACAACCTGCCCTACGCTAAAGTAAGCGGCGGGGTGAGTAATATTTCGTTCTCGTTCCGCGGCAATAACGTGGTGCGCGAGGCTATGCACTCGGCATTCCTGTACCATGCCATTGGTGCCGGTTTGGATATGGGCATTGTAAACGCCGGCATGCTGGAAGTTTACGAACAGATCCCGAAGAATCTGCTGGAACTGGTGGAAGACGTACTGCTGAACCGCCGCGATGACGCAACCGAGCGTTTAGTGGTGTTTGCCGATACGATAAAATCGAAAGGTAAGGAGATCGTCCGTGATGAGGAGTGGCGCAAGAACCCGGTGGAGCAACGCTTATCGCATGCCCTTGTAAAAGGGATCATCGAATACCTGGACGAGGATGTGGAAGAAGCACGCCAAAAATTCGCCAAGCCGCTGGAAGTAATTGAAGGCCCTCTGATGGACGGCATGAATGTGGTGGGTGACTTGTTTGGTGCCGGTAAAATGTTCCTGCCACAGGTGGTAAAATCGGCCCGTGTGATGAAGAAGGCCGTAGCTTACCTGCTGCCCTTTATCGAACTGGAAAAACAACGCGTGATAGATGCCGGGGAAGATAGCAGCGGCAGTCGCGCCAATGCCGGTAAGATATTGATGGCCACTGTGAAGGGTGATGTACACGATATAGGTAAGAACATTGTAGGCGTTGTGCTGGCCTGTAACAACTTCGAGGTGATAGACCTTGGCGTGATGGTGCCTGCCCAGCGTATTATAGAAGAAGCAAAAAAACACGATGTGGATATCATTGGCCTTAGCGGTTTGATTACTCCATCGCTGGATGAGATGGTGCATTTTGCCAAAGAGATGGAGCGCCAGGAATTTACCATTCCGTTGATTATTGGCGGGGCGACAACTTCGCGGATCCACGCGGCTGTGAAGGTTGCACCCCATTATTCGGGTGCGGCTATACATGTGCTGGATGCATCGCGCAGCGTAACCGTTTGCAGTAGTTTGATGAACCGCGATAACCGCGATGCGTACATTAATGGCATAAAAGAGGAATACGCAAAAGCCCGTGAGGCACACGCCAATAAAAAGAACGATAAGCGCTTTATCAGCATAGAAGAAGCACGCGCCGGTAAATTTCAGATCAGCCTGGATGGCGATGTTGCGGTTAAACCAACCCTGCTCGGTACCAAAGTTTTTGAAGCTTACCCGCTGGAGGAGCTGGTGCCTTATATTGATTGGACGCCATTCTTTCACACCTGGGAACTGCGCGGCAGCTATCCAAAGATCTTTAATGATAAATACGTGGGCACCGAAGCTAAAAAGCTTTACGATGACGCGCAGGCATTGTTAAAACGCGTGGTTGATAACAAGCTACTCACCGCCAATGGTGTTATCGGTTTTTGGCCGGCAAACAGCGTTGGCGATGATATTGAGATCTATACTGACGACACGCGCACAACCTTGCTTACCCGCATCCATACGCTGCGGCAGCAGGCAGAAAAGGCGAAGAACGAGCCGTACTATGCGTTGTCGGATTTTATTGCCCCTAAGGAAAGCGGGGTGCCCGATTACTGGGGTGGCTTTGCTGTAACAACCGGCATTGGCTGCGATGAACTGGTTGCCGAATTTGAGGCCGACCACGACGATTATAACAGCATTATGGCAAAAGCCATTGCCGATCGCTTTGCGGAAGCATTCGCCGAAAAAATGCACGAGTTGGTGCGTAAAGAATACTGGGGCTATAGTAAAGGCGAGCACCTGGATACCAACGAATTGATCAAGGAAGAATACCAGGGGATCCGCCCGGCACCGGGTTATCCCGCTTGCCCGGACCACACCGAGAAAACCACGTTGTTTGAGATACTGAAAGCGGAAGATAACGCCCACATGCAACTCACCGAAAGCCTGGCCATGATGCCGGCAGCATCGGTAAGCGGGTTTTATTTCGCGCATCCGCAGGCAAGGTATTTCGGGCTGGGTAAAATTAGTAAGGACCAGGTTGAAGATTACGCTCAGCGCAAAAATATGGATATAGAAACCGTAGAACGCTGGCTTGGCCCTAACATAAATTATTGATACGACGCTAATATCGTTACGTCGTTCCTCGCAACGACGTAACGGAAAGATATAACTTGTAATGAAAATAACTGAGCACATTCAGAACGCCGCAGGCAAAACCTTATTCTCTTTTGAACTCATCCCGCCATTAAAGGGGGAGAGTATCCAGGGTATTTATAACGCTATAGACCCGCTGATGGAGTTTAAGCCGCCGTTTATTGATGTAACATCGCTGCGCGAGGATTACATTTATAAACAGCACGAAACAGGCTTGTTAGAAAAGTTGGCTTACCGTAAGCGCCCGGGTACCATTGCCATCTGCGCGGCCATCATGAATAAGTACAAGGTAGATACCGTTCCGCATTTGCTTTGTGGCGGGTTTACGAAAGATGAAACTGAGAACGGGCTCATCGACCTGCAATTCCTTGGTATAGAGAACGTGCTGGTACTTCGTGGCGATGCACGCCGTGGCGACGCTTCTTTTGTGCCAACGCCAAACGGGCATTGCTACGCTACCGATCTGCTGCAGCAGGTGACCAACATGAACAAAGGCATTTACCTGCATGAGAACCACGAAGGCATCCTGAAATCTGATTTTTGCGTCGGCGTGGCCGGTTACCCCGAGAAGCACTTCGAAGCACCAAACCTGAAGACCGACTTTAAATACCTGAAGCAAAAGGTAGATATGGGTGCAGGTTTCATCGTAACCCAAATGTTTTTTGATAACCAAAAGTATTTTGATTTTGTGAATAGCTGCCGTGCAAGCGGTATTAATGTGCCTATCATCCCGGGACTGAAACCGATCACCACATCCAAGCAATTGGTAAACCTTTCCAAAACATTCCATATCGATATACCGGAGGGACTAAGTGACGCCATCCACGATTGCAAGGAGGAAAAGAACGTGAAGGATATTGGGATAGAATGGATGATAAACCAATGTAAGGAGCTGATGAAATTTGGCGCGCCGGTATTGCATTTTTACACCATGGGTAACCCCGGCCCAACAAAACGGATTGCGGAAGCGATATTTTAGCAAAAAACAACCGTAAGATATATACGGTCGTTTTTGTTTTGAAACGAGTGCTGCTTAAAGGGCCTTCTCCAGGTGTATTAACTTCCCGTCGAAGTTTATGCCTTCCAGTACAATTTTAAATTTTCGGGTAACATCATTGTTGTAAAATTTAATGGTGTACTCGTGGTTTTCCTTATCCATTATGATATTAGGGTTCCAGTACAGCGTGGTGCGCAGGTCGGGTTTGGAGACCATGATGCCGCTGGCATAATCGGGCGAAAAGAACTCCTTAACGGTTGTATAACCGGGCAGGATAATCATTTTTTTGTTTGAGCTATCAAAAACGAATCCCTTTCCATGTTTTGTATAAACAGATATCACCGCGCCCGGTGCACGGAAAGTGCCCCCCATAGATGGGTCGTAGATCTTTACATAGTCAAAATCATTCATGGCTGTGCCTGCAATATCGCTCACATCAACCTGGAAACCGTTGAGGAAAAAGTAAACCGCCTCATTTCGCCACATTACCTGCGGGGTAGTTAGGGGATAGGTGATCACCATTCCTGGTATTTTGCCTTGCAGGTATTGAAAAAATGACGAATAATTTAAAAAGCGCGGGTCGTCACCTACTTTGATCGTGGTAGAGATGCCATCCTTAAACACCCCGGAAGTGTACGTTTTCTCCAGTTTTTGCACCTGCGTTACCTTGGTTGATTTTACCTGTACCTCTTTAAGGCTACGCGTATTTTTCAACTGAAAAAGGTAATCCTGCATTCGTGGCGATAGTGCCGGCGGCGTTGTGGCAGCGGCACTATCGGGCGTAAGTGCTGTAAAAGGGTATGGGAAGCTTTTGATCAGCCCGTTATCAACCGAAAGTTTTACGCTGTTGGCGTTCAGTCGCTTATCTACAAATTTAAAAAACAGCTTGGCGTCGCCATAATAAATAAGCCCGTCCCTAAAAAAGTAGCCGCTTTTGTTAACCACCATGGGCAGCATTACCGAGTTGGTGTCGGTTTGCATAGTTACGGTACCGTAAGCCTCTTTATCCAACTCGCCGAGGCCGTTTAACTTACCTTTAATACTGATAAAGCGATATCCTGTAACGGTATCTGCCGGCACCTTTGCGGTATCGGTGCCCCAGTTATATTTTCGCCAGCCGTGGGTAAGCATCACCAGGTCTAAATTTTTGTCGGCGTTTTCCGTCTTGTCGGTAAAGTAATAATAGGGGTTTACAATTTTGCCATGAAGGTCTGCTGTTAACAGCAGATGCGAAACAATGTTATCCGCATTGGCGGATATGGGGTCCTGTTCGGCATCGGTAACAGCTATTGAAAAATTAGAGCGGATGGTATCTTTTATAGCCAGTTTTACCTGGTTAAGCCCTCGTTTGGCTTTGTTAATAGTAAGGCTGGTATCTATTTGAAAATTATGATCGTGGTTGTTTACAAAGGTGACGCGCTCGGCAACGGGTCGCTTGTTTTTGTTAAAGACGGTTAAATACAATATGCCCGTAGGCAGTTCTTTGGTGGGTATGGTGCCTGTAGACATCGCTCTTGCCGATAGATCTATATTAACCTGGTAAAATATATTACCATTAGCATAAACAATAAGGGTTAGCTGCTTATCGGCATCATTGGCGGTTGGCGAACGAAAGACATAAAACTTTTTACCGGCAGTAATATTCTCCACATGCAGGCTTACCCCGGTTAATTTTGCCTTTGGCAAGGGAGTGTTATGCTCCTGCCCGTTATTGTCTTTCCAAACAGCGGTATACGTTTGGTTTGGCTGCGGCGACATAGCAAAAAAGCCCATCCCATCGTGCGTTGTGGCAAAATCTGCCATAACATCGTTGCCGCTTTTGATCACACCGGAAGCATTCACAGGCATCCCATTTGCATCCGTTACTTTAAAAGCTATTAACCCGGGCACATTCTCTACCCAGTCGCCACCCTCCGGTAAAAAGCTGATTCTGGTAGAACCGGCGTTTACGTTCGCCTGGCTTTTTGACATGTTTATAACCGATAACGCTTTCGTATAAATAAAGCTACTGTCGCTTCGCAGCATGGATTCGGTGTAGGCGCGGCAATAAAAAGCGCTGCTTACGCTATCAATAGGTAATACCAGGTTGCCGGACGCCGTTGACTCGAACACAGGCGCGGTAACGCGGCTCATTACTTTGCCTTTATCATTCAGCAGCTCCAGGTAAAAATTCTTACCCGCTGTGGATCTTTTAGAGCCAGAGAATACGTAAGCCTTAAACCTGAGCGTATCGCCGGTTACGTAGCTGTTTTTATCGTAATGGATGTAAATTTTTTCCTGCGGATTCTTTTGTATTTGGTAATTGACCATCTCATCAATAGTTTGCGCAATACAGAGGTTGGCGAATAAAGATGCTATGACGAAGCAAAACAAGCGTGCTGATAACTGGTTCATTGGACAAGGAATAGGGTATCAAAGTAGGCATTTTTTTACTTTTTATCGCAGAGAATTATTACAAAAAAAAACCGGACCCACAAGGGACCGGTTTTTTATAGCGATGGGTGGAGATTATATCCCCGCTCGTTCGCCTTTTAATTTTGACGCAATAACCAATGCCTTGTAAGCATTCACTATACCGCCGGTTTTAGATAGGGTGGTGAAATCAACTTTCTCTTTTTCGCCCGGTTTAAGCACCATGGTGCCTTGCAATGGTGTGGCCGATTCCAGTATTACTTGCTTTACCTGTTTCGCGCTCAGGGTTGGATAGTACTCCAATACCAGCGCGGCAATACCCGCTGTAATTGGCGAAGAAAAGCTGGTGCCATCGGCGGTGTTAAACTCGGCATCTGTATCAACCATGGTAACTTTTACCCCGGGGGCAAATACATCTACGTTCTTTTTACCGTAGTTGCTGAAGGTGCCTGCCATGTTCTCATCCAGTTTTGCAGCTGATGCGCCTACACTGATCAAGTTATCGGCATCTTTAGCCGAGCCATCCTCAAATATGTCATTCGGAAATTCGGGTTTAGCGTCCATATCCAGGTTGTCGTTACCCGATGCCTGTATCAGCAGCACATCTTTAGATGCCGCGTATTTAAAGGCAGCGTCTACCCAGCCTTTATGTGGCGATAATTTTTTGCCGAAGCTCATGTTGATCACCTGCGCGCCGTTATCAACCGCATAACGTATCGCGTTAGCAATGTCTTTATCGTATTCATCACCATTTGGAACGGCTTTAATAGCCATTATCCGCACGTTATCCGCAACGCCATTTATACCGTAACCATTGTTGCGTACCGCCCCTATTAAGCTGGCTACACCCGTACCGTGCGATGCATCGGCAAATTTTACAATGTTGCTGCCGTATGGTTTGCCATCCTGTACATCCGGGTCATCGCCTACTATGCGTTTGCGGGCATCCAGATCCGGGTTAACATCGTTGTTCAATTTGGCAAGGTACTCGCTCAGGTCTGCAATGATCTTAGCATTGGTAGCGCTCCCGCCTTCCTGGTCAAAAACCGATTGCCAAACGTACTTGCTCTGGTTCAGCGTATCGTTGCTGGCTTTTATCCGCGCCAGGTCCTTAACGGTGAAAGAGGCATCTGTTTTTAAATTCAGCGCGCGTTTAATGTAGCCGCTGGTGGCCATTAAGGCGTTCATGGCAGGCTGCAATTGCGCAATTTCTTCTTTAGATTTTTTTACGGTAGTTTCAAAAGTAAGCTTCACCTTTTCCCAGTAAGCAAATTCTTTTTCGCTGCCCTTTGGCGCGCTTACTATAGTACCATATTTGCCTTTCAGCTTGTTATACTCGCGTACTTCTTCGGTAGTTTCGGTAAAATCGCATTTGCCGCCGGAGCCGCCCAGGAAATTCCAGCCATGAATATCATCTACGTAACCGTTATGGTCATCATCTATCCCATTGCCCGGGATCTCCTTGGCGTTGGTCCAAAGGATAGGTTTCAAATCGTTTTGGGCGGTATCAATGCCGCTATCTATAGTGGCCACTACCACTTGTTTGCTTTTTTTGCCAGCGACAAACAGGTAAGCTTGCTTTGCGCTGATGCCGAAAAAGCCATCGGTTTTAAGGTCCATCAAGTGCCAGGCCTTTGGTGGTTCGGGGGTAGCAACGGGTGCTACCTGCGCGAAGCCGCTATAGCTAAATAATACTGCGCTGCACAGAACCGCGCCCGAAAAAATTTTACCAAATTTGTGCATATTCAAAATACGGGGGTTAAAAATGTTAAAGGTCGAATTTGATCCCTTGTGCTAAAGGCAACGTTTTTGAGTAGTTAATAGTATTAGTTTGGCGCCTCATGTAAACTTTCCATGCATCCGAACCCGATTCGCGGCCGCCGCCGGTTTCTTTTTCCCCACCGAACGCGCCGCCAATTTCTGCCCCGGATGTGCCGATGTTTACGTTGGCAATACCGCAATCAGAACCCGCGTAGGATAAAAATGTTTCCGCTTCGCGCAAGTTGTTGGTCATGATGGCGGATGAAAGGCCCTGCGGAACCCCGTTTTGTAGGTCGATGGCTTCTTCGATGGTTTTGTATTTGATGAGGTATAATATCGGCGCAAAGGTTTCGTGCTGCACTATCTGGTAATGGTTCTCTACCTCGGCAATGCAAGGCTTTACGTAGCAGCCCGATGTGTAGGCATCGCCTTCCAGCTTGCCGCCTTCTACCACAAAATTACCGCCCTCGGCTTTGCATTTTTCTATGGAGGATAAATATAAGGCAACCGCATCCCGATCAATCAGCGGGCCCATGTGGTTGTTCTCGTTCAGCGGGTCGCCAATTTTTATTTGCGCGTAGGCGCTTACCAGTTTTTGTTTAAAAGCCTCGTAAACGTTCTCGTGGATAATTAATCTGCGGGTACTGGTACAACGCTGCCCTGCAGTACCCACCGCGCCAAATACTGCGCCGATGAGCGACATATCCAAGTCGGCATTCTCGGTGATGATGATAGCGTTATTACCACCAAGCTCCAGCAGGCTTTTGCCTAAACGTGCGCCAACGGCTGCGCTCACGGCCTTGCCCATACGGGTAGAACCGGTTGCCGATATTAGCGGTACGCGGGTATCATTAGCCATAGCTTCGCCAATCTCGCGGTCGCCTATTACCAGGCAACTTACGCCTTCTTCAATATTATTTGCTTTGAAAACCGTTTGCGCAATGTGCTGGCAGGCAATGGCCGTTAACGGTGTTTTTTCTGATGGCTTCCAGATGCACACATCGCCGCAAACCCAGGCCAGCATAGCATTCCAGCTCCAAACGGCTACCGGGAAGTTAAAGGCCGATATTACGCCTACAATGCCCAGCGGCTGGTACTGCTCGTACATGCGGTGTTCGGGACGTTCGCTGTGCATGGTAAGCCCGTACAGCTGGCGGCTCAGTCCCACCGCAAAATCGCAGATATCTATCATTTCCTGCACCTCACCGTAGCCTTCCTGCAGGCTTTTGCCCATCTCGTAGGATACCAAAGCACCCAACTCTTTTTTGTTCGCCCGCAGTTGCTCGCCTATCTGCCTAACTATTTCTCCACGCTTGGGGGCGGGGAGTGTGCGCCAGGTTTTAAAGGCCTTTGCGGCGGTCTCTACAACGCGGTCATAATCGGCCGTGGTAGCAAATTTTACCGCGGCGATCTTTTTTCCGTCAGTGGGTGAAAAAATGTCTTTTACCTCAGTATCAGGGCTGCTGCCCCAGTTGCTACCGGTGCTAAAGGCCTCGTTTATGTCGTTTATATGTAAATGATTTAGGATATCAGAAATTACTAAGCTCATAATTGTTACTTTTGTCAAAGGTAAAAATCTTTAGGGCAAATTAAATCAACCCGCAGCCCACCCGCTCAAATGCTTCCTATTTATTATCAGGCACTTGTATAAAAGGGCGTTGAGAATGTGTGTATGTTGAAAACTTATTTGTTTTAAAGCTGCTTATTGTTGTAATTTGAACACATGTTTTAAGCCTTGCGGGATTAAAACTTCCCAGGGGATTGTGTTCTGCAAAGTAAACTTGAATGGAAGAAGAATTTGAATTTGGTTTTACCGAAGATCCAAAGTTTTCGGTAGAACGCTACGAGGAAATGATCCGCAATCATGATCAGTACTTCTTTGATGCGCAGGCTTTTGAAAACATCATCGACTACTACATCGAAAAGAACGATCCGGCGAAAGCCTTGCAGGTATCAGAATATGCACGTAACCAACATCCCTTTGCGGCTGTGTTTTTAATAAAACAGGCGCAGCTGCTGGTGGTAACCAACCGGTCAACCGAGGCATTTGCCGCCCTGGATAAAGCTGCTATGCTGGAAGCCAGCGATGCCGATATTTATATTATCCGCGGTAACCTTTACGAGAGTATGGAACGCAACACCGAGGCTTTGGAGAACTACGAAAAAGCGCTTGACCTTGCCGAGGAAACCGACGAAATTTTACTGCATATTGCATACGTTTACCAAAATATGGGCGATTATGATACGGCTATAACTTACTTGAAACTGTGCCTTAAACAAAACATGGAAAACCAGGATGCTTTGTACGAACTGGCATTTTGTTACGATGTTTTGGATAACCAGCAGGAGAGCGTACAGTTTTACCAGCAGTATATTGATAACGAGCCGTACAGCTACGCCGCATGGTATAACCTCGGCAACGCTTATACCAAACTGAGCCTGTTTGAAAAAGCTATCGACGCTTACGATTACGCCATATTGATCAAAGACAGCTTTGCGTCAGCCTATTTTAACAAGGGTAACGCTTTGGTTAACCTGGAGAAATATGCCGAAGCGATAGATGTTTACCGTGAAACCTTTGAGTACGAACAACCCAATGCCGATACCTATTGCGCTATTGGCGAGTGTTACGAAAAGCTGGAGCAGATGGATGAGGCGCGGTCGTTCTACAAAAAATCGGTTAAGATGGATCCTAAACTGGCTGATGCCTGGTTTGGTATTGGTGTAACGCTCGATTTTGAAGAACGCTATTTTGAGGCCCTGCACTTTTACAAAAAAGCGCTGGATTTGGATATTGCCAATGCCGACTACTGGTTTGCCATTGCCGATGCCGAATACAAGTTGGGCCACATGCCCGAAGCAGAAGCCGCCTACGAAAAAGTAGTGGAGCTGAACCCACTTGATGTGGATGCCTGGCTGGATTATTCGTCGATACTTTACGAGCAGCAACGTTTGGTTACCGCTATAGAGATCATTTCGTCGGCTATAAAAAATAACCCCGAAGCAGCAGAGTTGTACTACCGCATGGTAGCCTATCTGTTTGCCAAAGGCGAATATAACGAGGCGCTTAACTTTTTAGAAATGGCGCTAACCTCTGATCCGGAAAAACATTACATCCTGTTTGATTACCTGCCACAACTGCAGGAGAACAAGGTGATAGTAGATATTATTAATAGGTATACGAAGTAGGTGTGCAGATATGCAAATTTCAGATGTGCAGATGAGAAAATCATCTGCACATTTTTCGTTTAACGGTAAACGAGTATTCCAACATCTGAAATCTGCACATCTTTCCACACATCTTTCCGCATCTGCGGAGATGAATTAATTATACCGGCCTTTACGCTGAGGATCCTCCAGGAATAGGGACAGGAATATCTTTTGTTCGGTTCTTGAGGAGTGGATCCCTGGTAGGTTTTGAAGATACCTGTCGTCGAAGTAGATGAAGTGTTCGAAACCGATGCTTAGGTTCTTCACTATCTGCACCGTTAGTCGGGGTTTTAATATGTTGATATTATTGTTGCCCGGTGTGCCCACAAAAGTGTGTAAAAAGTAATAGTAATAGGCGAAGGATGCGCTGACGTATTTACCTAATGTTAGGGTGCTTTCTATTTTGGTCTCAAATCCGTCGTTAAAAGTATAATCTCTTACCTGGCTCGTATCCGGCCCAAAACGATTGCTGTTACCGGCCAGTGGAACCAGCGCTACATGAGCGCTGGTATACAGGTTAATGTTTTTTGAAAAGGAATACTTGGTTATTGCACCACCACCAAAGCCAAGCGCGCCCAGTTCGAAGGTTTTATTATCCCAAAAATCATCATATTGAAATGCACCGTATAGTACCGAAAGCTTGCCGTAATGGGTATTACTGCCAAACAGTACGCCATAGCCGGTTAAATTATCGAGTAGTTTTCTACCAGATCCGAAACTAAGTTCTGTGCGGAGCCTGAAGAGGTCGAACGGTTTGCGGCTGCGTATCTCAAAAGGGTTGCCGTAATCCAGTTGAATATTAATCAGGGCTTCGGTTGGGCCCTTGCCAAAAACCGTTTGGTTATCCACGTTGATTTTATGAATGCCGGAGAAAAGCGTGATGTTAAGCGGTTCCTTTTGATATACTTCTTTATTGGTGTGCCGGAATGATTTACCTTGCAGCAAGCGGTTAAGCCCGCGCACCGGATCTATCAGGCCGGCTGCTATTTCCCTAAAAACGCGATTGCCGCCCCGGGTGCGATCATCCAATATGTTGGAGCTAAGCCGGTAAAAGATCTCTCCCAAAAAAGCGCCGTTCAGTGTGGTGTTTATAAGGTCGTTGTAAGAGGGGCGGGTAGTTTCGCCAAGATACTCCCACGCCAGGCTGCCGCCCACTGCAAACGGTATGGACTGGAAGTAGCCATACCCTTGCGAACGCGCCGAGTTAAAGTACATGGAACCGGTATATGGATGGCCAATAAAATTGATCCCAAAACGATCCGAATCCCATTCCCAGCCGTTCCTGAAATTGTAACCCCAGCTTGCCGGGCCGATGTGCGAAAATTCTGCATTGAGGATAAACCTATCTAACGACCAGGTGAAAACATTAACCCCTAAAACCTCAACAGCAGGCTTCCAAATAGGATATTTTTTGTTATACTGGATGTCGTCGTTCAGCAGATCGCCGTATTTGTTTTGAATGGTTGTATCAACAAACAGGCTTTTTTTGGGTTCGTTGTTGGTAGAGTCTTTTAGCAAATTGTCCTTAGCGGCTTTAATTTGTTTAAGCTGAAGGTTTGGGTCGCCTTTGCTCTTCTTTATGGTATCGGCCGGCGTTACTTTCTGGGCAAATAAGCCCGACGAAATAAAAGTAAATACACATAGCAGGATAAGGCTTTTGCTACGAACTAAAGCAGCAATAGCCACACGTATCGTAACCAATTGGGGGCAGTAGAGGTTCGACATGGTATTTTATTTAACATTGAACCGTGTAACGTAACAATTGTTTTACATTGAATTAATGAAGCGTAAGGCATCGCTATCGCAAAGTTGTATTAATCACGGGCAATATTAAATGCTTGCACATCTGCTTGCCAATCCCGACATTTGCTGCGTTAATACTTTTAGTTATAAGCTATAACTCAATACGCATCTGTACATGAACTATCATATAAACGATCTCCCGGAACGTACCGCTAAACCCCGCAACAAAGGCCTTACCATGGTGATGGATAAAGGGCTTAGCCTTCGCCAGGTGGAAGATTTTATTGAAATGGGCGCAGGTTATTCTGATCTGATAAAACTGGGCTGGGCAACCTCCTACGTATCGCCAAACCTGGACGCCAAGCTAAAGCTGTATAAAGATGCCGGGCTGCCGGTTTATTTTGGTGGGACACTGTTTGAGGCAATGATCGTTCGCGGTCAATTTGATGATTACTGCCGCATCCTGGATAAATACCAGATGGAGTACTGCGAGGTATCTGATGGCAGCATTACCATTGAGCATGATGAGAAATGCGAATACATCCGCAAGTTGAGCAAACAGATCACCGTAATATCTGAGGTGGGCTCTAAAGACGTTCAAAAGGTATTTGCCCCATACAAGTGGATAAAGCTGATGAATGCCGAGATTGAGGCAGGAAGCTGGAAGGTAATTGCCGAGGCGCGGGAAAGCGGCAACGTAGGCATCTACCGCGACTCGGGCGAAGTAAGGCAGGGACTGGTAGATGAGATCCTCACACAGATCCCCGAAGAAACCATCATTTGGGAGGCTCCCCAAAAAGCGCAGCAGGTATGGTTCATTAAGCTCATAGGTGCCAATGTAAGCTTAGGCAACATCGCCCCGGCAGATATTATCCCGCTGGAAACACTTCGCCTGGGGATCAGAAGCGATACGTTTGAGCACTTTTTGAAGTAGGAAGGTTTTTTTCATAAAACACTGATGGCCTGTGTATTTAACCATGCCTCTTTTATATAATTTAGATGGAATGAAATTTTACTTTACCTTATTCCTTTTCTTGATTGCCCTCAGTGCTCGCGCGCAAAAGTTTAAACCCGTAACAAAAAGGGACTCTATCAATCGCACTATCGGGTACGTAGCCAGTTGGGTTAAGTTGGATAAAACTACCTCGCTGCCAACGCTTATTAGGAAACTTGCCGGTCCCTGGGAATTTGTTGAAACAGGTAAAGGTTACTGGATTGGTTATACCGATGATATGTTTTCCATTGCCAATTATGGAGACGCGGCGGTGGAACCGTTATTAGCATTTTTAGATACCACCAAAAGCAGAATAGGGCGGATCGGTGTGGTGTATTCCCTGCACTTAATTGGAATTAATAGTTGTGTAGCGGGCCGCTTTATAGAAGAATTTCAAAGTACAAAGGCAAGGGCCGCTCTTTTGACGCATTTAAAAGATGATGACTTAGGCGAAACAATTATGCGTCTTTTGATAAGAGATCCGTGGTTATCAGATGTACCAAAACTGTTTGAAACAATGCGAAATGTTAATACTAACAACTGGTATATTGCAGGGGCATTGCCAAGGTATATAGGAACTGAACTTCCAATGCATCAGAAGGTTCTGGATGCAATAGGGCTACTTACAATTAAATTTCCTTTTGCTAATATGAATAATTTTAATGGGCCTTACGGTATTGAGATGCAAACCAGGGAGATGCTCCGTACTATGCAAAGTTTCGCAAATGTTAACGTAGAGGAAAGTTTGTTGAATGCTGAGATTTGGGGCGGTTCTATGTCATCCATCCGGAATTATGCCAGCAAGGATACAACGGGAACGTCAGTTCATGCTTTTTTGAGGACACTAACGAGAACCTGATTTATGGATTTGGGAAATAAAATTGGATATTATACAAGCGACGACAGGTTATATATATGCTCATCGGCTACTGCAAAAGCAAGGTTAAACGCGTGGTGGGATAAACAGTCCGAAAGCTACAAAAACCAATTTAATGATAATAAAGCAAATCCTAATTTAATTGGCGCAGGCTCTTTTTTTTAAACAACCCAATCCACCATGCGTTATTCTTAAAACAACATGACCATGAACGACCCGAAAGATAAAACATCCTCACCCCAACCAACCGACGACCCGAAAGTAGATGCCGCCGAGCAGGCGGTAGTAACCAATACCGAAGAAGGTAATAAAGTAGTAAATCAGGACAGCGCCGTTGCTGATATGGAAGGCACCACCGAAACGCTAAACGAATCTGAACCCACTACAGCCCTCAATGCCGACCGCAACATAACCAACAGCGAAGAAGCAAACGGCGATGAACCGGTTGTAAACTGATCGGATTGCATACCCATAGGTGCTGTGCTACCTACGTATAAATAAATACGTAATACTCGGTATATGCAGCAAGGTGTTATCCCCTACTTTTATAGGGGATAACACTCAATAGATGTATCAAATAATACCCCCCTTATTATTCATCCACCTACAAATAAATTATGGGCTTAGTGCTATCATCATAATTTGCTTTATATTTATTCTCTCCGTCGGGTTTGGGTACCTCTTTTATAATTATTATTTATTAAAACAACTGGTTGTTGTGCAAAATGCGGTTATTAAGCAGCAAATTGCAGCCACAACGGGCATTATACATGCGGAGGAGAACGAACGGCGGCGGATAGCGGGCGATTTGCATGACGGTGTGGGGCAACTGCTTTCGGCCACTAAAATGAACCTGGATGCTTTGCTGGAACGCCTTAGAGTTATAGCGCCGGAAAACCTGGAACTAACTACAAAAACTATTTTTATGGTTGATGAGGGATGCCGGGAAGTACGCGCCATTGCTCACCAGATGATGCCCAATGTATTGCTGAAGGCGGGCCTGGTGCCGGCCCTCCGCGATTTTGTGAATAAAATAGAATCGCGAAGTTTAAAAATTGTGCTGGAAGCGGTGGTTTTGGAAAAACAACTGAATAGTAATACAGAAATAGTACTTTACCGCGTGGTGCAAGAGGCCGTGAACAATGCGGTTAAACACGCCGGGGCGTCATTGCTGGATATTCAGCTAACGATAGACGGTGATGGCGTATCTGTTACGGTTGAAGATAACGGGCAGGGCTTTGACACCAGCAAACGTACAAAATTTGAAGGTCTGGGGCTTAAAAATATTGTCGCCCGGGTAACTTACTTAAAAGGAACTGTAGATATATCATCGTCGCCGGGGATGGGAACACTGGTGGCTATCCTAATACCTTTAACCTAAATTATGAGCGCAAAAAGTATTTTTATTGTAGACGATCACCAGATGGTAATTGATGGGCTAAAACTCATCATCAGCACCATCCCCGGGTTTCAAATTATTGGCGAAAGCACCAGTGCGGTGCGCGCTCTTGATATGCTGGCTACGACGAGCCCGGATATATTGCTTACCGATGTAAGCATGCCAGAAATGAGCGGCATAGAGTTTACCCGGCTGGTGAAAAAGAAGTACCCGCAGATAAAAGTGCTTGCCTTATCTATGTTTAGCGAGAGCCAGGTGGTTGCCGAGATGATTGACGCCGGCATCTCGGGCTACATCCTCAAAAATACAGGCAAGCAGGAATTGATAGAAGCATTGGGTAAGGTATCCATAGGAGAAAATTATTTTGGGCCCGATATTACCTTGCAACTGATGAAATCCTTTAAACGCAGCCAGGAGGAATCGCGCCTTACCGATAGGGAGATAGAGATCATCAGGATGATAGAGCAGGATTTTGGTAACAAGCGAATAGCCGATATGCTCTTCATCAGCGAGCGCACGGTGGAAACCCATCGTAAAAATATCCTCCGTAAAACCAATACGCAATCTGTTGTAGGGCTGCTTAAATACGCCTACGAGCGCAAGATCATTTAATTGCTTATGACCGCCTGCGTGTTACCACGTACTTAAATATGCCCATATAACGGGATTGTGCCGTACCCGTTTCTTCGCCAATTTTGTTTTATACAAACACCAAAACAAAACACGATGAAAAAGCTAAAAGGCGCAATTTTACTGGCAATGATAGTTGCAATTACAGGGATGTCTTCCTGCAAAAAAGATGGTACAAGCAACCCAACTGGCGTAGCCGCAACAGTTAAAGCAAGCAATTTTGGCTTTGACGGCACGGGGGCCACAACCTTTACCAGTACCGCGGCCGGCATGGTAAAAGTGGGCAACTTGTTAACTATTTCGGCTATTAAGGATGGCACCACCCAATCCATTAGTATTGTATTAAGCAACGTTACCGCCCCGGGTACTTTTAGTTTGTTGCAGGATAACGCAGATGGCAACGGCGCTATTATATCAAAAGACTACACCAAGCCTACCGATACCGCTTTAAACTACAGCACCGATAACGCCAGCAGCACCAGCGTAAAAGGCGGCGGCGAAGTGAAAATAACTTCGCTAACCAGCACAACTGCCGAGGGTACTTTTTATATTGTTGCGCACAATGCAGCGGGCAAAGATGCTTTTGCCGAGCAGGGTACGTTCACCGGCAAGCTGAATTAAGAACGTATTGTTAATAGTAATTATGTAAAACGCCCATGAGCTATCAGGGGCGTTTTTTTTATTTCTTGCTGTGCGAGAATAACCAGGGGACCAGCTCCGGTTCGGCGAAGGCATCGTCCCAGCTGTTGTGGCCATCGTTGGAATAAATAGTGTATTTGGGTTCGGCACCGGCTTCTTTGAGGGCGGCAACCATCACGTCCGAGTGGTCTATTGGTACTACGTTATCCTTGCCGCCGTGGAAGATCCACATTGGCACCTTTTTGGCGTAGATGCTGGCATTGTTGGTATTATCGCCGCCGCAAATGCTAAAGGCCGCCGCAAATACTTTTGGCTTGCGCCGTAATATCTCAAATGTGCCCATGCCACCCATAGACAGGCCGCCAATGTAAACCTGTTTTTTGTTGATGTAAGGTTTATCCAGCATTTGGTCTACCAGTGCAACCAACGCGCTCATGGCCCTGGTAGGCTCTCCGCCTTCCTGGAAATGGAACTGCCGTTTGCCGGTGACACTGGTATCCATTTTTACGTTGCTCCAATAGCTATTGGCCGGGCATTGCGGGTAAACAACAATGGCCGGGTATTTTTGGCGGATCGTATCGTTCAGGAATAATTTAGGGCCGTAGGCCAGCTGTGCATCATTATTATTGCCGCGTTCCCCTGCGCCACGCAGCACAAATATAAGCGCGTACTTTTGTGCGGGGTTAAACTTTTTGGGGAACAGAATGCGGTAGGGCAGGGTATCGGCTTTGTTGATGAACGAGCCCCTGTCGAACGAGGAATTTACCTGCGCCTGTGTAAAAAAAGGAAATGCCAGGTACAAAGCACCCAGCATTCCTGTTAGTAGTATTTTTTTAAGCTTCATCTGTTCTGTTTAAGGTAAGCGTTGTATTTTGGGTTACTATGTAAACGTAAATAAATTAAATTCTATTTACGCTTCCCAAAATATTTTGCATCGCGATGCCTTAAACTTTGGCAAAAAGCCTTGCGCGTACTGTCATGGTGAGCTTGTAGAACCATAGCGGTTAGGCCAGCCGCGCAGCCTTCGACAAGCTCAGGACGCCCTAGGCTCTTTGTTGCTAACAAATTAATTTTTGCGGATATACGGGCTCTTGAAATCCAGTTTCTTTAAACCTTGTTGCACTTCGGGGCAACTCATAAATAAGTTCCAGAGCAGGCCGCTGCGGTAGTTCTCTATCATTACTACCTGGGGCCCCTGGTCAATGGCGAGGTACGATTTGCCATACCAATCTTTCGATTCGCTGAAGGCATCGGTAAAACCGTATTCGCCCCAGATCTTATCGCCCAGATCATAATAAAAATGGCGCAGTGCCTGCATCGAATATTTTGGCGTATACGGGAAAGCTGATATAGCAGCCGTTGGTGTAATTACCCCCAGATCGTTAGTTGGCGAGTGGGCATTATAACCTTCAAAGTTATCACTGGCGGTTAATCCCCAGCTGTTTTCACCGTAACCCTTGAATTTTTTAGGATTATCAATACAGTATGCGCGGTTGATAAGGGTATGGTTCAAATTCTGCTCCCAGTAATCGGCATAGCGGTCTTTTAACCCTGTTGGGTTTAGGCCGAGGAAGGAGTATTGCGAAAAGAACAGCGGGCCGCCATAGTCAAAACCCAGGGGCAATTTATAACCATAAAAGGTTTGCCCGTTTTTAAAGAAATCGCTTTGTGCCCAGCCGCGGTGGTAAACGTCGGCGCTAACGGGGTAACGGTCAGCCGACGCGGCCAATATATAGGTGATCAAACACTCGTTAAAGCCACGGATAGGGAAATTCATTACCCAGCCGTTGTTGGGGCTCCAGTGCCAGTACAGGTTATCGCGCCCGCCCTGGGTATACCAGCTCCATTCCACTTCGCCCCAAAGCCAGCTGATCACATCGCGTATGCGGCGTTCTTTTTGGGTATCGGCAGTAAAATATTGTTTGGCGTACAGCGGAACGTATTTACGCATAGGATGATGGATAGCGATAGGTAGCCGCCAAATATGGTACGAAAATACAGTTTTGGGATTGAATAAAAAGAAATTAGCTTACAGAGTGGGGTTTGGCTAAAGCCAATATCTTTGCGCCGTGTTCCGTCGGTTGAAACCGACGGCAATGATTGGGGGAGCCTTTCCAAATAGGCTACCTAATTCTTTCAGATATTGAGCGATATGCAACTTTATTGCCGCCCCATTTATGGGACGAATAACAGGCGATAGACCCGGCTTTAGCCGAAACAAGCCGTACTATCCTTTTAGCTCAGATTTGATGGCGCTGAGCAAGTAATCAATCTGCGTTTTATATTTCGGATATAACTGCTTCATCTGTGGGTTGACCCGATAAAATACAGCGTTATAATTTTTGATGTTTAATCTGGAACTACCGGGCCCTGCATTGTAATGGTTGTTTACAAAGCCCCATACCAAATGTTTCATTAAACGGTTATCAGTTCCGATAACAGAAAGTACATCTGCCGGTTGTTGAACAAACAACTGTTCAAAAGAAAAAGAGAGTTGTTCTTCGGCGGACCCGGTATGCCTGTTTAAATAAGTTACATATTCATTTATAGCCCTGCGGCTATTAGCCTTTAGGCAGATATCGCCGAAAATCCTGGTAAGCGATGCAATTACCGAATCTGGATGCTTAACGTTTTTCGTGGTGTAGTCGTGGCATTTGCCGGCCTCCAATTTCTTGAAAATCTTCAGCCCGGCTGTAAACGTCGAATCTGCTACGGAAGCCTGGTTTGATAATGCAAAAAGTTTTTTAAAATCTTTGGAGTTGCAATTGTTTTGCCCTAATGCCATCGAGCCAAACAGCAAACATACCATTAGCGTAAGCGTATTTCTCATGAAATGAAGATAGCTATTAATCAGTCAACTGCAGCTTATCGCCCTTTTTAGCCATATTTACCGGCTGTGGTACTTTTACGTAATAGCCTGTGCCATCATAAATACGTTTGCGCGGATGCTCGTTACAGGCATCACTGCAGCAGCCATTCATGCCGGTGCCGCATTCTTCGCACTGGGTAAAGTGTTCGTTGCACTCGGGGTTGGCGCAATTGATCATCTTCGGCGTGGTTTTGCCACAGTTTAGGCAGGTAGATATCACTACCGGGTTCACGCTGTTAACATCCACCGAAAGGCGATTATCAAACACATAACATTTGCCTTCAAAATCTTCGCCGCCGGTTTCTTTGCCATATTTAATGATGCCGCCATGTAATTGGTACACATCGCTAAAGCCTTCGTGCAGTAACAGGGCGGATGCTTTTTCGCATTTTATGCCGCCGGTACAATAGGTGAGGATCTTTTTATCTTTATACTGCGCCAGTTCGTTTATCATGGCCGGGAAATCGCGGAAGTTCTCGATATCCAGCGTAACCGCATTTTTAAATTTGCCGAGGTTGTGCTCGTAGTTGGAGCGTACATCAAGCACCACCACATCGTCGCGGTCTTTCATCGCCAAAAACTCCGCAGGCTCCAGGTGTTTGCCGGTTTGTTTTTGGGGGTTGATCATATGAGGGTCGCGCAGGCCCGAGTGTACGATCTCCGATTTATACCGGCAGTGCATTTTCACAAACGACGGCTCGTCCACCGCATCAATTTTAAAATCGATACCGGCGAATCGCTCATCAGCGTGCAGGGTATCCATATAGGTTCTGCAAGATTCGGCAGAGCCTGAAACGGTACCGTTCAAACCCTCTTCGGCAACAATAATGCGGCCTGTTAACGCTAAACTTTTACAGAATTTTAAGTGATCGGCAGCAAATTGCTCCGCATCGGCTATTGTGGAATAACAATAGTATAGTAGTGTGTTGTATTTTGCCATAAACCATTGATACTGCTGCAAACAGTGTTAAATGAGGTGCAAAGATACGGATTTGGGCGGAAAGGGAAAAGGTTAAGGAGTAGCATCTACATTTATACTGTCGCGAACATTGCTACAATGGTGCCGGAAGCTTTAATCGCAAAACAAAGTGTTTTACAAGTGGTGTTCCACAATATTTTACGATTTTTAATAAATAATTGATGGCAAATAATTTACAAGTGTTATCTAAAGAACGGGGGTGTTCCAAAGTGTTTCATGAAAAAATGTAAAATGCTGACAGTCAATGGTAAATTAAAAATAAGTGTTCCACGTGCAAAAGTGGAACACTTGGGTTACCTTATACCATAAAATATCCTGAATCCCTGCAGGTACTTTTTGTTGCCGGCGTAGGAGATACCATAATCCACCCGGAAGATGAGGCGCTGCACGCCTACATAAAATTCGTGGTAATTGGGGTTGCCTTTGGTGGTTAAAAAGTTGGCACCTATTACTTCTTCCAGTTTTAAACGGCGCAGGTAAGGGACTTTATTTAACAACGAACCTGCAAAGTTATGCTGGTAGTGAGCCTCTAAAAAGCCGCCGTTGGTGCTATAAGTATAAAACGGAAGGAAGTGGAAACTGCCAATGTAGGTAGGATCGAAAGTGGTACCCTGGTTACCTAAATAGTGGTAGTAATCCATAAAGTACAGTTTCTTATTATTGAAGTAACCGCCGCCGGTAAGCTTAAATGAAGAATAACCAGACAGGCCGATACGAATATTGTATTGCGAAATATCCGCGGATGCAAAATCATAATTCACATCAGAGCCCAGTATGTTATTGAATCCCTTTTTGTAAGTAACTGTAAGCGTTGGGTACTGGGATGGCAGGTTGAACTTACCGGTTGGGCGTGTAATATATTGCTGATCGAACGTAAATGTTGCAGCAGTTGTAAACGATAACGCCTGATGTGTTGGGAATAAAAAGGACTGGTCGTTGGGCGGGGTGCCGGCCGGGGCCAATGGGTTATTGGAGGTAAACTCCTTGTCTTTTACATCAACTAAATGCCCTAAGTTGGTATTGTAAAGCTGGCGGCGGCCCGAATAGCTTAGGCTTGCGCTCCACAATACGCCGTTGGCAACTTCGCGCTGGTAACCAAAGCCTCCGTATTGCGACCGGTAATATTTTACATAGTTGTTTTCGCTAAGGATAGTACTCAGCGTATTAAAATAGAGTGAACGGGTGCCTACATTGTTCAGGTCGAGCACATCGCTGCCAAAATTCACCCAAAACTTGGCATTGTGGAAAGGGTCGTTTTTGTACTCGGTAAGTATATTGGCGCTGAATAATTTATTGGAGAAACCATACCGCACAGCGGGCGTAATAGCCAGCGAATGGAAATCATCAATAATGCGAGTGTAACGCACTTTGGCATTTATACCAAAACCTTCTACCGTGTTGTAATAAAAAGTCTGTAAAAAAGGGAAGATATACAGCGAGTCCTTCTCAGTCCGGTCGCTTGCGCTGTACCCAAAGATCAAATACCCAGGGTAATTTATCCCGTTTTTCCTATGCTGCAAAGTATCCAGGTATGCCTCGGTTTTGTGGTAGGCGGCAACGCTGTCTTTTTTCTGATAGTCGCGCGTTTCCAGAGGGGTTAGTGGCACGGGGCGGTTAGCAGCCCAATAATTTGACGTTTTAATATTCGCGGCGGTGTCTACCCGTAGTATTTCACCGGTGAAGTAGTTAGCTGGAAAGCTTGGGTTTAATTTGTAATTGTTATATATACCTTGGTAATATCCCCCAAATTTAAAGCCTAAAACAGAGCCCTTGAAGTTGAACAGTACAGAAACCGGCATCCAAACGCTATCGGTAATAGGGATATATTGCTGCCGCACCTGCAAGGTATCAACCAGGTTAAGCGAATTGGATTTACCTTTAAGCATCAGGTCTACACTGTAAATTCGCCATTCGCCCTCCACAATATAAATGCTGCCGGTAAAATATTGCCCGTATTCACGTTTAGGAATAACCTGTATTTTGTATATGGTTTGCCCGTTCTGAACGGTGCTGCCCACAAGCTGATAACGGTAGAAAGTAAAAGCGTTTGATGCCACGGGTGACACATAACCACGCGTACTTAAACCTGGGATAGTGAAAACATTATTGTAAAAATTAACCTGCAGGTCTGATGCTTTATTGTAGCCAAATGCCGTATTAATACCCGCGCTTTTTGAGGCGATGGTGATCTCGCGAACTTTATCGGGCGATTGGTAGTTAAAGGTTGATAACGATTCGGACTGATACAATATGCCGCGCCCCAGCGAGTCGAGGTCAAGCGCGCGGGTAACCGCTTCGCTGCGTAAAGATTTTGGGGTGCTTAACAGCTTTTGCACGCCTTTAATATAAACCGCGCAGGAGTAGCTCTTAAGCTCTTTTAAATGCGCTTCGCGTTTTTGGAGCAGCATGCGCATGATGGTATCGCCGGGGTCTTGGTTTCGCCTCCACTTGTCGGATACCTGGCTAAACTTAAACTCTTCGTCTACTAATTGGATATTGTGAACCTCATCATGATCAACGATGGTAATGGTTTCTGATAGAACCGTATAGCCTGCCAAGCGGTAAACCACATTGTAGGTGCCAGGGCTAAGTTTAAAATGGTAAATACCTTCCTCGTTAGCCGTGGTGCCATACGTAGAACTGCGGATATAAACAGACGCAAAAGGCACAGGCTCGTTTTTTTGCCCGGTAATTTTACCCGACAGGATATATTGCTGTGCAGAGGCGCCAATTGTAGTGAGTAAAAAAACAAGGAGGGGTAAATATCTTTTCATGGTTTTACAATTAATATTAATTATGCCAAAATGTTTGTTTACTGCTGTAATATATTAAAAATGTTGCAGGTAAGCGTTCATTTGGGGTTAATGTTTAATTTTGCAGCCTTAATAGCTATATTATGTATAAAACATTGCAGCCCGTTTTACAGCAGGAACTTGCCGGTATAGAAGAAGCCGGGCTATATAAACGAGAAAGAATAATTACATCGCCGCAGGGCGCGGATATTACCGTGCAGGGTGGTAAAGAGGTGATAAACTTTTGCGCCAATAATTACCTGGGCCTGTCTGGCAACCAAAAAGTGATTGATGCAGCCAAGGCTGCTATGGATACCCATGGTTATGGCTTGTCGTCTGTTAGGTTTATTTGCGGTACGCAGGATATACATAAAGAACTTGAGCAAAAAATAGCCGATTTTTTAGGCACCGAAGATACCATCCTTTACGCGGCAGCTTTTGATGCCAATGGCGGCGTATTCGAGCCCTTATTTAATGATCAGGATGCTATTATTTCGGATGAACTGAACCACGCTTCCATTATTGACGGTGTGCGTTTATGCAAGGCCCAGCGCCAGCGCTATAAGCACGATGATATGGCCGATCTGGAAGAAAAGCTGAAAGCTACACAAGATCTTCGCCACCGTATCATCGTTACTGATGGGGCATTCTCCATGGATGGAACCATAGCCCAGCTTGATAAAATTTGCGTTTTAGCCGAGCGATACAACGCTTTGGTAATGATAGATGAGAGCCATTGCAGTGGTTTTATGGGCAAAACCGGCCGCGGTACGCACGAGCACCATAACGTAATGGGTAAGATAGATATCATTACCGGTACATTAGGTAAAGCATTGGGTGGTGCGTCGGGCGGGTTTACATCTGGCCGTAAAGAGATCATTGATATGCTGCGCCAGCGTTCGCGCCCATATTTGTTTAGCAACACACTTGCACCGGCCATTACCGGAGCTTCAATAGCCGTATTGGATATGCTGAGCGAAACCACCGACCTGCGTGATAAACTGGAAACCAACACCCAATACTTCCGCGAGAAAATGACCGCTGCAGGGTTCGATATTAAACCGGGCGTGCATCCTATAGTCCCCGTAATGCTTTACGATGCCAAGCTTGCACAGGAATTTGCCGCTAAGATGTTGGAAGAAGGTATTTACGTAATTGGCTTTTACTACCCGGTAGTACCACAAGGTAAAGCACGCATCCGCGTACAGATCTCTGCCGCTCACGATAAAGGGCATTTGGATAAAGCCATCGCTGCCTTTACCAAGGTTGGTAAGGGATTAGCGGTGATTAAATAAATGTTACGTATAAGTTTTTTACATTTGTACGTATAAATAAAATGTTATGGCAACAACGAAATTAACATTAAGCATCGAACCGGAAGTCATATCTAAGGCCAGGCATTATGCGTCTAAACGTCGCAAAAGTTTATCTAAAATATTTGCCGAATTACTAAGTAAAGCCATTGAGGAAGATGAAGCTATACCCGAAGATCCGTTTTTAAAAAGGTTAAAAGAAATGGAGGTTTCGGCTGAAATTCAGGCTTTAACAGGTATTTTAAAAGGAAAATATCCTGATGATGTGAATATTTGGGATGTAAAATATGAGTATCTGAAAGAAAAGCATGGGCTATAAAAAAGTATTTATTGATAGCGACATATTCCTCGATGTTCTATTAACCCGGGAACCGTTTTTGAAAAGTGCACAGGTGTTATTAGGCCTTGGTTCTGAAAAACCCAAAGAGCTATGTACGTCGTCTTTAATAATGGCGAATGTTCATTACATGGTGACAAAAACATTCTCGAAAACAATTGCAAAGCAACAAGTGACAGTTTTAGCACAAATTATAACGGTTTTGCCATTTGATGAACAAGATATTGTTTCGGCATTAAAGACCGAGCATATAGATTTTGAGGATACAGTTCAATATCAGATAGCAAAAAAAACCGAATGCGATTTGATCATCAGCCGCAATATCAAACATTACAAGAAATTCGATATCCCGGTATTAACTGCCGAACAATTTTTAAGAACAATACTATAATGCAATCAAAAATAGACCAATATACCGACGAGATAAAGGCATTTACTGCTGCCAAGGCCGATGAACTGGAAGCATTTCGTATAAAATTTTTAGGTACAAAGGGTATTATTAAAGACCTTTTTGAGCAATTCAAAACCGTTAGTGCCGACGAGAAACGCACCTTTGGTAAAGTGCTGAACCAGTTTAAGCAACTCACAGAAGCGCGTTACGAAGAAATAAAGGAATCTCTCACTTCCGAAATTGCAAATCCGAAATCCGAAATCGATTTAACCCTTCCCGGCGATGGGCTGGAAATAGGTTCGCGCCACCCCTTATCGCTGGTACGTAACGAGATCATCGATATATTTAAACGTTTAGGTTTCGTGGTTGCCGAAGGCCCGGAGATTGAAGACGACTGGCATAACTTCTCGGCACTGAACTTCCCTGAGGAGCACCCGGCGCGCGATATGCAGGACACCTTCTTTATCCGCAAAGGTGATAAAGAGCAGGGCGATATTGCTTTGCGTACGCATACTTCATCGGTACAGGTACGGATGATGGAGAACGGTAAACCCCCGTTCCGCGCCATTATGCCGGGCCGTGTTTATCGCAACGAGGCCATCTCTGCCCGCGCGCATTGCTTTTTTCACCAGGTAGAAGGTTTATATGTTGATGAGAATGTGAGCTTCTCAGATTTGAAGCAAACACTTTACCACTTTGTGCAGGAGCTTTACGGCGAGGGTACCAAGGTTAGGTTCCGTCCTTCATATTTCCCCTTCACTGAACCATCTGCAGAGATGGATATTTCTTGTACCATTTGTAAGGGCAGTGGCTGTAACATGTGCAAGTACAGCGGTTGGGTAGAGATATTGGGCTGCGGTATGGTTGACCCGAACGTTTTGGAAAATTGCGGCATCGACAGCAAAAAATATACGGGCTTTGCCTTTGGTATGGGGATGGAAAGAATTGCCAACCTGAAATATGTGATACGCGATCTGCGTTTATTCTCTGAGAACGACGTTCGTTTCTTAAAACAGTTTCAATCAGAGATTATATGAGGAATGCACTTATCATCATTTTTGCTGTATTAACATTTATGTCATGCGGGAAAATTGAAGGTGTAGTGCCCAGTGTGCCTGTAAATTTCAGGGCATCTAAAACCGATCCGCGGTTGGCGGCACTCAATAGCGCGGGCGGTTCGGTAGTTATTTCGGGTTACGGTGTGGCCGGGTTATTGCTTTATCGCCAGGCCGATGGTACCTACTCCTGTTACGACAGGTGCAGCAGCTATCAGCCCGAAAAACTATGCGCGATTAGCCCCGATGCAACAGGCTTTACCGCTACCGACCCATGCAGCGGTGCAAAGTTCTCGCTATCAGACGGTAGCCCCGTAAAGGCACCTGCCGTAAAATCGCTGAGGGCTTATACCGTAAATGTGAGTAATTTTGAGATATTTGTGTCAAACTGATGAATGGAAGCCGATAAAATTAAAGATAGTATTAAGCGGGCAGCGCAGGATCTGTTCCGCAAATTCGGTTACCATAAAACAAGCGTAAACGAAATAGCCAAGCGCGCCAAGATAGCCAAGGCCACTATTTATAAGTATTTTGAGAGTAAAGAAGCCATTTTGCACGTACTGCTGATGGACTATATTAAGTTGAGTGTTGACGAACTGATAAACACCAACGTACCCGAACTGGATGAAGAGGCCCACCTCAATAACCTCATCATGAAAACCTGCCGCCTCTCTTACACCGTTTGCAACGAATTTATAGGCTGGGATTTTATCCGTGAAAGCACCAACTCCCAGGATTTTTTAAAGAACCTTTCTAACGAACTGGAGGAACTGCTGGTAATGAGTTTTACCCAACTGGCAGGCATCCGCAAGCACGAAACCTACCAGCAACGCCTGCGTTTTTTAATTAAGTGCAGCAAAAGCATCGTATTTAGCTTTGCCTTTACCTCGGTAAGTGATGCCGACGTACGCAAGAATTTTGTATCTTTCCAAAAAGAGATCCTGCCTTATTTGGTGAAGGCCGCGATACTCGTTTGATTTTTTTAGCGAAATATTTGGAATGATGAATTCTATTTGTTTACTTTGTTATTCAAAGTACTTTATATATTAATATGACCGCTTCAAATCCAAAGCGGTTTATTTAAGTGTATTAACTTTGAAATACAAAGAACTTTTAAATAAAAAATATGATAGACCAAATCCCACAACAACCTAAAAAATGGTACCAGGGTTCCATTTTAGTAAAATTAACCGTAATCACCTTAATTATCCTGGCGCTGCTTGTTCCATCGTCATGGATCCAGGGACTGATAGACGAACGCCAGGAAAGCCAGTCGAAGATAGGCACACAGGTGTCTGATAGCTGGTCGGGCAGCCAGTTAATACAGGGGCCGGTGTTGATGATACCTTATCACAAACAGCCGATGGCGGCTAACAGCACGGTAGGGTATATTTATCTGCTGCCCGATGACGTACACATTAAAGCAAACCTAAAAACGCAATTGTTCAAACAAGGGGTTTTTGATGTTACGGTGTACACTTCTAAGGTAGGTGTGCAAGGCAATTTTGCCCAGCCCAACCTGGTTAAATTGGGAATAGCGCCCGGGCAGGTGATGTACGATAAGGCGCGCCTGTTATTCAGCATATCTGATATTAAAGGGCTTCTGAACAACCCTTCAGTGAAAATACAAGGACAAAATTATACCCCGGAGCCGGCGTCTGGAGACATAAACCCTTTTGAACAATCGCTTCAGGTAAATTTTGCTTTGCCTGCTACCGGGATTATAGCATTTAATTATGATCTCGACCTGAAGGGGAGTAACGACATTAATTTCCTACACATTGGTAAAACTACCGACGTGCAGTTTATAAGCGACTGGAAAACCCCGCGGTATAATGGACGCTACCTGCCGGATACGCGAGACACTACGGCAGATGGTTCTGGTGCAAAATGGCACATGCTTTACTATAACAGGCCGTTTCCGCAGCAATGGCTAAACGATAATACCATACTGAGCAACTCAAAGGCTATAGCCGAAGCAACCTTTGGTGTACGGTTGCAACAGCCTGTAGACGAATACCGAAAAGTGACGCGCACTAACAAGTACGCTACGCTCATTATTCTGCTTACTTTTGTCTCCCTGTTTTTAACAGAGTTGATACGCAGGCAACCCATTCACCTGTTTAATTATACGCTGATAGGCGCGGCCATGATTGTGTACTACACCCTTTTGCTTTCTTTTGCAGAGCAGGTTGGTTACAATTATGCTTACCTCATTTCATCAACGGCGACTATAGCGCTCATCTCTTTTTTCACGGCTTCATTGTTGCATAATAAAGCTGCAGCAGCTCTGTTTGCCTTTATCCTCACAATATTTTACGGCTTCATTTTCATTATCATACAGTTAGAAGAATACTCTTTGTTAGTAGGTGGTATTGCCTTGTTTATTATTGTGGCAGCGCTGATGTATTTCTCCAGGAAGATCAATTGGGATAGCCACTAAAATATTCACCTAAACCTGTTCACTTCATACTCCGTCGCATGTCAGTATGCATGCGGCGGATTTAAGACTAAATCAACATGCACACAAGCAATTATTGGATAAAGCATTTCAAGGCAAATGCCCGCGAAATACGCATCGACTGGAATTTATTTCCCTCGCTAACCGCCGATGAAGTGAAAATTATATTACAATCGCTACAGGCCTGGCAGTTGGGCGAAACCTCGGAAGGGGCGCATTTAATAGCCGCATCAACCAAATACGCCAACAAAATAGGCGACCCGGACTACGTGGAAGCTGTTGAGCTTTTTATAAAGGAAGAGCAAAAACACGGAAACAACCTGGGCCGGTATATTGATGGCATCGGGCAAACGCGTATTAAAAAGGACTGGGGCGACACCCTGTTCAGAAAAGTAAGGTACTACAATACCAATATGGAAATATGGACGGTGGCTGTAATTGTGGTAGAAAGCACTGCGCAAATTTTTTATCAGGCATTGAAAGATGCCACGGATTGCGAACTTTTACAAGCCATCTGCACCGATATATTGATCGACGAAGCCTATCACATTACATTCCAAACCGAGCGGCTGGCGATGATCTACGAGGGCAAGTCCGACTCCGCTAAAGCCTGCCGAAACTTTGTTTATAAGGCGTTCTTCTTTTTAACATCCTGCCTGGTATGGTTTGCACACCGCACGCTATTTAAAGCCGGAGGCAATACCTTTAATTCCTTTACCAGAAAGATGATATATAAGTACCGTAAAACCATAAAAATGATAACCGAAAAAGAGCAAAAGCACGTATCATGGGAATGAAGATAAGATAAAAACAAAATACCGTTTTGGTTTTTGGTATAATAATACTATGTTTGCATAGTAAAATTTACCGCCATGAGTGAGGAATTAATTGAATTTTCGGAACTTATTGATGAGCAATTTGAGATAGAGGACATCACTATCGAGGTTTACTTTGATAAGTTATTGAGCATATTTTTGTAGGGAAAGCTGTAAAAAGGCAATTTCCGGTTCTTGTTTCGGGCAGAAGATTGTATTCGGCAGCCCCTAAAAATCATTATGAAAAATTTTTGCTTGGCATTAGCAGTTGTTTTGCTGCTATTATTTTGCGGGTACCGCAGTTGTAGTCCCTGGAGCAGGTCGCGTCATCTTTTAACAGTCAGCGTTAATCATTACAATGGCGATAAAGGCTGCCCTGTACGGTTATATCGGGAGTATTACCTTGTTTTACAAAGTTTTATGGCTACAGACCTTAACTCGGTTTACCTTACAGACTCTACTAACTTTAGAAAATTCCTCGGGACTTACGACACTGAAGGCGAATCCATTATTACCAAATGCAGAGGCGATAGTGTATATCTTGCGCTGATAGTTCCTGTTTGCGAAAATCCTCAATTTAACTTTAAAAGGAAAACGAAAGAAAGGGCCTATAGCTTGCAAGACCTGAGAGAAACCATTTTTTTCTGATTAAATATTAAAGCCAACGGCAATACTAAAGCGTCATTTGTACTTGCGAAGCTTAATTCGTAAAATAATTATTTCGTTTACCTTTGCATCCTTATGGGCAGATCTGGTAAACCACGGGTAAATAAAGTTTTTGAGAACGTAACGGTAATTGATATAGCCGAAGAAGGCAAAGGTGTAGGCAAAGCAGATGATTTTGTTTTGTTTATCGAAAAAGCCGTCCCGGGCGATATTGCCGATATCGAGGTTTACCGCAGCAAAAAGAATTTTGGCGAAGGCAAGATCACCCGCCTAATCCAGCCATCAGAACACCGCACCGAAGCCTTCTGCGAGCATTTTGGCACCTGCGGGGGCTGTAAATGGCAGCACATGACCTACGATGCACAGCTAAAATTCAAGCAGAAAGCCGTACATGATGCGCTTACCCGCATTGCCAAAATAGAGGTGGAGCACATGGATGCTATTGTGCCATCGCCTGCCGATCGCTACTATCGCAACAAACTGGAGTATACTTTTTCTAACAAACGCTGGCTGTACGATGGCGAGAATCGCGAGGACGAAACACTGGATATGAACGCCCTCGGTTTCCACATCCCCGGCAGGTTTGATAAGATCCTGAATATTAACCATTGCTATTTACAGGCAGGGCCATCAAACGATCTGCGCAACAGCATTAATCAATACGCCAAAGAGCAGGGCATCAGTTATTACGATGTACGCCAGCATACCGGCGCTTTGCGTAACCTCATCATCCGTACCTCCTCTACCGGCGAAATTATGGTGATCGTGGTTTTCGCTCACGCGGATGAAGAGCAGGTGAATAAGCTAATGAGTTTTGTGGATGCCAACTTCCCACAGGTAACCTCACTACTGTATATCCTCAATACCAAAATGAACGATACCATTTTCGACCAGGAAGTAATGAGCTGGAGAGGCCCGGAATACATCCACGAGGAAATGGCAAACGGGCATGGGAAAGTGATCCGTTTTAGGGTTGGCCCAAAATCCTTTTATCAAACCAATTCGATCCAAGCGTTAAAACTTTACGAGATAACCCGCGATTTCGCCCAATTTAAAGGCGATGAACTGGTTTACGATCTATACACCGGCGCAGGCACCATCGCTAACTTTATTGCCGACCAGGTGCGCCAAGTTGTAGGGGTGGAGTATGTACCAACTGCCATAGACGATGCCAAGGTGAATTCGCAGATCAACAATATTACCAATACCAAATTCTTTGCAGGCGATATGAAAGATGTGCTGGTAGCCGATTTTATGGCCGAGCATGGCAAACCCGATGTGATCATCACCGACCCGCCACGCGCCGGCATGCACGCTGATGTAGTTGCCCGCCTGATGGAAATTGAAGCGCCAAAGATTGTTTATGTAAGCTGCAACGCCGCCACACAGGCCCGCGACCTGCTGGTATTAAAGGAGAAATACGACACGGTGAAAATTCAGCCGGTGGATATGTTCCCACATACCCAGCATGTGGAGAATGTGGTATTGCTGAAGTTGAGAGAGGATTTGTAGCTGATTCATAGCAAGGGAAGTTTTTTGGCTAAAGCCGGAAGGCTTCTTTTCCCGTCCGTCCCTTAAAGGAAAGGCAATAATAGCTGCGCGAGGTTGGTCCCATTTATTGCCGTTGGCTTAGCCAACGGATTAGCTAGTCAATACTGGCTTTAGCCGAAAATTTAAAAGCCATTCTGACCATAAGGTTTACTGCGTCAGCACTTGGCACACCTCTGCAATCGTTTCGCTCAACGGCCTAAATTCAAAACCAATAGCTTTTTTTATTTTGCTGTTATCAAACTCGCGAATTACTGATGCGGCACGGGCGCTGGTTTTATCAATGGCCGGGCTGTTGCCGGTTAAAGTGCTCCATACAGATGCGCCGCGCCAGGCCAGTTCCATCATCCAGGGTTGTGCCAGCTTTGCAGGAGCGGGTTTGCCAAGCTTATCGGCTATCTCGGTAAATATTTGTTGGTAAGGCCGGTTTTCTGCATTAATGATGTAGCGTTCGGCGCTGATGCCGCTTTCCATTAAAGCGATCATGCATTTGGCAACGTCCTGCACATCTACAAAACCGATGGTGCCTTTGGTGTAGAATTTTAGGCCTTTGCGCACGGTCTCGAAGATCTGCCCGCTGCCTTCAACACCCGCGCTGGGGCCAATGATGATGGTAGGGTTCACAATAACGGCATCGAGGCCCTCGGCAATACCGCGCCAAACTTCCATTTCACTCTCCAGTTTTGATATGGCGTAACCGTCGCTTTCCAGAGATGGATCCAGATGATTGTTTTCGGTAATCAGTTCGCCGGGTTTCGCTTCCCCAACAGCCGCTACCGAACTGGTATGCACCATGCGGATACCTTTTTCAGTACACAGGTCAACCAGGTAGCCGGTGCCGGTTACATTGGTACGGATCATCGGGGCTTTATCAGCGGCTTTTAAAGATACCCATGCTGCGCAGTTATAAACTTGTGTAACACCATCCAGTGCTGCTTCCAAAGCAAAGCTGTCCATCAGGTCGGCATCTACCCATTCTATTTTTGCCGGGTAGGGCAGCAAAATTTCGGGAATAGTGGATGTATCGCGCTTAGTGCAACGGATAGTATTGCCACGCAGGATAAGCTCCTTCGCCAGTTCGGCCCCTAAAAAACCTGTTGCACCAGTAACAAGAATCATTTTAATTTGAAAATTTGAATATGAGCTGATTTGAAAATGTAAAAGTGCGAAAAAGTAATTTGAAAATTTGAAGATGAGTTAATTTGAAAATGTAAATGAGCGGAAAAACAGCTTCCGATTTGAAAATTTGAAGATGAAAAAGTGTGCAAGAGTATTTGCAGATGAGTTATATTTGCATTTTGAGTATTAACATTTTCAAATCAGTTAAACTTCAAATTGAATTTTCAAATCTTCAAATCAGCCCATTTTCAAATTAAACAATGTCTTTAGCCGATTTTTTTACCCCTATCGATCTTAAAAAAATAATACCTAAAGATGGGTTTTATACCAGCCAGCTGGGCGACAGGATAGACCATCACTCGGTTGCCTTTCCAGATCTGGAACAAAAGATCGATATCGCCATCATCGGTGTGATGGAAGACCGTAACGCCATTAACAACCCGGGCTGCGCTTTAGGGCCAGATTACGTGCGCGAGAAATTATACCAGCTAAACGAGGGTGGTTACGCCACCAAAATAGTAGACCTCGGCAACATTAAACGCGGCGACAAAGTTACCGACACTTACTTCGCGCTAAAAACCGTGGTAGAGGAACTGATAAAAAAGGACATTGTGCCTGTTATCATCGGCGGCGGGCAGGACCTTAGCTACGCCCAGTACCTGGGGTACGAAAACCTGGAGCAAAAGGTAGATGTGCTGGTGGTTGATTCACATTTCGACCTGGATGATGATGGCTTTGGCGACAGTATCGAAACCAATTCGATAGCCTATCTAAACAAGATCTTCCTGCACGAACCTAATTACCTGTTCAACTTTAGCAACCTGGGCTACCAAACCTATTTTACCAGCCAGGAGAGTTTACGGGTGATGAATAAGCTTTATTTTGATGTGCACCGCCTTGGCGAACTTACCGGCAATATAGCCGTTACCGAGCCGGTGATCCGTAATGCTAATATGGTGAGCTTTGATATGGGTGCTATCCGCTCGTCAGACGCGGTGGGCAACGCTAACGCCAAGCCAAATGGGTTTTATGGCGAGGATGCCTGCCAGGTATGCCGCTATGCCGGCATGAACGATAAGCTTACCTCCATAGGCTTTTACGAATTTAACCCGGCGTACGATAATAACGGGCAAACCGCCATGCTGCTGTCGCAAATGATCTGGTGTTTTGTTGATGGTTTTTACAACCGCAAAAAAGATTTTCCGCTCAATCCAAAATCGCAATACCTTATTTATAAAACCAGCCTGAAGCATGAAGAGCACGAACTGGTGTTTGTGAAAAGCAAAAAAAGCGATCGCTGGTGGATGCAGGTACCCTACCCAACAGGTGGCTCTAAGAACGAGCGCTACCATTTAGTGCCCTGCAGGTACGAGGATTATAAGACCGCCCGCTCCGGCGAAATGCCCGACCTTTGGTGGCGTACTTTCCAAAAATTGAATTGATTGGCAATTCATTACCCTTTTTGCCGTTATGTAAACTTACTATTGTAATAAATGAAGAGATCTTTTTTATACCTGCTGGCCTTTTTACCAGCGCTGGCATTTGCACAAAATGCACAACCATTTACCATAAAAGCAAAGGTTGGCAAGTATGATAAACCTGCGCAAGCATTTTTGGCCTACCGTTTAGGCGCTAACACGGTTACCGATTCGGCCGCTATTGTAAACGGCGAGTTTACTTTTACCGGTACCATCACGAACCCAGTTAATGCAACCCTGTTTATCGATTCGAAAGGTGTTGGGTTTAATAAATTTGTATCGCAAAACTTTAACGAAAGCACGGGGCCATCAAAAGCAACCGACTACCTGGGTTTGTATGTTGAAAAAGGAACCGTTAACATAACATCTGCCGATTCGCTTAAACAGGCAAAAATTACAGGTTCCAAAGTAAACGACGATGATGCCAGGTTAAAAGCTGCGCTAAAACCCATCGTTGAAAAAGCGCGGGCCATATCAATGGAAGCGCAGGCAGCAACGCCGGTGCAGCAGCAATCAGCCGCGTTTCAAAACAGCATGACGGCCAAGTACAAGGCCCTGCAAGATGAGCAACGGTCCATGCTGAAGACCTTTATATCCTCCAACCCGGATAGCTACCTGAGCTTATTGGCTTTAACCAGCGTAAGCGGTCCCTCACCGGATGTGGCAGAGGTGGAACCTATATTTAATTCCCTATCCGAAGAGTTGAAAAACTCCGACCAGGGCAGGCAACTGCGTTATTCGCTTGATAATTTGAAGATAACCGCTATCGGTTCCATAGCGCCCGATTTTATACAGAACGATGTGAACGGCAAGGCTGTGCAGTTATCATCTTTTAGAGGTAAGTATGTACTGATTGATTTTTGGGCATCGTGGTGTGGTCCTTGTCGCCAGGAAAACCCTAACGTGGTGCGTACTTATCAGAAGTACAAAGGCAAAAACTTTACCATATTAGGCGTTTCGCTCGATAAGGAAACCGCTAAAGATGCCTGGCTCGCAGCCATTAAAAGCGATGGCCTGGAGTGGACGCAAGTATCCGACCTTAAATTCTGGAACAACATGGCAGCTACCTTATACGGGGTACACGCCATCCCTCAAAACTTCCTGATAGACCCACAAGGGAAAATAGTAGCAAAAAACCTGAGAGGCGACGCACTGGATGATAAACTGCAAGAGTTGCTGGGGAAAATATAAGTGATACGAATTTTTAGAAGGTACGTTTAACATCATCATGAAAAAAATAGCACTGAGTGCAATCGCATTTTTCCCGGCATTGCTTTTTGCACAGGATACTAAATATACCATACAAGGCAACGTGGGCATGCTAAATAATCCGGCCAAGGTTTATTTGCAATACAAAAGAGACGGCAAAACCATCAGCGACTCGGTTACCTTAAAAGACGGAAAATTCACTTTTAAAGGCGATGCCGGCACCAGCCCAACCAGCGCAAGGCTTTGGTTTAACCCTAAAGCCTCAGGCATAGATGCAGCCGAAGATTCCCATTCGATTTACCTCGAACCGGGTGTGATAAAGGTTACAACAGGCGATCTTTTGAAGAACGCCAAAGTTGACGGGCCGAAAACCAACCAGGAGAACAATTTATTTCAGGCGGCTTTTAAAGCCGTGGATGATGGTTACGATGCCATGGACGCCAAAGAAAAAGCAGCCGGCGATTCGGCAAAATCGGAGGCTTTTATTAAACAGGCCAAAGTGCAGGAGAAGTTGTTGGGCAACCAATGGAAGGCCATTAATAAGCAATTTATACAGGATCATCCGGATTCGTACGTAAGCCTGACTGCTTTGAGATCATACGCATACGGTGCAGATTATGCAGATATCTCGCCCTTGTATCAGTCGCTTACCGCACCTGTTAAAGCATCTGAAGGCGGTAAGGCCTTTGCCGATCTGTTGCCAAAGTTGCAAGCTGTTGCCCTTGGCGCCACTGCACCAGAGTTTGCCGAAGCAGATACTGCCGGTAAAGTGGTAGCCCTGTCGTCGTTTAGGGGCAAGTATGTGCTGATAGATTTTTGGGCATCGTGGTGTGGACCTTGCCGTGCCGAAAACCCTAATGTGGTAAAAGCATACAACCAATATAAAGGCAAGAATTTCACCATCGTAGGTGTGTCGTTAGATAAACCGACCGCGAAAAAAGCCTGGCTGGCAGCTATCCATAAAGATGGCCTGGCCTGGACACAAGTATCCGACCTTAAATTTTGGGCCGGCAAAGCAGCCGTGATGTATGGCGTAAAAGGCATCCCCCAAAACTTTTTGATAGACCCCAACGGTAAGATCATCGCTAAAAACCTAAGAGGGGACGATTTGAATGATAAACTGGCGGAGCTGTTTTCTGTTCAGTAGTTCATTGGGCTTGTATAACAATAAAGCCATCTCTTGCGGGATGGCTTTATTTATTTCCGGGAATTTGGATACCTAACTATCCCACCAATGAACTAATGAACAACTGAACCAGTTAACTATAAAAGGTCAAACCCGATATCTTTCCTGAAGTACACGCCATCGTAGTAGATTCGTGCGGCATCGGCAGTGGCTTGCTGCAGGGCGGTGAACATATCGTCTTGTAAAGTGGTGATGGCTAAAACGCGCCCGCCGGTAGCCAATACTTCTTCGCCGTTTAAGGTGGTGCCGGCGTGGAACACATGCGAGCCGCGAACATTCTCGATTCCGCTGATTGCTTTGTTCTTTAAATATTCGCCGGGGTAACCGCCTGCAACGCAAACTACGGTTACTGCTGTTTTATCGGAGATGGTGATGTTTTTCTCGTTTAGGTTACCTTCGGCTACACCTTCCAACAAGTCTACAAAATCCGATTCGATGCGTGGCATAACGCTTTCGGTTTCGGGGTCGCCCATACGGCAATTGTATTCAATTACCCAGGGTTCGCCGTGGGTATTCATCAGGCCGATGAAAATAAAACCTTTATAAGGAATGCCTTCTTTTTTTAATCCTTCCACCGTTGGGATGATGACGCGTTGCTCCACCTTCGCCATAAATTCGGCATCGGCAAAATGCACCGGGGAAACAGAGCCCATGCCACCGGTATTGAGGCCGGTATCGCCTTCGCCAATGCGTTTGTAATCTTTAGCTTCGGGCAGTATTTTATAGTTGGTGCCATCGGTCATTACAAAAACCGAAAGCTCGATACCTGTTAAAAATTGTTCAATCACCACCTTGGAGCTGGCATCGCCAAATTTGGCTTCGGTAAGCATTTCTGCCAATTCCAGTTTGGCCTCTTCTAAAGTAAGGCATATCAATACGCCTTTTCCGGCTGCAAGGCCGTCGGCTTTTAAAACTACAGGCAAGCCTGCTGTAGCGAGGTAATCAAAACCTTCCTGTAAAGTGTCTTTAGTGAATGTTTTTGAAGCAGCGGTAGGGATGTTATTGCGCTGCATAAATTCCTTGCTGAAATCTTTGCTGCCTTCCAGTTGGGCGGCTTCCTGCTGCGGACCTATTACCGGGATATGCTGTATTTCAGCATCCGCCAAAAAGAAATCGTGAATACCTTTTACCAAAGGTTCCTCGGGGCCAACCAATACCATATCTATTGCGTTAGCTAAGGCAAACGCTTTGATGCCGGCAAAATCGGTCACTTTAAGGTCTACATTGGTGCCATATTGCCCGGTACCGGCATTGCCGGGAGCAATAAAAAGATTTTCGCATTTGGGGCTTTGGGCAATTTTCCAGGCGAAGGCACTTTCCCTTCCGCCCGAACCAAGGATCAGGATATTCATGGCGGCAAAGATAGTTTTTTGGTATCAAGTACTTAGTATCAAGTATCAAGATTGATTATCGCCCGTAAAAAAGCGCTTTGTGTGCTGCAAAAATGACCTCTCCATGCCTGATACTTGCTACTTGATACCTGCTACTTGTTACTATTTTCTTACCTTTGCCTGTCAAAATGACTTTGAAATTGCACTGGCGCAATTGTTGAGTCCGGTGTACTATATATAAACAACATGTTAGACTTTTTTAGTAAGCTTTTCGGAAGCAAATCAGAACGGGATGTAAAAAGCATACAGCCTATAGTTGAAAAAATTAAAGCTGAATTTGCCAAACTTGGTCAGTTGAGCAACGACGAGCTTAGGGCTAAAACCATAGAATTTAAAGAAACCATTGCCACCGGCCTTTCCGGCATCGACAGCGAGATACAGGCCATTAAGGACCGTACCGAAAACGAGCTGGATATGGAAGTAAGCGAAAAGGTTGAGCTTTATACTCAATTAGATAAGCTGGAGAAAGACCGCAATAAGGAACTGGAAGACATCCTGATAAACATATTGCCTACCGCGTTTGCAGTAGTTAAAGAAACCGCTAAACGCTTAGCGGAGAATCCAAGCATAGAGGTTACAGCAACCCCGTTTGACCGCGAACTGGCCGCCAAAAAAACCAACGTGGTTATCAAGGGCGATAAAGCTACCCACAGCAGCACCTGGCTTGCAGCAGGTAATGAAGTTACCTGGAACATGGTACATTACGATGTACAGCTGATAGGCGGTATTGTATTGCACCAGGGGAAGATTTCGGAGATGGCAACAGGTGAAGGTAAAACGCTGGTAGCCACGCTGCCTGCTTATCTTAACGCGCTTGCCGGGCAAGGTGTGCATATTGTAACCGTGAATGATTACCTGGCACGCCGCGATAGCGAGTGGATGGGTCCGTTGTACGAGTTCCACGGCCTGTCGGTTGATTGTATTGATAAACACGAGCCAAATTCGGAAGAACGCCGCAAGGCTTACCTGGCCGATATCACCTTTGGCACAAATAACGAGTTTGGTTTTGACTACCTGCGTGACAATATGACACGTAGCCCAGAAGAGCTGGTTCAGCGCAAGCTACACTACGCAATGGTTGATGAGGTGGATTCGGTATTAATTGATGATGCGCGTACACCGTTGATCATCTCCGGCCCGATACCGCGTGGCGATGAGCATGAGTTTTATGAATTGAAACCACGCATAGAGCGTTTAGTTAACGCCCAGAAAGCTTATGTGAACACTGTATTGAACGAAGCTAAGAAAGCGATGAATGACGGCAAAACCGGCGTTGATGAAGGCGGTTTAGCTTTATTTCGGGCGCACCGTGCCTTGCCCAAAAGCAAAGCCTTAATAAAATTCCTGAGCGAAGGCGGCAATAAGTCTGTATTGCTGAAAACAGAGAACCATTACATGCAGGACCAGGGTAAGGATATGCCGAAGGTAGATTCTGAACTGTTCTTCATCATTGACGAGAAAAACAACTCGGTTGAATTATCTGAAAAAGGTATCGAACTGATCACCGCTTCGGGCGAGGATGCAAGTTTCTTTGTGATGCCTGATGTAGGGACCGAGATAGCTCATATCGAAAAATCTGACCTGCCTGCCGACGAAAAAATTGCTAAGAAGGATGAGCTGATGCGCGATTTTTCTATTAAATCGGAGCGTATCCACTCGGTTAATCAGTTACTTAAAGCTTATACCTTATTTGAAAAGGATACCGAATACATCCTGGACGACGGCAAGGTGAAAATTGTGGATGAGCAAACCGGCCGTGTTTTAGATGGCCGCCGCTACAGCGATGGTTTACACCAGGCGATAGAGGCAAAAGAGAACGTGAAGGTGGAAGATGCTACCCAAACGTTTGCTACCATTACCCTGCAAAACTATTTCAGGATGTACCACAAGCTTTGCGGTATGACGGGTACTGCCGTTACCGAAGCTGGTGAGTTTTGGGAAATATACAAGCTGGATGTAATAGAGATCCCAACAAATACGCCAGCCAGCCGTGCAGATATGCAGGATCTGGTTTACCGTACCATCCGCGAAAAATATAATGCTGTTGCCGAAGAAATAGAAAAACTTACAAAGGCCGGCCGCCCGGTACTGGTGGGTACCACATCGGTAGAAATTTCTGAATTACTGAGCCGTATGCTCAAGCTGCGCGGCATTAAACATAATGTACTGAACGCCAAAATGCACCAGAAAGAAGCCGATATTGTGGCTGAAGCCGGGCAGGCTGGTACTGTTACCATAGCTACCAACATGGCTGGCCGTGGTACGGATATAAAATTAGGTGCGGGTGTACAGGCATCCGGCGGTTTAGCCATTGTAGGTACCGAGCGCCATGAAAGCCGCCGTGTAGACAGGCAGTTGCGTGGTCGTGCCGGTCGCCAGGGTGACCCGGGTTCTTCTCAGTTCTTTGTGTCGTTAGAAGATAACCTGATGCGTTTATTCGGTTCAGAACGGATCTCTAACCTGATGGTGCGTATGGGTATCGAAGAAGGTGAAGTGATCCAGCACTCGATGATCTCTAAATCTATCGAGCGTGCGCAGAAGAAAGTAGAAGAGAACAACTTTGGTATCCGTAAGCGTTTGCTGGAGTATGATGATGTGATGAACTCGCAACGTACCGTTATCTACGCTAAACGTAAGAACGCTTTGTTTGGCGAGCGCCTTGAGGTTGATTTGAATAACACCATTTTTGATGTAATTGAAGATGTGGTTACCGAATACAAAGAAGCCAATAACTTTGATGGTTTCCAGCTGGAGATCATCCGTTTATTCTCTGTTGATCCGGATACTACAAAAGATCAATTTACTGCTACATCACTAAATGCCTTGGTTGATAAAACCTTTAACGAGGTGATAGAATTTTACAAACGCAAATCTGAGCAGGTAGCCCAGCAGGCTTACCCGGTATTAAAGGATGTATTTGATACCCGTGGCCAATATGTAGAGAACATTGTAGTGCCATTTAGCGATGGCGTGCATGGCTTACAGGTTGCTGTGCCGTTGAAAAAAGCGGTAGAAAATAAAGGTGCCGAGGTGTTTAAATCTTTCGAGAAGAACGTTACCCTTTACCTGATAGATGATGCCTGGAAAGAGCACCTGCGCGAAATGGATGAGCTGAAACAATCGGTACAAAATGCCGTTTACGAACAAAAGGACCCGCTGTTGGTTTATAAGTTCGAAGCTTTTAATTTGTTCCGCCAGATGTTATCGAACGTGAACAAAGAGCTGGTGAGCTTCCTGTTCCGCGGTGGTATAGCTGTGCAGCAGGAGCCGGAGGAGGTTCGCGAAGCGAAGCCCGAGCCTAAGCTCGATCTGAAGAAAATGCGTACCTCTAAACCGGAACTGGTTGGCGAAGCTAACGGTATGCCGATGGAAGATACCCGCGAAGTGCAAAAAGCAACACCTGTAAAGGTAGAGCAGAAAATAGGCAGGAATGACCCATGCCCATGCGGAAGCGGCAAAAAGTTTAAAAATTGCCACGGCGTAGGGCAGAATTAAGGCCCCGCCCAAACCCTCCCCTGAAATGGAGGGCTTAAGAAAAAACCTCAGGGTTATTGCGAGGGACGAAGCAATCTCCGATAAGCGTACTGGCCGGATGTGTCAGTCTGAGCTTGTCGAAGACTTAAACGCTAATGCTTCGACAAGCTCAGCACGACAAGTGATATAAAACACAATATGAAAAGAGCAATATTTGATCATAAAGCTAAGTTAAGCCTCATCAAATTTTGCTCTTTTTTTGTGCTGATACTTTTATCAGCAGCGGCTTCGGCACAAAGCAAAGGCAAGGTAGTAGTGATACGCGACGCGTTGTTTGATACGCTGTTAGCCAAACGCGCTATGCTCAACAGGGGCGGAGGAGGCTCTGCTACTGGAAGCAGAGTGTACACATCTAACTATGGCTACCGGCTACAGATCTACAGCGGCTCAAACCGAAATGCGGCCTATGCGGCGCAGGCAAGGTTTAACGGTGAGTTTCCCGAAATGCGTACCTATATCAGCTACCACGAACCCAATTTTAAGGTAAAGGCGGGCGACTTCCGGTCGAGACTGGAAGCGGAGAAGATGAAAGCACAACTGCAATTTACTTTCTCGGCCATGTTCATCGTATCAGAAAGAATTAATCCCCCTAAAACAGTCATCAATAATGATTAAGGAAAAGATCCAGCAACTCTCAGCAGCTATTTTTAACGATGTGGTAGCCAATCGCCGCCACCTGCACTCGCATCCCGAGCTTTCCTTTCATGAAGTACAAACTTCTGTTTTTGTTGCTAACAAACTGGAAGAACTGGGATTGGAGTACCACAAAATGGCTGATACCGGTTTGGTTGCACTGATAAAAGGCGATAAGCCCTCAGATAGAGTTGTAGCCCTGCGTGCCGATATGGACGCTTTACCCATACTGGAAGCAAACGATGTGTCTTATAAATCACAAAACCCCGGTGTGATGCACGCCTGCGGGCACGATGCACATACCTCATCCTTATTAGGTACTGCAAAGATCTTAACCGAACTGAAAAGCGAGTTCGGCGGAACGATAAAGCTGATCTTTCAGCCTGCTGAAGAAAAACTGCCGGGCGGTGCCAGCCTGATGATCAAAGAAGGCGTATTGGAAAACCCGAAACCGCAGGCCGTGTTGGGCCAGCACGTAATGCCGCTGATAGATGCCGGTAAGGTAGGTTTCCGCGCGGGAAAATACATGGCCTCTACAGATGAATTGTATGTTACCGTACGCGGTAAAGGCGGCCACGGTGCCCAGCCGCAGCAAAATGTTGACCCGGTAATTATCACCGCTCATATATTAACCGCGCTGCAAACTATTATAAGCCGGTCTGCCGATCCTAAAAGCCCATCCGTACTATCCTTTGGTAAGGTAATCGCCAATGGCGCTACCAATGTAATACCAAACGAGGTGTACCTCGAAGGCACCTTCCGCACAATGGACGAGAAATGGCGCAGCGAGGCCCATATCAAGATCAAGAAAATGGCAGAGGGCATTGCCGAAGCGATGGGTGGTAGCTGCGAATTTAATATTATGCGCGGTTACCCATTCCTCATTAACGAGGAAGTGCTTACCGCCGCAACCCGCGGCCATGCCGAAGATTACTTAGGCAAAGAGAACGTACTCGATCTGGATATCTGGATGGCGGCGGAAGATTTTGCCTACTACTCGCAAGCCGCGGATGCCTGTTTTTACCGCTTAGGTACCCGTAACGAGGCGCGCGGCATCACTTCATCGGTACATACCCCAACCTTTGATGTGGAAGAGGATGCCTTTAAAATAAGCACCGGGCTGATGGCGTATTTGGCCGTTAAGCAACTGGGGAATTAATTTAGTCCATAGTCGATGGTCCACGGTCAATGGCCGGACGACTTTGTAACATAATCTTTTTATCCATGGTCTATGGACTATCGACCATGGACTAATAACTATGAAAAAACTTCTTCTCGCTTTTTGCTTTTTCCTTTCCGCTTTCTGCTCCCAAGCTCAGCAGATAAATCGCTTTAACCCCGATACGCTGCGAACTATTGTTATAGATTCGCCGGTAAATATCCGTTCGCACCGTTTGCGTGCGCAGGATTTTATTGATGCAGTAATGCAGGACACCAGTTTTTACCTCGCTTTCCGTAACATGAAAGGCTATGGTTTTACTGCCGAGAACCGCATTTTTACGTATAACAAAAAGAACAAGGTAGAGGGCAAGATCTACCGGAAAATACTTCACAGCAATGTTGCCGGCGCGCATAAACTACAGTATATGGCTAAAGCAGACAGCGGCAATGTTTTTAAAAAGGACGGTAAGTACCAGTTGTATACTGTAGAAATGTTCGATTACATTTTTATGAACGCCTATAATTCCGATTTTGTAAAAGGTCCGCCGCTGCCTGGCGAAGCCAAAGGCAAAAACGAAGGTTATAAAGCAAAACTAAAAACGCTCATTTTTACACCGGGGCGCAAGGTTAGCGGCATCCCGTTCATCAGCAGTAAAACAGAAATATTTAGCCCGGAATTGCGGCAGTTTTACAATTATGAATTTGCGAGGGGCAAGTACCTCGATACGATCCCCGTGTATCGCTTTAAGGTGGTCCGTAAGCCCAGCAGTACGGTGGATGATGTGATGATACAGGAGATGACCACCATTTTTGACGAACGCACCTTCCAGATCCTTGGCCGCTATATCGACATGAAATACAGCAATATGTTCTTCGATTTTGATGTGCAGATGAACATCGAACTAAACAAATTCGACGGCGAACTGCTCCCCACCAAAATCACCTACCAGGGCAACTGGGATATTCCCTTCCACAAAGAAGAACGGGCGAGTTTTTTGATTGTGCATAAAGATTATAAAAAGGAGTAGTGGCGAGCCCCCCAGCCCCCTGAAGGGGGAGCAGAAGTTGCATAACGATAAAAGCCATCCTTTGAGATGGCTTTTATCGTTATCGAGTATTTCGTTATGCTAATCGAAAACTCCCCCTTCAGGGGGTGGGGGGCTAAAATTCCGCATTCTTAGGGAACCTTGGGAAGGGAATCACATCCCGTATATTGCCCATGCCGGTAACAAACAGTACCAAACGCTCGAAACCAAGGCCGAAGCCCGAATGCGGACAAGCACCGAAACGGCGGGTATCTAAATACCACCAAAGCTCATCTTTAGGGATGCCCAGTTCGTCCATGCGGGTTTCCAGTTTATCCAAACGTTCTTCGCGCTGCGAGCCACCGATGATCTCGCCGATGCCCGGGAACAGGATGTCCATAGCGGCAACGGTTTTACCGTCGTCGTTCTGGCGCATGTAGAATGATTTTATCTCTTTAGGGTAATCCGTCAGGATCACCGGTTTTTTAAAGTGTTTCTCTACCAGGTAACGCTCGTGTTCCGATTGCAGATCGGTACCCCAGCCTTCTACCGGGTAAACAAACTTCTTCTTTTTATTAGGGGTAGAATCCCTTAATATCTGTATCGCTTCGGTATAAGTTAAGCGCTCAAAATCGTTGTTGAGGCAAAACTGCAGCTTGTCCAATAAGGATAGTTCTGAACGCTCGTTCTGCGGTTTCTGTTTTTCTTCTTCCAACAGGCGCTGGGTTAAAAACTCCAGGTCTTCTTTGTTTTTATCCAAAGCGTAGCTGATCACATATTTCAGTAACTCCTCGGCCAGGTTAGCGTTATCGTGGATGTCATAAAAAGCCATCTCCGGCTCAATCATCCAAAACTCCGCTAAGTGGCGGGTAGTATTTGAGTTCTCTGCACGGAAGGTTGGCCCGAAGGTGTAGATATCACTCAAAGCCATAGCGCCCAGCTCACCTTCCAGCTGACCGGAAACGGTAAGGTTGGTAGATTTGCCAAAGAAATCCTGCTTATAATCTACTTCGCCGGTATCGGTACGTGGTACGTTGTTCAGATCGAAATTGGTTACGTGGAAAGCCTCGCCCGCGCCTTCCGCGTCGGACTGCGTAATTACCGGGGTGTGCAGGTAAACAAAGCCTTTCTCCTGGAAAAACTGATGCACCGCAAAGGATAATGTGTTGCGCACCCTGAATATCGCGCCGAAAGTATTGGTACGGAAACGCAGGTGAGCGTTCTCGCGCAAAAACTCAAGGGTTTGTTTTTTAGGTTGTAACGGAAACTCATCCGGGTTGCAATCGCCCAATATTTCAATTTCGCTTGCAATAACCTCTACCGATTGGCCCTGGCCTAATGAAGGTGCCAGTTTGCCGGTGATACTTACTGCAGCACCAAAAGTGATGCGTTTAAGCAATGCAGGGTCGGTGTTTTCAAAATCAACTACAATTTGCAGGTTGCCATTAGTTGAGCCATCATTTAAAGCAATAAAACGATTGGAGCGGAATGCCCGTACCCATCCTTTTACCGTTACCTCTGTACCGGTTTCCCCGCTTTGCAGTAATGCTTTGATCTTAATTCGCTGACTCATATAAAATATTTTGAGCGGCAAAAATACAATTATTTGTCTGAATCAGAATTTACAGGGTTTAACAATGTGCAGAATGCGGAGCAGCGTCCTATTAATTTATTTTTTTTCTGATCCTGTAAATCCTGATTCAGACAACATGCTTGCCTCATGCCAATTAATTCTGTGAATCCTTCAATTCTGTAAATTCTGATTCTGACAAATCCGTAGTTTTACAGCATGAATCCAAGGGTAAGTCTCGTAGTCGGTATCTTATGTATTTCGTTCTCACCTATATTTGTAAAGCTGGCGGGCGTTTCTCCGCTTGGGGCCGCATTTTATAGAGTAGCCGTTGCATGGGTTTGCCTGCTACCTTACTGCATCATCAAAAACAAGCTGAAGGTAGAGCGGAAACAACTTCTTATTTCCATTGCGGCGGGTATCGTCTTCGCGTCTGATGTTGCGGTTTGGAACGTGTCACTATTAAAAATAAGCGCAACGGTATCCACCCTCATTGCTAACCTTGCACCTGTTTGGGTTGGGCTCATCGGCTATTTGCTTTTTAAGGCAAAATCGGGCAAGCTATTTTGGATAGGTACTTTCATCGCTATCATTGGTATGGTGGTACTGGTAGGTTACCAGCATATTATACACCTCGAATTTAATGCAGGCATCCTGCTGGCCTTACTGGCAAGTTTTTTATACGCCAGCTATATCCTTATCACCAAAAACGTTATGGCGGGTATAGATGTGTTCACTTTTATGTTTTACAGCATGCTAAGCGCAGGTGTTTTTCTGCTGGTGATCAACACATTTATCGGTGGTAATTTGATCGATTTTCCGGTGAGGGTGTGGCTTTGTTTTATCGGCATGGGATTGATTTGCCAGCTTGTCGGCTGGCTTACCATCAACTATTCCCTGCGGTATATGGAATCTACCAGGGTAGCCATCGCCCTGCTCAGCCAAACTGTTTTTGCAGGCATATTGGCGGCGTTTTTACTGGATGAGCATTTATCGGTGACTGAAATTATTGGTAGTGTAATAGTTTTGGCGGGGATAGCGGTAACGTTTTTGAAGCCGAAGAACAGTTTAGCGCCCAATGGACAAAAATAATTAAATTGCAGCAAGCAATTAATTATGCCGAATACCTATACCCAAGTCCATATCCAATTTGTTTTTGCCGTAAAATATCAGGCTGCACTCATTGGCGACAGTTGGAAAGATGGATTGATGAAATTTATTACGGGTATTTTTCAGGAGAATAATCATAAAATGCTCCAGATAAATACCATGCCCGATCATATTCATATTTTCATTGGAATGCGCCCGCATCAATCCATATCGTCATTAATTCAAAACGTGAAGACAGAAAGCAGTAAATGGGTTAAGGCGCAAAATGTTTGTTCGGTGCCTTTTGCATGGCAGGAAGGTTATGGTGCATTTTCGTATGCAAAGAGCCAGGTGCCAAATGTAATCTCGTATATCCAAAACCAGGAGAAGCATCATAGGAAAAGGACCTTTTTAGAGGAATACCGCGATTTTTTAACCAAGTTTGAGATTGAATGGGACGAGCAATATATCTTTAAGGAATTGGAATAGCATGGTGATGACCATAAGATGTTCCGATGGAACATGCATATTTCTAATCTTTTTTCTACCCATAAGGCGTTCCTCTGGAACGCGGGACAAAAAGGTGCTTCCCGATGTTCCGATAGGAACATTTTATGGGTAGGAAAAGGAATTCGTATTTGCTATGTTCCATCGGAACATTTATGGGTAGCCAGCATGCCGTTGCCACAGTTTAAGCCTAAGACTAATTATTGAACGATAATTTTCTACCTTTAAAGAAGAACTAAAGCCCATAACCCTTACTTTTGCAGGCTCACGCTTTTTTAAAATATGATCACCAAGCCCACCATCGACCGTATAATGGAAGCCACAGATATTGTGGAGGTGATTGGTGAATTTGTGCAATTAAAAAAGCGCGGTGCAAATTACGTGGGGCTTTCGCCCTTCGCTAATGAGCGTACGCCATCGTTCACGGTATCGCCGGCCAAGGGCATTTTTAAAGATTTTTCAACAGGTAAAGGTGGTAGCGCCATTACCTTTTTAATGGAACTGGAAAAGTTCACCTATCCTGAAGCGCTTAAATGGCTGGCCAAAAAATACGGAATAGAGGTTGAAGAAACGGAGATGTCGGCGGAAGATAAAGCCGAAGATAACCGCCGCGAAAGCCTCATGATCGTATCCGGTTACGCAGCCAAATATTTCCACGAAAGTTTGCTGGATACCGACGAGGGGCAAAGCATCGGCCTCAGCTATTTTAAAGAGCGCGGTTTCACTAACGATACCATTAAGAAATTCGAGTTGGGTTACTCGCCCGATCAATGGGAGGCGTTTTCTGCCAGCGCCATTCGCAACGGCTACCAGGAGGAGTTTTTGGTAGAAAGCGGCCTGTCTGTAAAGCGCGACAACGGCACCCTGTACGACCGTTACCGAGGGCGCGTAATGTTCCCTATCCATAGCTTCACCGGCAGGGTGATAGCCTTTGGCGGGCGTACGCTGAAGACGGATAAGGCTGTACCCAAGTACGTAAACTCCCCCGAATCGGAGATCTATCATAAATCAAACATCCTTTACGGACTTTACTTCGCCAAAAAATCTATCCGCGAGGAAGATAATTGCTACCTGGTAGAAGGCTATGCCGACGTGCTGTCGGTTTCGCAGGCAGGGATAGAGAATGTGGTTGCCTCATCAGGCACATCGCTTACCGTGGAGCAGATCAAGCTCATCAACCGGTTCACTAAAAACATTACTATTTTATACGATGGTGATGCAGCGGGGATCAAAGCATCACTGCGTGGGCTTGATATGATATTGGAGCAGGGGCTCAACGTAAAAGTTGTTTCCTTCCCCGATGGGCACGACCCGGACTCTTACGTGCGCAAGCTTGGTACCAATGCTTTTAAAAAGCATATCGAGGAAAATAAGAAGGACTTTATCCTGTACAAAACCAGCCTGCTATTGAAAGATGCAGGCGGCGACCCTATAAAAAAGGCGGATGTGATCCGCGAGGTGGTTGAAAGTATCGCCAAGATCCCCGATTCCATAAAGGCATCCGTATTCATTAAGGAATGTAGCCACATCATGCAGATCGATGAGCGCGCGTTGCTCTCCGAATTGAATAAAATGCGGATGGCTAAGGCCAAAAAGGATCATCAGCAAAATGCCAACCGCCAGCAGCCGCAGGAAATGCCGGACGAACCGCATTTTTTTGATGAACCGGTAGAAGAAAAGAAAAAAGAGATTGATACGCAGGAGAAGGAAATCATTCGCCTGCTGTTGCTGTATGGTAACAAAATGATTGATTGGGATGGCATCGCCAATACCTACATCGGCCCCTTCATGATTGTAGAATTGAACGATGTGGAGTTCGAGGAACCCTCGTGCAGGCAATTTGTAGAGATCTATCAGAAGGAAATGGAGAACGGTGCCTTACCTGATGAACAGCATTTCATCCATCACCCCGATAAGGCAATTGTCGACCTGGTGGTAACCCTGCTGGCCACCAAGTACACGTTGAGTGAGAACTGGTACGAGATGCACAAAATCCTTGTACCCGATGAACAGGCCAACATGAAGGCTACTATCCTCGGCGCTATCTTTCACCTTAAAATGCACAAGGTTGGCAAGATATTGGAAAACCTGCGTAACGAACTGCAAAAAGCAACCAGCGATGCCGACCAGGATATTCTGCTGAACCAGTATATGCACATGAAAAAGGTGGAGAAAAGTATATCGGATTACTTAGGTTCGGTAATATTGAAATAGCAATGAAATATCTCTACTTAATATTAACATTGGCGTTTCATTATTTTATACATTTTTTTTTATCCCGTTTTTTTTCTAATCCCGGATTCCTGTTGTCCATTTTCGGATTCGTATTGATAATCGGACTGGTCATTCAGGCTAATCCGGCTGTTAAAAATATGCAGATAAAGCAGGCAGGCTGGGGATTATTTTATGGGAGCCTTTTTGTAATGGCACTTTTTTTTGGAATTTTTATCGTGCTTGCTTAATGGCAACTCACAACGATCTCGGCCGCCAGGGCGAAGCAATAGCCAAAGCCCACCTCGAAGCTACCGGCTACGAGATAATGGATGAGAACTGGGTATTTGGTAAAGCCGAGATTGACCTCATCGTCTATAAAAACAAAACTATTATATTCGCCGAAGTGAAAACCCGGACAAGCAACGGCTTTGGTGAGCCCGAGGATTTTGTAGATGCCCGCAAGCAGCGTTTAATGGCTGAAGCGGCCGATGAGTACATATATTTGATGAACCACCAGGGTGAAGTTCGCTTTGATATAATATCTATCCTTTTCAACCGTACTAACAATTATAATTTAAAACATATTGAAGATGCCTTTTGGCCTTCTGCCATTTAAAATGAATAAAAGAATACTCTACTTTGCCGTTATAGCCCTGTTGGCCTGCGGTTGCAATGGCTGTAAAGATAATAAGGACAGTAGCGAATATATTACCGTAAGCCCCGATGCAGGTACCACCTACAAATCCGGCGATCCGGTAAGTTTCAGTGTAAAATACCCTGCGGATGTTAAGCCAGATTCGGTAGTGTATGTGATGGATGGTAAGCGGGTAGGGTCGTCTAACGATTCGACCGCGGTAACGCTTAAAACCGATACCCTGATCTTGGGTGCCCGCGTAATAACAGCCAAGGTTTACCATGCAGGGCAGGCGCAGGAGTTTACCACCAACATTGTATTGCTGGCAGCCAAAGCGCCCGAAGAGTTAACTTTTAAGGTAGAGAAAGTCTACGGCCATGATACATCATCCTATACCGAAGGTTTGTTGTTTCAGGATGGCTATTTATATGAGAGCGATGGTGGCCGCGTGGCCGATGGTGAAGGTCAATCAAGCCTGCGTAAAGTTGACCTGGCTACAGGCAAGCCAGTAAAAAAGATAGATATAGACCCTAAGGTATTTGGCGAAGGTATCTCCATAGTGGGCGATAAAATAATCCAGCTTACCTATACAGAAAGAAAAGGCTTTGTATACGATAAAGATACCTTTAAGCTGTTGAGCACATTTGAAAACAATGTGGGTATAGAAGGATGGGGAATGACCTTTGACGGTAAAAAGCTGTACATGGACGATAAAACTAACCGTATCTTCTTTTTAGATAAAGATACCTACCGCCAAACTGGCTATATTGATGTATACGATGATAAAGGCGCTGTAAACCAGGTGAACGAACTGGAAATGATAGATGGCAAGCTCTACGCTAATGTTTACCAAACCGACGATATTTTGGTGATAGACCCCAAAACCGGTGCTGTGCTGCAAAAGATAGATATGAAAGCGCTTTACCCTGAGGCAAGCCGCAACGCAAACGCGGATGTGTTAAACGGTATAGCTTATGATAAAGTCACCAACCGTATCTTTGTAACTGGTAAAAAGTGGGATAAGCTGTTCCAGGTAAAGTTTGTTAAGAAATAGGTTGCAGAAGATAGTTTGCTTTAAAAAGGCTATCTCTACCCAGAGCTTTCAGTTTTTATTATCGAAGTAGCTAAATCGCCACTTCCGTAGCGCTTTCTTCTTTGGGTGCGCCCGGTAGCAGTCGTTCATTGGGTTGCTCCAATATAACTTCCAGCTGCTGCTTGCGCGTCAGGTAAATACAGCCGGTAATAATTAAATATATAACCGCCATTGCAGTCCATGCGTTAAGTATTTGGGCATCGTGACCGGGGCCTATGCGTCCTTCAAAAAAAGCTTCGGGGAAATCTACGGAGGCATGGGCTACAGCCAGTACAAATACGTTGCCGCCCACGCGGTCCCACAGCCAGGTAAATATTACGGATAAGGCGAAAACGGCTATAACGAAAGGAACTGCTACCCGCCATCCGGCAAAAAACAGCGGGAGGTGCCACAGTGCCCAAACCACAAAAACCATCAGCATGGCATGTTTTAAAGGGCGGCCTTCGGCAAGTTTTGGTAGCAGCCATCCCCGCCAGCCCAATTCTTCACCTAAACCAATAAATAAAACTGCGCCGCCAAGGTGCATAAGCAATAGAAGCGGACTGACACTGGTAACCATTGCAACTAATTGGCTAAAGGTAAAACCCGCAGCCATAAAGCCAATAGTTGTAATGGCTAAACCGGCAAAAGGCAATCCAAACCACCAAATAATGTGCTCTATATAAGGTTGTAATTTGCTCAGCAGCGCCTTAACACCCGCGCCACCCATGGTGACATAGCTCACAATAATAGCCGCTATTGCCGGGCCAAAAACCACTAATATTTTTGAACAATAACTTAACCCAATTTCCGAACCGGCAAAAACATTGTTTAATACAAAGATCTTTAGTGGCAAGCCTATCAATAGCGAAATAGCAAACGCAAGCCCGATGAAACAGGAAACAGAATACTTGGTTACGAATGCTTTCAATTGACGTTTAGTTTAATCGGTGCAAATAGATTGCCTTAGGGGTTTATATTGCTGCCGGTAAATATCTGTTTATAAGTTCTTTTAAACAAATGAATTATGATGCCTAAAAGGGTTACAAGGGTAATTTATTAATTTTTGGTGTTGTTTTCAGATTCGCGGCAGTTTATAACGCTAATTGAACTGCGTAATGGCGTTGTACTTGTTGCGGTATTCTATTGGCGATAACCCGGTTATTTTTTTAAACACCGTACGGAAAGATTTAGTATCGGTATAGCCCACATCATACATCACTTCGTTTACGTTTTTTCTGCTGCTCTCCAGGTGTTTCTTGGCCGCTTCTATTTTAACGCGTTGGATATATTCTACTGGGGTGTTATTGGTTGCCTTTTTAAACCTGCGCTCAAAATGGCGTTTGCCAATAGCATACTTATCGGCAAGATCCTCTACCGAAATGCGTTCGGTAATATTGGCCTCTATAAACTCCTGGGCTTTTTTTATGGGTTCATCTTCGTGCGTTTTTTGTCCGTTAAACATAATAAAAGGCGACTGGCTTTTCCGGTCTATCTCCAGCGCGAACATTTTTGCCGCCATAATACTCATTTCGCGGCCGGCATGTTTTTCTACAAGGTACAAGAGCAGGTTCCAGTAAGAGGTTGCGCCGCCGCTGCTGTAAAGCCCCTGCTGTTCGGTAACTATCCTGTCATCCACCAAAGTAACTTCGGGGAACATCTCTCTGAATTGGTTGGCAAAACGCCAGTGGCTGCTGCATTCCCTGCCATTGAGCAAACCGGTAGCGGCCAGCAGGAACGCGCCAACGCATAAACTCGCTACCTCGGCGCCTTGGCTATATTGCTGTGCTATCCATGGTAAAAAATCTTCGTTGCGTTTAATGGCTGTAGGCATATCGCCACCCATTGCGGGTATAATAACAATGTCGCTTTTAGGCACATCTTTCAACAAAGCATCCGTATGTACTGAAAATAAGCCGCTGTGCAAATGTACCTCGTCGGCCAGCCCTATCAGTTGTACTTTAAACATGGGCGGTTTACCCGCTGCTGCTAAAAAATCGTTAACGCCGGTAAACATAATGCGCGGGTCGGCAATGCTTGCTAAAACAGCGTCGTTGGTAATGAGGATAGATACGTGCTTCATTTTTTGTGGCGATTGCTTATAGTAATGGTTAAAGATACAATTGGCAAACTACAAAATAGTCGCAATTTCCGCTAAAGTCGCAAAGCGCCCTTTAAAAGTCTTTTTTGCACCGTTGCAGGTACACAATGTTGCCATACCTTTGACGTATAATAAAACAAATGAGAAAGATAAAATTTCAGATGCAGGTAACGCTCGACGGCTACGTAGCCGGGCCCGAAGGTGAAATGGATTGGATGACCTGGAATTGGGACGACGAACTGAAAGAATACGTTACGGCGATAACCGAGCCGGTGGATCTAATCATCCTCGGCAGGGTACTTGCAGAAGGTTTTATACCTGTTTGGGAGCAACGCTTAAGCGAGTTTGGCCCCGAAGACGGCGCCGAAAAAATGGTAAATACACCAAAGGTAGTGTTCACCAAAAGCATGACGGAAAATCTATGGGAGAATACAACCCTTGCTACCGGCGATATATCAGCAGAGGTAAGTAAATTTAAAAATCAGCCCGGCGGCGATATAATGGTTTATGGCGGCGCACGGCTGGCATCTGCCATGATCAAAAACAACCTGATAGATGAGTACCATATTTTTGTAAATCCGGTGGTGATAGGAAAGGGGATGACCATATATAACGATTTGAAAGACAGGTTGAATTTGAAGCTGGTGGAGACCCGGTCGTTCCCCTGCGGTATAAATGTGCTGGTGTATAACCCGGCAGAAAAATAACGGCTTCTAATGCGGAAGGTTATCGTATCGATGAATGTAACGCTAAACGGGTGTATGGCCGGGCGGGATGGCGAACTCGACTGGCATTACAGCCTTTGGGACGAGGGTATGGCGCGGGCAACATCGGCGCATTTGGGCGAAGCAGATACTGTTTTATTTGGGCGGATAACGTACCAGGCTATGGCGGGATATTGGATGGCCAAGGGCCGTGATATGTTTGGCGCAAGAGAGGATGCCGATTTTACGGAGATGATTAATGGTTATACTAAAATCGTCTTCTCCAGGACCTTGAAAACCACGGCCTGGCAAAACAGCCGGATGGCAAAAAACATTGCAAAAGAAGTTACTGCGTTGAAACACCAGGGCGGTAAAGACATACTCGTTTATGGCAGCGGTACAATTGTTGCCGCATTAAATAAACTTAATTTGATAGATGAGTACAGGCTTTGGGTACATCCGGTAGTGATACACGGAGGGAGGGCGCTGTTTAAAACCAGCACCGCGTTGCACTTTACCGGTAAGACCGCTTTTGATACCGGTGTAGTGCTGATGAGTTATAAAGCCGGTTTGTAGATATGGGCAACTATTTAGTATTTTAGGGCAACCTTAATCAATCAGCATGTTTACCAACCCATTTGTATTTTACGGCCGCATCAGGCGCATGGAATTTGGGCTCAGCCTTCTGATTTACATAGTTGTGTTCATCTTTGTTGTGGTGCAGGTAGCCGATCATCATAAAGAGATGTACCTGCTGGCACTTTTTCCGCTTGGTTGGTTCAGGTATGCACAGGGAGCCAAACGCTGCCACGATCTCGGGAACAGCGGCTGGTGGCAGCTAATACCATTTTATGGTTTTTGGTTGCTGCTGGAGGATGGGAAAATAGGTCCCAACCAATATGGCGAAAACCCCAAGGACAACAACTACCCCAATTACCCCAACTACACTTATAAAAACCCAATGGGCCCACCAGGCGCGGGTGATCCAAACTATTGATTGCGATTGAGGAAAACTGTATTTTAGCAGGGCCTAATCAAAATCGCTATGCTCGGGAATCTCTTCTTATTCAGCGGTCGCATCCGGCGGGCGGAGTACGCTATCAGCTGCGTAGCATATTTATTTTGCTATTACTTTATTTGGGGTATGGATAAAGGGCGCGGCGGCGGCTTTATCGCTATTATATTGGTAGTGCCGATGCTTTGGTTTGCAATGGCCCAGGGCACCAAACGCTGCCATGATATTGATAAAAGCGGCTGGTGGCAGCTCATCCCTTTCTATTTGCTATGGTTAATATTCAAAAAGGGCATTACCGGGCCCAACCAATATGGCAAAGATCCTAAAGAAGCACCCTACGAAGACGTAGATGAAGCTTACGATAAGCCCTATAACTATCGTCGGCCAGAAGACCCGCAATATTAGTTTGCAGTAGTTTTCCCGCTTGAGAGGGTAATAGCCCATCAATAGCCTTATTCCATAAAACGTTCCTCTGGAACGACTTTGTTTTTTCATCCCCTCGGGGTGTTTTATGGGTAGAAAATGCCGGAAAACCCTTTTACGTTCCGGCGGAACGTCTTATGAATTACCCGACTGTCAAATTATGGGCTATTACTCTCAAGAGGGGGGCGATGTGTTAGCCATACGCATTAACGCAATGGATAGCGGCTGACACACCCCTCCACCCCTCTCAAGAGGGGAATTGCACGAGGGCCACCGCTTTTTAGATTCCCACAGCCAACCGCTGACTACCTCCAGGTCTTATACTGGTTTATCAGCCCATTGGTAGATGAATCGTGCGAGTTTACCGGTTCATTACCCTTCAATTCAGGTAATATTTTGCCGGCCAGTTGCTTACCCAACTCAACGCCCCATTGGTCAAAGCTATAGATGTTCCAGATAATGCCCTGCACAAATATCTTGTGCTCGTACATAGCAATCAGCGACCCTAAAGCGCGTGGCGTTATTAATTTAACCAGTATAGAGTTTGTTGGGCGGTTACCCTCAAATACTTTAAACGGTGCTATCTTAGCTATTTCTTCCTCAGATTTTCCGGCTTTCTTCAATTCCTCAATAACCACCTCTTCGGTTTTGCCATTCATCAATGCCTCGGTTTGAGCGAAGAAGTTGGATAGCAACATAGGGTGGTGCTCGCCAAGCGGGTTATGTGATTGTGCAGGGGCTATAAAATCACAAGGAATGAGTTTAGTGCCCTGGTGTATCAGCTGGTAAAACGCGTGCTGCCCATTGGTGCCCGGCTCGCCCCAGATGATAGGGCCGGTAGAATAATCTACATGTTTGCCGGTACGGTCTACGTGCTTGCCGTTGCTTTCCATATCGCCTTGTTGAAAGTAAGCGGCAAAGCGGTGCATGTATTGGTCGTAAGGCAAAATTGCCTGCGTTTCCGATTCGAAGAAGTTATTGTACCAAATACCAACTAAAGCCAATATAGCCGGGATGTTCTCTTCCAGTTCGGTTGATTTGAAATGGTTATCCATGGCATGCGCGCCATCAAGCAGTTCTATGAAATTATCAAAGCCAATGCTCAAGCTTATAGAGAGACCAATGGCACTCCAAAGCGAGTAGCGACCACCCACCCAATCCCAAAACTCAAACATGTTTTTGGTATCTATACCGAATTTGGCAACGCCTTCGCTATTGGTAGATAGTGCCGCGAAATGCTTGGCCACATCTTCGTCTTTACCGCCGTTTGCAATGAACCAGTCGCGCGCGCTGTGGGCGTTGCCCATGGTTTCCTGCGTGGTAAATGTTTTTGAGGCGATGAGGAATAGTGTAGTTTCCGGGTCAACCGTTTTTAAGGTTTCTACTATATGGGTTGCATCTACGTTGGATACAAAGTGCAGGTTGAGGTGGTTTTTGTAGGCTTTTAATGCCTCGGTAACCATTACCGGGCCCAGGTCAGAGCCACCTATGCCGATGTTTACTACGTCGGTTATTGCTTTGCCGGTGTAACCTGTCCAGCTACCGCTGATGATGGCTTCGCTAAAAGCCTTCATTTGGTCAAGCACGCGGTTCACATCGGGCATCACATCTTTACCATCTACTAAAATTGGGGTGTTGCTTCGGTTGCGCAGGGCAACATGCAAAACCGGTCGGCCTTCGGTAACATTTATTTCCTGCCCTGAAAACATGGCAGTAATTGCATCATTTACACCACACTCCCGTGCCAGTTGTATGAGCAGGGCGAGCGTTTCTTCATCGATGCGGTTTTTCGAATAATCCAGCAGAATATCCTCAAACTGCAGTGAGAATTTTTCAAAACGTTGGACATCAGCATCAAAAAGATCCTTAAGGTTTTTTGATGCAACGTTGATATAATGATCAGTTAAATATTTGTACGATTGGGTGGAGGTAAAATCGGTAGATGGGAGCATAGCGGAATAATTTTTGGTAAAAGTAATAAGTTAATTTAGGGGAGTAAATAAAAAATGAAATTATGGCTTAACAGTGTGATTTTGTGTCGTTTCAACACATTGTACATAGTGTAATGCTTACACGCTGTAAATTGTCATTATTTCAACATAAAAGTAAATTACTTTTTATTATTGAAATAATTAATTGATATATTTGTTTGGTTGATAAATAAACATCTTGTTTATCGCCAAATTCTCAATACGCTATTAAAACTTTACCGCCATGTTTGAAAAACTGTATTTACTTGTGAAAAATAACGCCGGTACGGCTGTTATCAACAACCCTTTAATTGCATCAAAATTTCACGAATCGGTTATAAACGATGCGTCGAGTTCGATCATAGAGGTGATAAAGGCGCAGATAGAGAGTGGTAAGTTAAAGGACCTGGTAAAATATTTTCAGTTTGCAGGTGTGTATGATAATCCGCTTATCAATAGTGCGGTTAATAAATTTGCTATAAAGCTGGACAAATATTACGACATCAGTTCGGCCGATGCAAAACGCATTTCCAATGAATTGATCCGCCCCGTGATGCAGGAATTGATTCGCGAAAGTAAAACCGAGCAGGACAAAGAATTTGCTTTAAGTACCCTTCTGTCAAAAATAAGCGGCAACGTTGCCGATATGGGTTTGCTTTTAACCCAGCTTAAAATAGCTTAAACAAACTAAACTTTTATATAATTAGGCTTGCTTTGTTCATTCATGGCAGGCTTTTTTTGTGGGGTGGAGTTGTTGGAAGGTTGAACGTTAAACGTTGAAAGATTTTATGCTCTGCCGTTTTATAATTAATGGCACCTTTAGCGTTACAACTTTTAAACATTCCAACAAGAATAAGTCCCGCCTTAACTTTTCAACCTCCCAACATTACAACTTTCCAACCTTTAACTATATTTGCTGCATGACCAAAGAAAATATTCAGGATTTAAGGGATAGAACAACTTCCCTGAGGAGGCATCTTTGACATCGATACCAAACTCGATGCGATGCACCAGGAACAGGAAATAACCATTGGCCCCAATTTTTGGGATCATCCTAAAGAGGCGGAAAAAGTTCTCGCTTCCATCAAAACAAAAAAAATATGGACCGACGCCTTCCAGAAGGTCGTATCGGTAGTTGAAGATACCGGCGTATTGTTCGAGTTTTTCCAGGGCGGCGATGCCACCGAGGCAGAAATGAAAGAACAGTTTGAAGCCGCGACTATCGCGGTAGAAGAGCTGGAGTTTAAAAACATGCTCAGCGCCGAGGAAGATCAGTTTAACGCGGTACTGCAAATTACCGCAGGTGCCGGCGGTACCGAAAGCTGCGACTGGGCCGCTATGCTAATGCGTATGTACATTATGTGGGGCGACAAAAACGGCTACAAAGTTTCCGAGCAAGATTACCAGCCCGGTGATGTGGCTGGTGTAAAAACCGTTACCCTGCAGCTGGAAGGCGATTTTGCCTACGGCTATTTAAAAGGCGAGAACGGTGTACATCGTTTGGTGCGCGTATCGCCGTTTGATGCTAATGCTAAGCGCCATACTTCGTTTGCATCAGTTTACGTTTACCCGCTGGTAGATGATACTATAGAGATAGAGGTAAAGGATGCCGATATAGAGTTTGAAACCTTCCGTGCAGGCGGTGCGGGCGGGCAAAACGTAAACAAGGTGGAAACCGCCGTGCGTTTATACCACAAACCATCGGGCATCATCATTAAAAACCAGGAATCCCGTTCGCAATTGCAGAACAAAGAGAACGCTATCCGGCTACTGAAATCGCAGTTATACGAGGCCGAAATGCGCAAACGCGCCGAGGCGTCGAGCGCGGTTGAGGGCAATAAAAAGAAAATTGAGTGGGGGTCTCAGATCCGCAACTACGTGCTGCACCCGTACAAGCTGGTGAAAGATCTGCGTACCGATCATGAAACTTCCAATGCCGCCGCCGTATTGGATGGCGACCTGAACGAGTTTTTAAAATCGTACCTGATGGAATTTGGCGGGCCGAAAAGTTAAGGATTGACAAATTGCATGTGACAAAATAAAAAACGATGCTGTATATCGCAGCATCGTTTTTTATTTCAGTTTTGTAACTTGCCGCAACCAATTCTTTGGATCTTTTTATGAAGAACATTTTAACCGCCCTCATTTTGACCGCTACTACGTTTACTGCTTACAGCCAGCAAAGCCCTATGCCTTTATATTCTAAAGGGGTGCCAAATTCCAAGCCAACACCAGCTGGTTATGTTGAAGTAACCGACCGCAATAATTGGATAAGCAAGGTAAGCATACCAACCATTACGCCTTATCTGCCCGAAAAAGGAACGGCAAACGGTGCGGCCATAATTGTTTTCCCGGGCGGTGGATATGGCGGACTGGCCAACAAACACGAAGGTACCGATATTGCAAAAGCGTTTAACAACATTGGCGTTACCGCCTTCCTGGTAAAATACCGCTTGCCTACTGATGAGATCATGGTAGATAAAACCATCGGCCCCCTGCAGGATGCCCAGCGTGCCATACAAATTGTAAGACAAGGGGCAGCCATTTGGGGTGTGGACCCCAACCGCATAGGTATTATCGGTTTCTCTGCGGGTGGCCACCTGGCATCAACAGCAGGTACGCATTTTGATAAAGTAGTAATAGAGAACAAGGATAACATCAGCGTTCGGCCGGATTTTATGATGCTGATATACCCGGTAATCACCTTCGGGCCAAAGGCGCATACCGGCTCGCGCGATAACCTGATCGGTAAGAACGCATCACAGGCAATGATAGATCTGTACTCCAACGAAAAACAGGTAACACCAAACACGCCACCCACATTTTTAATACACGCCCAGGACGATGGCGCAGTACCTGTAGAGAACAGCTTAATGATGTACGAGGCCCTAACCAACGCGAAGGTTAAAGTGGAGATGCACCTTTTCCAAAACGGCGGTCACGGTTTCGGGATGCCAAACCCTACCACCAAAGAGAAATGGTTTGATTGGGCAGCAGCATGGATGGATGCGAATGGCTGGTTGAAGAAGTAAAACGATGGGTTTAATATCCGGCTTGTTTGCAAAGGCCCATCCATCGCGCGAGAAAATCCTAAATAAAGGATTCAAAATGGCTATGGAGTTTGGCGAAAACTGGCTTCAACCCGTCAATAGCAGGCTAAAGGATAAATTCGGTTTCTTATCTGATGAGGAAATAACTCTGTACAGTAGTATTTGCAAAGATGCACTGGACGATAGCAGCAGCTTTATCATTGGTCGGCTCACCGAAATTGCCGATGAATGCGAAACGATAAAAGACAGCGAATTTAAGGAAGAATTTGAACGCTATTTTCTTCAAAAGTTCAATTGGGTAAATAAATCAAATATCAAACGTGCATATTCTCAAGGCATGTATTATTCATGGAGAGAGGGCTTAACTTCAGTTGTAAAATGAGCATCCCCTTCCAAACCATCCAATGGGATAGCATCCCCAAAGAAGAGCACCACGGCACCACAGGTACATCCTTTTGGCAGGTACTGCAATTGCCTGGTTTGAGAATAAGATTAGTAGAATACTCTGCCGGCTACCTTGCCAACCATTGGTGCCAGAAAGGCCATATTGTGCACTGCCTGGAAGGCGAATTTGAAAGCGAGCTGGAAACCGGCGAAATATTTACCCTAACTGCGGGGATGAGCTATGTGGTTTCTGATGATGCAAGTTCGCACCGTTCTATCTCAAAAAATGGCGTTAAGCTTTTAATTGTGGATGGGGATTTTTTGAGTGCCCAGAACTCCTATATCGTTAGTTAAGCGCTTTAAACAGCACCGAATTTGACTTTCAGTTACTTAAGTATCGGCAAAAAGTGTAAACCCTTACTTTTATTTAAATGTCTTATAATCAATTGATTATAAATTTTTCTTTTGAAAAGTGTAAACTTTTGTAAACCCTCATGCAGGCGTGCTTAAAATAAATGGTGCTACTTCACCGCTGCCAAATTCTGGTAATAAGAACTCCCCACAGGTAGCACCGCGCCGTTTACCACCAACTGGTGCCGCTCTATTTTCTCCACTTTGTTTACCGCAGCTATAAATGAGCGATGGATGCGGATGAACTGATCGGCTGGCAGCAGGTTCTCCACTTCAGATATCGTCATGCGGGAGAGGAGTTGCTTATCTTTCAGTTCAAAGTTTACATAGTTGCCGGTTGCCTCCAGGTAGCAGATGTCATCAAACATTACCTTCACCTGCTCGTACCCCGTCTTTAGGAACAGGTAATCCTTTTTATCTTCTTTGGCATTACGGAAGTTGTAAAGCTCGTAAGCTTTATTACAGGCTTTGGTGAACCGTGCCAGCGAGAACGGTTTGAGCAGATAATCTACCGCATCCAGTTCAAAACTGGTAACGGCGTGTTCGGTATAGGCGGTGGTGAATATCACCAGCGGCTTTTTGCTGAGGCAGGCGAGTAAGTCGATGCCAGAGATATCAGGCATTTTTATGTCGAGGAACAGCAGGTCAACCGGGTTATGCTGCAGGTATTCCATGGCTTTAAAGGCATCGGTAAATTCGGCTTTCAGATCAACGAACGAAACCTTAGCCGCATGGGAGCGCACCACTCCAAGGGCTAAAGGTTCGTCGTCTATGGCTACAGCGGTTATCAAAATATCAGGTCAGATTAATGGTTAAATGTATAAAAAATTCGCTCGCGTTTTCGCGGATGATCAACTCGTGCTTGTTATGGTAAAGCAGTTTTAACCGTTGTTTTACATTCACCAGTCCAATACCGCTTTTGCCTTTTTCAGGGTCGTTATCAGGACGGGTATGGATGCTGTTATGCACATCAAAATATAGTGTGTTCTCTTTAGTTTGCAAGGTTATTTTAATGTGCGATGGCTCGCGCAGGCTGATGCCATGTTTAAAAGCATTCTCTATAAACGGAATGAGCAACATAGGGGCGATTTGCAGGCCCAGGATATAGTCCTCTATTTGCACGTCTATATCAATATCGGGTGAGGTTTGGGTGCGCAGCTTTTGCAGAGCGATGTAGTTGTTAAGATAGTCTACCTCCCGGTTAAGCAAGATCTTTTCGTGCATGTTCTCCTGTAGCATAAAGCGCATCATATCGCCCAGGCGCTGGATGCCCTCGCCGGTTCGGTCGGCATTTTCTTGTATGGCGGTGCCGTAAAGGGTGTTTAGCGCGTTAAACAAAAAGTGCGGGTTTATCTGCGAGCGCAAAAAATCAAGGTTGGCGGCGGAAGTGCCGAGGGCTGTTTTTAAGTTCAGGATCTCGGCAGTGCCGGCCATGCGGCGTTTGTAAGTGATCCACGAGAATGTGGTTGTTACCAAAAGCTGGAAAATGGCGTTAAAGCCCAGCGTAATAAACACCGCCTCGTGCCGTCGTAAAGCAACTGCCAAAATAAACCCCGCCGGGATAGATACCGCCGCTACTATCATAAGCACTTTAGCCCAGTAGTGCATAAAGCGTTTCCCTTTGGCAAGCGTGACCGGTATAAGGCTATAGGTAGATAGCCCGTGCAGGCCGATTGCTACAGGTACGAACACGAACACCAGGCCGATGATATCAATATTGGCATCTATCAGCAGCAAGGAAAATATCAGCAACATCCAAAGTACCAAAGCAACAATACTATCGCGGGTAAGCATTTTGTATTCGGACTGGATGCGGTCGGTATTGTTGAGCAAGTAATTCGCCACATGCTTTATCAGGCTATAGAGCGTAAGCATCATGGTTACCCATATAGCGTAAATAAGGTTTGTTTTAAACACAAGGTTGTACACATACTCCGGCGTGTGATGGTAAAACAGGTAACCTTTAAGCCAGGTATCTGTAATGCCGCAAAACAGCCAAATCGCTCCGAAGAGCGCAACGGCCAATATGATCATTAACGTGGTTTTACGCTTTTCTATCAGCGAGGGAATAATGACAAAATTCCAAAGCAGGAACGAAAAGAAGTACAGCGTATACCGCGCCACCATGGGGAAGAAGAAATATTTGGAGTAGGAATAGTGCAAGTGGTTTTCTTCGAATAGGTACCTGTACTGCGTCCATACCACGTTTACGTTGCTATCGGCTACCCGCGCAATTAACAGCAGTAAAACAAACCCATAGATAAGGCCGGCTCCCCAGAGCTCTATTTTTTTAATGTCGACAGGTTTTTGGATAAGGGTGATCATGTTGATATAAAATTATGCCGCAAGATAACCCCGCCAATTAAGCCGCTAAAACAAATGGGACGAAAGGGCGAAAAAATGGGACAAAGCCCCCTAACCCCCTGAAGGGGGAACCAAAGTTGATGACCTTAAGCAAATCAAAAGCTCCCCCTTCAGGGGGCGGGGGGGGCTTCCAATATCCCCAGCAGCTCATTCAATTCATCTACCTTCTCGGTAGCGCCGGCGTGTTCGTACGCACTGATGAGGTTGCGCAGTACGCGTTTAATAATATCTGCGTTGGAGCAGGGTTCGTAAAATTGCTTATCGAATTTCAGATTCAGCTGTTTTAAAAACATATCTACATCGCGCCGTCCAAATATAAAACCCTTGTTAAAAGCGTTGATGTAAAACAGGATGCCGCCTTCAAATTCGGTTTCCTGGCTCTCGTCCATATAGGCCAAAATAAAGTGCTGCGGCAGGTTTACACCGTATACCGGGATATCCAATTTTTGGGCGATGATGGAATAGATGATAGCCAGCGAGATCTGGTTCCCCTTTTTACTTTCAAGCACCTGGCTGATGTAGCTGTTCTGCGCATCGCGGTGGTTGGTGGTGTTGCCGCTAAAACCGTGGATGCTGTAAAACACATGGTTCATCAGCTTTATTTGCTCCACCGGGCTCGCCTCGTTCATCATCTGCAGCCATATATCGCGTTTAATGGCTTCTATCTGGTTAATTACCTTCTGCTCATCCAGGTCGGGGTATTGGTAGCGGTTGATGATAAGGATGCCCTGCAAAAGATCGAACGCCCCACCATGGAACCACAACTGCAGATCGTTTTTTACCGTGCCAAACTGTATCTCGTGAACCAGGTTAGCAATTCGCTCTTGTTGAATAGCGTCAAATGCCTGTTCGAAGGCGCTTTCTAAATATTCGATAACTTCAGTACCATAAGAACGTAACTTTTGGTGCACATGTTCGTATACCTCCGCGTCGGTATCGTCGAGCAGTCTGATCAGGGAGTTTACTTCTTTTGGATTTATCATGTCTCTATCCGCTAAAATACTAAAGTTTGTATAATTTTGCTCCAATTTAAACCGATGTCTAATTTAACGTTTACAAAAGATTTCTTTTTTCATAGGCTTACGTCAAAAAACCGTCATGGTTTGCACTCCCCGTTTGTTTACAAACTGGTTGACGAAGTTATTTACGACCGCAAGCACAAAACCGCCTACGACAAAATAGAAAAAGAGCGCGATAACCTGCTGGTTGATGACCGTGTGATCACCGTTACCGATCTTGGTGCCGGCTCCCGGGTTAATAAGAACAACCAGAAAAAGATAAGCGATATCACTATTAACGCGCTTAAACCGCCAAAACTTGCCCAGCTATTGTATCGCCTCGCAGCCTTTGCCACCCCCAAAAACATTGTTGAACTGGGTACTTGCCTGGGCATCACTACGCTGTACCTGCACGAGGCTGCACCCGATGCCAAAGTATATACACTGGAGGGGTGCCCCGAAACGGCTAAAGTGGCTACAGAGGTATTTAAGAGCGCGGGCCTGGAAGATGTAAACCTGGTAACCGGTAATTTCGATGATACCCTGGAGGGTGTTTTAGGCAAGCAGGAGCAACTGGATTTTGTATACATAGATGGGAACCACCAGCGTGTGGCAACCCTAAACTACTTTGATCAATGCCTGCCCAAAGTACATGAAGGCACCATGCTGATATTTGACGATATTTACTGGAGCGAGGGCATGAAACAAGCCTGGGCACAAATAAAGGCCAACCCGCAGGTAACTGTAACGGTTGATCTGTTTTGGATAGGGTTGGTGTTTTTTAAAACAGGTGGGGTGAAGGAAGATTTTAAAATAAGATTTTAGAAGGATGTGCGGATATCAGATTTCAGATCTGCAAATGAGGATGACATATGATTAGATTGATGTTTTTATTTGTTCCTTTTTTAACATTTGCGCAGCCAATGCCCGTTTGGTTTACCAAATCGTTTGAAGTCCAAAAGCTAAAAGAAAAGTATAACATCGATACAAAACTTAAGCCGGGTTTTTTGGAGGCGCACTTTAATGGAGATCGTTTAAAAGATGTTGCTGTTCAGGTAATCGACAAAAAAACCAAGAAGAAAGGCATTCTCGTCATCAACGGTGGACAGCGCAAATATTTTATGTTAGGCGCGGGCTATAAGTTTACCAATGAAGATTTTAATGATACCAATTGGCTAAACGGTTGGGAGCTTTATAAGAAGCATATTGCTTATCAGACGCTGTTTAGTAATGATGGCGATATCTCGGGCAGTAAAAAGGTAAAATTACAACATACCGCAATAAATGCTTATTCGTTAGAAGAGGGCGAACCATCAGCAGGAATACTGATTTATTGGGATGGCAAAAAGTACACCTCAATTCATCAGGGAGAGTAATAGCGAGGCCCTCATCTGCCTGTTTCTTTTATCTGCACATCTCTTATACACCCTCGAAAGCGGTTTCAAGGTCTAATTCAAATCCGGGTAGTATCGGCGTAGTTATCACATCGCCAATGGTCATTAATTTTGATGGCTGGTATTTCCCTTCTACTAACACATATTTTAGAAAAGTTTTGTCCTGGGGGGAGATGATCCAGTATTCTAAAACGCCCGATTCCTCGTAAACTTCATACTTATTACGAAGCTCTTTTTGGTTATTGCCAGGCGAAAGTATTTCTACTATAATATCCGGTGCGCCAATACAGCCTCGTTTGTCCAGTTTTGCCTTATCGCATATTAAACATATATCGGGCTGTACTACGGTGTAAATCTTCTCGTTTATATTTCCGGTACGTGGAAGCCTTACATCAAAAGGGGCGCTATAAACTTTGCACGGTTTGCCACGCAAGTAACTATACAATTCGCCGGAAATAACTGCCGATATGTCCTGATGATAAAGGTTTGGTGCAGGCGTCATCTTAAATATCTTTCCTTTTATCAGTTCAAGCCTATCCTCAAATGTCCACTTAAGGTAATCAGCATAACTGTAGGTTTTATTTAAATCAAGGTCTGACAGTTGCATCGCTTCTATTTTTAATCAAAGTTAATCAATCATCTGCACATCTGCTAAAACGCTTCTCCCAAACCAATATATAAACCGCTAAACCTCGGCTCATTAGCCCGTTTTTCACCCACGCCGTAGTCCACGCGGACACTCAAGCCTTTTTCGGTATCGAAGAAATAGCGCAGGCCGCCGCCGTAGTTGGGTTTTAGTTCATCAAAACTAAAGGTGCTGTTCCATACCTGGCCGGTGCCTATAAAGCCAACCAGGCCAATGCGGCTGCCAATACGGTAACGTAGTTCGGTTTGGGCGGCTATGAGGTTACGGTCGCGGAAACGGCCGTTGTAGTAGCCGCGCATTATTTCGTCGCTGCCCAGGGCAGGCATCAAATAAAATGGCGACTGGCTGCCTGTAAGGCTTTGTTCCTGCGCGTTAAAACCCAAAACAAGGCGCTTGCTTAACGAGAAAAACTGCGCATACTCGATATTTAATAACCCGCCGCTGTAACCGCTGTTGCTGCCGATGCCTTTCATCAGGTCGAGGTAACTGGTGATGACAGCGCCTTTGGTGGTGTAGGTATTGTTGTTACGGCTATCGAATATCAGGGTTGGCCCCGCGTAAATTGTTGTACCACCGTGGCGGCCCTCAATGGCAGGGTCGGTTTCAAATACGCCGGTTTTATCGGCATCCGTAAAACGATAATCAAACCCGCCCGCAACCAGGCCGATGTACAGGTTTTGCGAGATCTTTTTTTCGCCATTCATGGCCAGTTTAAAGCGCTTCAGGCCCAGGCGGTCGGCGTTACTTTTTAAAGTATTGTTGCCCACACCATAAAAATCAAAGGGGAAATTGATGTAGGAGATGGCGGCTATGTAGTGATATTTGTTTTGGGGTGTCCAGTAATTGGTGCTCAGGCTAAAGCGGCTTTGCCCTTTTGTGGTTATGGTAGCGTAAGCGAAGATGTTAGATACACGTGTGTTGCGGTTGAGGGTATCGGTATAAAAAGAAAGCAGGCCTGCACCGCCAAGCTCCAAGCCGGTTTCGGGCGCGGTGCTTAATACGGGTAGTATTACAAAACTGCTTTTTTTGCTGCTATCTTTATCAAAATACATCTTACGGATGAATTTTGGCAGAAAGCTGTTCTGCGCGAATACGGGCTGTAAAAAGGCTGTTAAAAACAGCGCAATAATGATTTTTTTCATAAGGTAGTAGTGATGCTAAAGGTAAAGTTTAAGCATTTGTTTTACCCAATTTTCAAATTAAAATTCTGTTGTGCTCAAAATGCCTACTTTTGCAAAATAATCAGCATAAATAAATATGAGCACAGAAAGAGGCCCTATATCACAATTTATCGAAAGAAATTATCTGCACTTTAATGCAGCAGCGTTAATGGATGCAGCCAAAGGCTACGAAACCCACCTTACCGAAGGCGGCAAAATGATGGTTACCCTGGGTGGTGCCATGAGTACTGCCGAACTGGGTATTTCCCTTGCCGAGATGATCCGCCAGGGGAAAATAGATATCATTAGCTGTACAGGCGCTAACCTGGAAGAGGATATCATGAACCTGGTAGCGCATTCGCATTACAAACGCGTACCTAACTACCGCGACCTGAGCCCGCAGGATGAGTGGGACCTTTTAGAGAACCATTATAACCGCGTAACCGATACCTGTATCCCCGAGGAAGAGGCTTTCCGCCGTTTGCAGAAACATATTTACAAGATCTGGAAGGATGCCGATACAGCAGGTGAGCGTTACTTTCCGCATGAGTTTATGTACAAAATCTTGCTGAGCGGCGAGTTGGAGCAATACTACGAAATAGACCCTAAAAACTCGTGGATGCTGGCCGCAGCAGAAGCCAACCTGCCAATTGTTGTACCGGGATGGGAAGATTCTACCATGGGTAACATCTTTGCATCGTACGTTATCAAAGGCGAAGTAAAGGCAACTACGATGAAAAGTGGTATCGAATATATGGCCTGGCTCGCTGGCTGGTACCCTGAAAACTCCACCGGAAAGGGCATTGGCTTTTTCCAGATAGGTGGTGGTATTGCGGGCGATTTCCCTATATGCGTAGTGCCAATGCTTTACCAGGATATGGAAATGCCGGAGATCCCTTTCTGGAGTTATTTCTGCCAGATCTCCGATTCTACAACTTCATACGGCTCATACTCAGGTGCTGTGCCAAACGAAAAAATAACCTGGGGCAAGTTGGATATCAATACCCCAAAATTCATTGTAGAATCTGATGCAACCATTGTTGCACCACTTATTTTTGCCTGGATATTAAAACAATAACACTTTTTTTGGAATATTTCAAAAAAAGATTCTTTTTTAAATATCATTCAAAAACGCAAAAAGGCCCTTTTTAGCCATTTAAAGGGCTTTTTTAATTTGTTTAGAACGATTATAAATTAGATATTAGTGTCATTAATTTGTCAGTGATACTGTAATAAATTTTACTTTTGTGGCTGAAAAAGCGGGTAAAACATACTTCTTTACGTCAGTTTATCACATTAACTACATAATTATTTAGCATAAATACACTTTATGAGAAATATCTCATTGATTCTTAAACAGTTCTCTAAGTCGGTTTTGCTGGTAGCAGGCATGGCGCTATGCGGGCTTACTGCCAACGCGCAAGCCGATCCAGCTAAGGGAGAAGCCATCTTTAAAGCCAAATGTACAGCATGTCATAAGATAGATGTGCGCATGACGGGCCCCGCTTTGGGTCCGCAGCTTACTGAGGAAACTGATGATGCTTACCTAACCAAGTGGATCCAGAACAACCAGGCATTAATTGCTGCAAAAAACCCTAAGGCACTCAAAATTTATAATGAGTACAACCAGGCAGGCATGACGGTTTTTTCCGAACTTGCCGATGCGGATGTAGCTAACGTTATAGCTTATGTACGCGACGACTGGAAAAAACAGCAGGCTGATAAAGCCAAAGCGCCTGCCGGCGGAGCTACCGCAGCTGCAGATTCGGGCCCAAGCAGCTTGGCTATTTTCGCGCTTATCGGCGTTATAGTAATTGCCTTCATTGTAATACTCGTTTTAAACAAGGTTATTGCAACGCTCGAGCGTTTGTTGTTAAGCAACAAAGGTTTATTGGTTGAAGAAGAAGAAACCGAAGAAAAAGTAAAAGGCGATAAATTAGCGGTAGTTAAAAAAGCGCTGAAGAATAAAAAACTTATTTTCTTCATCGTGCTGTGCGGTACCGTTGCTATGGGCAGCATGAGCTGGGTAACTATGTGGAACACTAACGTTCACCAGGGATACCAACCGGTACAACCTATCAAATATTCGCACAAACTGCACGCGGGTACTATGAAACTGGAGTGCCAGTATTGCCATACCGGCGCGTTCAAATCTAAAAACGCTTCTATACCATCGTTAAACGTTTGTATGAACTGCCACAAGGCCGTTAAAACTGAATCTCCTGAGATCCACAAAATATACGATGCTTTGGGTTACGATCCGCAGACCCAAAAATACGATACTACAAAAGCACATCCTATACAGTGGGTGCGTGTACACAACCTGCCAGATCTGGCTTACTTTAACCACTCGCAACACACTGTTGTTGGTGCCATCAAATGTCAGAAATGCCATGGTGAAGTACAGGAAATGCAGGAAGTATACCAATACTCGCCGCTTACCATGAAATGGTGTATACAGTGCCACAAACGCACCAACGTTAACTACAAAGGAAACGGTTACTACGATAAGATACTTGCATTGCACGATGCTATCAAAAAAGGCAAAAAACCTACAGTTGATGTATTAGGCGGTATCGAATGCGCCAAGTGCCATTATTAATAAACGAAATAGAACTTAACATTACAGTTTATATAGCTTAAATGGATAGCAATAAAAAATACTGGAAAGGTTTAGAGGAACTAAACAGAACGCCAGAATTTGTTGAGAAAAATAAACACGAGTTTGCGGAGGCGATCCCTATTGAAGAGGTATTAAGTGGAGGAGGGTTGTCTGCAAAAACACCCCGCCGCGACTTTTTAAAGGCGCTTGGCTTTGGTGTGGGTGCGGTTACTTTGGCAGCTTGCCAAAAGGTGCCGGTACACAAATCTATACCATATCTTGTAAAACCTGAGGAAATTACCCCGGGTATAGCTAACTACTATTCATCAACTTATGACGGCAGCGCGATACTTGTAAAAACCCGCGAAGGCAGGCCAATTAAGATTGAAGGTAACCCTGGTGACCTTTTATCAAAGGGCGGTTTAAGTGCGCAGGCGCAAGCTTCGGTACTTGAATTGTACGATACCAGCCGCGTAAAAGACCCTAAGTTAAATGGCAACCCAACAGGCTGGCCACAACTTGATAAATTTGTTAAGGACGAGCTTACCGCTATTAAAGCCGGTGGCAAGAGAATAAGCATTGTATCATCAACCGTACACAGCCCATCTACGTTAGCTGTTATTGCTGATTTTATTACCGCGTTCCCTACTGCGAGCCATGTTACTTATGATGCAGTATCTTACACAGGCATTATCCAGGCAAACAAAAACAGCTTTGGTAAAGCCGTATTGCCGCACTACTATTTTGATAAAGCTGATGTAATTGTAAGTTTTGGCGCCGATTTCCTTGGAACATGGATCTCTGGCGAGGAATTTACATCACAATACGTTAAAAACAGGAATAACAAATCCCTGGAAGCAAAGAAAATGTCGCGCCACATCCAGTTTGAAAGCGGGATGAGCATGACAGGTACCAATGCCGACGTTCGTATGCCGATAAAACCATCGGAAGATGGTGTGGCGCTGATGAACTTGTACAATGCATTATCAGGTACAACTTTACCGGGTTCTAAAAAGTTAACTAACGCGAATGCCGATAAAGCGATCGTTTTAGTAGCAAAAGAGCTCTTAGCAGCAAAAGGCAGATCACTGGTTGTTGCCGGTTCTAACGATGTATCGGTGCAAACACTGGTAAATGCCATCAACTCGCTATTGGGCAGCTACGGTGCTACTATTGATTTGGATAACCCATCACGCCAGTATGCCGGTAACGATACCGATTGGACCAAGTTTGTAGCTGACGCGAAAGCTGGTTTGGTAGATGCGGTATTATTCCTGGATGCAAACCCCGCTTACGATTATTACAACACTAAAGATATTGAGGCCGCGCTTAAAAAGGTTCGCCTTAAAGTAACGTTCTCAGATCATGACGACGAAACCGCAGCTTTATGTAACGCGGTTGCGCCTAACCACCACTACCTGGAATCGTGGGGTGATGATAGCGCGATAGAAGGTTACTACACCGTAGTACAACCTACTATTAACCCGGTTAATAACACCCGCCAGGCCGAAGAAAGCCTGTTGCTGTGGAGCGATAACGCGGTTAAAACTTACTATACTTATTTAAGAGCCAACTGGGAAACCAACTTATTAGCCAAAGGCGCTTTAGCCGGCCAGGCTGGTTGGGAAGCCCTTTTACAAAAAGGTTTTATTAACGCGGCGCCGGCTGCAACAGGTACCTACAGCTTTGCTTTAGACCTTAACGCCGTTGCACAAACCATACTAAGCCAAAGTGGAAAAATTGCTGCAGGTGGTAAATACGAGTTACAGGTTTACCAAACACCCGCCATGCGCGATGGTAAAAAAGCAAACAACCCTTGGTTACAAGAGCTGCCGGATCCGGTATCTAAAGTTACCTGGGATAACTTTGCGGCCATGTCGCCATCTGATATCAAAGACCTTGGGCTTGACGAGTTCCAGGTGGTAACTATAAAAGGCGTTAACGGGTATTCGGTAAGCTTACCGGTTTTATCTCAACCGGGCCAGGCAAGGGGCACAGTATCGGTAGCCGTAGGTTATGGCCGTACTGCGGCAGGCCTTGTTGGTAACAACGTTGGTAAAAATGCATATCCTTTCTATAACCTGCTGAATGGTACGTTCCAAACTACCTCGGCAGTATCTGTAGATGTAACAAGCGATATATTTCCGCTTTCGCAAACACAAACGCACCACTCTTTTGAGGGCCGAAATATTATCCGCGAAGCAACCTTTACCGAGTACAAAAAGAACCCGGCAGCAGGTAGTGGCAAAGAAGGCGAACAAGAGAAAATGTATGACCTTTGGGAAAAGAGCGTAGATGACGCAAGTCACTCACGTCCTGTTTACGATTGGGTTATGGCTATTGACCTTAACGCTTGTACCGGTTGCGGTGCTTGTGTGGTAGCTTGTAGCGCCGAAAACAACATCCCGGTTGTAGGTAAAGATGAAGTTGGCCGTCGACGCGAAATGCACTGGATCCGTATTGACCGCTACTACAGCTACGATAATGGTAAAGGCGAGTTCAATGTTACAAAAGAGAGAGAAATAGATGAGTTGAAAGACTTCGAGAACGTATCTGTAGTTCACCAGCCTATGCTTTGCCAGCACTGCGATCACGCACCTTGCGAAACTGTATGCCCGGTATTAGCTACTGTACACTCAAGCGAAGGCTTAAACCAAATGGCTTACAACCGTTGCGTTGGTACACGCTACTGCGCAAATAACTGCCCGTACAAAGTGCGCCGCTTTAACTGGTTTAACTACTGGAACGATAGCCGCTTTGATAACTACCTGAGCAACGAACACACACAATTAGTATTGAACCCTGACGTTACCACCCGTTTCCGTGGGGTAATGGAAAAATGCTCGATGTGCGTTCAGCGTATCCAGGCCGGTAAGTTAAAGGCTAAGATAGAAAAACGTCCATTGGCCGATGGTGAGGTTAAAGTTGCCTGCCAGCAAACATGTTCTGCAAACGCTATCGTTTTCGGTAACCGTAACGATCCTAACTCTGAAGTTTCAAAAGCTTTAAACAGTGAAAGGACTTACTATGTACTGGAAGAACTTAACGTAAAACCGGGCATTGGTTACCAAGTAAAAGTAAGGAACACATTATCAGATTTACAGGCTTAATTATTACAAGAGATTTATAATATATGGCATCTCACAATGAATCAATAATCAGGGAACCGTTAATTACGGGCAAAGGTATAACCTATGCCCAGATCACTAACGACGTTTTAAACCCTGTAGAAAATAAACCTAATAAAGCCTGGTGGATAGGCTTTACTGTCGCTTCTTTAGGCTCGTTACTTTGGGTTGTATCTATCAGCTACACCTTTTGGTTCGGCTTAGGCGCATGGGGTTTAAACAAAACAGTAGGATGGGCCTGGGATATCACCGGTTTCGTATGGTGGGTAGGTATTGGTCACGCCGGTACGCTTATATCCGCGGTACTATTAATATTCCGCCAAAACTGGCGAAATTCCATTAACCGGTCTGCCGAGGCGATGACCATCTTCGCGGTAATTTGCGCGGCCACGTATATTGTGGCGCACATGGGCCGCCCGTGGTTAGCATACTTTACTTTGCCACTGCCAAACCAGTACGTACTTTGGGTAAACTGGAACTCAGCGTTGATGATGGACGTGTTCGCTATCTCTACTTACTTCTCTGTATCATTATTATTTTGGTACACAGGTTTATTGCCGGATATCGCTTCTATCCGCGACCGGGCAACGGGTTTACGCCGCCGTATCTACTCTATCCTTTCTTTCGGATGGACAGGCTCGGTAAAAACCTGGCAGCGTTTTGAGACCGTGTCGCTAATATTAGCCGGTATCTCTACACCACTGGTGCTTTCGGTACACACTATCGTATCCTTCGACTTTGCTACATCCCTCGAACCGGGATGGCACACAACCATATTCCCGCCATACTTTGTTGCGGGTGCTATCTTCTCGGGTTTCGCCATGGTGCAAACACTATTGCTGGTTACGCGTAAGGTATTAGGTTTAGAAAACTACATCACGATGTTCCACATCGAATCGATGAATAAAATCATCATGCTTACAGGTTCAATTGTAGGTGTGGCGTATATTACCGAGTTCTTTATTGCATGGTACTCTGGTGTAGAATACGAACAATACGCTTTCATCAACCGCGCGACCGGCCCGTACTGGTGGGCATACTGGAGTATGATGAGCTGTAACGTAATTTCTCCCCAGTTGTTCTGGTCGAGCAAATTGCGCAGAAGCATCAAGTTCTCCTGGTTCTTGTCTATCATCGTTAACATAGGTATGTGGTTCGAGCGTTTCGTGATCATCGTTACTTCCCTGCACCGCGATTATATTCCTTCGAGCTGGGTTATGTTTTACCCAACCTGGGTTGACGTAAGTGTGTTCATCGGCTCTATCGGCATCTTCTTCACCATGTTCCTGTTATTTATCAGGGTGTTACCTTCGGTAGCTATGGCAGAAGTGAAGTTATTGTTGAAATCATCCAGTGAGCAAGCTAAGAAGAAAGAAATAGAGGAAGGACACCTCGATCCTGTAGAAGTGCAGTATTACAAAGAGTCGTTAGTTAAATACGATAGTGTTGACATGTCTGATTACGAAAAAATATAAAAATGAGTAGTACAAAATTCATATTAGGCTTATTTGATGATCCCGATGACATGATGCACGGGATAGAAAAGCTGCAAAAGAACAGTATCCCTATTTACGATGTTTACACCCCTATGCCTATCCACGGGATAGAGGATAAACTGGGCGTAAAAGAATCAAGGCTTGGCTACGCGGCGTTTTGCTTCGGCTGCTTGGGTATGACAGTTATCTTCAGCATATTGTATTACACCCTTGTACACGATTGGCCAATGAACGTTGGTGGTAAACCAAACTTCGCTATACCAAACTTTGTACCGTTCACCTTTGAGTGGACCATATTATTCACCGCGTTTGGTATGACGCTTACCTTTTTTGCCGCTACCCACCTTTTCCCGGGCCGCGCGCCAAGGGTAATGGACCTGCGTGCAACTGATGACCGTTTTGTTATCGCCATCAATGCCAAAGGCAACGTTCCACACGAGGATATCACTAATTTATTAAAAGAAGCAGGCGCTGTAGAAGTAAAGCATAACGACAGAAAATATGTTAGCTATGAATAAATTTAAAATATTGGGCACAACGGCTATCGTTATCGCTGCATCGATCGTATTCACATCATGCAAGGATAAACGCAGTACCGGCTGGGAATATGCCCCCAATATGTACGAACATACCGCATACGACCCGGACCAACCTAACAGTCAGTTTAAGGATGGTAAAACCGCACAGGTTCCACCGGCAGGTACTATTCCTGTAGGTTTTAAGCGTTTTGATTACCCTAACACACGTGAAGGTTACGATAAAGCAAGTTTGGAAGTAGCCAGCCTGATAGCGCAAACGCCAAAGCATTTAGCCGAAGGTAAAGTGTTGTTCACTACATTTTGCTCTCCTTGCCACGGTTTAAGCGGCCAGGGCGACGGTTTGGTTGTTCAGCATGGTTATCCTGCTCCGCCGTCTTATTCTAAAGGGCAATCATCACGCGGTGGTGCGATGAAGGATCTCACCGACGGTAAAATTTATCATACTATAACTTATGGAGTAAACTCTATGGGTTCATACGCATCCCAGGTAGCACCTGAAGATCGCTGGAAAATAGTTATGTATGTTCATCAATTACAAAAATTATAAGATTATTTTTAATGAAGACTCATAATAATTTTGACGAGAAATTTGAATTTACAGGGAGCGCCAAAACATGGAGTTTGGTGGCCCTTGTAGCTGGTGCGATTTGCATTGTAATAGGTTTTGTATTGGGCGGCGTACACGTAGAGCGTATGTTCAGTAACTTATTGCTTATGTCTTACTACATGGTATGTGTTTGCACTGCCGGTGTTTTCTTTTTGGCCTACCAATACGCTGCACAGGCGGGCTGGTCTGCATCGTTAATAAGAATACCGCAGGCTTTTGCCAAGGTATTGCCAATAGCAAGCTTGATTTTAATTTTAGTAGTTACCGCGGGCTTGTTTACTCACCACGAAGTGATTTTTGAGGGGAAAAAACAAATGGTGCCCTACTTATATGCATCATGGGCCACGCACGGCTTAACCATAGTGGGCGACCATAACTATAACGCGGTAATAGCCGGTAAGGCACCGTTTTTAACTATAGGCTTTTTCTACGGATTTTTAGTCGTATTCCTGGGTGCTTATAGCTACTTCGGATACGCTTTAACCAAATGTTCTACTGATGAGGATACCGAAGGCGGTATGCGCAATTACGATAAAAGCTTTGCGCTGGCTTGTACATTTTTGGTAATCTTTGGCTTCACTTTCCCCATATTCGCGTTCGGTACTATCATGTCGTTAGAGGCACACTGGTTCTCTACCATGTTTGGCTGGTATAACTTAGCCGCCATGCACGTTAGCGGCTTGGCCATTATTGCACTGGTGATCGTGTTATTAAAAAAGAAGGGTAATTTTTTATGGCTTTCGGAAAACCATTTGCACAGTTTAGGTAAAATGATCTTCGGATTCTCCATCTTTTGGACCTACGTATGGTTTGCACAATTCTTCCTTACCTGGTATGCCAACATTCCTGAAGAATCTGTATACTTCTTCAAGCGTTGGGAACCCGAGTACAAATGGTGGTTCTGGTTAAACATCGTCATGAACTTCCTGTCTCCGTTATTATTACTGATGTCTCGTGATGCAAAACGTTTAACAAACCGCATGATGTGGACTTGTATATTGCTTATAGCGGGCCATTGGCTTGATTATTACCTGATGATTATGCCGGGTACCGTTGTAGAGAACAGAGGTTTTGGTGTAGAAGAGATAGGTAGCTTTATAGCATTTGCAGGTTTGTTTACTTTCCTGATGCTTACCGCATTAAGCAGGTTCAAATCACTTGTGCCTAAAAAACACCCGTTCCTGCAAGAGAGCCTGCATCATCACATATAATAATTATTAAATTTGCAACAGAATACAGCATTCAAAACCACCAATAAAATGGGATTTAAAAGTTTAATTAGTTCTAAAAAAATGCTCTCGCTTTTAGCTGCATTTCTGCTGTTAGGCACCAACATGCTTATGGCCCAGGATGCAGCGACTGACGCGGCGGCAACTGCCCCAAGTGGCGATGCTACACCAAGTGTTTGGCTTGGCCCTGGTTATTATGTATTGATATTTGTTATTATATGCTTTGTTGTAGGCATCGTTGGCAAGATACTGCGTGTTTATGATCTTACCCAGCAGATCCAAAACAAAAAGCCAATCAATTGGCACAATGTAATGGGTATTTGCTGTATCATATTCCTGGTTGCAGGTATGTATGGTGCTTATTGGGAGTTTGCAGTACAAGGCGCTATGATATTACCCGAGTCTGCTTCTGCACACGGTGTAAAGATAGATGAGATGTTTTGGACAACCACCGTGTTAACCGTCATCGTATTTGTAATTACGCAGGTATTGCTTTTTGGTTTCTTATTCCGTTACCGTTACAATGCAAACCGTCGCGGGCACTTTTTGCCGCACAATAACACTATCGAGAAAGTTTGGACCATTGCACCGGCTATCGTGTTAACCATCCTGGTTATCTTTGGTTTCTTTACCTGGCAGCAAATTACCAATTCGCTTGATGCTAAAGGTGAGCAGGCTTCTATTAATGTGGATATTACAGGCCACCAGTTTGCATGGGAATTACGCTACCCTGGTACCGACGGCCGTTTAGGCGAAACCAGTTATAAACTGGTAAGTGGTACAAACAAAGTAGGGGTTGACTTTAAAGATAAATTCAGCTACGATGATTTGCAGGCTGATACCATGTATCTACCTGTCCGTAAATCAATCCGATTAAATATTCACGCGCAGGATGTTATCCATAGCGTTTACATGCCACATTTCCGTGTTCAGCTTAACGCGGTACCGGGCTTGCCAACTTTCTTCAAATTTACGCCAACCATTACCACCGCAGAAATGCGCCGTAAAGTAGGTGATCCTAAATTCGAGTACCTTGTATATTGCAATAAAATATGCGGGGCAGCACATTACAACATGCAAAAAGTTGTACGTGTGGTTGAAGAGTCAGAATACCAGGCATGGTTAGCACAGCAAAAACCTTACCTCACAGACCAGGTTAAAAAAGATTTGAAATTTGCCGTAACAAAACCGGCCGCAACACAAAACAGGTTAGCGTTAAACAATTAATTCAAAAAGATTAGCGAGTATGTCAACATTATCAGTTCAAGATCACGGAGTAGTTCATCACGAAGACGATCACGGACACCATCATCATAAAGAAACGTTCCTGAGTAAATACATTTTTAGTCAGGATCATAAAATGATCGCGAAGCAATTCCTGGTTACAGGTATTACTATGGCGGTTATCGCGATGATATTATCTATATTATTTCGTATCCAGTTAGCTTACCCTGATAAAGCTTTCCCTTTAATGGAAACCTTATTGGGCCGTTTTGCACCCGGTGGTCGTTTAAATGCCGATTTTTACCTCGCGCTGGTTACCATACACGGTACCATCATGGTATTCTTTGTACTTACAGCCGGCCTAAGCGGTACCTTTAGTAACCTGCTTATACCTTTGCAATTAGGTGCACGTGATATGGCATCGCCATTCATGAACATGCTTTCGTACTGGTTCTTCTTTACCGCCAGCGTGGTAATGCTTTCTTCATTCCTGGTACAAAAAGGCCCTGCAAGCGGTGGCTGGACTATCTATCCGCCGTTATCTGCCCTGCCAAAGGCAATGCCGGGTTCTGGTATGGGTATGACGTTGTGGCTCATCAGTATGGTGCTGTTTATCGCATCATCATTAATGGGTGCAATCAACTACGTAAGTACGGTATTAAACATGCGTACCAAAGGTATGGATCTTTGGAAAATGCCTTTAACTATCTGGGCGTTCTTCCTAACCGCTATCCTGGGTATCCTGGCATTCCCGGTACTGGTTGCCGGTGTGGTATTATTAATATTCGACCGTAGTTTTGGTACAAGTTTCTACCTTTCGGAGATCGTACTGGGCGGCAGCGCGCAGCCTTTTGAAGGTGGTAGCCCTATATTGTTCCAGCACTTGTTCTGGTTCCTGGGTCACCCCGAGGTGTACATCGTAATTATGCCTGCAATGGGTATATCATCAGAAGTAATGTCTGTAAACTCCCGTAAACCAATCTTTGGTTACCACGCCATGGTTTACTCGTTAATAGGTATTACTGTCCTGTCGTTTATCGTATGGGGTCACCACATGTTTGTAACGGGTATGAATCCGTTCCTGGGTGGTGTGTTCATGATCACTACGCTGATCATCGCCGTACCATCGGCAGTAAAAACATTTAACTGGCTGGCTACTTTATGGCGCGGCAACATCCGCTTTACATCAGCTATGCTGTTTGCCATCGGGATGGTTTCTTTCTTCATCTCTGGTGGTTTAACCGGTATCTTCTTAGGTAACGCCGCGTTGGATATCAACCTGCACGATACCTACTTTGTGGTTGCCCACTTCCACCTGGTAATGGGTTCAGCTGCAATATTTGGTATGTTGGCCGGTGTATACCACTGGTTCCCTAAAATGTATGGCCGCATGATGAATGAGAAATTAGGCTACCTGCACTTTTGGCTAACTTTTATAGGCGCGTACCTGGTGTTCTTCCCGATGCACTTTATGGGGCTTGATGGCGTACCCCGCCGTTACTATGCCTTCACCGAATTTGAATCGATGAAACGCTGGTTATCTGTAAATACATTTATCACTTGGGCAGCTATTATGGCGGCTTGTGCACAGGTTGCATTCCTGGTTAACTTTATATATTCCATGTTTTGGGGTAAGAAAACTGTACAAAATCCATGGGAGGCAAACACTTTGGAGTGGACAGCCCCTATAGAGCATTTCCACGGTAACTGGCATGGTGAGATACCAACTGTATACCGTTGGCCTTATGATTACAGCAAGCCTGGTGCAGAAGAGGACTTTATACCACAAACCGTTCCGCTTTCGCAAACCATGAGCTCTAACCTGCCGCATGATTTTGAAGACAACCCGGCCGGGTTAGAAGCACATGCTAAATGGGCCAGTACTCAAAAAAGCAACGAAGAAGTAAAATAATTTAATACTGATCTGATCTTTTAGGGTAGTTGAATTTCAAATTTGAAGATTTGAAAATGGGTGAATTTGAAAATGAAAATAATTTTCAAATCTTCAAATCAGAGAATCTTCAAATTAATAAATTCAGTTACCCTAATTTGTTAGAAATATTCTGAATGAGCAGTAACGTATCCGGGAACAGATTTCTAAAAATAAACTTACTTACTATCATCCTGCTGTTTGTATTGATATTGGCAGGAGGGGTTGTGCGCAGCACAGGTTCTGGTATGGGCTGCCCGGATTGGCCAAAATGTTTTGGGCGGTATGTGCCACCAACAACTATATCAGAATTGCCTGCAAATTACAAACAGGTTTATGCCGATAAACGCCTGGCCAAAAACCAGAAGTTTGCCAAAATGCTGGATATATTTGGTTACAGCCAGATGGCTATGCGCATCCGTAACGACAGATCGATACTGGTGCCCGAAGAGTTTAATAGCGCACGCACCTGGACGGAGTATATCAACCGTTTAATAGGTGCTATTACCGGTGTATTTTTGTTTCTGGCGGTTATCTACTCTTTTAACTACTGGAAGAGTAGTAAATTAATAGTTATCCTGAGTATAATAAACTTGTTGTTGGTAGGCTTTCAGGGGTGGTTGGGCTCTATAGTGGTATCAACTAACTTAGTAGCCTGGATAGTTACCGTGCACATGTTACTGGCTTTGGCCATACTTGCTATAAGCATAGCTACGTACCACATGGCTAAAGTTAACGGGCGATATAAACTTACAACAAAGCCGTTTATTGCCATACTTACAGTATTGGTATTGGCTTTAAGCATATTGCAGATAACCTTTGGCACCGAGGTACGCGAAAAGATAGACGCGGTGGCCAGCCATTTAGAAGGCAGTTACCGCGATAGCTGGACGTCCCGAGCGGGAGAAATATTCTCGCAGCACAGGGACATGGCCGTGATTGTGTTAATACTCAACGTTGTTTTATACGCGTTGATCCGCCGTACGTTTAGCAGGCATTCTATGCAGCAGCAGTTAATGAGCTTTACCTTTTTAATGCTGATGCTACAGATTGTGACCGGCATCTTATTGTCATATTGGGCTTTACCGCCTTACGCACAGGCAGCACATATTGTATTGGCAAGCTTGGTTTTTGGTGCTCAGTTTTATTTACTGCTGAATTTATACAGTTCGGCTAATTTACAGGGGGCGAACAGATGAAGTGGGCCGATTTTAGTAAACTGATAAAACTGAGGCTTACCTTTTTGGTAACGTTTTCGGCATCCATATCGTTTATCATCGCTGTGAAGGCAAACGGTGGTGATACCTGGGGCTCGCTTTACAGCAGTACCATGTGGCTCAACTGGGTAAAATTGGTTGTAGGCGGTTTCCTGGTTACTTCGGCGGCAAACAGCTTTAACGAAGTTATTGAAGTGGAGACCGATAAGTTAATGAAGCGTACCATGGACAGGCCAATGCCTGCCGGACGTATGACCACCGGCCAGGGCTTGGTATTAGGCTTAGGCATGGGGATGTTGGGTACTTATCTTTTAGGTAGTTTAAATATCCTTACCGGCTTACTGTCAGTGTTCTCTATCTTATTATATGCGTTTGTGTATACGCCGCTAAAACGCAGGTCCGGAGTAACAGCGGTGGTTGTAGGCGCTATACCGGGTGCATTGCCTGCCTTAATTGGATACGTGGCCGGGCAGCCCCATGGCCGTATAGACGAGATCGCGCTGATACTGTTCAGCATTCAGTTCATTTGGCAGTTTGTGCATTTTTGGGCCATTGCCTGGGTGCTGGATGATGATTATAAGCTGGCAGGGTTCCGCTTATTGCCTACAGGTAAAAGAGATAAGGCCAGCGCCGTAATAACCTTTATATTTGCCATTATAATGGTGCCGGTGAGTTTATTGCCAACTATTTATGGTTACGGCGGTTATTATGTAGGCGGCGTATCATTAGCAATGAGCCTGCTGTTTTTATACCAGGCATTTAACCTTTTACGTACGCTGGAAGTTACTGCGGCCCGTAAGTTAATGTTTGGCTCTTTTTATTATTTACCGGTTGTGCAATTAATGTTTTTGTTTGATTTTATAGGAAAAGTGAAATGATGGCTAATATAGAACAGGAAGATAAGCACCAGTTTGCGCCGAAGAAATTCAACATGTGGGTATTCGTATTTACATCGTTCATGTTCTTTGCCGCGCTTACCAGTGGTTTTATCGTATACAGCGGTGGCCACGGTACAGGCATCAATATTAAATTGCCCGCTATTTTCACGTACAGCACTATTATCATTGTGATAAGCAGTATTACCATGTACCTGGCATCCAAAGCCGCGCGCGAAGTGCAATTTGGAAAACAACGTCTTTTTTTAACCATAACCATATTGTTGGGCGTAGCATTTTTTGCTATACAATCCTACGCGTGGTTAGTATTGCTGCCCGGCATGGGCATTTATTTCAGCAACCCAAATGCATCGCAATCTTTTGTGTATGTATTTATATGGATGCATTTATTACACATTTTAGCCGGTGTTTTGCTCTTAGCTAATACGCTTAGGGGTACTTACGGGAACAAGCCGCAGGTTAAAAATTTATTTGGAATGCAGATGTCCTCTATTTTTTGGCATTTTGTCGATATTATATGGATTTATCTGTATGTTTTTTTACTTTTGAACCAATATTAACAAACACATGAGTGCACAAGTATCACCTATTGATGAAGTAAAATCCACACCATGGTCTGGCGGTAAATCACCGTTTGATGTGGAGTACGGTAAAATGATGATGTGGTTTTTCCTCCTGTCGGATGCGTTTACCTTTTCTTCGTTATTAATTTCTTACGGCGCTTTGCGTTTTAGTTCTGCAAGCTGGCCAGCTCCCGATCTGGTATTCCAATCGGTACCATTAACAAGTATAGAACACGGCGCACCGCTTGTATTTGTGGGCTTAATGACATTTATACTCATCATGAGTTCGGTAACCATGGTATTGGCTGTAGAAGCCGGTCACCGTATGGCCAAGAAAGAAGTGCTTTGGTGGATGCTTGCAACTATTATAGGTGGTTTTACCTTTTTAGGCTGCCAGGCATTAGAGTGGACACACTTACACCACGAAGGTTTTTGGTGGGGAAGTATCCCGAATGTAGAGGAGCTTAAACACCTGTTTAAAGGCGGCAAAGAAGCTACATACGGTACCTACGCGCAGCAATTTGCAAACTTGTTTTTCACCATAACAGGTTTCCACGGTTTCCACGTATTTAGCGGTGTAGTTATCAATATCATCATCACTATAAACGTGCTGGTTGGTACTTATGCAAAACGCGGTAGCTATTTAATGGTCGAAAAAGTGGGTCTTTACTGGCACTTTGTAGATCTTGTATGGGTATTCGTATTTACCTTCTTCTATTTAGTATAAAAAATTTAACTGATCAAATATATGTCATCAGAATCAACAGGTGCTCACGCAGAGCACGGCGAGCATGAAGGAATGACCCGTAAAAAAATATGGGTAGTTTTTGGGGTACTATTACTTATAACAGTAATTGAATTTATTTTCGCCCTATATCTTGTGCCAAAGGAATATGTTCCGGCTCATTGGGCTAACCCGGTATACATTGTACTTACATTAGTTAAGGCGTTTTTTATCGTAGCATACTTTATGCACCTTAAATTCGAAAAGGTAGGTTTAGCACTGGCTATCATTGTACCTATCCTGTTTATTATAGGGCTTATACTGGTACTTACAAACGAAAGCCACTATTGGGTAGATCTGCGCCCTAAATTATAATGCGCAAGGCAAGCATTCTAAAAAAAATCCTGATCCTGGTAATGATATTAGCATTACCGGGATTTTTATATTATCTGCTAACCGTAAAGGGTAAAAACAGGTATACGCCGTTGCCATTTTACGGCAGTAAAACAGTAGCCAAAACCAGCCACCGCGTGCATGGTAAGGACATCCCCGATACCATTTACCACAAACTGGATGAGTTTAAGCTAACCGACCAGAACGGCAAACCGGTATCTTTTAAAAACTTTGATAAAAAGGTATTTGTAGCGGCGTTTTTTTACACCCGCTGCCCGGAGGTTTGCAACACGGTTAACAGTTTTGTTGATAGCCTTGATATTAACTATCGTAAAAATAAGATGGTACATTTCGTATCCATCACGGTAGACCCGGAACACGATACACAGCCCGTTTTGAAGCAATATGCCGCTAAATTTAAACCGAGCGATAAGTGGCTGTTCTTAACCGGAGATACATCAACCATATACAACCTGGCACACAACGGGCTGCTGGTTAACGCAAGCAAGGCGGGTGAAGGCAGTTTTATTTTAGATGACAAGCTGATACTGGTCGATTCGGAGAAACGCATCCGTGGCTATTACTCCGGCACTTCGCGCCCTGACGTAATGAAGTTAAAGGACGAGATAAAAGTGCTGATAGCTGAAGAGCTGCGTAAGGTTGATAAAGCGTTGTATTAGAGCCAAGATTCAAGAAACAAGATTCAAGAAGAAAACAATTGCGAACTCATTTAAATATTACAGGCATCCTGATTCTTGAATCTTGCCGTACTGAATCTCTACAAAATGACTGATAAATTCATATTCCGTTTCGTTGCAGGTGTTACCATTTTTGTAATAGCCGTTGTAGTTATTTTAAACCGCCACCTAATACCAGGCCCCGCGGTGCCGCCTTCGTTTACGCCTTACCTGCCATTGCTTAATGCGTTCCTGAATGGTACCTGTAGTATTTTGCTGTTGGTATCGTTATACTTTATTAAGCAAGGTAATATCACTGTGCATAAAAGGCTTAACATTTTAACCTTCTGCCTGTCGTCGCTCTTCCTGGTATCGTACATTTTGTTCCATTACCTCATGCAGCACGATACTCCTTACGGCGACACAAGCGGCGATGGCATAGCCTCCCCCGAAGAGAGAGCCACTGCCGGCGGATTGCGTACCTTATACTTAACTATCCTGGTTCCGCATATTGTATTGGCGGCGGGCGTATTACCGCTTATATTGTTGAGTTTTTACCGCGGCTTGCAAATGCAGGTAGAAAAACATAAGAAACTGGTAAGATGGGCGTTTCCTATATGGTTGTTCGTTACAGTATCCGGAGTTGTTGTATATTTGATGATCAAACCTTACTACCATTTTTAATTTTTTTGAAAGCATGAAAAAGGTTACTTATTTATTCTTCGCCATAGCGTTCGGGTTAACCATCTTAAGCATTGTACCTGCCAAAGCGCAATGTGCCATGTGCACAGCTGCGGTAGAATCAAACTCTAAAAGTGGTAACCATGCCACTAAAGGATTAAATGCAGGCATTATGTATTTGTTAGCCGCGCCTTATTTAGCTGTTACTGTTTGTGGGTACATCTGGTATAAAAAATACCGCCGTAAAAATGTTGTCCTTGATATGCACAACGAAAAGCTCAACTTAAATTAAACTTTACTACAGCTACTCCGTTGTTAGTAATTATTAATTTTCAGGCATGATTAAGGCACAAACGCTCAATTTTTTAAAGGAACTTGTAGATAACAATAACCGGGAGTGGTTTCAGGCAAATAAAGAACGGTACGACAAGGCGCGCGAAAACCTCATCGAGCTTACTACCAGCCTCATCAGCAAAGTACATCAGATAGATCCTGGTGTTAGTGCCGACCTCGACCCCAAAAAAAGTGTGATGCGCATTTACCGCGACATTCGCTTCAGCAACAATAAAACACCATATAAAAACAATTTTGGCGTTAGTATACCATCGCATGGCTTAAAGCTGGGCGGCGTAGAATACTATCTGCAGATCCAACCGGGTAAATCTTTCATTGCCGGCGGTTACTGGATGCCTGAGGCCGAACACCTGAAAGCTATTCGCCAGGAAATTGATTATAACGCTGCCGATCTGAAGAAGATAGTTGACAACCCCGGTTTTGTAAAGCTGTTTGGCGAGTTCAGGAAACAGGAACAACTAAAAACTGTTCCGCGCGATTACAGCGCCGATAACGAAAATATTGAATTGCTAAAACTGAAAAGCTTTATCGTTTTTCACCAGCTTACAGATAAGGAAGTGCAAAGCGCCACAGCGGCAGAAGATATAGCCGGGCTATGCAGTAAGATCTACCCGTTGAATGTTTTCCTGAAGAACGCCATCGGTTAACCTATATTAATACAGTATCATGAAAATTAAACATCTTTTATTAGCCGCGACACTGATGATGGCACTGCATTCATGCGTGGTGTTATCGCCAAAAAAGTACAAAGCGCTTTTAGCTGAACGCGATTCGTTATCCACCCGCACGGTTAGCCTCGAAAGCGAAAAGAGCCAGCTCATGGCAGATACAGCACGTCTGCATGGCCAGATAGCCAAGCTGAACGGTAACTACAGCGAGTTGGATAAAAAGTATAACAGTTTAGATAAAAATTACAGCGCCAGTTCCTCAAAGGTAACCGAACTATCGTCTGACCTGCAAAAACGCGAGGCGCGCCTGAAAGAGGTGGAAGAGATTCTGCGCAAGCGCGACGAAGCCACAAATGCCCTGAAGGATAAACTGCAGAAAGCGCTGCTCGGCTTCCAGCAAAGCGGCCTGAGCGTAGATATCCGTAATGGTAAGGTGTACGTATCTCTTACGGATAAATTGTTGTTCCCGTCGGGCAGTATTGTTATCGACGAAAAAGGCAAACAAGCTTTAAAATCGCTCGCTGCCGTTTTAAATAAAGAAGCCGATATTAATATAGCGGTAGAAGGGCACACCGATAACAAAAAGGTAAAAAACCTTGGCCAGATAAAAGATAACTGGGACCTGAGCGTACTGCGTTCAACATCGGTGACCCGTTATTTAACCGAGGTGGAAATGATAGATCCCAAAAGGCTTACCGCCACAGGCAAGGGGGAGTTTCAGCCGATAGATACCGGCGAAACACCGGATGCACTATCCAAAAACCGCCGCATAGAAATTGTGCTAACGCCGAAACTGGATGAGTTATATAACCTCATCACCAAGTAAACGCCATTTATTGAAATAAGAGTCTTCCTGCAAAGGGGGATTTTTTTTGCGCTCATCTTTTTTATTAATGATAATATGGTATTTTTATATCATGCCTACTCCTTTTAAACTAATCCCGGCCTGCGTACTGTTGTGCCTTGCCTTTGTTGCCAACGCTGCAATCCCTGTTGACACGATCATAAAACGCCCTGTTCCCATTTCTAAAACAATGAGCTACCAGGTAAGCGATTTTTCGGTCTATTTTAAGGAAGGGATAGCCAGTATTCGTAAGGATAGTATGGATAAAGGCGTGAAATTATTATCAACAGGGTTTGGCTATGTACTTTCTAAAGGCGATATCCAACGGGTGTTGAGTTACCAGCTGCTGGAATTGATAGATCTTATTGATATTACAGCTCGAGGAAAGCTTTCGCCGGCCGAAGTAGTGCCGATGCATGCATTCTTGAAAGGAGTGTTTGCAGACAGTTCCGGTAACATAGTAAAAACGGTTTTGCCCTACATCAATAAAGCTCCCTCAACAACTTTTGTGAAGCGGTTAAAGCTTTTGCTACAGTTCGATACGCCGGATAAGATCAATTCTGACCTGAATAAATTGCTAATAGAAAAACCTGATTTGCTTGGTGCGAATTTGCTTAAGGCCGAAATATTGTTCGGGCAGGACAAATTTGCAGAAACTGTAGGTTATTGCACCAAAGTGATATCGCTTTCACCGCAGTATGCTCATGCCTATCACCTCCGCGCAAAAAGCTACGAGGGATTAAAATTACATAGTAAGGCATTGGTAGACTATGACCAAACAATAAAATTATTCCCGGCGCATTTTGAAGCCTTTTATGAACGGGCAGATATTTACATGGATGAGGATAAATACCGCCAAGCTATTAATGGCTACCTGCAAACTTTGGCTATAGTAAATAATTACAAGTGGTGCCATTATAACCTGGCACGGGCATATAAGGATGTAAATATGACGGATAGCGCAATGTTTTATATCAATTTGCACCTCAATACCTACAAGGAGGATGCGGACGGCTTCAATATTAAAGGCGAGATTTTTTACGCCATGGATGATTACCCGGCGGCCATTGCCCAACATAACCGGGCCATAGCCTACAACCCCAACCGCAGCGACTTTTATGAAGAACGCGGCGACGCTTATTTTTACGCTAAAGACATTACCAACGCCATGGTTGATTTTAAAAAGGCGTTTAGTATGGATAAAAACAATAAATATTTGATGGACCGCATTGGCAATTGCTATCATAGCAATGGTGATGAAGTAAAAGCAATATCGTGGTACCAGGCGGCTTTGAAAATAAACCCCAATTATAAATATGCATACGTGGATATGGATATTTCTCTTAATAAACTTGGGAGGTACAAAGAAGCAATTGCAGCGCTTGAAAAAGCGGTCGCCATTGATAGTACCTACGCCATTGCTAACGGCAATATGGGCTGGGATTACTATTGCCTGGGTAATTACGATGCTTGTATAAAACACTCTTATAAGGCCCTTAATTACCAGGAGGATGCTACCTATGCCATGTTTAACATAGCTTTAGCTACCCTGGCAAAGGGCGATTTTGAAAAAGCCAGGGAACTGTATACGCAATTTGTCAAAACCTGTAAAGAAAAAAACTATCCCATAAACGACGGCGCTATAACTGACCTGAACGACCTCATCAAGAAAAAAATAATGGTAAAAGAAGCGACTTATATTATTGAGAACATATTACGGAAGACTGATTGATACAATTGCCGGCCTAAAGCAACCATAGCCGGTAAGCAAACGTAAGGCTTGTAAGGCCCTAACGTTTTGAAACAAATTTTAAAAAGTATCTTCCTTATCCTCACCCCACAGGAAAAAGATAAGCTGTTTAAGCTCATCGTTTTTGATGTGCTGATAGCTTTACTGGATATTGCCTTCCTGGCATCTTTGTTGATTATCATCAACTTTTATACGCAGGTGTCGGGCGCAAGCAGGCTTGCCTTTTTACCCCAATGGCTTGCCGATAACAAGTCCCTCAAACTCATCGGCCTGTTTTTGTTGCTGTTTACCTGCAAGAACACTGTAGGTTTTTTTGGGCAAAGGTCGCAGCATCATTTTTTCTACCGGGTGGCATCACGATTGTCTGCACGCAATATTGGTAATTATTTACGCGGGGGGTACCAGCAGTTTGTGCATACCAATTCGTCGGTACAAACCCGCCGTATCAGCAACCAGCCAATCGAATTTAGCCACTACATTTTAACTAATTTTCAGCAGCTTGTATCGCAAACCTTGCTGATAACTTTTACCGTTGTTGCCATCCTGTTTTATCATCCTTCGCTATTTTTGATCATGTTGCTGCTGCTGCTACCCCCGGTTGTGCTATTGGGGCGGTATACCCGTAAACGGCAGGAAGCGTTGCGGCATCAAACCAAAACGACGAGCGCGAAAACGATCCAGCATCTGAACGAATCATTATCCGGTTATGTAGAAAGCAATATTTATGATAAGGATGATTTTTTTAGCGACCGATATTTAAATTATCAGCAGCAATTGAATAACACCATTGCCGCGCAACAAACCTGGCAAAGCCTGCCCGGCCGTTTAATGGAGGTTTTTGCCGTACTGGGCTTTTTAATATTGGTGGCCATTAGTAAGTATATCAGCAACGCGCCGGGAATTGGTATGTTAACCATTGGCATATTTATGGCTGCGGCTTATAAAGTAATACCGGGCATTGTTAAAATAATGAACAGCACCGGGCAAATGAAAACCTATGCCTTTATACTCGAAGACCTGGTTGCAGGTAATGAAGTAAAGCATGCCGGGCCGGACGAAAAAGCAAAAGCTATTCGGCAGGTTAAATTTGAAGGGGTCCGTTTCGGCTACCAATCCCGACCGGTGCTGGATGACCTGAGTTTTGAGATAGCCCCGGGCGATATGATGGGCATCTCCGCAAATTCCGGCAAGGGCAAAACCACCATTATTAATTTATTACTGGGGTTTTTAGAATATGATAAGGGTTCTATCAGTATAAATGACCGTATTGCCGATACCGAAAGCCTGAAGGTTTACCGAAAGAATATCTCTCTTGTAAAACAACAGCCTTTTTTTATCCACGATTCTATCCTGAAAAACATTACGCTGAGCGACGGTGCTGCCGAAGAGGAACGGATTGCGTATGCCTTAGAATTTTGTGGATTGGATGAATTATTGGCAAAATACCCGGAAGGGATCAACCATATCATAACAGAGAACGGCAAGAACATCAGCGGCGGGCAAAGGCAACGGATCATGCTGGCAAGAGCGCTCTACCATGATTTTGACCTGCTGATACTGGATGAACCTTTCAGCGAGATGGATGGTAATAGCGAGCGCGAGATCCTCGCGAAGCTGAGTCAGTTAGCTAAACGGGGTAAAATCATCATCCTGATCACGCATAATAAGGCAAGCCTTACTTTTTGCAATAAGGTAATTTCATTAGAGGGGGCCTATGCCTGAAACGCTGATCATCCTAACGCCCGGTTTCCCTGCGGATGAAATGGATACCACCTGCATTCCGCCACAGCAAGTTTTTGTTAAGGCACTAAAAGATAATTATCCTAAACTTCGCATCATTATCTTAAGTTTTCAATACCCCTTTCAGGAGAAGGAATACCTATGGCATGGCATAAAAGTAATTGCCTTTGGCGGCCAAGGCAAGGGAGGACTGGCCAGAATGGCGACCTGGTTTAAAGCATGGCAATGTTTGCGTGCGATAAAGGAACGGCATAAACCCATCGGCATCCTGAGCTTTTGGCTGGGCGAAGTTGCCTTTGTGGGTAGTCTTTTTGCCAAATGGAACAAGTTGAAGCACTACAGCTGGCTGCTTGGCCAGGACGCGAAAGCCGGTAACAAATACGCGCGCCGGATAAAGCCCCAAAGTGTCAACCTCATCGCTATTTCAGAATTTATTGTAAATCAGTACCAGCAAAATTATGGTGTAAAGCCCGGGCATGTGATCCCGGTGGGTGTTTCCTCACAACCGTTTAAAGATGTTGGCAATATGAGGGATATCGATCTCCTGGCGGCCGGTTCGCTGATACCGTTAAAGCGGTACCATTTGTTTGTGGAGTTGGTAAAGGAATTAAAAAAAGACCACCCCAATATCCGTGCTGTTCTTTGCGGCGCCGGCCCCGAAATGGAACGCTTGAGCGCTATGCTTGCCGAATCTGAATTAGAAGATAATTTAATACTAAAAGGCGAGCTCCCTCATCAGCAGGTGCTGGAGCTGATGCAGCAGGCGAAGGTTTTTATACACCCATCCGAATACGAAGGATTCAGCACGGTTTGCCTGGAAGCACTTGCCGCATGTGCCACTGTTGTTAGCTTCATCAAAGCAATGGATGAGAACCTCCCAAACTGGCATATCGCCAATACGACTGAAGAAATGAACCGGATTGCAGGAGAATTGCTGAACGATGATACACGAAAGTACGAACCAACTTTGCCTTATTCTGTCAATAATACCGCAAAGGCGATGATGGCTTTGTTTAATTACAGCGAATGAGCTATCCGCTCTATTTGCCGGGCAATCGCCTCAAAGGAGAGCGTTGTTTTAAAATATTCCAGCGAGCGTTTTCTTTTATCCCAAAGATCTATTTGCCTGGTTTTATGCAGGGCTTGCAGTAATGCCTCCTCGTTCCCCGGCGTATAAAGGATGCCGCAATCGCCATTATTGGTGATCATCCGGAAAGAAAGTATATCGGTAACAACCGGGACACAACCGCAGGACATAGCCTCGCAAACCGAGGCCCCGCTCCCCTCATAATGCGACCCGGAAATAATAAAATCGGCACTGTTAAACCAATATAAAAGTTCATGATGAGGGAACTTGCCAACCAATACTACCGAATGTGAAAGCTGGGGGGTGCTTGCCAGCAGCGCCTGGATAGCGTGCAGCAACTCATCGGTATGGTAGATCATGTAGAGTCTGCCGTTTGGCTCCTGTTGGCTAAACTTTAAAAATGCCTTAACCACATTCACGGGGTCTTTATTGGCGTTTAAACGGCCTACCCACAAAAACACAGGGTTACCCGTTATGCCGGTTTTATGTTTAGCTATCTCCCCGTTTACCGGGTAAAATACTGACGATACCTCCATAGCCTCATGGATCTTGGCTGCCGACGCCAGATTGCCTGCAGCTACCCATTCTACTCCCATAGCATAAGAGGCAAACAGGTAGGCGTTTATGTGTCTATCGGCTAATTTCTGAAGTTGTTTTTTTAAGCCGGTCGCAGGCTGTTCGGCGTGGTTTTGCACCATTATTTTTACCCGCTTACCCAGTACAAGACGCAGCAACATCACCTGTAAGGGGAAATGAAGGCTTTGAATAACCACTACATCGGGCTGCAGGCTTTTAATAAACTGGTTTAACTTGCGGGGATAGTACCGCAAAGCGGCTGCCGGGTATCGTTTAAAGTGGTAGTCAACCCCGCCGCTAAAATGCCGGCCCTCATAATCTATTTGTTCTATGCTGACTACTTCGTTGGTACGACTAAGCGCTTCCTGTATGCCGGCGTAGGCATTGATGCGTTTTAACCAGGCATCGGGCTCGTGAAAGTTAGGGGTATAAACGTAGCTTGCAAAAACAAATCTCATGAAGAGGGCGCGTTAAAAAATATCAATATCGGCAAAGGTAAAAGCGAGTTTATCTGCAGGGATGCCCGAGCCCATATCCTTAATGGCGACGGTGAAAGAGGGAATTGGTTCGCCGTATTTTTTCAGCATGGCATATAAGCGACTTTTTGCGCACACCTGGAATTGCAATTGCTGTAGGCCCAAACGTTTGGTTAGTTTCAACAGTTTTGCCATTACCTCATCCATGTTATCGGCAAGGCCGGTTATATCGCCTACGATCAGTCCGTTTTTTATTTTGAACCATACCCGCGCCTGCCCAACTTGCACGGTGTGGGTGTAAGTATAAGCCTTATAAGTTAAAAATTCTTCGTCGCGATATACCCCTCCGTAACCTTCGGCCAGTACAGAATTATTGATGCCCGAGGGCTTCTTTTCAGCTTTAATTACAAGTTTCAAATAAGCATCGTAAAACGGTTTCGCCACATTGAATTTCGTGGCGAACTTTTCTAAAGGGATCGCCTTAACCGGGATAGTGAAACGCTCGAGACAACCCACCGCTTCCCAGCCCAGCTTGTTGATAAAGCCGGGCAATGAGTTTTGATTAGGAAAGCCGAATATCAACCGGATACCTTCTGCACGACACAGGCTATAAGTTTGGTTAGCAAGCGCGACAAACAGTCCCTTATTGCGGTGCTCGGGCTGTGTCATGGTATCGGCAGATTGCGCGGCCAGCGTTAAGCGCCCACCATGTTCCACAAAGCAGGGGAGTACCCCATAAAATGCTACAGGCAGGTCGGTTTGGTCGTAAGCAAGGAAGCCTATATAGGTTACCACGGTAAAGGCGGTATTGTATTTTTTCAATAGAAAATCGCGGCTCAGCAGTTTGCCATAAACAGCCATGTGCAAATAAACCAGGTCGTTTAATTTATCCACGCTAAACCGCTCTACCCGGTACCCGCCCGATATAGCTTTATCGTCAGTATGTTCCTCTAACGTTTGCATACATTTGGTTTGGGGTTGATATAAATGGGTTTATAGTGAGGCGTTCGCGCATCGCCGCATCTGCACCGTCTTTAGGCTGGTTATAATCGGTGGCTAACAATCGCGTATAACCGCAGGCCTTAGCCGCGTCAATTACAGCCTGGTTATAACTGCCGTAGGGGAAGGCAATACTGTTAACTGCTTTGCCGGTAAGGTTTTCCAGGTATTGTTTGCTTTGTGCGAGTTCTTTTGCAGCTTCGGCGCGGGTTATTCCAGCCAGGTCGTTATGATAATACCCATGTGAGCCGACGGTAACATACGGCGAAGACGCCACTTTTTTAATTTGATCGGCCGTCATCTGCAACCAGTAATCCTGATGCTGCTTTTTTTCGCGGAAGGGACATAGTTTATCCAACAGGCGCATCAGTTCCGCCTTGTCGGAAAAACCGCGTTTTCTTAATTTTGCATTCAGGCTTATACCTTCAGCATCAATATATTGGCGATAGTTGTTTTTGTGATACGATTGATCTTTAAAAGTTAAAACCGCCGGGCCATATTTGCCCGCGATGCTCAGCATATCGTTCCATAAAATATCGTAACCGGCAGCACTGGCGGCGGTTACAAAAAAAGTTGCAGGTACCTGATATTTATTCAGCAGGGGTAGCGCGTAGACGTAATTATTGGCAAACCCGTCGTCGAAAGTGAGACAGATATTAAATTTTGTTTTAGAGAAACGCTGCAGGTAATAGTCGTCCATAGAAACCAAATTGAAGTATCTTTTATAATAACTAAGGTGCTCCTCAAAAGTTTGCGCGGTGATAAAAAGGGTATTGAATGTAGTGGGTTCGGCCTGGCAAATGCCATGATAGGCCAATATGCGGCTTCCCCTTGCACGGGCGTAATAGTTCTTATCCACCCCCATAAAATGCGAGATGTCGCCCTGTATGTAGCGTGCCCTGCGGCTGGTTTTGGTTAGTATTTTTTCTAATACGCTCATATCAGGCGGCAGGTTCTGAGGGTATATAAACAGGAAATGGAATATCGGCCTTATACTGCCGTATATGGTTCATCAGCCCATGTAAATCCCCCTGCACATACTTCACACTCCTCCCGCTATACACTTTACTGAATTGATGTAATGGCATATCACCCAATTGGTGATACAGGCTTTGGTCGAAAAGGCGGATGTTCCCCTTGCTTATCACCATTAAAATATCCTCCGGCTTAGTACTATAAAAAGCATCCAGGCCCTTATTGCCGGTATCCTTAACCAGCAGCAGGTCGGCATCAAACTCTTCGGCAATGCTGCCGCAGTTTAGCTTCCAAACCTTGGCCGCATCACTTGTAAGGGAACGGAACAGCTCCTCATCGCTTAGCATTTGCGTTTCGCGGGCAAGCGTGATGTGCTCCCAAATGTTCCAACTGCTGGTAAGGGTGGAATCTGTGCCGAATAAAATGCTGGTGAACCTTTTTAAGCGGTTAACCGGCGCGGTTGCATTCAGCAAAAAGTAATTGGATTGCGGGCACCATACCAGCGCCTTAAAATACCTCGCCTGCGCGGGGCTAAGCGCTACGCCATGGATGCCTATGAGTTTGCGGTGCAATAAATTCCAGCGGATAAGTTCGTCAACTTCGCTGTGTGCGGCGGGGTTGGTACCCTCGCCAACGTGCATCACAACGGGCTGCTTTATTTTTAAGGGGTTATTCAACCGTTTTTTCCATTGTTTTTCAAATGCTACCGAATGCAGGTCCTGCTTGTTTTCAACGATGCCGATCAGGGCATCCTTCGGACTGTGCTTTTCGCCATGATTTACTACCGTGGTAACGCCGCAAAGCAGGTTTTTATAAATGCCCCATTGTTCGCGCAGCGCCAGGGGGATCTTCAACCCCGCGGCAATTTCATTCGCGTAAGTTTCATGGATATATTCCCCCCATTCGGTATAGCTTTTATAAGTACGGCTGCCTAATTGTGGGAAAAGATTAAAATCGAGATGGTCATGCGAATTGATCAACCCAGGGAAGGCCCAGGCATGCGAAAACATCACTTCCTGCTGGCCCTTTTCCATCAAAGGCTCCGTTGATAGCCGGTCAATTTTACTCTCACTTATACGGATGCTTACGGTTGTACCGTTAATAAGCTGCACATTATTTAGTATCATTTCCCCTCCCAAAATGCATCCCGTAAATGATGGGGAAATCTTTATAGCTTTCGTATACATGCAGCGCCTTCTGCTTTTCATAATAGTGCTTTACCGACTCATCGATCTTCATTTCCTCTTGCGCTATCAGCCGGAAGTTATGATTGAGTAAGATCTCTTTAATGGTGCTGGTGAGGTGTACAAAATTTTGCACCGCTATGAAAGAATTATCGTGTTTAAAAGTGCGCTTGCCGCCGTATGCCAATGTGCTGGGGTGAAAATCGGTTATCACAATGTCGCCGGTGTTTTTTATGATACGGCACCATGCCTTTAGCGCCTCCTCAATGTTTTTAATATGGGCAACGGTGAGGGTAGAAACAATGGTATCGTAGCTTTTTGAGGGGATATCCTTAAAAAGGTTATCAGTGATCTGGTAGGTTTGGGCCTGCGGAAATTTCTGCTCCAGCCGGCGCAACATGCCCGATGATACATCAAAGCCGGTAAGTTTCGCAGGGCGAAGGTTCAGTATTTTTTGCCAGTGCCTGCCTGTCCCACAGCCAATATCCGCTACTTTTTTATTTTGAACAGGAAGGTTAGCCAAGAGCTTTGTAAACACAGCCTCGTCCAGATCCAGCATGAGGTTATCCGGCTGCTCATCGTAGTTTTTCGACCAGATATCGTACGCCTCCACCGAGTCTTTCTCCTTTATTGCCGAAGGGAAAAGATGCTGTTTTACATAGTTTTTTAGCGTTGCTATCACGGGCGATGAGATTTAAAACCTGGTTAATAAGAATTACGGTTACCCGTGTGCAAAGGTTGCCAGCGCTGTTTTATTTATGTGCCGAGGCAACGCGCAAGCCGACGCCAGCGTATTTATAAATGTGCGGAATGATAAGTGCCGACAGATTAAAGTTTTTGTGATATGGGCATCTCCCGGTTTAAACGTGGTGAGGGTAAAACCTCATCACCGGGAGATTTTTGATAGCGATAAGTAAAAGCGAGGCAACCCCCTAATGGACAGGATATTATTATTTAACCCCAAAAGCTCGATAAATAAGTACCGCATTCCCAATTCCATTTTAAACATTGCAGCCTCGGTTGATGAGAAATATGGCTGGGTGATAGTGGATGGTAATTGCGAGACCGACCCCTTAGCAAAAATTGACAGCTACCTACGCGGCGGCGAGATCAAATACCTGGGCTTTACTGTGATGCCCGGCCCGCAGTTAAAGCAGGCCATCGCCATTGCTAAAGCGGTTAAAGCCAAATATTCGCATACAAAAATGATATGGGGCGGGTACTTCCCCTCCAACCAGCCTAACGCCGTGCTGTATTCGGGCTATGTAGATTTTATTATCAACGGCCCCGGCGATCATGCTTTTCCGCAATTGATAGAGGCTTTGGAGAACGGGCAGCCTTTCGAATTTATTAAAAATCTCATTTATAAAGCTACCGATGGCCGTATCTTCAAAACCGCCAAGGAGGATCTTATAGACCAAGATTTGCTGCCGCCATTACCTTATGATAAACTGGCCAATTTTTACCCTATCCCAAAGTTTTTAGGGAAAACGTACCTGGGCGAAAAGACACTGGCCTATCATTCCAGTATCGGCTGCCCTTTTACTTGTTCGTTTTGCGCGGTGGTACCTATTTATGAGGCCAGGTGGAAGGCAAAATCGGCGCAAACGGTTTATAACGATGTGAAATACATTAAGGATAAATGGGGAGCCAATGCCATCGAGTTTCATGATAATAACTTCTTTGTATCAGAAAAGCGCGCGGTTGAATTTGCCAGGTTGATAAAACCTGAGAACATGACATGGTGGGGCATGGCGCGCATAGATACCATGCACAAATTCAAAGATTCGTCGTTACAAGCCATCCGCGAATCGGGTTGTAAGATCATCTTTTTTGGAGCCGAAAGTGGTAACAACGCCATACTGGAACAAATGGATAAAGGCGGTACCCAAACCGGCGATCAGATCATCGAGTTTGCAGAACGACTGAAGAAATTTGACATCATCCCCGAATATTCGTTTGTATTGGGCACGCCCGCGCCAACGCAGCAGCAGGTGCAGGGGCAGATTGATTTTGAGATAGATTTCATCAAAAAAGTAAAGGCCGTAAACCCCAAAACGGAGATAGTGATATACACTTACAGCCCCGTACCTACCGAAGGTTCGGAACTGTACAAGCAGGTTTTATCGAGCGGGTTCCGTTTCCCCGAAACGCTGGAGGATTGGATAAGTCCGGCATGGGAAAGCTTCGACCTGCGTAAAAACCCGCTGACGCCCTGGCTTACACCGGAGATGATAGATAAGATAAGGAATTTTGAGACGGTGCTAAACGGCGTGTACCCAACGGTAACCGATATCCGCCTAAACTGGCTGAAACGCCGGGCCATAAAGCTGATAGCCGGCTTACGCTACAAAACTGACCTTTACCAATACCCATACGAAATAAAGCTCTTGCAAAAAGTTTGGCGCTACCGCCAGCCCGAGATACAAGGGTTTTAATTTAGAACATGCCTCAGCAAGAAATGTATATATTGCCAGCATTAGAAACAGAGCCCGATTTTGAGGCGCTGTACCTTGGCGTACGCGGGCTGGAGCAGCGGATTTATACCGATGAGCAGTTACGGCAACTGCCGCAGATAGCGCCATCGCATGTGCATTACAAGGAATGGCAGATCAGGAAGCGGTCGTCGGAACGGTTGGTTACTTACCTCGCCAAAAAGAAAAAACCTTTGGCTATTTTGGAGATAGGCTGCGGCAATGGCTGGCTGGCGGCAAAGCTTGCCGGTATAAAAGAGGCCCACATATTCGCGCTGGATGTAAATGAGGTAGAGTTGGAACAGGCCAAACGCGTTTTTAAAAAAAGCAACCTGCAATTTTTTGAGGGGGACTTTAGCGATCAATATTTTGTGGGGCTTAAGTTTGATGTGATCGTGTTCGCGGCGGCTATCCAGTATTTTTCGCCATTGCAAAATACACTGGCGGAGATGCTGCAGTACCTTGCCGAAGACGGCGAGATCCATCTTATCGACACTAATTTTTATACGCAGCAAACTGTAGAGGGGGCTAAGCGGGGTACTCATGATTACTACCAAAAACTCGGCTACCCACAATTGGCTGCCCATTATTTCCACCATCGGCTGGATGAATTGGCGGGCCTCAACTATAAAGTGTTAGTTAACCCGAATAGCCTCAAAAACCGGCTGCTTAAAGACAGTCCGTTTTATTGGGTGAAAATTAATAAAAGCGTGGCATGATAGGGCAGGGCTTATATCACACCTTTAAGCGTTACCGCACGTTGCAAACGCATCAAATTACCGCGTTGCCGGTGGTGATTTTAATGCCGCATAGTGCCTGCAATTGCCGTTGTGTAATGTGCGATATATGGAAGGATAACAAAAACTTGAAGCAGCTAACCGAACATGATGTTGACGGCTTGCTGGCCAATTTAAAACAGCTCGGCACACAGCAAGTGCTTATGTCTGGCGGGGAGGCCTTGTTAAATGCCAACTTCTTCGGCCTTTGCCGCATCCTGAAAAAGCAGGATATAAAAATCACCCTGTTATCTACCGGGCTATCCATCAAAAGGCATGCTTCGGAAATTATAACCTGGGTAGACGACCTGATCCTGTCGCTGGATGGTGACGAGCCACTACACGATGCTATCCGCGATATCCCCGGGGCATTTAAAAAATTGAAGGAAGGAGTGGAGCAGATCCTTTCGATAGCACCCATGTACCCCATTACCGCCCGCACGGTCATCCATCGGCTAAACTTTCGCAACTGGCCGGCCATTATTAAGGCGGCAAGAGATATAGGCATAAACCAGGTGAGTTTTTTACCGGCAGACGTAAGCAGCCATGCCTTTAACCGCCAAACCGCCTGGAGCGAACCCAAGCAGCATGAGATACTGCCATGCGAAAATGAACTGGCAGAACTGTGCAATGTAGTGGAAGCCATAATTGATGATAAAGCTAATTTTAGTAACCAATTTATAGCAGAATCCCCCGAAAAGCTTCGCGACATTTATAGATACTACGCCGCTTTTTATGGGCTGAACGCTTTTCCGTTTAAAAAATGTAACGCGCCCTGGGTGTCGGCAGTAATAGAAGCGGATGGTAGCGTGCGCCCCTGCTTTTTCCATGAAGCTACCGGCAATATCCGGGATTCTTCGCTGGCGCAGATCTTGAATAGCAAGGCTTCGGTAAACTTTCGCCGAACGCTGGATATGGGCACCAACCCAACCTGCGTAAAATGTGTGTGTTCGTTAAATTTATCGCCCCTGGCGAAACTTAATTAGGCAGAAACATGGGCAGCATCCTATTCACTCATTCCTACTTTTTACGTTTCGACCCAAAGCAATGGTCCATAGGGCAGCCCTATGCGCCATTGGGTACTTTATACGCCGCTGCCCTGATGCGGCAGCATGGATATGAGACAAGTTTATTTGATACCATGTTTGCGCACAGCGCGGATGAAGTAACCCCGGCCATAGAAGCGCACTCGCCCCAATTCTTTGTGATCTACGATGACGGCTTCAACTATCTCACAAAAATGTGCCTCACCAATATGCGCGAGGCAGCATTTAAAATGTGCAAGCTGGCTAAAGAGCGCGGATGCACGGTGATTGTATCCAGTTCAGATTCTACCGACCGCTATGCCGAATATCTTGCCGAAGGCGCCGATTTTGTGATCATCGGCGAGGCGGAGCATACGTTGTTGGAGCTGTGTAACCACGTCAAAAGCGGCCTTACCGACTACAGCGGCATTATGGGGCTTGCCTTTGCTGATGGCCATAAAACAATCAAAACACCCGCCCGCCCGGTGCTGAAGGACCTCGACAGCCTTCCCCTGCCCGCCTGGGACCTGGTGGATATGCCAAAATACCGCGACATGTGGATGCAGCACGCGGGCTATTTTTCTATCAACATCGGTACTACGCGCGGCTGTCCCTTTAAATGTAACTGGTGCGCCAAGCCTATCTACGGCAACCGCTACAATTCCCGCAGTCCGCAAAATGTGGTGGCAGAAATTAAGCTGCTGAAGCAAAATTACCAGATGGACCACATTTGGTTCTGTGATGATATTTTTGGGCTGAAACCCGGCTGGGTTTTAGAATTTGCGCGGCTGCTGGAACAGGAAGACCTCCGCATTAAATTTAAGATCCAATCCCGCGCCGATCTGTTGGTGGAGGAGGAATTGGTAGCCGCCCTTGCGCGCTCGGGTTGTCAAAATGTTTGGATTGGAGCAGAAAGCGGCTCGCAAAAAATACTGGATGCCATGGATAAGGGCATTACCACCGAGCAGATAGCCACGGCCACCGGGCTGATGAAAAAGCATGGCATTAAGCCTTCGTTCTTTATCCAGTTTGGTTACCCCGGTGAAACAAAAAACGATATCGGGCTTACCATTGCGATGATCAACCGCCTGCTGCCTTTTGAGATAGGCATTTCGGTATCGTACCCCTTGCCCGGCACCGGTTTTTACGAAAAGGTAAAGGCCGAACTAAAGAAGAAAACCAACTGGGCCGATTCTGACGAGATGGCGCTGATGTTTACCAATACTTTCCCGGCACCATATTATAAGCAGCTGCATAGTTACGTGCACCAAAATTACCATAAGCACCTGGCCAAAAATAGCCTGGTTAAACTGCTCAAAGAACCGGCCTCCGCAACAAAAAATACACTCAGAAAAGCGCTCTCGGTGTTTTACCATACGCCCCGCACCTACATCGAAAAACTAAAGCTGAACCGATTGGAGAACGCGCTATGACGGACGCCATCCATTCCAATGAACAACTGGCAGAGGCTGCCTTCAGCAATCAATCGGCATTGTTCGATGGGCTGTACAGCGGCAATACCATCATCAACTACAAGCGAAAGCGCGTACGCGCTCATGTGCTGCAATACCTTAAACCCGGCAGCAGCATATTAGAATTGAACAGCGGTACCGGCGAGGATGCTATATTCTTCGCGAGGCAGGGTTTTAAAGTTCATGCCACCGATATCTCCGTGGGGATGCAGACCGAACTGAAACGCAAAGCAGAACAGTTAGGATTTGCAGAAACTATTACCAATGAAATCTGCTCTTACACCCAGCTAAACGAGCTGAAAAATATAGGTCCGTACGATTTGATCTTTTCCAATTTTGCAGGCCTGAATTGTACCGGAGAACTTGATAAGGTGCTGGCCTACTTCCCGGCCTTGCTAAAACCTGGCGGCATGGCTACGCTGGTGATCCTCCCCGAATTTTGTTTATGGGAAACGCTGCTGGTTTTCAAAGGGAAGTTTAAAACAGCTTTCCGCAGGTTTTTTAACAGCAATGGCAGCATGGCGCATGTGGAAGGTTTACATTTTAAATGCTGGTACTATAACCCATCCTATGTCATCAAACAGTTGAAAAACGAGTTTGATGTTTTAGGTATTGAGGGCTTATGCACCATCGTGCCGCCATCTTACATCGAAGGTTTCGCTGAAAAGCGCCCCACGGCCTATAAATTCCTGAGCAGACTGGAGGACAAATTTAAAACTGCCTGGCCATGGAAATACATCGGTGATTATTATATTATCTCGCTAAAAAAGAAGCTGTAATTATTGCGCTACGCGCTCTTCGGTTTGCTGCAGCAGATAGGTGAGTTTGTTTTTATAGCGCTCTATCAGCCGGTTTTGGAAGTTAACCGGGTCGGGTTTGGCGAAGTGTTTCCCTGCCGACATGCCCATCACTATCCCCCTAAGGTTCAGTTTTTTCAGCATGGTTTTTTTGCTCCACCGTTTAGAAGTGATCTTCAGGAAGACATCATCCAGCATATCGCCAAGCCTGTTATTGAACAAAAACTCGATGAGGTTTTTAAACACGTATGTTGGCAATGGCTTTGCCGAAGCGAGTCGCAGGGTTTTATTAGGCAGCAGGGTGCGTGTCCAGCTGTTGGCGGCGTAGAATTTCTCAAACACTACATCGCCCTCCAAAGGGATTAGCGTATCAGTCTCAATGGCGGTGTAAATGTTCTTTTCGGCAATTTGCAGTTGCTGCTCATCTATATAATAATTCATGCAGTAATTGTGCTGCTTATTTACCAAAAAGGTGAGTTTTTTAAAGCAATGCATCAGCGTACGCGCCACCCAAAGGCGGTTACGGGCGGTGATGATAAACAGGTCAATGTCCGACCGTTCATCCGCGAAGTTCTTTGATAAGGAACCCGAAATGCCTATGCCGCGCACATACGGGAATTTGATAAGGAACCGGCCAACTTCTTTGGCCTTCGCTATCATTTCTGCAGCTTTTTGGTTGCCCCGGTTACGGCGGATGATGATAAGGTAATCGTTTTTTAAGGAGTAGAACTTATCAAACTGGTAGATCATTTTACCGGCAACCAGGTAATTAATGGCCTCGTTGAATTGGGCCTGGTAATGCTTTTCGCCCAAAAACAGGTAGATCTCGCCGTAGGTAAGGGGGTAATCAAACATATCAAAGTATGCAAGGGCGGCTAAGATATTCCTGTTGATGGTTAACACGTGATGCTTTTGATTTTATTTATCTCCGGTTTTAACCGGTACCGTATCGGCTATTGTATATAATGATGACGGGCCAAAACCCAGTTTGGTTGCCTGTTTTTAAACTATTTATGCTGAGATGGTTCTGCTTTTTCATTGCCGGAGAAGACGAGCAGCGAAAAGAATACGCTGTAAAAAAATATGCCTTTATCCACATCTAAAAAATTCTCGGAGCAGGACACGGCGGCAATGATCACCATAAAGGCGAACAGCAGAATATCCCTCCTAAATACCGCTTCCCGGAAACCAAAGTAAAGGGTACCCAAGTAAACCAGCAAGCCAATGATGCCCGTTTTGATAAAAAAACTGATGAATTGATTATGCGCGTTCAGCCCTGCCAGGTAAGAGCGGTAAAACCGCGCCTCGAAAAAGCGCTCCTTTAGCAGCCCAACTTCTGAGCCGGAACCATGCCCAATAATTGGCGATTGTACCGCCAGCTTTAAAGCAACCTGCCAGCGGGCCAGCCTTGGGTCGAACAGTTCACCGGTTTTTGCCTTGCTTAGGTCGGTTCTCAGGTCGGTGATATAGCGCTCTTTTAGGTTATCCATTTGGTAGATGCCGGTGATGATGGCTGCCGATAAGAAAAGCGTAGCGGTAGCGTATTTTATCCGCACGGCGCCTTTCAGCAAAAAAACGGGAATGGTAATATTGATGATAATGAGCAGCGCCGCAAACACCGATTTGGAACCCAACTGGATAATACCTGCGACCAGTATCGCACAGCAAAACCAGCACAACCCTTTATAGCGCGTAGTTTCGGTTTTCAATAGTTCTGTTATCAAAAACACCAGGGCTATGGCCACCTGCATCGAAAAAAATGTGGCGTGGATGTCCAGCGGCCCAGAGAAATTATGGTTGGTGAAATCAGATGAAAATAGTGCCGATAACGGGAAATGATAAAACCGGATTGCCCTCAAGGCCTGCACATACAGTAAGATAATGGCCATCGTACTGCTTAACGCGAATGCCAAAAGCAGGCTATCCCGGTATTTTTTCACATCGATCGGATTGAGGCAAAATACCAGCGGGAACAGCAAAATGGTGACTTGCTTAGCCCATTCGTTAAAGGCCTGGGGTTTGTTTATGCTGTAAAGCGTACCCACCACCGTAACAAAAAATACGGATGTCAGCGCGATATTGGTTGTGGTGAGTAATGGTGTTATATCCACCTTGCGCAGATTTATAAGGGTATGAAGGATGAAGCTGATCAGGATCAAATGGCTGTAAAACCTGTCGTATGGGAGACTGATCAACAGCAACATTAAATGATAGTAGCTGATCTGGTTGGCCAGGCTATCTGTTGCCGGGAACAATTTTTTCAATTTGGCGGGCATGGTAGCATTCCATTATAAATTCTTCGTACTCGTCTATTATCTTTTCCCAGTTAAACTGGTATTGTATTTTGTGCAGGTTGTTTTTCACCATTGTTTTTTCGGTATCGTGGCGCTGCACATTCTCTACCAGGTTTCGCACCTCGGCAGCGTTGTTAAAATAAAAGGCGTCAGAACTCAGTACCGATTTGTTAAAGGGATTGTCGTGTGCGGCGATAAGTGCTTCGCTGGCCATGGCCTCTAAAAGCGATGGGTTGGTGCCGCCAACGCTGTGCCCGTGGAAATACAAATAGGAATTGTTTTGTAGCGACCGAACCGCCGTATTATCAAATATCGAGCCCTTGAACTGGATGCGCTCGTCGTTTTTGAATTTATGGGTGATGTATTTGCCAAAGCGGTTGCCGGTATCGCCCAGCACCTTAAAGTTTTTGCGCGATGTGCTGTTGTTAAATCCTTCCAAAATACTTTCGATGTTGTTCTCAGGCTCCATGCGGGCCATCAGCAAAAAGTAGTCTTCCTTTTGCGCCTCGCTTTTATCAAACTGCTCACGTTCCTGTTCCGAAAAAAGATCGGCACCGTAGGGGATGTAACGGCTATCGATGCTGTACTTGTCCTTCAGGTAGCCTTTAATTACCCGCGAATCGGCGATGTAATACTGGCTGTGTTTTACCGCCAGTTTTTCGGCATACTTTAAAAAACGCTGCACCGGTTTGGAATATTTTGATCTTTTCCACTCCAACCCGTCCATATTGGTAATGATGGCGCTATCCTTAGGATACAGCCTCCCCCAAACCGAACTGCTGGTATAACCCATTAGCAACACCACATCAAAGTTCCGTTTGCGGGCATCGGCCAGGCAATTAAAATCATAAGCAAACTGGCCGGCGGTACCAATTAAATATTCCGGGTCGTAGCGGTGTACAATATCTACGCCGTTCCAGTTATTGGCGGTGTATGGGTGGTTATGCGAGTTATAAACCGTAACCGAATGCCCCTTTTTTACAAGCCCTTCTGATACATATTCGGAGATATGCTCAAAGCCGCCGTAGTGGTTGGGGATGCCGCGCGTGCCTAAAATGCCAATTCGTAGTTTCATGCTGAGTATGCTAATTGATATGCGTTGTATGTTTGTATAGCTGCCTGTTGCCAGGTAAATTGTTTTAATATTTTGCTGCGGAAGCCTTCGTTGAATTTCGCCTCGCTTGCTTTTTGCACTGCGGCCAGGATACTTTGCGGCTGGCCGGGGTCACAGTAAAAGGCGTCATCCGCAAAATATTCGCGGGTATCGCCTTTATCGGTTATCACAATGTTGCAGCCCATGGCGGCCGCCTCTATCGAGCTTAGTCCCGTGGTTTCGAACCAGCTTGGCAAAATATGCACCTTTGCTGCCGAATAATATTTAACCAGCTCCTGCTGCGGGATGTGGCTAATAAAGCGGATATTATCTGCGGCTATGGCCCTGCAATGGTTATAATACGCCAGCTGATTTGGTGCGTGCGAACCGATGAGCATCAGCGTAAAATCTGTATTATTTAATGCTTTGATAAGGTTGAGCTGGTTTTTAATGCCCTCTATCCGCGCCACGCAAAGCACCATGTTTTTGTTTCTGCTCAATTCCGTATCGCAGCTAAAAAGCTTTGGATCGATGCCATTGGTAACCACGCTGAATTTCGCGCTGCAGGTGTAATCGCTAATAATACGCTGATATTCCGATAGCGAGTTGGGTAGTATCAGGGCCGCCTGGCGCAGCACTTTTTGGATACTTTTACGCTGCCCCATCCACAGGTAGCTCTTGGCGGAAAGATGGTCTTTCCCCAACAACCAGCGGGCAACGGTTTTAATGTAATCGATACTGTTTGCCGGTAGGATGCCGATCAGCGCTCTTAACCCTTTGGCTTGCTGCTTATCGTATTCGCTGTAGTTGCACAGGATAGTTGATACCACGAAAGGTTTGTTAGCCTTTTGGCTGTGGTACAGGATATCTGCCGGGCGGGTAAGGTTGAAGAAATGAAGCAGGTCGAAATCCTCATAGCTGATCGCCTCGTTTGATAATTTTATCGCTACCGCCACACCTATTTCCATCAAATGGCCGGCGGTTTGCACCACCTGCACCGTATCCCCGCCGGGGACAGTATACAAGGTCGACCGTGTGATAAATGCCACTCTCATTATTTCGCCAGATTTATATGCAGCCAGTTTATCAATTGCTCGGGCAGGAAGCTCACCGTATAAAGCAGGTAATTATCCAGCCGTAAGGGTTGCAGGGCAATGGCTTTTACCATGTTGCGCCGTGCTCGCTGCGGCTGGTAATTGTTCAGCAAAAACTTTTTACCGCACAGGGCATAGTAAGCCCCCTGCTTGTTTTTGGGAGAGTATTGCGTGCTGCCTATCTCGTGCAGCTCTTTCCCTTCGGATGCCGTAATGCGTTGTGTTTTTAGCGAGGTATGTTTTATCGACCTGAACTTGCGCGTATGCCATTTTTCATCAATGGTAACCGATTCGGGGTTGAGCCGCACTTTGATCAACGCTTGCGGCACGTTGCAAGCCATTTTTGTTTTAAGCAGGTTTGCCCATAAAAAGTGGTCCTCAAAAGTATAGGCGTGTTCGTTGTAACCGCCGGCCTTAACAATAACATCCTTTTTGTACAGCACGCAGGAGTGGATCATCGGGCAAACGCTCACATCCAGCTGTCTTATTTCGTCGTAGCTGTAGCCCGCCAGCCGGTGCGTAAACAAAAACTCACCTTCGGTATCTATATAATCCGCTTCGGACCCGACGATGCTGTATTCGGGATGTGCGGTTATAAAATCGTATTGCACCTGCAACCGGGTGTGGTAGCAAATATCATCCGCATCAAAACGGGCGATGTAGGGTGCGCGGGCATATTTTAGCCCGGTATTAAGCGCTGCCGCTACGCCTTTGTTGGCCTGGTGGAGAACCACAATACGGGCATCATTAAATGAACCGATCACGTCAAGCGTGTCATCTGTAGAGCCATCGTTCACGATCATTAGCTCAAAATCGCCGAAGGTTTGGGCCAGTACCGAGCTTATGGCCTCGTGGATATATTTACCGGCATTATAGGCGGGTATTAAAACGGTGATCTTTGGCTTAGGCATGCGCGAATTCTCCTTCCTGTTCGGCGGTTTCTTTGATGTTGAGGAACAGCAACAGTTCAAAAAATACCAGGATGGATAACTGCTCGAACCAGTAATCAACAAAAAGCACAGCCATCAGCAATAATAAAATGGGCAGCCCATAGGTAAGCTTGCGGTAATGCCGCGCAAAAAACCACAGGTAATAAACAAAGAAGATAACTAAGCCGATGAGGCCGTATTCGGCTAATAGCTGGTCGTAAACCGAAAAAGGGCTATTGGTTAAGGAATGCAGCCCGGTTTGCTTGCTGAAAAAATCGAGGTACACATCCAAATGGTTCGCTAAAAAATCGGGGTTAATGTAGGTGTATTGGTGCGGGTACCCGCCGGCAATACCCAGCCCTGTGGCCCGGAAGGCCAGTTTGGAGGAGAAATTCCCCATGCCATCACCGGTAAGTATTTTGGAAGGGTGCTGTATCAAAAATTTACCGGTTTGTAAAACGCTTATAGCCTTACCCGGCAAGGTGGGCACGCGGATGGTTTTGGCAGAAATAGGCAGCGCCGTATCGTGCGTATTGATGAACCGGATGAGCGGTTGCTGGGCCGCCTGCGGCACTTTTATACTTTGGTAAGTGGCCGAGTGAATGTTAGCCTGCGGCATTAATATGCGCCCATCATCGTTACGGATAACCGGTTTTACCATAATTTGCGGCTTGCCCCTCGTGTCTTTAATATACACGGCACTGCTTAGGCTATCCAGGTAAAGCTTCGCGAATTTTTCCTTTCGCTCTTCAGAGTTCAGTGTGGAATCCGGCCGCTCGCTTACCGGCAGTAACGCGGTTTGTATAACCGCATGGTGCGCAGGTTTTTCAAATGTGTTCTTGATGGTTTCGGCTACATAGGTGTTATTTTGCGGCGATACTTTCACCATAAAAGTAGCCAGGAGCATGAGGCAGATAATCACCAGGCTTTTCTGTATGCGGGTGCTTTTGAATATAAACAGCAGGGCGAGGATCAGCAGTAAAACAATATTGATAAAGTTGCTGCCGGTTAAAAGCAGGGTGGCCATGCAGGCCATCAGCATCAACGGTTTTTGGCGCACCAAAAAATAAATAACGCCCATGGCATTAATGGCGGCATTGGTGGTACTGGTATCAAAGGTTACGCCTTTGATATAGTCGCCCGTGCCGATAAAGTATTTTTGATAATTGCCCTGGTAGGTATAGGGATTGAGGGCATGCGTTTCGATGATAATACGGAGCAGGTTGATGGCAGATACCCCGGCGTTGATGGCAAAAAAGAGAAGGAGCGTATTGTGAAGCGTTTGGGCGCTTTGTTTTTCTACGGAAAGTTTTACCTGGTGGATAGCCAGTATGCAAAGCAGCCAAAAAAATAGCCCCGTGGCGAAAACGATAAGGTAATTGATGTTTTGGAAACCTTTGCCGATGAACAGGCCGATAAACGACAGCGGAATAATAAGCAGGTAGAATAGCGGCAGCCGCGAGTTTTGAAAACTGAAGCCAAACTTAAAATCGAACTGTAGCAGGTAGATCAGCGCTAAGGCGGGGATCTTTATCGCCAACTTTACATTTAAAAACAGCAGGAGTAAGGCAAGCAGTTTCCAGTCTGCATAACTCTTCCATTTTTTAATGTCGATGGGGCTTGTGGCCATTGCGTGTTATAGTTTTAGCTGAATTGAGGAGCAAACGGCAGCAGCCGTTTATCCGAAGGGAATTACATCCGTTTGGCTTAATTCTCTAAAAACATTACGCTTTGGAATTTGGAATGGTTGCCTGTGGTGAGCGGCGGTGGAGGATATTTATATTGATATATCGTGGATATTTTTGCGGCGCGAGTTGACTCCCCCGCATGGCGGCGATTTTTTTTTCTTTTCTTTCTTCACCTTCTTTGCGGAGCAGAAAGGGTCGAACAGCGTAGCGTATTCGGGGTGAGTAAAATATGCGAGCGATCAGAAATGGATTTTAAAAACCTCAAATACTAATATTTACGCCGAAAACGCAGCTGCCACGGTTTCCCTGTCGCTAAATCTTAATTGCTTGGTGATATAAAGCAACACGAGATATAGGAAAGCGCCCAGCAGTAATGCCAGCCAGCAATTGATCGCGCATAATTTCATAGCTGCCCCGCTTGCGAGCGCGCAACCCACGCAGATGGCCAGGTTTTGCCAAATGGTATTTAATTGTTTTATGCGATTATGGCTCATGTAAAATACCGCCTGCACTACGTACGATGCCAGGAAGCCAATGGCAGCGCCTTCGTTGCCAAAGTAGGGTATCAGCACAACATCCAGCCCGGCGTTTACCAAAAAGGTAATGATGAATCCTTTCAGGATCATCTTCATTTCGCCTTTGGCGAAAAAGATGGTCCACAAAAAGTTATTGAGGTACAGGAAAGGGATGCAAAGCGATAAGATGAACACGGTGCCGGCGTTAACCGCGCCATATTTGCCATTGGTAAGCGCATCAATAACCGGCGACCAAAGAAGGTTGAGCGCCAACCCGGTAAAAGCGGCGATGGCCATTTCGGCACGTAGCAGGTTTTGAAGGCCCGCGGTATCTACGCTACTCTGCTTAAACATTTTGGTGAATTTGGGTATCAGCAGCGGCGCTATGGCCAATAACGGCAGGGTGCTCATCTCAAAAACTTTATAAGCAAAACTGTACTCGGCCAGTTTAACCGCCGACGCCATGAAGCCGATAAACACCCAATCGAACCGGGCGATGGCCGAGGTGAGGATATTAACCCCCGTTTGCGGCAGCGCTTCGCGGAGTAGGGCGGTATATTTCGCCTGATGCAACAAAACACTAAAGGAGATTCTGGTGCAGCGACTGAAAACAACCATGGTGATCAACAACTCCAGCACATCGCCCACTATAAAAATAATAACGGCATTTTGCAGCGAAACGCCATGTGCCAGAGCCAGCACGAGTAAAGCCGCGCTCCGTACAAAGTTAGATATCACCAGCATAGTGCCAAGCATTTTGAAACGTTCCAGCCCGCTGGCTGCTTGTTTAAACGGGGTGGAAAAATAGATCATCAGCTTGCCCGCGCCAATGAGTAACAGCAAGGGGTAAACGCCATTTGTGGGACTAATGAATAAGCTGCCCAGCAGCAACGCGCCGTAAAACAAAAAACCGGTGAGCAATACATGGAACAGGTAAAGCGACAACACCTCCCGGGCATCCTCGCCAGAGGCGATCTTGCGGATAGAGACCTGGTCGATACCCAGCGAGAGGAGGTTAAAGGCCATCATCAGGATAGCCAGCGCGAGATTCAATTGCCCAAAACTATTTTTATCGAGCCCGGTGGAGAGCAGGTAAAAAATAAGCAGGCCTGCCAATTGGTTAATAACCAGTTGCAGGGTATTTGCCGAAAGATTTTGAAATAGTTTGCTTTTCAAAACGATCAATATTCAACCACCAGCTTTTTGGATGCCGATAACTTAGCCGAAGGTAGGTATTTGCCTTCTTCAAAAAGTTTTAAGTAATGATATTTAAGCCGGGTGTTTTTGTAAAGCATCAGCGCTATATCCAGCCCTTCTAGCCCATCTAAAAAGCCTAAGCGGATAAGGTAGCTGATGAGAAACCCAAAAACAGGAGAAAAGTAACATTTAAATAAAGTAGCTTTTTTGCCCGCATTCAAATATTTTAAGGCGCTTAATTGCGCGTAATGCACCGCCTTTTTATCGCACTCGGCTATGTTTTGTACCGAATAATGGTGCAGGTAGCCACCCACCCTTTTTATTTTCGCGCCATGCGGGAGCAGCAAAGTTTCATGCACTTCCGTTTCCGACCACCGTACCCGGGTGCGGTTAAACAGGCGGCGGTGGTGGTCGCGGCCCCATGTACCATATTTAATCAGCTTATCACCAAAGTACGAACGGAAACGGATATCGTAAACCACATCGGGGTCGTCAAAAGCCAATTGGTGCAGGGTGTGGATGAGCTGCACATCGGCTATTTCATCGGCATCAATACTCAAGATCCAGTCATGTCGTGCAAGCGCGATGCCCTTGTTTTTATTAGCGCCGTAGCCGTCCCAGTTTTTATGGTAAATGCGGCAACCGTAGGCTTCAGCAATTTTTAGCGTGTCATCAATGCTGCCATTATCTACCAACATAATATCATCGCTGATAAAACTTGCCATTTTAAGGCATCTGCCTAATATGGCCGCTTCGTTTTTGGTGATAATTACTACAGAAACCGGTATCATTTTAACGATATTGTATGATGAATAATAGGTTGTAACCCGCCGGGTAAGCCAGGAGGGTTATAGAGTATATCGTTTGCAAGGGGTTGAGGGTTGCCTCGGGATAAACCGGTAGGAGAAATAAACGCCGGTTGATTTTGCAGAAGGAATTTAACCGCTTTAAAATCAAATATTTAAACAGTGGTTAAATATTTTTTAAATAAACAGGCAACCTTTAAACCTGCATTTACGTGATGTAGAAAGAATAGGTTAAATTTATAGGCATATAGTTTAATAACCCGCATGGGCGACGAAGAGTTACATCAACTGATACGAGGCTGTGTAAAGCAGGACAGGAAATGTCAAAAAATGCTGTATAAAGCATTTTACGGCTTTTCTATGGGTATTTGCCTGCGCTATGCCAACAACCGGGATGAGGCCGCCGAGGTAATGAACCAGGGCTTTTTTAAGGTATATACCCATATAGAAAGGTTTGATATGACACGGCCATTTAAAGCATGGCTGGGCCGTATTATGATGAATGTTTCTATCGATTACTATCGCGCTAACCTAAAAATGGCGTATACCGACGACCTGGATAAAGCCGAGCATTTAACGGATGGCGAACTGGTAGACGGCAACTTAAACTATGAGGACCTGTTGCGCATGGTGCAGCAATTGCCGCAAGCCTACCGTACTGTGTTTAATCTTTTCGCGATAGATGGTTACTCGCACGAGGAGATCGGCGATATGCTGCACATCAGCCCGGGTACATCAAAATCGAATTTGCACAAGGCACGACAAAAATTAAAAACAATGATCTTAAAAGCAGACGATGCTGCCAGCAACCAAAACTATAGCCGGGGGATGGATTATAACCCTATAGTTGCTATATGCGGTAGCGATATCAAAAACGCTTTTTTTAATAACGGTATCAGGAAATGAAAGAGGGGCAGGAAAATATAGATAAGTTATTTAAAAAGCGCCTGGAGGACCCGGCCAACAACCTCGCCTACAACGAGGATGACTGGGACGCCCTTGAACAAATGCTGGATAAGGGTAAAAAGCGCCCTGTCATTGCTTATTGGCTGCCTCTACTGAGCGGCATAGCGGCCCTGATTTTACTATTTTTAGGCTGGTGGCTTTTTAAACCACAACAGGTTACCGTTAAGCCAGCCCAACAAGTAGCGGTTAAACCGGTGCCGCAAAATATAAACAGCGATACCAGCGGAAAAAATAAACCACAGGTAGCTGTAAATGTGCCAACCAATAATATAGCGGTTAACGCGCCAACAGCGGATAAGAACCAGGGGAATAGCTATTCGCCAAAAAGAAAACCTGCGGACGTAAAAGGAGCAACGGCTACCCCAAATACAGGAGCTACCATATTGGCCGCCAATGGCATAATTACACCGCAGCAGAACAACACGGTTGTAACGCCTGTGCAAAAGGATACCGTGCCACCGGCAAAAGCGAACATGATAGCTATGCAGAAAGATACCGCGCCACCTGCAAGAATTGGTGCCGATGCAAATTCCACGCAAGCTGTGGCAGCGCAGGTAGAACCGGCCAAAGCACCCGAAAAGGTGAAAGTGAGGGCAAGCTACTTTGGTGCTAATCGCCCGAGGTATGCGCTGAGTGTAATCGCTTCATCAGATATTAACGGGGTTAACTCCTTTCAGCAGAGCAAGGTGGGCAGCAATTTTGGGGCGATGTTTTCCGTAAGCATCAAAAAATGGACGATAACCACCGGGGCAACTTATTCTGTTAAACCGTATGCAACTACGTTTGCCAATTACACCACGGCGTACCAGTTTAAACAGGATCCAACCAACGTAACCGCGGATTGCCGCATGTTGGATATCCCGCTGAATATTGGTTACCAGGTTTACCAGAAAGGGAAGAACAAGTTTTCGCTGGGTACGGGGCTGTCATCTTATTTTATGCTGCACGAGAACTATAAATATACGTACAGCTCAACATATCCTGCCGGGCCGGCAAATTACGTTGTAGCCAACCCGCAAAATTATCTGTTCAGTAACCTTAATTTAAATGCCACGTTCGAGCACCGGGTAAATTCAAAGTTCAGTTTGAGTTTACAGCCTTACCTGAAACTGCCGCTGAAACCGGTGGGGTATAGCCAGGTAAACCTGCATACCGCGGGGGTAGCCGTAGGTTTCAACTGGAACATAAATTCATTCACCAAACCAAAGTAGCATGAAGTACATCTGTATTATTTTACTTGCCTGGTTAAGCATCAAAAACCAGGCGGGGCAGGATTTCTATGCCTGTAAAAACGTAAAAATTAGCCTGTTCTCCACCGCGCCGCTGGAGGATATCCAAGCCAGTACCAGCACCGGTACATCGGTTTATAACCCCGCTACAGGCGATCTGGCCTTTAGCGTTGGCATTCGCTCGTTCCAGTTCCCAAAATCGCTGATGCAGGAACATTTTAACGAGAATTATTTAGAAAGCGATAAGTACCCCCGGGCAAGCTTTAAAGGAAAGATAAAAGAACCTATCGACCTAACCAAAAATGGCAGCTACCCGGTGAATGTAACCGGCGAGTTGGATGTGCACGGTGTTAAGCAAACCCGTACCATCGCAGGCACTGTGGTGGTTAATAATGGCACGGTAAGCATGTTATCAGAGTTTATGGTGAAGTGTGTAGATCATCATATCGACATCCCTACACTGGTATTTAAACACATTGCCGAAAGCATAAAAATGAACGTATCAGCAACCTATACGGTAGTAAAAAGCAGCTAAAACCCTATAACAAATAAACAATGAAGAAGCTAATATCCCTTGCAGCCTGTGTTGTAATTAGTACCGGCGTATGGGCGCAAACTAAGCCGGCCGAAAGCAAAACCGCGGCAGATTCGCTGCTGAACAGTATGGATAGCGCTACCAGGGCCGAGCCTGTTATTGCCACCTTTAAATCAACCCGGTTAATTTTAGGTGCCACTACCGAAACCGTTAAAAAGAACAACCTCAACTTTTTAGTGATCCACCGTTTTGGGGATATTGGCGGCTCGGAGGGCGGGGGTAAAACCTTTTTCGGGCTGGATAACTCCAGCGATATTTATATCGGCTTTGAATACGGGCTTAGCGATAACCTGGATATCGATTTTGGCCGGAGTAAATTCGCGCAGCAGGTAGACCTGGGGCTTAAATACGCCGTAGTGCACCAAACATCAGATAACGCTATGCCATTTGCCGTAACGTTATTAGCCAAGGCCGGTGTAAAGGCCTATCATGATGATCAGGGTGCTTTTCCCGCTTTCTCGGATAGGTTTGCCTATGTAGCGCAGGCCATCATCGCCCGTAAATTCTCATCGAATTTTTCACTGCAGGTAACGCCAACCTATGTGCGTGATAATTCCCCCTTCCCGTTTTTACCGGGTAACGACCGCGGCTTTTTTGCCATGGGCATAGCGGGGCGCTTAAAAGTTACCAAACGGATGGGCATCGTAGTAGATTACGCGCACCCCTTTTCCTCCTTCCGCAGCAATGCAACCGGAGGAAACGCCTTTTACGACCCGCTGGGCGTAGGCATCGAAATAGAAACCGGCGGGCACGTGTTCACCATTGTGTTCAGCAATGCCAAGGCCATCTCCGAAACCAGCTACTTAAGCGCCAGCCAGAGCGATTGGGGCAAGGGGCAGTTCCGTTTGGGTTTTACCATTTCGAGGATGTTCAGCTTTAACAAAAAGGCCAAGAAAGCTTATTAACCCTACAAAATATATACACCATGGAAAGACATGAATTTTTAGCGAAGCTGGGCATTGGCCTGGCGGCTGTTTGTACCGGATGCAGTTTGGTATCCTGCGGCAGCAACCCCAAAAACGAGGACCCCACACCAACCGCCGATGGCAATATATTCACCACCAACCTCGATGCCGAATTGCTGAATGTTGGCGATGCCAAAGTATCCAACGGCGTAATATTAGCACGTACCGCAGCAGGCAATGCGGCAGCATCTTTCTCGGCAGTGCAGGTAGCCTGTACGCACGAGGGTACCTTCATCAATTATAACCCGACCGCGGGGATCTACATTTGCCCGCTGCATGGCAGCCGTTTCAGCAAAGAAGGCTTTGTACTGCAAGGGCCGGCAGCATCATCTCTCAAAAAATACAACGTAATAATTACCGGTACAAGCTTAGCTGTACGGGCATAAAAATAGATTAATTGTGATGTGGTAAGGGCAGCCTATTCCTGTTTAGGTAGGCTGTTTTTTTGTTGTGATCAGTCAGTTACCATCACAATTTTACCCCCGGCTGCATTACTGTCCATCAGGCGGTGGGCATCGGTAATTTCATTCAATTTAAACACACGGCCAATTTTTGGCTTTACAGAACCAGCTTCGATATCATTTAAAAAAGTTTGGAAATGTTCTTTACTTATCCGGATCTGCCCGCTATCGTAAACGGTTAGGTTAACCGCTGCAGGTATAAATTCCATAGGCGCAAAATCCGCAACAGACCATTGTTCGGATAGCATACCCGTCATACACACCGACCCACCAACTGCCGCGCATTGCAGGGAATCTTTTAAATTAGAAACGCCAACCAGCTCGAGCACATGATTTACCCCAGCGGGGAATAACGCTTTAAGTTGCCCGGATAAATTCCCGTCGTCGATCAAAACTTCGTTGGCGCCGTTATGCAACAAAGCACCCTTGCTTTCGGGTTTCCTGGTTGTGGAGATAACTGTTAAACCGGCATTTTTCGCAAGCTGTGCAGCCAACAAGCCTATGGATGATGTGCCACCCCTGATGAGCAAACTTTCGCCTTTTTTTATTTTCAACGCTATATGCAGGGACCCGTACACGGTTTGGAACATTTCGGGCGTTGCGCCCAGCAACTCCCAGGGCAGGGGGCTTTCAAAAGGTATAAGGATGTTTTTGGGTAAAACGGTATATTCCGCATAGCTGCCATCATAGGCTCTGCCCATTTCGCCCATAAAGGCGGCTACCTTTTGCCGCGGCTTAAACTCACCCGATGGATCAGTTACCACTTCTCCTACGCATTCTATCCCCAGCACGCGGGGAAATTGCACACCCGGTGATAAGCCTTTCCGGGTCATCAATTCCGAACGATTCAGCCCAAAGGCTTTCACTTTTACCAAAACCTGTCCATCGCCCGGGGTGGGTAGGGCGCGCTCTTCCATTACAAAATTCTCGGGGCCGCCCGGCTGATACACTACAATAGCTTTCATTTTACGAATAATTAATACAAGGCAAATATCGGCTCTTTAGGGTACGGTAACCCATAAGGTATCTTAAGAAATAATCTTAAAATATTTTAAGAATTAGCTTTTGTAGATAAGGTTTTTACCGATGGTGCTTAAAAACTCCGGCGTAACGCCGAGGTATGATGCAATTTGGGTATTGGGGAGCCGGTTGGTAAGATTTGGGTACTGCTTTAAAAAATACGCGTACCGTTCCTCGGCCGATGAGCTGATATTTTGGAGCACGCGGTTTTGCAGGTCGATATATTTTTGTTCGATGATGACGCGGAAATTATGATCGATCTTATGATGGTTGGTGTACAGGTACAACAAGTCGCTGTGTTTTATCTGCAGCGCCGCGGTTGGTTCTACAGCTTCGATGTATAACTGACTTGGTTTTTCGGAATAAAAGCTGCTGAGATCGGTGGCCCAGTCGTTCTCCGCCACAAACTGGATGTTATGCTCCTTCCCGTTTTGATCAACCGCGTACATTTTTAAACAGCCCGATATCACAAATGTAAAATGCCGGCAAACATCGCCCTGTTGCAAAACCAGTTGGCGGCGCTTAAAGTCCCGTTCACTAAAACGCGCAGCCAGGTCATTTTCCTCCTTTGTATTCAGCGGGAAGTAATCCTTAAAATAGGCGATCAGGTTTTGTATCGGCATCTTTGTAAATCTATCCAATTGGCACTATAAAACAAAAATAGAACTATGCCGCAGGAACATTTGGGAGGGGGCGAAATCTATAAATTGTCTAAAATTCTGCAAATAAAAAGCTGTTTTTGTGTTAACCCTCTGTTTTTATAATAATTGATTATCAGCCATCTATAAGTTAACACAACAAAAATATGTTAACTTTTGTAAACTTTTTTGGCGCGTATACCCGCGACATTGCAGCTACCACACCACCGGGAACTGCGAAACGCGGAGCCGGGTACAGCCGTAAGGTATCAGTATAATATCTTCCTCCTTTTCGGCATCCAGCCCGTAGCCAATGCTGTAGGGGAGTTGCCCGGTCATATCGTTATACAAGCCCCATGATGGTACGCGCCTGCCCTTGGTTTTGATAATGATGGGACTGTTGTTCACACTCCAGGGGTAGCTTGCTACTGTGCCTGTGGTTACAACTTTATAATGCTCGTTCAGTTTATTATCCGGCTGGGCTATCAAAGCGTAGTTCCAGGGTGTAGTGGGGCGAATTTCGTCGTAAGCGTTACCATAATCTACCGAGTCTTTATCCGTGATCTTTACATGGCTTACCTGCTCGCCAATTTTAAGGGCGTATACAATTGGCCCGCGCTCCACCGATATGGAGTTCTCGTACCAGTTGTTTTTAAACACGTGCATGGGCAGGGTAAGCTCCACAACATCACCGTTCTTCCATTCGCGGCTTACCTGCACTATCTGGTTGCCTTTTGGTTCCAGCACCACCTGCCCGTTAACTTTTATGGTAGCTTTTGTACACCATTGCGGTATGCGCAAGTGCAGCGGGAAGGCAAGCTGTTTAGCTTTTGTGCTCAAGGTGAATTTGATGGTTTCGCCAAAAGGGTAGGCGGTTTCTTCTTTAAAGGTAACCTCCTTTCCATCGGCAACAAAGGCCTTTACATCATTGGGCGAATAAACTAAAGCGGCAAGCCCTTTATCCGGCGTGGCGTACCAAAGGTTTTGGGCGAATTTTGGCCAGCCCTGGTGCATGTTTGATGTGCAGCAGGCGTAGCCCGTAAGCAGGCCGTAACAAACATCGGTACCGCTGTGGTTGGTATCAAAGTTACGCGTGTGGCGGGTAAGCATCACCTGGTTGGCCTGCTGAAAGTATTGCCTGTCTACAAAATTACTGTCTATTTGGGTAGGCAGGGCGTTAAAGGCGATCTTCTCCAGCCGGTCGGCATAGTTTACGTCGCCGGTAATTTCTAAAGTGCTTTCCAGCGTAAACATCATCTCCACAGCGGTGCACAGTTCCGAACCCTGGGTGGGGTTATTACCGTGCAGTGCCTCGTCTCCGCCGAATAGGCCGTGCGCCATTTCATCGTATTTACGCAGGTCGCTATAGCTTTTGATAGTTGCGTCCAGGTATTTTTGATCGGTATGCTGCTGGTAATAAACAATAGGCTCTTTCATGCCCTGGGCAAGGTTAACGCCATGCACGCTGCCATCCTGCGAAAGCAGGGGGGTGTTTAAAAACGCGTCGGTAAAATCAAAGGTTTGTTTGTGCAACAGGTCGGCCAGATCCAGCAGGAATTTATCGCCCGTGATATTGTAGAGCCAGTACACCACCATCAGGTTATCGCCTGCGCGGTAGCGCGACCAAAAAGTATAATGGTCCAGCGGTTTGGATGGCAGTTCCTTTAACTGAAATTTAAAGTAATTCGTCATGAGGCCGATCACCCGTTTATCGCCCGTGGCCGAGTAATACTGTTTCAGTATCTTCAGCATCACCATTTTCGGCCACCAATCGGCGGTGTTATCGCGCTGTATGCCGGGCTCATTGGCGTAATCTTTCGCGGGGCCAAAGTAACCATCGGCGCGCTGGCTTTTAATGCTCCACTCTACCCAGGGCTTTACCTTGGCTATTAAAGCCTTATCACCTAAAATATAGGCAAGTGGCAAAAGCCCGTCCAGCCAGTAGGGGCCGCGTTCCCATTGGTCGCCATCGCCGCCCAGCCAGCCGTTGCGCTTGCTCATCACCAGCGGGTATAGTTTATCCAGGTTGCCCGTAGCGCCATTTTTTTGGCGGATGAGCATCTCGCGCAGCCATCCTTGTGGTTTTATGGCACCCAAGGGCAGCTCTAAATAAGGGTTTTGGCGCAAAGGGGCGCGGTTGGCAACATAGTTTGTAACCGTACCGGCAGTTTGCGCCTGTAGGGTTGAATAAAATAAGGAGGAAACGAGCAAAGAGCAAATGGTTAATTTAATTTTCATCACGATAAAAATTATTTTACAATTAGGGTTTGGGCGGATGGTTTTTCCAGTCGTTTTATCAGTTTTTGCCGAGGTTAATGCCCCGTTTTTCGATAAACTTTTCGGATAGCATAGCCACCATAGCCGAGAGCGACAAGGTAATAACAAAATTGATGATTAACACGCTGGTGGCGTTTAAACGGCCCGATATCAGCGTGCTTATTTTGTAAGCGAGGGGGTATGCAAACAAAAAATGAAAGATATAAATGGAGAATGAGAGCTGCCCGATACTGTGGAGGTTTTAGTGTGCAGGGGCGTGGTTCGGTCTCATCTGGGGGTGCTTTACCTGTATATTGTCATAATTGTAGCAGGAATAATACATGAAGCTAATAATTTCTATTTTGCGGCGTTTAGCAGTATAAAGTTGTTCCATGTATAAAAAGTTGCTTTTATTCGTATTTATATTAAAGATATCCACCGCATCCGCCCAGTATAAATGGACCCCAAAAACGGATAAGGACGGTATAAAGGTTTTTACGAGTTTAGTGCCGGGATCTAAATTTAAAGCCATAAAAGTGGAGGCGGATCTGGATGCTACCGCGGCGCAACTGGTAAAAGTGCTGCTGGATGTAAAAAACTGTACGGAATGGGTTTCGCATACTAAACTGTGTACGCTCATAAAACAGGTGTCACCGTCAGAAGTGTATTACTATTCTGAGATAGATGTACCATGGCCCGCCACCAACCGCGATTTTGTTGCCCACCTCATTGTCCGCCAGAACCCCGAAACTAAAGTGGTAACGGTAGATGGCCCCGCCGTGCCGGGTTTTGTACCGGTGAAGGAAGATATTGTGAGGATAACCGCTTCCAAAGGCGAATGGATTATTATACCCATTGAAAAAGATAAGATAAAAGTGGTGTATACCCTGCAGGTAGATCCCGGAGGTAACATCCCCGCCTGGTTGATCAACATGCTTGCCGCGGAGGGCCCCACCAGGAGTTTCCAGGGATTAAAAAAGCAGCTGAAAAAACCGGAGTATGCTCACGGGGTAAGTTTCATAAAAGATCAGACCGGGCGTTGAAAACACTGCCGCTGCCATCAAAAAAAGGGAATAAAAAAACACTAAAAAAGCAGTAATTTATCCCTAAAAAGCTGCAAAAATTGAAAATTCACGGAAGTTTTCGCAAGTGATTTTGCAGTTTTTACCGTTTTTCTATCAGTTCGTATAAAATAGGCGCGTAAAAACTACTGTAACCAATGGTTGGCAAATGGCGTCAGATGCCATTATTTACAAGCCTTATCATGCGGTTAAAACTTTCCACTAAATATATCTTCACTTTTTTATTATTGGTGCTCATCATGCTCGAACTGCATGAAACAGTGCATATTATAACAGGCCGCATCATCTGCGGTGCTTGGGGAAGCCGTGATTTTAATGTTTGGGGTTTGTGCGAGGGTTGCGAACTAAACCACCCATTTTCGTGGGTAGCCACGCTGGCTGGTCCGCTGTTCTCATTTATCCTGATATGGCTGGGGATGTGGTTGTTGTGTTCTAAAAAACCTAATAATCAGTCAGTTGGGTTTTCGTTGGTGTTTGCCAATATTCCTTTCGGGCGCATCAGCCAGGCCATGATGGGCAGTGGAGATGAGATGGTAGTAACCCGTCACCTGCTCAAAACAGGTTTTAGTTATACGCAAATGGTAGTTATTTGCTCAGCCATATTGCTGCTTTTAGGGCTACCGCCGATAATAAAAGCTTATAGGGTTATCAGCAATAAATGGGCCTGGTTGTATATTTTGGGGTTTTTAACCCTGCCGCTGGTATTTATATTGAGTTATGTGCTTAGCTTTCTTAACTATCTATTAAACAATGGATTATTATCTAAACCCTGGGTGTTTGGGACGCCCTTGCTAATTACCCTGCATACTTTTATTGTGTTGGCAGCGCTAATTGTCACACGCAGAAATCTAATGCTGATCAATAAGGATTAAGTAGAAGATAATCAGGGTTTTGGCTTTAAATTTGCCTTGAGCATTACCCGGCCTTTTTTGGTTAAAATACAAGCCGGCGATCGTTCCTTTTCCGCGCCCTTGGCAACCTCTATCAGGTTGTATAATCTTAGGTCCTGCAGGTCATCCTTGCTTATGTTTATCGCCATCCCCTTCTCGGAAATTACTTTTAGCGCGGCAACAACGTCATCGTGTTTCATGGTATTATATTTAACAGTAAAGATATCACAATATAAGGCAAGAAAGGCTCAATTTCAAAGAGCACTGGCTAAAATAGTGGGCTAATCGAGCTCTATGGTCAATTCCGCGGAGAATAGTGTGCCGGTATTGGTTGTTGTCAACTGGTGTTTATGGGGGTGGTAAAGGATGTCCAGCCTGCGCTTTACATTCTTGAGTCTTATGAAATGTAATTTGCGCCAGCCTGCAGGTATTTTCAAGGCGATGTGAATGGTGGTTTGCCCCAGCAGGTATATACCACCAGGATGAGCCTTAGCAATTAAAGTACATGTATCTTTAATTCGGTGTACATAGCCCGGTTGATCTTTGATCTCCAGGCTATGTGTGCTTGTAGTTGGTCTCACTAAATATATCCGTAGGCTAAAAAAATAACCCGCCTCATGCTTTTTTAAAAAGCCGTTTAATACATTTGATAAAGGTTACCCCAACCGAGCCAATTTAATAAACCAATTGCGACCACCCCTTAGTGGGACTGTACTATAATAAATTGTATGCCAGCCAAGTGCAGGCATCTTTAACGCGTTAAATATTTTTGGCAGGCGGAGGAGGGTATCAATTTTAATAAATCCGTATTAATGTAGTACCATGAGTTTTAAAAATAAAGCAGCCATAGTAACGGGAGCAGGCCAAGGTATAGGTTTCGAAATTTGCAGGATGCTGGCAGAGCAAGGCGCAAAGGTTGTACTGAACGATATAGACCCTGTACTCGCAGTTAAAGCATCAGTCATCATTGGAGAGACCCAGGCCGGCAATTGCCACGCAATGCCCGGCGACTGTAGCAACGTAAGCTTTATTAATGAGATGGTTGCCACGACAGTAACCTTATACGGTAGCTTGGATATAGTAATAGCCAACGCAGGGATAACCTTGTATGGGGATTTTCTTACTTATTCGGAAGAGGATTTTTCGAAAGTGATGAACGTGAATTTGGCAGGCACCTTCTTTTTAACTCAGGCAGCTGCAAAGCAGATGAAGCTACAGGGTAACGGCGGTTCAATTTTATTTATGTCGTCGGCAGTGGGGCACCAGGCGCTTAAAAGTTTAGCCGCCTACGCCATGACCAAGGCCGCATTAGAGATGCTGGCTAAAAACCTGGTCATCGAGTTATCGCAATACAAAATAACGGTAAACACCGTAGCCCCCGGTGCCACCTTAACAGAACGCACTATCCAGGAAGCCGACTATGAGCGAATCTGGAAAACCATAACACCCATGGGTCGCCCGAACCATGTATCGGACATTGCAAGCACCGTTTTATTTTTGGTATCTGACGGAGCAAGGCAAATTACCGGGCAAAGCCTGCTGGTAGATGGCGGCTGGACTGCTGTAAGCGTTTTGCCAGACGGGCTGAAGTAAATGGTCCATAATTAGCTTGTTTTACTTTTGGACTGACTGTTTTACTTGCGCCATCGGCGCTATCGCTTTGTAGCATTAGCAAGGAAAGTTTTTTAACCGTTTGGTGTAGTCCAATAGAATAAAGCCCGCCATACGCCCTGGAGTGGTTGCCGTTCCATTTCCCTGTCGATTTCTTGTACGTTTCCCTCACCGTAAGTTTATTTAAACTTATTCTAAATAACATTGTAATATTAGCGCTAAGTTTTTATTTTTGCGACAAATTAGAATTAATCTAAATAAAAACAACATGAAAAAATACTATATAATTCTACTGCTTATACTCTCCGTTAGTCTATACGCGCCGTTACTTCTCGCACAATCTAAAACCGGAAACATAGCCGGTACAGTAAAAACCAGCGATGGCAACCCTGCCGCTTACGTAAGTGTAGGCCTTGCCGGTATCAATAAAGGCACCACGGCAGACGAAGACGGTAATTACGAACTAAAAAATATTAAACCCGGCAGCTATACCATTAAAGTATCTTTTGTTGGCTTAAAAACACAGGAACAGCCTGTAACAGTAACCGCCGGTAAGATCAGCCGGTTAGATTTTAACTTAACTGAGAGCGCATCTCAACTTAAAGAAGTTGTTATAACCGGCTCGCAAACCCTCAACAAGCCGGTATCCTTAGGTAAAGCTAATATCCGCCCGCTGGATCTGCCGCAAAGCACAGGTGTTATCAGCAGCACGGTAATTGCCGATCAGCAGGCGGTTCGCCTGGGTGATGTGCTTAAGAACGTGAGCGGTGTTTCGCTTACGCAAACCCGTGGCGGTGTGGCCGAAACCTTTTCGGCCCGTGGCTATAGCATTGGGGTTGCAGGTTCTGGCGGCAGCATTTTTAAAAATGGCATTATATCTAATACACAGGGTTTCCCGGATGCAAGTACACTGGAATCGATAGAGGTGCTTAAAGGTAGCTCAGCGCTGCTTTACGGCAACGTATCTGGTGGTGTGGTGATCAATATGGTTACCAAAAAGCCAAGGTTTGACTGGGGCGGATCGGTATCTATGCTGCTTGGCAGCTACAACCAGTACAAGCCAACTCTTGATATTTACGGGCCTATCACCAAAAATCTTGCATTCCGTGTAGTTGGTACGCATGAAGATGCTAATAGCTACCGCGATGTAGTGAACACGCACCGTACTTATATCAATCCATCATTACTTTATAAAATAGGCCAAAAAACGGATGTTCTTTTTCAATTTGATTACTTAAAATCGGACCTGGTTCCCGATGCAGGTGTTGGTATACCCAATAACCGTATTACCGTAACCGAAGTGCCCAATCAACCCCGCAACCGTTTTATTTACCCAAACTGGGCCTATAACAACACTAAACAAACCGCAGGTTATTTAACGGTAAACCATAAATTCAACGATAACTGGAGACTAAATGCCATTGGTGCCATTCAAAACACTCGCGTAAATGGCTTTGGGGTGGGTGTACCTACTGCAATTTCAGCCGCCGGCGATTGGGACAGGGCTCTGAGCGCGGTAAAATCCGGCGAAAAAGATTATTCCGCTCAATTAAACTTAAACGGAAACTTTAAAACCGGCCGTTTCCAACACCAGTTGTTGCTGGGTGCCGATTTTACCAGGATAGTGATTGAGGGAAGAAACTTTAACTTCACATCGGCGACGGGTTTTGTTGGTACCAAATACGACAAAATTAATATCTACGACCCTGCAACATTTAATGCACGGAATGATGTCCCCACCATTACTGATACAATGCGTACAATCACACCGCAAAATCGTACCGGCGTATATGTTCAGGATTTGATTAGCCTTACAAGCAAATTCAAAGTACTGGCCGGTGTACGCTGGTCGTACCAAAAAGCTTTCCAGTCTACGATTCTTAACTACAACACTCAAAAAGTTACCCGTGGTACGGCAGTAGACAAAACGGATAAGGCGTTCTCACCAAAAGTGGCCCTAATTTACCAGCCGCAGCAAACCACTTCGGTTTACGCAAGCTATACCAATAATTTCACCATCAATTCGGGCACCGATATTTTCGGCAATAACTTGAAGCCATCTCACATTAACCAGTACGAATTAGGTATGAAGAACGAGTTTCTGAACGGCCGTTTATCAGCCAACGTAAGCCTTTACCGCATTCAAAACAGTAACCTGGCCCAAATAGCACTGTTCAACCCAGACGGCAGTTCAAATACAAACAGTAACGTAAGGCAGTTGAATGGCGAAACCACCAGCGATGGCTTTGAAGTAGATGTTAACGGAGCGCTGTCAAAAAACTTTTATTTTATAGCAGGCTACGGTTACAACTTTATGCGCTATACCAACACCACCGGTGCCCGAGGTTCACAGGTTGAAGGCGAGCGCCTAATCAACAACCCGGCGCATACCGCCAATGGTTCTATATTTTATACATTTGATAAGGGTAACATAAAAGGCTTTAAATTAGGCGCTTCTGCTTTCTATACCGGCAAGAGAATGGGCGGCAACAACAATACTGTCGGTTACAATCCGGGAGAACTTAACAGTGCATCGGTAAACCCTAAGACAGGCGTAGTTACTCAAATTTCATCTTACAATGCTCTGCTACCACTAAAAGGCTTTGCAACCGTCGATCTTTCGGCAGGTTACAGCTTTAAGCACGTATCATTACTGGCTAAAGTTTCCAATATCTTCGATACCATGAATTATATCGTACACGATCGTTACAGCCTTAACCCTATCCCGCCGCGTATGTTCGCAGCAACATTGGGGTACAAATTCTAAATGCTGGCTTACTACAATAATTAACCGGGCGCGTAAAGTGCCCGGTTTTTTTACGAATTTTAAATTTTATGAAGAGAATCCTTCTCGTAGTTTTAATGTTATCGGCATTTAATGCCAACTCCCAAGTGCTGCGCAACCGGGTAACCAAGTTAATGGGCAGCCGCTGGCAAATCAGCATCGTGGCTAAAGACTCTATTTCGGCCGAGCAAAATATAGATACCGTGATAGCCCAAGTCACCCGTATTGAGTTCCTGATATCCGATTGGAAACCTCAAACACAGGTATCGCAGGTGAACGCCAACGCGGGGATCCGCCCGGTTAAGGTAGATAAAGAAGTATTTGAGCTGACCAAGCGCGCGCTTCATCTATCGCGGATAACCGGTGGCGCTTTTGATATCAGCTTCGCGGCGATGGACCGGATCTGGAAGTTCGATGGCTCTATGAAGGCTATGCCCACGCCGGAGGCTATTAAAAGATCGGTTGAGAAGGTGGGCTATAAAAACATTGTGCTGGATAGCGTAAATTCCACTATATTTTTAAGGTTGAAGGGGATGAAGATAGGCTTCGGTGCCTTAGGAGAGGGCTATGCAGCAGATAAATGCCGCGAAATGATGCTCTCGCGAGGTATTAAAGCCGGAATTGTAAACGGCTCCGGCGATATGAGTACCTGGGGTAAACAACCCAATGGCAGGGACTGGACAATAGGCGTTACCAACCCCTTTAAAGAAGATACAATTATCGCCGTAGTGCCGTTGCGGCAGGGATCTGTAGTAACATCCGGCAGTTATGAGAAATTTGTGGTTTTTAACGGGAAACGTTACGCGCACATTATTAACCCGGCCACAGGCTACCCTGCAACAGGCTTGTGCAGCGTAACCATATTTGGCCCCAGCGCCGAAAAGGCCAATGGCTTTAGCACATCCATGATGGTTTTAGGTGAGGATGCGGCCTTAAAATTCATTAAGAAGTTCCCGGCGTACAGATATATTATCATTACGGATACCGGCCGGATCTTTTCATCGCCCAAGCTTCATCTTAAAAAACTCCAACTGAAAAGGAACGGCGCTTAGTAGCAGTCGGACAGTACCTGGTTGTGCGATTGGTAATAGCTGATGCTTTTGCCATTTTTTTTGCTGCAGATGGTTTCCAGTAGTTCCATTACATCCTTTTGCATGGCCAGCGAGCCGCAGAGCATTAGCACACTGCCAGCTTCAAGCGCTTTGGAAATGAGTTCGGCATCCCGTTCTATCAAATCGCTTACGTATTGTTTTTCCCCTTCGCGCGAAAACGCGGTGTGGATGTTGGTGAGTTGCCCGGAAGCATGGTTTTCCAACAACAAACCCTCATACATTTCAAAAGAAGAACGTTGCCTGAACCCGCAATAAAGCTGGCAAGGTGTTTTATTAATATTTTGGCTGATCATGCCCAAAAACGGTGCTATCCCCGTTCCGTTAGATATCAGGATCACTTCTTTAGCCTCCGCTGGGAAATAGAAGTGTTTGTTCTCCACAATGCGTGCGCGGATTTTTTCGCCAAGTGTCAACCTATGTAAAAAGCCGGACCCCAGCCCATCAGGCTGAAGCCTTACGCTTAAATTTATTTGCCCGGCTATCACGCCGATGGAATAAAGCCGTTCGCGGTGATCGTTTATGGGGTATATAGCCAGCAGATCGCCGGAGTTTACACGCAGCCTGCGCTTCCCCTGTAGTTGTATGGTAAAGGTGCCGTCGGTACGGTTGGTAGATGTGGTGGCGGTTACCGTAAAAGTGTCCAGATCCTTAGGTTGCGTATTTTGCAATTGGGGCAATACGTTTAGCGGGATGCCTGCCTGTTGCGACCATGCTTCGGCCCATAAGCTAAACTCCTGCGGAGACCTGTCGTTAACGGTATGGATATCGGTAAGCGGGCTGGCCCATTGCTGGTGCGAGAGCAGGCTGTTTACCTCGTACGCGAATTTGCAAAAATCGGGGTAGGCATGCGAGCCAAAGCCAAGTACCGAATAATGAACCGGGTTTTGCTGCGGGTGCTTTTTAACCAGAGCAGCAAATTTAGTGGCATTGGTAGGCGGATCGCCAAGCCCGTAAGTAGCAGTTAACACAATAATGTGTTTAGCCTCCGGGAAAACTGCGTAATTATTCAACTCCGTTACATGCGATCTTTCGCCGGCTTTGAGCAATGACCTATGGATAGCCTGCGCGAAACCAAATGTATTACCATTTTCGGAGCCAATCAGTATAATGAAATTGCTCTCATTGGCTTTGTACTTGTTTTTGGTGCGGTTTGCCCTGCGTTTTAAGGTAATGGCAAAGCCCGAATAAATGAAGAAAAGGATATTTGCGGAAGCTACGGCCAACACGATAGCCCAAATGCCGCTTGCGCGACCGGTATGCAAATCAAGGCTGAGATTAGTGAGCATTACCGACATGGGGTATTTTACCTCTGCCAATATTTCGCCGGTAACCTGGTTAACGGCAACCTCGCGGGCTTTGAGCTTTAGAGTATAGTAATCTTCCACATCCTCAGAGAATGGAAACTCTATCGACTCAACATCAGAAAGCTTTGTTTCCTTAAAAATGGCAAACTCGGCCGCTTTTCTTTCAGGTTTGGATTGGATGGCGTCAAAGTCAATCTTGGGTGATTGCTTCGGCGTCTCTATCAATCCGAAACGGGCCAAGGAAAGATAAGTGCCGCTAAGCGCGATAATGAATATCGGTATCAGCGATAGCCGGCCCAACACTACGTGATAGTATTGTGCGAAGTTATCCCGCGCTATTTTGGTGAAAAAACGTTTAAGCCCGCGTTGCCGCTGTATGATGAGGATGGTGCCCGAAACGGTGATGAGCATCAGTAAAAATGCCGTAAGCCCGATAAAGAACCGCCCCGCCTCGTGCAAAAATAGCGAACGGTGTAATGCCGTTACCCATTGGAAGAATTCGCTCTGTTTGCCGGGAGTACCGATGATCTTTCCGGTGTTTGGATCGATAAACGCCTGTAGCTTTTTTCCGTCGGCATCAGTACCTTTAACCTGTACAAAATGGTTGGCATCTACAGAAAGTTCGGTGATATCCGGATAAGCTTGCCGCAGAACAGGCAATGCCCGGGCGAGTGTTATTTCGTTGAAACTATCGACACGGTAAGGTTTTATTTTTTCGGCTACGGGCTGAAAAGCGAGGATTATACCTGTAACAGATGCAAGCGTGAGAAGAAGAAAGGAAGATACAGCCAGGGCTAAATGGCTGTATCTCCATACCGAAATGGTCATAAAGCAAAAAATAACGTTAATTAGCGCTGAACCTTACATAGCGGATATACCCGGTACCCTCGCTCTTGGCCGAAAGGGTTTCTGTAGTTAACGGGATCTCCAGGTCTTTTACATTATAGGCTTTGTCTTCCACAGCACTCTCAAAACGTAGTTTATACCCCGAGTTTATTTTTGAATTTTCTATTTCGATAACGTTAACGCTGCGGTCGCCGCCGGTTACCGATGCGCCGGTAATGGCACTAACAGCCGCTGTGTTTTTTAGATGGAACTTGTTCCATTCTTTGAGTGTTTTGTACCACTTTTTATCAGAACCCAATACGTAGAGCGTTTTTTCGTAAGCACCCTTACCATCGATCAGCGAAATGGAGATGTAAGCGCCTTCGCCAATGTAATTGGTCATCTGGATCATACATTTATACTTGGTGGTTTGCGCGAATGAAGCGGATGTGCCGGCAAAAGTAAAGGCCAGTACCAACAGGACTATTGAAGATATTTTAGACATGAATTTATTTCAGAAAGTTAACAGATACTTTGTTTTTAGATAAAGACTCGTTTTCGGTGGCCAGGTCAAATGCGGTTTCTTTAAAATTTGTTACCAACTCTTTTTTGGCACCTATCGATAAAAGGTATTTCAGCATAGCATCGTCTTTAGCTACCAAAGCTGCTTTGTGCAATACGGTCATGCCTTCTTTGTTTTTGGCGTTCACGTCGATACCCAAAGGCTCAATACGTTTTAAGAGAGAAGTATCATTTTTAGCAAGCGCCAGATGGTAAAGTGTATTGCCATTCTTTTGCGCGGCGGTAATATCCAGGCCTTTTGCTTTCAGTATTTGCAGCTTGGTATCAAAGTCTTCGGGCTTCGGGCTGTTTGCCGGGCGTTCGCCCTGGCCATTGCCGCCCGGTCCGGTTTGCGGGCGGTAAGATTCAACCGCGTAATAGGCCAGGTTATTGCCGTTTTTATCAAAGATATTAATATTGGCTCCTTTGGCGATGAGTAAACGTACTACCTCCGGTGAGTTGCTACGTACAGCCATTGCTAAAGCCGTTAAGCCTTTTGAATTTGCCTGGTTAATATTTTTTATTTTCGGAAGCAGTGTTAAAATTACGACAGTATCGCGGTTGGTTGCCGCTGCATTCATCAATACAGTGTTGCCCTCTTCGTCGGCCTGATTTACATCAATACCTTTCGACATAAAATATTCGATGATCGGGCCCTGGTTAGGCTTACGTACAATATAATGTAAAGCGTTTTCACCCGTTTTAGCCGTTACCGTTGCCTTTAGGCTAAGGCTTTCCAGGTACTGGTAAATGGGGAGGCCAATGCCGGGGCCACCACCACGCCTTGCGCCACCCTGTGCGGCCATTAATATGGCGTTAGGGGTAGGCTTTACACCTTTTTCTACAAGGGTTTTTAATATATCAATGTTGCCGGCGCGTGCCGCGTAGCTAAACGCGTTGTTACCAGCGGCATCGGTGCTGTTAAGGTCCAAGCCTTTGGCTACAAAATAGTTGGTCAGCGCGAGGTCCTTATCATTGGCAATAGCCAGCAACAAAACATTTGCACCCTCTGCGCTCAGTTCTTTTTTCAGATCGATACCATGGGCGATAAACAGATCGTAGATCTTTGTATTCTGCTGGCCGCTGTTGGCAGCAAACAGTAGCGGGGTATAACCGTGGCTATCCTCCAAATTAATTTTAGCTCCTTTATTTAACAGGTTTTCGGTGATCTCCGCATTTCCACGATATGCGGCCCAATGCAGGTAAGTGCGGCCATCGTGTGTTAATTTGGCTACATCGTTGCCGGGTTGCGCAAGCAAAAATTCAATAGTTGCATTTGGCGCCTGGGCATTAATTGCCAATACTACGGGGTCGAAACTCGAGGCATTAAACTGGGCAGGATTATTTCCTTTATCTATCTCCGCTTTTACGGCGTTTACATCCGGCGAAGTTTGCCAGAACGATTGCTCTAACAGTCTGTTCTGCTGAGCCTGTGCAGAGATGATAAATAAGCACAGAAAAATGGGCGTGAGTAATTTTTTCATACAATTTGCAGCTTGTAAAGCGGAGCACAAAGTTAATAAGAATTAGTCTAAATAAGGATAGGAATTTTTAAATTTGTTTAGAGTCGTTTGTGTGTATTATTCATTGGCAACGTTTGCGTGGATTTTGCTGGGTAACTATTACGAAAAAGCGCTTGAAAAGAGCTAATATCGTATTTAGATATCCATTGTCTTAAACGCCATGGCAGAACCTGTAATTAACATGAAAAGATTTTTTAGATACATGGTATGTTGCCTGTTAGGCTTCAACGGAATTGCGAACGCGCAGCAAGGGCCTGTATCATTCAAAACCTTTTACAATGTAAGGGCTTATGGAGCCAAAGGCGATGGCAAGCAATTGGATAGTAAAGCAATTGATAAGGCTATCAACGCATGTGCGGCAGCTGGCGGCGGTACGGTTTACTTGCCGGCTGGTACTTATTTAAGTGGAAGCATCCATTTAAAAAGCAACATTAATTTATTTATAGATGCCGGTGCAACCATTTTAGGCGCGCCGCCCGAGTTAAAAGCGTATGACAATGCCGAACCGTTTACCGATACCGCTTACCAGGATGGCGGGCACACTTACTTTCATAATAGCTTAATTTGGGGCGAACACCTTACTAATGTGTCTGTCACAGGGCGGGGCATGATCAACGGTGGCGGCCTCACCAGTAAAGACAATGAGCATAAGGGCGACCCGACAGGAGGCGCTATAGGCACCGGCGATAAAGCCATCGCTATCAAGTTATCAAGCAATATCCTCATCAGGGATGTTACCATTTTTCATGGCGGGCATTTTGCCATTTTACTTACCGGGTGCAATATGGTAACGCTGGATAACCTTACCATTGATACCAACCGAGACGGGATTGATATAGATTGCTGCACCAATACCATGGTATCTAACTGCCGAGTAAATTCACCAAACGACGATGCCATTTGCCCTAAAAGTTCCTACGCCCTAAACCGGCCCTTTATTACCGAAAACCTCACGATAGTTAATTGCCAGGTATCTGGCTTTAGAGAAGGCACCTTGCTTGATGGTACCATGATACCGCAAAAGGCGGGCTGGTCTAACGGGCGCATTAAATTTGGCACCGAATCTAACGGAGGGTTCCGCAACTGCGTGGTAACCAATTGCACCTTCCGGGCCTGTAACGGCCTCGCGCTGGAAGAGGTTGACGGAGGGATTATGGATAACATCATCGTATCCAATATCACCATGATGGATATTTCGCATTACCCCATCTACGTAACACTTGGCAGGCGCAACCGCGGGCCAAAGGGCACAACTAAAATGGGTGTCGCTAAAAACATCCTGATCAGCAATATTTCGGTAACCGGTGCCGACGCCATGAGCGGGATTCAAATTACCGGTTCGCCCGGGTACCCGCTGGAAAACATCACGCTGCAAAATATTTCGATTGAATACAAAGGTAGCGGCACAAAGGAGCAAGGCGAAAAACCCTTCCCCGAGCTGGAACGCGGCTACCCCGAGCCCTTCCTGTTAGGGCCAAACCCGGCTTACGGTTTGTTTGCCAGGCATGTAAAGGGGCTTCGCCTTTTTAATCTATCTTTCACTACCAAAACCCGCGACGATAGGCCGGCGTTAATCGTAACCGATGTTAACGGCCTGGAGATAGACAGGTTTAAGGTACCACAGGTTGCGGGCAATGAATTATATCGGTTTACAGATGTAAGCAACGCAGACATTAGCAATGCTGCCTGGATAGATCTTAAAAAATAAATCCGATTTTTTTCATGATTTGATTTGCGCTAATAATAACTGGCTATCAAGGTTTTCGGCCCGATCTCTCCGGATCGGTTTGTTTTGCCAATGTTCAATTTCGGCTATTTTTGTTTGGGTGGATTTAGAGGTCAACTTTATTTGTTATTTTAGTCTTTCAAAACGGCCCTGGTTCTAACACCGGTTTCTGCGCTACCTGCAGACCGCTTGCAGGATTATTTCAGGTGGAGTAAAGAGATTTTATCTACCACTTATACTGTTCAAAACAGAACGTTGTCCCTAATATATTAATCACCATAATCAAAATCACAAGCAATGAGTAAAATCACAGTAAAAGACGGAACCGAAATTTATTACAAAGACTGGGGAACCGGGCAACCTTTATTTTTTCATCACGGCTGGCCTTTATCTGGAGACGACTGGGACACACAAATGATGTTTTTCCTTGCACAAGGGTATAGGGTTATTGCCCATGACCGCCGCGGGCATGGCAGATCGAGCCAAACAGCCACAGGGAACGAAATGGATACCTACGCGGCTGATGTAGCCGAGCTTGTAACGGCGCTTGATTTACAAGACGCGGTGCATATTGGCCATTCTACAGGTGGTGGCGAGGTAATACGCTATGTAGCTAAATACGGAAAAGGCCGTGTAGCCAAAGCGGTGCTTATTAGCGCTGTTACGCCGTTGATGGCACAAACCGGAGATAACCCGGATGGGATTCCTTTATCGGTATTCGACGGGATTCGCGAAGGTACAGCAACCCAAAGGCCACAATATTTCCAGGATTTTACCATGGCTTTTTACGGCTACAACCGTGAGGGCGCTAAAATATCCCAGGGAGTTAGAGACAATTGGTGGCGCCAGGGCATGATGGGCGGCATAAAGGCACATTACGACTGTATCAAAGCGTTTTCGGAAACGGATTTTACCGAAGACCTTAAAAGTGTAGATGTGCCTGTATTGGTGCTGCATGGGGAGGATGACCAGATCGTTCCGTTCGAACTGACCGCAGTAAAGGCTGTAAAACTTTTGAAGAACGTCACGCTTATTTCTTACCCGGGTTTCCCTCATGGTATGCCTACCACAGAGGCGACAACGATTAACAAAGATCTATTGGCTTTTATAAAATCATAAATAAAAACTGAAGTATATTAAAAAAGAGCCGTTACTATTTTTAGTAACGGCTCTTTCGTTTATTTTGTGGAGGACTGTATCCTCAACTCTGTTCTCCTGTTTTTTTCGTTTTGGAGGTCGGTACATTTTATGGTGCCGTCGCAACCGTTTATCAACCTGCTCTCGCCATATCCTTTGGGGACGAGCTATTTACCTCATCATCAACCAGCAGCGCTTTCAACATATCTTCACTATTTGCAAGCTTAAAGGTAAACATTTAAAAATCAACCTTTACACGTTTGAGTGAGCGATGGTAATGACTGTTTGTAGTATAAATTGATTGAGGGAACGGCCAATAAAGATGCCCTATTCTATTGCTTTTGCTGGCCATTAATTTAAAATTTAAGCGTAATGGTGCTGCCAACCATAATAATATCCTTACCGGGCCCGCTTTCCTTTAAATAATCGCCGGCACTGAACCAGGTAAGTTCCTGTTTAAAAGAAAGAAATTTGTTTGCATTGTAATCAAGCGCGGTGCCTAACTGGCGGCCTATTTGTTTTGAGCTGGTGTTTTTACCAGAATAAAGTAATTTGCTGTTTACCGCATATAGGCCATCATTTCTGCTCATTCTCCAAAACATATCGTAATCTTCTGAAAGGGTAAGCTTTTTCGACAAGGAAATTTGGATATAAGGGTGAGCATCGAGCAAGTTGGATGGGCCTATCAACGCAGCAAGCCCAAAGTAGGAGCCTCTTGGAAAAAGCGGGTTAAATGTGTTTAGCTTTCCGTCGTTGTAGTTTTTATCGCCGCTAATCGCTTCGGTTTTTAGCCCGATCAATGGTTTTAAAGCTACTTTATCAAACGTGTAGGATATATTAGCGGATGCTGTCCAGGCGGCTATAGTGCTGCTGCCGAGCTTTCCAAATTGATATAAACCCTCTAAATCGTATTGCCAGGTTGGCGAATTTTTCCAAATTCGGGTACCTATAGAGTGGCGCTGTTCGCGGCCTTTACCGTCATCAAAAGACGCTGTTTTTTTGGTGATGCCGAAATAATACACATCTATATTTTGGAGTACCGGCACTTTATTGATCACGGCATAGCCACCCCAAAATTTAACGTTACCGTTAAAGGTGTCGTCGAATATATTAGGTTTTGCCTGTACATAGTGGCTATAAAAAACATCCAGCTTTACTTTTTTGCTGCCAAACATCACTTTGGCACCATCAAACGATTGCCTGTTGTTTGGCGCTTCGCGTACGGCAACCAGCCGTTGCGAGCCATAGGATAACTCCTGGCGGCCCAACCTCAGGATGAGGCTGTTATTTGTATTGATGGGGAAGGAGAGGTCTGCAAAGGCCTGGTGCAGGTCCAGTGGGTTATTATCTACCGGAGAAGGATCTTCTACCTGTCCGTTAGCCAAACTGCTTTGCAGCTGAACAAACGTGCGGAAATGCTTCCCGGCGTGAAAATCTACATGCCCCAGGTAACGGGTAAGCACAAAACCATCATTATCTGCAGGTGATGAGCCCCAATCGGGATTTTTGTAATAGAAGTATTGATAACGCACCTCTCCGCCGAAACTGAAGTAAGTTTTTTTGTCCTGCAATACCGGGCTGAATTTGAGCCGATGGTACCAATTGGTGCTGGTATCTTTTGCGAGGTTTGTGTAGTTCTCGTCGAATCTTAATGATTTAAAACTGCTTTCCTGTGCAAGGCAGGCAAACGATGATAGGATGATGGCAAGAGTTATGCTAAATGTTTTCATGTAAATCAATAGCCAAAGTACAAGCCGTTTATTTAAGTTATTGATTTATAACTGTTTGTTTAAAATAAAAAAAGCCGAATTACGATATGTAGTAATTCGGCCCATCGTTAAATACGATATAAAGCGGTTACCTATTAACCACCTACGTGTTTGCGGGTAATGCCCAACCGTTTCATTTTTGAATTTAAGGTGGTTGAAGGCACATCCAGCAGTTCTGCAGCACCACCCGGGCCCGAAATGCGGCCGTTACATTTTTTAAGTACCGCTAATATGTATTCCCGTTCGTTATCGTCAATGGTTTTCACCTTGGTATCGGTAACGGCTATATCTGTTTCCGGTTTTGACGAGGGCAGGCTGATCCTTTCTATCACATTCCCCCGGTTCAGCAGCACATTGCGCTCTATCAAATGCTCCAGCTCCCGTACATTACCGGGCCAGTGATAATGGGTAAGATCACTCAAAGCTTGTTGCGAAATACTCATCCCGGCTTTGCCTGCCCGCTCGGCGTATTTTGCAACAAAATGCCCGACCAGTTCTGGTATGTCCTCTTTTCTCTCTCGAAGGGCGGGCAATACTATTGGAAAAATATTTAAGCGGTAATACAAGTCGAGCCGGAATTTACCCGCGGCCACTTCTTTCTCCAGGTTGCAATTTGTAGCGGCAATTATTCGTACATCTACCCTTATTGTTTCTTTGCCGCCGAGTCTTTCTATTTCTTTTTCCTGCAATACCCGCAGTAGTTTGGATTGCGCTTCTAAGGGCAACTCGCCTATCTCATCCAAAAAAATGGTGCCGCCCGCCGCCTGTTCAAATTTACCTGCTCGCTTTTCAACTGCACCGGTAAAGGCCCCCTTTTCATGCCCGAACAATTCCGATTCGATAAGGTGCGTAGGCAGGGCCGCGCAATTCACTACGATGATCTGCTTTTTACTGCGCGAAGAACGTGAATGGATAGATTTGGCGAAGCGTTCTTTCCCGGTACCGCTTTCGCCAAGTATCAAAACAGATGTTTCCATAGGGGCAACCAGCGTAAGGTGGTCCAATGCCGTAAGCAAAAGGTGACTGCTGCCTATTATACCATCAAAACCCGTTCGCAGCTTTTGTTGCGGCGCTGCATTTGGCTTTACAACCTGGTAAGCGGGCTTTACATTTTTATGACTTACAAACAGGCCATCAATAGCCATCGACAGAGGTTTTTGAAGTTTATTAATAAGCGCCAGATGCCTGTTTGCATAAATATCATCCTTACGGCTGTAAAACGAAAACGTAAAGCCCGGCCTGCCCGTAACCGGCACGTACATCACCAGGTTCGACCTCATGTGGAATGTTCTCGCTACGAATCTTTTCGCCGCGTTATATTTACAACGGTCCGTGAAATCATTCTCATTATACACTGCAGAAAAGGTGTCGTCGGTGGATGGTTCCTGGAGCTTAAGCAGCTCCGCCTTTTTTAAACCAGATATATTCATCAGTTCATCAAAGCCAATTACCTGGTAATCGTTAAAACTGGTACGCAAAAAACTGATGCCATCATATGGTAAGCTATCCAGGTTTTTCATGCCAACTGCCAGGTAGTCAAAAGGCGCATAGGGCTGTATGGTTTTGGCGATCTTTAAAAATTTTTGGCTCCATTCTGTTTCTTCGCTAAGGATATCTATAAGGGCGCTTTGCAGCATCTGCTCATTGTTGCGTTTGATCAGCATGTTTTGCTCGTGCAGGTACTGGGCAATTTCCAGGCTTACCAGTACATCCTTTTCGCGGAAGGGCTTTACCATAAACCCGTATGGCTGGGTGGCTTTCGCCTCTTCTAAGATCTTCTGGTTGGAATTTGCAGATAGGTAAACAAATGCGATCTGCTCCTCGGCCAATTGTTTAGCCAGGTCTATACCGGTAAGCTTGCCTTTTAGGTGGATATCGAGCAATACCAGCTGCGGTTTTTGCCTTGCAATAATCTCCCTCGCCTCCTCAACCGAATCGGCTATATCGCAAACATCGTAGCCTGCTTTTTCCAGCATCATGGATAGATCATTGGCCACAATAAATTCGTCTTCTACGATTAGTATCTTTTTGCTCATGATGATAAGGGTTGGTCGTTTTTAATGGCTTTTGAAAATTTTTCGTCAACAAATTTTATGATGATGGTTAGGCCGTCCCGGTTTTCAACCGCAAAGGTGCCACTGAGTTGTTTGCTTAAACCTCTCATTAAGCTCATGCCTAAGGTTTTGCTTTTAGAAAGGTTGGCTGCTGCCGTATTGCCAATGCCATTGTCGCTGATCTGTAACTCGTAGCTGCCTTCACCCAGATCGGACAACAATATCTTGATCTTACCATTACTTTCCTGTGGGAAAGCATATTTGATGGAGTTGGTGATGGCCTCGTTCAATATAAGACCAAGCGGTACAGATTTGGTCACATCCAGTTCTATAGGGGCTATGTCAATATCAAACTTAATTTTTGATGCGGTATCAAAGCTATCGGTTAAGTATTGGACAAGGTCGCCGATGTAAGCAGGCATGTTCACCAGCGCCAGGTTCTCTGATTGATAAAGCTTTTGATGGATAAGTGAAATAGACTGCATCCGATGCTGGCTTTCCCTGATGGCTTTATAAGCAACATCATCGTTAAGGTAGGATGATTGCGTGTTCAGCAGGCTGATCACAATCTGAAGATTGTTTTTTACCCGGTGATGGATCTCTTTCATCAGCCATTCTTTCTCCTCCAGCAGGTTATCCTTTTCGGCAATAAGATTGGTTAACGACCGGTTTTGGAGGTTGATCTCCGTTTGCTGTACCTGCAACTGGCGGTTAACCTTTTGCTTTAGCAAATAGCGGTTGTAACTCAATCCCAGTAACAGCGCTAATAATATGGTGCCTGCAATGTAAAGTTTTTGAGCGGTTGCCTGCAGTTGAGTTTGCTTTTTAAGTATAGCGATATTGCTTTCTTTCGCTTTTAATTCCTGATTTTTTTTCTCGGTTTCGTATTGGATCTCTAACTGGGCTACCCTGCCCGAATTTTTTTCGTTAAATAACTGATCTTTTAATTTAATGTATCTCCTATAACTTCTTATTTCATTTGGATAATCCGCTTTCGCGGAATCGATCTTATATTGAAGTTTGTAAGCGTTTACCAAGACATCGTAGTTGCCGGTTCCGCTTCCCAGTTGTTCGAATTTGAGAGCATGGATCCTCGCTTGATTAAAATCTTTAATATTTAAAAAATATAAAGCCACAGTTTGCTCTATTAACGGCTTGTTTTCACTCCCGGCATTTATTTTAGATACCAGCTTCAATAAAGTGTCGCAGTGCTTTTTTGCTTCGCCATACCGCTTTAGGTTGGCCAATATGTTAAGGCACGACACGTTAATGAGAATACGATTGTCCAAATCTGCCGGATGGTAAGTTTTTTCGGTTTCCCTCATTAGTTTGTAGCTTTCGGCTGCCCTGTTCAAAAATTTCATAGCATTAGCTATGTTGTAACTTAATAGCACGATTGAATTAATGTCGTGGTTGTTTGTAGCTACCCTTAATGAGTTCTTAAAGTAAATGAGCGCCTGGTTATATCGTTTAAGATTAAAATAGGTCACCCCTATACGGTTATAGATAGTACAAAGCATCAAAGTAGTATCGCCAATAGTCTCTGCTGCTCGTACAGCTAACAACCCATTTTTGATAGCCTCGTCATAATTTCCCATTTGCGCGTTTACAGTGCCCAGTAGGTCATATACCCCACGCAGATCTTTTTCGCCCGTGGCCTGGTACAGCATCAGGGATTGTTTTAAAGTAGATAGCGATTTTGCATAATTGGTTTGTACCTGGTAAAAGTCGCCAAGAATTTTTAAAGTGGCGGCCGCTCGGTTTTTGGCACCCGCCTTTAAAAACAGTGGGAGGGCCTGTTCATAATAAAAGATTCGTTTAGTCATGTCGGCCCCATGAAAGAAATTATAGTATTCTTCCATTTTAAGCCACGCTTCTGCGGCTCCTCTCAGATCTCCGTTTTGCAGATCTATGGCTATTGCTTTTCGCACATCGGCATTACATTTAGCGCTGTCGTTTTTCAGCGTCCAAGCTTTAGCGGATGCCATGTAACGGTCGCCTTCGCTTTTTGTAACCGTTTGTGAATAAGCCTGCAGGCAGGAAAACAGGAGAACAAAAAATGCTAAAAACCGTGCGTAAGTTACCCTCTTCATTATTTCGTTGCTTCCATGCGCGATAAGGTTCAAAACGCAAGCCTTAAATTTAAACAATTGTTTATTAGTCTTTTATAAAATAAAATTGCCAGCCGGTAACCGTATATCGCAGTTGGTGACGATATATCGCCATTTGACGAAAACGAGGTGCCTTTTTACCGTCTATCTCGCCTTACCTTATCTCGTTGCTTTTAGTCGTAAGATAACGACATAACGTAATCATTTTTTGATGTTTTAATTTAAGTATCTGATAATCAATTGAATTATAAATTGGTATTGCCATTGTTTTAGTGGGTCATATCAATTTAACAACAAATGAACACATCAGATAACCAGGCAAGCGGTTTAACCACCAAAACCATTGTATTTATAACCGGCGCTTTTGTAAGCGCCAATAGCTGGGATAAATGGAAAATTTATTTCGAATCGGCAGGGTATAAAACCATCGCTCCTTCATGGCCGCATAAGAACGCATCGGCATGTATCCTTCGCAAAGGGCACCCGGATGCAGCCATAGCCAGCCAGCGGTTAGCCGATCTCACTAATTATTATGCTGCCATAATTCAACAACTTCCCGAAAAACCAATCCTCGTTGGCCATTCAATTGGCGGGCTTATTACACAAATATTGCTACAGCGCGGGCTTGCAGAAGCTGGTATCGCCATTCATTCGCTACAGCCGCAGGGCGTTATGACCTTTAAGTTCTCCTTTTACAAGGCAGGCTGGGGGCCTTTGGGCTTTTTTACCTCTTCTAAGAAATCCTACCTCATGTCGTTCACCGAATGGCAGTATGCGTTTACCAACGGCATGGAATACGAGGCCCAAAAGGAAGCCTATTACAACTTGGCAGTACCCGAATCTAAACTGGTAGTGCGCGATGCTATTACCAGCGCCGCCAAAGTTGATTTCGGCAAACCACATGCGCCGCTTTTATTCCTGGCCGGCGGGAAAGATAATTTCATGCCTGCATCACTCAACTATTCCAACTTCAAAAAATACAGCGACAAAGATTCCATTACCGATTACAAGGAGTTTGGCAACGCCAATCATTTTGTGTTGGGCCAACCCGAATGGGAGGAGAAGGCCGCCTACATTTTAAACTGGATCAAAACTTTATAAACACAACTCAAACATTAAATCATGAAAAACAACAACAACACGGCAAAATACCTGCTCCTGCTATTTACCATTATAGCAATGGTATTTATGGCGGCTACATCCCGCGCCCAGCAAAAGGCCGACCTTATTATTTACAACGGCAAGATAGCAACTATGGCCAAACCGGGCGAATTTAAACAGGCAGTGGCGATGAAGGACGGCATTATCCTGGCCACAGGGTCATCTGCAGCGTTAATAGCAAGTTACAAATCGGCAAGCACCAAACTCATCAATGCAGGTGGCAACACGGTTATCCCCGGCATAAACGACAGCCATATGCACGCCGTAAGGGAAGGCCTCAACTTTAATATGGAACTGCGCTGGGATGGTGTGAAAACCCTGAAGCGCGCCATGGAAATGTTAAAAGAACAAGCCGCCAGAACGCCACCCGGAGCATGGGTAAAAGTAGTAGGCGGCTGGAACGAGTTTCAATTTGAAGAAAAGAGGCAGCCCACTATTGATGAGATAAACGCCGCAGTGCCCGATAAGCCTGTTTTTATTACTTACCTGTATGGCAAAGCTTTCCTTAATAAAAAGGGAATAGAAATACTGGGGTATGATAAGCATACCAGTTACCCGGGCAGTGTAATAGAGCTGGATAAAGATGGCAACCCAACCGGGCTGCTCTATGCCAAAGAAACCCCAATGGCCATTTACCGCACCTTGGCGCTTACCGGCACCCTTACCCCCGAAGAACGCATAAACAGCTCGGAGCATTTTTACAGGGAAATAAACAGTTTCGGCATCACCAGCGTGATTGACGCTGCAGGCGGTGCCCAAAACTACGACGCAGATTACCAGGCCTCGCTGGCTTTGGCTAAAGCAGGCAAGCTTACCGTGCGCACGGCCTATTACTTATTCGCGCAGAACAAGGGCAGGGAGTTTCAGGATTACGAAAAATGGATTACCCAAACCTACCCCAATAAAAACGACCATATCCTGATGGCCAATGGTTACGCGATGGAAGGCGCCGGCGAAAACCTCATCGCCTCAGGAGCGGATTTTGAGAATTTCCTGGAGCCAAGGATAGTATTGTCTGATAGTATGGAAACCGACCTGGAGCCGGTGATACGCCTGCTGGTAAAAAACAGGTGGCCCTTTCGCCTGCACGCCACTTATGGCGAATCTATCGACAGGATGCTGAACGTGTTTGAAAAGGTAAACAAGGATACCCCATTTAACGGCCTGCGCTGGTTCTTTGACCATGCCGAAACCATTACAGATGCTGAGTTGGTTAGGGTTAAGGCATTGGGTGGTGGTGTTGCGGTACAATTCCGCATGTATTTTCAGGGAGAACTGTATACCAAAATGTATGGCCAGCCCAAAACGCAATTGCCGCCAATAAAAAAGATGCTGAGCATGGGCATCCCGGTTGGCATGGGTACCGATGCGCCACGGATATCTACCTATAATCCATGGATGGCACTGCACTGGCTGCTTACAGGTAAAACCATTGGCGGGATGCAGTTTTGGCCAAAAGAGCAGGTGTTAAATAAGTACACTGCTTTAAAACTCTATACTTCAGGCAGTGCCTGGTTCTCTGGCGAGCAAAATGTAAAAGGCAAACTGGTAAAAGGTATGTATGCCGATATGGTGATCCTCTCTGCCGATTACTTCAGCGCCACGCCGGAAAAGGTTAAGCAGATCAACTCCGTATTGACTGTGGTAAACGGCAAAATTGTTTACGCCTCGGGCAAATACGCTGCTCAGGATCCATCCATTCCTGAGGTTATCCCAAGCTGGTCGCCGGTAAAATACTATGGCGGTTATCAAAGATAGAATTCAATATACTCTCTAACAACTCATAAAACAACAGAACATGAAGACTCAAAAAATAAACATAGTAACTGCTTTTTTACTGCTGCTCATCTCACTTGGCGCATCCGCGCAAATGGCCATGCCGCCACAGGTACCTATCTGGGATGCTAATAAAGTTGAATTAAAACTACAGAAGTTAGGCGAGGGTATCTATGCCATACTGCCAACTACAGCCGCGAAAGAAACCCCGCAGGGCATCCCGCAGGCTACTACAGGCGGCTTTATCGTTGGCAGCAAAGGCGTACTGCTAATTGAAGTAATGCTGAGCAAACGCCTGTACGATCAGGAAGTTGCCTTAATCCGATCGGTAACAGATAAGTCCATCATCTACGCGGTAAATACCAGCGACCATGGCGACCATTGTTTCAGCAACTACCTGTTGCCATCCTCCACACTAATTATCCAAAATGAATTTGCGAAAGACAATCTGGCCAAAAACTATGAAGGTATTAAACAATTTATGGTGGCATTATTTGGCGCGGGCAGGGGTATCGAAAGTTCGGTTTACAGGCCTGCGGATATTGTGATCCCCAAAAACAACAACCTCAAACTGGACTTGGGTGAGGGTAAAGTTGTGGAGTTTTTGAATGTAGGTACCGCGCAATCCCCGGCAGATCTGTTTGTATGGATGCCAAACCAAAAAATATTCTGGGCAGGTAATCCCTTTATTGCTGAAAGTCCAGCAATTCCCTGGTTGTTTGATGGCTACTTTTTGGAACCAGCCGCCAACCTTAAAAAGGTATATGATTTTTTGCCCACCGATGCTATCATCATTCCCGGCCATGGCAGGGTGACTAACAAAGCCGGCATTAAATACACCATTGATTACGTGGAGGCACTAAAACAACAAGTAGAAGCTGCCGTGGATAAAGGCCTTACGCTGGAGCAAACCAAAGCAGCTGTTAAGATGGACGAATTTAACAAAGGCTACGTATTGTTCAACTGGCTGCACTTCAATTTTAACCTGCCTAATGCCTATAAAGACATCAGCGATAACAAGAAAAAACAATCAGAATTAAAACCCACATCATATAAATAATTACAATCATGAAAACCACAACACACATCAAACACTTCGCACTAATTTTCCTTTTCGCTTTGCTAACTACAGTAAGCTTTGCCGCCATTGTAAAACCAGCTACGCCACCCGCGGGCTTCAAAAACCAGTACGCCACTGTAAACGGCGTAAAGATCCATTACGTAATAGGAGGTAATGGCGAGCCTTTATTACTGGTACATGGTTTTGGTCAAAACTGGTACATGTGGAACCGCCTGTTACCCGAGCTTTCCAAACACTTTACCGTTATAGCGCCTGACATGCGTGGCGTTGGCGAATCTGGCAAACCTGCCGACGGCTACAGTAAGAAAAATATGGCCGTTGATATGCACGAGCTGATGAAAAAGCTGGGCTATCAGCACATTAATATAGCCGGCCACGATATCGGCCTGATGGTGGCTTACGCTTACGCCGCGCAGTTCCCAGCCGATGTAAAGAAGATAGCGTTAATGGATGCTTTGCTGCCGGGTATTGAGCCGGTTTGGAGCCAGGTGAAAGCGCAAGCCTGGTGGTTTGGCTTTTTTGCACAGCCACATTCAGGCGAACTGGTATCCGGTAAAGTTGGCTTATTCTTCACCGATTTCTGGCCAACTGTTGGCTTCAAGAACAACTCTTTTACCCAAGCAGAAAAAAATGAGTTTATAAGAGCCTATTCGGTACCTGGTGCTACCACGGGCGCTTTCCATTGGTTTGGCGAATTTGCTAACGATGGTAAAGACAATGTAGAATTTGCCAAAACAAAACTAACCATACCTTTACTGGCTATGGGTTCTGACCATTTTGCCGGATCATTTTTGGCCGAACATTCAAAACTTGTCGCAACTGATGTACACGAAGCCATCATTAAAGATTCGGGCCATTGGGTGGTACAGGAACAAACCGCCCAGGTTCAAAAAGCACTGCTGGATTTCTTTCTGAACTAATTAGTAAGAAAAAGTATAAACCCACGAAAGCCACTCCATTGAGCGGCTTTCGTGGGTTTTATCGCGTGAACTAATAATAACTACGAGGCTGAGCCTGTTCGTTTAGATATTAGCGATTTTTTTTCTAAAAGGTCAAAAAAAGCCGTTTTGTATGCACTGCCGATACTTAAAATAGTTTTATCATCCAGCGTAATGTGATTACCGGTGATGGTTTTGATCTTGGCGTAGTTTACAATAAATGAACGGTGAATCCTGGTAAATGAGCTTGAGGGTAAGTAATTTTCAATCTCGCCGATAGTTAAGTAGGTGAGTTGTTTGCCTTCGGTAGTATGAATAACTATATAGTTGAGTGCTCCTTCAATGTACAATATATCTTCTATTTTGATCCGAAGAAGCTTGCCTTTAACTTCGCCTTTGATGTAAAAATAATTAGGATCGTTTCTTTCAGGTACTGTTCTTCCTTTGAACCTGCTAACGGATTTGAGAAAGCGGTCATAAGCGATAGGCTTGAGCAAATAATCAAAGGCGTTTTTATCAAAAGCGTCCAGCGCATGTTCCGCGTAGGCCGTTGTGAATATAATAGTGGTATAAGGCGCTGCAAGGTCTGCAAACTTTAAGCCGGATAGCTCCGGCATGTTGATGTCTAAAAATGTAAGGTCGGGGGAGTTTGCGGAACAGATCGCGTCGAGCCCAATTAACGGATTCAGCGTACTACCTACCAGTTCAAGCCCCGGAGTTCGGTTAATGAAATCCGATAACACCTCAACAGCATGAAACTCGTCGTCGATAACGTAGCATTTTATCATTGCGTTAAAATACAAAAAAAAATGCTTGGTAGTTAAGAAATAGCCAGGCCGCCAATCAGCAACCAGGCTATCTCGAAATTTAAGCGACCTCGCGGCCAAATGTGATGAAAGTACTCACAGATGTGGTAGTGGTGGTAGTTGGGTCAATAGTTGTCGTCTCGAAAAATTTTTGTTTGCCATGTGGCGGTTTGAAGGTAAATAGGTTTTTTACTGTTAAATTTACTTTACTTTTGGTTTTCATGATTTAATGTTTTAATTGAAAGTTAAGTTTTGAATTTTTTTGATGTAAAATAAAAAACTTACACCGGGAGCTTTATGCTGTAGACAAATGGAAACGAAAGCCAAGAAACTTTTCCCGGTAAACAGCTTTACGGGAATGCTCGCAAGACATTGTGCCGTCTGGGTGATCTTTATCGCCTATGAATTATCATACCTGTATGTGGTTACGGGTTCTTTGAGCAACTTCTGGGATTATGCTTTGCACTATCTGCTCAACATCGCTATCTTTTACACCAACACCCTAATTATCAGCCGAAGCTTTTCTTACAGGCCGAGATATTTTTTAGCATTTATTAGCATCCTGTTTGAAATTATAGTTTACCTTTTATTGCAATACCTGTTATCCAAACTGTTAACTTCTCTGGGAATCAGCAACCGCTCTGGGAGTTTTAATATGGAAAGATTCTTTATCCTGAATACCTACAGGGCTTTTTATTTCATCGGTATCAGCGTTGCATATTGGTTTGCCAAATCGGTATCCATGCAAAAAAAACTGATTCTGGAGCTGGAGAATACAGGCTTACGTAAGGCAAAAGAAAGCTCGGAACTTGAAAAAAACCTTATGCAGGCGCAAAACTCCTATCTATTAGCCCAGCTTAACCCGCATCTGCTTTTCAATACGCTAAACTTTATATATAACTCCGTCCGTAAAGTTTCTGCCTCCGGGGCTGCGGCTATTCTGCATTTGTCTGACATGATGCGCTATTCACTCAGTATACCCGGGGCCGACGGCAAGGTTTTGCTGGAGAACGAAGTAAATCATTTACACAATATGGTGCATCTAAACCAGCTAAGGTATAATGAGAAGTTGAACCTGCATATTAACTTAGACGGTGATTTCACAAAAGACCGGATAATACCACTGTTATTGATCTCCTTTGTAGAAAACCTTTACAAACATGGCGATTTGCTCAGTACGGAGTTTTCATCAGCTATTAGCCTCAGTTGCCACGATCACTTTTTTACAATGGTATGCATCAATAAAAAAAAGCTGTCAACGGGTTCTGAGGGCTGGGGGATAGGCCTTCAGAACGCAAAGGCCCGCCTACAAAATATTTATAGCGACAGGCATCAGCTTACGGTAACCCAGGATAGCCGAATATTTAAGCTGGAATTATCGATACGGCTTGATTAGCAGTTCTGGCCAGTTTAGCCGATTCGTGTTTCATTAACAAGTAATAAACAACCAGTTCCTGCTTCCTTTGCTCACTAAGAAAGAATCTATTGAGGTGCATGTGAATGATGTCTGCTGCCCATTTAAACTGCTGATCAGTCTTGGAGCGTGCAGTTCCCTGTGCCAGGTAGCGAATAGATTGAGCGAAATCGGAAGAGTGTTTCCATAGCAGCGCTTTTTTCACCATTAGATCGCCGTTTTCCCAGGCTGTAAGTAATGATTTCATTTGCTTGTATTTAGAATCAAGAGCGTATTTCAAGTCTGCCTGGTCGTTAAACTCACAAAGCAGGGAATGAGTTACCTGGGTGAGGAATGACAGCCTTTGAACGCCAAAAAAATTGAAATTTTCCATAATGAGCGATACGTTTGAAAAGATAATAAGCAGATTTGGAGGCATGACTTCATTTTTGATCAATGCTTTAAAAAATCGAATGTTCAGCTCACTGCTCTTGAAAAAGATTTGCTCGAAAGAATCCATAGTCAAATGCCCATAACGTTCCAGCTCCCGCTCATAAATAGCAATTAGGTAATCAGCTACCAGCCCGTTTTTTAAGCATTGTTTTAGCTGGTGGTTCAAAGATGCTATTACTGTGGCATCAAGATCTTTTTTAACCTTTAATCTTATTCTCAAATGGGGTTCGGGATCTGTATACCGTATGAAGAACCATTGCATTACTGTATTTTGACCGCACAGCGGCGCTATGCAACGTTTATACAGGATTAATAAAACTTCGTTTTGACGGGAAGGATGTATATAAACTTTATAATAGACCCAACCGTCTCCGGGTACAATCCGCCTGGTGGATTTTGCAGGGGGATGGCGCGCTAAGTTTGTAGCTGCGTAGGTGCGGCCTCTTCGATATAAGGTAGCAATGAACTGACCGGCATACGGTTTGCCGCCTTCATCTTTAACAAGGGGCGTGTCGGTTATTTCATATAGGTGTTCTTTAATGGTGATTTTTTTTTGCCCTTTAATTATTGTTAAAAATACCGTGAGCTGTTCGGTGCTCATTAGATCGAAAACGAGTTGATTGTCATGACTTGTCAAAGCTATCCAACGGGGGAGACTGAGTTTTTCAATTATACGGTTAACCTCTGCCGGCAGGGTAGGGTTTAAGGACTGTAAGTCTGTTAGTTCTATTCTTGATAAATACCAGGTGGCCAGATAAAGGATGCTATCGCCAAATTGTACCCGCGGGTAAAAATTCATTCCCGGGAAATAGTTTTTAAGATCAAGGTTGAGATTGCCATTGATGCCCTGGAATTGCAGGTCGCATAAAAAACGGTACAGCGATAAATGGTTACGTTTAAAATTAAAGGCGGAACTTAAACGGGGTATTACCCTTTTTTGCATGCTTTCCGAAAACAAAATTATTTCGTCGTTCACAATGGAAACGTACAGGTCTGACGGCGTGAATTGCTTGCTTTCCGGAAGCACGGATCTGGTGAGAACGGGGATCTCGTAGGCGTAAATATGTTGCCGGCGGTTGATATTTGCAGTATGCGATTCACAAATGTGAGCGATCTCCGCAAATATCACCCCAGGGTTTTGTGCGGCTTCAAAATCGGCCACCTCTTTGGCAAACCCCGCGATTTTCTCATCGAACGGAGTAAACCGCCCTATCAGCGCCGTGCCGGTGATGCCCCCGATGCTTTCGACAATGACCTGGCCATTAACCACTTTGAATAATGTTGACATGGTTTGGGGTGTGGGTGCTCCCTGTATATTATCGTCTATCGCGCTTATATCGCCCGGCGTAAGAACAATGGTTTTACGGGCGAGCGTACTTGTATTCCACTTTTCCAGCAACAATGAATGCGCGCTACTCCAATAAACCGGTAGGTTGTAATCGGCCTTTGCGCTCCAGTTGATGCCGTCCAGTAAATCTTGTCCTTCAATTTCAGCTTCCAGCCCCTCGTATCCAATGCCTGTTTCCGGATCCAGCGCGTAAAGTAATGGAATACGCTGGCCCTCAAACTTCCGGTTAAAGGCTGTCACGAACCGTTGCATTGGTTTGTCGAGGGGAGCATTTTTCAGTAGAATATGTAAACAATCTACTGCTTTTTTTATGGTGCGTTGATACCGGGTATGAAGTGAACCGGAATAGCATTCACCTATAAGGTTTAGGTAACAGGGTGCAGCCTGATCCGTATCCAGGTCGGGAGCATCATTATGAGAAACAAAATAGTCATCACCAATTATGTTTACGTCATGGTCATCAACTAAAAACTGAATGGAAATTAGTGTTTCCAGCAGTTTCTCCGCTTCGGCAACTGTCAGGCCGGTTTCGGCACCAATAAAGCTCACAATTGATGGATATGTTTTCAAGCTGTGGCAAAATGCAATGATCTTCTGCAAGATCGGAATCTTAACGATGGATTTAATGAAGAACTTTCTGTCAGATTCATTGGGCTCTCGCCATGCGGTCAAAAACCTAAACTCTCGCCCCGCGGTATAAATCGTTGTATTCACCTGAAAACGCCGATGTTGGAATAGGGGTAACAATTGTTGCTGCACACCAAACTCGAAGTCGACCATTGTATGTGCCTTGAAATTTGTGAGGACGGCTTGTTCGGCTACGCCCCATTGCATTACAGATGTTGCGGCAAATAAACCAAATGGCGTTGGCCTAAAACACAGCCGGTTAAAATATTTCCAAAGCGTTGTACGCATTTTGGTGTCCATGTGCTCAAGCAGGAAACCCTTTTTTTCCAACTGTTCGTAAAGTGAAACACTGGCCAGTTTTATTGCTTTTTTAAAGTAGGGGTTTTGCAAGGCTTCCTCCAAGTTTTTCAAAGAATAGTCCTGGTAAGAAAACGCCGGATTGCGAACAATCAGGGTTGGAAAAAAAGCGTATTCGCTCATCTTAGGTTTTGGTTTTCGGTTGGTTATGAAAGTACCTACTATAAAAATGGATTTAATGATGCTAAGCAAATATATATTTACACCAATGTTAAAATGATGTAGACGAAATTAGCCGGCATCACGCTGCGCCATTGATATAAACAGCAAAAAACAGGGTTATTAGCCAGTGAATACTGATTTGTTCAGCAGTAATACTTAACGGGCGCAGGGGCCAATAGGGATGCGTTTTTTATCTAAATACCTTAGAAATATAAATACTAAACTAAATTTTTATGAAAAACAAAAAAACCATTTTAACAGGGCTTGTTGCTACAGCACTGTTCGCAGCACTTGGCTTATCCAGTGCTTTCGGTCACGCAACCACATTGTCAGACCTGAGAGCAAAGGCCGTTGGCAAAACGCCTTATTGCACACCTGCAAGCGATTCTGATTGCCAGTCATCTGCAACCGGAAACATTTACGCTGGTTACAAACCAGGCGCCTAATCTGCGACTCCTAAAAGCGGTAATTGCTTTTGCAATTGCCGCTTTTTTAATTTTTCTTCCTATGAAAAAACACGCTTTTAGCTTTTTCCTCTTATATACCGCTATTTATTTGTCGCTATTTTCCTGCCACAATAGTAACAAAGCTCAAGTTGCATTTAACGCCCGTTATGCAGTGTTAACAGATACCCTTACGCCAAAAAGTTTCAAATTAAATAAAAACCTGAGGATGGTAAGCACCGGCATCAAAAACAGTGAGAACACCAGTGTAGATGTTATAGATACCTTTTTAATTTGCAAAACTTTAAATGCGCCAAAAATATTGAATGTTTATGGCCAGCGATCAAAATTGTTTTTAGGAGCCCTCATCAACCGAGGAGAAGAGCCCGGGCAGTGCTTGGGCATTGCTAATATACTACCTACCAGCCAAAAAGGTATAGTTTGGCTATTTGATATCACCCTTGGCAAACTCGTTAAAATTAACCTGCCTCTAACCCTAAAAGACACCACTGCAAAAGTACTCGATGAAATTGTATTAGCCGGTAAATTAAGGGGTGCAAAATCCGTTACGCTAATCAACGATAGTACGTTTGCAGCTTGTAGCTATTATTATAATGATTACCGTTATTTCGTATTCAATAAAACAAATGTACTTTTCAAAGCCGGCGAGTTGCCCCCTTCGCCCGTTAATTGGCCATCAAATAAAATTAACGGAAAATTTGCCATTGATGCAATCATTTACAACGCCAGCCTACTCTTTAATAGCAAAACCCGGCAAGCGGTGGCGGCTTATAATAAGACCGACCGGCTTGAATTTTACAAGGATAACCAGCTTGTTAAAATAGCCCGCGGAATTGATTTATTTGATCCAACCGTTGATTTCAAGGAAGAGGGAGAAAATCTGTTTATGCCGGTAGAGAACACCGAAACCCGATACGCTTATATCCACATCGCAGGCACCGACCAATCCCTCTACGCCCTAAACAGTTCCGGCAATGCATACAAGTCAAAGGGTAACCGGATACTTACCTTTTCCTGGGACGGAAAACCAGAAGCTATTTATAAACTGGATGCCAATTATAGCGGATTTGCAGTGGCCAAATCAATGAACACTACCACTTGTTACGCGCTTAGAAATGACAGCGGGGAAATTTACGTCACAACCCTATGAAGTATTATATCTTTTATACAATTCTGTTGGCAACGGTGTTGCCGGGCTGCCAAATGCATTCGGATTGTGGCAGCAAAAATAGCGATATCATGGGCAAGTATTACCACCAATCCATTCAGTTCCCCCCCAAACTGATAGCGTTAAACAGTGGAAAAAAAGAAGGCCAAAGCGCGCCCTCGGAAATTAAGCTTAAGGGAAACGGCTTTTACGTAGTTCACTTTTTTACGGCAGATTGCGACGAGTGCATCAACGAACTCAATAAAATCCAGCGGTTTATAGCAAAAAACCACCTTCCCAACACCAAATACCTTTTTATTGCCAGCGGCCCAACTCAAATCTATGTGCTGAATGCGATCAAGAAGATCAATTTTAAATATGATGTGTATTTTGAAAAAGAATATTACTCTTTTAAAAACATTAACCACTTCACGCTTTCCGACAGAGTTTTCGACACCCTGCTCATTAATAGCCAATCGGAATTGCTATTAGCTGGTGCCTTATTCGATGATGACTTCACCAAGGGGCTTTACCTGGAAACCATTAACTGTACTAACTAATGAAAACGTTTTGGCTAAAACACCGGGGATTATTGACTTACCTGCTTGTGATGTGTACGGCGGTAATTGTTCTCCGTATATTTTTCATTTCTATTTTTACAGTTGAGCAAAACTCTATGAACAATTCCTACATCAACGGCGATAGGGTTTTGGTTTATAAGCAGTTTGGCCCCGTTAACCGGTATGACGTAGTGATTGTTAGGCACCATGGCGAGTTTTACATCAAAAGATGCATAGGTTTGCCGGGAGACAGGATACAGATTGCCAAAGGGAGGGTAAGTATTGATGGCCGGCTGCTCGATGAATTTAAAAGGTTTGCCATTAAAACTAACCTCGATAGTATAAAAAAAAGTCAGGCTTATACCCCGGATTTTGATATAAGAGATATATACAACGCGCAATGGACGGTTGACGATTTTGGCCCATTAGCTATTCCCGCCAAAAATAAGCCTTTGCATATCAGCAGCAAACAATTGGTTAATTACAACTATTTGAATATTGCAAACACTTCGCCGGTTACAGATGGGCAACTGGATCTTACCGCTGACCGGGATTATTATTTTGTTATGGGCGACAACCGGGAATTCTCGAAAGATTCCAGGTCATTCGGGCTGATCCGTGCCGACGAGATCATCGGGAAGGTTGGGTTCGTCGTCTGGCCGCAATTTTAATAAATTATTATGAAGGGTATCCTTTTCTGTTTATGCTCAATAACGCTTCTCACTCCTCCGGATCCGGAAAAAGTGATGACAGATATGCTTGCTAAACTTACTAATATTCAACATGTACAGTACTCCTATCAAAGAGATGTGAAATATTTTTCTTCCGGAATTGAAGATAAATTATCTGGCACCATATTTTTGCAGGCGGATCCCAACGAAAAGATAATCGGCTTTCGGTATCAATGGGAGGATGAGAACTGGAAATACGTTTATAACGGCACCGAAAAATTCGACCTGGACAAAAAAAATCAGACTATTGAAGTCTTTCATAATATTAGCCCGGAGCAATTCAGCTATACGTCAATTTTTTACAACTCATTTATCAGCTTAAAAAATGCACTTCCACTGCTTATCAAAGATAACGACGTCACAAAAGCAGTCTCAGACACCACCATAGGCCAATCGAAACTGATCGTGCTGCGGCTGGGTATTCGGAACAAGGTTATTGGGCACTTAGGCGATCTGCGACCCTTAACCACCAAAAGAACCATCAACTATACTATTCTGATCGACCCGGTCAGTTATCTCCCCACAGCCATCTTGCAAACCAACAGTGTAAACCAGGATTTTATTAAAACAACCTTTACCCAGGTTGATGCCACGGTAGCCGGGCCGCCCGAAAAAAGCTGGTACTTTTCAACTTACCTCACGCAATTTAAACAGCGGGTGCAAAGCCTGCCTAATACTTTGATCAGCAGCAGTGAAACCGGCCCTGAGTGGGTATTGCCCGAATTCGGGACTGAAAAAAAGATTTCCCTTACTGATCAAAAAGGAAAGATTGTATTGCTGGAATTCTGGATCAGAAACTGTGCATACTGCCAGGCAGCGTTCCCAGAACTCTCAAAGATCGCCGGCAAGTTCAAAGGGCCCAATTTTCAGTTGCTGGCCATCAACTGCTACGATACCAAAAATTCGATTGCACCCATCTTACAGCAGCACGCGCCCGAATATCAGGTACTTTATAACGGCCTAAAAGTTGCAGATGCTTACGGTATAACGGGCTATCCTACAGCTGTTTTAATTGATAAAAACGGAATTGTGGTTTACGCAGGAATTTTTAATGCCTTAAAACTATCCTCCAAAATAAAGGATTTACTGGCAGTAAAATAACGCATTTTTATGTAGCGCGGCATTTGTGAGCATGACAAACTAACCTATTCCTGTGCATTAGTTCAATCCCGGCGGTCGGCCATACTTTCATGTATAACCAGTATTGGAGTTGCCCATAAGTTGTGTAAAGGTGTTTTAAGTAATTATGCGTATTACAAGATGGCTTTTATTTGGGAATCGTTATCTTATCATCATTGTCAATTCCCCTGTCCGCTCGTTTGATCTCTTTTTTAAGTCGTCCGAAGCTGTAATTTAAACTTAAATTAATGTTGCGGAAGTATGTATAGGAGTTGAAATTTTGATTGAAGTCGGTTGCGTGAATTTCGCTTTTAGCCAGTCGGTATTTATTAAACGGATTACTTATAGCAAGAGCTGCAACCAGTTTGTTTTTCAGCAAACGCTTACTTAAGCTAAACGAATGGTAAAAATAGGAATTAAGTCGCCCCTGCAACAGCAACGTAGGGCCGTAAAATCCTCCGTTGATAGATGTTCGCCATGTTTTTAGGAAAGCGTAAGAAAGGTAGCTATAAATAAAACCCTGGTACCCATCATTCTTGTAAAGCTCGGTTCCTACTATTCCCTGTAAGCGGGTGTAGGCAATACGCCCGTTGATATTTAGGTTCATGTTTTTGATGATGGGGTAGCGAATACTTACCGACATGCCCAGGTTATGAATTTTGCCGATGTTTTGATAGGTTGAGGTACTTACCGAATCGGCCAGGGTCCAAAATGGCTGTACAGTATTGTTGGAGAATACATAACTCAGGTTAACATTAAATGAACCTTTTTTAACATTGGTATAACCAAGTTCAAAGCTATGATTTAAAACAGGAAGCAGATAAGGGTTGCCCGTGTACCTGATTTTAGGGTCTATGATCTCTACAAATGGGTTCAGTTGGTCTATAGACGGCCGTTGTATACGCTGGGTATAACCAAATGTTAAGGTATTGTATGGATTGAATACCCGCTGTATGGATATTGAAGGAATTACATTAGTATACCGCTGTTTCGCGCTGGTATTATCCAAGTCAATATAAGTATGCTCAAGCCTTGCGCCGGCCTTAAATCCCCAACTCCCTAAGTCGAGTGAATAAGAGTTGTAAATGCTGTAGATCTGCTGCAAATAGCTGAAATTATCGTCGACAGAAGGATATGTGAACGCACTAAAGTTGTTCCTATTAATATATTTTCCGCCGGCTTCCAGCGTAAGTTTGTGATAGGTATTGCTGTAATCAAACTGGGCAGTATGTTCGGCAAGGCCGTCGTGGTTGTTTTGTACAAAATCGAGGCCGTCGAAATTTATTGGATGGCTAAAGGAATTTTGATTTTGCTGCCTGTCGCGTTCGTCCGAAAAATTATAAGAAGCCGTTAAGGTTTGGTCCGGGTCATTCTTAAACGAGTGCTGATAGTTAATGTCTATTTCTAAACTGAGGCTTTTTGATCCGTCAGTCCGTGCCAATTGGTACGATTGCGTTTTTGCCATATCTGAAAACGTAGTAAACTGATCAACTCGGTTTGTTCCTTTGATTTGGTTGTAGTTGATTGAGCCGGTAAAAAGGTTGAGCGTATCAGGTTCAAAGCTTAGAAACTCATTTACATAAAAGGTACGGCCCTTATAACGCTGATCACCCGTTTGCTGGAGTGTGGAGGCATCCACGCCCAGCCCGGCCCGGCTGTTTACAAAGGAGGCGGAGGGCTTTGTCTCCTCATTAAACCCGATAAGGCTGGTTAAACCAAATTTTCCGTTCTTAATGTTCAAACTATTGGCGATTCCCGAATTTAGTTTACTGTAATTGGCGTTGAGCGAGCCGTTATATCCATCGGCTAATCTTTTCACTGTAACGATGTTGATAAGCCCGCCGAGGCCCTCGCCATCATACTTCGCCGGTGGTGTGGTGATGATCTCTATTCGCTGTATACTGGCAGCCGGCATACTTTTTAGGATGGTTGAAATATTTTGAGAAGGGAAGGGTGCTGGCCGCCCATTGATCAATATCTTGAAATTGGCGTTTCCTTTTATTTGGATGCCGTCGTCGATTCCTACGGAAACCAACGGGACCTTTCGCAGCATATCCAGCAGATTCAGGATTTTGCTTTCTGGGTCGGCCTGCACGTCGTAAGCCAAACGGTCGATTTGTTGGCGGATTAACGGTTTACTGCTAATCACTGAAACGGTTTTAAGTTCGCGGATGTTAAGTGTCAACCTGATAGTATCCAGTATAATACCCGAATCTGATGCCCGCACTTTAACCGGTATTTTTTTGGACTGGTAACCGGGAACAACTATTTCAAGAGAGTAGCATCCCGGAAGCATATTTAGAAAGGTAAACCTGCCGTAAGCTGAAAGGGTTACGCTTTGACGATTATCCAGTCTAACCCGCCCCACAGAAACTGGAAGTTTGGAAATACTATCGATCACCAAGCCGTTGATTCCGACGCCATTACCCGATGATTGCCCCAAAGCGGGTGTATTGATTAGCCAGGCTGTAAAAAAAAAAGCAATCAAAAGCCATTGTTTTATCATAAGCGCAGAGATTAAATTAGGTGAGCAGCAGTGCCACCAGCTTTTTGGTAGAAATGGTGTAAGGGATCAGTTCGTTGGCCAGCAGTTGGATGAGCTTCTTCCGCCGGTTAATGTTTTTGATGTACAACCTGTTCACCAGGTACGATTGGTTCACCCGGATGAAACCAAAATCATTCATCTCCTTTTCAACGCATTTTAATGTTTTTGACAGGATATACACCGGGTTGTTTACCGAAATGATTTTTGTATAGCAATTATCGGCCTGGCAATACAATATTTGATCTGGCGCTAAAATATGCACCATATCTGCATTGTTGATAATCATCCTTCCATTCGTGGTTAACATCCGTTGCTTTTGAAAGTCGTACACACTAAACTAAGCAGCTGTAGGCAGTAAAAATAAATTATTACATAAACGGAGTTATGCAGTATGCAGAAAAGACTCAGACATCGATAATGGATCGATTAATTGTTTCGATGGCCATGTATTCACACGTATGCTATATAAGCATAGCTTGGTTATATATACCCGCCGCCAGCTTTGAAGTCACGTGACTGCGTAATTCCGGGCAGGGGCAATTTTTAAAGAATACTTCATTAGGTCATGTTCAGCGATAAAAAAGCGCTTTGAGATAGCAAGAAAGGCCACTCTTTCGAGTGGCCTTCTGCCAGTAGCGGGGAGCAGGATCGAACTGCCGACCTTAGGGTTATGAATCCTACGCTCTAACCATCTGAGCTACCCCGCCGGGTTTGTTGTTTTAATGCTCCAAATAAGAGAGCAACTCTTTCAGTATATATTTTGATGGTTCCTGAAAAAGGTTTGCAAATATAGCAGAAATTCGTTTTCTTTAGAAAAAATGTTAACATTTACATCCTAAGGGTTGCTAACGATTAAACTGCACATGTCCGAGAAGAAGAAATTCAACATAGAGTACGAGATAAAATCCTCCCCAAGGATACTGTATACTTTTCTAAATGAGGCCAATGGCTTAACGCAGTGGTTTGCTGATGATGTAAGTGTGCGTGATCAGATTTACACCTTTACCTGGGATGGCGAGAAACAAAATGCAAAGCTTGTAGCCATAAAAGAGAACAAACTGGTGCGTTTTAAATGGCTGGACGACGAGCCGCAGGCGTATTTTGAGATGGAAATCATTCAGGATGAGCTTACCAACGACGTTGCTTTGAGCATTACTGATTTTGCTACGGAGGAGACCATTACCGAGCGAAAACAAATTTGGGATAACCAGATAGACTACCTCATTAGCGTGCTTGGCGCGTAAACGAATTTTAATTTCTGTATTTTTGCGCGCTTAATTACAATATGCATTGGTAATTACAGTTATGCATTATGCAGTTGTTGTACTGCCGGATTCGTCACGATGAAAAAAATACATCTCTTACTGCTCAAATCATTTATAAGGCCATTTATTGTAACCTTATTTATTGTAATGTTTGTGCTGCTGATGTTGTTTTTGTTTAAATACATTGATGACCTCATTGGTAAAGGCTTTCAGTGGTATGTTATTTTAGAGCTGATGATGTATAACTCGGCAACCAACGTAGCAATGGCGCTGCCGCTTTCGGTGCTCCTTTCTTCTATCATGACCTATGGCAGCCTTGGCGAAAACTACGAACTGGTGGCTATTAAATCTGCCGGTATATCGTTGCGCCGCGCAATGTACCCCATGATGGTTGTTGTGGTTGTTTTAAGCATTGGCGCCTTTGCGTTTTCCGACTGGATGCTGCCACGGGCAAATCTTAAATACTATTCTTTGTTGTACGATGCCCGTAAACAAAAATCGGCCGATCTGTTGCCCGAAAATGTTTTTACCAACCGCTTTGATGGTTATTCTATCCGCGTAAAAAGCAAGGACCCTGATGGCCAAACCTTGTACGGCATCATGATCTATAAAAGGGAGGCGCTGGAAATAAACCAAAGCATAACGTTTGCCAAATCTGGGCTGATGTACCGAAGCAAAGATGACCTTTATCTTATTTTGAAGCTTAAGGATGGTGTGCGCTACCAGGAAGATCCCAGTGACAACAACTACTTTCAGCGGCAGAAACTTACCCGGTTCAGGTTTGGGGAAACAGAGCAGCGGTTTCCGCTGTCGGGTTTTAAAATGACACGCACCAATGAGAATGAGTTCAGGAGTGCATCCATGATGATGAATCTGAAGCAGATACAGCACTATGTAGATTCGGCTAACCGCAATGTGGATAGTACTGTAAATACCAATTATACCCTGATAAAACCCTACATCAAATATTTTTCGGTACCGGCCAAGTCGGCCTCGGTTAAAAAGGTTATACGGGCCGATAGCGTGCTGCTACACGGCGTAAACGACCAGTTGAACGCCTACAACAATGCGGCAAGCGAGGTGCGCCAGGTGCAGGATATGATTCGTAACCGCACAGATAACTATAAAGATGCAACCAAAAGCATCCGCAGGTATATTTTGGAGTACCACAAAAAATTTAATCTTGGCGCGGCCTGTATTGTGTTTTTTTTAATCGGCGCACCGCTCGGGGCTATTATACGCAAGGGTGGTTTGGGGCTGCCAGTTGTTATATCGGTTATTTTCTTTCTTATTTATTACATCATTGGCACTATTGGCGAGAAATCTGCCAAGGAGGGCGATCTATCGCCAATTATAGGGTCTTGGGTTGCTATCGCCATACTGTTGCCAATTGGTATCTTTCTTAGCTATAAGGCCGCTACCGACTCCGCTTTGTTTGATATGGATATTTACAAGCGTTACTTCAAACGTCTCCGGATGCGATTTAGCAAGGCAAATACGCCTGCATAGTTTTACAAAATGGAGACCTTATTCATTTAATTATCATTTAAATTTGCTGTGCCTTTTACCTCCTGTTTTTAATTAAATAAAGGCTCACGAAATACAGATACAATGCTGAACACCATACCGGAAGCAATAGAAGCTATAAAAGCTGGGAAAACCATTATTGTGGTTGATGATGAAGACCGTGAGAACGAAGGCGATTTTTTAACCGCCGCCCGCAATGCAACGCCCGAGACCATTAATTTTATGGTACGCTACGGACGTGGATTGGTTTGCGCCCCCATCACCGTACAGCGCGCCCGCGAACTGGAATTGGAGCCGATGGTGAGCCATAATACTACCTCGCACGAAACAAACTTTACCGTATCGGTAGATCTGTTGGGGCACGGTTGTACAACCGGCATATCCGCTACAGATCGTTCTAAAACAACACTTGCTTTAATTGATCCTACTATAAAACCCGCGGACTTAGGTCGCCCGGGACATATTTTCCCGTTGATAGCCAAAGACGGCGGCGTATTGCGCCGTTCGGGACATACCGAAGCCGCTATCGATCTTTCTGTTTTAGCGGGTTTTGAGCCTGCCGGCGTTATCTGCGAGATAATGAAGGAGGATGGCGATATGGCCCGCCTGCCGGAGTTATTGGTAATGGCGAAAGAATTTGACATGGTTATCGTATCTATTAAAGATTTGATAGCGTATCGCTTAAATACCGAATCGCTGGTGCGTAAAGAGGTTTCTGTAAAGATGCCTACGCAATGGGGCGATTTTGATATGATCGCTTACACCCAGCTGGATACCGGCGAAAACCATTTAGCGCTTGTAAAAGGCGAATGGGACATAAACGAACCTGTTTTGGTGCGTGTACATAGCTCATGCGTTACCGGTGATATTTTTGGCTCTTGCCGCTGCGATTGCGGCCCGCAATTACACAAAGCGATGGAGATCATCAGCAAAGAGGGTAAAGGCGTTATTGTTTATATGAACCAGGAAGGCCGCGGCATTGGGCTGGTAAACAAACTTAAGGCTTATCACCTGCAGGAAAACGGGCTTGATACCGTTGAGGCTAACATTAAGCTTGGCTTTGGGATGGACCAGCGCGACTATGGTATTGGCGCGCAGATACTGCGTAGCCTGGGCATCTCAAAAATGCGCTTGCTTACCAACAACCCTAAAAAACGGGCCGGGCTAATAGGTTACGGTTTAGAGGTGGTTGAAAACCTGCCGATAGAGATCGCATCAAACCCGCATAACGAGGCATATTTGAAAACCAAGCGCGATAAGATGGATCACGCAATTATGCGCGAACACTAATCGTCTAAATTGTCTTCTGAATCGTTATCGTCCGGGGCGCTGTTGGTTACCGGTGGCGCTATCGTAGTGGCCGGTACAGGCAGCGGTGTTGTTGGCGCTCTATCGCGCCTGCTTTGCCTGAAAATGTTGCGTAAAAACTCACCGAACGTATCGAAATCGCGCTGGTAAACCAAGCCAATACCATTCACATATTGCACTCCCAACTGATCGTTTATAGAGTTTAGCGTGGTGCTGTTTAACGCACGGTAGGAGTATCTACCCCTTAAGTTACCGTCTTTACGAATCAAGTACTGAATTTCAAAATCCTTGTTAAGCGACTTGAAATCGGCATTGAATAAACTGCTGTTGCTGTTAAAAATATCGCTGGTACCCGTATTGGAGTAAAAACTTCCGTTTAATAGCAAGCGGTCGTTCAAAAACCTGAAACCAAGGCTTGCATCGTTAAGCGAACGGATGTTTAAGTCGAAGTTTTTGATGTTGGATTGTGAGATAAAGCTGTTCAGCTTATTAAATGCAAACTCGCTTACCGCTGCGGTAGCGGTGCCAACCACCTGGTTGGTGATATTACTGCCCGTACCCGATGCAAAGTTACGGCGCACAATGATGCTTAGCGCCTGCTGGCTGCGGTTGTTATTATCTGCCAGGTAGGTACTTAGGTCATCTTTAATAGATGGGTCTACAGGGAAGGTAAAGTTAAAATCGATATTAGGCTGTATCAGCGACTTGGTAATCAGTAATTCCGCCTGTACCAGCACCTGTTTGGGGCCATAGGGCGATGTTAAACCCGCGGCGTTATATAGCGGCGCTATATCGGTCCGCACCTCGTACAGGGCCTTTAAATTGATCTCTGCGTTAGATGGGTTGCCCGTCCAGCGAATAGTACCGCCCTGGCTTACTACAAAGTTTTTACTGATGAAATCTTTGGCGGTAAACTCAAATTTCCCCGACGTGATCAGAAAATCACCAAACATCTCAAAATCGCCCAGGCTGTTTATATTCAGTTTGAGGTTGCGAGCCTGGCCAGTACCCTCTAATACGCCGTAGTCTGTACTAATGCGTACGATGGTTTTTTCGTCAATGGTTAAGTCAAAGTTTAGGGTAACGCCGTTAAAGGCATTTACCTTGGTATCAACTTTTCTTGTAGTGTCGTTATGGTCAACAAATTTTATAAAATCGTAATCCGCAGCGGTGGATGAGGTATTAAGCGGGATATTAAATATGGTACCGGCCTCGGTGCTTGCTGTAATATCTATCTTCATATTATCAACCGGGCCATTAAACTTAAAGGTACCGGTACCGTAAGCGGTGCCGTAGTACAGGTGGTTATCTTTAAAAGTAGAGTTTAGCGCCAGCAGATTTTTGGCTTCCAGCGTAATGTCGATGTACGGGTTCTTAATATTGGTCAGGTCAACCTTACCATTGGCTGTTCCGGTGCCTCCTCTAAAATCCTTCAACACCATGTTATCTATGCCTATAACGCTGTTATTTACGCTTAGTTTATGCGTAACAGTATAAGCGGTTTTAAGGTAATCAACGGTAACGCCGGTATTATTTAAGGTAAGGTCGCCGTTTAATTGGGGGTTAGATGGCGAACCGGAGAGCTTGAGGTTGGCAGACACTGTTCCTTTGAGGTCAGAAACCAGGCCTTTTACAAATGGCTCGAAAATAATAGCTTCGGTATGGTCCATCTTTACATCAAAATCCAGGTTATCCCCGGCGTCGTGCCCTAAAGTGTAAACGCCTGCAAGGTTCAGGGTTTCCAAGCCCTGGTGAGTAATGTTTATTTTCACATCGGCCTGCTCGCGCTGGTTATCCAGTTTCGATTTGATCTTCACGTCGCCTATCAGCGTTTTATTCATCGTTAACGAATCGATGGTTAAATTGGCATCAACGCCCGGCTTTTTAATAACCGAGGTAAAAACTACATCGCCATTAAGCGCGCCTTTTAACAACACGCCTGATGACTTGGTAAGCTGGTTAAGCGTTGCCATGCTGAATTTTTGGAAGGTAACCTTCAATTCGTCGGCCGGGTTATCAGATATAAAGCCGTTTATTTTTACTTTTTGCGCGCCATTGGAAAGCTCGAAGCCCGATACCTGTGTTTTGCCATCAAGCAGGCGGATGCGTACCTGATCCTGTATCTTCCATTTCTGGTGTTCAAGCACCACGTCTGATGGCAGCAGTTTAAGCTTAGCGGTTGTATCGCGCCCAAACTCAACCAATCCGTAAAGGTCTAACTGGTTGGTCGCGTCTTTATCAGAAAGCTTAACGTTAAAGTTAAGGCTATCGTTTTTTAGGAAGTTGGCTATGTTGATGTTCTTGATATACAAGCTGTCGGTAAGGTCTATCCGGTTTAAGGATGCGTTTAAGCTCAGCATATCATCACTGGTGCTTTCATCGATAATGAAATCGTGAAAAACAATTTTGCCAAGCTTAATAGTTTTTATAAACCCGCTCAGCGTCGCAGTTTTATCGTAGGAGTTGAACTTGCCTACAAATGTGCCCTGATCGGGTATTTTCAGGTCGGGCCGGAAGATGGCCAGCACCGGGTCGAGGTTTTTTAAGGTCAGGTTAAAATCAAAATTCTGTGGTTTTGGGGCAGAAATTTCTGTTTTTAACGAAGGGATATACTTCTTGGCAATTGTTTTAAAATAAGACGGTAGGGTGGCCAGGTTAAAGCTGCCTTTAATACTGCCATCGGCAACATCAGAGTGCAGTGAAATGGTGCGCGCATCACCTTTGCCGTCTGCGTTTATGGCTACAGTATCTACTATATAGCTTTGGTGCGGATCTGTTACCCTGATACAGGTAAGCAGGATGTGCCCATCCAAATTCTCCAGGTTATTGCCCGAAAAATTGGTGTTCATTTGCGTGGTAACAGTAACAGTATCCTTTATGAATTTTAGCTCGCGCAGGCGGGCATTATCCACATTGCCGGTGAAATCAAAAATGGGGAGTGTTGGATTGAGGTTTACGCTACCCGCTATATTGAGTTTTATATTTTTATCGTTGATAGACAGTTTACCTGCCGCTACCTTTTTTATAAAGGTACCGCTGGTTACCACGTTGTTGTAATTATAACCTTTAAAGCCGATGTACTTAATGTTCGCGTTGCCTTTAACGGCAAGTGTTTTCAAGTCGTCGCCGCTGCCGCTTAAATTGCCCGATAGGGTGGTACGCCCCAGGGTTTTATCATCCAGTAGAGTGCCTAGGTCGAAATTGGTTGTTGTGAGTTTACCGCTGTAACTTGGTACACCCTTTTTGTTTATTTTAAGGTTGATGTCCGGATCGAATCGGCCCAGCTTGGTTTTAAACGTGCCGAACGCCACAAAATCATTTTGCAAACCGGTAAACCTGCCGCTGAAATTAACGTTACCAAACTTGCCTACTATAGCGGGCAGTTTAGCTGTTGGTTTGCCGGTAAAGTGTTTGTACAGGTAATCCAGATCTTTTTTGTTAGTGGCCACCTGCTCAAATTTTAATGCGAGGAAGGTGTTCTCCCAATCGGGCAGGCCGGTAAGGTTAAAGTCGCCTTTTATAAAAGTAGCTTGCGCCGCGGTTACGGTAAGGTTTTTAGCTTTCAGGTTGTTCACCATGCCACGGATGCGGCCATCTACACCCAGTTCAAAGTTTATTTTACCCAGCGAGGATGTGAAATAAGCCACATCTTTTGATGACAGGTGCGATGATTTAATATCGGCATCCATACGCACCTTGTTTTCAAAATCGTCAAAATCGTTAAACGATTTAAAGTTCATCCTGAAGAAATTGCGCACTTTGGAATTTGGGGTGATGATATCCAGGTTTTGTAACAGTATCTGGGTTGTATCAATAGTAGTGTTGGCGTTAAAGTTGTTTACCTTAAAGCCGCTTTGTTCCTGCAGGGTAAGCCCGGTAACATTGGCTTTAAACAAGTGGTTCTTCAGGTCCATATTGCGCACTACGATGCTGAAATGGTTTACGTCGAGATCATCGAAGTTAACACCGCTTATTACAGCGGTACGCAACTTGTTTTTATACTTAAAATGGAAGTTATTTACCGCAATTTTATCAAAGTTGAGCGTCCATGGTTTTGCCGATGGCTTTTTGGTAGTATCGCTGCCGCCAGAGTTGAAATAATCTATAATAAACTTAAGGTTGGTGGTGCTGTCTTTCTGCTTTTTGAGATAGAAAGTGCCGTTATCCAACTGGATGGACTTGAAATCGATAACCCGTTTTTTGATGCTGCTGAAAATGGAAAACCCGCTAAGTTCTACCGCAAGTTTCGGGGTGCTTAATAAAGTATCCTGCTGCTTATCCAAAACATACAAGCCCTCCAGCACAACCGATTTAAATGGTACAATGTACAGGCTTTTTATATCAACCGTAGTTTTAAGTTCTTTTGATAAATAAACGGTAGCTTTTTTTCCCGCCCAGGTTTGCACCGGCTTATACTGGAACAGTATTAACACTATGCTGACAAACAACAGCAGTACCAATATAATGCCTAACGCTATTTTGAGTAGTTTTTTAATAACTTTGTGTTTAATTTAATTAGTGAATGAGCAATTTACTGAATGATTGAATAAGCCCTATCGCTATACGCTTATACACCCAAATAGTTTGCTTATCAATCACTAATTCGCTAATTCATTAAATCAATAATTTCTTAAAAGTGCCTGTAATATTAGGAATCGAATCTTCATGTGATGAAACCTCTGCATCGGTTTGTGTAGATGGTGAGATATTGAGCAATGTTATTGCCAACCAAACCATACACGAAGCCTATGGAGGTGTTGTGCCCGAGCTTGCCTCGAGGGTTCATCAGCAAAACATTGTCCCTGCTGTACAACAAGCCTTATTAAACGCAAAAGTAAACAAAAATGATATTGATGCGGTAGCTTTTACACGCGGTCCCGGCCTTTTAGGTTCTTTATTAGTTGGCGTGTCGTTTGCTAAGGCATTCGCGCTGGCTAAAAACCTGCCCCTTATTGATATTAACCACATGCAGGCCCATATTTTAGCTCATTTTATTGGCGATCATAAGCCAACGTTTCCCTTCATATGCCTTACCGTATCGGGCGGGCACACACAAATAGTGCTGGTGAAAGATCACTTTGATATGGAGATCATTGGCCAAACACTGGATGATGCCGCCGGTGAAGCAATGGACAAAACCAGCAAAATATTAGGCTTGCCCTATCCAGGCGGCCCGCTGATAGATAAAAACGCCCGAAGCGGCAACCCCGACGCTTATAAATTTCCTGAGCCCCAGATCCATGGCTATAATTTTAGCTTTAGCGGGGTAAAAACTGCCATCCTGTATTTTATTAGAGATAACGTTGCTAAAAATCCAAACTTTATCGAAGAGAACCTGGCGGATATTTGCGCGTCGGTAGAAAAAAGGATAGCTACCATTTTGCTGAATAAACTAAAACGCGCGGCGGAAGAGTACGGCATAAAAGATATCGCTTTGGCGGGTGGCGTATCGGCCAACACCGGTTTGCGCGAAGCGCTCACCAACCTTTGTGCCGATAAAGGTTGGAACTGCTTCATCCCAAAATTTGAATACTGCACCGATAATGCTGCTATGATAGCCATTGCCGGGCACTATAAATACTTAAAAGGCGAATTTGTAGGGCAGGAGGTAGCACCACTGGCCAGAATGCCATTTGCACCCCAGCCCCCTGAAGGGGGAGCAGGATAGCATAACGCATCAATTAATTTAATACTTTTACAAATAATTTTATTCCCCTTCAGGGGGGTAGGGGGCCAACATGACCGCAGCATCACTTATTTTTTGGGCAATCTTCGTATTGCCACTTATCGCTTTTTTAGTATGGGTAATGCGCCAGGATAAGCGCAAAGGCAAATTAGGCCTTATCGTGTTAGCCATAATTGTAGTTGGCGTTATAGTTTATATGTACTGGAACCACATGTTCCAGGCCGGCAGTGTTACGCCTACCCCGCAATAACCGCTACTAACTTCCTTAATAATAAAATAGCTCCCCTTAGTAAGGAGAGCTATTTTCTAATATTGTAGCTGCAACTAAATACCGCGGCGGAAGATCCTGTGCGAGCCGCTGGTGTTGAAGCAGAAGATGTAATAAAAATCTTCTGTTCTTTGAATCCCACCAATAACGTAACCCGAAGGGATGGTTTGCTTCGCAAAAGTTGTACCCTGATCTACAGAGATATTAAAGCTTGTACCGCCGTAAGTTACAACCGTACCAAATGTTTTTACAGTAAAGCTTTGTTCATCGCTAATTTTAACCCATGCCTCACCTTGCCCAGTAGACCTGTAAAGGCGAAGAGCATTTAAAGTGTTATTACTTGGCGGAGAGAATAAAGCAAACTGGTAATTGTCAGACGATTTAAAGAAATCCTGGTAGCCGCCCGCATACGCATAAATACCCGTTGTACCGTTTGTGGCGTTCCATGTTTTACCCTGGTTGGTAGACCGGTAAATTACGTGTTTGGCCAGGCTATCCGGAAGGTTATGGGCAATATCTATCGCGTAAAAATATTTACCATTTGCATCGCTGGTTAAATAATCAAGAGACGCGCCCTGAGGGATCTGTAACTCGACCGTCGCCCAGGTATCGCCTTTGTCGGTAGAGGTAAATAATTTGGTGGCGTTCATTATTGCTAATACCCCGGCTCTTGTAACCATGCCGGTAAAGCCCTGGTTTGGCAAGTTAGCATCGGGGAGTAGTTTTGTCCACGTAGTACCATTAGCTGATTTGGCAATACCTTGATTGGTAGTAATGTAATATGTGCTGCCATCAGATGCAACCAGGTGGATCTGCAGCGATTGCAGATCAAACGGCAGATTGTTGTATACATTTGCGTAGCTTGTTCCATTGCTGGTGTAGTACAGGTAATTTGGCGCCAGCCCGCCGGTGAATAGCATCGTTTTGCCTATTGATGCGGACAAGTTGATGTTTTGAATTAAAGGCATAAAACCTGTTTCCTGCCAATCGCCATTGGTTTGAGGGATGATTACTACATATTCGCTGCTGGTAAGTGTCGCCCCACTTCTAACGCTTACGGTTATTGGGCCGGTAAGCGCGCCTTGCGGAACTGTGACAACGAGTTTGGTGGTAGTAGCACTTTTAACTACAGCAGTTAATGAGCCTTGTACGCCGGTAAATTTAACCGAGTTCTGCCCCGGGTCGGTACTGAAATTTGTGCCTGTGATGATTACAGTATCGCCCACTTTGCCGGTTGCGGGTGATATAGAAGTTAAGGTTGCCGGCTGTATGTAGGTGAAAGTTGGGCCGGTAGTAAGGTCGCTGTTTTTTACTTTAAGGGTAACCGCGCCGGTTGTACCGTTTTGTGGGGCGGTTACAATAATGCGGGTTGCCGTTGCAGATTTTACCGTTGTAGCCACCCCATTAAATTTAACTTCGTTCTCGCTGGCTATGGTGCTGTAATTTACTCCAGTGATAGAAACCGAATCGCCGGCTTTACCCGATGTAGGGCTGATATTTTCGATAGTTGGCTTCGCAGCTACCGGGGTAGGGTCTTTTACTTCCGATTTTGGTTTGGTTACATTTAAAAAATTAACAAACGTGAATGAGCCCGCTGAATTAAACTCGCGGCCGGCTGCGTCTTTAAAATTGATGCTCCATTTTACGGTGATGGACGTGTTGGTGATAGTTATTTCTATTGAACCAGAGTAGGCAAAATAAGTATTGCCGCCACTAAAGTACGATACATAGCTTTGTACCGGGCTTGGGCTATCGGCGTATATTTTAATGGTATGCGAGCCCGGGTTAAAAGAGGTGCCCGATTTTTTGGTAAGCGCTAAAATGCCGCTTTTAAGATCGTTTAAAAAGAAATTCAACTTATCGCCCGAAGCATTTAGCGTGGCGGAGGTTTCTAAAGCCTTGCTTGCGTCGCCATCGGTAGAGTAGTAGGTTGATGTGAGCGCGCCGGCATCCAGCTTTATGGTTTTACCATCAATTGTGCCGGTCATCGAGCTGCTTGCAGTAGGTGTTGGGTCAACTTTCTTGTCTTTTTTACAAGAGCTGACCGCCAGAATAAGCAATAGCATCAAGGTAAGCGTTTTCGACAGGGTTTTTAAGTGGGTTCTCATTGCAGGTAATATGGTTTATTCACCCGTAAATGTCAACTAATTAAAGTGTTATGCCAATAGTGCATTTGCGGTATATTTTTCTGCGTACTGGTACGCATGCTGTAGGGCTAAGTTTAAACCCTCTTTACTTCAATACGTCCCATTTCTCTATCTTGCGGTACGGCTTGCTAAAAAAATCGCCTATTACACGGTTAAACATATCGCGGTAGTAAATAGGAGTAGAGTGCCCGGAGTTTGGCAAGATCCATAAATACGATTGCGGGATGTTTTTCGCTATCAGCATGGTATGTTCCGGGTTTATTACATCATGGTCGCCACCGATGACGAGGGTGGGGCAGCTTATCTTATGCAAAGCTTCCGGTTTTATATGCGGTTCGTAGCTAAGCAGGTGCAGTAACAGCACTTGGTCTTTTATCAGCCTCGAAGGATTTTTCATTTTCTTTAGCGAATCAGCCGTAAATACGTTTTGCTTCATTACTAAATCGGCAATATAGGGGTAAACAGCCGTCGTATCTGGCCAAAGGTTAGCACCGGTTACGGCAAGCATTTTTACTTTATCGGGGTTACGCATGGCTAACAGTAAACCCTCTATTCCGCCATCGCTCCAGCCAATTACATTTGCGTTTTTAAGCTTAAGCTGATCCATTAACGCGTTAAGGTCATCGCTTAACATTTCGTAGCTGAGGGAATCTTTGTCGTTATTGGATTTTCCCTGCGCACGGCTATCGGCCAAAATTACTTTGTATTTTTTGGCGAAATAAGGGATCTGATACCTGAAATCTTTTATCGAGCCGCCGTTACCGTGGATAATAAGCAAAGGTTCGCCTTTACCATAGATCTCGTAATACATTTTAATGCCGCGAATCTCGGCATACTTTCCCACTGCTTTGTTTTGGCCGTAGGTGTTGGTGTCTTTTTTGGCGGTTTCTTTTTGCTGGGCATAGCCGCTGCAAATAACTAAGGCTAATAAAATAGTGAGAAGGGCTTTGATACGTTTCATGATGGCAAGGTGTTGATTTTTAAAGGTATAAAATAACCGGCCAATACAGATATTTTTTAATTGATATTTTCCAATATCGGCGGCTTTTTAATGGGGCTGATAGTCGCCCAAAATTTCGCCGGATTATGATGTTTAAATAATCCGCACAAAAAACTGTTTGATTTTGAGAGTTTTATAGCTAATTCTGAGGCTAAAATTATCATTATTTTAAATTAGCAAAAAGGTATTGGATTAATAGAATATAAAACGTACTTTTGCGCTCGATTTGGCGATGTAGCCAAATACGTTATTTTAATTCATGAACCCATTTATCAATCTGGGAATCCGTCATGATATTGTTAATGCCATCTCTGAGTTAGGATTTGAAAATCCTACACCAATCCAGGAACAGTCAATTCCGGTATTGTTAACAGGCAGCAACGATTTTGTCGGATTAGCCCAAACAGGGACCGGTAAAACAGCTGCTTTTGGACTGCCGCTATTAGAACTGCTCGATTTCGAAGTAAATCATCCGCAGGCGCTTGTTTTATGCCCAACACGTGAACTTTGTTTACAGATTACGAACGACATTAAGAACTACGCCAAAAAAATGAACAACGTTAATGTTGTTGCCGTTTATGGCGGTGCAAGCATTCAGGATCAACTACGCCAAATTAAACGCGGCGTACAGATCGTTGTGGCCACACCAGGCCGTATGCTTGACATTATTAACCGTAAAGCGATAGACTTTTCGCAGGTTAAGTTTGTAGTATTGGATGAGGCTGATGAGATGCTCAACATGGGCTTCCAGGAAGACATTGACAGTATTTTATCCACCACTCCTGACGAGAAAAAAACCTGGCTGTTTTCGGCCACAATGCCTTCCGAAGTAAGAAGGATCGCTAAAAAATACATGGATAACCCTTTTGAGTTAACCATGGGCGAAAAAAACACAGGTAATGTAAATATAGACCACGAGTACTACGTAGTACGTGCCCGTGATAAATATGCTGCCTTTAAACGTATTGTTGATAACAACCCGTCTATCTTCGGTATCGTATTTTGCCGTACTAAAATTGAGACCCAGGAAATTGCCGAGTCGTTAATGAAAGACGGTTACAATGCCGATTCTTTACATGGCGACCTTTCGCAGCAACAACGCGATAAGGTAATGAAACGCTACCGCGAACGCAGCCTGCAATTATTAATTGCTACTGATGTTGCCGCACGTGGTATTGATGTTAACGATGTAACACACGTTATTAACTACAGCTTACCTGACGAAATTGAAAACTACACCCACCGTAGCGGCCGTACAGCCCGTGCAGGTAAAACAGGTGTATCTATCGCTATCATCAACAGCAAAGAGCTTGGTAAAATTCGGCAGATAGAACGTACCATTGGTAAAAAGTTTATCAAAGCAGAGATCCCTACAGGGTTTGATGTTTGCGAGAAACAACTTTTTTCATTGTTACACAAAGTACATAACGTAACCGTTAACGAAGAACAGATTGAACAATACATCCCACGTATTATGGATGAATTTAAAGATCTGGACAAAGAACAGGTTATCAAACGGTTTGCATCAATAGAGTTTAACCGCTTTTTAGATTATTATCAAAATGCACCGGACCTTAATGCCCCTGCGGACGATTTCCGTACAAGGGATGGCGAAAGAGGTGAGCGCGGTATGCGCGACGCCGGTGGCAAAAGCGAATACACACGCCTGTTTATCAATTTAGGTAGTGTTGATGAATTTAACCGCGGCGATCTGCTGGGTTACATTTGCAACAACTCTAAAATAAGCGGCCGTACTGTTGGTAAAATTGATGTTAAAGGTGTTTACTCTTTCTTTGAAGTAAGCAACGGCGATGTTGACCAGGTAGTGAACAACTTTAAAGGCGTTGAATTTAAAGGCCGCGAAGTTAGGATAGAAATATCTGGCGAAGGTACCAGCACAACCCGTACAGGTGGTGGCGAAAGACGCGAAGGTGGTTACCAAAGACGCGAAGGCGGCGGCGGTTTCAACCGTGAAAGAAGTGGTGGTGGCGAAAGACGCGAAGGTGGCTTTAACAGGGACAGGAACAAAAGCGCCGGTGGCGGTGGTTTCCGCGATTTCTCTGGCAAACCCCGCGAGGAACGTCCGGAGCGCCGCAGAAGATTCTAATTTAGTTTTTTAGTTTTTCATAAGAGTTTTTGGGGGGTAGTTTACCCAAAAGCATAGTTTTAGTTTAGTTTTGTTTACAAGGCCTCTCGTTTGCACCAGCATCCGGGAGGTTTTTGTTTTAACGGCTAAATTCTACCGCTACAGAATCCGGGAACAGGAGGTTTAACTGCTTTTCGTCCAGGTTTTGTATTACAAACTTAGTGTAGGGCAGGTTACCTTCAAAGGAGGTAAAAATGGTATCGCCTTTCAAAAAGTAATCTTCAGCCTCATTATCCAGCGTAAACTGCTTTTCGGTGATCTTTAGGCTGGTGATGCTGTCTTTAGATTTCCAGTTCCCCTGCAATTTTTTGTTAGATTCGTTTTTATGGCAGGCAGCCGTGAGCAGCATACCTGCGCAGGCCATATGTATAAATGTTAAAGCGTAGGATTTCATGAGGTTGATAAGGTAAAGAAAAAGCACCTGCTTTGCAACAGGTGCTTTAACGGTATTTTTAAGGCTTAGCAACTAAGGCCGATTTTCTCACATAAATGTGACGCCCCTTATAGTTTACGTAGTAGTAGTGAGCATTTTTATCAATGTAGATAGTTTGGCCGTGTGGCCCAACCATGCCGTCGTATTTTTTATCTAAAACCGCCGCTGCGCCCTTCGATGTAACTTCGGCTGTTTCATTGCCAACTTTGCTGGCTGTTTTTTTTGTTGCTTTCCATCCCTTTTTTACGGTTGTGCCAACTTTTTGGGTAACGGTTGTGTCTTTATGCGTTTGTGCAAAAGTAGAAGAGGCTGCAAACATAGCTGCCGCAAACATTGCTGTACTGAATAACTTTTTCATGGTATGGTAAATTGAGTTAATTAGCGTACTTAACTCAATTTCTCTGCCAGTTTACGCATTTCCGCCGCAGGGGAAGCTTTTTTATATAAAATAGCGTAAACAGCATCGCATATAGGCATATCTACCTTGTACTGGCGGTTTACCTGGTGTAGGCAATTTACTGCATAATAGCCTTCAGCTACCATGTTCATTTCCAATTGTGCCGATGTTACCGTGTATCCTTTGCCAATCATATTGCCAAAAGTACGGTTGCGGCTAAACTGCGAATAGGCGGTAACCAGCAGATCGCCCAGGTAGGCCGATTCTTTAATGTCCCTGTCTATAGGGTGTACCTCGTCTACAAAGCGTTCCAACTCGCGTATGGCATTTGATATTAATACCGACTGGAAGTTATCGCCATAACCTATGCCATGGCAAATACCGCTGGCAATGGCGTAAACGTTCTTCAATACGGCGCCGTATTCGGTGCCGTAGATATCATCAGATACAATGGTTTTAATGTAGCGGGTGTTCAGCATCGCCGCAAACTCGGTAGCCAGGTCAACATCCTGCGAGGCGATGGTAAGGTATGATAGTTTCTCCAGCGCTACCTCCTCTGCATGGCAGGGCCCACTTATCACCATAAAATTGCTGAAAGATACGTTGTAGTTTTGATTCAGAAATTCGCCGATGATCTGGTTTTCATCAGGTACTATTCCTTTAATGGCCGACACTATTTTTTTGCCGGCAAGGTCTTCGGGCGTTATTCCAGCCAAGGCTTCTTTCAAAAACGCGGCAGGCACATTCAGGAGGATGCAATCTGCAACTTGTATCAGGGGTTTTAGATCGGCAGATATATTTGCCGCCGGCACTTTAATTTCTACAGAACTTAAATAGTTGGGATTGTGCCCAAATTTGCTGATATGTTCAACCGCCTGCTCGTTCCGCATCCACCAAAAAATCTCTTTTTCTACGGTGTTATCGGCAAGTATTTTAATGTTAGCGGTGGCCCAGCTTCCGCCGCCAACTACGGTAATTTTATGTATTTGCTTAAGCATTACAGATATAATGTACTACCGGGGCAATTGGTTTTCCCCAGCGGTACAAATAAATGAAAAAAAGGCGATAGGTAAAAGGTTAAGGGTAAAAGGTAATTTGAGAAGCAGCTATACAAAACAAAAAGAGGTGAAAGATCCTAAAACCTTTCACCTTTCAGCCTTTAGCTTAAAAAACTAGTTTTTCTTAGTGTCGCCGGTAAATAGTTTGGCTTTATCTACTTTTTCTACTATTTGTCCATCTTTAAGGTCTTTAGAGATAGCTGCAAATGGTGCAGATATTACTTCTTCGCCGCCTTTAAGGCCGCTTAGTATTTGTATGTAGGTATCATCCTGTATGCCGGTTTTTACTTGTACCTGTTTTACTTTGTTCGCTTTATCAAGCACAAACACATATTCTTTAGCTATTGGGGTGCTTGCTGTTTTCTTAGGATCTTCGGTTCCGTTGCCATTTGCCGCAGGTTTCTTTTCTTCGCGGGTGGTAACCGATTGTATTGGCACCGATAATGCTTTTACATGACTTGTTTGGATGTCAACCGTAGCGGTTAATCCCGGGCGAAAAGGAGAGTGATTTGCAGCGTTCTTTTTCAGCAATTCCAGGTATGATTGCGCGGTGATCCTTACTTTTACGGTAAAGTTGGTTACCTGGTCGGCATTAGTACCAACCACGTTTGCCGAACTGCCTATCTCTATCACCTGGCCTTCAAATTTTTTGCCAAGGAAAGCGTCTATCTCTATTTGCGATGGGTTACCAACAGCTATGCGGTTGATATCGTTCTCATTTACATCAACATTCACATCCATTTTGTTCAGATCGGATATGGTCATGATCTCGGTACCTGCAAATTGCTGGGTTCCTAAAACGCGCTCGCCTATTTCTATAGATAGTTTTGATACAACGCCATCAACCGGTGCATAAATGGTTGTTTTGGCAAGGTTATCATGTGCTTCTTTAACAGATGCGGATGATTGGGCTAAGCCGTATGTAGAGCCTATAACGTTTTGTTTAGCTGCTTCTAAAGTTGCCTTGGCACCCTCGTAGTTGGCTTTTGCCTGCTCAAATTCGGCAGCGGTAAGTACTTTATTTTTGTAAAGCTCCTGGCTGCGTTTGTATATAGAGGCCTGGTTTGCAAAGGTAGCTTCGTTTTGTTTCAGCATTTGCGATGAGTTGCCAACGTTTGCTTTTTGTGAATTGTAAGAGGCAACTGCACGGTCGTAACCCGATTTTAAGATATCTGGGCGGATCTTACAAAGCAGCTGGCCTTTTTTTACCACGTCGCCTTCTTTAATAGGCAGTTCAACTACCTCGCCGCTCACCTCGGGGCTTATTTTTACCTCAATGTGTGGTTTAATTTTGCCGCTGGCAGATACGTTTTCGTTTATATCGCGCGTATCGGCTTTTTCAACTGCAACTTGCGTTAGTTTAGGTTTGCCAATTACGCCCGTAGCTTTCAATATAAAAAGCAGTACGGCCAGTGCGCCTAAGCTGATAAGGATATATTTAGTAGTCTTTCCCATGATATTTTTTCAGGATTTTATTTATTTAAAGTTTAGAGTGTTATAGGGTTACCAAGATAATAATCAATTACCTTACTTCTAAATATTACCTCGTAACGTGCCTGGATCAGGTCGAACTGGGATTTATTCAGGTTGGTTAACGATGTGTTGTAATCGAGCGAGTTTACCAGCCCTACATTGTACCGTTGCTGTATTACATTAAAGGCTTCTTTATTGGCCTGGTACGCTTGCTCGGTACTTTGCAGCTTCTTGTTGGCGGCCTGCACATCTAATACTGCTTGTATAATTATTTTACTGAGGTTGTTTTTTGACAGTTGCGTATTTACCTGTGCATTTAAAAAGTTGATGCGTGCTTTGCGTACCGATGTGCGGGTTGTAAACCGGTTAAAAATCGGTATCTGTAAAGAAATACCTACCGACTGGTTAAAGTTATCTTTGAACTGATCTACAAAGGGGTAATTGGCCCCATTAATGGTACGCGCATCAGAGTAAAATGAATTTGCCGAACCGAAAAGCACAACGCTTGGATAGTAGGCTCCCATGGCTGTTTTTATGGCTTGCTGCGATACCCGTTCCCTGGTTTCGGCAAGTTTTACATCAGGGTTAATTTCCAACGCAGTTTTTATTACGCTCGCGCCGTCATAAGCAGTACGTACATCGCCAAGTTTGCTGATATCCGGTTTCTCAACTGTGATCTCTTCCAGCGGGTTCATCTCCATGTATTGCTTTAGCACCAATAACGAAATATCTAACTGGTTTTGTGCCGTGGTTAAATTAAGCTCGGCAGTAGATCGCTGTGCTTTAGCTTGCGATAGGTCGGCAAGAGTTTGGTTGCCTACATCAAAATTCTTTTGCGCGCGGTCTAAAGCTATTTTAGATATATCTATCTGTTGTTTGGCGGCAGTAACTAAATCCTGATTGGTTAATATGGCTAAATATTGCGTAACTACGTTTAACACCAGGTCATTCTTTATTTTAGCGGTGTTGCTTTTATCAACATCAACCAAAATACGGTTTTGAATAATTTGATTGCGCAGTTGGAATCCCTGGAAAAGAGTTACTTGCGCATTAACGCCGCCATCTATTGCAAAAATACGCTGGTTAACGAATTGATTTGTTGACGGATCAGCGCTACGGCCAAAGTTATAGTAAGCACGCGGGCTGGCACTAACGGCCGGCAGCCTATTGTTTCTGCTTTGTTCATAATCTGCAACGCTAAGCGCTTCGTTATACTGGGCCTGTTTTATAGTAAGGTTACGTTCAAGCGCGCGTTCTACCGCTTTTTGCAGGGTGATAACTTCCTGTGCGTTGGCAGTTATGTTGGTGGCAGCAATTAATATGAGGCAAGCAATAGTTACTTTTGTGATTGGTAATTTTAGTTTCATAATATTGGTATACAATTATAAGTAATGCTATTACTTTGCAAGCCTTTTTTGTTGTGTTAAAATATGTTAAGATCTAACCTCTTGTGCGCATGTACCTCGTAAAAACTCCCCGGCTCCTTAAATGGTTATATCCTAACCTAATATGGGATGCCGGGCCCGGTGCCCGCTGTATTTATTTGACTTTTGACGACGGCCCTATACCCATTGTTACACCATTTGTGTTAAATATTTTAAAACAGTACAATGCAAAAGCAACTTTTTTTTGCATCGGCGATAATATTGACAAACACCCGGATGTATTTAATGAGGTAAAAAACGCCGGGCACGCCATTGGGAACCACACCTACAATCATTTAAAAGGATGGGATACTGGCAATGAGACCTACCTGGATAATTTTTTGCAGGCCGATAAATTAGTAGCGTCCAGTCTCTTCCGTCCGCCGTATGGGCGGATAAAGAGGGCACAGATAAAATTGCTGAAGCAGGCGCGCCCCGATTTGAAAATTATGATGTGGGATGTGCTGAGCGGCGATTTTGATACCGCGCTTGAACCCGAAGCATGCCTTAAAAAGGTGATTAAACATACCGAAGCCGGCTCTATTATCGTGTTTCATGATAGTTTAAAAGCCTTCGACAGGATGCAATATGTGTTGCCGAGGGCGATGGAGTACTGGAGTAAGCAGGGGTATACATTTGGTGCCTTGATGCCCTGAAAGAATACTTTTGATTTGTATAACGGCCGATATTTTCTACCTTTCGGGATGTACAGGAAATTATTATTACAGATATTAGGGGTGTTTTTCGTTTTCGCCATCCAAAATGTTCGGGCACAAAGTAGTACCGCGTCAGATACCCCGCGTATTATTGTAAGCAGTATAAAAATGCCGCAACTGGGCAGAGAGCGCACCATCAGGATCTATCTGCCGGCAGGCTATGCCACTTCCAACAAGAAATATCCGGTTTTGTACATGCACGACGGGCAGAACATCTTTACCGGCAATACCAGTTTTGCCGGGAGCTGGCTGGTAGATTCTACCGCGAAAACTTTTCCGGTAAATAAACAAGCAATTATAGTTGGGATAGATAATAGCGGCAAATACCGCATGGCCGAATACAACGCGTACGAAAGTAAGTACGCCAAACCCGAAGGCGACGCCTATGCAGATTTTATTGTGAAAACGCTTAAACCATATATCGACAGTGTATATCGCACAAAAAAGGAAGCCAAACACACCGCGATAGCAGGTAGTTCTATGGGAGGGCTGATCTCGATGTACGCTGCGGTAAAATATCCGGATGTATTTGGGACAGCTGGTGTTTTCTCGCCGTCGTTTTGGATAGCGCCACAACTTTACAAGTTGGTAGAAGACACAAAGATGAACACCAAACAAAAGTATTTTCTATCCTGCGGTGATAAGGAAGAGGATGAAGTTGATTATGTGAACAAGATGGATTCGATATTAATTAAAAAAGGGTTTAAACTAAAAAATGTGCCTGCTCCCCTGGTTATAAAAGGCGGCAAGCATAACGAAGCGCAGTGGAAAGCATCTTTTAAAACGTTTTACGCCTGGTTGATCAATTAAAAGACCATAAGGCATCGATTACTAATAACAACGACGCTAAACCGCAATGGAAAAACTCATTGCTGCTTGCCGTGCTGAAAGATTCGGAATTGTTGCAACTTAAACTAAACACTGCCGGTGATAAAGTGGAGGTAGTGAATACCTTTTACAAAAGTACTTACGGCCGTATGCGCGACGTAGCCATTTCGCCACAGGGAGATGTTTATATTATTACAAGTAATGGCACTAATGATAAGATCATTAAGGTGAGTAAACAGTAAAAGTTTTACGGAGTACCCTTTGCATTACATCTTGTTGTTACAAGCGGGTTTGTAAAAAAGTTTACAAAAGTTTACACTTTTCAATATGTTAACTTATTAAATTATTGATAATCAATTGCTTGAATAAATTGAAGGGTTTACACTTTTTCAGAACGGGTCATTTTTATTTGCTAATATTTAGCCCGATATTATTGATGAATGAGGGTTCTTATTTATATCGCATCTAAATAACATTTGTACAATGGCTTGACTGTGAATAAAGTTTATAATTTGTAAATTCGCCGCTAACCAGCGGAAACGCGTGGTTATCTCGTTTTACCACTAAAAAAATCAAACATTATGGCTTTTGATTTAGACATGATCAAAAAAGTTTATGATCGCTACAGCACCCGTATTGCGGCTGCACGTACCGCGACCGGTAAACATCTTACTCTTACAGAAAAAATATTATACGCTCACCTTTCCGAAGGCGATGCTAAAAAAGCTTTTGAACGCGGTACCGACTACGTTGATTTTGCACCAGACCGCGTAGCTATGCAGGATGCTACGGCGCAGATGGCCCTTTTGCAGTTTATGCAAGCTGGCCGCCCGCAGGTTGCTGTACCATCAACCGTGCATTGCGATCACTTGATACAGGCAAAAGTTGGCGCTGTTGAAGATCTGAGCACCGCTGTTGATATCAATAAAGAAGTTTACGATTTCCTTTCATCTGTATCTGATAAATATGGTATCGGTTTCTGGAAAGCCGGTGCGGGTATCATTCACCAGGTTGTGTTAGAAAACTACGCTTTCCCGGGTGGTATGATGATAGGTACCGACTCACACACACCTAACGCAGGTGGTTTGGGCATGGTTGCCATTGGTGTTGGCGGTGCCGATGCCTGCGATGTAATGGCAGGTTTGCCATGGGAGCTAAAATTCCCTAAACTCATCGGTGTTAAGTTAACCGGTAAATTATCTGGCTGGGCTTCCGCTAAAGACGTTATTTTAAAAGTTGCAGGTATCCTTACCGTAAAAGGTGGTACCGGTGCTATTGTTGAATATTTTGGCGAAGGTGCACGTTCTCTTTCTGCTACCGGTAAAGGTACCATCTGTAACATGGGTGCCGAAATTGGTGCAACTACCTCTATCTTCGGTTACGACGAAAAGATCGCGACTTATTTAAGTGGTACTTCACGTGCAGAAGTTGCCGAACTGGCCAACGCCGTTGCCGAACACTTAACCGGTGATGATGAGGTTTACGCTAACCCAACCGAATACTTCGACCAGGTTATCGAGATCAACTTATCAGATCTGGAGCCACATATTAACGGCCCTTTCACACCGGATCTGGCATGGCCTATCTCTAAATTCGCTACCGCTGTTCGCGAGAACAACTGGCCGGTTGAATTAGAAGTTGGTTTGATAGGTTCTTGTACCAACTCATCGTACGAGGATATTACCCGTTCGGCTTCTATCGCCAAACAGGCTATTGATAAAAACCTGCAAACTAAGGCGGAATTTACCATCACTCCGGGGTCGGAATTGGTACGTTACACTGTTGAGCGCGATGGTTACTTAGGTACTTTTGAGATCATGGGCGGCGTCGTATTGGCAAATGCCTGCGGTCCGTGTATCGGTCAATGGGCACGTCATACAGACGATCCTACACGCAGAAACTCTATCATCACATCGTTTAACCGTAACTTTGCAAAACGCCAGGACGGTAACCCAAACACACACGCGTTTGTTGCTTCACCAGAAATTGTAACCGCCATGGTTATTGCCGGTGATTTAACCTTTAACCCGCTTACCGATACCCTAACTAATAAGGACGGCGAACAGGTGATGCTGGATGAACCACTGGGTATAGAAATGCCGGTACGTGGTTACGCGGTAGAAGATGCCGGGTACCAGGCACCAGCCGAAGACGGCAGCATGGTAGAAGTAAAGGTTAGCCCAACTTCTGCACGTTTGCAATTGCTTGATCCATTCTCTGCATGGGAAGGTACTGACATTGCAGGCTTAAAGCTGCTGATCAAAGCAAAAGGTAAATGTACTACCGATCATATTTCGATGGCTGGCCCGTGGTTGAAATTCCGCGGCCACCTTGATAACATATCAAACAATATGCTTATCGGTGCTATCAACTATTTTAACCTGAATGCTGATAGCGTTAAGAATGCACTTACAGGCGAATACGGCCCTGTACCTGCTACCCAGCGGGATTATAAAGCAAATGGTATAGGCAGTATAGTAGTAGGCGACGAGAACTACGGCGAAGGCTCATCACGCGAGCACGCTGCGATGGAACCACGCCACTTAGGTGTACGGGTTATATTGGTGAAATCATTCGCCCGTATCCACGAAACTAATCTGAAGAAACAAGGCATGTTGGGTATCACTTTCGCCGATAGCAACGACTACGACAAAATTTTGGAAGATGATACTTTCGACATCGTAGGTTTAACCACCTTCGCTCCGGGCCACCAGTTAACCGTGGTATTGCACCATGCAGACGGCACCAGCGAAAGCTTCCAGGTTAACCATACCTACAATGCACAACAAATTGAGTGGTTTAAAGCAGGCGGTGCCCTAAACATCATCCGCAGGCAAATGGCCTCTTAATTTCGAATTTTCAATTTCGAATTTATAAAACTTAAGCCTTCCCAATTGGGGAGGCTTTTTTGTTGAGAATTCGTTGTAACTTTAAAAAAGCACAGATATCTAAACTAAAACACACCTATCTACATAAATGAAATTCTACCAACTTTTTGCATTTATCGCTTTTGTGCTACTATTTACAAATAACCTGCTGGCACAAACCAACAAGAAACTCATTGCCCAATTAGATACCATTTACCAATCCGACCAGCAATACCGCAGCAAGGCCATGCAGGAAGCCGGCAAGAACAATCCGGAATTAGATAAGGCTAACATGGATAAGCAAGCTGTCGCGGATAGGGCCAACCTGGCTAAAATAGAAAAGATATTTGCCCAATACGGCTATCCCGGTAAAACCATGGTGGGAGAGAAGTACCAGTCGGTAGCTTTTATGGTGATACAGCATAACGACCAGGAAGCGCAAGAGAAATATCTGCCTTTATTAACGGGGGCCGCCAATAAAGGAGAATTTCGTGCTACATCGCTTGCGATATTGATCGATAGGGTGAAAATGGGGAGGGGCGAAAAACAGGTGTATGGCTCGCAAATGCACGAGACAAAGGATGGCGTTAAAATATACCCGATAGAGGATGAGCCAAATGTAGACATCCGCCGGGCAAAGATAGGCTTGCCGCCATTAGCGCTTTACGTTAAAACCTGGAATATTGATTATCATGTGCCAACCGCCGAAAAACCAAACCCTGCCAGTATGTATTATGTGCAGGAAGAGCGCCATGAATCGCCGGTGGAAGCCGTAGGCGGTACCGCAGCTATTTATGCCCAATTAAATTACCCCGACAAAGCGAAAGAGAATAACATTACCGGCTTTGTAACCGTGCAACTCACGATAGATAAAGATGGTAACACTAAAAATGTGGAAGTAATTAAAAGCCTGGGGTACGGTTGCGATGAAGAAGCCCTGCGTGTGATGAAAGCAGTAAAATACACTAACAAAACTGGCGAGGATAATGATATACGGGTGAAGTTGCCGTTTCCCTATAAGAAAAAGTAACGAGCGGGACGATTATGATTAAGACTAAATAAGTTCGCGTTTTTTACGACATTTTATTGCTTGTCCAGAGATGTAGTTGGTGTTAATATTAACAACCAAATAAATAATAATTACTTAACACTAAATACACTTTAGTTATCTTCTTTCTCGTTAGCTTTAGCTAATTTATACATACAACAATGATGAAAGAAGAAATTACATTATGGCAAAAAATTGAAGCGTTCCGGCTTGATGACCCGGATGCGGGCTTTCAATTTTCTGCCAGGCTGGCCAGGGAGAACGGCTGGAGTTTGGAGTACTCGCACCGCGTGATAGCCGAGTACAAAAAGTTTATTTTTATGTGCTGCATCAGCAACACGGGCGTAACCCCGTCCGACCCGGTAGACCAGGCATGGCACCTGCATTTAACCTTTACCCGCTCGTACTGGGTGGATCTGTGCAGGGATACTATCGGCAAACAGATACATCACAACCCAACTAAAGGCGGTGTAAAAGAAGCGGATAAATTTGATGGGTTCTACAATACATCGCAAAAGCTTTATCGTGATAAATTTGGAATAGCGCCACCAGTGGATATCTGGCATGATAACGATGAGCGCTTTTCAGATATCAACTTTCGGCGGGTGAACCTGAGCCGCAACTGGGTGATTAAAAAGCCGCGGCTATCGGTAGCGTTGCTTACCTTATTGATGCTGGTTGTTGCCTGCACAGTATTTATCCAGGCGGATGGTGATTATTGGGCATCATTAATTGCGGTAGGGGCAGTAATACTTGTTGCTATCGACGTTCGTAGATGGAAATCAAACCCCAATAGAGGGAAGAACAATAATGATAACAGCGGCAGCGGTTGCAGTACCGCCGGATGTGGTGGAGATATGGACTCGTCGCATCATGGAGGCCACGACGGCGGGCACAGCGGCGATGGCGTACACAGCGGTTGCGGAAGTGGCTGTTCAGGATGCTCTTCCTCGGGTTGCAGCGGATGCGGCGGAGGTGGTGATTAAACAAAAATAGCGACAGGTTGCCCCATCGCTATCAAAAATTTTGCTCCCCTTCAGTGGGCTGGGGGGCTAAAACCTCTCCTTCAAAAATTCCCCGGTAAAACTATCAGCCTTTTTGATCAGATTCTCCGGAACGCCTTCAAATACTACATTACCGCCACGGTTACCACCTCCGGGACCGATATCAACGACCCAATCGGCACATTTTATCACATCCATATTGTGTTCAATCACAATAATGGTATTGCCATGGTCTAACAGGGCGTCGAATGATTTTAGCAGCTTTTTAATATCAGCAAAGTGCAGCCCGGTTGTAGGCTCATCAAAAATAAAGAGCGTTTTATGCGTGTTGTTACCCTTCACCAGGAAAGACGCCAGCTTAATACGCTGTGCTTCACCGCCGGATAAAGTATTGCTGGATTGGCCTAATTGCACATAGCCCAAGCCAACATCAACTAATGGTTTTATTTTGGCTAATATTTTAGGCTCTTTGTTGAAGAACTCCAAAGCTTCGTCGATGGTGAGCTCCAACACCTCAGATACATTCTTTTCATTGTAAGTAACATCCAGTATATGCTGTTTAAAGCGTTTACCGGCGCAGGCTTCGCAGGTTAAAAAGATATCGGCCATAAACTGCATCTCTATCTTCACCTCGCCTTCGCCCTGGCAAACATCGCAGCGGCCACCCTCTACATTAAAGCTGAATGCCGATGGTTTTAATCCCGCTGCTTTAGCGACCGGTAGGGCTGCATATAGGTTGCGAATCTCGTCCCATGCTTTAACATAGGTAACCGGGTTAGAGCGAGATGAGCGGCCAATTGGGTTTTGATCCACCAGTTCCACCTGTTCTATTTTGGCGTAATCGCCCTCAATGCTGTCGAAGCTGCCGGTTTGTTCGCCGTTATAGTTCCCCAATATTTTCTGCAGGGCAGGGGCAAGCACACGTTTCACCAAACTGGTTTTACCCGAGCCGGATACACCCGTAACCACGGTAAGTACCCCCAGCGGGAATTTGGCATCCACGTTATTCAGGTTGTTTTCGCGCGCGCCTTTTATTTCAATATAATCGTTCCATTTACGGCGCTGAGCTGGAATAGCGATGGATTCGCGGCCGCTTAGGTATTTACCGGTAAGGCTGTTATCGTCTACAATAATTTGCTCGTAAGTGCCGGTGAAGATAAGGTTACCGCCATGCGTACCAGCTTCGGGGCCGATATCGATGATATGGTCGGCAGCTTTCATGATCTCTTCCTCGTGCTCCACCACCAAAACGGTGTTTCCTACATCGCGCAGAGATTTTAATACCCCAACCAAACGTTGTGTATCACGTGGGTGCAAGCCAATGCTTGGCTCATCCAGTACATAAATCGAACCAACCAGGCTACTCCCCAACGAGGTTGCCAGGTTGATACGCTGCGACTCTCCGCCGGATAGCGTGTTTGACAAGCGGTTAAGCGTTAAATAACTCAGCCCTACATCATTTAAAAACTGAAGGCGGTTCACTATTTCTAACAATAAGCGTTTCCCTATTTTAACATCGGTAGGGCTCAGGTTTAAGCTGCTGAAGAAAGTCAGCGCGGTATCCAAAGGCATCAGCACCACGTCGGTAATGGATTTGCCATCTACCTTAACATAAGACGCATCTTTGCGCAAACGGCTGCCTTTACACTCCGGGCAGGTGGTTTTACCCCGGTATCTCGACAGCAGAACTCTGTACTGTATCTTATAAGTTTGCTCCTCCATTTCCTTAAAGAACTCGTTCAGTCCGCGGAAATATTGGTTACCGGTCCATAATAATTGCTGCTGCTCTTCGGTAAGCTGGTTGTATTGGCGATGGATGGGGAAGTCGAATTTCAGCGAGCTTTTTACCAGCTTGTCGTTCCATTCGCGCATTTTTTCACCGCGCCAGGGGGCAATAGCACCTTCGTATACGGTTTTACTTTTATCGGGGATAACGAGGTCCTCGTCTATACCAATAACCTTACCATACCCCTCGCAGCGTTTGCAGGCCCCATAAGGGTTGTTAAAGCTAAAGAAGTTTGGAGAGGGTTCTTCAAAGCGAATATCGTCCAGTTCAAAACGGTCGCAAAAAAAGCGCTCGTTCTCTACATCGCTTTCAGGCTCGCGGTAACGCACATAGCAATCGCCCTTACCTTCAAAGAACGCGGTTTGGATACTGTCGCCCAGGCGGCTTACGGTTTCTTCCTCGTCGTTCCTGGTGATCCGGTCGATAACGATGCGCACCGGCAATTGATGAGTGGAGAGTTGCGTGTTGTGGGCGGTTACCTGGCTTTCGGCATTCTGGCTGTCAATTTCGGCCTGGATAGCTTCCTCTGCCTTTTGTTTTTTGGTCTTGGCTTTCGCCTTAGGCCCGTCGGCCACTATTTCGTCAATGGTTTCTGCCAATAAATTCGCGTTCAGACTTTCATCCTCTAATAAAGCTTCAATACGGTTCATTACACCGTTTATCTCCACGCGGATAAACCCCTTTTGCATCAGCACGGCAAGCTCTTCTTTAAGGCTGCGGTTATTATGAGGGTGCAGTGGGCATAGGATGGTTACCTGTGTATCCAAAGGCAAACCCATAATAAAGTTGATCACATCGGTAACGCTGTCCTTTTTTACTATACCGCCCGATACCGGCGATATGGTTTTGCCTATGCGCGAGAACAGTAGTTTGAGATAATCATAGATCTCGGTACTGGTACCCACGGTAGAGCGCGGATTACTGGTAATTACTTTCTGCTCAATGGCTATAGCCGGGGCTATACCTTTAATATAGTCTACATCCGGTTTGTTCATCCGGCCCAAAAACTGGCGCGCATAACTGCTCAGGCTTTCTACATACCTGCGCTGTCCTTCGGCATAAAGGGTATCAAAGGCGAGCGATGATTTGCCCGAGCCCGACATGCCGGTGATAACCACCAGCTTGTTTTTGGGGATGGCCACATCCATATTTTTGAGGTTGTGCACCCGTGCGCCTTTGATGATGATATGTTTCTGCGGATCTTTTTCGGCTTCTTTGATCATTCTTTTAGTTGATGGTTGATGGACCATAGTTCATGGCGAATGCTTCCGGAAATTTAATAGTTATCGGGCTAAACCCTTATTTAATTCCTTAGTCTAAACGCTAAATAACCAATCCATTAACTGATATTTATTTTGTAGAGTTATGAACCATGGTCTATCAACCATAACCCGCTCTGCCGCAAAAATCCTAAAATATTTAGCTTTTTGCAAGCCGGTTTAGGAATAGTAGGAAGAATAAATGAATACTTGCAATATACTGACATGTAAACTTTATGATGCAGGCATGACAATGCCCTCTCTAAAAAATATTTGTTTTTATTTTGAAGATTATTATATTTGAGGGTAACATTTTTTAACCCCTAAAAGAAACGCTATAGACAGAACTCTACTTTTAATAACGACAAAAAAATTAATTTAGTTTATTAGTAGCTTTCTATGGATTTTCAATTGAAAAGTGATCAGGATCTAATCCATCTATATATCGCCGGTGACGAAGCAGGACTTGTTGAGCTCATCCGGAGGTACCAATCAAAAATTTACACTTCTATTTACCTGCTCGTTAAAGACGAAGCTTTGGCCGAAGATATTTTCCAGGATACGTTTATTAAGGTAATTAATACGCTAAAAGCCGGCAAGTATAACGAGGAGGGCAAGTTTTTGCCATGGGTAACCCGTATTGGGCATAACCTGGTGATAGACCATTTCCGTCGTGAAAAACGCGCGCCTATGGTTAGCAACGGCGACGACTTTGATATTTTTGAAGTACTGGGCAATTACGATGAAAGCGCGGAAGACCGGCTGGTACGCGAGCAAACCCATAAAGACTTAAAATCGTTGATACAACTGCTGCCCTCTGAGCAAAAGGAAGTATTAATTATGCGCCACTTTGGCGATATGAGCTTTAAAGAAATTGCCGACGTTACCGATGTGAGCATCAATACCGCCCTTGGCCGAATGCGCTACGCATTGAACAATCTGCGCAAAATGATGCAGACGAAAGAACTGAGTTTGAAAAATTAGTTTAGCCGCTGGTTGATTAGGGGTTAAAATTGGAAAATATTGAGGCTTTGGTCGATTATTCGGCTAAAGCCTTTTTCGTGCCTTTTGGTGTCCGTTGGCTGAAGCCAACGGCAATTATGCTTATATTCGATTTTACTCTTTTCAATTATTGCGCCCCATTTATGGGCCGGAATAATAAAATGATTGACGTGGCTTTAGCCGAAAACGACATCGCGTTTATCCATAAATTCCGCTTTTTAATTTTCTTTTCACTTAAATTACAATTTTCCTTTCCGCAAATGCGTTATAAAAATGCACAAAATAAACGTGTCGGTTAAACACAATGACTGTGTGCTTAGGCAAACATTATCAGCGGGTTAAGTAAGTGAAAAAAATTTCATTTAATTTTCATCTTCATAAAATATTCGTCTTTAACCATCGTTATTTATCTAAACAAAAAGATAGCTTATGGGTGAAACCTTTACAACAAATTTCTACGCGGTCACTAACAAAACTCAGATGAAAGAGTCAGGAACACTTGAAAATCTGGATGCGGACTCAGTGATATTCTATCACTCTATCCATGCCGAATTGGATCTTCTGAAAAAGAAGCCAAAATTGCAAACCATCCACCAGATACTTGATTACTCAAAGAGTTTACGTTAAGTACTACGCACCCCCGAAACTGGTTCATAGATCATACTTTTGGCAAGGCCGATCGTTTGATTTATGAACCTTTCTATTTTGGTTCAATTGTTCATTAGTTCAGTTGTTCATTGGTGCAGAGTTTAATATAATTGCATAAGTAATCGCCGGTTCAACCCAATGAACTAATGAACCAGCGAACCAATGAACTAACATGCTAAAAGCCGAACGCTACCGCCACTTCGTTGAATATTTTTCCAAGAATCAGCCCAATGCAGTTACCGAATTGCATTATAACAGCCCATACCAATTGTTGGTAGCCGTGATCTTATCGGCTCAGTGTACCGATAAACGCATCAACCAGGTTACCCCCGCGCTTTTTGAACGTTTCCCGGATGCTGCCGCTTTGGCTGCTTCTGATGCCGACGAGATCTTCACCTACATCCGCAGTGTGAGTTACCCTAATAATAAGGCTAAGCACCTGGCAGGCATGGGCAAAATGCTGACGGAAGTTTTCGGCGGCGAGGTGCCTTCTGATCTGGACGACCTGCAGAAAATGCCCGGCGTTGGTCGCAAAACAGCTAATGTAATTGCTTCGGTAGTTTTTGATGCCCCTGCTATTGCCGTGGATACCCACGTTTTTAGGGTTGCCAACCGGTTGGGGCTTGTGCGTGCCAGTACGCCCTTAGCAGTTGAAAAGCAGCTGGTGAAAAACCTGCCCGAAAATACACTGGCCATAGCGCATCACTGGCTGATATTGCACGGGCGCTACATTTGCGTGGCCCGCACACCTAAATGCGAGATTTGTCCGCTTACCTGGTTCTGCAAATATTACGCGCAGCAAAACACCGAAACGGCGCTTTTAAAAGCCGAGGCTTTAAAATTCCGAAAGGCAAAAGATGCTAAAAAGAAGAAAGTGCAGAAGGCGATAGTGAAGGAGTTGGTGAAGCGTAGTGTTGATAAAGATATTTGATTAGTAGTCGCTGGTTAGTTAACTTCATCCGCCACTCCTTGATAATAAGGCGATTTCACAATTAAAATAATTACTAAAAAAATTAGCAAATAATAAATATGTTATTTACATTTGTTTCACGAAAAAAATAGAGATGAGCAATACAGATAAAATGAAGGCACTGCAGCTTACCCTTGATAAGCTGGAAAAATCTTACGGGAAAGGCACTATCATGAAGTTGGGCGAACAAGCCATTGAGCCAACAGAAGTAATATCAACCGGTTCGCTGGGTCTTGATATCGCTTTGGGTGTAGGTGGTTTGCCAAAAGGCAGGGTAATAGAAATATACGGCCCGGAATCGTCAGGTAAAACTACCCTGGCCATACATGCCATTGCCGAATCGCAAAAGAAGGGTGGCATCGCGGCTTTTATTGATGCGGAGCACGCCTTTGATAGGTTTTATGCTAAAAAGCTGGGTGTAGACGTAGAGAACCTGCTGATCTCTCAACCGGATAATGGTGAGCAAGCGCTTGAAATTGCCGATAACCTGATTCGTTCGGGTGCCATCGATATATTAGTAATTGACTCTGTTGCCGCATTAGTACCCAAAGCCGAAATTGAAGGCGAAATGGGCGATTCTAAAATGGGTTTACATGCAAGGTTAATGTCGCAGGCATTGCGTAAGCTAACCGGTACCATTAGCAAAACAGGGTGCTGCTGCATTTTCATCAACCAGTTGCGCGATAAAATTGGTGTGATGTTTGGTAACCCCGAGACTACTACCGGTGGTAACGCCTTAAAATTCTACGCTTCGGTACGTTTGGATGTACGCCGTATATCACAAATTAAAGATAGTGACGAGGTATCTGGTAACCGTGTTAAGGTGAAAATTGTAAAGAACAAAGTGGCCCCTCCATTCCGTATTGCTGAGTTTGATATCATGTTTGGTGAAGGTATTTCCAAAGCAGGTGAGATCATAGACCTTGGTGTAGAATACAATATCATCAAAAAAGCAGGCTCATGGTTTAGCTATGGCGATACCCGCCTTGGCCAGGGCCGTGATGCCGTTAAACAACTGATATTGGATAACCCGGAACTGATGGAAGAACTGGAAGTGAAAATAAAAGCAACGGTAACAGGTGAAAGTTTGGCAGAAGCATAATTTTAGAACTTACGATTTAATAAATTTTGTAAACAGAGAAAGCCTTCCAATTGGGAGGCTTTCTCTGTTATATATGTTTGAATCCGAAATTACCTCAACCTATCTGCCGATTTCACCAACTTTTCATCCCTCTGTATCGCTTTAAAAGCAAAAATGATAAGGATAATACTGAGTGAAGTGAGGAACAAACCAACGCCCATATTCTTATATTCAAGGGTAATAGCACCCACTACTTTTTTAACGGTCTGCGCCATCCAGAAGCTGTAACCTATTAAAGCCAGTATGGCTATATAGCAGAAATTTATTTGCTTCTTGCGGTTTTTATACATAAAAATAACGGCCAATGGCACGAGCCCGATAATAGCGGTGGCAACTGTTAGGGCGGTAAAAGTTTCTAATAGTTTGTCTTGTCCGTTAACTATTTCGTAAACGCCGGTTACGCTTACATTAACGAGTTTGCCGTCTACATAAATATTGTGCGCCAGCGGGAACAGGAAAAGCCCGAACATTACGATGGAAGCGGCCAGGAGATAGATACTTTGTATTCGTTGTAGCATTTTGTGTTTAATGTTTAACAGTTTGTAATATTAAAACTACTGGCAAATATAATAGATATAGCCCGCTTATAAATTCAAACATTTGCAACATTTTTAACGCTTGCAACATCGCTACAAAACTTACCTTTGCCATGTGGCAAATACCCAACGCTATTTTATCGAACTCGCTTATGATGGTACCAAATACCACGGTTGGCAGGTACAGCAAAACGCCGTAAGCGTACAGGAATTACTGAACAAAGCATTAAGCACTTTATTGCGCCAGCCAATAGAAACGACTGGTTGCGGTAGAACGGACACTGGCGTACATGCAAAAGAATATTTTGCGCATATAGATGTGGAGTCCATAGACCATCGACCATGGACCATGGACAAAAGAAGCCTCAATGCCCTGCTTCCGCACGACATCGCAATTAAGAATATTATCGCCGTTTATCCCGAAGCGCACGCCCGCTTTGATGCCACTTTACGCAGTTACGAATATCATATCCACTTTGAAAAGTACCCGTTTTTACATGGATATTCGTGGTTGCTGCGCGATAGGCCAAACCTGGAACTGATGAACCAGGCTGCGGCAATTATCATGGAATATTCAGATTTTAGCTGTTTCAGTAAATCAAATACGCAGGTTAAAACCAATAATTGTAAAATTGTAAAAGCGAAATGGGAACAAACTGAAAAAGGCATTGTATTTAAAATATCTGCCGACCGTTTTTTACGTAATATGGTGAGGGCAATTGTAGGCACGCTGTTATCGGTAGGCAAAGGTGAAATGCTGCCCGAGGGTATCCACGATATTATCCAAAGCAAAAATCGCAGCAAGGCGGGCACCAGCGTACCTGCATGTGGATTATATTTAACAGAGATAAAATATCCATACCCTTTAATCGGGGTTGGTTTAGATAGGTAGATGGCAAAAGAAAATAAAGAAACCACTTCAAAAGCTCCCCCTTCAGGGGGCGGGGGGGGCAGCGTTACCGGTAAGGCTTTCGATTGGCATTTGCTTAAGCGCATTATGCATTATGTAACACCGTACAGGTCGGTTTTCGTGATCGCTGGCTTCTTAACTATTTTCCTGGCTGTTATAGCTTTGATCCAGCCTATCCTTATTCAGCGCACGCTGGATAAATATATCCTCACTAATGACTACCATGGGCTGGTATTTATGGTGGAGCTGATGGTTGGCCAGCTCATCGTCCAAACCATTGCGCAGTATTACCAAACTTATTTAACCAACTCTTTGGGCCAATCTGTAATTCGCGATCTGCGGAAGGATGTTTTTAACCACATCACGAGCCTGCGCCTAAAGTATTTCGACCGTACACCTATCGGCATGCTGATAACCCGTACGGTATCAGATCTGGAAACTATTGCCGATATTTTTTCTGAGGGGCTGATCTCTATCATGGGCGATATGCTGCTGGTGTTCGCGGTTATTGGATATATGCTTTGGCAGGACTGGAAACTGGCGCTCATTACCCTCATTCCGATGCCGTTCTTGTTTGCATCTACCTATGTGTTTAAGGAAGCTATCAAATCCTCCTTCCAGGAAGTGCGTACACAAGTGGCGCAATTGAATACCTTCCTTGCGGAGCATATCAGCGGGATCAGCATTATCCAGTACTTCTCCCGCGAGGAGCAGGAGATGCGCAAGTTTAAGGCTGTGAACCTTAAATATCGCGATGCCAACATCCGTTCTAACTGGTATTACTCCATCTTTTTCCCGGTGGTAGAAATTTTGTTTGCGGTTTGTATGGCGCTGCTGGTTTGGTACGGCTGCAAAAGGATCCTGAACGACCAGCAAATGCATGCCATATCGGCATCTCAAGGCGGCATTACGCCGGGGCTAATCACCAGTTTTATTGTGTTGCTGAATATGCTGTTTCGCCCTATTAGGCAGCTGGCGGATAAATTCAACACGCTGCAAATGGGGATGGTAGGAGCCGACAGGATATTCAAAGTGCTGGATACCGACGAGGTGGCTACTGACGATGGCAAACTTGCTCCGCCGGCCTTACAAGGCGATATAGAATTTAAAGATGTTTGGTTTGCGTATAACGATGAGAACTGGGTACTTAAAAACATCAACTTCCACATTAAGCCCGGCGAAACGCTGGCTTTGGTAGGGGCAACCGGCGCGGGTAAATCATCAACCATTAACATCCTCAACCGTTTTTATGATATAGGTAAAGGTACAGTAACGGTGGATGGGCACGACATTCGTGAATACAAGGTAGATTACCTGCGTTCCAAAATAGCTACGGTGATACAAGATGTGTTTTTGTTTACTGACACCATTGGCAACAACATCAGCCTCAATAACACCGAAATAACGCGCGAGGAGATCATCGCGGCAGCAAAGGACGTTGGCGCACATGAATTTATTGAACGCTTACCCGGCGGTTATGATTATAACGTAATGGAGCGTGGTGCAACTCTATCTGCAGGGCAGGCGCAGTTGATCTCGTTCATTCGCGCGCTGGTTTATAACCCGGCTATATTGGTTTTGGATGAGGCCACTTCATCGGTAGATACCGAAACCGAATTGCTGATACAAACAGCCATTAATAAACTGATGCAGGGGCGCACGGCCATTGTAATAGCCCATCGCTTATCTACCATACAAAATGCCGATAAGATCATCGTTTTAGATCATGGCGAGATTATGGAAAGCGGTACCCACCAGGAACTGCTGCGGATTGAGAACGGCTACTACCGCAAACTGTACGATCTGCAATTCAACTCGGCGGGGATAGCCAAGCCAATTTAAGCGCTATTTCGATTCCAGCCTGCGTTCGTCGTCGTCAGATGCGTCGGGCTGGTTTTTCTTTGGCGCGTCGTTTACCGATTTTACAGGTTGTTCCTCGTTCTCGTACCTTTTTGCCAAGTTTTCCTGTTGAGGCTCATCGGCATTATACTCTTTATCGCGGTTCTTTACAACGCTTTTATGCCCTTCGTCATTTGGCCTTTGAGTAGGCGTATCTGATGGAGATGGTTTATCGTGGTCGTTTGCTGGAGTTGTCATGATGAGATAACAGGCAGCACTTTAATTTGTTTATTGCCGGATGGCCTGTTTTATACGATTTCCGCGTTTGATAAGAGTGGAAACCCCGGAATGGAGCAGCGCTCCTATCGGCACTGTGGAATGAGGAGTTGGAGCGGATAGCACGGGCCGAAGGCAACGCCATAATGTGAATGGTTGATTGGTGAGTTGAGAATGGTTTTAGGCTGAGATTCAAAATTCTGCTCAATCCTTAAATCCCTTAATCGTGTTAGTGTCCGTTAATTATTGTTAATTATCCCGCATAAACTTTTACCTTTAGGGCAGGTTTGTTATTTTCGCAAACTATAAGAATTGATGTGCATACGCGTTATCTCGTATCTCACATCTTAAATCTCATATCTAAGGAAGGCACATGGAAGAATTTGAAGCAAGCGAATCGGCAAAAAAGACCAAAACGATATATATATCTACCGTTTTTGGTATTGCTATGGTTTTATTGATGATAGGGCTATTGGGGCTGATCTTGGTGAAGGCAAACAACCTGTCGCGTTACGTAAAAGAAAACATTGTGCTTAATATTTTTATGGACGATGCCGCCCACGAAACAGACGTGCTGCAGTTTCAAAAACAGTTGGATGGCAACCCAATGGTTAAGCAAACGCAATACGTAAGTAAAGAGCTTGCCGCCCGTAATTTGCAAAAGGACCTTGGTGAAGATTTCGTGAAATTCCTGGGGTATAACCCCCTTTCGCAATCGCTGGATGTGTATCTGAAAGCCGATTACGCCAATAATGCAGGCATCGATAAATTTAAGGCCGAACTGATGAAGAACCCACTGGTGAAAGAGGTGAAGTACCAGCAATCATTGGTTGACCAAATGAACCAAAATCTGAAATCCATCATATTGGTGATACTCGCTTTCGCGGCCATATTTGTGGTACTATCGGTGGCGCTTATTAATAATACCATCAGGCTGGCTATCTACTCGCAAAGGTTTCTCATCAAGTCTATGCAGTTAGTAGGGGCAACCAAGGGCTTTATTCGTAAGCCGTTTTTGTTGTATGGCATCTGGCACGGCTTATTAGGCGGCTTAATTGCTGTGTTGATACTGATAGGCACCCTTTACCTGGCCTACCAGCAAATACCCGACCTGGTGATCCTGCGTAACTACACCGAGTTCGGCATCGTGTTTTTAGGTGTTATTGGCATTGGGGTTATCATGTCTGCCGTGAGCACTTTCCTGGCGGTAAACAAGTTTTTACGTTTAAAAATATACGATCTGTACAGATAGTTCATTGGCTCATTGGTTCAATAGTTCATTGGGAGTGTTGAGGCACTTCTAAATCATAAATCACAATTCAACAATTAAAATATATGGCATTGCAATCAAAACCGGCCGGTCCGGTTAAAACAGCTCCCAAACCAGCATCACTGCAGACCACTACCCCGGCCCAGTTTGTGTTCGGTAAAGAAAATTATCGCTGGTTAATTATCAGCATTGCTGTAGTAACTTTGGGTTTTGTGCTAATGAGCGGCACCACCGATATTTACAGCACTACAAAAATTGTAATTGCACCAATAGTTGTATTGGCGGGCTTTGGTTTAGGTTTTTACGCGATCCTAAAAAAGACAGCAGCTAACTAATGAATATTATTCATGTAATTGTGCTTGCCATCATTGAGGGCATCACCGAATTTTTGCCTATATCTTCCACCGGGCACATGATCATCGCCTCGTCGGTGATGGGCATCCAAAGCGACGATTTTGTTAAGCTATTTACCGTTGCTATCCAGTTGGGCGCTATCCTATCGGTAGTCGTTTTATACTGGAAACGCTTTTTCCAAACCCTCGATTTTTACTACAAATTATTTGTAGCCTTTCTTCCCGCAGCAGTGTTCGGGTTGCTATTCAGTAAAAAAATTGACGAATTGATGGAAAGCGCTCTAACAGTAGGTATCACCCTGTTTATTGGAGGCGTTATTTTATTGTTTGTTGATAAATGGTTTAACAAGCCCGACGTTAAAGAAGAAAAAGAGATCAGCTATCTTACCGCGCTTAAGATCGGTTTCTTCCAGTGCTTATCTATGATTCCGGGCACTTCGCGCTCTGCTGCAACTATTGTAGGCGGTATGTCGCAGAAACTTACCCGCAAGGCAGCCGCAGAATTTTCGTTCTTTTTAGCAGTGCCCACCATGTTTGCCGCAACCGCCAAAAAATTATATGACTTTATTAAAGACGGTCACGTTTTTACCGGCGAAGAAATAAAGCTTTTAGCTATCGGTAACGTTATAGCCTTTATTGTGGCTTTATTAGCCATTAAAACATTCATCACCTTTTTAGAGAAACGTGGCTTCCAACTATTCGGCTGGTACCGTATTTTAGTAGGAGGGGTTATTATAGGTCTTTATTTAAGTGGGCATAACCTGCAGATTTTATAAGATACACTATTGTTATGCAGGATAGCGATGTGCTGAAAGCCATCGCTATTTTTGTTTGTAAGGTGCCTGAATCAGAATTTACAGAATTAGAAAATTTTCAGAATAAAATAAAGTGACCGAATTACCGCAATGACGGTTATCGAATTCTGTTCATTCTAAAATTCTGTGAATTCTGATTCAGACAGGGGGCTGCATAGTAGAATAGAATGCCATCTGTAAAATCTTTACCTTTGCCGCTTAAAAAATAATTTTGAGCACTACTACTTTCACCAATATTCAGGACTTTGCCGACGGACAACTGTTGCTGGTAAACAAACCCTACAAGTGGACAAGCTTTGATGTGGTTGGCAAGATCCGCAATGCCTTTAAGCCGCTGAAGTTAAAAGTTGGCCATGCGGGTACGCTCGATCCGCTGGCAACGGGGCTGCTCATCATCTGCACCGGTAAAATGACCAAGCAGATAGATACCTTTCAGGCCGAAGAAAAAGAATACACAGGCACCATGGTGCTGGGCGCTACCACCCCGACTTATGACCTGGAAAGTGAGCCCGAACAGAAATTTGAAATAAGCCACCTTACCGAAGATCAAATAAAGGCCAATTGCGCGCAGTTCACGGGCGATATTCAGCAATACCCACCTGCCCATTCGGCCATAAAAATTGATGGCGAACGCCTGTACGAAAAGGCCCGCCGTGGAGAAGAGGTGGAACTGCGCCTGCGTAACGTAACCATTACCGAATTTGAGCTAACCCGGATAGAACTACCCGAAGTAGACTTTAGGGTAGTATGCAGCAAAGGGACGTACATCCGCTCGTTGGTGAACGATTTTGGCGCGGCGTTAAATAATGGTGCCTACCTCTCGCGCCTGCGCAGAACCCGTAGCGGCAATTACCGTATAGAAGATGCGCACGAAGTGTTGGAGTTGGTGAATACTATTAGGGATTTGAAGAGCGTTGGATCCGCGGATGATGCATCAGTTGCGGGTCAATAATTTAGTTCAATAATAAAAAAGCTTTCTTCGTTGTACTTTCAACGTTTACCTTTGAGGAATCCTTAAAAATGAAGATATATCATCACATAGATGAATTTACGCCCTTAGAAAACGCCGTGGTTACCATCGGTACTTTTGATGGCGTGCATATCGGGCACCGTAAAATTATAGCTCGTTTAAAAGAATTGGCCGAAGCTGCGGGTGGTGAAACAGTTATTTTAACTTTCTTTCCGCATCCGCGGATGATCTTGCATCCCGAAGACGAGAACATCAAACTCATTACCACCATTGCTGAAAAGGCCGAACTGATGGAGCAATTGGGTGTAGACCATTTGATCATCACCCCGTTTTCGCGCGATTTTAGCAACCAGTCTGCTGAGGAATATATTCGCGATATATTGGTGAAGAAGATCGGTATAAAAACAATTGTAATAGGCTACGATCACCGTTTTGGTAAAGATCGTAAAGGTGGGCTGGAAGACCTCCTGAGGTTAGCCACTCAATATGGGTTTGAAGTGCTGGAGATTCCCGAACAGGATATTAATGATGTTGCCATCAGTTCTACCCGTATCCGTACGGCTTTGCTGGATGGGCAGATAGACATCGCTAACGAATGTCTGGGCTATCCGTTTTTTATTACCGGTAAAGTTATCCGTGGCGACCAGTTGGGCCGGCAGTTGGGTTATCCTACCGCCAACCTCATGCTGGAGGAAAGATACAAGCTGATCCCATCAGACGGGATCTACGCGGTAAGAGTGAAGGTAGAAGGGAAGGAATACAACGGTATGGCATACATTGGCCACCGCCCAACCGTTAACGGCATGACGAGGAACATCGAGGTAAATATCTTCGATTTTAACGCCGATATCTACAATAAACAATTGCGCATGGAATTTTTGCACTTTGTGCGCGAGGACATCCGCTTTGCATCATTGGATGAATTAGTGGTGCAGTTAGGCAAAGATAAAGAGGATGTGCTGGCGTTGTTAGTGTTGGATAATCCCCAGTTTAACACCTAACCGTCCTTATTCTCTTATCACTATGGTTTTAAGACAAGGTTAAATACCCACTTGATAATATCGCGTTAATTAATTTAATTCGTATCGCTCTAATCTAAAATTGGCGTAACGTGCGGTATGGCTAAACTTAACCTCGACAGGCAGGAAAGTGAATTTTTAAACAATACCATCTCCCATTGGGAAAAACACCATTTAGTTGACGCCGAACAAGCGGAAAAACTTCGCACTTCTTACGAGGTAAAGGGTTTCGACTGGATGCGGCTGGCCAAATATTCTTTTTGGGTAGCGCTCATCTGCGGGGTGGTGGCTGTAGGTTCGCTTATTGTGGATGACGCGGTTATCAACTGGATAAAAAACCTGTACGATACGCCTGATATTGTTATCGCTATCCTCTCGGCAGCCCTGGCTGTGGGGCTGTTTTACCTCGGCCGCAAACGCGAAAAATTGCACCCCGAAAAGATTTTCAGTAACGAAGCAGTTATTTTTACCGGCGTGTTATCTACTGCTTGCAGCATTGCCTACCTTGGCAAAACCTTCGATAATCATTCGGGGCACTATTCACTTTTGTTTTTAGTATCGGTATTTATTTATGGTTTTTTAGCATGGCGAATGGGTTCGCGGTTGATATGGCTTTTCGCGCTGGTATCGCTGGGGAGCTGGTTCGGTACCGAAACAGGCTACCAAACCAATTGGACGTTTTACTTTTTAGGCATGAACTATCCAATGCGTTTCGTGCTTTTTGGGTTATTGTCGGTAACCGCCTGTTACTTCCTTAAAAACAAAAAATGGTTCAGCTTTTTTTGGGAACTTACCTATGTAGTTGGTATGCTGTACCTGTTTATGTCGCTTTGGCTGCTGAGCATCTTTGGCAATTATGGTAGCCTGGATGCTTGGTGGACCATCAAACAGATCAGCCTGTTTTATTGGGGCATTATATCGGCGACAGTAGCTGGTGGCTTCCTGTTTTACGGCTTAAAAAGTAAAGATGTAATTGCCCGGGAGTTTGGCATTACCTTCCTCATTATATTCCTCTACACCAAATACTTCGAGTACTTTTGGGATGGTACTAACAAAACACTGTTCTTTTCTATCCTCGCACTATCGTTTTGGCTGATAGGGCGCAAAGCGGAGAAGATCTGGAATATCAGTTCGAAGCCGGGGCGCCCAACCCCCTGAAGGGGGAGTTTTTGAAAACACTCTTTTACTCCGTTTGCAAACTTCTGTTCCCCCTTCAGGGGGTTAGGGGCTCGCCTCCTAATGATGCTTGAAAAACACCAGATAGATCTGTTTAAAAACGTGGTACAGTGCAAAGCCGAAGAAAAGTATGGCGATACTGGTATCTATAATTTTGGTGCTCAGCGCGAATTTCTTTTGCAGGTAGCTGGCAAATTTGGCATATAAAAACAGCGCGATAAATGCACCCATAGCCGAGCCAACACTGAAAAATACCAGGTCGAGCGGTTTGTCATCTATCCATTCGTGGGTAATAAGGTAGGTGCCGGTTACCATCCAAAATGGGATTTGCATGGGGTTTAAAAAACCTAATAGGATGCCGTATTTAATGCTGGCGTGCTGGCTGTAAGTAGTTTTCGGCGGGGTGTTTCGGTTACGCCAGGTGATAGCAGCCAATGTGCCAAACAGGACTACCATTACCCAATCTATAATAGTATCCAGCCTCACTTCTTCTGAAAGCCACTTGGCCCCCAGCATTACCACGTAGGTGAAGAAAAACTCCACGCAGGAGAACGCGATGATAAACTGCAGGGCCTGTTTTATGCCGCGGTTTATAGTTATTTGTACAAGCGTAAGGTTTATATTACCCGGCGGTATATAGCCTATAAAATTGGCTATCACCCCGGCAAGTAAGGTTAGGAATATCATCGGGGACAAAGATAATACTTTACGGGGCAATAAAATAAGAGATAGCCCCATGGGAGATATGAACGATTGTGGATTATGCAAACTCATTATTTCGCATATTTGCACCTTGAATGGGAAGGTAAAGCAAAAGCAAACCGCCCGCTGCAAACTGAATATTATGCCTGCTCCTAAAATAGTATCCTTATTGCCCGCCGCTACCGAAATTGTTTGCGCGCTCGGCCTCGAAAATAGCCTAATTGGCCGTTCTCATGAGTGCGATCACCCCGAACAGGTAAAGGCCCTGCCGGTATGCTCGGAGGCTAACTTTCCAGATGGTTTAAGCAGTGCCGATATTGATGTGAAAGTAAAGGAGATATTGGCCGATGCGCTATCGGTTTATACCGTAAACCGCGAGGTGATAAAAGAGCTGCAACCCGATGTGGTGATCACCCAGGCGCAATGTGAAGTGTGCGCGGTTTCCCTGCCCGATGTCGAGCAAGCTTTAGAAAACTACCTGGATAAACCCGCCACCATCATATCGTTGCAACCCAATAGCCTCGATGATATATTTAACGATATCGCTACCGTTGCGGCAGCCCTCGAAGTTGCCAAAGCAGGCGAGCAATTAATTGAAGGCCTGCAGGAACGCGTAGATATTATTCGCCATAAGCTAAAGTTTATGGAAAATAAGCCTACGGTTGCCTGTATAGAGTGGCTGGAGCCGATGATGTTATCCGGTAATTGGGTGCCCGAGCTGGTTACTATCGCTGGCGGCGTGCCTATCCTCACACAAGCCGGCAAGCATTCGCCCTATGTAAACTGGGCAGATATACAAGCGCAGAACCCGGATGTGCTGATACTGATGCCTTGCGGCTTTTCCATTGAACGCACCATGCGCGAAATAGACGTGCTGCTGCAGTTGCCTGGCTTCGGTGAAATGAAGGCTGTAAAAAACAACCGCGTTTACATTGCCGATGGTAACCAATACTTTAACCGTCCCGGCCCCCGCATTGTAGATTCGGTAGAAATATTAGCAGAGATCATCCATCCAAAACAATTCATCTTTGGTTATGAGGGTGAGGGCTGGATAAAATTCACACTTTAAAAAATATTTTAAGAAGTATAGCCAACATTATAAATCGATATTTTAATTATATTTACGGTTCTCAACCTAATATAATTGCCATGCGTCGTTTTATCCTACTATTTATTGTTGCCGTTACCAGTGTAAATTCGTTTGCCCTTACCCGCGAAGAGCCAAAACTTGATCCGCAAAACCTGCACATCAGCTGGGAAGTAGTTGATAATAACTATCAAAATAAAGGGCAGGCGCTTACCGCGTTGGTGATCACCAACAAAGGCAAAACGGCTTTACCTGCTTCGGGTTGGAAAGTCTACTTTAACTCTTCGCGTAATTTTTTGCCTAATGCAACCACCGGCAATGCTACCATAACTCCAATAAATGGCGACTTATACAGCATTACACCAACTGCCAAATTCCCGGAGATAAAGCCCGGTGAAAGTGGCCGTATTGAATATGTTTGTGAATCGCCGGTGGTGAATTTCACTGATGCCATTGAAGGCCCGTACCTGGTTTGGGATAACGAACCTGCAAAAGGCTACGCCCTTGGCGAGTTTACGGTTAAGCCTTATAACCCTACTTACCAGGGTTTAATAACTCCGGAGATATTGTATAACCAGAACAAAACTATATTGGATATCCCGGTTGCCGGTTTGCAGAAAATAATCCCAACGCCTGTAAACTACCAGGAAAATTTAGGTGGCTTTTTTAATTTAGATAAAGGCGTAATGCCCGGAGTATCTGTCGATCATAAATTCGACAAAGAATACGGACAGCTGCTTGCATATTTAGAAAATTTAATTGGAGATAAGTTTCACAACAGTTCGAAATCAAAAGGCCTAAAGTCGATAACTATCGGATATAAAACCGGCTTGAGTGTTGAAGGATACGAGTTAAGCGTTCAACCATCGGGAGTACAAATAGTTGCCTCAACATCAGCTGGTATATTTTACGGCATCCAGTCGTTTAAAATGCTTATTCCTGTCACAAATAAAGTACAGTCATCAATTCTTATCCCTTGCGTTGAAGTAAAAGACGCGCCCCGCTTCCCGTACCGTGCGGTAATGCTGGATGTGGCCCGTAACTTCCAAAGTAAACAACAGGTATTAAAACTGATAAACCTGATGGCGGTTTATAAACTGAACACCCTGCACATGCACCTTACAGATGATGAGGGCTGGCGAATTGAGATCCCATCGCTCCCAGAACTTACTACCCTTGGCTCTAAACGAGGCCACTCGCTGGATAGTAAAACCAACCTGCCTGCCTCACATGGTTCCGGTCCCGATTTTAGCAACACTGCCGGTACCGGTTTTTATACCAAGGCCGATTATATCGAGATCTTAAAATACGCTAACGAACGCCACGTAACCGTTATCCCCGAAATTGAAACGCCAGGCCATGCCCGTGCGTCTATCAAAGCGATGGATGCCCGATACGAGCGTTTATTGGCTGCTGGTGATAAAGCCGGCGCAGAGCATAATTTGCTGCGCGACCTGAACGATAAATCGGATTACCGCTCGGTACAGTACTGGAATGATAACGTGATCGATGTATCGCTGCCGTCTACCTATAACTATATTGAGACCGTGGTCGGTGACCTGGTGAATATGTACAAAGAGGCTAACGCGCCCCTGCCCGCTATCCATTTTGGTGGCGACGAGGTGCCTGCACATGTATGGGAAAAATCTCCGGCTTACCTAACTTTAAAAGCCACTCATCCCGAGATACAGGGTACAGGCGACCTTTGGTATTACTTCTACGGCAGGGTGAACGATATTTTGAAGAAACGTAACATCAAACTTTCCGGGTGGGAAGAAATGGCTCTGCGCAAAACCAATGTAGACGGGCATGCCACCTACGTACCCAACCCGCAGTTCGTAAACGAAGGGATGCAGGTGGATGTTTGGAACAATGTACTGGGCGACGGGCAGGAAGACCTTGCTTACAAACTGGCAAACGGCGGTTACAAAGTAGTGCTTACATGCGTTACAAACCTGTATTTTGATATGGCCAACTACAAGTCTTTCGACGAGCCGGGATACTATTGGGGCGCTTATTTGGGGATAGATAAATTCTTCTCATTTATCCCGTACGATTACTTTAAAAATGCCGACGTAGATAAAAACGGCATCGCCATTAACCGGAACCTGTTTGTGGGTAAACAACGCCTTACCGAATATGGTAAAGAAAACATCATCGGCCTGCAGGGTGCCTTATGGGGCGAAACCGTAAAAACCGCCGAACGAATGGATTATATGATCTTCCCAAAACTGATTGGCCTTGCGGAACGTGCCTGGGCAAAGGACCCATCCTGGACGACAGAACGAGATACCGCTAAATCCCGTATTTTATATAATGAGGACTGGAGTAAATTTCTGAACATCCTCGGTAAGCGCGAATTGCCGAGGCTGGCTTATTATAACGGCGGTTACAGTTTCCGCATCCCAAAACCGGGTGTTGTGTTAGAGGATGGTAAATACCTGAGTAATATTCAATACCCCGGCCTCGTCATTAGGTACACCACGGATGGTACCGAACCGACTGCCAAAAGCAAGCTTTACAACAGCCCGGTAGACGCAAAAGGGCTGGTGAAATTCAGGGCCTTTGACTCAAAAGGGCGAGGCGGTAACATGGCCGAAGGACCTGCTACTAACCCCAAGCCTGCAATTTAGATTGGTTCATGGGTGATAGTTCATAGATAATAGAAAGATAGGACGGCAGTACGAACTAACTTCCTAACCATGATCTATCAACTAATCTACTTTTTTCTCTCCCGCATTTACGGCTTTTATAAATCTGACAAGGCCGCGCATGTAGGTGCGCTGATCATCGTACATGGCCATGTGGCTGCCTTTTTCGCAATACAGGTAGCTGCCGTTTTGCACCTGGGTGGCTATCCATTCCATGTGCTTTGGGTCCATGGTATCGTATTGGGCACCGATGCTCAGCGTAGGTACAGATAAGCTTTTGATCTCCTTTTTACGATCCCAGTTCACCAGGTTGCCGGCAATACCGAATTCGCTTGGTCCCTGCATGGTTACATATAACGACTGGTTCATTTTTCCGAGAGAGCGGGTTACAGGTTCAGGCCACTCGGCGCTTGGCATTCTGAGGATGTGCTTTTCATAAAAATTGGGTTGCAGCAGGCCCATATAATTAGGGTTTGCATAGTCTTTTTTTGCTTCAATACCGCGGATCTGGGCTAATACTTTTGGGTCGAGCCGTTTAGCTAAAACCTCCGAATATTTGCCATAATCGGGGCAACTTACCATCATATTGGAGATGATAAGGCCTTTTAAATGCGCCTGGTATTTTAAAGCGTATTCGGTAGCCAAAATGCCACCCCAGGAGTGGCCCAGCAAATAAAAATTGTCCTTATCCAAATGCAGGGCTTGCCGTACCTGCTCCACTTCTTCCACATAACGAGGCAGGCTCCACATAGTGGTATCTTTAGGGTTATCAGAGTTTCCGCAACCTAACTGGTCGTAGTAGATCAGTTCAATTCCTTTGCCGGGCAGAAAGCTTTCCATGCACTCAAAATATTCGTGCGTGGCGCCGGGGCCGCCGTTAAGCAGCAATATTTTCATGGTGGGGCTGTTGCCCAGTTTTTTAGTCCATACCTTGAATTTGCCTTTTGGGGTATTGATGCTCACCATTTGCACCCCGCCGTTTTTTACGCCGGAGGTAGTATCTCTAAAATAATCGCTCAAAGCGGGTTCTTCGTACTGTTTCGCCGCAGGGCTTACACAGGCAGAAATGCAGGCAGCTGCAACAATAACCGCCGAAAGGATAAAGGTTTTTAATTTCATGATGAGACTGAGATTTGGTATAAATCTAATGAATTTTTGTTGATGGTTCATAGGGGTTAGCACCATCTCAGATTACTATACTTTCAGAGGTGTTCCACATTTAAATGTGGAACACTTATTTTAAAAAATCATTGATTATCAGTATTTTATAGTTTTTGGAGAAACACTTTGGAGCACCCCTGTTCCTTAATTAATTTTTGTAATCTATTTATTATCAATAAATTAAATAAAATGGCTCAATGAAATTAAAAAACAGGAGTGAACACCTTTATGTTAACCGGTTGCTCCCTTTTTACAGAGAAATACCTAATCCCGCATAATAGCTCCTTGGGGCAGCAGGGTTGTAATACCGGTTGCCAATGGCGTTGAGATCATTCCCGAGGCTGTATTTTTCGTTCAGGAGATTATCGGCACCGGCATAAATCTCCAGCCTGGTTTTGCCAAGTTGGTGCTGCCACGATGCTTTTGCCTGTAACAGGTGATATTTGCCCACGTAAACGGTGTTGGCATCGTTCAAGGGTATTTTAGAAGTATAGTTATGCTGCACAAAAACCGACAGGCCCTGCGGGAGCAGTACCTGCAACGACGATACCACAACTTCGCGTGGTACGCCGGTAAGTTTATTACCCGAGTAATTATTCCCAGCCACATTATAATCCCTAAAGTTGAACCTGCTGATGCTTAACGAGGTGTTAAATTGCAGGCCGCGTATAAAATGCGTATTGTTTTGGCGAATGAGCCAATCGGTAAAAGCCAGCTCGAAACCCGGCTGTTTGGTGCCGCCTGCGTTTACGTAATACTCCGTTTCGTTAGGGTTTAACTGGCGAACAATGGCATTGTTGATTCGGTAATAAAATACGGATGCGTCCAGTAACATGCTTTCATCTTTATTCCGCAGGCGGAAACCGGTTTCATAGTTCCAACCAAATTGTGCTTGCAACCCTGTGTTTACTATATTATCCGTCGGCCTCACCTCGGCAGTGGTAGGGGTAGAGTAACCACGGCTGACCGATGCGCGCCATATAAAATCGTTGGTGAGCTGGTAGGATAATGCGAACCTCGGCATCAGTTGCGGCGTAAAATCGCGGTTGGTAAAGTCAGCCTCGTTTAGCGGTGCAGTGTTCCTGAATTTATAATGATAGTAATTCAGGCTGAGCGCCGCCTCGGCGTGCAGGCGTTTATAAATATCTGCGGCGTAACGTGCAAAAAAGAAGTGCTGGTTGGTGTTGATCTTGTCTATCTTTTGCACGTTACCTTTATCGCCCTTATTGTTATCGTAGTTGCTGATGAGTGAGTTGGTTTGCTGCCACTCCAGCCCAATATTCAGCTTGCCATCAAAATTGGCAGACTGCTTGCCCTCGAATTGGAAATAGGTACGCAAGCCGTAGGTGTTTTCGTCCCGTTGTTCGTAATTGGTGATGAAAGGGTTGGCAAAATCTACATGGTTGCCAAATACCGTGAGCACGTTGCGTACACCATCGGCTATTTTAGCATCATTGGTTATGCCGCCCAATAGCAATTTGGTATTGATGCGGATCTTTTGATCGATAGCCCCCGGTAAAGTTTTGGTAGGCAGCCTCGCCGACCGCGGATCGGTTTCGGCCTGTGCAAGCGTTAAGCCGCCCGGTGTTTGATAACCCAGATCGGAATAGAGTACGGTGGCGCGTAGCTCGCTGTTTTTGGCATATTGCCATGCATCGCCGGCTTGTAAATAGTTGCGGTGCATCCGGCTGTTTTGCCGGTAGCCGTCGTAGTTTTGGTAGGATTGGTTAAAGTTGAAACGGTAGTTCTTGCTGCTGTTTTGCAGGGACACCTTCTGGTGAAATAAACCATACGAACCACCATTTACACCTGCCGAAAGGTAGCTGCTATCCAATCGGTTTACGGGGCTTAATAAAACCACGCCGCCGCTATTGGCCCCAAACAAACTGCCGTCTGGCCCTTTTAATATTTCAATATGGCGGATGTTACCGATATCGAGGGCATTTAAGTAGGTATTGCCACCTGCATCGGTTAAGGGGATCTCGTCAAAATAAACCTTCACATCCCTAACCCCAAAAGGCGATCGGAGCAAACTCCCCCTTATAGATAGCCTGTAGCTCCCGGGCGAGCGCTCTTCTGCCCGTATGCCGGGTACGGTATTTAAAGCGGTTATAAAGGAGTTATCGGGCTGTAGTTTTAATTGGGCCGCGCTAAGTACGCTTACAGATGCAGGTACGCTTAGCACGGGTTGCTCGGTAAGGTAGCCTTTAACAGTAACCATTTTCAGTTGCTTTAATGTATCGGCTTTAGGCTGAGTTTTATTTTGAGCGATAGCGCTGCCGGTTATGATAGATAGGGAGAGCAGGCCGAGGTAAAATTTATTCATAGCGGGTATGAAACAAAAATAGCCCTTTAAAACTAAAAGGGCTATCTATCGTAAACATTTACAGCAATATTACTTAGCGGCCACGCGCCATATTTTATTGCCGGCGTCATCGGCTACCAGCAGCGAACCATCCTTGGCAACGGTTACTCCAACCGGTCGGCCGTATACTTCTTTTTTTGCATCATTAGCAATAAAGCCGGTTAAAAAATCTTCCATTTTTGCGCCGGGTTTGTTATTGACAAAGGGAAGAAAGGTGACTTTATAACCAGATAGTAACGACCGGTTCCAGGAACCGTGCTGACCTATAAAGGTGCCGCCATTGTACTTTGCCGGGAATTTTTTGCCATCGTAAAATGCAATGCCTAATGATGCAGTGTGGGCACCCAAAGCAAAATCTGGTGTGATGGTCTTCTTTACCATATCGGGGCGCTTAACTTTTAGGCGCGGGTCTTCGTGCTGGCCGAAGTAGGCCCAGGGCCATCCGTAAAAACCGCCATCGTTAACGCTGGTGAGATAATCGGGTACAAGTTCGTCGCCCAGTTCATCCCGCTCGTTCACCACGGCGTACAATACACCTGTTCCGGGTTGCAGATCTATGCCCGCCGGGTTACGCAAACCCGAGGCGTAAATGCGCTCGCCGCTACCGTCGGGGTTTATCTCTAAAATATCGGCACGGCGCTTTTCTACTTCCATGCCATGGTCGGCCACGTTGGTGCCTGAGCCTACCGAAATATAAATTTTTGCACCGTTGGCGTTGGAATGCAGGTTACGTGTCCAGTGGTTGTTGTAACCTCCGGCAGGCAGCGATAGTATCATTTTGCCGGGGCCTTCTATTTTGGTTTGGCCGCTTTTGTAGTCGTACTTCCAAAGTCCATCCGTATTAGCCACGTAAAACGAGTTGCCTATGATAAGCATTCCGTAGGGTTGGTTCAGCTTATCCAGAAAGGTTGTTTTTACCTCCGGCACGCCATCTCCGTTGGCATCGCGCAGCAACGTAATTTGGTTGGCACTTTTACCTAAGTATTGCGAACCCGCCGCGCCGATGATCTTGGCCCCCAGTTTTTTGATGCCTTTCAATTCGGTATTGGCTTCCGATACCAATATATCGCCATTAGGCGCTATGTAAATATTGCGCGGATTTTTAAGGCTATCTGCAAAAAGGCTTACGCTAAAGCCCGCGGGTGCCACTGGTGTTTTGCCGTTTGGCCAGCCTATCACCTTGCAATAGCTCTGTACAGATTTTGTTTCGAAGGGAGCAGGTAGGGTTACTTCCTGCTTTTCGGGCGTCTGTACAACATCTTTTTTGGTAGGATCGGTTTTCGGCTTATTTTGAGAACAGGCTGATAAAATTGTTCCGATGAGCGCTATGTATATAAATCTGGCTTCCATTTTATCGTGTTGGTAAATAAATCAACTTTTGATGATGCGTTTTGTTTCAACCTGATATTGCTTTGGATTATAAAGAGAATAAAAAATAATAAACATGCACGGTATCTTAAAAAGATTATTTTTGGGAAATAACTGTTGTACAACAGTGCCAACATGCTACCAATCAGACTAAAGATACTTTTTTTCCTGTTTTTAATTTTCGCTGCCGCGCAAAGCAACGCCCAGGAATGTAAGGGCGGTTTGGGTGATGCGGTTATTAACCAGGATTTTGGATCGGGTAGCGGTTATGGCCCTGCTTTGCCAGGTACGGTTACCAATTACAGTTATATAAGCAATACCTGCCCGCCGGATGGCAGCTACACTATAGCCACAGGTACAAGCGGGTGTTTTGGCAATAGCTGGCATACCGTACTGCAAGATCACACCGGTAACCCCAACGGTTATATGATGATAATTAACGCATCGAACAACCCCGGGCAATTTTTTAAACAGCAGACACCCGTGGGCTCGCTTTGCCAAAATACAACTTACGAGTTTTCCGCCTGGATCCTGAATGTAATCCTTCCTTCGGCGTGTGGCAATCAAAGCACGAAGCCAAACATCACTTTTTCTATTGAAACAACAGCAGGAGTAGTGCTAAAAACGTACGACACAGGAGATATACCTCCATCTAACTCGCCACTTTGGGAAAAAAAAGGCACGTTCTTTACTACGCCTGCGGGCGTGGCCGATGTGATAGTGAGAATGGTAAACAACGCGCCGGGCGGCTGTGGCAACGATCTTTTACTGGACGATATCACCTTTAGGGCCTGCGGCCCTATAGTACAGGCAGGCTTTGGCGGCGTGGCAACGGTTACCAGCCAAAATGTATGCAAGGACCAGCCTGCGGAGTACGATATTACGGCTACCACGGGTGATGGCTACACTTTGCCAAAATACCAATGGCAGCAAAATTTTAATGATGGCAATGGCTGGGTTGATATGCCCGGCGAAACGGGTACAGGCGTGCATGTAGCCTTCACGAGCAGGCCGCTTGGCCAATATATGTACCGGCTGGGTGTGGCAGAGGGAGACAACATCGTATCGTTAAATTGCCGCGTATACTCTAACCCCGTGAGTATTGATGTTACATCTTACCCGGTTGTGCCGCCCATTCCGCCAACGTCTGTTTGCGAAGGGGATGTGCTTACCCTCACGGCAAGCGGCGGAGCAACTTATAGCTGGACGGGGCCAAACCTGCCCGCTACTACCCAAAACCCACTAATTATTCCAAATGTGACGGCGGCAAATGCCGGTGAATACAACGTTATAGTAACATCTGCGGCGGGCTGCCAACAGCCGGGGAAAGCAGAGGTTACCGTTAACTTAAAGCCGGTGATTACCATAAGCCCCGCGGCTGTGATATGCCAAAGCGCCAGTACCACCTTATCTGCAAACGCGCCGGGTGCGGCATCGTACAGTTGGTTGCCCACAACGGGGTTGTCAGACCCTAATTTGCCTAACCCGGTCGCCAGTCCGCAAGCAACCACTGTATATACGGTAACGGTAATGGGCACCAACGGTTGCAGCAGTACAGCGCAGGTGGAAGTAAAAGTGATAGACCGCCCGGTAGCTAACGCGGGGATAGACAAAAAGATCTTCGAGGGGCAGTCGGTTACACTGGATGGCAACGCCACCGGCGAGATATTAAGCTATGAATGGACACCGGCCACTTACCTGTCAGATCCGCATTCGGCAACACCAACCGCCAACCCTATAGATGATATTACCTATACCCTAACCGTTACCTCGCTAAACAGTTGTTTTACCGCCCAAGACCAGGTTTTTGTGAGGGTTTATAAAAAGATAGTGATCCCCAATACGTTTACGCCCAATAATGATGGTACTAACGATATCTGGAATATTGAGGCCTTAGAAACCTACGTGCAAAGCATCATCACTATTTACAATAAAAGCGGCCAGCAGGTGTACACCGATATTGGTTACAAAAAACCATGGACAGGCATTTATAATGGCAAGCAATTACCTGCCGGCACTTATTATTATTTAATAGATCTGAAGAACGGAGCACCGCTCTTGTCGGGTTGGGTGCTGTTGGTGCGATAGTTATTTCTGTTTACCTAAAATATAGTTTACACCAAAGTTGTAGCTGGTTTGTTTAAGCCCATAAACGCTGTCGCGTGAAATTGGGTTTCCAGATAAATGTTCGGCATATACCTGGAATTTTTTGTAAATTAAAAATCCAACTTTGTAGGTTATTGCATTATTGTAACTGCTAAATAAAAATGGTAAGTACTCGTTTGGTAAAGGCGTACCATCATATTTCAAAAATTTCTTATTGAAAAAAGTATATTTGCTTATACCAAAACCCAACGATAAATAAAATTTAAAGTTATCGCCGTTATAAACGTTGTAAGAAACGGAAGGTGTTAAAGAGGTTACCAATTGATCGAAACTATATGATGTATTTAAGAAAGTATTTTTATATTTAATATCTGTTACCGAAAATTCAATAGAAAACACCAGCCTGCGAGTATTTGGATTAACGTAAGCATTAAAACCGATCACCGCTCTCGGCAAAATAGAGTTATATGGCACTCCCGCCGCATCGCCATTCTGGTCGCGCGAGGTGGTTTTAGTTGTATTTACGCCAAGGCCGACATACAGATCAAAATTATCATTACTACCGCTGGGTTGGGTTGAAGCAACCTGGTCTTTGGTATACCCGTTCATGGCGGTTGCAATTTTCAGCAGATCGGGTTTGTTGTATTCGGCACCGTCCATTGTTTGTTGTAAGCGGTCGTCAAGCAGGTTTGCTTTTAAAGCTATAGCAGTAAGCTGCTGCAAATAAGTTGCCTCTATAGTTGTCTTGCTTTTTTGTATCTCACCGGTGTTACCGTTATAATACACCCTGTAAACCAATTCGTGTACAGCGTTATCAGCACCGGGGTCACTGTAAAAATAACGTGGTTTTATAGCATCTAAATACGAATAAAGGTTAATCACTTTACCGGTTTGTAATACTTTTAAAAAAACATCTTGTACGGTAAAGCTGGTATCGCGGCCACCGAGTACCCGGTTGTTATTTGTTTCATCACGGCTAACAGGCCCGCTGTAGCGCTGGTAGATGTCCAGCTTATCGATGTTAAAATATTTAATATCAGTTGGAGTAAAATTGCGGATCTTGTTATCCGGTGTTCTGAAACGGATGCTTGTGGGGTTGCTGCCCCATTCCTGGTAATCCACTTCGCCTTTTACGGTATCGCCTTTTAAGGTTACAACATAGCCGGGTTTGAAATTGCTTTGTGCTAAAGCGAGCGTGGTAAATAAAAATGTAAGTGATAGTGATAAGTAAATTTTCTTCATGTTTAGGGAGCGTTGGATTATTGGATAGTGTTAGATATTTATTTTTTTACACCGTTTATTTTGTTTACAACCTCAAGTATGTAACTTTTCGTATAGCGTAGCCATTCAATTTTGTGTTGCATATCGGGTGTCATTAAATTGTGTTTAAGGGCGATGTTGTATAATTGAGTCATAAATGTGCTTTCGTTTACCGTACGGCCGGTGCCCGTATATACGTTTACCTTTGCCGAGTTATAGTAAAGGCGGTACCCTAATTCTACCGGCATTTCGCCATCTTTTTCGGTGATATAAAAACGCGTTTTTACATGATCGCTAAACGAATAAAGGGACAGCTTTTCTCCCTTTTGCAGTACTTTTAAAAATACCGTATCAATCCTCATTGATGTATCCCGTTCGTTTAATACTTGTTGTTCGCTAATGTGATCAAGGGTAATAGGCCCCGCATAGCGTTCATATGCGTCGTGCCCGTTAATGCTAAAACACCTCGTGTTATCGGTTGTTAAAACTGTTATGTTTTCAGTTCCGGCTGGTTTAAACTTAATTATGTGGGGCTTGCGGTTTACGCCGCTATTATCAAAATAGCCTCTTAGCGTATCACCTTTTAATGTAACGGCATAACCTTCTTTATAGCTTTGGGCAAATGATGTTGCGGTAATAAAAAGAAAAAGGAAGGGTAGCGCGTAACAGTATTTCATATAAAATTTAGGCTGTATAGTTTTCTGGTGTGAATAATGTCGCATCAAAAAGCTGCGTTTAAAATAGCGAGAACTACAAACGTAGCTATCACCACCAACCCAATGGTACCAATGCCCTTGCTTTTCTTTGCTATTTCGCTTTTTGGGGTGCCGTTTATTTTAGCCACTACCTCCTGCATGGCGATTTGCGTGTATTCTGCCTTGTCTATTATTTTTTTCATGCTGTCGTTAAGCATGTTTTTTTTTAAAGCCAGCCCCGAGAGTTGTTTTTTATAGGAGGTTTCACTTTGGGTTTCACGGTTATAGCTGCCTGTTTCGGCAGGGTAATACACCTTAAAAATGAGTTCTAAAGGAGTTGCTCCAGCTGCATCACTGGTGTAAAACCTGCTTTTAATATCATCGGTGTAGGCGTAAAGGGTTGCATTTTTTCCGGTTTGCAGCACTTCTAAAAACACGGTATCAACTTTAAAACTGGTATCGCGCCCGCTGTTCAGCCGGTGTTCGTCGGTCACATCAAGGCTGATACTTACCAAATGGCGTTCGTATTGTTCCAGCCCGGTAAAGGCGAATGAGCGTATTTGGCTGATGGGGAGTTTCTGCACTTCCGCTATGCCGGTTTGTTTAAATTTAACTATATGGGGGTTACGGTCTAAACCGCTATGGTCTATATAGCCCCTTAGTGTATCGCCTTTTTGCGTAACGGCATAACCATCTTTATACCCCTGGGCAAATGATGTTGCGGTAATAAAAAGAAAAAGCATGGGTAGCGCGTAGAAGTATCTCATTCTTTAGTTAAGGTTTATAATTGGCGGCATCAATATACACAAATTCTATAAACCTAATAAACTTAATTACAAGAGCGAAAAACGATTTGCTGCTATTAGAATTTGATGAATTTATCTAATTGCTCGTCGGTAAACTTCAGGGTATCGGCAATAAACAAATTCCCATCTGTATCAAGCTCCTGTTTGATGGCCGCGATATGGATCTTAAGCGGCAATACATGCAGATGCACATAATTGCATATCCCGGTAAAGTGATCGATGCCGCGTATGTTACCATATTTGCCGGAAGAAAGGCCCACCAGCGCGGCCTTTTTTTCGTAAAAGCTATCCGGGAAATCGCAGCAATCTATAAACACTTTTAGCACACCGGGGAAACTGCCGTTATACTCTGGTATCACAAATAAAAATTTGTCGGTACCGGTAACCATCTCTTGGATCTTTTCAAATTCGGGGCTACGTTTACCGTAGAGGTCGGTCTCTATTAAATTTGGCGGCAGGTCGGTAAGCGAAACCAGGTTAGCCTGCTGCCCTTTTTCGGCCAGCCGTTTTTGATAGTATTTAGATAGTTTAAATGTAGAGCTATTTGGGCGGTTGGTACCTGATATAATAGTAAGCATGCTTTTTAATTAGTGAATGATTGAATTAGTGATCTAGTGAATAAGAAATTGTGACTTTATTACCTATGAGGCTAAAATCACTAATTAACTCCCTCGCTAATGCCCTAATTTTCCTCCGCAATGTTTGTAAGTTGGTAAATGCTGTGGATTTCTAAATTATTTTAATGTGTATCTTTATCGCGGATAAAAAACATTACAAACATAAAAATTTCTGTACTGGTTTTTCGTTTCAAATAAACCGCTTAATTAATTTTTTGAACATATATAATGGGTAAAATTATAGCTTTGGCCAATCAAAAAGGTGGCGTAGGGAAGACGACATCATCTATAAACCTGGCCGCAAGTTTGGCAGTATTAGATTTTAAAACCCTGTTGCTTGATGCCGACCCGCAGGCTAATTCCACATCGGGTATCGGCTTCGATCCGCGCAATATCAAAAATAGCATATACGAGTGTATCATTAATGATATCGACCCGCATGATGCTATCCAAAAAACCGAAACACCAAACCTGGACCTGCTACCGGCGCATATAGACTTGGTTGGTGCCGAAATTGAAATGATAAACCTTCCCAACCGCGAGTATAAAATGAAAGCGGTGTTGGAAAGCATCCGTAACGAATACGATTTTATTATTATCGATTGCTCGCCATCATTGGGTTTAATAACCATTAACGCGCTTACAGCTGCTGATTCGGTTATTATCCCGGTACAATGCGAGTATTTCGCACTGGAAGGTTTGGGCAAATTGCTTAACACTATTAAAATTGTGCAAACCCGCTTAAACACCAATTTGGAAATAGAGGGCATATTATTAACCATGTACGATGTGCGCCTGCGCCTTTCTAACCAGGTGGTTGACGAGGTGAAAACGCACTTTGAAGATATGGTTTTTGATACCATTATACAGCGTAATACCCGCTTAAGCGAAGCGCCAAGCTTCGGTATATCGGTAATTATGCACGATGCTAACTGTAAGGGTGCGGTTAATTACCTTAACCTGGCCCGCGAGATCATTCGCAAGAACGGGCTGGTAAAGGATGAACAACTGGCAACTATCGAAACCGCTTAAGCTATATGAGTGCAGAGAAAAGAAACGCCCTTGGCAAGGGTTTAAGCGCGCTATTGAACGATTCGCCAAGCGTTAATCAAAATAAGAATATCACACAGGGCAGTTCGGTATCCGAAACTAACAGCCTTGGGTCTATAAGCGAAGTAAAGATAAGCGAGGTTGAGGTAAACCCTTTTCAGCCCCGTACCGAATTTGACGACCAGGCGCTGGCCGACCTGAGCGCATCTATTAAACTACAAGGTTTAATACAGCCTATTACCGTTAGGCGCATCAATTCGCATAGTTTTCAGCTCATATCGGGCGAGCGTAGGCTGCGTGCCAGTAAACTGGCCGGCCTTACGCAAATACCGGCGTACATTCGCAGTGCTAACGACCAGCAAATGCTGGAGATGGCGCTGATAGAGAACATCCAGCGCGAAGACCTAAACGCTATTGAGGTTGCCCTGAGCTTTCAGCGTATGATTGATGAGCTGAAGCTGAAACAGGAAGAGTTAGGTGATCGCGTAAGCAAAAACCGCAGCACGGTTACCAATTACTTAAGGCTTTTAAAATTACCGCCAACCATACAGGTTTCCCTGCGCGATGCTGAAATAAGCATGGGCCATGCCAAAGCTTTACTGGCCGTGGAAGACCCGGCTACGCAACTGTATATTCACCAGCAAATTATAAGGCAGGGGCTATCGGTACGTAAGGTGGAGGAATTGGTGAGGGAGATACAACAGGCACCCAATAAACGTGAAGGCAAACAGCCGGAGTCGCTCACTTTTCAGATGCAAAAGATCCAGGACGACCTTGCTTCCAAATTCAGCACGAGGGTAAAGCTAAAAGTTAATACCCAAGGCAATGGATCGATAGAAATACCGTTCCTATCAGAAGATGATCTGGGCCGTATACTCGAAATGCTGGATTGGTAAATTATGCTTAAACAACTGTTTGTTACTATATTTTTTTTGAGTTTTGCATCGGTATGTTTAGCGCAAAAGCCCGATACCCTTGCAAAAACTAAAGATACCACGGCAGTTGTTAAACGCGATACAGTTGTGCGCAGTACTTTCGCCCCCAAAATAAAAAAGGAAAAAGTTTACCACCCCGATAGCACACATATACCCAGCCTTGCCGTAAAAAGATCGTTGATCGTACCGGGCTGGGGGCAGGTATACAATAAAAAATACTGGAAGGTGCCGCTTATTTACGGAGGATTAGGCCTTTTGGGTGCTGCGGTTATATACAACCAAGGCTATTTTAAACAGTTTTTGGCGCTCGCCAAGATCAGTAAAACCGGCAGCATACCTGTTAAGGACGATCCTTTGTACCCATCCTATATAAAATATAAGGCCGAGTACGACCTTTATAAAAGCTATGGTTACCAAACGCTGGCAGATGCATCTGACGGGTACCTGCGTAACCGCGACCTAAGCATTTTGGGTATTTTGGCGGTTTGGGGTATCCAGGCTGTTGATGCCTACATCGATGCCAAGTTCATCAGCTCTTATACGGTTGATAACGATCTCTCCATAAAAGTTGCCCCGGGGCTTATTGGCCAGCCGGTTTATGCATCAAATTTTAACAGTTCGTATATTCCGGGTATAAAAATTACCTTTACGCTTAAATAGTAAGCTGCAATAATTTATACGGATGAAGATCGCATTATTAGGCTATGGTAAAATGGGCAAAATTATAGAAGGTATAGCCCTTAGCCGCCAACACGAAATCGTTTTAAAAATAGATAAGGACAACCAGCAAGACCTAACGGTAGAAAACCTGCAAAAGGCCGATGTTGCCATAGAGTTTAGTACCCCCGGTACTGTTTTGGATAACATAAGCACCTGCTTTAGCGCCGGCGTGCCGGTTGTTGTGGGTACTACGGGCTGGCATAATATGATGGCTTCGGTAAAGGCCAATTGCGAAGAAAGCGGTAACACCCTTTTATACGCCACCAACTTTAGCGTGGGCGTAAACATCTTTTTCCACGTAAATAAAATTTTAGCGAAGCTGATGAATAACTATCCGTACTACGAAGTGCAGGTAGAGGAGATCCATCACACGCAAAAGCTCGATTCGCCAAGCGGAACAGCCATAACCATTGCGGAAGGGATATTGGATAACCTGGATAGCAAAAAAGACTGGGTGAACCTGTTAACAAATGCGCCAACGGCGGATGATAACAGTGTTGCCTCCGATGAGTTGCTGATTGAGAGCCACCGCATTGATAGTGTACCCGGTACACACACCGTTATATACGATTCTGAAGTGGATAGCATAGAGTTTAAGCACACCGCCCACAATCGCAATGGTTTTGCTTTAGGCGCAGTATTAGCTGCCGAATGGCTGCAGGATAAAAAAGGCTTCCACTCGGTAGAAGACATGTTTAATTTTAACGTTTAACCAAGATACATAGTGAATTTAGCAGGATTTTTTATTGCGTTTTTTCTACTCATTATTCTGCCTTACATAGGCCTTTGGAAGTTATTTGAGAAAGCGGGTGTTGCGGGCTGGAAAGCCTTAATACCTTTTTATAATTTATACGTAATGATAGAACTGAGCGGCAGACCTGTCTGGTGGTGGTTCTTATTGTTTATTCCCGGCATTGGCGTTTTAGTCGCAATAGGGATCTGTGTAGATTTTGTTAAATCATATGGTAAGGTTAGCTTGGGGCAGATACTTGGTGGCGTAGCGCTACAGTTTGTGTTTTTACCCAAATGGGGCTTCGACAAAGAAACCACCTATTGGGGGCCATCTGCAAGCGCCGAGTTTAAAGAGAAGCATAAAAAGAAACTGGTTAAATCGTCCGGTCGTGAGTGGACGGAAGCCATTATTTTTGCTGTTGTAGCAGCTACGCTGATCCGTACCCTGTTTATAGAAGCTTACACCATTCCAACACCTTCAATGGAGCGGTCCTTATTAGTGGGCGATTTCTTATTCGTAAGCAAGGTTAATTACGGCGCACGTACGCCCATGACACCTATCGCTTTCCCGTTTGCGCACCATACCATGCCTTTGTTAGGTACCAAGGCTTACTGGGATGGGCTGGAACTGCCTTATTATCGCCTGCCTGGTTTAAGCGATGTGAAAAAAGGCGATGTGGTAGTTTTTAACTACCCAATGGAAGCCGACGCGCCATTTAACCGCCCTGTGGATAAGCGCGAGAATTATATTAAGCGTTGCCAGGGTGCCCCCGGCGATACCATTGCACTGCTGCACGCACAGGTATATGTTAACGGCAAAGCCATGCCAACCCCGCCGGGCTCGCAAATTGATTACACCATTGTAAATAACGGTACCGATCTGAACCCCGATATTTTGGATGAGCTGAAGGTATCCAATTACGAAAATATAGGTTCGCCTACCATGACCAAAGAAGCGGCTACCAAAATAAAAGCCTATTCAAACATCAAATCTATCACTGCAAATATTAAGCAACCAGGTGCTGCCGATCCGTTTAACCCGGTGTTTCCGGCTGCTACGCCAAAGTATAAGCTCGACCCTAAAAACAAGGATTTTGATTGGAACGTAGATAACTTCGGCCCCATCATTATCCCTAAAAAAGGTTGGACGGTTAAATTGGATAGCCTTACACTGCCTGTTTATGGCCGTGCTATTGAAGTTTACGAGGGCAATAAGCTGGAGATATTAAATGGTGAGATATTGATAAATGGTCAGAAAACCACCAGCTATACCTTTAAAATGAATTATTACTGGATGATGGGCGATAACCGCCACGATTCGGCTGATTCGCGGTACTGGGGTTTTGTACCCGAAGACCATATTGTAGGCAAGGCCCTGTTCATTTGGATGAGTTGGGACGAGAACTCCTCCTTCCTCGGCAAAATCCGCTGGAGCAGATTGTTTAGAGGGATAGAATAAGATTTTGAAACGCCGGCGAGAGCCGGCGTTTGTGGTAAACACCCTTCATAAAACACGGTGTCATTTCGATAGAGCAGCCGGAGGAAAAGCGAGGGGGCGAAAGAGAAATCTTGTACGCCACGCATCCGGACTATAAATAGCGACATGCAGTGGCGTAAAAGCAAAGCGTACAAGATTTCTCGTCGCTGCGCTTTCCTCGAAATCCTTGGTAGGATTGAGTTGCGATTTTTTGCGCTCCCTACTCGCCAATAAACTTCAACCCTACTTGTTTTCTCGCTTCATCAATCATCGCTATCATCCCGCGCGACATTTCGTGGGGGAGTATAGGGCTTTCTAATTTCCCCGTACGCAGCAGGTCTGCAAAATGGGCTATCTCGTAGTTTAGCCCACCATCAGTAAACGGTTCGCTTATTTCTACACTTCGTCCGTCTAAATAATCAATTGTGGCCTTAGCCGGGTTCCACCAGTTTTTTTGGATGGTGATATGGCCGAGGGTGCCGCAAATGAGGGCATCACCTTTGCCATGCAAGTCGAACCCGCAGTAAACCTGTGCATAGCCATGCTCGTGTTTGGTTTGAAAGATGCTGAACATATCTATCCGGGTATCGTCTATATAACCCATCGCCTGTACTTTCTGCGTGGCCCCAAGCCAGCTGATGGCCAGGTAGGCCTCGTAAATACCAATACCCATCAGGCTGCCGCCTGCCAGTTCGAAACTAAAGTTAGGGTGGTCTCGGCTGATATCAGCTACCGACGACCCCGCCCGCACATAGCCTACACGGCCAATAGGATCTTGTTTAATATAATCCAGCAATTTGCGGTAAAGCGGAAAGAAAGGGGGCTTCATCCCTTCCATAAACAGGATCTTCTCCTCCCGGGCTACGGCAAGTACTTTGTCCAGCTCGGGTAGGTTTAGCGTAGCTGGTTTTTCACAAAGTACGGCTTTACCCGCGTTAAAGGCTTTAATGCAGTATTCTGCGTGGCTGTTGGGGAGCGTTGCAATGTAAACAGCATCAATATCGCTTGCCAGCAATTCATCTACGCTGGTGCAGGCTTTGCCACCGTATTGCGCCACAAAGGTGCCCACCGTCTCCGCCCTGCGCGACCATGATGCCGCCAGCACGTTGCCCGGCAGTGAATTTAACCCCAGCATAAACCGATGCGCTATGCGCCCGCAGCCAATAATGCCCCATTTGAGTTGTGAATGGAGAGTTGTGAGTTGTGAGTGGCTGGGTAAGTTCGGGGCAACGTCCATTTTTGTAGTATTATGCTTAAATTAAGAACGCTCCATTCACTAAAAGTGAATAGAGCGTTCTATACTTGTTAATTATTTGGCAATCTGGATAAGGATTATCGTTAAATTGTTATCTAACTATTCACCACTCTCCAATTACCACTCACCACCTTATTGGTACTGAATGTAAATAGGGTATGGTTTATACCTCGATAATACTTCCTCAGGGGTAAGCATGTGGTGAGGTGCTTTTTTAATATCGTTTTTGTAGAACAATTTAAAGCCTGTGAATTGTACCGGCTCCTGGTTAATAAAGTAACGGTAGGTGCCGGTCTTCAGGTCGGGTTCGCCCCATCCATCCATATCCATTACCACCTGTACCTCGGGGTGCAATTTTATGTTTTTGTAATTGGTCACCATTTTTTTAGTAAAACGGTGAACGATCAGGATTTTTGGAGGTAAGCCATTTTTCTTAACAATACCCGCCAGGTAATTTGATACATAGTTGATATCGGCAGCATCGTAGGTACCGATTTTTTTGCCGGGCTTACTACCGTCTTTCATAGAAAACTCAGGGTCCATACCAAAATGTACCTGTGGCATTTTAAGGTATGGCTCAAATAAAGGCAATTCCTGCTGTATAGTGCTTAACGATACCTGCACATCCAGAAAAACCAGCGCATGTGCTGTTTTTGCCATGGCTAAAACGCTGTCTATTTGTTTAAATGGCATGCGGTAACGGTATTTGCCGTCCTTGCCGGGTGCTCCCTGTGCAACTACAGCTATGTAATGCAAGGCCGGTTGTACTGGTGTTTTCGGGTCGGCTTTTTGCCAGGCTTTTACTTCGCCTTTTAATTTGGCAAGCATTTCTTTCGGCGGCAATTCGCCCAGGATGCCCATCTTTTTTGAGTATAGATTACCGTAAAACGCTACTATGCGTTTAAATGGCAAAATAGCGCCGCCAAGTGGGGTAGGCTGGTTTTTTACAGGCCATCTTCCGCTGGTATCGCCATGGGCGTTGAATTTTAGCAGAGAATCGTATAAAGCTTTATCCGTGGGAGGGTAGTCGGATTTTACCACACTGAGCGTATCGGGGCCGGCATCTTCTGCTTTTTTGGCTGTGGAATCAGCTTTTTTATCAGTCGCTTTTCCGCCGCCGCCGGATGTGCAGTTTGTGAAAAATACGGCCGTGCACAGCACGAACAGGGCAGAGAACAATACACTTTTAAATTTCATAGATGTGGCGATGTTTTAGAACGTTATGCGGTTTATGGCCGCGTATTATTTAATAATTAGCTAAATATAATGCTTGTAAAGATAGAAATACCTTATTATATCAGGATTTATTTTTATAAAACTTACCAAATACGCCCAGTGGCAACTTGGTGCCCGCGGTGGCTTGTAAATACAATTCACCTATCTCCAGGTTCTCTACTTTGGGGAAAGCTTTCCTGATGAGGTTCTCTATAATTACCGATGAAAAACCGAGCGAGTAGGTGTTTAAAATCAGGAAATGCTCCTCCGGATCCAGCAGTTGGATCACATCGGTCATCATCTCGTTGATGCTGTCCTCCAGTTTCCATTTTTCGCCGTTAGGGCCGTTGCCATACGCCGGCGGATCAAGGATAATGCCGTTATAAGTTTTGCCGCGCTTTACTTCGCGCTTTACAAACTTGAGGGCATCCTCCACCATCCAGCGAATATCTTTCAGGCCGGATAATTCCTGGTTTTCGTTTGCCCAGGTAACCACCTGTTTTATCGAATCTACGTGGGTAGTATCGGCACCGGCGGCTTTTGCTATTAAAGAAGCGCCCCCGGTGTACGCGAAAAGGTTAAGCACCTTGGGGGTTGGCGTTTTAAACTTTTTAATGTTATCAGATATGAAATCCCAGTTAACAGCTTGCTCGGGGAAAATGCCAAGGTGTTTAAACGAGGTTAGGCCCAGTCGGAATTTTATCGCTACATCATCATTTTTGTATTCGATATGCCAGCGGTCGGGTGTTTTAGGGTCTTTCTTCACCCAGTCGCCCGCTGTTGCAGAACGGCCTTTGAATTTGATGTGGTGAATTTTTTGCCATTGGTCGGCACTTAGGGTCTTGCTCCAAACGGCTTGTGGCTCGGGGCGTATGAGTACAATATTGCCAAACCGTTCCAGTTTTTCAAAGTCGCCGCTGTCAATCAGCTCATAATCTTTCCAGTGGGTTGGTGTGAGGAGTTGGATCATTTTTTCAGTATCGAGTAGTTAGTATCAAGTATCAAGTATCAAGATTTTGTATCGGGTATCAAGATTTTGCAAATATCGGAATTATCGTTAATAAAGGGTTTGGGTCTTACTACCTGATACTAAATACTTGGTACTATTCTACAACTTTCCCTTTGCCGCCTGCATAAATTTGCTGGCGAATACAAAGTCGTTTAGTTCTTTGTTATCGGTATGTGCAATTTCTTTGTTGCTGCCTTCCCACCATTTTTGGCCCTCGTGCAAAAATATAATATGCTCGCCAATACCCATTACCGAGTTCATATCATGGGTAACAATAATGGTGGTCATGTTGTATTCGGTTGTCAGGTCGTTTATCAGGTCATCAATTACAATGGATGTTTTTGGGTCGAGGCCGGAGTTTGGCTCATCTACAAACAAATATTTTGGCTGCATAGCAATGGCACGGGCAATGCCCACCCGCTTTTTCATACCACCCGAAAGTTCTGCAGGGTAAAGTTTGTTTTTATCTTCCAGGTTTACCCGTTCCAGGCAAAAATTGGCGCGGTCGCGTTTCTCGGCAAGGGTTTGCTTAGTGAAAAGGTTGAGTGGGAACATGATGTTTTCTTCTACCGACATAGAATCGAACAGCGCCGAGTTTTGGAAAAGCATACCAATTTGGGTACGAATAGGCACGCGTCCAGTAAAATCCATATCGGTAAAGTTCTCTTCCTCAAAAAAAACATCGCCTTTGGTGGGTTCGTGCAAGCCTACAATACATTTTAGTAACGTAGTTTTACCAGAGCCCGAGCCGCCGATGATAAGGTTGTTCTTCCCGGTTTGAAAAGTAGCCGAGATGCCTTTAAGCACATCATTATCTCCGAATGTTTTATAAATGTCTTTTATCTCGATCATAGCATTAAACGGGTGATAACCAAATCGGCAAATAATATCATAACGCAACTATACACAACTCCACGCGTGGCCGATTGTCCCACTTCCAGCGCACCACCCGAGGTATAAAACCCCTGGTAGGCACAAATAGAAGCTATAATAAAACCAAATGCAGTAGCTTTAACCAAAGCCACCTGCATCGTGAGCGGGTCGAAACCATCGCGCAGGCCCACAACATAATCTGCAGGGGTTACTTCGCCGCCAAAAAGGCAGGCTATCCAGCCGCCCGTCATACCCAGCGCGATAGATACAATAACCAACAAAGGTACCATGGTAATACCGGCAATAATTTTAGGGGCTATGAGGTAGCCCGGTGCATTTACACCCATAATCTCCAGGGCATCTATCTGTTCGGTAACGCGCATGGTGCCAATTTGAGAGGCTATGCTGCTGCCCACCCTGCCGGCCAATACCAGCGCGGATATGGTGGGGCTAAACTCCAGGATGGTAGAGTCGCGCGCTATTTTCCCCGCGGTACTTAAAGGCACCAGGGGGCTTGATAACTGAAAGGCAACCTGTATAGTGGTGGCCGCGCCGATAAAAACCGAGATGATACTGATAATTCCCAATGAGCCAATGCCGGTGGAAACCATCTCGCGCATTACCTCCGCCCAGTAAACACTAAACTTTTCGGGCCGTTTAAAGCTTAAACGCAGTAAGAGTATATATTTTCCTAAACTATTAAACATAGAGGCTTTTAAATCTGGTTAAAAATACATTTTTTAATTTTAAGCTTTATTGCTTGTTATAATTGAATTACTTTTAATAAGAATATTACGCAGCAATGGCTGTATAAATACCCTCACCATGAAAAATGCATTAATAACCGGGGCAACAAAAGGCATGGGCCGTGCCGTGGCCATAGCTTTCGCTAAACAAGGAATAAACCTGTCAATTTGTTCTCGCAAAGAGCAAGAATTATTAGATTTTAAAGAAGAAATATTGCAAATAGCCCCCGGTTTACAGGTGTTTACCCTGGTTGCCGACTGTAGTAAGCGCGATGATGTAAAAAAATTCGCCGCATTCACCGAGAAAAACATGGGTTTCGTCGATATTATTGTAAATAATGTGGGTATGTATAAGCACTCGTTTATACTTGATGACAGCGACGATTCCTTCCAAAAGCAGGTAGATACCAACCTCATGCCTGCCTACGAACTGTACCGTTTCTTCGGTAAAAGTATGGTTTCTGTCGGTAAAGGGCATATATTCAATATATGCTCCATTGCAGCTATAAACCCCATAGCCGAGGCGGGGGTGTATAGCGTAACAAAGTATGCGTTGTTAGGTCTTAATAAGGTAATGAAACTCGAAATGCAGCCGCACGGAGTAAAGGTAACCGCCATCATTCCAGGCTCAACATTAACAGACTCATGGGCGGGGATGCAAGTGGATAAAAACAAGATGGTATTGCCTGAAGATATCGCAGCAGCTATCATCACAATTTATAACATGAGTGCCGGCGCCAATGTAGATGAGATGATCGTTACACCAAAATTTGGACAGATCTGATTATTTAAACGCTAACTAAAAACACTAAACAAAATGGAAAAGAAACTTTATAGAAACGAACACGGCAAAATGATAGGCGGTGTTTGTTCTGGCATCGCAGATTACCTTGCCATCGACCCAACAATTGTACGGCTTGTATTCCTGGCCATGCTTATTGGCCACGGCGCAGGCTTTTTGATATATATAATATTACTTATAGTATTGCCAAAACACAATGTTTTTACCGGCCCTAACTTTAAGCCGGGTGTTGATTACCGGGTGCCACCAACACCGCCTTTTGGCCAGCCGTTCACTTTTCCACCGATCCCTCCAAAAAAGACATCAAATATCGGGATGATCTTCGGCGCGATACTGATCGTATTAGGTTCGATATGTTTGATAGACAACCTTGACATCATACCTGATTGGGATTTTGACAGGCTATGGCCATTGGTAATAGTTGCAGCAGGTGCAGCACTTTTATTTGCAGGGCAAAAGAAACATCCATGGGAAAAAGCCGATTGGAATACTACCGTGGCCCCACCTGCAGGCGAACCGGCCAGCGAAAGCGGTGCTGCCGATAAAACGTCAGCAATCGACCTTAATAAAAAGAACGACGAACCATCAACTGACAACCCTACAACTATATAACCATGAAAAGCAATAAAATAATACCGGGTGTTATCCTGGTGCTCCTTGGGGCCTTATTTTTACTACATAACTATAACGTTATTAATTTCCACTGGGGCAATGTGTTCACCCTGTGGCCGGTGTTCCTCATCATGGGCGGTGTAAACCTGGTGCTTGCCAACAACCGCGAAGTTTGGGCCACAGCGGTAAAGGTAGCCGTAGTGGTAGGATGTTTTTGCCTGCTCGTATTTGTGCCTAACCACAAAAACTATTTTTGGAATCACCATAACGGTAACTGGAATTTTAGCGACCACGATTACGATAATGACGACGACGATAACGACACCACAAGCTCACGGGGCGTTATAAAAGTACACGGTGAAAGTAACTTTACCGAAGCATACGCACCCGCCATTACATCGGCCCGTATCAACATCAGCGGCGGTGCGTCAGAGTACACCATTAAAGATACCACAGGGCAACTGTTTGACGCAGTAACCAAAGAGTTTTACAACAAGTACGATTATACCCACAGCCTGGAAAACGGTGTTTTTGTAGCCAACCTGAAAATGCGCGACCAAAAGGGTAAGGATTTTCACTGGGATAGCGATAAAATGAACTCTGCAGTAATTAAGTTAAATACTGCACCAGAATGGGACATCAATGTAAAAACCGGTGCCAGCGCACTCGATTTCGACCTGAGCAAATTCAAAATAAAAAGCCTTACCATCAACGGCGGTGCAGCCTCGTTCGAGGTGAAAATGGGCCAGCCATTGGCAACCACCAACATCGACGTATCTACCGGTGTATCGGGCGTTACTATTTTGGTTCCTAAAGATGCAGCTTGCAGCGTGAACACCAGTTCGGGCCTTTCGTCAAACAATTTTGAAGGCTTTGATGATAAAGGCAACAACAGGTACGAAACCCCTGGTTTTTATGCCGCGAAAAACAAAATGGTTATCCATTTAAAAGGTGGCCTGTCTGGCTTCGAAGTAAAAAGGTATTAATTTTTAACAGGCCGGGAGGGTGTAATTACAAATGTTTAAATTTGACAGCTATGCAAACTCCCGGCCTTAACACTTTCGCAACCGATACCCAATATGTGCTGGTAGTAGCCGGTAAACCCGAAGGACCATTTAGCATAGCTGAATTAAGAGCAAAAAAAATAAAACCGGGCGATTTTGTAAAAACCCCGGGGATGGACGATTATAAAGAAGTCCATGAAGTTGCCGAACTACGGCAACTTTTTGGCTTTAGCAGGCAGCCATTGCCTATGCAATACTTTGGCAGCTTTGATCAGCGAGCGACCGCTTCTGTGGTAGATTGGTTTATTGTTTTGGCCGTATTTGTTTTGGCTGCTTTTGTGGTGATGCTTTTTTCGCTGCTGGCACTGCCGGGCGAAGAAAACAAGGTAATCCGTATAGGCATCAGCGTGGCTATCGTGGCGCTTACAATCCCGGCAAGGCTGATTTACAGCGTTGTGATGGAGAGCGGGCCAAAGCAGGGCACGTATGGAAAGCAACTGTTAAAAATACGCGTGTGCGATATGTACGGCGAACGGATAGACACTTCAAAGGCAGTTGGCCGCAACGTTGCCAAAATCCTCTCGGTAGCCACATTTTTTGTAGGCTATCTTATTATATTCTTCAATAAAAAACAACAGGCCCTGCACGATATAGTAGCCGATACCCTGGTTATTAAAGACCGGCTGGATGGGTAGCGATTGAGAAGGTTAGGAGAGGTTGTAATAGTTAGAGAGAGAGGTTATAAGGATTTAAACTTTTGACTCAATTAAAGCTTTACTGCTACTAACATTAAAACGTCTAAACTTTTCCAACATCTCCAACTTTCCTAAAATGTTAAAATTTGTTAAATACTACGAAATTATCGTAGATTAACTAATGCAATAGTTATGTTTGTTTTGTAATCGACTTTCAACCTTAATTTTAATACTCATATCACTGCAAAATGAAAACTTTAATTTTACTATTAACCTTCGGTATTATCGTTTTTAACGCTAAGGCCCAAAGCCCCGAGATGGCGAAAGCCACCGTTCGCTACAAATTCTCGCATGTACGCGATACAGCGGCAAAAGATAAACCATATACCGAGAACATGATCTTGTTTTTGGGCCAATCATCAAGCGTATACAAAAGTTACGACCGTAAATTACAGGATGCCCTGATGCGAAAACAAGTAGAAGCGCAGCTGGCCGAGCAAAAAGGCAGTGGCAACTTAAATATTAAATTAACCGGCAGCAAGCCAACAACACGGTCAGAGATCTACCAGTTCCCGGCACAAAACAAAATAATGCGTAAGGAAAACCTGATAACCCCATACCTCATTGAGGAAACCCTGCCGGTGATCAACTGGAAAATAAGCGCGGATACAGCCAGTTTTGGCACACTGCTTTGCCAAAAAGCTACCGGGCATTTTGCCGGCCGCGATTACACCGCATGGTTTTGCCCCGACCTGCCTTTCCGCGCCGGGCCGTGGAAACTGAACGGTTTACCCGGCCTTATTGTAGAAGCTTACGATACCAACAAAGAAGTGCAATTTAAATTTGACGGGTTGGAGCAAGTGGTAGCATCAGACAAACCTGCCACAGCGGCCAATGCGCCGCCGCCATCTCCGGAGGGTACGATGATCAAATTCGGTGGCCCTGATGACAACGCTGATCCGAATTTAATAGCCTTGCCTGCAAACGCGGTAAAAACCAGCGTGAAAGAGTTTGATAAGTTACAGGCCGCCATGCGTAAAGATCCGCAGGCGTTTATGGCTGCTATGGGCGGCGGAGCCGCTAATATGCGTGGCCCGGGTGGTGGCCCTGGTGGCGGTGGCCCGGGTGGCCCAATCCGTTCGGTAGTAGTTAACAGCGGTACGCCTGCTATTATCAATAACCCATTAGAGTTGCCCGAAAAGAAATGATAAGGCTATACAAAACGTGTGTGGTGTTCATTTTATGTACGCTATGCACTGCCGCGTGCCTGGCTCAAAGCATAAAAGGTACAGTAACCGATAGCCTGGGCAAGGGAGTCTCGTTCGCAAGCGTTAGCCTTAAAAACGGGAACCTTATCCTGGCGTACACCACAACGAATACCAAAGGCGCCTACACGCTGGCTGTTCCGCCGGAGGCTGAGAAGGCTAATTTGCAACTGAACGTAAGTTGTGTTGGGTTTAAAAAAGAGGTGCGGAAGATCGACGAGCTGGAAGCGCCGTACAATTTTAAACTTTCTGCGGCCTCCAATCAATTGCAAACCGTTACCATAAAAGATAAGAACCCACGGCTACGCGCCCATGGCGACACGCTGGACTATAAAGTGTCAGATTTTTCCAGTCCGCAGGATAGGGTAATTGGCGATGTGATCAAAAAGCTGCCCGGCGTAACCGTGGCCAAGGATGGCACCATAAGCTACAACGGCAAGGCCATCTCCAACTTTTATATCGGCGGGGATAACCTGCTGGATGATAAGTACAACATTGCAACCAGCTCTATCCCGAATGGCGTGGTAGATAAGGTACAAGTAATGGAAAACCACCAGCCGATAAAAATGCTGAAGGACAAAGTAGTGAGCGAAGACGTCGCCATGAACATCACCATAAAAAAGGACGCCAAACTACAGTTGGTAGGGCAGGAAACTTTAGGTGCAGGCTTGCCGGATAAATATTATGCCGACATCAACGCCATGATGTTTAAGGATAAATACAAAGCCATTAACTACATTAAGGTAAATAATACAAACTTTGATGTGGCCGGCGACCTGGTGGCACATAACTATTCCAGCTACCTGTCCCGATTGGATAATGACAAGCCCGGCACTGTACTCTCGTTAGGCACAGCCGGCGACCCCGACCTGCCGCGCAACCGCTACCTGTTTAACCAGGTGGGCATCATCAACCTCAATAATTTGGTAAACCTGCAAAAGGACGTACAACTGCGGGCCAACTTATCCTACCTGCACGATACGCAAAAACAAAGCTATACCAAGTTCAGCGAGTTTTATTTACCTACGGATACTATCCGTTACGCGGAGGTGCAGAACAACAGGAGCCGCCCCGATTATATGCACACGCAACTGGGCATCACCATTAATAAAGATAAATTCTACCTTTTCAACAGCTTTATAGCCGACTATAGCAAAAGCTCTGATTACTCGGCATTGGCAACCAACGGTACTCCCGTTAACCAGGTTTTTAAGGATAACCTGATGGATCTCTCCAACGAGTTCAATTACATGAAAACCTTTAAAACCAATAAAATAATGGAGCTGTACAGTTACCTCAACCGCAGTACCGAACCCGAGAACCGGGTAATTGACCCTGGTTTGAACCCCGATATTTTTAATAACGGCGTGGCTTACAAACAGCTTACCCAAAATACAGATATCCCTACCTGGTTCACCAATAACTATGTGGGTTACAAAATACCGGGCAATAATGTTACGCAAAGCTATAAAGCTGGTTTCAGCCTGCAATCGCAAACGCTGAAGTCGGATTTGAACGTAACGCAGTTGAATAACGCTACTAAGCTGGTAGGGGATAGCGCGGTGAATAATTTAGATTGGCGCCGCCGCAAGCTCTACGCGGAGGCAGGTTATGATATCCCCGGCAGTATTCTCAAGGTGAATGTAACCTTGCCGGTAAACTATCTGAACATCCACTATAACGATGTTTATTACGGCTTGAATAAAAGCCTCGAAAGGCTGTATTTTAACCCGAGGCTGTATGTAAAATATCAAAGTGGGATAGAGAATTACTTTTCGCTGGGTTATAATTTCCATAATGATATTGGCAACATACAGGATGTGTACAACGGCTATATCCTCAAAAACTACCGTAGCCTGTACGCTAACAATGCCGACCTTACCGAACGCAAAACACAATCGGCCAGCCTGGGTTTTAATTTCCGCAGGGCTATCCAGTTGTTCTTTTTCAGCGTGAATGCATCGTATATGCACCAGGACGCCAACAATATCGCTTCCAGTATATTAACCAATAACATACAGCAGCGCATTGTATTACCGTACGATAATAATGTGGATTCGTGGTCGCTGGCGGGGAATATAAGTAAGTACTCTTTTGGTTTGCGCACTACATTCAGCGCCGGGCTGGCTGTACAAACTACCAAACTTAACCAGATCCTTAACAATATTGTAATGCCGTACAACACGGTATCTAAAACGTTGAATTTTGGTGCTGATACCAAAGTGAGCAGCAAGGTGAATTTTAGCTACAAGGCGGGCTACGATCAAACCACCAGCAAATCATCAGCAGTGGCAACAAAAAGCAAGTTCGAGCGATTGATCCAGCAGGCATCGGTTAATTACAACCCGCTTGATAATGTGTTTTTTGCCCTGTCGGGAGATCATTATTACACCCACCAACAGCAAGCCAACGATCTGAAGTACATGTTTGCCGATGCCAGCATCCGCTATAAATTCAAAAAAACAAAAGCGGATATCGAGTTAAGTGCCCAAAACCTATTCAATACCAAAACCTACAGCGCGTTGTATCTCTCGGCAAATTCATTTACCTCCAGCACCTACAGCATTCCGGGCAGGTTTGTACTGGCGAAGGTTACGTTTACTTTATAGTGAGTGGTCAGTTGTGAGTGGTCAGTGGTGAGTAGTCAGTGGTGAGTAATGAGTGGTAAGTGCAGAGTTGTAAGCGTTGAGTAGTAAATAGTTAATTGGTCTTACCAACCGACCTTAGACCAGGTAAAGTTTTAACCACTCACTACTCATTACTCACAACTCAGCACTCACAACTTACTACTCACCACTCACTACTCACTACTCCCTAAACCGCGTCCGATAGCGATGTAAACGTAAATTCCTTTATCCGCATGGGTGGTATTAGGGCGCTTTGGCTGCTTTCGCCGCTTACTGTGCGCTCTTGTTTGCCCAATGCATCCAGGTTGTTCAGCATAATAACAGGGCTCTCGTTAAAGCGCAGGTTTTTTATCGGGAATTTTATCTGACCGTTTTCTATATAAAATGTGCCATCACGGGTAAGGCCTGTAAACAGCAGCGTTTGCGGGTCAACCGGGCGAATGTACCACAGGCGGGTAACCAATATGCCTTTTTCGGTGCCCTTTATTAGTTCCTCCAATGTTTGGGTACCGCCATCCATAATAATATTACCGGGGCCGGGGATAGGCTGAACGCCTTTCTTCTGCGCCCAGTAGCGCGAATAACTAAAATTCTTCACCACGCCTTTTTCTATCCAGCTGCGTTTTACCTGTGGCTGGCCATCGCCGCTCCAGCTGCTGCTTGGCAGGTCGGGGTGCGATGGGTCGGTATAAATGTTTATGCGTTCATCAACCAGTTTTTCGCCAAGTTTGGTTTTGCCACCTGGTTTGCTTAAAAAGCTCCGGCCTTCATCGGCACTGCGTGCATCCAAGCTGCCGTAAAGCTGCTCTAACAATACAATACCAGCGGCGGGTTCTAATATCACGGTGTATTTACCCGGCTCAATAGCACGTGCATTTGCGGATCCGCTTGCCTTTTGCGCGGCAATTTTGGTAAATGCCAGCGTATCCAGCTTTGCTACGTCGTTATAATCTTTTGTGGCATAGCCCGAACCCTGGCTATCCGCCGTGCGCAGGGTGATGGAGAAGTTAATATCGGTTGAAGTGTTGTAAGCAAACAGCCCGTGCGAGTTCATCATAGCCGAAAAGCCAGCGCTGTTTTGCAGAAAGCCAGCGGCGGTCAGCTTATTTTCTTTGGCTACGTTCAGGCTCTGCGCTACCATAGTAGTGCGCTGAGCCGGTGTAATGGCCGCTGTTGCGGGCACAAACATGGTAGCAGATGGCGCGTAGGTTTGCGGGCCTAAAAATGGCATATACTCCGGGTTCTCCGGTGCGAGCTTGGCCAGTTCTTCCGACCGTTTAACCGCACTGGATATGGCTTCATCGGTATATTCATTCAGCGTAACAATGCCCAGTTTTTTGCCAAAAGCGGATGAAATGGCCATGCTGGTTGAACTTAACGAGCCACTGGTTGATACCGAGTTGCGCGCGTAGCGGATGTTACCCGAATCGGATCCGTTAAGGCTTATTTCACATTCATCGGCTTTGGAGTAGCTAAGCGCTTTTTTTAATATCGCTTTGCATTCGTCTTCAGTTAAAATAGCCATATCTTAAATTTTTCTTGCTGTGTTAATTACGTTAACCCCTTTAAACAGGGCAGTTGATGAACCATGAGATACCGCGCTGCTTTGTGCCGGTTGCCCCTTACCGTCGAAGAACGAACCGCCCAGGCGGTAATCGCTTTTGTCGCAAACGGCGGCGCAGCTGTTCCAAAACTCCTGCGTATTGGCCTGGTAGGCAACATCGTTAAGCATGCCCACTATTTTGCCGTTTTTGATCTCGTAATACAGCTGCCCGCTAAACTGGAAGTTATAGCGTTGCTGATCAATAGAGAAGGAACTATCGCCCACAATGTAAATGCCTTTTTCTACCTTGCTGATCATCTGCTCTACACTCAACGGTGTTTTACCCGGTTGCAACGAAATGTTCGGCATCCGTTGGAACTGCACATCCTGCCAGCTTTGCGAGTAGCAGCAGCCCTGTGATTCTTTAAGGCCGATGATATGCGCCTGGTCGCGGATGGCCTGGTAATTTACCAATATGCCGTCTTTAATAATATCCCATTGTTTGGTGCCCACGCCTTCGTCATCGTACCCAACCGCGCCAAGCGAGCCCGGCTGCAGCTTATCGGCCACAATGTTTACGTGCTCGCTGCCGAACTTGAATTTTTTCGATTCCCATTTATCCAGTGTCAAAAAGCTGGTCCCGGCAAAGTTGGCTTCGTAACCCAGCACACGGTCCAGTTCAGAAGGGTGCCCTACCGATTCGTGGATGGTGAGCCAAAGGTGGCTTGGATCCAGTACCAAATCGTATTTGCCCGGCTCTACCGATTTTGCTTTTAGTTTTTGCGCTGCCTGCAGGGCCGCTGCGCCGGCATCTTCCAGCATATCGTAGCGGTTGCGGTAGAGGGTGGTTTGGCCTTTTATTTTATCGCTATCGCGGGGGATCAAATATTCGTAACCCATTCCACGTGGCGCGCTTAAGCTGCTGCGGGTTTCAAACTTGCCACTTTTCTCGTCAATTTTGGTGATACCAAAAAATGGCCAGATGCGATGGATATCCTGGTCGATATAAGAGCCATCGGTTGAAGCAAAATATTTCTGCTCATTCACAAAAAACAATACCGATTGAGCATAGTTAGCACCATTTTTAAAGGCGGCATCGTTTACAGATAGCAGGAGGTCGGTTTTGTCCTTCATCGGCACCTCGAAGGCGTTCTTCTCGATGGGCGTTTTCCAGCTTACTTCGCCATAGCCTTTTTGAGGGGCCAGTTGTACCGGCTCGCTTTGGATGCGGGCGTTCTCTTTGGCTATCGCTACCGCGTTTTCGGCGGCGCGGGCAATGCTATCGTTATCCAGTTTATCTGTCGCGGCAAAGCCCCAGCAGCCATTGGCAATAACGCGGATGCCCATGCCGTAGCTTTCGGTATCCACAATATTCTCAATGTTTTTATCGCGGGTAACCACAAATTGGTTAAGGTAGCGGCCAATGCGGGCATCGGTATAAGTGGCACCTTTAGATCGCGCCGAGTTGAGGGCAACATCGGCCATGCGCTTTTTCAGGGTTACGTCCACATCGCGCAAAACGGTGCCGGGCATCACAGGGCTGCCCATGGCCGTCATCCTGCTAAGCATAGAAGCACTGATGCCCATGCCGGTAAGGTAAAGGAAATCTTTTCTTTTCAAGGTGATACGATTAAAGTACTAATATAGGTATATGCAAGTGAGATTTTGCCGACTGTAAAAGTATTTTCTTAAGCGTCGCGACGGATAACGTAGGTTTTGGCAACCATATCGTGCCAGCCCTGGCGGCGCTGGTTCCAGAGGATGGGCAGGTAGCCAATGTTTAAGGGCAGGCTGGATAGTATTTTGAAAAAATTGCGCAGCAGCGCCCTGCCAACGCCAAGCCTGCGGCCATCGGCATCTACCACGGCCAGTCTGCACAATTTTTTGCCGATACTGCCGCGCATCGGGGTAGATTCGCAAAGAGTATTGTATAGCGCCAGCAGTACATACAGCGCCATGCTATATTTAAACCGCTCTATAGCCTGTTCCGGGGTTGGGTTTTCGGCGTAGAAGGATTTTGATAGCTGCATTACGTAATCCTGCGCAACTATAGAGAGTACTATCGATATGAAAAACAGGTCTAAAATGTAGGCCAGAAACCTTATCCAAAAGCTGGCAAGGTTGCCTTCGGTAGGGAGGTAGATGCCTTGTTGCTCAAAATACTCGAACAATTCGGGTACGTACGAAGCTTCCTGCCATTCCTCATTACCGGGTGCTAAAACCATCGTGTCCACGTCAAGATCCTGCTCAAACAGTTCTTTCAGCGTGAACGGGCCGGTTTGTTCGTCTTTTACCTGGATGTAGTAGCTATCGTTCATTTGGGTATTAAATGTGCGCTAAGATAAATAATTAAGCCACTGTATCAGGAACTCATGGCGTAAACAATAATATTCACCCCGAATTTGGTGTTATCCTCCGCTAAAAAACGCTTATTGCGGAAATCGTAATCCCACTCGCAGCCATAATCTTTACTGCTGTACAGTACGGCTATGCGGCCGTTCACCTCTATGGCTTTCAGATAATCGTGTACCAGGTCGTCGCCCCAACCGTTCAGTTCAAAAGTGGTAGTTGGTGGCCCCTTATCAAAACTGAAGAACGAATGGTAAAGTTTATGGTTGTTGGCGATCTTTTTTAAAGCGGTCGGTCCAAACAAAGCTGCCATCTGCGCCTCGAAAGATTTGGCGAACAGCCCGTCGATATCGTGGTTGCAATCATCTACAAATACAAAGCCGCCGTTTTGCACATACGTTTTAAAATTGGCCTTCTCTTTCGCATCAAACTGTACAAGCTTGTGCCCGCTAAGGTAGCAGAAGGGGTAATTAAATATATCGTCGCTGCTAAGCGGGATCACTTTTTCGTGCGGATCGATGGGGATAGTGGTGTACTCTACCAGCGAGTTAAGCAGGTTGGAGGGCATGCGCTGATCGGTGTCCCAATCGCCGCTGTGGTAGCTTAACCTGGTAAAAGTGAATTTTGCGCCTTGTGCCATCTGTTCCAAAAACTCTAAAATTAGGATAAAATTTCTGCCCGCCCTCCATTATAAACCTTACAATGTTGTAAAGTTTATGATACTTTGTTGAGCTTTTGGTAAAAAAGCAGGGTATTTACTTAAATTGCCTCACCGTAACGCCTCACCCCGGCCCTCTCCAAAGGAGAGGGAGGCAAAGTGACTTTTCAAGTTCTCTCCTTTGGAGAGGATTTAGGTGAGGCTTTTAGGCAGGGTGAGGCATTAGCGCCGTTGACTCACCCCGACTACGCTTCGCTGGGCGACCCTCTCCGCAAGCGGAAAGAGGGTTAGAATTGGAGGAACGCAATAAAACATTTTCACCCTCTTTACCGCATGTAGACAGGGTCGATGCACGGAGTGTCGTTGGGGTGAGTAAATAGCCTGCAAGCAATTAATTGAACAAAACATTAACACGATAAGACATTGGAACTTACCGAACAAAACATAAAAACCCTGCTTGCCAAATTACCGCAGCTAAAAACCGAGATCCAAAAGGTAATTGTTGGGCAGGACCATATACTGGACGAACTGCTAGTTGCCTTTTTAGCCGGCGGCCATTGCCTGCTGGAGGGTGTACCCGGGCTGGCGAAAACGCTGATCGTAAAAACTATGTCGCAAGCGCTGCACCTCGCGTTCAGGCGCATCCAGTTTACGCCCGATCTGATGCCTACGGATATCATTGGCACTGAAATACTGGAAGAGGACCACGCCACCGGCAAGCGTTTTTTTAAATTCAACAAAGGCCCCTTGTTTGCCAATATTATACTGGCCGATGAGATAAACAGGACGCCACCCAAAACACAATCGGCCCTACTGGAAGCCATGCAGGAATTTGAAGTGACCTACGGCGGGCAAACGTACCCGCTGGATAAACCCTTCTTTATCCTCGCAACGCAAAACCCGATTGAGCAGGCCGGTACTTACCCTTTGCCCGAAGCACAGCTCGATAGGTTTTTATTGCTGATAAAAATTGGCTACCCTACCGAGCAGGAAGAATTTGCCATATTGAACCGTACCACCGGCAGTAAGAAAGCGGAAGTAAAAGCCGTGATCACTGCCGAAGAAATAACCCAGGCACAGGAACTGGTGAGGCAGGTAACGATAAATGAAGACCTGACACGCTATGTAAGTCACATCATCCGCGCCACGCGGCCGGATACTACCGAAGTCGCCTACATAAAGGAATGGGTACGCTGGGGTGCCGGCCCGCGCGCGGGCCAGGCATTGATACTGACGGCCAAAGCGCGCGCGCTGTTAAAAGGCAGATATTCAGTTTTGATGGAAGATATACATGCCATGGCCCCTGCCGTACTAAGGCACCGAATCCTGATGAATTTTAAAGCCGAAGCAGAAGGCATAACTTCTGATAAGGTGACAGAGGAATTGCTGAAAGTTATAGAAAGAAAAGGGAACTTGTGAGCCCCACCCAAACCCTCCCCTGAAAGGGAGGGCTTTAAGAATATATTTTAACATTTTAATTAAAAATCTCCCCCTGAAGGGGGAGATTAGAGGGGGCTTAAGCTTGTTACATCCCAAAGTATTAATGACCATAAAAGATTTGCCATTGCTGGCGAAAACGGTTATTGATGGCTTTATGAATGGGTTTAACAAAAGCACCGTAAAGGGCCCGGGACTGGAGTTTAGCCAATACCGCAGCTATCAGCCGGGCGATGATTTAAGATGGCTGGACTGGCGCATGTTTGCCCGAAGCGACCGTTATTACATCCGCGAATCGGAAATTGAGACCAGCATCTCCGTAAGGTTTTTGGTAGATGCCAGCGCTTCTATGAATCACGACGACGATGGGGTGAAGAAAATAGATTACGCCCGCTTTTTGGTAGCATCGCTGGCCTATTTGGCCAACCTGCAGGGCGATAGTGTGGCGCTGAACGTTTTTAAGGATGGCGAACTGTTTTCTCTCCCTTCCAAGCCAGATCCGCAGCATTTGCAGCGGTTGTTTTACCATTTGCAGCAGGTAGAGGCAGGCGGCACATTCACCAAGCCGATCCATTATAAAGAACTTTTTGCCGGCAGCAGTCGTAAGGAACTACTTGTTTTTATTACCGATATGTATCAGGCAGAGGGGGAGATCAACACCCTGCTTACGTCGCTTGCGGCGTTAAAGCACGAGATCATCGTTTTTCACCTGATGGGGCAGAACGAGCTGGATTTTGATTTTAAAGGCTACTCCACCCTGGAGGACCTGGAAACCGGCGAAACCATACAGGTAAACACGCGGCGCGCAAAAGAAACCTATACCGAAAGATTGCGGCAGCATTTGGCGGCCATTAGGTCGGAACTATTAGGCAAGCGCATTGCCTACCGAATGCTCAGCACAGCGCGGCCACTTGACGAGGCCCTCCGCGATTTTTTGGTACAAAGAAAAAAGGGGGCGCTATGAACTTAACTATCCTTCACTCACTACTCATTATTCAACACTCACTATAAATGCTATTTGCGTTTCCCACATGGTTCTTCGCATTAGCGGCAATCGGTATCCCGGTGCTCATCCACTTGTGGAATATCCGGCCGGGTAAAACATTAAAGGTGGGCAGTATCTCCCTTATCACCGAAGCCTCCAAAACAACCAGTCGCAGCCTTAAATTATTAGATATTTTACTGCTGATACTGCGCTGCCTGCTGCTGGCCTTACTGGCCTTCTTTTTAGCGGGGCCGCTATGGGCCTACTTTTCAGCGGAGAAAAAAGCAAAGGGTTGGGTGCTTATACCCAAAGAGAATTTAAAGGAAAGCTACCAAAAGTGTAAGCCGAAGGTAGATTCGTTACTGAAAGCAGGTTACGAATTTCATTATTTTAATAAAGACTTTGCGAAACAGGACCTGCAAAAACGCTTAGCTGATACCAGTATGAAAGACACCACCACCGAGGCAAACTATTGGAGCCTGGTAAAACAACTGGATGAAAAAGCACGCGATGTCCCGCCGGTCTACTTATTTACGCCAAATGGGGTTAATCATTTCAGAGGCGCGAAGCCGCAAATCAAATCGTACATCACGTGGAAAACGTATACTCCCACAGATTCTACAAGCCGTTGGATAGCGGGCGCATCGTTCACCAATACAGGCGCTATTAAAGTAATACTGGGCAGCAGCAACCCGTCTGGCAGCTGTTTCAGCACCCAAACTATACAGGCTGACGGCAATAAAGATATTGCGGTGAATGTACAAAACGGGCAGCCCATAGTAAGCCTGAAAAACACCACCCAGCCAGCTGTTGCGGTAGATACTGCTACCTTCAGCATTACTATTTATACAGATAAGTATGGAGTTGATGCCGGTTATTTGAAAGCAGCGTTGCAGGCAGCGGCGGGCTTTATAGGTAAAAAGGCGGCGGTAAAGCAATATGCATCACCTACTCAAATCCCTGCAGGGCAAGCCTGGTTGTTTTGGTTGTCGGAGCAATCGGTTGATAGCCGCCTACAAAATGCATCGGCAAATATTTTTAAATACGAGCGCGGTAAAATCATCGATGCACACACCCGGATGAGCCCCGGAAACATTGCATTAATAAAATATATAGATGCACCCACCAGTGGGGATGCTTTATGGCAAAACGGATTTGGTAAAGCCATATTAAAGCTTGAACAACAGGGAAATGCCAACGTTTATCATTACTACAGCCACTTTAACCCGGCATGGAATGATTTGGTTTGGAGCGATGCTTTCCCGAAAGAGATTTTAAAACTCCTAAGCGGCCAACCGTACAAAGTGCCGCTGGAATACGATAAATGCGTACTTACCCAGCAACAGCTATTGCCTTACAATATGGTTAATAGTTATACGCCTTCATCCGTTGTTGCTGTAAACCCTAAGGATATTTCGGCATACTTTTGGCTGTTTCTATTTGTTGTTTTTGCGGTAGAGCGTTGGTTATCACATAAAATTACATCAACCCCCACCAATGACTGAGCAGGGCATACATAAAATAGCCGCGCTACGCAGGCGATGGGTTACTTACCAGGTGCTGGCAGATGCGGCTTTGTCGGCAGTTATTGCGCTGCTGGCTGCAGGACTGTTTTTTATGCTATCGTTGCTGGTGTGGTGGGCGTTCCCGGTGTTTTGGAGTTCATTTGGGTTGATGCTTGCTTTGCATAGGCCATGGCGGGTTGGTAATGATAAAATTGCCAGCTTCCTGGATAAACAATATCCCGAATTACAGGAAAGTACGGGGCTGCTGTTATTGCCTGTAGGCGAACTTAACGTATTACAGTCCCTCGCACGTGCCAAAACCGAGAGCGTGTTTTACCATTTGCAGGTAAAACATAAGCCCTTCGCCAAACGTTTTTGGCAGTCGGCGTTGCTGCTGCTTTTATCGACATTGTTTTTCGTGGCGATAAAGGTGTTATACCATCCGGCAAATGGCAGTAAAGCCTGGACGAGGGGAATAGGAATTGCAGAGCAAAAATTCCCGATGGAAAAAATCCTGCCACAAATCGACGGGGTCGAACTCACCATAACCCCGCCTGCCTACACTCGCAGAGCCAAAAGGGAGCAGAACAGGTTCAACCTTTCTGCCGAAGATGGCGCGACAGTAAACTGGCATATCAAAACCAATGTAGCCATAAAAAACGCATTCCTGTTATTTAACGATAAGGAGCACATCAACCTGAAAAACATAGAAGGGGGCACCGAGTGGCAGGCTTCAAAGATGATCTCTCAACCGGGTTTTTACCTGGTGAGCATCGATGGAAAACTGTCGGATTTGTATCAAATTCAGATAATAAAAGATGCCCCGCCGGTGATCCATGTTAAAACGCCAAAACAATACACCTATATTGATGCAGGCGAAGCACAGCAGGTAAATATAAACGCGTCGTTAACGGATGATTATGGCGTCGCCGATGCTTTGATCATCGCCACCGTTGCCAAAGGCCGGGGCGAGGGTGTTAAGTTTAAAGAGTATAAACTTAACTTTAATGGGGCGTTTGGCGGCAACCCCCAGTACGATGTAAAGAAACTGGTGAGCCTGCCTGCGCTGAATATGGAGTCCGGCGACGAACTGTACTTTTATGTACAGGCGAAAGATACCCATCAGCAGCAAAGCCGTACGGATGTATTTACCGTTGCCATACAGGACACCGCCGAACTGCTGAGCATGGATGGCGTGCTCAGTGGTGCCAACCTTAAACCTGAATTTTTCCGCAGCGAGCGGCAGATTATCATCGATGCCGAGAAATTATTGAAGGAGAAGGACAGCATCGCGGTAGAAAAATTCAACGCCCGCAGTAACGATCTCGGTATCGACCAAAAACTCCTGCGCCTGCGCTATGGCAAATTTTTAGGCGAAGAGGACGAAACCACAGAAGGCCCAAAAACAAACGACCAGGTAGCCGACCCCGCAGATTTTAGCAACGCCGCCAAAATATTAAAAGAATACACCGACGACCACGATAAAGCCGAAGACGTGCAGTTTTTCGAACCAGCCATCAAAGCTCAGCTAAAAGCAACCCTTACCGAAATGTGGAAGGCCGAGTTGCAGCTCCGTTTATACAAGCCACAGGCGGCGTTGCCTTTCGCCTACAAAGCGTTAAGATTATTGAAAGACCTGCAGCAAAAATCCCGCTCGTACGTAGCCAAAACAGCTTACAATCCAACACCCATTAAATTGGATAAGCGCCTCACCGGCGAATTGGCTAAAATTATGCAGCTTGTAAATAAACAGGAAATAAAGCCCGGTGCGGATCAGTTTGAGGGCTTGAAAAAGGCGGTTGCTGTTTTAGAGCAGTTGAAGATACGGCCTGTTTTAAACGCCGCGGATAACCGGGTGTTACAGGTAGCCAATCAACAATTAAGCGTACGTGCCTCGGCACAGCCGGGGATATACCTGTCGGCATTGAGCGCTATGCGGAGGATCTTATCGGCACAAAAGGTAAACATAAATGATATTGGCATTGTAGAGCGTGCCATCCAAAAAACGCTTGCTGCGCCAAAGGTGATGCCGTCTACAGAAGTACAAACAGCAGATATGGGGCTGTCGCGCAGCTATTATAAAAACCTGAAACAAGCCAAACCATGATGCAGGCCAATTGGACATATATTGTTATTGGGCTTTGCATTTTGCTGGTGGTCTTCCTGGTTTGGCAGGAGGTTAGTCGTGCAAGTAAAAAATGGCTGATACTGAGAATAATAGCAGTGCTTGCCGCCGCTGCCATGCTGGCCTGTATTGCTTTACCCCTAAGTTACTCAAAAGACGCCGCTGCTAACGAGAGTGAAGGGCTTGTGCTTTTAACACCTGGTTTTAGTGCCGATAGTTTAAAAAGTATTGCCAACCAACAGGTGTTTGCCATTGATAAAGATGTAAAGAAGGCTTATCCCAAAGCCAAATTATTAAGCGGCCCGGATGAAATTGTTGATACCTTGAAAACAGGCCCCATCCACATTTACGGTAACGGCCTGTCGGAGTTTGAACTATCGGGACTTGGTAAAACCGCTGCGGTTTTCCATCAGTCGCCTTTACCTGCGGGCGTAATTAGTATTTATTGGAACCAAAAACTAAAAACAGGCGAGGAATTTAGCATACAGGGCAATTACAATAATACATCGGCACAAAAAATAAAGCTACTGCTAAAAGGATTGAATACCATTTTAGATACGGTGACGATAAAGCCGAACGGCCAATTTGATTTTGAGCTGGAGTCACTGCCCAAAAATGCCGGGCGGATTGTTTACAATCTGCAATCCGTAACTAATGGCGATACCATCAACCTGGGCAGCATCCCGGTGCAAATTGATGTGGTTAAACCGCTAAGGGTGCTGATGCTGTCTGCCTCGCCCGATTTTGAGACCAAGTTTTTAAAAAACTGGCTTAGCGAAAACGGTTATGTAATTGCCGCCCGTTCAACTATTAGTACGGGCAAGTTCAATAGTGAATACATCAATCTGCCACAATTTCCTTTAGAAAGGCTATCCGCGCCTGCGCTGAATAAATTTGATGTGGTAATAGGCGATCTGTCGGTTTTAAACAGTTTAAGCCCTGCCGAAAGCGTAGCTCTTAAACAGGAAGTGGAAAACCGTGGTTTGGGCATTATCGTAAGAGCAGATAGCGTGGGTAAAACCTCCTGGTTGCAAAAAGTTTTCCCGGTGGAGCGATCCACGGGCAAGGAAGCAACATCTCGGCTTATTATCAATGGCAAAAAAAGCGCGTCCGCTCAGTTAAACACAGGCAACACTTTTATTCGTTACCAAAACGGCACGCAGCCATTGGTTTTAACAAATCAAAACCGCATACTGGCCAATAGCGGTATTGCCGGTGCAGGTAAAATGGTATTCACAACCCTAAATAATACTTATAGTTGGGTGCTGGCCGGTAACCGGCAGGATTACCCGGCGCTCTGGTCGGCTTTGATTGGTAAAGCAGCACGGAGAGATACAACGCTTCAAAATACGGTTTACACTCCGGGGTTTCCAATAATTGGTCAACCGGTACAATTGCAGGTTGCAAACGGCAGTCAATCTGCCTTATTGATAAACGGGGAAGCTGTTGCTGCCGAACAAAATTCTGCCATGCCTTTTGAGCGGCGTGCAGATTATTGGCCCGCCCGATCCGGCTGGCAATCCCTCGTACAAAATGGTAAAACCGAATGGTGGTATGCCCACGATAAAACAGATTGGGAAGGCGTACAGGCCGCCGCCAAAATAGCCGCTACTGCAACTTATGCAAGGGAAAACCAGCCCGGCCATATTGTAACAAAACAGATACACCAAAAGCTTCGGATTGAAGTGCCGAAAATTTACTTTTATATCCTGCTGCTTGCGGCATGTACATTTCTGTGGGTAGAGAAAAAGTTATCGTGATAACTAAAGTTTAACGCTAAAAAACAGGGGCACATGCGATTCGCCTCTCGAGAGGGGGAGGGGTGTGTTAGTTAGTATCCGCAATGACTGGGCAGATAGGTTTATAATAAAATATCTGGGAATTATGGTGACACTATTAATGGAAAAATATGTTAACCCTGTATTTTTTTAACTTATTGATTATAAGATTTTTAATAAATATTTATTGAAATTGTGTTAAGTTATGTTAACCCTAAACAGGATGTCCCCCCTCCGACACTTTCAAGCGTGGACGCTTGACAGGGCGGAGCATAAAGACTTTTTACTGATGATTAAAATAATATGAGAAGACGAGATTTTATTTATTTAACAGGGCTGGGCGCGGCAGCAACGGCCTTGCCCAACTTATCCGCATTCGGTAAAAATATCGATGTGCAGGATGCCCTTAACCCGGTGGATGCGAAGATCAAAAAAGAACTTTCGGATGTAGGGCTTAACGCCGCTAAATCTGCGGGTGCAACCTACGCAGATGTACGCATCGGACGCTACCTAAACCAGTTTGTGATCACCCGCGAAAACCGGGTGCTCAACGTGGCCAACACCGAAAGCTATGGCGTGGGTATCCGCGTTATTGCCAATGGCTGCTGGGGCTTTGCCGCTACCAACGAGGTAACTAAGGATGGCATTGCCAAAACCGCCAAACGCGCGGTTGCCGTTGCCAAGGCAAATGCCAAACTGGGCAGCGCACCAGTGCAGTTGGCACCGCAAAAAGGCTACGGCGAGGTAAGCTGGAAAACACCTATCGAAAAGAACGCCTTCGAGGTGCCGATAAAAGAAAAGGTGGACCTGCTGCTGGGCGCAAATGCCATAGCCATGGGCGCCGGGGCCAACTTTGTAAACTCCACCATCTTCGCGGTGAACGAGCAAAAATACTTTGCCAGCACTGATGGCTCGTATATCGATCAGGATATCCACCGCCTGTTCCCGAGCTTTACCGTTACTAAGATAGACCCTACTAAAGGTTCGTTTGAAACGCGTAGTGCATTGAGTTCGCCGGTAGGCATGGGTTATGAATATTTAAATCCGAAGGCTTCAGATACTATAGCAGGGATCACCCCGAGGTACAAAAACCGTTACGATATGCTGGAGGATATTAAATTTGCCACCAAACAGGCGGGCGAAAAACTTACAGCAAAATCGGTAGACCCAGGTAAGTACGACCTGGTGCTTGATCCAACCCACCTTTGGCTTACTATACACGAATCGGTAGGCCACCCAACAGAACTCGACCGGGTATTGGGTTACGAAGCCAACTACGCCGGTACAAGTTTCTTAACTTTAGATAAATGGAAAGCCGGCAATTTTAAATTCGGAAGCGACAAGGTGAATGTTGTTGGTGATAAACTACAGGTAGGCTCATTAGGCGCTGTTGGTTATGACGACGAGGGCGTGGGCACCAAAAAATGGGACATCATTAAAAATGGCGTGCTGGTAAATTACCAGGCCATCCGCGACCAGGCGCATATCATCGGCTTAAAAGAATCGCAGGGCTGCTGCTACGCGCAAAGCTGGCAGGATGTACAGTTCCAGCGCATGCCGAATGTATCGCTGCAGCCGGGTACCGCTAAGCTGAGCGTGGATGAGATGATTAAAAATGTGGAGAAAGGCGTTTACATCATAGGTAACGGTTCGTTCTCTATCGATCAGCAACGCTATAACTTCCAGTTTGGCGGCCAACTGTTTTACGAGATAAAAGAGGGCAAAATAGTAGGCATGCTAAACGATGTTGCCTACCAGGCTAACACGCAGGAATTTTGGAACAGCTGCACCCAGGTTTGCGACGAAAGCGATTACCGTTTAGGTGGATCGTTTAACGATGGCAAGGGGCAGCCGGGGCAAAGTAGCGCGGTATCGCACGGCTCATCTACAACAAGGTTTAACGGGGTTAATGTAATCAACACAAAAAGAAAAATCGGGTAAAAACATGGCTATATATACAAAAGAACAAGCACAGGCTTTATTAAAGAAAGTGCTGAGCTATTCCAAAGCCGATGAGTGCGAGGCAAACCTTGGCGGCGGTGATGAGGGTAACGTGCGTTACGCCTTGAACGCGGTTTCAACCGCGGGCGATGTAAGCAGCATCAGCCTATCGGTAACATCGGTTTACGGCAAAAAAGCAGGCTCGGCCTCTATTAATGAGTTTGATGATGCCGCTTTAGAGCGCGTGGTGCGTCGCTCGGAAGAACTGGCACAATTCGCGCCCGAAAATTCGGAGTATATGCCGATGTTGGGGCAGTCGGATTTTAAAGAAGCGATAACCTATAACGCCAACACCGCCGCCATGACACCCGAAACACGGGCCGAAATGGTGGGCAAAAGCCTGGCGATAACCAAGGAAGCAAAACTGAGCGCTGCGGGATTTTTAGATAATTCTACCAGTTTTAACGCGGTGATGAACTCTAAAGGTTTGTTCGCCTATAATAAAAGCACCGATGTTTATTTTTCGGTAACCACCCGTAATGATGCAGGTACAGCATCGGGCTATGCTGCCCGCGGTTTTACTGATGTAAGCAAACTCGATACCGCTTCGGCAACCCGCGTAGCTACCATGAAGGCCAATGCCTCTATTGGCGCAAAGGCCATCGAACCCGGTAAATACACCGTGATACTGGAGCCAGTTGCAGCCACCTATATGCTGGAGAATATGTTCCGTTTTGATGCGCGCAGCGCGGAGGAAGGGCGTAGCTTTTTAAGTAAAAAAGGGGGTGGCACCCGTTTGGGCGAACAGCTGATGGACCCGAAAGTAACCATCTATTCGGACCCCTTTAACCCCGACCTACCCGCAGGAACCTGGGGCGGCGATGGCCTGCCACGCGAGAAAACGATGTGGATAGATAAGGGCGTGGTGAAAAACCTGTCGTACTCCCGTTTTTGGGCGCAGAAGAAAGGCGTAGCGCCACTGCCCGGCCCAAGCAATATTATTATGGAAGGCGGCGATGCTACGTTAGAAGAACTGATAAAAAGCACCGAGCGTGGCATACTGGTATCCAGGTTGTGGTACATCCGTATGGTGGACCCACAATCCCTATTACTAACAGGACTTACCCGCGATGGTACGTTTTACATTGAGAACGGTAAGATCAAGTTCCCGGTAAAGAATTTTAGGTTTAACGAGAGCCCGGTAATTATGCTGAACAACCTGGAAGCCCTGGGCAAACAGGAGCGCAGCATCAGCGTAGAAAGCTACCGCAGCTACCTCATCCCGCCAATGAAGATCAGGGACTTTACGTTTAGTTCCTTATCGGACGCGGTGTAATACATTTATGTTAAGATTTGGCAACTTTTAGTAGTTGTCAAATCTTAACATAAATTAGTAAATTTGGATATGACAACGATAATTGTACACCCAAAAGACGAACAACAATTAGAAGCTATAAAAGCTCTGCTGAAAACAGCGGAAGTTTCTTTTGAAGAGGAAAACGACGATTATGATCCGGAGTTTGTGGCGATGGTGCTAAAAGGTGATGAGGAAATTAAAGCCGGAAAAGGTAGCAAAGTTGATGTGAAAAATTTATGGAAGTAATACTTGCCTCTGCTGCTTTGTCGCATCTTAAAGAATGGCAAAAGAGTGGGAATGTAAGGATTCAAAATAAAATTAATCAACTTCTCTACTCCATCATGGAAACGCCTTTTGAAGGCATTGGTAAACCTGAACCTTTAAAACATCAATTGTCGGGGAAATGGTCGAGACGAATAGATCAGGAGCATCGCATAGTTTATGCCGTTGATGGTAACATCTTAAATGTTTACTCCCTGAAAGGGCATTATTAAACGTAATCGCCAATATGTTTTTAACCGCCATTGCCCGCAAGCAATGGCTTTTTCGTTTCTTTGTAGCCCAAATTTTTATTTTATGCAGCCGTTTCCCGTTATCAGTTCTATTGTTTCCGCAGATCACATTGGTTTTTATGTACAGAATGAATACGGGCTAACCGGCGTTTCGTGCAAATTGCTTAAAACGGGCATCAATCATAGTTATTTAATAAGCAGCGCCGCGGGCAAGTACTTGTTTAGGTTATACAGCTTAAACTGGAGAACGAAACTGGAAATTACGGAGGAGATCAAACTCCTCAACCTCCTCCGGGAAGAAAGCTTACAGGTGTCTTACCCTATTGTCGATAGCAGCAACAACTATATTCAACAAATTCAGGCACCCGAAGGCCTGCGCTTTGGCGTATTGTTTTCTTTTGCTGAGGGCGATAAAATGCTCAGTTTTTCGCCTGAACTACACCATAAAGTTGGCGAAACTATGGGGCGCATCCACCGGGCAACACAGGGTTTAACGCTGCAACGAGTTAACTACACACCGGAAGTTATACTGCAACAATCGCTCCCGCAATTGGAGAGTTTCCTTTCGCCAGATTCGGAAGAGATGCAATGGATGCAAAAAGCACAGCAATATTTGCTTCGCGAAATTGCAGCTGCCGATGAAACCCAAATGCGGAAAGGCGTTACCCACATGGATATCTGGTTCGATAACATGAACATAACCGCGGGCGGCGAAGTAACCATCTTCGATTTTGATTTTTGCGGCAACGGCTGGCTGGCTTACGATATTGCTTACTACGTTCTGCAACTGCACAGCACCGAAAAGGACGCCGCCCAGCGCGATGCTAAACTTAAATGTTTTATGGAGGGGTATGAATCGGTTACCCCAATCAGCACTGAGGAAAAACGCCTGCTACCGGCATTGGGCGTATGTATGTATTTCTTCTACCTCGGCATCCAATGCCAGCGTTTTGATAACTGGAGCAATGTATTCCTCAACTCAACTTACCTTAAGCGTTTCATCACGGTACTGGTGCGCAAATATTTTGAAGACAACGTTTCCAGCGAATTATTGGCGGGTTAGGGTATACTTCAGCTTGCCTGACACCATCAGCGTTGCGTTGGCATTTGGCTTCGCCTCGTACAATTCCAGCGTGTTGCCCTTAAACAGGTAGGAGTACACCGCTTTTTTACTGCTGAACTCATCGAGGATGATCAGGTCTAAATTTTTTAGCGCGCCCGGTTTCAGGTCGTTCTCAATAAAGTATTTCTTAACCCCGGCAAGGCCTGTTACTTGTCCGTCGTTAGTAAACGTTACTTTATCAACCGACCCTTTGAGCGTGTAATTGCCGGCTATTAAGGCTTTGTTAATAGCGTAGTTAATGGCATCGCTCAGGTTACGGTCGGGGCCGACAGGTAGTATCCTATTGTACCTGGTTTTAAATAATTGCTTATTGTAAATCTGGTATAATATTAAGGAGGTATCGCCATTGGCAATGGAGTAGCCTAACTCATCCTCTCCAAATTTAACGGCAGCCGGATTTTTGCCGGGTTTAAAAGTAAGGGCCACATTTCCCGGATTTTGATTATCCCAGCCAACAGTTACCTCCAGGCTATCGCCGTTAAGCAGGCCGCTGTCTATCTGCATCCCGGTTATTCCGGTGACCACATCAACCGCAGCCAAAACAGACTGGCTTTGGTTTATCTTTTCAATATAATCGCTTTTGACCCAAACACCCTGGTAAACGGATAGCTGTTTTTTTAAAAAAAGCGGGCTGGAATGCGTTGAAGTAGTATCTGCCGCAGACTGTGTTGGCTTGCCTTTGCACGAAAGGAGTATAGCAGCAGGGATAAGCAAAAACAAAACTTTTTTCATTTCGGGGGATTTGTGCTTGCTAAAATACTTAATTATTCAAACGGATAAACGGATATTTGTTTAATGAATACAACCAACATAGGCTGGATAGGCCTCGGGCTGATGGGGACGCCCATGTCGCAGCAATTAATAAAAGCAGGTTATCTGGTAACCGTTTACAACCGCAATAGCGCTAAAGAACAAACGCTAAAGGAAATGGGCGCGGCCACTGCTACAAACCCGGCTGATTTAATTCAGAAATCGGACGTCATCATCATTATGGTTACTGATGATAAGGCCATCAACAATATTTTTAATGGCGAACACGGTTTACTAAGTGCCAACACTACCGGCAGGGTAATTATCAATATGAGCACCGTGTCGCCAGCCATCAGCAAAGAAATAGCTGCGATGTGCGCCGAACAAGGCAACAATTACCTGGATGCCCCGGTATCCGGCAGTGTTAAGCAAGCCGAGACCGCTCAACTGGTTATTATGGCGGGCGGCGATGTTGCAGCCTTTGAAAAAGTTAAGCCTGTATTGGAGGCGATGGGCAAAAGCGCTACGCTGATAGGCGAAGTAGGTGCAGGTAACGTAGCCAAACTGGCCATTAATACCCTGCTAAGCATTCATGCGCAAGGTTTGGCAGAGGCGGTTGTACTGGCCAAACAAAACGGCATCGCCGCGGAAATTTTACTGAACCTGTTGAATAATGGTGCGTTGGCAAATCCATTTATGAAAATAAAAGGCGAGGCCATTTTAAACGATAACTACGCCGCTGCATTCTCGCTAAACAATATTGTTAAAGATCTGAAACTGGCGCAGAATATCGGTTTATCATCGCCATTGGGTGAAGCTGCTTTAGTAACCTACATAGCTGCGCAGGCTAAATATGGTGAGGAGGATTTGATTGCGGTGATAAAGGAAGTGGGTAAAGAGTAAAATGTGACGGTTGAGGTACGTAGAACCCGATATACTAAATTCCAACCTTCCAACAATTTCCGTATTTTTGCAGCTTATTAATTCCACCCCTGCAAATGAATGCTGATGCTGTAAAGATGCTGCAAGGCCGTTACTGTAATTCGTTAACCCAATACTCCCGTTTTGTTACCCGCGAGGTTTTCATTGGCGATGTGCCTATGGGCGGCAATAACCCTATCCGCATCCAAAGCATGACCACTACCGATACCATGGACACGCTTGGTACGGTAGAACAAAGCATCCGCATGGTTGATGCCGGCTGCGAATACGTGCGCATCACCGCGCCCAGCATTAAGGAAGCAAACAACCTTGCCGAAATAAAAAAGCAACTGCGCCAGCGCGGCTACAACGTACCCCTTGTTGCCGATATTCATTTTACACCAAACGCCGCCGAAGTTGCAGCTCGCATTGTAGAAAAAGTGCGCGTAAACCCCGGTAACTATGCCGATAAAAAGAAATTCGACCAGATAGATTATACCGATTCCCAATACCGGGGTGAGTTGGAGCGGATCTTTCAAAAATTTACCCCACTGGTAAAAATTTGCAAAGAATACGGCACTGCCATGCGCATAGGCACCAATCACGGCTCGCTGAGCGACCGGATAATGAGCCGTTATGGCGATACCCCGCAGGGCATGGTGGAAAGCGCCATGGAGTTCATGCGCATGTGCGAAACGTTGGGCTATTACAACCTGGTGGTATCTATGAAGAGCAGCAACCCCCAAGTAATGGTGCAAGCCTACCGCCTGCTGGTGCAAACCATGGTGGCCGAGGGCATGAACTACCCGCTGCACCTGGGCGTAACCGAAGCCGGCGACGGCGAAGACGGCCGCATTAAATCTGCCGTAGGTATTGGCACCTTGTTGGAAGACGGCCTGGGCGATACCGTCCGCGTTTCCCTTACCGAAGAACCAGAAGCAGAAGCGCCGGTTGCCATTGCGATGGTGGAACGCTACGCGATTAGAAGTCAAAAGTCAAAAGCCGAAAGTCAAAAGTTGGAGTTAGCCTCGAACCACTCATCACTCACTACTCACCACTCACAACACAGTCCTTACGAGTATAAAAAACGAGATACCTACGAAGCCAACGCTTTTATAGGCGGGCATATGGTGCCGAGGGTGGTGGTGGATATTTCGCGGGCCAACCTGAAAGATCCCGCTACGCTTAACGCTGCGGGATACCTGTATTCCCCATTGCTGGATAAATACAACATGGCTGAGCAATCGGTAGATTTTGTTTATTTGGGTGATAGCCTGCCATCGTTTACGCTGCCAGGCAATTTAAAGCAGCTTTATAATTACGCCACCTGGCAAAAACTGGCCAACAAAACCCTTTGCCACCCGGTGTTTACTTTGCAGGAATATATTGCTGATGATGCCAACCGCACCTCGGCGTTAAACCTGGTGAGAATAACAAATGCCGACCTGGATTCAGACGCTTTTGGGCTATTGCAAATGGACAAGAGCCTGGTATTTGTATTAGAAACCAACGAACTCCACGGCATGGCAGACCAGCGCGCCTTCTTCCTCAAACTGGAAGAGTTTGCGCTCGATGTGCCTGTGATCGTAAAACGCAGCTACACTTTCCCAGACCATGGACTATCGACCATGGACCATGGTCAAAGCGAACTCAAAACTCAAAACCTCCAACTATACGCAGGTACCGATTTAGGCGCTTTATTAGTAGATGGTTTTGGTGATGGCGTTTGGATTGACGCGCCGCAAGTAGAAACAAATGTAATTACTTCAACTGCTTTCGGCATACTGCAAGCCACCCGCTCGCGCATCTCTAAAACAGAATACATTAGCTGCCCAAGCTGCGGGCGTACTTTGTTTGATCTGATGATTACCACCCAGATGATCCGCAGCCGTACCAGCCATCTTAAAGGGCTCAAAATTGGCATCATGGGCTGCATTGTAAATGGTCCCGGCGAAATGGCCGATGCCGATTATGGTTACGTAGGCTCGGGTACGGATAAAGTAACCCTGTATCGCGGCAAAGAAGCCGTTAAGAAGAATATAAATTCCGCCAACGCGCTTGATGAACTCATCGGTATCATTCAAAGCGATGGTAACTGGATAGAACCAGCATAACCGTTCCATAAGCATCCCAACAACCGCTATGTATTTTCGATGAGCGTTGGAGGGAAATGAGCGACGGCGCGAAGAGAAACCTTGTACGCCTTGCTTCCCGTTTATGCATTGGCGTAATGGCTGGCGTATAAAATTCCTCCTCGCTGTCGCTCGCTCGGAATGACAATCGCTTATTTTATGATTGCCGCGGCATTTTAAATACCGCAAATTCATCACGCGTACCCGTTTGAGTGAACCCGGCTTTTTGCAATATTCGTTGCGAGGGCAGGTTGTCCAAACCTGTATCGGCCCAAATTACTTTCACTTCCGGGGTTTCAAAACCCCACTCACAGATACGTTTGAGGCCCTCGGTGCCGTAGCCTTTGCCCTGCTCGTTACGGTCGATAGAATAACCAGTGATAGATTCGCCATTCTCATCCGGGTAGCCAAGTCCGAAACCACCAATGCTGGTGTTGGTATCTTTGCGCACCGCTTCCCAAATGCTGTACCAGATCCATTTATCCGGGTAAAGCAGCGTTTTGGGGAGGCACCAGTTCTCAATGGCGTCGGCAAGTTCATCCTGCCAGATCTGGTCCACAAGCATATTAGATGGGGTAAGGCCCATAGATAGTTCCATTTTTTCGCGGCTTTCCTGTAAAAGTAAAAGCTGCGCGCGTGTTAACGGTATCAGTTTTAACCGTTCGGTTTCAATAAAAAACATTGTTTTGGTTTAAAATTATATAACAAAAGAAATTGCTTCCGCCTGCGGTGTGCGGCGGCGTGGCAGCTATAAGGCTGCGGTGTTATACAATTCCAGGCAGTGTAATTTGCCTGTTTGGTGTGTTAAGTAACAGCGGCGGTAATTTTTAGTGCTCAAATATAATAATTTGAAAATTGATTGATTTGAAAATTTGAAGATATTAAAACTACATTTTCAAATCTTCAAATTACCAGATCTTCAAATTAAAAAGTAATTTTATCACATGAGCGCCGAACTTATTTTACACATCATCACCTGCAACTGCTTTTTCCTGATGGCCTTTGTGGCTTGGTTTAACCCCGGCAAGGTAAACGTGGTAGCTAACCGCTGGCTTGGGTTGTTCTTTGCAGCGGTTGGCTGCATGGTTTGTAACGTGGTGCTTTTTGATGCCGGGCTGGAAGGGGCCTACCCCCGCATTGTGGGTTTTAACGAACTTTCGCGCTTCGCGCTGGCACCGGCGCTGTACCTCAGTATTGTGCAATTCACCACGCCGGGCAGCAAACTTAAGGGGGCTGATTACCTGCATTTCATCCCGTTCACTATTTTCTTTTTGTACATGGTGCCCGTGCTGTATTTCCCAAATTACCAGTTGATAGGCGGACATATTAGCTTGCCGCCAAAAGTGAACTTTGTGATAGGCTTTTTGGTGCGCTGGTCGGTAAATGTGCAGTTACTGGTCTACTGGGTGCTGGCGTTTAATACATTGCGGAGACACCGGAAACATATTCAGCTCATCGCTTCTGATACGGTCCCGGTGAACCTCAACTGGCTCAAATACCTGCTGCTGAGTATAGGGGGAATGCTGGCCTTGTTCTTTGCATCTATCCTGTTCAATATCCATTTAACGCCCGCGGGTATTGCCTTCGGCCACCTGCTTGGGGGACTGGCCATATTTTATTATTCGCTCGCACAGAAAGAGATCTTTCCCTTCGAGGTATCGGAGCTAAAGGCCATCAACGAAGTAATTGTTGAAGTTGACGCTCAGGTTAAACCCATCAAACAACGCTTTGCTGATGAACAGGCCCGGCAGATGCGCACCAAACTGGAAAGCCTGATGACTGCCGAAAAACTTTACCTCGATAACGAACTTAGCCTGCCCCAGTTGGCGGAGGCGATGGGCGTATCGGTGCACGATCTTTCCTTTCTGCTCAACGAGAAGATAGGGCTAAACTTCTTCCAGTTTGTAAACGCTTACCGGGTGGAGGAGGCCAAGCAAATTATGCTGTCGGATAAATATAAGCATCTTAATATCCTCGGAATTGCTTACAGCGCCGGCTTTAGTTCTAAAACTACTTTCAATACAGTTTTTAAAACGCAGGTGGGGATGGCGCCAAGCGAGTTTATGCGGAGGGGGAAGGTTGATGAGGGAGTGTTGGCAGGGGCAGAGCGCCAACATTAGGGTTAACATAGCTTAACACAATTTCAATAAATATTTTTCAATTATCTTATAATCAATAAGTTAAAAAAAACTTGGGTTAACATGTTTTTTCCGTAATGGTGCCACCATAAACCCTAAATATTTTATTAGGACATCGTAGAGGCATTAATAAACACTGTCTTCCTGATGGGCTATCGATCTCTCAAGAGGAAATTGAAAATAAACTCACAAACACGTTCGCCTCTATCCATCCGAACGACGCGCATCTTCCCAACGCCTACTATTGCACCATAAACTTATATTTATGGAACGTAAACCTTTCTCCCCGCTTGCCCTCGCCGCTTTTATTGCCGCCGTATTGGGCGCTATTGTTTTTACCCGCGCCGTACGTGTTGCCGTAGGCGAGAATATATCGCCGCTGCTACTATATGGCATAGCGCTCGGTTATCTGTTCACCGTTTTAACGCTGCTATTTGTTTGGAAAAGCAAAGCCGCAAAGGGGGCTATCGATGTTACCAATTATACCGCTTTTTGGCAAAACGCCGTGCGCTATACAATCGCGCTGGATATGATTATGTTTGGTGGCCAGAAGTTGTGCCACCTGCAATTTTACGTGCCCCTCGGCATGCTCGACGACCCCTTTACCGCCATCCCTAACGAAATGCTGATGTGGGCCTTTATGGGGCGGTACCATTCTATGGTAAACATTATAGCCTCGCTCGAAATCCTTGGCGGCACGCTGCTGCTGTTCCGCAAAACCCGGTTGGTGGGCGCTTTTGTGTTGCTGCCCATGCTGCTGAATATTATGCTGCTGGATCTTTACTACCTCAACTTATTGGTGCAGGTATACGTTATGCTTGAGGTGCTTGCCGTAATATACCTCATTATGTTGGAGTACCGCCGCCTGGTAGAATTCTTCCTGGTGGCCAAAGGCAATTCGCCATTATATAACTTCGGCAGCAAAGGGCTTGGCTATGCAATAAAAGCATCGGTGATCATTATTCCGGCGCTTGCCCTTTGTATGCACCAATATCCATCCAATTACCCCGAAATTATGGGCAAGTACGAAGTGAAACGCGTGCTTATCAACAACATCGATAAAACCACCTCCCCCTGCCGCGACAGCGTGCTCACCCACGTTTTTATCGACCATTACGACCTCGTTTTAGGCTATCCGGATTACCATGACAAGGTAATTGGCAGGTACGATTACAATCCGGCAACCAAACAAATTACAGTTACGTTCCATTACCCTGTAAAAGATACCCTTGTAGCCACCATTACCCCCGGCAACGGCGAAATGAAAACGCTAACAGGTAAAATGGGGGGTAAGGATTTGAAGATTGAGATGGAAAGGGTGGCACCTGTGAATAATTGAGAGGGTGTTACTTAACCAAGGTGCACTTTGACTAATAGCAACGCACGATGAAAATTGTTAATTGTTGCTTGTGTTTTTTGAGTAGGTAACGGTAAATGTAATCGCACCAGCCATTATTGCTCCCAAAAGACCAATTAAAATTGTCGAGTCCATTTTTAAAATGAAAAGCTTCATTAACATGAACAAAACTGGGATGAAAATTAATGATAAAAGGAAAGTCCAGCTTATGAAGGTTATAAAAATAATTTTGTGGGTAAATACCCCGTTTATTTTAGAAAAGGCCGCAATGATTTTTTTTGAAAATGGCGGCTTGGTAGGGCGCGCTTCCTGAGGCCTTTGAATTTCAGTTAAAGCATTTATTTCTTCACAGAATTTATAAAAGAAGGATTGTCTTAATTGAATTGTTGACTGACCCGTCGTTAAACCTTTCGCGGCATTGTTTTTCTTTATTTTTATATACTCATAAATCAATAAGTTATTCAATGAATTTATTACCAAATCTATTTCTTTATTTTGCTCGATCCGTGTTGATATTTTTAAATCAAATGATAGTAAGGCAGTCACAGTTTTTTCGGTTAACGAATCATATTTTATCCAAAAGTTATCTTTAGTCATTTTGGCGAGTTCGGCAGGTAGATAGCTGCTTTGATTTTGGATGCTCGTCGAATACGCCTCACTGTTTTTATAATATTTTTTTAAATAATCTTTTGCAATGTTAAGACTCTCTCGACGCCCATTTATCGAGAAAAGATTTAATTCTTTAATAGTCGTAGCAATGTAGGCAAAAGGTAAATCTTTTGACGAAACACTGCACCTCTTATCTCGAGCTTTATAAATTTTTTTAATCAAAAAGGTAATTGAAAATAGAAACAAAGCCCCAAGAATAGTTACGAGCCATAATATGTAAAAATTACCTACATCTATTATGTAATTACTAATTTTGAGAGAATTACCGAATATCTTTATTAACGTGTCTTTAAATTCGATAGAAACTATTGGAAATATCGATGAAAACAGTAATAAACCAGTCAATAAATGTAGAATGGCAGCGGTGATAAACTTCCAGCCATTTTCTTCTGAATAAAAAAACAAGTCCTCTATCGAATCAAAGTATTTTTCTGCTCGTTCAACTAATTCTTTTTTAATGTCAACTGTAAACATTGGACTTTAGGTTTAAACAAAGTTAATAAATTATACTCACCAATCTCTGCCAACCTGTCACCACAAAGTAATGCACCCTGCCGCACTGTAAGTATTCTGCCAATTATCGGTTATTTTATCTGCCATTTAAGTATTGGCACAACCCTTGTTAAATAGGCTTGGTAAGCAATACTTAATAAAAAATAATCAATAATATGTCTAAAATAATTGGAATCGACTTAGGAACAACAAACTCCTGCGTTGCTGTAATGGAAGGCAACGAGCCTGTTGTTATAGCCAATAGCGAGGGTAAACGTACTACGCCGTCAGTAGTAGCTTTTGTGAACGATGGCGAACGTAAAGTTGGCGATCCGGCAAAACGCCAGGCTATCACCAACCCAACCAGAACTATTTCTTCTATCAAACGCTTCATGGGCAACCAGTTTAACGAGGTTACCAAAGAAGCTGATCGTATGCCATACAAAGTGGTTAAAGGTGACAACAACACCCCACGTGTAGAAATTGGCGACCGTAAATATACGCCACAGGAGCTTTCTGCCATGATTCTTCAAAAAATGAAGAAAACGGCTGAAGATTTCCTTGGTCACGAAGTTACCGAAGCGGTTATCACCGTTCCTGCATACTTTAACGATGCACAACGCCAGGCAACTAAAGAAGCCGGCGAAATTGCCGGTTTAAAAGTTCGCCGTATCATTAACGAGCCTACTGCTGCTGCCCTTGCCTACGGTTTGGACAAAGCACACAAGGACATGAAAATTGCGGTATTTGATTGCGGTGGTGGTACGCATGACGTTTCTATCCTGGAATTGGGTGATGGCGTGTTCGAAGTAAAATCTACCGATGGTGATACACACTTGGGTGGTGACGATTTTGACCAGGTAATTATCGACTGGATGGCAGACGAATTTAAAAGCGACGAAGGTGTAGACCTGCGTAAAGACCCTATGGCTTTGCAACGCTTAAAGGAATCTGCTGAGAAAGCAAAAATTGAGTTATCAAGCTCTACGCAAACTGAGATCAACCTGCCATACATTACCGCAGGTGCCGAAGGCCCTAAACACTTGGTTAAAACTTTAACCCGTGCAAAATTTGAGCAATTGGCAGATAGCTTGATCAAACGTACTATCGACCCATGCCGTACTGCTTTGAAAAACGCAGGTTACACCACTGCAGATATCGACGAGATCATTTTAGTAGGTGGTAGTACCCGTATCCCTGCTATACAGGATGCCGTGCAAAAATTCTTTGGTAAATCACCATCAAAAGGTGTTAATCCTGATGAAGTTGTGGCCATTGGTGCTGCTATACAAGGCGGTGTATTAACCGGTGAAGTTAAAGATGTGTTGTTGTTAGATGTTACTCCATTATCATTGGGTATCGAAACTATGGGCGGTGTGATGACCAAACTGATCGAAGCTAACACCACTATCCCAACCAAAAAAACGGAGACATTCTCTACCGCTTCTGATAATCAGCCGGAAGTACAACTGCATGTGTTACAGGGCGAGCGCCCAATGGCTGCGGGTAACCGTACCATAGGCCAGTTCAACTTAGCCGGTATACCTCCTGCACCACGCGGAGTGCCGCAAATTGAAGTAACCTTTGATATTGATGCCAACGGTATATTGCACGTAGCAGCAAAAGATAAAGCAACCGGTAAAGAGCAAAAGATCCGTATCGAGGCTTCTTCGGGCTTAACTGATGCTGATATCAAACGCATGAAGGATGAAGCAGAAGCAAATGCCGACTCTGACAAAAAGGCAAAAGAAGAAGTTGAAAAACTTAACGGTGCCGATGCGTTGATCTTCTCTACAGAAAAACAACTGAAAGAGTACGGTGATAAGATTCCTGCCGATAAAAAAGGCGCTATTGAAGCCGGCTTAGAGAAATTGAAAGCAGCTTATTCAGCAAAAGACCTTGAAGCTATTGAGCCTGCACAGGAAGAACTGAATGCAGCATGGACAGCCGCTTCTGAGGATATGTACAAAGCATCTGCCGATGGTGGTCAGCCACAAGGTGATGCAGGCCAGCAGCCACAAGGCGAAAGTGCCGATAACGTAACCGATGTTGATTTTGAAGAAGTGAAGTAATTTCACTCCGGATAAGTATCCAAATAAAACCCCCGGTTGAGCAATCAACCGGGGGTTTGTTGTTTTAAATAACCCAACAATCGCCGTCATGCCCCAAAGTCATGCTGAACTTGTTTCAGTACCCCACTTGCAAGGTAACCGAGCTATTGCAAATTAATTAAGGTTTTCCGTATTTTAACTTAACCAAAACCAATCTCATATGCTCTTCAAAGATCCGCACGTTTACATAATGACTAACGCTTATCGCGCGACATTTTATATCGGCGTAACATCAGATTTGCGGGCGAGGGTTTGGCAGCACATTAACAATGAAGGCTCGGCATTTGTAAAAAAGTACCGATTGTATGACCTGGTATATTACGAATCCTTTATTCGGATCACAGATGCTATCGACCGCGAAAAACAATTGAAGAATTGGTATAGGGATTGGAAAATCAATTTGATCAAATCGATCAATCCGCAGATGAAGGATTTAAGGGCGAATTGGAAATAGAATAGCGGCTAAGCGCGTTTACCACCTATCCTGTGGGGTGCTGAAATAAATCCAGCATGACGTGGTGGAGAGGCGTTGTTGAAAAAAACGTCATCCTGAACTTGTTTCAGAACCCCACATGCAAAGTCGCAGATTGCTAAGTTTACACCTGCCGTGTGGGATGCTGAAATAAATTCAGCAAGACGTGGTGGAGTTTACAACCCCTTCTTCACAAAATTATTAATAGCGATGAGTAGTTTCCTTCGGCCGTTTCCCTGTGTATCTAAAAAAACAAAGTGGTTACCATTGGCAATGATAAATTTCTTTTTGTTAGGCGCGCTTATCAGTTCATTATAAAAAGTATCTGCGTCTATCGGCCGCGACCAAAAATCCCTGTCGCCACGGATGATGAGAGTGGGCACGGTAATATCCTTCGCATCCCAATATTTGCGCCCACTCGCCATATAAAAACTTTCCTTGCGGAACCCGCCGGGTGTTTTCAGTAAGTGCTCATCGTTAAAGCCCACCGCACTCTTGGCGAAAGCTTTTATTACTGCCGAATCTGCCTTGATGGTGGTGTCGGCATCAGTAAGCCCGGTTTTCCAGATGTTGATCACCGCCTGTTCGTTAGATTGCCGGTAGGCGGGGATACTGTTATCAAACCGGGTGCTATCCGTAGAACTGGCAAACGAGGTGTTGAATAACCAGGGTGCTTTAACGCTGTACAGGCTGTTCAACACAATGAGGTTAGCCACTTTGTCGTTATGCAGGGTAGTATAATACGCTGCCCAGTGCCCGCCCACGGCCCAGCCGAACAGGTTTATTTTGCCTTTGGGGTTTCCTTGTAATACGTAATTAACCACCGCGTTTATATCCGATGCTGCTTCCAGGCAACTGCCAGCCACCAAAGCAGTATCGGTAAGGTTATATGTGGGGGCGGTGGAGCGTTCCCAGCCGCGGATGTTCATTAAATAAACAGTAAAGCCGGATAAGGCCAGCGACTTGGCAAAGGAAGCATCCTCCGTACCCAGGTCGAAAGAGGTGGTTGCGCCGGTGCCGCCGTGTATAAGCAGCAACGGTAGTTTGCGGCGCGATGAGTAGGTGGTTTCAACAATTTTGCGCACCTGTAGTCGCAGCGTCCCGTTGGGTACAAAAAAATCGGTGGTGGTATAATTGCTTTGGGCCGATGCCGTGCCTGTGTTAAGTAGCAAAGCAAAAACAAGCGCTAAAAAATATAGGGTACGACACATTTAAGGTATAAACTTTAATACTGCCTTTAAATTATGCCGGATGGAAAAAATTACGAGATAAGGTTGTTTACTTTTTCTACCAGTTCGGTAAGGTCGAACGGTTTGTTGATGATGGCATCGCAGCCATAGCGCAGTAATTCGGCGTCGCGGTTAATGTAAGCCGAAAAAATGATTACCGGCACGTTGCTAAATTTTGGATGCGCTTTTATCTGCTGGCACAGTTCGCCGCCGTTGGTGCCTGCCACACGGAAATCCAATATCACCAGGTCTGGGTTAAACTCTTCCACCAAAGGCATTACCTTCTCGCTTTCACCGGTGCTCCTAACCTCAAAATTCTCATAGGTGAGGGTCTCGTGTACAATGTCGAGGATGTCCTGGTTGTCATCTAATACTAAAATACGCTTTATCATAAAAGATATCTACTAAATTACAAAAAGGTGAAAATGGTATTTTTAGTATCGGAAAATTAATAATAATGCAAAAAAGGGAAAGGCTCGTATACCGGGGTTGTAATTGTTTCAAAAATACTACAATTATTTGTATAATAAGGTAAGAGAAGCCGATTGTTTCTTAATAATTGCATTATTATTGTTATATTAAAATCGTGAGTACTAACGTCAATCGCCCCGGCAATTTAAGCCAGCAAAATTTCCAGCATTTAATGGCGCAAGCACCTGTGGCCATAAGTATTTTGCGAGGGCCGCAATTTATCATCGAGCTGGCTAACAGCCAGATATTGGAACTTTGGGGAAAAAACGAAAACGTTATTGGCCTGCAGTTAACAGCAGGGCTGCCCGAAATAAAAGACCAGCCATTTGTGGCTCTGTTGCAGGGTGTTTATAATACCGGCGTTACACACTACGGGCACGAAGCCAGGGTGACCCTGGTAAGGGATAATGTACCTGGCCAATATTATTTCAATTTTGTTTACCAGGCCATAACTGATACCGACGGAAGCATCGGAGGCATTATGGTGGTTGCTACCGAGGTTACCGAGCAGGTGCTTTCGCGCCGTAAGCTGGAAGATGCGGAAGAACGCCTGAGGCTTGCCGCAGAGGCTACCGGGCTGGGCACGTTCGATCTCGATCTGCAAAAGGGTGTTATCATCCATTCGCCGCGCCTGGCAGAGATATTTGGGCGGCGCAGTACCGATAACATCAGCCATGCCGAACTGCGACAGATCGTTTTACCTGTAGACCTGCACATTGTGATCGGTGCTTTTGACAGGGCCCTGCAAACCGGCATCTATTTTTACGAGGCCAGGGTGATATGGCTGGATGCCACCATTCATTGGATCCGTACCACCGGTAAAATAATTTATAGCGATAATGGTGCGCCCCTGCGTATGCTGGGCACCATACAGGACATCAGCGAACAAAAACGCATATTAGACGATTTGCAGAAGAGCGAGGAGAACCTGCGACTGGCAACACAAGCGGCAGAGGTAGGCACCTTTGATCTGGATCTGTTGAACCAAAGTATGGTTTGGGACAGGCGTTGCCGCGAATTATTCGGCATGGAAGATTTTGACGGCCCGGTAAGTTATGATAACCAGTTTTTGTTTGGCCTGCACCCGGATGATAAAGAAAAAACCGATCAGGCTGTTAACCGAGCCTACAACCGCCAGCTATCTAACGGAGAATACGATGTAGAATACCGCACGATTGGTATTGATGATAAAAAATTGCGCTGGGTAAGGGCCAAAGGTAAAGTGAGCTTTAACGATGAAGATATACCCCAAAGGTTTATTGGTGCCGTGCTGGATATAACTGAGAATAAACTGAACGAAATACGGAAGAACGATTTTATAGCCATAGCCAGTCACGAGTTAAAAACACCGCTTACTTCGCTAAAAGCCTATATACAATTGCTGCATGTAAACGCGCGGAAATCCGGCGATAGTTTTTTGCTGAATGCCCTGCAAAAATCGGAAAATCAGATAAATAAGATGACCAAACTTATCTACGGTTTCCTGGATCTCTCAAAACTCGAATCGGGGAAACTGAGGCTGGAGCGCCATGAATTTGATCTGAACGCCCTGATAGAAGAAGTAACCGCAGAAAACAGGCCCATTGCGCAAAGCCATACCATTACTTTTTCTGGCGGGAAACCTATCATAATTACTGCCGACCGCGAAAAAATTGGCCAGGTAATCAATAACTTTATCAGCAACGCGGTAAAATACTCACCCAAAAAAACGGATATCAAAGTTTCGGCACAGTGCTTAACTGGCCAGGTAAAAGTTTCGATACACGATAACGGAATAGGCATTAAGCTAAAAGATCAGCAAAATATATTCCAGCGTTTTTACCGGGTAGAGGATGAAAGCACCAAAGGCTTTAGCGGCTTTGGCATAGGGCTGTACCTTTCTGCCGAGATTATAGAGCTGCACCATGGCAAAATAGGTGTAGACAGCGCCGAAGGCCAGGGAGCGGAGTTTTACTTTTTGTTGCCGGCGTAGGCAATTTCAAGAGAACAGGCTCAACAACAATCTTTTAAAATCGGCCTTGTCCTGTTCGGCAACCACTAACAGCGATAAAGGACAACCTTTGATAGAACAGGGCGCAGCCGAGAGTTTCTTTTGGTTACTTTTCTTTGCGGAAAACAAAGTAACATTCACAGGCTTAGCATAGATCTTTATCTGCTCCTAATGAGCACTAATCCCCACAGGCCACCCACAAAAAAACCCGCAGCCAATCGGCGCGGGTTTTTTTGTATAAGAATAATATTATTTATTAATATGGATATGCTTTACCAGGGTGCGATGCTTTCCATGCACGGCGGCGTTCCAGCCAGGCTGCATGTCGTTTTTTTTGCTGGCGTCTGCGGGCTTCGTTACCAATAATGTAACCGCCGCCGGCACCAATTGCACCGCCTATAACGGCACCACCAACATTGTGCCCAATTAAAGCACCGGCTACGGCACCACCGGCACCACCTATTATAGCACCTTTACCTTGTTGACTTATGCCTTTTTTTTCCTGAGCAGCTGCACTAAAATTTAACGATGTTGTTAATGCCATTGCAAGGCCGCCATATATGAGTATCTTTTTCATAGTGATAGTATCTAAATATGTTTTGTTTAATACAAATAGTGAGCCATATTGCTAACTATACTATAGAGTGCTTAAATCGGCAATGGTTTAATATTTTATTTCAGAAAATTAGTAATCGCGTTAGAAAACTGTATAGTTTTCCCTGCACTGTTATGGTCGCCGGGTACGGCGGCCATGATCGCGGTAGGGATGAGTTTCTTCAGATCTGCAACGTCACCATTGGTTTTATCCTCGGTGCCGTCTATCAGTAAAACAGGGATCTTTACTTTGGACAGCTCGGCGGGGCTGGTGCTTGGCTGATGTTTTTGCTGTAGGGCAAGCGCCACTTTATCAAAAGGGTTTTTATTTATCCATACCATCATATCATCCACATCATGCAGCGTGGTATCGCCTTCTAAGGCTTTCCAGGCGTGTATGCGTCGCTTCCAGTTGGGGTTGGTGTAATCTGCCCCCATGCCGCCCATTACGGCCTTGTGCACGCGCTTATCCAGCACCATCACCCGCGAGGTAATAATAGAGCCGCGCGAGTAGCCCACCACATTGTATTTTTTGATGCCGAGGCTGGTTACCAGCCCCATCAAATCTTTTGCTTCTGCATCGTTATTGTAGCCGGCATCGGTATGCGGTTTGTCCGAGTGGCCGTTGCCCCGCATATCCAGTATAATCACTTTATAGCCTTCTTTTAGCAGGTCGCCGTAAAGGAGGCCGTTTTTCCAGCCTTGGGCGGTACCTGTAAAACCATGCAGCATCACCACAGGGAAACCTTCGCCTTTTACCTCGTAGTAAATTTTAGTACCGTCGAACGAGGTGTAATAAGCGCCTTCGGCAGGTGTTTGGGCATAAGTTTTTATGCCGAAGCTGCACGCAAGGCAAAGGGTAAAAAAGCAGATTAATTTTTTCATGATGATTGATTTTTAAACAAACATGTTCAGTATAAGTACGCCGCCCAGCCCAATAAGGGCTACCAGCGTTTCCATTATCGTCCACGATAGAAAGGTGTTTTTAATCGACAAATTAAAATACTCTTTAAACAGCCAGAAGCCCCCATCGTTAACGTGTGAGCAAGCCAGGCTGCCTGCGCCAATAGATAGCACCATTAAATTAGGGTTGATGGAAGGGTCTTTTACAACCATGGTAGATACGATGCCGGCAGCCGTAAGCCCCGCCACCGTTGCCGAACCCAGGCTGATGCGAATAATGGCCGCCAGCAGCCAGCCCAGTAATAGCGGCTGCATGTGCGAACTTTGCAGCAGGCTGGTGATTTCGTTATTTACGCCACTATCAACCAATACCTGTTTAAAAGCGCCCGCGCCGGCTATGATGAGCAATATCATGGAGATATCTTTTACGGCATCGGTATATATCCCGCCCAAAGCGGCCATAGTTTTCTTTTGCCTTAGGCCCAGTGTAAAGGTGGCTACCAAAAGCGATATCAGCATTACAATAGGCGCATCACCTAAAAAGGTAATGATATCATGCACCCTGCCCGGCGTTTTATTGCTATTGAGGTAAAACGTACTCGCCATTAGTAAAATAACAGGCAGCAGGGCGGTTAAAAAGCTGGTAGCAGCACCCGGGAGCTTATCTGCCGGCATATCCTCCGAACGGAAAGTATCCAGCGGTGCCGAGGGCATTTTTTTGAGGGTTTGTGCAAATACCGGGCCTGCCAAAATTATAGCAGGGATGGCCAGCGCCAGGCCGTAAAGCAGCGTAGTGCCCATATTGGCATGAAACATACCCACCAGGGTGGTAGGCGAAGGATGCGGAGGCAAAAAGCCATGCGTAACCGATAATGCCGAAAGCATGGGTAACCCTATATAAACCGCAGGCAGTTTATACTTATAAACTACCGAAAATATCAGCGGCACCATCAGCACAAAGCCGGTATTGTAAAAAAGCGGTATGCCTATAATAAACCCAACAGCAACCAGCGCAAGCTGAATATACTTAACACCAAAAAGGTTAACCAGCACCTCGGCAATTTTTTGGGCCGCGCCGCTTGTAGCCACCAGTTTACCCAGCATGGCGCCCAGGCAAATAATAATGGCCAACGGCCCCAGCGTATCGCCAAGTCCTTTTTGCACCGATGCGGTAATTTTGGTTAAAGGGATGCCCAGGAGGAGCCCGGCGGTAATAGATACCATCAGGAATGCCAAAAAAGGATTTACTTTGGCCCAGCTAACCAGCAGGATAAGCAGCACGATGCAAATGAGTATAACCAGCATTGTTGTAAATTCAGGTGTGTATAAAGGGGTGCATCTAAAGTAATAACATTTATGTAATTTGACAGGTGCCGCTGTTATTTTGATGCGATAAAATATGGTATCTTCACCTATTATGAAGAAAATATTGATCACTGCCGGCTTCGTAGCATCGTTTGCTTTGGGCTGGGCTTTTAATTCGGTAAAGCAAAACAGCGCGATGAAAAAGGTAACCGGCATTGGCGGCATCTTCTTCAAATGTAAAGACCCTAAAAAACAGCGCGATTGGTACAGCAAAAATCTCGGTTTAAATACCGATAAGTACGGTACCGTATTTGCCTGGCACCAGGGGGCCGACAGTACCAAAAATGGCTATACCCAATGGAGCCCGTTCTCTGAGAAAACCAAATACTTTGAGCCATCCACCAAAGAGTTTATGATCAACTACCGGGTGGCGAACCTGGAAGAACTGGTAAAGCAGCTGCGGGCCGATAGCGTTACCATAACCGATAAAATGGAAGTGGTGAGCTACGGCAAGTTCATTCACATAATGGACCCCGAAGGGAATAAAATAGAACTGTGGGAACCCAACGATGTGGAGTATGGCAAAATTCCCGGTAGCATTACCAAATAGGCTGTAAACAAAAATAATATACTCCTCTCGCGTCATGCTGAACTTGTTTCAGTACCCCACAAGACAGGTAACCACTATGCAGGCTACTACGCTTTAAAAACCTTGCAGATGAGGTGCCGAAAAAATTTCGGCATGACGGTGGCAGGGAATGCGCGAAGCATCAGGTCTCAAAAATCGCGCTAAAATTTTACTTTGCCCCGTCAATTTTCTGCCTTTTGTTACCGTTCTTTACAGCAATGACAAAACAGCGTTACTTTACCCTCATCATTGTACTGGGTTCGCTTACGGCTTTGGGGCCGTTTTCTATTGATATGTACCTGCCCGGTTTCCCGGCCATTGCCAAATCGTTGCATACCACTACCGAAAACGTAGCGCTGTCCTTATCCAGTTTCTTTATCGGCATCTCGGCCGGGCAACTGTTGTACGGCCCGCTGTTAGATAGGTTTGGCCGCAAGCGACCGCTGTATTTCGGGCTATCGCTTTATATCATCGCATCCATCGGCTGCTATTTTTCGGGCAGTATTCAAACGCTTATCATCATGCGGTTTATACAAGCCATTGGTAGCTGCGCGGCTGCTGTGGCGTCTATGGCCATGGTGCGAGATCTGTTCCCGGTTAAGGATAGCGCTAAAGTATTTGCCCTGCTGATATTGGTCTTGGGCGCTTCGCCACTGATCGCGCCAACCGTGGGTGGCTATGTTACCGAAGCATTTGGATGGCAGCTGATATTTATCATTTTGGCCGTAATATCGGTTTTGATAAGCCTCGCCGTAATTTTTGTATTGCCAGAAAGCTACCCGCCAGATCCATCATACTCGCTGGCCCCGGGGCCAATTATCAATAGCTTTTTAACGGTGCTGAAAACGCCGCAGTTTTACACTTATGCTTTTTGCGGCGCGCTGGCCTTTTCGGGGTTATTCGCTTATATCTCGGCATCGCCAATTGTATTTATGGAAGTATTTAAGGTAAGCGCAAAAACCTACGGCTGGATCTTCGCCATCCTCTCCATAGGTTTCATTGGCTCCAGCCAGGTGAACAGTTTTTTGGTGAAAAAGTATAAAAGCGAGCAAATTGTAAAAACCGTTTTAATGGTAATGGTGGGCATAGCGGTTGTGTTTTTAACCGGCTCGTTACAAGGCTGGCTTGGGCTGGTTGGTACCATCGTCATGATCTTCGGTATTTTATGCTGCGTGGGCCTCATAAGTCCCAATACCTCTGCCCTGGCGCTGGCACCTTTTGAAAAGAACGCTGGTACGGCATCTTCCCTGCTGGGTGCATCGCAAATGGCCATCGGCTCTATGGTATCGGTAGGGGTAAGTTTATTTAAATCAAAATCCGCGGTGCCCATGGCCGCTATCATCATCGTATCGAGTGCAATGGCATTGGTGCTGTTGTTCATTGGCACGCGTTTTATTAAAACTAAGGTAGCAGCTAAACAAGGTGGGGGCGTTGCAGCGCATTAAGTAAAAGCCTTCCTGTTTTATTAGGTGATACTTGCCGAGTCAAAGTCTTAACCTTCTTTGCGCAGCAGAGAGGGTCGAACAGTGTAGCGCATTCGGGGTGAGTCCACTCGCCGAGCGATATCGCAACGATTTTCGCTGCCGCGAGATTAGCGTGGCGTATCTCGTGGTATGGCACAAGGTCAGCTTTCAGCTGACGGAAGCAGGATGCTACCGCCACTCAAAACCTCGCCACTACTCCTTTACCGCTGTCACCTTCGAGCCATCTTCGCCAAGCGTTTCAAAAATAATTTTCTTGTCCGTAAGTTCGGTTACCGAGAAGGGGAAATCGCGGGTTTTGCGGTCGCCCAGGTCCTCTTTGTATTTAATATCCATACTGGCTATTGTGAATTTACCATGCGATAATACCTTGCCGCCCCAATAGATCTGCAGCGTGTTATCTTTATTAAAAACAATGGCGGGTTTCTGCTCGGCAATGTCAAAACGGGTTACACTATCGCTGGGCGAAGCCGGTTTCTCTACCCGGGTATAATTCCATCTGCCGTAAAGCCTTTCCGGCGATAGTCCGGGTTTACAGGCGGTAACAAAGGCGGGTAGCAGAACTACGGCGATGATGTATTTTTTCATGATTGGCAGATGATTTTTCAAATTTATTCTAATCCGTTTGGATAAAAGAAAAAAGTGCTTAGATTTATAACTGTAATTTATACATTTATTAATTATAAACCAATTATGAAGAAGTACGTACTTTTGCTGCTGTTAGCGGCACCGGTGGTTGCCTGTGCGCAAAGCAGCGGCAGCATCACCATCACCAACGATTCTAAGGCTATCATCAGCAAACACATTTACGGGCAATTTGCCGAACACCTGGGCCGTGGTATATACGATGGTTTTTGGGTGGATAAGAACCTGCCCGTAAAAAAGCAGAACCGGATACGGCTGGATCTGGTTGCTGCCCTGAAGAAAATTAAGATCCCCAACCTGCGCTGGCCCGGCGGCTGCTTTGCAGATGAATACCACTGGCGCGACGGTATTGGCCCCAGCGCGCAGCGTCCCCGCATGGTAAACAGCAACTGGGGCGGCGTTACCGAAGATAACAGCTTTGGCACCCACGAATTTTTGGAACTTGCCAAACTGCTGGATACAGAGCCCTACATAGCCGGTAACGTGGGGAGCGGCACGGTAGATGAAATGAGCAAGTGGATAGAATACCTTAACTCTAACAGCACCAGCACCGTAGTGCAACAGCGCAAGGCAAACGGCCACCCCGAACCCTACAAGGTTGCCTTTTGGGGCGTAGGTAACGAGAACTGGGGCTGCGGCGGTAACATGACGGCCGAATACTATGCCAACGAGTTTAAACGTTACGCCTCTTTCGCTAAGGATTACCCGGGCGCAAAGCTTAAAAAAATTGCCAGCGGTGCCAACTCCGATGACTACAACTGGACCGAAACCATCATGAAAAATGTGCCTAACAATATGATGTGGGGCGTATCTATGCATTACTACACCATCCCTACAGGTAGCTGGGGTAAAAAGGGCTCGGCAACCAGCTTTAGCGAGGCGGAGTACTTTAACACCATGGTTAATTGCATGCGAATGGATGAGATAGTGAGCAAGCACTCTGCCATTATGGATAAGTACGACCCGCAGAAAAAAGTAGGGCTGGTAGTGGATGAGTGGGGGATATGGACCGACCCTGAACCGGGCACCAACCCTGGCTTTTTATACCAGCAAAACAGCCTGCGCGACGCGCTGATAGCCGGTACCACCTTAAATATTTTCAATAACCACTGCGATAGGGTGAAAATGGCCGAGCTGGCCCAAACCATCAATGTGCTGCAGGCGCTTATCCTTACCCAAAAAGAGAAAATGATACTAACGCCTACCTACCATATTTTTGATATGTACCAGGTACACCAGGATGCCAAATACCTCAACATAAAACTTAATTCGCCGGATTATGAGGTGGATGGCAAAAAGCTACCGGCTGTAAATGCTTCTGCTTCGCAGGATGCAACCGGCAAGATCCATATCTCGCTGGTGAATTTAGATCTGCATAACACCGTCACCATTAGCACGGCCCTTAAAAACATCAACTGGAGCACCGTAAAAGGGACCATCCTCACATCGGCCAATATTACGGATGTGAACACCTTTGAACAGCCAAAGAAACTGCAGCTGCAAAACTTCACCGGCGCCAAAAAAGATGGTGATAAACTGGTTGTGGCTATTCCTTCAAAATCGGTAGTGACGCTGGAACTGAATTAATAAAAATACTCGAACGGGCGGCCGCTCGAGTCAATATTGTCCTCTAAATCAACACAGTTGAACAATTAGTTATCCTCGCTAATTGTTCAACTGTTGTTATTTTTGCTCAATTTGTGCACACAATTTTGAACAGCGTACCCGCAAATACTCCCCAAATATTTGCCTTAAACGACAAACTGCTACTGGTAGTTTAAAATACACTCTTATCGGGAATAAAACAGTGTGTGGCATCTTCATTGCAATACCGCGTAGAAATACGTGGGAAAAAGCAATAGCTTTTCCTTTTAAATTATCACAGGTAAGGGCTTAATCCTTTAGAGTACTGTTTAAACCTTCTTATGATCGCTGGTGTAAAAAAAATCCCCCTGCTCCGTTACGGCCTTATTGTTTTGCTTATTGTGGTGCTCTTTGGTAGTGCTTTTTACTTATATCTTCATTATAACAAAGCCGAGAAGATTCGCAGCAGTTTTCAGCAAATGATAAACGCCCGCGAAAATTCTACGCTGATAGATAGCTGTATAGTAGAACTGTACAGCGCCGATAACAGCAGCCGCATGTACGCGCTCACCTCCAAAAAAGCCTATTTTACCCAGTTTAGCACACAAATAAAAAACGTACACAATATTATTGATACCATAAACCGTAACAATAAAAGCACGGCAAGCCTTGCCCAGGATGCAGAACTGGGCAACCTTATCAGCCAAAAATCATTAAAAACGGATAGCTATATAAAGCTGATGACGCTTACCGATAGCCTGCTAAAATCGGCAAGGAAATTAAATCGGGCGCTAAAAGATGCGGATAACAAATACCTGCAGCAACCGGTTGTTAGCCGCGTAATAACTGAGGTACATATAGATACGATAAAACCTCTGCCAAAGTTAGTTGCAACGCCTGCCACCCAAAAGAATTTTTTTAAAAGGCTGTTTGGCAAAAAACAAAAGGCAGCAGAAGCTAAACTGCCGCCTTTATTAGTGCAGCGCACTACCGATACCACCATCACCACCATGACACCCACCCCCAAAGTGGCGCGCGTGTACAATAACTATTACAGCAAACTTTACGAGGCCAACAATAAGCTCCGCAAAAACGAACTCGAAATGCTGGAGATCAACAACCGCCTCATCAGCCAGATCATCGGGAGTCTGAAAAAATATAAAGTTGCCGAGCAGCAGTATATCGCGGCCAGTAAAACCGAGGTGAAAAGCAACTTGTCAACCGTATTGTACGAGTTTAAACGCCTCTCGGGGCTGATGTTCCTGATACTTACTGTTGTTGTGGTGGTTATCCTCTACAACATCTGGAAGATATTTAAGAACGAAAAAGAAATGGTGGTGTATACCGAGATGGCCGAAAATTACGCGCACTCTAAGAGTCGGTTTATGGCCAACATGAGCCACGAGATTCGCACGCCGCTAAACTCTATCATCGGCTTTTCGGAACAGCTTACGCAGAGCGAACTCACCGAAACGCAGGCGGAGCAAACCAGTGCCATCCGTAGCTCGTCAAAAATGCTGCTCGATGTGGTGAACGAGATCCTCGATTTCAGCAAGTACGAAACCGGGAAGATGAACTTTGAGGTAGCACCATTTAAACCTTATGAGGCCATTACCGATATAGCCACCAGTATGCAGGTACAGGCCGGTAAAAAAGGAATAGAACTGAACTACCAGCTGGATTTTGGCAGTGAGCTTTGTATGCAGGGCGACTACTTCCGCCTGAAGCAGGTGGTGATGAACCTGCTGAGCAATGCCATTAAATTCACGCCGCGTGGCTCGGTGTTTATTAATTCCTTTATTACCGATGGCAGGCAACCCGGCTTTAAGGTACTCAACGTACACATCCGCGATACGGGCTTGGGGATTGATAAAGAACACCTGCCCTTTATCTTCGATGAGTTTTCGCAGGTTAGCTCGGCGCAAAAAACCACCACTACGCAGGGTACAGGGCTTGGCCTGGCCATCGTTAAAAAAATAGTTGAATTGCAGGGCGGCAGTATAAAGGTTACCAGCAAGGTAGGCACCGGTTCGATATTTAGCTTTAAACTGCCGATGGAAGTTATCGGTGCGGAAGCTTGCCAGGAGCAGGAAGCTGTTATCGAAACAAACCCGCGCAAACTGGTTGCCGGCAAGCATGTGTTGGTGGCCGAGGATAATAAGCTGAACGTATTGCTGGTGAGCACCATCCTCAAAAAATGGAACATCACCTTTGATGTGGCCTATGATGGCAGGGAAGCACTTCAACTTTTTGAAGATCACCCTTACGATATTATTCTTACCGATATAGAGATGCCCGAGATGGGTGGGATAGAATTTTCGCAGTTGGTAAGGGCCAATGGAAATCCCCAAAAGGCATCGTTGCCCATATTGGCCCTAACAGCTAATGTGCTTAAAGAAGACAGGGATAAATACCTTGCCGTGGGGATGACAGGCGTAGTGCTTAAACCATTCTCTGAACGGAACCTGATAGATAGCATCGCCGCGGCATTGCCCAACCGCAATATGCTGGTTAGTAGTTAAGACTTCTTTTCGGCAGCCTTTGCCATTTTAGATTCCGCTTTTTTCACCTCGTCCTTTTCACTTAAAGGGCCATCTGTTTTAAGATCTTTTTCTTTTGATGCAGAGGGCTTAACTGCGCCGCTGCTTTTTCCGGTTGATTTTTCTGTTGACATGTAATGGGAGATTGTTTGCAGAATAACTTTCGGCAGGGGAAAAGGTTTACAAATTTAATGAAAGAAGCGTAGCGTAAGATTTAAAATCCCTCTCTGGGGAGGGCGTGCGTGGGCCTCGCGCGCAAATGCGTGGAGGGGTTTATCCGTCATACTCGTTACTGCAAAGTTCAGTAAACCCCTACCTCCTCCTTTCCACATGGAAGGAATCGCACATCCCCGCGCTTTGTTTTTTCAGAACAGCAATGGTGTCATCACTAACTCCATAAAAACACAAAGCCGGTTCAGGACAACTGAACCGGCTTTTATATAAAAAATGTTTTGATCCCTATTTCTTCAGCTGCTTTAGCTCGGTTTTCAACTCCTGCACCTGCTGCTGGGCCTGGCGGTTTTCGAGGTAGAAGTAAATGGCGCAGCCCAAAAAAATCTTACCCAAAACAAATACCGCAGCTAAAACCCATTTCCAGTTCTTATGAACCTTCATGTGGTTAGATTCCGACTCTACCGCTATAAAGTGCGGGCTATTATCGGTTTTAAAGTTGTGGTAATTGTTGTCCCTGGCATCAGTTGTAAACTGCTTGGGGTCGTATTCCCCGCGGAGGACGAGCTCATCTATGGTGTTTGATATCTTATCCCAGGTACCCGCAGGCGGCATCACTGCCATGTGTTGGGCAATATGCTCCATATCCAGCTCCAACTGTTGCAATGCGAAGTTTACCTCGGGATACTTGGCCTTCATGTACATCAGTTCCTTTACCTCGGTATCGGTAGCAGAACCTGTTACATAGGCTTCTAAAATGCCGCTATCTATGTACTGTAGCTGTATCATTACGTTGCTTCCTGATGATGATGAATGACTCCTTTAATATACGTTTTATTTCTTCCTCCGGTTTGCTTAGTTGGGCTGCAAGCCCCGTGGTTGTTTTCCCATGGTAATGTACGCCGCAAAACACCATTTGTTGCTCTGCCGACATCAGATCAATAAATTTATTACCGATGATAACCAAATCTTTCAGTTTCCCGTCCGCATCGGCGCATTCATCTGCCGCTCTTGAAAACGAGGTCAGTTTTTTTCGTGCCATCATTTGCAGCTGGGAAAAAGTATTAACGCCCGGTTTTGATATGGCCTGTATATCGCTAAACTGCAATTCGTTAAAAATATCTACGAGGTATTGCTCGGCAACGACTTTGTTTTTTAGTGCCTCAAACAAATAGCCCAACAGCATATTTGCATAGCTGTTATACAAACTTTGTTTAGTTTGCGCGGCAGAGGGCAATGAAGCTTCGGTATTGGTTAACTTCGGTTTCAAAATTGGTAAATAATTACGTTGGGGTCGGTCAAATCAAAAATACAGTATAAACGTATTTTTAGCGAATAAAAATACATAATAAATACAAGCCCCAGTTAAAAAAATTTCTTCAAATATGGTTTTTTTACCATCTCTCGCCATCCCTACAATATGTAATTGTTAAATTTAGTTAAATGCCGGGTTCCTGGCATTTATGGAAGCCAAATTTGCTACTTTTAAAACATGCACACCTATACCAGGTACTTCTTATTGTTCGCGTTTTGCCTTGCCGGCCCGGTAGCATTTGCACAGGGTATTTTTAACGGGAAGGTATTTGAGTACAAAACCCGCATCGGGCTTGCCAATATTTGGATAGAGAACTTACGCAATAAGCAAAACACCCTGTCGGATAAAACGGGCAAATTTTCGCTCCCCGCTAAACCGGGCGATCTGGTTTTATTTAAAGGCTTTTCTTACAAAAACGATACCGTGCTGGTAACCAGCTTAAACAGTGCCGAAATTTTTTTACAAAGCCAGAAAATAGAGCTTAAGCAGGTAAATATCTCAACAACCGAATTGGCAAAAAAGTTCAAAGACTACGATCAGGAGTACCACGGCCAGCCCATGGTTTACCACCGAGACCGCGAGGGCAACTTAGACGGCGGCATCAATATACGGATACATTACTGGAAAAAGGGCGAGCACGACAAGGCGAAACTGGATAAAAAGCTACGCGATTTTGAAACCATGGACCATATCCATGGACTATTCACGCCGGAAACTATTGGCAAATTTGTACCGCTAAAGGGCGATGAGATGGATAATTTTATCAGCCTGTATACCCCCAGCGTAAAAGTGTTTACCAGTAACGATTTTAATATGGTGGCGTATCTTAGCGAGAGCTACAAAAAGTACCAGGCACTACCCGTGGAGAAGCGCCATCCGCAGCCTATTGGTAATTAAAATTAAGCCTTAAGGATAGAGATGCCGGTGCCCAGCGCCACTACATCTTCTACTGCACCGGCTATTTGGTCTTTCACAAACGGAAGTTTATCCGCTGCCTTGCGTAAATAAAAACTGGCAAAGGTAGCCGCCAATGCCGATGCGCCACCAAGCAAGATCCCATCAATAACACTGAGCTTATTTGCTTTAAATATCGTGGCACCCACAAAAGCGCCCGATGCAACGCGGGCCAGTAGCTGAGCGGGGATGATGCGGTTTGGGCCGCCGGGGATTTTATCGCCGGTGATCTCGGCAACGGAAAGCAGCTTGGTAATCATAGCCGTAACCGGCATTTGTATAAAGCGTAACGCGGAATGCGATATAGCCGGGTTTGGGTGGTTGCTTAAATAATGGCTGGCAACCATTGGTGCCATGGTGGCCCGCATACCTGCAACAGCGCCCAGCCCCACTGTTTGCAATATTACGTTACTTGTTTTCATGCTGGTACAACACGCTGGGTGGAGGATGGTTTGGATTAAAATACAAACCGAAGTCCCGGCCTAATTAAACGACGCTCTAAACTCCAGCGGCGAGAGGTTGGTTTTGGTTTTAAATAGCTTGCTGAACGATTGCGGATGCTCAAACCCCAAACCGTAGGCAATTTCACTTACCGATAAGGCGGTGGTTGATAGTTTTTCCTTCGCCTTTTCTATCAGCGCGTTATGAATGTGCTGCTGTGTGCTTTGGCCGGTTAGCGTTTTAAGTAATCCGCTTAAATAGCCCGGCGATACATTCAAAGCATCGGCAACGTAAGCAACGGTTGGCAGGCCTTGCATAGCTAAAGTATCGTTTTTAAAATAGTGGGCAAGGATGCTCTCCAACCGGTCCAGCACCTGGTGGTTGGCTATTTTGCGGGTAATGAACTGCCGGTGGTAAAAGCGGTCGGAATAGTTGAGCAATAACTCCACCTGGGCGATGATGATATCCTGGCTGAATTTATCGATGTTGGAATGATACTCCTGCTGAATATTCTGCATAATACCCGCTATAATCGTCTCCTCTTTTTCGGAAAGGAACAGCGCCTCGTTCACCGAATAATCAAAATACTCGTACTGTTTAATGTTTTTGGCCAGGGGCGTGTTCCATAAAAAGTCGGGATGGAAGAGGAGCATCCATCCCGACTGCTTTAATGTGGTGACCACTTCTACCTCCAGCCTTAAAACCTGCCCGGGGGCCATAAAAAACATGGTGCCTTCGTCAAAATCATATTCCTGCTGGCCATATTTCATTTTGATGTTGAAATTCCTTTTCAGCGCGATGGAGTAAAAATCCTTCACCATGCTCATCTCCCCACTGGGCAGCTCATTCACATCCTCTAAATTTATTACGCTTACCAACGGGTGTTCCGGCTTGGGCAGTCCCCTAAAATGGTGAAATTCGCTGATCGTTTTAACTCTTAACGGTTGTGTGCCTGCCATACTACAATATACTTATTATTACTGCTGATTGTTCATCGCCGCCGCAAATTCTTTGGCGTAATCTGCCAGTTTTACCTCACCCATCACTGCCGGCCTGTTGCGGAAGTAGTCTTCAGATAACAGCCCCGTATGCAGGCTGCCGAACATCTCCACCAAGCCTGCTGCAATACGCGGATTCATGCCTGTTTTTAGTAAAGCATCCAGCGCTTCTTCGCTGCTGATCAGGTCCCAGCGCAAATCCGGCTTACCCATAGCTTCGCCTAAAATACTCGCGCTTTCGGCTCCTGTAAGTTCTTCGCTGGCTACGTAACGGATCTTTCTGCCATTGCCCGTTGCAACTATTTCTTCGGCCACCGCGGCTGCAATATCTGCCGGCGAAACCCAGGGGATAATATCACCCGCACCGTAGTTGGTCACTATTCGGTTCTCGGTTTTGATGGTATGCGCATAGGCAAATAAGTTGTAATAGAACGATGTTGGGCGAATATGCGTAATGCTTACGTCTGCCGGTAATTCGTTAATGATGCCCTCCACATCGTGTGCGCCAGTTAGTATGCCCGAGCCTTTTTCCAGGTGGGCGCCAATGGTGCTTAAATTAACCACATGCTTTACGCCTGCTTGTTTAATGGCGGCGGCATAGTTGCTGCCCAGTCTGCGGTAGTAGGCCAACAGGTCGAGGCTATGGTCGAAATAATTTGCCGGCGGAACCATGGTATAAACGGCATCCGCACCGGTAAAAGTTGCTTTCAGGAACTCCACATCCTCCAATGAACCAATGGCCGCTGCAGCCCCAAGAGTCTCAATCTCGGACTGTTTTTCGGCCTTGCTGCTAATAACTGTAACCGCGTGCCCTTTTTGTACTAACTCCTTTGTAAGCGGCGCACTAATGTGCCCCAGCGAACCTGTAAGAATGATCTTCATGCTGATATGTTTTGATGTTGATACAAAGGTGGGGAGTAACGGGCAGGCAGATGTAGCCGAATCTGCTGAGGTTGTAGCCGAAAAAAGTTGGAGAGTAGCGTGGCGGTGAAACCCCTCCCTGCCTTTGCGCTCCCTTCGACAAGCTCAGGACAGCCGCACCCCTCCCCAGGGAGGGAATTAGAAAAACGCGAGAGTAGTGTATTGAACACATGATGGGCTGCGGAACGAAACCAACGAAGCCCCTCCTAAATCGGCCTTGTCCTGTTCGGCAACCACTGGCAGTGCTAAAGCTCTTCCTTTTATAGAACAGGGCGCAGCCGGGAGTTTTCTTTTGGTTACTTTTCTTTAGCGGAAAAAGAAAAGTAACATCCACAGGCTTAGTTAAAACTACTGCCTTTCCTAACAAAGAACTGATAGGCGATAGGCTATCCGGGAGATTGCTTTGTGCCTCGCAAAAACTAACATTGAGAAGCATGGCAGCAAAACCCCTCCCTGCCTTTGCGCTCCCTTCGACAAGCTCAGGGTGACAGCGGCACCCCTCCCCAAGGAGGGATTTAGAAAAAACGGCACAAAAAAAGCGATGAGTTGTAAAACTCATCGCTTTCAATATCATAAGCAAAATAGCCTTATATCTTCCCCTTCAAACTATCCTGTTTAGCTTTTTCCTTTTTCTTGAAAAAGCCTTTTAGTAAAAAGTTGTGCTGTACGGCTTCCAGGTCATCATTTAGTTTGATGGAACTTTGCTGCAGGGTATTGATGGTGCTTTGCACTTTTTTGGCGCCTACAGGGTCGTTTAGTAAAACACCCAAAATGTTATCGGTACTGTTGAGCTTGTTGCTGGCTTTGTTCAGGTTATCGGTAAGGATAGTGGCGTTATTGGCCGCTTCCTTTAGTTTGGCAACAGATTCCTGGATGCGGGCGTAGGCTACGGTATCCGTTAATAATTTATCGGCAAAGCCACCCTTGGTGTTCATTTTTGCGCCGAAGGTGTTTAGCTCGGCTGCCATTTTTGATGCGGTTGCGGTGGTGGTTTGCAGGTTGCGCATGGCGGCGCGTAATTGCATGGCCATGGTGCTATCGGCTAATAATGCGCCAACGGTACCTTTACCGGCCAGTATCTGATGGCCAAGGGTTTTAAAATCGGTAGTGATGGCCAGCAGGTTTTCGTTGTTCTTCTGCAGGGTGGCCATAATATCATCGGTAGAAAGCAGTTTGGCTGCCTGCAGTACGTCGCCATCCTGCACAATTGGGGCCTGCGGACTTCCGCCATCAATCACAATGATCTTGTTACCTATCAAACCATCGCTGCTGATATGCGCCAGGGCGTTGCGGTGTATGTACTGCTGTGTGGCGGCATCAATGGCCATATCCACATCTACCTGGGCGCCGCCGGTAAACTTTACAGCTTTAATGGTGCCGACTTTTACCCCTGAGAACCAAACGTTGTTCCCCTTTTTTAGGCCCGCAACATCGCTGAATATCGCGCTTATCTTGATGCTTTTTACAAAGCTTTTATTCTGGCCACCCAGTGTAAGTATGCCTATTACAAATACCGCTACGCCAAGCAGCACGAATATGCCTACTATAATTGATTTCTTGTTTTCTGCTGCATCCATTTTGCTATGGTGTATATTTTATTCTGTAAAATTATAATCGTAAAAAGGTTTTACCCTTACATCGTCGGTTTTAAAAACTTCCTCAAAAGTGCCCACCCGCTGAAACTGCCCGTCTAACAACATAGCTACCCGGTCGCCGGTTTGTTTGGCGCAGGTTAAATCGTGCGTAATGATGATGGATGAGGTATTGTAATTTTTCTGTACCTCGTTAATCAGGTCATTTATTTCGATGCAGGTGATGGGGTCCAAACCGGCGGTTGGCTCATCATACATCATAATTTCTGGGTTGAGAATGAGCGTGCGGGCAATACCAATACGCTTGCGCTGCCCGCCAGAAAGTTCCGATGGCATCTGGTTAATGGTTTGCGAAAGGCCAACGGCATCCAAAACACTTTCCACATTTTTATCTATCTCCGCCTTGGTAATACCCTTACGGTTACGCACCAGCGGGAACTCCAAGTTTTTACGCACTGTCATACTATCGTATAAAGCACTGTTCTGAAAAGAAAAGCCGATACGGATGCGCAAGGCTTCCAATTCGCGCTGGCTGATGGCGGCCACATCGTTGCCCAAAACTTCAATGCTGCCCGCATCGGGGCGCAACAGGCCGGAGATCAATTTGATCAATACCGATTTACCCGTGCCCGAGCGGCCAAGCACCACCAGGTTTTCGCCCTGGTAAAGGTCCAGGTCTATCCCACGCAGTACGTCATAATCGCCGAAGGATTTCTCCAGTCCGCGAATTTTAACCACTTCGTTGCTCGTATCGATTTTTGCCTTTTGTTTTTGCATATTGCTATTAGCGGAACCAGCCGGCTATTTGTACAATTAAAACTTCTTCAATAAATACCAAAAACATAGCGGTTACAACAGCGCCGTTAGCGGCTTTGCCCACGCCTTCGGTACCCTTGTCGGCATTAAAGCCCTGGTAACAGCCTACAATACCAATAGTGAAGCCAAAAACAATGGCTTTGGATAATGATGCCCAAAAATCTACAAAGGTGAGTGGATCAAAAGCCTGCTCCATAAAGGTAGTATAGGTAGTGCCCTCGTTAGCGCTTACGTTTAGATAGCCGCCCAATAAAGCGATAAAAGCAACATACGTAGATAACAAGGGTATAGTAATGGTGGTAGCAATAACGCGTGTACACACTAAAAACTTAAAAGGTTTGGTGCCCGATACTTCCATGGCGTCTATCTGCTCGGTAACCCGCATGGAGCCTAATTCGGCACCGATGCTGCTGCCTACCTTGCCGGCGGCAATAAGCGCGGTAACCAAGGGAGCCAGCGCCTTCATAATAGCTATGGATACCAGTGATGGCAGCCATGAAGTTGCGCCGAAGCCTGTTAAAGATGGACGACTTTGCTTGGTGAAGATAACGCCCACAATAAAACCGGTTAGCGTGATGAGGGTAAACGAGCGCACGCCAGTTTCGTAGCATTGGCGCACAATTTCTTTGAGGTCGTAAGGCGGCATTAAAACTTCCTTAAAAAAGCGGAGCACAAAAGCATACACTCTATACAGCATCAGGAAGAAATCGCTAACACTATCCTTAGCCCTGGAAAGGCGGGATGGCATTGGCCTTGTTGTACTTTTTATGGTATTCATTTAAGCGGACAAAGGTATAACTAATACAAGATATAGAATAGGTAAGGGCGCAAAATGTTTTAACGGGGGAGTGATTATTACACATGATAGACTATTCAAATGCAAGCCTATAGCCAGCGGTTGTAACCGGGTGTAAATTTGAAATAAAAGAACAACATCTGCAAGGGTGAATTTTGCGTTTGGAATGGTCGGAGATCTGCAGCTATTCGTGTCAATGAGGGCAGAGTGCCAGGCAATATAAAGTCCAAAAAAATGATTCAAAAAAGTGCGAAAAGGCGCGAAATATGCCGAAAAAAGCGCTAAAAAGTGTAAAAACACGGAAGTTTTCGACAGTAAAAAGCAACTTTTCGCCCAAAAACCCATGTTTTTAGGCGATATAGAGGAATCTTTCATACCTAATTTGGTGGTAATTTTTAGTGATTTTGAGATAATATAATATTATTGTGTTAAATTCGTATTATACTTTGATTGTAAACCGCAACCCTAATTAGCCATGTCAAATAACGTAATGCGTGAGATAACCCCGCTCACACCAAGCGATTGTTTTACCATTTTTAGCCGGGTGAAAGCCAAGTTTGATTTTCCCCTGCATTACCACGAGGAGTATGAGTTGAACCTCATTATCAACGCTAAGGGTGCTAAACGGGTAGTTGGCGGCAGTATTGAAGTGATAGATGAGCTGGAGCTGGTGCTTATAGGCCCAAACCTTTACCACGCCTGGTTTACACACCAGGCTAAAAGCGAGGCCATTACCGAGGTGACCATTCAGTTTCATAAGGACCTGTTCGACGATAAATTCCTCCGCCGCAACCAGCTTAGCTTTGTAAAAGCCATGCTGGACAGGGCCCAGCGCGGCATCGCTTTCCCACCCGAAACTATAATGGCTATTAAGGACAGGCTGCAATCGCTGGATAAGAAAAATGGCTTCGATTCGGTGCTGGAGCTGCTCAGTATCCTGCACGATCTTTCTATCAGCCGCAATATGAAGGCTTTATCTGATGCCAGTTTCACCAACGAAAAATTCAACTACAACAGCCGCCGCATAGAAAAGGTGTTCGAATACATGAACGTGAACTACAATAAGCAGGTAACCCTTGCCGAAGTTGCCAAAATAGCCAACATGCCCGATGCCTCTTTTAGTCGCTTTATTAAAAAACGCACCGGCAAAACCTTCATCGATAGCTTGAACGAGATCCGGCTCGGCCATGCCTCCCGCATGTTGATAGAAAGCACCACTACCGTTGCCGAAATAGCCTATAAATGCGGTTTTAATAATATCTCCAACTTCAACCGCATCTTCAAGCGCAAAAAACTCTGCATCCCAAAAGAGTTCAGGGAAACATATACGGGTAACCGCGTATTTATATAGGCTGATTTGAAAATTTGGTGATTTGAAGATTTGAAAATGCGGTGAAACAGCCGGTGCTTTTGGGTTTGGCTGTCATGTTATATCAATACTTGGTTAAAATAGTATTATAGTTGGGTGGTATAACCATCTAATTTTGTGGTTAACCAGTTATAATTATACTTTCCATAAAAAAAATAGACCAAAAATCACCTAAATGAGATTGTCCCTGATAGATATTTCCATCATTGTATTGTACCTCCTCAGTACCATTTTTATTGGGCTTTGGTACCGTAAAAAGGCCCGCGAAAACAAGGATAGCTATATGCTGGGCGGTAAATCGCTGCCCTGGTATAAGCTTGGCCTGAGCGATGCATCGGATATGTTTGATATCAGCGGCACCATGTGGATGGTGAGCCTGTGCTTTGTTTACGGGATGAAAAGTATCTGGATCCCATGGCTTTGGCCGGTATTTAACCAGGTTTTTTTGATGATGTACCTCTCGCGTTGGCTGCGCCGTTCCAACGCCACCACCGGCGCCGAATGGCTGGCAACCCGGTTTGGTAAAACAGGAGCAGGCGTAACCAGCTCACACTTAGTGGTTATCGCTTTCGCACTGTTAAGCTGCCTTGGCTTTATGGCTTACGGCTTTATCGGGTTGGGTAAATTTATCGAGATATTTATCCCCTGGGACCTCATCAAAGGCTATGTGCCGTTTGATGTTGCGCCACAGTATGTGCCTCACGTTTACGGTATTATCTTTACGCTGTTTGCCATGTTCTACTCCATTTTGGGTGGAATGCACAGCATCGTAACCGGCGATATGGTAAAATACGGCATCATGACGGTTGCCTGTATCTGGATAGGCATTATTGCAGCAGAACAAATTGCCAGCCATAAATTAAATGTTCCAAATGGCTGGTACACACCGTTTTTTAGTAAACACCTGGGGCTGGATTGGTCGAACGTGATTAAAGAAGTGAACTTGAAGATCAAGAGCGACGGCTACTCGCTGTTCGCCTATTTCTTTATGATGATGACCTTTAAAGGCTTTTTTGCTGCCCTGGCGGGCCCCGCGCCAAACTACGATATGCAAAAGATATTGAGCACCCGTTCGCCGGAGGAAGCCAGTAAAATGAACGGTTTTGTAAGCGTTATTTTATTACCTATCCGCTATACGCTTATCATCAGTCTAACCGCATTAGGTCTTATCTATTACCACCAAATGAACCTGGCCGATGGCGCAGGAGGTATAGATTTTGAGCGCATTTTGCCTGCGGTTATCAATAACTTTTTACCTGTAGGGCTGGTAGGTTTGCTGCTTGCCGGATTGCTGGGGGCCTTTATGAGCACCTTTAGCGGTACCATGAATGCGGCGCAGGCTTATATTGTTAACGATATCTACATTAAATACGTAAACCCGGAAGCTTCTACTAAAAAGATAATCGGCATGAATTACCTGGTGGGCGTGGTAGTGGTAGCTTTAGGTGTTTTCCTTGGCTTTTTTGTGAAGGATATCAACAGCGTATTGCAATGGATCGTATCTGCGCTTTATGGCGGCTACATTGCCGCCAACGTGCTTAAATGGCATTGGTGGCGCTTTAATGCCAATGGCTTTTTCTGGGGGATGCTTACCGGTATTTTGGCCGCCATGGCATCTTCAGTGCTGGTTACTTATGGCTATATTGCTGAAGGGCAGCTGCTTTACTTTTTTCCGGTGTTGTTCCTGTTCTCGCTGGCGGGCTCCATCATCGGCTCTTATGCAGCGCCCGCTACAGATATGGCGGTGCTGCAATCCTTTTACACCAATGTACGCCCCTGGGGTTTTTGGGAACCGGTAAAAAAGCTGGCCCTTAAAAACAACCCGTCCTTTCAGCCTAACAAAAACTTCAAATTAAATATGTTCAACGTGGTAATAGGTACCATAGCCCAATGCTGCTTAACCATACTGCCCATGTACCTGGTGCTGGGGCAAAAATCGCCATTGCTGGTTACCATAGCCATTTTGGCGGTGATGATGCTGATCCTCAAGAAAACCTGGTGGAATAAACTAAAAGAATATTAATACATTATATGATCCCTACCTTTAAAAACAGGCTGGCGCAGCTGCAAACTGCATACCAGCAACTGATAGATACGCCAAACGAGATCGACGGACCGGGCAACGGCATTTTCGACCGGTATAAAAACCCGGTGCTAACCGCCGCGCACGCCCCCATTAACTGGAAATACGACCTTAACCCCGAGACCAATCCTTACCTTATGGAACGTTTCGGCATCAACGCGGCGTTTAACGCCGGTGCCATTAAATTCAACGATAAGTACCTGATGGTGGTGAGGGTAGAAGGTGCCGACCGTAAATCCTTCTTCGCGGTAGCAGAAAGCCCTAACGGAACCAGTGATTTTACTTTTTGGGATAACCCGGTTACCATGCCCGAAACAGAGGAACCCGATACTAACCTGTACGATATGCGCTTAACCGCGCACGAAGACGGCTGGATCTACGGCCTTTTTTGCACCGAAAGGCGCGACCCGGCTGCCCCGGCACACGACCAAAGTATGGCCATAGCAGCCAGTGGCATAGCCCGCACAAAAGACCTGCTGGTATGGGAACGCCTTGCCGACCTGAAAACCAACTCGCCCCAGCAACGCAACGTGGTATTGCACCCCGAGTTTGTGGATGGCAAATACGCGCTATACACCCGCCCGCAAGATGGTTTCATCAGCGCCGGTAAAGGCGGCGGGATAGGCTTTGGGTTTTGCGATAGCATGAAAAATGCTGTAGTGGACGAAGAAGCCATTATAGATAACAAACAATACCATACCGTTTACGAGGCCAAGAACGGGCAGGGGCCAACCCCTATAAAAACCGAAAAAGGCTGGCTGCATCTGGCACACGGCGTGCGTAACACCGCTGCAGGTCTGCGTTATACCTTGTATATGTTTATGACGGATCTGAACGATCTGACAAAGGTTTTATACAAACCAGCAGGCTATTTTTTGGCTCCCGAAGGTGCCGAACGTATTGGCGATGTAAGCAACGTGGCTTTCTGCAACGGCTGGATAAAAGACGAGGATGGCAGCGTGTTTATTTACTATGCATCGTCGGATACGCGGATGCATGTGGCAACTACCACGGTGGATAAATTGCTGGATTACGTGATAAACACCCCGGCGGATGGCCTGCGCTCGGCTGCTTCGGTAATTACGCTGAATACCATCATCAACAATAATAAAAGCCTTAAAGAACTGGTTTAATAAGGATGAGCGAGATACTTAACGCGTATAAGGCAGAGGTAAGCGAAGAACTGGAGAACATCCTGAACTACTGGGTGGATAACACCATCGACGAAGCCGATCGCGGGTTTTTCGGTAAAATAGATAACGATAATAAGGTTATCCCCGGTTCACCAAAGGGTTCGGTGCTGAACGCGAGGATCTTGTGGAGTTTCTCTGCAGCATATAATCAAACTTATAACGCGCTTTATTTGGGCGTGGCTACCATCGCTTACTTGTATATCATCGATCATTTTATTGATGATGTGCACGGCGGTGTTTACTGGACGGTTGACCACCAAGGCAAGCCCTTAGATACTAAAAAGCAGGTTTACGCGTCTGCTTTTACCATTTACGCGCTTAGCGAATACTATAAGGCAACCAGCGACGAAGCCGTATTGGTCGAGGCGAAAAAGCTCTATTATCTGTTAGTAGAGAAAAGTTACGATGCCGAAAATACCGGCTACCTGGAAGCCTTTACCCGCCAATGGGCACCCATTGCCGACCTGCGCCTGAGCGCCAAAGATGCCAACGAGAAAAAGAGCATGAACACCCACCTCCACGTACTGGAGGCCTATACCACGCTTTACACCATTTGGCCTGATGAGGGTTTGAAGACGCAGATAGATACCCTGCTGCATAACTTTACAGAGCACATCATCGATAGTAAAACAAAACACCTCGTGTTGTTTTTTGATGAGGAATGGAACGCCAAATCTGACACGGTTTCTTATGGGCACGATATAGAGGCAACCTGGCTTTTGCTGGAGGCTGCCGAAGCTATCCATCATGAGGAATTGATAGAAAAAGTAAAGGGCATCTGCATTGAAATCTCCGAAGTAACCCTCGAAGGATTGGATAAGGACGGCGGGTTGTGGTACGAATACGAGCCATCAGCCGATCATCTGGTAAAAGAAAAACACTGGTGGCCGCAGGCTGAGGCAATGGTTGGCTTTTACAATACCTACCAAATCACCGGCGACGAAAAATGGTTGAAACTGTCCATCGGAAGTTGGGGATTTGTAAAGCAACACATCCTCGATCACGAGAACGGCGAATGGTTTTGGGGCATCTACGCCGATGGCAGCGTAATGGCTACCGAAGATAAAGCCGGCATCTGGAAATGCCCATATCATAATAGCAGGGCTTGTTTGGAAGTGATGAGGAGGATTAGTCTGAACCGGGATTAAGCAGATTCATACGATTTAGGGATTTTTTCTATAATGCTGCCGCGGGTTTTCAACCCGTGGTTTGCACAAGGTCAGCTTTCAGCTGACGCAAGCTGGAAGCTTGCCCAATACCCGCCACGGGATACGCTGCGCTCGCGGCAGCGGGGGATAGCATTCTGTTAATTCTCAAATTCTGTGAATTCTGATTCAGACAAACTTTTCTCCTCCTTCATCTGTTCCTCATAAGCAAAACACGAAGTTATGAACACGTACCAGCAAAAATGGATAGATGTATTGGCAGCCGCTAATTTACAGGGTTGGAAAATTGAACCCATTGGCGAGGACATCCATGTAGAAATGCCCCATATTATCGATTTGAAACTGATCAGGGATAACCTGCCTGAAACTCTGGCGGCTATTTCCTTAGATATCACTGTGCCGAAAGAGCGGTTGAGATTCCAGTTTCATAACGGGTACGAAAATTTTGAATATGTGCTGAATCCCGGCGAGGCCGATTTGACGAAGGCTTAAATTTTTGCCTTGGTGGATACGATGGTAACGCAAATACCCATTACAGCTATCAGCGTGAACGATGCCCGCAACGTGGCTAACCCCGCGATAAAGCCGATGATAGGTGGCCCTACCAGGAACCCCATAAAACCAAGCGTAGATACCGCTGCCAGAGCCACACCCGGTGCCATTGTTTTTGATTTGCCTGCAGCGCTGTAAACCATCGGCACAACAGAGGACACACCCGCGCCCACCAATAAAAACCCGGCTAACGCGCTATAAAAGTAAGGGAAGATAACCGCTACGAGCAAACCGGCTGCCGTGAGCAGTCCACTAATCTGCATAGTGCGTTTTAAGCCGAAACGGTGTGCAAATTTATCAGCAACAAAACGGCCCAATGCCATGGTGGCCATAAAAGCGGTAAACCCGGCGCCAATCCAGTCGGTAGGGGCAAGTACCACTTTTTTAAAGTAAATAACGCTCCAATCGAACATTGCGCCTTCGCATATCAGCGAACAAAAGGCAATAACGCCCAGTTTTATGAGCGAATTATCGGGCATCACAAATACCGGCCCTGTATTAACTACTTTATCGTTTTTTAAATAGGGGATAGTGATGATCACCACGATAACAATGAGGGCCAGCATAAACGCGAAATGTTTCCAGGGCACCACCTGCATGTGCATCATAAAAACACCAATAAGCCCTCCGGTGAAACCCGCCAGGCTCCAAAGCCCGTGGAAAGACGCTAAAATGGGCCGGCCGTACATCCCTTCGGCAGCTACCGCTTGGGTGTTTACAGATATGTTTACCGAGTTGCTGGCAAAACCAAAAACAACCAGGCAAATGATAAGTTGCAGCGTATTTTGAGCAAGCCCGAGCGTAACCAGCGCGCAGCTATAAACAATCAGCGCAGCGATCAACAGGTTTCTGCTGCCAATTTTGGTGATTACCCAGCCGGAAAAAGGCAGGGAACACATTAAGCCAACGGGCAGGGCAAATAATACACCGCCCAGTTGCGCTTCAGACAGATCGAGCGTTTGCTGAATGGTGGCTATCCGCGACGTCCAGCTGGCAAAGCAAAGCCCCGTCATGAAAAACATGGCGGCAACGGCTATCCGGAAAACGGTGCGTGTGTGATTGTATGGTAATATAGCGGCTTCCAAATAAATAGATTCTTCTTAGTGTAATTATTACACTAAGTTGTGAAATGTATTTCAAATATAAAACTTTGCGGTAAATTATTACAATATGATTATCTACCTAAGAGGCTAAAAGGAGGCTTGTAGTGTTATAATTAATTGTATATCAATCCATTAATTTGTAATGCTGAACGAGCCGCTTATTGGTCCTGCCGGGGAACCCGTCTTATCATTCATTTGCCCGGTAAATGTGCCTTTCAATGTTCCGTTAAAGCCATTGGCAGATGTAAGGGTACTAAATACTATAGTGCCTTCGCCCACCAAATCTGTCCCTACCGCTATAAGTCCGTTAGGGAAAGTGCCGGCAACTGCGGTTGGGGCTATAATGCTAAACAAATTGGCCGGCTCTGTGCCACCTATTATTTGGGTGCTTCCCTCGGGTACAACGCCGGGTGCTATCACCTGGAAAACAATATGGCTCTCTATCCTGGTTGTTTTACCGGCAAACGTGTAACTTATAAAATTGCTGCTGGAACCACCTCCCCCGGTACCACCTCCAACAGTGCCATCCGGGTATATAGGTTGGTCTATTTTACAACCCGTGACAACGAGCGTAGTGAAAATGATAAGCGTTAATAGGTAGCAATAAATCCTCTTCATGAACAACGGTAGTTTAGATCAGGTAACTCTATAAATATAAATATTTGCCAACTAAAATACTAGCTATAAAAAGGGTTATTTTAACAATCCCCATCCGGCCCGCAAACGGGTCCGTCAATCACATCAAATTTTGGCTTTGCCTGTTCATCGTTCCACTCGCCATAGGCTTTTTCAAGTGTTTGGGTAAACACGGGTACGGCCTGTGCACCTGATACTGCGTATTTTCCGTTCATCACAAAAAATGGTACACCGCGTATACCCAGGTATTCGGCTTCGGCAATATCGTGTTTCACATCATCGGTATAGGTGTCGCTGTTCAATACAACGATTACTTCGTCCCTGTCAAGGCCTATCTCTGCGCCAAGGTCGGCAAGTGTATCGGTATCATCGGTATTTTTACCGAGGGTGAAATATGCCTTGAAAAGGGCTTCTTCCGCGGCATCGCCCAAGCCTTTGCTTTTGGCAAAATGGCTAAAGCGGTGCGCCTTTAAACTATTAGCAACAACCGCCCGGTCGAAATCGTATGTCAGCCCAACTTCGGCAGCCATTTGGGTTACATGGTTGTTCATTTGCTGCGCGTACTCCAAGGTCCAGCCTTTTATATCGGCCAGGTATTGGCTTATGTTCACCGATGGGTCGGTTTTCATCTGCGGGTTAAGCTGAAAGCTTTTCCATTCAATCTCCACCTTGTCTTTACCCTCAAACTGCTGCAAAGCATCCTCAAAACGGCGTTTGCCTATGTAGCAGAACGGGCACATCACATCACTCCAGATCTCAACTTTCATAACCTTATATTTTAAACAAAGGTAACCGATGCTGTTAATGCGCAGGTAAGCCCAAAGTCAAAAAAAATAAGCTAAAATGCTCGCCTGTTTATTTTTAGCGCTGTATTGACAGCTAACTTAATTTTTTTACTTTAGTATTTCACAACCTGGTTAACCAATACTGTTATAAGCCCCTTACTGACAAAATGAATATTAAGACTAAACCTTTGCTTTTTTGGGCTGGCATTGTATTGCTTATTTTACCCGGTTTGCTGCATGCTTACCTGCTGATGCCTTTCCCTGGCAGCCAGGACATCAATGCCATTACCATTTGTTATTACCTCGAAAAGATGGTTTTACCGCTCCGTATTTTAGGCTCGGTATTTATTGTGGCCTACCTCTTCATATACCTGTCAAAAGATTCCCGCAAGGGTAAGATCGTTAAGTTAAGCGTACTTGTCCTTTGCCTGGTTAGCTTTTACTTTACCGATTATATGTTTAAGGCCGAGGTGATGTTTAAAGAAACCAAGAAGGCAAGGTTTGCCAACGGACTAAAAAATAAGGTGCCGCAAAGCTACCTGGTAATTGGCATGGTGCATAACGGCGTTGCCAAAGCTTACCCGATAATTTACCTGGGCTACCATCATAAAGTGCAGGATAGCCTGGGTGGTAAACCTGTTTTGGTTACCTATTGCACCATGTGCCGTACCGGCCGCGTGTACGACCCGGTTATTAAAGGCACTCAGCAAACCTTCCGGCTGGTAGGGGCGAGGCATTACAACGCCATTATAGAAGACGAAGCCTCGGGCTCGTGGTGGTACCAGGCAACCGGTATTGCCGCGGTAGGCCCAATGAAGGGTTCGCATTTGGAGGAACTACCATACGAACAAATGACACTTGGTTCCTGGCTGATAAAATACCCCTCATCGCAGATCATGCAGCCAGACAGGACCTATATGGACGATTACATCGACCTGAAGGATTACGACCACAAGCAAGCGGTGGAAAAGGATAGCGCGCTAAAAAATAAAGACTCCCTGGTGCGCAAAAGCTGGATGATAGGCATCATTGCCAACGGAAAGCCAAAGGCATACGATTGGCGCCAGCTGGTGAAAAAGCAGGTACTAAATGATAACCTGAACGGCACTCCGCTGATCATCGCCATTGAAGACGACCAGCAAAGCTTTCATACCTGGAGCAGTATGGTGGATGGCAAGCAGCTCCATTTTGTTATGGATAAAGAAAATTGCCTGTCCGACCAAGAAACCTCTTCCATTTGGGATTGGACTGGCACCTGTATCTCCGGCCCGCACAAAGGCAAACAGCTCAATAAAATACAAGCCTACCAGGAATACTGGCGCTCCTGGAAACAGTTCCACCCGGGTACCGAATTGTGGAAAGGGGTTTAGGAGTTGTGCAGATTTCAGATGTGCAGATGTGCAAATAAAAAACGCGTCATTGCGAGGCACGAAGCAATCTCTGAACTATGCGTGAACGCTTTGCAATCGCCGACTTGTCCTGTGTAGAGATTGCTTCGTGCCTCGCAATGACGCGTGGGAAAAAAGCTACTTCTCCGTATCTCTTTCTGTAAGCTCCATACCGCATTTGGAGCAGGTGCCGGGTTTATCAGACGTGATTTCGGGGTGCATGGTGCAATAGTATTTGCCTTTTGGTTTTTCGGTTGCAGTTGCCTTGGCGTCCTTTTTTGGCGCGGTGTTACAAGCGGCCAAGGCCAGCAAGCCTGTTAATGCGAATAATATAAAACGGATCTTCATAATTAGTTATTTGTTTTTGATAAAAGCGGCAAAGCCGAATAGGGAAACTACCAGCACACCAAGCGCGGCCAGCATACTTACCACATCGCGGATGTTTTTGCCTGCCCAGCTCATGCCGAAATACTTGTGTAAAAATATAAAGGAAAACCCTTCCGCGCGGTCTATCCCCGCAACTTTTGTTGCAAGGGCCGATGTGGTGGTTTCTATGTACCAGTTCTCGCCGCCGGGGTATTCTACTTTTTGCACCGGCAGGCGCTTGTTAATAAAGCCGTATTCGTTATCAAACTGGCGTAACTGGCTGATGTTTAGCTTACCCTTAGTTTGTTTAATGCCTAAGGGTGCCTCCCGGTAAAAGCCTGTCAGAAAAACCGCGTACAGTTTATCGCCGTCAGCTAATTCCTGTCCGTTTGCTGCATCGAAATAAAGCACCTCTTTTTTATTGGTGCTTATCTGGTAATAAGTTTTTCCATAGAAATTAACAGTGCCTGTTTTGAGGATAGTACTATCGGCCAGGGGCAGTTTTAAATTGGATACTACCATATCTTTGGTATCGATCAGCTGGTTATATTTTTTATCCCCCGGGCCGATGTTGTGCAGCTTTACGATGATGTGGAAAGCCCCGCTGATGATAAAAGTGAACATCACAAAAGAAACGATAAGCCCTATTTGCCGGTGATAGCGGTGTACAAAGCGGGTGTCTGCTTTTCCGGCCTGTTTGCGGTTTTGCTGTGCTGCTTTAAACTTCTTCCAAAAGAAACCATAAACGGTTAGGCCGCTCAGCAACGATAAAAACATCAAACTGACGATAATTAGCAACAATACAAGCCTGAACTGTTCGCCGCCTATTGCCGCTAAAAATTGCCAGGTGTGCAGCTGCTCAAAAAATACCAGCATGGCCTTGCGGGTGTTGTTATTGAAAGTGCCCATGCGGCTTTGCGTGGTTTCTATGTACACATCCATGCCGTCCGGTCTGTCGAAGCTTACCTTCCAAACGGGCAGCAAGTGGTTAATGGGCTGGTAGTGGCCGTCGAAGGTTTTTTGCAGAGTAACGCTTTTGATGCGCGATACGGTGTCCTGCGTAAAATAGCGGGCTAAGTATTTGGCGTAGGTTTGGTCGCCATCCTTCAACAGATCACCGTTATCGGCGATATAGTAGTTTACGGTGCTATCCTCGCCCATAACCTGGTAAAAGGTTTGGCCTTCCAAACTGATCAGCCCGAAATTGCGGAACTGGTTGATATGGTTCTTATCCAATACCTCCCGTACCGACATACCCGGTTTCATGGTGCTTTGCGACGCAGGCCGGAATACTTCCTGCGCAATACCGGGCCTGAACCAGTTGGACATGAACGGGTGGGAGAGCCCGCTCAGCGTCCAGAAGATCACCGGCACCAGGGCGGTTAAACCCAGGATGCGGTGCCATTTATAAAAATTCTGTTTTGCTGTTGCCATGTTAATGTTTTGCTATGGAATAACTGATGCCTAATGTGATGGTGCGTGGTGGGGCGGCGATGTAGGTGTCGCCATACTGCTTGCTGGTTACCGTGGTGGCGTAAAGTTTATCGGTAACGTTAAGCGCGTTGAACCAGATGCCCGCGCCCTTTAATGCGCCCGCTTTCATATCATACCCCAACCGCACATTGTAAATATTATACCCCGAATACGTTTTGGTATTGGCCAGGTTGGTAAAATACTGGTTAATGTGCTGCCATTCGGTTGAAAGGCGCAAGCCTTCGGCATAAGCCGGTTTGTAGGTGATCTCCGAATTGGCTATCCAGGCCGGGGCGTTGTTCATACGCTTGCCGTTGTAGCTGATAACCGTGTTTGTGCCCGTGGTGTAATTAGTGCTCACCTCGCTGTAATCTACATAGGTGTGCCTTGCATTGGTCCCGCTGAAGCGGAAACTGAGTTCCTTCACAGGCGCGTAAGCTACCGAATATTCTACACCACGGTGGCGGGTTGCACCGGCATTTTGGTTTTGGGTGGTATTATCGGGCAGTAACTGGTTGATGATCTCGTTGTGGCCTTCCAAATCGTACAGGGTAACCTCTACGTACATCTTTTTATCCAGCAGGGCCAGCCAGCCGCCGGCTTCGTAGTTGTTAAAGGTGGCCTGTTTTAATTGTACCAGCTGGCGCGAGCTGTATAGGTCGCCGGTTTCGGGCGGCTGAAAGCCTACACTGTAATTAGCATAAAAGCCTTTGTTATTGCCGAAATTGTAGGTGAGCCCCAGCTTAGGCGCCACGATGTTAAAATCGTTCGTTTCCTGCTGTTTGTATTTTGTGCTACCCGCGGGGATGTTGTTGCTGAAAGCATAGTGGATCCGGTCGTAACGTAAACCTATCACAATACGCAACGCGTCAACCGGCTTAATTTCGTATTGGGTGTAAGCCGCGGTGTTAAACAGCTTGATGCGGTAGTCATCAATAAAACGACCAGTACTGGTGTAGCCGGTGTAATAATTATTGGCTACATCTTTTCGCACTTCCAAATATTTGGCGTAGTAGCTGCTTGGGCTGTTATCGGCATAAATCCCCGCTATCAGGCGCGAATGCAAAAAGCTGAAATCGGTACGGTGCTGTGCCAGCAGGCCAATGCTGTGAAAGCGCTGGTTGTTCTCCTGCCCGTTGGAGCTTACGTAGTTACCCGCATTATCCCGCACATCCGATATAAAGTAGCTCGGCAGCTGCGCAGTGGAATTATTGCGGTAGAAAAGGGTAACAAAGGTATTGCTGTTATCGCTCCAGGTATGCTCCAGCCTGGTGCTGGCCCTAAAGGCTTCCACTTTGCGGTAGGTAAAACGCTGGTTGGCACCATAGCTGCGGTTGTGAAAATGCACGCTATCTAAACTTCCCGGCGTTTGGGTGTTGAGGTAGTTATAGGTTGCCGCAGCGGTTAAGCGGGTTGCCGCGTCAACGTCATAAGTGGTTTTGATGTTGGCGGAATACTTATCAAAATTCGAATAATCCTGCCAGCTATCTTTTTGATGGGCGATATAACCACCCGTATACAGCCCCAATTTGCCCGAAGTGAAACCACCATCTGCATCTACCCTGCGGTATTTATAATTATCGCCCTGTACCGATACATTGGCTGCGTAGCCCGCGGGCGCGCTTTGGGTAATAAAGTTAACCGCGCCGCCGATAGCGTTGCTGCCATAAAGCGAAGAAGCCGGGCCTTTGATCACTTCAATATCGCGTACGCCGCTCATGTTGATCTCGTAAAGCGAGTTATGATTGAACATCCCCGTTGGGCGAATAGGCAGCCCGTCTTCCATATACAAATAAAGCGCGTTATAGGTAATGGGCTGGCGAATAGCCATGGTGTGCTGTTCGTTACCCAGGTTCACCATGTAAACACCGGGCACCTTGTTCAGCAACTGGTAAAGGGCGGTTGCTTTGGTATCGTGCATTTGGGTGGCGTTTATCTTGCTGATAGCGATAGGCGCGTTTTGCCTCGCCTGCCGTTCGCGACTGGCGGATACCACTACCTGTTGCAGGTCTATGGTAGCGGGCTCCAGCACTATCTCCACGGAAGTAGTGCCGTTAACTATCGTAAAAAATTGCGTGTTATAGCCCACAATACTAAAACGTAGGGTTTTAATACGATCGGTGTAAATTACAAAATGGCCCTTGGCATCGGTATGGCCCAGGTCTTTCAGGTTGGCCAGATCATCGGCGTTACAAACCGCAACGCCGGTAAGCGGCTCGTGGGTGCGGGCATCGGTAACGGTGAATTTATTTTGCCCAAAGACTGCCGCCGATAGGATGGAAAATAGGAGATATAATGGTGTAAATGGTTTCATAAAGTATATAAAGGTGCCCGCGACAAAGCCGCGAGGCATAAGGTCTGGATTGTTAGGAAGCGGTGGATGCTCTGGTGGCTATTCAACTCACCCCGACGAGGCTCCGCCCGTCGACCCTCTCTACCTGCGGTAAAGAGGGTGAGCTACCATAAAGAGGGCGTCACCATTCTCAAACAATCGTTTTAAATAAAATATACAGCCACGCACAAGCATACACGTGTGCTTAACAACGGGCAAAGCCGGTGCAAAAAACTGTACATGGAAAAACTTTATAGAACTTATGCGAGCCGCGGAGGCTGAAAGATGGGGCGGATTTGGGTGGGTAGGTTAATAGGGGGCTCGGGGCTCGCTATTACCGCCAACAAAACGGAATGGAATTTAATTTGCTCCGGCTCGTTAAATCCCGCTTCCTGGAAAAGGTTCTTTTGCGACGACCGTTCGCCGGCTGCTTTGTTGTCTTCGGCTTGCTTTATCTTTTTCATAAAGTAGCACTTGCCGTTACAATGCATCCACGGTTTATCGCGGTTCTCGCAAAGTTTGGTGGCAATATAATTGCGGTTAAGCTCGAAACCCGCGTAAACAAACAGCCGCGTAAAGTTCACCGTTACCAGCGAAACAATTAACAAATATGCGATTATACGTTGCAGCATTTGGCCGCAAAGGTAAAGCTTGTGGCTTGTATGTGGAAATGGATTGGCGAATTATCAGAGAAATGCTTTTTTAGGCTTGTTCGCGTTCGACATGGGGCGCGAACAGTCCGAACAGGCCCGAACATTGTGATTTTAAACGAAATTACTACTGAATAAGCCTGTGAAAATCTAAAAAGCGATTTCCCCGGGTGAATTATACTCCCAATAAAAAACCCCACCGTTTCGGGCAGGGCTCTATCGGTTTTAGGTTTGTAATTACTTGGCGTGTTTTAATACGAAGTGCGAAGCCGCACCACCGAAATCAATATTCATGGCAACAGAATCGGCATAAACTTTACCCGTGTGTGGGTAATCGGTGCCGTTTACATTTACTTTAAAGGTAAAATCATCACCTTTAATTTTGCCATCGTCAACGCTAACATCGCCCATCGGGGATGTGGCGGTACCGGTAAGTTTTTCGCCATCAACCTTAAAAGTGTAAGTAAGGTCGAGTGCTTGCCCATCGGGGGTGTTAAGTACGCCTACCCATTTGCCGTTCAGATCGGCAAAGGCTGCCAAACATATCATAAAGCAGCAGGATAATACGGCTGTAATAAAGATCTTCTTTTTCATAATCAGTTTGTTTTGAATTACTAAATGTAAGGCTTTTATTAAAAAAACAATAGCCGAGAAAGAAATTTAATATACCGCTAACACACGCGGCTACTCAAACTTGTCTGCCACTACCTGTATCTTCATATCCGGCATTTCTGCCGTTTCCATAGTAGCGGTAATTTTGCCGGCCTTGCCTTCAATGGTAACCGTTGCGTTGAGACTTTTACCACCATCCGTAAACACGGTTGTTACCACGGTTTTTCCCTCTTTATAAGGTGTAGACCAATTGCAGGTGTAGGTTTTTATATCGCCCGTCATTTTGTGATCTTCGTCGCCGGGGGCAATAATTATCTGTGTTTTGGTTAGAGTGATAATGGTTTCCTCATCCTTGCTGCGTTGCAATTCGCCTTTGGCATTGTAATAATTGGTGGCCGATGCAATAAGCATTACAGGCTTGTCACATTGCGCAAAGCTGATGGTGCTGCCAGCCAGTAGTAAAGCAAAGGCTAATACAGTCTTTTTTAAATGGTTTGTTTTCATTTTTTTAAGGGTTAATAGGTTATTCAAACTTATCTGCCACTACCTGGATCTTTTTGCCGGCCTCTTCCTCAGCCACAAAGGTTAAGGTCACTTTTCCGGCTTTGCCTTCAATGGTGATGGTAACATGCAGGTCGTTATTACCATCGGTCAGCACCGCTTTAGCAATTGTTTTCCCGTCTTTAAAAGGGGTGGTCCAGTTACAGGTATACTCGGTAACGTTACCATTCATCATGTGGTCGCCGGGGGTAATGGTGAGTTCGGTTTTTGATAAAATGATAACCGTTTGCTCCGCTTTTGTCCGTTCCACCTCGCCCTTATCGTTTATGTAGTTGGTTACCGATGAGGTAAGTTTTACCGGTTTGTCGCACTGTGCAAAACTGATGGTGCTGCCTGCCAGTATTAAAGCAAAAGCCAATGCGGCTCTCCTCAAATTGTTTGTTTTTGTTGTTTTCATTTTGTGATCGATTTAATATTTCAACAAAGATATATGTTTGATATAGTATTATGCAATACAAAGTACTATATAATTTGCAAATTAATGTATTTTGTGATATTTTATCTCTAAAAGCAATTTATCGAAATTATTAAAGGTAATATCCTGCTATTATCAGGTAGAAATCGATAAAACGGAAGCCTATTTTCTTTTACTTTTGGATAGCTTTACATTTAGCTAATCAATAATTCCTTTTGCCCATGAAAAAGCTTTGCCTCGTGCTTTTTGTTTGCTGCAACATTTCCGCGTACGCGCAGAAACAGGATTACCCCATACAGCCGCTTGCCTTTACACAGGTAAAACTGGCCGATCATTTTTGGGCGTCCCGCATTGAAACTAACCGTACGGTAACCATCCCGGCATCGTTTGAGCGTTGCAAAAGCACGGGCAGGATAAAGAATTTTGAAATGGCCGCCGAGGGGAAGGGTAAGTTTTGCACCGTTTACCCTTTCGACGATACCGACATTTATAAAACCATAGAAGGCGCGTCATACTCCTTAGCGGTTCACCCGGATAGGCAACTGGACGCCTACCTCGATTCCCTGATCACCGTGGTGGGCAAAGCGCAAGAGGCAGACGGATACCTGTACACCTACCGCACTATAGACCCAATACACCCCGGCGGAGCAGCCGGCCCCGAGCGTTGGATGAAGGAGAACGAGAACAGCCATGAACTATATTGCGCCGGCCACATGTATGAAGGTGCTGCCGCCCACTTTATGGCGACCGGTAAACGCAACTTTTTAAATATCGCCCTGAAAAATGCCGACCTGCTGGTGCAAACCTTCGGGCCCGGTAAACGCGCGGTAGCACCCGGCCACGAAATTGTGGAGATGGGGCTGGTGCGCCTTTACCGCATCACGGGCAAAAAAGAATACCTGGACCTGGCTAAGTTCTTTATAGACCAGCGCGGGAAAAAGGCTTACAATAAAAAAAGCAAGAACGTTTGGGAGAACGGCACCTACTACCAGGATGATAAACCGGTAATTAACCAGGACGAAGCCGAAGGCCACGCCGTACGCGCCATGTACCTGTACGCCGGGATGGCAGATGTTGCCGCTTTAACGGGCGACAAACAATACCTGGCCGCCATTGATAAGATCTGGGATAATATGGTAGGCAAAAAAATGTATGTGCAGGGTAGCATTGGTGCCGTTGGCGATGGCGAGCGCTTTGGCGCCAACTACGAATTGCCAAACGCTACCGCCTATAACGAAACCTGCGCCGCCATTGGCAGCGTTTTTTGGAATCAACGGATGTTCCTGCTGCATGGAGATTCGAAATACATCGATGTGCTGGAAAAGGTATTATATAACGGGCTTATCTCCGGTGTTGGGCTGGATGGTAAATCCTTCTTTTACACCAACGCCATGCAGATCCAGGATCACTTTACGCACCCGGATATTGAGCGCGAGCGTTCGGGCTGGTTTGTGTGCTCTTGCTGCCCTACCAACGTTGCCAGGCTCATCCCTTCTATCCCCGGCTACATCTACGCTCAAAACGGTAAAGATGTATTTGTGAACCTGTTTATCAGCGGCACCGGCAGTTTAAAGGTGAATAACAAGGCCCTGCAAATTACGCAGCAAAATAATTACCCGTGGGATGGCGGTTTGGCGTTCATCATTAACCCGGCATCGGCAATGGAGATGAACCTGAAGATCCGCATACCGGGCTGGGCGCAAAACCAGGCCGTTCCTTCAGACTTATATAGCTACCAGCAGCCGCTTAACAAAAAGGTAGAAATTAAAGTGAACGGCAAGCCGGTGGAGTACCAGATGGAGCATGGCTATGCCGTTATCAGCAAGAAATGGAAAAAAGGCGACAAGGTAGAAATGACCCTGCCGATGGATGTACAGCGTGTAATGGCCAGCGAAAAACTGCCCGATGATGCCGGAAGAGTTGCCCTGCAGCGCGGCCCGCTGATGTACGCCGCCGAGTGGACAGACAACGGGGGCAAAGCCGCGAATATCATCATCCCAAAAAACACAGCGTTTACAACGCAATATGAGGCCGGGCTGCTGAATGGCGTTACCGTTTTAAAAGCCGAGGTAAAGGCCATCAACGTAGATACCGCGAAACAAACCGTAAGTACAGAAAATAAAACCCTTACCGCTATACCCTATTATGCATGGGCAAACCGCGGTAAAGGAGAAATGATGGTTTGGTTCCCGGAAGAGGTAAAATTTGTCGATATTATCAGCCGATAACCAAATCTCTATCAAATGAAGAAGATCCTAACCGTTTTATTCCTGCTGGCCTGTTTTGCAAAGGCCCATGCGCAGGTTTCGCTTTCTACCGGCTGGAAGTTTAAGGCCGGCGACAGCACTGCTTTCAGCGCGACAAATTTCGATGACAGCCAGTGGCAGGCCATTGATGTTAACAAACCCTGGGAACGCCAGAGGCACGATTATTACAATGGCTTTGGCTGGTACAGGCTGCATGTAACTATCCCTGCATCGTTAAAAAACAGTTCGTACTTAAAGGATAGCCTCCGCATCGATCTGCAGAATGTAGACGATAACGACGAATTGTACCTCAACGGTAAGCTGATAGCCAAAGGCGGCAGCGATATAAAGGTCTCTAACTACGGCCCGCGCCACTACATGCTGGCCACCAACAACCCCGCAATTTTGTGGGATAAAGAGAACGTACTGGCCATCCGCATATTTGATACCGGCGGCGACGGTGGCCTTTATGGCGATAAGTTCAGCATCAGCATGAATGATATTATGGATTATGTATCCATCAATACCGACGCGGATTTTGTGTACGGCGCAAAAAACGCGGTTGGCAAATCCATCAAACTGATCTCGAAAGGCAATAACTACAACTATAAAGGCAAACTGGATTTTAAAGTGACCGACCCGGAAACCGGCAAGGTGCTTTACGAGAAAACAAACAAAGCCACCTTCACCGGCAGCAAACCCTTTACCTACACGTTTAGCGCCGCAGCCATCGAACGTAAATCGTACCAGCTGAGCTACGTTTTTACGGATAGCTTGTCGGGTACCAAAATTTCTAAGGTAGAAAGCACCCCGTATATCCTTACGCCGGCACCATCGGCAAAGCCAAAAATTAACGGGCCCGAAGTTTATGGCGCAAGGCCGGGCAATCCCTTCCTGTACCTTATCCCGGCAACGGGGCAAAAGCCGCTTACCTATAAAGCGGTTAGTTTGCCAAAGGGCTTATCGTTGGATGTCGCAACCGGTATTATCAAAGGTTCGGTTAGTAAAAAAGGCGATTACCCGGTAACTTTCACCGTAAAAAATGCAGTTGGCTCGGGCACAAAGCAATTCACCATCTGCATTGGCGATAAAATTGGCTTAACTCCCGCTTTGGGCTGGAACAGCTGGAACGCTTTCGGTTTAAGTGTGGATGATGGCCGCGTGCGTACAGCGGCGCGCACCATGATAGAGAAATTAGCCTCCTACGGCTGGAATTATGTAAACATTGATGATGGATGGGAAATTGATAAACGCCTGCCCAGCGGCGAGATAACCGCAAACCAAAAATTCCCGGATATGAAAGGAACCGTAGACTATGTGCATAGCCTCGGGCTAAAAATGGGGATCTACTCATCGCCCGGCCCAACAACCTGCGGCGGCTACTTAGGCAGCTGGCAGCACGAAGATCAGGATGCTAAAACCTATGGCTACTGGGGGATAGACTATTTAAAATACGATTGGTGCTCTTACAGCGAAGTATCGCCAAAGGACCCAACGCTTACCGATCTGAAGAAACCCTACCAGGTGATCCGTGCATCGTTGGATAAGGTTAACCGCGATATTATGCTGAGCTTTTGCCAGTATGGCTGGGGCAAGGTATGGGAGTGGGGGGCCGAAACAGGGGGCAACAGCTGGCGTACTACAGGCGATATCCAGGATACCTGGAGAAGCATGTCGGAAATTGGCTTTAACCAGGATGAAGCCGCCAAATTTGCACAGCCAGGGCACTTTAACGACCCCGATATGCTAGTGGTTGGCAAAGTGGGCTGGGGCCCAAGCCTGCACAACACGCACCTTAGCGCCGATGAGCAATACACGCACATCAGCCTGTGGAGCTTGCAGTCGGTACCCTTGCTGATAGGTTGTGATATGGGCGCGCTGGATAAGTTTACGCTGAACCTGCTTACCAACAGCGAGGTATTGGCGATAGACCAGGACGCTTTGGGCAAAGCAGCCCGCCAGGTTGTAAAAGGCAATACGTACCAGATATGGGTTAAAGAAATGAAGGACGGTAGCAAGGCGATAGGGTTGTTCAACCTGTCGGATAAGTACCAAACCATTACCCTGCCGGGCACGACAGCGGGCACTTACAAAACCATCCGCAACGTGTGGGAGCAAAAAGATCTTACAAAAGGTGCAGGCGATTTTAAGGCAAGCGTTGCACCGCATGGAGTAATGCTGGTGAGGGTGAAGTAGTAAGAGGCCCCCACCCAACCCTCCCCTGAAGGGGGGGCTTAAAGAAGTAATTAACGATATATAATAAATAAATAAATCAAAAATTACCCCTTTAGGGGGTTAGGGGGCTAAATATGAGCATAGTATGGAAAGGGGTATTCCCAGCGGTAACAACAAAATTTACCGATGATGACGAATTGGATTTTGATGCTTTCGATGCCAACATCGAAGCGCAGATACAGGCGGGTGCCAATGGCATCATCCTTGGCGGTTCGCTTGGTGAGGCCAGCGTACTGACCGATGAGGAGAAAATAGCCCTGCTGGAGCATACCGTAAAAGTGGTTGCAAAGCGTGTTTACGTAGTGCTCAACATTGCGGAGCAAACTACTAAAGCCGCCCTGCAATGCGCCAAAAACGCCGCTAAATATGGTGCCGACGGCCTAATGATGCTACCGCCGCTTCGTTACAAAGCCGATGAGGAAGAAACCGTGAAATACTTTGCCGATGTAGCCAAAAGCACTAAGCTGCCTATCATGATCTACAACAATCCTTTCGATTATAAGATAGAGGTTACGCTGGATATGTTTGAGCAGCTTTCGGCATACAAAAATATACAGGCGGTGAAAGAATCTACTCGCGACGTGAGTAACGTTACCCGCATGATCAACCGTTTTGGCAACCGTTTTGCTATTATGACAGGTGTGGATACCCTGGCATTGGAGAGCCTTTTTATGGGTGCCGATGGTTGGGTCGCCGGGTTGGTTGATGCCTTCCCCAAGGAAACCGTAGCTGTTTACCGTTTGGCTAAAGCCGAACGTATGAAAGAAGCATTGGCTATCTATCGCTGGTTTTTACCGGTACTGGAGTTGGACATCCACCCAAAACTGGTGCAATACATTAAACTTGCCGAAAGCGTTACCGGCCTGGGTACCGAAACCGTGCGCCTGCCGCGCCTTAAAATTACCGGCGAGGAACGCGACAGGGTTTTAGGCATTATTAAACACGCCGTAAAACACCGCCCCGAATTGCCGGCAGGCAGTTGGGGTGTAGAAGTTGAAGCAGAAGTTGATGTAACGGGGGTTAGTTAAGGAAGCAAGACGCCAGGAAACAAGAATCAAGCAGGTAAGGGAAGACAGGTGAAAAAACCCACCATGTCGTTTCGAACCGGCGTGTGAGAGGATAGCGGGAAAAGGCGGGTGTGAGAAAACTTATACGAGATGCATAGCGCTTTGCAAAGTTCGTGGCTTGTCACTCGATAAAATTTTTCCCTTCGGTCAAGAGATAGTTCTCTTCGCCCCGGCGCTTCGGCCCTGCCGCGTGCTCATCGAAATGACATTGGGTTTTACAGGTTTTAGTACAACAATACATGAACACAAAAAATATAATCGGCTACAGCTTTTTACCTCAAACGGGCAAAAGCTTTAAAGCGGTAAGCCCGGCTACCAACAACGAAATTGATGGCGATTTTTACGCTGCCACAGCCGCAGACGTGGATGCCGCCATGCAACTGGCAGATAAGGCATTTGCCGTTTACCGCAACACCGAGGCCAAAACTAAGGCTGCCTTTTTGCGCAGTATTGCCGAAGGCATCACCGCCCTGGGCGATGAGTTGTTAAACCGGTGCGCGGCTGAAAGCGGCCTGCCTATTCCGCGTTTAACAGGCGAGCGTGGCCGGACAACCGGTCAGCTGAATATGTACGCCAATCTGCTGGAAGAAGGCAGTTGGGTAGAGGCTGTTATTGATACAGCGATCCCCGATAGGATCCCCTTACCCCGGGTTGATCTCCGCAAAATGATGGTGCCGATTGGCCCGGTGGTGGTATTCGGCGCGAGCAACTTCCCGATGGCATTCTCGGTTGCCGGTGGCGATACCGTTTCTGCATTGGCTGCGGGTTGCCCGGTTGTGGTAAAAGCCCACCCAGCGCACCCCGGTGCCAGCGCGCTGGTTGCCGAAGTGATCATGCACGCCGCCCAAAAGCACGGCTTGCCAGAAGGCATTTTTTCACACCTTTTTGATGATGCTTACACCGTTGGCGAAGCCCTGGTAAAACATCCCAAAACAAAAATAGTAACCTTCACCGGCTCGCTTAAAGGCGGTATGGCGCTGGTAAAAATGGCACGCGAACGCGATGAGCCTATCCCGGTATTTGCCGAAATGGGCAGCACCAACCCGGTAATATTATTGCCGCAGGCCTTGCAAAACCGCGCTGAAGAACTGGCCAAAACTTACACCGAAGCCATCACCTTGGGCGCAGGGCAGTTTTGTACCAACCCGGGCTTGCTGTTTGCGGTTAAATCTGAAGGGTTGGACAGGTTTAAACAAGCGCTCGGAGCTGGCATTGCCAACGTTGCTTCGGCTACTATGCTTACGGCTGGTATCTGCGGCGACTACCAAAAACTGGCTAAAGAAAAGTTGGGCGATGACGCGGTTAACATCATCGGCAAAGCCGATAAACTTAATACCGAAAACCTAAACCAGGCACTGGCCATGGTAAGCGAAATTTCGGCTGGTGATTTCCTGGCGGATGAGAAATTTAAAGAGGAAGTTTTCGGCCCGTATAGCATGCTCATTGTGGCTGATGATATGGCGCAGTTAGAACAGGTGGTTAGCTCGTTACACGGGCAGTTAACCGCTACGCTGATGGCCGAGCGGGAAGAATTGGCGCTGTACAAGCCTATTATCGATAAGCTAAGCAACCTTGCCGGTCGTGTAATATTGAACGGCCCGCCTACGGGTGTGGAGGTAGGTAATGCTGTGCAGCATGGCGGCCCTTTCCCGGCCACATCTGATAGCCGCTTTACTTCGGTTGGTACGGGTGCTATCAAGCGTTTTGTGCGCCCCCTTAGCTGGCAAAACTGGGAGAACGAATTACTTCCCGATGCACTGAAGGACGAAAACCCGCTAGGTATATGGCGGTTATTTAATAATGAATGGGTTAGATAGGTGAGTGGTAAATGGAGAGTGGTGAATGGTTGCAAAAACGTAATTATTTACCACCCTTCCAACTAAGAAAACCACTCACCAATCAACCACTCTCTACTCACCAAATATGACCAAAACATTTTTCTGTATAGACGCGCATAGCTGTGGTAACCCGGTGAGGCTGGTTGCCGGCGGCGGCCCCAACCTTAACGGCGCCAATATGAGCGAAAAACGCCAGCACTTTTTGAAGGAGTACGACTGGATCCGCAAGGGGTTGATGTTTGAACCCCGCGGGCACGATATGATGAGCGGCAGTATTTTATACCCGCCTCACGATCCGGCAAACGATGTAGCGGTATTATTTATCGAAACCAGCGGCTGCCTGCCTATGTGCGGGCATGGCACTATTGGTACCATTACCATCGCTGTGGAAGAAGGGCTCATCACGCCAAAAATACCCGGCATTATCCGCATGGAAGCACCGGCTGGCCTGGTGATGATATCCTACAAACAGGTAGGCGGGAAGGTGAAATCGGTAAAGCTGGTTAACGTGGCCTCGTACCTCGATTCGGAAGGATTGCAGGTGGAATGCCCGGATCTGGGGATGCTTACGGTTGATGTGGCCTACGGCGGTAATTTCTACGCCATAGTAGATCCGCAGGAAAACTTCGGCGGACTGGAAAACTATACTGCCGACCAACTCATCTCCTGGAGCCGGGTTCTGCGCACGCGCATAAATGAAAAATACACCTTCGTTCATCCGGAGAACCCAACCATTAATACCTGTACGCATATCCTGTGGGCAGGCAAAACGATTTCGCCGGATGCAACGGCCCGCAACGCTGTTTTTTATGGCGATAAGGCGATAGACCGGTCGCCCTGCGGAACGGGTACCTCGGCAAGAATGGCACAATGGCATGCCAAAGGCAAATTAAAAAAAGGTGATCAGTTTATCCACGAAAGTATTATCGGCAGCCAGTTCATCGGCACGGTAGAGGATGAAGTAACCCTGGGCGGTAAACCCGCCATTATCCCCGGAATAGAAGGCTGGGCAAAAGTATATGGCTACAACACCATCAAAATTGATGATGAGGATGATCCTTACGCCTTCGGGTTCCAGGTGATCTAAGGCAACACCACCCAACCCTCCCCTTCAGGGGAGGGCTTTAAAAGTAGAAGTTGAATCAATGAAGCAAATCAAAAATTCCCCCTTCAGGGGGTTAGGGGGCTCGGCTCATGAGTAAATCAATCATCATCGGAGGGGGAATCATCGGCCTGTTCTCCGCATATTATTTGCATAAGGCAGGCTGGGAAGTAGAGATATTAGAGCAGGGCGACCTGCAGGATAATTGCTCTTTCGGCAATGCGGGGATGATAGTCCCCAGCCATTTTATACCACTGGCCGCGCCGGGGATGATAGAGCAGGGCATCCGCTGGATGTTTGACAGCAAAAGCCCGTTCTACGTAAAACCATCCTTAAACCTGGAACTGATAGGCTGGGGACTAAAATTCTTAAAAGCCGCCAATAAAAAGCATGTTGAACGCTCGGCTGTTCCTTTGCGTGATCTGTCGCTCCTCAGCAAAAAGCTTTATAAGGAGTTTGAGGGCGAAGTTGGCTTCAATTTCGGACTGGAAGATAAAGGTATCCTGATGCTGTATAAAACCGCGAAGTTTGAAGAAGAAGAACATCGGACCGCCGAAAAAGCGAGAGCGCTGGGCCTTGACGCGCGAAACCTAACGGCCGGCGAATGCCGTGCGCTACAGCCCCAAATTGATATGGACGTATTGGGTGCCGTGCATTACCATTGCGACGCGCACCTGTACCCGAATAAACTAATTGCCGGTTTAGTAAAATACCTCGAAGGCGCAGGTGTATCGATCCACCGTAATACCCCGGTAACCAACATTGAACGCGACCATGGCAAAGTGCTTTCTGTGAGCAGTAATGGAAAAAACTTTAAGGCGGATAAGTACCTTATAGCTGGTGGTGCATGGTCGCCGGTGATTGCAAAACTGGCCGGGCTAAATGTGCCGCTGATGCCGGGTAAAGGGTATTCTTTTATGGTGGATGAGCCGCAAAAACGAATGAGCATCCCGTCGCTGCTTTGCGAGGCAAGGGTATCGGTAACGCCCATGAACGGTAGCATCCGCTTTGGCGGTACTATGGAGATAGGCAAGATCAACGACAAGATAAACATGAACCGTGTTGCCGGCATTGTGGAATCTATCCCCAAATACTTTCCCGGCTTTAAACCGCCACCCCCGCAGCTCAAAGAGATATGGTACGGCTTCCGCCCATGCTCGCCGGATGGATTGCCTTATATAGGGCGGTCGGATAAGTATAGCAACCTCGCCTTCGCAACAGGGCACGGTATGATGGGCCTGAGCCTTGCCCCGGCAACAGGTAAGCTGGTAGAAGAAGTACTGAACGAAAAGCAAGTATCAGCGGACATTAAACATTTCTCTCCCGATAGATATTAAAACCAACCACTAACTACTCACCATTCACAACTTAAACTCCCTTGAAAGTTCTCCCATTTACCATACCGGTGCCCCACGGGCAAACCATTATAGTGCAGGAGGAGATATTGCCGCATTTTTACCCGCACCTGCACCGCCATGCCGAAGTACAAATCACCTGGATCCAAGAGGGCGAGGGCACGCTGCTGGCCGGGAACAATATGCATGTTTTTAGCGGGGGCGAGGTGTTTGTAATGGGAGCCAACCAGCCCCATTTATTTAAAAGCAGTCCCGGTTATTTTGCCGAGGGCAGCCAAAAACAGGTACGCGCCATCAGCATATTTTTTAATCCCAACGGCAAGCTGGCAGCGTTATTTAACCTGCCCGAAATGCAATCGGTACAAAGTTTTTTTGCGCAGTGGCAAAATGGCTTTAAGATCCCGGCGGCTGTGACCGGAAACTTTTCAGCGTCGATAATAAAAATTCAGCATAACACGGGCGCGGCACAACTGGCCCTGCTGATAGATATGCTGAACGCCATGAGCACAACCGCGAGCTTGCAGTCACTGTCGTCAGAAAGTTATACCTACTCCATGACAGACCCCGAAGGCGCGCGCATAGCATCAGTATATAACTACATTATGCACAACTACAGCAGCGCCCTCACGCTGGATGAGGTTGCCCGCGTGGCCCATTTAACGCCCAACGCGTTTTGCCGGTACTTTAAAAAGCATACCCGTACTACCTTCATCGCTTTTGTAAATAAAGTAAGGGTGAACGAGGCCTGCAAAATGCTGCTGAACGGCAGTTTAAACAATATAGCCGATGTGGCTTATAGCTGCGGGTTCAGCAGCATCACCAACTTTAATTATGTGTTTAAAAACATTGCAGGGAAATCGCCGAGGGATTATATTAACGATTACTCGGGCGCGGTAAAAACCGACCGCTGATCAATTGGGAATTTCGTAGTAATAGATGGGGGCGAACACGCCTTCGCTGGTGGTGTAATAGCCTTTACTATCTGGCGTAAAGCCAATGGCCTCGCCTTGTTTTTCTTGTTTGTAGGGGAGTTCGCGCGGTGGGCGCTGCATGGCTCGCCATGCCGGCTCGTTTGGCTGGCGCTGCCAGTAGTAAACCTTTTCGTAGCTCTTCAACAGTATCGTCATCCCGTCTTTAGAAATATCGCCGGCGGTTATCCACTTAAACGGTTTTATACCTTTAAAGTATAGCTTGGTCCTGAGGGTCATGGTAACGGTATCATCGTTGCGGTATTTTAGCGGGTAGGTGTACACGCCAACCGTATCATAACGCTTGGTAACAATGTAAATGAGTTTTTCAATGGGGTCTATCATCATGGCTTCTGCATCCTTCGCACCATCGGGGTATTTCAGGTTAATGGGTACCGGCACGGTGTTGGCCAGGCTATCTTTTCCCCATTCCTTTTTTTCTTCGGCACGATAAACGGTGATGAACTTACGCGAGGAGCCGTTATCGCCAATATCGCCAACGTATACATAGCTTTTGCCCGGTACTGGGCCCGGCCCAACATCAATATCTTCTACATCAATAGCGCCAAGGTGTTGTTTATGCCCTTTGTAATAAATAGTGGTGTGCAGTTTGCCATCAGGCGTTATGGCGAAGAAACGGCTGGTGTCGCCGCTATCGTTGTGTACGTAATAAAAGCCTTTGTTGAGAGTAGATGCCGCTATGCCCGAAATTTCGTCCATCTCTTTATCCTGCAAGTGGCTCTCCGCCTGCTTTTTACGGTCGATAAGGCGATGCTTGGCAAAGGCGCCAACAAACATCAGCACAACAATGGGGATCAGGATATTTAATTTTCGGCGGCGGCTCATCTCTTTATATGCATTAATAACATCCGTTCGCTTCATATATTATCAACTTTGCAGTAAAAGCTGTAATTATTTAACAAATAATTACAAATATCGGGAATTTTTATGTTTTATACTAAGCGAATAATCTAAGGTAAACAAAAAAGCCGCCTATGTAAGGCGGCTTAAAAAAAGAGATTATTTAAACTTAGGCTACAGCTTCAGTTTTTGTACCTTGGGTCATTTCAATATCCGGTTTGCTCACATCGGTAATCGCTACGCGGCCACGGTCGCGGCGCAGGATGCGGTTAAACAGTGAGATCTCCCTATCAAACAAAAACTGGAAGAATAACTTGGTCCACGAGGTGTGATAGTATAAAGTATCGTAAAACTCGGGTGCTGTTTTTTTGATCTCGGGCAACTTGTTCCATGGGATAGAAGGGAAATCGTGGTGCTCGTTGTGGAAACCTACGTTAAAGGCAACAGTATTAAAATTACCGTAGTAGCTGTACGTTTCCTGCTCAACACTGTGCGTAAGGTAATGCTCCTGTATCCAGCGTGCGCCCAGCGGGTGCAAGCCTACCGAGAACGAGAAACTTAGCAACAAAAACACCAATGAGTGCGCACCCATAAAATAAACGATAGCAGCTGTGAATACTACCTGTATTAAAAAGTTGGTCACTATCCAGCCATCGAAAGGATGGATCTCGCGCAAGCGCGATAAGCGGAAAAGTTGAAATACCGGGAAAAACAACAACCATAAAGCCTTACCAAAAAACGAATTGCTGATAAGCTTGGCCTCCCAGCGGTTAGGCAGATCGGCATCTAGCTCATGCACACCCTGAAAAGAGTGGTGTTTGATATGGTATTTTTCGAACGAAATAGCGCTTGGCAATATTTGCGGTAAATTGGCAAACATAGATGCAAAGCGGTTGGCGTTGCGGTTTTTAAAAAGTAACTGGTGCGTACACTCGTGTATCATTACAAATAGAGCATGATCTGCAAAAGCGCCCAATAAGTAAGCCGCGCCTACTACCAACCACCACGACTGATCGCGTAGGAACCAGGCCAATATCACCTGGAAAGATACGAGACCAATAATAGCGAAGATCGTATTCGGGTTTTTACCTATCAGTTTCCTAAGCTCCGGAAACTGCTTTAAAATCTTTTTTGTACGGATGCGGTGAGGTTCAGACTCACTCGAATAAACAAAATCAGTTCTCTTCATATTAAGCTTAAAACGATGAAGATAAGAATATCGTGCCACAAATCCAGTTTATTGTAAAAAATGATGCTTTTTATTTGAATAAGATCGCTTAATATTTCTTTTAAAGAAATAAATTTCGCTCAATTTTAAGCCAACATTCTCTCCTAAATTTGCGTTGAATAGTTTAATAATTATCTGTAAAATTTAATAACATGTGGTGGATATACGCTTTACTCTCAGCTGTTTTTGCGGCGCTGACCGCCATCTTCGCAAAAATTGGCATAAAAGGGGTTGATACCGACCTCGCTACCGCCATCCGTACGGTAGTGATACTGCTTATTGCCTGGGCAATTGTGCTTGTAAAGGGCGCGGGCAGCGGCATAGGTAGTTTAACCCGGCTAAACTGGATATTCCTGGTGCTTTCCGGTTGTGCTACTGGTTTATCCTGGATCTTTTATTTTAAGGCACTGCAATTGGGGAAGGTATCGCAGGTTGCACCGGTAGATAAGCTGAGCGTTGCCATCGCCATCATCCTATCCGTGATTTTCCTGGGCGAACCGCTTACCCTTAAATCCGCGTCGGGCGCGGTGCTCATCATCGCAGGTACGCTGGTGCTGATATTTTAGATGGATGCGTCAACTACATCGCCGGTTTTGTTGCAGCGCCAATGAGGGTTACATCCACAAGTTCCAGCGCGGTAACTATATGCTGCACCGCCTCTTTATACTTTTTAAAATGAGGCGTTTCTATATGCAATTTATACGCGGCTGTATCCGCGTATATTTCCAGTATGGTAATGTGCGCCGGGTTGGTTTTATCGGCAACAGCATAGTAAGTTAATACACCATGCTCCAGGCGCACGGCAGTTTCCATCTGTAGTTTTAGGGCAGCATTGTACTTATCCAACTGGGCAGGATCCACCTGGATCTTTGCCAGCCTAACTATCTGGGTTTTTTGTTGTGCCATTGTTTTTTCACTAAATATAAGCGTGAAAATACTTATAGAAAGAAATAAGAACAGCCGCTTGGTATGGTTTAATTTCATTTTGTTGCGATTTTAATTAACGGATTTAACTCATTGCGCGCAAAATAATAACCGTCATCCTGAACTTGTTTCAGGGCCCCACGGCACAGGTCGCCCACATGCAAAACCGCTTTGCACGCCGCTGCTTTGCATGTGGGGTGCAGAAATAAATTCGGCATGACGTGCTCCTTTCTGTCTTCTGGACACCTGTGTTGCCTTAAACCGCCAACTCCTCATAAGCGGCCGTCAGGCTCCGTTGGATGCCATCGCCCTGCCACAGGCTTACACCCGGGATAGCTTTTGCCGCTAAGATCTCATCCTTGGTTTTGCCTGCCTTAATACTGCTTTCTACAAAAGCTACCAGCTTCTCCATATAATCCTGCATTTGTTTTACATCTTCTACGGTGCCCGTAACTTTTAAAGGTTCAAACGCGTGGCCGAAAACGTACTGCGTGTTTTTATCGAAGTGTTTGGTTGCGGCTTCCAGCGCCTGCGGCCAGTGCTTGCAGGATGCACCTGCAGAGCGGTCTATATAAGGGTGCATTTTGTTGAACACCAGGTCGCCGGCATGCACAATGTTGGCATGTTCAAAATGGATGAAAGCGTCGCCGTTGGTGTGGCCAGCGCCAAAATAATGGCCGCTTACGATCTCGTCGCCCACTTTTACTTTCCATTTATCCGTGAAGGTGGTATCGGGGTAAAGTTGCTGGTCTTCTTTTTTTTGTTTTACAGCTGCTGCTTTTTGGTTGATGAGCGAATTGGCATGTGCGGCTACATTTTTTGCGACGCCCTTAAAAGCGATGTTGCCGCTGGTATGGTCGCCGTGGTGATGGGTGTTGATGAGCCATTGGAAAGGCTTATCGCTTTTCTTTTGCATTTCTGCTATCAGGTGCGGTGCGGTATTAGGGAACTGCGCGTCTACCACCACAATGCCTTCCTTGTTTACCATCCAGGCGATGGTGCCACCCTGTTCGATGAAGATCCCTACATTATTGCGTAAGGGGATTACCTGGTAAGCCGGGTCGGCCACGATTGAGGCAAAGCTGCGGTTACCTAAAAATGCAAAAGCGCCCGCGGTAAGAGCCGTATTTCTTAAAAATTGTCTGCGTTCCATATAGAAATTAGTTTTTTTGTCCATAGTCTATGGTCCATAGCCCATAGAAATAAATGTTAATTAGCCAATAGCCGATGGCCCGGAGCTCATGGAAAGGTTAGCGCTTACCATGGTCTATGGACCATCGACTATAGACTAAATTAGTATTGATGAAATGCCTGCGATACAAACTCTAGCACTACAGGCAGCGATGCACGCCAGTAGGTCCAGTTATGGGCACCGTCGCGTACGCGGTACTCATGCGGAATTTCCTTTTTTCGCATCAGGTTATGCACCAGCCCGTTGCCTTCGTATAAAAAGTCGTCGTCGCCTATATCCATAAACCAGCGCACCGCTTTTTTGTTAGCGTCGGGCATGGCGTTTATTAAAGGGATAACACTGTATTTGTTGTAATAATTGCTGATGGTGCTATCCGCGAGGGTTACATTCGGGTTGTTTTTTACCAGCGCCGCTTTAGCTTCCTCCAGGCTCAGGAAACCCGTGGCTGCGCTTAGCGGGCAGGCAGAGGAAAACATTTCGGGATGGTGCAACGCGTAAACAAAGCTGCCGCCGCCGCCCATGCTGAGGCCGGCAACCGCGCGATAATGTTTGTCGGCTTTTATGCGGTATTTTTTTTCCACGTAAGGCATCAGTTCGGTAAAAAAGAAATCCTCGTAATTAAAGTCGCCTTTTATATCGTTATAGTAGCCACGGCGTCCGGTATTAGCATCGGGCATTACAATGATCATACTGGTGGCAATGCCATCGCGGATGGCTTTATCGGTAATGTTTTGCACTTCGCCAAACTGCACCCAGCCGGTATGGTCGTCGCCGCCACCATGCAGCAGGTATAGCACCGGGTAGCTGCGGCCACTGGTCTCATAATCGGGCGGGAGGTAAATAGCAAACTTGCGTTCGCTTTTCAGGATCTTGCTGTTGAGGGTTAAATTATCAAACACCTTGCTGGTTTGGGCAAGCAGCAGGGCAGGACAAAGCAGCAGTAATACGGATAGCAATTTTTTCATCAGGATAAGTTTTTTATTTGGTTTGATGCAATCGGGGTTATTGCATGGCAGATAAATTTAGGAAAAAAAAATTGATAAGCGGGATGGAGAATTGACAACTTTTAAAAAGCTGTAAATTCTTTACAGATCAGGTACCTATTACGGTTTAGTGATCTTTGCGCACAAATAACTGTGGCGTTCCCTTTGGGCCAGGCTATACGTTCCAACTCCTCATTCCGAACCGCTGATAGAGGCGATGCTTCATTCCGGGGTTTCCACTGCTATCCTCAACGCAGGCACAGCCAACTAAAAATATTTATAATTTACTGAACCAATCCCTAAGAATACCGTCAATAATTCGGTCAACGATAAAGCTAACGGTAAGATAACCAGTATAATAGATATTATCAGCGTAGGAAGATAGATTATAATAACATTATTGTAAACCGAATGATAAAAACTACACCACTACGCCACCCATCAGTGGATCGCTAAAGCTTGGGTTGCCGGTTTCTACCCTGCCTGCAAAACGCTGCTGGAAATGGCTGTTTCCCTTTACTTTAAGGGTGAAGTCGTACCAGCCGTGGCTGTTCATCAGGTTCAGTTTCATGGTTTGCGGCGCAAAGCTTTCGTAGGTAATGGTCATCTGTTTGATGCCTGTTTTGTAAGCATTGTCAATCACCTCAATAGGCATAGCGGCATGGTTGCCGGGTATGCCGAAGGTAAGCGCGATATTGCCGCTTAGCTTATTACCGTTAGCCTGATAGGCGAAGTTTACATCCAGTTCGGGGTCGGCGGTGTTGCCTTTATACTCGCGGTAAAAACCGTTGGGGCCGTAAACGCGCAAGTGGTATAGGTTATCGTCAAAATCGTTTAACGCCCATTCTTCGGTAAGGCTATCGCCGGGTACCAGCCCATAACTCCAGGTGCGTACGGCTTCTTTTTGCTCTGGGTTATGCAGACTTGCAAATTTGCCCGGCGCATAAACATTGAACGGTGCGCCAAGTGCCTCTTTACCAAATACTTTATTGCCAGCCTCAAACTTAATTTCAAAATGTTTTTTATCCGCGCTGAGTTTGCCATCGGCATACAGTTCGTAATTAAGCGCGTTGGAGTGCTTAACACCCTTCTCCTGCACGGGCATCACTGCGGAAGCGTGGCGGTTTGTTTTAATAAGGGAAATATCGGCGCTGTTCAGCTTTTTAAAGGTAGGCAGCTTTTTAAATTGTGCCTTATGGATGCCTTCCACATACTTGTTCATATTTAAAAATACTGGTTTGCCTATCACCTCGCCATTGTAGGGACGGAACGCCGAGGTAAGATCACCACAAATGGTACGGCGCCAATCGCTAATATTAGGTTCTTTTATTCTTTTGCCGGTTTTATGGCTCAGGAAGTTCTCCAAAAACTGCAGGCAGGAGGTATGGTCGAACACTTCGGAATTTACCCATCCGCCGCGGCTCCATGGCGAAGCGATCACCATCGGCACCCGGTAGCCCAGCCCTATTGCGCTTTCGCGGTCGTAATGGGTTGGGAAATCTTTGCGTTCCTGTTCCTGCTCCAGCGTTACAAATTCTACACGGGTATCAATGCCCTTAGATACTTTGCCGGTACCATCTTTGTGCGAATGTGGTGCCACAAAAGGAGGGATGTGGTCAAAATAACCATCGTTCTCATCGTAATTCAATACAAAAATAGTCTTCTTCCAAACCTCCGGGTTCTTAGTTAGGATATCCAGCACTTCAGATACATACCAGGAGCCATACCATGGCGCACCGGGGTGGTCGGAGAAATTCTCGGGGGCAACCAGCCACGATACGGTTGGCAATTTGCCTGTTTTTACATCCTCCCTAAACTGGTATAAAACATCGCTTTTGGGTACCTGTACTTCGCGGGCCGTGCCGTTGTCATTGTACTTCAGTGTGGTTAATTCGCGATATTGCGGGTCGTTACGGTTGGTAGCAAAACCTTTCTGGTGGATGTTTTTTTCCCTTTGCGATAACCGGTCATACGCACCTGCTTCCAAAAGCTTCGGGTTGTTTTTAATATCGGCCAGTTCATCCTGCATCCATTTCAGCTCGCGTTTTTTCTGCTTCAGGCCTTTGTCGCCTGCGGACATACCGCTTATTTTCTGTTCGGCCTCTGTTATTTTACCGGGGAGTATTTCCAGTAATTTTTTGCGGAAGGTGGTATGATTATCGTGCAGTTTTACGTTGTACTGCTCAAAAAATTCCAGCGGATTATCGGTAAAGTTTGCTAACCAGGAGTCCTGTTCGCCTTCGAAGCCGGTGGGCACGCTTACCTCATTCTGGTAACATTTCCAGCTAATGTTATTGTCTTCCAAACGCTCGGGGAAGGTGGTCCAGTTCAGGGTGCCGAAATCGGCATCCTCATTCCATACCCTCGGGCGCGATCTTTCGTTTTGCTCCTCGCGGACGGTGCCCGTCCAAAAGAAAAGCCTGTTAGGCGTGGTGCCGGTGAGCGACGAACAAAAATTCTGGTCGCACACGGTAAAGGCATCTGCCAGGGCATAGTTAAAAGGAAGGTCTTCGCGGGTATGGTAGCCCAGGGTAAGCGGCATATCCTTATAGTCGGGGTTGCCCGATTTTTTTTCGATCAGCCATTGGTCGAACTTGCCGTCGTTACGGGCGTTAACCTGGTTGGTCCAGCTGTGTGGCAGGGAGTTCATCCAGGTGGCTTTGGTGTTTTTTATGTCGAGGTGAAAAGGGGCGAAAGTTTCGCCTTTTTCGTTGGATTGCAACCAAACGGGGTTTTTGTTGGGCAGGTCGATAGCCCTTGGATCGTTATACCCCCGCACACCCTTCAGCATCCCGAAGCAATGATCGAACGAGCGGTTCTCCTGCATCAGGAAAACAATATGCTCGGCATCCCGCCAGGTACTGCCAATTTTAGGGTTTATAGCCAAGGCCTTTTGGATAGACGGCGGTAATACACTGCTTAAACCAGCCGCGCCGGTAAGCATGGCCGCTTTTTTAAGGAAATCTCTGCGAGAATTTAACATGAGGTAAATATAGTTATCGATAGTGTAAGTTTATCTAAAATGCCTGCGTCGTAATCGACTCACCCGGCCATTGCTTCGCTCGGCCACCCTCTCTCCGCAGGCGGAAAGAGGGTTAGATGCACTTTTTTTCTCACCCTCTTTACCGCAGGTAGAGAGGGTCGACGCATGGAGTGCCGTCGGGGTGAGTCAAATATCTGTTACGCGTACAAGGTTATGCAACCACTGTTAACTGTAAATAATATAAATGTGAACCTTACGCTTAAAAATAAATTTCGCTAAATTCCCTGCGTAAATCTAACCATCTATTTATGATACGTAAGCTCACCCTCACCTTCGCGCTGTTTTCGGCGCTTGCTTTAAACACCGTTGCCCAAACCGGGCCTTATGTGCCAACTGCCGATAACCTTGCCGCCCGTAAAAAATTCCAGGAATTAAAGTTTGGCCTGTTTATCCATTGGGGTATCTATAGCATTTTGGGCGCCGGCGAATGGGTAATGTATGAAAAAAAGATCCCTTACGATAGTTATAAGCGCCTCGCCGGATTTTTTAATCCACAGGAATTTAATGCCAAGGAGTGGGTACAATTCGCCAAAAAAGCGGGGATGAAGTATATTACTATTACCTCTCGCCATCATGATGGGTTCAGCATGTTCGGCACAAAAATGTCGCCTTATAATATTGTGGATGCCACCCCTTACCATAAAGACCCCTTGATGGAACTGGCCAAAGAATGCGAGAAGGAAGGCATTGAACTGCATTTTTACTATTCCCTGCTGGATTGGGGAAGGCCCGATTATGCCTTCGGCAGCCCTATAGTAGATGGCAAACCGCAGAATGGCGACTGGGATAGCTATATTAAGTTTATGAAAGACCAGCTAACCGAACTGATCACCCAATACCCGGCTGTAAAAGGCATTTGGTTTGATGGGCATTGGGAGCGCAAGAACGCTAACTGGCATTACGACGAGATTTATGGGTTGATACATAAGCTGAACCCCGCGATACTGGTAGGTAATAATCACCATTTGGAGCCGATAGAGGGCGAAGATTTCCAGATGTTTGAGAAGGACCTGCCGGGTGCCAATACTACAGGCTTTAGTGGGGAATCGAAAATTGGAAAATTACCGTTGGAAACCTGCGAAACCATCAACAACAGCTGGGGCTTTAATATTACCGACCGCAGTTTTAAATCGTCTAAACAGATCATCCATTACCTGGTAAACGCTGCCGGGAGGGATGCTAACTTTTTGCTGAACATTGGCCCCATGCCAAACGGTAAGATCCAATCGGAATTTACCGATACGCTGGCTATTGTTGGTAACTGGATGCAAAAGAACGGCGAAAGCGTTTACAACACCAGGGGGAGCTCGATGCCACCGCAACCATGGGGCGTGATGACCGCCAACGGAAAAACGCTATACGCGCACGTTACCACAAGCCCGGCGCAAGCTTATATTTTCATCCCGCAGATGAAGGAAAAAGTTACCAAAGCCGTTTTGCTGAACGGTGGTACCGCGGTAAAGTTTAAACAACAGCCAGAAGGCGTGTTTATTTATACCAATGGGTTAGCTATGGACCCGGTTGACACCATTGTTAAACTGACCGTAAATTAAGAGCATCGCTAACATGCACCATAAAAAATGGCCGGCTTTTTTGAAGTCGGCCATTTTATTTATCGAAATAAAAAGCTTACCGCCCGCCGGCATCCTGGGCAGGCATGTTGTTGTCTTCTTTATCTTTTTCTTTATCCTTGGAAAACTCCAGCTTTCCAAATTTATAACTAAGCGAGATACCGAAGGATTGCAAAGGCACTTGCCTGATGCTTAACTGGTTAAAAGTGCTGCCATAAGTGGTAGACTTTTGTGTGATATAATGGGTGAATGGGTTGGCGGCAACCAAGCCAAGGCTTGCCTTTTTATTAAGGAACTGCTTACGAACGGCGAAATTATAAAAGAAGAAATACGGCCTTGAGCCCTGTAAGTTTTTTTGCGAGGAGTTGTAGTTGGCAAAAGCCTCGGCAGTAAGATCATGCGGAAACTGGTAGCTTGCGTTTAAATTAATGCGATAGCCAAAGCCTGTAACTTTAATTACGCCGGGATTGGCAACTGTGCCCGGGTTGGTATTGGTGCGGCTTGCAAAAAACATATTGGTCCGCAAATTTAATTTGCCTATAGGTACCGAGCCAAAAAGGTTGCCGCCAACAGTAGTTTGCGTGCCAATGTTACTACGCTGGTTTAGCAGTACATCGGCGTAATCGCGCCCGTTGATGTTCAACACAGGGTATGGTGTTGTAAATTGCTGTATATCATCCAGGTTATGGCGATAAAAGCTCCCCAGGTAAAAATTGGCACCACCATCGTACGATTTGTTATAGCCAAGCTCCAGTCCGTGGCTTAATTCGGGCTTTAAATTAGGGTTACCGGTGCTGATGTTGTGCGGGTCGCTGATGTTATAGAATGGGTTAAGGTCGCCGTAATCGGGGCGCTCTATGCGGTAAGAGTAGGCCAGCTTTATCGATGAGGTTTGCGTAAGCTTATGCGCCAGCGTAGCAGATGGCACAACCGTGTTGTAGCCAGGTATAGTTACCCCCGGAAAATCGGCAGTGGTGTTGGTATACTCATCCCGTAAGCCAATCTTGGCATCCAAAAACTTATGGAACAGCGATGTTGATACAGAAAGGTAGCCGGCGTATATCTTACGCTTATAGTTAAAGCCGTAGGTCTGCCCCGCATTGTTAATGTAGGTGCCATCGTTCAGCAAAGTATCGGTGTTTACTACGTTCTTCAGGTTTTGCAGTACCGCTTTTACGCCACCTTCCAGCGTAAAAGTTTTGCTGAAGGGCTGCGTATAATCAATAGAGATGTTTGTTTCCCTGTCGCTACCGGGGTTGTTGCTGCGCGAGCCGGATGTTGGATAGCCGCCGGTAAGGTAATCCTGCTCGTTAAAGTACGAAAAAGTGTTTTTACCGTAACTGGTATTGTACTGTACCTCCAGTTCCTGGCCTTCGGTTTTAAATTGCTTTTTGTACGAGAGGCTTACATCGGTAGCGTTTACATGGAAACGGCTGTCTGATGTGCGGTTGCTCAGCAGGTCATACAATTGTGCGCCGGCTGTAGTGGCTTTTAATTCCTCCTGGGCGCTAAACCCATTGTTATGGTTTCCAAAATGGTTAAATCCTACTGATGCGGTTAGTTCATCTTTTGGGGTGACGCTCCAGTTAAAGCTAAGACCCGATTGGTAGCCGCTGCGGCGTTGCGTATTATCCCCGCTTTGCGTTAAATTGGTTTGTGTGCCCTCGGCTAAATCGCTTGATGTACGGTTGTTGCTGCTTAACCCGGTTGTTTTTAGCTGAGCGTTCCCGCTGAAAAAAGCGTTTACGCCAAAGTTGTTTTTACGCGCGTTAAGGTTAAACGAGCCATTCTCTAACCGGCTGCCTGCCGATAAATTAACGCTGCCGTTGATGCCCTGTACTTTGCTGTCTTTTAATATAATGTTGATGATACCGCCTGTACCTGCCGCGTCGTATTTTGCGCCGGGGCTGGTGATCACTTCTATACTCTTTATTTGGCTGGCGGGTATGGCCTGTAGCGCGTCGGCAAGGCTGGCACCGAAGATGCTGGATGGCTTACCGTTGATAAGGAAACGCACATTGGCATTGCCCTGCAACTCCACATTACCATCAATATCAACAGAAACCTGCGGTACTTTTTTCAGCACATCCAAAGCAACACCGCCTTGCGCGGTAAGGTCGTTTGCGGCGTTATAAACCATTTTATCTATACGGTTCTCTATAATAGGTGTCTTTGCTGTAATGGTTACACCTGCTAATTGGTTTTGCACGGGCTGCAATAATATCGCGCTTAACGCCGGGGTGTTGCCGCCATCTGTTACAGTCACATGATCAATAGTAGTGCGTTTATAGCCTAAAAAATCAATGGTTACTTTGTAATCGCCGGCAGGGATGTTATCTATACTGAAAACGCCTTTAGCATCGGTACTGATGCCATTGAACGGGCTGGCAGCACCTTGTTTAAATACCGAAATGGTAGCATAATCTACCGGTTGTTTGGTTACGGCGTCAGTTACTTTGCCGCTTATTTTGCCTTTACCGGCGGTTTGGGCGTAGTTGTTTACAGAAATCAGGAGAAAGAAAAGTAGTGAAAGTACCGTTCGCATGGAGGTGTTAGTTTTATTAGAACCACAAATCTGGAAAGAAACTTTGGATTAAATCTGAGTTTTGATTTAAGTGTCGGGATTGTTACAGAACCTTGCTGAAACCATCGAAAAGTATACCATGGGTGTTATTGACCAATAACTTGCAGATAGGAGAGGGTTAATAACCGATATAATTTTTCTGCTCTATCACCACCGTGCCTTTGTTTTCGGTAGTGCTGATGTACATTTTTACGTGGTAAAAGTCGTTATCGAAAACGTAGATGTTATTATCTACATCTGAGCCCTGGAATTTCATGGTAAGCTTGCCGCTTTTTGCCTGGGCTATTAAATTGAGCACATGCTGCGGGTTGCGGGTGGTATACGTTACGCTGCGTAAAACAGTGCCGCTTGAGAGCGCTGTATTTACACCAATGGTGATGGTTTGCTCGCTAACATTAGGGTTAATGCTCCGAAAATGCTCGATCTTTTTACCATCTTTTTCTTCGATGAACTGATGCTTAAATACCCTGCCAAGCACTAAATAAGTATGCGCCTGTCCGTTGGACAGGTTGGTGAGGTTGGTAAGATCGTAAAATGTGATACTCTGCGCATTTGAACTCATCCGCAGGCAAAACAAAAATAGGATAAGCAGGTATTTTTTCATTTATAGGATACTCAACAAATGTAATCTAATTTTTAAGTAGTTGTTAGGGCGGGATTATAACTAAGGAAGTAAGGTCATTGCCTGTAATAGTTGTGTTTTGGTAAATTATGGATGATAGGTTTGCACTGCATATTGCAATACATCACCTTTGTAAAATAGAACATCTTTAAACTTGCCATCTATATAGCCCTGGGCTTGGTCGGTAAAATTTGGCGATGAGGCGTCAAATGAGTGCCCGCCGGTGATAATGGTTTTCGCTTTTACAAAACGGCCAAATTCTATAGCCGCTATAAAACTATTGCCAGAGAAGCCATAGCGTTTTTGCGTGCCCGGCATTACCCTGCTTTGGAACGATGGCAATTGCCCAAAATTGGAGGAAGTTAAACCAACGGGCAGGCTTGGTAGTTTATCGTCAAAGGTTATGCCGTCTGCGGGGCGCTGGTAACGGTTGATGTCGCCCCATTGTACCTTCCAGGTGCCATATCGGCTTTGCAGGCCGGTAATGGCATGGCTTAGCATGGCCACTTCGCTTTCGGGTGTGATGGTTTGCAGCAGTTCGGTTAAGCGCTTTACTATATAACTGGTTTCGCCGGGCAGGGGCGGCGGCATTGTCCTGAACATAGCACTGCCCCATTCAATAGCCACGGTGCTGGCAACCGAGTTTGCGGCCGTGCGCCTATCCCATGCTTTTAAGAGGGCAATGGGTTCGGCAAGTTTAGTTTTAACGCTGTCGGGCGCGGCATTATAGGCAGCAAATAAGCCGGGCAGCATATCGTCGAAAGCGCGCAGGTAATGGTCGTACCCTTTTGCTATCAATCCATCCAGCGTAAGGTTCTTGGCATCTTTAAGTAGGCTAACGGCGTTTACACCCCTGTAGTTTTCATCATCGGGTGCCATATACAGCGGGTATTTTGTTTTATCGGGACTGGCTGCGCCTGCCGAAGTAAATGGTGATGAGTTACAGTTTTGAATATACCCGGTGGAGGGATTGTAGACATGTACGATCTCGTCCAGCGAGTGCAAGTCTTTCCATTCTGTTGCGGGTGTGCTGCCATCTACAGGTAGGGCCCAGTTGATCTTCGGGTCGCGTTTGGGCATAAAATCGCCATACCAAAAAGCAGTGTTACCCTGTCCGTCGGCATAAACGGTATTGTTGCTGGTGTTGGCCAGCAGCCCCATCGCCTTTTTGTATTCGGCAAAGGTGTTTGCCTTGGTGATCAACCACGATTCCAGCAAAGCCTTGTACGACCGGTTGTAGTGTTTCAGCGCCAGCCACTTGCCATCTCTTGCCGCCAGCACCGGTCCATGGTGGGTATAATAAGCGGTGATATCAGTGGCAACCAACTCGTCGCCTTTTTTTACGCGCATGGTTAGTTTTTTAACGGTTACGGGCTTCAATTTGCCATCGTATTCGTAAAACCATTTGCCGTCTTTTTTCTGCACTTTTTCGGCATACATATCGCCTACATCGGCATAGCTGCTGGTATGCATCCAGCCGCAGTTTTGGTTAAAGCCCTGGTAAATAAAAAACTGCCCCCAGGTAACTACACCATAGGCATGCAGTCCCTCCTCGCTTTGCAACCCAACTTCGCTGCGGAAGTAGAAAGGCACATGCGGGTTAATGTACAACATAGCATGGCCACTTGCCGTGCGCGATGGCGAAATAGCAAAGCCGTTGGAGCCGGTTTCGCGTTCCTCGTGGGTGTTAATAATGCTTTGGGGTGAATATACGGTGCCGATGGTATTAGCTGCATCGCCGTAAAAGGCCTGTGTTTCTTTGGGGGTGATGTCGCCGGTTTCGGTAGCGGCAACGCTGCCATCAGTAAACATCAGCGGGAACCAGGGTTTGAATTTTTTGAAAACCATTGGTTTTACCTCCGGGTGTTTGTAGAGGTAATAATTCATCCCATCGGCAAAGGCATCCAGCAGTTTTTTAAACGACGGCGTGCTGTTGTTGTAATCTTTTATAGCGTCGGCGCTATCGGCTATCAGTTGTAATTGTACATCGGTATATAGGGGAGTGGCTCCATCGGCCTCGCTTTGGCGGCCAAGCTGGTACAGGTAATTGCGTTCTATCCCTCTAAAATTTTCCTCGCACTGGGTGTACATCAGCCCAAATACCACGCCTGCATCAGTTTTTGAGTAGATGTGCGGCGTACCATAATTATCGCGGATGATGGTTACCGCCTGCGCCTGTTTTTGGTAGCGGGCAATTTCTGCATGAGTATGCTTTTGCGCGATAGATAGTACCGGTAAAACAAGGATAATGAACGTAAATATTTTTTTCATGGATGGCAAAATAGGGCATCAACAGCCGTCGGGATGGTTAATTTATCTTCAATCCCCTAATTTAATAATAATTGGCATAACCTGAGGGGATAGTGTAACGGGCCTTTTCGGCGAATGCCGTAGCCTTTAATGAATTGTGAATAATTGTATTTTTGACGGTTAAATTATCTGTTTAACACTACCTATCCACTACTTATACAGCCTATAAAAAGGATGAATACAGGTGGTACAAGGTGATTTACCTTTACCTGCTGCTAAAATGGTGTATGGTTTTATAGACAAAAAAAAATGCTTTAAAAAGTTTTTTACACTATCCCCCATAATTACTATATTGCTACCGTGTTTATAAAGTTTTAATTTTCGATGTTGTTTTATCGATAAATGAAATAAATAACCGTGAAACTGTAACATATTGTATAAAAGCAACGTCTTTTTTACAAAAGACGGATATAATATATTTACGATGGCACCGTTCATTGTGTATCTTTGACACCGAAAAGTGTGAGTTGTAAAATCGGTACAATAATTGTATCGATTTTACCACAAAGAATTTAGTTGGGATATTTTACTTAACCGCCAGGTTAATAAATAAAGAGCTTGGGTAAAACTAACATGTTATCTGAGATTTAGTTGATCAGCATTATTTGAGAGATGATGTTGCAAAAGCGTTCCGGGGTGAGATACGGAACGCTTTTTTTATTTACACCGATTCCACAGATTAATTTTGATTTCACCGATTTTGGCACCGATTCTCCAAAGATATCTTTGTGCTGCCCGACTTATTTAATTTGCAGGTACAAAAACGCTGCTAATGCTGCACCGAGAATGGGGCCTATTACGGGGATCCAGGCGTAGGGCCAATCGCTGGTGCCTTTATTTTTGATAGGCAGCAACGCATGCACTATGCGGGGGCCAAGATCCCGTACGGGGTTGATGGCGTAGCCTGTGGTACCACCCAACGAGAGCCCTATTACCCCTACCAGCAAAGCTACCGGCAGCGCACCAACTGAGCCAAGGCCAATAGGTGTTTTTGTTGGTGTTATCTCGCCGCCGGTAATGTAAAATACCACAAAAACCAGCACAAACGCGCCTATGATTTCGCTGGCAATATTTGAAAAATAATTGCGCACGGCAGGCCCGGTGCAAAAAACACTTAAGATGGCCGCCGGATTGTTTGTTCGCCTAAAATGATCTATATACATCAACCACACCAGGCCTGCGCCTATAAACGCGCCCAGGAATTGCGCGAATATGTAAGACAGCACACTGCCCCAGGCAAATTTGCCAGCCACCGCAAGCCCGATAGTTACCGCCGGGTTTAAATGGGCGCCGCTGTATGGCCCGGCTACCGTTACCCCTACAAAAACGGCCAAGCCCCAGGCGGTGGTAATTACCAACCAGCCGCTGTTATTGCCTTTTGTATCTGTTAAAAGCACGTTGGCAACTACGCCATTGCCTAATAAGATAAGCAGCATAGTGCCCAGTAGCTCTGCTAAAAATGGAGACATCGGTATATTGGTTTAAGGTTTATAATTGTATTACTATGCCCCTGTTTCATCGTCGCTCCAGCACTGGGCGGTATGGATGGCTTTTTTCCAGCCCTGTATCCCTTTGTTGATATTCGGCAGATCGGACTGTACGTTAAACGCTTTTTCTGCCTGCCATAATGCCTTTATCTCGTCTATATCTTTCCAGTAGCCTACCGCCAGGCCTGCCAGGTAAGCGGCACCCAAGGCCGTGGTCTCTACAATGGTTGGCCTTATAACTTTGCAGTTAAGCAGGTTGGCCTGGAATTGCATTAGCAGATCGTTGGCTGTAGCGCCGCCATCCACGCGCAATTCCTTTATCTTCATACCGGCGTCGGCCTCCATAGCGTTCAATACATCCATGGTTTGATAGGCTATAGATTGTATTGCGGCAAGGGCTATGTGCCCGGCAGTTGTACCGCGGGTAATGCCCACAATGGTGCCGCGCGCATCAGGGTCCCAGTAAGGTGCACTCAGGCCGGCAAATGCAGGCACAAAATAAACGCCGCCGGTATCCTTAACGCTTAAAGCAAGCTGCTCTACCTCTGCCGAGGTTTTGATGATCCCCAGCCCGTCGCGCAGCCATTGTACCACGGCACCACCAATAAATATACTGCCCTCGAAGGCGTATTGCACCTGGCCGTTTATTTTCCACGCTACGGTGGTAAGCAAGTTGTTTTTTGAGGCGATAAACTCGCTGCCAATGTTCATCAGCATAAAACAGCCTGTACCGTAGGTGTTTTTCACCATTGCCTTGTCAATACACATCTGCCCAAAAAGCGCTGCATGCTGGTCGCCGGCTATCCCTGCTATCGGGATCTTCGTGGCGAATATCGTAGTCGCGGTTTCGCAGTATACCTCGCTCGATTGCTTAACCTCCGGCAGCATTACGGCAGGGATATCCAAGAGCGACAATAATTCCTCATCCCATTGCTGCGTGCGGATATTGAACAGCATGGTACGGCTGGCGTTGGTAATATCGGTAACATGCACTTTGCCCCGGGTAAATTTCCATACCAGCCAGCTATCAACCGTACCAAAGGCGAGTTCGCCGGCAAGCGCCTTTTCGCGGGCACCGGCTACGTTATCCAGGATCCATTTTATTTTTGTGCCCGAAAAATAGGGATCGATCACCAAGCCTGTTTTGTTGCGGATGAGTTCCTGGTGGCCGGCTTGTTTTAATTCTTCGCAAAAATCGGCGGTGCGGCGGTCTTGCCATACAATGGCGTTGTAAACAGGCTCACCGGTAAGGCGGTTCCAAACTATAGTGGTTTCGCGCTGATTAGTAATACCTATGGCCTTAATGTTGGTGCCATTGATGCCCATTTTAGCGGTGGCTTCGGCAGCAACACCCGCCTGGGTAGACCAGATCTCGTTGGGGTCATGCTCCACCCAGCCCGGTTGCGGAAATATTTGCGTAAACTCTTTTTGCGCCAGCGACCGGATCTTCCCGGCGTGGTCAAAAATAATAGCCCGCGAGCTGGTTGTGCCCTGGTCTAAAGCTAAAATGTAATCTTCCATAAATTAAATATCCGTTGGTCGGTTTATATCGGTATAGCAGGTGACCCTGCCGGAAAATACGGTTCTAACAAATAGGCTTGCGCCAATAGTGTAAATGTATCAATTTGTTCCTTTTTCCATGCAGCATCTTTATTAAGTTCTGCTGCCATTAAAGCGGCTACAGGTGGCGCCATATCAATTGCCGCGCGGGCATCTAAAAACAGCGCCCTTACCCGCCGGGCTAAAATATCCTCAACGGTACGCGCCATCTCGTACTTAACGCCCCATACCACTTCTGCAGCGATATAGGGCAGGCGTGGATGTAGTTTTTCGGTCCATGCGGCATTTTCGTTGGCAAGCTGTAGCAGGGCGGCTTGGTCGCTGCCATAAACATACAGGTGGCTGCTCCTGTCAAAACCCGCCATGCTGCCGTGAATGGGCAAGGACTTGGTTTTACAGGGTGAGGGGGGAAGCTTACCAACCACAATGGCCCTGTCAATGGTATCTTCGCCCATTTTGCGGTAAGTTGTCCATTTGCCGCCGGTTATGGTGATGAGGCCCGAAGTGGAAATCACCAATTTGTGGCTGCGCGAGATCTCCTTGGTTGTCGACGAATCTTTTTCGGGCGCGGCCAGCGGGCGCAGGCCGGCAAATACGCTCAATACATCTGCTTTTGTGGGTTGCTTAGTTAGGTATCGCCCGGCGGTTCGCAATATAAAGGCGATCTCTTCCGGCAGTGCTACGGGTTCCAGGGTATGTTGATCAAGCGGCGTGTCCGTGGTACCCACAACCAGCTTGTCATGCCAGGGAACGGCAAAAAGCACACGCCCATCGTCGGTTTTGGGGATCATGAGCGCATCTCCTCCCGGCATAAAAGAACGGCTGAGCACCAGGTGTACCCCCTGGCTTGGCCGCACCATGGGCTTTTTCCCGGGCTTATCCATGCTTAACAGTTCATCTACAAAAACCCCGGTGGCATTAATTACAGTTTTACCTTTAATAGGGTAGGTTTCGCCGGTCTCTCCATCCGTAGCCACAACCCCAGCGATGTTCCCCTGCAAATCCTTTATTAAATCAACCACCCGGAAATAGTTTAGCACGGTAGCGCCCCGCTCGATGCTGGTTTGGGCCAGATTAACGGCCAGCCTCGAATCGTCGAACTGGCCATCATGATAAACAACCCCGCCATACAATCCTTTTTGCTGTATGTTAGGCAGCCGGTCAATCACTTGTTTTTTGGAGATATGTTTAGCCCTGCCAAAGCCGAGCCCGCCTGCCAGTAGATCGTAAAGGCTGAGGCCGATGGTGTAAAACAAACCGCTCCACCACTCATAATTCGGGATGATGAACGATTGGTTGCTTACCAGGTGAGCGGCATTTTTTAACAGTAAGCCTCGCTCGTTGAGCGCCTCTCTTACCATGCTGATATTGCCTTGTGCCAGGTAGCGCACACCCCCATGTACCAGCTTGGTGCTCCGGCTTGATGTGCCCTTGGCAAAGTCGGCCTGTTCTAGTAAGATCGTCTGGTAACCCCTGGATGCTGCATCAAGCGCGGCGCCAAGGCCGGTAGCACCGCCCCCAACAATAATTACATCCCAAACCTTTTCGGGATTGTTTAGCGCTGAGGTTAATTTTCTCCTTGGGATAGGTTTCATATATTTATTGTAAACTACTTCTCCAACTTCAGTTCCCCCTTCAGGGGGTTAGGGGGCTGCGGCTGTTGCCTTTTATACATCGCCATAACCAGCGTTACCATCCGGTTGTAGGTATCCAGGCCTTGCGGCTGGTTGTTTGCTTTTAAAAAGTTATCGTAAAAAATGCCGGTTATTACATTGGCCTTATTTTGATAAGCCAGCCAGTATTGGCGTTCCTGCTTAAAATCGGCCTTCACCTGCGGGGAGATGCGCTTTTTTAATTCCTTATTCATCAGGCTATCGGTTACGTACAGACTAAACATAAATTCGCGCACGGCCAGTTGGTATGCCGAGTAGCGCAGCAGCCTATTTTTGGAGCCGATAGCCGCCAGGTAGCCCACAAAGTTTGCCTCATCCTCGGCCCCGTAACCCATCTGGTGCGACATTTCGTGGCAGGCCACAAACGGCCTTACAAAAACCGGCTGTTGGTAATTCAGTTGGGCCTCGGTGGTAAAGGGGTTATAATAGCCCGATGTGCCAATGTAATTAAGCAAAGGGGTTAACAGCGATGGTTTGATACAAGGGCTATAGGTTTGAAAATTTGCCGATGTACCGCCAAGCTGCCGTACGGCATTGATAGCTGTAGCGTAAATAGTATTGTTGCTTTGTTGCAGATCGGCCTGGGTAACGCGTGCACGGGTGGCGTTAGCACTATCGATAAGTGTGGTGGTTACCGCCTGCAAGTCGACGGCTGTAAATTTGGATTCTTTTAAATTTAACCTTTCGGCGGCGGAAGGGCGAAAATAGTTCATGCCCCAAAAAATATAGAAAAGCAACAGGCCGGTTTGGATGCCTATTATCACCCCTGTGATTAACAGGCCTGCACGTAAAAACTTCTTCTTAAAAAGTAATTTGATGAGTAAGATAACCGCATAGAAGAGATAGGCAACAACAGCAATGTACACCACATCGCCCAGGCTAAAGGGAAAGATATTTAAAACAGGATGGAGTACAAAGCAGATAGCGGGGTAAAGGCCCTGCGAATAGTATTTTTCAACCGCCTGCGGGTGCCCTGCAAAAATCATCAGCAGGTATATGGCTATTGCCAGGGCCAGTATAACAGCCACTCTTTTTAGTAAAGGTTTCCCGGCGAAATAGCTCTTCATTTGGTTGGTAAATATATAGGTTAAAGGATAAAAGGAGAGGGGGTGAGAGTAAAAATGCTCATGAAAAAACAAAGCCCCCCGGGTTGCACCGGGAGGCTTGTTATTTAAAACCACGAAAAATTATTTTACAGATACCGGTACCGATAACTTATCCCAGTTTAAAGAAAAGCCTTTTGCATTGATTTTGTAAACCAGGCGCTCGCTCATGGCTGCTGCTACAGGTTTTACGGTTACACGCAGCGCGTCTTTGCTTTCGTCGTATTTAAACGCTCCCCATTGTTTGGCCACTTTGTTGAAGATGATGGTCCAGGTGGTTTCTGTTGGGATGGCAAAAAAGCCGTAAGTGCCTGCGGGCAGGGTTTTGCCTTCAACTTTAATGTCTTTTGTAGTGGTAAATACGGTTGCCTCGTTTGCACCGGTACGCCATACTTTACCGTATGCTTCTAATTCGCCAAATACTTTGCGGCCCTTTACAGATGGGCTGCCATAGTTAATGGTAATAGTTGACCCGGCAACTTTAACACTAACGCTATCGCGCGGGCTGGCTGGTTTTTGCTGAGCAAATGCAAAGCTGGATACTAAAAGGGCGAATAGAAGTACTGCTGCCGCCTTAAACTGAAATGTGTTTCTCATCATGTTGGTGTTTCTTAAGTTTAGTATAAACGCGTATGGTTTAAATTATTGTTGGCAAATATAATGGCATTAATTTTATAACGGTAGTGGTTATTTTATAATGCACTCTAAATTAGTTTAAGAATATTCCCATCGCTTAAAACTTTCAGTTGGGCAGCATGTTATATAACCAGAACGCACATTGCAGTTAGGAATTGACCGAAAGGTTAAACAATTGTTGTGAGTTTTTACCCCCGTGTTTCAACAAGCATGGGGGTTTTTATTCGCAATAGCATTTGTATTGATCATCTGCCGACCTTTATTTCCATCACTAAAGAATACTTAGTTGTCAAATAATTGGTAAATAAATGTACTGACTTTCGGTTAAGTAATGCAAAAATATTTCTTGGTTTTTTAACGCAGCCGGTTATGCCTCGTCTTTTATCTCTTCCCAATAAACCGTTTCCTGGTAAATGTCATTTTTAATGGCAACCTGTGCTTTTATTTTTTCCAGCTCGGCCTTCATCTCTTCGGCGCTGAGCGAACTTACCAGCGAATGGTAGTAGATGACATAGCCGGTGCGGCTATTAATGAATTTATAATGTTTGTCAGCAGTATTCATGGAAGAATTGCTTTATATCATTATAATATAAACTGCCGGGTTTTTGTTTTAGTATGCTAAGCCAGGGTATTTAAATCGTAGCTTAAGATCAATAAGCCTGTCAACTTCAAAAAAAGCTGGCAGGCCTATATATATGGGGAGATTAAACCGCCTCTACGTTAAGTGGTATAAATTGTTCATCAGCACTTGGCCCGTAACTGCCGGGGATAGCTACATCCAACAGGCGCAGGTAAACACCTAATTGCGCGCGGTGGTGTATAATTTGCGAAATCGTCATCCTTATCACTTCCCATTTGGCATCGCGGCTGTAAATTTCGGGGCCGTTGCGCAGGGTCCAAATTTCGTTCATTATCCATTCTTTATCGGGCACTAATGATACTTGTGCGCCGGCAAACGATTTCTCAAACAACGCTACCAGATCATCGGTATTGTTGATGATGGTTGGGTTGTAGGGCGCGGCGGCAAAATCCAAGCCTTCGGTAGATAACACCATGGCGATCCAGGTTGGCAATTCGGCAATGTGGGTGGCCAGGCTGCGGATATTCATGCTTTTAGGGTGCGGCTGCCAGTCGTATTTGTCGTTTGGTACGCGCTCCAGCATTTTGCGTGTGGTTACGGCTTCTAAATTTAGTTGTTCCAGAAAAAATTCGATGGTTGTCATAGCTTGTTGTTTTAAGTTTATGATACAAAGAAACAGGAGGTTAATGACAGCCCTATGTCAGCAGTGGGAAAAGAAGTTTCCATAAAAAAGGCCGTGCAATTTGTCTGCACGGCCTTGGGTGTTAAATATTAACTGATATAAAGAACGAAACAAATAGGCTTTATCAATTTGGATTTTTTATTGGCGCGCTGCCTGCTGCCGGTGGATTTAATTGAAACTCATCAGCCGGAACGTCCCAATAGTCGAGGAAGTTATAGTTGATGGTAGCATTTGTATTGAGTACGCCCGTGGAGGTAAGCACTACGCAGTTTTTGCGGCCGCCACCTTTAGATATGTCATATATAACGCCCCAGCGCCTTGCATCGTAAAAGGCGGTGCCCCTAAATAAAAGCGACAAGCGCCTTTCTTTACGGAGTTCTTCCTGTGCAGCTGCCAGGGTTAAACCAGTGCCCGATACTTTGGCAAGGCCTGCACCCTGGTAGGTACGTACCGCATCAACGCTTGCTAAACCGGCGTCAATTTGGCCTGTATTTATAAGCGCTTCAGCTTTCATCAATTCGTTTTCTTCGTAACTGCCTGCCATGTAGACTTCCTGGTTGCCCGGGGTTTTATCGGCAATTGTAAAAGCAGGGTTATCTTTAACTGGAGTAAGCTTGGCGTCGATTAACCGCCACCTGGTGCTAAAGGTAAAACCGCCCACCTGGTTGTAAAACGGAGATTCCAATACAAAATTCTTACTTTTACGTAAATCGCCGGGTTTGATGTCTTGTACTAAACGTTCGCTGATGGTGAAACTGCTTGCTGTTTTATCGCCTGCTGTGTTAGCAGATACCGAACCACCGCCTGCAGAGAAAACATAGTTGTTTGCGGCGGTGAAACCTGCAAAAACGTTGTCGCCTGCCTGGATGCCCGCGTTGGTTAGGGTTAAAATAGTTTGCCAGTTGGCGGCCGTCATGGCGGATGTGCGGGTATTAACCAAAAGGTTGCGCGCCATCAGCGTATTTATACTATGAACAAACATAGTAGGTGTTGGTACCGCCGCGTTACCCACCTGAAAGAAAGAGGGGATTAGTTTGCTCATCACTTCAGTATAGCCGGCGGTGCTACTTATGCCATTTAACAGGGTAATGGCCTGGTTAAGGTTTTTATTTGATTCGGCAATTAAGGCTGCGCTGGTAACATAATTACCATTTGTTATACTAATACCATCATTTATTAAGCCCGCATAATAAACAGAGCCTAATCTGGCGTAAGCAAGGCCCTTCCACCAGTATGCCCAAGCCTTATATGTTGCCAATTTAGTTGCCGCGTCGCCGCCTAAACTAACATTGTCTGCCACGGCCAGTATTTGGTTACAGGCATTATTTAAACCATACATGCTTTGCCATTCGTAATAGAACATGTTAGTTCCCTGTTTATCGCGCGAGTTATTGAGTCGTAAGTTGGCAATTTGTGGCTGAGGGTTGGTGATTTTGCTGCCGTCATCTAATATTGCGTAATCTGGCATATTAACAAGGTTTACGTTTTGGTTGGATGCCTGTGCAGATACATCATCTGCCAATAATTCGTGGTAACCGTAGCATAACGAAAAGAAACTGTCTCCCAGCCATCCGTCGCCGTTTACAAAGCCGTTGGTGTATACACTGCCTGATGCAAGTGAGGTTAGTCCCGATTCTGTTTTCGCCTGCTCCAGTGTAGGCGAATTAGGGTTTTTTACGTCCAATTGCTTTTTACATGCCGACGAGCATACTACCCCCGCCATGATTAATGATGTTACTATGTATTTATATTTTTTCATTTTGTTTTCAGTTAAGATCAATTAAAACCCAAGATTTAAACCAATTTGATAAGATTTACTGTTTGGCGTTGAATCATGGTCTACGCCCCTGTCAAACGGTGAGTTGGATGCTCCCGAGCTTATTTCAGGATCAAAGCCGGTGTATTTAGTAACTGTAACTAAGTTACGGCCGGTAAAGGTAAGCAAGGCTCTTTTGAATACTTTGCGGCTGATCAGGCTGGAGAAATCATATCCAAGGGTAATATTTCGTAACCTTAAGAAAGAGGACCCTTCATAAAAATAATCTTTTGTTCCATTTCTTGCGCCGTTTCTTCCACCAATAATATCTGCGTAAGCACTTCTGTAATATGCTGTGTAAGCGCCCGAAGTGCCGCCAATGTTAACCGGTACGTCATAGTCGCCACTGATTCCGTCCCTGTATTGCCATTCTTTAGTCTGGTTATAAAGGTGGCTGCCATAAACCCAGTCAAACTGGAAACCTAATGTTAATGATTTGTAGCTTAATGCGTTGATGAACGACATATTGAACTTAGGGTTTGGATCGCCAAGTGGAGTGGCCTCATTGGCAAACTGGATTCCCTTATTAGCAATATTTACTACCCTGCCGTTTACAATGGTGTATTTGTCGTAATCTGCCGGCAATATGTAAGGTACGCCTAAGCTGTTTGTTTCGCTAACGCTGGTTAAAGCCTTGTTACCAAAGAGCTGACCTATCTTTTGCCCGGCAACTAATGTTAACTGGGTACTACCGGCAGCGGTGCCTAAAATAATAGGCTCACCACCTGTGCTGGTGATCGTAGTGGTTTGATGGCTAAAGTTAGTGGTAAAGTGCCAACTAAAGTCCTTGCTTTTTAGTATGCCAAGGTTTAATGACGCCTGCACACCATTCGACGCAAGGCCGATAGCGTTTGTTTTAATTTGTGTACCCCCGGTTGATGGCGCTGTGTTTACGTTATAAATAACATTAGAAGCTTTACGATTCCAATACGTGCCGCTTAAGGTGATTTCGTTAAACCAGTTGCCCGATGCGCCTTTGATGCTGAAATCTGTACCTATTTCATACTCTTTTGATACTTCCACCTTTAGATTTGGGTTGGCTAATGCGGTTGGAAGACTAAAGATTAGGCCTCCGCCAAAATGACCCGGATTAATGGTTGGGTATCTGTCAAAAGGATATGGCTGTGTACCGGCCTGGCCGTAACCGCCCCTTATTTTAAAGTCTGGAAGTGCATTCCCGAGGAACGAGTTTTTCCAGAAATCGAAAGATGACACACGGATGTAAGCATTGGCATTAGGAAAAGTAAAAGGTTTAGAACCGGCACCAAATGCTGATGAATAATCTGTTCTGAAGCCACCTGCAACACCAGCATAATCTCCAAAGTCAATCTTTTGGTTTAATACGAATCCGTAGGTAACAAAAGGTGTTGTGTAATCGTAAGAGACGGCTTGTGATGCCGTTTGTTGAAAATTGAAAATTTCGTATTCTGGTAATTCTAACCCATAAGTATTAAATTGTTTATCGTTGCTGTTCCTGTAATCAAAACCTAAATAAGTGCTGGTGGTTATAGGCAAGTTGATTTTAAAATCCTTGACGAAATCGGTGTTGATTACCGCCGATGTGTTAAAATTTTGAAAAACTGTAGAACTGGTATTTTTAACTAACTCTCCTTTTGGAAGTGATGCAAAAAAGCCATAATAGGAACCAAGGTCGATAGCTGTAAGTGTTTTAGACTGATCTTTGAAAACGATGTTTTCTTCTGTGTGCTGATAGTTAAGGCCGTATTTAGCATTCAGTGTTAAAAACTTATTCACTTTGTAATCAGCCATTATGCTTTGTAACAGGTCTTCACGGTTCGATATCCTGTTCGCCCATTGCGTATAATAATTGGGGTTAGAGCCGTTTACACTAATTGTACCGGAGTTTAATGACATAGGATAACTGCCATCAGCATTTTTTCGGTTAAAGTCATAAAAAGGTGATGCGTTAAGCACATCGAATATACCACCTGAGTTGCCAATGCCGTAGTTGGGGTTCAAGGTGTTTTTGGTGTAAATCAATTGGGTAACGGATCGTATGGTAAACCCTTTAAATAATTCCGAGCCAAGGTTCGCTGTTAAATTAGTACGGTTGTTATAACCGTTATTTTTGATATTACTTTGCTGGTTATTGTTGGAAACAGTTAAATTGTAATCGGATTTTTCGTTAGCTCCAGAAATGGCAACACTATTATTTGTAGTATAAGAAGTTCTGAATAACTGTTTAAGGTGGTCATAATAATTGAGGTTAGTGCCATATTGCTGATGCGCAATGTTTAATGGATTACTCATAGCTGTAGGCGAGCCATTGCCCGGATCTGCGCCATAAGCCCATTGAATGCCGGTGTAGCGACCATCCTGATCGATGGCAATAGGGTTGCCGTCAGCATCTATAAAAAGACCATTTGCATCAGTTTTAAAGCTACTCAACATAGCCTGGTGTACGTTGCCTAAGTTCAAATAGTCGTTGCTGCTTACACTGGTACTTACATCAATACGGGTTTTACCAATTCTGCCCTTTTTAGTGAAGATCTGGATAACGCCATTTGCCCCTTGGGCACCATAAATGGTAGATGCTGCGGCGCCCTGTACAATTTCTATATGATCAACTGTTGCGGGGTCGAGTTGGCTTATATCTGTCGTGCGCGATTCGATACCGTCTACAAGTATCATAGGAGAGGTGCTTCCTTGTACCGTATTTACACCCCTTAATAAGATATTTGTTCTTGCACCCGGTGTGCCGTCTACAGAGGAGATTTGCGCGCCCGCTACTTGCCCAACCAAACCCTGGTCGATAGAAGCTTGTGGCGAGGAAGAAAGGGCTTTACCGGATAGTGATTCTACAGCGATGCCTAATTTCGCTTTACTGGTAGCTACGCCCGAGCCTGTTACCACAACTTCTGAGAGCAGGTTGTTATCCGGTTGTAAAACCACATTTACCACATTATCTGTGCCGATGGGTACCTCAGAAATCTTGTAACCAATAAAAGAGAATACTAACGTACCGCCGGATGAGGGTACAATTAAGGAGAATTTGCCGTCTACACCAGTTTGTGCGCCGGTATGCGAGCCTTTGAGAATTACGCTTACGCCTGGCAGGGCCAGGCCATCTTCTTTAGCAGTTACAGTACCTGTAACGCGTCGGCTTTGGGCATAAGAATATTGGCAAAATAATGCCAATAGAATCCCAAGAAAGCTTTTGAGGAAACTTTTTTTCATACATTGATCAGTTTTAGTTAAGTAATTAAACCTATACAATGTAGTATGTAACAATTACATTACAAAAATCTTCAATATTTTTATGTTTTAATAAAAAAATAAGGCTAATTCACATAATATTTTGTTAAATATAAATTTTAACAGCTATTTTATTAAATAAATCGCATTTATTTTCTATAATAAGTATAAAATTTGCGGTTTTTTATCGGTTTTTATAAAAATTGACTTAATATTTTATCAAATAGCTATATATTATCTTATTAATGGCAGTTTTCTAACTAATTCATGCAAAAAAAGTAAAAAACGTGGATAATTATAATTTTTATACTGCCTGTTTGATAGTAAGATTCCCTTTTCTTGCCAAAAACGTACGATAAGGAAAGCGCGTTTAATTCGTAGATACCGCTACGGTTGTTTTTTTTTGATTTTTAACTTTACCGTTGTTTAACTATAACTTAATCTCTACCGATGCAAAATTTGGGCGCTCGGCTGCGGTTTTTTATGGTGTAAATTTTAGATAATAAACACTTTTTTTACCTTTTTACTATGCATGCATAGTATTTTATCGCTACCTTTACGGCAACCAATTATAATTCTGATTTTTAAAATGGACCATTTATTAACCGATACTCCTGCCGGCTTCGATTTTTCTGTAAGCGATAACCAAAAGATGATAGGCCAGATGGCCAAAGACTTTGCTGAAAAGCATATTAAACCCAATGTAATGCTGTGGGACGAGGAGCAAAAATTCCCGCTGGAGCTGTTTAAGCAACTGGGCGAAACGGGCATGATGGGCGTTTTGGTTCCCGAAGAATATGGTGGCTCGGGCTTTGGCTACGCGGAGTACGTAACCGTTATTGTAGAGATAGCCAAAGTTTGCGGCTCTATAGGTTTATCGGTTGCGGCACATAATTCACTTTGTACCGGGCATATTTTAGCATTTGCAAACGAGGAGCAAAAACATCGTTGGTTACCCAAACTGGCTACCGCCGAATGGCTGGGTGCCTGGGGATTAACGGAGGCTAATACCGGCAGCGATGCCATGGGGATGAATACTACAGCCGTTTTAGAGGGCGACCATTATATCGTAAACGGATCGAAAAACTGGATAACACACGGCAAAAGCGGCGATGTGGCCGTGGTAATGGTGCGTACAGGTAATAAGGGAGATAGCAAAGGCATTTCTGCCTTGGTTATTGAGCGCGGTACGCCTGGCTTTAGCGCAGGTAAAAAGGAGAACAAACTGGGCATGCGCGCGTCAGAAACTACCGAAATGATATTTGACAATTGCCGTGTACCTAAAGAGAATCTTTTAGGTGCCGAAGGCGAAGGTTTTAAACAAGCTATGAAAGTTTTGGATGGTGGCCGGATCTCTATCGCGGCGCTGTCTTTGGGTATCGCAAAAGGTGCCTTTGAGGCAGCCGTTGCTTACTCTAAAGAACGCCACCAGTTTGGGCAGCCCATAAGCAATTTTCAGGGGATCTCATTTAAGCTGGCGGATATGGCTACTGAAATTGAAGCGTCTGAATTGTTGGTGATGCAGGCGGCTGATCTTAAAAACCGCCACCTGCCGGTAACCAAACAATCGGCAATGGCCAAATACTTCGCATCGGAAGTGGCGGTGCGCTGCGCTAATGAGGCCGTGCAGATCTTTGGCGGATACGGCTACACAAAAGATTTCCCGGTAGAAAAATTTTACCGCGATGCCAAGCTTTGCACCATAGGCGAAGGGACGTCGGAGATACAAAAAATTGTGATAAGCAGGGAAGTGTTGAGGTAGGGAGGCTTTGAATACTTACCTGGTGCCGCTATAAATGTTGAATTTGTAGCGGCTTTTTTTATTCGGTCTTCTCGCCGTCCGCCCGGAAAAAAAGTGCCCTTAAAACGCTTATTTATCCAGTTTGACAGGTATGGGCATTATATAGTAAAATGCGCCGCGGTCTACACTTTTAATATTCACATCCATTGTTTCGTTCACCTTGTTAATGTTCACGTTGATGCTGCCATCAGGGTTTACGGGGATGCTTACGAGTTTTTTGGTGTCGGCCATGGCAGGGGTGATGCTGCCTTTTAGCAAGTTTAACGTTAGTGCGACTGCTATAACGGTTAAGATAATTTTTGTGTACAGGTCTGTTTTCATGATATAGTGGTGTGATATTTATATACTGCAAAGCGTACCGCTGCTACATAATTGGTTTAATGGCCATTGTAAAACCCTAAGATAGGGATTAAAAGTGCCCAAATAAAAGGCCCAGCCCCCGTAAAATAAAAAAAGCAGGATCGGCCTTGCGCTATCCCTGCTTTCATTTAATCTTAACTAACTATTAACTGACCGATTTTAATTCGGTTAATTACTGATAAAGCTACTAAATTATATTTATAGTATAATAATTATATTAGAAATTAATGTTTTCTATTCAAATTGACTCTGTTCACAGGATCAGGCATTTATGCATATAGGATGGGTCCCAAATTTTAATTTGAATAACGCGCAGTTTATATTTGTTTAATTCTGTTATATTTTATAAAACTAATTTAAACGGAATTTAATTTTGTTGTTGTGTCTTTTGCTGATATCTTTATCCGGCAAATCAGCCACAGCCTTCCATGAAAAAAATATTTTGCTTTTTTTTGTCCGTTCTTTCTATCGCCACCTTAAAAGCCCAGCAATTGCAACTACAGAACATTGCCGAGGATAACGGTTTGCCAGGTATTCAGTTAGCATACACCGTAAATGGGAAAATCACCGAGTACAAAGTTGGTACGGGTAAGGAAGGACTGACGAAGCAAATAACTATTAATACGCTGTTTCGTGCCGGCTCATTGGGCAAAAGCGTATTTGCCTATGCGGTTTTAAGGCTTTGCGATAGGGGCATGCTCTCGCTTGATACCCCACTGACTCATTATATAGGTACCTACCCCAGGTTTGATATGAAGGACCCGAGCTACAGCATGATCACCGCGCGGATGGTGCTGAGCCATACCAGCGGGCTGGCCGAGTTTCCGCAGTTTGAGACGGGCGAACCGGTAAAATTGCTTTTCGCACCCGGCAGTTCTTATGCATACTCGGGCGAGGGTTATTGGTTTTTGCAAAAGGTGATTGAAAAACTCACCGGCATGCACTTTGAGCAGGTGATGCAGGAGGAGGTTTTTAAACCGCTGGGCATGCATAACAGTACCTACGTTCAAACCAAGGAAATGGATATCAGCGTAATAGGCCCCGAAAGCCGGGATTTGGCTCCAATGTTGCCGAACGCCGCGTTCAGTTTGTTGAGCAACGCGCACGATTATACCCTGTTTTTGCAGGCGCTGCTGGCCGGCAAGGGTTTAAAACCGGCAACGCAGCAGCAGATGTTTAGCAAGCAAAGCAACGCGCAATGGTTTCAGCGCGATACTACCGAAGCTGATAGCTATATTGATTGGGGACTCGGCCTTGGCCTGCAGCAGAACGAGAAAGGCAAAGCGATATGGCATTGGGGAAGTACCGATGATTTTTACTCATTCTATGTGGCCTTCCCGGCTGCTAAAGAAAGCATGGTGTTTTTTACCCGTGGCGACCGTGGCTTAAAAATAACCGACCAACTTGTAAACCTGCTAATGGGTAAGCAAACTAACCGGGCTATGCAATGGCTGCGCCTGGGGTACGATCATCCCGAAACTATGGCAAGGCTTTATGATAATTTACGAAAGCAAGGGTTCGTGAACGCGGCTGCTGTTTTTAAAAAACTAAAGGCATCGGGGGTGCAATTTTCTGAAAGGGACATGAACAGTTACGGCCAGACCTTGCTCAAACAAAAGCGGTACAAACAGGCGATGAACGTGTTTAAGCAGCAGGTGGAATGGTATCCGCAAAGTCCGGTTGCTTATGGTGGCTTTGCCGCCGCTGCCGAGGGTTTGGGCGATAAGCAACTGGCCATAGCAAATTACAAGCGGTCGCTGGCTTTGGATGGGGGCAACCCGGCAGCCGGGTTCCATATTAAAGCGTTGCAGAACGCTAAACAGTTTACCGCCGCCGGATTAAGGGCTTTTGAAGGGAAATATAAGCGTGAAGATAATGAGATGTTTTTACAGGTAAGTACAGTCGGCAATAAGGTGGTTATAACTCAATCCTGGGATGGAGGAAAGTTGGAATTTTTTAGGGTGGAGGACTTAATGTTTTACAATAACGAGCCTGGCTTTACGCTGCGGTTTACCAAAGATGCCGCGGGTAAGGTGGAGAAGGCTTTTGTAAATGACACGCCGCTGGAGTGGCTGAGGGAGTAATATTTAGGTTTACGGCTACAAAAATTATTTTCCATTAGGATGATTCGCACGTGATTATTATTTCGCCGAAGGAGTTGGCGAGGTAGGGGCGTAGCGGCCCGCCACAAGCCCAACCGGCTTAAACTCGATGGCGGAAAAGTTGCTTCTATCAGCGGCTTGTATCCCGATATGCATCGGGACAGGCACCAGCGGGGCTGGCGGGAGATAGAAACATTGTAATTAATTTTCTAAAGTTCCGATTAATATTGACTGCAGAACCGGGCGTATGAAAGCACAAGCCCGATGATATACGGTACTGTGTTTATGATTGGAAAAATACCAGGACTATCTATGCCATTGTATACCAATAGATCTACGGAACTTTTTAACAATAGAATTGTCAGCCAAATAATCGGGAGCAAAAACCAACTCAGCATACTCAACAACCAGTTGTTTTTAATCGTAGGATATTTGTTTAAAAATATTGGCAGCGCAAGTACCATTATGATGGCCGAATTAAACAGCGCCATTATAAATATAATTGGTGCAAACGATCCTGTGGTTAGCCACTCGCTTTTATAATTACTAAAGATGCAATCAATGTTTATATAAACAATGTTTATGCCCAGCGCTACTATTGCCGGGATTATTGTAGCGTTTTTATAAAATTTCGACAGCATTTTTATGAATTGATTTTATGCATAAAAGTAGTTTTAAAGAGCTGGAAATAAGATAATCTCCGTGTTTTTGCTGGCTTATCCCACTCAATCAGCCTATTACGAAATCTTTTTCTCCCAAGCCCTTGAAAATCAAAAAATAGTACCTACCTTTGCAGTCCTTAAAATAAGGATAAAACAGTAAATACAAAAAGGAAAAAATGCCTACTATTCAGCAATTAGTTAGAAAAGGTAGAGTAGCTATGGTTGACAAGAGTAAGTCACCAGCGTTGGACAGCTGTCCACAGCGAAGAGGCGTGTGCACCCGTGTGTACACCACTACCCCTAAAAAACCAAACTCAGCAATGCGTAAAGTTGCACGTGTGCGCCTTACAAATGGTAAAGAAGTTAACGCCTACATCCCTGGAGAAGGCCACAACTTACAAGAACACTCAATTGTTTTGATCCGTGGTGGTCGTGTTAAAGATTTACCGGGTGTACGTTACCACATCATCCGTGGTGCGTTAGATACATCAGGTGTTGCGGGCCGTAACCAACGCCGCTCTAAATACGGAACTAAACGCCCTAAACCAGGTCAGGCAGCTGCACCTACAAAAGGCGCACCAGCTAAGAAAAAGAAATAATTAAAGGAGGATATTAATAATGAGAAAGTCAAAACCAAAAAAAAGAATCCTTCTTCCTGATCCAAAATTCAATGATATTTTGGTAACCAGGTTTGTAAATAACATGATGTTCGACGGTAAAAAATCTACCGCCTACACTATATTTTATAACGCAATTGATATTGTTGAAAAGAAAACCAGCGAAAACGGTTTAGATAGCTGGAAAAAAGCTTTAAACAATGTAATGCCGGCTGTAGAAGTAAAAAGCCGCCGTGTAGGTGGTGCAAACTTCCAGGTGCCAACTGAAGTAAGGCCAGAGCGTAAAGTTGCTTTGGGTATGAAATGGTTGATCAGCTATGCCCGTCGTCGTGGTGAAAAAACCATGATGGAGAAATTAGCCGGTGAGATCATCTCTGCTGCTAAAGGTGAAGGTGCTGCTGTTAAGAAGAAAGAAGATACGCACAAAATGGCTGAAGCCAACAAAGCGTTCTCTCACTTCCGTTTCTAAACTAAAAGGATTACACCGATTTAATATTGGATTACACCGATTTTGTTATGATTGCATTATCGGTGTAATCATTTAAAATCGGGGAAATCAAAAAACAAAAATAATGTCAAGAGATCTAAGATATACAAGAAACATAGGTATTGCCGCTCACATTGATGCCGGTAAAACCACTACAACAGAGCGTATATTGTACTACTCGGGTGTGAGCCATAAAATTGGCGAGGTACACGAGGGTGCAGCTACGATGGACTGGATGGCGCAGGAGCAGGAACGTGGTATTACCATTACCTCTGCTGCTACAACCGTTGGTTGGAAATACAGAGGCCAAAACTACCATATCAACATTATTGATACTCCTGGGCACGTGGATTTCACCGTTGAGGTGAACCGTTCTTTACGTGTACTGGATGGTTTGGTGTTCTTATTTTCTGCTGTTGATGGTGTTGAGCCACAATCAGAAACTAACTGGCGCCTTGCAAACAACTATAACGTTGCCCGTATAGGTTTCGTTAACAAAATGGACCGTAGCGGTGCCGACTTTTTAAATGTTGTAAAACAAGTAAAAAGCATGTTGGGCAGCAACGCAGTACCATTGCAATTACCAATAGGTGCTGAAGAGCATTTTAAAGGTGTTGTAGATTTGATCAACTGGAAAGGTATTGTTTGGAATGAGCACGATAAAGGTATGACCTTTACTGAAGTGCCTATCCCTGAGGATATGATCGAGGAAGCTACGGAGTGGAGAGAGAAATTGCTTGAATCTGTTGCTGATTACGATGAGAGCCTGATGGAAAAATTCTTTGATGCACCAGAAACCATCACCGAACGCGAAGTGCTTGACGCTTTACGCAAAGCGGTTTTAGATGCTAAGATAGTTCCTATGGTTTGCGGTTCATCTTTCAAAAACAAGGGTGTACAAACCATGCTTGATTACGTGATGGAATTACTTCCTTCACCTATGGATGTGGAAGGTATCATTGGTACCCACCCGGATACTGGCGAAGAAATTTTGCGTAAACCATCAGAAAAAGAGCCGTTTGCAGCTTTAGCATTTAAAATTGCAACCGATCCTTTCGTAGGCCGTTTATGCTTTATCCGTGTTTACTCGGGTAACTTAGAAGCTGGTTCGTATGTGCACAACATGCGTTCTGATAATAAAGAGCGTATCTCCCGTATCTTCCAGATGCATGCTAACAAGCAAAACCCTATACCTAACGTAGGTGCCGGTGATATTGCAGCGGTAGTAGGCTTTAAGGATATTAAAACTGGGGATACCCTTTGCGATGAGAAATTCCCGATCATCCTTGAATCCATGAACTTCCCTGACCCGGTTATCGGTTTAGCTATTGAGCCTAAAACACAGGCCGATGTAGATAAATTAGGTATCGCATTAGGTAAATTATCTGAAGAAGATCCTACGTTCCACGTAAAATCTGACGAAGAAACCGGCCAAACCGTAATTAGCGGTATGGGTGAGCTTCACTTAGATATCATCATGGATCGTTTGAAACGTGAGTTTAAAGTAGAGGTGAACCAGGGCGCGCCACAGGTAGCTTACAAAGAAGCTATCACAGGTACCGTTCAGCACCGCGAAACATACAAGAAACAAACTGGTGGCCGTGGTAAATTTGCCGATATTCAAATTATTGTATCGCCAAACGAAGATGGTAAAGAAGGTTTAACATTTGTGAACGAAATTAGCGGTGGTTCTATCCCCCGCGAGTTTATCCCATCTGTAGAAAAAGGTTTTGCAGCTGCAATGGCAAACGGTGTATTAGCCGGTTTCCCGTTAACAGGCTTAAAAGTTCGTTTAATTGATGGTTCGTTCCACGCGGTCGATTCAGATGCGTTATCTTTCGAGATCGCTGCAAAATCGGCTTACCGCGAGGCATTGCCAAAATGTAAACCGGTATTGCTTGAGCCGATCATGAAAATTGAGATACTAACCCCTGAAGAAAACATGGGTGATGTTATCGGTGACATGAACCGTCGTCGTGGCCAGCTTTTGGGTATGGATTCACGTGCAGGTGCACAGGTAATTAAAGCTACTGTACCACTTTCAGAAATGTTTGGTTATGTAACCCAGTTACGTACTATCACGTCTGGCCGTGCAACTTCTACCATGGAATTTGACCACTATGCAGAAGCGCCACGTAACGTACAGGAAGAAGTAGTTGCCAAAATAAAAGGCAAAAAAGCTGCTGCTAACGCGTAATTAGAGATTAGTTGATTGGTGATTAGAGAATAATTACCAATCAACTTTTTAAAAGATAAACAACCGGCCAACTATAACTAATAGCTCTTATAGAAGGCCAATTTAAAATCGGTGAAATCAGGGTTAAATCTGTGAAATCCCAAAAAAACAAACAACATGAGCCAAAGAATCAGGATCAAATTAAAATCTTACGATTACAATCTGGTTGACAAGTCAGCTGAGAAGATCGTAAAAACAGTAAAACCTACGGGTGCTGTAGTTAGCGGCCCACTGCCGTTACCAACCGAAAAGAAAATTTTCACTGTGTTGCGTTCACCACACGTAAACAAAAAAGCACGTGAGCAATTCCAATTATGCTCTTACAAGCGTTTATTGGATATCTACAGTTCAAATTCAAAAACTGTAGACGCTTTAATGAAGCTTGAATTGCCAAGCGGAGTTGAAGTGGAGATCAAAGTGTAACTGTACCGGAAGATCTATACAAAAAGCCATTCTTGCAAAAGAGTGGCTTTTTTGTTATAAAAAATTGTGTTACAAATTGGAATGTTATATTTGAGGATAAATAACCTAAACGTGAAATTTAAAAACGCACTACTCCTTTTATCTGCAATTGCGCTCTTGCATACGGGCTGTAAAAAAGAATCTCCAAAAGTTGCCGATACCCCTATTGTTAAAGATCCGGTTACCCCTGTAACTCCGGTTGCTGATGTTATTCTGGACAGGCCAATTAATTTGAATATAACTAAAGGTGCTTTTGGCAATAAGGTAGTTATCTCTTGGACAAAGGTGCCGCTGGCTAAGAAATACCAGGTTTACAAATTTGATGACACAGAAAATCAATATAAATTATTGTTGGAAACGGCAGATACAATCGCTACAGATGTTGTAGCAACGCCTCTTGTAAAAGTGTTCTACAAAGTAAAAATATACAACAGCGCAACAGAATATAGTCTTTTTAGTGATATAAATTTCGGTTACTCTTCCGGCAAAAACTATAGCAAGTTTTTATCGTTTGGCTCTGAGGGGGCACATCCGGGACAATTTCTTTATCCTATGCACGTAGAGGTGGACACCCAAAGCAATATTTACGTAAGTGATGATAATAACACCAACGTGCAAAAATTTGACATTAGCGGCAAATACCTGCAATTATTCTACTCTGGCCCTTCGCGTGGTATTGGTTTTTTGAAAAACGGCAATAGCATTGTTGCTGGTTCGTCAGGTGATGGTTATGTATCCATGTTAGATATAAATGGAAAAGTGATTAGAAGATGGGGGACCTATGGCACGGGCGACACGGAGTTTCAAAATACTGAAGAAGTAACTATAGATAACAATGAGAATATTTATGTGGTAGACGGGCAAAATAATAATGTAAAGAAATATGACAAGGAGGGTAACTTTCTGCTCAAGTTCACGGCAGCCATACAAACAGACAGGCAGATAGATAAGGCTTATCCGTTTGGCATCACTTACTTCAATAATAAAATATTTGTTACCTCGCCCAGAAATGCCATCATAAGGATATATGATACACTCGGAAACTTCATAAAGTCGTGGGACGCTGGCACCGTTTGTTATTCAATAAAAGCAAAGGGGAAGAATTTATTTATTGCCGCACCGGGTTACGTATTAAAAACCGACGAAAACGGTGAAGTACGGGAAAAGATTGGTGAAGGAGATTTTCTAACATCTACGGTCACTGGCCTGGCAATTACTAATAATGATGAAGTAATAGCCAGTGATGTGTATGCCCATAAAATATTTATTTTTAAGCGCCTTTAATATATAGTATTACCCCCGGGTGCAGAACTTAAACAACTAATTCTGTTATGGATTATATTGACTGATGCTGTTATTCAATAGCTATATATTTGAAGCTTTTGCAGTATGTTTGGAGTATAATCAAAGTTATACCGATGCCTTTAAAAGCTCTTAAACAATTCATCGCCAAGTTATTCGCAGATATTACTACCATTCCGAAGTCGCTACAACAAAGCCATTTCCCGGAGTTAGATGGATTGCGCGGACTGGCTATACTACTATTGCTGATGGTCCACTTTGGTTTCAACTATTACCTGCGGCACTATGGAGTGAGTATTTCCAGCACCACAAGCGCGCATATATTTTTTGTGCTAAGCGGGTTTTTAATAACCACACTCTTACTAAAAGAGAAACTGCGGAACGGGCGGATCTCACTAAAATACTTTTACATCCGCCGGGCTTTGCGCATCCTGCCGGTTGCCTGGCTGTTTTTGATAGTGCTTATAGGGTTGAACCGTTTTTTGTACTTACACATCCCTGTGGCCGATTTTATAGCCTCTTTATTATTCTTTAAAAACTTCCCGATGCGTAATGAGCCTTACACGGCTCATTTCTGGTCGCTGGCGGTAGAGGAGCAGTTTTACTTCAGCTTCCCCATTTTGCTGGCTATCAATACACGGTGGTATACTATCCTATCGCTAAGCATAGTTATTTTGGTACCGCTGGCATGTATAATAGGTGGGCTTCAATTGGACTGGTTAAGCAACAACCCTGTTCTGCACTTTATTATCCGCTGTTGCAGGTATGCGTTTTGGAAAGGCCCCATCATTATACTTATCGGCTCGTTATTTTCCATTCTCATTTTTAAAGGGATCATCAAGCCCGAAAAGATAAAGGCTCATTACTTGTTAAGCACTATTTTAGTGATAGTAGCTATCGTTATCCACAGGCAAACATCCCTTTTTTATACGAAGTATGTATCTGAATATCTTTCAGCTCTATTGGTTGGCATTGCTATGGTGATCAGCATCAGCCATAAAGATTTCCTGTCGAAGTTATTAAGCACCGCTTTTTTAACTACGATGGGGGTACTCTCCTACAGTATTTACATTTGGCAGGAATTGTTTATCGGCGTTAAGGCTTTCCAACCCTGGATGCAGTATTTCACCCTGTTACCTATGTGGGGTGTTATCCTTGTAAAACTGGCATTTCTCGCTATCATTGTTAGCTTCTCCTTTATTTTCGAGGTGGAGTTTTTAAAGCTTAAGGACAAGTTTCATTACGCAAGAGAGGGCGCAAGCAAAAAAGCGGCACCAAAAAGCTGAAACGCTTCCTGCTGCCGCCCTAAATATTTCTGAATATTATTGTTGCTGAGGTGGGCCGGCCGGGTCCATCCACATATACTCCCATTGGTGCCCGTCAATATCCTCGAAACTGCCGCTATACATAAAGCCGTAATCAATTTTGTCTTTAGGTGTAGTGGCACCGGCTTCAACAGCTTTACTAATGATGGTGTCTACGGCATCACGGCCATCAGTAGACAGGCAGATGATAGATTCTACAACCTTAGAGGAATCTGCGATCTCCTTATCGCTGAATGTTTTAAAGAATGATTCTACCAGCAGCATTACAAAAATGGTATCGCTTACAATCATGCAGGTAGCTTGTTCGTTGGTAAATTGGGGGTTAAAAGTATAACCAAGTTTAGTAAAAAACTCAACCGATTTGTTAAGGTCCTTAACAGGTAAGTTCACGAAAATTTGAGTTGCCATAATTTTGTTTGTTTTGATATTCAAAGGTATGAGTATATAACACCTCCAGCAATGGGCAAAAACGACCTGTTAGTGGCGATTTTGCGACAAACGCAAAGTAGAAGGGGATTGAAAAAACCATCTACATAGATCCGTAGTAGTGCCGGCTTAAAAAATCCATCCAAACACCCTCCACCTCATCAACCAGTTCGGGCGCATGGAGATACCAGAAGCCCATGGCGACCAGGTTTGCATGGCAAGATTGCCTGTTTTTAAGATGTCCAACTTGAGGGTTTGCCAGAATACGAATAAAGGGATGTCCGAGTTTCCCTCCTTTTTTTTATCGCAGACTATATCGCTTTCTTTTGTACTTTTGACATCGGCCCCTATTTTTCTTTTTTTAAGTTTCGCAACTCAAATTAGGATTTCCCGGGCCTTTTTTGTATATTATTTATTCGGACCGTTGTGCCATATTTTGGAAGAATTTTATGTTAGCTGCGTTTCGGGATAAAAAAAACTTTAGTAAATACTCCCTTTATATAAATAGAATAAGGATAGCAACCTTGTTTCTTTGTTGCTTGGCGGCTGGTGTTTTCCTTATTTTAATTCATTCAATCCAAACTCAACCAAACCAAAGTGTAATTTACATTGATTGTTCAAAACGCCTGCCGCCCGCAAAGTCGATGATCGGTTTTTTGCATTCGTTAAGTTTGCAAAGCCCACCCTCAAAATATATTACCGAATTAAACCCGCGCTATTGGCGAATTGGCTCCCGCAATAAGTTTGTTTTAAATAAAATAAAGTCATTTGGGGCTGCTCCAATTTTCGTGTTAAGCGATGTTTTTGGATATTCACATGCAGATTCGGCTGCATCATGGGAATCGCCAAGTTTAGTTCCGGATAAATGGAATTACATGGTAAAAAGTGTGGCGGTGGAACACAATTCTGATGGCATAACATCAATTTATGACATATGGAACGAACCTAACCTTAAGGGATTTTGGCCTTCTTCTCAGCCAGACTTCTTCGCTACTTTTAAAAAAGGATATAATCAAATTCGGGCTGCACCTAATGGTAACGCGGCTAAAATTTCAGGGCCATCTATTTCTAAATTTGATATAGATTTTATCCAAAATTTCCTGGACTATTGTTTGGCAAACAACTTGAGATTGGACATCCTAAGCTGGCACGAATTTAGAAGTAACGAAGATATTCCAAAGGTTGCTGATGATATTTTGCTTGTTAAATCGCGATTTATTAATAACCCCAAGTACGCTGCATTGCAAATTAAAGCCATTCAAATAAACGAGATAATTCCCGAATCCGATCAGTTTTCGCCGGGTAATATATTAGCTTATTTTGATTATTTGGAACAGGGTGGGGCGGATGGGGCCTGTAAAGCTTGCTGGGTAGAGTCAAACGGGGAAAGCAATTGCTTTAATAACTCGCTGGATGGCTTGCTGGATGGAGATACTAAGCAACCCCGTGCGGCCTGGTGGGCCTATAGATACTATAACCTAAGTTTAGAAAACAGGCTTAATTACAAATCCAACAATAGTCATGTTATATGTTTTGCCAATTATCAGACCGATAACCTTCAAGTGTTATTAGGATATTATGGACATAGGGCAAAAAACGCATCGGTAACACAGGTTAAATTAAATTTAAGCAATATCAAATCGTTGGCTTTATTTGCCGGAAAAAGTTACGTAAACATCTCGGTGCTATCTATCCCCAATACTGGCGAAGATGCGATGGGTTCCCCTAAAATAACTTATCAAACAATTGCAAAAGTAGCCAACGGGCAAATCATTTTTTCGGTACCGGGGCTTTACCTAAGTGGTGCTTGCGTAGTTAATATTAAATAGGGTCTGCTGAAAAACTCAGATAGCCGAATATTTGCATTTTAGGGCATAGGGGGATTTTATAAGACGCGCTTTGAGCACTTATATCATTTCTAAACAGTAACGACGGAATTATAGCAATTGAAATTTACGCGCGTAAGGTATTAATATTCAAGTATTTGTAATTCATAACAGGGTGGTTTACCCTTTCCCCAGTAATTCATCCAGCCTATTGCGTTCGGTTTGTAGTTCGCGGGCAAGCTTTTTCTCTTTCTCGTTGGCTTTGGCCTTGTAGGTTTTGTAATCTTCTTCCAATTCGTTATAAAGTTTAATGCGGTAGCTGGCTTCGCGGCTGTGCGCGCCAGAGCGTGCTATCACGATCACGGCGATAGCGCCGAAACCGACAACCAATCCCCACATGATCCAGTTATAGGTGGCTTTGGTAAGCGGCATTCCCAGCAGGCTTACGCTATCCACCCTGGCGTTTGACGCCGAAAGGGTTTCTTCTTTAGCCTTAATATCCGCCATCAGCGAATCTGTAGTTTTTGTTTGTATGGACAGTTTCGAGCTGGCCTCATTTAATTTGCGGCGGGTAGCGCTCAGCGTGTCCGAAACATTCTTCCATAAGGCCGAGACCAACGGTCGTTGATAGTTATATACTTTGGTAAGCAGGTATTGGTATTGGCCGTTAAGGCTCTTGTCATTCAGCAAGGCGGGGTTCTCGGGCACGTATTGCTGTACAGGCTTCACTACCGCGGCTCCTGTGGTAGCCGGCGTTTGCGTTGCCGGTAAGTTAGGCGCTTTAACTACCGGTTTGGCTGCGTAGGGATTGTATTTAACAGGCGGTTTTACCGTTGCCGGTTTAGTGCTAACAGGTTTAAGCGCTGCCGGTTTGGCCTTCGCTGTAGAATCCTGCGCGTAGATGGTTCCCGCGCTACTTATTAAAAGCAGGGTCAAAATAATCGCGGTCGATTTAAGGAGCTTTATCATATAACTTTGCATATCGGGGGAAAAAACAAGTTTCTGTTTTAGCGGCATTTTACTTTAAACGGTAAAATGTAACCTAAAGTTCGTAAAATTAATTTTAAGGTATTATTTATCTGGGGCGGGCCTGTTTTGCCTGATAGGTAAATTTCACTTCTTAAAAATATAAAAAAGATGCAATTTTTTGGTAATTGTGTGTAATTAGCAAAAGCCTATATTAGGCCTTTTATTTACAACATGCATATAGGTTTTATTGGTTTGGGCGATATGGGGCGTTTATACGCTAAAGCTTTTGCGAAAGCAGGCTACACCGTTTGCGGCTGCGACCTGCCCGCCAACCGCGAAAAGTTAGAACAGGAACTGGATCCCTTAGGAATAAAACTAATGGACGATGGCAAGGACGTATCGCGCGTAAGCGACCTCATCATCTATTCGGTAGAGGCCGATAAGCTGGAGCAGGTGGTTGCCCAATGTGGCCCGTCTACAAAATATGGCGCTATTGTGGCCGGGCAAACTTCTGTAAAGCACCCGGAGATTGCCGTTTTTGAAAAGTACCTGCCAGCCGATGCGCAGATCATTACCTTTCATGCTATGCACGGGCCGGGCTTTCAGCCAAAAGGGCAAAAGCTGATCCTGATACCACACCGGTATGAAGGCGACTCGTACCAAAGGATGCTGGACCTTTTTACTGCGGTTGAAACGGACATCGTAGAAATTGCCGACTTCCACGAACACGATAAAATTGTGGCCGATACGCAAGCCGTAACCCACGTAGGTTTCGAAAGTATGGGCACCGCCTGGAAGGCCGCCGGTTTTTTTCCCTGGGAGAATGCATCCTATACGGGAGGGATAGATAATGTGAAGATCTTAACCACCCTGCGCATTTTTAGTTATAAGGCACACGTGTATGCCGGGCTGGCTATTTTAAACCCCTATGCCAGGCTACAGGTGAAACAGTATGCCAATTCCGAATCGGAACTATTTAAGCTGATGATCAAAGAGGAGGAGGGGGCGTTTCGCGAACGGCTGTACAAGGCGCGCGATTTTGTTTTCCACGAGAGCCGCAAGCCCATTATGTTTAATGATAAGGTGATGCAGGAGTTTTCGCTGGCTAAGGATGCCGGGCACCAAAAGCCAAACTCGCACCTTAGTATATTAAGTATGGTTGATGCCTGGTACCACCTGGGTGTAAACCCTTATGATAACCTCATTTGTCAAACGCCCCCTTTCCGCTTAAGGCTGGGCATTGCCGAGTATTTGTTTAAGAACGAAGAGCTGCTGGAGGAATCGATAAAAACCGCGCTGTACGATAAAACGATCCGGGGCGATGATCTGGAGTTTCATTCCGCGGTGCGGGAGTGGAGCGCCATAATTGGTTACGGTGATATGGAAGGCTACAAAAAGCATTTTAACGAAGTGCAGGCGTTTTTCCAGGGCAGGCTGGAAGAAGGCAATAAGCAAAGCGCGGAGTTGATACGGCGGCTGATGGAGTAGTTAGTGCTTAAACCTGTTATAAACCGCATTGTGTATTTGCTGCAATTTAGTCCGCTTTTTACGGATGCGGTTGCGATGCGTTTGTTTGATATCCAATATGGGCTTTTGCACTAAGGGGAAAGGCAACAAATAATCTGTACCCAGCACCGAGCCACCTTTTGATAGCCAAAAATCATCGTACAGGCTAAAAAAATAGTCATAATCCTCACGACCGGGGATGTATGATAACTGGTTTTCGGCAGCTACTGCTATACATTTATCTATACCGTGCGCCGAGCCAAAGGCTTTTAATACCTTTAATAGTGTAGTAACGGGATGGATGCTGTTTACATGCGTAATTTTGCTGGTGCCTTCTTCAGAGTGTTTCTTTTGCATACAGGAGATATAAAAAACGCTCAGATCATCCAGCCCGAAAAGGTAGCCGGGTGCTGTCATAAATGATATCCTGGCGTATTCGGTGCCATTTACATTAAAAGTTAACGCACAAGGCCCCTCGTAGATATAGGCAGGGCTATGCACCAACAAGATGTTGAGTGGGTCGCTGCTGTTCTGTTCTGCATAAAATTCTATTCCTTCATTAAATAAAGCGCTAAGTTGCTCCGCAGAAAAAACGGCTTGCAGGAAGGCGTAGTGGTGGGTGGATATCTCCAGCTTTTGGCGGGTACTCAACGAGCGCGATAAAAAAACAGAAAGGTAGCTTAGTATAGTCCCGCGTTTTACTAACCCGGCCCCCCTCAACGGGCGAAACATGTTAAACAGCTTTGCGAATAGTTTAATATTTGTAGCTGTGTTTCCGGTTAAAAAAAGATGATGAAGCAACGTTAGCCCAATTCTTATTCTCCAGCTTATCCTCATCTTTTCTCCTCACAGTGCCGAACGGGGAATATACAAACCATGTTGGTGTTTTGGGTGCCTAATATAGTTAATCCTTCATCCTTACCACGTACACTTCCTTTTTATCAGGCATCAAAAACTTAGCGTTGTTATCGGCATTGTAAAAGGGCTCGGCAATTTTTACCTGGTCCGACTGGAAGGAGCTTCCTATAATATCCTTTGCTTCATTAAGCGTATAAAGCTTATCCTTTATATTAAATATAAAACCATAGTTGGATGCAAGCAAGTCTTTCATTTTCACCTTGCCTTTTTCTACCGAAAAATTAATGGGGATAGCATATTGCACCCTAACCGGCCTGCTGTTTTGTATCCCGGGCATCCAGGGTTTTGAGTCCTGTAACACCTTCACCGCTTCTGCTTCGCAGCCTGCGCCTATGCAGTTAACAGGAGTAGCGCTGCTGATCCTGCCATCGCGTTCTACAATAAAAGTCATCATCAGGCGGCCATCTATACCTATTAAACGGGCAACATCCGGGTATTTAAGGTTGCGGCTAATATAGTCGCCAAACGCTTTCGAGCCTCCCGGGTATTGAGGCGCTTGTTCTATCGCGGTGAAAACCTGCTTGTCTTTTGGCAATTCTGTTACCGTTGGAGGCGTTTTTTTAGTGGTATCCGGAGCCACCTGCGCGGCGGAGAATTTTGCAACAATTAAAAGGGCAAATAGGGGGTAAAGGTGTTTCATACGGTGAAGATAAAAACTTCCGTAACTTTTTCAATATCGCGCCGAAATTTGGGCGGATGGTTTTTGAGGGCGCGACCGAAGTTTTGCGCGCTAACAACTTTGGCGATGCTTAAAATAAGGCCAAATGTGATTGAAAATGAGAAGAATTAAGGTGTTGATATATCCATTCCAACATCTTTTTGGCAAGTACAAATAATTATTTAAAAATAACTTGTTAAGTATTTGACAATTAATACAAAATTCCTATCTTTGCCGTCCCTTAAGGGGGAAATAATATGCCTTGAACGAAGCCCTACTGCTTCGATGGGCACAAATAAAATAAAGAAAATGTCAGGAATAATTGGTAAAAAAGTAGGAATGACCAGCATTTTCGATGAAACAGGGAAAAACATTCCCTGCACTGTAATCGAAGCTGGCCCTTGCGTAGTAACTCAGGTCAGGTCTGTGGATACAGACGGATACGCTGCTGTTCAGTTAGCGTATGGCGAAAAGAAGGAAAAAAACACTTCCGGACCCCTAAAAGGCCATTTTGAAAAAGCCGGCACTACTCCTAAGCGTAAGCTTGTAGAATTCAAAACTTTCACGGACGAAAAAAATCTTGGTGACACCGTTACCGTAGATATTTTTGCTGCCGGTGATTTTGTTGATGTAGTTGGTACTTCAAAAGGTAAAGGGTTTCAGGGTGTGGTAAAACGTCACGGTTTTAGCGGTGTGGGTATGCAAACTCACGGTCAGCACAATCGTTTACGTGCACCAGGTTCATTAGGAGCTTCTTCTTGGCCTTCACGTGTATTTAAAGGTATGCGTATGGCTGGTCAAATGGGTAACGTTCGTGTTAAAGTACAAAACCTTCAAGTGGTTAAAGTATTTAGCGAGCAAAACCTAATCGTAGTTAAGGGTTCCATCCCAGGAGCTAAGGGTTCATTCGTAATATTGGATAAATAAGATGGAAATCAACGTATTAAATCTATCAGGTAAAGAAACAGGAGCCAAGGTGCAACTGCCTGAGTCCGTATTCGGTGTAGAGCCCAACGATCATGCTATTTACTTAGATGTAAAGCAGTTCTTAGCTAACCAGCGCCAGGGTACGCACAAATCAAAACAACGTAATGAAATTGCAGGTAGTACCCGCAAATTACATAAACAAAAAGGTACAGGCGGCGCCCGTGCAGGTAGCATCAAATCTCCATTGTTTAATGGTGGTGGTCGTGTTTTCGGTCCGCAGCCGCGTGATTATAGCTTTAAGCTGAACAAAAAGCTTAAATCATTAGCACGTGTATCAGCTTTATCATACAAAGCAAAGGATAATAACATTTTGGTATTGGAAGATTTCAGCTTTGATACTATCAAAACCAAAACATATATCCAAATGGAAGCTGACCTGAACGTAACTAACGACAAAACGTTATTAGTACTTGCAGGTGCAGAAAACAACAACGTTTATTTATCAAGCAGAAACCTGAAGAAAACTAAGGTAATTTCAGTTGAGCAGCTTAACACTTATGATGTGTTAAACGCTGGTAAACTAATCCTTACTACAGGCGCTGTTAAAACTTTGGAGGAAGCATTAGCTAAGTAATTATGGAAATTTTAAAGAAACCCTTACTTACTGAAAAGATAACTCAATTAACTGAGAAGCTTAATCGCTATGCTTTCAAGGTTGATCCACGAGCCAACAAAATTCAGATCAAAGGCGCTATTGAGGCTATGTATGGTGTTAACATTACAGCAGTTAACACAATGAAATACATGGGCAAGCTTAAAAGCCGCAATACAAAGGCAGGTGCCGTAACAGGCCGCGCTGCTGCTTATAAAAAGGCCATCATTACGCTGAAGGATGGTGAAACAATAGATTTTTACAGCAATATATAATACGAAAATGGCAGTAAAGAGATTTAAACCGGTTACGCCGGGTACCCGCTTCAGGATTGATGTATCTAACTCAGATATTACAACAAACGTTCCTGAAAAGTCGTTGGTTGTATCAGCCAACACAAGGTCGGGTGGTCGTAACCACAGCGGTAAAATGACTATGCGCTACCTGGGTGGTGGCCATAAACAAGCATACAGATTAATTGATTTCAAACGTAACAAGTTTGACATTCCTGCAAAAGTTGCAACTATTGAGTACGATCCAAACAGATCTGCACGTATAGCGCTGTTACATTTTGTTGATGGTGAAAAACGATACATGATAGCTCCGGAAGGCTTAACAGTTGGAACGGTAGTTGTATCTGGCGGAGGTGCTGCACCAGAGGTTGGTAATACCATGCCTTTGAAAAACATCCCGTTAGGTTCTATCATCCACAATATTGAGTTAAACCCTGGCCAGGGTGGTATTATTGCCCGCAGCGCCGGTACTTACGCTCAGTTATCAGCACGTGATGGTAAATATGCCATCATCAAATTGCCTTCTGGCGAAACCCGTATGATACTGTCAACTTGTTTGGCAACTATCGGTACCGTTTCAAACGGCGAGAAAGCAAACGCAGTGTTAGGTAAAGCTGGCCGCAAACGTTGGTTAGGTCGTCGCCCAAGAGTTCGTGGTGTTGCCATGAACCCGGTAGATCACCCTATGGGTGGTGGTGAAGGTCGCTCTTCGGGTGGTCATCCACGTTCACGTAAAGGTTTGTTAGCTAAAGGTTACAAAACTCGTGACAAGAAAAAAGGGTCAGATCGTTATATCATTGAAAGAAGGAAGAAATAATAATGGCACGTTCAATTAAAAAAGGACCTTACATAGATCATAACCTGGAAAGAAAAGTTCTGACCTTGAATGATGCAAGTAAAAAATCAGTTGTAAAAACATGGTCGCGCCGTAGCATGATCTCTCCTGATTTCGTTGGTCATACATTCGCAGTACACAACGGTAATAAATTTATCCCTGTGTACGTAACAGAAAACATGGTTGGTCACAAGTTGGGCGAATTTGCTCCAACCCGCACATTCCGCGGTCACGCAGAAAAGAAAAAATAACAGGCAATGGAAGCAACAACAAAAATTAAAAGGTCTGTACAGATCAGGCAACAAAAAGAAGCTGCGAAACTCGTTGTGGGTGGCTCTTCGGTTGCTAAGTTACAGAACTGCCCAACTTCACCCCGCAAAATGCGTTTGGTGGTTGACCTGATCCGCGGTGTAAACGTTGAGAAGGCGTTATACATTTTAAAATTCACTAATAAAGAAGCTGCAATACGTGTAGAGAAACTTTTGTTATCAGCCATCAAAAACTGGGAAGCAAAAAACGAAGGCAAACGTGTTGAAGATAGCAACTTAATAGTAAAAGAGGTATCAGTAGGTGGTGGCCGTCAGTTAAAAAGGTTACGCCCGGCTCCGCAGGGAAGGGGTTTCCGTATACGCAAACGCTCTAACCATGTAACACTGATTGTGGATAGTAAAAACGATAACAACTAATTTGAAATGGGACAAAAAGCACATCCAATAGGTAACAGGTTAGGGATCATCCGCGGTTGGGATTCTAATTGGTTCGGTGGAAATCACTATGCCGACAAATTAGTTGAAGACGAAAAGATCCGCAAATACTTATCAGCTCGTATCAATAAAGGTGGTGTATCTAAAGTTGTTATAGAACGTACTTTAAAACGCATCACTGTAACCATCCACACTGCCCGTCCGGGTATTGTAATTGGTAAAGGCGGCGCTGAGGTTGATAAGATCAAAGAAGAATTAAAAAAATTAACCAAAAAAGATGTTCAGATCAACATCTTCGAAATAAAACGCCCTGAGCTTGATGCCCAGTTAGTTGCCGAAGGTATTGCTAAACAACTTGAAGCACGTATATCGTTCCGTCGTGCCATGAAAACTACAATAGCTTCTACCATGAGAATGGGTGCTGAAGGTATTAAAGTGATGACAAGCGGCCGTTTAGGCGGTGCTGAGATGGCTCGTACAGAACAATACAAAGAAGGAAGAATTCCTTTGCATACTTTCCGTGCCGATATCGATTACGCTTTAGCAGAAGCATTAACTACCTATGGTAAAATAGGTGTTAAGGTTTGGATCTGTAAAGGTGAAGTTTACGGCAAACGCGATCTGTCTCCAAACATTGGTGGCACAAGCAGTGCAAGCGGTAAAGGTGGCCGCCCAGAAGGTTCAGCCGGTTTCGGTGGACGTGATGGTGCAAGAGGTGGAGAACGTGGTGGCGAACGCCGTGGCGATCGTAAACCGGGCCCAGGTGGTGACCGCAGAGGCGGACCAGGCGCTGGTAACAGCCGCCCGGGTGGCCCAGGTGGTAACCGTCCAGGTGGACAAGGTGGCGGTGGCGGTAACCGCCCAGGTGGCCCAAGGAGATAATAATAATTAGAAAGAACAGAAATATCCGTGAGGATATAAAAGCTTAATAAAATGCTACAGCCAAAAAGAACGAAGTTCAGAAAGATGCAAAAAGGCAGGATGAAAGGGTTAGCCAGTCGTGGCACCGAGCTTTCATTCGGATCTTTCGGTATAAAATCACTCGAAGCAGCCTGGATTACCAGCCGCCAGATCGAGGCTGCACGTATTGCTGTAACACGTTTCATGAAACGTGAAGGCCAGGTGTGGATCAGGATATTTCCTGACAAGCCTGTAACCAAAAAACCAGCAGAGGTACGTATGGGTAAAGGTAAAGGTGCACCCGAATATTGGGTTGCAGTTGTACGCCCGGGCAGGATGATATTTGAAGCAGAAGGTGTGCCTTTAGAGGTTGCCAAGGAGGCCCTGCGCCTTGCTGCACAAAAATTACCGGTGCAAACCAGATTTGTAACACGTAGAGATTACGTAGAGGCATAAACTCGGAGTTGAAAGGTTGTAAGGTTGAATGTTGTAAAGTTGGATTGACTTTTCAACCCAAAAAGAAACATTACAACGTTAAAACATTCCAACATTACAACAAACAATAAAGAAAATGAAGAACTCAGAATTAATAGAGCTGTCGGCTGAAGAATTAGCAGCAAAGCTCAGCGAGGAAAAAGGTCAATTGACTAAATTGAAATTCGCTCACGCGGTTTCGGCTATTGAAAATCCAACCCGTATCACTAAAGTGCGCAAGGAAATTGCTCGTTTAAATACTGAAATAACAAAGCGTAAAGCGGCGTCAGCTTCTAATTAATTTTTAAGCGTCGGAAAACAATGGAAAGAAATTTAAGAAAAACACGTACCGGCCTGGTAGTAAGCAATAAGATGGAAAAATCTATTGTAGTTGCTGTAGAGCGGAAGGTGAAGCACCCCATCTATGGTAAGTTCGTAAAGAAAACTACCAAATTTATGGCTCACGATGAGACAAACACCTGTGGTGTTGGCGATACCGTATTGATTATGGAAACACGCCCGCTGAGCAAAAACAAAAACTGGAGATTAGTTCAAATTTTAGAGAGGGCTAAATAACATGGTACAGCAGGAATCAAGATTAAATGTAGCCGATAACAGCGGAGCTAAAGAAGTTTTAGTGATACGCGTATTGGGCGGTACAGGCAAAAGATATGCTTCTATCGGTGATAAGATCGTAGTAACCGTAAAAAGCGCTATCCCATCAGGTAACGTTAAAAAAGGTACTGTATCTAAAGCCGTAGTGGTAAGAACCAAGAAAGAGATACGCAGGAAAGATGGTTCGTACATCCGCTTTGATGATAACGCAGCTGTGTTATTAAACAACCAGGATGAGCCAAGGGGCACACGTATATTCGGCCCTGTTGCAAGGGAACTACGTGAAAAACAATTTATGAAAATTGTATCATTAGCACCGGAGGTATTATAATATGGAAAAGAAAATCACAAAACCAGCTAAGTTAAAGATCCGTAAGGGCGATTTAGTGAAGGTTATAGCCGGTGACTCAAAAGGTTCACAAGGTAAAATTGTTGAAGTAATAATTGAAAAAAACAGGGCTATTGTAGAAGGTGCCAACATGGTATCTAAACACACTAAGCCTAATGCAGCCAACCCTAATGGCGGGATAGTAAAGCAGGAAGCTGCTATACACATCTCAAACCTGGCGCTGGTTGAACCAAAAACCGGAAAAACTACCCGTGTTGGCCGTAAATTAAACGATGCCGGCAAATTGGTTAGGGTTTCAAAAAAATCAGGGGAGGAAATTAAATAATGACTTACGTACCAAGGTTAAAAACTAAATATAAGGACGATGTTCGCGTTGCACTGAAGGATAAATTTCAGTACAAGAGCGTAATGCAGGTACCTAAATTGCTTAAAATAGCAATTAACCAGGGCGTTGGCGGTGCTACTACCGATAAGAAATTGATCGAGAACACCATCACCGAGTTAACTACCATTACCGGCCAGCAAGCAGTATCTTCAAAATCTAAAAAAGATATCTCAAACTTTAAATTGCGTAAAAACATGCCAATTGGCGTACGTGTTACCCTGCGCGATAATACAATGTATGAGTTTTTAGATCGTTTGATCTCTGTAGCTTTGCCACGTATCCGTGATTTCAAGGGTATCAACGATAAAGGTTTTGACGGCCGCGGTAACTATACGTTAGGTATTACCGAGCAGATCATCTTCCCGGAGATAAACATCGATAAGATCAACAAAATACAAGGTATGGATATTACCTTTGTAACCTCTGCTACCAACGATGTTGAAGCATTAGAGTTACTTAAGCAATTTGGTTTACCATTTAAAAATCAAACACCAGTTAACAATGGCTAAAGAAGGCGTAAAAGCACGCGAAGTAAAACGTGCCAAATTAGTAGCAAAATATGCTGAAAAAAGAGCTGCATTAAAAGCAGCTGGTGATTTTCAGGGTTTAGATAAACTACCTAAAGCATCATCACCGGTAAAATTGCACAATCGTTGCAAGCTAACCGGCCGTCCACGCGGTTACATGCGTCAGTTCGGTATATCACGTGTTACATTCCGTGATATGGCACTGGCCGGTAAAATTCCGGGTGTTAAAAAAGCAAGCTGGTAAGCAAAGATACTTAGAGCTACAGGAAAATTCAAAACATAGTAAATATGTTTTGAATTTTTTGTAATTTCGCGGCTCTAAATTTTTAGAATTTAACCGATAGAAGGTCGCCCGGGATGTTACCGGAAGGAAACCACTATCATAAACAACAATAATGAATACAGATCCAATCGCAGATTATCTTACAAGAGTAAGGAATGCTATTAAAGCCAACCACCGGGTTGTTGAAATTCCTGCATCAAATCTGAAAAAGGAAATCACTAAAGTGCTTTTCGAAAAAGGTTACATTGCTAATTACAAGTTTGAGGAAAACGGACCACAAGGCAGCATCAAAGTTGCTTTAAAGTACCACCCTATAACTAAGATCCCTGCTATCCGCAGCATTTCTCGTATTAGTAAACCAGGTTTGAGGAAATACGCTGGTATGGACACCATGCCGCGTGTGTTAAATGGTTTAGGTATCGCTATCCTGTCGACTTCTAAAGGTGTAATGACCGATAAAGAAGCTCGCACGCAGAATGTAGGTGGCGAAGTTTTATGCTACGTTTATTAATAGGAGGAAATTAAGCAATGTCAAGAATAGGAAAAGCACCTATAGCAATCACAGCCGGCGTTACTATTACAGTATCTGCAGATAATGTAGTTACCGTAAAAGGCCCCAAAGGCGAATTGCAACAGGCCGTAGATAGAGATATCATTATAGAGCAGGAAGAAGGCCAGTTACTGGTTAAACGCCCGTCTGACCAGAAACGCCACAAAGCGTTACACGGTTTGTACCGCTCGTTAATAAACAACATGGTTGTTGGTGTAACAGAAGGCTACACAATTCGCCAGGAATTGGTAGGTGTAGGTTACCGCGCAACAAACACAGGTAATACTTTAGATTTAGTGTTGGGTTATTCTCACCATTATGTATTTGAGTTACCACAGGAAATTAAAGTTACAACCACTGCTGATAAGGGTAAAAACCCAACCATCATCCTGGAATCTAACGATAAACAATTGATTGGCCAGGTAGCAGCGAAGATCCGCTCGTTACGTACGCCAGAGCCTTACAAAGGTAAAGGTATCAAGTTTGTTGGCGAAGTATTGAGAAGAAAAGCAGGTAAATCAGCATCTAAAAAATAAGCGCCATGAAATTATCAAGAAGAGACAGGATTAAAAAAGGCATACGTAAACGCCTTTCAGGATCAACAGCACGCCCTCGCTTATCTGTATTCAGAAGCAACAAAGGCATCTACGCTCAAATTATTGACGACGTTAGTGGCAAAACCTTAGTATCAGCATCTTCATTATCGAAAGATTTTGTCGCAAGCGGGTCTACTAAGTCAGATCAATCAGTAGCTGTAGGTAAACTGGTAGCCGAAAAAGCTATCGCTGCAGGTATTAAAGATGTAGTGTTTGACAGGAATGGTTACTTGTACCACGGCCGTGTTAAATCACTGGCAGAAGGTGCACGTGAAGGTGGTTTAAACTTTTAATCGAAACAGGAAATGTCAACAATCAACATAAAAAGAGTAAAAACCAGCGAGATCGAATTAAAAGATCGCCTGGTAAGTATACAACGTGTAGCCAAAGTAACAAAAGGTGGCCGTACATTCAGCTTTTCTGCTATCGTAGTGGTAGGTGATGAGCAAGGTGTAGTGGGTTACGGACTTGGTAAAGCAAAAGAAGTTACCGAAGCAATTGCTAAAGGTATTGATGATGCTAAAAAGAACCTGGTAAAGGTTCCAATTATCAACAACACTATTCCACATGAGCAAATTGGTAAATTCAGCGGTGGTTTTGTATTTATCAAACCAGCAGCAAACGGTACCGGTGTTATAGCCGGTGGTGCAATGCGCGCTGTATTGGAAAGTGCCGGAGTACACAATGTACTGGCCAAATCAAAAGGATCATCAAACCCGCACAACGTGGTTAAAGCAACCGTATCTGCATTATCGCAATTACGCGATGCGCATACAGTAGCTCAACAGCGCGGTATCAGTTTAGGAAAAGTATTTAACGGATAATCAGTCATGTCGAAAATTAAAATAACACAGATAAAAAGCGTTATCGACAGAAGCGAGCGCCAGAAAAAAACTGTTGAGGCTTTAGGCCTTAAAAAAATTAACCACAGCGTGGAAGTTGAAGCCACTGCGGCTATCATCGGTATGGTTCGGAAAGTGAACCACCTGGTAGCAGTAGAAAATATTTAATATCATGAATTTAAGTAATCTTAAACCTGCAGAAGGTTCTACTAAAAATAGAAAAAGAATTGGCCGTGGTACAGGTAGTGGCCGTGGCGGTACATCAACCCGTGGCCATAAAGGTGCCGGTTCACGTTCAGGTACATCTACCAAGATAGGTTTTGAAGGTGGCCAGATGCCATTACAACGCCGCGTACCTAAGGTAGGTTTCAAAAGCCTTAACCGTGTAGAGTATGTTGGTGTAAACCTTGACGTATTACAAGCTTTAACTGAAAAATATTCATTATCAACAGTTAACTTTGATACCTTGAAAGAACATGGTTTGGTGTCTAAAAACGGCTTGGTTAAGATCCTTGGCCGTGGCGAACTAAAAGCCAAGTTAGAAGTTACTGCACATGCATTTACTGCTACTGCACAAAAAGCTATTGAAGCGGCCGGCGGAACTATTGTAAAGTTATAATTTTCGATGAAGAAATTTTTCACCACATTATCCAATATTTGGAAAATTGAGGATCTAAGAGTGCGTATAACAAACACACTCTTATTTCTTTTGATATATCGTGTTGGCTCGTATATCGTATTGCCGGGTGTAAACGCGGCTACCCTTGATAATGCTAAAGCTAAAGAAGGCTTGGTAGGCTTGCTTAATATGTTTGCAGGAGGTTCGTTCTCACGTTCGTCCATCTTTGCATTAGGTGTAATGCCTTACATATCTGCATCTATCGTAGTGCAACTTTTAGGTATAGCTGTGCCATACTTTACCAAATTACAAAAAGAGGGTGAAAGCGGCCGTAATAAGCTAAACCAGTGGACCCGTTACCTAACCATAGGTATCACCGCTTTGCAGGCTATCGGTTATCTGAAATCTCAGGTAAGCGCCGATGCTATGCTTATTGGCAACCCGTACTTTATTATACTGAACACATTCGTATTAACCGCAGGTACTTTATTTGTAATGTGGCTGGGCGAAAAAATCACTGATAAAGGTATTGGTAACGGTATTTCATTGATCATCATGGTGGGTATCATAGCGCAGCTGCCAGCAGCTTTCGCTACCGAGTTTCAATCCCGTACCAGCGGCCCGGGTGGTTTAATTACCTTCATTGTAGAAATTGTAGCGCTGTTGGGTGTGGTAATGTTTACCATCCTCATTGTACAGGGTACACGTAAAATTGCTGTACAATATGCAAAACGTATTGTGGGTAACAAACAATATGGCGGTGTGCGCCAGTATATACCTTTAAAGGTAAATGCTGCGGGTGTTATGCCTATCATTTTTGCCCAGGCATTAATGTTTATCCCTGCTACCGTTGCACAGTTTTTCCCTAATGCTGCATCAAACGGAATACTGATCGCTTTATCAAACTACAACTCATGGGAACATAACCTTGTATTTGCTATACTGATCATCCTGTTCACGTATTTCTATACAGCTATTACGGTTAACCCCAAGCAAATGAGCGATGATATGAAGAAGAACGGCGGCTTTATACCAGGTGTTGCACCGGGTAACGCTACCACTACCTTCATTGATGAAGTTATATCAAAAATCACATTACCGGGTTCTATCTTTTTGGCCATTGTAGCTATTATACCAGCGTTGGCCAGCATGGTAGGGGTAAGCAGCTTATTTGCAAGGTTCTTTGGCGGTACATCGTTAATTATCCTTGTAGGTGTTGTGTTAGATACTTTACAGCAGATTGAAAGCCACTTGTTAATGCGTCATTACGACGGGTTGATGAAGACCGGTAGGATCAAAGGGCGCTCAGGCGTTCCGGCTGCTGCAGGTACCACGCCCACGGCTATCTAAATTAAAACATGTCTAAGATCATTTATAAGTCTATTGAAGAAATAGAACTGATAAGAGAAAGTTCTTTACTTGTTTCCAAAACACACGGGGAAATAGCTAAGGTTATAGGCCCCGGTGTTACTACCCTCGAATTAAATAAACTTGCCGAAACCTTTATCCGCGATAACGGCGGGGTTCCGGCATTTTTAAATTATAGCGGATTCCCTTACTCATTGTGCATATCGCTTAACGACCAGGTGGTACATGGCTTCCCCAGTAAAAAACCTTTGGTTGATGGGGACCTTGTGTCTGTTGATTGTGGTGTTATATTAAACAAATACTTTGGCGATTCGGCCTTTACCTTTGCCATTGGCGAGGTAGACGAGAATACAAAGAAACTGATGCGCGTAACCCGCGAGTGTTTGGATCTGGGTGTTGCAAAGGCTGTAGTAGGTATGCGCATTGGCGATATAGGCTACGCGGTACAGGAACACGCAGAGAAGAATGGTTTTGGTGTGGTGAAAGAACTTGTTGGCCACGGAGTAGGTACACGCCTGCACGAAAAGCCGGAAGTGCCTAACTACGGTAAACGTGGCGCAGGTATTAAGTTAGAAGAGGGGATGGTGATTGCTATTGAACCAATGATAAACGCGGGCCGTGCCGGTGTTAAATTTTGGGATGATGGATGGACCGTGTCTACTGTTGATAAAAAGGTGTCGGCTCACTACGAGCATACGGTAGCTGTAAAAAAGGGTCAACCAGACGTTTTATCAACGTTTTCATACATTGACGAAGTTTTAAAAGAAAAAAATAATAATTAAAATATTTTTATTAATTTTGCATCCCGTTTTGGGGGCAGATAATTAAGTAATAATCAGTAAAATATGGCAAAACAATCCTCGATTGAGCAAGATGGTACAATTCGCGAAGCGTTATCTAACGCAATGTTTAGAGTTGAACTGGAAAATGGCCACGAGATTATTGCGCACATATCGGGCAAAATGCGTATGCACTACATCAAAATTCTTCCTGGCGACAGGGTGAAACTGGAGATGAGCCCGTATGATTTAACAAAAGGAAGAATAACCTACAGATATAAATAAACAACGAGATGAAAGTTAGAGCATCCATTAAAAAGCGCAGCGTTGATTGCAAGATCATCCGCCGTAACGGGAAACTTTACGTGATAAACAAAAAGAACCCGAAATTCAAACAGCGTCAGGGATAATTAAGGAACTTGTAATAGTCCGTACAACGGTGGCCCGCCGTTCGGTATTACGTTAAAACACAAACAAAAAATATGGCAAGGATCTCAGGTATTGATTTACCAAAGAATAAAAGAGGTGTTATAGGTTTAACCTACATCTATGGAATCGGACGCTCTACAGCTGAAGATATTTTGAAGCAAGCTGAAATTGATGAGAGCGTGAAAGTACAGGATTGGTCTGATGATCAGTTAACGGCTATCCGTACCATCATCAACGATCAGATCAAAGTTGAAGGCTCGTTACGTTCAGAAGTTCAGCTTAACATCAAACGTTTAATGGATATCGGTTGCTACCGTGGTACCCGTCACCGTAAAGGTTTACCGTTACGTGGTCAGCGCACCAAAAATAACTCACGTACCCGTAAAGGAAAACGTAAAACAGTTGCTAACAAAAAGAAAGCTACTAAATAGTAAATAGTTGATTGGTGAGTTGTGAGTAGTGATACTTTAAGCTTGCCAGGAATATAAAATTATAAAAAACGGTTGGGTGGGTCCGAATTAGAAATCACTAATTCAGTAATTCACTAACTCAATAATTAAGAAAATGGCTAAAAGCAAAAAAGTTACCAAAAAACGCATTGTAATTGTAGAGTCTGTAGGCGAAGCACACATCAATGCAACTTTTAACAACATCATTATCACCCTTACCAACAAAACCGGCCAGGCAATTTCTTGGTCATCTGCAGGTAAAATGGGTTTTAAAGGTTCTAAAAAGAACACCCCTTACGCTGCCGGTCAGGCTGCTGCCGATTGCGGTAAAGCTGCTTATGACTTAGGTTTACGTAAAGTAGAAGTATTTGTTAAAGGCCCGGGTTCCGGCCGCGAAAGCGCTATCCGTACCCTGCAAACAACAGGTATCGAAGTAACTACTATTAAGGACATCACCCCGCTTCCGCACAACGGTTGCCGTCCATCTAAAAGAAGAAGAGTTTAATTCACTAATTTTTTAAAGCTAAGATTCGACAGCTACAGGCTGTTTGATACTTTAAAACACACAAATAATGGCAAGATATACAGGCCCCAAATCAAAAATTGCGCGTAGGTTCCGCGAGCCGATCTTCGGTCCGGATAAGGCGTTGGAAAGAAAAAACTACCCACCCGGAATGCATGGCGCTTCTAAAAGAAGAGGAAAGCAATCTGAGTACGCGGTACAATTAATGGAAAAACAAAAAGTTAAATACACTTACGGTGTATTAGAGCGTCAGTTCGAAAACTTATTCCACACCGCATCAGCTAAAGAAGGTATCACCGGTGAAAACCTGTTGAAATTCCTGGAAGCACGTTTAGATAACGCGGTTTACCGTTTAGGTATCGCTCCTACACGTTCTGGTGCACGCCAGTTAGTAGGTCACAAACACATCACCGTAAACGGTGGTGTTGTAAACATTGCTTCTTATGCTTTAAGGGCAGGTGATGTTATTGCAGTGCGCGAAAAATCAAAATCATTGGAAGCCATCACTAATTCAGTTGCTGGCCGTAAAATAAACAAATACAGCTGGTTGGAGTGGAACGCTGCCGAATTAACAGGCAAGTTTTTAAACTACCCTAACCGTGATGAGATACCAGAAAACATTAAGGAAAACCTTATTGTGGAGTTGTACTCAAAATAAGAATTAGATATGAGATTGGAGATATGAGATTTGAGATTAGGTTCGCAAATCCCATATCTCGATTTTCAGTTTATAACAATTACAATTATAGGCGGTTTGGATCAACAGATATGTTGAGGGTGCGGTTTTTTCCCACATCTCATATCTCACATCTCAAATCTATTATCAAACAAACAATAAACAAAAGATATAAATGGCAATTTTAGCATTTCAAAAACCAGACAAGGTTATCATGCAGAAATCAAATGATTTTGATGGCACGTTTGAGTTTCGTCCGTTAGAACCAGGCTTCGGTGTAACCATTGGTAATGCTCTGCGTCGTATCTTACTTTCTTCATTAGAAGGTTATGCTATTACATCAGTTCGTATTTCTGGCGTAATGCATGAGTTTTCAACCATTAAAGGTGTGGTTGAAGATGTTACCGAGATCATCCTGAACTTAAAACAAGTTCGTTTTAAAAAGACAGGTGAATCGGGCGATAATGAGAAGATATTTGTGATCATTAACGGTCAGGATGCTTTTAAAGCGGGCGACGTCACTAAGTTTTCAAACAACTTTACAGTGTTGAACCCTGATCTTGTTATTTGTAATATGGATTCATCGGTAACGCTTGAAGTTGAGCTTACTGTTGCTAAAGGCCGTGGTTACATCTCTAACGAGGAAAACAAAAACCCTGATGCAAACGTAGGTGTGATAGCTATCGATTCTATCTTCACCCCGATAAAGAACGTAAAATACACGCTTGAAAACTACCGTGTAGAACAAAAAACGGATTACGAAAAACTGATCCTTGATATTTCTACCGATGGTTCAATTCATCCTGAGGATGCTTTGAAACAAGCTGCCAAAATTCTTATCCAGCACTTCATGCTGTTCTCTGATGAGAACATGATGCTGGAAGCACAGGCTAAAGAAGAAACTAAAGAAGTTGACGAAGAAATTCTTCACATGCGTAAGATCCTTAAAACCGAATTGGTTGATCTGGACCTGAGCGTACGTGCTTTGAATTGCTTAAAAGCTGCCGATATCCGCAGCCTTGCCGATTTAGTTTCTTACGATGTAGCTGACATGCTAAAATTCAGAAACTTTGGTAAAAAATCATTAACTGAAATTCAGGACCTGGTTAAATCAAAAGGCTTATCTTTTGGTATGAACCTGGCTAAATTTAAGTTAGACGAAGAATAATTTTTAAGTGGTACGTAGAACGTAATACGTTCTACGTACCACTTTTTATTTACAATAGGCGAGGGCATAATTCCGCGGGCTTGATTAAACAGAGTCGCCCAACGGTATGCACGTGCACAAATTAACAACACAATGAGACACGGAAAAAAGTTAAACCATTTAGGCCGCACGAACAGCCATCGCAAAGCGATGATGTCGAACATGGCATCTTCGCTTATCTTACACAAGCGTATTACAACAACCTTAGCTAAAGCAAAAGCTTTACGTGGTTATGTTGAACCATTATTAACCAAATCAAAAAACGATACTACGCACTCACGCCGTACCGTATTTAGCTATTTGCAAGACAAAGACACTACGAACATCCTGTTCCGTGAAATTGCCGTGAAAATTGCTAACCGCCCCGGTGGTTACACTCGTATTGTTAAGTTAGAGAACCGTTTAGGCGATAACGCTGAAATGGCGATCATCGAGCTTGTTGATTACAACACTGTTTACGGTAAAGACGTAGAAGCTAAAGCTGAGAAGAAAACTACACGTCGTCGTGGTGCTTCAAAAGCAAAAGCTCCTATCGAAGTAGCACCGGTTGCAGACGCACCAGTTGCTGAAGCAGCTCCGGCTGTGGAAGAAGCTCCAGAAGCTCCTGCTGCAAACGAAGAAAATGCAGAAAAGGGCGAATAATTAGCTTTTTACGCAATAATAAAAACGGCTCTCGATTTATCGGGGGCCGTTTTTGTTTATATACTGTTTTTTGGTTAGGCTAGTCATGGTGAGCTGTCGAACCATTCGCCACTATGCACGCCGTTAAGTCTTCGACAGGCTCAGACTGACACCGCGGCTTAACATCTACAGCCTACTCCACCGCCCCAAACTCGGCAAACATACTGGCAGCTTCGGCAATACTATTCAAAGGCACATAATCGCATACCTCCCCAAACTCGCCCCACATTTGATGTACCACTTTATTTTGATGCGCCTGCTGTATAGCCTCAGCAAAAAGCCACTCAAACACTTCGATGGTAGTGCCATCTGCGGCTTCCATAATAATGAGTTCCCGGTCGGTAACTAAGTTTTCTGCTTTAAGGCGGTCCACATGCGTTTGCACCAGCGATTTGAACGCATCCGCGTTGCCTTCTTTGGGCTGGTAATCCACAATTACAATCGTCCCCTGAAATTGATATTAGGGTAATTTACTGAATTTTAAAACCCACGCCACTTAATCAGGTTACCTTAATATAATTAAAGAAAACCTATGGCAAACGTAGCAGACCAACTGGTATCAATGCTGGTGAACGCAGGCATCAAGCGCATATACGCTGTAACCGGCGACAGCTTAAATGAAGTGAACGACGCCGTAAGGCGCGAAGGCAGCATCCAGTGGATCCACGTTAGGCATGAGGAAGCCGGGGCTTATGCGGCAGGAGCGGAGGCGCAGATAACCGGAACCCTTGCGTGTTGCGCGGGCAGCAGCGGCCCCGGCCATGTACACCTCATAAACGGACTATACGATGCACACCGCTCCGGCGCGCCGGTTATTGCGATAGCATCTACCATCCCCAGTTTTGAATATGGTACCGAGTATTTCCAGGAAACAAATACGATCAAACTATTCGACGATTGCAGCCATTACAACCAGGTAGCCACTACTGCCAAACAGTTCCCCCGGATGCTGCAGGCCGGTATTCAGGCTGCCATTAACCGTAAAGGGGTAGCCGTAATAGGTCTTCCCGGTGATCTCACCGGTATGGATTCCGAAGAAATTACTACCGCTACTGCTAATTTTAACCCCCGTGCCGTTGTCCGCCCCTCGGATGTGGACCTGAACCAATTGGCAGGCTTACTCAACCATCATAAAAAGATAACCATATTTTGCGGCATAGGTGCCGCGGAGGCACACGATGAAGTGGTGCAGCTATCCCAGCGGCTTAATGCCACGGTTGCTTACTCATTTCGTGCCAAGATGGATATCCAATACGATAACCCGAACGAAGTGGGCATGACGGGGCTCTTAGGCCTTCCATCGGCCTATCATAGTATGCACGAAAGCGACCTGCTGCTGTTGCTGGGTACCGATTTCCCATACACCCCTTTTATGCCTACCGGTTGTAAAATAGTGCAGATAGATACAAAACCCGAGCGCATTGGCCGCCGCGCCAAGGTAGAGGTAGGGCTTTGCGGGGATGTGAAAGATACGCTCACCGCTTTGTTACCGCTCATCACCCAGAGTACCGACGATAGTTTTTTAAAAGCCCAGCTCGAGCTTTATGCCGGTGTAAAAGAGAATATGAAGATCTACGTGGACGATATGGGCAAAAAAGAAAACATCCACCCCGAATACATCGCCAGTTTACTTGACGAATTAGCCACCAATGATGCTATATTTACTGTGGATACTGGCATGAGTTGTGTGTGGGGTTCGCGGTATATTAATGCTACAGGTAAGCGGAAGATGGTAGGTTCGTTCAATCATGGCTCTATGGCGAATGCAATGCCACAGGCTATCGGCGCGGCATTGGCTTGCCCGGGCAGGCAGGTGATAGCCCTTTGTGGCGATGGCGGCTTATCCATGCTGCTGGGCGATCTGGCGACCATCACTCAATACAACCTGCCGGTAAAGATCATCGTGTTCAACAACCGGTCCTTAGGGATGGTGAAACTGGAGATGGAAGTGGCCGGCTTGCCCGATTGGCAAACCGAAATGCACAATCCCGATTTTGCCATGGTAGCAAAAGCAATGGGCATAAAGGGCATCGCCGTTAAAGACCCCGACGATGCTAAACAAGCGCTTCGCGAAGCATTGATGTATAACGGTCCAGCGTTGGTGAACATTTTTACAGACCCTAACGCCCTGGCCATGCCGCCAAAAATTGAACTGGGCCAGGTAAAAGGGATGGCCCTATCCATGACCAAGCTAATGCTTAACGGCCGTATGGACGAGGTGCTGGATACTGTAAAAGCGAATTATAAACATTTAAAGGACTTGATATAATAGGAAAATGAATAAAAGAAGGCAGCGCATATTGTTGTTGGTACTGCTCATCATCAGCATAGGTTTTGTGGCGCTTACTATTTTGGTAACACTATACCCAACCTCGTTTATTGATGTAGAGTTTTCCGAAGAAGTGCAGGAGCATCAGAATAAATTTTTGGATACGGCGATGTACCTCATCAGCGTACCCGGCTACATGCCCGAGTCGCCGATTATGATCGTATTCACCAGCCTTGTGTTTTTCTTGTTCAGGTATAAAAAAGCGGCTGTGTTTGTAATGTTAACCATGCTCGCAGGGTTGGTTAGCACCGTTGTAAAAGCATTGGTAAACAGGCCCCGCCCCTCAGATGATGTAGTACGTATTGTGCTTAAAACCACGCAGCAAAGTTTTCCCAGCGGGCACGTACTATTCTATGTAGTGTTCTTCGGCTTTTTGGTGGTGTTGATGTACCAGTTGGAGGATATCCCCAAATTTTTAAGATGGTTTGTAATGGCTGTTAGCCTCTTCATGATCTTCGCCATTCCGTTCTCCCGAATCTACCTTGGCGCGCATTGGTTTACCGATGTAATGGGCGGTTTTCTGCTGGGCGTGCTTTGCCTGTACCTGCTCTCCTGGCTCTACCTGCGTAAACCGGCTCTAAGAGAAGAAGCCCCGCATCCGGAAACTAAATAAATAAGCTAAATTAAGGTAGATATGTGACCATTTATCGCAGGTTTTGTGAAACAAATCCCCAAAGGAAGAATTTCCACTACTCACTACTCACTACTCACTACTCACTACTCACTACTCACTACTCACTACTCACTACTCACTACTCACTACTCACTACTCAAACTCACTACTCACTACTCAAACTCACTGCTTAATATACTGCTGTATCACTTGCTGCAACTGGCTGGCCTGCATTACGCCGCTTTGTCGCCATTTGCTTTCGCCGTTTTGGAAAACCATTAGGGTGGGTACGCTTTGCACGCGGTAAGCGCTGGCCGCCGCGGGGTTTTTGTCGATATCTATTTTTATGATGGTTACCTTATCGCCAAGGGCATCCTTTACCTGCTTTAAAATGGGCGGCATCATTTTGCAGGGCCCGCACCATTCGGCGCTAAAATCTACCAAAACCGGTTTGTCTGATGCTATAATATCCTGAAAGTTTGCCATGTTGTTGTTCTCCTGAACAAAAATAACGCACGGCCGGGCAAAACGTTTTATGCTAATGTAGTTTTATAGGGGCTCATAAAGGCATTTAACCCGAGTTGGGTAAATCGATAATTACTATTCCGTTAAAGTTTAGGGTCGTTGATCTCGCTCTTTATATCCTGATTGCTGAAGGTTTGCACACGGTTGGTAAGCGTCTCATTGTCTACCAGGTTAAGCTTGTTTTTATAGTCTTTTAATAAATTGTAAATAAAGTATTCGCGCACGTAGGTATCCGGGTAACCATCTATATAGCCTAAAAGACCGGCGTAATCTTTTTTAGTATTCAGGTGGTAGAATTTGATGTTTACCAGCCGGGTTAAATATTTCCTGAACAAGTTTTCCTGTATAAAGCTAAGGTCGGCATCGCCGGGAAGAAATTTTGTGCCTGCCATGGTGTTATCCACCAACTTACTGAACGCGGCTAAGCCCGGATTATGGGTTTCGTCCATTTCATTTTCAAAATAGATGAGGTTAAACAGCAACTGATTGCGTTTGGCCCGTTTTAAATAAGCGATAAGCACCGGGTTGCATCCCCTGGCATTTAGCAGCTTATCAAAATAGGTATTGTAGGTTTCCTCATCTTTACAAAGTTGGTTATAAAACAGTACCACGTTATTTTTGTAACGGGCTTCCTTAAAATCGGGAAAGTAATTATCAAGCGCCCTGGTAGCGATCAAATTGGCAAACATATAGTTGGCACTGTTTTTTCCGGCGGCCATCAATGTATCAGACATCACATCCCTGGTTTGAAAAAACATTTTGTAGGTTAAAGCGATGCTGTCCCCAGGGGTAACGTAAATAGGTTTATTATTAAGAAATATCAGGCCGGGGCGTGTAGCGGTATATTGCAGTACGTAGTGGGTATCGTCTGTTTTATATAGGGAGTAGTGCACCTCTTTATTAAAAAACGAATAGCGCCCGATGTTCATTTGCCGGCTGTTATCTAACGTGATATAAACGTTTGCCGGCGTTTGGCCTTTCGATGCTGCCATGGTGACGAAGAGCAACGATATTACAGAGAGAATTTTCATTGTGCAGGTTTAGGATAGTAAGGTACTTAATATAAACTACATTATAGATAGCCCCCTGTCTGTCACCATCCACTTATTACGCCAGTATGGGTTGTGAATTGTGATAGGAAACAACGATATTTATATCGCAGCGTCACCCTAATAAATTTTAACCGAACCAATGAAAGAACGTTTCCACGCTATCGATATCATCCGCGGCCTCATCATGGTGATCATGGTGCTCGATCATACCCGCGATTTCCTGCATTATCCTTCGTCGCCGCTGGATATGCAAACCACCACAGTGGTTTTGTTTTTTACCCGCTGGATTACACATTATTGTGCGCCAACCTTCGTGTTCCTCAGCGGCGTATCGGTATTCCTGGCCGGGCAGCGCAGAACAAAAAAAGAACTCAGCCTGTTCCTGGTTAAAAGGGGCGTTTGGCTTATCCTGTCTGATCTTCTCATTATGAGCTTTCTGTTCAGCTTTAGCCTGCAGTATCATTTGCTTGTGCTGGAGGTTTTAGCAGCTATCGGGTTCGGGATGATCCTCCTGGCGGGGCTTATCCATGTACCGCGTTGGTTAATTGCCGCAATAGCTGTGCTGATCATATTTGGCCATAATGCCCTGGATCACATTCAGCCGCTCCAAAACAAAACAGCAGACGGCTTGCTTAAGTTTTTTGTGACAGCCGGGGCCTCATTTGTCCCCCTCAGCGCCACCCGGACTTTGTTATCATTGTATCCGCCTATTACCTGGGCAGGGCCGTTGCTGCTGGGCTATGTATTTGGTAAACTGTATCAAACCGGGGCCGATGCTAAGAAAAGGAGGGCCATATTATTACTTACAGGCTTTTCATTCATGGGGCTGTTTGTTCGGTTACGTTTAATCAACCTTTATGGCAACCCGGTGCCGTGGTTCCATCAGCGTAATCTTCCCCATACCATATTAGCTTTCGTGAACACGGTAAAACAACCGCCCTCGCTGCAATTCCTGCTCATGACCTTAGGCCCCATAATGGTTTTATTAGCCCTCGCCGAAAACTTCAAAAATCGACTAACCGCCTTTTTCGAGGTGTATGGCAATGTGCCCTACTTTTTTTTTATAGCGCATTTTTGCCTGCTCAGGGTTATTAATCTTGCATTGATCGGGTTGAGCGGGCTTCCTTACAAATCGGACGGAAACCCGATTGTGTGGCAGGCGCAGGGTTTCGGCTATCCCTTATGGGTAGTGTACTTGTTTTGGATATTTGTAATCGCCGCGTTTTATTTCCCCTGCAAATGGTACGGCAATTATAAACGAACGCACAAGAAGTGGTGGTTATCGTATGTGTAAATGCCACAGAATTGATTGTTTTTCCGCTGTTGGTGTTGTCACCAACAGCGTTTAGGACGGTAAACGAAATGCTATCGGAAATGCATGGCGGCTTGTTGGTGACAACACCAACAAGGGCGAAAGATGATAGTATTTGCAAGCACCCTTTCGGCATCAGGGATTGACAAGCTTCCAATTTCCCTCAGATATAACCTCTACCGTACCGTCCGTTACTTTTATCGCCGTTTGATCATCGATCAGATAGGACGGTACCGGTAGAGTAGCAGCCAGCTTTTCCAGGTTCGCCATGGAGTTATCAGGAAACCATTCATGATCCAGATGTGGATGTATAGCGAAATCCATCAAGTCTAACGATTTTTTGCTTTCGGCCGGGAGCGTGTGGTTGCCATAGGTGGTTCCATAACGGGTCATGGTCATACTGCCGGCGCTTAAACCTACATATACCATCTTTTGCAGCAATGATGGCAAAAGGTTTGCCAGGCCCGACTGCTGCATCCAGTAACACAGATACTGGCAATCGCCGCCGCCAACCAGCAAGGCATCAGTTTCTTGCAGCATAGGCACCCAAAGTTCTTGCTTCATGCTGGGCAATGCCGTAAGTTCCAGCAGCCCCAGCGATTTCCAGCCCAGTTGGCAGAAAGGGTCGCCTAATGATCCGCTGATCACCTTCTGTAGTATTTGCGCTCCGCCCGGTATGCCATATATGGCTGTCGGGATAAAAAGGGCTGTAGCCTCGTCAATCGGCTTACCCAATAGTTCCACCAGTGCGTTGCGAATGCTGGCGTTGCTTATACCGGCGGCAGTGAGCAGAAGCTTCATAAATAGATAGTGTTGAAAGTGAATTTTTATCTTATACAAACCTAAAGTTAACAGGTTAAGCGTATGTTGGGCTATAGCGGCAATATGAGGGTGTTTTGCGCCATTCCGCCACTGTTGGTGTTATCAACAACAGCATTTAAGACGGTAACAGACGCTATCGCGATTGCATAGCGGCTTGTTGGTGACAACACCAACAAGGGCGAACTTTTTACAACCTATCCCAACCCTAATGCAATACCTTCTTCAAATCCTTTTCGGCCTGTAAAATATGGCTGTCTTCCAACCAATCGGAGAGGCGGTCTGGCCAGTGGTTAATGGATTTGAGCTTGCGGTTGGTGCCCATATTAAAGGCATGATCGCCACGGGCATACATATGCAGTTCTACGGGCACTTTGGCATCCCGGTAGCGTTGTAAAAGTTGTATAAGCGGTAGCGAGCAGCAGGCATCATCGTTAGCGGCTACCAAAAAGGCGGGGGGCGCATCGGCGGATATATGTTCCGGCACGTATGAGGGACCGGGGTAAACCTGTACGATAAAATTGGGTTTGGAGTTGGCGCGGTCTACGGGGTCGGCAGCTTTAGGGTCGCCATTGTAACCGCCAAAGGCGATCATATCCACCAGTTCGCCACCGGCAGAGAAGCCCATGAGCCCAATGCGGTTTGGATCAATGCCAAATTCGGCGGCACGGCTGCGTACCAGGCGCATGGCACGGTAGCCGTCCTGCTTGGCGTGTACCTCAATTTTATAGGGCGAGAGCGTATCGCGGCCAAGGCGGTATTTCAAAATGAAAACGGTAATGCCAAGGCTGTTGTAAAATTTGGCCGGGGCAACACCTTCAGAATTATAAACCAGCAGGCGGTGCCCGCCACCGGGGCAAACTACTACCGCTGCGCCGTTGGCCGTACCGGCAGGCGGCGCATAGACGGTGAGCGATGGGTTGTGGATGTTTTTCACCCAATAGTCTTTGGCTTGCTCCGGCTCGTTTCGGCGGCTTTCAAAACCCGGAGCACCTTTCTCCCAAAGGGGGATAACGGTTTGTGCTGATGCCCCGAAAGCGCAAATCAACAACATTATGGAAAAGGAATAGCGAAAAGAGTGTATCATAACATAGCGTTTAAAACATCAGTGGACAAAAGCAAGTGCCTCACGTTATGTTGAACTTGTTTCAACACCCCTTCATAAAGGCAGCCACAATGTTTGCTTTTATGCATGCAGGCTGCCTGCCGTGTGAGGTGCCGAAATAATCGGCATGACGGTTGGTTAACTGGTTGCCTTAAATATCTGTTTTATAACTGAATATTACAACAATTATCAAGACGCCTCTTAGCTCATAAACTTCTTCCACCAATTGGTAACCAATGGTAGCACTTCGGTTGGTTGGCCTGGTTCGGGGAGGAATAGTTTGATGTTCTTGTCCTTGCCAAATTGCACCAGGCGCTCGGCAGGTTCGTACCAGGCGTGCGGAGCCAGATTAAAAGTACCCCAGTGGATGCCCATCATGATATCGCCCTTTAGGTCGAGGTGTGCGTTGGAGGCATTATCGGGCCCCATGTGGATATCCGGCCAGTAGGTGCCATACGCGCCTATCTCCAGCATCGTCAGGTCGAAAGGGCCAAAGGTTTCGCCAATTGCTTTAAAATCTGGCGAGTAGCCGGAATCGGCACCAAAATAAATATTATGCTGCGGCCCTTTGATCACGAATGACGACCATAGTGTCTCGTCACGGTGGGTAATCCCCCTGCCCGAAAAGTGCCTTGCAGGGGCGGCCGTAATGTTGCAATCGCCTATCATCACACTGTCACCCCAATCTACCTCGTGGATAAAAGCCTTGTGTATAACCCAGCTTTCGAGGTAAGTACATACACCTACTGAGCATATAAAAGGAACGTTCTTATCCGCAAAAAACTTAATAGTTGCTTTATCAAGATGGTCGTAATGGTCATGCGAGGAGATGATCACATCTATTTTCGGGAGGTCGGCCAATGCTACGGGCGGCTGAAAAAAGCGTTTTGGGCCAAAGGATTGCGAAAAAGATACCCGCTGGCTCCAAACCGGGTCGGTAAGGATGCGGATGCCGTCCACTTCTATCAGTAAACTGGAGTGACCAACCCATGTAATACGCAGGCCTGTTTCCGGCGGGGTATCGTAAATGGAAATATCCGTTTTAAACGGCCCCAAGGCTATCTTTGGCGTGTTTTCTGCTTTATTGTTGATGTATTCCTTTAATATCGGCAGCATTTTGCCAAAACCGGCAGATTCGGTAGGGATGGTATTAATGAATTTGCTTCCTTTTTTGCGCGATCCGGATATGCTCATATAACAAGTGTTTAGCGCAGTAACGCAAAAAAACAGGTTATTGATTGCAACAACTGACCTATTCTTTCAAAAATTCAATAGAAATATCACAAAATTGCAATAGTGTGGCAGGCAGCTCATTGGCAAGGTAAGGATGCACAGCGTTAAACACATGGTCGGCACCTTTTATAACCGCAAATTTGGCATTGGGTTGGGCGGTATGCAGTTCCTCCGCGTGGCTTAAAGGCACGCTGGTATCTTCGTGGCCATGAACAATTAACCAGGGCTGTTTAATTTGGGCTGCTTTCGCAAAAATGTTCAGGCGGTCGGGATTTGTCTCCAGATCCTTCAACAGACTTACTTTGTAGGGCATATTTTGGCCGGTGCGCGAGTTGCGCATGTACATTACACCCTGTAGTTTCCATTGCTGCTCGGATTGTTTTGGCCAGAGGTTATAAAAACTGGAGATAGCCGCCATGCTAACCAGTTTGGTAATGCGCTTATCTTCGGCGGTTTTAACAATGCTGATCCCACCGCCCAGACTGTGCCCAATCAGATAAACTTCCCTAACGGCAGGCATGTAAGATCCGCCGCAGGCAAAATCAATAACGGCGTTAAGGTCCTCCAGTTCCATACTAAAAGTATTATCGCTGAAGGCGATCAGGTCGGCAAAATCTGTCGGGCTATCCGTAGTGGTTCCGTTATGCGAGAAATTAAATTTAAGGAAACGGAACCCATTCTCCGCAAAATATTGGGCAACAAGATTATGTGTACCCCAATCTTTAAACCCACGTATGCCATGCGCAAATATCACCAGCGGGGCTTTTGGGTTGGTATCGTTATAGGTAACATCGGCCAGCATTGCCCTGCTTTTGGCGCCGGGGATGGTATAGTAATTTTTGCGGATCATAATGTGTTTTGAAGAGGGTTAAGATATATAAATATATTAACCCCGTAAATTGCCCGTTAACCGGTTCCAACGAATGCCAAGGGCCGATTGAGTCCGTTCTTCTTCATTTTGTAATCGGCTAATTAAGGCATCTATATTAGCCCGGCTTGGGCTAAGCGTATATAGAGGCTTTCTGTCGGCGGTATCCTCAGCTGGTTTAATAAGTGTAAAGCCGGATCGTTTGATTATTTCTTCTCCTTCGTTGGAGTATGCAAAAGCGCACAAATATAAGTCCTTCGCCAGGTTGCCTTCGTTAACCCAGTTTCTTAAAGCCTCTCTCATAAGTATTTTGATAGCGATAGTTTTCCGAAACTGTTTACATATAACAACGTTAGTTACGTACCAGTATGGGCGTTTATCGGCAGATTTTTTACCCATTATAGATTGTAACTTTAGCTCGCGCTCTTTCTTTCTGCCATGCACAATATCGTCATAGGTGGTTTTTTTAATTGGCCACATGGAAAAATAACCAGCTATAACATCGTACTTATAAAGTACAAAAATGCCGTTGGGATAACACTTCCACCAGCTAACCACAATTTCGAAGGGCACATTATCTTCGCCATATAGGGTCTGACTAACCTTCCATATTTCCTTTAGTTCATTTTCATTGGCGATGGCGTGGTAAGACCATTCTGCTGGCGGGACAGCAATTTCATTGAAGCAGACCGAAAGCTGATGGGTGGCATTTACATATCCTGTAGTGTTAAAGGTATGATGTTTTCGCAATCCCCATAAAAAAGCCACGAGCATAATAGCGCAACTTAGCAAAACCAGTCCGTATATGATAGCGTCTTTATTGATGGGCCAATGTTTATACTCAACAGACTGGACCATCCATGTTAAAAAACTGCTTACCGCAGCTACAACCCCAAAGACCCCTAAAATAAACTTCCAGAATTTCGCCGAATTTTCCGCCATTTACTTTCGATAATTTTTAAGCAAAATATGAAATTTATTTGATTACTTTCTATGCCACCATGCCCATAGTATAAGCAATGGTTGTAATATTACCAGGCGGATACAGGCAACCAAAGGGGATACCGTAAACGTACCTAATATAAAAGGGGCATCAATAACCATTTGGATATGGACCGGCAAAAAAGCGAGCAGCATTAAAATGATGCCATAGGCTGCAAGCCGCCTTGTTTTTTGGAATATGAGCATCAGAGCGAATAATATTTCAAAAATCCCCGCAATAATATTTAAAGCTATGGGATAAGGCAGGTATGACGGAATTATATGGTAATACGATGGCGGGTTATAAAAGTGGTTGCATCCGGCCACAAAATAAAATATGACCAATATCACAAGACTGATTTTTTTGATATTTGTATTTTTGTTAGCCATAATGTTGTTATAAAAGAAAATATTATAAATTTAGTGTGCTTAATTAGTAAAAACTATTTTATTTATAAGCATTCTAAATACTCCTGTTTGACAAAGCCTTGACATTGCATCCTATACAGTATGCTATTTTTGTTGGGTCAAATTTAAAACTGCTTTGAAGTATCTAAAGGTAATAGCTTTTACGCATAAACAAATCGAGCTGAAGGAATTGGGAAAGTTGGTATTATGCCAGGAAAATCTTACCGATAAGCTTCATGAAGTTAAAGCCCGTTTTGGTATAAACGAAATATTTTACCTTGCTACCTGCAATCGTGTAGAATTTGTTTTATCTACACCACAAAAGGTAGATAAAGAATTTGCTCATCAGTTTATAGAATCTTTGGGAATGGGCCTTTGTCACAATTCTATGGGGACATTCCTGGATGCTGCTTCTATATATGAAGACCATGCCGCTATGGAACACCTGTTGCGTACGTCGTGTTCTTTAGAAAGCCTTATTGTTGGCGAAAAGGAGATACTTGCACAATTGCGCAAAGCTTATGAAAGTGGCCGTGAGGCTGGCCTTACCGGCGATAAGCTCCGTTTGATAATGGAGTGCGTGGTAAAAACCGCTAAGGAGGTTTACACCCATACCAATATCTCTAAAAACCCAATTTCGGTAGTATCATTGGCTTACCGCAAATTAAAGGACCTTAAACTTTGTTCAAACGCGCGTATCCTCATTATCGGCGCGGGCGAAACCAACAAAAATATATCCAAATATCTGCAAAAACATAAATTTTCCAATTTCTCTGTTTTCAATCGTACGCTTTCTAAGGCGCAGCAGCTTGCCAACGATTTAGGCGGTGAGGCTTTTGAACTGGAGGACCTGAAAACTTATAAAAGAGGTTTCGACGCTATTATAACCTGTACCTCTGCAGTGGAGCCTATTATTACTACAGAAATTTACGCTTCGCTTTTAAATGGCGATACCGATAGGAAAACCATTGTAGATCTTGCTATCCCTAATGATACCGCGGCCGAAGTGCTGGAACAATTCGAGGTGAACTTTATTGAAGTGCATTCGTTAAACGAGGTTGCTAAAAAGAACCTGCAGGAGCGCTACCACGAATTATCGCACGCCGAAACCATCATCGAGCAAAATATCAGCGAGTTTTTAGTAATGCTTAAACAGCGCAGAATAGAATTGGCGATGCGCCAGGTGCCCGAAAAGATAAAAGAGATCCGTAACAACGCCGTAAACACTGTATTTGCCGAAGAAGTACAAAGCCTCGACAAAGAATCGCGCGAGATTTTGGAAAAAGTGATGAATTACATGGAGAAAAAATATATCAGCGTGCCCATGATCATGGCAAAGGATATATTGATCAACAGTAATTAAAGGTTCTCCAACAAAAAAATGCTGCCGCGAGCTTAGCGCAGCGTAACTCGTGGTGTAGCACAATTTAAGCTTCCAGCTTAAATTAAAAACAAAATATCTATCAACCCTTTCCCGCCGGCATAATCTCTTGCACTGCTGTAGAGATAATGTTCAGGTTCATCAACCCAACCGGCAACAACGGGATTGTTATGCAAATAATCAAGTTTTTGGTCTATCACATAGTTACTCCATAATTCAATGGGATGATTGCCTTGTTGCCAAAATTGATAAGTTTCGTTGTTCGGGTTTAGGCGGCCTTCCCGTTCAAAAAACCAAAGCAGCCAGTCGCGCCGGCTTTCCTGGTGGTTATCGGCGATGGCTTTGGTGAGTTGCTTGGATGTATGGCGTTTAATATCCCTTAGGATATTCTGCATAGGCTCACCCTTTGTGCCAATTATCAAATGCACATGATTGCTCATAATAACCCAAGCATATAACTCGAGCCCTTTGTTTTTAGTGCAGAACTTAAGGCTCTCAACCAAAATGTCTTTATATTCCCGCCGGGTAAACACATCTATCCATCTCACAACAGAAAAGGTAATGAAGTAAAGGCACTCCTGGTCGCGGAATTTATAATTGCTGCTCATGGGTGTAAATTAATAAAATGTGGCAAAAGCTGGAAGCTTTTGCCATGCTGTACCACGAGTTACGCTGCGCTAAACTCGCGGCAGCAAACTTTTTACTTAATACAAAGGTCATTTTGTTGCAATTCATTCAATTCCTGTTCTCTACCATCCCCATAAAAAATTAAATTTGCAGGAAAATAGAAATCCCTTTGGACAGAAAAATAATTATAGGAACGCGTGGCAGCGAATTAGCTTTATGGCAGGCCAACTTTGTAAAGGATAGCCTGGAAGCGATACACATATCCGCCGAACTTAAAATTATAAAAACGCAGGGCGATCGCATCCTCAATCTTAGCTTTGATAAGCTGGAAGGTAAAGGCTTTTTTACCAAGGAACTGGAGGAAGAACTGATTGCCGGCACCATTGATATCGCTGTGCATTCGCATAAAGATCTGCCTACCGAAAACCCTCCGGGATTGGTCATCGCAGCGGTGTCCGAACGTGAAGACCCAGCCGAATTGCTGTTGGTATTAAAGGACTGTACAGATGTTCGCCAAAAATTATCCGTAAAATTTGGCGGCCTGGTTGGTACTTCATCTAACCGCCGTAAAGCACAATTGCTGGCCGTTCGCCCCGATCTGGAGATCAAAGACCTGCGTGGCAATGTACCAACCCGTATAGGCAAACTGCGCGACGAAAAGTACGATGCTATTATGCTGGCCAAAGCAGGCGTAAGCCGTTTAGGCATTAACCTGGATGAATTCCATGTAGAAGAATTAGGCGCAACGGAATTTATACCGGCCCCCGCGCAAGGTGTTTTAGCCATTCAAGTTCGCGAACGCGACCATATATTATACGAGGCCCTGCAAGACCTTAACCACCCCGATGTGGCTGCGGAACTGTCTGTAGAGCGTAATGTGCTTAAATTATTCGGCGGTGGCTGCCACCTGCCGCTTGGTGTTTATTGCCGCAAGGACGATGATAAATACCAGGTTTTTACCAGCAAAGCCGAGGATGGCGAAGGCTTCCCCGACAGGCTTTTTATTGAATCTGATACACTGGAAGGCCTGCCGGAACGGATAGTAGCCAAATTTGCCAAAGACAGGAAATTTCCGCTGAAGGTATTTATATCGCGTGATATTTCTGCCGGAAGTTATTTCCGCAGGGCATTAGAAAAAAATAAGATAGAGATAGAGGCCCGCTCGTTAATTCGTACGGTGCGCACCATTACCCGTTTTGATAGCTACATCCTTAAAAATATAGACTGGGTATTCTTCAGCAGTAAAAACGCGGTTGAATATTTTTTCCAGTTAAATCCAACTTTCCCAAAAAAAGTAAAGTTTGGCGTAATGGGTACAGGTTCTGAAGATATGCTTCGCAAAAATGGCCACTTTGCCGATTTTGTTGGCGAAAGTACCGATACCGCAGATGTAGCTGCTGATTTCGCGGCCATGGCAAATGGTACCGCTATATTATTCCCGGGGGCAGATAGCCCTATGAGGAGCATTCAGCAGGGTTTATCGGCAGAAACAAAAATAATAGACCTCCCTGTTTACGAAACTGTATTGGAAGAGGGCGTGCAGCCAACAGGCGCAGATATACTGGTATTTACCAGCCCGAGCAATGTAGAGGCGTATTTTATAGATAACCTGTTACAGCCACAGCAAAAAGTAATAGCCATAGGCAAATCAACCGGCAAAAAGTTCGACGAAATGGGTGTAAGCTATACGCTACCCTTCTCGCCAGACGAAATTGGCCTGGCCGAAGCGGTGTTTGGAATTTAAGACGACGTTAAGACCCCTAACCCCCTGAAGGGGGAACGATGGAGGGATAAAATATATAATAAGAATTTCAAAAAACGCCCCCTTTAGGGGGTTGGGGGGCAAATGTTACAACGACCAAGAAGAAACCGGAAGAGTGAAGTTATCCGCCAAATGGTGCAGGAAACCCATGTTAGCGCGGCTAACCTGATATTCCCGCTGTTTATTGTGGATGGTGAGAATCAGAAGACCGAAGTGGCATCCATGCCCGGTATCTTCCGGTATTCGATAGATAATTTGCTACGCGAAGTGGAGAGCTGCATGAATTTGGGCTTGAAATCATTCGACCTGTTCCCCAATATTCACGACGATTTTAAAGACAAGTACGCTACCGAAAGCTACCGGGAAGAAAGCCTGTACCTGCGCGCCATTCGTGCCGTAAAAAAGGAGTTCCCCGAAGCTTGCGTTATAACAGACGTGGCGATGGACCCGTACAGCAGCGACGGCCACGATGGTATTGTAGAAAACGGCGAGATCCTGAACGACGAAACATTGGACGTATTAGGCAAAATGGCTCTTGCTCATGCGCGCAGTGGTGCAGATATCATTGCCCCAAGCGATATGATGGACGGCAGGGTGGGCTACATCCGCAAAACGCTGGATGAGGCCGGTTTTAACAATGTATCTATTATGTCGTACTCGGCAAAATACGCCAGTGCTTTTTATGGTCCGTTTAGAGATGCCCTGAACTCGGCACCAAAATTTGGCGATAAGAAAACCTACCAGATGAACCCTGCCAACCAGCGCGAAGCTTTAATAGAAGCCAATTTAGATGAACTGGAAGGTGCGGATTTCCTGATGGTAAAGCCTGCGCTTGCTTACCTGGATGTAATAAAACTAATAAAAGATAATACTGAACTGCCCGTTGCTGCCTACAACGTAAGCGGCGAATACGCCATGATTAAAGCCGCCGTACAGAACGGCTGGCTGAACGAGCAGCGCGCTACCATGGAGGTGCTTACCAGCATCCGCCGGGCAGGGGCAACAGCCATACTTACCTATCACGCTAAGGAAGTGTTGTTGAATAAGTGGCTTTGATACAGTCAAAATTTTAAGGTCAAAAGTAAAAAGCTTTGGGCTTTCACTATATAATAAAGCGCCATTGCGAGGCACGAAGCAATCTCCCGGTGAGCAATATCGGATATGCAAAGTTCAGAGATTGCTTCGTGTCTCGCAATGACGAGTAGGATAACATAACAAAATGAGTATACCCGATATAAGCAGAGCAAAATCTGCAGAATTGTACGAGAAAGCAAAAACCTATTTCCCCGGTGGGGTAAACTCGCCTGTGCGTGCCTTTAAATCTGTTTATGGAACGCCGCTTTTTATTGAAAAAGGCGACGGCAGCCATATTTGGGATGCCGACGGGAACGAGTTTATTGATTTTTGCTGCTCGTGGGGACCGCTTATTTTAGGGCATAATCACCCGGCTGTCCGCAATAAGGTGATGGAAGTGATGCAGAAGGGTATGTCTTTCGGTGCGCCGACAGCATTGGAGAACGAACTGGCGGAGCTTATTATCAGCAATAACCGTTTCATTGAGAAAATACGTTTTGTAAGCTCGGGTACCGAAGCGGTGATGTCAGCCATCAGGTTGGCACGAGGTTACACCAAACGCGATAAGATCTTAAAATTCGAGGGCTGTTATCATGGCCATACCGACGCGCTGCTGGTGAAAGCAGGCTCGGGCCTGGTGACGTTTGGCGAAACCTCATCCGCAGGTGTGCCAAAGGCCTTTGCGGATGAAACCATTGTTGTTGCCCTTAACGATAAAGAGGCTTTGTTAAAAGCCTTCGCGGATTTTAAGGATCAGATAGCTACGGTTATTATAGAACCCATCCCGGCTAATAACGGCTTGCTGCTGCAAAGCAAAGAATACTTGTATTTCCTTAGAGAAACCTGTACCCAAAATGGCACGCTGCTGATATTTGATGAAGTGATCTCCGGTTTCCGTGTCGGTTTTGAGGGTGCTGCGGCATATTACGGCATCCAACCCGATATTCTTACCTATGGTAAAATTATTGGTGGTGGCTTGCCGGTTGGCGCTTACGGTGCATCGGCAGAAGTAATGGATCATATCTCGCCGGTCGGTTCGGTTTACCAGGCAGGCACGCTATCTGGTAACCCGGTTGCTATGGCGGCGGGTATTGCGCAATTAAGTGAATTATTGCGACCTGGTTTTTACGAGGAACTTCATGCTAAAACTGCCGACTTTGTAAAATCGATCCAGAATTTTGTGGCCCAAAAGGGTTATGAGTTTAAAGTATTCACCATTGGCTCCATCTTTTGGTTTGCCTTTACGGATAAGGATACCATCAGCTCAGCGGATGATATTGACCCGGCAAGCATGCTGAAATTTAAAACCATGCACCGCGAACTGATAAATAGGGGGATATATTTAGGCCCATCCGGTTACGAAGTTGGCTTTATATCATCGGCCCATACAATAGCCGATTTGGAAACCACAAAAACAGCTATATTTGATAGCCTTGATATTGTATTTAACCAATAATAGTTTGCTTTAGCAGTAAGTAATTTGCAATTAAAACCATTTACTACTCACTGCTCACCATTCAACACTGAAAAATGAAGAGATCACTCGTTATATTTTATGCCATTATCATTTACGCCCTTGCGGAATTGATGTGGTGGGGGTACATGCTGGTGAACCTGCAGCCCCGCCGTTTTGCCATGATCATGGGCGAAGGCTCGATGTTCATCATTGTGTTTTTAACGGGTGCCTACTATATGCATGCCTCCATGAAAAAAGAGCGAAAGCTGATGGAGCAGAAAAAGAATTTCTTGCTTTCAGTAACGCACGAGTTGAAATCCCCGCTGGCGTCTATCAAAATATTACTACAAACTATCCAAAAGCGCGATCTTACCAAGGCACAGATATTGGATTTTATTGATAAATCCCTGCTGGATGTGGAGCGGTTGGATGATATGGTGGAGAATATGCTGCTGGCCTCTAAAATAGATAACCGCTCTTATAGTTTTCCCAAAGCGGAGTTTAACCTGTCGGTTTTGGTGGATAGCATTGTAAACCGCCTGCAGATAACCAAATGCGACTGCAACCAGCAAATCATTAATGCAGAGATAGAGCCTAAGATTGAGATAACCGGTGATAAATTCGCGCTTACTTCGGTGGTTACCAACTTGGTGGAGAACGCCGTAAAGTATTCAAAACCTTGCATGGCGGTGGATGTTAAACTTTTTCAGAAAGACGGTAAGGTGTTCTTCCAGGTTGCCGACCACGGCATCGGAATATCTGACAGTGAAAAAACACGCATTTTTGACAAATTTTACCGTGTTGGCAGTGAAGATACCCGAAATACTAAGGGAACCGGTCTTGGCTTGTATATTGTTAAAGAAGTACTGGATAAACACCAGGCCAGCATTAGGGTGAGAGACAACCGCCCCGCCGGCAGTGTTTTTGAAGTTGTATTTGCATAATACCTAAATAATAGAATGATGCCTAAAAAAAGAATTTTATTAGCCGAAGACGAAGATCATTTGTTGGAAGCCATTAAACTAAACCTGGAGCTGGAAGGTTATAAAGTTTCTACAGCAAATAATGGTAAAAAGGCCCTTCAGATCTTTAAAGAAGAGCGTTTTAACCTGGTGATACTGGATGTAATGATGCCCGAGATAGACGGCTTTGTGGTTGCAGAAACCATCAGGCTCGAAAATTCTGAGGTTCCCATTATGTTCCTTACCGCTAAAAACACCAATGAGGATAAAATTTCGGGTCTTAAAAAAGGCGCGGATGATTATTTGACCAAACCCTTCAACCTGGAAGAATTGATCTTAAGGGTGAATAACCTGGTAAAACGCAGCCTGAAAGGCGATGAACTGAAAGAGTTTAACAGCTACAAAATAGGCGAGAAAACTATCCATTTCAACTCGTTTGAATTGGTGAACGAGGACACCAGCATTACCCCTTTAACCAAAAAGGAAACTATGCTGCTGAAGCTTTTGATTGAGCGCCGCAACGAGGCCGTATCGCGCGAGCAGATATTGGAAACCGTTTGGAACTATGATGTGTACCCCAGTACCCGTACTATAGATAACTTTATCCTTACTTTCCGTAAGTATTTTGAACCGGATCCTAAGAACCCGGTTTATTTTCACTCCATCCGTGGGGTAGGTTATAAGTTTACAGATCAGCATTAATACATGTTCACAAAAAGGGCACGCATATTAGTCACTGGTCTTTTTGTGGTACTGCTTTCGGTGGTATTATACATGCACATCTATCCATTGGCGGCGGTGTCGGTAATGTTTATTGTGTTGCTGGTTTGGGGCTATTTTAAGCAGGGGCCGATAGTATTGGCGGCTAAACATTTCCACAACAAAGATTACCGCGGTGCCGAACGCCTGCTGAGCGAAGTGGGTCGCCCGGAGTGGCTAAGCAAAAGACGAAGGGGCTTTTACGAGTTTATTTACGGCGGTATCTGCCTGCAAAAGAAAGAATACGAAGAAGCCGAACGCCATTACGAGATTGCCGCCCAATACCCGCTGCGCAGCGCTAACGACCACGTTGCAGCGCTGGTGCATGTGGCCAATATAAACGTACGCAACGGTAACTACGAGAAGGCCAGAGCCTATCTGCAGTTAACCGAGAAACATAAAGACAATATAACTGCTAAAATGAAAGACGTGATAGATCGCGTTGAGCAGGAATTGAGAAAACACTAAAACAGAGGCAAGAGGTAAGAGCCAAGAAACAAGAAGAAAAAGAAGTCTTGTCTCTTGATTCTTATTTCTTGTCTCTCTACTAATTATGAGAGATTCGTTATTTTTAAAAGCCGCATTTTCTGAAACTACCGAGCGCCCACCCGTATGGATGATGCGCCAGGCAGGCCGTTTTATGCCCGAGTATTGGGAGATCAAAAACAAGTACTCCTTCCTGGAAATGTGCAAAACGCCGGAGCTGGCTGCCGATGTTACCATGCTGCCAGTAGACCTGTTAGATATTGATGCTGCTATCCTCTTTTCGGATATCCTGGTAACAGGTGAAGCCATGGGTGGCGATCTGAGTTTTACACAAGGCGTTGGCCCAAAATTTGCCAACCCGGTGCGCACACAAGCCGATATTGATAACCTGCAAACCAACGTTGGCGATAAGTTGCAATATGTAGCCGATGCGATAAAGGTTATTCAGCAACGCCTGAACGGTAAGATCCCGTTGATAGGTTTTGCAGGCGCGCCATTTACGGTAATGAGCTATCTGGTGGAAGGCGGATCGTCTAAAGATTTTAAGCTGACCAAATTGATGCTGCATAACCACCCGGAAATGGCGCATCAATTGTTATCGAAAATTGCAACCGTTACCGCCGATTATTTAAACCTGCAGATAGCAGCCGGTGTAAACGCTGTGCAGATCTTCGATAGCTGGGCGCAGGCATTATCATGGGATGATTATACCGAATTTTCGCACCGTTATATCGTGGAGATCATCAGCAAATTAAACCGTAAGGATATCCCGGTGATCTCGTTTTGTAAAGGCAGTTCGGTTTTCGCGCCGCTGATGGCGGAGGCTAAGCCTGATGTGATCTCTATCGACTGGAACGTTGACCTGCTGGATATTAAAAACCGCTTGCCAAAAGGCATTGCTGTACAAGGCAACCTGGATCCGCATATTTTGTATGCAGATAAAAAAGTGATCAAGGACCGTATCCACCGCCTCTTCGAACGGATGCGCGGTGAGCCGGGTTTTATCTTCAACCTGGGCCACGGCATTATGCCCGATATCCCGTTTGACAACGTGAAGTACGCGGTAGAAGTGATAAAAGAATATAAAGCCTAAGTCCAGCCCCCTAACCCCCTAAAGGGGGAACAGGAGTTTGGTTAGACCAAATTAACAAATCAAAAGTACCCCCTCAGGGGGCGGAGGGGGCATGTATCCATACGTTTTAGCCATACATATCATATTTGTAGTCTGCTGGATGGCGGGGCTGTTTTATATTGTGCGATTGTTTATCTACCACCGCGAAGCGCAGGATAAACCGGAACCAGCCAAAACCATCCTGTCCGATCAGTTTGAGATCATCGAGAAAAAACTTTGGTGGATCATAGCCACGCCAAGTATGTACCTCGTTATTTTGGCCGGTGCGACTATGCTGCACCTAAACCCTGGTTTGTGGACACAACCCTGGCTCCACGTAAAGCTTACCTTTGTTGTAGGGTTGATCTGTTATCATTTCAAATGCCAGCAGATAATGAAGCAGATGGCCAAAGGTGTTTACAAATGGACCTCAATCCAATTGCGCCTTTGGAACGAACTGGCCACCATATTGCTCTTCGCCATTGTGTTTTTGGTGGTGCTTAAAAGCGCGGTGAACTGGATCTTCGGCGTTATCGGCATCATCCTTTTCAGCCTTATCATCATGTCGGCGGTGAAAATCTATAAGTATTTTAGGGAGAAGAAGTAGAAATTTCCAATTAAAGGGCTATATCCTTATCATCATATTTTTCGGTAATCTGCTTTATTTTTGATGCGGAGAGGGCTTCAGCTAATAGCCGGATATCAGCATGCTGCCAGCCACGCTGACGCGGCGCCAACACCGCATAGGTTTTTTTGATCGAATCGATAACGCAAACGTCCCCCTTATCATACCTCGATATTTGTTGCGTGCGATAGGTGAAGAATACCTGTTCAAAAGGCACCGCTTCTACAGTTCTGTTTCCCAGCGAATTCTTTTTTAAAAAAGTTATCAATTTTGCTTCATCATCTATGGTAATGCCTTCTGTATCCTCCATCTTGATGGTTATGTAAATGAATACCGCCAAAGAGGCAAAGGGTATAAGTGCCCCTAGGTAGTCAGAATTGACAACCAACAATGTGGTTAGCACCAACAAAAATACCGAAACAAGATTATTTTTGGTACGCGGCTATATTTGACGGTAAAGGCTTTTTTCAATTATGAATATCTTTATCATCGAACTCTACCTTATTCCATATATCCAATATCAACTTTTGACCTTCTAACGCTATATAAAGCTGAAGTGCTTTCTCAATCAATATATATTTATCAGATATACCGCTTATCTCCTTTGCTTTCGCCAACAGGTTAGCATCAATGTCGATAGTCATTTTCCTACCTAAATATAAGAGTAATTTTTTATTTCCCCCTCACCGCTATCAAAACACTATTCCTCCCACTGCGGGCGTCAGGGTTTAGGCCAACGGTCATCAAAAACTTACCGGAGTAGGTTGCGGTAGCGATACTGGAATTTTGGCCCGGCATCATGTTTACTTCGCTTACTTCGTACATCTTATCTTCCTGTAAACCCTTCATGCGGATAGGCAGATGGCTGCCTGCCTGGTAGCGCTGGTTCACCAAATAGTTGAACATGATAGCGTTGTTTTTGGTAGAATCAACATACATAATGGATGCTACATCATTAGTTTTTGGATCTTGCAGACGGTACTGATCGCCGTGCCAGATGGCTTCGCTAAATTCTTTATAGGTTTTTAAGGCACCCTGGCAATAGGCCAATTCTTCGGGCTTTAATTTGCTTACCACAATATCAAACCCCAGTTTACCCATCATAGCAACATCCGTACGGAATTTGATGGGTTGCTTGCCCCAATCGGTAACGTGGTTACTGCTGGTTAAAGCAGGATAAAAGTACGAGTACTCCCACTGGATAAACACCCTTTCTATAGGTTCGGTATTATCGCTTGGCCAAAACTCGGTGAAGTATTTAAGCGCGCCATAATCTACCCGTCCACCGCCGCCGCTGCAAAGCATCATAGGCACTTTTGGGTATTTGGCACGCAGACGGTCCAATACACTGTATAAGCCGCGTACGTAATCAGTGTAAAAATTACCCTGGTTTTTTTGGTAAGCCGAGTAGGCGTTATACATCAGCGCGTTGCAATCCCATTTAATATAGGCCAGTTCGGGGTTCTCTGCAAATAGTTTATCCACCACGCCAAATACAAAGTTTTGTACAGTAGGGTTGCTCAGATCAAGCACCAGCTGGTTGCGCATATAAAATTCGGGGCGGTTTGGTTGTTTTACCACCCAATCCGGGTGCTTTTCGTAAAGTTCACTTTTGGGATTCACCATTTCGGGTTCTACCCAAATACCAAATTTTACGCCGTTTTGTTTAGCTGTTTTGGTCAGGAAGGGGATGCCAAGTGGTAGTTTAGCTTTATTCACTTCCCAATCGCCCAGTCCGGCGTGGTCGCCGTTGCGGGGGTATTTGTTGCCAAACCAGCCATCGTCCAATAAAAAGAGGTCAACGCCCAAATCCTTGGTGTCTTTAAGCAAAGCCGAAAGCTTATCATTATTAAAATCGAAGTAGGTAGATTCCCAGTTATTCAGCAGCGTTAAACGCGGGCCCTGGCCATCCAGTACCTTATATTTACGCGCCCAGCTTTGCAGGTTGCGGCTGGCTTCGCCCTTGCCTTTATCGCTCAGGGTGTAAACAAATTTTGGGGTTTCGAAAGCTACGCCTGCTTTAAGGGTATAGTTAGCGGCGTAGTTATTCATCCCGGCTATCAGACGCAGGTTGTTGGTGGGGTCAACCTCCAGGTCTATCCGGAAGTTACCGCTCCACTCCAGGTTACCGTAAAGCACAAGGCCTTCGTCTTCCCCGGCGGGTTTGTTAAGCGATACCATAAAAACCGGCGGTTGAAAAATATCCGCGCGCGAGCCTAACTTGCTATCCAGCGTTTTAATACCGTGGTTCAGCTGCTCTTCCTCGGTGCGCATTTCCTGTGCCCATTCGCCATGGTAATGATTCAGCCAGTAGCTATCGGCCTGGATGTACAAGTTGGCCGAAGCGTATTTATTAAGCACCACATCCTTTTTTTCGTGATGAGTGATCACGCTCCATTGCTCGGTTACGTTTTCGTTGTAGTAGGTTTGATAGTTCAGCGTTACCTCAAAATTGTAAAGCGAATCTTTCAAACGGATGCTCAGCAGCGATACGTCCTCATTTATTTTAGTAATGCTGTGGTCCACATATTGTAACTCCAGCGACTTATTGCCATCGGCATGGGTAACTTCAATGGCGGGCTCCAGCAGGTTATGCGTGCCCGAAGTAGTGTACGCCGAATTGTAAACGTTATCGTACCTATCCTGCTTGGTTACTTTGGGTACAGCGGCATATTCGGTGTTATTTGCCAGCTTGCCGCCAAAGTAAACCATGCTCAATCTTTTATCATCGCCCACACGCAGCACTATGGCATTATTTTTTGTTTCGATAGGGATAACGGTAGACTGCGCGTTAGCGGTAAGTGCCTTTATTGTCATTAAGACAATAATTACAGATCGCGAAAAGGAGCGTACAAAGAAATTCATATAGGAGTTATGTTGGTTGGCTTATTTACCTGGTTGATAGATGATGCCATCTTTCATCACCAAAGTTACTTGTTTTAGGGCTTTAATGTCAACAGAGGGGTCGCCATTTACGGCCACAATATCGGCTAAATAAATTGGTTTGATATTACCAAGCCCTTTCAATTCAAAAACTTCAGCGTTAACAGAAGTCGCGGAGCGCAAAACATCTATCGGTTTCATGCCATATTCTACCATCAGCAGCATCTCGCGGGCGTTATCGCCATGGGCATAAACACCCACATCGCCGCCCATACAAATGGTAACGCCGGCTTTAAGCGCTTCGCTAAAAATGTATTTTTTGTTTTTTACGCTTGCCGGGTCCTGGTCTATCCCCTTTTTCCAACCGGCATAGGTGTTGTAGGCCTCCGTTGCCGCCAGCGTGGCACACAGCGCTATGCCCTTTTCTTTCATCAGTTTAAATAGCTCCGGCGTGCCACCGTCGCCATGCTCAATGGTATGGGCACCGGCCGTTATCGCCCTGCGCATACCTTCTTCGGTGCTGGAATGCATTACTACCTGCCTGCCACTTGTGTTGGCTACCTGCACTGCTGTTTTCAGTTCGTCCAGCGTAAAGGTAGGGGTCGTCGTGTCGTTCAGTCCCCAGCGGTAATCGGCATATATTTTAACCACGTCGGCACCATGACCAATCTGTGATCGTACCACCCGGCTTATACCCTCGTTGCCATCTGCTTCCTCGGCACCTTTTACCAGATTAAGGTCGGTAACATCACTTTTTGGTCCGTAACTGCCGGTGGCCACAATAGCACGGGTGGCTACCAGCATCCTCGGCCCGGGTATAATGCCTTTGTTAATGGCGGTCTTTAGGCCCACATCGTCATATGCGGCGCCTTCTGTCCCCAGGTCGCGCACGGTGGTAAAGCCGGCCAGTAAGGTTGCTTTGGCATGCTGTACAGCGCGTGCGGTGCGCTCTGCGCGGCTTTCGGTGAGTACCTGGTTGTCCCAGCTGGTTTCGTTATAAGGGTGCAGAAACAGGTGCGAGTGCCCTTCTATCAACCCCGGCATTAACGTGGAGCCTTTTAGTTCAATAACAGTTGCGCCGGCCGGCACTTTTATGGCAGCGGCCTCGCCAACGCTGGCTATTCTTTTGCCCTTTACCAGCACCCACCACCCGGTATGCATTTCTTTCCCGTCGAAAACACGATCGGGCTTTAAGAGGGTGTAATTTACAGTCTGCCCCGGTTGAGCCGCTAATTGCAGGCATGGCAAAATACTTAACAACAGAACTAAGCGAATTATTTTCATTGTAGATAGGATTTAGCTTACTTTATAGCGGGGGAGAAAACGAGTGGAAATTTACTTAAAATTATTTTAGATGCCATGCAACCATTTTAACCAGTTGCCCATCTTACCTTTAAATGATGCGTTTGGAACCTAAGCTTACTATTGACGAACTGGTACACCGGTGTAAAACGGGGCAACGTAAAGCGCAGGAAACGCTTTACAAGCTGCTGGCTGCAAAAATGATGGGCGTTTGCCTGCGTTATGCCGCCGACCGTATGGAAGCCGAAGACATGCTGCAGAATGGTTTTATCAGGGTGTTTCAAAAGATAGCAGATTACAGGGGCGAGGGTTCTTTTGAAGGATGGGTTAGGCGGATAATGGTGCACAGTTCCATAGAGTATTACCGCAAACATCACCGCATGATGCAGGTTGTAGATATCGACGAGGCCGGGCAGGAGCCATCGGTAAACGCGGCGGCAGCATCAAGCCTGGAGGCGAAGGACTTATTAGTACTGATAAAAACCCTTTCGCCGGGCTACCGGATGGTGTTTAACCTTTACGCCATCGATGGCTATTCGCACAAGGAAATTGCAGAAATTGTAGGCATTAGCGAGGGTGCCTCCAAATCGCAATTATCCCGGGCACGAGCTATTTTAAAAGAACAAATATTAAAGGCCGAAAAAAAAAGCTATGAATATGCAGGATAAAGAATTTGACGAATTATTCCGCTCGAAGTTGGAAGATTTTGAAGTTGAGCCCTCCAAAAGCTTATGGGATAATATAGCTGCTGAAGTTGTTATCGATAGAAAAAACCGTTCGGCGTTGCCGTTCATCAGTATAGCTGCCAGTGTGCTGGTATTGATAACCGCGGGCGTATTTTTTATTCCTAAATTTAAGCAGGTGGGCGATACAAAGCCTCCGGTAACTGCAGGTGTTAAAACGGGTACTAAGCCGCAAATAAATATTGCGCCTGTTAAAGCAGACGCTATAATTAAAACAACGGAACCCTTCCATGTTCTGGCTGTAACGGTAACTCCCCAAGTGCATCGCATTAAACAAACCATCAAAAAACAAAATAGCAGCCTGCCCGCTGTAAAAATAGAAGATGTGAACAACGAGCAGCAAATTGCCCAGGTAGCACTAAAAGCAGCGCCACAAAACAATGTTGTTTTAACGCCGGTAAAGCCTGATATGAATGCCAATGCGGTAATTGCTCAAACAACTTTTGCCCCAACCATTACCAATGAAGTAAAACTAAATCCGGTAAGCAGCCTGGCCGCCCAACAAATGCCTGCCAAAACTGTTGCAGCTGTGCAGCCAAAAAAACACCGCATCCGCAGCTTTGGCGACCTGATAAACGTAGTAGTAAGCAAGGTAGATAAACGTAAAGACAAGCTGATAGAATTTAGCAACAAAGACGATGATGAATCGCTGATCACAGGGATCAATCTCGGCATCATAAAAGTTAAAAAAGAAGAAGTTATAGCAACCAATAAATAACCATGAAATCAATCATATTTACCCTTATAATTTGCTTTGCCGCAGCAACATTGTTTGCGCAAACCGACACCATCAAAACCCGGCATACCGAAGGTGGTGACGCCGATACCATCATTATTATTAAAAGCAAGAAAAAGCACAAATACAAATTTGGTATTGGTAAAGATGTTGCAGAAGTGAACATCAATAACGACCAGAAAGATACCACGTACACCGCATCAAAGGAGCCAGGCTTTTCAATGGGGCTTACCTTTACCCGGTTTGATATTGGGTTAACAACGCTGAATGATAACGGCAGCTTTAAACTATCGCCCCAGAACCAGTTTTTAAATTACCGGTCGTGGAGGAGCAGCAGTATTGGGTTTGATGTGCTGCAGGTCAGCTACCGTTTTAGCAGCACGTTCAGGATCTACACTTCGGGCGGTTTCGACTGGCTGAACCTACGCCTGCGCGAACGCGGCACCATCCTGCGCGACCAGGATGTGCTCACCTTTGTGCCCGATGATATTAAGTACAGTAAGAACCGCCTCTCGGCAAGTTACCTGCGGATACCCATTGCCCTTGATTTCCGCACGCACGACGATGCCGACGGCCGCAGGTTCCATTTTATTACCGGGGTGGATATGGGCTTACTGTTAAGCAGCAGCCTGTTACAGGAAAGCGATGTAAACGGCGACCAAAAACGCAACGGCGATTACCATTTTACCAAATTCCGTTACGGTCCGTTTGTACGCGTGGGTTACGGTGGCATTGGGGTATTTGCTAGGTATTACGTAAACGATATGTTTGATGACAGCCCCGCACAGAAAGGTTTGAGAAACTTCTCCTTTGGGATGAGTATAGGCTGGTAGGTGCACGATTTAAGGATTTGGGGATTAATACGATTATGGCGCACGATTCTATGATCCAGTGATTGCGAGGTGGACGAGTGTGGATCCGTTGGCAGAGAAATTTAGAAGATGGTCGCCGTATAATTATGGGCTTAATGATCCTATTCGTTTTAATGACCCTGATGGTATGGGGCCAACAGATCATATATTCAATACACAAGGACAGTTAATTCAAATAACACCAACAGGTCATAACATCTTAGTCAAAACCGATAATGGCCAATTGGTTAACGTAGCTAATCTTCCATTTAGTGGTAAAAATGAGCAGACGATTGCAAATATAGCAGGCTACTGTGGTGCGCAAGTGGGCATTCCAAGAGGAACAGTAGGGGTTGCTCCGGCAGACAAAGGCTTAGCCTATACTAAAGGTGATAAGATTGATATAAACAATAGAGGTGGGCAAATACCTAGCATATTAGGTAACTACGACAATATGAAAAGTGCTCTTGTACATGAAAAAGACCATTTAGACAAAGGGCAGGGATATGCGGCTAATGCTCCTGATAATTTACAGCATGCAGATGTTTATTCTGATCAAATTGCCGACCCCACCTTCAAAGAAACAACTACAAGTTTTAAAACTGGAATGTTGGGATCTGTGGTTGGTTATTTACAAGATGCGTATAATAAGGATGGTGTTGAGAGAACAGATGTAGATGGTGTATTAGATAAGATTAATAAAAGTATATCTGGGTACGGCTATCAGCTTAATATTGATCCTTATTCAATGAACAACATGAAGATTAATATCATTGATAATAATAAGAAAAAAAAAGATGATAAGAATCAATAAGCTTTTCAGCTGTCAACTTATACTGGTCATTTTATTTTGTGGATCTTGTAATACAAACATATCAACGAAACAAAAGCTCATTGCAGGTTCTGACTACAAGGTTTGGCAAGAGATTAAAGATACCACTAGACATAAAGGATCATCTATTACCTACTGGTATTTTGATAAGAAAGGCAAATCTCGTTTATATATAAAATATAAGAATGCAAGTAAAATAGTACGATTAGATTTAGGCGATATAGTTTTAAATGAAAATTGGAATCTTCCTGAGGGTGGTAAAGTGGATATTGGCGGCAAAATTTACAAAATAGATGTATTGAACGATACTTGTTTTTCATTTAGGGATACCACTAAAAATCAAGAAACTAAGCTTGTTTATAAAAATGACAAGATATTATAAATAATATCTTGTCGCTAAACAACAAAGCCCGGCACTGACCGGGCTTTGTTGTTTAGCGGGCAAAGGCCCCCAATTGGCGCGAGTATAGGCGGTAGGCAAAGAGGTGGTAATGCTCGTGATTAATCCGCCAAAAAAGTATTTTACTTTGTTTTTTAGTCGAATTTAAATTTTTGGTTAATTAATTAATAATCAGAACTTTATAAAGTTTATTTAACCTACGGGGGTGTTCCAAAGTGTTTCACCAAAAACTGTAAAATGCTGATAATCAATATTGTTTTAAAAATAAGTGTTCCACATTTAAATTGGAACACTTATTTGCAAAATCCCAGCCACGGTAATTAAACGGGTGAATCTTAAAATCCCGTAATCGTGTGTATCTTAGCAGCCAATGGCAGATGTACCTTTTTTACAGGCAGTTTCGGTAAGTAAAATATATCCGGGGGTAACCCAATCGGGCGTTAAAGATATCAGTATAGAGATCCAGCCCGGTAAAATAACCGCCATTATTGGCGAAAGTGGCAGCGGCAAAAGTACCTTATTGCGCATGCTTTACGGCCTGCTCTCGCCTAACGAAGGCAACGTTTACTTTAAAGGCGAGCGCATTTGGGGCCCCGAAGAAAAGCTGATCCCCGGCCATAACGAAATGAAAATGGTTACCCAGCATACGGATGACCTCAACCTCTTCGCCCGTGTATGGGATAACGTAGCCGCCATGCTGCCCAGCACCAACGTAAAGCTTAAAGAGGAAAAAACGGAGGCCGTGCTCACCCAGCTCAACATGATGCAAATGGCCTACAAACGCGTTGCCGACCTTAGCGGCGGCGAAAAACAACGTGTAGCCATTGCCCGCGCCATTATCACCCGCCCGCAGGTTTTGTTTTTAGATGAACCCTTTAACCAGGTAGATACTTCGTTTAGGGAAGGCTTGCAGCACGATATCCGCCAGATAGTGCGCGAAAGCGGTATCACCGTAGTGATGGTATCGCACGACCCCGCTGAAGTGCTCTCCATGGCCGATGAACTGGTGGTGATCAGAAACGGCGAAATAGTGGAAGCTGGCCCCCCTAAAGAACTTTACCAAACCCCGCAGCAACTTTATACCGCAGAATTGCTGAGCAACTGCAATGTACTGAGCCCTGATGAAGCTACATTATGCGGAATAAGTACCGACACAGAATTTGTAGTAGTATACCCAGAATGGATCAGGCTAAGTTCCTCGCCCGACAGTTTACAGTGGACGGTGCGTGAAGTGCTTTTTAAAGGCTTTTACGAAGATCTTTTACTGGAGTATGAAGATGTGATCATCCGCGTGGTAAATGGCGAGAACGGGCGCTTTAAGCCCGGAGACAACATTGGGATAAAAGTTAAAAAGTATCTGGAGTATTGAGGGGGATGGTCCTAACGGTTTCATAATAATAGAATTGAAAATTATGGTGACACTATTATTATCGAAAAAAGTGTTAACCCCTCATTTTTTTAAAATATTGATTATCAAGTGCTTGTAAAATATTTACTGAAATTGTGTTAACTTTTGTTAACCCTTAACCTTCCTCTTTTCCGGTGCCCTCACCGGAACTATCGCCATGGCCCTATTGAAATAAGAACGGCGCAGTAAAATTAATTTACTGCGCCGTTGCTGTGTTAAGCTGGGTTGCTTATTATATCTCGAACGATGATAGCTGTACAAACTGTTGCACGCGCGCTGCTACTTCTTCGTCGGTTAAATTTTTGATCTTTTCTGTACCGAATTTTTCTACACAGAATGAGGCCAGTGCCGAACCAAAGATGATCGCGTTCTTCATGTTGTTGAAATTAACAGTACCCACTTTGGCCATATAACCAATAAAGCCGCCCGCGAAGGTATCACCGGCACCAGTTGGGTCGAAAACTTCGGCTAAAGGCAGGGCAGGGGCCGAGAAGATATGGTCCTCGTGGAATAACAATGCGCCGTGCTCGCCTTTTTTAATGATTAAGTATTTTGGGCCCATCGCCAATATTTTGTTTGCAGCCTTTACTAAAGAGTACTCGCCCGATAGCTGGCGGGCTTCTGCATCGTTAATGGTTAATACGTCTACCATTTTAATGGTTTCCAGCAGATCATCCAGTGCAATATCCATCCAGAAGTTCATGGTATCCATTACAATGAGCTTAGGGCGGTTTTTAAGGCGTTTAATAACCGTTTGCTGCACTTGCGGACTCAGGTTGCCCAGCATCAGGTATTCGCAGTCTTGGTAGCTTTCCGGGATGATAGGGTCAAAGTCTGCCAAAACGTTCAGGTCGGTAACCAGCGTATCACGGCTGTTCATATCGTTATGGTATTTACCGCTCCAGAAGAACGATTTTTCGCCTGCTTTAATTTGCAATCCATCGGTATTGATGTTATGGGCGTTAAAGTCGGCAATTTCTTCGGCGGGGAAGTCGTCACCTACCACGGCAACGATATTTACCTTGTCATAGAAGTACGAAGCGGCCAATCCGGCGTATGTTGCGGCACCGCCAACGATTTTATCTGTCTTTCCAAAGGGGGTTTCAATTGCGTCAAACGCCACAGTACCAATAACTAACAAACTCATGCGAAAATATTTTATTTTTTTTTTGCGCAAATATTGTGAATTTACCTCAATAATCATACTTTTGCACACTCCAAACCGGAAAATACTACAGAGGCCAGTAACGCTGGAAGACGGGTAACCAAAAGGGGAGGAGAAATAACCAGATTCCTGAGTAGCTCAGCTGGTTAGAGCATCTGACTGTTAATCAGAGGGTCCCTGGTTCGAGTCCAGGCTCAGGAGCTTGAAAATCAATGACTTAACCCCCACTCTGGCGAGTGGGGGTTTTTCTTTGCAGAAAATTTGCAGAAGATTCTCACAAAAAAACCAGTACCTCTTTTTTGCAGAACTTTGTTATTACGCCGATTGATAGTTAGTATTGCTACGAAATGGCGGATTATTGGTTTCTTATTGGCCAAATTTAAGGGTGTTATTTAATAAAAAGCCGTTAAAAGGGCTATTGTACGGTAAAATAGGCCATCTGGGGATGGATGTCTACGAGTATGAGAAAGACTTGTTCCACACTGATCATGAGCACTACAAGTCTAAAGATCCGCTACTCTAAAAACTGATGAACTATGAGAACGCTTACCCTCACCAGGCTTTTTGACCATTGAAGCCTTAGTTCAAATTGCCAAAGAAATGATCAGGAACCTCTATTGCTGGCAAAAGGAAAAAAAAATTGACTATTCCTGACGGCACTCTAAAAAGCCAGGAAGCAGCAAATTGACTGGGAACGTAAGGGCATAAACACCCCAAATCTTTTTAAAGCAATTGGCGTAGATTATTAGAGAAGGCTTAGGTTGCCTCAAATTGCGTTTCAGTTCCATTTGTTACAGCGGAGAGTTGTAGACGATAAATAAACTACAATCAGCGAGGAGTGACTTAAATCATATTTTGACTTGTTTATCATCATGCCTTTCCAGTATCGCTTTGACTAAATTTGTTACCGCAATACTAAAAATCTGATGTACTATAAATTAATTATAGCTTTAGACGGGTTGTATTGTGTTATATTTAACAAACTTTCTCTATCTACTCCTAATTATTAAATACTTAATCTGACTTTAAATGCCAATAAACCTACGAGCGTGCAAGACGGTAAAATATCAGGGTTAACAATGCCAAGGGTTTTAAATGTTAACGAAGAGCTAACGATGTTTCTCGAAGCCGCAGGGCTTAACGGCGTTTCCACTGACCAGAACCTCCTCGTATTGAAAGCATTTGGCGATACCACTTGCTATCTGAAAGATGATAATTTCAATTTTAATTTAAACGAACTATTACCTAATGAAGTTGCTATGTTCGTCAAAGCAGCAGCACATAAAGCCATAACTTCAAAGCAACGGGTGACACTACACGACCTGAATTTTGAAGGTAACCATTCCGTAAACATCGTCATAAACCCAGTTTTTAACGGAGATATGAAAGCGCAGCAATTGCTCATCCTGTTTACCAAGAATAAAAAAAAACTGAAAGACAATTCTTTGATCGGCCCTGGAGATATGAAGCAACTCACCCGCGAACACCTGGCCAGTTTGGAGCAAGAACTCGCTGATGCCAAAAGCAACCTGGAAGCAGCTTATGAATCCATAAATTTTTCCAATGAAAATATTCAGGCTTATAATGAGGAATTACAGTCTGCCAACGAGGAAATGCAAAGCGCGAATGAGGAACTGCAATCTGTCAATGAAGAATTACAAACGATTAATAAGGAACAGCAGGAAACTAATGCGGAATTGACCGAATCAAATGATGACCTGAATAACTATTTTCGAAGCAATACCAATGGTCAGTTATTTGTTGACAATAACCTGTTATTAAAAAAATATTCACCGGGTGCTTTAAAACATATTAATCTACGGGAAAGCGACATTGGCAGGCCGTTGGCGGATATCACTACAAATATCAAATTTGAAACGCTGATTGCAGATATCCTACAGATCATGCAGGACGGCCAAACCATTACCAGGGAGGCGGAATCTTCCGAAGGGAAAACATATCAGGTTATGACCATGCCCTATATTCGGCAGAACACGGGAAAAACGGACGGCGCTATTATCAGCTTTTATGATATTAGCGAACTAAAGAAATTATTGGCTGCGCTGGGTATAAGCAATAAAAGTCTGGCCGATTCTGTTACAGCGATCGAACAGAGCAGCGAAATAATAAGCAAATCCCTCGAAAAGGAAAAGCACCTGAATGTATTGAAAAGCCGCTTTGTGTCTATGGCTTCCCATGAATTCAAAACGCCCCTCACATCTATTCAGCTTTCTGCCGAGCTGATCGGAAGACTCGCACAAGATCTGGATCATCCCATCATTAAAAAATATACGGAAACCATAAAAAATGCCGCTAAGAATCTAACCAATATCTTAAATGACTTTTTATCCCTGGAACTGCTGGAAACTGGTAACATCAATCCTATCCTTAGTGAATTCGATGTGGTAAAATTCGCAGAAGACATAACCGAAGATATGCAGTCCCTGGCCAAAAAAGAGCAACAAATCGTATTTCGCCATACCGGCCAGGGCCATTTAGTTACCCTTAATTCATCGTTGCTTAAGAACTGCCTTATAAACCTGATCAGCAACGCGATCAAATATTCCGGTCCAGATTCTCTGATCGAGTTTCGCACCAAGACCACCGGTAGCTATTTGACTATCATTATCAAGGATAACGGCATTGGTATACCTAAAGAAGATCAGCAGCATTTATTCGAGGCCTTCTTCCGCGCGCATAATACTGGAAATATCCCGGGAACAGGATTGGGACTGAATATCGTAACACGCTATGTTGCGTTAATGAACGGAAAGGTCAGGTTTAAAAGCCAGGTAAATGAAGGCACTACTTTCACGATCACATTTCCTATAAGGCCAAACTTCCCGGGTAATTAATTTGTTAAAGCGGGCCTTTTTGCGGTTACTACAGTTTTTAAAATATCTAAATCCCTGAAAATAAATAAATTAGCTTGTAACAATTACGAGACATTCAGGTTGTATTAATATAAACCTTTTATAGCCCATGGCCAAAATGATCAATCAACAGTATATTATTGCCATTGGCGCATCCGCCGGAGGCTTAGAAGCTATCTCCGCATTTTTTGATTATACTCCACTAGATTCCGTATCTTATATTTTGATCCAGCACCTATCCGCAGATTTTAAAAGCCAGATGGTGCAAGTATTGGCCCAACATAGTAAATTACAGGTTGTCGAGGCGATAGAAAATGTGGAAATCAAAGCCAATACGGTTTACCTGATACCAAGTTCGAAGTTTATGGCCGTTAAAAAAGGCCGGCTGATCCTTTCAGACAAAAAAGATCAGCCGCGGCCACATATGACAATCGACTATTTCTTTACCTCGTTGGCCCAGGAACGCGGCAACAAGGCTATCGGGATTATTTTATCAGGGACCGGCGATGACGGATCGAAAGGGATAGAGGCGATCAAACAAGCTGGCGGTATCGTGTTAATTCAAGATCCTGCTACGGCGAGCTTCAACGGCATGCCACTTGCTGCTATAGCGACGGACTGTGCAGATATGATCCTTTCACCCCAAGCTATGCCCCAGGTCATCGAAGACTATGTAAAGGACGGCATTCTTGAGCTGTTGACCGACCAAGCCGCTGAACAGATCAGCGAAAAGGAACTTGATAATATACTCAGCTTGATCAAAGGCAACTTGCCTCTTGATTTTTCAGACTATAAACGCCCTACGATCATTCGGCGGATCAAACGGCGAATGGTGAACTTTAACTTAAACAAGGTTGATAAATACTACCAATTTTTAAAAGGGAATACGGCAGAGATCGCCTTATTGGCCAATGATTTTCTGATCAGTGTGACCTCCTTCTTCCGCGACCCGGAAGCTTTTAAGATCATCGAAGAAACCGTTATTCCGGATATCATCAAAAAGAACCACACCGATGTTCTGAAAATTTGGGTGGCCGGTTGCGCAACAGGTGAAGAAGCCTATTCCATGGCGATACTGGTAAAGGAGTATTTAAATAAAAACAACAAAAATATTGAGGTCAAAATATTTGCTTCGGATATCAGTAAAGCGGCACTGGATACGGCTTCAAAGGGCGTTTATCCGGATAGCATCGCCAAAACAGTATCAAAGAAGAGACTTCAACAGTTTTTTGACAAGGAAGGGACATCATACAAAGTCAAGCATGAGATCCGGAAAATGCTGATCTTCGCGCAGCATGACTTAACAAAAAACCCACCATATTGTAACATTGACCTGATCAGCTGCCGGAACCTGTTGATCTATCTCAATACCGCTTTACAGCAAAAGGTATTCGCCATGTTGCATTTTGGGCTAAAGGAAGGTGGTTATCTTTTTTTAGGGCCCAGCGAGAGTGCTACTGTTATTAAGGACAGCTTTAGTGAGATCAGTGGTAAATGGAATATATTTAAAAGTAATAAAGCCGGCCGGGCTATCCGGTTCGATACATTTTCGTCGCACAGGGTAGGTGAATTAAAGACCACTACCATCGAAGTGAGCAAAAAGAACATCGCTCCGGTATCTAAATCTGAGCTCGAAAACCAGGTTAATTCAGCTTTGCTGAGAGAAGGCAATTTTAACGGCGTTTGTACCGACGAAAATCTCGCGGTCGTCCGGTCTTTTGGCAATACAAAACCTTATCTAAAGAGTATCAATTTCAATCACAACCTGAACGACCTGTTGCCGCAGCATATTTCCATAGCCTTAAAGGCCGCCGCTCACAAAGCCCTAAAACTAAACGAACGGGTTATATTGAGTCAACTGGATATCGAAGCTAATGGTAAATCACAGAATACCATCAATATCATTTTGAGCCCGTTTAATATCAACGGGTCAGCCGACCGTTTACTACTGGTGTTGTTTACAGAAAGCCTAACCAAAATAGCAGGAGGCAATGTGATCCGTGTGGACGATATCAATGAAGTGACCAAAGAACACGTGATCAGTCTCGAACAGGACATAGCTCAGTTGAAACACGCACTTGATGTGGCCCATGAACACATCGCCTCTACCAATGAAAACATGTTGTCTTTTAATGAAGAGCTACAATCTGCTAACGAAGAAATGCAGTCCGCCAATGAAGAAATGCAAAGCACGAACGAAGAGTTGCAATCGGTGAATGAGGAATTGCAAACCGTCAATAAAGATCATCAACAGACTATTGACGAGTTAACAGATTTGAATGACGACCTGAACAATTATTTTCGCAGCAATACCAACGGCCAGTTATTTGTTGACCGGAACCTCCTGCTGAAAAGATATTCGCCCGGAGCGGTGAAGCATATTAATATCCGGGAGAGCGATATTGGCCGCCCGCTCAGCAATATCACGACGAACATCATATTCGAAACGCTGATCGATGATGTCAGAAAAGTTATTAATGATGAGGAGTCCATCACGCGCGAGGCTGAGGCAAAGGATGGGAAAATCTACCAAGTCATGACCATGCCTTACCTGAAGAAAAACTGTAAAAAAGCAGATGGTGCCATTATCAGTTTTTACGATATCACAGAACTGAAAAAGCTGTTGAAGGAACTGAATATTAGCAACAAGAGCCTTGATGGCAGTAATAAGAGCCTGCTCAGGATCAATGCCGACTTAAATAATTTCGTATTTGGTGCTTCACATGATCTGAACGCCCCGATCGTCAATATTGAGATGTTGCTGGAAATACTCAATGATAAACTGGACACGAAGGACCCGGAGGTTTTGGAATTATCTGGCATGATGAATAAAGCAGTTAACAATTTCAAAGCCATCATCAGTGACCTGGCTAAGATTGGCTATATTGAAACGGAAGATACAGATGATAAACTGGAAAGCTTTCCTGCACTTTTTAAAGAAATCAAGGAGACCCTATCTGAAAAAATAAAAATATCAAAAGCCATTTTTCATACGGATTTTAGAAAAAAGGAAGTTCGGTTTGCAAAAAAAAATCTGCGAAGTGTTATGTTTAATGTGATCACAAACGCAATAAAGTTTAGCTCACCCGACCGTTTGCCGGAGATCAGCATCAAAACAGAAATAGAAGGTGAGTACACTGTGTTGACAATAACAGATAACGGCATCGGCATTACAAAAGATGAGGTAGACCATATTTTTAAAAAGTACAAACGGGTCAATGAAACTGCCGAAGGAACGGGTATCGGATTGTATTTGATTAGGAAAATCGTCAATGCCTCCGGCGGTAAGATCGATGTAACATGTAGTCCAGGCGAAGGCTGTTCTTTTAGCGTGTTTTTTAAAATGTAAAACAGTTTTCATATACCGGTTACAATTGCGATAGTTTTAGATGGTGCAGAGCGCGCATATTAATACTTTTATTCACCGCGGGAAAACGAAATATGGACAAGGCAAAAAAACTATTGAACTGATATCGTCAACAAAAGGCTCGCTAATCAAATAAACAAAAAAGAAAACGTCTAACCGGACTCATTGCCGCCAACAAGGCTTTGACTAAAGCAGCCTGGAAAACGGCATTGATTTAAAACGACTTTACACGTTTCCAGTTAGATAAGTTAGGTTATTGTACATGCTGCAGACCAACAGCTCTTCTTAAAAGATGTTTGCCGAATCGCAGTCGAGACCAGTGAGTTTAAGGTTTCCTGAGTAAGCCGTATCGATGCTAACCAGCGAGCGATACGTGAACCTGGTGGAAAGCTGTGGCTGGTTAAAATTGATCATCGAACCTTTCAAATTTTCCTCTATTCATTTTCTCCCTTCAAATTAAGCAGGTATTATCTAAAAATAATAATTCATTTATCTTCGGTACTCCGAAGAAACTCGTCTGACCGGTTTTTGTCATCAGGTTAAGCACAGACGGCGTTCATTTAAGAAGCATCATATTTAAAAATACAAGAATAATTACATTAGATTTGTTACTGCTCCTCTATCGTTTCTTTGTTTTAATTCAATCAAAAAATCATGGTGAAAATTGTCGATAAACAATACATTATAGCCATTGGTGCTTCTGCCGGTGGTTTGGAAGCAATTTCCGCATTTTTTGATTATACCCCGCTTGACGCGGTTTCCTATATCTTAATACAGCACCTGTCCTCTGATTTTAAAAGCCAGATGGCCCACCTACTGGCACAGCATAGCAAACTGGAAGTTATCGAGGCTATTGAAAACGTGGACATTAAGCCTAATACCGTTTACCTGATACCAAGTTCCAAATTCATGACCGTTGAAAACGGCAGGCTCTTGCTGTCTGATAAAAAAGATCAATCCCGTCCATATATGACGATTGATTATTTTTTCACTTCCCTGGCGAAAGAGCGAGGAGATAAGGCCATAGGGGTCATACTATCCGGTACAGGCAATGATGGTTCAAATGGTATTGAAGCCATCAAAAATGCCGGGGGGCTTGTGCTTGTTCAGGAACCCGCCACTGCAGCCTTTGATGGGATGCCACTGGCGGCTATCGCTACTGAATCGGCCGATCTGGTGCTGTCACCGGAGGCTATGCCTAAGATTATTGAAAATTATGTAAAAGAGGGCAAAGTGACATTACCTACCGGTCAAAAACCGGACGATATTACTGAGGAGATGCTTGGGCAGATATTCAACCTCATCAAAGCGAACCTACCAATGGATTTTTCGGAATATAAGCGTCCGACCATTATCAGGAGGATCACTAAGCGAATGGCCGAGCACAATTTTAATCAGGTTAGTAAATACTATAATTATTTAAAAGATAACCACTCGGAAATCGGGTTGCTGGCAAATGATTTTTTGATCAGTGTAACATCCTTTTTCCGTGACCCTGATGCTTTTAAGATCATCGAAAAAAAAGTAATCCCTGATATCATCAAAAACAACAACGAAATATTGAAGATATGGATAGCTGGTTGCGCGACGGGAGAAGAAGCATATTCGATGGCTATTATTATGAAAGAATATTTGACGCTACACCCAAAAGAACTTGAAATTAAAATATTTGCAACGGATATCAGTAAACCCGCTTTGGATACCGCATCTAAAGGCATTTATCCAATTACAATAGAAAAAACAGTTTCCAAAGAAAGGTTAAATAAATACTTTACAAAAGATGGAGTATCTTACAAAATTAAGCACGAGATCAGAAAAATGCTGGTATTTGCCAAGCATGACCTTGTTAAAAACCCACCTTACTGCAATATCGACCTGATCAGCTGCCGGAATTTACTCATCTATCTAAACCCGGTATCGCAGAAAAAAGTGTTTGCCATGATGCATTTTGGATTAAAACAAAATGGCTACCTGTTCCTAGGCCCCAGTGAAAATTCCGGTACATTAAAAGAAGATTTTGAAGAGATCAATACAAAATGGAACATACTTAAAAGTAATAAAACCGGGCGTGCGGTCCGGTTTGATTCTTTTTCGTCTCATGTGATCGAAGGGGCAAAAATAAATAATAAGGAAGTGAATAAAAAGACACTTCTTCCGGCTTCCAGATCTGCTTTGGAGGAACAGATCAATTCCTTCCTATATAAAGAATCCGGCCTTACCGGTATCTGTACTGATGAAAACCTGTCGGTGATCCAATCATTCGGTGATATTAATTCCTACCTTAAAAATGAAAATTTTAATTTCGATTTGAATACGCTGCTTCCAGATAGTATATCTATTATTTTTAAGGCGGCGGCCCATAAGGCGTTGATGCTGGATGAAAGAGTGTTACTAAAAGAAGTAACCATTGAAGATGCCGAAAATTTAAAAAGTACTATAGTCAATATCACCATTAGCCCCTTTTATGTAAACAATTCGGAGAAACGGTTGCTGCTTGTCATTTTGTCAGAGTCAAAAACGGTTGCCAGGGAAGAAAATATTATCAGCCCAGCGGATATCAATGAGATCACTAAAGAGCATTTGATCAGTATGGAAATGGAAATTGCCGAATTAAAACATAGTCTCGCAGTAGCTCAAGAGAGTATAGCGTCCTCGGATGAAAATATGCAATCTTACAACGAAGAGCTGCAATCGGCTAATGAAGAAATGCAATCATCCAATGAGGAGATGCAAAGTACCAATGAAGAACTTCAATCCGTTAACGAGGAACTACAGACCATCAATAAGGAACACCAGATGACCATTGATGAATTAACCGACCTTAACGACGACCTGAATAATTACTTTCGCAGCAACACCAACGGCCAGCTTTTTGTAGACCGTGACCTGCTCTTAAAAAGATATTCTCCAGGAGCGGTAAAGCACATCAATATACGCGAGAGTGATATTGGTCGTCCCCTCAGCAACATCACTACCAATATAAAATTTGAGACGTTAATGGATGATATCAAACAAGTAATTTTGGAAGAGACAACCATTACCAGAGAAGCGGAAGACGTTGACGGTAAGATATATCAGGTAATGACTATGCCTTATTTGAAAAAGGGCAGTAAAAAAGCAGACGGAGCCATTGTTACTTTTTACGATATTTCAGAACTTAAAAAGTTATTAAATAACTTGGATATAAGCAACGTCAGGTTACAGAAATCAATCAAAACTTCGGAAGATGGAAAAGCGGAAGTAAGCCTGTCTTTGGAAAAGGAAAAAGAATTAGGTGTCTTGAAAAGCCGTTTTGTTTCAATGGCATCGCATGAGTTCCGGACACCCTTAAGTTCGATACAGTTATCAGCTTCGCTGATCGATAAATATGCAAAGCCATTTGACAATGCCAACATTAACAAACATGTCGGTAAAATAAAGATTTCTGTTGGTAACCTAACCGCCATTCTGAATGACTTTTTATCCCTGGAAAAATTGGAAAGTGGAAAAGTAGAACCATCGCGAACACTGTTTGACATCGTTGAATTCGGTGAAAACATCACCGAGGAAATGCAGATGATCTCAAAGCAAAACCAAAAGATCATTTTCCAACACTCCGGCACCACCAGTAAAGTGAAGATGGATCAGTCCTTATTAAAGAACTGCGTGATAAATTTGATTAGTAACGCGATCAAATATTCCGGTGAAGAAACATTTATCGAATTCAATTCAACTATAAATGATGGCGTATTAACGCTGGTAGTAAAGGATAATGGGATCGGTATTCCAGATGATGATCAGAAACACCTTTTCGAGGCGTTTTTTAGGGCCCATAATACGGGAACTATTCCCGGGACTGGTTTGGGTTTAAATATCGTAACCAGGTATACTAACCTTATGAATGGACAGATAAAATTTGAAAGCAAAGTAAAAAAAGGGACGACTTTTACGCTTGCTTTTCAAATATAATGATGTTATACATGCCTTTCTTTGGTGCAAAGTACATGATTTGGTAAACTGACGTCCAGAAAGTGCTCAATAGATAGAATTAAAAGTTAGTGTTGCTGACCTCAAGAAAAATTGATGAATATAAGCACACAAAAGGCTGGATTTACATAGTCAGGAGCGGATTAAGTTCCAATATTTTTCTTTCGAAAAGGGATTTCCGGAAACCATTTTACAAAAACACCTAAAGAATCGATCTGAAGCTTTCTTTCGGCAGTTCGACGGAAATCTTTTGAATGAATCAAGCTCGTTAAGCAATGTATCTTTTGCAAATTGTTAGCAGTAGCCAGCTGTTCTTCAAGTCCGTCATTTTTATTGAATCAGCCAAACGTTCAGCAGATAGTTGTTTACCTTATTCTTTGCTGTTTGAGACTGGGTAGGATACTTCCGGTACATCTTTCCCATTTATTAAGTCCCACTTTCATTTCGAGTTGATCCATACTATTATCAAAATAGTTACGAAGTAAATTAAATGATTAAGATCATTTAATAGCGTGCTGTATATCAAATTATTATTTAAAGAGGTAGGATAACTTCGCTGCATTAATAATTAAATGCCGCATGAAAAAAGAAAATCAAATCAGTACCTTATTTCTTGACATCGGCGGCGTTTTGCTCACTAAGCCTTATTTCAGTGCTCATGAATAAGCTTGCTAAAGACTGTCTCCTTACCATAAATGGAGGTTCCTCAAGTATAAAATATGCTTTATATGAAATTAACGGTACGCTTAATCAATTACTTTCCGGCGAAATGGAAGGCATCGGAAGCGGTGATGCCAAACTCAGCTTCATCCATTTAGAAAGTAGCCAAAGTCATCAGGTTAACATCCCTGTCGCTGACCACAATGAAGCCTCAAATTGGCTGATTAACTGGCTGGAAGAGGAAACCGAATTTATAAGGGTGAAGGCAATAGGCCACCGCATAGTTCAGGGTATGGAACATACCGCGCCAGAAAAGATTACCGACAGGCTATTGAAAGAACTAAAGGACATAAGCCCTTATGACCCTGAACATTTGCCCGTCGAGATCAAATTGATCGAAGTATTTAGAAAACGCTATCCGAATATTCACCAGGTAGCTTGCTTCGACACTTCTTTCCACGCATCAATGCCAGATCTTGCCAAGCTGATACCCATCCCGTTAAAATATCGTGATAAAGGGGTTAAACGATATGGTTTCCACGGACTGTCTTATTCCTACCTAATGGAAGAGTTTGAACGGACCGCAGGAGCTGAAAAAGCAAAAGGAAAGATCATTATTGCCCATTTGGGTAGCGGTGCTAGTCTTGCCGCAGTAAAAAATGGTAAAAACTTGGATACCAGTATGGGGTTTACGCCTGCATCAGGCTTAACGATGAGTACCCGTACCGGCGATCTTGATCCGGGCGTAGCTTGGTATTTACAAAAGTTTGAAAAGCTCACGCCTGCGCAATTTAATCACCTGGTCAATCATGAATCTGGTTTATTAGCCATATCGGGTACTACGGCAAATATGCAGCAACTTCTTCAAATTCAACATGACGACAAACGTGCCGCACAGGCCGTTGATTTCTTTTGCTACCAATGTATAAAATGGATAGGTGCATTTACCGCTGTGCTTGGTGGTTTGGATTCCTTTATATTTTCTGGAGGTATTGGCGAACATGCACCCGAAATACGGGAGCGAATTTGCAGTGGACTACAATTTTTAGGGATTGAATTGGATAAAAATAAAAATAAAAACAGTGATGCCGTTATTTCAACCGATGCCAGCAAGGTATTGGTGAGGGTGATCAAAACCAATGAAGAATTAATGATCGCGAGGTCAGTATGTACTATTTTGAATTATAACATTAACCCATAAATAAAATGGAAACCGTATTAAACAACCCCGAGGTTGATATATTATCGCCGGTATTATTGCAAAAGATGAATGCCTATTGGCGGGCAGCTAATTATCTTTCTGTCGGACAGATCTATTTGTATGATAACCCGCTGTTGAGAGAGCCGTTAAAATTAGCGCACGTAAAACCACTCGTTGTGGGGCATTGGGGGACAACCCCCGGCCAGAACTTTATCTACGTGCATTTAAACCGGGTGATCAATAAATACGATCTGAATATGTTTTATGTGGCTGGCCCGGGCCATGGCGGACCTGCCATTGTGGGCAATGTTTTCCTGGAAGGAACCTGGAGCGAGGTTTATCCGGCTATTACCAAAGATGAAGCCGGATTGAAGAAATTCTTTACCCAGTTTTCCTTTCCGGGTGGTATTTCCAGCCATGTTGCGCCCACTACACCGGGATCTATCCATGAAGGCGGCGAGTTAGGTTATTCACTTAGCCACGCTTTTGGTGCAGCTTTTGATAATCCCGATTTGATAGTAGCCTGTGTGATTGGCGACGGAGAGGCTGAGACAGGTCCGCTTGCCACAGCGTGGCAATCAAATAAATTCCTTAACCCGATTACCGACGGCGCGGTATTGCCTATTCTTCATTTAAATGGCTATAAAATTAGTAATCCAACCCTGCTTGCCAGAATTGAACACGAGGAATTAGAAAAGTTCCTGCAAGGTTGTGGCTGGACGCCTTACTTTGTAGAAGGCGACGATCCTGAAACCATGCACCAGCTAATGGCTGGGATATTGGATAAGGCAGTCGATGATATTAAAGCCTACCAACATAACGCCAGAGAAAACAATGATACCACCCGGCCACGCTGGCCAATGATCGTCCTGAGATCACCTAAAGGTTGGACCGGCCCAAAAATGGTTGATGGTTTACATGTGGAAGGAACGTTTCGCTCTCACCAAGTGCCGCTATTGGTAGATGCAACACATCCGGATCATGTAGCACAGTTGGAAAGTTGGATGAAAAGCTACAAACCCGAGGAGTTGTTTGATGAAAACGGTGCGTTGATGGCTGAACTGGCAGAACTCGCTCCGAAAGGGGACCGTAGAATGGGTGCGAACCCTCACGCCAATGGCGGTCTTTTGTTAAAAGATCTCCTTATGCCCGATTTTCGTTTGCACGCTGTGAATGTAGTTTCGCCGGGCGCTGTACAACTTGGAGACACCACGGTATTAGGAAAATTTCTGCGGGATGTCATAGAACTTAACCAGGATAACTTCCGTGTTTTTGGCCCGGATGAAACATTATCAAACTTATTAAGCGCGGTCTTTGAAGTCAGCAACAGGCAGTGGGATGCCAGGGAAGCCGAATATGATGAGTTTTTAGCACCGGAAGGGCGAATAGTAGATTCTCAGCTTAGCGAACACCAATGCGAAGGCTGGTTAGAAGGATATCTACTAACCGGCAGGCACGGTATTTTCAATAGTTATGAAGCATTTATCCGTATCGTCGATTCCATGTTCAGCCAGCATGCCAAATGGCTGAAGGTAACTAAAGAATTGCCGTGGCGCCGTAGTATTGCCTCCTTGAATTATCTGCTTGCCTCGCATGTCTGGCAACAGGATCATAATGGATTTACCCACCAGGACCCAGGTTTTCTGGATCATGTGATCAATAAAAAGGCGGATATCGTCCGTGTTTATTTGCCGGCCGATGCCAATTGTTTGTTGTCAGTCTTTGATCATTGTCTACGCAGCAGGAACTATGTAAATGTGGTTGTTGCCGGGAAACATGCATTGCCGCAATGGTTAACAATCGATGAGGCCGTGATCCACTGCACCGAAGGTATTGGCATATGGCAATGGGCTAGTAATGACCAGGAATCGGAACCGGATGTGGTGATGGGCTGTTGCGGTGACACGCCTACACTGGAAATATTGGCCGCTGTTTCCATCCTGCGCGAGCATTTGCCCGATTTAAAAATACGGGTGGTTAATGTTGTCGATCTGATGAAAATGCAATCGGCAAGTGAACACCCGCATGGTTTAAGCGATCAGGATTATGATTCGTTATTCACTAAGGATAAGCATATTGTTTTCGGCTTTCATGGTTATCCATGGCTGGTACACCGTTTAACTTACCGCCGTACCAACCGTAATTTGCATGTACGGGGATATAAGGAAGAGGGTACGATAACCACACCTTTTGATATGCGGGTACAGAATGACCTGGACAGGTTTCACCTGGTACAAGACGTTGTTGACCGCGTACCCAACCTGGGTGCTAAAGGCGATTACCTGAAACAAATGATGAAGGATAAGTTGATACACCATAAGCACTTTATCGACGCGCACGGCATGGACATGCCAGAGATCCTCAATTGGAAATGGAATAGTAATAATAGCCAATGATTACTGAACAATTGATAAATACTGCCCGGGCCCTTGTTGCAAACAACAAGGGCCTGCTGGCTATGGATGAAAGCGTGGGAACCTGCAATAAACGTTTTGCAGCACTCGGCATACCGCAAACAGTTGAAATGCGGCGCAGCTACCGTGAAATGATCGTAACTACGCCGGGCCTTGGCGAAAGCATCAGTGGGGCTATCTTGTTTGATGAGACCATCAGGCAGCAAAAAACAGATGGAACCCCATTTATTAAAGTCCTGTTAGATGGGGGCATTATTCCTGGCATCAAAGTAGACATGGGGTCCAAACCGCTGGCTGGTTTTCCCGGCGAGAAGGTAACCGAAGGGCTCGACGGCTTGCGTGCGCGCTTTGCTGATTATAGTGCAATGGGTGCACGGTTTGCCAAATGGCGGGCGGTGATGGCGATTGGCAGCGGCATCCCCAGTCGTGGGTGCATCGAAGCCAATGCACATGCACTGGCCCGATATGCCGCAATATGCCAGGAAGCGGGATTGGTTCCTATAGTGGAGCCTGAAGTGCTGATGGATGGCGCACATTCCCTACAACAATGCCTTGCGGCAACGAAAGAAGTACTCTACACCGTTTTTGACCAACTTTATAAACAACATGTTTCCCTCGAAGGAATGTTACTTAAACCTAACATGATATTGCCGGGGTTAGCGGCAAAGGTTCAAGATCCTGAAAACGTAGTGGCTGAAAGCACTGTGAAATTTTTGTTAGGGGCTGTACCTGCGGCAGTTCCGGGCATCGCATTTTTATCAGGCGGACAATCTGCAGAACTCGCATCGGCTCGCCTTGATCAGATGAATAAGCAATACAAGGCAGTTCTTCCCTGGACGCTTACCTTTTCGTTTGGCCGTGCTTTGCAGCAACCAGCTTTAGAAATATGGCGTGGGAATAATTCAAATATCTTCGAGGCTCAAGAAGCATTATACCATCGTGCCAACTGTAACCGGGCGGCTTGTATGGGTAATTATAACAATGCAATGGAAAACATAGTTTAACAATCACTCCTTTATAAAATATGGAACATCGACATTCAGCAGATAAACAACCCGGTAAAGCGGATCCCCACATGCAGATGAACGGGCGTAATCACCATGCGATGATGATAGCAGATTTTAAGAAACGCTTTTACGTAGTGCTGGTTCTCACCCTGCCCATCATGCTTTTATCCACAATGATCCAGCACTTCATCGGGGTGAACTGGTCGTTCAATGGGTCTTCTTATTTTTTATTCGCACTTGCTACAGTTGTTTTTATCTATGGCGGCTGGCCTTTTTTCAAAGGTCTAATAGAAGAAATAAAAAATAAAAATCCGGGTATGATGTTTTTGGTGGGCTTTGCGATCACCGTTGCTTACGCCTATAGCGTAGCCATTGTCTTCGGGCTAAAAGGGATGGATTTTTTCTGGGAGTTGGATACGCTTATCCTGATCATGCTTTTAGGGCATTGGATTGAAATGCGCTCTATAATGGGTGCATCAAAAGACCTGGAATTGTTAATACAGCTAATGCCTGCCGATGCGCACCTGGAAAAAGACGGAAAGGTACACGATGTGACAACAGATACGCTGAAAGAAGGAGATGTCATTGTTATTAAGCCCGGAGAAAAAGTGGCGGCTGATGGCATCATCGCCGAAGGTGAAAGTTATATCAATGAATCAATGCTCACCGGGGAGTCAAAGCCGGTTAAAAAACTCAAAGGCGATAAAGTTATTGCCGGATCAATTAACGGCAATGGTTCCTTTAAAGTTACGGTATCACACGCGGCAAAGGATTCTTATTTGTCACAGGTGGTCAAATTGGTCGATGATGCCCAAAATTCAAAATCTAAAACGCAATTAATGGCAGACACTGCCGCCAAATGGTTGACCTTTATCGCTTTAGGGACTGGTATTACTACGTTCTTGTTTTGGTATCTGACGGGACATCCATTGGCATTTGCGATGGAAAGGATGGTGACGGTTATTGTGATATGCTGTCCACATGCGTTAGGGCTGGCTGTGCCATTATTGGTTGCCAAATCAACCGCCTTATCTGCCAAAAATGGCCTGTTGATCAAAGACCGGACAGCATTTGAAAATTCAAGAAAAATCACCACTGTGGTATTTGATAAAACCGGCACACTGACTATAGGAAAATTTGAAGTGTCGAAGGTAGTGTCCTTAAATAAAGAGCTTAAAGAAAATGATATCATCCGGCTTTCGGCGGCGCTGGAGCAAAAATCAGAGCACCCTATTGCGACAGGGATTTTGCAAAAAGCAGTTGACCTTAAAATAACTGCCCCATCAGCCGAAAACTTTAAAGCTATTACCGGGCAAGGTGTTGAAGCGATGGTTGAAGGCAAAAAGGTACTGGTTGTTAGTCCCGGCTATCTGAAAGAAAAACATATTGATGTACCCGAGGGGTTTAAATCCAATGATACGGAGACAGTCGTTTTTGTGATTGTAGATAAAGCGTTAGCGGGCTACATCGCCCTGTCCGATGAGATCAGGCCGGAATCGGCAGGTGCCATTAAAAAATTAAAGGAAAATAAAATAAAGTCCATCTTACTTACCGGAGATAACACTAAAGTAGCCGGAAGCGTGAGTAAAACCTTAGGAATGGATAGTTTTTTAGCAGGTGTTTTGCCGGATCAAAAATTGGCGAAGATTAAAGAATTACAGTCAAAGGGAGAATTTGTCGCCATGACCGGTGACGGAATAAACGATGCCCCCGCCCTGGCACAGGCAGACATTGGTATTGCGGTGGGTTCGGGCAGCGATATAGCGGCAAACACTGCCGGGATCGTTTTGGTAAACAGTAATCCTGATGATGTAGTCAATCTTATCTTATTCGGCAAGGCTACGTATCGTAAAATGGTCCAAAACCTAGTTTGGGCCACGGGTTATAACGTGATCGCGCTCCCATTGGCCGCGGGAGTACTTTACAATCAAGGCATTGTATTGAGCCCGGCAATTGGCGCTATGTTAATGACCGTAAGTACTGTAGTAGTGGCCATCAACGCCAGTTTGTTAAAAGTAAAAACCATATAGCACAAATACCCGGCTGCATTCTGTTCAAATCAAATTGTGATAAAAATCATATTTTCAAATGTCTATCGTCACGTGGTAACTAAAATGTAACACGCACATTTGAAACATTCAGTATGAAATTAAAGCACAAAAACGTGGAACGCAATATTAAGAGCCTTATAAATTATAACATAGCAGCCACAGATGGCATGATTGGTGAAGTGGAAGAATTTTACTTTGATGACCAAAGCTGGAAGATACGATACCTCGTCATTAAAACTGGTAACTGGCTATCCGGACGAAAGGTATTGATCGCGCCGTATGCCCTTCTTAAACAACCCTGGCAAGATGGTTTCTTCCCAGTTAATTTAACAAAGAAACAGATCGAAAACAGCCCCGATATTGATATCGATAAACCGGTATCGCGCCAGCAGGAAATAGAACTATATGGCCATTACCAATGGGAAAGCTATTGGGGGAGCGGCTTTTACGGTGGCGGTTCCTTAGGTGTGAGTATGCCGTTCCCGGTTTTAGATCAAAAGGTTTTAATTGAAGCCGACAAAAAGGATAAACATACTGACGACGACATCCATTTACGCAGTACGGGAAGCATAACAGGCTACCATATTCATACGACCAACGGAGAGATCGGCCATATCATTGATTTTATCGTTGATGATCAAACCTGGCAAATTAAATTTATCGTTATAGATACCCATAACTGGTTCGGAGGCAAAAAAGTATTGATACCGGTAGCACACGTTAAAGAAATAAATTGGAGCGAAAACAAAATACACCTTGATATAACCTCCTCTGTTGTTGATAAAAGCGTTCTTTTCAAAGAAGCCGATTACCCGCAAGTTCAAACAGTCAATTAATGAAGGATAAAGATATATTGCACGGCCTTTACGTCGAATTGGTCAAGTTGCAAAAGGAGATCATCGCTTCCGGACTTAAATTACTTGTCATTTTAGAAGGGAGAGATGCAGCCGGGAAGGACGGTACGATTAAAAGGATCGTTAAGCATTTAAGCCCGCGGGAAACGATCGTGGTGGCATTAGGAAAACCTTCTGACCATCAGGAAAAGGATTGGTATTTCCAGCGATACATCGCGCATTTGCCTGCCTCAGGAGAATTGGTTCTGTTCAACAGAAGTTGGTATAACCGTGCTGGAGTAGAAAAGGTAATGAAGTTTTGCACTCATCAACAATATAAATCATTTTTTAAAGAAGTTGAATTATTCGAGGAAATGCTGGCTAACGCCGGTTTTATTATTGTGAAATACTACCTCGATATCAGTAAGAAAGAACAGGAAAAGCGGTTTGATGAACGAAAAAAAGATCCGCTTAAACAGTGGAAAATAAGCCCTATTGACGAGGCTGCAACCAAACATTGGAAAGATTACTCCGATGCGAGGGATGAAATGCTACTCAAAACCGATTTTAAGCACGCCCCCTGGTTTATCGTTAGCGCGGATGACAAAGACGACACGCATATCAACCTGATCACGCATTTACTGAAGCGTCGCGATTATAAGCACAAAGATGACAAGGCTTTATCACACGCTTGTGACTTTGTTTATCCGGCCACGCCTAAAAACATAAAGGAAAAGCTATTCCAATAATCCCAAACTAAAAAATGAAGGCTATTTTAAAACATACGGACGAGAAATTGAATTGCGGCAAAATTGTTTCGGTACGGGGCAGCGTTATAGATGCCCGTTTTGACCACTCTCTCCCTGCCGTTTATGCCCTGCTCCATGCAGGCGAACAACGGGAAATTGCCATCGAAGTGCTTTCACAATTGGATGAGCGCACCGTAAGGGGAATAGCGCTAACACCTACCCAGGGGCTTGCGCGGGGTATGCAAATAGAAACTGACGGAAACGAATTAATGGTGCCGGTTGGCGAACGTACGCTTGGCAGGATGTTCGACGTGTTCGGAAATACTATTGACCATTTGAAACCATTGGCAGAAGGCGAAAAACGGAATGTCCACCAATCGCCTCCACCATTAGATAAAAGGGCGACTAATTCGCAGGTTTTTGAAACAGGTATTAAGGCAATAGATGTATTGATACCGTTGGAGCGTGGCGGCAAAGCCGGTTTATTCGGTGGAGCAGGCGTAGGCAAAACAGTTTTATTAACGGAAATGATCCACAATATGGTGGGACAGAATAAAGGGGTTAGCATGTTTTGCGGCATAGGCGAACGCTGCCGTGAAGGAAACGAGCTATATGAAGCGATGAAGGATGCCGGGCTGCTTAAAAATATGATCATGATGTTTGGGCAGATGAATGAGCTGCCTGGAGCCCGTTTTCGGGTTGGGCATGCTGCTTTAACCATGGCCGAATATTTCCGGGATGATGAGCATAAAGATGTCTTATTATTGATCGATAATATCTTCCGGTTTATCCAGGCTGGTATGGAGGTCTCAGGTTTAATGGGGCAAATGCCATCGCGTTTGGGTTATCAGCCTACACTGGAGACGGAATTGTCGGCCCTTGAGGAAAGGATCGCTAATACAGATGCCGGGGCAATTACTTCTATACAGGCGGTATATGTACCGGCCGATGACCTAACCGACCCGGCTGCCGTTCATGCGTTTTCGCACCTTTCGGCAACTATTGTGCTTTCGCGCGAAAGGGCCAGCGAAGGCCTTTATCCATCTATTGATTTTCTGCAATCTAATTCAAAAATGGCTACGCCGGGAATTATTGGCGACCGGCATTACCAGCTCGCCCAGCAGATCCGGCAAACGCTGGCACAATATGAAGACCTGAAGGATATTATTTCTATGCTGGGTATGGAGCAATTGTCAACAGGCGACAGGCTCGTTGTAAACCGCGCCAGACGGCTGGAGCGGTTTTTAACACAACCCTTTTTTGCTACAGAACAATTTAGTGGCGTAAAAGGAGAAGTGGTTAGCTTGAAAGATGCGCTCGATGGTTGTGAACGTATTTTGGCAGACGAATTTAAAGACTTGCCTGAAAATGCTTTTTATATGATCGGAAATATAGACGAAGCAATAAAGAATAAAGGCGTCAATAAGGACGGCCCGGTTGCCACAAAACCTGTGATCAAATAGAAGCGAAAAATATGGACCTTAAGATATTACTTCCCTATAAAGTTTTTGCCGATGTAAAAAACGTCAGTAACATCGTTGCAGAGACAATCGAAGGGTCTGTTGGCTTTCTGCCGCAAAGGCTGGATTGCGTTGCGGTACTAGTCCCTGGTATTTTCAGTTACAAAACAGACAAGGTACATTATTTAGCCGTGGACGAAGGCCTTTTTGTAAAAGCCGGGTCGCAGGTACTGGTTTCCGTTAGAAATGCGGTTGGCGGCGTTGAGCTAGGAAAATTAGCCGAAACGGTAAAAAATGAGTTTAAGAATGCAGATGAAAATGAAGAAAAAGTTCGGCATATGGCCTCACAACTGGAAAGTGGGTTTCTTTCCAGGCTAAAGAAATTTCAACAGCTATAAAATGGCACAACCGGAAAATGAGGCCGACTTTTTTGGCCGGATGATCTTGACTAAGGAAAAAAGAAAATTAAAGGCCCTCGACGAAAAAAAAAGAGCGGAGTGGTTTGGTTTTGGCATGTTCGGTATGGTAGGCTGGTCGGTTACCGCGCCAACTTTTTTGAGCACAATGGGCGGAATTTGGCTGGATAAAAATTATCCCCAATCCTTCTCATGGACAGTAACCTGCCTGATAACAGGCTTGGCGGTAGGTTGTATTATCGCCTGGAATTGGGTAATAAAAGAAGATAAATAGTATAAAATAATTTCATGATGATAGTAGTAGCATTAATAGGCGGATTTATATTAGGCATCCTGTTTTTTGGCGGTTTATGGCTGACTGTAAAAAGAACTTTAGGTTCGCCATACGTTGCATTATGGCTTTTGGGAAGCTCACTGATAAGAACGGGTATTGTATTAACCGGGTTTTATTTCATGGCCCAGGGCAGTTTGTTACAATTACTGGTAAGTGTCGCCGGGTTTATTGCGGGCCGCCTTTTAATTTTAAGGCTTACCAGGCAGATCGAGCAAAAGCAAGTTATCGTAACAGAAAGCAGCCCATTATGAATTTAACGCCAGATCAGACCATATTTTGGAGCAATGGTTTTATCACCATCAACCTCACCATCGTCACTACGTGGGGTGTTATGTTATTTATGGTGATCGGTGCCATACTGATTACGCGCAAGTTGAAAACTACGCATAAAATTTCCCGATGGCAGTGTATCCTCGAAATGATCGTAACGGGCATCAATGAACAGATCAAAGAAGTCGGGCTCGAAAACCCCGAACAATACATTGGCTTTATCGGTACACTTTTTCTATTCATTGCCATGTGTAACTTCTGGATCGTTTTACCCTGGTATCAGCCGCCGACAGGTTCCCTTTCCACCACTGCCGCATTGGCGATCGCCGTGTTTTTGGCCGTGCCTTTTTTTGGCATTCAAAAGAGCGGCTTCTTCGCCTATCTGAAGACCTACATCAAGCCGACTTTCATCATGTTGCCTTTCAATATCATTAGCGAATTATCAAGAACGCTGGCACTGGCCATCAGGTTATTTGGGAATATTATGAGCGGTGGAATGATCATCGCCATTTTGTTAAGCATATCTCCTTTATTTATTCCTATTGTCATGAAGGCCCTTGGCCTCCTTACCGGGATGGTACAGGCCTATATCTTTAGTATCCTGGCTACGGTTTATATCGCGGCAGCGGTACAGGAAAGCATCAAAAAGAAAAAATTAGTAAATAAAAGCACCAATTAAATAGATAAAAATGGATAATGTATCAGTAATAGCAGTAGCATCAATTATTACAGCCGGCCTTACAACAGGCATCGGTTGTATGTTCCCGGCATTAAGTGAAGGTAAGGCGGTAGCAACCGCTTTAAGTTCCATAGCGCAACAGCCGGACGCGGCGCCCACTATAACCAGGACCCTGTTTGTCGGCCTGGCCATGATCGAGTCAACAGCCATTTATTGCTTCGTGGTTTCCATGATCCTGATCTTTGCAAACCCATTCTGGACACACATTATTGCTAAATAACACACCATGCAAATTAATTGGTTTACGGTAATCGCGCAGATCGTCAATTTCCTGGTGTTGGTTTGGCTGATGAAAAAATATCTCTATAAGCCTATTCTGGCGGCTATTGATGAGCGCGAAAAAAAGATAGCTGCTGAGCTTGCGGACGCCAAAAGCAAAATGACTGAGGCAAAGAAAGAACAGGATGAGTTTCAACAAAAAAACAACGATTTTGATAAGCACAAAAAGAAGCTGATGGACCAGGCAACATCAGATGCTGATAAGGAACGGGAAAAGCTTTTGGATACTGCAAAAAAGGAAGCTGCGGGTGTAAAAGAAAAACTGGAAGCAGCATCAAAGGAATTACAAGAAAATTTGAGCGATGAGATCTCAAAGAAAACACAGGATGAGGTTTTCGCTATCGCAAAAAAAGCCCTCGCCGAATTAGCTTCAACTGACCTTGAAGAACAATTCGTTCATGTTTTTATCAGGAAGATAAAAGCGATCACTGACAAAGATAAAAAACAGTTCATCGGCGCTTTCCATTCGGATTCGGCCCCGATAGCGGTTAAAAGTGCTTTTGACTTAGCTGAAAAGGATCAAAAAGGCATACGATCCGCAATTGCGGATATACTTGGCGATGATGTTAAATATGAGTTTAAAACGGATCCTAAAATGATCAGCGGGATCGAACTGGCAGCTAAGGGATACAAACTATCCTGGAGCTTAGCCGCCTATGTCAATTCACTGGAAAAGAGTGTAGCGACGACAATAAACAAAACGCATCAAGCTGTAAAGCAATAACAATATGCCTTCAAGTACTTTAAAAAATAGTATAACTGACACTTTTCACCAGCTGGATAAGGGTTTGGCGGAGCACGTATTCGCATTCGCACCCCGCGAGGTTGGCTATGTGACCAGCGTGGCCACAGGTATTGTAAAAGTTTCGGGATTGGAAGGTACCGGCTTTGAAGAACTGCTTAAATTTTCGGAAGACCTGTATGGTATTGCCTATAATTTGGATGAAGATGAGATCGGCGTTATCCTGCTTGGTGAAGATACCTTATTGAATGCCGGAGACGAAGTAGAGCGTACCGGACGGGTGATGGATATCCCGGTAGGCGACCATATGATTGGCCGGGTAATTGATCCCATGGGAATACCTATTGATGGGAAAGGCAATATCGCAACCAACAAAAGGTTACCCATTGAACGGCCTTCGCCCGCTATCATGGACCGAACAGCCGTAAATGCGCCTTTACAAACCGGCATAAAAGTTATTGACGCACTAATTCCAATTGGCCGTGGCCAGCGTGAACTGATCGTGGGCGACCGGCAAACCGGCAAAACACAAATAGCAATTGATACCATACTTAACCAGCAAGGAAAAGATGTGGTTTGCATTTACTGTGCTATTGGGCAACGCGCTGCCGCTGTCGCCAAGGTTATCGCCAACCTGGAACAAAAAGGTGCTATGGATTATACCGTAGTTATGGTGGCCGAAGGTAACCATGCTGCGGGATTGAAATATATTGCGCCTTACGCGGCAACCAGCATAGCCGAACACTTTATGGAAGAGGGTCGTAACGTGCTCATTGTATATGACGATCTTACGCATCACGCGCGGGCTTATCGTGAACTTTCGCTGCTGTTACGCAGACCACCCGGACGAGAAGCATTTCCGGGTGATATTTTTTATATTCACTCCAGGTTGCTGGAACGGGCTACGCACCTGAGCGCTCAATTAAAAGGCGGATCGCTGACGGCCTTACCTATTATCGAAACTGAAGCGCAAAATATCTCCGCTTATATCCCGACCAACCTGATCTCGATTACCGACGGACAGGTCTATCTTTCACCCAAACTATTTGAAGCGGGTAATTTACCGGCAGTTGATGTGGGTAAATCAGTTTCCCGTGTCGGGTCTGCTGCACAGTTACCCGCCTACAAATCTATTGTCAGCTTGAAATTACAATACGCGCAATTTGAAGAGCTGGAAAACTTTTCTCGCTTTGGCACCCGTCTGGATGAAAATACTAAAAAGGTGATCGATCATGGCCTGCGTATCCGATGTTGCCTCAAACAAAACGAATTGCATCCCTTAACGGTTTCAGAACAAATAGTCGTATTATTGGCTTTAACGAATGGGCTTTTTGATGCTATACCCGTAGATAAGATCGCCGATGCCGAAGCGGTTATTCTTAACGCTATGGGACAATTTCCTGCCGAGGTGCTCAAACGGCTTTTTGATGACAAACCTTTAAACGACGCAGACCATGATACGATCCTGAAAATCGCCGGCGAACTTCTTGCACCTTTTGACGAAAAGTCGGAATCGGATAAATCAGAGCCGGAAAAACCAGAGCCTGATAAACCCTCGAAGTAATGGATACGCTGGAAGATCTGAACCGGAAATTGGATGGTGCAAAAGATATCAAATCGGTTGTTAAAGCCATGAAGGCGATGGCTGCTGCCAATATTTCACAATATGAGGCGGCGGTAGCTTCACTTGGCGATTACTATCATACCGTTACACTAGGTATTAAGGCTTATTTAAAAGCGGAAAAAATACTAACGGTAATTGAAAATCCGGGAGCTGGAAAAGATGAAGATCAAACAGTTTGTGTTATTGTCTTCGGATCGGATCTTGGGCTGGTAGGCCAGTTCAATGACCTGCTATCCGGTTCCGTGCAACAATCTTTGAATGTTATTACCGGTAAAAAGGAAATTTGGGTAATCGGCGAACGTATCCAGGCGCTTTTAGCAGACGCAGGGCTTAATATTACGAAGTCTTACGCTGTTCCTGTTTCTATTGATGCGGTTACGCCGTTAATTCAAAGTCTTTTGATCGAAATTGAAGAAATTCGTGAAATCAGGAATATAAAGCAGTTTTATGTATTTCATAATCAGCCCAAAACCGGGTCGAGCTATGAGCCGGTTTTGCAAAGGTTATTGCCGCTTGACGAAAAATGGATGCAGGATCTGATGGCTATACAATGGCCGACAAATACTATACCCGAAGTTATTGGCAATACGGTGACCACTCTAAGCGCACTTATCAATGCCTATCTATTCGTTTCGGTATTTAGGGCAAGTACAGAGTCATTGGCGGCAGAAAATGCGAGTCGATTGGAAGCGATGCAGCGGGCGGAAAAAAGCATAAGTGATATGCTGGAAAACCTGGGGAAGAAATTCCAGAGTTTGCGCCAAAGAATGATCGACGAAGAACTTTTTGATGTCGTTTCGGGATTTGAAGCTTTAAAGAAAAAGTCAAACAGATAAATGGTAACAAAATAACATTACAAAACATGAAAAATCAATTTGAAAAGCTAAACAAGCAAGAACGACTACTTTTATTTAGTGCTCCGGCTTTGGTGTCGGTGTTGGCAGCAAGCGAAGGAAATAAAATTTCAAAGCCAGATAAAGCAGACGCGATTTATCTGGCACATTTAAAGACGTTCACCGCAGCGTTTCTACTTTTGCCATATTATGATGAAGTATACAAAAACTTTAAACTCAATTTCAACAATATAGTCGATAAATATTCGCCGCTCAATAATCTCAGCCGGGAAAAATTGAGGGAGGAGATAAATACCGCAAATATTGTAATTGACAAGCTTGATAAAACATTTGCACTTGCACTCCATAAAAGTCTGCAAGATTATGAACAACATGTAAAGCACGCTGATATGGGATTAGTTGATTTTATAATTCCGGTACCTGTACCAGGAATAACGGATTAAAAAGTCAAAAAATCAATTCGAAACCCGTCCGGTTAGTAGGAGTATGATCATCAATCATTAGTTCCGGGCAGGGTGTCTGGAATTTCCATTTTGGCTACACCGATCCGGTCATCCGCCATCCCATAGTAAACATCGATACGGTTGGGTTGACCAATGTCGTCGCGTCGGTCTATACCTGTCGGGAACACAACATTGCCGATAGTTCCGATGGTTTCCTCCGGTAATTCCGGAACTAATATTGGATTAGGTGAACGATAAAGTATTTTCTGCGGATTTTTTTCTGAAAGTATCATCACCCCGGCAGAATAGCATAATTTTGGTTTAGCAGCCGTTGATCCCTTCAATTCATGTACACCGTGATACATGACGAGCCAACCATGTTTGGTTAACAAAGGTGGCGCTCCAGCACCTATTTTCAAATTCTCCCAGGGTTGTTCCGGAAGAGCTAAGCGATGGTTGGACGTGAATTTGGCATATTGGATGGTAGTGTCTTCTCCTAAATTATAATAGGAGATCCAAATACTCTCCTTATGTGAATCTATTTCCCGGTTTTTATGTTTAACAGTTTCCTCGGGAGTTGTGCCTGGAAAAAGCGGGCGGTGCAACATACCGATAGAAGGGTGTCCGTGAGGGCTTGGAATAACTAAAGGGAAGACGCTGCCATCTTTATTATTAATGCCATTAAAGTCCACGTGCTTATATGAAAGGTACTTTACCAGCCCTAAGCGTTCCCAATTAAAAAGGTCTTTTGACCTGGCCACAGCAATGCGCGGCCCATCCGGCCCGAAGGCGGTATAGGTCATGATATAATGCGCTAAAGGTTCTACATAAGTTACCCTTGCATCTTCACAGCCACCTCCACCGTTGGGGCGTTTTTCGTATTTGACTTCAGGCTGTAACGCTATACCCAAACGTTCTACGCCAATAGGCTCCCCGGATTTATTAAATTTCACTCTCGCTATACCTATACGGGAATAATTGTTTTTTGCCACCAAACGCGGGAAAAGGTATAGGGCACCATCCGGTCCACGGGTTGCTGCCGGGTTAAGTACCCCTTCGGTCTCCAATTCATTGCCCGGTTCGGGCTCCATTATGGTGCCGATGCGTTGTAGCTGGAATGGGATCATGATTTTTTGCTTTTATCTTTGCCGGGAATGGCTATTTGCAACAAAGTAATTTGGCCGTCGGGTTGAATCTCGCATTCTCCTAATTCAGCAGGTAAGAGCATCACGTCACCTTTACCGATCTCGTGATTTTTTGCATTAAATACCACATTTCCGGTTCCCTCTATACCAACTAAAATAGTAGGCTCGTTATTGACGCCCACTTTAAACAGCGACTTGTATTTCATGCGCCATAATATGAAATGCTCGTTATCAAATAATTTTTCGGTATTTGACTGTTTAGCATCAACAACCGGCTTTGCCGGCCCAATATTAACCTGTTCAAAATCAATACAGGCAAGCGCCTCATCCACCTGAAGGTCACGTGGTTTACCAGTTTTAGGATCAGTTCGATCCCAATCGTAAAGCCGGAAAGTAACGTCACTATTTTCCTGTACCTCGAACACTACCGTTCCCCCAAGTGTGTGTACCGTACCAGAATGAATAAACACAGCATCTCCCGCTTTAGGTACAAAACTATGCAGCCTATCAGCTACACAATTGTTTTGAATAGCGGCACGTAAATTTTGCTGGTCAGTGCCTTCTTTTAGCCCGGCATATATGCGGCTATCGTTACCTGTTTCTAAAACCACCCAGGCTTCCGTTTTTCCAGTGTCACCTTTAGGTATATAGCTTTTTTGATCGTCTGAAGGATGAACCTGTACTGACAAAACTTCCTTACAATCTAAGAATTTTAACAAAAGAGGAAAATAATCAAAACGGTCAACAAGTATTCCCATTAGTTCTTTGGGAAATTCTTTCATCAATTGAGTGATGGTATAACCCTTTAAGTTTCCATTAGTAACCTTACTGGCATGGTCTTTTCTGTCGCTCAAAATCCATGCTTCGCCAATTGGTTCCTCCTTTGGCAGTGGTTTAGACAATAAATGCGCTAATTTTCTGCCACCCCATAATCTATATTGATAGATGGGCTCGAATTTTAAGGGGTACAATGCTTTATCCATGTTTTGTAGTAAGCTTACTTATTGAAATAAGTTTCGATTTATTGTAAGATAAGAGAATGATCGAACGGAACTAACCATAAATTAATGAAATGTTAGTATCCACAGTTATAGTAACAGCCGTGTCGGGATTAAGTAAAACTGCTATAATGTGCACGCCTGAACCGCAAGATTATTAATTTACAAACGAAACATTTGTTTAAATGGACTTTATATAAATAAAGTTAACCTTTTAATAACAGCGGATTGGGGACGAACCCTAATAAATAGACCAATAATTGTTTCTATCAATAGCTGATCTATAAAAAAGATACCGATAAAACAATCTTCCATTTTTTTGCTTCTACCAAAGAGAAATCATCCCGTTCTGCTGTCATCAAAGTTGATGGATTCAAGGACAGCACTCGTACTGAAGAATTCCATAGGAAGCCTAAAAAAGAAAAATGTTGCCTTAAAGCATCAAATCAAGCAATTAAAAATCTTCGATCAGGTATAGGTCAACCTGGCCAGTAACGCAGTTAATTAAGCAGCAGGCTCCTTCGAGATCATTATTGACACCTTACATAAGAATGGCAATACAAATATTGTAAGTGATTTTGGCAAAGGCATCGCGCCCAAAAGACCGCTTTATTCAAACAAATAAATTACAAAGTGATGAGTATAGACAAAGAAAATACTGATAAGAATAAAGACTTGAAAGTAAAACGGAAAAGAACGACCAACCCACCTATCAACGATGGCATGAATACTCCGGTTCCGGATAGTACAGTGATTCCCATTATTTCTAAAAGTGAAGAAGCATTATATAAACAAGCTGAAAATCCCTTGGGTGATCCGCATAAAATTTAATTATTTGTAATGCTGCCTTATTTTCTATGTTGCTTTTTGACGGCATTGAACGCGTCTCCAACTTCAGCGACGGCGGCCAGCAATTTACTTTTAGTGGTTTTCAATTCCAGTGTCCAAAAGTCAATAGCATAGTCGTCGGAAATATCGACACTTCGGTTGTCTTTGATACCAGAAGCACCACTTCCTTTAGCCTAGGCAATCGCAAGTGAAATTTTTAATGTATCAGTTATTGCCTGTAAGGCACACATAACCATCAACCTAAAGGTAAAAAGTTAAACTATTAAATTCACGGGTTTGATTGAATTTTAAAAAAGTTTCTGGAAAATTCTAATCTATACCACTGATTTAAATTTTTTAGATAAATTAGAGTCAGTAACACAAGATTAATTTTATTGATACTTTCTTTGAGGAAATTTTATTTACGTCGATTGCACTGCAAATTTTCTTGAAAAATCAGTATCCAGCTTTTCTACAAGTTCCCTACTAATTTTTCACAGATTCCTATCGTATACTTGGAATAAAAATGAAAAAGATCGCAATGTTATTCCTATTGTTAATAATGGTAGGTTTTGTAAAAGCGCAGGACTTAAAATCGAAAAATGTACCTGCCATCATTAAAACTGCTTTGTCAAAAAAGTATCCTGAAGCAGCCAAAGTCAGTTGGGAAAAAGAGAAGGGGAATTATGAAGCTAATTGGGGAGGTAAGTCCGGCGAGGATAATTCGGTGACATTCACCCCGGCAGGAACATTTGTAGAGATCGTAAAAGCTATTCCAATAACTGAATTACCTGAGGCAGTGGCTTCTTATGTTGCTGCACATTTTAAGGGTGCCAAAATTAAAGAAGCTGGGAAAGTGACCGATGCCGAAGGCAAAACCAGCTACGAAGCCGAGGTAAAAGGCGGCGACCTGATCTTTGATGAGAATGGCAGGTTTGTAAAAAAGGATTAAGCATTGAAAAAAAACTTTGTTTGGTATCTTTCAGGGGCAATTACTACTGGCTTCCTATTACTTACTGCATTGGTCTTTGTTGACCCATTACCCATGATCGACCGTGAATTTTCAGAGGAAGTGCAGGAACACCATAACCTCCTTCTTGACCATGCCATGAAGTTCATTAGCTGGTTTGGGGACATACCGGGTTTAGCCATACTCATTGGAGGTACAGCTTTGCTGTTCTTAATATATAGCTATAAAAAAGAAGCTTTATTCATCGTGCTAACTGGCCTTTCGGGGCTGGTTAGCACCTTGGTCAAGCTGCTGGTTAACCGTCCACGCCCTCTTCCTTCTTTGGTGAGGGTCATCGAAAAAACACAACAGCAAAGTTTCCCTAGTGGCCACGTATTGTTTTACACGGTATTTTTCGGCTTTCTTCTCCTGCTCATGCACAGGTTGGATGATTTAAACAAAAAATTACGCATCCTTATTTCCTTCGTTTCTATTTTTCTCCTTTTCACCGTTCCGGTTTCCCGCGTCTATTTGGGAGCTCATTGGTTCACAGACGTTTTGGCAGGATTGTTTCTGGGCCTGCTTAGCCTGGCCGGGCTCAGCTTTTTTTATTTAAGGGTCAAGGACTATAAAACACAAATCCGGGAATAATCTAAATAATAGTTTGGGGCGGATATATTAGATGTTTATTTAGATATATCCAGAGCCATTTCGCTTTTTTATGGTAGGATTATAATGTTTAAATTTGAGTTTATAAATCTGCCCGCCTATGCAGCACTTAAAAGAGTTTTTAACCCGCATCCAAATTTTCGACTTACGGATTATTGAAGACGAAATTTATATGGATTGGGGAACAGATGAAAAGAAGCATGTCAAAACCTACGACCTGACCCACCAAACACCGTATTACGATTCCTTTTCTTACAGGAGCGAATTAAGGGTATTGAAAGACATGGCCTTTATTGACCTGTTGACCTTAGACAAAGAACGTATCCAACTACAATTAACCGAACTGGATAAAGTCCGTAACCGCTTCAAAGAGTTTTGGAATTACTACCATGATCACTATTCCGAGATGGTACGGGTTTATAACCGTTCTTTTATTATTTCCGTCCGGCTGGAATATTTATTTATTGTCAACGGTCTGCAATCCACCAACGCGAATATTGAGGTAAGCGGTAAATTCGGTGAAGACTTGGGCGAATCGGTCAAGCTTCGGGAAAAGTTCTTAATGGAACTAATTAATGCAACTGCAACAGCCATTAAGCCCAAAAGATCAGAAGCTGAATTTAAAGAATGGCTGGATGCTGAAAGAAAAAAAAAGGAAGCAGAATCGGAAAAGTCTGAAACCACTGACGTAACAGTAATCACTCCTAAATCCGAAACACCATCCGTGCCGGAAACAGCCGTCGATCCTGGACTAAACGTAGAACAGTTAACTACTGCTAAAATAGTGGGTTACTATCCGACTTTTAAGGAGGGGGTAGCCGGCCAACTATTTAATTTATTAAAAACCTATTTTGCTCCGGAAGATCATGCCGTGCTGGAAGAATTATTGTTACACGACGAAGCCCCTGTAACGCCTTTGTTATTCAGGGGTTCCGCTACTCAACTGGCCGATGCCTTTAAACAACTCAAAGAAGCCAATCTGATTGTAGGCTGCCGTATGAGCGACCTCGAAAGATGGATAGCACCGAAATTTTTATACCTGTCCCCACAATCCGAACCCAGGGAATTACCCGAGGGTTACCTCAATGGGCTGATGTCCACTAAAGGCCGTCCCTGCAAATCCCCCATCCTTAAAATCGAACGAAAGGAAGACACGTTTTTTATTCTGCCCGCTCCCAGCAACAAAAAATAGCAAAAAAATGAGGGGGTAGGTGCAGGGTTACCGCTTACCTACTTGTAACCCTGCAAACCAAGCCCCTACCATTGCAGCATTAAACAAAATTAATGCGCAATGAAAGATACACTCACCTTTGACCAGTTACCCGAGGCGGTAACTAAGATGCAAGAAAAGCTGGAGACCATAGAACAGCTTTTACTTCAACGACAAGAACAGTCGCCGGAGCAGGACGAAATTATGCCTGTTATCCGGACTGCAAAATTTTTAGACCTTGCTGTTCCGACTGTTTACAGCAAAGTATGCCGTAAAGAACTCCCTGCTCATAAGCGCGGTAAGCGTCTGTATTTCTACCGCTCGGAACTCAACGAGTGGATCAAGTCAGGCCGGAAGAAGACCGCAGACGAAATCAGGGAAGAAGCCCTGCAGCATCTGACAACCAGCAGTAAAAAAGCTAAGCATTTTAAAGCCGATGGAGCGCATTAAGCCCGCTTGGTTCATCAATGGCAAGGCCATTGAATCAATCCCTTTAAAGGCGATCTTAAGCCTGTCAAAAAGCCAACGGCTTTTTGAACGCAGACCGATACACCCGCCTTGATGGTGGCGTATCGATAAGGCACCAATGGTGCCCATTGGAAAAAAAGAAGCGAGCAGATAGCAATACCGTGAACGGTATGCTGAAAGCCCGACACCCGCAGGCGGGTGTAAAACAAACCGGCGACAGGTCGCCGGAGATAACAGCGGCACCTCTGGTGCCACTATTTATACAGCCCGAGAATCGCTACAGCGATTCTCGGAGAACCGCGAAAGCGGCAGGCCGCTTTTGGCGGGGGCAGCACCTTTGGTGCTGCATCAACAGTTCCCGGCTGTATCGCGTAGCGATACAGCCGGGAGCGGAAAAGGCCCTTGGCCTGTAAGCGGAGCCAGCTATGTTTCGGCCCTGCCGAAACTCGCTGGCCCCCGCTCATGCTATCGCATTCGGGGGGATTTTTTTGAGGATTTTTTAACGAATTGAAGCTTATGAAAAGTGCAGTTGAAAAGACAATAGGTACCAAAGCTCAGGCTCCGGCGGGCCGGGCGAACCGGGGCGGCCGTCCAAGCGTACCGCATAAACGGCGCAGTAGTGTGAGCGTCATGTGTACGCTCATTGAGAAAAAAATCATCGAAGCCAACGCGAAGCGCGTAGGCATGAACGCATCCGTTTTCCTGCGGAACCTGGGATTGAATACGCGGATAGAGTTCAGGGTCAAGACCCTGCCTAAGCCGGTTTTGGAAATGCGTGGTACGCTCAATCATATCGCCGCCAACCTCAACCAGATCGCGAAGCGTCGCAATCGAGGCGATGACTTAAACGCAATGGAAAGAGCGTTGCTGGATCAGGATGTACGAAGCCTGCGGGGATTAGTAAAGAACATTAACACGTACGTATCATGATCGGTAAAGTCGGCACAGGTAAGAGTTTCCGGGGTGTGCTGCACTATCTTTTTGAGGGCAGGCGGCAGGAAAGCAAGGAATTGCAAATGCAGGAACTGGAGAAGAAGCAGGTCGAAGTCTTCGCTTATAACCAATGCTTCGGCACCCGTTTGGAACTGGTGCGGGAAATGATCGAAGTGGCAAAGCTAAACCCTGATCAATCAAAGCCGGTGTTTCACTTTTCGTTAAGCTTCGCCCATAGCGATGCAGGGAAGTTAGGCTTGCAGGATAAGATCGACATCGTGGAAAAGCTGGCCGAAAAATTTGATTTTAAAGATCACCAGTATGTGGTGGTAGCGCACAAAGATACCGATCATGAGCATTTGCATATCGTTGCCAACCGCATCGGATTTGACGGCAAAACAGCCAGTGACAGCAACAGCTATAAGCATGTCGCCGAGTTTGCCCGGAAAATGGAACTGGAATACAACATAGAAAAAGTGTTAAGTCCGAATAAGTTTTTAAAGCCGGAGCAAAGAGTTGCACGAGGCCAGCGGTTTGACAACCGCAAGGAAGCTTTAAAAAAGCACCTGCAAGTAGCGGTCAAACAAAGTAACAATGTGCAACAGGTCAAGCAATACATGGAGCAACGAGGCTACAAAGTAGAATTAGGCCGGGGTATCGCTTTTACCGACGCGCAGCACGTTCGCTTTAAGGGGAGCCAGGTCGGCTACGCCATGATGGATATTGAGAAGAAGATACAACAGGAACAGCTTTTACGTCAGCAGCAGGAACAAAACAGGCAGGCCCAGTTATTACAAAAGCAGCAGGAGGAATTAAAGAAACCACAACAGAAGGAAAAGGAAAAGCAGCAAGTACATCAACATACCTCAAGCATAGGCCGGTAACGATGTAAAATTAACAGTAAACAAATTTTATGAACGAATTAATCATGTCACCATGAAACCAAACGACGAAACTCCAATAGATGAGATAACTTTAACATCCGTGTTGAATGAGCACGCAACTGATTTAAAGGAGATCAAAAATTTTATCAAAGAACAACAGCAGCAGATCGATCAAAAAAATGCACTTATTGCAGAAAAGGATGATCATACTAAAAAACTGATCAGCAGCTTTGAACAGAAATACCAGAAGATTGAGGTCACCGTACCCGCACCAAGTATTTTACCCATTTCCAAAATTGCCAGTGAGGGAATGACGACCACGAGAATAGCCGTCATTCAGGTATTGAATGAGCTATTTTCTAAAAACAGGATTTTGGTATTGCCAGAGGACGCCGGGCATGGCTTTTTAAAGATCATGGCTAAGCGCAGCATGTACTTAATAGCTTTGGCTATCGTAGTCGGCCTCGTTAGTTGGTTCGGCTTCCGTAGCTGGTATAAGGACAGCTTAAATACCCGCTATCGTACAGCCTGGTACTGGAACTACTTAATAGCAGATAGCACTAAAAAGCAGAAATTACAGAACCAACTGGACAGTCTGAATATATCAGCGATCAACGGCTACCGTACAGACAGCATCGCCCGGTATTTGGAAATACAGACAACGGAATTACGGATTAAGCAACTGGAAAGGGAAGCGGACAGTCTAAAGAAAATGAGGGGCAAGCCATGAATTGATAACTTGAAAAATCGAAAGGAAGTGAAAAGCATACCAAGCAATTTATCGGCTACACGACTAATACAATTTACTATTTTTGAAAACTGATTATTTCTTGACTGTAATGCCATGAATTTAGAACGTTATCCATATAATAAAAGTAATGACTTTCAAGACTATGAATTTTATAGTGACGGGCCAAAAGGACGGATTAAAAAAATCGTCATGTTTACAAAAATCCCCAATTCCGAACCGCCAATTTATAATTTAGGATTTGGCGATCAAGACCTTAATTCAGGGGAAACAGATGATGTTGTAGTAAGTAATAACGAAGACAGGGATATAGTTTTGGCAACAGTGGCGAACACTATTGTCGAGTTTTGCAATCATTATGGCAATCATTATATTTATGCAAAGGGAAGCACCTTTGCACGTACGAGGCTATATCAGATTGGAATAGCGGGTTTGTGGGATGAAATTAGCAAGGATTTTGATGTATATGGCTTGAAAGATGATGCCTGGCATGTGTTTAAGCCCAACACGATCAATTACGAAGCGTTTTTGGTGAAACAGAAGTTAATTAATTATATTTGAATATTACGATATGAAAGGAGTAAGTATGCCTACTGTAGAAAAAAAAATAAAAACTATAAAAGGTTTTGGGCCCGGGATCGTTAGCGATAATGTTAAAAGCCACGCCAACGACCCATTCTTTATCAAAAAATTAGAGGAAGCCACGCAAACCCTTAAACGGGTGGGATTACCTGGTCAAAAAAAGAAATAACACCTAATACATAAAACGAAATGCCGGTTTTAAATCTGGCATTTTTGTTTAGTATATTTAATAAAGCTATTTCTTGTCTTTTAAAAGCTCAATTTTTTCTTTTTCACTGGCCAATAAACGTTCATAAAGTTTTTTATTTTCTTCAACTAACTCCATAATCTTATCAATTGGATTGAATGTTGGATAAAAGAAAACAGATGCCGACTGATCGTGATTATTAACAGTACTTGCGATTATATTGATTACAGCGTCTTCGCTGAAATTTTTTATAGCTTCCGCAGGAACGCCAAGTACCTTGGCAACTTTTTCTAAAACCTCATCCTCTATAGTTTCGCTTTGCTCCATACGTGAAACAGTCTGTTGGCTTACGCCTAATTCAACAGCAAGCGCTTCCTGTTTGATGCCCCGCATTTCGCGAATACGACCGATTTTCCTACCTATATGATTGTTTGATGGTTTAGCAGATGTTTCCATGACCAAATATACAAAGATTTTATATTGGTAAAGATAACACGCTTATGAGTAAAAAACGCACCGTTTAAGTTCGGTACACAGCTAAGACCGGTGAATTTTGATTAAATCTTTAATCAAAATTCAAAAATATGAACGTCATTAATTTTTCAGGTGGAAGACTGGTATTAAATATTTCCGGTATGGATACCGACGGTTTGACCGTCTCCAACATAAGTGTGGGTTCAGATAACCTAACTGAATCGTTATATAAACGACTACTGCAAGCAGAACGTGAGAGAGTACAAATGCTTAAAGAAGTCATAGATCAAAAATTTCCGTTAGAGGAAATTGTCTCCGACTACTATATGTCGGAAGAACAATCTAAAGAAATGTCTGCTTTATTTGAATTACTCGCTCAAAAATTTCATCTAACGCATGTTTTTTGTTTTGCCCATAAAGGGATAATATCTAACAACTTCAGCAAGTTCGGCGAGTTTCCCTCTTATATTGACCTACATTTCTTTTTTCTATTTATTACCAAAGGCAGCGAAAGAGTAGAACATGAAATACAAGATTACATCAACACACATTATAAGAGCTTTAAGGTGACGGCTATATCGCATGGCATCGAAAGTGTTCGTAGCGCCGTGACGCAAGGCAGTAGATTTTTTATCGCAGCATGTTTAGGCGGCCTGGAAATGTACCATGATAAGATCAACCACCTTGATGTGGTGTTTCCAACGCTAACCCCGGCTGATACTCTTCAGAAAGCAGAAAAGCGTTTTCATGATCATATAAAAATGTCCACCGGCTTTTTATATAGTGCGACTAATTGTATTCGTATTGAGGAATACCCTGAAAACGGTGTTTTCATGCTTCATCAGGCTGTCGAACAAGCTTGTATCGCACTTATTAAAGTTCACATGGGGTACCGGATCGATTTGCATAACCTGACCCGGCTTTTAAACCTCTGTAAATGTTTCTCTGATGAACCCGCAGAGCTGTTTTTAGCGAATGATAATGAATCCGTTAAATTATTCAAGATACTTCGCGAAAGCTATGGAGACACCCGGTATGCGGAAGATTTTAGAGTTGATAAAGATATTGCTATCAAAATATTGGAACGGGTTGATGCCTTCGTGAATTTAGCTGAAAACCTTTGTCTTGATTGGATTAATGCCTTGCGCACAAAGGTCGGCGAAGATGTAATTGAAAATTTCTACACCGTAAATGAAGAAAAGGACTGACTATGACTGGCAAAAAAATAAAAAAAGAGGCTGCCATTATTCCAGCCGACTTATTCTTTTACCCAATACCCTTAACACAGCCCGGTCAGCTATTGACCCGCGATGAGTTATATAGGCATTTTGAGCAGCCCAAAGGGCGCAAAGTTTACATGGGTAACCAAGATGAGTTTCTAAGTTTTGAGAGAGGTATAGCTACGGTAAAACTGAAGTTAAACGATGGTTCAATATACTACTTGTACCTACATGTTGAAAAAAAGGAATTGCATATTGCCTGTACATGCGGGATGCCGGAAGAAAAACTCTGTTTTCACGCGTTTATCGGCCTGTTTAATCTAACCTGGCTAAGCCAGACATTTGATTGTCAGAAATTGTATTGGCCGAATTTTTACAACGAGGAAACAAGCCGAAAATTTCTTAACATACATGTATCGGGCCAAAATATTAACGTAGAGGCTAAACCGGCGTATGGTAGTTTTTATCGGAGCCTGATCGGGTTCGGCAAATCAAGCTTCCCTAAATTACAAGAGCAAATCGATAATACACTCTCAATAAAAGCCGGAGAGAGTTTCGTATATGCTTATGCTTTATGTTTTGCACCTGACATTTACCGTGATCGCCACTACCCATTACTTATTCCATTTCATGGCAAGACCGACAGGAGCGGTTTGAAATTAGTTGCCTTTTCAAATTTTTGTCTTCCCGATAAAGAACCAAACCCAAGCGGCGATCACCCATCCCAACAACAATTAAATTCGATAAGTAAAACCATGTATGAGACTATGCGGCCCCTTTTTTATAAAAATGAATCTCGGGACTGGCAGGTTTGGAACGAGGCGAAAGCAACCATATTTAAACTATGGCAAAAAGCGTTGCCGTTGCTTGTTGATTTCCCTTACAACCAAACCTATCTTTTATACTGGCTTAGATATTTAAGAGAAAAACCAACTAAATATTTCATGCAAGCATCAAGATACAGTTTAGAACAACCTTCGCTGTCATTCATGTTAACCTTTCACAAAGACCGCTTTAGTCTTTCGGTAGACGTGATTGTTGGTAGCCAAGTGATTTCGGTAGAACATAAACCGCATTTTTTTATTCATGATGGACAGACAGGCAATTGTTATATGATGAACAGCCTTCAGGATGATCGTTTGCTTAATTGGATGCTTGATAACAAAAATAAGATCACAGTATTAAAGGAGGATTTTGCAGAATTTAACGAGGACCTTTTGAAGGGGCTTGCTGAATTCTATCCTGTATTTTTTGCAGATAAACCTGGGAATAGGACAGGCTATGATTATGATGTTCTAAAATCAGGGTTAGCCTGGTGAAAAAAAGAAGTAGCTGCGGCAAGCGGTTTTTTTCAGTGTTAAAGTAATTAATGGCAACTGCCTATTATCTCATGTGCTCTGTACAGACAATCCCCCGGCTGCGGCCAGCGGCTACAGGACACCCGCGATAGAGCGGGTGACCTGATACCGCCCGCCTCACCTTGCACGGCAACACGGAAATTCGCTGCGCTCATAACCGACTGTGCCCTTTCCCCTTGCTCGTGAATAAATACCCAATTACACCACGGTCGCGAAGATAGCCCACGCCGGGATAAACCGTCAAGGCTATACAGAGCGGGCGGGAGTTGTTCGCTTTCAGCGGCCCCGCCCAGCCTTGACACTTTACCCGGCTACGCGCTGTTGGTTGCTTAAGCGGTGAAAATGGGATGGTGTGCGTCATTGGCTTGCAATGCGGGAATGTCCGCCTGTACAGCCGTTCAGGTTGGTCTGGTTTGCCGGTAAATCCGTTATTTTTATATTTGCAGTTGTTGGCCTTTTAAATGGATAGCCATACCTCAATACATGCAAGATATGACTAAAGCAGAAGTGATCGAAGCGATAGCCGCTAAAACAGGAATAGACAAGGAGCAAACGAAAGCCATTGTAGGGGGCTTTTTTAAGGTAATTAATACATCTCTGGAAAACCACGAGGATGTGTTTGTCCGTGGCTTTGGCACTTTCCTTAGTGAAGAAGAGAGCGGCTAAGATCGGCAGGAATATCACGAAGAACACGGCTGTACAAATACCGGAAAGCTACATTCCGGCATTCAGGCCAGGGGATGAATTTAACAACAAGGTCAAAACCGCCCTAAGAAGCCGCACGTTAATAGAAACATAAAGCATTGCTTGCCATCAAGAGGCTTCCTGAATGGCCTCTTGATCTGCTGTCGTTTTAATTGTTGTAAACTCCATAAGCTTTTCCGCCATGCTCTTTTTGGCATCCTTTTCAAAGCCTTTCCAGTAATTTTGTGTCGTGTTCATTGTGGTGTGTCCCAAAGCTTCCTGTGCAAATTCCAGCCCCATCGTACGGGTGGCCTGTGTAGTGAACGAGTGACGTGCTACCATCGTGCCTAATTTAAATGATAGGCCTAACTGATCAACCAGCTTTTGCATGTGCTGGTTAACGAAGCGGATAAAATTTTGGTTGACCTTGTGCCGCTCTTTGGCTGACATGCTTGTTTGGAATATAGGAAACACATAGTCATTGGGCTTGCCTTTTTCATTAGCGTACTTTTTAATAAACGCTTTGATATGGCTGGTTAAAGGGACAACGATAGGCGTTGGGTCTTCCTTAGTGGTGTTTTTTGTCTTATGCCTTAAAAATGAAAAGTACGTATCATGGATATCTTTAAACTTTAATTCAGCAATATCCCTGAAATTCATGCCGTTGCACTGGTAGCTGAAAAACCAAAAGTCCCGGGCCTTTTCCATAAAGCTATCGTTAGTGACATCCGCAGTGTAAAGAGCGTTAAGATCATGAGTTTCTAATGCCTTTTTTACATTTTTGCCGTTAGGGATTTTATATGCTTTAAAAGGATAAAGTTCGGGTGAGATATCCCCGGCGGTAATCGCCTTATTAAAGATCGCCCTTAAATTCCGCATATAAATACCAACGGTAGTTTTGGAATTGTTTTTGGAAACCATCCATTGCTCATATTTATTTAAAACGTCTGCTGAAAGGGCGGTAAAAGGAATATGTGTAACCGGATTTTTTTTACCCTCACTTAAGTAAGCCGTAATAGATTTAATGCTGCAATCATAACTCGACGCTGTTCCGATCTGCTCGTTTTTGTCCAACACTTTCACATAGGCCGCGAAATGCTCGATTACATTATTGGCACTGGCTTTTGTACGGAACATCTTACGCTCAAACTTTTCAAAAGTAAAGCTGTCGCCTAAATCTTTAGCCAGGTCAGCGGCTTTTTGTATAATGGCATCCAGTTCAATTTTGAGGTCTTTGTTTTCCCCTCTTGGCTTGGTAGCCAAATAAGACTGTTCAAAAGCTTCTTTGCTTAACTTGTAATCTGTGCCATACCATCGCTCCATTTTGGCGGTAAAGTAAACATGTAGTTTTAATGGAAATGTGCCATTTTTTAGTGCCCGCCTTGTGTCGAGATATAGTGAAACTTCAGCTTTCATAATAAATACGATTAAAATGAATAAATTTGCAGAATAAAACAATCAATTAAATCTGGCATACTAAAATAAGTAGTTGATTATTAATTAATTGCTTAATACAAATATAATGATAATCACTCGATTATTTGCAGAAAATTTGCAGAAAAAAGGGCAAAAAATTACAAAAAAGCACTAAATTACAAGATTGGATTATTTCATAAAATATTGATAATCAATATATAACAAAGAACTGCAAAGCATCAATAATTGCCTATAATTGACTGTTAATCAGAGGGTCCCTGGTTCGAGTCCAGGCTCAGGAGCCAGAATGGGCAAGCACGAAAAATTGGTCGCTTGCCCTTCTTTTTTACCAGCTATTTTACTGTTAATCAAGTATATAAAAGAATATAATTCACTTGTAAAAGCGGTTCGATGTTGCAATTCCTCGAAAGTGAATTTTTGGGGGTACATCGAACCAATTAATTCCCGCTTTTCAGAAATTGTTGATTTTGAATAGATTCTATTCAGCTGCGTCAAATTGGTGATTGCCCTCCTCAGTATCGGTTCTATGTTTTCAGCTTTAGAATTAACTGCTGCCGCCTCTGCTAACTTCGCTTCCAATACGTTTATCTTATATTCATTTTCAGACTTGATGGTCTTGTAATCCGCGCCGTCAATGTCCCCGTTCAGAAGTAACTCCCTTGCTTTAGCAATACGGCTGTTCAGGTCGTTGATCTCTTTAAGGAGTTCAGAGCGGGATATTAATTGCGTTGTATTTTGGCTTTTGTAGGTATCAGCGATAACTTCTGTAAACAGTTCTGCATAATTTTCATCTATCGTAAATTCCTCTATTACCTCGTCAAATGCTCTGTTAACGTCCTCAGCCTTATACCTGCATCCACAGGCAGATGAGCAATGGTAATAGTAGTAATAACCATTACGGCCTTTAGATGCGCTGCCACATAGCACACGGCTGCACTTAGAACACCTGATAAAGCCGCGTAGCGGCAACATATCCGGCGAAAGGACTTTAGTTTTCTCGACCTTCTTTTTGCCGCTTAGAACGTCCTGTACATCATAAAAAAGGCTTTCAGAGATAATGCCTTCATGCAAGCCATTGACAGTATGGGCGGCTTCATCCTTATATTTAACGATCAGGATTTTTCCGCAATAAACCGGGTTGCGGATGGCGACGTAAAAGTTGTTGCGTTTGCATCTCAAACCCATCTCCGCAGCCTTTTCATAAACCTGCTGAATAGAGTAAATGCTTTTGGATACTTCTTTAAAAGCCCATTGAATGATCTTAGCCTGCGGCGGGTCAATGGCAATGAATTTCTTGCCGGATATATCATGCCGGTTTACATAACCCATTGGCGCGTGTGATACCCAACGTCCTTCTTTTCTTGCACGACGCAAACCGTAAAAGGTATTCAATGCCCTGCGGTCGTTCTCAATTTCTGGAGCGGTCAGGTAGATGGCCAGCATCATCTTATTTTCAGGAACCTCCATATCTAAGGGCTGTTCTATTGCCTGCGGTTCCACACCCAATATTTTCAGGGTATTGATCATTTGGTAAGCATCGGGTGCATTACGGCTGAACCTGTCCCACTTGGTGAACAGTACCAGGTCAACTTTACCCCGTTGCTTTCTAAGGTTAAGCAACAAGCCCTGCCATTGCGGCCTGATGAAGGTTTTGGCAGAGTGGTCTTCAAAAATGGTTTTTCGGATGCTAATGTTATTGATCTCGCAATAACGCCTTAAAACCTCTTCCTGGCTTCTTTGGGAATAACCCTTGTCGGCTTGTTCATCGGTACTTACACGGATATATATATCTGCAACTTTCATTTTTTAATCTCCTGATTTACAATGAATTTAGCTAAAAAATACATGATTTGCAAGACTTCTTCAGCTTTTTTTTCACTTATTTCCACGCCCCTTTTCTTCAATATTTCCATTGCTCTTTGAGTAGTGATATTTCGCTTCCGTCCTGAATTGTTAAGCATGCCGCCGAGATTAAGCGGCAAAATCGTGTCAACGGACGGCCTTACTTGACAAGCTTCTCGGTAGTACCGAATAATAAAGTCAGTTACGGCTCTTAAACATAGGTAACCATTGCTCCGCTTAAACAACCGGGAGTGCTAAGCCGTTAAATAGTCAAGGGTGGCGTAAAAACTCCAAAACCACAATCGCCATTTACATGCCCTTTACAATTTTGGGGCTGGGCTAATTTTGTGCGTGCGGTGTAATGCAACGATAGGGAATCATCCCAGCTTTCTTTATTCGTTTATCTAATAAATTACAAGCTATGGTTATAGGATTTGTCACTTTTTTCTTTTCAGTCAGCTCTTAATTTTGCAGGTGTAACGAGGCAGGAGTTACTCCTGCTTTCGCAGCGAGGCTGGCGGCGAATGAATATAGCGTGCATACGCGTGATGTAATGAGCCGCTTGCCGCAGCTGCATTACTCCAAAGAATAATTACAAGCTACTTACAAGCATATGTTGCTCATAAACCCTTTCAGCTACATTCAATAATTGTTTTACAGTACCTAACAACGCTCTTACATTGCTTCGCTCAGCCTTGTAACTATCTTTATACCTGACATTCACATAAGCATGTTTAAGTTCGTTAAACAGCATCAAATTTCCCGGTTCATTTAGCTTAAACACCATAACAAGATCAGCGGTGAACATTTCGGTAATGGTCAATAACCGTGACAGGTTATGGTTATTGATGTCATAATTGAGTACTGCCCTTACTAAAGCGACCAAAATACATTCCGCGCATTGGTGCAGGCAAAAGAGCGCAGCGTTATCTGCTCCTTGTTGCAAATGATATTTTGCACCGTTGTAAAAGTCTAATCCCAACCGGTGCCAGTGTTGCCATTGCGATGATGTTGTATTATGTTGGATGGCAGATAAAGGCATGGTGACAGGCAATAGTAACTCCCCTGATAAGTAAACTGCATTTCGGCTTAAAGCGGTATTGAAAAACAGGTTACCCCGCTTTAACCCCGTAAACAGTGCAGAGGCATGATGTACTAAGGCTACTACGTTTGCTGTTTCCCTGCAACTGTCTTCTATCATACCTGCAAGGCTTTGGGCTAACCGTTGTTCACCATTAGCTGTAAGTACCAGCAGGTATATTTTATCATTTGGTGCAGTACCCAAATGAATCACTGCCTGTACAGAATTGACTTTATACTTAATTTTTGCCACAAGGCCGCTAATCGTTTCCTGCTGATTGCTCTCAAGTGCCGCATTTAGATTGTACAGGTTTACGCCGCGACTGTCTAACGAATGTTCTTCGCCCTGCTCAATTAAATCTTTTATTTGAAGTGAAGATACACTGGCAGATTGCCGATGGATTTCCCATGCCGCATTGTAAAGTTTTTGTAGGTTTTCATACACCCGAATTAAATCAATTGTGCCTATGAACTCATTGGCAGCACTGGCAGATAATCCAAACTCAAGCCATTGATACAAAATTACCTGATAGGCAGAAAGGTTGTAGTCTTGGTAGATTTGTCTAAAGACAAAGTAAGTATCAGCGTTTTCATTAATTAGCGGATCTGTTTTACTTTTTAGCAAATAAGCCGCTTCAAGCAGGCAAACATTAAGCTTGTAGAAATTGAGCAATTCGGAAGGGCTTCCCTTATCGCCTTTAAAGTATTGATCTTCTAATATGCACTTACGCCATGTTTGCAACCTTTCCAGGTGACCGGGCAAACTGTCAACGTCGAAGAAATCAGCGATTACAATAAAGGGGGTAATTATTTCAGCAGGCTTAAGATTAAGGATTGTGTTATCATCATTTTTATTGCTTACCATGATTGCAAGATTAAACAGGCCTGTATTAACCTGTCATCCAAAGTACGAGCATGCTCTAACCGTACCGAACCATATCAAATTGTATTTTACAATGGCACTGTTGTTTGTTACATTTACATTTTATAATACTTTAGACCTATGAACGAACCTACTATACATATCGGCAGAAAGATTAGTAAAATCCGGGAATTGCGCGGAATGAAGCAGGAAACTCTTGCTACAGCGCTTGGGATAAGCCAGCAAGCTATTTCAAAAATTGAGCAAAGTGTAGATGTAGAGGATGAAGCGTTGGATAAAATTGCTAAAGTGTTAGGCATTACTAAAGAGGCTATAAAGAATTTCAATGATGAGGCTATTATCAATTACTTTAACACATTTAACGATAACAGTTTTAATAATGGGGCTTACAATGCGTTTGGATGTACTTTTAATCCAATAGAAAAGGTCATTGAGTTATACGAACGATTGCTTGTAAGTGAGCGAGAGAAGGTAGAAATTCTTAAAAATAAATAATTCACTAATTTTTAATAGTTAATTATGTTATGAGCACTTGAGCAGGTGCTCTTTTTTTGATAATGTGGTCAAAAATAGTTGTTGAAACCTATCTAATCCTATTGATTATTAGATAAATATATATAGTCAATTGAAAGTGATTTCAATTGACTTTTTTCGTTTATGAAAAGTGTTAAAAAAACGCGTGTTGGGCCTGTGGCAGCCTAGCAGTTATTGGCTGGGGTAAACAACTCGGTAAGCAGCGATTTAAGTGCAAATGTTGTGGGATAATGTTCACCCGAACAAATCCTGAGGTCGGCTATAATAATCAATTTGTTTGGTTTGAGAAATGGATCATTGAGCGTCAGGTTTATAAATACCTTGTTCGTGATAGCGGATTATCACAAAGTAGCCTGCAGCGCTTGTTTAAGCATTACTTGGAGCAGGCCCCGGAAGTGGCCATTAAAAGTAAGGTGAAAGCGCACCTGTTGATCGATGCTACTTACTTTCCAAATGACCTCTGTCTGGTTCGTATATTACGATCATAATATTCGTTACACACAGCTTTATCGAATGACCGACCAGGAGCGTTATGAGCAAATGCGGGAAGATCTGGAAAACCTTAAAATACTTGGTGTTGATATAGCAAGCATTACCTGTGACGGCCACAAAGCGTTGTTAAAAGCTATTCGTAAAGTTTATCCTCACGTGCTTACCCAACGCTGCTTAGTGCATATCAAACGTCAAAGCCAAACCTGGCTTACCATGTGTCCTAAAGCACCGGTTGCTCAAGAACTGCTTTACCTATCCAAGCGCATTACTTATCTTAAAACCTATGAGCAATGCAACCAATGGCTGGCAGATCTCTACTACTGGTACGAGCGGAGTAAGGTCTACATTAATGAGAAAGCCTTTAATCAGGATACAGGTAGATATTGGTACCGGCATAAAATGCTGCATCAAACCACCAGCCTTATCATTAAAGCCATACCTAATATGTTTCATTACCTCGACGATCCGCAAATACCCTACACGACCAATCGACTTGAATCATTCTTTGGCCATCTCAAAGAAAAATTGGAAATACATCGTGGTTTACGTCCTCAAGCCAAGCGTAACTTTGTCAAATGGTATCTGCATTTTAAGAATAATGGCAAATGAGTTTTCTAAGCCATAGGAACATACAGCCAAAAAGAAAGCCGGAAGAAAACTCCCGGCTTTGGCTTTAGTGTTGAAAATCATATTGCTGACAAGTTGCCCTCCGGCAGCGCATGTTTCCTGTTCTGATTTACAAGCCCTATTTAACCCTTTTTTTCATATTAACTACCAACTATTTTTGACCACATTACCCTTTTTTTTGCGAAAAATAAAGCCTCCTTACACTCGCTAGTTGGAGGCTTCAACCTAAGTGTTATGATTTGAAAAGCACCCGGGATCATAAAAATGTATTTCATAGATAATCAACGGAGGATAGTAAAGAGTCTAAAACCTAAGCTGTCAAATTGTAGATAGCACCCAGGCCTGTTCCAAGAGAACGCATAGGAAACTTATCTTTACGGTATTGACTTATTCGCTTGATTCAAACTCATAAATTATTTCACTATTCAGTATAATCGTTATCGAAGTGCAACTCAGGTAAATGTTATTTCTGATAGATTACACCTTTTTTGATCACCAGGTCTACCGATTTTATATTATCTATATTATCCAATGGGTTTCGGGTAAGGATTAATAAATCGGCATCCATACCCGGACTGATACTTCCTTTAACAGCTTCCAGGTGTAATGAAGCGGCGCTGTTTTTTGTTGCAGCTACTATTGCGTCGAAGATAGTGAATCCGGCATCGGTAATGAGCAAACGCATCTCATCCTGTACGAATTGTTCCTGGTCGTCGTCGGTACCGGCGCAAATAGTGACACCTGCCCTGTAAGCCCGTGCGGTGATTCTTTTGGCGATCTCGTAGTCCCACTTCATTGACGTATCACTGATAGCCCACTTTTTATATGTAAGCAACGTGGCGTCTAATATGGTATGATGTTGTTTCATCTGGCTGAACAATTCATCAAGTGCGGGTACTGTTTTGTCCCAGAAAGCAGCGTCGTAATGGCCTTTCTTCCAATTAGCAGGTATTTTATCAACTTTTTCATAGATCAGTAACGGCGCATGTGAAATGGAAATGCACCCTGCCTTAACGAGATCAGATGGTCGGGCTCCCTGTAGCCAGGCATGCGACCAAACCGGCATATTTTGCTTTTTTGCTTCGTCCAAAATTTTATTGGCTAACACGGCAGAAAGATTCGCGTATAATTTAATACCAGATGCACCACTTCCTCTGGCCTGAGCAACCGCCAGTAAAATATTTGTTGTGTCCGATATTGCTTTCATATAAGACATGTTGCCAGCTGTGCCGCCTTTTGTAGATGAGTGTGTTCTCGGATCACTAAAGAATACGGTACCTGCCATTAATGCAGAATAATAGATTCCGGGCGCTGTAATTTCGCCTTCGTTAGCACTGCGGGCGAGCTCGGCGAGTACCCTTGCATCGCCTGCCATATCCCTGACAGTGGTTATACCACTGTAAAGCATTTGCTGCAATACTTGTAACGTATGCGAACGGTTATCAGTACCGCCTGGATCGGTTGCCATATGCACATGGCTATCGATCAGCCCCGGAAGTAAATACTTACCGCTTAAGTTAATAATTACAGCTGAATCAGGGATGGCTATTGTTCCTGTCGGAAAAACTTTAGTAATACGCCCTTCCTGAATCACCAAGGTTTGGTGCGTAGCTGGCACCGGATGCCCGGCGTCAATTATGGTTGCGTCCTTAAGTACTAAGCAATGTGGTTTAAACTGGGCGTAAGAAAAACATGGGAACAATACAAAAAGTAAAATATAACAATAATGAAATTTCATGCAATTGCGTTTAGATGATTAGACATAGCGCAATTTAACTATTTAACACAATTAGTTAAAGTGATGTTCCCATGTTTAGCGTTTGTTAGGGTTATATATTTTTAGAGGAAACCTTATCACAATTGGGCGAGAATCGCCCTTTTCAAACATGCCAAATATTAGAATTTTTCGCGATACGGATAGCAGCGGCATCCTTTGCAAAAGATACAGCGTAAAGCCGGGGCCAGGCAATGCCACTTAAAAGCATTTATAACTTACTTACTACCTGCCTCTTTTTCTCCTGCGGTATTTAGCATCATCCTCGTCGTTACTTATTTGGATACCACTATTATCGCCAAACCAACTATCGCGATGGTCAGCGGTATTACCAGCCAACAGATCAGCACCCTGATCTGTTTCCAGTGGTCTTTCTTTATAATCACTAACTCCGATTTCAGTTCGACCGTATTCTGGTAGACCTGCTCCAGCGTTTGGAGAAACCAGGCCAGTTCCTGATCCGGGTTGTTCTGTGGCGGCGGTGTATGATCCTGCGGAGGTTTGATCTCCGTATTTTGCTGTCGTTCGGCTGTTTGCCTCGCTAATTGCTGCGCTGTCTCTAACTTGTTCATAGTTGATCATTTTAATGAGTTCCGCCCATTTGTACCTATTGCCTAAAGCCTGGCCCTTCGCTTTGAAACCGTTGTGGAAATAACTAATGCCTGACACCTTGCCCGTGGTTGCCTGGTTGAAAAGAAAACTAATTCCCATTTGCTCGCCCTGGGCAATCATATCCTGTAAAGTTAAGCCCGGCCTTTTCAACAAATTGTTCATCAATTCCTGCAACACCATTCTTTCAGATGCCTTGCCGGTTCTTGCGGTCATTTCTATCTCATCCTTTGTTGGAGCCTTTCTTGAAACGCTGCTGCTCGGTTCAACAGCTACCAGGTTATACTGCTGTTCCATTTTGCGGATAATTGCCTCGCTTTTCTTATAATTATTACTGTCAGAAACTACACTGCCATCAAAGCTGATCCGGTTAACCAATAGGTGAATGTGGGGATGATCCGCATCGTGGTGGCGAAAGATCATATATTGGTTATTGGTAAAGCCCTGTGCTTTTAAATAATCGTTAGCAATGTTTACCAAGGTTTTATTATCAAAATTTTCATCTTTTGGAAAGTTAAGGCTGGTATGGTATACATACCTGTTCAGATTAGGCTTCAGGCTTCTAAGTAGTTCTACTTCTTTCCTGACTTGTAAAATATCCATTGAGGAAAAGTTAGTTTCCAATAATTCTGCCCTTAAACGCATCTCAGGATGCGCCATTTTCTTTACGTTATAACTAAAGGCACCCATAAAGCTTTTACCTATCTTCTGAATCGCGATCATGGAGTAAAACCTTAATGATGAGGTGTTGCTGTTCCTGCAATTGCAATAAGATCTTCCTTATCTCAAACGGCAGTTTTCCGGCGTTAACTTGTTTTGCAATTTGGTTGACATTTACGCCGATCATTTTTAATTCGAGATAAAGGCCTAAGTCAATACGCGCAATCTTCGCTTCGGGAAAGCGTCCTGTCAATAGTTTTGTACGTAACAGCTTGTAAACTTCGACCCCTGAAACTTCGACAGCTGCCATAAATTTTTGCTGCTCTTTTTCATTGAGCCTGATCACGTACCTGTAAATTCTTTTTTGTTCGGGAACAATCTTTGGCCTTGCCATATCTAAATGTTTAGGCAGCAAATCTCCGGTCAGAAAAAAAAGGTATTACACAAGTATTTCGGTAGTACCGAAAAATAAATTTTGAGTGCCTCTAAATAAATTGGGGCAAATACCTAACGGGTAAATAATGTTCACCCCCAACTGTTACATTGTTATATGCAGAACGAAGTGAAAGCTTATCGGGTCTGGGTGACCCAGCAAGCGTTTGAAGGCACTTCAAACATGGCTTGCTTTACTTTATTTTGCTTAACTCTACCACAACTATTCTCGACGTAACGAGTAACGAAAGTTTGTGACGCTTGAATCTAATGTGATGGAAGCCAAATAATGCATTTAAGCTCTCTTATGTGGTCGGGTGTTTTTTTAGCTAACCTGTACAAATATGAAATGATTCAATTGCTAAATGTCTTTTTTGTATATCTTTATCAACAAGAGTTAAGTATTTGACACCAGTTGATAATCAGCAGGTTAAATTGAACCTGTTGAAATAATATAAACAAACGAACCACTAAACTAATATTTAAGAGCTCTGATGTTTGCAAATCCATTGCGTATACCAAATAATCTCGGTTTTATTCGATAACTTATAGTTGTCACCTGAGTGAAAATGTCAATTTCAGAGGATTAATTATTGAGAAAATTTTATGGCAAACGAGCGAATTACAGATTTCTTTATAGGCAAATTGTTAAGTGATGCCAACATAAGTTATGTTCCAAATGGCAGTAAAATTAAAGAAATTCAAGACGCCCTAAAAACCGCGTCAAAAAAAGGGAATAACAAGATTGGATTTCCCGAATTTACTGCAAAAGTCAATGATTTTATTATCGTAATAGAAAATAAAGCGGATGAGGATAAGCAAGTTGATATTCCGGGGATGTTGACCACCTGATTCCGTGGCAAAGTGACCAGGCGATTAGCTGGCGAACGATAGCAGCGAGAGCTGTAAAAGCGTTTTCAAAGTTAGTTATTAAAAGTGGTT
>NZ_SBIW01000012.1 GCF_004054195.1 Mucilaginibacter gilvus | reverse complement strand
AGCGTTGTCACCGCAAACAACATCATGCGGATAAGTTACGTCTGGGAGCTGGATGCCCTGAAAGGGGCACGTCCAGATCTGTGGGGAAGGTTGAGGGGCGACCCTTGACCTCACCCTAACCACTTAACGCAGCAATGAATAACCATTCAGGGGCGATTAAAATACGTCATACGGCATCTGCTGCCGAGCGGTTAAAACAAGCGCATACATTAATGGGTATCAGTAAATCTTTAGGCGGTGAATTTGAAGGTCTATTTAACCAGTGGGCTAAAGTGCGCATTACGGATACAGAGGTTAAAAAACTTATACAGATTGCTATGGCACCAAATAAAGAGGTTTTAGAAAATTTAGCGGAAGGTAAATTAGACCTGCTATCTACGCATTACACGAACATTGTTGATAACGTGTATGAATATGCTTTGGGTAGTCAAACCCAGCAATTGGAAACAACCGCAGGAACGGTATTTGGTGCTTACAATGCCGTAACAGGTTATTTTCAAAATGTGCGTAGTTTTAAAAGTGACGAAGCCAAGTTTAAATCTATTATGGATGGTACAGCCAAGCAACGGGCGCAAACCGCTTTTAATCTTTGCCGTGATTTTGCAACGCAGGGAAGCGAAGCATTGATTTACAATTAATTGCCGATAAGGGGGAGCAATCCCAATGCCATTAAGTTAAGGACTTGAAGGCTTTACAGTAAAGAACCGGATCATGTCCGGTTCTTTACTTTTACAGGAAATCATTGTTGCATTATGCCTGTAAACATTAAAATCATTAACGACCTAAAAATTTTTATTACCCAGTCAGCTACTCAAACAGAGCTAAGGGCATTATTCACACACTCAAAAACAGATTTCTCCCGCGATAGAAAGTTAGGGTTTGAGCGGTTAGTTCTTTTATTAATAAATTTTTTCCGTAGGAGTTACAGTATTGAAATCGCTGAATTTTATAATTGGTTAGAAATAGATGAGCTAACAGTAAGCAAATCAGCTTTCTGTCAGCAACGAATGAAAATCAAAGATTTATTCTTTGCTTGCCTCAATGAAGTTTTAGTACAAAGTTTTTATGAGCATTATGGACAAAATATTAAGCGCTGGAATGGAATGCGGGTCATTGCCGTAGACGGATCGATAATAAACCTAATTCATTACGATGAAGTCATTAATCATTTTGGAACTCAAAGTAATAAAAGCGATAAGAAATTTCCAATGGGACAGGCACTATCTGCTTATGATATATTGAATGGAATTGCAATAAGGGCCGAACTTTATCCTGTGAAAATATCCGAACAAAGAATGGCGCAACATTGGGTGCAATATTATGAATCTGATATGTTGTTAATCTATGATCGTGGTTATCCTGGCTTTATCAGTTTCTTTCTTCACGAGAATAAAGAACAACCACAACCCTATATTATGCGCTGCCCTTTAAGGTTTACATACGAGATAAGAGACTTCGTTATTAGTAACGATACCGACACAATGGTTTCATTCAGAGCGAATAAGTATTCATCAGATGAGCTATACAAACAAGGATTCTTTGTTCCAATAGGTTCAACTATTAATGTTCGGTTGATTAAGGTTATCCTTGACGATGGTACAATAGAAGTATTGGCAACCAACCTGTTCAATCAAACAGACCACCCACAAGGAATTTTCAAAGAGTTGTATTTTATGCGATGGGGCATTGAGACCAACTTTAGCTCAATTAAAAATCAATTGCAATTGGAAGCTTTTAGCGGACAGAGAGTTACGACCATTATGCAAGATTTCTATATTACTTTCTTCCTATCTAATTTCCAGGCTATCATTGCAAAACCATGTGAAAAAGAAATAGCCTTAATTACTTCAAAACGTGTACATCAATATAAAATCAATAAGAACATTGCCTATGGAATAATGAAAAACAGGTTGATAGACTTGTTTATACATCGAAATCCTGAAAAGATCCTACGTCATCTTGAAGAATTATTTATTCATTACCTCGAACCAGTGAGGCCTAATCGAAAATATCCACATTCTAGAAAAAACAATAAGTCGAGAAGTAAATACGAGGCATTAACGAATTATAAAAGGGCAATTTAATCCCTAATTTTATGTCAATGGACAAAGTTTGTTTGCATCTAATCCGTTAGGTTCAGTTAACAAATTGCTAACTTTCTAAATATTTCAGATTTTCTTCAAGCGATTTTAACTTTTTAAAGAATTTGACTTTGTAATACCAGTGACCACCAATAAGTGATATTGAAGTTGCAAGTGCACAAGTTATAAAAATGGTTTGTAGGGACGGGTGCCAGTAAGGCAAGAATAGTTTAATAACAGCATAAAAGTATGCAGGATATAAAAACAGATAAATAATGTTAAACATCAAATAAAATCTTCTGAAGGCTGAAATGGTCTGTTTAAGGGTTACCATCACATTGTCACCACTGTATATAGTAAAAATTTGTTCCTGCCTTTTAAAAACCCAAATAGTTACAATACAGTAAATTACCATTATGGTTAAATATGCAACTGACTCCAGAATGCCAGCAATTCTGTGCAGATAAATACCTTTTATTAACATGATTAGCGATACTACTGCTAGCATACCCAATAATATTTGGTTTGTAGCGGTTCCAAATTTTTTCCAATAAGCACTTTTCGAGTGCAGGTGTCCTAGTGTGTCTGTGGTATTCATAATAATTTGTTTTAATTTTTCTGATGGAATCTTCTGTTGTTGAAATTCATTATCCTGGATAGTCTTCCAGTGCGCTTTAAACTCGTCCAGTTCCATATTATCCGTTATTTACAATTGTTTTTAATTTCGTACGTATCTTATTCAGGTTAAAACCTACGTTTGATTCTGATAAACCTATTACATCGGCAATTTCTTTATAGCTATAATCATCCATATACAGCATGGTAATTGCCCGTTCCACTTCTGTTAGATTTTTGATGGCTGAATACATTTGTAACACCTGTTGATTTTCTTCCGTATTGTCTATAGCAGATATATTAAAAGCACTATCGTCAAGCGCAGCAAATTTTTCGCGTTTGGTTTCTTTCCGAAGCCGCGTTATTGCATTGTTAAGTGCTATTCTGTAAACCCATGTTGAAACTTTTGAGTTGCCATTAAATGAGCCATAGGCTCGCCAAAGCTGTAATATGATGTCCTGAAAAAGGTCTTCTTTATCCTCCCGGCTATTGCAATACATGTTGCAAACCTTTAGAATCAGGCCTTGGTTATTAGTTATTAATAAAATAAACTGGTCTTTCAATTAATGATATTTATACAATTAGTCGCATGAGATTGGAAAACCTTAGCAGATGTTAAAATTAATTTTTTTAAGCAGTTATGTAGCTTATTTAAAAGGACCATATTATTTTATCCACCTTTTAAGTCGTTTAGAAAAACTCTTCGATGCCATCCAATTATCAAGACAGTCATTTACCAATTAAAATGCCTATTAGGAAAACACAACCCTAATCTCTCCAAAAAGCTGGCAGCTCCATCTAAATCCTTCCCGGTTGGGAGGACTTGAAAAAAGTGCGAAGCTAAAGTCTCCGTTCTCTGGAGATTTAGAGGGGGCTTTATGCTGAGGGGTTCCTTAACTTAATGACATTGGGAGCAATCCCCCTTATTTTCAAAATTCCCCGGCGGCGGGCTATCGCCCGCCCGAAGAACGCCCCCTGTTTTCTTATGCTTTAACGATCTTTGGTGAAAACAGGGGGCGCTGATCTCAAAAGACTTAAATAGATAATCTTCGGTTCCGTTAATGTATGAATTAACTTAATATTTTAGTCCTAACAGCTTAATGTTACAACACATTTAAATTTAGATTTTTGATATTCGCCTTATTCCTTGAATAACACCATTGTCGTCCAACCATATCATAGCATATGATTCATTTTCAATATGCACTTCGATTGGACTAATATACGTAGCGTTTTGATCCATTAAGATTGGCCTCAGTTCAGAACCTAATTCATTAAGTTCAGCTGTCAATTGTTCATATACTTTTTCATCGAATTGAATGACATCATTCAAATTTAAAATATGAAATTGTTTACTGTTACTAGGTAACAGTTTTTCCAGTTCAGACATTTCATTACGACGATCATAATCAATTTGCCGACGTTTTTCCTCTTGATCAGCTTTCTTATCTAAAAAGCTAAGTATTAGTTCTTCTATATTCATAAAATCAATTTAAAAAATGCTAGGAGTTTATTCTCATTCCTTGTTCAAAAATATTAATTAACTAAAAAGCGTCGTCGATAGATTAACTTATTCTAATAATTCAAACCCGTCTTTGGAAATAAATTCTTTCAATAGTTGGTCTATTCTAATGCTGATTTTAAAATTTGGTAATGTTTCACCTTCTATTTTTTCAAAATAAGCTTTTGCTTTATCTCTGTCCACTGTAGCTTTTAATTCATCGAAGCGGCCATATTCATTAATATTCAGCTCTGTAATATTGTCCCGCATTAAATCCTGAAGCTTATCTTTATCTAAGCCTAAAATACTGGCGAGCTTTAAAATCTGCCCATATTTAGCCCGATATAAATACTCTGTAATGTAATCTCTTAACGTTTTATCTGCCGATAACTTCACATTGCCGCTCATCACATCGTTCAAAAATATATTAGCAAACTTTTGCTCTTCCTGGGTTAGTGTGGCAAAAGATTTATGCAGTTCATCTAAAATTTGTTTACGCTGCTCTTCTGAAATGTCGGTTTGATCTAAAGACTTGATGTACTTTACAAAGCGTGAATTCATGTAATCAGCATCAATTTTACCAGTGTCAATCTCTACAATGTAAGGTTCTATTTCAAAGGGGACATCGGGTAAGCTACTACCGCCTGCGCCCTCGACGAACATTTCTTTGTAACGTGCTAACAGGCTATTATAATTAGTCCCATCAACCAACATCTCTATAAAAAGCTTCGGCTTCCGATCTTTGAACTCATAGCTGGATTTGCCCCATTTAAAACCTTGTACTTTTGCTGCTTCAAGGAACTGGTTAAAGACTTTAAACAGCTTGGCAAACTGTCCCCGTACAGCTAAATCATCGGGTAATTTTTCAAAATTTTTAATCCCTGCATTGTTAAATAGGTCGGCGATCTGTTGATAGGTAGCGTTCATATTTTCCAATTGCTTGTCTAAGCGTTCAACAAACAAACCATAAGGTCTATCGCCTGAATATAGTTTTACGGCTCTATCAACGTTTTGATGCATGGTATGCGGAAACCGGTAATATTTTACTACGCCAAAAGGCTTTTCTGGTCCGAATAAACGGTTTGTACGGGAAAAGGCTTGTATAATATTTTCATAGCGCAATACCTTGTCAAGATATAAAGTATTTACCCATTTTGAATCGAAACCTGTAAGCATCTGGTCTACAACAATGAGCAGATCAATCTGCTTTTCGGGTGATTTCTCTATTCTCTCATAAGGTCTTTTGTGCGCCAAACGATTAGATATATCTTTCTTGAACCTGGCATGAGTAGCGAAAGTAAAATCTTGTTGATATCGCTGGTTATAGTCTTGTATCAATTCCAGTAAACCCTCTTCCTTAAATACAAACCCTTCATTATTGTCGATATTCGGATCAAACAATGCGGTGGTTTTTAGTGTAGGGAAATCAGCTTTTAGCAGTCGATAATATTCTATTGCTTCTGTAATACTGCTTGTGGCAAGTATGGCATGGAATTTTCCATTATGGCTTAAACGCAGCCAATTATCTTTAATATCAGCAACTACTGTGCTTTGGTGTTCTATACGCGCATACTGTGACCGATTTAAGTAATCCTCTATTCCTTTTACATATTTTCCAGCCCCGGTGAGTCCACCGGCCATAAATACACTTGCTGAATCCATAAAATGATAATAGATTTCGCTTTTATCCGGATCGGCGATGGCTTCGACCTCGGTTGTGACTTTAGCTTCTTGCAGGGCAACTGCCTTTCTGATGTCCCTGTCTCTATAGGTGAGTACTTTATAAGGATCAAAACCCAGTACATTTTTATCACGAATGCCATCTGCTAAACTGTAGCGGTGCAACTCGTCACCAAATATTGTTGATGTAGTGGCTTCTTTGCGTTGGTTTTCTTCCTGTATAGGTGTGCCGGTAAATCCAAATAACACTGCGCGGGGAAATGTTTCTCTAATAGCGGGCAATATATTTTCTCCAAAAACGGTGCGGTGCGCTTCATCTATTATGATTACCATTCTTTTGCTGCGCATCTGCTCCAGATCTTTAGCGTTAAGCCCATCTTCTTCAGCTCCAATATTGCTCATTTTTTGGATGGAGGTAACAATCAAAGTATCGGCCGGATCGCTGCTTTTGAGCTTGGACACCAAAACATAAGTATCCTCAGTGGCCTGCACAGATTGATTGTCGTCTGCAAAGCCTCGGTATTCTCTTAATGATTGTGTACCCAATTCAATCCTGTCCATTAGGAAAACTACTTTATCGGCATCTTTGGAGTTGGCTATCAACTGTGCCGATTTAAAGCTGGTCATGGTTTTGCCCGAGCCTGTAGTATGCCATATATAACCGCCGCGCACATCGGGGTTTTTCCAATCGGTTTTAGCCACACGATCTGATATGGCATTGGCCGCATAGTACTGGTAGCTGCGCATCACCTTCAGTACACCCTCCGAAGTGTCGGCTACGGTATAAAAACCAATGAGTTGGTGGGCCATTGGGATGGAGATCAGCGAGCTGGCTATCTGACGCCAATCGTTGATAGGTTCATTATTGAAGTCTGCCCAATGAAAAAAGTAATCTTTGTTAAATTTTCCTTCAGGACCGGGGTTAGCAAAATACAGCGTTTCTTCGGGCGTTATGGCCACGAAGATTTGTATCAAGGAAAATATACCTGAGAAAATACCTTCGTACGCGTATTTTTCTATTTGGGTGCTTGCCTGGCTGATGTGTATGCCCGATCTTTTCAATTCAAGATGAATAACAGGCATGCCATTAATCAGTAAAACCAAATCGCCACGGCGGTCGTTTAGTATTTTAGATTTGCTTTTGTATTTGGGTTGCTGTACAATTTGGTAGCGACTTTGCCCGGCGGCAATTTCTAACCTATCGTATATTTTTAAACTTATTTCTTTGCCAAAATGTAGCGTATCCGCAGGATTATCGCGGGTAATGGCTACGCTTTTACCATTAATAAAACCGTTTAATTTAAGCGGTGTGCGTAAGGCGGTAATCTGCTCTAAAATCTGCTGCATCTCGCCCTGGGTGAGTGGCGTATCATTAAGGCGGTCTATCTCTCGGTTATTCTGGAAAAGGATACCGGCCCAGTTGTTCAGCAAATCCTCCTCGGTAGGGTTTTTAAGCACCTCCAGTTCCCAGCCCTTTGTAGCCAGGAGCTGTATCAATGCGTTTTCAAAAGCTGCTTCACCGGTAAAAGTAGTCATGGTCAGGTTGTTTTTTAGATGAACATTTTTTGAAGCAAGGCTTGTCTAAGGTGCTTTAACTGTACAATTTTTTGCTGGGATTGATTAATCAAATGATCCAAATTTTGGAAATATTCTCCGATTTTTTGCTGTTCCAAATCATTTAATGGTATCAACAATTTTGTATTTCTGATGGTTTTTAACCCTAAATTTTTTATTGTAGAACCAGTTAAATTATCGTTGAAAAATTTAATAATCACCGAAGATTGTAAGTAAGCATAAATGAACCTTTTGTTTACGCCATTTAGAATAATGTATGCAACACTTTTGCCAAGCATAATATTTTTTTTATTATAAAATGCTAAGTTTCCAATTGTGCCATTAATTGAAAGCAATATAGTTTCACCATTTAATAACTTGTCACTCTTTGATTTTTCGATTTCAGTAACACACTTTGTTTCATTATTGACGATAATCTCTCCATTTATAAGGTTGTTCCCGTTTATAAAAAACACATCTCCGTCTTCGCTATATTTAGGTGTTCCATGTAAGCCATCACCAATTTTATCAGATATCTCCTCCAGTTTTTTTGCCTGCCATTTCTTAGTAAACCCTTCAAAACGAATTTCCGGGACATCGGCATTTTCCTTGGGAAACATTTTTTCAAGCATCGCCTTTTTTAGGTTAGTAACCTTTTCCAGCTTTTGCTCCTGTAGTTGGATTAAGTCATCAAACTCTTTGAAATAATTTCCGATTTGGGTTTGTTCAGTGGGATTTGGTATCGTTATGGGCATCTTTCCAAGAGTTTTCCCGGAAATTTCTAAAAAAGTCGAGCCCGACGAATATTTTAATGCAAACTTCTTTATAAGAAATCCCATTGAATAGATAAAATAAGTGTCGCTATCCTCGTTCAATACCAATGATTGAAACCCTTGATTTGTTGCTCCGGGGCTTTTCAAAATTGCCATATCACCTATTCCAGCACGGCTGGTGAATAAAACGGTACGATTGGCTGGTAAAATAGTAGCTGAACTTTGTTCGAGGCCTAATGGTGTTATTTTTTTTCTGCTTCCATTTGCATAAACTTTATCTCCAATTTCGGTAGGCGAGTACCAGTCTATCGCTCCATCCCAATATTCTTTATTTAACGTGCTTGGTGTTCCACCTCCAATAATTCCTCCAATTTCTGCTAACTGTTTTTCCTCCCATTCCTTCTCAAAACCCTTAAAGCGCACGGCAGGAACCTTTTTAATTGCTGTCATCATCTTCACCTTGTAAAAGTTTTTGCCACTCGTTCAGCCCCTGCATATCGTGTACACTGCCGGTTAGTTCGCCCATCATTTGCGCAAGGGCCTGTTCTGTATCCTGTAATTGGTTACTTACCTGTTGTAAGGTAGTGCTGTACTTGCCGGCCAAATAGTTTACCTTTTGTGTAAGTGTAGCAATGCTATTGGCCGGCAGGTTGTGCAAAGCATTTACCAACGGGTTTATCCACTTGTGTTCAAGTAAATCATTTACCTGTTCATCTGTCAGTGTTTCAATGGTTTTTTTGGTAAGTATATGCAATGCATATGCTTCCTCATTAATTTCTTTTTTAAGGGCTTTCTCTTCGACTATCAAGGTATTCACTTTCCAAATTTTAGTTTCGTCGTCGTCTTCTGAGTATTTTATCCCTTTCTTTTTATCGGCAGCAATGTCTTTGGAGGCTTTGATAATTTCTGCATTTACAAATGCATCTTTGGCTTCGTTGGTAATGTCGCTGTCTTTAACTTCTTCAGATAAAGCTTCTAATAGTTCTTCAAATTTAGCGGTAATTTCGGCCAAACGGTTTTCTTTAGCTATAAGGCTTTGCAGTTCATCGGCCAAATGCAATTGTTGTACTAATTCAAAGGGTAAAATATGTCCCTTCCAACCATCCTGCACCTCTGTGTCTTTACCTTTCACTTTTTTGGTCACCATGTTAGCATCTACCTGTTTGGCTGCTTCAAAGCCTTCGGTTTGCAACATCTCCAAGTCGCCAGCAATCCCCTGCCAGGCATCATCCAGTAATTGGTAGGCCGCGTATCTGTCAATCAGGGATATTGGCTGCAAACGGCTAAAGATATCGGCGCTCAATATGCTTTTTTCTTTCGCTATGCTCAAGGTCAGCATTTTTTCAATCAGCCTGCTTTTAAGGATGGTATCAAAATTTGCAAAGGCATGATTAAAGCTTGCTAAAAATGCTTTTACATCCGTATGGGTATTAATGGCCGATGTTAGATCTTCTATTTTTAAAGCGGCTATTTCATCGGTTGTATTAGTAAATACAGATTCTTTCAATCCCGGAAAGGCCTCCCAATAAACCGATAGTTCGTCAATTTCTTTCACCGGGATACCGCCAAACATAGTGGCATAAATATCCCAGCTTTCGGCCGCCTCGCCACTATCTACATAACGAGGAATGTTGAGGTTGTAATCATTCTTCCTAATCTCGTCGCGGCTTACCAAAGCAGCTAATTTGGGGATGCTTTGGCGTTCTATCACCGCGTCTGCAATCCGCCTGATATCGGATGCGCGAAGCTTATTGTTTTTCCCTTCTTTAATAAACCTCTTCGATGCATCAATGATCAATATATCGGTTTCCACGCGCTTTTGCTTCAACACCATTACAGTGGTGGGAATCCCGGTGCCAAAAAATATATTGGCCGGCAAACCTATAATAGCATCGATATGATTTTGTTCAATCAGGTTTTTACGAATGGCTCCTTCTTCACCACCTCTGAATAATACGCCATGTGGCAATACAATGGTCATGATACCATCGGGCTTTAAATGGAATAAATCGTGCAGTAAAAAAGCGAAATCGGCTTTTGATTTCGGCGCCATGCCGAAACGGGCATAACGCGGATCCGCCTCCTTATCAGCAGGCTCCCATTTTTGCGAATAGGGCGGGTTAGAAACCACCGCATCCAGATACAACGGATTGTATGAGTTTACGGGGTCGCTTTCATTAAAGTACGGCCAATCTTCTTCTAAAGTATCACCGTTTCTGGTCTCTATATTATCTATGTTGATACCACGCATAATAAGATTCATACGGGTAAGGTTATAGGTATTTTGTTTTAGCTCCTGTGCGTAGTATTTAATTTTGTTATGGCCATCCATGTGTTTGGCTACACTTTTACCAATATTAATAAGCAGGGAACCAGAACCGCTGGTAGGGTCGTAAATCTGTATTTCGGAACGATCTTTAAGATGATGTGCTATAATCTCAGACATTAATACAGAAACCTCATGTGGAGTATAGAATTCTCCGGCTTTTTTTCCTGCGTTAGCAGCGAATTTTTCAATAAGATATTCGTAAATGAAACCGAGCACATCGTAATCCTGTCTGCCATCCATTGGGATGTCTTTGATCAGCTGTATCAGTTCGCTAATAGCTTTGGTTTGTAATGCAGCCGTATCACCTAACTTACTCAGCCCCGTTTCCAGGGTTTTAAAGATGCCATCAAATAATTTTTTATAAGCTGGATTAAACAAACGGTTAAAAGCTGACAATGCATCGCGTACATCCGATACTTCAAAGTCGCTTCCTTTATCTATCCAGGTAGAAAAAAGATCCTTGTACGCAATAAAATACCCAATATTTTCTTTGAGGTAGTCAACAGTTTCGGGCTCTTCTTCAGACAGTAGCTTAATGTCTTCGTCCGTAAATTTTTCCTTTTTAGCGAATTTTATTTCGTATTCTGATAGGTATTTATAGAAAATAAATCCTAATATGTAATCTTTATATTCATTCGCTTCAATCTTGGAACGCATCTGATTTGCGGATTCCCATATTTTAGCGGCTAATTGCTGTTTGTTCATTCAATTTTGTGATCTGATTTCATACAATTTTATTAAAAAAATACAGCCTTTTTGTTTTAATTCCTATTTAAATATTTTCAAATGCGACAAGGATTTGGAAATCTGTGGTAAAATTTATAATGCACCTTATACGTGCTACGATATAATTAGTACCTAATGCTCTCAATTTTTCACAAAGCATGGACTGCGAAAAACCTGTTGGCATCACGTATGAGCCTTGTTCTGGCCATTCCGCGCATGAAATTCTTTTCTCCGCAAAGAAAAGCTGCATAACAAACACCGGAAAAATCTTGGCTTTAAAGGAAGTTTTTATCTGTAAACCTGGTATTGAACTGGTAACTTCAACAAGATTAGAAGCCTATTAGGGTTATATTTGGCAGGATTTCACAATTACCTTTCTGAAGGTTAAAGAAATTCGTAACCGGCGGTCTATTCTTTGGCCATTAAACACATCAGTCTTTCTCCCCGTAATTCCATGAGTCCATATTTTCCGAGACTCGCCTGCTATAACAACCATACTTCTTGGTTCCAAAAGAGCATCAACCTTTTCTTTGGTTCTTATATTAATAAAATCCATGACACATGGGGAACCTAAACTTATCGAAATAACAGTGTCCCCAAAACATGGTTCGCAATCGATATGGTTTGCTATACCTTGACCTGGTTCATATTCATTAACAATCAATTGGTCAGGCAACTCCGAAATATATCCCTCATTAAAGAGACGGTTGGCTATAATCTTCGCCCAGGGTGGTATTTCACCTAAAAACATTGAATAATTTATTGCGCGTGATTTGTAATCATACTTCCAACCATAATGCTGAACCCTCCGTTTTAAATCACCCAACCACGTTGACTTATTAATTTCTTGCCATAGGTAAGTGTGATCCTCTCGACTTAAAAAATCTGGTACATATTTTAACCCTCTCACTTTGATGAGATCCTGCGTTAGATTTAGCGTTTTAGGCTTATTATCTAATGCTTTTTCGGATGGTTGGTTAAAAAGATTGTACATCGTCAAAACTTTATCACTTCAAATCTAACTCTTTCTGATGTTGGTGGCCAAGTACTATGTCGATAATTATTATACTTTACAACACGGTTCTCTTCAAATATTAACTCAGGATCGTGCAAAATATTTTTAAACCTTTCGTATTTCTCATTTTTTTCCGGTTCAATCACGTTCTGAAAAAATAAAAATTTGGGACATTTGTTCGGAATCTTTAAGATATTTTGAATGCTTTCAGCTAACTCATTTTCATTTAATGAATCACTGGCAAACAAATAACTTGTATTAATGAGTACACAAGACGCGTCTTCTAAAACATCCAAATCCAAGAGTTTCAATTCATTGATATAAATACTGGCATTAACGGGCTGATGCAATTCATTATCCATCATATCCGCGGCCCCTTTTAACATCGAATTATAATAATCCACTGCTATATAATCGAATTCAGCAACTTCCATGCCTAATGAAATTAGATAGTCAATGAATGCAATGGCTGAGGTTGCAGGGCCGCAACCAATGTCTATAAACTTAATTGTTCCAGGTTGCTTGATGAACCTTTTGAGCCAAGTGCTTTTTTCAAATAAATACAATGACGAATAATAGTGCTTTCGCATGTTATAAAAGCAGTATAATTTTACAATTTGATCTGCTGTCAACTCATTATATTCATTGTCAAAATGGCCTTGTCCAAAATTAATTATCTTAGATCTTATGGTATAGCTACTGTAACCCAATAGGATATCGTGCCATATCGTATCTTCATGATTTCTAAGATAAGTTAGAAATTTTCTATTAAATAATGCATTAGAAAAGACTGTTGGCTGATAAACATGTTCTGTATCAATTTCAATTTCAGGCTGATATTCTAAAGCTGCTTTTTTACTATTGAATTCTTTAAGAATGTCAAACTGTTCGAGTAAGTCCTCATCTAAAAACTGCTCCTGAAATCCAGGCACATGGGCAAAATCAGTATAGTATTTAAAAAGGTCTACTAAAATCTCATCAAAATATTCTTCTTGACCATCGGAAACCGCCTCTGAAAGTTTTTCAAGATACGCTCCAAAACGATTAATATGAGACGCTGGTTTTGTATAGTTCTTATACTGGAGCCAAGCAAATAATCGCTGTTTTAATATAGAATCGTCTATTTTATTATAGCAAGTTGTTACAAATGCAGATTTATTCGCCTGTTTAAAATAAAGGCCAAAACTTATATAAAGTATTTGATATGCAGGATGTCTTAATACTTCACTATCAAATTGATTAATATGGCTTAAGGCCCCAATAAGTAGGTTGGTGTTTACAGTTGAAACAGTCAAATTACTCAATAGCAATTTGAGTTCGGACCGATTTTCATCGACAAGTTCTTCTATTTCACCTGCATCAGATTTCAGGATTACCTCATAAAGATCCTCAATTGTCATAATAACTCTTTATACTTCTCAGCCATTTTTAACCGGAATTTAAGTTCTTCAACCTCAACGCGGTTATCTTTCACAGCGTCAATAAACACGCTTCTCGAAAATGTAACCATTTCTCTAAATGGAACTTCGTTATATAACACACCTGAAAATATAGCCGGATTTGTTTTTAATCTCAACCGTAAGCAACAAAGGCCTATTTCAGAATGTAGAGGAATATTATTTGGCAATCGCATTAACTGTGGCATTATACTATCAAGAGGATTTGCCTTTATTAATAGCTGGTAACTTTTGCCGTGAATTATTGTACTGCTATAATTAAAGTTTTCACCAAAAGAGGGAGTTTCATTTTTTTGATCAAACAGATGATCGAATTGTGCAAAATTTAATTCTGACTTAATTTCTCCAAACACGTAATTGAAAACTTTATCTATGACCAAATAATCGAATTTTGTATTCAATTCAAATTTGATTGTAGGTTTATGAATCCTTTTATTCAGTTTAAAGTATTCTTCTGAAATGTTTGTCAACCGATCTTCAGTGTTTCTCAGAAGCTTATATCCAAAAAACATATTTAATACAGCGAAAGAATATTCACCAAATTTCACCGGAGGGTTTTTTGAAATGTCTAATCTGGGCAGTTCCGGATTGGTCTTTGTGCCATATATTCTAAGAAATGCAAACAAATAAAGTGCAAATTTCTGTTGTGACTCTAGTTCCAAAATTTCCTTAAAAACAGACTTTCTTTCTAATGACTTCTGCAACAAAGAAAAAATGCGATCAACTAATTTTTCTTCATGAATGAACCCTTTAGAGGAGGAGCTCAATTGGCGAAATGCTTTAGTATCCTTATCCGTAAAATTTGAATCATCATAAATTCTATTGATGAGCCATCCCAGTAATACCCGATCCTTCGGGACATCATTTGCAAATAGCCACTTATAAAATTCGGAATGCTGGGAACTGATTACAATTTCTTTTGCAAATAATGGGTCTATTGCCTGAATCGCATAAAAAAAATGGTCAGAAAGGCTTTTATAAATATCCGTCTTGCCCAACGTAAGTACATTATAATTTTTAGTTCCTGCAATTAGCCCTAATATTTTATCAAATCGGTCGAGATTATTTGTGAGGTCTACTGTACCTGGCATAGACCGAGATACAGATATTGTCGGCAATTCGTTAGGTAGCCCGACAGTGATTAACTCTTCCGGGATTATCCCGCCATCTCGAAGTTGCGATTCTTCTAATAATCGTTGTTTAACACCTTCATTTGAAACATACAACTTAATAATACGGCTAATGGGTATTGCAGTACTGACTAATTTGTAATCTTTAAAATCGGATATGTCCGATTCCTTTACATTTGAGATGTCCAATTTCAAAAGGACATTATCTGCATTGAATGTATTACTCTTACCATTGCTTAGCGTTAAATAATCACTGTTAATGGCCTGAATGTCCGAAAAAGCATTTTGCGAACTATACTTGGTTGGGTAAATAACCCCAGCACCAAAGTACTGCAATACGTTCCCGATATGAACTTCAAAAAAAGCAGTAAGCGTGTTGACATACTGTTTTTGTCCATAGGTTATTTTACCATCATGCTTATGTTGACCATCGTACCTTGAATAGCCTGAATACTTATTTATGTCGTTTTCTGATAAGGGTTTTTTAGGTGTTTCAAAATATTTCTCATTGTTTTTTAATTCACTCTCTTTTACCAGTTCTTGATTGTTCGTAATTTCTAAAGGAATTTCTTTTTTAATCGTTTCCACCATATCTAATTCACTACCCGCTTCAATTTGGGTATCATCATTTACTTTATTATCCTCATTTCCAAAAAGGTTACCAGTAACAGTCGCCATAAATCCTGATAACGATGCTCCCTTTTGAGGTACTTTTTCTTTGGTGCTCGACTTTTTTGCCATTGGTTAAATATTAAAAAGGTAAATCATCATTAATTGGTGCGACTGGTTTGTAAAAATTCAATATTCCTGGCTTAAAATTACATAAAACATAAAGTGTTGTTTTTGCTCTTGTTGCGCCAACATAATAATGATTTATGGTCGCCCACATTTTATTTGTGCCATCCGCATTTTTTTCAATTACCCATTCCTCACCATCCCGGCGTTTTCTTGGTTTTGTTAATGCGGCTTGTGCATCGTTAAAGAACGGCATTATAACAATATCAAACTCTAAGCCTTTACAAGAATCATAAGTCACAATAAAAGGCGTTTTCATTTGATCAAACATCACCTGTTCATCAGCCTGAGGCATAGTAGAGTAGTAATAAGAGAACGATTTATCTTCAGGTGCATCGGCTTTACATGAGTAACCATTCTTCTCTAAATACAACTTTATGTCTGTTACCTGATTAGCGTAATTTACTAATATTCCGATATTATTATTAGCATTACTTTCAATTACACGCCTAATGTAATCCATTTGTTGATCATTGTTAAGACCTGTAATTATCTCAGGGTTTTCCCCTGCATCTAACTGTGAAGTATCTAATTCCTGAACATTAGAATCTTCGGGAACAAAACCTCGCGCAAATTCAAAAATCTCCCTGGTGTTTCTGAAATTTGCTTCAAGTTGTTGCAACTCTGTGTAAGATTGCTTTTTCAAAGTTGCAAATATCATATCTACAGCTTCATCCGGGGGGAAATTGCCTTGTAAATTTTGAGCATTGTCCGCACCACAAGATACTTTATCTGCTAAAATAAATGAATTTGCAAAAACACTGGATGTAAGATCCTGTGCTTCATCAAAAAATATTTCAGTGAATTTTGATCCTCCTCGTCGATTAAGTTTGTTATTAAAGTCCTCAGCAACCTTTTTGTCATCATAATCTGGTTGAAACCATCCATACCATTTATAAAAAGACGCAACTTTATTGTTAATCACATTCCTAATTGCGTTATTATCTAATGTGCCAAAAAGTTCTTCGGACTTTTCGGTCAGTAACCCTTTAATTGAAGCTAATAACGTTCTGTTATATGTAAAAAGCATTACATCCTTTTTGTTTCTGACAGGTATTAAAAATCGATTAATCGTTACCACAGTTTTACCGCTTCCCGGCCCTCCATAAATAAGTATCGAATTGTCATTGTTTAAGGCTAATCTTTGCGCATCAGTAAGTTGTCTATCGATTGGCAGTCTGAAACGAAAATTCGGCATTTTGTGACGGGTTAAAGATAAGGATTAGATTGCTAACTATATTAGCAATCTTGTTTATAATTTGTTAAAATTATAAAATATTCTTAATCAACTACTTTTTAGTGGAAGAAGAAATAAATAAGCCGATTCTATGATGATTATATTGGTTTAAAACCTACTCCAATTCGCACTTCAAGTATTTTGTTCTCTTTAACAAGGCAAACTTGAACCCTTTCTCGATTTGGAAGTTCATAATGAATATTAGAATAAGAAAAGTCACTATTTTGAGGCTCCATTGATGCTTGACCAAGGCCGTTGATAAATCCAAATTTTTCCTTTTCATCTTGTTTCATAACAGGATAATCCCAGTTTTGCGCTGCTTTGAGAAATGGAATTATAAAATCAAACGGAACTATGCCGTCCCAACTAATTGGCGTTAGATTATTATCATCACAATAACGTTCAAGCTCTTCTTCAGATTTAACATAGGAATGCCACATAAATCCGAGTTCCTGATGATTTAACTTGCTAAAATCTAAATTTTGGTAAAGGTCAAAAAGAGCTTTTGGAGTAGGTAAAATATGATGTGTCACCCAATGCATTAATAAGCTTCGAACTAATCTAACATTATCGTCTGCAAAGTATTTTACAATTATATTCGGGAAGAGTAGTAGCTGTTGTTTTAAAAATTTGCCTTCTATTACGTGAATTTTAAATGCTTCCGTTTTTTTCGCCTTATCAAGCCATTCGCGAGTGGCTGTAGTGATATAGGAACTTACTATAAGTAGAAAATGATCTGCTTTTTCCACCCTGGCCCAGTTAACTTTCTCTACAATTTGCTCTAAAGGAAGGCCATTACTGTAGCGTTTGCATTCTACAAACCATTGTTCCTGATAAGGACTTACTATAGAATCTGTTATATATCTTTTGGCTTCGATGTCCCTGCCATTATCCGCTCCGCCTTGCCTCCATGCCATTGAATGAAAATGATACTTCACCAATAAATCATAACACAACTCTTCAAATTGTATCCAATCTATTTTGGTAAAATCAATATCATCATCTGTGAAAATCATTTATTTATTTATTATTAAAGATCTCGTAACTTATATTGCTCGTAAAGTATTAATGACTGAAGGTTATTCAAATTGTTATTTTTAATATAGTTAATAACATCGTCTTCGTGGATATCGCGGGGTATTAGTCTTTCTAATTTTCTTATAGCAGAACTTGGAACGCCATATTCTCCAAGTATAGATAGATTGTCTCTTAGGAAATCATTTTCTATCATATTGGCATATATCCTATAGTTTCCTGGCATGAGCCCTTCTTCTGAACAAATAAACTTCTGTATTTCATTTATAACAGATAGCCATTTAGGCACCTTATATTCGAACCAATGCTTCATCATTTGGAATATTTCCTGAATACACTCATTCATTAATTCAGAATCACTCAGGTTTTCATATTTCGGAACTCGTGGAGCGTTGGGAGTTTTCTTACTTGCTGGTTTAAGCTGTCCTCTCTTATAATTAAAATCGGACGTAATTAATGAGTTTATATTTTTTTCCAACCCATAATTAAAAGTCCGGTTTACTAATTTTGCTTTAGTCATCGGACTTGTTGTTTCCCCTTCGATCAAAAGATGATCCCAAGCCAGTTCTAAAATATAACGTAATTGTTCATAATCTGGCACGGTCCAATTTATTAATGGGTATTTAGTTTTTATATCTTGTCTCAAAATCTCAAAGATTGATTTTTGACCATCAACTTTAGCACCGTTTTTTTTGATCACTTCCTTATCCCCTGGTGGAATGTTTTGAATATCTATGTATTGTTTTGTTTCCTTATTTAAAACTTCTTCATGATCAATTTGAATCAGTAATTCATCCCTAATAGGCTCTTGCACAAAAAATGGAATGTCGATCAGAATAGTATTATTAACGGGCGGTTTATTAAAATTATAGATCGTTCCTACATAGTGCTCCATCATTCTTCCTGCACGACCTTTGATGTTAGAGTAATCGAAGAAATCGATTGGATTCCCCCCTTTAGTTTCATCAAAATAAATAATGTTTTTTGCACTTGTGTTGACTCCTTCAATTATAGTTGAGGTACAAAAAAGGAATTTTAAATCGCCAGAATTGAAATAGTCTATGATTGATGTGCAAATATGTTTTTGAAGCGCTCCGTCGTGAATGCCAATGTCATAATTTAAATTGTCCAGTAAACTCCAACTTCTACTAACGTTATTTTGAACCCATTGTATTAAAGGATAATTCTTCACAGTTGGTGTATCATTGTTTTCTTTTAAAAACTCTACGAACGATTTGGACAAATTTCTCACTCGGTTCGGTGAAGAGCAATAAATAATACTCTGCTCATTCTTTAGCTTTAAAAGCAGTTCAAATAATCGTTTTTCTTTATTTTTAACTTTGCCTTTTGAGTTGAATTCTTCTGAATATGTCTTGTAAACATCGACGCTTTTTGAATCGACTAATGAGTAATCGCTTTTAAAAAACACAGCATTAAAGCGCTCAACAAAACCGCTACTTATAGCATCAATATTTGGCCCTAAAAGATAAAATTGAGGTGAAAATGTTTTAAGTAAATAATACAGAGCACAATTTAATGAGGAGGATCGTTCATCGTCTCTATTGCCGCTAAGTTTATAAAATTCATCAATAACAATAAACTCAATTTTCGGAAATAGCGGATATTCATTAACCCTTTCAGCCGTAAATAAAAATACATTTCCTAAAGTAGGACTTGGCTCTTGGGACGTTCTTACAATCAATTTGTAAAACTCTTTATATTTCAAGAGCTTTTTTCTTGTTTCATCCAGTAGTGCGAGTGTCGGTTGAATAATTACAATATTCTTAAATCTTTTAGCTGCTATGATCTCCTCTATTAGAAGACTTTTCCCAAAACTGGTTGGAGCACTTACAATCACATTTTTACCGTCTTCAAGCAGCTTCAATAATTCATATTGTTTTTCATGAAAATATTTGGATGCCAAATTTGAGGAAGAATGAACTTCCTTTCTTATCTCCCCTGGCAGATTATTTATCGTTATCCAATCACGGTTCTTTTCCAAATAAGGATAGAAACCAGCGGCCTCCACAAGATCGGTCCACATTTCCGTAGTAGCTGGGTGAAATTTAGCCCAATTATTTAAAGCATTAATTATAATTATTCGGGCTTTTCCATCATCTCTTTTTAATAAGGATGAACAAAGTTGTGCAGCGCCAAAGCTTTCATCAAAATTTAACGAAGTCAGACTATCTAAATTAATTAAGGTTTCCTCAAAATCAGGCATTTTGCTGGGCTGTAAGTTTCAAATGTAATGCACTAATGAGTTGTTTCTTACTTGGAATAGGGAAAAGTATGAGTATTATATTCAAATTGGTTTTTACTGGTTCTCCCGAATCAATTCCAAACCCTTTTAGTTTTTCGTCAAACCTCGCTTTCAAAATCTGTACTTCTGCAGCATAAGCATCTAAAAAGCTTTGGTTTGTTTCATCCGTTACACCTTCAAATATTTTTGATTGATAAGTGCAGATGAGAGGGATTGTAACCGAATCGAAAAACTCTTGCAATTTTTTATTGCCGTTTTCAACATCCTCGAAAATATCAAACCAATGTTTTTTCTTGTTTAGAAATTCTTGGTACTCTTCTTTGGTGTTTAAATCCGTGTAGTCATCTATTGTATCGAAAGCATTTTTCTTTTTACCGATCAACGCAATTTCCCTCAATAAGAAGTCCTTTTTAAAATGAAATTCAATATCTTCTATTAAATCATCAATACCATTTTCTCCAGCCCTATTGTCTTTTCTTGAATAAACTTTAGATTCCCCTAAGAATAACGTCTGTTTATTTGGATTTCCTGGATCAGTCCCAATGTGAATAATGTCGAAACCGTGAACAACGGCGCTATCAGTATCTTTAAAATGTATTTTTGACAGTAGCGGAAGGCTCTCGAAATTATCTCTTAATATTAAATGCAGAATCATTTCCCCAAATTCCCCTCGCTTCAGATATTTATCTTCTATTTTAAGTTCACAATCAAAAATCTCTGAGTTATCATCAAGGTAAATTTTCTTTACCTCATTAAATCCCTTGACTTTGTAAATGGATTTTGCAGCTTCTTTTAGCTTTCTCCGGTCGTATTGCTTTAATATTCCAGTATGGAAACCAAAAGCAAAGTCCACAATAGTGTCCATTAATTTTTCAGCAAATTCTTCATTGCGATATTTTCCGAAGTCAAAACCAACATGAAAAGTTCTAAGATCTGCCCCGGATATATTTTGAATTAGAATATTATTAGAGTTGAAAGCCATTTTAATATACTTTGTGACCTGGTATTTTCAGGATTAGGTTCATTCTTCAAAAGCGTAATATGAATAAACATAAATATTAAAATTAGTTATTCCTATTTTTCCACACTTTGCATTATAAGTCCTGCGGAAGAGACGAAATAAAAAGCTTTTAGATATTACTAATTCTGATATAGGCCACCGGAAACTTTGGGAGTAGAGCAAAGCATTAATAGTGTTATTTCTAAAATGAAGCAAGGCAAGCCATGTGTTGATTTGACCCAGACACTTTGCCTGAAATACTTTGCAGATTAAGCGTCTCGATTCATACGTAAGCTTTTCAAAGACAAAATTTCGGTGATGCGCCAAAAAACAAGTTTTCTGGAAAGTCTATTTTACAATTTACAAATGATTCATGGCAGGTGCTATGAGGCTGCACTATCAACAATGGACAACTATTTATTATTGGTTAATGTAGGACACGAAAAACTCTCATCATTGATGAGAGTTTTATATTAAATTTTAGACACTATGAAATTATTTATAAATCGTCTGTTTTAAAGCCTATTCTTTTGCGTGGAGTTGGATTGTTTTTCTCCTCAATTAGTTCATCTAAATAACGAAATACAATTTCCATGTTTTTATCTTGATTATCTAACTTTCCTTTTATTTTTTCTACCTCTAACCTTAATTCTGTATTATCAATAAACATTTGCCGTATGCGAATAAATATGCGCATTATTTGAATGTTGACAGCTATTGCCAAGTCGCTATTTAGTATTCCTGAAAGCATTGCTACCCCTTGTTCCGTGAAAACGTACGGTAAGCTTCTGCGCCCGCCCCAATTTGATATCACAATTTGTGATTTCAAGTTTGACCATTCCTGATCTGTAAGTTGAAACATAAAGTCAGGAGGAAACCGTTTAATATTTCTTGATACAGCCTGATTTAAAATCCCGGTAGTTACTTTATACAATTCAGCAAGTTCTTTGTCCAGCATTACTTTTTGACCTCTCACATAATAGATTTGGTTCATCATAACCTCATCCGGTATTATAGGTGATTTTTCCATGTTACTAAGTTTTATAATTTACAAATATCTTGATATCACAATTTGTGATATCAAGATGAATACTATGATACTTTTAATAACCCATGTTCACTGAAAATCTTACTTTCCAATACTTTAATGTTATTACTAATTTTACGCTTAGTGATCTTCGCATATATTTGGGTTGACCGTAAATCTTTGTGACCTAACAACTTTCCTACAGTTTCTATTGGTACATCATTTTCAAGAAGAACGGTTGTTGCGAAAGTGTGTCTTGCCGTGTGCGTGGTAAGTTCTTTTTTAATTCCACAAATAGTTGCTACTTCTTTGATGTAAGCATTGTACCGAACGTTACTATTAACGGGAAGTAATTTGTTTTCGCCTACGCAATAAGGATGATTTTTGTATTTTTCAATAATTGCCAGGGCAATAGGTAACAAGGGTACAGTTTCTTCAACACCTGTTTTCTGACGGTCTTTCGTAATCCAAAGTTTACCGTCCAAGCCTTTGAAGATATTTGCCGGTTCAAGATTGTAAACAGTTTCATAGGCATAGCCCGTAAAGCAACAAAACACATACACATCCCGTACCTCTGCTAAACGTTCTACTGAAATTTCCTTTTCATACATTCCAACTAACTCGTGCATCTCAAGCGTTTCTCTATCAGGATCTTTATAGGTGCATTTAAAGCCCGATATAGTGTTATGTTTAATCCAACCTTCATCAATGGCACGATCTATAATCTGCTTTAAGGTTTTGACATATTTCATAGCGGTGTTATCACCTATGTTTTCCATTGTGAGATAATGAAAGAAATTAACTGCAAAAGCCATTTCGATGTCTTCTAAGGACATATCCGCCAGCTTGCATTTTTTTCTAAGGAAGTCCTGTACTTTGTCCTTTAAGCGCTCATATCGCGCCAAAGTGCCATTTGTGCCTTTGCTTTTGCTAACCCGCTCTGCAAACTCGTCATTGTGAAGCTTAAAAGCCTGCATTAACGATTTTTGCAAAACCTGTTTAGGCATATACGCATCTTTAACCATAGCGGCAGTTACTTTCTTATTAACAGCCACAATCTGATTATAATGCCTTTCTAATTCCACCCTGGTTTTAGCTACATAGCTATTAATAAGTTTATAGTCTGGACAGTTCATACCAGCTATAGCAGCCTTTTCATCCCATGCATCAGGATGTATTTTTTTCCCGGATGAAAAACCGTCACGGTTACCGTTAACGGTAATTCTAACCCAAATAGGTACCTGTCCGTCTTTGGAAGCCTTTTGGCGATTCAGCCAAAATAAAATTGATAGATCTTCATTTACTTTCATGAGATTTTTGTTTAAAAAATGAAACCATACGTTTTTAAACTGAAAATCAAACTGATACAATAGACCAGAATAAATTCGGTAACCTAATTTCGGAAAAAGGTATAGGTTACCGAATAGGTTACCGATTACTTTGAATTAGATTGAACTAACTTGCATTGAAATTTTTGAAAAAAGCGGAGGAATGGATTTGAATAAAGTTGGTTTTTAACTCAAAAACCGCGTTTAAACAAAAAGAGCCCCTTTTTCAAGGGGCTCTTACGCCAAAAAACGAATGCAAACCCTGGTACTTTATGTTTGCTCTGTGATCCCGCTGGGATTCGAACCCAGGACCCCAACATTAAAAGTGTTATGCTCTACCAGCTGAGCTACGGAATCATCTTTTCAACTTGTTTCACTACTGTAAGCGTTTCCGTTTTAAGTGGTGCAAATATACGCCGATTATACATTGCCTGCAAGTCTATTTTAAAATTATTTTGAAGTAAAAAATAAGGCTTTCATTATCAGTATTTAAGGGGTGTAAATTCCTATTTTACCCCTGTCGCCTGCAAATAAAATGAGGTTACCCTTCTTTGCTTTGCGGCAAACGTTGTAACTTTTGTCGTCAATTTTAGCCCATATTTTACCGCCATCGGTACTTATGCAGCTTCCCGGGGTGCCTGTGGAAATAAAAGTATCATCTTTTATGTATTCAACAGACGACTGAAACCCCACCGGATTGGTATCAGAAAGTATCGCAGCGTTGGCTGCTGTAGCGTTCTTACGGGGCAAATATTCCGCTACCGAATCTGTTCGTGCAGGTTTAGCATAATCGCCGCCTACTATCACTTTGTTGCTTCCATTAGCAATAGAAAAGGCACCTTGGCTTTGCTGTCCGTGTAAAATATTAAGATCCCGGGCCTGCCAAATATTGCGGCCCTTGAAATTAAAGGTAAGTAGGCGGCTATGTGCCCCGCCGGTGACAATGGCGATGCCTTTTTTATCAACCCGCAGACAGGTGCCGCTTGCAGCAAACGCTGCTTCGCCTTTTAAAGCGGAAGGGGCATTGATCAGTTCTTTCCAGCTGTTGCCACCATCTTTTGTTTCCAGCAGTAAAAATTTGTCTTTTATCGGGTCGCCCATAATGTAGCCGTGCTTCTTATCGGCAAAATCCATGGCATCTAAAAAGTATAGGCTATCGGTTTTGCGGTATTTTTCCTGCCATGTGGCACCACCATCTGTAGTTTTTAGTATCACAGCCGGCGTGCCCGAACTCATGATCACGGCATCTTTATCCGAAAAAGCTTCGATATCCCTAAAATCGAGTTTCTCATAACCTTTAAGCTGCTGAAAAGCCCATGTTTTGCCGCCATCGTTACTGATGCCTACGTTGCCGCCGCTGCCACTTACCCAAGCAGTGTTATCGTCCACCACGGATAAACCACGCATGCTCACGCGGGCACCCTGGTGTACCAGGTTAATGGTTTGCGCTTTTAAATTTGTGTTGATAAACAGCAATGCCGGCAATGCGGCGCAGAGGATAGTTTTTAGTTTCATTTTACACGTGCCCAATTTTCGCTTCGTCCAAATAACGAAATGCCAATATAGCCACGAATTTTCAAAATATCGCCCTTCAGCGTCATTTTGCAGCTATAAGTTTTACCGGATTTCGGGTCGTAGATGGTGCCGTCCTCATAAACGTCGTCGCCATCAAAGGTGAAGTTCTTTAATAACTCTATCCCCAATTTAGGGCGCGACTGCAAAGCCTTATCCGGGTTCAGGGCATCCAGTTTGGGGTTGCCGCTGGCATCATTAGGCTCTTTCATCCAGGCCAATTTGCCGAAGTATTTATTCCCTTTTTTAAAAATAAGCACCTGGCCTTCGCCGCTTGGGTTTATCCATTTGCCTAAAATAGCGTCGGCTTTTTGTGCTGATGCGGTAAGCGCACATACCATAGTAAACAGCAGCGCTATACATGTTTTTTTGATCATGAAGTGTAATAATTGGTTACACCGAAGGTAAGTTTTACCATCGTATTTGCAAAACGCAGCTTATTTTGCATTTATTTTTATTTGGATGGGGTAAACGGTTATATTTGCAGCCCGCAATGGGTGTATGGCCGCAAGCCAGCAAACGTTAAAGGAAAAATCGTTCTATTGCCCGGATGGCGAAATTGGTAAACGTTGCGGTCTCAGAAGCCGTTGAGAATTGTCTCTTGAGAGTTCGAGTCTCTCTTCGGGCACATCCATTTTATTAGATTTGAGATATTAGATGTGAGATTTGAAATAACTCATTTCTTACATTTAATATACCACTGGATCTTGTTAAGGAACAGCACTCAATCCTGAGTTTGTCTCATATCTAAAATCTCACAGCTCAAATCTTTCTTTTAATGCCCAGGTGGCGAAATTGGTAGACGCACCATCTTGAGGGGGTGGCATTCGCAAGGATGTACGAGTTCGAATCTCGTTCTGGGCACAATTCAAATTACTTTCCTGTTAAGAATTTCCTCTTGAGAGTTCGAGTCTCTCTAAGGGCGTAATTCTTATGATGTGGACCCAATACAAAGCATCACAACATAAAACACATAGTAACCATCAGCCTGAATAGCACCAAGCCGGGTGAATTGTCCGCATGGCGAACCCTAAGGAGCGGCCGGAGGACTAAGTTTTGGGGCTGTAAGTGTTCCACTTTGAAAGCGGAACACCTATTTTTAAAACAGTATTGTATACCAACGCTTTACAGTTTTTTGTGGAACACTTTGGAACACCATGCATTTTGATTATCAACACTTTACATTTTTTTCTAAAAACACTTTGGAACACCTTAACTATTTAGGTAAATTCATAATACATTCATTATCAGTAAATTATTAAAAATGCAAAAAGAGCAAAAAATAATTGGAACACCTTAATACTGCCGTGGAGCACACCCCGGGCTTAATTGGGGAAGGTTGAAGATGAATTTTATTTCCCACTTTGTGGATAGGTGCGGTTGTCACCCCGAGCCTGTCGAAGGGCGCGTGCAAGGTTTTTATGTTTGTGTGTGCTATTGTTTAGAAAAGCAGGGGCAGCAGTACTTAGGTTAGGTTCTGCCCCGCTATTCGCTGCAAGTCCTCCTTCGTCCGGGCTTTACGCTGCTATCGGGCTTAGGGGTGTTAAGCTGGAAGCTTAACGCATTTTAGGTCGAAGTTATAAACTTCGACCAGTGAGGGATTTATTAAGGCGGAGAATAATTCATTTAGGTTTGATTAGGGATGTCGATCAGTTAAGGGGTTTAAAATTCTATTCCAAACACTGGCCGATTTAATTTAATCGGAAATTCATTTTTCCAGTTAACAGTTGGTAAATCATATCCCCTCGGTTGCTTAACAATGCGTGCCTTTAAATCTTTATAATTATTGTCGAATTCAATTACACGCGAGGCTTGGCGAATATTATGATCTATAATTTTGACAATATTTTCAAGCCTGTACCGCCTATTTTTATACATTAGAAAAACAACGTAATGGCCGACCTCATCTGAGTATTGTCGCGCAGGAAGTTCCATAGAGAAAGCGCCTTTCGACATTATAATTGGGATTACACCGAAGTCTCTTGCAACTGTATCAAAGCAAGATTTGTTATAGGCATTTCCGAATTTAGCCTTGATCAATTTGCAACCGCTTAACTTATCTGTATTTACAATAGTAACGTTTAAATTATACACAGGGCTTGTCGAATTATTATTGAGTATGGCGCCCATTTTTGTCACCGAACTGATTGCAAATTGAAAAGCAGGTATTTCATCAGTACCTCCCACGATATCTCTCAACACATCTGCGCTTTCAAGAAGTCTTTTTGACGAATTTACTTGACTGGCTGTGATTCCTGCTGCCTTGTCGTCTAAACTCTTTTGTAGAGCTAATTGGGATTTAGTAAGATTTTCCTGTAATAATTTGTTATCGCCACGTAGTTTGTTCAATTGGTTCTTTAATTCCCATTTGTCTTCATGAGAAGAATAAGAAGAAATAAACGCATTTAAAATAGATAGGCCGGTTACGAATAAGATCACAAGCCTAATCATCCTTGCTTCTTTTTGAAGTGCTAAAGTTTTTGATCGAAAATCCTTATTAAGCGCTACAATAGATATAATAGCAGCTAAAACCGACGCTGCAATCTGGCCCGCTGAGACAGCATCGAAAAATAAGTAATGCTCAAAAAAATACTTCACTGCTAAAGGTTTGTTCAAATTTAACCTTTTGTTTCGTTTTCATGCCCATAGAAGTGAAGTAGTTGGAATATTCTCCCCTCCCCTGGCGCGAGTATGCAGCGCTGGGAAAAAGCGTGGAGTACTCGTGCCTATCATTTGCTATATCAACTATTAGTAGATGTCACGAGTATGCCACCCACTGGTCCAAGTTTAGCATAGCGTAACTTGGACCTATAATTTTCCAAGCTTTCAGCTTGCCCTCGCAAGAAGAATTCTTGCTCTATTATAGGTCGAAGTTTTAAACTTTGACCAGTGGTGGCCCGTCAGCGTGGACGCTGACAAACATTTGCAGTCAGGCGTGGACTCCTGACCGGACGGGAATAAAGTTGGTGATAACACAGACTTTAGGCTAAGTGCTTACAGGAAATGTTAAAACCGGCCGGACGCAATATCGCTGCCCGGCCGTTTATTTATTTACTAAAGCAAACAGTTTTTAGTTTTTGTGTATAGTCCGGGTGGAGGGGTTCGTTGGTTTGGGCGAGGCGCTGGGAGCCAACGTTTGCGGGGCAGGCTATTCCGTTAGGGGCATCGTAAATTAGGTTTGGTTTGGCTGCAACAAGTTCCTTTGGTACATAAATTTGCGTTTTGGTAACAGAGTAACCGCTGGGAATAAAGCGGATGTAGTACCCATCCGGGTGCAGCGACCAAATGCCCGATGGCACATCCGGGTCGGGTTGCGGAGCCAGGCCGGCCAGTATCGCGTATTTCTCCATCTCCTCGTAGGATGACGAACCCGATGCTGCAAGCCTGCGGATGTTGTTCTCCGCCTCAAATACGGCTTGTACAGCCGGCGGCAACTGGCCTTTTGCCTTGTCCATCAGGTTTGCGGGTAATACGCCAAGCGCGCCGCCCTCCAGCATCAGCAGTTGCTGCGGGGTTAGCAGGGTGCTTGCGGTGAGTTTAATATCGTTACCCATATCAACAAAACGGGTGCGGGCAATAATGGCCCAAAGCAATACCTGTATGCTGTGCTGGGTAACCTCGGGGTGCTTCTCGCCACTCTTCAGGATGAGGATCACTACTTCCTTTTTGGGGCCTAACACGGGCGCCAGCATATAGCCATCGCCGCTGCTGGGGCCGCGGGTACCGGCGTGCAGGCAATAGCTTTTATTGGTCATTTCGTAAAAGCCTTCGCAAAGCTGGTAGCCGCCGGCTGGGGCTTTAGGTAACAAGTACAAGGGCTGTGGCTGCTTCCCGTCGGTAAACGAGGGCGACTTGGAGCCTGTTTTATCAACGTCCTGAAAGTTGGTAGTGATGGCTTGCGGCTGCTTTAGTATTTTGTTTAATCCGCCGCCTGATACCACTTCGGTACCTTTGTCCAATAGTTTTTTTCCGAGGCCGCCAAACTGCGCGTTCGCATTAATGGAACAGAAAAGCGATACCGTTAACGCTAAATAAGTACTGATTAATTGTTTTTTCATGTAGATGGTTTTTGTATCGCAAATTAATCGAAAGATATTAATATATCGTTAAGATTAATCAACACCAACTGTTACTTATACAAATCGCGGCACATTAATCTTTTAGTTTATAATGAACAGACATACAGCTTATTACTTGGTTGGCCTTCCCGCTTCTTAGCTTTTCCTGTCACTATTAAAAATATCCCTGAAGATCCTCCAGCCCTCCGGCGTCTTTTTCCAAAGTTTGAGGTATTTTCCGGTATCTATTATACTGCCGTTGGTGTTGAATACTTGCCAGGTGCCTTCTTCGCATAGGTATAGTTTGCCGTCGCCGTAAACATTGGAGGTGGAGAATTTTACGCCTTTAAGTTTAGTATCAGCGTAGGCTGCTTTAAAATCTTTAAGCAGCGCTGCGCGGCCACTTACCGCGGGTGCGTTTGGCGGCAGCAGAATGCCGTCGACCGTGTAGAGCGTAACAATGGCGGCATCTTTGTTTTGAAACAGGCGAAAGTACAGGGCGTTGTCCTTTTCTATTTCTTTCCTGATCGCCGGGAGTTCCTGACCCATAGATGGGTGACTGATGGATAGGAAGAATAAGGCAGCAAGCGTTGCTAAAATAATGTTCTTTTTCATGTTGATGGGTTTGTTTTATGGCACAAACCTATCGCTTATGAAAACCAACAAATTGTAAAAATCGGAACTGATCAGTTGCTCAGCGGCACAAAAAGGTCTGTGGAGCTTTCGGGCTGGAAATGGGAGGGCGTAAAGCCGGTGAAAAATTTAAAATCCTTAATAAAATGCGATTGGTCGTAATAACCGCAGCTGTGGGCAATGGTGGTTAGCGGCAGTTCTTTTTGCGTTACCAGCTGCAGGCTTTTTTGGAACCGCGATATCTTACCGAACGGGTTTGGCGTTAAGCCCGAATAAGCCAAAAACACCTTTTGCAGGTAGCGGGAGGAGATGCCGTACCTGGCGGCAACGGCGTTGATATTATCCGGAAGATCATCGTGGTTAACGCTGTGGATGATGCTGTTCATCAACTTTAGCTTCCCCATTTTTGGTTGGAAACGCAGGAGGCGCGCCAAAAGGAATTCTTCAATAAGAGCTATTCGCCGGGTAAGTAAAGGGGCGTCCAGTAGCTTTTCGTAAAGCAAGCGCCCATGCTTGCCAGCTACGTCGTGAAAGTCGGTTACCTGGTCGTTGAAGTCAGCTATCGGTTCCTCAAAAAAGCAGGCGGCGGTATGCGCAAAAAAGCGGATGCCCAGCATGGCGTGCTTCCCACTGGAGGTAAACGTAAATGGCCGGATGGTTTGCCCCCACAATTGCACACGTGGCTGGCTAAGCAGCCCGCCGTTTACAAGCCTTTGCGGCCCATCGTCGCCCAGGTTAAACATCAGCTCTACTTTGCCCGAGGCAAAAACCTTGTCTTCGGTAACGATGTGGGTGTCAGATTCGCACGTAAAATAGCATTGCACATAACGCTTTAAAATACTCCCCGGAATGTATTCCCTGTAACGCATATAGATAATTAACCCAACCTAAAATTAACAGAAAAAACTGAGGTTACCATGCTGATGATTTAGGACGGCCGCCTGTAGGCAACCCGAAAGGACTAAATATTTCCCCATTTCGTCTTAATTCCCCACCTCTTACTCCAATTTCAGCTATTTAACTCCCCTTATCTCTGCGATTATTTTTAAACGCAACTCTTAACCACCACATTAAAAGTATCTTTGCGACATTAATTTAATCATAACCCCTTACTTGTTAATGGACGAAAAGGAATACATACAAAGCGGAATGCTGGAAACCTATTGCGCAGGTGCGTTAAACGCCACCGAGCAGCAGGAAGTATTGCGTATGTGTGCCCTTTACCCGGCCATAAAACAGGAACTGGAAGCTATTGAATTGGCCTTTGAGCAACTGGCGCTATCCTTAGCTGTTACGCCACGCCCGGGATTGCGCGAAAAGATCTTGAACGCCGCGTTTAATATTCCGGAGCTCGATCTGAACAATTTGCCGCTTACCGATAATTCATCCGATTTGGATGCCTGGCTTAAAGCGTTATTCGGCCTTATTCCGCAGGAGCATACTGATCCATTTTACCATCACTTGTTACGACACGATGACCAGGTGACACAGTCCCTCGTGGTTTCCAAGGTAAACATCCCCGACGAAACCCACTCTGACCTCATCGAAAGTTTCTTTATCCTCGAAGGCAGCTGCCGTTGTGTGATAGCCGGGCAGGAGCACATCCTCCAAGCCGGCGATTTCCTGGAGATACCACTTCACCAGCACCACGATGTGATATTGCTTACCCCCTACGTGGTGGCCATTCATCAGCAACTGGCATTGCGGGTAGCATAGCTATCGGTTTACCTGCATTCCACATTATAATATTATTTACCGTAAAACAGCTAAGCTGTTTAGTGAGTACCCTCTTTAGCAAATTTTTTTTCGCCGGCTGGTATGGCAATCTTTAGTTGGTTTTCGTCGGGGGGTTGGGGCATGAGTAACCGCCTGCAAAAGCGCAGTAAGGGTTATAGGCTTTGTTAAAATCGATGGTTACGATGCCGTTTTTAAAGTCACCCTCGCGGAGGTCGATATAGCGGCCGCCACCGTATGTTTCCTGTGCGTTGGTTTCATCCGTAAAAGGTAAAAAAAGGTAGTCGGCATACAGGGGGATCTTGGCAAGCCCCGTACTGCGGTAAACCGAAAGTGTTATAGGCTTGCCCTTCACCTGCATGGTTAGATCGGCGTACTTTACATATTCCCTCCCGGTGCCTGCAAAAACGGGCATTACAAAAGTGGGGGCGCTGACTACTATCCGGGCATGGGCTTCCACTCTATAGGTACTATCGGCATCGTAAAAACGCAGGTATTGCAGGTCCTCTTTTTTCAGCGGTGAATTTTTATCCTCCAAAAAATCGTCCATATACTTTTAGCGGTAAGCGGCAATCTGCGTTTTATGGTCCTGCGCCAAAGAAGCAGTTGTGGAAAAGAGGAGAAGGGCTAATAGATATTTTATGTGTTTAATATTTGATGGTAGGGTGGTAAAGCCCAGTCTGCCTTTGCAATGATCAGGTAACTACCTATTGGCCCCGGCCTTTGCGCGACATTCGACAAGCTCAGGGTGACAGTCGCACCCCTACCCATGGGGGTATTAAAGCATAATTTGGTCGAATGACGGCGCCCCCCCTCCCCAAGGAAAGATTTGTAGCTGCACGTTTTATTTCATACTCACTACTTCCTACTCACTACTCACAAACCCCTACTTCCCAATCCTATACAGTTTCCCGCTATCGGTTACGCCGTAGAGGGCGCCGTCTTTACCTGTGGTGAGGGCGCGCCAGCGTTCGCCTTTATCTTTCAGCAAGCGTTCTTCGCCGGTTACTTTATTGTTGCTGATGATCAACCGCGCGATGTGCGAACCGCCGAGGCCGCCCACAAAAAGATTGTTTTTCCACTCGGGGATAGCGGTGCCGGTATAAAAGGCAATGCCCGACGGCGAGATGCTCGGGTCCCAGTAATAAACGGGCTGGGTAACGCCTTCTTTTTGCTGGATGCCATCGCCCACCTTGCTGCCGCTGTATTCTATACCGTAGGTAACCACGGGCCAGCCGTAGTTATTGCCTGCGCGGATGATGTTGATCTCGTCGCCGCCGCGTGGACCGAACTCGGCTTCCCAAAGTTCGCCGGTAACGGGGTTCCAAGCCATACCTTCGGGGTTACGGAAACCGTAGGCGAAGATCTCGGGCAGGGCACCTGCCTTACCTGCAAATGGTCCGTTTGCTACGGGCAAGCCGTTTTTGGTGATATGGATCACTTTACCAATGGCAGCATCAAGGTCCTGTGCCTTCATGCGGATGTCGTTACCAGACCGTTCGCCGGTGCTTACAAACAGGTTGCCCTGCTTATCAAACAAAATGCGCGATCCGTATTGTAACGGGCCGCGGTAAGCGGGCAGGGCACGGTATATCACCTGTATATCTTCTATAGAGCTTTCATTGGCAGCCAATTTACCTTTGGCTATGGCCAGCACGTTACCACCTGCAACTGCTTCGGCGTAATCCCAATAAACCATACGGTTGTTGGCAAAATCAGGGTCGATGTTCACATCCAGCAAACCGCCCTGCCCCTGCGCCACTACGGCTGGTAGGTTGGTTATCTTTTTATCGGCCTCCCCGTCGGCTTTCAGGATGCGCATGGTGCCCACCTTTTCGGAGATCAGAAAACGGCCATCCGGCAATACGCATAATCCCCATGGGCTTTTCAGATCGCTGGTAATCACGGTTGCAGTTATAGCGGTTTGGGTTTTTACACCCGGCGCGCGGGTTTGCCCTTTAAAGGCGGACTGGTAATCGCTGTTTGGCGATTTGGTTTCCACCGGGTCGCCCTCTTTTTGTTGAGCCAAGGCAGGCTTAGCTATAATAACCGACAATAGCCCAAGGCCCCAAATGAATTTCTTGCTTGATACAGGTGGCATAGTATGATGTTTAAATACACTCGTAGATGAATAGCCTAAATTAAGATTTAGTTTTAAGTTGCCACATACCCAATTGCCGGGCTTTGCTTAACCCTCAATATTTTTACAAAAAAACGCCCGGGCCTTTCTGCAAAGCCCGGGCGTTTTAATTGAAATAAACAGCGTTACAATGCCGGCTTATCTTCTTCCTTCTTCTCTTCCGTTTCGTTGCCAAGCGATTCTAAGGCGGCCACGGGTTCTTTTTCCTCTTCGGCCGGGGTAACAGGCGCTGCCGATTTTCTCCCGGTGAAGAACTTTTTGATGGCACCACCTACGCCTACAAACGCGAGGGCTATCAGCTTCCAAAATTTAACGGCGAGGGCAAAAAAACCAACTTTAGCCAGTATTTTACCAGCAACCAGGCCGCCGATGGTCCAGGCCGCTACCTTATCAATACCCGAATCGAAATTGGTGTATTTGTTACCGTCGGTAAATTCAACCATGGTGAGTACATGCGGCACGTCGGCTTTTACGGGTGCTATTTCGTTCATGGTGGCTATGGCGTTTAATACCAATACGCCTTTGCGGCCCAGTACACGTACATTATAATTAAGCGTGTTCACACTGTCAGTACCAAATTTCACTTCTTTGGCCCAGTGCAGAATGTGCTTATTGGCATCATAATACGGTGTTGCGGCCCAGCCGACAATGGTTATCGGCTCGTACCCGGTTTTCTGGCGCTCGGCATTGTTGTCAGTGGTCTCCTTTTTCAGGTTGGTGAGCATTTCATCGTAATTAACGTCTTTGGCATCATCGTCTTTTACGTAGCCAATGGCATCATACTGAATGTTGAACACATACCCGCCGGCCATAACACCCTGATCTTCGGGCAGAATAAAGCCCAAGGTCATGTTAGCCGTTTTGGGGTTGCCCCAAATTTCGGTAAGTACCCGCAGCGACTGTACCGAATCGAGGTATTTAAAGCCTTTAGGGACGGTTACCGTAGCTATACCATCGCCTATTTTGATGGTGCCATGCTGGTAGGTGAATGATTTTTCGAAGGCTGCTGTCTTTAGGCCCGTGCTATCCTGCGCCAGGGAAGCATTTACACAAAGGCCTAAGAAAACAATGAGGGCGTAAAGTTTTTTCATGCAATAAGGTTAGTTAAGGTTTTAAATATAATGGATTTGATGTTAAGGTTAAAATAGTTTTTCATGAAATCCAACTTGCTGTCTTCGGACTTTACCACAACAAAATTGTACTTTTAGCAAGGTTGCAGAACAAATGCACGCAGCGGATGTTAATCAACCTACTTTCAGTTCCTCAACGCCCCCGTACCATCTATGAGTTATAAACGGCTATTTGTAAGCGCCTTCTTTTTGTTATTAACACGTTTTGCTTATTCGCAACAGGCAAGCCCGCCGGATAGCATCACTATGGCCATTAACACCAAATTTGACAAAGCCGGCAAGGTAACCCGGTTATTGCTTGGCACTAATTACCGCAAGGTTTGGGCGCAGGAGATCAGGATGCCGGTGTTCCACCTCGATAAAGAAAAAGGCGGCTTAAAAATTACCGGTACCGGCGGCGGCAACCAAACTACGTCCTTACAATTGGAGGATTCGAGCGGCCGCGAATGGGTACTGCGCTCTGCCAATAAAACCACCTCGCGCGATCAGCCCAAGATCTATAAGAACACCCTTGTAGAGGCTATCATGTTAGATGCAGGTTCTATAGGTCACCCTTTCTCGGCACTGGCGGTGCCGCCTATGGCGCAGGCATTGGGCATAACCCATACCAACCCCAAAATTGTTTACCTGGGCGATGACCCTCAACTGGGCAAATACCGCGACGAATTTGCCAACCATGTTTACCTGTTTGAAGAACACGGCCCGGCAGATGGCGGCAAAGATTATAAAACCGAAAAAGTGCAGGATAAACTGGAAGAGGATAACGATAAAAAAACAGACCAGAAACTCATTCTCCGCGCCCGCATCCTGGATATGATCATGGGCGACTGGGACCGCCACGGTGGCCAGTGGAAATGGACCAAGGGCGAGGACTCTACCAAAAACACCTACGAGCCAACCCCCGGCGACCGCGACAAAGTTTTCTACACCACAGGCGGTGCTATATTTACCGTAATGGCCCTGGCAAAACCCAATCTGCAGCCCTATACCGACCACATTAGGCGGGTGGATATGTGGAACTATAACACCGTTGGGTTCGACCTTTACTTTTTAAACCAACCGAATGAAAAAGATTGGGAAGATGAGATTGCCTACGTACAAAAGACACTTACCGATAGCCTGGTTACCCGCGCCGTGAAGCTTATGCCGGCCAACGTGTACGCGGTTTCAGGTCCGCACATCCTCAAAACTTTTTTTAAGCGGCGCGACCATATCAAAAAGTTCGCCATGCAATACTACCGTTTCCTGGCACAAAAGGTGGACGTCCCCGCATCTGATAAGGACGAGCATTTTACCATCAACACCCAAAAGGATGGAGACGTAAAAGTGACCATTAACAAGGTAAAAAAGGACAACACCACAGGCAAGGTTATTTACCAGCGCACGTTTAAAAAAGAGGTTACCAACGATGTGCGTCTGTACGGCCTGAGCGGTAAAAACAGCTTCGAGGTTACCGGCAGCAACCAAACCCCTATAAAAGTGCGCATGATAGGCGGCACCGATACCGACACCTATCATATTGATACCGCGCTGAACAACCGCAAAAACCTATACGTGTACGATGTGCGCGGACCAGGCAACAGCCTGCCAACCTCCAGCGAGGCGCACCTTAAACTATCTAACGACACTGCCATAAACGCCTACAAACGCCCAGAGAATAAATACACTACCTACACGCCCATAGTAGGCGTTGGTTACAGTACAGAAGACGGCCTGCAGCTGGTGGGCGGCGTGGGGCTTACACAATATAGTTTCCGTAAAGAGCCTTACCGCAACACGCAGCAGCTGAAGGTGAACTATACGCTCAGCAAAAAATCCTTCATTGTAACCTATAGCGGTATTTTTAAAAGCGTTTGGGGCAAAACCGACCTGCTGGTAAACATCACCGAACGCGGCCCGCGCAATACCAACAACTTTTTTGGCCTGGGCAACGTGGGCGAATACCAAAACGAAAAAGAGTTTTATTACTACCGCAACAGGTACGATTACGGCGTAGCCGATATTCGTCTGGCGCATAAATTTGATAAATGGCAGGTAAGCGGCGGCCTCATCACCGAGTTTTACATCGCTTCGCGCGGGTCTAACTTCGATCACTTTTTTAGCCAGTACGACCAGGAACATCCCGAAGAACGCCTTTTTGATACCAAACTTTACGAGGGCGTTATTGGCGGAGCGGTGTATGATAGCCGCAACAACCAAACCTTCCCCAGCAAGGGCGTAACCTGGCGCACTACGGTAACCGGGCTTACCGGGCTCAATGTAGGCGGCCATAGCAGTGCCTCCTTTCTCAGCACTTTCAGCTTTTTTGTGCCGATAAAAGATTCAACCATAGTACTTGCCAACCGCACCGGCGTGGGTCACATTGTGGGCAAGGGCGAATTCTTCCAGATGATGAACCTGGGCGGATTAACCCTGCAGGGCTTCCACACCAGCCGTTTTATAGGCAACACCGTGCTCTACAACAACCTGGAACTGCGCGCCAAACTGTTCAATTTTAACGCTTACGTATTGGCCTCGTCCTTCGGCCTGGTAGCCTTTAACGATGCCGGCCGTGTATGGCTCAAAGGCGAACACTCCAGCACCATCCACGATACCTACGGCGGCGGCATCTTCCTTACTCCCTACAACGCCTTCCTGCTCCAGGCCGTTCTCGGCAAAAGCGCCGATGGATACCTGAGTTATATAACGGTAGGATTTAGGTTTTAGGGGAAGGTTTTTAATATCGAATGATGAATTTCGAATAATGGACGCAAACCGAAGTAAATTCTCTGCACCCCCTTATAGAGGGACTAACTTTTACCGTCGGTAGTTCAATTGATCAGATGGCCGAATTGAATGGACAGATTAACATTTGATATATATTTGCTTAAAAGGCATTTTTTGATGAGGGACATAAATAATATGTGCCTATTTTTATACCTTTAACTAAACTAATGAGAAAATAAGTTTTCTTGGTTTCTTTAAATGATAAAATGAAATTAAAAAACCCAAGGTCGCAATCTGATCTTTCAATAAAGAAAAACTACCACGTATTGGAGGTTGGCCCGGGTAACTATCCACATAAAAGATCCAATGTGCTCGTGGAAAGATTTATAGATATCAATTACCACAGATCTGGTGACCTTAAAGTTTTAGGAAATCAAACCCTTATTGAAGCAGACGGTCATGCGCTTCCATTTAAAGAGAAAGAATTTGACTACGTGATCTGTAGCCATGTACTTGAACATGTGGACGATCCAGCGAAATTTTTAGCAGAACAATTCCGGGTTGCACCACGCGGTTATTTAGAAACGCCATCTATCATTGGTGAGTATTTAATGCCCAAAGAATCACACAAGTGGGTACTCCAGGAAATAGACAACAAAATCGTAATGTATGAAAAAGATAAAATTAATTTTCATACAAGTCCAGACTTAGGATATATCTTTCTAAATTATCTTCCTAAAAATTCAATCGGCTTCAAAATAATGGATATAACTCATGCGAATCTTACACGCGTGAATTACGAATGGGAAAATGAAATTGAGGTCCTCATCAATCCGGACTCTGATTATTACAAACAGTTTTTTACGCAGCCATTGAATGAAAAGCTTTGCAAAATTTTGTACCCGGAGAAAAAATTAAGTACAGAACTCTTAGATGCTGGAAAAGCCTTTGGTAGTGTCATTTTATCAGTCATAAATAGTAGGTTATTAAAACAGTAATTAGGATCTGCCGGTTAGAGCCCTGCTTTTAGGAGCTATCCTATTGACCGCCTACAAGTAATTCAGCTTATCCTCAGGTAAGCCACCCTTCCATTTAAAAAAAGCAACGCTTATTTAAGGAACCCGGCGAGCAGCACATCAATATTATTGAGCGTATTTTGCTGCAACACGGTTTTGCCATACTGGGTAAAATAGGTATGCCGGTAAGCAAGCTAATGTTAGATTGCCACCAGTCGCGGTCTGTATACTCTTTTTTTAACCTGACTGCCCACCCTCCCTGGCGCAAGTATGCGGCTTTGGGCATTGAAGGGCGTTCTCGTGCCTAACCACATGCAAAGCAAAGCGGCAAAGTCAAGAGTACGCCCACTCCTACCCTACACTGCATCCCCCCGCCATTAATAACCCTTGCATACAGGCCACAAGCCGGATACGCGGCAGCGATAAGAATACTTGCACCAACCTTCCCCACCTAAACCCGAGAGCAGCGTAAAGCCGCTTCTCCCGGCGGCTTGCAGCGGATAGCGGGGCTGTCGTAACCTTTAAACCACTGTTAGTGCTTTTCCAAATCATCATAGTAAACCGGCTAATACCCCTCTGCGGGAGGGAATAGAAAAACCCTGGCTCCACCTTTTCCTATGGCCGCCAAACTTAACACAACCACCTTACCACCTATAGGAATAAAGCCTCACCAACCCAAACAAATTAGCCGCTTTTTTATTTTATTCCTATTTTCCGTTATAGTTTATCCATGCCATGACAAAGCCATCAGATAATAAGCCCCTGTTAAACGAACAAGCGATTTTTGCGAGTGAGGAACGCTTTAGGGCGCTGGTTACCGCTACGTCTGACGTTATTTACAGCCTTAGCGCCGACTGGCGGATTATGCGGCAGTTGGATGGGCGCGGTTTTTTAAAAGATACGCACGAACCCACAACCGATTGGCTGGCAAAAAACGTTTATCCCGGCGATCAGGAAATGGTAACAGCCGCTATCAAGGAAGCCATCAGGGATAAAAAAATACTTCAATTAGAACACCGGGTGCAGCGGGTTGACGGCAGCACTGGCTGGACTTTTTCGCGTGCCGTGCCCATCCTGGATGAAAGAGGCGAGATAACGGAGTGGTTTGGCACCGCCAGCGATATTACCGACCGTAAACAGGCTGAGGAAGCGCTGCGGGAAACTACCGAACGTGCCGAGCAGCAAAAACGACTATATGAAACCATCACCGCCGGTACGCCCGACCTGATGTACGTATTTGGGCTGGATTACCGCTTCACTTATGCCAACGCTGCCCTGCTAACCATGTGGGGCAAAACCTGGGATAATGCCGTTGGCAAGGGCTTGCGTGAAAATGGCTACGAAGAATGGCACGCCGCCATGCACGAACGGGAGATAGACCAGGTGAGGGCAACCAAACAATCCGTCCGTGGCGAAGTATCCTTCCCGCACGCCACTTTGGGCAGGCGGGTATACGATTATATCCTCACCCCGGTGCTGGATGAGAACGGCGAGGTAGAGGCCGTGGCCGGTACCACCCGCGATGTTACCGAACGCAAGCAATGGGAGCAAGCGCTGGCGCAAAGTTCAGAAGAATTGCAATCTATTAATGAAGAGATGGCCTCGTCCAACGAGGAACTTGCATCCACTAACGAAGAGCTGAGCGCATCCAACGACGAGCTGGGATCGCTTAACCGGCAGCTGTTGGCCGCCCGTCAAAAGATAGAGGAAGGGGAAGTGGCGCTTCGCTTAGCCATTAATGCCGCCAACTTTGGCACCTGGTTCATCCATTCAGTCACCAGAGAATTTATTGTTGATACCCGTTTGAAAGAACTATTTGGCTATTATCCGGAGGAGAGCCTGTCTATTGAACAGGCTTTGGCGCAGATAACCGAGGAGTACCGCGGATATGTGGCAAACAAACTGGAGAACGCCATTTATCATAACGGCGATTATGATGTAACCTATCCGGTGATCGGCTTGCATGATAACCAGCTGCGCTGGCTGCGGGCCATTGGCAACCTCAAGGCAGATCCGTCCGGGGCTTTCTCGGCCTTTACCGGGGTGGTGATGGATATTACCGACCAGTACCTGGCGGCTGTAAAAGTAGAGCGTGCCGAAGAAGGTTTGCGTATGGCGGTTGATGCCGCCGGGCTTGGAACCTATTTTATTAATGCTACCGACAGAGTACTTTCCGCATCGCCAACCTTAAAAGAGTTTTTCGGCTTTAAGCCGGATGAGGAGGTCCCTTATGAAGCAGTTATTAACCAGATCCACCAGGATTACCGCCAGAAGGTTGCCGAAATGGTGGAGGTCGCCTTTACAAAAGGCCAACGCTTTGATATGGAATACCCGGTAATAGGTTATCATGATGGTGCCACCCGCTGGGTGCGCGGCATTGGTACCATGCTCAATTATGACGGTAAGGACTTTTTCACCGGTGTACTGCACGATATTACCGAACGTAAGCGCGACGAGATGCGCAAGAACGATTTTATAGGGATGGTGAGCCATGAGCTGAAAACGCCCCTTACCTCGCTCAACGCCATTATACAGGTAACCAATGCCAAGCTACAAACCAGCGACGACCAGTTTTTAGCCGGTGCCATGGCTAAGGCAAACGCCCAGGTGAAACGGATGAGCACCATGATCAATGGTTTCCTGAACATCTCCCGACTGGAATCGGGCAAGATCCTGATAGAAAAAAGTCGCTTTAATATCCAGGAGCTGGTAGGCGAAATTGCCGAAGAAATGAAGTTGAGCGTAAACAGTCACCACATTAGCCTACCGCAGTGCGCATCAACCGAGGTATATGCCGACCGGGATAAGATCAACTCCGTGGTTTCCAACCTTATCAGTAACGCGGTTAAATATTCGCCCAAGGATACCACCATCCAAATTTCCTGCACAATAAAACAAAAGGAACTCATTGTAAGCGTAAGGGACGAAGGCATTGGCATAAAACCCTCAGACGCCGTTAAAATATTCGACCGTTACTACCGCGTAGAGAGCAGCAATACCCGCCACATCTCCGGTTTCGGTATCGGCTTATATTTAAGCGCCGAAATAGTAGAACGCCATGGTGGCAAGATCTGGCTGGAAAGCGAACCCGATAAAGGCTCTACTTTTTATTTTAGCCTACCGCTTTAATTTGCCGGGAAGGAATTTGGACAATAGGAAATACTTGCACAAGCTAACCCACTTAAGCCCGTATTCTTCGGGATGCAGCGGGGCTGGCGGTGGCTTTGTAAATAAACTTCACATTGCTGTGCGATAATCCATCGTTGATGCCGAGGCTGGTTTTAAAGGCATTTTGGTATTGCCCGTATGCCCCCGCCGCATTAAAAAACAAGGCAATTACAAACAAGTATACACCACACCTAAAGGCTTTTACGGCCGATTCATGAACACGAGAAAAAGAAATAGTTTTCACCCCCATTTATTTTACAGTAGCAGTTTTAGGTTTAATAATTGGCCGGCAAATTCTAATAATCGGAAAAATCGCTTCTACAGCATTGTACCCAATGCAACGGATAAAGTTATGAAAATGAGCGCGTAATTTATATTAGGGTAACGCTTATTTAGGAAACCCCGCAAGCAGCACATCAATATTATTGAGCTTATTTTGTTGCAATACGGTTTTGCCATAGGGCGTAAAATAAGTGTGCCGGGTAAGCAGGCTGATGTTGGATTGAAACCAGTCGCGGTCGGTATACTCTTTTTTTAGCCTGGCTGCCCACTCCATCCGCAGCAGCCTGGCGCGCTTGGGGTAATCGGCGCGCGAAAGGTGCGAGAGATCGGCATCGCAAAGCACCTCTTCCATTAAATTAGTAGGGGTTTGCGGTATTTGCGTAGCGAGGATGCAGCCCGAAACTTTGGCGATGAATTTTTCGTCGGTGCCCTGCTGTTTTAAAAAAGTGGCGGCAATGGCAATGCTGCTATCCTCGTGCCCGGCATAGGCGTAGCAGTAGCCGGTATCATGAAACCAGGCGGCTATCTGTACAATAATGGTTTCTTTTTTGCTGAGGCCCGAGTTTTGGGCTATTTCGATGGTGGCGTTCACAACACGTTCGGTATGCCGTAGATTGTGGAAATACATATCGGGCGACAGTTGAGTGCTTAGCAGTTCTCGTACGTAATTCTCGGCATCTGTTACTAATACTGCCCTGGCCATAAAAAGCGTGTAGTTTTACGGCTAATTAGCTAAACATTCTGTAGAAAAACTGGATTTTCACGTCCATTTTTCTTTATATTGAGGCGGGGCCGCGCCCGGTCTATCCATATTTTTTTGTTAATTTGGGCTATCAACGCTATTCAATATCAAGCCTATGCATCGTTTAGTAAAAGCCTCCCTCCTGTTTTGTTTATTGTTGGTTTTTGGCAGTAATGCCATCGCTCAAAATATTAAATATGTAAACGGTAACAACAGCTGGGACCCCGATTCGCTGGGCAACCACCGCGCGGTTCTCAACGTGGACGCGGCCGGCCCGGTTAGTAAAGCCGTAATAGTCTGGCGCCGGCACGACGGGCCCGCCAATAAGCAGATCATGGTAGTGGATGCTAAGACCAATAAGCGCGTCCTGAATGTAAAAACGGAAAATATCTCCCGCGAGAGCGGCACCATTTACTTTGAACCAACATCCGGCGCGGGGAAATATTATGTCTATTACATGCCCTATAAGGTAACCGCCCGCAGCAATTACCCAAAAGCGGCGTACCTGACGCTAAAAAACACAGCATCTGAAGCGTGGCTGTTAAAAACCGGCAAATCTACTAACGCCACCCTGCTTTATTTGGAAGCGGTTAATGCCTTCAATAGTTTTTACCCGATGGAGGTGATTGCCACCAAAGCCGAAGTATCGACTATTAGCAAAGCAAAACCCTATTTAGTTTTTACCGAGGACAGGACGAACCCCATTAAAATGCCGCAGGACCTGCCCCAACGCTGGATCCAGAAAGGCGCTACGCTGAAGTTTAGCGGCACGGCAGCAAAGGGCGAGAATTACAGCTACCAGTTGGGCGTGTATGCGGCAAACAAAGACTTGAACAATGTTAAGGTGAACTTTTCTGATTTGAAGGATACGAAAGGCCACGCCATATCGTGGTTGGAGATGAGCTGCCTGAATACTTATGGGACTAAATATGACGGCACCCATCTTGAGAAAACCGTTAGCATTGCCAAAGGCGACGTGCAGGCGCTATGGTGTTTGATAAATGTCCCCGCTAAAACCGTGGCAGGCACTTATAATGGCTACGCAACTGTTTCTGCAGATGGTGTGCCCGCCACCAAAGTACTGGTTAGCCTGGCTATTAAAAACCAAAAAGCTTTAAACGGCGGTGTTAACCACCCGGAATTACAAACCCGTCTTACCTGGCTTAACTCTACATTGGCACAGGAGAATACGGTAATAAAACCCTACACCCCGTTAAAGGTGGACGATAAAACCATCAGCTTATTGGGTCGTAAGGTTACCTTAGCCAGTAACGGCTTCCCAAAGGAAATTCAAACTTTTTTCACGCCGGAAATGACAGAAATGTCAGTCACTCCGAAAAACATTTTGGGTGAGGGCATCCATTTTCATGTGATTGATGCGGCTACGCATAAGGATGTTGCTTTTAAAGGAGAAACGAAATCAATAGATCAATTTGATAAAAGTACCGGGGATAGAACTACCATAAGCTATAAAGATGGCTTTACCTTTACTAACACAACCTCTGGCAAGATAAACTGGGAGAGCAAAAGCGCATCCGATGCATTAGACATGGAAGTCAACGGCAGCATCGAGTTCGATGGCTACATGAACTACCAGGTAAAGTTTACTGCCAAAAAAGATATCAGTCTCGACGATATTAAACTCCATATTCCCTTTGATACCGCCGCCGCCAAATACCTGATGGGCCTTAACCAAAAGGGCGGCTACCGCCCCGATACCCTCAACTGGAAATGGGACGTGGCCAAAAAGAATCAGGATGGCGCCTGGATTGGCGAAGTGAATGCCGGCCTGCAATACTCCCTGCGCGATGAGAATTACGTGCGCCCGCTCAACACCAACTTCTACCTGCAAAAACCACTGTTGCTGCCCACTAGCTGGGGCAACGGCGGTAAGGGTGGCATCCTCATCGCTAAAAAGGGGACTAACATCCTGTCGGAAAATTATAGCGGCCCGCGTACTATAAAAAAGGGCGATGTGCTGTACTACAACTTCACGCTGCTCATCACCCCCTTCCACCCTATCAATACCGATTTTCAGTGGAGCACGCGCTTTTACCATAAGTACAACAACCTGGATACCATTAAAGCTACCGGCGCTACCGTGGTGAACATCCACCACGCTACGCCCATCAACCCTACCATCAATTACCCCTTCATCGCCCACAATGCTATGAAGCATTATATCGATTCGGCACATCAACTGGGCCTCAAAGTGAAGATTTACAACACCGTGCGCGAGCTGAGCAATAGTGCCTACGAAACCTTCCCGATGCGCAGTCTGGGTCACGAGATCTACTCGTCCGGCAAGGGCGGAGGCTACTCCTGGCTGCAGGAACACCTGGGCGACGATTACATCGCCGCCTGGTACGTGCCCGAAATTAAGGATGCCGCCATTGTAAACAGCGGTATGAGTCGCTGGCACAACTACTATGTAGAAGGCATGAACTGGCTGGTGCAGAACGTAGGTATCGACGGTATTTACCTAGACGATGTGGCTTTTGACCGCATCACCATGAAACGCATCAAACGCGTACTTACACAGGACGGGCACCCCGGTATTATCGACCTCCACAGCGCCAACCAATACAACAAAAGCGATGGATTTAACAACAGCGCCAACCTGTATATGGAGCACTTCCCCTACCTTAACCGCTTGTGGTTTGGCGAATACTTCGATTACGAAAAGAACTCCCCCGATTTCTTCCTCACCGAAGTATCGGGCATCCCCTTCGGCCTGATGGGCGAAATGCTGCAGGACGGTGGCAACCCATGGCGCGGCATGGTATACGGTATGACCAACCGCATGCCCTGGAGCGACAACGCCGACCCGCGCCCCATCTGGCAAGCCTGGGACCAGTTTGGTATGCAGGGCAGCAAAATGATAGGCTACTGGGTACCCGCCAACCCCGTAAAAACCGGCAACCCCAAAATACTGGCAACCGTGTACAAAAAGGCCAACAAAGCCCTCGTAGCCATAGCCAGCTGGGCAGACACCGATACCAGCATCAAACTAACTATCGATTGGAAAGCCCTCGGCATCGACCCCACAAAGGCCAAAATAACCGCCGCGCCCATCAAAAACTTCCAGCAGGCCAATATTTTTACAGAGGGTAGCGAGATACCGGTGGCTAAGGGAAAAGGGTGGTTGTTGTTGATTGAGTAAGGGAATTGGTGGCTAAAAGTTTAAGGCATTTGAAAAGCAGGGACAGAAGCAATAGGTGCCGATAGCCCCGCTTTCCCTCCAAGCCACTGAAAGAAGCGGACTTTCCGTACAATCGGGTTTAGTTGGGTTGGGCATGTGCGACTTTACTTTTGACAACAGATCCCCCTCAGTTCTATATTGACATTCACCTGGGCTTAAATTTTTTATTCAAAATCGATATATTTCCTTTGATTAAAGATGCTACCATTTGGTAAAATGTGGACAGTTTCAAGTTCTATTGGTGAGCCATAAGGTCCTATGATTTTACTCTCGACAGCAACACCAATCTTATTGGACGGCTCCGTAAAATTCTTTACGTTACCGTAAGTTTCAAAATCATCAATGAGTTTATGACTTGGATACTCATATAAAGAAAACAATACACCAGCATTACTTACGATAAATTGCAATTGCCCGAGGTCAAGCCTTTCGTCTATCCCTCTAATAACGGGGCGACTGAACCTATTAGCATTGGTAAAGGCAAAAACGTCTCCTACATTATCCCTGTCTACGGCGACAATAAACTTATCCTTGTTAATGAAGAGGCCTTTTGGAAATTCAACTTCTTCTTCTGGCCAAGCCCTATTAGGGAAATATTTACTGTAGACATGTTTCCAGGCTTTAATGACACTGCCGTCCGTAGAGCCAATATTAAAAATCAATGGGTCGGTTTCTTTATTTTGGAATGAAGCTATAGAATAATGAATCTCGCTACGTAAATAAGTTGCATTTGGGTAAAACCGGTCGTAGCCGAGTCCTTTCATCAAGGCAATTATCTTCAAATCATACATAATTTACTCTCTTATATTTTAACGCTCGTAATTTGTTAAAACTACTCATAAGTCCCCTTTATTTCAATGACTTTCTCTCCAATTACTCAACCTTTTTGCCCCTACTGGTCGAAGTTTCCAAATTAATCCTAAATCAAAGCAAGTATTCGCACGAAACATTATTCACAAAAAACAAGGCCACCTCCCAGCAGCCTCATCTCTCTTAAATCAATCAATATTCAATTTTTATTTCTTAACCGGCTTAGCGTTGGTATTCACCTTGGCGTAGATGGGGAATATGAAGCTGAAATCGGTTTTTATGTTTGTGGTATCCTTGTTTTTAATATACGCTATGCTGGCATCGCGGTGGCAGGTAATGCACGATGCATCCGCCTGCAGGAAGGTCTCCAGCGTGGTGTTACCCAAAAAGTTTGGCGCGGTTGGCCCGGGGTGAATTTCCGACTGCTCCCACTGCGTACCTATGAGCTTATAATTGGCCCAAACGGTGCCTTTAAGTTTGGCCTGCCATTGCTGGTTCACCAGTTCGGTATAACGGTAAACGGGGTACACGCGCATGGCCTGTGTACCAAACGAATCGCGCTTGCTTTGCTGACCGGGCGAGCCTGTAGCGTAATCGCGGGCATAAGGCATGGTAGGTTCCCACATATATTGCTGGTTATCTCCCTTAATGGTATCTGCCGGGGCGTTAGGTGTACAATTAAGGCAGTCTGGGTTATAAAACGACCATTGCCTGCCGCTCATTTGCGCCTGCTGGGCATCATCCGGCGTGTTATCAATGTGCTCAAACGTGGTCCAGATCTGGTTAACAAATACCTTGGCTGTTTTGCGCACAATGTGCATCCCCACCATGCCCACGGTTACGTTGTTAATAATGAGCGGCTTATGGTTACGGGTGTGCAGGCTATCAATAAAAATGGTGGCCTTGCGGCAATAGTAGCGGCTGGTATCGTCGCCGGCAGCGGGGAGTAAAATGCGCCAGGAGGCCTTGATCTCTATGATCCCCAAATTTTTGGCCTTCTCGTTGCTTTTCGGCAAATCGATTGCGTTACCGGTTTTACTCCCCGCATTGTAGATGCCCTGCGTGGTAGTGAGGTGGTTATCAAGGGTGAAACTGGTTTCTACCGGGTTCATTTTTATTTCGTAAAGGGCAAAATTGAGATTACGGTCTATCAGTGGGTGGCCGTCGGCCTCCTGGAAACCGTTCAGGTCGTTAGAATTGACAGATTTAATGGCGCCCAGGCCATGCGGCGCTTTCGAATCGAGGTAAAGAAACTTTTGCCCGCCCTTTTTGGCTATGCCGAGGCGCAGATTAAGCAAAGGCATACCTGTGCCAAAAACCTCGGCAGGGTCCTGGTAATGCTCCCACACGCGGGGTGCGTTCACTGAATCGGTAATGGAGGTACCGATAGGGTTACCTGCGGCATTGGCGGGCCAGTTGAGGGCTATAAAAGTTTGCCAGGAGAAGATATCGAAAGGCGTTTGGTGCAGCGAATCGAGAAAGCTATCGTAGCCGAGGCCGAACTTTTCATCAACATCGTAGGGAATTATGGAGCAGGGGTTATCCGCCTGGGTGGAGTCGCAAAAAGCGTTTGGCAGGCCGCTGGCGTTATGGCTTTGAAAATATTTGCAGGCCAGCAGCATCCCGAAAGCAACAACAACAACGAGGAATTTTTTCATAAATCAGGGTTAGGTAGAGGTAAAAAAAATAGCTAACAGCTTTATTATGAGTAAATTTAATTAATTAAAAACCACAATAACAAGCGCGCAACCCATAACCTGGCGCAATAGTTTAAATAAGGGTTAAAAGAGGTTTTGTGCAGGGTAATTAAGCGGCACAACTTACAGGAATAACCGGTAACAACAGGGTAATTTCACCCTTTTGCTAATTAATCCACAAAAAAAGGGCCACCTCACGGCAGCCCCTCATCGTATTTAGTTTGATCAGTTTATTAAAATGCCGACTTATCCGCATCGTTCTTAGCCTCAATTTTGGCAATAACGCGGCGCACCTTTTGCTGGCGGGCTGCTTCATCGTCCGCAGTTTCGGGGATGGTGAGGTCGGTTACTTCTGTCGCTGCGGTACCACGGCCGTAAAAGCGGTCCTCGTTAAAATGCTCGTGCTCGTAAAAGCCTACCGCCTCGTACGGGCCGGCGCTGCCGCCTTCAAAAATATTGCGGATGGCCACCTCGTTTTCGGGCGTCAGAACGCCGTGTTCGTACATCGGCAGCGTGTATAGCTGCTGGGCGCTTACATTAGGGATTATTACATCGTCATCATCGGTGTGCAGTTCTGCCACACCGATGGGGATCAGCACATTGCGGTCGTCGGCTATATCGGTACCGTTGGCCTTTAGTTCTACCACGAGGTAACGCACCGCGCGCGATTGCGGGTCGAACAGCAGGTCGTCCACCTCGCCAAATTTATAACCATTGGTATCCAGTACGTTCCAGCCGGTAATATCCGGTTCGCCATCCACTATCTGGTAATCGCTGTCGCTTAATGCCTTAAGCCCGCCATTATATGTTGTGTTTTCATCTTCAAAAGCCATGATCTTGTGTTGTTAATTTTTAAAATAATAATTAGTTAGAAACCGGGAATGCTACTATTGCCACATTCCTGTTTTGCTGCCTGCCGCCTGCGGTGGCATTGCTTGCAACCGGTTCGTTTTCGCCTAAGCTCTGTACCGAAACTTTATCGGCATCCAGCCCGTTTTTGGTCAGCCAGTCTTTAACTGCATTCGCGCGATCTGTACCCAGTTGTTTGTTGTGGGCGGCATCGCCTTTGCTATCCGTACTGCCGTAAACGCCAATGGTTGCGCCTTTAAACTTGTTGTTTAACGATGCTACAATCATCTTCAGTTTGACGTCCGCGCTGCTGGTAAGCGTGTTTTTATCCGTTTCGAACAGGATATTATTACCAAGGCTGTAAATGGTGTACTTATCGGTAGCGCTTACATAGATGCTGGTATCGCCAATGTCGCTGTCAGTGCTGCGGGGCGAATTAAAGTCAACTGTGCTCCAGTCGGGGCCGGTTGCCGCTAATGCTTTCGTGGTATCACCCGTTACGGTACTGGTACTATCGGTTGATGCTACTTGTTTTGAGCCGCCGCATCCTTTAAGCAAGAAAAACAATACCGCCAGGGCCACCAGGGCCAGCAGTATCCAGATCCATGGAGACGACTTTTTGGGTTCTACTTCTAAATGTGCCATTTGTTGTTAAGTTGAGTTTATATTGATTAATTCGTTTTTTGTATTAATCACAACTAACAACAATTAACTATGTTTTAAATATAAATCTTTATAAGATAAAAACAATTTGATATAGAAAGGTGTAAATGGGTATTTTGAAAAGCAAGGGCAGAAGCTTTTAGGTTGCGGTAGCCCCGCCATACGCTTATACTGCGCGGGCATTAAGCGCCGGGCCGGTATCCGCTGCTGTGGGGTTTAGGTGGGATGGGCTTTAAGTTTGGTACGCTTACTTCCTTAAAATTTTCTCCATTGCTTTTCCTTTTGCCAATTCTTCAATCAACTTATCCAGGTAACGTACCTTCTGCATCACCGGGTCTTCAATATTCTCCACACGGTAACCGCAAATTACGCCTGTAATTTTTCCAACATTCGTGTTCATTTTCGGCGCTTCGGCAAAAAAGGTTTCAAAATCTGGTCTATCGCTGATAAGCTGCTGCAGCGATTCATCGTTATACCCGGTGAGCCAAAATATAATTTCATCCACCTCTGCCTTTGTTCGGCCTTTCCGCTCCACTTTATTCACATAAAGCGGATAAACACCCGCGAAACTCATTTTGTAAACCCTCGTGTTATCCATATACCTGTTATTATTACCTGCAATTATGGGCAGGCCTATAAAGTTACAAAATGAAATTTATACGGAAGATTTAAGAAAAATGGTTTTTGAAATTGTATGCAGTATGCTTTGCATGCGGGCAACAAGCCGGGGACGCTTGCGGCAGCGATCTGCTTGAGGTAGCCTTGAAGTTTCCTTAACGCCACAACCCTCACCCCCACTAAACCCGATTGTACGGAAAGCCCGCGTCTATCAGCGGCTTGGAGGAAAAGCGGGGCTACCGTTGCCTAAGCACCACTGCAATTGCTTTTCAAACCCTTCTTTTAATAATAGGCCTCCGTACTGGCCACCAAATTCAGTATCTCCAGCTTGGGTTCCACTTCCAGACCGCTAGCCGAAAGTTCGTCAGCAAATTTTTTGAAGGAGGCGAGTTCCTGCAGGATTTGGTGAGCCTCTTCGCTTTCCAACTGGTCGAAATGCATAAAGGTTTTGCCATCGGGCAGCAGCCAGGCACCATACTTGATGCCGGGGTGGTTCAGGGTTTTCAGTTCGGCCACAACGGCAGCTATATTCTGCTCATTTATGGGCGCATATTCGGGCCGGGTGGTGTATTGCACACGTACAACTTTCATGGTAATTTTGGCTAAAGGGTTATTACAATAATACCAAATTGCACCCCGCTCGGCAAGGGGCTAAGCCGCCATAAATACGCGCTTTTTACGACAAAAAAACCAGAGGGCTCATACAAAACCCCTGCTGTGGGCACTAAGCTATAAATCTCAGCGCTTTACAATATAATCGTACCAAACGTACAACTGATCGAAAAGGGGGCCGGCGGTAAATTCCTTGCCTTTGGAGGTTACCATGCGCACAAATCCCTGCTCGTTATCGGCTATCACTTCGTCTATTTCCGCAGGTAGTTTATCCTGCTGAAACCGAAAGCGCACCTTTACTTTGTCCTGTTTACGTTCTACCTCGCTTTGGGCGGGCACCAGGAAGGTTTCGCCGCCTTTGTAAAAAGAGATGTGCCGGTTTTCTGATAAACTCATGTAGTGTAACGCGAATTGCATGGTGTAAAGTAACGCAAACCGTCAATACTGATACAGGGTAGAAGCACCCTATTTCCGGTGTTTTTTCACCCTGTTTTTTTAGCTAAAAGCGTATATTGCCGGCAAATTATAAACAATAACCCTGTATGAAAAGACGCTCTTTTGTAAAGTCGGCCCTGGTAAGTGGTGCCGCTGCTGCCATAATACCTGCCGCGGCCATAGCTGCCGATACCGATAACCCACCCAATCATGGTACAGATTACTACGAATTGCGCACCTATACGCTAAAGAACGATACCCAGCAAAAACTGGTAGAGGATTACTTTCAGTACGCCTCCATCCCCGCCCTCAATCGCATTGGCATACGCCACGTAGGGGTATTTACCGAACTAAAGCCCGAAGGGCAAACCAAAATTTACGTACTTACCATTTATAACGGACTGGCTCATTTAAGCCACATAGCCGATAACATTGGCAAGGATGCCGAATTGAAAAAACAAGGCGCCGCGTACCTCAATGCCCCTGCCTCGGCACCCGCGTACGAACGAATAGAAAGCTCGCTGATGAAGGCATTTAAGCATAGCCCGTTATTGGAAGCTCCGCCAAAAACCGCAAGGATATTTGAGTTGCGCCAGTACCAGAGCGCCAGCGAAGCCGCCGGTAAAAAGAAGATTGAAATGTTTAACGACCAGGGCGAGATTGACATTTTTAAACGCCTGGGCTTTAAACCCGTATTTTGGGGCGAAACCATCATCGGTCCGCTGCGCCCCAACCTTACCTACATGGTAACCTTTGATGACCTGGCCGCCAAGGACGCACACTGGAAAGCCTTTGGAGGTGACCCTCAATGGAAAAAAATAAGTTCGGTGCCTGAATATGCAGATGCCCTGCTGGTGAACAAGATAACATCTACCCTGCTGGTACCTACGGCTTACTCGCAGATATAACCGGGGAATTGAATTACAGGCGAACTGTTATTTTGGTAGCTTTGCAGCATACAACAAACATAAATACCCATGCAAGACCCATTTGACATATTAGTGAATGGAATAGTTTATTCCGTATTCCCCGAGGAGGATAACGTTTATACCATTTTTAAAGCCGGGGTGGAATTTGGCAAGATAGAAAAAGACACCGAAAACATTTGGCTAAAGCTCAACTCCGAAACCGAGATGCCCATGTTTGATAACGACCCCGAAACCAACCAAATTGGGCAGGCCATTACCAACTATGTACCCGAAGAAGAAGACGAGGACGAAGAGTTTGAATAACAAATTTATAGTGAAACAAAGCGGCCACCGATAAAACCGGTGGCCGTTTTTGTTATTTAGTGATTTTCTTTACCCCTTCACTGGTCATCACCACGCGCTTGATGCTGCCATCTTTATTATAATACAGGTTATCTACACAAACCGAGCGATGAAAACTCCCTGCATCTGCCGCCAGCGCGCCGGTATGATAAATAAAATAACTCTTCCCCTTAAAATCAATAATGGCCTGGTGGTTGGTATTGGAATTACCTGCCAACTCGTTTATAATGCCTTTGTACACCCAGGGGCCATTAATGCTGCGGCTCATGGCATAGGCTATTTTTTCGGGGAACTCATAAGCGTATGACAGGTAATACCAGCCATTGCGGAAATGGATCCACGGGGCTTCGGTAAAATGCGGCAGGGTGATGGTTTGGATGGGGCCGTCCAGCTCAGTCATATTGGCTTTTAGTTTGGCGTAATAGCAAATGCCGTTACCCCAAAACAGGTAGGCCTGCCCGTCATTGTCGATGATAACGGATGGGTCTATATCGTCCCAAGAATGCTTCACGGCTTTGGTCATATCGTTGGTGATAATGGCGCTGCCGCGTGCATCTTTAAACGGGCCTAACGGGTTATCGGCAACGGCCACCCCTATCGCCTTACCGGGTATAGTGGCGTGCTCTACGGCTACATACCAATAAAATTTGCCATCGCGTTCTATCACCTGCGATGCCCACGCGTCGGCCTTTGCCCAGCTAAATTCTTTCACATTCAAGGGCGATGGGTGCTCCGTCCAGGTGTTCATATCGGTAGTGGTAAAGCTTGCCCAATGGTGCATTACATAATTACTTTTGCCGGTTGGCGCTTCGTCCACCCCAGTGTACAAGTACACTTTGCCATTGTACACCATTGCGGCAGGGTCTGCAGTGAACTTATGCCGGATGAAGGGGTTACCTTCGGCACGGAAAACGGTATCCTGCGCATTCGCCACACTAAAAAGGCAGCAGGCGGCTAAAGCGAATAAGTATTTTTTGTTGAGCATATTGTTATTTCTTGGTTGTCAATTCATTTTTATCTATTTCCGGCCAGCCGTCTACCCAATTCAATTTATTTAGGCGAAGCTTGGAGATGCCTTTATCCGCAGCGTCATATCCGTGGAACGCAATATAGTCGGCACCATCAAACGTACTTACACCATTGTGCCCTACCCCGTACCAATCCTTATCTCCTTCCAGCAAAATACTCCCGCCGCCTTTGTTCATGGCGATGCCAGCCTTATCCAGGAAAGGGCCTTTGATATTTTTAGCACGGCCGATGATCATCTTATAGGTACTCTTCGGCCCTTTGCAGCAATAATCTATGGATGCGAACAGGTAGTAATATTTATCGTGCTTAAACATAAATGGCGCTTCAATGGCGTTGCCGCCGGCATCAACCGGGTTACCCTCTGCCGATGGCGGATTTTCTGCCGATGGGGCTTTTTTCCGGGTGGCTATGGTGGGGATCGCTGTAAGATCGTCGGCAACGCTCAGCCTGTCTTTCTTCAGCTTAATCAGTTTCAGCCCGTCCCAAAAAGAGCCGAACGCGAGGTACGGTGTGCCTTTATCATCGGTAATTAAGTTTGGGTCGATGGCGTTCCAGTTGGTTCGATCTGGGGTAGACCGGATGATCTGCCCATGATCTACCCATTTATAAGCGGGGCTATTGGGATGCAGCGTAGTGTTGGTGGCCAGCCCGATAGCCGAGGTGTTCTTCCCGAAGGCAGACACCGAGTAGAACAGGTAATAGGTGCCGTTATAGTACGAAATATAGGGCGCCCAGATGTGGTTGGTAAACGCCGGCAAAAAATCCAGCACCCATTGCGGCGCGGCTGCAAATATTTGCTTTTCGCGTTTCCAATGCACCTTATCAGTGCTCGACCAATTGCTGATCCCCATCCCGGTGCAAAAAATGTAATAAACGCTATCCTGTTTAATAATTACCGGGTCGTGTACGGAAATATCCGTCTTCAATTGCTGGGCCTGTATGTGGAAGCCCAGGAATAGCGTGAAGGCGGTTAACAATAGCTTTTTAAACATTAGATATTTGAATAACCTGTTTGTAATACTTAACTATCCGATGTGTTAGTCAACATGGCGGCGAACACACCCCTGCCATTACACACATCGGCGCGCCCCCTCTCGAGAGGGGAGATAAAAAATGTCCTACTTTAAAAGCAGGGGCTTCGTGCGATTCCCCTCTTGAGAGGGGTGCAGGGGTGTGTTAGTCAACATGGCGGCGAACCCGCCCCTGCCACTACCCTCGCCGGCGCGCCCCCGGAGGAATATAGCCCATTAAAAGGCAACATATCCGATTTGCAAACGCTTCTATAAATCGCTTCAATTGGGAATTAGGGTTAACAAAAGTTAACACAATTTCAAAAAATATTTTTTAAATGCCTCATAATCAACAGTATAAAAAACTATAGGGTTAACATATTTTTCCATTTATAGTGTCACTGTAAATCCTAAATCTTTTATTGTGAAACCGTAAAGAAATTCAATAAACGCTGTCTTCTAACGGGCTATAGCCCTCCCGGTGGGAGCTAAAATGTGCCGTGTTAGCCAGCACTTAAATCATTTTCAGCCTGATAACTTTAAACGTGGCAGGCTCCACAGTAACCTTAACCAATTTACCGCTCACAACCGTCGTGCTTTTTACCGGGGCTACCGCTTTCGGTGCATCTAATGAGTTTACTGCATCCTTTTTATAGTTACCAAGTGTGGTTACCGTAGCCGTTTTTTGATAGGCAGCCGCGCTCTCGATATTGAAAGTAACCGGCTTTGCCTTATCAGTGGTGTTCACAAATTTGATGATCAGCTCTTTGTTTTTTTTATCGATGCTGGCGGTAGCGTAAGCACCTTCCTCGCCGCTTACCATTTCGCCATTGTTTAACAGCGGCACCACATCTGTACCTTTATTGAGCGAGTATAGTTGTTGCACATAATAATCCGGCGTAGCGTACGAGCGCAGGTTATCAAACCAAATCAGATCGGGCGTCCATTGCCAGCCATCCACATGGGCAAAAAGCGGCGCGTAGGACGCCATGTTCACCACATCGGCGTTACGTTCCAGGCCGGTCATAAAAGCGGCTTCGGCCAACGCGCACTCCCAGTTATTTTTATTATCGGGGCTGCCGGTGGCTACACTTTGCGCGGCGTATTCGCCGGCGAAGATCTTAGGGCCTTTACGGTCGTAATTATCATAGCGTTTGGCGTTATCTAAAAACCATTTAGGGGCTTTGTAGTAATGCTCATCCAAAATATCGGCGTTCATCCCACGGAAAAATTTATCCAGCCTGTTAAACTCTTCGCCTTCTGCATAAGGCCCAACGCTCGATATGATTTTGATGTACGGGTATTTATCTTTTATCGCTTTGGTGAAAATTTTCCAGCGTTCGATGTATTGCTCACCCCATTGTTCGTTACCAACGCCCAGCATTTTAAGGTTAAATGGTTTTGGGTGGCCAAGGTCTGCACGCAGCTTGCCCCATTTGGTCTCCGGGCCGCCGTTGGCAAATTCAACCAGGTCCAAAGCATCCTGCACGTAAGGGTCCAGCTGATCAATCGGCACCAGTTGCCCGGTGTTAAACTGGCAGGCCATCCCGCAATTCAGTATAGGCAGCGGCGATGCGCCAATGTCCTCGGCTGTCATAAAATACTCCATAAAGCCCAGGCCAAAGGTTTGATAATAATCGGGCGTAGGGCGGTGCTTAAACTCCGTGTTCCAGCGGTTGATAATATTTTCGCGTTTATCAATATCGCCAATACTCTTTTTCCATTGGTAACGGTTCACCAGGTCGCGGCCTTCTACAATACATCCGCCGGGGAACCTTAGGAAACCGGGCTTCATATCGGCGAGTTTTTGTACCAGGTCGGCACGCAGGCCAGCGGGGCGATTTTTCCAGGTGTGCTGTGGAAACAGCGATACCATATCCAGGTCTACCGAACCCTTACCCTTTAGCCAAACATATAGCGAGGCCTTGTTTTCGGTAGCGGTGGCGGTAAATTTTACGTTATACTTTTTCCAATCTGCAGATGTTGGCGTTAAGGTACCTGTACCAATAACCGTCCCTTTGGCATTATGCAGTTCTACAATCAACTTAACCAGGCTGCCTGCGGGTTTGCGGGCGGTAACCGTAAAACTGTAGCCCTCCCCTTTTTTTATCCCCATCCCGCGGAAACCCTCGTTAGATAAGCCGAAGGAACCGGTGCTGCTTTCCACATTTACTTTTATGGTATGCGCGTTCTCGGGGCGCTCGGCGGTACGGTCAATAACCGCTACACTGCCTTTACCGCCATTTTTCTGCTGCTCTTTCCAGCCCGCCAAATGGCTGTCGAATTCGAACGAACGGTTCTTCACCAGTTCGGCATACACGCCGCCATCTGCCGCAAGGTTAATATCCTCGAAAAAGATACCGTACATGGTTGGCTCGACATGCGCCTTTACTTTATCCGCTTCAATGGTGTAAACCTTTGGTGTTTGCGCCTGCGCCGTTGCTAAGGCCGCCATGGCACAGGCTGTAAAAAATGCTCTTTTTATAATCATGGGGTTATAATACAATGCCATAAGGCTGTGGCGCTTATTATTTATTTAAAAACTTGTAGGTGCTGCTTGTATGGTAAGTTTGCCCCGGTTTCAACACGGTTGAAGGGAACGCCGGCTGGTTTGGCGAATCGGGGAAATACTGCGTTTCCAGGCAAAATGCCGAGCGCAGAACGTATGCTTTCCCACCCTTACCATCGTGTGTGGCACCGGTTAAAAAGTTACCGCTGTAAAATTGCAAGCCGGGTTCAACCGTGTAAACCTCCATGGTAATACCTGTTACCGGGCTATTTGCTATGGCAATGGGGTTGCTGCCGTCGTTTTTGTTTAGCACAAAATTATGGTCGTAGCCCTTGCCGTTCTTTAACTGTTCATCTGTTGTACCAATATCTTTACCAATGGCTTTTGCCGTGGTAAAATCGAAAGGCGTGCCCTTAACCGGTTGAATTTTACCCGTTGGGATCAGCGTGGTATCCACCGGGATGAAGCCATCGGCAGTTATCTTCAGGGTGTTGTTAAGGATGGTGCTGTCGCCCGCCCCGTTCAGGTTAAAATAAGCGTGGTTGGTTAAGTTTACAATGGTTTCTTTATCGGTATTGGCGGTATAATCTATTTTTAAAGCATTATCATCGGTAAGTGTATAGGTAACCTTAACCGTTAACTTACCGGGGTAGCCACCTTCACCATCGGGAGAGGTGTAGGTAAGGTTTAGCGTTTGCCCGCTTTGTTCGGCATCAAACACTTGCCCAAAAAAACCTTTACGCCCGCCGTGCAGGGTATTAAAGCCATCGTTAACATCAGCCTGGTATGTTTTGCCGCCTACCGTAAATTTACCTTTTGCAATGCGGTTACCATAGCGGCCAATGATAGCGCCAAAATAAGGCTCCCCTTTTTTTTGATAGGTTTGCACGCTATTATAGCCAAGCACTACGTCAACCAGTTTGCCGGCTTTATCGGGCACCATCAGGCTAACCACCCTGCCACCGTAATTGGTAATGCTTACGCTTGCGCCGCTTTTATTGGTTAGGGTATAAAGTTTGGTGTTTTTGCCATTGATAACCGCTTCAAAATTCTTTGGGTTGAGGTTTTCTGTAACCGCCTTAGCAGCTAAGGTATCCTTACCATCGCCGGTACCTGTAGCCGGGCCTTTGCACGCGGCTAATAAAACTAAAGCGCAACCGCTTAACAAAACAAGGGTGTTATTTTTTGCTCTCATAATTAATAATTTCTGAAATTTTGGCTAAAAAATATCGCGTTTTTAGCCCTTTTTTGAAGTTATAATTGGTATTTCTCGCAAATAAACGCCGATTTTCGCAAAGTGCTTCCGGGCTGTTGCCTGCGGTTTTCTTCGCTTTTCTCCCGTTTTCCGCGTGTATTTAAAATCGAAGGTAAAATTTAATTTTATTAATTGTGAAATAAACACTTAAAATATTTTCAAATTATTGGTGTTATTTTTACACTATTGTTATTGGTTTTTATAGCCAAAAAAGAGGGATTTCTTAACATTAAATAAATAAATTATTTTTTTTCAACTCCCGTAAACTATATTTGCCGCCAACAATTACACAACCACCCAGTACAAGCATGACCAAATATTCTAAACAAAGCAGGTTTTTAATAGCGGTAGATTGTATTGTTTTTGGTTTTGACGGAGAAACTTTAAAACTGCTGCTTATTAAACGCAGCTTTAATCCCGAGAAGGATAAATGGAGCCTGATGGGTGGCTTCGTGCAGGCGAGTGAAAGCCTTGACCAGGCCGCCAATCGCATATTAAAGCAACTCACTGGTTTAGAGGGTGTTTACCTCGAACAGATGTACTCCTTCGGCGAAACAAACCGCGACCCGATAGAGCGCACAATATCAGTAAGTTACTTCGCGCTGGTAGATATACACAAGTACGAGAAACAAATAAGTACTGATTTTCATGCCGAATGGGTGCCCCTGAAACGCATACCCAAGCTTATTTTCGATCACCAGGAAATGGTAGAGCTGGCTAAAAAAAGCATCCGCTACAAGGCCGCGCTGCACCCCATTTTGTTCGAGCTGCTTCCCTCCCGCTTTACTTTACCGCAACTGCAAACCCTTTACGAGAGTGTTTTTAACACCAGTATTGATAAACGCAACTTCAGCAAACGCGTTTTGGCTACCGGCCTGCTCATCAAACTAACTGATAAAGATAAAGCCGGTTCTAAACGCGGCGCATACTACTACCAACTGAATATGCAGAAGTATTATGCTAATTTCCAGGCATTTATAAACATAATCCCTAACCCGGATTCCCTTCAGAATTAAATAACAGACGGCTTGTTAGAAAAAAATTAAATGTTTTTTCTGAAAAATTTCTTTTTGTAAAAAAATAAGTGTTATTTCGACACTCAATTATACTACTAAATATGAGTAAGGATCAGTACGTGATCGGGGTCGACTATGGGTCGGATTCGGTCCGCTCCGTAATTGTTAATGCAGCAAACGGCCAGGAAATTGCCTCCTCGGTGTTTAATTATCCCCGCTGGCGCGATGGTTTGTATTGTGTACCTTCAGAAAACCAGTTCAGGCAGCACCCTTTAGATTATATAGAAGGGCTGGAAACTACCATTAAAGATTGTATCAAAATTGCCGGCGGCGAAGCTATCGCGCAGAATATCAAGGGAATCTCGGTAGATACTACCGGCTCTACCCCTGTCGCGGTTGATGCCACAGGCACGCCGCTTGCGCTGTTGCCGCAGTTCCAAACAAACCCAAACGCCATGTTTGTTTTGTGGAAAGACCATACCGGCATTAAAGAAGCCGAAGAAATAAATGCCCATGCCGAAAACTTTGAACCCAACTATCTTAAATATGTAGGCGGAATTTATTCTTCGGAATGGTTCTGGGCTAAATTACTTCACGTAGTACGGGTAGATAGCGCTGTTGCAAACGCATTGCACTCCTGGGTAGAGCATTGCGACTGGGTGCCATTCCTGCTAACCGGCGGAACAAATGTAGCCGATATTAAACGCGGCCGCTGCTCGGCAGGGCACAAAGCGCTTTGGGCCGAAGAATTTGGTGGCTTACCGCCGGATAATTTCTTCAGTTCGCTCGATCAGCTTTTGACAGGTATCACCTCAAAACTATATACCGAAACTTATACCGCAGATGTTGCCGCAGGCAATTTAAGCGCGGAATGGGCCCAACGCTTAGGCCTGTCTACCGATGTAGTAATAGGCACCGGCGCTTTCGACGCGCACATGGGCGCGGTTGGCGGGCAGATAGAACCTTACTTTTTAAGTAAAGTAATGGGCACCTCTACCTGCGATATTTTAGTAGCGCCTTCTGCCGAGATAGATGGCAAACTGGTTAAAGGCATCTGCGGGCAAGTAAACGGATCGGTGATCCCCGGGATGGCCGGTTTAGAAGCAGGACAATCTGCCTTTGGCGATACCTACGCCTGGTTTAAAAACCTGGTGAACTGGCCGGTTAATAATCTGCTATCACAATCTACCCTTATTGATGCTGCTACCGCTGAAGCTTTGAAAGAAGAACTTTCTGAATTGATAATACCAGAGTTGAGCCGGCAGGCCGCTCTTTTACCTATAGAAGAAACCAACGAACTGGCGATAGACTGGTTTAACGGCCGCCGCACGCCGGATGCTAACCAGGCATTAAAAGGTGTTATCAGCGGGCTGAATTTGGGAAGCGATGCCCCGCGCGTTTTCCGTGCGCTGGCAGAGGCTACCTGTTTCGGTGCCAAAAGTATTGTGGAGCGCTTTATCAGCGAAGGGATCCCGGTTAAAGGGATCATTGGTATTGGCGGGGTGGCCAAAAAATCACCTTTTGTAATGCAAATGATGTCGGACATTTTGGGAATGCCTATCCGAATCCATCAGTTTAAACATACCTGTGCCTTAGGCGCGGCTATGTTTGCAGCGGTTGTCGCGGGTATTTATCCGAATGTGGAAGCTGCCATGCAAGCCATGGGTAGGGGCTTTGATGTTAGCTATGAGCCAAACGCCGAATTAAATGCCGTTTACGAAAAACGCTACCAGCAATACAAAACCCTGGGCAGCTATATCGCGCAGCAAACAGCTTTAAAAACAAGCACGCAACTTCAAAACGCTTAAGCATGAGCCAGTATCAACATATTAAACAAAAGGCTTATGAGGCAAATATGCAGCTGCCTAAACTTGGGCTGGTGCTGTTCACCTTTGGCAACGTAAGCGCTGCCGACCATGATCTGGGCGTATTTGCTATTAAACCCAGCGGTGTGCCTTACGAGGAATTATCGCCGGAGAAGATGGTAATTGTAGATTTTGACGGCAACACCGTTGAAGGCAGCCACCGCCCATCTTCTGATACTAAAACCCATGCGGTTTTGTATAAGAACTGGCCAAAAATTGGCGGGATTGTGCACACGCATTCTACCTACGCAACGGCTTGGGCGCAGTCGCAAAGGTGTATCCCCATTTTTGGCACTACGCATGCCGACCACCTTACCGCCGATATCCCCTGCGCGCCGCCCATGAGCGATGAGATGATCCAGGGTGATTACGAGTACCAAACTGGTTTCCAGATCATCGATCATTTTACAGAACTGGGGTTAAGCTACGAAGAAGTGGAGATGGTATTGGTAGGCAACCACGCCCCGTTCACTTGGGGTAAAACTGCCGATAAAGCCGTTTACAACAGCGCCGTTTTGGAGAGTGTCGCCCAAATGGCCCTTCTCACCGAACAGATAAACGCCAACGCCCCGCGCCTGAAGGACGCGCTGATAAAAAAACATTTCGAAAGAAAGCATGGGCCGGATTCGTATTACGGGCAATAGACATATTTGAGATTTGAGACCTGAGATTTTAAATACGACAGATAAGAAATGAAATTACGTTACGCCATCATTATTGCAAGTATGCTCATCGGTGCCGGCGCATCGGCACAAAATAAAATTGCTGGTACCCCACCAATGGGCTGGAATAGCTACAATTGTTTTGGATCGGCCGTGCATGAGGACGAGGTAAAGGCCAATACCGATTACATGGCCGAAAAGCTAAAACCCTTTGGCTGGGAATATATTGTGGTAGATTTTTTATGGAGCTACGATAACCCTCCCGGCAGCAACATAGGCAACCCTTTCCAGATGCGTTTGGGGGATGGCTCTTATGTACCGTGGCTTACTATGGATAAATGGGGCCGTTTGATGCCCCAACCTAATAAGTTCCCTTCGGCGCTTGATGGGAAAGGCTTTAAATCATTATCGGATTATGTGCATGGCAAAGGTTTAAAGTTTGGCATCCACGTAATGCGTGGGATTCCAAGGCAGGCGGTATGGAGCAAATCGCCGGTAAAAGGAACCAACGGTATTACTGCGGATATGGTTGCAGATACCAATTCTAAATGCCCCTGGATGAACCACATGTATGGCCTCAACATGAGCAAGGCCGGCGCACAGGAGTACCTGAATTCTATATTGGAGATGTACGCCAGCTGGGGTGTAGATTTTATAAAGGTTGATGACCTGTCCCGCCCCTATAGCAACGCAGAGGTAGAGGGCTATCAAAAAGCTATTCAAAACAGTGGCCGACCAATGGTGCTTAGCCTTTCGCCGGGCGAAACGCCGGTCGCCCAGGCGGCCCACGCTACCAAATACGCCAACATGTGGCGCATGGCCGATGATTTTTGGGACAACTGGAAAGAGATACTGCACATGTTTGATTACGCCAAAAGCTGGGAAGGCATTGGCGGCCCGGGCCATTGGCCGGATGCAGACATGATACAGATTGGCAAACTATCTAAACGCGGCCCGGTTGGCAACGAACGCTACAGCCGCTTTACCGAAGATGAACAATACACGCACATGACGTTCTGGAGTATTTACCGCTCGCCGCTAATGATAGGCGGCAACCTGCCCGAAAACCGTGAGCTGGAACTGAAATTATTTACCAATGCCGAGGTGCTCGGCGCAAACCAAAACGGCGAAAACCCAAAACAGCTTTACAAAAAAGATGGGGCGATGGTTTGGTATTCGCACGTACAGGGCAGCAAGGATTTGTATGTGGCGCTGTTCAATATAGGCGATGCAAATAAAAGTATGACGGTAGATCTTGCAGCCATCGGCTTCAAAGGCAAAGTAAAAGTGCGCGACCTGTGGAAGAAGCAAGACCTTGGCCTGTTTAAAAAAGCCTATCAGCAAAACGTAAACCTGCATGGCGCAACGCTGCTGAGGGTAACACCCATAAAATAAACAATACAAAAATAACTCATTCGCTAATTCACTCAATCACTAATTATATACAATGATCGATCTTAAAACATTTGAAGTTTGGTTTATTACCGGCAGCCAGAATTTATATGGAGAAGAAACCTTAAAGCAGGTAGCCGAACACTCCAAACATATAGCAGAGGGTTTAAACAGCGCCGGGCAGATGCCTGTACGTGTGGTTTACAAACCCGTGGTAAAAAGCACCGACGAGATCTACCAAACCCTGCAGGAGGCCAACGTTGCGCCAAACTGTATTGGTATCATCACCTGGATGCACACGTTCTCCCCTGCTAAAATGTGGATCCGCGGGCTCAATATTCTGCAAAAACCAATGCTGCACCTGCATACACAATACAACCGCGATATTCCGTGGAGCAGTATTGATATGGATTTCATGAACCTGAACCAAAGCGCCCACGGCGACCGCGAGTTTGGCTTTATGGTGTCGCGCCTGCGCAAAAACCGCAAAGTAGTAGTTGGCCACTGGCAAGATACTGAAGTGCTGGGCCAGATAGATGCCTGGGCACGGGCCGCCGCAGGCTGGTACGACTGGCAGGGTGCAAAATTTGCGCGCTTTGGCGATAACATGCGCTTTGTAGCGGTAACCGATGGCGACAAAGTAGAGGCCGAAACCAAGTTTGGCTTTTCGGTAAACACTTACGGCATAGGCGACCTGGTTGCTTTGATCGACAGCATCAGCGAAGCGGAGGTGACCACATTAACCGACCTGTACGAAGCAACTTATACCATGGACGCTTCGCTTAAAAAAGGCGGAGCTGGCTATTCATCTGTTTACGAGGCCGCTAAAATTGAACTGGGCCTGCGTAAATTTTTAGAAGACGGTGGCTTTAAAGGCTTTAGCGATACGTTCGAGGATCTGCACGGCATGGTACAATTGCCGGGCATTGCCTCGCAGCGTTTAATGGAAGCCGGTTATGGCTTTGCAGGCGAAGGCGATTGGAAAACTGCCGCGCTTGTGCGTGCATTTAAAGTAATGGGCAGCGGCCTTGCAGGTGGTAACGCCTTTATGGAAGATTACACCTACCACTTCGACCCGAGCAATGAATTGGTTTTGGGTTCGCACATGCTGGAGATAGACTCTTCTTTAGCGAATGGCAAGGCTTCTTTAGAAGTACACCCGCTGGGTATTGGCGGTAAAGCCGACCCTGCGCGTTTGGTATTTAACGTGGCCGGAGGCAATGCCCTAAATGCATCGCTGATAGATATGGGTAATCGTTTCCGTTTGCTGATAAACGAAGTAGAAGCCGTTGAGCCGCAAAACGACCTGCCAAACCTACCGGTAGCACGCGTACTATGGAAGCCACTGCCCGATATGAAAACCGGCTGCGCAGCATGGATCTACGCTGGTGGCGCTCACCATACCGCCTACAGCCAGAATTTAACAGCCGAGCATCTGCAGGATTTTGCTGATATGGCAGGCATTGAATTTTTGCGCATAGGCAAGGATACTAACATAGCCCAGTTCCGTAACGAATTGCGCTGGAACGAGGTGGCATACCGTTAGAAATTAAAACACAAAACAGGTAGCCGGATGGGATTTGGCTGCCTGTTTTACTAAACCAAATAACCTCCAATTAAAACCAAATTATGAATAAATTTACCCATATAGATTACATCATCTTTGTTATCTATTTCGTTGTGGTATCCAGTTATGGCTACTGGGTTTACAGCCGCAAAAAGATCAAAGGCGTATCAGACAGTAAGGATTTCTTCCTGGCCGAAGGCTCCCTTACCTGGTGGGCCATTGGCGCATCGCTCATCGCATCCAACATTTCTGCCGAGCAGTTTATCGGCACCAGTGGGCAGGGCTTTGCCGTAGGTTTGGCAGTTGCCGCTTACGAATGGGTTGCGGCTATCGCGCTCATTATTGTGGCGGTATGGTTTATCCCCATATTCCTCAAGAATAAGATCTTCACCATGCCGCAGTTTTTACATGCGCGGTATAACGAAACAGTGAGCTTTATCATGGCCATTTTTTGGCTGCTGCTCTACGTTTTGGTGAATTTAACCTCTATACTTTACTTGGGCGCTTTGGCTATTAACAGCCTTGCGGGCGGTGGTTACCTGCACGAGATCATCATAGCGCTGGCCATATTTGCCTTGTTTATCACCCTTGGTGGGATGAAGGTAATTGGTTACACCGATGTGATACAGGTATTGGTATTAGTGATAGGCGGCTTGGCTACAACCTATATAGCACTAACCCTGGTGAGTGAAAAATTCGGGTTTGGTAGCGATGCCTTAGCCGGTTTGAGCGCGATGTTTAAAGATGCCCCGGAGCACTTTAAAATGATAATGGCGAAGCCACAAGCGGGCGCGCCACAGGCCGAGATCAATAAATACCTTGCTTTGCCCGGTATTGCCATGTATTTTGCAGGCCAGTGGATAGTGAACCTTAACTACTGGGGCTGTAACCAATACATTACCCAACGCGCCCTGGGTGCCGACCTGAAAACCGCGCGTACAGGCATCCTGTTTGCCGGATTAATGAAACTGGCGATGCCAATCATTGTGGTGTTGCCGGGTATAGCCGCTTACGTATTATACAAAAATGGCGGCCTCCAGCAGGAAATGAACTCAGGCGGGCATTTCAATTCGGATAATGCGTATTCTGCTATCCTTGGCTTTTTACCTACCGGCTTAAAAGGGCTTTCTGTTGCCGCGCTTACGGCAGCTATTGTGGCATCGCTTGCGGGCAAGGCTAACAGTATCAGCACCATATTTACGCTGGATATTTACAAAAAGCACATTGATAAAGAGGCGAGCGAAAAGAAAATGGTTATCACTGGTAAGATAGTTATCCTGGCGGCGCTGGTATTTTCCATCATCCTTACCTGGAAAGATCTGTTGGGTATCAGCGGAGAGGGAGGTTTTACCTACATCCAAAAATACACCGGCTATATCAGCCCGGGTATCTTTGCCATATTCATCTTAGGTTTCTTTTGGAAACGCACTACCGGTGCAGCTGCCATAGCGGGGATATTAACCAGCTTCGCCATGTCGGTTTTGTTCAACAACTTCGCTCCTGCTTTATTCGGGCACGAAACAATACTTTATACCGCTTTCCCTACAGGTGATGCAAAAGGTACGTGGCAGATCCCGTTCTTAATTTGCATGGGCCTGTCCTTTTTCTTTACGGTGATCGTTATGGCGGTTATTAGCCTTGCAGGGCCTAAAATTAACCCTAAAGCTTTAGACATACCTAAGAATATGTTTAAGGTAGACAAAGGTACATTGGCGCTGATCATCGTAACATTAATGCTCCTTACCATGCTTTACGTTAAGTTCTGGTAAGGATTAAATAAGTCTCTCCTGTTTTATATTGGCAATTATATTGGCTGACCGGGCGCCCGCCCGGCAGCCTTTATCATTTTGGGCTCACTTGTTGCATCGCAGTGATGCTATCAAACAACCTTACAAGCACTATAACCTATTGCTGTTTAAAATAGGGTTTTGGCTGGCGTTCACCTGGTAGGTATAAATTTTATAGTCGTCATCTATTTCCACAATACGATAACCTTTGTAAGCTGTACCCCAATCGCCGCCTATGTGCGAATCGAAAAAATGCGGGAACCTGTTACCGGTGTACCTCACCCCATCGAGCGCGTGATCGTGCCCGTGGAACGCTGCTTTTACATTGGGATAGTTATGCAGCAGTTCGAGTGTTTCGGGGCAATCCAGGAAACCGTCGCCTTTGATCCATTTTATTGGCGGGATATGCAGGATCACAAAAACCACCTTTTTATCGGCAAATTTATCCAGCGATGCTTTGATGAAACTATTATTGGGGCAAACGTATCCGCCCTTTACATCTGCGGTGTTTGCTAAAACAAAGGCGATATCGCCATGCTCCACTGTGTAGTTATCTTCGTAGCTAAACACCTTCTTCCATATCGCGGCATCCGCAAAATCATGATTGCCGGGGATGGTATGATAAGGCACATTCAGCTTATCCAGGTATTTGGTTTTTATCTCAGGCAGCAGGTCGGGCCGGTTATGTACCAGGTCGCCGTTGAGGATCACCATATCGAGGTGGTTTTTGGTATGGTCGTCGTTCAGCCATTTAATAAGGTTGGCTGTATTCTCCTCAAACGGGGTGCCCTGCTGCGCGTAATGGATATCTGATGCGATAGCAAACCGCAGTTTTGGTTTAGCAATACCGCCGCTTTTATATTGGCTGCCGGGGTTTGCAAAACTGTTTATGGCTGGTAAAAGTGTTAGTCCGGCTATTGCGGTTAAGCTTGTACCGATAAATTCCCTGCGGTTGCTCATTTGTTTTTTTAGTAAAAATAAGCGCTTAATATTAAATTTGCATCAACAGTAATTTATTTTATCGGGCCTAAATATCGTAAACAAAACAAAAGGCCCCGAACGATGATCCGGGGCCTTTGCTGCTACGTTAACATTTTACCTGATAATGGTTACCGAACCCGAGCGTACACCCTGGCCGTGTGTCAGATCGATGATGTAGTAATAGGTATCCGCAGGTAAAAGCCTGCCGTTAAATGTGCCATCCCAGGCTATACCATACCCAACGGAATTAAACACCTGCTGCCCGCCGCGGTTGAATATTTTAACCGTACAGTTAGGGTACAGGTTAATATTGGCAAGCACCCAGGTATCATTATAACCATCACCATTTGGTGTAAATACATTTGGCAATACCATTGCAAACGATGCCCTTGTAACCACAATGGTATAGCGCTGCACAGTAGAACCATCTTCGGCGGTCACAACAACAAATATTTGGTTAGGGCCGTCGGACAGTAAAATATCGCCCGATGATGCACCGCTGGCAACCGGCACGCCATTCACCGTAATTTTGGCATTAGGCTGGCTTGATATGGCTACCACGTTTGTTTTGGCAATGCTGCTTTGTACCGTTGCGGCATATGAGTAGGTAGTGCGGTTAAACGACGGATTTAGCTCGCCCTTTGTTAAGAATAACGAGGACAGGCTGGCATCTGCTGACGGTGGCTCCGCCTCGCGGGTTACCACAATGGTATAGGTGTTTGGTGTGCCATCTGCAGCGGTTACTACCACGGTGATGGTGTTTTGCCCCACAACGAGGTCAACAAAGCCTGATGATGTGCCGTTGGTTACCGGTCTACCGTTTACGGTAACTGTAGCCGTACCGTCGCTAAGCGACGGCGTGATTTTTATCCGGTTGGTTGCAAACGGCACTGTTGAGGCATAATCTGTTGTGCCGGAGGCGAACGCAGGGGATAAAGTGCCCGCGCTTAGCTGCAGATCGCCCAGGTTGGCGTTATTGGAGAATGCCCTGCGGATGGTAACGATATAATTTTTAGTAGTACCATCCTGTGCGGTTACCACTATAGAAACATCATTATTACCCAGCGCTAACGTTACCGTGGCCGATTCTGTACCACTGGCAAGCGGCTGCCCGGCTACCTTGACAGTTGCATTGCCATCGCTCACGGTTGGTGTTACGGTTGCGGTTAGTGTTGTATTACTTACGTTAACTGAATATACAAGGGTTCCAGGCGAAAAGCCCGGGGTTAATGCCCCCGTGTTAGATATCAGGTTAGATAGGTCGGCATTTGCAGAGCGTTCCCTGGTAACTGTTACTACATATTGTTTTGTGGTGTTATTCTGCGCGGTAACAATGGTAGTAACCGTATTTGGGCCCAGCGCCAAAGGTATATTAGCTGACGCGGTTCCGCTGGCAACCGTTACGCCATTTATTTTTACGGAAGCCGTTGCATCGCTAACAGTTGGCGTAAACTTAATGCCGGTAACCGTATTCACTACTGATACCGTATAAGCTTGTGCTGTTGAAGCGAAGGCCGGCGATAAGGTACCCGCGTCTGGCGCAAGGCTTGTCAGATCCGCATTGGCCGATGCTTCTCGCGTGGCAATTATGGTGTAGGTTTTAACAGTACCATCCTGGGCTTTTACCACTACGGTTATTGTATTGGAGCCTACCGTAAGCGGTATGGTATTCGATGCTGTACCCGGCATAACCGCTGCACCGTTAACCGTAACGGTAGATGTAGCATCGCTGGTATTTGGCGTTACGGTAACACCGGTATTTACATTGCCAATGGTGGTTGTATAATTAAGACTACCCGGCACAAAAGCTGGGCTAAGCGATCCACCGCTAACGGTGATACCGGCAAGATCCGCATTTGACGAAGGCAACCTGGAGATAGTGACCGTGTAAGTTTTTGTATTGCCGGCTTGCCCTTTTACCGTAACCGGGATGGCGTTTGTGCCCACATTCAACGGAATATCCGGCGATGCCGCGCCGCTTGCTACCGTAATACCATTTACGGTGATGGTGGCTGTTGCATCACTTGTGGTTGGTGTTAATTTTATAGTGCTGATGGCATTATTTACCGTAGCGCCCGTATAAGAAACGGTGTTACTTGCAAACGCAGGGCTTAACGCGCCGGCGTTTGAGGTAAGGTTTGACAGATCTGCATTGGCAGATGCTGCGCGTGTAACCACCAGGGTATAGGTATTGGTTACACCATTTTGCGCGGTTACTATAGCGGTAATGGTATTTGTGCCAACCACCAGGTTTATCGGGGCCGATGATGTTCCACTGGCTACAGCTATGTTATTTACCTTAACGGTTGCTGTTACATCAGCCACCGTTGGTTTAACTGTAAGGCTTGTAGTAACGTTGCCAACCGCCGCCGTGTAATTATTGATACCAGATTGAAACGCCGGTGTTAAAGTGCCGGTGCTGATGGTGAGGGCGCTCAGGTCATTTTCTGAGGAAAGCGCACGGTTCACAATAACCGTGTAAGTTTTAACGGTTACACCATCCTGCGCGGTTACTACCGTTTTGATAAAATTGTTACCAACAGCCAAAACAACAGGTGCAGACGCAACACCGCTTGCAGTAGTCACACCGTCAACCGTTATGGTGGCGGTATTATCGGCCACTAAAGGTGTTAACCTCATGCTGGTAACATTATTGGTAACCAGCATAGTGTAATCAAATATGTTTGTACCGAACGATGGGCTGTAGGTGCCGCTGCTTACCCCAAGCGCTGTTAAAAACGCGTTGGAGGATGGTGCCCTGGTTATTGTTGTGGTATAAACCTGGGTAGATACGCCGTCCTGCGCGGTAACGGTAGTGGTAATAACATTAGGCCCAACAACCAATGCTAATGGCCCAGATGCTGCACCGCTCGCCACGGTTACGTTGTTCACTTTCACGGTTGCGTTAGGCTCGTTAACAGTTGGGGTTAAGGTTACAGAGGTTACCGCATTGGCAACCGCAGCGGTATAGCTTGTAGTTGCAGATGCAAAGCCCGGCGATAAGGTGCCCGCGCTCAATGCCATATTACTCAGGGTAGCATCCGGCGATGGCGCGCGTGTTACCGTTGTGGTATAGGTTTTTACAGTACCATCCTGCGCGGTTACGAGCGTGGTGATAACGTTAGGCCCAACTACCAGCGGGATGTTGGCCGATGGTGTTCCGCTTGCAACGGCAGCGCCGTTTATCTGCAGGGTAGCATTTGGTTCGCTTACGGTAGCGGTTACGGTTATACCCGTGGTAGCGTTGCTAACCGAAGCGCTGTAACCAATAGTTGTCGGTGCAAATACCGGGCTTAGGGTACCTGTACTTAGCGTCAAATCGGCAAGGTTGGCATTTGGCGATTTTGCCCTGTCAACGGTTAGGGTGTAAGATTTGGTTGTTCCGTCCTCTGCGGTTACTACGGTTGTGATCACATTAGGGCCAACCGCCAAAACTATATCTGTTGATGTGGTACCGCTTGCCACGGTCACTCCGTTCACCTGCACGGTAGCCGTTGCATCGGCAACGGTAGGTGTAAGTTTAATAGTTGTAATGGCATTGCTCACCGTAGCAGTATAGCTGATAGTGGCCGCCGCGAATACCGGGGTAAGCGTACCGGTGCTCAGCGTAAGGCTGGCCAAATTAGCATTAGGCGATTGCGCCCTGGTTACTGTAACCGTATAGGTTTTTGGTGTACCATCCGCAGCTGTTACTAAGGTGCTGATCACGTTAGGGCCAACAACCAAAGGAAGCGCAGCCGACACTGTACCACTTGCCATGGTTACGCCGTTTACCTTAACGGTAGCGCCGGCATCGGCCACGGTTGGTGTTAGCCTGATGGTGGTAATACCATTACCCACGCCGGCAGTGTAAGTTGTAGTTGTGGCAGCAAACACCGGGTTAAGCGTTCCCGTGCTTAGGGTTAAGTTGGCCAAATCGGCATTTGGCGATGCCGCACGCGTTACGGTAACCGTATAGGTTTTGGTGACACCACTTTCGGCGGTTACAACGGTAGTGATCGCATTCGGACCAACATTCAGCGGCATGGCAGCCGAAGCAGCACCACTAACAACGGTTACCCCGTTTACTTTTACTGTTGCCGAACTAACCTCCGTGGTTGGCGTTAACTGGATTGTATTTACCGCATTACTAACAGCCGCGGTATAAGTTATTGTACCAGGTGCAAAAACCGTGTTTAACGTACCCGTGCTCAGTGTAATATTGGCCAGATTGGCATTGGTAGAAAGCGCCCTGGTTACTGTTATGGTATAAGTTTTTTTAGTTGTACCATCCTCCGCAGTAATAATGGTAGTAATGATATTTGGCCCGCCGTTCAGGTTTATCGGGGCTGATGCCGTTCCGCTGGCAACGGTGGTACCGTTTACCGTAATAGTGGCATGAGATTCGGTGCTGGTTGGCGTTACGCTGATGCTGGTAGTGGCATTAGGTACCGATACGGTATAAGCAGGCGTAGCTTGTGCAAAGGCCGGGGTTAAAGTACCGGTATTTATAGCCAGCGTGGCCAGGTTTGCATCTGTAGAGGCAGCCGGGATGGCCCGGTTTACGGTAACGGTATGGTTCTTAATGGTACCATCCGCAGCTGTTACCTGCACGTTGATAACGTTATCGCCAACAACTAAAGGTATAAGGCCCGATGCAGAGCCACTACTTACAACCGCTGCATTCACCCTTATTACGGCTCCTGCATCGCTCCTGGTTGGCGTAAGGCTAATGCCGGTAGTGGTATTACCAACATGCACTATATAGTCTAAAACGGCGGATGCGAATGTTGGCGATAAAGTACCCGAGCTAACGGTTAGGTTAGCCAGATCGGCATTAGACGATTGCACCCTGGTTACGGTAACCGTATAAGTTTTGGTAGTGCTGCCATCCTGTGCGGCTACCACCGTGGTGATTACATTAGGCCCAACAACCAAAGGTAAGGCTGCTGATGGAGAGCCGCTGGCTACAGCCGAACCATTAACGGTAACTGTAGCATTAGGTTCGTTAACAATAGGCGTTAAAGTAACGCTGGTTACTGTATTTGGTACCGTAGCGGTATAGCTTGCGTTGCCCGATGTAAACACCGGCGAAATAGTTGCACCGTTTACGGTTAAATTACTCAAGGTGGCATCTGCCGAACCTGCCCGTACTACGTTAACTGTATAATTTTTTGGAGTGCCGTTTTCTGCGATAACCGTAACAGTCACTGCATTGGCACCTACTACCAATGGGATATCCTGAGATGCTGTACCGTTAGTAACAGCTACGCCATTTACTTGTAATGTCGCGTTAGCATCACTTAATGTTGGGGTGAACTTTATGGTAGTAACCGCGTTGCCAACCGAAACACCGTACGTACCGGTATTGCTTGCAAATGCAGGGCTTAGGGTACCCGCGCTTGGCACAAGGTTAGTCAGTAAGGCATCGGCTGATGGCGTGCGGTTAACCGTAACCAGGTAGTTTTTGATACTACCATCCGCTGCGGTAACTAATATGGTTATGGGGTTGCCACCCACTGTTAAAGGTATTGGCTGCGATGCCGTACCGCTGGCAACTACAGTACCATTAACCATTATAGATGCACCAACGTCGCTTTGTGTTGGTGTTACAGTTATACTGCTTAAACTGGTTACCGTAACCGTATAGTTAGGGTTCGCGGCAGTAAAAGCAGGCGATAAAGTACCGGCGCTCAGGGTTATACCTGATAGATCCGCATTGGATGATGCTGCCCTGGTTATATCAACTGTATACGTTTTAGTAGTTACACCATCCTGCGCGGTTACTACCGTAGTAATGGTATTTAGTCCCACATTCAAACTTATCGGTGCCGAGGCACTTCCGCTGGTCACAGCTGCGCCATTCACGGTTAAAGTAGCGGTAGCGTCGCTTACCGTTGGGGTTATGGTTGTAGTAGTGGTAGCATTACTAACCGTGGCGCTGTAAGACTGCATTCCCGGGGCGAATACAGGGCTTAGGATAGCAGAGCTTGATGTAAGGCTGGCGAGATCGGCATTAGCGGATTGCGCCCTGGTTGTATTAACCGTATAGCTGGTAACTGTAACGCCGTCCTGGGCAGTAGCGGTGGTAACGATAGCGTTAAGCCCTACGTTTAATGCGATGGATGCCGACGCGCTTCCGCTTGCAACCGCCACGCCATTCACCTTTATTGTAGCATTTGCATCTGTAGTGACTGGCGTAATGGTTGCACTGGTTACCCCGTTAGCTACCGAAACCGCGTAAGTTAATGTAGCCGGATCAAATACCGGGCTTATCGGCCCTGCACTTGTTGCCAGCGACGATAGCGTTGAAACCGCGGATGGGGCACGTGTAACCGTAAGTGTATAAGTTTTAATGGTCACACCATCTTCCGCTGTCAATTGTACGGTGATATTATTATCACCCACAACCAAAGGCAGCAATAGCGACGATGTACCTGTTGCTACGGTAGCGCCATTAACCTTTATCACCGAATTGGCAACCGCACTTGTTGGTGTTATTGTGATATCCGTAGTAGCGTTGCTTACCGCTGCGGTATAAACCGTAGTACCCGAAGCAAACACCGGAGATAAGGTACCGGCGCTTATGTTTAGTGCAGACAGATCTGCATTGGTTGATGCCGCTCTTGTTACGGTTGTGGTGTATGTTGTTGTGGTACCGTCTTCGGCAGTTACAAGCGTTGTGATAACATTTGCGCCCATGTTTAATGGGATGCTTGCAGATGGTGAACCGCTAACAACCGCTACGCCATTCACCTGTATAGATGCCGCCGCATCAGCAACTGTTGGCGTAATGGTAATGCCTGTTGTGGCAACACCCACTAAACTGGTGTAAGATAAAATAGCGGGGTCAAAAGCGGGTGATAAGGTACCGGTGCTTAAAGTTAAGGCCGACAGATTTGAGTTGGTTGATGCAACCCGTGTAATATTTACGGTATACGTTTGGGTAGTTAAACCATCGGCAGCGGTAACAGTAGTAGTAATAGCGTTGGAACCAGCTGCAAGCGGTATTGCACCGGATGCCGAACCGCTAATAACCGCAATACCGTTTACCTGTATAGTAGCACCAACATCAGATGCGGTTGGTGTTACAGTGATACTGGTAACCGCATTAGCCACCGAAGCGCTGTAAACCAGTACGCCGTTTGCAAAAGCAGGCGACAGAACACCCTGGCTTAAAGCCAGTGCCGAAAGATCGGCATTGGTGGATGCTGCCCTGGTAACTATAGCAGTATAACTTTTCACAGTAATGCCGTCCTGCGCGGTTACTGTTGTGGTAATAATATTTGCACCAACATTTAGCGGGATAGTTGCTGATGGTGAGCCACTGACAACCGCAACTCCATTTACTTTGATAGTGGCTGTGGCATCGGCAGTGGTTGGTGTTATGACGATCCCGGTTACCGTATTAGCTACGGCGACGGTATAATTTAAGGTAGCAGCATTAAACACTGGCGTTAAGGTGCCATCACTCAAACCCAGCGAAGCAAGGTCGGCATTTGAAGAGGCCGCACGTATTACCGTAATAGTGTAGGTTTTATTATTACCGTTCTCATCAGAAACTATGGTGGTAATGGTGTTATTGCCTACAGTTAGCGGGATGGCGGTTGATTGTGCGCCACTTGCTACTGCTGCGCCGTTTACCTGTATAGTAGCCAGGCCATTGGGACTGGTTGGCGTAATTGTAAAGGTGGATGTAGCGTTGCTTACCGCTGTTGTGTAGTTGGCGTTACCCGAAGTAAATACCGGGCTTAATGTCCCTGCACTTACGGTTAAACCCGATAGATCATTATTTGGTGGCGGTGCCGTTCTGGTTACGTTAAGGATATATGTTTTTTGAGTAACGCCATCAGTAGCGGTTACCACAATAGAAATAACATTTGCGCCAACCGTGAGTGGCACCGGTGTAGAAGCCGCACCGCTTACTACAGCTACGCCGTTTATTTTTATGTTAGCCGCCGCATCCATGGCCGTTGGCGTAATAATAATGCTCGATTTTGAAACACTGGCGCTATAGCTCATAGTGGCCGAAGCGAATACCGGCGATAAGGTTCCAAAATCGAGTGCGACGTTGGTTAAACGTGCCTCGTTAGTTATGGGTGCAATAGTTATTGACACCGTACTTACACTACTGCCACCAAGGTTGTAGGCACTAATTGTATAAACGCGCCTTGGAGTTACCGCTGTTGGCGTTCCGCTTATAATACCGGTTTTGTTATCAAATACAAGCCCGTCGGGTAAAAAGTTATGAGGGTAAATCCCATAACCAAGCGTTTCAATTTTACGCACAGCGTTGTTGCCATAATCTGCCACAAAAAGGTGTCCGTTTTGGTCTGCCGCTACACCCAGAGGGTAAGAGAAACTTGCCGCCATGCCGTTACCATTCAACAACCTATACTGTCCATCCCCGGCGAATATGGTTACATTCCCCGAAGGCGTAATTCTGCGTATTTTACTGTTTGCCGCATCGGCCACGTATATGGTACCAATGGGGTCAACAGCAACGGCAGCCGGCGAATTAAATGCTGCAGCGGTTCCTGCACCATCAAGTTCATCGGCAGCTCCCGAGCCGGCAAATGTTGTTACCTGCCCTGCCGGTGTTATTTTACGTATCACCTGGCCAACAAGATCGGCCACAAAAACATTCCCGTCGAAATCACTGGCAATGCCTATAGGTACTGTAAAAGTTGCCGACGCACCCGGACCATTTACCGACCCGGTTGCACCCGTTCCGGCGAGCGTTGTTACCTGCCCGTCCAGCGTTCTTTTACGGATCATCTTATTATCCTGGTCGGCTATATACAAATTTGATAATCCGTCTACGGCCACTCCTGCGGGGTTAGCAAACTCCGCATCGGCATCGGCACCGTTTATATAGCCGTAATTGCCGTTAACGCCTGTAACCGTACTAACTGTTCCTGCCGGCGATATTGTCCTGATCTTGTTGTTCCCTGCATCAGCTATGTAAACATTCCCCTGTGCATCCGAGCCCAGGCCTGTTACAATGCTTAAACCGGCCCCTCCACCCACGAATAGCGATACAGCACCCGCCGGCGTTATTTTGCGTATTTGCCGGCTCTCATCTGCCACATAAACATTACCGGCAACATCTGCGGTTATACCCCAGGGTTTAAAAAAACCCTGGGCTAACGTGGTTACTTCCCCATAACTAATGGCGGGTACCGCGCCGCCTGTATTGGTAGGCGCCAAACTTGGTATAACTACATTTACAGGGAAGACATTAGCAGCATTGTATGATATAATGGGGCCGGCAACGGCTACCTTTGCCCTCACTACTGATACCAGGTAATTAGCTATTGTTATACCGTCTTCGGCAGTCACCTTTATGGTGATAGTATTGTTGCCTGCGTTTAAAGGGAAGGTATTGGATACCGAACCGCTTGCCAGTGAAGCCCCGCTTACGGTTAACGATGCCTGCGTATTATTTAAAACAGGGGTAACGGTAGTGCTTGTTGCAGTGTTGGCAACATTAATAACGTAATTTTTGGCGGTCGATAAAAAAGCAGGGCTTAAACTCCCCACACTGGCTGTTAAACCATTAAGCGTAGCATCTGTAGATGGCAGCCTTACCGCAATGCTTATGGTTTTGCTGCTGCTTCCTGCACTATTATAGGCAAAAATGGTATAATTAGCTGCCGCGGTTTCTATTGTAGGCGTGCCGCTGATAATGCCCGTAGTTGGATCAAAAACCAGCCCTGCGGGCAAATCTTTATCAATAAAATAGCCTGTGGTAATTGCTTTCCGTATACAATTGGTGCCGTCATCTGCAACGTACATATTGCCGCTCGGGTCAAATGTGATACCTATTGGGAAACCAAAGTTAGCATTAGCGCCTATTCCATCTATTCTGTCGAAATAGCCGCCCGCTCCTGCGAAGGTAACTACATCACCATTGGGGCTAATTTTGCGTATAACACTGTTGTAAGAATCGGTTACAAACACGTTCCCGATAGCGTCTACAGCAACATCGCCGGGCATGTTAAACCTTGCTGATGATCCGTTGGCGTTGATATAACCCGCCGCACCATTACCGGCCAGGGTAGTAACTACACCGCCCGGCGTTACTTTACGAATGGCGCTGTTATTAAAATCGGCCACGTAAACGTTGCCTGCTGCGTCAACATCCAGCCCAAACGGATTTTTGAACTTTGCAGATGCAGCGGGGCCGTTCCCTAACCCGCTTGCGCCACTGCCCGCCCAAACCGTTACTACACCAGCACTTATCTTACGTATCTGGTTATTGCCAAAGTCGGCTACGTAAACATCCCCCGCAGCGTTAACTGCAACATCCTGTGGACTGCTGAAAGATGCCGTTAATGCGGGCCCGTTGCCGGAGCCGATAGTGCCGTTACCCGCAATAATGGTTACAACCCCTGCCGGTGTGGCTTTTTTTATGAGCTGGTTACCGGTATCAGCAATATAAATATTACCGTCGGCACCAACCGCTACACCACCGGGAGAAGATAGGCCCGTTGATATAAATGTGCTTACCAAACCAGCCGGCGTTACTTTGCGGATGGCGTTGTTGGCGTAATCGGCAACATAAATATTACCTGCCGCGTCGCTTGCTATAGCATAGGGTTCCTGGAAACGCGCTGCCAAACCCACATCGTTTACAAAGCCCGCAGTTCCGTTGCCGGCAAAAGTTGTAACATTGCTGTAGATAGTAGCAGGCACCGCACCGCCCGAATTTGCGGGCACCAGGTTTGTGATGGGTTTGCCAAGCACATAAACCTGCGGGGTAGTATATGAAATATTAGGAGCCTGCGCAAAACCTGTCGCAGCAATTATCAGTAGAAAACAAGAAAGTAAAAGTTTCTTCATATTATCAAATCTATCGGCGCGCCGCCAAATTATTACCGCCATTTAAACAACGCGCATACATTTTAACTGTGTAAATGCCTGTTTTGCCCGCACTATTTAGAAAATAGCCCAATAAATATCTCATTAAAATTTTGTGCAGATCGCCTGGGGCAGATAACAGGCCCCTGGGTGATAATTATACTGGCATAGAAAGAGAGTAGCCTCACGTACATCAGTAAAGAAATTTTAATAGTTATTAATTAGGGCAGTTAACTTAAAAATAATAATTTCTTTTTACTCGCTTAGCCCTTGCAATACAAGGCGGGGGTAATAAACTAATAATGAGAAATTTATACGGGAAAAATACAATTATTATTTCTATTATCAAAACTATAAGATATAAGTACCTTGTAAATGCTTCATTGTCAATATCATACTTTTAGCTGCAAGTATTTATCATTTTGTTAATAAAACTTAGCGCCATAAAGCGGAAATATGATTAATTAGTTTAATTATTCGCTTCCAACCAAAAAATATTTATTTCTGCACCCCCCTACAGCACAACTGGCGCTTTCTATTTACCAGCAATAAAAACCCATGCAAAAAGCCGCCCTGTTTTACGGGGCGGCTTTGTTTGTGCTCATCTTCAAATCAATTTATTATTCTCTAATGGTGCTGGTGAAATTGTATTCGTTCCAGTTTGCCATTTGCGTTAATGGCGTACTCCGCGTCGTGTGTGTCGGTGTTTACTTTTAATGCCGATGCAGGTTTGGGTTTAGCTTTACGGGGCATTAAGGGAATTATTATTAATGCTAATAATAAAACCACCCCTAAAAATTCAATTAACATGTTGGTTTTTAATTAATATTCAAATCATTTGTACTTGCGCATCCAAAAGAGTGCCGAAAATTCGTGCTGAAAACAAAAACCATGTTTAAACAATTTAAATGCGGATTTTTATTTTCGGGGCATTATTTTTCGCCATCAAACCCTTCCCAAAACGGAGTGGTTTCTTTTCAAACTGAACTATTTAACAAGCTATAGGTTTATTTTTTTAAGAATTGGTTAGCCTTGTTTTGCTGTTCAAATTACTATGCATACATACGATTTATTTTGCATTAAGTTTCATTTATTATTTAACCTGCAAATCTTAACTAACCTATGCTGAGCACATCGCGTATTGGCATCATGGCCCGGGGGGTGGTACATGGTATGAATAACTGATTGCCGTACTATTTAACTCAAGGAGCAGCAATACCAATAAGCTCTTTAAGAAATTCATTCTTTTCATAATAATACCTCCTGATTAGTTTAAGTTATATTCTATTAATCCGAAGGTATCATGACGGTGGGGGAACACAACCGGCTGTGCCGATTAATGGATGCTTTGTCCCGATGAATAAACGGCTAACAAGCTACCATACATCCATTTCGCGGATCTGGCTCTTGTATGCGGGCGGAAGGATGGCCCCTTTAAGTAATCCATGCAAACCCACCACCCTGCTAAGTTTGTAAAAACCAATAACAGGGCGCAGGTAAGACAGGCTGTCGACAGGCAACAGGCGCTTAGCTTCTTCGGGTACTATCAACAGCTGCACCTGTTTAAGCAACTGGTAACGCACTGTACCTAAGTGCTTTTTGTATTGTTTAAACAAGTCGATAGTAAAATCGCTTTTGATCAGATCAGCTTCGAGGTGTTCCTTACGGACGGTTAGCCAGTGCTGATAATTATACGGCATATCCTTTAAGCCCATGCGTAAGCCCATACGGTAGAAAACCTCGAACACCTCTTCTTTTTCCTCATCAGATAGTGGCCGCTCAAGCAGTTCAAATGACCGCACCGAATAATCTATCAGCATAAACATCACATCCCGGTACGCCCAGTCGGGGATCTGCGCGCCGCGGGCCTGCTCCACGCCATGGTGAATAGCATTTATTTTATCTATCGCCGCCAGCGCGCCATCGTATTCCGAAAAGATGATCATACGCCCGTAAGCTACCGTTGAGAACAACCTACTCAGTGGGTCTGCCGGGAGGCGACCGGTAAAGTACAGCCAGTCAACTGCCTTATTCAGAGCAAATTCCGCAGCAGAACCGGCGAATATAAACAAAATATTATCGGCCTTGCTCCATATCTCGCGGACTATAGAGCCTTCTGCCACAAAGTATTTCAGTTGGGTTTTATCCATTTTTTGTTGCTGATACCTGTTTTAAACCCGCCAGCCAGGTTTCTATCAATACTACCAATATCATGCCCAGCGTGTAAGCCAGCATATCTTCCCATCTGAAGGTGGTACCCAGTAAATTGCGGGCAATGGCCGAGTTTTCCCAACCTAATTTATAGATGAGATGATAATATTGGGTAATTTCCACAACGTACGCAAAAATAAGTACGCCGATGGCTGTTACCGATAAATTGCTTTTAATGAACGCTTTAATAGTGCAATAGATCAGTATCACGACCAAAAAATCGCCGCCATAAGGGCGTATGATGCTATCGTGTACAAAATCGGCTATCAGCACTTCTACATTAAACAGTAACACCGCCAGGGCGAAATAATACTTGTCAAACTTAAACTTCATAACCCGCTGCTGTTAAACTGTTGTAATTTTTTTATACCTATATAACTGATATACAATGGAATAATACCAATCACCCCGAAAGAACAATCTACCAAAGTCCAAAAGAGGGGGATACCGCGGATAGGGCCCATAATGAAGGCCAGCGGTAATATAGCCACGCAGGCGATCATCCCGAACTCGATCACCCAGATATTTTTTACAGGGTTACGCAGCGGGCCGATGAAGAGCACCGCCAGCATAATATGCGCGAAGGCCAGCCAATCGGTGCCGTAGCTAAGGAAGGGATAGACTTGGTTGCTTACCTTAACTCCTTGGTATACAGCATTTATCCAACTATGCAAATATTCGGGTGCGGCGCCGCTCAGGTTGGCCAGCAGGTGCAGTTCGGTCTCCAGGGGGAAGGCGGTTATGCCGCTGAGGAACAGCCCCGCTATTATTATTTTTATACAGGTTTTTACCCGCCGCATGGTATGGGCATAGTTTATGGTACGGGACAGTTTGATGGGGGTCCGTGTGGTTTCGATGTGGCTGCTGAAGTGGGTGCCGGCATCGCCAATTTGGGTGGTTTGGAGCGTTTTCATGATTTATTGTTGCTAAAATTTGCGTGTTTTTACTAAAATATTCAAAAAAAAGGGATGTTTTTAGTGCTTTTAGGGCTTTTTTTGGGGTTAATTTTTGCTTTTATTTTTTAAATATATCGGGCTCTTTTTTAAAATATCCAACGCGGTTAATTCTTCAATTTTCTGTTTTAGTTTTTGGGGCGAGGAGGCGTTCACATTCAACAAATAAAACTGCCCCTCGTTTTTGGCAGCGGCCCATCGCCAGGCAAACTGGTTTACGGTTTTTAATTTGCCGTTATCAAACCACCAGGCGGCGTAGAGCCTGTCGGTATTTTTGACGAGGGTGGCGGTGTACAATTCGTGCTTGCCAATGGTTTCTTTGCGGATGCTTTTGAAGGCATAGCCACTGCCCACCCAGCAGATCATCGGGTCGTGCTCGGGCGCATAAAAGGCTGTTGGTTTTAGGTAGATGAGCGCGTCGCTATTTTCAAATTTCAGGATGCCGCCATCCAGCTGCTTTTTTTGATAGCCCGCCAGTTGGATGGTATTGTTGGAGGTGACCAATGCATCCGCCTTTACTAAATGAGTCGCTACAAAGAGCATTACGGCCAACAGGGCGATGTGCAGAAATGGATAGCGGATCCCCTGTTTTTGCTCAGGCATAGGCTTCACAGCCGCGGTTTTTCCAAACCAGACCAGCAAGGGCTCGATACCCAGCAGCAGCGGGACCAATACATAAACAAACAAACACCCTATGCCTACGGCATCGTGCAAAAAAGTGCCCGGCATAATTTTAAACGCCACCAACAGCAGGATCCGGAAAAAATTGCAAACCACATTAAGCGCCAAGGTTACGGTACAAAGCAATAACAACCATTTAAAATTCAATATCTTACCTGTTTGTTTTTGATAATAGGCCAATACAAACAAGCCTATCAATACGGACATCACCAGCATATTTAAACCGGCGCAGGCCGGATCTACCGAGAACTCGTAATTGCCCAACAAGATCTGGTTACCGGCCGGGCTGGCGGGTATGCCTCCGGCGGTTAACACATCTGCCACCCGTTCGCTCAGCCAAAGCCTTACGGGGAATTCGCCCAGCCGGGTAAAGTGCCCAAACACCGGCGATATCAGTATTATTAAAAAAAACAGACTGTCACCAAGTCTGCCTATACTGTTTTCTATCAGCAATAAAACCACAAACAGCATCGCCGTAAAAAACAGGGTGTTTACGGGGAGCAGTATGGCCAAACCGGTAGTCATCAACGCCGGTAACAGGTAACGCAGGCTGTAGCGTGTTCTATCTGCCTGGCATATATAAGGTATCAGCAATAACCCCATCGCCAGATTGGCATTCCATATTAAATACCCGGGAACGAACCATAGCGCCAGGGCCAGGTACACCATGCCGATCAGGCCTGCCGGGGGTATTTTAATGGGTGTTTTTAGTGGGATGGTTAGCATTTTTGGTTTTGTTGTTTAAGTTCCCCTCTTGAGAGGGGTTAGGGGTGTGTTAGTGAGTTTGCATGGCGGAGAATACACCCTCGCTACCGCCCTTTCCTTCGCGCCCCCTCTCGAGAGGGGAATTTGAAAATCTGCCTTTGCTGCCTTTTCTTTTTTACCCTCTTTCCGCTTGCGGAGAGAGGGTACAGCGGAGCGCATCCGGGGTGAGTTCACTCGCCATGCGGAAAGCACACCCCTGCTACCGCTCTTTACCCGCGCTTGCCCTCTCGAGAGGGGAATTTGAAGCGTCTTGTCCTACACCTGCGTCACCGCTTTCTTTCGCTTGTAAATAAAGGTGGCTACTATCGTCCCCGCCAGGATCATCAGCATCCACTCTTGCGGCTCGGGTACGGCACCGGATGATTTCATGGAAGCATTTTTCAGGCTGTTCTTATTTTCATAGATGCCAAAGCGCTCGTAATCCTTTGCTGTCTCCAGTACGATCATGCTGGATACGGGCGATACGATGTAACCCTGCTCGGCCTCGGCAATGGTTTGGGGTTGCACGTAATCGTGCCTGAAGTAATCGGCACCCACCTTCTTCATAATATCGTTATAGGCAAAAAGACGCAGCAGGTGGTCGGGTGCTTCGGTAATTTTCTGCCCCGGCGCTTTTTGGATCATCAGCCCGGCGTTATCTATAACCACGGTGCTGTCGTTCTCCTGGTTGCGCACAAACCGGTGCTTGTTCAACATGGCGGCCAATTCTTCGGTTGTGCCGTCGGCGTAGCCAAATACCCGCAGCTCTTTTAGCGCCTTTAAATATGGACTAAGCTGACTGCCGATATTGTACAGGCGGATCTGCTTCGGCGTTTTCAAATAATTGGTAAGGTCGGTTGCAAAGGCACTGCCTTCCAAATCGCTCAGGTTGGGCGATGTATCGCCGCTCTTGGTTATCAGCAGGGCGCTTTCGGGTACCCTGATCTCGTTCAGTGGGAACAGGCTAAAATTCTGGCTGCTCAGCATTTCGTATAAACTGCCCAGGTTATCGTCGGTCACTTTTATCAACTTATCATAATACACATATACCGGCAAGCCTTGCAGCTTGGCGTAAACCACTTTAAATTCTTCCGCTGTCCAAGCACTGTTCACATCCAGGTAAACCGCCGTGGGTGTAAAACTTTCGTACTGTTGCTGGTAGCTGCTTACCTTATAAGCGGTATCGGCAAAAGCGAAAGCAGTGTTCGTCAGCGGCGGCGCATCACAGCTAATTTTCCAGCCAGGTTGGTAGGTCCTGTCGGCGGTGTAGGTATCGCCGGTTTGCTTAAATATGGCGGGGAGATCCAAATTTGTGGGCTTACTGCTAAAGCTCAGCTGCAGCGTTTCCAGGGCCGTTGTTGCAAAGGGGCCGTCGAACCATGCGTTCTCATAAACCAAGCGTTTGCCATCCAACCGCAGCGGGCTGGTGATCCCTATCCTGAATTTGCGGTTCTCTTCGGTACCGCAGGGGAAAACGCGTACATTGATGGTGTTACCTTCCTGCCAGTGTACAACAGATGGGTCGCGCTGCTCAACGCCTACCACGGTTTTGTAAGCCGAATCTGCCTTCGCCTTAGTGGTTAGTCTCGACTTCTCCTCCTTGCCGTTTATCCATAGCGATAACGAACTTACTGCTGTGCCCTCGGGTAAGTGAAAAGTGTAAATGGCCTCCTGGTTGCTCCATTTCGATTCCGAATTATTGCGGATAGTGAGCGTTTTTTCGGTGTAGGCCAGGCGGTACTGAGGGTATAGCTTTACATTGCTTATAACGCTAATCGTTTGCAGCTTATCGCCGCTCCAAAGCCTTTCCTGCGCCTGGTGGCGGCTGTTGTACATGGCTTTCAGGATATTGACACGCTCGGTTTCATCCAGGTTGGGTTTCTCAAAAAAGAGGGTAGCCAGTACTACCAGCGGGTCGTGCTGTTTACGTTCGTCGAATGATTGGCTCGGCATCCCCCCGAAAAAGAAATTCCCTGCCGACGAAACCTCGTGATACACCAGCCCGGCTTTGAGGATACGCTCGGCTACCGGCGATTTATCTATCTCCCTGCTCACGGCGATCCAGGCGGGCAGCTTACCTTCATTTAGTGTGTTTTGGTTGATGATGTGGTTTATGCGCCGGCTTTGCTGGTTCCAGCAAAACAAGAACACCCCGGCGGCGATCACCGGCAACACGAAGCCGGCTATAGCGGTATAAAGCACGGCCTTATCTTCCCTACCGGCCTTAATAATGATAACCGTGGTGATAATACCTAAACACAGCGGTATAAAGGTGTGCAGCGAAATGCCGATGGCGAGGATGCCGATAACGCTGAGCACATAAAGCGGCAGCAGGTAAAAGGCATAGTATGCGAAAAGCAGCAGCCCCGCCCCCAGTAAAAAAAAGGTGAAATATTTGGGGATGCCGCTAAGCAGCTGATAACGCATAGCCAGCAACAAGGCCACAGATGATACAACCACCCAGATACTTAGCCAGTCGGCACTATCATCAAACACATTCATTTCGCGATTGAGGGCGAAAGCGCTGATGAACCATAGCACCAGTAGCACCACCGTGTGCTCGGCTTTCCCCCGCGAATACCGCCAGCCATGCTTTTGAATAGTAACCACTAAAACCGCTACCAATACACCAAGCGATAATATATAATTGCCAATAAAGGCTCCAAAGGCCGCATTGGAGTGGCCGTAGATACCCGTTATTACGAATATGATAGCCGAGAGAACGATAAGCCCCAGCCCTGCTGTGGTAACCTTATCCTGCTGTAAATAAGCGCCGATATTTTTCATTTTTTATTTATTAAAAGTACTTTGTTTTTCAAAGTTATAGCTTAAAAAAAATTATCCCCGTTGCTGCCTTATTAAATTCTCGAGTTCCTGCAGGTGTTTTTTAAAGGCCTGCACACCCAATGCCGACGCGATGTAGCGGGTATTTGGCTTACGCCCCAAAAAAGATTTGTTTACGGTGATGTACTCCTCTTTTTCCAGTGCCTTAAGGTGCGATGCCAGGTTGCCGTCGGTAACATCCAGTAGTTCCTTCAGCGAATTAAAATCGTAGCTCTCGTTGGCTACCAGTACGCTCATTATCTGCAGGCGTATGCGGTTCTCAAAAGCTTTATCAAAATTAGTTAAGGTAACTTTCACCTGTCGTATTTAAAGTGCATAATAGTACCGTACAAAATGTGCAGTACACCAAAGCCAAAGGCCCAGAAAAACAGCCCGTATCCCGGGAAAACGGCTGCCAGCAGCCCCAGGCCAATATCAAACATTCCCAGCCATTTTACATCGCCAAAGGTATATTTACTTGCCGCAACTAAGGCCAGTCCGTAAAAAATTAATGTGCATGGTGCAATTACCTCGTAATGCCCGCGTAACAGCATTATACCGCAGAAGACGCCGCCGGTAACCAGTGGCAGTGCACCGTTCAATAACAGCGATTGGCTGGTTTGGTTCCAAACACTTTGCCCTTTTTTACCGGCTTTGCGCAACGTAAGCAATACCCCGGTAAGTACCGACAAGAAAAGCACCGCCATTGCAATTAAAATAAGGCGCTCTTCCAGCAGCCTGTAGTACCCGCGTACAATAAACGAATCATCGGTCACATACAGCAGTTTGTACGCCAGCCAAGCGCCAACAAGTGCGTATATACCGGCCATAACGCCAGATAAACCACTTAGCGAAATAAACTTGGTGCTCCTATCCATGATATTACGGATGGAACTAATTTCGGCGATCAGATCTTTATCTTCCATGTAAAGTACTTTGTTATTCAAAGTAATGGAATAGAATTGATATGTGCAAGAGTTGATGAATAATATTTTCAGAAATTAATTACCGACCACCTTTGTGGTTTTGCCGGTAATTGTTTATATTTAGGCAACTAAATCTTATGAACAATAATAAGTTAAAATTCCCTCACCCTATTTTGTATATTCTGTTGCTTGCAGCCTGCTTTAGCGCCTGCAAAAAGGAAAGCCTGGTTATTGTACGCAAAAATGATACGACCAAGACCGATACTATTAAACCGCCGGTTACGCCACCTGTAACTCCTCCAGGTACATCAAGTGTAATGGTGAGTACAGTCGCTGGCCAGCGTAACGAGCTTTTTGGGCAAATACACCCTACCGACCTGGCCTTTGATGCCACCAGCAATATCCTGTACATTTCCGATCCGTTCAGCAACACGCTTACCAAAATAAAAGCTGACGGCACTTTTGCCCATGTGGCGGGGAAATTTAGTATGTATACAGGTGGCTTTGCCGATGGCACAGGTTCTAACGCTAAATTCAATTATCAGTTTGGCATTGTTGCCGATGCCGCCGGCAATATTTTCATGGACGATTACAGCAATTACCGGATCCGGAAAATAACTCCGGCAGGAGTGGTTACTACACTGGCGGGAAACGGTACCGCAAAAATTACGGATGGCACGGGGGCCAATGCAAGTTTCTATTACTCCCGCTCTATTAACCTAGGTGCCGACGGTAACTTTTACCTGCTGGATGGCGATGAAAACGGTGCAGTGCTACGTAAGGTAACACCTGAAGGCATAGTTACCACGTTACCCGGTAGGTTTACCGGCAGTTCCGGATTTAACAGAATGTGCATAAGTCCGTCGGGTGATTTTTATCTTACCTGCCGGCAAGAACACACCATATATAAATATACCCTTGCCAAAGGGTTCGCGCTCTTTGCGGGCTCGGGTATAAAAGGTACTGCCGATGGTTCGGCCACTACCTCGTCATTTAGCTTTCCTACCGGCATAGTTGCCGATAAGGCCGGGAATCTGTATGTATCTGAACAGGGGTCGCAACTTATCCGCAAAATAACGCCGGCAGGGATGGTTACTACGCTGGCTGGCAATGGTAGCATAGGAAGCGATGATGGCGTGGGTACCAATGCAAGCTTTAATTTCCCCGAAGGTTTGGCTATCGACCCATCCAACAATATTTATGTTGGCGATGAAGAAAACAAAATGGTACGTAAAATAACGCCGGCTGGTGTAGTAACCACTATTTATGGTAAGCCAAATACCGGCAACAATATCCCGGCACTTTCAGCAACATTCAACCAGCCTACAGGCATAACGGCCGATGCCGCCGGTAACCTTTATGTGGCTGATGCGGGTAACAACCTCATCCGTAAAATAAGCACGGCGGGTGCGGTAAGTGTTTTTGCAGGCAGTGGCGCAATGGGCGATGCTGATGGCACTGCTACCGCGGCAGCATTTAATAACCCAACCGGCTTAACCTTTGACGCTACGGGCAATATGTATGTTGCCGATTATGGCAATAACGAACTGCGTAAAATAACAGCCGCAGGCATGGTAAGCAGCATGCCGCTTTTTGTAGCCGCCAACGGTGCCAGTGGGCCCGAGAACAACCCAAGCGGTGTGGCAGTAGGCCCCAACGGCGATATATTTTATACCAATAATGTTTGGGGTAAAATATGTGTAATACAAGGGCCGCTTATCAGTACGTTCGCTATAGGCACTTACACGGGCATGTCCTACGGTAAATTTTATATAAAACCTTATGGCGTTGCTGTAGATAAGGATGGCAACGTTTACGTGGCTGATACTTACAATCATCGTATTATGAAGGTAAACAAAGCCGGGCGGGACATTTTCGTAGCCGGGAACTCCAGTTTGGGTAATTACCCTCTGCCGGGGAATGCAGATGGCCTGGGGCTTAGCGCATCTTTTAACCACCCCAAAGGTGTGGCGGTAGATGCTGTGGGCAATATGTACGTGGCTGATACCGATAATAATTTAATACGGAAGATCACCCCTGCGGGGGCAGTAACTACCCTTGCAGGCCAGCTAACCGCCGGCGGCACTGATGGCAGCGGGGCTGTAGCAACATTTAACAACCCTACTGGTATATGGGCTAATGCCACGGGTACGGTACTTTATGTGGCAGATACAGGGAACGGCCTTATTCGCAAAATAACATTGAAATAACGTAGTCGACCCTTGATAAATTACCTTGTGTTAGTCTGTTATCAGGCTACTTGTAAAACTGGTTTCAGCATATCATACACGTCAACCTCAAGCGCGTTGCAAAGCTCCACAAAACGCTCTATGGTAACAGCGGTATAACCCAGCTCCAGCTTACTGTAAGCATTTTGCGACATGTTTAATTTATACGCGATATACTCCTGCGTGTAGTTCAGTTTTAATCTGCGGCTACGGATAGTCATCGCCAGTAATTTCCCGTTAAACATGAATATTTTGATTTATAATTAAATACTTAACAAGTATTAAATAATTAGTTTTTATGATTTACGAAAATGAAAACGTCCCGGTTTTCACGAAAGCGATATAAATAACCATCGGAACGATTAACCGGGTTTCTGCGCTAAATTTTGGCGGTACAGCGCCAGCAGATCAACCATATTAATCTCCAGCGCCTCACATAAAACAATAAACTTCCCCAGTGTAATGCCGGTTTGCCCAAGTTCCATTTTGCTGTAAGCGTTTTGCGACATCTCTAACCTCCCGGCAACATAATCCTGCGAATAATTCAGTTGCAGCCGGCGCTCGCGGATAACCATCGCCAGCACTTTTCCATTGTATTTCATAATTTAACCAAGCAGTATGCGCGGGCAGTTTATAATTAACAATTAAAGGCTTAGGTCTCTGCGCTCCCGGTAGCAATTACGGAATTAACTATTAGGTAGTTTTTGTTCTTAAAAATAAATTAAGGATACCTGATTGCAGCTTTGCCCCTGGGCCACAAGCTTCCCCGCTTGTGGCCCACATAAGGATTTCTACTTTTTATTTTTGACTTTTAACTTTAGACTTTACCTTCTACCCCCTCTTCCCTACTTCCCGCGTCATCTTAAAGGTCATGGCGCCCAGCGCGGTTAAAACGGCTACTATTATGGCCCAAAGCGCCCACGCCGGGAAACCTTTAGCGGCGGGTTTCGGTTCCTTGCCTTTAAAATCGGGATTAGCGGTTACAGCGCCCAATGTGGCTGCCGGAAGCTGGCGCTTAACGCTGTCGGTAAAAAATTGAAGGTCGTAATTGGGAAAAGTGGCTACCGAATCGCCAACCAGCAGGTTGTAACTGTTCCCTTTATCTAAATAAGCGATAAGCGACTGGCCCAACTGATAAGCGGTAATGCTCTTCACCTCCAGCGGAGGGTTGTCTTCATTGGCAATTTCGAAGCCGATAAATTTGGCCTTAACAGAAAAGTAAATATCGGCAGGGGCGGCAGAACTGATCACCGTATCTACAAGCAGGCTGCGCGGCCTGCTGCCAATATCGTAGACGCTCACGTTGCGTTTGTAATACTTTGCCCCGGCAATATCCAGGTGCAGCTTGTTAACCAGGTAAGTATCGCCAAGCCTGATAAACACTACGCTGTGCTGCAGGGTGTCTTTTTGGCTGATGCGTGTTTGCGGTAATTGCCTGTATTGAGGGGCAATACTTTGCTTCACTGATATGAACGCCGCAAGAATAGCGATGCCATCCCGCCGCCCGTTATACACCTGCACCCTGAAATATCTGTAATTGCTTGCCGGGAAATTTATTTGCTGCGCGAAGTTTCCCGCCCATCTATTCTTTTCTCCCGAAGACGAGTTTCTGCTTAATATGATATCTTCTTTTATTGCGTACCAATTTTGCAGGTCATCACTGCCGCTTAGCCCGCCCCTGCGCTCTACGTCAATATTGCGCATACCCAGCGTCAACTGGCTTAATGTTAGCCTGTCTTTATTTTCGGCAATAAAAGTGGTGTTGGTGTCTGATCTTGCGCTTAATTTAACCACGGGTAAGGCCATATCAATTACATCACTCAGCTGCGGTAGCCGGTCGCCAAAAATATATGGCACAATTTTCCCGCTCTTATCATACAGCCTTATATCCGCCAAATTACCCTGGCTTTTGGCCAGCACCGCCGGAGGGAGATCGATACGAAAAAAACCTGCAGTATCCACCTTTTGTAAATCCGCTTTATACCTAAATGTTGCCTGGGCAAACAGCGTGGTCGCGCTTACCATCAGCGCCAGCGTTAATAAAAACTTAGTCCTCAATTTTCTTGGCCTCATCTTCCACCAGTATTTTTTTAACCTTTTGATACATAAACGATACGATAAGCAGTATCACACCCAAACAAAAGAAAGCGGCTATTTTACCCGCAGGCGGGATATCCTTTATATCGAATACAAACAATTTCCCCAGCGTAACCGCAAACAGCGTAAGCGAGATAATGCGCAGCGTACGCGCCTTGTTCCGCATCCCCAATATCATCAGCGCGAAGGAGCTTAGTCCCCATAATATAGGCAGCCCCACTTTAATGTAAACGGTTTCGATACGGTCGATAGTTACGCCATGCCCAAAGAAGAGCAGGGTACTGGCCAGGCAAAGTTCGGCACTCAAAAACACCACAATGGCTATGGACAGGATCCAAGATATAGTCGCTTTCAAGTCCTCGTCTAACTCCGCACGCGCTATTTTTATCAGTTGATAAAACAAAAGCGCCACTACTACCGCGGCTACCCAATGCGCCGCGAAATGGCTGGTAGCCGCTTTGTGGTTATCCAGCATGGTATACTCCAATGTAAAGATGGCTGGCAGGCTAAACAGGTAAACTGCAATGGCCAGGGCAATTAGTCCCGCCCCTACGCGCCAGTTTAATGCAATGCCGCTAACGCGTTTGCCCACCATATAAAACAAGTACACAAAGGCAGGGGTATACAGCGTAAGGTATAATATATTGAGGTTTGTACCGGGGTAGCGGCTCGTAAACTGATGGTTTATCTCCAGCACACCGCTGGAAAACAGCAGGATGAACGCCATGCTTTGGTACAATATGCCAGGGATGGCCATACCGTACACCTGCGGTGTTTCGTCGCGTTTTATTTGGAGGTAGAGCAGGTAGCTGCTAATGGCTGCAACCACCGTGGTAATAAACCCTTTATTGGCGATGATGGGCAACAGCAGCAGGGCGGGCCTGTCGTATGACCCGGGCGCGTAATACAGGTTTATCCAGTCCATAAAAAGGCTGATGAGCATAGCGCCCCATACCACCAGCGAGCAAAGCTTCATCAGCTGGATCTTCGATTTCAGGAACAGCCAGTACAGCAGCACCGTTTCCGCAGCCCAAAACAACGTAATGTAATGCCCGTTGAGCTGGATAGGCGCCGTAAGCGATATAAACGTAAGCGTAATGCCAATGAGCAGGTACAGGATATTGGTATCCACCTTTTTGTTTTTGAACAGGATGAACGAGAGCAGCAGGTTAACCACACCCAATGCGGCCGTGAACGGTCCGCGCATGTCCTGCTGCCCCATTTGGGTAAGCAGGTACAGGCCAACCGAAAAATACAGCGCGGTATTAATGAGCAGGATGCTGAAATCGCTGGCCACAAAGGCTTTGTTTTCTTTCACGTTATTAGCCACGTTGATGCCAAAGAATAGCAGGTACAAAATACTCGCGTACAGTAGGCCGGTATGGTAGGTTGGCCCGGTAAGACTGGTAAGCACCGCGCCAAAAACAATTACCGTTAAACCAAACACCACGGCATTGAGCACCCGCCACGATTTATAGTAAGCGATCACCAGCAGGCCGGCGTTCAGTATAACCAGGTAAATAAACAGCGCGTTGTAATTAGCGTGCCCGCTGCTCACCATAAACGGACTCGCCAAACCACCCACCAGGGCAACTACCGCAAGCTCCTGCTTATCGTACAGTAAGGATAGCACAACCGCGAAAATGGTGATCACGATAAGAATAATGAACGACGCGGTTTGATCGAACAAATGGAACTGGTGGTAAGCCAGCGTAATTGTAAAGTATAAGATAGCTAAGCCACCACCCACCAACACCGAGCTAAAGGCTGTGTAGCTGTTACGCATCCGGTGCGCTATGCCTATTAAAATACCGCCGCAAAGCACGCCGATACCTACACGCCCAACCGGGCCAACCCAGTTGTTATCTATAGCGTATTTTACAAAAAAGCCAATGGCCAGTACCAAAATAGCGATGCCAATCTTGTTAATCAGGTTCTCGCCGATGAATTTCTCCAGGTCGGGGTGGCTCTCAAAAAAGGAAAGTTCGGGTTCGGGTTCCGGCTCGCGGTATGTTTTGCGCGGCGGCGGAGGAGGCACGGGCGCGTCTGATGTTTTTATAGGCCGGTGTATCGGGTCGGTAATTACCTGCGGCTGGCGCTCCACTTTTATAGGTTCGGGCGCAGGTATAGGCTCAACCGGTTTGGGTACAGGCAATGGTGCCGGGGGAACAGGTTTTGGCGGCTCGGGCTGTTTCATCTCCGGCGCTTCCCAAGGGCGATCCATGCGTGGAGCGGGCTTTGGCGGTTCGTTATTGCGGTTGAGGGTATACTGCCTTATGGTGTTAGTCAGGTCGGCAATATGTGCTTCCAGCTTGTCTATACGCTGGTTGCTGTTGGTTTTGAGGTTGAAAATCATGATAATAACAACCAGCAAAAGCACTATGTAAATAATTTCCATTATTAGGGATAAGGTTTAATCAAAATAAATGTACGCTTCTATTTTGGGATTACACCGATTAGATTTGATTTCACCGATTTTGGTTTGAGGGTTAGAACGATGTGTGGCTGTCATGCTCTGCTTGTTGAAGGGCGTGGTGTAGTGGTAAGCCGCAATTTCATTCAGGTTAAAAACTGGTGCCTGGCGGATAGCAAAAAAGTTTACAAAAGTTAACACAATTTAATATGTTAACTTTTTAAATATTTGATAATCAATTCATTGATTAATTTACATGGTTTACATAAAACCCTCGCACAACCCTCCCACCTAAACCCGATAGCAACGGAAAGCTCGCTTCTACCGGCGGCTTGCAGCATATAGCGGGGCTATCGGTACCTAACCCCACTACAACTGCTTTTAAAAAAACTCACCTCATCTCTATTTAGTAAAATTAACTAAATAAAATGTTACGTGTATTTATACCAAAAATACCTATTTTAGCTAAATCAATTTATCTCAGCTAATCATCTCACATTACTATACATGTTTAATCCTAAAAACCTTTTAAAAGCGCTGCCTGCTTTTTTATTATTATCAGTCTGCGCGGCGTCTGCCGGGGCACAAACCGCTAAGAAACCCGAGGACAACCGCTTCACCAAAGTAGTGTTGGCCCAGGGCGTGGAGGAGCCGATGCAGTTCCAGATCATGAAAGACGGCCGCGTGATCTACGCCGAACGCAAGGGCAAAATTAAGGTGTACAACCCTGCCACCAATAAAATCACCGTAATAGCCGAGTTTGCAGTAAGCACCAAATACGTCAGTAAAAAAGGCGAAATAAGCGAAGGCGAGGACGGGATGCAAGGCATTATTTTAGACCCCGACTACGATACCAACCACTGGATATACGTTTACTATGCCCCCGCAGGCGATGTGGCCAAAAACACTTTGGAGCGCTATACCTGGCTGGGCAAGGAGATCTTACGAGATACTAAAAAAACAGTACTGGATGTACCTACCCAGCGCGAAGAATGCTGCCACGTAGGCGGCGGGATGCTGTTTGATAAGGACAAGAACCTGTACCTGAGCACGGGCGATAACACTTTCTCCCGCGCCAGCGATGGCTTTACACCACTGGATGAGCGGCCGGGCATGTCGCCGGAGGATTCGCAGAAATCATCGGGCAATACCAACGACCTGCGGGGTAAGATCCTGCGCATCCACCCGGAAGCTAATGGCCCCTACACCGTTCCGGCAGGGAACCTGTTCGCGCCCGGTACACCAAAAACCAAACCCGAAATTTATACCATGGGGAACCGTAACCCCTGGCGCTTAACTATCGACAGCAAAACCGGCTGGTTGTACTGGGGTGAAGTCGGTCCCGATGGATCTAAAGACGATTTTGAAAAACGCGGTCCGCAATCTTACGATGAGTTTAACCAGGCTAAAAAACCGGGGAACTACGGCTGGCCCTATTTTGTGGGCGATAACAAAGCCTACCGCAAGTACGATTTCGGCACCAAACAATCGGGCGAATTATTTAATGCCGAGCACCCCGAGAACCATTCGCCAAACAGCAGCGGGCTTACCGAGCTGCCGCCTGCAACACCGGCCTTTATCTGGTATGCCAAGGGCGTGAGCACACAGTTCCCGCTGATGGAAACCGGTGGTAACAGCGCGGTTGGCGGCCCTATTTTCCGCAAGGCCGATTTTAAGAATGCAAAACGCCCCTTCCCCGATTATTATGAAGGAAAATGGCTGATTACCGACTGGGTACGCGGCTGGGTGAACGTGGTAGAGATTGGTGATAACGGCGAATACAAATCAATGGAACGCTTTTTACCCGAGCTGCGCCTGCGCGGCCCTATCGATATGAAGTTCGGCCCCGAAGGCGACCTGTATGTACTGGAATACGGTAACGGCTATTTTAAAAACAACCCCGAGGCGGAACTCATCCGCATAGAATATAATGGCGGCAACCGCAAACCGCAGGTACAGGCAACAGCCAGCAAAACGGCGGGCGCATTGCCGCTAACGGTGGCCCTGTCATCTGCCGGCACCAAAGATTTCGACGACGATGATGTGCTTACCTACGAGTGGAAAGTAACCAAGGGCGGCAAGCCCTTTAAAACATTTAAAACGCAAAACCCATCGGTAACATTAACTGCGCCGGGGGTTTATAAAGCAACGCTTACCGTTACCGATCTGAAAGGATCAAACAACAGTAAATCGCTTACCGTAAAAGCGGGTAACGAGCCACCCGTGGTTGCCGTAACCGTAACAAAGGGCAACAGCAGCTTCTTCTTCCCCAACAAAACCATCGCCTACAAAGTAAACGTGAGCGATAAGGAAGACGGCAGCCTGGCTAACAAGCGCATTGCCGCTTCGCAGGTTTCGGTGAGCGCCAATTATTTATCCGAAGGGTACAACATGACGGCTATCGCCCAAAAACAACAGGGTGTTGATGCCACCGCAAGATACGCGGCGGGTATAGCGCTCATTGCCAAAAGCGATTGCAGAGCCTGCCACTCGGTGAAAGATAAAGTGCTTGGCCCATCTTTTATTGAAGTAGCCAAAAAGTACAAAAACGACCAGTCGGCGGTTGCCACCCTGAGTAAAAAGATAAAAAACGGTGGTTCGGGTACATGGGGGCATGCCGAGATGCCAGCCCATCCGGCCTTAACCAATAACGAACTGGGCAGCATCGTACGTTATATTTTGAGCACAGCAACGCCGCAGAAAACGCAAAAATCGATGCCGGTAACGGGCATTTATACCACAACGATTCCAAAAGGCGAAAACGATAACGGCAGTTACATTTTCCGTGCATCGTATACTGATAAGGGCACGGCTTCCGCAGCAGCCTTAACTACCGAAAACCTGCTGGTATTGCGTGGCTCACTGTTAACCCCATCACAGGCCAACGGTTCCAAAGAAATGGCCTACAACCGCGACAGCACCATCGTGGTGGTTAAAACAGCGGGTGCCTACCTCAAATTCAACAAGGTAGACCTTACCGATATCAAAAATATCGAACTGAAATTACTCCCACGTGGTCGCGCAACCGATCCGCCGGGTACTGTAGAGATCCGCTCCGGCGCTGCAGATGGCAAATTAGTAGGCAGCTTCACCGGCAGCTATGTGGGTCTAAACACCCTGCAGATCCCTGTAACCGGTGCCGAAGGCAAGGAAGACCTGTATATTGTATTCACCGGCAACCCCGCAAGGTTAAATGGTGTGAAGTTTAATAACGAATAGCGTTTTAGAGAATCGAGATTCAAGAGTCAAGACCAGGACGCAAGTAAAAGCGCTCCTGGTTTTTTGTTTTTTGAAAAACTCCTATATTTTAGGAAAGCAACTGCAGTGCTTAGTGGCTTAGGTTCTGCCCCGTTTTCTGTCCAAGCCGCCGGTAGGCGCGGCTTTCCCGCCACCCGGGTTTAGTTTACGCGGGGTCAGGCTTTTTAGGCACCGCTTAAACCCGCTCTTTTCTACATAGAGCTTAACCACCGGCTTAGCACCCACAGTCTTATCTACCGCCTCCGTTTTGTAGGCTTCGGGCACCCATTCGGGTCTCATTTTTGGTTGGTTATCCATGGTTATGCAACTATAAAAATTTAAGCATGCTATTGAAAATAAAAAAGGGGCGCTGCAAGCGAAAGTTACTAAAAACGCCGCTTTTACGGTAAATACAACCAAAGGTTGCATAGTATTTAATAATATTATATATTGCCTATAATTATTATTATTTATCACCTCAAACTTCACAACCATGCCAAATCATCTTTCAGTTTTAGGGATCATTCATACTGCTATCAGCATAGTGGCGTTGTTTTTTGGGTTTTATGCCTCGTTTCGTTTTGGGAAGATAAATCCGCTAAAGGGCGCGGGCAAATGGTATACCATCTTTACCGTTATTACTTGCATTACCGGTTTCCCCATCATGAAAACAGGGCACTTTACGGGCGCTCACGGTTTGGGTGTAATGATATTGATACTGATCCCGCTGGCCATTTATTCCAGGTCGTTCCGTATACTTGGTAACAAAGCCAAATATGTAGAAACGATCCTGATGTCGGGCACCTTATTTTTTTCGATGATACCCGCCATTGTAGAAACCCTTACCAGGTTGCCTATCTCAGCCCCTATCGCTGCCAGCCCAGCCGCCTCCGAAATAAAATCGTGCCTGATGATACTCATCGTATTTTTTATTACGGGTGTTACCTTCCAGGTGCGTAAGTTAAAAGAAGAAAAAAGTGTGGTAGCCAACGGTTAGATACTTTACTACCAAGTTGTTATAATTCCGGTTAAAAAAGCGCGAAGTATCGCGCCGCTACAGGTTAGCGGATTATTTATTCCATATCCCGGTTGCTTTGTTGGCCATAATGAGCCTGCATTGCCAGGTGATAAATATATTGGTAATAAACATCACAATAATATTGGCCAGTACAGTGCCGGGCAACCCTACTTGTTTTATCAGGAATACCGAGAGCGGGATGTTAATAATGCCAGTGCTTATCACCAGTATAAGTTGTACACGCAGTTTGCCTACACCGTTAAGCACGTAGGCGTGTATCACCATCCAGGTTTGTAATATGGTATAAACCGCTATGGATAGGGAAAGCATCCCCGGTACCACAATATCCTTACCTATCCATAACCTGTACACCATGCCCGAGCACAGGTACATTAAAAAGGCCAGGCCCGTGGCAATCAACCAAAATTTGCGCAGCTTGCGGATAGCGTTTCCTATCCAGTCGAAATCCTGCCGGGCGTAAGCATCGGTAAAAGCGCTCCAATATGGGGTGATGATGATATAAAAAACAATACTTATTGCCGAAAAATACTTGAACGGGATATTAAAGGTGGTAACATCCTGCGGGCCCAGTATACGGGTGATCACCACGTTGTCGGTTTCGTAAAGTACCAGTGCGCCAATCTGTATAAAAAAGAAAGCGCCGCTTACATTCATCAGGCTTTTAGCATTTTTAAGAAATACATCCTTAAACCGGGGCATAAAACTTTTAAGGCTGGTTGCAAACAGGTAGATGTTGGCCAGCAGCAATACCAGCACCGGCGAACCCGACGCCACCAAAACCAGCAAATACAAATTGCCCTTGGTGAAGATAGAGAGCAAAAAAATTAGTACATAGGTAAGCGCTTGCCCCAAAAGCAATATCAGCGATGCTTTAAAAGGCTGGTGCATGGCCATCAAAATACTGTTTACCGGCTGCAATATAAACTGGATACAAAAAGATGCCAGGGTGACAACCAGCACCGGCCACAGATCAAAATTTACCGTGGGCGGTACGCGCAGCAGCCAGTTCCAGTTAAAAAAGAGCCCCACGCTGTAAAAAACTATAAAAACAGTGGTAGCTATACCAAACAGCAGCGCATAAGTGGTGCTGATATCGCGATGGACGGCCTCCTGCTGGTTTAACGCAAACGAATGGGCGAGCTTGTTGCGCAGGCCGTTGCTAAGTCCTATATCAAAAGTATTTATCCACGCCACCAGCGATGCTATGGTGACCCATATACCGTACTGGGTTGAGTTGAGGTAATTAATAGTGAGCGGCAGCAGCATAAAGCCTATCAATACGCTAAGCCCGCGAATTAAAAAGGTGTAGATGATGTTTTTTTTTACCTGCTGGCTGCGCTCGTTGCCTTGCTTCCAAAATGCCTGTACCTTGTTTTTTATAAGGGAAAACATTGGGGGTAGTTTAAACGATGGTACGGTAAGGTGATATTATACATTAATGTTTACTGCTTAACGCAAATTTATATAAAGCGGCAACATTATCATTTTTACGGTTCATTTTATTCCTCCCCGGTTAAAATTTGTTTGGGGAGGATAGCCGCGTCTATCTTCGCGCCGAACAGGTTGGTTTCCCAACCTGACACCTTGCCGCAATTACCTTGGTTCCAGCCGGCGTTGGGCGCGCCTTTGGCATTGGTAAAGTTTACTTTGTTACCGGCAATGGTGTTTAGCAGGCAGCCGCTTTGGTGCTGGTTCCAAATGTACAGCCCCACATTGGTGAACGGTTGCTGGCGGCCATATATGGTATTATTAATAATGCTGATGTGATTACCGCCTGCTATGGCCATGCCATACTGCCCGGGATCTGCCAAAATATTATCTTGCGCTATGATATACGCGCCGCCATTATCGCCCAGCATGATACCGCCGCCGGCTTTGCTTGGCCCACCCCCGCGGATACGGTTACCTATTACCTGTACCGGGCTCGCCGCTGTGCCATGTGTTTTATATACATTAATAGCATCCTGCGGATCGCTTTGGCCGGCAATGTTTTCGCCGGTGTTGTAATTTATTTTGTTGCCAGCGCCATAAACGGCATCAAACTGGGCAAACTGCCCGCGGGGGAACGGCCCCTGCATGTTTTTAAAGCTGTTGTGGCTAATATCTACCCTCTCACTTTCGGTGGCGGAAACACCAGTTGCCAGTTTTTCAAAATAGCAGTTAAGCACCTTTATATTATGCCCCGCCAAAATGGTAACACCATTTTTTTTGGAATGATGAAAGCGCGAGTTTTTTATAGTGATGTTGTAGCATTTAACCAATAGGATGCAGTCGGCGGCATCGCCTGTAATATCCAGGCCGCTTATCACTTTATCGTGCTGGCCGCGCAGCACAAGCGGTTTGACTTTTTTATAGGCTGCCCCCGAATTAACCTGCCCGCAGGAGGTTGTACAGGCTATTGCAAGTATCATAACAGCAAAACAATAGTGTAGCCTCGGCGTAAGCATAATTAAGCGTTTTAAGGATAATGTATACACAACGGGCAACAAGCAAAAAAGTTACCGGGAAAATGGGTTGGAATTCAATTTAAGGTAAAGATGGCCTGGGATGGCCCTTTTTCTTTAAAATGGGGTGGCAGCAATTTTTATTAATTATCTGCCAATTGGGTTTGCCCTTTAAGCAGCATGGAGATTTTCTCTTTAAGTACCAGGTAAATAAAAACCGGCCCATAAAGCAAATAACGGCGCCACAAGTGGTTAGGTTCATGCAAAAGGCGGATGAACCACTCAAGGCCCAGGTTTATCCAAAACTTACTCGGGCGCTTAACCGTTTCCGAATAAAAATCAAATACGGCACCTATAGAGCATATTACATTTACATCAAGCACATCTTTATGCGCGTAAACCCATTTTTCCTGCTTGGGGGCGGTCATACCAACAAAAAGCACATCGGGCTTAAATTTGTTAATATGCATCACCATGTGGGCATTATCGGCATCGCTGAATTTTGTTTTAAAGGGAGGCGAGTATACACCTACCTCTATATTGGGGTATTCGATAGAGAGGCGTTTACGGATCCCATCCAGCGTTTCTTCTGATGAGCCGAGGTAAAAAACCCGGCCACCGGTCTTCTTTAGTTTTTTAAGCAGGTAGTTGTGCAGATCGGCACCGGCAATTTTTTTGATCCTTGCCTTTTTCAGAATTTTTGCAGCGCCAACAATTCCAATTCCATCCGGAAGCAGTAAGTTAGATTCAACCAGGGCTTTTTTGTAAACAGGGTCCTTTTCCGCTATAATGTAGCAGTATTGGTTCAGCGTATTAATAATGCACTTAGACTCCTGGTTAATATCAAATTGATCTAAGCTTGAGGTAAAAATAGAATAGTCGAATAATTTTAAAGTCTGGTATTTATCCATTTTTCTTTAAAAAGTAAGTAAATCTGACATGCATCGGAATAACAATACCATTCATATAAAACACATTCGTTAAACATATAAAAAATGCTCTATATATTATTAATTAAATTCATTTATCGGCTTGCCTTATACCGTTAGCAACAAACTTTTAAATAATCGCCACTGCCAATTTATTAATTAAACTTAATAGCTAACAAAGGTTTAAAATTATAAAATTTACAACTAAAATGAATTTTCGTTCTGAATTTAACATTAAATAATTGTAAAAATCTAATAATCAATTGTTTACCAACTACGCCTGCCATTGTATATAGTATTGTAACAATTTTGCATGTACAAAACAAGCAACCTAAACCTCAAAAAAAGGCCTATAAAACGTAATAATTGCAATAATATGAGTGTCTATTATGCTTATATACGATTTTAACCTTTATGCAGTTGCTTTAAATAATTTAACCAGCTCACCATAGTTTCCGCGTCGAAATGGTCGGTAAGCGTACCGGCCGGGTCAAAATCAGGATGCAGCATCACCTCGGTTTTTTGCTCCCCGTTATAAAACAGCCCGCGCGATAAAAAATGGTTTACCGATTCAAACCTATCGCTGTAGTTAAGTTTGCGCGCGGTAATCCGGCTATTAATATACTGCCGGTACCAAAACTTAAGGTAGCTACCTTCGCGGTAGGTTTGGGCCAGCCTCATTTTTAGCTTAAACTGCCCGGCGGCATGCAAAAATAAATTAAAAAGCCCGGGTAAAGTATGCAAATGATAATGCGAATCGATATGGGTAATGGCTATACCCTGACTTAGGCCTTTATTTATTTGCGCGCTTATTTCTTTAACCAGGGCAAGTTTTTCGGCTTTGGTAAAAAAGCCGGAAGCTTTACCGGTTTTTTGCAGGCTAAAGCAACCATCTGCGTTTAAAAATGCTTCGCCCAAATTTGTAAGCGGTTTCCCCTCGGCTAAATTAATGTGTATCCCTATATTTTTAACACATTGATTATCCCGCGTAATTTGTACCGCTTCTTCAAACCCCGGTGTATTTGTTAAAAGAGTGGCACTGTTAATATATTCGTTTTCGAAACAAAATAATATGGCTTTGTTTACAGATGCGCTGTATCCAAAGTCATCGGCATTGGCGAAAACATTAACCGGAAAAGGCATAAAAACCAATTATTAGTTAAAAAATGAGTTAACTTAAAATGCACTCAAAATTAAAAATTCGTAAACATAACGGCAAATAAACTATAATTTACGCAAAAAAAAACTTTTAAAATTCATCATTTCATATTTTTTGTTATTTTCGCATCAGTAAATTAATAACAAAGCAAACGAGAATGGCAGGCAGCATAAAAGAAATTTATTGGCCCCCCACCTTTAATTTAGCCGTCGTAAATTTCGCTTTGCTTAAGTCCATGCTTATTACTACATTTCGTTTTTAATATTTTTTAACTAAAAACTATTACACATATTGCCTACTATGTTAAAGCATCATTACAGTTTAAATCTATCGTTAAATTATCAAATATGAAATTGAAACACTCATTTACTTTTTTTGCAGCTGTACTAATATTATTTAATTTCTCCTGTACATCTTACAAAAACATCCCTTACTTACAGGATTTGAATAGGGATTCCATTTCGCGGGAGAAGATTTCAAACTATACCCCTCTTACTATTCAAAACGGCGATTTACTGGGTATCCATTTTATTAGTTTAAGTTTGGAAGCATCTGCCATGTTTAACTATAATTTAGAGCGCCCTTACGGCCCAACGGGCAATTTAACCGGTTCCGAAGAAAATGCTGTTGTGGGGTATTTTGTTGACGACGATGGAAACATTTCACTACCACTTTATGGCAAAATAAAGGCCACCGGTATGACTACAACAGCGTTTGGTCACCTTCTGGAAGAAAAATTAGCGTCGGTGTTAACAAAACCAAGTATCAATGTTCGTATTCAAAACTTCAAGGTATCGGTTATAGGCGACGTGAAATTGCCAAATTCATATACAATGGTTAACGAGAGAGCCACAATTTTGGATGCTTTAAGCTTAGCTGGGGATTTAAATATCACCGGTATAAGAAAAATAACACTGATACGCGAAATTGATGGCGAACGCATTTATGTTCCGTTAAATTTGCAGTCAAAAGACATTTTTAAGTCACCATACTTTTATCTTAAAAAGAACGATGTAATTTATGTAACGCCAAATGAGCAACGTGCAGCTAACGATGGATCTACTTTTCAACGAGCCGGCCTAATAGTTTCTGTTTTGTCGATAATTGCCATCCTTTTAACCAGATAATACATACTATATATAAAATATATGAGCAAGCAAAAAACTCAAGTACAAGCCTTTACATTACCAACGGGCGATACCGATACTTCGGCGTCGAGCGACATTGTAAAAAAATATCTATTTCACTGGCCCTTGTTTGTATTGGGAGTAATTTTATTTATTGTGGGTGCATACTTCTATCTGCAAGTAACAAAACCTACTTACCCCATAGTTGCAACCCTTGAATTTAAGGGCCCAACCAGTTCAGAGGGTACCGTTATCGGAAAAAACGGCCAGGACGCGAATTTAGACCCAATTAGCACCCCGGTTATTGTTGAGAACGAAATAGAGGTGATGCAATCTAAAAAACTGATGTATAAGGTTGTTAATGACCTGCAGCTTTGGGTGAACTATCAATCAACAATTGATGGCAAAAAAACCGACCTGTATAAGCAAACACCTTTAACATTCGCGTTTATAAAAGCAAACAACACGATAGATGGCAAAGGCGAAAAAATTAAAGTGGTTATAAAAGATGCCAACTCATTCACGCTAATTGATGATGAGAATGGCGATAAAGATTTTGCATACGGAAGCTCTGTAAAAAGTGATTTTGGCACATGGAAGTTAACACCAACCACCAACTTTAACTCTTTTAAAGGAGCAACGCTTAATATTACGGTGAACGACCCAGACCAGGTTGCCGATGATTACCAGGGAAGAGTGAAGGTGGAACTGGAGAACAAAGATGCTCCTTTTGTAAACTTATCTACATCTGACCAGGTACCAAGCCGTGGTAAGGATATTCTTAACGAGCTAATGGCCCAATATAAAGAAGACGCGATGTCATCTAAAAATAAGGATGCGCAAAAAGCTATCGACTTTATTACCGTGAGGCTTGATTCGCTGGACCGCGACCTTGATATTGACGAGAAGCAAATTGAAGTCTTCAAAAGCAGCTCGAGCATGACCGATATTGCCTCACAGAGCCAGGGTTTCAGAGATATTAGCCAGGCAAACATCAAAGCGAGTAATGAAGCCAACCTACAACTTAGCATTTTAGAAGGCATAGAAAAATGGGTAGATAACCCTAAAAACGCCGGTGCCTTGCCACCAACAAGCGCGCATTTAGAAGACCCGAGCTTAATGGCTTTATATGAAAAACTTACGGTTGCTCAATTGAAGAAATCGGATATGCTGGCAACTATACCAGAATCTAACCCGATGTTTAACTCGGTAAACGAACAATTAGATGCATTACGCAAAGCATTTAAGGATAAAATATCGGCTATGAAGGCATCACAGCTTGCCATCAAAAACCAAATAGCGAATTTCCAGGGTGGCATACAGGCAGGGCTTAAAAAGATCCCTGAGCAAGACCGTGAGTACACCTCCATGAAACGTAAACAAGCAAGTAAAGAAAAAATTTACACCTTCCTGCTTGAAAAACGCGAAGCTATCTCGTTAAGGTACGCCTCTACTGTATCAGATTCTGAAATTGTGGATGATGCGCACGCCGGTAAAGCCAAATGGCCAAAACCATCAATAGTTTACGCGCTTGCATTATTATTTGGCTTAGCCGCGCCGATAGGCTTATTATATGCCCGCGAAAGCCTGAACGAACGTATAAGCAACCGTAAACAAATTGAAGACGCGGTTAATGTACCAATATTGGGCGAGCTTTCGTACCAGGAAGACACAACACCAATCGTGGTAACACAGGGCCGTGGAAAGTTTGCCATCGGCGAGCAGTTCCGTGTGTTGCGTACTAACCTGTCGCACTTGCATGGCAATAGCGATAAAGGCCGCGTAACGTTGTTTACATCAAGCATTGGTAGCGAGGGTAAGAGCTTTGTAAGCTCCAACCTCGCTGTTACACTGGCTTATGCATCAAGGAAAACCATCATATTGGAGATGGACCTTCGTAAACCAAAAATATCGGGCGTGTTTGGCCTATCACCGGAACACCCAGGCATCAGCGATTACCTCGCGGAATTAAAGACCGATATCAAGGCACTTATTCAGCCTTCTGGCATACCGGGGCTTGATGTTTTAGGTTGCGGCCCCATCCAGCCAAACCCATCAGAGCTTTTGGAGAAAGATAAGCTTGATGAATTAATTAACACGCTTAAGGAAACTTATGATGACATACTGATAGATTCGCCGCCAATACACCTCGTTACCGATTCTTACATCATTGCACGTACAGCCGGCGCGGTTGTTTACATGATCAGGCAGGGGCATACCCTTAAAGATGAGCTTGAATTTATCAACGATGTTGACAACGCTAAACGTTTCCCTAAGTTCACACTTGTATTTAACGGTATCAAACGCGATCAGTTCAACTATGGCTATGGCTATACAAACAGCTATTACAGCTCATACAACACTTATACAGATAAGGATAAAGAAACTATCGGTTCAAAGATCAGGACATTCGTAAGGAGATTCTAATTATTAAGTAAAGCCCTTTTATAGTTATTTACATATGAGTAAAAAGATTACAAAAATTTGTTGCATCGGAGCCGGCTATGTTGGCGGCCCTACCATGTCGGTAATTGCACAAAAATGCCCGAATATTAAAGTTACTGTAGTTGACCTTAACCAGGCACGTATTGATGCCTGGAACGATCCGGATACAAACAATATACCTGTTTACGAACCCGGCCTGCCAGAAGTAGTAGCTGAGGCCAGGGGAAGAAATTTATTTTTTTCTACCAAAGTTGACGAAGCTATTGCCGAAGCTGAGATGATCTTCATATCTGTAAATACCCCTACAAAAACGTATGGTACAGGTAAAGGTATGGCGGCAGATTTAAAGTATATTGAACTATGCGCCCGCCAAATTGCGAGGGTATCAACAACAGATAAAATTATTGTTGAAAAATCAACCCTCCCTGTTAGAACGGCCGAAGCGGTTAAAAGCATTTTGCAAAACACCGGTAATGGCGTTCAGTTCCAGATACTATCAAACCCCGAGTTTTTGGCAGAAGGTACCGCTATTGAGGACCTGCACGCGCCAGACCGTATATTAATTGGTGGCGACCCCACCGAAGAAGGCCAGGAAGCCCTGAACGCCTTGGTTGACGTTTACGCCAACTGGGTACCGAGAGAAAGGATATTAACTACCAACCTTTGGTCTTCTGAGTTATCAAAACTTACCGCTAACGCGTTTTTGGCTCAAAGGGTTTCCTCTATCAATGCCTTATCAGAGCTTTGCGAGCACACCGGCGCAGATATCTCAGAAGTGGCCCGCTCTATTGGTACCGATAGCCGCATTGGTCCTAAGTTTTTAAACGCATCAGTAGGTTTTGGTGGCTCGTGTTTCCAAAAAGATATTCTTAACCTGGTTTACATAGCCCGTTCTTACGGCTTACAACAAGTTGCAGATTACTGGGAGCAGGTGATCATCATGAACGACCATCAGAAAAGACGGTTCGGAAACAAAATTATAAAAACGCTTTACAATACAGTATCGGGCAAAAAAATCGCCTTTTTGGGCTGGGCCTTTAAAAAAGACACGAACGATACGCGCGAATCACCTGCAATTTTTGTAGCTGATGACCTGCTTAATGAGGAAGCCAATGTATCGGTATACGATCCAAAAGTTTCTGAAAAACAAATACTGGGCGATCTGAACTACTTACACACCCGAACCGAATCAAAGAACTCAGAATTAATAACGATATTTGACAATGCCTATGATTGCTGTAAAGGCGCCCATGCAATAGCTATTATGACAGAGTGGGATGAATTTAAAACCTACGATTGGGAGAAAATTTATACCAACATGACCAAGCCCGCCTTTGTATTTGACGGCCGTAATGTAGTTGACAGGAAAAAGCTTTTAGAAATTGGCTTTAAAGTGTACACCATAGGTAAATAAGCCACAAGTACGCTTGAGTCGTTCAATTAATTTGATAACAATAAAACGGTTTTGCCATGTATTATACTTGTAGCTTAATTGTTCGGTCGTTTAATGAAGAAAAGCACATTGGCCGGCTGCTGGAAGGTATAAAAAAACAAACTTTATATTCCGAAACGGAGGTTATTTTGGTTGATTCCGGTTCTACGGATAATACTGTAAAAATAGCCCTGGAACACGGCGCGAAAGTAATTTCGATAAAGCCCGAGGAGTTTTCGTTTGGCAGAGCCTTGAATAAAGGTTGTGAAATGGCAGCAGGTAAATACCTGTTATTTGCCAGCGCGCACGTTTACCCGGTTTATACAGACTGGATAAAGAAGATGATCCAGCCGTTTGATAATAAAAATATAGCCCTGGTTTATGGCAAACAAATTGGTAACGAGATTACCAAATACTCCGAAAGCCAGATCTTTAAAAAGTGGTTTCCCGATGATTCTAACTATAACCAGGATCATCCGTTTTGCAATAATGCCAATGCAGTTGTAAGAAAAGAGCTCTGGTTAAACCAGCAATACGATGAAACACTTACAGGCCTTGAAGATTTGGACTGGGCCCGGAAAATTGAACAAAAAGGGCACGTTATTGCTTATGAAGCCGATGCGCCTATTGTGCATGTGCATGAAGAATCGATATCAAAAATAAAAAACCGCTACATGCGCGAGGCGATAGCTTTAAAAAAAATATTCCCGAAACAACATATGAGCCTGTTAGACTTTGTGCGCTTATATGTTGCAAATACTTTTAGTGATTTTGTACATGCCCGGCACGATGGCGTACTGTTTAAAAACGTATCAGAGATAATACGGTTTAGATACATGCAATTTTGGGGCACGTATAAAGGCTTTAAGCATGGCGAAGTAAACACCCGTTTAAGGCAACGGTTCTACTATCCAAACGGTTTACGCAAGAGCTCTACCGAGGAAAGAGAAAACGCTGAAAAAATTGTTTATTTAAAAGGCAACCACGCGGGTTGATCTTAATATCATATCGATATTATCACAATTAATTACCTGATACTTTTCATCAATAAAAAAAATGACAGATAAACATAAGCTTGTTGCTATTGTACCCATGCGCCATTCCAGTGAACGGGTACCAGGTAAAAACTATCGCGATTTTGCTGGTAAACCCTTGTTTCATCATGTAGTTGGTACTTTACTGGAGTGCGAACTTATTGACAAGGTTATTATAGATACCGATAGCCCGACAGTTATTGAACAAACAAAAAAAGTTTTCCCGGAAGTTATCGTATTGGAGCGCCCGGAGCATTTACGCGATGGCAGCATCCCGATGAATGATGTTCTGATGAACTCCATTAACCAGGTACCATCAGAATTTTACCTGCAAACGCATAGTACAAACCCTATCCTATCGGCAAAAACTGTAGCAGCGGGTATCAAAAAGTTTTTTGAAGTGTACCCTATGTACGATTCGCTGTTTTCGGTAACCCGCAAAAACGTGCGGTACTGGGACAGCCTTGCAAGGCCAATAAACCATAACCCAAATATATTGCTGCGTACGCAGGACCTCCCCCCTATTTTTGAGGAAAACTCGTGCATGTACCTTTTCACCAAAGAAATTTTGGCGAAAAAGCACAACCGCATAGGCGACAGGCCCTACTTATTTGAGATGATGGAAGAAGAAGCGCAGGATATTGATGTAGAGCTGAATTTTATAATGGCAGAACTGCTGTACAAACAATTAAACAACATCAAGTAAATGAAAGTTTTAGTAACCTGCCCGCCAATGCTTAGGGCAATTGAGCAATTGAGGCATTATTTTGAAGATAAGGGTTTAGAACTGGTAACACCAAATGTGGTACAGGTTTTAACCGAAGACGAACTTATTGAACTTGTACCTACTGTAGATGCATGGATAATAGGTGATGACCCTGCCACCGAAAAGGTATTTACCGCCGGCAAGAACGGCAAGCTGATAGCCGCAGTAAAATGGGGTGTTGGTGTAGATAATGTTGACTTTAAAGCTTGCGAAAAACTGGGTATCCCTATAGCAAATACCCCGCGCATGTTCGGCAACGAGGTAGCCGATATGGCCCTGGCATACTTTACCGGCCTTGCCCGCGAAAGCTACAAGGTTGACCGTGAGGTACGTGCCGGTAACTGGATAAAGCCTGCGGGCATGTCTGTAAGCGGTAAAACTGTTGCCCTGGTGGGCCTTGGCGATATCGGCCTGGCTACAGCCAAAAGGTTAAAAGCTTTTGATGTTACTATAAACGCTTACGATCCGTTTACCAAGCTAACCGCTGAAGAGGCCGGGGTTGATACCATACTGCCGTTTCCGGATAATTTGGGAGTAGCGGATTTTGTTGTGATCACTTGTGCGCTAACCCCTTCCAGCTACCACCTCATCAACGAGAAAAGCATCCAGCTAATGAAGGATGGCGTAATTATAATCAACGTATCTCGCGGTGGTTTAATTGACGAAACAGCGCTGATCGCGGCTTTAGAAAGCGGTAAAGTAAAATCAGCCGGCTTAGATGTATTTGAAGTTGAACCCCTACCGGCCGATAGCCCGCTGCGCCAGTTTGAGCAGTGCATTTTTGGCACGCACAATGGCTCCAATACCAAAGAAGCGGTAATAAGAGCCAGCCTAAGGGCAATCGAGATTTTGTTTGGATACTTAAACATTAAATAATTGGAAACAAAAAAAACGGTTGTAATAACAGGGGTGCTGGGCGGTATAGGCACCCAGCTGGCACAAACCTTTAAAGAAAACAACTATACGGTAATAGGTTTTGATGTAAAAGATCAGCAATCGCCGTACTGCGATAAGTTTTTCAAATTCGACCTGCACAAATATTGTTCAGATGCAGACTACAAACGCGAAGCCGAAGCAACCTTTGATGTAGAGATCCCCGAGATCTTTGTACTGATCAACAACGCGGCCGTTCAAATATTATCCAGCCTGAGCGAATTACAGCTGCAGGACTGGAATCAAACGTTAAATGTTAATTTAACGGGGCCTTTAATGTTGAGCCAATACTTTTTGGCAAAGTTAGAAAAAGCCAAAGGCTCTATCATCAACATAGCCAGCATACACCACCAGCTAACCAAAAAGCGCTTCGTATCCTATGCAAGCTCTAAAAGTGCGTTGGTGGGCCTTACAAAGGCACTCTCGGTTGATCTGCAGGGCCGCGTACGCGTTAATGCCATAAGCCCTGCCGCAATTGATACCCAAATGCTAAGGGATGGCTTTGATAACAACGAAGCCAAGGTGCAGATGCTTAATGAAATTCACCCAAGCCAGCGTATTGGTAAACCGCAGGAAGTTTCGCAACTGGCCCTGCTGCTTGCCGAAGACAAATTAGGCTTTATTAACGGTGCAAACCTTAATATAGATGGCGGCATAAGCAACGTGCTGAAAGATTTAGATTAATGAGTACATGAACAATTTGAAAAAGAAAATTTTCAAGGTAGTATTACCATTAATAAGTAATTTCTTAAATGTTTTATTTTTTGTTTGGCATAAATTTTTAACCCTAAAAAACATCAATAAGCCGGCCATTTTGCTTTATACCGATTCAAGAGGCTTTAATGTAATTAACAGATGGGGGAAAATCTTTTTCGATTCCTATTTAAATGGCCTAATCAACAATTACAGGGTTACTTATTTTATTTGCCCCGAAAAGTACACTACCATAATTGATTTTTTAGACACGGTGAAGAACCACGACACATCAAAGTATAAAGCTGTAATTCTTCATTGTGGTGTGGTAGATTTTTCGCCAAGGCCCATTAGTAATATTGCTGCGGTGAAAGACAGTAAAAAAAACGACCACTACTTTAGCGACGTATTTAAAGCTAACGAGCATTATTATAGCAAGCCGTTCTCAACTTTATACAAGGGCGAGCCAACCGTTAATTTATATTCAAAGGAGTATTTGCTTAATAAAGTTATGCCGCAGTTGGCAGAAATTAAAAACCTGGTATGGATCAATTCAAACCGGTTTGCTAAAAACTGGGAAGGTAACTTTACTAAAGGCAGGCCCGAAAATATTGGTGAGTTAGTCGGCGATTTTGATAGCATCCTGAATAAGTATTTGAGATGCATCGATTTAAAAGAATGGTCGGACACTGAAATAAAAAAATACACTATCGATAACATCCATTTTACACAAATAGGGTTCGATGAAATTTGTAATAGGACAGTTAACCAAATAAAAAAGATTGATGTTAAAGAAGTTAATTAATAAAGTTTGGGCATCCCCCACTGTGTTAACCTGGGGAAATATGGTAAGCGGGAGTATAAAATTACTTGTACTCACTCCGCTTATCCTGGTTAATTACGACATTAACGAAATTGCGTTTTGGTACCTGTTACTAACAATCAACTCTTTCGCTATAGTAATAGATTTCGGCTTTTATCCAACCTTTTCCAGGGTGGTGTCGTATGTGTTTAATGGTCTGGAAACTTTAACAGATATAGACGGGAAGCAAAAGCATGATGAAAATAAGCCGAACTGGCCTTTGATGGGGCGCGTTTACGGAACAATCAACTCCACTTACCTTTTCATAAGTTTTTTGGTGGTGGTGGTTATATTTTCTTTTACCTACTATTCGTTTAACAGGGTAATTATAAAATCAAGCGAGCCTTCTCAACTTTGGATAGCCTATTATATCTACGGGTTTAGCGTATTTGTAAGCTTCTTTGCAAGGAAATTTGATTCGGTTATCATTGGTACAAATAATATAATATTAATAAACAGGTGGGATATCATAAACAATCTTTTAAGCACGGTAGCATCAGTGCTTGTTGTATTTTTCAAATTCAACCTTATTTACCTGGCAAGCGTTCAATTGCTATTTAGCGTAATATTAGTTTTAAGAGATTTTTACCTGGAGAGATCTATTTGCGACGGAGTCTTCAAAAAGATGAAGTTCTTCTCTTTCGATAAAGAGGTTTTTCTTTGGTGCTGGAACCCAACCTGGCGATCTGGCCTATTAATTTTGTGCTCTACCGGCATAAATCAGGTAACGGGCTTAATATATTCCAATGTTTCAAATGCATCAATGTTAGCCGCTTATCTGCTCACGTTGAAATTAATAACAACTGTTTCGCAATTCTCTCAGGCCCCGTTTTATTCAAAACTGCCTATACTAACCGGGTTACGGATAAAGCATAAAATACAAGAATTAATAACCCTCTCGGCAAGCAGCATGCAAAAAGCGCTTCTGATTTATAGCTTAGGCTTAATTGTACTTATGTTTTTGGGTAACTGGGGCTTAAGCCTTATTGGATCTAAAGCTTATTTGATAGATTACAAAATAATTATTGTTATAGGGCTGGTTTGGTTTTTAGAACGGCATCACGCCATGCACGCACAAATTGTTGTCACCACCAACAAAGTTCCTTTTTATAAGTCAGCCATTATATCGGGGTTAATAAATATCGGCCTCGTGATTTTACTTTTACCAAAAGTTGGTATTTGGGCATTCCCGATAGCACAGGGTGTATCAAACCTCGCCATCAATAATTGGTGGAACGTAAAGCTCTCATTAGATTCTCTAAAAACCGGATTTATGAGCTATTTCTTAAAAAGTGCCGCAATTCCTTTAGCGCTGCTGTTAACGGCGTCTTTTATTAAACTAATTTTACACTAACTAAAATGAAAAATATCTTAAAAAAAATTTTCTATCCTGTATTTTTTACTTTCGTTGATAAACACTCCTATTTTAGTTTTGACAAGAGCCCTAATCTTTTTAAATTATTTTTCTACTCTACCAGGTTTAGGTTAGCATCAAATGGTATTTATCTTACAAAAAACGAAAAATGGTTGGCCTCACTTAAAAATAAATATAAAGGCGAGCGGTGTTTTATAATAGGTAACGGGCCATCGTTAAATAAGATGGATTTGACAAAGCTCAAAAATGAATACACATTTGGGGTAAATGCAATTTATCTTAACTATGAGAAGATGCAGTTCCACCCAACCTTTTACGTAGTGGAAGATTACCTTGTAGCCGAAGATCGGGCATCTGAAATAAACAAATATAAAGGACCCAAACTAAAGTTTTTTGGCTCGTATTTGGATTATGTATTGACGAAAGATGAAAATACAATTACAACCAATGTGTTGCTTAATTACGATGAACCCTTCACTCCGTTTTTCACTACTAATTTAGTGCGTAGTTTAGGGGTTGGCGGTAGCGTAACTTTTATGTGCTTGCAATTAGCGTATTTCTTAGGATTCGAAAAAGTTTATATGATTGGTTTTGATCATAATTACGCCATCCCAAAAGAAGCGAACCTTGACACAAGTACAGTTATAATGTCCGAATCTGACGATGTAAACCACTTCTCAAAAGACTATTTCGGTAAGGGCTACCGTTGGCACGACCCAAAGGTTGACAGGATGGAAATGGGTTTTACAAAAGCCCGGGACGCATTTAAAAAAGATTCGCGCAATGTTTGGAACGCTACCGTAGGTGGACATTTAGATGTATTTGAAAGAGTTAATTACGACGACTTATTCAGTAAATAATTAACATTTATGAATGGAATTTCTGTTATAATTTGCTGTTACAATAGCACCAGTTTATTAGCGCCAACACTGGCGCATTTGGCAAAGCAAAAAACAGATGCCTCTTTAAATTGGGAGATAATTGTTGTTGATAATGCCTCCACTGATAATACATCGACCTTTGCTGCCGAAGAATGGCGCAAATATCAAAGCCCGGCAGATTTTAAAATCGTATTTGAAAGCTCTCCCGGCCTGATGAGTGCCAGGATAAAGGGCAAAAACGAATCGAAATACGATTATTTGATCTTTTGTGATGATGATAACTGGCTTTGTGAAGGCTATGTACAAAACGCTTTCAGGGTTATGGATCAAAATAAAAATATCGGTTTATGCGGCGGCGCCGGAAGCCCTGTGTATGAAATTGACAAACCGGAATGGTTATCAAACTTCATAGCCGAAACAGGCTATGCTATGGGGCCGCAAGGCAGTTCATCAGAAGGGCCGGTTGATAGCGACAGGCCGCTTATATATGGTGCAGGAACCGTGGCAAGAAAAAAACTGTTACAGGATATTTACGCCAACTTCAATCATTCTAACTTACTTTTGTCCGGCCGTAAAGGCACCGTATTGGCCGCAGGTGATGATGCCGCCATCAGTTTTTTTGCATTAATGAATAACCACCAGCTTTGGTACAGCTCGAAGTTACAGTTTAAACATTTCATACCTAAAAAAAGGCTAAATAAAGAATATGCACTAAGAATGTATGAAGGTTTTGGTGCTGCTTCTGCTCACATCAAACTATATCATTCATTTTTACCAGGCACGGGGCCTGTAAAAAAGCTATTTTACGCCCACTGGATAGGGCAATTAATTTTACAAACTATACTTGTGGTTAAAGATTACTTTCTTTTTAAGGAAAAAAGCGCGAAGCCTTTTATAATAAAAATGCAAACAGCTGCTTTAAAGGAGATTGTAAAAAATCACAAAGAATTAAATGATAAAAGAGCTTTTTTAAGCAAATATTACTTGTAATTATCCGGTTAATAAAAACGATCAAAAATGATTTTCAGAATTATTGGCTTTACGCTTATATACCTCCAAATTGAACGTGTTACTGATAATCAGGTTGTACGTTTTTTAACTATTGCCTTTATATTGGGCATTGCTGTGAACGACTACCGAAAAACAAAGCATTTATTTCCTTACAGTGCGGTAGATAAAACTTTAGTTGTTTTTGTTTTAATAACGGTAGTTTCACTTTTAAGAACGGCGTCACCTGTATCAACAACAATTAACGTTATTTACAGTGTAGCAGTTTACTTAACCTATTCGTTTTTCATATTAACAAGCTATGTTTATTTAGTATCCAGCAGGTCACTCGACTGGAAGAAGGTAGTTGCGTATACGATGTTTTACCCCCTGGCAATATTTGTATCATTAAACTTATTGCTTTGGAGCCTCGGAATCAAAATATCCTCATTTGTTGTTATAGAAAATACAACTGAAGCTGTAATGCTATCGAAATTCGGTATACATATACAACGGGTGATCTTCCCGTTATCGGGCGGTGGGTTAAATACCTATGGTGACATCGTTGGGGCTTTGTTATTAGTTGTATTGGTAATGACCATCCAAAAACTAAAATTAATAAACATTTTAGTTATTTTTATTGCGTTGGCATCTATCCTTTTAGTTGATGACAGATCCTTTTTATTCAATGCCATTGTAGGATCATTCATCATGTATTATATAAGCAAAACAAGGCTGTTCAAATACTCTAAAATTATGCCTGTTTATTTAATTGCTGCACCATTTCTCCTGTTATATTTGCTACCTATAATATATACTTCCGTATCATCGTCGTTGTTGCGTACCGATGAAAAAGAAAGCCTTGCAAGGGTACTGGTGTGGACTAAATCTACTGAAGTTCTCTCCGATTTCCGGTGGATGGATGTAATTGGATATGGCGAATATGGCCACTACAGCTCGGGAGCTTCTAAGTTGTGGGCTTATTTTTTCAAAGATTGGGCACGTCCAAATTATATAAGCCCACACAACACGTTTTTCTCTACCGTTTACGACATAGGTTATATTGGCGTCATTGTTACTTTTATGCTGATCAGAAAATCAATTATTTATGCAATAAGGCTGTGGAAGATGGGGGGAGAGATGTTTTTACCGCTGCTTATTGTTGGCTTTTGGTGTTACTATTTATTAAGCAGCGCTACCGAAACCTTAAACGGCTTCTATTCGCCCGGTATGATCTATTTATTTCAAAGCGTGCTCATTATTTCTGGGTTTAGTAAATATGAACGGACATTTACAATTCAAACCGAAACAGTTTACCAATAATTTATTACTGTTATGAATTCAAATCCATTAGTATCTATAATAACCATTGTATACAATGGCGAGCGTTTTTTAAACAAGTGCATTGATAGCATCAGGGATCAGTCCTATAAAAACATAGAGTATATTGTAATTGATGGAGGTTCCAAAGACGGCACCCTTGATATCGTGAAAACCTACTGCAACCTTGTGAAGGTGCTGGTTTCTGAAAAGGATGAAGGCATCAGTGACGCTTTCAATAAAGGTATAGCCAAAGCCACAGGTGAAATTATAGGGATATTAAATTCCGACGACTTTTTTTACCCGGATACTATTGAAACAGTGGTAGATTTCTACAACAAGAATGAGCAAAAAAAAGGGATCTATTTCGGCGATATCAGGTACTTTGATGACGACATGAGCTATATACGGATTTCCGACCTTTCCAAAATGTGGAAATATATGTCGCTTAATCATCCGTCGGTTTTTGTTACCGGCAACGTTTATAAAGAAATAGGCACATTTTCCAAGGAATATAAATACACCATGGATGTTGAGTTTTTACACCGGGCTTTAAGCAAACAAGTTCCGTTTTATTACATCAACAAAAGTCTGGCTAATTTTAGATTGGAAGGAACGAGTGATTTGCATTACAAGGACATGTACAAGGAGTTTTACAAATCAGTACAAACATATAACGACCAGGGCCTTAGTACCCGGTTTTGGTACCGATGGTCGGTATTTAAAAAAGACGTGTCACAAACCAGCATAGGCCAGTTCTTTTATAAAAGGAAACATCTGTTAGCTCCCCTATTGTCAGGAAAGATAGCAAAAGGATAAACTCAAGCTATGAAAAGAAATTTCAATATCTTTCAGGACTGGAGTACTAACAAAGGGTATTTTAAAGGTCAGCTGGTTCTGTTGCTATTTAGATCTGCAACTTTGGTAAAATCAAATATTATATTAACCGTCCTGTTTTGTTGGTATTTGTTATTCTACAGATTTTTTGTTGAGTGGGTTTTAGGCGTAGAACTTTCATGGAATTTAACCGCTGGGAAAGGATTGCAATTATTCCACGGCCAGGCATTAATAGTAAATGGTAATACTATAATAGGAGAAAATTGCATTTTAAGGCACTCTACAACAATAGGTAATAAGGGGGAAACAGAATTTAGCCGATTAGACAGCCCCATAATTGGAAACAACGTAAATATAGGTGCCAACGTGTGTATTCTTGGCCATATAACAATTGGTGATAATGTTAAAATAGGCGCCGGCTCAATAATAACAAAAGACATTCCCTCTAATTGTATCGTGGTTGGTAACCCGGCACGCATTATAAAGAATAACTAAATCTAAAATTCGCAATCCCATTTTATGCCTAAAAAGTTAAAAATCCTGGTGGTTGGCCAAACCCCTCCTCCATACGGCGGCCAGGCAATAATGATTGATCACATCGTTAGAGGCGAATATGAAAAAATAGAAATCTTTCACGTCAGGATGTGTTTTTCGAAAGAAATGAACGAAAAAGGATCGTTTAACTTTTACAAATTCACCCATCTGTTCGAAATAATTTTAAAAACCTGGTACCTAAAGTTTAAACACAACATAAAAGTATTGTACTATCCTCCAAGTAATGCACCTAAAACAAGTGTATACCGAGACATTATTATATTATTACCTACCAGGTTTTTATTCAAAAAAACAATATTCCACTTTCATGCTGCCGGCCTGTCAGAAGAGTATTTTTCATTTAACAAATGGGGCAAATACCTAATTAACTTGGTATATAACAAGCCGGAGCTTTCTGTAGCTAATTCGCGTTTCAATCCCGATGACGGGTTATTTTTTCAATCAAAAATAAATTCATTTTTGGCTTATGGCATTCCCAACACTTACCCTAAAGATACCAAAAAAGTATTTTTTGACGGAAACGGAGTTTTAAACATATTATTTGTTGGATTATTAAATTCAACAAAGGGCGAAGGATTTTTATTAGAGGCAGTTGGCTTATTGGTTAACAAAAACTATAAGATAAAACTTAGGATTGCCGGCGTGTTTGAAACTGACGATTACAAGGAAAAGTTCTTCGCACGGGTGCATGAACTTAAAATGGAAGATCATTTTGAGCATTTGGGGGTGATCACAGGCGACTCTAAAAATCAGGCGTTCTTAAAAGCCGACATTTTTTGCTTTCCCAGTTTCTTTGTATCAGAATCATTGGGAGTTGTGATACTGGAGGCTATGCAATATAAATTACCGGTGATAGCAACACGGTGGCGCGGTATACAATCCATCGTGGCCGACAACGAGTCTGGCTATCTGGTTGATATAAAAAACGAACATCAAATAGCTGACAAAATTGAATATTTAATTAATCATCCGGAGATAATTAAACAATTTGGAATAAGAGGTAATGATCTGTTTTATGAAAAATATTCTTTACCCGTTTATTTGAAGAGTATCGAACATGAATTTTATAAGCTAAATAGTTAACGACTTCCCCTCTTAATTGATATTAACCACACAAGCACCGCTTAAATAAACCTCCGGTACAGAAAAATTGATTTGCCCGTTGGTTATGATTGCTGTAGTTTGATAGGTAGCCTTCGGGGCGTCCATTACATCTTCCCCGGTATTGGGGATAGATAGCACAGAGATATTTACGCTGCTTTTCCCGGCAAACGAAGCCAGGGAGTTGATGCTGTTTAAGCTTAAATTAACATTTGTTACTGATACATTTTTCCTCTTATCACCATAATAGCCCAGTAAAACCTGGATCTTATCTGTTTGATAATTTGCAAAGCATACCACATGGCTGTTATTCGAGCGGTACTTCAACCGGTTAGTTAAACTTAAATTATAATATTTATACGCCCACCAGGCTGCCCGGGGCTGCATCGTTTCCGCATCTATAAGCCCATCTAACGAATTGTTAAAACAGTTGCTTTTGCCGTTAGATTCGGTCCAGCAGGCCTTACAGGCACCATCAGCACCACCTTTTTCTAAATAAACAAAGTATGCGAGTATGCTGCCGGGCGAAAACTGGTCGCTCTGCGGGATTATCTCATTTATCTGCACCGATTTAATATGCAGCGCCGCATACTTAGGGTTATTTACAAACATCGATTTTGCGAGCAAAATATCGTCTGCTACTTTTGGTATATCATCTTCGCTTTTAAATTCGTGCCAGCTAAGTACATCCAGCGTCATTTTATTTGCGAGGCAATAATCTAAAAACTTTCCTAAGAAGGCTACATCAAATTTAGAGATCGACGGGCCGGATACCATAGCCGTGCTACCACCGGCCATGCTCCTTATCTGGTCGTAACCATTTTTGTAAGTACTAAAAAACTCTTCGTCACTCCCGCTCCAAAATTGCTTGCCGTTGGGCTCGTTCCATATATCATATATCGGTTTAATCCTCTCTGCTTTATACTGAAACATAACACTGCGTACGGTATCTTTCCATTGGCGCATCAAAAGTACCGGCGTTTTCTTAAAATCATTATCGGGGCCTGCATACTTAAAAACATCGCTCACCAAAAAAATAGGCTTTGCACCAAAAGCTTTCATCCGCGCCATCATCTTTTTGTTTCTCGAACTTATCCTCCAGTATTTTGGCTGCAGCGGCTGTATAAGGTCTGATGTGGGTTTCTGCGCATTTACCGAAAGCAGGAAGCCAATCATCGATTTTTGGGGCGATATGCGTGGTTTACTACAGTCTACAGAAATTGTGATGTTTTGTGGCTGAGCCGCTTTGGGGTAAATACAATAAAACAGGTTGCTAAAAAGTATTAACGGTAAACCAAGGCTAATAATGACAAATCTCTTCCGCGCTTTCATACAATGCTTTGTTAGTACTTGGGCTTAAACGCCTTATAAACTATTTTCAGTATAAAATTGCTCTAATATTTTAATGTTGGTTTTAATATCAAATAAATCGCTAACTCTCTCTCTGCCCTTTTTTACCATATCTGCAGTTTTTACGCTGTCATCAATAACAGCTAATATCTTGTCGGCCATTGATTGGTCGTCGTCAACCTCAATCAGGTATCCGGTAACGCCATCCTGTATAATTTCATTTAGCCCGTCAACATTGGTGGCTACAACCGGCACCTGCAGCATTTGGGCTTCGGCTACAACATAGCCAAACGACTCGAACATAGATGTCATTACAAAAACATCCGTTTCGCGGATAGTTTGGAGCAATTCCTCCCGGGATTTCCATGATAATATGTTAATCTTCTCCTCAAGATGATTCTCTGCTATATACTGTTCAAGGGCATCTTTCCACTTATCATCAAACCCTGCCCCTACGATCTGAAAGCGGATATCGTTACGCAGATCGGTAACCAGTTTGCAAACACGCAGAAACATCATAGGATTCTTCTGGTCAACCAACCGCCCTACCATGGTTATCATTTTAAAGTTTTTAGGAGCAACTACAGGTTCGTCGCGCTGAGGCAGTATTTCAATACTGTTTGGGTATACTACAACTTTACGATCAGGAAACCCCACATCCACTTTAGACCTGCGCGCCTCCGATTGCGATGCGGCGAGCAAAAAATCGGTAAAAGGTATTGCTAATTTTTCTATCCATAATAACACTTTCCGTTTTAAACCTTTTTGCCCTAAGTATGCATAGGCATTTGGCGTATAAAAAACCTTTGGTTTAAAAAATATACTGGCCAGCCTGGTTGTCATACCTGCCTTAGAACTATGCGCATGTATAATATCAGGTTTAAGCCTGCGCACTAATTTTATCGTTTCAATAATACTTTTCAAATCGCTTAAAGGCGCAATTTCTATAGTTATCTCGAGGTTAATGTAGGGTACGTTGTACTTATTAACCATTTTAATTATCGATTCTCTTTGTGCCGGGCATGCAAGCATCACTTCAAAACGGTTCCGATCTATGTTAGTTATGATTTGTTCTATATAAGTTTCTATTCCTCCCTGTACCTGGGAAATGTGTAACACTTTAATTTTGTCCGGGTTCGTCATGCTGTAATAATCGTTTTACCCTGTAATTTTAAAAAAAATAATCAATATCATTCCTATTTTTGTTTAATTAGCAACGCGAAAACCACCTTATTATAAATTATTAAAAATGAACGCCAGTTTACTCTTAAATTTTAACGCCGTTTTAGGTGAGGGAGCCATCTGGGACTATGATAATCAAAAGCTTTATTGGGTAGATATTAAGGGTAGATTGTTTAACGTGTACGACCCGCTAACGCAAAAAAACTCGGTTTACAATGTCCATAAAAGAATTGGAACGGTAGTACCCTGTGCTAATAACAAAGTTTTGGTGGCATTGCAGGATGGGATAGCCACTCTTGATTTACTTACCGGCGAAATTGAGTATAAGTTAAAAACCCAGATCCACCAGGAACATAAACGATTTAACGATGGCAAGTGCGACCCGCAGGGAAGGTTTTGGGTAGGTACGTTAACAGTTGGAAATGCCACCAGTGATAACAAACTGTACAGCCTAACCAGCGATTTTACACTTGCTGAACACTTAGACGGCTTAACTATATCCAATGGGATGGCCTGGTCTGCCGATAGTAGTTTAATGTATCACATAGATACGCCAACCGGCGAGGTGTCACAGTACGATTTTGATAAGAACACCGGGAGTATTGCCAATAAGCGGGTCATCATTAAAATACCGTCAACCGAAGGGTATCCCGACGGAATGACGATTGATAGTGAAGGTATGCTTTGGATAGCCCTTTGGGATGGTTTTGGTGTGGGCAGGTACGATCCGCAAACTGGTAAGCAATTACAAAAGGTTAACGTACCGGCACCTAAGGTAACCTCTTGCGCATTTGGCGGTAAAAACCTAAATCAGCTTTATATTACTACCGCGAGTTGTGAAATGAGCGAAGATGAACTAAACGAGTATCCGTTGAGCGGATCGCTATTTGTTGCGGAAACCACAGTTGCTGGTTGCCGAAGCCACAGATTTAATTTTTAGCCCCCCAGCAAGAATTATAGATATAAATTTAAGCCAGCGGTAACGCGATAAATGGCCAATATTGAAGGTGAATTATTACATTCTTGTAATAAAGTGATGTTCTTTTTAACCTGTTAAATATTTATTATGTTAATATTTAATAATTAAAATTTCGAATTTCACTACCAACAGGCTTAAATTTTAGTATATTTGAATTATTTGATTAATTACACTACCAAAATTTATATGAATAAAAAAATTGCTTTAGTAACTGGTATCACTGGACAGGATGGAGCTTATTTAGCCGACTTGTTATTATCTAAAGGCTATGAAGTTCACGGCATAAAACGTCGTAGCTCACTATTTAATACCGATCGTATCGATCATATATACCATGATCCACATGATGAAGATCAACGCTTTGTACTTCACTACGGTGATTTGTCCGACTCAACCAACCTGATACGTATTATACAGCAGGTACAACCAGACGAAATTTATAATCTTGGGGCAATGTCTCACGTTAAGGTAAGTTTTGATACGCCAGAATATACTGCTAACGCAGATGGTATAGGTACACTCAGGATACTTGAGGCAGTTAGGTTACTAAATCTTACTAAAAAAACTAAAATATACCAGGCATCTACATCTGAATTATATGGTTTGGTGCAAGCCGTTCCACAATCAGAAACTACGCCGTTTTATCCACGGTCGCCGTATGCGGTGGCAAAGCTTTACGCTTATTGGATAACCGTAAATTACCGCGAGGCATACAATATGTTTGCCTGCAACGGAATATTATTTAACCACGAAAGCCCTTTAAGGGGCGAAACCTTTGTTACCCGTAAAATTACCAGGGCAGTAGCTAAAATTGCTATGAAATTGCAAGGGAAATTATTTTTAGGAAACTTAGATGCCCAACGCGATTGGGGCCACGCTAAGGACTATGTGGAAGCAATGTACCTTATTTTACAGCAGGAAGTTGCAGAAGACTTTGTTATAGCAACTGGTGTAACTACAACGGTACGCGAATTTGTTCGCCTGGCGTTTGCTGAAGTTGGCATCGAAGTTGAATTTAAGGGTACTGGCGAAAATGAAAAAGGATTTGTTGTGAAGTGCAACAACCCGGATTTCCAGTTAGAAGCCGGAACCGAAGTTGTATCTGTTGATTCTAAATACTTCAGGCCAACAGAAGTTGAATTACTAATTGGCGACCCTACCAAATCCAACGAAAAATTAGGCTGGAAACCAAAATATGATCTACAAGCTTTGGTTAAGGAAATGGTTGCTGCTGATCTTGAATTATTCCAGCGTGAGAAATTACTGAAAGACTCTGGCTACAAGATCAAAAATCAATTCGAATAATAGCACGAATGGAAAAAACCGATAAAGTTTATGTTGCCGGCCATCGTGGCATGGTTGGATCTGCAATTGTAGCCTTTCTTAAAAAACAAGGATTTAATAATATTGTAACGCGCGTTTCGACAGATCTGGATCTACGTAACCAACAACAAGTATCCGGTTTTTTTGAATTAGAAAAACCCGACTATGTGTTTTTGGCAGCGGCCAAGGTGGGTGGCATCATGGCAAATAACATTTATCGCGCCGATTTTTTGTATGATAATTTACAAATACAAAATAATGTTATTCATTCGTCTTTTGTAAATAAGGTTAAAAAGTTGATGTTTTTGGGGTCGAGTTGTATTTATCCCAAACTTGCACCGCAGCCATTAAAAGAAGAATATTTGTTAACCGGCCTGCTGGAACCAACAAACGAACCTTACGCCATCGCCAAGATAGCAGGCATAAAAATGTGTGACGCTTACGTTGCGCAGTACGGATGCAATTTTGTATCTGTTATGCCTACTAACTTATATGGATATAACGATAATTATCATCCGGAAAACTCTCATGTACTGCCGGCCTTAATAAGGCGGTTTCACGAAGCCAAGCAACAACAGGCGGGTTCTGTAACCATCTGGGGTACGGGCACACCAAAGCGCGAGTTTTTGTTTGCCGAAGATTTGGCAGAGGCCTGTTTTTATTTAATGCAAACGCACAATCAAAACGGTTTAATTAACATTGGTACCGGCGAAGATATATCAATAAAAGATCTGGCGGTGCTCATTAAAAAAATTGTTGGTTACGAGGGCGAGATCTTATTTGATCATACTAAGCCAGATGGTACACCCCGAAAACTAATGGACGTAAGCAAGTTACGCGATCTGGGATGGCAATATAAAACAGATTTAGAAAAAGGTATAACTTTAGCTTATGCCGACTTTTTAAAAATTGCAGTTTAAACGCACACTATAGGTTACGCACATACAATATTGCTAACGGGTAATAATCAGATAACTATTTGATTATTATTCCTTATTATCAAAAATTAGCAAAAAGTATTCCTAATATGATTAACTTTAGTCTGCCCTATTAACATTAGTATAATTTATTTTCTTAACAATAGAATAGGCTATTTGCACGGTATATGGAATTAAGATATAAATATCGGTTCAATTTCTTTCGTTTTGTTAACGAGGTGCTGCTTCTAACCGTTTGCTTTATTCTGGCGTTTTATATCCTCACCAGGGTATATCACCGCAACTTTATCCTTCTTAACGTTTGGATGCTTCCTTTGCTTGTAATAGGATGGTATTTTTCTTCGCGCTCTACAAAAACGTCAGACGATCTTAACTCAAAATCGTTAACTGCCAACCTGTATAAAACCGCGAACAGCATCTTTATACAAGCTTGTTTGGTTATACTTTTCTTTTTCACCTCCCACCAAACCTATAACAGTAAGAGCTTTTTATTTTTTTACGTATTGTTCCTTAGCATACTCATCCCATTAGAAAAGCTTTTTTATAAGCGCCTGATGGTTTTCCTGCAAAAAAAGGGGATGAACAAAAAACGCATATTGGTTATAGGCGGCGGTAAAACAGGCATGGAGTTTTCTAACATCATTGATGGCAACATGCACCTGGGGTATGAAATTATTGGCTTTTTGGATGACGAGCAAAAGCCTTACCTTAATGGTAAGTACTTAGGCACCGTTGATAAAATTGACGAAATGATGGAAAGCCACTCGGTAGAATTTGACGAGGTGGTAGTAGCATTGCCCAACAGGGCTCACAATAAAATTAAGCATATTGCCAGCGTAGTTGGCCGCAACACGGTAAAGTTGCGTATTATACCGGCCTATCATGAACTGATAAACTCGCAGTACAACGTAAGCATCTTTAATGGCTTCCCGATGATAACCCTGAGGCACGAGCCCTTGGATGAGATCCACCTGCGGTCGATAAAGCGGGTTTTCGATATCGTGTTCAGCTCCCTTGTATTGGTTTTGGTATGTTCGTGGCTCTTCCCGCTTATCGCATTAGCTATTAAACTAAGTTCACCGGGCCCTGTATTCTTTATTCAGGAACGCTGGGGCAAAAAGAACGAAAAAATAAAATGCTTTAAATTCCGCTCGATGAAGATGATGTCTAAAGACGTTGACGAAAATAGCGGTAAATACCAGCAAGCGAAAAAGAACGACCCGAGGATAACCAGGGTTGGTGCTTTCTTAAGAAAATCAAATCTTGATGAGTTCCCCCAATTCGTCAACGTGCTGATAGGCAATATGTCGGTAGTGGGCCCCCGCCCTCACCCTACGCCGTTAAATCTCGAATCGAAAGAGGTTATAGATAATTACCTGGTAAGGCACCTGGTTAAACCGGGTATAACCGGCTGGGCACAGGTAAATGGTTTCAGAGGCGAAACCAGCGACCCGTCTCTGATGATGGCCCGTGTTAACTATGACATCTGGTATATCGAAAACTGGAGCCTGCTGCTCGACGTTAAGATCATTTTCCTTACTTTTTGGAAAACCCTGGTTGGCGATAAGCATGCTTTTTAAAAGCATGTTTAATGATGCCCGCAAATAATTACCTGCCACTCCCCCTGTATATAAAGGCGTTAAAGCGTAATAATTTGTATTAGCCTGTGCTTAAGCATCGGGCATTTTATAGTAATAATTAAGCTGCGTATAACATTAAAATTAACGCAGAACTTATAAAGTATAGTTTCTTAAAAATGTATAATTTAGGGCTCAAAATAATAAGCAAATGAGCAGCTGCTTATGCATAAGTTAAACTACAACGAGAACGAATAAAGTAATGAGGGCATTATACCTATTAAAATGGGATATTGCCGTCAAATTAAATTCCCTCTTGTATTAAACGCATACAAGCTTCAGCAAATTTGCTTGCCCATGCAGGGCATAAACGTTTGATGAAGGGTTGTTAATTTAAATTACCTGTTATCAGTTAAATATTGTAATAAATGGTTCATCGTTACGCTACATTCTTTAAAACTATCAATCTGGTTACCGATTACATAGTTTTAAACATGGGTATGGTGATAGCATATTATATTGTAGCCACCGAAAAAGATATCTTATGGCCGCCCAGCCAGCATTATCTTCCCATTGTATTGGTTTTTAACCTTACCTGGCTGTTATCGGCAAATTTAACACGCCTGTATGATGAGGTTTTAAATAAAGACTCGGTAAACACCTTCAGAAACGTTATAAAAACCTATCTTATTTTTGTAACCCTTATTGCTATCATAGTAGCTGTTGTAGGTATAAAAGCTTATTACATAACGCACACTTACCTCATTTACGCATCCGCGTTAATTGGCCTGTTATTATGGCTATGGAAGATCATATTTTTAGCTATCCGCAAAAGCGACAGGGCATCTTTGTTCGACTCGCGAAAGGTGATCATAGTTGGAAGCGGCCGCATCAGCAACGATTTGCAGCGTTTTTTTGCCGGAAACCCCGATAGGGGCTATAAGCTTATTGGCTTTTTTGATGATAACCCGGTACAAACCGGGCAAACAGGTAAGTACCTCGGCTCTACCGATGAATGCATTAGTTATGTGCTCAACAACAAGATAGATGAAATATTTTGTACCCTCCCGGTTGCAGAAACCCAAAAAATAGAAAAACTATTATCGGGCGCCGAAAAGAACCTGATCCGTTTTAAAATAATACCCGAATATTACGATTACGGTATTAAACCCGTTTTAATACAAAGTTTTGGGCATATCCCGGTAATATCGGTACGGGCAGAACCTTTAGAGAACATGCTGAACCGATCTTTAAAGCGCTTGTTCGATATCTGCTTTTCGTTGGTCGTTATCATCTTCTTCTTCAGCTGGCTGTTCCCCATACTGGCCATCTTGATAAAGTTAGAATCTAAAGGCCCTGTATTATTTAAGCAGCTGCGTTCTGGCCGCGATAATAACCCCTTTTGGTGTTATAAATTCAGGAGCATGCGCATCAATAATCATAGCGATAGCAAACAAGCGGTAAGGAACGATTCGCGCATAACCCGCTTGGGTGCTATTTTGCGCCGTACCAGTATAGACGAGTTACCGCAGTTTTTTAACGTATTGATAGGCAACATGTCTACCGTTGGCCCTCGCCCGCACATGCTGAGCCATACCATACAGTATTCGCAATTGATAGACAGGTTTATGGTTAGGCATTTCTTAAAGCCCGGCATCACAGGCTGGGCACAGGTAAAAGGCTTACGTGGCGAAACCGTAACTACCGAAGCGATGCTTAAAAGAGTTGAGGCTGATGTATGGTACCTGGAGAACTGGTCGTTCCTGTTTGATATGAAGATCATCTTCCTCACCGTCTGGAACAGCCTGAAAGGTGACGAGAACGCGTTTTAACTCCGTCCCCTCGTTTATAACTTATCCCAACCGGAGGTATTGTACCGGCCGTGCCATTTATTAATTATGGCGGCGGCAATCAGTCCCGGGCTTTTATAGGGCTTAGCACTGATAATAGCTAATGCCGCTGTTAACTGTTCCGCCATTTTACCGTAGCTCATACACTCTATAATAGCCAGCGAGCTTACGCTCATCCTCGTCTTGGCCCCATCATCTAATTGAATGTATTTTAATATGGCTTCTGCAATATTGCTGGTATCAAATGCATCAAAGCCAAAACCGTTTTCGCCATCCTTTAACAGGTCGGCAGCGGCATTTACAGTGCGGCTAAGCAACACGGGTAAACCAGCGGCCATCGCTTCGTTAACCACCAGCCCCCAGGTTTCAGAAAAACTGGGCAAAATAAAGGCCTCTGCCTGCGCAAAATACGCGGGCAGGCTATTATTATCCACCGCGTCTGCAAAGTCCACAGCGCCTAATTTAAGCGCCTCCTTTTGATGCTTTAGTTTTGCAACCTCGGGTCCGTCACCTACAATCAGCAGGCGGTAACCGGTATCCTGCCGTTCTACAATTTGCCAGGCGGCCAATAAGCCGTCAATATTTTTTATGGGGACCAGCCGGGCTACACAAATAATAGTTTTACCAGCCGGCGGCAGGCTTTGGCCACGCTTAAACAATTCGTTATTTATACACGCGAACCCGTAAAAATAATGGAGGCCCTGCCGTTTAAAATTAGCATAAGCGCTATCGTAACTTTTTGTAGGGAACCAAAAAGCATCGGCCTGGCTGGTGATGAGGTTTTTAACCCACTGCACTACAAAATTGCGTTTAACCTGCGCTGGGCGGGCATCATCAAACATTACAAATTTGCGCCCGTGCTTTTTTGCCCAGGCAATACCCAACGCCCCGGCGTAAAACACAATAGAAGGGCCTATAATAACATCAGCGTCTATTTTATCGAGCGCAAAAAAAATACTTTTTTTGATCTCTTCCTGAGGCAGTTCATCCGCGCTTTTATCGGGGAACAAACAGCTCCACCAATCGTTGCCGGCATTTACGGTATCAAATGTATATGGCGATCCTTTGCCAAACAGCTCCACCGCAAAAAGGCTCACACCCTGTGTTGCCATACTTGTATGTAGGTACAAAAGCCTGCCTTTCCAGTATGCCCTAAAGTCGTTATTTAATATTACTACTTTCAATCGGCTGTTTTTTTAAACTTATCCCAAATAATAGGGAACAGGGTTTTCATCCACAATTTAACAAAAGCGCCAAAATAATCGGCCGGGAAGTGTTTTTTAATATAAAACAGGTATTCTTTATAAGCCAACCCCTTTACGCTGTAGAGATAGTTTATACGTTTTTTAAGCGGTTGTTTGCCCGAGAGCCAGTTGTCGCCATGGTCGTGCTCGCAGTAGCCATAAAATCCCGGTGCAAGCAATACCTGCATGCCGGCCTTAAAGGCGGTTAGCGTGTAATCGTAATCGGCCAGGTAGTGGGTGTATGCATCACAAAATACCCCTATCTTATCTACAACCGCTGCATCAACCAAAAAAACATTGGCATTACCCAGGTGGCATGGAACAGGTGTTGCCTCTGGCGGATCGAGAGGGTAATAGGCGGCATGTTTTAAGTTATACAAGGCTCGCCCCCCGTAAGACATTTTATTGCTTAGCAGGCTCAAAGTGGAGCCTACCAGCACCACGCCACTCGCAGCTAATTGGGTATAAGTGCCAATAAATCGCTTAAGCGATCCATCCATCAATACCACGTCATCATTATAAAGCAAAAAAAAATTATAGTGCTTTTGTGCCATTGCGTAGTGCCAAACCGCACGCATACCGCCGGCCCAAAATAAGTTACCGCTTCCCTTAACAATCTTCACCGCCGGGAAAGCGGCCGCTACAGCTTCGGCAGTACCATCAGTAGAGCCATCGTCCAGCAGATATATATCCGGGTTAAGGCTTGCAAAACCATCCTGCCTGGATAAGCTATCCAGAAAGTTCACGGTTTTTTCCCTGCGGTTATAACAGGCAATAAGTACCGCGCAGTTGCCGTTGCTAAGCACTTTTTGCATACGCATGGGGGTCTTCTTCCTCCTCCTCGTCTTCTTCGTTGTTTTTATACCTGCTAAAGCCCTTCTGCTTAAACCTTATAAATAAAAACATCATAATGATAGGCAAAAACAATATAGGCTCGCCAAAGCTTAGCACCAGCAAAATAGCAACGCAATAAACTATGTTTTCCCAGTTGCGCAGGTATGGCTTGCAAAACCTGATGTATTTAAACAGCAGGTATACCAAACCAACCACGCCGAATTTTGCAATAAAATCAAACACGCCGTTAGATATATTCACCGTGTACGTTTTATTAAGCACCTCGTTGTACTTATTGCTAACGCCTAAAATAAGTTTATTGCCAAACGTATCAAGTATATGCCACATGCTGGAGAAACGGTTTAATGGAATCTCCATGCGGTTGTGATGATAATACTTCTCCAGCACCTTTAAATGCTTAAGATCGCGCATATCTTCCTGGTAGGTATCAACTATCTTGTCTGCCAAAAAGGGGATAAAAATGAACGCTAAAATAATTGATGGCACCAGTATCAATACGTATATATTGATTTTTGGCACCCTAAACCTGTACGATAAAAATATGAGTACCAATAAGCCCAGGTAGTTGGTTGTAGAAAATGTGGTGATATTGGCAATGATGAGTAATATGGTTATTTTATCGTATTTAAAGCTGTTTAAAAAGAAGTGGAACATTAACGTTAACACCAGGAAGCAGCCGAATGCACCGGGTTCCCACACAAAGCCCGAGTTACTAAAATCGTGAAAGCCTTGCGTATAGGTAAACACCAACGCGTTTGTATACCCCGGGATGGTATTGCCCGTTGGGAAGTTTAGGGTGGTGAAAAACTTAAACATGGTAGCCGGCGAAAGCAATTGCAGCGCAAAAAACACCAGCGATACAATGGTTAGGTGTACCATTACCTTTACAAAATAAGCCAACAGCTTATCGCGCAGTATGGTGCATACTATAAAGGTTAACAAGATATATTTAAACAGGAACATGTAATCGCTGTATAAATAATCCACCTCCAGATCGTTAACCAACAAGAAGCGTAAGCTTACAAACAGCAGGTATACGCCCGAAAATATGGCGATGATGTTTACATCCCTGCGGGTAATTAGCTTTTTGGTAATAGCGTACCCCAGCAATGATACGATAGCTGCACCCCAGGCCACCATGGTAGACGAAAGTATATTAGCGTTTGCCGATAACAGCAAAAACACCAGCATTATAATATAGTTTACATCTATTTTTCTTTTGCGCTTCATTCAGTTAAGGTATTTGTTGTTTGATATAAAAAGGCTTGCAGCAATTGGGGGAGGGACCTGTTGATCAGCCCTGCTGATCTGCCGATGCTATAAATTGAGTTATATTTTTAAAAAAGTGGCTGTTAGCCCTTATTTTTTCGGGGGTCCAGTCCCACCATTTAATGCGTAACAGCCCGGCAATTTCGTCGGTGCCGAACCTGTATCTTATAAATTTTGCCGGTATGCCGGCAACAATTGCGTAGGGTTGTACATCTTTGGTAACAATTGCGCCTGCGGCAACAATTGCGCCATCGCCAATTTTAATGCCATCCATAATAATAACGTTGTTACCTATCCACACATCGTTGCCTATAGTTACAATGCGTTTGTGTTCCTCATCAGCGTATAAAAATTCGTTAAATATAGTTTCGCTTACGTAGGTAAACCCGGCCTGCTCTTGTGTTGAAAAAAAAGCGGGATGCGTTGATACAAAATCTTTTGAAGGATGGCGGCCCAACCCGGTTTGTACATTACTGCCAATAGAGCAAAACCGGCCTATGCTGGTGTTTTTTATTACAGATGCGCTTGATATGTAAGTGCCATAGCCTATGTGTGTAGAGCCAATGATGGCATCGGACCCTACAACGTTATGCCCTTCAAAAAAATTGTGGATGTTAAATTCTACGCCGCCGCCAATTTTAACACTGTTGTTGTAGTTGATCAACCGGTAGTAATTACGCTTAAGCCACTTCCTCATTTTATAAGGGTAAACATAAATAAAAAAGATTTTGTCGCCAATAGTGGTGATAAATATAAATAACAAACACAAAATTTGTAACTTTTTTAATAATAGGCGACTTTCTTTATTGTTTTTAATGCATTTGTTTATTACACCGCTTCTTTTAAATACCGAGAAACAGTATTTTTAGGAAATTTTATAACTTACCCTTTCCGATGAAACCTTCGAAAAACAACAAAAGATTTACCCTTTTTGATAAGATTGTTTTAGGCCTGAATATTTTTGTAGTAGTAGCGCTTTTATTGTCCTATTTGTCACCGGTAACCGATCCACGCGATTACGATTTCATAGCACTATTAGGTTTTGGGTATTTATACTTAGCGTTTGGCAGCCTGCTATTTATATTTTATTGGGCTTTCAGAAAACCTATCTTCATTCTAATCTCCTTACTGTCATTTTTATTAGGGTATAGTAGCATGATGCATTATTTCGGCTTCCGCAGTAACACTGTACAGCCGCAGACTGCGGCACCAGGCACTTTAAGGGTGATGCAATATAATGTACACAAATTTGAAGGCTTAGAAAGATACCTGGACATGCCGATCCAGAATGAAGTTGGTGATATTATAACGAATCACGAACCGGACATTATAACCATGGTAGAATTCGCCAAAGTCCGCAAAAATACCGACACGCTTTTAACCCTTTTAAAAACCAAGTATAACATGAATTACTACTTTCATTCTTTTTTGGGAGGGAAGCTGGATTCGATGGGAAACGCCATTTTTTCTAAATATCCTATCGTAAAAAGCGGTGTGGTAGATACCACCGCATTCCAAAATACAAAAGTAATTTTTGCCGATGTGCTTTATAACAAAAAAACCATCAGAATATACAGCCTGCATTTGGCGGCTGTGACCATGAATGACAAACAAAAGAAAAGATTTCTAAAGGGGAGTTTAAGCTTCGAAAAACTGTTTTTTATAAAAGACAGGGTTTCTTCTGCAAACGTGTTCAGAAGCTTCCAGGTAGACAAGCTAAAGCGCCATATGCATGACTGCCCCTACCCGTATATCGTCACTGGCGATTTTAACGACACACCTAATTCATTTTCGGTAAATGAGCTGGGCGATGGACTAAAAAATGCCTTCTTAGAAAAAGCGAGCGGCTTTCAAACCACATATTACAGCCTCTTCCCGTTGCAAATTGACTATATAATGGTAAGCCCGCAATTCGATGTTCTTAATTACAAAACCATTGATAAAAAGATGTCGGATCATAAGCCTCTTATATGTGATCTAAAACTCAACTAACAAGAGAGAGATAACGATACGCTAAAGAAGTACCAGGGGGGAGATTGGATCAATCTAAGAAATCTTCTACAAACTTATTCATTACCTTATCTACATTGAGGTATTGTACCGCGTATTTGCGGGCATTGTCCCTTTTGTGTTTCAGTTCCTCGTCAAGTTTTATCTGTAGTATTTGGTTGGTCAGTAAGTCCTGGTTGTCTTTATCCTGCGGCTCTACAACATAACCAAAATCATAATCCTGCACCATATCGTGCAAAGATGTACCCTTTGATGCGGTGATAATACTGGCACCGCCTACGGCCAGTATAGTGGTAAGTTTCGATGGCATCACCAAGTCGCCGGCATCGGCTATCTGCAATACAAGGTGTATATCGGCCATGTTTAAAAACTCGTTAAACACTTCTTTTTCCTGCACCTGCAAAAACGAAATATTATTGAGGCCCTTGCGCTTGGCCTGCTCGTGCAGTTGATCTTTATAAGGGCCTGATGAGCAAATGATGAATTTGATATGCTGATGATTGAGCAGTTGTTCTGCCGTAACCAGTATCCGTTCTAAACGTTGCTTTACACCAACCGCGCCGGAGTATAGGTAAACAATATCATCGGGTTTGTAGCCCCATTTTGTTTTTAGCTTTTCGCGGTTAGGCAGCGGGAAGTAGTAATCGGTATCCACCCAGTTAGGGAAAAACGAGATCTCCCTATCAACCTTGGCCTTAATTTTTTTGATCATGCCGTTGGATATGCTGCTTACAAAGTCTGCGTCTTTTAGAATTTTATGTTCTACCTTAAACAGACCGGCTAATACTGTTTTCTTTGAGAAAAGTTTAAGGTCGCGAGCGGCCTCTATCTGCATATCCTGTATATGGTACAGCAACTTGCCCCCGTTAAATTTTTTCAGCATCAAGCCCAAATAGGCTAAATGGAATGGCGGTGCAATAGTTATAATAAGATCGAACTTCTGTTTAAAAAAGATGAGCTTAAAAACCATAAAGAACTTGGTAACCCAATACGAAAAATCCTGCAGGGCGCGCTGCTTGCCGGTAGGGTCGCTCGGGATGTAAGATGGGCAACGGTATATGGTTAAAGTAGCATCGCTTTTGGCGTTATAAACTACTTCCTTTTTATACCAGCGATTAGTGTAGGGCTCCTGCACTTTCCAAAACGGGTAATACGGAAACGTTGTAATTACGGTGCAATCGTACCCACGGTTAACCAGCCAGCCAAGCATTTCGCCGTTATATTTTCCAATACCAATTGGTTCAGGAGAGAAATTATGACTTATTAACAGTATTTTTTTCTTGTCCATTTATAAACTGAGCCTAAGGCCTGTAACACATTCTTTGGTAAAAAATCACCGAATAGATGCTTTAAAGATAAAAGAATTTATGAAGCAAAATTGTTAAACATTTATAAACGCCGGCACTTATTAAACACAAAAGTTTTAACACCTTATAATTACACACTTACGCCAACAGATTGGTATAAATATATTATTTTTTTGCCACCTGCATTTTAGGCAGTATCTCTTTTGTTTTAATCACTATAAAATATTCGTATATCGATTGCATTGTAGCATAAGTAATACCCGCCGAGCCATCTAAAAACGCCCGCCGCACAACTACCATATACAGCCATTTTATAAGTGGCCTGCCGGGCAATTTGTAAAAGAGCCCTTTTTGGTGGTATCTGCGCTGCGTAAAATCGGCGCTAAACAACGCCTTTTTTACGGAAAATTTTTCGCCCGCGTTCATTTGCTGCAGGCGCATTGCCGCTTCCATATCCGCGTAGCCTAAATGCCTGGCAAACCAAAACTTTATCCCCTTGCTAAAAGGGTAATGGTCCAGGTAGCCTTCCAGCCTTGCTACGGTACCATCAGGTATCGATAGCGGGTTAACCAACCGTTCGTACCGCATTTTTTCGGGCCGAAACAACCGCAGGTAAAACGGCGAAACCTGCGCGTGTTTTAACCAGGTCCCGTTCCAGGCAAAATCGCGTCTGCGTATCTCATAAGCTGCGTTTGCATTATTTACATCAAACAGTTGCAGGGATTGATGCAAGTTCTCTGATACGCGTTCATCTGCATCTATATACAATACCCAGGGGTATTTAAAAGCTATATTTTTAAGGCCCCAGTTCTGGTGGGAGGCCCAGTTATCAAACTTACGTTGCGTAATTGTGGCCCCGGCAACTTTAGCTATCTCAACCGTTCTATCATCACTATACGAATCGTAAACATGGATATCATCACACCAGGCTACCGATGCAAGGCAGGCGGGCAGGTCTTGTTCTTCGTTTTTAGTGAGTATTAGTACCGATACCATCAATTAAACCCCTATTTCTGCTAATCAACTATTACCCTTGCCTTAAGCGGCTTACAGGGATGCCCGGAACAAACCATCCACTCGGGCATATCATTTACAACTACCGCGCGGGCCCCAATTACACAGCCATCTGCAATGGTTACACCGGGGTGTACAAATGCTTCGGCTGCTATCCAAACGTTATCGCCCACGTAAATTGGGCGTGCCACTAATGGTGACCCGGCCCTGGTATAATCGTGCGTACCGGTACAAAGGTTTACTCCCTGCGAAATTACCGCTCTGCGGCCTATGGTAATTTTCGCCTGCGAGTACAAGGTGGCACCGCTGGCTATTCCACATTCATCGTGCAATTCCAAATTCCAGGGGGCCCATATCTTAACGCCCGGGTAAACATGCACACCGCGGCCTACTTTTGCCCCGAAACACCGTAACACAAAGGATCGCCACCCGTGTAAGGGCTTTGGTGAGAGCCTGAAGAATATAATGGCTACAAACTGCCATAACACCCTGGCCGCACGATTGGTAACAGAAAAAGATGGCCCTGTGTGTGTGTCCTGATTAACCATGTAACTAATAAGTAAAACAACGTAGCGTTAACCCATTTTTAAGCAGCACATCCGCGATGCCTACTTTTAAAAAAACTGCCATCTACTAAATTTTACAGATACCAATAATTGTTTTCACTCTTTATTAGTATTTTAAGCAATAATACTAAACTTATACAATTTTTAACAATATTATTTATTTATAGCAACGGAAAGCTTCAATTTTTAAATTTTTAACACCAGCTATGCATTTATATAAATATTTAACACCATCACGGCAACCTCTTATCCCTGGCCTTAAAAGCCAAAAAACGGTGATAACTTAAATTATTATGAAACCCGGGCAGCATGTAAACAGACCATAAAAATATGCCTTTTTTAATTAATAAGGGCCGGTTTTATAGGCATTAATCTTCTGTAAAAATGGCTTTTATAAAATGCTTGGCAACCAACTCTATATTAAAATGATCCTTAAAAACCTGCGCGGCATTTTTACCCATAGCTTGTTTTTCTGCCTTGGATAAATTAACCCAGGTATTTAAAAGCTCCTGCGTACCATCAATTGAATCTGAAGCGATGATACCCCCGCCGCCACTTTGGATCTCCTTCCAGATGTTTACCTGGTGCGATACCAGTACCGGTTTTCCGCAGGCCAGGGCCTCTACTACCGCTATACCAAAATTCTCCTGGTGGCTTGGCAATACAAATGCATCGCAATTATACAATGCCCCCCACTTTACATCGCCGGTTAGCATCCCTGTGAAAATTATATTGTTCTTCAGATCGGGATAATGTGCTATCAGCCGTTCCAGCATTTTGCCGTAAGAACTATCTAATCCAGGCCCGGCAACAACCAATTTATAATGTTCGCCAGTTTCGGGTATGTTTTTGTTTACAATCTCCGCGTATGCTTTTATGAGCAGATCAACCCCCTTTTTTTTATGGATCCGGCTAAAAAAAAGAAGGAAGGGTTTGCCTTTCATTTCGGGGCATTTTTTATAAAACGCCTCATCCATGGCAGTTGTATGCTGCGGCGGGGCAATTATGCCGTAGCCTACATTCACCTCTTTTTTGGGGTGATATGGCGAGAACGCTTGCCGGGCCAGCTCCAGTTCCAGTTCGCAGGTAAAAAACAGGCCGTCGGCATCGTTAACCACCCGGCGTTCTACCAGTTTCCAGTAAAACCAATTGCGTATTGCCTTAAGCCGGCGGTCGCGCGCGCGTTGAAAATAAGGGTCGAGCATGCCGTGCGGCATTACGTACAGTTTAGGCACATTTGCCGGCACGTTCGTTTTTTTTGCATTGCGTTCCAATTCGCGCTTTACGCTCCAGCCCGCGTAGCTCGAGTACAGCCATAATCCATTTATCACAACAACATCAAACCGGCCCATATTGGCAAGCAGCCAGGGCCTCAGCTTATGCGAATATTGCCACTGCCCTTGCGCAGGCCCCAACGCGTGAATTGTAAAGTTATCCATACCCAAAAACGCACTGTTGGGGTCGTCGAGGCATACCACTTCCCTGCTGACGCCGTTGTGCATCAGTTCGGGGTTGGTGTTTCTAATGCCCTGGCAGGGCCCACCGCTGGCGGGGTCCATACTTGCAATAATGTGAAGCAGCTTCATTTATTGGATATTACTATTGTTTGATTTTACACGCCCCAGGATGTCCATAACCGCCGCGATAACTTCATCGGTAGTGACAGATAAGATGCATTTTTTTTGTTGAACCACACAAACATCGAGGCCGCAGCCTGCGCAATCTGTTTTGTGGTAAATTATTTTATTAAAGTTACCTCTTGGGTACCATTGCCTTGGGAAATGCCTTGCCGAAAAAATCGCCGCGCATGGTGTACCGACGGCAGCCGCCAGGTGCATTGGCCCGCTATCGTGGCCTATAAAAACTTTTGCAAGTTTTAAAACAATGCCCGATACCCGTGGAGACGTTTGTCCGCATAAATTTAGCCCTGCCCCGCCCCAGGCTTCCATACACTTTGTGCCCTCGTCAAACTCATCCGGGCCGCCTATCATTACCAGCTGCCAACCAGGCAATAACGGCGATAACTGCTTTAATAAATTCAGCCAGTTATGTTCTTCCCAATCATTCACATGGCTTTTGGTGCCGGTACTTGCAGCTATAAAAGGCAGGCCTGCAGCAAGCGGAGCAAGCTTTTCGCCGGCCGTTTTAATTTCTTCGCTACTGAACTTAAGATCCCAATAGGTATCATCATCGAGCGCTATATCGCCCAATACCCGTACACGGCGGGCAAGCCTTTTTGCCTCCCACTCCAGGTCGCCGGTGTGGTTATCTACCGATAGTTCAAAATCGGGCAGCACCGAAGGAAAGCCTATGGTGTTTTTCACACCGGCAGCCTTAAAAAACAACCAGTCCCTAAATACCGTTAGTTTTGTTTTAGCAAGCGTTTTTAATATCCGTACGCCCGCGAGGTATACAACGGTATCAATCTTTAATTCTCTTATTTGTTTTACCAGGCCAAGCAACACGGCCGGGCTCCGTGTACCAACGGGATAAGCAAGCACTCTATCGAAAAAGTACCCCTGCCCAAGTATACTTGCAAGCGGGGCGGCTTTATTTGCCACCGGGCTGTTGGTAAGCAGCGTAATATCTGCATCGGGGTAAGCCTGCCGTATTTTATGGAACGCCGGCAATGCCATAACCGTGTCTCCGAGGCTCCCGAGCCGGTATATCAATATTCTTTTAGGGGATACGGCCATGCGTAATAATTAAACCCCTGCCGTGGGTGAGGCCTGTTGTTGCTGTTCCTTCTGTTCTTGATATTGCTGTTCCTGATATTGCTGATATTGTCGTTCCTGCCCGGGCAACCTCATGGCAGCGATAGTTAAACCGCCCATAATTATCCCGAAACCTAAGGCTGTAGGCTGTGCCCATTGACCCTGTGCAACCGCCTGGAAGCTAACACTCACCATTAACCAGGGTAACATATTGTTTATTTTTAGGCGTTTATAGGACTGGACCAGCATTTTTAAACTTAGATGCACCCTTATCAAAATTGCACCGATGCCAAAAATAGCGCCCATCTCTCCAATCAATCTCCCCCACTCCCCTTCCGCTATCAAAAACACATCAGAGCGGCCAATAAGCAGCCTTGCACCTGCGTTGGTGCCCATACCAATTCCAAAGCCAAAAAAAGGCAGCTCCGAGTTTACAAAAGGCTCCAATATACTTGCGCCAATACGGTTTAAGATGGTGTCATTAATACTACCCTCGCTTTCGCTTGCCGTATCAAAACGGGAGGTAAGTACCTCAATAGCGTTCTTAAAAAACGGTAAATTACTTAGCAAGGAAACTATTATAACCAACCCTATAACTGCTCCCAGCATCCTGCCCAACAGCTTTGGCGTGCGGGAAATTGATGCAAGCGCAAAAACTCCGGTTAACACCGTCTGGATGAGCAAACCACGGCTGATGGAAATTGGGATAGCGGCAATGAGTGCGATGGTAGCGCCTATCAATAAGATGCGGTTCACCTGCTCTATATTGAGCCAAAAGTAAACTACAAACACACCTACCAGCGAAAAAAACTGGGTATTACCTGTTGTAAACGAGAAAGTACCGGGCGGCCTGAAATAGCCTAAGGCACCGCTAAATCCCCCACCCAGCGAATCGGCACCTATCCCTTTATTTACAAACGCCGATTGCGGGCTGTAAAATTGCAAGGCTATAAGCAAAAACATGGGTATGGCCATCCAAAGCACTATTATGCCGAGCCGTACAACATCATCCTTATCAAATACCTTACCTATTAAAAATATGAGCGGAAAGTGAAAAAGCAGGATCCGCGCACCATAAGCGGCCACGGGCAAACTGTGATGGCCCACCAATATAGCCGTAAACAACGCGCAACTGCCGATGAATACCATGGCAAAAAAGTGGTTATTGGAAGGCAGGTAGCCATTACGCCAAGCGGTTATCAGTAACCATATAGCTACCGGGTCGCGTACGATCAATAAGGGCGTTGCAAGCGAAGGGAAAACCCATTTACGTAGCCCACCTTCTATAATAAGTAGTATGAAGTACACCCAAATACCCTTTTTTAGCGAAGCCACCACACTCGCGTGGTTTATACGGCTTTGAACATTTAGCGCGGTATTTCTTGCTACTACAGCAGCATTCCTATCCAGAGTTGTACTCATTAATGCAGATGATAATAAACTTTAAACATAATTAATTATTATGAATTATAGCGTTCACTAATTCGCGCCCATAAACTTCCCAGGGCCGTTTTTGGGCGGTTGCCATTGCAGCACGCCCGGCAGTTTCAACCATCGCCGGCTTTACCAATATTTTTTCTATAGCCTCCTGCAACTTTTCGGTGGAGCCTGCCTGTATCAGCCAGCCATCCGCGCCATTGGTAATAATATCGGGGCCGGCGGTTCTGTCTGTAGTGATCACCGGTGTCCCCTGCGCCATAGCTTCGGTTATCACCAATCCAAACCCTTCAAACAACGAGGGGAACAGCAATACATCGTGCTGATGCATTAGTTTTAAAACCCCTTCGTGTGGCAGGCTGGGAATCCAACGATGCTTTGTTAACGCTTCGTTCAGCACCGCGCAGTTATCAACCAGTTTACTACCAACAACGGTAAGCTCTACTTTGTTCCCGAATGTTTTTACAGCTGCAAACATATCTGCAATACCTTTACGTTGCGATAAACCGCCCACAAAAAGCAATTTTAAGGGTCGTGCGCCAGTTATCTTTTCGTAATGCCTTTCCGTAACTACCGGAGGGAAAGCGTAAGGGACCACACTTACGGGCGGTAACTCCCCTTCGAAATATTGCAGCGTTTTGGCAGTAAAGCTACTCGCTACAAAAATGCTATCGGCCAGTCGTATTTCCTCGTCCTTACGGGCCAGCTTAGCTTCCGAATCGCGCAGGCCGGTTAAGGTAGGCGCCCAATCGGGCCAGCGTTCGCGCTCTGCACCAAGCATTACCCTGGCGGCCCTCCAATAGCCTATCGGCAGATCGTATATGCACTTTATCCCCTGTTGTTTTGCCTCCCTGAACGATTGCAGCGCGCCATCTTCATAAGCGTATACAGCAGCGGGTTTATTTTCTTTTGCCAGCTTTAAAATACGCTTAGCCACTTCACTATCCAAACCGCGGTATACAGCATCTACGCTGGCCCAGCCGGTTTCGTGTTTTACGGCACTTTTAAATCCCACCCGTGGCAGTATCATCCGCCCCAACTCTCTCAAAGGAAATGAATTGATCTCCTCTTGCGGAATAGGGTAGGTACGCCTTAACCACTCCTGCTTTAAACTGCCCGGTAGTAACGTTAGCCATGCCGAAGCCGGGTCTGCCGCCACCGTAGTATCAAACTCCGCCAACATGCCTTGCTTTGATAGCGCCTTAATAAGCGCCCTTACAAATTCATTCCCCGTTGGGTGCGACAGAACTATCTTCATAAATATCTAAACCAAGCGGGATAAAATTTCTTTACAAACAATCATACAAATTAACATAATTGTAAGAATATACAATTATAATCATTGAAATTGTAATTATCAGCCAAAACAAAGCTTATTATTTGTTTAACCTTACGATGCAGATACTTTAAATGTTCTCTGTGCGTTTGGAGGCCCCAAGCGCTCGTTTAAAAAACCGGGTCCACACCGGGCGCTGCATTTCCAGCAACACACCCAGTAACGATGCCACAATTAGTACTGAGATAAGCGCCTGCCACAGTTGCACCATATCATACGCTTTATAGCCAAACAAAGCACGCCATAAAACCAACAACGGAAAATGAAGCACATACAGCGGGAAGGTGAGGTCTGCCGCTTTGCGGAACACATTTGCAAATTTATGCTCGGTACTCAGGTGATCGCCGGTTGGCACTATCCACAAGGCAGCCGCAACAAACAGGCCCACTACCCAGTCGGTAACAAACTGGTTGGCATAATACAGCGGCTTGTAGCCTATACGATATGGAATGAACGGGATATAAGTTACCGCGAGCCAGGCTGCAAAAAGCCCCAGCAGCACAAATAACCAGGCTGCAGCCGCTTTTACTGTTGGCCTTGGGAGGATATAGGCCAAGTAACCTGCCAGCCAAACCGGCATCATTACCACAATTTTGGGACCCGCTATAAGCACGGCGGCAATGGGCAATAAGAACGATATCCAGCCACCCTTCCGGAAAAACCAAAGGCCAAATATGGCGTAGTACCAAAATTCAAAACTAAGCGACCACAACGAGCCATTCAAAGGCGGCGCAGCCGAAAAAAGCCAAAGCTCATTCACAAACAAGCCGGATGCGATGTAACGTACCCAATCGTGCCCCCTGGAGTGGGCTGCAAGCAGTTGCGGATCCACCTGTTTAACCACCAAGGCGATGAGAGCAGTGATGGCAAGCGCCGGTATAACAATAGAACACAGCCTGCTTAAACGTGCCTGGGCGTACAAAACAGCCCCACGGTTGCGGCTGATGGTGGTATGCGCTATTACATAACCCGATAGCACGAAGAAGATAATTACGGCCGCGTGAGATGGTTCGCCGGGCTCGTACTGCGGGTGGGCAAGCGTAGGGAACCAGCGATCGAAAGCGTGTATGTATAAAACCGTTAAGGCAGCGCCTATACGCAGGGCGTCCAAAAAAATACTCGAATTACCAATTATAACGCGTGGTTTTATATTCAACATAGTATATTGCCCGAAAGATATTAAATATGCCCGGAATAACGATGTGGCAAACTAAGCCTTGCCGCTAATTTATTTTGTGTTTAACGCCTTGTTCATCACCTGTAGGTTTTTTTCACCGAAGTAAAGCCTGCGCGCATCCTGCCATTGCTGGTGATCGGGGTTTAGCGCGCTGATCATTTCCAGCGCTTTAAAACCTTGCTGTTTATCGCGCACACTCCACATACCGCCTAATTTTGTGGTATCTAAAAATTCTGCCAGCGTGCTATCTGCCGGCCCATGCCCAAAAATGGGGCGTGCAGCCTGCAGGTAACTGCTTAGCTTGGTTGGCAGGCTGGTTTTAGAAAAGGTATGCAAAGCCTTGCCGAGCGGATACATACAATAAACAAAATCGCACTTCGCCAGTTCGGGCACTACCTTATCTTCTGACAGGGTATCGTAAAACTTTATATTATGCCGCAGTGGCTGCGGCACATCGCTCAGCTTTAAATGGCAGCCCCACATTTGCAGGGTTACTTTTTTATTTTCCTGCTGATAAAATTCCTTTAGCAGACTGATAAAATTGAACAGATCCTTTTTATCGTAAATGGAGCCAATATGGCCTACCAGCACCTCGTTTTTATTATCCGGTTTATCGCCCGATAGTATGGCGCTCTCCGGTAAATAGCGGTGGCATACCTCGCCCCGGCGGGCGCTCAGCTTGCGGTAATGATCGCGCATCCCGGCACTGATGAGATCAAACGATGGAATGGTTTTTAGCGCCGTAACCGTTAATTTTTGCGCCGCCCCTGCCATAAACCTGTACCGAACAGATCGCGCGCAGAGTGCGCCGGCCCAATCGTCATGCACGGTCATGTGTACAGGGCGTTCGGTTTGGTGGGTTGATAGCTCGACAGCTATGCGCAACCCCTCGTTGTGCGATACGATCCAGTACCCATCGCAATCTATAGCCAAAAGCTTTTTGATGATGTTATCGATAAACGCGATTTTGCCGCCGTTCAACATCTGCCGGGTCTGCAAGAGATCTTTTAACATTGGCCCGCCCATAAGCGCCTGGCCCAGGTAGCCTTCTTCGTAACCTTCAACGGGGCCGTTTCCAATATAGGTCCATAGGATGTCTATATCGGGCAGGTTGGCTACCAGGCTCCTCAATATTGCGCCGCCGCCGCCCACTTTTGGCGAGTGCGCAGTAAAAAGGCATATTTTTCTTTTTATCATCCAGTTTCTATTCCGCTTTTAAATTAGTAAGGGCCTGCGCAAATTCAACAGAAACCTCGTCAACGCTGTTGCCGTAGGGAATAAATTTGCTGTTGGCGATGCATTGTTCCAGGTTGCCGATGGTGTATTCGGTAACGCCTTCGGGTACTGCCGGTTTGGCTACGCCGGTGGGTGTCCATGCTTTAGACACCGATATTACGGGCAAGCCGTGCTCGCGCATGGCAGCATAAGAACCGCTTTTTTCTATCACGGCCAGTGCCGTTGCCGAGAGCCCGATCGTTGCGCTTGATAGTACTTCAGAAATTCGCTGCGCCGATAATTCGCCCAAACGTTCCACCGTTAATCCTGCGGCGGCCCATGCATCGGCCCATCGTTGTTGCTCGGTATTGCCCCTGCCTATGATAATTAAACTTACAGGCCGCTTAAATTTTTCGGCATATTGGCCGGCCTCTCTGGCAAACTCATTTATCGGTGCTTTATCGTGTATCGCTCCAAAAACCACAAAGGATATTTCTGCCGCCTGGCGTTTACGATTTGTGCTGCCAAGTACCGGAATGTTGCCATATAAAGGCAGATACCCCGCTTTAAAACTCATTTTTGCTAAAAGGGTTTGGTACAAACGCGTTTGTGTATGAATAATAGCCGGTTTCAAATTTTTAATGAGCGATTTGATAAGGATGCGTTGGGCGTTTCCCCACAAATGCAGTTTTTTTGATTCCTCGTTGGCCATGCCCACCCAAAGCTCGTGAAACATAATATGCCAGTTACGGCCTTTGCTAAGGGTAAGCAGCAGGTTGCTTAAACCCAGTTTTAAACCCTTGGGATGGTAGCCAAAAGGCACAAACTGCAGGCTAAGCCATTGCGGATCAATCTTATCCACCCATTCTTTTGCTATTGCGACGCGTTGTTTGAGTTCGATACCAGCCGACAGGCGAAGCACCGGTACATCCACGCCATCTGCTTGCTGGATGCTCTCAAGCGTATTTTCCGCGTACCGGTCATTTAGTGATAATATTGCGCAGCTATGCCCGGCCCTTATTAAAGTGGCACTTAAGCGGCGTGTATAATCGCCCACACCATCGTGCCCCGGCTCTAACGAACTGCATATAAAAACGATATTTATATTATCGGGCATGTCTCTTTTAAAATATATTAATTTTGAGGTGGTTAAATAACATTTCTTAACAAAACCAAAAACAATCTGTAATTTTAACTGTTTGTTATTTTGTAATACAATTATTACTTATTCGTTAATAAAAATATCGAGTTTGTAAATATATTTGTACCAATTAAGCCCCTCTTAATTTTTGCTGTTGTTTAAGTTCTTAACCGATGCTTTAACATACCAATTGTACTGTATAGTATTTATATCATGCAAAAACCTTTTTTATACTGCGACTGCTGCAACCAACCTTTTCATTACAAAAAACCACTGCCTCTGTTATTGAAGCCCTTGTCGCTGTTTATCCCGCTGCAACGTTTTTTTTGTGCCAAATGCCTAACGTCACGTTACAAGATCATCAGCAGTGAAGAAGTTAGCAAATACCAGGTATAGCTATTGTTCTGCTTGTTGCCAAAACAGCTGTTGGATCTGCTCCAATCCAAACTGCTTTTTTGCCAACGCTTTAGCATTGGCCGAAATGTTGTGCATATCTGCCAGCAAATTAAGAATTTCTGCTGAAAGCTTTTCGGCACCTAAATTACCGCAGCAAACAGCCGCCTTTGTTTTCTCAAGCAGGTGGCAAGCCGCGCTGTCCTGAGGGCCATGATATAGTATTGCCCCCGCCCCGCCGAGATATCCAACCATTTTTGTAGAAAGGCTGTAGAGGTAAAAATCGGGCCGGGTAAACTTTATAGGAAGATAAAGGATGGCACTGCTATCCAGTTCCCTTTTTAGTTCGGCATCGTCGAGCGTCATGGGGCGATAATCGGTGTCAAAGGCCCTGTTCTCTAAAAAGGGCATGTATTGCGTGGCTCTTAGTATCAGTTTAAACTGATGGCCCTGCTTGTTCAACAAGTCCAGCGCATCGGCCAGTACTTTAAATAAGGGGATATACTCCAGGTGTAAAAGCCCGGCAAAATATACAGCCACCGGCTCACCTGGTGTAAGTAACGGCTCGCTTACTTCCGCGGCGGTTACACCATCGGTTATTAGCTCATAGGCGGCTTTCCCAAACAGCCTGCCGTATTCGTTCCCCAATTCTTCGGAGATCACCAGCCTGCGGTTGGCGCGTTTCCATAAAGCGGCGCTATTTTCGTGCAGCCCGTATGTGGTAGAAAAATGATCGTGGAAGGATACCCAAAGCGGCTTCTCCCGGCAAAATTCATCCGTACATAAAGCTGCTGAAAAAGGGCCGTGATCTATCACATGCAGTACATCGTAATCAATTTTACGTGCTGCTACCTGTACTTTTTTTATGGTTGATGGCTTATATAGCCCGTGCCTTAGCCAGGTACGAAAGTTGCGGAGTTTCCAGCGCGCCCATTTGCGCACAATTGGTGCCGCGTACACAATGGTTTCGGCAATGGTGCCTTGCCTTGGATGCAGCGGGTTTTCTTCTACCACCAGGGATATTACATCCGCCTCCCGGCCTTTAAACAAACGGCGGAGGATGCGGTTACCTCCCCCGTTTGAGTACAATGAAAATGGCTGATAGGTTAAAAGCTTCAAAGAGTTTTTAGTTATGTGTGCCTTGCGCCGCTACAATTTGCCCGATGGTTTCTTCCAATGATATGGTGATATCCCAGTTTGGATAGTGCGCACGCATTTTATCGAGGTTGGAGATGTAGCACATGTGATCGCCAATGCGGTTCTCATCTACGTAGGTATAAACCTGTTTTTTACCTGTGAACGTCTCGGCAATTCTAAATGCTTCCCAAATAGAACAGGAGTTTGCACGACCGCCACCGATGTTATAAACCTCGGCAATGCGCGGCGCGCTGATGAAGGCATCAATAAAGCTTGCTACATCATACGAGTGGATATTATCTCTCACCTGTTTGCCTTTGTAGCCAAATACTTTGTATTCGCGGCCTTCTACGTTACATTTAACCAGGTAGCTTAAAAAGCCATGCAGCTCAACACCAGAGTGATTTGGCCCCGTTAAGCAGCCCCCACGCAGGCAGCAGGTTGGGATGCCAAAATAACGGCCATACTCCTGTACCATAATATCTGCCGCTACTTTTGAGGCGCCAAACAGCGAGTGCTTGCTTTGGTCGATAGAAAATTCCTCGGTAATGCCATCGGTATAAAACGGATCGGCGTAATCCCAGCGGGTTTCTTTTTCTACCAGGTCGATAGTGTTTGGCCTATCGCCATACACTTTGTTGGTGCTCATGTGCGCAAACGGCGATTCGGGGCATACCTGCCTAACGGCTTCCAACAGGTTAAGGGTACCTACGGCGTTGGTATCAAAATCATCAAATGGGATGGCTGCTGCGCGATCGTGCGATGGCTGCGCGGCGGTATGCACAATGGCATCGGGCTTAATTTCTTTCAGGAGGTTAAGCACGCCGGCGCGGTCGCGGATATCCACTTCGTGGTGGATGAATTTTGCGCCCAGGTCCGTTTGGATGCGGTTTTGGTTCCAGCGGGTATCGCCTTGGGCGCCAAAAAAAATAGCACGCTGATTGTTATCTACGCCGTGTATTTCCCAGCCTAAACCGGCAAAATGGTAGCAAACTTCTGACCCTATTAAGCCGGATGACCCGGTTACCAATAATTTTTTAGCTGAACTTGCCATAATACGTTAAGCAAAGGTTATGTATGTTGTAATTAATCTGTTTGTCGCGTAAGCATTAGCCGTTTACCACGGCCTGCCACACCCTGCGCATTGGCCCGGCACCAACCTCATCTGTTACTAATTTTTGTGCATTTTTTAACAGCCGGGCAACATGCTGCGTATCACGCAGCCGTTTAAAGCCTTCCCTGATATCGTTTTCGTTATCTGATGCTACCGTGATAGCGGCTTTATGTTCATTAAGATAATGGATCATTGCCGAGTATGGGGGGCCTACTGCCAACACCGGTACACCAGATGTTAAATATTCGCTCATTTTAGTGGCGATATTAAACTGCGACATATTACGAATCTCTTGCTGAAAACTAATGGGTAACAGCACCGCATCGTAATTTTGCATCTCCGCAAGCACATTTTGGGGCGCTACGCTACCTTTAAAATGCACGCCATCCAAATGTATATCATCAGGCAACTGCCCCACGCCCGAATATATATATACTTGTGTATCGGTACCATTAAGGGCTATAGCCACAGCTTTTAAGGCATCCCGCTGCCAGGCAGCTACGGCACCAAAGTACCCTATTTTTAAGGGGCCGCTGATTTTTTTTGATAAGGCACCCTGCTCAATTGTTCCAGAGGAACCAAATAACACCGTAGATGCTATACCGAAACGTTCTTTATAGAAAGCCTGCATGGCCGGGCTTATCACAAAAACATGTTCGGCTTCGCGCAAGTGTTTTCCAAAAACGGCTTCTGTACCGGCTGGGTAGTGCCAGGCATCATTTTCATAACTTACGAGGTGATCATCCATCACCCAGGTAATGTACTTTACCGGTTTTATCTTTTTAAGCGCCTCCAGTGTAAAAATGGCATTGGCTCCCTGTGGGCATACCAGCCCTGTAAGTTCTTGCTTATCTTTAAATATGGCAGCCATTTTTTTGGCGGCACTTTTAGCATGCAGTTTGATCATCCCGAGCCTTCTGCTCATTCCCGATGCCCGCGAACGACCGATGATCTTACGCATCCAATCGCTTTCCCATATCGACAGCAGATCGTGACTGCGCCCGGAAAGGCCGTCTTTTACATGAAGATCCATCGCGAAACGATTTACATGTACAAAATGATCGATGTTGTTTAAATCGGCACCTAAGATGCGCTGCAGGGTTAAGCCACCACCGTGCTTATCAGATACCGACATCTCAGAAAGGTAAAAATCAAACTTCATTGGTTCGCCCTTTCTTTGTAATGCTTGTTGTATCGATGTATTTACTCCAAAAGCCCAAATGCTTGGCCCAGGCGTGGCAGCCCAGCGGCAACCGGCCTTCGGTAAGCCTTAACGAGTCTTCTAAATTATATTCAAAACTAAAACGCAACGCGTTCAGCGGATCGGCGATGGTAAATGACGGCACCAGTTGCGGAATCACTTCAGACCATATCACATCTTCATTTAAATGAAAATCGGCAAAAGCGAAAGCGAAACGGCCCGTTATAAAAACTTCGTACTTATCGTTCGTCCATTTATTCAGCTTGTTTCTTACCCTGGAGGAGTAGGAAAGCAACGCCTTATAAAGCACCCAATGCGGGCGGTATTTTTTTAATGAAGCCAGGGCCTTTATACACGATTGAATATTGCGAACAGAAAACCCGGAATTACCGCCCTGCATAAACGCGGCACCGGGCGCGGCTGCCCAATAGCCCTCAAAAAAAGGCGCGCCAATATAATCGAACGCAAATGCGCCGGCCTTATCAAAATTATTATGGAAAATATAAGCGTCGAGCTCATAGGTAAGCATGTATTCATACTTAGCAAACAGCTGATAGAAGCTTATACTTACCTTCATTTTATTATATTTTTCTATAGACGAAAGCCAGTCCCGATCAACCGGATGCATCAACAAACCCGCATGTGCCGTGGTATATGCGCTTGTATCCATCCCTTCGGGGTAAATTAAAAGACAATCGTACTCGCTTAAATGTGTTTTACAGGCCAGCAAAGATATCGCCTCATCTGCCGAAATCACCGGTTGATGCACCGGTATAATTACACACATTTTTGTTGAGGCCATTTGTTTAACTGCTAAAATATAGCTCCACCATTTTGGAGAGCCTGTTGCGTATTTTTTCTTTAAGCGGCCTTGCAGCCAGCATCTTTATTTGATATACATTGTGTTGTTGCTGATAATAAGCCGGGCTTTTCCTCACCGCGTCTGCGCCGGCCGCTTTCAGGTCGGCGTAATATTCGTCAACAACCCCTGCAATATCGGGGCGGCTAAACCTGTTATACCGCGTATTATAATTGCAAAGCACCAATGGTGCGGTATACCTGTAACTGCTAAAATGGAAAAAAGTAAGCGGGTATTTATCATTCACCATCCACCCGTCGCCGTTTTTGGTTAATGTGCGTTCGTGCCAGTTCCAGTTGGCAACATTGTACCCGTAGTGCTTTAATATGAGGTAATTATTAAACATCACCGGGATATAGTTTGCCCATATCTGGTCGTAAAACATACCCTTATCCCAATTGGTGTACCCGTATGCCAGCAGCCGTTCGCCCCACCAGTTTAAAAACTTCTCCAATTCTTCACCCCTGGCTAATCCTAAAAAACCGAGGTTAAATATACCCGTACGCAGCGTGTAAAAATCGCTTGGTATTTTGCCATCATCAACCGGGTTCATCAGGTGCGGGGTGAGTACAAAGGTGTACTTTTCCAGGGCTTCCCAACAATCGGAAAAAGGGGCATATACTTTTATATCCGGATCGATGTAAACAACCTTGTCGTACTTAGTAAAAAAGTATTTAAACACAAATGGTTTAACGGTTGTACAAAGTTCGGCAATGCTAAATTTATGGCTTAGCGCTTCAATATCCAGGTCAACAATCTCGTCAATAAAAAGAATGCTGTCGTTGTAAAAATCGTTGTAATTTATTGCCGGGTCCTTTTTATCTACCAAAACAATAAACAAGGGTATCTCCGGGTGATGCTTTGTAAAACTCTCCTTCAACACCTTTGCCGAAGCGAGGTAATTATTAGCACAAATGGTATACGCTACCTTCATTTACAAACAGGTTCTTTTAAATTTCACGCTTCTACTTTCTTAATTACCTTAGCCGGCGCACCTGCTACTACGGCATTTGCAGGTACATCTTTTGTAACCACGGCGTTGGCCCCTACTACGGCATTTTTCCCGATACGCACGTTTGGCATAATACACGCCCCTTCGCCTATCCAAACGTTATCCTCTATTACGATGGGCCCTTTTGAAACCAACGGCCGTTTTATAGGCGGCAAAGCAAAGGATGCCGCGCTGATATCACCATGCGCGTGGTCGCTTATATAAATGCGGCTGCCCATTAATACATGGTCGCCAATGGTTATTTTGTTGATGCAACCTATATGCACATCGGTACCCATGCTTACCCATTCGCCAATGGTAAGTTCGGGCGTAAAGGTTTGCTCTCCGTATTTATCCCATGCCTCGAGGCGTAAATTATACAGCGCCGAGAATTTTTTTCCGATGGAAATATACTGCGGGTTTTTGATGATAGCCTGCTTTGGTACCGTACATTCCTCGCCGCGGAATTTAAGCTTTCCGTACAGCGCTGCCTCTTTGGCATCGGCTGCACGGCCCATGTACGAGCCCGACTGCAATACTTTGTAAAATATTTTACCGATAAAGTTATTGAGCGCTGACATGCTTTAAATATTGATTTTTAAACAACGCCGGGAATATTTTAAGCCAAAACGATCTGTAGTTCCAAAAAACCGGCACCATTATTTTAAACGGGTTCTCTTTCTCGAAATTTGCCCTGGGGTTATTAATAAACATGGGGAAGAAAGTGCTTAAAAGATGATGGTTCATTATCCTTTTCACACGCTTATCAATAACCCCTTTTGTTATGAGGCGGTCCATCACATCGTTAAAGTTGGCACCAAATACCTTAAGCAATTTATATCCGCCGGTATTATCGGCCCGGCAAGCCAGTATCCTATCATTAATTATCCCGTTTTGCAGGCCTTTGAATGCGGCGGGCAGCGTCCAGCTGAGCTGTACCAGGTTGCTTTCGAAAAACTCCGGTATGTAAGCGGTATCGGTAAAAAGCGATTTATTGATAATGTTGCCGGTGATAAAGGTTGTCCAGTAGCTTACGCGCTCTATGTACTTCAGCGGATCGGTAAAGCGGTCTAAACTAATTGCAGTGGGCGGGCTGTTTACGGCTTTGTATTCGCCGCTATACCACTGCGTGTTCATGTAAAGGCTGCCCCAGTCCTCTTTATCAAGCAGATTGATGATAAACTTAAGGTAACCTGGCAGCAGGAAATCGTCATCAGAAAAAACCCATACGTACTTGCCGGATGCTTTGGTAAAACAGGCCGCGATATTACCATCTGCCCCAATGTTCTCTGCGTTTTTGAAATAGGCTATCTTGTGCCCCCCTGCAATGTATTTTTCAACTACAGCAGTGGTGTTATCCGCCGAGCAGTTATCATAAACTATAAACTCTATACGTGGTGCAATTTCATCACTCAGTTGCGCTAACAAGGCATCAAGGCACTGGCCTAAAAGCTGTGCCCTGTTATAGGTAGGTATCGCAATTGTAAGTAATGGTTTTACCATAGTAAGCTCGTTTGCGTGTTATTAAATTAAGCAACAAAACAGGTGCAATTACAACTTAATCGCCTCGGTATTCCATGCTAATTTGGGGCGTACCACCCCCCACCAGTCGCCGGTGTATTCTTTGCGCATGTCGCCCGTTTCTATCACCGTAAACGCTAATACGCTTTCGGCAAAGGCCATGTTGGCCATATCCTCGGGCACCAAAAAGGCATTGATCTTGTAATTCTTATCGTTTAAGTAATTCCCCGGAATTACACAGGTAGATTTGTACCTACCCTTTTGTAACGGCTTTTTATAAAAAGGATCGACAGTAGAAGAGGCCGACGGCGCACTGAACGTAGCAAAAATACAGGTATCTAAGTTATCAAGCAAGTGAATACTTGGCTGTATGGTGGTACCATCTTCGTACACATCGTATTCTATTTCAACAATAATATCTTCGTTTATGGCAAAGTCTGCCGTAATACCTTTAGCCCGCGATAACAACCTTAGCGCGTAAAAGCCGGCTTTGGTTGATTTTTGCTTGATGATAAGATCTTCGAAGTTTACCTGCCCATCGTTATTTTCGCCGGTGCGGATGTACTTATCAATTACGGTGTGCGTGTAATCCATCGTTTGCAGCTGCCCGTGTTTCAGCAATATCGATTTTGAACACAGGTTGCTGATGGCCGCCATGTTATGGCTCACAAACAGTACCGTACGCCCCTCGCCCTTACTTACCTCGCCCATTTTACCAAGGCATTTCTTTTGAAACTCGGCGTCGCCAACGGCAAGTACCTCATCTACAATCAGTATCTCGCTCTCGAGGTGAGCCGCTACCGCGAAGGCAAGCCTTACATACATACCGCTGCTGTAGCGTTTCACCGGTGTATCAATATATCGTTCTACCCCTGCAAAATCTACAATGGCATCAAAGTGCTTTTTTATTTCGTGCTTGCGCATGCCCAGGATGGCACCGTTTAAAAATATATTCTCGCGCCCGGTAAGCTCGGGGTGAAAGCCTGTGCCTACTTCCAGCAAACTGGCCACCCGGCCCATAATTTTTACAGATCCGGCTGTTGGTACCGTTACACGGCTGAGTACTTTAAGCAGCGTACTTTTACCGGCACCGTTACGGCCGATAACGCCTACGGCATCGCCTTTATTTATTTCGAAGTTGATATCTTTCAGGCTCCACACGATATCGCTGGTGCCTGCTGTAGATCTGTCGTTTACTTCGCCTACTTTTAAAAAGGGATCTTCTTTACCCCTGAGCAGCGCCCATTTGCGCTCGATATCGCGGCTGAGGGTGCCGGTGCCAAAATCGCCCAGCTGATACGCTTTAGATAAATTCTCTACTTTTATAGCAATATCACCCATAGCCTAAATTAAACTGTATCAACAAAATCCTTTTCAACCTTATTAAATATGATCAGCCCGATCATGAACAGCACCAGGCTGGCCACAACGCTGTAAACGAACGAATCCATGTAAAACTTACCACCGCCCGTAAAACCATACCTAAAAGTTTCTATGAGTCCGGTCATGGGGTTTGCCTTAATAATGAAGCGGTATTTTTCCGAAGCCTCCGATAACGGGTAGATAACTGGTGTCGCATACATTAATAATTGCATCCCAAAAGTTACAACGAACGCCAAATCGCGGTATTTGGTTGTAAGGGCGGTAATAATTAATCCCAGGCCCAAGCCCAATATGGCCATTAAGATCATCAATATTGGGAATAGTAACACCAATAAATTGGGTTCCACTTTATCACCGGGCTTTAAACTTTCCGGGAAATAATGGTACTGAATAAGGTAATAAATAAAAACGATCAAAAATAGCCCAAACTGCACGCCAAACTTAACCAGATTAGAGAATACGATACTCAGCGGCATAATTAACCTGGGGAAGTAAACCTTGCCAAATATGTTGGCGTTATCTTTAAATACCGTGGATGTTTTGGTAAGGCAATCTGCAAAATAGTTCCAGGCAATGGTGCCTGCCATATAAAACAGTGGCTGCGGCACATGGCTTGTGCCTATTTTGGCAAGCCCGCCAAATACAAAGGTAAAAACAATGGTGGTGAATATAGGCTGGATAAAAAACCACAGCGGGCCCAAAACGGTTTGCTTGTAAAAAGATACAAAATCGCGCCGTACAAGTAACCAAAGCAAATCGCGATAGTTCCAAACATCTTTTAAGTGAAGATTAAAAACGGAATCGTGAGGCTTAATTTCTAAATCCCATTCCTCGTGTGGCGTATTCAACTCCATTATAATTTGTTATTATTTTCTCCCGTAATCATTTAGCCCTACAGCAACGCGGTTTAGTGTTGGGATTTTTTGCTCTTACGTTTTGCCGGCTTTTTAAAGATGGTGTTAAACAAGCCCATTAGGCCTTTTTTATTTTTATCTTCTTCCTGGGTGTAACCATAGCCGTAACCGTAGCCGTAGCCATAACCGTAGCCATAACCGTAACCGTAACCCGCGCCGTAACCTTGGCCGTAGCGGCCCAGTATACCACGTAGTTTTAAACCATTAAAAATGATGTTTACGTTACTTAACTCGTTATTAACATAAATATGATCTATCAGATTTAAGTAGTACTTAGGTGTGTATTTATGCCTTACCATGTACAAACAGGCATCAACGTACTTATTCAATATCTTGGCATCGGTAACCAAACCAATTGGCGGCGAATCTATAAGGATATAATCAAACTCCTCTTTAAGTCTCGCCATCAGCACATCAAGCCTGCCGTTCAGCATTAGCTCGGTAGGGTTTGGAGGAATAGTACCGGCAGGTAAGATCACCAGCCCGGGAATGTCGCGGTCGGCCATTGACAGACTTATCTCCTCGTAAGTAGCAAGGCCTGCCATGTAGTTACTTATACCAGGCTCCTGGCTAATTTCCATCATCTTGCTGATCTTCGGTTTACGAAGATCGAACTCGAGGATGGCCACCTTTTTGCCTGTTAGGGCCAAACTTACCGCGAGGTTAATAGCCGTAAAACTCTTACCCTCACCAGAGATGGATGATGTTACCAGGATAGTTTTTTTATCGCCCTGGATGCCAATAAAGTTTAGCGATGTACGCAGCGCCCTGAATTGCTCTGCAATTACCGTTCGGCTGCCGTCTTTAATAACCAGGGTCTCGCCGCTATCATCATGTAATATTTCGGCCAGTACGGTTGCATCGGTCTTCCTCTCAATTTCCGTACGGAAAAGCACTTCCTGGTTGTATTGCTCTCTTACTAAAACAAATACAATACCTATAATAACACCAACAGATAAACCTACCAGGTAAATATTAAGCGGTATTGGCTTTACAGGGGTACCCTTGGCTTCGGCGTAATTAACAATACGGCTATCGGCAACGGCTGCCGCGCGCGATAGCGCAACTTCCTCACGCTTGGTAAGCAGTAAGGTGTAAATATTGTTTTTAATGGCCTGCTGGCGACTTATTTCTAAAAACTTACGCTCCTTTTGCGGCACTCCCCTTAACTGGGATGAGTTGATACCACCCTCGGCCTTTAACCGGTTTTGTGTGGTAACCAAGTTTTGCCGCAGGGCGTTTAAATTTTCTAATAAACCTGGTTTTATTTGGTTTATACGCTCTTGTACTGCGGCTACTGGCGGCGAGTTCTCACCGGCGGTTTGTCTTAAGTTTGATAACTCAAGCTCGGCAGAATACAGTTTATCAAGCAACTGAAGCAAAATAGGATCAGAGATACCCATGGTGGAAGGTACCGTACCAGAGTTACTGCCTTTACGCACGATGTATTTCTCTATCTGGCTAAGTACATCCAACTGAATTTGGATCTGCGCCAGTTGGGTAACATTCTGGCGGGCGTTGTCTATAAAGTTTCTTCCTTCGGTAGAGAGGTCTACAATGCCCTGGCTAGTACGGTAATCCTGCATCTCGGTCTCCACGCCCGAGAGCTCTTTGGTTACCAACACCAACCTATCGTTGATAAAGTTGAGGGTATTTAATGCGGTTTGCGTTTTTTCTGTAACGCCGGCGTCGTTGTAAACTTTAACCAGTTGATTCAAAATATCCTCGGCCCGTACCGGCACCTGGTCTACCAGTTTAAGAGCAATTAATGACGACTGCCTTGCAGCCGATGCAACAGTAAGCGCGCTTTGTGTAAACTTAGCGGCAGTTGAGATAGTACGTATTTGTAAATAATATTCGCCTTTAAAACTTTGGTTGGATACTGCTGTACCTGTTTTTACAGGGTTAATTATAAAATCTCCGTATGGCGTATGCAAGGGAGCCCCCAACGCATATTTTTTGCCCGATATAGTGATGTAGTTATGAGTTGGCACATACTCGAAAGAGATAGGCAAATTGGGAGAATTTTTAAGGTCTTCGGGGTTGAGCACTATAAATTTAACGGGGTTTGGATAGATGAGGATATCCCTTAAGGTGCCCTTGTTATAAACCTGCGCGTATAAGCCCAGGTCTTTAACAACCTGCTCCATCAAAACGCGGGATTTTAAAACCTCTATCTCGTTCTCTACCGTTTTAGAACCATTAGTAAGACCCAGCGCTTCCAATACATTGGCACCATCGGCCCCTCTCGAATCTTTCAGCAATATAGTGGAGCCTGCTTCGTAAATGGGGGTTTGGTAATGGATATAGAAATAACTTACCGACAGCGACATTACAATTGTAAATACAAATATGGGCCAGAAAGGCAAATACCTGAATGCAATTGCACTTACTGCGTTTTTTGAGGTAGTACCCTCAAATGGATTGGTAACATTGGTAGACTGAGCAGTATTTTTCATTAACAGGAAGAAATGTTAGTTTTTAATAAACTGTAAGTATATCACTATCAAAAGCGACGCAGCACTAAAGAAATATGGGATCAGTTGGGTAGTACGGTCGGCAGAGGCAGCTTTCGCGCTGTTTGGCTCCACGTAAACTATGTCCTGATTTTGAAGGTTGTAAATATCTTTATCAAACAACTGGCTTTGGTTAAGGCTAAAGCGTTTGGTAATGCGCTTGCCATCAACCTCCCTTATCAGCAGCACGTTGTCGCGCTTTCCGTAGGCCGTAAGATCGCCGGCAGAAGCCAGTGCTTCGGGTAAGGTAATACGTTCGTTTGGTACCGGTATAACGCCCGGTCTGGACACCTCGCCTAATATGGTTACCTTAAAGTTCACTATACGCACGTTAACTATAGGCACTTTTGCAAGTTGCTTGCTCAGCAATGTTTCGGTAATAGAGCTTGCCAGCTGAATTTTTGTTAAGCCTTCTGCTTTTACCGAACCAATTAGCGGCAGTTTTATAGAGCCTGTCTCATCAACCAGGTAACCGCTCACACCACCCTGGCCAGTATTAATGGCCGTGGATGAATTTAATATGGCGGTGGTGATAGCATCGGGCGTAGAAATATTGATCTGCAGGATATCACTTACGTTTATTTTGGTTTGCAGCCTTTGCTCGTCTATAGTGGCGGTGCTGTCTTTTTGCAGGTTAGTAAAGTAAGCAAGCTTCTTGGCATTCACGCATGAATTTAAAGAAGATATTGCCAAAAAGGTCAGCAAAATGGCAAGAAAGGTGGAGTAGTTTTTTTTCATAAATATCACAGCAGCGGAGCTATTATATCAGGTAAAATAATTGCAACCTTTGCAAACTTAAAAATTATTGTGCAATATTATTTTACTTTTTTAATATAATCGACTCATTTTCTAAAAATAATAAAAAAAAAATTAAATATATCCTAAAAACTATTAAATCAACAAATTACTCATCGGCCACCAAAACAGGTGTCTTTTTGTTGCTAATTTACTTTATTTTTTAATTAATTTTCTCACCCGGTCCCTAACTTTATTCTTATACAATTTTGCCCGGCGAACCAGGTTATGAGATTTTGCAGACAGGTAATAAGACAGCCCTTCCGCGGCGCTTTGCGCGCTGGTGTGCAGCGGTATAAGCGTTTTGGTTAAATACCCCTGGAAGTGCAGCGTGTAAAACTTTGAATAAATCGGCGCGCCCTGTACCCCCGCAACTTTGCCGTAAAGGCCGTCTTTCCGCTTTGTCATCTTTTTTATCCGGGTATCGGGAGTACATTCAAAATAATAGGTGCAGCCATTGAAAGGCACGTTGGCATTAAAATCAAAACTGATACCCTCCGTCTCCAACGAAAGCAGGTTTAGCGTATTGGGTTTTATCTCGGTACGGAAAACATCCAGTAGGATCATGTCTGATACGTTTTTGTTATCGAGGAATTTGCCAGCAAGCGTGTCTTTCAGCATTTTGTCAAAAGCCGGCCTGTTGGCGTACTTTGCCAATACAAATTCGCAAAAATCATTAATAAGTTTAGCGCTCCAAAACGAGGTATGGCCCGATGTTACGCTGTTTTCGCCCAGCTCAAAAAACATCATGGTACCATCGTACTTCCCCTTTATAAATTTTTGGAAAACGGGGATAAGGTTCTGCAATATCAGCACATCGCAATCGGCATGTACAAAATAACTGATACCCAGCTCTTTTACAATATCGTTAATGATGAACCACCTGTCGAAACAGGCCTTTTCAAAAAAATAGGGGTTAATAGAATGATGCTGGTAAACCTTATCAAATTCTTTTACGCCATTGATATACCCCGAAACATCGATACAATTGTATTTGCTGTAGTCGTCAAAATTGGTATCGGTAAGCACATACACATTGTTGAGCCCATGAGAAAGCGCAGCCTGTTTAAGTACATGCCCAAAAAACAAACTGGTATTTGCGCCCAATTGCAAAAAGAAAACGGGTAGTTCCGACTGCGTTAAATGAGTAGCGTACCCCGTATCTTTTTTTTCCATTCGGTATAGATTGTGAAACAAAAATAATATTTTGAGGCATTAAAGCAATAGCCCTTTAATGTTACCGGGCGGCAAAAACAATTTAGTAACATAAATTAAAGGCGCGGTTATCGCAAACAACACAAAGAATTTTTAGGTTTGAAAGCACTATGGTTATTGCTGTTATGCTATACCCTATTAATAAACAACACGGATGTATTGGTATGAAGATGAGGTAAAACGCCTTGAAAAAGACAGCATACAACTGGCGCAAAGCGCCGAAACCATCTTCTATGGTAGTTCGTCAATACGCTTATGGACAACACTTTACAATGACCTTAAAGACCTAAAACCCGTTAACCTGGGGTTCGGAGGGTCTACCCTGGCGGCCTGCGTATGGTTTTTTGATAGGGTGATGGTAAATTACAAGCCAAAAAGGCTGGTGGTTTATGCCGGCGATAACGACCTGGGCGATGGCAGGCACCCGGAGGAAGTATTTATTTTTTTTCAGCAGCTGGTTACAAAAGCAAGCCAGCGCTTTGGAGATATCCCCTGTTATTTCATTTCGCTTAAGCCGAGCGTCGCCCGCTGGGGCATGGCCGAACAGTTTAAATACACCAATAATCTCATCGAAAATCAAATTATTAAAGATGGCGATAACTGGCAGTTTATAGATGTTTTTAAGAAAATGCTGGATGCTGGGGGCTACCCCCAAAAAGTATTTTTCACTGGTGATGCCCTGCATTTGAGCGAAGCCGGTTACCAACTTTGGAGCGAAGTGGTGAAGAACAAAATTATTATTAACACTTAACCGCGTGTTTATTTTAAAGTAACATCCGTTTAAGATATTTCGGCCCGCAATACATGGTGGAATGAACAGGGAATATCATAAATGGCACAGCCCCAGGTTGCAGCGCGACATGGAGCTTCTAATTTTCGGGTATGGCGGTCGCGCGGTGCTGTTTTTCCCCACCCGGATGGCCCGCTTTTACGATTACGAGAATTGGGGTATTGTAGAGGCCCTGCGGCACAAAATAAACAACGGTGAGCTACAGCTTTTTTGCGTAGACAGCGTAGATGCGGAAAGCTTTTACAATAACTGGGCGCACCCCGCGGTACGTATTGCACGGCATTTGCAGTACGAGGAATACATTCTGAACGAGGTAGTGCCCTTAATGAGGCAAAAAAACAACGCAGGCTATTTTGAAGTTGCCGGCTGTAGCATGGGTGCCTACCATGCGTTGAACCTTGCCTTAAAACATTCGAATATTTTTAAAAAGGTAGTAAGCATGAGCGGCAGGTACGACCTCACCCAGCAAATTGACAATTTTAACGACCTCTTCGACGGTTACCATAACGATGATGTATACTTTAACATGCCGCGGCAATACATAGCCAACATAAACGAATACAGCAGTTTAGATGAGATGCGCAAGCTGAACATTATTTTGGTCGTAGGCCAAACCGACCCATTTCTGCATAACAACCAGGAAGTTAGCCGCCTGCTGTGGGACAAGGGCGTAAACAACGAATTTTACATTTGGGATAACTATGCCCATCGCCCGCGATATTGGCGGCAGATGGTGCAATTGTACCTTTAGGATTTTAAATATCGAATGCGCAATGTCGAATAATGAAGTGTAATTCGGAATTATCAACTATTGTGCTATCTGGCCTTTCACTGCATAATTACCTTCTTAAAATACCATCCCTTCGGATCCACCACCGGCTGGGTTTTGCTTACAATTTTAAAAGGCGTGCTTTTATTGGCAGATATAATGGTATGGATGATTCCCTGATCGGTTAAAATATCCAGTGGCAAATCCATGGGGCTATTTTTTATGCTAAGAATGTAGATCTCGGGCCGGGTTCGTTTGAGTTCAAAATCCATGGTGTTGGTAGTGCGTAAATAGAAATTAAACAGTGGGCTCAGGTCGCAGCCACTTTCTTTGTTAAAGAAGTCCTGCACATCCTGCGTCACAAAAAACTGATTATACGGATATTTCACATCGGTAACAAATTTTTTCAGCGCGGGGAAAAACACACTGTCGCCCAGTACATGCCGTAGGGTATGCATAAAAAAAGACCCCTTGTTGTAAATATCGCCGTTGTAAACTTCGGCCATACCCATCTCCTCGGCTTTTACAACCGGCTGCTGGTTGCGGATGCCCGCGCGCTGGGAAATGATCACCGAATCGTAAGCAGCTTCGCCCAACGTCTCTTTAAAGAACAAGGCCTCGGCATAGGTATTGATGCCCTCCTGGATCCACATGTGCGCCCAATCTTTATTGGTAACCTTATTGGCCCACCATTCGTGCCCAAACTCGTGGAACAGGTTGGCCGAGTAATCCAGCCCACCCGGGTATTTATCATACCTAAATTTATCGCCATAGGTTACCATGGTTTGGTGTTCCATACCGGGGTTTGGTACCTCGGCAATACCAATCTTTTCTTTAAACCAGGCGTACTCGCCAAAATATTTTTCCAGTATGCGGGTATCGCGTGCGCGGATATCAAGTACATGTTCCGCGTGCGCGGTATCCTCTTCTAAAACATAAAACTGGATAGGCACAGTATGTCCTCCTACGGTGGTATAAGGGCGGCTGTACACTTTGTATTTGGCAATATTAAAAACCACGCAATAGTTGCTAATGGTGTAGTTGGTTTTCCAGTGCCAGGTTGCGCGGTTGTTGGCGCCGTTTTCAACGCCCTGCAACAGGCCCGGACCTGCTACCGAAAGCCCCTTGGGGATGGTGACGAAAAGGTCTACGCCTTCGTTTGGCTCGTCGCTGGGATGGTCTTTACACGGGAAGTACACCTTTGCACCTTCCAACTGGCAATTGATCACCACCCAGGGGTTACCGGCTTTATCTGTTGTCCAGGTGAAACCACCCTTCCATGGTGGCCTTACGGCAACAGGCGGTTCGCCACCATAATTAATGCGGATAGTGTGCTTCCCTTCCTTGTAACCTTTATTGCTGATTATAAAAATAGAATCGCCTTTTTGTTGAAAACCGGCGTCTTTTTTATCAACCATTATTTTGCTTACTCGAAGAAGATGCACGAGGTCGAACAGTAAGGTATCGGTGGTTTTGCTAAGCAGCAGGTTTATCTCGGCATAGCCGTCGATACTTTTTTTGGGGATATCCACATTCAGCGCCAAGGTGTAATGGCGGATATCCATGATGGCCTGCAGTGGTCGCAATTTACCGCCGGCGCTCATGTAACTAATGTCGCGGTTTTGGGCAAAAGTGCCAGTTGATACTAATAACACAAACAATAACAAAAATGGCCGGCTGGTTTTCATATACATTTACCTTAAGCCAACAAAATAGGCATTTATGGCGGGATTATAAATCAGAAAAAACAGGCAAGCTTTTCGCGTTTTCTTTATACATTGATGAAAATTCAATTCTATTATGGCCAATAGTTCACGCCGCTCGTTCATCAAACAAACTACGCTCATGGGGGCCGCCGCTACCGTTATTCCGGGGATGCTTAAAGCTGATGCCCTTACCGCCGAAAAGATAGGAACAGACGCGGTGATCCTGTTCCAGGGCGATTCCATCACCGATGGCAATCGCACCCGCGATAACGACTGGAACCACGTAATGGGCCATGGCTACGCCTGCCTGCTGGCCAGCAGGCTATGGTACGATCACCCTGAAAAGAAATTCCATTTTTACAACCGTGGCATCAGCGGCAACAAAGTAACCGACCTTGCCGCCCGCTGGCAAACCGATACGCTGGCGCTTAAGCCCAATGTGCTCAGCATCTTAATTGGCGTGAACGATGTGCTGGCCTTTATAAATGGTGATAAAAACTACAGCGCCGAAAACTACGAAACCGGGTATCGCGCCCTGTTGAAGCAAACCAAAGATGCCCTGCCCAATATCAAGCTCATCATTTGCGAACCTTTTATGTTACCTGGTGCCCGCGTGAATGCCAATTTTTCTCAATGGACCGAAGAAGTTGCCAAAAGGCAGACCATCGCCAAAAAATTGGCTCGGGAATTCGACGCCGTTTTTGTGCCCCTGCAGCAGCCCTTTAACGATGCGTTGGCCGAAGCGCCCGTAGAATACTGGATCTGGGATGGTATCCACCCCATGCCCGCCGGGCACGAACTGATGGCCCGGCAATGGTTGAAGGTGGTGAATAAGAAGATAGGGTTGACGTAGAGAATCAAGAGTAAAAGGCAGGAATCAGGAAAAAGAGAGCAAATTGGTGGTGACACAATATTGACACCACACCGCAATTTTCAAACACCTGATTATGAGTTTTTTATAAATGTTCACGGTGTTCACCTGTGCGCGCGTGAACACTTTTTGTTGTTTTTTGGTGATATTCAGGCAGCCAAAAAACAACAAAGGGACCGTATCAAAATTAAGATCATACAGCCCCTCTCGATTTAAAATATCTATGAGTACTTACAAACTTCTCACCCAAATATTGCGGTAGCTGATCGGTTTGCTCGGGTCGCCGTGCGATTGGAGTTTAATAGGCGCGGCACCGTGCTTGCGGTACTTTGGCGCGCCGATGTAAGGGGTATCACCTTTCAGTTCGTAATTATTTTGCACCAATACGCCGTTATGGATGGCTGTTACACGGGCAGGCGTTTTCACGGTGCCATCCTCGTTAAAGCGGGGGGCCGCCCATACCACATCATAGGTGTTCCATTCCCCGGGTTTGCGGCAGGCGTTCATCAATGGTGGCGATTGTTTATACATACTACCCGCCTGGCCATTGGTGTAAGTTTTGTTGTTGTAATTATCCAATACCTGCAGTTCGTAACCGCCGGCACCCCAAGGCAGGGCGGCTAAAAAGATACCGCTGTTACCGCGTGCCTGTCCGCTGCCCTCAATATCGGCAGGGATACGATACTCAATATGCAGCTGAAAATCGGTGAACTTCCGCTTGGTTTGAATATCGCCCGCTTTTTTATCTACGGTGATAGCGCCCCCGCTGACCAGCCACTTTTTGGTAGCGGTAGAATCGTTTACCAATACCCATTCGTCCAGGTTTTTACCGCCGAACAAAACGATGGCATCCGAAGGTGCATCACTTGAAGATTTGCCAGGACTAACCACCGCCGGTACGGGGGTATAAAACTCAGTATCCTCGGGCTTGGCGGTTTGGGCGGTAGCCCTTAAGGTTGCGCTCACAAGCAATGTTGTTGCTATAAAAAAGTATTTCATGTTCAATGTTGTTAGTATCTTTTCTCGTTTTGCTTATTTCAACGTCCTTATCCAGGTTGCAATTTTACGGGCATCCTGCTCGGCAACCTGCGGCATCGGCGGCATTGGCGTAGAATAATCCGGCCAATGCTCGGGCTTAGGATTTTTGATGAGTGCCATAATTTGCGCTACGCTATAGTTACGTTTGGCCACATCCTTAAAAGCCGGCCCTACCTGCTTGGTGTTAGGGTTATGGCAAGCCGAACAGGTGTTTTTAGCCAATAAAGGTTTTACATCCTCATAGGTCAGCGCTTTTGCAGGGGCAACCGCAGTGGTTTTAGCCGCCCCTTTTACCGCAACAGGTTTAACAGCTACAGCCGCTTTAACCGAATTTTTGGTGCTTACTTCGGTCATGCTTAGCTTCTTCCCTTCGGGGATATTGTTGAGGGTGTAGTAGGCGGTTGGGTGAACCAGGTTAAAATAGTTCTCCTTATCGCGCATGCCATCAAGCGTAATGGTATGGATGTAATACCGGCGCAGGTTACTTACCACAATACGAGCCTTTAGCCCGTCTTCAGATACTTTAACACCAGTGATGGGGCATTTCGCCGTGTTCACCGGCGGGCTACCGTAAACGCCATGGTATTTGTAAATGTAGCTTTCTACCGAGTACGAGGCGATATCCTCTGCTACTTTCCTATCAACAGGCTTTGTAAACTCAATCTCGAAACCATCCGGCTGGGCACGTATGGCACGCATTTCAAACGGGATATGATTGTTCCAGATCAAACGCTGCAAGCCCATAGTGGCCTCCCCTGCCGAACCCCAGCCACGGTTAGTTTCACCCGCTGCCAGTGAGCCATCTGGCAACCAGGCCAAACGCACAATGCCCGATTGAAAACCACTGCGGAACGCCCATGCGGCACCCTGATATTCTCCGTTTATTTTCTCCAGGAAAACACGGTCTACCATGCTCTGTCCCTGGTCGCACACCAGCAACTGCCCCGAGAACGGACCAAATGCACCTTCGGGTATTTTTACAATTTCGGAATTGGAAATACCCAGGATGCCATGCGGCAGCCATACAGCGGGTAGCTGTAACTCGGGAATTTCTTTCTTAGCTTCAAACTCGGTTTTAAATTTCTCGTTAACGATGTTTTGAGGTTTAAACGGCTGGCCGTATTTGTCAAATTCTATCCGCGGATTATTGGTAGCAAAGAATTTTTCTTGCGTAAGCGTTAATGGAGAGTTTGGCAGACCTGTCCATACCAAGCTGGCCGGGTGCCCCATAAAGCCACCTTTTTTTACCGGCATAATACTGCCCGATCCAACCCAGTCGCCCTGGTTGTCGCTATACCAAAGTTCACCATCAATCATACTGATACCGCATGGCGAACGGAAACCCGCTGCCCATGGCGTAACGGTGCCATCTTCTTTAATATTTAAAGCCCAGCCGCGGTAAGGCACAAAGCTTTTAGGATGCCACCAATCCGGCGGGAAACCGAGGTTTAGGGTTACAAAGAAAGAACCGTCCGGCGCAATCTTTGGCCCAAAGCTGTATTCGTGGTAGTTGCCCGATAATGGCCAGGCGTAAATGGTTTCAAATACATCGGCCTTACCATCCATGTTGGTATCCACCAGTTTGGTTAGCTCGCCGCGTTGTACTACGTACAAGGCACCGTCTTTATAAGCCGCCCCCAAAACCTCATGTAATCCCGATGCAAACTTGCGGAAGAAGGGATGCTGACTGGTTGGATTCTCTACAATAAAAATATCGCCGCGGCGGGTGGTTACCGCAAGGCTGCCATTTGGCAGGGTGCATAAACCGCCAACCTCCAGTATGGTACCCTCGGGTGCAGGCACTTTCATGATCTTAAAAAAGTCGTCCTCTTTTGGCGATTCGGCCTGTGCTAATGCACGCTGAGTCGTCGCCATTATGGCAGTAATTACACTTACAAAAAGTATTAACCTGCTTATCGTTTGCTTTACTAAATTCTTCATGTCCTGTTCTTAAAAAATGATAGAATAGGTTAATTTTTGTTTGACGGGGATGATAAGTTCCTGCATCCCGCCCGAAGTGCGTACAATTGGTTTCCCCTCGCCGCCTCCATCTAAACGGATATAGTACTGATCGTCGATAGTATAGAACCCGTTTTTAAGCAGTTCTATTTTTGCACCCTGTGCCAGGCGCATGGTTAACCCGGCTACCGGGGTGGCAATGGTTACCACGCGATGAAGCCCCTCGCCGCCTGCTATTACAGTACTTACATCGCTAACGGCAGCACCGTAAAGCATATATTTAAATGTTGGGCGGCCATCGGCATCCAGTGTGTAGCCTTTGGGTTTGTAAGCTGTACCGTTGGTGTCTGCCGGCCAGGCTGCTTCGGCAGTGGCTAATTTAGCTATGCCGGGTGCTGGTTTGCCAAAATATTGGACAGAACCGGCAGGTTTAGATGAACCGTCGCCGCGCTCGTGCCACATAGGGGTAGCATCCAGGAAACCACCGCGCCAGATCTGCACGATCATGCCTTTATCGGCATCATAAGTGTAGTGTAGTTGTTCGGTACTGCCTACGTCTATCCCGTGTGTTACACGGATGCCTCCCGGCAGATCGCTAAAACTGCGGAGGATGGCGTTTTCCGTAGCGTTGATCAGAATAGGGTCCACCGCATCGTTAGAGCTTACATTCGCATCGCTCAACAAGTATTCCCTTACACCCGGACCAGATACCGTTAGCCCTAAAGCCGCTTTCGCCCAGTCTACATTCTTAATGTAGGACATTTCGAAAGGAAGATCGCCTGCGGGTAATTGTACTGTACCTGTGCCTCTGAAGCCGCCTGCTGTAACCGCGGGTGCGCCGTTAATACGAAGGGCACCTTTACCACCGGGTACGCTTAACTTAAAGGCATACTCGCCTGCTTCGGTAATATGAATAGTGCCGGTGTATTTCAGCAAAAACTCGTTGGCCAGCTTTACCTCGTTGGAGGTTAGCATAGGCGTTGCGCCCTGAGCCTCTGGTTTTAAGGTTTTATAATCGGGCTCTTCGGCAAAGTTGCCTTTGTAAACCGTGTATTTAAGATCGGATACCGTTGGATGGGGTTTGTTAAAGTTGGTGTAGCTGATGTTTTTAAACGCTACCGCGCCGTGGTCGCCCTGTAAGCGGAGCGGACCGAGCGCGCTTTCTTTGGTATCGTAAGCACCACGGGTTGGGCCGGATAATTCTACATTTTCCTGGATCAGCACGCCGTTAAGCCAAATATAAAGCACTTTGGCATTTGCTATTTTCACACCCTTGTCATCAAACTTTGGTGCCTGGAACGAAATGCGTATATGCTGCCATAAACCCGGCGCCCGGCTGGCGTTCTGCCTTGGCGAATGGCCCTCATAGCCTTTCATGCCATCGGGTTTGCTCTCGTCCCAGCGTTCGTAAATGCCGCCGTTATCGCTCGATTTGGGATTTACCGTACCCCAGCTATCCAGCAGTTGAATTTCGTACCGGCCCTGCAGGTAGATACCCGAATTTGCTCCCTTGGCCATGGTGTAATCCATCTCCAGGTCTATATCGCCGTGCTGCAGGTTGAAGTAAAGATCGTGTCCCGGGTTTTTCTCGTCCACGGTGTTTACCAATATGCCGGTTCCATTGGTTAAGGCAAATGTGTTGGGCTTTTCTAAATCGGCATGCAAACTGCCATCTATTTCCCAATTTTTTGGCGGAGCAGCAAATACCGACAGATCGGTTAGTGCTACTTGGCTGTTGAGCGCCTGCGCATTGGCAAGCCGCGCATCAAATGACGAGGCGAGCAGCAACACCATGCCAACGGCGGTGTGAATTTTCTTATCCATTTTAGTTAGTTAAGCAATACCCGTTAATGAGGGCTGCTGTAGTTTTGATTTTGGTTTGTACAAATATAATAACAATCGATTGCCCTGCTTAATTCACAGTACTTTTATGCCCCATATTATCATAAATAATTACACTTTGCATGTTTGGGCTTCGGGTGAGAAACCTTGCCGATTGCGAAAGAAAGGACGAACCGTAGTAAAACTCTTGTTTTTCGGTCTTCCCGTTTTTATAAGTGATGATTGCATAAGCATCATTGGATGCTACGGGGACGTTGCGTGTGCTACTTTTCAATTTAAAAAGCTTCAAATAATCCTTGTTCTGGCTCGCGGCGAGCAGTAGCTGCCCCTTGTTATCGCGCAGTTTCACCAGTGCCTTACCGTTACCAGGGATGTAAATGCCGCTCTGCAAAATGCTTTGCGCTTTAAACCCTCCCTTGCCATCGCCTTTCAGCATCAGGCCGTTTAAAGCGTCGTAACGGCCAATGGCCGCTTCCGAGCCATAATCGTTACCGTTCATCACTACATCCAGGTTACCGTCGCCATCAAAATCGCCGGTTTCCATACCGTTTATAACTGATACCTGTGCTTCAACAGGCATTGGTATCATGGTAAATTTGCCATTGCCATCGTTGCGCAAGTAACTCGTTTTAAACATATTGGCCTTTAAGCGTAAAGCCCCTTTCCGCTGTTCGGGCGTAAACAGCTCGTCCATAGTAGCAGCCGCGTACGATTTGTAATTGGTATATTTTTTCTTCATGCTGATCATTTGCTTCAGCATGTCATCGCGGCCCTCTACCGGAAATTCCTTTTTAACGCCATCCTTATCCTTAAAAAATATTGATGGAACGGCACTGTAAATTTTGCTGTTATCAAAATCGTTTGCGGTGATATAGATCGGGTATTGGTTGGTTGGCTGCATCAGGCTGTTTTGGCCAACGTTACCCACAATATAATCGGTACGCCCGGTGTGCCTGAAATCACCCGCCGCGATGGAATTCCACCAGCCTAACTTATCGGCAATGCCGGTGTTAGCGGTTATGTTTTCAAACTTACCGTGATTGTTCTTGAGGAATGTGACTGGCATCCACTCGCCGGCCACCATCAGATCGGGCCAGCCGTCGTTATCAAAATCGGTAAAGGTGGCATCGCAAACCAAACCTATATCCTTTAGGGCCGGGGCAACCTCCGTGGTTACATCCGTAAACTTGGCCTTGCCGTTTTGGCTATCGTTCCGCAAAATAATACTTGATACCGGCTTGGGGTATTCCCATGGTTTTACCCTGCCCGATACGAACAGATCCAGTTTACCATCTTTATTATAATCAAAGCCACGTACGCATAACTTACTTGTAAAGTTTGAAGGGATAGCATCCGCTGCTAAGGTAAAATTGCCTTTGCCATCGTTAAGGTACAGCCTGTCCTGGTATTTTGGGTCGTTCGGGGCAATTTCGTAACCGCCGCTGGCCATATAAAGATCAAGTTTACCATCGCCATTGGCATCAAAAAGTAACAGGCCCGTATCTTTAAAAAGTATAGGTGTAAAAGTTTTTACGGGCAGCAAATCGCGCCGGCTGAATTTACCGTTAGCTTGTTGCATAAAAACCTGCGCCTGGTTGTAAGAGTCGCCCCCGATAACCATATCGTCCAGGCCATCGTTATTAATATCGCCAACTGCTAAAGCCGGGCCATATTCTGAGAGCTTATGCGGCAATAGTTTTTGAATATTAAAGTCGATGAAGTTAGCATCGCTGTGTAAAAAGTGAACGCCTACCGAATCTGTAATTTCCTTGAATAAGGCATTTACGGCAAGCAATGGCTGTACCGCCGGTTTGGCTTCTACAGCGCTGGCAATGCTTACTTGTAAATTTTGGTCAGCTTTTACGTTAAGTAGTTTTTGCTTTTTGCCATTTGGCCAGGTTATGATCACCGAATCCACCTTATCCACTTTTCCCAATCCAAAATGGGCGATGTTCTCCACAGAAGAAAGGTATCCGCGATAAGGGTTGTTCTCATAAAACTGCTGCTTGCCTTTATTGTAGTAGATGTTTACCAAAGTGCCCAACCCGTTCAAATTAAACTTATCGCCCTTAAAGTTTAGTTGCAGGTAGTGCGAACCGCCCAGGTCTTTTTCCTCATCTCTTGAGGTGTTGCGATAAACCAACGCCTCATCGTTAACATTATTCACAACCATGTCCATCGCGCCATCGTTATCCAGATCGGCGTAAACTGCACCATTAGAAAAAGTTGGCAGCGATAAGCCCCAATCCATGCTAACATCCTTAAAAGTAAGGTCGCCATTATTGGCGAAAGCATAATTGTGTATTTTAATCTCCGGAATTTGATTTAAAACAGTTTCCTTAGAAGCTATGGCGTAGGCTTGCTGCCTGTAGGTCATGAAATCCCTGTCAGATACATCCCTTGGGAAACCGTTGGTTACGATCATATCCCTGAAACCATCGTTATTAAAATCGGTAATGAGCGGTGTCCAACTCCAGTCGGTTTGCGCTATTCCGCTCAGGAAACCTATATCGGCAAAGGTGGGCGCGCCAATAGCACCTTGCTGCCCCAGGCGCGGGCCCTGGTTTAATTGCAGGGTATTGCGCACATATTGGTACTGTGTGCTAAACAAGTCGAAGTTTTGAAAAAGCTGGTAGTTATTTGGCCCCAGCATCATCTTTTTACGGTAGTTGTCCTCGGGGTTCATATCCAGTTCCACCACATCTGGCAAGCCATCGTTATTAATGTCTACCACATCCTGCCCCATTGAGTTAAAGGAGGTGTGTTTAAAATATTCTTTAGATCGATCGGTAAAGGTGCCGTCGTGGTTGTTGATATACAGGATATTGTTGGAGATAAAATCGTTGGATACGTAAATATCTCTCCATCCATCGCCGTTAAAATCAACAGTAGATGCCGAGTGCCCGAAGCCACTTATGGTAACACCTGCCACTACGGTTACATCTGTAAAAACGGGGTGCTTTAGCAAGTTGTCCCAATCGTTACGAAACAGCTTACCTGTAACATTATGTGGCCCGCGGCTTTCGGCAGAGCCAAAAACGTTAGGATTATATTGAGCGCTGGCATTGTTAACCGTAAGGTACATATCCAGATCGCCGTCGTTATCATAATCAAAAAAACTGGCCATGGTAGATTCAACACCCGCTTGCAGGTGGTAATCTTTTGCCATATCCTTAAAATGAGGGGTACCGTCCTTATCAAGCCCCTGGTTAACGTACAAAAAGTTGTATCGCCTGGTAGAATCGGCGTAAATGGTGTTACAAACGTAAATGTCCATCAACCCATCGCTATTGATATCTACCACGCTTACACCACGGCCCCAGCGCCCGTTGCCGCCTACGCCTGCTGTGGCGGTAATATCATCAAACTTAAAATCGCCTTTATTGAGGTACAGGCGGTTAGATACCATGTTGCCCGAGAAAAAAACATCCTGTTTGCCATCGTTGTTAAAATCGCCGATGCCAACGCCGCCGCCATTGTAGATGTTTACTACGTCGAGCGGGTTTATGGAATCGTTCTCGGTTATTTTATTGTTGAAATTGATGCCAGAATGAGAGGAAGATATTTGCTGAAACTGCGTTTTCTTTTTACAGGAAAGCAAGCCAACAAAACAGAACAGAACTATTGTATAGTAAGAAATTCTCATATAGTAAGCCTAAGGTTATCGATTGAAAAGCATGTACAATTTATGGGTTTACATCCATTTCAACGAACTTTTTATCAGCAGCAAAAAAAGGCCTTCTCTGTACAGAGAAAGCCTTTTTTTAAAGTTAAAATACTATTATTTGCCATACGCAGGATTCTGCGTAAGATTTGGGTTAAGACCAATCGCAGCTTGTGGAATTGGCAAAATATCGCGTCCTTCCGGAAGGGTTGTTTTCCATACACCATGCAATAAACCATCGGCTGTTGGGCCATACGGATAAGGCTGAGGTGTAGAAGTTGCATCGGTACCGTAAGCGGCTTTGATGAAAGCCGAAGCTACACCCGGGCCAGCCCTGCGCAGATCATAAAAAACAGAATACTCGGCGGTTAATTCGTGTCTGTATTCGCTCAATACCATTTGCAAAGGATCGGTTATTGGGGTAGACGCTTTACCATCATAAGTAAGGCCGTCCTGCATTACGGCAGGTGCAACACCACCAAAGGCACGGTCTCTAACTATTTTAAGGTCGGCCATTGCGCCGGCAACGTCACCAGTACGTACTTTACATTCAGCTCTGCTTAACAGTACTTCCGCGTAACGCATCAGGATTTGGTTTTGTGAGCCAAATATGATTTGGCTACCAGTACCGCCTGTAAGTTGCGGATCGCGCCATTTTTTGGCATTGTAGTAGCCAGACCGTTTTTGATCTGATACACCATACCATGGTTTGGTTAACGTACCGCAAGTATTGATAATAGTACCGTCATCGGCTTTGAAACGAGCATCTCCATTTGCAAAGCCGCCCGTTACTGCAGGATAACCTTTTATACCACCCCATTTAGCGATGATACCAGGGCTTATATTCTGATCGCCGGGGCCTAAAACGGTAAGTGCTTTCCGTTTATCACCTGCCTGGTAAGAATACCACAAGCCCGGGTTGGCGTAATCGTAACCAAAGTTAGAAATCTCTTCAGGCCAGCTAAAGTCATCTATCCAGGCAACTTCTCCGCCATTTTGCCAGCCGCCATCCCAGCTCTGGGAACCCGATACTTCAAATTGTACCTCGAAAATCGATTCGTCATTATTTTGATTGCTAAATTCATGCACATCGGCAAAGTTTGGCAATAAATGGTAATTGCTGGTAAGCTCGGTGCTGTTAAAAGCTGTAAGGGCAGCAGCGTAATCTTTCAACCACATTTGCGCAGCACCTTCATAAGCGTAAGCAGAGCCTTTTGTAGCACGGCCCAGATCTTTTTTATCAAGCGTTGCTTTAGATACCAATAACGTTTCCGCCTGTTTCATATCAGCTACCACTTGTTTAAATACTTCATCCTGAGAACTGCGTGGCGTTAAACCGTCTGTTTCTGACTTTAACTCCAATGGTACGCCGCCAAAAGAACCTGCCAGATAGTAGTAACTCATACCACGTAAAAAGTAAGCTTCACCGGTAAGGCGATCTGCAAGGGCAGCTGTAACAACACCATTCTCCTTTGCAGTAGCAATAATTTTGAATGCAGCGTTAGCACGTGCAATAGTGATAAAGGCATTGTTCCAAAAAGTTGATAATGCACCAAAATCTGAGTTGATCTGGTAATTGTTCCAGGCAATATCCGCTCCATAATTGTAAAAATCATGCGTTGTGAAATTGGCGTAGTACCAGATAGATTTTTTCAGCAGGTCGCTATTTTGATAACCATCGTAAATGCTGTTAACCAATGCAACAACATCTGTTGATTTCCTGAAAGTAGCATCTGCCGTGGCCTGAAAGCTACTATCCCTCGACAAAAAATCCTTCTTACACCCCACCGGCATTATCAACGCGGTAAGCAGGGCTATAAAGGCAATATTCTTCTTATTCATTTTCATGTCTTTAATATTTTATCTTCTTATTTGAAAATTACATTTAAACCCACGGTGTAAAACCTCGAACCGGGATATGTACCGTTATCTACACCATTCTGTGTTGCGTTTCCGTTCTGAACCCCAATTTCAGGATCTAAACCACTGTATTTGGTTATAGTGAAAAGGTTTTGCGTTGAGAAGTAAACCCTAACTTTAGATAATAACGCTTTTTCGGTAATCGATTTAGGTAATGTATAACCCAGTGTAACGTTTTTCAATTTAAGGAAACTACCATTTTCTATCCATGCACTTGATGGTAAATTGCTGCCAATGGCATCATCATTATAAGTTGCCCTTGAAAACACGTTCGACGGGTTAGATGTGGTCCAACGGTTTTGGAAGTACTCTAAACTAACGTTTTCTACGCCCACAAAACCACGGTTTTGGAAGCTTTGTAACGAGCTTTGCTGATAGTTAAGAATTTTGTTACCGTAAACTCCGTAGAAATATGCATTAAAGTCGAATGCCTTATATGATAAATCGATATTTAAACCACCAAAGAACTTAGGCATAGGACTGCCAAGGCTAACCTGATCAGAAGGAGTTACTTGTCCATCGCCGTTTGTATCGGCAAAGTAACGATCACCCGGCGCTGTGGCGGTTTTTTGATAGAAAGGGTTAGATGGGTTTTTAGCTGCTGCCGATGCGTTTAAAGCATCTATCTGGGCTTGAGTTTGGAAAATGCCCAATGATTGATATCCATAAAATTCACCTACCGGCTGGCCAATGTTGGTTTGAGTAAAGGTAGACCAACCTATGCCTGTTAAGCCTAAGCCACCAAAATTTGTTACGGCGTTAGTACCTGAAGCAATTTCAGTTAATTTGTTTCTGATAGCTGATACGGTTAAATTTAATCCGTAATGGAAATCACGGGTAGTATGATTATATGCCAAAGCAACCTCTAAACCTTTATTTTCCATACTGCCTACGTTACGGGTTAAGAACGTATAACCAGATTGAGCAGGAGCAGCAAGTGTTAACAAGAAGTCTTTAGACCGCCTTTTGAAAACGTCGACAGTTAATGATAATTCACCATTTAAAAATGACGCGTCCATACCAAAATCTGTCATATAATCAGTTTCCCATCTCAAAAAAGGATTGGCTGGCTGAGTTTGAACAATACCTGGCTGGAAAATTTTATCAAACGGATAGCCGTTGTTTCCACTGGTAGCCGCTGCAGAGCCTGACGCGTAAAGTGCAAGATACTGGAACCCCGGAATAGAACCCTGATTACCAACCTTACCGTAGCTGCCTCTGAATTTCAGATCAGTTAACCAATTTACATTTTTAAGGAAAGATTCTTCTTTGGCTTTCCAGGCAACAGCACCCGATGGGAATACGCCGTATTGATGACCCTTGTCAAATTTGGACGAACCATCGCGCCTTACAGTACCTGTAATTAAATATTTGTCAGTGAATTTGTAGGTTAACCTTGCATATTGAGACTGTAATGCATAAATACTTTCCCCGTTACCATATCTGTCTAACTGCAGGTTGGTAACCTGGCCTAAATCGCGTATGGAGCTATTTGGAGGGATACCGCTGCCACCCATAGAGCTATAAGTAATCTCTTGTTGAGAAACGCCACCCACAAAATCTATGCTGTGTACACCAAAGGTTTTGGTATAAGCGATGGTATTTTCCCAGGTGTAATCAAACGTACTGTTAATATGCTGATTGTAATTAGCATTGCCCGGTACCGCACCTGGCCCATATTGCGTTTGCGCGCGGGTGTCTTCCGGCTGAAGAAAATAGCCCGAATAGCTTTTGTTATTAACACCCAAGAAGGTTTTAATTCTTAAACCATCAATAATTGTAGCTTCTAACGACGTGTTAGCCAGTAAAAAATTAGCTATATTTTTGTACTGATTATTTTCTATCGAATAAACCGGGTTATTGTATTTAGAGGTATAAGTATTTAAAGGGTTATAAAAACCATAGTTACCGTTACCGTCTTTTATTTGATTAGTTAGTTTGTTGCCACCATCAAGCGTTGGTATCAATTGCGTTAAATTACCTAAAGCACCGGTACCATAAGGGTTGTTTGAGTTTTGGTAAGTGTATTTAATGCTTGTTGACGATTTTAAAAATTTAGTTGCCTGGTAATCTAAATTCGAGCCCAGCGTTACACGCTTAAAAAACGAATTTAATACAATACCTTTTTGATCGTAATACCCTACAGAGGTAGCCGACTGAACTTTCTCGTTACCACCACGGATACCCAAGCTGTAATTTTGCGTTTTGGCACTCTGATAAATAGCATCTTGCCAGTCTACATTGGTTAGCGAAGCAGGATCGCGCCAGGCAGGGAATTCCTGAAAGTTGTGCTGAGGATCTGCATCAGCAATTTCGTTGGCCAGTGTAGCCCATTGCTGTGCATTTAATAACTTATATTGTTTAGGCTTGGTTTGAAAAGCGTTGTAAGCGTCAACAGTAACCTGTACACCTCCGTCTTTTCTGCCTTTTTTTGTAGTCACAATAACAACACCATTAGCAGCCCTTACACCGTAAATGGCGGTAGAAGATGCATCTTTCAATATATCGATAGTAGCAATGTCGCTGGGGTTAATATTATTTATACCACCATCTATTGCGTATCCGTCCACAACATATAATGGGTTGTTACCACCACTGGCCAAACTTCCAACACCACGTATGAGTATTGTAGTGTTACCGCCGGGAGCACCGTCATTACTGGTAACCTGCACACCAGAAGCTCGGCCTTGCAGTGCGTTCTCCAATGAAGGTACGGGTACCTTAGCAATGGTTTCGGCACTAACAGAACTTACCGATCCGGTAAGGTCTTTACGTTTTGCGGTACCGTAACCTATTACAACAACTTCGTTAAGCGCGCTTGTACTCGATGCTAACTTGAAGTTGTAAACAGAGCCGCTGCCCAGGGTCATCTCCTGACTGGCGTAACCAATAATAGTTACAGATAACGTACCAGTGGCCGGAACCACTAATTTAAAAGAGCCGGTAACATCAGTTACCACACCTATGGAAGTACCCTTAACTCCAACACTTGCGCCAGGGATAGGGGAACCATTTGTTTCGGTTACAGTACCTGTAATTTGCCGGCTTTGGGCATAACCGGCCATACTCATCAGGCACAGCGTTAAGCTGGTGCAGAGTAGTACTACAAGATTTTTAATTTGTAATTTTCTCATCATACATTTAATTTTTCTAAAGTTTAATTGGTTGTGGTTGATAACATAAGCCTACGGAGAAGGCATTCATCATCAGAAGTAAAAGTATTAGACAATCGATTGAATCGATACCACAAATGTTAACGTTTATATAACAAATGTTAATGGGTATATCACGAGTCAAATACTGTTAAAATAGTATCATTTTGTACCAAAAAAAGTGAATTGGGCGTATTTTTAAGAAAAACAGGAGATTGGATACTTAATGCCGGCAAAGGCAGGTTAACAATTGGTGTATGCTGTAGCTGTGCCTTAACAACGTTAATATGATTCCTATTTAATACGCCCTGCAGGCTTATATCGAATATAAAACGGCCTTAAATAAAAAAAGCGCCCCGTTCTCAGGCAGGGCGCCATTTACCAATACTGAACCAACTAACCCCACAAAAATGCTAACATATTGATGAAGGAGTGTTATTATACGTTTCAGCTATACACTAATGTAAAACTTAACGTGCTATAAAATTAGCTTGGTTTGATAAAAATGTATAACACTATTTATTACATCTATGCAACAAATGTTAAACCACGAAGAATGAGCGAGGAGGGGCCAATATTAAACCAGCTCGGCTTCTTTTTCCTTATTCCTTAATTCTGCAATATACTCTGAAGGCAGTATACCGTACTCCTCGCGGAACACCTTGGCAAAGTACGCCGCGTTATTAAAACCAACCTCATAGGCTACGTTGGCTATACTCAGCTTACTCTTCTCTAACAGTTGCACAGCCCGTTTTAAACGGATGGTGCGGATACAATCTACCGGGGTTTTGCCCGTGAGCGTGAGCAATTTTTTATACAGCGATACCCTGCTGAGGTTTAAATGCCTTGCCAGCTCTTCTACCGAAAAATTAAGATTAGTGATATTTAACTCAATGTATTCAAACGCGTTTTTAAGGAACTTGTCATCTTCAGATACCACGGTAATACCCTTGGCATTTACCTCTATTTGTTTCTGGTAGGTTTTTTTGAAGGTTGTCTGCATCCGTAAAGAATTATGGATCTTGGATAGCAGTATCTCAAAGTTGAACGGTTTAATAATGTAATCGTTGGCTCCGCTGTCAAGGCCTGCAAGCTGTTCTTCTTCGGTACCTAAGGCTGTAAGCAATATTACAGGGATCTCGGCAGTACGGCTATCCGCCTTAATTTTTTTGCAAAGCTCGATACCGTTCATCACCGGCATACTAATGTCGCTTACGATGAGTTTTGGGTGCATGGCCAGCGCCTTTTGCCAGCCATCCTTACCATTAACGGCTTCCACAATGTGGAAGCTGTTCTTCAGGTTATCTTTCAGGTAAAAACGCAGGTCATCGTTATCTTCTACCAGTAAAATGGTTGGCTTTTTGCCTGCTCCCGGTGTATTCTCCGGGTTTTTAAATATAGTGGGTTCACTTTCCAGCGTTTGGTTGTCGGCAACAACTTTTATATCCTTCAACTCAGATTGCTTACCAACCGGCAGGGATATGGTAAAACAACTGCCGTAATCTGGTTCACTTTCTATCTCAATGGTGCCGCCCTGCATCTTCACAAATTCGCGGGTAATAGATAAGCCTATACCGCTCCCCTGGTTTAGCAGGCTCTCGGGCATATCATCCTGGAAGAACCGCTCAAATATCTTGTCCTGGTTTTCTTTCGGGATGCCTATACCGGTATCTATTACTTTTATTTCCAATTCATTCTTCGCACCCGGGCTTTCGTTAATGCCCGCCATGCTCAGCATTACGCTGATATGCCCGCCAGATGGCGTGAATTTAAACGCGTTGGAAAGCAGATTGAACAATATCCGTTCTATCTTATCGTGGTCGAAATCTGTCACATACGAGCATATATCGCTTTCTACTAAAAACTGGATCTGCTTTTGGTGTGCTACATCCTTAAATGAGGATGATACCTCTTTAATAAATTGAACTATATCCCCTTTCTTCAGGCTCAGTTTAAGCTCGTTGTACTCCATCTTACGGAAATCGAGCAGTTGGTTAACCAGGTTGAGCAGGCGTTTGCCGTTTCTTTTGATGGTGACCAGCTGGTTTTGCTGTTCGGGCCGTTCGGTTGTTTTGATGAGGTTATCAATAGGCGATAATATCAGCGAAAGCGGTGTGCGGAACTCATGACTTACGTTGGTGAAGAACTTTATCTTCATCAGATCGAGCTGGTGCATCCGGCGGGCCTCTTCGCGCTCCTGCGCTATTTTACGCTCGGCTTCCATTTTGGCCTGCCTGGTATCAAACTCCCGCTTCAACTTAAGTATGCCGCGGTGGCGGATATACAGCAGCCCGCCAACCAGTATAACAATGTAGCTTACATAAGCTACGGGCGATTTTAAAAATGGCGGCTTTACCGTAATATTAAGCGAGATAGTATCATCCAGGCTTGCATTTTGCGTACGTACTTTAAACACGTAGTCGCCGCCATCCAGGTTGGTGTAGGTAGCTTTGCGGTTATTGCCGGCAACAGTTATCCAGCCTTTATCAAAGCCTTCCAGCTTGTACTCAAATTTTATTTTATCGGGGTTAAAATAATCGCAGGCCGCAAATTCAATATCAAAAACGTTTTGATTATGCGCCAGGGTAAGTTCTTTGGTTTCCGAAAGGGCTTTTGTTAACACTACACTTCCGTTTACAGTATCGCCAACGGTTACGCTTTTGTTAAAAAAGTGCAGATCGGTAAAAATAAGGTTAGGCTTAGGTTTAAAGGTATTTACTATCGCCGGATCGAAGATATTAAAGCCGTTTATACCTCCAAAAACAAGTTCACCGCTTTTTAGCCTCAATGCCGAATATAAATTGAACGCCCTGCCTTGCAACCCATCCAACTCGTTGTAGTTATTAATGCGGAACTTATATTTACCATCCACCCGGCTAAGCTGTATTTTTGCCAGTCCGTTTGTGGTGCTTACCCACATTTTACCTTCTTTATCCTCTATAATGTTCGATACATTGTTGGCCGGCAGGTTTATACCTTCCTCAATGTTTAAGAAATTATTGGTTTTGGTATCTAAAATACTCAACCCATCTTTGGTACCTATCCATATCAACCCGCGCTTATCTTGTGTAATGGCGTTTACATCATTACCAACCAGACTATTCAGGTTTTTAGGTTGGGACAGGTAATGCCTTACCTTATTGGTTTTGTAATCAATAACATCAACGCCTTTATCGCGCCCTATCCATTTATTTTTGTCTTTATCCTCGTAAATAATAGCTGTATATTCCGAGTTCATGGAATATTTGGGATGCTTAAATGAATTGGTTTTAGGATCGAAAACGTTATACCCGCCGGCGAAGGTACCCACCCACATTTCGCCTTTATGGTCTTCCATAATGGTATAAATACGGTCGTCGCCTATACTGCCGGGATCGTTAGGATTGTGGCGGTAATGGGTAAATCTTTTACCATCGTAACAATCCAACCCGCCAAAGTAGGTACCTATCCACAGTTTATGCTGCTTGTCTATATATAGCTTGATGATGATATCATTAGCTATACTGTTTGCATCTGCCGGGTTGTGCTTAAATTGGGTAAATGTATTATTAGCACGGTTGAAATAAATAAGCCCGTTGTTATTGGTGCCTATCCATAAATTGTTTTTATCGTCTTCGGCAAATGTATTCACATCTCCGGAAGGCAGGCTTTTGGGGTCGCTACTAAAGTGTTTAAATAACGGGAATTGCATTATACCGCTATGGTAATAGTTTACACCCTGTTTAAAAGTGCCGGCCCAAATAATACCCGAATTATCCTTATAAAGGTTAAGGCTGTTGCCGCTAAGCGATTTTGCGTCATCGGGTTTGCTCATAATAAAGCTCACCTTGTTGGTTTTCGGGTCGATAATGTTAGCGCCGCCATGATCGCTGCCAAGCCATATTTTATTATCATCGGCCTGCACAATACTATTTATTACGTTGGAGTTTAACCTTGCCTGTGGAGTATCTTTACTATAATGCGTAAGGGAATTAGTTATTGTATTGTAGCTAAAAGCGCCTATAGGTGCACCATCCGAACTTATCCAGATGTTACTCTTATTGTCAAGCAGCAGGGTATAGTTTGATGGCCTTAGGCTATTGGCTTTGGCAAAGCCATCGTAACGGCGGGTAATTTTATTAGTGCCCGTATTTAATTCCTCCATAAAGGCATCGCTGTAAAGCAGCCAAACATTGTTTTGCGGCGTAATTACCACATCCATTACATTGCTAGAGTGAAGCCTGGCTTTGGAACTGGGCAAGGTGCTGTAAAAAAATGTGCTGCGGTTGGCAGGGTTATAGCAATACAGCCCGGCATTATCGGTAATAAACCAAAATCTGCCTGCCGCATCTTTACGCACATGCGTTATGTAACTGGTAAAAATGTTATAAAGGGAAGCTTCGGCGGTAATATTGTTGGAGATCTTTTCGGTTTCGGGGTTGTAAATACTTAGGTTACTATGTGTAAAAATCCATAATTTATTATCGGGGCCCTGCTCTATGCGTACCACGTGGTTCTCGGCCAGCGAATTGGTGTTTTTATTATCGCGCTTAAATATTTTGAATTTGGAGCCGTCGTATCGGTTAAGACCCGATGTGGTGCCAAACCATACAAAGCCTTTTTCGTCCTTAAAAATGCAGTTAACCTGGTTGTCTGAAAGCCCGTTGGTGATATCGAGACGCGAAAACTCATAGGCATCTTTCTGAGCAAAAAGTTGCTGTTGCCACAGCATACACAATACACAGGATACGTAAAGTTTAAGTCTCATAATAGTATAATTGGCATCGGCAATTCGGGGGAATATTACCGAAATAAAATTAGAGAATAATTGTCACAACCACACTAAATAGTAAAAAGATATTTCATAAAAAATATCGGCCGGTTAAATCCTGTCGATTAAAAATAACCAACCACTTATAAATCAATTTATTACAAATAAAATTTCGCTTATGTATTGAAACAAACTTTTTAAAGCGTTTTTCAACACAGCTATAAATTAATTACTTAAATAATGCACAGGGCAACACCAACTGTACAGGTTTTCTACAATTTTTACTATTAACTTTATACGGTGAAGATATTGATCATTGAAGACGAAACCGGGCTGCGGGAAAGTATTGAGGCCTATTTTACAGGGGGCGACAGCGTATGCGAAACCGCGGGAGATTTCACCTCGGCACTTGCAAAAGTAAGTGTGTACCGGTACGATTGCATCATCCTCGACCTCACCCTGCCGCATGGTAACGGGCTGGATATTATCAAACACCTAAAAAACAACCAGCATAACGATGGTGTGCTTATCGTATCCGCTAAAAACTCCCTCGACGACAGGCTGACGGGCTTAGACCTCGGAGCCGACGACTACCTTACCAAACCTTTCCATTTATCGGAGCTAAAATCGCGTGTTACGGCCATTGTGCGGCGTAGATCTTTTAACGGTAACAGTCTGCTTAAATTTAATGAACTGAGCATCGACCTGGATGCGAAAACGGTAGCCGTGAATGGTAATTTTGTAAAATTTACCCGCAAAGAGTACTCACTGTTGTTATATTTTATTGCGAACAAAGGGAAAGTGGTATCTAAAAATGCCATTGCCGAACACCTTTGGGGCGACAGTATCGATATCGCCGACAACTTCGACTTCATTTACTCGCACATTAAAAACATCCGCAAAAAACTGGTAGAAGCCGGCGCACACGATTATATACAGGCCGCTTACGGCATGGGGTATAAATTTACCGAGGCATGAAACTGCTTAACAAGTATAATCGCATTAATATTGCCGCCACCATTGGCATTATGCTGGTTACCGGTATCATATACTATTATGCCATCAGCCATATTTTAACCAAGCGGATTGATAAGGACCTGGTGCTGGAAGAAAATGAAGTGTTTAACTATGTAAGCCTAAACCATAAACTCCCCGATGTATATGAATCGAACCATCAGCAGATCACTTTTTTGCCGCTTGGCAAACACGTTATTAAACGGAGATTTTTAGATACCGTTTATAAAGAGGTAGATGAGGACGACATGGAGGCCGGTCGTGCGCTCATCAGTTCGGTAAAGGTAGGCGGGCAAAGCTACCGGATCCTGGTAGCACAATCAAAGGTAGAAACAGAGTACCTCATCAAGATCATCTTCCAGATAACCATCTGCGTAATATTTGTATTGCTTGTACTGCTAACGGTGCTTAACCGCGTAATATTAAAAAGCATTTGGCAGCCATTTTATAAGGTATTGGCACAGTTAAAAGATTTTAGCCTTGCTGATAAAGCAATCGTTAACAGTACTCCATCAGGCATTGATGAATTTAAAGAACTGGACCAAGCGGTAATAACCATGGCCGGCAGGGTAAAAACCGATTATCAAAATTTAAAAGCCTTTACCGAAAATGCCTCGCATGAACTGTTGACCCCTATATCGGTTATCAACTCCAAACTGGATACCCTGCTGCAAACAGATGAATTTACCGACAGGCAAAGCAAACTACTTAATGATATATATGGTACCGTTGCCCGTTTAACAAGGCTCAACAAATCTATGCTGTTATTGGCTAAAATAGAGAACGGGCTTATTGGTGGCGATGAACAAGTTGATGTAAAGGCGATATTGGAAGAATGCCTTTACCAGCAGGAAGAGATCATTCACAGTAAAAACATTACCCTGGAAACTACCTTGGGCGAGATGCAGGTTAGTGCAAGCAGACTGTTGATGGAAGTACTGCTGAATAACCTGATCAGCAATGCTATCAGGCATAACTACAGCGGTGGCGAAATTACCATTACGCTGCAGCCACGGCAACTTACGATAAGCAACACCGGGAAGAACACTTTCGATATAGAGCAGGTGCTTAAGAGGTTTCACAAGTCAAACGAATCTGAAGGCACCGGGCTTGGGTTAACCATTTGCAAAAAAATATGCGATAATTATGGTTTTGCGTTGCAATATAACTTCGCAAACGAGAAACACCTATTTTCGATAAGTTTTTAGCAATCCCAAATTGCTACAGATTGTTTCCAATTTAGTTACAGATTTGGGGATTACTTTAGTAAAAAACACTAAAATGAAAATCATTAAAACTACAATGGCTATTGCAATAGCCTCGGTAATGGGGCTCACCGCCTCAGCACAAAAGATCAACTCTGCCAAGGTACCCGCATCGGTAAAAAAATCATTTTCATTGGCTTACCCAAGTGTAAAAACCGTTAAGTGGGAAAAAGAAAACGGCGGCTATGAAGCCGGTTTTAAACAGGGTAACAGCGAAATGTCGGCCTTTTTTAAAGCAGATGGTACACAGAAGGAATCGGAAACAGAGATAAAAGCGACTGAATTACCGGCAGCCGTTGCCCTGTACGTAAAGGAGCATTATAAAGGCGCCGCCATTAAAGAGGCCGCCAAAATCACCAAAACAGCAACCGGTGAAATTAATTACGAAGCCGAAGTAAAGGGCAAAGACCTGCTGTTTGATAAAGATGGCAAGTTCATCAGAATAGCTAAAGACTAATTCGGCTTAAGCAAATATACGGGCCATTGTCGGGGAACAGATGGTATGCAACAAAATGCCGCGGATACCAAGTATCTGCGGCATTTTAATTTCCCAATGGTTACCTTTAGCATTACACAAAATTTATCCAGAATTTTATAAGAGTTTTACAAACAGAACCGCCTACAGTAGGTTCTGTAGCTGATACCGAATGAAGTACATCATATACCTTTTTGCGCTTATCCTAACTACATCTACCTGCTACGGGCAAAGCAAAACGCTGGACGATTACCTGCAACATGCGTTAAAAAACAGCCCCCTTATAAAGGACCTCAACAACCAGGTGCTGGCCGCCCGGATAGACAGCGTACGCATCCGTGCAGGTTTTAAACCACAAGTGGCCTTAAACGCCGGCGGGCTTTACGCCCCGGTGATAAAAGGTTACGGTTATGCAGCTGCTATTACCAACGAGCATTCATTAAACGGACAGGTTACCGTGAGCAAATCCTTCATCGGCAAAGATTACCTTAATACACAGTTCGCGGCCATTGGGCTCAGCCAGGATTCCTTGCGCAACAGCGTAAAATTATCTGAGCAGGACTTGCGCCGCACCATTATTGGGCAATATATTACCGCCTACGGCAGCCTGCAGCAGCAGCAATTTAACCAGGAAGTGGTTACCCTGCTAAGCAAAGAAGAAGAACTACTAAAGAAACTCACCCGCAGCAACGTATATCGCCAAAGCGATTACCTTACGTTTTTGGTTACGTTGAAAGGCGCGCAGTTGCAGCTCTCGCAAACCAAACTGCAATATAAAACCGATTACGCCACGCTGAACTACTTAAGCGGCATTGCCGATACCACCATCAGCGAGATTGCCAAACCCGAATTACAACGAGCCATAGTTTACGACCGCAGCAACAGCATATTTTTTAAGCAATACCAACTGGATAGCCTGCGACTGGCTAACAGCCGTAAACTCATCGACTATAGTTATCGCCCCAAATTAAGCGCCTTTGCAGACGGGGGCTACAATTCCGACCTTACCAGCCAGTATTACAAAAACTTTGGTGCCAGCGTGGGTTTTAGCCTTACGATGCCAATTTATGATGGTGGGCAAAAACAACTTGCCTACAAAAAACTCTCCTTAGAACAAGAAACACAGCAGGTATACAAGGCTTTTTACTTTAACCAGTATAAACAGCAAATCAGCCAGCTAAACCAGCAGATAAAGGAATACGATAAGCTGATAACCGAGATAAACGAGCAATTTAAATACTCCGAAAGCCTGATAAAGGTAAATACCCAATTGATGCAAACCGGCGACCTGAAAATTGCCGACCTGATTCTGGCCATAAACAGCTACCTCAGCATAAAAAACCAGCTTGCCCAAAATGTAATAAGCAGGCTGCAATTGATAAATCAACTTAATTACTGGAGCAGATAATGATGAAGCAATATATAAAACCCTTTACTGTTTTACTGGCCTGCATGGTAATTGCCGCGGTTTTCAGCTGCGGGGGCAACAAAGCAGCTGAGGAAGAAGTTGCTAACCCGCAAACTCCCGTTACCATTACCAATATTGATAACAGCGCATTAGCCGATTCTATCGAACTGAATGCCACTTCATCTTTTCTGCAAAAAAACTATGTAAAGGCCAACGCCATCGGTTATATTAAAAAAGTGAACATACAGCCGGGGCATTATGTAGAGAAAGGGCAGCTGATGTTTACCATTAAAACCAAGGAAGCACAAAGCATAGGTAACACCATCAATGTGCTGGATACCACCTTTAAATTCTCGGGCATCAACAATATCCGTGCTTCGCGTAGTGGCTACGTAACCGATCTGATCCACCAGGTAGGTGATTATGTGCAGGACGGTGAACAACTGGCCACTATAAGCGACCGTGAAAGTTTCGCGTTTGTTTTACAGCTGCCTTACGAACTGAAAAAGGTAATGCAGAACAACCAAAATCTGGTGCTCACCCTCCCCGATGGCGAAAAGTTGAACGGGCGTGTAGTGTCTACCATGCCATCTGTAGATACGGTTTCGCAAACGCAGGGCATTGTAATAAAAGTAAACAATAGCCACCCCATCCCCGAAAATTTAGTTGCTAAGGCGCTTATCATCAAAACGGCAAAAAGCAGTGCGCCGTCTCTGCCAAAGTCTGCCGTGTTATCTAACGAGACCCAGGACGAATTTTGGGTAATGAAATTGATAAACGATACTACGGCCATAAAAATACCGGTAAAAAAAGGCATCGAATCTGGCGGTAAGGTAGAGATCGTTTCGCCGAAATTCAATACTAATGATAGGATAGCCGTAAGCGGCAATTATGGTTTAGCCGATACCGCAAAGGTTAAAATTGTGAAACCATGAACAAGCTGGAAAACTTTTTCATCACCCATAAAAAGCCTATCAGCCTAATGCTTTTTATTGTGCTGCTGGGCGGAATATTTTCCTACTCGCGGTTACAAACCTCGCTTTTCCCCGAGATCACGTTCCCCAAAATAAAGATCATTGCCGATGCGGGGCTACAGCCTGTAAACAAAATGATGGTTACGGTTACCAAACCGCTGGAGAACGCCATTAAACAAGTACCCGATCTGCATTACGTGCGCAGCATCACCAGTCGCGGCAGCTGCGAGATCTCTGCCTACATGAACTGGGATGCCGATATAGATTTGAGCCAGCAACGCATCGAATCGCGCATAGCACAGATCAAAAACCTATTGCCGCCCGACGTAGATATATCTGTTGAAAAGATGAACCCTTCCATCCTCCCGGTAAGCGGTTATACTTTGGAGAGCCACAACCTCTCTCCCATCGAGCTAAAGCAACTGGCCACTTACACGGTAAAGCCATTCCTTTCGCAGGTAGATGGTGTATCCGAGATCCGGGTTATCGGCGGCAAAACCAAAGAATACTGGCTGGTGCTCGATCGCCAGAAAATGAGCGCGCTGGGCCTTACACCCGATATGATCAGCAATACGCTTACGCAAACGGCGTTCATCAAATCTAACGGGTACCTGGCAGATTATAAAATGCTGTACCTTACCGTTACCGATGCCAGCGTAAACACCAGCGAACAATTGCAAAACCTGGTAGTAAGCAACAACCGCAAAAGGGTTATCCAACTGAAAGATATTGCCGAGATCCAGATAAACCCCGGTGTGGAGTTTACAAAAATAAACGCCAACGGGCACGAAGGCGTACTGATAGCGGTTATTAAACAGCCCAACTCTAACCTCGTCGATCTATCTGCCGCCATGACGGCCAAGGTTGCCGATCTGCAAAAGGTACTGCCCAAAGGCGTTACCCTAAAACCCTATTACGTACAGGCCGATTTTGTAAACGAATCTGTAAAGAGTGTTAGCGATAGCTTGTGGATAGGTTTAGCGCTGGCCATCATTGTGGCTATTATATTTTTGCGGTCGTTAAAGGCAAGCGCTACTATATTGATCACCATCCCGGTAACACTATGCCTTACGCTTATTATTCTGTATGCCTTTGGCTATACGCTTAACATCATGACGCTTGGTGCCATTGCGGCGGCCATAGGGCTAATTATTGATGATGCCATTGTGGTGGTGGAGCAAATTCACCGCACACATGAGGAGCACCCCGAAGAACCTACACTCACCCTGCTTCAAAAAGCCATCGATTATCTGTTTCCGGCTATGGTGGGCTCATCCATTAGTACTATCGTTATATTTATCCCTTTCCTGATGATGACGGGGGTGGCTGGTGCCTATTTTAAGGTAATGACAAATACAATGATCATCACCCTCGCCTGCTCGTTTTTTGTAACATGGATAGGCTTGCCGGTGATATACCTGCTGCTCACCAGAGAAAAACCTGCCAACAGCAAGCAAGCTAAGGAAGAAGTACACGAGGTAAAAAGACAGCGCTGGGTATCGTTTTTTATCCTCAATCCCTTCATTAGTATTTTGATGATATTGGGGTTGGTAGCGGTTATTATATTTATCCCCGGCAAATTGGAAACCGGCTTTTTACCGGATATGGATGAAGGGAGTATTGTGCTTGATTACACCTCCCCTCCCGGCACCTCCTTGGAAGAAACCGACCGGATGCTGCGCGAGATAGAAAAACTCATTATAAAAGAACCGGATGTTGCCGCCTACTCGCGCCGTACGGGCACGCAAATGGGGTTCTTTATTACCGAGCCCAACACCGGCGATTATCTTATCCAGTTAAAAAAGGGGCACGACAAAACTTCCGAAGAAGTAATTACCGATCTGCGCGTACAGATTGAAGCTTCGCAGCCCGCTTTGCGGGTAGATTTTGGACAGGTAATTGGCGATATGCTGGGCGACCTCATGACCTCTACGCAACCCATCGAGATAAAAGTATTTGGCGACGACCAAGCCAAACTGCAAACACTTGCCCGGCAAATTGCTGATATCACCACCAGCGTACAAGGCACCGCCGATGTGTTTGATGGTATTGTGATAGCCGGCCCATCGGTAAACATCGTGCCCGATTATGCAAAACTGGCGCAATACAACCTTACCCCCGCCGCGCTGCAAACGCAGGTGCAATCGGCCCTGGAGGGGAACGTGATAGGTAACCTTTTCGAGCGCGAGCAGCAATCACCTATCCGTATGGTGTACCCGGGCAGTCGCACGCAGAATGTTACCGGCATAAAAGATCTGAATGTGTTTTTAGCGGATGGCAGGTTGATCCCCATCACCTCGCTCGCTAAAGTAGAACTGCACCCCGGCGATGCCGAGGTAGAACGCGAAAATCTGCAGGCCATGGGCGTTATCAGCGCCCGTTTAGAGAACAGCGACCTGGGTACGGTTATCCCCGCCATCCAAAAAGGCATTGCCGATAAGATAAATTTACCGCCCGGCTACCACGTGGAATATGGCGGTGCTTACGCAGAGCAGCAACAATCGTTTAAAGAGTTGCTGATGATATTAATTACATCGAGTCTGCTGGTTTTTGGAGTGATCTTGTTCCTGTTCAAACAGTTCAGGATAGCCTTGCTCATATTGATTGTAGCGGTGCTGGGCATTGGCGGCAGTATGCTTGCCCTGTTTTTAACCAAAACGCCGCTCAATGTAGGCAGCTATACCGGGCTTATTATGATCGTAGGCATTATAGGCGAGAACGCCATTTTCACATTCTGGCAATTCCGCGAGAGTGCGAAAACCAGTTCGGTAGACGATGCGATAGTTTATTCTATATCTACCCGCCTTCGCCCCAAATTAATGACCGCGCTGGGTGCCATTATCGCCCTTGCCCCATTGGCCTTAGGCATTGGCGCGGGCGCGCAGTTGCACCAGCCATTGGCCATTGCTGTTATAGGCGGCTTTTTAGCAGCGCTGCCTTTGTTGCTGATCGTTTTACCAAGTATGATCCGCGTATTTTACCGTAACCATAATTTTAATAAGCCGGTAGTAAAATAGCAGGAGCGGGCTTGGTCTGCGTAGTTGAGAGAATTTAATCTACAAAAAATAGCGGTAAAAAAAGCGCTTTTTATGTTAACCCTGTTAAATTACAACGCACTGATTAACAATAACTTAAAAATATAATTACTGAAATATGTTAAGTTATGTTAACCCTTGCACACACAAGAAAGCCCGGTAATTGAATAGGCTATGGCATAAAAATTACTCTTTGGTAAGTGTTCATCCATAAGGATATCACCGTTTAGGGAAAACCACGGATATGCGTTTCAAACTTACCTTATTATTGCTATTGGATATTGTAAAGCCAATAGGCTAACTTTACCGCTCGCCTTATTTGAAAGGGCAGTATTTGATCTATGGATTCCATTTGCCTTGTTGAGGATAACGAAAAGGTTTCATCATTTATAAAAAAGGGGCTCAATGAGCATAAGTACGGCGTTGACGTTACCCCCAATGCCGAGAATGCTCTGCAAATGCTGCAGCAAAAAAATTACAACCTCGTTATATTGGATGTGATGCTCCCTGGCATGAGCGGTATAGACTTTTGTAAAGAGGTGAGAAAGAACCAGCCCCTGCTGCCCATTTTGATGCTGAGCGCTTTAGGCACTATTGACGATCGTGTTAACGGCCTAAAATCGGGTGCCGATGATTACCTGGTAAAACCCTTCCACTTTAACGAGCTGCTTGCCCGCATAGAAGCCCTGCTGCGCCGCAAAAAAGTGGCCGAGGAAGAAAATCACATTCTGAGTTTTGGCGGGTTAAAACTGAACACCTGGGATAAAACCGCCGAACGCGAGGGTCAGCAGATCATCCTCACCGCTAAAGAATACAGCCTGCTGGAACTGTTTATCCAGCACCCGGCAAAACTCCTCTCTCGTGAGTTTATTATGGAAAAAGTATGGGGTATTAATTTTGATACCGGCACTAATATGGTGGATGTGTATGTAAACTACCTCCGCAATAAAATTCAAAAAGGCTTCGATAAAAAACTGATCCATACAGTTATTGGTATGGGCTATATTTTAAAGGACTAATACCGGCCATGAAGATAAAAACCCGCCTCTCCCTTTATTTTACGCTCATTAGTTCGGGGGCGCTGCTGCTGGTTTTGGTGGCAGTTTACATCGCGGTCTTCTCTTTTTTTAACGCCGATTTTTATAACCGCTTGCAGGAGCGTACCAAACTGGCCTCGCAATTTTATCTAAAGGCCGATGAACTGGCAACAGATTCGCTGATGCAGGTGCAGCAAAAATATTTAGAGAAGCTGCCCGATGAGGTGATCCGCATATACGATGATTACAACCTCTCTGCCTTTAACATGAAAAACCATGTTTACTGGACAAAAGAGATCATAGAACAGGTACGAAAAGAAGGCGTCCTCGAGTACGAAGAAGGCACGCGAAAAGTAGTTGGCAAATACTATCACGATAACCAGGGCAATTATGTAATACTGGCTTCGGCAGTAGATACCAACCTGTCGCGCCGCACGGTGGTGCTGGCTAAAATAACAGGCGTGCTTTTCGTTATATTTGGTACAGGTTTGTTTTTCGCGGGGCGGGTTTTTGCGCAAAAGGCATTGTCGCCCGTGGATAAGATCATCTCGCAAATAAGCAATATACAAGCCAGCAACCTGCATTTACGGGTGGATGAGGTGAACACCAAAGATGAGATAGCCCAGTTGGTGAACAACTTTAACCGCTTGCTGGAGCATTTACAAAACGCCTTTGAACTGCAGCAAACCTTTGTGGCAAATGCCTCGCACGAATTGCGCACACCCCTTACCAGCATTATGGGAGAGGTGGATGTAGCCCTCAACAAAAAACGCAACATGGCCGAGTACGAGCGGGTGCTGCATTCCATAGCCAATGACGGCGGCCGCCTGCAGGAAACTATTACCAGCCTGATGGAACTTGCACAGGTAGACCTTAACTACACCCGCGCCGCCCTCACCCCGGTTAGGGTTGACGAACTGATATGGGAGCTTGATGAGTATTGGACCAATAAAAAAGGGCCGGGCTTACTTAAAATTCAATTAGCCAATCTGCCCGAGGATGAAGAGCTGCTCACCATCCCGGCACATAAATCCATGCTGTATATCGCGTTGAATAACATTATTGACAACGCCTTTAAATATTCGGGCTCTAACCCGGTTGTATTAAATTTTAAGGCTGACGCCACAAGTATCGCCATAGCTGTGACAGATAAAGGGCAAGGCATCAGCAAAGCCGACATCGAAAAAATATATCAGCCCTTCTTCAGGGTGAATACGGATAAATCGGTATCCGGCAGCGGTATCGGCCTGTATATCACCAGCAAGATCGTCGAATTGTTTAAGGGCAGAATCTACGTAGCCTCGCAACCCGGCGAGGGCAGCACCTTCACGGTAACGTTTTTAAAATAGCAAGAGCCGTTTTAAATTCTAATGCTAATCTAATTTGGTTTTAATGCGCCTCTAATTTGAGTGAAATAGGTTTGTATCATCAAATTCTATTGAGCTCATGATAACCAGGTACATCCGAACCGTCTTCATTTTAGCACTGCTAATTACAGTTGCCCGGGGCGCACACGCACAAACAGACACGCTTAAAATTACTTTTAAAGATGCCGAAAAAGCCTTTTTAGATAAAAACCTGAACCTGCTTGCCCAAAAGTATAATGTTGATGCCGCCCAGGCATTGGTAAAACAGGCCAAGCTTTGGGACAACCCCGTTTTAAGCACCGACCAAAACATTACCGATGCCAACAAAAAGTATTTCGACCATAGTTCGGGTAAAGGGCAGGTATTTGTACAGCTGAGCCAGCTGATAAAAACCGCGGGCAAACGCGGCAAGCAGATCCAGATAGCGCAGGATGGTGTACAAATTCAGCAGGCGCAGTTTAACGATCTGCTGCGCAACCTGCACTATAACTTACTCTTAGATTTTTCGCAGGTGGCCAACCTCCTGGACCAGCGCAAGGTTTACCAAACCGAGATAGCATCAGCTACCAATATGGTGAACGCTATTGAAAAATCATACCAGGCGGGCAACAATTCGCTGAAAGATGTGATCCGTTTGAAAGCGTTGAACTTTGGCCTGCAGAACGACCTGGTAGAAATAGACCGCCAGATAAACGATTTGCAAAGCGAGCTAAAAACACTGCTCACCGCCAACGAAACGCAATTCATATCGCCGCAGATCACCTTTAACAATACCGATACCACGCTGAACGCCGCAACCCTTGCCGAACAGGCAAAAACACTTCGCGGCGATTATTTGGCCAATAAATACCTGTACGACCAAAACGTACACAACCTTGCACTACAAAAGGCACTGGCCGTGCCCGATATCACCATAGGAAGCACATACGATCAGCATAGCAGCTACGCCAACAACTATATTGGGTTAGAGATCAGCCTGCCCCTCCCCCTGTTTAACCGCAACCAGGGTAACATCAAAAACGCCAAACTAACGGCACAAAGCCAGGAATATACCGTGCAGGGCAACGAACTGCAGTTAAAGAACGATGTGTACTCGGCAGTTAACCAGTACAAATTGAGCCAGCAATTACTCAGCACCAACGAAACGGATTTTTACAACAAGTACGATCAGTTGTATAACAGTATGCAAAAAAGCTTCCAGCAGAAACAAGTGGGCCTGCAGGAATTTATCGATTTCTTCGACTCGTACCGCGAAACCAAACTGAAGATCTTACAACAGCAACTTAACCTGCAAAAAGCCATTGCCGACCTCAATTTCGCGGTAGGCACCACGGTAGTAACGCCACTTTAATCAACCGAAAACAGCAACACATCAGCATAAAAAACAACATGAAAAAAGAACTCCTATATATGGCAGCCGGGTTATTGGCCCTTGCATCCTGCCAGGAAAACAAAACCGGTACTATGGAAAGCAAACAGGTTTGCGTAAGCGATTCCATGGCCAAAATAATAACCGTTGATACCGCCAAAACCACGCAAATGAAGGATGAACTTTCCCTATCGGGCGAGGTATCTTTTGATGATAACAAAGTGGTAAAAGTGTTCCCGTTCACCAGCGGGCAGGTAATGGAAGTAAAGGTGTCCCTGGGCGATAAGGTAAGCAGAGGTCAAACCCTTGCGGTACTGCGCAGCGCCGATGTGGCCGGTAACTATACCGACCTTACCTCTACCAAAGCCGACCTTGCCATCAGCAAACGTCAGTTAGAGCAAGCCGAATACCTGTACAAAAACGGTATCTCCAGCGAACGCGATTACACCGAGGCAAAAGAGAATTATAACAAAGCTGTAGCATCTAACAGTAAAGTAAAACAGCAGATCGCAATTAACGGCGGCGGCAATACCAGTGCCAGTGGCTCGTTGGTGATCAAAGCACCCGGCGATGGCTACATCGTAGAGAAGAATATAACCGCGGGTAACTTCATCCGCCCGGATAACAGCAGCAGCTTGTTCACCATCTCTAATATGAAAGATGTGTGGATCTGGGCAAACGTGTTCGAGTCGGACATTGCTAAGGTTAAAAAAGGATATGATGCGAAGATCACTACGCTGGCTTACCCCGATAAAGTTTTCACCGGAAAAGTAGATGAAGTAAGCTCGGTATTGGACCCGGATAACAAGGTAATGAAAGTTCGTATCGCTTTACAAAACAAGGATATGCTGCTGAAACCCGAGATGTTCACCAATGTACTCATCACCAATAAAGAAGCAACCAGCTCGGTAGCCATCCCTGCATCGGCTGTGATATTTGACAGCAGCAAAAACTTTGTGGTGGTGTATCACGACAAATGCAATTTACAGGTACACGAGGTGAGCGTAATAAAAACGGTTGATAACATTACCTACATCTCCTCCGGATTAAAGCCGGGCGATAAGGTGATCTCTAAAGGCCAGCTATTACTTTACGATGCTTTAACCGAGGAATAAGCCACTCAAAAAGATTGTCTGTAACACAAATTGTTTTTACGGTAACCTAACCGGCTGCCATTATATTAAGTAAATGAACAAGCTCATTAAAAATATTATACACTTCTCGCTCAGGCACCGGGCGATGGTGTTTTTCCTTACCGGTGTTCTGGCTGTATTGGGCGTCTGGAGTTATTTAAATACCCCTATTGAAACATTCCCGGACGTAACCAATACCCAGATCATCATAATTGCGCAATGGCCCGGCCGCAGTGCCGAGGAGGTGGAGAAAATGATCACCGTGCCTATGGAGACCGTTTTAAACTCGGTACAAAAAAAGGCTAACCTCCGTACTACGTCATCATTCGGCCTTTCTTACGTGCGTATCATTTTTGATGACGACGTGGATGATGCCTTTGCACGCCAGCAGGTGCTTAGTCGCTTAGGTAATGCCGACCTGCCCGATGGTGTAAAACCAGAAGTTGAGCCACCATACGGCCCAACCGGCGAAATTTACCGCTATACACTCAAAAGCAAAACAAAATCTATTCATGATCTTACTGCCATACAGGATTGGATCCTCGACCGCCAGTTTAAATCTATCCAGGGTGTGGCCGATGTAAACAGCTTTGGCGGTGAGGAAAAAACTTACGAAGTAAGTGTTAACCCATCCCTGCTGGCAAAATACGGCTTAACATCGCTCGATGTTTTTACCGCCATTAACCGAAGTAACATCAACGTAGGCGGCGATGTGATCGAGAAGAACGACCAGGCATTTGTGGTGCGTGGTATCGGCTTGATCAACAACATCAGCGAGATCCAGAACATCATCATCAAGAACGTGAACAACGTGCCTATACTGGCGAGCAACGTTGCCAATATTAAGGAAAGCGGTCTGCCACGTTTGGGCCAGGTAAGCCGCGACCGGCAAAAGGATGTGATAGAAGGTATTATTGTGATGCGCAAGGGCGAAAACCCTGCCGAAGTGCTGGCGAAGATCCGTGATAAAGTTGCCGATCTGAACGATAACATCCTGCCGAAAGGTGTAAAAATTGACACCTTTTACGACCGCACCAACCTGATGGATTTTTGTACCGAAACGGTGATTCATAACCTGTGCGAAGGTATTGTATTGGTAACGGTTATCGTGTTCCTGTTCATGGCCGACTGGCGTACCACCTTAACAGTAGCCATTATTATACCGCTCGCATTGCTATTTGCCTTTATATGTATGCGTATTAAGGGGATGACGGCCAACCTGCTCTCGATGGGCGCGGTAGATTTTGGTATCATTATAGATGGCGCGGTGGTGATGGTGGAGGGTATATTTGTAGCGCTCGATCATAAGGCCAAGGAAGTGGGTATGCAAAAGTTTAACGGGCTTGCCAAACTGGGCCTGTTCAAAAACGTTGGTGCCGAAATGGGTAAGGCCATCTTCTTCTCCAAACTGATCATCATCACTTGTCTGATCCCGATCTTCGCGTTCCAGAAGGTGGAGGGTAAAATGTTCTCTCCATTGGCTTATACGCTGGGCTTTGCCTTACTTGGCGCGCTTTTGTTTACGCTCACCTTGGTACCCGCTTTATCCAGCATCCTGTTACGCAAGAATGTAAAAGAGAAACATAACCCGGTCGTGATCTTCTTTGAGAATGGCATCCGCCGGCTGTTTACGTTCACTTATAAAAACCAAAAGTTAAGTTTAATTATCGCGTTCAGTTTTATGGCGCTTACGTTTTTCTCTGCCAAATTCCTGGGCACAGAGTTCCTGCCCGATCTGAATGAAGGCGCGTTGTGGGTAGAGGCTGAGTTGCCTATGAGCGTTTCCTTAAACCAGGCAGAAAGCATCAACCAAAAAATGATGCAAATATTGGAGAAATTCCCCGAAGTAAAACAAACGCTTGCGCAGGTTGGCCGTACCAACGATGGTACCGACCCTAAAGGCTTTTTTGATGTACAGATCCAGGTGGATCTGAAGAATAAGAAAAACTGGCCAAGCGGCATAACCGAAGAGGAACTGATAGACCAGATGGATACCCAACTGCGCAAATTGCCGGGTATCGTATTCAACTATTCGCAGCCAATTCGCGATAATGTTGACGAAGCAGTAGCTGGTGTAAACGCCAGCATGGCCGTTAAGATCTTCGGTACCGATTTTGAAGTACTGGATAAAAAAGCCGATGCGGTAATGAAGGTGTTGAAAGGCATTAGAGGTGTTGATGACCTTGGTGTACTGCGTAACCTTGGCCAGCCCGAGTTTAGAATAGAGCTTGACCAGCGTAAAATGGCACTGTATGGTGTTACCACTGCCGATGCAAACTCGGTGATTGAAATGGCCATTGGCGGTAAAGCGGCCACGCAGCTATATGAAGGCGAACGCAAATTCGATATCCGGATCCGTTATCAGAAAGAGTATCGTGATACTCAGGATAAAATAGAGAACCTGATGGTGCCAACGCTTAACGGTTCTAAGATCTCCATCAAAGAGATCTCAACCGTTAAGGAATTAACAGGCCCGGCGTTTATCTTCAGGGATAACAACGCCCGCTATATCGCCGTAAAATTCTCGGTGCGTGGCCGCGATCTGGGCAGTACCATAGCCGAAGCACAGGCCAAGGTAAACAAGGACGTTAAATTAGACCATGGTTACGCCTTCACCTGGAATGGTGAATTTGAGAACCAGATCCGTGCATCAAACACACTGGCACACGTAGTGCCTATTTGTTTGCTGGTAATCTTCCTGATATTATATATGATGTTTGGTAACGCCAAAGATGCCCTGCTGGTAATTATGAACGTACCTTTCGCCCTCATAGGCGGTATATTGGCCCTGCACATTACGGGTATCAACTTCAGCATCTCGGCAGGGATAGGTTTCATCGCCTTGTTTGGGGTGTGTATCCAAAACGGGGTGATCCTTATCTCAGTGTTCAAAAAGAACCTGGAAGCGGGCCTCCATTTGGACGAGGCCATCCTAACCGGGGTAATATCCCGTGTGCGCCCAGTGGTGATGACGGCCCTGATGGCAGCTATCGGTTTAATGCCGGCAGCTATATCAACCGGGATAGGATCCGAAACACAGAAACCTTTAGCGGTAGTAGTAATAGGTGGTTTGATCACCTCAACCATACTTACCTTACTTATTCTGCCTGTAATTTACGCCATTGTGAACAGGTTTATTCACAAACGCGAGAACCGCAAGCTGTTAAAGCGGATCGGTGCTATAAACGCATAAGTTGCCCCCACTATAGATGAAAAGAGGCTGCCACTTAAACAAGGCAGCCTCTTTTTATTTTAAGGGAATAGCATTAACTATTTCCCTACTTCAATTACATGGAAAGTGCCCGGTACCATTTTAGGGCGCGGGTTAGCATTTTCTGCGGTTGGCGCAACAGCTTCCAGTTTTGCAGTTGGTAAAAACAGGTGGTGAGTAAGCACATCTATACCGATAGTGCGCGCGCCTTTTTCAGTGGTGATATTCTCAATAAATGCGAATTTGTTAGCGCTGATCTCTTTTATTACAGATATAGTACCCTCGTTATTTGAAGTATAAGCCCTCTTAAGGGTTGGGTCGAATGCCACCCCATCGCAATCCCCGATGTGGAACTTGGCCAGGTTTTTACCGTTTGTGGCATCCATTACTACCAGGGTTTGGTTGCCGCCGCAACCCACAAATAAACGGTTGGTAGCACGGTCCATAGCCAGGCCCGATGGTTCGTCGCCATCATTTATTTTATAGCGGGCTATTACTTTGTAGGTAGCCGCGTCAATAGCAACCACCTCGTTGGTGGTTTCGGAATTTACAAATACTTTACCCTTACCGTCAGACACACCGGTTTCGGGTTTACCGCCAAGCGGGATAGTTGCTACAACTTTATCGGTAGCCGGGTCAATAACCGATGCGTCGTTGCTGCGACCGTTAAAGGCGTATACTTTTTTTGAGAAATCATCATAAAAAATAGCGTCGGGGTTAGTGCCTACCGGGATTCTGGCAATTTCGGCGTTGGTTTGCAGATCGAATACCGTGCAGCTGTTATCGCGGCCGTTGCTGGTATAGCCTTTGTTTAATGCCTTTACTAATGCTATACCATGTACGCCGTTGGTGTTCGCAATAACGCCGATAGAATCGCCCGTGGCGGTGCTCAGGATGTTTACCTGTGTACCATGCGATACATAGATCTTTTTACTTTCGGCATCTACCGTTACATAATCCCAGCCTCCCTGGCTTTTTATGCTGTGGCTTTTAAGGACATGAAAGCCGGTTTTGGTTTGAGCGAATGTGTTGAAGGAAGCCATAGCTAACGCAACTACCGCAAGCCCCTTTATTGTTTTTAAGTGGATCATAATGTCGGGTTTAATTTTACGCTATGATAGGATTGTAATCTGTAGGAATATTGGATAATAGAGGATATTAATTAGCACTATAAATCTTACCATCAGGGCATGTAAAACACTTGTTTCAACGGTTGGCTTACAGGGGAATTATCCGGGTTGGTTTCCATAATATCGGCCATGTACTCCCACCAACGCTGTACAATGGGATGGGAACCCAAATGCTGCGACGACTGGCCTGATGACTGCTCCTGCACCGCAAATAAAATGTTGGTGCTTTCGTCTAAGAAAATAGAATAGTCACTTACGCCTGCTTCTTTTAGCAAAGTTTTCAACTCTGGCCAGATCTCGGCATGGCGTTGTTCATAAATACCTTTGCAACCCGGTTTTAGCTGCATTTTAAAAGCTATTTTTGCCATTTAACGTAATCTATTTTGAATTTTTACTTTCTTTTGCTGCTAATTTAGCTTTTTCATTTTTAAGGACAACTGTAATTAATATACCGATTTCGGGCGCGATGCCGAAGCTACACCAAACACAGCTGAGGGTTTGCTGCCCATCGTAATTACCATGCTGCCTCCCTTGGCCAGATCGGTATGCAACAGGTACGATTTGGCATAAGGCTTACCATTAAAGCTGATACTTTGGATATACTTATTGGAACCCACGTTATTTTTCACGCTGATATGGAAGGTTTTACCGCCCGCCAGTTTCAGCACGGCATCATTAATAACCGGACTGCCAAATACATAAGCACCATTTGCAGGATTGACCGGGTAAAAGCCCATAGCCGATAACACGTACCAGGCCGACATCTGCCCCACATCCTCGTTGCCGATAATGCCATCCTTTTTATTGGTGTAAAAAGTATCTAATATGTATCGTACCTTTTCGGCGGTTTTGTATTGCTGGCCCGCGTAGGCATACATGTAAGTGATATGGTGGCTCGGTTCGTTACCATGGGCATACTGCCCTATTAAGCCGGTGATATCGTTCGAGGCCTCGTTACCCATATCGCCTTTAACGGTGAACAAAGAGTCAAGCTTTTTAACAAAGGTATCTTTGCCACCCAACAATTGCATCAGCCCTTCCACATCCTGCGGAACCAGCCAGGTATACTGCCAGGCATTGCCCTCGGTAAAATCATCCTTCATGTGGCGCGAAACAAAGGGGCTGAACGGGCTGCGCCATTCATTTGCACCCAGGCGGCCACGCATAAAGTGGGTTTCTCTGTTGTAATAGTTCACATAGTTTTTACCACGCTTGCTAAAGTATTCGTAATCCGCATGCTTGCCCAGCTTTTTGGCCATTTGCGCAATGCACCAATCATCAATGGCGTATTCCATGCCGGTGGCTACGGTCTCGGTCATGGTATCGGCGGGGATGTAACCCAGTTCCTTTACAAATTTTAAGCCGCGGCGATCTCCCATGGCGGTAGTTTTTACGGCTTCGTAAGCCAGCTCGCGATCAAAACCTTTGTATCCCTTTAAAAAGGCATCGGCAACAACCGGGATGGCGCTGTTACCCACCATACAATCGGTTTCGCTGCCCATTAAATGCCAAACGGGTAGCCTGCCCTGCTGCTGGTATATTGCCAGCATCGAGCTGATGATATCGTTAACACGCTCGGGCTGAGTAATGGTCATCAGCGGGTCCTGTGCCCGGTAGGTATCCCATAACGACATGGTGGTAACATTAGTAAAGCCCGCATTATGGTGTATTTTTTTATCGGTGCCCAGGTAATCGCCATTGTAATCGTTATAAACCGATGGGGCAATCATGGTGTGATACATGGCGGTATAAAAGGTACGCATACGCGCCGGAGTAGCTTTGATAGCGATTTTACTTAATTCTTTATTCCATAATGCATTGGCATCGCTTTTTATCCGGTCGAAATCCCAGGTGCAAGCCTCGGCAGCTATGTTCAACAAGGCATTGTCCATACTTACCGGTGAGATGCCTACTTTAATTTTCACCTTCTCGCCCGCAGTAGTATTAAAGCTGAGCACACCCTTTACATTACGGCCCTTTAATTCGGCGCCACTTACTTTGGCGAGGCTATCATAAACCGCAAAATTGCTGATGCGGTTTGAAAACACCGCCGCAAAATAGATCCGGTCATCCACCGACCAGCCCGAAGAATGGCGGTAACCTATTATGGTAGTATCGTTAACCTGTTTAATAAAAGTTTCCACCGGGTGATCCCAGCCGATACCTTTTTGCAGATCGATAACGATGTGCGCATCCTTTGATTTAGGGAAAGTATACTCATGCATCCCCACCCTTGTGGTAGTGGTAAGCCTGACGCCGATATTGTAGCGCTTTAACTTTACTGAATAGAAGCCGGGTTGAGCGATTTCTTCCTTATGGCTAAACAGGGAATAATAGCCGCCGCTGTAACCATCTGCCAAGTTGCCGCTTACCACTTTTACATCGCCCGTGGTTGGCATAAATTGAATGTCGCCCAAATCGCCGATACCCGTACCACTTAGGTGGGTGTGCGCAAAGCCTGCGATGGTACTGTCGGAATAATTATAACCAGAACACCAATCCCACTCAACCGCTTTTATGTTAACCGGGCCTAATTGCACAGCGCCGAATGGAACATTCGCTCCCAAAAACACATGCCCGTGCAGGGCCGTGCCGATAAAGGGAGCTACAAAAGAGGTGTAGTTGGTTGGCCTAACATCAGCCTTTTTTGCCTGTCCGAAAACGCCTATGCAAGCAGCGCATAGTGCTATTGATACGAGGGATAATCTGAAATACTTTTTCATCAATTATTTACTATTGGCGATGCCGGGTACTTTTTTATACATATTATTATAAGCCTCGAAAGACCAGTGATTTTTTTAGCGCTATGCTTAATTCTTCAACCATTCTGAGGAAATATCTTTTGGCTCCGAACCAGCTTCGTTTTTAAAGGAAGCGGTTGCCACAATGGAGGTAGCAGGCGTAACAATAAAACTGCCACTTGCCGGGATCAGCTCGGTTGGGTAAGGGATAATCGGGTAACGCGCGTCCGTTTGCTGTGCCGAAGCATTTGCAAAGCCCAGCACCGTGAAAGAAAAAGCCAAAACTGCAGCTCTATAAAATTTCATCAGGAGGAATATTAGTACGTTACTTTTAAAGTGGACGCGTATCGAGCAGCGGTGTTGTTTTGGATAGCAGCGGGGATGGTTATCACCAGATCATCACCGGTCAGTTTATACTTAAGGCTTTGTTTAAAGCCAAGCATGGTTACCTTTTTAATGGCTTTTACATGGTTAACCTTAATAATTACTGTTTTACCCAGCTTCACGCCGTCCTTATCGGCCAAAACAAAGGCATATATGGTATTAGCGTTTTTTGCTTTAGTATAGTATACATTGCCTGTAGAATATGGCGCAACCGATGTGGAACCGTAAATACCTTCACCGTTCACCTGCATCCAGGCGCTAACTTCGCTTAGGCGTGAGTAGGCTACCGGATCCCAGTCGCCATCGGGACCAGGGCCTATATTTAATAACAGGTTACCGCCGCGCGATACGATCTTCACTAATAGCTGCACAATTTGGTGGGCGGTTTTATAGTGGTCGTTTGGTACATAGCTCCACGAATCGCCCATGGTGATGCAAGTTTCCCATGGATGATCCAACGGTGTTTCGGGTACCTGCTGCTCCGGCGTGGTGTAGTTTTCAAATTCGCCGGTTACGGTACGGTCCACTACTATCAACCCCGGTTGTTTGCTACGGGCCATGCCTGCAATTTTAGGCATATTAATATCCTGGTTGAATTTGATGCCGCGCTGCCAGTCTACCGTAGTATCAATGGTGCTTTTTGGGCGTACCCACCCTCCATCCAGCCATAAAATATCAACCTTACCGTAATCCGTCATCAGTTCGCCTATCTGGTTATAAGTAAAATCTTTAAACTTCTGCCATCTATCGGGATGCATAGCCGGGTCGTAATTTACATTACGATCTTTAGGGGGAAAATATGGCCACCAATAATCTTCGGAATGCCAATCGGGCTTGGAAAAATAAGCGCCTATCATAAAATTCTCTTTACGGAAAGCATTGAAGATCTCTTTGGTAACATTGCTGCGCGGATTAGAAGAGAATGGCGTTTTTGCCGACGTGATCTTATAATCCGTCTGCTTGGTATCAAACATGCTGAAACCATCGTGGTGCTTGGTAGTGAAAATAACATACTTCATCCCGGCACTTTTTGCCGCGGCCACCCATTTTTCGGGGTTGAACTTTACCGGGTTAAAGGTGGTTTGCAGGTTTTCATACGCTTTTAAGTAACCGTTATAAGTAGCACCATAAGGGCCTTTGCGTTGTGTCCAGCCTTCATCTTCGGGGCAAATGCTCCAACTTTCTACCACCCCCCATTGACTGTAGGTACCCCAGTGCATAAAAAGCCCAAATTTAAGGTCCTGCCAATTGTTTAGTTTCTTTTTCACCAATTCATCGGTGGGTGCCTGGTATGTTTTAGACATATTATGCTGCTGCGCCACCAATACGGTTGTATTTATCAGCACCAAAAGCAGGGTAACGAATTTTTTTATCATCTATGTTTATATTATATATTGATGCATTTTGTAATCTATTGACATTTTTTAAACGGATTTTGCCTACATAAGGCGCTATTTTTTACACACTATTACAACATTTGCCTTTTTTACAGCCCTAACGAACAGACTTATTTTACCATTTACACTTTCTATTGTTATTTTCCAAAAAAAAGAAGTGGTTTGTGTCTAATCAGCGCTTTTCCTTAACGTAAATGATACACTAAGTTTCAAATCTTTTTAAAATATTTTAAAAAACAAGCAAAGTTGTTGATATTTTGTATTTAAAGCGTTATTATTGTTACGCAAATGTTAAGTTTCTACCGGCTTACAAATTATAGGATATTTTGAGAAACAAAAATGCCAATATTGTTGAATTATGGAACCGGGTATGCAACCACGACGATGTAAAAGCATTTGAAAAACTATTTTACGCACTAAACAAGCCTCTCATTAAATTCTGTGTGTTGTATGTACGCCAAAACGAGGTGGCCGAAGATATCGTTTCAGAATTATTTGTGAAATGCTGGCAAAACCGCCAAAAGCTTTGCGGCATAAACAACCCGGCTACCTACCTGTATATAGCGGTAAAAAACCAATCGCTCAACTACATTAAAAAATATTCTAATATCCACATGGTGCAGATAGAGGATACGGATGAATTTGCACTGGTGAATACTTACAATCCTCAAAAAGAACTTGAAAAGAAAGAACTTGTTTTTAAACTGGATAAGGCTATCAGCGCCTTACCCCAACAATGCCGGATCATCTTCAGGTTGATTAAAGAGGACGGCATGAAATATAAAGAAGTTGGCGAGGTACTGGATATTTCTCCACGCACTGTACAAACGCAACTTTTCAGGGCTTTAAAAAAGCTGAGCGCGGTTTTAGACCCTGATCAAAAACGGGCGCGCCATTCGGTTTCAAACGCCCCTGTTTTGTTTATGCTGGCTGCTCTGTTTGCCTGCTTATTTTTCTTTTAGTTTAACCGCCATTGCCTACCGCGATGCCAATTTTTGAGGCTCTCAGCCCGTTATTATCTGTTTATTCAATTTTTTTCGCGCGTCAACTCCCTCGGCGTGAACTGCTATTTGCTTTTTTTAGTTAACAAATTCATTATCATTATTATAGTGTATTACTCACACTCATAATGTTTCAACAATAAAATTAAAATATTTACAAATCGTGTAGGCAATGTTAAGTTTTTAATTGTCCATACCCGTGAAGCCCGCGTAGTGAATGCACCAATAGCACTTTACGCAGTTTACAGGGCTATAACCGGTATTGAACAAATGAAAATTAAACAATTTGCCTATGTAAAATAAGTACTTACCCACCCCATAAAGCATAGTTACCTGGTGGAACTACCGCTTAAGAAAACTAAAACTGTTTAAACAAGATACCCGGCGTACGGGGTCTTGAAATTAACCCCTCTTTAACTAATTAAATATGGAATTTTTTAAACATCCAATGGGTGTAAGAAATAGGTATCGGATGTCAGAAGCGCTTCCGATATGTAAAGTTGCCCTGGCATTTTTGATAATTGCAAGTACGCAACTATTGGCCGTAGCGGCTCCTGTAAACGCTGCTCCTACTAATTTCAATAAAAGCAAGTTTGTGCCTGTTACCGGTACCGTTACCGACGAAAATGGCGAAGCGCTGATAGGCGTTAGTGTTGCCATAAAAAGCACAGGCACCGGTACACAAACCGATGCAAGCGGTAAATTCACACTGGATGCTGCGGTAAATTCTACATTAGTATTCAGCTACGTAGGTTTTAAAACACAGGAAGTTGTTTTTACCGGCAGCCCGCTTAGGGTAAAAATGGTATCTAACACCAAACTGCAAGAAGTTGTAGTAACGGCTTTAGGTATCAGCAAAGAACAGAAAAAATTAGGCTACTCTGTATCAACCGTAAATGGCGATGCTTTAAATAAAGCGAAAGAATCAAACGTTGCTTTATCATTACAAGGCCGCGTTGCTGGTTTAAGCGTTGGTGCATCAAACGGTGGCCCCGGCTCATCTGCAAGGGTGTTGTTACGTGGTTTAACGAGCTTTACCGCAGGTAGCCCGCTATATGTTATTAATGGTGTACCAATGGATAACACACAACGCGGCGCATCCGGCGAGTGGGGTGGTGCAGATTATGGCGATGGTATTGGTAACATCAACCCTGACGATATAGAGTCGATGACGGTACTTAAAGGCCAGTCGGCTTCGGCGCTTTACGGCTCAAGAGCGGTAAATGGTGTAATTTTAATTACTACCAAATCCGGTAAAAAAAACAGCCCGTTCGGTGTTGAGTTCAATACCAACGTACAGTTTGATAAACCGGTAGATAACACCGATTACCAACAAGTTTACGGCCAGGGGATACAAGGTGTTAAACCTACTACGCTTGATGCAGCACGCAACTCGGGTAGCCTTGCATGGGGTTCTAAAATGGATGGATCTGACGTTATGCAAATCGACGGACAAAACCATAAATACTCTCCGGTAAGCAATTACATTGATTTTTACCGTACAGCACCAAGCTTTACAAACACAGTATCATTTACCGGTGGTAACGAAACAGGTGCTTTCCGTTTGTCGGCTTCAGACCTGCGCGCCAACTCAATGGTACCAAACAGCTACCTCGACAGGAAAACTTTTAACTTTAACGGCAGCCAGCAGGTAAACAAAAAATTAAATATTAACGTAGTAGCTAACTATGTTATCGAAAATTCTAAAAACAGATCTGGCTTAAGTGATGGCCCCGGTAACCCTAACAACGTACAGTTTTTAGCTCCTAACCAAGACCAGGCAACTTTGGCGCCGGGTACAACTGCTGATGGTAAAGAATTAACCTTTACTGATGACAGCTATGTAACCAACCCATACTTCGCGGCTAACTACTTTATATCAAACGTTATCAGAACCCGTTTGATCTCGGCATTATCTGCCAAATACGATCTAACTAACTGGATCTATTTACAAGGACGTTTAGGTTATGATGACAGTAATGATAAAAGGGTAAATATTGAGCCAACTGGTACAGGCTACCGTAATGATAATGGTACCATGAACCTAAGCAATACTCATATTAACGAGTTTAACGCGGATGTATTGGTTAACGCTAAACACACACTTGTTCCAAACTTTTTAAATTTAGATCTGTCCGTAGGTGGTAACATCCGCAAAAGCTCTTTAGAGGGATCATTTATCAACGGCCAAAACGGTTTCATCATCCCTTATTTCTACAGTTTAAAAAACTTTAAAACTCGTGATTCGGGACCAACGGTTGACGGCGCAAGCAAAAAACAAGTTAACTCGGCTTACTACTCTGCAGATTTTTCTTTCAAAGATTTCTTAGTATTAAGCACAACCGGCCGTTACGATTACTATAGCACCATATTAAAGTCTGTTGGCCCGGGTATTTTCTCGCCATCAGTTTCCGGTAGTTTCATCTTCTCTGAATTATATAAGATAGATGGCCTGGATTTAGGTAAAGTAAGGTTGTCATTCGCACAAACCAGCAACGATGCCGCTGCTTTTTCTAACGCGGTTTATTACGATCTTAACAACTCTATTAACGGTATCCCTGCAGCTGGTTTCAGCAGCCAGTTACCAAACTTATTCTTAAAACCATTTACGCTGAAAGAAATTGAAGCAGGTTTAGAGATGAAATTCTGGGGCGACAGATTAGGTTTTGACGTTACTGTCTTCTCTCGTAAAACAACAAACGAGATCATCAACGGTAACTTAGATTGGTCTGCCGGTTACACAAACCGTTACATTGGTACAGGTTCTACCCAAAACCGTGGTGTGGAAATAGAGATCCATGGTACTCCTGTTAGAAAATCGGGCTTCAGTTGGACTCCCTCGTTCAACTTCACCTATGTTAAAAACAAAATTCTACAAACAGACGGTATAACCAATAATAACATTGGCTTTGGCACTTATCGCCCGGCAGCAAGTTCTGGTACTGCCAGCACAGCTCTTATAGTAGGCTTAGCCGGACCACAAATTTTGGCTACCGATTACAAGCGCGATGCGGCTGGTAACATTGTTTTTGATGCTGATGGTCTTCCGCAGCGTGGCGATTTAAAAGCAATGGGTTCAACCATTCCTAAAATCTACGGTGGTTTTAACAACGCATTTACCTACAAACAATTCAATTTAGGTTTCCTGATTGATTACCGCTTTGGCAACAAAGTGCTTTCGGCTACAGAAAACTACAGCATTTTCAGAGGGTTCAATAAACTTACACTGGTAGGCCGCGAATCAGGCGTAGTTGGCAACGGCGTTACCGAATCTGGTGCACCTAATACCAAAAGCGTATCTGCACAAACTTACTACCAGGCGTTATCACGTAACGTTGGTGCAGTATCTGTGTTAGATGGCAGCTTTATTAAGTTACGCCAGGTAACTTTAGGCTATACCTTTAACGCTACTTTCTTAAGAGGTACGCCATTTAGCAGTATAGGTGTATCGGCAGTTGCCCGTAACCTTTGGACAATTATGAAACATACCGATAATCTTGATCCGGAGTCTGGTTTTTCAGCCGACCCAAGATATGCCGGTATAGAAGGTACCAGTTTGCCTTTCGCCAGAACTTATGGTTTAAACGTAAACTTCAAATTCAAAAACTAAGACAGATGAAAAAACGATATATTTTTAGCTTCCTGGTAGCAGGCGCTACGTTAATGGCAAGCTGTACAAAAAATTTCGAGGAGATAAATACACAGCCGGATAAAACAAACGGCGAACTTATTAACCCGAACTATTTGATGTCGCAAGCGCAAATGACCTTTTCGCAAACCGGCTATGATCAGTTATTATTCCAAAGCATGTGGACGCAGTCTTTGGCTTCAACGTTCAGCTATTACAGCAATGGTGACAAGTATGTATTTGGCGGCGGCGGTACGGGTTATTTCAACCGTACCTGGAACAGAGGATACAGCGCGCTTACGCTGGTTGACGAAATGAAGGCTTTAGTTAAAGATAAGCCCGAGTTAGCTAATCTTGATGCCTGCGGTACCATTTTACGTGCTATGTTTATTCAACGCATAACAGATTTACACGGAGACGTACCTTATTCACAGGAAGGACAAGCAAAAAATGGGATATTTGAGCCGGCATTTGATTCTCAACAGGACATTTACACTGCAATACTTACCCAGCTTGACCAGGCTACAAAAGCCCTTGACGCGGCTAAAGCTACTCCTACTGCCGACCTTTTTTACGGTGGTAACATTGCACAATGGAAACGTTTAGGTTATTCTTTAATGTTAAAGGCAGCTATGCGTTTAACAAAGGTTGATGCTACTACAGCCAAAACCTGGGCAGAAAAGGCATACGCTGGCGGTACCATGGCAAGCATTGCTGATAACGTGAAAGTTATGACAGATGCCAACGGTAATACCAGCAGTAACTCTGATGCATTATTGGTTACCGATGACTTTAGAGAAGTACGCTGGGGCAAAAAGCTGATCGATTACATGAAATCGAGCAACGATCCCCGTATTTCTGCTATAGCGGAAATCACGGCCACCAATGGCCGCAGAGCCAATGAAGACCGTACTTTAGCAGGTATTAACACAGCAAGCCTGCAGGCAGGTATGCCAAATGGTTACACCACCGGTACTATTTCTACCGCGGCTGGTTACCCGGGCGAAACGCCTGCTGCTGATGCAACAGATGCACCTGCGCCATTGGGTAAATACTCTCGCCCACGCTTGCTGGTTTACGCAGACAGGGTAAGTGCAAACTTTATTTACACTTACGGTGAGTCTGAACTGTTGTTGGCAGAAGCTGCATCAAGAGGCTGGGCTACCGGTGTTGCTGCAACCCATTATGCCAATGCACTTACTGCAGATATGGCTACACTTGCACAATACAATCCATCGGCAGCCGGTGCTGTAAACGCAGGTGATATTGCAACATACGTTTTAGCACATCCGTTAGTAGCAGCAACTGCTTTGGAGCAAATTAACATGGAATATTATGTAGCTACTTCAACTACATTTGATTTTAACGAAACATTTGCTAACTGGAGAAGATCTGGTTACCCGGTATTAACCCCAATTACTTTCCAGGGCCAGTTTATCACCGGCCAGGTTCCACGCAGGATGCCTTACCCTACTACACTTATACAAACCAACGGCACAAACTATGCCGCTGCTGTTACACACCAGGGTGCAGATAATTTTGCTACCCGTGTATGGTGGGATAAATAATAACCATTTGTTATAAAAAACAAGGCTGCAATTGCAGCCTTGTTTTTTGTTTAAAGTAAAAATACGCGCGCCTTCAATAGCAATCTCTATTTTTATATTTCCAGTAATTAATAATCCCCTCATTAAATGCATTACTGTTTCTTCGGTATTATCAAAAAGGGTCTCCTTTTAACACTTACCACGCTCGCAATACCATGCATTGTTCTACATGCTCAAGCACAGCAAACGCTATTTAATTTATTACCCGCCGCGCAAACCGGCATTACCTTCCGTAACGATCTTAAAGAGGACGAGCGCCTTAACGTACTATCCTACGAATACTTATACAACGGCGGCGGTGTTGCCGTTGGCGATATCAATAACGATGGCCTGCAGGATCTGCTGTTTACCAGCAATATGGGGCAAAACAAGCTATACCTTAATTTAGGCGGTTTAAAATTTAAAGACATTACCAGCGAAGCCGCATCTGGCCTTAGCGGCAGGGCCGGTGCCTGGAAAACCGGCGCAACCATGGCCGATGTAAACGGCGATGGCTTACTGGATATTTATATCTGCTACTCGGGCTTAGGTCAAAACGATATACGGCGCAACCAGCTATTCATCAACAAAGGCAAAAATAAATTTGTAGAAAAAGCCAAAGAATACGGCCTTGATGACCCCGGCTACAGCACGCAAGCTGCTTTTTTCGATTACAATAATGACGGCAAGATGGATATGTTCCTACTGAACCATAATGTTAAAAAGATAAACAACATTGAACTGGCACAAGCCAAAAACCAAACCGACGAGCTGGCAAGCAATAAACTGTTTGAAAACCAGGGTGGCCATTTTGTTGATGTTTCTAAAAAAGCGGGCATTATACAAAACCCTTTAACCTTTGGCCTGGGCATTGCCCTTGCCGATATTAACAAAGATGGGCTTACCGATATTTATGTAACAAACGATTATAACGAACCCGATTATATATACATCAACAAAGGCGATGGTACTTTTAGCGAGCAATCGCAAAAAATGCTGAGGCACCTCTCGCAATTTTCGATGGGGGTTGATATTGCCGATATCAATAACGACGGCCTACCTGATATCATAACACTTGACATGCTTCCGCCTGATAACCGGAGGCAAAAACTGCTGCAACTGCAGGAAAATTATGAAACCTTTGAGCTGATGCTTAACCAGGGCCTGTACAAACAGTATATGCGCAATATGCTACAATTGAATAACGGCGATGGTACTTTTAGCGAAATAGGCCAACTGGCCGGCCTGTCAAATACCGACTGGAGCTGGTGCCCGCTCATAGCAGATTTTGATAACGACGGTTACAAAGATATATTCATCTCCAATGGCTACCTGCGCGATTATACCAACAAGGATTTCCTGCGTTACTGGGGCGATTATAAAATGAAAAAAGCGATGGACAGGGAGCCTGCCCTGCTGATGGACCTTGTGCAGGCCATGCCATCAACCACCCTATCCAATTACATATTTAAAAACAACCACAACCTTAACTTTACCGATAAAAAACAGGATTGGGGAATCAATAACCCGGGAATTTCCAGCGGATCGGCCTATGCAGATCTGGATAACGATGGCGACCTGGATATTATCACCAACAATATCAACAATGTTGCTTCCATTTTTAAAAACACCAGTCGCGATGCCGCTGCAACAAATTATATTGCTATAAACCTGGTTACCGCGAACGGCAAGGTAATTGCCACTGGTGCAAAAGTATATGTTTATACCGGCAAGGCGGTGCAATACCAAGAGCTAAACCCTAATCGCGGCTACCTCTCCTGTGTATCAACTGTATTAAACTTTGGCTTAGGCGATGTGCAAACTGTCGATTCGGTAAAAGTGACATGGCCGGGTAATAATACACAAGTGCTTACGAACGTGAAAGCAAATCAAAGGCTTAATTTGGTTTATAGTGATGCGGGTAAAAGAGCTAATATTTCGACTTCAGTGCCGCAAAAACGGTCTTTCAGCAAAGTAAAAGCGCCAATAGACTATACCAACACCGCTAACACCATCAACGATTTTAAGCGCCAGCCGCTGATGCTGTTTATGGCATCTAAAATCGGGCCTGTAATAGCCAAAGCCGATGTAAATAAAGACGGACTGGAAGACATTTTTATTGGCGACGGAACGGCAGGTAAGCTATACCTGCAAACTAAAACCGGGACATGGGCGGTTAAAGAAATTGCCGACCTGAATGCCGAGAACACCTCTGCCGCTGCTTTTTTTGATGCCAATGGCGATGGCTTCCCCGACTTATACATAGCCAAAGGCGGCTATGCACTGCTGGAACCGGGCTCAACCGAGCTACAGGATAAACTCTATTTAAACGATGGCAAGGGTAATTTCACTTTCAGCAGTGTGGCTTTACCTGTATTAAACGCCAGCAGTAAATCTTGCGTACGCCCATGCGATTATAATAACGACGGTAAAATAGATCTGTTCGTTGGTGGCCGTATTGTACCGGGCCAGTACCCTATTACGCCACGCAGCTATTTACTTAATAATAATGGCGATGGTACTTTTACCACCATCCCCGCTCCTTTTAGTAAGGCAGGCATGGTAACAGACGCCCAATGGGCCGACCTTAATGGCGATGGCCGCCAGGACCTGGTGATCTGTGGCGAAATGATGCCCATTTTGGTTTACATCAATACCAAAACAGGCTTTGAAGATAAAACCGCCGACTACTTTGCCAAGCCCGAAAGCGGTTTTTGGAACAGTATCAGCCTGACGGATGTGGATGGTGATAGTAAATTGGATATCATCGCGGGCAACCTTGGTACAAACACACAGATCCAAACCAGCGAAACGCAGCCAGCCGAAATGTACTTTGCCGATTTTGACAATAATGGCTCGATAGACCCATTCCTTAACTTTTATGTACAAGGTGTAAGCTACCCCTTTGTAAGTCGGGAGGAACTGAACGACCAGATCTTCCCTATGCGACGTAAGTTCAGGTCCTACAAGGATTACTGCGATGCAACCATGAAAGAACTATTTACACACGAAGAATTGGCAAAGGCTACCAAATTAATAGCGGCCAATGTTGAAACTACTTTGTTTTTAAACCAGAACAAGAAGTTCATGAAAAGCGAAATACCTATTGAGGCTCAATTTTCCAGCGTATCACAAATATTAACAGGCGATTTTAACCACGATGGCAAAACCGATCTGCTGCTGTTCGGCAACCATACCGATAACCGCCTTAAATTGGGCAGCTTTGATGCCAACTACGGATGCCTGCTCATCGGTGACGGCAAGGGTAGCTTTGTTTATCAAACCCAGGTTGCATCGGGGCTAAGTACCGATGGCGATGTGAAATCGGCTTCAGAAATAAAAATAAGTGGTATCAAGTATTTAATGCTCGGCGTATCTAACCAGCCCTTACAATTTTACCAGGAAAACTAATGATCAAAAAACTGCTCTTTTTTGCCGCCACTATATTACTATGTCGCTCTGCCGTTGCACAACCAGCAAAAGCCCCGACACCTGCATACCTTGCATTAGACAAGGCCATTAATTCTATATCGGCGGTGATGATTCACGATGTGGTTAACCCGCCTGCCGCCGCCCGCTACTACAATTACTTTATGCTGGGTGCCTACAACCTGGTGGCTTTGAATAACAAAGACATCGTACCGCTTAGTAACTTTATCAAAAGCTACAAGTTGGATAATTCCATCAGCATAGCGCCCGGAAAATATGACTACCGCATAGCCGCCGTATATTGCATTTTAGAAACAGGTAAACAGATGCTTCCCTCAGGTTTTATGCTACAGGACGATGAGGACAAATACATCGATCTGCTGAAAAAAAACAACATCAGCGACGAGGTTATCAAATCGTCGGTTGCTGCAGCCGTTGAAATGACCGCCAAGGTGCTTGGTTTTACCCGCAGCGATGACTATAACCGCTTAAGCGGCAAACTGCGGTACACTCCGCTAAAAGGGAGCAAGAATTGGTACCCTACCCCACCCATGTATATGGAAGCCGTGGAACCAAACTGGAAAACCGTGCGGCCAATGATGATCGATTCGTCGCGGCAATTTATACCGGCAAGGCCAACCGCTTTTAGTACCGATAGCACCAGCGAATTTTACAAACAAGCGTACGAAGTGTACAAAATATCGCAACACCCATCTACCGAGCAGGTTAATATAGCTTCCTTTTGGGATTGCAACCCTTTTGCAGTGACTACATCGGGGCACATGATGATTGGCTTTAAAAAAATAAGCCCCGGCGGCCATTGGATGAATATCGTGGGCATCGTAACAAAAAAAGCCAACCTCAGCTTCGATGCTTCGGTACAAGTATTGGCGCTTGAGGGCATTACCCTGATGGATGCCTTCATCAGCTGCTGGGACGAAAAATACCGCAGCAACGGCATCCGCCCCGAAACTTATATCAACCGTTACATCGATAATAAATGGACGCCATTTTTACAAACCCCGCCATTCCCCGAATACCCAAGCGGGCACGCCGTGCTTTCCAACGCCTCGGCAACTGTATTATCATACCTTTTAGGCGATCATTTTGAATATACCGATGATTCTGAGATCCCTTATGGTGTAGGGCCGCGCAACTTTAAATCATTTATCCAGGCCGCCGAAGAGGCTTCAGTTTCGCGGTTTTATGGCGGTATTCATTTTAGGGACGCTATAGAAAATGGCAATAAACAGGGCCGTGATGTTGGGGAAGATATTGTTAAAAAACTAAAGGCCGCCAAGGTGCTCCAGTTGAAGTAACTATCATGTAATCAACCTGCCTGATATTGGATAGCGCCTACGGCGCATAAAATATGTCAATCATTTTCTACAAAGCGGCTGCGCCTACGGCGCAAGCCCGAAGCTTACTTAGTTGCCAACGGCAATAAATTTCTCTGCCATGTTCCAGCCGCTGATGCTTACCATTGGCGCAGGCGCATTTTTAACAGGTGTGTAATCTATCACCACCTTTTTTACCTCGCCCGGCAAAACAGATACGTAATTATCGCTGTAGAACGCAGGCAATAAACGCTCTTTTGTACCGGCATCCACTACCGACAAACGGTTAAAAAATGCCAACGGTACCTTATTGCCGTTGGTTAAGGTCACTTCTATTTTCCCGGTTTTTAACGCCTTTGCACTTACCGCAAGTTGGGCGTTATCCATTTTTTGCAAGCCGGAGTATTCACCTGTTTCGTTGGGCACCCAATAAATATTTTGGCTTAACGGCGTTTTATCTTCGGCTAAAAGCTCCAGCACTACAAACGCGCCATCATCCTTAGCAGCAGCATCGATATTTTTTTTGATAGACAAATAACGCTTGGTAGAGGCAGCCGTTACGTCTACAAAAACCTGTGTGATCAGGGTTTCCTTACCCGCTATATCGTACATTTTCGCAACCAGCATCATATTGGTTTTTGGACGGAAAGTGTTATTGGCCACCATCACCATGCCGTCGGTAGGGTTGTACATTACGTGCAACGGGGCGCTGCCGTTGTGCAGGCCGTAAAGGCAGGCGTTAGGGTCCAGATAGTAATCATACATCTGCCCGCGCATCGCGGTCCATGGGTTTTGAGTTTTCCAGATGATGGTGCCGGTATACCAATCCCACATGTGCGAGCTAAAACCCTCCATTAATGCGCGGTACTGGTCGTAATTTACCAGTTGTGCCTTATTGGCAAAATCTTCTGCATCCTTTGGCTTACCGTATTTATCAATAAAACCATCGTAGCCTATATACTTGTGGTATTCCCAAACCGGATCCGTTTTGGTTTTACCAGTAGCGGCATCATAAACAGGTGCCGCCAAATTTCCCTTCGGGATAAATCTTTTCAGGGATGTGTAATCACTCACCCCAACAGAACCAACCTCGGAGTTGAAAGGAAATGCGCGCTCGTTCCAAAACACCGAGAGCGGCTGTATGCCATAAGGGCCATCACCGTTACCGCCGTTCACATTGCGCGACATGTTCTCTGAGTTGGAATACTCAATAAACCAGCGGGTGCTATCCAGCGCGGGCATAATGGTATCCCGCAGCGCTTTCAGGATATCCTCAGGTGGGGTGATCTCATTACCACCGCACCACATAGCTAGCGATGGGTAATTGCGGATCATTTTCACCTGGTCTTTTATGGATGCAAGGTAAAGGTCGTGGTCGTCCGGGTATTTCCTGCGTGTCCATTGGTCTTCCCGTTTCATCGGATCCAACCATCGGCCATTGCAATCTCCCGATCCCCACATATCCTGAAAAACCAGCATCCCGTATTTATCGCAGGCCTCGTAAAACTCTGGCCGTTCTATCAGCGCACCCCCCCAAACCCTGATCAGGTTCAGGTTCATATCCCGGTGAAAGCGCACTTCAGCATCGTAACGGGCATCTGTAAAGCGCAGCATCTCGTCGGATATGATCCAGTTGCCCCCTTTTATAAATATCCTTTGGCCATTAATGTTTACCTGGCGGCTTTCGGTACGTGCGTTCCACTCCGTAGTGAGCTGCCTTACCCCCACCAAAATCTCCTGCTGATCGGACACCTTCGCATCTGCAGCAACAAATTGCAGCTTCAAATCATATAAATTTTGAGGGCCATAACCATTAGGCCACCAAAGCTTGGGATTAGCCAAAGTGTAGTCATCCAATTTAACTTCCTGGGTAGAATTTGGCTTAAGGGTAACTTTCTTAAATACCTTCTTGCCATCTAACAGGTATTGCAACGTGCCGCTAACACGCAACGCGGTTGCATTTTCCAGCTCCGTGCTTACTTTTATAATGGCAGGTTGCTGTGCTCCTTCAGGTTTACGGATGCCGGGCACCAGTGTAATTACATGCGGGTCTTTTATTTTTACCGAGCCGGTAGTTTGTATAGTTACCTTGTCCCAGATCCCGGTATTACGGTCGCGAACGGGCTGGATCCAATCCCAGCCGGCGGTGTATTGGATACCTACATTTTTGGCGATAGTACCGTCGCCACCCTGCCCGCCGTTGGCATTACCTACCGCATCGGGCGGGTAAACGATCACCGCCAGCCTGTTACTGCCATTGGCAGCAAGCCATTTGGTAATATTGAAAGAGCGGCGCATAAACATGCCTTTATTAAGCTGCGCGTTTAGCTTATTTCCGTTCAAAAACACATCAAAACTATAATTCACCCCCCTAAAATTAAGGTAAATCTGGCTGCCCTTTGCCGGTATGGCCTGTTTGAAATCTTTTGCAAACCAATAGGTATAATAATCACGGCCAGTTTTGTAGATATCGGGGATCTGCTCATTATTCATCCCGTAAAATGGGTCGGGCATTTGCTTATTGGCTACCATGCTGGTTAATACCGTTCCGGGTACAGTGGCCGGCATCCAGGCCGCGGTGCTGTATGAGGTATTTGAAATGGCCGTCCCTTGTTCTTTTATTTGAGCGATAGGGGCACACTTCCATCCGGAATTTAATTCATAGCTATTTTGCGCTTTGGACGTAACTGTCATTAAAACCAGGTTTAACAACAATATTGAAATAAGCGCGACTTTGTTAAGAGTAAAAAGTTTGATCATTTTTATGAAGTATAATACGTGGACCGGAAAGCGACCGGCGTTTAGCAAGGCGTTTGCCCGGGTGAGTTAACGATACCGCTTGTTACAAAAAATACCGTTGTACCGTAATGACAATGATTGCCCGATTATTGCCTACAGGCAAATTGAAATACTTTTTTAACATTTTCAGGTACCATTTTAAATAAAGTTCAACTTTTAGCTAAAAATCAGCGTCTTATAACTAAATTGGCACTGTAAATGCCCGTTTTAACATGTTTTAACTAAAAAAATATGTTAAGGCCGGCCGATTAAACCTAAGTGTAATAAATTTAAAAACAGGAGCAAAATATTGTGGTGGATAAACCCATGATTTTGGTTACGTACATTTTTTAAAAAAATTTGTAAGTAATTTCAATCAAATGTTGTCCTAAGTAAAAGTGCGGGTTATTATAAAGATGGGCAACGATAAATTTATTGAACTGGTTTCAAAACACCTTACAAATGATATTACTCCGGCGGAAAGCGCCGAGCTTAAACACCTCATTACTAATTTCCCCGCCTACAAACAACAATTTGACGACCTGGGCATGTACTGGGACCATACGGACAATGAGTACACCGACGACGCAATTGCCTTTCAGAAAATACAGGATAAAATAAAAAGACTGGATGATAAAGCAGAAAGCGAACCCAACGACAGCAAAATCCTACTTCCGTTAACACCCAAGCGTAAAAATAAAAATACATTTCGCCTTTGGCCTGTTGCGGCGGCGGCGATAGTTTTAGTAGCAGCAGGCTCTTATCTTTTAAATGCTTTTGTTTTTTCGGCACATACAGGCGCAATATCTACCGCAGGCTGGCAGCAAAAAACAACATCAAGGGGTGCAAAATCAATCATCACTTTATCAGATGGTACCCGTATCACGCTTAATTCGCAAAGTACCATTAAATACCCGGCAAGCTTTAGCGGGAATACAAGGGAGGTTACGTTAACCGGGGAGGCTTATTTTGATGTTAAAAAAGACAAGGAACACCCCTTTATCATCCATACCGATAAAATGAATGTAAGGGTATTGGGCACCACATTTAACGTTAGATCGTACCCACAAGATACCGTTAGTGAAACTACACTCATCAACGGAGCCATTGAAGTCACTTTAAACGACAGGCCATCCGACCGGATCATCCTAAAACCAAAGGAGAAACTCATAGTAAAGAATAACGGTTCTGGTGATGCGAAAAAACCAACTAATGCGGGTAATGGAGGCAACACGCAGGTTGCGCAGTATGTGCTCACTTCATTAAACTACATCGGTGGGAAAGATAGTTCCGTATCAGAAACCTCCTGGATAAATAACCGCTTCTCGTTTGAGAACGACAGCTTTGCTGTACTTGCCGAAAAGATGGAAAGGTGGTATGGCGTAGATATCCAGTTTAAAAACGACAAGGTTAAACAGTACAATTTTAGCGGTGTTTTTGAAAACGACACCATAATACAGGCCTTAAACGCACTGCGCGATATCGAAAAATTCGATTACAAGATCTCGGGATCGACAATTTATATCTATTGATCCGTTATAAGTTTCTACGGAGACGTCCTCAACACGCCCGCGTAAATTTCTAAACAGCGCGATTATAAAATTGGAATCGTAGCCCATCGCTTATGTTTTCACGTATCAGTATGGTAAACCACAATACACCCAAACCGGCAAATTTTACTTTTATTAAAATGAAATTATCTAAATCCTTTTTACTTGTAGTTACAGCGATCCTATTGATGGCCAATACAACACATGCACAGCAGGCACCCGCCTATTTAAACCCCAAGCTGAAAGTTGAGGAACGTGTAAAAGATCTTTTAGGTAGGCTAACCCTTACAGAAAAAGCTATGCTGTTAGGCTACCGCAATCAGCCGGTGGAGCGGCTTAACATACCGGCCTATAACTGGTGGAACGAGGGACTGCATGGTGTGGCAAGAGCCGGCGAGTCAACCGTTTTTCCGCAGGCCATAGCCATGGCGGCAACCTTTAACCCGCAACTGGTAAAACAAATAGGGGTTGTAATTTCAACCGAGGCGCGGGCCAAATACAACCTCGCTGTTGCCAATAACAACCACGGGCAATACGTGGGGCTAACGTACTGGTCGCCAAATATCAATATCTTCCGCGATCCGCGCTGGGGCCGTGGCCAGGAAACCTATGGCGAAGACCCATTTTTAACCAGCCAGATAGGGTTAGCTTATGTAAATGGTATGCAAGGCAGCATCCCCGCGCAATTTAAAATAGCGGCAACCGCAAAACATTTTGTGGCACACAGTGGCCCCGAAAACACCCGCGACTATTTCAATTCAATAGTAAGCGAGCAGGATCTTCGGAACACTTACCTGTATGCTTTTCATAAATTGGTTAACGGCGGCGTATCCAGCGTAATGACGGCTTATAACAGTGTTAACGGCGTCCCCAACTCGGTAAACAATGCTTTATTGCAAAATATCCTGCGGAAAGAATGGGGCTTTAAAGGCTATATAGTTACCGACTGCGGCGCGCTCGATGATGTTTACCTTACCCATAAATACCTCAAAACCCGTACAGAAGCAGCCGCTGCTGGCATCAAAGCGGGGCTCAATTTAGATTGCTCGGGCGTATTACAATCTGATGTGGAAGAGGCCGTAAAACAAAAAATGATCAGCACTAAAGATGTTGACCTGGCTTTAACGCCGGTGCTATTAACACAAATAAAATTGGGTTTTTATAATGACCCAAAACTTTCGCCCTACTATACTTTTAGCGCGGACAGCATTCACAACCAAGCTCATATCAACCTTGCACGTGCAGCCGCGCAGCAAAGCATGGTTTTGCTGGAGAACAAGAACAACGTGCTGCCCTTAAAAAAGGAGGCCTACAAAAGCATCATGGTTTTAGGGCCTAACGCGGCATCGCTTGATGCGCTGGTGGGCAGCTACCACGGCATCAACGCCAATATGGTGAACTTTGTAGAAGGGATCTCCGCAGCGGTAGATAAGGGTACCCGTGTAGAATATGACCTGGGTGCGGGCCAAACCGACACTACCCATTTTGGCGGTATCTGGGGAGCCGGCAATGCAGACCTGACCATTGCCGTAATTGGGCTTACCCCGCTTGATGAGGGCGAAGCCGGCGATGCATTCCTATCGGCCGCTGGCGGTGATAAAAAAACTTTAAGCTTACCCGCAAGCCATATCGCCTTTATGAAGGCTTTGCGCAAGGGTGTTAAAAAACCTATCATCGCCGTAGTAACCGCGGGCAGCGATGTGGATATTGCAGCTATAGCACCCTATGCCGATGCCGTTATTTTAGCCTGGTATCCCGGCGAACAGGGTGGCAACGCCCTTGCCGACCTTATATATGGTAAAGTAGCGCCATCGGGCAGGTTGCCCTTAACCTTTTACAATTCGGTAAACGACCTGCCAGCATTTAGCGACTATAGCATGAAGGGCCGTACCTACCGTTACTACACCGGTAAAGTACAATACCCTTTTGGCTATGGGCTTAATTACACAACCTTTACTTACGAGGCGAAAAGCAAGGTAAAGGATGTATATAAACTGGCCGATACCATTGAGGTGTTCTGTAGCATCAGCAACAGCGGAAAAGCCAAGGGAATTGAAACCGCGCAGGCCTATATTGTTTACCCGGTGAATGATGATTTACCTGTACAGGAATTAAAAGCATTTGATAAACTCAGTCTTGAACCGGCAGAAAGTAAAACAGCTGTACTGAAGATCCCTGTTTCCGAACTACAAAAGTGGGATGCAGAAAAACATAAATTTAAATTGTTCCCCGGAACTTATACGCTTAAGGTTGGACACGATGCTGCGGATAAATCTATTGTGCAGCAATTCATTATTAAATAACGAAAACTGCAAATAAACACACCGGTTATTTGTATTGCTAAGATTATTGATTTATATTGATTGGCTTTAAGAGGTATAACGCATTATGTCCATTATGGCTGTTTTTTGGAGAAAAAACCGGGGACTCCTCCCCGGTAATCAACCAACTAATTCTCTGATGAAGCAATTTAACCCTCTCATCAAATATTATACGTACAGGAAGTCGCCCTCCGGTATAAGAACAATTTTACAGGCTTAATTGCCTACAACAAATCGAAAAAGAATTAAATTAATTAAAGGCACATCAATATCTATAATAACATTTGGCAAGCAGTTATTACCATAAATATATATTCGATCTCCCCGGCGTAAAATTGCGAAAGCAAGTTATTGAAGACCGTTGATATGAAACTGAAAATCCTTTTCATAGTTGTCATAAACATCCTGGCAATTCTGCCTGCGCTTGCTCAAAATAAAGTCTCGCTAAATTTAAAGAACGCCGATTTTAAGAAAGTTTTAAAATCGATAGAAAAGCAAAGCGACTACCACTTTGTTTACAGCGAGCGTAAAATACCCGTCAACAAAAAAGTAACTATCAACGTTCAAAACGTGGAGGTTACCAATGTTTTGGATGAGGTATTTGCCAACACCGGCTACGCCTATAAAAAATTAGCCAACAATCTCATCGTTATTCTGCTTGCCGGTGAACAGATCAATTCCGGTAAGGCTATTGGGCAGGTGGTAGATGAGAACGATAACCCACTCCCCGGTGCCAGCATCCAGATCAAAAAAACATCATTTATTACTATTACTGATAATAACGGAGACTTCACCATGGTTGCGCCGGATAATTCGGTACTGGTGGTTACCTATGTGGGTTACAACACTATAGAAATCCCTTACGACGAAATGGCGATTCTCACCATCAGGATGTCGCCGAACGACAAGGCCCTTAACGAGGTAGTTGTTACCGCACTCGGTTTAAACAAAGAAGAACGGCGGCTTGGTTACTCCATTACGCAATTAAGCGGCAACGAGGTATCTGAAACCCGCGAAACCACTTTTATCAACGCTCTTGCGGGTAAAGTGGCGGGGCTAACCGTACAATCTCCACCCAACGGGCCGGGTGGGTCGTCCCGGATCATTCTCAGGGGGTACTCTTCGTTCTCGGGTTCAAACCAGCCGCTATACGTGGTAGATGGTGTGCCTATCAACAGCAGCACTAAAGAGAATACCGAGGAGCCTTTAAAGGTTTTCGGCGGCAGCGATCCCGGTGATGGCTTATCCTCCATCAATCCGGACGATATCGAATCGATAAGTATTCTGAAAGGAGCTTCAGCAGCGGCGCTTTATGGTGGGGGGGCGCAAGGCGGCGTTATATTGATCAGCACAAAAAAAGGGTTAAAAAGCCCTGGGGTAGGGATAGCTTTTAACAGCAACACCGTAATGGAAAAAATGATCCCCTACGATGGCTTTCAGTATGAATATGGGCGCGGTAACAACGGGAAGCTTTACACTATGGCCGATAATATTACCAACAGCAGTTACTTAACAGGCCAATCATGGGGCGCTAAATTCGCGGGCCAGCAGGCCCTGGGTGCCGATGGCAAAATTGAATCATACCAGCCCCAAACTATCCGGGAACGTTTTAACAAATTATACCAAAACGGCATCACCACCACCAACAGCCTCGCATTTACAAAAACCACCGATAACAACAGCTTTAGAGTGTCGTTATCGCAAACCAAAAACAATACACCCACGCCAGGCTCGGGGTATGAACGTTATAACGGCGTATTGCGTTTTGTGCAGGATTTTGGCAACAAGATCCATACCGATTTTAAGGTAGACCTATCTAAAACCATGCGCACAAACGCCCCCTTGCTAAGAGGCGATGACAGGGGCTCGTTTTCCAAGTACTTCATCCGATCTGACAATGTAACCGATATTGATTTTTTGAACCAGAAAGATGCCAACGGCAACTACCTGTATGTATACACCAATCCTTATATACAGCTTCAGAAGATCATTAATGATCAGACCCAAAACCGAGTTTTATCCGCAGCCAATATCACATACGACCTATCCAAACATCTCCATTTTAACCTCATCGGCGGGCTGGATTATGTTGGTACCGATGGGCTTTTTGTCAATTTCCCAAACAATAAGAACGGTAGCGGCACCATTACCAACACCACCATTACCCAGCGAAGAAGCGATGTGCGGGCATTGTTGAATTACGACCGTACTTTCGCCGATTTTAGCGTAAGCGCGTTTGCCGGTGCCGAGTTCCAGAATTCCGCCTTTAGTTCGCTAAATATCACAGGAACCGGCCTTACAGACCCTACCTCCACCAATTTAAATAACACAACCATCGGCTTGCCTGTGCAGGTATCTACCCCCAGATTAAAAACCAATGCGATCTTTGGCGCGACGCAGTTAGGTTACAAAAATCTATTGTTTTTAGAGGTAACCGCCCGTAATGATTGGTACTCGGCGCTGTCTTCCACCCGCCCGGGCTTTGTAAACCATATCTTTTATCCATCGGCCAATCTGAGTTATATTTTCTCCGACGCGTTCAGGATAAACCCTAAAGTGCTTTCTTTTGGTAAGCTGCGCTTATCTGTGGGCCAAACCGGGAGCAACCCAAACCCCAACCAAACCGACCTTACGTTTAAGTATACCGAAACGGTAAATAACATACCGGGGCAGCAAATAAGCAACACTTCGCTGCCACCTTCATCCTTAAAACCCGAAACCACTACCGAAACGGAAATAGGTACCGAGCTTAAATTTTTTAAGGACCTGTTTTATTTAGATGTGGCCTGGTACAATAAAAAATCGAAGAACTTTTTGTTGCCGGTAACCTTGCCAACTACCACAGGGTTTAACTCCACTTACCAAAATGCGGGTTCGATGATCAACCGGGGGCTGGAGATCCTGCTGAACGGAACAGCCGTAAAAACGACGAATTTCACCTGGAATATTATCGTTACCTATGCCCATAACAATAATAAAGTTACAGCTTTAAGTGATGCGCTTGGCACCAATGGCGTTGCGTTTTACTACACCATAAAAGCCAAAGCCGGTTATCCGCTGGGTTCAATTTTTGGGACGCCGCTACGCCGGGACGCTAATGGAAATTTGCTTTATAAAGCGGTAAGTACCGACGGGAGCAATGTAAAAACAGCCGTTGTTATTGATAAAGGAGCGCTATCTTACCACGGTGATGGCAACCCTGTAAAAAATGCGGCGGGCGCGTTGGTCGTAGATAACGAAACCTACCTGGGCAGCATCAATCCCGATTGGTCGGGCGGTATTACCAACACTTTCCGGTATAAAAATTTCAGGTTCAGCTTTTTAATAGACGGGCAATTTGGCGGGAAGATTTTTGAAGATGGAGCCAGATGGGCAAACTTTTTTGGAAATTCAAAAGCTACCCTGCTGGGCCGCGATGGCACTTATATACCACAGGGCATGGTAAACACCGGTACGGATGCAGCGCCCGTTTATGTGAAAAACATCCTGCCATACAGCCCTTACCAGCAATACAATGCGTTTGCCTCTCTTGCCTATTATGCTGATGAAATGTCGGTATTCAGCAGTACGTTCATCAAATTAAGGCAGATCTCGCTGGGTTACTCGCTTCCAAAAAAATTACTCAGCGCCACGCCCGCCAAGAGCGCTACATTCTCGTTAATAGCACGTAATTTATTCTTTATCAGGAAAGACCTCCCTATATTCGACCCGGAATCTTCCGACAGTATTGGCAATGGCTATGGCTATGATAGCGGCGGCTTGCCCGGCAGCCGCACCTTTGGTTTTAATTTAAGCGTAAGTTTTTAATATAGACATGAAGCAGACACCGCCAAAATTACTTTTACTCTTGCTGCTGGCTTTTGCGCCATTAGCTTGTACGAAGAATTTTGCCGAATACAACCTCAACCCCGATGGTGTTACCACGCCACAACCAGCCTACATGTTTTCTGATGCGCTGGTGAAAACATCCGGGCTGGATATGGAGCCCCGCACCAACTACTGCCACGCTTTTATGCAATATGGCTATTCCGATTTTTGGTCGGGTACAAGCTACACGCTATCTGATGATATTGCCCGGCGTTACTGGAACAATTTCTATATCCCCGTACTGCAAAATCTGGAGTTTATAATGCCACTGTTAAAAACAAATAACGGCATGGTTACCACCTATGCGGCAGCCCGTATCTGGCGCGTATTTATCTACCAAAAACTAACCGACTATTATGGCGATATCCCTTACAGCCAGGCGGGTAAAGCATTGGAGAGCGGGATTTTCACGCCGGTTTACGATAAGCAGCAAATCATTTATGCCGACCTCATCAGCGAATTGCGGGCATCCATTACCCTGCTCAGCAACAATGCCCCCGAAGCCGTACAGGGCGATCAGTTTTATGCAGGCAGCACCGAGCGCTGGAAAAAACTCGCCGCTTCGTTATTATTTAGGATGGGGATGCGCCTGATCAAGGTAGATGCACCACAAGCGGAAGCTTTGGTTAAAGAAGCATACAGTTATGGCGTAATGGCGTCCAACTCGGATATGCCGGTGCTAAAGCACAATATGAACGCACCAAACGGCTATGCGTTTAACCTCTCCGATCAGCATTTCTTTTTACATAAAACACTTGTGGATCACATGCGGGCAAGCGGCGACCCACGGTTAAAAATATACGGCGGAGTTTACGATAAAGAGGCTTTTCTGGGTGGAGTTATCACCTCTTCGGATACGTCAAAGTTTATAGGCTTTAGCTTTAATGCAGCCGACCCTTTGCCCAATACCCGTGTAAACTATGCCGTTTACCAGCCCAAGGACACTCCTTTTTTTGACTTTCAGTACGCGGAGGTGGAGTTTTTACTGGCCGAAGCTATCCTGAGAGGCTTTATTACCGGCGATGCCAGCGCGCACTACCAGGCAGGCATTACCGCGCAAATGCAATCCTTAGCCATGTTGCCTACCGCGCCATCTATAAGTACTGCACAGATCAGCGCTTACCTTACCAAAAACCCGATGGTGGACGTAAAAGATCCAACAACGGAGCGGTCAATAGAAATTATTAACACCGAATTTTGGGTGGCCGGTTTTATTGCTGATGCTGATGAGGTTTATGCCAACTGGCGCCGTACCGGTTATCCAAAGCTGATCCCAAACCCAAACACCGTAACCGGGAACAGCAACTCCCCGGGCGTTATCCCAAGGAAAGTACCCTATCCACAGGTTGAATTTACGCTGAACAATGCCAACATAACCAGTGCCCTTTCGGCATACGGCGGCATGAACGATTTTAATGAAAAAGCCAGGGTGTGGTGGGATAAGTAAGATGGCTTATTAAAAGCTACACACCCTCCTTGAGCACCACATGCTTTATGTTTTTACGGTTGAAGGTATACGTAATATGGATGAGCCCATCCTTTGCTTGAATGCGTTAATATTTTATAACATCAATTTTAACCGGCCCCATTAAGCCCGAAGATTGCAAACCACCCCTCGGATCGGGACCAAAAAGTACAGATGTTGGCCGCGTACCGGCAGGCATCAAACTATCGCCGACAAGCCGGTTCACCCAATTGTTTACCACCTTAATTTCGAGCTTATTTTCTCCCGCTTTAAGTACTTTGGTGATATCAACCCGGTATGGCGGCGTCCAGGCGCCACCCATTTCCTGCCCGTTCACAAAAACTTTGGCTATCGATCTGGCCACGCCCAGGTCGATGATATAATTAGCCCCCTTTTCCGGAGTACCTGTTTTAAAAGTGGTACGGTAATAGGCCGTTCCCGAGTAATATTTTATGCTGTCGTTTGCGCTTTTCGCCCAATCTGTTAGCTCGTCGAATTTTACAGGATGCGCCGGGCCACGCATCGCTTTGTCAAAACTCACCATCCAGGGCTGTGTGATGCTTACTGTTTTTGTTGCCTCCGGATAATTTGAACGTGTAGTGCTTCCCGCTTTAGTCGGTTTTCGGAATATGACAAACGCGCTCTCTAAAGGGGCAAGCTGCATAGGAACCACGGTTGTTTTTGCCGTTTGACGATACACAGGCAGATTGCGTATGCTGCCGCTTACCGCATCCCACAATTCGGGACTTTTGCCGCTTACGCGAAACTCCGCGTCAAATTTAACGGGAGTGTCGTTTTGGTTCGATACAAAATAAAGATCGCCTCCCGCTAATTTCCTATGAATAAATAATACCGATTCGCTTTTGGTGACCTTCAGATCGGGCAGAACTTTTACGAGGTTCAAAGCTTCCTGCATCTCCATCCCGCTAATCACCATACCTTTGCCGTAACGGTTCACCTTTGTTGTTTTACCATCGATGTTTCCCCAAAGCTCCGCCGCCATTGTTTGTACCATTTTATCGGAAGATGGATAATTTTGCAAACTTGGCGACCGTGATGGTTTCGGCCCTAAAACAACCGCCCCCTGCAGTACCAGCTCTTTTACTTTCGCTAATAGTTCCGGCCGCATGGTTTCTAATTTTGGTAAAATGAGGATGCTGTAACTGATGCCATTGGACAGGGTAAGCTTACCATTTTTTACCGAAAGTTTTTGTTTGATCACCTCGCCATTGATGTAGTCGAATGAGTAGCCCGTTGGTAACGCCGGGTCTGTTACGCCTATCATTTTGGGCGCATCTTCGCCAATAAAATAGGCGACATCGGCTACGTACTGCCCTTGCTGCAACATCATATTACAGCGTTTTAAGTAGCGCATCAACACGTCCATATCAAAAAACCAAGTGTTCAGCCTGTTAAATTCCACGCCAAACCATGCGGTTAAACCCGGCGCGGTGTTTTCAGCAGGCTGCTGAATATATACGTGCAGCAGGGTGTTGTTTATTCCCTCCGTAAAAAAGCGGTCACCGCGTTTTTTGAACATCGCCGGGTAGCGTGCAAAGGGGGCACCTGCTGCCGTGAACGATTCTGCCGAAACCTTTGTTTTGCCATAAATATGTGCTGAAGATGAGGCCGCGCGGTTTTCTATATCACCAAGATCACCCTCGCTCCAAAATTCGCCGCCTATCTCATCAGACTGCCCGCCGTATTGTAAAAACTCGCCCGGGTAACCCCAGTGCCCGTAATTTTCCAGCCAGGTAGTTAAGCCGTTTTTATGGCTGATCTCGCGCAGGCCGCCCACATATTTATACGATATATCATCGGCTATCAACCTTCTTAAGTCCCACAAAAACCTGTCGGACATATCCTGGCTGCCCACAACTTTGCCCTGCAACGTGGGCAGGTAAGGTATCGGGTCGTAATGATAGGCCTGTTTAAATTCATCAGCGAGGTGATCCGTCCAGTTTTGGCTGCCGGTTTCGTAACTATCCTGTACTACTACCTTCCATGTTTTGCGGTCGGCTGCCGGGATGCGTTTTAAGATCTGCCCCATAAACGCGCTAAAGTGATCCGTCACATGTTCTTTACTCATCTTATCTACCTCCAGCCCCCGGCCCTCGGGCGGTGCCGGGGCGTTGGTAACCTTGGTGGGCGTCATCCCGGTGCGCTCAATAATCCAGTTGCCTGCCGGCACTTTCCAGTTCAGGGTACCATCGGCTGTCATAGCTGTTGATATATCCAGTACTTTTGCCGGATCGATGGCGTAGTTGGACGTTTCGTTGGGCTGGGGTGCCCATTGATAGGCCGTCCAAAAAGGATGCGGCGTTGGCCACATTTTAGCCAATGATTTCTCCATGTAATTCTCCACCATCGGCACCGCAGACAATTTCAATTCCGTTAACCCGGAATTGGAAGTAACTTTTGTGAATACAACCCTAAAACTCGTTGATGTGGTAGTGGGGATAGAAATATTAGCCGGGCCATAAGGCTTAAAGCCGGTATTCAGCTCAGGGTTTGTACGATCTATAGAAAAGTGTTTTACGGTTACGTAAGCCCCATTTACCTTAGCCTGTATATCTCCTTCTAAGAAAACCGGCTTCCGGGCGCTGTTTACCACTACGCTGCGCACCGTGTACGGGCTTTGCGTAATTACCTCAACAGAAAATTGCTGGCCGTTTTTTAAACTGATACCCGATGCATCATTCCCATCAAACAGGTTAGCCAGGGAATCTACCGCAGGAACTGATGAAAATTCCGGTTTCAAGGTGCTGATATCGGCTGTGTAACCATCAACTACCGGATATGCTATCACCTTTACATCCTGAAAATCCTCTTGTGGTTTTACTAATTTTTGCCGGAGTAATAACGGCCCCTTAACCATCAGCTGCGACGAGGTTAAATATCGCATGGCCTGTTGAGGTTTTACCCATGGCCCGCCGGATTGGCTCCAGCCGGGGCTGTTAAAGATCCCTATCTCAATGTTTAACCTCGTGGCGGTTTTAAGCGCGGTGTGCATAATCTCCCACCACTCATCAGACAGCATCTTTACCTTTCCATACGGCACCTCATCCAACCCGATGTTACCAATAAACGCCCGGTTGATGCCTACCTTTTTCATGGCCTCCAGGTCTTTTACAACACCTTCCTTAGAAATATTGCCCGAGATCCAATACCAGTAAACACTGGTTTGTACCGAATCGGGGATGGTTAAAAAACCGGTTTCAATAGCCTTGAAGGTGGGCAAATGATGCTTGACAGCACTGCGGGCTGGTGCATTCTGGCCTTTTGATTGATTAGCTATGAAACAGCATGATAGCAAATAAAAGCAAATGTGTTTTAACGACATTCCTATTCAAATAAGTTTAGTAAAAAATGGGCATAAATACCCGATTGACCACATGCAGACGGTACTATAAAGATTTTTAACCGGTAATAATACCTGCAAACACGTAAAAAATCAGGCTAATTGGCAATAACGTTGCTAAGCTAAATAACCCAAACTTGATAACTGTTATGCACTGTATTGACCGCGGTGTTTGGTAAAATTTGGAAAGAATAAAAAAAACGGACGGCAATTTATTAAATCGCTCGTCCGTTAATGTTTTCGTGAATGGATTCGAACCACTACTAACAGAGTCAGAGTCTGGGGTGCTACCGTTACACTACACGAAAATAAGGTAATAGCTTATTTAGCTACGGGGCAAAAGTAATAAAATTTGCAGACTTCGAAAATTGAACCTGAAAAAGGATAGCTATTACCTGTTTTACGTTTACCGCCATTGTGTTATCTTCGCCATTGTATGATGTACACTTACCTCAAAAACAACAAATTCAGTATTCTTACGGTCCTTGCGTTAGCGTTCCTGTTGAGCGCGTGTGGGGGTGGCAAGAAAAATAAAGCATATACCAGTATCCAGGCAGATGAATCTGTAAAGCCATCCTTTATGCCTGTAAAGGGCATTCGTTACACCGAAGTGCGCCGCGCCTTTAAAAATGGTGTATCGTTTAATAACGATGGCTACCAGTTGGAGCCGGAATGGCACCTCTCCTTCCTGTCAGACGATTCGGTGAACATCTATAACCCCAAACGCAAAATGTTTGTGAACGCGCCGCTACTGTTTGATCATGATTCGCTCTTTAACGTGGCATGGTCGTGGATGCGCTTGCGTAAATTAACCCGCGATAGTATCATTTTCCAGGTGATGAAAGTAAAGGGGCGGAAACTGAATCGCGACAGCTCGGTGGTATACATGACCCTCTATGCAGACGATTACATTAAAAATAAATTACATACCGATGCTGCCACATTGATGAGGCCCCGCCGTGCAGATACATTGTTTATCCTGAATAAGGCGGCACTGGCCAGCAAGGATACCTCTAAAGCCTTCTCTGCCCGCGACCAGGCCGTGTTAAAAAGCAAAACGCCGCTGCTTACCATAAAACAGATAGACCCCATAGCCGAAGATGACCAGCGCGAAGGCATGAACCAGGATTACATGCTGCCCGAGTACAGTATCACCATTAAAAAAGCCTACGATGATTTTAAGTATGCTTTTTCGGTGCGGATAGATGCCGACGGAAGTATGCATTTTTTACGATCGGTTAATTTTATGTACGAGGAATTTGTGGCGTCGTCTAACCGGGCCATGAAAGGCATTGTAGATGGATACTTTAAAGCTTACCTAAACGTAAAACCCGGCACCACCCTGGGCATACCGCATTCGAGTTTTATTATTGTGAATGTAGTGGGGGCGAAAAAGGGGTGATGTTTATTTACTCTTAGTTACCTTGGGTTTCAACTCCCTTTTTACCGGCGAAACTGATTTGGTAATGGTAAAACCTTTGATGATGTCTTTTGGGTTTTTTACTTTGGCCAGGGAGTTGATATAGGCATCGGCCATGAGTTTGTATATGTATTCCTTCGGGAAATCGTCCTTACCGGTTACTTTGATATAACGGAACTGTTTACCATTCCCTATCAGCATTTTTTGCGGGTCGTGCAGTTCGCTGCCCCAGTTAAACCCGAATATCACATTTTGGTTAGTGCGCCATATAGCCACATTGCAAAACACCTGCCCCAACTTCTCGGTAGGCGACCAGCCAAACGCTACTGCATTATACGCATCGTAAACCAACTCATTCGTCTCAGGAAACCTATCCCAGGCGAAATCACGCAGCCATAAAGCCAGTTCGATGGTTTCGGGCTTAAAGGGCTCCATAAATTTTAGCAGATCGATGGTTTGGGCTTTGCTCATGTGGAGTTTTTATCTTACCGAACATTATTGTATAACAAAAAATCACCCATAAAAATGGCGCTTTTTATGTTAACCCTGTAAAAATACAAATAATTGATTATTAATGACTTATAAAGTTAACATGCGGAATTGTGTTAACTTTTGTAAACTTTTTGTCCTAATTGATTACCCCCGCTTTCCCTTTCCAACAACGTTATATATTCCACCAGTAGGTCCACTTAACCGTCAGCTGCCTGTTTTTAACCATAAACGGCGATGGGATGGAATTGTCGCCATAAACAATAAATACATCTGATGCAGGGCGGTAACGCCATTGCAGGCGGGTGTTGATGTTCATGTTACGTGCCTGCTCGTTGTACTGCACAAAGGTGGTAAAATACAGGTTGTTGGTAAAGGTAACATCGGTACGCGGGCCTATCAGCCAAAAACTATTGCGGCCATAAGGCTGTGGCAAGCGCAGATCGTTATAGGAGGCGTTTACCGCTATATTTACATAAGGCTGAAAACGGTAGCCCAGCTGGCCGGTAAGCGTGAGCTTGGTGCCGTCGTCATAATATCCCCCGTATGAAGCTTCTGCAACATAGGTAAATACGCTTTGCGGCTTGGAGATATACTGCACATCGGCCGTGTTCCAGTGGCTCTCGAAACCTATGGGCAGGTTGCCTTTGCCAATGTTGGTAGGATCGTATGGGCGAAGCAGCTTTACATAGGTGTCAATCCCCGAGAACCATAATTGGCTGCGGTTACGGAAGGTGATAATATAGCTCAGGTTACTTTCGTTATCGGTACGTTTAAAATGTTCATCAAAAAAGTAGGTGGACGTTAGTTGCAGGCTATGGATCAAAACTGAGCCACTTTTTGGGAAGAAATTACGCAGCAACAGCGGACTAAGCTTATTGTAGCCCCTTCGAGGCACATAGCCCACTTCGGCATTGTAGTTACTACCTACGTATTGCTGTTGCAGATACAGCGTCCAGTATTTACTAAGGTACTGCAGGTGCGCAGCCTGCACATAATCGTGCCCGGTAACGCCTGGGCTGAACGATTTTAAGCCCAGTAGTTTACCCGTCCATAGATTATTGGAGGATGCCAGGTTATATTCTACACCCAGGTTACGGTTATAGCCTGGTGCCGTATTACCGTGGCTTGGCGCGCTGCCGGTAGCATCTTTGTTAATAAACATAATGCCGATGTTGGAGCGGGAGAACACCCGCCGTTGCAGTGTAACTACCCCAAAGTTTTGGCCAGGCAGGTTATTAATGCCAGTTTGCCCGGTCTGCACATCCATCACCCCCACGCGCCAGTCTTTATTTATCTTACCCGTTAGCCTTGTGCCAAAACGAATGGGCGCGTTAAGCCCTATCCTGCGGGAAAAGAAAGGGCGGATATCCGAATACCCGAAATTAGAGAACAGGTCGCCGTTCTCTAAAAAGAATTGCCGTTTTTCGGGAAAGAAAAGTTCGTAGCGGTTTAGGTTGATCACCTGCTGGTCTACGTCCACCTGCGAAAAATCGGGGTTAACGGTGAGATCCAGGTTGAGCGCCGAGGTGAGCCCTATTTTAACATCGCCGCCAATATCTGTACGCCAGTTGGTAGGTGTTTTGGTTTGATAATCTTTGGTTAGGCCGGCCAGCGCATAAGGTATTACCGATACGTTGCTGCTGGCAACGGGTGGCTCCTCGTCCCAAACCAAGGTGCCGGTATACGCCAGCGACGCGGTAGGGAACTGCCTTGGCACCGGCGCCCAGCTCGATTTCTCGGTAGATTTAAGGTCGTTGCGACTAAAGTTGATTCCCCACTCGCGGATGCCTTTTTTATAGCGGATGCTTTTGAACGGGATAGCCGCTTCCCATACATACCTGTCGGAATAGTTTTTTACTACGGAGAACCATTTGTTATCCCAGCTCAGATCTACCTTGCCGCCCTCGTACATGGTACCGTCCCATTGCGCGCCGGCCGCGTTTGCGCCAAAGCTAAAGCCATCGGTACGGGCATCAAAGGGATCCATAAAAAGCAAAAAGTTATCGTTCTTCCCAAAGTTAAAGTCGCGCTTTAGCGATTCCACCATGTTTTGGCCCGGCAGGCCGCCATAGCAAATGGCCACTACGTAGAGGTTATCGTTATCGTAAGTCATTTTTACCGTAGTTTTCACTTTAGCGAAGCTGGTATCCATGGGTAAAACTAAAAAGAAGTTGGCGGCAGAATCGGCACGTTGCCAATCAGCCTCATCAACAATTCCGTCTATTTTAATTGGAGCCGCAGCCCGTTTAATGTGATACTGATAGGCGGCGTTCTTTTTTTGGGCGATAGCTGTTAAGCCGGGCAGGCAAAAACAAAGCAGCAGTAAGGTGAGTTTTCCTGTTGACAATGGGATAATAAATAATGGTTTAAATACCTGGTACGAGAAACAAGTATATACATATTATCCCGTAAATATACGTCAATGTGTATTTTAAACACAATTGTTACTTAAGTTGGGCGCTCCGCTATTATTATATTTATCCTACTTTTACCTTATGGAAAACAACCCGCAGCAGCTTTACGGTAATATTGATATCTACCTGTTCGACCAGTTGTTGAAAGGGCGTTTCAACGGCTGTAAAAAAGTGCTGGATATTGGCTGCGGCAGCGGCCGCAATATTGTTTATTTCCTCCAAAACGAACACGACGTATATGGCATCGACCCAAACCCGAACGCCGTGGCAGAAGTGCAGGCCCTCTCAAAAATATTAGCCCCGGCCAATCCGCTAAAAAACTTTGTGAATTGCACTGCCGAAAATATGCCGTTTAAGGACACGGCTTTCGATCTGGTAATTTGCAACGCTGTACTACACTTTGCCGAAGATAGCAATCACTTTGATGCCATGCTGCGCTCAGCCTGGCGGGTGCTAAAACCCGGCGGCTATATGTTTACCCGGCTGGCATCAGATATTGGCATAGAAAGCCTGGTTACCCCCTTAGGCAACAGCCGCTACGCCCTGCCCGATGGCAGCGAACGTTTTTTGGTGAATGAACAGATATTAATGGAATACACCCACGAACTAAACGGCGAATTATTTGAGCCAATAAAAACCACTAACGTGCAAAATTTACGATGCATGACCACCTGGTGCGTGCGGAAGAGATAAGGTGCGGCGCTTTTATAATGCGCGGTACATGATATAAGTATCTACCAAACCCAGTTGCTGATGCCTGAAACCATTTGGCGTTGTACCGATGACAGAGAAGCCATGCTTTTGCCAAAGTTTAACTGCGGTTGCATTGCTCGATACCACAAAATTAAACTGGATGCCTTTGTAGCCCATTGCCGTTGCCATTTTTATAGAGTGCCGGCATAACAAACTGCCAACACCTTTTCCCCTAAAGCCGGGATGCACCATGTAACCGCAGTTGCTTATGTGGTTACCCAACCCAACCTGGTTCGGTTTCAAAAAATAGGTTCCTGCCACCTCGTTGTTATCCATGGCTACAAAGGTTTCCATGCCGTTGCCCAGCCAGCAATTCATCATGTCGTTTCTGGTACTATCGGGCGCAAAGGCATAGGTATTGCCGGGCTTTACTACGGCAGAGAATATTTCCCAAATGGCGTCGTAGTGCTCGGGGGTGGCTTTTATTATTTCCATTGCAATACAAAGTTGCTGCATTAACCGGGTTATTCAAATATACCCTCTTAATTTTTTATTTAATTGCCCTATGGCATCCCACAAAATCGAGCAGACAAAAAAAGCCGACTGTAGGCAGCCGGCTTTAAAAAACTCGTTTGTTGTATACTTATTATAACGCCGTTATCTGCTTACCGGCTACGGCAATATTTTTGTTTTCGTAAAGATGTATCACCGCAAGGTTATTGCGTGTAACGTTTTGCTCAACTTCCCGGTTAAGGTTAAATTCTTCGGCAGAACCGTTAATATCGGCCTTGGCATTGTTACTTACATGCAGGGTTAGTTTAAAAGCATTTAAGTTCAAATTTGCCTGGGCATTATTGTGCAGATCTACGCTGAACTCAATTTTTGACAAGGTGCCAAATGAATTGATCTGCGCGTTATCAAACAGCGATACCGAACGCAGGTCATTTGCTTTCACCCATATTACCAATTTTTCGTTTCCGTAAGAAGAGATCCGTAACACGCCGTCTTTATTTTGGATAAGGGCACTCTCCGCGTAATACTTGTTGTATACTTTTATTACATCGGCTGGCGCGTCTGTAATAAAAAGCTGCACGTTACCATGCACCTCTATACTGCTAATAGCGCCTACATCCTGTAGGATGGTAAAAGCATCGTCTTTTGTTGTATTGGCGTAGGTTGATTTAAATGATACTAATGCAAGGATAACCGTTGCGATCAAGAATAGATTTTTAATTTTCATTGTAATGTTATTTTAAGGTTGTATGTATCAATTGTATTTGCCTTTTCAAATACAAAAAACTACAAGACCTTTTTTGCTCTATCCTCGGGCAGTATTTTTATGCCTTGTAATTCTCCGCAAAAGTGAGGTTTATTCAAGGAGGAAAAATCATCTTAGTGTAAAATATACACTATTTAAAAATAACGCAAAAATCACCTTCCTTATTGATTTTTATACTCATTTACAGCTATTTAATGGTGACTTAATTGCCGATTTAACATTTTTGGGGAGACAACTAATTTAGCCTTGAAGATTGTATTTTGATTTCGGCGGCGTAAAATCGCACGGTAGCAAATACTTTTTTGAGAAATTTTGAAGAAAAGAAAGCATAAAACAGCAAGAAAAAACGAGGTTTTGATTAATGATATATGATGGCAGAAATTTGGCTAAAGGCTTACCAAACTGACTGATGCCGCTCATAAATGGCTACCTATCCATTATTCATTGCCGCCGGTTTCACCCAACGGCAGGGCACACAAAAAAGCGACAAGCCCCTCAGCTCGCCGCTTTCTGAAAACTAAAATCACCTAAATGAGACGTCGTGGGTAGATTCGAACTACCGTTGAAGGTTTTGCAGACCCATGCCTATCCTCTCGGCCACACGACTTTATTATACCTATTTGTTAGGCTGCGGTGTTAAGCGCAAATATGGTTTTACCTCTACAAACCCTTTATGGAATTTAGCAGGTATATCTTCTGTTTTGATAGATGGCAACACCACAACCTGTTCGCCGTCTTTCCAGTCGGCCGGGGTGGCAACGCTGTGGTACGCGGTTAATTGTAATGAATCTATCACTCTTAATATTTCCTGGAAATTTCTGCCGGTTGATGCCGGGTAGCTGATGATGAGTTTTATCTTTTTATCCGGGCCAATAATAAACAGCGAACGCACAGTGGTAACAAGCGAAGCGTTAGGGTGGATCATATCATAAGCCTGCGAAATTTCGCGGCTTTCATCGCCAATGATAGGGAAGGTAACTTCCACGCCCTGGGTTTCGTTAATATCTTTTATCCAGCCTTTGTGCGATTCTACGTTATCGGTGCTTAAAGCGATCACCTTTACGTTGCGTTTTTCAAATTCATCTTTTAAAGAAGCGGTTTTGCCAAGTTCGGTAGTGCAAACCGGCGTATAATCTGCCGGGTGAGAGAACAGCACGCCCCAGCTATCATTCAGGTATTCGTAAAAATCAATTTCCCCAAGTGATGTATTTGCTTTAAAGTTTGGGGCGTCGTCGCCAATTCGTAAGCTCATAATTTTTTAGTTTTGTTTAATTTTTAAATATCGTTTTGCTGCAATAAAGCTATGCAAAATTGCAAATGTGAATCAATAAAAATATTGTTGGAAAGTGTGGAATGGAAGTGGCAAAAAAAGCTGAAGAGCCCGCAATTATGTGCGGTCAATTCTTTTAAATCAGCTTATCTGTCCTCGTTAAACACGAAGCAGGAATTAGCACCTTACACCATGCTTAAAGCCGGTACAGGTTGCTAAGACATCATAGGGCCTTTCCCTCTGTCTTTCTGGATAAGTATTTTAAAGAACGATTATATCACAAAAGTAGATATTAAACCTACAATTCCTATAGTCTTTATATTTTTTATTGTGCCAAGACTTTAAGTCATTGAAAATCAATTATAAAATTTTATCTCGTATTTGTTAGCCGTTACAAGGGGGTGTACCATTTTGTAAATGGCACGGAATGGTACAGGTGGTACATGTTGGCACACCCTCTACTTGGAAACTTTTAACCTGTGCGGTCAAAAAGATGAGTGGCTTTTTTGTGGTGATTATCCGGTTGCTGTTTTGGTAGAAATTGTTGTGGGTGTTGCCTGCGGCCCGGGCTTTCCGCTCATACGCCTGCAGGCATTACGCTCCGGGCCGGTATCCGCTCCTATCCCTAACACTTTTTTAAAGTGATTGGCTTTGCGCCTCCTCCAAGCGTCATTGCTATAACGTGATGGGATAACCCGGGGCTTCATCTGCACGGTTGCACATTTGAAATCTGCAAATCTATTTATACGTAACCTTCAGGTTTGCAAACTCCCCGTCGGAATTATTGCCTACCCATACGCCTATTTTGCCATGTGTGGTGCTGCTTAGCTTTTTAACCGAGAGGCTTAGCTCGGCGTTGCCATTTACATTATACCGTTACATCCGCTCCGTTCACTACAATTTTTGCATGGAACCACTCATCGGCAGCTGGGGCAGGTGTAATGCCTTTTTCGTATTGCCCGTTATGCTTCTCGCGTAAAACCTCCCAATCGTAATTGGGCAGCGAAACATATTGCACCGCGTGGATCTTCCGCACCGGGTCGGTCGCCCTGAAATTAAACGGCCTAAAGTATATCACGTCCATCGTGTTGGGCGCATGGGTACCGTGGTAGGCAATGCCAACAAAGCTTTGCTGTAATACATCCTTGCCTTTTATATCTAAATCTATAGTCCCGTTGGTAAAATCTACATTTTTTAGCCAGGCTACGCCGTCGTTTTCCTTTGCAGACAGTTTAATACCTTTTTTACCGCCCGCATCAATAACTGCTGCATCGCGGTTTACTATATCCAACTGCGCTGCTTTAAGCATCTGCGGCAGGGGGTACAGCACCGTTCCTACCTGCAATTCGGTGGTTTTGAGGGTTACTGGCTTGGGCCGTATTATTTTTGCCTGCTGCGCCTGGCCATAGGCGGTTACTATTAAAGCAATAATTAATACAGGGCGCTTTTTCATTAGCTTATTATTTACCATTTAATTTTTTGATCAGATCCACCTCGTCCTGCTTATAAGGCGTACCATCCTTGCGGAAGATATCATGAAACCACTCCTTTGGCTCGCTACCATCGGGCATGGGGTTATCCCAGGCGTAAATGGTATTGGTTTTACCCATTACAAAGCCCCAGTTTAGCGCACCTACGTTTTCCTTCTTTAACATAGGCATTACATTGGCAAACTTGCTGCCCCGGGTACGTGCCATATACTCGGTACAAATAAGCGGCTTGCCATGGCTTTTTAACAATTGTATTGTTTTCAAATGGGAGTTTTCGTCGGTATAATCATGGTAGGTAACCACATCCGAATTAAGCGCCTGGTAGGCGTTGAGTTTCTCAAAGCTCCAGTCCCACAACCCAACGGATACCGGTTGGTCGGGGTTCACCTCCCTTGCCCAGCCAAACACTTTGGTAAGCAAACCCATCGAAGCTTCTTTTTTACCCGAGTTACCGGGCTCGTTAAACAGATCCCAAAGCAAAATGCGTTTATCGTGCTTAAAGGTTGTCATTACATCTTTTACGTAAGCTTCCAGTTCGGGGTATATGCCTGCATCTTTTATCCTGTTCCCTGGGTCCTGCAACCAACCGGAATTATGGATGCCAACTTTTGGAGCCGGCTGCAGGCCAATTTTAGCGTCGGCATTCCAGCAATCATCAAAAAACACAAACATGGTTTGGATATGATGTTTATTGGCAATAGTTAAATATTGATCCACTCGTTTCTTAAAACCCGCTTTATCTTGTTTCCAGGCAAGGCTATATAAGAACACCCGCATGGTATTAAAGCCAATGCCTTCGGCATAGCCAAGCTCCTTATCTATCGTTGCCGGGTCAAATGTGGCGGCCTGCCACATTTCTAATTGGTTAATGGCTGTGCTTGGGATAAAATCGCTCCCACTTATCCATTTATGCTGTGCATACCAGGCATTGGCCTTAACCGGCGACCAGCTCTTACCAGCAGGTATTTTTTGAGCAAAGGCGGCGGTTGTTGTAAAGGCAGCAATTAAAGCAGCTGCAAAAAACTTGTAGTGTATGTTTTTCATGAAAAATAATTGGCAGGAGTAAATATATAAAATTTGTTTGCTGCTGAAGGAATTTGGCATCGCCGGCCTTTACCTGCCTTGCTCATTAACAATTACAACGCTACTTTAGTTGATCCGCGTATTGTTGAAAGCTTTTATCCAACTTATTAAAAGCCGCAAATACTTAGTGTAAACCAGGTTAAACAGCATCTTAAATATCAGCTATATAATATTCATAACTATAATTACATTTTACCGTATAAATGCCTTACATACTTTTTAAAGTATGTTTATTTTTTATGCTATAACACTAATAATAAGCATACTAAAACCGAATTACTTTGATACTTTCGTAACAAAATAATAAATCAATTATAATTCGGTTAATGTTTATTGCAACAAAATAATTGCAACAACTTAAAGTTGTATTGGTAGCTAACGCGCTTTTTTGGCATGTTTATTAGCAATAATGTGGTAATTAAAATGAATAGGAACAACGCGGAAAAATGAGTTTTTTTGAGGGTCATGATTTTTTTGGCGAAAGCACAGCTCATCTTGCGCGTTTAATAAATAATATTAACACCGGCATCTGGGAATATAACACCACTACCAAAAAGGCTAAGTGGTCTGACGGCTTTTACGCTATTTTAGGTTACCACCCCGGCGAAATAGAATGCTCCTATCACAATTTCTTCGAAAACATCCTCTATTACCACGATAAGCAAATCTTTATAAAGGCAACACATTATGCAGGCAAGGGCCCAGCCCCTATCGCCCAAATAAGGCTGCTCACCAAAAACAATGGTTACCAGTGGTTTGAAAGCTCGGCCCTAAAACACGACGATGACGACGGCCAGTTTATATACGGCGTTTTAAACAACATCAATAAATATAAGCTTGCCGAATTTACGGCGGCCCAGGCCGATTTCCTGAGCGCCGAAACCAGCCGGATAGCCCGGATTGGCGGCTGGGAAATTGACGTAACCTCTATGGCGTTGAATATGTCGCGCGAGATCTATAATATTTATGAGCTCCATGGCGATGTTAAGCTTAATGTTGATGAAGCCATTAGTTTTTTTGAACCTGCCTACCGCCCCGTGCTAACCAAAGCTATTGAAGATGCTGTAAAATATTGCAAGCCTTACGATTTGGAAGTGCTTTTTAAAACTGCCAAAAACAATACTATTTGGGTGAGAGCCAAAGGCATACCTATTATTGATGATTTTGGCAAGTGCGTAACCGTGCGCGGCGTTTTCCAGGATATTGATATTATTAAAAGGAGCGGCATAAGCATGCAATCGTCGATAAATTTACTTGACGACCAAAACAAGCGGCTGCAAAATTTTGCCTATATCGTATCGCATAACCTCCGCTCCCATGCGGGTAACCTTAAATTTATGGTTAACCTGTTTGAAGAGACAAAGGCGGAAAATGATAAGGAAGAGATCTTCTCACACATCAAAACCATCAGCGAAAGCCTGAGCGCCACTATGGGGCATTTGGATGAGATTGTAAAGATCCAATCGGAAATAAGCAAGGAACGCAAATCTGTTTCTTTTGAAACCATATTTAATAACGTAATAGCTACGCTGAGAGCCAATATTGAGGCCAGCAAGGCGCAAATAAACGCCGATTTTAGCGAGGTGCCCGAGATAAGCTACATCCCCGCGTACCTGGAGAGCATCTTTCAAAACCTGCTTACCAATGCTATTAAATACAAACACCCTAACCGCGAGCCCGTTATAAATTGTTATACCCACATACACGAAAAGCATATATACCTGGTGTTTGAGGACAACGGTATGGGTATAGATATGAAACGTTTTGGCGACCAGCTATTTGGTATGTACCGCACCTTTCATCAAAATAAAGATGCCAAGGGAATTGGTCTTTTTATTACCCGCAACCAGGTGGAGGCCCTCGGCGGCAACATCATAGTTGACAGCACCGTAGATGTTGGCACTAAATTTACAGTAAGGTTGGTATAAACAACCCGAAAAAAATGAGTGTAGAGAGAAAAATGGTGACTGCTTGTATTATTGATGACGATGATATCTTTATCTATGGCTTCAAAAAATTTGTTGAGATAAGGGGGGTTTCCGCTGAAATACTCAATTTTAGCAACGGAAAAGAAGCTATTGACTATTTAAAAAATCCGTTTTACGCTAACAATTTGCCTGATATTATATTTGTTGATATCAATATGCCGGTTATGGATGGATGGGAGTTTACCCAAAACTTCGAGGAAATAAAATCCCATATGGGAAAAAAAATCTCTGTTTACTTCATTAGTTCTTCTGTAGATATCAATGATATTAACCGCGCGAAAAATAATCCTGCAATAGAAGATTATATTATGAAACCTATAAGTGAAACCCATGTGGAGGATCTTATTAATTCCTACCAGATCAGCCCTGGGTTTATTAGTATGAACTAAGAATTTTACTAAATAAAAAGAGACGCGAAGTATCGCGCCTCTACAATTGTTAAGCCTTTCTAAAACTATTGTATATAGCTTTCCAGTATTTTAAAGCCCGAAGTAGTTTCGAGGGTAACCTTATCTATTGTTTTTGGCAATAAGATGCACTCGCCCATTTTAACCTGGTAGGCAATATCGTTATGCTTAATGGTGTACTCGCCCTCCACGCAAACGTGTATTACAAAAGAATCTAAACCCGAGTAATCCTTTTCGGTACCGTGAGTAAAATCCATAATGTTGGTCGTGAAATACGGGCAACTCACCACATGCACGGTTTCATCTTTTTGTGGCGTGTACAACGTTTTGTATTCGTCGTAGTGTTTGTAATCTATAGCAGCGAGAGCTTCCTCTGTATGTAATTCGCGTTTGTTGCCTTTATCGTCAACACGGTCGAAATCATAAATACGATAGGTAATATCAGATGTTTGCTGGATCTCAGCGATCAGCAACCCTTTGCCTATAGTATGCACGCGGCCGGCCGGTAAAAAGTAAACCTCACCCGCGGTAACTTCTTCTTTGTTCAGGATATCCATAATATGGCCGCTGTTCAGCGCCTCTACATATTCCTGCTCGTTCATTTCGCGGTTAAAACCAGTGATCAGGGTAGAGCCCGGGTCCGCCTCTATCACATACCACATTTCAGTTTTACCAAATGAGTTATGGCGTTTTTTGGCTAACTCATCATTAGGGTGTACCTGCACTGATAGGTCGTCGTTCGCATCGATGAATTTGATCAGCAGCGGGAAGATGTTGCCAAAATGAGCATATACCTTATCCCCTACCAGCTCACCCTGGAATTTTTCCAGCAGGTCTGCTAAGGATTCACCATCAAGTTCGCCGCCATTCACAACCGATACATCAGATTTTACGCCCGATATTTCCCAGGTTTCGCCGCAATTTGGCAGATCGCCAATATTTTTATGCAGGTATGTTTCTATTTTGTGGCCACCCCAAATTTTATCTTTGTAAATGGTTTTGAATTTTAGCGGATATAATGCTGACATAGGTAATGTATTATTTGGTGGCTAAGTTAAAGATTTTGCCGAAGCGAGGAATAAGGTTTTTCTAAAAATCAATAAAAGCAAGTATGCCTAAAACAAAAAGCCCATCCTTTTTCAAGAATGGGCTCTATATTAAAAGCGGCTAATTACTTACCCAACTTTGCTTTCAAATTTTCGTCGATAGCTTCTAAAAACTCTTCGGTGTACAGGTAATCGGTACCGTGTTCTACCTTTGGTTTTATGGTGATGGCCAAATCTTTGGTCATTTTGCCGCTTTCTACGGTTTCAACACAAACTTCCTCCAAAGCTTTACAAAAGTCGATCAGCTCCTGGTTACCATCCAGTATACCACGGAACTCTAAACCACGTGTCCATGCGAAGATAGAAGCGATAGGATTGGTTGAGGTTGGGCGGCCAGCCTGGTGCTCGCGGTAGTGGCGGGTTACGGTGCCGTGTGCAGCTTCAGCTTCCATAACGGTACCATCCGGTGTAACCAGAGTAGAGGTCATTAAACCTAATGAACCAAAACCTTGCGCTACGGTGTCAGACTGTACGTCGCCATCGTAGTTTTTACACGCCCAAACAAAGTTACCGTTCCATTTAAGGGCCGATGCAACCATGTCATCAATCAGGCGGTGCTCGTAAGTAATGCCGGCTTCAACAAACTTAGCTTTGTAATCTGCCTGGTAGATCTCTTCAAAAATGTCTTTAAAACGGCCATCGTATTTTTTTAGGATGGTATTTTTGGTAGATAAATATAAAGGCCAACCCTTCATCAGTGCCTGGTTAAAACAAGCGTGCGCAAAACCGATGATAGATTCGTCGGTATTGTACATAGTTAACGCAACGCCATCACCTTTAAAGTTAAACACTTCAAACGACTGCTCAGGGCTGCCATCTTCTGGTGTAAATTTAACGGTAAGTTTACCTTTCCCTTTAGTAAGGAAATCGGTAGCACGGTACTGATCGCCAAAAGCGTGGCGGCCAATGCATATTGGGGCGGTCCAGTTTGGTACTAAACGTGGCACGTTTGCCATAACTATCGGCTCGCGGAAAACCGTACCATCTAATATATTACGGATAGTTCCGTTTGGCGAACGCCACATTTGTTTCAAACCAAATTCTTTTACACGGTCTTCATCAGGCGTGATAGTTGCGCATTTAATACCCACACCATATTGCTTAATGGCGTTAGCGGCATCAATGGTTACCTGGTCATCTGTTTCATCACGATACTCAATACCAAGGTCATAATACTTTATGTCCACATCAAGATAAGGGATGATCAATTTATCTTTTATAAATTTCCAGATGATGCGTGTCATTTCGTCGCCATCCAGCTCAACTACCGGGTTTTCTACTTTAATTTTTGACATACCTTGTTATGGGTTATTTTTTGATTTAACGGTTTCAAACTTACATAAAATTTTATTTGTATATTTTCACAAAGCACACATAATTTTAAAAAAACAGCGTTAATTACGTGCATTAGTTGTATTATTTACAATTGCCACACATAAAAATTCGCTTACCTAATAATTAAACAATAAAATATTTAGTGTATTTTAACCCCGGCAATTAATTTACGGGCAGCATTGCTTTTAAACCTTGAGCCGCTATTTTTATAAAAATTTAATCATCCGCTATTTTTCCCGTAGCATTGCTGTTATATTATGATAAAGTTGCTTTTAAAAACAACATTCCTCTTCGTACTGCTAACGTCGGTTGCTTCCATGTCAAAAGCACAAATTGGCTACGATTATGCGCAGTATGATTTTGGCTTGGGTGGAAATATAAACATGGTTTATGGCGATGCCGAATCCGTTACAAAAACCCCCTCTGCCTCTATCAGCTTTACCTATAACCATACTCCGTTTGTTAACTATGTAGTAGAGGTGCAGGTTGGTACGCTTGAGGGCGGCGATAAACTTTTACTTTCCAAATCGGGCAGGTATTTTAAAAACAACTATACAGCCTTTGTATTTAAAGGACAATTACAGGCCGGCGAATTGATGGACTACTCGCGCAGCGGCGCTGCCAATGTTCTAAAAAATCTGTATATTTCTGCAGGCCTGGGCTATTTAATGAATGATATTCGGGATGGCAATATTAACCGCGAATCAATAGTAACACCTGGTTTTGTTACCACCGGCCTTGATAAAAGCAACGAGCTTTTTTTACCAATAAGACTTGGTTACGAGTTTAAAGTATTTAACCGCTACAACGAACCATCCTTTAAAATAGACCTTGGTGCGCAGTACAATATGGACTTTGGCGACAATATGGACGGTTTCGACGCGGGTAAAAGCAAAGATAAACTGATCCAATACAGCATCGGTTTAAAATTTGCAATTGGCGGCGTTACCTCATACCGCAAGCAAATACATTATTAACTCCGTTTTTTGCCGCCGACGTTTTTGGCAGGGTTTTTAGTGTATATAAACGTACAAAACAAAGACCAATGACAACTAATAACGAAAGCCAAGAAACCAAGATCGACCCCGAATACAGGGACACCGACCTGGACAACAATGCCGAGGATACTGTAGACAGCGAAGACCTTAATTTTAATGAGGCCGAAGGCAGTTTTGAGTATGATGTAAAAGGCGACGACCCCGATTACGATCACCCCGACCCTTACGACACTACAGTAAAAAATGGAGAAGATATCAGTTCAACCTACGATGAGGCAAACCCTTACGATACCAAAGGTGAGTATGACGCAGCACGTTCTATAGAATCCGATGCAGATTCGCTGGGGATGCATATAGATAGCGGTAAAATTGTAGAATTGGACCCCTTAGACGCCAAACTGGCCCACACCCCCGAGGATGACCGCGATGACCTTGACGAAGAAGGTTATCCAAAAAACGATACACCCGAAGGATTTAAATAAGTTGGAAATGTTTTAAAGGTTGTATAAGTTAAGAAAACTGCCAGTCTAAAAACGAGAATAGTAAAAGGGATAGTTCTGACGAGCTATCCCTTTTACTATTCTATCTTAATTCGTGAAATTCGCTCAATTCGTGAAATTTGTGTCTATCTAATCAAAATCCAGGTTAAACCTATTCTTCAGATCTATTAGCTGCGGGTTTTTGGCCGCCATGTGCTGAAATTTCTCCAGCGAAGTATATGGCTTCCGCACCGCGGTAGATTCTTCTACCTTTGCGTTCACTTCTATGCTAAAATTTCTTAAAGTGGTGCGCAAAAAGTTAAGCACATTTGGGCGTTCGTCTCTAAAATCTTTCTCCTGTACCTTATTAGATACCGTAACTTCAAAGTTTCCGGGCGAAAGTACTCTTGGTGTAACCGATGTGAAAATATTATACAAACTGGCAGATTTGCCTTCAGCCTTTAGCTTAGCGCCGTGGTTTGTCCATAGTTGCAAAAATTCATCCATGGTAAACGGCTCCTTATCTTCCCCTTTTAGGTAGGGGTCCTCTTCTACCGCTAAAGCTTCTTCTACCTGTTTGCCAAGGTCTTTCCTACTCGGTATCTTAACCGATGTTACGCCCGAATGCACGTTGGCAATAAAAGGATTTTTTGGCTTTTCGGCTTCTGGGGTACCGGCTATACCAACCGGCAGCGCAGTTTGCTGCGGTGGTGTTTTCTGATAAACAGCAGGTGAAGTATCGCGCAGCAAAGGCACTTCATCTGCCCGTTCTGGCTGCACAGGGGCTGCTTGTGCTACTGTATCAGGTTTTTTTTTTTGCTCCCCTTGCGGGGCAGCTCCTGCCTGTGGCATTGGCGCGGTTGCCAGGTTAAATACCGATTGCAGGTGGCACATTTTCAGCAAGGCAAGTTCTACCTGTAAGCGTTGGTTCTTACTCTGCTTATAGCTGATATCGCACTGGTTGGCAATATTCATGGCCGATAGCAAGAACGAGATGCTGGCCGCCTGCGATTGCTGCAGGTAGCGAGCCTTTATAGTTTCGCTCACTTCAAGCAGTTTAATGGTAGCGGTATCTTTTCCCACCAGCAGATTACGGAAGTGTTCGGACAGGCCGGATATAAAATGCGCGCCGTCAAAGCCTTTTGATAGTATTTCGTCAAAAAGCAACAGCGATTGCGCGTTGTCCTCGCCCAGCAGTTTATCTGTTATACTGAAGTAGTAATCGTAATCGAGGATGTTCAGGTTATCAATAACCGAACGGTAGGTAACGTTACCGCCACTGAAGCTTACGATCTGATCAAACATCGAAAGCGCGTCCCTCAAACCGCCATCAGCCTTTTGGGCGATGATGTGCAGGCCGTCGTTCTCGTATGTAATGCTTTCTTTCTGCGCGATGTTAGCGAGATGCCCGGCCATGTCCTCCACCCTGATGCGGTTAAAATCAAAGATCTGGCATCGCGAGAGGATGGTGGGCAGAATTTTATGCTTCTCGGTAGTGGCTAATATAAATATGGCGTAGTTGGGTGGTTCTTCCAGCGTTTTCAGGAAAGCATTGAACGCCGCCTGGGAAAGCATGTGCACCTCATCAATAATATAAACCTTGTAACGGGCAGCCTGCGGCGGTATGCGCACCTGCTCTATCAAGCTGCGGATATCATCAACCGAGTTGTTGGATGCTGCATCCAGTTCATGCACATTAAAGGAGTTACCATTCTGGAAAGCACGGCAGCTATCGCAGGTACCGCAAGCCTCGCCATTGGGCAGTAAATTGGTACAGTTGATGGTTTTTGCCAGGATACGCGCGCAGGTAGTTTTACCCACACCCCTTGGCCCGCAGAACAAAAATGCCTGCGCCAGCTGGTTATTCTTAATAGCGTTTTTTAACGTATTAGTTATATGTTGCTGACCAACAACAGTTTCAAAAGTAGCCGGGCGGTATTTGCGTGCCGAAACAATAAAATTATCCACAGGTATAAAGGTAGCAAGAAAATGCTAACCTGAAAACTTCAGAAATGGATTGTTGAAATAATCTAACTATGCGATTAATTCTTGGTCATCGGATTCTTTTGAAGGGGTTTTGAATTTCGCTTTCCTTGTTAAAATTGAGCCATTATAAGATTTAGTAGTAGTTCGCAAGACTGTCGTTTGAACCTCCTCTAGTCTTAATTTAAACTCCGCGGCCAAACTGTCGTTAGCAACCGTCCGTTCTATAAGGTATTTCATAGGAGGAAAGAACTCTTGTAAATTTTCAAATAAAAGCGTTTTTTCATCCTCTAATGCATTTTTTACAAGCATTTCTAACCCTTTTAGTAAATCTCTTATTGCCATTGGACTTACTCTTTCGCTCTTATCCGCCCTCTCACGAGTGAATGACATTTGTCGCGTCAAAGACAAAATTTCTTCTAATAGATCCCGTTCTCCTCTTAAACCCTTGTCAGTTGATTTGGACGGTTTAGTTTTATTTAATTCTATCTCGATTTTTTCTGATAGCCTTGGCCACCACATATCAAATACACTTTCAAAAACCTCAGAACTTAGAGCAAAGTCTCCAAGTTCCGCATTAATCATACGGACTACTTTTTTAATTTCCTCTCTATTGAACTTAGCAGCCTGAAACTGAACTAATGGCCCTTGTATGTCGCTAGGATCGATTCCAAACAAGATTGGACAAACTTTGGAGGAATCAATATTTTTCGATAAAGCGCCGGCTTCGAACATTATCCAAGGACTATTTAGATTATCCTTAGTTAAGCAGATAATTCCAACTTTACTCTCGTCTAGCTCTTTAGCTATCTCACTGCCCCATCTGGTGCCTTTTGTTATATCGTCCGGTGAATAATATGGTTTGACTGACTGAATTACGCTAGGCAACCATTGCCTTAAAATTTCCGCTATGTTTCTAGACGTTTCTCCTGACCAACTAATAAATACTTTCATTGCAATTGTGATATTTAGGTTTTTTTTAAATATCACTAATAATATTTAACAATGAAATATTATTTAATAAAATGTTCACCTACTGCAGATCATCATCCGGCAAATGATCGTCCTCATCCGGATCGGGCTCGCGAACGTCGTCGCCTACGCGTATCTCGTGCTCATCGTTTGTGCTCTCCATCTGGTCGTCAAAGTCTTCGTCCTCTTCATCATCCCAATCACCCTCAAAAACTTCGTCTTCCTCAATTGGCCCCTGCAAAAAGAGCATATCATACATAAACCCTGATGTACCTGCTTCCTGGTACCTGCTTTCAGAAAATTGCATAACGGTATAGTTTACAGATGAAACGATGACCAGCGGCATATGTTTTAAAAAATGCCTTATAAAAGCTTTAACAATTGTTTATAAACTTAAAAGGCCCGGGTTACCTAAACAGGCTGAATTACAGCCAAACTATTCTTAAAATACAGGGCAATAACACTTGCATAAGTATATTATTCTTACTACATTTGCAGCCCCGTAATAGCGGGGTATTTAATTAAAAATCAAAGTATAACAATGCAACAGTACGAAATCGTGATCGTTCTAACCCCGTTGTTGTCAACAGAAACAGCTGCAGAGGCTATCGCCAAATACAGCAAAGTTTTAACAGACAACGGAGCCGAAATTGTCCAGGAGGATAATTGGGGTTTGAAAAAACTTGCGTACCCTATTCAGAAAAAGACTACAGGGTACTATCACTTAACTGAATTCAGGGCTCCCGGTGAAGTAATTAACAAAGTGGAAGTTGAATTAAGGCGCGATGAGCGTGTTTTGCGCTTCCTTACCATTGCTCTTGATAAACACGCAGTGGCTTACAATGAGAAAAAACGCAGCGGTGCTTTCAACAAAAAGCCTGCAGCTAAAGCGGAGGAAAGCAAATAATGGCAAACGACCAAATTAAATACGTTACCGCTCCAAAAGTGGAGGATAACCGTAAAAAATACTGCCGTTTTAAAAAGAATGGTATTAAGTATATCGATTACAAAGACGCTAACTTTTTGTTGAAGTTTATTAACGATCAGGGTAAAGTATTACCACGCCGTTTAACAGGTACTTCATTAAAATTTCAGCGTAAAGTGGCCCAAGCTGTTAAACGCGCACGCCACATTGGTTTATTACCTTACGTTACAGACTCATTAAAATAATCAGGAGGTTTACAAAATGGAAGTTATTTTAAAACAAGATGTAAAAAACCTGGGCGATAAAGACGATGTAGTAAGCGTTAAACCAGGTTATGGCCGTAATTTCCTTATCCCTAAGGGTTATGCCATATTAGCCACAGAATCTGCACGTAAAGTATTAGCAGAAAACCTGAAACAGGCTCAATTTAAACAAGATAAAATACGCAAAGATGCTGATGCTATCGCTGCTCGTTTGGAAGGTGTTAAACTTACCATCGGCGCTAAAGCTGGCGAAAGCGGCAAAATCTTCGGTGCTATCAATACCATCCAGGTTGCTGATGCATTGAAAAAAGAAGGTTTTGAAGTTGACCGTCGCCGCATCACTTTTGACCAGGAGCCAAAATTTGTTGGCGAGTACGTTGCAAACGTAAACCTGCATAAAGAAGTAAAAGTTCAGGTACCTTTTGAAGTAGTAGCTGAGTAATTTTAATTTCGGATATCGAATTTTCGATTTCGGATTTAAGAATCATAAAAAAGGGGTTTTGCTTAGCAGAACTCCTTTTTTGTTTTATAGATTAGCATTACAAATGGCACGGACCCAATCTCCCAAAAAATCAAACTCCAAATCAAAGTATCGCGGTTCTAATTCAAAAATCGGCGGCGTGTTGCGCCTCGCTTTCCGCATTGTAAAACTGGTGTTTATCACTTTTGTTTGTGCCAGTCTTTTTGGTGTAATACTCTTCCGTTTTGTAAACCCGCCCTTTACCTGGCTGATGATACAGCGCGGTTTTGAGCAAAAAGCAGCCGGTAAAGAATGGAAGATTGATAAGAAATGGGTTGATTTTGAGGACATTGCCGACCCTATGAAACGTGCAGCAGTAGCTGCCGAAGACCAAACCTTTTTAGAGAATCATGGCTTCGATTTTAAGGCTATACAACACGCCATTCAAAAAAACGCCAAAAGTAAAAAGCTGATAGGCGGCAGCACCATTACCCAGCAAACCGCCAAGAATGTGTTCCTGTACCAGGGGCGTTCGTTTATCCGCAAGGGCTTAGAGGCTTGGTTTACCGTTTTGATAGAGGTCTGCTGGAGTAAAAAGCGTGTGATGGAGGTGTACCTCAACGTAATAGAAATGGGCGACGGCATCTACGGCATCGAGGCGGCTTCGCAGGCGTACTTTCATAAACCCGCGTCCGAACTTACCAACCGGCAAGCGGCGGCCATAGCGGTGATATTCCCCAGTCCGCTGAAATGGTCTGCAACCAAGCCTACCAAATACTTAAAGCACCGGCAATATCTCATCAGGCAAAATATGCGCAGGTTGGGGCCGCTGGAGTTTTAAAGGTTTAAATACGCAAAATCACTTGCGAAAATCTCCGTTTTTTTTCAATAATGCATTGAAAAAAGGGACATTTAGTGCATTTTTAGTACCTGAACTGACCTGTTTTCGACAGTTAAAAATCGCGTTTTTTTTTAATCTGTTCAATGTCTGTCCTTCCTGGTTCTCATAATATTTTTTTTGATATTTATGGTGGCAGTATATCGCTACTTATATTTCCAGTGCCGGGTCTTCCCTTCGCTTAGCCATTCCAGGCCTTCCTTTAAACGCTTCTCGCGTGTTGCCTCACTTTTGGCATCTTCAAACCAAGTGACGTACTCCTTTTTTTGCGACGGGCTGAATTTTTCGAAGTATTTTTTTGCACCGGGTGTTTGGTCGAGCAATTCTGCCAAATAATCCGGCGTTGTTAAAGTGGCCGATGCAGTTGCTGGCTTTGCAGATTGGGCCTTAGGTTTGGCGCTTGGCACGCCTTTTATCAACATGGCCTGGCGGATATACCATACCAGGATATCATCATCGGGCAAGTCGGCGAGCGAGGAGATGCGACCCATGCTCCCGGCAGCCTCCCCTCCTTCCAGGTGCAATATGGTGTGGATCAGGCAAAGTATCGGCCTTCCAAAAACCAAAGCCCAGGTGCTGCTTAAAGGCCATCATATGGCATAGTATGCCGTTGTATTCAAAAAAGGGCGCGCTCCATTTGATGGTTTCCATTATCTCGGGCGAGGCCCGATGCACCAGTTCGCGCAGGTGTTTTAAAATGGGCTTTGCAAAATCTGCCGACTTTTCGATGTAGGCGTCGATGCGGGTATCGTACTGTTCCATAACGCAATATACCGCAAAATCTAACAAATTAAGCGTTGGGCCCAATTTCGTTAAACGAAAAACTATCGTAAATTTGAGTATTGACAAACCTGATGCGGAAGTATATATCGAGATCATTTGCGGCTCTCATCATAATTGCCGTTTTGTTTAACGGCTGTAAGCTGGATGCACCGGTATACCCCGATCCGGGTGGTACTACCGGCCCGGGCGGCACCGATCCACCGGTGGTAGTGCCGGATACGGATGATGGCACTAACCCGCCTGCCGATGCCACCTATACGGTGCCCATCGGCGCAGCCAACACTATCGTTTTCCAGGTAGATGGCGGCGAAACGGTGATACTGGATCAATCTAAGGCCGAGGTGTCGCAACCGGGCAGCGTAGCCGTTACCGGATACACCAGCATTTTGGGCGATAAAGCCGACCCGGAGATCATTTTTCAGCTTAACTTCAGTTCTATCGTTCAGGGTGAATACGCCAACGACCTGCTCGGCCTCCAATACCAGGACCTAAAACTCAGCGACGACGGTAGTGGGAAAGTGAAAGCGACTACCTATAAAAAAATAGGCGATTCATACCATATCAGAGGTTTTTTTAAGGTACAGGCTACCAACGATACTGATGGCAGCAAACACACCGTTATCGGCTCTTTTAATATTGAGCAATAACCTTAATTGCGCAGCAACTTCTTAATATCCGGGTGAGCCTGCGATGCCAGGAACTCGGTTATGGTAAACTCGGCAAGCTTATGTTTGTGGAACGGATCATCGGCAATTATCTTTTCTAATATCTCCTTTGCATCTGCCTGCGCAATTATAATTCCGCCGGTACGCGGCACTTTCCTGCCACTAATCAGGAACACATCCGCCTCATAATATTTTTCTAAGTATTTCACATGGGCGGCCATGTGTTTATCCAGTTCTTCCAGCGGAACAATGTAGTGAAGGTTGATGATGAACATTATTAATAAAGAAATAAAATTAGTTTAATATTAAACTTAAGCAAAAAATGATTACTTTAGTTTTATTGACATGGCCTAAACATATATGAAAAAAATATATCCCTTATTTTGTATTGCTGCCATACTCATATACTTTTCGGCTTGTAAAATAGATGCACCGGTTTTTCCGGATAAGCCCGATAAACCCACCCCTGTTGACACCACCCATACCGACAAAACTATCGATAAAGCCCTGCTTACCGGTTGGTGGGCACCTGTAAAACCAGATTTGAACGCCAAACTATACTTTGGTGCTGATAATTTCTTTTTCCAGGATACTTTAACTAAAGATATTGCACCAACCGCAGGGTTTTGGCACATCGCACACGATACCATCAGGTACAGCCAAACCCTTACCAGCCCGTCATTGGATATTTTTGTTGTAAGCAAATTAACGGCTGATAGTTTAGTAGTAAAGGGGGGCGTTGTTACAGTACGGTATTATAAAATTAATCAACCACCTATTACTTCAACGGCCATAAGTACTATTGCAGGTACGGGGATCGATGGTTATACCGGCGATGGCGGCCCCGCTACAGCAGCCCTTATATCGGCTAAAGCCGGTATACTGGTGAGCAAAACGGGGGATATTTATTTTTGCGACCGCAGTAATAATCTTGTTCGTAAGATAGCGGCTGCAGACGGCAAGATAAGTACGATAGCTGGCTCGTTTGGCAAATCGGGCGGGATGTATGCAAATAATTCTGCGGCCACTGATGCTACTCTCGCCTTTCCTGTTTTTATGGCGATGGATGCGGCTAACAATATTTATGTAACTGAATCGCTGGGTAACCGGATAAGCAAAATATCGCCGGACGGTAAAATAAACTGTATCGCAGGCTGCTCCATGTTCCCCCAGCAAGGCTTTAGCGGCGATGGCGGCCCCGCTACTGCTGCAGAGCTTCGTGAGCCGCAGGGGATTGCTGTAGATGATGCAGGCAACATTTACTTTGCAGACCTAAGTAACTATCGAATTAGAAAAATAAATGCTTCAGATGGCAAAATAAGTACAATAGCAGGTACTGGCGATAGAAACTATAGCGGCGATGGCGGTCCTGCGATAACCGCAGGCTTATCTGTGCTCGACCTATCTTTAGATGCAGCCGGCGACATCTATTTTACCGATTTCACGTCAGACCGCATCCGCAAGATCAGCAAAGCAACCGGGATAGTTACCACCATCGCAGGCACAGGTGCAAGAGGAAGCACCGGCAACGGTGGGCTTGCCACGGCGGCCAAACTTTATCTTCCCTTCGGCATTAGCATTGATAACAAAGGGGATATTTATTTTGCCGAAATAAATGGGGGTATCATCAGAAAAATAACCAAAGCTACCGGCATTATCACTAAAATAGGTGGTACCGGTTTCGACAATTTTTCGGGCGACGGCATACATGCAACCGCTTACTCGTTAGTTGGCCCATATGATGTTGCTACAGATGCAGCAGGTAACATATACATTGGCGAGCAAGCCAGAATAAGAAAGATAGCGGCAAATTAGTAGCTCTTCTACACAACCACCAAATCCCTAAACAATTGTATGTGCCAGCTATCTTTAAACGGCACTTCCCACTTGGTTTGCAGTTCCGTTACGTTTTGGGCCAGGTTGTTAAAAACGATGGTTTCGGTATTGATCTTGCCTTGTTTTAGCAGTTCTTCAAATTGCTGGCGCGGAACGGAAAGCACTTCTTCCCCATCGCGGTAGGCCAGGTTAAACCTATCGAACAGACTGAGCCCGAACTGCTGCTCCAGCTGCTTCATAAAATTCACCGATTTATCTATCGAGCAGCCGCTTGCGCCTGCCTGGCTTTCGTCTACTATCAGTATCAAAAAGCGGCTGTACCGTATTTCGGCCTTAGCTTTCAGCTGGTTGTTGTGAGCCGTCCAGCCGATGGTAAAATTATCCAGCTGCACCTGTATTTGCAGGGCTTCGGCATCAGTTAATTTACGGTCGGACTGGTATACCCAAACTCTCGAGTGTGAAGAAAATTCCATAGAGCAAATTTATTCAATTTATTAAATTAGGAGTATTATTTGTTGTCATGCTAACATCAATTCTACCGAAGGTGAAAAAAGCATTAACCACTGTACTGTTATTATTGACAATGCCCGTTTTATACGGCTTTGGAGCATTTATGGATGAGCAGCAATGGGTAAGCTGGGGCACCAAGGCACTTACCGAAAGCTACGACCCGTCCGGCGAAACTAACATCACCAAGTGGGAGATCATGCTCACCACCGACCATTTTATCCGCCTGCGAAAAACTTATCAACAGGGAAACCAAGAGTATTATTCGTTCAATATCAAACGCCTCAGCGGCCTAAATTATCTGCCTGGGAATGAACTGACCGATACCCTCCAAGTGCAAACCCAAACAGACGATATCATCATCCAAACGTACGGCAACCCCATTGGCGACCTTGATTCCATGGCCACCACGCTCAACATCCCCGTAAAGAAATTAATGCCTGGCAGGCTGGATAGTTTGAAGCAGGCGTTGATTTTTTTGAGGCAGAAGGGGCTATAACCCATTAGCCAGTACCGTTATCTCGGCAATATCCAGCACTTTTATTTCCTGTTCTTTGTTGATGTGCTTTACGCCATCGCTCAGCATGGTCATGCAGAAGGGGCAGCCGGAGGCTACTATTTGCGCGCCGGCTTCCAGTACATCGGTCATGCGTTCGGCGTTTATGTCTTTTTTGCCAGGTTCGGGTTCTTTAAACATTTGGGCGCCGCCTGCACCGCAGCAAAGGCCATTGCTTTTGCAGCGTTTCATTTCTACCAGTTCGGTATCCAATATTTCGAGGGCGGCGCGTGGCGCTTCGTAAACGCCGTTACCGCGGCCCAGGTAACATGGGTCGTGAAAGGTGATGCGGCGGCCTTTAAAACTTTCGCCGCCTTCGGCCTTTAACTTGCCATCGTTGATGAGGCCCTGGATCAGCTGGGTATGGTGGATCACTTCGTAATTGCCGCCAAGGCCCGGGTATTCGTTGGCTATGGTGTTAAAGCAATGCGGGCATCCCGTTACTATCTTTTTAACGTTGTAAGCGTTCAATACCTCTATGTTGCCCATGGCCTGCATCTGGAACAAAAACTCGTTTCCCGCACGTTTGGCCGGGTCGCCGGTGCAGCTTTCTTCGGTACCCAGTACGGCATAGCTGATGCCTACATGCTGTAGTATCTTGCAAATATCCCTGGTTATTTTTTGCGCTCGCTCGTCAAAACTGCCGGCACAGCCCACCCAGAAAAGTATTTCGGGGGCGTTGCCTTCGGCAGCCATTTGGGCCATGGTTGGTATTGTTAGTTCATGGTTCATGGTTGATAGTTCATAGGTGCGTTATTCTTCTTCACTTATTTGGGAAATAAAGTCATCTATGCTGGTATAGTTTACAAACTTAATAGCCGAGTTGATCACTTTTAACTGGTTCAATACATCGAGCGCGATGCCTAAAGCGTCTTCCTCTTCGCCCTGCATTTTAGGGTCCCAGTTGATGCCTATCAGCGTATCATCCTCGGCCATGCCAACGCACCAGTTCTCTAAAAACTGCCCCAGCGGAATTTCGGTAGGTGTAAAATCCTTCCAGTCATCCCGTGCGCAAGCTTTGGCATACGCCCGTTCCGACCAAAAAGGCACCACATCGGTATCCTCACTATCTGCCGAATGGGAATTTGCCCAGCCATTCTTACTTTTTAATCCCCACACCAGTTTTGATGCGGCCACCCGTTCGATGAATAATTGATAATCTCTTTCTGTTGTAGTGCTGTCGTTTGCCATTCCTGTTCGTTCTATACTATCTATTATTCTTTCTCTGCCCAATTAAACCGGTCGGCCTGGCTATACTTCCATGGGGCGCCGTTATTTTCCATATTGCCGAACATATTGTTGAGGCTGGCCGGTGCCTGCGATTCTTCCATCACCACGTAGCGGCGCATCTCCGTAATAATTTCCAGCGGGTTAATGTTCACCGGGCAAGCCTCTACGCAGGCATTACAGGTGGTACAGGCCCACAATTCCTCGCGGGTGATGTAGTTATCCAATAAAGTTTTATCGTCGATATAATCCTTGCCGTGCTTATCTATGTTGTTGCCTACTTCGGTTAGCCTGTCGCGGGTATCCATCATAATTTTACGGGGCGAGAGCAGCTTACCCGTAATGTTAGCCGGACAGACGGATGTACACCTGCCGCACTCGGTACAGGTGTAAGCTTCCATCAGGTTCTTCCAGGTAAGGTCGGTTACGTCCTTCACACCAAAACGACTCACCTCGGTAGTTTCGGGCACAAAGGATGGATCCAGCATAGCCTTTACTTCATTGGTAACGGAGCCCATATTACTAAATTCGCCCTTAGGTTCCAGGTTAGAATAATACACATTGGGGAAAGCCAGCAGAATGTGGAAATGCTTGGAATACGGCAGGTAATTTAAAAACGCCAGGATGCCTATGATATGGAACCACCAGCAGCCCCGCTCTATAGTTTCCAAAGCCGAAGCACCAGCCGGCAGCAAAGGTGCTATTAAGGCGCTCACCGGGAAACTCCCTGCGGTAACATAATGCCCAAAGTGCAGGGCCTGTAATTTATAATCGGCGGCGTTCATGGTGAGGAAGGCCGTCATCAGCAAAATTTCGATAGTGAGGATATAGTTAGCGTCGGATTTTGGCCAGGTCGTCATCTCGGTACCGCTAAAGCGTTTCAACTTTAATAGGTTACGCCTCGCAAAAAACACCACGCAGGATAACAGCACCAGCAGCGCCAGTACCTCAAAGCCGCCTATCAGCAGGCCGTATAAGCTACCAAGCGGTTTAGAAAACACCCGGTGCGAACCGAAGATGCCATCGATCATGATTTCCAGCACTTCGAGGTTGATGATCACAAAACCTACATAAATAAAGAAGTGCATCACCGCGGCGGTTGGGCGTTTCACCATTTTGGTTTGCCCAAGGGCCACTTTTGCCATTATTTTCCAGCGGGCGGCGGGGTTATCGCTCCTGTCGGTATCCTTACCAAGCAAAATATTGCGCCTTACTTGGGCCACGTTTTTACCAAACAGGTAAACGGCGGCTAATAGAATGATGATGAAAATAACCTGTCCTATCATTATGCGTGCATAGTAATTTAAAGCTAAAGTATAAATTACTTTTAATGTTTGTGAAGATTGTTTAAATGTTCAGTATTTGTCTGAATCAGAATTTACAGAATATTAGAATGAGCAGAATATAAACTCAGTCACCCGGCAAACACCCATAATGTAACCAGCACGCAAAGCGACTACATATGTTGGCTACTTTGCACATCGGATACTTTGCAAATGGGGTGCCGAAATAAATTCGGCATGACGGGAAGGTCAAGAATTGTGTTAATCCCTCCATCCCAAAATCGTGTCTTTGTCACCCCAAAATAATAATTTAAAATAGCGGAACGTTCGTTCCGCTACGTTGTATATTTGCGGAACGATTATTCCAATAAACAAAATTTAATCAGAAACTAAAAATGAAAAAGTTAGAAAATAAAGTAGCAGTAGTAACAGGCGCCTCTAAAGGTATTGGCGCAGGTATAGCAAAAAGCCTTGCAGCAGCAGGCGCTTCGGTAGTAGTAAATTATTCATCATCAAAAGCCGGTGCTGATAAAGTTGTTGATGAAATTGTTGCCGCCGGTGGTAAAGCCATCGCGGTACAGGGCAGCGTATCAAGCAAAGCCGATGTTACCCGTTTGTTTGACGAAACCGCGAAAGCCTTTGGCCCTACCGATATATTGGTAAATAATGCAGGCGTGTACGAATTTGGCCAGATAGAGCAGATCACCGAAGAACATTTCCACAATCAGTTTGATACTAATGTGCTTGGTTTGCTGTTAGCTACACAGGGTGCAGTGGCCAGCTTTAACCCTAATGGTGGTAGCATCATCAACATTGGTTCGGTAGTGAGCAACATTACCCCTGCGGGCAGTGCTGTTTACAGTGCTACCAAAGGCGCGGTTGATGCCATTACTCACGTACTGGCAAAAGAGCTCGGCTCAAAAAACATCAGGGTAAACTCTATTAACCCGGGTATGGTTGAGACCGAAGGCACGCACACAGCAGGCTTTATCGGCAGCGATTTTCATCACGAAGCCGTAAAAACCACTCCATTGGGCCGTATCGGTCAGCCGGAAGATATCGCTTTAATAGCCGTGTTCCTGGCGTCTGAAGATTCGCGTTGGTTAACCAACGAAACCTTGCTTGCTGGTGGCGGCGTAAGGTAATTACCTGTTCAATAAACATTTTAAATTGAATAGCTTTGCTTAATATTAAGCAAAGCTATTTAAGGTTATGGCAAGAACGAAGGATTTCGATGAAGCAGAGGTACTTAACAAGGCCGTAAACATATTCTGGTTAAAAGGGTATAATGGTACTTCTATGCATGACCTGGTGAATGGCCTGGGCATTAGCCGCTCCAGCCTGTACGATACCTATGGCGATAAGCACACGCTTTTTATAAAAGCACTGGAGAGTTATCAGGGCTTAAATTCGGAAAAATTCCGTGAGATCATCTGTGGCGAACAAACGGCTAAGGAAACTATCAAACGCTTACTGGAGTATGTTATAGATAACCTTTTGAACGATAAAAGCCAGAAAGGCTGCTTTATGGTGAACGCCGAAGTGGAGGTAGCACTGCATGATAAGGAGGTAAGCTGCATGATCCAGAAGAACGACCAGCAGATAGAGGAAGTATTTTATACCGTTATAAAAAACGGACAGGATAAAGGAGAGATTACCAACAAGCAGGACGCGCGAGCGCTGGCCAGATTTATGTTCAATACCATAAAAGGCGTGCAGGTAACCGCAAAGTCTACCAACGAGCGGGCTGTTTTCGATGATATTATTAACCTAACGGTATCGGTGTTGGGGTAACAACCGCTATATTACTACTTCCCATCAACCTTGCGAAGATCTTTCGCCTTATTAAACGCTGCCAAACAGCTATCCAGCGGTTTACCTTGTTTATAAATACAATCGCAAAAAACTTTACAAGCCGCCGGGTTTTTGCTGGTGGCACATTGGTTTATACATTCAGCTTCGGAGTTGCCCGGCACTATCTCAAATAAATAAAAAGTACCGGCTATAATAAACGCCACAATTGCAAAGGAACCCCCAAAAAATATAATTCGAAGGCGCACACCTAAAGGCTTTTTTACTACAGGAGCATCTGTTTCGGGCTGTTTAAATGGCAAGATGTGTTTTAGCCGGTCATAATCCCAAACCAATAAAAACAAGTTTGCCAATGCCATCATCGTTACCTCCCGGGTACCGTCAAAACGGGTAGCATAGGTAAGCACCAAAATATTGATGATGACAGGAAAATACATCAGCGCACCAAGAAGCGAAGTTCTCGGGATGAGTATTAATATAGCTATTATAACCTGACCAATTCCAATAAAGGTATAGTAATAACCCGTTATATATAAGGCGTCGAAATAATGCCCTAAAGGGTTATTGGACGGCAAACCGGCGGCGAACCGTTCACCCATAATTTTAACAAAGCCTGCAATAAGAAAGGCAACTGCAAGGGCAACGCGGCAAAAAACAGCAAAACGCTTAAGCCATTTGTCGGCCTTTGCCTCGTAATATATTTCTTCGAGTCTACTCATAACTATTTCTCTTTTTTACGAGTGATTATTTTGCTGAGCAGAAAATGGAGAACTAATGCGATGGCGGTCCAGTAGATAGCACAGGCAAGTAACCGAACAGGTGGTGCCGGGTCCGGATCGTTAAATATTGGTGCCAGGGGCCCTACCAACACAATTTTTATAGGGTATAAAATGGCGGCTAAGGTATGCTTCCAGGCTATCGGTGAATCGGTCCCCGGGAACCACTCGCCATGGTTTACGGGCCCTAAAAGTAAATTAGAGATAACTTGAAAGGCAAACGCCGAAACGAGGAAGATAATGACGAATTTGGTTCTTGAGATTTTCATACTGTTAAGTTTTATAATTAAATAAAAGTACTTTGCATTACAAAGTCATTAAAAATAGATTAGCATTTACAAGGGTTAGCGAAAAAAGAATTTGGGAATGATTGAAAGCCTTGGGTATACCTAAAGCTGCTGCTAAAATAGATTAGGCCGAAATTATATCTAAGCAGCGAGCCAAGGATTTTCATTCCTTTAATTGAAATAAAGTAACCTAAATATTATCTATACGTATCAATAGCAGTAAGCCATGCCGGGATAATATTATGCAGACTAATAATATTGCATGTTTTAATAATATTGTTTTAGTTTTTCAGTTTATTTAATTTTAAATGTTTCCTAAAATATTCCAAACATTATCCAAGTACCTTTGCTTCGGGGTAATTTTAATTGCTGGTATCGCCTTATGCGGCTGGGTGTTAGATCTGTCTGTATTTAAGAGCGTTTTAAAGGGTTATATTTCCATGAACCCATTAACTGCTGCCCTATTTATTTTATTTGCCGGCGGTATGTTAAGCTCGCATAAAAACCGGTATTCCACCGCCATAAAAACGGCCATTGCCATTATCACTTTCGGAATTTTATCACTGAAAATATCTGACCTTGTATTCTTTACTAATTTTAAACCTGATGCATTTCTGTTTACCAGTAATTTGAAAGGCAACCAAATGGCGGTGGCAACCGTTGTTAACTTTGTTCTTATTGCTGTAGCGCTTTACTTTTCAACAAAAAGAGGACTGCGAGTAATCGCTCTTTCGCAACTTATGAGCCTGCTGGCCTTGTCGGTTAGCTCAATTTACATTTGCGCATACCTTTTTAATTTAAACTCTATAATTGGCGTTTCGGTAATTACTCCTATGGCAATCCACACCGCGGTATGCTTTATCTTATTAGGCGCCTTGGTGCTTTTTATTCATCCCCGCCAAGGATTTATGAAAACTATCACCTCCGAATCCGTTGGAGGTATTGTTACCCGCAAAACCCTTCCACTTATTATTCTGATACCTTTTGTTATAGGCTATTTGAGTTTAACAGGACAAAGGAAAGGCTTATATAACAGCGAATTTAGTATGGCAATTTTTGTTGTTATTACTTCCCTTTTATGCGCTGTTATTATGTGGCAATATGGCAAAATGATAAATGTAATTCATCGTGTTTGGAAAAGTACAGAGTCGGACCTAAATTCAAGCATAGCCGAAACAAAAAATCTGAATCATGAAATTGAAACAAAGAATAATGTATTAACTTATACTGCTGTGGATTTGGAAGGCAAAATACGCCAGCTTGAGGAATTTAACAAAATTGTTGCCCATAACCTGCGGGGCCCGGCAGGTAGCATCCAGATGCTAATTAACATGGTGCTCGAATCCGATTCGGACCAGGAAAAGCTGGACTTTCTTGCTTTGCTAAAGGAATCCAGCAAAGATTTAATTGATACGCTTACCGAATTAGTAGCCATAATGGAAGTGAGGCTGAATACACAGATCCCTTTTGATGATTGCAGCTTCGCTGAAATAATCAGCAAAGTAGAACATATGCTAAAAGGGGAAATGATCTCAAAAAAAGCAAGTATTGTAATGAACCTGAAAATGCCCGGGTTAAAATATCCTAAAGTTTACCTGGAGAGCATATTTTATAATATGATAAGCAATGCATTAAAATACAGCAAAAAAGATGAACAGCCATTCATCGAGATCAGCTCGGAATTGACAGATAACAAAACACGGCTTACTTTTAAAGACAACGGCATTGGAATAGATCTGGCCCGCCATTCAAATCAGCTCTTTAAACTTCATCAAACTTTTCACCAAGGCTACGACAGTAAAGGAATTGGCCTGTTTATGACAAAAAATCAGATTGAAACCTTTGGAGGCAGCATATCCATAAAAAGCGAGCCGGGGCGGGGTTCTGAGTTTACCATTATTTTATAAAGTAATGGATGAAATGGCATAAGCCTCCCATGGCCTCCCACGAACAGTCAATACACCTTGTATAACAACAATGTAATGACCTTTTATAAATTCTCAGTAAAAATAAAAGCCTCCAGTTTTTACGCTGAAGACTTATATAAATTTTCGACTTAAAATCCCATATGGGATATTTTGTGGTATCAGCTGGGATCGAACCAGCGACACAAGGATTTTCAGTCCTTTGCTCTACCGACTGAGCTATGATACCGCTCCGTTTAAGGTTTGCAAATGTAGCGTTTTTTTTAAAAATGGAAAGTTTTTTTTCAATTTAGTTTATCCGCCTTAGTCAAAAAGAGCTGTAACGAGTGGCGGTGGGTTGAATTTCAGGCATTTAAACTTGGATTTTTTTATAAATAATTTACACTTTTATGGGGCTGGCGGACTTCCCCCGCAGCCTTTTTTAAATATCGCGCTTACATACCGGTAAACACGTACGTTTTGCCCGCCACGGTTTTAAGGTTTATTACCTGCGCGTCGCTACCATCGCGGTTAAATTTACCTTCGCCGGCCAGCTTTAGTTTATTTGCGCTTCGTATAATACAATCGCCGCCCGATAACGATTTGATAGATACCTTCACCACCTTGCCTGCCTTCCATTGCATATTGCTTATTTCGAAATTACCGCGGGCACGCAGGCCTTTCACGCTGCCATCTGCCCAGGCTTTTGGCAAGGCGGGTAATAGTTGAATTTCTCCGGCCTGGCTTTGCAGCAGCATTTCGGCAACGCCGGCGGTATAGCCAAAGTTGCCATCTATCTGGAACGGCGGATGCGCGCAAAACAGGTTGGCATAAATGCCCCCGCCGTGGTTATAATCAACCCCTCCCCCACCTACAAGCGTTATAAAATTATTAAGGATGGTATGCGCATGGTCGCCATCCTGCAGGCGTGCCCAAAAGTTCATCTTCCAGGCCATGCTCCAACCCGTAGATTCGTCGCCACGGGCCAACAAACTTACTTTGGCCGCTTTGGCCAGGTCAGGTGTGGTGATAACGCTGACCTGCCTGCCCGGGTGCAGGGCAAACAGGTGCGATGCATGGCGGTGCGTATCTTTTGGGTCGTCGCGGTCGGTTTCCCATTCCTGCAATTGGCCCCACTTGCCAATTTTGGGTTTCAGCAGGTGCTCTTTTAAGGACGCAATGTGGGCGCGGTAGGGTTTATCCAGCCCCAATATATCCGCTGCTGATAGATAATTGGTAAACAGATCGTATACAATTTCCTGGTCGTAAGTTACACCATCTTCCGTTGGCCCATGCTCCGGCGACCAGCCCAAGGGCGATACCAGCGTACCATCATCGCGGCGCTTTAAATGGTCGTCCCAAAATTCCGAGATTTCTTTGAGGATAGGGTAAGCGAAGTTTTTAAGGTATTCTTTGTCTTTCGTAAAAGCGTAGTGCTCCCAAAGTGCCTGTGCATACCAGGCGCTGCCTGGCGTGTTCCATAAATAGCTGGAGCAGCCGAAGATGCCGTTCTCTGTCCGCACCGTCCAGCCGCGGGTATTGGGGTATTCTTTGGCGGTGCTTTCGGTTTTCACTGCCCTTTGACTGTTGATGAAATCGAGGTATGGGAAATGGCATTCTGACAAATTAGTAGGTTCCGCCAGCCAGTAATTCATCTGGATATTGATATTGGAGTGATAATCGCTGCGCCATGGTGGGTTATTGCTGTTATTCCAAAGGCCCTGCAGATTGGCGGGCAGCCCCCCCTTGCGGGATGAACTGATAAGCAGGTACCGCCCGTATTGAAAAAGCAGTGCCTCCAGCTGTGTATCGCCGCCTTTTTTATAATTCAGAATTTGCTGATAGGTGGGTACGGTGCTTTGCGCAGCTTTTTTAGTGCCGAGGTTTATAGAGACGCGGCCAAATAACGCGCGGTAATCGGCAATGTGCCTTGCCAACAATTGCGGGTATGTTTTGGCAGATGCCGATGCGATAATACCCTTCACTTTTACGGCCGGGTCTTCGCCTTTCCATTTATTTTCGCGTTTGTTGCTGTAGTCGGTAGCAGCCGAAAGCAATATGGTAAAGCCGTTTGCTTTGCTGATATTGAGTTGCTGGCCGCCATTACCATCGGTGCCGATGCTGAGTTTGCCACCATCTAAAATAATTTTGGCGGTGGCACTATATACTTCGCCGTTGTCCAGCTTGCCGTTTATCTGCAAGGTGGCGCCCTCAGCCGTAACTGTACCTTTATGCGCATCCTTTAATTGAATCCCCGCTGAGTAATAAGCGCCGGGTTTATCGGCCGTATAATGCAGCACCATTACCTTATCGGGGAAGCTGCAAAAATACTCGCGACTATATTTGGCTACGGTGTTGTATCCAATGCACATAACCGACCTGCTGATATCCAGCTCACGGCGGTAATTGCTGGTAACGGTATCAAAAAGCGGGAAGTTGATAAAAAGGTCGCCAAAAGCCTGGTAAGCGCCGGTTTCGTTCTCGTCGCCGGTCCAAAGGCTTATCTCATTAAACTGAATATGCTCGCTGGCAACACCGCCAAAAACCATCCCCCCTATGCGGCCGTTGCCAATGGGGTAAGCGTCGGTCATCCAGTCTTTAGCAGGCTTATCGTCCCATAGCTTTAAATTTTGGGCGGAAGCGTTGCCTGCAATAAGCAAGCTCCCGATACATAATACAAAGGCAGCAAACTTCAGGTTCAGGTTGGATATGGCTTTCATCTGTAATTATCGTGAGGTTTTAAATTGATCTGTCTAAATGTACATACCCGCCATCCACATATACTATTTGCCCGGTGGTATGGCTGGAAAGAGGTGACAGCAGGAACCCCGCGGTATTAGCAATTTCCTCTACAGTCGTCATCCGTTTTCCAAGCGGAATATTCTCAACAATAGAGGCGAGTTTTTCTTCGGGGTTTTCCAGGGTGCTTAACCAGCGCTCGTAAAGCGGTGTATAGCATTCGGCCACCACAAGGGCATTTACGCGGATATTGTGCGGCAATAGCTCCACAGCCCATTCCCTTGTCAAGGCATTGCGCCCACCATTGGCAGCCGCATAAGCTGATGTACCGCCCTGCCCTGTATCTGCCACCTTAGAGGTTATATTGAGGATACTACCCTGCGATCTGATCAACTCGGGCAAAGCATGGTGCGCTATTAAATAATAATGCACCAGGTTTTTATGCAGCGAAGCCATAAATTTTTCGTAGCCGCCGTTTTGCAGGCCCACGCCATCGTTCTCGCCGGCATTATTCACCAGGCCGTCTATTCTGCCAAATTCGGCTATTACGTTTTCAACCGCCTGGCGGCAAGCGTCGGGGTTTGATAGTTCGGCCACAAAATGGAAGGCTTTACCGCCGGCAGCTGCAATTTCGTTTACCGTTTTCAGGTTTTCCGCTTCGGTGCGGCTGATAATAACGGGGATAGCGCCCTCCTTTGCCAGCAGCACAGCTATGCCTTTGCCTATACCGCGGGCACCGCCGGTCACAATAATTACTTTGTCCTTTAATTGTAGATCCATAATAGAAAAAAATGCCGGTAAGGCAGGTATAATTGGTATTATTCAATACAAGTATAGGCTTTGTTGCAGGCCCAACATTTTATTCTTTGATCAAAACATTAAGCGATATTGTATTTAGTTAAAAACATATGCAGGTTTTGTAACTTTAATGTTGAATTTTTGTACATTCATCCAACCAATTACTTACAATGAAGCCCCAATTATTAAAAGTATCCACTACCATGGTACAGTCGTTCAATGCGCGGCGCGATACCAGGCCCAATGTGAATAACCATTGGCACTACCACCCCGAAGTGGAATTGGTTTACTTTAAAAAAGGCAGCGGCACCCAATTTATAGGCGATTGCATCACCCAGTTTAACACCGGCGATGTGGTGCTGGTTGGTTCTAACCTGCCGCATTACTGGAAGTTTGACGAAGTGTATTTTCATGGCGATGCCGATGTTACCGCGGATGTGAGCGTGGTGCATTTTAATGAGAATTTTTGGGGCGACCAGTTCCTGGAGCTTCCCGAAAATAAGGAGATCAAAAACATCCTCAATAAATCTAAACGGGGCATACAGATAACAGGCGCCAATCTCAATAAGGTGGGCAGCCTGGTAGAACAGGTGGTATTTGCCGAGGGACCGCGTAAAATTATCCTGCTGATGGAAGTATTGCTTGCAATTGCCGGCGGCGGGGAGAACAACATATTGGCATCATTGGGTTTCGCGCACAATTTCCAGGAATCGGAGAAGGACCGCATCAACGCTATTTACAACTACTCCATCGTAAATTTCAAAAAGAAGATAACGCTTGATGAAATAGCCGCCGTTGCCAATATCAGCCCAAATTCATTTTGTAAATATTTTAAATCGCGCAGCAAAAAAACCTACTCGCGCTTTATTAACGAGATAAGGGTGGGCAGCGCCTGTAAGCTACTCATCAACAACCAAATGAACGTGAAGGAAATATGTTATGAAAGCGGCTTTTATAATTTTGCCAGCTTTCATAAATATTTTAAAGAGATAACCGGAAAAAGCCCCCTAAGCTATCAGAAGTGTTACGTTAAAAAGTAGCACTTACTTTTTGCCAAAAGTGCTGTACTGCCAACTATCCGTACGGAACGGTGATGCAGGCAAGCCCGCCCCGTTAACTAAGTTACAAACCGGGTTATTGGCCCAGGCGTATCTTACAGCAACCGGGTTTTTCACATTGGGGCTGCTTACCGTTACTTTATCGCCATCTATTACGGCATCGGCCCAGTAAAACTTTTGGTCGGCACCGGCTAAAGCGAAACCCGTAAGGGCACCGCCGCCTTTGGCGTTAAGTCCATCGGCATGTTTTAGTTTTATGCTGATTGCACTGCCATCAATTTTAGAAGATTTGTAAACCGGGCCAGTATAAACGTCGCTTTGTCCGTAGTTTTTTGCCAGGGCGATAAGCGCCAGCCGGCGGCCAACTTCCTGTTTATTTTTGGGGTGAATATCCGCGCCTTCGCCAATATCTATGGCCACAGCCATGCCCGTGTTTGGCAAAGCCAGGGTAACAGATTGCACATCGCGCAGTTCGGCCCAGGCAGAGGGCATGGGTTGCGGAATCGCCGGCATAAAATTGGCCAGTTGCACAAAGTAGAAAGGCATTTTTGGGTTGTTCCAATCGCGGCGCCAATCGTTTATTAAAGCCGGGAACAGTTCCGCGTATTGTTGCGCCCTGTTGGTATTTGCCTCGCCCTGGTACCATATAGCGCCTTTTACCGCGTATTGGATAAAAGGATTGATCATCCCATTGTACAATACAGATGGCCGGTTTGGCCCATCATTAAATACCGGCGAGGGGAAACCTTTAAAATCTACCGCTGCCTTATATTGCCATGCTCCATCTAATTGGATACGGTCGGTGCCGCTTTGTATAAACATTACGCCTTTTTTGCCGGTAAAACCGCCGTCGCCGCCGGTGTCAAAAGCACGTACGGCCAGTACAAACTCACCCGCTTTTACCTTTTCTGCCGGGATCACATAATTACGCGGCGCGGCATAAAAGTTGGTTTCGCCTATTTTTTCGCCGTTTAAGAAAGTGATATCGGCATCATCAATAGCACCCAAACTTACCTGCACCGATTTACCGGCCCACCTTTCGGGGATGGTAATCGTTTTACGGAACCATACGATGCCATCAAAATCTGGCAGTATGGAAGTTTCCCAGGCACCGGGTAACTGCACAGTTTTCCATCCGGCAGTATCTATACTTGGGGCGGCCCAAACAGGTACGCCGTTTTGGTAGCCGCCGTCCTTCGCTATTACATTGGTTTGCCACGCTGTAGATTCGGTATTGTAGAGGGCCTGGCTTTGTTCTTTAGTAAGGGTCTTCATCCTGTCGTAAGCTTTGGCCAGGTCGGGCAGTTGCTTTACTGTGTTCTCGCTGGTCCATGCTTCCACAATAGTGCCACCCCATGACGAATGGATGAGCCCTATTGGGATACCCGTTTTTTTATAGATATTGCGGGCGAAGAAATAAGCTACCGCCGAAAACTGCGCCACCGTTTGCGGGGTGCATGGCTGCCAGCCGCCGCCGGTTATTTTGGCATCGTCCAAAGGCACGGTGCTTACCACATGCTCCACTTGTAAAAGGCGGATATTGGGGTACTGCGCATCGGCCAGTTCCTGCTGGTAATTTACCACTTGCGACCAGCCCGAAACCGGGAACTCCATATTGGATTGCCCAGAACAGATCCACACTTCGCCTATCAATATATTTTTTAGTGTAATGACCTCGCCATCAGAAACCGTAATATCATAAGGACCGCCGTAAGATGGCGTAGCCAGCATTACCTTCCATTTACCATCGGCACCGGCTATAGCTGTGTAATGTTTACTGCTCCAGGTAGTGGTAATGCTTACCGTTTTACCCGGCTCAGCCTTGCCCCAAATAGCGGCTTTTGTTTTTTGCTGCAGCACCATATTATCGGAAAATGCAGAAGACAGAATAACTTTAGCATGGGCACAAAAGCCGGTAGCCACAAGCGTGGTAAGGAGGAGGACGCGAAGGATTTTCATAATTTTAAGGTTAGGCAAATATTGGTTTTTATTTGGTGAAATAAAGAGCATCATTGGCTTTTTCATATTGCTAAAATGATTACGCAAGTTGATTCACCTAATTATTTGTATTATTAATTATTTTTATCGGCGCAGCACTGCTTTCATAGTTATTGTTTCCCAAGTAGTTTTTCCATCATTGAAATTGCATACCTTAAATTCCCCTTTTTTTATTTTTCGTACCAGTGTATTGAACTTAACTTTGCCAGGATCTTTGGTGAAAATATCAAACGTAGACTCGGCTATTTTTACCCATTCATTTTGCTGAAGGCTATAAATATTTAATGCTTTAAAACGACTTGTGCACGATGAATAAAATATACCAATTTCCCGGGTACCATCTTCATCAATATCCTCAACAACAAATAAATTATTCGGATGGCAGCAATTAGATTGGGTATAAAGCCTGGGCAATTTCTGGTCGTTAAAAAAGTAAGAGTCACCCTCGTCGCAATAATTAAATGGCGGAATAACAACTACACTATCGCGCCCTTTGTCGCCGTTTATTTTTCTCACCGTAGCAATCCCTTCAAAGTTCTCTTTTAAACGGTCGTTTTTATAGGTAAGTATCCCACAAGTGTCGGGTTGGTACCGCTTCATATACGCTTGAACGGGAGCTTGGTTGCCCCCCAGCAAACTATCTGCAAAAAAATTAAGATTTGATTTAAGGACAGCTTTTAAACTATCCTTTCTTTTAGTTTCCCGCTCAACGGCTCTCGGTTTCACAAATTTATCTTTCACAGTCACGGCCGGTTTATTTGCGTTGCTAATACAAGAAGAAACGATGGCTATAGATACAAAAAGACATGTCCAGTGTTTATAATTCGGGACTTTGATAAGGGAAAGCATGATTAATTAAATGGTAACCAAAGTTAATTAAACCATTTTATGATTTATTAACTCACCAAAACAAATATCACCAAACTCCTCGGTCCGTGTGCGCCGAGCACCAAAGATTGTTCAATATCGGCTGTTTTTGAGGGACCAGCAATGAAGGCAGCGAAGCCATGGTCGGTACCCTGGGTACGCAGGTAGGCGGCGTGCATATCGGGTACAATATCTGTCGACTTAACAACCAACGCTAAATGCTGGCAAATAAAGGGCAGCACGCGGGTACCCATTTGTTTTTCGGTAACCCAAAGAGCGCTGTTTTCGGCAACGCCAAACTCGGCCTGCAGAATGGCCAGCTCTACATTCTCCATTTCGTGCGGAGCGTTGTTGGCAAACAAGGCGGCATCTTTGGCAAGATCCAATAATCCGGGTATAGAGGTTAACACCCGTGCGCCCGGCGCAATCACCAAATGTGCTTTCAATTCGGCAATACTATCAACAAGCACAACCCTGCTGCCTACGTTACCCGCGACTGTGGCAAAAGTTTCCAGCAACGCGCCTTTAGCTGCAGCCTTCTCTTCCCACACAGCCATATCCGGCGCAGCCACCAAAGGCGGCTGGTTACGGCGTACATCTGCTAATATTTTATCACGGCTATTCATTTCGAATTTAGAATGTTCAATGTCGAATTTATTTTACCTGTATTGCCTCTTGCATTTCTATTCTCATCACTCACTACCTACTACTCACAACTCACCATTCACTACTCACAACTTACCACTCACCATTCACTACTCACTACTCACCACCCACTACTCTCTATTCTTCCTATACCACTCCCCGAAAGACTCCTTCGGTGCATCCGGCATATCGCGTTGCTTGTACCAGGGGTTCAGGGGGTTGCCCACGGCAAATGGGGTATGTTTCATTACCCAACGCCCGGCCTTGCCTGCTATGCGGTAGATCTTTGGCGAGGACAGCGTATAAGCCATCGCCTGCATGGCTGCTGCTTTCTTTTTATCGCCGTAGCCCTCTTTTATAATTACCTGCCGCCATTTATAAAGCTGCTCGTGGATATCTATCTTCACCGGGCAAACGTTACTGCACGATCCGCAAAGCGTGGACGCAAAGGGCAGATCGGCATATTGCTTCATATCCAGGTTCGGTGCGAGGATAGACCCGATGGGCCCAGCAACGGCGGTATGGTAGCTATGCCCCCCGCTGCGCCGGTAAACCGGGCAAGTATTCATACAGGCCCCGCAACGGATGCACTTGAGCGAATTGCGGAAATCTTCGCGGCCTAATTGAATGCTTCGACCGTTATCAACCAATACAATATGCATCTCCTGCCCCGGCCTTGGCCTTTTAAAGTGGCTGCTGTAGGTGGTGATAGGTTGCCCGGTAGCGCTGCGCGTAAGCAGGCGCAAAAACACGCCCAGGTCCTTGCGTTTAGGGATCAGTTTTTCTATTCCCATGCTGGCAATATGCACGTCTGACAGGTGCGCGCCCATATCTGCATTACCCTCGTTGGTGCACACCACAAACTCGCCAGTTTCGGCTACCGCGAAGTTAACGCCGGTAAGCGCTGCCCTGCGGGATAAGAAAGTATTACGCAAATGGATGCGGGCGGTTTCGGTCAATACCTGCGGGTCGGCCTCACCTTTGGCACTGCCCAAAAATTCGTGGAATATATCGCCTATCTCTTCTTTTTTCTTATGGATACAAGGAAGCACGATATGGCTTGGTGGTTCTTTAGCCAACTGCACAATCAGTTCGCCCAGGTCGGAATCTACCACGTTAATGCCCTGCTCTTCCAGGTAATGGTTCAGGTGGCATTCCTCCGTCAGCATGGATTTGCTTTTCACCATCTGGCTGATGCCATGTCGCTTTAAAATACTATGAACAATGTGGTTATGTTCTTTTGCATCAGCCGCCCAATGCACCCTAATGCCGTTGTTGATGGCTTGCTGCTCAAACTGCTCCAGGTAATTACTAAGGTTGGACAGTACATTATGTTTTATTTGCGAGGCGGCTTCGCGCAACTCTTCCCAATCGGGGATCTGGTGCGAGGCCTTATCACGTTTCTGGCGGACAAACCAAAGAGTTTCATCGTGCCAGTCTACGCGCTGTTCGTCTTTATTGAACACTTCAGATAGTTGGGCGTGATCTTTCATGCTACTGTTTCCTTTACGCCGTTTAGGATCTCGGCAATGTGGATCACCTTTACCCCGCTTTTTTGCCTTTTCAGGATGCCTTCCATGTGCATGAGGCAACTGAGGTCGGCAGCGGTGATGTACTCCGCGCCGTTTTGAATATGATCGGCAACACGGTCTTTCCCCATCTTTGCCGATACCGCTTCCTCGGCCACGCAAAACGTACCGCCGAAACCGCAGCATTCATCGGCACGGTTCAGGGGGACCAGCTCCACACCTTCTACCATACCAAGCAAGCTCCCGGGTTTGGAGAATGGCGACGCGGTTAATTCCGTCATCTGCGCCAGTTTAAGGCCGCGTTGCCCGTGACAGCTTTGGTGCAGGCCAACCCGGTGCGGGAATTTCGCATCCAGTTTTTCCACCTTTAAAACGTCGGTTAAAAACTCGGTAAGCTCGTATATTTTTTTGCGGATGCCGGTGGCGGCTTCCTCATTATTGTGGCTGTGCAGGTGTTCCTTAATGTGTAAAGCACAACTGCCCGATGGCGAAACCACGTAATCAAATTCCGCAAAGTTGTCTACAAAAAGATCGTTACAGCCGCCGGTTAAATGTTCGTAACCCGAGTTTGCCATGGGCTGCCCGCAGCAGGTTTGCTGTGCAGGGTAGCCAACCGTTACGCCAAGTTTTTCCAGCAACTCCAGCGTAGCGATAGCCGCGTTGGGGTAAAACTGGTCGACGTAACAGGGGATGAACAAACCTACTCTCATGTTACAAATCTGCAGTATTCATATCATTAAATTGTCCTGTACTGTATGCCTTAAGCTTTGGTGTAAGCCACCACTTCCTGCCTCGAAGTACCCAAACCATCTATCCCTAATTCAACCACATCGCCGGGTTTTAGGTATACGGGTGGTTTAAAGCCAAGCCCAACACCTGCCGGCGTACCGGTAGAGATCACATCACCCGGCAGCAATGTCATAAACTGGCTGATATAGGATATTACAAAAGGCACTTTAAAAATAAAGTTGGAAGTATTGCCATCCTGCATTTTGGTACCGTTAACGGTGAGCCACAGGCGCATGGCATCTACATCGCCGGCTTCATCGGGTGTAACCAAATACGGGCCCATCGGCGCAAAGGTGTCGCAGCCTTTACCTTTATCCCAGGTACCATTTCGCTCCAGCTGAAACTCGCGTTCGGATACATCATTGTGCAAAACGTAACCTGCGATATAGTCCGCTGCTTCGGCTTCGTCTACATAAGATGCTTTTTTGCCGATAACCACAGCAAGCTCCACTTCCCAATCGGTTTTTACCGAGTTCTTGGGGACCATGATATCATCGTTTGGCCCAACCAGCGAGGTAGTGCTTTTCATGAAGATGATAGGCTCGGTTGGTGTTGCCGCGTTGGTTTCTTTGGCATGATCGGCATAGTTAAGGCCGATGCATACAATTTTCGACGGCCTGGCGATAGGGCTGCCCAAACGGCTGCCTTCGGGGATTGGTATCAATTCGCTTTGATGCGCTTTTATGTAAGCGTCCAGCTCGGCAAGGCCGCCGCGCCCGAAGAATTTCTCATCGTAATCGCTTTGCAAAAAAGATGCATCGTAGTTAACACCATCTATGTTTACGCCTGCTTTTTCCTTACCGGCGTTGCCAAATCTTATCAGTTTCATCTCTTGTTAGTTATTTAAAGTAATAAAACCCCCATCAATAGGGTAATCCGTCCCGGTTATAAAACCGGATTCATCCGAACACAGGTACAACGCCAACGAAGCAATTTCCTCCGGCTTGCCCATACGCCCGATGGGTTGGCTTTTTGATAATTTTTCAAATATTTCGTCCTCTTTGCCCGGGTAGTTTTTGGCGATGAACCCATCTACAAATGGCGTATGCACCCTCGCCGGCGAAATGCTGTTACAGCGGATGTTATCGGGCATGTAATCGCGTGCTACGGATAAGGTAATGGCGAAGATGGCGCCCTTGCTCATGCTGTAAGCAAACCTATCGGTAAGCCCCACATGCGCAGCTATCGATGCCATGTTGAGGATAACACCGCCGCCATTTTGCTTCATCAAAGGCACAGCGGCGTACAGGCAGTTATAAGCGCCCTTTACGTTTACGTTATACACACGGTCCAGGTCAGCCTCAGCGGTGTTCTCCAGGTTACCCACATGGGCAATGCCCGCGTTATTCACCAGGATATCTACCCCGCCTATCTCTTTAAAAATAGCCACAACCGCCTGCTGATCGGCAACGTTTGCCGCGTAAGCCTTTGCCTGTCCGCCTGCGGCGGCTATCTCTTCCACCACGCCTGTAGCGGCGTCGGCATTCAGTTCTATGATGTGTACCTGTGCGCCTTGTTTGGCAAACAACAGGGCTATGGCTCTGCCTATCCCGCTGCCGCCACCGGTTATTACGGCGCTTTTATTTATTAAGCTAAACATGCTTTATCTGATAATTTATAATGAAACACCCCTTTTCCATGGGATAAAATCGTCCTGCCCTAATTGTACCGCTTTCGGTTTTATATCGCCATTGGCCACCTCAATAACATAGTTAAGCAACCTGTGTGCCGATTGCTGGATGCTCTCGTCGCCCTCTATCACGGCACCGCAATTAAAATCGATAATATCGGGCATGCGGTTAAACAGTTTAGTATTGGTAGATAGCTTTACCACCGGCGCTATGGGGTTGCCCGTTGGCGTACCCAGCCCGGTTGTAAAAAGCACCAGGTTTGTGCCCGAGCCAACTACCGCGGTGGTGCTCTCCACATCGCTGCCCGGCGTGCATAGCAGGTTAAGCCCCGGCTTGGTTACTTTTTCAGGATAATCCAACACGGCGGTTACCGGCGATGAGCCTCCTTTTTTTGCTGCCCCTGCCGATTTAATGGCATCGGTAATTAAACCATCCCTGATATTGCCCGGCGATGGGTTGGCGTAAAAGCCTGATCCATCTGCCTCTGCCCTGGCGGCGTAAGTACTCATCAGGTTCATGAATTTTAAGGCAGTTGGTTCGTCTACACAGCGGTCGCTTAGTTCCTGTTCTACCCCACAAAGTTCGGGGAACTCTGCCAATACCACATTGCCGCCCAGGGTTACCAAAATATCTGATAAATAGCCCAGCACAGGGTTAGCCGATATGCCCGAAAAGCCATCAGAACCACCGCACTCCAAACCAACACACAGTTTGTTTATCGGGGCAGGCTCGCGCTGTTGTTTGTTTACTTCTATCAGCCCGGCAAAAGTTTGTTTTAAGGCCTCGTGCAGCAGGCGGCTTTCTGTACCCAACTTTTGCTGCTCCAGTATTATTAAAGGTTTGGAGAAATTCGGATCGCGTTTTTTTATTTCATCCTGCAAAATGCTGGCCTGCGCGTGCTGGCAGCCCAGACTTAATACGGTTGCGCCTGCCACATTGGGGTGGGTAATATACCCGGCCAACAGCCCGCAAAGCGCGTCAGAATCGGTACGGGTACCGCCGCAGCCCATATCATGATTGAGGAATTTTATGCCATCAACATTGGCGAAGATCTTTTTAGAAGCGTTCCCTTCGGGCGTCATCTGCAGGTCGGCCTGTAGGATATCCTCTACCGATTTGCCTGTTTGTAGCATACTCACCAGTTGATCTACTTCGCTTTCGTAACCGCGTGGTTTGGCAAAGCCCAATTTATCCAGCATGGCATCCTTCAGCACATTAATATTACGGTTCTCGCAAAAAACCAGTGGGATAACCAACCAGTAATTGGCCGTCCCAACCGAGCCATCCGACCGGTGGTAGCCCATAAACGTGCGGTCTTTAAAATCGCTGACATCCGGCTGTTTCCACTCCGTTTTACGAGTGCCCAGCTTAAAACCATCCGCCGCGTGGTGCACGTTTTTGGTAGAGATAAGTCCGCCCTGTGCAATGGGTTCGCTGGCTTTGCCAACCAACACACCATACATGTGGATCTCATCCCCTTCGGCAAGTGGGCTTATGGTAAATTTATGCTTACCGGCTATATCATCCGCCAACACCAGGCTGCTGCCATTGTGCTCAATAACGGTGCCTTTTGGGAGGTCGGTGAGGGCTACCAATACATTGTCGGTATGGTGTATCTGTAAAAAAGTACGTTTATCTTCTGCTACCATAATATTTTTATTGCCCGTTAAATATAATAACTCAACGCCTGCTGCCTTGTTTGGCAATTACCCATACCCTGGTAAACCACCATTAATTTCTTGTAAAATTAACAGCATTACCGTGGTTTAAAATGGATAAACCGCAAAAAAAGATGGACTATTTGGTTATAAATTTAAACAAGCGCTGCATCCTGCGATGCAATTTTCCAGCAATATACCTTTACATTACAAAACATGCAAAAACTAATAAAGCACCTGCAAAGGAAACGGATGCAGGCTAACAATACTTTTACCTTATTGGCTAATTATTAAGCGATATTGGTTTTGTAACGCAACTGCCTGGCTCGCAAATTCCTATCCGCGTAAAACAATTGCTTATAATTTTAATTACCATACCATCAGCACTTCAAAAGCATCATATATTGAAAACTAAAGTACACATTGCCATATTGGGTGGTGGCCCAAGCGGGCTGTTTATGTTTAAACGATTGGTAGATACCTGCAATGCTAACCTTGCTATAACCATATTTGAGCGTAAGAAACAATTGGGCGTGGGCATGCCTTACAGCACCGAGGGTGCTAATGATGAGCACATTACCAATGTATCGGGTAACGAGATCCCCGAGCTGGTTACCTCCATTGCCGATTGGATAGCAAGCGCGCCAAAACATCTGCTGGACCATTACCAGATAACACAGGAAAGCTATAACGATTATAAAGTGCTGCCGCGCTTGTTGTTTGGGCAGTATCTGTCGGCACAGTTCGACCTGCTGCAACAGCAGGCAGAAACGAGGGGCATAGAGGTGAACATACATTTTGAAAGCAGTGTGACCGACATTACCGACGAGCCGGAAAAGGGCAACGTTTCCGTAGAAGTAAACGGCGAAAACACGCAAGACTTTGATACCGTGATTATTTGCACAGGGCACAACTGGCCAAAGAAATACGAAGGGAAGATACCCGGTTATTTCGATTCGCCTTACCCACCTGCCAAATTGCATATTAAAACAAACCATCAGGTTGCCATCAAAGGCTCCTCGCTTACCGCAGTGGATGCCATCCGTACCCTTGCCCGTGGGAATGGCGAATTTTCGATAGAAAAGGATGGCAAACGAGTTTATCATTTGGCTGCCGATAGCCCCGACTTTAAGATCACGCTGCATTCGCGCAATGGTTTATTGCCTGCGGTTCGATTTCACCTGGATGATTCGCATTTAGAGAACGATTCGCTATTAACTGATGAAGAAATAGCGGAGCATATTCAAAGCAACAATGGCTTTTTGTCGCTTGATTATATCTTCGAAAAGGATTTTAAACAGATCTTTAAAGAGAAAGACCCGGAGTTTTACGCGCATGTAAAGGATTTGAGCATGGAAACCTTCGTAGCCGAAATGATGGAACAGCGCGAACGCCTGGATGCCTTCCAGTTGTTAAAAGCGGAATATATGGAGGCGGAGCGTTCCATCAAAAGAAGGGAATCTATTTACTGGAAGGAGATGCTGGGCGTTTTAAGCTTCGCGATGAATTACCCCGCCAAATATTTATGTGCCGAGGATATGCAAAGGCTGCAAAAAGTGTTGCAGCCGCTCATATCGGTGGTGATCGCCTATATCCCCCAAAGCTCCTGCGAAGAATTGCTGGCCATGCACGATGCAGGTGTACTGGAAATTGTTTCGGTAGGTGAAGACAGCGAAGTAAAACCCGAAAAAACCGGCGGTGCTACCTATTATTATACCGATGAGGTGGGTGAAAAACACGCCGACCATTTTAAAACTTTTGTAGATTCGGTTGGGCAGCCGCACCTGCCTTTTGAAGACCTGCCCTATAAAAGCCTCGTCGACAATAAAACCGTTAGCCCTGCCCTACTTAAATTCAGGGATGCTGCTAAAGGTAAAGAGGCTTTAAAAAAAGATGAGAGGCTGGTGCAAACTAAAGGCGGAGATTATTATTTGACAGTCCCCGGGGTTGCCATTAACGATAATTTCCAGGTGCTTGATGAGCAGGGCACGGTAAACGATCGGATTTATATGATGGCCGTACCGTATATTGGCGGTTATAATCCCGATTACTCCGGGCTTGATTTTTGCGAGGCCGCGTCGGCAAATATTATCGACAGCCTTTTTAAAACAGAAGATGCATGAGCGAAGAAACGTCAACGGAATTAAAATTATATATGCTACTGCTGGGTTCTAAAGCACCCGGCAGGCACGTGGAACAGCACGACTTCTTCTTCGGCGTAGCCCATTCTTTAAAAGAACTTGTCCCCGCTATTAAAAGTTTTTGGCACGGCACGGGCAACTCGCTGCATATTGACGGCTGGCGCGAAGTGACCAATGTAGACGGCTACCGCGTAAACGTACTATTGAAACAGGATGCCTTCCCGGAACCGGAGAACAGGCTCTTTTTTGTAAACCTCGGCGGCTACCAGGCCAATAAGTTGGAAGAACAGCATTACACCCTGTTAACGGTTCAAAGCGACAAAGCGCTCGCCATCCAGGAATCCAAGAAAACCATTTTCTTTCGCACCGCTACCATCGCCGGTATGAAAGGGGCGAACTCGCACATCGACGACAAGTACGGCATCGATGTGGATGATATCTACAAGATAGAAGAAATGCTTTCTCCCTCGCAAAAAGAACGGTACTACATCGATATCACACCTGCTTCAGATCTACCGGAGGACGAGGTACATTTGGGGTATTTCAGGTTGGAGAAACTATGATCCGCCCCGCCAACCCAGCCGATGCCCCAGCCATATCCCAACTCATATTGCTTGCTATGGGTAATGCACTTGCCGGCAAATTTGCCAATAGTAATGACCCGGAAGTTGTAGATGAATTATTTACCAAATTTGCCGGGCAACCTGGCAACCAGTACAGTTATGAAAACGCTTTGCTTTGGGAAGAAGATAGCAGTGTTTGCGGGATGATATTGGCTTATGACGGCGGGCAACTGGATGCGCTTAGGATACCTTTCCTAACCTATACGCGTACCCAACTTGGCTTTACAGGCACTATTGAAGATGAAACTCAAAGCAGCGAATTTTATATCGACTGCCTCGGCGTTTTTCCGCAGTATCAAGGTAAGGGCATCGCCAAAAAATTAATAAAAGCACTATTTATACGCGCCGCTGAGTTGGGCCACCAAACCGTTGGCTTACTGGTAAGCAAAGGCAACGATAAAGCCCAAAAACTCTACACCGGGCTTGGATTTGAAATAGTGGGTGAGCAGGCCTTGCTGGGAGGCATACACTATCATTTACAATTCATATTGCCCTAATCAAAACTTATCATCGCCTTAATCACGCCGTTCTCCGGCTTTAGCCAGCTTTCAAAATTACCGACAACATCATCAAAATTTACGCGATGGGTGATGTAGGTTTTAGGATCAACCAGCCCTTTTTTCATGCAATCTATTACATGTTCAAAATCGGCACGGGTGGCGTTTCGGCTACTCATCAGCGTACCTTCCCGTTTATGTAGTTCGGGGTGGCCAACAACAATATCACCTTTTTGCAAGCCAACCAGTACATACCTCGCGCCATGCGCCATATAATAAAAGGAATTATTTATGGCTTTTTGGCTACCGGTGGCATCTATAACCACCGTAGGCATATCGCCATTGGTAATAGCTGATAGCTGCCCGGCTACGTCGGTTTCCAGCGCATTAATGGTATGGGCAACCTGCAGCTTTTCTTTACAAAAATCCAAACGCTGCTGGTTTACATCAAGGGCTATTACTTTTCCTCCAGCAATGCGGGCAAACTCCATTATGCCCAGGCCTATCGGCCCGGCACCTACCACCAACACAAATTCGCTGGCTTGTACCGCTGCCCGGCGCACACCGTGGGCACCTATGGCCAAAGGCTCTACCAGCGCCAATTCGTCGAGGTTTAAGCCCTTGCCGTGTATTAGCAGGGTTGCGGGTACCTGTAAGTATTCGCACATGCCGCCATCTGTATGCACGCCGCAAACCCGCAAGCTTACACAGCAGTTTGGCTTGTTGCTGCGGCAGGCTATACAATGCCCGCAATGATAGTAAGGTATAAAAGTAACTGCCTCGCCAATTACAAAACCTTCCGCGCCGCCGGTATCTGTCAATTCGCCCGATAGCTCATGCCCCAGAATCCGTGGGTAGCTAAAAAATGGCTGGGTGCCCTCAAAAGCATGCAGGTCTGTTCCGCACACACCAATACGGCGGATGCGGATAGTGGCATATCCTTCTCCTGGTTGTGGTTTATCGGTTGTGCCGTAATTAAGCTGGCCGGGCTGGCTGCATATCAAAATTTTCATTAGGCTCAATTACTGGTGAACTTGTACGTTTGGCCCTTGCCGGTTTGGAATATAAGCAGGTAACTGCCGCCATCCGCTTTAGACACTATACTACTGCCCGCGAGTTTAACCGGCCAATTACTGCGCAGCTTACAAACGCCGCCCATAGCCGATGTTATGCTTGCCTTTTTAAGCTTATGATCGCTCCAGGTGATGCTTACTTCAAAATTACCCCTTGCCTTTAAGCCTTTAACGCTCCCGCTTTCCCAGGCATCCGGCAGGGCAGGCAGCAGGTATACATTGCCGGTTTGGCTTTGCAGCAGCATCTCTGCAACGCCGGCTGTCGCCCCAAAGTTGCCATCTATCTGGAACGGCGGGTGCGCGTCGAACAGGTTGGCATACGTACCGCCGCCGCTGGCATAATTGGTGCCCTCTTCGCCGGTAAGGTGCAGCAGATCGCGCAGTAGTTTGTGCGCATGGTTGCCATCAAGCAGCCTCGCCCAAAAGTTTATTTTCCAGGCTTTGCTCCAGCCGGTGCCTTCGTCGCCCCGCAGTTCCAGCGTTTTTTTAGCGGCAGCAGCCAGGTCGGGTGTGGTTACCGGCGAGATCTGTTCGCCGGGGTATAAACCAAACAAATGCGATACATGGCGGTGGTGTGGGTCGGTTTCGTCCCAGTCTTTATACCACTCCACTAAATTCCCCTTTTTACCAATATGGAAAGGCAGCAGCTTTGCCTGCCGGGCTATCACCGTATCGCGCAGCGCCTTATCCAGCCCAAGCTTTTCAGATGCAATTATATAATGCGCGAACAGGTCGCGGATGATAGACATATCCATGGTGCTTCCCAAAGCTATAGTGCCCACTTTGCCGTTCTCATCCTTAAAAGCATTCTCGGGAGAGCCGCTTGGCGCGGTAACCCAATAGCCATCCTTATCTTTTACCAGCCAGCCCAGGGTAAAATCGACAGCACCTTTCATTAGCGGGTAGGCCTTGTTCTTTAAAAAAGCTTCGTCTTTAGTAAACAAGTAATGGTCCCAAAGGTGGCGGCACAGCCAATCGCCGCCCATAGACCAGTTGGCCCACATAGGATCGCCGGTTCCATCGCCAACCGGGTTACTCATCGCCCAGATATCGCTGTTATGGTGCGCCACCCAGCCATTTAAATTGTAAAACTCTTTGGCCGTTGTTTTACCCGTGATGGCCAGTTCGCCTGTCAGCCTTAGAAGCGGCTGGTGCAGTTCGCTCAGATTAGCCGTTTCCGCCGGCCAATAGTTCATCTGGGCGTTTATATTGATAGTATAGTTAGAGCTCCATGGCGGGCGCGTTTCGTTATTCCAAATCCCCTGCAGGTTTGCCGCTATGCCGCCCGGGCGCGAACTGGAGATAAGCAGGTACCGCCCAAACTGAAAAAATAAAGTTTCCAGGCCTGCATCCTTAGCTCCTTTAGTGTAAGCCAATAAGCGCTCGTTGGTAGGCAGGCTCACCGTATCGGGCTGCTGGTTTAGTTTAAAACTTACGCGATTAAAGTAAAGGCGATAATCGGCCTGGTGAGCGGCCAATAACGAGGCATATGGTAAAGCAACCGCCCCGGCCAAATATTTTTGGCTGAGGGCCAACTCATCCTTCCCCTCGGTAACCGGGCTTTTGTCGAAGCCATTGTAACTGGTTGCAGCTGATATTAATATGGTAACCTCGCTGGCATTTTTTATGCTGATGCCCGATGTATCTGCCGATACTGCTCCCCCCTTGTTAAGCACTTTTGTAACCCAGGCGTAGCGCATCCCCTTACTGAGCGAGTCGTCGTAATGGATCGGATTGGGCTTTTTACCAAGATAGCTGGGATCAACATGGGTTGGGGCGCTGCCCTTTATCAAAATCGTATTTTGCCCTGTAACGGCTTTTCTGTTTTTAAGTGGCGTACTGGCCAATACCTTTAAACTTAACTGGCCGGGCTTACTGGCCGTTAATCTTACAATGATCACCTGTGCCGGTGCCGAAGAAAACACTTCGCGCTTGTACGTAACGCCGTTAATCGTAAATCTTGTTGTGGCAATGGCGTCGCTGATGTTAAGACCGCGGTAGTAATTGCTAACGGCACCGTTAAAATTCTGCTTGATGCGGATATCGCCCAATGGTAAGTATCCTTCCGAATAATGGCCCTGCATTTTCTTGCTCAGTTCCTGCGCTTTTTGGTAATCGCCTGCAAAAATAGCTTCCCGTACCTGCGGCAAGTACGAAGGCGAATTAGGATTCATACCACCCTTTACCGGCCCGCCCGACCATAAACTACTTTCGTTCAACTGAATGAGCTCATCATCGGGGCGGCCAAAAACCATCGCGCCGAGGCGTCCATTGCCCACGGGTAAGGCCTGCGTCCAGCGTTTGGCAGGCTGATTGTACCATAGTTTTAAGGGCTGCTGGCTTAGCGCCACCAATGGCGACGACAATAATAGCGCGATGAAAAGCTTTTTCATGAATGGTATAATTGGTTTAAAACAATCGATTGCGTAATTCATCTAAGTAACATTTGTTTAGGCTGAAATCAAAACTTTAGTGAAAATATTTTTACGGACGAGTAACATTGATGAATACCCAAGGCAGGTGGCTCAGCTCGAATTAACACCCGTCAGCGTGGAAGCAGACTAAATATCACAGTCAGGTTTGGATGCATGACCAGGCGGGAGTGCTCAACCTCTCTATCTACGCTTTCCTAATAAAATATTTGAAAATTATGGTGACACAATTATCAAAAAAAGTGTTAACCCAGTATTTATTTATCTTATTGACTATAAGATACTTGAAAAACAAAAATCGAAATTGTGTTAACTTTTGTTAACCCTGTTTTAATGCAAAGAAGTTTGATGGGGCTAAAAAGACTCCCAAATTGAAGCGATTTACCTGTTTTGCTTTTTTTTCCCAAACATTTTTACCTCCCAATTATTTTATAAATAACAAGAAAAAGAGGTACATTGACATTCCCTAAAAAATCCAATACCTATGTCCGATAAGAAGCCGATAATCCCGCCCAATGGCGAAGGCATTTCCAATGGAACGCGCCGCGATTTTATCAAACAAACCACCGTATTAACAGCCGTAGCTATGGCTCCAGGTACTGTTGTAAAGGCCGCATCCGATCATATAGACGAGCAGATAGCCGCTGTATTTGAAAAAATGCCGTTAAAAATGGAAGTGAACGGCAAGCTGCAAAACCTTTCGGTAGAACCTCGTTCTACCCTTTTAGATATCCTGCGAGAACAACTCGACCTTACCGGCACCAAAAAAGGCTGCGACCATGGCCAATGCGGCGCTTGTACCGTGCATGTGGATGGGCATAGGGTAAACTCCTGCCTCACGCTGGGTGTAATGGTGAACGGTAAAAAGATAACTACTATAGAAGGGCTGGCCAAAGGCGACGAACTGCACCCTATGCAGGAAGCTTTTTTAAAGCACGATGGTTTCCAGTGCGGGTACTGCACACCGGGGCAGATCATGTCGGCAGTGGCTTGTATCCGCGAGGGGCACGCCAATTCCGAAGGAGAGATAAGGGAATACATGAGCGGTAATATTTGCCGCTGCGGCGCTTACCCCAACATTGTAAACGCCATACAGGAAGTAAAAGCAGGAGGGCAAACCGTATGAAACAGTTTCAATACATACGCCCCGCCAGCCAGGCAGCCGTACTGGATGCAATAGCCAAGTCAGGCAGCAAAATAATTGCCGGCGGTACCAACCTGGTAGACCTGATGAAGAAAGGGGTAATGTCGCCGGATAAACTGGTAGACATTAACAGTCTTCCCTTAAACACCATAAACACCAGCCCAAAAGGCCTGCATATAGGCGCATTAGTGCTAAACAGCGTTCTATCAGAAAATAGTTTGGTGCTGGATAAACACCCGCTACTATCGATGGCCTTAAAGGCAGGTGCTTCGCCGCAGTTGCGCAATATGGCAACGGTTGGCGGCAATATGATGCAGCGTACCCGATGCGCTTATTTTTACGATACCACTATGCCCTGCAACAAACGTACACCGGGCACGGGCTGCGGCGCGATGGGCGGTTATAACCGAATGCACGCTATTTTTGGTAGCAGTCCGCAATGTATAGCGGTACACCCAAGCGATATGTGCGTGGCACTCGCTGCGCTGGGTGCAACTGTAACCATCGCCGGTAAAAAAGGCGAGCGACATATCCCCTTTACTGAATTCCATCGCCTGCCAGGCGAACACCCCGAGATGGATAACCACCTCGCAACGGGCGAAATGATATTAGGCGTAGATATCCCGGATAACAACTTCGCAAAAAATAGCTATTACCTAAAAGTGCGCGACAGGCAATCCTACGCTTTCGCGCTTGTTTCGGTTGCCGCCGCGCTGGATCTTCGGGGTGGTGTGATCAAAGAAGCACGGCTGGCTATGGGCGGCGTGGCGCATAAGCCATGGCGCTTGTTCGATGCCGAAAAGTTTTTGGCAGGCAAAGCGCCCACCGAAGAAAACTTTAATAAGGCCGCACAGCTGGCTATGCAGAGCGCAAAGGCTTACGAGTACAATGCATTCAAACTAAAACTTGCCCCGGCTACTATTGCCGAGGCCTTAAAGCATGCGGGGGGCTTAGCATAATATGGAAACTTTAATGAACAAACCCATACCAACATCTGCCGACGGCATGAGCCGCGTAGATGGCCGCGCGAAAGTCACCGGCGCTGCCAAATACTCCGCAGAATATAACCAACCAAATATGGCCTACGCCGTATTGGTGGGCAGCACCATTACCAAAGGCACAGTTGCCACCATAGATACCAAAGCAGCCTCGGCTGCGCCGGGCGTATTGGCGGTGCTTACCTATTTAAATTCGCCAAAGGTGCCGGGGCATATTCCTACAAAAGCACAAAAACCGAGTTCAAAATCGGGGCCACTAAAGGTGTTTTACGATAATAAGATTCTGTACAACGGGCATCCCATTGCCATGGTAGTTGCTGACACTTTCGAGCGGGCGCAATACGGCGCATCGTTGGTGAAAGCCACTTATAATAAGGAGGCGCACGATACACAACCGCCAAAGAACATTACGCAGGGAGTTGGCGCGTGGGGTGGTAAAGATTTCACAAAGGGAACGGTTGATGCCTGGAAAACAGCCCCCATAAAACTGGAGCAGGAGTACACCCACCCCAGCGATGTACACAACCCAATGGAATTGCATGCCATCATAGCACGTTGGGATACGCCCGATAAACTTACCGTTTGGGATAAAACCCAGGGCACGCAGGCCACGCGCGATGATATTGCAAAAGCATTCAAGCTAAAAAAAGAAGATGTGCAGGTAAACTCGCAGTTTGTAGGCGGGGCTTTCGGCAGCGCTTTACAAGTATGGCCGCATGAGGTTGCCGCCATCCTTGGCGCACAGGTGGTAAAGCGCCCGGTAAAACTGGTACTGAGCCGGCCGGATATGTTCACCTCGGTAGGGTACCGCCCTTATACCTGGCAAAAAATAGGTATTGGCGCTACTACCGATGGTAAGCTGGTAGGTATTACGCACGAGGCGGTTGGACAAACATCCAGCTTTGAAGATTTTGCCGAAGGGCCTATCAACACCAGCAAAGGATTATATGCAAGCCCCAATATCACCACGCGGTATAAACTCTTATCGCTGGATGTGAACACCCCTACCTGGATGCGTGGCCCGGGCGAAGCTACGGGCGCGTTCGCGCTGGAATCGGCAATGGATGAATTGTCATATGCCCTAAAGATGGACCCCATCGACCTCCGCATGAAAAACTATGCGAAGACCGACCCGGACAACGGTAAGGAATACAGCAGTAAATTTTTAGATGAAGCTTACGCCATGGGCGCTGCTCAAATAGGCTGGGAAAACCGCCAGGCCCAGCCGCGTGCCGCAAGCCAAAACGGGTGGCTGGTTGGCTATGGTATGGCCGGAGGAATGTTTGGTGCCTACCGCGATGTGGCCGTAATAAAGGCCATGATGAAAGCCGACGGTACCCTAACCATACAGAGCGCCGTAAGCGATATAGGCCCCGGCACGGGTACCGCTATGGTACTCATAGCTGCTAATAAAATGGGGATTGATGCCGGCAAGATAAAATTTGAAATGGGTGATTCGTCGCTGCCGGATGCGCCAATGCAGGGCGGTTCGGCCACGGTTTCGGCAGTGGGCTCTGCTGTGCATGATGCCTGCACGGTTTTGAAAGAAAAATTTCAGCAGCTGATGGGCAACGGTGGTACTGATAAACCCGATTACGTAAAAATACTAAAGGATAACAACCTCCCCTCTTTGGAGGTGCTCACCAAATCGGCACCCGGGCCCGATAACCAAAAATATTCGATGCAATCATGGTCGGTACATTTTGTGAAGGTGCTGGTGCATCCGGCAACCGGCGTGGTTAAAATTGATAAGGTGGCCTGCGTGGCCGATTGCGGTAAAATTATCAGCCCCAAAACAGCCCGCAGCCAGGTAGTTGGCGGCGCTATTGGCGGTATTGGTATGGCATTGATGGAAGAAGGAATTATAGACCACCGTTACGGGCGCTACGTAAACAACAACTTTGCCGATTACCATGTACCGGTGAATGCCGATATCCCGCAGATAGATGCCATGTTTGTAAACAAACCCGACCCGTATATTAACCCTATCGGTGCAAAAGGCATGGCCGAAATTGCCCTGATAGGTATGGCACCCGCCGTGGCAAACGCGGTTTACAACGCTACGGGGAAGCGCGTTCGCGATTTGCCGATAACACCCGATAAACTCATATAATTCAAAAGGCGCAAATAACACGAATGAAGGAACTGATAGATATTGTTGCCGCTTACGATATAGCCGCCAAACAGGGCAAAAAAACTGCGCTGGCAACGGTAGTACAGGTAGAAGGTTCGGCCTACCGCAGGGCGGGCGCGCGGATGCTTATTACCGAGGACGGGCAACTTACGGGTGCTATCAGCGGTGGTTGTTTGGAGGGTGACGCGCTGCGCAAGGCCCGGCTGGTAATTTTACAGCAGGAACCCATGCTGGTAACCTACGATACTACCGATGATGACGATGCCAAACTTGGAGTAGGCCTCGGCTGTAATGGCATCATCCATATCCTTATTGAACCTATAAGTGGGGAACCTAACAATCCTATCCGTTTATTAAAAACCGTAGTTAACGGTCGCAGAAACGCGGTACTGGTAACCCTGTTTTCTGTGGAGGACAGGAAAGCGCCGCAACCCGGCACTTGTTTATCCTTAACTGAAAATGAACTATTGTTGAACAGGCTGGAAGGTTTGGCGCATCAGGCGCAGATAATTGACGATGCAAAACGGGTGATGGCGGATCAACGGTCTGAAACCAAATTTTATAATAATGGGATCACTTACACCGCCTTTGTCGAATTTGTAAAGCCGCTTATTTCGCTGGTGGTAGTTGGTGCGGGGAATGATGCTATTCCGCTCACCAAACTCGCCGCAGTTTTGGGCTGGGATACCACCGTGATAGACGGCCGCCCCAATTATGCCTTGCCCGAGCGTTTCCCATCGGCACAAAAAATAATTGTTGCCAAACCGGGGCAGGCGCTGTCACACATCAGCATAAATGAACACACCGCTTTTGTGCTGATGACGCATAACTACAACTACGAGCTGGCCCTGCTGAAAGAGTTATTGCCCCTGCAACTGAGCTATGTGGGCGTGCTCGGCCCAAAAAAGAAACTGGCCCGCTTGCTTGCCGAGATAGAAGACAGCGGCCAGCAAATAACCGAAGAGCAGCTTAAAAATATTTACGGCCCCGTAGGACTCGATATTGGTTCGGAAGGAGCGGAAGAGATAGCGCTTTCTATCGTTGCCGAAATAAAGGCCGTACTATCTAAGCGTAAAGGTAATTCGCTAAAATATAAACCGGCATCTATCCATGCGCCGCACTTGGCAACTATTGGTTAATTAATGGCAGGCATTATCGTATTAGCTGCGGGTAAATCTGAAAGGTTGGGGCAACCAAAGCAAAACCTTATTTTCCGGGGCAAAACGCTGCTACAGCGGGCCATTGATGTGGCGCTCGATTCGGACTGCCGCCCTATTATAATTGTGCTGGGGGCTAACGTGGATCAGATAATCATCCAGCCCAATAAAAAAATCACTATTCTGCAAAACCCCGGTTGGCCCGAAGGCATGGCTTCTTCTATCCGTTTAGCTGTAAGTGAAATGATAGAACAGAGAGTAGATAGCACCATCATGATGCTTTGCGATCAGCCTTTTGTTGATGCGGAACTCCTTACTGCCATGGCGAAAAAACAAAAAGACACCGGCCAACCCATCATCGCCTGCGCATATAAGGGGGCAGTTGGTGTGCCTGTATTGTTTGCCAAGTCGCTATATCCCGAATTGCTTTTGCTACAGGGGCGGGAAGGAGCCAGAAAGATCCTGCAAAATCACCCGGGGCATATCGCCCCGATACCGTTTGAGAACGGAGGGATAGATATTGACACCATGGAAGATTATGAAGGCCTTATTGGTCGCCAAAGTGTAAATTAACGGCATAATATGTTAATTTACTGTTAAAAGCGTACTAAAATCCGCAGCTATTTGCCTATCTTCATCAAGCTATTTCACAATGCGTATGGGCACCCGTCGTTTTTCGTTTTTCGTAAAAACTTTAATTCTTGCTGTAACTTTTTTGAGTTTTAATTTAAGCTCAGAAGCGCAGGTGCTATCGGCTGTATTACATGATGGATCTGCCGTTGATACCACGGGCAGATACCTGAAAGAAAACCCCGGCTTTATTGTCAACAGCTCGCTCACTGCAAAGAGTGTATTGAAAGACCCCGCGCTGGAGCAGAAACTACAAGTATCCATCCGCAAACCATCCGACCGCAACGCGCTGATGAAACACCTGCGGGAGATGAACATCAGTACCGACCTCGAAGCTAACCGCTCCAACAAAAAACTGCTTTATAACCTCGCCAGTACTTTTGCACGCTTAAAGATGTATTCGCTGGCCATGAAATGCTTTTTTAAAACACTGCAATACAATAAAGCCGATCAACCCGACGAGGCCGATACACTTGCCAGCACAACAGCCCTTCCGCCCGACTCGCTGAGCGCGGATGTAGCCAACCTCGACGAGCGCTACCTCAACTTTAACGACAAGGACGACACCGTGCTAAACCACCAGCCAGCCCTGCAGCTGCCCCTAAACGATAAAGAACCTCGGAGCCCGAAAATAACCTATCAGCATATTGTTGAAACTTTTAAGGATGGCAAAAAAGCGGTGGCTTATGCCATGCTCATACACGTAAAACAGCCGGTAGGCGGCAAGCCAAGGGTTTACAAATTCACTAACTCGGGGCATACTTTTATTACTCTCATCAAATACAACCGCGATTCTACCTACGTATCGCTTTCCTTTGGTTTCTACCCGGATAAAAACCACCCTTTCGCCGGCACGCCGCTATTCCCTTCATCAAACTCCACCTTTAGGGATGATGCTGAGCATAAATGGGACGAGGTAGCTGGTAAATTCATTTCTAAACGCAGGTTCGAGAAAATACTGGCGCTCACCAAAAATTACGATGGCCTGAAATACCATCTCAGCAAAAACAACTGTACCGATTTTAGCTTGAATGCCGCCCTTTTTGCCGACCTCAGCATTAACGAAACCACCGGTAAATGGCCGCTGGGGCATGGCAATAACCCAGGCATCACCGGGCAAAGCATGCTGCAAGGCAAAATAACCAACGGTAACAAACCCGACCTGGACGATGTGTTTATTAATGATACGGTGATCAAACAATAAAAAGTCTCCCCCTGTCCGCTTCAAAATAGCCGGGCGACCATTGCCGCCTTCAAAAATCGCCCTCCCCCCTAAACAAAAACCCGTTTTTCTTATTCTATTAAGCCGGGGTTAATATTCTGTGATAGAATATACCTCACCATACTTAAAATACATTTTTATTATCATATTTGGATGTAAGAATCCTATTAACCGAAATACACCATACTACTATGCAGGAATTAGACCCTACCATCCTTAAAAAAGCAAACTCTTGGCTCGAAGGAAATTATGATGCTGATGTGAAGGCACAAATTCAGAAAATGATAGACGATAAAGCGTACACAGAACTTACCGATTCGTTTTACCGCGACCTTGAGTTTGGTACGGGCGGCTTGCGCGGCATTATGGGCCCCGGCAGCAACCGCATCAATAAATACACCATCGGTTCGGCAACACAAGGCCTTGCCAACTACCTTAAAAAAAACTACCCCGGCGAAAAAATAAAAGTGGCCATTGCGCATGATAGCCGAAACAATGCCGACCTGTTCTCCGCCATCACTGCTAATGTTTTCTCTGCCAACGATATCCACGTTTACTACTTTAAAGCCCTGCGCCCTACGCCCGAGCTTTCCTTCGCGGTGCGCCATTTTGGTTGCAAAAGCGGGGTAATGCTTACCGCATCGCACAATCCGAAAGAGTATAACGGCTACAAAGCCTACGGCGACGACGGTGGCCAGTTTGTTGCCCCGCACGATGATGCTGTAATGGACGAGGTTGCAGCTATCAAAAGTATCGACGAGGTGAAATTCACCCGCGTAGATGCCAATATAGAAGAAATTGGCGAAGAGGTGGATGCACTTTATTTAGATAACATCACCACCCTTTCGGTTTCTCCTGACGCCATTAAACGCCAGAAGGACCTGAAGATCGTTTACTCGCCAATCCACGGTACGGGTATCACCCTGGTGCCGCAGGCTTTGGAGCGTTTCGGTTTTGAGAATGTAATTTTGGTTGACGAGCAATCCACGCCGGATGGCAACTTCCCAACCGTGGTTTACCCTAACCCCGAAGAAAAAGAGGCGCTTACCCTTGCCCTCAAAAAAGCACAGGATACCGATGCCGACCTGGTACTGGCTACCGACCCGGATGCTGACCGCGTAGGTATCGCCGTAAAAAACACCGAAGGCGAATTTGTATTGCTGAACGGTAACCAAACCGGTACCATGCTTATTAACTACCTGCTTACCGCATGGGAAGAAAAAGGCAAGCTTACCGGCAAGGAATACATTGTAAAAACCATTGTTACCACTTACCTTTTAGATAAAATAGCCGAAGCCAAAAACGTAACCTGCTACAACACGCTTACCGGCTTTAAGTACATAGGCGAACTGATGACCAAATTTGAGGGGCAGCAAACCTTCATCGGCGGTGGCGAAGAAAGCTACGGTTACCTCATCGGCGATTTTGTGCGCGATAAGGATGCTGTTGTTTCCAGCGCCTTTATTGCCGAGATGACGGCCTACTACAAAGATAAAGGGAGCAGCCTTTTTGAGGCTCTGCTGGATACCTACGTGCAGTACGGTTTCTACAAAGAAAAACTGATCTCGCTTACCAAAAAAGGCAAAACCGGTGCGGAAGAAATTGTGGCAATGATGGATAAATTCCGCAATAACCCACCTGCCGAACTGGGTGGCTCAAAGGTGATCACGCTAAAAGATTACGGAAAAAGCATAGAAACCGATTTGGCAAGCGGCACCAGCAAACCGATAGAATTACCAACCTCAGATGTGCTGCAATTCATCACCGAGGATGGCAGCATCATCTCGGCACGCCCATCAGGTACCGAGCCGAAGATCAAATTCTATTGCAGCGTAAACGGCAAACTGGCCAGCAAAGAAGCCTACGCCGAAACCGACAAAGTTTTGGATGATAAGATCAATACAATAATGAAGGATCTGGGGGTTTAAACCTTGGCTATTAAATATTGAAAGCCATCGGTTATAAAACCGATGGCTTTTTTGTTGTAACCGTATGCTGGTTGGCGGGAGCATACTTTCTTTCTCCCTCCGTCATTGCTAGGCACGAAGCAATCTCCCGAGAGAAAAGTTTACAACTGCAAATTTCAGAGATTGCTTCGTGCCTTGCAATGACGCTTTATTAGTCCTTTTGTTACCTCGGCAGGGTAAACCAAAAGGTGCTTCCTTTGCCTAATTCGCTTTCCACACCTATTTGGCCATCGTGTTTTTTGATGATCTCGGCAGAAATATATAACCCAAGGCCCAGACCGTTGTACGCCTGACCAGAATGGTCGGCACGGTAATAGCGGTCGAATATATAGGGTAGTTTTTCGGGGGCAATGCCGGGGCCGGTATCTTTAACAGACACCTTTGCGAACCCATCCAACTTTTCTACAATGAGATAGATCTCTTTAGAATCGGGCGCGTATTTTACGGCGTTGTTCACAAAGTTTACCACCACCTGGTCTACCCTGTGTTCGTCGGCGTGGATCTGCAGGTCCTTATCGCCGCTAAAAACCAACTCGTGCTTGCCGGCAACCCGTACGTGGTTGCAGCAAAGGTCCAGCATTTCGGCAATGGTGAAAGTGGTTTTGTTAAGATGCAGGTGCCCATCGGTAAGGCGATGAATATTTAAAAGCTCATCAACCAGCACACTCATTTTCTCCATGCTTCGGTTAGACTGCTCTATGAGCCTGATGTGCATGGACGAATATTCTTTATCTTTTATTTTATCCAACAACTGCAACGAGGCCTTTAAGCTGGTTATGGGCGTTTTTAACTCGTGGCTGGCAATGCTTAAAAAATCATCCTTTTGCTGTTCCAGCTTGCGTTGGTCGGTAATATCGGTGTTCGTGCCAAACCATCTAATCACCTCCCCCTTTTCATTTTTTGATGGGATAGCGCGCGACAAAAACCAGCGGTATTCGCCATCGGAACCTTTAAGCGGGAAGATATCCTCCCAAACAATGCCGTTGTTAAAATGGTAACTTACCTTTTCAGTTACCCGCTGTACATGGTCGGGGTGATGTACTTTTTGCCAACCCCAGCCAACCATGTCGCTTAGCGTGGTGCCGGTATAATCAAACCAGCGTTGGCTATACCAATAAATAGAGCCCGTGCCATCAGCCATCCAGGCCAGTTGTGGCATATTATCGGTTATCATACGTAGTGTTTCTGCTGAGGCTTCTATCTCTTCTATAGAATTCTGCAATTCGATTTGCGAAACTACCAACTCTTCATTAGATGCCGCCAGCTCTTCATTTACGTTTGCCAGGCTATTTGCGGACGCTATCAGCTCCTCCTGCGATTCCCGCAGTTCTTCGTTTGTTGCCGTCAACTCTTCGTTCATAGCATAAATTTCCTCGCGCTGCTCGTCGGCCTGTTTGGATAAGCCAAGGTGTTTGTCTATTTCATCCAGCGCCGATAGGCGTAGTTCAACCTGGTCCATAATGGCGGTAGCCATGCCTGCTAAAATAGTCTTCTCTTTTTCTGAAAAAGATCTTGCTTTTTTGTCGATGATACATAAGGTGCCTATCAGGAAACCATCGTAAGTAATAAGCGGGGCGCCTGCATAAAACCGCAACCCAAAATCGCCGGCCACGTTTGGGTTGGCCATAAGGCAGGGCTCTTTTAGCGCGTCTTCAAAAACGGTAACATCGTCGCTTAATACGGCAAGCGCGCAAAGGCTTTTGCCGCGATTGGCTTCTTTAGCATTACCCATGCCGACATTGGCCTTAAAAAAAACACGTTCTGCATCTACCAGGGACACCAAAGAAATAGGAACATTGAAAATTTGAGTACACAGCTTTGCAATATTATCAAACGACGCTTCGGACGGAGTATCCATAATGCGGTATCGTTTTAGCGCACTTAAGCGTTCTATGTCATTATCTGGAATGATGTTCATCCCAAAGGTGTTCTCAATCATTTAAATTGTATTAGTAGGGAGCGGAAAACAGCAATAAATATAATATTATTATTTGCCAAAGCAATTTGATATCGATTTTTGGAGTATAATTTAATTAAAAATAAAAAAACAGCCCGCTCTGAATCTATTTGAAAAGGACCCTGAGGATTTAGCACATTCCCGGATGGCGGGTCCATCAATGGTAATTCATTACCGCCCTAAAGCGCAGGGCTCTCTGTCGAGAGCCCCTGCAGGAACGGGATCCCACCGTACAGGTGTCTCTTTGAAAAGGCCCAGCGATAGAAAATTTCGCATTAGAAAGCACCTCACAGCGACATATATATATTCTGATGATGTTTAGTACTAATTTCCCTGGTATTTTGTCCTCCAGCGATATTCTGCCAGGATTTTATCCAGTTCTTTAAACTTAAATTCTTCGTTTTGCAGCTGTTTCACTAAGTCGGGCACGTCGGCAAATGCTTTGCTCAGCACTTCAATATAATTTCCTTTAGTTAACTCGTAAGTTGTATTACCGTCCTGGTACATCGGTATCGCTTTTGAGGAGGAGTAATACGGAGACATTTGCCAGCTATAATTATTTGTGATGTGTGAACCACCGTTGCCCATCGAATTATAGGACGGGCTTTGGCTTATCACCATTCCGCCGCTGGAGGTGGATTTGAATTTGTAATACAGGTGAGTTGTAGGGGTAACGGCGATGACCTTGCCAAAGTATTTTTTATTGTCCTTACCGTCCTGCGTGAGTACTGTTAGGCTGTCATTCTCATTCAGGCGTATCAATACCAGGGCTTTGATGTCTTCTATCTTGATCTTTTCCGCATCGGCGGTCTTTACTGTTTTGTAATAAAATTTATCGTCCGATGGTACAAAGGTGATAAGCCCGCGGACCTTTTTGCCGTCGTTATCATAAAAATAACCGCTGTTAAATACTTTTTGTGCTTTTGCAGATAACGTGCAGCAGCAAAGGAAAAGTAGAATAGTTTTGCGCATAAGGTTTAGTGTTTATGGGCTTAAATATACTCTTACAAAACTAACAAACACCGGAAAATGATTTTTTTTAACTCCGCAGGGCCGGTCCTTCCTGGCGAGGTACGAAGTTACCCATTTACAAAACACAAAAACCACCGGCTATTAACCGCTGGCTTTTGTAGTTGACAAATAAACGTTTATTTCTCCAATTCCTTTAACCAGGCGGCTACTTCCTCGCGGGCGGCGATGATCACCGGTTTGCCGCGCGGTAGTACATTTTCCATTGGCCGGGTTTGCGGCGGTATTCTTCGTCCAAAAATTCGCCGCCACTGGTTTTGGCGCTAAAATCTACCCTAAGCGCCTTGTGCTTAGCCTACCGGCAAGGTAATTAGCGCCTTCCAAAGCGATTATCATCGACAGCACAATAACTACCACGCTAAGGCCATCCGCTAACGGCATGAAAGAGGAATATAGCAAAGCGTAGAGCAGGCCGCCTAAAATAATACAGTAAAGAAACAGTTGAATAATTACAAAAAGCCAGGGGCGTTTGCCGAGCATGGTGGTAATCAGATTACCGGTAATAATGCCTGCGTATATACCATAAGCCATGCCGCTTTCGCGACTGCCCGTTATACTCACGGCAATAAAAATGCATACAAAAACAGAGAGGACGGTTATGCCTAATAGTTTTAAGTATAAAATTGGGTTAGCATACATGGGCCTGACGTACGAAGATGTACATTAATACATTGATACTGTTGACAAGGCAATACTAAATATTATTTAGCCTAAGTTTATAACAGCCTGAACTTAACCACCCCAGCTTGTTCCCAAACGCAAAGCGTTTTATTGTTGGCCAGCACGCTTGACTGCAGGAACGCCCCCTTATCTATGCTGGTTGTTTTTTTATTTTTGAGAGATACCACCCTCACGGTATCATTACTCTGATAGGTTACAGCAACGTTATCGCCCGTGCCGGCAATATCACAGTTGCGCCCTTTGGCTATAAAGATTTCGGGCTGGCCGGGCCGGGCGAAGTATACATCGCCTTTGCGTTGCCAGGTGGTATAAACAGCGTCCTTATCGCCCAACAGGATGCCGCCACCATCCATGGTACAGGCGTTCAATTTCCAGGTACTCAGGCCTAATTTTTCGGCTGCGCCAAAGGTTTTACCGCCGTTTACCGACCTGGCTACATACAGATCGCGCGATCCCATTAGCCAGTTACGAAACATGATAGCAACCTCGCCACCCTTAACCGCTATGTTGGGTTTGCAGCATTCGCAAACATGCCCATCGGGGCTGCGGTAGGCTATAATGTTTTTCCCCCAAGCCGAAGCACCTGGCTTTAACGACGCGAAGTAAACCTGGTTGTTGCCACCAGTGCGGGTATCCAGCCAAACGGCGTAAAAGTTATCAGCCTTATCGGCGGCGATGCTCATCAGCCCCTCGGGTGCCGAACCCCTTAGATCATTAACGGTGCCCAAGGTTGCCCAGTTCCCGGTAGCATGGTTAAGCCTGAACCAATGTATCGCCCCAGCCTTATCCATCGCCGTAATAACCGTACAACTGGCCGAGCTTGCAATTTGCGGCCCGCGGGCCATACCCAAATGCATATCCTTCACATGCGCTACCAATAATGGCTTAGAAAAACTCACCCCGCCGTTTGTTGATATAACGCAAAATATATCATCGGCCTCGCCATAGGCAACCCTAACGGTATTTTTGTTGTCGACAGCAATTTGCGGCTGTTTACCTGTGGCGATAGTATTGGAGTCGCTTTTTGCGAGCGACAGCAAAAACAGGCAAATAACCGGAAACAACAGCAGGAGTATTTTCTTCATCATACCTTAAAGCTACAGCTTTTGCGCTCATTAGCAAAATTATACGTGCTGGAGAACACTTGAAAACAATGGCAAGGATGTTTGAAAAGTTTCCCATAGGGAGGGGTGTACCATAGGTGTGCCAAAAAATCGATATTTAATAAAACCTCCTTTATTAGAAATTTCTGCGGAACAGAAAAATTCGACATCCAAACTACGGGATCTGATAACCGAGAGAAAAAATAAGGCTGCGGGTTTTGGTGCTGCTATAGTAATAATACGGGTTGTTGGGTTGGATATTGGAAAGACCCAATTCGTACCCGAAGTTAAACTGTAAGCCGTTGCTTATCCTAAAGCCAGCCAATAAGTTGGCACCGTAATCGAAACTTTTAAAACTGCGGAAACTTTTGTCGCCAAACTCATAGGATATAGGATCAAAATCGCCGTTATTATCAGGTCCGTTGTCAAGGGAGGCAGGGGTGAAGCTCGCCTTTAGCCCCTTTGCTATATAGGGACCGCCGCCTAAAAAGAAACTGCCCCCTTTTACGGGAAGATTGTAAATAACATTTATTGGAACCTGCAAATAAGATAACCGTAGCTTACCATAAGTGCGGAATACGATATCGCCCCCAAAGGTGTCTTCGGTAGTTTTGGCACCTTTGGTAACATAATTCACACCCGGTTGAAGCGAGATACGCCCAATAGTAAAACTGGCATAGGCACCGCCGGTAAAACCGGAAATAGCTTTGTCATCATTCGCGATAATAATATCTTCATTTCTTGGGCGCGAAAAACTTGTAACACCAATTCCGGCTTTAAAGCCAAAAGTAATAGGTTTCTCCTGTGCAAAGGTTGATAAGCCTGCCAATAAAAAGCATGCGAAAAGTAAAGGTTTAAGTTTCATTATAGCGTGGTTTGTATATACCTTACGCAGTTTAACGGGCGTATGTTACAGTGAAAATCACTTCCAAATCTTCGCCACATTTAATGCAGTTCTACCCTTTCTTCAAGGTTTGCTTTCGCAGCAAGCTGATGACCACATAGGCCCCAACCAGCGCAGGGAAAAACAACAGGAATGAGCGCTGCAGCAAAGTAAAAATAGGGATCATGCCATTGGGTACTATCTTGCGGAACAATACCGAAACCGCCAGTTCGGCAAAGCCGCTGCCGCCCGGGCTCGGTGCAAAATAGATCATGAACTGAATAAGCACCTGTATGCTGATCACCTGTACCAGGCTGGCGCTAAGCCCAAGGCCAAGCAAAATAACGTATTGCAGGCAGTACTTATTCAGGTAAAGCAGCGTGGTGATCACCAAACTCAGCGGGAACAAAAACGGGTGCTGCCTGATAATAACACTACAAGTTTGCTGGTATTTGCTGATACTGGTAAAAGAGTTTTGCGCCCAGTTGGCTAACTTATCCTTCCTTTTTGGGAAGATAATCGCCAGGCCGCCGGCAATTTTTTTGATGATGGCACCAACCCATAACGGTTTCCAAAATGCCAGCAAAAAAGCCAATAAAAATAACAGGAAAAAGCTAAACCCATACTTAAGCATGGCAGGGATAACACTACTGATAGCGCTGGTATCCATCAGCATAATAGCTACAAAGCCTGCCAATGGCATAAAAATCAGCGTAGCACCCATATTGATAAGGCTCACAGCAAAAGCATCAATAAATGTTACGCCGTTGCTGGTGTACACAAAAATTTGAGCCGGACCCGCGCCGCCATGTGCAGGGGTAACCGCGCCCATAAACATATTGGCCACGTTTGCCCTAAAGCTCACCCAATGCGATACGCCGGGTGCCAGCTTGCGGATGTAGATATGGTTTCGCCAGCTGCCCAGCATCAGATCTACAAAAAGCATTAAAAAGCAAATGGCCACGTATTTATAAGAAATATGCTGAAGCGCCTTTACTGTATCGCCGGTATTGTTGTAAAAAAATATACCGGCTATGGTAATAACCGTGATCAACGCGAACCAAAGAGCGCCTTTGATAATAACGCTTTTATTGAATACTTTATTTACTTCTTGCTTGTCTGCTTTAATGGCTTCCTGTTCAGTCATTTATAGATGCGAAATTTACTTGGCTAATATATTAAAATAATGGCTCGCCTTCCGATTTTTCAGGCACGATGCCTTTCCATTTCAGGATGCTGTCGAACAGGTCGGCGGTACGCGCCGGGCGGGTGTTCCAGCCTTTTTGGTTGTATATTAAAGGCACGTGAATGTGCTGGCGATGCAGCGACCCATGCGAGCCCAGGTGCTCGGGGTATTCCCAAAAATCGCGCAGATCGTAACCAACCGAGGCGCTTATCACAATATCCCCTGCCCTGCGGCTTTGGAAAAGTTGGTAGATCTGGAAGATAGCATCCGGGTAGTCTGTTTCAAAAGTGGCGTCCAATATAGCGCGGTGACCGGTGGCCTCAATTTTGCCACCGTACTTAAGCACATCAGCTGTTAATGGTTCGTAGGCGAAAACATCATCTTTCACCGCAATTTTGGCCTTACCCTCACGATTGTGAATGATGAAGGTTTGCTCCTCTTCGCCACGGTAAATGGCAAAATCTACTGCGTCTTCTTTGATCAGTTTCTCCAGGCGTTCCTGCCCCATGATCTTTACGATCTCTGCTTCGCGAAGCACATGGTCGCCCTCATGATCCAGCAAGTGAATACTGCCGAAGGAGTTACCCGATATCATCACCGCCGATTTTGGGTTTTGCTTCCAGATAACCGGGTAGTAAACAGATTTTAAGCCGTTGTTGGTCATCCAGTCGCCCAGGTCGAGGTGCTTGGTGGTTGGGGTAAGCCCATGGTCGGATGTCATTACAAACAGGGTATCGTCCCACCAGCCTTTATGCTCCAGTTTGGCGCGTACAGTGCCCAGGCTACGGTCTACAATTTTATAAGCTTCAATGGTGCGCTCATCGCGAATATGGTGGTAGTGCGAATCCCAATCCACACTTGGGAACACCGCGAACAGAAAATCGAAATCCTTACCGGCGTTCAGCATATCCATAATACGGTCATGCCCCTGCAGGTCTACCGGGTGGTGGATCTGTTTAAAATGTGCTTTGGTGTACAACCAGCCCTTGCCCTTTTTACCCAGATCGTATTCATCGGGTACGTTGCGGGTGATCATGTTGTACATATTGTACGATTCGCCCATCAGCTCAAACAGCGTTGGCTTATCGGGGTGCATATCGGTATTAAACCAGGCTGCTTCGGGGCCGCAGTAGCTGCGCATAGCGTTCTTGTTCCAGCGGGTGCGTTTAAATTCCTTTTTATCAAACCAGCGGATCCCGGTAATATCCTGCGTGCCGGGGAAGTGGCCGGTTAAAAACGGCAAATACGCCGGGCCGGTGGTAGAAGGGAAACAGGTAGTAGCCTTGCGGTAAGTACCTTCGTCTATAATACGTTTTATATTGGGTAAAAGGCCCTGTTCTATCAATTCGGGCAGTACCTCGCTATGGGCGCCGTCCACTAAATAAAACAGCACTCGCTTTTTGCTTTGCATCAGTATCAGTTATGTTAGCAGCATTCAAAAATTGACCAAATGTCGTTTTCGGTCAATTCCGCAAAGTTAAATTAATTTGCTTAGTGTGAAACAAAGTTTGGGTTTGTAACTGATAAATCACCATTGCATTTGTTAAATTTTAGATAAATTTATGAAAAAACGGACCCAGACCGACACTAACCAGACAATCGAATTACCTTTAATACGGATTAAGAATAAAAATTTAAATCGCCATTCTAAAGGCGATCCCAATTCAGCAGCAGAAATAAACTTAAAATTCAAAGTAATATAAGGAGCCCAAATGGTCTACACAATTCGGGCTTTTAATTGATTGTTATTTTGTTATTAACATCTACTCGCCATTCAAGTGGCCGGGGAGCTTAAGCGTGTTTCTTCACAATTGCCGCTAATTCGGCCAGATCGAAGGGTTTTTTTAAGTACCCATCGGCCAAGCCTGCTTCGGCAATTTCTTTAATGTTGCTAACCGCCGACACGATGATCACCGGGATATGGCTGGTTGCGGGGTTGGTTTTTAAGCCTTTGCTTAACTGCTGCCCGTTGGCATCGCTGCTCCAATCGGTAAGCCAGTTATCCAAAAGGATAATATTGGGGGCAATATCTGCAAGTTGTTTCAATATTTTAGCATTGTCGGATGATATTACCTCATAGCCTTCATCCTCCAGGGCAAGCGTAACTGCATCCCTTATATCTTTATCATCCTCAATAACTAAAACTTTCTTAGCCATAATATTCCTACAGGTTGTGGTATCGATACAAAACTTAACTTGACGATCTGTTTAAGATTAACATTAAAGCAGATAATTTGTTTATTACGAAAAGCAAAAAAACACTATATCAATCTGGTCAATATCTTCACTTCGGCAGGCTTTTTCAGCAGTGCTGGCGATATATGCACAAAATATTTATAATGAGGGGTTTCCATGTGGCGCGATAAAGCATCCTCATCCTTCCACTCCTCTTCAATTACGTAGCGGGTGGGCTCATCTTTATACTGATACAGTTCGTAGGCCAGGCAGCCCTCTTCCTTTACCGATGCATTCATCAATTTTTTTAATTCCGTATCAAAAGCCACCTCCGCATCTTTTTTACAATGCAGGCAGGCCAACAAACTAATGCTCATAACCGTGTTTTGTAGATTTAAACCTGCGGGCGGGGCTGTTTGTTTATAAACGGATTGTAATATTATTTATACCAAGTGCTGTTTAGCCTTTACAGTTTGAAAGCCATGGGCGCTATAACTCACAATCAATTGCACACCTAAATTTGTGTAAACCCTTAAAAATATTAACATATTGACTATCAAATATTTAAAAAGTTAACATTCGAAATTATGTTAACTTTTGTAAACTTTTTGTGAGCAACAGGAACAATTAAACAGCAAACTTCCTTATTGCAAACCGGACGTTCCGTCCAGATTGAAGCAGTTACGGCAGCGGGGTTCGTAACTTTCTTTTTCGCCAAGGAGGATCTGGCTTTCGTCGGGCACCAGGCGGTAAGAGTTTAGCGCCGGGCTGCCGCATTTTACGCACACGGCGTGTAATTTAGTTACCGATTCGGCCATCGCCATCAGTTCGGGCATGGTGCCAAAGGGGCGGCCTTTAAAATCCATATCAAGGCCGGCAATAATTACCCTGACGCCGCTGTTGGCCAGGCTGCTCACTATGCGTGGCAGATCGTCGTCAAAAAACTGGGCCTCATCAATACCAACAACTTGTATATGCGGGGCAAGGGGCAAAATAGCCGCTGCTTTATCTACCGCTTTGGAAGGAATAGAATTTAGGTTATGAGATACCAGGGCGCTTTTATCGTATCGGGTATCGGCCACGGGGCTAAATATCTCCACATGTACCTTGGCAATGCGAGCCCGGTTAACCCGCCTGATCAGTTCTTCGGTCTTGCCCGAAAACATCGATCCGCAGATCACTTCTATACTCCCGCCTACCTCGTTACGCCTTCTAAAAACTTCCTCTGTGTACAAACCTCAAAACTTTTGTGAGGGGCTAATATCAGAATTTTATACTATTTTTGATAAGCATTTTCCTAACATAATAGCATGAAGCAACAGGAAGTTTTTAAAAAGATAGGCGTAATAATACAGGAGATAAACGAACAGTATGAGTATCTGCAAGGTAGCATAGAAAACCTAAACGACCTGGAGCTTGAACTTTTTGTAGCTAACACCCATTTTTTAAAAGACCATGCCGAAATACTGCGCAAGCTGAACGCCATTAAAGGCCAGCCTGTTACTAAAAGCAGCATAAAGGATGAGCCCAAATGGTTTGAGCCGGTTGTACAGCCCGCCAAATCGGCCTCTGTTCCCTTTAAACAAGATACACCGAAACCCGCCTATAACGACAGTATTAAATTTGAAATAGTTCCGCAGGAAGAAGAATTACAGTTTGAACAACCCGAGCCAATTGAAGAGCCTACCCCTATTATAGACATCAGCGGCGATACGCCCGAGGATACATTTTCGTTTGAACGCGAAGAGCCGGAAACCATTCGCCATGAATTGATTTTGGATGAGGCTGATAATTTTGACGATGAGGAAGACGGACAAAGCGAGGATGAAGCCCTGTTGACGCCTGTAGCCGAAATAGCGGAAGAAAGCCCGGAACCGGAAAAGGAAGCCTCTGAAACCGAAGTTGACAGTACACAAGAAGAGGAAATACCCGCCGAAGCAGAGATAACCACTGGAGTTGAAGAGATACCCGAACCTGTAGCGGAAGCTGTTGAGCCGGAGCCTAAAGCTGAGCAAGACATAGAAAGTCCTGAGCCAGAACCTGAGCTATTTGAAGAACCAACGACAAAGGGCAAGAAGGTTTTAGCCGAAAGCATGGAAGATATACAGGTGGATAATCTGGAACCAAAAGCTAACGACAAAAAAAACAACGATGAGCAGCGCCCGCTTACGCTTAACCAGCGTTTATCGGCACAAAAAAAGGAAAGCAAAGCGGCAACCGAAGTGGAAGTGGCAGAGCCATTATCTGATATTAAAGCGGCTATTACCCTTAACGATAAACTCCTGTTTGTAAAAGACCTGTTTAAAGGATACAACCTTGCCTATACTGAAGCTATTGAAATTGTAAACCGTTTCAGCAATTTTGAAGAGGCCGATAGGTTCTTACAAAACAATTATGTAACCAAAAACAACTGGGAAGGCAAAAAGGAAACATCAGAGAAATTTTACGCGCTGCTTAAAAGGCGTTACGCGTAAATAACCCCCATACGGTTACTATCCAGTTTTAAGAGGATAAACAACAGCATGGTAAAGCTTAATAGCGATGAGCCGCCATAGCTGATAAAAGGCAGCGGTATACCAATTACCGGCATCACCCCTATAGCCATAGCGATATTGATAAGTACGTGGAAGAATATTACGGAGGCCACCCCATAGCCGTAAATGCGCGAAAATGGCGCACGCTGTCGCTCCGCTATCATAATAATACGCAGCAATAAAAACAGGTACAAGCCAAGCACCACTACGGAGCCTGCAAAGCCCCACTCCTCGCCTATGGTACAAAAAATAAAGTCGGTGCTCTGCTCGGGTACAAAAGCGTATTTTGTTTGCGTGCCCTGCAGGTACCCTTTACCCCATGCCCCACCAGAACCAATGGCTATTTTTGCCTGATTTTGATTGTAACCCACACCCTTATTATCCTTGGTAATTCCCAGTACCACATCAATACGCTTGCGCTGATGTGGTTTTAAGGCATGTTCATACAATGGTTTCACACCAAACACAAAGGCTATACTTATGGCAGCGCCAATAATTATTTTGAACACCAGCCCGCGGTTTCTTTTGATAGCTAACGCGAGGGCCACCGTTACGGCAATAATAGCGGCTACCACATACCAGCTATTAAACAGCAACGAAGTAATGAAGAGTGTAATAAGCAGGCCAACTACAATCAAAAAATATGGCGATAGGCCTTCACGGTACAATACAAAAATAAGCGAGCAGAATACCAGTGTAGAGCCATCATCGGGCTGTAACTTAATAAGCGCCATCGGCAGCAGTATGATAGCCCCCGCTATAAGGAACGATTTAGGATCGGTTACTTTTACGTTGGTTGCGCTGAGATACCTGGCCAGCAGCAAGCACGTTGCAAATTTGGCAAATTCCGAGGGTTGCAACCTAAACCCGCCCCCCATATCTATCCAAGCCTGGTTACCGCCTACATTGTGCCCCTTTACAAGCACAAGCAATAGCAGCAATGTAGTTGCCACGTAAAGCGCAGGGGCAAGGGCCGAAATGAAACGGCTCTCCAGCAATAATATAATGATGCCCAATACTATGGCTACAATAATGTAGATAAACTGCTTACCGTAACGCGTATCGGTATCAATAATACTGGGGTTGTTCTCGTCAAAAACGGCGGCATGGATGTTAAACCAACCGATAACGCACAATGACAAGAATAAGAATACCGTTAGCCAGTCCACATTTAAAAAGAAGCTGCGCTGCTGATTGTTATTGTAGCTCATCGTCCTTTCGTTTTGGCAGCATGGCTGTTGGCTTGCTTATAGGTTGGTTTTTGGGCGGCGTGTTCGACGCCGCTTTCAATTTCAATTTAGCTACAGAATCTGCAGAGGCTTTTTTAAGACTGTCTAAATGCAACTGCCTTTTTTCGGATGATGTTAACACTACCGGTGGCAGCAGGTTGGCATTCATGTAATACTCGGGGTTAATGCCCGATGATCGCGTGGAGATCTTGCCGGTTAAATATTTTTCTACCATAAAGCTGGCGATTGGCGCTGCCCATGTTGCACCCTGCCCTGATTTCTCTACAATAACCGCAATGGCAATTTTAGGGTTGTCGCGCGGAGCGAACGCTACAAATACCGAGTTATCTAACTGATTTTTCACCTGGGCGGTACCGGTTTTACCGCACATAATGATGCCCGGTATTTTTGAGCCATTAGCCGTACCCACATCCACTACCTGCTGCATCCCATCAATAGCCGGGCGGAAATACTGCGAATCTACCCCCACGTAATTACGCACGGTGTATTCATGCTTTATCACTTGCTTATCGCCGATGGATTTGATCAGGTGCGGTTTATAGTAGAAGCCCCGGTTGGCAATAATAGCCTCGATATTGGCCAATTGCAGGGGCGTTGCCGAAAGTTCTCCTTGCCCTATCCCTAATGATATAACAGCACTGGAGCGCCAGCCGCCTTTTTTGTAAATTTTATCGTAGTACTCGGCTTTAGGTAACAAGCCCCTGCTTTCGCTTGGCAAATCGAGGTCGAGACGACTACCTAAGCCAAATTTGGCCACTTTATCGCGCCATGCGTTGTACCCGGTATCCACATTGCGCGCCCCAAAACGGTTCACCAATTTTTCAAACACCATATTGAAATACCCGTTGCAGGAATGTGCAATTGCCTGGCTTAGTGCCACCGCGCCGTGTACCTCGTGATGAAAACATGGTATTCGGCGGTTACCTGCCTGGTAATAACCAGGGCATACATAAACTGTTTGTGGGGTGATCATTCCTTCCTGCATGGCTATCAACGCGCTCAGCGGCTTAAATGACGAACCCGGCGGGTACAAAGCCTGCACCGGGCGGGTAAAGAAGGGCTTGTATGGGTCTTTATATAATTTAGCGGCGTTATTACCACGCTCACGACCAACCAACAGGTTAGGGTCGTAGGTAGGGCTGCTTACAAAGGCGAGGATCTCACCTGTTGATGGTTCGATGGCTACAATACTGCCTATTTTATTACGCATTAAAGCTTCACCCAATTTTTGGATATTCATATCCAGCGAGGATACCAGCCTGTCGCCGGCTACCGCAGTGGTATCAAAAGCGCCGTTGGCGTATAAACCCTTGCGCGTATTGTGTGAATCTACCATCCAGGTTTGCACACCGCGCTGACCCCGCAAAACGGTCTCGTAAGATTTTTCCACACCAGTGATGCCCACGTAATCACCCGGGCTATAATATCCGCCGGAGCGTTTGATAATGGGATCGGTAACCTCGCCTATATAGCCCAGGAATTGCGCTGCTGCCGAATCGGGGTAAGTACGTACCGGGCGTTGCTGCGGGAAAAATCCGGGGAACTCCGATAGCCGTTCCTGGAAAGAAGCATATAATTGTGCCGATAATTGTTTTTCAAAAACCGAAGCGAGATACGGCGAGTACTTGCGGGCCTTTATCATCCGCTTATTGTAGCCTTCCTTATCAATACCCAGCAGTTTGCAAAACTCCACGGTATCAAATGGCGTAACCTGTTTCGGTATCACCATAATATCGTATACCGGTTCGTTCTGTACCATTATTTTACCGTTCCTGTCCAAAATGGGCCCACGGGCGGGATACAACATAATTTTACGTTGAACATTTTGGCTGGCGTAAAGCGCATAACGCACATCCACCACCTGTATATAAAACAAGCGGCCAAGCAGTACCAAAATAAAGGCTATGAAAATACCGGCAACAATATAGCGCCGCTCAAAAAAACTGTTCATTATCGCTCTTTCCTTCTGAAAAATAACAGCCCCGAAACCAGCATCAAAAATACTGTAAATATTGAACTCAATAAAAAGCGGCTTAGTGTGTATTGTATTTCAGTAATGCGAAAAACTTCGAGATTAAACAGGAAGAAGTGATGAAAAAGGGTAAGTACCAGCGCATAAGTAAAAAACCAGCGGAAACCCATAATGCTGAGGGTTGGCTCGGGCTCGTTATCGAAGCCATCTTTTTGCACCGTTATGCTGATAAACATTACACGCACCAAAGCAAGCACCGTACAAGCCGCGGCGTGCAGCCCCGGTGTATCGTAGAACATATCGATAGTTAACCCTAACAAAAACGACAGGGTAAATAACACTACGTTCGGTGTTTCGAAGGGCAGCAGCAGGATAAAAAGGATATACAGGTATGGTGTAGCCAGATCATAAAGCGCCACATTCTTCAACAGGAAAACCTGCAGGAAGATGAGCATGATAAAGCGCACCAGGTTCATCAGGATAATTCTACTCATCTTTTTTCTCCTGGGCCTCTAATCCCGCCTGCTCTGTAGCAAACTTATTGTTGATCACATACACGTACTCCAGCTTGCTAAAATCTACCGCCAGCGCCACTTCCATATTCAGGAAAAAACCGGCGCCTTTTGCATTCAGCTTGCTTACTTTACCTATCGGGATACCTGCCGGAAAAAGGGAAAGCTGCGAGGTAACCACCATTTCGCCAATTTTTGGCTGCGCGGTGTTCGATACATCTACCAGCAATCCTTTATGCGGATCCAGGTCGTCGCCCCATTCCAAATAGCCAATCTCCTTATTGGTAGCCAGCATAGCGCTAAAGCGCGAATCTTTATGCAACAGGGATTGCACAATGGCAATATGCTCGCCAACCAGTACTACCTTACCCACAACACCGGTACCCGTTATTACGCCCATCCCCTTTACAACGCCATCCTTACTCCCCTTGGTTATGGTTAAGTAGTTGTTGCGCTTGTTAACCGAGTTGTTGATCACCTTGGCATCAATGTACTCGTACTGTTGCTTGTAAATGGTATCGTTAACCACATGTTTGGCAACAGAATCTAAAAACTTGGAGGCGCGCAATTGGTTACGCAGGTCGGCATTTTCCTTCGCCAGCTGGTCATTCACCTCACGCAGCGAAAGGTAGCCCTTCAACTCGTCGGCCCGGTCATAAAACTCGCCGGTTACCTTATTGGTGCTATTGATGAATGTAGCCTTTTGAAAAGAGTTGTATTTAATATAAATAACAAGCGAAATTATCTCAAAAATGAGAAACAAAAAGAATGCGTTGTACTTAGTGATAAATATCAGGAGGTTACGCATCGGGATTGAGATATGAGATATGAGATGTTAGATATGAGATAGAACTCGGTTTGCTCCGGTCTCAAATCTCATATCTAACATCTCATATCTAAATTACTGCATAAGGAATTTAAAGTTACCAATATTCTTAAGGGCGGTACCGGTGCCGCGTACTACCGCGCGCAGTGGGTCTTCGGCAACGTGTACCGGCAATTTAGTTTTAGCAGCCACACGTTTATCCAGGCCGCGCAATAACGCGCCGCCACCTGTAAGGTAAATACCGGTTTGGTAAATATCCGCAGAAAGCTCCGGCGGGGTTATCTCTAATGCTTTTAAGATCGCTTCCTCAATTTTAGAGATGGATTTATCGAGGCAATGGGCAATTTCTGTGTACGATACGGTGATCTGTTTCGGCACACCAGTCATCAGATCGCGGCCTTGTACAGCGAAATCTGCAGGTGGTTCAGAAAGCTCAGGAAGAGCGGCACCTACTTCAATTTTTATCTTCTCGGCGGTACGGTCGCCAATCATAATATTGTGCTGGCGGCGAATGTACTGAACAATATCAGAGTCGAAGTTATCTCCCGCTACGCGGATAGACTGGTCGCAAACAATACCAGATAGGGCGATAACAGCAATTTCGGTAGTACCACCACCAATATCAATGATCATGTTACCCATTGGCTCTTCCACGTCGATACCGATACCTACGGCAGCGGCCATTGGTTCGTATATCAGGTACACTTCTTTAGCGCCTGCTATTTCGGCGCTGTCGCGTACCGCGCGTTTCTCCACCTCGGTAATGCCCGATGGGATACAGATAACCATACGCAGCGATGGGAAAAACCACCCTTTGCCCTGGTTTATCATTTTTATCATCCCGCGTATCATCAGCTCGGCGGCGTTAAAGTCGGCAATTACGCCATCTTTAAGCGGACGCACTGTGCGGATGTTATCGTGGGTTTTACCCTCCATCTGCATCGCCTGGCGGCCAATGGCAATAACCTTGTTTGTGGTACGGTCAAAAGCTACTATCGATGGTTCATCAACAACTACTTTATCATTATGTATAATGAGGGTATTGGCAGTACCCAAATCTATAGCGATTTCCTGTGTGAAAAAATTAAATAAACCCATTTAATGTGTGTTTCTATAATTTGCAAAGTTCATAAAAATAAGCGTAATTGTAGCATCTATTTAGAAGCATTTAACGTCTTTTTTACAACTCATTTAAAAATTATTTATTGTTGATGGCATGTTGAATAAAATTGTAATGCTACTCATTAGCAGTTGTATAATAATTTCCTGCTCTGCAATAAAACCTGCTCCTGATCCTGAATTTTATCGATATTCTGTCGCTTATAAATATATCGTTAAGCACAATCAAAACCTAAGAAAAGCCAGGGTTAGGACTATTGATTCATTAGAAGCAACACAACTATTAGATTTTTATTTAGAAATAGCCAGGGATTGGAAACTAAAAGAAAGAAATATAGTTGATAAGCTCGATAGCATTGATAAAAGTGCACCTAACCCGGTTTACAAGCCGTGGCTCAAGCGTTTAACCAATAGCCCCTCAAAGCCCCCCAAATTTGTGGTGTCTTTTTCTAAAACTTTTAACAACTATTTTACCGCAGAAGTGCTTTCTGTTATCTCGCCAAAATATAACTCGGCAAATGCACAAAGACCAGTGTTTGGCCGAAGCACTATATACTTATTCGCTTTTGGTAAAAACAACGAGATAATAAAAGTATACAGCTATGAACTCGCCTATAACTAATCTCTAATCACAGCCTCTAAACTAACCCTTAGTGCTTGAAGTGCCTCATCCCGGTAGTTACCATGGCGATGCCTTTTTGGTTACACATGTTGATGGAGTCCTGGTCTTTTATAGAACCGCCCGGTTGTAAAACAGCAGTGATACCTGCATCGGCAGCAATCTCCACACAATCCGGGAAGGGGAAGAAAGCATCAGATGCCATTACAGCGCCTTTCAGATCGAACCCAAAGCTTTCGGCTTTGATGATCGCCTGCTTCAGCGAATCTACACGCGAGGTTTGGCCAACACCGCTCGCCATCAGCTGGCTGTTTTTAGCGAAAACGATAGTGTTTGATTTGGTATGCTTTACCACTTTATTGGCAAAATACATATCTTTCAGTTCTTCGGTTGTAGCTGATTTTTCGGTAACCGATTTCATTTCAGCCGGCCCTTCAACCACGAGATCTTTATCCTGTTCAATAACGCCGTTCAGCAGGGTTTTGAATTGCTTGTTTGGCAACTCAACCCGGTTGCGGATCAGTACAATGCGGTTCTTTTTAGCGGTAAGTACTTTTAACGCATCGTCGGTGTAAGCCGGAGCGATAAGCACTTCGTAAAATATCTTATCGATCTCTAAAGCGGTTGCTTCGCAAATTTCGGCATTGGCTATCAAAACGCCGCCAAAAGCCGAAACCGGATCGCATGCCAAAGCATCTAACCAGGCTTCCTTAGTATGTAAACGACTGGCGATACCGCAAGCGTTGGTATGTTTAAGGATGGCAAAGGTTGGCTCGGTAAACTCATCTATCAAAGCAACGGCAGCATCTACATCTACCAGGTTGTTGTACGATAATTCTTTACCGTTCAATTTGGTGAACATGGCATCAAGGTTACCATAGAAGGTGCCTTTTTGATGCGGGTTTTCGCCGTAACGCAAAGTCTGGCTGGTTTGGATGCTTTGTTTAAAAACAGGCATCGGCTCAGTTTGATCGAAATACTGGAATATATGCGTATCGTAATTAGACGAGATATTGAACGCTTTTTGCGCGAAAGTACGGCGCTGATCAATAGTAGTAGCACCATGCTGGCTTTTTAGGATGTCTTCCAAAATACCGTAATCATTTTTAGAGGCAACGATAACCACGTCTTTAAAGTTTTTTGCTGCCGCGCGGATCAACGAGATGCCGCCGATATCAATCTTCTCGATGATATCTTCCTGGCCTGCGCCAGAATTTACGGTTTCTTCGAAGGGGTACAGGTCCACAATTACCAGGTCAATCTCGGGGATTGCGTATTGCTCCAGTTGCTGTGCATCACTATCTAAACCACGCCGCGATAAAATACCACCGAACACCTTTGGATGCAGGGTTTTTACACGGCCGCCCAGTATAGATGGGTACGAGGTAAGGTCCTCAACAGCAATCACATCAACCCCAAGGTCGCGGATAAAAGTTTCGGTACCACCGGTTGAATATATGTTGACACCAAGGCGATTCAGCTCGTGAATTATCGGCTCGAGGTTGTCTTTGTAATAAACAGAAATAAGGGCATTTTTTATTTGAACAGACTGGCTCATTTGCAGGGCTTTTTTTGAGCCGCAAAGGTATGGATTAGAGTTTAGAGATTTGTGATTAGAGAACAGTTTTTTTTAAGTAGTTTATAATTGATGCTTAGGCAGATAAAAACGACTTATCGCCATAAAATTGGTGCCTTATTTGTAGCGTTATGGCGGGGTGGCCCGTAATGTTAAAAAAGGCCGACAATGAAAACTTTAGTCAAACTATTAGCAATGGCAATATTGCTGTTTTTAGCCGCTTGCAAAAAAGAAAGTAAGCCTGTAGCAAACGCCACCCTTTCGGGCAAGTGGCAGGCCCAAGTGCAAACTACTGATGGTACCGGTATGCCTGTACGCATAAGCCCGCCCACACCGGGATACCTGCAATTTAATGCCGATGGCACTTTAGAGGGTACGGTTTTGGATAATTATGAAAGCTACGTGATAAAAGATAGCGCAACCCTTGTTTTTACCGCCAACGACCATACAACCACGCAGAATTACCGGTACACCATAAATGGCAACGAACTAAACCTGGTGCCCGACGGCCCCATACGGTGTTTTGATAGCGGTTGCGGTTATTACTTTACCAAGGCCAACTAATATCGCCTAAAACAAATACCTACACATGAAAACTATTGTAAAACTAACAGCAGTTGCCCTAATTTTACTTATCGCCGCCTGCGGGAAAGAAAGCAAGTTCCTGGTGAACACTTCGCTGCAGGGCAAATGGAAGTTATCTGCTACCTATGCCGACCCCGGCGATGGCAGCGGAAAATATTTGCCTGTAAGCGCCTCCAATACCGAGTATGTACAGTTTAAAACAGACGGAACATTGGCAGGCACAGCGTTTGTTAATTACGAAAGCTATGCAGAAAAAGACAGCGTCACCCTAATTTTTACAGCAACTGACCATATCACCAAACAAAACTTCCGGTACAGTATAAAGGGCAATGAACTTACCATGAGCCCCGCCGGCCCAATCATGTGCATTGAGGGCTGCGGTGAAAGATTTACAAAAATTGATCAATGAAACAAGCCATGAAAACGATCATAAAAATTTCATTTGCACTATTCGCCATCGCTGTTATCGCGGTAGCATGTACAAATAAACAAGGTGCCGTACCAAACGCGTCGCTAACAGGCAAGTGGCGCTATATAGGTAGCCGCATGAGCAGTGGCGGCCCACAGTACTTTGTGCCCGCTACCAATAGTAACGGCTATTTACAATTGAATGCCGATGCATCAATGTATTGGAAATTACCTGATAATAGTACAGGTTCTTATGTTAAATATACGGTTTTAGACAGTGTAAAGTTGAAGCTAAGTTCGGCGGACGGCAAAGAATACGAAGATTATTACTATAAAATTAAAGGCGATTCGTTATCGCTGGGCATGGCAGGGCCAATTGTTTGCTATGAAGGTTGTTCGGAACATTTTGTGAAGGTGAAGTAGTTTCAGCAAAGTGGGTTTGCGTTTATGAGCAAAGCTTGCTATTTTAGGGCATCACAATCATACCGTCATGGTCACTAACCTGCAATTAACCGCTACAGTTGAGATTTCCCTAAGTAAACAAAAAATGCTACTGATGGCTGCCGGCTCGCTGGCCTTTGTTGCGGCAGGTTTTTGGTTTATTACCCATCCTGGTATCAGGCTATTCGGCAACAAACCTTACCCGGTATTCACTTATCTCATTGGTTTTGCGGCAGTAGCTTTCTTTGGGTTTTGCGCATTTTGCCTCATCAAAAAACTATTTGACACCAAGCCGGGGCTGGTTGTAAATGAGGAAGGCATTATAGATAATTGCAGCGGTTTCTCATTCGGCTTTATCCCCTGGGCAGATATCGAGGATATTTACGTAATAGAAATTGGCAGGCAAAAATTGATCATCGTGTTGGTGAATAACCCCGAAGTCTACATCAACCGCCAAACTAATCCGCTGATGAAAAAAATGGCGGCAATGAATTATCGTAGTTATAAAACTCCAGTAAGTATCACTGCTAATACGCTGCAGTATGATTTTGAGGAATTGTATGTGTTGTTGAGGGCCCATGTGGAAAAGCTAAATTTTAACAGGAATGAATAAAATCTCGTTTGTAACCGGTGCAGTCACCATTGCCATATTTTGCTTTAGTTGCGGAATCAAAAAGGCGGAATCAAAAAAGTTTTCTATAGTTGGAACTTGGCGCTATTTTTCCAATTCGGGAAACAATGGCGTCAAAAGCTACATTGACACAGTGCCTAATACTATAAATCAATACTTGATCTTTTACGAAAAGGGGGAATTGAAAGGAGACTATCTTCCAAATGGGTTTTACAGGTTAAAAAGAGATACGCTAATAATTAAAACAACTCAAAACGCCATCTTAAAATATAGGTGCACATTTAACGAAAACACTTTATACATAAGCCCCGCAATGATTTGTGATGAGGGATGTCCTATTGAAAAGTTTATGAAACAAAACTAAGCCTCAATAATCTTAACTTAGTATTATGACAACGGTTATCGTTCAATCTGATTCGGAGAAGAAAACTTTATTGTTAATGCAATTGGCCGAAGAGTTAGGCTTATCTCCGGAAGCGCAAACCTTCCATGATTTGACTGTAAATGATATGATGACAGGCATTGGCAGGAAAGCAACAGATGAAGAATTAATTACTTATCTTAACAAGCGTATGGATGCCCCCCTTTAGATTTTGAAGAGGCCTTCTCAAAATATAGAAACTCAACTAAGCTCTAATCTCCGGCCTCTAATCCCTAACTCCGCATCTTCTTCAGCAAATTCTCTATCACCTTTGGGAAATGCATATGCTCCAGTTGCTGGCCCTTAAATTTAACGATCTCGAGAGTATCACCGGGCTCGATCTTAAATTTCGACTGGTGAATAACCTCCCCCTCGTCAAACTCGGCATTTACAAAGTGAATAGTAATGCCCGATTCTTCTTCGCCCGCAGCTAAAATAGCCTTGTGCACATTATCGCCATACATACCCTTACCGCCAAACTTAGGCAACAGCGCCGGATGCAGGTTAATGATCTTGTTGGGGAAAGCGTTCAATAAGCTTTTTGGTACCAGCCACAGGAAACCGGCCAATACAATAATATCTACCTGCAGGTTTTTCAGCAGCGCTATTACATCGTCGCTATCGTAAAATTCAGCGCGGTTGAATATATGCGAGGGGATCTCAAAATTATCGGCACGCTGTAAAACGTAGGCTTGCGGGTTATTGGTAAGTATCAGTACAACCTCAGCATCGGCATTACGTTTAAAATGCTCCATTATCTTCTGAGCGTTGGAGCCTGATCCGGAAGCAAAAATGGCGATTCTCTTTTTCAAAATAAATGGTAGCTATGGTACTGCAAAGTATAAAAATTTAACAAGTTATCGTGTAGTTACTTCTTTTTGGCGTATAAATCCCCAACGATAGATGGTTCGCGGCTGGTTAGATGTGTAATAAGCTTGCGTATCGCCGGTTTGCAATACCATTGAAAACTCGCCAAGGTTACTTATCTGCGCGTTGGCAAATGGTTTTGAACTACCCGCTGTGCTGTTATCCAAACAAACCATATCGGCAAATAGCGTGAGTTTTGTATCGCTTAAGCTGTAAGTACCCCTGGAAATCGTCTGATCCTTGCAATCGAAATTACTGTAGGTGCAGCTGCCATCTTTATAAAACTTAAAAATTTGGGTCGTGTCGCAAGTTATGGTATCGGTAGATTGCTGGGTATCGCCTATATAGTTATATACCTGTACCGATGCCAGCTCCCATTGCCTTATGGTTAACAAATTGGGGATATTGCTTTGATCTGTTTTTTTACAGGAATTAACCGCAAACGCAACAAGTAACAATACAGGTAAACACCAAAAACTTATCTTTTTCTTCATCCTTAATTAATTGCAAAAATAGGAATTCCCTTTACATACAAGCCCACAGCAATCAATATAACTCCATTAGCCCGTCATTATTTTACACAGGGTTATATTGAGTTGATTAGTTGATTACATTATAAAGTTTTAAATTGCACCTCATAAAAAACCGAAATAAATTAAGCGCTGTTAATTACCCACCCCATCAACCATTCGCCAGACCACCCAACTATGCGCATACCTTATCTATTACTTAAGGCTGAATTGAAAAGGGTACTGCTCTCCCTCGGCCTTACAGAGGACAAAGCGGATGCCAGCGCAGGCATATTTGCCGATAATAGCCGCGATGGCGTCGCCTCGCACGGATTAAACCGCTTCCGTGTATTTGTTGATTACTTAAAGGAAGGATTAGTTACGCCCAATGCCGACCCTACGCTGATCAACGCATTTGGGGCGGTAGAACAATGGGACGGTAATTTTGCAACCGGGATGCTAAACGCGCGCCTGAGTATGGACAGGGCAATTACCCTTGCCCATGAGAACGGTATTGGCTGCGTGGCCATTAAAAACACCAACCACTGGATGCGGGGCGGCACCTACGGCTGGCAAGCTGCGGAGGCTGGCTGCGTGGGCATTTGCTTTACTAATACCACAGCTAATTTACCTCCCTGGGGAGGCACCGAACCACGGCTTGGCAACAACCCTTTGGTAATATCGGTACCGAGAGCGGGCAGCCACATTGTACTGGATATGGCCATGACTCAATTTTCTTTTGGCAAACTTTGGCAGCACGAAGCACAAAATAAACCGTTACCACTACCCGGCGGTTACGATGCTGAAGGAAATTTAACTACCGATGCCGCGGCTATTTTAGCAACAAAAAGAGCCTTGCCCATTGGTTTCTGGAAAGGCTCGGGCTTGTCGCTGGTGCTGGATCTGCTGGCTACTATCCTTAGTGGCGGAAGTTCAACCGCCGCGGTTACCCAAAGCGGGCGAAAGGAAACTGGTGTATCGCAGGTATTCATCGCCATAAAGGCTAATGATGAACAAAACGAGGCATTGATAAACGATATCCTCGCCTATACTAAAACCAGTGCTCCTATAGATGGTAGCGAAATTTTATATCCCGGCGAAAACATGCTGCGCACGAGAGAGAAAAGCATGACTGACGGCGTTTTGGTGGATGAAGGGATTTGGGAAGAGGTAAAGGGGATGTAATAAAAAAACCGCTTCTTACCTCACCAATCCCTCAAACTTCTCCCAAAAACCGTCTTTTGGTAATGGAGCTACAATCAGTATCGGTTCGTTTTTTACGGGGTGTATAAATTGCAGGCGGCGGGCATGCAGGCAAATGCTTTTGCGCAGGCTGCCACGTGGGTAACCATATTTATTATCGCCAACAATGGGGCAGCCAAGGGTTGATAATTGCACCCGAATCTGATGAGGGCGACCGGTGATGGGGTCAACCTCTATTACATAGTAGCCATCCAGTTCGCCCACAAGCTTATAGCTCAGTTCCGAGCGGAGGCTTCCCTGTACTTCTTTATCGTGGGCCTTGGTAACGTTTTTCTGCGGATTTTTTATCAGCCAGTGTACCAGCGTGCCAGCTTCGGGCTGGGGTCGTTTACGGGTAATGGCATAATAGGTTTTATGCATTTCGCGGCCTTTGAACAGCTTATTAATGCGCTCCAGCGCCTTGCTGGTTTTGGCGAACAGGATCACGCCGCTTACGGGCCTGTCCAGCCGGTGTACCACCCCCAGGAAAGCACCGTTGGGTTTACTGTATTTTTGGGCGATGTATTTTTTCACCTTCTCGTCCAATGGCTCATCCATGGTATCGTCTACTTGCACAATATCGCCGGCGCGTTTGTTTACGGCTATGAGGTGGTTATCCTCGTAAAGGATATCCTTATCAGTAATATCGTGGTTGGTATAATTATGTTCTGGGCGGGCCAATTTTATTTCGGATTTCGGATTTTCAATTTCGAATTTATTTTTTCCTTTACAGCAATGCAAAGCTCCCCCTTCAGGGGGCTGGGGGGGCTCAATACTCCTCTTTCTCGTTCGGGAAATTATTCGCCCTTACATCGCTTACGTAGTTTTTTATTGCGCCGTCCATTACATCGTAAAGATTGGCGTACTGGCGCAAAAAGCGGGGTTTAAAGCCTTTATTAAGGCCCAGCATATCGTGTATCACCAATACCTGGCCGCTGCAATGCTGCCCGGCGCCTATACCAATGGTTGGGATATTCAGGCTTTCGCTTACTTCTTTAGCCAGTTTGGACGGGATCTTTTCCAGCACAATGCCAAAACAACCCAGCTCCTGGAGTTTTAAGGCATCTTCTTTTAGTTTTGCCGCTTCGGCATCTTCCCTGGCGCGAACCGTGTAAGTGCCAAATTTATATATCGACTGCGGTGTAAGGCCCAAATGGCCCATTACCGGTATGCCCGCTGTAAGTATCCGGCTGATAGATTCTGCAATCTCTACCCCGCCCTCCAGCTTCACGGCGTGTGCACCAGCTTCTTTCATAATCCGTATGGCCGAAGCTAAGGCCTCTTTTGAGTTACCCTGGTACGAGCCAAAGGGAAGATCTACCACCACCAGCGAGCGTTTAGCTGCCCGCACTACCGATGCGGCGTGGTATATCATCTGGTCTAAGGTGATGGGTAGCGTGGTTTCGTGCCCTGCCATAACGTTGGAAGCCGAATCGCCAACTAAAATAATATCGGTACCGGCGTTATCTACTATTAACGCCATCGAGTAATCGTATGCAGTGAGCATGGCAATTTTATCGCCGCGGTTCTTCATTTCCTGCAGGGTGTGCACGGTAATGCGCTTTACTTCCTTGTTTACCGACATAGCTTTTTAGTTGGTGTAATTTCTGCCCGCAAAGTTAGAAACTCATTCGGGATTTATTCGAATGAAAAAACTTAACCATTGCTTTACATTTATTTAATATTTTATACTTTAGGGGCAACCCAATTATATCATATAATACTATCCAATTTTAATGGCCGATAAAATATATCCCTGCGTGTACTGTGGTAAACCTATGAATCATACCGATCGTAAGCCGCGTAATTTTTATCTCAAGAAATTCCTCCCGTTTTTACCGGTAAGGCCCTTTTGGTGTACCCATTGCCTTAAAACAACTTTCTTTTGGGGTAACAGCGGCAAATAAGTTCTTAAGGCTTCGGGGTGATATTTTAAAAAAATCGGGGGTGGGTATTTTCAATTCGAAATTTAATAACTACTTTTGCGGCGTGAATAAAGAGGTGTTTTACTTCAATCTTCCGTCCAGTTTTCACGGAGCTTCGTGCCAGAAAATCCGAACGAATTACCCTTTCAATTTTTTTGCAAAATGAACCACTACACCAAATTGCCTGCTATATTATTATTAGCCGATGGCACCGTATTTTACGGCAAAGCCGCCGGCAAAATAGGCACAACCACCGGCGAGATCTGCTTTAATACCGGGATGACGGGTTACCAGGAAATTTTTACCGACCCATCATACTTTGGGCAAATAATGGTGGCTACCAATGCCCACATTGGTAACTACGGTATTGCTAACGAAGAAGTAGAATCGGGCCAGATACAAATAGCCGGCTTGGTTTGTAAGAACTACAACATTGCCTACAGCCGTAAACAAGCGGATGAATCCATACAGGATTATTTCCAGGGACAAAACATCGTAGGTATCTCTGATATAGATACCCGCCAACTGGTGCGCCACATACGCGATAAAGGCGCCATGAACGCCATCATCTCCTCAGAAATATTGGACCTGGAAGAACTGAAAGCCAAATTGGCCGAAGCACCCGACATGGATGGTCTGGAACTTTCTTCGCAGGTATCAACTAAAGAAACCTACACCTTTGGTAGCGAAAGCGCTGCTTACCGTGTAGCTGTTTTAGACCTTGGTGTTAAAAAGAACATCCTGCGTAATTTTGATGACCGCGATGTTTACGCGAAGGTTTACCCCGCAAAAACCACCTTTGCCGAAATGGAAAAGGATTTTGCGCCATCAGGATATTTTATCTCTAATGGCCCCGGCGATCCATCGGCCATGCCTTACGCTATTGATACCGTAAAAGAAATATTAACTGCCGATAAACCATTGTTCGGCATCTGCCTTGGCCATCAGTTGCTGGCTTTGGCTAACGATATCCCAACTAAAAAAATGTTTAACGGACACCGTGGTTTAAACCACCCGGTAAAGAACGTGATTATTAACCATTGCGAAGTAACTTCGCAAAACCATGGTTTTGGCGTAGTTCCGGAAGCTGTTAGGGCGTCTGAAAAGGTTGAGATAACCCACGTAAACCTTAACGACCAGTCGATAGAAGGTATCCGTGTAAAAGGTAAAAAAGCATTTTCGGTACAATACCACCCGGAATCATCTCCCGGCCCGCATGATAGCCGCTACTTATTTGACGATTTTATTAATTTGATGAAATAATTATTGGGGACTACCCCAATTAAGATCGATTCACAGATTTCTTATACATAAGGCCTTTCAAGATAAAAACTTGAGAGGCTTTCACTTTATAAGACTCGGAATTATTGCTTGCCAATCTTGAGCGTTAGCAATAAAATTTATCCTACGGCAAATGCCTATCAAACCATTAATTAGAGAGAAAATATCGTACAACATGTAAAATAACCATGTTTACCAACCCGCTTTTTTACTGATAGTAATAGGGTATTTTTACGGTAGTAGTATCTGATTTCCCTATATATTTTTGACATAAACATTTAAAATCTTATCGTCATGAAATATACACTATTACTTATCGCTTTAATTTTTAGCTGCATGTCTGCATTTTCACAATCTGTAGATAAATCCGTCTACGATAACGTATATACCTTCCGAACATCTGAAACCTTGCTGAAGTGCAGCGGAAATGGTGTGGCTATATTAGGTTCTGATACCGATATACCAGCAGATGTCGAATTTAGCGTAACAAAAATTTTAGATGACGGTAGCCTGGTTATTCAATTTATAGAGTGGAGAATTTCTGACAGCGATGTAAAGGTTCAAAATACAGCGTTAAATAAATCGTTGGTAAGTACGGCAACTGATAATTCCGGTAAACCAGGCAAAAAAGACATTTTCTTTAAGTTATCACTTAAAGAATTCAACAACGATTGCGAAAAGGAAGTTAATGCCCACAGTTTTACATTGGGTGCATTAGTTTTACCTATAAAACTTAGGTTTGGTGGCAATACAAGTAATCCCGCACACCATCGCGATTTTACCTTTGCAAACGATATAAGTATTGGGCTATCTGCGGGCTATAAATATTCTCCAAATAAAAAGTATTCCCACAATATTTTAACCGGTATAGCGCTAACCTCTGTAAGTGTTACACCCACAAATACTAATAAAACGGTAACCACAGAAAGTAACCTTGCAGCAATTACTTGGCATTTTGGCTATTTGTTTCAGATAGATAATTTCCAAATAGGCGCCTTTACCGGTATCGATTACTTGGCCGGTGAGGTTGGGCGTAATTGGGACTACAAAAACAAGCCGTGGTTTGGCATTGGACTTGGCTACTCCATTTTTAAATCTAAAAGTTCTTCCGATAAGCAGTAAATGGCTAATCAGTTATAGTCATTTTAAAAAAGGCTGCTCTACTTAACAAGACTCGAAAACTCGTGGCAAACACGAAGCGGCGAACGCCTCTTCTTGTAAAACATATCTACTGGAGTATCCTTCGGCACAAATTAAAACGCATGGGTTTTGGAATTAGAAACCAACAATTATAATTGTTCAAAATAAACCATCGCACATCCGCATAGTCAATAAATAAATGGCCATGCGGATTTTTTACGTAGTGCTGCCCGGTAATATTAGATCGGTAAATAGCACACGGTGCATTCGCACACCAAAAAACGCTGCTTACCGATAGCCGCGCATTTCACCGATATCACCTACCCCACTCATTCCCCCTAAAAATCCATTCACCGACATTTTGCAACACTTCACCTAATAACGCTAACCGATTTTTGCCCGCTGATGCACCTTTGTACTGTAAAACAACACAAAAACATCATGACAACCTCGCTTACCATACCTTCTCTTTACTCAATGATAGCCCTTGTAGTTACCGCCGTAATAGTTATCAGCATAGGTTGCTTAACCTGCTAAATTGGCAGGCATATTGCTTCATCCCCGGCAAACACTACTAATATGAAAAAGGGAGATACCGTACACTGGCAATGGGGTGCATCTGAAGCAGAAGGCAAAATACAAAAGAAGCATACCCAAGCTGTTACCAAAACCATAAAAGGCACAAAAGTAAAACGCAAGGCAAGCGCAGATGAGCCGGCGTTCGAAATAAAGCAAGCCAACGGCAGCAAAGTGCTAAAATCTGAAAGCGAATTGAAGAAGGGCGGGAAGTAGTATACATTGTTATTCCGAACATATTGCAACGCCGTCCCCATTCCGTTGCTCCCGTTAGGAGCAACCGCTTTGTAACAAACAAAGGATAAGATTTCATGCGCCGTTAGGTGCTATCCTTAGCCCATTTACTGAGGGTTGCACCTACCGGCGCAATTACTATCGGGGTTCTGTTTTTCTACTAAACGGTAGCGCCGATTTGCGCATGGCTATCCAATCTTCATCCCATACACCGCTAACAATTTTACGCTTACAAAATCTAATGGAATTTTAATGCCCTAACCTAAGCCAATATACAAATACCATAAATCCATTGCTATATTTACGGTATGGCAAAACAACCTATTATCACGGTTAATAATCTTACCAAAAACTACGGCGATTTCGCCGCCGTAAAGGGCATCAGCTTTGAGGTTTATGAGGGCGAGATCTTCGGCCTGCTTGGGCCCAACGGTGCTGGCAAAACCACAACACTGGAGATCATAGAAACACTGCGCGAAAAAACATCGGGCGAGGTTATGGTTGATGGTTTTTCGATAGATAAGGATGCCGACAGTATTAAAAAAATAATAGGTGTGCAATTGCAGGCCGCCGGCTATTACCCCAATTTAAACCTGTCGGAATTAATTTCCCTGTTCTGTGGCTTGTATGGAATCACCAAAACGCCTATGGAAATGCTGGAAAAAGTAGCCCTTACCGATAAGGCAAAGGCTAAATACAAAGAACTTTCCGGCGGACAAAAACAGCGCTTCTCCATAGCTACCACATTAATAAACGACCCACGCATTATATTTTTGGATGAACCCACCACCGGCCTCGACCCACAAGCCCGCCGCAACCTTTGGGACCTGATCCGCGAGATCCGCGACAATGGCACCACCGTAGTGATAACCACCCATTACATGGACGAAGCCGAAGTACTGTGCGACCGCGTGGCATTTGTAGACGGCGGACATATTGTAGGTATAGATACTCCCGACCATTTTATAGATAAATTACTGGAAAGCGGTTTCGAACGTAAAAAGCAGGTAAAGGATGCCAACCTGGAGGATGTTTTCATCAACCTCACCGGCAAGGAATGGCGGGAAGGATAGGCCCCCAGCCCCCTGAAGGGGGGGAGCAGAAGTTCGCACAATATCCACACCAATGAACTATTGAACCAATGAACTAATGAACAAATACAGTAACACCCGTGCAACGCTGGCCATTGCCAAAGCAAGCTTCCGTTCTATCATCCGCAGCCCATCGGCGGTGGTGTTTAGTTTAGCTTTCCCGCTGATATTTATTTTGGTGTTTGCTAATATTGGCGGCGGCGGGGTAGCGGTCGATGTAGGCGTGGCTAAGGGCAGCGATACGCTTAGTCCGGTTTATACGGCTTTGCGAAAGGTTAGCGTTATAAACCTGATCACTACCCAAACCGCGGATGAGATGGGCAAGAATCTTTCTAAAGGAAGCATTGATGCCATTATTGACATAAAAAAGAATGTTATAGATCCGTCGCAATCGCCAGTTGGCCCGCAAAAATCTCCCTTTACGGTTAACGTGCAGTATACTACCTCATCGTCAAAAGGCGCCATCCTCAAATCAGTTATTGTAAATATCCTGAACGAAATAAATTCAACATACCAGCAAATGAGCGGGCAAATGCTGCCTCCGCCTGCTGCCGAGCTTAGAGAAACAACCGTATCTGGCCGTGCCTACAAATACATCGATTTTATCCTTCCGGGGCAGTTGGGTTTCTCGTTGCTGAGCAGCGGGGTATTCGGTACCGCCTTTGTATTTATCAGTCTGAGGCTTACGCTGGTGATCAAACGCTTTTTTGCCACACCTGTTAAACGCTACAGTATCGTATTGGGCGAAGCATTAGCCAGGCTTACTTTTTCGCTATTGGGTGCTGTATTCATTATTATGGTGGGGCACTTTATGTTTGGCTTTACGCTGATACATGGCGTAGTTACTGTACTCAATATGCTCGTCCTTTCGGCCATAGGGCTTATTATCTTCATGGGCTTTGGCTTCACCGTATCGGGCATTGCCAAAAATGAAAGTACGGTACCCCCACTATCCAATATCATCACACTGCCCCAATTTTTACTATCGGGCACGTTCTTTTCGGTTACTGCCTTCCCAAAATGGCTACAATACGTTAGTAACGCCCTGCCGCTTACGCACCTTAACAACGCCATGCGCAAGGTTGCCTTTGAAGGCGCCGGCCTGGGCGATGTTACCCACCAACTATTCATCTTGCTATTATGGGGAATAGGCGTTTACGCCGTTGCGGTAAAAACTTTTAAATGGGAGTAGCGGGATTAGAATCGAGAGTTAAGAAGCAACAGAAGAATAGAGCAGAAACGACAAAACCCCATGTCGTTTCGATGAGCAGATGAGGTGGGAGTGCGCGGAGGTGCGAAGAGAAATCTTACATACCACGCTTCGCGGACTTGCATCGTTGCACATCGCTCGTAGAAGATTTCTCCACACGCCGCGCTCTTGCCCTACCCTGTTCGTTCGAAATTACAAGGTGAGGAGGCATTAAGCCAACCACCATTTACTCTCCTCGTTTATAATTTCCCACCTGGCTAACATCTGTGCGCTCAGGCGGGGTTTCAATACGTTCTTTTAACGCTGCCCTAAAAGCGTTAAAAGCGGGCATTTCTGTGAATTGGTTATTGGCATCGTCGCTATCAAAAGCTATCATATGCATAAAAGAGCTATCGCCGGTTTTATAAACTACATATTCTATGCCAGTGGGTTTCTCTACCTGTAATTGTGCAAACATGTCTCTTATTAGCCCCTCGTTCTCGTTTGCGCGTCCTTCTTTTACGGTGTACTGGATAATGGAATGCTTCATGGCTGGTTGTTTTTTTAATTTAGACCAAAGCTAAGGCGGAGTCTTGATTTTGGGTGAGGTGCATACGCGACAGGTTGCGGGGTTAAACAAGCCAAACCGTTAAGATCATCCTTAAAAACCCACAGCAGCGCAAAAGAAATGGTTATCCCCACATCAATTTAAAAACCAATTCTTAACATTATAATAACATTAAGACAGATAATGTTAACATTTAGATAACACTGTGGTAATACATTTGCATTAAAATAATATTAAGTAAATGTTAAAAAATACCGCCCCCGTACTGTTAACCCTCATCATGGTGTTACTGTTCAACACCGCAAACGCTCAAAATAATAAAACAGGTACATGGGGCATTGCCACCATAGTTTTACCTGGCGACAGCACCCATCATTGGGGTGGGTACGTAGAACTGCAGGGGCGTACCAATACCTTGTTTAACCAGTTTTTTTATTACGAAACAAAAGGTGGGATAAGCTACGATATCGCAAAGAATTATACAGCGCTTATAGGTACCGGGCGTTATGTAACCTACGATTATAATAATTTAGACGCGCCGCCAACGGTTAAAGAGTTTAGGATGTGGGAACAGTTGACCATCAACTCGTTTTTAGACCGGATAAAAATAGAACACCGTTACCGCGCCGAACAACGCTGGCTTAACGGCATCTACCGCAATCGCTTCAGGTATCGCCTAAACCTGGTGATACCATTAAACCATAAAAAAATAGAGGCAAAAACTTTTTTTGTATCGGTATTTGATGAGATCTTTCTGAATAATAACGCGCCTCACTTTGAGCGTAATCGTTTTTCAGCGGCCTTTGGGTACCAGTTTGATAAATCATTAAGTGTGCAGGCCGGCTGGTTGGATCAGTATAATTACAGCCTTACCACCGCAGGGGCCAAAAACAACCTGGCAATAACCGTTATGTATCGTATAAACCGTAAAAACACCAAGCCTAAGGAACATATACCAACCACAATTGATTAATAATCATAACAAATAGAAAATTTACGTTGCGATTTGCTGATTTTGCGCTTAACTTAGCCGACCAAATTAGTATAGTAATCCAAAAAATACAACAATAATAAATTATGAGCTTAATAATTGATGTTCATGCGCGCCAGATACTTGATTCGCGCGGTAACCCTACAATTGAGGTAGATGTTTTAACCGAAAATGGCGCATTGGGCCGTGCTGCAGTACCTTCTGGTGCTTCAACCGGTATGCATGAAGCTGTTGAGCTTCGCGATGATGACAAAAAAGTATACATGGGTAAGGGCGTTTTAAAAGCTGTTGCCAATGTAAATGATAAAATTGCTGCAGAACTTAAAGGCATCGATGTATTTGAGCAAAACCTGATAGACAAGCTCATGATTGACCTTGACGGTACCGAAAACAAAGGTAACTTAGGTGCTAACGCTATTCTTGGTGTGTCTTTGGCCGTTGCTAAAGCTGCCGCGCAGGAAAGCCGCCAGCCTTTATACCGCTACATTGGCGGCGTAAATGCAAACACCCTGCCTATCCCGATGATGAACATTGTAAACGGTGGCTCGCACTCTGATGCGCCTATCGCTTTCCAGGAGTTCATGATCATGCCTATCGGCGCTTCTTCTTTTTCTGAAGCATTGCGTTGGGGCACCGAAGTGTTCCACAACCTTAAAAAGATCCTACACGACCGCGGCCTTTCTACCGCAGTGGGCGACGAAGGTGGTTTTGCACCAACCTTTGATAGCACAGAAGATGGCGTTGAAACCATCCTGAAAGCGATTGAAAAAGCTGGCTACAAACCAGGCGAAGATATCTTCATCGCTTTTGATTGTGCTGCTTCTGAGTTTTACAAAGACGGCAAATACGATTACACCAAATTTGAAGGCGAAAAAGGCGCTATCCGCACCAGTGCAGAGCAAGCCGATTACCTTGCCGAACTTTGCGCTAAATACCCTGTTATTTCTGTAGAAGATGGTATGGCTGAAGACGATTGGGCAGGCTGGAAATTACTGACCGAGAAAATTGGCAGCAAAGTACAGTTAGTTGGCGATGATTTGTTTGTAACCAACGTAAAACGCTTACAGCAAGGTATTGATAACGATACGGCTAACTCTATCCTGGTGAAAGTAAACCAAATAGGCAGCTTAACCGAAACCATCAACGCGGTTAGTTTAGCACAAACCAACGGTTATACCTCGGTAATGAGTCACCGTAGCGGCGAAACTGAAGATGTTACCATTGCCGATTTAGCTGTGGCCTTAAACTGTGGCCAGATCAAAACCGGTTCGGCTTCACGTTCAGACAGGATAGCAAAATACAACCAGTTATTGCGCATTGAAGAAGAATTGGGCGATTCTGCACGTTTTATTGGTAAAAACTTTAAGTTTTTAAAGAAATAGTAGCTCCATCCCCCTAAAGGGGGGAGATAAAATACGAAGCCCCGAATTATCGGGGCTTTTTTGTTGCCGAATTATTAACTTACAAGCCTCATAACCTCATTACATGAATTGCTTTAACCATGTTACCAAACCGGCAGTAGCTATTTGCAAGAATTGCAATAAAGGCCTTTGTCCGGATTGCCTTACAGAAATTAAAAATGGTATTGCGTGTACGGCAACCTGTATAGACGAAGTAAAATCAATAAATGAATTAATAGAAAGAAATAAGAATTTATCTAAAAGGGCCATTAGCACTTACAACCGGACGGTTTTTATTTACGGTTCTATAGGGTTGCTATTTATTTATGCGGCATACATATATCCCGACCTCAATTTATACATGTATCCTGCAGGCGGGTTATTTTTATTAATAGGTATCTTAACATTTATTGCAAATAGAAAGCGTTACAAAAGCAATAGTTGAACCACACAACTTCTATAGCCCCGTTTTGCCGGAGCTTTTAACATCCCATGTTGTAGTATCCTCACCACAACATTATTAGCATTTCTCAAATTCTCTCTTTACTTTCGTACCAATGAAATTAAAAGGATTATACCGGGCCGTTGTTATTTTAGTTATTCTCGCCCTTAATATTGGTTGCGACCAGGTTTCCAAATCCATCGTGCGCAAAAAAATGAGCTACGATGAACCCATCAGCTTTATACAGAACCATTTTACCCTTATTAAAATAGAGAATACCGGCGCTTTTTTAAGCGTTGGCGATACGCTAACAAACCCATACCGTTTTATCCTGCTTACCCTTTTACCTGTTCTTTCGCTGTTGGCGGGCACCATATTTATGCTTACGCAAAAGAATTTCAGCAAGCTCATCCTTGGCGGCCTTATTTGCGTTATCGGTGGTGGCATCGGTAATATTTACGACCGTATTGCCCATGGCTCGGTAACCGATTTTATGCACATCCGCTTTGGCATCTTCCAAACCGGCATTTTCAACGTGGCCGATGTATCCATTATGGTAGGCATCGGGCTGATACTATTGGATGCGGTAGTGAAGAAAATGGAGGAAAGGCGATTAGAGCGGGAACAATCGTTAAAAACGGCAGAAACTGAATAAATAACCTTATGGACGAGTTCGAGGTAGCCGGCTATGGCGATTTTATAAAAATTGTGCTAACGGAGATTTATCATTTCCGGATGGATTTGCACATCTGAAATCTGCACATCTGCACATCATTCCCTGCACATCTATCTGTCACATTCCGCCGCAAAACTACCCGCCTACCCTACTTCTTAATAAAAAGCGTATATTTGCAGAAATAATTACCCGTTGATTTACGGTTTTGATCAATAGACACTCTTCAGATCCGCTTAATGCTTCGCGTTAGCAAACAATACATACAATTCAATACATGTCATTCGAAAATTTAAATTTAATTGAGCCTATTTTAAAGGCTTTAAAAACAGAGGGTTATACAACCCCAACACCAATACAAGAACAAGCAATTCCTTTTATATTACAACACCGCGACCTGCTGGGCTGCGCCCAAACCGGTACCGGTAAAACGGCTGCCTTCGCTATCCCTATTTTGCAATTATTGTTTTTAGATAAGCAAAAGCACAAGGAGCAAAAATCTATAAAGGCCCTTATTTTAACCCCAACCCGCGAACTGGCCATCCAGATAAGCGAGAGCTTTACCGCTTACGGTAAAAACACGGGTTTGAAAAACCTGGTTATCTTCGGTGGTGTATCGCAGGGCCCGCAAACGGATGCTTTGCGCCGTGGCGTTGATATCCTGATCGCAACCCCGGGTCGTTTATTGGACCTGATGAACCAGCGTTTTGTACACCTGGACCAGATAAAAATGCTGATCCTGGATGAGGCCGACCGTATGTTGGATATGGGCTTTGTACATGATGTAAAAAAGATCATCGCCAAGGTTCCTCAAAACAGGCAGACTTTGTTCTTTTCGGCTACTATGCCAAACGAAATTCAAAGCCTGGCCGATTCTATTTTGCAGAAACCTGCTAAGGTAGAGGTTGCGCCTGTATCTTCTACAGCCGATACCATACAGCAGTCGTTATATTTTGTGGAGAAGAACGATAAGCGCCTGTTGCTTAACCACATCTTGAAAGATAAAAACATTAAAACCGCCCTGGTATTTACCCGTACTAAGCACGGTGCCGATAAAGTAGTGAAAGACTTGGTTAAAGCCGGCATCACTGCTGAGGCCATCCACGGTAACAAATCGCAAAATGCCCGCCAGCGTGCGTTAAGTAACTTTAAAAACCGCACCACGCGTGTTTTAATTGCTACCGACATTGCTGCCCGTGGGATCGATATAGACGACCTTACGCACGTAATTAACTACGAAATCCCTAACATCCCCGAAACCTATGTACACCGTATTGGCCGTACAGGCCGCGCGGGTGCAAGCGGCATAGCCCTTACGTTTTGCGATGGCGAGGAAGAAATAGATTTCCTGAAAGATATTCATAAGCTGATAGCCAAAGAGATTCCGGTTGAAGAAGAGCACCCTTACCCGCTAAGCATACAAGCCATGACGGAGAAGATGATGAGCAAAGCCAAAAACGCACCTGCAAAGGGTAAAAGCGGTGGCGGTGGTGGTTCATCACGTGGCGGTCGCCCAAGTGGCGGTGGCAACCGTAACGGTAGTGGTGGCGGCAGATCTGGCGGTGGCCGTAATGCTGCTGGTGGTAGCAAAGCAGGCGGTGCCAGCGGTATGAGCGGTGCAGCCGGTAAATATACCGGGAGAAAGTAAAGAGTTGCGAGTGGTTAAGTGTTGAGTAGTTTTAAAACCTCCAAATCAATCGTGTCGCTCGCAAAGTAAACTCACCCCGACAGCACTCCGTGCGTCGACCCTCTCTGCTCCGCGAAGAGGGTTAAGGAATAGAATTTTAATAGCGATGGTTTGAAACCCATCGCTATTTTGTTTTACAATAACCGTAATTATCGCGGCAATGGTCTTTGTCTTGATTCTTGTCTCTTGATTCTTGTCTCACTACCCTACCCTGTTAATAAGTTAATAACGATATTTGCGCCGCTCAGATAAATTAAATAGCTTTATAATTAAATTCAGTACGCGCCGATGAAACGTTTTATCAACCTTATCAAAAACAAATTTTTTCTGATAACTGTCATATTTGTTGTTTGGATGATCTTTTTTGATAAAAACGACCTATTCTCGCAATATCAATACAAGCAACAGCTGAGTAAGCTGGAACAGGAGCGTGATTTTTATAAGGCCGAAACCGCCAAAGTAAACAAAGACCTGGACGAACTCACCTCAGATAAAGCCAAACTCGAAAAATTCGCCCGCGAAAAATACCTCATGAAAAAAGATAACGAGGATGTTTTTGTAATAGAGCACGAGAAGAAAAACTAAATTTTGATGTGCAGATGCGTGGATATGCAGATGTGCAAATGATAAAAGCCTTTCAAGTTTAGCTTGAAAGGCTTTGTTTTTTTATACGCACGTTATTGCAACAATATCTGCAGAGCCGCTCTATCTATCTCTTCGCCAACACGCTCACCGCAATAGCAATACCTATTACAACCAGCAAAAATAACCAGGTAGTTTTGTGGGCGAAATTAAACGTCCATCCCCAGCCAAAACGTTTGGTTACCACGAGTTTTGGGTCGGAGGGGTTATAATAGAACATGCGCCATATCCAGTGGCTTGCATCGTTTTTATCTAATTCGCTCATATCTTTGTATTCCAAAATTTAAAAATCTGCACATCTGCACATCTGTACATCTGCACATCCGCCTATCCGCCTGTACCTTGTTTGGTATCTATTTTGGGTACGGAAAACATCGCCTCTTTGATAAGCTTAACCGGAGCGTTGCCATAGCCCAGAAACTTCTCGTTAAACTCTTTAATGCGGTATTTATCGCCCTGTTTCTTTTTCCACGCTTGCTGCAGATCGTTAATTTCCTTATACCCGGAAAAATAGCTGGTGAGTTGTACACTGCTAACGCTTACCCGTTTCCATTTGTTATCAGCTTCGGCTTGTTGCTGGAAAGCCTCGTGAGTAAGTATCTTCACCGCCTGCTCCTTGGTCATGTTACTGGTGTGTACGCTATAATCTAAAATAGCATTACATACCGACCGCAAGTGCCATTTGTACCACATCAGGCGCATCTCCGGCTCTTTATCGCCAAAGCCGGCATCCAGCATCATCTGCTCGGTATAAACCGCCCAGCCCTCTATCATGGCACCATTGCCAAACACAGACTTTACAATACTTGGCGATTTATTGGCATACACTAATTGTGTATAATGCCCCGGTATAGCCTCATGGATGCAGAGTATCTGCAAAATATACTGATTGTATTCGCGCAGGTAGCTTTCGGCACGTTCCGGCGACCAGCCCGCAAGGCTACCTACATTGTAATAAGTATTGCCGCCCTTATCATAAGGGCCAGGCGAACTTACCGATGCGCCGGCCACACCGGCTATGTAACCGGGTTCTTTACGTACAATAAGCGGCTTGCTTGGGTCGAGTGTTAAGAGGTCCTTACTTTTTATAAACGTAGTTAGCTTTGGCAGTTCGGCTTCAATGGCAGATTGAAACTCCGATGGTGCCACATGTTTGGTAGATAGTGTATCTATCATTTGCCCTATCAGATCCAGCGAATCTGCAGGCATCGCTTTGGTCCCGAAATATTTTGGCCACAACGTTCGGCTGATCTTGGCCATCTCGCGGTGCAGGTATTTTTTGCGCTCCATAGCGGCATTGAAGATCTGTTGCGCGGTACTTTCCGACTGGATCTCGTACTTAAATTTGTTTTCGTAGTATTCCTTACCCAGCCTAAAACTGCGGGGCTTATCGTTCTTCATTACTTTTAAATAAGCCACAAAACCCTTTATCGCATCAACCGAGATGCGTACGCGATCCAGCATTTGCTTTTGCTCAGCATCCGGAATCTTTGTTTTTTTAAGTGAATCGGCAAAGTCGCTTTCTATAACGCTCAGCCCGCCGTTGTGCTGGTCAATCGCCAGTTTAGTAAGCTCTACAACCGGGTTTTTAAGCTGTTTTTGGGCTTCCTTGTAGTAAGCCGGAATAAACGCCATACGCTGATAAAAACTGCGCAAGCGTTTCTCCAGCGGGGCGTAATGTTCGTTCAGAATAAGCGCAAAACCGCCTATAACGTTATACGATGCCGGGTTCCATTGATATTCGCGCAGTTGCTCCAGGTTCCATTGGATAGATTCGAGCTGGTTCTGCATCATGCGGTGATCTATCTTGTTAGCATCAGATAAGGTGCCAACTTCAAAACGACTGAGCGAATCCATGTGCACCTTAGTAAATTTGATGGCCTTTTTGCGGTTATCATCATTGGGGATAAGCAGTAAACTATCGTATTTATGGTAGCCGGCTGTGGTTGCCCATTCGGGGTTCTCTTTCCAAAAATCCTCCAAAAAATGGTCTTCGTATAGCTGGAAGGCTGCATCATCCTTCGCCGAAAGCGGCTCGGATGATTGCCCGTCTTTTTTACAGGCCGAAAACGCGGCTACGTACAGGGAAAGTAAAAGTAGTTTTTTTATCACCTTAGTAAGGGTTTGCTTTGGTTTATAAACTTAGAAAATTTGCCGCATATAAATCAAATATGCCGCGATTTTGTTACTAAGGAAAGCTTTTACTTATGGATGATCAGCATAAAATACTCGGAGCCGAACTGGAGAAACTGATAATTGGTGGCGGCGCACATGCCACACTGGCGGATGCCTTGAAAGACATACCCGCCAAATACCGTGGCATAAAACCCCATAACCTGCCTTACAGTATATGGCAACTGGCCGAGCATATCCGGATAGCGCAATGGGATATGCTGGAATTTAGTAAAGATGGCACCCATCAATCGCCAAAATGGCCCGATGATTACTGGCCAAAAGAAAGCGAACCCAAGGATGATGCCGCCTGGGATAAGACCATCGAACAGATCCACGCAGACAGAACGCAGTTTTTAGCGCTGCTGAAAAACGAAGATATTTATAAACCCATCCCCCATGGCACCGGGCAAAGCATCCTGCGTGAGGCTTTGCAGGTAGCTGATCATAATGCCTACCATACTTCGGAAATTATTTTACTGAGGAGATTGCTGGGAATATGGAAGTAAGCCCCCCAACCCCCTAAAGGGGGAGCAGGAGTTAGGCACAGTACATCAAGACATAACAATTAAGGTAAAAGTAAAGCCCAGCTAAACTATTACCCGGGCTTCAATACATTTCAAAAGTTCCCCCTTCAGGGGGCGGAGGGGGCTTTACTTTATCCCATTCACAAACTCAACAATGGCGGTTACCAGTTCTGGTTTGAGTGGGAGCGTGGGTTTGTTATAAGTGGTCATATTTTGCTCACGGTCGGCGGGGGCTTCTTTCAATATGTGGTTCATACCTGGTATAATCACCAGCTTAGCGTCGGAATCGGCTTTTTTTAGTTTTTCCGCATCGCTCACGCCTACCTGTATATCTGTTGTTCCCTGTAAAATGAGTGCAGGCACCTTTACGCTTTTCATCATCCGGATTGGATCGTACCTAAACCACGACATGAGGTAAGGCTGTATGCTTGGCCTGATGATTGAATACAATTGTGGGTCGATGTAATCGGTGGTTTTACCTTTCCTCAAGCTATCAACAACCGTTTTATACTGATCGGCCAAAAACTTCGGCATCGATTTTTCTACCTGCCCCTGCACTATTTTTTCGGCAGTTTGCCCTGCCCCTGCTACGGAAATAAATCCTTTCACCGGTTGGTCGCGTAGGGTAAGCAAGCCAACCAGTGAGCCTTCGCTGTGCCCTAAAACAATAACTTTAGAGAAACGGGGGTCATCATGCAACATATTAACCAAGCCCACTGCATCATCTACATAGTCAGTAAAACGCAGTTCTTTTTCTTTGGTAGAGCTTACGCTCTGGCCAACCAAACGTTTATCATAGCGTAAAACAGCAATATTATTTTTACCCAGTTCGTTAGCCAGCATTTTATAAGTATTGCCATTTAAGCCCAGTTTGGGGCTGTTGCCATCGCGGTCTGTAGGGCCCGAACCAGGGATAATAAGCACCACCGGCACTTTACCATTAGCATTTTTGGGGATACTTAGCGTACCGGGGATAGTGCCGGTAAACATTTTAAACAAAACCGGCTCCTCGGTAATTGATGCATCCATCTGGATGGTTTTGGCAGCCTCCTGGTAAGGCGAAAAAAATACGCCAACTAATTTATTCTGGCTGTTTAGCGATAGGTTTAGCAAGAATACCGCGTTGGCAAACGTCGCCTTATAAATAGCAGTTGGTGCCACATAACGGTCTACCTCTGTTTTATTTAACACCCCCAGTTGTGCCTTTATCTGGGTGGTTGATTGGTTCCATTTATCAGCGGCTATGGTGGCCTTCATTTCGGGCGCAAACATGGCGTAAATACTATCGGGCTGATTGTTGTTATAAAACTGTTTAAACTTAGTCAGTACAGGCGTAAAGTTTGCGGGAACCGTTTGCGCCATTGCGCCGATAGCTAAAAACAGCACTATTGCAGTGGTATATATTCTTTTCATCCGGGGTTAACCTGTTTATACTTTGGGGATACTAATGCGCGAATTTACTAAAATTTGAAAGCTTTTTTTATTCCATGTATTTATAACTCAAAGCAACATTTATTATTATAATTCGTAAAAAGCATATTAAACATATTATAAATTTAATATTTTGTTAAATTTGGATTTCCTAAACACACAATATCGAATAAAATCTACTAATAGTTAATGAGGGTTAAAAAAGGGTGTTTGCTACTTGCAATGGTGGCCGGTTTTTATAGTTTTTGTTTCGCCCAAACCAACTCGTCCATACTCAGGGGTAACATTTACTTACAAAATAATACCGCCGCCGAGGCAGCTACCGTTATATTGTTAAACCAGGCAGATTCGGCTATCGTGATGTCGGCATTGGTGAATAGCAAGGGCGCTTTCGAATTTCAGCCTGTTCGGCCGGGTGCTTACCTGGTGCTGGCCTATCATCTGGGTTATATCAAAGCTTATTCTTCCGTTTATAAAGTACCCGCAGGGCAAACAGTTACTATACAGCCCATTTACATGCAACCGCTTAATACCGAACTGAAAGAAGTTGCCGTGGTAGCCAAAAAAACCTTTGTGGAAGTAAGGCCCGGTAAAACCGTTATTAACCCGGCAGCCAGCATTACGGCTGATGGTAAAAACGTGCTGGAGATATTGGCGCAATCGCCGGGCGTTAAGGTGAGCAATACCGATGATATCAGCATCAGCGGCAGGCAAAGCGCATTGGTACTTATAGATGGTAAAACCACCAGCATGACCGGTGCCGACCTTGCCACTCTCCTACGCAGCACCCTGGGCAGCAATGTAGACAGGATAGAATTGATCACCGGCGGCTCTGCCAAATATGATGCTTCAGCGGGCGGCGTTATCAATATTATTTTAAAGAAGGGGAAAAATATTGGCACCAACGGTACTGTAAACTTAACCGCCGGCTTCGGAAAATATTACAAGGGTGTTGCCGGCTTTACCTTTAACAGCCGTAGCAAGTATGTAAATATATTCGGGCTGTATAACGTAAATGTTAATAAAACTTACCGGGGCTTTGATAGCTATCGCAATATCAACTCCGGCGGGGTATTAAGCAGCTATAACCTTAACTACTATGGCAAGCAGGAAACTATTAACCACAATTACCGTCTCGGGGCTGATTTTTCGCTGTCGGCCAACCACACGCTTGGTGTTCAGGTTTACGGTTTTGTAAACAATAACGATTTCAGCAAAAACAACCACCTTAAAATAGCCAACCAAGGGCACCTCGATTCGGTGATCCAGGTAGGCTCATCCGTAGAACGCGATCTGCGCAACATTAATTATAACATCAACTATACTGGCAAACTGAATGAGGCCGGCAGGGCCGTATTTGCAAGTATTACTTATCTGCCTTATACGAGGCGCTCTAATGAGTATATCAATAATATGTTTTTTGATGCGTTGGGCAACAAGTACCGCGCCGATAACCTATTGCAAAACCTTTCACCATCGCACCGCCGCAACTGGACGGGCCTTTTGGATTATTTAAACCCTTTAAACAAAACATCTAAACTTGAAGCAGGCATAAAATTCAGCCACACAAAAAGCGATAACAATCTCATTTTTGGCCCTCAGGTTAATGGCGTTTACACAGTAGATCCCATATTCAGCAATAATTTTGTTTATAATGAGGATGTAAATGCGGCCTATTTAAACTACACCGCGGCATTTGGTAAGTTTGATATGGTGGCCGGGCTGCGCGGCGAGTACACGCACTCGCAGGGGCAATCTATAGGCGCTGCATCAACCATCACCACGATAAATACATTCAATTATTTTAAGGTGTTCCCCAACTTACTGCTGCATTATGTGCATAATGACAAAAACGAATACACCCTAACCTTTGTCCGCGGTATTTTAAGGCCCGATTATGAGAGCCTCAACCCTTTCCTGTATTATGTAGATCCGTACGATTTTCAAAGTGGAAATCCATATTTAAAGCCCGAGTTCAGCAACACCATAACGTTAACCTACCTTTACAATCAAAGCATATCGGTATCGTTATATGCTGCTAAAACTACCGGCGCGAATTTTTCCTTTTATACCCAAAACGACGCTACCAAAGTAAACCTTACCACCACGCGCAACCTGGGCGATGTAAAAGATATCGGCGTTCAAATTAACACGCCTTATACTTTCACCAGTTGGTGGAGTGGCGAGCTTGATGTAAACGCAGGCTACTACCAATATACTACTTATCCCGAAAATGGCGACCTGGATAAAGGCACCGGCGACCTTATCATCAATTCTACCCAAAACATAAGCGTAAGCAAGCGCCTCGCTTTGGAAATAACCGGCTTTTACGAAACCGCCAACCAGTACGGCATCAGGCGCTTTAGCCCAAATTACTATCTCAACGCAGGCTTAAGCACCCCGGTATTTGGCAAACGCGGGAAATTAAGCCTTAATGTGTCGGATATTTTTAACACTAACCGTGATAGGGCCTACACTGCCTACCAAAACATTGATCTGCGCATTACCGGCAAACCCGAAACACGGATAGCAAGGATTAGCCTAAGTTACCGGTTTGGTAAAACCACGGTAAAAGCTGCCACTAAACACCAAACCGGCACCGAGCTGGAGCAGGACAGGATGCGTAAAGGTGCCAATTAAGTAAAATAATAATTTAAAAAGACATCATGTATTGGGTGTTGCGGGTTAGCCTACTTTTTTCTCTTTATACTTTCCCTTTATTTTGGTGACAAAGAAATTACCCAGCGACGGGCTGCCCAGAAACCTTTTTAAGGCCGATGGTTTAAAGTTGAGGTATTGCCAAACGCCGCTATGCTCTTTAAATTCAAGCTCCAGCGTATGCGTTTCCGCATCGTAACCAATGCTTTCTAAAGCGGATGATTGTACAGGCTGCCTTTGCATATTTATATAGCAAGGCAAAATAAAAATGGTTTTAAAAACTTACCCGGCGTGGCCGCTAAGCATACTGCTGAAGATAATAAGCAATACCACCAGTGTAATGCCTACATACAGGTAATCCTTCTCCAGCACAAAACCGATGGCCGAAAATATTACCCGGATAACAGGCGTAGCGATGAGCAAAATGATTCCCGCCTGGATGATGGCCCTGCCCCTTAAAGTAAAAATGCCGTTGATGATGCCTGAAGCATTATGCACAAAATCGGGAACGCCTTTAAAAGTGTGGTAGTCGGCAGTAGCGTGCCCGTGGCGATAGATGTAAAGTACACCACCTAAAAAAACGACCGTCATGGAGATGAATACCCCCGCGCGTAAGATCCACCCGATGATGGATTGCATATCCTTTTCTTTGAAGCTTGTGTTGGTCATTGGGTCATTGGGTCTTTGGGTCATTAACCCTACGACAAAAGCAAAACTACGAATTTAAACACGTACTTGCAGGCGAATTACAATCAATTAGGTTTATGAGAGACCCCGCCAAGTTGCCATAAATAAAAGAACAAAACACTCCGTTAGGAGTATGTTGTTTATAGCAAATATTTAAAATGATTTTGAGCTCCGTAAGTACCTCCTATCGCAAGCAAATTAGTTCCCTGCGCGGATACTGCGCTCGCTGAGTTGTTTGATCACTTCGTCGTTAAAAGCCCGTTCGCTTTTGTAAAGGATACTGATCTTCGACGAGGGGATGATCTTTAAAAACTCATCCAGATAACGCCTTTTGGTGGTAAGCATCTGGTTGTCATAATAAAGTTCTTTTTCTGCACTTCCCGATGCACTTTTACTATTTAACCTTTTCAGGATACGTACGGCCTTTAGTTCTTCCTGGTACTGATGGTACAGCGGCCAGAATTTATCGGCCTCGTCATCGGTAAGGTCCAGCTGCTGCGATAAAAACTTATTGCGGGCAGCTTCTATTTTTTGGCCCACGCCCTTATTGTTCCCGGGCTGTAAATTCCTTTTTACGCCGTTAGTTGGCTGCAAATTATTCGTAGGGATTTGCGCAGAGACTTCATAGCCGGCGGCAACGGCAATAACAATTACAATAACTATATATCTGAATAATTTAATCATTACGTACGGGGTAGCGTTAATTAACATCAATATAATCGCTGAGGTCTTCGTCCAGCGCCTTGGTATTAATTTGTTTATCATCTTGTATCATCCCGGTTGCATCGCCGGCATCTACATTCAGCTCAAGGTAATCTTTTATTTCGTCAACAGGCACATTTGCCAGCGCGCTATGCAGTAAAGTTTTTTGGTGCGATACTGTGGGTACCACTACCTCGCTGCCGCTTTGCCTTAAAAAGGCACCTGTACCAACAATTAAAGCCAGGCATGCAGCTGTCGCGTACTTAAACGTATTGCTGGCAAATAACTTCCTTACAATAGTTTTGCGTATTACAACTTCCTTATTTACTGTTTTATTTAGAATATTTCGATTTAGCATTTCGAAATAGTTTTCCGGAACAGCAAATCCTGTAATTTTTTCTTCCAGGATCTCTTCAACTGCTATGCGGGCGGTTATCTGCTGTTGCATACCGTTAAAGTAACCCTCAGACACGGCAAAAAACTCTTCGCCTTTAGCAAGCTCTTCAATATTTATTCGGCTTTGAATTTTGCTTGTCAACTCATCAAAGTAACCGGCAGGCATGGCAAAACCATTATCCTCCGCCTCAATATTGATTTGAGCAGTAATATTCGCCGAAAGTTCATCAAAATAATTTGCAGGCAAAGCAAAGCCATTGTGCTCCGATTCTGCATCAACCCCGATGTTTACACGGCTGGTAATGTTTGCCGTAAGCGCATCAAAGTAATTTGCAGGCAACACAAAGCCGTTATGCTCCGCGTTTGCGTCCACATCAATGTTGGTCCTGCTGGTGATGTTTGCCGAAAGCGCATCAAAATAATTTGCAGGTACCGTAAAACCGTTTGCCGGGTCTGTACTTTTTAATTCATCTAACTTAACCAATGATAAAATGCGCTGACCGGCTTGTTCAAAATAGGCAGACGGCACTGTAAACGGGTTATTTCGGGTAAACCGTTTAAGTGACATTTCATCGTCCCCCCACTCCTTATTCTCCATATCGCTTTTCATACTCTGTTATAGATGAATAAAATTACCAAAGGTTTAACGTTAATTCAAAATTTAATCAGTATTCGTCACAAAAGCCTCTATCTTTTTCACAGCCAGGTGAAACGATGCCTTTAAAGCGCCCACACTGGTACCCAGCACCTCGCTCATCTCGTCGTACTTCATATCATCAAAGTACTTCATATTAAACACAAGGCGCTGTTTATCAGGCAATGTAAGTATCGCTTCCTGTAATTTACGCTGAATTTGATCCCCGGTGAACTGGTCCGAACTTGATAGCGTGTCCGCCAACTCATAGTCCACATCATCCAGCGAAATATTATTCTTCTGCTTCTTTTTATTTAAAAAAGTGATGCACTCGTTGGTGGCAATGCGATACATCCAGGTGTATAGCTGGGCATCGTTACGAAAGCCGGGCAGGTTCTTCCAAACCTTAATGAATACGTCCTGTGTAAGGTCGTCGGCATCATCATGGTCTATCACCATGCGGCGCACGTGCCAGTATATTTTTTGCTGATACTTCTTCAGCAGCATATTAAATGCTTCGTTGCGGGTTTTTTCGTCCCTAAACTTGCTGAGTATCTCTTCGTCTTCTGCCTGTATGGCCATCTATCAAAATTTATCTTTTAAATAAATATAAAGCTTTTTTGTTTTAATATGTTTTGCCGACAGTTATTTTACCAGTTCCAACACCTGTTGCGATGAGGCTTTGGTATCCACCTTATCAATCACGTGGTCAATAACGCCGTCGCCGTTAATAACAAATGTGGTGCGCGCGGTGCCCATATACTTTTTGCCGTACATATTCTTCTCTTTCCAAACATCATAAGCTTCAACAATGCTATGGTCGGTATCGGCTATCAGCGTAAAGGGCAGGCTGTATTTGCTCTCAAACTTTTTGTGCGATTTCTCGTCGTCAACGCTCACGCCAATTACATCAAAACCCTGGCTCAACAGCGATTGATAGTTATCCCTAAAATCGCATGATTCGGCCGTGCAGCCCGGGGTATCATCCTTTGGGTAAAAGTAAAGGATCACGTTTTTGCCTTTATAATCTGACAAGGAAACTTCCTTACCATTTTGGTCTTTCGCGGTAAAATCGGGGGCTTTATCGCCGGGTTGAAGAGTTGCCATGTTTATCTTGTAAATTCTGCTGTAAACGTAGTGCTATTATTTTTTGCATCTATCACCGTAAATTCAAAATTATGCTTTCCGGGTGCAATATCGTTAGTAAAAGTATAACTTAATATTCTTGTTTTATAACTCCATTCTACCAGTACCCATTTCCCGTCTATTTTACCGGCAAAACTTTTAACGCCCGATAGGTTATCGCTCATGCGCAGCCTGATGGCGCTTATGCCTTTTAGGTTACTGCCATTGCGGATGTTGATGGGTGTGATAACCGGCGGTACGGTGTCTATCCGGATATAAAAATCGCCAAAGGCTTTAGCGGTGGCCTTTATAAAGCCCGCATCGGGCTCGCCGCCAATACTCCCGGTAGCCGCATTTACTATAACGGCTTTATCTGTATAAGCACCCAGGCTGATATCGGGTTTTATCCAGATATCGTAACCGTCATGTATGGGCGTAAACTTGTTATGGATACGGTGCGTTACCGAGTAAGCTCCTGGTTTTGCAGGCAGGCTGGAATATAAGAAGTCAAGGTCATCGTACAGGTTCCCGGTAGGGATCTGTATTTTCAGGCGGTCGGTATTGAATTCGTTTAAATCGTTAAAATAGAACATTTTGCCTGCTGGTTTAGCCGGGGCGAGGTTATTGGCAACAGAGCTTGATTGCACCTTCACTTTCAGGGTTGAGGTGTTGCCTGCAATATCCTTACATACAAATTCTACATCGTGTACTTCGTTATCGTTAAATGGGATGATGCCCCTGTTAACCGATTGCGGATACAGTGATATACGGCCGCCTGGAAGGATAAAGCATTTTTGTATGGTGCGGTGGCTAAGTAAAAACGTGGGGTAATCTATATAAGCGTTAATCGCGTGGGTTTGGTCGAACGCGAAACGCTCCACCGCGAAGGTGTAAACAGGTCTGCCATCCAGCTTTACTTCGATAGAATAAACACCGTTGTGGTTGTTTGATGAGCTGTTTTGATCTGTTACGGCAATACCGAACCCTGTGTTGCCGCTCAGCTGGAGCACCTGGGGTTTTAAAAGGTGATAATTACCCGCGGCACCAGCTACGCCTAAAAACTCCTTAGGGGTATTCTCGCTAAAGGGGTTACCGTTTAAATGATAAACGCCGATAGCTGTAATGCTCGGCGGTACTTCATCCGGAATGGTAAGCCCGAATAACTGGGGATTAATGGTTTCTTCGGTAGCGGTATCTCTTAACTCAAAATGCACGTGAGGTCCTGCGGATGCACCCTCGTTGCCAGACACGGCCACCACTTCCCCTTTTATCACCTTAAACGTTCCGGCAGGTACCCGGATATCTGCCTCGAAGGTTTGATTTTTGTATTGATAATCGCGGATGTATTTAAAAACCTCAGGCGTAAAACTTTGGATATGGCCGTAAACCGAAGTGTAGCCATTTGGATGGGTGATGTACAACGCCTGCCCAAAACCGCCGAACTGAATCCGCAAGCGTGAGATGTAACCGTCGGCTACCGCGTGTACAGGATAGCCGGTACGCTGCATGGTTTTAAAATCGAGCCCGGAATGAAAGTGGGCGGGCCTCAGTTCGCCGAAAGAGCCGGCCGTAACAGGCGCGAGATCTAAAGGGTAGCGGAAATAACCTTGCGGGTATTGTTTGCTTTGGATAATATCCTGAGCGTTTGTAATGGTGCCCCAAAGTAACAACAGCACCAATGCCGCGTAAATTTTACAATTCTTTATTAACGATCTGTCCTTACTGCACGGTCTAACTGGCATACTTTATAAATTTTGTTTAGATAACCACCTCGTGGCGGTTTTGTTGGTTGGATTATCTACGGTTTTTTTTAGTCCTCTCTTTATAGAGGGCGCGCGGTTGCTCATGCGGTGGCAGAAGGGGGTTTCGCTCGCTTTGCCGGTTGACTCACCCGGGTACGCGTCGCTGCCTCACCCTCTCTAACTGCGGTAAAGAGGGTGAGGAGATTATTTTTTAACGCTTCTGCTTAGCAGGCAGATGTGTAAATTATCGACTATCTTATTTCACCTCAAAATCAAACATCTTTTCGCCTTCCAAATAACCCTGCAATTTATCTCCTATAGCTACTTTGCCTACGCCCTGCGGGGTGCCGGTAAATATCAGGTCACCTTTTTTTAGGGTGATGTATTGCGATACAAAAGCGATGATGCGCTCGAAGGAAAAGAGCAAATCTTTAGTGTTGCCATGCTGGCGGGTTTCGCCATTCACATCAAGCTTAAAATTCAGTTCGTACAAATTAGCAAAAGCTGCTTTTGGCAAAAAGTTACTCACCGGTGCCGAGTTATCAAAGGCCTTGGCCAGTTCCCAAGGCAAGCCTTTTTCTTTATGTTTTGATTGGATATCGCGAGCGGTAAAATCAACGCCTAAAGCTATTTCGTCGTAATAGTTGGCCGCGAATTTTTCGGCAATATGCTTGCCTTCTTTGCAAACCTTCAACACGATCTCTATCTCGTGATGTACGTCCTGCGAAAACGCCGGGTGATAAAAGGGTTTATTGTCTTTTAAAAGCGCGGTATCGGGCTTCATAAATATCACGGGGACGCTGGGCACGGGGTTGTTCAGTTCTTTAGCATGTTCGGCATAGTTGCGGCCAATGGCTATTATCTTCATAAGTAAATAGAATAAAGCCGAAAATAGAAACTCTAAGCCCTAAATCCTAAATTCTAAAGAAAGTAAATGCTGAATTCTAAGCCCTAAATATTAAGAAAAGCAATTCGGCTCCCCTTGCAAGGGTTGGAGAGCTCTGTTTATAGTAAAGAGATCCGCTTGTTTACAGATTCGGTACCAACGTTTATACGCAGAAAGTAAAAACCGCGGTTAAGCCTGCCGTTTACGTTATAAGTGATGCTTTGATCGCCGACTTCAACACGCTGCGACAAAAGGATAAGTACATCGTTACCAAGCATATCCATTATTTTAATATTAACAAAAGCTTCGCGCGCCACGGTGTATTTTACATTGAGCACATCATTAACCGGGTTTGGATAAACCTGTACGTTTGATAGCAGTTTATCTGATGCCGTTAGCGACCGCCCCGGCGCAACTGATATGCGGGTAGTTGAAATAACAGCAGGTTTTATAGGAGGTAAAGATAAATGCAGGATATTTTTATTCATGGGCTTAGCTTTGCCCTTAATGTACCGCAGGTAGGAAGTATCCGTTTTTTGGGCAACTACTCCTTTTGCAAGCGCAAAGTTTACCATCACTGCAAGCAGTGCTAATGTAAACCAGGAATTAAGTTTAGTAAATTTTCTACCCATATCAATATTACATGCAAAAGTATAAATATTGTGCGCTACAATTCATGTTATCATGAATTAATAAATAGTTTTAACAATTTTTAACAAAATACACATTTTCCAGTTTATTTTAACAAACTTATATCTATTGACTTATACGATATACAATAGTTTAAGTTGCCTGCATAATATCTGATACGACCGCTACTTATCCACACTAAATTGAGGGTTCAAAACCGCCTACCCGGGCAGAAAACTGTGCTTTACAGGCAGAATTTCGTTAAAACTCCTGGCAATCAGTCTCCGGCAAGTAAATAAAACATAAACGAAAATTGAAAGTTTACTAAATCATTAAGGCTTTTTATTGCACAGTTTAAAAATTATGCAAATAATGCTTTGCTTTCTGCACAATTCGATAAATGTTAACCAGCCAAATACGCAATTTTAAAATTACGGTTGTGCTAATGTAATTTTTATAAATTTGTAAACTTTTTAAAACACTGTGTCAAATCATAAAGATCTGCAAAAACTAACGGCCGCTGGGCTGCTAATTAGTTTAGGAATAATCTACGGAGACATTGGTACTTCTCCCCTGTATGTTTTTAAAGCCATTGTTGGTTCAGAACATTCAAACTTTTCGCAACGTATTTCCGAAACCTTGGTATTAGGAGGCGTATCCCTCATCTTCTGGACGCTTACGCTGCAAACCACGCTCAAGTACGTAGTAATAACCTTAAGGGCCGATAACAAGGGCGAGGGTGGCATTTTCTCCTTATTCTCGTTAGTGCGCCGCAAAGCCAAGTGGCTTATTGTGCCTGCCGTCTTAGGCGGTTGCGCCTTGCTTGCCGATGGTATCATCACCCCGCCAATTACCATATCATCGGCCATAGAGGGTTTGAAAACCTACTACCCCGAACTGCCAACCGTGCAAATTGTTATAGCCATTATAGCGGGGCTGTTTATTATACAGCAATTCGGCACGTCACTGGTGGGTAAAGCTTTTGGACCTATCATGTTCATCTGGTTTACCATGATGGGCGTTTTGGGTATATCGTATATTATACAAATGCCTTCTATACTAAAGGCCTTAAACCCATATTACGCCTACAACCTGCTTACCAGTAATTACAACGCCTTCATCATATTGGGAGCGGTATTTCTGTGTACTACTGGTGCCGAGGCTTTATATTCCGATTTAGGCCACTGCGGGCGTAAAAATATCCAGATCAGCTGGATATATGTTAAAACTTGCCTTATCCTAAATTACCTTGGGCAGGCGGTTTGGCTTTTACAACGCGAAGGCCAATCTATCGATTTAAACGCCAACAACCCGTTCTATAAGATCATGCCCGAGTGGTTCCTGATATTTGGTATAGGCATAGCCACCATAGCGGCGGTAATTGCCAGCCAGGCGCTTATTTCGGGTTCGTTTACCCTGATAGCCGAAGCGGTGAGGCTAAACTTATGGCCCAAAGTACGCATCAACTACCCGAGCGAGCAAAAAGGGCAATTGTATGTACCCAGTGTAAACTGGCTGCTTTGCTTTGGCTGTATCGGTGTAGTGTTACTGTTCCGTCATTCGGCTAAGATGGAGGCGGCATACGGTTTAAGTATTACCGTAGCCATGTTAATGACCACCATCCTGGTATCAAAATTCCTGCAACGCAAAAAGGTACCAACCTATATCATCGGCACATTTTTAGGACTTTATTTACTGATAGAAGGCACATTTTTGCTTGGAAATCTGGTAAAATTCGTACACGGCGGCTGGTTTACCCTATCTATCGGCCTGTTCCTGTTCATCATCATGTGGACCTGGCACACCGCCCGCAAGATCAAGAACCGCTATGTAAAATTCATTGAGGTAGATGATTACTTCAATATCATCAAAGAAATGAGCGAGGACGAAACAGTCCCCAAATACGCTTCGCAGCTTATATACTTAACCAGCGCCAACTTCAATTCCGAAGTGGAATCTAAGATCATCTATTCTATACTGCAAAAACAGCCCAAACGCGCCGACGTTTACTGGCTGGTACACGTTGATGTGGTGGATGAACCTTACAAAAGCGAATACGAGGTTGACTTTTTGATCCCTGGTAAATTGATCCGCGTTGACTTTAAACTTGGTTTCCGGGTAGAGCAGCAGATCAATCTATTGTTCCGTAAGGTAGTGGAAGACCTGGTGAAGAATGGCGAAGTAGATATTACCAGCACTTACAAATCGTTAAACAAGCACAAAATTGTGGGCGATTTTAGGTTTGTGGTGATAGAGAAAGTTTTATCGCGTTCGCATAACCTGTCCTTCTACGAAAAGGTGGTAATGTTCATTTATTCGTACATGAAAAAGATAAGCCTTTCGGAAGAACGCAACTTTGGTCTCGATCTGAGTTTTGTAACCGTAGAGAAAGTACCTCTGATGCTTACCTCGCCAGAGTCGGTAAACCTTACAAGGGTCGTTTAATTAATCCAACTTATATAAAAGGTTGCCCGTTTAAGTGGGCAACCTTTTTTGTTTATATGATGTTTACAACGCAGAGACAGACCAATAATTAAACAAATTAGTCATACAAGTAAGAGCAATTTTATGTTAACCCTCGTCAACATTCAACTTGTTGATTATTAGTATTTTATAAAATACAATTTTGAATTATGTTAAGTTATGTTAACCCTGATTGTCAGCTTTTTTGAGCGAAGACCTTTCGGGTAGATAACCCGTAACATCCCGGAGCGAGCCTGCAAATCTTCTTAAAACCCAAAGAGCCTTAAGTTTATCACTTGGGGCTCTTTGTATTAAACCCGGTAGGTTTTACTTCTCTATTTCGACTTTCCGCTTTTCCAATCAAGCTATGCTTATACCCATAAAGCACGTAGATCACCAACCCTATTAACAGCCAGGCGAGGAACCTGATCCAGCTTTGGTAGGTGAGTTCGGTCATGAGGTAAAAGCAACTCAGGAGACCTAAAACAGGTATCAGCGATAGATTGCGTACAACAGCGGCTACCGTCAGCGCGGCGGACAATATAATAAACAGGAAGAAAGGGAATTTTTCGTGTATGTTTTCCCCGGCCAGAATATTCAGAAATGGTTTCCAAAACAGGTAAATCATCCCTATAAAAATAAACGGAACCACAAATTTCGCGTTAACATACGGCAGGTGAAACTTACCTTTTACGGCTGCTTCTCTCGGCATTAACAATACGCCACCGCAAACCAATACAAAGGCGAATAAAGTACCAATACTCGTAAGATCGGTTACTTCGGTAAGGTTTAAAAACAATGCGGGTATCGCCACCACAAAACCTGTTACAATAGTTGCAAATGATGGGGTATGGAATTTAGGGTGAATGCGGGAGAATGCCTTAGGCAGCAGGCCGTCGCGGCTCATACTCATCCAGATGCGCGGTTGCCCTAACTGAAAGATCAGCAATACGCTGGCGGTTGCAATAACCGCGCTGATAGATATCACGTAACTGATATTTTTCAACCCCACTTTAGCGAATACGAACGCCAGCGGGTCGCCCACCTGCAGGTCTTTATAGTTCACCATACCGGTTAATACCAGTGATATGAGGATGTATAACACGGTACAGATCAGCAACGAATAGATCATCCCACGCGGTAGATCTTTCTGCGGGTTTTTGCATTCTTCTGCTGTGGTTGAGATGGCATCAAAACCGATGTAAGCAAAGAACACACCCGATACGCCTTTCATCACACCCTTAAAACCGTTAGGCATAAAAGGGTGCCAGTTGGCAGGCGTTACGTAAAAGAATCCTATCGCGATAACCGCTATCACAATTACTACCTTTAAAATCACCATAGCGTTGGTGGCTTTTTTTGTTTCGCGAATGCCGATATAAACAAGGTAAGTGATGATAAACACAATACCTAAAGCCGGTAAATTAGCGATCAGTTTTATATTGCCTAAACCCGGTGCATTAGCCCAGGCAACGGCCGCGCTCTTCATGTTATCGGTTATCTCGCCGAGCTTGCCGGCCGCTGTAAGTTCCTGGATCTTCTCCTGTGCGCGGAATGCCGAAAAGTAGTCCATGGTGAGGTACTCGGGCATGTGGATATGGAAACCCTCCAGCAGGTTTACAAAGTAGGTGCTCCAGGATATGGCTACCGCGATGTTGCCTATGGCGTATTCCATCAACAGGTCCCAGCCTATGATCCACGCGATGAGTTCGCCAAACGACGCGTATGCATAAGTATAAGCACTACCCGCAACGGGGATGCGCGAAGCAAATTCGGCATAGCATAAAGCAGAAAAACCGCAGGTTACTGCGGTTATAATAAATAATATAGATACCCCGGGGCCACCATAAAACGAAGCTTCGCCGATAGTGGAGAAGATGCCCGCGCCTACAACCGCGGCTATCCCCATCAGGGTAAGGTCTTTTACATTAAGTTCTTTTTGGAGTTGGGAAGCGCTGCCGGGGTGTTCGGCATCGCTGAAACCACATTCAACGTCGGCTAATATTTTGGCTACAGATTTTTTTCGGAATATGCTTTTAGACATATATTTTGATCAGTTTTAGTTCTTCAAACCAAACATAACCATTTTTTTGCATTGAAAAACTATATGCGTTACTTTGTGCGCAATGAAAACAGGCTTTAAGGATGTTTTATACCGGGTAAGATATTTTTTTGTACCCTACCTCGTTGTATTGTGCGCCTGTTTAATTATTAAGCTGCTTTACACACGCCAGGAAATATACTTTGCCGTAAATGGGGTTTATAACAGCGCAGGCGATTTCCTTGCCCCCTACGTTACCGATATCGGCGATGGGCTCACCATTATAATCCTCTCGCTTATACTGGCCCTTTACAGTTACCGCAACGCCTTTTTACTCTTCACCAGTTTTTTAACAACCGCGTTAGTGGCACAAATACTTAAGTACAGCATTAACAGTCCAAGGCCCCGCGCTTATTTCGACAGCGAGGTAACACGCCTGCGTTTTGTAGAAGGTGTGCATGTAGTGGCCGGCATCCAGAGCTTTCCGTCGGGACATACGGTGACCGCTTTTTCTGCGGGGATAGCGCTTACCTATTTGATTAAAAACAAATTGTGGGGAACTGCTTTGCTACTGTTAGCCATGCTGGTGGGTTACTCGCGCATGTATCTGAGTCAGCATTTTTTTGAGGACGTTACCGCAGGCTCGGCCATAGGCGTAGTGATCACCATAATATGGCTTGCTTTTATGGATAGCAAGCAATTTTTAAGATCCCCCCGTTGGAACGGGGGGATTATTAAACAGAAAAGGAATTAGCGTTCTAACTGCTCCCTTAATTTTTTATTGCGGCGGGTAATGTAGAATACAATAATGCCAATAAGCAAAAGGCCGATCACCACCCCGGTTATTAAACGCGGCGAAATCCCCTTCGCGTTAGACAAGTATTGATCAGTACGTTTCAGCTCCGGCGATATCACGATGGAACCCGAAAACTTCTTGTACTCGTCTTTGATGAGTTCGGCACGGTTCTGCTGGTAGTAATACTCAAAGGTGTAGGTCACATCCTGTGTGTATATCACTATAAAATTACGGAACTGCACACCGGCACCCTGGTCTGTAGACAGAGTAAAGGTTTTTGCCTTCAGGTGCCCCATAGTAGTATCGCGCACGTTTAATGCATCCGAACCTTCTGCCTGGCCTTTGATGCCTTTGATATAATCTTTCAGCACTTTGTTGAGGTCACGTTCCTTTTTTAAAGGGGTGTTGTTTTCGGCATTTGGCTGCCTGATAACTACCATGTAACCCAAATTTGTATTGCCCGAATATATTTGTTGCCCGAGGGTATCCTTCTTAGTAAATGTTTCCGGTAATGAAACCGCGACAAGGCTATCTATCTTAACAGGCTTTAATGGGGCCTGCGCAAAGCCTGCAGCCGATAAAATCAGGAGGCTAAAACTTATCAATATCTTTTTCATAGTTGTTCTAACCTGAAAAACACAGATAAGTTTTAGAACAGTTGTATTTATGAGATAAGTATTATAATATTTAAGGAGATTATTAACTAATTCAGACGGCTGCGGGTAAGGGTTCATATTTCCAAATTCACGTATTTAGTTGCACCCGGTTCGATAAGATCATTATATTATCTCCCCGTAAAATGAAGTTGAAAAATCATTTCCTCGATATCCTTAATAACCTTGCCCTGTTGTATTGCTGCAATAAGATGGGATAGATATTGTAGACGATATTGGCCGATAAAACTATAATGGCGAGAGTAAATTGCGAACCCAAAAGAGCGTATGCAGCAGTAAGCACGAAAAATATAAAGCAGATGAGGTGGAAGCGCTCGTACATTATAATAGTGTTTTGGTACTGCAGTGCTGTGGTCTTACTTTTTATCACTTTATAATCGGGATCGCCTTTGCGAATGTAGCGGCTTGCGTATTGCCCGTTCTGCACAAACTTGCGGACGAGTTTTACGCCCAGTCGCTCGTAAAACTTAGGGTTGCTGCTCAGCTGGATTAAACTTGCCGGAAATATCTGACTTAAAACGCTCAGCATCAGGAAAACACAAAACCATAATACAGAGTAATGGTTTGCCCAAACGGTAATAACCGGCGTAAAGCAAAGTATCGTCCAAAAGAAGTTTACGGCCTGGTTCATTTAAGTGTGAAGATACGAAAAGTGTTATTAACGACGGTGGGTAATATCCCGCAGACGGCGGTGAGGACACCCGCAGAGGGGCCGGAAATAAGCGCCATTGCGAGGCACGAAGCAATGACGCGTGGGATATGGTTTCCTGTCATCCGGAGCCTGTCGAAGCATTGGCAGATATGCACCGCGGTTAGGCCTTCGACAGGCTCAGGTTGACAAACAACCTATATCTTATCCATCTCCGCCTTTACAAACTCGGCAAGCTCTTTTACATAACCTGCGCTGAAATCGAATTTGATGCCGGCGGTTTCGTAGATCTCGGTAATGGTTTTGGTGTAACCCAGTTTCAGGGCATCCAAATATTGCTGAAGTCCTTTCTCAGGGTTTTCTTTATAGTTTTTCCAAACGGCAATAGCGCCTAACTGTGCCATACCGTATTCGATGTAGTAGAAAGGCACTTCAAAAATGTGCAGTTGTTTTTGCCACAGGTTTTGCTCGGCTTCGGGGTTAACGCTCCAATCTACAAAGCCGGCGCCAAATGGCTCGTAGATCTTTAACCAGGCATCGGTGCGCTCGGCATCTGTATGGTCGGGATTGGTGTAGATCCAATGCTGAAACTGATCTACCACGGCTACCCAAGGCAGGGTTTTCAATACATCAAAAAGCTGATCGCGCTTGGCGCGTTTAAGGTCTTCCTCATTATCAAAATACACATTCCAGTTATCCATAGAGATCAACTCCATCGACATGGACGCCAGCTCGGCAACCTCGCTTGGGCAATGTTTAAAATCGTTAAGTTCCAGGTCGGCAGTAAGGAAGGTATGCGCCGCGTGGCCGCCTTCGTGTACCATAGTGGTTAAGTCACGGAAGGTATTAGCCGAGTTCATGAAGATGAAAGGAGCTCCGGTTTCCGATAGCGGGTAGTTATAACCACCCGGTGCCTTGCCCTTACGGCTTTCTACATCAAACAGGTTATTATCCTTCATGATCTCCAAACGCTCGCCCAGGTAGCTATTGATGTTGGTAAAACACTGGATTGATTTTTCTACCAGCTCGGCACCGCTGTTAAATGGTTTAAGTGCGGGTTTGCCCGATACATCAACATCCATATCCCATGGCTTAAGCGAATCCACGCCTAAGGCCTCTTTACGTTTCTCAGCCTGCTCGCGCAGGATGGGTACAATTTCGGTTTCGATAGCGGCGTGGAATGCGTAACAATCCTGCGGGGTGTAATCAAAACGGCCAAGGGCCTGGAACATATAATCGCGGAAATTCTCGAAACCTGCATTCAGGGCCACCTTATGGCGCAGTACACGCAGGTGATCGAACAAGGTATCCAGCACGGTTTTTTCCTGCAGGCGGCGGGCGGTTATTTTCTCCCAAACTTCCTGTCGCTTGGCGCGATCGGTACCTTTTAAAAATACCGAGGCCTGCTCCAAAGTATACTCCTTTTCGTCAATATGTACCGACATAGCGCCGGTTATCGACTGGTATTTCTGTTGCTCTACCTGGATCTCGGTTTGCAGCGGGATGTTCTCCTCGCGGAAAAGCTCCAGCGATTTTTTTACAGCGCGCAGCATAATGTAGAATTTCTCTTCACTCAGTTCGCCAACGTAATCGCTGTTAACCAGCTTTTTGTTCAACTCGTTGTTGTATGGCGCGGTTTTAGGCTCTATCTCGGTAGCGAAATACTGGAAAATTTCCAGCAAATCGGGGTTCATGGTATCGCAGGTCATGCGGATGTAGCGCCATGCGAAATCCTCTTCCAAAGCGGCTTGCAGCTCACTGCTATCTTTCAGCCATTGCTCTAATTCTTCAACAGAATTGATAGGTCGGTTGGTGAGTTCCTGGTAAATCGGTTCCAGCGTTTCCCATTTAATCTCGAGATCGGCGGGGATATAATGTCTTGTTTTTTTATGAATCATGGTTTAATGATGTGCAGATATGCGGATGTGCAAATATGCAGATTAGTAGGGAAAGTCCGCAAGACGGAAAGACAGAAAAGTCCGCAGAAAAAATCTTACGGACTTTCGAACTGCGGACTTGCCGACTTCTTAAACCGACTTATACAACGTCTCCGACATCTTTTTTATCCCTTCGGCATACGATGTTGGCTTAAAATTAAACCGTTTCTCAAACTTGCTCGAGTCGAAGATATAATCATGGTCGTACTGGTAATACATCTCTACCGTACCGGCAACTACCTTCATAAATTTCCCTATCACCCACAGCATCCATTTCTTCAGACTGAAGTAGCTCGGCTTGGTTTTGTAAATAGCGGCCGCCATTTCTATATACTGCTTTCCGGTGAGCGCGGGTGTTGTCGGCAAGTGCCATACCTGGTTATCGGTATCGGGGTTTTGCCCTAACAAAAACATCGCTTTGCCGGCGTCTTCAATATAAATAAAACTGTGTTTGGTATTGGCATCTCCTATCCATTGGGCCATTTCTTTTTTGGCGTATTTGGCAAGCACCATCATATCGAAAAAGCTGTTAGTGCTGTCGGTACCATAAAAATCGGGGGCACGGGCAATGCTGGCTTTAAGGTTGCCGGCTTTTACCTCATTCATAAGCACATTGGCAACACCTACGCGCACCTTGCCTTTTTCGCTGTTTGGGTTGTAGGGAGTATCTTCTGTCATTGGCCCATCCACAAGGCCATAGCTATAAACGTTATCGAAAAATATCAGCCTGGCATTATTCTCTTTAGCAACCGCTACCACGTTTTTAATGATGATGGGCCATTGTACTTTCCATACCTCGGCATCGTATACAATGCCGGCGCATAAATAAATGATTGTTGAGCCTTTGGAGGCTTCGCTTAGTTCCGTTAAAGTTAAAAGATCGGCTTTTTTCCAGGTAGTGTTTTTGCCTGCTATTATCTCACGCCTGCTCACCAGGCGAATAGTATCGTTATTGCTTTCTAACTGGCGGGTTAGCGCATTGGCTACCGGGCCGCCTGCTCCTAATATGGTGTGTATCATTTTTGTTGTTTTTAAGTATGATACAAATGTAGGGCAAGCCTGAAAGCCAAAACGTTAACAAAAGATAAGAAAACGTTTATTTCGGATTTCAGATTTTCAATTTCGGATTTTTCTTTTTGTATCGTAAACTAACAGCACGACTAATCCTTATGATGTGTAGCTATTAAATTCTGTAAATCCTGATTCGAACGTTCTATTTACTTCTCCGTCAAGATCCTTTTCCTGATCCTGGATAACGATACCGGCGTTATCCCCAAAAAATTGGCAATGTAATGCTGGGGCATCCGCTGTAATACTTCGCGGCCGGTTTCCAGCAGTTTAAGGTAGCGTTCCTCGGGTGTTTGGGTGATGAAGGACGAAACCCTGTCTTCGTAGCAAATAAGGTAATGCTCGGCAATTAAGCGGCCAAAGCGTTCCATTCTGTAGGCCAGCATGGGGTTGTTCAGCATCAGCTCCATGTTTTTTTTGGTGATAACTATGATCTGGCTGGGTTCCAGGGCTTCAATGTAATTAAGCGCCGGTTCGCCGGTAAGAAAACTGGTGTAGCTACTTACGTAGTCATTCTCGAAACTGAAGTAGTTAGTAATATCCGCTCCATCTTTAATATGATAGTAACGTACCGATCCCTTCAGCACAAAACCCACATGGTTACAAACTTTACCTGCTTCGGCAAAAAGTTGTTTCTTTTTAAAATTATGTACGCTGATGTGCTGGATAAAAACGATCCACTCGGCCTCGTTAAAAACCACGTAGGGTTCCATACCTCTGCGCAAGGCGCCCAATTGTGCTGATGTTAGCGCATCCATACCCTATCCATCAAAAAGAACGCTGCAAATACCACACTGGCGATACCGTTGGTGGTCATGAAGGCGATGTTCACGCGGCTCAGGTCGTTTGGTTTAACCAGCAGGTGCTGGTAAATAAGCATGGCACAAAAGAAGGCTATACCGATGTAATAAAGCAGGCCCACGTTGGTATAGAAAACAGGCATTACAATAAATGCCGCTGAGAACACATGCAGCAGGGTTGAAAGTCTTAAAGCGTTCACTTTACCCAGCCATGCCGGGATTGAGTGCAGCTTTTCGTTCCGGTCGAAATCTTCATCCTGCAAGGCGTAGATGATATCGAACCCGCTTACCCAGCATAATACTGATAGGGAAAAGAACACCGGTGTTAAGGCAAATGCCCCGGTAACAACCAGGTACGCCCCAATAGGTGCCAGCGACAAGCCAAGGCCCAAAACCATGTGGCAAAGTGCCGTGAAACGTTTGGTAGCGCTATATCCCAATACCACCAATAATGCAATTGGCGACAGGTAAAAGCAAAGCGGGTTGATGAACCAGGTAGTCAAGATAAACAAGCCGCAATTTGTTAAAGTAAATGTTAACGCCGCCGCTGGACTAATGCGCCCTGCCGGGATATCGCGTTGTTGGGTACGCGGATTTTTGGCGTCGATGTTCCTATCCAGATAGCGGTTAAATGCCATAGCCGAGTTGCGTGCGAACACCATGCAGAAAAGCATCATCACCAGTTTTTGCCATTCGAATTGATGGTTGGTGGTGGTAACTGCCAAAAAAAAGCCGATAAAGGCAAATGGCATGGCAAATATAGTGTGGGTAAAAGTTACGAGCGAAAGGTATTTTTTCATTGTTTGTTTTCTTTCTTAATTCCCCTCTCGAGAGGGGTTAGGGGTGTGTTCGCCACCCAGCTTAATAAATTATATGCCTATAATAGGCTTAGGAAGTGTATTAGCCTATTGTCAAGTTCACTAACACAGGGTCTACTGCCGCACCATTCTTTTTCGCCCACCCTCAAACGAAGAGCGGAGTTGTAGTAGAGATTAATAACCTCGCTTCCCCTCTTGAGAGAAGTCAGGGGTGTGTTTCGCCGCCAAAGCCACCCTTATATTCCAAGATATAAGTTTCAATTGTCCTCAAAACATTCCCCATATCTCTTCTAACCTCCATTTCGGTAAAACGCATTACCGTTAAATCGTATTCCGCCAGTTCCGCTTCCCTTAACACATCTAAATTATATCGTTCTTCGTTATTGTGGTAATGGCCATCTATTTCAATTATCAAATTTAATTCATAGCAATAAAAATCTACTATATAATTTAACAATGGCTTTTGGCGATGAAAGTCAAAGCCAAACATTTGTTTGCCATTTAACTCTTTCCAAAGCAACACCTCGCCGGGCGTGCTATCATTACGGAGTTTCCGGGCTAATAGTTTAAGGTTTGGGTTATATGGAATTATTTTACGCTTCATTAACAATGAATATTCTCAGTTGCTTGTCCGCTTCACTAACACACCCCTGACCCCTCTCAAGAGGGGAAGCGCGGTTCAATATTAACTATTTCATCGGTTTATAATACTCTTCATCAAACACCGGCGGGGTAAAATCGCGGTTGATGCCATCGATAAATTCCAGGATCTCGTCGCGGCCCATTAAGGTTTCTGATGAGGTTATAAAATACTGGGGCGCTTCTTCAAAGGTGGTAAGTATCGCTTTTCGGAATTTGGCGATGTTTTGGTCTGTTTTTATGCTGCTTTGCTTATCTGCTTTAGTAAAAACCAATACAAAGGGCAGGCCTTTTTCGCCCAGCCAGCTGCAAAATTCCAGGTCTATCTTTTGCGGCTCCAGGCGGCTATCTATTAGCACCATTACGCATTGCAGGCTTTCGCGTTTATCCAGGTAACTGCGGATAAATTTATTCCAATCCTCCTTTTTGCTCTTAGAGATTTTAGCGTAACCATAACCCGGCAAATCGACAATGTACCAAAGCTCGTTTACCATAAAATGGTTAATAAGCTGGGTTTTACCCGGCGTTTGCGATGTTTTTGCAAGCCCCTTTTTCTGCACCAGCATGTTTATAAGGGATGATTTCCCAACATTGGAGCGCCCTATAAACGCAAACTCTGGTTTAATGGGGATAGGCAACCTGGAGATCTGGGTATTGCTGCAAATAAAATCGGCCGATTTGATGATCATCCCGCAAAGGTAAGTTTATTTGTTGGAAGGTTGTAGGGGGTTGGAAGGGTTGGAAGGTTTGGAAAAGTAGGAAGAAGTTGGAATGCAGAAAGCCCCTCGTTACATCCTGCCGCTTGGGAAGTTTATGGTGGGGCTGTCATTCTTCTTTTTATTATCGCCCTTAACGGTTGATTTGGTAAACTTAAATTGCAGCGTCAGCAGAAAATACCGCCTGATGATCTGCGATTGGGTATCGGTAATAGAATTTTGATTGATGGAACGATAGGTATTAATGTTTTGGTTCAACAGGTCGTAGCAGGATAGTTTAATCTCACCCTTATCCTTTTTCAAGAACTGGCGGGCCAGACTGATGTTCAGCAGGTTGCTGCTTTTTTGAAAACCGGCCGGCACCAGCGGATTGTAGTTGTAAGTGTAGTTACCGTCGATATTGGTTTTAAAAGGCATGTTCACCCTAAAATGCGTATCGAAGGCATGGGTAATGTATTTCTGGCTCCCGTAGTTAACGCCGCTGTAGGTGGTATAAACATAGCTTAACCTATATTCCGGACTAAACTCCACAATGTCTTTATAATTAAAGGTAATGTGTTCGTTCAACGAGCCCCGGTACGAATCCTGGAAACCATCCATGCGGTTCAGAACAAAAAAATCGTGGCCTTTTGTAAGGTTGATGTTTGTTGAAGCATCAAACTGCACATCCCCATCCTTTTTAAATTGTTTATTAATGTAACCGCTGATGTTGATATTGTACCTGCCATTGCGGTTGATGGGTGTACTGGTCTCTACCGATTGGGCATCCAGCGTACGCTGCCTGAAAACGCTGTTTTCGTAAAATGCAACCGAAGCCCGGGCGTTCATACTGGTGCGGTTCTGAAAGTTGTATTTGGAATAGTTTATACTGAAAGAATTACTGCTGGTGGCCTTAAGCGCCGGGTTACCGGTAACAGAATATGATGGGCTAAAAACCACCGTGTAAGGTACAATATCGCCAATATTTGGTAAAAAGGTATACCGGGAATAATCTGCGGAAAACCCTTTCATATTTAAATTGATGGAAGGCATAAAGAATACGAAATGCTGATCCAGATCGGCAGCGCCACGGCCAAACATATTATTCACCTGCTGAAACTGCATGTTGAAATGCATCCGCAGGTTAATGTCTTTTGGCAGTTCAAAGCTCAACCCCGGGTTAATGGTTTGCATCCATTTATCGCGCGACAGATCATTGCTTTTTTCCAGCAGAAAACTATCGTACTCGCCGGTGGCGGGGTCGTAATCGTAAGTGGATATCTTATCGAGGTTGTGGCCATAAGCCCCCTGCGCGGTAAGGTCGGCTTTCACAATTTTAGATAAAGGGTAAGTGATCCCTGCCGACAAACTCACATCCGTACTGCGCGACCGGTTATCGCCAAGCTGCCTAAAGGCGTACGATGGCAGCGCCGCTACGTATGAAGTAAGGCTGGTATTATCGTAATTGGTATTGTTACGCGGGCTGATGCTGACGCTGTGGTCGATATTGAATGACGCACCTTTCTTTTTAAGCTGGCGGTTAAAGTTTAGCGCCTGCGAGAAGCTTACGGTAGTGCCTTTGCCATTGGTGTTGCCTGCCGAATTGTTGATAGGATCGGTAAAGTTGCTGTAGCTATTGCCGGCACTTTGGTTTGCGGATGTATTATTGCTGATGTTGATGTAAGGCGTGTATCTTAAACGCGTTTTAACATCGGGCTGCCAAACTACAGTGCTGCTAATGGCATGGCTGCTGTTATCGCCATTGCGCTTATTGGTTGAGTTGGTAAACACCGTTGTATCACCCAGGAATTGCTGCCTTTTGATGAGGCTTTTATACTCCGTGTTTTCGTTTTTATAGATATAGGCAAGGTTTACTTTCAATTTCTTGCCATAATCGGTATTGATGTTGATGCCCGCGTTGCTGGCTTTTTGTTTGCCGGTACCCCCGCCGCCAAAAGCGATGCCTGCCCGGGATATGGCTTCCCCGCCGCGGTTTAAACCACCGCTGCCGTACAGGTCGTTAAAATCGAACCCGGTATTGTTCAGATCATTTGATGAACCCAGGATGCTTATCTGCAAAGTATCCCTGAAGGTATTGATAAGCCCGCCCGCCTGGTAATGCCCGCTGGTTCCAGCACCCGCATAGCCTTTTCCAAAAATGCTTTTCTTGAAAGCCTTTTTAAATTTAAGGTTGATGATCTTATTCAGTTTAGCTTCGGGTATGAGGTGATCGGGGTCGTTCTCCCTATCGTCATACACCTGTATCTTGTCTATCATATCGGCATCAATGTTTTTGGTTGCCATGCGGGTGTCTGATGAGAAAAACTCCTTGCCATCCACCAGCACCTTGGTAACGTCTTTACCCATTACCGTGATGCCGCCATCGCTGCCTACTTCCAGTCCGGGCAGCTTTTTCAGCAGGTCCTCCACCACGGCGTTTGGCCTTACCTTAAAGGCTTCGGCATTAAATTCAATGGTATCTTTCTTGATCACAATGGGCAGGCGCTCGCCTTTTATCACCACCTCGTTCAGTTCCTTAATATTTAATTTAATGGTGCCCAGATCCAGCGCATCTGTTTTAAGGGTTACTATTTTCCGGTAAGGCTGATAAGCCACAAAAGATATAAATACTTTTATAGGGATCCCCTGCGGAATGTTATGCAGGGCGAATGCGCCGTTCTTATCAGTAATGGTATAAGAGAGCAGGTGGGAACTTGTGTCCCGATTATCTAAGATCGCAACGGTTGCAAATTCAATAGGCTTGGCACTTAACGAATCTACTACTTTGCCCTTAACGTTGGCTTTATTTTGCGCTCTGGACTGGATTGCGATAATGAAAAAGAGCGAAAAAAGCAGGTATCTATACATATAAAGGTATTAGGCGGATGTTTAATTGCCTAAAAATCTATAAAATGTTTTGGATTATGCTTACCCGTTAACATTCATTAACTATTATTAAAGAACGTTAACAATAAAGTTACATGACGAATACATTGTAATTTAAATGTTTAAACATTTAAATTACATACCCTCAACAAAACAAAACTTTCAAGCTTGTAACTTTACAACATTGCAACAACGAACATTACAACAACTATAACATGAGCGATTATAAAATACCCGCGCAAACCCGCATCGGGCACGTGCATTTAAAAGTGAGCGATCTGCAAAAATCACTGGCTTTTTACGGGGACCTGCTGGGCTTTGAGGTACAGATGATGTACGGCGACCAGGCAGCCTTTACCTCTGCCGGTGGTTACCACCACCATATTGGTTTAAACACCTGGCACAGCAAAGGTGCCTCTCCCGCGACGGAATATGCGCCGGGCCTTTACCACACTGCTATTTTATACCCCGAAAGGAAAGACCTTGCCGCTATACTACAACGACTGATAGATGCCAAATACCCAATCACCGGGGCATCGGACCATGGCGTATCAGAAGCGATTTACCTGGACGACCCCGATGGTAACGGCGTAGAGCTTTACTGGGACCGCCCGAAAGAGCAGTGGCCAATAAACGAAGCGGGCGAAATGACGATGTTTACCCGCAGCCTTAACCTGCCCGGTCTATTGGCCGAACTGAAATAACTATTCGTTCAGCATATATTTTTCGATGCCGGGCGCTGGCTGCCAGTCGCTTTTGGGTTCGTAATAATGCCATACCAGCGCAGATACTTTGCGGATAAGCACATAGGCTTCGTTATCCGTTACCCAGCGCTGGTCTTTATTATTTTTTGTAATGATGGAGAACACGTAATCGCCATGCGGGGCGCTAACCAGTACGGTTTCGGACCGGGACTCATCTACAGCGCCCTGCTTGGACAGGCATTGTACGTAGGGCGGAATTTGCGAAAGGGCGGTATTATCCCAATAAATGCGGTTCAGGGTGCGGCTCATGCGCTCGCTGGCTGCCGGGCTAACCACCTGCCCGTTGCGGATCATGGTGAACAGCTTACACATTTCGTAGGGTGTAGTAACGCCCCAGCCATATATTTTGCGCATGGCTTCACGACCGGGGGTGCGCGAGTTTACCCTCATATTTTTAAAACCGTTGCTATCCAGCCAGTTGTTAATGTGTGTACCGGTTACCAGTTTTTGCAGCCACAAGCTGGCCGTATTATCGCTCATGGTAATCATCAGCATAGCCACCTTGCTCAGCATAATGGTGTCTTTATCTTTAAACGAGCCGAGGATATCCTCACCCGCATACAAAAGCGAATCGCGGTATGCGAGTTTTTGGTTGTACTTTAATTCACCCTTCTCTATTTTATCCATTAATCCGCTCAGGATGCTTACTTTAATCATGCTGGCGGTAGGGAACAAAGTATCCTGGTTAATGGCTACGGTTTTGCCGGTTTTTAGATTCTGGACGTAAATGCCTGCTTGTCCGTTAAAGCCCTGCAGTGCAGTTTGCAATTGTGCGGTGAGCTTTTTATCGGTTTGGGCGAAGGAGTTAACAGTTAGCAACAGAAAGGCGGCGAGTAAAAGTTGTTTCATGGAGGGACTGGGTTTGATGGAAATAAAGTTAGCAAATTTTAATTACCACCACGTCTTTGCGAGGAACGAAGCAATCCTATACTTGCTATAACCGCTTTGCAATTACCACCTCTCCTATCGGGAGAATGCTTCGTTCCTCACAACAATGACGCAAATTTATTAGGTGCTCCCAATTCCCTATCTTTGCCCTCTCTATGAAATACCTGCGCTGGCTTTTGCTTCCGTTTTCGTTAATATACGGCTTGGTTGTGCTGCTGCGCAATTGGTTTTATGATGCGGGGTTGTTTAAAAGCCGCGAGTTTAATATGCCTGTGATCTGCGTTGGAAACCTCGAGGTGGGTGGCGCCGGTAAAAGCCCCATGACCGAATACCTCGTACGCCTGCTTAAAACAGATAACCAACTCGCCACTCTCAGCCGAGGCTATGGTAGAAAAACCAAAGGATTCCTGACTGCCACCACGGCGGCCACGGCTACCGAACTGGGCGACGAGCCCGCACAGTTCAAGCATAAATTCCCGGATATTACCGTGGCCGTTTGCGAGGATCGGGTGGCGGGTATAGAACAACTCAAAGCATCGCATGATCTGATCATCCTGGATGATGCCTACCAGCATCGCGCTGTAAAACCGGGCTTCAATATTTTGTTGTTCGATTATAATAAGCTGTTCCATCCGCGCTTTGTTTTACCAGCCGGCAACCTGCGCGAACCGTTCAGCGGCAAATGGCGGGCGGATATGATGGTAGTAACTAAGTGTCCACAAAACCTCTCCGAAGAAGAAAAAACAAACTGCTACCACCGGTTGAACCCGCAAAGCTGGCAGCCTTTATTTTTCACATCCATAAACTACTTGCCTTTGCAGGATATGCATCAGCAGCCCATCGGCTATAAGATAGATGCCGATACCACCGTGTTTTTGCTTACCGGCATAGCCAACCCGGCGCCATTGGCTGGCCATTTAAAAACGGTTACCAGCCGTATCATCCACCACAATTATCCCGACCATCACCAGTTTACCTTAAAAAATATCGCTAAACTTGCTGCGGAGTTTTCTGCCTGCAAATCACAAAAAAAAGTAATTATCACAACAGAAAAGGATGCGCAGCGTTTAGGGGTACATGAACTGCTTCCCGCTGTTTCGCGGCTGTTTGTTTTGGTGATGCCGATAGGTATTGAGTTTTTGGGAAACGCGCAGCAAAGCTTTAATGAATTAGTTATAAATTATGTTAGAAAGTATTCAGAATAGTACCAGTTACATTAAAAAACGCATTGGCGATTTTGTGCCCGAGTGCGGCATCATTTTAGGCACCGGCCTTGGCGGCCTGGTGAACGAGATAGAGGTTGAAAAACAGCTGATGTACAGCAACATCCCCGATTTCCCAATGTCGACCCTGGAGTTCCACTCCGGTAAACTGATATTTGGCACATTGGCAGGCAAAAAAGTGGTTGCCATGCAGGGCAGACTACACTATTACGAAGGCTACACCATGCAGCAGATCACCTTACCGGTTAGGGTGATGAAGATGCTGGGCATCCAAACGCTTTTTGTTTCCAACGCCAGCGGATCACTTAACCCGGCAATAAAAAAAGGCGACCTGATGGTAATTGAAGACCATATTAACCTGCAGCCTGCAAACCCGCTTATTGGCCGTAACGATTCGGATATGGGCCCGCGTTTCCCGGATATGAGCCAGCCCTACAGGCGCGACCTGATTGAAAAAGCTTTAAAAATAGCATCAGCAAATAACATCAGCTGCCATAAGGGTGTTTATGTTGCGGTAACCGGCCCTAACCTGGAAACCCGTGCCGAATACCGGTACCTGCGCATTATAGGCGGCGACGCGGTAGGCATGAGCACCGTACCCGAAGTTATTGTAGCCAATCACATGGGGATCCCTGTTTTTGCGATATCCGTTTTAACAGATGAAGGCTTCACCGACGAATTGCAGCCGGTTTCCCTGGAAGACATCCTGGCCATAGCCCACGAGGCAGAGCCTAAAATGACAAAAATACTTAAAGAACTTATTGCAGGGCTTTAATGGGGGCTAAGTTTAAATACATATTACTCGTATTGATCTGCGCATCCGTGCAGGCGGCTTTTGGGCAGGTGCCAACCACCTACCCTGGCCAGCAATCGCGCGAGCCTGTTTACACGCGCGATACCAGCAACAGGATAAAGAGCACTCGCCCCGGCGATTCGCAAAATATTGATTCCATCCGAGCCCGCGAAGAGCGCAAAAAAGACTCGGTTGTGTTCACTTCCAAATTTATTAAGGTAACCAGTGAGCGGTTATTAAGCGATAGCACGCAGCTTTTCCCGCTGGATACAGGTTTGGTGAATTTTGAGAATTATAGTCCGCTTAATCAGCCGCGCAACCCTAAAGTACATTTAGGCTACCTGGGCACCCCTCAGCGCGACCTCCTTTTTAACCCGCGTAAAACCATAGGCTTTGATGAAGGGATGCACGCCCTTGATGCCTACCTGGTAAACCCGCAGGATATGAATTATTTTAATGCCCGGGTACCCTACACGTTACTCTCGCTGTCAAATACACTCGGCAGCACCAAGGAGCAGTATTTTAAAACCCTGCACACCCAAAACGTTAAACCCAACTGGAACATTGGGTTCATCCTCAACTTTAATGGCTCACGCGGGTATTACAGCAGCAATAACGTATTAAAGCAAAACGTAAGCGGGTTTAATGCCGGCTTTTTCTCCTGGTACCACTCGGTTAACCAACGCTATAACATGTTGGCCAATATACTCTTTAACAACCTTAAAACACCCGAGACCGGTTCGCTGGTAGAGGATGATGTGTTTAATACGCTTACATTTAATAAGACCACACAGCCGGTTAAACTGCCCAGCAGCTACAGCGACTGGAAAAACACCGGCTTTTACATCAAGCAATTTTACTACATCGGGCATATTGACAGCCTTAAAAAAGGCACAGGAAGCACCAATGTTTTGCCCACTCAACGTGTTGCTTATACTTTTTACTACAACACGCGTAAATACAACTACCTGCAAAACGATCTGGATACCTACCGCGTGTTTCCCGATTATTATTTCAGTGCAGGCCGCTCGCGCGATTCCCTTAACGTTGTACACCTGCAAAACGATTTCTCCTACAGTTTTTACCTGAGGGGAAAATCATTAAAAATGGTGAAGAATGAACTGAAGCTTGATGTAGGGCTAACGCAGGATTTTTACAAATACAGTCAGTTTGTGAGCGATACCACCCTCAATGAATTTGGCCGTAAGGTGTTGAGACCGTCTAAGATGCAAAACTCAACTTTTCAAAACATTACGCTGAAGGCACGCCTTGGCTACCGCTTTAGCGACAGGATAAACCTGGATGGGGATATTAAGCAGATAGTACAGGGCCGCGATTTTGGCGACCTGCTATATGATGCAAAACTTACCCTCGCGGGTGGTAAAAAAGCCGGCAGGATTGTATTGGGCGCTTACCTCCAAAGTAGCTCGCCTGGGCTCATTTATACCGACTGGATAAGCAATCACTATATCTTCCATACCGATTTAAATAACCAGAAGATAACCAACCTATCGTTTAACTATGTTAACGACCTGCTAAAACTCGATCTGAAGGCCGAATACTTTTTAATAACCGATTACCTGTATTTTGCAGCATCCAATGGTGGGGTTGATGCTGCGCCACAGCAGTTTGGCAGCAGTATTAATATGCTTAAGCTAAGCGTGGGCAAAAACCTCACCTGGCATAAGTTCCACTTTGATAATTATGTGGTTTACCAAAAATCAGATAACTTAACTCTTTTGCGCACGCCCGAAGTTTACACCTACAGCAGCATCTACCACAATTCAACCCTGTTTGAGGTGCTTAAATCTGAATACGGAGTAAGCCTGCGTTACAATACCGCTTACACAGCGCCGTCCTACGCGGTTGGCCTGGGCCAGTTTTACAATGGTGCAAACGTAACCTTTACCTCCTACCCTATTGCCAGCGTTTTTTTTAAAGCCACGCTGCAGCGCACCAATATTTTCATCCAGTACGATTACGCCAACCAAGGTCTGTTCACTAAAGGTTATTATACCGTGAACCGCTACCCGCAACAGGATGCCGCTTTAAAATTCGGCGTGGCGTGGACGTTTTATAATTAAAAGCCCCCCAGCCCCCTGAAGGGGGAGCAGGATTTAGATACAAGAAATCAGGACAAAAAACAAGGCCCAACTAAGTGATTTAGTTGGGCCTCAAGCGTTTCAAAAAACTCCCCCTTCAGGGGGCTGGGGGCTCGCCTACGTTTTCTGCTTCTTCTTATTGGCTGCCGGGAATAGCACGTTATTCAGTATTAACCGGTAACCCGGCGAATTGGGGTGGAGCTTAAGGTCGGTGGGCGGATCACCAACGGCGTGCTGGTAATCTTCGGGGTCGTGCCCGCCGTAGAAGGTCCACTGGCCCTTGCCAAATTCGCCGTGGATGTAACGGGCCTCGTTCCCTGTTTTCATTTCGCCCATGATGGTAACACCGGGCTTTAAACGGTTTTTATTAAAAGCGGTAGTGAGACCCATAAAGCCCTTGATCACCTTATCGTGGTTTTGAGTGAGCATACTTGGTACCACATCCCACTTGGCCGAAAAATCGAACAGGGTGAAGAAATCACGCGTGCGTTCAACCTGCCGGGTTGGCGTTACATCAATATTACTGAACTGGTGCGACTCGGGGTTCATATCCAGCTGAAAATTCTGGAAAGCGAAGGTTTGAGTATAATCAAGCTTGTTTTGGGCTGCGGGGTCAACGGCATCGCCATCAAACATTGGGCCGCAGATATCGGTATTGGAGGATGCCAGAGCGATATCAAAGGTATCGGTACCGCTGCACATGGCAAACAGGAAGCCGCCGCCCGCGCAAAAATCGCGGATATGCTCGGCAACAGCCAATTTCATTTGCGATACCTTTTGAAAGCCCAGCTTTTTGGCCATCGCGTTCTGCGATTTCACATCATCATTATACCATTGCGCGTAACGGTACGCTGCATAGAACTTGCTGAACTGTCCGGTAAAATCCTCGTGGTGCAGATGCAGCCAGTCGTATTTAGGCAGGTCGCCTTTTATTACTTCTTCGTCGTACAATACCTCGTAGGGGATCTCGGCGTATTTTAAAACTAGGGTAACGGCATCATCCCAGGGCAGCTTACTTTTTGGCGAATACACGGCCATTTTAGGCGCTTTCTGCAGCTTTACCAGGTCCATGTTAACAGATGGGTCGCTTACTTCGGTGATGATCTGCGTGGCTGCGGCATCGGCAATTACCTGGTAGCTTACACCACGAATCTTACATTCATCCTCAATGTTCTTATCGTACTTCATCATAAAGCTGCCACCGCGGTAGTTTAGCAGCCAATCAACTTCCTGCTGGTTCTTTAATACCCAAAAAGCTATTCCGTACGATTTCAGGTGGTCTTTTTGCTCCTCATCCATTGGGATAAGAATGGAGGCCGCCGTTACTAAGAAAGGCAAAAGGAGAAATGTAAAAGCTAAAACGTATTTATAGAGTGGTTTGATCACTTTGATTTGCTTGATGATTACCAAATGTAACGATTAAACAATAAATGTATTACAACCATATAAATTGGTTAGTTCATTTTGCTTACTTTGGGATTACTAACGCCAAGACATGAATCGACCCAAATCCTTATTTAAAGCCGTATTTATCATTGCAGTTTTCTTTGGCTTTGTTGGCTCCACTAAGGCGCAGCAACAAGGCGATCCGCCTACTGTAAGGGAATTAGTTGTGGGCGCCTTCCAAATAACCCGGACTAATCTTATCTCACTAATTATTTCTTCTGATAGCTTAATGGTATTTAAAACAGAAAAAAAAGTAAACGGCTTGGATAATTATATCGGGGTGGATAATTATAAATCAACAGTGCAATTAATTGGCGACGACAAGGATCTCCAATCCGCGAGGTTTACTTTCGCTTTCACTACAGAACATGATGTAAATAAGCTTCAATATATGCGGATGTCGTATTTCGTGGTAAGCATTGCCGGGAAAAGTGGGTTAGATTGGTTTTACGGCCCTTCCGGTAAATTCTCCAAAAACCCAACGGAAGCTATAAATGAACACCAACAGTTGGATTATTTAAATGCCGATTTTAAATATGACCCAAAGGATAAAGCCATTTCTATCATCTTCACAAAGTTTAAATAGCGACTGCATTATTTAGTTTATTCTGCAATTATTTAATTCAAGTTATCAGAATTCAGACAACACTGCGCAAGGGATTGGCGCGGATACCGGCCCTGAGCCTAATGCCTTGTACTCGTATGAGCTGAAAGCCCGGCCCAAAGGGTGCGCCCCACAGAAAGAAAAATCAAAAGTTCGCACCCTTTACCTTTTACCTTAACTTCTCGTTTTAACCTTAATCTACCCCCTTTCACCTTTCACCTCAAATGATTAACTTTGCACCCTATTTAAAATAATTATGAGCAAAGCAATTATTAAAACCGAAAAAGGCGACATGACCGTTGAGTTTTTCGATAAAGATGCACCAAACACTGTAGCTAACTTTTTAAAGCTGGCTAAATCGGGCTTTTACGATAACGTTATTTTTCACCGCGTTATCCCTAACTTTATGGTTCAGGGTGGCGACCCAACCGGCACTGGTGCTGGTGGCGCAGGTTACAAAATTGACTGCGAGCTAACGGGCGAAAACCAGTACCACGATCGTGGTGTGTTATCAATGGCACACGCAGGCCGCAACACAGGTAGCTCACAATTTTTCATTTGCCACAGCCGTGCAAACACCGCGCATTTAGACCGCAACCACACCGTATTTGGTAAGGTTGTAGAAAACGTTGACGTAGTTGACGATATACGCCAGGGCGATAAAATTTTAGGTGTAGAAGTGTTAGAAGATTAAATAGTTTTGAGTGGTGAGTTTTGAGTGATAAGGGCTCAAAATTTATCACTCAAAACCCATAACTAAATAAAATGAATTTACAGGGAATAGTTGCGGTATCGGGCAAACCGGGTTTATGGAAAGCGCTTGCGCAAAACAAAACCGGCTATGTTTTAGAAAGCCTTGATGAGCAAAAAACCAAGCTGATAGCTAACTTAAGCACCGCTAAGCTGGCCGCTTTGAACGAGATCACCATCTTCGGACTGGAAGAGGATATTAAACTGGTTGACGTATTTGAACGCATGAAAGCCTCCGCCACTGTACCTGGTGTAAAGGATGATGGCAAAGCAATGCGCAACTTCTTCCGCGAAGTAGCGCCCGACCATGATGAGGAAAAAGTGTACGCAAGCGACATGAAGAAGATCATCAACTGGTTCCTGCTATTAAAGGATCTACCTTTGTTCAGCGAAGAGCTGCCAACTGCACCGGTAGCAGCTGAACCTGTTAAAGAAGAAGAAGTTGCGGAAGCAGTTGCAGTAGAAGAAGCCCCAAAAGCTAAAGCTAAAAAGCCTGCTGCTAAAAAAGCATAAGGAATTTTTTACTATTTAAAGAGGCTGTATCATATTGGTTTTGATACAGCCTCTTTTTTTTTTGCTGCGTGTAAGTCGCCAAAAAACAACCATAAAGTGTTCACGCCGCACATATGAACACCGTGAACATTTATAAATAACTCATAATCAAATTTTTACAAATTACGATATGGTGTCAATATCTTGTCACCAACAATGTGGCTGCTGTTAATTATCTTCGCCTACGCGTCTATCGCATCATAAACAATAACCTTTTCCCAAAGGTGGCTATGATCTTTAATGAATTGCTGGTGTATAGGATGGCTTTGGTAGGCGGCCTGGCTGGCGAGGTCTGCAAAGAGCATTACTTCTGATACGGCCCAGCTGTTATCTACCACATCGCGTTTTTCGGTGCTTGCTACCACGCCTACACGCAGTTCTTTTATCATGGGTATTTTAACCAGGCTTTTTACGCCGGCAACCAGCATATCGCGGTCTTCTTTAGAGCCCGGGTTCTTCAACCAAAATAAGGCATGGTGAAGGATAGGGTATTTAGGGTCTAATTCTGCTAACGGCGCAGCCGATGCTACCGCCGTACCGGCAACTACTGTTGCTGCGGTGGCTATAAATTTTCTTCTGTTGGTGCTCATGTGTTTTAATTAGCTTAGATTATTTTTATCAGCACTTGGGCTGCTTACATTCCTCGTCCTCAAACTCCGGCTCGAAAGTGCTGTGGCTGATAGATAGATGCTCCAGGCGATGGCGCAGGTCGTGCTTAATGTTATCGAAGTTTGTCATGTCCTCTGGCTTTACCACCAGGTGGGCGGTAAGGGCATTCTCGGTGGTGCTGAGGGCCCAAACGTGCATGTGGTGTACATCTACCACGCCTTCTGCTTTCTTCAGTTCGGCCTTAATTTTGGCAAGGTCCATTTCTTTGGGTACGCCGTCCATTTCCAGGCGCAGGCTATCTTTCATCAGGCTCCAGGTGCCGGTTAATATCACTATGGCAATAATAATGCTCACAGCACTATCTACCCAATACCAATGGCTAAAGTAGATGATAACGCCCGATATTACCACGCCAAGCGACACGATGGCATCCACTGCCATGTGGATGTAGGCACCTTTTACGTTCAGGTCGGTATCTTTATCTTTAACAAACAGCCAGGCGGTAAAACCATTAATGGCAATACCCGAAAAGGCCACCCAGGCAATAGTGGTACCGGTAACATTCTCCGGATGCAAAAAGCGCAGTACCGCCTCATAAACAATAAAACCAACTGCTACAAAAAGTATAACAGCATTAAAAAACGACACGATAATAGTGGAGCGCTTATAGCCGTAGGTGTATTTACTGTTCGATTTTGCCTTGCTCATTTTAAAAGCCAGCAGCGCCAGGGCAAGCGAGGCCACATCGCTCAGGTTATGCCCGGCATCTGTTAGCAGGGATAACGAACCGCTGATCAATCCGGCTATTACCTCTACAATCACAAAACCCGAGTTTAATACAATTCCCCAGATAAAGGCGGTATTCAACTGATCCAGCTTGGGGGCGTGGTCGTGATGATGATGGCCAGAGTGGTCGTGACTGTGCATGGTGTAAAGGTATTTAATTGATTTGAAAATTAGGGAATTTGAAGATTTGAAAATGGCTGAGTTCAATTTTCAAATCTTCAAATTCACTCATCTTCAAATCAAGCTATTGGTGATGATACGGCTCTCCTTTAATAATGGTAAATGCCCGGTACAGCTGCTCCACAAAAAACAGGCGGACCATTTGGTGAGAGAACGTCATGCGGCTGAGAGATATTTTATCATTGGCGCGCTGGTAAACAGATTGGTCGAACCCGTAGGGGCCGCCCACTATAAACACCAGGCTGGCTACCGAACCGATGGCGCGCTTATTTAAATAGCTGGCAAACTGCACGGAGGTGAATTCCTGCCCGGCCTCATCCAGCAAAATAAGGTGATCCTGCGGGGTAACTTTTTTAAGGATGAGCTCAGCTTCCTTTGTTTTCTGCTGATCTTCGGTAAGGGCCTTGGTATTTTTTAGCTCGGGGATCTCGGCCAGTTCCAGTTTGGTATAGTGCTTTAGCCGTTTCACATACTTTTCTATGCCCTCTTTTAAATAAGCATCTTCGGTTTTGCCAACGGTTATAAAAGTGATCTTCATTAGAGGCGCTAAATGTTGCGTATTTGTTGTAAAATTGAAAACTTGTAAAACATCCCAAAATTAAGGTTTTACAACAGCTAATGGAACAGGATATTTTAACCCAGCACACACAGGCCGCAGCGCTTGCCCAACAACAGGCAGATAACTTTGCCACACAAGCAAATACCTACTCTCTTTACCGTTTAGGCATCTTTGCTTTGTTTATCGTGGCCATTGTTTTAACCGTGAGCCAGGACAATATCCTGATACTGGTAGCCGCCTTATTGGTGCTTGGCTTTGTGTTTGCCAAATTGGTGGGAAAACAAAACGAATTTGAGACCGCCAAAAAGTATTACCTCGACCTTAAAAAGGTGAACGAGAACGAAGCCGCAAGCATAGCAGCCCACAGCAACATGTACCCGGATGGCAGCTGGTTTGCAAACGATAAGCACCATTACACCGGCGACCTGGATATTTTTGGCAAGGGCTCTCTGTTTCAACTCATTAACCGGGGCGCTACCTCGCAGGGGAATAACAAACTGGCCAACTGGCTACTGGCCCCCGAAAAAAAGGAGGTGATCCTTTCCCGCCAGGAAGCGGTAAAAGAGCTTGCCGCCAAAGCCGAATGGAAGCTAACCTTTCAGGCCAACCTGCTTTTCTCGCTGAAACAGCACCGCGACCAGGTTACCAACCTCATCACCTTCTTGAAAACGCCGGTAGAACTTGATAACGAAAAATTTTTGCGCGCATACAGCCAGGCAGCGCCATTTGTATTGATGGCTATGCTGGTTGCCGGGTACTTTTATACGCCCATATTGTATGTGGTAGTGCCCGTAATGTGGTTCAACTACCGGCAGGCTTCCACACGAACTAAAATAGTGCAGAAAACCGACCTGATAGCCGGTAAAATAGATACCGCCCTCCAGCATTTTGTGCTGGGTTTTCAAAATATAGAGCAAGCGGAGTGGAACGCCGACTACACCCAAAACATCAGCAAAAAGCTAAAAGACGCCAACGGACAGGTAGTTTCTGCTCAGATAAAACAGCTATCCCTGCTTATCAATAAACTCAACTACCGCCTCAATATGATATTGATGGTGCTGCTGAACGCCATTTTTATATGGGATATACGCCAGCTGATGGCCATTGAGGCCTGGAAGAAGGCCAACCACGAGAATTTTGAAACCGCCTTTGATGTGATTGCAGAGTTTGAAGCCCTCATTAGCCTTGCCGTACCCGCCATCAACTACCCGGACTGGACCTACCCTATTATTGCTGATACCAAAGGTTATACCCTGACTGCCAAAAACATAGCCCACCCGCTTATCCGTGGCAAGCGGGTTGATAATGATTATGAACTAAACAATGCCTTTAGCGTTGATATTATAACCGGCAGCAACATGGCTGGCAAGAGCACTTTCCTGCGCACCATTGGCATTAACACCGTTTTAGCGCTGGCTGGGGCACCGGTTTGCGCCGGGGCGATGGAAGTATCAGTTATTACCATGGTGACCTACATGCGCATTAAAGATAGCCTGAACGAAAGCACATCTACCTTTAAGGCAGAGTTGGACCGGCTACAGATGCTCCTTGCCGCTGTGGAGAACCAAAGCAGGGTTTTCTTCCTGATAGACGAGATGCTGCGCGGCACCAACTCCGTAGATAAGTACCTGGGTAGCAAGGCTGTAATAGAGCAACTCATCGCCAAAAAAGGCGTGGGCATGGTGGCTACACACGACCTGCAGATAGCTCGACTGGAAGATAAATACCCAGCTTACATCCGTAATTATTATTTTGACATACAGGTTATCGGCGGCGAAATGCTGTTTGACTACAAGATAAAACACGGCGAATGCAAAACCTTCAACGCGTCGCTGTTGCTGAAGCAGATAGGGATTAACGTTGCTGCGGAGTAAAGGATAGAATCAAGGGGTAAGAAAAAAGAAAAAAATTGCTGCAGCTTAAATTAAATTGCAGTTGAACGCTGCTCGCTGCGTACCACGAGTTGAAAATTCGCGGTAGCTACAAAGGCTCCAATACAAACAAAGCGAGCCTCCCGTTTTACCGGAAGGCTCGCTTTTGTAATATAACTTTCGTCTTGTTTCTTGACTCTTGATCCAACAACCTATCGGCCGCCGGCTGGTGCGCCACCGCCGCCCATACCCTGGTCGCCTTGTTTCATATCATCGTTGTTCACGCCGCTCTTTTTAGGCTGGCTAAAGCTTAGCTTACCAAAGCTGTAGCTAAACGTTACACCATATGAACGGAAAGGTAACTGGAACGAAGTGCTCGACCTGAAATCTTTGCCCTCGGTTTTAGAGTTAAAACCTTTATATTCTGCAAACGGACTGATGATGTTTACACCGATAGACATTTTCTTTTTAATCAATTGTTTTTTTACACCAAAACCAAGGATGCTAAAGGTTGGCGTTTGGCCCTGTATGGTGCGGCGCGATGAACTACCGAAGGCAAAAGCTTCTGCTATAAAGTTATTTGGCAATGTAGCGCTGGCTCTTAAAAAACCACCATATTGTATGTAAGTACCATTCTGGCTCTGATCTTGCAGGAACCTGCCTGTTGGATCGGGCTTGTAAGTATAAGCATTTACGCTACCAATAATGGTTATGGCTTTTATTGGGTTAATAGTACCAAAAAAGCTACCGCCAAACGAATTATTGTTACCAACGTTTTGGAAAGTAGTAAGGGTACCGCCCTGCGACCTGTCTAAACCAGTTATAGGATCTTTAGTTTTTACGGTTATGGTATCAGCAATACCCTCTATTAAACCCGAAGTGCGTTTATAATACACAGACACGTTTACGATGGAGGTTTTAATAAAGCTGTTTAACCCAAGTTCGAGCGTTTGCGATACTTCCGCGTTAAGCGTAGGGTTACCCACCTGCTGGGCCAGTATATTACTTTTGTTAACAAAGGGGTTTAAGAATTGCAAACTTGGACGGGTAATACGTTTAGAGTAACCCAGCTTTATAGTGTTTGACGCGTTTAGTTTCTTTTGAATGGTTAAGCTTGGTACATAGGTGTTATAATTCTGATCGAACGGAGGAAGGCTTTGGTTCGCGTTAAACGGCTCGCCGTGGATATCCGTGTTCTCTAACCTGAAACCGGTTAATAACGACCAGCCTTTGGGCAAAGTAGTGGTAAGCACTGAGTAACCAGCTAATACGTTTTGGTTATATTTATAAACATTTGAATTAGCAGCGCTGATTATAAACTGATTACCGGTATAATCGTAAAAATCAGACGTGCTGTTTATCCTCCTGAAGATGCTCTTACCACCTGCTTCCAGCTTAAATACCTTATTTATAGGCAATACATAATCGGCCTGTACCGTGTATTCATTGCTTTTACCGTCAATATTGTTTTTGATGTTTGGCTGTACCGCTGTATACAAGTTGATGTAATTGGTTATACCCGAATTATGGCTCCATTGGGTTGAGAAAGAGATCTCGCTGCCTTCTTTTTTAAATTTGTGCGTATAATCCAGGTTCCAGTCAAATCCATCTATCTTATTGTTTGAAACCGAGTTGCTGCTATACGGGGCCTTTGCCGTTATATCGTTTATGGATGTATTACCAAAGCTTATCTGGTTAAACTTAAACGTGGTGTTAATATTATTAAAACCATTGAACTGGTAACCTGCACCAACCGACCCTACAAGCGCGTGCCTGGTAAGCCTTCCCGTACCTACAGATGAGGTAGAAAGATCAGGATGCGCGAAGTTTTCGTAAGTGGAGGCGTTTTTTGTGTTTTGCGGCCATGACGCGTTACCGCCTATGTTGGTATTAAAGTTAAAACGGTTTTTATTATAGTTTAAATTTAAGTTACTGTTATTTTGGCGTGTACCAAAACCAGTATTAATACCACCGCTTAAACCCGAAACGTTTGATTGCTTGGTAATAATGTTGATGATCCCTGCCGATCCTTCCGCATCGTATTTGGCAGATGGCGAGGTGATCACCTCGATGGTTTTGATCTGGCTGGCCGGAATAGATTTTAATACATCGCTTAAGCTGGCCGCTGTCGCGCCCGATGGCTTGCCATTGATAAGTACGCGAACGTTGTTATCGCCACGTACAGATACGTTACCGTTAATATCTACAGCAACCAAAGGTACTTTAGATAACAAATCGGTAGCGGTACCACCTGCGGCGGTAAGGTCTTTTTCGGCATTGTAAACTATCTTATCAATCTTATTTTCTATCAGCGCCTGCTGCCCAACAATTTGTACCTCTTTTAAAGCACGTGCGCTTGGCGGCAAAATAAGGCTTCCCAGGTTAGCATCCGGTTTTGAGGCCGTGGTGGTAACCGGGTCGATAGTTTTGGTTTTATAACCTAAGAAAGATATGGTGATCTTGTAACTGCCAGATTTGATGTTATCAAGCTTAAAGTTTCCTTTTTCGTCGGTTAAAACACCGTTGATAGGCACAGTACCACCGCTTTTAAATACGCTGATAGTAGCATAGTCAACCGGTTTTTTAGTTAGGGAATCTATAACCGTACCGGCTATCTTCCCGAGTATAGATGAGCCGCCACCACCGCCAACGCCAAACTGGGCATTAGCTGTAAATGAAGCACAAATTATTATTAAAAGTAAAATTATACGTCTCATATTAGTTCATTTTCGTAATTGGAGGCGAAAATGGATAAAATGTTACAAGCAATTCAACCTTTTTTGTAAAATATTAATAACTGTAATGTATATGTTACACTAAGCTGATAATCAACTATAAACAATGCGTTTTGAGAGCTTCAGGAAGGGGGCTTCTACCGCTAAATAGAACACCCAGGCGAAAACGATGCTCACAATTATGCCCGTTCCAAACTCCAGCGCCTTAAAAGGCAGTGTTTTTGGCAGGCTTTGCCCCATGTATACAACCAGGTTGCTGCCAATGGTATCGTGAGTAAGGTATAGTGAAAAAGAAATGGTAGAAAAAAACTTAATTATACCGTTTGCTTTTAGCGGCAGTGCCAGTAATAAAAGTGCAAACAATGCCGTGCATGTTTCGCGCCAGCCAGAATTAAAGCAGCTGATATAAATGATAGGAAGGCTGATGAGCAATGCCAATAAAGGCTTTATTTGTTTGGAAGAGTACAGAAAATATAACATGCCCAAAGCAAAAACAGGGAACATGGGTAACATTGTCGACCAGGGGAGATGCACAAAATACGATACAATGCTTAATGCCAACAGGAAATAAGCGCCCCATTTGCTATTGACGAGCGGGAAGGCCAGCGCCACAAACAAGTAAAACTGAAATTCGATGCCGAGCGTCCAGTATACCGGGTTAACATAATTGTTACCGTTAAAATTGTTGAGGTATGCCAAATGCCCCAGTAGATTTGGCCAATCGGGCTTAATTTCCTGCAAATAGCCAAGCCGTGTATAAATTAGGTTTAACAATAGCACTAATGCAATTGATAAAATATACGGTGGTTCTATACGGCTGACACGTTTTGCTATAAACGTTGGCGCCATGCGCCAGATATAATTTTTAGGAATGGCCTTGCAAATGATAAAGCCCGAGAGCAGGAAAAACATGTAAATCCACAACCAGGCATACTTTAATCCCGGAAGCGACTTCCCGCCCAAATGGAACAGTGTTACACCAACACAGGCAATAGCGCGGATGTAATCTACTTGGTGGATGTGTTTGGGCTGGGTCATTGAAAAAGCGCTTTGTTATTGGAGTGTTTAATAGCAATGAACCCGTCGTCATGTGAATTTATTTCGGCACCCCACATGCAAAGTGATTAGCTGCGCAATCGGTTAAGCGAGGTAGTTACCCCTCCCGTGGGATGTTGAAACAAGTTCAACATGACTACCTTTTTAAATGATCGGTTGCCTGTATATAAAAAGTAGCGATGAGCTTGAACCCATCGCTACTTTTTTACACCACAATATTCACAATCCTGCCTTTTACTACAATAACCTTTTTAGGGGCTTTGCCGTCGAGGTATTTTAGTACGTCGGCGTGTGAGCGGATAGCGGCTTCAATCTCGTCATTGCTCAGGCTTAATGATAAACTTACGTTGGTTTTCATTTTCCCGTTGAACGATATTGGGTAGCTAAACTCATCCTCCACCAAATAGGCCGGGTTAAATGTTGGGTAAGCTGCATAAGATAAGGTGCCGGCCTGTTCGCCCAGCATTACCCAAAGCTCCTCGCAAATGTGTGGCGCGTATGGTTCCAGGATGATCACCATATTGTGCAGGATGGCGCGTTTGTTACATTTAAGGTCGGTAAGCTCATTCACCGCAATCATAAAGCTGGATACGGAAGTATTGAACGAGAAACGTTCGATATCCTGCTCCACCTTTTGGATGATCTTGTGTAATGATTTTAGCTCCGCTTTGTTAGGCTCGGCACTGCTTACGGTAAAGTTCCAGTCCGCATCATGAAACAATCTCCAGAATTTACGCAGAAATTTAAACACACCTTCAATACCGTTGGTATTCCAGGGCTTGCTCTGCTCTAACGGACCAAGGAACATTTCGTACATGCGTAAAGTATCGGCGCCGTAACGCTGAGCCAAATCATCCGGATTCACAACGTTGTAGTATCGTTTAGACATCTTTTCAATCTCAACCCCGCAAACGTATTTGCCATTCTCGAGTATAAACTCCGCGTCTGCGAAATCCGGCCTCCACTCTTTAAATTTATTCAGGTTAAGCACATCGTTCTCAACAATGTTCACATCCACGTGTATTGGTGAAGTATTGTGTTCCTTGATCAACCCATGGGAAACAAAGGTGTTTGTGCCCTTACCTTCTTCATCAATAAGGCGGTACACAAAATTACTCCTCCCCTGTATCATCCCCTGGTTTATCAGTTTTTTAAACGGTTCTTCCTCGGGTGTTTTACCAATATCCTTTAAAAACTTGTTCCAGAAACGGCTGTACAGCAAGTGACCGGTAGCGTGTTCGCTACCGCCAATGTACAAATCAACCGCTTTCCAGTATTCTATGGCTTCTTCCGAAGCAAATTCAGCATCATTTTGGGCATCCATGTAGCGGTACCAGTACCAGCTGCTGCCTGCCCAGCCAGGCATGGTGCTCAGTTCGTACTCGTAGGTAGCCTCACCCCGGCCCTCTCCAGAGGAGAGGGAGGTGTATTTCCAACCCGCAGCACGGGCCAAAGGTGGTTCGCCTGTTTCGGTTGGCAGGTATTTATCAATTTCGGGCAATATCAACGGCAGTTCGCTTTCTTCTATCAGGTAAGGCAAGCCATCTTTAAAATAAACCGGTACCGGTTCGCCCCAGTAACGTTGGCGGCCAAAAATGGCATCGCGCATTCTAAAGTTCACCTTCGCTTTGCCCGCGCCAACCTCTTCCAGTTTGGCAATTACGGCGGCGGTGCCAGCCTTGTAATCCAGGCCGTTCATAAAGTCCGAATTGATGTATGTACCTTCCTTGGTCGGGTCGGCTTCGGTTTCTATATTTTGTATATCAATGATAGGCACTATCGGCAAATCGAAATGCTTTGCAAAAAGGTAATCGCGCTGGTCGCCACTTGGTACGGCCATTACGGCACCGGTACCATAGCCAGCCAATACGTAATCGGCTATCCAAAGCTGTATCTTCTCGCCGTTCAGCGGGTTTAATACATAGCTACCCGTAAAAGCGCCCGATACCGTTTTGGTATCAGCCATCCTGTCCAGTTCGCTTTTCTTTTTGGTTTTGGCAATGTACTCCTCCACGGCGGTTTTTTGCTCCGGCGTGGTCAGGCTTGCTACCAGTTCATGCTCCGGCGCCAAAACCACAAACGTAACTCCAAAGATGGTATCTACACGGGTGGTGAAAACCTCTATGTAGTTAGCCTCACCCCGACCCTCTCCAAAGGAGAGGGAGGTAGCTGCGCTTTCTTCTGAAGTCCTCTCCTTTGGAGAGGATTTAGGTGAGGCTATCGGAAACCTAACAGATGCACCCACGCTTTTGCCGATCCAGTTGCGCTGCATTTCTTTTAAAGGCTCGGGCCAGTCAATGGTGTCCAAACCTTGCAGTAAACGCTGGGCATAGGCAGTGATGCGCATGCTCCACTGCATCATTTTCTTTTGCTCCACAGGGTACCCGCCGCGCTCGCTAAAGCCGTCTTTTACCTCGTCGTTAGCCAGTACGGTACCCAGGGCGGCGCACCAGTTAACGGTACTTTCGCGCAGGTAGGTTAGGCGGTATTTTAATAGTTCGGCTTGTTGTTCCTGTTCGGTAAATGCTTTCCACTCATCAGCGGTAAAACTTAGTATTTCTTCGTCGCACACAGCGTTGATGCCGGTGCTGCCTTTGCTTTCAAAATGCGCAACCAATTCGGCAATCGATATCGCTTTGTCGGCCTCTTTGTTATACCAGCTGTTAAACAGCTGCATAAAGATCCACTGCGTCCATTTGTAATAACCCGCGTTGCTGGTACGCACCTCGCGGCTCCAGTCGAACGAGAAACCGATCTGATCCAACTGGCGGCGGTAGGTGGCGATATTATCCTCGGTGGTAACCGATGGATGCTGCCCGGTTTGTATGGCGTACTGCTCGGCCGGTAGCCCGAAGCTATCGTACCCCATCGGGTGCAATACGTTAAAGCCTTTTAAGCGTTTATAACGCGCAAAAATATCAGAAGCTATATAGCCCAGCGGGTGGCCAACATGCAGCCCCGCACCACTTGGGTAAGGGAACATATCCAGCACGTAGTACTTGGGTTTATTGGTTTTATTTTCGGCTTTAAAGGTGTGGTTATCCGCCCAAAACTGCTGCCACTTTTTCTCTATATCCTTAAATTGATAGTCCATTTTATTAATTGCGCATGTGAGGGTGCGAAAATAATAAAAATGACGGTTAGTTTGGTAGAGTTTGTGGGTTTAGGTTTGAGGTAAGTTAATTAGGGGTTAGAAGGGAATGCCACGACCGGGTCATTGTTTTAAATTCTGAAAATTCTTTAATTCAGAAAATTCTGATTCAGACAATGGCGATGCCTGCGGGCCGGGCTATGCACTGCAACTCCTCATTCCATGCTGCTGATAGAAGCAGCACTTCATTCCGGGGTTTCCGTTCCTATCCCTATCGCGGGTTTCTGAGGATGATTTTGGGGATTAAAGAATTTTCATGATTTTGATTGAAATAGCACGCAGACCTAACGAAGCCCGTTTTTAAATCGGCCTTGGCCTGTTCGGCAACTACAGGCACTGCTAAAGCACGATCCTTCATAGAACAGGGCGCAGCCGGGAGTTTCTTTTGGTTACTTTTATTTGCGGAAAAGAAAAGTAACATCCACGGGCCAAACCACAACCACATATCGCTCCTAACGAAGCACTAAAGAACCCACACGTGCTTATAAAAGCACAAACGGCGAAACCCCCTTCCCCAAGGAAGGAATCGCACAAGCCCCCTTCACGCCCAAAAGCTCACAATCAACCAAACTATTTTTACCTTTGCCCCATGCTTACCCTTCGCCAGCTATTTTTAAACAACAACGCCCAAACCACCAACTTCCCCCTGCTGCTGGAGTTTGAGCGTGCCGAAGGCGTTTATATTTATGATCAGGAAGGCAAGCCCTTTACCGATCTTATTTCCGGCATTGGTGTAAGTAACCTGGGGCATAGCAATCCGCAGGTAATAGCGGCCATAAAAGAGCAGGTTGATAAATACATGCACCTGATGGTATATGGCGAATACGTGCAAACCCCGCAGGTAAAGTTTGCAGAGAAGCTTATAAGCATTCTGCCCCAAAACCTCAGTTCCGTTTACTTCACCAACTCCGGCGCCGAAGCGGTAGAAGGCGCGTTGAAACTGGCCAAACGTTTTACCGGCAGGCAGCAAATTGTGGCCATGCACAACTCTTACCATGGCAGCAGCCACGGTGCGCTCAGTGTAATGGGCAACGAGGAATTTAAGCAGGCCTACCGCCCATTATTGCCGGGTGTGAACTTCATCCGCTTTAACGAGGCTGAGGATCTGCAATTCATCACCACCGAAACCGCCTGCGTTATTGTAGAAACTGTACAGGGCGAGGCAGGCATCCGCGTGCCGGATGTGGCATATATGCAAGCTCTTCGTGCCCGCTGCACCGAGGTTGGCACGCTGCTGATACTGGACGAGATCCAGGCAGCATTTGGCCGTACAGGGAAGCTGTTCGCCTTTGAGCATTTTGGGATTGTGCCGGATATATTGTTGTTGGCTAAAGCGCTGGGCGGAGGTATGCCGGTGGGTGCCTTTATTGCTTCGGTTGAGGTCATGTCGGCATTTAAAGAAAACCCGATATTGGGGCACATCACCACCTTTGGCGGGCACCCGGTTTGCTGCGCCGCAGGGCTGGCCGCGCTGGAAGTTCTGCTGAATGATAAACTGATAGATGGTGTGGAAGCAAAGAATCAGCTTTTCCATCAACAGCTTACTCACCCGTCCATCAAGGGCATTCGCGGCAAAGGCCTGATGCTGGCTGTAGAATTTGAAAGCTTCGACCTGAACAAAAAAATAATAGACCGCTGTATAGAAAACGGCGTAATTACCGATTGGTTTCTGCATTGCAGCAACTCTATGCGCATTGCCCCGCCATTAATTATTACCGCTGAGCAGATCAGCCATGCCTGCGCGGTAATTATGGAGGCTATTGATTATCATACCGATACAAGGGCCTAACCTCCAGATTCTCTCCATAATTTTTAATTATTACTATAATCCCTGTGTAAAAACACGGTTACCAAAATCTATTCCCAGTTAATTGGTATAGTTTATGCACTATAGGTTGTGCCCACGTAAATATTGCTTTTTACACTCGTAAATATGGCTTTTAAGACCATAACTGCATATTTTTTGGGTCAATACGGTTCAATTGTATCACAAAAACAAAACATACGGCACAACATCTACCTATGAAAATCGCCTATATATCTACCTATCCGCCCCGCGAATGCGGTATTGCCACGTTTAATCAAAACCTGATGCACGCCATCAACGCAAATTTCCCTAAACGGAAAACATTGCTGGAAGGTGGTTTCGTGGTTGCCCTTAATGACTCCGAGAACCTGCAGGAATACGAATACCCCGATGATGTAAAATACGTGATCCGCCAAAACCATCAGAAGGATTACATCCGCGCCGCAAATTATATCAATACCAGCGCGGTAGACGCGGTAATTTTAGAGCACGAGTTTGGCATCTACGGCGGCGAAAGCGGCATCTACATTTTGCCGCTCATCAACCGTTTAGAAAAACCGCTGATCTCTATCCTGCACACCATCCTGAAAGACCCAAGCTATGTACAGCGCATCATCATCCGCGAAATTGCCGAGCAATCGTCAAAAATCATTGTAATGAGTAAACGGGCAGTGGAGTTTTTGGTGAATATATACGAGATCCCTGTAGAAAAGATCCAGATCATTGAGCACGGGGTACCCGATCTGGAAGCCCCCGAAGAAAACCCTGTTAAAAGCCTTACACCGTTTAAAAACCACCGCGTAATGCTAACCTTTGGTTTAATAAGCCGAAACAAGGGTTTAGAAACTGTAGTGAAAGCCCTGCCAAAAATAGTGGAGAAACACCCCGATGTAATGTACGTGGTGCTGGGCAACACCCATCCCGGGGTAGTTAAACACTCGGGCGAAGAATACCGCGACCACCTTAAAAGCCTGGCCGCGCAACTGAAGGTATCACAGCATTTAGCCTTTATCAATAAGTTTGTTGCCGAGGATGAACTGATAGATTACCTTACCGCTGCCGAAGTATATGTAACTCCATACCTGAACGAGGCGCAGATCACCAGCGGTACCCTATCCTATGCCGTTGGCGCAGGAGCAGCCGTAGTATCAACCCCTTACTGGCATGCTACTGAACTGCTGGCAGATGACCGTGGTCGCCTCTTTGATTTTAAGAATGCCGATGCATTGGCAGAAACCGTTAATGAATTACTGGACGACGATGCTCTGCTGAATGAGTTAAAAGAAAACGCTTACGAGTACGGCTTGCATTTACGCTGGCCGGTTATCGGTTCGGAGTTCATCAAAGTGGCACAAGAAGCGGCCGCAACGCATGATTTTAGCGACAAGATATTAAAGAACAGCATTGTAGACCCCGAAGTACTGCCCAAATTTAGCCTGGCGCACGTAACCCGTTTAACTGATGATACCGGTATTGTACAGCACGCCAAATACGGCATCCCCAATTTAAAGGAGGGATATTGTGTTGATGATAATTCGCGTGCGCTTATTATGGCTTTAATGGCCTACCAGCGTAACGGCAGCCAGGAAGCTTATCGTTTACTGCCCATCTACCTCAGCTATATTCACTATATGCAAACCGATGATGGCAATTTCCGTAATTTCCTCAGCTTCGACAGGCGATACCTGGACGAGGTAGGTACCGAAGATTCCTTTGGCCGCACCATTTGGGCGCTTGGCCATCTCATCAGCTGCGCCGCAAGCAACTCTTACCGCGAATTTGCGCTGGAGCTTTTCCACCGATCATACCCGCACTTTAAGGCGCTTAGATATTTGCGCGGTTTGGCCAATACGATCATCGGTGTTAGCTTATATCTGCAGGCTTTCCCAACCGATGAAGGCATGGTACAGGAATTAAAACGCATGACACAGCCATTGATAGACGCTTACAATAACACCCGCAGTGATGACTGGGAATGGTTTGAGGAAAGCATGACTTATGATAACGCTATATTGCCTTTAGCCCTTTTACATTCCTGCGAAATAACCGGCAACGAAGAGGCCAAAAAAATAGCGCTTACCACCATGGCGTTCCTTGATAAGCTAACCTTATCAAACGGCTATTTAAGCCCGGTTGGTAATGATGGCTGGTACTACCGCGGAGGCAAGTTCCCAACGTTCGATCAGCAGGCTATAGAAACTATGGCCATGGTGCTGATGCATTTTCAGGCTTACCAGATCTTCCGCAAGCCGCAGTATATCGAAAAAATGTTCCTGAGTTATAAATGGTTCCTGGGCGAAAACACTTTGCGCGCGCCGCTTTACGACCACGAAACCAAGGGATGCTGCGACGGTTTGCTGCCAACCGGAATTAACCGAAACCAGGGTGCCGAGAGTACGCTGGCTTACCTGATATCGCATCTAACCGTATTAAAAGCCTTCGAGTTGGAGTACGAGTATAATAAGATTGAAGAACACGTAAAGATTTGCTAACGTGAGAGCAGCCATATTAGCACCCGTTGCCTGGCGCACACCGCCCAGGCACTACGGGCCCTGGGAACAGGTAGCATCAAACATTGCCGAAAGCTTGATAAAGCTGGGCGTTGAGGTAACCTTATTTGCCACGGGCGATTCTATCACCTTAGGGAAACTGGATGCTATTTGCGAGCAAGGTTACGAGGAAGACCGCACCCAGGATGCCAAAGTTTTAGAGTGCCTGCACATCAGCAACCTGATGGAAAAGGCGACGGACTTTGATATTATTCATAATAATTTCGATTTTTTGCCGCTGACGTATTCCGCGCTGGTCAAAACACCCATAATTACCACCATACATGGTTTTTCGTCGCCGCGCATTATACCAGTTTATAAAAAATATAATTCCATCGGCCATTACGTATCCATCAGCAATGCCGACCGCAGCGCCGAACTGGAATACATCGCCACGGTTTATAACGGCTTAAACACCGCCGATTTTAATTTCACCGAAATGCCGGAAGATTACCTGCTATACTTTGGCCGCATTCACCACGATAAAGGCGCTGCTGAAGCCATCCAGATAGCCAAAAAAGCAAAAAAGAAACTACTGATCGCCGGTATTATTCAAGACGATAATTATTGGAAAGAAAAGGTTGAACCTTATTTGGACGAGCAGATCAAATACATTGGCCATGCCGGTCCCGAAAAACGAAACGAGCTTTTAGGTAAGGCCATTGCTCTGTTGCACCCCATTAATTTTGCCGAACCTTTCGGGATGAGTGTAGCTGAGGCGATGCTTTGCGGTACGCCGGTTATTGCGTTTAACAAAGGTTCGATGCCAGAATTGATCCAACACGAAAGAACAGGCTTTTTGGTTAACACGATAGATGAGGCTGTAAACGCCGTATCGCAGCTAAATAATATCAGCCGGCAAAGATGCCGTGACTGGGCCGGTTCTCAATTCTCTGCAGAGAAGATGGCGGATGATTATTATAAATTGTATCAGCAAATATTAAAATAAAGCGCTATTCCCGTTACCGCGAGATTAGCGAGAGCGCATCTCGTGGTAGGCATGGCAGAAGCTTCCAACTTCCGTCAGCTGAAAGCGGCCCTTATACGCGCCATGCGTTAAAAACCGCGGCAGCAAAAAAACACTCACTACTCTCCACTCACTACTCACCAACCTACCCAATATCCCTCAGGCCTTCGCCAATGGTAAGGTGGCTCAACTCCGGCTGATTATCGTAATTGATCAGCGGTCTCAGTTTGGTTTCGTTGGGTTGCATGTAAGATTTCTCTACCACCTCTTCGTTGTAAGAACCCAGATCTGCCGGGCGGGCGTAGCTATAACCCAATCGTTTATTTTCCTCCTCAATAAAGGTAAACAGGTCACCCAGTGCCGAGTGAACCGCCTGCAGGAATTTGTAACTGGTTGATGTAAGGGCTTTCCCCGTATCATCAGGACCTTTGCCTGGCTCGCAAAAGTTAAGGCGGGTAATTACGCCGTTTGTTAATTCAACCTCAAACTTGCCTTCGTTATGCCAGGTTAAATTATTTTTTATTTCTCTATAGTGATCCATTTTGTTTGGTAATTATTTTTGCACGGGGTATTTTTTAACAGCCACATTATTAGTTTAATAAGGGCTCTTAATGGTTCATGCAATGTGTGTGCCAGCCAACCTTCTAATGTGTGTTTATCGGAATTGTTAAGGATTTTATTTTACACGGTTAATTAATCATTAAAAAAATTTAACGTTTATTAATAATTCTGGAGGAAAAATCCTAAATGTGCTTAAAATGAGGTTATCCCGGCAACTTTTATAGCTAAGCAGCGCACGGCTGTTCAGAAATACATACACTGCGTTAAGCTTCATTTATACTTATTTTTTTATAAAGTGCATTATGGTTTCACCCGATCACCTGCAAGGCAGTAAACCAACGAGCAGGAAAGGGCAGCAGTTTTTTAAGAAAATAGTGATCAAAAAGATAAAAAGCTATGGAAGTAAGCCTATCTGTCAAAAAAATTATTCCAATTATTTGATAACGCGTGTCCTACTGGGTAACATATAGCTACAACAGGGCAAATTCCAATCATTTGCCGGGTAATAATGCGGTACATTTACTTATCTATTTAGTTTCCGTGTGTAATATGCAAACCGCAAACCGCTCTTTCCGTAATGTTTTCTTCGAGATGTTTCTTGCATTGGCTTTAATTTCCGGCACCTCACTTTATGCTCAAGATCCCTGGAAAAACCTGGAGAAAAGGCCATCTACCCTCAACCTGGATAAAGGCCTGTTAACTTTCAACACACCCGCGTTCCGCCTTAAATTGGTAAAGGCTTCGCAAACCGTTGCCGCACTGGAACCTAATACCGAGAAGGACTTTGATTATACCCCCGCCGCGCGCCTGGCACAGCGCAGCAGCAACGGCATGTATCATTTGGGCGATATCAACCTGCGTTTAAAAACCGAAGGCGATACCGCCTGGGCAAAATACGCCACTGCCGCCAACCGGGCCGATGTAATTCCTTTAGAAACAAAACAGGCGGGGGTACTCGCCGCGGCAGATCTGTCGCCTACCTTGCCAGCCAACATCCCGCTGAATGTGCAACGTTACTGGCAAGTAGTTAACGGCAATTTGGTGCTGCTATTCAAGTTGAAAAATACCGGCAGCCATACGGTGGAGATAGGCGCTTTAGGCCTGCCCATGATATTTAATAATATTTTGCAGGGCGAGGAATTGGAACAGGCCCATGCCCACAACGTATTTTACGACCCATACATTGGTAAGGACGCGGGTTATTTACAGGTTACCCGACTGAGCGGCAAAGGCCCGGTGTTGCTGGTGACGCCCTATGGCCGCTCGCCATTTGAGGCTTACAACCCATTATTAACCGACCATACCCCAAAAGGTATAGACTTTGAAGGCTTTTACGAATGGATGGTGCACAGCAAGGCCTACGCCGAAACCGATTGGAAAAAAGCTGAGCCATGGAATAAGCCAACCTCAGTTTACATAAGACCCGGCCAAACGGCGGAGTATGGTGTTCAGTTTGTACTGGCCGCTTCTATTAAAGGCATCGAACAAAAACTAATTGAGCAGCGCCGCCCCGTTGCGGTAGGCGTACCGGGGTATGTGCTGTCGCAGGGCACCGATGCAAAGCTTTTTTTAAACTACAGCAAAAAAGTGAAGAGTTTACAGGTGGAACCCGACGGGGCTTTAAGCGTTAGCCCAACTACCGCCGAAAATAAAAACCTGCAAGCCTACACCGTAAAGGGGTTGCAATGGGGACGCGCGCGCTTAACCATTATTTATACCGACGGGTTATACCAAACCATCAGTTATAAAGTGGTTAAAGCTGAACATGACCTGGTGAAAGATTATGGCCGCTTTCTTACCCACCAGCAATGGTTTAATAAACCCGATACCTTCCACCGCAACCCATCGGTTATCACTTACGACTATGAGAAGAAACAACAGGTTACACAGGATAGTCGCGTTTGGATAGCCGGGCTAAGCGATGAGGGCGGGGCAGGTAGCTGGCTGGGTGCCATTATGAAACAACTGGTACAGCCCGATAAGGCCGAAATAGCCAAACTGCAGGAATTTGTGAACCACACGCTGTTCGGCAATATTCAACATAGCGAGGGGCCGCAAAAGTACGGCGTGAAGAAAAGCGTGTTTTATTACCAGCCCGATAGCATCCCCAAAGGAACTTATAGCGACAGCCTCAACTGGAAAACCTGGGCTGCCTGGAGCCACAAGGACGCCAATGATGTTGGCCGCTCTTATAATTACCCGCACGTTACGGCGGCGCATTGGGTAATGTACCGTTTGGCCCGCAATCACAATGGGTTAGTTACACAACAAAATTGGCAGTTCTATCTGAACAACTCTTACGAAACGGCCATGGCCATGGTAAAGCAGGCCCCTTATTACGCCCAATTTGGCCAAATGGAAGGAACCATATTTTACCTGCTGCTGATGGATCTGAAGGCCGAAGGTTGGGGCGATAAGGCGCTCCCCTTAGAAACAGAAATGCGAAAACGCGCCGACCACTGGCGCACCCTGCAATACCCCTTCGGCAGCGAAATGCCCTGGGATAGTACCGGGCAGGAAGAGGTTTACAACTGGTCGGCCTACTTTGGGTATACCGATAAGGCGGAGGTAACCATTAACGCCATACTGGGCTATATGCCAACCGTACCGCATTGGGGGTATAATGGTTCTGCGCGCCGGTACTGGGATTTTTTATACGGCGGCAAGCTCTCCCGTATTGAGCGGCAGCTACACCACTACGGCTCGGGCTTAAACGCCATCCCGGTACTCAGCGAATACCGCAGTCATCCCGATGACCTGTATTTATTACGTGTGGGTTATGGCGGTTTAATGGGTTCGGTAGCCAACATCACGCAGGATGGTTTCGGTCCCGCGGCCTTCCATTCTTATCCATCCACCCTCAAGATAGATGGTCTCTCCGGCGATTACGGGCCAAACTTTTTTGGTTACGCGGTAAACTCAGCTACTTATATCACCCACCATAAAAACTTCGGCTGGCTGGCCTTTGGCGGGAATTTGAAAAAGGATAGTCGTGCGATAAAGGTGGATATCACCACAGCATCGGCACAACGGGTATTTATTGCACCTGCCGGTCTTTGGCTTACATTGGATGCCGGTACTTTTAAAAGTATTAGCTATAACCCGGCTAATGGCAAGGTAGTAATTACTTTAAATATAGCTGATGAGTTTACGCCAAAGGCATATTTGCACATGCAGCAAGCGGTAAAAGGTGGGCAGTATAAGTTAAACGGAAATTTTGTTTTGGAAAGAGGAGCGAATGTAGTGCCGCTGGGTTCGAAAACAGTTGAGTTGACTCTAATTAAATAACGGTTAATTTCATAAGCCAAAACGGCCATCGTTGTTCGCGATGGCCGTTTTATGCGTGAAGACATTAGATTAATCTATGCCGTCTGCCTTCAACTTATTCAACAGTTCATCCAGATCCACTTCTGCAAAGGCTGTTGATGAATCAGATACACCGTATGGGATGATGAGTTTGTTATTGTGGATGAGCGCACCGCAGGAATACAATACGTTTGGTACGTAGCCCTCGCGCTCGTCGCTGTTGGGGATCAATAATGGCTCTTTCAGACGACCAATCTCTACAGCCGGGTCGTCAAGTTTCAGCAGACTTGCACCCAGCACATAGCGGCGCATTGGGCCAACGCCGTGGGTGATCACTATCCAGCCGTCCTTTGTTTCTATCGGCGAACCGCAGTTACCAATCTGTACAAACTCCCAGCTAAATTTGGGGGTTTGCAGCAAAACGGGCTTCTCCCAAATATTTATCTTATCCGAGTACATGATGTAGTTGTTGCAACCATCTATCCGGCTTATCATCATGTATTTGCCGTTCACTTTACGGGGGAACAATGCCAAATTTTTGTTCTGGGCACCGGCACCATAAAGCGGCATGATCTTAAAATTATAAAAATCGGTAGTTTGCAGCAGCTTGGGCATTATCAGCGCGCCATCATAAGCGGTATAAGTTGCATAATAAACAGAGGTTCCATCTTCATTTTGGAATTGCACAAAGCGCGCGTCCTCAATACCTTTACGCTCGTACTCGGAGATGGGGAAGATCACCCTGTCGGAGATATCCGTATCCAGCGAGAAAACAATTTCATAGTACGAATCGGCCAGCCAAAGCACCTTATCATATTCCAGGCGCTTCATATCGCTCTCCTGTAGTTTCTGCGAATCGAGGATGATGCGGCGCAGGTTAGAATATTCAAAATGATGGTCGAGCTTGCTTTCCAATTCATGCAGCACATCTATGTTGATCTGCGTGATGGCAGCCTTATCAAAAAACAGTTTCTTGTTGTACACCGCGTTGCGCACTATCTCCGCCTCATCTATATAGCTCCCGGCAGGCAAAACGGTAATGTTATTGTTCTTATCGATCAGCGCCCTACGAAAGGTGATAGAGGAAATGTGCCCCTCTCCTACCGCCCTGAAGCTGATGATAACGCGGCGCTGCCCGTCTTCCAGCTCGGTTTGATCCGGGTCCTCCACAATGGAAGGATTAAAGAACGCTGCCGATTCGATAGAATATTCGTGGGTAAAATAAGAACCTATAAGGAGCTTACGATAAACCGTCAGGGTGTCGAAATCAATACCCAGTTCTTCAAAAAGTGGCTTTAACTTGCTGCAGTGGCGGTTTAAAACCCTGGTAATGTTACGATGGCGTTTAGAATATTCCTGCAACAACGGCGAAACAATGCCAAATGCAACCTCTTCGCTGATGCCCATTACCCTTTGCAAAACTTCCTTAGCACGATCGTTCCCGTTAAAAAAGAATCTCGCAATTACACGCTTAGGATCGGGATTTACTCTTACTGGTTTTCTCTCTATAGAAAGTCTCATCAAAAAAATAGTTTATTATTTAACACCATTGGCGCTAAATTGATTTGTCAATTTTACAAAACCTTAACCAAGGTGAAATTATCCTGAATAATCGGGCTAAGCACTGCATTTAACGGATCTTTTTAAATAAAAGCGTTTAACTATCGGATAAGATTTAAGGCAAAAGGTTTAATAGAACCGACCGCTTAAGCCATCCGGTTGCGTTTGATCATATATTCGTTCAGGATGCTGTTGTAGCCCTGCTCAATATCAGCGTCCACAATATCAATATGATACTGGGCACATTTCAGCTCCAGCTGATGGCGGTATTCTTTAAGCGATGTGATATAGCTTTCGCGGATTTTATTGGGATGCACACGCACTTCTTCCCCTGTCTCTATATCCACAAAATGATGGGGCCGGTTATCAAAATTAAAATCCAGCTCCTTTTGTTTGCTGGTTACGTTAAAGATAACCACCTCGTGCTTTTTGTACTTAAGGTGCTGTATGGCAGCAAAAAGCTCCTGTGTTTTTTGTGGGTTGAGGCTATTTTCCAGCATATCGCTAAAGATGATCACCATCGAACGCTGGTGAATTTCGCCCGCCAAATGATGCAGCACGGTAGAAATATTGGTAGTTGTATTTTGCTTCGGGTTATTATAGCTCTTCTCCAGCTGCGCGTACAGGTAAAACAAGTGCGCCGATGTGGATCGGGCCGGGCTCATCCAGTCCATCTTATCCGAGAACAGGCACAGTCCAAAAGCATCCCTTTGTTTTTTAAACAGGTACATCAGCGACGCAATGGCATACACCGAGAATTGCAGTTTATTAATACCCTCAGCAGGGAAATTCATGGACGATGAGGTATCCAGCAGCAAATAGCAGCGCAGGTTGGTTTCTTCCTCAAACTGTTTTACAAACAGCTTATCAGTTCGGGCAAGGAGTTTCCAATCGATGTTTTTTACCGATTCGCCATTGTTATACAACCGGTGCTCAGCAAATTCTACCGAAAAGCCGTGGAAGGGGCTTTGGTGAAGGCCTGTTATAAAACCCTCAACAACCTGCCGGGCAAGCAATTCCAGGTTTGCCAGCTGGCGTACATGTTGGTTGTTGTTTAACTGAGGCATAGGCCAAGGTAGCAATTTCGGTATAAAAACGTAACGCTAATTTAGGAAGGATCATTTTAGCTATCATGAGAAGCCTCTCCTAAATGGCGAAGCCCTCATGAAATAATCCCCTCCTGAGGAGAGGACTTGAAAAAATAATTGGGATTTGGTTAAATATATCCTTCTCCTTTGGAGAGTAATAGCCCATCAAACGACAGATTTCATAAAACGTTCCGCTGGAACGTGAAAATTGCCGTTATTTTTTTACCCATGAGACGTTCCTAAGGAACGTTTTTGTTTTTTTCATCCCTTCGGGATGTTTTATGGGTAGAAAATACCAAAGAACCCTCTAACGTTCCAGAGGAACGTCTTATGAATTATCCGCCTGTCTAATGACGTGCTATTACTCTTTGGAGAAGGTGCCAAAAGGGCGGATGAGGCCCCCCTAAAACCTCGTGTAAAACGCTGTTTGTATAATATGGTTAACGGTGTAAGCGGTAGTCTGTTTAGTGTATTGGTTCATGTAGCCCAATTCCGCGTCGAACTTTTTATTAAAGCGGAATCCGATTGCGGCGTAAGCACGGTTTTGGTCGAAGAAGTGTTTGTTCACTTTATCCTTGTTCTGCACGTTTACAAAAACTTCGTTCTGCAATGCAAAGAACGGACCTTTGGTAAACACCGAATCGCTTTTAAAAGGCACCACCGCCCGGGCAAAATAACGCAGGCGTTGCGAAAAATAACTATCGGTAGCCGTAGCAGAGGTATTACCCAAAAAGCGTTGCTCTAACCGGAAACGATGCTGTAACGAAACAGTTCTGCTTAATTTTTGATTGATGATAAACTGCTCCCATATCCGGCTCTCCGGACGAAAAGTGGAAGCACCACTTGCCGACCTGCCATTGGTGGCGATGTATGCATACCCCACGGCGCCTATCTTATTTTTTGAGAAATAATAATTTATCGATGGGCGAAGCAGCACGTTCCGGAGGTAATCCACCCGGTCTGCCGAGCGGAACTGCGCATCAAACGAGGCTCCCCAATGCTGCGAAAATCGTTGGGTGTGGAACAGAGCAGCCCAGGCGGCAGATTGATTGTCCTGAGCGAAAAGTTTGCAAGGTGCTAAAAATGTAAAAAGCAGCAAAAGCTGGAGTAGTTTATTCTTCATAAATAACGGATAGATACAATAAATGTATGCGATAAAACAAATTGCCGGGCGTGGGGGGCACACTCGTTAAGGCAGCTGATGCGGCAAAATTAATATATTTTGTTAAAAATGCTAATCCTTAAACTTCGCTACCCGCTTTCGCCCCAGGTCGTAACTTAAGCGGAACGCTTCCTGGTTGCTGCCACTGCTAAACGGCGTTTGGTGGAAACTCACGATAAACTGCCCGGTTATACCTTTGTATAAAAAAGGGGTGTAGATGATATCCAGCCGGTTATAGGTTTTATATTGATAATAGGCATCACCATAGGAGATGCTATGCCCCTCGCCTTTGTAAAACTCATCGTACAGGGCAAAACGCTTATAGCTTAAATAGGCGTTGGCAACAAAGCCCGTAGGTTTTTTAAAGCCCGAAACATTACGCTCACGCTCGAACGACATCATGCCCCCTGCTTCAAAATTCAAGGAATCGAGGAAGGTTTTATGGCTGAAATTGGCCCCCAGTTTTACTTGTATGGCTCCGTTATCTCGGATATGGTCGTCGGGGATGGGAACGGCCGGCCCTGCATCGTGCAATAAAAAGAAATATTGTGAAAGGTAGAACGGCCCTTTTGCAAACGGCTGGTACTTACCCGAAAAGCCGAACAGGAACTGCTCGCGTTCGGTATCGGTTTGGCGACTCACCCAGTCTATCCACACCGTTTCATTAAAATTACGGGTATGGTATTTCGCCAGTAAGCCCTCTACGTTCGGCCTAAAATAGCGTAACGTATCATTCAGCATGGCGCGGGGATAATCGGTCAGCAAGCCTTCGCGCGGGAACTCACCGGCGTTAAATAACCAGCGTTTGCCGGTATGATTAAAGTAAGCTACCGGGTTCACCTTTAAAAAATAAGGTTTCGCGCCAAACTCGTGCAGGCCGTTTACACCCACAATAAAGCGGTTGGCGCTATCCAGGTTCAGCCCAAAATCGAGCGCGAGCCTGGTGCCCGAATAAGTGCGCGAACGGATGAGTGATTCTTTATACTCCCGGTTATCAAAAAAAACCGATCCATTAAAATGTACATCCACCGTTTGGGCAGCAGCGGCGCGGGCAATTAAAACAGTAACTATGAGTAAGTAGATCTTTTTATGCATCGTATCAATTTATTATTCAACTGTAAATTTTATCAGGCGACTGTTCTTGCTTCCCCTAAACGGTTCGGTACGGATAGAGAACATCAGGTAATAGGTTCCTTTCTCCCTGGGGGCGATCACCGCTGTTTTATACAACTTGCTCTCGCCCGGGTTAAGGCTGATGCTGTTAAACCCGGCATCCGACTGCTGCACGTCGGCAATATCTGTAGGACCGGTAAAAAAGCAGCCCTCCAGGTAAACCGGGTGCGTATACCCAACGTTGGTAAAATTAACATCGTATGTGTAAGGGTTGGTTATACTAAGGTCAAATTCTACTTTTTGCCCGGGATGCGCGGTCACCGGCTTTGTCTTAGTGTCAATAGCTATCTTTTGATAGGTACGCGCGTCTTCTACCCAGGCACCGTACCAGGTACCAACTTCGCCGGTAATGGTATCTGTTTTATAGCCTTGCAGTGGGTCGCTCAACACCAGGTAAACGCGTTTGTGTTGCAGGCTATCCTCCATGGGCCATATATCAAACATGGTGCGGCCGTAGTACCGCGAATCGTAGGCGAAACCTTTTAGGGTATGGTTGTAAAAATCGTACTTAGATGGATTTTGAAAGCCATCGTCCATCACCATCCAGGCATCGCCTGCTTTTTCGTGCACTTTTGCCGCCCATTCGCGGAAACCGAAATAGGTTTGCAGCGCCTGCACCTTTTTGATGAACGGCAAGCCCAAAACCAGCGAGATCCGCAGCACCAAAATGAGCACGATATTGGCAATAGCGACATTGAAGAGCCATTTGGGATGATTGTTATTCCGGTGCAGATTGATCATCACCAACGCTACCAATGGGATAAAACCAATAAGCGTATAGTGCGGCTGCACATTGGCGAAAAACGTATTCACACAAAAGAAACCGAAAGTACCGATGGCGTTAAACACCAGCGCGCGGCTAAATACATCGGTAATTTTGGTGCGGAATGCTTTATAAAACAAGTACCAGCTAAGGAGTATCCCGCCAAGTAAAAGCTGGCCCGAAAGGTACTCGATAGTGAAGGAGACATTGTAGATCTTGTCAGATGAGCGCTCGAACAACTGGTAATTTACCGCCGGGAAATTGCGTTGAGCCTGCCATAAAATATGCGGTGTAAAACAAATTAGTCCGGTTACAATAGCGAGGTAAAAAGAGGGACGTTTAAAGAGTTTAAAGTTGGATAGCACCGTGAAGCCCACAAGCAGGATCCCGTGGTATTTGCTGTAAAGCAGGCAGGCAACCGCCACGCCAATGATGAACGCCGTAAGCCAGCTATCCTTTTCTGCATACTTCTGATAGAAATAATAAAACACCGCCGCGAAGAAAAACAGCGGCGCATCGGGCGTGGTGGTAAAGCCGTATACATGGAAAACCAGCACGCAGGAGGTGAGCAAAATAAACCACTTGGGCGTTACCGTGTATTTTTTAACGATGAGCCAAAGCAGGTAAAGAGCCAGACTATTGGTGAGCACCGCCACCAGCCTCGCACCAAATTCGTTATGGAAAAGGGTGTAGCCAATTTTGATGAACACCGCCATCATAGGCGGGTGGTAAAAGTAGCCCCAATCCGGCTTTTGGGCGTAAAGCCAGTAGTAAGCTTCGTCGCCATGGAGTTCTAAAACAGCGGCCTGCAGCAGGTTCAAAACCGTCCAACAGGCGATGAAATACCATATGGGTTTATTGGATTGAATGGGATTACCTGCAGTATTAGCCATTGAACAGATTATGCTGCAAAGGTAAAATAAATGCGTTAAGGCTGCGGCGCATAATGGTTATGATTATTTTAAGAAACGGCTGTACAATTCATATAAAAATTGAATATTTGACCCATGACAAAACAACAATTCGATACCATTAAACAGCCCCGTTTAATGGTATTAAACCTATTAGAGAAATTCACGCTTGAGCAAATAAACGCCATCCCCGCCGGCTTTAACAACAATATTGCCTGGAACCTTGGGCACATGCTGGCCGCCCAGTTGGGTATTTGTTACAAACGCGCCGGACTGGAAGTTGATGAAAGCTTTTACCAAACCTACAAACCGGAAAGTAAACCAGAGGGCCCTATAACCCAAGAGCAATTCGACGAAATAAAAGAAAAACTGATCAGCAGCCTCGACCAATTGGAAAAAGATCACCAGGCCGGTATTTTTGTCAACTACCCCACCTGGAGCACCCGCTATGGCGTAGTTATAAGCAGTATCGACGACGCGATTTCCTTTCTGCCGTTTCACGAAGGGCTGCATATTGGGTACATTATGGCGATAAGGAAGTTAGTGTAGGGCATCTAATTCCATTAAGAGGAAACATTGATTACTTGAAAGAACGATCATGAATTGGATTATTCGGAAGACTAAAAAAATGCAATATCACACAGACCTGAGTGTGATATTAAATCCGATCCACGATTATGTTGCGGATTTTAATTGGTTATTCTCCGATTTAGATTTCATGTCCGGAGAGGTAACGCCATTCAATTTCGAAGACGAGTATTTTTTATTGACCGGTGAAGAAATGCTGCAGATTTTAACGAAGCATATCCAGTTTGTTTGGGGTGTGATAATTGCGATACCTTACAATGTCGAAATTACGATTGATGAGAATGCAATACCTTTTGCCGAGGGCAACGAGTTAATATGGAAAAACGGTAACCTTCAACACCCTGATGCTGCAATAGAGATAATTTGTTTTGATAGCGGGTATACGATTGTAAAATTCACGGATGAACGGCTATCAGCTAAATTTAAAGCATATTTTGGAGATGAGGCGATTGAATTGGGGAAGTTCACATGAAAATTTGCTAAGGGGTAAAGCTGCATTTCGCCAGACATTTATTTTTCTGCCGATTTTGCAACCGCCTCTTCAATATCCTCTTTTATGAATATCCATTCCTTACTTTTCAGACAAATCGGATCAAAATCGTTGTCAGCCGCTGAAAACTGTGTGAAATTTTTGCGGATGAGCGGTTCATCATGTGTCCATTCAAAACGTTGCTGATGCAAAGCGATCATATTATTAATGGTAAATCGGCCTAACAATTCGTGTAGGTCCCAAAAATCTTTTTTTCTGCCGCCGCGTTGTACTATGTCTACCTTCATGGCTATTATCTCCTCTATGGTCGCCATTCTTACGCCCTCTTCTTCTTTTGCTGGTTGAAAAAATGGATCCATAGTATAGTACAGATCCAGCTTTACAACCTCAATTGGATTACCTCCAACCAGGTAAGATCTTCCAAGGCCGGGGTTACCACCAAATTCGCCTTCAACATATGGATAATTAAGTTTTAGATAATCCTCAATCGCATCAAAGTCAACGCTGCCATAGTCACTATCGGTAAACATATCAATATCTACAGACATTCTGTGCCCCAGTTGCAAGCTAAGCGCTGTTCCGCCAACAAGCCGAAAGTCGCTTAACTCCTCGGCCTTCATTAACTTAAGCAATGTTTCCTTTAACAAGCTATCAACGGTGTTCCAATAAATCATAATTATATCTGGTTATGATCCATAATATTTAGCCTGCCCTCATCATCACTACCTATGGCGGCACTTACTTGTTTCTTCCCGTAAAATCGGATCATCTCTTGCCGTTCATGCTCATTACCCCTTTCGAACACGCGTTTTATAACGGCTTGCTGTTGTTTTCGCCAATCGATTTTATCCATGTCTGTGTCCCAGAAAATAGCTCGCCTCAAGATCCTCAGATCGGGATGGTCGTTTAATTTTACCTTCTGCTTTTCTTTATTGATCTCATAATAGGCCTGGAGAATTAACATCGTACCTTCCTCCATTTGCAAAGCATCATCTATCTTTAATGATAGGGCGGGTGTTAAACCTCTTCTGCCTTTGGTTATTTCATTTAAAATTTGAGGATATTCTTTTAGAGAAAGGGCAAACGGCCCCTTTCTGATATTCCTTTTTTTAAGTTCCCGCTCTAATATTAAACCGGGATGAATCCCTTTATATTTTTCTATTAACGACATCACAAGAGCAAATGTAAACAAATTTGTTTATTCAAAAATATTTATAAAAAAATCACCCACAAAAAAAGCCCGGCATAACCGGGCTTCCATATTTAAAAGGAGGACGTTTACACGCCTAATAACAATCTCGTAGGGTCTTCCAGTAATTGTTTAACGCGTACCAGGAAGCTTACCGATTCGCGGCCATCAATGATGCGGTGATCATAAGACAGGGCAAGGTACATCATCGGGCGGATCACCACTTGTCCGTTTACGGCAACAGGGCGCTCTATAATGTTGTGCATACCTAATATGGCACTCTGTGGTGAGTTGATGATCGGGGTAGACATCATGGAACCAAATACACCACCATTGGTGATGGTGAAGGTACCGCCTGTCATCTCGTCGATAGTCAGTTTGCTTTCGCGGGCTTTGCCTGCTAAAACAACAATGGCTTTTTCAATTTCGGCAAGGCTCATGCTCTCCGCGTTGCGGATAACGGGAACAACCAAACCTTTTGGTGCAGATACAGCGATAGAGATATCTGCAAAGTTGCTGTAAACCACTTCTTCGCCTTCTATACGTGCGCCAACAGCCGGCCACTCTTTAAGGGCCTCCGTAACTGCTTTGGTAAAGAACGACATGAAGCCTAAGCCTACGCCATGCTTCTCTTTGAATTTATCTTTGTATTTGCCACGCAGTTCCATAATTGGCGACATGTCCACTTCGTTAAAAGTAGTTAACATCGCGGTTTCATTTTTCACAGCAACCAAACGCCTTGCTACGGTTTTACGCAGAGAAGACATTTTTTCGCGGCGATCTGAACGCGGACCAACTGGTGCAGAAGATGCGGCGGCAGGGGCAGCAGGTTTTGCGGCCGGAACAGGTGCAGCAGGTGCAGGTTTTTGTGCCGATAAAGCATCACCTTTGGTAATGCGGCCATCAACGCCGGTACCGTTTACAGATGCGGTATCAACGCCTTTTTCGGCTAATATTTTTGCAGCGGCAGGCGATGGCACACCCGATGCATAAGTTGTTCCTTTTGATGGAGCAGTTTGTGGTGATTCGTTAACCGCATCGGCAACTGCAGGGGTTACGGCGGTAGCACCTCGGGGTGCTTCACTGCCACCACCTTCAATAGTACAAACAACAGCGCCAATGGGAAGGGTATCGCCTTCATTGGCTATAGTTTTTAGCGTTCCTGCTTTTTCGGCAGTAAGCTCAAATGTTGCTTTATCTGATTCCAGTTCGGCAATGGCTTCATCCATTTCAACGACATCACCGTCTTTTTTGATCCAGCGCGAAAGGGTTACTTCTGTAATAGATTCACCTACCGTTGGCACCTTTATTTCCAACAATGATGGTGCAGCAGCCGGGGCCGGTGCGCTTGCAGGAGCAGCCGCAGGGGCTTCTTCTTTAGCGGCAACAGGTGCGGCAGGTGCTTTATCGGCAGCAGTTGCAGCAGCGCCGGAGCCTTCTTCTATAATAGCAACTACGGCTCCAATAGGCAATACATCGCCTTCTGCAGCTTTGGTGGTTAAAGTCCCGGCTTTTTCTGCGGTAAGTTCAAAAGTTGCCTTGTCTGATTCCAGCTCGGCTATTACTTCGTCCATTTCCACATGGTCGCCGTCTTTTTTCTTCCAGGCAGATAATGTCACTTCGGTTATGGATTCGCCTACCGGCGGAACTTTTATTTCTAAACTCATGTTATTTAGTTATGTGTTTTTGAGTTGTGAGTATTGAGTTTTTATATCGCGCATTAATATCGGTATAAGTAATAAAGAAGTGTTATGATACTCATAACTCAACACTCACTACTTAAAACTAATACCTCAATCCGCCCCGGCGTTAGCCATTTTTTCGGTTGTTTTTTTTATAGCTGCTTTTACCGCTTTACCGGCAGGGGTATCAAATGCCTTGGTAACAATGTGGGCCTGCTGCGCGGCGTGTTGTTTGGCAAAACCGGTAGCCGTGCTACTCCCCTCTAAACGAGAGATCACCTTCATGTTAAAATGCTTATCGCCATGGAATTTACGGCAAATGTATGGCCAAGCGCCCATGTTCTCCGGCTCTTCCTGCACCCAAATAAATTCGGTTGCTTTTTCGTATTTGGCTTTTATTTTGATGATCTGCTGTATAGGTGTCGGGTACAATTGCTCTACACGAACAATGGCCACATCCTTGCGTTTGTCTACCTGTTGTTTCTCCAGCAGGTCGTAATAAACCTTACCCGTACACAGCAGCACGCGTTTTACTTTCTTAATATCAGCATAGGTATCGTCTATCAGTTCCTGGAATTTACCGCTGGTAAAATCGCTTATAGGCGATACGCATTTAGGGCTGCGTAATAAACTTTTAGGTGTAAAAATGATGAGTGGCTTGCGAAAATCGCGGTGCATCTGCCTCCTTAATATGTGGAAGAAGTTTGCAGGCGTGGTGCAATTAGCCACCTGGATGTTATCATCGGCGCAAAGCTCCAGGAAGCGTTCTACACGTGCAGAGGAGTGCTCAGGGCCCTGGCCTTCGTAACCATGCGGCAGCAACATTACTAAACCATTACCACGCTGCCATTTTGTTTCGGCACTGGCAATGTACTGGTCAACGATAATCTGCGCGCCGTTAAAGAAATCGCCAAACTGCGCTTCCCAAATGGTTAACGCATTAGGGTTTGCCATGGCGTAACCGTATTCAAAACCCAATACGCCGTATTCCGACAGTAAAGAGTTGAAAATGCTTAGCCTTGTTTCTTCATTAATAGTGCCAAGCGGGGTGTATTCGTCTTCGCTATCAGCCAGCGTTAATACTGCGTGGCGGTGCGAGAAGGTACCGCGTTTAACGTCCTCACCGCTCAGCCGCACCGGGAAACCTTCTTTCAACAAGGTTCCGTAAGCAAGCAATTCGCCCATGGCCCAGTCAAATACGCCGGTTTTGTTCACCATGGCGTTGCGGTCTTCAAATAATTTCTCAATTTTTTTGAAGAACTGTTTATCTGTTGGCAATACGGTTAATTTATTGCCAATCGCTATGATATCTTCTTTTGGTACAGCAGTATCAATTGCCGAGATCAATTCTTTATGATTAGCCAGGTGCAACCCGCTCCATGCGCCTTCAAACATGGCTATGGTATCGGTAAAGCGGTCTTCGGCTTTAGATTCATCCAGCATTCCCTGCAATTCGGCACGGAAATCTTTCTCTAACGTTTTTACAAATGACTCGTCTACAGAACCTTCCGCGATGAGTTTTTTGCTGTAGATCTGCAGTGGGTTAGGGTGTGCCTCAATGGCTTTATACAATACCGGCTGGGTGAATTTTGGTTCATCAGCCTCGTTGTGGCCGTAGCGGCGGTAACAAAGGATATCGATAAACACATCCTCGTTAAATACCTGCCTGTACTCCATGGCCAGGTTTATTACATATACCAATGCCTCCACATCATCGCCATTTACGTGAAAAACGGGCGAAAGCACAGTTTTAGCAACGTCGGTACAATAAGTGCTCGAGCGGGCGTCCTTATAGTTGGTGGTAAAACCTATCTGGTTATTAATAACCAAATGCACGGTGCCGCCTGTGCGGTAACCATCCAGTTTTTCCATCTGCAATACCTCGTACACAATGCCCTGGCCTGCTACAGAAGCATCGCCATGGATAAGTATCGGGGCAATTTTAGAGTGGTCGCCGTTGTATTTAAAATCTATTTTAGAGCGGGTGATACCTTCCACAACCGGGTCTACCGCCTCTAAGTGCGATGGATTGGGGCAAAGGCTTAAGTGAACATTTTTACCGCTTTTTGTTTTAATATCTGTAGAGAAACCAAGGTGGTACTTTACGTCGCCACCAAATGGTGATTCCGAATCGTAGTTCTTGCCCTCAAACTCAGAGAACACCTCTTTATAGGTTTTCTCCATGATGTTGGTAAGCACATTTAAACGACCGCGGTGAGCCATACCAATGATGAACTCCTGTATGCCCAGTTCCGAACCTTGTTTGATAACCGAATCAAGCGCGGGGATCAAAGATTCGGCACCTTCCAGTGAGAAACGTTTTTGACCTAGGAATTTTGTACCGAGGAAGTTTTCAAAAACAACGGCCTCGTTGAGTTTCGAAAGCATCATCTTCTTTTCTTCGATGCTGAAGTTTGGCGTGTTACGTTTGGTCTCCATCCTGTCCTCAAACCATTTTAGTTTGATAGGGTTGCGGATGTAGCGGTATTCGGCACCAATGGCGCGGCAGTAAGTATCTTCTAACAACTGGCGGATATCGCGCAGTTTGGCGGGGCCTATGCCAACTTCAACACCTGCGTTAAATACGGTATCCATGTCTGCTTCGCTCAGGCCGAAAGTTTCCAGTTCTTTACCGGGGAAATATTGGCGGCGTTCGCGCACCGGGTTTGTTTTGGTGAACAAATGGCCACGGGTACGGTAGCCATCTATCATGTTCATTACGTTGATCTCCTTCAGCAGGTTTTCGGGCATAACGCTACCTGTTGCTGTAGGTGCAGCCGCTTTTGCAGGCTGCGATTCTTTACCAAAATCAAAGCCTTCAAAAAACTTTTGCCAACCAAAATCTACCGATTCGGGGTCTTGTTTATACGATTCGTAAAGAGAGTCGATGTAGGCAGCGTTTCCGCTATCAATATAATTTAGGCGATCCATGAGAAACCATTCTTGTAAAACGGTACAAAATTAAGCATAATAGTACAATATGCCCCAAATTATATGTTATAACTTTGTAACTAAAGTGCACTTCACCAGCTAAATTTTTCTTTTTGCAATAAATTCCTCTCTCCTATAGTTTGTATAAGCCGCTCCCGATTTATTATATTTAACCATTAATAAATTTTGCCCGTGAATAAAAAAATCAACAAAACGCACAGTGAACTGGCGGCACCTGGCCTGTGCGCATCATGTGGCACGGTAGTTAACGATAAGTTTTGCGGCACCTGCGGCGAAAAGCAGGTAGACGCGCACGATTTCGCCCTGAAGCATTACGTAGAAGAATCGGTTGAAGGGATCACCCATTTTGACAACAAGTTTTTTCGCACGGCCAAAACACTCATCACAAAACCCGGGCTGCTCACGGCCGATTTCTCTAAAGGCAAAAGGATAACCTATCTCAAACCCTTCCAGTTGTTTATCACCTGCAACATCCTTTTCTTTTTTTTGGCGGGAAGCCTTAATATATTTTCGCAACCACTTTACAGCTTTTACGCGTACGACCCATACGTATCCTTTCACACCAAAGAAACCATTTTACAAAAGGCACACAACGATGCGGAATTTACCACCCTTGCCGCCACTTTTAACGGAAAGGTAGGCACCGAATCTAAACTATACATCGCCCTGTTCATCCCCACGCTGGCCTTGGTTTTCGCGCTCATCTTCTTCAACACTAAAAGATACTTTACCGAACACCTGGTGTTTGCCACGCATTACTTCTCCTTCATCCTCATCTATTTTACCCTGTTCACTTTATTGGTGATCAAACCTTTTTACTGGTTTACACACCTGGAGTTTTCCAGCACGTTTGATACCATCACATCCGTGATCAATATGGCTGTCTTTGGCACATACTTCACCATTGCTGCAAAAAGATTTTACAAGGTGGGCGGTTACCATGCCTTTTCGGGCGCGGTGATAACTACGGTAATGTTTGTTGGGATATTAACCGGGTACCGGCTACTGATATTCTATAAATTAATGTGGACGATGCACTAATCTTAATGCATCAGTTTGTGCAGGTAGCTGCGCACATAGCCCAATCCCTCGAACAGCACAGCCAGCAGGCCGATAATGATGGTGAATTGTTCGAAGGAGTTCATATACAAATATATACGATTGGATTGATATTTTATTGCTTTGTTACGCCGATACGGGTAACCAGGTGCTGATAAAATCGCTCTTGCTGTCCAGCTGATTGGCGGGTTTGGCAGCGTTAAAGTAACGGTTGCTTTTGGTATCGTTACCTACACCGGCAACAAATGCCCAGTTACCCCAGTTACTTGCCGGCGAATAATCTATCAGTTTTTCTTCAAAATAAAGTGCGCCGCGAGTCCAGTCTACCTGTAACTCCTTGGTTAAATAAGTAGCCACAGCCTGGCGACTGTAATTGCTGATGTAGCCTGTGGCATTCAACTCGTGCATGGCGGCATCTATAAAAGGCACGCCCGTTTCGCCGGTTTTCCAATGCTCAAAAAGTTCATCCTGGTTACTGGCGGGTTGGGGAGCTTCATCATTAAAACCTTCCGCACGGAAATACTTTTGTCCATGCTTTTTAAACATAAAGCGAAAATAATCGCGCCAGAGTAATTCCAGCATTAAGGCATCAGCATTTTGCAGCGTGCCGCGGTGCTTTACCACCTCCCAGTACACCTGCCTTGGCGATACGCAGCCCAGCGCCAGCCACGGCGATAAGCACGAGGCGATACCGCCGGTATTTTTGCCTGTCTTTTGCCCACAATTGTGCTGGCTGATAAAATATTGCTCCAGGCGGTTTAAGGCCTCTGTTTCGCCGCCTATAAAGTGGTTGGTTGCGCGGGTGTCGTCAATAGGTTCGGGTACGCCCAAGTCGGCCAGGGTTGGCAGTTCGCCCGCGTCGGTAATTTCCGGTATCAAAATCTGCTCCGGTGAGGTTACGCACTGGCGCACATTGCTATCGCGCTCCACCTTCTTTTTAAAGGTGACAAAACTATCGGGAATATCTTTTATAGGGAAGGGCAGATCCTCTTTATGGTACATGGTATGCCCGATGAAATGCCTGAGATTTAGCTTCATTTTCCATAAAGCTGCTTCCACTTTTTCAGACACATCGGTTTCTTCGGGTGCAACCTCGCGGTGATGGTAAACTTCGCTGATCTGGTATTCTTCGGCCAATTGGGTAAGTACTTCGGCAGGGTCTCCGGTGCGGATGAGCAGTTCGGCACCAAACTGTTGCAGGTTGGCGCGCAGGTCGGCGACCGACTCCAGCAAAAACCTCGCCCTGAAACTGCCTGTTTTTAAAACACCAGAAGCGCTGGTTTTAAAGTAATATGGATCAAAAACATATACCGGCAATACTTTATCAGCCCTGCGTATGGCTTCAGATAATATTTCATTATCGTGTATCCGCAAGTCATTCCTAAACCAAACCAGTATCGTCTTTTCACCCATATGAACACCTAATCTAAACTTATTTAGATTAATTACAAAAATGGTAATTATTTATTTGTTCGGCACCTGTCGCTGCAATATTTGACATCATCCCAACATTTAGCCCACTTTTTACGCCAGCTAAAAGGCTTTTTGCAGCATTGGCAAATTTTTGACGGAAGGGTTTGTTTGTTGCCTTTATGCATTAAATTATCTGTTTAAAAACTCTAACTAATTCAAGCCAAAGTAGTTTTAATGCCATTAAATCACGCTTACAACACTTCTTTATAACACAAGCATGATATTTGCGTATATAATAAATGGTAACTTTAACTCATAAAATCAACCCGATATGGCAACTACCGAAAGTATCCAGAAAGCATATATAGATTTTGTGTTGACCGAAGGCGCGCAGCCAAAATCGGTTTACATTTTTGCCAAGAAGAATAAAATGGCTGAAGAGGAATTTTATAAGTTCTTTGGTTCGTTTGATGCCGTGGAGCAAAGCGTTTGGACCGACCTTACCCGAAAAACCATGGCAGAGATACGCGCACAGGAAGTGTGGCTTCAATATTCCTCACGCGAAAAAGCGCTGTCCTTCTTCTACAGTTTTTTCGAACTCTTGAAGAGCAGCCGCAGCTTTGCCGTTTACAGTATTAAAAAACAACGCGGCCTGGGAACGCCAAAAGTATTGGAGCCCACTAAAGACATCTTCGAAGAGTTTGCCGACGGCATTTTAAGCGAAGGCATAGAAACCCAGGAACTAACCGACCGCAAATTTTTTAGTAAACGCTATAAAGATGCACTTTGGATCCAGTTTGGTTTTGTGCTTAATTTTTGGATCAACGACGACTCCGCCGGGTTTGAGAAAACCGATGAAGCTATAGAAAAAGGCATCAACGTAACGTTCGACCTATTCCAGCGCTCGCCCATTGATAACCTGTTTGAGTACGGTAAGTTTTTGGCCAAGAACGGCGGCATAAAAGAGAAAATGGGATTTTAGAAAGCCTCAGCCCAACCCCTTTCTAAAGGAAAGGGACTAAAAATATAAATGAGCGATAAACAAGACCCAAACTATAACGGCAAAGTCCTCTCCTCCGGAGAGATTTTAGATGAGGCTCCCAAGGCTTCCTTCGCTGCCATATTTGATATGGATGGCACCCTGATAGATAATACGCCGTTCCATTACAAAGCCTGGCAATTACTTTTTAAAAAGTACAACATGCCCGAGCTTAGCCGCGAAACTTATAAGGGCGAAATAAGCGGTGTCCCTATTGCCAATACCGTCAGGCGTTACTTTGCCGATGCGGATGAAAACCTGATTAAAACCATAGCCCACGAAAAGCAGGCCTTTTACCAGCAGGAATTTCTACCCTACCTAAAACCCATAAACGGACTGGAAAATTTCCTGGCCGAACTAAAGGATGGGGGGGTTAAAATGGCGGTTGCTACCTCGTCTGACATGGCGGATGTTGATTTTATTTTTGACACCATCCCCATTCGTCAGTATTTTGATGCCATTATAACCGGCGATATGGTAAACGAACCTAAACCAAGTCCGCAGATATTTTTAAAAGCTGCCGAACAACTAAACGCCCGCCCCGAAAACTGCCTCGTTTTTGAGGATTCGACAGCCGGGCTTAAGGCCGGCAAGGATGCAGGCATGAAGGTTGTAGGTATTACCACCGCCCACCCTACAGAAACCGTTGCAAAAGCAGCCCGCCTGGTAATAAACGATTATGCCGGTATGAGCCTGCAAAAGTTGGCGGCATTATTTGATGAATAAATTATGAGCGATAACACCCCAAAAGAGCAAAACAGTATCCCCACCAGTAAGGTAGAGCGCAGCGCCAAGTTTGTAAAAACAGGCTTTAAAATTGGCGGTAACTATATTAAGCATTACTCCAAAAAACTCTTCAACCCGGAGATGGATAAATCAGAGTTGAATGAGGATAACGCGACGGACATTTACCAATCCCTTAGCGAGCTAAAGGGCAGCGCCCTCAAAGTAGCGCAAATGTTGAGTATGGATAAAAACCTGCTGCCGCAGGCCTATGTAGATAAATTTACGCAATCGCAATACAACGCGCCGCCGCTTTCGGGGCCGCTTATTGTGCAAACGTTTAAAAAATATTTTGGTAAAGAACCCGGGCAGATCTACGATAAGTTCAACATCCGCTCTACCAACGCGGCCTCTATTGGCCAAGTACACCAGGCCGAGCTAAAGGGCGAAAAGCTGGCCATAAAAATTCAGTACCCCGGCGTGGGCGATTCCATCTCGTCGGATCTTAAGCTCATCAAACCCTTCGCCTTCAGGATGCTGGGCATGAGCGAAAAGGAATTGAACATTTATATGATGGAGGTGGAAGAGCGCCTGCTGGAAGAAACAGACTATGAACTGGAAGTACGCCGGTCAATAGAGTTTTCTGAAGCCTGCGCCAATTTGGATAACGTGGTATTCCCCAAATACTATCCAAAACTTTCCAGCAAGCGCATTATTACCATGGATTGGCTGGAAGGCAAACACCTTCGCGAGTTTTTGGCCACCAACCCATCGCAGGAGTTGCGCGATCAGATAGGCCAGGCGCTATGGGATTTTTACAACTTTCAGCAGCACGAGCTGCGTGCAGTACACGCCGACCCGCACCCCGGCAATTTCATGATAACGCCCGATGGTAAACTGGGCGTGATAGATTTTGGCTGTATCAAAGTAATGCCCGAAGATTTTTATTACCCATTTTTCGCGCTTACCTCCACTAATTTATTCGAAAGTAAAGAAGATACCATTAAGGCCTTCCGTAAGCTGGAGATGATATTGCCTAACGATACCCCTACGCAGATTGAATTTTATTACACCATGTTTAAGCAAATGATAGGCTTGTTTGCTAAACCGTATATCACCAGCGAATTTGATTTTGGCGAAAAAGCCTTTTTTCATGAACTATTCGGCTTTGGCGAAAAGATATCCAAAATGCCCGAATTTAAGCAAGCCCGCGGTGTAAAGCATTTTATATACGTAAACCGCACCAATTTCGGCCTGTACAATATCCTCCATGAACTAAAGGCACGCGTAAAAACAGATACTTATAAGCCACATGTGGAAGTACTCGTATAAATTATAACAGATGCGCTATGGGTATGATCGTACTAAGAGTTAAGGTTTGTATAAACTATATATAGTTTACTATCGCTACCAATGATAAGGCGAACGTTGCTATCCAGCTGATAACAGATTTTACATACCAGGCCTCAATTTCGGCAACGCGGCCGGTGCCGGCAAACGATTTTGATTTATGGTTGCAATAAAAACCGTAGGTGATCAGGCCCGTCATAACCAGGGCGAAAAAACAAATGAGTAACTTCTGAAAATCATTTGTTAACATATTAGTGCTGATGATCGGTATGATATACGTGCGGTTGTCAAAAATAGGTTTATTCATTTTCCGAATAGCACACTTTTTTATTTTATTAAGCAAAAATTTTACCAAAATCGCAGAAACACGCTTTTTGGAAGCACCATGCTTAAAAGTGTTGGTTATACGTAAATAATCATCCCAGTGTTATGTTAAATTGGGGAATTGCGGAACAGGTTGGGGCGGTTTTTGCAAAGCAGGTGTTTTATTTTCATCTTAGATGCATAAATATTTAATCCATGCTTTTAGAGAATACATTCACCCACCATGTACATTTTTGGCTGACCAATAAGGCCGATAAAGATAAATTGATAGAAGGGTTAAAAACTCTCATACCTATACCACATATCCGCCAGATCCATATCGGCGTACCTGCAGAAACTTTCAGGGAAGTGATAGACCGTTCGTACGATGTATCGCTGCTGTTGCTTTTTGATTCGCCCGAGGCTCAGGAAGCCTACCAGGTAGATGCAACGCATCAAATTTTCGCTAACGAATATGCAAAGGTGCTGTGCAGTAAAGTAGTTGTACAGGATAGCGTGAACATTTGATAGGCGATGAAATAGGCGGCGCAATACAGTGCCTCTTATCCTTACTCCTTATACCTCTATGTAAAACAGCGGGCCGCTTTGCTTGTTGCATTAACACATGAAAATTTTACTTGCCGGCGCTAATGGGTATATAGGTACAAGGCTCATTCCCATATTGCTGGAAAAGGGTCATACCGTGGTATGCATGGTGCGCGACAAGCGCCGCTTTCACGAACAAAACGATTACAGCGAACGGGTTACCCTCCTCACCGGCGACCTGCTGAAGAAAGAAAGTATAGAGGCCATCCCGTCGGACGTCGACGCGGCCTGTTACCTGGTGCACTCCATGGCGCAGGCTGCTGATTTTGCAGCGCTGGAGGCGCTTTCGGCACATAATTTTGCGCAGGCGCTTAATAAAACAAACTGCAAGCAAGTAGTTTACCTCAGTGGAATAGTGAACGATACCGGGTTATCAGATCACCTCCGTTCGCGCAGGCATGTAGAAGATGTATTGAAGGAATGCAAAGCGGCCATAACCGTTTTAAGGGCGGCTATTATCATCGGCTCCGGCAGTTCGTCATTTGAAATTATCCGCGACCTAACAGAGAAGCTCCCCATCATGACTGTTCCACGCTGGGTATATACCAAAAGCCAGCCCATCGCCATCCGCGATGTACTGGGCTATTTAGAAGGTGTGCTGCTGAACGAAAATGCATTTGATAAAACATTTGATATTGGCGGGCCGGATGTCCTCAGCTTTAAACAAATGATGCTGGTTTACGCCAAAGTGCGTAAGCTAAAAAGGTATATTATTACCATTCCCTTCCTCTCGCCAAAAATATCATCGTATTGGCTGTACTTTGTTACTTCTACCAGTTATTCGCTTGCCCAAAGCCTGGTGGATAGCATGAAGAACGAAACCATTATGAAAAACCATGATATTGACGGCGTGGTAAAGCGGGATTGCCTGGGCTACGAAGAGGCGCTGCAACTTGCTTTTAAAAAGATAGAACAAAATTCCATTGTAAGCAGTTGGAAGGATGCCCTGAACAACGGCTACCTTACCTCGCGCTTTATGGACCAGATAAAAGTACCGCAGAACGGCACGCTGGAATATAAGGTAAAACAGCCCTTTCACCGCGACAGCGCAGATGTATTAAAAAACATTATGGCTATCGGCGGCAGCAGGGGCTGGTACTATTGGGACTGGATCTGGAGCATACGCGGTTTTTTGGATAAGCTTTTTGGCGGCGTGGGCAGCAGACGTGGGCGCACCAGCAACATCAGCGTTTCGCCCGGCGATGTGATAGATTTTTGGCGTGTTTTACTTGCCGATAAACTCAACAGCAGGCTATTGCTGTATGCCGAAATGAAATTGCCTGGAGAGGCCTGGCTGGAGTTTAAAATTATTGAACGCAACGGTAAAACTTTTCTCAGCCAGGTAGCTACCTTTAGGCCCCGCGGGCTTTGGGGCCGTATGTACTGGTACCTGATGTGGCCGTTTCACCTTTTTATATTTAAAGGGATGGCCCGGCGGATAGTGAATTTTGAAGAAGCTCAAAGATGATGCTTCATGGTTGATAGTTTATGGTTCATAGCCGAACCTTTACTATCAAACTTAGAAGCTTCCTATGAACTATCACCTATTAACCATGAACAATTTATAAATGAAAAAAAACATACTCATCACCGGCGGCTCGGGGCTTTTGGGGAAACAACTTACCGACGAATTACTGAGCAAGGGCCATACCGTAAACCATCTTAGCCGCACCAAAGGCAAAAACCCAAAGGTGAAAACCTTTTTGTGGGACGTAGACAAAGGGCAGATAGACGAGCATTGCATCGACGGGGTAGATACCATCATCCACCTCGCCGGCGCAGCCATTGCCGATAAACGCTGGACAGACGAGCGCAAGCGCGAGATTGTAGAAAGCCGCACCAAATCCATCGGCCTGGTTTACGAACTGATGAAGGCCAAAGCCAACCGCGTACACGCAGTTATCTCCGCATCGGGCGTGGGTTATTACAGCGATCGCGGTGATGTGTTGCTGACCGAAGAAAGCGAACCCGCGCATGATTTTATCGGCACCTGTTGCATAGACTGGGAAAACGCGGTAGACGAGGGTAGAGGACTGGGACTGCGGATACTAAAATTCCGCACCGGGGTTGTACTTACTACCGACGGCGGCGCGCTGCCGCAACTGGCAATGCCCATAAAATTTGGTATTGGTTCGCCCTTAGGCACTGGCAAACAATGGGTCCCCTGGATCCATCACCGCGATGTGGTAGACATGTACATGATGGGGCTCGATGATGAAAAACTAACGGGCGCTTACCTTATGGCTGCGCCAAACCCGGTAACCAATGCCTATTTAACCAACGCCGTTGCCAAACAGCTGAAACGCCCGCTTTGGGCCCCAAAAGTACCCGCGTTTTTAATAAAACTGCTTTTTGGCGAGATGGCTACCCTTGTATTGGGTAGTACCAGGACATCGGCACAAAAAATAATGGATGCCGGCTTCAAATTCAAATACCCTGATGTAACATCGGCATTGCAAGAAATTTATGGATAAAAATACACCTGTAACAATTTTCTGGTTCCGCCGCGATCTGCGTATAACGGATAATGCAGGGCTTTACCATGCCCTTAAAAGCGGCAACCCGGTTTTGCCCCTTTTTATTTTTGATAAAGAGATACTGGGCGAATTGGAAGATGAGGACGACGCGCGCGTAACTTTCATATATAATAAGATAGAGGATTTAAAGTCGGCTTTAAATACGCACCACAGCGACCTTGAAGTAGTATACGATACCCCCGAGTATGCTTTTACCAAACTGATAAAAGATCATAAAATTGCGGCGGTTTATACCAATCATGATTATGAACCCTACGCCGCAGCGCGCGACGGGGCCGTGAAACAATTATTAGCCAAACACAATATTGAGTTTAAAACCTTTAAAGACCAGGTAATATTTGAACGGGCAGAAGTGGTAAAAGATGATGGCAAGCCTTACACGGTTTTCACCCCATATAAAAACAAATGGCATCAAAAACTAAAGCCATTTTACCTGAAGGCCTACCCTAACGAACAGTACTTAAAAAACCTATATCTATTTAAAGCAACCGCCCTGCCGTCATTAACAACAATGGGCTTTACAAAAAGTGATGCAAAGTTTCCCGAAACAGGGTATGAAAAGTTTATTGCCGATTACGCGGAGAAGCGCGATTTCCCGGCGATAAAAGGCACATCGCATATTGGACTGCACCTGCGTTTTGGTACGGTGAGCATCAGGCAGTGCGCAACCGACGCGCACAAGGCGCACGAAAAAACATGGCTAAACGAACTGATATGGCGCGAGTTTTACATGATGGTGCTGCACCACTTCCCAAAAACAATGGATAACGCTTTTAAGCCCGATTACGACAACATTAAATGGATAAACAACGAGCAACAATTTAAAGCGTGGTGCGATGGCGAAACCGGTTACCCACTGGTAGATGCCGGGATGCGCGAGCTGAACACCACTGGCTACATGCATAACCGCGTACGCATGGTAGTGGCCTGTTTTTTAAGTAAGGACCTGCTGATAGACTGGCGCTGGGGCGAGCGCTACTTTGCCCGGAAATTGCTTGATTATGAAATGGCCAGCAATGTAGGCGGCTGGCAATGGGCGGCCGGCAGCGGTACCGATGCCGCACCGTATTTCCGTATTTTTAACCCGGAATCGCAGCTCAAAAAATTTGACCCGAAATTAGAATACGTAAAAAAATGGGTTCCGGAATATGCTGACCTCAGCAAATATCCAAAACCCATTGTCGACCATGCTTTTGCACGAGATCGTTGTTTAAAGGCTTTTAAAACAGCCTTAAGTTAATATTACTATAACTGCGTAACCGTAGTTATCTGAAACTCGAACCTAAGCGGCGCGAAAGATGGTATTGAGCTTCCCGTTGTCGGGAAGTTGCCATAACCTAATCCCGAAGGTAATAGCAACGATATAGAGGTCCCAACGGTAGCATGATCTTCCAACCCCTCTTTTACACCCTTAACCAAGCCGGAAAGGCCATCGCTTACTGTAGGAGTAAATACATAGGCGGTAGTTTTTGATGCTTCATCAAACACAACACCGTTTAATAATGCGCCTGTATAAGTAGAGGTTACGATGGATAGATCTTTGATCTCGCCAATAGCACCTGTACCCGGTGTAATTATTTTATAGTACAAACCCGAAGCTGTTTTAGTGTAGCCACTTAAAGTGTTAGCGGTAAGGTAATTACGTATCACCAGATCGTCATACGCAGGCTGATCATCAATTACATGCACATAATACTCAAGCGACTGGTTACCCGCTATACGGCTATTTACATTGGTAACACTACCGGTACCGTAACCGTCTTTACCATACGCAAGATGCGAGGGTATTAGCAGGCGCATACTTGCTCCCTTATATTTCAGCAGGTTAAATATGCCGGTTTGTAAGCCCTTTGGTAAACCATCCTGCGCCAAATGGCCCAGGTAATCGTAAAAGTGGTTAGATATGGTATCGATTGAGGCGTACTTACCATCAAAACTTTTCAGGGTAAAAACCAAAGCAAGCCTGTCAGAATATTCCACCTTGGGGCCGCTGCCCGGGTTTATGATCTTGTAATACATCCCGGTAGTATCGCCGCCAATGGTATCGCGGATAAAACCGGTAAGGCTGTTTGCTGCAATATAATTTTTGATCTGCTGTTCGTCGTATTCTTTTATAGTCGGGTCAACGGTATCTTTTCGGCAAGCGCTAAGGCCGGCTGCGGCGATCAGTAAAAAAGTAAAAATCTTTTGTTTCATCTAAAATTAGTTCGTTACATCTAAAAGTTGTATATCAAAATCAAGCACCGAATTTTCGGGTAAGCCTAAAGTTTGTTGAGGGTACGGGCCGTATGCATAACGCGACGGTAGCAACAATCGTACGGTGCCGCCTTTCTTAATTTGCGGTATCCCCAGTCGCCAGCCCCTTATCACTTCACCCAGCGTAAACGAGGGATGAAAATTGTTGCTTTGCGTAAACTCCTTGCCACTGGTTAATATTCTGCCTTTATAATCCACAGTTACCCTTGTGGAATTCGTGAACAGATTGCTTCCTTCGCCCGGGGCTATCACAATATAAAAAACGCCCGTGGTATCAATCCGCTTTGCAGTTGTGGTGAGGCCGTTAGCGGCGATATAATCCTCCACTATCTTATCATCAACAACGCCCTGCGCCCTTACTTCCTCCGCCACATCGAATCCTTTTTTACAAGAGGATAAGCCAGCGGCAAGTAATAATATGATCACCAGTAACCTGTTCATTCCTTTAATAATCTGCAAATTTATTGTTTTATATGGCAAAAACGGCAGCTTAACACTTTTTAACACTTGGAGGGTATAAATAAGCTTTGGTTTAAGGCTTATAGTTAATAGTGAGCTGGTTTATTTTTTTCAGAATCTCTGTTAAATACAGCTTATCTGCCTCGCTAATGTGGGCGTTAAGATAGTTATTGAACTGTTTCACCACATCTTTGGCCATCTGGCGTTTCTCTTTACCCAGATCTGTTAAAAATATTTTCACAGAGCGCTTATCACCTTTGTTAGACTGGCGGTAAATAAGCCCTGTTTCTTCCAGCTGATTAAGCATCCGCGAAAGGCTGGTAGATTTTAGGCCAAGCAAAGCAGCTGCCTGCGATACGGTAGTACCTTCTTCATCGATATTGATGAGCAGATAGCCTATAGATTGTGTAATGCCAAATTCCGTTACTATCTGGTTATACCGGTTAGCAACGGTTTGCCAAACGATCTTTAAGAAGTAATCAATTGTTTCCTGGTGTTTTACACTGCTTCGCATACGGCAACAAACTTAGTATTTTAGTCGATAGTCCATAGTCGATAGTCCATAGTTTTTTTCAGATATGCAAATATCTCCCACATGTTTAAACAAAACGATTGGACATATAAGATATTGTACCTTACCATCCATCACCATGGCCTATCGACCATTGACTATCGACTTCTTCACTACCACCCTAATTTAGTATCATCTCCTCTTGGGTCGGCCCCACCTTCGTAGTAGCCCCATTTGGTTTTCCGGATGCCATCTACCCGGCCTATCGATCCGCGTTTAGTAAACTTATAGCCCTTTTTTGTTAACTTATCTATGGTGAGGCTATCCAGGGCATCGGCTTCGGCACCCACTTCATCGGGCATCCATTGGTGATGAAAGCGCTTGGCTGATACCGCTCCCTGAATACTTTTATCAAACTCAATTACATTTAATATGGTTTGAAACACCGAGGTAATGATAGTAGCGCCGCCCGGAGTGCCTACCACCATGTACAGGTCGCCGTTCTTTTCTATAATAGTAGGCGTCATAGCCGATAGCATCCTTTTGTTGGGCTGAATGCTGTTTGCCTTGCCGCCAAGCAGGCCATACATGTTTGGCACGCCCGGCTTCGAGCTAAAATCATCCATCTCATTGTTCAGCAAAAAGCCCGCGCCACCTACAAACACATGCGAGCCGAAGGTATCGTTCAGCGTGGTAGTTATAGCAACCGCGTTCCCTTCTCTGTCCACTATGGAGAAGTGGGTGGTTTGGTCGCTTTCGTAACCCATAAATATGCCGGGTTGTATGCTCGCACTTGGCGTGGCGGCATTCCAGTTAAAGTTTGCCATCCGTTTAAGGAGGTATTGGGAGTTCAGCAGGCTATCTTTCGGCACTTTATAAAAATCCGGGTCGCCCAGGTATTTAGACCGGTCTGCATAGGCGCGGCGCTCGGCCTCCACCATCACCTGCACGGTAGAATCTTTATTAAAGCCCCATCTTTTTAGCGGGTATCTTTCGGCTATTTTCAATAGCTGCATCAATATTATACCACCGCTGCTGGGTGGCGGCATGGTAATAATTTTATAACCCTTGTAATTGCCGGTAATAGGTGCGCGCCATACCGAATGGTAATTCTGCAGATCGGCCTTGGTCATAATACCTTTACCGGTATTCATTTCAGCTACAATCAGGTCGGCAGTTTTGCCGCTGTAAAAACCATCACGGCCCTTATCGCGGATCAGTTCCAGCGTGTGGCCCAGGTCTTCCTGCACCATTATATCGCCTTCCTTCCAATCAACATCCTTCACCAGGTAATTTTTACCGGGGTTAAGTACTTTAAATTTCGCCTTGGCGCGGTTGATATCATTGGCTATCCTCGCGGTCATTTTAAATCCGTTCAGGGCCAGGTTTATAGCGGGTTGCAGCAAGTCGGCCCATTTTAATTTGCCGTATTTTTTATGCGCGGCCACCATGCCATCAACAGAACCCGGCACACCCGCCGCGAAATGGGTGTACAAGCTCATATTTGGTATTACGTTGCCTGCGCTGTCAAGGTACATGTTGGTACTGGCCTGCGCAGGTGCTTTTTCCCTAAAATCGAGCGTGTTTGTTTTGCCGGATGCCGAGCGGTAAACCATAAAGCCACCGCCGCCAATATTACCCGCCTGCGGGTGGGTAACCGCCAGTGCAAACTGTACCGCCACCGCGGCGTCTACGGCGTTACCTCCCTTTTTTAGTACATCCAACCCTGCCTGGGATGCATCCGGGTAGGCGCAAACAACCATACCGTTGCGGTATTGGCCGCTTACATTTTGCCCTAACTGCCCTTTTACACAGCCCGCCGTAAGGCATAAGAACAGGACTGCAGCGAATAGTTTATTGTATGTGGCAAATTTGCGGTTTATCATTGCGGGGGATATAATTTCTGCCAAATTAATCTATTTTGGGATAAAATTCCAGTCTCCAACCGTGTAATTTTCTTGTTGACAACCAGCCATATCAGGCAAAAAGCCACATTCATTTTGGCTAAATAAGCATAAAACCTCAATTATGCCGTTTATACGAAAACTATCATTATGAAAAAGATCTCCTTTATAGCATTTATTTTATGCTCGTTTTTACTCATCGCGAACCGAGCGCAGGCGCAGGATTATAAAACTGCCGTAGGCGTAAAATTCGGCGGTTATGAAAATGGCTTCTCGGTAAAACACTTTTTAGACGAGCGTACCGCGCTGGAAGGCATCCTGGGGATTCGCTCACATGGTGCCGTGCTTACCGGCCTTTACGAATTGCACCAACCCGCCTTTAACACCGCGGGATTAAAATTTTACTATGGCTTTGGTGCCCACCTGGGTTCTATCGGCAAAGGCAATTACAGGGGCTTTGGTAACGACCAATATTACGATGACAACCACATCCTTTTAGGTGCCGATGGTGTGCTTGGCCTTGAATATAAGATAGCCGACGCACCTATCGCCGTCAGTCTGGATCTTAACCCACGTTTAGAACTGGCTACCGGCCCGTTCTTTGACCTTGCGCCGGGACTGGGATTGAAGTATACTTTTTAAGCTCAGGCAACCTAATTTAACAAAGGCCCTGCAATTGCGGGGCCTTTGTGGTTAATACTATCGTACTAACTTACTTCACAATAATTATTTTTTTGGCATATACCTTTTGCCGTAATGTTACCCTCAGTAAGTATGTTCCGGGTAATTGGTTAGTGATATTTACAGCCGCGCTAAAGTTGCCTGCCGCTATGGTTTGCGATTGCTGGTACACTACCTGGCCGGCGGTATTCACAATTTCTATTTTGGCGGTGCCTGCTTCCTTTGCCACAAACACCACGTTTAAATTGCTAATGGCCGGAATTGGAAAAATGGTAAGCCCTATATCGGTACTGGTATCGGGGTGTTTAGCTACCAGCGCGAAGTTATACACGTTTGACCTGCTCACACAGCCCGTGTTTAAAGTTACCTCTATGGTATAATTCCCACTCTGGATAGGTGTGTAAGTTGCAGCCGTTGCACCAACTACGGCAACTCCATTTAAAAACCACTGGTTCCCTTCGGTGAAGTTAGAATTGAGCGCATCTCCGGTTTGGGTGATCACCGGTTTGTTTACAGTTACAGGCAAGCGCGCTGCCGAAGGGCAGCCTATGCTTTTTACATGCAGATTGTAAAAGTAATAGTAAAAACCTTTGTAATAGGTAGTATCGTTAGCGTTAGTGGGCGATTGCGCCGTATTACCCATAATACTGAAGATATTGCCAATTTTAAACGGATAACCGGTAACCCCGCTATTATTACGGAACACCGTTACTGTATTATCATACGAGGGTGTAATGGAGTAAGTGCCAGCGGTGGGCAGGGTTAAATTGAGCGTAACAAGTGTTCCCTGGTCTGCAGCATCGTCAATTTGTGCGCCCTCACCTGGTATGGTGCGGGTAGCAGTAGCGTTGATGGTGGTGGACGAAACCGTTTCGCCATTGGCGTTAGTTACCGTAAATGTTAGCTTCCCGGAGTTACCAAAGTACATTTTGGCTGTCTCTAATACTACAGGAACATTGGTATACACCGTTACCGATGGCCCAAACTGGTTGTACCCGCCACCCGGAAACGCTGTTTTTGCAAACGGACCAACGTTGCCGCTAAAATCATTTAATCCGGCATAAAAAGTATTGTTTACCGGGGCCGTGGTGGTTGAAGCAACAGGCCCGAAAGCTATTGGCAAAGCAGCCGTAGGCGAAGTATACCAAAGCAATTGCCCGTCGCCGGTGCCCTTAAGCAGGTACGAGTTATTGTTATTACACAAATACGCGCTTAAAGTACCCAATGCAGGCGGCAGGCTTATGCTTACCGTGCCGGTAGTTTTATCGTTAGTGGTTATGGGGTCGCCGGTTAAATGGGTTTCGGCAGTAATGGTGTAGGTAGCGCCTGCTACGGTATTAAACTTTCCTGTAAGGGTAAAATCAACCTCATCCAGCGGGCTGATGGTACCGGTGTAAACCTCGTTAAAGGTAACCGCCGTATTATTTTGTGAGGTTACCGTAACAGTAACCGGCACATTGCTAATGCTGGCGCTACCATAGTTCTTTAGCCTTACTATCACCGCCGTGGCTACCGCGCACGAGGTACCATCCTCCGCATTCACAATGGCTGTTGCCCCGGCATCGGCCACGGGTTTTAAAAATTGCACCCGGTAATCCTGCGTTTCGCCCTTGGTATAAGTACCGCAGGCGGCTATGGTTGATGCATCAGCGGTTTCGGCAAGCACTACACGCAACAGGCCGAAGTTACCGGGTATTACCGATAGCGGCACCGTAATATTACCGGTATAGGTAGCCGTTCCATTTACTACGTTGGTTGTGGCAGCCAGTTCATTGGCTGCAAACACACCATCGCCGTTCCAATCCACAAAAACTTTGGCTGCTTTGTTAAAATTGCTGCCGCAGCTACCCACGGTGATGCTGAAAGGATAAGTTTTTGCCTGCTCTAACTGCAGGGTAAGATTGGTATAATCCGAATAACCGGTGCATCCCGCGGCGGGGGTATTGTTGATATTGGAGAGCGTAAAATTATTCACCCTCGAATCGGCGGTTGATAATGGGCTCGATGCACAGTAAGCCGCCCCGCCAATACCCGTAGCAATAAGCGAATATGCCTGGCTGCCTGATGACAGCGTGCCTTTGTGTGACACGGTAATGGTATAGGTTTTACCCGGCGTAGCATTGGCAATGTACACCTGTTCAATATTATCGCGGATGTTATCGCCGGTGGTAGCTACCGCCGATGGGTTATCGGGGTTTAGCACGTATGGGTTAAAAGTGGAAGCGCCATCGCTTACGCGGATATCCAGATCGTTAACCAGTTTGGGTACCCTGCTGTTGATGGTGCCTTCGGCGTTTGGTATACCCTGTGGGTCTGTCCAGGAGATAGAAACCGCCAATGGCCCACTGCCTGATGCGGTAACCGTGAATGTTTTACTCTGCCCCTGCGTTAAGGCATTTTCACTGATGAGACTCTTTGTTCCATTATCAGTAATGGCCTGCGCGGCGGTGCGCATATTGAGCAAACCCCACCCGTAAATATAATCGGGACCAGGGTTTCCGGCATCAAATGCGGTGTGGCAGGCAAGCCCTTTAAGGGTGGCTGCACGCATAAAAGCGCCTGCATTCTTTTGCGCGTAATATTCCTGCAACAAGTAGAGCGAGCCCGTTACACTGGGCGCCGACATGGAAGTGCCCGACAAGGTAAGGTATGAATTGGGGCTGCTTACACCGGTAGATAACACGTTCTCGCCATCGGCCACAATATCGGGTTTAATGCGGCCATCATCTGTTGGCCCCCAGCTGCTAAAGTAGGAAACAGCTACATCGGAAAGGTTAACCGGGCCATTTGGCAAAGCCCCTACCGCGCCTATTGTTAATATATTTTTGGCGGTGCCTGTGGTGCTGATGATATCGTACCCATCGTTACTGCTGAGGTTTGCCGGCCTTGGCCCTTTGTTTACGATAGATGAATTGGTTTTACTGGCATAACCATAATAGGTTTCGCCGACCGCAGGGCCATTGCTGCCCCGGCTATTACCGGCCGATTCCACAATGAGATAATAGGGCGCGTTGTAGGCTATCCGGTCCCAGGCCTGTACACGGGCATCGTAAAAACCGAAATTATAATCTTCCGTATCGCCCGGGAGGCCGTACCATTCCCAATGGCCCGCAGTGCTATTATATTCCCAACCGGCCACATCGCCGTAAGAATGGTTAGAAAGCAGCAGGCCCGGTGCGGCGGCGCTCATTTCAGATACATCGTTATCAAAATCCCAGGAAGAGAGCACCGGCGTATTGAATGCCATCCCCCTTGCAGGGCCGTAAACCCCTTTGGCTATCATAGTACCCGCTACGTGGGTGGAATGATCGAGCACACTGGCGGCATCTTTGGAAGTGATGGTTTTGCCAGAAAATTCTACATGTGCCCCGTATACCGAGCCGCCATCCCAAATGGCCAGTTTGTTATTAAGAAAAGTACTGCTGCCAGATAAGTTGAGCCCCAAAGCACCGCCCGGCTGTACCGCGTTGGTACCTATAGTGGCAGCGGAAATAGTATTGTTATGCGTAACCAGGTAAACCGGGAACCCCAGACTGTTTACCCCCTGCAGCGTTTTCAAATTGCCTGTTTTGGTTTTACTGCGGATAGACCAGCCGCGCGCCTTCGCCAGCGAAACGGCTTTTTGCTGCCCGGTAATAAATGCCTGGTTGGCTTGCGCGGATATGCGGTTGAGTTCCTGCTTTTTAGCGGCATCAACCAATGGGTTTTGCGCAAACGCGGGAGAGATGCAACAAAAACATAAAAAACTTAATAATTGAGCCAGGTGAAGTTTTCTCATAAATTAAAAAAGCAGGCGGATGTACAAGTTTCCACATTTAAAGGCGGATAAAAAAGCAGAACAGCGGATAACTTTAACAGTTAAAGTGGTTTTTTTTTAATAAACCTTACTCCAAATACGTTTAAACACCAGATTAACCATGACCGGGAATAATTCATCCTCGCAAATACAACCCTGTTTTAACAATATATATATTGTTCAGCGAAATTATATAGCCAAAAAATACCCTAAAAGCAGACCTTTTCGTAATAGTTAACAAACTAAAAGCACATGGGCTGCGTATACAGTATATATGTAATTTTGTTATATATAATATATTGATTTGCACCGTTTTTGATTAAATTTGTGTGTATATTAAAATAATATCTCAAAGCTTTGAAAAAACTATTATTTAGGTCGTTTCTCTTAAGTATTTTTATTGCCACAATTATAGGCCGTATTGCCTACGGCCAAACGCCGGCTGCGGGAGTAGCAACATTTCAATTCCAAACCGGCACCCAAACAAATTCTTCTTCAAATTTTGCTGATTTTGTGCCAACGAGTGTTTTGACCGCAGATGGTGGCTTTGGATATGAATTCATAACACAATGTACCGGTGCTACTACAAGTTTTTATCCCCAAGTATCTTATGTTAATTTTTCGGGAACGGATGCCACTCTTAGTTTCGACAGAAGTAATAATGCGATTACTGTCACTGCTGCTTTTATCCGCAGTGCCAGAACCGGCGCGGCAACAACGCAAGGTTTGACATCAAAACCTGTTGCCGGGGGGGAATTTAGATTCACATCTTTAGATTTACTGGCTATATCCGCAGCGACAACATCTGTATCGTTACAGGCTTATAAGAACGGGGTAGCTGTTGGTTCGGCAGTACTGGTAACAGGATTATCAACGTCTACAAAAAAACCAGTTGATCTATCTGCCAATAGCGATTTTTATAATATCGATGAGATTGGCATTACCGGTTTTGCCGCAGACGGTATACGCGTAGATAACTTGACGACGGCAGCGATTCCCTTCTTTATTAATTCACCGGCAACAAACACCTACTATAATATTGGCAATAACTTTACCATATCGGTAACTAATCCTCCGTCAGGAACTTTAGGGGTAGACTACTTTGCAAATGGTGTTCAATTAGGTACCCGCTCCACCGTTTCGCCATTTTCTGTTAACGCAACCGCTACTACTGGCGGCTCTTACAGTATTGTTGCCAAGGCGTATAACGCCACTTCGGCAGGAACACTCTTAGGTACAACAGCGGCAATTATCGTTAACGTTTACCCGCCTGCACCATCCACTACAGACGGATCCAATTGTGGCACCGGACCGGTTTCTGTAAGTGCATCAGGTACACCAACGGGAGGCACCTTTTATTTGTATTCTGCCGCTACAGGTGGTACGGCAATTTCCAGCAGTACTTCAACCACTTTTTCTACACCTTCTATCTCGGCGACAACCACTTATTACGTTTCTTATGCAGTGAGTGGGGTAGAAAGCACTTCTCGCACAGCTGTAACGGCCACTATCAATACACTGCCAACTGCCGCCTTTACAGCCACAACGCCGGTTGTAATCAACGCAAATTCTACGGTTACATTAACCAGTACCTATTCTGCCTCTTTAACCTACGCCTGGAATTTTAACGGAGGCACCCCATCAACAGGGTCAGGCCAGGGGCCGTTCTCAGTACAATGGTCAACTGCGGGCACAAAAAACATAACGCTTACGGTTACCAGTGCTGCAGGCTGTACCACGGCTACTGCATCGCAATCAGTTACCGTTAATACGCCCGTACCAACAGTAACTGGTGCCGGCTCGGGCTGCGGTGCCGGCTCGGTAACGCTTACCGCGGCAGGTGGTCAGCCTACCGGTGGTGTTTATAATTGGTATGGCGTTGCTACAGGTGGTACTGCTTTGGCAACCGGTACAACCTTCGCGCCAATTACCAGCGGTACCTATTATGTAGATTATACAGCGGGGGGCGTAACAAGCTCTCGCAGCACCGGCAGTGTAGTAACTATTAACCCTATAGTATCATCGCCCACCAGTAACGCTTATTTTTCATATTCGTTTGATGGCAATATTAATGATATTTCAGGCAACCTGAACGATGGGGTACTGTCGGCAAGCCCGCCAGCTGCCACCACCGGCAGGTTTGGTGCACCTTCTGCAGCATACAATTTCACGGGAACCAGCAGCCAGTACATATACACGTCAAAATCTGTGGTAAACCCGCAAACCTTTACCATAAGTGCGTGGTTTAATACCACCACCACAACCGGCGGCCTCATTGTGGGCTTTTCTTCGCAGACTAACGGGCAGGCCCAGCACGATAGGAAAATATATATGGATAATGCAGGTAAGCTGTATTTCGGGGTATATAGCGGCGCTACCAACACCATCGTTACAGCTGGTACGTATAATGATGGCAACTGGCACCACGTAGTTGCTACGTTATCTGCAGCAAACGGTACCAGGTTATATGTAGACAATACGCTACAGGCCTTTAATGCCAGCTTTATAGCCGCAGAACCTCACAATGGTTACTGGCTAATAGGAGGACCTTATGTTAACGGCTGGCCAAACGCACCCACAAGCAATTATTTCACTGGTAAAATTGATGATGTATCTGTTTTTAGTACGGAGATGACAGCGGCCGCTGTAGCCGCTTCTAACAACGTTAATCAGATTGGCGCCTATGGCCCTGTTTGCGTTGGCAGCCCAATAACCATTTATAGCCCAACCATAACAGGCGCAACCTATTCCTGGAAAGACCCAAATGGAACCACGTTAACCGGCACCGCCAACAGCACCACCTTCCCGTTAGCAGTAGCGGGTACATACACACTTACAGTAACTAACGGCCCGGGGAGCTGTACATCAACAGCAACTTACACACCAACTTTATACGCTTTGCCCGCACCGGTAATTACCAGCCCTGCTACAGTTGCCACAGGTGCATCGGCTGCTTTTAGTACAACCGCTGTGGCCGGCGAAACATATTCGTGGACAACCGATGGTGGTACGCCTGCAACCGGCACCGGTAATACCATTTCTGTAAACTGGGCCACTGCCGGGGTTAAAAAAGTAATTGTTACCGCAACAAATGCTAACGGTTGCAGCGTATCTGTTACACAAACTATAGCAGTTACCAAAACGGTTGCATCTGGCAATTATGCCTTTAGCCAGGGTATTACGGTAAGCGCGCTGGGTAATACCGGCACCTTATCTAATTTCCCGATGCTGGTTTATATAAAAGAAGATGCACTAAAATCGGCAGTTAACTGCGCTAACAACGTTCAGTTTCCAACAGGTTTATCTGCCGTTAACGGGTACGATTTTGCCTTCACAACAAATGGGGGCACGAATGAGTTGTTTTACCAGGTAGAAAGCTTTGACGCCACTACCGGCACTTTAACAGCCTGGGTTCAGGTACCAACTGTTACCACGGCGGCAACGTCGCTTACCTTTTACTTTGGCTCGGCGGCTCCGGCACACGACGCAAGCTTTGCGTATGGTACCTGGAGCAGCGATTACCTTGCGGTATATCACTTTAACGAAGGCAGCGGTACTGTGTTAGATGGTACTACTTATCAACGGTCTTCCACGGCCACCAATGCTACCAGTACAACTGCGGGTAAAGTATCTTCAGCCTATTTATTTGATGGCACAAGCACAAAAATTGTATCGGCCTCTTCGGCAGATATTACGGGTAACTTTACGCTATCGGGATGGGCCTTTGTTACCGATTTTAGTAGCAGCGATCGAAAGATTGTCACTAACCAAAGCAACTCTGCAAATGGCGGTTACAAATTAGGCTATTATGGCGGCAGCGCTACAACTGTAAAGGCCGAGATTGAAACGCGTGCCTACTCCGGTGCATCAACTTTAAACCGGGGCGAAGCCGGTGGTACCATTGTTACCACAGGTGCCTGGCACTATGTACAGGGTGTATACACCGGCACAAATTTCATTACTTATTTTGACGGAGTTGCAGACCGATCTGGCACTACGGGCGCGACAGCCGGAACCGGCGGGCCAATAATTGTAGGGTCTGACTTTGGAACAGGTAACTTTTTTAAGGGAACTTTGGATGAGATCAGGGTATCTAACGTAGTCAAATCTGCGGATTGGATAAAAGCCGAATACTTTAACCAAAATAATTATCTTACCACAACCGCCACTAATGCCGACTTTACAACCAACGCTGCTAATGCAAAGGCTATAGGTGGTTCTATTGTTTATACCTGGACGGGGGCCACTAATACATCAACAACCGCTCCGGGCAACTGGAAAACACCCGCATCTAACAATCCGGTAGCGACAATTGCAATACCTACAGATGGCTCGGCCAGTATAATTGTCAATAACGTAACCAATAAGCCGTCCTTAGCTGCCGCTGCAACATTTTATGGTGTAACTGTAGCAGCAGGTTCAAGCTTAGATCTAAATGGAAATACCCTTACGGTAGGTTGTAACGTTTACAATAGCGGCACCATTAACACCGCAGGTACTACCAATACATCTACCTTAATATTTAATGGCTCTGCCGCCACCCAAACATACACTGCCGCTGCTACTTCAAATACGGCGAGCATCGGTACTATGACTGTGAATAACACGGCAGGTGGTACAATAACCGTTAGCGGCGGCCCTATTGATGTTTACAACCAATTGGTGATCACTAAAGGTAACCTCACCATTGCAGGTACAACTACGCTTTCATTAAAAAGCTCTGGAACATTAACGGCTAATGTACCGGCAATTCCGTCAACATATGCCATAACCGGTAACGTTACGGTAGAACGCTGGTTTACCGGCGGCTCAATAAGCAACCGTGGCTGGCGTATGCTCAGTTCGCCTGTAAATAACAATACTATTAGCCCGCTTGCAGCAAATGGCACTACCGCAACAACCGCAACATTTAACTTTTCGAGTTTAAAAACCAATTTATTAATTACCGGTGTGGGAGGTAGCGGGGCCGGGTTCGATCAACCATCGGGTTATACTGCTAATGGCTCAACTATATTATTTTACACACCATCAAACGCCCTGTTCACCTGGCCTACGTCATTAAATACTGTGCCAACAAGGCCGGTAGGTTCGGGTTTTTATTTCTACTTCAGGGGTAATAATACAACAAACACGGTGGGTAAGGTAATAAAATCGGGCGGTGTTTATACAGCACCGGAGGCTAACGTGGTGGGGCTACAAACCGGTACGCTTAATCAGCAGGCATTCAGATACACGTTGTCATACACAGCAACTACAGGCGTAAAAAACTTTAACCTGGTTGGCAATCCATATCCGTCCACCATTAGCATGAGTAGCACACCACAAACCGGTACTACAGGCTTTATTTACACTTACACCCCCGGCGCGACTGCTATTTTCACGCAACCCGGCGCTATCAACATAGCCAGCGGGCAGGGCTTTTATGTAAAAGCCAACGCAGCCACAAGCTACATTAGTTTTGCTGAAACTTTAAAAACGGCAACGCAACCAACAGGAGCGAGTTTGTTAATGGGTGTACCTGTTGAAATTAAGGAGCCGATGATCACCATGAAGATGATACAGGACTCTTCTAATTACGACATTACTTACCTGCGTTACCTGGATAGCTATAAAGACACCTACTATGATATGGAAGACGCGGACGACCTTAACGGAAGCGGCCAAACTGTATTTTTCGGCGCGTTAACTAGCGATAAAAAATTAGTTGCTATTGCTTCACAACCGATGGCCAAACAACGCACATCCGTATTTTTAAGCGTAGATGATGCCACCACCGGCATTTATACTTTGAAAAGAACAGGGTTGATTGGCATACCGGCGGCCTATGATGTTTACCTGATGGACCACTTTAAAAAGGATTCGCTTGACCTGCGCGCAAACGACACCTACAGCTTTAACCTGAATAAAAGCAATACCGCTACTTTTGGTAACGAACGATTTGAGGTGATTATCAGGAAAAAAACATTACCTCCCTACAAACTTGTGGCGTTCACCGGCGAAAAAACCGGCAATGATGTTTTGTTACGGTGGGATACCCAAAACGAATTCGACTATACCGGCTTCGAACTGCAGAAAAGTTACGATAATGCTACCTTTGAGGCTGTGCGGAACATGCAGTCCACATCGGCCGGCACTTATACTTATAAAGATCTGTTCTCGGTTACCGATAGCAAACCGGTTTACTATCGCTTAAAACAAACAGACATTAATGATAACATCAGTTATTCGCAGGTGGTGATCATCACAACCAACGGTAACGGCACCTTTAGCGTTTTCCCCAACCCGGCCACAAACGTTATACAATTTAGCCTTGCAAAACCTATTAAATCGCAGGTAAGGCTAAGGATCTATAATTCTATGGGCATATTGATGAAAACAAGTATCTTTACAACTTCAACCGGTCAGCAGGACATTTCGTCATTGCCAATAGGTAGTTATACGATAGAAATAGTTGATCTAAGCACTAAAACACCTACGCTTACCGGTAAATTTATAAAACTTTAAGATATGTGGAGAAGGTTTAGTTGCATTGTGGTGTCTGTTTTAGCATTGGTTATGTATAGTAATATAGTACTTGCACAATGCGATGAAGTACCAAACCCCGGCAACCCGGATGATCCCGGATATGACCCCAACGGTTGCCCTGTCCCGCTTGATACCTGGGTATTTATCCTTGTAGCTATTGGACTGGTTTACACCGTATATATCCTCCACAAAAAACAAAAAAGCCTTTCTGCTTAAGCAAAAAAGCAAATAATATAAAAAGCAAAGGGCCCTTTCTGATAACCAGAAAGGGCCTTTTGTATTTCTTATAAACTTTATGACTTTATTAATTTAACCGGTGGGTTAAGGTTAAGCTGTTTAACAATACCTTCCACTACCTTAGGTATTTCGCGCAGGGTGGTTTTTGGGTCGTGCAGTTCGCCAACACCGTAACCGCGCCATACCAGCGTATTTGTTTTTGGGTCTATCAGGTCGATAATAATCGTTCCTTCTTTATAAGGCACCCGTGCGGCGTAAGAACCGCCGTAATTAGGGAAGCCGTAGCCGTAGTAGCCATAGCCAAACGGGCGGTACCAGCCGTACCCAAAGCCGCCATAATAGCCGCCATACATAGGCGAATAATAGTAAGTAATTTTAGAGCCCCGCCCGGTAACGGTGGCATAGCCAACCAGCAAGTCGGGGTTTTGCTCGTTTAAGGTTAAGCCCTTTTGCAGCAAGGCGTTTTTAGCAGATTCCTGTAGCTTGCCGTTGCCAATTTCGGTAAGGGGGCGCCATTGCTTGCCCGAATCCCTTTTCATGGGTGCCCAGGCAAAGGTGCGGTAACTGCTTAAGTTTGTTTTGTTTGCCGCGGCTGTATAGTAGTTGTAACTGCTGCAGGCCGACAGTACCGAAACAAACGTTACCGCCAGCATTAAATAAATATATTTTTTCATAGCAACACCTTTTTATTTATAAGTCTTAGACAAGGGTATAAGCAAAGGTTTAACGGAGTGAAAACTTTTTTTTGACATACATGACTGCCTGCTTATGTTACGGTTATCAACTAATGGGTGTACACTAAACTATAAAAGCGTGCATATCTATGTCAACCCTGTTAAAATACAACTTATTGATTGATAGCTTTTTATAAAGTTAACATCGGAAATTGTGTTAACTTTTGTAAACTTTTTGAGCTGGCTCGGGGTTGTGGAATGTCGGCTTAGGACAAATACTTCCCAACTATAGGCATCCTCCGGCCCATACCAAATGCCTTTGGCGATACCCGCAATATTGGCGGGGTTTGGTAGCGTTTATGCTCGGATATATTAACCAGCCTAAGAACTTTTCGCACCACGGCTTCTTCAAAACCCAATTTTATAATTTCGGCAGAAGAACGCCTGTTGAGGATATATTCATACAATATCGCATCCAAAATATCATATTCGGGGAGGGAGTCGGTGTCCTTTTGATCGGGCCGTAACTCTGCCGACGGTGGTTTTACAATAGTATTTTCGGGGATGATCTCCCGGTCTTTATTGATCTCGCGGGCCAGTTCAAAAACCTGCGTTTTAAAAACGTCGCCAATTACCGAGATGCCGCCGCACATATCACCATACAAGGTTCCGTAGCCAACCGCGGCTTCGCTTTTGTTGGAGGTATTGAGCAAGATGTACCCAAACTTATTACACATGGCCATCAGCACCACCGCCCTGCTACGCGATTGAAGGTTCTCCTCGGCAATATTAAAAGGCAGGTTTTTAAACTGCGGCGACAGGGCGCTCTCAAACGATTCGGTAATTTTGGCTATCGCCACGGTTTCGCTTTTGCAGCCCAGGTTTTTCACCAGGTCCTCAGCATCCTTTATAGAATGGTCGCTGGAGAAACGCGAGGGGAGCAGCACTGCCATCACATTTTCGGGGCCTAAAGCTTCAGCCGCCAAAGCACAAACCACCGCAGAATCAATCCCGCCGGATAAGCCCAATATGGCCTGCTTAAAGCCCGATTTATAAAAATAATCCTTTATCCCTAATATCAACCCCTCGTGGATTTGCTCTATGTCGCTCTGGTGGGCCGCCTTAATGGTAGACGCGTGCTCAAAGCTAACGCTGGCGTCATCATTCAGCGTATAATAAGTAAGGGCCTCTTTAAAATACGGCAACTCATCCAGCAAAACGCCGGTGTTATCAAATATCAGCGAGCCCCCATCAAATATCAGTTCGGTTTGCGCGCCAACGTGGTTCACATAAAAAAGCGGCAGGTTGTAACGGATGGCATTATCCTTCAATATCTCAATTCGTTCCTCATCATGGTTATACGCAAACGGCGATGCCGCGATGTTGATCATCACATCGGGCTTTTGCTTGATCAGGGTATCCATGGGGCGGGTAATGTACAGCGGGTTTTCTATAGTGTTCCATAGGTCCTCGCAAATAGTAAGTGCTATGCGTTTCCCTTTAAAATCAATACAGCTAAACTGGGTAGACGGTTCAAAATAGCGGTACTCGTCAAAAATATCGTAATTAGGCAGCAGCGCCTTGTTTACTACTGCCTTCACCGTTCCGTTCTCAATAAAATAGGCCGAATTATTAAGGTCCTTACCTTCGGGGTTGTTATTTGGTGTAGGCAGCCCTATAATGCAGGCTATATCGTGGCATTCGGTCGCAATAGTTTTGGCGGCCTCATCACAAAGGGTAATAAACTCGTTAAACTCTAAAAAATCGCGTGCTGGGTAACCACAAACGCACAGTTCGGCAAATACCACCAGATCGGCACCGTTTTGTTTGGCTTCGCGGATGTGCTGGATGATCTTATTGGTGTTGGATTCGAAGTTGCCTACGTGATAATTAAGCTGGGCTAATGCGATCTTCATGGTGTATGGTAGTATTGCTTACGCTGTAATGCAAATAAAAAAATTATTTTTGCTAAAACGACAGAAATGGATTTCTATTCTCTAAAAACGAGGCTTATTTATTTAAGCTTTATCACCCTAATATTTAGCGCCTGTAACAAACATAAAAAAATTGACGTTAGCAATATACCTGTTGATGTAAAAATTGAACGTTTTGACCGGGATTTCGACTCGTTGCGCGTAAAGCCAATGGACGAGCAGGCGGGTGTGCTGTATAAAAAATACGGCGTTTTTTATACCGATTTTATTGAACGTGTGATGAAAGCCGGGAGCGCCCGCGATACCGCTTATTTTACCAGGCTGCGTGCAATTTTTGCTGATAAAGCCTACGCCGACCTAAAACATGATGTGGACGCCGCCTACCCTAACCTGGATAAGCAAACCGAAGAACTAACCGATGCTTTTAAACACATTAAATACTATTACCCAAAAAAGAACCTGCCCAAACTTTACGCTTATTTCTCGGGCTTCGAGGCGCAAACCTCAATTGGTGACGGCTACTTCGGTATTGGATTGGACCTGTTTCTGGGTGCCGATTCTAAATTTTACCCCTCGCTTGTAAACGCTTTTCCGCGTTATGTAAGCCGAAGGTTTACACCCGATAATATTACCCCACGGGTGGTAGAAGGTATGGCACGTGAGGATATGTTCCCGGAGTATGAACGCGATAAGTCACTACTCGCTAAAATGGTGTACAACGGCAAGATCATGTACTATATGGACCAGATATTACCCGATGTACCCGATTCTACTAAAATTGGTTACAGCACCAAACAAACCAAATGGTGCGAAGATTATAAAGGCGATATATGGAGCTACTTTTTAGAAGAGAACATGCTTTACGAAAGTGATTACCAAAAAATACAAAAGTATTTGAATGAGGCGCCCTTTACGCCCGGGCTTGGCCAGGATAACGAATCGGCCCCAAAACTTGCCGTATGGACCGGCTGGCAAATTGTACGCGCTTACATGGACAAACACCCGGATGTTACCCTGCAGCAACTAATGGCAGATAAAGACGCCCAAAAGATTTTGAACGAGGCCAAGTACAGGCCGAAGAATCCGTAATAGCAATATCTATTATCCACCACGCCATCTCCAATAAACTGGCGGGGCAGAGTGGGGCGTAAGGAGAGATCTTATACGCCCTGCATAAAAATGCAGATCGTACAAGCACGGCGTTCAAGATTTCTCCTCGCTATCGCTCGATAGAAGTGACGCAGCGGAGCAAAAAAAAAGCGTCGCCGAACGGCAACGCTTTCATAAATATCTACGAGTAAAACTTAGTCTAAAATTTTGAAAACCGCTCTTAACGCGATGATTGAAGCAAACAACAAAATGAGGTTTGATACTAAAGTAGCATGCGGAAACTCTGCAAAACGCAAATAGCAGCCTACTAAACCTATAATGATGGTAAGAATTAAAAATTTATAGTGGCCTTCTTTATTGGCATTTTCCATTGATTGCATAATCCTGTTGTTTTTTATTCGCCACAAAAATATAAATGTTTACCGAAAAACGATAACCTTTTTAAGCTTTTACCGCTTTTTTGTTCCAGCCCTGCGGCAGGTTTTCCTCAATCTCAATATTCTCGAACTCGGCACTTGCGCGCGAGCCTACTACCCTGGCCCAGGCAGCCATTTTGCTGATACCATCCTTTAAGCTTACGTTGGCGCTTTCGCCAAAAACACCGGCTGCTTTTGAGTGGTCGCTGTGTGCGTGCATAACCTCCTTACGCGCTTCCAGGTGGGTTACTTTTGGCTCCACCCCAAGCTCATTGGCAACTACCTGCACCAGTTCGTTCACGGTGTAAGGTTTATCGGCACCTACGTTAAATACCTCGTTGTACGCGGCAGGCACGTTAGGGCTGTTGGCAATATGCGGGGCAACATCATCAATATAGCTAAACGCGCGGGTTTGCTCACCATCACCAAAAATGGTCATTGGCTTTTCCTGCATAATTTGGTTCATAAAAATGCCGATAACGTTACGGTATTTATCGCCGATGTTTTGGTTCTCGCCGTAAACATTATGCGGGCGAAACACCACATAGTTTAAGCCGAACATGTGGTGAGCTGCCTTCAGATCCATCTCCACAGCGTATTTGGCAACGCCGTAGGGGTCTTCGGGTTGTGGTACCAGGGCTTCGCGCATAGGCAGTTGCCCTGCGCCATAAACAGCTATAGATGAGGCGAACACAAAACATTTCACTTTATGCAAAATAGAAAGGTTAATGAGGTTAACCGAGCCTATCAGGTTGTTATTGTAATTGAACCTGCGGATAAAGTGCGAGAGGCCTTCGGCCGCATAAGCAGCCAGGTGGTACACATAATCAAACTTATGCTCCTCAAACAATTTCTCCAATAATTCATAATCGTTGATAGAACCAACTATAAACTCAACGCCCGCCGGTACATGGTCTTCAAAACCGCCGCTCAGGTCGTCTAAAACAATTACTTTATGCCCGAGGTTAAGGCAATGCCTGGCTACGTGTGAGCCTATAAAACCGGCACCGCCGGTCACCAATGATGTGATCATATTACTTAAATAGTATGGTTTAGTTTCAACTTATTTGGCACCAGCATCCTGCCATCTCTCAAATATCCTAAAAAAATACTAACCGGCTCTTTAAAATTTATTAATTGCTTACGCCGGCAGGTTGTGCCATTGCGGCAACTGCTTGCAAAAACCAGGCCGCATGGGGTATCCACTGCTCTGTCCAGCGCCACTCGTTGCCTTTTGCTTCCCTCTTAAAATCTATTCCCGAACCGTCGGGACAACCATCTTTGCCGGTAACACCGTTAGAAATGCCCCCTCGCTCGCTTCCGTGTCCATAATTTGACGCCATATAAGGCACATTATTTTTTCCGAAACCGTAAATAAAACTCATGCTATAAGGGTTGCAACCCATTATCCACGACATCTGTCGTTCCGCATAATTCGCAAGTGTTGCTTTTATTCCCCAATTCCCCTCGGCCGGATAGGCTACCCTGCCTCCCACAACCGCAGCTGTTGCCAACGAGCCAAGGCGTGCATTCTCGCCCTGCCACCACCACCCGGTCTCATTTTCGTGCGGGATAAAAAAGCCATCTTTAACCTTCCCTTTAAACAAAAAGCTTTGGCGGGCATACCCAAAAGGGTTGCTTATTTTATTGGTAACCGCCACGTTATAATCCAATGCCTGCCTAATGGTTTTTAAGGCAGCCGCACGATAAGCTTCGTCCTTTTCTTTATCCAGATACCTTGATAGGGCTACCACCGGCAAACCCGCATCCGATGCATGGAAATATGGGCGATCTGCATCGTTGGAGATAAAATACCCGGCGGTAGTCATTCTTCCGTTCAGGTTCTTAGCGCGTTTGCGGGCCTCATCACGGTATTGATCTTCGCCGGTAGCTATCCAAAGTTCGGTAGCGGCCATCAGCGCGCAGTAGTCGTCGATGATGTTTTCTTTACCATCGTCATCGTATTTGGTGTTGTTGATGAGCAGATGCGCAAAAGCGCGTTTGGCACCATCTAAATATTGGGCGGAGGTAAATTCGCCGTTCTTTTTCCATTGCGAGATGCGGGCGAGTGCGGCTATGGCCATTCCCCCACCCTCGCGGAAAGCACATTGGTATTGGTTGGTGGTAACGCTGTTGGCCAGCAGGCCCACCACGCGGCGGGCGTTAGGGTCCTTATTAAAATAGCTGAACACGATCATATAAAAATAATCGTCTTTACTTAAGGCGCGCATCATGTAGTCGGCACCGTAAAGCGCCTCATTATCAAGCGAATCCTTTAAATTCCATTTGGTTAACAATTGCGGGATGGCTTCTGATGCGCTCACCATGCTCCAGGTTACCAGGGGCGTTTGCTGCGGCGAAAAATAGTTGGCATACGCCAGATGCGAAAAATATTTGCTTACATCGCCCGAGGCATCGCACCAGCCACCGCGCAGATCTACCTTTTGATTGCTGCCAAAAAGTTGCATTTTAGCATCGGCAGCAAGTTCGCCGGGGGTGTTGGCGCGCTGCTTGTTATAGTAGTGAATGATAGCAGAAAGTGTACGTTTGGCCACCATGTTCTCCCCTATTTCGAAAGGATAGGAAGTATAGGTAAGTCCCTCATATTTAATACGTAAGCTGTATTTACCCGCCGTTTTAAATGCCGAAAAATTGGCCTGGAAAAACAGCTTGCCGGGCAACCAGTCTGCTATGGTTTCCGGGGTGGTTAACATGCCGGCATAGGCAACCTGGCCGCTGGCAACGTTCACCAGGTTAAAGCTAAATGCCTTGGTTAGTTTATTATCAAACTGCAGCACGCCTACCTTGGGGCCGTTGCTATCAAAGGCTACCTGGTTGAGGTAGATAACAGGATCTGCGAAGGCTGCAGCTGCAATAAGTAATAAGATGATTAAAGGGTAGAATTTTTTCATATATTTTATTTTTCATCGTAGCCGAAGATGCAACGCCTTGCGTCTTCGGCACGCTAATCGCTGCGTTGGTTACCGTCTAAGGAACTCATGGTCGCCTTCGGCCAGGATTTTTTTTATCACTTTGTACTCAGAGTCCCTGGCATCTACTTCAATCTTCGCTAAGGTTGCAATTACTGCCCGCAACGGAATTCCCTCTCCAAAATAACTTACCTGCCAACTTTGCGGCGCTTCGCCATTCAACGGTTTTGGGTCTTTAGCCTCCAACGAAATAGTAGTATTTTTTGCATCAGCACTCAGCAGGCTTATCAGCCTTTGTCCGGTGCTATCAATCTCCTTTTTCAAAACAGTGGCCTTTCCCCTACGGATCATTAAATAAGCCGAATAGTTAAGATTATCGTTGCCTGCGGAATTTGTAAAAACAACTTCCCTCAGTTCATGCCTGATGAGGTCAATATGATCCATAAGCTCATTCACCGCTGCAGTGGCCCGCTTTGCCCTCAATAGTAAGTTAGAGGCTTTTTCCGCGTCGCGATTATGCGCTTTATTTTTGAACGTTTGGTAAGATACATTGATGCTGCTATCGAGCCTTTTCCGCGATGCGTCTAAACTTTTTGTAATAACATCGAAAGAGTTAAGCAGGTTAGTTGGTATGCTTACCCATGCGTAAGCAATAAGGCCGGTGGCCGCAAGTATAATAAGCAATATCCAAACTGCTTTCCTTTTCATTTGATTAAATACACCCGGGTGAGATAACAGATGCTGCCTCTAATGTAATATTTTATTTTCTATTTGCCCATCAGCCCACGTATCTGCCGGGCAAAATAAACGAAAACAATTGCGGGCCGGGGTTTACACCTCCGGCCCGCAAACTTATTGGTTAATACTAAAACTTATTTTTTTACCGCCCATACCGAAACCGATCCGGCGCGGGCAAAAAACTCGCCCCAGCCTTCTTCATTGATAGTTACTTCGGCATCGTGCTTGTTAAGGTAATCTACAAAGACCTTACCGGCGTGTGCCTGGCCAACTTCCATACTTTTGCTGCATTCGTCGCCATTGGTTAGTAACACTGCGCAGCCCGAGTTTTCGTGATCGCCGTCGCCCTCGCGCGTCCAGCCGATGCAGTTGGGGTTATCAAAATAATCGCGCTGTGCGCCGTAGGCAATGTGCTTTCGGGCATACAGCAGGCTTTCCATTTCACCGAGGGCGGGCAGCTCCACTTCGTGGTCGTTACCGTCGTCGCCTTTGTCGGTATATTTTGAGCCGTACAGGTCGGAATAGAATACACAGGGGTAGCCGTGCTCGCGCAGCAATATCAGCGCATAGGCCAATGGTTTAAACCATTGCTCAACCGGCAGCGCCAATGATTGCAGGGGCTGGGTATCGTGGTTCTCTACCAGCGTAACCGCGCGTGAGGGGTTGGCGGCAACCAGGGTATTCTCAAATATCCGCGTAAGATCGTAATCCTTGCCGTAGGCAGAGGCATTGTGCAGGTTCTCGTGCAGTGGTGCATCAAAAAGCGACATGCGGCCCTCCGTTGCCGTAATGTATTCCTGCAGCAGGCTTACCTCGTAGCTCCAGTATTCGCCAACGGTAAACAGCTCCTGCCCGGTTTGTTCGCGCAGGTTATCCAGCCAATCGTTATAAAACTCGTAGGAGATATGCTTAATGGCATCAAGGCGCATTCCGTCAAACTGTACGGTATCGTGGAACCATTTGCCCCACCGTTTTAGCTCGTCTCGCACGGCGGGGTTGCGGGTATCGATATCATCCAACATCAGGTAATCAAAATTGCCGTTCTCATCTCCAACCACATCTTCCCAGGCTTCGCCATATTGGTTTTGGATGCTAAAAATGGCCGATTCATTATTCCCGGCGTCGTAGTCTATCCCGCTGAAACATTGCCAATCCCAAACAAACTGCGAATGTTCGCCATGCCTGCCCGGGAAAGTGAACTTGGTAAAGGCTTCTATCTCGTAGGGTTCGCTGGTAAATTCGTTGCGGTTATCGGGATTTACCTTACGCACGGTAACGGTTTCCTTTTCATCAGCACCGCCCATGTGGTTCAGTACAATATCCATGTACACGGCCAACCCTTTACTTTTAGCGGTTTGCACGGCATCTACCAGCTGTTGTTTTGTACCGTATTTTGTACGCACTGTACCTTTTTGGTCAAACTCGCCCAGGTCGTAAATATCATACACATCGTACCCTACCGAGTACCCGCCGGCTTCGCCTTTGTAGGCGGGTGGTAGCCAAACGGCATCTATACCTATATTTTTCAGCCTTTCGGCATCATTCTTTAAATGTTCGTATAAGCTGCCATCGCCGGGATAGTACCATTCAAAAAACTGCAGCATTGTAAAATTCTCCATGAGGGCTATTTATGTTTTAAAACAGCATATAAACTCCGTAGAGGCATTTTGGTTTTAAACACGATTGCAGGATTTAAGAATTCACACGTTTTTTTGCGTTCTGATTACAATGATTGTTTCATTTGTTTTTAACTTTTCCTGTCAAACCATCCGCTCCTCGCCAAACATCGTGTAAATTCATTAATCTTTAAATCGTGTCCAAACTGGCACTATCCTTGTAAATACTTCAACACATAAAACATTTACCTTAAAAATAAAAAAGTCATGGGCTTATTAAAATTTATAGCAGTTGGCGCGGCCATTGGTTACGGGATAAATTATATTACTAAAAAAGGCGAGAATGGCCGCTCGATCCTTGATGATATTACTGATGATGCACCGGAGTGGTTTGACAAGGCAAAGAAATTCGCCGAAGAAAAAGTAGAACAGGCTGTAACCGCATCGCAACCAAAAGGCGGCTACACCGAAACTTTATAACGAACATTTTTTTTCACACTCGCTAAAAAACTTCTGCCTGTAACCGGCAGGAGTTTTTTTGTTTTAAGGGGGCTGGGGGCGAGTATGGTAATGTGTACAAAGCGCCGACAATTAAGTATCAATTAATGCGATTACCAATAACCTTAAGGTTTTCCAACTTTAAATAAATTATTTCGATAATTTATTAAGCACCAGGTTATTAATTATATTTATTGCAAACTCGCCCATTTTGAAACTTATTGATAGCCTAACCCAAACCACTAAACTGTGCGGCCCCGCGTGCGCAACTGTTAAACCAATAGTAAAAGCCTCGCCGGGCACACAGGTAGCCGATTTTTTTGGCAACATTTTCGGCACTGCCAATTGGCCCGCGCGATGGCATTGCGGCAGTTGGAGCGATTTCCACGGCTGGCTGTATATTATTTCCGATATCGGCATCTGGGCATCCTATTTTGCCATCCCCTTCCTGCTCGTTGTTATGCTGAGGAAAAAGCAGGACATCCCTTTTCACAGGATAATCTTTCTGTTTGTAGCCTTTATATTACTATGCGGGCTCACCCATTTAATTGACGCCGCCATATTTTGGTGGCCTGCCTATCGCTTAAGCGCGCTGCTGCGTTTTATTACGGCGGTGGTATCTATTTTTACGGTATATGCTTTATACCGAATACTGCCCACCGTGTTTAACCTGCGCACCGTGGCCGATCTGGAGGCCGAGATAGAAAAACGCCGCATGGTAGAGGAGAAACTAACGCTAAACGAGATAGCGTTGAACCGGTCGCTGGAGCTTACCACGCAAAACAACAGGCAGCTAAAGAGTTTTACACACATCCTGTCGCACAATATCCGTAACCATGCCAGCAATATGGCGCTGGTTTCGGGCCTTGTTGATACAGAGAAACTGGACGCGGCAACCGCCGAATTGTTTGAAAAACTAAACAATGTATCGCGCGCGCTGAATAACACATTGGAAGACCTCTCTCACGCCATCAAAATAAAGGAGGGCGTAATAAAATCCACTACCATTAATTTCGCGGACGTAACCACTGAAGTGCTGCATATCTTTGAATCGGATCTGAAAGTAAATAATGCCACATTAGAAACAGACTTTGCGGTTGAGCAGGTGGTTTTTCCGCATATCTACCTCGAAAGTATCCTCATCAATTTAATATCAAACGCGATAAAATATAGAGGGGCGGACGGTAATCTGAAAATAGTATTAAAAACGTATATTAACAACGAGTTACGCACCGTTTTAGAGTGTAGTGATAATGGATTGGGTATAGACCTGAAACTGCACGGGCACAAACTATTCGGGCTATATAAAACATTTCACGATCGTAAAGATGCCCATGGCGTGGGGTTATTTTTAGTGAAAACGCAGATAGAATCGCAAGGAGGCCAGATACAGGCCCAAAGCACACCAGGAAATGGCGCCACGTTTAAAATAATTTTTTAATGAATAAACTGAAAATTGCTTGTGTTGTAGATGATGACGAGATATACGCGTTCACCGTTACCCGCGTTATAGCACGGGCCGAAATTGCCGAAAAAACCATTTTCTTTCATAATGGAAAGGCGGCACTCGATTTTTTTATAGCAAACGCCGGCAAAAACGAAGAACTGCCTGATCTTATCCTGCTGGATATTAATATGCCCGTACTTGATGGCTGGCAGTTTTTAGATGAATATGTAAAAATGATGCCAAAGCTGGGCAAAAAAATAACCTTGTTTATTGTAAGCTCTTCTATAGACGAGGAAGATTACGCGAGGGCAAGGGCCATTGAAGTAGTAAGCGATTTTATAGTAAAGCCACTTACGGTAGAGCACCTGCACTATATTCTGGGCCAGCTAACAGAGCAGTAGCCACCTCCTGGGTATTTGCGCTGCTGCTGGCTGTTTTACGCTGCGGGGTATCCCCCCGCATTTAAATATCAACCCATATTTTTATATTGTTGACTTGCTTGTAGGGCAAAAAATGCATTTTTTGCAAAAATACGCTGGTATGTTGTATCGTTTTTAAAAATAGCTGCGTAATACAGGTATTACACTTACTAAAATGTTATGATGAAAAACGTTCAACAAAATTCAAGGAGATGGGCAGGCATGGTCGGGATGATGTGTTTGCTGGCCGTATCGCTCAGTTCATGTTTAAAAAACAGCAATGATACTGTACAACCCCCAATAGCGCTGCTATCGGTTATCAACGCTTCGCCGGATGCACCCCCGCTCGATTTTTATTTAAGCGATAACAAAGCCAACGCATATTCTTTTGGCTTTGGTAACGGGTTAGATTACATAAGTGCTTACACCGGTAAACGCACGGCAACATTTACAGCCGCAGGCACCAAAACGGTTTATAAGGCTGATACCCTTACGCTTAATGAAAACAGATACTATTCGCTTTTTTTAGCAAACACAGCCGGGCACGAAGAATTTGTGGTGCTTAAAGACACTATTGTGAAACCGGCAGATACCAAGGCGAGCGTCAGGTTTATTAACCTGAGCACCGATGCACCGGCAGTAGACCTGGTTATAAAAGATGGCGCCACGCTGTTTGCCAACAAAAGCTATAAAGGTTTTTCGGGCTTTGTGCCTATTAATGCCGCTAAATACACCCTGGAGGTTAGGCAGGCAGGTACCACTACTGTGCTGGCCACAATAACCAACGTTATGCTAAACAACGGATCGTTGTATACGATATGGTTGCAGGGGCTTGCTGCTGCAGGCACAATAGATGCCAAGAAACTGTCAGCCAAAATTCAAACCAACGTTTATTACTATTAAGTTTCTACCTCTACCTACGAAACAAAAACCTGGCTTAGGCCGGGTTTTTTTGTGCATTACATTCCCAAATTTGCCCGCGTTATTTATTTAACCAGAAATAAATTTACCTTTAAGTTTTTAACCTCCGCACTTCATGAGTAAATTGAAAATAGCGCCCGCCGAACCGCAAAAGGTGCAGTTCCCGGTAGTGGGTATCGGCGCATCGGCAGGTGGGTTAGAGGCCATAAAACTATTTTTGCAGGCGCTGCCAAAAAAAACGGGGATGGCCTTTGTGTTTGTACAGCACCTTAGCCCAACGCATGTAAGCATCCTGCCAGAGATACTGGAGCGGATATCGCCCATACCGGTTGTACCCATTACCGATGGCATCGCGCTACAACAAGACCACTTTTACATCAGCCCCGAAAATACAGTTGTAAAAACTGTAGACGGCATGTTAAAGCTTGAACCCGCCGGCCCCAAAAACAAAAAAGCTAACGCTATTGATGTTTTATTCAGTTCGTTGGGATCGGTGTACCAGAGTTATGCTATTGGTGTTGTCCTGTCCGGGTCGTTAAATGACGGTACCGTAGGGCTGCAGATCATAAAATCTTACGGGGGCATCACCTTTGCCCAGGATGAGGATTCGGCAGCTTTTGAGAGTATGCCCAAAAGCGCCGTACAAAGCGGTGTTGTAGATTTTATTTTGCCGCCCGATGAGATAGCCAAACACCTGGTAAACATAAATCACCCCTTCAATTTAAATTTTTTGGCCATAAACGAGCCGGAATCGAAACAGGAGGACCACGATGTTTTTAAACAGATCCTCACCGTACTGCGTGTGCGCCGCGGGGTAGATTTTCAGTATTATAAATCGAGCACTTTAAAGCGCCGTATCATCCGCCGGATGGCGCTTAATAAAATAGAAAAACCTGCCGATTACCTGTACCGCCTGCGCGAGAGCAAAAGCGAGCAAGACGCGCTGTATAACGATATGCTCATTTCGGTAACGCATTTCTTTCGCGATCCGCTAACCTTTGAAATGCTTTGCAGCGATATTTTCCCTGCTTTAGTTAATCAAAAAACGGCCGCGAACGAACCGCTGCGAATTTGGATAGCAGGTTGCGCAACGGGCGAAGAAGCATACAGCATGGCCATGTGCCTGCAGGAATACATGGGTGATAAGGCGTCAATTATGAAACTACAGATATTTGCCACCGATATATCTGAAACCGCCATTGCCAAGGCACGTAACGGGCTGTACCGCCTAAACGAACTGGAGGGCTTAAGCACTTCGCGCATACAGCAATTTTTCAGCAAAATGGATGGGCATTACCAGGTGAGTAAAACCATACGCGATATGTGCGTATTTGCGCACCATAACCTGCTAAAAGATCCGCCGTTCTCTAAGATAGACCTTATCAGCTGCCGCAACGTGCTCATATACCTTGAACCGGTGCTGCAAAAAAGAGCGCTCACCACATTCCATTACGCGTTAAACGAGAGCGGTTACCTGATGCTTGGCAAATCGGAAAGCATCGGCACGCATACCGATATTTACAGCCCTTTCCGCTCGGCCGAAAAAATATACCTGCGTAAAGGCCCGCCGGGCAGGTTTATGAACGTAGCATCTAAAACCTCTGAGCAAAACTTCCGGAATATTGACCAGGGCGAGCAACGCGGCGAAGCGAAGGATATTTACAAAATGGCCGACGATACAATGCTGGAGAAATTTGTGCCGCCCGGGTTACTGGTGAACGACAAGTTTGACATTATCCAGTTTCGTGGTGCTACCGATAACTGGCTGGGCCAACCACAGGGCAAACCCAGCTTTAATGTTTTGAAACTGGCACGCAACGGGCTGGCATTTGAGCTGCGGGCCTTATTGCAACAGGCCAAAAAATCTCACCAGCCATCGCGTAAGTACGGCATATTTTATCAGCATAACGATCTGCAGCATTTTTTAAACATTGAGGTGGTGCCCCTGCGCGACCAGGACGAGCAGCATTTTCTGATCGTTTTTCAGCAGGCATCATCCACCGGTATTGAACCCGGAATGTTTGAGGGCGGCCCATCGCACTCCAACGCCAACTACAACGCCTCAGAGCTGCGCATAGAGCACCTGGAACGCGAGCTGATCCAATCGCGGGCGGATATGCGCGTGGTGAGCGAAGAGCAGGAACTGGCCAACGAGGAACTGCAAAGCGCCAACGAAGAGCTGCTATCGGGCAGTGAGGAACTGCAGAGCTTGAACGAGGAACTGGAAACTTCTAAAGAGGAACTGCAAAGCACCAACGAGGAGATCATTGTAATTAACAACGAACTGCTTGACAGGAACGAGCAGTTGAACAATTCGCGCCTGTATGCCGAAGCGATCATCAACACCATCCGCGACCCATTGCTGATACTGGATAAAGACCTTAAAGTACTACGCGCCACGCAGGGCTTTTATAAAACCTTTATGGTAAGCGAGCGCGAAACAGAGGGCCAATACCTGTACGACCTGGGTAACAAACAATGGGATATACCGGCGCTGCGCGAAGTGCTGGAGCGCATACTGCCGCAGCATAAAGACGTGAAGGATTACGAGATCAAGTGGAATTTTCAAACCATAGGCCCCAAAACCATGCTGCTGAACGCCTACCAGTTGGATAACAGCCAGCAAATAATACTTGCTATAAAGGATATAACCAGGTTTGTAAAAAAGTAATTTTTGCGCGGCTAAACAATATTATTTAACGCCGGGGCCTTTTTTCCGTCTTCGTGCCGGGTGAGGGTTTTTACCAGCCAGGGTAGGCTTAACCCCTGCCCTATCAGCGTGAACAGCACCACCACTACGGAAATAAAGATGATCTCGTTGCGGAGCGGGAAGGTGCTGCCGTCTGCCAGTTGGGTTGGCAAGCCTATCGCAATGGCCAGCGATACTATCCCCCGCATACCCGACCAGCTGATAATGAGGCTATTTTTAAAATCGAGCAGGGCGTCTTCGGTTATCTTATGTTTCCCTTTGGCAAAGGCATTTTGAAGGTTTAGTTTTTGGGTGAACACCCGCGCCATGCGCAGCAGCAAAGCTACAATGGTAATAATAAGGGCATAACCCACATACAGCCATACCTGCGCGCTATCTATATGCCTTATCACATACGGAAATTGCAGACCGATGAGGATAAATATCAGTCCGTTGAGCAAAAAGATGATGATATCCCAAAAGGATTTAGACTGATTCTTCAACTTATCGGGGAATACCTTATTGCTGAAACGCGCTATCCCCAGGCCTAAAATAACTACCGCTATTACGCCCGAAACATGCACCTCTTCCGCAATTAAATAGGTTACAAGGGGCATCAGCAGCATAAAGCTAATCGTAGCCAGGCTATTTTGATGAATGCGTTTGATAATGAACGAGAGGATCATGGCCATTGCCATACCTACCAGCATTCCGCCGCCTATGAGCAAAGCAAACTGTAGCGTTGCCATCCACCAAACAAAGGCGGTGCCGGTAACCGCAGCAACAGCAAAGCGGTAGGCCACCAGGGCCGAGGCATCGTTCACCAGGCTTTCGCCCTCCAGTATGGTGTTGGTTTTATGCGAGAGGCCAAGCCCCTTGGTAATGCTCATGGCGGCTACAGCATCCGTTGCGGACAGTATGGCGCCCAGCACAAAGGATAAGGGCCACGTCATTCCCGGGATCATGTAATGTGTTACCACCGCTATGCCCGATGCGGTAATGAACACCAGCGAAATAGCCAGCGTACCAATGGTATTGATATTGGTTTTAAATATTTTGTAATTGATATTAAAGGCGGCATCGTAAAGTAAGGGCGGCAAAAATATCAGAAAAACGATCTCCGGGTTCAACTCCACATCCGGTAGGGTTGGGATGAAGCCAATGGCTACTCCGGCGGTTATCAGCAGCACGGGGTACGGCAGCTTCACCTTATCGGCAATGGCCGATAGCCCAATCATAATGGCAAGAATGAAGATAACGATGCTGTAATTTTCCATGCTAAGCGGTTAAGGCAACAGCCTAAAGGTAGCAGATAAATTTAACGGTGAAATTTAACACCGGAAGAAAAATAGGATTTCTGGGGCTAAACTCCCCAAAAAAAAACGTTTTATACTATCGGTTAACTATTCTATGGGCTAAAATTAAAATTACGCTATCGGTGATATTTAATTACTTTTAATAACTTTCTTACCTAACCTAAAACACTACACAGAAGACTATATTTCAAGAGGTAAAAATATTATGAAAATAAAATGAGGTTAATTTTAGGTAGTTTTTTATCGTTTTTCTTAAATGCTTTTGCGACCCTTTCGATTGCACAAATTAATCATGGCACCTGTATTGCTTTTTGTGCAAATAAAGAGTTTATCTTCTTGGCCGTTGATTCTCAAATAAACCATGAAGACAGCTCTAAAACTACGGGACTAAAAATACATAATTTAGGCACTACCACTTGGGTTAACACGGGCCTTTATAGATTTTCCAATTTATTCGATATAGATGAAATAATTATGTCCCACAGTAATGGCGTTAACAACTTCGCCGCTCAACAGGTATTAATTAGACAGACAGTTACTAATAAGCTTTCATCTGTTATTGAAATGGTCTTCAAGCTATCCCCAACGTTATATAAAGGTGACGATATTCCAATTTTAGTAACTGTTATCATGAATTCAGATGGCGAGAATTTCAAGATGGAGCACGTCAATTATTTCTGTAAAAAACTCCCAAACGGGAAATTATATATTAAGGCCTCATTAATAGAAAGCAATGAAAATATCGACGGTAGCTTATTTAATATATTAGGTTCCAACAAATCTGCAAAACCAGTTATGGATAAATTAATTGCAATGGATTCACCGAACGATATTACTACTAATTGGCATGTTCCTACACATTTGGAATTTAAGTTCCAAAATATCGCTGAAATTTTGTACTATTTTGTCTATTTGGAAACAATGGGTAATCCGAGTGATGTCGGTGAGCCGATTTCCGTGGTTAGGATAGATAAAAATGGAGTTACCGGTTTAATTAATTATCCTATTAAGTGATTATTATTGAATAACCATATTGTCCCTAAAATAGAAGATTTATTATAAAATAGCCCGCGGCTGCTTAGGCCTCAATAACCATCTTTTTAATAAGTCCGCCCTCAAATTCATAAACGTGCTTTACCGGGCCGTCGAATACCATATTGCCCTCCAGATCTTTTACTACTTGCCTTACTTCAACAAGCAAGCGCCCGTCTTGTAAAGGTTTGATAGTTTCGGGTGTAACTATAGGGTTAAGCTCGGCCCACTGCCTTGTCCAGTAATCGCGCACCTGCTGCTGCCCGTGTACATAACCACCTTCCCAGCCGTTTGGCCATTCTACTTCCGGGAGGAAAAATTTTAATACGCCATCAATGTCGCGGTTGTTGAAAGCGGTGTAAACCTGGTTAATGATAACCTCGTTAGTCATATAGTTTGAGTTTATACAGATGTGCCGTTTTACGCTGATATATCACCAAAATTAAAACGGCCACCAGTTTTAGCTGATGACCGTTTATTAAATAGTTAGCTACCGCGAGATTAGCGATAGCGTATCTCGTGGTGGGGCATGGCCAAAGCTTCCAGCATTAGCCAGCTGCAAGCAATAGCTTCATCTACAACGTTGCCATATCTATTACAAACCGGTAGCGTACATCGCCTTTTTCCATACGCTCGTAAGCGGTTTGGATGTCTTTGATGTCTATCAGTTCAATATCAGATACGATGTTGTTTTCTGCGCAATAATCCAGCATTTCCTGGGTTTCTTTGATCCCGCCGATGCCCGATCCGGCGAGGCTTTTACGGCCGCCCAACAGGCTAAACGCCGCGACAGAAGCTGGCTCAGATGGCACGCCAACACATATCATGGTACCGTTGGTACGTAATAAGGATAGGTACATATTAAAATCGTGCGGGGCAGAAACCGTATCTAATATAAAATCAAAGGTGCCCATGGCGGCTTTTACCTGCTCGGCATCTTTGGTTACTATAAAATGGTGCGCGCCCAATTTTTTGGCGTCTTCTTCTTTACCGGCAGATGTGCTCAGCACGGTAACTTCCGCGCCGAATGCAACGCCGAATTTAACGCCCATGTGGCCCAAACCACCCAGGCCCAATACCGCCAGTTTATGGCCCTTGCCAACACCCCAATGTTTCAGCGGCGAATAGGTGGTAATACCGGCGCAAAGCAACGGCGCAACGGCTGCCAGATCAACGCCTTCTTTCAGTTGCAAAACAAACTCTTCGCGTACTACAATGGTGTTAGAGTAACCGCCATAAGTAGGCATCGATTTATCGCGCTCCATACTGTTATAAGTTTGGGTGCTGCCTTCCAGGCAGTATTGCTCCAGGTCCTGCTTGCAGTTTTCGCACACCTGGCAACTATCCACCATACAGCCGGTAGCCGCAAGGTCGCCTACTTTAAAGTTTTTTACGTGGTCGCCCACTTTTACTACGCGGCCAACAATTTCGTGCCCCGGCACCATCGGGAAGATCCCCGGGAACCAATCATTTTTTATCTGGTGCAGGTCTGAGTGGCAAACGCCGCAGAAAAGGATATCAAATTGCACATCGTGCGGGCCTACTTCGCGGCGCTCAAAGGTCCACGGCGCCAAAGGTGTTTTTTCGTCCTGGGCCGCGTAAGCTTTAGTTTCAATCATGTTAAATAAGTTTTTTCTAAGTGAGTTTCAGTTTAGCCGATTGGCTTAAACAAATATACAATCATACAGATATATGGTGTTGATGCCGCGTACATAAAAATGTTTATGACGGTTATAAGACAATTGAACAAGCACCCGTTGGTTTACCTCTTTATCTTTCCCTTCAGCATCCGCGCTGCCTGGGTGTAGCCACCCTCGGAGCCATCTACAAAGTGGATATGATCGTCCTTAAGGTCGCGCACGTAGCAGGACATGACCGATGCGCGGCTGATGTGCAGCCCGTAGATGAGCTTGCCTTCCGCCTCCAGCTTATCCAACACCTTTTGCAGGGCCAGCCGCTGTTTGGCCGTGCCCGATATTACGGTGTTTATTTTACCATCTATCACCAGCGTATCGGCCATTTCTACCAGGCTTTGCAGGTAGTGCTTCCCGTTTTTTGTACGGAAATAAACGTAGCCGTATAGGCCCAGCATCCAGCTTTTGAGTAGCTGCAGCCATTTTATTCTGCCCAGCGTTACCATCATCTCGTTGCTGAGTTTGGAGAAAGTGCTGTTAAATTGTAGCTTAGCGATAGATATGGGCTGCCTTTTTTGCGGCAGGCCGTAGATTTCGTCCATAGCGTTCATCACATCCTTAAACACTGCCGACTGGCGGTTACCATCGCGGGCAACAACAAGCAGGCTCACCACTTCTTCCTTATTCTCGGGTGGGGCTATGCGGTCCCAGCGGCATTGCATACCGGTTAGGTCGGGTTCTTCCTCCTCGCCGGTATTGGGTGCCAGCATATAATCGTCACCTTTTATAATTTGCTCGGCGTAATTGATGCCGTTGCCCAATACCACCGAGATAAAAAACACCTGCGAACTGCTGTATTTAGCAATGTGCAGGTGATGCCCCTCGGCATATATTTTTTGTACCGCTACCGTGCCGGTACGCAGTTCGAGGTTGAAATTTTGCAGGGTGCTCACCTTGTATGCCGCCAATGCCTGCATCACCTTATCAATAATAGTGGGCGGAACAATAAAAGTTGCACCATCCCCGCCAAAAAAGAACGGCACCATCACCCCCATGCTAAACGCGATGTTGAGTGCCGTTACGATGCTGCCGGTGGCAATGAGGTTTACATTCTCGTGCGCGCCACTCATCACCGCCTGGGTAGAACTTTTTATATCGGTGATCACCACGTGCCAGTCTGCCGGTACATCGGCAAAAAGGGCGTCGTTCATCAGCAGATCGCCGAGCGGCATCCGGTTAACGGGTAACTGGGCATAAAACTGGCTGTTATCGGTGGGCATAACGCTTTACTTTAATAAGAGATACGAAAAAAAGACAAGGGGTATGTTTGGCCTTTACTAAATTACCATTTCACCATTCCATTTTCTTTTAACAATGATATTAAAATGAACCGGAAAAATTTAATATTTGAATTATATGGCAGGCTTCAATATCTATACCATCCTCTTCTTTGACGGCGAAATACGTTTTGAGTCGGACGCGACAGATAAAGCAGGTAATAAAACCTTATTCCATTTTACCTTTTTTAACCAGGGGCAATTGCAACTGAGGCAATTGCTGGAGCAATCACCGATGGCGGCACCACCTTTACAATAGCTTACGGCCCCACCTACAAAAGGATAGTTAAAAAAGCATAACGAACTTACCTGACGTCAAAAAAAAACCGAAACTGTTTAAAGTGTTGCAGCTGCAGCCAGCACGGGCACATGGTTTGCGCCATAAATAAACCAGGCGTTGAGCAAAAGATAGGCCGCCAACAGCACCTGCGCGCACAAAAAGTCGAATTTTTTGGCCTGGGCTATTTTCTCCTGTTTCACCAGCCGCAGCGAGTAGGATGTGCAAATAATAACGGTGAGTATAAAAATGAGCGTTACGCCGTGTAAGCTATCAACCAGGGTAAAGGTGGTTGATTCGGGCAACGACGAATCAATAATATACTTGTTACCAATAACTGCGAACAAAGCACCCACGCTTAAGCCAAACCGCGAATCTATACTATCGGTATGGATGTAAAAGCACATATAGGCGATCAGGAAAGCTACGTACATCCCCAAAAACATCTTCCAGAACAGGCCCATAGCGTCCCGGTCTATCTGCATACGCACCCTAAAATTGCTGTACTCTGTATGAGGTTTAGCCAGGCTTTCGTCGCCAAAACCAGTTTCGTATTTTTTAATGCCGGTGGCAAGCGTCAGGCTGTCTATCCGCCATCCCCGCAGGGTAAAACGCGGATCGTATTGCTGGCCAAGGGTGTCTTTTTTAAATACCAGCGAGTGGGAATCAAACTGCGAATTTTCGATAGAGAAACGCAGTTTTTGCTTATCGAAGGGGAAATTATCAATGGCCCAGGAATCCTTCATTACGCATTGCAGCTTCATCAGCAGGTAAACTTTGCCGCCGGTAGTATCAATGGTGGAGAATGATGTGGTGTAGGATTTTGCCTGTGGCACCTCCAGGTTATGCAAAAAGTCGAACTTTTTGTTCTTATACTTTAGCCAAAGCCACAGGTTAACGTTGTATTCCTTATCCTTAAAGTTGATATCGTGGATGCTGGTAATGTAAATGCCGGTTAGTACGGTATCGGGCGTAGCTTTTTGGGCGCGGGCCGGAGAGGATATAAGCAGGGCAATAATAACTGTAATTGCCGCGACGAACTGTTTTAACATAGGGCTATATTGAATAGGTTAAAAATAGGGATTTTTTATTGAAGATAATGACCGAACGGCGACGGTGTATATTAGTTAAATACCTAATAAAGTCCTAAATAGCACCCATAATTAACTTTAACTTAACTCTATTGCTTTATGTATTTGAATCGATATAAAAACTAAATCTTTCATTCCTTCGCCTTTTCCAAGTATTCCTGATTCGAATACCTGTCTGACTGCACAGTAAAGGCTGTTATTATTTTATGCCTGGAAAGAGCTGTTGCCCGGGTTGCCGGCGACATCAATCGGGGCATTTGTTTTGCACACCCTTTCCCGATGATATTCTATATAAAAAATATGGTGTGCATGAGCTGCCAAATGGTAGTAACGTACGAGTTGGAAAAACTGGGCTTAAACCTGCACAAGGTTGAGCCTGGAAAAGTAGAAGTATTTGAGCCTGTTTCTGCCGATCAGATCCTGATTCTTAAACTGGCGCTTATCCGTGCAGGGCTGGAATTGATGGATAATAAGAAAAACATACTGGTAGAAAAGATAGTATGCGCTGTAACAGAGATGATAGACTATGCTCATGATGAGCTCAAAACAAATTTTTCTCACCACTTGAGCGAAAAGTTAAATCACGACTATACCTACCTGGCCAATATATTTTCTGAAGCAAAGGGTACAACCATAGAACAGTTCATCATCCTCAAAAAAATACAGCGGGTAAAACAGCTGATCTGTTATAACGAGCTCAACATGACAGAAATATCCTGGAAGATGCATTACAGCAGTGTTGCCCACCTATCTACCCAGTTTAAGAAGATCACTGGAATAACACCCTCTCATTTTAAACACATGGGCTGCAACAGCAGTTTACACCCCGAAATGTGTGAATTATAGAACTTATTAAAAAAGTTGTGTAACAGCCGGTCGCTATGCCGGGTGTAGGTTTGTAGCGTCCGAAGTTTTGTCCAAAAATTTTGCGGCACTCATTCCTACTAAAAATATTACATGAACAAAAAATCTACTTTCCACGCTGGCGGCAATTTAATGCCTCAGCGCAAAAACTACTCCGGCATCTTCAAAGCAATTTGTATGCTGGCCATGGCCGCCATTTTTTTTACAGCCTGCAAAAAAGATGATTATAAAGGCGAAATAAAAGGCGACTGCCCCGTGGTAGTTAGTACCGACCCGGCCGATAAGGCCGTAGATGTTGCGCTTGCTAAAGTAATAACGGTAACGTTTAATACGGGCATGGCCAAATCAACCATAACCGATAAAACGTTTTTGATTAAACAAGGCGCTACAGTAGTCGCAGGTACCATTGCCGCTACCACGGATACTAAAGTATACACTTTTACTCCTGCACAGCCGCTTTCTCCATTTGCTGTTTATACCGGCACCATTACAACCGGCGCTACCGATACGTTGCGAACCGCTATGGTTGCCGATTATGTTTGGAGCTTTACCACCATTCCGCAGGTAACCCTCGCATTAGCGCCAGCTTTAGGCGGAACAACTACGGGCGAAGGTGCATTTGCGCAAGGCTCAACCGTAACGGTTACCGCTACACCAAGTGCAGGGTATACATTTACCAATTTTACCGAAAACGGCAACGTGGTTTCCACAAGCTCCAGCTACCAGTTTGTAATGGCAGGTAACAGGGCTTTAATTGCCAATTTTAAACTCACCCCGGCTTCGCAGTTTGCCGTAGTGTTATCATCCCTACCTGTAGCGGGAGGTACCACCAATGGCTCGGGCGCGTTCAACGCCGGCAGTACGGTAACTGTTAATGCCATCCCAAATACCGGTTACACGTTTGTAAACTGGACGGATAACGGCAATGTAGCATCGACGAGCCCAAGCTATCAATTCATATTAACAGCCAATCGCAGCCTGGTTGCACACTTTGCCGCTATACCAGCATCGCAATTTGCGCTGGTATTAAACTCAAGCCCGGCAGCGGGTGGTTCAACCACAGGTTCGGGCGCGTACAACTCCGGCACCAATGTATCGGTAACGGTAACGGCAAACCCGGGTTACAGCTTTACTTCGTGGAGCGGCGACGCATCGGGATCAAACAACCCGCTAACGGTTACTATGAACGCCAATAAAAACATCACCGCAAACTTTGCCCCTATCGTGGTACCAATACCACCGGCCTTAGGCGGCGCGGCGCAGTTTGGTGCATTCGGCGGAAACGCTGGGGTAACCAACCAGGGCCTTAACACGGTTATTAACAATGGCAGCATAGGCACAACAGCGGCATCAACCTTGATAACCGGTTTCCACGACGCTACCACTGGTGATGTTTATACCGAAACACCACTAAATGTGGGCAACGTAAGCGGCAGAATTTACACCGCCCCACCGGCACCGGGTAATGCCACCTCGCTTTCCATTGCAACACAAGCACTTTTAGACGCCACCGTGGCATACAACAGCATATCACCGGCCTCTAAACCAGGCGGTATAGACCCGGGTGCGGGCGAACTGGGTGGCTTAACCCTGGCGCCGGGCATTTACAAATCTGCCAGCGGTACTTTCAAGATCACCAACGGTAACCTTACACTTGATGCCAAAGGCGACCCGAATGCTACCTGGATATTCCAGACAGCGGCGGGGCTTACAGTAGGTGTTGCAGGCCCTGCGGGAGCCCGCAGCGTTACGCTCATCAACGGCGGCCAGGCTAAAAATGTATTCTGGTACGTAGGCAGCTCTGCTACCATTAACGGCGCAGGCGGCGGCATCATGACCGGTACCATTATTTCATCGGCAGGCGTTACTTTTTCTACGGCAGGTAATGCGGTACAAACGGTACTGAATGGCCGGGCAATTTCTTTGGTAGCTTCGGTTACTATGGTAAACACCACCATCAACGTTCCGCAATAATATCCAAATATCTACAGGTACAAGCCCCCTTTCGGGGGCATTACCAAACCGTATTAAATAACACATTTTAAAAAGAAATTATATGTTACCCATAAATAAAATCATCCCAAAAGCCATCATTTTTTTACTGATGGTTATAATGGCCGGCACAACGGTTAAGGCACAAACCACGCAACCTACCTGGTGGTTTGGCGTATCGGGTGCGGCCAACTTTAATATTTATAATGGCACTACCCAGCATCTAACCAATTCCTTAACAGCGCCCACAGCTTTCCATAAAGGGAATGGCGTGCGCCCTTACGGTTCCATACTGATGGAGTACCGCCCCAAGAGCGTTTTAGGCCTGATGCTTAACGTGGCCTATGACGGCCGCGGCGGTAAGTTTAAAGATGTGGTTGCACCCTGCAACTGCCCCGCAACTTTGGGTACCAGCGCAAGCTATGTAGCTATAGAACCAAGCATCCGTTTAGGCATCCCCTCATCGGGTTTGTATTTTTTTGCAGGCCCGCGCGTTGCATTCAATGTAAACAGTGATTTTGCCTACACCCAGCTTAAACAACCCAATACCAACGGCGAATTCAGCGCCATGCGCAAATCGCTTGTATCTGGCCAGGTTGGGCTTGGTTATGATATCATGACCTCATCTGCAGCCAGCACTACCAAAGTGAGCATTTCGCCTTTTGTTTCCTTCCACCCATACTTCGGGCAAGATCCGCGCAGTATAGAAAGCTGGAACATCAGCACCGTTCGCGCCGGTATAGCGCTAAAATTTGGCAAGGCAAGCAAACTTGCACCTGCCGAAGTTTCTATAACCCCAGCACCGATGCATGATTTTGCGTTTAACGTACGGGCACCTTTGGCCGCGCCGCTAAAACGCCAGGTAAGCGAAACTTTGCCGTTGCGTAGTTCGGTGTTTTTTGATGAAGGATCTACCCAGCTTTCGCCGAGGTATATCACCTTAACAAGCAGCCAGGCAGCCGACTTTAAGGAAAGCCAGCTGCAGAATGAGCAGCAGGCTGATATGACGGGGCGCTCTGCAAGGCAATTAAATGTTTACCATAACATCCTTAATATTTTGGGCGACAGGCTGCGTGCCAACCCCGATGCTACCATCACCCTCACGGGTGCATCAGGCGCGGGCTCTGCAGAAGGTAAAACACTTGCCGAAAATGTAAAGCAATACTTGGTTACCACGTTTGGTATAACTGGTGCCAGGATAACAACCGCAGGTCGCACAAAACCGGTTCTCCCATCAGAACAACCTGGTGGCACCAAAGAACTGTTACTTTTACGCGCCGGTGATCGCCGGGTTGATATCACCAGCACGTCGCCGCAACTGCTTATGGAAGTTGGCGGAGGCATGATGAGGCCAATACAGATAAACACTACGCAGATAAACCCATTGGATAGCCAGGTGGTGCTGAATATTGATAGCGCACAACAGTTGCTTAAATCATGGTCGGTAGATGTTACAGACGATAAAGGCACGGCACAGCATTACGGCCCGTACACGCGCGACCAGGAAAGCATCCCTGCAGCCAGCATCTTAGGCAGCAATACCACCGGCGATTACAAACTGGTGATGACCGGCGAAACCCGCAAAGGTTTGCCAATACGCAAAGAAAGCACACTGCATTTAGTACGCCAGGACGAAGCACCAACCAAGGGTTTGCGTTACAGCATTTTGTACGACTTTGATAGTTCAAACTCTACCAATGTTTACGATAAGTTCCTGACGGATGTTGTTGCAGCGTCCATAGCCGATGGATCTACCGTAATTATACACGGGCATACCGATATTATTGGTGAGGATTTGCATAACATGCAATTATCAAAAGACCGGGCAAACGATGTAAAGACAACTTTAGAACGCGCGTTAAACGCCGCTGGCAAAACCAATGTAAAATTTGAAACATTGGGTTTTGGCGAGGATACCGGCAATGCTCCGTTTGACAACAATACCCCCGAAGAGCGTTTTTACAACCGTACCGTTATTATTGATGTAGTGCCGGTTAAGTAATTTGTAAAAAACTGCTTTATCAAAAAGCCGGCTCGGGGATAACTACGAAGCCGGCTTTTTTTTTGAAATAATAGTTGAAAATATTTTTCCATACATATGCGTCAGGTATATGGCCCCTGGGCGTTGCTATTACAATAGTTAATAAAGTTGCGTATCTTTAAAAAAAAAGGCGAATTGAAGAAAAAAGTGTTGATTATTGAAAATGACCAGGATATAAGGCATATCGTGGAATTTATTTTAGAAGAACATGGGTTTGAAACGCTAAGCACCCCGGAACCCGCAGACATGCAGGAGATCACCAATTTTAACCCCGATGCCATCCTGCTCGACGAATTTATTAACAGCCGGCCGGGGCACCGCCTGTGCCTGAAGATTAAGCAGGTAGATAGCCTGAAGCATATCCCGGTTATCATCCTTTCTACAGCCAGCAACATCGAACTGATCGCCAGCGAATGCCAGGCCAACGGCTATATCAGCAAGCCTTTTGATATTGAACACATGGTAGATAAGGTGATCAAAATTGTAAGTCATTAATCCCTGGCGCTTTAGGGAGAACATTACCCGTACTAAACAAAAAAAGCCCGACCTTTCGGTCAAGCTTTATCAATGTGGAGAATATCGGAATCTCCACTGTCTATATTTTTATAGGTAAATATGGTATTTATTTAAAATTCGTGCTGAAATCGTGCTGAATTTACCAAAACGTTCCGTATCTTTATGTTATTAAACAGGATATGGAAACACTCAAATATACTACCCCGGTTATTAAAAAAGGCAAAGAGGTAACCTTTATTCCTAAAGGCAGTAGCAAGCTGGCACAAGCCGCTCTGAATGTTTGGTACATTGAGTACTACTACAATGGCAAGCAGGTAAGGGTAAAGGGTGGTCTTAACTACCATAACGATGACCATATCAGAAAGCAATACGAAGCTGATGTATTATTGCAATCCATTAAGGATGATTTAGTACACGGGTTTGACCCGGCAAATCCTAAGGCTTTTGTTGAGCAGGAGCGTAAGGCGTTAATGACCTTAGCTGATGGTATATCTTTATTTAAAGACTATCATGTTAAACACCAAAGCCGGAGCAAAACAGTCGGTACATATATGAGTAAATTAAACGCTTTATCCAATTACATCCCCGGAGCGTTGCTTAAAGATATAACAACCGAAACACTTGAAAATTTTGTCCAATCTAAAATTAGTGACGGCACATACGCCCACAATAGCGTAAAGTCGGCTAAGAGAATTTTTGGTACTTTTTTTACCGTCATGATAAAATTAGGTTACAGTACATCTAACCCTAAAGATGGGTTTGATAAAAAGATTAAAAGTACTAAAGAGGTAGCTGACAAACATACTCCTTACACAGATGTCGACTTGAAACGGGTGTTTAATTATTTAGATTTAAACGATAAATATGCAGCTTTTTTTTGCCGCACTATTTACTACACTTGCATACGTCCGGGGGAAATTAGAGGCTTGCGTGTTGGTGACATCAATCTCACTAATGGCACTATTACTATACGTGCCTCTGTTAAGAAAACCACTACAGATAATAAAAATCAGATTGTAGATATTGATAGAAACTTCCTTAAAGAACTTGAAAAGTTAAACCTAAATCAATACCCTAAAGATTACTACTTAACCGGGTCAACCTTAAATATTGTTGGTGAAACACCAGTAGGTGTTAATACCCCTTATGAAAAATTGATAACCGCACTAAAAAATATTGATAAGCAGGATTTAATTGATAATCCTACTATCAAAAATGAGGATAGGATTACCAACAAAGGCTACAATCTGTACAGTTTTAAATCGACCAGCAACATTAAAAAATATAATTCAGGTTGGACGCTATCCCAAATCATGAAAGCCAACCGTCATGGGAGTATCTCAATGACCGAAATCTACCTTAAAAAGTTAGGCACCTTTACGGATACTAAGCATTTAGAAGTGCCAGCGATATAACAAATGGTTAGTTGCCTGATGAGTATGCAGCTAAGAATTTATGTCCATTAAAATGAACCATGTGGTCGGGGTTGTCTGCCGTCCAAACCTCGGATTCCCATGCAATGTCAAGGATGTTTTTTTTGAAATCTGCTTTGGTTAAAAACGCAGTAATGTATATTACTTCTGCACTACAACCCTTTAGATTTTTTTTTAATTCAATCATTCTCACTTCACTAATTGTTCCGGTTGAATAAAAGGCTTCAATAAGATATAACCAATTTTTTTCAGCGCTGTACGCAACAACATCAGGTAATATACCATGCGATATATCAAAGAAATTTAATGCCTTCAACTCTTCATCCAGTTTCCAAAGAGATTTGTTAGCGCCATCCCCAACATACAGCACCGCAGACGATGCACCAAACCTTGGTAAAAACTGTTCTATAATAGCCTTTTGTAAATCGTTATGTGAACCGACGCTAAAATTAATTAGCTCACCTGACGGCAATAAAACGGGTAAAATATTCAAGTCCCTTTTTCTTTTTAACAGCTCAACTAATGATGTACGACCAGCTGTGAAATTTGATATTCCGGGGATGTTGACCACCTGATTCCGTGGCAAAGTGACCAGGCGATTAGCTGGCGAACGATAGCAGCGAGAGCTGTAAAAGCGTTTTCAAAGTTAGTTATTAAAAGTGGTTA
>NZ_SBIW01000011.1 GCF_004054195.1 Mucilaginibacter gilvus | reverse complement strand
ATGTATTAATAACCGGCGGCATATCGGTTATTTGGGTTTTTAAATTTGCTTGTATGTTTTTATATGTGGTCAAAACTTCGGCTGCACTGTTAGTGGCCTGGGTCATATTAGTGAAATCGTGAGTTTGCCCCGAAATGAAAGCATAGTACTGATTATATACCGATTCGATTGCGTTACCGGTTTGCAACATGCCATCGATCATCAATTGATAATAATCTAATGATACTATGGGCATGAAAATGTAGTAATTGAAATTAGCAAACTTTTTTTGCCTCTCTACAAATTAAACAGACACTGATTGCACTTTTCACTAAGAAAGTTAAAGCATTATCAGGCCAAGACTCTTCTCCACGTATTCAACTGCTATTACGCCTCTATCCAGATCTAATTATACCGGCTTAATCGGAAGTTGGAGGTATGAGGCTTGGGCCCCTCCCGTATGGATTATATGCTGTCCCTTATTTTCGGGAACAAATCCGGGTGTCCCGGGCATAATCGCTCCCAGATCATTTTTTGCGCTGATTACCAGTCTTAGCTGTTGGTCCGGATAAAAAACCATGCCTATTGGGAAAAGGTCAATCTCTATTTCGGCTACTTCACCCGTTTGCAATTTCTCAACCCGGTCGAAACTGTGTGACGGAACTGCATCGGTAGAAAGCTTTTCGTCCAAATGCCGCGCCGATACGCGCAACCGGCCATTGGATCCTTTGTATCGGAGAACAGACCCACCACGCTCGGTGAGGTCTTGCATCAAAGCACCCTGATTAGGTACTACGAACTGTTGCAAATGATTGCCGTGGCGATCTAACTTTTGAAGTAGAATAAACAGGTCCATGTCGTCAGCCCCGGCAGCTTCTACCCAAAGATGCACCTTAGGATACCCAACCATAACGACTTCCTGATCGAAACGAATCGTAAAAGATGCCAGCCCCGGATCAGCTTGAGTGTCATACGCTACTTTAACTTCTTGCGAAGGTGCTTCCGGGGTCAGGGTACGTGATCTGCCGTTGAGGTAGTACCTCTTGAGGGTAACATCTTGTGGGGGGAATTCATTTGCCGGCTGATTGATATGGTCACCACCCTCAAAGTCGTGCAATGCGTACCGTACCCTCGGCGTCTGTTCCCAGCCATTTTCATTGCCCTTCAGGTAATGGTCGAAAAAGCGGCGCAGATCTTCAATATTGGCGTCTTCGTAATAGTCCGGCCATTCCTGCGTATTATGGATACGCAGCCATTTCTCTGCCGAGGCCATTCTGCGCCAGGCTCGGAAGGTACCTGCGGTATGCAGTGTGTTGGAATAACTCGCTACTACAAAGGCGGGCACGGTAATCTTATCGAACCGCGCAATTTTATCCTCCCAAACCTCATGGTTGGCCAGTGGATATCGTAACGCTTCGGCAACAACATCTTCGCGCTGCCCCTTGCCAACCTGGTTGATCTCTAATCGTTTTGTGAAGTGAAGGTCTGGCATGCCGCCGCGCTTCGTGAGGTCCCGATATGCGTCACTCAACCCTTCCCAAGGGTTAATAGCGGCCAAGTGGGGTGGCTGTTCGGCAGCAATGAACCACTGCGAGAAGGCGAGATAAGAGGTGCCGCTCATGGCCACCTTGCTGTTACACCAAGACTGAATAGCAAGCCATTCGATCAAATCATAGCAATCCTTTCCTTCCTGCCGTCCAATCATCGAACTGTCGCCTTCGGAATGGGCGATACCCCGGGCGTCAGGATTGCAAATCGCGTAGCCTTGCGCACACCAATAGGCGGGGTCGGGGCCCTCAAATTTCGCCAGGCCCGAGAGCATGCCGTTATCGAGGCCAAGCATATCGAAAAGGCCGGTCGTTTTGGGAGCCGTCCCACCGCTTTTACCGTATGGGCTCCAGGCGATAATAACAGGAACTTTTTCGGTGCTCACGGGCCGGAAAACATCAACGTAGATTCGTACGCCGTCGCGTAAGGTGATCAAAACGTCCTTTTCAAAGACAATATCAACCGGCAAAGGCCGGAATTTAGGGGCCACCTGAAAACCCGCCGGTAAGGTTCGAGTGCCCGGGTCAAGGTCACTTAGTAGTCCATGTTCAAAACCTCCGTTGTATGGGTAAGACGGCACGAAAACCTTCCTGAACTTTTCACTTTCATTTTGTAAATCTTCCATAGTACTATATTTAATTTTTAATGCGTTCTATTTACGACTAAAACAATACATGCGAAAATTAATCAAGGGATAACGATATAAATCTAACATTAAAAGGTATTCAATTCAAACAAAATACCATCCCACTGCTAAGAACCCAGTAGATGTAGAAATATTGGTTTAGAAAATGTATGGTTTAAGATCTGAACAGTAATATCTGGATTCCTTTTATGTTAGGTGGTTTATTTCGGCGTAATCTCAGACGAATTATAGGTAAAAATCTTCCTTTTACTCTCCGGTTCTTTTACCATAAGCTTTTTAAACACTGCTTTATGCACATCATCCAAAACTATAGCCGTCCTGAAATCGGCTTTATCAGCAGTTATCGATAATCCCGCAACCTGAATATTACGTGCATGGCGTATATATACTCCCCATGAAGGCAATTCGCCGAACATGTTGTATTCAGGATAGCTATCTGGCTTTTAGGGGATATTTTTCATATTATCAGTAGTTATTTTAGCCATCGCTTTTTCTGCGCCTCCCGGAAACTTGATGACTATGTTTTTAAGCGATACGTTACTGATTATTTGATCGGGCATCCCGCCAATTACTATACCCGGCATGGCTTTAAGCGGATTTTTTTCTGTGCGGATCTCCACATACACATTTTGGATAGACACATTTTTAATCTCGCTTTTGCGAGTAGGCTTGCGAGCGCCTGCGCGCAAAAAGATCGCATTACCAATGTTTATACCTACTAATCCGTCAACTCCAATATTTTCAATTGTCGCGCCGTCAACCGCTTCTAATGCGATTGCAGAACGGTTAGTGTCAAAAACTTTGTTATTTAGTATTCGGATGTTTTTAAAACCACCTAATGATGCTGTACCAAACTTGATACCGCTGGCATCAGTCGTCATGCTGTTGTTTTGGATCAGAATATTTTGGTTAGCGACATCGGGACTTAAGGACTTTAGGCAAATGCCATCATCGCTGCTGTCGAAATAAGAATTTGTAACTTTAAAATTATCGCAATCAACAATATCAATGCCGTCATTGTTCCAAAACGCGCGACTTTCCACCCGGATGCTATCAATTGTAACATTTTTACACTGATTATAACACTCCGTCCAGCAAGCCGAATTTTTAAGGGTGATATTTTTGATCACTACATTTTCACAGCCGAAAAGATTAACGATCATCGGCCGCCTGTCTTCGTCGGGACGATTTATTGAGCCACCTTTTTCTAAGCCCTTTCTTAGCAATTCACCTACGTTAGCTGCAAGTTCCTTACCCTGTCCATCAATAGTGCCCTTACCTGTAATGCTTATATTATGCTGATTGAGACCCAAAACCAGTGCAAGTGATGTACTGAAATTATGGTCGAAAGCCGTGTTTTGCCGGTCGTAATCAAAAGGATTAACAGAGCCTAATAACACGGAACCCTCATCCAGTTGAATCGTTACATCCGACTTAAAATGAATGCAACCTGTTAGATATTCTCCGGCCGGAAAAATTAGCCGACCACCACCATTTTGGCTGATATAGTCAATACCATATTGTATAGAACGCGTATTAAGTACAATGCCTCCCGCTTGTATACCAAAATATGAGGCGGCGTAGTCTTTAGCTGATGCAGAAAACGTATTTGTTAAAGCCGTGGTTGAAAGCACTAACGTAAGTAAGACTGTATTTTTATATACCTTGGTCATGTCCATGTTGTTACATTATTAACAATCTAACTTAATTGCTTCTGAAATTGTGATACTTGCTTTGCGCTCAATTTAAAACAGCAGCCCATCCGCCATTGCGGACCATTTTAATCGCCAGCTTATCGCCTGCTTTCACTTGAATCGTCTTTTTGCGATAGTCCATGGCCTGTTTGCCGGCATTGATCCCGTCCTCAAAATAAGTCATTGTATAGGTTTTGCCTTTATCTAAAAAATCGAAGTTCAATTCAATATCCCTTGATGGTTGTTTACTATTGGTTATGCCTCCGATAAACCATTTATCACCTTTGCGTTTAGCGGTCACTGCCAATTCGCCTACTGTCGCAATCAATGGTTTCGTTTCGTCCCAAGTGGTTGGTACGCTACTAATAAACTCGGTGCAATCTGCGTTTCGGTAATAAAGGGTAGGGTTATCGCACAGCATTTGCACACCACTTTCAAATACCACATACATGGCTAATTGATTAACACGGGTGCCATTTGCTGATGCGTTTGGCCGGGTAGCCTGATTAACATCCGGTTGCATATTAATCATTGCGCCAGGTGTAAAATCCATCGGACCGACGGCATTACGCATGAACGGCAAATAAATACTGTTATCCGGAAAACAACCTTGCATTTGTTCCAGTCCACGCACACCTTCATACGATATCAGGTTCGGATATTTGTACTCTAAACCCGATGGTTTAAAAGCACCGTGGAAATCAACAAATATTTGATACTTAGCGGCCTCTTTAACCACATTCTCGTAGTAGTTAACCATCCACTGGTCGCTACGGTCCATGAAATCAATTTTAACACCTTTAATGCCCCATTCCTGAAAGGTTTTAAACAAGCCCATATTATTATGGACGGTTAACCAAGTCAACCACAAAATAATATCAACATTTTTAGTTTTGCCATAGCGAATCAATTCTTTCACGTCAACTTTGGGGTTAGGCGTATATGGGTCGGTAGTTTTGTTGGCCCAGCCTTCGTCCATCACAATGTATTTAATACCGTATTTCGAGGCGAAATCTATGTAGTATTTATAAGTATCCAGATTATAACCCGATACAAAATTCACATCAGGCCCATAAGGCGTGGCATCATTCCACCACTCCCAGCTGGCCTGTCCCGGTTTGATCCAGGATGGATCAGCTATCACGCTTTTTGAGGCCAATTTCAATGTCATTGTATTAGTCATTAGTTGGCGGTCGTCTTTAGTAATTACAAAGTAGCGCCAGGGAAAATTGCGGGCGCCAATTGTTTTGGCTATATAATCGGCTGATTTTAAGATTTTTTGGCTGCGGTCGCCGTCTGGCCCAAACTCCAGTGGTGCTTTCGGAAAAGTAGCCTCGGCACCGCTGCCTGTACCTTTTAGAAACATGCCCGGATAATCTGATAAATCAGACTCACTGATCAGTATCTTGTATCGATTTTTGGTATCGATCAACGCCGGCAGGTCGGCCATTTTATCAGTTGCTTTCCAGTTGGCCGATTCGACATGCTGGTAAAGTTCTTCATATGATGTTTTAAAACTGTTATTTTGCTGTAAATGCAGCAGGTAATTACCGGGGAAATTTACCGAGAAATCTTCATTCAGAACTTCTATATTACCTTTTTTGCTGGTGATAAAACGATAAGCAACCCCATCATCAAATGCACGAAACTCAACAGCATAATTGCCTTTAAAGGTCAACAGCAAGTCGTTATACGTGCTTCTAATGGTCGAAAACTTAAGCGGTACGTAAGGTTTAATAATTTCCTCTCCTTTTGTTTTCCTGGCCGAGACAAGTATTGGGTTTTCGCCGAGTGTGCCATCGTTCAGGATCAGTCCCAAGTGATTATTGGTCAATAAGTTCTGGCTACCGCCGGCTATTGAATAGTATATTTTGTCGCTAAGGTTAATGGAAACTTTTAATTCACCATTAGGCGACACCAACTCAATGGGTTTCCTCTGTGCCAAGACTTGAGTTGCCATACCCAAGAATAAGATAAGGCTATTGGCTACTTTTTTAGATAATTTCATTTCTGATTTATAGTATAATGTTAAATTTTTGTAGCTATTAATAGTAAAGTTGCGGCAATTAATATCATGCACTCGGTGGCGGTTATTGTTCCTTGTTATCAATCAAAAGCAATTTCAATCCGGATTGGAAATCACTATTGATCCTCTGATGTAAAGGTTGCAGCAGGAAGTCCTTCTTTATTGAATAAGGTTCCAATACTTTCATCGCTCCAAGCGTATCTCACATAAAAAGGATTAATAACTGATGCGTTGCTGACCACTACTTTATTCTCTACTATTTTTGCATCCGCTTTTACATAAATTTTATCCGCACCTGCTATCTCAAAGTTATTTAAACCATTAGCCGATGAAACTAACCCCCCTCCTACAGATTCAAATTCTATGTTAATTTCTTTGCCCGAGATTATTGCCTTTTTGAATAATGGGCCTGACGCAACAAGAGATTTTTCGCCGTATTGGTTTTTTAAAGCAAATAGCGCTAACCGCTCACCGACTTGCTGTTTGTAAGGTGGGTGCGCCGTTCTCAGATAACCAACATCGAGTGTACTTACCATTCCGGTATGATGAAGGTACAATCCGTAGCGTTGCGCATCTCTCAACTTTTGCCCTTGTTCATGCTGATCGACGGCTTCATAAATATATGGTGCTATTTGCACATAGTAGAACGGTAGCTCTTCTCCCCATTGATTCCGCCAATCTTTAATTAAATTTGGGAACAGTCGTTTATATTGCTCGGCCCTGCCAACATTCGATTCGCCCTGGTACCAAATAATGCCTTTTATAGTATACTGTACTACAGGATTAATCATCCCATTGAAAAGGACTGTCGGAGAATTGCTATTGATCTTCGTTGTGTTGGTATTTTGTGTTTCCTGTTCTTCAATTATTTTATTAAAATCAATCATTTTTGATAAGTAACCTTTGCTTGTCCAAGCCTCCACCGGTGTCCCTCCTATGGAAGATTGGATGATACCAATTGGAACGTGAAGTTTTTTGTACAGAGCCTTCGCGTAGAAATATGCGGTCGCACTAAAATCACCAGCAGTTTGGGGGGAGGAGGATATCCATTTACCATCAACTGAACCTAACGGGATTGTTGATATCTTAAATGGTATTTTCATGAATCTAATGCTGGAGTACTCCGCGTTACTTATCTCTTGGGCAGAATTGAATATGGTATCGCCCGGTGGCCAGCCTTTTAACGGTATATCCATATTCGACTGACCTGAGGCAAGCCAAACTTCGCCAATCAGTACATCTTTTATATCAATAGTTTGCCCTGCGGCCACAATAACAATGCTATAAGGCCCACCCGCCTGCGGAGTTTTTATTTTCAAGTTCCATTTGCCGTTTGCCCCTGTGATGGCGCTCGCTCTTTTACCCCAACTACCTGAAACATTAACTTTTTGCCCCGGAGTTGACGAGCCCCAAATATTAACTTTCGCTTTTTGTTGAAGAATTACGTGGTCTGAAAAAAGTTGACAGGCTGTCAACTTTTTTTCTTTGTTTATATTTAACGAATAAGCAGTTCCATTAACTGTAACTATTATTAAAACAAGTAAGAATTTGGCCATTATACGGCTCAAATAAAAATGGTGCGTCATCCGTAAAATGTTTTTTAATTATTACAATTTATTTTGCTCCTTTTCAAGTTTACATTTGAAAACTGGGAGACACAAAGAACAATGGTTAGCCTATTTATAACGTATCAATTCGTACATATTTTTTGACAAGCGATACAAATAAGTCACTTCCCGGTTGTCACCATACTGCGCACAAACACATTCATAATTTCCATCAACCAATCTTTTCGCAAAATCATTGACCCGTTTTGCATCCCGTGTGGATATACTTTATAGGAAACAATGGCAACGCCAACTAACACAATAGTGACGATACCAATTAGTAGGATTAAAACATTTATTCTTTGATTTTCAGACCTGATCAGTTTCTGAGCAGCAAGAGTTAAACATCCGTTAAAGTCTTTTCCTGTAACTGGCTTTCAAAAAACCGCGCTTCAGCCTTTGCTCCATTTAACAACAATTCGGCATCGTCTAATTAGCACCGTTTTAATAGCCTTGTCCCGAGCCTGAAAATGGCTAAGGTTTGTTTGGTTGACGATTTTATATCACTAATGGCGGCTATCTTTAACTAACTTGAATTTGAATTTTTAAGAAAAGTGGAGGGATGGGTTTGAATTAAGTTGGTTTATAAGTCAAAAACCGCCTTTTAAAAAAAAGGGGGTGTATCATAAGGCAATTTGGAACAATGGTCGCCAATTAAATTTGGGAACGAGGTTTTGTAGGGAATTCAAAGCAGTTCAAAATTTAATTCTGACATCAACTGTTGATTTTGATTGCCAAATTTTGTGTTCCTTGCAGCAAATGGTTCGGCTTAGTGCTGTTGCGGCTATTAGAATCGATGTTATTAAAAAAGTAGTAAATGATAGATTACAGATTTTTTTTTCTGCCGACAGAGAGACCACAGTTCGTAAAATTAGAGTTTACGGAGCTTTTTTGAAATATAGGCCAAATCACTTAAGACCAAAAAAAAATTGATATCCATCGCCAGTAATTCGGGTTGCTCTGCGGCAGCGAAATGCCCACCTATAGGCATCTCTGTCCAGTGCTGGATATTGAAGCCTTTTTCAATGTAAGAACGGGGAGGTGTGGGCAATTCCTTGGGGAACTTCGCAAAACTAACAGGAACTTTTACAAATTCGTTCTTACCAAAGGTCAAAGGGCACTTACTATTTTCGTTATAGATTCTCATGGAGGAATAAATTGTTTGAGTAATCCAATAAAGGGTAACGTTGGCGAGCAGCTCGTCTTTGGTAAAGGTGTTTTCAATATTCCCGCGGTTATCGCTCCAGCCATTGAATTTTTCAATGATCCAGGCGCATAATCCAACAGGGGAATCGTTAAGGCCATAAGCAGCGGTAAGTGGTTTTGTCGCATGCATATATGCATAGGCACCCTCTTTTGCCGACCATTCCGCCCCTTTCTTCTGAAAAGCTAATACTTCATCCGACAATGGTTCTCCATCAGGTAAATACGGTTTATAAGAACCCGAAATATAATTTAAGTGCAAACCGATAACCTGTTCAGGATAATGCAGGGCAAGCCAGGAGCTTACACCAGAACCAATATCACCACCTTGAACACCGTATCGGTCATAGCCAAGGGCTGGCATTAACTGGTGCCAAAGATTAGCCACAAACGCGCTGTTGCAACCGGGCTGTGTTGGCTTACTTGAGAATCCAAAGCCAGGAACTGATGGGATAACAAGATCAAAAGAGAAATCAGGATCTTCAGTAAGTAAGGGTATCAATTTCATCATTTCCAGGAAGGAGCCTGGCCAACCATGGGTAATCAGTAATGGAACGGATCTTTTTCCTTTACCTTTGATATGCATAAAATGTATCTGGTGGCCTTCGATGTCCGCAAGGAAATTCGGATGGGCATTGATCGCATTTTCTGTTTTTCGCCAGTCAAACTTATCCTGCCAATACGCTGTAAGATCTTTCATGTAAGAAAGATCAGCACCGGTACCCCAACCGTAAGCCGGAAGTGCATCCGGCCAACGGCTAAGTTTTAATCTTACTTTAAGATCATCAAGTATCTCCTGTGGGATATTGGCAGAAAATGGCTTTATAATAACAGGGCTTGAAGTTTTTATATTGTCCATAAAATTACCGGCTTTTATTTGGAAAGGTAAAGAAAGAGAAGCTATCGTAATACAACCTGTCTTAATTAGTTCTCTTCTGCTAAGCATATTCACAACGTTTAATTCAATACATTAATCTTAATTTGATAAAGCGTAAAAGTAATTGATAATTAAATGCAAAAAAATGTCAATTTTGTATTGATTAATGAATTTTACGCATTAAAAAATGGATATCCAGCAAATCAGAAATTTTTTAAAACTATCGGAAGAACTTCATTTTTGGCGGACCGCGAATATGATAAATATTACCCAGTCTGCTCTGAGTAGACAGATTAAGACACTGGAAGAAGAATTAGGCGTATCACTTTTTGAGCGTAATAAACGTAATGTGAAATTAACCCCATCAGGTATATTTTTAAAAAATAAATGGTCGACACTTCTGAATGACCTGAATGAAGTGCATGTATTTGCAAAAAAAATTGGAAAAGGGGAAACAGGTCATATCCGAATTGTTCATCCCGATTCAATTTCGTTCTCAATGCTGCCAGAACTTCTGGCCCGTGTCGCTGAAAGTTATCCCGGAATAACCATTGATTTGCTTCAGCTGGTGTATGAAGATGCCCAGCAATCGTTACTGGAGTATAAAAATGATTTGGCATTTACCAGACAGGTTAGCAAGTTGCCGGACATCAGTTCAAAGTTAATTAGCAGTTTGCCTGTTGCGCTTTTTGTCCCGAAGTCGCACTCGTTTGTAACATCTGATGACATTACCAATACAAGTTTGGCTAAACAGCAATTCATTCTTCCAATTGCTAATGCAAGAAGCAACTTTTATTTTTTCGTACAGGAGATCTTTAAATTTTATCAAATAAAACCAGTGGCTACCTACCATTCAGATTTCGGGTCAAGTGTGCTTGGATTAATTTCCAGAGGATTAGGTGTTGCAATCTTACCGATAAGTTTCGTTCATCACGGCACACCAGGAATACGAGCACTCGAAATTCCCTTTAGTACGGATCTGTATGTTAGCTGGCGTAAGGACGACAGAAGCCCTGCAGTATTGAACCTACTTGAGATAATTGCAGATTTGAGTCTAACGCATCAGGAAAGTTAATAATCACAACTCCTGACTGGAAAATAAAGGGAAATATTTGCGGCAATCGCAAAAGTATATTGGTGGAACATTCTCGGGGCGATGACGCAACAGGTGTAGATGATCGGGTTTAAATAAGGCAGAAGTAAGTAATGGTAAACCCGAGATTGATTTTTTTTCAGCCCCGTCAGTAGGTGTAATATCTATAATGACTGTATACTACTGATGCGTTAAGTTTTACTAAACAAGTCTACTTGTTCTTTGACATTTTGAATGGTTTGATCTTCTGTTAACAGGTCCCTCGGCGGGGTTTTGTCAAAAGCAGAAATTCCAAGAATCTGCATGATTTCGTAAATGGAAAGGGTGCTTTTTAGTTTATGCTTTACGCAGGCTATGATCAGATACGTGCAGATAGCAGTCCAAACGTGGATATTCACAGCGTTTTCTGATTGTCCCCACAAGGATTTGATAGTTAGGTTCTGTTTTATCCATTTAAAGAAAATCTCTATCTGCCATCTGTTTCGGTATAATCTTGTAACTTCCAAAGCGGAGACATCGAAGTTGTTGGTCAGAAATGCCAGTTCGGCATCTTTTTCCTCATCGTAATATTCCACCAGTCTTAACTGTTCGGGGTAAAGTTTTTTAGTCTTGACACCATTGAGCACAATGACCTTGTCGCCTCTGAGACCTGAACGGGGATCAATGTTGAAATTGCTTTCAATAATTGAGTAATCCATAACATCTTTCGCCCTGGTGATAAAAGATGCACCACAGTTTTGGATATTGTATAATACCTTAAAATCAACATAGGCTTTATCCATAAGGTATATTGCGCCCGGAACCGGAACTAATACATCAAGCGCGTTGCTGTCATGATATTTTCCATCAGTAACCAGGATAAAGGCAGGTATATTGCCCCTTAAGTCCAATAACGTATGGATTTTGATTGCACCACGCGAATACTTTCCAGGTGCCCAACTGAAAAGTTTCAGGCTCAGGGAAACTGTTGTGGAATCCAAAGCGAATACTTCGTTGTCAATATCCACATTAGCGATAGGTTCATTGGCATACATCGGCCTCACCTCTCCAATCAGGTAATTACCAAAATCGGCGAATATCTGACAATCCCTGTTTTCATTTGCACGGGACAAGGTAGACTGATTTACATATGTCCTAATCCCCAGATGGTACAACTTGCTTCTATGGGCCTTCAAGCATCCACAAATATCCCGAAGCGAGTTACGAGAGGTCAACTGGCCGAAGAACAGTTGGATGAACTGGTTCCAGCAATTGAAATCTCTTGTCCTGAAATCACCTTTATACTTTGTAATATATTTCTCAAACTCGTACCTGTCTATAAACTGCAAAAGTTGCGCAAAAACATATTTCCCTGAATTCATAGCCTTTAAAAAGGCCAAAACTAAAAAGTCAAATCAAAATCAAAAAATCAAAGAATGACTATAATGTATTTATATTCAGCTATTTACAACAATTTATAAAATCTTAACGCATCACCACTAATGACTGTAAATGAATTATAGATATTTGCTTTTATCACTCAAACAATCGACCGTTAGCTTCCCATGAGAATTAAGAATGTTCAGGATAAATTGTTTGTAATATAAAAGATGGTTCGGTAGTACCAGAATGGTTTTATAACCCAAACGATCCATATTGCAGGACAGCTAAAATTCCTTTAACTCATTCAATACGTAGATTTGATCTTTAAAGTGGTTCGAATTACGTCCCGTATTCTAGGTTAAGCACAAATCCAAATCATTGTTCATAAATATTTTCAGGCTGCTTTTCTATAGTTTTCAACATACAATTCCCCTCTCTTGACTAATGAGAACATTCTTAAAATAAGCTTAAACTTTACATTGTTTAGAATGATTTTATAGTGCTTATTTTTAAGCTTGCGTTCTGCATAACTACGTATTTCAGCATCATGGGTTATGGCCGCTTTTGCCACTTGGTTAAGCTCTTGCTTTAATTCTTTATTAGCCATCTGACTTATGCGTTTTTTCCCATTAACGCTAGTACCTGAAGTATGTTCAAAAGAGACGACTCCTACAAAGACTGCATATTTTCGGGCATCAGTAAAGCTGACGAAGTTTTCAGTGTAAGCAATCGTCATCCAGGCGTTTATCGGCCCAATGCCTTTAATGCTTCTAAGTATCCTGTAGTTGAACAGCATAGTTGGATTAGCTGTTATTAACGTTGTTATCTCTTCCTCAATCAGCTTAACATATTTCTGGTTCGTCTTTATCTTTTCACTTGCAACTTTTATGATCGGATCCTTCTGATTTGATCCATAAATATGTTTTCTTTCTTTAACCGTTGCTGATAGGCCGGCAGTTTCCCTAACCAGTCTTTTCCGGAAGGATAGTAATTGTTTAAGCTGCAGTACATTATTATCCAATGGTTTAGCCTGTTCGAGCTTTTTTATCTTTTCTTCGCCATACTGTCCGATGCGAAAGGAGTCTACCTTGTCACTTTTGCCTCTTGTCATTCCCATCGATCTCTTGATTTCTAAGCCAGATATCCGGCAATACGCAATCGATATTGATTCACAAAATTGAATGAACCGGTACTCGTACCCGCCAGTAAATTCCATCACAACAAAGGTTTGCTGCAAATCGATTTTATTTGCTTTTGACCATTTTTTCAGATCAGAAAATCCCTTAATGGAATTCTCAATTTTAATGTGCAGCTGTTGCTCTGCACAACAAATGTCAAGTGTCATCTACGCCCAAACCACATTTGAAATTTTCCATAATCAATCATTTTAACGGTTAAAATTGCCTTTGCCAAAAACCTTTGATGGGTCGAGATACTATCCTAGTTGGGCCTTGGGCAATATAAAAGCAGGGGACTAATACTGGACTAAGTTCTTTAAACTAGTCTGGGGAATAGTTCACCCCTGTCTTTTACAATAACGTTTTCAACAAAGTTTTTGATTGTTAACACCCCCCAGCCCCCCCCATTTCCAACAATCATCAATAAATGATAATTACAAGGTTTAAGAACAAAGGTCTGGGGAGCTTCAATGAGCAGGCAAGAGAAACCTTTTGCCTGCTTTTCGTTAAGATTAACCCGATAAAGGCTGTAGCCGTCGTTGTCCCGATAATCACTTCCAGGCATAGCCACTGAACTCAATACTTTTAAATTTAAAGAGGGTTTGATAAATTTTGATGGGTAGTAGATTTAATGATTCATGATTTTTTACTCTAATAATCTAATTTCGTTCTTTTAAACAGTTCAGGTAAATATAATTACCTACTTTCCTGCCTTGGGTTTCGCCTTGCATAACGGCATTTCTAAAGTGGAAACCTACATAAATTCTCGAAAGCGAAACTTCCCTTGCCGCATCAGAAAAATTTGTAAAGCTGCGGGTAACACCGGGAAGGGCATTACTGCTGCAGGAAAAAGCCATAGCATCCGTGTTAAAAAAGTTTTTTAAAACTTCTGCTGCTGCACCGCCATCAAGCGCGTGGTTTGACGGATAATCGGGTACCGGCGGTGTTGGCGGCGATAACAAGTTCCAGGCCGCATCGCCCGCTGTGTTGGGATTGCCATCCGTTTCGGCCAGCCTTACCGCAGTTATCGGCCTCCAAAATTTATAATAAAATTTACCGTCAAAAGCACTGATGTTAGCATCGGCTTCTGCCATTTGCAGCAAAGCCAGCAGCCGTGCTGCCTTCCATCCGTTCAAGTGTTTCTGTAAAATTAGCGTGCGGGCAATCCGGTTCCAGCTCAGCGGAATATTGTCCAGCCAGAACAAGCCAATTTGTGTCTGATCTGTACTGCGTGCGGTACAGCCCTTACAGCCCAGGGTTTTGATCTCATTAAAATCGGCTGTGTAAGCATCGCTGTTAATGGCGTAGGGTGCCGGCGCTCTGAACTGATCTGCAGAGGTAACACTAAACGTTTTCACTTTCCCCCAGCCTGGCAAAACAACCAATCCGTTGTAAGGCGGCATATCAAATGGTGGCGTAGCACGGTACTCTCCCGGCAGAATACCCGGGGTAAAGGGATATTGCGCAGTCATAGAACCATCGTTTGCTCGTTTGTCCAGCATCGCTTTTGCTGCCGCCTTGCCAATTGCTATTCCTTTTTCCCTTCCTGTAGATAGATCTGCTAAACTGCTGTTCAGCAAACTATCCGTTGTTGTTTGCTGAACAGGAAACAGCGCTAACATCACATCATGAGCAGCCTGTGCAACCGCCGCATCCGGACTAGCTTCGCTGTCGTTAGAGGTAATTGAAGTGTAGGTGTCGTATTTTGGAACAATAGCGTTCAAAGCATCGTGCATAGCCAGGTTAATCATGGCATATATGCGTGATTCGGGCATCGGTTGTATACCGGTGGTTTTGGCAACTGCCTTAGTCCCGGCTTCGTTCCATTTCAGTACCATCCCGGCACTGTAAGTTTCGGTAACGTCGGGTGTTGATGGTTTGTCTTTTTTGCAGGATAACATACCGATGCTGATCACGGTAGTACACAAGAGATAAAACATTGGCTTTTTCATATGTTGATGGGTTGATTTGCCCTAAACATAAATGGAATATCTATCCCCAATTTAAATAGTAGCTATTTACCCACAGTTTGCCGACCGACGGCTGATTATAAAAGACGAACCACATTTCCTTGTGTTTACCTGTTGTTTGTTTGCGAAATCATGCTGTATGACTTCAATTAATGGCCGATGATATTTATCCGCTTAAATTGGGTAACTTTAGATAGATATGCATATCAGTGATAACAAATTAGACTATAAAGCTTTGGTGCGGAGATTTTTACTTCACCTGCTCTTCTGGGTCCTGATCGTGACCTATTTTGCCTGGGGTTTCGGGTTTAACCTTAATTATAAAAAATCGTTTTTAAACGCATTGTTTTACCTGCCGGGCCACATGTTCATCGTGTACGTATCTTTGTATTTGCTGGTGCCCCGTTATCTTATTACACGAAAATTCCTTCACTTTTTTGGCGGCTTGTTTTTAACAGTGGCTTGCTGCACTGCTTATGCAAGGGCGATGCAGCTCACCCTGGGGGCTAAAAGTAACCCGGGAGATTTTACCATGACCACGGGCAGGGCTATTCTTCCTTTTTTTCATGTTGGCGGTATCGCCATTTCTATTAAGTTATTAAGCTATTGGTACAAACAAAAGCAGCAAACCATAGCGGCGGAACAGCAGCGAACTATAGCTGAACTGCAATTATTAAAGTCACAGCTTCATCCTCACTTTTTATTTAATACGTTAAATAATTTGTATAGCCATACACTGGAACAATCGCCAAAGGCACCAGAAATTGTGTTAAAGCTTTCTGCGTTGCTCCGGTTTATGATCTACGAAAGTTCAGATTGTATTGAACTGGAAAAGGAAATTATGCTGATGGAGCACTACATCTCGCTGGAAAAATTAAGATACGGCGAAAGGCTGGATGTATCTACAGTAATTACTGGCGATACAAACCTGCATCAAATTGCACCTTTATTATTGCTTCCGTTTTTGGAGAATGCATTTAAACACGGCACCAGTAAACAACTTGATCAATGTTGGATAAGCCTCACAATGTCGGTTGATGAGGGTTTACTGTATTTTAAACTGGTAAATAGTGTTGACCGTGAGCAGGAACCAGGTAATTACAAAACAGGTGGTTTGGGCTTGCAAAATGTAAAGCGCCGGCTCGACCTGTTATATAACGGCCTTTATCATCTGGACATGCTGATGAAAGATGAGGTTTACGTGGTAAACCTTGAAATAAAGCTATCGGAATCACCGGCAAATGAAGCCCTTGAATATGCTATAGCAAAAAAAGAAGCAGTATGAATTGGAAATGCCTGATTGTAGACGATGAGCCGCCTGCAATAAAAATCATCAGAAGTTACGCGGAAATGGTAGAACAGCTGGAAGTTACAGGCAGCTGTTCAAACGCGTTACAGGCTATAGAGTTTTTAAAATCTAATAAAGTTGATTTGCTTTTTCTGGATATACAAATGCCTAAATTATTGGGCACCAGCTTTCTGAAAACCTTACAACATCCCCCCCAAGTGATTTTTACCACTGCTTACAAAGAATTTGCTACTGACGCTTTTGACCTGGATGCGGTTGATTACTTATTGAAACCCATCTCATTTGAGCGTTTTTTAAAGGCTATAAACAAAGTAACCAGCACAAATAATGTCCGGCCTGTAACGGAATCTCAGCCAATGCAAGGCTTTTTATACTTCCGGGCAGAAAGGAAAATGATAAAAGTATTCCTGTCAGACATAGTGTATGTTGAGAGCTTAAAGGATTATATCCGAATATATCGATCAGGTGATAGCCCTTTGATGGTAAAGCAATCCATTTCAACATTGGAGGCAATGCTGCCTAAAAAGATGTTTATCAGGATACACCGATCTTTTATTGTCTCCGTTGATAAGATCACGGCCTATACCAATCAAGATGTAGAGATCGGGGAATTAGAAATTCCCATTGGCAGGCAATACTCGGGCGTTTTAAAGGATTCACAGTCTAAAGCATGAACGGAATTAATATATAAAATACTTTACCAAGCTGCAACCCCAGATGGCCCTTAGCTAAACAACTAACTTTTGACTCGCAATTAGCTTGTTTTACTAAATATTTTTTATAAGTCACAAGGCTATTTTTGACACATAAGTCTCTATAGGAATTGCACGGAATTGCTCCCAGAATGGGCTAGAACACTTTACGCTAAACCGGATATCTCTTTCAAATTATATATGAAGTAGTTCGAGTCCACTCTCGGGAAGTTACTTTATTGGAGATTGATTTTGGTATTAAGCCACTATAACGATATTCATAAACTAAGTTTTAGAATTGCTATTCTCTTTTATCACGTCGAGCATAATAATACGATGTTTTACTGCCCAATCGCGAAGTTGAATGATAATAGGCGCGCAACTGCTGCCATGTTCAGAATGAGAATAAAGCACCGAATTTGCTGCCAGTGAACTTCTTTCTACTACAATAAGCCTGTTATGTTCAAGGTACCGCAATTCTCTAATTAATACCCGCGAAGTGACAGGATTTAAGTCCGCCTTGAGGTCCGAGAATCGTTTATGGCTTCCGCAAAGTGAAGCCATAATAGCACCACGCCAGCGACCTCCTATCAGTTCCAATGCATCCTGAACATCACGATGAAAAATATGTTTTTCTTTGTCTCTCATATCTTTGGTATCCTCAAAGATACCATAATCCTGCAACTAATAAGGATTGTTAATGTTACTTAGATATTATTAAAATGAAAATGATGGATAATAGACCATTTGAACTTGAGCAAGTTTATGATGCTCCCATTGAAGAAGTCTGGAGAATACTTACTGATGAAGACGATATGAAAGAATGGTATTTTCCTCAGTTAAAAAAATTTAAGCCTGTCGTCAGCTACAAATTTGAGTTTACCGACGATGGTTCAGATTATAAAAAAGAATGGCAGGTTACTAAAATTGATGAGGGACGAAAATTAGGGCATAGCTGGATTTACAAGGATTACCCAGGCAGTTCAGAAGTGATATTTGAATTGTTTCCGGTAGGCAATAAAACCAGACTTAAGCTTACCCATACAGGCTTGGCAAGCTTTCCGGATGATCCGCACTTTGCAAGACGCAGGTATGAAGATGGCTGGAAGCAGATCATCGGGAGCAACCTGAAAAATTACCTTAAAAATCAAACTAGTTAGTTATTTAATTTCCATAATCGCAAATATAACATATGAAAACATCAGGAAACACCATTTTGATTACCGGAGCAGCCAGTGGTATTGGATTAGAAATCGCCAAGTTGTTTAGCCAACAAAATAATAAGATTATCATGGCGGATAGGTCAATTGACCAACTTAAAATTGAAGCGTCAAAATTGGAAAACGCTGTAGCAATTGCTGTAGAATTGACTGACGAAAATGATATGAATAAACTCATTCAAACGATAAAGCTAAATTTTAGCGACTTGAATATTGCTATACTCAATGCTGGCGCAGCTAATGACTATTCGCTTTATAGCACAGAATATAACCTGGAATATGCGAAGTCGGAAATTCACACAAACTACATCGCAAATGTTAGGCTAACCCATGCTTTAGAACCATTATTAAGTACCAAAACGGAAGCCGCATTTGTGGTTACTACATCCGGGCTCGCATTTGTTCCAAACCTGAATTACCCAACCTACAGTGCTACCAAGGCCGCACTACATTCATTCGCCCTGGCATCGCGGCTGGCGCTGAAAAGAAAGGGGTCAAAAATTAAGTTTTTTGATTTGATGCCGCCGTTAACTGAAACGCCCTTAGCGAAAGGATTAGATGCGCCTAAAATTACCGCAGCTGAGGTGGCATCGTGGTTTATCGACAGCTTTGAAAAAGATGAATTAGAAATACATGTAGGAGATACCGAAAAAATATATCAGCTATTTCTGAGGTCTCCAGAGGAAGCTTTTATGGCGGTGAATCCCTAAAAATGAAATACCTAATTCTTAGATTAAACCGCTTGCAAATAGTTTAAAATTTTCAGTTGTTCGATAAAATGGTTCGAATTATGTCCAGGTCTGGGGAAAGATATATTATTTTTTCTATCGGTACTGACAATTAAATATCCACGTAAAAGGTGCTAACATGAAGTACATTCCTTCGGGCTTGGATCTGAAAAATTTCCGCGTCGTTAAGTCTTGTGAAGAACGACCTGCTATTAAGAAACATTGCCATGCAAACTGGCGGGAGCAGCGTAGCGATTGAAGGCAGAATGAATAATTTTCTTGATTTTTATTACACAGCGCCCGAAAAGATATTGTTCGATTGCAATATAAGGAGCAGGCAAATTTACCTGGCCGAGTTTATTGGTTTCCTGCACCAGGGCAAGCACGAGGCTCCCAAAAGCACTAACAGCGTCAACGTTATTAAGCAACTAAATAATGTTATACACAAGTGTAGTGTGGCCATACAACTGAAAGCAGCCAATGTGCATTACAATAAATTTTAGCTACGGATATTAGAGCAAACCTAAAAACCGTACCCTCGGGCATTGTTTTTAATAACATCCACCTTAACGCTTCGGGTGGTTCTCTTCAGATGAATGGAGGCATAAAGCGAAGCCATTTAATAAATATTATCAATGTAAATACAACCATCAGCAAGGTTAACGTGCGCGATTTCTTTGATAGTTTTGGCCTGAAAGAACTCACCGATCAAAATTTGAAAGGATTGCTTTCGGCAGAAACGAATGTTACGTTAAATATAAATGATAAGGCTGCATTGATCCCGCAATCCTTAAGTGGTAATGTGAAGGTCAATCTTCAAAATGCTGCTCTTATTAATTTTAAAGGGCTGCAGGGCGTTATCAAATATGCATTCCCGTTTCGCAATTTAAAGCTGATCAACATTCCAAATTTAGATGCAAACTTTGCCGTTAACGGCGATAAGATAGAAATAAGCCCGATGCAGATCAGTTCGAGCGTGTTGAATGCGGACGTAGCGGGTACTTACGGTTTAAATGGCGGCACCAATCTTACGTTTGATGTACCACTGCGTAACCCCAAAGGCGACAGTTCAATTACAGATAAAACCGAACTACTAAAGAAACGCTATAGGGGCATTGTGCTGCATTTACGAGCCAAGGCTGATGAAAACGGCAAGGTAAAGATCGGTTTCAATAAAGACCGAAAATTAAAGGCCACCAATTAACTTAAAGATATGCTAAGCAATGTATCTTACACAAATCAACCGTGTCTTTTACAATTGATAATGAAGCCCAAACGTTGCGTAAATATTGTACATATTAAATGAGATCCCGTTAAACGTTCCGGGGAATACCGGTCGCAAGCCCCAGTTTAAATCAAAATTAGCTCAGACAGCCGTGATACCACAATACACTGCTCTGAGAAAAGCTTTGAATGTTTATCAAAGCCTGACCAGTAAGGAGAAGGATATTATGGTACCTTATGCTGCTAAATTAAGTTTAATAAAACCGGGCGATACGGCATCCGTGCTTCCTATATTGCGTAAACGCCTCACTCAGCTTGGCGACCTAACAGATAACACGACAAGTAAATTTTATGATGATAGTTTGCAGGCTGCCGTTAAGCGTTTTAAAACAAGACACGGTTTAAACGTTGATGCACAGTTAAACAAAGGCTTGGTCGACGAGTTGAACGTGCCTCTTGAAAAACGCATCCAGCAGATGATCATCAACCTGGAAAGGCTGCGCTGGATCCCCGTAGATGACCATGGCGGCGAATTTATATTGGTAAATATCCCAGAGTATAAGTTACATTATTATGTAGACAACAAACTGGCTTGGAACTGCAGGGTGGTTGTAGGCAAGGTAATGACCGAAACCGTTATTTTTAGCGGGCACCTGCAATACATTGTATTTAGTCCGTACTGGTATATACCGCCAAGCATCATCAAAAAAGAAATAAAGCCCGGCATGGCACGAAACGCCAATTACCTCGCCAGCCACAATATGGAATGGAACGGTGGCAACGTGCGCCAATTGCCGGGTGTAAAAAATTCACTTGGCCTTGTCAAATTTATATTCCCTAATTCGAACAATATATACCTGCACGATACACCTGCTAAACCGCTGTTTACTAAAGAGGAAAGGGCTTTTAGCCACGGCTGTATCAGGGTAGGTGAGCCACGCGAACTGGCCATAAGATTATTGCGTAACGACAAACAATGGACTCCTGAGAAAATTGACAATGCCATGCACCGAGGTACGGAAAATACTGTTGTTTTAAAGAATAAGGTGCCCGTTTATATTGGTTACTTTACCGCGTTTGTTGATAGCCAGGGCGTGCTTAACTTCAGGAAAGATGTATACAACAGGGACGGCCGGTTGCTTGAACTACTTTTGCAGAATTAAAGCTTAGAACTTATAGCCTAAAGAAAGATAGGCCCGCCAAGGCAAACTTATTTCGTTTACAATGGTGCTTTTGCTAATAACAAAATCCACCGGGCCAATTACCGACATATAGCCGAGATGTAAGCCATAACCAATATTATCATGCCCTTTTTTAAATAAATTGGCTACTGTGTTGTATCCGTTGCTTTCGGCGGCATAACTCAGCATCGGTATAAAATAAATATTTTTAATTGGGTTGTACTGCGCCGAAAAATTAAACGCCGTTAAGCCCCTAAAAGGAAGCTCTCCCTGCCTTAAACCAATAAAGCCCTGGTTGGAATACAGGTCACGTTGATCGGTGCCGCCCAGCCCAAAATTATTATTCAGATAGAAGAAATTATTGCCATTTGCCCCAAACCGACTGCTGCTGTTAAAGCCAGTTAGTACTCCTATTTTTAACGATATTGCGGGTGTAAGAGGCAATGCAATCTCATCTTTTACGTAAAATCTGGTAATGTTACCCGGCAGGCCTTTTGGGGTATATAGGTTACTTTGCGGGTTTAAATATTGGTAAATATCAATTTCATTCGTGTCGGTTCCGGCTATGTTATTCAACTTAAGGCGATTATCAAAAGTGTATTTAAATTCCGATTCTAATTTATTGCCTGACACAGGATAATAAGCCGAAGATGTAGAATTTTGAACAAATTTCAAAAAGAAGGCTTCGTTATAATGGCGGTAAACCGTGTTGCGCTCGTCTACGCCAATTACCTTAGATACAATGCTTTTTGCCTTGTAAACATCCTCCAACTCATAACTTATCCCGGCTTGCGCATACATGGAATGGTTGAACGAATAACCTACACTGGCAGAAGTTTTAACTGAGCGGATAAAATAGTCGGGCGGGGGCGAATTAAGGTCTTTTACCGAAAACAGGGATAGCAGCAAATCGTTACTTTTTAGGTTGCGGTATTCGGCATCGCCCCTCACCCATAGCTTATTATCAGGGCTGATGAATTTGTAATAGTTTGTTCTCACTTTAAATCGCTCAGTAGCATCTACAGTAACCAAAAAGCGCGACCGGTTAAAAAGCAAGTTGTAATACGTGTAGTTTAAAATAATCCCTGCGGACTGGTCGGTATCGTAATGTACAGCGGTTTTAAAATGCCCTTTAGTTCCTTTTTTTAGGTGGATATCCATTTCCAAACCTTTGGTGCCGTTATTAAAAGTATAGAAAACCTTATCATAAAAACGAGTGCCGAAGATTTCACGAATATTGTTGTTTACCGTTGCTGCATCATAGTATTTGCCGGTATCCAACTTCCAAACATGCTGTAGCATATCAAGCTCCGCGGTATCAGTAATTTGTTTATTTCTGTTGGTGATAAAATTATATTTAACAACGGGTGTTTTTGCAGTTTCAAAATGTTGTGGCGCAGCCGTATTATGATCAGCCTTTTGCTGCTCTGCAATTTTTATTAACTGAGGCAAATATTTTTCGGCCTCTATTTCGCCCCGTTTCATTATTTTGTTATAACGGGAGAAATCGGCGGCGCTAATTCCAGCAAGCACTTCAGTGTAATCTATCAATAAGTTCGTTTGGCTTTTTTGCTTTCCAAAATCCTCTACTTCTCCAAATGACATTGTTTGCATAAGCAGATTAAAAGGTGATTCAAGCTCTTTTTCTTTTAATAGATGAAAGCCGGTGTAGCCACCTATGACATAGTCTGCACCCATGTTGCGTAATTCTGCCGCTGGATAGTTGCGTGTAACACCACCATCTACTAATATTTTGTCATCAATATAAACAGATGTAAACACAGCCGGAATGGCCATTGTAGCCCGCATAGCCAACGGCAATGACCCTGATTTTTGCATAACCACTTTTCCGTCTATAATATTTGAAGTTGTGATTTGGAGGGGAATGAATAGTTTCGAAAAGTCGGTAATGTTTCGGGCAGGATAAGTGTAGGTATTTAGTACCTCTGATAAATATTGCCCTTCAATAATTGATATCGGTATAGAGGGTTTACCTTTATGAATTGGCAGTTCCAGCAGATACCTCCCGTACTCGTCTTTTTCCTCAATATTAATTTGGCTAAGCGGTACATTGTTAGACAGTGCCAAATTCCAGTTAATACGCTTTACAATATCTTCCAATTGCCGCCCCGAGTAGCCCATAGCGTACAGGCTACCTATTACGCCGCCCATGCTGGTGCCCGTGATATAACTCACTTTGATCCCCAAAGAATCTATCTTTTTCAACAAGCCGATGTAGGCGAGCCCTTTGGCTCCACCACCGCTTAGTGCAAGCCCTATTTTAGGCTGTGATTTAGGTTGCGCGGCAATTTGATTTTGCGCAAAGCATGTGGCTCCACATACTACCAATATATAAAATAAGGAAGTCGACAGTAAAAATTTATAAGTTGCTTCGCGATAATACATTCAAAAAGAGTTGAAAGCTATATTTACCTAAGTTTAATTAAGCCCTTGATATTAGTGTTGCTTAAAGTATATTTAAGAAAAAAAGTCAAGACATCATGGTTAAAGCTAAGTTAGGTAACGACAGGCGTTTTGGGAAATTAATTGAGGAACAAAATGACATTGATTTTCCATATTATAACGGTCAACCTGTTTACTTAAAAACTTGGAAATGGATTGTGGCCTGGTTAGGGACTTTTGTAGGTTTCCTTGTGCTGAGTTTAATACCCACGCACAACAATATCGAAATGATTCCAACTCGTATCTTATTCACGGTTACACCACTGGCGATCTTTTGGTATCTTACTAAGCCTTATTGGAAAGCGATTTTCAGAAAGCCGGTTGCTAAAGATTATTGGTATATGGTCATCTTCGCTATATTAAATATAGTTATAACTACTATTATTGCCATAATTGTACAGGCACTTGGCTTTCATACTGCTGATACACCTGCAACAAATGGCCTCGGGCATGCGCATGTGGCGGAACTGGTGGCTTTCTACGTTGGAACCGGCATACAACTTTTCGGTGAAGAACTGCTTGTTGTAATTCCATTCTTAGCAGTCATGTCAATACTTCAATTAAAGTTTAGTGTATCGAGAAAAAAATCTATTCTTTGGGCGTGGCTTTTATCAGCGCTATGGTTTGGTGCTATCCACTTGACTACTTACAACTGGAATATTATACAGTGTTTTGTAATTATAGGAGGTGCCCGGATTGCCTTGACACTTGCATTCATCAGAACAAAGAATATTTGGGTGTCTACAGGCGCTCACATCTTGAATGACTGGGCACTGTTCACAGCAATTACGTTAGCTCAGGTGCTCAAATAGACCCTGTTATTTTCCATGGATTTTGCAAATTTAACTGTTCATCTGAATCTCAAACTATCCAAAGATGTGGATCCCGTCTTTAAAGAAGCACGTGTACTTGGTTAGCATCTATTTTTTAAACTGCTTTTAAAAAATAGAAAAGTCTTCATTGTTTAAGATAGCTGCCTATTATTCAAAGATAGCGAGCGATAAAAAACCAGAACTTCAGTTCGCTTTTATTTATTGAGCAACTTGATCCTGATTCCAGCATTAACCACCACACCATCCAAAGGCGCGTAAATGTTCTTGAATTTAGGAGTAGTCAAACTGCCCGTGTAAATACTGCCCCATTTGGTTTGGCGCTGATCAGTCAAATTCTCAGCGTTTACAAAAATATCCAGGTGCTTCCACATCTTCTGTACCAATAAACCAAAGGTTACGTAATCTTTTCCGGTGGTACCGTCTGATAATAACTGCGGGCCGGTATAAAAACTTTCAGCTCCGAAACGGAAACTTCCTTCAATTTCATAAGTCACATCAAAACTTAATTGATTTTTGGGCGTAAGTGTTTGTAGCTCGCTTATCCCGTTGAAATGCGTTTTGGTATCAGTGTAAGTATAGCCGACATAAAATACCAGTTCATCCATCACCAACTTGATATTGATTTCCGCGCCCTGTGTGTTTAAGTAACCGGGAGCATTAATAAAACTATTGCTTTGCAGAATCAACGGTCTGTCCACCCTTGTTGAAAAAAACAATTGGTTTACGTTAATAACCGCTTCATCGCCTAATGCACAGCGGTAATTCAGGTCGCCGTTTAAACCATAAGATTGTTCAGCTTGTGTGTTGCCGATGTTTAAGGGCTGGATATGCACATAGTCATCCTGTTCTACTTCGTCGTTGAATAAGGACGGCATTTTATAACCCAGTCCGCCGCCAATTCGGCTACTCAAATGGTCTGTGATCTTAAACAGCGCGTTTATTCTCGGCAAAATAAATAGACCCGATGATGGTGTGGCCGGTGCGGGGTTATTGATATCAAGGCGTAAACCGCTCTCTACAGAGAACCAATTATTTGCCTTGTAAGTGTTTTGTACAAAAGTCCCGATGGTAACCTGGTTATAGCTTAGGCTGTTTTGCGGGGGTTCTGCCGTAAAATGATCGGTGATCAGGTTGGCACCGGCAACCCAGGAAGCTTTTTCGCCATTACGCACATAGTTGACTTCACTGTACGAGGAAACCTGCCTGCCTTTAAAATCAAACGCTGGCCCGGCCAGATCCCGGTCAAAATAACAGATCGTATTTTTTAAATTGATCTTGCTTTCTTCATCTATCTTATGGGTAAATGAGAGCTGAGTTGAAAAGCGGAATGTTTTGTTTTGCTCAAAATATTGATGCACATTATCGGGTTGACCGGAAATGACCTGCAAATCCCCACCCAAACGGTTCTCATAAGTGGTATTTACACCGAACCAGCCGGAATTATGTTCATCCATATACAGGAATACTTTCGGGTTGATGGTAAAACGTTTGGTTAGTGGTATAGCGCTTAGCCCGGTATTCGATGGGTCATAAGCGCCATTGTAATTATAAGAACCAAATATGGTCGTGCCGATATGTTTCCACTTTTGGCTGTAATAGCCGCTGGCATCTGCACCTTTGGCGCTTGTGCCATTCAAAAGAAAAGTCAGTTCAGGTGATTTCTCCGGCACTTTGCTGATGAGGTTGACTAAACCTGCAATAGCGCCGCCGCCATATAAAGTCGAGGCTGATCCTTTGATAAATTCTACTTGTCGTAGGTCCAGCGGGCTGATCTGTAATAAACTGAGATTACCCGAAAAGCCTGAGTACAAGGGCATCCCATCTTGCAGGAGTTGCGTGTACCTGCTGCCCAAGCCCTGGATACGGAAACTGGCACTGCCGCTCACCGCTGAAGTTTGCTGGACGTGAATGCCAGTGGTTTCTCCCAGCAGCATTCTGACATCGCCGGGACGCATGGTGCTTTTTTCGTCCAGTTCTTCTAAGGGCAACGCCTCTATACGCGTTGGGATATCCCGCAGGTTCTGGTTGGTTCGGGTGGTTTGTACGGTTACTTCTGCCAGTTCACCGGTTGATGGTTCCAAGTTAATGGTCAATACCTGATCGGGAGTTTGCATTGGAAAACTGTAAACCTTTTCGCTTTTGCCAAAACCCACATAGGTGATCTCAATCTCGAATTTACCGTTAGGTATATTAGGAATAGTCAATAAGCCGCTGGTATCAGCGCTTATGCTGATCTTTAGGTCAGGAATGGTCGCGGTCGCGCCTTTCAGCGCCGCTTTGGTCTGGTCGTTGAATACTTTCGCTCGGAATGTATTCTGCGCTGATACCAAATGTGCCAGCAGCACAAAGGATATCAGCATGAAAAATCTTTTCATGTATAATATGAATATTTAGCCATAGCTATGCTCTGGCTTGCGTTAAAAACTGTATGAATAAAAATGGAGTGAGATATTTAGGCTATCGGTGGCCTGAAATGTTCATGGTGATATTCAGAAGTATAGAATAGAATGTTGTAGATAGGCTTATTAATTATGGGGTGGCTGGTAATGGTAAAAAGCCGGAATACATGCTCAACGAAGAAGATCGAAAGCGTGGGTTGATGTTGGAACTGTAGCGCCCCACCGTTTTTTGGTTGGGCGTCATGGGCGTTGTTCCCAAATAGCTCTTTACCGTGCAGTAGGTAATCGCCGACAAAATCACAAATATCCGGTGTACCAGCCTTGACCTCACAATAGGAGCGGTACATCGCAGGAAGGTCGCGCATCAAAGAAAAATCACTCAAAGGAAAGATTACGCTTCCGGCCAAAAAATAACAGGCTAATAAAGCGGTCGTGATTGATCTTTTCATTTAGTACAAATGTAGATAAATTTAGTACTATGTATAGCACGGTAATGTTTTAATTCCTTAATACCATTGGTAATTTACTTTACCATTATGTTGTGCTCAGTTTCTTCATTGGCAAATCATAGGGCGCGGATTATTCTAAAAGCACCTCTATTGCATTTACGGCTACTGGAAATAATTTTGAACTGGCAATTGCCGTGGCCATCGGTGTATTTGAGATCAATTCGGGTGAAGCCTTCGCCGGTGTGATCGGCCCGTTGGTTGAAATGCCTGCGCTCATCGCGTTAGTCAACCTTGCTTTTTACTTCCGTAAAAAATACTACACCACCAAAACTTTAACCACTGTAGAATAATAAAGATCGCTCTTTTCCGACATACACGCTAACCTACCGGCATTGGAAGCATTCTTTGCCGATATTGAAAAAACCAAGCCGGATGCGGTTTACTGCCTCGGTAACCTGGTAGGATATAATATTTGGCCAAATGAAGTGATTGACGAGATTCGCAAGCGCGGAATACCGACCATCGCCGGTAATTATGATTTTGGTATTGGGCGTCATAATGATGATTGCGGTTGCGCTTACAAAACTGACGAAGAGAAGGCTTTAGGCAAAGTGTCTATTGCTTATACCAATGAAGCGGTAAAAGATGAACAAAGGGCTTATTTGCGTACCCTGCCTGCCCACATACGGTTAGAATTTCAGTTGAACAATGATAAACTGAATGTTTTATTCGTACACGGCAACCCCCGCAAGGTAAATGAATATCTTTTTGAAGACAGGGACGAAAAAAGTATGCTGCGAATTATGGAACAGGCTGATGCCGACGTAATGTGCTTTGGCCATACGCACCAGCCCTATCACCGTATCCTACCCACACAAATTACATAGTATACGCATTACCGCCATGCCATTAATATCGGCTCGGTAGGCAAGCCAAAAGACAAAGACCCGCGCGGCGGGTATGTGTTACTGCATATCAATGAAAACAGTTCGATAAAAGACAAAGACAGTGTAAAAGTTGAGTTTATCCGCTTTGATTATGATATTGAAAAAGCGGCAAAAGCGGTTGAAGACAGCCCGTTGCCTAATGAATATGCTGATATGTTAAGAAACGCCTAATATGAAAATTGCACTCTTTTCGGATGTCCATGCCAACCTCCCGGCGTTTGAAGCGTTCCTGGCCGACGTTGACAAAAATAAACCAGATGCCATCTATTGCCTGGGCGACCTGATCGGCTACAATATTTGGCCCAATGAAGTAATTGCTGAAGTACGCAAACGTGGCCTTGCCATGCTCGCTGGTAATCATGACCTGAAGACCAAAGGTTATGCTTATGAATTGGTTACGGATGATAACAGGGTTTATTTGAATACGCTGCCTGCACATATCAGGTTGGAATTTCAGCTAAACAGCGATCACCTCAATTTGGTACTGGCACATGGCAGTACACGTAGTATCAATGAGTATGTATTAGAAGACCTTGAGGAAAACTATGTGTTAGAAATGATGGAGGAAGCCAAAGCTGATATTTTATGTATCGGCCATACGCATAAACCATACCATCGTATCATTGGGAATAATAAACACGTTGTCAATATCGGTTCTGTCGGTAAACCGAAAGATGGCAATCCGCAAGGGTGTTATGTACTTTTGACTATTGCCGAAAGCGGATCAATTAAAGTTGAATTTAAACGTTTCGATTACGACTTGGATAAGGCTGTTCAAGCGATTATAAACAGCCTTTTGCCGGATGATTTAGCAGATAAATTACATAAGGCATATTGAAATGAATTGAAAGCATTAAAAAGTTCTTAATTTTAAAGACTATGGCTATTTTCAAATCACTATTTATTTTTATTCTTGCCGGACTTTTGGAAATTGGTGGTGGTTACCTGGTTTGGCTTTGGCTAAAAGAAGATAAGCCCTGGTGGATGGGGCTTGCCGGGGGCTTCATTTTGGCCTTGTACGGCGTAGTTGCGACCTGGCAGACTGCTGGATTTGGCCGCGTATATGCCACTTACGGCGGTATCTTCATCGTTTTGGCGTTGATCTGGGCTTGGAAAGTCGATGGGTTTAAGCCTGACCGCTGGGATATAATTGGTGCTGCTATCGCTTTAATTGGTGCTTGTATGATTATTTACATGCCAAGAGCGAGATGATTTTTTAACCCCCGTTACATTTTCATACCAGCCATTTGATCGCCCCCATTTTTAAAGATCGCTTCACTATTCAATAAATATGCGCCATTGGTTACCACAATACTGCCCGGACTTAGTCCTGAAATAATAGGAAGGTAATTTTGATTTCCTGAACCCACCTTGATCATTTTGGGAGAAAAGCCACCATCTGAATTTTTTATCCAAACTTTGCTTCCTCTACCATCCGTTAAAACAGCTGAAGCGGGAACCGCCATGGTATGAACTCCGCCATTCCCGATGGTTATATAAGCCAGCATACCAGGCCTAACTAATCCTTGCGTATTCGGAATACTAATCCTTATCAGGTCAACTTTGGAGGTTTCCGATAATTCAGGGTTAACAAATCCAACTTTACCCTTGATGATTTGTCCACCCAGATCGGGAAGGGATACATTTACCAAGTCATTAACCTTGTAAATTCCAGCTTCGTTGGCGTAAAGCTGAGCCTCTACCCATAACCTGTTTAAGGACTGCGCTTTCAAAATAGTCATCCCTTCCGTTACATAATCACCCTCATGAACCGCGATATCGCTTACGGTTCCGTTTATCTTACTTAATACAACCGTTGAAGCAGATACTTTACCCGATGCTGCTAAACTATTGATCTGCGATAATGCCAAGCCCCATAATTGCAGTTTACTTTCTGCGGCAACGATCAGCTGCTGATAATCTACATCCGGGTTATGCAGTAATTTTTGTTGTTGTTTAGCCAGGAGGTATTCTTTTTCCGCTTCCTGGAGGTCTTCGCTGTAGAGGGAGTAAACAGGCTGCCCAATAGTGATTTTTTCACCAACCGCTCTCACAAAAAGTCGTTGTATCCGGCCGGCTAACCTGGCACTCAATTCCTGTGCGCCGGTTTCATCCGTTGTCACGGTTCCGGTAAGCGTTTTTTCGTTACCGGTATTTTGTTCTTTAACGGTGTCCGTTTGTATAGCCGCCAGTTGGACTTGGGTAGCGGTAAGTATGATCTTATCACCGGCCATATTATTCATCGTGCCGGTCAGTTCGACCTTGATCAGTTTCATGCTGCAAATTGGGCAATTGCCATCATGGTCTTCGTGAACTTGTGGGTGCATAGAACAGGTATAGTAGGCTTTATTTTGTGCTTTTACTACTGCCTGTTGCTTCGCTTTAGGATGGCAGGAATTCAGGCTGATCAGGAATAAAAATGCAAGGCAAAAGAGCGATACCGTTTTAAACGCTATTGTGTGATTATTGAACTTGATCATGGTTTTGTATTTTAATGAAGCTTTCGCTGTCGGATAAATATTGCGCATTGGATGCCAGGCTATCGGTCAATGATAGCCCTTTTGTGATCTGTATTTCCTTGTCATTTTTCACCCCGGTGTAAACCTGCCGGGCTTTATACAAACTACCCCGTTTTAGCCAAACCAATTGCGTACGTCCCAAGTCCAGTACTGCAGATCGGGGCACCCATAGTCCGTTCGCTTCCCCGGTTTGTATTACCGCTTTAATCAGGCTGTTCACTTTGAGTTCGTGATCCATATTGTCTAAATATACCCTGATGCTTGTTGCTTTATCACCATCCTGCAAACTTGGCTCAATGAAATTCACCTTCCCGCTGATCGATTTGCCCGGCCTATCCAGCAAGCTAATCTGTACCTTTTGATTTAGTTTTAAACCCGAAACCTGGGAGCGGTCTATTTTAATGATGGCCCAAAGCATGTGCGGGTTGACCACATTGAATAGGGTTTGGCCCTTTTCCACATACGTACCCTCTTTTATCGACAACGGGAGGTTGTTAGCATAATCCGTAGCTGTATTGCTCACTGGACTACCGGCCATTTGCGTATGCGGCATATCATGCACGTGACCTTCATAAAGGCTATAAACAGGCAGACTGTAATAGGCTTTGCCTGTTTTGATCACTTGCTCCACTTGTGCGGGTGTCATACCCAACAATAACAGTTTTTGCCGTGCCGCGTTAACGAGGCCGGTTTCCTGCGGCGAATTTTTTGTGACAAAAATTAAATCTTGCTGCGCAGTTATCAGTTCAGGGCTGTATATATCAAAGATGCGTTGCCCCGCATGGATCTCTTGAAAAGCGTATTTGATATACAGATTTTCTATCCGGCCAGTAAAACGGGATGCGATATTGTTAAATGTCCGGGTGTCAAAGTCCAGGTATCCATCGCCCGAAATGACTGTAGTTACAGCTCTTTGAACTGGCATTATATAACCTACTGAAGAAATTACACTACTGTTAACAGGTTGTAAAACCGTGTTCAGGCTTATCCCTGAACCCTCGCTGGCCTGACCCGATCTCTTAACCAGATCCATCCCGCAAATCGGGCAATTGCCCGGATGGTCTTCCATGATCTGCGGGTGCATTGGACAGGTATATTTTACATCGCTCATTTTTTTAGCCATTGTTGATTTCGCAGCCGGTTGTTTTTGATCACATGCGGCAACTGTTAGCAGGACTACCAAACTTACAGACAGTATTGCTCTAATATTGCTCATTTTCTCTTTGATAAGCTATCTGTAATTGTAAAAGCTCCTGTAAGCGGTCCAGTTGCTCCATCTTTGCTGCTTGCAGATCTTTGATCCCGTTCAGTACCGAAGGCAGATCGCCTGTGTTTTGTTCATAGGCCTGCAAGGCGGTTTTATAACTATTTTGCTGTGCGGGAATGATGTTTTGCCTATAGTTAGTCAACTGCCTTTTTTTGCTGCTGATCTCCGCTTTTAAACCGGCCAGTTGCCCTTCGGCCTGGTTAAGCAGGTCGGCCTTTTTTTGTGCCAGCGCTTCCTGCTCAAAACGGATACCTTTCAGGTTTGCCTTATACTCTTTGGAGGCCCAGGGAACAATTGGTATGGTGATCACGCCCATTAAGGTGTACTGGCTTGGCGTATTGCCCAGCCCGATCATGTGCGCGGCCTGGATGCCAAAATCCGGCTTTCGCTTGCTGTATTCCGCATCAGCGTTGAGTTGCTGTAGCTCGATGCTTCGGCTGATCCCTTTAATATCACTTCTTGAACTTACCAATCGGGCAGTATCGGTGATGGTAAGCTCATATTCCATGATGGTCACAGTCGTATCTATCATAAACTCGGTTTGCTTATCCCGGTTCATTAACGTATTCAGCAATATGTTTTTTTGCCGGATCTCATTATTCAATTGTTCCCGGATATTATCCAGTTGATACAGGTCGGCTTTGGCTTTATAAATGTTATTTAGCTTTTCTTTTCCATAGGTAAGCTTGATATTAGCATCTTTCAGCATATATTCTAATAGTCCTTGTGTACTTTGCAGTAACGTCAACTTTTTTTCCAGTACAACCCGATCATAATAAGATAGCCTTGCTTGCGCGATCAATTGGTTTTTCAGATAGTTCTTATCTTCTACAGTCACTTTGGACACTCCTTTAAGGTAAGCTTCCTTTGCTCTCAGTTTAGCCGGATTCGTAAATGTTTGCTCGCCGTAGATCATAAACCAGCCGGCATATGGCTTTGGCTGGTAATTGGTCTGGTACTGCCCGGCACTGATCTTTGGTGCTTCGAGACTCTTGGCACCAGCTACATAAGCATCTTCCGCGTTGATCTTTTGATCAAATGAAATCAAAGAGGGGTTAAATGTAATTCGTGACAGGACACTATCCAGCGACAAGCGCTGAACCTGCGCTTTTGCCGATAAGCTTAATAAGCTCGCCAGCAGCATATATATGATTTGATGTTTCTTTTTCATGTTCATTATTCCTTTACGTCCAATACTTCTAGCTTGCTATGTTTTTTGAGTTCATATTCCTTCACCATCAAAAAGATGAGCGGAGTAACCAATAAAATATGAGTGGAAGAAGTTAATACGCCGCCGATCATCGGCAACACAATAGGTAGCATTACATCGCTGCCCGTACCGGTTGCCCAAAGCACCGGCACTAAACCGAACAAGGCAACGCAAACCGTCATCAATTTGGGGCGCAATCGTTTTACAGCCCCGTTCATTACATAGAAGCGAAGGTCTTCACGGGTAATGGTTTCCTTTGAATTTCCTTTTAAAGTGACCAGTTGCTGCATGGCATCATTCAGGTAAATAACCATTACAATACCCGTTTCCACCGCGATCCCAAAAAGCGCGATAAAACCAACTGCTACGGCTACCGATAAATGCACCCCGAAGAAATACACCATATAAGCCCCGCCGATCAATGCGAAAGGAATAGAGATCAGGCTAAAGAATGCCTCCCTTATCGAATGAAAAGCAAAGTACAGACAGGCAAAGATGATGAGGAGTACCACGGGTAAGATCAGCTTCAACGTATGTTCTGCCCGGATCAGGTTTTCGTACTGGCCGCTCCATTCAATGAAATAGCCTTTCGGCAAGGTTTTGACCATCGTGTTCAATCTTTCCTGTGCTTCCTGTACCGTACTGCCCAGGTCACGGTCACGGACATTAAATAAAACGGTGCCGCGTAACAAGGCATTTTCAGATTGTATCATGGCCGGGCCATCACTGATCTTAATATCGGCGACGGCTGACAATGGCACAGGCCCGTAAGATGGCGTTTGCACCAATGTCCGTTTGATCGCGTCCAGGTTGCTGCGGTAATCCTGCGCCATCCGTACATTCACGCTGAAACGCTGCCTGCCCTCAATGGTAGTTGTTAAATTCATGCCACCTAAGGCGCTTTCCACCACTTCGTTTACATCATCTACACTTAAACCATACCTGCCGATGGCATCTTTGTTCACCTGTATATCGACATATTTACCACCGGTTATCGGATCGACGTACATATCCTTTATTCCGCCAACCCCCTGTAAGGCACGTTTCATTTGATTGGACAAGGCACTGATGGTATCTAAATTTTGGCCATAAACTTTAAGCCCCACATCGGTACGGATACCTGTGGATAGCATATTGATGCGGTTAATGATGGGCTGTGTCCAGCCGTTTACTATGCCTGGAATTTGAAGTTTGGCATTCAGTTCGTTGATAATATCTTCCTTTTTGATACCCTTGCGCCATTGGTCTTTTGGCTTCAGCAAAATTATGGTTTCCGTCATGCTGATCGGCGAATTATCAGTAGCGGTATTCGCCCGGCCTGCTTTGCCCAATACGTTCGCAACTTCGGGTATGCTTTTAATGATCCTGTCCTGTACCTGCAGCAATTGCTTAGCTTCTGCATTGGATATATCGGGCTGTGTAACCGGCATGAACAAGATCGTGCCTTCATCCAATGGTGGCATAAATTCGCTGCCGAGGCTTAATAAAAGCGGAATGCTAATGAGCAATGCTATAATATTAATCCCGATAGTGGTTTTGCGCCAGGTTACGCACCAGTTGAGTATGGGGCGGTATATCTTTTCCAGTCCACGGTTCAACGGGTTATGGTCGTCCGTCCTTAATTTCCCTTTCAGGAAAAAGGAGATCAGCACGGGAGCCAGCGTTACCGCTAAAATAGCGTCTATCGCCAGTATGAATGTTTTCGTCCAGGCTAAGGGGCCGAACAACTTACCTTCCTGTCCTTCCAATAAAAATACGGGTAAGAATGATGCAACGATGATCAGCGTGGAAAAGAACACGCCGCGGCCCACCTGTTTACAGGATGCTTCAATGATCTTGATTCTTTCTGCTGTGGTCATGATCTTTCCTTTTCTTGTGCAATAGCTAAATTGCGGTGTGAGTTTTCTACCATGACAATGCCGTTATCCACGATCACCCCGATTGCTAAAGCAATACCGGTTAAGGACATGATATTGGAACTGATGCCAAAAGCATTAAGTAAAATAAAACTGGCGGCTATGGTAATGGGTATCTGTATAATGATGCTTAACGCGCTACGCCAGCTAAACAGGAACAGGATAACGATGATAGATACCGTGATCATTTCTTCGATCAGCGTATGCTTAACCGAGTTAACCGCGCTTTCTATCAATTCGCTGCGGTCATAAGCGATCTTAAATTTAACACCGGGTGGCAAGCCTTTTTGAATATCAGCCATTTTATCCTTGACCGCATGGATCACCTTATCGGCATTTTCGCCGTAGCGCATCACTACAATGCCACCCACGGCTTCGCCTTCGCCATTCTGATCAAAAATGCCCAGGCGTTCATCACCACCCATTTGAACAGTGGCAATATCTTTTATCCTAACAGGGACAGTTTTGATCACGCCCACACTGATATTTTCAACGTCGGATAGCGTTTTAATATAACCCAATCCGCGAACGATATAACCGGTCCCGTTCATTTCAAACTTGCGGCCGCCAACATCGTTGTTATTACTTTTTACCGCTTTGAGTACCTGCGATAAGGGGATGTTATAATAGTTAAGTTTATGGGGATCAATGCTGACCTGATATTGTTTTTCAAAACCGCCGAAAGAAGCAACTTCACTTACCCCAGGAACGGTCTGTAAGCCCAGTTTCACATACCAGTCCTGTAAGGCACGTTGTTCACCGAGGTCTATCCCTTTCGCATCCAGCGTGTACCATAAGATATGCCCGACACCCGTACCATCAGGGCCTAATGTTGGCGTGATGCCTTGTGGTAATATACGCTGTGCGTAGTTCAGGCGTTCCAATACCCGGCTACGTGCCCAATACACATCGGCTTTATCTTCAAAAACAATGTAAACAAAGCTCATTCCGAACATGGAAGTAGCCCGGATGGCTTTTACTTTGGGGATGCCCTGCAAATTACTCACCAACGGGTAAGTGACCTGGTCTTCCATGATCTGCGGACTGCGCCCTTGCCATTCGGTAAAAACGATCACTTGGTTATCCGAAAGGTCGGGTATGGCATCGATCGGGTTCTCCTTTACCGCGTAGGCTCCCCATCCGAAAAGGGCAACTGCGATCAGCAGAACGATATACCTGTTTTTTAAGGACAGGGAAATAAGTTGATTAATCATCTTAATTGCTTTAATCAGTCCCTGGCCGCCAACTGACAGACAGCGGCTGAATGGAATTACATCTTCATTTTTTCTGCGGGTTTCTTTTTGGCATCGGTCTTTTTAACCAGGGCCATACCACATTTCGAGCATTTGCCCGGCTTGTCGCTTAATACTTCCGGATGCATGGTACAGGTGTATTGTACTTTTGCAGGTTTTACTTTTTTAGTGGAGTCGGCGGACATTTTACCATTGTGGGTGTCGACAGCGAACACGGTTGCGGCAGAAAACAGTATGGCCATAGCCATCAGCGTTACTTTTTTCATGATTTTGAAAATTGAAAAATGAATAAATAGCAAAGGCAGAGCCTGTGCGTGGAATTATAAATTAAGATGAATTACAAGGGAGGTATAGCCGGATGCAGAAATGCAGGGCTATAGCAAAGCTCAGGATCAGATCCTGTAAGTACAGTTTAAGGTGTAAGCAGGTGTATCGGAATGTCCGGGGGGAGCATTACCGTTATACATTATCTTCGTTTGCAAATAAGTTAAAGCCGGTGAAGGGTACGGCATTACTAATGACGGGATCAGCGCGGGTGCCGGGTGATCCAAAGCAGCAGCAACTACGGTAAAATGGCTGTCCTTTACTTTGAAACTTAGTTTTTCATGTTTGCAGCAATTATCCTTTGTACCGGGTTCCTTTGGGCTATTATCTTGCATAGCATACGTAAAGGTAACAGATGCCAGTTTACCACAGCAATAAAAACGGTTAACCCCAATACCCACACAGGATATAAGATAAACAGCAATTAAAAAGATGAGCGTGGTACGTTTCACAAATCGAAGATAATAAAATTATACGTGCTACAGGGCAATGTTGTTGTAAAGCCGCCCCTAAAAGAGGCGGCTTGTTATATTACAACTTACATTTAGTCGTACATTCTCCTGAAGCCTTACAGGTCTTACTGCAATAATCCCTGCAGTTTGGCCCGCAGCTTTTTGCACAGGTTGTACAGTGGTTCATTTTACTATTGCAACATGGAGTGTTGGCAAAAGTGATTGATATAGCGGATAATAACATCACCATAGTGATGAAAAGGAACTTTTTCATGATCTTGAATTTAAAGATTAATAATTAATTGAATAATACGGTCATAGACTGGCCGCGACAAGAATTGAATTATTAAACTTTCGGAGGGTTCCAGCCGTTATCGTGATAATCTGATAATGCACCAGCTTTAAAAGGGTAGGCAGCTTGCTGATAAAGATCAATAACCGCAGGTAAATAGGAAATCGGGGTAGTTAAGATAAAACCACATGTTCCGCAAGACAACATGGCATTGCAATTGCCTTTGGCACAATCATCTTTTGTTTCTTGCTTTTGGTGTCTACAGCAATCCTTGTGCATTTTTGCTACACAGCAATCTGCTTTTACATGATGAATATTCGCCATACCCGTCATGGAGGATAACAGCAAAATATTCAGGATAAGAAAAACAGCTATGGATCTCATGTACTTATTAAAACGTTTATCGTTGGAAATATTGCGACATAGATCGCTTAAATACTCTGCCGTAAATATAGAAGCTACTCTTGCTGATCATTTTATATAATTCCGATTAAAATTTATATCTTATTGTACTAAGCTTTTACTTTTAACAAGCTGGCATTGATCGCAACAACAACGGTGCTGACGGTCATTAGCACGGCACCTGCTGCCGGACTTAATACAATGCCCTGGTTGTAAAGCACACCTGCGGCCAATGGTAAAGCAATTACATTATAACCTGTTGCCCAGATCAGGTTTTGTATCATTTTGCGATAAGTCGCTTTGCCAAACAGGATCAGACTTACAATATCCTTTGGATTACTGTTCACTAAAACGATCCCTGCTGTTTCTGCCGCAATATCGCTTCCCGACCCTACAGCTATGCCGATATCTGCTTGGGCAAGAGCCGGCGCATCGTTAACACCATCGCCGGTCATCGCTACAAACTCACCTTTACTTTGTAATTCTTTGATCTTTTCTAATTTTTGATGTGGCAATACCTCGGCAATGAAGCTATCCATGCCTAACGTTTTACTTACACTGGCTGCTACTTTGCTGTTATCGCCTGTTAGCAAAATGGATTTAATATTTTCTTCCCTTAGTGTTTTAATCGCTTCCGCTGATTCGGGACGCAGTTCATCTGATAGGGCAATGTATCCCGCCAGTTTTTGATCGATCAATATAAACACCACCGTTTCGGTGTCATTGGCGGTAAATCCATCCGGTACAGCTAATTTATTTTCATTCAAATAACCAGGACTAACTACCAATAGCGTTTTGCCCTCGACAGTCGCTTCTACGCCCTGGCCCGTGATCGCCTTAAAGTTTTCAGCTTGCGGGATCGTTAGTTTCAGGTCTTTTACTTTTTGCAGGATGCCGGTAGCAATGGGATGTTCAGACTTTTGCTCCAGCGCTGACGACAAACGAATCAACTCATCTTCCTTAAATTCCTTATTTAGGGAAACCACCTTTGACACTTCAAACTTTCCTACGGTAAGCGTACCCGTTTTATCGAATACAATGGTGGTAATTTTCCTTGCATTCTCAAACGCGGTTCGATTTTTAATGAGCAAGCCATGTTTGGCTGACAAGGCGGTTGACTTAGCCACAACAAGCGGTACTGCTAACCCCAAAGCATGAGGGCAACAAATAACGATCACCGTTACCATTCTTTCCATAGCAAATGCTAAGGTTTGGCCTGTTAAATACCAATACAGGAACGTGCCGATGCCCGTAACCAACGCGATAACGGTTAGCCATTTTGCGGCGGTATCTGCTAAAAGCTGTGTTTGAGATTTGGATTTTTGTGCATCGTCCACCAATTTAACAACCTGCGACAAATAGGAATCTTTAGCTGCGTGAGATACGGTTACCTTAAAAGAGCCATTTCCATTGATAGAGCCGGCAATTACTTTATCGCCCTTTGCTTTTAATACCGGCTTGGATTCACCGGTCAGCATCGATTCATTCAGGTAACTTTCACCCTCCAATATGATCCCATCTGCTGCGACTTTCTCGCCGGGCTTGATCAGGATAATATCGTTCTCTTTTAGCGTATCTGTTTTTACATCATGCACCATATCCGGCATGACCATGTGCGCATCTGAGGGCATGAGCTGAACCAACAACTCCAGTTCATTTGATGCGCCCATTACGGACTTCATTTCTATCCAGTGCCCTAACAGCATGATCAGGATAAGCGTAGCCAGTTCCCAAAAGAAGTCCATTCCCTTTAAACCGAATACAATAGCAACGCTATAGCAATAAGCAACCGTTATGGCAAACCCGATCAGGAACATCATACCGGGATTTTTTGACTTTACCTCATCAACGAGTCCAGTTAAAAATGGCCAGCCACCATAAACAAACACCACCGATGATAAGGCAAACAAAATATAGGAAGAACCTGTAAAAGTCCAGTTTACGCCCATAAAATGCTGTATCATGGTTGATAGCAGCATAATAGGAATGGTCAATGCCAACACCACATAAAACCGCTTTTTAAAATCAGCGATCATCATGGCGTGGTGGTCATGCTCCGACATTCCCTTATGCTGGTCATTGCCTTTGTGCATTTTACTGTGATCCATACCTTCCGGCATTTTGTTCATGTCCATAATTGTAAATTATTTGGCTAAATCCGTTTCAAGTATCTTTTTCTTCTCGTGGTATTCTTCCGTCGTGATTTCACCGGCAGCAAATCGCTTTTGTAGCATATTCAGCGGCGTGTCTTTCCGCTTCCGTTGGCCCGGAATATCATAAGGTGTCGCGAATATCCAAAACAGCAGGATCATCCAAATGAACCACCATATCAAATGCATTCCTCCAAAATTTCCGTAGTACATCATGATCTTAAATTTTAATATCAGTTAAATAATTATGATTTTTTTACTGCTTGTTCCTTTGCCTTCATTAACCAGTAGCAATGCGCGGCGCAAGCATGGAGCTTATAGTTTTTGTGTGTCGTTCCGAAATTATGCCCCTGCGGATCTAAGATGGCGCAATTCTCCTTGTCAATATCTTTGGTGTTTAAAACATTCTCGCCGTTGATATTATAGTACGATCCATTCTTTTTCGCCATACCTAATTTTCGTCCGTCGGAGCCAATAACACTACCATCTTTATCGATAAAATATAACTCCTTGCCGGTGTTATCCCTAACCATATTGTTTTTATCAATATAGCCAAGTTTTGTCCCGGCATGGTTATGTATCCCACCCTTGGCGTTAATAAATATTTTTTGGGAAGAATCGCGGACGGTTTGGGCGAATGTACCCGTGGCGCCACTTGTTATGACCAATAAGATCAGCAACAGCAGATTTAGTTTTTTCATGATTTGATTGTTTAATGGAAGTAAATGTTATTTATCACAAAAATCCACTAATTGGCCTTATATTTATCTGATCATCAACAAGTTCATAAGTGATAAGAATCACTTATGAACTATGCTGCCACTATATTTAATAAGTCAGCGTCAATCCACCACCCAAGCCCATATCACTATCGTAGTGCGTTGACAAGGAGAAATACTTAGTAACAATATATCTTAAACCAGCCGCATATTCTTTGTCGGTGTTCACCATGATATTGAAGCGTAAACGGCTCGAAACCGGTATGTCGTCCCGTCCTAACTGGAAGCGCAACTTACCGTTGCCGTCGATACGTGCATCCGCCACAAAAAGCATCGGCAAGGTATAGGCAACACCGGCCACTACGGTATGTCGGTTATTCTTATTGCTCACCTGTCCGAACAAATTCTTGTAGTCACTTCCAAAAATGTTTTTTTCGTTGGGATTGAACTTTTTATAGTGATAATCAAAGCCAATGTAAGGATATAACCATTGGTTACGACCGATATAACGGCCAACCATCGTTTCACTTTCATAACCCATCTTAGCATTGGTGCCTAAATGCCACATCGTACTGGCTTGCCAGCGGGTGTTAGATAGCATAAATTGCGCATCGCTTCCGTTACTTTCCAATCCAAGTTTGCCCATGAAATGTGGCATCTGGTCGTCCATGTTCAACATCTTCCGCGCCAGCTTGGGATCAGGTATTTCTGGGTTAGGCGGTGAATCTTCATAACTGAATATCCTGCCCATACCGCTCATCATGTGGTATAAAATATGGCAATGAAAGAACCAATCGCCGCCAGGTTCAGAGGCGTTGAACTCTATGGTATCCCGTTCCATCGGCATAATATCCACCACGTTTTTCATTGGGGCATTTTCACCTTGGCCATTAATTATCCTGAAATCGTGCCCATGCAGGTGCATCGGGTGGCGCATCATACTGTTGTTGTATAGAATGATCCTTAAGTTTTCACCTTTTTTGATCAAGATCCGATCTGATTCGGATACCGTTTTATTATCCATTGTCCAAACATAACGGTTCATGTTGCCGGTCAGATCGAATTTAAGTTCCCTCATCGGGCCTTTGGGTAATGTCGTATTATGAGGGTCACGGAGCATACCGTAATTAAGGGTAACAATATCCGAGTTGTCTGCCGCCATATTCATACCAGCCATACTTTTATCATTTGCCATCTGCATAGCTGGCATAGCACTTTTTTTATCGTCGGCCTGTGGTTTATCCGCCCCGGTTATTTCAGGATACATTACGGCATTCATGTCCATGGTTTGGTTCTGCATCTTCATGCCATCCATTTGTACCATGTTACCGCTCATGTCCATCATGTCATTCATCATTTTCATACCGGCGAAGTATTTCAGTTTCGGCATTTTTTCTGCATAAACCTTTTCCCCCTTGCCTAACCAAAGTGAAGCTGATTTGGTGCGGTCTTCAGGAGTAACCAAAAACTCATAACTTTTGCTGTCCGGAATAGTAACTACTACATCATAGGTTTCAGAGGGTGCAATAATCAGTCTGTCCACTTCAACCGGATCAACGTCATTACCATCAGAGGCAACCACTGTAACTTTACCACCGGCATATTTAAGCCAGAAGTAGGAAGTGGCGCCGCCATTAGCTATACGCAGCCTTACCTTATCCCCGGCTTTATATTGGGGCTGTTCATTTTGATCTTTACCGTTGATCAGAAATTTATCATAGTAAACATCGCTCACGTCCATCGCATTCATGTGCTTCCACTCATTAGCTACTTTAGTTTTAAAATGGCCTGCTTTGATCGCCTCCAGATAACTTTGGGTAGTGCCTTTTTGGATAGCGAACCAGTCGGATGCGGCGTGTAAACTACGGTCAACCTCTTTAGGGTTCATGTTTGTCCATTCGCTTAACACCACCGGTAAGGTTGGGATATTCCATTCTTTCCGCTTATTCATGATAAAAGCACCGTACATACCGATCTGCTCCTGCAATCCGGTATGGCTATGGTACCAGTGGGTGCCATGTTGTTTGATCGGAAACTTGTATAAGTGCGTTTCACCCGGCATGATCGGCATTTGTGTCAGATTAGGTACGCCGTCATAACGGTTGGGTAAATAAAGCCCATGCCAGTGCAGGGATGTTTCTTCTTTTAGTTTATTATGCACATAGATCTCGGCGGTATCGCCTTCAGTGAAGGTCAGGGTTGGCATGGGAATGCTGCCATTCACCGCAATTGCCCTTTTTGGCTTACCCGCATAGTTGACGATAGTATCTGCTATATAGAGATCATAACGAACAGTGCGTGGCGGCACATTATTGACCAGTGTTTTGATGGGGCCTAACTTTGCTTTTGCGGTTTTCATATCAGTGGCCATTTCACCGGCGTCATCCATTTTCATCCCGTCCATTTTCATCCCGCCCATATCACCTGCTTTTTTACCGGTATCTTTAGACATATGCATACCATCCGGCTTTTCAGTGGGTGACTTTTTCTGATCCATTTTCATCCCGTCCATCTTCATTCCACTCATATCATCCGCTTTCTTTCCGGGTGCTTTCGAGGGCGTACCCGCCGCCTTTTTCGCCATAGCTTTAGGTTTTTCTTGAACCAGTTTCATACCGCATTTAGGGCAATTACCCGGCTTGGTCGAATGGATTTCCGGGTGCATGGGACAGGTATAGGTGACTGGTTGTTTTTTTTGCATACCAGCCATATTTTGCATATCGTTTTGAGCGAATGCGACCTGCTTAAAGCAAAGCATCATCGCTACAAATAGTACTTTTTTCATCTTTAATTTTTTAGTAAGGGGCTATCGCTGTTCTGTTTAACCCAATTCATGAGTGTTGCTTTATCTTTTGTTGAAAGAATGGCAGTCCTGTGAATTAGACTATAGGAAGATAATGGCATCGAGCCTTCGTCTAAACTTTCACCGATAGCCCTTAATTTACTTCTTTGTTTCCTGGAGGAATAGGTCCCAAACTCATTAAAATTCAGTTCTTCCTTCCCCTTGCTGACGTGCCTGTCCATCATCAGCCTGATTGGCTGGAGCCAGGAATACAGCGGATATTCGGTATGATTGCTATGGCAGTCATAACATGACGTTTTAAGAATGTCACCAACGTTTACCGGAACTGCATACACCTTGCTGATGTCATTTGCAGGCATAGCTTCGCTTTCATTATGATCGCGGGGGATGAATTGGATAATGATCAATAGAACCACAATTACAGTTAGCGAAATCTTAATTACACGTTTCATAACGGCTATTTTAATTCTTCCTGGATGGTACCACAGGTTGACATACCTGAACCCATATAGGGGTTTTTGATTTCCTTTGTCTCACTCAGCCAGATGGCACCCTTTTTATCATTATACATAGGGCAGTGATCTACAAACAAAGGTTGTGCTGCGCCGAATAGTTTAACCAGGTCATACATATCCTTGCTTAACATATCAAAATGCTCCCGCTGGTGAGGTAGCTTACCGCCACTCATCCCGATATGCTCTGCCATTTCTTTCGCATCATCAGCGATGTCAGTAAAGGATTTCTTTTGCGTTGGTGTTAATACCGATTGATCAAGTTTTGCAAAACTCGTTAATAGCGCTTTTCCAGTGGTAGCCGCATCCGTGCTATTATCTTTGGTCAGCGCGTTTTTTAGTTGTAAATAGTTTCCCACCATTTCTTTAACAGAAGCAGTAGTTTTGGGATCAACGCCTCCTTTTGCAGTAGTTAATTTAGCATCGGCCGGTGCAGCATTTGTTGAAGCGGCCGTGTCCTTTGTGCTGTTAGCAGCTGATTTATTCGTGTTATTACAGGCGATCATTGAAAATGAAGCCAGGCTGATCAATGAAACAATGATTAGATTTTTCATGGTATGATTATAAATTTATTGACCACCATGTACAAAATGAAAGCACAGGGTGATCGAGTTATAAAGAAATAATTAGTTGACTTATTTGTTCAGGGTTTCGGTAACCTTACCGCAAGTAAGCATTTGGCTGCCGTAGTAAGGGTTTTTGATCGCGTCCTCAGAAGATAACCAATAGCTCTTTTTCATCGGGCAATAAGCATAATAAACAGGCTTATCGGTTAATTTTACAGCTTTAGCCAGTTTAAAAAAGTTAGCTGAAAAATTAGCGAAATGCTCTCGCTGATGGGCGATATCCTTACTCTCGGAAATATGCCTGACATCGAACGCCAACCTTTCTTGTGCGGCCATAAAAGTGGACATATCCGCTGCGGCAAGCGATTTCATATCCACGCCGTTAACCGCTTTTAAAAAATCTCCGGCATGGGTAGCAGCATCGGCACTGTTTGATTTGATCAAAGCATCTTTAATATCGTAATAAGATGCCAATAAAGGTGTAAGCGAGGTTGACTTAGTATCCTGCGCAAAAAGTAGTTGGGTAGAAACAGTTGCCATCAGGACAACCAATAAAAATATCTTTTTCATGATCTGAATTAATTATTAATGTAATAGGAAAATTGGAACATGGCAGAGCCATATAGTTCTGGTGATCTATTAATTAATCAAATCTGAAAGCTTTTTAGCGCGATACGGATAGGATATGTGGGAGGCCGTCGTCGTCCGTCAATCGATACGAATCGATTGGTTTGACTAACCGAAATGGGCTTTAAAAGGAATTGGTGATAAGTACCAATGTAAGTAAAGGGTGCCAGTAAAATAATGTGGCTTGACTGTGGAGTTACCTTGGCTAAAGTATTAAAATTGTTAACTGATCCCTGACAACATGGATCGTTATTAGAGATAGCGGTTTGATTCGATAATGGTTCTCCATGAACCAAAGGCTGGGATAATTTGCGATGTTCATGATGATGTTCGGTAGCTTCATCGCCATTGTGGTGATGATCGGTAACTTCAGCACTTGTATCATGGTGTTCTGTAGTTTCCTCCTGTTCATGAATAGACATACGTATAGCGCAAGCAAACCCGGTAACGGTGTTTAGCATGAATATGAATAATAATAAAAGCGCTTTACTTTTCATCTTCAATACAAAGTTAAACAACAGACCCTTAAATTGTTTTACATAATTTCGTTTTATATTTATATCCTATTGCGACAACTTATTAAACGACTGTACGGGCTATCTTTTGCATGATGGAATGATCATCACCAAATTTACATAAGGCATCACAGTGTTGCCGCAGATCGCTAAAGCATATATACTTCATTTGCATATTTCCTTGCCTGATTGACGGACGCGACAGCTGCATGATCACATCTTTCTCCCGCTGGTCCGGAACCACGAGGTATAAAACCTCTTCTTTGTTGTTCACGCTGCAACTTAGATCTGTCAGCCTTAAAATACCGGAATAGATACTGGTACTCTTTTCCACCTCAAAAGCAGCGATGACTTTAGCCGTTCCCTTTTCAAACCATAGCACATCTATTAATTTAACGGTATTCAATACTTCTTTTTCCAATGCCAGGTCCGGAAAGTCTGCCAGTGAAATAAAAGTAAACTTGTTGCCACTCCATGATTTGGAACGGTCATTTGAAGCCGCGATCACATCATATCCAAGGGAATGGCCGATTTTCAACAAATGGTACTGCATTTCATTATGCAAGTGCTCGTCCTCCGTTTCAACCCGTTTGTCTTTATGCCGCTTTGCAATCAACTTTTCAAGCCTTGTCCGTTCCGTTTCCGAAAGGTATTCATCTTTACCTAACAACAACTTTTGTGTGCCGACCTCGAATAACAAGCCTGCGAATGCACCCGTGTCTAAAGACAATTCATTGCAATGCTTGCGGTTCATATCCATGATAACTTCCCTGATCTTGAGGTATTCGCTCCAACTCCCCAATTTCTTTTTGTCTTTGAAAAGATAATTAAACCCATTGATGATTGCCGTATTAAATGGAGGCATCAAAGTTGGATGTAAAAAATAAAGGATACTGGCCACAGCAGGCCCCAAACCTTTAATCTTTAAAGCATCCAGTTTTTCAATTTCCCTAATGAGCTGTTCTTCATTTTTTGCGTTGATACAGTTCTCTAAAAATTGGCCGAAGGCTATCTTGTTAGTCTGGTTCTCATAAATATCAGGTATCCGTAATTTGGGTTTCCAATAAAAAGGATGCGATGCCCCTTCAAAAACCTGTTTTTGCTCTGTAATACAACTTAAAACAAATTCAAGTGATGTTCCTTTAAAATCGTTCCCAAATCGTTTGGTCTTAATATCATCGATAACTTGTAACACTCCCCTACGGATAGAGCGAAATGCTTTTAACCGTTCTTCGTTATTGATGAACCAGGTGTTATAAACTGATTCCTGATCGTTTTTGTATTGTGTGATGATGGATTGTAAATGTTCACTCATGAATAAAAAATATGTATATCTGCATCAAACAGACTCCTAAATTAGCCAAGTTCAAACAAGCTTTATCAATTTGATCAAAATAAACCAATTCGTATAAAGCCCTATACCATATTGCTCTTTTTTACATCAGAATTAACGGTTACTGGCACCGGTAATAACTGTAGCAAGATATTACAGATAGCGTAGTAATAGAATTATCTGTCATTTGTAGCTCAGTTATAGTTCAATTATCAGATTCCATTGTTATTCGAGAAAGTTAGGAGGAATATCGCCTTGGTTAAACCACTCTTTTATATCTTTTTCAATGATTTTAACTACTTGCTTGACTTCTGCTTCTTCGAAAGTCTTACCGTCGTAATGCCATTCGTGAAAACTTTCATTGAGAAAGTAGACACTACCTGCAAAACACATATACGCGTCCATATCCATATTAGCAGGTGGGGAAATTGCGCCTTTCAAAATTATATGGAATAAGTGAAAAACACCGGTTATACAGATACCCGAACTCTTTTTTGGTTCTGTCTCCGGAACAATCTTAATTGTTCTTTTTGCACCAAACTCATTTTGGATGCTATAAATAATATCCTCTTTCATTGCTGTAAGATTTTTATTGTCTGAAGAAGTGACCCCTACATTAAAATTATATAAGGGCTGTTATAATAAAAAAGTAAGCGACACCCGTTTCTTGAATTAAGAAATTTGGCGCGTTAAAATTGCGGGCGGTTACCATCACTTTTTTCTGAAAAATCCATGATAATATTGATTGCCGTATAAACAACTTATTACTTCGGGTTTATCTTTTAAAAATTCATCGCAAGCCATTTTAACTCCGGGATGGGCATCAAAACCGGCTTCATTAACGGCTTCATCATAATAATCCATTAAAATGCAAACTGCACCTTTTTGCATTCTGGGATATACTGCTTCAAGGCAATAGGTTATAACGCTTTTATGTTGCTGCGGATCGCCACCAAAACCACAGTCAATATGTACAAATGAAATCTGTGATGGTAACTGGCCGGGTATCGTATCCTCGAATAACCCTTTGTGTAAAATCGGCAGTGACAGTCCTGCACTTTTAAAGTTCTGAATAAGTTGTTCTTCTACGCTTCCTTTTATGGTGTATTTCGATTCGAAAGTGTCATAAAGGTGAAGCGCTTTACCGGATTGATTTTGTTCAAGTACCTTTTGGAACAACATGGCGCATTGCCCTGTAAAAGTGCCGAGTTCTATGACATCCCCTGTTATTTCAGCGCTCAACACGTTGTCTAATAGATGATAATAGTTAATTCGCTGTTCAATGGTGTTCATATCAACGATGGTGTCAACAGGACTTACCGTGTAACCGGTTTTCATATATCTAAGTACTTTATTGGCGAAAGCTATAAGTGATGACTTTCCTTTTAATTTTCCAAAAGGTGGACGAGTAATAAAATAGTTGCTCATGTAATGTGAGATTAGGATAAACTTTATACTTGATTTATATGCAAAGTATTATCTTACAGACATTTAAATAATTTGATATAACTATGTCCAGATCAGATGGCGGAGCTATATAGCATCGCTAATCCGATTGAACATCCATATTCAAAATTGGCTAATAGAATAATACGGGAAATGGTGATATTAGAAATGCATCGCATGAGCGATATGGGAATAGCATTCCAGGGCCGCAGATTTGCAGCAAATTAAATCAGATAAGAAGAGTCCTATTGGAAATATAAAGAGGGCTGCTGCGTGGGAAAGGTGGCCCGGTGGATCTTGGCCAACTAACGTTGGCGGTGATCTTTAAGGGTATATAGGAAAAGCCCTCCGTATGAAAAAGAACAATGGCTAAAGCTGTTGGTGAAAAAATAAAATGGGTGGTAATTTTTGCGTTTTCCTTCACTACATAGGTGCCATGATGATAGCAGCAGTTACAATCACCTGTCGCGCAGTCTTCATCACTTTCACTTTCGTTGTGCGGATGGTCCTTACCTGTAACATGAGCTTCCTGCTTATTTTCCAGTTGGGTTGCAAGGTAATCGGTGGTGCAATGAAGCAGACAAGCGTATCCACCTGTTGAAAGCAACAAGTAAAATGATGTCATGATTAAGGCACAAATTCTCTTCATGTAAGCACGCTGACTAAAGATCTAACGATAATATATATTTATCAAAACATATTGCGGATGATCGGGATAATCAAAAAACAATTGATGGTATAAAAACAATGTTCAACGGTGGCTGTCGAACAATGTTACTTCATCCTGGCTAAAATTGCTTTCATCTCGGCGATCTCTTTCTCCTGGGTTTTAATAATACCATCTGCGAGCTTTCTGACTTCCGGATCTTTGATATTGGCATTTTTGCTGGTCATTATAGCGATAGAATGGTGCGGGATCATTCCCTTCATGTACTGCACATCGCTCACCAGCGTTTGCGTTCTGACGCCGACAAGTGAAAGAATGAAAACTACCATACTTGATAAAATAATGACCAAATTTAGTTTTCGATTTTTATACATCATGCGCATCATCGCTAACATTAACAATGCCATTGACGCTACCATCATTAACGTCATGTAAAGTCGTGTCATGCTTAAATAAATATGATCGGCTTGGTCAACATTTAAAAACATCACGCCATACATGATGATAAACGACAAGGCCAGCATCCATACAAATGTTTTGTAATTTCCCTTTTCCATGGTTAAAGCTTTATTATTAGACCTGAAGCCTAATGCGTTTGTTTCCGTGTAGCTTAAATTTTGTCAATCGCTTTTCTGTTCATTTTTTCAGAAGCCTTGAACTGACTGGGTGTTAAACCAGTTGTAGCCTTGAACTGGGCGGATAGATGCGCACTGCTGCTGTAACCCATTTTCCAGGTGATCTCGTTTAAATTTAACTGTCCATATTCCAGCAGTTCTTTAACTTTTTCTATCTTTTGCTGGATAATGAATTTTTCAATCGTTGTGTCTTCCGCATCAGAGAACATCCGGCTGAGGTAAGCATAGTCCTTATTAAGGCCGTCCGATATATACTGCGAAAAATTCAAATGGGAATCGGCCAGGTCGCTATGGTGTACTTTTTCAATGACCAGGCTTTTAATACGTTCCACCATTTGATCCTTCTCATTGTCCAGTAATTCAAAGCCTAACAATTTAAGCTGCGATGCGATCAGGCTCAATTGGTCAGCGTCCGGTTCGGGCTGAACAGTAGCGGCACCTAAGTTAACCTCGCCAACGTCCAGCCCAATATTTTGTAGCTGTTGCCTGACCACCATAATGCAGCGGTCACAAACCATATTTTTGATGTGCAGTATCATCTGTTTATTTAAACAATATTACGATTAAATTTTTTCAGCATGATATCCTTTGATCTTTAAAGCGCCGATCACCTCATCTGATGTTAGTCCGTCACTGGATTCAACAGTTAGTATCTTGTCCGGGTTAGCAGTATCTACGTTCCATTTAGCTACGCCATCAAGTGTATCTAAGGTTGTTGTAACCGCTGCGATACATCCGCCACATTTGATATTGGTTTTGAATTTTAAAGTTTCCATGTTTATGATTTATTGTTTGTTTATAAATTAATTGAGTTTTGCCCATTTTAGCCGCAAGCTGTTGCTCACCACCGAAACAGAACTTAACGCCATTGCCGCGCCTGCGATCATCGGGTTTAATAGAAAGCCGTTCACCGGATATAAGATACCCGCTGCAAGCGGAATGCCTACGAGGTTATAGATAAAGGCCCAGAACAAGTTTTGCCGGATGGTTTGTACCGTAAGCCTGGACAACCGCAGTGCTTTTGGCACCTTTAGCAGGTCGGAAGACACTAAAGTTATTCCGGCCACATCCATGGCGATATCAGAGCCTCTTCCCATCGCGATAGAAACGTCCGCCTGTGCCAGCGCCTGACTGTCATTGATGCCATCACCGATCATAGCAACGGTTTTTCCCTGTGCCTGCAAAGCTTTGACAAAGTCGGCTTTCCCGGATGGTAAAACATCTGCCTGGTAATGGTCAATGCCTGCTTCTTTAGCAACAGCCGCAGCCGTAACCTGGTTATCCCCGGTTAGCATATAAACCGCAATGCCCTGATCTTTCAAGGCTGACACCGCTTTGGCAGAACCCGTTTTGATTTGGTCTGCGATAGCCGCAATAGCCAGTACCTGCCTGTCATCGCCAAAGTATATCACCGTCTTTGCCTGTGACAACATGCCTTCGATGCGTGATTGCAAATCAGCCGGGATAATCATTCCGCTTTCTTCAACCAGCTTATGACTGCCTGCCTGGTAGTTCCTGCCCTGATATTGTGCTTTAACGCCCCGGCCGGTTAGGCTTTCAAAGCCGGTGATCTGTACGGAGCTGCGTTGTTCTATTTGCAGATATTCGACAATGGCACCCGCTAAAGGGTGTTCAGATTGCTTTTCTATTTCCCTGAATATGTACTTGTTGCTTTCGATCTCTGTCAGCTTACTCGTCCAGATCAGGTCTGTCACTACCGGATTTCCTTCGGTGAGTGTGCCCGTTTTGTCCAGGATAATCGCATTTACTTTATGCCCTTGTTCCAGTGCTTCTGCATCTTTAATCAGGATACCGTTTTCAGCACCCTTGCCGATACCTACCATCAGCGCCGTCGGCGTAGCCAGTCCTAACGCGCATGGGCAAGCAATCACCAGCACCGTAACCATTGCCAGTAAGCCTTGTGTAAAAGCATATTGACCGCCAAAAAAGAGCCAGATCACTAAAGTTACCAGCGCAATTCCGATCACAATGGGCACAAATATACCGGCTATTTTATCCACCAATTTTTGCACCGGTGCTTTGGAGCCTTGCGCATCCTGCACCAATTGAATGATCTGCGCCAATAGCGTTGCACCACCTACTTTTTCAGCAGTAAAATGAAAACTGCCTTTTTGATTGATCGTACCCGCAAATACCCGATCCCCGGCTTTCTTTTCAACCGCAACGGGTTCTCCCGAGATCATGCTTTCGTCTACAAACGAATGGCCATCGTAAAGCAACCCATCCACGGGTATCTTTTCACCTGACCGTACCAAGATTTGATCACCGATCTGAACGTCAGCAATAAGGGTTTCTTTCTCACCGTTAAGTGTGATCAAAAGGACGGTTTTAGGCTGTAGCCCGATCAGCTTCCTGATAGCAGAGGAAGTATTGGATTTTGCCCGTTCTTCTAATAATTTGCCGAGCAGAATAAAGACAATCACGACGGCTGCCGCTTCATAGTAAACATGCGGGTGCAGTCCTCGGCTATGCCAGAATTGAGGGTACAGGGTGTTGAAAACACTAAATAAAAAAGCGATCCCCGTAGAGAGTGCCACAAGGGTATCCATATTTGCCCTGCCGTGGCGCGCCTGCTTCCAGGCTCCGACAAAGAAGTTCCGGCCAAAAAGAAATAATACCGGGGCAGTTAAGGCGAGCATGATATAGTTGGCATACGGCAGGTCCATGAAGAACATACCGATCATGACTACCGGAATGGTCAGCATAGCTGACCAGGTCAATTTAGTTTTTAATTGCTGATAATGGTTTTGCTGCACTTCTTCCTGCAAAGCTTTACCGTTGTCGGTATCTAAAATAAGGTCGTAGCCTATAGACTGAACCGCTTTTTGAAAGTCGGAAGGCTTTATGATCTGGGGATGAAAAGCTACTTTAACAGACTGGCTGGCATAGTTCACTTCGGCCTTATCAACGCCTTGTTGTGCGCTGATCATCGATTCAACGCTTGCTGAACAGCCGGCACAGGTCATGCCGGTAACCGGGAAAGTAAGCGTTTGTGTATCTGGTTGCATGATTTATTTTTTACAATACAAATTTACGCCATGAACACAGCCCTGCTTTACAGGATTCTGTTTAAGATTTATAGAATACCGTTATTTCAAGAAGATTTAAGGCAAATTTCCTTATTATTGAATATTGGTTTATAGTATCAACTAATGTCTAAACACATTATTTAATCGAAGCATATGGACAATTATTTCCTCGTTAAAAAACCTTACGCTGTAAAAGAAAAGAAGCGCTCCGCTTTAATTGAGTTTGTAAATAAGGGATTGCGGTTTATGCAAACCGGTTATCAGGTAAAGCAGCTGGATACCAACATTGACATGAACACGGCTGAGCAAAGGATCAATTATTACCATTTACTGGATTCGGTGATTTTTAACGGAGTGTCCGGCGATGTTGTTGAATTAGGCTGTTTTACCGGCCAATGCGCACTGATTTTTGAAAAGGTGATCGAACTGAATGCCTCTGATAAACAATTGCATCTTTACGACAGCTTTTTCGCATCGTTTAAAGTTAAAGGGAGTGTTGAAGAAGAACTGAAAGCCAATTTTAATAAGGCCAAATTAAAACAGCCTATTGTGCATAAGGGGGACTTTGGAACGACCCTGCCAAATGAGCTGCCCAAAGAAATTGCCTTTGTGCATATCGACTGTGGGTTTGGCGGCGATAAACTTGAACATAAGGCGGTAATGCTGCATTGCTTTGAAAGTATCTATCCCCGGATGTCAAAAAATTCGATCTGTATCATGATGGACTATTTTGATTCGGCAACCGGTGTGGAAGGCCTTGATATTAACCCTGGCGTAAAGTTAGCCTACGATGAATTTTTTGCCGATAAGCCGGAGAAGATCGTTTGCCTTTGGGGAAATCAATATAATCATGCTTACTTCCGTAAGGTTTAATCCATTCATTACATCCGGCGGCATTTGATTTGGTTGTTTTGTTCCCAAACGAAAAGGCTGACGGCCGAGTTAACAGGCACAGCTTTTAGGTATCCGCCTGTTCCGACCATCCTTGGTGTTTTTTGAGGGAACTCGATCATATTCAGGGTGTCGCTGTTCTGGTAAGTGATCAGCGGATTTGTTCTACTGCCTGAAATACTACAGGTTCTTCCTTTGGCCAGATAGGTTTCCGGTTTATTCGGGGTAGCATAATAGATGTTCCCCTTTCGCTGCCATACCGTCTGCACCGCGTTGGCCGGGGTGATACGCAAGCCCCCGCCATCCATTGGGCAGCCGTTCAGTTTCCAGGTATCCAATCCCATCTTTTGGGCTGCTGAAAACGTTTGCCCCATGTTGGCTGAGCGTGTTACATACAGATCCCGCAAACCACTCAGCCAGTTCCGGAACATGATAGCGACTGAAGGGCCCTGTACCGCTATGCTGGGTTTACAGCACTCACAAACATGCTGATCGGGTGAGTGATATACCATCACATTTTTAGACCAGTTAACAGTTTTCCCCGACAAGGATGCAAAATAGATCTGGTTTTGTTTGCCGGTCCGAATGTCAAGCCATGCAGCATAAAAATGATCCTGGCTGTCAGCAGCAATGCTCATCAGTCCTTCAGGTGCTGATCCGGAACGGTCATTAATTACACCCATTTTTTTCCATTGATCTGTTCCATGGTTCAGTCGAAACCAGTGTATTGCTCCGCTTTTATCTATTGCCGAGATTACAGAATAGTTTTTTGAACTGGCTAATTGCGGCCCCCGGGACATGCCGAGGTGCATCTCCGGAACTTTGGCCACAAGGACGGGTTGACCGAAATGTAATCCATGATCCCTGGATGTAGCGCAAAATATTTGCTCACCTGATCCAAATACAACTCTTATCGTTCCTTTATTGTCCACGCTGACCTGAGGTTGCTGTCCCTCTCCGATTGAATTCAAGTCATCCGACAGCGAACTTAAGGTAAGTATCATCATGAACGATAAAAGAAAGAGGGCCATTTTTCTCATTGTATGAAAATATAAGTTTTGGAAAGTTACAATATTAAACTTAAACGATTATACGCAGATAGAAATACGCCAGGCAAAGATAATCAGGAGTTTACTTTAATTGAAACAGGAATTTATTAGCTCGCATTATAATAAAAGATAAATAGATCAATTATCAGTGTTTAAAATGATAAGATATTGAAGCTACGCAAGGCCGCGGCCAGCTAATTAGGACTACACGCGTAAATGGGTTGCGGAAAAAGTAGTGTTCCTATTGCGCAACAAACAAAAGCATTTAAAGACTAATGATTTTTTTTGCTCTTTTAGTAAATAACAAAGCAATTCCTAAAAGGAAGAATGAGACGACCCCACCATATAAAAAATCCTTGCCCGGATAATGGCTGCCCATAAAGCCCGCTATAGGATAAGCGACGGCCCACCAAAGGTGCGAAAAGGCAAAGTGCGATCCATAAACCTTGCCCTGTTCATTTTCGGCAATATTTTCACCGATCAGGGTTTCTGACGGCATTTCAGTCAGGCTTTGTCCTAATCCGGCAAAGAGCCATAATACCAGCATTAACGGGTACCCAACGAAATTGGTGATAGATATGGTGATCGCCAACACCGTCGCGCCAATGATCAATGATAACCTGCGTGATTTGGTTTTATCTAAACTGCCGGCCACAAATGCTGCTATACTGGCACCGATCCCAAATGCCGCCATCACCCAGCCGTAATGCTTATCGTCTAAATGTAAGCCGCTCTTAATATGTCCTACGGTATTCACCAATATTTGTGCTCCCGCAATCGCGGAAACAAATTCTATGAGCAATGCAAAGCGGATCAGCGGATTTTTAAATAATAGCCGTATCCCTTTGATCGCGTCATGCCAGGCGGTGAATGCCTTTTCATTTTTCTTTATGGCGTGTTGTAATTTGGCTGCCGGAAGCATCAATATCAGAATAGCGGCGATAACGAACGAAACTGCATCAATAAAAAAGATATCTCTTGCGCCAAACCACACCGCAAGTATCCCCGCTAAACCGGGCCCCAATACGCCTAAGATCTGAAACGTTGCTGTAGACAAGCCTACTGCCTGCCTGTAATTAGCATGATCTACCACTTGCGGTATAACTGCGCGATAGGTAGGCGTAAAAAAGGCATTAAATATGTTAAGTAAAAAAACGAGCACATAGATCTGCCACTCCTGATCGACAAAAGGCAAACACGCAACAATCGCCATTCGGATAAAGTGAGTCACGTATAGAATAATTTTTCGACTCATGCGGTCAGCCAAAACGCCCGCGAAGGGCGAAAAGATAATAAAGGCAGTAACCCGCAGGGTTAGCGCTGTCGCTAAAATAACAGCTGATCTTTCTTTACCAAACTGATAGGATAATAAAGCCAGTCCAACCCAGGTAAAAGCGTCACCCAGTAAACTAATGGATTCAGCAAAGTATAATAGTGAAAATATCCGATTTTTTAAGACCTGAAAAGATTCTTTTAGCGCGTTTAGCAATGACCTGGACCTAACTGCTTTATTCATTATTTTACCTGGGATCTTTTGGATAAAGGCAGCCGGATTTATATCAGCTTCCTGCTAACGGATAACCTTTACCGATCCAATTGGTTTGCAGGTTAACGGGAAGGTTTAACAACTTAACACTGGTAAACCCCATTTTCTTTAACTCCTGGAAAGCCGGCCTGATGTTAGGGCATTTAGAAAAAGGGCAGCAACCGCAATAAATAACGATCCCTGTATTTTTAGGCAGCGTGGCCACCATACTTTTTAACGCTTTCAGATTTTCTGATTTACCAGCCGCACCAATATGTTTAGCTCCTTTAATATCTTCAACCGCACCTATATTTATTATTAACGGAAGGGTAACCGTGTTTGCTTTGATACTGGCAGCAAGTGCAGCAGGCTCTATTAGTTCACTGTCTGTCCAGGGATAATTATTCAGAACGGCAGGTAAAGCTCCCGGGGATGTCTGCGCTTTAGCTGTTGACACCCATAGCGCTGCTATGATAAGACAAAAAAGTGTTAGGCGTATTTTATTTTTCATTTAGGTGAAATTATGATGACCTTTATTACCGAGATCGGATTTTATTCATGAAAGATAATCAAAAAGCACACTGGGATAATGTTTATTCCAATAAAACTTCTGAAGAGGTAAGCTGGACACAGGCAGTGCCCCAAACATCTTTGGATTTTATTCACGGGTTTAAGCTATCTAAAAGTTCGAGTATCATTGATATTGGTGGGGGCGATAGTAAACTGGTAGATTTCCTTTTACAGGAGGGTTTTCAGAATATTACTGTTTTGGATATCTCCGAAGCCGCGATCAACAAAGCAAAAGCCAGGCTTGGCGAACAAAGCAAATTGGTTAGGTGGGTAGTTTCTGATATTACCGAATTCAAAACAGACGAACATTTTGACCTGTGGCACGACCGTGCCACTTTCCATTTCCTGACCCGGGAAAGCCAGGTAGCAACTTACCTGAAAATAGCAGGCAATTCAATCAGTAGCTATATGGTTGTAGGTACATTTTCAGAAAACGGGCCGGAAAAATGCAGTGGCCTGCCCATAAAACAATATACAGAAGATCAATTAAGATCCCGGCTACAAAAAGACTTTGAAAAGATCAGATGTATTAATGAAGATCATATCACGCCTTTTCAAACCAAACAAAACTTCCTCTTCTGCAGCTTTAAAAAGCAAGGTGTCAATTAACAAATTTAGACCACTGTTATTAATGTCCGGTTGTTTAGAGGCTCCAACCAACCGATAGGCTCCAAATTATGCTCTATGCTTTTTAGTTCCGCCTCAAACGCCGCAGCACCCTCCTCCGCAACGGCTACCAGCAGGCCGCCGCTTGTTTGCGGATCAGCCAGGATATATTTCTGTTCTTCGGTCAACTGCCCAATTTTGCTTCCATAGCTTTTCCAGTTACGCTCAGTACCGCCCGGAAAGCATTTTTGTTCTAAGTAGCCCGCTAACGATGGGATCACCGGGACTTTATTAAACTCAATGATCGCCGCTAAACCACTGCCCTCGCACATTTCTGAAAGATGGCCTAATAAACCAAAGCCGGTAACGTCAGTCATGGCTTTTACATGATCCATTCGGCCAAATACTTCGCCCAACTTGTTTAAAGTGGTCATGCTCCTTAATGCAATCGCTGCATCTTCCGGTAACAGCACACCCCGCTTTTGAGCAGTTGATAAGATGCCTACACCCAAAGCTTTTGTGAGGTATAACCGGCAACCCGCAGTGGCTGTTGAATTTTGTTTAAGCTGTGAAATATTCACTATACCATTAACCGCTAAACCAAATACCGGCTCGGGGCAATCAATACTATGGCCCCCTGCTAATGTTATACCTGCTTCGGCGCAAATAGCGCGGGAGCCCTCCAATACTTTTTGAGCGACTTCCGGCAGCAGTTTATCAATCGGCCAGCCCAAAATAGCAATGGCTAATACCGGTTTACCGCCCATAGCATAAACATCGCTGATCGCGTTAGCAGAAGCGATACGCCCGAAGTCATAGGCATCATCCACTATCGGCATAAAAAAGTCTGTCGTAGAGATTAAGGCCGTACCGTTACCCAGATCTAAAACCGCTGCGTCGTCTCTTTTATCATTACCAACCAACAACCTCGTATCCGGAATTGCAGCGATAGGGCTGTGCAGTATCTTGTCGAGAATTGCGGGGCTGATCTTACAGCCGCAACCTGCACCGTGTGAATATTGAGTAAGTTTTATGGTTTGATTATCCATTAGTAATATGCGTATTGACTGTAAAATTTAATAGGTGATAGGCCTGGTTAGCGATAGCGGAATCGTTTAATTCTAATGAAAAGACCTTCTCCGGGTTTCGCTTATTTAAACCGGTACGATAGGTTTTATCATAATAAACCAGCACTATCTTCACAAAATCTCTCATGCGGCCTTCCATAATGGCTTCAATAGCGTATTTGGTTTGTTCGGGGCCAAGCCGTTTTCGGATATGTTCGGTAGATTCCATCAGGAAGTTTTTATCTAAAGACCCGTATTCAGCAGCCAAACTGTTAACACGCAGCTGCAAATTAACCTTTATATCAATCATCGGAGCACCCCGCATTTGGTGCCAGAATGAATTGGGTATAGAACGTTTGCCTATGGTTAAGCTTTCATCTTCTACCCAAATTCTTTGATGATTATCCAATCCTTTTAGCTTATCGGCCAGGTTGTTTTCAAATTGTTCCTGTGTTGGCTGCACCATTTTATTCATGCTGCCATAGGATGAACCCTGATGCTGTGCCAGATCTTCCAGGTCTATCACTTGTTCGCCCATTGCTTTGAGCTGTTGCAATAGCTTTGTTTTACCTGAACCGGTCATCCCACCCAGAATTTGAAGCTGATAGGTTTTCTCAAATTGCTGATGCACCCAGCCGCGATATTTTTTGTAGCCACCTTGTATCAGATAGACATCGAAGCCGTAGAGATCAAGCGCCCAGGCCATTGCCCCGCTGCGCATACCGCCGCGCCAGCAATGGACTCCTATCTTTTTGTCCGGTGCAATAATCAAAGCCTCTTTAATAAAGCCCGACCATTTAGAACCCGTGAGATCAAAGCCTAAAAGGATAGCTTCTTCACGGCCGACTTGCTTGTAGGTCGTACCTACGCTGACCCTTTCTTCATTACTGAACAGCGGAAGGTTGAATGCGCCCGGCACATGCCCGTGTTCAAATTCAGCCGGTGTGCGTACATCAACCAAAGGGACGATGTTACGGAGAAGCAGGAAATCATTAACTAAAATCGGCTTGGTCATTCAAAGCAAAGATACGTTACAAATCAAATAACGGAGGCGGCTAACTAAGGAAAGCAACTAACGCTTATATTTTTCATTTTTATAGCTGTTTTTAGTGCAAATGATTATCTATTGGTTCCCCTTTAATCCGTCCGTTAACTTAGCCTGTATGAGGCAGCCCGCTATGTCTTGTTTTGAGTATTTAAGGGGCCGGGCTGATCCGCTGTATCTTCAGTAGAAGGATGCGGCTGCCATCCCTGCTGCATCTACCCACGCCCTCTCATCAGGCTCCTCCATTTGCCTTGCTGCATTCCTTCGCCAGATTCCGGGCCGCACAGCAAGAGCCTGCCTGCCGTATGCCCCGCCCGCTTTCCCGAATAAGACCGTACGCTCCGCTTAACCTGGCTTATTCCTCCCGCTCATCCGGCAGGCAGGCACTTGCTACCCCCTGGAATAAATTGCTCCGGTTTTATTTTGACATGGATTTATTTGCCTTGATAAACCAGGGAGGTGATGCGGGGCATTTGTTGATTTAATTTTTACGCGAACGGGTAAAAAGCGCAGCTAAATTGTTGACCGTTTTCTTTTTTGGAGGATGCCAAAAGCTTACGGCATAATGAATAAGCTCGTACCTCACCTATTCAGCCTCCGGCACTTATTCCGTTTCCTTTTGTCTTGCTGCGGTCAACATGTGCGGCTTTCTTTTTCCCCTTTTTCTTTTAAAAATATTAATCAGGACAGGCGGGGCGAAGAAAGATGCGAAACAGATTTATTCACTCAACAAACAAGACATGGCAAACTGGTGCAGTAACACGGTAGAATTTATTGGCGAACACAGCCAATTTGAGTATTTGGAAGTGCTTTTTACAGCGATGGCTGCAAAAGAAAAAAAAGAATGCAAAGGGCAGTTACCCGCCTTTGTAAACGAAAAAGATACAGGATACCTTTTTGAAACCCGATGGGAAGGGGGCATCCTGTATTACGAAACGAAATGGTCACCCAATTTTGGGGTAATGAAGCACATAGCTGAACATTTCCGCATAGGCTTTATTCACCGCTACGCCGAACCGGGAAATATGGTCTATGGCGAAGCCTCCTACAAAGACGGTGTATTTACGGATGTTTTCTTACAACCTGTAGACTACGACCTGTGCGGATTTGATGAAGATACGGACACCTATACTTTTGAAGGCAATACTTACGAAAGTAACGACGAGATACTGGAAATCCTTTTGGAAAGGAAAAAGGAGGCTCAGGCATTGCAGGATTTGAACAACAACGAATACTAATATCCCATCACTTTAAAATCAAATAACATGACACGTGCTAACATACACATCACCCTAAGCAACGGCAGAAAACTCAAATGTGTTGCCGACAGCAGCTGCGCACCTGAACAGGGTTATATCGTGGAAGATTTAATACTCCCGCTATTGGCGTTAGCCGATAGCACAGCCGAATTAAAGCTGTTAACGGAACATTGTACAATGGGTGAACAGCGGGTAAACGCCACATACCGGTATGAGATTAATTTGCTGAAAAAGCGGGTTTCATTCTTTGAAGAAAAGTATGACTTCGGTAAGGACAAGTTTGAGCGGAGTGATGATATTACCCAACGCTACAACGACTACCTATACCTGATAAAGACCTGAAAACAAGTATTTAAACAGAATTACAAATCATTAAAATCAATAACATGACCACTAACTTTTTTGAAATCATAGCCGGGATGAACCTCCCCGGCAACTGGAAAATCACCATCCAAACAGAAGACAATATGGAATTTACCGTATCCGCCTTGTTTACCGCCTTACAATGCGGGGATCATGCTGCTAAAGCTATCCCGCCCATGCTGCTTAAAGGCGCGGCATCCGAACTGAACGATGGCTTTTTTGAAACCATAACCGCCCCTGTACAACAAACCGCAGGTTTGTACACGAATATGGAAAGCTACCTCAAGGGTTTGGAGGCTGCTAAATTGGCATCCAAACAGGAGCAGGACAACATGGAAAAAGCAAAAAAACAAGCTTCTGCCAGTAAAGATAACGGCGACATTATCGTTCCCGATGCCAAAATCAGTAAAGAGGAAAAAAAGAAAGCTTACGATGATGCCATGCAGGAAGTAGCGGAACTGATTAAAAAACTAAAGTTCAGCGATGCCTTGAACATCCTGCCATCCGTAACCGATTACCCGCATAAGGAAGGCGAGTTGAAGAAAAAGACCGACTACCTGAAAACGCAAATAGCACTTTACGAAAAAGCCCTTATCAATTTTAACGCAGAATAAACCATATCACCATGTTATTAACCAGCATATTACCACGGGTGTTTTTACACAAAGAAAACGGGCAGGAAGTCCGTTTAACCGACCCCAATAAAAAGTTCAGCCCCGAAGCGGTGCTGAACTTTTACTCGGGAACTTATCCCATTCTCACCACTGCCAAAATAAACGGCCCGGAAATTAAAAAGGATGAGATACAATACTGCTTCGTTTCCACCATCGGCACGAAAGGCTAAACAGATGAAAATAATAAACAGCAACGGCAGGGTACAACCGCCTAAAACTTCAAAACAATGCAAACTCTATCAGCAACTACAGGCATTCAGCAAGGACTTAGACCGCTTACCCGATGCACGAGAAGTCAGCCGGAACAAGCCCCGGTCAGCCCCTGCGGATTTACTGCCGATGGTTTTTTGAACCACCGCTTTTTACCGCTATACGAACCCGCTGCGGAACTGCCAGAGATCAAGGATTTGGAAACGGGGGTGTTTAACTCCCTTTCCATCTTTGAAAAACAATACGATATAAAAGTAATGGATGTCAGCGACAAGCCCCATCCCTACAATATCTTACTGGCTTACTGGAATGCGGAGCAACAGGTTTGTAAAGGCAAAAGCCATACAGAACTGTGCATCATCAGCGATGATGCCGACAAAGTTAAACTGGCGACCAAAGAATATGTGTCCACAGGCCATACCCTTTACTATATCCCTATACTGCCTCTTTACCGCTTGTTGAAAAGCGGTAAAGATAAACGGAGTGCAGAACTGTTAATGTCCGTTTGCGCTTACCTCTATCATATCACCGGTATACCTTATTACCGGGATGAGGACAGTTTTCTGTTTTACCACTACGAAATACTGGAGGACTGGATTGAGAATGACGTAGACCAAATGGATGAGCGGGATGTTAATTCAGAACGGTCAGCCCTGTATTCTGCAAACTATTACGGCGACATCATGCAGCGCAAGCTGCATAACCAATACCACCTCGAACATTTTGCGGAACGGGTGCAGCAATACCGTGCGCATACCGATTTTGAGGAGGGGTGCCTGAAACTGGCGAAAGATGCCTTAGACCTTTGGTCATCCTTTCCGAATGGCATTTTATTCCGTCACGTTAATGATAGTTTTCCCGAAAAGGAAGACAGCAACGGCGAAGATAATGATGATGGGTACTATGATGAAATGGATAGTACCATCCGCTTATCCGAAATTGTCCACTTTATAGCGGAGAATGAGGGTAGCCTGTATGACAGCCTTTCCGAAATGGTCAATAGCGAGTTCAACGAAAAGAGCAGCACCCAGGAGCCCGTATTGATCAGGGTTTATGACGAACAACTGGCCGGCAACACGGACACCCTTGATTTTGAACGCCGTCTTTTTGAACTCATTGATAATCTATGTATCCTCTTAAATGATTTACCATGAAGAACCTGACCCATGTCTTTGGCTCGCTCTACCATCCCCAAAAAGCCTTACTGATCTATCAACAGGAAAATAGCGGTAAACAGGTGTATATTGAAAGCTACGATATAGACCCCCAAGGTTACCCCATCAATGCTCATCCGCTTTCGGTAACCGAAGGGGCTGCTTTGGCGAAAGCCTTGCATACGAATCAAAGTAAGCATACCGCTTTTCTAAAACCTGCGGGTTTGTTACCGAAGAACCTGCTGTATCTTGATACCGAAAGAAACGGTTATGCGATCTGGCATACACCCAAACAAAACAGGAAGCTGTTTTTTAAAGCGGGATTAGGTATTAATAACGGCTTCGCCCACATCCCCGCTTTAATATGGAAAGCGACGAAGCAAGGGCTTGCCATTTATGCGCTGATCGATGATAAGGATGTTAATTTAGATACCGAACTTTATCATGCCCCTTTCTTTAATACCTACCATGATGGCAGGGTGTGCATGGGCAATGTCGCCATATCTATCAGTAAGAACTGTGGTTTGGAAGATTTTATAGCGCAATGGGAGCAGGCCTTTTTTGACAGTTATTTCAGCCACATAATGCAAAACCATAACCCCGTCAAAGGGAACATGGTGCAGCTGTGGCAAAGCCTTATCGATACTGAAAAGCAATTTCCCCTCAAATCCTTAATACCTCATCAAAAAACACTTAAACACCTCATCCGATGAACATCCTGACCGCTATTCATATCACCGACAATTACCTCATCAACCCGACCAATCCCATTACCGTCAACCTCATCGGTGCAGGGGGTACAGGGAGCAACATGGTCATGGCTTTAGCTAAAATGAACCACGCCCTGACGGCATTAGGGCACCCCGGCTTACAGGTTTACCTCTATGATAATGACCGGGTGAGCGAAGCGAACCAGGGCAGGCAGCTATTTGCGGATAGTGAACTCGGTATGTTTAAATCCGTTGCGCTCATTAACCGTATCAACCGCTTTTTTGGCACGAACTGGAAAGCGGTAACGGAACTATTCCATCAAACAGCGTTGCGTACATTTCCCAATAATGGTAAGGCTAACCTGTATATCTCTTGTGTGGATAAAGTAGCGGCCCGTATGGACATAGCGGAGATATTAAAAGGGTTCTCTGGTGACTCCCGCTATGAGCGCAATAAACCGCTTTACTGGATGGACTGCGGGAACAGGAAAGATACCGGGCAGGTGATCCTATCCACGATTGAAGCGGTTAAGCAGCCGGAATCTGAACAGTACCAAACCGTAGCTAAACTACCGATGGTAACGGATGAATTTAAAGGCTTACTGGAAACCTCGGAATTGGATGACGATACCCCAAGTTGTTCCGTAGCGGAAGCGCTCACTAAACAGGACTTGTTTATCAATTCTACGTTAGCTAACCTCGGCGCATCGCTGCTTTGGTCACTATTCCGTGAAGGGATGCTGTACAACAGGGGTTTCTTCCTCAACCTGAAAGAATTCAGGACACAGCCCTTGAAAGTAGGTTGAGTGGGGTTTAGACAACGAGCTTTGGGGAGCGCCTATAATGCCCCGCGGCAACGGCTTTGCCGTTGCCCTTCACCACCTGTTTATTGTTTTGATAGGGGATCAAACAGGCGGTGCTTTAAAAAATGCGGAAGGGAATTATAAATTTAGGCGGCAAAACTCGGATAAAATGGTAACCCAACTCCCTCGCACCGATTACCGCAAAGTCCAAAAAAATTATCAAGATAGTTGGCATCATTATTTAAAGAATGGGAGCCTTATTTTAACAGGCTATAATCAATACATTTGTATCTAATGTAAGATAGCTCTTTTTAAGTGCTCTTTTTTTAACAGATAGTTCTACCTTTAAATAGTAGTAAGATATTTGCCCCATATAAATTTGATGGAAGAAATTAAACCAATCACTAATAAAGTACCATTTAAAGTATCAGCAAGAACTGCCAGGTTGATAGGCAGGGAGAATATTGCTACATCAAAAGGTGCTATTATTGAGTTGGTTAAAAATGGTTACGATGCGGACAGTAAGGTTAGCATTGTATTCTTTGACAATAAACATTCCAGCTTCCAAGCGGAAATCTCAGAGGACCATTTTACGGAACTTGAACTGATGGAAGTCCCTACGGAACTACTTTTAAGAGTCTATCAAAAAACAGACGAAGGATATAAAGTCCGAAATGACATAGGTGACGGTGTAAAAGCCGAATTTAGAAAACATATTTCAAAACTGAACATACCAGCGAGTTTGACGCCGAAGAATGGCTGACTGAAAATGCTGAAGAAGGCAAGAAATATATATTAGTCCCAGTTTACAGCGCTTAACGAGTATAATTTGTTTAGTTATTTATTATCTATAACCTTAATAATATTACGTGTTAATCTCTGAAATAAAGTGGCATCCTGTGTAATAATCTCGGCATCGGCAATCATGCCTTGCTTTAACGTTACAGTTTTTTTTAAATCGGATGCAATATTAGATTTAAATTCAACTTTCGATATAAATATGCTGTCGCGATAAGGCACATCGGAGATATAGGATATTTTTCCTTGCAACATTCCATACTCTTCAAAAGGATAGCTTTTTAATTTTACCAAAACTTCCTGCCCTTTTTTGACTTTACCCAAGTTATTTTGCGGCACAATCATCTCGCCAAAAAACTGCCCGGGACCTGCGTTTATGTAAAAAACAACTTGCCCGGCGGTAACTATCTGGTTTCGCTGAATAATACCCGCGAAAGAAACTTTACCGGCTTGTGAGGCCGACAACACATAATTGCTTTTCCAATTCTTAACTTGGTCAATCAAGCTATTGAGCGCCTGCAACAATTTAGAGCACTCTTTGTTCGCCTGGTCGTCCAACTCTAAAATTCTCATCCGTTTGGCTAATAAATTGCTGCTTGAGGTTATCATCTCGGCATCACTATGCAACAACGATGCCTTTCGGCATAAGTATTTACGTTCCTGAGTGCGAAGTTTGGCGGACATTTTTACTTTTTGTTGCTCCTGCTTGTTTAACAATAAGATATCTTTCTGAAGGAAAGCGCGTTTCCTAATTAACAAGCCATTTTCGATAAATGAACGATAGGTTAAATAGGCTTTAGCAAAAGACAGATAGGCCCCCTGTAATTCACCTAATTCGCAGTTACTGGAATTATCAAAAAATATCCGATCAATTGCTTGGCCATTGTTTAGCCGCGCCTGTACTTTTTCTAGTTGAATGAGCAACTGCAAAACTTTGTCATGGCTGGCTGTACTTTCCAAATAAGCCAATGGCTGGTTGGCTTTAATTTCTTCATTGTTAATAACTAATAATTTAACCAGTTTACCACTTACTTTTGACACAACTTGTTTAGGCATATCTGACGAAGCAATTTTAAGCTGTGTTTCAACAATGTCCGGATATTTTATAAGCGCAGATAAACCAAACAATAAAATGAAAATATAAAGAAATAGAGTTATTCCCCATCGGAGTATCCATGACGGTACAGATGTAATGATATCCTGCAACTCGTCGGTGTGTCGTTGATGGGATGTTGTGTTATTTGTGTTCGATTTTAAGGGCATAATGCGAAATCTAAATGTTCTAAGAAGGGCAGAAAATAAATCACGACCCTAACTCCAACTGGTTTTTTACTAACTGATAGTATTCGCCTTTTAAGGCTGTGAGTTCTTTGTGTGTTCCCTGCTCTGCTACCCTTCCCTTGTCTAGAAGTATTATATTGTCGGCATTACTTACGGTGCTTAACCGGTGTGCAACAATCACTACGGTACGCCCCGTAAAAAAATCTTTCATGTTATCCATTACCACACGCTCGTTGTTAGCATCCAACGCATTGGTGGCTTCATCAAAAAATAAATATTGCGGGTTCTTGTAAACGGCGCGGGCAATTAGTAAGCGTTGCCGTTGCCCTTGGCTTATGCCGTTACCCTCGGCACCGATCTTAGTGTTTAATCCCAATGGTAACGCACCTATAAAATCTTGAATATTAGCCACTTGTATGGCATGGAATAGTTTTTCCCTGTCGGGATACTCATCGCCTACAGCAATGTTCTTCTCTATCGAATCAGAGAAAACAAACCCATCTTGCATTACAACACCGCAATTCTCTCGCCATGTTTTAAATTTAATATGTTCCAGCGACTGTTCACCTATTTTGATCTCTCCTTTAGCCGGTTCGTAAAAGCGCAACAAAAGTTTTAGGATCGTAGTTTTTCCACTGCCACTCATGCCTACTATTGCCGTGGTTTTGCCTTGAGGAATTGACACATTGATATTTTGCAAAACGGGCTCGTTACCTGCTCCAGGATAAGTAAATGATACATTATTTAGGCTTATGGTTAAATTTTGTGGCAATGTTTCATTAAATTCTTTTTCTATCGGTTCCTCATCTGCCATCAGGTGAATTTCGTTCAGGCGTTCTAAACTTATTTTAGCATCCTGAAACCCTTGAATAAATGTCAAAAATTGCTGTATGGGACTATTTAATTGACCAATAATATACTGAACCGCAATCATGGCACCCAAAGTAAGATGCCCCTCGATGACTGCTTTGGCACTTAAAAAGGTAATAAGCAAATTGGTAGATTCGCTAATAAATGTAGACCCGCCATGCTGGTATTGAGTTAGAGCCAGATTTTTCACATTAAATTTAAACAATCTGGCTTGAAGATGCTCCCACTCCCAGCGTTTTTGCTGTTCGCAGTTATTAAGCTTAATCTCCTGCATACCATTCACTAATTGAACAATGCTACTTTGATTCTTTGATGAAATGTCAAAACTTTTATAATTTAACTCGCGGCGGCGTTTTAGAAATTTAGTTATCCATCCGATATAAAGCGCGCTACTGGTAATAAAAATAATGAAGATAGAAGTATTATAGTAAGCCAATACCAAAGAAAAAACCGCTAGGTTAAACATTGAAAAAAAAGTGCTTAATGCCGATCCCGTCAGAAACGATTCTATCCGGCGCTGATCATTCATGCGCTGCATGATATCACCTGTCATTTTGGTGTCAAAAAAACTGATGGGTAACTTCATGAGTTTGATCAGGAAATCGGTAAGAATAGAAATATTCACTCTGGTACTGATATGTAAAAGTATCCACGACCGAATAAATTCAACACTAATCCTGCCAATGATTAGGGCCGCTTGCGCAATAATTACAATATAGATGAAATCTATATTACGTGTGTTAATACCAATATCCACTACCGATTGGGTGAGGAATGGCGCAACCAATTGCAAAATAGTTCCCAAACCTAATCCAAAACATAGTTGTATTACCAATTGGCGATAAGTAACCAAATAACGCAACAAAAACTTCCAGTTCACTTCGCTGCTTTTGTCGTCTTGCTGTTCATAAAAGTAAGGCGTTATACTTAACAACAACGCCATACCCTCTTGACTTCCAGACGCAGAAACCCATGCCCGATTAAACTCAGGTTCTGTAAGGATAAACAATCCGCTTCCGGGGTCTGCTATGTGATATTTGCCTTTTCGTATCTTGTACAGCACCACGAAATGATTCTGATGCCAGTGTAAGATACAAGGCAACTCGGCCTTGTTCAGTTCTGCTAAAGAAAGTTTTGCACCCAGTCCACGGAAACCTATCTTCTCTGCGGCATCGTTTAAACCCAGCATCGATACTCCCTCGCGGTTAATCTGGGCAAGCTGTCTAATGGTCTCGACACTGATTCGACGGCCATAATGACGGACAATCATTCTTAAACAGGTAGGCCCACAATCCATTGCATCGGGCTGCTTATAAAAATGAAAAGACATAGGCAAATAGGGAATTCAATTAGTGAATCAATTTGGTTGGTGTAATCTTAAACATATCGGGTATTATATCAGGTATTTTTTTGGGTATAAACACCTTTTTAAAGTAAATCAGATGATAAAGCAATACTTCGAATTTGTTTTTGTAAATCATTTGGCCATTTACCCAGCTTAATTTCCCCGGAAGCCCTTCAATTATAAAGAGGTCAAAAAAAACCCGCAAGCCATCAATAGCCTCCATTTTTTTTACGACATGCATCATGCTTTCTATTTCAGTATTGATTTCTAAATAAGATTTTCCTTCAGAAAAATCTTCATGAGCAAAATTAGTTTCGTCAAAACAATAGTGATGATCTGTTGTAAATACCTTAACGTAATCTCTACTTTGCTCGTAGAGATGGTTAACTTTAAAAACATTCCGGTAAAGCAAAAAACACCCTGTTAACCAATCGGGCCGCACACTTATTAAATCGTAAAGAGAGAACAAATCTTCAGTTATAAAGCCTCGTATGTCGCCCAAAATTATATCAAGGTCACAATGTCCCCAAAATGTATAAGGAGTTAAAAAGTCAGCAAATATTTTACCATAGGCGGGCTTGAAATCGCATAATTTGTAACCAAAAGAAATCTTAATGGGGAGTTGCATGCACTCGCTTGCTCTTAAACTAAATTCATCGAGCGTGGTGAGTACAGCTTGGATATTTCCGCCAGCGAAGGGAATAATAGACCGATCATCAGTTATCACCAAAAAATCAATTGATGTGTTTTTGCGAGCGGAATGAATGAAATAAGGAGTGTACCAGGGAAGTTTCCCAAAATAACAGACAATTAAAGCGAGACTGGTTTGCTCCATTTTAGCGGACTATACGTAGATAATAAATAACATGGCCATGCTTAACAGGCCCACAGGCAATGCAACTTGGGTAGAGTACCAACGTATGCACCGACCCATAAATAATCGGATTGACCGCTGCCTTCTATTTTTAGTTTTTAGCCCTTCCCAACTGAGCGCAATTTTGATCATTACTAAAAATTAATTTTTCGGTTTTCGTAATTTAAAAAGTTCCTGCCATTAATGCGGTGTGATACGGTAAGCTGCATTTGTTAAAAGATAAATGTTCCTTTCCGAAGTATTTCTCACGCCCATGATTTTTTTTGTCGCTCTTATTGAACAGCGATTTACTAAAATTAAGGCAGAGAATATATTTAGATTAAAAACTGGTTTATGATTCCTGTTAGTAAAACTAATCAATTACTTTATATTTAACCAAGTCGAAATTAGCTATTAGGACTTAGTTAATTAAATGCAAGAGCCTGGTTACAAAACGTTGTGATAAAATGATTAACCAATCTATAGTCGTTTCTCTATAAGCAACCGGGAGTGAGCGGCCTAATATCCATTTCATCGCTTCCAGTTTTTTTTGACTGCTCCAAATTATAAGCAATCTCAATAAAGCTTTAATTGTTAATGTTTACCTCAGCTTTAATCGTTTTAGGGTAATTACAGTACGCCTGAGAAAACAGTCCAGCCCGATATTTTGCTGCAATTATCTATGCTTGTTAGTGCTAAAGTAATGTGCCTTGTAAAAAAATTGGCGAATTGATTTTTTTATTTATAATTTACAAATTCAATAACCAAAAAACCGCCAATCTCACTATTAAGTATATTTCCAGTCACTTGCCTATCTAGCATAATCGTTGAATTACTTTTTATGTCGACAATAAATCACTTTGCAAGGGAAGAAAGAGTCTATTTTTATAAGACGCCGAAATGACATGGCAATTACTCAATTTTTATATTCTAACACCGTATTATAAAGCAAAAAGAATGGAATTATGACAGGATCGACCTCGCTAACTAGGAATGAAATAAAAAAAAGTCATAAACACTGACGTAGTGGCGAATATCGCAAATACTGCGCGGTTGTCGGACCCTGTTTTTGTATTAAGTCATTAAGTGTACTTAAGGTTATCTTTAAGCCGTCCGAGTGAAGAAACCTGACGAATCTCCAGTTAATATTTACAGCCGGGATGTATTGTTTCGGCAAATTTAAAATTTCCGAATGAAGAAAAACATCACTGTTCCGCTTCCCCTTAATATAGAACAAAAGCACATTAGTCTATATTTCGACAACTGCACTTATGTCTTCACACCGGAGCGGACGAGGATAAGAACCTGGGTGTTTGTCACAAACACAGGATTTTGTATGAATAACAGGGGCCTTATTAAAGACTGCCATCACCAATTTCCACACCAACTTACCAATTATCAAAACGAAGCCGCTCAATATTATTACAATGTCGTAGATGATCCGGGCCAGTTAATTGAGCTCGACGATCAGCGCACTTACCTCCTAATTCACCATCCTTGGTTTAATTATTTTCACTGGATTACTGAATCTATTTTCAGGCTTTGGTCAGTCCGAAAAAAAAATAATGATCTGGTTTTAATATTGCCAGAATCTTATCAACACGTCGATTTTATCATGGGTTCCTTGGCTCCATTCGAATTAAAAAATATATATTTTATTCCTTCAGGTAAAAGTTTGATGGTCAAAACGCTTTGTTTGCCCCCAGTTAAGCGAATCTGTGATTCATTTGATGCCCGACAGTTGAAAAGTGTGCGAAAGTTTTATACAGAATACGTGTTGCAAATAAATGATAGCGTTGAACTGCCTGGTGAAAAACTTTATATCAGTCGGGAATTAGCAAGTAGAAGAAAGATTACTAATGAAAAAGCTATTCAGGAGGTTGTTACTAAATATGGTTTTACCGTTTTTTACCCTGAGCGATTCAGCTTTTTAAAACAAGTGGCAATTTTTGCCAAAATTAAATTCTTAATTGGCACCCACGGCTCTGGTCTGACTAATATCCTCTTTATGCCAGAGAACAGTTCAGTTTTAGAATTACATAAAAACAAAACCAATGAATTAGATCATCCTAGCCCGCTATTTTGGTATATGTCGAACGGATTGAAAATTAACTATTTTCATCAGCTTTGCGAAACGGACGGGCCGGAGGATTATTTCGAAGGTAATTATTTAGTTGACACTGTGCTTTTGGAAAAGAACTTAAAATTGATGCTTAATTATGAAGAAAGTACTACTGCTTACAGATGTTAATTTTGAGGAATTGTCGTCTGGTAACCGTGCTCGCATTTATGCTCTCGTTAATTACTTATCAACGCATGTACAACTAACTGTGGTAAACACTGGCCCAGCAGATCAAAACGTCGAAAGCAGGTTGAGCGCATTGTTTGCCAGTGAATTTTTTACACTCGAAAAAACAAAATACCTAAGTTCAACAGGATATGGGCGTAGGCTAAAAACATTTTTGAAAGACCGTCGTTTTGACGCAATTATTGTCGAATACATTCACTGCAGCTATTTTCTTAATTTTTTTAAATATGAGGTTACCTTAATCCTTGATGCGCACGATATTGTTAGTGAACGTACTAAAGCATTCAAGAAATTTAATCATGCTGGTGCACTTTATGAACTTCCCCTTAGTGTTGAAAAAGATATTTTCAGTCTGTATGATCGCGTTATCGTGCTTTGCCCGGACGACGTTGTTAAAGTTACGTCAATGGCTGGATCTGGAAAAGCGCTATTATGTCCGCATCCTGTGAATATAGTCACACATCCAATTAGAAAAGAAGTAAATAACATAGCTTTTGTAGGAAGTGCTTACCTACCAAACGTTGATGCAGTAAACTGGTTTCTAAAAAACTGTTGGCCTACAATCACTGCTAAGTATAATGCGCAGTTTCATATTTATGGTACGGTTTGTAGCAATGTTGATTTTGCCGGGCAATTAAACGTTATCCCAAAAGGATTTAACGGTGATATAAACGAAATATACCATGACGCAGATATTATCATCAATCCGGTGCGTTTTGGTGCGGGGATAAAGATTAAAAACATTGAAGCCTTGGCGCACGGGAGGCCCCTGGTTACAACATTACATGGAGCTCGTGGCATTGAAAACAGCACAGGTGAAGCTTTTCTAATAGCAGATAACGCAGCAGATTTTACTCAAGCAATTGAAACATTGCTAATTGATGCCACGCTTCGCAAAAAACTTAGCGAAAATGCGCATAGGCTCATTAGCCGTTCCTTTTCGGAGGACAATTGTTTTACTCCTTTAATTAAATTAATCGAAAATATATAGTTAAGGACTTTCCGTTATACTTTAAAGGGAATTTAATTTATCAAATAAATAATTTTGTAATTATTAATTAATTTCGTAAAAATAATTAATAATTAGTAGTGAAAAATCATAATTATTTCACGAGATATTTAACTATCAACAAAATTTATATTTACTTTTAAAGTACCAAACCGAATTACCAAAAACCTAATACGTACTGTTTAGAATAGGCCTTACATGATCACCTTGACCAAAGAAAATAATGCTGATGCGGCAGTATACAAGCTGCTTAAATATCTGTCGATAAATATTGACCCGGCAATCATTTGTGAAGAATTGGAGAAACACCCCGATTACCCCTCTCTGCTAGCTGTTAGTGATATACTTACGGCACTCAAAATTGAAAATAACGCTTTACGTGTGGATTACGATGAATTGATTGACGTTCCCTGTCCATTTATGGCTCATTCTATTTTAGATGGCGAATCATTAATTGTGGTAACTAAATTAAACAAGGATTTTGTTACCTTTTCAAACGAAACAGTAAATAGACGAAGAGTAAGCTCCGAAGACTTCAGAAAGCAATTCAACGGAATTGTCCTTATAGCCAAACCAGGCGAAAATTACCCACCTGTTGGAGCCGGTCTTTCGGCCTGGGCTGACGGGCTTAAAATGCCGGCAATAACTACGGGCACCGTAATTATATTTCTTTCATCCTTGTATTACCATACCGATTATCTAAGTGTTCTCAACTGGCGGCTTATCTTATTGACGCTTTTTAAATTTGCGGGGCTGATCACATCGATATTACTACTGATTCAATCTATTGACAGTAATAATCCATTGATACAGATGATTTGCCAGACAAATGGAAAAACTAATTGCAACGCAATTCTTTCATCGAAGGCGGCGAAGGTGTTTGGCGTCGAATGGCTGAGTTGGAGCGAGGTTGGATTCTTTTATTTTGCTAGCACAACTTTATTAATTTTAATTGGTGGCAATTCTCAAGTTATAATGAAAATCCTCTTAATTTTAAACATTGTCAGCTTACCCTATACGTTTTATTCAATTTATTACCAAGCGCGAATAGCTAAACAATGGTGCATCCTTTGTTGTACAGTACAGGCTTTATTGTGGCTGGAATTAATTTTTCTGGTTAGTTATCAAAATTCTATTCGCCTTGCGTTTGCCGAAGATCGCGGTATCGTATTTAGCTCTGTTTATGTTTGTTTAACACTGCCTATGATATTATGGGGAATATTGAAACCACTCTTTTTAAAGGCAGAAAGTTTAAAGCCCTTAAAGCGACAATTGCGCAAGTTTAAGTACAATACTTTTTTATTTAATAAAATGCTTACTTCCCAGCCTAAATTTAACCAGCCTGATGAAGAGTGGAGTATAGTGTTAGGTAACAGAGAAGCTAATAATGTAATTACGATGGTGAGCAATCCCTATTGCCCGCCATGTTCGATTACGCATATGCTGCTTCATCAATTACTTGAAGGAAATGACAACCTTCAGGTACGCATTATTTTTGCACTTGGGAATCGTGGTAACGATATTTCAACAAGTGTTAGCAGGCATCTGGTTGCTTTAAGCGACGTGCCTGGACCAAACAAACTAAAGACGGCACTAAACGACTGGTACGAACAAAAACAAAAAGATTATACATCCTGGGCAAAAGCATATCCTGTTGCATTAAGCGGTATGGAAATTAAAAAAATCGACAAACAGAATGATTGGTGTGAAAAGGCGAAGGTGACCGCGACTCCTACAATTTTACTCAACGGTTATCTTTTGCCTGAATTATACCGGGTTTCAGATTTGAAATATATGCTTGAATAAGCACAAACAATACTTCTCGAGAAAGTAGGGAGCATGGCCCTTATTAAACATGACGGCGGCAGGACGAACCTGGTACTAGTAATAAATTTTTTATGAATTTAGAAAAATTAAACCTTAAAAGCATTAAGAATGTACTAAGCAGGGGCGAAATGAGAAAAATTATGGCTGGGAGCGGCCCTCCAGGAGGCGGAGGCGGCCCAGGCCAACAATGCGGACAAGGGTGTTATGTATCGGCTGGTTCAGGAGGTTGTCCACTATGCGGCCCATGCGTACCTCTTTTTGGCGGAAATGTTGGCACTTGCTCTGCATTCTGATAGGTAAATAGGTTAAATATCCAATCACTTACCTATTATTTTTTTCTACTACATCGCATTACTTGCTTATTAACATTACTAAAGTAGTGCATTTTAAAAACTGCTTTTTTACCAAAAAAGCAGTTTTTAATTAACTTATCAAACTGTTTGACCGATAATCAGAGGTTAGACAATGTTAATTAAAAGGATATAAAATGTTGTTATTCTTGCTAAATAGAAGAATCCCTTACTCCATTAATAAACTATATGAGAATTTTGTATAAAGTTTTGAATAGATTTATTATTCCCAATTTAATATCAATTAAAAAAAAGGTTGTTGTTCTTTTATTTCTTTTGGTCAGTCAAACAATCGCCATTGGCCAGATAAGGCAATTACATGAAGAACTTTTAGGGGTTAAAGCGTCAAACGATAGCTTAAATAAATTAAATCCAAGAGAAAAAATTTACCTGCAATTTGACAAACCATATTATGGACTTGGCGATACAATATGGTTTAAGGCGTACTTGTTAAATTCTTTTTTAACGGCTTCCGAGAAAAGCGGCATAATTAATATCGATATAGCAAATCAAGAAAATAAGGTTTTAAAACGGTATAAAATTGCTGCACAAAATGGTTTGGGATGGGGGAACTTGAAACTCGATGAAAATAAAGGCTTTACCTCTGGTACTTATACCATTACAGCCTATACTAACTGGATGCGTAATTTTGGGCAAAATTATTTTTTTAGCAAATCCTTTTACATAACAGGTAGCGATGAAAACGGCTGGCTAATAGAGAAGCGAGTGGAAGGACCGACCAAAATTGATGATAGTGTCAAAGTTAAACTATTACTTCATGATATAAACAAAAAGCCGGTTGCAAATAAAATTTTAAAATTGCAAGTTTTAGCTGGCGACAACAACCTATACAAACAAGCTATTCAGACGAATGATCTCGGTTTGTTGAATTTAAAGTTTAAATTACCGGGTAAAGCTGCCAATTTAAGTATAATGGCTGAATCGTTTCCGACAGGTAAAAAGGCGGTTATACCGCTTGAGTTAAATTTATCGCAGAATATCGACCTTCAATTTATGCCTGAAGGCGGTTACCTTGTTGGTGGATTACCTGCACATGTTGGCTTTAAGGCTATCGGGGAAGATGGAAAAGGTGTTGATATTTCAGGGATTATTACAAATCATGAGGGAAAAAAAGTCGCCGTATTCAACGCTCTTCGTTATGGCATTGGTAGCTTTGACTTAGCAGTACAAAAGGGCGAAATCTATACTGCAAAAGCCACTCTCCCAGGCAATATCATTAAAGAATACCCGCTACCTTTGATAAAGGGTACGGGGACGATTGTAACGGTAAAAAACGAGTTGCTAAGCGATTCATTAGAAGTATCTATTTTCGCTACAAGTGATTTCGCTAACCTGGGCAACGATTATTTCTTGATTGGTAAAGCGCGTGGCGTGATATGTTATGCTGCTACCTTTAACTTTATTAGAGGCAATGTTATCAAGAAAAAGATAGCAAAAAGCTTATTTCCTGATGGAATAACGAAATTGGTTATGTTGACTACTAATCAACGACCTTTAAATGAACGAATGACATATATTGGGAACCATGACAATCTTCATATACGGCTAAAAACCAACTTAACAAATTACGCTCCCCATGACAGTGTAGCATTAAATATAAAAGTAACTGATGACGTGGGTAATCCGATTGCAGGGAACTTTTCAATGGCTGTAACCGACGACGCAGAGGTTAAAACAGACACGATGAAAGATGGTAATATGTTAACTCAAATGTTGTTGACAGCCGATTTACAAGGGCGTATTGAGCAACCTAATTATTATCTTTCATCTAAAACTGCTGAGTCATGGCAAGCATTGGACAATTTATTAATTACACAAGGATGGATAGGATATAATTGGGAACAGTATTTCAATTCAAAAACTATCATATTTAAACCGGTGAATGGATTTGGGGTTAAAGGGCGCGTTTTGAACGGGTTCAATAAACCTGTAAGACAAACAAACGTTCTCTTATTTTCGAAGTCTCCAACTATCCTAATGAGTACCACAACAAACAATAATGGCGAATTCTATTTTGATAACTTTCCACGTATTGACACCCCAATTTTTGTTTTAAAAGCGGTAAACAAAAGTGGTAAAAGTTTTAATGTTGATATTGTTATTGATAATGAAGGCTCTCCTGAAATTATTAAATTAAAACGGCCATTAGTGGCGCCATGGTATCTGAATACCGATACTACTTTAATCAGTTACGCAAAAGTCAGCAATATGGTGACGCAGCACGACTATATGAAACCAGGAACTCGTGCGTTAAGCGAAGTGAAGATATTGGGTATGAAAATTATAAAAGGGTCTCAAAATTTAAACGGATCAGGAAACGCTGACTTTGCATTAAATGAAAGAGACTTAGAAAAAGCACTAAAAAAGAGTTGGTTACAACTCTTCGAAGAAAAGATCAAAGGATTTCAGGAAATGAACCTTCCCCCACACTATCCTTTATCATATTATATGAATTTCAAAGAAGTGATTTTCCTGGTAGATGGAGTCGTATTGACCAGCGTATATCAATCAATGGATTTCCCAGCCTTAAAAAATTATTTGCAATCGCATACTGCGGAAGACATCAAAGGTATTGAAGTGATGTCCTCAAGTAAATTTGTCGGAAAGTATTCGTCCAGGTTTTACCCATATGCAAGCCCCGATAATCTTGCCTTCGTTGAAATTACAACACGCTCAGGCCACGGCCCGATTATCGATAATACCCCGGGGATGTATCTTTATAAACCTTTGCCACTAAGCTGGCCAGCACAATTTTACAAACCGAAGTTCAAAGTTAACGATGTTATTAAGGATACACCCGACTTTAGGCCAACTATAAATTGGGAGCCAAATATTTTTACCGATATAAATGGAGAAGCTAAGGTATGGTTTTATGCAGGTGATAAACCTACCACTTATACAGTAATCATCGAAGGAACCAATATGAATGGCGGTATAGGTTATGAAAGAGGGAAAATCTGTATTGAAACTAAAAATAAGTAATTTCTTAAAATAAAACATCTTCTTTTTTCTGAAGGGCAGCCGTCAATCATTGGAATTGCCCAATGCCAATATTGATGATGAAAAGGAAGAACTGCAAAAGCAATTAAAAAATATCCATCCAAAGTCTAATAATTCATTTGCATATCCAGCGACAGTAGTTAAATGATGGATAACTAAATCAATATCGTGATTATCTAAGGTTAATAGGTAGTTTGGATTATCTTGAGCTATAAAATAATATTTTGCGGATTCGATCAAGTAATAATCATAATGATGTGGGTAATTATGATGGAACCCCTTTTACCAAGCCCTTGTCATTCAGGCAAAATCCAGAATATACAATAAAAATATTTTTTAATATGTAACTTTCTAAATCTGTGTTCGAATGTTAACGCTTATTACTTTTTTTAAGGTTAAGCGGAAAATTAACCTCTACATTTTTTTCATTTTGATAAATAATTTTTTAAGGGACTAATAGGACTCTTTTTCATGCAATTGATATTTCACTTTTAAACATATCGTTCCAAAAAAACAATGCCTGAATATTGACGTCTTGACTTTTTCTATCCAAACTTCTAAAGTTTATCTGCCAAGGTTTCACCTCTCCCCAAAAATGAATGATAAAAATATCGGTTTCCAATTTTTTCTTACTATAATTGAAATAACAAATGCTGTTAGTATATTCTTTTAAGAATATAAAAGGGACATTGAATCTTGGATTCAAATGCAAGGTTTTATTCATTGGCCACTCTTTATAAAACGATTGCAAAAAACCTTGATCCCCGCCGTTAGATTGAAGTACATTCTTAAGTTCAAGCATTTCCTCAAAAAGTGCTTGATCCGGGCTCACTACTAACATCCCAGAATTCAAATTTACCCAATCCGTAACTACTATATTTCCTGCAGCCACAGCTGACATGTGAGGCCTATCAAACAAACATTCAATATTATTACAAACAAGCAAATCAGCGTCAAGAAAAATAATCTTCTTAAATTCCGTTAAATTGAAAATATTTAATTTGTTGTATGTGTAATTAAACTTTGTATCAAAATCAAATGTCTTGGGGTTTTTGATTTCATCTACCTGTTTAACCCAAAAACTTTCGCTAACCAAAAAATGTACTACGTCAATAGATACCTCCGATGTGTAGAGCACTAAAAGTTTAGTATGATTACCAAAGGCGGTTAAAGATTTTCTTAACGCAACTACCCCTGGTAAAAAGTCATCGGTGGCAAGATAAGTGACAAAAGCATTTTTCACAGTTTACAGGTTTATTTTCAAATTTATAAGGATATTCCAAAATCGCAATTAATCGGTAAACTTAGGTTCAGGATTCTGCCTATAGTTAAGTTCGGATCAACTTTAAGTGATACTAAAGTTAATTTAAATGTAATGTTTATTTATAATTTATTCACAAATCCCTATATAACTCGCGAAAAATTGTTCTTTACATGTTGCTTTTTTTTTGACATTTTTGGTCAATCGCCAAAAATACAATACAATGTTGGCTGTTTCTTAATTAAATTGAAAATACTCAACAAAGTATAACTCACGAATACAGCAATGTAGCTATTTTACGAAATTTCGAGCAGCTATCGGGATTGTCAGGTTATTGTATAATAGTTTCACTTTTCAAAACACATATTTGTCAAACATTGAAACTAACTCTATGCCCGACAAATTTTCCACTATTTATAAACAAGATAGCAGCAAAATGACCTAAAAAGACAATTTTTTGTTGAAGATTTTTAATGATAATCAGTGTCACAATACTTCTGTATCAATAAGTCGAGTTGCCAAAACCAATGATTAAAGATTTACGGTGGCGTAACTTGAATTTTCTTAATCAACATGCTATTAGCCCCTAGGAGTCCGAACCCCCTTTAGGCAACTTGTAAATCATTTAAAATCTTCAATTGCTCTACCAAGTGGTCCGGGTAGCGCGGTTCGTTGCCTCCCCGCTCCCCCACAGATCCGTGCGAGCGGCTTTCCCGCACACGGTTCCTCTGTACTACGGCTTTGCTAATCAATAACTGTGATAAATCCTTGGTTTCTCAAGGGTTATCCATTCGTCCGTGAGCTTTGTGATCTACTCCCTGTCCAGATCCGCTTGCCTCCTCGACGGTTCAGCCATTTGTGGAGCATCCGCTTTGTCTGTTGGTAATAGGAGCTAATTCTTCTCGCGTTGAATGTGATACCATAGTAGCCATAATGGCCTCTCAATTTTTGATTCAGTTTGGCGATGAGCACCGGTATTGAGTGCTTATGCCTGTTCAGCTTGATCCATTCGTGCATCCGTTTCAGCGAAGCATTCAGCTTCTTACTGCTCGTTTTGCGCATCAAAACCCGTTTTCCCTTCCGGCTCTTGCCAAGGTAATGGGTAAAGCCTAAAAAGTCGAACGTTTGCTTTTCTTCTCCCCGCTGTCCCGGCTCGCTCAAGTCTATAAGTCTTGTCTTTCCCGTGTGCAGCGTCAGGCCATACTTCGCCATTCGTTTAGGTAGTACTTCCATTACACGCAGCGCATCTTCCCTGCTCATAAAACCTAGCAGGTAATCATCTGCAAAACGGATAATAAAGCTTTCCCCTTTCAACATCGGTTGTATTTGCTCTGTGAACCAATCGTCGAGCACATAATGAAGGAAGATGTTACTGATCAGTGGGGAAACCGATGCGCCTTGTGGCGATCCTTCTTCCGGATAGCTGACCTGTCCATTTTCCATTATGCCCGCTTGAGCCATTTGTCAATCATCTTCCTTATCACGCCATCTTTTATCCTGTGGTCAAGAAATTCCCGTAAACACTGGTGGTCTATGCTCCCAAAATAGTTTTGCAGGTCCGCGTCTATTATATAGCGCTTACCTTTAAAGCTTACTTCGCTGAAGTGTGCCGCCAATGCCTGATGCTGTGATTTACCCGGTCTAAACCCATACGATGTAGGAATGAATATTTGCTCATATACCGGCGTTAGAATTTTGGTCACTGCACTTTGCAGCAATTTATCTTCTACCGTGGGCAATCCGAGCGGCCTGAGTTTGCCATCACCTTTAGGTATAAATACCCTCCGAATGTAGGGCGCCCGGTAGTTCCCGCTCTTGAATGCCGTCAGTAGCTGAGGTATTCGTTCCTTGCGTTGTTCATAGTAATCGTACTATGTCTGGTCATCCACCCCAGCTGCGCCCTTTTTATTAAGGCCTGCTAGGCAGGTTCCAGCAGCGGCTCATCGATAAGATCATGCAGGTTTGTCAAGGCCTCATTCGGATATTTCCTTGCCCTTTCCGCTATCTGAATTTCTACTGTTAACATTTGTTTCATGTCTCTGTGTACACTTAATGTTTCTAAAATACAGCTCCGTAAAACAGGCATCCCCCTTCCTTACTAAGTGGCTTTCATGGAGCTGATTTCCCACCGTTCTATCAGTACTATGGGAATGCTAAGACTGCCTCCGCCCTTTTCCTTCCCTTCGCTTCCGCTCGGTCCGGATACCTTTTTTTCGATACCGCCTTTTCTTAGCACTTTGGAGGGTGGTGATATTTACCCTGCAAGCTCGGATTGTTTGGGTTAGGGCATCCTTGACCTAATTTCGTAAGGAGATGGTAGGCTCTTCTGTGTTGCCGTACAACCCCTGTCTGCCTCTGACATACCCTTCGACCCCGGCCGAATCGCCCCGGCTCGTCTGATAACGCCGGTTTGATGTTGTCCTGGTGTTCGAAAGAACCAAGACTTCGACATTGAGACATGTTTCGAGGCTCAGTCGCATACCTTTAGCAGTCGCTGTCTACGCTTCGCGCCAGCATTACTGCTGACTACGCAAGACTCGCTTCCAATGGTTGACTAGACCTTGTTGATCGGGATTGGTTACCCGACGGGTTGTTTCGAGGTGTTTCATTGCCAAAATCCCCACCTCACGGCCTTTGCACAGCGCGATTCGAAAAAAGTCCAATAGGGATCAAGTTAGCTTAGCGAACCCTATTGGATTTTTTTCGAACCATTTCTTAGAAGAATTGAAGAAATTGGGTACATTAAATTGTTAGTGGTACACCAGACGATCATTTCTTTTTTATTAAATTTTTGGTTTTACCACAATATCAATATAGTTTACCCAAAGTGCTGCTTTATCCAAAGTTGCTTCAAATCCGTCCGTCATAAATTGCTTGTTGTAAATCACTTTTCCTTTAAATCTTTGCTTGCCATTTATGGTTACAGCAACAGGTTTCTTAAAATCGACCATCTCAGGCGACAAGTAAATTCGTATTGCACCAACATCTGATGTCTCTATGTTAAATATATTGTTGCTATAAGCTGCCTTTACCGCACCCGAGCGTTTGCGGTAAACAAAGCCATTCATCATCGTATCTACTATGTGGGCTTTGGCTTCTTTGTCCAGCACCACCCATTTGTTTATTCTAAAGTTAATAGGCTTTTGCCAGGCAGCTTTTGCAGCTGTAGTTGTATCTAAAGCCGTTATGCTGAGCCAGTCGCAGCGGCCGTATTTTACATCATCGCATTCCCAAGAAATATTGGGGCGGAAAGGATTGCGCTTACGCATCGTCAAGTCGGCAAACAATAACTTATAGGCTGGTTCCGATTCATTAAACTGCGGGAACCAATGCGGGAAACCGTTGTAGCGATGATCCTGGTAATCTGCATGGAGGCCTTTCATCACTTTGTCGAGCGAATCGTGTGCAGCTGGTGGGTAATAATAATCCTGGTCGACCGATACATTAAACCACGACCGGTTGAGCAAATTCCTGATATAAGTGCCGCCTGTGGCCACCCGTGGCCTGGTGTTAAAACCGTAAAAGCCCGTAAATAATGATGGCTGTTTTATAGCGTAAGAGAACGAACCTGTCGCGCCGTTAGAGTGTCCTGAGATAAAAACCCTGTTATCATCCACGTTAATTACCTGCTTGATTTGCTTAAGCATAGCGGGAATTATATAAAAGCCATTGTCCGGATACATCCAGTTATAATCTCGGTTACCCATGGGGTATACCATTATTACTTTATTGATGGTGGCGTATTTGGTGTAATATCTGTTCCAGCCACTAGTGTCCCTTGCATCGGCATAATCCGGGTAACCGGTATTACTGCTTACCGCGCCGTGCAGAAAAAACAATAGCCGATAGCTTTTATGCGCATCATAATCCTTCGGCAGTACTATCAGGAAGGCCGTATGTAGGCTATCTGTAATTTTAAATTGTAAGGATATTGTCTCATGCTTTAGTTGCGGGTATTTATTGTAGGCTTTGATACGATTGTAAGTTTCAATTGCGCTACCCTTATCCAGGTCGAGTTTATTCAATAAGCCTTCTTTTTCTAAAAGGGCTTGGAAGGCTACTATCGAATCTGCCTTATTTTTTTCCTCCGCTTTAATAGTATTTTCCTTAGCGATCACAGCTGCTAAAATGTTTTTGTAACGCTCATCATCTTTCACCAAGTCGAAAGCCCTTTCCTTTATCAGCCGGTTACTGAAAATGGGATAATCGTTCTCGTAATTATTTTTTACATATATTTTGATGGCCGCTATAGTGCGTTCTTTGTCGGCAGCCATTGCCCATGCTTTGGCTGATTTATAAGCAATCATATTTGACCGGCTTTCTACCTTAGCCAAAAACAGGTCGTAGTTTTGGGCGGCGCAGAGATAGTTCTTCGTTTTGAAGCAAGAATCGCCCATTGCAATATAATCCTGCGCCTTTGCTGAAATGAAGAGGAATGCAAATAGCATTAGCAATAATGTTTTTTTCATATAATTTAATTTGGTTTTGCTAAAATGAGGGATAAATGCCAACAAAGTTTCAGCGGGTTAGCCATCGATACACAAGGAGCCTATTTTTAGTGACCAATGCCTTAATATTACTGACAAACGCTATTGCCCTAACCGCCGCAAGGGCATATATTTAGCCTATGGAGCGTAAGCGGATTGTATTAGTACATATAGCATTTTGGGCGGTACTCATAACCGGGGCTTTTTTGAGGGGATATTTTTCCGGTAAAATGTTAGGCTTGCCGCTTATTACCTTCCTGATCACTTCTATTAGTTACTATATATTATCAGCTATTTGCTTTTATTGCAGTTACTTTTGGGTTGCCCCTCGGCTAATTTTAAAGCGGCAATATTTACATGCGTTGCTGCTTACTGCTTTAATATGGGGGATAGTTATTTTCGCACGATATGCTTTGGAGTTTTGGTTCCTCAAGCCGGTAATTCACTTTGATAATTATCATGATGAAACTCCAACGGTAAATTATTACATCAGTAACATATTTTTCTATTACTTCCCCAGCTACTTTATATATGGACTGATGTATTTTTTTGCAGAGAACTGGTACAAGAGCGGCCAACGCCAGCAGGAATTGCAACAGGAAAAGTTAAGTACCGAACTAGCCTTCCTGCGTTCGCAAATTAACCCCCATTTTTTGTTTAATACCATTAACGATATTTATTCACTTACCTACCAAAAGTCGGAACAAGCACCCGAGGCGCTGCTGAAGCTATCAGTAATGCTGCGCTATATGCTTCGCGAAGGCAACGAGGATTTTATGCCATTAAACCGCGAAGTGGAATATTTAGAAAATGTGATTGCCTTGCAGCGGATAAGTGCCAAAGGTATGGCGTACGTTAAGTTTACGCAGGAGGGGTATTTGGGCGATCAGCCCATAGCATCACTGCTCTTTATCGCCTTCGTAGAGAATGCTTTTAAACATGGCATTTGGAATGACCCGCAGCACCCGATAGAGATATATCTGCATTCAAATAATGCAGAGATAATTTTTAGTTTAAGTAATAAAAAAAGTCAGGGGCAGAAAGATAATACGGGGGGTATTGGTTTAAGTAACGTACAACGGCGCCTTAAATTGATGTATCCCGAAAGGCACCAATTAACCATAACTAATAATGCCCACCTTTACAAAGTAAACCTTATTTTAAAACAGAACTGATGCGCTTAAAATGTTTGGTTGTTGACGATAAGCCGCTGGCGATAGATATCCTCGCGGATTATATTCAGAAAATCCCATTCTTGGAGCTTTTAGCTACTACCACTAATCCTATCGAAGGCCTAAGTATTATCCTAGAGCAAAATATCGACCTGGTTTTCCTGGACATTCAAATGCCTGAATTAAGCGGTTTACAATTCATCAAAATAGCCGGTAAACAAAGCAAAATTATTTTAACCACCGCCTACAGCGAATATGCCCTGGATGGCTATGAGCATGATGTAATAGATTATCTGCTTAAACCAATCGCCTTCGACAGGTTTTACCGCGCTGCTGGTAAGGCTTTGCAGGCGTTCTCAACATATGATGCAAGTAAAGTAGAACCTGAGCTAACCCCGTTAACCGTTCAGCCGGAAAATGCGACTTATCTGTTTGTGAAAGCAGAGCATCGCATCCAACGGGTAAATCTGGATGAAATCTTGTATGTTGAAGGCTTACAAAATTATATCTGCATACAATTGTCTACTGAGCGGATTATGAGCCTGCAAACCATGAAGCGAATAGAAGAGCAACTGCCGCGTATGGATTTTATAAGGGTGCATAAATCATTTATCGTTGCGCTAAAGCATATCACTTACATCGAACGCAGCCGTATTGTTATAGGCGAAACAATGATTTCTGTGGGGGATAGTTACCGTGAAGGATTTTATAAATTGATAGATAAATAACGTGTAACAAATATTAGATTTAACAGAAAGTGATTTACACAGCTTATATAAACTTTTATATGATAAATTGCTATTAAATGTTCAGACTTACTTTTCAACTGCACTATGGCAAAAGTAGCTACAGTGCGGTATTAACTAATCACTAATTTTTAAGAATTAGAGCATTTGCAAGTCTATCAGATGGTTCGAGCCCAGCCTCAGGAGCCAGAATGGGCAAGCACGAAAAATCGGTCGCTTGCCCTTCTTTTTTGCTCGCTATTTTTCTGTTAATCAAGTAGATACAAGAATATAATTCACTTGTAAAAGCGGTTCGATGTTGCAATTCCTCGAAAGTGAATTTTTGGGGGTACATCGAACCAATTAATTCCCGCTTTTCAGAAGTTGTTGATTTTGAATAGATTCTGTCCAGCTGCGTTAATTTGGTAATTGCCCTCCTCAGTATCGGTTCTATGTTTTCAGCTTTAGAATTAACTGCTGCCGCCTCTGCCAACTTCGCTTCCAATACGTTTATCTTATATTCATTTTCAGACTTGATGGTCTTGTAATCCGCGCCGTCAATGTCCCCGTTCAGAAGTAACTCCCTTGCTTTAGCAATACGGCCGTTCAGGTCGTTGATCTCTTTAAGGAGTTCCGAGCGGGAGATCAACTGCGTTGTGTTTTGGCTTTTGTAAGTATCAGCGATAACTTCCGTAAACAACTCTGCATAATTTTCATTGATTGTAAATTCCTCTATTACCTCGTCAAATGCTTTGTTAACGTCCTCAGCCTTATATCTGCATCCACAGGCAGATGAGCAATGGTAATAGTAGTAATAACCATTACGGCCTTTAGATGCGCTGCCACATAGTACACGGCTGCACTTAGAACACCTGATAAAGCCTCTTAGCGGCAACATATCCGGCGAAAGGACTTTGGTCTTCTCTGCTTTCTTTTTGCCGCTCAAGACGTCCTGTACATCATAAAAAAGGCTTTCAGAGATAATGCCTTCATGCAAGCCATTGACAGTGTGCGCTGCTTCATCCTTATATTTAACGATCAGGATCTTTCCGCAATAAACCGGGTTGCGGATAGCGACATAAAAGTTATTGCGTTTACATCTCAAACCCATCTCCGCAGCTTTTTCATAAACCTGCTGAATGGAGTAAATACCCTTAGCCACTTCTTTAAATGCCCATTGAATGATCTTAGCCTGTGGCGGATCAATGGCAATGAATTTCTTGCCGGTGATATCATGCCTGTTCACATAACCCATTGGTGCGTGTGATACCCAACGCCCTTCTTTCCTGGCACGTCTCAAGCCATAAAAAGTATTCAATGCCCTGCGGTCGTTCTCAATTTCGGGTGCGGTCAGGTAGATGGCCAGCATCATCTTATTTTCAGGAACCTCCATATCTAAAGGCTGCTCGATCGCCTGCGGTTCCACACCCAATATCTTAAGGGTATTAATCATTTGGTAAGCATCGGGTGCATTACGGCTGAACCTGTCCCACTTGGTGAACAGTACCAGGTCAACTTTGCCCCGTTGCTTTCTAAGGTTAAGCAACAAGCCCTGCCATTGCGGCCTGATAAAGGTTTTGGCAGAGTGGTCTTCAAAAATGGTTTTTCTGATACTGATGTTGTTGATCTCGCAATAACGCCTTAAAACCTCTTCCTGGCTTCTTTGGGAATAACCCTTGTCGGCTTGTTCATCGGTACTTACACGGATGTATATATCTGCAACTTTCATTTTTTAATCTCCTGATTTACAATCAATTTAGCTAAAAAATACATGATTTCCAAGACTTCTTCCGCTTTTTTTTCACTTATTTCCACACCCCTTTTCTTCAATATTTCTATTGCTCTTTGAGTAGTGATATTTCGCTTCCGTCCCGAGTTGTTAACCATGCCGCTGAGATTAAGCGGCAAAATCGCGTCATCGGGCGGCCTTACTTGACAAGCATTTCGGTACTACCGAATAATAAAGTTTGGTTACGGCTTAAACATAGGTAGTCGTTGCTCCGCTTAAACAACCGGGAGTGCTAAGCCGCTAAATTGTCAAGGGTGGCGCAACACCCCAAACAACAATCGCTATTTACATGCCCTTTACGATTTAGGGGCTGGGCTAACTTTGTGGGTGCGGTGTAATGCAACGATAGGGAATCACCCCAGCTTTCTTTATTAGTTTAGCTTATAATTTAAAAGCTGTAGTTATAGGCGTTGTCACTGTTATTCTTTTCAGTCAGCTTTCGGGTTTGCAGGTGTAACGAGGTAGGAGTTATTCCTGCGTTCGCAGCGAGGCTGGCGGCGAATGAATATAGCGTGCATACGCGTGATGTAATGAGCCGCTTGCCGCAGCTGCATATTTCCAAAGAATAATTTACAAGCTACTTGTAAGCACATGTTGCTCATAAACTCTTTCAGCCACAGTTAACAATTGTTTGACTGTATCTAACAATGCGCTTACATTGCTGCGCCCGGCTTCATATCCGTCCTTATACCTCACATTCACATAAGCATGTTTCAGTTCATTAAACAGCATCAGATTCCCCGGTTCATGCATCTTAAAAACGATAACAAGATCAGCCGTAAACATTTCGGTAATGGCGAGTAGTCTCGATAAATTGTGATTGTTAATATCATAGTTCAGTACTGACCTTACCAAGGCGACCAAAATACATTCCGCGCATTGATGCAGGCAAAAGAGCGCAGCGTTATCGGCTCCTTGTTGTAAATGATATTTTGCACCGTTATAAAAGTCTAATCCCAACCAGTGCCAGTGCTGCCATTGCGATGATGTTGTATTATGTTGAACGGCAGATAAAGGCAGAGCGGCAGGCAATAGTAACTCGCCGGACAAATAAACAGCCGGACAGCTTAAAGCGGTATTAAAAAACACGTTGCTACGCTTTAATCCCGTGAACAAGGCAGAGGCATGATGTACTAATGCTACGACGTTTGCTGTTTCCCTGCAACTGTCTTCTATCATACCTGCAAGGCTTTGTGCCAATTGTTGTTCCTCATTATCGGTAATCACCAGCAGGTATATTTTATTATTTGGTGCAGCACCCAAATGAATCACTGCCTGTACAGAGCTAACTTTATGAATGATGATAGATATAAGCTTGCTGATCAGCACGGCCTGCCCATCCGGCATATTGCGGTTTAGCTGATATAATTTAACAGCATAAATCTCCCGTTCAACTTGGGAAAGATTAGCGGATAACGAAAATGGCACCCTGCCCATAGGAGCATCGCATTTTAATGACGGCTTTGCTGATAACCGCTGAAAAATAAACCATGCAGCCCCAAATAGCTTTTCCAGGTTTTCGTTTACGGTCAGCAGGTCTAAAGGCTCTATAAATTCACGGGCGGGTTTGCTTGACAGGCCATGCTCCAGCCAGTCGTAAAGCATCGCACGGTATTGAGGCAAAGTGTATTGGCTAAAGAAATCATCCAATAGTAAATACGGATTCTGCTGTTGTTCTTTGCTTAGCGATACCGGGTAATAACTCCATTCCCTTTGCTCAAACGAAAGATCAATAGCCGCTACCATAACGTTAGGTTTGTCGGGCATATCTTTAATAAGATATGCTGCTTCGACCAAAGAAATTGTTAACTTATGAAAGTAAAGCAATCCCGATGGGCTACCTTTTTCATCCCGGTAAAAGTCCGGCTTCAATATGGTGAAACACCAATTCTGTAACGTTTCCAAATGTCCCGGCAAACTATCGTGATCAAAAAAGGTCGTGATAACGCTTAGTGGATTATTAACCTGCTCGGGTGTCAGGTTGATGGGATAAAAATCCCAGTGGTTAAATTCTTCAGCCTGCATAAAATTTCGTTTTCACCTGTCGGCATTGGCAGGTGTTCAAAATAAGTACACAATGCAGCCGTACCGAACCATAGCAAATTGTATTTTACAATGGCACTGTTGTTTGTTACATTTACATTTTATAATACTTTAGACCTATGAACGAACCTACTATACATATCGGCAGAAAGATCAGTAAAATCCGGGAATTGCGCGGAATGAAGCAGGAAGCTCTTGCCGCCGAACTGGGTATAAGCCAGCAAGCTATATCTAAAATTGAGCAGAGTGCTGAGGTGGAAGATAGTGCATTAGAAAAAATTGCCGGTGTTTTAGGCGTTACAGCAGAAGCAATAAAAACCTTTAGTGAAGAAGCTATGGTCAATTACTTTAATACTTTTAACGATACAAGTTCAGGATTCAATTATCATTGTACTTTTAATCCAATTGACAAAATTGTAGAGTTATACAATGAAAAGGTAGTTCTTCTTGAGCGGCTGCTTCAGGCTGAAAAAGAGAAGAACGATATGCTAAAACAAAAATAGGTTTATTTACCTTTTAGGTAAATAATTCACCCCTTTCTGATAGTTATATAGGGTACACCTGTTCGGGTGTCCCTTTTTTATTGCCATATAAAGCTTCCTTAAAATTGTTGCTTTTCGCATTACGGATTGCAGCGGCATTCTACGCACAAGATACAGCGCAAAGCTGTTCCGCGGGCAATACCAAGTAAAAGCATTATCTACTACCTGCCTCTTTTTCTCCTTCTTCTTTTTGCATCATCCTCGTTGTCGCTTATTTGGATACCACTATTACCGCCAAACCGATTATCGCGATGATCAGCGGTATTGCCAGCCAGTAGATCAGCATCCTGATCTGTTTCCAGTGGCCTTTCTCCATTACCGCCATCTTCGTTTTCAGCTGGGCTGTATTCTGGTAGACCTGTTCCAACGTTTGGAGAAACCAAGCCAGTTCCTGATCCGGGTTGTTCTTTGGTGGCGGTGTATGTTCCTGCGGAGGTTTGCGCTCCGTATTTTGCTGTTGTCCGGCTGTTTGCCTCGCTAATAGCTGCGCTGTCTCTAACTTGTTCATAGTTGATTATTCTAATAAGTTCTGCCCATTTGTACCTATTACCTAAAGCCTGGCCTTTCGCTTTGAAACCGTTGTGGAAATAACTGATGCCTGATACCCTGCCCGTAGTGGCCTGGTTAAAAAGAAAGTTGATTCCCATATCCTCGCCTATGCTAATCATATCCTGTAAGGTCAACCCCGGTCGATTCAATAAACTGTTCATCAATTCCTGCAACACCATTCTTTCAGATGCCTTGCCGGTTCTTGCGATCATTTCTATCTCATCCTTTGTTGGTGCTTTTTTTAAAACGCTGCTGCTCGGTTCAACAGCTACCAAATCGTACTGCTGTTCAAGTTTGCGGATAACCGCTTCACTTTTTTTGTAATTGTTACTGTCCGATACTACACTACCATCAAAGCCGATCCGGTTAACTAATAGGTGTATATGAGGGTGATCCGCATCGTGGTGGCGAAAGATCATGTATTGATTATTGGTAAAGCCCTGTGCTTTTAAATAATCGTTAGCAATGTTTACCAACGTTTTATTATCCAAATTTTCGTCTTTTGGAAAGTTAAGGCTGGTGTGGTAAACATACCTGTTGAGGTTGGGCTTCAAACTTCTAAGTAAATGCACTTCCTTCTCGACTTGTATAGCATCCAATGAGGAAAAGTTGGTTTCCAAAAGTTCTGCCCTAAACCGTTTATCAGGATGTGCCATCTTCTTTAAGTTATAACTCAAGGCACCCATAAAGCTTTTACCGATCTTCTGAATTGCTATCATGGAGTAAAACTTTAATGATGAGGTGTTGCTGTTCCTGCAATTGCAATAGAATCTTCCTGATCTCAAACGGCAGTTTTCCGGCGTTGACCTGCTTTGCTATTTGGTTGACATTTACGCCGATTTTCTTCAGTTCCAAATAAACGCCTAAGTCAACACGCGCAATCTTCGCTTCGGGAAAGCGTCCTGTCAGTAGCTTTGTGCGTAACAGCTTGTAAACCTCGACCCCGGAAATTTCAGCGGCGGCCATAAATTTCTGCTGCTCTTTTTCGTTGAGCCTGATCACGTACCTGTAAATTCGTTTTTGTTCTTGAACAACCTTCGGCCTTGCCATATCTAAATGTTTAGATAGCAAATGTCCGGTCAGAAAAAAGAGGTATTACACAAGCTTTTCGGTACTACCGAAAAATAAATTTTGAGTGCCTCTAAATAAATTGGGGCAAATACCTAACGGGTAAATAATGTTCATCCAAACTGTTACCTTGTTATATGCAGAACGAAGTGAAAGCTTATCGGGCCTGGGTGCCCCAGCAAGCGTTTGAAGGCACTTCAAACATGGCTTGCTTTAAACTATTGGATGAAAAAAATGCATAAGGCCAAGTATTTACTGACTCCCTTGATAATTTGTTGTTTAAGCAAAGTAATTTTTGCAACTTTGTTGCAATGGCAAAAAAAAATAGACTGGTTAGGACATTAACAGCATTCATTTTATTGCTATTATTTAGTTCACTCCCTTTTGTTGAATTGCTGCATAGGCATACCGATTTGCCCGCCAAAGCGAAAACTGCCGTTGTCATATATTCAAAATGTGCTATTTGCGATTTTATCTATTACAAGTCGTCTGCGGCAGTGAATTATAATAATCTAATATCAACAGCGATTTTTCCGCCGGTTGTCATATTCAACAGCCTTGACTTAAGTCCGGATCTAATATTAAGAGATCCCAGTCTCTTCCGTAATAAAGGTCCACCTTTTATATCTTAATAACCGGTTTAGATAACCCGCCTATTAATGGGGATTGTACGTACACCCCCGCCCTTATTGATTTAGCTATTCAAATTCTTTTATGATAAGGACTATTATCATTTGCATCATTTTTTTGCCAAATTTTTGCTTTGCACAATTCAAAAAAAATGCTTCGGATACAGCGAAACAATTGAATGAGGTTATTGTGCGAAGTAAAATCGATGAGGCCTTAACTCAAGGCCCTGGCAATGTTTCTGTTATAAATACACGCCTATTTTATAATACCAACTTAACACCCGTTCAGCTCTTAAGAGGTACTTCGGGCATTAAAGTTAAACAGGATGGTGGCTACGGCTCAAGACTCGATTTTTTTATTAATGGCAGTACAGGTAAACAGCTTAAATTCTTTATTGATGGTCTTCCCATTAATACGCTTGGAGAATCAACCGGGATCAATAACCTGCCGGTAGAGCAGATAGAACGCATAGAAATATATAAAGGAGTTATCCCTGTAGACCTTGGTGCTGACGTTTTGGCGGGAGCGGTAAACATCATTTCACGAAAGGAAAAAACCGATTATCTCGAAGCGTCTTATGCCATTAGTTCATTCGATACGCACCGCATCAATTTATCCGGTCGCAAGTTGTGGACTAAAAACTTTTACACCAGTATCCAGGCGTATGGGGGCTATTCTAAAAACAATTATGGTATTGATGCCGATAATATCCGGGCAGACGGCAAGATAGAATTGATCCACGTAAAAAGGTGTCATGATCGTTACGAAAACTACATTGTTAAAGCCGAAGCGGCGATAGTAAATTCCTCTTTTGCCGACCTGCTTAGCCTTTCCCTTAACAGTAGTGGCTTTGATAAACAACTGCAAAATAACTTGACCATGACACAGCCATATGCTTATGCCGCTTACCGGGAAAGTTTAACAGGCGGTATATTGAAGTACCAAAAGATCGATTTATTAAAGCACTTAAATGTCGGGGCGGCAGTATCCTTTAACCGGTTAGATGGACTATTTATAGATACGGCGAGGCGCATAACTGTTTGGAATGGATCAACCATAAAAAATGATGACGGAACTGAATATTACCGTTCAAAAGGTGCCGAGATAGGGCGCACAAGTTATTTAAGCACTTACACCAATACGCTTAACCAAAAGCTAACTGCGGCTTATTGGTTTAATAGTAGTAATAAATTAATTTTCAGTAATACCTTACAGCATTATAAACGGTCTGCAAAAGATACGTTAGCACAAAGGATCAACAACGGACTCGATTTGTACAATTCGCCTTCGTCGCAATGGAAAGATGTTGCGGGATTGGGCTACGACGGTAATCTTTTAATCCATGGACTGAAATTAAGTACGGCCTTTAAATATTTTTATACACGCCAGGCAGGGTCTTATATCAATTTTGACCGAAGCTTTACAGCTCATAATAGTACCAGCAAACCCGGTTATAATATTGCGCTGGCGTATTCGCTAAATCCCTTTTTTATAGCCAAAGCATCTTATGAGCATGCCATACGACTGCCAGATGCAGAAGAGGCATTTGGGGATCTGATACTGGTTAACCCGAACCCGGATCTGAAAGCAGAGGAAAGCAACAATTTTAATTTAAATATCCTTTACAACGCGGGAAAGTTACATGCGGAGGCGACAGGATTTTACCGCAATGTAGATCATTTGATATTTTTAGTACCCAACAGCCAAGGAAGTGCAAAATCTTATAATCTGCTCAAGGCTGGTATCAAGGGCATCGAATCAAACATTGCCTATCAGGCGACTCGGTCGTTTACCGTCAACATTAACGCTACTTACCAGGATTTGAGGAGCCGGTCCGACATCGAGGGCCTCGGTATTCCTAACGACAGGTACAAAGGCCAGCGGATCCCAAATATTCCATATTTACTGGGAAATGCAGGTTTAACTTATCGCGTCATCAGGAAAAATGTTAATAGCCTGTCGCCGCAATTCTGGTATAATGTTAATTATACCCATTCCTATTACCTGTACTGGGCAAACGACGGTTACCAGCCCGACAAAATTACTATACCTAAGCAAATGTTACAAAATGCCGGCATCACATTCCCGCTTAAACGCCTCACCTTCTCAATCGAGGCATATAATCTGGCCAACGCCAAAACTTACGACAATTTTAAAGCGCAGCTTCCGGGCAGGTCTGTTAGTCTTAAGCTGCGCTATTATCTTTTAACAGAAAATAAAAAATCATAATTCACAATTACTCATGAAAAAAAATTACGTTTTAACACTATTGACAGTAACCGCTCTATTAATGCAGGCCTGTAAAAAAGATCAAAAAACTCAACCCAAAACCCCGGATGCGGCTTCAACTTATGCATTGAGCGTTACCGGCGGTAGTTATCCCACTCAAACTACATATATGTTCGGCAATGTAGGTTTCCCAACAGGAACACTTGGTACAAGCAATGCGGCCGAATCGCCGAGTACAGCACTGGTTTTTCATAATGGTAAAAATATGTACCAGTGTAACTTTGGGGCGCCTGCTACATTGCACAAGTTTGAGTTTGATGCAAATGGAAAAGCAAAGGAAGTTGGCTCGTTTGCCGTAGCTGGTTTAAAGACCATTGGCGCAGTTGATTTTATCAGCGAAACAGATGCTTTTGCAACAGTTGCCGGTTATGGACTGGTGGGTAAGCTGGTAAGATTTAACCCTTCTACAATGACAATAACCAGCACCATCGACCTGAGTAGCGTCCAAAAGACCGGCTCTACTGAGGTTTACTATCAGGGACTGATTCATCGCGACAATTACCTGTATATGGGCGTTAATTACCAGGATAAAAAAGGCAATAACTTAGAAGACAAAGTGTTTATAACCCTTATAGATATAACAACAGGCAAGGTAGCGAAGCAGATAGAAGATAACCGCAGCAGCGAAATGTGGAACAGCGGTACCGAATCATCATTTCAGCCAAATGTGATGATAAAAGATGCCGCCGGTGATATTTATGTGATGGGTTATGCCAATAACAATAAGCCAAGCGGTATTTTGAGGATAAAGAAAGGTAGTACTGACTTTGACACCTCTTACTTTTTTGATCTGAACAGTACAACAGGTAAGCCATGCATCGGTATTCTATATTTCAGTGCCGGGCAAGTGTTTACTGTGCGTTATGATGATGCGGTTGCCTATCCGTTTGACCTGGATGCCAGCTACAACTCTGTAGCTACCTGCCAGTATTATAAAATAGACCTTAACGCAAAAACCACATCAGGTAGCATCGCGCCCGGAATGCCTAAATTTTTCGGCAACGCTGCTTTTGCAGTGAAATTTGACGACAACAAGCTGTATTTCAATTGTGCAGGTGCTGATGCATCATCCAATGCCATTTACTCCTACCAGTTGAGCAACGGTGCTGTGAGCAAAGAATTTGGCCTGGCATCGGGAGCATGTAACGCATTTGCAAAATTAAATTAGTGCTAACCCCGGCGGTTACTTGCCGTTAATCTTTTGATATGAACGCTATCTGGTTATTAACAAGGCATCAGTTTACAGAATGGAGACGGAGCAAGCTGCTGTATGTTTTCGTGTTTACCTTTGCCTGCCTATGGATTTTTTGCTTATATACAGGTTTGTTGGCCTACCGGTCTGTTGCTGCGATGCGTGAAAATGCGGGCCGGGAAAGCCGCGGGCAATGGCTTAACCAGGACAGAAAACACCCGCACATTGCCGCCCATTTTGGCAATTTTGCGTTTAAGCAGGTAAACCCGTTAAGTATTTTTGATAACGGGACCGATGCTTACACCGGCACTTATGTGTACATGGAAGCCCACCGGCAAAATGATGTGTTGTTTAGTCCTGCACAAAGCACATCCAGCTTGGTGAGGTTTGGGAGTTTCAATATTGCCCTGCTTTTGCAGGTGTTTGTTCCGTTATTCCTTATCGTTCTCACATTTAACACAATCATATCAGAACGGATAAGCGGCACGCTTGCTTTGCTTAAAAGCAGCGGAATCTCATCACGGCAATTGGCTGTTGGGAAAGTATTTGCACCATGGCTGCTGGTTGCAATGGTTGTTGCCTTATTTTATATGCTCTCGGCTATCGTTTTAGTGGTAGAAAGGGTGGATTTCGTATCTCAGGATGTGTTAAAAACCGCTGCTATCTTCTGCTTTTATCTTGCATATTACTTTGTCGTAACTGTTCTGGGCGTATACGTATCAACAGTTGCCGGTTCGGTAAAACAAAGCCTTATTGTATTGCTGAGCGGTTGGGTATTTGCCTGTATTCTGGTTCCTAAACTGGTAGCAAATGTAGCTACTGGTCTTTATCCACTACCCTCCAATACTGAGTTCAAAACAGTCGTGATGAAAGATATTGTAAACGGGATAGACGGGCATAATACCAGCGACAAGCGCGCGCTTGCCTTAACAAAACAGATGCTAAAAAAATACAAAGTTGACAGCACCAGTAAATTGCCCATAAACATTGAGGGCATTATTATGATGGAAGGGGAAAAATATAGCAGCAAGGTTTATAATGATCACTTTGACCAATTGAGCCGCGTGCTATTAAAGCAGCAGAAGGTATTTGCGTTTACAAGTTTGCTTGATCCTCTTTTAGGGATCAAAAACTTGTCGATGGGTTTGAGCAACACCGATTATTTTAACGACCGCGCATTTAGATTGGACGCGGAAAGTTACCGGATGAATTTTGTGCAAACGATGAACCGGGATATGGCCCTGCATTCGAAAGAAGATGGCTTTACAACTTACAAAATTGGCCGGGAACTATTCAATTCCATCCCACAATTTTCTTACCGGTCATTGAATGCAGCGCAATCTCTCAAAAACTATGTGCCAGAAATAATGAGCCTGCTGTTGCTCACGGTATTATCAGGATTGATGGTAAAACGTATCGCTTACAAATTATAACCACTTATGCTTAAAACCGTATTTATTTTTGAATGTAAAAAGCTGGCCGCAAGCAGATCGTTTTATTTCATCGTTATATGCTTGCTACTTACCGCCATTTATTCGCTTTATAACGGACGTAAGTTCATCAGCGGGCAGCAGAAAAATATTCAATTAGCTATTGCAAGAGAGAATATCATTTTTGATGAAGTAGTATCAAGGATACAGCATCCTGATACCGCAACTGCGGATGCAAAATGGGCCTATAGCCACCTTACAGATCCCGGCTGGATTATTACGTCGCCCAATAAAAGATGGACATCGTGGTGGCAACCTACACAGCTGAGTTTTTTATCGATAGGAAACCGCGATGTATATCCCTACTACCACGAGTTGGAGCCATATAGCTTTTATATGCGCTTTTTCAAAAATGAAATTAGCAGCCCTTTTAAACTGCTATACGGCAATTTTGATCTGGCGTTTGTTATCACGCTGCTGTTCCCGCTTTTTATCATCGGCTTTACATTCGATGTTTATGCGGTGGAGCAGGAAAGCGGGACTTACGCACTTTTAAACACAGTAACAAGGGCCGACAAAATTATCCTTTGTAAGTTGCTGTTCTATCTCGCGCTTACCCTGGCGATGATTAATATAATTTTGCTCGTCAGCCTGCTGTTTGGTAATAGCATCACTATCAAGCAATGGTTTAGCTATGCCACAACAGCTAATCTTTATATTCTTACATGGTTTTTTATCGTTTATCTGGTCGGCCTATTAAAGAGGTCGTCGGTGCTGAATGCCATCATCCTGATTAGTTGCTGGATATTTCTCTCTGTCGGCTTGCCGGCTATATTTAACGCTGTAGCCAACGCAAGTTATCCCGTAAACGCAGAAGCTTTCAGCAAATACATCCGTAGGGTACAAATGAGTGATAACCCTGCCGTGAAAAGATCATTACTCAAAGAATTCTATCATTACTACCCGCAGTATGCAAATACGGATACCATTGGACCCTCTTATTCCAATAAATTATATACAGCTTACGGCAACTTGAACGACCGGCATGCAGATCCTCTGTTAAACGAATATTTTAAGCAAATGCAGCAACGAGAGGATTTTTTAAACGCTTGTAATTTTTTCAACCCGGTAACGCGCTGCCAGCAGCGTTTCAATACGCTAAGCGGTACTGATCTGCAGAGTTACATAACGTACGTAAAGCAGGTACGCCAGTATGTACAGGGGCTTAAAGAAAACCTCACTCAAAAATGTTTTGACGGTGTGCCGCTCAAGGTAAGCGAATTACAGCACCGCCTTTCTTTCGATCAATTCAATAAATCATTAAAAAATAAATGACAACCCCATGCTACAGGCAATAAACCTTACTAAGCAATATAATCAGCAAACAGCGCTCAGTAACCTAAATCTTTCGATTAAAGCGGGCGAGGTGTTCTGCCTTTTGGGTCAAAACGGAGCAGGCAAAACAACTACCATCAACCTATTCCTGGGTTTTATCCAGCCTTCGTCTGGAAAAGCTTTAGTGAGTGGAACAGAGGTAGCAGCCAACCAGCAAACACGGAAGCATCTGGCTTACATCCCGGAAGTTGTGATGCTTTATGGTAACCTTACCGCTGTTGAAAATCTTGATTTTTTTAGCCGCCTGGCAGGTTTCAAGTATACCAGCGGAACCCTTTCAGGCTTTTTAAGCCAATGCGGCTTGCAGGCAGACGCACATAATAAGCGCTTGAGCGGATTCAGTTTGATATTCCGGGGATGTTGACCACCTGATTCCGTGGCAAAGTGACCAGGCGATTAGCTGGCGAACGATAGCAGCGAGAGCTGTAAAAGCGTTTTCAAAGTTAGTTATTAAAAGTGGTT
>NZ_SBIW01000010.1 GCF_004054195.1 Mucilaginibacter gilvus | reverse complement strand
AACCACTTTTAATAACTAACTTTGAAAACGCTTTTACAGCTCTCGCTGCTATCGTTCGCCAGCTAATCGCCTGGTCACTTTGCCACGGAATCAGGTGGTCAACATCCCCGGAATATCAACTCCTGATATCCATGTGATCAAAAATCCCACGACTATTAACATGGGAATCATCGGCGGCGGCGCGATTCAATCAACCAATTCCGGTACCTACCTGATGAACAATACCTATAGCCCCGCGCATACCTTTGTAACCGGGGACCACGGGGGCGGCACGCGGATAACCAGCTCCTATTTTGATATATCGCTTACCCGTGCCAGTATTATGGACAATACTAACGTGCTGATCAGCCCTTCCAATACTAATGTAATGGGCGCATACGGTACTTTTTATGCGCCGGAAACCAAAGTTTACTGGATCGGATTCGATTCCAGCATCAAGATGTCCTTTTTCTTTGATTGCCAAACGGTGCCAATGAGTTTTGAATCGCATAACGATGCCGATAAGTTTGGGTGGAACATCATCCCCATCACTTTGACACAAGGTGTGCATACTGTCAAAATAGAACTGACTTACGCAGGTTATACACCTTCCTCGGGTAGCTCTGTGGGAGGTGGGGTAGAAATATACAATAATACCATTACCCAGTTGCAAAATGCGGGGAGTACAGGTACGGGTATCAATACAATCTGGACATCCAAAAGCCTTGCTTTCTTACCTTCTGTCCAATCTTATGTAAAGATCAGCGGACAACCGACAGTTTATAACCTGATCTATAATGACCCGGAACAGTCACCCTATACGCCTTGCGACGCAGCCCCGCTCTACCGTAACCCCTATCTTTTCGGGTTTGCCGGCAACTGGCGCCCTTACCAGACCATGGTTTTTGAACAAAAAAGAGTTTACACGAATGTGATCAATCCGGCCACAACGGTACTTAATTTAAGCACCGCGGGTCATCTTAATAACTTTTATAGTTATTGGCTACCTGCCGCCGGCCAAAACAAATGGGCCGAAAATAAATCCGTGCCCGTAACCTCATGGGTGATGGCTAATAAGGTCATGTTATATGATCGTTACGGGCAAGAGAGTGAAAATAAAGACGCGCTCGGCCGCTATAGCTCAGCAAAATTCGACTTTAACGGTGAATTGCCCGGCGCGGTGGCTAACAACAGCAAAAGCAGGGAAATATATGAGAACAGCTTTGAGGATGCGCAGATTTCGGGCGTCCCGTCAGCCTATTTGGAACAGCCGCCCGGCCGTGATTTTACGTATTATGCCGGTTCAAAATCCATTGGCAAATTAAGCCAGCAGAACATTTCGCACACCGGATTAACCAGCGCTTTGTTGCCAAACGATTCGGTTACCCTGGTCACTCAGCTGGATAACAGCGAACATAAAAGCGGGGAATACCTCGATATTGACGAAAACCGGCAATACATCAAAGCCGCACGCAGGGGCTTATATCCGGATGGCTTCGTGCCTCAACCCAACCGGGAATACCTGTTCAGCGCCTGGATAAAGGACGGGGATGTGACGAGCCTGACTTCTAAATTGAAATTTTACATGAATGGTATTAACCAGCCTTTAACCTGCAAGGCCCTTGTAGAAGACTGGAAACTGGTGGAATGTAAATTTAAAACGCCTGCATCCGTTCCAGGCACAGTACTGAACCTAAGCATGGTTCCTGACGCCGGTGCGACGGTTTATATCGACGACATGAGGATGCACCCTAATGAGGCGCATATGAAAACCTACGTTTATGATCCTACCACCTTCAGGTTGATGGCTGAACTGGACGAAAACGGCTTTGCGACCCTATATGAGTATGATAGCGAAGGGCTGCTGATCCGGGTGAAAAAGGAAACGGAACGGGGAGTGATGACGATTAAGGAAAGCCGGTCATCGAAAAAGAAAGGATAAATTAGCATGAAAAAAAATATTTTATATATAAAAATTGCTGTTTTCACGCTGCTGTTTTCAGCTACTGCGGTTGCATTGGCGCTGCAGGTCGGGCATAGGCAAGCGGCTGTGAAAACGCTAAAGCTACATACTTCCAAACCCAAAAAGTTGAAATATGACGCTGCTTTGCTGGATACACTGGTCAGGGTTGCGGCGCAGTTGGATCTCAATGCACACCCTTTAACTTATGTTTGCGAACTCATGATTTCTGATGGAGCTGACACAGCTACAGGGCCCATCCGACAGCGGTTGCTTTTATGTAAAAACGGGGACGACTGTTATTACAAACTGGATGACACCGAAACCCTTAACGCCGGAGGGTTTTACGTTTATATCGACCATGAGCAAAAACGCATATTGTTGAGCCGGCAAAGGGGGATCCAGGCGCCCGTCATGGGGGTATTAAACGACATAAAGACCCGCATGCAAGCGGAGAATTACCAGCTAGTGAGTTCTGTTAAAGGCAATACGAGAACCCTGACTTTATTAAACGAAAAACATATTTCCTGCAAGGCCTATGGTATTACTTACAATACCCTGACCAGGAAGATAACATCGGTCAATGTAAGATTGTCAAATCCCGGTCAACCCGAAAATACACTCATGGATAAAACCATCGGCATGAATTTTATCAGTTGGCCGGCCCAAGCTTCACCGATTAAATTTTTGAGCCCCGGGGATGTTTTTACGAATACTGCGGGAACCATACAACTGACCGATAAATACAAAGACTACGAACTGGTAAATAATTTATAAGGCCTTCATGATATATAGAATAAAACTGGCTGCTATTTTACTCACTGCACTGCTATTTTTGCATGTGGCGGATTGTTTCGCAAAGATCGACAATTTTCCGAATGCCCTGTCCGGTCCTTTTTCAGGTACAGGTGCAACTTTCACCTTGAAAGACGATCAGTACGGGAAATCTATATTCAGCAGTATAATTTACCGTTCCGTAACCGGGGATGTTTCTTTGCGCGTGGATGACACCAAGCTTATAACGCATGATTTTACCTACAAGGTTGGCGTTAAACTTACTTGTTACAGCAATACCGGCCCTTCGGTGGATATCAATACCGTACTGCAGGTGACATATAAGGTAGGTGCGGGGCTGACTTACCAGGGCGTCTCTTCGTATTCGTTCTCAAATTTTTACCAGGTGATGGTCACCGTAATGTCCGAAGGTGTGATCAATCCCGCAACAGATCAGCGGCCCGAACCGGGAACGGTTAAACTCAGCGGCAATATCACGGTAGACAGGACTTTTCCATTTACGACATCGGCCCCCGTGCTCTTTACCACAACTGCGGTCAACTCGAAACATCAGCTTCCTTTGTCATGGGCGATGTCGGGCAATGCAGGCCTCGGTGCGGAAGAATATGACCTGGAATGGACAACCGTAAGCGCGGGAGACGTAAATGCAGTTGTAGCCGGTAACCTGATCACAAATCCAACCAGTGTGTCCGCAGCGCAGCTTGCCTCCCTGTTCAGGAATAATGCGTCCCGGATTACGATGACGGGTACAGAAGATACGATAGCCATGTCTTTCAATGACGATTATCTTGTAGCGCGCGTCAGGCAGGTACAGTATGCCGGTTCAGGCATACGAGTGCTCGGTGACTGGAATTATAAATTTGCAAGCGGCGCATATGCCACCTGGAACATCTTATCCGAGTGGCATGCGAGCACCCTGAACTGGCAATACAGTGCGTCCTATGCCGAAGATGGTAAAAAGCAGGAAATGATTAGTTACTTTGATGGAACCTTACGAAACAGGCAAACGGTGACGATCAATAATTCCGACTACGTACCCGTGGTCGCAGAGACCGTGTATGACTTGTTCGGCAGGCCATCCGCCAGTATTATGCCCGCTCCTGTAAAAGACCCGACGGCAGGCGGGCCGTACCTGCACTATTTTGATAACTTAAATCGACGGTTCAATACAACACTGCCCTACGATTATACAGATCTGGGCAACAATACCGCTTGCGAAGCCGCGCCGGCGGCTTTAAATACTTCATCCGGCACTTCAAGGTATTATTCACCTCAAAGTGACTTCATCAATTATAAAAGTTTCGGGAAATATGTCCCGGATGCCGAGGGTTACCCGCTTTCGGTAACACAATATATGGCGGATAACACGGGCAGGGTGAAGCTCCAGGGCGGGCTTGGGCTTGCCTTCCAGCCGGGGGCGAGTAATCCCAGCAATACGACGAGGTATATTTACGGTAAGCCCGAACAATGGGAACTTGACCAATTGTTCGGCAGCGAGGCTGGTTACGCGGAACATTATAGTAAAAATACCGTGATCGATCCCAATAACCAGATCAGCATCAGTTACCTGAATGCCAGCGGCAAAACAGTGGCAACAGCACTGACAGGCGGAACACCGGCCGGGATGGATTCACTGACATCCAAGACGGCAAAAAAACTCAAAACCACAACGCTTTTACGGCCTGACCAATTTGTATTTGACAATTCTGGCTTAAAACTCCGAGGTACGACTTCCTATGTGGTTACTACCACCGGTCCCGATACCATACGTTATGATATGCAAAGGCTTGTATACACCTATTCCTTGAACAATCAGAATGTGTGTACCAATTGTTATTACGATCTTAATATCCGTGTTGCCAATGCCTGTAACCGAAGCCTCACGCTTGATACCCTGAGTATACCTGTCGGCATTGAATCAACTGCAGATTCCTGCAAAACTTATCCGGTTTACGCGGACAGAATCCCGTTGAATTTTACGGCTTTGGGCGAATACTATATCACGTTTGAGTTTAAACTGAATAAAAATGTCGTAGAGCGGTATGTGGACCGCTTCGTGAAACTGGGTCAGCAAAAAGGCATGATCAGTACGGAAATGAGCTTAATTCAGCCTTACCTCAATCTCATTGATTTCACTTCCCTTACAGCGGATTGCCGGACGGCAAGGGCATCCCTGGGCACTAAAGCAGCGTTCACGCAAATGATCACCGCAAAGCTTTTAGCGAATGACGTGAATATGGGAGCCTTTACGCATGCAGATTCGGTCGCATTTAACGGCTGGGTAAGCAGTAAATATGACATGCTCTATACCCAGGCCGGCGCTGATTGCGACTTGTCGCCCTGCGCGGAAAAAGAATCAGCGATGTTAAGAGATGTTTCACCCGGCGGTCAGTATGCCCTGTTCGATCAAAACGGCCTGCCTTTGGAAACGGGCAGCAATATCCTATATGACAACTGGCGGGTTGCTTTTCCTGTGTTACCCGCTACGGACGCGCTATACATTGCCAATTCATTTACGAACGAAAACGGGACGATCATTTCCGCCAATGATGCGAACACCAGCCTGGCCGATCTTGTCAAATATTGGAAACCTGAATGGGCGCAGTATTTCCTTTCGTTTCACCCGGAACTTTGTAAACTGGAATTTTGCTACAATAACAGTAGCGCCAAAAACTGGGATGAGCACGTCAAGCAGATCATCAATAAAGCAGCTGACATCCCCAATATACCTCACTCAACCGGTACCCCGGCTTACAACTACAGTAACGGGGCGTGGCTATTAGCTTTTGATACCTGGTTCTCAACCGGAGCCGGGAGCCCTTACTTCGGCCGGATGCAGGCCCAATTGAATAACTTCACCCAAAAAGGGCTTAATCTGCCGGCCCAGCCGGCCAAAAGCCTAACCCAGTTTGTCGATCAGTCCCTGTATTGCACCGGTGCCTGGGGTAGTTGCGATTTTGTGGCCTGCCGTGTACCGGATCGCGACTGGGCCAGCTACAAAAAATACTATTTCGAATTAAAAGATAAGTTTTATTCGCTTCTAAGAGACAGCACGACCTGCGCAAATAGTTGCGCTGTCGGTACACCGTACACACCGCATAATCCGGTCAACACCTGCGCCACACCGGATGAGTTCTCCATTAGAGGGATAGAGAAAGGTGACCCGGCGGCGATTGGATTTACGAGCGACACAGCTATTTACCGTCCGGTATTAATTACATATGAGCGGCAGGTCCTGAAGTCGAATGCCTGGCTGTATTTTTCAGTTCCGCAGGCCTATTCCGGCAGCGTACTTTATGAAATGGCGTTTCCAACCACTGCTAAATCTATTGTACTCGCCATTCCAAAAGTGATGCCGGTGAGCGCTCTTGGTATCAAATTGGTGAATTGTACCAATATCGACCCGCCGGTCTATACACCCGTACAACCCTCGGCACCCAGTGCGACCATTCAGCGCCCGACACCGACAACCTTCACTTGTATCTATCTCTATTCTGATTTTTACATTAGTTCTTTCAATTATAATTATCATGATGCGGTGACGAATTCTGATGGCGTTTTAGTTACTATTAAAGTAAAGCCTGGTGTTAAAGTATGTACCCGCAACGGCATGGTAGCGACGGTCAACACAAGGGCGAGTTCCATGAATAGTTTCAACGTCAACATAGATGCCAATAGCTACAGCGGAACCGCATTTCTGGTGAACCCTCCCGCAAACCAGGGTGCAGAGCAGCCAACTATAAGCGGCGGTACTCAATACACGCCATTCGTTGGGGGCCGGGTAACTTCCTGTTCCATGCCGCTGCCGGCAAATAACGGCTGTAATGCCAATTATGCCGTTAAAAGCTCCAGGTTTGATAGGGCAACCAACTTAATTGCCTTTCCGACCGACAGCGCTTCAGCGGTTACAACTTCCACTGCTGACTTGAGAGCAGGCATCAAAGGGAATTGCGAAAGCTACGCCGATAACTGGATGGATGCACTAGCAGAAGGTCTGACCGGCAAACCCCAGTCCGTTATCGATTCTTTAAGGGCCCGACTGATCAGGTTTTGCGCCAATAATGGCGATGCCAATCACCCCTTCGGCGCAAGCAGCTTTAAGGGAGGTGGCAGCAATCCGGATGCGCCATATACCAGTTTTGGCGATATCATCAAGGCAACCGTATCGATCACCAACTTCACACCAACCATGAATCCCTGGCTGCTGGTCGGGACGAACCCTTATAACGTGGGCACCCAGTTCACCGATAGGTATATATCCCAAAGCAGTCAAAAAATAGTAGATACACTGGCCAAATTTGTATTAGCAAAAAACGCGGCCGGTTTTTCCGGCAGTCTTTATCAGTACCTGGTCAATACCTACGGCAGCGCGATGACTTTGACATCCGGCCAGTTGGATACGCTAAATGCCGCCAGCGCCAGTTGTAATTTTGTACTAAAAAAAGACATTAAATTACCTGTGTTTTTGCAACCCGGCTTACGAGGGTGTATCAGCTACTCCGAATACCAGGCAGCCATTACCGATCTGCAAAGCAAGATTCCCTTATTTACTTCAGCCAGCGCTAATTATGATATTATCCTGACCAATTTTATGAACCAGCGGTTTGGTTTCGCACTTTCCTATTCAGATTTTACGGCTTACGAGAATAGCCATCCCGGCCTCCTTTGTAACGCGCCGCCCAATACCGACTATGCAGAGGACCCATACAATGGGGTCACTGCTGGCATATCGGTCGCTGTATCATCGGGCAAAGCGCAGTATATTGATTACATATTAGTACAGCGAAACCAGTTCCGGCTTAATTACATCAGCATCTGTACTGCCGCGCAGTCTCATGTGACCAATACTGCGCTGACTCAGAATTATCATTTTAGCCTTTATTACTACGACCAGGCAGATAATCTCATTCGTACAGTACCGCCTGAAGGAGTAGTCGTACTCAGCGACACACAGGTAGGCCAGGTGCAGCAGATCAGGGCAGGCGGTGACGTTGGCGGGTGCACCACAGCATTTACAGGTCCTTCCGTTATGGCGGACCCTAACTATGCTTTCGGCCGCGTGGGAACTATGGTTGCATCCGGCACTAATGGTGCCATAGAATTCTGGCTTTACAATACTGACAACAATGGTAACCAATTGTCAAAAATAACTGCCGATGGTAATTATCAATTCCAGCTTAATATCCGCAGCGGCACTTTAGGATTTGACGTCTATTACAACCCGGCATTTGGCTCCTTCGCTAATGTAAACCGCGTTACGGTAAGCCTCAGCAATATACCTCCTTTACAGGTTTGGACACATGTTGTGGTTCAGGCAAGTAATTTTTTAACCGGCGAACTTTCGGTCTATGTCAACGGCGTAAAAGCGCCGGTGGTGTCCAATGCTTTACCGCAGGCCTTTCCTGAGAATCTCTTGCGTATCAAGCATATGCGTGTTTTTTCTCACTTGCTTCTGCCGGCCGAGATCCAGGTAAATGCCGCAAACCCATGCTTTATGCCCGTTAACCATGACGGGTACTGGGCCAGGTTTAACCTGCCGCCACCCGGCAGCGAAACCACGGTAGGTGGTGCGAATAGCATCAAAGAAACAAAACTAAGCGGCATATATCCTACCCATTTGATACCGACCAGTTACGTTTACAATGCAACCAACCAGGTCATCCGGCAAACCAGCCCGGATGGCGGGACCGGTACATTTTGGTACGATACCAAAAGCCGGCTTATCGCCTCCCAAAACGCCAAACAATTGCCTGGCAAATATTTCAGCTACACGAAATATGATGTTTTAGGCCGGATCCAGGAGGTAGGGCAAAAAAAGATCGATGTTTCCGGTTTGCCCGCCGATGATTATGTGAATGATTTAGCAGCTGCCAGTTTCTTTAACAACACTTCCGGTAACGAGCAGATCGTACAAACATATTACGATGATGTTTACCCCACCAGTACTGCTGGTCTGCCTGCAGCGCCTGTGCAAACTAACCTGCGCAAGCGGGTAGCTGCCAGTACTTATACCCAAATATTTGGTGGCCCTGTCTTGCAAGCCACCTATTATAATTATGACCTGGACGGCAACGTGAAAACGCTTTACCAGCGCATCAGCGGGCTGGAGCTTAAACAGATCGATTACGAATATGACCTGATCAGCGGAAAGGTGAATTTTGTAAAATACCAGGCGGTTCCCGGCGCAAAAGATAGATTCTTTTACAAATATATTTACGATTCCGAGAATCGCATCAGAGAAGCCTGGAGCGGTACCGCTGCGATCCTGTCGCCTATTGGTAAAAGCGATATTTTGCCGGGTAACCAAAAAAAGGACGCCCATTATTATTACTATCTGCATGGCCCCCTGGCGCGGGTGGAATTGGGCGATGTTAATGGACTTGTACAAGGGATGGATTATGCTTACACCCTGCAAGGCTGGCTCAAAGGCGTTAACAACCAAACCGCCGGGGCGGGCGAAGATATTGGCAATGACGGGCTTACCGGGAATATTCATCAATACGTGGCTAAAGATGCTTTTGCTTATTCCCTGGGCTATTATACAAACGATTATAAACCGATAGGCGGCACCGGGTCTACCGCATTGTCCTTGAAGTATGCCCATAACGGCGCAGAAAAAGCCGGTCAGAACCTGTACAACGGGAACATCAGCAATGCGACCATGTCCCTGAGTAAATTAACTGACGCGACCGTAGGTTACACGTACCATTACGACCAGTTGAACCGGCTAAAAACCATGTTCCAGCATACCAATATTGCCGGCAGTACCTGGGATCAGTCGAAAATTACGCCGAATTGGAATTACGCTGAGTTTTTTACATACGATGGTAACGGCAATATACTAACCCTTAACCGCCACGGAGCCTCGCCAACTGCGCCGACCATCGATTCGCTCAGATATAATTATTCCAAAAACGTAAGCGGTAAATTGCTGCATAACCGGCTGAGCTACATCAGCGAAAGCGTCTCCAACAGCCTGTACACCGGCGACATCGAGGGGCAGAGCAGCGGCAATTATGTATACGATGCCATCGGTAACCTCATCAAAGACACCAAATCCTTTGTTAACACCATAGACTGGTCCGTGTACGGAAAGATACAAAAGATGAACACCGCCTACAGCGGCGACATATTTTATAATTACGATGTGGCCGCCAACCGCGTAAGCAAGGTAGCTGAAGGGAAAACCACCTGGTACGTACGGGACGCCCAGGGCAATACCCTTGCCGTTTATGATAACGCAGGCACCACCATCAACTGGCGCGAACAACACCTTTACGGCAGCAGCCGTTTAGGGATCTGGACGCCCAACCTCAACATCGGTACCACCGGCACCATTGCCGAAGACACCACCTACGGCATAGCCGGCCGCAAATTCTATGAATTAAATAATCACCTGGGTAACGTGATGGCCACCATCAGCGACCGGCGCTGGCAGAGCCCCGGTGTTACCCCGCAATTATATATGCCCGACGTGATCAGCCAGCAGGACTATTACGCCTTCGGCATGCTGCAACCCGGCCGACAGTACACCGCAACCGGAGCCGGCACATACCGCTACGGGTTTAACGGTAAAGAGAATGATAATGAAGTAAAAAAAGATGCCAGCGCGACACATGCCAATATTATAGGTGCCCAGCAGGATTATGGGATGCGGATTTACGATCCGAGGCTAGGGAGGTTTTTGAGTGTGGATCCGTTAAATAAGAATTATCCATGGTATACTCCTTATCAATTTGCGGGAAATAGTCCAACGGCACATATCGATCTGGATGGAATGGAGGAAATTCAACCTAGTATTTATAATCTCCCGATGATTAAAGTTCCCGCAAATTATAAATCCGTCAGTGGAAGAATTGTAAAAACGACCTATACAATTCACGGATACCCGAGGAATTATCTTTACTTTTGGGATAAAATTATAGAAAACAACCCGAAAGCTCTGGATGCGTCCAATATTTATAGGGTGCAACGGCTCGGTTTGGCACCTAAAGTTACCCCCGCTTTAAGAGAACATCTACGCTCCAACGGGTTTGATGTGACCGGACTTGTTGATGGAGAGCCACTTATCCATCACCATATAAATGGGCAATCAAATGCAGTGGTGATAGGCGAAGCCAACCATCGACTTATACCGACTGAAAGAACAGGGTTTAGATTTTCTGGGCGTGGTACGTTAAATGGGCTTAGATCGGCAGGTACTTTATTAGATTTTGCTGGTTTAATGTTGGATTTTTTTAGTGACGACCCGCACGCAAGCAATATGTTAATAACTGCTGGTTCAAAAATAAATACATTATATTTTGATATAAATAGTAATGCATACTATAAAATAACTAATGCGAGCTCTACCAAAAATGCAGTAGGCGACATTGTGTCTAAAACCATTACTTTTGACTACTATAGCGATTATGATTATGATTATGAAAAAGGTAAGTATGTAGGAATTGACAAACAAGGCACAAGGACTGAGACTTATGATGTTAAAAGTGAAAAAACCACTTCAACTTACGGATCGGTTGAGAACTAATGTATAAGAAATTAGTTTAATATAAATCAAGGTAATGCATCACAAAATTAGCAATATACAATACATCACATGGACATAATTAAATTCATTGATTATTTCAATTTAATTAAACCGTCTTTTCAAGAAGTCATCAATTCTGTAGAAGCTTTTTCTAAAGATATTGCATATGATATTTATAAAGAATACGATTTAAAAATTATCTCCTTAAATATAAGCAATGATCCTTTAATGGATATAATTGAAAATACCAACATTGCGAGTCTTAGTTTTTCTGTGTTTAGTTTTTATAAAATTTCCTCCGATGATTCAATAATAAAAATTGGAACTATTATAGAAAAAGGTGATTTGCTTTTTCACAAGAGTCGAAAAACTATTACATTTCAATGCTTTGAGATGAGTGCAAATCAAAAAGCAGAAATCGACTCAACTACATTCTTAATGTTCTTGTTGAGATATTTCGAATTAGAATTCAATAGAATTTTTAGGGAAAATAAAAAGGCAGAAGATTTAATTACTGCAGATTTGGCTTTTAATATGGTAGATTTGAGAAGATTTGTTGTTTTTAACGATTTACTCGATGAGATTGGTATAAAACTGAACGAATTATAGATTGTGTATGTTTAAAATATTTAAATAGAATTATCATATCCTCAATCTGGCGCGAGTGTCCCCTACTAGATGCAAATAAGTAGCTTGTGTGTGGGCTAGTGTATCCCTCCCCGTCTCTGGCGTAAGTGTGCAGCGCGAGGAAACTGGTGCCGTACTCTTACGCAAGGTAGTTATTAAATAACCTCATCTGGTGCGCGCGTGCAGAGCATACTTTTGCCAATCTTAACGCTGATTCGTTCTTTAAAAGACGGATTTTCCGCATTAAGGAGTAGCATCCCACAGGTGTGGGGATGCTGGCCATTCGTTTCCACTGCCCAATCATTTATGCAGTAGGCGCAAGGACTAATGGTTTTAGCTCGGGAGAACTAATTTAATTACGCGTTATTTTTAAGTACGTATTCTATAAAGACAAAGATGGCGATTATGTCAGAATTAAGTATGTGGATTCTCGAGAATGGTAAATTCACCCCAAAACCTTCACTATGATTTTAAAAACTAATATCTCATCTGCGCGATTATTTTAATGGTAGTTCAGGCCTGTGTAAATTTGGTGAATGACATTCAATACTTGGCGATAACTTTTAACGAGAATAAAATGAGCCCTTATTTTTTACAATTACTGCGATTCTGTGAATAAATAAAAATGTGCAAATACCCGATTCTATTTTGTCTGAGTTTTTTAAAGGTAATGATATGAATGCATCGGAGAACAGCTTAATTCATTTCACTAAAGGACCTGAAGAATGGTATTTAGTCTGCTTCAACGCAAGCCCAGTTTGGATCAAATCGGTTTATAACTCGCAATTTTCACCGTAAATTATTATTGAAAAGGACAAGTTGGTGAAATCTGAATCTGTCGTATTGAAAAAAGATTTCGTACAGAAATATTAAATAAAGCAGAATTGTACGGTAAGCGAAGCCATTCCCTGACAATGAGATTTATAATAAATATTAATAACAGGCAAATGAAACAAAGCCGAATGCGCAATTTTCTGAAGCGCTAATCGTTGCCTGTTATTAGTCTTGGAAAACATGACTGCGAAAGCGGAACGTAAGTGTACTTTTATTTCAATCAATGTGCTGAGTGCTTTGATTTGGCGCCTAATCTTGCAAAATATTCAATCCTCTTTGCCTTCGCTTCTTCAAGGCGATCCTTTATTAATAAACGTTAAATCGTCACAACCGCTTTTAATTTAAGTTCCGATAATGCATTGCCCACTTTTATGGTAAAATATCGTTGATCATCTCTACGTAATGCGTTGTCGTTATCCTTAGACAGGTAAGAAGCCTTCAACATAAGGTCTATTCGTTGTTCTCCATTTGGCAAAAGAAATTTCGTTTTCGCAAACGCCTTTAGCTCTACCATGATACTGTCTTTCCCGGCTCCGGCAACGTAAAGCTGCACCACTTCCTTCCCTGCTATTGCACCTGTATTTCTCACATTAACTGTAACCTGAATTTTTTTATTAGACACGAGCCTTTTTACCCGCAGGTTTTTAATTGAAAATGTAGTGTATGATAGCCCGAAGCCAAAAGGATAAGCAGACATTTTATGAAATGCCGAATAATAACGATAACCAACGTAACTGCTATCGCTGTATACACTTTCTGTGGCATCAATACGCGTAGAAGCCGCGAAAGATTCGGCTGATGGCACGTCACTGTAATTTATCGGAAAGGTTACCGGCAACTTGCCAGATGGGTTAACCGCACCGGTAACGATATCTGCAACGGCGCTTCCTCCGTAAAGACCTGGCTGCCAGGTCAGTAAAATAGCATCTGTCCAATCGCGCCAGGTGGCGGTTTCTATAACGCCGGCAATATTTAAAATAACCACCAATTTTTTGTTTTGCGCATGCGCCTTGGTGCTCACCGCCTTAATAAGATTTAACTCCGTATCAGATAAATTGAAATCATCCTCTTGTTTCCTGTCCGTTCCCTTTATCGCTGCCCGGCCAATGGAAATTATAGCCAGATTGCTATTGGTCAGCTCCTGATCGATAAGGGCGGTGGATAACTCCATCTCTGGTATGGCATTGGAAACAAAGCCCTGCACATTGTTTTGCCTTTTTATAGCCATTTGTGCGGCAACATAATCTATATATTGCTTTTGCAGGCCGGTGTTATAAGTAAACCCTGCACCGATAAGCCCCTGAGCCAATGTTTTAGCATACTTCGGATTAAAAGCCGTACTTGCGAGCAGGTCGTTATTGTTGGTATAAGCGCTTACACCAAACAGCGCTATTTTTTGTGGTGCAGCAGGCAAAGCGTGATTTTTATTTTTTAATAAGACCATGCTTTCCGCCGCCGCACGCCTTGCAAATTGCGCATGCGCATCAAGGTCGGGGTAAACAACAGCTGCCTTTGCTTTTTGCTGATGCAGCGCAATCAATTGCAACATTCGTTTTACATTCCGGTTAATGGCATTGGTGTCCAAACGGCCCCGCTCGATGGCCTTAAGCAGCAACTCGTTCTGCCCCGGTTTACCAGGCATCAGCAGGTCATTACCCGCCTCCGCCTGTTTAACCGGGTCGCTTCCGCTATACCAATCCGTCAGTACCAACCCTTTAAACCCCCATTCTTTGCGTAATATCCCGTTTAACAGGTAAGAGCTTTCGGAGGTATAAACACCGTTGAGCTTATTATAGGAGGTCATGATGGTTTGCGGGTGGCTTTCTTTTACCGCGATCTCAAACCCCTTAAGATAGATTTCCCTTAATGTTTGCTCCTCAATTACCGCATTTATGGTCCGCCGGTTCGTTTCCTGATTATTAGCCGCAAAGTGTTTGACCGAGGCCCCGGTGCCGTTCTCCTGTATGCCGTTGATCATGGCTGCCGCCAGTTTCCCGGTAAGCAAGGGGTCTTCCGAATAATATTCGTAATTTCTTCCCCCGAGCGGATTGCGCTGGATGTTAATGGCCGGGGCAAGCACAATATCGATCCCATACGCTTTTGCCTCGTTACCTAACAGCCGCCCTGCCTGGTACATCAGTTTCGTATCCCAGGAGGATGCCAGTAACGTAGGGGAGGGTAGTTGAGTGGTATATGGGATTTTGGCCGTATCCGGAATTTTCCCTATGCTGATGCGGATACCGCTGGAGCCGTCTGCAAAAGAAAGGGAGGGGATACCCAGCCGGGGGATCGGGGTGGAGTAGCCGGCAACTCCGCTACCGGAAAGGGTAGGTAAGCCACCGGAAAGTTCCGGGTTGGCCTGTATGCCGGAAAGCAGACGTACCTTTTCGTCCATCGTTAATTGCCGGTATATTTTATTCACATCAAATTTTTGGACAGTCTTACTTTTATACCCGGACTGCGCAAACGCAGGAACAGGTAAATAAAATAGCGTGGTTACTATGATGATAAAACGATATTGTTTTCGGGATAGATCCATCTCCTTAGTTCGGTTTAGGTATACCGGTAATATCCGAATTTTATCGTTATCGCGATAATTTTTTTTTCAGATATTATTTTTTAATGCCCTTAAACTTTCGAATATTTTTTTCTAAATTAGAATTCAATTAATAATTGTTGCTTTTCGCGCCTAAACCTTATATGAAATCCAAACAGTTTGCTTTATTGCTCGCCTTATTGTGCTGCTGCGGTGTTTGCCTCGGTCAAATCCCAACGGTTACTTCCCTGTCTCAAGCATCCGGTACTGCCGGTTCCTCGCTAACGATAAACGGCAGTAACTTTAGTGCTAATGCAGCCGAAAACGTAGTTTATATTGGTGCAGTAAAAGCTGCTGTTACCTCGTTCTCCACTACCGCCCTTATCGTCACTGTTCCCGCTGGCGTGGCAACCGATTTTGTAAGTGTCACTAATACCGCCTTAAAGCTAACGGGGTATTCTGCTATGCCTTTCCGGATAACATTTACCGGACGTACGGGAATAGCCGCATCCGATATAGAAAGCAGCGTTGACTTTCCGGCCGGCGGTAACCCCACTGTTACAGTGGTCGGAGATTTTAATGCCGACGGAAAGCCGGATATCGCATTGGCCAATTCATCCGGCAATACCATATCGATATATATCAATGCCACCACATCGGTTAACGGGATATCTTCTTCCAGTTTCAGCCGGCAGGATTTTGCTGTATCGGCTAACCCGACAGCCCTGGCGGTTGGCGATATCAACGAGGACGGTAAACTTGACCTTGCCATCGGATACGGCAGTGGATCGGCAGTTTCCGTATTGCTCAATACTACTACGGTTTCCACGTCCCTTACCTTCTCTTCTTCCTTTTTTGCGGTTGACAGCAATTCAAACGCCTTAGCTATCGCCGACATTGATGGAGACGGAAAACGTGACCTGATCGTTACCAATTTTGCAACAAGTAATTTCAGCGTTTTACGCAATACTACCGCACCGGGGTCGACCTCGCTTTCGCTGTTATCTAAGGCCAATTTTACAACCGATACCAACCCAATTTCAATCACTATTGCAGATGTGGACGGAGACCGTAAACAAGATGTGATCATTGGTAATTATTACTCTAAAAGCCTTTCTGTGCATCGTAATACAGCTGTTGCAAATACGATCAACAGCACTTCTTTCGCAACCCGGTTCAGTATAGCAACCACCGGACAGCCGACAGCAATTTTTTGTACCTATATTGATAATGACACGCATCCTGACCTAATCATCAGCACGAACAGCACGACAGCCACCACCAGTACGAATAGCATTGAGATCCGTAAAAACATGGTTACCGCGCCGGGACCATTCACCCAAGCAACATCATTTCCAAATGCTATTACCCTCGCGGCCGGGAGCGAACCTTCGGCCCTCGGGGTTGCGGATATTGACGGCGATGGGCTGAGCGACATTGTTGCTGCAAATTACAACAGTAAAACACTTTCCGTATTCCGCAATATTTCAACAGGCACGACCATTTCGACGTCAACTATTATTGCCAAACTTGATCTCCCGACAGGTAATGCGCCCGCCTCATTGGCGGCAGCGGACCTGGATATGGATGGCCGTGTAGACCTTGTGTCGGCAAACGACCTGGACAATTCCATTTCAGTTATGCACAATTTCAATTCCGCATCAGTGCCGGCTGTTTATGCGGTTTCTACGGCGTCAGCCAGCATTGGCAGCTTTATTAATACCGATATTACTGACTTTGAATGGGGGCAGGATCCGCCACCCGGATACACGGTCGCTACGGTAAGTTCAGGTACGGTTACCGGTAGTTCGGCCAATGCAGGGCGTTTTGTGTACTTTTCAACCATGGGATCCTCCGCCCCATACGTTCCGGTCAAAGGCAACCTCACGTTTTCAGCAAAAGGAAGCGGTACGATTGAAGTGCAACTGATCAGTACCTGGGATATGGCCATTAAGTACCGCAAAACATTTTCACTGGACCCGGTTAACTATCAGGATCTGAGCTGGAAACTGCCGGACCTTACCCCGCAGCTGGAATATATTTTTGCCATTATTTTTAACGGTGGTAATTCGTCTGCAAATGCAAGCGGTACCTTTAAAAAAAATATATGCCTGAGTTTACAACAAGCCGGCATGAGCGGCAACTTTGCCCGTTACCGGGCAGACGCAGCTTCTCTTATCGGCAATAAAGAAGCGCTTTGGTACGGATGGAGCGATTACCTCAATGCTGCCCGGAAAAAATATCTCCAGCACTCCTCTTTTTCACGCATGCGCTTCACCACAAATGCCACTCAGATCGCAATCGAATACGTCCGCGATTCCTACGATAAAAAAGTGATCAACCTTTACCCTTTTTCACAAACTTTTTACAACAAGGGTTTTAATGCCGCAGGAGACACGGTATCCGGCTGGCATGGGATCAACCTGGCTACAAAACTCATGCCCGGCAAAACCTATACCATTACCGGTTTGTACACAACCTCTCCCCAATACGTGTGGTACAACAATTTAAATCAGCCCGTAGATGGAGTTCACAACCTGGCGCATTCCAGTACCGGCACCGGACGCGATACCGTTTATGAAGTAACGCCACCGGCCGGCGCCGTTACTTTGGGACTGCTGGTTCAACGGACGGTGGATAACGCCAACTACAACAGCCCGTTGAACGACACCTATCTGTCCAACTCCAATTGTATGATACAGGAAGGTGCATACGGCTCGACAGTGGCCAATGTCGGCCTGGTACCCTCCGTTTTTGTGCCTTATTCTGGAACAACGCCCTCGCGTTTATCCGGCCCCGCGGTTTTTGTTAACGGGAAACTTTACAACTATTACCAGGTGGAAGGCTCGGATGCCAATAAAAGTGTTCAATATGTGACCGATGTTTTGCCCGCTGGTACAAAAACAGTCGAGGTCATGGCTAACGGTCAGGGCACCTACACGGCCAACGGCGTGATGGCCAGCCCACTCACACGCCGGACGGGAAATTACCTCCGCGCGGTTTATCTGCCGCAAGCAAATACTGCTCCAACAGCCGGCACTACTATTGTCCCCGGCACCGCCGTGTTTATCCATGACTCCATCATATCAGGCTTTAATATTTCATCTGACGGACAAAATAATGTTTGGATGATGAAAATCATGCGGGATTCCACCTATGGTTTCACAGGCGACGTTTTTTCTGAAGGCTACGCCGGCAGGATATTGCATACAGATACCTACGGTTCCGTAGAAACATTTGCACAGAAACTGGCTTCCTATGCCGTAGATAAGTATTGGATACAAGTTGGTGTAAATGATTATGCTACCGCAGTTCCGCTCTACCAGTATTATAACGAACTGAATGCATTAGTTGAACGCCTGGCTGTATTGCGGCCGACCGCAACCATTTATATCCAAAGCATTGGGCCAGTAGGCTATTCCGGTCCTAATAGTGAAACCTACGCTGATAATGAACGCCTGGCTACAGGTCCTTCAGCTAATGATTTTCGGGATATTCAACGGGCGATCGCAACGGCACCGGGGCATACGTACTGCAGGTATGTGGATTTTGAGGCACTTTTCACACCTGATATCGATAAACTGGCAGACGGTACTCATCCCACCGATCTTGGAAACGAGTTGTACGCGAACGGTATTCGCGATAACAGCGACCTGCTGGGAACGGTGCTGCCCACCCTACCGCTGGCCTTCAATGATCGCGGCACCCTTAGACAATTTGTTCAAAGTGTACAAAATGTATCGCCGATCACAGCCAAAAAAGGTAAGGCTCCGTATACCTTTTCCTTAACATCCGGGCCCCTGCCTTCCGGCCTAACGCTTAATGCCAATGGGGTGATTTCGGGAACAGCCACGGCAAACGGGACATTTCCCCTGACGGTACAGGTTACCGATGCCAATAACACCACTGTTTCTAAAAATTTTACGCTTGTTGTAAAACCTCTGCCATCTGTTATGGTCGCGCCGGTTATTATCCCGGCGGGCAAAGTTGGCACAGCTTACAGCATGAAATTAAACGGAGCAAAGGGTTACGGCAAATATGCTGTTGCCGCCACTGGTACCATACCCCCTGGCCTTACCTACAACAGCACCACAAAAACACTTTCGGGAACACCTACCACTTCAGGTACATCAACTTTTACGCTGACAGCAACCGACCACTGGAATTTTACCGGGGGGACTACCTATAATTTTACGGTTGGTACAACAACGCCGCCGGCGCTGATCGATAATTATGCGCCGCTTGCAGAGGTGAGCACAGCGGGCGACCTGCTGGTTAACGGACAGGTCCATGATTTATATACACAGCGGGTCTATGCTTATTTCGATATTTATATTACCCCCAGTGGCGGCACTGAAGTACTTCAAGCAAGTAAGCAGGTGGTGATCGAAGCCAATGAACTTCTCGGCACGAAGGTTAATGCCGGGCATATCCCGGTCACCGGCAACTTTACCGTACGGATGCATAACGCAGGCGTTTCGCCAACGCAAAGTGACAGTAAAACTTTTACTTTCGCTTCCAATACAAATATCAGCCTGACCGGCAATGCCAATACCGGACCGATCCCGGAACAAATATCAGCGACGGCCAGTGTCAGCTCTGGTGGGGATTTGATCATTAATGCCAGTTGTCAGGTTATACATTCTCAAAATATTTACCTTTATTATGATTTGTACACGAAAGTTGGATCTGCGGCAGAGAGCTATTTTAATAGCAAACAAGTGACGATTAGTGCCGGTGCCCTGACGGGTGCGCCAATCAATTGCGGACCACTCGCAATCACCGGGAATTTCCAGGTGCGTATGCATGGCTATACACCTTCACCACCTCAAAGTGACGGCCGGCAGTTTACCTTTAATGCAGATACCTTGATACCCCTTTATAAATAACTTATTCTCATCATGTTTCTTAAATCACACCTCACGCATATCTTCAGACTGCTATTTGCAGTGTTACTCGTTACTTCACCTTTTATGCTTTATGCCCAGCAGCCCGACTCGCTTGCAGTTACTTTCGTTAAAACGCCTGTTTTAAAGGTGGTCCTTCCCGACACACAAAACGGAAACGCACAGCCGGGACTTTTTATACAGGGTGTAAGATTTAACCAGGTCCGAACACTCACGGTCATTATACAAAACGGCAAGGAAGAATCCTTTTCTATTAATGAAGGCCATGAATTAATGGTGTCACTCGGTGATAGCACCGCGGTAATCATGACCACTCCGGCGACAATATATTCAAGTTTTGGCGGTAGCAGTAACGGATATTATGTAAGCACGGATTATAATCTTTCTGAATCCGACTTTCTTGCACTACTTGACCACGGTTTGACCGCGATAGATTTGGAATACAGCGGCGGAACTTTTAGTTTTAAACTTAATAGTATTCAGGCAGCGGAATTTAAAAAAGGAATGCTTTTGTTGAAATAGCAGGGATAATCGGCATCTGGGTAGGTGAACATGAGAGCTGAAGATTGCAGACCGCATTGACAAAACATAAATACCAAAAAAGTAGCGCCGACAAGACGGGCTTGATACTTCTTATGGTAACTGACGGAATGAACTTTACCCTGCGGCTTAGATTAATCAGTTTGTTATTGAAATGGAATTTTCAACCTTATAAGGAGTATGTTAACATGGTGAAGTGTAAAGGAATGCTTTGTATCCATTTTCCGAAATTCATTGATCAAACGGCCTCCGAATGCACTTAGTGCTTTTTCATGTGGCACGCACCGAATTACGCTCCTATTTGTTGCGTTTTGGTTCATAATATGGCGTTTTGATGCTAAAAAAAATTATACAATCTGTTGATTTTTAGTATTTTGGTTTTATTTTGCATTCTTTTAAATAGCCCATAGGGGAATCGAACCCCACTTTTAAAATGCCATTTTTCGTAGATCCTCCATGAAATAGTTCGAGATTTGCCCAGTAAGGGCTACGAAGTCTCCAGCGAATTTTGGAGGCTTTTTTTTTTTATTCAAATCTGAACAACTTAGAAGCAAAAGCATCCCATGCTAACCACTAACAGCATCCTTGCGCCAGGCTGAGTTTTAATCCCTCTATAAATGTGGTCTACACTGTTGCATTTTATTACCATTCTCTCCATTCTTCGGTTATATCTTCATCCTCTGAATTATAACCTTTGTTGTGGCCAACTGTGATAATTATGTTCGCTATCGCCTCCCGTTCTCCGGTTTCAATTAAGTCCTCACCAGAATTTTCATTCAATTCGTTTAATTTTAAAACCGTAGTTTTTACGATTTGCATTCCATCTTCCTTCGATTTTGAATTTGCCATTCGAATGTTATATTCATTGAGAATTTGCACACATTTTTCTATATCTTTTTCAGTATAATTTGGGTGTGCAGACTCCATATAATCCGTCATTGATCTTTTTAATGAAGCAATCTGGGCTTCAATACTTTGATTTTCCATAGTTGAATGTTCTTTTGAGTTGTTTGCCGTTTTATTTACCTGGTGATTTCGATTTGATTTACTATTGCATGAAATGACTAACAATATCGTCATAAGTATGATAATGGGCCTTATTTTCATTGCTTCATTTGTTTATAACCCAGTTTACTTTCAGTCCTTTTTTCCACTCCATAGATTAAAAAAATTTAAAATAACCAAAGTACTAAAGGTAATTATAATGTTTAAAGTTCATTTTATTTGTACTTGCTTGTTTTAGCTCCCAACAATAAATCTTCTACTACATGGTTCGACTTTATTCCCGTTGGGGCTGGGAGAACCAGCACAAACAGCTAGCCCCAAAAAGACTCGAATTACGTGTTAAAATCGAGCTATGTCCTGCAAATATTTCATGATATGGTTCGAAAAAAGTCCAATAGGGTTCTCGCTAGCTTTGTGAACCTTTTAGGATTCGAACCGTGTCTATGCAACTTCTAATCGGGTTAAGACCTTCAGTTGATCTACCAAATGGTTCGAATTATGTCCAGCCTGGGGATGATTATTCTAAACAAAGATAGTCTAAGAGGCTAGGCTCGAACGATTTTAATTCGCTAATCGCCTTTGACAATTCCTCAGAACAGGAACTTTCATTATCCTCAAGTAAGGGTCTTGATCAAGCAGCGGGCGGACGTGCACTTTTCATGTAATCCGGAAGTGTTTCCTGGTTCAAAGGTTTCAACGTTAATCATTATATATTCGTTTCCCTGGTTTTTATTCATTTGTAGCAGATATAGTGATTTGTTGAAGATGTATTAATTAAACCACTTTTATATCTTATGAAAAATGTTAGATTTAACTCAATCCGTAATGCTACGTATGTAATTATTATAACAATTTTACCGCAGGCAGTAATCGCGTCATTAATAATTTCCCGAACAACTTACGACTATATTCCGTACAAGAGGGTTACTTAGTTGACAACCATATAATATCCGAACTTTTTTTAACGACATGCCGCCTGATATACGTTATATGCCAAGCAAATTTACCACGTTCGTTGGGCTGCTGTCGTTGTTTACCACGTTAATAGTCCTTGTTGGGTGGATAATTGGTCTTACAACCATGCAAAGAGTGATGCCGGGCGTGGTAACCATGAAGGCCAACTCGGCCATTTGCTTTGTGCTGCTGGGAGGCATACTGTTATTACAGAACGAACGGCAAAACCTGCAGCAAATCCCCCGCATACTGCTCATCCTGGTAACGTTCATCGCAGGTACAACGTTATTAGAGTATCACTTAAATTTCAACGCCGGCATAGATGAGTTGCTTTTTACCGACCCGGAATCCGTGTCATTGCGGTTTCCCTACCCCGGGCGCATGGCCTATAACACCGCCCTAAGCTTAACCTTGCTGGGCTTTGGCTTGCTCGGCCTGCACATCGCCGCAATAAAGGCCGTCTGCCAGTATGCCTTACACGCGGCAACCGTACTCGCAGGTGTCGCCATTATGGGTTATGTGTATGGGGTGTCTATGCTGTACAGTTTTGCCTATGTTAGCTCTATGGCCATACATGCGGCCCTGCTCGTCTTCCTCATTTCCATTGCCGCGGCCAGGTTCAATCCCCACCTCGGCGTTGCGCGCCTGTTTATGGCGCAGGGCGTCGGCAATAAAATGGCCAGGCGGCATTTTACAACATTAATGCTGGTACTCTTGGTTTTTGGTTCTCTCCGCATCCAGAGCGAACGTTATCACCTCCTGCCGCCCGAAATTGGCATTTCAATGTTGGCCATCAGTTTGTTACTCACCAGCCTGGTGATGATTTGGATAACAGCCAACTGGCTAAATAAGTTAGACAGTGAGCGGTCCACGGCCGAATTGGAGATCCGCGATCTCAATGCCGCGCTGAAAACTAAAGTAGAAAAGACCGAGGCGGATTACCAGTCGCTTATCGAGCATGCTTCTGATGCCATTTACCTACTGAATTTAGCCGGAGATTTTATGCAGGTTAACAATAGTACCTGCCAGCTAACCGGCTATAGCCGGCAGCAACTGCTGGAACTAAACATATCAGCGCTCTTAAAAATCGACATGCTGGAAGACCACACGCTGCAGCTTGCGGGCATTGAGCCGGGAAGATCTGTAATGGTGGAAAGGCGGTTTATCCCCAAAAATGGCAACGCCGTTGATGTGGAGATGAACTTAAAGCGCATTGTGGATGACAGGATACTGGTTATAGCCCGCGACATTACCGAACGCAAACGGCTGGAGTACGAATTAGAAAACTCCGCGCAAAAATATAAGTTGCTTTTCGAGAGTAACCCGGTGCCCCTGTTAATTGTGGGCAAGGAAGATCTCGTTGTTGTGGCGGCCAATGATGCAGCAGCCAACCTTTATGGTTATGCGCCGCAGGAATTCCAGCAGATGGATATCAAAAAAATGAGCCCCGGTGCATTGGGAGAAAAGATCGTCAACAGTAACAGGGTTTTTGTGGAAGATGCGGCTGATTTTGGCCTGATTGAGCATTTAAAAAAAGACGGCACCCGGATCCTGGTCAACATCATAGCGCAAGATATTACTTTAGAAGGCAAATCTGCCCGGCTCTGTTCCATCAGTGATGTAACCGAAAAATTAAGGGCACAAAGGCAGTTGCTGGCAACAGAAGCCAATTTACAAACCATCCTTAACAATACCGATAGCGCCTATGCGCTGCTGAACGCAGACCTTGATGTGGTGGAATACAACAACAAGGACGTAATCTTTGCTCAAAACGAATTTAATTTCCAACCGGCTAAGGGCAAAATATTTGACTTAATGCCGTCCGAAAAGCGCGTGAAATTTCTTAGCCACACAAATGAAGTTTTCCAGGGAAACGCCATCAGGTATGAGCTGAATTATACGGGGGCAGATGCCCGTGCAACCTGTTATTCCGTCCGGATGTTTCCAATTGCCGGTAAGGACGCCCAGATCTTAGGCCTGGTATTATCTATTATCAACATCACCGATCGTAAAGTTGCAGAGGAGGACCTTAAAGATGCTTACCACAGTATCAGTACACATATTGGCAAGATCCGCGAAATGGCATGGAAACAATCCCATCTAATCCGCAGCCCGCTGGCTAATTTAATGGGGCTTTTCCCTATGATCAAAGAAGATCCGTCGGATCGGTTGCTTTTAGGCTACGCCGAAACCGAATTGGAGCGAATGAACCAAATCCTTTGGGAAATGGCGGAAGGGGCAACCTCGAGCCCTTCGGACGAAGCTTATATCGGTGACATCCTGGTCTAGTATTTGTGATCTTAAACTAACAAACAAATCTTTACTTTAATGCAGACGTTGGAATCGGCAAGTAAGATGCGGAGCTCATATTCGCCTTTGTTGTTGTCCAATCAAGCCGCTATGCCGTTATCCTTCCGGTGATTTGTTATAAGGGCAATCCCGTTATTCAATTGGCCGCACTTTGAAGGTCCAAGGAATCTTATGAGGCTCCGCTGTCGCTTTTGGCCAAACCCTTCCCATGGTTATTGTGGAGCTCCAGTGTTTTTAAGGTTTCCCGTGTATCGGTGCGGTTAGCTAGCTTGGATATTGGCCAAAAGTGGGGGTGCGTTGGGGCAACATGAGATTCATTATTGCATAACGGGGCAGTCACCATCGGTAATATCAAAGAACTTAAGCACCTTGTCATTTTCTAAATTAACCACGTCATGGCCATCCCCATTCAGTAAAAATACTGGAAGCAATCGGTCCCTCTCGCAACGTTGTCACCTGAATATGAAGGGCGTCGTTTTGAATATTACGGTAAAGCTGTTCAATGGTTTCCTCTGGCCCTTCAATCACTAGAATGTAGCTTTCGGGTAAGCAAATAAACATGCCTGCGATGCCATAGCGTTTATAGGACTCTCTTGAAATGTGAAGCAACTCGTACAAAAGCTTGATAGCTCATAAGTTTCGCGGAAGTGTTTGTATAAATGAGGCGATGTAGGTGCATGACTGGAATTCGGATGTTTTACGTTGCCAACTTTACTAATGCTTTATCTCGAATCGCTGTGCCGGATTTTTACTGATTAGCCCGTAGGGGAAACTTTTCGAACCCTTTTTTGGCCGATTTAAGATTATTAGCCTCATCGTAGATATTGGTAATAATTAAATTTTTTTCCTTACTAAACGAGGCTTTGTCCGTCTGTTTTAATGCTCTGCGTCGTCATTCTCTCGGTTTCAAATATTTTGCCATCCCGGGTTGTATCTACAGCAGTCATAATATCGTAATTCATACACCGCCAGGGTATTTTGGCTTTGGGGTTAATTTTGTAATCAAATGGGCCTGGCTCAAGGTTCATTACCAATCCTTTCATCAATAGGTCATGCCTTTCGGGATGACTGTGCTCGCCATCCTCACGCCCTATGTTTAGGCTCCGGCTTAGTAGGGGGGCCAGAACGGTAAGGTTAGAGTTTTTATTCATTCGATGGGACAGGCTCAACGTCCAGTCTTGCTCGCATGGATAATTGTGGTTATCATTCCACCAGCAAGGCTCTACAAGATTTACCCATTGATACCGGTTAATGATCAATCCCCATGGCGAAAATAGCTCGCTTGCTGTAAACTCATTGACCGCTTCAGTGCCCTTGCTGGTTACAAATAAGCTCATAAAAAAAATCCGCACATCAAATAACTTATCCTCCCTTACTAATTGCTTATACCAAAGGGCAAGGTGGCAAATGTCGGGTGAAACTATGATGTCATCTTCCAAATAAATATTGATTTCGCTGCCGTGGTTAAACGTGTATTGTAAAACACCATAGGGGTTGCCCCGCACACCCAAGCTTTGAGAGTTGTATAAAATGGTGCAAGGCATAAACGCAATATCGCGGCACAATTGTGCGCAGGTTTCGTTACCCGGCTCAAGGCCAATGTACAGATGCCAGTTCGCTATATCACTTACTTGGCTAAGCATTTGCAAACAACGCCGCAGGTAATGCGGGCGGTTGTTGACTGTTAGCGTTATACTATTGAGCGAGAGCACGTTTTTTTCTGAAGCCTTTTGTTGGAGATGCATAACCAGCGAAGTGTATCTCGATACTGTCAACGTTATCCAGATTGGCTTCCGGATTAAACCTATCCGGCACGTTAACGGTAAAAGTTGCAAACGGGCTTAGCGGAATACGCTTGCTATTATCGCCAGTAGTATCGCCACCAAGCGAGCCGCCTGCAACTGTGTGCGTTTTGCCGTCAACTATATCATATTGATAAACCGACGATACCCGGTTATGGCTAAAATCTTTTACTTTACCCGCTGGGTCAACTATTAAAACATGGCCCTGGTGCAGTAGTTGTACATATAATTTATCGTTGCTGGCCATTTTAGCCCCATTGATGTAGATCCTGAAATTGGTGAGCATCACATTGCTCCACCCCAAAAAGTTAACATCATCTGTAGGTATGTTAAAAGTGATAGTTCTATCGGTCTTAAATTTTTGAAATTGCTCTTGCCGGGCATCGGGCAGCAACTTTATCATAACATCTGTAAGTTGTTGTTTTGGGTCGCTATACGTGTTTATCTTAGTAATAATGTCGCCTTTGAGTTTAGAATGCGCTAGTCCTAAACCTGTGAATGAATCGTCGGTTATATTCAACTTGTTATCTTGTTGCGCCCAATAAATAAAGGCGCGGTTTTCCTGGTAAATATACTTTAGCACAAAGCTTTTAAAATCCTGGTACAGGGCGTACATAAAACTTCTGTAAGTAATTAGCCCGGGTACATTTTCACTTGCTATCTGCGCTTTTATACGGTCCAGTTCTTCTTGTTTCTGTTCAATTTTAGCTACTATGGCCAGGTACTGTATTGCCATGTTAGTATACTCAAAAAGTTTTACGTTACGCGC
>NZ_SBIW01000001.1 GCF_004054195.1 Mucilaginibacter gilvus | reverse complement strand
GTGGTCAATTTGGCCCGGAATGCCTGGTCAGTTTGCCCCGGAATGGGGTGGTCAATTTGACGCGGAATCACTGGTCACATTCCGCCGGAATCAGGTGGTCAATATCAGCGGTATATCCATTATGATAGCTGATTTTAGCTGGGTTGTCTATGCTTTTAAAACGCATGGTTGCGTTTTTTAAAGGAATCTGACTATAGTAAAAGGCTTGATTTCATTACCAAATATGCAGCATCTAAAAGAATTTCTAATCCGCATCCAAACATTCGACCTACGTGTTATTGAGGATGATATTCAACTGGAATGGGGAACGAACGAAAAGAAGCATGTTAAAACTTATGACCTGACCTACGAAACCCAATATTACGATTCCTTTTCCTACAGAAGCGAACTCAGGGTATTAAAAGATATGGCCTTTTTAGACCTGCTAATCTTAAACAAAGACCTTATTTTGCTCCAATTGGCGGAATTATCTAAAGTCCGCAACCGCTTTAAGGAATTTTGGACAAATTACAACCAGCATTATTCGGAGATGAATTTGGTTTATCACCGCTCCTTTATTATTTCTGTCCGACTGGAATATTTATTTATTGTCAACAATCTGCAATCTGACAGTGCTGATATAGAAGTAACCGCGAAGTTTGCGGAAGACCTAGGCGATTCTGTCAAGCTTCGAGAAAAGTTTTTAATGGAACTGATCTATGCTACAGAAAATTTTATTAAGCCGAATATAACCGAGGTTAATTTTAAAAAAAGGATGAATGCCCAACTAACGGGGCAGGAAGCGGCAAAGGTTGAAGAAGCTCCGGCAGAAATCCAAAACACTAACGAAGCGAAAGAAATAACCCAACCGGCAATAGTAGTACAGGAAACTACCTACCAACCGCAACTAAGCGAAGAACAGGCAGCCATTGCAAAAATAGTAGGCTACTATCCGACCTTTAAGCAGGGGGCACCCGTGCAACTGTTTGACTTATTAAAAGCCTATTTTCTTCTTGAAGATCACGCTGCACTTGAAAAGCTGTTATTATATGATGAGGCACCCGCAGCCCCTTTGGTATTCCGTGGCTTTGCAACCCAGCTGGCCGATGCCTTTAAACAACTCTATGATGCTAACTTGATTGTCGGCTGCCGGAAGTCCGACCTGGAAAAATGGATCGCCCCGAAGTTCATGTACCTATCCCAACAGTCCGAACCCAGAGAATTGCCGGAGGGTTATTTGTCCGGCCTAATGTCAGAAAATACCCGTCCATGCAAATCTCCCATCTTGAAAATTGAGCAAAAAGAAACTCAGTTTCTCATCTTGCCTACTCCCCGTAACAAAAGATAGCAAAAAAATGAGGGGGTAAGCGCAGGGTTACGGTTTACCCCCTTGTAACACTGCAAAACAAGCACTTACAATTGCAGCATTAAACAAAATTAATGCGCAATGAAAGACACACTCACATTTGACCAGTTACCCGAGGCGATAAGTAAAATACAGGATAAGCTGGATAACATCGAACAGCTTTTACTTCAGCGGCAGGAGCAGCCGATGGAGCAGGACGAAATTATGCCCGTTGCCAAGGCAGCAATATTTTTAGACCTTGCTGTCCCGACCGTTTACAGCAAAGTATGCCGTAAAGAACTCCCTGTTAATAAGCGCGGGAAGCGCCTTTATTTCTACCGCTCCGAATTAACTGAATGGATTAAGTCTGGCCGTAAAAGAACGGCAGAGGAAATCAAGGACGAGGCCACCTCAAAATTTAGCCTTAGCGAAAAGAGACCCAAGATAATTTAAGGCCCATGACAAGGATGGTCATTGTAGGATTCACCAATAGTCATAGTATCAGGTTTATCGCGCTAAGGGCGAGTAAAAAGCCATTGGAAGACAACAGCGAATGAGGTCAGAGAAGACAAATCTGATGCGAAGCATCGGATAGGCAACGAGTGAAACACAAAGCGAAGCTTTGGTAAAAAGGCGGCGCAGCATACCGCTTTCGGTATAGCTGTATAGTTGTCTATACCGGCCGGAGGCCGTTAACCAAACTCATTTGCCGATAAGGAGCAAGTTTGTGTTTTTGTTGCCACAAAAACATCCCGGATGCCTGTGGCACCGGGCAAACTTGCCTTTTGCGCCCGATGGTTGCAAAAGGAAAAAAAGGAAGAAAGAGTAAGGAGTTAACCGATGGAAACAACAGTGAAGACAGCTAATAAGCAAGAGGTAAACCAACCTAAAAACAAAGGTGGAGCGCCAAAGAAAAAGGTTAGGCGGGAGTTGATTATACGCATCAGGATGACGGCGACAGAGCGCTTTTATATTGACGGTAAAGCTAAGACTGCGGGGATGCGATCAAGCAGTTGGATAAGGGCAGCAGCTAAAAGTGCAAAGATAGTTCCGAGATTAACGGACGATGAGCGGCGCATTCTTTGGATGCTTGCCGAGCTTGCTAACAACCTGAATCAATTGACAAAACTTGCGCATCAGCTTGGACTATTAACTGTAGTAAGGGATTGCAGTAAAATTTTGAACGAGATAGATACTACTTTAAAACACCTCAATAACAATGATAGGGAAAGTGATAACGGGTAGAAGCTTTGGCGGGTGCATTCGCTATGTGGTTCAAAAAAATGATGCTGTTATCTTGGATGCCGCAGGTGTAAGAATGCAGCAGGTTAATCAGATTATCAATGATTTTAACCTGCAACGAAAATACAATCCAAATTTAGGAAAGGCGGTCGGCCATATTGCTTTAAGCTGGAGTGTGAATGATGCCGCTAAGCTAAAAGATGAGGTAATGGTAAATATCGCAAAAGAGTATCTGCTAAAAATGAAAATACAGGACACGCAGTACCTAATTGTAAAGCACCGGGATAAAAATCATCCGCATATCCACATCGTTTACAACCGGGTGAGCAACAATGGCAAAACCATTTCAGATAATTTTCAAAAACAACGGAATGTACAGGTAGCAAAAGAGTTGACCCTAAAGCATGGCCTTTATATCTCACCGGGTAAAGAGCGGGTCAACCGCCAGCAGCTTAGAGGTGAGGACAAAATCAAATATGAATTATTTGATGCCATCAGGTCAGCCAGCAAAAAAGTAAAAAATATCAATGAGCTAAAGCAGGTATTGGCTAAGCAGGGTATTGTTACCCACTTGAAATATAGAAGCGGTACCACCGAGGTACAGGGTATCAGTTTTAGCAAAGGCGAGTATAAATTTAAAGGATCAGAGATAGATCGTAGTTTAAGTTATGCAAAGCTAAGCCAGGCGATAAAGCAACAGCAGGTTAAACCGGAAAAGAGCTTGGCAAATCAGTTAAGGGAAGTATTGGAAAACGCTAAGCAGGAAAGAGAAAGTCGGCAAACTACCGAACAGGTTACTTATCTAAAGTCGGAGCCGGAAACCCACTATTTAAGGCAATCGCTATCAGCAGGAGCGGATTTATTAGGTGACTTACTTGGTAATATTGCAGACGATGATGATAGCCCGGAAAGAAAGCGTCGAAAGAAAAATGAACAACAACAAAGCAGAGGAATATCAAGATGAAAGAAATAGATGAACTAAACCAAAGAATGGATAGCAACGACGAGATTGTTGATAGCCTTGTAAAAAAGAATACAGAGATGGAAAAGCAGGTAACAAAAATTACCGATAATTCAGTCCCTGACTATTCAATTGCGATAAATACTATACTTACCGAAGTAAGGGAAATTAAGCAGAACATCAAACAGAATGACGAATTAACCTTGCTTAAACAGATTTATGATAAATTGAGCAAGGGGTCAACATCCATCACTAAACAAATACGGATATTATTGTTCCCCGAAACCAATCAGGGCCAGTATTATAAAATAGTATTTGGCAGGCTTATTCCCTGGGGTATATGTTTGGTGGTTATAACTTATTTATATTCTTTGAGTGGCAAGGCCATTGATGCCTATAGTGCGCATCAGAAATACATACAGGCATCACATTATCAAAGAGCTTGGAATTATTTAAGACAGATGGGATTAAAGAAGACCCAAATAGCTATGGACACCGCTTATAGCAAGACAAGGGATAAATAATGCAATCATTTAATAGGGATTTAAAAATAAAGCCTCTCATGTATAAATATTTCCCGTGGCTTTACAACAGGTCTTTCATATACTAATCAAATAGTCTTTTTTATAAAAAGTTTAGAAAAAAATCTAAACTTTTTATAAAAATATTGATTACTGTAATGCTTATTCCTATCTTTGTTTAGAAAAAAATCTAACTTTTACTGCCGAATGGAAGAAAACGATAAGCATAAGGACATTGATGCTCTTTTAAATAGGATTTTATCTGAAAATGAAAAAGTAAATTTTTTCCCGCTACGGGAATTATTCGATCAGCGTCTTTCTTATTTAGAAATAACAAAAAATCAAGCGTCTAACATTTTAGATGCAGATCAAAAAACCATCGATTCAATTCTCGCCGGTGAAGCAAGAAAAATCGATTTTGTAACGATATTGAAGTTATCGAATTTTTTAGAGATTCCATATGAGGAATTGATGAATAAATATTTCAAACTAATCTCAGACACACATAACGAAAGCATATTATTAGCTAAGAAAAGGAGTTTTATAGTTAACAACTTCGACCTACCTCGACTGAAAAAAATTGGTTTCATAGATGGCATTAATGATTTTGAACATATTGAGGAAAGGATTAATACATTTTTTGGCTATAAAAGCGTCTTTGAACATGCTAAATATAAAATTACGGCGGCTTTCAGCAGTGGAAAAAGATTGACTGGTAAATCAAGTCTAATGTTTTGGTATGCAACGGCTGGGCAAAGTTTAGAGAGAACTCCAAATCCATATGAGTATGATAGAGAAGGACTAATAGATTACTTTCCCCAAATAAGATGGCACTCCATGAACTTGGAAAATGGATTGCAATTAGTGGCTAAAGCATTATATAAATTTGGCGTTACGTTAATAGTGGTGCCAAAATTCAATACTGACTTGCATATAAAAGGTGCAACATTGGCGTATAGGGATAAGCCTTGTATCGTCCTCACAAAATACACAGATTATTACGCAACAATTTGGTTTACATTAATCCACGAAATTTTCCATGTACTGTACGATTGGGATGAAATTCGGAAAGAAAAATATCATATTACTGGCGAAACTGATTCAATAAATATCAATGAGGCGGAGGCTGATAATTTTGCCCGCCAGTATCTTTTTTCAGACGATAAAATGGAAAAAATATTGCCTCATATAAGCGAACCGCGATATGTAAAGATCTTTGCAGAACAGAACCATGTTCACCCAAGTATTATCTATACTTTTTACAGTAGAGATAATAAGAATTACTCGCGGTTCCACAAGCAAATGACACCTCAATTTGATCTTTCATTAGAGCCATTTAACTTTTATGAATTTGGGGATTTCAAGGCATTCAAACCAATAAAGGACATTACTAATAAAAGAAATTTACAATTACAATATTAACTGAGATGGCGAAAAAGAAAGACAAAAACCTGCAAAACGGCCAGGTCGACAAGGAGTTAAAAAAGATTTTTGATAGGCAAGAGCAACAAGACTTGTTGTTTAAATCGAATGAATTATTACCAAAGAAAAATTTTGATATAGAACTCGAACAGCATCAACTAAGAAGCGGCTTAAAGTTCACTATAAAAGAAATAAAAGATTTGGTTAAAAGTCAGGCAAGAGAATACGAAGCCATGTTTCCTAACACTAATCCATTTTTTAAAAGGATGTACAAGCTTCGAAAGTGGGATAAATTGGACCCAAATTCTTTTATAAAGCCGCCAGTAGTCGCATTAGATATAAAAAGATACATTTATAGTAGGTATGGTTCTGATGCAGTGCCGACGCTATTAGCCATTGAAAATCCAATCCTAAGTGGTCATATTAAAAAATTCAAATTATTCCAGTTCTTTACTGATGAGGGTATTGAGATGCTTGCGGGCATTATACAAGATGCAAACGATGTAATGAATGTTTCTAAGGACTGGTACGATTTTGAATTGAAATATACCAAACTTTATAATTTGCCAGTGCAATTGAAGTTGTTAAAGGATTAACTACTATTCAATTCCTCTTGAATCGAAACTTATTTAGCTGTTCGAAACATTTTTTGGCGGTTAGTTTGCTTGCATTGTTGCTTTTGTAGTCGATAGTTTAAATCGTTTGCAGGGATAGAAATAATACCAAAAAAATTAGATTGAAAGGTACTATTTTGACTTTATAAGTTCATTTTTCTCTTTTTCAGCTTGTAAAAGACGCTCCAATAATGCAACCTTTTCATTGTAAAGATCAACGATCTTATCAATTGGATTGAATGAACACTGATAATTCAACGAAGCCGAATTATCATGGTATGTATTACCAATAATATTAAATACAGCTTCCTCACTGAAATTCTTAATAGCTTCAGACGATAGCCCTAAGATTTTCGCGATTTTTTCTAATGCTTCACCATCAACATCCGCACTCTGTTCAATTTTAGAAACAGCTTGCTGGCTTATACCTAATTCCGAAGCCAGCGTTTCCTGCTTCATTCCTTTTAATTCACGGACCTTACTGATTTTTCTGCCGATATGTAAGGTTGGTTCTGCCATAAGTCAAATGTATTGTTAAAATGTAAATGTACAAAACCTTTGTTCTTCCTGAAAGCAACGTAGTTGTATTTTACTGTTATTGTAATGGGGGGTGCAGGGGGGTGTTAAGAACTAATAAGAATGTGGATTACGTTAATATAAATGGTAGGGGTGCACTTTTGTACAAAATAGTTAAATAGAACTTCAAGTTGTATTAGTCCCCTACCTTTTATAATTGCCCAAGGCCCAGCTAGAATATTATCCTTGATACATCAAAGGTTTTTGGCAAATGGCAATTATTTCATTAAATAAAAAAACATGAAGAAGTACGAAGTAATTTTAGGTGTAGACGTTTCAAAACTAACCCTTGACATCAGTTGTGCAGACAGGCATTTACATGTGAAGATCAGTAATGATAGTGTTGGCTTTAACGATTTAAAAAAGTGGTGTAAACTGAATAAGATTAGCTTATTAAGCACATTTATCGTGATGGAACATACAGGCGGGTACGAATACCGGTTCATCCAATTCTGTGAATCTGCAGCAATCGATTATTGCAGATTATCTCCATTGGAAATCAAAAAATCATTGGGTATGGCCAGGGGTAAAAATGACAAAGTTGATTCTTTTAGGATAAGTCAGTATGGCGAGGAAAAGATCAAGCGCTTGAAACCTGATAAGCCATTGAATAAGAATATACTATTGCTCAGGCAATTACTATCCTATCGTAAGCGGCTTGTGAGAGAGAGTGCTGGATTGGCAGCAACGATCAAAGAGCGTAATCACATGTATGACGTTCACAGCAAAGATGCTATAGTTCGGATCTCTAAGGATAAGATCAAGACCAACCGTAAACATATCCTTCAGTTACAAGAAGAAATTATTTTGCTAATTAGATTAGATGCAGCTTTTCTCCAAAACTATAGAATTCTAACAAGCATTAAGGGTATCGGACCTATCAATGCCTGGATGACGATAGCATATACAGAAAACTTTACAAGTTTCACTGACGCAAGAAAATATGCAGTTTACGTGGGGGTGGTGCCATTCGAGAATAGTTCAGGAACCAGTATCAAAGGAAGAATGCGTGTAAGCGTTCTGGCAAACAGGGAACTCAAGCAAGAGCTGAACCAAGCTGCCAAAGTGGCTATAGCTCATGATCCCGAGATTCGCGGATATGCAAACCGTAAACTGGAAACCAAATGCTGGCAGTTGGTACTAAACAACATAAAGTTTAAACTGATCTTACGCATGTTCTCTTTAATTAAAAGGCAGGAAATGTATGTTGAAAACTATCAAAAAGCAGCCTAAAAGAATGTTTTTAACAACCGATTTGGATATATGCGATCCCTAGAATACAACGGCTTTATTGTAAAGTACAATCGCTTATGGTTCGGTACAGTGACGTTTCACTATTCTTTTGTTTTGCCGGTTAATGGAGGCCGGTGTAAGAAGAGCATTATGAACAACGAACCTTATGCACCCTGGGAACATTACCCTAAAACACTTCGTCATTACGAAATTGAAAATCCAATGTCAGTAGTCGTTGATTTCTTTAGTGCGGATTCCGTAAACGGTCACGGCAGGCGATTAAAGGAATGGCGTTATTATGTCGTTAATGATGAGCATTACAATGAAAAACGTCATGGCCCAGGTACACTGCTTTTTATATATGACCTGAATTTAAGGATTTTGGAAGCTATGTACCTGCTATTTATCAATTACAAAAGGTTCTCCTACCAACAAGATAAGGTTACCGAGGAACAATTGGTGGAAGAAAAAGAACAATGGGCATACTATCCTAAAAACCTATCCTTAAAAGAACAACTTGAACCCTACAAGGCCGTTAAGAAAGTCTTTAAAAAAATCTCACCACAGGAATATAGGGATCAATTACATGAGTGGTCCCATGTAGCCCTTTACAATAATGCAGATGTCGAGTCCTTATATGCAGGTGAGGTTATTAATGTTTACGAGAATTTAATTAAGCTGTATTCGGCAGCATGGTTAATCTACCAACGAGAGGGTGGTCGCCCACAACTAAAGCGGAACGAGCTTGAAAATAGTTTAAACGAAACATCCACCGAACCAATTGAGATAAGAACAATAAGTCCCAAACCAACAGCAGCCGAAAAATTGGCTTTAGAAGAAATCAAAAGCCTGATTGTGAACCGTTGTCCAAAGGTTCAAATGATTATTCATTTGGGAACGCACCCCAAGCCGTTTACATTTTATCTGCTTATCCTTGTTAGCGATGATGAAAAAACGCCAGAGCATGAAATCAGCAATAAGATTGAAGATAATTGCCAGTACCTTGCTCATGTACACGCCATCGTCCATAAAGCAAACAGTGCAAAAGAAGCATTAAATATCGGCAGGCGGTTTTGGTCAACTGTTATGGAAAAAGGATTTGCTTTATATCAGTCGCATGAATTAATATTGCCAGAGCATCAAGGAATAACTAAGGAGGTATTATTAGAAAGAGCTAAGTTCAATTGGGAAAGGTGGGGTAAACAGGGCAGCGAATTTTTGAAGGGTGCAGAATTATACAGGGCAGATAACAATTTCAGGCTTGCCGCATTTCTTTTGCATCAATCTGTTGAAAGTGTTTTAAAAGCTATTATACAAGCCGTTATAGGCTACCGGGTACAAATGCATAACTTATCAAGGTTGTTAAAACTAACCTTGTTGTTTACTGATGAATTAAAGGAAGTCTTTGAACTTACTACCACCGAGGGGGGGCAACTATATCAATTGCTACAAAACGCCTATTCACAATCACGATATAATAGTTCATTTGATCCTGACGGAGATTCGGTGAGAATACTATCAAAGCAGGTAACAAAATTCAATAAGGTTGCAGAAAGTATTTACAAGCAATATATAGAGGATATTAAGAGTTGACAGCCTCAGTGGTATTGGCAGGCGGGCATACGCTCGCTTTGCATCTAAAAACTGTTAACCGTTAAGATGGAACTGCTAAGCACCCAAAGTAGCATGTCGGACGGTTGATCAATCGTCCGGCTTTGCTGCTGAAAGAAAAACGACATGTACACCTGTTGGAACAATGCAGCTACGGCAGGCGGCTTCATTGCACCTCGCGCTGTCGCGCCGGGTTTCATTGCGCCGTCAGCCTCGCAGCCGCTGGCAGGAGTGAAATTCGCTATTGCTCATAACACACCTGCTTTCGCCCAATGCACATAATTTCCGACGTAGTTGGTTATTAATACTTTTATTATTTCGAGATAACTATATTTGATGCTATTCCTTACTTGGCTATTAAAGTCAAAACAAGACAGTTTTATTTAAAAGGAATGTTACTTTATTACTATCAATGTCCACAAAGTTTTTTACAAATCAGGATGACAACAGCCTCTTAAAGAAATTTGAGGGAGTTTTTTCTAATATTGAAAGTATCAGGCATTTTGATGCTTTAGTCGGTTATTTTAGAACGTCTGGCTATTTTAAAGTTCGAGCCTTTTTGGACAAGATTCCAAAAATTAGAATATTAGTTGGAATTAACGTTGATCAATTAATAAAAAAGCATCATGACAGAGGGCAGCTTTATCTTGATAATCCAGAAGACACAAAAGCAGATTTTATTAATGATACAATCAAGAACATCCAAGATGCCGAATATGATGAAATTACTGAGCGGGGCATCATTCAATTTATAACAGATTTAACTGATGGTAAAATTGAATTACGAGCACATCCATCAAAAAAAATACATGCCAAGGTCTATATATTTCGTCCGGTAACTTTTAATGAACATGCGCCTTGCGAGGTTATAACCGGCTCTTCAAATTTAACGGACTCCGGGCTTGGTGCCAATCCTGATTCTAATTACGAATTTAATGTCAGCCTCAGAGATTATGATGATGTAAAATTTGCGACGGATGAATTTGAAAAATTATGGAACCAATCAGTTCCTATTCTTCATGCAGAAATTGAAAAAATAAAGAAAGGCACCTATTTAAGAGATGATTTTACGCCATTTGAACTTTATATAAAAATGCTCATAGAGTATTTTGGTAAAAGAGTTGAATATGACCCTTATAACATTGAATTGTTATTGCCGGATAAATTTATGCGCTTAAAGTACCAATCTGATGCTGCCAATCAAGGGTACGCAATTATGATGAAACATAATGGTTTTATTTTAGCCGACGTTGTAGGTTTGGGAAAAACAATAATTGCCTGCATGGTGATTAAAAAGTTTATCTACGAAAACGGTACTCATTCAAAAGTTTTGGTGGTTGTACCACCTGCATTAGAAGCCAATTGGAGAAGAACAACAGAAGAATTTCAAATAAAAAATCATTTCGAATTTATAACGCTGGGAAGTCTTAAGAAAGTAATTGATGAGAGGAATTACACTTATTCAAATGCTGATAAGTTTGATTTAATTATTGTTGATGAATCGCATAAGTTTAGAAATGACTACACCGAGATGTATATAGACTTACAAGAGATTTGTAAAATGCCACGTTCAAGACCATCAGAAACAGGTGATATTCGTAAGAAAGTTATATTAATCTCAGCAACACCACTAAACAATCGTCCGCAAGATATTGAAAATCAATTATATTTATTTCAAGACAGGCGCAATGGCACGCTTGAAAATATTAGAAATCTCCAGGAATATTTTAAACCCTTAAACGAACAGTATAAAAAATTAGCGAGTGAAAAGAAACTTAATGTAAATAAGTTAAAATCATTGTTTCAGAAGTTAAGAGATGATGTTGTTGAACCCTTAGTTATCAGGAGAACGAGAACAGATATTGAGAACAACCAAGAGTACTTGGAAGATATGAAAGAACAAAATATCATTTTCCCGAAAATTGGTGACCCAATCCCTCTTTTCTATGAATTGGATCAAAATTTAAGTACACTCTTTTATGAAACAGTATCGTTAATTACGGGCCTTGACGAATTTGGAAATGAATCAGATGGATTTGGATATTATCGTTATCGTGCAATAGAGTTTTTATTAAATAAAGAAGATCAAGAAATATATGGAAACGTAAAATCAATTTCCGGTAGACTTTCTGCTATAATGAAGACATTACTGATAAAACGGTTAGAAAGTAGCTTTTTTGCTTTCAAACAATCAATAGGCAGATTGCAAAAGGCAATTGACAATATGATTGGAATGTTTGAAGAAGACAGAATTTTTATTGCCCCTGATTTGGATATAAACAAACTTATGGAAGAAGGGTTCAGTTTCGATCAAATTGAAGCTAAGATCAATGAACGAGGAGGAAATAATAAGGAATTCAAAAAAGAGTCTTTCAATAAAAAATTCATCAAATTATTACAGGAGGATAAAAATCGAATTGATGACTTGGTTTCAAGGTGGGCGGATGTTAAAAAAGACCCGAAGCTTATACAGTTTGCGGATCAAGTTGATAACGAGTTTTTTAATATTAAAAAGAACCCAAGTGGAAAATTGGTGATTTTTACTGAAAGTAAAGAAACAGCTATTGATTTATCGAAAAAATTATCTTCTACTACAAAACACCGGATATTAACTGTAAGTGCAGATAACAGGAAAGCCGTCGAAAATATTCTTAGAGAGAATTTTGACGCAAATTTAGAAGATCAATACTGGAAAAATGATTATGAAATCATAATAACCACTGAGGTATTGGCGGAAGGTATTAACTTGCATAGAAGTAACATCATTGTTAACTACGATGTACCCTGGAATTCTACTCGACTAATGCAACGAATTGGACGTGTAAATAGAATAGGAAGTAGAGCCAAAAGAATTTATGTATATAATTTCTACCCTTCCACGCATGGCGATGCTAAAATTAACTTAGTTAATAACGCACTTCGAAAATTACAAGCTTTTCATACGGCATTTGGAGAAGATAATAAGATATTTTCTTTATTAGAGGAGATGAACGAAGATGGCAACGGCCTATTTGGAAATAAAATTCAAAAAGAAGAAAGCGAGATCTTAACTTATTTAAACGAATTAAGAGATTTTAAAAAGAAAAACACAAAGCGTTTCGCAGAAATAGAGCAAATACCGAATAAAGCGCGGTGTGGTCGAAAGGCATTGCCTGGAAAACAAATAACATTGATAGATACGGAAGCGATAGAAATCAACTATCCGCTGGCCAATACATCTATTGCATACCTTAAAAGTAAAAACCATCCCGGCATTTTTTGTCTTGTAACACCCGAACTCAATACAATAGAACTTAACTTTTTGCAAGCAGTAAAAATATATAAAGCAACTCCAGAAGAAATTCCGATTACTTTACATAGCCAACATCATGAGCAAACTTTAGCTGGATTAAACTATTTTAGAGCTGAAAAGAACCAAGAAAATATACAATCGGTATCGAAAAAGAATTTAAGCCCGGCTGAAAACAAAGCTATTATTAATATTAATGCTATTATAAAGGTTGCCCCGACCGAACAAAAGAGGATGGCTTTACAGCGGGTTATTGAATTAATTAAGAAAGGAACTTTTGCGAGCAAAGGGTTACCCAAATCAATTAATGATTTTTTTATTGTGAATATGAAGTTGGTAAAACAACCAGTATTATTAGTCGAGCAACTATTTATTGAGGTTTTGGATAGGTATGACTTAAGTCTTAACACCGACGAAAATAAAAAAAATAGCAAAACAACAATAGGTATCATAAATCCCAAAATTGTATTAACTCAAAGCTTTAGTTAACATGCCAGCAAACCGCTTACAATTACAAAACGCCTTACATAAACCATATGATAGGCTGCTGTTCGCAAAGGAAATATTAAGTCCGGTGTTTGGCAATGGGTTTTCATTGTATGCAAATGAAATTATTGCACCTACAATACTTAACCAGGCTGAATCTATTGTTATTGATAAAGTTTCAATTTTTGGCAACATCAGACTGGATGATAATACTGAAATTATCTGCTATGAAATTGTATTACAGCCGACCGTCCGTTTAGAACATAGTAAAGTAGCCATACAACAATATGTACGAAAATTACTTACCGCAGGACAAGCGGCTTTAGTTAATTTTATTGCCCCCATTAATAAGGATGTTTGGCGATTAACTCTTATCGCAAAAGATAGCGTGTTAACTGATTCGGGAATTAAAGAAAAAACTACTAATTCCAAAAGATACACCTATTTACTGGGGCCCAACGAAACATGTAAGACGGCAGCTGAGCGATTTGAAATTTTAAGTACAGAAAGAAGCATCGAATTTGGAGCATTAATTAAGGCTTTTTCTGTCGAAAAACTAAGCAAGGCTTTTTTTGATGAATATACTCTACACTATTCAAATTTTATTAATTACTTAAGTAAAGAAACAAACTTTATAAAATCATATTTTAAAAATGACGATAAAGCGGTAAGAGATTTTACAAAGAAATTATTAGGGCGTATTGTATTCCTATACTTTGTACAAAAAAAAGGCTGGCTGGGTGCAAGCAGTAAAGAATACTATGATGGAGACAAAAATTTTATTTTTTCATTATTTGCTAAAAGCGGGGGGGATGAAACGTTTTATCCTAATTGGCTGTCTGTTTTATTTTTCGAAACTCTCAACCAAAATGAAACCCAAAATAGAAAAAGGAAAAACGATGATTTTGAAATGCCGGATGGCACATTTGTTAAAATTCCATTCTTAAACGGAGGCTTATTTGATAAAGAGGCCCATGATAACTATACACTTACTTTCAAACCCCTATTGTTTCATAATCCTGACAATGAAGATGATCCTAAGCACCGGGGCTTTCTTGACTTTCTAAATTCATTTAACTTTACTGTATTTGAAGATAGCCCAGACGACCACACTGTTGCAGTTGATCCAGAAATGCTTGGGCACATTTTTGAAAACCTGCTGGAATATAACAAAGACACCGGCGCTTTTTATACGCCAAAGGAAATAGTTCATTATATGTGTCAAGAAAGCATAATTGAATATCTTTCAACACATCTCAGCACTAAATCGACCTTAAACTACGAACCGTTGGATCTTGCTAAAATATCAGCAATCGTAAAAAATAAAAATGTCCATGCTTGTTCAAACCAACAAATACAAAACATTGATAAATTATTGGATGTAGTTAAAATTTGTGATCCAGCAATAGGCAGCGGTGCCTTTCCTATGGGCTTATTACAGGAAATATTTGCAATAAAGGAGCTTATAGCTTACGAAACTCAAAAAAAATGGAACCCGGCGGATGTTAAAGGTGATATTATCCAAAATAGTATATATGGCGTGGACATTGAGAAGGGAGCCGTAGATATTGCGAGATTGCGTTTTTGGCTAAGTTTAATTGTAGATGAACCAAAACCTAAAGCGCTCCCAAATTTAGATTATAAGATTGTCGTTGGAAATAGCTTAGTTAGCAAGTTCAATGATGAAGTAATTGATATAGATTGGAATATTAAGAGCAAGAATGTTTCGGCGGTAGAAAAAATTATTGCAGATCAACAATCCAAACTTAAATTATTAGAGACCAAGCAAGCCAATTATTTTAAGGCAAGTGGACAAAAAAATCAACTAAAAAAAGATATTGAAAAATTAAAGGCAACTGTTCTTCTAAATCAATTAAATCTCACAAAGATTTCATTTGAGCAGAGTAATCCAAAATTGGGCGGATTCGCACCGACCGCAAAAGACTTAAAAAAGAATCTTGATAACCTAATAGTTGAGAATAACCTAAGCAATTCAATAAAGATATTGTCTAATTTCACTGGAGAAGAACCCTTAGATTTTTTTGATTGGAAGTTAAATTTTCCGGAAGTCCTCAATGAGAAGATTACCCAACATGTGGGCTTTGACATCGTGATCGGTAACCCGCCATATGTTGGTGAAAAAGGGAATAAAGAAAAGTTTCACCAAATAAAGCTGGGATTTATGAAAGACTTTTACCTAGCTAAAATGGACTTATTTTATTTTTTCTTTCATTTAGCTATTAAATTATGCAAAGCAGGCGGAACTACCAATTTCATAACGACAAATTATTTTCCAACAGCAGATGGAGCATTTAAACTTAGGGAGCAAATTAAAAATGATACAACAGTTTTAAGTGTTATAAATTTCAATGAATTTAAAGTTTTCGATTCTGCATTGGGGCAGCATAATATGATTACTTTTTTAAAAAAACAGGTATCAAAAAATCCGACAAGAATCACCAATGTTAATCGTAAAAATGAGACCGGCGCGGAAATATTAAGGAATATACTTAACGGAACCGATAGTAAATCCAATTATGCTGATTTTGAGTTAGATCAGTTGTTTGACGGGCCCAAACTTTATTTACGAATTGGTCATATAGGCCCCGACAATTACGAAGGCATCTTTAAACAAATATCATCAAATTCAGACACTTTAGAAAAACTGGCTTCCATAAATTCCGGTTGTGACATTACTATAAGTAGAATTACTGATAAACACATTGAGCAATTCCCAACAAATAATTACGTCAAAGGTAAAGGTGTGTTTGTGCTTAGTAAAAAAGAAATTGACATTTTGAAGTCGCAATTAACTGACTATGAATTACGACTTGTCAAGCCTTATATTAAAAACTCCAATATTCATAAGTATGACCACTCATTTTCAGAAGATTTTCTTTTATATATAGGGTGGAATATTCCGGAGAGTAAAATCCCTAACCTAATTCAATATTTAAAACCCTATAAACCAATATTAGATGACCAGATTTTAAGATACGATGAGCCAAATTGGCCCTGGTATTCACTTCATCGACCTCGCGAAGCTAAAATTTTTGAAAGTTCAGCCAAAATAATAGCTCCTTATCGATCAAACTCAAATACGTTTGCACTCGCTAAAGATCCAGTGTATTCGAGCAGAGATGTGTTTTACATATCACTTTTAGAAAATAACATATCTAATTTAACTATAGAAGCCCTTGTGGCTATACTCAATAGTAAGCTTGTATATTTTTGGCTATATAATAGAGGAAAAAGAAAGGGTGAAACGTTAGAGTTATATTATACACCCTTATCTGAAATACCAATTTGCAAAATATCGAACGTTGAGGAACTATCTTTTTTTGTTCAATCTATAATTTTCTTAAAATCACAGGCGCTGCTAAGTGTAAATGAACAACTTATGCCAGTTTACTTTGAACAAGTCATAAACGGCATTGTCTACGAGCTATACTTTCCGGAATTAATTGCCAAAAACAGACGTGAAATAATAAAAAATATTGGAACGTTGCCATCACTAAATAATCTTGATGATGAGGAAAAATTAAATCGCATCGTTAGCGTATTTGATAGAATGAATGATAAGGAACATCCCGTGCGTGTAAATTTATTTTATATGAGCTCTATACTAGAAATTGCTATAATTGAGGGTAAACAATGAGAATCACGGACATATACATTAAAAATTACCGTGCATTCTATGGTGAATACCATATAACTTTAGATAAGGGTGGAAAGAATCTAATGGTATATGGAGAAAACGGCAGTGGTAAAAGTTCTTTGTTTACAGCATTGCAAAGTTTCTTTAAAGCATCAATAGGAAAAGTCGAAGTAGAAGAGAATATTTTTATTCCAGTCTCTCAGAAAAACACAGCAAGCATACGCATAAAAATCAGGGAAAATGCAGACGCGACCGTAACGCAGGAATTTGAAGTTGACACCGTTAATAAGGAAATTATTAGCGGCGATAAGTCGCTTATAGCTAATGCAAATAAAGTAAAAGGTTTTTTCGATTATAGGAGTTTGTTGAAAACTCACATTGATCACGATTCAAACGTCAATTTATTTAAAATCTTAGTTAAAGAAATTTTGTACCACTCGATTAATCGTTTTTCTACCGAGGAAATTGGGCGAGAATGGGATAATATTTACAATGACATTTATAATAAGAAACAAACCAAAAAGCAGCAAAACGCAATAAGAGATTATTTAAAAAATAAATTCAACCCCGGTCTTAAAATACTTCTTGCGGATATAGAGAAGGATGTAAATACATTTATGTCTTATTTCGGGAATAATATTATTATCAAGTTAAATTTTGATAAAGTTGAGTACACAGGGAGAAGAGGGATCATAGGCAACAATATCGATTTAGAGATTGAATTCGTAAAAAAACATATACCAAAACACCAATTTTTTTTAAATGAAGCAAGGTTATCAGCACTTGCAATTAGTGTCTACTTGGCATCAATCAAGGTAAATCCTTTAACAGGAGCACTTAAAATTTTAGTCCTTGATGACTTATTGATAGGTTTAGACATGAGTAATAGGTTGCCACTCCTTTCTATTTTAAAAAATCATTTTATTGATATAAAGCAAAGTGAACAGTTTCAAATAGTAATGACCACTTATGATAAAGTATGGTTCGATTTAGTTAGCAATTACTTTGGAAGTGAAAAATGGAACTACATTGAAATTTATTCTAAAAAATTAATAGATGAAGATTTCGAGTTCCCTATTATTAAAAACACGCTCGGTTATATTGAGAAGGCCAAATATTATCTATTAGAAAAGGATAATAAAGCATCAGCCGTTTATATTCGTACAGAATTTGAACGTATTGTGATGAATATATGTGAGAAGAAAGTGCTACAGGTTAGCTATAAAATTAGACAAAAGGATTTCAAAACAGAGGACTTTTGGGAAGCCATTACAAAGCAGACTGATTTAGATCCCGCACTGGTAAAGGAGATTGAAACACATCGTAGTACTGTAATGAACCCTTTTAGCCATTATGATTTAGAAAAGCCTGAGTTTGAGAAGGAACTTACCAATACTATTGTGGCTATCGAGAAACTGAAAAATATTAATATTAAAGACTTAAATAAAATAACTATTGATGATTTAAAAAAGAAGGCAGAAGATTTAGAAAAAAAATTGATAGCAAAACAAATAGTAACCGATAGGCTACGCGACATAATTAAGAAAAAGCCATAATTTCTCCAATAATTTCAAGAATAATACAGAAATATATGGATTATTTGTTAGGTAACGTAAAGATGTTTGTGGATTTTTATTTTTTTTGAGGGCAAAAATCGTAATTTTAGGTGGTGTATATTATGGAGATGTTGACCACCCTGTTCCGGGCCAAATTGACCACTGGGTTAGCTGACTTTTGGGTTGCAGCAAATGCTATAAAAGCATGTACAAAAATAGTTATTTAAAAGGTAATTTCATTAGTGGTTGTTTTCCGGTTCAACACTACGTTTTCTTCTCATAGATTCCCCCTTCAGTTCTATACGGTGTGCATCATGAACGATCCGATCAAGGATAGCATCAGCAATCGTTTTTTCACCAATTACTTCAAACCATTTACTAACCGGCAGTTGTGAGGTAATGATCAGCGAGGTCTTTCCATGCCGGTCCTCAATGATCTCCATCAGGGCGGCCCTGCTTTGTGCGTCAAAAGGTTGGATGCCGAAGTCATCCAGTATCAGCAGTTGCTGCCGTTCAAGCTTGGCGATCTCCTTGATATAGGAGCCGTCTGCCTTTGCCATCTTCAGTTTAGCGAATAGCTTGGGCGTACTGGTGTATAATACACGGTAGCCCAATATGCAGGCCTGGTAGCCTATAGCAGAAGCCACATAGCTTTTACCGATACCGGTGCTTCCGGTGATCAGCAGGTTCTCGAAGCGGTCAATAAACGTACAGTCCGCCAGGCGCATGATTTGGTTGCGGTCGATACTTCTGTCAGCATGGTAATGAACGTCCTCTATAGCAGCTTTATAGCGGAACTTGGCATAAAGGATGGTGCGTTCAATACGCCTGTTTTGCCGGTCATCCCATTCAGCTTCCACCAGGTGGGCCAGTAGTTCATCCGCTGTATACTCATTTGTTTTACCGGTTTCCATGCTGCTTTTAAAGGCATGGAACATGCCGAAGAACTTCATCTTCCGCAGTTTGTCTAAGGTGCTTGTGTTCATGTTATTGTTGTTTTAAATGGTTATTTGTAATAGTCTTCTCCCCGGATATTACCATGATCAGGCATAGGCAACTCATCGGCAAATAAGCTTTCCTCATAGTTATCCATCTTGTTTTCCAGTATGGTTTGTATCGTTTTATAGTTATAGACGCCGTAACTCAATGCCCGCTGGCAAGCCACTGTTAACCGTTCATTCCCTGCTTTTTTAGCAAAGCCAAGTACCCCCAGGCAGGACTTGTAAGCCTGTTCCGGGTGTTGTTTACGTTCCAGTATCTGAAGGATATACAGCCTGACATCCTCATGAATGGAGGCTGCCCAATCCAAAAACATATCTGGTGTCCAGTCACTTTTAAAGCGGTGGGTACTGGCCATATGCTCTTTGTCAGTGGTATAGCCATAAGGGTTTTTATTGCGAGGGTGCAATGCGATACGCTCATAGTTGGAGTAGATCTCTACAATGGTGCGCGAGTATAACAGCTTGACCCGTTTGCCGATATAGCGGTAAGGAACGCTGTAATAGTGCTTGTCCGGGCCGAGGTTAACGTGGCCGTTCTTGATCACCCTGGCCTGGAATTGCTTTTTGAACTGGTAGCGCAGAACAGGCAGTGGTGCCAGAGTTTGGCGCTCTATCTCTTCAAACTGTAGCTTTCTGCTGTAGTTGCGACCTTTAAGCAATTGGCTGTTATGGACTTCCAGGGCCTGCCAGATCGCTGTATTGAGTTCTGTTAAAGAATGGTAGACATGTTTGTTTAAAGGGGCGTAGATCTTGGTATAAATGATCTTAACGGCACCTTCTACCAATGCCTTATCGCGCGGGCGGTACGCCCGCGCTGGTAGAATGGTTGTACCGTAATGGTCGGCGAAGTCTTCAAACGTTTCGTTCAGGGTAGGTTCATAGCGGCTGCTTTTGGTTACTGCAGCTTTCAGGTTATCCGGTACAATGGCGGCGGGAACGCCGCCGATAAAGTGCAGGGTATTCTCGCAGGCCGCTATAAAGTCTTCCTTTTGCTGGCTCATAACAGCCTCTACATAGGTTAACTGACTGGCACCCAGAATAGCTACAAAAACCTCTACAGGTATGATCTCCCCGGTTTCCTTGTCCGTATAGCTCATCTTTTCACCGGCAAAGTCAACGTACAGCTTGTCACCGACCTTGTGATCCATGTGCATGGTCGGGTTTACTCTGGCCTTCCATTGGTTATAATAAAAACAAAACTGGCTGTATTGGTAGCCGTCAGGAAACTCTTTATAGTAGGCTTCCCATAGCATCTGCCGGTTAACGCCAGTTCGTTTGAGTTCTTTATCGACGTGGGGAAAGCAGCGCAGCATGGACTGCATACGTGCGTTAGGCGGGTGTTCCCTGCTTTTACCGAACAAATCTTCCAGCTCTTTGTCGTTCAGTGCGTTAACCTCTTCAAAGGTAAAGCCGCTGTCATTAAAAGCTGCTATGTACTTCTTTACGGTGTTTCTCGATGCATCGGCTTGGGCAGCTATGGTCATTATCGCCCGCTGCTGGCTGTACATCTTTAGTATCTTTCTAATCTTACTCATGCTGATTGTTAAGTTGGCCATGCTTTACGAAGGTGTCTTTGCCCTCAAAAAGATGGTTACTTCTACAGCATTTGCTACGCGTTTGGGGTGGTCAATTTCCCCCGGAATGCCCTGGTCAGTTTCGCCCGGAATGGGTGGTCAGCTTGCGCCGGAATGGAGTGGTCACATTCATCAGAATCTCCACAACAAAAATCAAGGGGGTAATTGAGGCAAAATATTGAAAAAATTGCTTCGGTGTCAAGTCACGAAACAATACAGAAGACAAAATGCCGGCATCATGATAACCGGTCTTTTCTGTAGGGCCCAAAACAAACTTTACAAAAGTTTGCCATCTTGCGGGCAGCAAATTATATTGCAAATATAATAAATTCAATCAATAGAAATGCTTAGGTATTGCTGTAATGGTAATTTTTATGTCAACTTATTTTAATATCGTTCCAATTTAAAAGCAATACAAATAAGTGAATTTAAAAGGCTAAGTCAGATAATTGTCTTGAATATTGATTTTAAAGCGCCCTTTTTCTAATTTTGAAACGCCATGATTTTACAGTACTGCTCCGATCTTCATTTAGAGTTCCCCCAAAATGAAGCCTATATAAAAGCTAACCCCATTAAGCCCATAGGCGACATTTTGATATTGGCTGGCGATATTACTTTGTTTACCAGGATAGACAGACAAAAGGACTTTTTTGATTATATCAGCGATCACTTTGAAGCAACCTATTGGATACCAGGGAATCACGAATACTATCAAAGTGATATTTCAAACAGATCGGGGTCATTTGAAGAAAAGATTAAAAGTAATGTGTCACTAATAAATAATGTGGTTAAAGAAATTGGCGCGCATCAGTTGCTATTTTCGACATTGTGGTCGTCCATCAGCTTGTTAAATGGCTGGCGGATAGAACGTAGCCTGAATGATTTTTATCAAATTAGTTATGATGGGAAGCGCTTTCAAATTCCTGACTATAATGATTTTCATGCAAACAGCCTTACGTTTCTACGTTCCTCTTTAGAAGCAGATACAACTGGCAAAAAAGTAGTGATCACACATCATGTTCCTACTTTTAAAAACTATCCTCCAGAATATAAAGGAGACTACCTGAACGAGGCTTTTGCAACGATATTGGATGATTTGATTTTAGATACCACGCCGGATTATTGGATTTACGGGCATCACCATCAAAATATTCCTGAGTTTAAAATAGGTCATACAAAATTGCTGACCAATCAGCTTGGCTACGTTCAGCGTAACGAGCATTCGCTCTACCATACCGATAAGTGTATTGAACTTTAGCATGTAACGGCACTACTGTAAATCCCTTTAACTCACGGCCAATAAATTTTATTGCAAGGATTTCAGGTAGCGGGGGCCGTATTGCTGGTTTGATACTTTTGATATTTACTGGAAAGTTTATCAGGTTCGGTAAGAGTGATATAACCAGCTTGTATTAGTGGTAAAATATGCAGGCGGTAATTTTTGGGCTGGTTCGAAATGCCGAGGTGATCGAATATATCTGCCCGGCTTTGGGGGTTTTGACAAAAGTTTAATATTTCCTTTTGTTTCGGGGATAACAAAATACCATCTCTATTACCATCCCTATTACCATCTCTATTACCTTCCTTATTACTTGCCACTTCCTTTTGGGCATCATCTATAAGAATAACATCGTTTTTAAAAGCAGGATGACAAAATATTTCTACTTCGAAAAAGGTACGTTCATCATCTGTGCGAAAAGATGGTTCAGGAGAGCCATTACGTTCCAAAACACGTTTAATAGTGGGAATACCTGTAGCACGGCCTTCCGTTAAATCGAGTTCCTTTAAAAAATCTCCTAAACGGCGGTTGCGGTAACGGCGCGGCCTTATCCTGCCGCTGATAAAATCTTCTTGACGGATAGAGCGATCAGGGCCACCATAATTAAGCAGCACGATGGATTCCGGTGAAACCCGGATTTCAACCTGCTCCCTCAGTTGATAATCACGATGAAATAATGCATTCGCCACAGCTTCTTCCAGTGCAGCGTAAGGGTAATTCCAAATACGGATTGCTTCGGCCTTGTCAGCTTGCTTAATGACTTTTTCCTTTAAAAAGTTTGTTTTTAATAAGTCCAGTGTCTTTCTGATTAAAGTAGGTACGGGGCCTGTAATACGCGGGTATTCAAGAAATTCCGATTCTCCTTCACCCCTTGGAAAATACACGACATCCACCCAGGTGGCAGGAAAGAATTTTTCCGGGTGTTCATTAAACATCATCAATGCCACATTCCGGGGAAAGCGGTGTTCGGGCGGGCCATCAACCAGGAGCATCTGTTCTAATATTACCGTTTTGGTATGCTGATCGGAAGTTTCCATCAATTTACTGCCTATCAGGCGCAAATGATCCTGAATGAGTACCATTGAAATATCATCTATGCTGGCATATTGATTAGAGCGGTCATCAAAAGGAATTTGGTTGGCCAGACTAATCAGTTCTTGCTGAGTTTCCATATCTGCAACAGCAGAACTGGCATACCTACGAACATAATAAGAATATCGTTTTTGTTTGGCCGTAATTTGTTCAGGCACTTCATAAGGGCGGTTAGAGCCACCGGGCACCCAAATAACTAAAATTTGCTGGCCATCCACAGTTTCAATAAAGAGTTTAGGATGGTAAACGGGGTTAATCAGGTTATTATACCCGATCATCTCTTTTTGAATAGAGGCAATCTTGGAGGCACTTAAACCTACAACGGGCCGCTTGGCAATCCCGCTTTCTTCTTCCACGCCAATCAGAATATAGCCACCACCCACATTTTCAAAATCATTCGCAAAAGCACAAATTGAACGGTATATAGCATCAGGATTCCACCCCTCTTTAAATTCGAGCCGTTCCGATTCAACAGAACGAGCGTTTAATAAATCTTCAATATTGACGTGTAATGGCATCTTGTAAAAATAAGCAGGAATGTCATAGTATCGAATTAAAATTTAATTCTCCATTTTTGAATCCGCGCAATAAATTTTTTATTGCAGTGTTATTTATTTATTGCTTTTTGAATGTAGCTAATTGTGAGATAGTTGCAAATTCTATTCTGGCCATTTTTAGGATCATTTATAGGTGCTAAATTCTAAAGAAATAGCAGAAGATTATAATGAGTCGGATATTGACTTTGATTGTCCAAAGCCAACTCTTCGGCTTTCCTATGCAAAGTATGATTTTTTTGTTGAGGGGTTTGAGTTTTGAGTTCTTATGGATGGTACGATAAACTGGGTGTAGTAAAAATTCCCAAATCCCATATTCACCAGTACCGCGAAGATAGCCACCGCCGGGTAAAAAGTAAAGGCCATGCAGAGCGGGCCATTTTGTTTTGTTTTTTAGCGGTGGCCCGGCCTTGACTATTTACCCGGCTCCCGCTTTTGGTTGCTTACATGGTGAAAATGGAATGGTGTGTTCTTGACTTGCATGGCGTATTGCACAGCGGGTCAAAAGCGTCCTTCCCTGTTTGTTTTCGATATGCCGCAAGTAGGTTGGTATTGATAAGAGGCCGTTTCAAACGGCCTCTTGAATTACTGTTGGTTTTGCTACTGTAAATTCCATAAGCTTTTCTGCCATGCTCTTTTTAGCATCATTTTCAAAGCCTTTCCAGTAGTTCTGTGTTGTGTTCATGGTTGTATGCCCCAAAGCTTCCTGTGCAAATTCCAGACCCATTGTACGGGTTGCCTGGGTAGTGAATGAATGGCGGGCTACCATCGTGCCCAATTTAAATGATAAGCCTAACTGATCGACCAATTTTTGCATGTGCTGGTTTACAAACCGGATAAAATTTTGGTTGACTCGATGCCGCTCTTTTGCTGACATGCCTGTCTGGAATATAGGAAACAAGTATTCATTAGGCTTACCTTTTTCGTTGGCATACTTTTTAATAAAATCTTTAATATAGCTGGTCAAGGGAACAACAATAGGTGTCGGGTCTTCCTTTGTAGTATTTTTCGTCTTGTGCCTTAAAAATGAAAAATAGGTGTCATGAATATCTTTAAACCTTAATTCAGCAATATCCCTGAAATTCATTCCGTTGCACTGGTAACTGAAAAACCAGAAATCCCTGGCCTTTAGCATAAAGCTATCTGTGGCATCTGCAATATACAAAGCGTTAAGATCAGGCGTTTCCAACGCCTTTTTTACATTTTTACCGTTAGGGATTTTATAGGTTTTAAAGGGATAAAGTTCAGGGGAAATGTCCCCGGCTGCAATTGCTTTATTAAAGATCGCCCTTAAATTACGCATATAAATGCCAACTGTTGTTTTGGAACTATTTTTGGAAATCATCCATTGTTCATATTTATTTAAAACTTCGGCTGAAAGTGCGGTAAAAGGAATATACGTAACCGGATTTTTTTTACCCTCACTCAAATAAGCCGTAATAGAATTAATGCTGCAATTGTAACTGGAAGCTGTGCCGATCTGCTCATTTTTGTCCAGTACCTTTACATAAGCAGCAAAATGGTCAATAACATTATTCGCGCTTGCTTTGGTACGGAACATCTTGCGTTCAAATTTTTCAAAAGTAAAGCTATCACCTAAATCCTTAGCCAGTTCTGCCGCTTTTTGTATAATAGCATCCAACTCAATTTTAAGTTCCTTAAGTTCTCCTCTTGGCTTGGCAGCCAAATAAGATTGTTCAAACTGTTCATTGCTCAATTTGTAATCAGTTTTATACCACCGTTCCATTTTTGCGGTAAAATAAACGTGTAGTTTTAAAGGGTAAGTGCCATCTTTCAATGCCCGCCTTGTGTCCAGATATAAAGAAACTTCTGCTTTCATGATTTTAATAATTAAATGTATAAATTTGCAGAAACAAACAAAATGTAAGCATCGCAATAAATGAAATAAAATGCTGATTTATAGTGCGATTTACTAATACAAATATAAGAAAAACGATTGAATTATTTGCAGAAAATTTGCAGAAAAATGGACAACAAATCGCAAAATATCACAAATTACCCAATAATGAAATATTCATAAATTGTTGATTATCAATACATAACAATGAATTACAAAATACCAATAATGTGTAAAATATGACTGTTAATCAGAGGGTCCCTGGTTCGAGTCCAGGCTCAGGAGCCAGAATGGGCAAGCACGAAAAATCGGTCGCTTGCCCTTCTTTTTTACCCGCTATTTTTCTGTTTATCAAGTAGATACAAGAATAATTTACTTGTAAAGCGGTTCGATGTTGCAATTCCTCGAAAGTGAATTTTTGGGGGTACATCGAACCAATTAATTCACGCTTTGCAGAAGTATTTGATTTTGAATAGATTGTGTTCAACTGTGTCAATTTGGTAATTGCTCTCCTAAGTATCGGTTCTATGTTTTCAGCCTTAGAGTTCACTGCTGCCGCCTCTGCCAACTTCGCTTCCAGTACGTTTATCTTATATTCATTTTCAGACTTAATGGTTTTGTAATCCGCGCCGTCTATGTCGCCGTTCAAAAGTAACTCCCTTGCTTTGGCAATGCGGCTGTTCAGGTCGTTGATCTCTTTAAGCAGTTCCGAGCGGGAGATCAATTGCGTAGTGTTTTGGCTTTGTAAGTATCAGCGATAACTTCTGTAAATAGTTCTGCATAATTCTCTTCGATGGTAAACTCCTCTATCACCTCATTAAATACTTTGTTTACCTCTTCAGCCTTATATCTGCATACGCGGCTTTATCAGGTGCTCCAAGTGTAGAGGCTTTTTTTGTTTAATTCAAGCCTCAGATAGTACTTTGATAGTACATAGTTAGTACAAACAGGTAGCCATAATCTTGTTTGCTGTAACTGACACCTGCGGGGGACACTAAAAAACTGCATCCTTCTGATTTGTGCTGAAACTCTGATAAACATGTAAGATATAGCACAAACTTCCAATAAGCATGCATTTCTACTTAATTAATTTGGTTTCAAGCTTTTAGTATTTGCTTTGCGCACATTAAAAAATTTGATTTATGAGTAAAAAATTTTACCTGTTATTAACTTTATCAGTTATTTCGTTAGCGGGCCGTGCGCAAACGCAAAAGGGCAATCAGCTATTAGGTGGCTCCTTATCATTAAGTACTGCGAGTGGCACCAACACCGAATATAGCTCGGTACCAGGGAGCGCTCCGGATGTGTTTAACGACAAAACGCACAGCTTTAGCATTGGGCCGTCATACAGTTACTTTTTGGCTAACAACCTTGACCTGGGCGCTTCTCTCGAGTATTCATCCGGCAAACAAACATTTGCGCTGCCTAATGTAGCACCACCACACTCAATAGCAACCTACAGGAGACAGCAGGCGAATTGAAAGGTGTAAGCGATAGTAGATTGAACGAAAGCATCGCCACCGCGCGCAATAGTACCCGGGTGGAAAAGAAATTAAAAACCGTTGATTCGAAGTCATCATTCGGGGCATGGTCATGGGTTGCGGGGCTGGTAATACTTGGTGCTCTGGCGGTTTTTCTTTGCTGGCACGGTATCGTCATGTAAGCTACTGGAAACGCATTTTCAAATGATCAACACTAATAAAATCCAAATGAAAAATACAAAAATTCATCTCTGGTCTATCGTTTGTTTATTGATGTTGGCTTGCAATAGGGAACCGCAGAGACCTTTTCCAATAGCATGCTAATCGAGACAAGCTCAGCCTTTGATACCAATGAAACATCCGAATTAAAAATTAAGAAGATCATCGAGATGGTAAAAGCGAGCGATACTTACGATTCCTTTGAAACTATCGCAAAGGATAATTTTATATTTGGTCAACAAGTATGATTTAAGTTGCTCTGATACCATTTGTTATTGATAAGGCAAAATATACTGCCTGTACTAATAATTAACTATATTTTTGTTTTTCTGCAGCCAGAACACATTTCCATTAGTTAATTTAAGCAAATCGATAGGTTCTGCTATTTCTTTTGGATGATATTTAGCTTCTACTCTTATGAATTGCTGTAATAATAGTTCCGTATGATCTGGTGGGATGTTAAACGTTGCTGATTCCGCCTTCGTGAAGTTACCAGAATTTAAATGATCGCTTATACCCAGTGTGTACATTGGGTTTAATACCTTTAATTCATAAGAGTAAGGTTTTATTGCAATATTTTCACCCACGATCACCATAGAAAAACTGGCAATTTTAACATATGCCTTTCCATTAAGATAATAGCAAAATGCAACATCACCTAAACGATTGTGTACCCAGTAATTAAAATCGGCTTCTTTTGTTCTTTTAGCCTGTTTCATAATAAATGTGTAATACAGGGCCATATTTTTTTTAAAATCGTTAATCGCTATCGACGGCCACAAACTTTTTTAAGCTTTTTGTAGATACACTCATCAGGCCGCCATCATCGTGCCCAGCTATTGCATAAAAAACATTACCTACATTGTGTATTTTACAAACAGTTTGAAAAATATTTGATGTTAACTTCCCGTTTTTAAAAATACTGTAGTTTCTCCGGCTGTCGGCTGCAATATAAATATCATTCCCTTTCAGGTAAATAATTATACAAGTAGCCTTACTAAACACGGGTAATAGCAGGCAAATCAGGACTATTAATTTTTTCATGATTTAGATTTAATTTTCTAATATCCTGAAAAAATCTGATATAAAATATTGTCTTTTGTATCGTCGACGGTGCTATAAGTACAATAACAAAGTTTAAACAGGCTGCGCGGCAACCATACTATCATTTTTGCCACAGGGCTTCTTTTGTTAGGGTTGAATAATTCCGCTCAAGAAACGCTCATTATAAAACAGCAAAGCCCCTCCTATTGATAGGAGGGGCTTTGCTTGTGATCCCTATTGGACTTTTTTCGAACCATTTGATGGAAAATTTAAAGCGTATCGCTGAAAGTTTTTAGACGGTCGAGCCCAGCCTGGGGAGCCACAATGGGCAAGCACGGTAAAACGGTCGCTTGCCCTTCTTTTTTGCCGAATATTTTGCTGTTAATTAAGTAGATAATATTACCCATTTTTATTTTCAGAATGTAACTCGAGTGTTACGTTTAATCTGGAATTATTTTCTCAATTGCCGAGTTCCTTTTTGAATGCAGTAATAATATAGCACATAACTATTCGGCTTTGGTAAAGTAACATTCAATTCGCCACGCGAATTAGTTGTTATGATCTTATTGTCTCCGATGCCCATAACAGGTTTCAGTAAGATTTTTTTTCCAACCGGCAACCAGGTTTTTATCAACGCCTGGCTCAACTCATTCCGCTCCCTAATCAATAACAAATAACCGTCTGTTTTTTTTATGGATTGAAACCCTGTCCAAGAGGTTCCCGAGGGCTGGTTCCCAATTGGAAATATCTGCCCGGCATGTATATCGGCTTGTAAACTACGATACTTATTTATCACCAGAGCAACGGCAAACGCTTTTTCAGGCAGCCCCGTAGCTTCCATCCAGGCTAAAGGCTGTGCCATCATTGTTATCGCAAATTCATATTCCAGGCTATTTTTATAAGGGGCAAGCGAATCATCTGCTGCATATTTATCCGTATTACGGTAATTATTCAGAAACTCGATTTGGAGATTTTGAGCAGGAACATATTTGGAAAGCATCCATAAATTTCTCAGGGTAGTATAAGGATAATAATTACCCCAGTCGGTATATCTATTTTCCAAAAATATGTTACCATACGTATTAAAATAATGATAGCCATTTCGTCGCCCTGTGGTTACATCGAGATTGAAAACTGCCTGATTGTTTGTCACGGCCATTACCGTGTCAAACATCTTACGAAGATTCACTTCTCCTTTTTTGTCGATGATCTGCACACCGTCAATTTTGAAGGTGCGAATACCATAAGTTTTGTACAAACTGATTAGCGCTTCCGCATCATTTTTCCAGTGGATATAGCTACTATCTTTGCTTGGATTAAACCATAGACAAATTTCTATACCCAGTTTTTTGCCCAGATCTACAAGCGGTGCCAATCCATTTGGGAATTTTATTGGATCCGGCTTCCAGTAATTGGGATTATCCCAAATATTGGTTAGCGTACCTCCCTTAAAAGCAGAATTTGATGAGCGGCCCGATTGCCATCCGTCATCAACCTGGAAGTGGGTAATGTGCAAGCGATGTGCCGCATGCAGCTCTTTTATAGTAAATGCTTCGCCGATATGTTTATCCTGGCTGCGGTCTCCCCAGGTATTCATCATGATCATTTCATCCCGCCCGGGTTGATGAACACGAACCTTTTCCTGGTAAGATCGCAGTGCTTGTAAACGCCCTAACGCACCGCCGCTTGTAACACCGGTTACTATGCCATAACAGCGCGTCCACTTATCAGGGGTTATATCATTAGGACTAACGCCAAAACCAACAGCCTCTATGCTACCCGTGCGGGCCCTGAAATCAAAGCCCGGATAAGCTAACTGTACATCCGATGAGGGAGCTTCTTTTAAAATAAACAGGCCCTGATCGCCTGTTAATTCATCAGCAAAAAGCAAGTTACCTGCCATCCGGCTTTCCGCGCGATAAATTAATTGTTCATTTTCCTGAACAAACGTATTGTTACGATCTGTAATATCAAAAAATTTTACGGTATGTAAATTCCAGTGCGTCCCCGGCAAAGCGAGAGTTTCCATAACCGGTACCTTTTCTTCTTTCGTGATTTGTTCGTCGTTGGTTTCAATATTATGCAATTCACCATTATTAACCATCTCATTAGACCATTTACCGGTAACATTGCCCCGTAGATAGTAATCACAAGCGATAGCAGGGCAATTTTCATAGATCTTGAATACTCTCTTAACTTCCAGGGTGCCTAATTTTACATAAACCTCTGCTTTTAAAAATGCGGGGGATATGCTGTTTGCCGGTATACTTTCAACTTTAAAGCTACCGTTAGCCGGTTTACCTGCACCGGGGAAAGCATTATCGGCATTGCCGCCAGCCAACTCCCACTTTCGCCCCGTGGTTTTATCCGTTAAAGAAATGCTTTTTATAGCTCCCTCATTCCATTTATAACTGCGGCAGAGCTTGCTATTCTCCAGCGTAAGTGTTCCATCTTTAAGTGTTGCTTTACAATCACTCAGCTGCCCTGAAGGCGTTTGGCAAAACGCAGACACAGTAATAAAAATTAAATTAAACACCAAAAGGATTTGTTTTTTCATTAGTAAACGTCATTGGTAAATGGTGACTAAACTAATATTTAATTGAAGTACATCAAATTAATCGGGGTTTTACGGAGGATGTTTTACACAAGATGAAAACGGACGTGTGCTAAACAGTTTTAACTTTATTCTCCCAACCAGTTTCTTTCAATGCCGGGTCATTTTCTTTTACTAAAAAATCAACTGCAGCGGCGTCAGAAGTTTCCCATTCCAAAATTGCATTATCAGGAACTATTTTTACCGGCGTTTTCCATGATGTAGAGTTTTCGCTATAAGCGAGGTTGGATTGCGAACTGTAGCAGGAAATGATGGACCAGCGTGGATGGTCCGAAAGATTTGCCTCAGAGCGGTGAAGCAGATTACTATGAAATATAAGCGCGTCACCCGGCTCCAATTCGCAATAAACCAATTCCATGGTTTTCAAAGCGTTCTCCACCATCACCATATCTGCACCCACCTGTTCGCCCGAAAAACCGTGGTTAACCCTGCCTAATTTGTGAGACCCTTTAATTACTTGTAAACCGCCATTTGCCCTATTAGCCGGAGTGAGCGCGATCATCACACTGATCAACTGGTCCGGGAACATAAATTGGTTTTTATACCAATAGCCATAATCCTGGTGCCACTCCCACGCTCCGCCAACTTTAGGTTCTTTTTGCATCAATTTGGAATGAAAGTGACATACCGGGGCTGTGCTATCCAATAGAGACGCAACCGATGTCACCATTTTTTCGCTTCGCGTTAAATATCCAAATACATTATCGCCGGGCGTAAACCATAACGAAAGCTTTGTCTTCTTGCCGGTCTGGTCGTTCAGGTCAAGCGCGTTTTTTTTCATGGCATCATCCTGTAATGCTGTCTGGTACAACTTTTCTGCTTCCGGCCGGCTGCAAAAACCTTTTATTACGATATAGCCATCTTTATTATAGGCCGCTATTTGGTTGGTGGATAATTGGGTATTTGACATAATTGGATTTATTGTTAAACAAATTTACTTGCAATGGCAAAAAACATCCACAACAAGGCATGCTGAAAATGATACTTTCCTAACATTGTATTTTTCCCTATCATTACAAAAAATTTAAAATGAAACCCGTACTTGAATATTTACCAAGGGAGGAGGAAGAATCATTCGTAGTAAAATATTTCGATTATGATTATTATCCTACGCCCTGGCATTATCACCCCGAATATGAGCTTGTGCTGGTAACCGAAAGTACCGGCAAGCGTTTTATAGGGGATAATATCAAAAGCTTTAGCCCGGGCGATCTTGCGCTGATCGGCCCGAATGTGCCGCATTTATACCGTAACGACCCGCCCTATTATCAACCCCAATCGGGCGTAAGGGCAAAATCTATTGTTATACATTTCCTGGCGAGTTCAATAGGCGACGATTTTTTGGCTTTGCCTGCCTGTAGAAAGATAAGGGAACTTTTAAGTAAATCGGCGATGGGGCTTGACATTAAAGGCAAAGCAAATATTATGGTGGCTGAACAAATGCATCAATTATTGGAACTAAAAGGCGTTCCGCGGCTATTGAAACTGCTTGACATTTTGAACACACTCGCAGAAACAAAGGACAAAAGGCACATCTCTAATCAGCTGGTAAAAGGCGAGAATGATAGGGAATCTGAAAGGTTGAACAAGGTATTTGAATACGTTATGAAAAATTTCCTGTCGGAGATCAGTATTACAGATGTTGCCGGCCTGGTGCATATGGCAGAAAATTCGTTTTCACGGTATTTTAGCCAGCGTACCCGCAAAACGTTCTCAGCCTTCGTGAACGAAATAAGGCTTAGCCACTCCTCCAGGTTGCTGGCTGATACCGACAAAAGCGTTTCGGAAATCTGCTTTGCATCAGGGTTTAATAATCTGTCCAACTTTAACAGGCAATTTAAAAGCTTATATGGATTAAGCCCTTTAGCATACAGAAACCAATACATCGTTAAGGCATAATCTAACACAAAGCAACAAAGGTGCCCTTAATTCAACTAACTTTTCTAATCTACAAATAAACGATCTATATATGAAAATTCTGTTTTTTTGCCCGAGGTGGGGCTCGGAAAACCTGCCCTGGGATATCTTTTTTAAGAAAGTAAAGGATGCTGGTTACGATGGTGTTGAAATGGGCTTCCCGCCCACGTTGACATCCGAAGAAAGGTCGATCATTATGAAGGGTCTTAAACAATATAACTTGTCATTCATAGGGCAGCACTGGCAAACAGTCGATCAGGATTTCCATACGCATCTCAGGGTTTACGAAGAAAATCTACTCAGTCTTGTTTCCGGCAGTCCGCTGTTTATTAACTCGCAAACAGGTAAAGATCATTTTACAATGGATCAAAATCTGCAATTAATTAAACTCGCCGATGAAATTAGCAGCAAAGCCGGCATCCATATCATACACGAAACGCATCGCGGTAAATGGAGTTTTGCAGCGCATATTACAAAAGCCTACCTCGAGCAACACCCGGGAATCAGGATCACCCTGGATATTTCACATTGGTGCAATGTGGCGGAAACCTATCTGGAAGACCAGCCGGAGGCCGTCGAACTGGCCATAAACCATACGGATCATCTCCATGTTCGTATCGGGCACACCGAAGGGCCGCAAGTGCCCGATCCGAGAGACTCCCTTTGGGCGGATGCCCTGCAACACCATTTGGAGTGGTGGGATCGCGTGATTAAACTGAAGCGCCAACAAGGGTCCTCTGTTTTTACGGTCACTCCGGAATTCGGCGCACCTCCCTATACAACGCTTTTGCCTGGTTCGCATCAGCCTATTGCCAGCCAGTGGGATATTAATGTGCACATGATGGAAATTTTAAGAAAACGGTATTCTACTATTGATGAACGTTAATGTTAGAAAAGTATCATTTCAGAACAGCTACAAGGTAGTTTACATCAACTAAATGCAGGTATTTTGAGTTGTTAAATCAACTAAATCTCTCTCATTGTTTCCCGAGTTCAACTTGCCGGGCAAAACTGGCAAGTTGTGGGGAGGCAAAATGATTGACCTGAATTATTCTGAAATTTTATGAAAATAGCAATACTTGGATCGGGATTTATTGCCCGGTTTTATGCGGATACACTCGCTGGCCAGCGTAGAAAAGACACGCTGCACGTTGTTTACTCACGCACTGAAGCCAATGCCGAAAAATTTGCGACGGACTACCAAGTGCCACATTTTTTTACGGATATGGCGCAAGCGGTTAACCATCCCGAAGTTGATGTAGTAATAATCGCGCTTGCCAATCACCTGCACCTGGCAGCGATTGAGATTTGTGCTCAAGCCCATAAGCATGTTTTATGCACCAAACCATTGGGCCGCACGGGCGAGGAAGCCAGGCTAATGATGGAATTGGTGGAAAAAGCCGGCATTATGGGTGGCTATCTGGAGGACCTCTGCTATACCCCTAAGTTTTTAAAATCGCTGGAAAGTGTAAAAAACAACAGCATTGGCCGGGTGCTGTGGGCAAAATCAAGAGAAGCCCATCCGGGGCCTCACAGCGACTGGTTTTGGGATAAGGAAAAATCGGGCGGTGGCGCTATTATCGATCTGGGTTGCCATTGTATAGAGATTGCCAGGAATTTTATTGGAAAAGGCATTAAACCGGTTGAGGTAATGTGCTGGGCCGCAACCCAGGTGCACCCCATAGCCGCCGAAGATCATGCTATCGGATTAGTAAAATACGCTAATGGCGCAATAGGTCAGTTTGAAGTAAGCTGGTGCTTTCGCGGCGGGATGGATTTGAGGGACGAAGTGATGGGAACAGAAGGAACCATTTGGTTAAATAGCTTTTTACGCACCGGTTTCGAAATGTTCAGCACCGGCAAGGGAACAGGATATGTAGCCGAAAAAACGGAGTCTAATAGCGGCTGGCTTTTCCCGGTTGGCGATGAAGTGCATGAATTAGGGTACAGCCACATGTTTACAGACATGTTTGAAGCCATTGAGCACCACCGTGAACCTTCAGAAACTTTTTATGACGGATACGTCGTTAACTGCCTCATTGATGCAGCCTACAAATCTGCAGCATCGGGTAGCTGGGAGCCTGTTGATTTGCCCGTGTGGCGTGGTACGGAAGCAGAAGCACATTCGATAAGCTACCATGACTATGACGAGCATCATTACCTCATCAAGGAAGAGATATTGCCGGATGGAAACATCAGCCGTATCCTCAAAGATAAGACTACGGGTGTTGTCAGTAAGATCAGCATCGTTACCTCAGAAGTTTAACTCCTTTAGCGAATGGCTTTAAGCCTTTCATCAAATTATTAACAAAGTTATATGAATCAATCACGCCGCCGCTTTATAAAAAACTCATCCGCCCTGCTTGCTGGTGCGGCATTAACACACACTACCTTCGCCGGCAACTTTAAAACATCTGTGCCTGTTAGCGGCCACCTATGGATTTATGCCAGCAAATATTCGCCCGAAAGCGGCTATGATTGCACCCCGGTACTCGAAACAATTTTCGGCGATTTCAAATATGCCGGTATAGATGGCTTGGAATTGATGGAGGCCATTTTAAGGCACGATGACGCAGTACAAAAATTGCTCGACCTAAGCGGCAAATACAGCGTGCCGGTAACCGGCAGCAGCTACGGCGCAGATATGTGGAATAAAAGCAAGCATACCCAAATACTGGACGATGTAGATCTGATTACCCAAAGATTGCACCAGGCAGGCGGTAAAACATTTGGCATATCGGTAGGTAACGCCGGCCGCGTAAAAACTGAAGATGAACTGGATGCACAGGCTGCGCTTCTAAAAGACGTATGGAAGGTTTGTAAGAAAAACAAAATCCAACCCAACCTGCATAACCACACCTACGAGGTTGAAAATAATATGCACGACCTAAAAGGCACCATAGCACGTATTCCGGGTATAGCACTGGGACCAGACCTTAACTGGCTGGTGAGAGCGGGCATCGACCCGGTTACTTTTATTCAGACCTACGGCCATCAAATGGTGTATATGCACATCCGCGATCAGAAAGCTGATGGTAAGTGGACTGAGGCGGTTGGGGATGGAGTGATTAATTTTACAGCCATCGCCGATGCGTTAAAAAAGGTGAATTTCAAAGGCAGGGCCGCTATTGAACTTGCTTTCGACGCGCCACCCGTTAACCCAATAAAGGACGACTGGAAGAAAAGCAGAATGTATGTAAGAGACACTTTTAGTTGGTAACTGGTATAATCATTAAAAGAAATTGGTCAATAATAGTATGCCAAACATTAATACAAAAGGCACCGAACAACACACCTTTGACGCCATAGTTGTAGGATCCGGCATGAGTGGCGGATGGGCTGCAAAGGAACTTTGCGAAAAAGGCCTTAAAACGCTGGTTTTAGAGCGTGGCAGGAATATCGAACACATCAAAGACTATCCTACCGCCACCATGACACCTTGGGAATTTGAGCATCACAACAATCTTACGCTAAAGGATAAAGAAGAAAACCCCATTGTTTCCAGGTGCTACGCTTATACCGAAGCAACCAGGCATTTTTTTGTAAAAGACAAGGAGCACCCCTACATTCAAATAAAACCTTTCGACTGGATAAAAGCCTACCAGGTAGGAGGCAAATCATTGTTGTGGGGCAGGTGGACCCAACGCTGGAGCGACCTGGACTTTGAAGCTAATTTGAAAGAAGGCATAGCGATTGACTGGCCCATCAGGTACAAAGATATAGCACCCTGGTACTCTTACGTTGAAAAATTTGTAGGCATCAGCGGCAACCGCGATGGCATCCCTCATTTGCCCGACGGAGAGTTTCAGCCGCCGATGGAAATGAATAGTGTAGAAAAACACTTTAAGCAAGCTGTGGAAAAGAGCTACCCGGAGCGGCATGTTATTATCTCAAGAACGGCCAACCTTACAAAGGGATTAAAAGGAAGAGGACCCTGCCAGTACCGGGACATGTGTTTTAGGGGATGCCCGTTTGCGGGCTATTTCAGCAGCGTTTCGGCTACCCTGCCCGCAGCGAAAGCCAGTGGCAATTTGGTTTTACGGCCGTTCTCAGTAGTGCACTCCATCATTTACGATGAGAAGAAGCAAAAAGCGACAGGCGTAAGAGTAATTGACGCAAATACGCACCAAATGTCCGAGTATTTTGCGAAGATCATATTCGTAAATGCAGGAACATTGAATACAACCCTGATCTTGAAAAATTCAATATCAGCTTCATTTCCAAACGGATTGGGGAACTATAGCGGGGTATTGGGTCACTTCCTGATGGATCATAATTACCGCGGTAGTGTAACCGCCGAATATGAAGGCTTGCAAGATAAATATACTTATGGCAGAAGGCCTACCGGTATATACGTACCGCGCTTTACCAACCTAAACGGTGATAAGCACGCGGAATATATCCGTGGGTTTGCCTTTGCTGGCAGCGGTTTCAGGGCAACCGGGAACGTGCAAGAGCAAAGCATCGGGGCGGGCTATAAAGACGCGCTCACAGAACCGGGAAACTGGCAGATGCACATGGTGGGCATGGGCGAATGTTTGCCCTATCATGATAATAAAGTAACGCTTAGCAAAGACAAGCAAGATTCATGGGGCATGCCCTTATTGGAAATAGACTGCTCTTATAAAGAAAACGAGCTTAAAATGCTTCAGGATATCCTAAACAATGGGCAGGAGATGCTGGCAACCGCAGGTTTCAAGAATATAACTATAAAAGATTCTGAGCAGGCACCCGGTTTAGGCATCCACGAGATGGGAACGGCCCGCATGGGCAAAGACTTAAACACCTCTGTGCTAAATGAGCATAACCAGGTTTGGGGAGCGCCAAATGTTTTTGTGACAGATGGTGCTTGCATGACATCAACTGCCTGCCAAAACCCCTCCTTAACCTATATGGCTTTAACCGCGCGGGCGGTTGATTATGCGGTAGCAGAATTAAAAAGAAACAATATTTGATCAGGCGCTTACTTGCTTTAGCGGTTTGCATAACTACATAAACCGCAGAAAATGCTTAGAAAAAACATCTTATTCCTTTTAGTTTTTGTTGCCTCGTTGTTACCCGGCAATGCACTTTTTGCACAGGGTATAGGTTCCTGGTCATTTACTAAAGCTGGGTTGCCGTGCTATGAATATACAGGCAGATTACCTTTCATAGTTGCTGACAAGAACGGAAAAGATGCCGACCAGCCCGAAGATCCGTTCTTTTTGCTCGGAAATTATAGAATGGCCCTGATCACTCATGCCAGCGGTGTATACCAGTTTTTCACGGCAGAACGTGCCTGGGCCAGGGTCAATAGCGCAAGCCAAACCAATTACGGTGCTAACGAGGCTGATGTAACTATCAGTAATTCCGGAGGAGCAAAAAGGATTCGGTTAACCGGCATCAACTCTATTGCATCGGACAGTGTGCTTACCCATAAATATTTTGGTGTCGGGTTCGCTCGTTACACTTATCAACTGGATGATGGCGTGGCTTGTACACGTGTCTTATCCGTTAAACCGTCTCAACATATCAATACCGGCAACCCTTCGTTCGTAATAACCGTCACCATAAAAAATGGTGGTAAAGCAGTCAAGCACTTGATTTATCGGGAGCGAATGCGGGTAAATTACGTGATGAACTCGTTACAATATACCGACCCGGGAAAACGGCCGATTGTTTACCCGACTGATATGAGGGTTGACCAGGCAGGACAGATTGGCTTGGCCGTAATAACTGCCAAAAAGAACAGCTTTTTGCCTACACCCGGCAAAAATGAGCGTTTTATTTATGACGTAGCACCACCGGCAGTTTTCATGTATGCCAGAAATTTCAACAGTTCATATCATTCTGAAGTAAGAGTCTCGAAAGACACCTTATCTTCGGTGGTAACTACATCCCTCAAACCCGGGGAAAGCAAAATATTCCAGGTAGTAATTGGGTTAGCCGATGGCAAATCCTACGCGGATATAAGTAAACAAGTAAATGAATTGCTGCTTGGCACTGACCAAAAAAATCCGGAAAATGGATTATACGCAAATCAATGGAAAAGCCGGTTGCCTGATTTATCCTTAGAAAAAAACGAAATTTTAAAGCGTGAGATGCTTTGGAATGCCCACATGATGGAAGCTTCGGCTAAATACAGCAGCTATTACAAAGAAACTTTTATACCACAGGGGACGGTATATAGTTACTACTTCGGCGATAATATTTCTAACAGGGATCATTTGGCGGCAATATTGCCTCTCTGTTATACCAACCCCGAACTGGCGCGTTCAGCTATACGGTATGTAATGGCGCACACTGAATCGGATGGCGAACTCAAGCGTGGTAATACAGGCTACGGCTATTCACAACCATCTTTTTTTAAAGAAAGCGACGAGCAGCTATACTTTTTTAATACCCTGGCCGAATATCTGCTTATAACCAAAAACTATTCATTTTTAAATGAGCGGGTAACGCTATATCCAGCTGAGACCGGCCATAAAGAAGTAGTGCTTAATGTTGTAAAGAAATACTTCATTTATTTAAGGGACGAGATAGGCCAAGGGCCCAACGGGTTGGTTAGAATGTTGAATTCAGATTGGAGCGATAGCTTTTTTCATAAATATTCGCCAAATGTATACGGTGGGTCTGCCGAATCGCACCTTAACAGTGCGATGCTATTAGCAGTATTTCCTAAACTAACCGAAGCACTGAAGCTTTCAGGGAACCCGGCGGCAAAGGATTTGATCATCGCTATGGAAAAGTACCGGGTATCTATAAGCGATGCCTTTATGGAGGATCTGGGTGACCGGAAATTTGCAGCGAGAGCTTACCTGAGCAAAGATTTGAAATTTGGCCTGGACAATGTATGTATAGAACCGCAAGGTTATTTGCTTCAGATACCAGGTTTACCTGTAGAACGGAAAAAACAGATTTACGAATATGTAAAAAGCAAATTACTAACACCGGAAAAGATTGGTATAAGAACGCGGGAGAAACCACTTTGGGGTGGTAACCCTGACGGGGAAGACGGTGGCATATGGTATTCGCTTGAATACCCTGTTCTATTGGGTGTCGCTACTTTTGATAAAGTGGAAGCCCGGCGTTTGTTATTGAAATTTTCTTTCGACAACTTCGCTAAACAATACCCCAACTACTGGGTAGGGCAATGGACCGCACCCGATGAAATGAACTCAACTTTATCCAGGGAGGGTCTATATGCCTTCTGGGTACCCTCACCTGACCGTAAAAGAGCCTTTCAGGGATATTGTTCTCATCCGCATACCTGGCCATTGTTCTGTTATTTTAAGTTGAAAAATTAGCAAATCAACATATGTACAACTGAATGAATTTGGAAAACCTTCGCTTTCGTTCTCAATAGTTGATTTTAATATAATGTAATTTAAAAGGTAAGTTGGCAAGCCCCCTACCAGTACCCTTTAACAGAATTGATCTAATAAATGGGTTACGAAATCGAAACCCGCCTCAGCAACCGGCAATTCATTTAAAAGTTTCAATTGCGCCATCAAATGGTTCGAATTATGCCCAGTCTGGGGAGCAAAACAAAGCACTTACATCATTTCCGATGTAGGTGCTTTTCTCTTTTAGGGCTTTACGCCCAGTAAGAAATAGTGTGATGGTGAGCCTTTATGCAATGTTTGGTTTGAATATAGTTTGAGTATATATCATACATGTGGTTAATCACCACATCAATGATACAATTAAAAGTAATCTTAGATAGGAGGAAGCCAAAGACCAACGGCACTTGCCCTATTTACTATTGGATAACAGAAAAAAAGAAAGTAGCTTACATCTATACTGGGTTTCTATTGTACCCACCCAATGGGATGATACTAAGAACCAAGTTAAGAAGTCTAATCCCATGCGCAGACTATTAACACCTCAATTAGTAAGTGTTGCTTTGAATTGCAGAAAGCAGTCATGAGTTAGAAGACGAAGCGGTATTCTCATTAGATAGGCTGCAAAGTAAATACTGTTAGCAACTGCCTATGTACAATAGGGGCGATTTATAATAAGACTATTAAATTGAAGATTGTAGATAAGAAATATTATCCATTCAGCGACATCGCCATCAAAACTGAGAAGACAGCAAAACGAGCGTTTAGTAAGTCTACTATCGCGTCTATTTAGGAACTATTGCTTTTGGATAATACACCTATATGTAGGGCAAGAGATTATTACATGTTGTCATTTTATTTGATAGGAATAAACTTTACAGATATAGGGCTACGGCGGTAAAACAAAACCGTAAACTGAATTGAAAATAAATTTGCGCAACTCAAAAGTTGCGTATATATTTGCAACCCGTAGGTTGCTTAATTGAACGTTTGTAAAATGAAACAAGATATATTCCAGGCCATAGCCGACCCAACACGCAGGGCTATTTTAACTTTAATTGCTATACAGGCGTTAACACCAAATGCTATGGCAGAAAAATTTGATATGAGCCGGCAGGCAGTATCCAAACATATTAAAGTATTACACGAATGCCAATTGATTAAACCTGCGCAGGCTGGCAGGGAAATTTATTATCACTTTAATGCGAAAAAAATGCAGGAGTTTGATAATTGGTTAGCACAATTCAGGCAAAACTGGGAAACTCAATTTAATCAACTCGACGAAGTTTTATCAACACTTAAAGAACAGAAAAAATGAACAACCACTTACTATTTGATTTTACAGTTGATAAACCGGCCAAAACTGTATATATAACCAGGGAATTTAATGCCGGGTTATATTTGGTGTGGGACGCATTTACTAAACCCGAATTATTGGACCAGTGGGGCGCTCCTGCACCTATGCGCGCCAAAACCAAGTATATGGATTTCAAAGTTGGCGGGCGAAGGTTTTACGCGATGATAAGCCCCGACGGGCAGGAGCGTTGGGCGGTTCAGGAATTTACCTCCATTACGCCGAAAACCAATTTTAAGATGTACAACGCTTTTGCAGATAAGGACGAAAATCGCGAACTGCCGGGTTCTGACTGGGATTACAATTTTAGCGAACAAAACGGTATAACTAAAGTGGACATTACCATTTATAATGAATCGTTTGAGCGGTTGGAAAAATTACTGGAGGGCTTCAAAATAGGGTTTGCCATAACATTAGGAAACCTGGAGAATCTGTTGACGGCCTTATCGCAGAAATTATAAGAGGGAAATCATCAACCACTTTAGCAACGGGCAGATAACCCGGAGAATAAGAAGAAAAAAACTAACAAATTAAAAATAAAATTATGAGAACAATTAATCCCTGGATCAACTTCAACGGAAACACCGAAGAAGCATTCACTTTTTACAAATCAGTTTTTGGCGGAGAGTTCACAAAGATCATCCGTTTTAAAGATCTATCGGGCCCCGAATTTCAGGTAGCCGAAAATGAAGCAAATAAAATAATGTATATTGGTTTGCCACTTGGCAAACACAATGTGCTAATAGCCAATGATGTCCCCGAATTTATGGGACCGACAAACGAAAATGAAAACAGGTCTAAAATATCAGTTAGTGCCGAAAGCCGTGAAGAAGCAGACAATGTATTTAACGGATTATCTGCAGGCGGAGATGTTGAAGGGCCAATCGGCGACACTCCCTGGGGTACATACGCCGGAATGTTTAGAGACAAATACGGCATAGAATGGATTGTGGAATTTGACCCAACTGATAGCAGGCAAATTTAACCGAAGAAAACTACGAACGTCGAATAATAATTCAAAAGCCTCACAGCAATGTGAGGCTTTTTTGTTTGGATGAATTATTGCGCTTATATTTTTTATCCTGATTACACCGAAGCAACCTGGTTAACTGTTTTTGACAGCCGAAATGCTGCAAGCAGGTAATAAAAGGCGCCGAAAGCGGCATACCCCGCTGAGCTTGCAATTCCCTTTGTAGGGTCGTAAGCCAGGATGATGAAAGAAGTGCCGCCTATGATTAGACTGGCCACCGCTGATGATCCTCCCTAAGCCGGATCAGGAAGCGTATAAAAAAAAAGGCTGAATGAGCTATTTGCAATAATTAGGAAGTGATTTCTATTGATTGTAATTAGCTTACAGCAACCGCCGCGATGATTATATCCTTTAATTAAGTGAAAGGGTATTTGAAAAGCTCAATTAATAGCAAAGCCCCACACGTCTGCTGACTTTGCATTTATGACACTGTTTTTTTTGACTGGTGCAATCCGGTTATTTTTTCAATGCTCCCAGGTGTTTATAAGTGTTGAGAAGCACGCCCGTTGGCGTGGCCACGCTGCTAACAAATGCGAGTTCGCACGCGTTAAAGCTGTCTGAAACGAGGCGTTTACCCCTGCCCAGCAATACCGGATAAACAATCATCACAACCTCATCTGCCAACCCTTGGTCCAGCAACTCCGAAGTCAGTGTTAAACTTCCTGAAACGATGAGATCCGGCCCATCTGTTGCCTTGAGCGCGCGAATACCCTCTATGGCATCTGCCCCAAGGTACTGTACCGGGCCCCATTCAAGGCCGTCGGGCCTGTGGGTTGCTACGTATTTGGTCGCCGTGTTCAGAGCGTCTGCCATGGGGTTGCCCCCTGCCTTAGGCCAAAAGCCCGACCAAGCATTGTAGGTGCCGCGGCCAAGCAGGAGATCGAAACTTGTGCCGTATGCCTCGAGGAGGGAGGCTAACCCTGCCGGGGTTCTATATGGTGCTGTCCATCCGCCATACTCGTAACCTTCATTGTGTTCACTTACGCCGTCCAGCGAGATGTGTTCAAAAATTCGGATCTTTCTCATTTTGTTTGTTATTAGTTTAGTTTTTTGTAGCATTTAAAACGGAGATGAGCCTATTCCGAAGCAAGCAATTCATCCAGTTGGTTAAGGCCCATAGTAAAGCCGCCTTCAAAGCCCATTTCCACTAACATTTTTATATCGGCTTCCTGATCAAAGGTTAGGTCTACTACCACTTTGGTTTTATCGCCTTCGGCTACAAATTTGTTATCCCAATGCGCTGCCGGCGCGTCTGGCAATGTGTTGCCGTCCTCATCGCAGAAAATGGAATCGGCCGCAAATCTGCTTCCATCTTCGATATCGGTAAACTTTACGTAGCTCCAGTGCTTTTGACCTTCCGGGCCCACCATGGCATACAGCCAGGCACCGCCCACTGTAAAATCCATCGATTTGGTTTTTACGAACCATGGTTTTGGTCCCCACCATTTTTCCAGCAGGCTTGATTCTGTCCAGGCTTTCCATACTTTTTCAATTGGCGCATTAAATTCGCGTACGATGTGAATTTTTTTACTCGCAATGTCTTTCTCAAATACCATGTTGCTTTTCATCTTTAAAGTTTTAAATCGTTTATTATTTAGTCTGATTGGTTCCAAACTCTTGTTTAGTATTCTTATTTTATGGTCAAAAACTCGTCCAGTTGGCTAAAGGTCATTGTGGTGCCTTCTTTAAAGCCACCTTGAGCGAACATTTTTATGGTTGATTCTTCTTCGAAGGTGATCACCGAATCTACCCTGGTTCTGTTACCGTCAACAGTTGTGAATTTAGTATCCCGGTAAGATTTTGGCCCATCAACAACCGGGTTTCCCTCTCCATCACAAAACATACCCGTTGATGAAAAGGCACTGCCATTTTCTATCGCGGTAAATTTGGCGTACACCCAATGTTTCTGGCCCTCGGTACCAACCATAGCGTAAAGCCATATTCCACCAACGGTAAAATCCATAATTTTGGTTTTGGCCGTCCACGGTTTTGGCGCTATCCACTTTTCAAGCAGGTCAGCCTCTGTCCAGGCCCTCCAAACTTTTTCAACCGGCGCGTTAAATTCGCGTGCTATATGAATCGTCTTGGCAGCCATGTCTGTTTCGAACACAAAATTGTTTGTCATGTTTTTTGGTTTATAAGTCTTTTAATAGGTCATCTAATTGGTTAAAGCTGTCCTCCCACATCTTGCGGAAACGTTCCAGCCAAATATCTATTTCCTTCATTTTCTCGGGGTTAAAGTGGTAATAAATTTCTCTGCCGTTCTTTTTCTGTATCAGTACCTCACACTCAGTCAGGATCTGGATATGTTTAGATATCGTTTGCCGGGTACTATCAAAGTGCTCTGCTACAGCATTAGGTGTCATGGCGCCTAATGCCAGCAAAGTCAAAATGGCTCTGCGGGTAGGGTCGGCAATGGCTTGGAAAATATCTCGTCTCATAATTACTTGCAGTTGATTGACTGCAAATATATATGCAGTCAATCAACTGCGCAAGATTTTTTGAAAATATTTTTTGGCGAACGAAAAGGAGTTGGGTTGCGAGGGCTGATACCTGATTTAGCTTAGCGTTTTTTTATTTTGAAATAAAACGCAATTCGTAACAATAGAGGTGCGGTTTACTCTAATTGCCAGTTTTATAAACCGATGCTTTATGCAAATACTTAAGAAATATTCAGTTTTAACAGGGATAGCAATTTCGGTAATTTTAATATTGATAGCCATTTACGTTTATCCGGGCGGGACAATGTTCAATGAATATTCTGTTGGATTTGACTGGTCAAAAAATTTCATGAGCAACCTGTTTGGAACAAAAGCGCTGAACGGTACTGAAAACCCCTCCAGGATTTGGGCATACGCGGGAATGATTTTCCTCCCAATTACTTATGCCATATTTTTCGTTAATATGTCGAAAAAGATACCTGAAAGAAATGCAGCCTATATTTTAAAATACGGAGGGATAGTTAACATCTTTTTTACGTTTTTAACTGTCACCTCTTTGCACGACATTATGTTGATCATATCAACCAGTTGTTTTGGACGTGTTTAATTGTTATCACGGTTTTTATCCTGAAGACAAGGCTTCACTTATTTAAATTCGTTTGTATAGTTTGCCTTTTGTTTTTTTATTACAGTGTATACCTATGGGGTACAAGTAATTGGAGTTTGCTGCCCGTTACGCAAAAGGTGAATTTTATAAGTTCAACATTATTAATTTTAGGCCTTGAATATTTCACCCAAAAGGAAGATTTCGCTCATATCAGATCGGGTAAACGCGCAAAATTAGCAACGAATAGCTAATGTGTGATATCTGCAATGGGAGCTCGCCCGGAGGGCGTCGTGATGGCCGGGGTTAATCGTTTTTAAGGTCCAGCGTTATCGCCGTTAATAAAGCTTCGTTAATTATCTTTATCGACTTTCCGTTTGAGGCGATCCAATTATTTTGGATAAAATCGTTAGTCACCTTAAAAAGGGTTTCATAAGATACGGCAGCGAAGGAAGACATATCCTGCTTCGTTAATTCAATATTTATTGTACCGGTTGCGGTTACACCAAATTGCTTTTGTAAGGTAAGTAAGGCCAATGCTATTCTTTTTTTTACCGGCATGTGTACCAGGTTCCGCATCCTTTTTTCTGATTCCTGCAGCTCATTCGCAAATAACTTCATCAGCGAATAGGTGAGCCTGGTGTTAACCTGCAGGGACGATTCAAAAAAAGGCAGATCGATGTAGCAAACAATGGTTGGCTCGATGGCCGTTGTTGATACCGGGTAGGTTGAGTCGTTCCCTAACCCTAAATGCCCCAAAATGTCGCCGGCCTGCGCAAAACGAATGATGATCTCTTTTTCGTCGTCCCATCTTTTATGCACCTTTACTTTTCCCGAAAAAATAAAGTATATCCCCGTAACCGCATCGCCTTCATTAAAGATCCGCTGCCCTTTTTTCACCGTAAAATTGGTTTTATGAGCAGTTATAGCGGGTTTCCAATCGTTAATACAATGCGTACACAGGTAGCAGTTGGTTAGATCGCACCCGTTTTTTGTTTCTTTCATTTATACGAAGTTGCAAAAAATAACTGTGGCGCAGGCCTGCGATGTTTGCATCAGCCTCAGTCCTCTTTTAATTCGGTTAGATAATGATCAAGAGAAAATGGCCCGGAGCCGATCACTAAAAACACCAATAATAATATACCGCTTAAAACCGAGAGCCAAAGCTCTGTATTTAACGGAGATTTAAAATTATTGATAACAAATATGGCGGCAACGATGATGGGTAATTGTAATAAGGAGGCAACTCTGGTGGAGATTCCCAGCATAATTAATGCCCCGCCCGTCATGTGCACAAAGATCACATAAAACATCAGGAAAGACATGGTTTCTGAAGGTAAGCCTGCTAAATCATGATTGGAAAGGATCCATTTTAAATAGGCCATGTTTTGGAGGAAGGCGTACCCTTTAGCTAATAAAAATGCCCCCAGCAATATCCGCAAAACATCAATTGCGGCCGGGTGATGCCGGTTGCCCCAATCTTCAACATAATGGATAGCTTTCATATTTATTGGCAATGGTTAAGCTGTAAAATAGGTACAGGCCATTGGTTGTAAGCCTGGTTGTGTTATTTTTATTGTTTATGCAACACTAAATAGCTATTTTTGTTATAAAATTAATTAATTAATATTGTTAATACAATATATAAAGATGCAAAAAAATAAAAAGAACGATAGTATTCCTATTTCTCCCATCTTAAAATCACTTGAGGAAGACGTAAAATATGTAAGCTTCAAAAAAAGCCGCCTTATAAGAATTTCTATTTACGCCGTGCTGGTAGCTGTCGCCATTAGTTTTATAGCCAAATTCCTGGTGCTGCTTATCAACCTGGTAACTAATATCTCTTTTTACGGCTCGTTTAATTTAGGCTTTCAAAGCCCGGCAGGCAACCACCTTGGCGCATGGGTAATAGCTATACCGGCCGTTGGTGGTATTTTGGTTGGGCTAATGGCCTTGTACGGCTCTAAAGCAATAAGAGGCCATGGCATACCCGAAGCCATGGAACAAATTTTAGTTAATCAAAGTAAAATTAAACCCTCTATTACTTTTTTAAAGCCCATATCATCGGCCATTGCCATTGGTACCGGCGGGCCGTTCGGTGCGGAAGGGCCAATTATAGCCACCGGTGGCGCGCTTGGTTCAACGCTGGGGCAATTATTAAAAATTACATCGAGCGAGCGCAAGGTAATATTGGCGGCGGGGGCTACAGCGGGTATGTCGGCAATATTTGGTACACCCATTGCGGCGGTTTTTTTAGCTATCGAACTTTTGTTGTTTGAATTTTCTCCCAAGGCTATCCTGCCGGTTGCTTTAGCGTGCATTACCGGTGCAGCAGGGCATCATTTATTGTTTGAAGCAGGGCCCGTATTCCCCATGCCCGATCTGGAAACACCGTCCAATTTAGCATTGGCGGTTTACAGTTTTATTGGGATACTCATTGGCTTCCTTTCATTGTTTCTCACAAAGGCTGTATATGTGATTGAGGACCTTTTTGAAAAATTACCCGTGCACTGGATGTGGTGGCCGGCCATGGGCGGTTTGGTGGTAGGGCTTATCGGTTATTTTTACCCGCATACTTTAGGTGTAGGCTACGATAATATTACCAGTTTGCTTTCCGGTAAAGTGCCTTTAGCCTTAATTTTAAGTTTGTGCCTGTTTAAGTTTTTGTCCTGGGCTATCGCTCTGGGTAGTGGAACATCCGGTGGTACACTTGCCCCATTGCTTACTATCGGCGGGGCGGCGGGCGCCATTATCAGCTCGGTTATATTAAGCCTATTTCCAAACGTCGGCATCAGCATACCTATGGGGGTTTTAATTGGCATGTCGGCGATGTTTGCGGGCGCGTCCCGGGCTTATTTAACAAGTATCACCTTCGCGTTAGAGGCTACTATGCAGTCGCACGCGCTGTTGCCTTTGTTGGGTGCTTGTACAGCATCTTATATTGTTTCCTTTTTCCTGATGGAGAACACCATCATGACCGAAAAGATAGCGCGGCGGGGAGTTGTCACACCTGATTCTTATGAGCCGGACGCGCTTCAAAAGATCAGCGTGGGGCAGGTAATGAGGGCAGACAATATTAAATTAAATGCTGCCATGAGCATTGCGCAGGTGAAGGATCGCTTAGCCAATAATCCGGCTAAAGAGAATTGCTTTGCGGTTGTAAGTGAGCGGGCGGAATTTAAGGGCGTTGTAGAACTGGCAGATATATACGATGTGAAAAATAATGACCTTTCTGCGGTTGAGCGGATTGCCAAAATTGGTATCGCCGCTATCAAATCAAATGAAAGCCTGCGAAACGCCGTAGAATTAATGGCACAACAGGAAGTTGAGCTACTGCCGGTTGTAAAGAACCATAAATTGATTGGTGTTTTAAACTATCGCGATGTTATATCCACTTACAAACAAAACTTTGAGGACAACGAAACGGCAGTGACCCATATATCGTTAAAGCGCCAGCGAATGAAAGTGCTGTTGCGAGGGAAATCCATGTTTAAAAAAGCTGCAGAAAACGAACAAAAATAACCGGTGCTACTAAATAGTAGCCAAGTACCTCGCTGGCAATTACCTTTTCAGCAAAGTAACGGGTTTGGGTAGTTATCGCTTTGGTCCTCCGCTACGTTATCCAGGCAAACAAAATCTTTCTCCACTAATAAATACATGGCGCTGTTGCTGTTTTCAAAGCCAATGCGGTCGGTATGCACCCATTCCTCTATCATTTGGTCGGGCATGTGGATGGTTATCGTGTTATCCTCAAAAGTGGCGGATAGAGAACTGACCATGCCACGGCGCAAAGCATACCTCAACACCTGTGTGCCAAAATGGGTGGTCTCTTCTATAAAGCCATTGGTAGCAAGCGTTGCCACATCGCTTTTAGTAAGCCGGTACCGCAGCGAATTGCCCTTTATCCTTATCTTCATAACATAATATTTCTTGTGATTGAACGGTTACCACATCGCCTATTATAATAATAGCGGGGTAGCTTAGTTGATGTTGCTCTGCCAGCCACTCCAGGTTGCGGGCCATGCCAACAGCGCTGCGCTGGCTTGGTAACGATGCATGTTGAATAATAGCAGCCGGCGTGTTTCCGAAACCTGCATCTACATAGCTTTTAGATATCTCCGCCAGTTTCTTCATACCCATATATATCACTACTGTAGCATTGCTTTGCATGGCCAGTTTCAAATCGGCGGACAGCCTGCCATCTTTTTTGGTACCGGTTATCATCCAAACGCTTTCGCTTACCGAACGGTGGGTGAGGGGGATATCCTCAAAACCGCATGCCTGCATGCTGGTAATACCCGGGATAAAATGTGTTTTAATGCCATGCTGTCTCGCATAGATGATCTCCTCGAAACCACGCCCGAAGATAAAGGGGTCGCCGCCCTTAAGCCTTACTACCATGCCTTTGGTGAAAGCGTAGTGGCGTATCAGCTCGTGTATGTTTTCCTGCGGGGTGTAATCGCCATACGGGCGTTTACCAACGTATACCTTTTCGCAATCTTCGCGGCAAAGGGCCAGTAATTCGGTATTGGCCAGGTTATCATATAATACTACATTGGCTTGCTGTAGTATTTTATATCCTTTTACGGTTATCAGGTCCGGATCGCCGGGGCCGGCTCCCATCACAAATAATTCTGGTTTTGTTGATTTATTTTGCATTTCGTAAAAAATTAGCGTCAAAAAATGAATTTTATCAATCTAGTTATCATTTAGCGGACTTTTTTATGTGAAAATGTAATTAAAAGACAACTAAAAATGATTTATATTATATTAATTGTTCTAAACTATGAATAAAAAAGATAATTTATATGATTTATTTAATAAAAAAACGATTTTTTATTTCTTTTTGATGTTTTTTTAAATTATAATTGTGATGTAAATGCATTTAAGGTCGCAGTTTGATGTATTTGGTTCTAAAAAATTGCTTTAACATTTAAAAAATATCACAATGTCAAAACCAACCATTATTGTTGCAGGCAACGGCATGGTAGGCTACAAGTTTTGCGAAAAACTTCTGGCCCGGTCATTACAGTTCCAAATCATTGTTTTTGGCGAAGAGCCCCGCCATGCTTATGATAGGGTGCATCTCAGCGAATACTTCAACGGTAAAACCGCCGACGATCTTTCGCTTTCCACCCACTCCTGGTATGCCGATAACGGTATTACACTGCATCTTGGCGATCCTATCCAGGAAATTAACCGCGCTCAAAAAACCATTCATTCTTTACAGGGCGTAACCCTGCATTACGATTACCTCATCTTAGCGACCGGCTCCTCTGCATTTGTGCCCGATATCCCGGGAATAGAAAAAGAAGGTGTATTTGTTTACCGTACTATAGAGGACCTGGAACTGATCAAAGCCTGCGCCGCTACGGCAAAGTCGGGCGCGGTAATGGGTGGCGGTTTACTTGGGCTGGAGGCTGCCAAGGCATTGATGGATCTGGGTATAGCCGAGCCGCACGTAATTGAGTTTGCGCCAAGGCTGATGCCGCGGCAGATAGATTCGGCAGGGAGTAATATGCTGCAGTTGAAACTTAACCAATTGGGCCTACATATTCATTTAAATAAAAGTACCGCCGCTATATTGGGTGATAAAAAGATAGATGCCCTGCGTTTTAACGATGATAGTCTGCTGGTGGTAGATATGCTGGTGATTTCGGCGGGGATCCGCCCGCGCGATGAGCTCGCAAAACTTGCCGGCTTGCATGTAGGTACCCGTGGTGGTGTTATAGTGAACGAAAAAATGCAAACCAGCGACGAGCATATTTACGCCATTGGCGAATGCGCCCTTTACGAAGGTGTGATATACGGGCTGGTTGCCCCTGGGTACGAAATGGCAGACATTGTTGCCGCGCATTTAACCAAAGGCGATAAGTCTTTTTACGGGTACGATATGAGCACCAAGCTAAAGCTGATAGGTGTTGATGTGGCCAGCTTTGGCGATGCCTTTATCACCGAGCCCGATTGCCGTACCATATTGTTTGAGGATACGCATAAAGGCATTTACAAACGCATTAACATCAGTAACGATGGTAAGCAACTTTTGGGAGGTATATTAATTGGTGAAGCAGAAGCTTACAACATGCTGCTGCAAACCGTAAATAATAAAATTGTGTTGCCGCCCGATCCGGAGGACTTGATCCTGGGTTCGCGCGGTGGTGCGGCCAGCGATGGCGCGGGTGTAATGAATCTGCCGGATGACGCGCTTATTTGTTCATGCGAGGCGGTTACCAAAGCGGCAATTTGCGGCGCGGTGAATGAGCAGGGCATTACCAATATGGATGGCATAAAAAAATGCACTAAAGCCGGTACAGGTTGCGGTGGTTGCGTGCCACTGGTGAAAGACCTGATAGCAGGAACCATGAAGGCCAATGGCCAATACATTAAGAATGTGGTGTGCGAGCATTTTGATTATTCGCGCCAGGAGCTTTTTGACCTGGTGAAAATAAACGGACTGAAGAATTACGACCTGGTGCTGGATCATTACGGCAAAGGTGATGGCTGCGAAGTTTGTAAGCCTGTTGTTGCCAGTATTCTCTCCAGCTTATGGAACGATGTAATTGTAAAGCAGGAAGTAATACAGGATAGTAACGACCGCTTTTTGGCCAACATTCAAAAAGGTGGTACGTACTCTGTTGTGCCGCGTATCCCCGGCGGCGAGATAACGCCCGATAAACTGATAGTGATTGGCCAGGTGGCCAAAAAGTATGGGTTGTACACCAAAATAACCGGCGGCCAGCGTATAGATATGTTTGGTGCGCATTTGAATGATCTGCCGGCAATTTGGGAAGAACTCATTGACGCCGGTTTTGAAAGTGGTCACGCCTATGGCAAGGCCTTGCGTACGGTAAAAAGTTGCGTGGGCAGTACCTGGTGTCGTTTTGGGCTACACGATAGCGTAACCTTCGCCATCGAAATTGAAGATAGGTACAAGGGCATCCGTGCCCCGCACAAAATAAAGGGCGGCGTAAGCGGCTGCGTACGCGAATGTGCCGAAGCGCAATCTAAAGATTTTGGCATCATCGCCACCGAAAAAGGCTGGAACTTATATGTATGCGGTAACGGCGGCTCTAAACCGCAGCACGCACAATTGCTGGCTACCGATATAGATAACCAAACCGTTATCAAATACCTCGATCGCTTTTTGATGTTCTATATCAAAACCGCCGACCAGCTTACCCGCACCGCAACCTGGTTAAATAAACTGGATGGAGGGATGAGTTACCTTAAAAATGTGGTTATTAATGATAGCCTGGGTTTGGCGGAGCAATTGGAAGAAGAAATGCAGGCGCTGGTGAACACCTACCATTGCGAATGGAAGGAAGTGATAGAAAGCCCAACTGCGCGCAAACGCTTTTCACATTTTATAAATGCTCCCGACGAAAAAGACCCGCACGCCCAATTTGAACCCATGCGCGAACAGGTGCGGGCCAAAGAGTGGTAGGGTTTTAAGTCAAAACTCAAAAGTGAAAATTCAAAAAAAAGGTAATTGGCGAGGTGAAAAAGTTTACAAAAGTTAACACAATTTCAAGTGTTAACTTTTAAATATTTGATAATCAATAAGTTAATAATTAAGGGTTAACATACTTTGACGCCTGATAAATATAAAAAATCATGGATACAACATTAACAACCAACTGGATACTGGCCTGCTATGTGGATGATGTGCCGGATAATGGCGGATCGTGCATTAAGCATGGCGATGAGCAAATTGCTATCTTTAATTTTAGTCGCCGCGGCGAATGGTACGCCACCCAAAATCTTTGTCCGCATAAACAGCAGATGGCGCTTTCGCGCGGGATGATTGGCAGTGCCGGCGACAGCTGCGAGCCCAAAGTGGCTTGCCCCTTTCACAAAAAGACATTTTCATTGCTTACGGGCGAATGCCTTGGCGAAGATGATATGGCTATTAAAACCTACCCGATAAAGGTGGAGAACGGTAAGGTGTTTATCGGGGTGGATTAATTATAGGTTGGTATCCTGTGTTAGGGCAAATAGCTTGTCGGTATTGGTAATGCTTATTTTTTTACCGTTGGCAATAATGGTAGTTTCCTGTATCATCTCATTTACCACCCTAAAAACGGTTTCGTAGGTAGCGCCTGCGTATGAGGCCAAATCCTGTCGGGTAAGTTCTATATTTACGTGCCCCTCCTCATTGGTGCCAAATTGCTCTTTCAGGGAGATCAGCGCCTGGGCTACCCGGCCTTTTACCGGCATGTGCGCCAGGTTCCGCATTTTCCGTTCCGCCTCTTTTAATTCCTCGGCAAAAAACAGCATCAGATCATAAGTAAAGCCTGGGTTTACTTTTAAGGTGGCATCAAAAAACTCCATATCCACGTAGCATATCAGGCTTTCTTCTAAAGCAGTGGCCGAGATGGGGTAATTGCTGGCTTGCTTACCCAATATTCTGTGCCCAAAGATGGCACCCTTATTAGCAAAGCGAATTATAAGCTCTTTATCGGCGCCCCATTTTTTATGCACTTTTACATTGCCCTCGTAAACAAAATAAATCCCCGTAACCGGATCTCCCTCACTGAAAATCACCTGCCCTTTCTTAGCAACAAAGTTTTTTTTATTAGCGGCGACCGCTGGCAGCCACTCTTTTACGCAGCTTCGGCACAAAAAGCATGATTGATTATCGCACTGGGTGTTTTTTTTCATTTGTTTTGCTGTTTTCGCGCTTTTTGTGAGCTAAATTATAAAAATTAGGTGTTTTATTAGTGTTTTCAGTGTTAAATGCGTGTAAAATATTAATTACATCATAAAATTTAAATCCAAAATACATTTTTATATCACTTTAAAATTATCAAAACTATATTTTGAGTAATTTTTACTGATAGTTATTTATGTTTTTGATAAAAAATGACTTATTGTATGATTTTAATCATAAAAATTGATTTTAAAACCATAAAAATTGCTTTTATTTATTAATTATGATATATTTATAATAATAAATCACTTAAAAAACGCAATAGTCCCTGCCTATGATGAAAATAGAAAAGTAACAAAAAAGCCCTGCCGGGAGGTCGCATTCCCAGACAGGGTTAAACAGTTTTTAATCGCTTTAACAAATAAAAAACCAAACCAAATGTACAAAAATGTATTAAACCAATACACTTTAGGCAAAATTCTATTAATTGTATCATGTTTCGCTTCTTATACAGCTTCGGCACAGTTAACCTTAACCGGTCAGCTAAAAACAAGAGGTGAATTACGAGACGGTTACGGAACTTTAAAGCCTATTGGTAGTAGTAATGCCGCCTTAGTGTCGCAACGAACGAGGCTTACCTTTAACTATAAAAGCAGCAAGCTTATTTTTCAAACATCTGTTCAGGATGTAAGGCTTTGGGGGCAGGATGCATCAACTATTACCATTAATGATGGCAGCCGTTTAAGTTTACACGAAGCCTGGGCAGAACTGATATTATCCAACAAAAAAGAAACTGCTTTTAAAGTATCTCCGGTAGATTACTTCGCGGTTAAAATAGGCCGGCAAGAGCTGGTGTATGATGATGAGCGATTGATGGGCGGGTCCGACTGGCTACAGCAGGCCCGCCGCCACGACGCGGTAGTGTTAAAGCTGATCCAAAAAGGTTGGCAGGTAGATCTGGGCGGCGCCTTTAACCAAAGTAGCGACGCCATTAATTACAACGGTACTTATTATACCCCCGCCAATGTACCCGCTACCGTAAAGGATAGTAATGGCAATATGGCCAATACACCTGCAGGTTTTATTCCGCTGTTAAACGCCGCCGGGTTGAGCTCAAAAACAGGTACACCGGCATTTTTAAACCCGCCCGGAACCAACGCGCTCAACCAAAATTACAAAGCGCTGGAGTATGTTTATTTCTCCAGAAAATTCAATAAAACAAAAGTATCAGGATTGTTTTTGGCCGACCAGTTTGGCAAATACAAACTCGATTCTGTAAAAAATATTAGCGGTACCGAAGAAGGTTACGTTTACGGCAAAAGGTTTAACCAAGCGGGCGTAAATGGCAGGTACACAACCGGGTTATTAATAAACCCTGTATTTGGCGCAAAAGATAAATGGGGTATCAACGCCGGCTTTTACTACCAGGGCGGGCATGACAAGGACGGGCTGGCACTTAATGCCTACACTTATACTATAGCCCTGCTATATAAAGGCAGTAATGTAAGTTATACCGCGGGTTTGGATTACCTATCAGGCAACGATGCTTTTTCGGCATCCAAAACCAACCACCGGTTCGATCCGCTTTACGGTACGCCGCATAAGTTTTGGGGCTATATGGATTATTTTTATGCAGGCAGCGGCTCGCCAACTGGCGGCCTAAGCAATCCATATTTAAAGCTGAAATACGTATCCAACAACAAACGTTTCAGCACAGAACTGGCCGGGCATGGTTTCCTGCTGGCTAATGATCAAAAAGGTACCGATGGGCAGGCAATTCACAAATACCTGGGTACCGAATTTGATCTCACCACGGTGTATAAGCTCAATAAATTCACCAATGTAGATCTGGGCTTATCCTACATGGCAGCCACCCGCAGCATGGAATACGCGAAGGCATTAACACCCGGCAGCAGCAAACTGCACCCGGTTTGGGCCTACCTGCAATTGAATATCAAACCCGAATTTTTGAATAAATAGAATAGCGCCGCGTGCTTAAGGCTCAACGCTGAATATCATAAATTAAATGACCTGCTTTTAAATTAAAAACGATCATGGAAAAACAACTTACCAAACTCAATATATTTTCGCTTAAAGGCGTGCAGATGCGCACCTTCCACACCACCTGGCTCATGTTCTTTGTGTGCTTTTTTGGCTGGTTTGGCCTGGCACCGCTGATGCCTACCATCCGCGCCGAACTACATTTAACAAAAGGGCAGGTGGGTAATACTATTATCGCATCGGTGGCTGCTACCATTATCGCCCGCCTGATTATTGGCAAGCTTTGCGATACCTGGGGCCCCCGCAAAACAGCGGTAAGGCTTTTACTGGTTGGCTGCCTGCCGGTGTTTTTAGTAGGCCTGGCACACGATTATACTTCTTTCCTGCTGTTCAGGCTGGCTATTGGGGTTATTGGGGCATCGTTTGTTATTACGCAGTTTCATACCTCTATGATGTTTGCGCCGAACATAAAAGGCACGGCAAACGCGGTAACCGGTGGCTGGGGTAACCTGGGCGGCGGCGTAACCAATATGCTGATGCCGGTAATATTTGCCGCCATTGTTGGGTTTGGATATACCAAAGCAGAAGCCTGGCGCTACGCCATGATAGTGCCCGGGGTGATGATGCTGGTGATGGCTTTTTTGTATTGGAGATACACCAAGGACACCCCCAATGGTAATTACGATGAAATTGGCTACACCAAAGCAAACTCCGCAAAAACCGATTGGTCTATCCTTGGCGACTGGCGCATCTGGGCACTTACCCTGGCTTACGCCATGTGCTTTGGCATGGAGATCACCTTTGATAATGTAGCATCGCTGCACTTTGTAGATACCTTTAAACTCTCGCAAAGTTCGGCTGGTTTTTGGGCCGGTATCTTTGGTTTCATGAATATTTTTGCCCGTGCGCTGGGCGGTATCGTATCAGACAAAGTAGGCGGCAAATTCGGTATGCGCGGCAAGGGCTTGTTACTGGCCGGTGTGTTGCTGCTGGAAGGTGCCGGGCTGGTATTGTTCGCTCATTCTGGTTCACTGGTGATGGCTATTGTTACGATGCTTACGTTCGCGCTGTTCCTCAAAATGTCTAATGGGGCCACTTATGGCATTGTGCCCTTTGTAAACGCTAAAAATGTAGGACTGGTAAGTGGTATTGTGGGTGCCGGCGGGAACCTTGGCGGTATGATGTTCGGCTTTTTATTCAAGTCGGAATCTATTACTTACGTGCAGGCTTTTACCTATATCGGGTACGCGGTTATAGCGGTATCTGTAATTGTGCTCATCACCCGTTTTCAAAAACAACCCTTACAAAAACAAGTCGAAGAGCCTGTTTTAGAGGCGAGCATCGCTTAATAAAAACTATTTGATAACAATGTCTAAAGCAAAACTATCCGCTCATACTCAAAAAAGTACCTGCTGCTATTGCGGGGTGGGTTGCGGCGTTGTTATCAATAAGCAAAAAAACGGCAGTATAACGCTGGAAGGTGATAAAACCCACCCGGTAAACAAGGGGATGCTTTGCAGCAAAGGGCTAAACCTGCACTACACCGTTAACGATAAAACCGACAGGCTGCTGTACCCGCAAATGCGTTACAGCAAAAGTATGCCCATACAAAGGGTAAGCTGGGATGATGCCCTGGCGCGTACGGCAGCCGTTTTTAAAACTTTCATCCAAAAATACGGACCCGAATCGGTAGCGTTCTATGCCTCGGGGCAATGCCTTACCGAGGAATATTACGTGGTAAATAAACTGATGAAGGGCTTCATCGGCAGTAATAATATCGATACCAATTCGCGCCTGTGTATGAGCAGCGCGGTGGCCGCCTATAAAATAGCTTTGGGTGAGGATAGCGTACCGGTTTGCTATGATGATATTGAGCTTGCCGATTGCTTTTATGTAACAGGTGCCAACCCGGCCTGGTGCCACCCTATTTTATGGAGAAGGGTGGAAGCACATAAGGCAGCCAACCCGGGCGTAAAGATCATTGTGGTAGACCCGCGTACTACGGATACCTGCGGCATTGCCGACCTTCATCTGCAGCTAAACCCCGGCACTGATATTACGCTTAACCATGCTATTGGCCGTGTGCTGATAGAAAATGGCGATATCGATGTGAATTTTATCACCAACCATGCCGATGGCTTTGAGCAATACAGTCGCTTGGTATTTGAACGCAGCGTGGCCGAAGCAGCACAGATCTGCGGCATATCCGAACGCGATATTCGCCTTGCCGCCCAATACATAGGGCAGGCCAAAGGCTTTATCTCTATGTGGACGATGGGGCTAAACCAGAGCAGCATTGGGGTAAACAAAAATTTAAGCCTTATAAACCTAAATTTAATAACCGGGCACATTGGTAAGCCGGGCTCGGGCCCGCTATCATTAACCGGGCAGCCAAATGCAATGGGCGGGCGCGAAGTTGGCGGGTTAGCCAACCTGCTGCCCGCTCATCGCAACCTGGCCAATCCGCTGCACCGGGCGGAGGTACAAAAGTTTTGGGGCGGAACAGAAATAGCCGCCAAACCGGGACTTACCGCTACCGAGATGTTTGAAGCGCTGAACGATGGCCGTTTAAAAGCCATCTGGATAATGTGTACCAACCCGCTCACCAGTTTGCCCAATGTGCGTTTGGCAGAAGAGGCCCTTAAAAAAGCGAAGTTTGTAGTGGTACAGGAGGTGAGCAACAAACCCGAAAGCTTGGCTTACGCCGATGTGATACTTCCCGCCGCCGCCTGGGCCGAAAAGGAAGGCACCATGACCAATTCTGAAAGGCGCATTAGCTACCTGGAAAAGATTTTAGACGCACCCGGCGAGGCTTTGCCCGATAGCGAGATCATTTGTCGCTTTGCGCAAAAAATGGGGTATAAAGGATTCGATTTTAAAAATGCTACCGAAATTTATGCCGAACATGCCAAACTCACCGCAAAAACCACCATTGATATCAGCGGATTGAGTTATGAGATATTGAAACAACAAGGCACTGTACAATGGCCCTACAAAGCAAAAAAAGGAACAGGCACCCCGCGTTTATTCACCGATAAACGCTTTTTTACCGAAAATAAAAACGCCGTTATTAGCGCGGTGCCCGATACTCTGACCAGCGAACTGCCAGACAACTCTTATCCTTTTATCCTCACCACTGGCCGCATCCGTGACCAATGGCACACCATGAGTAAAACAGGTAAGGTTAATAAGCTGAACCAGCATATTAAGCAGGCTTTTATAGAGATTCACCCGAGGGATGCTGCGCAATTGGGCATCAAAGAGGGGGAAGTAACGGTTATCACATCCCGCAGGGGCGAGGTAAGGGTAAAGGCAAAGCTATCCGCAGAAATAAAACAAGGCGTAGTTTTTATGCCGATGCATTGGGGCAAAATATTGGGCAACGATCTTAACCGTGTAAACAACTTAACTAACGATGCGGTAGACCCCATTTCAAAAGAACCCGATTTTAAGTATTGCGCGGTAAGCGTTCAAAAATATAAAAAGCCGTTCCAGCGAATCGTGGTGGTTGGGGCCGGGGCGGGGGCTTATGGTTTCGTTAAATCATACCGGGAACTGAATAAAGATGATGAGATCACCATTTTTAGTAAGGAGGATTTTCCGTTCTACAACCGGGTAATGCTGCCGGATTATATTAGCGGCGAGCAGCGTTGGGAACAGTTGGTTAAAATGACCGATGAGGAAGAACCCGGCTACAACATCCGTTTGCTGCGCGGTGTGAGCGTGGAAAAGATAGACCGCGTAAACAAATTTGTGATAGATAGCCGTGGCGTAAAAACTTATTACGATGTATTGCTGCTGGCTACCGGCAGCCGCGCATCTGTCCCAAAAAATGTCCCATCGCTTTCCGGCATCTTCACCATGCGTAACCGTAACGATGCCGATAATTTTAAAAGACACGTGCCCAAAGGCGGGCATGTGGTTATTGTTGGCGGCGGCTTGTTAGGGCTGGAAATGGCCGCGTCGCTTCGCGAGATAGGTATTACCATCACCATTATTCAGCGTACTTCCAGGTTTTTAAACCGGCAGCTTGATGAATTGGGCAGTCGCCTGTTGCACGAGGAAATGGCCGACCAGGGCTGCGATATTTTTTATGATGATGAAGTGCAGCTGTTCTTCGGTCGCTCTAAATTAACAGGCATAGGACTAAGGAGCGGGCGCAAAATAAACTGCGATGCCATGATACTGGCTATTGGTACCACGCCAAACCTGGAGATAGCCAAAGATTGCGGCCTGGATTGCAAGCGCGGTGTTGTGGTGAACGAACGCCTGCTCACCAGCGACCCATCCATTTATGCCATTGGCGAAATAGCCGAATTTAACGGCACCTTGTATGGCATCACTGCCGCCGCCGAGCAGCAGGCAGAGGTAGTAGCCGCTTACATGAACGGCGATATTGCCAGTTACTATAAGGGCAGCCTGTTTATGAATATCATCAAGATCCACGGGTTCGACCTGTGCAGTATTGGCCTGTCTGACTGCCCGGACGATAAGGATTACGAGGAGATAGTGTTTATTGATAAAGCCAAACGCTACTATAAAAAATGTATCATCCACCAGGATAAGCTGGTGGGCACCATTTTGGTGGGCGATAAAAGCGAGTTTTTAGAATTTAAGGAACTAATAGCCAACAAAACCGAACTGAGCGATAAGCGGCTAAAACTGCTTCGCAGCGGCAAAACCGCCGAGCCTGTTTTAGGGAAGTTAGTGTGTAGCTGTAACAATGTGGGCGCGGGTAATATCCGCAACAAGATAAACGCGGGCTGCGATAACCTCGCCAGCCTTTGCACAGCCACCGGCGCCGGCATGGGTTGCGGCAGCTGCAAGCCTGAGGTGAAAAGGTTACTGGAAGAAATGCAAACAGTTAGCGCGGTATGATGCAAAGCAGCAATAAAAAACAGATCAAGATAAATTTACCGGGTGGCGTGGTTGCCGCCGGTGACTTGTATGAGATATTGGTACTGGCTCAAAATGCTAACGCCACACATATTCGGTTTGGTAACCGCCAGCAATTGTATTTTGAGATCGACGGTTATGAGCTGGAGGCTTTGGATACCGAACTGCTGAACGCCGGTGTTGATTATGAAGCGAACGCCGCCGAATATCCCAACATTGTAAGCTCTTACATTGCCGATGGTATTTTTAACCAGGAGAACTGGCTGAAAGAGGGCGTGTATAAGGATATTTTCGACTTGTTTGATTATAAGCCCCTCCTCAAAATAAACATTGTTGATGGCAGCCAAACTTTTGCCCCGTTTTTTACCGGCAACCTCAATTTTATAGCTTCATCGGTAAGTAATTACTGGTATCTGCAGATCAGATATCCTAAAACCAATATTGTATATAGCTGGCCCTCTTTAATTTATTCTGAAGATATCCCCGCGGTAGCCAAAGCGATAGAGGAATTGATATTTGCCAATAAGCAGCTGTTTTACGATCAGCAGGAGATCAACTCATTGTTGCTACATCAAATGGTAACTGCCGACCGTGATTTTGTGATCCAGCAGATAGATCAGCCGTTAAAACTGCCCGATTTTCAGTTACCGTATTACGAAGGTTTTAACAAGCAGGGCAACAAATACTGGCTGGGTATATATCGCCGCGATGAGCTTTTTGCTATTGAACTGTTAAAAGAAATTTGTAATTTATGTATGCAAACCCGCATAGGGCAGTTATACATCAGCCCCTGGAAATCATTACTGATCAAAAATATCGAACCCGCCGATCGCCCTTTATGGGGCAATATCCTCAATAAATACCGGGTGAATATCCGCCATGCATCCAACGAACTCAACTGGCAGGTAGAGGACCTGTGCAGCCAATGCTTGCAGCTTAAGCAACAGTTAGTACGGGAATTTGAGGAAGCCGACCTGCGTACCTATCGCCTTAGCTTTGTAATAAAGCGGTCGCCAAAATCAGGTCTGTACGGGTCCATCATTATACGTGTACGCGGGACAGATCTGTACGAAATATCCCATACGCAGGATTTTAACCCCAATACCAAGGAAGTGATCGTGTACAGGCAAGGCGTACCAGCTAATGAACTCAGCATACACCTGATGGCGCTTTGCAGTGAGTTTTATGCCCGGCAAAGTACGGAGTTAAAGCAGGTAGCTACTATTACCGACGATGCACCTGAAGCCAAAGGCATCACCGTACATCAATGCGACGATTGCCTGACCATTTACGACGAAGCGTACGGCGATGAACACAACGGCATATTACCGGGTGTGTCATTTGCCGGCTTAGCTGATTATGAATGCCCGGTTTGCGGATCGGCGAAAGACGCGTTTAAACCGGTTTTAATAGAAGGAAACAAATTCGCGTATACGGCTTCACTTTAGCGGCAAAACCCTTATCTCTTCAGGTCATTTAAAAACTGTGATGGCGTTTTACCAAACTCCTTTTTAAAGGCTTTGGTAAAGTACGCCTGTGTTTGTATGCCCACACGCATCATAATTTCGGTGGTGGAGGCGTCTTCGTGCGTCATAATGTAAATGGCTTTGTTTAGCCTGATGGTGCGAATAAATTCTACAATAGACTGGCCGGTGAGCCGCTTGATCAGCTCGTATAATTTGGTGCGGCTCATGTTAAGGTTGGCGCAGAGATAATCAACATCCAGGTCGGGATTTTCCAGCTGGGCCTCTATTACCGTCACCAGCTGGTCCATAAACTGCTTATCTTTATTGGAATGTACGGTTTCCTTTACTTCGGCCTGGTAATCGTGCGTATAGCGTTCTTTAAGCTGGTCGAGCTGAAGAAATACATTCCTGATGGTGAGCAGCAGCAGGTTAATGCTTACTGGTTTGGAAAAATAGAAATCGGCACCGCTTTCTATACCCTCCAGCTTTGCCTCCAGCGAATCTTTGGCGGTAAGCAGAATGAAGGGGATGTGTTTGGTTTGCTCGTTCTGCTTTATCAGTTTACAAAGTTCGATGCCGTTCATGTTCGGCATCATCACATCGCTGATGATCATATTTGGTGCCCTGTCATGCGCCATTGCCAGGCCTTCCTGCCCGTCTTTCGCCTCTATCACCTGGTAAATGCTGCCCAATATCTCTTTCAGGAAAGTTCGCAATTCAGTATTATCTTCCACCAGCAATATGTATCTGGCAGATACATTAGCACGGGTTTCAGCAAATTGCTCTTTGTGGTCGGTACCCACTTCAGGTTGCTGCCATTCGGTAGTTACGCTCTCCAGTAGTACAGGTTTATTTTCACTTATCCAGCGCTCGTTTACCTGGTAATCCGCCTCTTCAACCGGCAGCGCTATCAAAATTTCGGTGCCTTTATTACGTTCGCTGTATACATTGATACAGCCTTTATGCAGCAGGGTAAGCGTTTTTACAAAGGCCAGCCCAATGCCCGAGCCAAGGTGCGTTGAGGTGATACGATAATACCGTTGAAAGAGGTGTTTGATAGATTCGGCGGAGATACCAATGCCGGTATCCGCCACCAAAATGTACATGTATTGCCTGGCCTGGTAGGTGTTGGTTATCTTCAGTTCGTTTTGGTAGGATGGTTTAAACTCGCGCTCATCAAAAAACAGCTTTACGGTAATTTCGCCGCCATCGTTGGTGTACTTGAACGCGTTATTGATAAGATTAAGCAGTATTTTTTCTAACAGTTGCCTGTCGAAGTATACTTCTTTGCCGACAAGATCGAAGTTTTGGAGCGTGAATTTAATATGCTTTTGTTCTGCCCAAAGGTCAAATTCGCCGGTTATCTCGTTCATAAAAACGGTAATATTGCCGGGTGTAACATTCAGCTTCAATACACCGGCTTCTGCCTTGCGGAAATCCATCAACTCGTTTATCAGGTTCATCAGGCGCGTAGCATTGCGGTACATTAGCTGGTAGGTACGGCTTTCGGGCTGGGCTCCATTCCCCATCAGTTTTTCCAGCGGGCCAAGCAACAGCGTAAGCGGGGTACGAAACTCGTGCGAGATGTTGGTGAAAAATTGCAGCTGTAGTTGGTGTACCTCCTCCTTTTTCTCTTCTTCCAGTTTTTTGAGCTGCAGGTTTTGCCGGTAGCGGATAATTGCATACGCCATACCCAGGCTTAATAAGACAACCAATGTACGGAACCACCAGGTTAGCCACCATGGCGGCGTTATGGTAATGGTGATAGATCTGCCTGTGTTATTCCAAACGCCATCGTTATTGGCGGCTTTTACGGTGAAGGTGTAGTCACCGGGATCGAGATTGGTGTAGGTTGCCTGTGGTGCCGTGTTGGTGTAATTAAAGCTTTTATCAAAGTCGGTTAGCTTGTAGGCGTATTTGTTATTCTCGGGGGCCAGGTAATTCAACGCCGCAAAGCTGAACGAGATGCTGGATTGCAGGTAATTGAGCTTGATATGTTGCGTTAGGCTGATGTCTTTTTCCAGCGTTGAATCTTTTCCCGGCAGCGCGGATCTACCAAAGATCTGAAAATCGGTAATGTAAACCGGCGGCACGTAATGGTTGCTTTTAATACCGCGGGGATAGAAGGAGTTGAAACCGTTGATACCGCCGAAGAACATTTGCCCGTCCCTGGTTTTCATGTAAGCGTTCACCTCAAACTCCATCGCCTGCAGGCCATCGCTGGTGTTGAATTTATTGGCGTGTCGTGTCCCTGGATTTAATTTAACCAGGCCATTGGATGTAGATACCCACAGGTTGCCCTGGCCATCTTCGGTAAGGCCTTTTATAAAGTCGTGGCCCAGGCCGGCCTCGGAGGTAAAAAGCGAGAACGTGTTTTTCTGTCTATCGTATTTGTATAAGCCAGATTGCCCTATCCATAACCCGCCGGTATGGTCGGTAAATATCACGCGGATATCGGGTTTCTTGTTCTCCTTATCAAAGTAATGTTCAAATCTTTGGCTCTGCTTGCGGTAACAGTTAAGCCCGCCATCATCGGTGCCTATCCATAAATTGCCATCAGCATCTTCATTAAGGGCTACTATATTATTCCCCTGCAGTTTTGTTTTACCAGCCGGGTCGGCAATTACCCGGGTGAACTTTTTGGTTGTTGGATCAAAACGGTTCAAGCCGCCAAAATAAGTGCCTACCCATAATGCGCCGGCCTTATCCTGGTAAACATTCTGCACAAAATCTGAAGAGATGGATGATGGGCTCGCCGGGTTATTTTTAAAACTCGTAAAGGAACCAAAAGCAGCCCCCATCAGGTTTAGGCCGCCACCCCAGGTAGAGATCCAAAGGCGGTTCTGCCTATCCTCGGTAATATCCAGCACGGCATCGCTGCCCAGGCTGTTACCATCGTTAACCCGGTGGCGATAGGTGGTAAACGTTTGTTGCTGCTGGTTAAAAAGGTTCAGGCCGCCACCATCAGTACCCACCCATATCCTGCGGTAATGGTCTTCTTCAAAGCATTTTACATCGTTGTAGCTCAGGCTGTTCGCGCCAACTTCTTGCCGGTAAACGTTGAATTTTTTAGCGCCCGGGTTATATAAGTTTACGCCGCCGCGGTGTGTGCCTATCCAAAAATTGCCCTGCCTGTCTTCAAATATGGCAGATATGGTACGCTGGCTCAGGCTGTAGGGCTTGGCAGGCTGGTAGGTGTATTTAGTAAAGTCCTCGGTATCGTTGTTGAACAGGTTTAAGCCGCCGTTAATAGTCCCAGCCCAAATATGGCCGGCCTTGTCGCGCAGCAAACTTAAGATTTGGTCGTTACCCAAACTCGCGGCGTTTGTATCGCTATGGCGATAGGTTTTATACTTGCCATCCGGGTTTAGCACTATTAGTCCCTTGCCTTTTGTTGCAAGCCACACCTGCCCGTTTAACCCTCCTTGAATAAAATTGATGCCCAGGCCGCTATCCTTTATCTGCATGGCGAAGCTTTTGGTGCCGGGCAGGTATTTTACTAACCCGCCATCAACCGCTATCCAAATGTTTTCTTTGTTATCCTGCAGAATGTAATTGACAGAACTCTGCAGCATAGGATTTGTAATATGCGAGAATTTTTTGCTGCCGCGATCAAATACATCCAGGCCCTTATTGGTACAGATCCATAGTTTTTTATCCGCATCCTCCATTATAGCGTTGATGGTATTACCTGTGATGCTGTTTGCATCAGCCTGTTTTACGTATGAGGTAAAAGATTTTGTGGTTTCGTCAAAGCGGTTGAGCCCGTTTAATGTGCCTATCCAAAGTGTGTTCTGTTTATCGGTATAAAGGCAGGTGATGTAGTTATCGCTTAAGGTGCCGGGGTTGCCTTTTTCGTTGCGGAACACCGTCATCCGGTAACCATCGTAAAGGTTGAGCCCATCTCGCGTGCCTATCCAGATAAAGCCCTGGCTATCCTGGGTAATGGCTTCTATGGTACTGTTTGATAAGCCCTGCTCGTAATTAATATGCTTAAAAGTAATGCCCGGCGACTGGGCAAAAGAGCTGGTGGTAGAAAACAACAATACATAGCCGGTCACCCTCACAACGCGCAGGTAAAAGCAAACTAACCGGGCCGAAATTTTAGTCATGATGTGTTCCTGGTAATTGCTTTTAAGGCTAACGGGCAATCCTCATAATGGTTAGTCAATTATAGGCTTTATTGGTTGATTTATTTTGAAACGAGCCCAATTAATGACCACTTGCCGTATAAAAAAGCTGATTTGGACAATTTTTACGCTGATTTGCACAAAGCCCCGGGCATAAAGGCAGCCTATCTTGCAACTGTTTTGTAACACGCCAATTGTACCGATTTTCTTGTTTGACAATTTTTGCCGGCAATGCCATTGTTAATGCGGGGGATGATTTAGCGGCGCTTGTTTATAAGCCGAACCAAACCAATTAAACCAATTAAATGAAAAAACTTTATCTAAAACTAACACTTTTATTAGTGTTTATTTTCACCGCGCTGTGCGTTCATGCGCAAACCGGCAGCATCAGCGGGCAGGTGCTTGATGAAACCGGGCTACCCTTACCGGGCGCCACCGTTTCGGCGGGTGGCAAAGCCACCATTACCAATACCGATGGTAAATACACGCTCACAGGTTTACCCGCCGGGAGTATTTCCGTTTCGGTAAAATTTGTGGGCTACGAGGTTTTGCAGCAACTGATTCCGGTTAACGGCGATACAAAATTCAACGCCAGCCTTAAGCCATCGTCTACAGGCCTTAACGAGGTAGTGGTGATCGGTTACGGTACTGTGCAGAAGAAGAACCTAACAGGCGCCGTCTCTACGGTAACCTCCAAAGACTTCCAGAAGGGCAGTATCACCACACCGGAGCAACTCATAGCCGGTAAAGTGCCTGGTATCAGCATCACGTCAAATGGTGGTTCGCCGGGCTCTGGTAGTGTTATCCGGGTGCGTGGTGGGGCTTCGCTATCGGCAAGTAACGACCCCTTAATTGTGATAGATGGCGTGCCGTTGAGCAACAACAGCATCTCGGGAGCATCCAACCCGCTTAGCCTAATCAACCCAAACGATATCGAAACCTTTACAGTACTTAAGGATGCATCCGCTACGGCTATCTACGGTTCCAGGGCATCAAACGGAGTAATTTTAATTACCACCAAAAAAGGAATATCAGGCGCGCCTAAGTTTAACTTCAGCACGCAGTTATCGGCCTATAAGGTTGGTAAAAAGCTGGATGTACTTAGTCCGGCAGCGTTTCGCGATTATGTGAACACCAACGGCTCCGCCGCGCAGAAAGCCATGCTCGGTACCGAAAACACCGACTGGCAGGATAAGATCTACCAAACCTCACTGGGTACCGATAATAACTTGAGCGTTGCCGGTACTTATAAAACTATCCCTTTCCGTATCTCTGGCGGATACCTGAGGCAGGTGGGTGTATTGGTTACCGATAAATTGCAGCGTACCACAGGTAGCATCACCATTAACCCAAAACTGTTTGATAACCACCTGAAGATAGATGTGAACCTGAAAGGCGCTTTAACAGAAAGCCGCTTTGCAAACCAGGGCGCCATCGGCTCCGCCGTTTCTTTCGACCCAACGCAGCCGGTTTACGTGAAAAACTCATTTGGTAACTACTACGAGTGGGCAAACACCAGCAGCGATGGCTCGGTTATCCCTAACCCCAATGCAACGCGTAACCCCATCGCCTTATTAGCTCAGCGCAGCGATAACAGCCAGGTAAAACGCAGCTACGGCAACGCCCAGTTTGATTATTCGATGCATTTTTTACCCGAGTTACATGCCAATTTAAACCTGGGGTATGATATCTCAAACGGTAAAGGTACCACCTACGTGCCTGCAAACGCGGCGCAAAGTTTTGCCGTGCAAGGGCTCGATAATAACTATCAACAAAACATCAGCAATAAGGTAGGCGAGTTTTACCTCAATTACATTAAAGACCTGAAGGGCATCAACAGTAACATTAATGTAACCGCGGGTTATGGTTACTATGATTTTTTAACCAAAATATTTTATTACCCAAGCTACAATGCCAACCATGTGGTGGTAGCCGGTTCTGAACCAGCCTTTGCGTTTGATAAACCACAAACTACGCTTATCTCTTACTACGGCCGTGCCATTTATACGTTCAATAACAAGTATATCCTGGCCGGTTCGGTACGTACCGATGGTTCATCGAGATTCGCACCCGAGAACAGGTGGGGCGTATTCCCGTCGGCAGCTTTCACCTGGAGGATAAACCAAGAGAACTTCCTGAAAGATTCTAAAACCATCAGCGACCTTAAACTCCGCTTAAGCTATGGTGTAACCGGCCAGCAGGATGGCATTCCATACTACTCTTACCTGCCTACTTATGCGCTAAGCGTTGCCGCTGCCAAATACCAGTTAGGCGATACTTTTTACGGCATGTACGCCCCGCAGGCCTACGATAAATCAATCAAATGGGAGCAAACAGCTACTTACAACGCCGGTATGGATTTTGGCCTGTTTGATGGCCGTGTAAACGGTAGCGTTGATGTTTATTTCAAGAAAACAAAGGACCTGCTGAACAACATCCCTATCCCTTTAGGTTCAAACTTTAGCAATACCATCACTACCAATGTGGGTAACATTGAGAACAAAGGCGTGGAGTTTGCCATCAACGGAGCGTTGGTAAAAAGCAGCAACTTTAGCTGGGATGCCGGGTTTAACTTTACCTACAACAGCAACAAGATCACCAGGCTTACCAATGTAGAAAGCCCTACTTACCCGGGTGTGTTAACCGGCGGGATCTCGGGCGGTACAGGAAATACCGTGCAGATCAATTCGGTAGGTTATAACACTTACTCGTATTACCTGTACAAACAAGTTTACGATGCCACGGGCAAACCAAAAGAGGGCATATATGAAGACCTTAACGGCGATAACATCATCAACGAGAAGGATTTGTACCGCTTTCAGTCTGCCGTGCCTAAGTATATCTTAGGTTTCAGCACACAGCTGAGCTACAAAAAATGGTCGCTCTCTACCGTGTTGCGCGCAAACCTGGGCAACTATGTTTATAACAACGTAAAAGCCAATATTGGGGTAACTCGCAACCTGCTTAACCCGGCTGGATTCCTGGGTAACGTAAGCACCGAGATCTTTAAATCGGGCTTTGATAACAACCAGTACCTGAGCGATTATTATGTAGAGAACGGTTCGTTCTTACGGATGGATAACTTAGGGCTATCGTACAACGCGGGTAAAATATTCGGGCCAACCAGCAAAGTAGGGCTGCGCCTGAATGCCAATTGCCAAAACGTATTCATCGTTACCAAATACTCCGGCCTCGACCCGGAAATAAGCAGCGGTATCGATAACAATTTCTACCCGCGCCCGCGCACATTTGTATTAGGTGTTAACCTTGATTTTTAATTACGACCATGAAAAAATTTAATTATATAATAGGCTTATCCGTGCTGATCATCTTATCGGCCGGGTGCAAAAAGGACCTTAACCGGACGCCAACCAACGCCATTACCGCGGATTTGGCTTACAATACCCCCGCGGGCTACAAGCAGGTGTTAGCCAAAATGTACGGCGGCTTTGCCCTAACCGGCAACGGAGGCCCCGATGCAACTGTAGGAGATGTAGCGGGTATAGACCAGGGTTCGTCAGATTTTTTACGCTTGTTTTGGAACCTGCAGGAACTAACGACAGACGAGGCGGCCATTGTTTGGAACGACCCCGGTTTGCAGGATTTCCATGTGATGAACTGGACATCCACTAACATCATGATCCGTGGCTTGTATAGCCGCAGCATGTACCACATTACGGCGTGTAACGAGTTCATCCGCGAATCCGCAGAGGCAAAACTGAGCAGTCGCAATATCACTGGCTCAGAAGCGGATAACATTCGCCACTACCAGGCCGAGGCACGTTTTTTACGGGCCTACGAGTATTGGGTGTTGCTGGATCTGTTTGGCAACCCGCCATTTGTGACCGAGAACGACCCGATTGGTAAATTTATCCCCTCGCAGATAAAACGTGCCGATTTGTTCACCTATATCGAATCGGAACTGAAAGCTATTGAACCCTTATTGGTTGATGCAAAGCAAAATGAGTATGGCCGTGCCGATAAAGCCGCCGCCAATGCATTGCTGGCAAGGCTTTACCTCAACGCCGAAGTATACACCGGCCAGGCACGTTACACCGAGGCGATTACCGCCGCGCAAAAAGTGATCAGTTCGGGTTATACTTTAAACCCCAAGTATGCTAACCTTTTCCTGGGGGACAACAACGTAAACAACCCCGAAACCATACTGGCGCTTAACTACGATGGTGTAAACTCACAAACGTATGGTGGCACTACTTACCTAATAAACGCAGCTATCAGCGCGGCGCTCGACCCAAAAACCTTCGGCGTGCCAAACGGTGGCTGGAGCGGGATGCGTGCAACAAAAAACTTACCCCTGCTATTTGCCGATTATAGCGGCGCTACCGATAAACGCGCCATGTTCGCCCCCGGCAATATCGAAATGAACGACATTACGGTTTACACCGATGGGCTGGCTGTAACTAAATTCAAAAACATCACATCTACGGGTGCTATCCCCGCATCTGCAAATGGCGTATATGCGTCAACCGATTTCCCGTTGTTTCGCCTTGCGGAGATGTACCTGGTTTATGCCGAGGCTGTAAAACGCGGCGGTACAGGTGCAGAAGGGCAGGCTATTACCTACCTGAACTTGTTGCGCGCCCGTGCTTATGGTAATGCCAGCGGCAACATAACCAGCTATACCCTAAACGACGTTTTGGATGAGCGTGGCCGCGAATTGTATTGGGAAGGCTTCCGCCGTTCGGACCTGATCCGTTACGGCAGGTTCACCGGTGATAATTACCTGTGGCCGTGGAAGGGTGGTGCCAAGGCCGGTAAAGGCGTTGAGGCCTTCCGTGTGCTTTATCCGTTGCCGTCAACAGATATCATAGCCAACCCTAATCTTGTACAAAACGCAGGTTATTAATATTTACAGATCATAAAAGATGAAAAAGAATATATCAAAGGCATTATTTGGCGGGCTGGCACTGCTGATTGTCATCAGCGGCTGCAAACGGGACGATATACTGGTTAAATCGTCAGACGGAACAGCGCCGGCACTTACCGCTACCGCGAGCACGCTGGTGCTCAGCAGTGATAAGGCAACCACCGAAGCCGTGGCTTTCAACTGGAACAAGGCCGATTACAGCTACAACGCGGCGGTGCAATACACCCTGCAATTAGATAAGGCAGGCAATAATTTTGCCTCGCCGAAGGAGTTTCCGATAGACGCAGCGGCCAGCGCGCAAAAATTTAACGTTGCCGATCTTAACAACGCCCTGGCATTAATGGGTTACTCGGCAGGTACAGCTTCCGGCCTGGAAGTAAGGGTTAAAGCAGAACTGCGCCCCGGCGTAAACACGCTTTACAGTAATGTTTTAAACCTTACGGTAACTACTTACCCCATTATTATTGTTTACCCGGGCCTATTTGTTCCCGGTGCTTACCAGGGCTGGGCCCCGGCTACCGCGCCAAAAGTGGCATCGGTAAAAGACGATAAGGTATACGAAGGTTATGTGGATTTTAACAACGCTACCGACTTTGCTTTCAAATACACCGAAGATGTGGAGTGGAAAGTGAACTACGGCTGGGCAAGCAGCACCAACACCGATAGCTATGTCAGCGGTACATTTGCTGCCGGTGCAAGCGGGAATTTATTTGTACCATCTAAAGGCTATTACCTGTTAAAGGCTAACGTAAATAACAGTACCTGGAGCGCCACCAAAACATCGTTCGGTATTATTGGCGATAGCACACCGGGTGGCTGGGATAACGATACGGATATGACTTTCAGTTCTGCCACGCAAGAGTGGAAGATAACCACTAACCTTGTTGGGGGTAAAAAAATAAAATTCCGCGCGAACGACAGCTGGGACATCAATTATGGCGATAATGCACCTGCAAACGGTTTCCTGAAACTGAACGGCGCTGATATCACCGTGCCTGCGGATGGTAACTACACCGTTGTGTTAAATTTATCAAACCCGGGCAATTACTCGTACTCCATCACCAAAAACTAAGTAATGAAGAAACTATTTATAGGAATTAGCATCATAACCACCGCCCTTTTTGCGGGCTGCACCAAAGATATTACCGCGCCGGATTTCCCGGACTCGGCGCTTGCTGCCAATTATGCAAAAGGAGCCGACGTAAGCTGGGTAAGCCAGATGGAAGCCGGCGGCATCAAATTTTATAACAGCGCCGGCACCCAGCAGGACCTGTTCCAGATCTTGAAGGATAAGGGCATCAACTCCATTCGCCTGCGGGCATGGGTTAACCCAACCGATGGCTGGTGCAATACGGCCGATGTGGTAGCCAAAGCACAGCGTGCAAAGAACGCCGGGTTCCGTATTTTGCTCGATCTGCATTACAGCGATATTTGGGCAGACCCGGGTCACCAAGCAAAACCTGCCGCCTGGGTTGGGCAGGATATTACCGCGTTGAAAGCATCTGTAGGCACTTACACCCTGAGCATAATGAACGCCCTGAAAGACAAGGGCATTACGCCCGAGTGGGTGCAGGTTGGTAACGAAACCAATAACGGGATGCTTTGGGAAGAAGGTAAGGCATCTGTTAACATGAAAAATTATGCCGATTTGGTACAAGTCGGTTATGCCGCCGTTAAGAGCGTAAGCAATACCAGCAAAGTCATGGTACACGTTTCTAACGGGTATGATAATGGCCTGTTCCGCTTTATATTTGACGGGCTGAAGGCAAACGGTGCTAATTGGGATGTTATCGGCATGTCGCTTTACCCAACGGCAGCCAATTGGCAAACCCTAAACGCACAATGCCTCACCAATATGAACGATATGGCAACCCGCTATGGTAAAGAAGTAATGCTGGCCGAGGTAGGGATGCCCGTTGCCGAAGCTACGGCAGCCAAAGCATTTTTAACCGATATTATTACCAAAAACAACAGCCTTGCAGGTGGCAAGGGGCTGGGCGTTTTCTATTGGGAACCACAGGCTTATAACGGTTGGCAAGGTTACCAGTTGGGTGCTTTTGATGCCACCGGTAAACCAACCGTCGCAATGGATGCATTTTTAATACAGTAAGTACCCGCGGTTTTTTGGGCATTGTATTTTTAGCATTTCAACTAACATAAAACGTTCCGATGGAACGTAAAAATGGATACTTTGCTTATTTCTACCTATAAACTGTTCCGATGGAACGATGGAAGCATACCGTTATCCCAGCGGGATACATTATGGGTAGAAAAAATTAAATGATGCAGTAGCGTTCCATCGGAACGCTTTATAAATTCTTGTATTACATATAAACGGTTGATGAGATTTAAGGCTTTAATAATTGTAACCTGCTTTTACCTGCTTGGCGCGGCCACTGTTGGCCGCGCGCAAACAGGTGTGCCTAAAAACAAGGCGAACGAAATTTATATCGATGCCAAGGGCGTTATCCGCTTGCAAACGGACGATAGCGAGGCAAGCTTTTTCGGCGTGAATTATACGGTACCTTTTGCATACGGCTACCGCTCGCATAAAACCCTGGGTGTAGATCTGGAGAAAGCGATAAATGCGGATGTTTATCATTTGGCCCGGCTTGGCGTAACAGCCTTTCGGGTGCATGTTTGGGATACCGAGATCAGCGATTCGCTGGGGAACCTTAAAAATAACGAACACTTACGTCTGTTTGATTACCTGCTTGCCAAACTGGAGGAGCGTGGTATCCGTACCATTATTACGCCTATAGCTTTCTGGGGTAACGGCTATCCGGACAAAGATGAGCATACCGGTAGTTTCTCTGATGTTTATGGAAAGGACAAAGCCCTCGTTAACCCAAAAGCTTTTGAAGCGCAGGAGCGTTACCTGCTGCAATTTTTTAAGCACGTAAACCCCTACACCCATAAAACATACGGGGCAGACCGCTTTGTTATTGCTACCGAAATAAACAACGAGCCGCACCACAGCGGGCCAAAAACACTGGCCACAAGTTACATTAACCGCATGATGGCGGCCATCAAAAGTACCGGTTGGACAAAGCCCGTATTCTACAATATCAGCGAGTCGCCCTGGTATGCAGATGCGGTGGCAGCCTCTACAGCCAACGGTTTCAGCTTTCAATGGTACCCGACCGGGCTGGTATCCGGGCATGAGCAGTTGGGCAACCTGTTACCGCAAGTAGATCATTACCATATCCCTTTCGATACTATCCCGGCGTTTAAAAATAAACCGCGCATGGTTTACGAGTTTGAATCGGGCGATGTGTTGCAGCCTTATATGTACCCGGCAATGGCGCGGAGTTTTAAAACGGCAGGCTTCCAGTGGGCCACGCAGTTTGCATACGACCCTATGGCAACCGCCTATGCCAATACCGAATACCAAACACATTATTTGAATTTGGCCTACACACCTTCAAAGGCCATCAGCCTGCTGATAGCGGGTAAGGTTTTCAGGCAGGTACCGATGTATAAATCGTACGGAACTTACCCGGCGGATACCGTTTTCGCGGCCTTCCGTGTAAGCTATAAGCAACAGCTCAGCGAAATGAACTCGCCGGCGGAATTTTACTATTCTAACAGTACATCTTCAGTGCCGGTACAGGCAAAAGCCTTAATGCATGTAGCCGGGGTTGGTTCTTCTCCGGTTGTAAATTATACAGGCAGCGGCGCTTATTTCATCGACCGCGTTTCGCCAGGTGTGTGGCGTTTGGAAATAATGCCCGATGCTGTTAGGCTCCGGGACCCTTTTGAGCGGACCTCTCTGGATAAAAAGGTGACCGCTATTGTTTACACACAGGGACAGATGGAAATAAGTCTGGGTGATTTGGGTGAGGAATTTAGCTTCGTGCAGGTTAATGTACCAGGCACTTCGGCTACTGCAAACGGCAGAGCTATCACGGTAAAACCAGGCGTTTACCTGCTCAAAAAGAAAGGTCTTGCGTCCAGCGCATTCGCTGCTGATATAAAAGTAGGTAACCTGCGGATGAACGAGTTTTACGCGCCTGCACCGCAAGATAATGCTGTTATTGCCCCTGCAAAAATGCAAAACGGGTTTTCGGCATTGGCCCCAAACAGTGGCCTGCAACTTTACGAACCAACCGCCAACCGCGAAACCGCTACCATCTACTCGCCCGAATGGAAGAGCGATACGTACGATTACATCACCGGGCAGCAAGGCAAAAAAGTGCTCGACCTTAAACATATGTTTGGCGCCAAGGCGGGCGGGATGGAAGTTTTTGTAAAACCCGCGCTGATGGCACATAAGTCCGATTTGCAGGGGTATAGATCAATATTGATAACCGCCGGGGCGGATACGGTGATGGACCTTAAAGTTACCCTGGTGGACGAAGATGCCAATGCCTATAGCGCTACCGTGAAAATTGATAAACAGTTAAAAGAGATCACGGTGCCGTTAAGCTCGCTCAAAAAAGATGAGATGGTATTGCTGCCACGCCCTTATCCCGGTTTCCAGGCATTTAGCTTTAGGTCGCCCGGTGATGCAGGTTTGCAAATCCATAAAATAGAAAAACTACAGGTGACCATTCCCGGCCTGTTCCAACATAAATTTTCCGTTCAACTCGGCGAAGTACGCTTAGAAACAACCACTAAAACCAATTAATGAATTTTTTATCACGCTGCATTTTAGGGTGCTTAGGCACTTTTTGCATCCTTACCACATCTTTCGCGCAGCAAAATACTGGGCGTAAACGCGAATCATTTAACGATGACTGGAAATTTCAATTAGGCAATGCCGCCGATGTAACTAAAGATGCCAACTATGGGCTGGCGGTCATCTTCTCCAAATCGGGGAAAGCGGAAAACACAGCTATCGCCACAAAATTTAACGACTCTGCCTGGCGCAACGTACAACTACCACACGATTGGGCGGTTGAGCTTCCCTTTGTAAATAAAGATAACGAGAACCTGAAAGACCACGGCTACCGACCCGTTGGCGGGCTTTTTCCGCAGAACAGCATTGGCTGGTACCGTAAAAAATTCACGGTTGCCGCAGCCGATTCGGGGAAGCGTTTCAGTATTACTTTCGACGGCATCTTTCGCGATGCCAAGGTTTGGGTGAATGGTTTTTATTTGGGCGGAAACGAGAGCGGTTACGTAGGCTTCACCCGCGATATTACCGACTACGTTAGCTTTAAAACACCAAACGTAATTGTAGTACGTGCCGACGCCACCCAGGCCGAAGGCTGGTTTTATGAAGGTGCCGGCATTTACCGCAACGTATGGCTCAGCACCTACGATAACCTAAGCATTGCCGATGATGTATTTGTGCATGCCGTGGTAACCGGCAGCACAGCAAATATTACCGTAGAGGCTACCGTACAAAGCCAGGGACTAAAACCAACCACGTGCAGTTTTTATGCCGAAGTTACCAACAGTAACGGCAAATTTGTTGGCAAAACACACCCGCAGCAATTCACGATAGCGCAATCGGGCAGCCAGTTTATGAAGCAGCAGCTTACTTTAAGCAACGTTGATCTCTGGTCGATAGAGCAGCCTTATTTATATCACATAAAACCCATTGTAACGGTGGAGGGCAAACAGGTTGATAGTCGCGATATCCGTTTCGGCGTGCGTACGGTTGAAATAAAGGCCGACGGCGTATTTTTAAACGGTAAGTTCATCAAAATAAAAGGCACCAATAATCATCAGGACCATGCAGGCCTGGGTTCGGCACTGCCCGATTATTTGCAATATTACCGCATCAGTTTGCTCAAGCAAATGGGATCCAACGCTTATCGAACCAGCCACCATGCGCCCACGCCCGAATTGCTGGATGCTTGCGATAGCCTGGGCATGCTGGTACTGGATGAGCAGCGTTTGCTCAATAGTTCGCCGGAGTATCTGGATCAGTTTGAAAGATTGTTAAAACGCGACCGCAACCACCCGAGCGTGTTCCTATGGTCGATTGGTAACGAGGAAGGCTATGCGCAAACCAACAGCTTTGGCAAGCGCATAGCACAAACCTTACTGGCCAAACAAGTTCAGCTCGACCCAACCCGTACCAGCACTTACGCGGCCGATTTGGCCAATGTATACACAGGCGTTAACGAAGTGATCCCGGTGAGAGGCTTTAACTACAGGCAATTCGCGGTAGCGGGTTATCATAAAGATCATCCAACTCAACCCATCATCGGCACCGAAATGGGTAGTACGCTTACCACAAGGGGTATTTACGTAAAAGACACCGTAACGGGCTACCTGCCCGATGAGGATATCACCGCCCCATGGTGGGCCAGCAAGGCAGAAGAATGGTGGCCGCTTGCCGCTAAAAATAACTATTGGCTCGGTGGTTTTGTATGGACGGGTTTCGATTATCGCGGCGAGCCAACTCCTTTTAAATGGCCAAATATAAACTCGCATTTTGGCTTGATGGATGTTTGTGGCTTCCCCAAAAATCTTTATTACTATTACGAATCGTGGTGGAAGGACGAGGATGTGCTGCACGTTTCGCCGCACTGGAACTGGAAGGGTAAAGAGGGACAAAAAGTGAACGTATGGGTAAACTCTAATGCCGACGATGTAGAACTGTTTTTAAACGGTAAAAGTCTCGGCAAAAAAGCAATGGCCCGCAACAGTCACCTCGAATGGGATGTAACCTATCAGCCGGGCACTTTAAAGGCAGTGGCCACCCGCAACGGCAAAAAGATAAGCAGCCAGGTAAAAACTACGGGGGAACCATATAAAATTAAGCTGTCCCCATCTAAAAATGTGTTGCTTGCCGATGGACGCGACGCGGTTGTAGTGAACGTAAGTGTGCTGGACAAAAACGGGCTGGAAGTGCCTGATGCAGCCAACCTGATCGAGTTTTCCTGCGAAGGAGCGAGCATCATTGGGGTTGGGAACGGCGACCCCAGCAGCCACGAAGCCGACAAAATGGATGGTAACTGGAAGCGGAATTTATTTAGCGGTTATTGCCAGGTAATTATCCGGGCGGGGAATACACCACAAAAAGTAATCATCAAAGCAGCATCAAAAAACCTGCTGGGTGCCGAGCTTCGTTATTAACAAAACACATCTCTACTATACTTTAATGGTTGGGAGGCTATAATTTATTATAGTTCGCCAACCATTTCTGCAATTTTTAAATCGTTGCGCGGCCGCGTAAATATCTCCGTAAGATTTAACTAACTTTGATGCTACAGCAAAAAAAGATGCAGCGTACAGAAAGGAAGGAAAGTCTCTTGGGGGCATATCAGCATAAGCTTATCTTATTATTTTCTTTGTTGTGTTTTATAGCTGCTGCGTTGTTGTCGATTCCTGCAAGAGCTGCCGGTGATATCGACAGTCTGCAAAAAGTATTGAACCAGGCCATCGAAAACAAAGCAAAGTACGAACGGGCCAAGCTGCGAGATATTCAGCATCTCAAAAAAGAACTTGCAGCCAACTACTCATCCTTAGCGGCACGTTACAGCAATTATCAAAAACTGTTTAATGCCTACAAATCCTTCGTACACGATTCTGCTTATGTGTATTGCCAAAAGCTGAATAACGTTGCCCACCTGCTGAACGACCCCGAAAAGGTAAACTACGCCAAGGTGAACATGGGCTTTGTGCTGGTATCTGCCGGCATGTTTAAAGAAGGGCTGGATACCCTGAATAAAGTGGACCCCAAAAAACTAAGCGAAAGCCAACGCTACGAATACCTGTTTCTGCAGGCCCGCAGCCATTTCGACCTCGGTGATTATGATAAAATAAACGACTATTACCAAAAATACAGCACAGTAGGCTTGAGGTATTGCGATTCTATCATCAACAGTACCAAGCCCGATACCTATGAAAATTTGTCGGCAGTTGGCTTAAAGGCGTTGCGCACGGGGCAATACCAGGCTGCGCTGGAGCCCTACACCAAAATTATGCGCATCCCGCAATCGTACCAGGATAGCGCCATTAATTATAGCTGTTTAAGCTATATCTACAAGGAGATGAACAAGCCGGAGCTATCATTAACTAATTTGATGAAGGCGGCCATTATAGATAACACGCACTCCACCAAAGAAGCAGTAGCGCTAACAAACCTTGCCGAATATTACTACCAGCAGGGCGATGCCAAAACGGCGTTCACTTACATCAACAGCTCTATCGATGATGCCAATTTTTACGGGGCAAGACACCGAGAAGCACAGATCAGCAGTATTATGCCCATCATCCAGGCAGAAAAGATAAACGGGATTGAAAAGCAAAAGAGATCGCTCACCATATACGCGTCCATCATCACCTCGCTTATTGTAGTCGTAATTATATTCAGTTTTATCACCGCAAGGCAGCTAAAGAAACTGAGAATTGCCGACCAGGTGATCGTCAACAAAAACCAGGACCTGAATGTGGCCAATGACTCGCTCACTAAGGTGAACAAGGTACTGGATACCACCAACCGCTCGCTCTCGCGCATCAATACCAAACTGGATGAGGCGAATATTATTAAGGACGAGTACATCGGGTACTTTTTTAATATCCACTCCGACTATATTGAAAAAATAGACCGCCTGAAACGCAGTATCGACAAAAACCTGAAGGAAAAGCGATACGAAGAAGTAATGCTGGTGCTGAACAGGCTAAACACCAACTTTGAGCGCGAGAACCTTTACCACAGTTTTGATAAGGTGTTTCTCAACATCTTCCCCAATTTTATTGATGATTTTAACGCGCTGTTTGATGCCGATCACCGCGTTCGTTTCCAGGAAGACCACTTGCTGAATACTGAGCTGCGCATCTTCGCCCTTATCCGCCTTGGGATAGACGAGAACGAAACCATCGCCAAGATCCTCAACTACTCCGTTAACACTATCTACACTTACAAAACCAAAGTGAAGAACCGCTCCTTTGTACCCAATGATGAGTTTGAAGAGAAGATTATGCTGATAAAAGCGGTTAAGGAAGTTCCGGATCTGAGCTAATAATCCTAATTCTTTAATACAAAATAGGAGTACGGCTGCAGCACAATAGTACTGCCCAAATCAGTTTTTGCACCTGTAAAAGCATCCTTCCAGCTACTTTTGGTTACGCTTGCCGGTAGGGTATAGGTTACCGCTTTGTTGCGTAAATTACTCATCACAAATGCCTTCTCTTTACCATCCTCTTTGGTAAAAGCACAAACATCCGCGTTGCTGTACGAAGTTAAAGCACCCCTGCGGATGGCAATGCTGCTGTTTCTAAATCCTATTATTTTTTTATACTCGGCGGTTACATCGGGGTTTAGGGTCCAGTCTATTTTTTTGGTGGTAAACGGGAATAGTAAGCGGTAAGGCGTGCCTACTTCCTGGCCGTTGTATATCATGGGTACACTTTTCATGTAAGCAACCACCACAAAAGCCGCCATCGAACCTTTTTGGCCACCGAACAGTTCCAGCGGCGTTCCGTCCGATCCGTTAACATCATGGTTGGTAATGTACCGCACCATTTGCTGGCCCTCCGCGGTGCTTTTATAATCAGTTGCGTTGAGGCTGTCAATAGATAGCACCGAGCGGTTGTGCTCATATATCGCTTTTAAATTGCCGAAGAAGTTAAACCCGAAGTTATAATCGAAACCGGCTTTATAATGATCGTTCCGGCCGCCTTCGGATAGCAGCAGCAGTTTGTGGTTGGGAATAAGTTTCAGGGTATCAAGCGCCTCCTTCCAAAAATCGAAAGGTGGACCGTCGGCGTAATCGCAGCGAAAGCCGTCCACGTTGGCCGCGAGTACCCAATATTTCATATCGCTGATCATGGCCCGGCGCATATCCTGGTTCTTAAAGTTCAGCTGTGCTACGTCGCGCCAGCCCATATTCGGTGGGCTGATAATGTTACCTGTACTATCCTGCACGTACCAACTTTTGTTTTTGATCCACACATGGTCGAACGAGGTATGGTTGCCTACCCAATCCAGGATCACCGCCAAGTTACGACTGTGCGCGCCATCTACCAGTTGGCGAAGATCGTTTAGGGTGCCAAATTCTTTGTTGATTGCCGCGTAATCCCGAATGCAGTAAGGCGAGTTAACCGCCTTAAATACCCCGACCGGGTAAATGGGCATCAGGTAAATTACGTTCACGCCAAGCGCTTTTATCGAATCTAAACGTTCGGTAACACCTTTAAAGTCGCCGTTTTTGCCAAATGTGCGCATGTTTACCTGGTAAATGGATACGTCGCGCCTGTCGGGTACATTTTTAAATGGCTTGCCGTATTGTATAGGCCCGGTAAGGTTTGCCTGTGCAAACAGCGCGGGTTTTGGCAGGCAAATGGATGCCGCGAGGCAGAATAATATAAGTAAGTGTCTTTTCATAAACGTTTCGGTTGGCCGGCGCTTGCTTTACATCCGTTTTAGGGTACCGCGTTGATATTTGGTATGCCCGGCTTTAATTTAAAATGGTAATTATTGGTTATACGATTGGGTAGCGCGATACAAATGAACCGTTCGGCCCGGCAAAAATCAAGGCTTGGGAAGGCCGATATAGAAATTTATGGTTGAATTAAAATCGCAACGTGTTGAATAATAAAATCTTATGAAAGTATTATTGTGGAATTAATATGAACGATTTTTGGAGCAGCATAGCGTCCGTCAACGGAAAAGACCAAAAACAAAGAGAAAGCCGTCGGAAAATTGCCAAATAGGTTAGCGTTGCTTAAATTGTTTGAAAACGATCGAATCGTCATTAAAACTCCTGGCAAACCACATAATAATGACGGTTTGGGCGCTCAAAACCCATTGATATGCGCTGTTTTTTGGCGATTTAAAGGCTAAAAATGGGTGATTTTATCTATATCCCGCCTGTAATTATCTATATAAATCTTCATTTCTAAAATTTATAAATATTTGATTGTTAGGTGTTTATGTAGAAATATTTTTTAGTTTTTTTAATATCGGCTTTTCGAACCAGCGCTATTAGCTGATGCGCCCGTCTATATTTGAATAAGCCGCACTGACCCAATCAGAAGGTTTATCAAACCAATTACTAAAACCAATTTCTATGAACAAAGTTTACTTGTTTAAGTACGGCCTTACCGTGCTATTCCTTATTTGCACATTAACAACTTTCGCCCAAAAAGCACGCTTTAGCGGTACCGTTGTAGACGAACGAAACCTGTCGCTTCCTGGTGCCACTGTTGTGGTGAAGGAAACCAACCAATCTATGACAACCGACAAGGATGGCGGTTTCTCTATTACAAACAGCAGCCTGCAATCGCTTTCCGTTACGGTTAGCTTTTTAGGTTTTGATGCCACCGAGCGTATCCTGATCGCCAATCAACCGCTCAAGATCGCCCTTATCCCCAACCAGCGCTCCCTGTCAGAAGTGGTGGTAGTGGGTTACGGTACCGTGCGGAAAAAAGACCTTACCGGTTCTATATCAACCGTTGGTGCCAAAGACCTCAACCCGGGGGCGGTTACCAACCCTTTGCAGCAATTGGATGGCAAAGCCGCAGGTGTAAACATTACCCAGGTAGGCAGCGAGCCGGGTGTGCCGCCAACCATTCGCATTCGCGGCATTACTTCATTACAGGGAGGTAACGATCCACTGGTTGTTGTGGATGGGATACAAGGTAATATGGACCTGTTGAACCAGGTACCACCGAGCGAGATCTCCTCTATAGATGTATTGAAGGATGCTTCCGCAACCGCCATTTATGGCTCACGCGGAGCCCCCGGCGTTATTATTGTAACCACTAAAAAGGGTACGGTAGGCAAAACAAGTGTAGAATACTCCGAAAATACGTCGCTTGATGTTATTGCAAACAAGCTAAAGCTATTATCAGCCGAGCAATGGACAGAACAGGCTGCCGCACAAAATGTTGATGCATCGGCCAACCACGGTTCCAATACCGATTGGTTTAACCTGCTTACCCGCAATGGCGTAACACAAAACCATACGCTTGCGTTTGGCGGCGGTGCCAACGAGTTTAATTACCGTGCGTCTTTAACTGCTATAAACCAAACTGGTATTGTTATCAATTCGGGCTATAAAAAATACATTGGCCGCATTGTGGCAACACAAAAAGCACTCGATGACAGGCTTACCCTAACCATGAATGTAAATAGCGGTATCAACGAATTTACCTACAGCCCTACAGGCGTTGGTAACGCAGCTTTTACCTCTAACCTAATCAGCCAAACGTATATATCCAGGCCTACCGACCCGGTTTTAAACACCAATGGCAGCTTCTATACCGACCCTAACGTTTTTCAGTACACAAACCCTTACGCTGTTGCCACAACTGTTAAAAACAACAACAGTATTAATAACCTCTTCGGCAGTTTAAGGGCCGACCTGGAACTTTACAAAGGGCTGTCTGCCGGATGGTTTGGCAGTTGGAGAAAAGCAGATTCTAATAATGGATACTACGCCCCCGCCGCTTCCACCATCACCAGCGCCATGAACTATAATGGCCAGGCACACATCAATAACGACCATGTGGATGAGAAGCTGATGGATATCAGTTTAAACTATAAAAAGGACTTTGGTGTAAGCCATTTTGATGCTACAGCTGTATACGAGTGGCAGGCGCAAACCTATAATGGCAGCTATTCGGCTGCCAGGGGTTTTGCTAACGATATAGCTACCTATAACGCATTACAGCTTGGTACATTGGCAAACGCCTTATCCGGCGATGTGGCTTCTTATAAAAACGACCGCAGGCTGGTATCGTTCCTGGGCAGGGTTAATTACTCTTACAATAACCGTTACCTGCTTACCGCGAGTTTCAGGCGAGATGGTTCAACCGTATTTGGCGAAAACCATAAATGGGGTAACTTCCCTTCGGCTTCGCTTGCATGGCGGGTAGACCAGGAAGGCTTCATGAAAAACCAGAAAACCTTTAGCAGCCTTAAATTACGTGTAGGCTACGGTGTTACGGGTAATCAGCAGGGCATCACCCCGCAAAACTCTATTGCGCTGGTGGGCCTTAACAGCCAAACACCTACAGTATATTTTGGCGGCCAGTTAATCCCCAATTATTTCTATACACAAAACGCTAACCCTAACCTAAGGTGGGAAACGAAAAAACAGGCCAACGCCGGTTTAGATTTTGGTTTCTTTAACGACAGGCTAACAGGTAGCATAGATGCCTATACCGCTAATACCGATAACCTGCTGTTCCGCTACACGGTTCCGGTAACGGGCTCTTTCTTTGTAAACAATATCCTGGCAAACATAGGCAGTTTACAAGCGCGTGGGCTTGAACTTGCATTGGCCTACACGGTAATTAAAACCGACAACACAACCGTAACGCTTGCCGGTAACGGTTCTTTAATGCAAAGTAAAGTATTGAGCCTTGGCGGTAACATACAGGGACTGGACGTACCTACCAACTATGTTGGCCTGGGTTCTAACGCTTACCTGGTTAAAGGCCAGCCTATTGGCACATTCCTTATCCTGCAGCATTTGGGTAAAGACGCCAATAATGGAGAAACCGTTGTTGATCAGGATGGCAATGGTTCCATAGACCAGGGCGACCAAAGTAAAGACAGGGTAGCAGCAGGGCAATCTCAGCCAAAGTATACCTACGCCTTTACACCAACCTTTACCTATAAAAACTTTGATGCATCAATGGTTTGGCGCGGTTCGGGTGGTAATAAGATCTATAACGGCTTACGCCAAACATTAAGCCTGGAAGAAAACCTGGGTAAATCTAACCTGCTGCAAAGCGCTTTGCCGTTGGGCATTGCTTCATCGGGGTACGGGTCTAACCTGTGGCTGGAAGACGGCTCTTACCTGCGCTTTCAAAATCTATCCTTCGGGTACCGTATCAATGTACCAAAGGTTAAGTACATCAGCTCTTTACGCGTATCGTTAACAGGGCAAAACCTGGCCGTAATTACAAAATACAGCGGCCTCGATCCCGAGGTAAATGGCGGAGGCTTATCCAGCGGCGACTATGGTACATACCCGCCCACCCGCACCTTTTCCATCGGTTTAAATGTTGTTTTAAAATAATTAAAATGATGAAGAAATTTTTAACAAGTATTTTAATAGTTGGCCTTGCAGCACAAAGCTGTACCAAGGTTAACGAGAACGTGTACGATAAGTACGCAGGCGATGCGTTTTATAACACCGCTGCCGGTGCAGATAATGCGCTGGCCACAGTTTACGGAAAGATCACCGGAACGTGGGGAAGCAATTATGCAGGGCGCGATAACTGCTGGTATGACCTGAACAGTTTCGCGTCTGATGAGCAAGTGATACCACACCGTAATACAGGCGATTGGCAGTTGGATTTTGCCCAGCTTTATACCCGTACCGAATTGCCGACTTTAGGTATCATAAACAACACCTGGAACTGGATCTACTCATCTATTTACAGCGCCAATCTGGCAATTACACAGTTAACCGCAGCTAAGGCCGATCCCTCAAAGATAGCCGAAGCCAAAGTAATGCGCGCCTGGCTATATTATTTAGCTATTGATGATTTTGGCGATGTGCCTTTCTATACCGATAACAACATCGATGTATCTAAAATTCCGCAGGAAAAGAGAGCAACCATTTACGATTTTATTATTACAGAGCTAAAAGCTAATGTTGACCTGCTCTCAGAAACAAGGGGTGGCGCCTATTACGGTCGTTTTAACAAATGGGCGGGCTATATGGTATTGGCCAAGGTGTATTTAAATGCCGGGGTTTATACAGGCACGCCGCATTGGGAAGAGGCTTTAGCCGCCGCAAATAAAGTTGCTGCGGGAGGATACTCTTTACATTCCGGTGAGGTAAACGCAGGCAGCCCGCTGGGTAACCAGTATTACGAGCTGTTTGGCGATGTATGCCCTAACGATGAAACCATCCTGGCCGAATATATAACCCAGAATGTAGTGAGCGGCAATATATACGGTATAAGAAGCCTTAACAGCCCTAATGGCGTAGCACTTATAGGCTTTTCCGGCTGGAATGGTACCGTTATCCCATCAGAGTTTTATGATAAATTTAATGATAAGGATATCCGTAAAAAACAATTTTTGGTTGGTACGCAGGCAGGCGGGGTTACTTACACTCGTGATGTGTCTTCTTTAATTAGCCCAGGGGCCGCTCCCGACGAAGGTATAAGGGATGTTAAATTCTTCCCGGTAAAGCCTGATGCAAGCGGCGCTTCTAACGATTTCCCTATTTACCGGTATGCCGATGTGCTTTTAATACAGGCAGAATGTAACGTTCGTTTAGGTAACGCTACTGCGGCCGCACCGTTCCTTAACCAGGTTAGGAAAAGGGCAGGCTTAACGGATATAGCCGCACCCACGCTGGATAATATTTACGACGAAAGGGGCTTTGAGCTAAATATGGAAGGCCACCGCAGGCAGGATATGATCAGGTTTGGTAAATACCTGCTGCCGCATGGCTTTGTTCCGGCTGCACCTGCTACCCGGCTTGTATTCGCCATACCTACTGCAGCGCTTAATGCCAACAGTACATTAAAACAAAATCCAGGTTATTAACCCATATATCATTATGAAAAAGTTTTTATACCTCTTATTAATACTTATTGGCTGTCTGGCAACCGCCTGTAAAAAGGATGCAACCATTACCACGCTGCAAACGGTAGCATTTCCGTCAGCCCTTACCGCATCAACCAACGCGGTAACGCTTAGCAAGGCCAACGATACCACATCTGTAGTAACGCTCTCCTGGCCAGCGGTTACCTATCCCGTTAAAGCATCGGTTACGTATATGCTGCAGATAGATGTACCTGCCGATACCGTGGGCACGACAGCCTGGGGAAATGCGACCAGCATTACAGTTGGTAAAGATGCGTTAAGCAAATCCTACAAAGGCAAGGACCTTAACGCCCTGGCTATTTTCAAAGGATTGGCAACAGGTGCAGCCGGTACGCTGGTTTTTAGGGTACGTGCCTACCAGGACCAGTACGCTTTTACCAAACCGGTTATTGTAACGGTTACGCCTTATGCGGCAGCGCCTGTTATCCCGGTGCTATACATCCCAGGTGCATACCAGGGCTGGTCGCCGGGCACGGCGCCAGTTGCAGCGGCTTTAAAACCCAAAATTTACGAGGGCTACGTTTACATGCCATCGGCAGATAACTACTACTTTAAGTTCACCAGCTCGCCGGATTGGGACCATATTAATTATGGCGATGCAGGCGGCGGCACTACTACCGAAGATGGTTCAGCAGGCGGCTTGGTTTCGCCGGGACCTGGTTATGTGCAGGTGTCTATCAACCTCAATACCAAAACATGGTCGGCAGCGCCAACCACCTGGGGTATTATAGGCGATGCAACACCGGGGGGCTGGGGTGGCGATACGCAGATGACGTACGACCCTGCCAAGCAGGTGTGGACGCTTACCTGCGATATGCTCTCTACCGGCTCGTTTAAATTCAGGGCTAATAACCAGTGGGCGATAGATTTTGGAGTGACCAAAGAAGGCAAATTAGCTTACGCGGATAACCCGGTATTTGGTTATGACGGTACTTTGGATAACCTGAGTGTGCCAACAAGTGGTAATTACACCATTACGTTGGATCTGCACGACCCAACCAACTACAATTACAAGCTAAAGAAAAATTAACAAACGGGGCCACCGTTAAGATGGCCCCTTAATTGATCAAAGAGATGAGATATACAATCAATCAAAAGATAAAAAGCGGGTTGCTGCTGCTGGTGATCGTTTTCTTTAGCTTTTGCAAAAAGAACGATTACTCCACCCCGGCAATTGTACCCGATGCATCGTACCCGCAGGTTGGTACGCCTTTTACCGGCGTTGTTAACTCGCAGGATGCCATTATTTACCAGGTTAACCTGCGTGCCTTTAGTGCCGATGCCAGCTTTAAAGGCGTAACGGCAAAGTTAGATGCCATTAAGGATCTGGGCACCACCGTGCTATACCTAATGCCGGTTTACCCGGTTGGCGTAGAAAAATCTGCCGGTGGGTTGGGTTCGCCGTACTCGGTAAAAGATTATAAGGGCGTGAATACCGAATTTGGTACCCTTGCCGATCTGCAGGCTTTAGTTGCCGGTGCCCACGAGCGTAATATGACGGTAATACTGGACTGGGTGGCCAATCACACCAGTTGGGATAACGCCTGGATAGTCAATAAAAGCTGGTACAAGCTGGATGCCAAAGGCAATATCATAGCCCCGCCGGGTACCGGTTGGACGGATGTTGCGCAGTTGGATTATACCAATAAAGACATGCGCGCCGCCATGATAGATGCCATGAAATATTGGGTGTACACCGCCAATATAGATGGTTTCCGTTGCGACGCTGCCGATTTTGTTCCCTTCGATTTTTGGAAACAGGCGAACGACGCGCTAAAAACGATCACCAGCCACAAACTGCTGATGCTGGCCGAAGGTACGCGTAACGACCACTTTAAAGCGGGCTTTAACCTGGTTTATGGCATGGGTTATTACTCGGGGCTGGAAAGCAAAGTGTTTGGTACCGGCGCGTCTGCTACCATGCTGCAGGATCTTAACACCAGCGAATATGCAACCTCGTTCCGTGGCTCGCAGGTGGTTAGGTACACCACCAACCACGATGTTTACAACAGCGATGGCAGCCCTGTTAACTTGTATGGCGGCAAAGCTGGCTCGTTGGCGGCATTTGTAGTTACCGCTTACATGAAAGGTGTTCCAATGATCTACACCGGCCAGGAAGTGGGTAACACCGCTGGTATGGATTTCTTTTATCATACCCCGGTAAACTGGAGCCAAAACGCGGATATAACCGCGGCTTATAAAGCCATCCTAAACTTCAGAAAAGGCAGCGACGCGTTAAAGAACGGCGACCTGGTTGTAATGAGCAGCGATGATGTGGCAGCGTTCAAAAAATCTACCGATAAGGAGAAAGTGCTGGTGATTGATAACCTGCGCGGCAACAATGTAACCTACAGCCTGCCGGCAACCGTAAGCACAACCGGCTGGAAGGATGCATTCACCGGTGCATCCGTTACCTTAACAAACAAAATATACCTGCAGCCATATAGATACATGGTGTTAACGCAGTAAATATTAAAGATAAGATCGACGGGATAGTTGGTTTGATTTGTAATGTATAGTGCTTAATTGGTAACGCTCCGGGATGAGATCCGGAGCGTTTTTTGCTTAATTAGTACTCCTTGGGTTTTTTTAGCGGTCAGTTGTAAATATTTTCAATCAAACTACCGCTGATTTTAAGGATAATGCAAATACTAATAGTAAATTTGCTGCCATAAACCCTCTAATTGCACAATATAGCGCCGTACCCGGCGTATTATTTTCTTTCATTTAATTGTATACGCGCTCTAAAAATGGTTAAATTATTTGTTGGCGGTTTTTCACTTGATATAACCGAATTGGAATTGGTTCAGATATTCGACCCGCATTGCAGCGTGGTTACCATTAAGATCGTTCGCGATAAAAAAACGCGCGTGTGTAAGGGCTATGCATTTTTAGAGGTTGACACGATGGATGAGGCCGAAAACGCGGCAATTCAACTGGATGGTACTGAAATTGGCGACCGTACACTTACGGTAAATATTGTGAGGGAAGAAGATATTAAAAAGAAACCCGCACCCTCGTCCTTTACCCGGAGGCCTATGTCTACCGGTTACGGTAAAACTGCCGAGAGCCAGCCGGCCGGCCTAAGGCCAAGGCGCCCGCGCAAGTAATAGGTGGTGCCGGTGAGGCTATAATTACAAAAATTTTCCTTTCTCAAAATAAACTTGTAATTATGCTGTACCAATTCACCAACCGTTTTTTCGTCCATTTATGCTCCCACAACAGGAATATCAAATGTGGCCCGATGCAAAATTATTAGAGTTGCTCAGGCTGGATGACCGCAAGGCATTTGAAATACTGTACAATAAATATTCGCCAAAACTTTACTACGCCGCTTACAATTTATTCAGAGATAAAGATGTGTGCGAGGACCTGGTGCAGGAACTTTTTATAGACCTGTGGACAAAACGCAACGACCTTAACATCGCCTCGCTGGAATGGTACTTAAAAGTAGCTATCAAAAACCGGGTGCTAATGTATATCCGCACGCAAAGGGCCACGCTGGATATTTCGGCTATAGAAGTACTTGCCGAAAAATATAGTGCAGACAGCCAGCTGCTACAGCACGACATCAGCCGGGTGCTGGAAGATAATGTTGCCCAGCTACCCGAGAAATGCCGCCAGATATTTACCCTTAGTCGTAAAGAATACCTTAGCAATAAAGAGATAGCAACCCGCCTGGGCATCTCTATAAAAACGGTAGAAAACCAAATGACCATAGCCCTGCGCTACCTGCGCACCGGGCTAACGGATTACCTGCCATCAATAGTGGCGCTGCTGATGGTACACAAGATAAAATAAGATTTTTATTTACAGCCTCGGCACCCTATAATTTAATCCTGCGGTAGTGCCGCTGGTTACATCTATGGTACAGCCTGTTATTTTGCCGGCCATATCAGATGCCAGGAATACGGCTGTGTTGGCAATATCGGACATCAGGGGCAATTGCTTCAGCATCGAGTCGTTTTCCATCTGGTTCAGTACGCCGCCCATCTCATCGGGGATGGTTTCGAGTGCATCTTTAAAAACTTTTGAGTCGGGCGAGCCGCCCGAGCGGATATTTACCACCCGCACTCCATACACACCCAGTTCGGCAGCAAGGTTGGCTGAAAAGCATTCTACCGCAGTACAGGCGACCGCGAAACCCGCCGTAAACGGATAACCAATGCCCCCAGGCGTTGCAGTAAGCGAGAGTATTACCCCGCTGCGTTGCTTCATCATGGCATTCCCCGCAGCCTTGGCGGTAAGGAAGCGGGTTTGCAGGGTTTGGGTTACGGGCAGTATAAATTCACCCATGGTAAGGCTAACAAGGGGCACGCCTTGTTTAACATCTATACCCGCTAAGTTAAATGAGACATTAATAATGCCGGCTTGTTGTATAACGGCATCCAAATGGCTGTTGATGTTATGTTCGTCAAAGGCGTCAACCTGCGCGGCTTCGGCAAGGCCGCCTAAGGCAATTATTTCATCAGCTACTTTTTGCACCGAAGCAATGTTACGGCCGGTTAAAAATACACGGGCACCTGCAGCGGCGAAGGCTTTGGCCACCGCCCCGCCTAAGGAACCGCCTGCACCATAGATCACGGCGTTTTTGTTTTGAAGCATCATGGTTATTGGTTTATACGAACCTAAATTAAATAATCTGTTCAAAGGGGCTACAGCCAATAGTAGGCGGTGAGGTGTACCTCAATAATCCAAGTCACTGTTTTACGTATTTAAGCGCTACACAGCCCGATTTAAAGACTTTCGACTCCACAAGTTTTAAACCTAACGTCGCCGGCAGGGTAATTCCTTTTAACAACCGCGTACCTTCTCCCGCTATAAAAGGCTGAACAACAAAATGGTACTCATCAACCAGGCCAAGCGCTATAAGGTGCGAAGAAAGCGCCACACCACCGAGCGAAATAGGCTTGCCTTCGCCTTGTTTTAACTTCAATATTTCTTCCTCCGGCTTTGCCCGGCTAATGGTGGTGTTTTTGTCGTCGACGCGCTCCAGTGTTTGCGAAAAAACAAGCTTTTCTATCGAATCGAATACTTTGGCAAACTCATTGGTGGCTTTGCCCATTGATTGAGTTTTTGCAACCCCGGGCCAAAAAGGGACCATCAATTCATAAGTTTTACGCCCGTAGGCCAGCAGGCCCATACCCCTCAGCAGTTCTGTAAAATACTCATGTAGTTCATCATCAGCAATTCCTTTGGTGTGGTCGCAGCAGCCATCTATGGTGATGTTGGTGGCATAGATTACTTTTCTCATTTTGGTTTGATTTTTAGGTTTGTGTAAATATCAAAAATAAAAAACTGCATCCATTGCAATGAGGGTAAACCGCGCCAAAAAAAGGGGCTTTTTAAGCCAAATTTCTTTAAGAATAGCTGTTAGTACAACGTTAGGGATGTTGTTTTGAATGATGAGTACATGGTTGCTACTTTTCATCAGATCCTTACACCGCTTAGGCATAAACTTTGAGTTAAATTTTGAATAGAAATGATGACTTTTGATATAAAAAGATAAATCGATGGCAAAAAACAAGTTACTACGAATGGACAATATCGGCATCGTTGTAGAATCCCTCGATGACGCGATATCTTTTTTTTCGGAAATAGGTTTAAGGCTCGAAGGGCGAGCAAAGATCGAAGGCGAATGGGCTGGCCGCGTTACGGGATTGGGTTCTCAGCATGTAGAGATCGCGATGATGGTTACCCCCGATGGGCATAGCCGGCTGGAGCTCTCGCGATTTTTAACTCCACCTGTTATTTCAGATCACCGCACCGCCCCTGTGAACGCTTTGGGTTATTTACGCGCTATGTTCACTGTTGAAGACATTGACGAACTGGTGGCCAGGCTCATCAAACGTGGCGCACAACTTGTTGGCGAAGTGGTTAGGTACGAAAATTCGTATAAACTCTGCTATATCCGCGGAACCGAAGGATTGCTGATTGGTCTGGCAGAAGAACTCGGTAATAAATAAGAAGCAACTGCGTCTATCTGCCCCGGTTTCAATTCCTTTAAAGCGGTCTCAGTAGGTTCATGTAAATTCCTGTGGCACATCGTGCCGGGCAATGGTCAGGCTATTTTAATCACTTCAGCTACGGAACTTAAAAAGTGGACCAGTTTGCCTTTATTACTTTCTAAAATGAAATCATGCATGCTTTTGCTGGAAAGCTGACTAAAATCGCCAATAATAGCAAACCGAATACGCCAATTAGAGCATTTCTGCAAAACCTCACCCGCCAATCCCGTTTTCAGTTCAAAAAAAGACGGAGCTAATTGATACGCGTGTATGATAATCAGATCAAAGCCCTGGTAGTAAAGGTCGGCTATGAGTTGCGCGCCATCTTCAGGCGTTTGTATCAGAATAGCATCCGAAACTAATTCAGCTATTTGGGTGCCGTTTTTGTTGTGGGTGATAATTTGCATATTAGTATTATGGTGTATTGGATGGAACGAAACTAAATAAAAATCAACAGTACCGTCAAAAGATATGATGGTAAGTGTACCATCACATCCCCACCAAAAAATATTTTAATTTCCTTTGGGGGTTAACCCTGCCAATTGCATCCTACATATATAAACCACCAATAAAGTTTACATTCTTGAAAAAACGTAACCAGGCCGGCGATAGCTCGCTGCAGGAAAAACTTGTAGAAAAATACTTTGACGGGCTGAACCTTGACGAACAAAAGGCAGCGGATCATGGTGTGGCGTTTGAGAAAGACAAAGTATACAGCCGCATCATAGCGGCTATTGATGAGCCTGTGCAACAACGCGTTTCGTCAAAAAAATGGATGGTGGCGGCATCGGCCATCGCCATTATAGGTCTGTCGGCCATCGTCTATCAATTCAGCAGTAATATTGTCAACTATCTCGACCCCATAAAAAACAAGCAGCTTACCGCTGCCAATGGCCAGGTAGTGAATTACACCCTGGCAGATGGTACCAAAGTTTGGCTTAATGGTGGCAGCAAGCTTACTTATCCCGCTAAGTTCCGCGGAAACCTGCGCGAGATAACCCTGGAGGGTGAAGCGTTTTTAGAAGTTGCGCACAATGCCGAAAAATCATTCATTGTACATACGGGCGGTATCCGTACCCAGGTGCTGGGTACCAGCTTTAATATAAAGGCTTATCCCGAAGACGCTTTTGTAAAGGTTGATGTAGTTACCGGTAAGGTGGGCGTTATCCCGGCAACCGCGCAAACCGTTTTCCTTACCCCGGCCGAAGAGGTTTTTATCAATAAAAAAGATAATACAGCGCAAAAAACAACGGGCGTGGATGTTGCCATGTTAACCGACTGGAAAGACGGCGGGCTGGTGTTTAAGAATATGGCCCTGCAGGAAGTTTTAAACGCGCTGCAGCATCGCTACAACATCCAAATTAAGGCTGATGATAACCTTGCTAAATGTTCTATCTCGGCAAATTTCACAAATGTTTCCCTGCAGAATATCATGGTCATTATCTCTAAACTGGTGAAGGGCAAAGTTGTGCAGGAGGGCCAGGTGTACCACTTTAAAGGCAAAGGCTGTTAAAAAATTGAACCAATAATAAAAAAAGTATAACCAATGATCAGTAAACCTAAAAACTATGAAAACAACAATGACATAAAAACATAAAAAAACCCTGCTCAAAGGGATTTGATCAGGGTTGATTAAAATGCCGGGTTATTATTAAGTGTACCGTTTCGAGGTCCAATTCAGAACGATACGCTTGAATTTCAAACACTTTAATTTTCTCAAATTTATGAATATATCTCTATTTTCAAATGGAGTAGTTCGTTATGTTTTTATATTAATGAAATTTACCTCGCTTGCCTGTTTTGTTGTGTGCTTAATGTGTCTCTCGGCCATTGCAAACGACTCTTTCGGCCAGAAATTTATGGAGCAGCCGGTAACGCTTAAGTTGAAGAACGATAAGCTTACCGATGTGCTTGAGAAGATCTCTGCCGATAAACAAGTAAAATTTGCCTACGCGGATAACGTGCTGAAGCCAAGCTTCAGGGTAAACGTTAATGTAACTAACAAAAGCATTAAGCAAGTACTTGATGAGGTTTTAGCTCCATTTAACCTCTCGTACAAAATTATTGATGATGTGATCGTCATCAGCGAGCGTACCGAAGCCGACGCGGTGATTGCCAAACAGGCGGCGAAGCAATTTGCCAAAATAAACGGTAAAGTAACCGACGAAACCAACCAGCCATTACCGGGCGTTAGCGTAAGGTTAAAGGGTACCAGCATAGCTACGGTAACTGATATTAACGGTAACTTTATTTTAGATGCGCCCGATGCCAACGGTACCCTGGTGTTCACCTTTATTGGGTTTACTGCCAAGGAAGTTCCTCTTAACGGGCAAACTAATGTTAATACGCAACTATTGCCGGAGCGTACTTCGCTTAACGAGGTAATTGTTGTGGGTTACGGCACCCAAAAGCGTGTAAACGTAATTGGCGCGGTAGACCAGGTATCCTCTGCAGCTATTGAGGGAAAGCCATCGGTAAACCTTTCGCAGGCGTTGCAGGGTACATTGCCCAATTTAACCATTCAGCAAACCAGTTCAGAACCGGGCGCTTACCAAACCATCAACATTCGTGGGGTAAGCACACTTGGTAACAACAGCCCGCTCATCGTTATAGATGGGATCACCGGTGGCGATATTAACCTGCTTAACCCGCAGGATATCGAAAGCGTATCGGTACTGAAAGACGCGGGCAGCGCCGCTATCTACGGTTCGCGCTCTGCCAACGGTGTAATTTTAGTTACCACCAAAAAAGGTAAAAAGAATTCCGGGGCAACTATCGCTTACAACGGGCAGGCGGGTGTGCAATCGCCGCATGTAGGTTACCGCCCCGTGCATAGCTATGAGAACGCCATCCTGCGGAACGAAACCGTAGTGAACGCCGGCTTGCAACCTATTTACAGCCCCGCGCAGATCCGCGCTTTCCAGGAGAGCGGCGATAACGAATGGTTTTTAGATGCCATCCTTAAAAACGCCGTGCAGCAAAGCCACAACCTCGCGCTAAGCGGTGGTGCGGCTAATACAACCTACCTGGTTTCGGCAGGGGTTACAGATCAGCGAAGCAATTTGGTTGGTCCAAACTATGGCTTGCGTCGTTACAACTACCGTATGAACTTATCTACTGAGTTCGGCAAATTGAAATTAACCAGCATATTAGCCTACGCCCGTACGGAGATAAAAGAACATTCGTACAACACCTCCACCTTAATTGTAGATGCAGGCCGTACGCCAACTTATTATAAGATCCAGGATGATAACGGCAACTACCTCACCAACGATGTGTTGCAAGAATTTAACCCGCTGGGCATCCTGGAAAAAGGTGGCTACCGCAAACGCGATAACGATAATATTTTTGGTAACCTGAACGCCGAACTGGCCGTAACCAAAGACTTTAAAATAAAAGGTGTTTTTGGCGGTACATTGCTGGCGAACCATGCGTTTGCCCGGGTGATACAGGTGAATTACCTGCCAAAAGGCACCTACGGCGCCGATAGGAACACGGATGATGATAACGACAAGAATCTGTTCATCAACACCCAGTTTTTGGCCCAGTATACTAAAACCTTCGCTAAAGATCATAATGTGGATGTGCTGGTTGGCGTGGCAAATGAGTCTACCAACAATACCAGCAACTTTGTCCACCTTAAATTTACCGATCCTGAGTTGGGTACACCAACAACCGGTACCATTATCGACCCATCTTCGGCTAACAGCAATAACAGAACAACCGAAAGCAGCCTCAACTCACTTTTTGGCCGCGGAAGCTACTCTTATAAAAACAAATATTACGGCGAGGTGGATTTTAGGGTAGATGCATCCTCGCGCTTTGCCAAGCAAAACCGCAATGCATTCTTCCCGTCTATTTCCGGTGGTTACCGCTTAACCGAAGAAAGCTTTATGGAAAACTACCGCAGCAAGGTGGGCGACCTTAAACTGCGTGCATCATACGGTATATTGGGTAACCAAAACGTTGGTGATTATCAGTATCAGAGCACATATTTGGCATCGCCGGGCACTTATTACGGTTTTAACAACAGCGTGGTAGGTACCACCGAGATTCGTTTTGCCAATCCGGATATCCGCTGGGAAAGAGCTGCCACATTCAACGCAGGTGTAGACGCAACTTTTCTTAATAGCGCTTTAACCGTGTCGGTTGATTACTTCAACAAAACAACGCGCGATATTCTTTTATCGCCGAGATTCTCCGGTGTGTACGGTGCTGCTTCATTGCCAGATTATAATGCCGGCAAGGTGCAAAACCGCGGGTGGGAGCTTAACGTGAATTACCGTGTTAAAACCGGCAATTTCAACCACTCATTTGCCTTTAACGTAGCCGATTCTAAAAACAAGGTGCTGTTCCTCGAAGGCGGCGACCAGCTTCGCAGCTACGACGAGATGCAAATAATCAACAGGGTTGGGTTGCCAATTGGTTCGTACGTTGGTTACAAAAGGGATGGCTACTTCCAGAATTTGGATGACGTCAACAACGGGCCAAAATTCCCGGGATTGAGCGTTGTACCCGGAGATAACCGCTATGTGGATGTGAACGGTGATGGCACGCTTGATGATAACGACAAATTTGTATTAGGCAGCGGTTTCCCGCGGTTAACATTCGGCTTTACTTACAATGTAAACTATAAGTGGTTCGATCTGAACGTATTTATGCAGGGTGTTGGCAAACGCAGCATGTTTGTACGCGGTGAGCAGGTGGAGCCTTTCCACTTTGGCTACTCGCAGGTAATTTACCAGCACCAGCTGGATTACTGGACTCCGCAAAACCCTGATGCACGTTACCCGCGCCTGGCAGCAAATGGCAGCCAAAGCAACGAGAATAACTTCCGTCGCGGATCAGACATGTACTTGTTTGATGGTTCGTACCTGCGTGTAAAGAATGTACAATTGGGTTACACCCTGCCCGGTGGCATCGCCAAAAAAATAGGGATGAAAAAGGTTAGGGCTTACCTTACCGGCCAAAACATCCTCACTTTTTCGGGCATGAAATTCATCGACCCTGAAACCACCGAGCTTAACGGCAACTCCGGAGTACCCGGCGGTGGTGGCGCAAACAGCGGCAGGGCATACCCTACGCCGGTTTATTACGGGTTTGGAATTGATGTAACGTTATAAATATTGTTATCATGAAAAAGATTAGAAATTACAATAAAACCGCGTTTTTCATCATGCTGATCGTATTTCTATCAGCCTGTAAAAAACTCGACCTCGCACCGGCAAACAGGTTCACCGAGACAAACTACTGGACAACTACAGAAAAGGCGTCAACTTTCTTAAACACCGCTTACGCACAACTATACCCAAACGATTGGTTCTTTTACAACGAAGGTGCATCTGATAATGCCTACAATGGCCGCGGCGATGCCAGCGGTGTTGCATCACTGGCGGCGGGCACCTACGATGCCTCTCTTGGCCGCGTGCGCGACGAATGGAACAACCACTATGCCGGCATTAAAACCTGCAATATCTTTTTAGAAAACGTAGACAAAGTTACGTCTATGGATGCAGCCTTAAAGGCCCGCATGAAAGGCGAAGCCAGGTTTATGCGGGCTTTCCATTACTTCCAGTTGGAAACTTGGTTTGGTGATGTGCCTTTCTTCGAAAAGGATATAACGCTTGATGAAGCAAAAACCATCAGTCGCACGCCAAAAGCACAAGTAGTAGATTTTATATTGAAGGAGCTCGACGAAGTTGCCACAGCATTGCCGGTAAACACCGCTTACGCCCCTGCCGACCGCGGCCGCATTACCAAAGGCGCTGCCATTGCGTTAAAAGCGCGGGTATTGCTTTACGATAGCCGTTGGGCGGAAGTTGCCGCAACCTGCGAGCAACTGATAGGCAATACCACCAACGGTACCTACGGCTTGTTTACTTCTTACGAAGGTTTGTTCCTTCCGCAGAACGAATACAATAACGAGGTGATATTGGATCTGCAGTATGTAGGCGGCGCGCCAAATCGCTCTTACAGCAACTTTTTTGATTTTGCACCACTTGCCGTAGGCGCAAGGCTTAACGCGCTTGCCCCAACACAGGAACTGGTAGACAGCTACCTGATGGCAAATGGTAAAAAACCAACAGAAGCAGGCAGTGGTTACGATGAGAACAACCCTTATGTAAACCGCGACCCGCGTTTAACCAACACCATTGTATACAACCTGTACAAATGGAAAAAACCGGATGGCTCGCTGCAAACTATTTATACCAAACCCGGCTCAGACCCTAATCCAGATGCCAACACAGGCCGCGGAACAGACGAGTACGCTTCGGGCGCGGTTAGTTCGCCAACAGGTTACTACATCCGTAAGTATTACGATCCTACTTCGCTTACCAATTTCCAGTCGGGTTTAAACCTCATCATGATCCGCTACGCCGATGTGCTACTGATGTATGCCGAAGCAAAGAACGAGCTTGGCCAGCTGGATGCAGGCGTATGGGATAAAACCATAAAGCCTATCCGCAACCGCGCGGGCTTTAGCGATGCCGCTGCACTTAACTTCCCTGGAGGCGCGCAAACTGCGCTGCGCGATGTGGTGCGTAACGAACGCCGCAGCGAGCTGGCGATGGAAGGCCTGAGGGTGTTTGATATCCGCAGGTGGCAAACTGCCGAAGTGGTACTGAACGGCTGGGCGCATGGTGCCAAATTTGGCCCTGCATCGGTTGATAACGGTTACATCCGGGCAAACCTCAGGAGCTTCGATAAAAGCAAGGCTTACTTATGGCCCATCCCGCGCGATGAGCGTAATGTTAACCCAAACCTTACACAAAACCCGGGTTGGTAATTCTTAATTATTTATAAAAACATTTATAATCAACAAGATCATGAAAAAGATATTCTATAGCCTTTTGGCTTGTATAGTTGCGGTGTTGGTGGTATCAGGCTGCAAAAAAGATAAAACATTAAACCACACAAACGTATCGGCAGTAAGCACACTTTTTGCGCCGGAGAACAACAAATTTGTAAAGATAGCTTCGGGTGCATCAGGCGCGGTGTCCTTTGAGTGGGAGCAGGCACATGCAGAAGATAACGGGCTTGTTTTATACGAAGTTGCTTTTGATAAAGAAGGTGGCGATTTCTCGCACCCGCTTTATTCGGCACCTTCTGATGGTAACGGTTTGTACAACAAGCTAAGCCTTACTTTTAGCGACCTGAATAAGATAGCCACCAGCGCCGGTGTAAAACCACAGGAATCGGGCAAGGTGATCTGGACGGTGATGTCGTCTAAAGGGATCAACGTACAAAAATCTGCCCAGATCCGTACCGTGGAGATCCAGCGCCCGGCAGGGTTTACCGATATCCCAACAGAGTTGTATCTTACAGGTACCGCTACCGAAGGCGGTGACGACCTTACTAAAGCCGTTAAATTAAAACTTACAGCTCCCGGTAAATTCGAGGCGTTTACCTCGTTGAAAGCGGGTACCTATCACTTTGCAGATCGTAACACAGGTACGCCGTCAACCTATTCTTATGATGGTGCCAAACTAACCGAAGCAGGCAACACCACCGTGGCCGGCGCTACCAAAGTACAACGCATAGAGGTTGACTTTAACGTAGCCGCTTTTAAAACCACCGAGGTAGTATCGGTTGGCTTATGGTTTGCTGCCGATAACAAGATCTGGTTCGACCTGCCTTACAAAGCAGCCGGCGTATGGGAAATTGATGGTGCGTCTGTAGTGTTCCACCAGGAATCGTGGGGCCGCGACGAGCGTTACAAGTTTCGCTTCATCTTTAAAGATGGCGCGGGTACAAGCAGCACCCAATATTACGGCAGTACCAATTCTGACAACAACAGGCCGGATGCAGGTACAGCGGCATCGTATTTTTACATGGTGCCGGTTAACAGTAACCAGTACGATTACAGCTTTAAATTTAACGGCGCTGCCGATAATAAAACCGCCGATATCAAGGTTGATTTTAGTGGTGCAGCAGGCGCTTACACCCATTCAGTTAAGGTTAACTAATTAAGGTATTGTGTCACCAGTCGCGGTTTGCCATTGGTAAACCGCGACTTAACATCCAAACAAATGAAAAATATTACCCAACATATAGGCAAATTGGCGCTAACGGCTATGGTGCCGTTAATACTTACGTCGTGCCTCAAGGATAAGCCTTTCCCGCTGTATGGCAACAAGCCTGCGGTAGTCATCAATTACACCTGGGCCGAAACGGCCGATTCATTGCAAACGGCCACGTATACCAATTACTTATCGGCCAATGGCAACTATTTTAAGCAGGATAACGGCGGTAATACCAATTACAATTATTGGCCGCAGGCGCACACGCTGGATGCTTTTACAGATGCTTACCAGCGCACCAAGAACGATATCTACAAGCAAAGGATGAAATCGTTACTAAACGGTACGCGCATTACCAACGGCAACAAATACGAAAACGAGTATTACGATGATATGGAATGGCTGGCACTGGCAAGCCTGCGCGCTTATGAGGTAACCAACGATAACGACTACCTGGATGCCGCCAACATTTTGTGGACGGATATTAAAACCGGTGTAAATACTAACCAGGGCGGTGGCATAGCGTGGCGCAAAGGTCAGCTTGATTATAAGAACACCCCGGCAAACGCACCGGCCATAATTTTTGCCTGCCGCCTGTACCGCTTAAAAAACAACGCGGCTGACCTGGCCTTAGCCAAGGAACTGTATACCTGGATGAAGGCAACCCTGGTTGACCCTGCAACGGGCATCATCTGGGATGGCATCAACGGCAACCACGACGGCCAGATCAGTAAAAACGAGTTTACCTATAACCAGGGCGTTTACATAGGCGCGGCTTTGGAATTATTCAACGTTACCAAAGATGCCAGCTATTTAGCCGATGCAACCCGTAACGCGAGCGCGACGATTGTTGATACCGATATTTCGCCGGGCGGCTTACTGCGCTCGGAAGGGCAGGGCGATGGCGGCTTGTTTAAAGGCATATTGGTACGGTACTTAACCCTGTTAACGCTAAGCCCGGATATTACCCCGGCAAATAAAGATGTTTACGTAAAGTTTTTAAAATACAACATGCAAACCTTGTTTGTGAAAGGGATTGGCCGGCCGGCAATGACGGTTAGCCCGGATTGGAAATCGGCACCATCCGGTACGATAGACCTCACTACGCAAATTAGTGGTGTTACAACAATAGAAGCCGCGGCAAGGTTAAAAGCCGCGGGTTTATTTTAACATGGAGATTCTTCCGGGATTTGATTAATTTTCCCGGAAGTTTTTTATCCTGATAATTACAGATACATATCTATTCTATGAAAAGAAGGCAATTTATAGGCAGCACGGCCATGCTAAGTGCAGGTGTTTTAATGAGCAAGCTTTCGCTTGCCGCAGAGGCATATCCCGTAGTAAGGGTGCCCGCGTCGCAACGCAAATTTACCAGCAAAGCGGTAGAGGCAGCGATAAAGGAGTTTAAAGCAAAAGTGAAGAACCCCGAGCTGGGCTGGCTGTTTGAGAATTGTTTCCCTAACACGCTGGATACCACGGTAACCTATAAAAATGAAAACGGTAAGCCCGATACCTATGTAATAACAGGCGATATTGATGCCATGTGGCTGCGCGACAGCAGCGCCCAGGTTTGGCCCTATATTGCCTTCATTAATAAAGATGCCGAGCTTAAAAGCCTGGTTGCAGGTGTTATTAATCGCCAAATCACCTGCATCCTGCGCGACCCTTACGCCAATGCATTTTACGACGACCCTAACAAAGTGGGCGAGTGGAAAGACGACCTTACCAAAATGAAACCGGGCTTACACGAACGGAAGTGGGAGATCGATTCCCTTTGTTACCCTATCCGTTTGGCTTATAAATACTGGAAACTCACCGGTGATACTTCGCCGTTCGATCTGAGATGGGATGCAAGCGTGCAAACCATTCTGAGAACGTTTAGGGAACAACAACGGAAAAAAGACGACGGTCCATATTCGTTCCAGCGCAAAACCGCCTGGGCTACCGATGGCGTGCCGATGAACGGCTATGGCTATCCGGTAAAACCAAACGGTTTAATCTGCTCTTCTTTCCGCCCGAGTGACGATGCTACGGTTTACTCTTACTTGATCCCTTCAAACTTTTTCGCGGTGGTTAGCCTGAGGCAAGCGGCTGAAATGGTTGCAGCTATATCAAAACATACGGAGCTGGCTACCGCGTTAACATCTTTAGCCGACGAGGTGGATGCAGCCCTGAAAAAGCACGCGGTAATAGATACCCCGCAATACGGTAAGGTTTATGCTTACGAGGTAAATGGCTTTGGCAGTTTTAACCTGATGGACGATGCGAATGTGCCCAGCCTGCTGGCCATGCCCTACTTAAACGCCATAGAAAACACCGACCCGGTTTATATCAATACACGTAAAATGCTGTGGTCGCTCAACAACCCTTTCTTTTTTAAAGGAACGGCAGGCGAGGGCATTGGCGGCCCGCACGCAGGTAAGGATATGATATGGCCAATAAGCATTACCGTGCTGGCTTTAACCAGTAACAGCGATGCTGAGATAAAGGCTTGTATTGAGCAATTGCGCAAAACACACGGCGGTACCGGCTTTATGCACGAATCGTTTAACAAGAACGACGCGAAGAATTTTACACGTAAATGGTTTGCCTGGGCCAATACCTTGTTTGGTGAATTACTCTGGGAAACTTACACTACCAAGCCACAGCTACTGGCCTAATAATTAGTAACATACCTATGAAAAGAATATCATTTTTAATGATACTTGGTTGTGCCATGGCCTTTTGCGCCAGTGCGCAAACACCAAATTATAAAGAGCGCGTCAGCATCATCCATAAAAACATCTATAGCAAGTTTTATGATAAAGGCGCTAACCTGTACCTCGAAACTAACAATGCAGAAGCCAATAAGGGCAACCATTCTTTCCTGTGGCCGCTGACCGCGCTATTGCAGGCGGCAAACGAAATGGAAGCGCTGGACCCCGCCAAAACCTACATAGCCCCGGTGATGAAAGCGATAGATCAGTATTATGCAGACCGGGCACCCTCGCCCGCTTACCAGGCTATGGTATTAAAGGAAAAGATAGACCCCCGTTTTTATGATGATAACGAATGGATAGCCATTGCCCTGATGGATGCCTACGCCCGTACCCACAAAAAGCAATACCTGGAAACCTCCAAAATGATCTATCGTTTCCTGCTTACCGGGCACGACCAGGTTGCCGGAGGCGGCTTCTACTGGGAGGAGGGTAATTTAAAAGGAAAGAACACCTGCTCTAACGGGCCCGGCGTACTCGTGGCACTGCGCCTGTACCGGGCTACTAACGACAAAGCCTATTTAGATACCGCCATCTCCGTTTACAACTGGACCAAGAAGAACCTGCTGTCGCCCAAAGGTATTTATTATGATGCCATTAAACTGCCATCGTTAAAAGTTGACTCGGCGTTGTATACCTACAATGCGGGTGCTATGCTGCAATCGGGCGTGATCTTGTATAATATCACTCAAGACAAAAAATACCTGGCCGACGCGGTGAACGTAGCCGATGGCGCGGAAAAATATTTCTACAGAAACGGAAAGCTGCCGGGCAACTACTGGTTCAACGCGGTTTTGGCAAGGGGTTATTTTGAATTGTATAAAGTGGAGCAGAACAAGGCACGCCTAAACTTTATCATCGCCGATGCCGAACACATTTGGAAGAACGAAAAAGACGCGGACAACCTTTTGGGTGAACGCAAAATAAAAAGTTTGATAGACCAGTCGGCCATGTTGGAGACCTACGCGAGGCTGGCAAATTTAAAGTAAAAAAAAGCACCTCAAAAAGCACTGAAAAGTGCGAATAAACGCCCTTTTTTGCACCAATTTTCGCAAAAAAACGCAAATTTTCGCAGTCTTTTTTGCTAAAAAAGGTGTTCGTTAAAAATGATTGATTAGTTGGTTAACGGCGCTTTTGTGATTGGGAGCGCCCGCGCCCCGGGGTGGTTCCCGGGGCGTTTTTTTGTTTTAGAATTTCATATACTCCGTAAACACCTCCTGCAAAAAGGCTTTGCCCAATAGCAGCGTTTCATCGGTATTAGCTTTGGGGGCTTTATGGTTTTTAATGAAACTAACCCGCTCACCTGCATTGTCATACGATACCGCTTGGTTGGGCAATATAAAGCCCATACCGTTATCCCAATCGAAAAAGGCAAAATCCTTTGTATAGGGGTTCAGTAGGTTTTTAGACCATTTAAATTCCTTAGTTGGAATTTCCAACTGCGCCAGCAGGGTGGTGATCATATCGGTTTGGTTACCCAGTTTGTTGATCTTTTTACCGCGGTATTCGGGTTTAATAGCGTCCCCAAAAAATAGCAGCGGGATGTGGTATTTCCTTGGGTTATAGGGCTCTGCGTTATTTAGCGGCAGGCGGTGGCCATGGTCCGCCACTAAAATAAACAGCGTATTTTTGTACCAGGGTTGCTTTTTGGCCTCATCAAAATATTCCTTCAGGCTGGCATCCGTATAGTAGGCCGTACTGCGGAATTTATTGGGCAGATCTTCCCCCGGGAAATGAGCTTTCACCGGCACCTCAAAGGGCTCATGGTTGCTCAGCGTTTGGATATAGCTAAAAAAGGGCTCCTGCTGCTGGTTAAGATATTTGATATTTCGCTTCAATACAATATCGTCGTGCGCGCCCCATTTCGAGTTCATTTCGCTGGCTGTAAAATTTCCTTTGTCGATAATATCGCTAATGTGGTGGCTTAGCAAATAGGCCTTGAAATTCATAAAATCGCTTTCGCCGCCATAAAAATAGGAGGTATGGTATCTTTTCTCCGCCAATACATTGCTGACCGCCGGCAGGCGCTCCTGTTTAGAGTTATCAATCACCATGGTACGCGAAGCTTGTGAGGGAAAGGCGCTTAAAATAGCCACAATGCCTTTGTCGGTACGGTCGCTGGCAGCATAAATGCTATCAAATAGTACCCCGTTTTTGATGAAATCTTCAAAATTCGGGGCATCACCTTTTTCGCCGCCGAGCGATTCAATTACATCGGCTGTGAAACTTTCCAACTGGATAACAACAACGTTGGGGCGGGTGGTATTTAAGATACTGATGGTGGTGTCTTTTTCTACCGCGTACATACTATCTACCAGTGCGGTAGCACGGGCGGCAGGCATAAACAGGTAAGGATTACTTTGGGTTTTAACGCTTTCGAATGTGTTTTGCAGCAGGTTCCATTCGGTATTCAGCGCGCCCTGGTTAAGGATGGGTTTGTCTGAAAAGTAAACCGAACTTTGGCTGATGGGCACCAGCTGCACCCCGCTGCGCACAATAACAAAGTTGATCCCAAAAAGCAACAGGAAAATAAAAGGCTTGGCTATAGTTTGCACCTTTGGCTTCCTGAAATTATAATCGATAATAAAATGCGACAAAACAATACCCACAATAAGCAGCACCGCGCCTATAGCAAAGCTGATGCCTATGGGCGAGGACCCCGTAGAAGCCATCGCTTCGGAAGGGGAAGTATACACATTGGCAAACACCCTGAAATTCACCTTGGTACCCCACTCGCGGAAAATGTTGAAATTGAGGATGGTGATAAAACAGATGAGGAAGAGCATAAAGTACACGTAGCCCCGCAGCCAAATGGGTTTAATGTTGTATTTGGTAAACCAATTTACGCCAAAAACAAGCAGGGGAATCAGCGCGATATACCCTGCGGCAGAGGTATCCATGCGGAGGCCGTACCAAAAGGTTTGTAAAATTTGGTAGGGGGTGCTGCCTGTAAATTTTTCATGAAAATAAACCTCGAACACCGCGCGAGTGATGATGGCAAATACGATCCAAAAGAGGAGGAAACGGCAAAAACTAAAAATGCTTTTTAACATCGGCCCGCAAAAATAGTTATTTAAAGCGGATGTTAAAAAGCAGTTAAGTTAAGTCACCATTTCGTCTCGGTACTTATGACTTTGCGATGCTCTTTAGCACCCTACACATTATCGCTATTTCTTCCTCGGTGTTATAATAATGCACCGATGCCCGCACAATGTTCGCCAGTTTGTTCTTATTCATATAAATAAGGGTGGATATGGCTTTTGCAAGTGATACATTGATGCCTTGTTCCGCCAGTTTGGTTTTTACCAGCGCACTCTCTATGCCTTCAACAGAAAAAGTAACAATGCCGCATTGTTCAGCCCCAAAATCGTGCACGGTTACGCTGTCAATGCTGCTCAGCTGCCCGCGCATGGTATCTGCCAGGTATTGTACCCGCTGCCATATCCTGTCGATGCCGATATTTAAGGCGTACTCGATGGCTTTGCCCAGGCCAAGGGTTAGCGCACGGTTCTTTTCGTAAAGTTCAAAACGGCGGGCATCATCGCGGATCTTAAAGTCGGTTTCGCTTACCCATTCGGCTGCAAAGCTATCCATCAGTATCAGCCTCAGCTTATTCTGCACTTCCTTCCGCACAAACAAAAAGCCGGTTCCGCGAGGGGCGCGGAGGTATTTGCGCCCTGTTACCGATAGCATATCGCAGCCAATTTCTTTCACGTCAACAGGTACCTGCCCGGCACTTTGGCACGCGTCTACCATGTATAAAATATGGTGTTTGCGGGCTATTTTTCCAATCTCCACTACGGGGATCATTCCCCCGGCTGTCGACGGGATCTGCGTAACGGCTATCAATTTTGTTTGTGCCGAGATCAGTTCCTCCAAGCCCTGCAGTGAAAAATTACCCTGTTCATCATTCGGCACTACTTTAAATACTACGCCATGGTTTTTCTGCACGTTCAGGAACCCCATCAGGTTGGTTACGTATTCCATTTCTGAGGTGATGATCTCATCTCCGGGCTTAAAATCTATGCCATTAAATACCAATCCCCAGCCTACACTGGCGCTTTCTACAATGGCAACCTCGTCCCGGTGGGCATTAATAAGGCGGGCGATGAGGTCGTAAGTGTTATTTAAAGTCACTTGGTATTTGGCCTCTGTTTCGTAACCTCCGTATTGCGCTTCTTCTTTCAGATAATTGATCACGGTATTGAGGACCACATCGGGTGGCAAGGACGCGCCGGCATTATTAAAGTGGATAAGCGCGGCAGCACCTTTAGTTTCTGCGCGGTATTGTTGTACTTCCTGTTCGTTTATGGGGGTAATTTCCATGAGCTACTAATTATGATACAAAGTAAAGTGATGCAGGTTTGGTAAAACAGATGCAGATTTGTTAATTTTGAGCATAACAGATTCTGATGGAAATGATTATTGCTACCCCGGATGACGACTTTTTGTACGAGAAGATTGCCGCCCGTTTTGAGAATCAAGTAAAAAAAGGCTTGCTAAAACCGGGCGACAAGCTTTTGTCTGTCCGTGCGCTAAGCCGCGAGCAGGGTATCAGCATCAGCACGGCCTATAAGGCTTATGTGGAGCTGGAAAACATGGGCATGATAGAGGCGCGCCCAAAATCGGGCTACTATGTAAAATTCTCACCAGCAAGGTTCAGTAACTCCCCGGATATAAAACCCCCGCTAAAAAACACGGGGCAGGTGAGTGTTACCGAGATGATAGCCATGGTGTACCAGAACATGCCCGAGGAAAGCGTATTGAAGTTATCGCGCGCGGCACCGCCTTTAAATCTTATTCCGCTGGCAAAGCTAAACAGGTCCATGATCGAAGCCATCCGCAAAAGCCCAAGCGGCAACAGCAATTACGAAACCCTGCAGGGCAATATCGCTTTGCGCAAACAGATTGCAAAAAACGCTTTTAACTGGGGCGGTAATATTACCGAAGAGGATGTGGTTACCACGCAAGGCTGTATGGAAGCGCTGATATTTTGCCTGCGGGCAGTTACCGAACCCGGCGACACCGTGGCGATTGAAAGCCCTACCTATTTCGGTATTTTTAATGTGATGCTCAGCCTCAACCTGAAAGTGCTGGAGATCCCCGTTGCCCCGGAAATAGGGCTGGATATTGAATACCTGGAGCAGGCAATGAAAAGCGTGGCAATAAAGGCCTGCCTTTTTGTAACCAATTTTAGCAACCCCGTGGGTAGTTGCATGCCCGATGAACGCAAGCGGCAATTGGTAAAACTGCTTGCAAAAAAGGAGATCCCCCTGATTGAGGATGATATTTATGGCGAGATCTATTTTGGAAAAATCCGGCCGCATACTTGCAAAAGCTTCGATACCGATGGTTGGGTGATGCTTTGTTCGTCGGTATCTAAATCGCTGGCGCCGGGTTACCGGGTTGGCTGGTGTATCCCGGGCAGGTTTAAAGAGCAGGTGGTTAATATTAAAATGATGCACACCATCAGTTCGGCCACGCCCACCCAGGCAGCAATCGCCTTGTTTTTTGAGGCTGGCCGCTACGATCTGCACATGCGCAACCTGCGCCGGGCTTTGTACACCCAATGCCTGCGTTATATGCAAGGCATAGCCGGGCACTTTCCGCCTGATACTAAAATAAGCCGCCCGCAAGGGGGCTATGCCTTATGGATAGAACTGGACAAAAGCATCAACGCGTTTGAACTATACCAGGCCGCTATGAAGCACAATATCAGCATTGCGCCGGGGCAGATCTTTAGCACCGATGCCCGTTTTTCAAACTTCATCCGCATCAGTTTCGGGATGCCTTATGATGATGTGGTGGACAACAGTTTTAAAGTTTTAGGGCAACTTGTAAGTGAGCTAACAGGCTAACATGGCCACTGTATGGCCGCGTGAGTTGAGTTTGTAGATATGTGTTCGAATCCTATCGTCTACTGTTAAACGACACAAAAGCAAGGTTTGCCGATACCTGGACAGCTGGGTGACTGCAATCGCTTTTATTTACCCCAAATCATAAAAGCCACTATCCCCGGTAAAGCCGCGTTGTTTAACAACCCAACAGGTATAGCCGCAGACACAAGTGGCAATGTTTACGTAGTCGATTTAGCAATAATCTTATCCGCAAGGTGAATTGAGTGGGATACACCTTTAGGTTTTAATAACTATATTGGGCTACTAAACCAAAAGCCCCCATGACTGAATTTGAAGAATCTTTGCAAGCTGAAAAACCCCTGCCTGAAGTAATATCCGTAGATGAAAAAATCTACACCGTTACACAGATCCGGGTTGCTACGTTTTTTGGAGGGCCCCTGGTGGCCGGTTACCTTATTGCTGAAAACTTTAAGGCCTTTAACGAGTATGATAAGGCAAAAAGAACCTGGCTGATAGCAATTGGAGTTACGGTGACTGTGTTCGCCCTTATATTCGCCATCCCCGAGTCAGTTAAAATACCCAATATTGCGTTCCCATTGATCTACTCCTGGGCTACCTATATATTGGTACCCAAGTACCAGGGGCAGCAAATGCAGGAGCACTTTAGGGCAGAGGGGCAAAGCTATAACTGGGGCCGTGCCGCTGTAGTGGGTCTTATCGGCCTTGCCGTTACTTTAGTATTGTTGGCTATCGGCATTTTTGGATTCGCATTATTGTTTCCTTCCGGAGTTTCTTAGCGGTCCTTTATAGTATACACCCTTCGTGTTAAAATAATATTACTAAAAGCTCATTATTAGCTGCTTAAATTCCTTTATCGGGTTTAACTTTAGGCTACCAATTATACTTTTTTATGAGTGAAAAAACATCACGCCCCGGGCTTAACGCCGTTTGTCTTTTGCTGTTTGCATGCATTTTATTCGGTACCAATACTTTGAGGGCGCAAAGCGATAGCCTCGGCGTGTTTAGCAGTCACCAGGATATTGGTAACCCTAAAAAGGCGGGAGCAGTTAAATACGATAAGGTAACGCATTCTTATGCCATCAGCGGTTCGGGTTATAACATCTGGTTTAACCGGGACGAGTTTCAATACGTTTATAGAAAGATAAAAGGCGATTTCACAGCCACCGCCAACTTTGAATTTAAAGGTGCGGATGGTAACGGGCACCGCAAAATTGGCTGGACGATCCGCGAATCAACCGATGAGGGGGCTATCCACGCCAGCGCGGTATCGCACGGCGACGGGCTAACTGTAATGCAATGGCGATCAACCAAGGGCGCCAACATGCTCGATCCGCAGGAAGAGATCTTCTACCCCGAAAAGAAGTTTGAAGTGATACAATTGCAGCGCATTGGTAAGCAGATCATCATGCGGGTAGGCCATGTAGGAGAGCCATTAAAAACCGTTGGTTCGCACACCATGCCCAATATGCCCGATGATGCACTAATCGGCATCTTCATCTGCTCGCACGACCCGGCGGTTTTGGAACGTGCCGTAGTTTGGGATGTGCATTTAGATTAGCGGGTGATTAACGGTACTACGCCAAAATTATGCGGATCTCTGCCTGCCCGGGCTTTATGGGCGCGCTGAAGTCTGTAATATTCATCAGGAATAAATCGGTGAGAAAAGGAAAGCGGCGTAGGGTTTCGTGCACCTACCACAATTTATCCACCATATCATACCGGGACAGGTAGTTTTCGCTGGTTGGCTGCTGGTTATAAGCCAGGTAATAAATATACTGGTTGTTTTTGTCTATCCCCGGCATCAGTTTAATAAGTGCCTTGCGTATCAGCAGGTTTTCGGCTTTAATGGCGGCGGTATCTTTCAGCTTCACCTTTGTTATATAAGTTATCTGCGGAAAGCTTCCTTCCCGTGTTGTTTTATTATTAATGCTGATGATATACGGCCGGCTGAGCAGGTCATCCACAGGGGTAGGGAATTTGTAGACCTTCGCGGCATCAACGGTTACTTTATTGTAAAAGCGGTGTACTTCTGCTTCGTTATCATAAACCCATAATTCGCTTGGCCTTAAGCTAACGATAGCCAGGTTCATGTTATTTAAAGCATCTATCAGCTGGCCTTTGTTGTACTGCTCTTGGGCGGTCTTATAGAGCTCTTGGGCGTTTTTGCCATTAAAGCCATAAGGCTGCATATCCATAAAACCTATTTTCCATCCATAGCTATATTTGGCGTAGCCTATCGTTATTATCTGCTTATTAGGTACCTCTTTTTTTGCTTGGATGAAGTGCATAAAATACATCTCCTGCGTCACCGCCGGGTAAATAAGGCTGTAGGCATTTACATCTTTTAAGTGCGATTTAATGGTATCTGCCCCTAAATATTTGTTTACCACATAATATTCATCCATCCGTTTAAAGGTATCGGTAACCAAGGCGTGGCCTATATTTTTCACACGGGCGTCGGTGCTATTCTCAGCAATTAGTTCTTTAGAAAGCAAGCTTTCCAGTATTTCGGTATCCCCCTTTTTTATGAGATCAAGGGCCTTGTCGTTCAGCTCGTGCATATCATCGCGCTTGCCCTCGCTTATCTCGTTGTTTTTCCAGTAGCCGGGTTTGCTGCAACCAAGTAAAAAAATAGCCACAAAAGCCATAACAAGGCGTCCGTGTAAATTAGGGGTTACGCGTATCATGTTGCTAATGTAAATAAACGGGCGCATACACTAAGTTTTAATTAAATAAAGAGCCTCTTTTGGATGGCTACGCTTTCTGCCTTATCTTAGGGCCTGTCAAACCATGAAAAAAACACTCATCACCCTGTGCCTTTCGCTTTGCTGCGTTATGGCGTTCGCCCAATCTTTTGAAGGCACTATTGTTTACAAAAACAGCTATAAAAGTAAAATGCCCACGGTAACCGACCAGCAGTTTACCGATATGATGGGCACTACACAAACCTGGTCCATCAGCGGCGCGGCCTATCGGGCCGAGTTGAACGGTCAACTGGTGCAATGGCAAGTGTATGTTCCTGCCGATAATAAGCTCTACACCAAAATGGCCAACTCCGCAGATGCGCTGTGGAACGATGCAGCTGAAAATAAAGATGAGGTGTTGAGCTCAGAATTGCACAAGGACGTAATTGAAATATTGGGCTACAAATGCGATGAGTTGGTGCTTAACTGTAAATCGGGCGTGCAGAAATATTACTTCAGTAAAAAATTGGGAATAGACGCGCGCTTATTTTCCAACCACAAGTTCGGTAATTGGTACGCCATGCTAAGCGAAGCCGGTGCGGTGCCGTTGAAAACTATTGTGGATAGTCCTCAATTTACTATTGAAAGCATCGCTACCGAAATAAAACCGGCCAAATTAGATAAAGCATTATTTGTTTTACCGGCAGGCACAACCACGTCCAAGAATCCTTATTAACAACAGGCATACAGAATGCGTAAGTGGTTAACTAAGGGCAACCTCATCAATGGGGTAATTATTATCGCGCTGTTGGTTGTTGTTTTTGTACCACCCGCAAAGGCTTTACTGATGCGGGGACTAATGGGCATCGGTTTTTTTAAGGCGGATGTTACGCAACAGGCACCACCTGTACCCGTAGTCGCCGATATAGCTTTTCAAAATGCAGCGGGGCAAACCATTCATCTCAGCCAGTTAAAAGGAAAGGTGGTTTTCCTCAACTTTTGGGCCACCTGGTGCCCGCCCTGCCGCGCAGAAATGCCATCCATTAATACCCTGCACCAAAAACTGAAAGACGATAGCAACGTGGTTTTTATAATGGTCGATGCAGACAGTCAGCTGAACCTTGCCGCGCAGTTTATGACGAAATATGCCTATGACCTGCCTTTGTACCAGGTTGTAAGCGATATGCCGCAAAGCGTCTACAGCGGCAGTTTGCCAACAACCGTTATATTTAATAAAGCCGGGAAAATGGTGTTTAAACATGACGGCATGGCTAATTATGACAGCGGCGAGGTGGAAGAGTTTTTGACGAAGCTGGCCGCCGCCAAATAATATAGCGATTACCTATCCCCCGCAGGTATTATAAATCGACAAGGTTTGTGATAATTCGCCTTAATTTATGAAATTCGTGTCTCTTAAATCAACACCAATTATCATGAAGGTATTCAACCTTGTATTCGTTTTCATATTCATCGTTTTCGCGGCCCTGCAATACAACGACCCCGACCCTTACATCTGGGTGCCTATTTATTTGTATAGCGCCGCGCTTTGCTATTTAGCTGCTCAAAAGAAATTCTACCCTAAAGCATACTTGGTTGGCGTTATTGTTTACGGCCTATACGCCGCCTACCTGTTTTTTGATAAAACCGGCGTTATCGACTGGATAACCGAGCACAACCACGAAAGCATGGTACAAACCATGAAAGCCGAAAAACCATGGATAGAAGAAAGCCGCGAGTTTTTCGGGCTGGTGATCCTGATCGTTGTGATCGCCATTAACTGGGCGTATATGAAGCGTTTGGAAAAGAAATAAATTACCTATAACATCAACCATGAAATACAGAAATTTAGGCAACACAGAAGTTAAACTATCGGCAACCGGGTTGGGCTGCATGGGCATGAGCCATGCCTATGGCGAACCCGACGATGCAGAATCTATAGCCACACTAAACCTGGCGCTGGACCTTGACATTAACTTTTGGGACACCGCTGATGTTTACGGAAACGGCCAAAACGAAAAACTCATTTCGCAGGTGCTAAAACCTAACCGCGATAAAATATTCCTGGCTACCAAGTTTGGCTTCAGGGCTACACCGGATGGTAAGCTGAGTACCTTTGATGGTTCACCCGATTATATGAAAACCGCAGTAGAAGCCAGCCTTAAACGCCTGCAAACCGATGTGATAGACCTTTACTACGCCCACCGTATAGACCCTAACGTGCCCGTTGAGGAAATGGTTGGCGCCATGGCCGAACTGGTGAAAGAAGGCAAGGTGAAATACATTGGCTTATCAGAGGCATCGGCGAATAGCATTCGTCGGGCACATGCGGTGCACCCTATATCTGCACTGCAAAGCGAATACTCATTACTTACCCGCGATGTGGAGGCGGAAATATTACCGCTTTGTAAAGAGCTGGGTATCTCTTTTGTGCCTTTTAGTCCGCTTGCGCGCGGCCTGATCACCAATACCCTAAACGTGGCCGACCTGAAAGAGGGTGATTTCCGCAAATCGTTACCGCGCTACCAGGAGAGCCATGCCGGAAATAACCAAAGCCTTGCACAGGGCTTCGCCGGAATTGCCGAAGGTATAGGCTGCTCACCGGCGCAGTTAGCCATTGCCTGGGTATTGGCGCAGGGCGATAATATTATTCCCATCCCCGGCACCAAAAAACGCAAATATTTGCAGGAGAACGCAGGCAGCGTAGAGGTAGAATTATCGGCACAAAACTTAGCGGATATAGAAGATCTGCTGAAAAAATATCCCGATACCGGCGCGAGGTATAACGAGGGGTATTTTAAGTTTGTGGATAAGAATTGAAGTAGACACGAATTTCACGAATGAGGTGAATTTCACGAATTTATTTATAGCGGTTTTTCGCGTTAGGGGTGTAGCGGATACCAGCCCCGCGCCTAAGGCCTGTGCAGTATGAGCGGATGACCCGGCCGCAGGCAACGCCGTAAACGGACGAAAGTGGAAAGACATAGGAGCAAGGAATGCAGTTTAGCCGAAAGTAGACAAGAATAAAGGAACAACAACAAACAACTCAATAATCAACCACTCACTACTCAAATAATTAACCAACTCCTGTCCAATCCGGAAAAACTCACTTGTTATTGGGGTATAAACAAAATATTCAAATAACATTTAAAATTAAAGATCATGAACGAGTACGCATTAATTATGAGGCACGAGGACGGGAGCAAAATTGCATCGCCGGAGCAAATGCAGGCCTGGATGAAACAAACCATGGATTGGATAGGCACTATCGCGGCCCAAAATAAATTTGTTGGCGGCACGGGGCTTCCGTTTGATGGTGCAAGTGTGGTGGGCCACAATGGCGTGGTAACCAACGGCCCCTTCGGCGATATTAAGGAAACCATAGGCGGCTTTATTACCGTAAGGGTAGAATCGTTGGAGGAAGCGATTGAATTTGCCAAAGGTTGCCCGGTGCTGCAAGCCGAAGGAAATAGCGTTGAGGTGCGAAGGATAGCAAAGAATGACGGAACGCATTAAACAATTCCGGAGCCTTGCCCTGCTTTCTCCAAGGGAGAGGGTTCTTAAGATTTTAGAGTTACAAGAAATAGAATATTAAACAACATATTTAAGTCCTCTCCTTTGGAGAGGACTTAGGTGAGGCCCTTATGCAGCAACCAGAGATCATCCCTCATCTTTTCCGTACCGAGTTCCGCAAAATAACGGCGGTACTTTGCAAGCGCTTCGGGATGGAGAATGTGAATATTGCCGAGGATATTGCAAGCGAAACCTTCCTCTCCGCATTGGAGATTTGGCCCTATAAAGGACTGCCGGAGAACCCCACCGCATGGCTGTACACCGTAGCTAAAAACAAAGCGAAGAATATGCTGGCGCGAAACGAGGTGTTCCATCGTAAAATAACGCCTTTTGTACAGGCAGAAACGCCGGAAGGGCAGGAGCCGGACATCGACCTTTCACCCGAAAATATTGCCGATAGTCAGCTGCAAATGCTGTTTGCCATTTGCCACCCATCCATCCCGGCGGAAGCACAGATTGGACTGGCCCTGCGCATCCTCTGCGGTTTTGGGATAGATGAAATTGCAACCGCCTTTTTGAGCAATAAAGAAACCATTAATAAGCGCCTTTACCGTGCCCGTGAAAAGCTGCGTGCCGAAAAGGTTGCTATAGAGTTTCCGCCGGAGAGCGAGATAGCGGGCCGCCTGCAGCCCGTGCTCACCACCATGTACCTGTTGTTTAACGAGGGCTATTATTCCGAAAGCAGCGACGAGGTATTGCGGAACGACCTTTGCCTGGAGGCCATGCGCTTAACCGATATGCTGATAGCGTACCCGCCCACCAACCTGCCGGATGTGAACGCGCTACTGGCCCTGATGTGTTTCCACGCCTCGCGGTTTAAAGCGCGCAGGAACAACAATGGCGAAATGGTACTTTACCACAACCAGGACGAATCGCTTTGGAATCAGGAATTGATCAGCAAAGGCGCTTGGCATTTAAGCAAAGCATCCACCGGCGACAGGCTCTCTAAATACCACTTCGAGGCAAGCATCGCTTACTGGCATACCATCAAAGAAGATACCGCCGAAAAATGGGAGAACATTCTGCAATTATTTAATCAACTGCTGATGCTGGAGTATTCTCCCATAGCGGCGCTAAACCGTACTTGCGCGCTCTCCAAGGTTCGCGGCAACGAGACTGCTATTATGGAAGCCGAAAAGTTGCAGCTTACCAATAACCAATATTACTTTACTCTGCTGGGTGAGCTCTATAAAAGCATCGACCCGCAAAAAGCATTGGAAAACTTACAACAGGCCTTAGCGCTTGCCAAAACACAGGCAGATAAGCAGGTTATCCAGACGGGCATCAATAACTTAACTCGGGCTAAGGACTAAACAGGCAATAATTACATAAGGCTTAAAAACGTTTAAAAGCTATTTTGTACTTTTGGCGCAAACGTCATCGCCCATGAACCACCTTTTTATTCGCTCCGGTAAATTATTAGTCATTACTGCATTTATTGCACTTTCGGCATGTAATAACGCATCAAAAACCGCCGAAACCAAAACCGACAGCACTGCAGCCGTTGGTGCTGTGCCTGCCGCTACAGGCCAAACAGGAACACTTATCGGCGCATGGCATGATGAAGCAATTAAATCAGAAAAAGGCGAATCGATAGCTTACGAACTTATTAGCTCGGGCGATAAAACCTATATACAGGCCATTACCTTTGTGGGCAAAAACCTGAAGCTGAATGATACCCCGCCTATCACCCCATCAGCCTCTGAATTAAAAAAGGACGGCGATAAATACACCAGCATCGAACGGCCATCTGAGTACTACCAAATAGATAAAGCCGGCGATCTGCTCATTTACGACGGTACCGACATGGTAGCCAAATGTAAAAAGCTGATATAAATAGACGCGAATTTCACGACAAAACGGATTTCACGAATTAAGCTTCATGTAATTCGTGAAATTAGCCATATTCGTGAAATTGGTGTCCATTCCAAACAAAACGCCGCCGCCATTATTAATCTTAAATGGAAAATGAGGCCAAATACTATTCGGGCACCAGCGGGTTGGTATTGCCGGTACCTAATAAACTATCGTATCCACCCGGGTATCAGGACAAAAGCAGGCTCGCCTATTACGGCTCGCTATTCAACAGCATAGAGGTAAACAGCTCTTTTTATAAAGTACCCATGGCTGCCACCGTGCGCAAATGGGCAGCCGATGTTCCGGATGATTTCCGTTTTACCTTTAAACTTTGGCGGGAGATCACCCACAATAAAGGACTCGTTTATAAGCCCGAAGATGTTACCCGCTTTATGGAGGTGATCGGCCAGGCTGGCGAAAAGAAAGGCAGCCTGCTGGTGCAGTTCCCGGCGAGTATTACCATTGCCAACCGTACCCAAATGGAAAAATTGCTGCAGGATCTTAACCGGGCCAACACCGCTGAGTGGGATATAGCGGTGGAATTCCGCAACAATACCTGGTACCGCGATGATATTTATAGCATGTTGCATGGGTATCAAATGAGCCTGGTGCTGCACGATATGCCAAAATCGGCACCACCAATGCTGGAGCAGGATGTGCCCTTTGTTTATCTGCGGTTCCACGGGCCGGGCGGAGGGTACCGGGGGAGTTATGCCGATGAGATCTTATCTGAATACGCCGGGTACATAACAGAATGGCTTGAAGAAGGCAAAACTGTTTACACCTATTTTAACAACACCATGGGCGATGCGCTGAAGAATTTGATTACGTTGAATGAGTATGTGAATAACAGCCAGGCTGTTTAGCACGAACTCAGATCCCCTTCAGCGCCCCTTTCAAATTATTAAACTCCCCATCCGGTGATGTCCAGTTGGAGTAGACGGTTTCGTTTTCATAATCGTGCACCTGGGTTACCGTTGTGCCGCTTTTTTCCTGCCAGGTAACTAAATAAAGTTGCGGGCGTAACTCCGTCATTTTGGTTTGTACGGTCTCTACTACGTTCACGTTTTCGCCACCCTTTTCGGTGATGGTAAAGGTAAGGAGGGTTTCACTTTCAATATGCAGGATGGCTTTAGCCATGCCGAAATCTACTTCGAATTTTTTGCCTATGAAATTCATAATTTAACTTTTGGTACTACAAAGCTGGTAAGAATAAAATGAATTAGCAGGGTGTAAATGCGGCTATTTGTCGGGGCATTTGCGACATGTTAAACAATTCGTGCAATTCGCATCATTCGTGAAATTCGTGTCCCATTGTAACATTTTTATGCCGTTTATGTATAAAATCTTCCGGCGTCTAACAGCCCATTAAACCATCCCCTGCCAAGCCCGTCTATCCTTACAAACAACATAAAGCGTAAAAAAAAGAAAACATGAAAAAGATATTATTGATGGTTACCATGGTGCTGGGATTAAGCGTATTAGCCCAGGCACAAACAAAAGAAAGACAACATAAAACCCCAGAACAGCGTGCAGAACGCGTTACCGGGATGCTGCAAAAGAAGCTGAACCTGAGTGCCGATCAGTCGGTAAAAGTAAAGGCGATTTTGTTAACCCAGGCAACGCAGATGCAAAGCATGAGGGCCAACAAATCGGACGATAAAAAGGCCAACCACGAGGCATTTAAGACCCAGCTACAAAAAACCGACAGCGAACTGGCCGCCGTATTCACTGCAGACCAAAACAAAACCTACAGCGATTTTAAAGCAAAGCTAAAAGAGCGGTTTAAAGGCGGCCACGGGATGATGGCCCATAACCGTAAAGGTGGGATAAAAAACCCAGCCCAGCGTGCCGAGCGCATGACAGGTATGCTACAAAAGAAACTGAATCTAAGCGACGATCAGTCGGCAAAAGTGAAAGCGATATTTGTAGCCCGTGCCGCACAGGTAGATAGCCTTAAAGCTAAAAACCCCGGCGACCGCAAAGCAAACCGCGAAGCATTTAAAACTTTGAAACAAGATACTGATAAACAACTGCAGGCCGTATTAACTGCCGATCAGCAGAAGACTTACAGTGAGCTTAAAGCGCAAATGAAAGAACGCCACAAAGGCAAAAGAGACGGTGTAACCGCTCCAAAAGAAGGCTAAGAAATTTAATTGCCGATACATAGTTTTAAGAGAGGGCGGACGATCGTAATGGTCGTCCGCTTTTTTTTATGGCTAATGCGGCAGCTTATCGCGCAGCAAACCATATACCCAGGTGCCTGCAATGGCGCTCAATAAGGTAATTATCACTACTGCAAAGCCGCTGCCTATTTGCGCGAACAAAGGGCCTGGGCAGGCACCGGTTATGGCCCAGCCAAGGCCAAATATTAAGCCACCATAAACATTACCCCAATGGAAGGTTTTTTGGGGAATAATAACCGGTTCGCCGCTGATGGTTTTGATGTTGAAGCGTTTGATCAGCATGATGGAAATCATAGCTACCACAATGGCGCTGCCAATGATGCCATACATGTGAAACGCCTGCAACCGGAACATCTCCTGGATCCGGAACCAGGAGACCACCTCAGATTTGATCAATACGATACCGAACAGCAGGCCGAGGATGAGGAATTTTAGGTTCTTCATAGCGCTAACAAATAAGGTAATATTAACCATGCCATTACAAAGCCGCCCGCCATAAAGCAACAGGTAGCCACCAGGGATGGCCATTGTAAAGATGAGATACCCATAATAGCGTGCCCGGATGTGCAGCCACCGGCATACCGTGTACCAAAGCCCACTAAAAATCCTCCTACAACAATAAACACAAATCCGCGAAGCGTGAGTAAAGCTCCAAAACTGAAGATATCATGCGGCAGCAAACCGCTAAAATCGGTCACGCCTTGTTTTTGTAATAAGGCGGTAGTGGCATGGTTAATAGCCACAGCGCCAGGATTGGAGAGCCAAAAAGTAGCAATAAAACCACCCAAAGTTATACCTGCCACAAAAAACAGGTTCCAGCTTTCGTTGCGCCAGTCGTATTTAAAAAAGGAGATATTGGCCGGCAGGCAAGCCGCGCAAATATGCCGCAATGAGGACGATATACCAAAAGCCTTGTTGCCAAGCAGCAGCAAAGCCGGCACAACGAGGCCGATCAAAGGGCCCGAAAAATACCATGGCCAGGGTTGTTTTATCCATTCCATCAATAGCAAATATATACTTACCACGCGCAAAAACATATTTAACCCTATATTAGTGCTTCTAAATTACCAATGAATTACACGCCGCCACAATTACGCACCGTTAATGTTACCCGCTATGTTACGCCCCTGCGCGAAGGGGGCTCGTTGCCCGCCATTGCCGAGGCAGATGATGGTTTCCTGTATGTTCTTAAGTTTCGTGGAGCGGGGCAAGGGCCTAAGGCTCTTATTGCCGAGCTGATAGGCGGCGAAATTGCCCGCGAGCTCGGTTTTAAAATGCCTGAACTTGTTTTTGTAAACCTCGACGAAGCCTTCGGCCGCACCGAGGCGGATGAAGAGATCCAGGACCTGCTGAAGTTCAGCGTTGGCCTAAACCTGGCCCTGCATTACTTGCAGGGCGCCATCACCTTCGACCCAACAGTTACCGTGGTTGAACCAAAATTGGCTTCGCAAATTGTGTGGCTGGATGCCCTGTTGACCAATGTAGACCGTACCGCCCGCAATACCAATATGCTGATGTGGCATAAAGAACTTTGGCTGATAGACCATGGTGCCGCCCTGTATTTCCATCACAGTATGGATAACTGGGAGGAACAGGCCCTGCGCCCTTTTGTGCAGATAAAAGACCACGTACTGCTTAGGAAAGCAACGGAAATAGAACAAGTGGACGAGGAATTTAAAGCCATACTAACACCCGGACTGATCGACGCCATTGTATCCATCATTCCCGATGCGTGGTTGGTGGATAGGTCGTTTGAAACAGAGGACGAACAACGGCAGGTATACGCGCAGTTTTTAAATAAGCGCTTAGCAAATTCCGGTATTTTTCTAAAGGAAGCACAACATGCAAGATCGCAACTTATTTGAGTATGCCGTTATCCGCGTGGTGCCCAGGGTAGAACGCGAGGAGTTTATGAACGTTGGGGTGATACTGTATTGCGCCAAACACAAGTACCTTAAAATGGTGTATCAGGTAGACAAGGAACGCCTGCAGGCTTTTTTTAAGGATATTGATACAGATGGAGTAGAGGAGAATCTGCGCTCATTTCAGCGTATTTCCGACGGTGGTAAGGATGCAGGGCCGATAGGTTTGCTGGATGCGCCATCACGCTTTAGGTGGTTAACCGCTACACGCAGTACGGTGGTGCAAACTTCCAAAGTACACCCTGGCTTTTGTATTGATGGGGACGAAACTATCGGGCGGCTGTATAAGCAGCTGGTATTATAATTATTAAGCTTTCTCAAATTCTCTCCATTGGAAAGGGTTTAGATGAGGCTACCGAATTGAACCTCACAAATAAACACTATAAATCTCTCAAAACAATGAAAATTAAATTCCTGTTTATCCCGCTTTTGGCATTGGCCTCCTGTAAACAACCTGCTGCTGAAACTGCTGTTGCAGAAGTGCCGATTGCACCAATACAAGGCACCTGGAAATTGATCTCTGCCGTAAAAATTATTAAAGGCGATACCGCTGTTACCTATCCCGAAAAAGGGCAGGAAGACGAAATGATCAAAGTGATCAACGGCTACCATTTTGCCTTTTTTAAGCACGACTTGAAGAAAGGCGGAAAGCCTACATTCGATTCGGGCGCGGGCACATATTCTATAGCCGGCGATAGCTATACCGAAAACCTGCAATACTGCAACTACCGCGAGTGGGAAGGCCATTCTTTCGATTTTAAGGTTGTTTTTAAAGGCGATACCCTGCAGCAAAAAGGCATCGAGAAGATAGATAGCCTTAAAATAGACCACGAAATAGTAGAAACCTATATCAAGATAAAAAAGTAAGCTCCGCATATTGTTAGCTAACTTTTTTCACACCGTTAATTATCAACACCCATGTTCTCACCCATTCGCGTAAAAATATTTGCAATTGTTCTGCTGTGCCTTTGCATGGCAGGCAGCAGCTACGCACAAAAAAAGCCAAGGTTTAACGTAATAGCTTTCTACACCGCCAAAAACGACCAGGCGCACATCAGTTTTGTGCACGAAGCCAACAAATGGTTTCCGCTGATGGCAGAGAAATATAATTTCGGTTACGATTCTACCAGTAACTGGAGTAACCTGAACGAGGCTTACCTCGCCAAATACAAGCTGGTCATCTTTTTAGATACCCGTACCGAGGATCCCGCTAAGCGTGCTGCTTTTGAAAAGTATATGAAGAACGGCGGCGGTTGGATGGGTTTTCATTTCTCGGCGTTCGCGCTTACCCCATCGGGTTTTAATGCCGATTGGGATTGGTACCACAACGAATTTTTAGGCTCGGGACAATACGGCAGCAACACATGGCGGCCAACATCGGCCATTTTAAGGGTGGAGGACAGGACACACCCGGCAACTAAAAATATGCCCGAAACCTTTAAAGCATCGCCAAACGAATGGTACCGGTGGGAGAAAGACCTGCGCAAAAACCCGGACATCAGAATACTTGCTTCGGTAGATTCCAGTAGTTTTCCCTTAGGCACGGGTCCAAAGCAGAACGAGATCTGGCATAGCGGTTATTATCCTGTAGTGTGGACGAACAGAAATTACAAGATGATCTACTTCAATATGGGGCATAACGATATCGATTATGAAGGTAAAACCAATAAAGACCTTTCGCATACGTTTGGCAACCCTGTTGAAGACAAGCTGATATTGGATGCCTTGGAGTGGATGGGCACCGGAAAAAAGGTTGGGGGTAAATAAAACGGCTTGCGGGCGAACCGCATTACTATTTTAAGTTGTTTTTAAAACAATTGCGGAATTGACTGATGCAGAGCCATTTCTTTATTTATTGGCTTGGTATTAAACCGTATCAATTTGTTTACAAGCGGTTAAAAATCAGTTATTTATAATGTTTTCTTTATGTAATTAAACGAAACTTTGATAGATTTGGTTTTTGCAACCAACAAAAATAAACCTCTTTCAACCCTAATGATGAAGAAAGGACTCTTTTTTGCAGGATTCGTTTGCTTTTCGGCGAGCGTTTTCAGTCAGTCTGCTAAGCCTAAAATGCTTTATTCGGCTAACAATAAAACGGTAAAAGTGTATGTTACCGAAAAGGGCTCTGATAAACGCCTTGCCCCGGCAGGCACCCTAACCTTTACCGATAGCCCGCAACCACCGGAAACCGAAACGCTGGTATTTGTGGATCCCACTAAAACATTCCAAACCATGCTGGGCATTGGCGGCGCGCTAACCGATGCAGTTGCCGAAACCTTTTATAAACTGCCAAAAGATAAGCAAAAGGAATTTTTAGCTGCTTATTATGATAAGAACATAGGCATAGGCTACACACTGGCCCGTACCAATATCCAAAGCTGCGATTTTAGCAGCGGCAGCTACAGCTATGTATCTGATAATAATAAGGATCTGCGCAGTTTCGATATCAGCCATGATAAAAAGTATCGCATTCCATTTATAAAGGAGGCCACAAAAGCCGCCGGTGGTAAGTTAACCATGTTTGTATCGCCATGGAGCCCGCCTGCCTTTATGAAGGATAACAACGATGTATTGCATGGCGGCAAGCTAAAAGCCGAATATGCGCAAAGTTGGGCCAGCTTCTATGTGAAATTTATCAAGGCCTACGAAAAAGAAGGCATCCCGGTATGGGGCCTTTCTGTACAAAACGAGCCAATGGCCACCCAAACATGGGAAAGCTGCAAGTACACTGCAGAAGAAGAACGCGATTTTGTGAAGAACTATTTAGGCCCAACACTGGTAAAAGGCGGCATGGCTGCTAAAAAACTCATCGTTTGGGATCATAACCGCGATCTGCTTTACCAGCGCGCCAGCACCATATTAGAGGATCCAGCCGCTGCTAAATACATCTGGGGTATTGGTTTTCACTGGTACGAAACCTGGACAGGTGCCGGCCAGAACTTTGAGAACACTCGTCTTACTCACGCTGCCTTCCCGGATAAGAACCTGATTTTTACCGAAGGCTGTGTAGAAAAATTCGATTTTAACCGCCTTGGCGATTGGACATTGGGCGAGCGCTACGGCCTCTCCATGATGAACGATTTTAACGCCGGCACCGTTGGCTGGACCGACTGGAATATTCTGCTGGATGAAAAAGGCGGGCCGAACCATGTGGGCAACTTCTGCTTCGCGCCTGTACATGCCGATACGCGTACGGGCGAGCTCATCTATACCAACTCGTATTACTACATGGGGCATTTCTCCAAATTCATCCATCCCGGCGCAAAACGCGTAGCCAGCGCGGCCAGCAGGGACAAACTTTTAACCACCGCGTACATTAACCCGGATGGTAAATTAGCAGTTGTGGTGATGAACCGCACCGACGAAAAGATTGAATACAGCTTGTGGATAAAAGGCAAAGCCGCCAAAACATCCGCCGAACCGCATTCCATAGCAACGCTCATCGTACAATAAATAATAATAATCAACTAAATCTCTCTAAAAAGGGGTGCCGGTTTCCGGTGCTCCTTTTTTATTTTGAGCGGCCCCCTCGTCATGCTGAATTTATTTCAGCACCCCATTATATATGTAACAACAATGCATAGCCACCCAGCATAGTCCGTTAGCAAAGTTAGCCACCTTGCAGGTGGGGTGCCGAAACAAGTTCGGCAAGACGTGGATGTTGAAGTCTCCCCAAAAAGATAGATATTTGCCCTCAACCAATTATTTTCATAAAATGAAAACAGCAACCCGTTTATTGTTAGCAACCCTGTTTTGTTTTATTGCGTTTGGTTCATCGGCACAAACAAAAAGGCTCACTTATTGCAACCCGCTGAACCTTGATTATGGCTATACGCCCTTTGAAACCTTCGCCGCCTGGGGCAAACACCGCGCCACTGCCGACCCAACCATGACCTTTTTTAAAGGTAATTACTATCTCTTCAGCACCAATCAGTTTGGTTACTGGTGGAGCCCCGATATGCTGAGCTGGAAGTTTGTCTCCCGCAAATTTGTGCGCCCCTATAATCAGGTAAAAGGCGATGAACTTTGCGCACCCGCCACTTTGGTTTTGGGCGATACCCTGCTGGTGATCGGCTCTACCTACAATAAAGATTTTACCCTGTGGATGAGTACAGACCCCACTCACGATACCTGGAAGGCAGCGAAGGATTATTTCCAGGTTGGCGCCTGGGACCCGGGAATGTTTGCTGATGATGACGGCCGAGTGTACATATACCATGGCAGCAGTAACACTTTTCCGCTATACGGACAGGAGATAGACCGCAAAACCTTCGAGCCCATCGGCCCCAAAAAGGAGATGATAAAACTCAACTGGGAGCAGCACGGCTGGGAGCGTTTTGGCGAGAATAATGATAACGTATTCCTCACGGGCTTTATGGAGGGCAGCTGGATGAACAAGCATAATGGCAAATACTACCTGCAATACGGTGCACCCGGCACCGAAGGCAAAGGCTACGGCGACGGCGTTTATGTGGGCGATAAACCGCTTGGTCCGTTCAAATACCAAAGCCACAACCCGTTTAGCTACAAACCGGGAGGCTTTGCCAAAGGCGCCGGCCACGGCGCAACCTGGGCAGATAAATACGGCAACTACTGGCACATTAGCACTATGGTAGTGGATGTGAAGAACAATTTTGAACGCCGCATTGGCTTTTGGCCTGCCGGGTTCGACGATGACGGCATCCTGTATACCAACACCGCCTATGGCGATTATCCGCATTATTTATCGGCAAGTAAGGAAGATCACCTTAAAAGCAACTTTACCGGTTGGATGCTGCTGAACTATAATAAACCGGTGCAGGTATCCTCAACCCTTGGTGCCTACGTGCCCAATTTGGCGGTGGACGAGGATATTAAAACTTACTGGAGCGCCAAAACCGCCAATAAAGGCGAATGGATGCAAACCGACCTGGGCGAAGTAAGCACCATAAAAGCCATCCAACTGAACTATGCCGACCAGGACGCTACCTTTTTGGGAAAATCACTTGGGGTATATCACCAATACCTAATATCTTCTTCTATAGATGGCAAAACCTGGAAGCCTTTGGTTGATAAACGCCAGAATAAAACCGATGTACCGCACGACTATGTGGAACTGAAAACTGCCGCTAAAGCGCGTTACCTTAAAATAACCAACTATCACATGCCAACGGGCAAGTTCGCTTTATCCGGCTTCCGGGTGTTTGGGAAGGGGGCCGGTGCCGCGCCGGATAGCGTTCGCAACCTTATTGTGTTGCGCGGTAAAGAAGAGAACCGCAACTCCTGGTTGCGGTGGCGCCAAACCGATGGCGCGGTCGGCTATACCATTTACATGGGCATAGCGCCGGATAAGCTGTATAACAACATTATGGTGTACAACGTAAACGAATACTATTTTAACGGGATGGAGAAGGGCGTACCTTACTACTTCCAGATAGAGGCGTTTAACGAGAATGGAATAAGTAAGAGGACGAAAGTGATAAAGGTGGAGTGATGAGTACCTTAAATGGCTTCAGATGGTTTATGAGTATTTTTGCGCCATTAATTGTGGTAGTGGCGATATTCTCTTTGATCATAAATATCGAAGACGAGTTTTTTTTAAGTATAAAAGGCTCTAATTTCTATTTATATCTGCTTGTCCATGGGATTGAAATGGCTATAACATTTATGATCTTTGTGGTAATGAGCTGTCTGTTAGCCCCATCTCCTAAAAAAAACGCTGCTATAATTGTTGTTGGAATAAGCCTTACATTCCTTATTACATTATTTTACTTTGCGCGTAGCGAAAATACCCTGTCGATAATATCGCTTTCAGCGTTTATTGGCGTTTTTTTCGGCTTGGCCATCGGTGTGGTAGTCAGTCGGGTTTTATTTAAAAACAGAGGCTGGAACGCTATAAAGGAGATCGAACCCGAACCTATAGAACAATATTAATTTGAAGGCGTTAAATTAAGATATGAAACTATATTCACTCTTCCTTTTTGTATTTATAAGTACCGCCGCTTCGGCTCAAACGCCCGATAGCCTGCTGAAACCATCCCCCATAAAAACCATCAGCAATACGCAATACGACGCGTTGATGAAGGGGAGGGATCAATACCAGATGAGTTTGGTTGCTGATCTGAATGGCTACCCATCGGCACAAAAAGCGCTGAAGTACAAAAAGGAATTGGACCTGAGTCCTTACCAAACGGCAGCATTAACCAAGATAAACACCGAATTACAGCGCAAAAAGATAGAAATGGGCAACTTTATCGTAACAAATGAAACCAAACTGGATGGCCTCTTCCAATCTAAAAAGATAAACGAAGGCGACATCCTGTTTTACGGCAACCGCAGTGGATTATACCATGGTGAGCTCAGGAACGCCATTTTGTTGGCTTCGTACAACACCTATAGGCTGCTTGCGCCGGCGCAAATAAATAAATTAAAGTCATTCAAAAATGATAATTGACAATATGCCGTTTGATTTTTTTAATTTAGCGCCTCAATAAATTGTATGAAGATTACATTTGATTTTGAAAAACCACTGGCAGAGCTTCAGGGGCAGATAGAAAAGGTGCAGCAGGTAGAAGAGAAGAACAAGCTGGACATGAGCGCCACTATTGCCGAGCTGGAAGCCAAAATGGAAGCCACCAAAAAAGAAATATACAGCAACCTTACCGGCTGGCAAAAGGTGCAGATCTCCCGCCACCCCGAGCGCCCATATACTTTACAATACCTGGAACTGATGTGCGATGATTTCATCGAAATGCATGGCGACCGTACCGTGGGTGATGATAAGGCCATTATAGGCGGTTTCGGTACGCTAAACGGGCAAACTGTGATGTTCATCGGTCACCAAAAGGGGCGTAACACCAAAGAGCGCCAGTACCGCAACTTCGGTATGGCTAACCCCGAAGGTTACCGCAAAGCTTTAAGGCTGATGAAAATGGCCGAAAAATTTGGCAAGCCTGTAGTTACCCTGATAGATACTCCCGGAGCATTCCCGGGCCTTGAAGCCGAGGAACGCGGACAAGGCGAGGCTATAGCACGTAACCTGCTGGAAATGTCGATACTGAAAGTTCCTATTATCTGCGTGGTAATTGGCGAAGGTGCATCGGGCGGTGCCTTGGGTATTGGTATTGGCGATAGAGTGCTGATGCTGGATAATAGCTGGTATTCAGTTATTTCGCCGGAAAACTGCTCTACCATCTTGTTTAAAACCTGGGAGCATAAAGAGCGCGCCGCAGAAATGCTGAAGCTTACCTCTACCGAAATGCTGAAGAATAAACTGATAGACGGCGTGATAAAAGAACCCCTTGGCGGCGCTCATCAGGATCCGGTTGCTATGGCAGCCACGCTTAAAAAACAACTTCTTAAAGAACTTAAAACCCTTGGCGAACGTAATGTAGACGAACTGGTTGCGGAACGTATTGAGAAGTTCTGCAACATGGGTGTGGTATTGGAAGATTAGTAAAGAAGCAAGATAATAGCGCAAGAAAAGCAGCCACCGGCTGCTTTTCTTGTTTAACCCTTCCACATCGTCATTGCGAGGTACGAAGCAATCTCTACGTAGGACAAGCCGCTCTGCCTATCGGGAGATTGCTTCGTACCTCGCAATTACTTGGTGCTTTTACTTCTCCAACTCCGCAATGATAGCCTTAGCCGCACCATTAGTAGCATCCAATTTTAAGGAGCGTTTGTAGTTTAACAACGCTTTGGCTTTATCTCCTTTGTTAAAATAAGCTTCGCCCAAACTATCGAACACGTTGCTGGAGGTTGGGAACAGCGTGGTATTGTATTCGAATACCATAATCGCGGCATCGAGCTTTTTGGCGTTCATGAGAAAGTAGCCAATTTCGTTGAGCGTAACTTCGTTCTCAAACCCATAATCATTGGGGTGTTTTCCTTTCAGATCGCGATAAAAAGCCAGTACCCCCGGGCCGCTTAACGTATCCAGTTGCTTTTGAAAATCCGCCAATATGGAGTGCTTCGGCTGCCCGTATGGTTTACCATCGAGGATGTTTTGGATGGCATTGTCTATATCAAATATATTATTCTGCCTGTTGTTGGTCATCAGGATCACGGTTCTGCCTTTTAAAGGGCTGCCAACTACCAGGGCCTGGTAATAAACACTGCTTCCATCATGCTTGTGGAATACCAGTTTGTTACCCGCCATGCTGCCCCCGCCAAGGCCACATTGGTTATCCAGTCCAAATGGCGCAACCAATATTTTGGTAGATGCCGGACTGATAAGCTTGAAGTTCTCAAGCGCTTGTTCCCATTTATAAAAATCATCGAGGGTAACGGCCACCCAACCGGTAATAGGGTAAACCAGCGGGCCTTGCTTACCCGCATTGGTGTATGATTTTGCCATCAACGGCTTATTATCGTCCGGGTCTATTACTGCTGTGCTCATGCCAGCTGGCTTTAACAATTTTTCTTCTACGAAGTTATTAAAGAGCATGCCGGTTATCTTTTCGATGATGCGGCGCTGCATAAATACATTATTGTTATTGTAGGCGTATTTGGTGCCGGGCTCAAAATCAAGCTGCTCCAGTTTCATCAGGTCAGCCATGTTATCGGCATCGCTTTTTACGGTTTTCCATTTTACATCGGGGATGCCGCTGGTATATTGTAACAGGTTTTTGATGCTCACCTTATTTGCCCAGGCTGGTAGTTCCGGGAAGAATTTGGAGAGCTTATCGTCGATGTTAAGCTTACCCTGTTCCTGCAGCATCATAATGCCCACCGCGTTAAACTCCTTGGCTATCGAGCCGATATGGAAACGGTATTGATCAGTCAGTTTTTCCGTTTTGGATGCATCGGTAAAACCCATAGCATTACGGTATACAACTTTGCCGCCGTCAACCACCAAAATATTACCACTGAACAAGCCGAGCCGGTTAGTACGATGGATCATAGTATCGATGGTAACAGCCTTACTTTGACCGAAAACGGTAACTGTGATAATAAAAAAGGAAAACAGGAGGGAAGCGGTAGCGTATTTTTTCATTGGTAGATAGTGTATAAATAAGACGCGCCGACTAATGCAATTGTTACGAGACAATTGGCAACAAAAAACGCCCCGTGTAAGCGGGGCGTTTTTTGTATGAGGTTTGTTGATGGATCATTTTATTGCCCGGGGTTTGCCAACGCGGCAAACTTGGTGCTGTAATCTTTCAGCTGTGCCGCAGTTTTATTGGTCCACTCGGTTTGGTGGAAGCTTTTGGTTAAGTTTTCTATGCCGTTAAGCAGCGAAAGGGAAAGCTGTACACTGCGGGAATCAACATTGTCGCTGTTTTGCTGGTATACGGTAAAGTTAAATTTCAGTTGGTCTACCACATAATCATCAACTGTTTTTACCAATTTATTGGCCAGCGCGGTTTCGCCAACTTCGTAAGCACTTTGCGCCAGGTAGTATTTGCGGATAGCCAGCTCCGGTGACAAGATCTTCTCGGGCATGCTTTCCTGGTATTTTTTCAGCGTGTTTTTGGCAAGGTCGGTGTGGCCTTCCTTTACCAAAGCATCGGCAAGGCTGGCAAACATACGGGTGATCACCGGGTAAAACAGGGTAGTAGAGGTGTTATCCAGGTTTTTGGCGGTTTTCATTTGGCCGTATTTAAACTTGTTCACCACATTATTATACATCACCAAAGTATTGCTGGCCTCCAAAGGTTGCACGGTAGTATCCGGTTTAAGCGGCATCAGGCGGTAGCAAAAACCTTCGTTGTACATGTATTTATCAAGGCCAAGCATGTTTTCGTTGCCGGCGGTTACGGTAAAGTATATCGGGCGTTTCCAGTCGTTATGTGCCAGGATATCCATAATAGCCAGGTTATCTTTGGTTACATATTTGCCGGGGTAGGTGAAATCAAGTTGTCTTGCAATTTTGTCTTTTTCGCCCGCAGGTACCGCGCCATTTTTAATTACCTCATCGGCATTAATGGTCATCTTAAAGTTTTTGGTAGGCAGGTAGTTCGCGCTTTCGCCGTTCTCGTAAGTAACTTTAGCCTGCGCATCTTCCGATGTTAAAAAGTCGAAGAGTTCCTTCAGCTCAAATGCACCCGGTATTTTGGCATCGTTGTAATAAATTACGTCGCGCACGCCTGTTTTAAACTTATCGTTGCTCATGGTAATAGGCAAGGGTGCCGAATCGTTCATCTTCTGCTTCATCTGACGGATATACCAATCGGTACCCAGCAGGCTCAGGTTTACAATACGTACATCCGGGCGAACGCCTTCCACTTCCTGTATATACCAAAGCGGGTAGGTGTCGTTATCGGCAAAGCAAAACAAAATAGCGTTTGGCGCGCAGGAGTTGAGGTAGTTGTAAGCCATATCGTGCGGGGTAAGCTTGGTGGAGCGGTCATGATCGTCCCACTCCTGGCTGGCCATTAACACAGGTGCGGCTAATAAACATACAACACTGGCAATAATAGCACTGTTTTTACCATTTTTTAGTGCCTTGCTGATCAGCTCGGCTATCATTAAAACCCCCAAACCTATCCAGATAGCAAAGGCGTAGAAAGAACCAGCGTAGGCGTAATCACGCTCGCGTGGCTGTAAAGGGTCCTGGTTAAGGTAAAGCACAATGGCCAAACCGGTGAAGAAGAACAAAACCACTACTACACCAGCATCGCGCTGGTTGCGTTTAAAGTGGTATATCAATCCTAAAATACCGATGATAAGCGGCAGGAAATACAGCCTGTTATAAGCATTGCTTTCGGTAACCGAAGCAGGCAGATCCTTGCCAAAGTTTAGTCCGCTTAGCCAGCTACCGTCTATAGTGTTGTTTTGGCCATCCAGGTCGTTAGCGCGACCAGCAAAATTCCACAGGAAGTAGCGTGTATACATCTGGCTCACCTGCCAGGTAGCAAAAAAGCCCAGGTTGGTAGCCATGGTCGGTTGATCCGACGGGCCCATTTTCATCCAATCGCGGTAAAATTCCGGGTGGTTTTGCTTTTGGCTAAACATGCGCGGAAATAAGGTGTTGCGGTCGTAAGTGGTGATGAGTTTTTTACCGGCAACCTCGTATTTGGTAGCGCCGCGGCGGTACAATGTGGCGCCATCGGTTTGGTCGATTGCTTTCGAATCGAAGAACTCGCCGTACAATAATGGCGTATCGCCGTACTGGTCGCGGTTAAGGTAACTGTTTAATGCGAAGGCATCCTGCGGATCGCTGTTGTTTAAGTTAGTGCCGGCTTTCGCGCGGATAACGATCATCACGAAGGAACTATAACCAAACAAAATAAATACCGCGCAAATCAAAATACGGTTTAGCGCAACAGGTTTCTCGCGCACTTTTAAAGCATACTCCAGTGCTGCTAAAACAACGGCAGCACCGATAAAGCCTGCTATGCCTGCACTCAGCGTAAGTAATAAAACAAATGCCGCAGCGGCTATAATAATAAAGCTGTTTTTTTGATTGATGGTATAATATATACCCGATGCAAGCGTAACGGCTACCAATCCAAAGAACATGATAGCCCCGCTGCCAAAGCCCATATTGAGGGTGTTCACAAAGAACAGATCGGAGAAGGCTGCACCTTTAACGGTGAACTGGATAACACCCCAAAGGATAACCGCAACGGTGATTACACCGAGGACGAAAGTCCAGATGGTGCCGCCGGTGCTAACTGCTTTCGCACGCTTAAAGTAAATAATAAGCGCTATTGCCGGGATAACCAGTAAGTTTAATAAGTGGATACCGATGGACAGGCCCATCACATAAGCAATGAAGACGATCCATTTATCGGCGTGAGGCTCATCGGCATGGGCCTCCCATTTTAATATCGCCCAAAAAACAATGGCGGTACATAAAGACGACTGCGCGTAAACTTCCGACTCGACAGCTGAGAACCAAAAGGTATCAGAAAACGTGTAAGCCAATGCGCCAACCAGGCCCGAGCCTATGATGAGGATAAGGTTAGTTAAAGTGAGTTCTTCACCCGCCTTTACCAGCATTTTTTTAGCCAGGGCGGTAATGGTCCAAAAGAGGAACATGATGGTAGCCGCGCTGGCCAGTGCCGATGAAAGGTTGGTGAAATAGGCCACCTTGTTTCTATCGCCCATAGAGAGCAGCGAGAATACTTTACCTATCATGGTAAATAGCGGGGCGCCGGGCTGGTGGGCCACTTCAAGCCGGTAAATACAGGCGATAAATTCGCCGCAATCCCAAAAACTCGTGGACGGCTCCAGCGTTAAAGTGTAGGTTATGGCGGCTATAAAGAAGGTTGCCCAGCCAAAAATATTGTTGTACTTGTTATAGTTCATAGCTTAATGTGCTGTATGATCAGGTTTTTGAAGAGTCGAAAGTAGTAAAAGTATTAGGCTTTTTAAGCGGAAAACGAAGGATTAACACTTTTTAACGATTGACGGGGGCGTGTTTAGCGGTTTAAAATACTTTTTTAACTTTTGCTTTTGAGTTCCGAAAAATCGTCCTATATTTGCATTCCTTTTCGGAGCGGATAACGTGACGTAGGAGATTGCCTGATAGTATAATGGTAGTACGACGGTTTTTGGTACCGTTTGTCTAGGTTCGAATCCTGGTCGGGCAACATTAAGATTTCGGATTTCGGATTTTCAATTTCGGATTAACCGTATTGGAAATTAGAAATCCGAAGTTTTTTATACAGGTTGCTAAGTTTACCGGGTATAGGCGAGGAGTAACATCCGAGATCGAACATCCGACATCCCAAATCAAAAGATGCCTTTACAGTTTAATACAGTTAAGCTATTTGCAGGTTCCGGTTCAATGGACCTGTCGAAACACATCGCCGCATCTTATGGTCAGCAACTTGGCGACGTCGTTTTATCGCGTTTCAGCGATGGCGAATTTCAACCACACTTTAACGAATCTATCCGCGGCTGTGATGTGTTCTTAATACAAAGCACCAACCAGCCTACCGATAACCTGATGGAATTGTTGATGATGATAGATGCCGCCCGCCGTGCATCTGCCCATTACATCATAGCGGTTATCCCTTACTTCGGTTTGGCCCGCCAGGACAGGAAGGATAAGCCACGTGTGGCCATTGGTTCAAAACTGGTAGCGAACTTGCTGGTAGCGGCAGGCATTAACCGCATCATGACGATGGACCTGCACGCAGCGCAGATACAGGCGTTTTTTGATGTGCCGGTAGATCACCTGGATGCCTCAATTATATTTGTACCGTACATTAAAAGCCTTGGTTTGGGTAACCTTACCATCGCGTCGCCGGATATGGGTGGCTCGTACAGGGCACGCAGCTTTGCCAAATTCTTTAATGCCGAGGTGGTAATTTGCGATAAGCGCCGTAAACGCGCCAACGAAATTGAGAGCATGACCATTATTGGTGATGTAACCGACCAGGACATTGTACTGATAGACGATATATGCGATACGGCAGGTACGCTTGCAAAAGCTGCCGGCTTAATTATGGAACGCGGCGCACGTAGTGTACGCGCGGTTTGTACCCACCCGGTATTATCCGGTAAGGCTTATGAAACTATTGAGGCGTCGGCATTAACTGAGCTTATAGTGACCGATACCATACCGTTGAAACATAGCAGCCCTAAAATAAGGGTACTTACCACTGCGGACTTGTTTGCAAAAGCAATAAGCAACGTAAACGAACACGGCTCGATAAGCCAGTTATTTAGGGTAGATTAAGAAGTCGATAGTCTATGGTCGATAGTCCATAGAAAGAAGACAAATAAAAATGATTAAAAATACTATGGACCATCGACTATGGGCCATGGGCTGAATAAAAGAGATTAAAAATATCCATACCATATTGGTATGGCTTTGAATAATAAATAAATAATAATGAAATCATTTGCTATTAGCGGTTCTCCAAGGGAGAACGTAGGGAAACGTGACGCAAAAGAACTGCGCTACCAAGGTTTGGTACCAGCAGTACTTTACGGTGGGCCAACCCAAACCCACTTTTCTGTGTCCGCAGCTGATTTGAGGAACGTAGTTTATACTCCGGTTGTTCATTTCATCGACATTACAGTAGACGGTGTTACTTCACAGGCTATCATTAAAGATATGCAGTTCCACCCGTTAACAGAACAACTTATCCATATCGACTTTTTGTTGTTAGATAAGAAAAAACCTATCACTATCGAGATCCCTGTAAAATTAACAGGTACTTCTCCGGGCGTAAAGGTGGGTGGTAAATTGGTACAGAAACTACGCAAACTGCGTGTTAAAGCTTTGCCTAAAGACCACCTAGATAACATCGAAGTAAGCATCAGCGAATTAGAAGTTGGTAAATCAGTAAAAGTTAGCGAGATCAGCTTGCCAAACTTAGCTATCACCAACGCGCAGGAAGATACCATTGTATCGGTAACTACTTCACGTGCATTACGCCAGGCAGAACAAGAAGCCGGTAAAGGCAAATAATAAGTTTAGCCTCCTAACCCCCTGAAGGGGAACAAAGGAATATTAAAACAGCGGTAAGGTAACTTATCGCTGTTTTTGTATAAAAGCAATATCTTCGCATCAAAATAAGCAAATCAAAAGTTCCCCCTTCAGGAGGTTAGGGGGCTCGGGCATATGAAATATTTAATAGTTGGTTTAGGAAACATTGGGCCGGAGTATGCCGACACGCGGCATAACATCGGCTTTATGGTGCTGGATGAGCTGGTAAAACAGGAAAAGGAAAAGTTTTACAGTATGCGCCACGCGTATTATGCCGAGGTGCCTTACAAAGGCCGTATGCTGCACCTTATTAAGCCTACCACCTACATGAACCTGAGCGGTAAGGCCCTTAACCATTGGATGAAGGAACTGAAGATCCCCGTTGAAAATGTATTGGTGATTGTTGATGACATTGCCCTGCCGCTGGGCACGCTGCGCCTTAAACCCAAAGGTAGCGCTGCCGGGCATAACGGACTAAAACATATCGAAGCTACCTTGGGCAATAACGAATACGCGCGCCTGCGTTTTGGCGTTGGCGATAATTACCCCAAAGGCCGCCAGGTTGATTATGTATTGAGCGGTTTTGATAAGGAAGAACAGCCTGACCTCCCGGCGCTGATAGACCGATCCATCGAGATGGTAAAGAGTTTCAGTACCATCGGTACGGAGTTGACGATGACGAAGTTTAATAAGTAATCAATTTTTCTTTCCATGTAGCGAAGGGGCAAATGATGCCCACCAATCGTAATGCTTTTGTTACCTAACTATTTAGTTAAAAAGGCATGAAAAACACTTTTTAACTGCAACGAAACGTACTTTTGTGTGTCTTGTACCAAAAACTATTACATGAGAAAACTTTTACTGGCAGCATTTGGCTGTTTCCTTTGTGCGGTATCTTTTGCGCAAACCAATCAGCCAACTATTACGGTTAAAGGTATCGTTATCGATTCGGCGGTAAACAAACCCCTGGGTTATGTAACCATTGCGCTAAGCGATATAGCCACAAACGCTCCTGTAAAAAGCTCGCTAAGTAAAGACGACGGCTCGTTCGAGTTCGGTAATCTCCCCGCAAAGGCTTACAAACTTTCCTTAATATCAGTAGGCTATAAAACAAAGGCTATCGAGCTTAAGAGCGCTGCCACCGTTAACCTGGGCAGGCTGATGTTGGCAACTTCGAGCCACCAGTTAAAAGAAGTATCGGTAACAGCCGACAGGCCGCTGATGAAACAAGAGGTAGACCGCCTGACTTACGACGTGTTGGCCGACCCGGAAAGCAAAACGCTCACCGCTTTGGATATGATCCGTAAGGTGCCCCTGCTTTCTGTAGATGCAAACGACGCTATCAAACTCCGCGGTAGCGGCAACTATAAAATTTTGCTGAACGGTAAGGAATCGGCTATTATGGCGCGCAACCCATCGGATATTTTGAAAGCGATGCCCGGCGCCAATATTATAAAAATTGAGGTGATCACCACCCCACCAGCCAAGTATGATGCAGAGGGTTTAGCAGGTATCATCAATATCATCACCAAAAAAAATGCCGACCAAGGCTATAACGTGGGCATCAATTCCAACTACAATACCGCCTATGGCGCACGAGCGAACCTAAACTTTACCCTAAAGCAGGGCAAGTTTGGCTTAAGCGGTTTCACCGGCGCCGGTAAACGCCCCGAACGCAGCACCGCCTTTTTCAACCAGACGGATTTTTTGCAGCAGCCATCGTCAATCACGCAAAACGGTACAAGGTTCAATGGCGGTACCAATAACTATGTAAGTACCGAACTGAGCTTTGAAGCGGATAGCTTGAATTTGCTCACAGGCTCTTTCAATTACTACAATAATGCCAACACAACAGGTAGCAACCAGCTTACGCAGCAGATGGATAATGGCGTAGAAACCGATTTTACCACAATCAACATGGGGAACGGCAATTTTGAAGGAAAAGATTTTGGCCTGAACTACCAGCTTGGTTTTAAAGGTAATAAAGACAGGTTACTAACCGCTTCCTACAAATTCAGCGATAATGGTAACAACACCCTGAATATGGTTGACCCTGGCAATACAACTAAATATCGCCAGTTCAACAGTTCGGGTGCTAAAGAGCATACTACGCAGTTGGATTATATCCATCCGTTAAAAGCAATTACTATTGAGGCGGGTGGTAAACTGATAGACCGAAAGAACTATAGTAATTTCCGCACCAACATGTACGATGCCGTATCGAAGGAGTACCTGCCCGATGCCACGCAGGACAATGTTTTTGATTACCGCCAGGATGTTTATAGCCTCTACAATTCGTACACGCTGAAATTCACCAAATGGACCTTTAAAAGCGGCGTGCGGTACGAGCGTACCAATATCGATGCTAATTTTTCGTCGGTAAATACCACACTCAATCAGAACTTTACCAACGTGGTGCCATCATTATCAATCCAGCGCAGCCTAAAAAGCAGCAGTCTTACTTTTGGTTTTACCCAGCGCATCCAGCGCCCGGGCATTTTTCAGCTGAATCCATTTGTGGACAGGAGCAATCCTAACTACATTACTACGGGTAACCCTGATCTGCGCCCCGCCGTTAATAATAACTTTGAGTTGAGCTATGGTAATTTCGCTAAAGGTTCGGTGAACATCAGCACCAGTTATTCCTTTGCCAATAACACCATACAACAACTGGCCAGCGTAAAGGGTACCGTTACCACCACCACGTATGCTAACGTGGGCAAGAACAAGCAACTGGGCGTCGACCTCAGTTTGAACTACCCGCTCACCAAAAAACTCAACCTCAACGTTAACGCCGAACTGCTGCACATTTGGCTGGAAGGTTTTTACAGCAACCAGTTGTTTAAAAACCGGGGCTACCAGGGACATGTGTTCACCAATAGCAGTTATAAATTTGATAATGGTTACCGCATTGGTTTAAATGTAGGTTTCGATAGCCGCTATGTATTGCTGCAGGGAACCGATAACTATTACCTGGGCTACGGGGCAAACGCGTCAAAAGAGCTGTTCAATAAAAAGGTGAACATATTTATGTACACCAACGGCCCCTTCAAGCAATTCATCAAGCTCGATTTTTATACCCGCACGCAGGATTTTATCACTTCATCCTATAATTATCAGCTTTTCCGCACGTTTGGCATCGGCTTCAATTATAAATTCGGTAAGCTGAACAGCGAGCTTAAAAAGAACAAGCGCGGCATCAATAACGATGACACCAGCGGTGGTAGCAGGAATTAAAAATTTCTGAATCAGAATTTTCAGAATTACAAGATTTTCAGAATAATAACAATATTATGTTCATTCCAAAATCCTGATTCAGACAGATTCCCTACCTTTACCGCTATGAAAGTTTACGGCATTACCAATTGCAATACGGTAAAAAAAGCGCTCGACTGGCTAAAAGCCAACAACTTATCTTATGAATTTCAGGATTTTAAAAAGCTGGGCGTAAGTGCCGAAAAGCTGCAAGAATGGGACGCGAAAGCCGGCTATGAAAAGTTTCTGAACAAACAAGGCACCACCTACAAACAACTGGACCCCGAAGTGAAAGACAGCATTAAAACCAAAGACGATGCCCTTGCCCTGCTGCAACAAAAAACCAGCATGATCAAACGCCCCGTGATAGAAAAGGACGGCTTTTTGTTTTTTGGGTTTGATGAAGGAGTGTATAGTAAGGAGTTGTTGTAAGCGAAAAACAATGAAACTACTCAGGAAAGAAGCAGCGCGTTTAATATCTTTTTATCAGCTTTTAAATCTTTCTGAAGAGGAAATGGCGAAGCACGCCGAAGATGTAAAATCGGAAAGTTCACTTGACGATGATGTAGCTTTGGAGAAATTGCATTACCATATAAGAAAGTCTATCGAGTATCGGTTCAAATTTTACACTACATCATATTTAACCACGACTTTATCCGGGCATCTCCAAACCTCAATTGAAATTATAGGTCTCCCCCCCCCGATTATATACTTGCCTGTGCTGCGGCTACAACACTTTGACAATGGTTAGAGAGCATGATATTTGCAAAGTTTGTTTTTGGGAAGATGATGGTGGGAGTGATCTCGATAGGCTGTCCGGCCCGAATCACCTGACATTACGCCAAGGGAGGGAGCATTTTGAGAAATTCGGTGTTGTTGAAGAACGATTTCAAAAAGCTGTCCATCCGGACAGGATGATACAATTTGAAAAGGGCAAATATTTGCGATAGCGATTTTGCTCAAGCAAAATGCGCCTTCATCACCTTGGCGTAATCCGCCAGGGCAAGCGCCGGGTCGCCCAGTTCCGGGTGCCATAGTTTTTCCCATTCGAAGCTGTAATAGCCTTGGTAACCACCCTTGGCCAGCGCGCCGATAGCCTCAAATATAGGCACATTGCCCTGCCCTAAAAGCACATATTTTGGTTCGGCTCCCGCAAATACTTTGGCATCTTTTATATGAGTATGCCTGATGTACGGCTTTAGAACTTTATAAGCTTCAGCGGGTGCCTCGCGGGTTATCGACCACATATTCACCACGTCCCAAATTAGCCCGGCGTTGGGATGCCTGGCAGTCTTCATAACCAATTCCAGGTCGCTTATTTTTACCAGGTCGCCGTGCGATTCTAACAAGATGCTCACCTTGCTGCCTTTGGCATGTTCGGCCAGTTCCAATAAGCCTTTCGTGATCAGGTCGATCGTGGCAGCTTTATCCTGCCCTTTGGGTATAATATTGGGGAAAGCACGCACAAAAGGGCAATCCAGTTGCTGTGCCAGGTCGATAAAGCGCTTGCCTTCGTCCAAATTTTTAACCCTTTCGGGTCCTTCGGCAAAATGCAAGGTGGCAGATGAGCCGAGGTCTACAAAGCGTAAGCCTTTATCCTTCATCAATTGCAGTGTCTCCTTCCGGCTTTGTTCAGTAGCAAATTCTTTAACCTTGGTCAGATCCATTTCGCGCAGAATGCCCCGCAGTTCCAAGCCGGTGTATCCATGCTGGGCGGCAAAATCGACGATTTGCGTAAAAGTCCAATCCGGACAGCCAAGACTGGAGAACGACAAATTCGGCTGATATTTCTTCGATATGAAAGACGATGTAACCATCGCCCCAGCTACCAGCAGCGATGATGTTTGCAAAAATTGGCGGCGGGAGTATGGGTGTAGCATAGGTGTAAGTTATAATTGGTTAAGTATGCCACTGGATAGGGCAGTTATATAATTAAAGGTAGGTAGAAATTGTGGTTTTGATATGGTGAATCTATCTGAACCCTGATTTATGCGTTTTAAGAATTTCTTGATTTTGAGTTCGAACTCAACGAAGCCAAAAAAACCTGCATCAGGAACGTTCGGGTAGTACAGGCATTGAATTACCACTAACTTTCACAGAAGGTAACGTGGCCGGCAGTTTCTTTTGGTTACTTTTCTTTGCTGTCAAAGAAAAGTGACATCCAAAGGCTGAACAATGATTACTACCTCACCAAACGAAGCACTAAAGAACCCTCGCCTACTCAATATCCATTAAAGCATCCCCTGCATCTGTGCTAATCATCCCGTGTTTTGTATAAATCCCCTTGGCTAAGCCGCCATACCTTTGTTATCAACAAATAACAAAACACAGCATGTCAAAAATAATTTTAATTACCGGCGCCTCACGTGGCTTCGGTAAAATTTGGGCAAAGGCCCTTTTAAAACGCGGCGATAAAGTTGCCGCAACCGCCCGCAACACCGAGAGCCTTAGCGACCTCGTTGCCGAATTTGGCGATGCCGTTTTACCCATCCAATTGGATGTTACCGATAGGCTGGCCAGCATTGCTGCCGTAAACAAAGCGAAAGAACACTTTGGCCGGATAGATGTGCTCATCAACAACGCAGGCTTCGGCTTGTTCGGCGCTATAGAAGAAACAACAGAAGAGCAGGCACGCCAGCAAATGGAAACCAACTTCTTCGGGCTGCTATGGGTAACACAGGCGATACTGCCCATTATGCGCGAGCAAAAAAGCGGGCACATTATCCAGGTATCCAGCATCCTTGGTTTGGTAACCCTGCCGGTACTGGGCCTTTACAATGCATCCAAATACGCGGTTAATGGTTTAAGCGAAACCCTGGCAACAGAGGTAAAAGGCTTTGGCATTAATGTAAGCTTAATTGAGCCAAACGGTTTCTCTACCGATTGGTCTGGCGCTTCGGCCGCGCAAACAGAGGCTACTGAAATTTACGCGCCCGTTAGGCAGGCCTTTGCAGAAGCTGCTACGCCGGATGGCTGGGGTAATCCCGATGCTACTGCCGATGCTGTACTGGCCTTAATAGATAGCCAGAACCCGCCGCTGCACTTCTTGTTAGGCAAAGTAGCTTATCCGTTTATTACCAGCGTTTATGCCGACCGCATTGCGCAGTTTGATGAGTGGAAAGAAGTTTCTGCCGCGGCACACGGTCATTAATACATCATTTAATACTTTACGCCACAAGCTGCACCATCAAATTGTGTAGCTTGTGGTTTATTAATTTATACCGGCCATGAAGCACTATAAAAACTTAACCGAACTGCACCGCGAGAACGGCTTCCCTGCACCCGAGAACCCGCTTTTCAGCGCCTATCATTGCAACCAAAGCTGCGCCATTGGCAACCGCGAGTTCACCAGCGATTTTTATATGATCGGGTTTAAAAAGATCAAATCGGGAGTAGTGCTCTACGGCCGCACCCGGTACGATCATGAGGCCGGCTCCATGATGTTCTTTAAACCCCGCCAGGTTATTGAAATGAAGAACCTTGAGTTTGAAGAAGACGGTTTCCTCATGTTTATCCACGAGGACTACCTCAACGGCCATCCGCTGCATGCCGAAATCAAAAAGTATCACTACTTCGATTACGAAACAAATGAGGCATTGCACCTCTCGCCACGCGAAGAGAAAACCACCTGGGAACTCTACAACATCATCGAAGCCGAGTACAACAACAACCAGGACGAGTACAGCCGCGAAATTATCCTCGCCAATGTAGATACCATGCTCAAATACGCGCAGCGCTTTTACAAAAGGCAGTTCATCAACCGGGCCGAGATCTCCGGCAAAACCGTTACCCGCTTTAACCAGGAGATTAGCAAGTACGCCTCCGCCGGGCTGCTGGGCGTAAAGGGCCTACCCTCGGTACACGATATGGCCGAACGCCTCAACATTTCCCCCGGCTACCTTACCGATGTGCTGAAACAGGAAAGCGGCAAAACCGCGTTGGAGCATATCCACATCTATCTCATCTCTGAAGCCAAAAACCGCCTGCTGGGCGAGGATCTGTCGGTATCAGAAATTGCCTACGAATTAGGTTTCGAGAACCTGTCGTACTTTTCCCGCCTCTTCAAAAAAGAGGTAGGTATCAGCCCCAATACTTTTAAAAAGCAGATGTTGAATTAGGTTCTTTTTTAATCCCTCCCTTGGGAGGGGCGCACCGGGATGTGATTGGGAGGAGGGGTTTGCCTCTATGCAGTACCGTTAGCCACCGTCCCGTATCCCCAAGCCATTGTTTAAGCCTTTTATTTCTCGTATGTTAAAGATAGCCTTTGTAAAAAGCCAAAAAAGTTTACAAAAGTTAACACATTTTTAAGTGTAAACTTTTAATTAATTGATAATCAACTAATTGATATTTTAATGGTTAACACAGACTTAGATGCTTTTTGCCGGTAGGTTAATTAGCCCGTGGGCCTTCCGCCCGGTCAAGTGTCTATGCCACTCACTCCGCATAGTCAGGCCCCGCTGCCACAAGCCGGGGACGCTTGCGGCAGCGGCGGTAGGTGGATGGAACCCATACCCTTTACAATTCAGTAACTTCCTCATTACAACCAGGCAATAAATTTAATCGGTAATTCATAATTACTATACTTGCATAATATTTAATTACTGATTTTATTATGAGATTTAACCTGATGGCCGGCTGTGCGCTGGCGATGATGGCCGTTTGCAGCGCTGCTCATGCACAGCAAACGCAACCAACCCCCCCGGTTTCTAACTACAATTACCACGATGCTTTCGCGCCTTTGTTCTATACCAAAAATGGCAGCGAATTCCGTGCGGCGGATGGCCAGCCGGGCCCGAAATACTGGCAAAACCGTGCCGATTACCAGTTAGCCGCCCACCTGGACGACCAAACTAACGAAATTACCGGTACAGAACTGCTTACTTACACCAACAACAGCCCCCAAAGCCTTGGCTTTTTGTGGATGCAGCTGGATCAGAACCTGTTTAAGTCAGATTCGCGCGGTACAGCCATTATCCCGCCAAGCGGGAGCCGCAACGGTGGCCGCGGCCAAATGCCCGATGGTGGGTATAAGATCAAGTCGGTAAAAGTTGCTGGCGTAGATGTAAAATATGCTATCAACGATACCCGGATGCAAATCTTCCTGCCCGAATCGGTAAAGCCAAACGGCGGCCAAATAAAATTGAATATAGAGTACTCTTACATCGCGCCTGAGTATGGTTCGGACCGTACCGGTATCCTGAATACCAAAAATGGCAAAATATATACCATTGCCCAATGGTACCCGCGCATGTATGTGTATGATGATATTATGGGCTGGAACGCCCTGCCGTACACAGGCCCAAGCGAATTCTACCTGGAATACGGCGATTTCGACCTGAGCATTACCGCGCCTGCCAACCACATTGTGGTAGCATCTGGCGAGTTGCAAAATCCAACTGAGGTGTACACTGCCGAGCAACAAAAACGTTGGGCAGCAGCTGAGAAAAGCGAAACAACCGTTATGATCCGTACTGCGGATGAGGTTACCAACGCGGCATCGCGCCCGGCAGGTAAAAAAGAACTGACCTGGAAATTCAAGATCAAGAACGCGCGTGATGTATCATGGGCATCATCAGCGGCATTTATTGTAGATGCAGCCAAAATGGATCTGCCAAGCGGCAAAAAATCCATCGCTATCTCTGCCTACCCGGTAGAAAGCAATGGTAACGATGCCTGGGGCCGCTCTACCGAGTATGTGAAAAAATCTATCGAGTACAACTCGCAAAAATGGTTCGAGTACCCTTACCCGGCGGCTACCGCTGTTGCAGGTATTGTGGGTGGTATGGAGTATCCGGGCATTGTATTTTGTGGTTACCGCGCCAAAAAAGCCCAGCTTTGGGGCGTTAACGACCATGAGTTCGGCCACACCTGGTTCCCGATGATCGTTGGCTCAAACGAGCGCCTTTACGGTTGGATGGACGAAGGTTTCAACACTTTCATCAACACCCTTTCATCTGCAGATTTTAACAAAGGCGAATACGCACCGCGCAAAATAGATATGCAGCGCACAAGCAATACAATTACCAACCCAACGCTGGAGCCTGTATTGAGCAACCCGGAGAACCTGAAGGAAGCCAACAACGGCATCCTGCTTTATTTTAAGCCGGGCATGGGCTTAACCATGCTGCGCGAGCAGATCCTGGGCCCCGAGCGTTTCGATTTCGCTTTCCGTACCTATGTAGCGCGCTGGGCATTTAAACACCCAACCCCGGATGATTTCTTCCGCACCATGGAAAACGCATCGGGCGAAAGCCTGCAATGGTTCTGGAGAGGCTGGTTTGTAAACAACTGGCGTTTGGATGTTGCCGTAAACGATGTAAAATACATCAATAACGATCCTTCTAAAGGTGCTTACATCACGCTTACCAATATGGAAAAAATGGCTATGCCAACGCCTTTGGAAATAAAGTTCAAAAGCGGTAAAGTTGAGCGTATAAAATTACCTGTAGAAATATGGGAACGTAACAGCAGTTTTGTAGTGAAATACAATTCTACCGAAGAAATAGAATCTGTTACCTACGACCCTGATAAAACAATGCCGGATTATAACCCGGATAACAATGTCTGGAAAAAGCAATAAACAACACAAACCCGGTTAACAGCCGGGTTTTTTGTTTGCTTAAACGTTAAAAATGCAAACCTTTACAGGCATAAGCAAGTTAAACACTTATACACCCCGCCGCCATGAAAAAGATATTTACCCTTATAACAGTTATTTTACTTTCTACCGGCCTTGCCAGCGCGCAGGACGTTTTAAAGGGAACGGTTTACGAGAACGGCACCAATGTAAAACTCGATAACGTGTTCATCCGCGATAACAACAATAAGCAGATAACGCTTACCGATAAAAATGGCGATTTCAGTATCAAAACAACTACGGGGCATATATTGGTATTTACATCGCCCGGGTACAACCCCGATACACTGTACCTGGTGGATATGCGGCTTAAGAAGGTGATGCTAAGTCCGCAATTCATCGCACTGAACCAGGTGAACGTTCGGTCTACCCGCCTTGCGTTCGACCCGAGGAAAGAATACCCCGACGTATATAGCAAAAGTAAGGTGTACGCTTTTTCGCCATCTACCTGGTTTAGTAAAGAGGGGAAGGATGCCCGCCGCTTAAAAAAATTCTTTCAGCGCGAAGCACAGGAGCGGCATGTGGATGAAGTATTCAGTAAAGCTTATGTGGGCAGTTTAGTGCCGCTAAAAGGGCAGGAGCTGGAGAATTTTATCACCCTATACCGCCCAACCTACGCTTTTCTACGCAGCAATAATGCAGAATCCATAGTGGCGTATGTTAGCGATAGTTACAAAAAATTCCAGGCGCTGCCGGCAGATAAGCGCACGCTGCAGCCCCTTACTACTCCGTAAACAACCTTAGTTGTACAAGAGGCAGCAAAATGTAAAAAGTAGTGCCCTGTTTTTTACACTGTTGAACGAGGTTTAAGCCGATAAATAATTTAAAATATTGTATTTCAGATTTTAAAACAAATTACTACCTTTGCCATCCCTGAAAGGAGGTATTTGGGATTATGATCATTATCAACGTAAAAGACGGCGAATCATTAGATAAAGCATTAAAACGCTTCAAAAAGAAATTTGAGAAAACAGGTGTATTAAGAGAACTGCGCAGTCGCCAGGCTTTCGAAAAGAAATCTATTACTCGCAGGCACGAAATTAAGCATGCCATCTACAAGCAGAATATGAATATAGAAACTGTTTAATTTTTCTACGGAAAGAATTTTAAACATTTTCTTGTCAACATAAAAAAACTATTTGTACATTCAAATCCTTGGGTGTATAAATAGTTTTTATGTTTTTAGGCAAGTTTATACAGTATATACAATACGAAAAGCGGTACTCTCCGCACACTGTATCCGCATACCAGTCGGACCTGGAGCAATTCATGCGCTTTCTGAACCCTCCGGGCGAAGAAACAACCATCACACACCCTTCCGAAATTACCCATCACGACATCCGTAACTGGATGGTAGCCGATGAAGCCCTGGCCCCGCGCAGCGTAAACCGGAAGCTGGCCACCCTGCGCAAGTACTTTAAGTTTTTATTGCAGGAAGGGGATATCATGGTAAACCCAACATCGCGCCTTACCGGGCTTAAAGCACCAAAGAATTTGCCCACCGTAGTGGACGGAGCCAAACTCACCAACATGCTGGATGATTACAGCGGCCTCACTTTTAGCAGCGACTTTGAAGGTATCCGCGATAAAACCGTTATCGAACTCCTTTTTGGCACCGGCATGCGCCTTGCAGAAATTGTTGGGGTAAAAGAAGCAGATATAAATTTTTACGAAAAAACCATAAAAGTTTTAGGTAAACGCAACAAGCAGAGGATAATACCTCTGAATAACGAGTTGGTAACCCAACTGAAGGCCTACATAACGGCGAAGGAAAATGAAATTTTTCATAACAATTCCTTAACCTTTCTCGTTACAACTAAAGGCGATAACGTATATCCGAAGCTTATTTATTTAATAGTGCAGAAATACCTCTCTAACATATCAACCCAGAGCAAAAAGAGCCCCCACGTGCTGAGGCACACCTTTGCAACAACATTGCTAAACAACGGCGCCGATCTGAACGCCATTAAAGAACTTTTGGGCCATGCTAACCTAAGCGCAACCCAAATTTATACACATAATTCAGTTGAACGTTTAAAGTCTATTTACAAACAAGCCCATCCAAAGGGTTAAAAAGGAGGAAAAATGAAAATTACAGTGCAATCAATTCACTTTACAGCAGACCAGAAATTGCTGGATTTCATCCAAAAAAAGGTTGACAAGCTGGAGACATTTTATGACCACATTATTAGTGGCGAGGTTTATTTAAAACTGGAGAATGTAAAAGACGAAGCAAATAAGATAACGGAGATAAAACTGCTGCTGCCAGGCAACCAGATCTTTGCTAAAGAGATGTGTAAAACTTTTGAAGAGGCTACAGATGCCGTGGTTGAAAGCCTGCGCATGCAGATAGAGAAGCATAAAACTAAAAAAGCGATAGCTGCCGAAGCTGCTAAAAAAGCAGTACTGTTATCGGCAGAAGACGATTTTTAACATTATAAATAGGGATAAACAATTTCCGCGATCGGCAGGTGAGAACCTGCCGATTTTTTTGTGGGTGTTACAACAGGCAAATGCCTTACAGTATAAATTGTTATACTTGTTAAGTAATTATTTTGTTATGAAAAATGCAACTCAAGTACAGCCTTTGAGCGACGCCCAAATTATGGTTTACAAATAGTTGAGGAACAATATGACGAAGATGACCTGGGAGATCTGCGACGTTTGCTATTGGAGTTTAACAGTGACAAAATGCAAAAGCATTTAAATAAACTGTTACCGAAAAAGATTATCAGCAAGACGATTTTGAAGCGATACTTCGGCAACGTTTTTGAAAACACTGCTAAACAGTCTTTCAATCTCAAAACAAACTATAGATCCTCCCTCAAAACGACATTTTTTTGCTTAATCTCACCCTTTCCTGGTTTGGGAAATTCATTTCAAGCTTTCGTTCAAGCAATTATTCAATCCCATTACAAAGCCAAAATTTAATTAATTCAGTGTGTTTTAAGCCTCTATATTTTTTTTGAAAAATAATTTTGTGGGGCTTTAAATTTTTGTAGATTTGCAATCCGTTTCAGAGAGGCTTTTAACGCAGCCAATCGAAGGAAAGGGAATGGTTCTTTAAAATAAAAAATAGCGCAATATTAATTTGCCGCCAATTTTGGGAAAGCTACAGGTGAGTACTACAAATTGGTAACAATTAAGCCTCCTTAGCTCAGCTGGTAGAGCGACTGACTTGTAATCAGTAGGTCATTGGTTCGATCCCGATAGGAGGCTCTGTTTATTTCGGGAGTGTAGTGTTTAGCTTCAACTTTGAACATTATTAATTCCCGGAATCAACAATTGGGGGGATACCAGAGCGGTCAAATGGGGCGGACTGTAAATCCGCTGCTTCGGCTACGAAGGTTCGAATCCTTCTCCCCCCACATATTAAGTAGGCAGTTTGCGGTTATCAGTTAGCTTTGTTAACGGATAGCGGTGAACTGCTGACTTGATTAAAAAGGTTTACGGCTTGAGAAGCTCGGCACGCAGGCAACTGCTAACTGAAAACTGCCAACTGAAAACTGAATAAGCGGAAGTAGCTCAGTTGGTAGAGCGATAGCCTTCCAAGCTATAGGTCGAGAGTTCGAACCTCTTCTTCCGCTCGGTTGGTTCAATGGTTAATTAGTTCAATGGTTCATTAGTAACTAATTATATAAGACCAATGAACTGATGAGCAAATGAACAAAAACAAGCCGACGTAGCTCAGGGGTAGAGCACTTCCTTGGTAAGGAAGAGGTCATGGGTTCAAATCCCATTGTTGGCTCATTATATTAATAGAGTATAATACATTTTAAAGTATAAATTAACCTACAAACAAATATAAATCATGGCAAAAGAAAAATTTGACCGCAGTAAACCGCACTTAAACATCGGTACTATCGGTCACGTTGACCACGGCAAAACAACCCTTACTGCAGCTATCACTAAAGTATTAGCTGATGCAGGTTTATCAGAAGCTCGTTCATTCGATTCAATTGACTCAGCTCCTGAAGAAAAAGAACGTGGTATAACTATCAACACAGCGCACGTTGAGTACTCAACTGCAAACCGTCACTACGCTCACGTTGACTGTCCAGGTCACGCGGATTACGTGAAAAACATGGTTACTGGTGCGGCTCAGATGGACGGTGCAATTATTGTTGTAGCTGCTACAGATGGTCCAATGCCACAAACTCGTGAGCACATCCTATTGGCTCGCCAGGTAGGTGTACCTTCATTGGTTGTATTCATGAACAAAGTGGATATGGTTGATGATCCAGAATTATTAGAATTAGTAGAAATGGAGATCCGCGAACTATTATCGTTCTACGATTTCCCAGGTGATGATATCCCGGTTATTCAAGGTTCGGCCTTAGGTGGTTTGAACGGCGATCCACAATGGGTTGGCAAAATTATGGAATTGATGGATGCTGTAGATAGCTACATCCCTATCCCTCCGCGTTTAACTGAATTGCCTTTCTTGATGCCTGTTGAAGATGTATTCTCGATCACTGGTCGTGGTACTGTTGCAACTGGTCGTATCGAGCGTGGTGTTATCAACTCAGGTGAGCAAGTAGACATCCTTGGTATGGGTGCTGAAAACTTAAAATCAACCGTAACTGGTGTTGAGATGTTCCGCAAGATCTTAGATCGTGGCGAAGCAGGTGATAACGTAGGTTTATTGTTACGTGGTATTGAGAAAACTGATATCCGCAGGGGTATGGTTATTTGCAAACCAGGTTCAGTTAACCCACACACAGATTTCAAAGCAGAGGTTTACGTATTATCAAAAGCTGAAGGTGGCCGTCACACGCCGTTCTTTAACAAATACCGTCCTCAGTTCTATTTCCGCACAACAGACGTTACAGGTGAAATCAGCCTGGCAGAAGGTGTAGAAATGGTTATGCCTGGTGATAACGTTACAATCACTGTAAAGTTGATCAACGCTATCGCAATGGAAAAAGGCTTACGTTTCGCTATCCGTGAAGGTGGAAGAACAGTAGGTGCCGGCCAGGTAACTGAAATTTTAAAATAATTTCTTACCCTTAAATGGGTAGCAAAACGGTTAATTTTTGTGTAAAGTACCGGAGCTTTTGCTTCGGTACTTTATTCACAATATAAGTAACACACAAATTTCCTCAGGGAGATTTAATAATACACGGGAATAGTTCAACGGTAGAATAGAGGTCTCCAAAACCTTTGATCAGGGTTCGAATCCTTGTTCCCGTGCTTAAGTATTAATAAATATGGCTGGCGTAGCTGAGTATATAAAAGAATCATACATCGAGTTGACCGAGAAAGTAACCTGGCCAACATGGAAAGAGCTGCAAAGCAGTGCAGTGTTGGTATTGGTGGCTGCTATGATCATAGCTATGGTGATTTTTGGTATGGACCAGATCATCGGTTATGTACTTAAACAGTTTTACACATCGTTAGCCTAATTATATATAATAGATGAGCGATCAAACTAAATGGTACGTAGTTAGGGCTATCAGCGGTAAAGAAAAAAAGGTAAAGCAATACATTGATGCCGAAGTAAACCGCTTAGGCATTACTCACCTTGTACCGCAGGTATTGATCCCTACAGAGAAATATTACCAAATGCGCGACGGTAAGAAGATCGCTAAAGAGCGTAACTATTTCCCTGGTTATGTATTGATGGAGGCCGCCCTTGATGGCGAATTAGAGCACATCATTAAAAACATTAACAGCGTAATTGGTTTCCTTGGCGATAAGCAAGGTAATGCTATCCCACTTCGCCAGGCAGAAGTTAACCGTATTTTAGGTAAGGTTGATGAGATGAGCGCACAGGGCGAAACCATGAATGTACCTTATTACGTTGGCGAGGCCGTTAAAGTAATGGACGGGCCTTTCAACGGTTTTAGTGGTGTGATTGAAGAAGTGAACGAAGAAAAAAAGAAACTAAAGGTAATGGTAAAGATTTTCGGGCGACGTACGCCGCTTGAATTGAATTACATGCAGGTAGAGAAAGAATAATAGTATCAGGTATTTAGTATCAGGTATCAAGATAAGCTTGGTAGATACACATAATAAGATACACAAAGATAATGGATGATAGCAGGAGGTAAAAAGTCTAAATACTTGATACTAACTACTTGATACCAGACTACAAAATGTTACTTAGCTTCCACTTACTAACATTGAGTTATAATTAAAACAAAGTAAAATGGCAAAAGAAGTCGGTGCGATGGTAAAGCTACAGGTAAAGGGCGGCGCTGCAAACCCATCTCCACCAATTGGCCCAGCATTGGGTGCAAAAGGTGTGAACATTATGGAGTTTTGCAAGCAGTTCAACGCACGTACCCAGGATAAAGCTGGGAAAGTGTTGCCGGTGCTAATTACTGTTTATGTCGACAAGTCTTTCGAATTTATTATCAAAACCCCTCCGGTAGCTATACAGCTTTTAGAAGCAACAGGCTTAAAGAGTGGTTCGGCAGAGCCCAACCGTAAAAAAGTTGCCAATGTAAATTGGGAACAGGTTGAAACTATTGCCAAGGATAAAATGGTAGACTTGAATGCATTTACAGTAGAATCAGCCATGAAAATGGTGGCAGGTACTGCCCGCAGTATGGGAATCACCGTATCAGGTACGGCTCCCTGGAACTAAATTGATCCGGAACATCGGGATCAAAAATTAATTAATTTATACAAATCAGTTTAAGACAGTGGCAAGATTAACAAAAAATCAAAAAGCGGCACTATCCAAAATTGAGGCGAACAAATCGTACTCATTAGAAGCAGCATCAGCTTTGGTAAAGGAATTAACCTTAACCAAGTTTGATTCATCTGTTGATATTGATGTACGTTTAGGTGTAGATCCGCGTAAAGCCAATCAAATGGTGCGTGGTATTGCAACCTTACCTCATGGAACCGGAAAAACTGTACGTGTATTAGTGCTTTGTACTCCTGATAAGGAACAAGAAGCAAAAGATGCAGGTGCGGATTTTGTAGGTTTGGACGAATATATTGCCAAGATTGAAGGTGGTTGGACTGATGTCGATATTATCATAACCATGCCAAGTGTTATGGCTAAAGTTGGTCGTTTGGGTCGTATTCTCGGTCCACGTAACTTAATGCCAAACCCTAAATCAGGTACAGTAACGCCAGAAGTTGGTAAAGCTGTAACTGAGGTAAAAGGTGGTAAGATCGATTTCAAGGTTGATAAAACCGGTATCATCCATACCTCAATAGGAAAAGCGTCTTTCTCTGCCGATAAAATTTACGAGAATGCATTAGAAGTATTGCAAACTATCTCTAAATTAAAACCATCAGCAGCAAAAGGTACATATTTTAAGAGTATACATATCTCTTCTACAATGTCGCCGGGTATAACAGTTGAAACTAAATCAGTAGCGGGAATTTAATCATGAATAAAGAAGAAAAATACGACTTGGTTCTTGCTCTTACTGAGCAGATGAAAGAGTATGGTAATTTCTATATTACTGATACTTCTGATCTGACGGTTGCAAAAGTTAACAATATCCGTCGCCAATGCTTTGATGCTGATATCACCATGCAGGTAGCAAAAAATAGCTTGATCAAAAAAGCTATGGAAGCAGCCGGAGGCGATTTCAGCCCGATATACGATGTATTAAAAGGTTCATCATCAATCCTTTTTTCTAAATCAGCAACTGCCCCGGCAAAGTTGATCAAACTATTAAGGAAAAAAAGTGATAAACCAATTTTAAAAGCAGCGTATATTGATTCAGCGATATTTGTTGGTGATGACCAATTAGATACCCTGACCAAGCTAAAATCAAAAGAACAATTGATTGGCGAGATAGTAGGCTTACTGCAATCACCGGCAAAGAACGTTATTTCTGCATTACAATCAGGCGGAAATATACTGGCAGGTGTTGTAAAAACATTACAGGAAAGAGGTTAACGAACACCTCAGTTAAAGTTCGATTTAAACAAAAAAGCATTAAGTAAAAATTAAAATAAAAATGGCGGATTTAAAAGCGTTTGCTGAACAGTTGGTAAACTTAACAGTAAAAGAAGTAAACGAATTAGCTCAGATATTAAAAGATGAGTACGGTATCGAGCCAGCTGCTGCAGCTGTTTCTGTTGCTGCTGCTCCTGCTGGTGGCGATGACGCTCCAGCTGCTGAGGCAGTTCAAACTGCATTTGACGTTATCCTGAAAGAAGCAGGTGGCGCTAAATTAGCAGTTGTTAAATTGGTAAAAGATCTTACAGGCTTAGGTTTGAAAGAAGCTAAAGATTTAGTTGACAGTGCACCTAAAGAGGTTAAAACTGGCGTAACTAAAGAAGAAGCTGAATCTCTGAAAAAACAATTAGAGGAAGCCGGAGCAGTAGTTGAGGTTAAATAATTTAACCCACACCAAATAGCATCAGACTCCGACCGTTTTAGGTCGGGGTCTATTGCTGTTTATATTGGTCAGATTTGAGACGTGAGATATGAGATATGAGATCTCGCGTTTAATTTTAAAAGGCACGGATTCCATGCTGTCTCAAATCTCACATCTAAAATCTCATATCTAATACAGGTTTAATAAACTAAAATTATAATACCTTGGCAAACAATAATAACCAAAGAGTAAACTTTGCAACCAGCAGAAAGGTACTTGATTACCCCGACTTTCTGGATGTTCAGTTACAATCTTTCCAGGAATTTTTTCAATTGGAAACCACGTCAGACAACCGCTACAAAGAAGGGTTGTTTAAAGTATTTGCCGAAAACTTTCCAATATCAGATTCAAGGAACATCTTCGTTTTGGAGTTTCTTGATTACTTTATTGATCCGCCACGTTACGATATACGCGAGTGTATTGAACGCGGTTTAACTTACAGTGTGCCATTAAAAGCAAAACTTCGCTTATCATGTAACGATGCTGAGCACGAAGATTTTGAAACCATTGTGCAGGATGTTTATTTGGGTACCATCCCTTATATGACACCTAAAGGTACATTTGTTATTAATGGTGCCGAGCGTGTAATTGTATCGCAGTTACACCGTTCGCCAGGTGTGTTCTTTGGCCAAAGCCGCCACACCAACGGTACAAAATTATACTCTGCCCGTGTTATCCCTTTCAAAGGATCGTGGATTGAGTTTGCTACAGACGTTAACAACGTGATGTATGCATACATTGACCGTAAAAAGAAATTCCCGGTTACAACCTTGCTTCGTGCAATTGGCTACGATTCTGATAAAGATATATTAGAATTATTTGAGCTGGCTGATGAAGTAAAAGTTAGCAAAAGTGGCCTGAAGAAATTCATCGGTCGTAAGCTTGCTGCAAGGGTGCTTAAAAAATGGGTAGAAGATTTCGTGGATGAGGATACCGGTGAAGTGGTATCTATCGACCGTAACGAGATCATCCTTGAGCGCGAAACCGTTTTGGAAGACGACCATATTGATATGATCATTGATGCAGGTGTTAAAACCATCATCCTGAACAAGGAAGATGCTGCCACCAGCGGTGATTATACTATTATATATAACACTTTACAAAAAGATACTTCGAACTCGGAGAAAGAAGCGGTGGAGCATATCTACCGACAGTTGCGTAACGCCGAACCACCTGATGAGGAAACTGCACGTGGTATCATCGATCGTTTATTCTTCTCTGATAAAAGATATGACCTGGGCGATGTGGGCCGTTACCGTATCAACCGTAAATTAAAGCTGAACACCTCTGATGAAACTAAGGTTTTAACCAAGCAGGATATCATCGCGATTGTTAAGTACCTGATCAAATTAATTAACTCAAAAGCTGAGGTGGATGATATTGATCACTTGAGCAACCGTCGTGTTCGTACTGTTGGTGAGCAGCTTTACGCACAATTTGGTGTAGGTTTAGCGCGTATGGCACGTACCATCCGCGAGCGGATGAACATTCGTGATAACGAGGTGTTCACACCGACTGACCTGATCAACGCGCGTACACTTTCATCGGTGATCAACTCGTTCTTCGGAACAAACCAGTTATCACAGTTTATGGACCAAACCAACCCACTGGCAGAGATCACGCACAAGCGTCGTCTGTCAGCCCTTGGGCCCGGTGGTTTGTCACGTGAGCGTGCCGGTTTCGAGGTTCGTGACGTACACTACACCCACTACGGTAGGTTATGTACTATCGAAACTCCGGAAGGACCGAACATTGGTTTGATCTCTTCACTTTGTGTACACGCTAAAATTAACAACTTAGGCTTTATCGAAACCCCGTACAAACGTGTGGTTGATGGTAAAGTACAGGTTGACGAGGCTGTTATCTATTTATCTGCCGAAGATGAAGATGGTAAAACCATAGGCCAGGCCAACGCGCATTACGATGATAAAGGTGTATTTGCTTTACCAAAAGTAAAAGCACGTTTTGAAGGTGACTTCCCTATTATCGACCCGGAGAAACTGGATCTGATGGACATCGCTCCAAACCAGATCACGTCTATCGCGGCATCGTTGATTCCTTTCCTGGAACATGATGATGCTAACCGTGCCTTGATGGGTTCTAACATGCAACGCCAGGCTGTACCATTGTTACGCCCTGAGGCACCAATTGTAGGTACAGGTTTGGAAGGCCGTGTAGCAAAAGACTCTCGTACTCTTATCAACGCCGAAGGCGATGGTGTGGTTGAGTATGTTGATGCTAACGAGATCAAAATTAAATATGACCGTAACGATTTGGATCGTTTGATCTCTTTCGATGGCGATACACGCAGTTACCTGTTAACCAAGTTTAAGAAAACCAACCAGAGCACTACCATCAACTTAAAGCCGATTGTTAAAAAAGGTCAAAGGGTTACTAAAGGTGAAGTGCTTTGCGAAGGCTACGCTACACAAAACGGCGAGCTTGCATTGGGCCGTAACCTTAAAGTGGCATTCATGCCTTGGCAAGGTTACAACTTTGAGGATGCGATTGTAATATCTGAGCGCGTTGTGTCTCAGGATATCTTTACATCATTGCACGTTGAAGAGTTTGAGCTTGAAGTACGCGATACCAAACGTGGTGAAGAAGAGTTAACACCGGATATCCCTAACGTTTCTGAAGAAGCTACTAAGGACCTGGATGAAGACGGGATCATCCGTGTAGGCGCCGAGGTTAAAGAAGGCGACATCCTGATCGGTAAGATCACCCCTAAGGGAGAATCTGACCCTTCACCGGAAGAAAAACTACTGCGTGCCATATTTGGTGATAAAGCAGGCGACGTTAAAGATGCATCGTTGAAAACTCCGCCGTCTATCGCGGGTGTTGTTATTGATACCAAATTATTCAGCCGTGCTAAGAAAACCACTAAGGCAGAAGAAAAAGCACAGATTGAGAAGCTTGATGTTAAACATGATAAAGCTGTAAAAGATCTTAAAAACACGCTCATCGAGAAGTTATTTGAGATAGTGAACGGTAAAACATCACAAGGTGTTTACAATGTTTACAAGGAGTTGTATGTAGCTAAAGGTGTTAAATTCACTCAGAAAATTCTGACTGAACTGCACTATGAGAACATCAACCCAACCAAGTGGACCACTGATGACGATAAAAACGACCAGATAAAAACTTTGCTTCACAACTATAACATTAAAGTGAACGAAGAACTTGGCGCTTACCGCCGCGATAAATTCGCGATCAGCGTGGGTGATGAGTTGCCATCAGGTATCGTACAAATGGCTAAAGTTTACATTGCTAAAAAGCGTAAGCTTAAAGTGGGTGATAAAATGGCGGGCCGTCACGGTAACAAAGGTATTGTTGCACGTATTGTACGTGACGAGGATATGCCTTTCTTAGAAGACGGCACACCGGTTGATATCGTGTTGAACCCACTGGGTGTACCTTCACGTATGAACCTGGGCCAGATCTATGAGACTGTATTGGGCTGGGCCGGTAAAGAGCTGGGCATTAAATTCGCTACTCCAATTTTTGATGGTGCGAGCCATACCGAAGTGGAAGAGTGGGTTAAGAAAGCAAACTTACCAGAATCGGGCCGTACTTACCTGTACAATGGTTTAACCGGCGATCGTTTCGATCAGCAGACAACTGTAGGTATTATCTACATGCTTAAACTGGGCCACATGGTTGATGATAAAATGCACGCACGTTCTATCGGGCCTTACTCACTTATCACACAACAGCCGTTGGGTGGTAAAGCACAGTTTGGTGGTCAGCGTTTTGGTGAGATGGAGGTTTGGGCACTGGAAGCATTTGGTGCATCAAACATACTGCAGGAAATATTAACCGTTAAATCGGATGATGTTATAGGCCGTGCCAAAACCTACGAAGCTATTGTTAAAGGTGAAAACCTGCCAACACCATCAGTTCCGGAATCATTCAACGTATTGGTTCATGAATTAAGAGGTTTAGGTTTGGATATCACGTTAGAATAAGTGTAAAGTTTAAAGTTGAAGGTGCAAAGTACCTTCAACTTTTGACCTTTAACTTTCAACTCAAAAAAACAAAGGAGACTATGTCTTACAAAAAGGATAATAAAATCAAAAGTAATTTCACTACAATTACGATCAGTTTAGCTTCTCCGGAATCTATCCTGGAACGTTCGAGCGGTGAAGTTTTGAAACCTGAAACCATCAACTACAGGACCTACAAGCCTGAGCGCGATGGTTTGTTCTGCGAGCGTATATTCGGTCCGGTAAAAGATTACGAGTGCCATTGCGGTAAATACAAACGTATCCGTTACAAAGGTATCGTTTGCGACCGTTGCGGTGTTGAAGTAACCGAAAAGAAGGTGCGCCGCGAGCGTATGGGCCACATCAATTTGGTGGTGCCTGTTGCGCACATCTGGTACTTCCGCTCGTTGCCAAACAAAATTGGCTACCTGCTGGGCTTACCAACCAAAAGGCTCGACCTGATCATTTATTACGAAAGATATGTAGTTATACAGCCGGGTATTAAAGAAGGCGACGGGATCTCTAAAATGGATTTCCTGACCGAAGAAGAATACCTGGATATATTGGATACCTTACCAAAGGAAAACCAATACCTGGATGATAAAGATCCACAGAAATTTGTAGCTAAGATGGGTGCTGAGGCTTTAGAAGATCTTCTGAAACGCCTCGACCTTGACCAGTTATCATACAACCTGCGCCACCAGGCTGCAAACGAAACTTCACAGCAACGTAAAAACGAAGCTTTGAAACGTTTACAGGTTGTAGAAGCTTTCCGTGATGCAAAAACAAGGATTGAGAATAACCCTGAGTGGATGATCGTTAAGATCGTTCCGGTTATCCCGCCAGAATTGCGCCCATTGGTTCCATTGGAAGGTGGCCGTTTTGCTACTTCTGATTTGAACGACCTTTACCGCCGTGTAATTATCCGTAACAACCGTTTAAAACGTTTGATCGAGATCAAAGCACCGGAAGTAATTTTACGTAACGAAAAACGTATGCTGCAGGAAGCTGTGGATTCGTTATTTGATAACTCACGTAAAGTAAACGCGGTAAAAACTGAGGGTAACCGTGCATTGAAATCACTTTCGGATATCCTGAAAGGTAAACAAGGCCGTTTCCGTCAAAATTTACTGGGTAAACGTGTGGATTACTCGGCACGTTCGGTAATTGTGGTAGGCCCTAACCTTAAATTGCACGAGTGCGGTTTACCAAAGGATATGGCTGCTGAATTATTCAAACCATTTATCATCCGTAAGATGATTGAGCGTGGTGTGGTTAAAACAGTAAAATCTGCCAAGAAAATTGTTGACCGTAAAGACCCATTAGTTTGGGATATTTTGGAAAACGTATTAAAAGGCCACCCTGTATTACTAAACCGTGCGCCTACGCTGCACAGGTTGGGTATCCAGGCCTTCCAGCCGAAATTGGTTGAAGGTAAGGCTATACAATTGCACCCGTTAACCTGTACCGCCTTCAACGCGGATTTTGACGGTGACCAGATGGCTGTACACGTACCACTTGGTAACGCGGCAATTTTGGAAGCCCAGGTATTAATGCTTGCATCGCACAACATCTTAAACCCTGCCAACGGTACCCCAATTACAGTACCTTCTCAGGACATGGTGCTTGGTTTGTACTACATAACCAAAGGCCGTAAAACAGATGAAGGACGCGTTGTTAAAGGCCAGGGCTTAACTTTCTATTCTTCTGAAGAGGTAATTATCGCTTATAACGAAAGAAAGATCGATCTGCACGCCTTTATTAAGGTTAAAGGAAGAATTAAAGAACGCGATGGCATCATCGTTTCTAAAATAATTGAAACTACTGTAGGCCGCGTGTTATTTAACGAGCATGTGCCCGAAGAAGTTGGTTACATTAACGAACTGTTGACCAAAAAATCACTGCGTGATATTATCGGCGAGGTTGTTAAAATGACCGGTATGGCACGCGCTGCCCAGTTCCTTGATGATATTAAGGAGTTAGGTTTCCGTATGGCATTCCAGGGTGGTTTATCATTTAACCTGAAGGATATCAATATCCCTGAGGAAAAAGTGACACTGATTGCCCAGGCTTCTAAAGAAGTGGAAGATGTTATGGGTAACTATAACATGGGTTTCATTACCAACAACGAGCGTTATAACCAAATCATCGATATCTGGACACGTATCAACAACCGCTTAACCGCGAATGTGATGAACATCCTGAGCAACGATAACCAGGGCTTCAACTCTGTTTACATGATGCTTGACTCTGGTGCGCGTGGTTCTAAAGAGCAGATCCGTCAGCTTGCAGGTATGCGTGGTTTGATGGCTAAGCCTCAAAAATCAGGTTCTGGTGGTGAGATCATCGAAAACCCGATCCTTTCTAACTTTAAAGAAGGATTGTCGGTATTAGAGTACTTTATCTCTACCCACGGTGCGCGTAAAGGTTTGGCAGATACGGCGTTAAAAACAGCTGATGCTGGTTACTTAACCCGTAGGTTGCATGATGTTGCGCAGGATATGATCGTTGGTTCGGTAGATTGCGGTACTTTAAGAGGTATCTACACAACTGCATTAAAAGATAACGAAGATATTGTTGAACCATTGTACGACCGTATTTTAGGCCGTACCACCCTTCATGATGTTCATGACCCTATTACCGGCGAACTGTTGGTATCTGCCGGCCTTGACATCACAGAAGAAATTGGTAAGAAAATAGAGAACTCACCTTTAGAAGGTATCGAAATACGTTCGGTATTAACTTGCGAAAGCCGCAGAGGTGTTTGTACATTATGCTACGGTCGTAACCTTGCAAGCGGTAAACGCGTGCAAAAAGGCGAGGCAGTGGGTGTAATTGCAGCACAGTCAATTGGTGAGCCGGGTACACAGTTAACACTTCGTACATTCCACGTGGGTGGTACCGCATCAAACATCGCGGCTGAATCTCAGATCAACGCAAGGTTTGATGGTATCATTGAATTTGAGAACGTACGTACGGTTGATTACAAAAACGACGAAGGAACTGTTGAAGTGGTATTAGGCCGTTCTGGCGAGTTCCGCATCATCGAGGCGGGTAGCAACAAGGTTATCGTTACCAACAATATTCCATACGGTTCATACCTGTATGTAAAAGATGGCGCTAAAATTGCCAAAGGCGATCGTATCTGTTCATGGGATCCGTACAATGCGGTTATTATATCAGAGTTTGCCGGTATCACCACTTTTGAGGCGGTATTGGAAGGCATCACTTTCCGCGAGGAGAGCGATGAGCAAACAGGTCACCGTGAGAAAGTTATTATCGATACCAGGGATAAAACAAAAAACCCTGTTATCCAGATAGCTGATACAAAAGGTAACATCATTAAAGGATACAACATCCCGGTAGGTGCCCACATTTCTGTTGAAGAAGGTGAGAAACTGCAAACCGGGCAAGTTATTGCTAAAATCCCTCGTTCAACCGGTAAAACGCGAGATATTACAGGTGGTTTACCACGTGTAACCGAGTTATTTGAAGCACGTAACCCATCTAACCCTGCGGTAGTAACCGAGATTGACGGTGTAGTAACTTTAGGTGGCGTGAAACGTGGTAACCGCGAGATCACCATTGAAAGTAAAGATGGCCAGGTTAAAAAATACTTGGTGCCTTTATCTAAACACATCCTTGTACAGGATAACGACTTTGTTAAAGCAGGTATGCCATTATCTGATGGTTCTATCTCTCCGGCAGATATCCTTGCTATTAAAGGCCCTGCGGCTGTGCAAGAGTACCTGGTTAACGGTATACAAGAGGTTTACCGTTTACAGGGTGTAAAGATAAACGATAAGCACTTTGAGGTTATTGTTCACCAGATGATGCAGAAAGTTGCCATTGAAGACGCAGGTGATACTCGTTTCCTTGAAAGGGAAGCAGTTGATAGCTGGGACTTTATGATAGAGAACGACGAGATGTTTGATAAGAAGGTTGTAACCGAAGCAGGTGATTCAACCAACTTAAAAGTGGGTCAAATCGTTTCTTTAAGGAAACTGCGCGACGAAAACTCTATCCTGAAACGTAAGGATGCGCAACTGGTTGAGGTAAGGGATGCAATTGCTGCAACTTCGAGCCCGATGCTGCAAGGTATCACAAGAGCATCGTTAGGTACCAAATCGTTTATTTCAGCGGCATCGTTCCAGGAAACTACAAAAGTACTGAACGAAGCAGCCATAGCAGGGAAGAAAGATAACATGCTGGGCTTGAAGGAGAACGTTATTGTTGGTCACTTAATTCCTTCTGGTACAGGTTTACGCGAATACGAAAATATCCGTGTAGGTTCTCAGGAAGAATTTGATCGCCTGATGGCTTCAAAAACTGAGGAAGTGGAAGCTTAATCAGATTATTTTAAATACTTTTGCAAAGCCTTCTATGAAAATGGAAGGCTTTGCTATTTTAGTACCATGGAAGAACAACAAAACGAAAACCAGATAAACATTGAGCTTTCTGAAGAAGTTGCAGAGGGCACATACGCCAACCTTGCCATTATCACCCATTCCAGTTCGGAGTTTGTGCTTGATTTTATCCGTGTAATGCCGGGTGTACCCAAAGCAAAAGTAAAATCGCGCGTAATACTAACGCCGGAACACGCCAAAAGGCTGCTAACCGCGCTTGAGGACAATGTGGAGAAATTTGAGACCGTAAATGGCCGTATCAAAATAGGCAACGATCCAACCGGCGGTGCCTTCCCCATGACTTTTGGCGGGCCTATCGGGCAGGCGTAATTGGTTCATGGCTTATAGTCCATGGTAGCTGCGGGTATTTTTCTAACTATTGACTATGATCCATCGACTATCAACTTAATTAATGAACAAACAAGCTAAAATATATATTGCCGGGCATCGTGGGATGGTGGGTTCTGCTATACACCGCAAGCTGCAGGCAGAGGGTTACACCAACTTTATTTTGCGAACTTCTGCTGAGATCGATCTGCGCGACCAGCAACAGGTGGCCGCTTTCTTTACTGCTACAAAACCCGATTACGTGTTTTTGGCGGCAGCAAAGGTGGGCGGTATTGTAGCCAATAACACCTACCGTGCCGATTTTTTGTATGAGAACCTGCAGATCCAGAACAATGTTATCCATAACGCTTATTTAAACGGCGTAAAAAAGCTGATGTTCCTGGGGTCAAGCTGTATCTATCCAAAGATGGCCCCACAGCCGTTGAAAGAAGATTACCTGTTGACCGGCCTGCTGGAACCAACCAACGAACCATATGCCATAGCTAAAATTGCCGGCATCAAAATGTGCGATGCATACCGCGCGCAGTATGGCTGCAACTTTATATCGGTAATGCCTACCAATATGTATGGCTACAATGATAACTACCACCCGCAAAACTCACACGTGCTGCCGGCCATGATCCGCAGGTTTCATGAGGCGAAGGAACAGAATTTACCAACCGTTACCATTTGGGGAACAGGTACGCCGCTGCGCGAGTTTTTGTTTGCCGATGATTTGGCTGAAGCCTGCTATTACCTGATGCAGAATTACGATGAGGCGGGCCTGGTAAACATCGGCAGCGGCACCGAGATTACTATTAAAGACCTTGCGCTGTTAATTAAAAAAGTAACCGGTTACGAGGGCGATATCGACTTTGATACCAGCAAACCCGATGGCACGCCTCGCAAGCTAATGGACGTAAGCAAACTGGCAGAAAAAGGATGGCGTTATGCCACAGAACTGGAAGAAGGTATTAACTTAGCTTACCAGGATTTTCTGGTACACCACGTAGAGCGATAACGAAACCTTTTAAATCCTGAAATCGTTAACACATCGTTCAACAGATATAATATACATGAGTAAAACCATCATCTTCGGCGCCTCTGGCCAGTTAGGGCAATGTTTTAAAAAATTAGCCGCAGATAGAGGCCTCGGTTTCTTTATTTTCCCGGACGAAACCGAAGCCAATATTTTGGATGTTGATGGCTTAGGCAAACTCTTCGCTAAATACAAGCCAGCCTATGCCGTTAACTGCGCTGCGTATACCGCGGTTGATAAAGCAGAAGACGATGCTGAACTCGCAGAAAAGATCAATAAAACAGGGGTAGAAAACATTGCCAAATTGTGTGGGGAACACGGCACAAAACTGATACAGGTTTCTACAGATTTTGTATTTAAAGGCGATATTTCCTCTCCTTTAAAAGAGGACGACGAAACACTACCCATCAGCGTTTATGGCCAAACCAAACTTGACGGCGAAAAAGTTATCCCGGCACTTTTGAATGAATATTTTATTGTTCGCACGGCCTGGCTTTATTCGGAGTTTGCGAACAACTATGTTAAAACCATGCTTAAGCTGGGTGCAGAGCGCCCTGAACTAAAAATAATTGCCGACCAGGCTGGTACGCCAACTTACGCTATCGACCTGGCAGACTGCATCATCACCATTATTCAATCGGGTAGCGAGGCATACGGCATTTACCATTATAGCAACGAGGGTATTGCCTCCTGGTACGATTTCTCTAAGGCCATATTCGAAATTTCGGGAACCGAAGTTAAGGTGATCCCTATCCCTACCAGCGAATACCCCACACGGGCTGTAAGGCCACCGTATTCGGTGATGGATAAAACTAAAATAAAGAAAGCATTCGGCATCGAAGTTCCGTATTGGAGAGAGAGCCTGCAGATTTGCATCGCTCAACTCAAACAACAAAACTAAGCACTCACAACCATGAAAGGTATCATATTAGCAGGCGGATCGGGCACTAGGCTTTATCCTATCACCAAGGCAATTAGTAAACAACTGATGCCTATTTATGATAAGCCGATGATCTACTACCCGCTTTCGGTTTTGATGCTGGCAGGTATCAGCGAGATCCTCATTATCACCACTGCCGAAGATAACCCCGGTTTTGTGCGCCTGTTAGGCACGGGAGAGGAGCTTGGCTGTAAATTCCAATACGCTATACAAGAAACCCCGAATGGTCTTGCTCAGGCCTTCGTAATAGGTGCCGATTTTATTGGTAAGGATAAAGTGGCTTTAGTTTTAGGCGATAACATTTTCTACGGCTCAGGCTTTAGCAAGCTGATACAAAGTTTTAACGACGTAGAAGGTGCTGCCATATTTGCCTACCCTGTTACCGATCCGGAACGTTACGGTGTAGTGGAGTTCGATTCTGAATTCCGCGCGGTATCTATCGAAGAAAAACCAATTGCCCCAAAATCCAAATATGCGGTACCGGGCCTATACTTTTACGATAACAGCGTGGTAGAAATTGCTAAAAACATAGCCCCATCGCCACGTGGCGAATACGAAATAACCGATGTGAACCGCGTTTATCTGGAACAAGGTAACCTAAAGGTAGGCGTAATGGACCGTGGCACCGCCTGGTTAGATACCGGCACCTTTGATTCGTTAAGCGATGCTACCGAATTTGTCCGAGTGATTGAAAAGCGCCAGTCGCGCAAAATAGGGTGTATTGAAGAAGTGGCTTACGTAATGGGCTTTATAGACGATGAGCAGCTGAAGGTTTTGGTGCAGAAGTACATCAAGAGCGGCTACGGAGCTTATTTGCAGAGTTTGTTGGATCAGTAGAAGCTAATGCCCCGCTGCCGCGAGCGTCCCCGGCTTGTGCCCCGCATGCAAGGTTGCCATTATGCAAACCATGCACGTTTAAAGGCATTGCCGCTCTGCTAACTGGCCACAAGCGAGGACGCTTGCGGCAGTGAAAACCTTTATTTCTTTTGAAATTCAGGCGGTTGACCAATCACCCCCAACATTTCCCCCATCAAATCAGTCCCCAACGCATCCACCCAAACAATCTCCTTATCCTTCCTAAACCAAGTCATTTGCCTTTTGGCGAAACGGCGGGTATTTTGTTTGATGAGGCTGATAGCCGTTGGAAAATCAGTTTTACTATCGAAATAATCAAATACCTCGCTATACCCAACGGTGTTTAGCGCGTTTAAATGGCGGTAGGGTAGTAGCGACTTAGCTTCAGCAACCAAACCATCGTCAACCATGATATCCACCCGCTGGTTAATACGGTTGTAGAGCAGTTCCCTCGGCATATCCAGCCCAAGCTTAATAATATCAAAAGTGCGTTTATTAGTTTTTGCGGTTCTGTAAGATGAAAAGGGCTGCCCCGAGCTTTCGTAAACCTCCAATGCCCGTATTACGCGCTGTGGGTTATTAATGTCAACGTCATTATAGTATACCGGGTCAACCTCTTTTAGACGTTCCTGCAGCGGAATAAGCCCATTTTCGGTAAGCTCAACGTTCAGGCGCTCACGTATGCCTTCATGGGCGGTTGGCAACTCATCAAATCCCTCGCAAATGGCTTTAATGTAGAGGCCGGAGCCACCGGCAAGCACGACTACCGGATGTGTTTGAAAAAGTTCTTCCAGCAGAACAAGGCATTCCCGTTCAAAATCGCCAACGGAGAAGCTTTCGGTAATGGAATGCGAGTTAATAAAGTAATGTGGAGCGGCGGCCAATTCTTGGGCAGTAGGCTTAGCGGTACCTATCGACATCTCCCTGAAAAATTGCCTTGAATCGGCAGATACCACCACCGTACTAAAATGCTGTGCTAATTTGATAGCCGCCGCTGTTTTACCCGAAGCCGTCGGGCCTGCAATTACAATGAGGGTGGGGCGAACTTGATTGGTCATGATTTAGTCCATGGTCTATAGTCTATGGTCCATGGACTAAAATAGAAAATATGTTAGATATTAATAATCACCTCCGCGGCCTGATTTTTCGTCGTCTTCAAAGCCGTCGTCATCGCCAAAGCCAAATTCATCTTCTTCTCCGTCCTCTTTCTTTTCTTCTTCAGGGTCATCTATACCCGTGTCGGTTACCTCAGAAAAATCTTCGGTTTCCTCGGGATTGTAAAGCATTTCGTTCAGGAAATCCAGGTCTTCATCAGGCGCTGCCGCGGCAGGGTTAAACACATTGCCAAACTGTTTCGGTGCTTCGCCGGCCGAACGTACCACAAGTGGATACGTAGCGCCCGGGGTTTCGTTCAGGATGATCTGCCTTAATTCCACATGGAAATCAAAAGGCCTGTCGAAATTAAAGGTGTAATAAAACTTTTGGTGTGGGTCGTCGATATAGCTGCTCAGCTTTATCTTTTCCATCAGGGGAATCTTCCTGTCGACCCTTTTCTGGTTAGGTAGGTAGGTAATTTCTTCGCCTTTCATCCACTGATCGTTGCTGATATAAAAAGATGAAGAATATTCAGGGCTGTACCCGGTAGACTGGTGTATAGCGCGGTGAAGATCCTCGAATGTTTGGTTCGATTTTACATCAATATCCCGGCTTACATCATCGTAATCCTCAAAAGTAACCCTGAACCTATATAATGCCATTTTTCGTAATTTTTGTCAAAAATAATAATGTTTTTATTCAATTTGTGCTTGCAACAACTTTCAAGCCAATTTCCTGGCCTTTTTCAATTGTAAAATTAATCGCTGCCTCTCTATTGTTAGGAATTTCACCCTCCAGGATCGCTTCGCGGATCTTATTCTTAATAATTCCCACTTCGCGGCCCTCGCCAATGCCAAAAAGCTGCATAATATCCAATCCGGTTACCGGTGGCTGCCAGTTTCGGATGCTGTCGCGCTCTTCTACATCCTTTATTTTTTGCAGAACCAGCTCAAAATTGTTACGATATTTTTTAACCTTGTATTCGTTTTTGGTAGTTACGTCTGCTTTACACAACAGCATCAGCGCCTCTATGTCCTCTCCGGCTTCAAATAACAACCTGCGCACGGCCGAATCGGTAACGATGGATTGCGATAAAACGATAGGCCTTAAATGCAACTGCACCAGTTTCTGTACAAATTTCATCTTCTCGTTCAGCGGCAATTTCAGCTGCGCGAAGATTTTGGGCACCATACGCGCGCCTTTATCCTCGTGCCCGTGGAAGGTCCATCCGTGGCCAGGTTCAAAACGTTTGGTGGGTGGTTTGGCAATATCATGTAAAATAGCCGCCCAGCGCAGCCAAAGGTCGTCGGTGGTTTCGCAAATATTATCCAGCACCTGCAGGGTGTGATAAAAATTATCCTTGTGCCCTTTTCCGTTGATGATCTCCACACCGTAAAGTGCTACCATCTGTGGGAAGATAATGTGCAGCAGGCCCGTATCAAACAAATAGTTAAAACCAATGGATGGTTTAGCCGAGAGGATGATCTTGTTCAACTCGTCGGAGATGCGCTCCTGCGATACAATTTTAATGCGGTGCAGGTTGCTTTTGATAGCCGCTATGGCCTCATCATCTATCCTGAAATTCAGTTGCGATGCAAAGCGGATAGCCCGCATCATCCGCAGGGGATCGTCAGAAAAAGTTTCTACCGGGTTAAGCGGTGTACGGATGAGTTTTTGTTCAATATCGGCAATGCCATCAAATGGATCTACCAGTACACCATAATTATCGGGGTGCAAGGTAATGGCCAGCGCGTTGATAGTAAAATCGCGGCGTTTCTGGTCGTCGTCCAGCGTGCCGTTCTCCACAATAGGCTTGCGCGATTCTGAGCGATAGCTTTCCTTGCGGGCACCTACAAACTCCACTTCTACATCCTGGTAGCGCAGCATAGCCGTACCAAAATTTTTAAATACCGAAACTTTTACGTTCAGTTTGGCGGCAACTGCTTCGGCAAATTCTATCCCGTTACCCAAAACAACAATATCGATATCCTTGGAAGGGCGATGGAGAAAAATATCGCGTACGTACCCGCCAATGGCAAACGCCTGCACGTTTAACCCCGCAGCTAAGCTGGAAATCACAGAAAATACCGGGTGTTGCAGGTGTTGTTTCATAAAAATAAAGCCGCAGAGCGGCTTAGGTATACGGGGCAAATTTAATGATATTAAAATTAACGGCGAATAAATTCAAAACTGCCGTTAGGGTCAAGCCGCATAATGGTTGATGGAGACTTTTTTTCCATACTGTGCTGATCTATATCCACCACGTAATCAACACCATCAATAATATCATGGTCTATTTTAGCAAAATACTCCGGCGAAGGCTGCCCGCTGATATTGGCAGATGTAGATACGATGGGTTTGCGCAGGCGTTGGATCAGTTGCTGGCAAAAAGGGTGGTTACTTACCCGGATACCTACGCTGCCGTCGTCGGCTATTAGGGCGGGGGAGAGATTACGCGCGCCCGGCATCACCAGTGTAAGTGGGTTCTCCGCAAATTCTATCAGTTGATAGGCTATCTCGGGCACTTCGGTAATATAGCTTTGCAGCTTGTTATCGTTATCAATCAGCACGATCATGCTTTTGCTTTCTTCGCGCTGTTTTAGGGCGAAGATCTTTTGCACGGCCTCTGTGTTGGTAGCGTCGCAGCCAATACCCCAGATGGTATCGGTAGGGTAAAGGATGATGCCGCCATCCTGTAATACTTTTAATGCTTTGTTTACTTCATCCTTAAGCATGGGCGATCACTTGTTTATAAATATTCATCAATTGTGCCGCTAAGTTACGGTCTTGAAACCGTTGCGCATAAATAAGCCCTTTTTTTATCATCAGCTGACGCGTTGCGTCGTTGCTTAACACATCGTCTATCTGCTTCGCCAGTGCTTTTTCATCGTCAGGTCCTATGTACCGACTGAATTCGCCACCGGCTTCTTCGAGGCAGGAACCAGTTGCCGCAATAACCGGGACCGACGACACTAACGCCTCCAAAATTGGGATCCCAAAACCCTCATAGCGGGAAGGGTATACAAATAATTCTGCCGATTGATAAACCGCTGGCAGATCGTCAAAGCTCACCTTATGCCTGAACTGCATTTGATCAGTGAGGTTATTGGCAGTTAAGAATACCTTCACCTCATCCAAATAGGCTGTTGCTTTACCAACCACTACCACAGGGATAGCCGTTTTTAAATAAGGCAGTGCTTTAGCCAGCAGCATCAGATTCTTACGTTGCTCAATGGTGCCAACGTTTAACATGAACCTGCCTGGCAGGCTATATTTTTGTTTGACAGCTGCTTTTTCTTCGGAAGATCGTTCTATGCCAAACTCGGGCGCACAGCCCTGGTAAACTACATCAATTTTATTTTCGTCTATATTTAGTAGTTCAATCAAGTCTTGTTTGGTGCGTTCGCTAATAGCAATAATCCTATCAGCGGTTTTGCAGGCGCGTTTGGTTTTGGCGGTATAAATGAGGCGGTTTATCCAGCCATAATATTGCGGGAAACGCAGGAATATCAGGTCGTGAATAGATACTACTGTTTTGATACCGGTATGGCCGATGCCTAAAGGCAGTTCGTAGCTTAACCCGTGATAAATGTCGATGCCGTCTCGTTTAAGGTTGCTCACCACACCTTTACTGCGCCACAATGCAGTAAGGTATTTACCAGCAGGCGTAATGGTTTTGATATTGGTAAAATCCGCGAAAAAATCACGCCACTTATTGGGTTTAAGTTTCGGCGTATAAAGCAGGTAGGTGTTTTCGGGATAATGTGCTGCCGTGGTTTTTATCAGCCAGCGGCTAAAGTTGCCCAGGCCGGTGTTGTTTAAAAAAGCACGTTTGGCATCGTATCCTATCTTCATTAGTTGTGAGTTATGGTTGTGAGTTTTGAGTAGCGATTGATGAGTTTTAAGTAATGAGTATAAAATGTACGATCTGTAAATCACCGCCCATTACTTAACACTCATTACTCAATACTTTCTTTTTTAACTCATCACTCGCTGCTCAAAACTCACAACTTAAACGGCTACGTTATTCTCCCTCAAAGCATCATTCAATGATGTCTTTTTATCGGTAGATTCTTTGCGGGTGCCGATGATGAGGGCACAAGGCACCTGGTACTCGCCGGCAGGGAATTTTTTAGCGTAAGTCCCCGGTATAACTACCGAGCGGGCAGGCACACGGCCTTTATATTCAATCGGCTCGGGGCCGGTAACATCTATAATTTTGGTAGACGCGGTTAAAACTACGTTAGCACCTAAAACGGCTTCGCGTTCTACATGCACGCCTTCTACAACAATAGCACGCGACCCAAGAAAACAGTTGTCCTCAATGATCACAGGTGCTGCCTGTACAGGCTCTAACACACCGCCGATGCCCACGCCACCGCTCAGGTGTACATGCTTGCCTATCTGCGCGCACGAGCCTACGGTTGCCCAGGTATCAACCATGGTGCCTTCATCTACATAAGCGCCAATGTTTACGTACGATGGCATCATGATAACGCCTTTGGCCAAATACGCGCCGTAACGGGCAATACCATGCGGTACCACGCGTACACCAAGCTCTTTATAGTTGGTCTTCAGGGCCATTTTGTCGTGAAACACAAAAGGACCTGTTTTTATTTCCTTCATCTCGCGGGTAGGGAAGTATAATATAACGGCTTTTTTAATCCAGTCGTTAGTATGCCAGCGGCTGCCGATGGGTTCAGCAACGCGTATCTCGCCTTTGTCCAGGCGGTCGATAACCGTTTCAATGGCGTTGGTATAATCTTTTTCAGTTAAGAGGTTGCGGTTTTCCCAGGCATCCTCTATCATTTTTTTTAGTTCGATCATCAGCAGAAATAAATTTTGTCAAATTAAAGGATTTTTAGGGAGATTTGTTTGCATTTGTACTGTCAAGATTATGCCTGAAAAAGAAAAACTAAGAATTGATAAATATTTGTGGGCCATCCGCATGTTTAAAACCCGTACGCTGGCCTCTGATGCCTGTAAGGCTGGCCGTGTAAAGCTGAATGGCACCAACATTAAACCATCGCATGAGGTACGCACCGGCGAAACCTACCAGATCTCCAAAGGTCCCGACCGTAAAGTGATACTGGTAGCCGGCTTGTTAGAGAACCGCGTAGATGCCAAAAAAGCGGTGGACTACTACCAGGACATTACCCCGGTAGAACAAACTACGGCCTTTAAATCGATGTTCCATGCCCCGGTATTAAAACGCGATCGTGGTACCGGCCGCCCCACCAAACGCGACCGCCGCGAAACCGATGATTTGAAGGATAACTTTTTTGAAAAGCCGGAAGGGGAGAAGGAACAATAATTAACACTTGGCCGCCGCTCACTACTTCCCATTTTTTCGGCTAAAGCCAATTCTTTGACTTCACATTAACCGTTGGCTAAAGCCGAACGGCAATGTGAAAAAAATACTATTCTCCATTTATTGCCGTCTCCTTTAGGGGACGGATGGCAAAATCCATATATGTGGCTTTAGCCAAAACAGCGTGACGGTTTAAAGGCGATTTTTATAACTCCTACTCATAACCCATCACTCACCAAATCCTTTTTTATCCCTATTTTTGCATTTTATAACCTGCTGCCGCACAAAAAGCGGTTGGCAGCGTTAACAACGCTACATGAAAAACACCTACCCGGGCGAAGATTTTAAAATTGCGATAATAGGACTTGGCTATGTTGGCCTGCCGCTGGCTATCGAATTCGCCAAAAAATATAATGTCTTAGGTTTTGATATCGACCAGCAACGCATCCTGGAGCTGAGCCTCGGCACCGACCGTACGCAGGAAGCCAATATAGACGACCTGCAGCAAGTATTGAAGCATTCGGCTGATGCAGGCTTGAAATTCTCTTCAGACACCGAAGAACTGCGCAATTGCAATACCTATATTGTTACCGTACCCACACCTATCGACCAGTTTAAGGCGCCCGATCTCGGTCCACTTTTAAAAGCAACTGAAATGCTTGGCGAAGTATTGAAACCCGGTGACCTGGTGATCTACGAATCTACCGTATACCCCGGCTGTACCGAAGAAGATTGCATCCCGGTACTGGAAAAAGCATCGGTACTGAAATTTAATGAGGACTTTTTCGCGGGCTACTCCCCGGAACGCATCAACCCGGGCGATAAAATAAATACGCTTACCAAAATAAAGAAGGTAACCAGCGGCTCTACGCCGGAGGTTGCACAGCGAGTGGACGACCTATACGCTTCCATCATCACCGCCGGCACACATAAAGCGCCAAGTATAAAAGTTGCCGAGGCTTCCAAAGCGATAGAAAACGCGCAGCGCGATGTGAATATTTCCTTTGTGAACGAACTGGCGCTGATCTTCGACCGGATGGGCATCGATACCAACGATGTATTGGATGCCGCGGGCACCAAATGGAATTTTTTAAAGTATAAGCCAGGCCTGGTTGGCGGGCATTGCATAGGAGTGGACCCATATTATTTAGCGCACAAAGCCGAATCATTAGGCTATCAGCCGCAGGTAATTCTCTCCGGGCGAAGAGTAAATGATGAGATGGGCAGCTTTGTAGCAGGTAAGGTAATTAAGCTGCTGGTTGCCAAAGGACATGATATCAGCCATGCCAACGCGCTGGTGCTGGGTATTACCTTTAAGGAGAATTGCGCCGATGTGCGCAACAGCAAGGTAGTGGATATTTATACCGAATTGAAAGCCTTTGGGCTGAACGTAGATGTTTACGACCCTTGGGCTGATGCTGAAAAAGTACAGGATGAGTACCAGATAGCATTAACCGCAAGCATTGATAAAAAGTACGACGCCATTGTTTTAGCAGTAGCCCACAATGAGTTTTTAGCGCTGGATTATAAGGCGATCTCGAACGGTGAGACGAGCGTTATCTACGATACCAAATCGGTGTTACCGCGGGGGATTGTGGATGCACGGTTGTAATTAGCCATTTTTGATGCACAGAAATGACGATTTCTTATTCCAGAGCCTGTATCAATTGCTTTGTTCGGGCTTGTTCGGGCTGTTCGCACCCTATCGCGAACGCGAACACGCGCAATCGGCGCTTGATTTTTTTGAGTATTATTGCAAACCAAAATATACCGGATCTTTTTAGCTAATGAAGAGTATCGCCCAAAAAGTATTTGATATCGAAATTGAGTCGCTGCAGCACGTGGCCTCGATGATAGATGAACAGTTTTCGCAAGCGGTGGAAGCCATCCTGCAATCGAAAGGCAAGCTGGTGGTTTGCGGCATGGGTAAAAGCGGGCATATCGGTAAAAAGATCTCGGCCACGCTTACCAGCACCGGCACCCAAAGCTTTTTTATGCACCCTGCCGAAGCTTTCCACGGCGACCTGGGCATGGTAGGGGAGCATGATATTATCCTCATCCTATCCTACTCCGGCGAAACCGAAGAAATTTTAAAGTTGGTGCCGTTTTTAAAATGGCATAAAAATTTATCCATAGCCGTCACAGGCAACTCCAATTCTACACTGGCCAAAAACGCTACCTATCACCTTAATGTGGGTATTAAGCAAGAGGCTTGTCCCCTGGAACTGGCGCCAACATCGTCTACCACGGCTACATTGGTAATGGGCGATGCATTGGCCGTGGCGTTAATGACGGCGAGAGATTTTAGTCCGGATGATTTTGCGAGGTTCCACCCCGGCGGGCGTTTGGGCAGAAAACTATTAGTGCGGGTGAAAGACCTGATGCGTACCGACGCGCTGCCTTTTTTAGATCCCGGTGCAAATTTTACGCAATTGATCATCCGCATGTCCGAAGGGAAATTGGGAATGGTGGTTGTAGGTACAGCAGATGAAGTTTTTGGCGTTATAACCGATGGCGATCTGCGGCGCGGATTGGTAAAATATGGAGATATTAACCAACTGCCCATTTCAGAGCTAATGAACCCCAATCCCATTTTTGTGAAAGAAGAGGAATTGGTTTACGATGCCGAAGCTTTAATGTTGGAGCGTAAGATAACCACACTGCTGGTGCAAAATAGCGATAACCAGGTAACCGGCGTTTACCAGATATTTAACCAGGCATAAGCGGCAGATGAAAGCGATCATAGTAATACCCGCCCGCTTAAAATCGACCAGGTTACCCGATAAGGTTCTGTTGGACCTTGGCGGCAAACCCGTTATCCAGCGTGTTTACGAGGCCTGTATGCGGGCCAAATTGCACCAGGAAGTTTGGATAGCCGCCGATAGCGATGTGGTGTTTAACCTATGCAAACAGTTTACGCCAAACGTATTAATGACCAGCGAAGAACATCCCAGTGGAACCGACCGCATTGCGGAAGTGGTGGAGAAAATTCCCTGCGATATTGTGGTGAACGTACAGGGCGACGAACCTTTTTTTGATGCCGATATTATCGACCGATTGATCACCGCCCTGCGCGAGAGCGATGCCGCCATGGCCAGCGTTTGCGCCCCGGTAGAAACACTGGACGAATTGCATAATCCCAACCTGGTGAAAGTAGTTACCGATGTAAACGGTTACGCTTTGTACTTTTCGAGGTTCAGGATCCCATACTCGCGCGATAAAATATTGGAAGACCCTTCGGGTTACAAAAAACACATGGGCGTTTACGCTTACCGGGCGGAGTTTCTGAGCAAATTTATCCAGCTGCCTGTTTCTTTTTTAGAAGGGTCTGAAAAACTGGAGCAGCTGCGGGCTTTGGAAAATGGTTATAAAATTAAAATGATAGAAGTTACAGGTTTCGAGAAGGGGATAGATACCCCGGAGGACCTGGAACTTGCGCGTAAAAAAATAGAGAATAATGGCACTATATAAAAACATTACCGAGAAGCCCTTTTTTATTGTTGGCCCCTGCGTTATGGAAAACCAGGAATTGCTTTACACTGTAGCCGATAAGGCTGCGGAGTTGAAAAGCAAGTACCCCATTACCGTGGTGTTCAAATCCTCGTTCGATAAAGCCAACCGTACCAGCATCCACGCTTACCGCGGCCCGGGCATTGAGAAGGGGTTAGAAATGCTGAACAATGTGAAGGAAAAATTTGGCTTGGATGTCACTACTGATATTCATGAGCCGTTCCAGGCGGCTATTGCAGCACAGGTAGTAGATATTTTGCAGATCCCGGCATTCCTTTGCCGCCAAACGGATCTGCTGGTAGCGGCCGCGCAAACCGGCAAGGTAGTGAATGTGAAAAAAGCACAGTTTCTATCAGGGCAGGATATGTATTACCCGGCGCAAAAGGTGAAAGAAGCCGGCAACGAGCAGGTCATCCTAACAGAACGCGGCAACTCGTTCGGCTACAATAACCTGGCGGTAGATTTCAGGAACATTGCCGATATGAAAGAATTTGGCTACCCGGTTTGCATGGATTGTACCCACTCGGTACAGCGTCCCGGCGGTGCAGGTGGTAAAACCGGCGGCGACCGCAAATTTGTACCCAACATGGCCCATGCGGCCCGTGCCTTCGGCGCATCCGGCTACTTCATCGAAACCCATCCAGACCCTGACCACGCGCTTAGCGATGGTCCGAATATGTTGTATTTGAACGATCTGGAGGAGTTGGTGAAATCGCTGATCAGCTAAATTGTTACTTGGCGAATGGCGGTGGAGACACCGTCATTCGGGTTTGAAAAAACCTTGTCATGCTGAGCGATAGCGAAGCATCTATTCGCCGACAGACATCGGTGTATGCAAAGTTCGCTATCAAATCCCTCGCTCTCGCTCAGGATAACAAATACGATTTTTAATACTCGTCCTTATCCTCTATCGATTTCCAATGCTTAAATGCCGGTTGCGCTTCGTTGCGCATTAATTGTTCAAAGGGTAATTTGCGCTTCTCCATGGGTAGTTCCAATTCGTCGTAAATAAAATGGTCGTCGAAACCGATGGCGGCGGCATCGGCCTTGGTATTGGCGTAATATATTTTGCTGATGCGGGCCCAGTAGATAGCACCCAGGCACATCGGGCAGGGTTCGCAGCTGGTGTAGATCTCGCAGCCCTCCAAATTAAAAGTGCCCATTTCTTGGCAGGCGAGGCGTATTACAGATACTTCGGCATGTGCGGTTGGGTCGTTGGTGGGTACCACCTTATTGGCACTGCGGGCTATCACCATGCCGTCTTTTACTATTACGGCACCAAAGGGGCCGCCCAAGCCCTGTTTTACGTTATATTCCGATAGGTCTATCGCCATCTGCATAAAATCCTCGTGTCCCATATCCGTCGTTTTTTATCTTCCTCTATAAATCAAAAAACCCCAACCAATGGCCGGGGTTTTCTTTTTTAATATTATTTATTATTTGTTCATTTTCTAATCTGCACATCCGCATATCCACGCATCTGCACATCCAGAAATTATTTCTTGTCTTTTGCGTAATCGTCATTAAGTCTTTTAATAACATCAGCGGTAACATCCAGGCTTGGGTCGCCGTAAAGCATACCTGTGTTGGCGCGGGTGAAAGTTAATACCATTTTGTAGCCTTTTTCTTTAGCGTAAGCTTTGGTAAACGCAGCCAATTTTTCGTAGAATTTATTTTGTTCGTTGGCTTGATCCTGCTGAACCTGTGCACCTGCATTTTGCTGATACTGCTGAAACTCCTGGCCCGAACGTTGCAGTTGTTGCTCTGTTGCTGCACGTTTATCTGCAGGCATTGTCGCAGCATCCTTTTGGTATTCTGCATATCGGCGTTGTACCGCCTGCTGGCGAGACTGTACATCGGCCTGTGCTACTTTGGCTTTATCTTCCAGGCGTTTAGACATATCATTAAAATAGTCATATTTAGCAACAAGTGTATCCTGGTTAATGAACACTATTTCATGTGTTCCAGCTGATGTTGTAGTGCTTGCTGCTGCTGCAGGTTTGTCGGCAGTTTTATTTTGGTTGCACGCAGTTACGCCTGCTGCCAGTGCTATTGCCAAAACTGATTTTGTAACGATTGACGCGTTGATTTTCATTCTGTTTATCTAAAAAAAATTTTGACAAAGATAAACTTTCGTATGAAGTTTCCTAACCCTAAAAAGGATGTTTATTATGGGTCATATTTATCCACATTAGTGCTAATAATGATGTATATGTGCATCAAAAACCGTACTTTTGCATATAAAACTCCACCCCGGAGTACGTTATTGTTTTAGATAAATTATGAGCGAAGAAAATCAGGATAAATCGAACTACTCAGCAGATAATATACAGGTTTTAGAGGGTTTAGAGGCCGTACGTAAAAGGCCATCGATGTACATTGGCGATACGGGCGTAAAAGGGCTTCACCACTTGGTTTACGAGGTGGTAGATAACTCGATAGATGAAGCGCTTGCCGGCCATTGCGATACCATTAAGGTGGTTATTCAGAAAGACAACTCCATTTTAGTTTCGGATAATGGCCGTGGTATCCCAACGGGTATTACTACCAAAGAGAAGCGGTCTGCATTAGAAATTGTAATGACGGTATTGCACGCCGGCGGTAAATTCGATAAGGATACCTACAAGGTATCAGGCGGTTTACACGGCGTTGGGGTAAGTTGCGTTAACGCGCTATCGATACACTTAACCGCTTTAGTTTACCGTGAAGGTAAGATCTGGACGCAGGAATACGAAAAGGGAAAACCTTTGTTTGATGTAAAAACCATTGGCGAAACCGATAAACGCGGTACCACTATCATTTTTAAACCGGATGCCGAAATTTTTGCACTTACTACCGAATATAAATACGATACTCTTGCCGCACGCTTGCGCGAACTGGCCTTTTTAAATAAGGGTATCCGCTTATCGTTAACAGACGAGCGCGATGCCAACGAAGACGGCACATACCCTACCGAAGATTTCTATTCGGAAGGCGGCTTAAAAGAGTTTGTTAAATACCTGGATGGGACCAGGACGGCTATCATCCCCGAGCCAATTTACCTGGAAGGCATTAAGCAGGGTATACCTGTAGAACTCGCTTTACAGTACAACGATACGTATATAGAGAATGTACACTCTTACGTGAATAACATTAATACCATTGAAGGTGGTACCCACGTGGCGGGTTTTCGTATGGGGCTAACCCGCACCCTAAAAGCGTATGCCGATAAAAACGGCCTCCTGAAAAACATGAAGGTTGAAATAACCGGGGACGACTTCCGCGAGGGGTTAACCGCCGTAATTTCGGTAAAAGTACAGGAGCCGCAATTTGAAGGGCAAACCAAAACCAAGCTGGGTAACAGCGAGGTGAGTGGTGCCGTAAACGTTGCGGTTGGCGAAATTTTGGGTAACTACCTGGAAGAAAATCCAAGGGAAGCTAAGATGATTGTTCAGAAGGTTATTCTTGCTGCTACTGCACGTGCCGCTGCCCGTAAGGCCCGCGAAATGGTGCAACGCAAGAGTGTGATGAGCGGTTCGGGCTTACCGGGCAAGCTATCTGATTGTGCCAATAGCGACCCTGCATTATGTGAACTTTACCTGGTAGAGGGTGACTCGGCGGGTGGTACCGCCAAACAGGGCCGCAACCGCGAGTTCCAGGCGATATTACCATTACGTGGTAAGATCCTGAACGTGGAGAAAGCCATGGAGCACAAGATCTACGAGAACGAAGAGATAAAAAATATGTTCACCGGTTTGGGGGTAAGCATTGGTACCCCAGAGGACGCCAAGGCGCTTAATATTGCCAAGCTACGTTACCATAAAATTGTAGTAATGACGGATGCGGACGTGGATGGATCGCACATTACCACGCTGATATTAACCTTCTTCTTCCGTTACATGAAGGAGCTGATAGAGTACGGCTACATTTATATCGCTTCGCCACCGCTTTACCAGGTTAAAAAAGGTAAAGAATTTGAATACTGCTGGAACGACGAGCAACGCGATATAGCTGTGCAACGCCTAAAAGGACAAGGTAAAGAAGATAGCGTACATATACAGCGTTACAAAGGTTTGGGCGAGATGAATGCCGAGCAGTTATGGGATACCACCATGAACCCGGCTAACCGTACCCTTAAAAAGGTAAGTATTGAAAACGCTGCCGAGTGCGACCATACCTTTAGCATGCTGATGGGTGATGAAGTTGCCCCACGCCGCGAGTTTATTGAAAAGAACGCTAAGTACGCACGTATAGATATCTAATTGGATGTGTCCCGAACGTTCGGGATGCAATACTGATAGCTATCTGTAAAACTGTGCAGATGCTTCCATCTTTTAACATTTAGCCTCGCTTTTAAGCGGGGCTTTTTTGTTTGCCACTATTAATTCGGGACAAGAGCAATCTTACCTCCAGGGCTTGCTTGCACACCGGCTCTTGCTGCCGTCAATTGCCGCTATCGTTTGCAATTGACGATGTGTGACGGTGGGGAAAACAAATGCCTAAAATTCCAAAAATGCTTACTTCGCTTCTTCGTATTCAGATACTAATGCGTAAGTTTAAATACCTTATCACAAACCATGAAAAAAGTTGCATTTGTAATTATACTCACCCTTTGCTTTTTGGGTAAAAGCTTTGCCTGCTTAAATGGCGAAGTGTACGTATTGGGCAACCACGCGTTTTTGTATACCGACCGGGTGGATGATACGCCACGCGGGCACTATTTTTTCGATGGGGAAAGAAGAAATCATATCAAAAGGTATGTTCGCGAACTTGATAGTTTATATAGATTAAAAAACGATATCCGATACTTATCTGACGAGGGACTTGTGCTTGTCGTACTTGGCGAGTATAAAAAAGCCATCGCCCTTTACCAGGAAATTGAAATGACGGAACCCGACCGCTATTCCACTGCATCTAATATTGGCACTGCCTACGAATTGGACGGGCAAAACAAGCAAGCATTATTTTGGATAGAGAAAGCAGTAAAACTCAATGAAGATTCGCATTTTGATTCGGAGTGGATACATGTCAATATCCTCAAAGCAAAACTTGGCGGCCGGCAGCTTATCAATTCTCAATTTTTATTAAATACCGATTTTGGAACGGATAGCATACCCCGTACAGCACTAAGGATGAAAAGTTTAGACTCGTTATCCAGTGCTTTATATTATCAATTGAATGAAAGGATCTCCTTTGTAAAACCGAAGGATAAAATAGTAGCGCAGTTGTTATTTGATTTGAGTAATATAACCTTCCTCCGCGGAGATTATAGGGTTGCACTTGCTGATTATCAGCTGGCAAAGGAATATGGGTATGATGACAAATTGATCGATCTGCGCATTCAAACCTGCCAGATGTATAGCAGGGACGCTAAGAGGATGTACGTGCCCAACCAGGTAGGTGGTATTAAAAAAGCCAACAATTATATTATTATCGGGCTCGGGATCGCAACGCTCATTATTTTCGCCGCGTTAATGTGGAGGAGGCGGTATGCGGAGGCCAAAGGCGTTTAAAGTTCTCCATCATTTTTTATGGACTTAACAACCGTTGAATATTGCAGAAGCAATGCTTATCGTCTACAGATCTGTCGGGAGATTGCTTTGTTCCTTGCAAAACGATGTGGCGATAACGGGACGGTTTTTCGCTACTTTAAAACCAGTACCTTCTTCCCAAAATCTATAACCGCCTTATATTTCACCAAGATATCGCTACCTATAACGCCTAAAACTTCGGGGTGGCCCAATTCGCGGTAGGCGATGTTGATGGTAGATAGGTCGAGTACGGCTACCTCAATTTCATCGATCAGTAATTCGCCTATCCAAACATTGTTAATTATAGCGGTAGCAGACTGCATGGTATTAGTGCCCAGCCCGGTAGAAAGCCGTTCGCTGGCGATAATAGGAGCATCTTCATTGGCCGCTAAAAGCAGCTCATGGTCGAAAGCGGTGCGTGATGCGCCGGTATCCAGCACCACTTTAAACGGTTTGTTAAAAAGGGTGATGTCCAGCAGGGGATGGAAGCCATCTTTGTGCAAGTCTATCATGTGCAGCGGAACGGATATTTTGTTCATTAGTTCACCAGTTCGTTAGTTCATTTGTTTGACGCGGTAAACCCCGATCAGTTACAATCACTAACTCGTAATTATTAAAAAGGATAGCCGATAGCGATGTTCAGTATAGCGTTTTTAAAGCTTGGGCTTATGCTGCGGCTGGCACCGTTGGTGCTATATGGTGTCACCAGCGGGAAACCAAGATCTGTACGCAATACCAGTACCGTAGCATCAAACCTTAAACCAAAGCCTGCATCCACCGCTAACTGACTCAAAAAGTTAGGGCCGAACGTACCGCCTGCCTGGTGTGGCTTGGCATTCCAAACGTTACCTGCATCGGTAAACAAAGCGCCGTAAACAATGCTGAAGAGTTTAACGCGGTACTCCAGGTTAGCCTCAAGCTTAATATCGCCCGATTGATCGGCAATGAAGCCCCCGTTTAACGAACTTGCGTCTACGGTACCGGGGCCTATAGACCGTGCCCTAAAGCCCCTTAAACTATTAGGCCCGCCGATAAAGAATTGCTGGTTGTAGGGCAGAATAGTAGAGTTGCCATAAGGCAGCCCAACGCCAACCAATACCCTTGCAGCAATTTTACTGCCGGTTCCCATTTTATGAAAATACCGTAGCTCGGTCTCCACTTTAGCATACTGGTTAAAAGTAGAGCCCAGAAAAGTTTTTGCCTTACCGCCCAGTGTATCGGCACCGGTTAACAGGCCGTAGATATTGTTAGACAGGCTCACTTTTCCACGGTAGAAAATACTGTTGGTGCGGTAATCTTCGGTAGTGTTATCAAATGTGTACGCATAGCTTGGTCCCCACGTAAATTGCGGGTCGATAACGTGCTTAAGCGCCGGGTTACGGTTGTTTGGGTTGTTGATGCTATCCGTATAAAGGTCACTAACGTTACGTGGCTTTACGTAGGTTATCTCCAGTAAATTAAACTCGTTCAGTTTATGTACATTGGTTTTAAACGAATACCCGAAAGAGCCGCTGAACGAATTGAGCGAGTATAACTTACTTCGGACTACCGACGTATAATTAAGCGTAAGCGTAGTGCGCGGTATGTAAGCGTTATCCGCCTTAATATTGAATGGCCCAATGATCCTCGGCCAGGAAATGGATGGTTGAATACCATATTGAAAAACGTTGAACCCGCCGTTGCTGCCGCCTACCTGCACATCGGTACTGGCAAATAAGGTTACGGTTAACAGCTCCCCGCCTTTAAATGCGTTCCTGTTTTTCCAGTTAAGGTTTATTTGCGAGCCGGTATAGCTTGCCGATGTGGTGCGCCCCAATAGTTCCAATTGTAACGATTTGCGTTTGTACGGTGTTAAAAAGTAGTAAACATCCAGCTTTGGCGAATCAGGGGTAACATCTTCAAAACGGTTTTTTACATATTGATAAGGCCCCAGGTTGATAAACCTGTTAAGCGAGTTATTGTGCGTGGTGCGGCTGTACGTATCGTTGGGGTGCAATAGTACCGTATTGGCAAACAGGTAGGGTTTTGCCGTTTTACGCGGATCTATTAAATTATACCAGCGGTAAAATTGTGCCTGATTCAGTTTTAACGAAGTATCGCGCAGGGAGTAATTTGGATACACGTAAATATTGCGGATAGTGTAGATCTCGCGTGCCCTTTCCGGTGTGGTGGGTTTAATGCTTACGATCAAGTCGACCTGATGATTGATGATGGTGCTGTCTACCTTGATGATCAACTGCTCGGGCGCGAAGAAAAAGAATCCTTTCTCTTTGAGGCGGGCATCTATGCGGATCCGTTCCGATTTAATAACGTCCAGGTTATACTTGTCGCCAACCTTTAAAAGAGACTCTTTCATGGTGCCCCTTACAGCGGTATCTAAACTGTTATCGGTAGCTACGGGGAAGGCCACACTCCGAATGGTATAAGATGGGCCGGCATTTACTATAAATTCCGCTTTGGCTGTTCTCTTCTTACCAATGGTATCGCCCCTAACGGTTGCTTGAAAATAGCTCTCGTTTTGCAGGCGGTTTTGCATAATGGTACTGTTCTTCTCAAGGTTCACCTGGCTTGTCAATACAGGCGGCTCGCCGTACTTGCTAAAGAATTTTTGGATAAAGCCTTTACGTGCTTTTGTTTTATAATAAAGCCAAAGTTTGATACGTAACCCCAATAACGATGAGTTTGGCTGCGGGCGCACAGTGGCGTTCAACTCACTGCTGATGGCCTTGGCATCGCTTTTTTTAATGTCTTTATCTTCTACCTTTACCGAGCTACCAGTATATAATTTTTCATTGGCTGGCAAATACTTGGTGGTACTGCAAGCGCTCACGAATAGTGAAAGGAATAATAAATATTTAAGATGCTTTATCATTGTATAGTTGTGGTCTGGGTCCTGGTTCTGTCTTCTTTATCTTTTTGCTGCGAAGCTTTCTCCTGCTCGTCTTTTATTTTTTGTTCCTCCTGGTAACGCTTACGCATGGCCTTCTCTTCCTCGGTACGCTTGCGGAATATCTCGCGGAAGCGGTTGTAATCAACAGTTAAGGAGAAGCCCAGTCCTGTTTCCACTATCTGGCCCTGTATCACCACGTATTCATCCTTTCGGTAAGCACGCAGGGTGTAGCGGCCATCCTTACTCAGCTTATAATTTACTGATACGTTACCGGCAATATTGGATGTTTTTTGCCCGGCCTGCGCGCCTTCCAGGTTAAAATTATTGCCCACGGACACCGTTAGCCTGTCGTTCAGGAAACGTTTGGATACGCCAACGTTCAGGTCCGTTCGGTTTTGTGCCGTGCCGGAAGAATAATCCTGCCCGGAAGTTAAGCCGAAATTAAGGTCTACACCGGATATCAGACCAGCTCCAAGGCTGTTCAACTGATCGGACAGGAGGCTGCTTACGCTGCTGCGAATTGCACCTTCAACACCTGCGCTGCCACCCTGACTTTGTAACGGGTTATCGCCGATGAAATGGCCGAGCACCAGTACGCCCAATACCTGTTTATTCAGTTCGTTGGGATCCTGCCGTATTTGGTTCAATCGGGTGTTAACGGTGGTAGTAACCTCGCCAGATACATTATAATTACTATCGGGCAGGGTGATATCAAAGCTGATATCGGGCTTTAGCAATTCATTCCGCAGGTTAAGGTTTACGTTAAACGGTAGTTTTTGCTTGTATTGCGTATTGTTTACATCACCTAATTGGTTTGCAACCAGGTCTATCGGTGGCACGTTGGCCACATAAATCGCGGTCAGATCAATATTAGCGCTGGTAGGGTCGCCCGTCCAGGTGATGGTGCTGCCTTGTTTAAAATTAAACTTGCGACTAACCGTAGCGTATGATAAATTGTACGATCCCTGGTTTACCACATACGTGCCGGTTAAACTCATTTTCCCGCTCGGGTCTATGCCGCCGCTCAGGTGGGCCTCGCCTTTTAAGTGAACCACATCGCCGTTGCGTTCGTCTATTACAATGGTAAAGTTGGCGTTCTTGTCGATGTTTACGGTGGCGTTCACATCCAGCCCGGTAATTTCAGATTGCTTTAACGAATCCAATTGCCGTGCCAATAATATCGAATCCATTTTTGGCGCGCTTTGGTCTATAAATTCAACAACGCCTTTCCTGTCTTCCACGCCGGGGTCGGTAGTGGGGAGAACGAAAACCATATCTGTTTTTTCGTTCACGGTAAGGGTAGCATCAACAACGGGTTTAGCCATATCTCCGCGTACCTTCACGTTGGCATCCATAAATAATTTACCATAGAAGAGTTGATTATCGGCTTTGGTAGAGTTGATCACCCGGAAATTATTCATCCGGATATCCATGCCAAATTTAAAGTCGGTATAGGTTTTGGTGAATACCGAGCCCGTTACAATGGCCTTATTGCCAGTAGAATCTACGAGGGTAAAATCGTTAAAGCGGATGCCTTCATCATTGAACGTAATGCTTTCCTGCGGCATGGTAAAATAGGAATTGAGCATGGATACGTTAAACCCTACCTTATTAAAGTTGATGTTCCCCCGTACGGCGGGCGCTGCCGTTGTGCCTGTGATTTTAAGCTGCCCGGTAATATTGCCGCTGGAATTGCGGATGCTGCCGAAGCTGAAGCCTTCGATGCTCTTCATCCCCAAATTCACAATATTCAGGTTCAGATCGAAGCGGCTTTCGGGTAGGGTGTAGTACATGCCGTTCAGGTCTACCTGGTTGCCTTTGCCGGTGATGCTCATCTGCGCGGCGTAGGCATTGGCGGTTTGGTTGTTTACTTTCAGGGCGATGTTACCAACGGTATCGCCTTTAAAGTTAAAATCGCTTACGTTTATAGCGGCTTCAAACGTTGGCGATTTTTGAAAATTACTCACCACCGCGTTGCCGTTTATTGTACCGCCCACCAATAACGAATCCTGCTTGGCCATTTTGGTGATGGTTTCAATTTTAAAGTTCTTAAAATCTACCGTGATAGGGGAGTTATATTCACCCGAGTTACTGTTAACGCTTAAAACCTGGTTGCTATTGGTTAAGCTAAAGTTGCGCGCCAGTATTCCTTTGTTGCCAAAGGCAAGGGCATTGCTGGGGTTAACGGCCCATGGCGTATAATCCAGCAGTACGCCATCCTGTAAAAAGCTGAACTGATACTCGTCCGGGATCACGCTGAACACGCCCGCTACCCGGTAGCGTTCTTTTTTAGCCGCATCGCGCACTTGCACATTAAGGCCAAGCTTATTGTTTTGCGCCGCACCGGTGATGCTTGGGTAAAGGATATCTAATGATGTACCAACCTTTACCTGGTCAACCGTTAAGCTATAATTAAGGGTATTGTTGCCGGTGTTGATGGCAAGTTTGGCATTATTAATCGTGTTGGTGCCGTAGATTGTTTTTGGCATCGAGCCATTCACCACCAGTTCGCCAGTGGTACTGTTGAAACGACCATTGATCAAAACAGGGTCGAGTTGTTTCAAGTCGGGCGCGAATTTTTCTACCAGCGGCGTTTTTACCATCCTGGCATCAAACGTAAATTGCTGCGGCGAATATTTGGTTTTTACCGCCGGCGTTTTACTTACCAGGTTGGTATTGTAATATTTGTTGATCACATCCATTACTGCGGGGCCAACTTCGGTCAATTTATACTTGCCACCCATGTGGGCGTAAAATATTGGAGTTTTTAAACGGAGGCTGCTGCTATCGGCATTAGCGGTTGAGATGAGGCTTACAGTATCTAAATTAATGCGCTGCCCGGCGTTGTTAACCAATAGATCTGTAGCAAGGATGTTCGCGTTCAGGTAATCGGGGTCGGCGGTGGGTACATCAGCCACTATCTTGCCATGGAAACGCATTACTGTTTTGGTAAAGCCCAGTTTTTGCAGGTCGATACTATCTACCATCAGCGTAGCATTTACCGATGGGTATTTCTTATTCATATTAGCCTTGGCATCCAGCCTAAAGTTGATGTTAGGGTCTATCATGCGGGCGTTAGCCACGTAAGCGCCATTACGGGCTGTGCCCTTTACTGCCAGGTTTTTGTAGGTGTAACCTTTAACGTAAGCGCTTGCCACATTGCCGTTAAACTTCAGACTGGCGGTTTTGGGGTCGAGCCCGGCGCCGCTGATGTTGGCGCTCATGGTAACCATGCCCACCATTTGTGGTTGTTTGGTTAGCGCACCCACATTCAGGTTGTTGGCCTTGATATCGGCCGAATACGTTTCGCTGCCTTTGCGTTTGCCGCTTTTCATGGCGGCTACCAAATCTACCGCGCCATAGCTACTGCGCAGGTTCATTTTGGTGCTGAAGTTTTTCATGCTGCCCTTGAAAGTACCCCTCAGGTTCATATTTTCGGGGATGCTTACATTCGGCGGGATGGTACCTTTTGGCACAAGGCGAACAATATCGCTGCGGCTGGTGCGGAAATCGTTAACAGTAAGGTCCAAGTAGGCTTTGTCCACATCGGGCAGGCCTTTTGCAACTGCGGACGCTTTTACGTAGGTGTTGCCAAAGCCGCTTAGTTCTAAATTGGGGATGCGCAGGTTATCTACCGTGCCGTTAACCCTGCCGTTAATTTTTAAAACGGTATTGGGCGACGATTTAAATGGCTCCATAGATGCCATGGTTGGCATCAGCAGCAGTATATCGTGCAGCCCTAATTTGCTGCCATCCAAATTGGCGTTGATGCTCAGCTTCCCCAGGTCTTTTGTTAACGATTCGATGGACGGGTAACCAACTTCCAACTCTTTTTGAATAACGGATCTCGGGGTTTCTACCAACAGATCTTTCAAATAAGCGCTTTTTGGCCCGTAGAAGAAGGTGGTGTGAAACTTATCTATCTTCAAGCCGCTCTTCTCGCTAAAGGTGAAAGAGTTTACCCTGCCCGATAAGCTATCCGGGTTATAGGCTATCTTCTCTACATCCGCATTCAGGTTTTTGATATTCATGTGCGCAAAGTCCAGCCCGCGTGGCAGGGCTTTTTGCGCGTCGTTATCAAATTTAATATTATCGTTTACCAGGGTTATCTTGCCCAAATCGGCAGTCCAGCCTTTTGCAGTTTGCCTTACCGAAACCAGTGTATCCAGTTTTTTAATGGCCTGGCCCACCGCTTTAGCTACAGTTTTTGGTTTTTCAAATATCAATCCGGCATCCGTGTTGCTTAGCTCGATAGATTTAACGCCTACGTGCTGATTGCGGAGGTCTATCTTATCCATGTTCACTAAAAACTTACCCAGGTTTACAGATGCCGCCATTTCCTTGCTGCGGTAATCAACCTTTACTTTGTCAACATTTATTTCTCCGAGGGTAAGGTCCATATTCAGCGGTGTAACCGCTGTATCAACGGTAGCCGTCTGTGCAATGGAGGAACCGGCAGGTGTTTGAATGATCTTCGCGTCCACCCCACTCAGGTTTATCTTCGGGATGGTGAACTTCATCTTATCCAGGTCGAAATCCTTTATACGGGTATCAAAATGGCCAAGCAGGAATCGCACATTGTTGCCGGTGGTAACATCTTTGTAGGCAACGTTGATTTTATCCAGGATTATCTTATCGATAGAGAATTTCATGGTAGATGCCGTATCGGTAGGCTTAACCTCTTTTTTCTGTTCCCCTGCAAAAGCTTTGATGATGTAATCGAAGTTAAACAGGCTATCAGGTCCGCGGCTAATTTTGGCCGTAATACCTTCCAGGTTTATCTCATTTATCTCAACCTTGTTTTTAAGAAGTTTCAGCAGGGTGATATCTACTTTTAGTTTATCGCCTGCAATCAGGGTGTCTTTCTTCTGGTCTTCAAAATAAACATCTTCAAGCACCAACAATTTTGGCAGGCCCAGGCTAATGTGGCCTATCTCTACTTTGGTGTGAATTTTATTTTGTAAGAAGGTTACCGCCTTGTCTTTAGCATAATTTTGTACAGCGGGCACCTGTATTAAAATAACCACAAGCAACACCAAAAAAATGATGCTTGCAATTATCCAAAGAATTGTTTTGAGGGCTATACGTCCAAATCGTTCCAAATCTGCAATGGGTTGAGGTTAAACTTTTATATTACAAAGAAAATGCCGCTTGTTTTAATACTTTGCCAACACCTTGAAAAGGAGAATGTTTTTTGAAAATCAATCTTTTAGCTGAGAAAATGTGTGATTTTGAACTTGTAATGTAAAAATTACACAACCACGTGTATTAAAGCGTAAGCTATCTGATTTTTTCACCCACTCCTTAGTCATTTTTTGTGTTGATAAAAAAATCCGTAGACAACAGTACACCCGCCTTTCGATTTTTGATAAATTTGTAATCTACACGATACGGAGAGAAAGATACTATGCCAGAATTTTCGCACTTACACGTTCATACCCAGTTTTCATTACTCGACGGAGCCGCCGATATAACCAAGTTATACAAAAAAGCCGCTGCCGATGGTATGAAGGCCCTGGCTATTACCGACCACGGGAACATGTTTGGCGCGTTTAAATTTGTGGCAGAAGCCGGCAAGCATGGCGTAAAGCCCATTGTGGGCTGCGAGTTTTACGTGGTAGACGACAGGCATAAAAAGCAATTTACCAAGGAGAAAAAGGATAAGCGTTACCATCAGCTGATGCTGGCAAAAAACGCCGAGGGGTACCAAAACCTAATCAAGCTTTGTTCTCTCGGATATATGGAAGGCCTTTACAGCAAATGGCCACGTATAGATAAAGAACTTATTCTCAAATATCATAAAGGCATTATAGCTACAACATGTTGCCTGGGCGCTTCGGTACCGCAGGCAATTTTGCGGGATGGCGAGGCCGCCGCCGAAATAGAGTTTAAATGGTGGCTGGATCTGTTTGGCGAAGATTTCTACATAGAAATGCAGCGCCACGATATCCCCGAGCAAAACACAGTGAACCTTGTGCTGGCTAAATTTGCCAAAAAGTATAATGTAAAGGTGATCTGTTCTAACGATTCGCACTACGTGGATCAGCAGGACTCCAACGCGCATGATATTTTGCTTTGCGTAAACACCGGCGACCTGCAAAGCACGCCCATAGCTACCGACGAGGAGGGTGGCAAGGGCTATCGCTTCGGTTTCACTAACGACCAGTTCTATTTTAAAACGCAGGCCGAAATGGGCAAGCTGTTTTCGGATATCCCCGAATCATTAGATAATACTCAGGAGATTGTTGATAAGGTGGATGTACTGAAATTAAAGCGCGACATCCTGTTGCCCAATTACATTATCCCGCCCGAGTTTAAGATCCACAGTGATATGACGCCCGACGCGGACACCCTTAACCAGTGGGAGTACCTGAAGCACCTGACCTTTATGGGGGCCAAGGAACGTTATATAGATATTAGCCCCGAGGCGGAAGAACGAATCAACTTCGAGCTCTTCACTATCCGCACCATGGGATTTGCAGGGTACTTCCTCATCGTTGCCGATTTCATCAGGGCCGGTCGCGATATGGGCGTGTTCATTGGCCCTGGCCGTGGATCGGCGGCGGGGTCGGTGGTGGCCTATTGTACCGGTATTACCAATATCGATCCGCTGAAGTATAACCTCCTGTTCGAGCGTTTCCTCAACCCCGATCGTAAATCGATGCCCGATATTGATACGGATTTTGATGATGCCGGGCGCCAAAAAGTTATCGATTATGTAGTTGATAAATATGGCAAGAACCAGGTAGCGCAGATCATTACCTACGGCTCCATGGCCGCCCGTACGAGTATACAGGACGTTGGGCGTGTGCTGGATATGCCTTTATCTGATGTAAACGCCCTGAAGAAGCTGGTGCCTGACACCTTGGGGATCAACCTGAAAACGGCTATTGAGCAGGTACCCGAACTGCAGGCGATATACAAATCAACCGAACTAAAAGGTATTGTGCTTCGCGAAGCAGAAAAACTGGAAGGCTCGGTACGTAATACCGGTGTACACGCCGCAGGTATCATCATCGCGCCTTACGACTTAACAGACATTGTACCGGTTGCCACCGCGAAGGACTCCGACCTTTTGGTTACCCAGTACGATGGCCGTGTAATTGAGGATGCAGGTGTAATTAAGATGGACTTTTTGGGCCTGAAAACCTTGACCATTATTAAGGATGCGCTGCGCATGATCAAGCTGAATCATGATGTTCATATCGACATTGATTACATTCCGCTTGATGACGTTAAAACCTACGAGCTTTACCAGCGTGGCGATACCAATGGCACTTTCCAGTTTGAAAGTGATGGTATGCAAATGTACCTGCGCGATCTGAAACCTGATAAATTTGAAGATCTGATAGCCATGAACGCTCTGTATCGCCCGGGCCCAATAGAGTATATACCCAACTTTATTAAACGTAAGCACGGCCAGGAACCTATTGTGTTCGATTTGGCCGATATGGAGGAATACCTGGGCGAAACCTATGGTATTACCGTATACCAGGAACAGGTGATGCTTTTGTCGCAAAAATTGGCCGGTTTTAGTAAGGGCGATGCCGATGTTTTGCGTAAGGCGATGGGTAAAAAGCAAATTGAGATCCTCAACAAAATGGAGTCCCAGTTTATGGATGGTGCTATTGCCAAAGGCCACGCTAAAGATAAACTTACCAAAATATGGACGGACTGGAAGGCATTTGCCCAATATGCGTTCAATAAATCGCACTCTACCTGTTACGCTTTTGTGGCCTACCAAACGGCTTTTTTAAAGGCGCATTACCCGGCAGAATACATGGCGGCGGTACTAAATAACCAGAACAACATGGAGAAGATCACCTTCTTTATGGAAGAATGCCGCCGTATGGGGGTAGAGGTTTTGGGGCCAGATATTAACGAAAGTGATATGGCCTTTGCCGCAAGTAAAAAAGGTGTTATCCGATTTGGGATGGCGGGCGTAAAGGGCGTTGGCGAAAAAGCGGTAGAAAGTATTATAGAGGAACGCAACGAGCGCGGCCCTTATATCAGTGTTTACGATTTTGCACAGCGCTCCAACACGCGGTCGGTAAACCGGAAATCGTACGAGAACCTGGTTTATGGCGGCGCTTTTGATGAGTTTAAACTGAAGCGCGCACAATTTTTTGCCAAAACAGAGAACGGGCTTTTAACCGGAGTAGAGCGCCTGATCAAATACGGAAACGACTACCAAAACACCAAAAATAGCTCGCAATCGTCGTTGTTTGGCAGCTCGGTAGCATCTTACATTCCAGAACCTGCAATGCCCGAGGCGGAAGAATGGCCATTGATAGAAAAGTTGAAATACGAAAAAGATGTTATCGGCATCTACCTCACCGGGCACCCGCTTGATAATTATAAGCTGGAACTGGAAAAATATTGTAACACTACCATAAGTGAGTTAAAGGTTGTGCAAAAGGCCCGCTCGGGGGAAGGCGGCGAGGAGGTCATGAACAAGTTTGCCGAACTACGTAAACGTGGCGAAATATGTATAGGCGGGCTGGTAGGCAATGTGCAGCATAAGATGACCAAAATGGGGAAACCATTCGGCACGTTTGTGCTGGAAGACTACGATGAATCGTACGAGTTTGCATTTTTTGGCGAGGATTATGTAAAATTCCGCAACCTGATGATGGACGGCTACTTTTTGCATATTAAAGGTAATATTGAGGAGAAATTCAGGCAGAAAGATAACTGGGATCTGCGTGTAACAGTGATGTCGCTGTTATCAGAAATGCGCGATAAACTCACCAAATCTATCACGGTGAACCTGGATATCAGAACACTGAACGACCAGGTGATAGACAACCTGATGCAAATGGTTAGCACGAATAACGAGAAGTACCCATCCAGGAGTTGTGCGTTAAAGTTTAAGATAAACGATGGCGAGGATTCGATGTACGTTAACCTCTCCTCCAAAACCCATAAAGTAAGCCCAAGCGACGACTTTATGGCGGAGATATTGAGTTTGACAAATACGAATGCGGTGTTGAATTGAGTTGATGAGTAGTGTATCGATTGTGCAGATAAGCGAGGTGGTTCAATAACAGGGGATATTGAGTGTGGTTTAAACCGCTTCCGCTACAGGCTCCCTAAACGTATAGCAACTTGCATCTGCAACCTTTATGGTATCGCTGTTTACGGTTAAAAAATGCGCTCCCCATTTTTCTAAAGCGTAAAATATCGACGCGAGTTCTTTCCCCAATTCTGTAAAGGCGTATTCCACACGAGGGGGTACTTCGGGATATACCTTGCGGGTTAAAATTTTATCTTCTTCCAACTCGCGCAGTTGTTGCGAAAGCATCTTTTCGGTCATACCGTCTATGCTGCGGCGGATCTCGCTGTAACGCCTGGGGCCGTCCATTAATTGGTTCAATATCTTCACTTTCCACTTACCGCTTATTACGCTTAGGGCCGCTTCCATGCTACACGTATATTCGGGATGTCGTTGTTTTGTCATCTTTAAAAACTGAGAATTGATTTAAGCTCAATGCGCCCATAACCTACCAAATGGTGCGCTCCGTACAAAATAGTGCATTCTTGACGCAGAGCAAAACCCGCTGTAAATTTGAGCTATCAAAACAAAGATAATGAAAAAGTTAGCCAATAAAACAGCAGTAATAACAGGCGGAAACAGTGGTATAGGCCTGGCCACAGCAAAAGAATTTATTGCCCAGGGTGCAAGAGTGATCATCACCGGGCGTAACCAAAAATCTATCGACGAAGCTATCGCTTTATTAGGCGAGAACGCTTCGGGCGTAATTGCCGATAGTGGTAACATGGCCGAAATCAAAACTTAAAACCAGCAGGTTAAAGCCGTTGCGGAGAGCATCGATATCATCTTCGTGAACGCGGGTATAGGCAAGTTTAACTCGGTTGACCAAATGACAGAGGAGATGTACGATGAGATCATGGATGTCAATTTTAAAGGCGCCTACTTTACCCTGCAGCAATTGTTGCCGCCGGTGAATGACGGGGGCTCTATTGTGTTCAACACTTCTATCAATGCACACATAGGCATGGCCGGCGCCAGTGTATATGCTGCCAGCAAAGCAGCGCTATTGTCCTTAACCAAAAACCTTGCGGTTGAGTTATTGCCACGCCGGATTAGGGTTAACTCGGTAAGCCCGGGCCCGGTGGGGACCCCATTGCACAGTGCCGATAAATTGGGCATCACTGACGACCAGTTACAGCAAATGGGTGAAGGTATCTTGAAACAGATCCCTGTTGGCCGTTTTGGAACTTCCGAAGAGTTGGCCAAAGTGGTTACTTTCTTTGCATCAGATGATTCCAGCTTCCTGCTGGGTTCGGAGTTGATAGCAGATGGCGGGATGTATAATTTATAAGATGGTTGATTTGTTTGGGATAACGGCCGGGGCTTTAGCTTTGGCCGTTTTTTGGACATAGCGATTGATGAAATAGGAAACGATGGCAATGAGGGGAGTAGTAACGAAAGTGATAAATACTCCGGCAAACAATGCGGCCATAGCCGGCATACCGCATATTCCTCTCCCATGAGCTTCTTGCGACATGGCATCTAAAACTATCCTCATAGCTATAAAAGAGCATATTATTCCGCTAAACAGCGCAATGCCGAAAATTATAAATAACGGCAAGGCTATTTTGCGCACCAGCCTTAGTACCGACAAAATGATCTGTAAAATAGGTGCGGCAAATAGTAACAGGAACTCCATAATTAGCGTTTATATTGATACTTCAACTGTATAAAAGGTAACCCTAAACGGCCTGATTATTACACATCTGTCATAATTATCAACATTGTTAATATAATTGTCACATTGGCAGGTACCCACTTGTGGCAAGCTATTTGAATAGTATATATTTGTACACAAAAATTTTAAATAAAAAATATCATGGCTTTAGAAATAACTGATGCAAACTTTGAAGAACTTGTTCTTAACTCAGATAAACCGGTACTTGTTGATTTTTGGGCAGAGTGGTGCGGTCCGTGTAGGATGGTTGGCCCGGTAGTAGAAGATATTGCCAAAGAGTACGAAGGCAAAGCTGTTGTAGGTAAAGTAAACGTAGATAACAACCCCGGCATATCAATGAAGTACGGCATTCGTAATATCCCTGCCTTATTATTCTTCAAAGGTGGCGAAATTGTAGACAAACAAATTGGCGCTGTACCAAAATCAGTACTTGCCGAAAAATTGGCCAAGCAATTAGCGTAAGTTTACCAATCATATATAAAAAAGGGTTCCGATATGTATCGAAACCCTTTTTTGTTGGACTGTCTTTTCTCTCTCAGTCTTTATTTCTTTTGTCTCAAAATTACATCCTGCTTACGCTGCCGCTGCCTGCTTTTGAGGTGTTGATGCTTTTTGGCGAGCCGGTGTAATGTACATCACCTGAGCCAATTACGGATGCATCAATTTTTTCTGAAGCGTTTACCCTGGCATCGCCCGAGCCTGCTACACGTACGGTAGTTGTACCGGTAGCCAAACCCTGTGCTGTGAAATCGCCCGAACCTACAACGCTCACGGTTGAATTATCTGCACTACCGCTGATGGTAATATCGCCCGAACCTGCTATGCTGCTATCGAGGTTTTTAACACTTAGCCTGCCGGTAATATCACCCGAGCCGGTTAGTTTTAATTTTAAGGAAGTTGCTTTAACGCCTTCTTTAAAGAATACGTCACCACTGCCCGATAGGCTGATGGCGTTTATATCTTTCAGGGCAACATAAATCACCACTTTTTTATCGTGCCAGCTCCAGTTGCCGTTCTCTTCGCGCTTGGTGTAGATTTTAAGGGTGCCGCCTTCTACTTCGGTTACAATACGGCCAATGATATCTGCAGGGGCATCAACCTTTACCGATTCTGACGAGCCCTGCGTGATGTACACATCAAACGAACCAGCTACGCTTACTGCTGAAAAGCCGGTTAAGTGGCGATCTTCGGTGCTGTTTTTTGCGAAAGCGAACGCGTTAACGGCTACCAGTACAGCGGCCAGTATAAATTTCTTTAGTGATCTCATAGTTTTATTGTTTTGTGTTCAACCTATTAGACGCTATTCATTTTTGATAAGTTGCACCATCTCGAAAATAATTATTGAGGTGCCGCGATGTAATTTCCAAATCGGTGTCCTTCCGCGCAAAAAGCGGCGAATTACTTTCCAAAAATTGCTAAAATTTGCGTTTTTTTTGCATTTTTAGGTCGTTTTTACTGCCTTTTGGGTGTTGTTTTTTTGCTTTTTTCGCGTTTTCAAAATTTAACTCCTCAAAATTAGTCTACCAACACCCCGATGTAATAATTAAAAGTATCGGCCTCGATATTGTCTTTCGTTATCGCATCAATATTTACCGGCGCGAAGTGGCTGGTCGGCTTGATGAATTTATACTCGCCACCCTTCGCTCTTACTTTTACCGGCATGTTGAAACCGGGGGTTTCCGCAACCCAGCGGGCCATCAGCTTACCCTGAATCGTCATAAATTCTAAGACCGGCAGCTTTACATGTTGCAGATACTGCTCAAATACGGGTGAGAGGTTCATGCCGCTTTGCGCGTTAATGTAGCCAACCACATCATCATAAGTAACGGTTTTGTGGTAGAACGTTTTGTTGAGCCCACGCAGGATGCCGCGCCATTTATCATCATCGTTAATAATGGTACGCACCATATTGAGCATGTTGCCGCCTTTGTAATACATATCGCCGCTGCTCTCCTTGTTTACGCCGTATGCCCCAATTATAGGGGCATCGTTTTGGATGGCCATACGGGTGCCATGCACGTATTCCTGCCCGGCTTGTTTGCCGTAAAAGGTTTCGATAAATAGCGATTCGCTGTAGTTGGTGAAACTTTCGTGTATCCACATATCGGCGAGGTCTTTACTGGTGATGTTGTTGCCAAACCATTCGTGCCCGCTCTCGTGTACTACTATAAAATCCCATTTAAGGCCCCAGCCGGTGCCCGATAGGTCGCGGCCAAGGTAGCCGTTGCGGTATTTGTTACCGTAGGCCGTTCCGCTTTGATGCTCCATCCCCAGGTGCGGGGTTTCTATCAGTTTATAACCGTCCTCGTAAAAGGGGTAGGGCCCAAACCAGTTTTCGAAGGCTTTGAGCATGCGCGGCGCATCAAGTCCCCATTGTTTTTTTGCTTTTTCGATGTTGTAGCTTAACGGCCAAAAATCCATTTCCAGTTTGCCTTTTTCGCCTTGGTAGGTGCCGGTGTAGTGTGCGTAGTCGCCAATATTGGCTTCGAGGTTGTAGTTGTTTATCGGGTTGGCCACAAACCAATCGAAACGGGTGTAGCCGTCCTTGAGTTTAGTAACCTTGCGCAGGTGTCCGTTAGATACATCTTTCAATCCGTTTGGTACGCTGATGCTTACCATGGCGCTATCTACCTCATCGTCCTGCACATCTTTAGTTGGCCACCATACGCTGGCGCCCATACCCTGGCAGGCAGTAGCCACATGCGGCTTGCCTAAAGAATCGGTGGCGTATTGCACGCCGCCATCCCATGGCGCACGTTTGGCGATAGTTGGGTTGCCGCTATAGTACACGGTAAATTCCTCTTTACTGCCCTTGCTGATGGTTTTTGGGAAACTGAGGAACACCGCGTTAAACTCGCGGGTGTAGTTCAATTCCTGGCCTTTGTACACTACTTTCTCAATCTTCAGGTTGTTCCACAGGTCGAACTGGAGTTTAGTAAAATCGGATACTGCGGTAAACTTAAACAGCACGTTACCGCTGATGTACTTTTTATCGATATCGAATTTAATATCCAAATGGTAATAGTTGATATCGTAACAGGTACGCAGCTGCGTAGTAAGCGATCCGCGCAGGGTATCGGCGCGGGTAAAAACTTCTTTTTGGGTGCCGAGCTGGGCGTGGGCGGTAATGGTAAATATGCAAAATGCAAGCACTGCTAACGAACGATATATGTTCTTCATTTTTATGTGTTTAATACCTATTTCCAGGTTTCCATTAAATTGTTTTTCCAAAGATTGCCAGCGTACTCTCGGAAAGCTTTGGGGCCGGTTTTAAAAGCTTCGTCGTAAATAAATTTGCCGCCTGCATATTCCTTTGGTGATACCTGCACCTTGTTGGTGCCTCTTACGGCGTATTTTTTATCGCCTTCGTGCATAATTATCTTCATATCGCTTGGGCTCACATCGCCGTGGCAAACGGTTTTATACATCAGCCAAACTTCGGCCTTGCCGTTGCTATCCAGATCCGTCACGGCAAAGCTTTTGGGTAAGTAGCTGGCGGTAACATCAACCGGGCAATCTTTTACAAAATCGTAGGTTTGCCAGGTTAGTTTTAGTTCTGTACCTGTTTTTTTATAATGATAGGCATGCAATGCTGCATCGCGGTATCCCTCACTATCCGCGCCTTTGCTTGCTGTTAAGCCGGACTCAGTTGTCACAACAATATGTTCACCGTCTTTATCTGTAAAACTTACTGCATCAATAATATGCCCCTCGTATTTGATGGATTTTGGGATGGTGTTTTTGTCTAGTTTTGTTGTTTTTACCTGGGCAAATAGTGTAGCCGGAAGTATCATCATTGCTAATAATACCGTGGTAAGAAAGCTTAACTTCATCAATTATTTTGTTTAATGCCTTATAATTACAAACTATGTCATTGCGAGCGAACGCCCGTAGGCAGGCTTAAGCGGCGAAGCAACCTCGTAGCTATGCACAAATGCTATGCATTGGCGACAAGATTGCCACGTCGCCCCCGCGCGCAATCCCACGCCGCTCCTCGCAATGACAAGGTGGTTTATTTGAGTTGCATAACCACTCCCTATTTCAGCACATCAACCTCTAAGTAACTGTCGTTAAACACCGTCTCTGTAGCTTTAATGTAATCGCTTTCATCAGCCTTATAAGGGTTCTCTACAAACTTTTGCGGGTTACGGGCAAATAGCGGGAAGGCGGTACTTTGTACCTGGATCATTATACGGTGGCCTTTTTTAAAGGTGTGCAGCACATCCTGCACACGGAAGTTGATATCCGTTTTTTGGTTGGCTACCAATGCCTCCGGCTTTTCAAAGCTATTGCGGAAACGGGCGGGCATTACCTCGCTGCGCACCATTTGCTGGTAATTGCTCAGTGTAATGCTTTTATTGGGCATGTAGGGATTGTTCGGCTCATCGGCGGGGTAAACGTCAATCAGTTTAACAAAGAAATCGGCGTCGGTACCGGTGCTGGCCACTTTTAGGTGTGCCATAATTTCGCCGCCAAGAGTTACATCATCCGCCAATACTTCCGTTTGGAAAACCAATACATCGGTACGGCGGCCTGCGAAACGCTGATCCTCGCTCATGTAATTGTGCGGGGTAAAGCCAACTGTGGTAGGCAGGTCCTCGGTATAAGGTACCGGTTTCAACGGATCACTTACGTAGCTGGTTGAGCCTGCTGCTGATGGCTGGGCAGCGGCCAGTTTGCCATCACTGTTTAGGAATAGCTTCTGTTTTTCAGCTGCCGGCGATGGCCATTTGTCAAATGTTTTCCACTCGTTTTTACCGGTGTTGAACATATAAGCTTCGGGCAGTCCGCTATTTTTGTCGCCATTGCCTTTCAGGAAGTGGTTAAAGAATTTCTGCTCGATATTTTTTTGGTAGAAAGTAGCAATGCTATCGCCGAAGTAAATGTTGCTGTGCATGGTGTGTCCTGTTTCGCGCGACCACCTGCCGTGCCCAAACGGACCCATTACAATAGTATTATAAGCGTTCGGGTCCTTCTTCTCAATGGTTTTATATATCGCCAGCGGACCTGTTAGATCCTCGGCATCAAACCAGCCGCCAACCAGCATTACCGCAGGTTTCACTTTGTTGAAGTGTTTTAACAGGCCGCGTTTTTGCCAAAACTCATCGTAATTAGGGTGGTTAATCGTTTCTTGCCAGTAAAAGTTATCCTTGTAGTATTTGTCGGCATTTTTAAGCGGGCCCATATTCAGTAAAAACTGGTAGCCATCTTTGGTGCCGGGGTTTATCATGGTGTTATTATACCAGGCTTTGGTGGTGGTATCTTTCTTCTGCACGCCGAATACAGGGTAAGTGAAAAAGTAGCTTTCTAAAAGCGCTCCGTTGTGGTGGAAATCGTCAAAAAAGAAGTCGGAGATGGGTGCCTGCGGCGATGAGGCTTTAAGTGCAGGGTGATTAGATAAAATGCCTGCGGCGGTATAAAAACCGGGGTAGCTGATGCCCCATTGGCCTACGCGGCCGTTATTGTCTGCGACGTTCTTGATGAGCCAGTCGATGGTATCGTAAGTGTCTGAGCCTTCGTCTACATCGGTTTTGCCTTTTTTATTATCGATAACCGGTGTCATGTTGGTCCAGGTGCCTTCGCTTTTCCAGCGGCCACGCACATCCTGGTACACAAAAATGTAGCCTTCCTGCATGATGTATTTGGAGGGACCTAATTGACCCGGGTACTTGGTTTCGCCATACGGCGCAACGCTGTAGCAGGTACGCTGCATCATCACAGGGTATTTATTGTCCTTCGATGCATCCTTTGGGGTGTAGATGGAGGTGAACAGCTTTACGCCATCGCGCATGGTGATGTACACATCTTTTTTGGTGTAATGTTCCTTAACATCATACGTTTGCGCAAAGGTTGCGGAACAGGCTGTAGTTAACAGCAATAAAACGGCGAAGATTTTTTTCATAATTTCAGTATTAGCTGAGGCTAATTTAGTAAGTAAATTAATAATAAACTAACGGTGGCAGGGTTGTTACAAAAGGAGGTAAGAATTGGGTGGTTTGGGGTAATTATCTGAATCAAAATTTACAGAATTTTAGAATTAACAGAATATGAAGCAACCATCTGAAAATTTATTAATTCTGTAAATTCTGATTCAGACAACCTGCGTTAGGGATTGGAAGGGTTTAGCCTGAAGGGCCGGAGCGCAGCGCAGCCCTGTAAAGCCCGGGCCGAAGGCAACGCCCATATGCTCTGTCACCCCCACCACATTTAATCAAATCCCTATTTTATAAGCCCTTTTATATTCCTTAACTTTGTCAGCCATAAAATACACTACTATGCAATATGATGTTATCGTTATAGGTTCTGGTCCGGGTGGATACGTTGCCGCAATCCGTTGCGCGCAATTAGGCATGAAAACCGCCATTATTGAAAAATACAACACGCTTGGCGGTACCTGCCTCAATGTAGGCTGTATCCCTTCCAAGGCGCTGCTGGATTCATCTGAACACTACCATAACGCGGCCCACACTTTCACTACCCACGGTATTAAACTGGATAATTTGGGGATTGATTTTGGGCAGATGATCAAACGCAAGCAGGAAGTTGTGGATGCCAACACCAGCGGCATTACTTACTTAATGAAGAAGAATAAGATTGACGTTCACCAGGGCGTTGGTTCTTTTAAGGATAAAAATACCATTATTGTTACCAAGGCAGACGGCACCGTTACCGAGCTGACCACCGAAAAGGTGATCATCGCTACGGGTTCGAAACCAAGCAGCCTGCCTTTCCTGAAAATAGACAAGAAACGCATTATTACTTCTACCGAGGCCTTGACCTTAACTGAAGTTCCAAAGCACCTAATATTGATAGGTGGTGGCGTTATTGGTTTAGAACTGGGTTCGGTGTACGCGCGTTTGGGTGCAAAAGTATCGGTTGTTGAATTTATGGACGGCATTATCCCAACTATGGATAAAAGCCTGGGCCGCGAACTGCAAAAGGTGTTGAAGAAACTGGGTATGGAATTTTACCTGGGCCACAAAGTAACCGGCGCAACAGCAAAAGGCAAGGAAGTAACCGTTACAGCCGATAACGCTAAAGGCGAAAAAATAGAACTAAAAGGCGACTACTGTATGGTTGCCGTTGGCCGTATAGCCTATACCGATGGCTTAGGGCTTGATAAAATTGGCATCACGGTAGAAGAACGTGGCCGTAAAATTACGGTTGACGAGCACCTGGAAACCATCGTTAAAGGCGTTTACGCTATTGGCGACGTGGTAAAAGGCGCTATGCTTGCCCACAAGGCGGAGGATGAAGGTACATTTGTTGCCGAAATGATTGCCGGGCAAAAACCGCACATTAACTACAACCTTATACCGGGCGTTGTTTACACCTGGCCGGAAGTTGCAGCCGTTGGTTATACCGAAGAGCAACTGAAAGAAAAAGGAACTGCTTATAAAATAGGTTCGTTCCCGTTCAAGGCAAGCGGCCGTGCCCGTGCTAGTGGCGACCTGGATGGATTTGTAAAAGTACTGGCTGATAAAACCACCGACGAAATTTTAGGCGTACACATGATTGGTCCCCGCGCTGCGGATATGATTGCCGAAGCGGTTATAGCCATGGAGTTCCGCGCGAGTGCCGAGGACGTAACCCGTGCCAGTCACGCCCACCCAACTTATACTGAAGCGATGCGCGAAGCATGTTTAGCTGCGACGGAAAACAGGGCGATACATATTTAAGGGATTTCGAATTTCGAATTTTCAATTTCGGATTTATTAGAGTTCCCCTCTTGAGAGGGGTTAGGGGTGTGTTAATGGATGTTATAATAATAAACATAGCCACGATATTGCTCACGATAGTGCTAATGGAAACACTATCCTGGGCAATGCATAAATACCTGTTCCATGGGCCGTTGTGGTTTATCCATAAAACACACCACCAGCAGCGCCATGGCTGGTTCGAACTGAACGACCTGTTCAGCATCGGTTTTGCCGCATTGGCTTTGTGGTTGATGTGGGCAGGGCATATCACCTTAGATTACCGCTTTTGGATAGGTACAGGCATCAGCACCTACGGCACCATCTACTTCATCTTTCACGATTGGTTTATCCATAACCGTTTCAAAGCCTTTAAAAGTGATAATCGGTACCTCAGCGCCATTCGCCGCGCGCATAAAATTCATCATAAATCTACAGCAAAAAATCCTTCGGAAGAGTTTGGGTTATTGGTGGTGGGGAGGAAGTGGTTTAGGGGGTGAGTTCTTTAAAATTTGAACTTTTTTTTGATAGATAGAATTTGAGGGTCAATTTTAGTAAGATGACATTCAAATTGTGCCACTTAAAAAAGCTTCTGCCACCTCAATTAAACAAACGGCGTCATTATTTTCTACAGGTCTTTCAAATCGCCCGATAAATTCATTTCTCCTGATCTCAATATGCAAGCCTTTGTGTTTTTCTATTACTGCTATCAAAGCAGGAGTTAAGAGCTTAATAGCCTCGTCTTTATTTATAGATTGAAATAGAAAATGTCTGTTAAACTTCGGGTATTGCCTAAGATGAATATTTTCACTACCAAATAGATCAAGCAGGCGTTCTGCAATATTAAAGGGCTGAATAGCACTATCTGGGGCTGGTCTGTTAAGCTTAGCAAATACAATGAGATGCTTAGCCCAGCTGTATGCTTGTACATATTGTGGATCTCCTTTATATGGCGTAGATACACGGTAGCTTGTTGAGCATGTAGCAAGGTAAACTCCATTATCACCAACGGCCCAACACTTATTAGTTTTAATGGAAACGCCGTTATTGAGCATGGTAAAATGCTTTAATCCGAACCGGGGCTTGGTGAGCGTTATTGTTCTGATTTTTGCTGCATTATTTACCGATAGCGCGGCTTGACTGACACGCCCCATATTATACAGAAGGGCTATTTGGCATAGCGTTCAGCACGAACTGCTTCCACTTCTTTCGTTATTTCTTCTAAAGACGGCGCGGAATTACTTTGAGAGCGTAATTGCGCTAATATGCTTTCCAAGTCATTTTTAGGGCTTTCCTGGATAGAGATCAAATCCATATCAGCCAGATCATTCAATAGCTTTAAGGCCTTGGGGTTTATGATATTAACTTTTATCGTTTCCATAATATCAAATATAACATAAGCAAGGATGATATGCAAATGATCAAAAAAACCTACACCTCCACTACATGTTTGCCAACTTTATAACCCGCAATTGCATAGTACAGGATGAACAGGTACATTGGTATTAAAATTACGTAAGCGGTTTGCGCGGAGATCTTATCAACCAATAAACCGTATATCGGCGGGAATACCGCGGCACCTGCTATACCCATTACCAGTAACGACGAACCTATTTTGGTGAACCTGCCCAGTCCCGATAATGCCAAGGGCCACATAGCTGGCCACATCAGCGAGTTAGCCAAACCTAATAGGGCGATACAGCTGATAGATACATATTTTTGGGTAACCAATGCTACACCGGTTAATACAACGCCCAATATGGCGCATAAAACCAATGCTTTTTGTTGCGTAATATATTTAGGGATGAACAGGATGCCTACGATATAGCCAATTACCATACAGGTTAAGGTGCCCGATGCAAAATACTTGGCGGTTGAGAGCGGAATGTGGTGTGATGAACCATAGCCGATGATAGAGTCGCCGGCAATAACTTCTGCGCCAACGTACAGGAACAGGGCGATAACTCCCAGTACCAAATGCGGGAACTGCGTGATGCTGGTTTTCCCCGAATTGGCTGCTGCTACGCTTTCGTCCTCATGGTCGGTATCGATCTCCGGCAGTCCCGAAAAGTATATCAATACCGACAGGATAACCAGCACCACCACGATCAACAAATATGGTACAATTACCCTTGATGCCAGTTCGTTCAGTTGGGCGATTTTGTCGGCGGCGCTAAGATTCACCAGGCTGGCGTCGAAGCCATCTATGTTATTTAAAATTACTGCACCGAGCGCTAATGGGGCCAATACACCTGCAAATTTATTACAGATGCCCATAATGCTGATTCGCTTGGCGGCACTCTCCGGTGGTCCTACGATGGTGATATACGGGTTTGACGCCGATTGCAACACCGCCGAGCCGCAGCCTTGTATAAAAAGGCCTATTAAAAAGATAGCGTAAGTACGGGTTAACGCGGCGGGAATAAATATTAGGGCGCCAATGCCCATTAATACCAACCCGGCTACCATTCCGTTTTTAAAGCCCAGCAATTTTAGCAGCCAAGCCGATGGTTTGGCCATCAGCAAACAGGCGATATAAAAGGAACTCGCTACCAAATACGATTCGCTGTTGGTGAGTTGGCAGGCTATTTTTAAATACGGGATGAGTACCGAATTCAGCCAGGTAACAAAACCAAGAATAAAAAATAAAGAACCAATAATGATGATGGGGTTTAATCCTTTTTTCTTGCTGGGGGCATTTGCTGAATTGGTAATGGCTGCCATATAATGATTTTAAAATTTGTTAATAAGTTAATCAAGTTACTAAAATAATTAAAAAAGTTAATGTTTTTAGATTTCGCCATTTTTATTTCTCACGAAAGCTAACTTTGCCAATTATGAATATCCTTTTTGTAAACGATACCAAAATACCGGCTACCACATACGGCGGCACCGAGCGCGTAATCTGGTGGCTTGGCCGCGAGTTGGCGAGGCAGGGGCACACGGTAACCTATTTGGTTGGTGCCGGTTCTGCATGCCCCTTTGCTAAAGTGCTGGTTTACGATGCTGCGAAGGATATGAACCAGCAGGTGCCCGATGATATTGATGTGGTGCACTTCCAGTTCCAGGTGCAGGGGTTTACAAAAAAGCCTTACCTGTGTACGGTGCATAATAATTCGGGCAGGGGAGAGATGGATCTCAATTCGGTATTCGTATCAGCAAACCATGCCGCCCGCAACGGTTCCACCACTTATGTTTATAACGGTTTGGACATTGCCGATTACCGCAAACCCAACTTCAACCAAAAACGCAACTATACCCATTTTTTGGCCAAAGCTGCCTGGCGGGTGAAGAATGTACAGGGTGCCATTGATATTGCCACCAAAAGCGGCAACAAGCTGGTGGTAATGGGTGGTACCCGCCTCAACCTGAAAATGGGCCTTCGCTTTACACCGAATTTGAATGTAAGCTTTAAAGGGATGGTGGATAACGACCAAAAATCGGAAGTGCTCAACGGCTCCAAGGCCCTACTCTTCCCGGTGCTATGGAACGAACCCTTTGGTGTGGCCATTACCGAGAGCCTTTACTTTGGCTGCCCGGTTTTTGCTACCCCGTACGGCTCCCTGCCCGAGTTGGTGCCTGCAGAGGTCGGCCTGCTATCAAACAGTAAAAGCGTTTTGATAGAAGGATTAAAGCGTGCCGATAGCTTCAGTAATCAGCTTTGCCACGAATACGCGGTTGACAACTTCAACATTGCCAAAATGGCTGCAGAATATTTGAAGCTTTATGAAATAGTTTTAAACGGCGGCAAGCTGAATGCTGTAAAACCTATGCTGATGGAGCCAAATCAGCCTAAGTATTTGCCTTGGAATGCATAAATGAGTCGATGAAATCTTTTAGAATTGGTATTGTCTCGCGTATCATTTTGTTTGTGGTGCTGTTTATAGCTGTGCTAACTATTATTATATATCTTATTATTAAGCCAACTGAATTAGAACTGTTATCGAAGAATGAATGGTGCGTTGACAGAATTTATTACCACAACGTTTTGATAGGCCCTAAAACAGAGGTTTTCGCTTATTTTCAAGATATAAATGGCAACGGACCGTGTGCCGAGATATGCAATTTTAAAACGCATGGCGAATTGGCCCTGCCTGGTATCAATAGCCCCGCTATTAACGGAACCTGGAGAATTGAGGAAAACGGGAATGTAATAATGAAAGCGGATTCCCTTGAAAGCGTTTTTAATGGACAGTACGAATTGGATGTCACCGAACAGCAATTGCAGCTTAAAAGTTTAAGCACTATCATTTATGCGCACAAAGACAATTACCGCGCCTCTAACCCGCTTCAGGACTTATTAAACTGGCAGCGTGCACAGCGTCGAAGGTAATTTTAACAGGTATGCACCGACCTGGCAAATTTCACAGTTGTCAAATCTAAAAAAATCCCGAAATTCGCCATCATGCTGCAAATCCAGGAAAACGTATCGCTTAAAAACTTTAACACTTTTGGTATAGATGCCAACGCCCGTTACTTTGCAGAGATAAACCATGCGGAAGAATTGGCCGAATTGTTTGCCGACCCGCAATGGCTGCAAACCCCACGCCTTGTATTAGGTGGCGGCAGCAATATGCTGATGGTGGCAGATTTTGACGGCCTGGTGATCCGCCTCAATATCCGTGGCATCGAGCATCGCATCAGTCACGATGATGTTTTTGTAGAAGCCGGGGCAGGGGAGGTATGGAATCACCTGGTGAACTACTGCGTGGGCTATGGTTACGCCGGCATGGAGAACCTGAGCCTCATTCCCGGTTCGGTTGGCGCATCGCCCATCCAAAACATAGGCGCTTACGGCGTGGAGCTGAAAGACGTTTTTGAGAGTTGCCAGGCGTTTGAGATAGCTACGGGCATTATTAAAACCTTTAGCAAAGCGGACTGCAAATTTGGCTACCGCGACAGTGTATTTAAAAGCGAAGTACCCGGGCAGTATATTATTGTATCGGTAAAGTTCCATTTGTCTCTCATTCCAAAGTTTAATTTAAAATACGGCGCTATAGAACAGGAGTTAGCCGCGCGCGGCATCAGCGAGCCAACGCTTAAAGATGTATCGCAGGTGGTATCGCACATCCGCGTATCTAAACTGCCCGATCCATCCACCATCGGCAACGCGGGCAGTTTTTTCAAAAACCCGGTGATCAGCGCAGCGGAGTTTCAGCCTATCCAACAAAACTTCCCCGATGTTGTTAACTACCCGGCAAGCAACGGACAGGTAAAACTGGCGGCGGGTTGGCTGATAGAGCAATGCGGCTGGAAAGGAAAAACCGTTGGAAACACCGGCACCTGGAAGAACCAGGCATTGGTATTAGTGAACCATGGCGGTGCAAAGGGCGAAGAAGTGTACAGCCTTTCGTCGCAAATCATAGACAGTGTGTACACTAAATTTGGCGTTACGCTGCAACGCGAGGTTAATATTGTTAGTTAATTTGTTTAATTATAAAGATATTTTATCAACTCGCTCTGCCCTAAGCGTTTAAAATGAGAATTGTTTTAAATTCTTTTTAATTCTTTTCTGCTGGCAATTAAATCTATTGCTTTATTTATTAAGTTGATTTATAGCTAATTGCGGTACATTGTAAGGTTTTGTCTCCGCTTTGGCACTCTTTAATTTGGCTTTGGCCCCATTCTTAAATTTCGTACACTTTTCATTTCGTGGTATCATGTTTGAATAATACTCAATACAAAACATTAACAGAATGACAAAGATTGAGTTTAACACCCTGGTATTACGTCAAGCAAGTTCATTAAGGTCATACGCCTTACACTTTACACACGACGCAGACGATGCTAACGACCTTGTTCAGGATACAATGTTGAAAGCCATAACTTACTATAATAAGTTTAAAGAAGGTACAAATTTGAAAGGCTGGTTATACACCATCATGAAAAACACCTTCATCAACAACTATCGCCGTTTTGTTAAAATGAGCACATTTGTTACCAAGAGCGATGAGATCTCCTCGCCAAACCTGGTATTCAGTTCAACAAAAAACCAAGGCGAAGCTAAATTTGTAATGGACGATATCAAGCGCGCTTTAGACCGCTTGCCAGCAGATTATTATATACCTTTCACCATGTATTTTGAAGGCCACAAATACCACGAGATAGCAGATCATTTAACGATACCTATAGGTACTGTTAAAACCCGCATCCACGTAGCCCGCAAGCTACTTAAGAAAAATCTTAAAGCTTACGATAATGGTGTTGCAAAACCTATCTACGCAGAAAACTAAGCAATAAATTCACTATATATAAGAGAAACCCGCCCCAAAATGGCGGGTTTTTTTTGTTGGTATTTTCCTCGCGTCATTGCTGTAAGGCACGAAGCAATCTCCCGATAGGCAGGTAGGTGACATGCATTGCGTTCATGCAAAGTTCAGAGATTGCTTCCTGCCTTAAAGCAATGACGCTTAATAGGAAAGTGGGCTATCTCAAGCTCCCCACCACCTTAAACTTCTCAAACACCGTTTCGGTATGCGGGGCATCAGCCAGTTCGTCGGTAAGGTCCTGCCCGGCCCAGTGTTCGTAATGTTTGCCGTTTTGCCACAGGCGTCTTTCGGTAACATCATAAATAACGCCTTTTAGGGCAACCCATATTTCGGGCTTATCCTGGCCGTTGCGCAACGCGAGTTGAGATTTGGTGTATATAGGTAGTTCGCTCATGCGGTTTTACGGGTTTTAAAGTATTCAAAAAAGGCAACGTTCATTATAAGCAGGGCCATGCTGTAAAAATGATCTTCAAAGGGGATGGTGCCCACTCGGATACCCATATTTTGCGCGTCGTTATACAACACCACCGGCCAGGCTGTTAAAATGCCATTTACGATGTAGAAGGGGATAAGCGATACCACGAAGGCCATGTAAAACCTGCCGAGCCATTCGGCTTTTAAAACGTACAGCAGCACAATTAACAAAACAGCCAGCAAGCCAAACGTTACAGCAGTGTATAGGCGGGTATAATTAAATGCCAGCATGGATACCGATGCGCCTATCAGCAGGTTGCCTATCATCCGCGTAAACACATAGCCTGGCTGCCATTTTACGTAGTAGTTGAGGCAGGCGTAAATGAATACACAGGAAAAGGGAACGGTTAAAAAAAAGAGCACCTCCTCCAGCGGAAGGCCGATGAAATTGATGCCGGTGATGTAGTTTTCGTTGAAGCTCCATACGCCGTAAACGGTGAACAGTACGTCCCAAAACAAAAACACCAGCCCGGTGATGGCCATGCCCGGCCAAAGGTATTTCCAGCTTTTGGCGAAGGCCACACGCTTATCAAACGATAGAGCCACCGGGAAGATCACCGTGAGCAGGTTGATGATGAGATAGGTGTATTTCACGCTATAGGGCGGCTAAATGTTGGGTAAGGTTCTTTTGCTCGGCGGCGGTGCAACGTTTAGACTCAAGCAGGAATTTAATAATGGTTTTCACCAGCGCTTTATCTGCCTGGGCGTAGTATTTAGCATTTATCTGTTTGATGATCTCCTCGCGGTCGGTCACCAGGTTTTTGGTGTAGCCCAAAAACTTAGGCACGTTATGTTCGATAGAGAAGCGCATAAAACGGATCTCGATGTTACGCGGGTCAGCTGCAACGGCGGTTTTAAAGGTCTTTTCCGAATCGTTGAGGTATCTGATCTTGTAGTACGGGTTCCAGGCGTGCTTTGCTTTCAGGGCTTCCAGCGTAGCCATGTAAGCGTTGATCAGCGCGGGGCGATCCTTTATGGCGCCCAAACTTTTATAAAGCGAATCGGTGGTCTTTTTACTTTCGAGGGCTGTGATTAGCAACTTGCGGATCACGTGGAGATCGGGCGTGGTGCCATCATCGTTCCGTACCGAAGTAAAGGACATAAGCACACCGGCCATCAGCGCAAAAAGCAGGTACTTGCATGGGGAATATGTAAGGCGGTTTAGCATCGGCAAATATTATATCACATTTAGTTTTTGGTGCAGCCGGGCTTTTAGGTACAGGCTCAGCTTGCGCGAATTGGAGATCCGGATCCTCTTTTGCATAATTACCCCGGCAGGCGTGCGGCGGATCTTTTTAAACAGCTGTAGGTAATATACATAAGCCACGTATACGCCCAAACGGGCGGCCTTAGGCAGTTGTTTTATCCCCGCCAAAGCATCATCGAAATCTTTTTTAATATCAGTCTCTATGGTGCTTTTATCGTGCGCGGTAAAGTTTGCAAAATCAACCCCGGGGAAATAGGTGCGGCCGCGGTCCTCAAAATCTGCTTTAATATCCCGCAGGAAGTTTATTTTTTGGAAGGCCGAGCCCAGGCTGCGTGCCTTGGGAATAAGCTGGTTGTACAGCATCCCGTCATTGGCGCAAAAAACACGCAGGCACATCAGCCCAACCACTTCTGCCGAACCATAGATATATACTTTGTAACCGCCTTCGTCATATTCAGTTTTATCGAGGTCCATTTTCATGGAGGTGAGGAAGGCGTCTATCAGTTCCCGTTCGATGCCGTATTGGTTCACTACCTGCTGAAACGATTGCAGCACCGGGTTGGTACTGATGCCGCGTTCGATGGCCGTAAAGGCTTCCTTGCGAAAATCGTTGATGAGCTGGCGCTGATCGTGTCCGTAAAAAGTGTCTACAATTTCGTCGGCATAACGCACAAAGCCATAAATGGCATACACCGGGTAGCGTAAACGTTTTTCGAATGCTTTTATACCCAGGCTAAACGAGGTGCTATACTTTTGGGTGATGAGCTTACTGCATTCAAAACATGTTTCGTCGAACAAATTCATGGACAATTGTTGTTACACCAAATGTACAAAACCGCCGCCGTATTGTTTTTGAGTTCGGGGTAATGTTTACATTTGGTTTCGGATGAAAAATAAACAAATTATTATTATCGGGGCAGGTTTTGCCGGTTTGGCTTCAGCATGTGTTCTGTCGAAGGAGGGCTATAAGGTTACCGTTTTGGAGAAGAACGACCAGCCCGGCGGCCGGGCACGAATTTGGGAAAAGGATGGTTTTAAGTTTGATATGGGCCCAAGTTGGTATTGGATGCCCGATGTTTTCGAAAATTTCTTCGCCCTGTTTGGCAAAAAACCATCCGATTTTTACGACCTGAAACGCCTTGACCCCGGCTATCGGGTTTATTACGGCAAGGATGATATATTAGATGTGCCTGCTGATATGGGCGACTTGGAAGCCCTTTTTGAAAGCATCGAACTCGGCAGCAGCAAAGGTTTACAGCTGTTTTTAGAGCAAGCCGCCTATAAATACAAAGTAGGCATGGGTGAATACGTTTTCCGCCCCTCGCATTCCATTACGGAATTTATCGATTTTAACCTCATCCGCAAAAGCGTGAGTATGCAATTGTTGACCAGCATGAGCAGCCATGTACGCAAATATTTTAAGAACCCCAAACTCATTAAGCTGCTGGAGTTCCCGGTTTTGTTTTTAGGCGCGCGACCAAAAGATACCCCGGCCATGTACAGCATGATGAATTACGCAGACCTTGCTCTCGGTACCTGGTACCCTATGGGTGGTATGAACGAGATTGTAAAGGCGATGGTCAACATCGCCGAAAGCTACGGCGTAGAAATCCGGCTGAATACCGAAGTTACCAAAATTGAGGTTGCGGATAAGCAGGTAAGCAACATCAAAACCACACAAGGCGATTTTAAGACAGACTTTGTGATAACCGGTGCAGATTACGAGCACGCCGATCAGCACCTCCTGGACAAACCCCATCGCAATTACACAGAGAAATATTGGGATAGCCGTACCATGTCGCCATCGAGCCTGTTATTTTATATTGGTACTAACAAAAAGATAGATGGTATAGAACACCATAATTTATTCTTCGATGAGGACTTTGAGCAGCACGCCAAAGAGATCTATACTGACCCGAAATGGCCAAGCAAGCCGCTATTCTACGTATGCTGCACCTCCAAAACCGACCCTGATGCTGCCCCCGAAGGCTGCGAAAACCTCTTCTTCCTGATGCCCCTTGCACCGGGACTGGAAGACAGCGACTCCCTTCGCGAACAGTACTTCAATATCATGATAGACAGGTTTGAACGGGTAACAGGCCAGCCCCTGCGAGACGCGATTATCCTGAAACGCAGCTACGCCATGGAAGATTTTAAAACGGATTACCATTCCTTTAAAGGCAATGCTTATGGGCTTGCTAATACTTTAGAGCAAACCGCATTTTTTAAACCCGCTATGCGGGCAAAGTATATCAAAAATATGCTATATACGGGTCAGCTCACCGTTCCTGGCCCGGGAGTGCCGCCGGCTTTGATCTCCGGGCAAATAGCGGCGGGGGAGGCGATGAAGATGATGGGGAAGGATAAATAAACAAACGCCGCCGCCTCTCGGCTGGAACCGAGCGATTGCCCAGGGGAATCAGGGTCAACATAACTTAACACAATTCAAAAATTATTTTTATAATGTATTGATAATGAGATATTTGTATTTTTATGAGGTTAACATAAAATGTACTTTTTTATTTCAATCCGCCGCTCAGTCTCAGCCAAGTGGCAACTAATTATTAGCTATGACCGCCTTTCCCTGCGGCGGGACGCCGCCTAACAGGCATCACTCGGCTGGAGCCGAGCGATTGCGTGGGGCTAAAACAAAAAAAGACGCGAAGTATCGCGTCTCTACAAAATATTGTGGTTAAATAATACTACACCAAATACTCAAACAGCGTAGCGTCCTTGTTGATCTCGATCACCTCGAAGCGATGTTCTTCCATGCGCTGTATCAATGCGGGGTAATCACCGGCGTTTTTTAGTTCGATGCCAACCAGGGCAGGGCCATTCTCTTTGGAGTTTTTCTTGATGAACTCAAAGCGGGTGATATCGTCGCCGGGGCTTAATACGTTGTTCACAAACAGTTTCAACGCACCCGGGCGCTGCGGAAAGCGCACGATGAAGTAATGCTTTAAACCTTCGTAAAGCAGCGATTTCTCTTTGATCTCCTGCATCCGGTCAATGTCGTTATTGCCACCACTGATCACACAAACCACGTTCTTGCCTTTTATCTGCTCCTTAACCGAATCCAAGGCTGTTACAGATAGCGCGCCTGCGGGTTCTACCACAATTGCATCTTCGTTGTAAAGCTTTAGTATGGTGGTACAAACCTTGCCTTCGGGCACGGTGAGCATATCGTCTAAAACATCGCGGCACAGCAGGAAGGTTTTTTCGCCAACACGTTTTACGGCTGCACCGTCTACAAACCTGTCTATGGTTTTTAGGGTTACAGGTTCTCCTTTTTCAATAGCTGTCCACATGGATGGGGCACCTTCAGGTTCAACGCCTATCAGTAAAACATCCGGGTTTTGCTGGCGCAGGTAAGTCCCGGCGCCAGCGGCTAAACCACCACCGCCAACGGGCATAATTACCACTTCAACCTCGGGAAGGTCTTCAAAGATCTCTACGCCAACGGTTCCCTGACCTTCAATAACTTGTTCGTTATCAAAAGGGGGGATGAAGGTCATACCGTGGGCCTCGGTATAGATAAGGGCTTCACGCAGGCAATCGTCAAAAGTATCGCCAACCAAAATTAGCTCCACGTTGCCGTTGCCAAACATTTCTGTCTGTTTTACTTTTTGTTTGGGGGTAATTTCGGGCATAAAAATTACGCCTTTGGTGCCCAGTTTTTTGCAGGAGAAAGCAACGCCCTGGGCATGGTTACCCGCGCTGGCGCAAACTACGCCGCGGCTCAGCTGCTCGGTGTTCAGCCTGCTGATCATATTGTAAGCGCCCCTTAATTTATAAGAGCGTACTATCTGCAGGTCTTCCCGTTTTAAATAGATCTCGCACTCGTATTTTTCAGAGAGGCGCGCGTTGTGTTCTAAAGGCGTGTGCCTTACTACGCCTTTTAGCCGCTCGTATGCCCCTTCAAAATCGAGGTGATGTTCCGTTACTGTGTCCATTGTTCTTAGTTCTTTACCAGCTTAAAGGCCATCAGTTGCTGCAGGTCATCATCGTTGATGTCCAGCTTCACATCTGCAAGCGTTAAAAAGCGTTTATATGCGTCGTACAGTTCATCTTTATCCAGTTTGTGGCCAAGCCTTTCCAGGTGGTATTTAAGGGCGTGGCGGCCACTGCGCGCGGTTAAAACAATGCTCGCGCTTGGGAAGCCCACATCCTCGGGGCGAATGATTTCGTAGTTCTCGCGGTTCTTCAAAAAGCCGTCCTGGTGGATGCCCGAGCTATGCGCGAAAGCGTTGCCACCCACGATAGCCTTATTTGGTTGTACCGGCATCCGCATCTGGCTGCTGATCATGCGGCTCATTTCGTAAAAATTACGGCTGTTGATATTGGTATGCAGGCCAAGAGTAGCATGAGTTTTGAGGATCATTACCACTTCCTCAATGGCGGTATTACCCGCGCGTTCGCCAATACCGTTTATGGTCCCTTCTATCTGGCGGGCACCGTTCTGTAAACCGGCAATGGAATTGGCGGTTGCCAAACCAAGGTCGTTATGGCAATGCACCGATATGATGGCCTTATCAATATTCTTTACGTTCTCTTTTAGGTATTTGATCTTGGCGCCGTATTGGTCGGGCAGGCAGTAACCGTTGGTATCAGGGATGTTCACTACGGTAGCACCGGCAGCAATAACGGCCTCAATCATTTGGGCCAGGTACACTACATCTGCACGACCGGCATCTTCGGCATAAAACTCAATATCCTCAACCGATTTTTTGGCGTACTTAACGGCTTCAACGGCACGCTCCAGGATCTCCTCGCGAGTGCTGTTGAATTTATGCTTGATGTGCATATCCGACGAGCCAATCCCGGTATGTATGCGCGGATGTTTGGCGTATTTAAGCGATTCTACCGCTACATCGATATCCATTCTGTTGGCACGTGTAAGCGCGCAAACGGTAGGCTCTTTTACAGCCTTGGAAATCTCTACAACGCTCATAAAGTCGCCCGGACTCGACACCGGGAAACCTGCTTCAATAATATCCACGCCCAGTATTTCCAGCTCGCGGGCTATATCAATTTTTTCAGGGGTTGTCAGCTGGCAGCCCGGTACCTGTTCGCCATCGCGAAGCGTGGTATCAAAAACATAAACGCGGTTGGGATCGTGTAACATAGTTCTTTTGTTTTAATTTTTAGTATCAAGTAGTTAGTATCAAGTATCAAGATCGGGTTTTTATCAAGTAGTTAATATTCGGTATCGGGTATTGAGATTGTGTTTATCTTGCTACTTGATACTATATACTTGCTACTATTTACCACTACTCCTTCACAGCTATAAATCTTAATCTTTTGTAATCGGCGTACCATTGCCCATTTTCGTTATAAACGGGTTCCAATAGGGCGGTTATTTCTTTTAATAGTTCTTGTTTTTCGCTTTGCGGGATACCTAATAGGTACAGCGGGGCAAACATGGTTATCCATTTGGCCACGCCTTCGTCGCCGTCCTGCAGCGGTGTTTTACGGTCGAAATGCGAAGCGAAGGCAACTCTGAAACCTTGTGCTTCCAGTCGGCTGGTATAATCGCCCAGTGATGGGAAATACCAAACCTCGGTTTCGGCCTGGCGGGTGTAACCGTGTTTGCGCAGTACCTGGCGGGTTGCGGCTATCAGTTGCTGCACATTTCCTTTGCCCCCCATTTCGGCCACAAAGCGGCCACCAAGTTTAAGGGCATCGTAAACGCATTTAATGGCAGCGTCGGCATTTTTTATCCAGTGAAGCGTGGCATTAGAGAACACGGCGTCAAATTTCTCATCGAAATGAAAATCGGTACCGTCCTTCACAAAAAAATCAACCTCCGGGTAGGTTGCCTTTGCCTTCGCAATCATATCCGGTGAGGCATCAATGCCCGTAACTTTCGCGCCTTTTTGTTGGATCTGGCTGGTTAAATAGCCGGTACCACAGCCCAGATCGAGGATACGCTCATCGGCTTGAATGCTCAGTAATTCCAACACATTCTCCCCGTATTGAAATACAAAGGCGTGCTTATCGTCATATAATTCTGCGTTCCATTTCATTTTTTTATGATTACACAGATTTCACAGATGATTTCACCGATAAGATGATTTTTACTGATTCCTCTGCTTTATTCTTGTATCTAATACCCTTGCGTCTCCAAAACTCCCCCTTCAGGGGGCTGGGGGGCACATCTACAAGTATTCCAATACTTTTTGTCCCATGGCTATTGTGCCTAATATTTTGCTTTTATCGGTATTTACATCGGCGATATCACCGGTGCGGTAGCCTGCTTTTAATGTTTTGTCTATCGCGTCGGTAATGGCTTTTGCTTCGTCTTTCAGGCCGAAGCTGATCTCCAGCATCAGCGCTACAGATAGGATGGAGGCAAGCGGATTGGCCTTATCCTGCCCGGTAATATCATGTGCCGAACCGTGGATAGGCTCAAAGAAGCCAGTGCCATCGCCAATGGAAGCTGAAGCCAGCATCCCCATGGAACCTGCAATTTGCGATGCCTCATCGGTAAGGATATCGCCAAACAGGTTTGCGGTTAGCACCACATCAAACTTTTTAGGGTTTTTAACCAATTGCATGGCGGCGTTATCAATAAACATGTGCTCGGTTTCTACTTCCGGGTATTTTTTGGCCATGTCCTGCACTACCTCGCGCCATAGGCGGGATGATTCCAATACGTTCGCCTTATCTACCGAGCATAGTTTTTTACCGCGCACCATGGCAGCTTCGTAAGCTTTTATGGCAATGCGTTCCACCTCGTAACGGCTGTAGATCATCAGGTCGGACGCGGTGTTACGGTCTTCGCTGCGTTTTTTTTCGCCGAAGTAAACGTCGCCGGTCAGTTCGCGGAAGAACAGGATATCTGTTCCTTTCAGGATCTCGGGTTTCAGGCTCGATGCATCCAGCAGCTCATCAAATAACATGATAGGGCGCAGGTTGGCATATAAGCCAAGTTCCTTGCGGATCTTTAACAAGCCCTGCTCCGGACGAACCTTGGCAGATGGGTCGTTATCGTATTTAATATGGCCAATAGCACCGAAGAGGATAGCATCGCTTGCTTTTGCTTTCGCCAGGGTTTCATCGGGTAGCGGGTTGCCGGTAGCTTCGATACCTGCGTGGCCCATCAGCGCCTCGTCGAAAGTAAACTTGTGACCAAAATTGGCAGCAATTTTCTCTAAAACGGCCTTTCCCCAGGTGGTAACCTCGGGACCGATGCCATCACCGGGTATTACTAATATGTGTTTTTGCATAAGCTCTTGCCCCCTAACCCCTGAAGGGGGAACTTTTTTTGTTTTTATAATTTATTTACGCCGCGGACCTCGTTCAATTTCATGACCATCAGTTCCGCGTCGGTTTCAATCCAGTTATCGTATTCTTCAATGGCCTGCAGGCGGTCTTCATTGCTGATATAGCCTTCATCCACCATCTGAGTCATCTGCGCTACCGACGACCAGATGCCCACCTTTTGCGCGAAATTTGCATCACCTTTTTTGTACACTTCGTTTGCTTCCAGTACTTCAACCGATGTAAACCCGGCTTCTGTAAAATAACCTGGCAGGTCTTCGGCAATGTGGTTGTTCATGCCGGCATCGCCACGCCACCTTAAAAAAGTAGCGTAAAACTTCAGCATACTTGCAGGCGGTTGCGGCTGCCATTCCAATGCCTCGTGGTTATAATCCAATACGGATAATATTCCACCCGGTTTCAGCATCGATCTGAACTTTACCACCGCTTCCTGCGGGTTGCCCAGCCATTGCAGGGTTCTCGCCGATGTGATCAGGTCGAACTTTTCTGCTGGTTCGTAAGTAAACAGATCGGTATGGATTAGTTCCAGGTTATCGATAGCTGCATAAGTTTCTTTACCGCTTTCGATAAAATATGCAGTGTTATCTATGCCGGTAACGTGCCCTGTTGAGCCAACTTTTGCGACTATACCTTTAGAGATAGCGCCTGTTCCGCAGCCCACATCCAGCACTTTCCAGCCCGGTTGCAGCAACGGCGGCAGGGTTGCATAATCCACTTCCAAACTACGCTCATCGAATAGTTTGGCGGTGCCTTTGCCTTCTCGTTTTATCTCTTTCTGTTGTGTTGTCATTGGGGCATTGCGTCATTAAGTCATTGTTTACTCAAGACTTTAAACTCAGAACTTATTACCTTCCTTCAAATTCCGCTATTAGTTCTTTTTTGCTTAGGATGTAGTCGATATCATCGTAACCATTGGTCATGCAGGCTTTTTTGTAGGGGTTAACCTCAAAGCTTTCTGTTTCGCCGGTTGCTACAATTTTGATGAACTGGTCTACCAGATCTATTTCTATCACCGCGTTAGGATCAGCAAAAACGCCTGCAAATAATTTCGCCAGGAAATCTTCGCTCACCTGTACCGGTAGTAAACCATTGTTAAGCGCGTTGCCTTTAAATATGTCGGCAAAAAAGCTGCTTACTACGGCATCAAAGCCATAATCGGCAATAGCCCAGGCGGCGTGTTCGCGGCTGCTTCCGCAACCAAAGTTTTTACCAGCTACCAGTATTTTACCGCTGTAGATAGGTTCGTTCAAAACGAAATCCGTTTTAGGGTTGCCTTCGTTATCGTAGCGCCAATCCCTGAACAGGTTATTGCCAAAACCATCGCGGGTGGTGGCCTTTAAAAACCTTGCAGGTATGATTTGGTCCGTATCTATGTTCTCGATAGGCAGCGGCACTACGCTGGTTTGTATATGTTTGAATATTTTGGTTGCCATTGTCTGAATCAGAATTTACAGAATTTTAGAATTTACAGAATACCTATACCTTCTAATTCTGTCCGTTTTGTAAATTATATCGTTGGTTAAAATCAATTTATATTGTAAACTTTGACTGCCAAAGTTTATTAATAATCCAGTTGGATAATTGTATGCTACGGTGTAGTTTTTAGCCTGTGCTAAGTGTACATCTTCTAAATTGATGATTGCTTTCAGTTCAACCGACAGCCTTCCTTCAATTATAAAATCCGCTCGCCTCGTACCAACGTTCACCCCTTCATAAAATATCGGATGTTCCTCTTCTCTTACAAATTTCACATCTGCTTTAGTTAATTCATGCGCTAAGCATCTTTGGTAAATAACTTCCTGAAAACCATTGCCAAGTGTGTTGTGCACTTTCATAGCACAGCCAATTATTTTGTATGTAAGTTCATCCCTTTCCATTTAGCTAGTCACATTCTGTTAATTCTCTAATTCTGAAAATTCTGATTCAGACAGGAATTCCCTTATATCCGTCACCACCCCTGTTATCGCACTCGCTGCCGCCGTTAACGGGCTGGCCAGGAAGGTGCGGCTGTTTGGCCCCTGACGGCCTTCGAAGTTGCGGTTGGAGGTGGATACGCAGTACTTACCTGCCGGTATCTTGTCCTCGTTCATACCCAGGCATGCGCTGCAACCCGGTTCGCGCAGCGGGAAACCTGCTGCATCGAATATTTTGTCAAGCCCTTCGCGGATGGCTTGTTCCTGCACTTGTTTGGAGCCGGGCACTACCCATACGGTAACGTTATCGGCTTTGTGTTTGCCTTTTACGAATTCGGCTACCTGGCGCAGGTCTTCTATTCGCGAGTTGGTGCAGCTGCCGATAAACACGTAATCGATAGGTTTGCCTAACAATTGCTCATCATCGTGCAGGCCCATGTAATCAAGTGCTTTTTTGTACGAACCCTGTTCTTTCTGCTCAAACGATGCAGTTTCGGGTACGTGTTGTGTAACGCCTATGCCCATCCCCGGATTGGTTCCGTAGGTGATCATCGGCTCAATATCTTCGGCTTTAAAGCTTAGTATGCTGTCGAAATCTGCATCTTCATCAGAATACAATGTTTGCCAGTAAGCAACGGCCTCGTCCCACGCTTCGCCTTTAGGGGCAAATTCGCGGCCTTTTACATAATTAATGGTGGTTTCGTCGGGCGCAATTAGTCCGCAACGTGCACCCATTTCGATGCTCATGTTGCAGATGGTCATGCGGCCTTCCATGCTTAAACCACGGATGGTGTCGCCGGCGTATTCTACTGCGAAGCCTGTACCACCTGCCGCGGAAATTTGCGCGATGATATACAGGATGATATCCTTAGCGCCAACGCCGTTTTGCAGCTTGCCGTTCACTTCTATCTTCATCCTTTTTGGGCGCGATTGCAGCAAACATTGTGTAGCCATTACCTGCTCTACCTGCGAGGTGCCTATACCGAAAGCGATAGCACCAAATGCGCCGTGTGTAGAGGTGTGGCTGTCGCCGCAAACGTAGGTACCACCGGGACGGGTGATGCCCAGCTCGGGGCCTATAACATGGACGATACCCTGGAATGGATGCCCTAAACCGTAAAGTTCGATGCCGAACTCTGCGCAGTTTTTGGTGAGCATATCAACCTGGTAGCGGGAAAGTTCTTCTTTAATGGGGAGGTGCTGGTCCCAGGTAGGGACGTTATGATCGGCCGTGGCAACAGTTTGTTTTGGCCTGAAAACGGGTAAGCCCCTGGTGCGCAAACCATCAAATGCCTGCGGACTGGTTACCTCGTGTATGAAATGTGTATCGATGTATAAAATATCAGGGAAACCCTCGTTGCTACTGACGACGTGCGCATCCCAAATTTTGTCGAATAATGTCTGTCCCATGTTTTTTAAAGTTGAAAGTCAAAAGTTGAAAGTCAAAAGTATAAAGCGGATTTTTAACCTTCCACTTTATACTTTCGACTTTAAACTTCACTATGCTTCTACAGCTTGGTTTTCCGGGCGTAAACTGCGTACAGTTTTACCGGCTTGCCATAATTCGCTTTCGCGTAATTCTGCTAATTCAGCATCCAATTTTTCGCGGTAATCGTCTTTGCTGTTGCTGTCGATTGATTTTTGTGATTCAACGCCGGTTGCAACGCTTTTGTACAGGTCTTCAAATACCGGTTTAGTAGCATCACGGAATTTCTTCCACCAGTCTAACGCGCCGCGTTGTGCAGTGGTTGAGCAGTTGGCGTACATCCAGTCCATACCGTTTTCTGCAACTAATGGCATAAGTGATTGGGTTAACTCTTCTACAGTTTCGTTGAAAGATTCTGATGGAGAGTGGCCGTTAGCACGCAATACTTCGTATTGAGCAGCAAAAATACCCTGGATACAACCCATTAGTGTACCACGCTCGCCTGTTAAGTCGCTGAATACTTCTTTACGGAAATCTGTTTCGAACAGGTAACCGCTACCTACAGCGATACCTAAAGCAATAACGCGCTCGAAAGCTCTACCTGTAGCATCCTGAAAGATAGCGTAGCTTGAGTTTAAACCACGGCCCTGTAAGAACATACGGCGCAATGAAGTACCAGAACCTTTTGGTGCAACTAAAAATACATCCACATCAGCAGGAGGGATGATGCCGGTTTGCTCGTTAAAAGTGATACCGAAACCATGAGAAAAGTATAAAGCTTTACCCGGGGTTAAGTGTTTTTTAACCGTTGGCCATACAGCTATCTGTGCAGCGTCGCTTAATAAATAGCAAATAACGGTTCCTCTTTCCAAAGCCTCTTCAATTTCAAAAAGGGTTTCGCCCGGTACAAAACCATCAGCGATAGCTTTGTCCCATGTTTTTGAATTTTTACGCTGACCAACAATTACGTTGATACCATTGTCTTTTTGATTGAGCGCCTGGCCCGGGCCTTGAACACCGTAGCCAATTACTGCTACAACTTCGTCTTTTAATACGTCCTGTGCCTTTGATAAAGGGAACTCCTCGCGGGTTACTACATTTTCTTCACTACCGCCGAAATTTAGTTTTGCCATTGTTTTATTGTTTGTGATTACACCGATGTTGTTTAATGATTACACCGATTGATTTTTTATTGTGATTTATAACTGATTACTATTTTATATGATTTCACCGATTGAAGATGATTACACGGATTCTTAAATTCTGCTCCCCCTTCAGGGGGCTGGGGGGCTTTACATCGTAAACACTTTCTGACCCTTGTTCAAATATTCGTTTTCTATGACGTCTTCGCCTGGTTCCAGCCTTTCAAATTCGCGGAGTTTGCTGTTGAAGCCGTCACTTTTTTTGATGATGGCAACACGGGCACTGCGTACAAATTCTATCAACCCGTAAGGTTGCAGGATTTTGATGAGCGCATCGGTTTCCTCGCGGTGGCCGGTGGTTTCGAACACGGTATAATCCTTACGGATCACCACCGCACGAGCACCATTCTCGCGAAGCAAACGCTCTACACTTACCTTTTCGGCAATCACATCGGTGCTCATTTTATATAGTGCCATTTCCTGCCAAACCACATCCTCGTTAATGTGGTAGTATACTTTTAGTACCTCAACCTGCTTCTCAATCTGGCGGGTAAGCTTGCGCACCACGTCTTCAGATTCTGTGATCACAATGTTGAAACGGTGAATGCTCTCTATCTCCGACGGAGAGGTGTTCAGGCTGTCGATATTGATTTTACGGCGAGTAAATATGATGGCAATACGGTTTAGTAAACCTATTTGGTTTTCCGTGTAAACCGTTATGTTAAATTCCTGCTTGCCGTTATCTAATGTTTCCATGTTATTGTTTTAAAGTTCCCCTTCAGGGGATTAGGGGGGGCTTCTCTTATTTTAATCTGATCTCGCTAACGCTGCATCCTTGCGGAACCATCGGGAACACGTTGTTCTCTTTGGTAACCATTACTTCTAACAGGTAAGCACCTTTGTGCGCCATCATTTCGTTTAACGTTGGGATAAGCTCCTCACGTTCCGAAATTGATTTACCATCGATGCCGTAACCTTTGGCTACCATTACAAAATCGGGGCTTTGGATATCTACGAAAGAGTAGCGGCGCTCGTTAAACAGCTCCTGCCATTGGCGCACCATACCCAGGAAACGGTTGTTGAGGATGATGATCTTTACATCAACTTTGCTTTGCATAATGGTACCCAATTCCTGCAAGGTCATCTGGAAACCGCCATCGCCGATGATAGCAACCACATCACGATCCTGCGCGCCAAATTTTGCGCCTATGGCAGCCGGTAAAGCAAAGCCCATAGTGCCTAAACCACCACTGGTAACGTTGCTGCGGGTTTTGTTTAGCTTGGCGTAACGGCAGGCCACCATCTGGTGCTGGCCTACGTCGGTAACAATAATGGCATCGCCTTTGGTGATCTCGTTTAGTTGTTTGATCACCTCACCCATGGTCATTTCGCCACTTTCGGGGTTAAGTTCTTTATGAATTACCGCCTCAATTTCTTTCGCGGTGTATTCGTTAAAAGTTGCCAACCAGCCGGTATGTTTTTTTTCGTCAACCAAAGCGGTAAGCAATGGCAGGGTTTCTTTACAATCGCCCCAAACGGGTACCGTTGATTTTACGTTTTTGTCGATCTCGGCGGGGTCAATATCTAAATGCACTACCTTTGCCTGTTTGGCGTATTTATCAAGGCGGCCGGTTACACGGTCGTCGAAACGCATACCTATGGCGATCAATACATCGCAATCATTAGTTAACACGTTTGGCCCGTAGTTACCATGCATCCCCAGCATCCCTACGTTTTGCGGGTGATCTGTTGGGATAGCGCCTGCACCGAGGACCGTCCACGCTGCGGGGATCCCACTTTTTTCTACAAAGGCTTTAAATTCCTGCTCGGCACTGCCTAATATTACGCCTTGTCCCCAAATGATGAATGGTTTTTTGGCGCTATTGATCAGCTCGGCAGCCTCCTGGATATACTGGTGGCGAACGATAGGCTTTGGCCTGTAGCTACGGATATGGTTACATTTAACATAACCCTCGTAGTTGAATTTTTGGATCTGCGCGTTCTTGGTGATATCAATTAAAACCGGGCCCGGGCGACCGCTTTTGGCAATGTAGAATGCCTTGGCAATTACTTCGGGGATCTCGGTAGCATCGGTTACCTGGTAGTTCCACTTGGTAACCGGGGTGGTGATGTTGATCACGTCTGTTTCCTGGAAGGCATCGGTACCCAAAAGGTGCGCAAAAACCTGGCCGGTGATACAAACCAATGGTGTGCTGTCTATCTGTGCATCGGCTAAACCTGTTACCAGGTTAGTAGCACCGGGGCCGCTGGTAGCAAATACCACCCCCACTTTGCCTGATGTACGGGCATAACCCTGGCCGGCATGGATGCCGCCTTGCTCGTGGCGAACCAGGATATGATTTAATTTTTCTTTATAATCGTAAAGGGCATCATAAATAGGCATGATAGCGCCGCCGGGGTAACCAAAAATGGTTTCCACACCTTCCACGATCAAAGCCTCTAATAAAGCTACCGACCCTGAAACCTCTTTAAATGATTTAACCGATTTTTCTTCGATTTCACTTACTTCCTGTGTGATTGTTTGTGTTTCCATATTGCCCCCCAACCCCCTAAAGGGGAAGTTTTTAGCCCCCCAGCCCCCTGAAGGGGGAGCTGGAAGAATTGTTAATTATTTATTTTTTTGCTCCTTTGTTCCCCCTTCAGGGGGTTAGGGGGCTTTACATTTCATCTGTTACGCAACCTTCTGCTGCGCTGGTTACCGTTTTTGCATAGCGATATAGTAAACCTTTGCTAACCTTAAGCACCGGTTGTTGCCATGCAGCTTTGCGGGCTGCCATTTCTTCGTCGCTTAATATTACGTTGATGGTGTTGGTTGTTGCATCAATAATGATCTTGTCCTCATCTTTAATGATACCTATTGCACCACCGTCAAAAGCTTCTGGGGTGATGTGGCCTACCACAAAACCGTGGGTACCGCCGCTAAAACGGCCATCGGTAATCAATGCTACTGAACTGCCCAACCCAGCGCCAAATATGGCTGAGGTTGGTTTCAGCATCTCCGGCATACCCGGCGCACCTTTAGGGCCAACGTTTCGGATAACCACTACATCGCCTTTTTGCACGCGGCCGCTTTGAATGCCTGCTATTAGTTCAAACTCACCATCGAACACGCGGGCAGGACCCTCAAAATGAGTTCCCTCTTTACCGCTGATCTTGGCTACGCTACCACCTTCGGCAATATTGCCGTAAAGTATTTGTAAGTGGCCGGTAGCTTTAACCGGGCTTTCCACCGGCCATATAATTTTTTGCACATCAAAATCCAACGCCGGTACTTCTGCTAAGTTTTCGGCAATAGTTTTACCGGTAACGGTAAGGCAATCGCCATGCAGCCAGCCTTGGGCCAAACAGTATTTCATTACCGCGGGCACACCGCCAACGTTGTGCAGGTCTTCCATCATGTATTTACCGCTTGGCTTCATATCGGCCAACACCGGGATACGGTTACTTACGATTTGGAAATCGTCCTGCGTTACTTTTACGCCAACGCTTTTGCCCATGGCTATCATGTGCAACACCGCGTTGGTAGATCCGCCTAACACCATGATCACTACCATGGCATTCTCGAATGCTTCGCGGGTCATGATGTCCGAAGGTTTAATGTCTTTCTCTAATAATATTTTGATGGCCGCGCCTGCTGCCAGGCACTCGGCTTTTTTCTCTTCGCTTAATGCGGGGTTTGATGAGGAGTAAGGTAAGCTCATGCCCAAAGCCTCGATAGCTGCAGCCATGGTATTAGCGGTGTACACGCCACCACAAGCGCCCGCGCTCGGACAGGCGTTTTTGATCACCCCCAGGAAATCCTCAGGAGTAATGGTGCCGGCCATTTTTTTACCCAAGGCTTCAAACGCCGATACAATGTTCAGGTCTTCGCCTTTCCAGTGACCAGGTTTAATAGTACCGCCGTATACCATAATAGACGGGCGGTTTAAGCGGCCCATAGCCATAATAGAGCCCGGCATATTTTTATCGCAGCCGGGCAGGGTTATTAAACCATCATAGTACTGTGCGCCTGTAACAGCCTCAATAGAATCGGCAATAATATCGCGGCTCACTAAGGAGTAGCGCATTCCTTCGGTACCGTTGCTCATACCATCGCTTACGCCAATGGTGTGGAATATCAAACCTACCATATCTTCATTCCACACGCCTTGTTTAACCAACTTGGCCAGATCGTTCAGGTGCATGTTACAGGTGTTACCATCGTAACCCATACTTGCCACGCCGACCTGCGCTTTGCGCATATCATCGTCGGTAAGGCCGATCCCGTAAAGCATGGCCTGTGCGGCCGGCTGTGTTGGGTCCTGCGTAAAGGTTTTGCTATACTTGTTTAATTCTATAGCCGCTGTAGTATCTGATGATGAACTCATTTTTTATATTTTACGATCAACGTAAACGCTAAATTTGTTGATAGATGATTAGGTGATAATCTGTTTCTGTAAGTTAGATATAGCTACCGCGAATAACAACAACTAAAAAAAATATTTTAAAAAAGAATATTGTTTTTTATAATTTAATATAACAGAATTAAAATTTGTTAAATATATAAAATAAAGAATGTAATTTTTAACACCTTATACCAAAGTTTAAAACGGTATTTGGTATGTTTTTTATGCATGCATAACAAGTTTGCTAAATTCTGCCTGAAATGGCACTCAGCCCCAAAAAAATTGTCATAAAAAAAGCCCGGACAATACTGACCTGGCTCTCTATATCAGTATAAAAAGTTCTATCTACGAATAATGACTTGCGCCACTATAGTTATGTTATTGTTTAAATTGTTCATGTTGCTGTTTTGGTGAAAACTGAGCCCAAATGTAATAAAAGTTATTTCTAAACCACACGGCCAATATTGGAGTTTGCAAAATTCTTTTTGTTGTTCCCTCTGTTAAAAACTATATGCATCTTTACCTTTATAACAAACCATATACATGAAAAAATACCTAACCTTATTACTGCTGTTTATTGGCCTAAACGGCTACGCCCAAAAGGTAAAACTACAACTCAACTTGCAAAAAGACAGTACGTACTACCTTACCACCAATGCCAATATAAGTATAGACCAGGCAATTAACGGCACACATCAGGTGATGACCACCATTATTACTGCAAAGGTTGCCCACAAAGTAACCGCTATAAATGATACGCTTTACAACCTGGAAACCAGTTACGTTAATATGGCCATGCATATGGATATGATGGGTAAAGTGATTGATTTTAGCAGCAGCTTGGATAGACAGGATATTATTTCCAAGCTACTGGGCTCGATGCTGAACAGGCCATTCACCATTATAATGAGCAAACGCGGTAAAGTTGTAGCAGTGATGGGTACCGATAGCCTTTATGTACATATGTTTGATAATTTACCCTCGATACCCGACGCGCAAAAAAACCAGCTTAGGGCTCAACTACAACAGTCGTTCGGCGAAAAATCTATTAAATCTAATCTGCAGGATTCTTTTGTAATGTTGCCAAAAGATGAAATTGGTGCAAATGGGGTATGGACAACCAATAGTTTAATGGAAGCAGCAGCCATAGTTGCTAATACCAAGATAAACTACAGCCTGAAGGCTATAACGGACGACGCGTGCTTAATAGAGGGAACCGGCACCGTATTATCTGAAAAAACGCTGCCTGACTACAGGGTTGCTAACGGCATACAAATGCGTATGACCGCAGTATCCGGCGAACTTACCACCAAGATAAAACTCAACAAAACCACCGGCTGGATCGTTGAAAACAAACAAACCCGCAATCTGAAAGCTACTGTACAAATAAAAGATACTGCGGCTACACCAGGCGGCATGACCTACCCGATGAGCATCATAGGAGATATGACCGCAACAGGGAAATAAAAAGCTTGACCGCAAAAACAGGCCCAGACATTTGTCCGGGCCCTTTTGTATTTTTTGCCAACAATACTATTTAGTGAATTTCTTCCGAGGGCTGCGGCTCGTATGAAACACGGCGTAAACTATAACCTCGCTTTTTTATAATCTTGAAAACAACAACATAAGGGACTGTTTGTAAAACTATTTGACGAAGTCTTTCTTAATTTTTGCATACAGCAATGCCCAATCTTCAATTTTCCCAAAACAGCGGCTCAATTCTTTTAAGAATAACTCTCCTAAACCTTGTTGTTGATCCTCATACCAACCATAGGCCTCCTGTGCCATTTTGATGGCGCGCGGCTTAACTATTAACTGCGGCATTAAAAATCTCGTTGCCTTCTGATTATTTGAATAGCTTCGTCCTTAGTATAGGATTTGGTTTTGCCAGTTAAATGCAACTCTTCCTCCTGTTCTAAGATGTCGAGTTGCTCGTCAGACAATAAAAAGGCTTCTCCTTCATCAATATCTCTTTCCAATAATGTATAGATGGCCTTTACTTTGTTTTCTTCAGCATCTGCCAAATAACTTATTATTTTTTGCCGCATATTTAATGTAGTCATACTTTTACACTTATATACAAATTTATAGTTTTAGAACTGATACTCCAACAACAAAAAAGGCTTTCGACATGCGTCGAAAGCCTTTTCAATATCAGCGCAAAAAGCAATTACTTATGGGTAATGCCTTCTGCCAGTACAGTTACTTTATTGTTTAAAGCTTCTACTACACCGCCTTTAATAAAAAAGATATCTTCTTTACCGCCATCCCTTACGGTTAGCTTGCCATCATTCAGGGTAGAGATGATGGGGGCGTGGTTGTTCAGGATCTCTAAAAACCCTAAAGTACCGGGCAGGGTTACTGAGGTAGCCTCGCCTTCGAAAACTTTTTTATCAGGAGTAAGAATTTCTAATGTCATGCTTTTGGTATCAAGTAGTTAGTATCAAGTATCAAGTAAAAATTTAGTAGTATAAAGCAATTTTATTAAGCGGAAAAACAAAACTGTCTTGCTACTTGATACTAACTACTTGATACTAATTAAATACTTGCTACTAATTATTAGCTTCTGCTAATAATTTCTTGCCTTTTTCAATAGCGTCTTCAATGCTGCCCACAAGGTTAAATGCTGCCTCAGGGTATTCATCTACTGCGCCATCCATGATCATGTTAAAGCCTTTGATGGTATCTTTAATATCAACCAATACACCTTTTAAACCGGTGAACTGCTCTGCCACAAAGAATGGCTGAGAAAGGAAACGCTGAACACGGCGAGCACGCGATACGGTTAATTTATCTTCTTCAGAAAGCTCGTCCATACCTAAGATGGCGATGATATCCTGAAGTTCTTTGTAACGCTGTAAAGTTTCTTTAACGCGCTGAGCGGTATTGTAGTGCTCATCACCTAAGATAGCCGCGCTAAGGATACGTGAGGTAGAATCCAACGGATCCACCGCAGGGTAAATACCAAGCTCCGCAATTTTACGCGAAAGTACGGTTGTAGCATCTAAGTGGGCAAAAGTTGTTGCCGGTGCAGGGTCAGTTAAATCATCCGCAGGAACGTAAACGGCCTGTACAGATGTGATTGAACCACGTTTTGTTGAAGTGATACGCTCCTGCATGGTACCCATCTCTGTTGCCAAAGTTGGCTGGTAACCTACCGCAGATGGCATACGGCCTAATAATGCCGATACCTCAGAACCTGCCTGGGTAAAGCGGAAAATATTATCGATAAAGAAAAGGATATCGCGGCCTTTACCTTCTTCGTCACCATCGCGGAAGTACTCTGCAAGGGTAAGACCTGATAGCGCCACACGTGCACGTGCACCTGGAGGCTCGTTCATCTGGCCGAAAACGAAGGTTGCTTTTGATTCTTTTAAAGCTTCAGGATCGATCTTTGTAAGATCCCATCCGCCTGCTTCCATGGAGTGCATAAATGCATCGCCATATTTTATAATGCCCGATTCAAGCATCTCGCGCAGTAAGTCGTTACCTTCACGGGTACGCTCACCTACACCCGCAAATACAGATAAACCTGCATAAGCTTTCGCGATGTTGTTGATCAGTTCCTGGATTAATACGGTTTTACCTACACCGGCACCACCAAACAAACCGATCTTACCGCCTTTTACATAAGGCTCTAATAAGTCGATAACTTTAATACCTGTAAACAGGGCCTCAGTTTCGGTAGACAGGTCCTCAAAACGCGGAGGCGTGTTGTGGATAGAGCGTCCATTGGTTTTATCAAGATTAGGGATACCGTCGATAGCATCGCCAACTACGTTAAATACGCGGCCTTTAATAGCATCACCAATCGGCATTTTAATAGCAGCTTCGGTATCTAAAACATTCATTCCGCGCAGCAGGCCGTCGGTAGAGTCCATGGCGATTGCGCGTACACGGTCTTCACCTAAGTGTTGCTGAACTTCTAAAATAATTTTTTGTCCGTTGTCTTTAGTGATCTCAAGCGCATCATAAATCTTAGGAAGATGTGCATCATCAGCGAAACTTACGTCAACTACCGGACCGATGATCCGTGATATTTTTCCAATGTTTGGCATATATTACCTGGTGTTTTAAAGAATTTTAATTGAAACGGATACCTTTATTATACAACGGTACTATTTCAGAGGCGCAAAGTTAAGGTTTATTGCCAAATATTTAAATAGTTATGTTAAGATTTTTTGATGTTTTTATTAAAGGTAATTTCTTAAGTTTGATGCCCAATAATAAACCAATTATTTCTGTTACGTAATTTCTCATTAATGAAAAAACTTTTACTGCTACTATTGTGGCTATCACCTGCTATTGCCTTTGCACAGGGTTTTCAGGTAAATCTTGGTGGGCAAAAACAAATTGGCATGGGCCATACCGGCACCGGCCTGCTGCAGGATGGCGCATCCATTTTCTTTAACCCGGGTGCTGTCGCCCTACTGCCGGAAAATTCCGTCTCTGTCGGCATAAGCCCTTTATGGTTCAAATCCGGCTTCAATCCATCGGGCACCAACGACAAGTATTTTACCAAAAACCGCGTAGCAACGCCTATACAGGCTTACGCCGTTTGGGGGCCAAAAGCCGCGAACTGGAAATTTGGCCTGGGCGTTTATACGCCATTTGGCGGGCTTACCGACTGGGGTACTACATGGGCGGGCAAATACGCGGTAGAGAGCCTGGATTTGAAAGCTATCTTTATTCAACCAACGTTTAGCTACAAGCTAACCAATGCTTTAAGCATTGGTGCAGGTTTTGTATATAATCATGCCAGCGTAGATCTGAGGAAGGCCATACCTTTGGCAGATGCTAACGGAAACCCCGGCCAGGCAAAACTGGAAGGTACGGGCAAAGGCTATGGCTGGAACGCCGGGATCTTCCTGAAAACCAAATCTTTTACAGCAGGGCTGGACTACCGCTCGAAAGTGAATACCAAACTAAAAAACGGCGACGCGATTTTTACCGTGCCATCATCCGTGCAGGCAAACTTCCCGCAACCAAATACGTTTAACTCGGGCATACCTTTACCGGGAACCCTATCGTTAGGTCTTGGGTTTTATCCAACCAAAAAATTGACCGTGGGCTTCGATGCTAACTTTGTGGGCTGGAGCAGCTTTAAAGCGCTTGCCTTTGATTACGCCACCAACACCTCTGCATTGGCCGATACTTATTCCCCACGCAACTACGAGAATGCTTTCGCGTTGCGTACCGGTGCGGAATATAAATACAGCAATAAATTAGCACTGCGCTTTGGCGGCGGTTATGCTACTACGCCTGTTAAGGATGGGTATGTAACCCCCGAGGTGCCGGATGCTAACCGTTACTACTTAACCGGTGGCGTGGGCTACAAGCTTGCTAAACGCTTAGATATCGACCTGTCTTTTGAGTTTGAGCACCTGTTTACCCGTACCCAAACCAATATCGAAACACAGTTATCGGGTACTTTCAAAAGTAACGTGTATATCCCCGGCGTTTCACTTTCTTATCATTGGTAATATTTAGTATTTAAGCACATGAAATCGATAAAAAATTACATATACATATCTGCCGGGCTGTTATTATTAGCATCGTGCAAGCCTACTATAGAAACCCCGGCCTCTACACAAGGTGGTGCCGATTTTTCGCGGTACATCTCTCTGGGTAACTCGTTAACCGCAGGGTACGCCGATGGCGGTTTATACCTGGAAGGGCAATTAAACTCCTACCCAAGCATTATTGCCAAGCAAATGGCTATGGTTGGCGGCGGTACATTTACGCAGCCATTATTTAACGCCGATCAGTCTAACGGTTCGGGTTACATCCAATTAACTGGCTTTACCGCCACAGGCTCGCCGATCACTACGCCGGTTACTACTAACCTTGCGGTTAGGGGTACAGCTGCTATACCGGGCTTTGGCACCGTGGTTTTATACACCAAATACACCGGCGACATAAACAACTATGGTGTACCGGGCATAAAACTACAACAGGTAACCTATGCACCTTATGGTAACCTTAACGGTTTTTTTGAAAGAATGCTGCCGGGCAACGCAGGTACAAACAGCACCACCTACCTTGATTTTGTTACCGCCAAACCATTCACCTTTTTTACCGATTGGTTAGGTAATAACGACGCATTGGGTTACGCAACCAGCGGCGGCGCGGCAGATGCACTTACCCCTAAAGATCAATTTGCCGGACTATACAACCTATCGATAGGTAAACTAACCGCAACCGGCCAAAAGGGCGCTGTGGCTACTATACCTGATGTTACCGCGGTACCTTATTTTACTACGGTTACCATTGGCGCTATTTTGGCGGGCGTGCAAAAAAACGCGCCAACCGTTACGGCTTTGTATATCAATGCACGCAGCACTGCCGATATAGCTACTACCACTTATGCCGCACGCGCTGCAACAGCAGCGGATTTGGTTGTATTAACCTTCCCTACCAGCAAAATAGGCCAGCCGGTAACCGTGCCAGGTGTAGGTACCGTGCCTTACGGTTTAACGCCTTATGCGCCGATTGAGAACCAATATGTGCTGGATGCTAATGAGGTTACGTTAACCAAAGATTATGTGAACGATTATAACAATACCATTAAAGCGGCTGCAACCTCTAAAGGCCTCGCGGTGTTTGACGCATTTACCTTCCTGAACAATTTAAAGGCTAACGGGATGGTGATAGACGGTGTAAGCCTGGGCTCAAATTACATTAGCGGTGGTGTGTTTTCGCTTGATGGCATCCACTTAACCCCGAGAGGCTACGCTATTGTGGCTAATGAATTTATAAAAGCCATTAACGCGCAATACGGGTCAAATATCCCTAAAGCGAGCGTATCGGCTTATAATGGGGTGAAGTTTCCGTAGTTGAGTTTTAAGTTCTGAGTTATGAGCCTTGAGTTATGAGTTGATCTTCAACTTACAACTCAAGGCTTTTTACTTAAAACCCACAACTCATCACTCAAAACTCAACACTATCTTCCCCATATGCTCGCTGCTTTCCATTAGCTCATGTGCTTTGGCCGCTTCATCAAAGGAGAAAGTTTTATAAATAACAGGTTTTATTTTTCCGGATGCCAGGAGCGGCCAGATATGCTCTTCCAGTTTTTGGGCGATGGCGCTTTTAAAGGCTACCTCTCTTGCCCGCAGCATCGACCCGGTGATCACCAGCCGTTTGCGCATTACTTCGGATAAGTTAATTTCTACTTTGTTACCTTTTACGGCGTTTATCATCACCAGCCGGCCGTCATTTGCAAGGCAACGGATGTTTAAGGGCGTGTAATCGCCACCTATCATATCTAATATCACATCAACGCCCTTACCGCCGGTGAGCTTATTAATGGCTTCGCCAAAATCTTCTATATTATAGTTGATGGCTTTATCGGCACCCAGTTCTTCGCAAAATTTGCATTTTTCGGCGCTGCCGGCGGTGACGTAAACGGTGCCGCCCAAGGCTTTGGCCATTTGTATAGCGGTAACCCCAATACCGCTGCTACCGCCATGCACCAACAGGCTTTCGCCCGGTTGCAGTTTGGCCCTATCGAACACATTGCTCCAAACGGTAAAGAAGGTTTCCGGCAGGGAAGCAGCCTCCTCAAAAGATAAGTTATCGGGAACGGGCAGGCATTGCCCTGCGGGTACGTTACAATATTCGGCATACGCGCCGCCTATGACCAGCGCGCAAACTTTATCGCCAATTTTCCAGCGGGTAACATCGGCACCAACTTCGCTAATCACACCTGCAAGCTCCAGTCCGGGAATATCTATTGGAGCGCCATCGGGTGGGGGGTAGTTGCCTTTGCGCTGGAAAACGTCCGGTCGGTTTATGCCCGCCGCCATTACTTTTACCAATACTTCAGTAGCGCCGTGGCTGGGTGTGGGGCGTTCTGCAAGCTGTAATACTTGCGGGCCGCCGGGTTGGGTAATGATGATGGCTTGCATGGGTTTATCCTATTCCATATTTAACTATAGGCAAAATGAATTTTTTTTGAATTGGCCAAGTATTAAATTTACTAAAATTGTTTATCAAACACTTCATCCAGGTTTTTTTCCAGGTCTGTAAACTCTCCCTCGTTATCGTTTCCACGTTGCCAATTTGGATGCTCGCCAAGGTAACGCCCAAGGATTTTGCCTTGTTTGTCGATTAAAATAGCTACTGTTGGGGGCATGCTGTCTACGTTGTATGCATCAAATACTTTAGCGTTGTAAGCTATAGAGATATTGTGCCAGGCGCGTAAGTCTTTATTTTCAATTGCTTTTTTCCAATCCTTTTGAAAAAAATCCTGCGTGAGCCCTACTATCTCCAACCCCGATGGATGATATTTATTGTAAATAGTTCTCAAGTGAGCGTCTTCGGTGCTCTTTACCAACGCCCAGCTTGCCCAAAAATAAAGCAATACATAGCTTTTCTCCCTAAATGATTTAAGCGCAATCAACTTCCCGTTAATATCCCTTTCCGCAAAAAGTGGTGCAATGCCGCCGGTTGCCGATGCTTTATGTTTAGCAATTTTTTTTGCAAGCAGTTTTGCTGCGAAACTGTTTTTTACCGCAGCGTTAAGAGCGGTGTAGAACATATCTGCCGAGTCGAGCCGCAAATCCGACAGGCCATCAAAGTAATAGTTAATCAAATATGGGCTTAAATAAGAATTGGGATGAGCCGTTATAAACTTGTAGTCAATGTTCTTTTGCGCTGCTTGAATTTTAAGCCAGTCGCGATTAAGGTCGATTCCTTTTCGTAATGAAACTTTTTGGAGGTCCAGTTTGTTCCAATCATCCTGCATTAATGAGCCTGTAATTTTGGTGTGTTCAGGGTCGTTTTCTGCTAATGACACAAACATCTTTCCGGGACTCAAGAAAATCGGATTCGAGCCAAGGCCCCAGCGCGGGTCGGGCAAGTGGCTAAAGTAAAATTCTGCATAAAGCGGGCCTGGTATATAACCTTTAAATGTAAATGAACCGTTCTTTATATACGCTTTAAATACAACCTGTTTTTCGTTAGATAATTTATATCTGAGCCATAAAATACGTGTTTTTGATGGCGAAACGGTTCCCCTCAATTCGAAATTATCGGCAAACTTTTGTGTTTGTGCAAAGGCAACTGAGTTAAACAAAAGAAAGGCAAAAAACAGGCTTGGGTAGTTTTTCATCGTGTGAAATTATACCTTAAAGTTAAATTAAAAAGGTGTTTCATTTAAGGTTTGATAAATATTTAAATATGCCAAAATATGAATACGATCTGGTGAAATAGCCGATTTATCTGAATAGGCTTTCATATTATTTTCGTTCTTCTATTAAATCCCAAAGATTACCATACAAGTCTTCAAATACCGCTACGGTGCCGTAATTCTCTTCAAACGGATCGCGAATAAAAGTCACCCCGTTTTTTAAAAACAAGTGATAATCGTTCCAAAAATTGTTGGTGTACAAAAATAAAAACACCCTGCCGCCGGTTTGGTTTCCAACACGGATTAGCTGTTTTTCGTCAACAGCTCGGGCCAGTAATAACCTGAAATCCGAATTAGGTGGTGCCACCAATACCCATCTTTTGGTGCGGGTTAAAACAGTATCTTCTATTAATACGAACCCCAATTTTTGGCAATAAAAGTCAATGGCTTCGGCGTAATCTTTAACAAGCAAAGCTATCTGTCCAATTCTTTGTGCCATTTTATGTCTTTTTTGAACTACTGATGCATCGCCCTAAGCGATTTTCCGGATAAAATAACCGCAGAACTATCGGCAATATTGAGGATTGCTTTTTCGGCAAAACCGTGGCCAATATCCAATATGGTATAATCGTTAAGGGTTGCCGATACATAGCCGAAGTGTATGTTTTTTGATCCTTTTAACTCGGGCGCCATTTCAAACAGCACCTGACTGGAATCTGCCTGGGCTACTTTAATTGTATCAAAGCTGTTGTTATAACTCTCCACTTCCAGCCTCGATTTGCCCTTCACATTAACGCTGATGTTTGCCTGCCTTAGCTTTTGAAGTTCAAAGTTGGTGTTGTTAGCGTCGATAGATAATAATCGCGGCGCAAACAGGCGCACCAGCACCCTGTTTTGCATCCAGTTTTTTTCGCCCTGGTTTTTGTATTTGTTAGGGAATGTGAGGTGCAGAGTGTCGTTTTTTACATAGGCTTTAAAAGTAACATCCTTTTGATAGGCGTCCCAGTAATTAAGCACCCGCACCGATGCATGCTTGTTTTGTTCGAACACGATCTGGGTGATGTTACCGCCATCCAGCTTGAGGTGTTTAAAAGGCTGCTCCAGTACTTTGTTGTAGTTCCAGTAGAGGTCGCTTTTATCAACCTTGTCGTAAACGTTTTTAAACGCCAGGTCAGATACCACCACGCCTAACAGCATTATGGCAAATAATGCGGTGAGTATTACTGTGCTAATTTTAGTCTTCATGTTTTTTCTCTTTAAAAGTTTCGTCGATAAATTTCTTGTAACGCATTTCAATTTCTTCCACCGGGATGTCCAGCAAATACATGCTTCGTAAAAATACCGGCAGCTCGTTCTCTAAAAACTGCTCTTTTCTAAAGGCAATTACTCTGGCCATGGCATCGCCCTCTACAAAGTAGCCCACACCCCGTTTATTGGTAATGATCTCGCGCTGCTGCAAAAAATCGTAGGCGCGCTGCACGGTGTTGGGGTTAACCTGCATCATCACGGCAAGATCGCGTATACTCAGGATCTTTGCTTCCAGTGGCCACTGTTTAAGCAATATCTGCTCGCAAACGTATTCTGCTATCTGTAAATAAATTGCTTGCTTTTCTCTAAACTCCATTCTAAATTTCTTTTTCTCTCAACCTTACGTATGCGGTTATCCATAAAACACCAGGCAGCACATACTGCAAAAAATTGTTGGTAATATCATACGCATAATGCGGCAACTCAATGCTGCCAACTTCCGATTGTACTTTTATCAGTACCGTAAAGTACGGGAACGCGACGTCAACATTAGAAAATAATAGACTAACAATACCCAGGTTTAAAAAATAAATGGCGGCCAGCATCCCGCACACCACCAGCGCTACCTTTACCAGGGCAACCCGGTTAAAGTACAGCGAGCCCACCATCATAGCCCCCACAAAATTAGTATATAACACCGTTGCCTTAATAACTACATTATTATCTTCGAACACGTATAGATAAACATGGTCGTACAAGCTGCGATAGAGCGGACTGCTGCGGTCGAGCCCGTTATGGTAGGCGGTTACAAAACTGTAATCCATCAGCCTGAAAAAGCTTAGAAAAACAAGGCAGAACAGTGGCCCGGATATTAATACACCACAAAGCCATTTTTCCAGGGCGGAGGCAGGCAAAGTAAGGTATGAGGCCCCACCCGCGTTGGTGGTAAAGTAGCTGAACACTACCGACGATAGCACAACGCCACCACCTATAAAGCCCCAAATGAAGGCCAGATTTTGCGCGGGTCCCCAATCTAAAGCGTAAAGGATAAGCGTATAAAGTAAAAAGGTGAACGCCAGCACGGCGGCAAATGCGCCAATTATTTGCATAGCACGTTCCAGGATGGTTTTCTTTAATAAAAGCCCAAACCTGCTGAGGCTAAAAGTATCATTCATGGGTAATTAAGTTAGTTGGTTGAAAATATTTGTTTGGCCATCGCTGGGTTTTCGGTAACCCCGTTAAACAGTTGTTCCAGGTTTAGGCCAGAGTCGTCGCCGTCAATGTTTTCCATTACTACAGCGGTCCCGCGGAGCATTTTTTCGGAGTATAGTACTTTAACTCCAGCCGGTATTTCCGATACGGTTTTAAAGCAAACTTTATCGGCAATATCAGCCACGGAAGCATGCAGCAGCAGTTTGCCATCGTCTACAATAATTACATTATCTATCATGTTCTCCAGGTCGCGAATCTGGTGGGTGGAGATAAAGATGATCCTGTCCTCGTTCATTACCGAGGCGATAAGTTTCCTGAATTGCGATTTGGAAGGGATATCTAATCCGTTGGTAGGTTCGTCCATCAGCAGCACCCTGGTATTGCAGGCCAGGGCAAACGCTATCACAAACTTTTTTTGCTGTCCGAAAGATAATTTATTCAGTTTGCCGTCAACGCTTACTTCCAGCTCGGTGAGGTATCTGTAAAAATTGTCGCTATCAAACAGCGGGTAAAAGGGGGCAAAAAGGTTTTTATATTGTTTAATGGTGAGCGCGGGCACATACACATCCTCAGCAATGTAATAAATGGTTTGCAGGAAGGATGGTTTACGGGTTTTTGGCACCATGCCATTAACCATTACGCTGCCTTCTACCGGGAACAACGTACCTACCATGTTTTTTAGCAAGGTAGATTTTCCCGCGCCGTTTTTCCCCAGCAGCCCGTAAATGCTGCCGCTTTGAATTTCTAACGTAAGATTTTTGTAGAGCAGCTTTTTGGGCGAATAACCAAAGGACAAGTTGTTAAATTGTATCATTAGTGTATTAGTTAAGTAGTACACTACAAATGTAGATAGATATTTAATAACTCCAAGTGTTTTTGATTTTTTTTGTAAAAAAACAACTCGTCACTTCGCAGGGTGCAGAATTTCCGGCTAAAAGCCATTTATTTGCATAAAACAAAACATTATGCCATTACAACCAGGCCAACCGGCCCCACAGTTTAAACTTACCTCATCCGAACTTAAAGACGTTTCCCTTACCGATTTTAAAGGCAAAAAGGTAGTGTTGCATTTTTTTCCTTTAGCTTTCACCGGCGTTTGCACCACGCAGCTTTGCACCATGCGCGATAGCTTTGGTTATTACGACGGGCTGAACGCGCAGATCCTGGGCGTATCGGTTGATTCGCCATTTACCTTAGCTAAGTTTAAAGAAGAGAACGCTTATCAATTTCCGCTACTTTCAGATTTTAATAAGGATGTATCTGAAGCTTACGGTGCGCTGTACGAGTCTTTTGCCTTTGGGATGAAGGGTGTATCTAAACGTGCTGCTTTTGTGATAGATGAAGAGCAGAACATCATCTACGCCGAGGTACTTGAAAACGCCGGCGACCTGCCCAACTTCGAAGCCATTGCCGAGAAAGTAAAATAAGCAACTATTTATAAAGATAGAATGGTTGATGAACACGTGTTTATCAGCCATTTTTTTTGACCGAAGCCTGCACCATAAATTTGGTTTTGAGCCGCAGAAAGAAACTTTCGTAATAATAGTACGACAGGCAGGGCACAATTGCTATAAACAGAAAGTTGATTGGATAGGAGCTGGGCCAGAATTTAGGGTCGTTAGATACAAAGAGCTGCTGCCATATATAAATACTGTAGGACAGGATGCCGATAGTGGCCAGTGGCTTAAAGTTGAAAACTTTAAAAGTAATATCTGTTGCCTGGTAAATACTGTTTACAATGATGAACCCCGTGAGTACCGATAGGAACAGGTTGCTGAAAACTGCCTTCAGGCTAAAAAAGTCGTCATACTTTATCCAAAAGATAATTACCAGGCAAATTACGGTAATAAAAGGCCTGAGCTTGCCGAAGTTGAGATACCCCTTAAAGCAAAGCACAGAAAAAAAGCAGCCCAAACTAATGGCCTGGAATTTAACAAGGAAATGGGTGAGTGCGTAAAGCAGCCCGCTATTAGGAAGGATATTTGCCGATTGCAGGTATAAGATCACAGGCAGCACAAATAAAATGAACATTACCAGTGCTACAAATACAGCAAATTTTTTCTTGATAAAAACAGGGAAGATGAAGTAAAACTGCTCTTCAACAGCAAGCGACCAAAAATGCCCCAGGTTCCAATGAAAGCTTAGTTTTTTGAAATAAGAGAAATCTGCCGCAAAAAAAGCCGAGCTTAATATATTTAACCAGCTTATGTTTAAGTTCAATATATAATTGAGTGCAATAATAAGGGCTATATACAGGTAGGCAACCGGCAATATGCGCAAAGCACGCCGTATGTAAAAGTTTTTTAGGGACAGGGTGCCGGTGATAACCTTCTCTTTAATACAAAGCGTAGTAATGAGGAAGCCACTTAAAACAAAAAACATGTTCACGCCCAGCGAGCCTATGTAAATAAAGTTGGCCAGCCCCCGGTATTGCAGATCAAATGCATGTGCAAGCACCACCAGTATTACCGCTATGCCCCTGATGCCGTTTAGCGAGGGGTAGAATTTTTGATTAAGGACGGCGGGTGTTTCGGTAATATCGGCAAATAAAGATGAACCTTTGGCAACTTCCATTATAGCAGTAAGGAATGAATAATTAGCCGCTAAAATAAAACTTATATAAAATACCTTAACTTTTAATATTGGAAATTAACGCCTTAAGTTTTTTTATTAAATGTTTTTATAAAACTATTGCAGTAATTAAAAAGAAATTCTATTTTTGCAGTCCGTTAAAAAAGGGGCATATATCTATTTTTGATGTATGACACCGGTTACCGGAAACGCACTTGTAGCTCAATTGGATAGAGCATCTCACTACGGATGAGAAGGTTTGGGGTTCGAATCCCTACAAGTGCACATATTTCAACCACTTGCGAGGAACAGCGACATCCTCCAGGTGCCCAAAAAATTAAGCCTCTGCGTATTGTTCACAAAGGCTTTTTTAATTTTTAAACATAAGGGATGCTTAACTTAGTACTGTTTGGTCCCCCCGGAGCAGGGAAGGGTACTCAATCACAAAAACTTATCGAGAAGTTCGGGTTAATTCATCTATCTACAGGTGATCTACTACGTGGCGAGATTACGCAGGGCACCGAGTTGGGGCTGGAAGCAAAAAAACTGATGGATGACGGGAAGTTAGTTCCCGATGCCGTTGTGATAGGGATGATCAGCAATAAACTTGACGCTAATAAAGATGCTAAAGGTTTTATTTTTGATGGCTTTCCACGCACGGTAGCACAAGCTGAGGCGTTGGATAGTTTGCTTTTATCTAAACAATCTGCCATATCTGTCATGATAGCTTTGGAGGTTAACGACGCTGAATTAGAGCAACGATTGTTATTACGTGGTAAAAGTTCGGGCAGACTGGATGATGCTAACCCGGAAGTGATACGTAAACGTATAAAAGAATATAATGATAAAACAGCGCCGGTTGCGGGGTTTTATCAGGGTCAGAATAAATATACAAGTATAAATGGCATTGGTAGTGTAGAAGATATCTTCACTTCTATCAATAGCGTTATAGCTACTTATAAATAAGTCCGGAAGTCGGATAAGTCGGTAAAGTCCGAAAGAAAGAAGCGTATGTTTCTTATCTTTCGGACTTTACTAACTTTGGGGCTTTCCATCTCAAAAGAAAAAAGATTATGTCGCAGGGTTCAAATTTTGTTGATTATGTAAAGATCTGCTGCCGTTCCGGCCACGGAGGAGCAGGTTCTTCGCATTTACACAGGGATATTTTAACCTCGATGGGCGGCCCTGATGGCGGCGACGGCGGCCGCGGAGGCCACGTTATTGTAAAAGGTAACGCCCAGTTGTGGACCTTGCTTCACTTAAAATTCCGCAAACACGTCATAGCCGGCGATGGCGATCCGGGTGGCAGCTCGCAACGAAGCGGCAAAACCGGGCGTGATGAGATATTAGAAGTACCCCTGGGTACCATTGCCAAAAATGCCGAAACAGGTGAGATCCTTTTCGAAATAAACCACGACGGGGAAACCCAGATATTAACCAGCGGCGGCCGTGGCGGCTTGGGCAACTGGCACTTTAAAACATCCACCAGGCAAACCCCGCGCTTTGCCCAACCAGGCGAAGACGGCCAGGAAGACTGGAATATCCTCGAACTAAAAATACTGGCCGATGTTGGTTTGGTAGGTTTCCCTAACGCGGGTAAATCAACCTTGCTTTCAGTGGTATCTGCAGCGAAGCCGGAGATAGCCGATTACGCCTTTACAACGCTTGTGCCTAACTTGGGCATTGTGGGGTACCGCGGCAATCAATCGTTCGTTATGGCGGATATACCGGGCATTATAGAGGGTGCATCGCAGGGTAAGGGTTTGGGGATCCGGTTCCTGCGTCACATCGAGCGTAACTCGGTGCTTTTATTTATGGTACCGGCCGATACCGCGAGGACGATAAAAGAAGAGTACGACATCCTGTTGCGGGAGCTAAGCCAATATAACGACGAACTGATGCACAAACCACGCGTGCTGGCCATTACAAAAAGCGATATGCTGGATGAAGAATTGCAGGCGGAGATGGAGAAGGAAGTACCGGAAGGCATTCCTTACGTGTTTATTTCATCGGTAGCGCAGCGGAACATCACCGAGCTAAAAGACCTGCTGTGGAAAGAGATTAACAGGTAACCTGTTACCTCTTTTTATCGGAATGGTACAAAACGTAGTTATCGCTTAATTCTGTAAAGGTGAACCCCTTGTACCCGGGGAAACATTTAAGGATAACTGAAGCCCGGATGCCTACATAATAGGAGGGCAAAAGGATATTGATTGGCCCCATATAATCTTTATGGAGGTATTCATCAAAATTGATAGAGAGGTCCTGGCTTAGCGGTGGCAGCAGTATCACGCGGTTTTGCAGGTGCTTTAGTTCGGGGTAATCTTTGGTAAGCACAAATACGCTGCCTTTTGCCTGTTTATCCAGGGCCAGTATTTGGGAAAGCGATGCGCTGTCTATAACTCGGTTTGTTTCACTTGGGTCGGCTTTAGATATTGTTTTTTCCTTGCAGCCTGTAAATATCAATACGCCAACTAAGGTGGCTATCATTCCAAAAGTTAAGGGAGTTCTCTTCAGCATATTTAGTTTATCTCTCTTGCCCGTGCTTTTATAGCGGGGTTTCCCTGGTAAATAAAGTAGGGGTCTAAATTTTTTGTAGCCACCGAACCGGTAGTAAGCACCGCGTGCGAGCCCATGATAATACCCTGGTTAACAATAGCTGCACAGCCTATCCAGGCGCCATCTTCTAATGTAATACTCCCGGTTATCAGATCAAACGTTTTCTTTTTATAATTATGGCTGCCGGTTTGCAAAATAGCGCCTTGCGAGAGGCAAACATGGCTGCCAATGGTTACCATCACCAGGTTATCTATCCAAACTTGTTCGCCTATCCAGGTGTGGTTGCCGATTGATAACAGCCAGGGCGATTTTATATTTACGGCAGGTTTTATTACTACCCCGATGCCGAGCTTTGCGCCAAACAGTTTCAGCAATAACGTTTTTAGGCCATTGATAGGGAATAAACGGCTCGTAAAAATTATAGCGTTCACATAATACCAAAGCAAGCGTTTAAACGCATTACCCCCCGGATGATAAGGATGGTTATTGTATACCGAAAGATCAGTTTGCTGCATCGGGGTTAGTAGCTTTGTTGTTGATCCATTTATATAAAGAAACAATAATGATGATATAAATGAGTACGTCAAAAATTATATGATGATCGATGATCCGGCTACGGCTTTTGTTCCAATACAGGGCCAGCAGCATCAGCCGCACAACATTAAGTATTTGGATGCCGAATAAACCACACACCAGGAATACCAGTTTGGGTTTTAATTTTTTTGGGTATGCTATTACAAAGGCCGCGAAAAAACTCATTACCCCAAACCCGAGGCATGTGTAAATAAGGTCGATAATACCATGGCCTACAACCAGTAATTGGTGATAACCCACAATGGATGTAAAGCCCAGCCAATTAAGCAGTGTGCTCGAAATGTGTAACAGTGCGTATCTAAGCCAATCGATATAATTAAAATGATGGTCTAAAAAAGCGTTGTAGTTGTTGCCGGGCAACGTAAGCCCAAAAAACAAAATATTAAAATAGTAGAACAACAAAAAAAGCCCGGTGAACTTTACACCGAACCATAACGCTATGTTATTTTTAATGCCTATCTGCATCCTGCTTTTGTTTGATGATCTCGTCTATTTTAATATCTACCACCAGCCTAAACCAAAAGCCCTGTAAAAAATGGAATATGATACCGGTGCGGCCATCTAATATACCCAGTTTAAATACCATGCGGTACGTAAAATATAACAACGGCCTTACATAGCGCGGCAATTGCCACCATAACTGTTTAAGCCGTGCGGTACGCTCATCCGGCGAGCCCCAAAAAGCGGGCTTTACGGTTTGGTTGCGGGTGCCCAATATTCTCTCGGTTTCTTCCAGTGCAAGCAGGTCGCTGTATTTATTATGCTTTTCTATCCAAAAACGGATATTGTTTTCTTTTAAGTTTTCTTCTAAAATGTGGCCCTTTTTCCAGATGATGGTATTCCCCGGAACAATTAAGCGATGGTCCATATTCTCGTTAAGGTCGGAATAACCGATGCCGTAACGGATCATTTTAAGCAGGTAGAACGGGTAATAGCCACCATACTTAAGCCATTTACCTTTAAAAAAGTTTTTACGGTTAAAGTATATACCGTTGATATTTGGATGATCCTGGTCCTTAAAGTTCAGCAATTGTATCTGCAGTTCCGGAGTAACTACCTGGTCGGCATCCAGGCAAATTACCCAGGGGGTTTTAACATCAAAGTTTTTGAGCGCAAAATCCCATTGCTTGGGATGATTTTCAAAGGCGTTCTGTAAAACAGATGCACCGGCTGCTTCCGCAATGGCAAGGGTGCTATCGGTACTGTAAGAATCTAAAACAAATATCGCGGCATTAAGCCCCGCTATAGATCGCAGCAGCCGGGGTAAATGAATTTCTTCATTAAAAGTTAATATGATAAACGAGTATTCGTTGTTCAATTTAAGCGTGCTTTGATGATCATCGACATCCAAAGATATGGTATACGCCCGCAACCCTCAAATTGCGTTACCGTAAATCCCTTGCCGTTAAGCAGCTGCCCCAACGTTTTTGCCGACCACATTTTGATATGCCCTCCCAGCCACAGGGGGCTCATGTGCTCGTCCCATTTGTTTGCCAGGCTAAGCAGGAGGTTTTTAACGTAGCCGTGGTAAGGGGTGGAGATAATAAGCTCGCCATTGGCAGTTAAGGCTCGCTTGCAAAAATCTATAAACTTTTCGGGGTCGTACAAATGTTCAATTACCTCGGTGGAGATAATGGTGTCAAACTTCAGCCCCTGTAGTTCCGGTGGGAGCTTATCAATACTTAGATCCTGTACAAAAAATCTTTCGGGGTTAGTCTTTCGGGCAATTGCGATTCCTTGTTCAGAAGCATCGGTACCATAAACATTATATCCTAACGATAGCAAATGATTTACCAGGTAGCCGTTGCCACAACCTAAATCTAAAATGCAGCGGTTTTTATCTTTATCCAACATTTTAAGCAAGGGGCGTTGGGTATAAATCAAATTATGCATTATGGCATCGTCCTGGTACTGATAATCCTGGTAATGGCTCATGCTTTAATTAGTTGCTGATAAAAGTTGATGTATTTTTGAGCTAAGGCCGTGCCGGTAAAATCGTTCCGCACAATTGCGGGGGCCGTTTGCCTTATGTTGGTTAGCGCTGCCAGGCCGCTTGCACCAATATTGTTTATGGTATCGCTTACAGATTGTGCGTTAGTTTGGCAGATCCAACCAAAATTATTCTCTCTAACATAACCGGCAAGGCCAACCGCTTCGCTTACTAAAACCGCGGTGCCCACACCCAGGCTTTCTATCACTACGTTGCCAAAATTCTCATCGTGCGAGGGGAGTACCAGCAGATGGTGTTGTTGTAATAGCTCAAACTTATCGGCACCATAAAAACCTGCCCATGTAATTTTATCTTCCACGCCCCGGGTTAAAGTCTTCAGGTAATTAATATATTCTTCCTCGCCATCGCCGGCAATGGTTAAATGGTAGGTTAGCGTAAGAAATTTAAGGGCTTTTAGCAGAATGTCGAGCCCTTTTTTCTCTTCTATGCGCGAAAAGAAAAGTAATTTTAAGACGCCGCCGCACGTGCTCTGATCTATAACACCTGGATTAGGTAGTTTCACAAAATTGGGCAGCGCGGTTATACTTAAGGGCTTTACCAGGTTAATAACGGCCTGGCTTTCATAATTTGACGTGGTGTGGATATGGCTTTTATTTAAAAGGCTTTCCCCCATTATTTTATGGATAAGCCTTTTGGCACCAATGTTTTTATTGTTGAACGAATAAGCGCTTAACATGCCCCGGGGCGATACAACAACCGGTACTTTGCGTGCCAATGCTATTGCGCAGGATAGCATCGATACCAAATTCCACCAGGCATGGATATGTATGGCATCAAATTCTGTTGCTTTTTTCCACAAAGCCTTCAACAAACCCGGCGAAAAATGGGTGTGGTCTTTTGTTATCCGTGTGAAATAAATTACCGGCACACCATCTACATTTAGCTGTACCGCCGTATCAACAGCCAGTTCCTGCGCGCCGTTGGCAGTGGTGGTAAATACCTGTACAGAAACACCTGCTTTGGATAGCTCCTCGCACAACGTAGCTACCGACATAGTTGGCCCGCCATAAATAACGGCCGGTTTATAGGCGGCGGTGATATGTAGTATCTTCAAGTCTTTTTAAGGATATTTCTTTTTCGTAAAATATGAAATACGCCCAGCATACTTATATAGCTCCAAAATACAGAGTTGATGATAAATTCAAAGCTCAGTCCGCGCCAAAAGATCTGGAACAAGCCACTAAATATAAGCGCGGTACCCAAAATATATCCCCCAAACAGTGCTTCGGCTTTATTGGATATTAGCTGGGCAATTACCCCATACAGGAACATTGAGAGAAAAACACCAAATGTACCCGCCGATAAGTAACCATCTACAATGTAAGCTGGCTTTGCCGATACGTTTGACCCCCTGTTTACTACGCCTGCTTTGTATACTCGGGCCATTACTAACTCCTCGGTAATAGGTTTTTCGGGCCAAAATATGCGCGGCACAATGGCAATAGCCGATTGTTTTAAAAGCTCGGTACCATAATAATCAACCGATGAGGGAGTGGTTTTTACAAAGGTGGTGAACATATCAATCTCGCTTAACCGCAATACCAGGAACGCCCAGGTGGTGGTGTTTTCGTCATTTAAAGCAGCATCAAGTGATTGCTGGGCTGCATCGTCGGCGGCTACATCGCCTGTCCAGGCGGTAGAGCGATAGTTGTTAACGTAGGCTGGCAATACAATAAACAACCCGAATAATATGGGGACGAATGTAACCAGCACCAGTTTTTTATAGTTAGGGTATAAAAATATACCCAGCACCAGCACGCTGATGATGATGGGCTCTTTAAAGCCAGACGTTAAGGCGATATAAAAGTTAATTACATATAACCCACTGCATATTAAAGTATTAACAGGTTTTTTTAATGGGATAGCAAAGGCAAGCGCCAGTGTGCCTGCTATAAAGCTTAAGGCACTCAACTGGATAGAAAATTGCGACAGCCCAGGCAACCTGATCAATATATTAGATAGAGGGAAACTGATTATCGCTATTTTCATTAACAGCGAAGCAAGGTTGCTTTTTTCGATATAATACTTGTGCTTTGTTGGGTACTTCATAAACATAAGTACCCCTGTAATAAAGGCAGCATGGCCGAGGCAGTAAAGTCGCTGGCATTGAGCAGTAAGTTCCAATTTCTCCTGGTCTACCAAAAAAGTACTTATTGGTGCATTAAATTCGTCATAGCCCAATACGCTAAAGAAGTAAAATATTGATGTGCAACAGGTGTAGCCCGCAAAAATGATGTGCATGATAAACATGGGGCGCATAAGCTGTTCACCTAAAGGCCTGTCTTTTGGCATAGCCCTTACCCAACCCGTAAGAGTTAAAAAGAGAATAACGAATGAACCAATCCATGCGATCATGTAGGAGAGGTACGCATCGCCTTTAAACAGGAATGCAATTAACCAGGGCATAAAAAGTACAATATATCTCTCTAAGCCTTTACCACCCATTTTGCTTTTTGTTACTCACCCTAAATTACAGGCTGCAATAGTAATCATTTCAGTTTGTTACCGTGGTTTCTATAGCCTGGGCTATTTTTGTAAAATTCCAACCGGCTATTATTTCCCCCGATGCTTCCCCTAACAGCCGGAGTTTTTCTTTTGATGTGCAGAGGGCTGCTAAATTCAGGCGTAAGCTTTCGGTATTTTCAGCTGTAAAAACATTGCCGTTATGGCCCGGGGTAATCAAGTCTGCCGCACAACCTGTTTTGTTGGATACCAGTACCGCTTTATTGCAGGCCATTGCCTCATTGACGGCCAGCCCCCATGTTTCGTTAGGGCCACGGGATGGCAGGCATAAAAGATTGCAGGCCTGGTAAACAACCGGCATTACCGACTGGTTTTGAAAATCCATAAAATGGACATTGGTATGGCCGTTTGCCTTTTGCTTTAACCGCTCCTCTAAAACACCATTGCCAACCATAAGTAAATGGAGGTTGCTTTGCGCGAGGCTTAGAAAAGAATCGATTAATATAAGTGGGTCCTTTTTGTCTTCAAATTTGCCGGCAAATAAAATAAGGATGTCCTCATCCTTAATGGCTAAACTGGTTCTCAGTTCGCGCGCCTCGTTTTGGCGGTCAGCTGCGAAACGGGCGTTATCTACCGCGTGTGGTGCAAAAACCAGTTGCGTTTTTTTTAACCCGTATTTTTCAAAATAAGCCTTGGTTGCCTTTCCGGGATATAATGCATAGTCTACATGGCGGTAAACCCATCGCAGGTACAAAAACCGCAGCAGGTTTTTTAGTCCCCATTGCTCATCCAGCAATGTAGAATCGCCGCGGAACAGTACCGTAATTTTGTTTTTAAAGTATTTTAAAACCCCGAGGTGGCTTTTATATGCCCAACCAATAACCATCACCGCATCGGCTTGCCAACCAGTAATAGCAGGGATAAGCCCGGGATTGATGATGCCTTTTGAGTGGTGCGAACCAGGGTCTTGAGCGGTGTTCTCAATAAATTCGTAAGCGTAGCCATCAAGCAAGGGGATGTCCCAGCTTATATCGCGCCCAAAACCGGGGTCATTTTTTTTTAACGTGGATTGGCTCCAGGTGTAAAATACTTTAATATCAATATTGCCCCGTTGCGCCAGTAATTGAAAAACCGGCGCGTAGTATTGAATGGGATGCGTTGTTACAATGGCTAATTTGCGCATAGGGTTCTGGCGCTGCCAGTTAAATTGAGTTTATAGCCGGTCATTGTTTATAGCGAGGTTAAAAAGTTCGCATTGCAACTGTGTTTTGGTTTGCGCGAGATGCTTTTGTACCGCTTCTTCAGATAAACTGATCTGTAAATGTGGCTTACCACCCAGCGCGTATAAAAAATCGAGTACATGTTGCCGGCTTATATTGTTATAATCATATACCGTGCTGATGCCAAAATCTTTAAGTATAGCTATTGCCGAACTCTGCGGATTAAACACCGCCAGCAGCGCTTTTCGTGTCAGGAGATAGGGGTATATTTTTGAAGCGGTATATTTCGCGTCGTCAGATCCGGGGATGAACAAAGCGTCTGCCTGCATTAATGTAGCCAGGGAATGGTAGTAGCTTATCCTGTCGGTTATTTCAATTACCTGGCCGGTTAGTCCTAAACTTTCTGCAAGGGGTAAAATACTGGGCTTACCCTGGCCCGCAGGTGCATAACTTGTGCCGACAAAGTAAAACTTTACCCGCGAAAAGAACGCCGGATCGGCTTTTAAGCAGTGGGCTAATGCATCAAATACGGGCGTTATAGCCTTATGCATATCGGTACCGCCACGGCCTACATAAACAACGTTGATATCATCAAGGTTCAGCAGCGGTTTAAACTCAGCCCGGTGTTTAACGGCGATATCCAGATCAGGCGGAAACATGCCGAACGTGATAGTTGCGGCCGGAATATCTTTTATTTGCGGGTAGCGTTTTTTTAAGTCGGTAATGTACTGTTCAGAAACAGCGATAATTCCGTCGGCATTTTTAATGGCAGCGGGCTCCATATATTTGTTTAACCGGTACGAGAACCAATATTTTGACGGCTGCTGGTCTTTGGGTTTATCCTGGTAATAATCAGAATGCCAGGGGTCCTGCATATCAATTACATAGGGCACCTTGAATTTCTTTTTCCAGTAAGCGCCCAATACACAAACCGGGAACTGCGTGGTAGAAAAATAAATAAGGTCGAAATGGTGGTTGCTTAGAAGCTTGTTAACATACTTGCGGTAATAACATAACGAGCGGAGGGCAATACTGCCAAGGCCAAGTTTGGAGGAACGGAGTTTATCAAAAGCCTTCACTTTGTGAACTTTGATCCCCGACGGAACGCTCTGCAATAACAGCTCGTCCTGCACCATATCGGTATACAAAACATCAACGGTAACCACCTCTGCTATCCATCCGTATTGTTCAAAAAAGGGCAAACTTGTGCGTACCCGGTGCATATCTGCTGCGTTTACCGGCGGGAAATAGGGCGATATGATCAGTACTTTCTTCACGCTTGCAAGGTGCTGGATATAATGCCACCAAATTTACTGCTTTCTGTTTCCCAGTTAAGTTCTGTTTGCCCCAACTGGTAATTGCCGAGGCGGGTTTGACGCAGCGCCTCCGGGTTTTGCAGGTAATGGTTTAAGCAGCCGGCAAGGCTTTTGGTGTTGTTTTTTTGGTAGCGTTTACCAGCCGCAGGGTATTCCGACAAAAAGAGGCTTTGTGCCTGTGTGTCGCTCGCGATGATGGCCAGCCCGCTTTGCAGGTAGGTAAAGATCTTGTTGGTTAAACAAATATCCCTGTTGAGGGTGCTGCCTGTCTCGGTAGCCATGCCAATATCAAATTGAGCGGCAAAGGCCATTATTTCATCAGGCGGGATGGGCCGGTTAAAAATTATCCGATCTGGCTGCACGCCACTTTTCGCAGCTATATCCAGCAAGGTGGCTTTATATTGGGATGTGCAGCTGCCCAATAGATGTAGTTCTGTTTCCGGCGCCTGGGCCATAGCCGCTACAATGTTTTCTAATCCCCTGTCGGCCCCAATGGTTTGCGAGAACCAGAAGAGCTTTACCGTGCCGGCTGTCCCCTGGTCTTTATTGAAAGGCGATTTGATCTTCGGGAATACATTATTGATCACCAGCGGTTGAAGGGCGGGATATGCCTGCCGGTAATTAGCCGCTATTAGCGGACTGGCGGCTGTAAAATAACCTGTATGGCTAAAGTATTTTACTTCAATGTATTTATTCAGCAGATACATCGTCGAAACATCGTTGAACTGGGCAGAGTGCATGTCTTCCGCATCATAACCTACTTTACAACCCATATACTTAGCCGCCAATACAGCGGCGGGCAGGGCACCCAGATTATGCGCGATGTAGAGGTCGGTTTTAATTTTTTTTGCTGCTTTTAGTGTTTCGCTATGTGTTCTGCTGATAGCGTTTTCGGGGATGCCCCAACCTTTAAAATAACTGAAAAGGATTTGGCAAAGCTTTTGGCGAAACCTTGTTTTATAGTAGGTGAATTTGGAACTAACGGGGGCTCCACCGAGGCAGATGTACATACCCGGGTTTTGGCTGATAATGCTTTCATCTAATTGCTGTGCCCAGGGCTGGTAAAAACAATAGATCACCTTTACGCTGTAACCAAGGGCGCTTAAAAAATCCGCCTCTTTTACCAGGCGGGGATTGGTGGAGGGCTGGCCGGTAGTAATGAGCGTGATATTCTTCATTTAGCTATCAGGCGCTTATAAAGTTCTTCGTATTGGTTGCCGATGGTGCCCGAGCTGAATTTTTCTTCGGCTATGCGGCGGCAATCAGCCCGGTTAATTTTGCGGATGTCTCTAGCAAAAGCGGCCATTTCTTCCGGTGAATCGCATACGTATCCATTTACACTGTGCTGCACAACTTCCGGTACCGAGCCTCGTTTAAAACCGATTACGGGCGTACCGCAGGCCAAGGCTTCGGCCATTACAATACCAAAAGGTTCATCCCAGGTTACGGGCATTAAAAAAGCCGCGGCGGTTCCCAGCAGCTCGTTTTTTTGGCTGTTGTTCACCGGGCCAATATAGCTTACTTGTTTACCATCAATAAATGGCTTAACCTTTTCTTCAAAGTACGCTTGGTGTGTTTTTTCATCGGGCACATTGCCGGCTATAACCAGTTTGCGGCCGGCAGCGAGGGCGGCATGTATGGCTATATCCGTTCCTTTTTCTTTTTGGATCCTCCCCAGGAAAACAAGCGGAGCATCCTCCGCAACGGCGGGCGTAAATGTATATTCGCTGGTGTCTACCCCGTTGTAAATGGTAGTTACCGGCGCGTAGGGCGCTATTTGCCCCGAGATATAATTGCTGCATCCCGTAAAATGGATAGACCCCTTACGGGCAAGGCCTGCCATCTTTTTTACCTGCGAAAGGGTAGGTGGTAACTGATAGGAAACAACTTTAGGCAGTTTGCTCAGCATCAGCAAAACAATATTGCTCATGCGGCCAAAAGTGTGTACCACATCAAATTTTTGGAAAGCTATTTTTGACGTGAGAGCATTAATTCGGATTATATCCAGCATGCTATATGGATCGTATTCGCGATACCCAACAAGCTCGCAGCCGGGCTTGGAGTGTTCATTTGCGTAGAGGGTAACCTCATGCCCTTTGGCAATCAATTCCTGTATCAGCATATAAACAATCCGCTCAATTCCGCCATATTTATCGGGCGGGACAGGGATTAGCGGATTTACGATAATGGCTATTTTCAATGCGCGTTATTCGGGCTGGCTCCGGGTTTATCCAAAAATGGTTTTCTTAATCAACACCAGCGAACGCGGAATATTGTGTTCATTTAAGGATTTCTGTTGCCCGTTATGCCTTAATCCTGTTCGTTTTTCTTTGTTTTTTATCAGCTCGTTCGCCTTGTATACCAACTCATCCGCGTTTTTGTAACACCATATCTCTTTGTCGAGGTCGTACAGATGAGGCAGGCCTTCGGTATATTCTGTTAAATAACATGCGCCCAGCATAGGGGCTTCAATATCCCGTAAGCGGGAGTAAGTAAGCGGGTTGCTGTTGAGCCTTTTATAGGTTGGTACCCGGTTAATACCCAGCGTTACCGTGCTGTTTTGGGTTATGTTGGTGTACTCGTCAAAAGCCGGGCTTTCAAAAAGATGATTCGTCGGTATGTCTGCAACAGGTATTGTTTGCAGCCTGTTGCTATGCCTGATGGCCCAGCCCTTTAGGCCGTGCTGTTGTACAAAGCGGTATTGGTTGAGAAGGGTTTGCGATAACGAACCTCGTACCTGTATTGTAGATGTGGCGGTTTTGCCCTTTTCTACCCATCCGCTACCGCCGATACGCACATCCAGGCCCTTTTGTACGGCTTCGCTTAATAACTGTTCCCTTAAAATATCTTTCGATCCGACGAAAGTGGCGCCGGGTAGTTCCTTTGCGAGCAGTGCATCGCGAAACTTTGGCTCAACCCAAATAGGCATCGGCAGGTTGATGTGTTTTATCCCGGCCATTTTGTACATGGGTAAGGCCTCGTATTCGGGAACCCACATCAAATCGAAAATTTTGAACTCGGGCGGGATACTTCGAAATTCCCGTACGTTATCGCAATAAAAGTTAACGCATGGGACGCCCAATTTTTGGATCTGCCTTATTGCGTTCTCCTCAATTTGTTTTGGATAAAGGTAGCACAGGAACAGATCTATCTTCCCCAGGTTATTTTGGATGTAGTTGATAGTAGCTTGCCAGGTTTTATCTTTCCAGCGCTGTAATTCGGCAGAACTTTCGGCATACACCAGCCCTTCCGCCCAATCAGCGCCCGGTACTTCCAGGTATTGCATTCCTGCTTCGTCAATCCCGTTTTTGATATAAAACTCCCAAAAGCGGTAGCCGGGTACCGGGTGAGGCTGTTCTATTCTATCTTGCAGGAAAGAGAGCAGTATTCTCATTTACGGCGTTTAAACAATACGTCTATTTGGTTTAGTTCGGTACCTATAGGTGTGTTGGTGCCAAAGGCAAACAGGTGGATGTTGAAACCGGCAAGATAATTTGCTATTTCGAGAAAGCCGGGCTGTCCGTAATAATACTCTTTAAAAGAAACCTCGCAAATGATATAGGTTACCGAGTCAAGGTAGCTGTCCAATCCTCTTAGGGCTTCCAGCTCAAAGCCCTGTATATCCAGTTTAATAATATCGGGTACGGGAATGGTTTTATCCTTTATAAGGCCGGCGAGGCGTTTGATCTCAACCGGCAGCTCTTTTTCCTTTTTGATTTTGAAGTGCTCAAATTCCAGCGGGGTGGCTACCAGCAAGCTCGACGAATCTGAATAGCTGGAGATATTGATAACACCGGTGGTATCTTCATTGCCCAAACAAAACTCGTGCAGGTGAATGTCGCTTAAATTTTTACAGCTGTTGTTAAACTGGCTGTTATGGTCGGGCAGTGGTTCAAAGGCATCTACCCGCGCGTTCGGGAAAATGGCTTTGGCAAGCAATGTCCAGGTGCCCACATTGCTGCCGATATCATAGATATTGGGTGATGCGGTAAGTCCGGCATCATCGCGAATGATCTCCAATAATTCTAAGGAATCGATATGGCCCAAACCAAGCTGCGCGGCAGAAGTGTGCTGCAATTTTTTAAACCTGCGCTTTCTCTTTATGGCAAGTGCGGCCCGTTCTATGAGCTTTAATGGCTGGTATAAAAGAGAATAATTCATGTTTGTTTTTTTAAAGAAGGTATCAGCCTTTGCGGAACAACAGCTTAATTAATTTTGTGAGTTTCCAGCCGATGATCTTATGGAAAAGCAGGGTGACCCCACCTGCATAACAGGGCAAAGTTGAACCGCCAAGCTCTTTTATTTTTGTTTCTGCAATTGCTGATAGATCGGGGTGATAGGGGTAAAAGGTAAATATATAACTTTGATAGCAATTGGCACATACCAGCCGGGTACGAGCGCTGTTTTCGTACTTCAGGATGTAAGACATACCGTCATCTATCGAATGAAATGCCGATTCGGCACCTTTCCTTGATTTTAAAGACGACAAGGAGCTTGGCAGCCCGCTGCGGTAATATAGTATTGCGTTGTCTGTAAACCTTATCTCGCTGGCGTGCAGCAATACGCGTATGAAAAATTCCAAGTCGTTTATCAGGCTCAGCCGCTCATCCCAAACGCCGCAGCGCTCCAGAATTGGCCGCGGGATAAGCCATCTTGCGCATTGCATCATGGCGCTGCTGGTTTGCAGGGAGGTAACCAGCCATTCTATTGGTTTTGTATCACCTTTAACGCTGTCTGTGTACAAAGTAAAAGTAGCCAGGTCGTTATTATAAAAGCGGCCCCAATCGGCAGAGGCAATTACGTCTTCGCGGTCGCCTAATCGCGTAACCTGTTCTTCTATAAACTGGTCCGAAATAAGATCATCGGCATCCATAAATTTAATAAGCCGCCCGGTTGAGTGCGAGTAAGCCAGGTTGGCCGCGGCGCATTGCCCCTTATTGGTGGTATGGAAAACCTTTAAGGCCGGATGCTTCATATTACTCAGGATTTCGCCCGTGCCATCGGTTGAGCCATCGTTTACTACAACAACTTCGATATGCTTATAAGATTGCCGGAAGATAGATGCCAGGGCTTCTTCGATGTACTGCGCTGCATTGTAAGCAGGCATGCAGATAGAAACTAAGGGCATGTTTACAGTACCTGCTTCCATTCCTTGGTTAAGTAAAACTCGCGGGCCTTAAAAATATAGTGCCTTACCACATCATCGGGAGATATGGTGTTGTGTTTGTTGTTATATAAAATATTATAAAGCTGGTTTAAAGGCGCGGCATTTAACCGCGATACAATAATGGCATTGATGGTTTGCTCCAGCAGTGGGGGATGGATGACGGGGACTCTCTCTAAAAAATACGTACATACTGTTTCCACAAAATCCCAGTCGATAGCGGCGGAATTATAAGCCAAAATGCCGCTGTTTATTTTGCGTTCCATTTGCAGGCCGAATTGTTCTTCTATCTGTTTTTCGGGCAATACATAATAGGAGGCCTCTATTTTATCCTGCATAAAATAGCAGTTTCCGGTGTTATAAGCCTCTACCAGTTCGGCAGGGTAATTAAAAAACAACATATCGCTATCCAACTGTACCAGGTATCGGTTGTTTAAGCGCATATCTACCAGTTTCCTGAAGAACGGACTGCTCTCCCGCAAGTGCCTGAGCGAGGGATATTTTTGAAGAGGCAATTTATCATCCAATTCGTTCAGCATCGCATCGGGCGAAATGATGGCAACACCTTTTAAAATGCTGTTGAAAAGATTGATCTGCTCTGGCGAGAGGCTGCCGTCCGAGTAAATGTTTATCCTTACCCTGCCCTGCATAACCTTTGCCAACGAATAGGCGCAGAAAATGGTTTGATACCAGTATTTTTCGCCGGTGAGGTAGCTGCACTCCAGCTGGTGATCGTTGCTTAGTGTTATCGGCGCGAGGTCTAAGGCGGCCTTTTTCATTTGCTTTTCGCCTTGCACCAGGCTTATCCAACCCATCAAACCAAAGTGCTTTAAATGATACCTGATGGGTAACGTTGGTCTGAAAAAGTATTTATAAATAAGCTTGCCTACCATTTAACAAATTCCTGCCAGGCGGTTTTAAAGTAATGCTGTTTGGAAAGATCCACGTAGTGATGCAAGATGCCTTTTTTATCTTTGATGGTCTCCGCGCCTGGATTTACGATATACGTTTTGCCCGGTAATACCGTGGCATCAGCATCGCCGATAAGCATGGCTGTTAAGGCTTGCTCCAGGTAATAAGATGCGCCTTCCTGTTCTTCCAGTACTTTTATCCATTCTTCCAGTTTGGCCCAGTGGATATTTTGGCTTTTAAGTCCTATAGCGCCCACGTTTATCAGTGGGGTAACCGGGCAGCCACAAAGCCGCTCCATCAACTGTTTGGAATAGCCGTAAGCTTCCACACAATCTATCATGTGCAGTGGTTGCGTTGGCGCGTTCAGCCAGTTTATCAGTTCAAGGGGTTCGTTCCAAAACAGCATGTCAGAATCCAGCACAACTTTCCAGTTATTGTCCGGCAGGGTGTGGACGTCTGTAAGTTTTTTAAGGTGCGGGTAAACCTCCCGTTTTTGATGGATATACGGATAAGCATCCGCAGGCAGTACTTTGGCCAGGTTGGAAGCAATAACATCCGCAGAAATGATCGTCGCGCCAGGCAGCTGCGTGGTTATCCGGTAGATGAGTTCGTTATCAAAGGTGCCATCATCAACCAGTATAAATTGAAATTTGGCGGCGGAAACCTTTGCCAGCGACTGGATGCAATACAGTGTTTGGTACAGATAGTGTTTTCCGGTTAAAAAATATACCGGTAAACCACCGGTTGTGGAAGCCACAGGTGGCAGATCAACAGAGCGCTTCTCCATCATAGCTCTTCCGCTCAGCATTTGGCGATAGGCCCTGTACCCGCCAAATCTTTTATATTTTTTGAGATCGGATAGTGGGTAACGGTACAAAACATTAACAACCGCCTGAAAGGAGCGGATCAAAAGGGATGTTATTGATGTTTTGTTATGCATTAATTAAATGGAAAAAAGCATCGCGCCAAAAAAGGTGCCGCACATTGGTGGTGTAGTGCCGGGCCACAACGTTATCTGCAGGCATGGCGGTTAACGACTGGTTATCGCCGTTAAAGTTTTTAACGACATCTAAGTCCCACAGTATCCCCAACGATTGACTGGCCATGTGGGCGAACACGGTTTGCTCGGTAAAAAAATAAACGTACGAACGGAGTTCCGCCAAAAGGGGCTCTATTGCGAAACGCTCGTAAAGGTTTTCGCCATAAACATACATGAGGCCTGAATTGAACATGTACAGTTGGTAAAGATCGTTATCGTAATGTTTTAAAATACGGTCGTCGTAAGTAGCAGAGTAATCCTCGCTGCCACCGCACGCGAAACCGCTGTTATTAGCGGCAGGGATAAGCGCGCTGAAATCGGAAAAGAACAAGATATCGCTATCCAGCCAAACAACCGGTGAAAGCTCGGCATAATGCAGTATGGCGGCCATTTTTTTACCCAGCACATGCTCTCCTGCATATTTTACCAGGTTATGCCTCTTTTTCTCGAGGTGGTAGCTGGCCGTTAGTTCCCAATCGTAAACGGTTAGTTCCCCGGGCCAAAAGGCTAATTTTTGCTTTACTGTTTCGGTGCTGATGGTGCCATCGGTAATTACTATCAGCCGGGGCAAAGCAACCCAGTTACGCGCGATAGAAAGAATAGATAACCGCGTCATGCTGATCAATCGTTTACCCGTCATGGTGATGATGGTAACATCGGCCTGTGGTTTCGACGCCGCTTTTTTTATGCTTTTAAAGCCTAACAGCGTCTTGTAAACCTGGGGCAACCTGTAAGCAAGCGAGTTCTTAAGTTTACTTATCATTTACGGTTACCTTCCGCCCGTCCCTGGAATATGCCGCAGGCTGCTTTCCATCTTAAATAATTGCCTTCGCCCTGCCAAGCCTTGTTGCTTATGTAGCTTTTTATTTTTCTGAATAGCAGTGTGTTTTTATGAATGCTTGCCCAGGGACTGATCTTGTGTTTAGCTAACAAGATGGCCCAGGAGCGGTTGATGCCGAAAACCAGTTTTGCCATATAAGCGATGGTTATGCGTTCGGCGGGGATGATGTGCTCTAATGTAAGTTCGGGGAAATAGCCAACCGCCCAACCCGATTTTAGTATCGCTAAATTTATTTCATTGTCGCCACCGGAGGAAAGCGAGGTGGCTGTTCTGTCGGTAATTACGTTGGTAGCTGCATGATGTGCCGAGATGTAAGTCCGCAAGGCATTCTCACGGATGGCCATGCCCGCGCCAATTGGAGCGGCGGCAGGGTAATTATTGCGCCAAGTATCAATGATCCGGTTATCGCCCAGATCCCTTAAAGCAAGAGAATCGTAAAATGGGCTTAACCATTCCGGCGGAGGTGATTCAAATTGAGGGACAGACTTGCCCCCGATACTCCCTAAACCGGAGTTGGCCTGAAAGATGCCGCGGACGTTTTGCAGGTAATTTTTATCCAGTACGTTATCATCATCGGCCAATATGATGATCTCGCCGCGGGCCACGCTAAACCCTTTGATACGTGCGTAGGTGAGCCCCTGCTTATTTTCGGTAATAATTGTTGCTGCCGGGTGCCAGCTCAAATCGAGCCCTTTTGCGAAATGGTTTGATGAGTTGTTATCGATGATGATCAGCTCCCATAAGTTAAGCGGAAAGGTCTGGTTCTTTAAAGCCGATAATGTTTGACAAAGCCTTGCCACATTGGGATTATAAGTGGGGATGATTACAGAAATGCTTACCAATTAATTATTGCTGATTTGTTGGTAATAGTTTAGCGAACTCGCGGCTAATTGCGCTACCGTGAATTTTTCCTGTACTGTTTTAAGCGCGTTGCTGCCCAACTCATCTCTTAGGCTGGTGTTTTCTATCAACAATATGAGTTTTTCGGCCAGGCTTTGTGCATCGCCGGGTAGGGCAAATAAGCCGTTGTAATTATCGGTGATAATTTCCGGCATGCCGCCCGCGTCGCACCCAATTACCGGTTTGCCGTAGCTCATGGCCTCTATAAATATCAACCCAAAAGATTCGTACCGCGATGGTGCCACAAAAATATCAGCGTTGTAGTATGCCTGCTGTAAAGCGTCGTTATCCACCTTTCCGCTGAAGGTAACCTTTTGCAAAATGCCGGTATCTGTATCCGCAATAAACCGGTTTTGGTATTCGTTGCCGGTATCGGCACCAATGATGTTAAATTGGATATCAGGGTTCGTTTTTAGTACTAACGGTATGGCGGCCAGCAAAACGTCTATGCCCTTGCGGTATTCCAGGCGGCCAACAAACAGTATCTGTACAGGGCCGGGCTTTACCGTTTTAACCGGGATATCCGTTGGCAAATTTACACCATGCGGAATAATTTGGAACCGTGAATGGTTGATACCAAATAACTGCTCCAGTTCCAGCGCGTGGTTTTGGGCGTGTGTAACAAGGTGCCTGCTTTTTTTGATGAATATGAGTTCCATCCGTGCGATCAGGTCCATTCCTCTCGATTTAAAGGGGTAATGGTCGTTCATGATCTGCGTAAAAGTGGTGCTCACTCTAACAGCAATGGGCACGCTGTTCCTTTTGTATAATTGAAAATAGCAAAGTGAAAAATAGCTGGATGTTTCTATAACGGTTATCCCATGCTTCCTGATCGCAGCGTTCAGCACCTTGGTGGTAAGCAGCATACAGGAAACCTTTAGGGCAAAATCTATAACCGCCCATTTGTTTTTTAAAACCCGTGTGAAGGCCGCCGGGAGCTTTGCTTTATGTGTGATAACGGTGATCAGCTCACCTATTTTATACTCATGATAATTGTCCTGCTCGTTTTTATATTGAGGCCTGATATGTAATACAACTACCTTATTCCCTAATTCAGCCATACCCTCAGCCAGCGACAGGCAATGATTTGCAATACCACTGTCTTTGATTTGCTCGTCGGGGAAATAAGGGGTTACCAAGCCTATCGTCATGCGTTGGGTCTGAATGTCCAGTAAGCCATTCTCAGCAGGTTGCGAACTTTAGTACCAGGTGGCAGGCCATTTTTATCAAAGGTGTAAAATAACATATTTTGCCAGGCAAACGGCAGACTTTGTTTTTGTTTTGCGAGTTGAAAACAGCAATAGATTGAATCGTTGAGGCATTTCAGGCTCTCATCACTGGTTGTATTAGCCGCGTTATGCGTTGCCAAAAGTCTGTAGTGGTAACTGTAAAATACCCAATCGTATCGCTGCGAGCTTAAACCGGCTTCGCCAAAATACGCGATGATGATATCGGCGTATTGAGTTTTGAATGCTTTATTGAGGAATGCTTTGAGTGTAAGATGATAATCCGCTGCTATTTTAAACCGTAGATCGTACCCGCCGGTATAATTAAACACGCGCTTTTTATAAAAGATGCCCTGGTGATGAATGCCCCTGAACAACACCTTTGAAAGGATATTGTCGTTGTAAACATTGCCAGATACGACACCTGTTACGTTACCGTGTACCAGGTCAGCATCGCTCTGGTTGGTTACCTGGTATACCTTGCTCAAAACCTGGTCCGACTCAAAGGTATCATCGCCACCCATAAAATAAAGCCAGTTGCCCTTTGCTATAGCAATGCCTTTATTCATGGCATCATATATACCCTTATCCGGTTCGGACAATACCGTGATTGGCAGCTCGGGGTGGGCAATTTTAAAAACATCTAATATTTTCAGCGTAGCATCTGTAGATGCGCCATCAATACAAATAAGCTCAAGATCTTTAAACTCCTGTGCCGCTATGCTATCCAGCGTTGCCGGTAAAGTTACTGCGCTATTATAAAGTGGGATGATGATGGAAAAAGGCGTCAATGTGTGTTTGCGGCCAGGAACGTGTTGGTTTGGTTTACCCAAATATCCATACCCAATGGGTTCCAATGGGCATCGCTTCGGTAAAATACATTGGCTTTACTGTTTTTAAAAGCGTTAAAAAGGGATACCTTCTTCAAGGTACATGTTTGCTCCACACGTTTCAGCAGGTGGTTATATGGCCCATGCTGTGCATCATATATGCTCACGGCGTTTGGTATCGCCGATAAAAAAACGTCTTTAAAACCAAGTGTTAAGTAGTATCGGCGGGCATTGTCAAGGTTTTGGCTTATCTGTTTAACATCAGTATCAGGTATCGGCCTAAAGGCAGATTGCGTATTGGCGGTATCAACAGTAATATTTAAAAACAACCGGCTGTTATCGCCGGCCATTGCAATCTCTTTTGGCAGCCGCTTAAATAACGCATAATTAAGTGATGCTTTTAGCTGCTTAAAAGGTGTTGTTATTTTATTATCAAACAGCACCAGTTCCAGGTTACGGTTAAGATCTTTATTAAAGATGATATTACTAAGCCTTGCCTGAATAGAGGTTGGTAGACCCTGCGTGCCTTGTACGTCACTTTTTTTGCGGACCGGCAAACCGGATTGGGCAACCTTTGCGGGGACTAAAGCTTCATCGGTTGTGCTGATATCGTAACCTACCAGGTTGCGCTCGGCAAACTCCATCAGCATATAGTTTTGTTTTGTGCTATCCAATGCAATAGGGCCAAAGGAGAACCGGCGATCGAGAAAAATTACGTTGTCAAAACCGTCGAATGCGCCGTATAGGGTTTTATCTGCTAAAAAGCTATCACCGATGATATACAGGATCCGGTTTGATGGCTTCCAGTCGACCTTGTGCTTGTATTCCTTAAAGGGTTCGAGTGGGAATTTATAGCCGGGCAGGTAACAAAGCCCGTAAAGATCGCCGTACCGCCACCTGTCCGATTCAAGGAATAAGGTTTTATAAAGGATGTTCCCCTTTTGTTCGGCTGGCTTGAGGTGGGCGAAGTATTTCTCCTGTTTTATTTTATTGATGAACGACTGGTTCATTGCCGTAATCATCACCAGAGTGCCAATAATAAGCGCCAATAAAGGAAGGAGTTTTTTACCCATTAAAATTGGAAATAGATAAATTGAGCCTCATCAAAAATGCCTAAAAAGTAGCAGGCTATTATTAACGAAACGGTAAGCGCTACCTTTTTGCGTGTTGAATAATCTTTCGCTGCAGGCAGGTAACGCTCTGCCAAGAGCAATAAAACCACTATTAAAAAGCCATAGGCTATCTCTGTAAGCGGCATAATTTGCACAGCCTGGTAACTAAAGCTACCACCGGTAAATATCCGGCCGATGATGTAAAACGCATCATTAATATTGTAAGCCCGGAAAAAGATCCAGGCCAGGCAAACGAGATGAAACGTGATAAGCCATTTTAAAAACTTCCAGCCGTTGATGTTCATGTTCGCTTTTTTCAACAGGTGGTAGCCAATAAGCAGGCAGCCATGTATCAAACCCCACACCAGGTATTTCCAGCTGGCACCGTGCCAAAGGCCGCTCACCGTAAACACAATAAGCAGGTTTATACACATTAAAGCAAAGCTTACCCTGCTACCACCCAAGGGGATATACAGGTAATCGCGAAACCAGGTGGAGAGCGAGATATGCCACCTTTTCCAAAAAATGGCGATGTTGTGGGCAAGATAGGGCCCGTTAAAATTCGTCATCAATTTTATTCCCAGCACCAGCGCGGCACCGATGGCGATATCAGAGTACCCGCTAAAATCGCAATAGATCTGGAACGCGAAAAAGTAGGTGGCGATGAGTAATTCCAGTGAAGAGTGCCCGTGCGGATGATCGAATACCGGGTTTACAAACAGCGCGAGCTTATCGGCTATCACCACTTTTTTAAACAGGCCGGTGGCTATTAAAAATAGCCCGCCTATAAACTGCGCCCGGTTAAAAACAACGGCTTTACGAAACTGCGGCAATATATGCTGAGGCCTTTCAATAGGGCCGGCAACCATTTGCGGGTAAAACATTACATATAGCGAGTAGATACCTAAATGCCGTTCGGCCTTTTGATTGCCGCGGTAAACCTCGATGGTATAACTCATAGCCTGGAAGGTGTGGAAAGACAGCCCGATAGGTAAAATGAAATTAACCAGCGGGATTTGTGGCCCATGCACACCGGCAGATAAAAAATTAAGGTTCTCTGCCAGGAAGTTAAAGTATTTGTAAAAAGCCAGCACGCCAACGTTGGCTACAATGCTTAAGCCCAGGTATAATTTCCGGGCCTTGCCGCTTGCGTTCTCAATAAGCAGTCCTGCAATATAATCTACAATAATAGTGAAGAAGATGATGAGGATGTACGCCGGCTTAAAATACATATAAAAATAACAGCTGGCTATCAGGAGCCATATCCACCGGTATTTATGCGGAAGTAAATAATAATTAGCGGTAACTATTATAAAGTAAATGAGAAAAAGGAGCGAGTTAAAGAGCAAAGGTTAGCGTTGTTGCCTGTGATTTGGTTGAGGCGCCATAAAAGTTTAAAGATGTAGCCACTTATAAATTTTTTGGCGGATGCGGTTTAAAAACACGATCCGCTTCCATTCGTAAACGGTTCCATGTGCATCGGCAGCCCATATTTTTTGATGATCTTCTTCCCATTTTGCCTTCATTTTTGGGTCGGAACTTTTAGCATCCTCATGAATGTTGGCAACGGATAAGGGTTCTTTTATCAGTTTGCGGCTATGCCCTTTCACCAGGCGCAGCCAAAGTTCATAATCGAGTGAGCAATGCAACTCTTCCCATACCGGTTCGTGTATGGCGGCGCTCCAAAAGGTAGATGGTTGTACCAATCCCGGTATCTTGATAAAAAAGTCTATAAATGGCAAGATTTTAGTCTCTTTAATTTCGCCCGTGCTTATCACATAGTCCAGGCCATAACCGTATATAAAATCCACGCCCGACGAACAAAAAGCGCCGGCAACGTTATGGAATACGTTTTCGAGGTAATAATCGTCGCTGTTTATCCAGCCATGGTATCTTCCAGAAGAAAGGCTGAAGCCTAAATTGATAGCGTTGCTTTGGCCCTTATCCTTTTCGCTTTGCCAGTAACTTATCCAGTGTGAGTACTTTTTAAGGATCCCGGTAGAATTGTCCGTACTGCCGCCGTCGATAATGATGTACTCCAGGTTAGGGTAATTTTGCAATAATACCGACCGGATAGTTTGTTCCAAAAACTCGCCCTGGTTAAAAGATGGTGTTACAATGGTGATCTTGGGCCAGCTTGTTTTCCCCTCATACAGGCCAGGGTTAGTTTGGGTGGTCCATGGCCAGCCGTGTTTGTTAGCAGGTGGTGGGGGTAGTTGAGCCATTAAACCCGCTGGTGGCACCGCAAATACCCGCAATGGCGTAATCGCACCTTTTGCTTTTAATTCATCACGATATAAGGAAAGATCGGGCAGGTTCAACGTAATATCAGTTTTGCTTTTTGCCTAATAACACACTCCTCAGCAGCCAATAAAACTTCTGTAGCTGGGGTACAGCGCGGCTTTTTTCAAAATCGGCCAAGTCGGTAATAAACACCTGTTTCTCTTGCTCTGTAAGGTATTTGGTGAATAATTTGTCGATGGGTTTATCCACGGCAATTTTATAACCGGCCCAATGGATCAAATATGGTTTCTTCTTTTCGTCGGTCCAGTACTTGTCGTAGCCATCTTCCTGATAATCTCCCGCCCAGCTCGATTCAAGGTTATGCGGCGGTAAGGTAACATTGGTAACCTTTACCCCTGAAAGGAAAACAAACAGGTTGATAGAGATTTGGTCGTGGCTGTCCAGGGCTTCTTTGTATAAGGGGTTTCGGATAAGCTCTGTAAGGGTGTTAATGTCATACAGTGCCCTATCGCAGGCAAACTGCCCCGAGTTAAAAATGCTTTTTTGCCAGGTTGTGCTGGCCTGTTTATATAATAGCAGTGTAGATGGCACGTAGGTGTGTTCCGGGTTGTGCCAGTGCCCGCAGGAGCTTACGAAGCCATCTATGTTGGCCAAAACTTCCTCCGGGTTGCGAAGGAAGATGACATCGGCATCCACAAAATGATAATTGTTTGTTAAAAAGCATTGGAACTTCCTTTTCATGGGATGCAGCGCAGATGTTTTGATCAGGTTTTCTACTTCATCCATTTGCCACCAGGTGCAATTATCGGGCAGGTCGAAAAGGTTATCGTCATAAGGAATTACCCACACGGGCAGCAAGCAGCCGGTTTCGCGTAACGAACTTACCATCGCCCTAAACCGCAACTCGCTCGCTCTGTTGGCAAACGAAATTATCCTTTCGAGTTTCAAGGGTTAATGCAAAAGGGTTCTAATGTAATCTGCAAAATGCTTTTCTTCGACAGGCCTTACGGGAACAGGGGCAATTTCGGGCCTTTGAGTGTGAAGCATATCCAGTAATTCTTCAAATGATTGGTAAACGCCAAGCCCGGCTGTACCGAAATAGCTACGGGCGGCATGGGTGTTTGTTAAAAGCGGCAGCCCGGCTAACAACATTTCGGGGATGCGAGTGAGCGCGCCGCTGGATGGCGCCTGGTGAACAACGCCGTAATCGCAAATGGCAACAAGGGAGGCCAGCTTTTCTTCGTTAACGCTGCCCCAGATCCTGATGTTTTTATCGGGAAACATATTATTCAATTGCTCCGAGCCAAAGCCGACAACGTTGATAACAAGACTTGTTTTTTGCCTGATGTAGTTTAGCAATTCTACATAACCATCAAGCGTAGGCTTGTTGTAATACGTGCCAAGCAGCAAAATTTCCTTTGCTGTTTGTGGAGCCGTATATGATGTTTGTTTTTGTGCCCTTATGGCTAAGAGATACTCTTCAGTTTTTTTCGCAGGATAATAGGGGAGGTAGTCCGAGTTTATCCCCGTGTTGGAAAGGAGCCAGTTTTCTTCCCTGGAAATGGTAAACGTTTTTTTGCAATATCCCAGGTATTTCAGTTCTTCCATGAGCCAATTAGGCGATTCTTTTGAGGAGAACACGCTTTTTGACCCCGCAACCAACGATTCAATATTATGCGGCAGGGCAACTACCGGCACATGATGCTTGTACAGTATTTCGGCAAGCAGTAAATTGTACCCAACCGTTGATTCCCAAATAACAAGGCCGGGCTTTTGTTTTTTCACAAAAGCCTCAAACATTTTAAGGTAACGGCCTATAGCGTACTTGTTTTTATTGGCGGTAGGCAAATGTTTGGTGTATTGAAGCCCTTTTAAATAAACGGGTAGCTTATTGGTGATGACTGCCGAATTGGAAAAGTCTGGCTCTTTATAAGTTAACCCCGCATCCTTCAAAATTTCGTCTATCTGCGCTGTCCGTTTGTTGCCACCATGCCCAAACGCGTCAGCCTCAAAATGTGAATGCTTAAAAATATCAGACATGTTTGGCGTTGGTTGTTGCAGCTAACTGCAAATTGAGTTTTCTTATTTTTTTCACCTCGTGAGAAGCCGTTGACAACTGGTAACCGGCAATAAGGTATATTATATCCGACTCAAAGCTGCTTTTCCATTTGGCGCTTAAACCGCTTAATATGTACCGCGAAATGCTGCACAACAGCAATTGCTGCCTGCTGAACCAGGGCAATGAGTTGATTTTTATTTGGCGGGTGTACAGATCCAGGATCTTTTTTTCGTAATCGTAACCTTTAAATAGCTTGTCGCGGTACTCCTCGGTAAGGCGGCCGGGCGGGATGTAATGTTTATAGGTGAGCGCCTCATCATAAAATAAGGTATGCCCAGCCAGCAGGATCCTCAGACAAAATTCTACGTCCTCACCGCGCGCCAGGGTATCACCATTAGGGCCGGTTAAAAACGAGGGGAAATCTAAATATGTTTTGTAGTAGAGCTGTTTCCGGAAAACCATCCCCGCTCCCCACAGATACCCCTTTTTGGAAATATCACCGGTAACGGAATTTTGCCCGCCTACGGCGTAACCGTGCTGGTATTGGGTAAACCAGGCGGGTAAATCCCCGTCAGAAACAGCAACTCCCCGGCCACCTGCCGCACCTATGGCCGGATTGATGTGCATCCTGTGGAACGCCTTGCTTACGTAATCATCAGATAGCCAGTTGTCATCGTCGCATATTAGTATATAGTCGTACGCTGCTGCCGCTATTCCTGTGTGTAATGCGTTGTTTTTCCCGGCTTTTGGTTCGGTAAGTATCGTAAAATTGATATCTGCTTTGCCGAGATCTTTCCACAACTGGCTTGCAAGGGCGGCAGTGTTATCATCAGAGGCATTGTCAACCACTATTATCTCCCAGCTGAGATCTACGGGCACCTGCTGTGCAGAAAGATGTTTTAAAGTTGCAGGCAAACGCCCTGCGCTGTTATAACAACATATTAATACGGATACACCTGCGGGCAAAATTTAAGCTTGAATAGGAGGGATTATAGAGGTTGGTTACCGGGCAACAGCAGCGATAACAAATTGGATCTTTCGGCGGCAGTCAGGAAATACGACTTTTTGAGCTGTGAATTGCTCTCATCAATTTTGGTGTCAATAGCGCTTTTACCCTGCGTTAGTGTTGTGATCAGGGCTATGAGGGAGTTGAGATCGGGGCACATACCGGCGGTTTTCGGCATATCGCCAATCAGTTTTTTATCCCCGTTGAGGAATATGGCCCGCAGGCCCAGATCTATACTTTCGATGGCAGAATAGCCAACAAATGCGCCCACAGTATAATTTAAAAAATAGCCCTGCTTAACATCTTCTGGTAATTGGGCAAGTGGAATAGCTTTCATAGTAAAACCGATGTGGCTTTCTACATCTAACAAATTGGCTAAATGCACAATGTTTTGATAGATGCTTTGCTTATGCACGCCACCAATAAAAAGCACTTTAAAATCTGTAATGCCGGCACTTTTTAGTTTATAAGCCACATAAACCAGGTCGAGGAAGGAGTTTTTATCGTCATCTATCCTGGCAACAAGGTTAATTTGTATCATGGCCGCCCAGGAAAAGTTTAAACACGGTTATTTTAGCTTTTAACAGGTCCAGGCCGTATTGGCTTTGCATTTCGGTCGCCTGGTATTTATTGATGCAAACTATGGTGTCGTTCCCGTTGCCAAAATACTCCGCAGAATAGGGGAACTTACGGTCGACAAATTGAATGGCATTATTTACGTTCCAAAAAAAGCGCCGATTGTGATTTATGCCATGGTACACTTTGTCGAGGTTGTATAAGCCGATCACATGAATGCTTTTATAAAGTTTGCGCGCAAAATATCTCAGCCTGATTATCCATATAACAGATTGCAGCATCTGCATCGGTGAGCGAAAGTTTTTGATCAGGCTGATGCGGGTGCGCACCACTTTAACATTCATTTGTTCGTAAATGGGATCGTAATGTTCGCGGTCGTAACTATCCAATATCAGTATCACAGGCTCCAGGTTGTTTGCCCTTGCAAAACCAACTACTTCGTAAAGCAGTTTTTCGGCACCGCCGATGCGTAACAAGTTGCTTACAATTAATATTTTATTCATAAAACGACCGTACCGTGCTGCAAATGCATTGTACGTCTTCTATAGCCATGCCGGGGTTCATAGGCAGGCTTAGGCTGGTTGCAGCTAATTCTTCGGCAATAGGGTAATCGCCTTGTTTGTAACCAAGCCCTCCGTAAGCTTTTTGCAAATGAGCCGGGATAGGGTAGTGGATTGCCGTTGCAATGCCTTTGTTTTTTAAGAATGCCCGCAAGTCGTCGCGGCGGGTGGTGCGTATTACGTACAAATGGTACACATGGCTGGCCCCTGTAGCAGTAACCGGCAATACCAGGCCATTAATATCGGTCAATTGCTCGCTATAAACCCGCGCAATTCGCTGCCGCTCGGCAGTCCATTGCGCCAGATATTTTAGCTTTATGGTTAAGAAGGCGGCTTGCACCTCGTCCAGTCGGGAGTTTAGCCCTACAATTTCGTGATGGTATTTCTCCGAAGAGCCATAGTTGCGCAGCAAACGTGCGTTTTTATCAAGCTCAGCGTTATTGGTAGTTAACGCGCCGCCATCACCAAGGGCACCAAAATTTTTGGTGGGGTAAAAGCTGGTTGCATTAATATCCCCGAAGCTACCGGTAAGCTGCCCGTTGTAGGTTGCCGCGTGAGCCTGGGCGTTATCTTCAATCACAGCTAAATTGTGTTTGATGGCTATTGCCATTATTTTATCCATCTCGCAAGGTTGCCCGTAAAGATGAACCGGGATAATGGCTTTTGTTTTGCCGGTTATGGCAGCCTCTATTTTGTTTGGATCGATGTTGTAGGTGGCCTTGTCGGGTTCAACAGGTACAATGGTTGCCCCCGCATAAGATACCGCCAGCCAGGTAGCTATGAAGGTATTAGTAGGTACAATTACTTCGTCGCCCGGGCCAATATTGAGCGTTTTTAGGGCGATGTGCAGCGCATCGAGCCCGTTGGCCACGCCTATGCAATGCGCCGTGCTGTTGAAGGCGGCATAGGCCGATTCAAATTGGGTAAGCTTATCCCCCAATATATACCATTGCGATTCCAGAAAATCGTCAAAAACTTGCTTTATTTCCGCCCTGATGAGTTCGGTTGTGGCATCAAAGGAAAAGAAGGGGATATTTTTAGTAGCCTGCATTAATTAAATGTAATTACCGTAGCGCACCAGGAGTAGCCAACGCCAAAACCGGCAAGCAGCCACTTGGTACCCGGCGCGGTGTCTTTTTCTTTTAAAGCTTCGGCAAGGGCAATAGGTATGGTTGATGATACCGTATTAGCAAATTGCCGCATATTGATATAAAAGTTCTCGGGGGCTATGTCCAGCTTTTTGCGCAGGTGGGTAAGCATATATTGATTAGCCTGGTGAAAAATATATTGGCTGATGCCTGTTTTTTCTACCCGGTTTTTTATTAAAGTTTCTTCTACAAGCGGTGGGACAGCCTCTGAGGTAAACGAGAATATGGCCGGGCCATCCATGTGCAAATTAGCATCGGACGATACATTACCAAATTCGTCATTCACGAGGCCTGTGTTTTTTGCCGGGTGACGTATCGCACCTTGTTTCACCATCAGGTTATTGGCACCGGCACCGTTTGTGCCCAGCACAAATTCGCCAATTTCGGCATAACCGTTGGTGCTTATTAGCGTTGCAGCAGCGCCATCGCCAAAGATGGTGCGGTTGCTTTTATCGCTGGGGTGGATGAATTTTGTGTAGGTTTCTGATGTGAGCAGCAGGATATTACCCGCTATGCCTGCCGCAATAAGTCCTTTTGCGAGTGCCAGGCCATAAGTATAGCCGGAACATCCGAGGTTAAAATCCAGCGCGCCTGCGTTTACGGGGATATTTAATTTATCCTGTAGAATGCAGGCGGTAGTGGGCAAAAAGTAATCGGGGCTTTGGGTACAGTACAATACAAAATCAATTTCGCCCGGTTTAATGCCGTGCTCGGCAAACAAATTATTGGCGGCTGCTATGGCCATGTCTGATGCAAATTCATCATCGGCGGCAATGTGCCGTGTTTCTATCCCAATTTTGGATGCTATCTTTTCCACCCCCCATTCAGGAAACAGGGCAGAAAGTTCCTGATTGCTCAATTCCTTTTGCGGTAGGTAATAGGAAATTGCTTTTATGAAAGCGGGCATCTTATTGAATAGTAAAACCTCCGTCAAGTATTAACGAAATCCCGGTAACCCATTTGCTTGCATCAGATAATAAATAAATCACTCCATTAGCCACGTCTAAGGGTTCGCCGTACCCAAGTGGGTAATTCTTCTCGTCTTGTTCTATTTGCTCTGTAGAAAATACGGTAGCATTATCAAGCATGCCGGTTTTAACCATTGCCGGCGACACATTATTTACCCTTATTTTTTGTGCTGCAAGCTCCACAGCTATGACTTTTTGCATGGCGTTTATTGCACCTTTTGATGCGCTGTACATTGAATTTCCCTTGGTGCCGGTAAAATTACCTGCTATGGAGGATATAAATACCACAGAGCAGCCTTTATTTAGCTTCTTTTTACGAAGGAGTTTATTGAGCAATAATACAGGAGCATAAAAATTTGCCTGCATCATGTTATCGAGGGCCAAATGCGAAGCAAATTTAAAAGGGAGCGTTTGCACAATACCGGATGATAATACAAGCCCATCTAAGTTTGGCGAGGCATCCACAAGCACATCTAATTCTGACTCGTTAGTTAGGTCCGCAGTATTATGGGTATGCCCGGCGCGTGGCAAAAGCTGCAACGTTTCGTTTAGCCTCTCAGTGTTTCTCCCCGAAATATATAATGACGCGCCCATACCGGCGGTAGAAATTGCAATTTGCCTGCCAATGCCTGATGATGCACCAGTTACTAGTATCGTTTTATTTTCTAACGAAAACGGATTATCCATAATATAACAGATCGGGAATAACGAGATTTTCTGTATTACATTGCATTGTTGCCCATGAAAGCCCAACGCCAAAACCGCATGCAACTATGCTGTTTTTCCCGTTTTTTAATTCCATGGCAGTTTGGGTAACCATGGTTAAAGGTATGCTTGCGCTGCTTGTGTTACCGAAGTCTTTTAAAGAAAGCGGTGCTTTTTCCTCCGGAAGCTGCAGCTTTTTGCGGATGCGCTCATTCATCATGAGGTTTGCCTGGTGAAAGTAAAAGTAGTCGATACTGTCTTTCTCCAGCCCGAACTTTTCAATGAGTAATTTAACAGTTTCCGGTGCTTTTGATATCCCGAATGAAAAAACGTCCATTCCGTCTAATGCAAGTTCCAGGTTATTGCGGCTAATGCCTTCAGAAACGGTGTTTCGGTCTAAAGAACTTTGCGTTGTTTGATTGCGGTAACCACCATCTTTTATAATTATAGACTCGAAACCTGCTCCGTCAGTTCCCAAATGGAATTTTATCCCGCCGTCGCCGTCAGCGTACTCCAGTGCGAGGGCAGTTCCAGCATCGCCAAAAAGGGGATAACTGCTTTTATCTTCAGATGAACAAGTCATGGAGGATGTATCGCCCGTTAGCAATAAAGCTTTTTTAATGGCGCCCGATTGCATATAACCGGCAATGGTGCTTAAGCCGTAAACAAAGCCCGAGCAACCTAAAGAGATATCTAAGGTAAGGCACTCGGTTGAAATCCCCAACCGGTTCTGCAGTATACAGGATGTGGCAGGTAGTATATAATCGGGTGTTTGCGATACAAATATCAGCCCTTCAATTTCGCTTTTATCCCACTTTAAATCGGCAATCAATTTTTCGGCAGCTGCAAAACAGAGGTCAGATGTACAGGTGCCGGGTGCTATAATATGGCGCCTTTGCACCCCTGTGTTTTTTATTAGTTTTTCGAGGTCAGAAGCAGGAATGTTTATTATGTCTATATTTTCTTCAATGGCTTTGGGCACGCATGCCGCAACCCCTTTTATAACAACATTTCTTATATCTAAAAAAGCCATCTTTAGCTGTTTATCCTTGAGGCTACAATGTCATAAACTTCCTGGATGGTTGATGATTTTCTCACATCATCTCCCGTTAACCTAACCGAATAGCTATCGTCAACCATGGCTATTACCGATAATGCGGTCATAGAACTCCACTCTTCGTTTTCCTTAAATTTAGTATCCGGGCCGAATCCGTCCGTTTCTATTTCGTCGTACTGGTCGGCAAACTCCACTATAAATTTTTCTATATCCATCTCAATTATATATCTGATTGTATAATGCTTGTTAAAAACTTACTTTTTTGCTCGTACGCGGCTCTATCCATCACAAAATAAACATTTAACTCGTCTTCACCTATCAATTTGGCAAACCTTTTATGATAGCGCAATACTTTTTTATTGTTTTTTCGCACATCAAAAAAGCAATCATCCAGATGAAGCATTTCATGCGCCAAAAATCCGATAAACAAATCAGATTTTAAGCCCACAAATTCATTGCAGCCTGGTTTAATGAGCCAACTGCCACTGGTAAAGCTCTTATCCTTTATATCGTACAGCCTAAAAACGCCAAGAGGCTGCTGCTTATCATCCTCAAATAAAACGTAGTAATCTATCCCGGCTTTTTCGCGCTCTTTGTAGTTCCTTATCCAGTCAATTTGCTTCTGCAAGTTGTTGTCTGTTGCCGATAAATGTTTTGCCCGGCCCTCATCAGTACGTAAGCTCAAAATAAACGCTGCATCGCTTTCTTCTACCAACCTAAAGACTAAGCCGTATTTATGAAGAGGGAACTGCACTTATGTTAATTTATATTGTTTAAAACCCTCATAGTCCCGTAGATAATCCTGTTCATCATAAAGCTCCGAGGCCAGCACCAGGCAAATAGCGCCCGAGGAAAAGTTAGAAATATCGCGCCAGATGCCGGGCTTTACATGCAGGCCTGCGTATGGCCTGTTTAACTGGATTGTTTTTTTGTTTAGACCATCATCCAAATGTACATCAAAACTGCCGCTTGCGGCTATAATTACCTGCTCTAATTCTTTGTGTCCGTGCGCGGCGCGCGATTCGCCACCCGGGATGTCGTATAAATAATATATCCGTTTTACAGCAAAGGGGATATGCACATTGTTTTCAACCGGGGTAATATTGCCGGCACGGTTGTGTATCCGCGGCAACTGCATAATATTACAATCGAAAACGGTTGTTTTAACTCCCGGCATTGCGTTTTTGTACAAACTCATCAAAGTTGCGGATGTAGGCATCTGCCGCGTATTTTTTATCTGCCAGTATAAGGGCGAGGGAATTGGTGGAGAAATTCTCCAGTTCGCGCCACATCATTTTTGGGATGTATAAGCCATAGTACGATCTGTTTAGATGGAACCGTAGCTCTTTTGTGCCATCGTGTAATACTACATCAAAGCTTCCGCTTAATGCCACAATAAACTCCTGCAGATCGCTGTAGGCATGCCCACCTCTGCATTCGCCGCCGGGTACGTCATATATCCAATACGTGCGTTCTATCTTAAACGGAATATGGTTGCCTTCTTCTATAAACGATAGGTTACCCCGGTCGTCCAATATCTTTGGCAGTTGTATTATCTCAGGACTTAACATGGGTGGTAGCCGGCTCAAAATTAACCTTGTATTGTATGTTAGGCAGTATTACGCCCGGTGTTAGCGCGCTGTTGCTGCCGGCGCTTTCGTTTAAAACTTCAAACCGTATAAAATCATTCGCGGAGAATAATTCATAACGCTGGTTCTCACCAAAAATGATCTTAAACGCGTACCGGCCCGCATTTAGCAGATTAGCTGGCAACATACCCCTAACGGTATACATACCCTGTTTGGAATCATTGTTAGTACTTATCAGCACTCCCTGGTGAAAAACGATAACTTCATCATCATTTTTTAACTCAAAAGTAGCGTCTAAATTTATGTTAGCTTTTTGATTGTAAAACGTCAGTGTAAAATAGGCCCCGGTTGATATGGAAATAACCTCGCCGTTTATTGGCTCAACTTTAAAGCTTTTTATGCGGATAGTATCGTTACCAGGCGCGGTATCCAGGTTGGCTTTATGGTCAAAATGAGAGGGGAGGTCGTTATTTAACTGGTAAAAGTTAACAGCCTCAAGCTGTTTGCCTCCAAATGTTAATTGGCCATTTGTTAATACTATCCCTTGTGTACAAAGCGATTTGATGGCCGCCATATTGTGGCTTACAAACAAAACTGTACGGCCTTCGCCTTTGCTTACCTCGCCAATTTTACCCAGACATTTCTTTTGAAATTCGGCGTCGCCTACGGCAAGCACCTCGTCAATGATCAGGATCTCTGATTCGAGGTGAGCAGCTACCGCAAATGCCAGTCTTACATACATGCCCGATGAGTAGCGTTTCACCGGCGTGTTGATGTATCTTTCCACGCCGGAGAACTCAACAATTTCATCAAATTTCTTTTTGATCTCGGCCTTCCGCATGCCCAATATGGCCCCGTTAAGATATATGTTTTCGGTGCCCGTAAGTTCGGGATGGAAACCGGTACCTACTTCCAGCAGACTTGCAACACGCCCCTTCATTTTTACAGTACCTGTTGTAGGGGCGGTGGTTCTGCTTAATATTTTAAGTAAGGTGCTTTTGCCGGCGCCGTTTCGGCCAATGATACCTACGGCGCTGCCTTGTTCAATTTCAAAGTCGATGTCTTTTAAACTCCAAACCACACTGCTTGTTCCCGTGGTTGTACGGTCGTTTATTTCACCAATTTTTAAAAAGGGGTCTTCTTTACCTCTTAGGCGTGCCCAATAACGTTCTATATCGCGCGATATGGTGCCTGTACCAAAAGAACCCAGTTGATAAGCCTTTGATAAATTTTGAACCTGTATCACTTTAGGCATTGCGAAACAATATGGTGAGATTTAATATAACAGGCATCTAACTATCCAATAGGTACCGCAGGTTATTGATATAGCTTTCTTCGCTAAAATATTGCAGGCAATTTTTTTGCAGGTAGCTGCGCTGGGTTACGGTTAGCGGGTTTGTTAAATATTCAGATATCCGGCGCCCAAGCTCCTCGTTATCATCCGGGTCAATGGCTGTACCCAATTCCCCATTGCGTATAGCATCAACACTGCCATCGGCATTACCGCACAATACCGGCAGGCCACAGGCTAATGCTTCTATAAATACGATGCCGAACCCCTCCTTTTTGCTTGGCAGTACAAACAGATCGGCCAGCAGAAAATGATCTACCAGTTCTGCCTCATCAATAAAGCCGGTAAGGATCACATTATCGCTAACGTCATGCTTTCTGATGAGTTCTTTAACGCGTACCCCCTCCCGCTCATCGTACTTGCCGGAAAGAATGTACTTAATGCCCGGAAACTGGTGTTTTAATGCCCCTACGGCAGTTATCACATTTTCGTACCCTTTATACTTTTCTGTTGATGCCAAGCGTGTAAGCGTGAAGATAACCGGGTTGGCGGTTGTTATACCATACCTTTTTAGCAGGTTATCAGGCTTTGTAAATATGCCCGGGCGTTTTATAAATGGATCGATAGCGTTGTTTAATATCACACATTTATCCGCGTTTGCGTTGTGAAGCGTAACCAACTTGTGCTTTGTGAATTGGCTTACGCAAATTATTTTATCGCAATATTTTAAAAGGAGCCTTTTTTGAAAGCTTAGCGGGCGCCAAACCTCAATACCATGGGCTATAAGCCAAACGTTGCATTTGGGGTTTAATAATTTTGCTAAAATGCCAACAACTGCAAAGTTAATATGGCTTAAAATAAGGGTGTCGTTATTTTTTGTGTAAAAGAGGGTACGCCAAATAAAGCTGCTTTTGTTTTTATTGAAGCCTTTAAAGTTTTGCGCCGGCAGGTATTGCGGGAGCAGGTCATCGTCTGAATCATATAACGATAACAGTTTTAGCGCCCAGTTATTTTTTTGACAGATGTGGTGTAACGAATGCGCGAGCGTACGGGCCATTTTTTGTATGCCGCCCGTTGCGCTAAAGGTTTGTAGTGTTAAAAGAATAACCTTTTTAGGCATGCTTTTGTATTTGATAGAGTGCGTATGCTTTAGACCAGTGCAATTGGCCTTTCTTAAAATTCTGAATTACCTTTTTTGCAAACGCGCCGTGATAAAAACTTTCGTCGGCAATGCTTTTGGTGTTTTTCATCCATAGCTGCAGGGGGAAAGTAAAGCCCATTTTTGGCCGGTTCCAAATAGCGGTGGGCAGTACGTTTTTAAAGCTATTTATTAACAGCTGTTTTGGCCTGCCGTTGTTGAACCGCAATTTAGGATCTACCTGTTGGGTAAACGCCACAAAATCTTCATCTAAAAACGGCACCCTTACCTCCAGCCCGTGGCTCATGCTCATTACATCGGTATCTCGCAGTAGCTGGTTTTGCATATACAGGTTAGTTTCAAACCACGATGCATGCAGCCCATCGTAAGCCCCCAATTGTGGTATTGTGGTTGCGCCAAAAAGGATATCCTGCAATTGCTGTTCGCTTATATCAACAATTTTGGCAATATCTGCAGGGGCAAATAATCCTCGCAGAAACAAATAATCTGCTACCGGATGCTCGTGGGCCAGATATGCTATTCGTTTATAATTGTTTAGCGCCAGCAAGCTGGTTTTTGATAAAAGCGTTTTAGGGAACTTTCTGAGATATTTAACAATATTGATTCTGCTGAACGAAGGGTAGCCGCCGTAAAGTTCGTCGGCGCCTACGCCGGATAGCACAGCTTTTAACCCGTCATCATGCGCGTACTTGCTGATGAACCAGGAGTTGATGCCGTCGGTTGTTGGCATATCCATAGCGCTCATAATTTGAGGCAGGTAATCCTCAAAATCTTGCTCTTTAACCAGGTGCTTAAAATTTTCGCCGTTTATACTGCCCAATACCGCGTTTTGAAATATACGCTCATCGTATGCCTTTTCGTCAAAATATATCGAAATGGTTTTAAGTTCCTGTTCTTTGTTAGCGTTTGCCAATAACGATAAGATGGAGGAATCGATGCCCCCGCTTAAAAACACGCCGATGGGGGCGTCAGACACCAGTTGCCGCGTAACCGCGTTTTGTAAACTTTCTCTTATCCCGGCCTGGGCAATGATTATATCGCTTATACTATTACGCGCGGCCGGTTCGGTATAGTTAACTATAGTATAGCTTTTGTTTTTTTGCCAGCACAGATAATGGCCTTTTTGCAGGCTAAGCACATTTTTTAGGGTGGTGTAGGGCTCTGGTATATGCCCATAGGCCAAGAGCCATACCGGCCATCGTTCATCGGCATCGTTTGTTATGCCTGCTGCCTTAAACGCTTTTATTTCTGATGCAAAAACCAGCTCACTGTTCGTGGTTGAGTAATAAAGCGGCTTTATTCCGCCGGAATCGCGCACCAGGTAAACTTCTGCCTTAAGCACATCGTAAAGTGCAAAGGCAAACATCCCCCTAAGTTTATTAAACGATGCGGTGCCCCAGTATAAATAGGCTTGTAAAATAACCTCGGTATCCGTTTCTGAGGTGAAAGTCACCCCTGATTTTTGCAGGCTATATTTTAATTCGCGGTAATTGTATATCTCTCCGTTAAAAGTTATCCAGGCCTTTTGCCCATTGGCTGCCATTGGCTGGTGCCCGTTTTTGCTCAGATCAATTATCGAAAGCCGGCGGTGGCCAAAGCCAAGCCCTGCGGTGGCATCTTCAAAAAAGCCGGCATCATCGGGCCCACCGTGCTCCATAGCGTTACACATAGTAGTTACATGCCGCTTTACTTGTTCGCTGCCTAACTTATCTGATACTATCCCTGCTATTCTACACATACGCCATTTGGGCACAGCTTCGCCCGGTAAGTCACATGGTTTATTTGTAACTTATTGATAATAATATATTTATCGTTCAATAAATATTATTTTTATTGAACTGGTGGTATTAATTTAAAACCTGTTAATAAACGATGCTGCCACATTTACGATAATGGAACAACCAAGGCTATCTAATCGCAATAATAATTGTTTTTGCGAACGGTATGCTATCATTTCGCCCGTTAAACCTTTTAATGGCCCGGCTTTTATTTTTATTTTTTCTCCTGGTTGTAGGTTTTCCTCTGTAACTTCCAGCTCCAGGGAGCTTGCCATTAGTAATTGCAGGTCTTCTATTTGTTTATCGGGCATCGAGGTTATCCTGCCCGAAAAATATATAAAGCGCGCTATTCCTTTGGTCATCAGCACTTCGGCCTGGTCGTGCTCTGCAATGCGCACAAAAAGGTACGATTTAATCAGCGGCTCTTCCACCCACTTTTTTCTATCGCTCCATTGTTTTAAGCGCTTTTGAAGGGGCAAATATGCCTCAACTCCTTTGTTTGTAAGGGTGTCATAAGCTTTTTTTTCCGCACGCGGGTGAGTGTATACCGGGTACCATCGTAGCTTCCCGGTATCTTTATCTAAAGCCATTCCTTTAAAAAAACTTATAACTTAAACCAACGTTTTAAACTCCACCACTTTTTCTTTTCGTCGTCTACATAGTAGCCAGATGCTTCGTATCCGCCGCTATAATCAGAATAGTAATAGTATCTTGTGCTATAATCACCTGTAAATTTGGTGGTGTAATACCTCGAATGTAACAGATCTTCGGCAAAAGCGTTTAATACGATCACCGTATTGTCCAGGTGGTATTCCTGCGCGATGCGCTGCGGGATAGTTGCCGAATAATATTTTGATTTTCCGGACCGGATAACAAATATATTGATATCGCTCATCCGTATTAATGGGATTGCATCTGACACCAACCCTATTGGTGCCGTATCTATCATGATCACATCGTATTTTAAGCTCAGGTCGCGGATGAGCTCTTTCATCCTTTCGGTATGCAATAACTCCGAAGGGTTTGGCGGCACCGGGCCCGACACGATAAAATCCAGATTCTCCTGTTGGGAGTGCAGAATAATATCGCTTAGCGATGTTTGATGAGAAAGATAATTGCTCAGCCCGTTATCGTTAGGTACTTTAAAAGTTTTATGAAGTTTAGAACGGCGAAGGTCACCGGCAATTAAAATTACCTTTTTATCAATTAATGATAATGTACTGGATAGGTTTACGGCAACAAAAGATTTTCCTTCGCCAGCCACTTCGGATGTTATACAAATTACCTTGCTCGCTTTTTCTGACGATAAGAAATTTAAATTGGTACGCACCGAACGTACGGATTCGGCAAAGATGGATTTCGGCTTGCTTATGGCCAGTATTTGGCTATTATCTTCATCAATGGCCTCGGGGAATTTTCTAATAACGCCTATAATTGGTATGGTGGTAAGGCTTTCAATAGTTTCTTTATCGTAAATAAAAGGGTTCAGTATCCTGATGAGGATGATGAGCCCAAGGCCCACCGCCAAACCAAATATAATTGCCGATCTGCGATTATCATGCACATTTGGCGAAACGGGGGAGTAATTTGGTTGCGCCTGCTCTAAAATAGTGGCCCCAGGCAAAATACCCGATCGCGTTATCTGCGCCTCTAATTTCTTTTCTGATAAAAACGAATACACCTTTTCGTTTATTTCAAAATCGCGTCTCAGGCTTATCATATCCCGTTCCGCACCCGGTAAAATCGAGATCTGCTGATTTACCTGCGATAGCTGTGCCGACAGGAAATCATAACTACGCTTAGTGTTGATGTATGATGAGTTTAAAATATTTAAGGCTGTGTTTTTTACCTGTAAAATACCCCTGTTAATATCCTGTATGGGCTGCGAATTGTAATTGTAAGTTTTTAGGAGTTCTGTACGTTGTGCAAGGTAACCATCTAATTTTGTTATCAGCAGTGCCAGGCCCGGGTCTATCTGGCCGCCTCCCGCGTCGAAATTAAGATTAACATCGTTTTTCTCTTTACTTATTTTTTGCTTAACGTCATCTATTGCCAAAAGCTGAAATTTTAGAATAGATTGCTGCGACTCTATGTCCTTTGCTTTACTCAATGCGGCATCGGCAGCAGCGCTAACTTCCATCAGCCTGTTCTTCTCCCTGAAGTTTTTTATAGATTTTTCTGATCCTTTTACCTCGTTAGAAAGGTATTTTAGCTGATCATCAATAAAGTTGATCATTTGGGTGGCCGATTGCGTTTTACGGCTACGATCGAAAATTAAGTACTCTTTCATTACCGCGTTAAGTACATCCGCGGCAAACTGCGGGTTGGCATCAGTCATTTGCAGTGCCAGTATGTTAGAGTTTTTAACGGTTTCGCTGGCCCGAAGGCCCCCGCGTACCCTGCCTACAAAATCTTCTGGTACATTAAATTTAAAAAGAAAAACCGCCTTTTTGTTAATGTCGCCCGGGAACCTGATAATGATGGTTGTAGGCCCTATATTAACCGGGTTGTTGTACAAATAATTCTTTGATACATCTTTACCGTTTAACTTGTAGGTGAGGTTGTAGGTAGCGTTGTTTACCGGCCTGAATGATACAATATCCCGGTAAAAATTAAGGCTGTCGAACAGTAATTTTTCAATGGAAAGGGGCTTTTGCGGGTATAATTCACTTGTGCGCACCCTGCCTTCCACATAAAAACTAATGGGGTAATTGAGGTCGTTTATGGCGCTTAATATAACCGGCTGGCTTTGTATAACCGAGGTTTCGCTTTGTATCCTGGACGGGCCCCGATCAGAACTGTTAAGGATATTAGAAAGATCGGCAATTTCCGATTTTTTTTCCTCCAGCTTCATATAGCCCCCCGTGGCGTAAGTTTTAGGGGTATACCATAAATAAATGTTAGACCAGATCAAAAAAACAGCCAAAGAACCCGCCACCCAGTACCATCGGCTTATCAGTATTTTGCCGATCTTAAAATAATCAATTTCCTGGTTAGGTAACTTTTTCTGAATATTTTCGGTTTCTTCCATTTATAACCGCTTAAGCGTAAAGATAATTAAAACTGTACTAAGCAATAACGTTATAGGTTGAATAATAGTTGATAGGGTTAGGAATTTATCATTCCGTACTGCGCGTTTATTTTGTGAAACATAAATAACGTCTCCGTTTTGCAAAAAAGTTCTTGGGTCTGATATCGAATTAATGTTTCCAAGATCTATCTCCGTTGTTGTTTTAATTTGCCCATCCGTCCGAATTATTTTGATATTGCTTTCGTTGGCATTGGGTGTTAGGCCACCTGCCTGCCCAATAAGTTCTACCAGTGTGGTATTATCTTTAAGCAATGGGAAATTACCCGGCGACGCCACTTCTCCAAATAAACTAACTTTCAAATTGGTGATCTTTAGCTCAATGATAGGGTCTTTAAGTAATTCTTTACGGTAAAGGGCCTCTATTTTTTTTGTCGCTTCTACGCGGGTCAATCCGCTGACGGGGACATGCCCTAACGCCGGGAGTGCTACCGTTCCATCTTCGTCAACTTCAAAAGTTTGGCCTTGTGAAGCCGTGCCACCGCTACTTAAACCTGAAACCGAAGTTGGTAATTCATCAACAATGTATTTGATGTTTTGCAGGTTTTTTATCTGTAGCTGGTCTCGTGGTTGTATGCGGTAACTGTTTTTTAAAGTGAGGCTCTGCAGGCGCAAACTATCGTTTACGGTATTGGACGCACTTTTATTTTGAAAAAGCACGTGGTTTTGCTTGTATGAGCACGAACTTATAAAAATGACCGTTGAAACTATACAAATGAAGTATAAAACACGCATAAATTTAGCTGCCGGTATGGTTAATAATTAGGCTGCGATTTCAAAAATACATATTTTACGTTTAAATAACTGTATTTTTCCAACGTGCACGAATTAAAAATATCCATAATTACGGTTTGCTATAATGCCGAAAGTACCATCGAAAGATGCATACAGTCGGTTATTAACCAGTATTACAGTAATATAGAATACATTATTATAGATGGCGGCTCTTCTGATGCCACAACCGGCATCATTGACAGATACAAGGGCCAAATCCAACGTGTAGTTTCTGAACCCGACAAAGGGATGTACGATGCCATGAATAAAGGTATTGCCATGGCAACCGGGCAAGTTGTTGGGATGTTAAATGCCGACGATGTTTTTACAGATAATAGCGTGGCTGGAACTATTGCCGCGGCATTTGCCGAAAACGGCAACGATATATTATATGCTGATCTGAATTATTTAAAACCAAACGGGAATGTTTTGCGTAAATGGAGATCAGGGCAGTACAGAACAGGGATGTTTAATAAAGGTTGGATGCCTCCCCACCCAACTTTTTATTGTAAAAGGAGCTTATACGACCGGTTTGGTATTTATAGCCTCGATTTTGGTACCGCAGCTGATTATGAATTGATGCTAAGATTTATTCATGTAAAAAAAGCATCAGTTTTTTACCTCGCAAGGGTAGTTGTTAACATGAATACGGGCGGTGTTAGTAACAATAGCTATCTGGGGCGTATTAAAGTATTATTTTTGGACTTGAAGGCAATGTATAAGCATGATGTACAATTGCCTCCCATAGCCTTACTATATAAGCGTTTAAGTAAGATAAGGCAATTTTTTTAATTATAAAAAAAATATTTTATATTTGCGCACTCGCAGTCATATAGTGTCCCCCTTCACAACATATAAATGCCAGCATATTTAAATACGTATTACATATACTACATTTTTATAGTACTGTTTTCAGTTCTGATAACACTGCTGTCTATTCCCTCAATTTTACATGTTGCCCGTACCCGCCACCTTTATGATGATGTTGGCCATTTTCGTAAACAGCATGATCATGGTATCCCGCGATTGGGCGGCGTGGCCATTTTCGCCAGTTTTACCATAACGCTGCTGCTTTTTAGCATGGTTGATAAAAGCCTGCCGATAAGCTATTTACTTACATCGAGCATTGTGTTGTTTGCAATGGGGTTAAAGGATGATCTTTCGGGCGTTAACTCAAGTACAAAGTTTTTAATACAGTTTTTTGTAGCGGCTATACTGGTTTTACTTGGCGATATCCGCTTTACCAGCATGTATGGCATTTTTGGGGTTTACGAAATTAGCTATGTGGTAAGCGCCATCATATCCATACTGTTTATTATGCTTATTGTGAACGCATTTAACCTGATAGACGGGATAGACGGGCTGGCCGGCACTACCTGCGTTGTGGTGAACGGTACATTCACGTTATTGTTTATGTACATGAAACATTATGAGCTTGCAGCAATTTCGCTGGCCATAGTGGGCGCCGTAATTGGCTTTTTACGATACAACCTTACGCCGGCAAAAATATTTATGGGCGATACCGGCTCGTTGTTAATTGGCTTGATATCAGCTATTATGGCGGTAAAATTTATCGAGGTAAATAAGTTTACGGGCCACAGTTCGCCTGCAATTTTTTCTGCCCCTGCTTTGGCCTTCGCCATTCTTATTGGGCCAATATTCGATACTTTACGGGTGTTTATTCTTCGTATATCAAAAGGGATCTCACCGTTCACAGCAGATCGTAACCATATACACCACCGAGTGTTAAGGTTAGGTTTTACCCACATGCAAACAACGCTGATATTGGTGGGCTTAAACATTATTACCATTGTAATGGTACTGCTGTTTAGCCAAATAGGCAATTTTGGCCTAATGGCGCTTATCTTTTTAAATTCACTGGTGTTTAACTGGGGTATTACAATTTGCCTGCGCACTAAAGAGCGTGAGGGTTTCGCTTTCCGCAACCTGTTTGCGTAAAATGACGCTGCGCAACTTTTCTCAATTTTAATTTTATTTAGTTTTGCACTCTTAATTTATAATTATGAGGATCGCAATAAACGGTTTCGGGCGTATTGGGCGTGTTTTTTTACGTACCATCCTCCTGAAAGAAAATATAGAGGTTGTTGCCATAAACGATCTTGCAGACACCCAAACGCTGGCCCATCTTTTTAAGTACGATTCCGTACACCGCGGGTTTAAAGGCACCGTTACCTCATCCGGAGATAACCTGGTTGTTAATGGCCGCGTCATAAAAGCTTACCAGGAAAAAGACCCTGCAAACTTACCGTGGGGCGAATTAAATATCGACCTGGTGATAGAATCTACCGGTAAATTCATCTCTGCCGAAGGCGCAGGCAAACACCTTACAGCCGGTGCAAAGCAGGTGATCATTTCTGCCCCGCCTGCTGATAAAAGCGTGCCAACCGTAGTGTTAGGTGTTAACGATGATACTGTTGACCTTGCATCGCCGATCCTCTCCAACGCATCCTGTACAACCAACAACGTGGCTGCTATGGTAAAAATACTGGACGATAACTGGGGGATAACCGATGGCTATATCACCACCGTACACTCCATGACGGGCGACCAAAACCTACACGATGCCCCGCATAAAGATCTCCGCAGGGCAAGGGCGGCATCAGCATCCATCATTCCAACAACAACAGGCGCTGCAAAAGCTATCACCAATATTTTCCCGCACCTCGAAGGGCGACTTGGCGGTGCCGGGATCCGTGTACCGGTATTGAACGGCTCGTTAACGGATTTTACCTGTAGTTTAAAAGAGATCCCTACGGTAACCGAAATAAACACCGCGTTTAAAGTTGCCGCGGATGGCCCGATGAAGACCATACTGGAATATACCGAAGATCCCATCGTGTCAACAGATATTTTGGATAACCCGCACAGCTGCATTTTTGATGCGCAGCTCACATCGGTAGTTGGCGGCTTGGTAAAAGTAGTTGGCTGGTACGACAACGAGATGGGGTACTCCAGCCGCCTGGCAGACCTGGTAGAAAAAATAAATCTGCTTTCTAAATGATAAAGTTTATCGCCGCAGAAGATGTGCTGCCACTGCGTAACGAAGTTTTACGCGAAGGGAAGTTGACGCTGGACGAATGCCGTTTTTTAAATGATGACGCCGAAGAGTCTTTCCATTTGGGTTATTATGTAGAAGAGGAGCTGGCTTGCATAGCATCCTTTCACCCTCAAAATTATGAAGGCTATCCGGGTAAAGCTTACCAGCTCCGCGGAATGGCAACCGCACCCGCTCATCGGGGCAAGGGAATAGGCAACCGGCTGGTTAATTTCGCTATTACTTACCTGCGTGGGCAAAAGGTTAATTACATGTGGTGCAACGCGCGCAAAGTAGCCGTAGCCTTTTATATGGGTACCGGTTTTGAGGTGATCTCGCCTGTATTTGAGGTGCCCGGTATAGGGCCGCATTATGTAATGTATGTTAAGATACAATGAAGTTTTAAGCTAAAACATGCACCTTTTTAACTTTAGCGTTGGCATTTATAATAAATTTGTCCAATTTGCGCCCCATTCAACAATCATACTTTAACAATATGAAAACAGTAGATCAGATAACTTTCAACGGTAAAAAGGCCCTTATCCGTGTAGATTTTAACGTCCCCCTGGATAAAGACTATAACATTACCGATGATAACCGGATGACCGCCGCCTTGCCAACCATCAAAAAGATTTTAACCGATGGCGGTGCCGTTATATTGATGTCGCACCTGGGTAGGCCTAAAAATGGCCCCACCGAAGAATTTTCGTTAAAGCACATTGTGCCGCATCTTTCAGATCTGTTGGGTCAGCAGGTACAGTTTGCTGATGACTGCATTGGTGCCGAAGCTATTGAAAAAGCGAAAGACCTTGATAAAGGCGAAGTTTTATTATTAGAGAACTTGCGTTTTTACAAAGAAGAAGAAAAAGGAAACGTGGAATTTGCCGAAAAGCTTTCCAAATTGGGCGATATATATGTAAACGATGCATTTGGTACCGCTCACCGCGCGCACGCTTCTACAGCGGTTATAGCGCAGTTTTTCCCCGAGGCAAAATACTTTGGCTACCTGATGGCTGCCGAATTAACCAACGCCGAGAAAATATTGAACGGCGCTGCCAAACCATTTACCGCAATTATGGGCGGCTCCAAGGTGTCAGACAAGATAGAACTGATAGAAAAACTGCTTGATAAGGTAGATAACCTTATTATTGGTGGCGGTATGGCTTACACCTTTGCCAAGGCAGATGGTGGCAACATAGGTACTTCATTAGTAGAAGCCGACAAACTTGAACTGGCACTGAGCCTGGTTAAAAAAGCAAAAGAAAAAGGCGTTAACCTGTTATTACCTGTTGATAATGTTATTGCCGATAAATTTGGTAATGATGCCAATACAGATGTAGCAAAAACCGGCGAAATACCTGATAACTGGATGGGCCTGGATATCGGCCCCGAAACTGTTAAAATATTCAGCAAGGTGGTAGAAGAATCAAAAACTATCCTTTGGAATGGCCCGATGGGTGTTTTTGAGATGGAGAAATTCCTGATAGGTACTAAAGCCATTGCCGAAGCAGTTGCCAAAGCAACAGACAACGGTGCATTCTCGCTGATAGGTGGTGGCGATTCCGCCGCTGCGGTAGCTAAGTTTGATATGATAGACGATGTGAGCTACGTATCTACAGGTGGCGGTGCTTTACTGGAATATATGGAAGGTAAAGAATTGCCCGGCGTAAAAGCGATAAACGAATAAGCAAATTTTCGATATACAAAGGCAATCATGTAAATGGTTGCCTTTTTTGTTTCAACACACAATTTTATAGGTATGGCAAAGAAATGGTTTTTAGCACCCGTACTGCTGCTTTTGGCGGCTGGTGCCTGCAATAACGCGGAAAAAGAAAAGGCAGGCACTGTTCAGTCGGTCAACTTAAAAACGGACGACGAACAATTTTTGGCGCTGAAAGATACCGCGCAAGCTAAGATAAATACCTTTATTGATAGCCTGAAGCCGCATGCGCTGGATAGCAATTACCGGTTCTTGGTAAAGTCTGACTTTGTGGACGGCAAGGAGCACGAGCACATGTGGAGCGTAGTTTATAAATATATCGATGGAAAGTTTACAGGGATCTTTGCAGATTCGGCCCTGTATTTAAAGACCATCCACCCCGGCGATCCTGTGCTGATTAAGCAAAGCGATGTGGAAGATTGGGCGATATATGATTACCTGCACAATAAGGATCTGGGGAATTTCTCTGACAAGTATCTGCGTAGCAAAAAGACAGCTGGCGAGTAAGGTTTTGTTTCCTCGCCTTAATTAAAATAATAAGTTAATGATAGTAAAAGTTGTATTAACCGAAGATGATTTTCTAACCCATTTGCTCTATTCCGCATCAAAAAATAGGCGGAGTAAGGCTAATCGGAGAAGGTCGTGGTTGGTTGTATCGGGGTGCTTCTTTATAATCGGTTTTTTATTCAAAGATCAGAATACATTTTATAGCTACTACTTTGCAGCCGCCGGTGTAATAAGCCTCATTTTTTATCCGTTTTACCAGCGCTACGCTTACAAAAAGCACTACCGTAAATTCGTATTAGATAAACTTAGCTACAGGATAGGCAAAGAATGCGTAATTGATTTTCAACAGGATGTTATCGACACAAAAGATGTAACGGGCGAGAGTAAGATCAACGTAAGCGAAGTATCTGAAATAAACGAGATAGGCACGCATTACTTCATTCGCTTAAATACAGGCGACGCGCTTGTTATCCCTAAGTCGGCGGTGACTACTGGCTCCTTTGTGGACGATCTGCTTGCCATATTTCAAAACCCTGAAATTGAAGTAACCAAGGAGTTGGATTGGCGCTGGAAGTAAATTAATTATCCGCCCTGGAATGCCGGGCCTCTTAAACCCGCCGCTTACCCCGGGTTTACAAACCCCAACGTAACATATTTGTATCAGCCCCAAATTATAGGGGCATTTTTATTTAATTATGTACTTTTAATGCATCAAAATTCATCTGATGAAAAAATTAACCTTCATAGTCCTCTGCCTTATTTTTTCTGTCGCAAGCGCACTCGCGCAAGGCGATGCCGCGTATATAAAAGATAACTACACCAAGTTTGAGTACGAAGTGCCTATGCGCGACGGTAAAAAGCTGTTCACATCGTTATATGTGCCTAAAGACCAGACCAAAAAATACCCCATTATGATGGATCGCACTTGCTACAGTGTTGCGCCTTATGGGGTAGATAAATACAAGGGAAGCCTTGGCCCGTCGCCACAATTTTTAAGGGATGGGTACATTTTTGTTTACCAGGATGTACGCGGCCGATGGATGAGCGAGGGGATTTATGAAGAAATGACACCTGAAAAGGAGGTACACAAAACCAATAACCACGTAGACGAAGGTACCGATACCTATGATACTATAGACTGGCTGATCAAAAACCTGCCGAACAACAATGGTAAAGTAGGGGTGTGGGGCATCTCGTATCCTGGCTTTTATACCACTACAGCCTTGCTAAGCCGCCACCCTGCATTGGTAGCTGCATCGCCGCAGGCACCCATTGCCGATCTTTGGCGCGATGATGGCTGGCACAACGGGGCATTTATGCTGGTGGCCAACTTTGGCTTTTACCCGGGCTTTACCAACAGGCAGGACGATAAACCAACCCAGCGCCGCGGCGGTCGTTTTAACCCCGGCACAAACGATGGGTACAAGTTTTTTATGGATATGGGTTCGATGAAAAATACGAATGATAAGTATTTTAAAGATACCATCCGTTTGTGGAACGAGATGTTGGATCACCCAAATTACGACCAGCACTGGAAAGACCGTAACGTATTAACACACCTGCACGATATTAAAACCGCGGTATTGGTAACCGGCGGCTGGTACGATGCCGAAGACCTGTACGGTGCTATAAATACCTATAAAACATTAGCGCAAAAGAACCCAACTACACCTATCTACTTTGCCATGGGCCCGTGGGTACACGGTGGCTGGGCACGGGGTAATGGCGATCACCTGGGCGATGTGAGCTTTGGCGGGCCAACCGGACCGTATTACCGCGATAAAATTGAGTTCGCTTTCTTTAGTCACTACTTAAAAGGCACCCCGCTGAATCTGCCAAAGGTATCTACTTTCCAAACCGGCGTAAACCAATGGAAAAGCTATAATACCTGGCCGCCAAAAGAAGCCGAAGAGAAAAACCTTTACCTGCTGCCGGGCGGCAAGCTATCATTCAGCGCGCCAACCGCGGCAACGGATGATTATAAAGAATACGTATCAGACCCGATGAACCCGGTGCCATTTATAGATGGTACAGATTTCGACATGAAGCGCGAGTATATGACCGCTGATAACCGTTTTGCGGAGAAACGCGCCGATGTACTTACCTATAAAACAGAAGTACTGGATAAGGACGTAACCATAGCGGGTAACATTTGGGCCAACCTCAAATTCAGCACCACGGGCACAGATGCCGATCTTATAGTGAAAGTACTTGACGTTTACCCCGATACCGCCACCAACAACCAGTTCACAGCCAAAGAGGTAAACATGGCAGGTTACGAGCAAATGGTACGCAGCGAGCCGATACGTGGTAAATTTCGCAACAGTTTTGAAAAACCCGAGGCGTTTGTACCCGGCAAGGTAACCCCGGTAAACTTTGAGTTGCAGGATGTATTGCACACCTTTAAAAAAGGGCACCGCATTATGATCCAGATCCAAAGTACCTGGTTCCCGCTGATTGACCGCAACACCCAGCAGTTTCAGGATATTATGAAAGCTAAGGATACCGATTTTAAGAAAGAAACCCACCGGGTATATAACTCAAAGGCACACCCCAGTTTTTTAAAGGTGAGGGTAATGTAGTATAAAGGGGGGGCTTGTTGTGTGTGCTTAACGCGCGCTTTTACGACATGCCCGCCCGCATTCTAAAAAGTTTACAAAAGTTAACACATTTTCAAAGTGTTAACTTTTAATATGTTGGTAATCAATTAGTTGATATTTTACAGGGTTAACATAAAAGGCGCCTTTTTTACCCCGGTGTTTTTTAAGTATAAAACGGGTTGTGTCAATCAATCAATACGCTACATCCACACCATCACCGCCACCAAAGCTATCGCCCCCGGTAAAAGCTGCTTTATTAAAATACCCTTGCTGGCGGTAAGCCCGCCGTAAAGCCCGGCTACTACAACACAAGCCAAAAAAAACATCGCTACATTTTTAGCCCATATCGGGTCACTGATTATTAGCGACCATATCAGCCCCGCTGCTAAAAAGCCATTGTAAAGGCCCTGGTTTGCAGCAAGTGTTTTGGTAGGTTCAAACAGGTGTTCGGGGAAGGATTTAAAGGTGGCCTTGCCCTTGGTGGTCCAGGCAAACATCTCTATCCATAGGATATAAATGTGTTCGAGCGCTACAAGGGCTATTAATATGGTTGCAATTATCTTCATCGGAATGGTATTATTTAGGGGTTTACCGTTCATAAACAGCGGCCGATAGCTCATAAGCCGGTTTAGACGGATCATAGCTTTTCATATTTACTTCGGGTATGGTCAATTTTACTTTGCCGCCGGTTACCGTAACTTGTATGTCTATTGGTTCCCCAATATAAGTGCACGATCCGGTATCCGATGCCTTGCTAACCAGGTTCATTTCCTTATCTCCCAATGGCTCCAGGGTATCGCGTATAAGTTTGTATGTTCCGCTGCTTGTCGGGATATTTTTGAATATAAGGACCAGAATGGCGAGATCTGGTATATAAGAATCCTGGAATACGATCTCACTTTCCGGCTCGCCCGCTGTAATGATCCGGTTGCTCGCCGTTACAAAATGCTTACCATCGAGCGACCAGGTATTATCAGAGATCCTTTTTACAGGCAAAACTGCCGTTTTTTTACAACCCGCCAGAAGAGCCAAAGCCAATAGCGAAATAAGCGGGAGTAGTATAAGTTTAGGTTTTAAGGCAGTCATCATTAAATATGTATCTTGTGCTAAGATAAAATAATTTTCAAACTAACTTTAGGCAGTAGCATGATGCAAGCTATAGATCTGCAGATCAACGCTATCCAGCACATTGGTATCCCGGTAACTAATATCATCAGTTCGCAGGCTTTTTACGAGCGCCTTGGCTTTGCTAATGTAATGCAGGCCGGTTTTGGCGCCGAAGGCCAGCGCGGAACCTGTGTAATGATGAAGCGGGGCAGCATGATAATAGAGCTTTACCAGTTGCCGGGGATTGAACTTGCCGAAATAAGAACGCGGAAAAACGGGCACATAGATCATGTTGCTTTCGATGTTTCTGATATCGATGCTACTTATGCCGTCATTAAACAAGCGGGCTTTAATATGATAGAACCAGCCCCCGTATTTCTGCAATTTTGGGAGCGGGGCTGCAAGTATTTCAATATCACCGGGCCGGATGGCGAGCGGTTGGAGTTTAACCAGTTGCTTTAAAGCTTTAATAAAGCAAGGCTGTTGCACTTATACATTGCTTAACGTCATACATATAAAACACCAACGTTATGATCAATAAAATAACTTGCCTGCTCTGCGTTATCGCCATTGGGTTTGCCGGCTGTAAAGAAGCCGCTAAAAGCTCCGGATGCGATGCCCAACAGCTTTGTACCCAAGAATTTAGATCATTAGGAGTAACCTTTACCGATAAAAATGGTGATAACGTTACCGTAAAAGATCTCACCATTATCAACCAGCGTACCGGTAAGGCGATTGTTCCTAAGAATACCATAGACCCGGGCTTCTCGCCTGATATTCATTACATTGCCACTGATAGCAACAAGGATGAGTTTTCTACTAATGGGGACGATGTAAAAGTTACCGCTACCAGCAACGCGACTAATAAAGCGGTTTCGGCTATCTTAAAAATATCCGGCGGGTGTAATTGCCATATCAGTAAAATATCCGGCCCGGATAAGATAGTGTTTGAATAGTAAGCAATTAATGCCAACAATTGCCGCGGTTTTGCGTTACCCGTAAAAGCCGAAACTTATGATACGTACCCCTCTCATCAAACTGATAGCATTTTTAGCTGTAGTAACCAGCTTTGCCGCGTGCAGTAAAAAGCTCAAAACAGATGGTTGCCCCACCGGACAAATGTGTACTATGCAGTTTGTAACGCTCAGCGTAAACTTTGTTGATAAGGCAGGTAAGGCTGTAACAGTAAAAGATGTAAAAGTACTAAACCTGCGCACCAACACAGCCATTTTAGCAGAAGGGATGAGTAGTATGGTTAATCAGGCGGGTAGCTATGTTTTTGTAACCGATGCCAATAAAAAGCAACTTTCTACGGAGGGCGACGACCTGAAAATTACCGCTACCAACGTGGCTACCAATAAAACCGCGTCGGCTATTTTAAAAATCTCGGGTGGTTGTAATTGCCATGTGAGCAAAGTGTCTGGGTCGGATAATATTGTGTTTGAATAGTACAGATTGGTAAAACGCTCAATTTTGCATCAAAAAAAGCGCTAAAATTTGCGCTTTTTTATCAAAATAAAGGCAAAAAACGCGCCTTTTACGTGCCTTTTTAAGGTCGATTTTTAAACCCTGGTAATAGCCGTTAAAATCGTTTGACTTTTAATTTCCGACGTTAGGCTTCGGGCTTACAACTATTGTTTAACGTAAATAGCAGTAATATAAATTGGCAGGCCCGAAAAACCTGTGATGGTATCCTTTATCGTAGCGTTTAGTTTTCCACCCACAGTAGTCAAGTAGGCGTAAGATTTAACAGTTTCGCCGGTACTTCGCTTGTAACTCACAACCAAATTATTGCCCGTTCGTACATAGGTAGAGCGAATGGTGTCTTTACCACCGCCTATGCTGAAACCCGCCAGCCCCGTGGGTGGTGGATATACCGGACAGCTAAGCCCCGTTGTAGTGTAAGCAGCGGTAGTATTATCCGTTTTGATGGCAAAAATATTTGTAGACAAACACGTAAACTCGGTAGCCGTATACTCTTTAGAATCGTTTCGCGCATAGGAAGTTAGCTGGAAATTACCTGCTATATCCGCGTTTACAGAAACCTCTGGTTTTGTATCGCCGCTTTTTTTGCAGCTGCTGAAAATGGCTAATGTTAGGAGGCTTAAAAGGGCTATTTTACGCATATAAATAAGGTTATTGGCACTCCAATATACACATATCCGTTAAATCTACTAAGACTTATCTGAAGAAAATTTAATTTAAGTAAAATTTTTAGCTATCCCTACTCCAGCACCACCGTTTTGTTCTTGTAAACAAACACCCGGTCGTCAAACACCAGTTTAAGGGCTTTGGCTAAAACGGCGGTCTCAATTTCCTTGCCGGCCTTCACCATATCCTGCGCCGTATGCGAGTGATTCGCGGGTATAATTTGCTGCGCGATGATCGGCCCCTCGTCCAGTTGATCGGTTACATAATGTGCGGTTGCGCCAATGAGTTTTACTCCGCGTTCGTGTGCCTGCCGGTAGGGGCTGGCGCCAGCAAAGGCCGGTAAGAACGAGTGGTGTATATTGATGATTCTTTTGCCAAAGTGCCCCACAAAATCCGCGGAAAGGATCCGCATAAATTTGGCCAGTACTATATAATCGTATTCGTACTGACTAATTATCTCTAAAAGGGTTTCTTCAAAGCGCTTGTTATCACCCTCAAAAATCACTGGGTAAAATGGGATATCAAACCGCTGGCAGATATCCTGCAGGGTGGCGTGGTTGCCAATTACGCATTGCACGGTAGCGCCAAGCGTATTGAAATAATTGCGTACCAGTATATCTGCCAGGCAATGGTACTCTTTGGTTACCAGTACAATAACTTTCTTTTCGGTATTAGGGTTTATTTTGACGATAGCTCCCTCCGGCAATATCTGCAACAAGTCTTTTTCCAGTTGGGCGGTGCCGTTGGTGGTATCTGCCTCAATGCGCATAAAAAAAAGCTGCTCGCCCTTGTCTACGTGCTCCTGCATCGAAATAATATTGAATTGCTTTTGCGAAAGTAAGCCCGAAATGCCCGCCACAAGCCCAATCCTGTCGGCGCACTGTATTACTATGATCATCCTTATAACCTGTTTAAACCCTGTAAAATAGGGTTCCCAAAGCTATAATTAATCGGCATTTTATATAGCCGCGCAGCCCCAAAAAATGTTGAAAACTTTTTGGTGGGAAAAAGTGTTAAAAAGTGGAGAAAACCTATACTTTTACATTACTAAAAATGTTAACCAATACAAATGTCCTATTTAACAGGTGAATACGAATGTAAACTGGATGCCAAGGGGCGGATGATGATCCCCGCGGGCCTCAAAAAGCAGCTTCCCGAAGCTGACTCTGAGGGTCTTGTGATCAATCGTGGCCTCGAGAATTACCTGGTTATATACACCAAAAAAGAATGGGACAAAAAATTGGATGAACTGAGCAAACTTAACGAATTCGACAGGAAAAGTATCCAGTTTGTGCGATATTTTACCGCCGGTGCCACTATAATGATCCCGGATAGCGCGGGGAGGGTTAACCTTCCTAAGAACCTGTTTGAACATGCCGGCATTGGTAGCGATATAGTGCTTACCTGTATGCTGAACAAAATTGAAGTTTGGGATAGCGCGGCGCATAAAAAAATGATAGCCAACGAGCCGGAAAATTTTGCCGAACTGGCCGAAGAAGTAATGGGTAACAAAAAACGAGTAAATGAGTAATTACCATACCCCCGTTATGCTGCAAGAGTGTATTGAAGGCTTAGTTATTAAGCCAAACGGTACCTATGTGGATGTAACTTTTGGCGGTGGTGGGCACTCGCGCGAGATTATGAAGCATTTGGGCGAAGACGGGCGACTGCTTGCCTTTGACCAGGACGCCGATGCGCAGCAAAATGTGATCGATGATAAGCGCTTTACTTTCATCGACCAGAACTTCAGGTACCTGAAAAACTTTAGCCGTTTGCATGGCGCTATCCCGGTAGACGGGATCCTGGCAGACCTGGGTGTATCCAGCTACCAGTTTGACCAGGCGGAACGCGGTTTTTCTATCCGGTTTGATGCCGAGTTGGATATGCGCATGAACCAGCAAAGTGACCTGAGCGCTAAAGAAGTGGTAAACACCTATAGCGAAGCCGATCTGCACCGCATTTTTGGGATGTATGGCGAAATTCAGAATGCTAAATCGCTGGCTAATACCATTGTAACCGCAAGGCTTAACGGTCCGATTGTTACCGTAGCTGATCTGAAGAATGCGATAAGCAACCGCATTCCGAAAGGGAAGGAGAATAAATACCTGGCGCAGGTTTTCCAGGCGCTGAGGATAGAGGTGAACCAGGAGTTGGAAGCCCTGAAAGATTTTCTGGTACAATCGGCAGAAGTGCTGGCGGTTGGCGGCAGGTTGGTAGTAATGAGCTACCACTCGCTAGAGGATAGGCTGGTAAAGAATTTCATCGCCAAAGGCAAATTCAGCGGTGAGGTGGAGAAGGATCTTTATGGTAACAATAATAAGCCGCTTGATGCAGTAAGCCGTGGGGCCATCGTAGCATCGGCAGAAGAAATAGTTGGAAATAACAGGGCGCGTAGCGCGAAATTGAGAATAGCTGTAAAAAAATGAGTAACCGTTTCCGTTCAGAAATTCAGGAAGAAGAAGCCGAACAGGAGCTTATTGTAGAGGAGAAGCCATCAAAAGGCCTCCCCGATAACTTTTTAACGCAATTCTTAAAAAACGGGGTGGTTACTTCTGAGGATGTTACACGGGCGCTGCCCTTTGTTTTTTACATCGCCTTTTTGTGCATGGTGTATATAGGGTTGAGGCACGTATCTGATAACAACATACGCGATATTGATAAAGTAGGCAAGCAGGTAAAAGAGCTGAGCTGGGAGTACAAAAGCAGCAAGGCCGAACTGGCATTTAAAAGTACGTTAACCGAAGTGGCAAAACGCGCCGAAGACGATTCTTTAGGGATTCGCCAACCGGAGCAGCCACCGCAAAAAATTGTAGTAAAGGAGGGTGAGCAGAAATGAGTATAAGAACTAACATATTGCTAAGGGTATACCTGGCTTTTGGGTTGATACTGCTATTTGCGGGCGCGGTAATTTTTCAGTTATGCCGGGTGCAGTTAGCACAGGGCGAGAAGTGGAAAGCCATGGCCCAGGAAAACTCCACACGTTATAAAACGGTAGAGGCTGCTAGAGGTAATATTTTCTCTTCGGATGGTAGTTTGCTGGCTACCTCGGTGCCGGAGTATGATCTGCATTTGGATATGACCGCGGCGGGTATTGCCGATGACAAGGTGTTTGATGAGAAGATAGATTCGCTATCGATGGTGATGGCTAATTATTTTAAAGACAGGCCCGCTAAGGATTATTCGAGGATCTTCCGCGAAGCGAGAAAAGAGCGGTCGCGTTACCAACTCATCAGGCGTAAAGTAAGCTATCGCGAATTGGCGGATATCCGCAAGTTCCCGGTATTTAACCTGGGTAAATACAAAGGCGGGCTAATTGTTGAGCCGCAAAATAAACGCATCCTGCCGTTTAAGTCGCTGGCCGCGCGTACCATTGGTTACAAAAATGAGAATGTGAAAAACGGCGTAGGGCTGGAAGGGGCTTACACCAGCTATATAAACGGCGAAAGCGGTAAACGCTTGGAGCAGCGCCTTGCCGGTGGTGTATGGATCCCTGTTAACGAAGAGGACGATATCGCCCCCAAAGAAGGCGCGGATATTATTTCCACCATCGATATCAATTTTCAGGACATCGCGCAAAGCGCATTGGAAAAGCAATTGGTAACAAGCGATGCCGACCACGGTACCGTTATTTTAATGGAGGTTGCTACCGGTGAGATCCGCGCGGTGGCTAACTACACCAAAATGCCCGATGGTTCATTTAAAGAGAAGTTTAACTACGCTATCGCCGGCAACCAGGATCCGGGTTCTACCTTCAAGGTAGCATCGTACATGGCGCTGCTGGAAGATAAAATGGTAGATACCAATAACATGGTGAGTACCGAAAATTATAAGATCCCGGGTAACAGTCATATTATAAAGGATTCGCACGGGAGTATAGGTACAGTGAGTGTGAAACGGGCTTTCGAGGAATCGTCAAACGCGGCGGTGGCTTCATTGGTTAACAGGTACTATACCAACAACCAAGCTAAGTTTACCAATCATCTGTATAGCTGGCACCTGAACGAGAAGTTTGGCCTGCAGATTCCCGGTGAAGCGCAACCCGTGGTTAAAAATCCTAAGAACGCGAGCTGGAACAAGTATATGACCCTACCGCAAATGGCCTATGGTTACGAGATGCAGTTAACGCCGCTTAAAATGCTGTCGTTTTACAACGCTATAGCTAATAACGGCAAGTACATATCGCCAATTTTTGTAAAAGAAATAAGGCGCTTAGGCAACACCATCGAGCGTTTTGAGGCGAAAACGATCAATCCTAAAATGTGCTCGGCTGTTACGCTGAAAAAAATGCAGGAGATGCTGGAAGGTGTTGTGAGCGAAGGTACCGGTAAAACCAATGTAAAAAGCAGCCTGTTCAGGATAGCCGGTAAAACGGGTACCGCGCAGGTGGCAGATGGCCGCAATGGATATAAAGGCAAAAAACAGTACCAATCATCGTTTTGCGGATATTTCCCGGCAGATCATCCAAAGTATTCGCTCATTGTGGTTATAAACGACCCTAAGAACGGCTACTACGCTGCTTCAACAGCAGGACCTGCTTTTAAAGAGATCTGCGAAAAGGTGTACGCCAGCAGCCTGGGTATTGAGCATCCGCCGGTGCGTTATGTAGGCAATACAACTTTACCGCAAACCAAACCGGGTAACAGCAGGGCCTTGAAACAGGTTTACGGGCAATTGGGCGTTAAGCCGTTGTATGCATCGCTAAACGCGGCTGCAAATGGCATAGACACCAGCAACGGGATTGCTTTTGAGGAAAATAAAGTAAAGGCCGGCACGGTACCAAATGTTACCGGGATGGGCCTGAGCGATGCGCTATATGTTTTGGGTAACGCGGGCTATAAAGTTGCGGTGCGCGGGAGTGGCTCGGTTAACAGCCAGTCGGTTACCGGGGGCAGCCAAATACCAAAAGGGTCTAAAATAACAATAGAACTGCAATGAGATATTTGAGCGATTTGTTGGAAGGGGTAGCATTTACCGAATTACAAGGTAGTGCCGATGTGGAGATATCTGCCATAGTGTTCGACTCGCGCAAAGTTGTGCCGGGCGCGTTGTTCATAGCTTTAAAAGGTACCGTTGTAGACGGGCACGATTATATAGAACAAGCGATAAAAGATGGCGCTGTGGCGGTTATTTGCGAGGAACTGCCTGCCCATACCGCTACCGAGGTTGATTTTTTAATGGTGAACAACTCAGCAAAAGCCCTGGGTACGCTTGCCGCTAATTTTTACGAGAACCCTTCATCAAACTTAAAACTGGTAGGCGTTACCGGTACTAATGGTAAAACCACTATTGCTACGCTGCTTTATAAGTTGTTTAGGGATATGGGCTATAAATGCGGTTTGCTTTCTACCGTGGAGAACCAGGTGAACGGCCGGGTTATCCCAAGCACCCATACCACGCCAGACCCTGTAGCGCTAAACGAGTTGCTGAGCAGCATGGTTGACGAAGGCTGCGATTACTGCTTTATGGAAGTAAGCTCGCACGCTATAGCGCAATATCGGATAGAAGGCCTGAAGTTTTCGGGAGGGATCTTTTCCAATTTAACGCACGATCATCTCGATTACCATAAAACGTTTGACAGCTACCTGAAAGCGAAAAAGACATTTTTTGATAACCTGCCAAAGAGCGCTTTCGCCTTAACCAATAGCGACGATAAGAACGGCAACGTGATGCTACAGAATACAGCGGCACACAAAAAAAGCTATGGACTAAAAAGCATGGCCGATTACCGGGCACGCATTATTGAGAACCAATTTGGTGGCTTGCTTTTAAATATAGATAACGACGAGGTTTGGTTTAAGCTGGTAGGCACTTTTAATGCTTACAACCTGCTGGCGGTTTACGCTGCGGCTTTATTACTGGAGCAGGATAGGAGCAAGGTATTGGTGAGCCTGAGCAAACTAACCGGTGCCGAGGGGCGCTTTGAATACATTGTAGCGCCAAACAAGGTGATAGGCATTGTAGATTACGCCCACACGCCGGATGCTGTGCAAAACGTATTGAGCACCATACACGATATCCGCAAGGGAAAAGAAAAGGTAATTACCGTAATAGGCTGCGGTGGCGACAGGGATAAAACCAAGCGCCCCATTATGGCAAAAGTAGCCAGCGAATGGAGCGATAAGGTGATCCTGACATCAGACAACCCCCGTACCGAAGACCCGGCCCAGATCATCAGGGATATGGAAGCAGGTATCGACCCGGCATTTAAAAGGCATACGGTAAGCATTGCGGATAGAAGAGAAGCTATAAAAACCGCCTGCATGTTTGCTCAGCCCGGAGACATTATCCTGCTGGCAGGCAAAGGCCACGAAAAGTACCAGGACATCAATGGCGTGAAGAACCACTTTGATGATATGGAAGAGATTTTAGCCCAGTTTAAGGAGATGAGTTAGATGTGCAGATGCGAGGATAAGCAGATGTGCAAATGAGCTTTTGACATGCAGATGAGAAAAAGGAATTTGAGAATAGAGAATAACCGATTAATATAAACAACGATAATTTAAACATAAACCGCAAATAGGCACATCGGGGACTGTAGTTGGGAGATAATATTTCCTTCATCTGCACATCCGCACATCGGCATATCTGCACATCAAGCGACGCGCATGTTATATTACCTGTTTAGCTATTTAAATAAAAATTACAGTATTCCGGGGGCGGGGGTGTTTCAGTACCTCACGTTCAGGATGGCTATGGCGGTAATTGTATCGTTATTGGTGACTACGGTTTATGGCCGCAGGCTGATAGATTACCTGCGCTTTAAACAGGTTGGCGAAACAGTACGTAACCTGGGCTTAGAAGGCCAGATGCAAAAATCGGGTACACCTACAATGGGTGGTGTGATTATTTTGCTGGGGATACTTATCCCTACGTTACTGTTTGCCCAGTTAGATAATATATACATCATTATGATGCTGGTGACCACCGTTTGGTTGGGCGCTATCGGCTTTTTAGATGATTACATAAAAGTATTTAAAAAGAATAAAGAGGGGTTAGCGGGCAGGTTTAAAATAACAGGGCAGGTTGTACTGGCACTGTTTATTGGCTGGACGATGTATTTCAATAACGGCATCACTATGCGCCAGGAGGTAAAGCTCCCAGTTAAATACGATGTGAGGGTGGATTTCCACATGCGTGGCGATAAGCAGGTACTTACACAAGACATCAAGAGCACAAAAACCACCATGCCGTTCTATAAGAACAACGAGTTTGATTACGGTAAGGTGTTGAAGTTTCTTGGCCCCGGTTACGAGCATTATGCGCTGATGGTATTTATGTTCTTTACTATTATCATCATCACGTTTATATCCAACGGTGCAAATTTAACAGATGGTATTGATGGGCTGGCTACGGGTACATCCGCCATTATTGGCTTAACGCTGGCCATTTTGGCCTATGTATCGGGTAATATCATCATCTCAGATTACCTCAGCATTATGTATATCCCCAACTCGGGCGAGCTGGTAATATTTGCGGGAGCGTTTGTTGGGGCATGCGTGGGCTTTTTATGGTACAACGCTTACCCGGCGCAGGTTTTTATGGGCGATACGGGTAGTTTGGCCATTGGAGGTATCATCGCGGTGTTTGCCATCGTGATCCGTAAGGAGTTGTTGATCCCGGTGCTCTGCGGAATTTTTGTGATAGAGAACATGTCGGTTATTATACAAGTAGGCTGGTTCAAATGGACTAAAAGGCGCTTCGGCGAGGGCCGCAGGGTGTTTTTAATGGCACCATTGCATCACCATTACCAAAAAAAAGGCTTCCACGAAAGCAAGATCGTAACGAGGTTTTACATCATCTGCATCATGCTGGCCATTATAACGGTAATAACGCTGAAATTGAGGTAGGAGCCCCCTGGCCCCTGAAGGGGGAGTAGGATTAGAATAAGGATTGAAAGACAAAGATAAAAGAACAATGCAAATGCCGAACAACAACCCAGCCAATCAAAAGCTCCCCCTTCAGGGGGCGGGGGGGGCTCTGCGCCTTGCTATCCTCGGCGCTGGCGAAAGCGGTGTTGGGGCGGCGTACCTGGCTCAGCAGAAGGGTTATGATGTTTTTGTTTCGGATTTTGGAGCGATAGCGGATAACTACAAAAAACAACTGCAGGATTGGAACATCCGTTTTGAGGAAGGCGGACATACTGAGGCTGAGATCTTAAGCGCGGTTGAAGTAGTTAAAAGCCCGGGTATCCCCGATAAGGCCCCGATTGTGAAGAAACTGATAGAAGCCAATATTCCGGTGATATCCGAGATAGAGTTTGCCGGGCGGTACACCAATGCTAAAATGATTTGTATCACCGGCAGTAACGGTAAAACAACTACCGCAAGCCTTACTTACCATATCCTGAAGAATGGTGGTTTAAATGTTGGGCTGGCAGGTAACATAGGCAAAAGCTTTGCTTACCAGGTGGCGACGGAAAGCTTTGATTATTACGTGCTGGAGATCAGCAGCTTTATGCTGGATAACATGTACAAGTTTAGGGCGGATATAGCGGTTTTGCTGAACATCACACCCGACCACCTGGACAGGTACGATTACAAACTGGAGAACTACGCGGCATCCAAATTCAGGATAACACACAACCAGACAGCGGCAGATCATTACATCTACTGCGCCGATGATGCGGAAACGCTGAAAGTAATGGAGGGTAAAACGATAACCGCGCAACAGCTGCCGTTCTCCATAGAAAAAACGATTGAAACGGGAGCGTATCTCGATAAGGACAATATTGTCATAAACATACACCAACAACATTTTCAAATGTCTATTACCGAACTGGCCCTGCAGGGTAAACACAACCTTTACAATTCAATGGCATCAGGTATTGTAGCAAAAGTGCTGGAGTTGCGCAACGAAACAATGCGCGAAAGCATGGGGAATTTCCGCAATATAGAACACCGTTTGGAGTTTGTTGCCAAAATTTCGGGCATTGCTTTCATCAACGATTCTAAGGCTACCAATGTAAACTCTACCTGGTACGCGCTGGAAAGCATGAGCAGCCCTGTTGTTTTGATCTTAGGTGGCGTGGATAAAGGGAACGATTACGGCATGCTGAAAGAGTTGGTAAGGCAAAAGGTAAAGGCCATTGTATGTTTAGGTAAAGACAACAAACGCATCCACGATGCTTTTGAAGACGATACGGAGATCATCGTAAACACTGGTTCGGCAGCAGAAGCGGCCCAGATAGCATACCACTTAGCCGAAAAAGGCGATACTGTATTGCTATCACCAGCCTGCGCAAGTTTCGACCTGTTCAAGAACTACGAAGATAGAGGCAGGCAGTTTAAGGATGCGGTGAAGGAACTGTAGGGGAGCCCCCTAACCCCCTGAAGGGGGAACAAAATTCGGATTTCGGATTTTCGATTTCGGATTTATAAAATTGGAAGAAAGATAAAGCGTAAAGTAACAGGAAGAGGTAATGGATACCACAGGCAATCAAGCAAATCAAAAACTCCCCCTTCAGGGGGCTGGGGGGCTGAGCGCTATACTCAGTAACGTAAAGGGAGACCGCTGGATATGGCTCATTGTATTGATGCTGTCGACCATTTCTATGCTGGCAGTATATAGTTCAATTGGTACACTTGCCTATACAAGGGGCGTCGGGGTGGAGTCTATTTTGATGAAGCACATGTTCATGATCATTGCAGGTATCATATTGATGTACGTTTCGCACAGGCTGGATTATCGCTACTATGCCGGCATCTCTAAAATACTGATGATCGTTACCATACCGTTGCTGTTGTTCACCTTGTTCTTTGGGTCGCACATTAACCACGCAAGCAGGTGGCTGGCCATACCGGGTACAGGGCTTAGTTTCCAAACTTCCGATCTGGCCAAGCTGGCGCTGATCACCTATTTGGCGCGCATATTATCGCGCAAGCAGGAAAATATAAAGGATGTAAAAAATTCCTTCATCCCTATCATGGGGTCGGTGTGTGTGATATTCGCGCTCATTGGGCCGGCCAACTTATCAACCGGTTTGATGCTGTTTGGCGTAAGCATTTTGCTGCTTATTATGGGGCGTATCAGCATAAAGCAGATAGCCGTTGTTTGCGTAGCAGGGATGTTCTTATTAACGGCGATGCTGTTCTTAGGGTCTCGACGTGCAACACACATATCCAGGGTAAAGGCATTCTTTCACCCGGAACTGGCCGATAAGGACAAACTTTTCCAGGGGAACCACGCCAAAATTGCCATTGCAACGGGCGGCTTCTTTGGTAAAGGGCCGGGCCGCAGTACCGAGCGTAACTATCTGCCGGAGGCGTTCTCCGATGAGATCTTCGCTATTATTGTAGAAGAGTACGGCCTGTTTGGCGGTATCGTAGTGATCAGCATATACCTGTTCCTGCTGTACCGATGCATAAAAATAGTAACCAAGGCCCCGAAAGCCTTTGGCGCGCTGCTGGCGGCAGGCTTAAGTTTTAGCTTAACCATACAGGCATTTGCCAACATGGCGGTGGCCGTGGGTTTAGGCCCGGTAACCGGTGTGTCGTTACCATTGGTGAGTATGGGCGGTACATCCATATTGTTTACCAGTATCGCTTTCGGTATTATATTATCCGTAAGCCGCGATATTGATGAACCAAAGAAAGTGGTAGTAGGAGAGATAAGGGAAGCGTAGTGGAAGCCCCCCAGCCCCCCTGAAGGGGGAGCAGAAGTTAGAAGGGGGACAATTAGAGACAGGGAATAAAAGAAAAGGATCAAAATAAAATCGTTGAAATCATCAGAGTAATCTGTGAAATCACAAAAAATAATCGGTGGAATCCAAAAAAATGAAAACGCAAGGCAACGGTACTAATCAAAAGCTCCCCCTTCAGGGGGCTGGGGGGCTCCGCGTCATCATTAGCGGCGGAGGTACAGGGGGGCATATCTTCCCGGCTATTGCTATTGCCAATGCCTTGAAAAAGCTGAACCCTGCTACCGAAATATTATTTGTTGGTGCCAGCGGCCGTATGGAAATGGAAAAAGTTCCGGCTGCCGGTTATGAAATTATTGGTTTGGATATACAGGGGCTCCAGCGTAAATCAATTATGAAGAACCTGATGTTCCCAATAAAATTGATCAGTAGCGTGCGCAAGGCCGTTAAGATCATTAAAGATTTTAAGCCCGATGCCTGTGTAGGCGTGGGTGGTTATGCTTCGGGTCCGTTATTGTACGCGGCTTCGGTTATGGGCATCCCAACTTTAATACAGGAGCAAAACTCTTACGCGGGTATCACCAATAAATGGCTGGGTAAAAAAGCCAAAAAGATATGTGTTGCCTTTGATGGCATGGATAAATTTTTCCCGGCAGAACGCATTATCAAAACCGGCAACCCTATCCGTAAGGAATCGGTAGATATTGCGGGCAAGCACATGCAGGCGCTGGAGTTGTATAAGCTTTCATCCCGCAAAAAAACGATACTGGTCACTGGTGGCAGCCTCGGTGCCGGCACTCTAAATAAAAGCATCATGGCCGGGCTCGATAAAATTATCAAGGCTGATGTACAGGTGATCTGGCAAACGGGTAAGTTTTATTACAAAGGCATTAAAGAGCAACTGGGCGATAATATTCACCCAAACATTTGCGTAGTAGAATTTTTAAACCGTATGGATCTGGCCTTTGCCGCTGCGGATGTTATCATTTCTCGCGCCGGTGCGGGCACTATTGCCGAATTGTGTGTGATCAAAAAACCGGTGATACTGGTGCCATCGCCAAACGTGGCGGAGGATCACCAAACCAAAAACGCCTTGGCCCTGGTAACAGAAGATGCCGCCGCGTTTGTGGCCGACCGCGATGCCGAAGCAAAACTGGTTGATAAAGCATTAGAACTATTGAACGATAAAAGTTTACAAAAGAAATTAAGCGATAACATTGGCAGGCTGGCCATGCCAAATGCCGATGAGGTTATCGCGAAAGAGGTTATCCAAATAACAAACAACAATTAGATCTGGCTAATCCCCGTAGAACGCGGGGATAGCCTTTTTTATGGTTAGTGAATAGTTGATTGGAGAATAGAGGTTTTTAAAGAAATAAGACAATGGAATTAAAAAACATACAGCGGGTTTACCTGGTAGGCATAGGCGGCATAGGCATGAGCGGCCTTGCGCGCTATTTCCATCATTTGGGTTGTGTTGTATGTGGATACGATAAAACCAGCACCCCCTTAACCGATGCCCTGCATAACGAAGGCATCCGGGTAGTATTTGAGGACAGGCTGGATTGGATCCCAATGAGTTTTCAGCAGCCTTGCGACGGCACATTGGTGATCTATACGCCGGCCATCCCCAAGGATTCTCAAATTCTGAATTATTTTAAAACCAAAGCGTTCGATCTGCAGAAACGTTCGCAGGTATTGGGGATCATCAGCAGGGGCATGTTCACCATAGCGGTGGCAGGCACCCATGGTAAAACCACTACCTCGTGCATGATAGCGCATATCCTGAAAGATTCGGGCAAAGATTGCTCGGCTTTTTTGGGTGGTATTTCATCCAACTACAACACCAATGTGCTGTATGGAAAAAACGATATTGTAGTAGTTGAGGCAGACGAGTATGACAGGTCGTTTTTAACGCTGAGTCCGGATACCGCCATTATCACCTCTATGGATGCCGATCATTTGGATATCTATGGAGACCACTCGCACCTCGAAGAATCGTTCAGGTTGTTTGCTTCGCAGATAAAGCCGGGCGGTGTGCTCATCTATAAAAAGGGCCTGCCGCTGGCCGAAGGTTTTACTTACACCGTAAACGGCGAAGCCGGCGCCATGGGCAGTAACATCCGTATCGAAGAGGGCAACTTCCATTTCGATTTTGATAACGGTTCAACCGCCATCCCAAACATCAGGATGGGTATAGCGGGTTTGCACAATATAGAGAACGCGGTAGCCGCTATCGAAGCATCGTTAAGGTTAGAGATCTCGGGCGACGCTATCCGCGAAGCATTGGGTTCATTTAAAGGGGTAAAGCGCCGGTTCGAGTATATTGTTAAAAACGAAGGGCACATTTATATAGATGATTATGCGCACCATCCCGAGGAATTGCGGGCGGCCATTACATCGGTAAAAAGGCTCTACCCGGATAAGAAGTTAACGGTGATGTTTCAGCCGCATTTATTTACCCGCACCCGCGATTTTGTGGACGGCTTTGCAGAAGTGCTGGATATGGCCGATGAGCTTTTGATGCTGGAGATTTACCCGGCCCGCGAGCTGCCAATACCGGGTGTGGACAGCAATATGGTGCTGAACCTGATGAAACTGGAAAACAAGCGCCTTGTAGGCAAACAGGAGAGTCTCGGTATCATCAAAAATGAAAGACCTGAGCTGCTTTTAACCGTAGGCGCAGGAGATATAGATACATTGGTAAACCCATTAAGAGAGATATTACAACATGTTTAAGAAACGTATTTGGAAACCATTGTTAATTGGATTAGGCTGGACACTCAGCCTGGCCGGTTTGGTGGTGCTGATGAGTTTCATATCCATTAAAAAAAATGAGGTGGTTTGCTCGGCCATTAAGGTTTACATACCGGGTAGTCATTACTTTATAGACAGGCAGGAGGTTGACCATATTTTGCAAATGGACAGCCATACGCTTATTGGCCGCCGTATAGAAACTATAGACCTGCACGACCTGGAAACAAAACTGAAAAACAACCCTTTTATTGAGTTTGCCAAGGTTTATGCCGATATGGATGGTGTGATACAGGTTGAAGTAAGCCAGCGCCAGCCCATATTAAGGGTGATGAACCGTTTCGACCAGGATTTTTACGTTGATCAGCATGGTTTAAAGATGCCGCTATCGCAAAACTTTACCGCGAGGGTAATTGCAGCCAACGGTTTTATAGACGAGCTTTTTGCCAACAAGGTAGATTCGCTGCACACAGCATTGGCCAGGGACCTTTTTAAAACGGCCGATTTTATCCGTAACGATTCGCTTTGGGATGCGCAGATAGCACAGATCTATATTAACAAAGATCATGAGATAGAGCTGATCCCCCGGGTAGGTAACCAACGGATCTTACTGGGAACGGCAGATTCACTGGAACTGCGCTTTGGCAACCTCAAAGCATTTTACCAAAAGGCTTTGCCTATGGTAGGTTGGGATGCTTATAAAGTCATCAACATTAAATACAACAACCAGGTAATAGGCGTTAAAAACCAAACCCTGGTAGATTCCCTTAATACGGTAAAGGAAAAGGCAAAACGCGCCGCAGAAGACTCTGTACGTGCAGTGCGAATGAACAGGGTAAAAAGCGAACCGGTTATTACAGAATCCATCGTTAACAAGGCGGATAACGTTACAGACGAAAAACCTGCCGAAGCTAAACCTGTTGCGGTAAAGCCGGCAGAACATAAAACAGCGGAACCAAAGCCTGTTGTACACCGGGCCGTAACGCCAAAGCCGGTAACGCCAAACCCGTTACACATACGCCCCCGGTAGCGGAGGACGTAATTGCCAGTTACGTGGCAAGTAAAAAGCCGGCACATAAGCCCGCCACAACAAAAGCGGATAAGCCGGCAGAGAACAAAAAAAAGGCAGACAAGAAACCGGCAACAAGCAAACCGGTGGTAAAGAAAGCCGCAGAGAAGAAAACCGATAAAAAGACATCTATTAAAAAATAACAATATGGACAAAAGTTCAACGCAAGAAAAAAGTTCGCCAATTGTAGTGGGGCTGGATATTGGCACTACTAAAATTTGTGCTATTGTTGGTCGCCGCAGTAAAAACGGCAAAATTGAAGTGCTGGGTATAGGCAAAGCCGAATCGGCGGGGGTTACGCGCGGCGTGGTATCCAACATCGATAAAACGGTGCAGGGTATTACCCAGGCAGTAGATGTGGCCGGCGCGCAATCAAACGTGGAGATAAGGATAGTGAACGTGGGTATTGCGGGGCAGCATATAAAAAGCTTACAACACCGCGGGCTGATAACCCGTAAGGATCTGAACACAGAAATTGGCCGTAAGGATATAGATAAACTGGTTGAGGATATGTACAACCTGGTGATGCCCCCGGGCGAGGAGATCATCCACGTGTTGCCGCAGGAATTTACGGTAGACAGCGAGCCGGGTATTAAAGACCCGATTGGCATGGCAGGCGTGCGTTTGGAAGCAAACTTCCACATCATCTCCGGCCAGGTTACGGCTATCAAAAATATTGTAAAGTGTGTTACCAAGGCACAGCTGGAAAGCCAGGAACTGATCCTGGAACCATTGGCATCTTCGGAATCGGTTTTGAGCGACGAGGAAAAAGAGGCTGGTATTGTATTGGTTGATATTGGTGGTGGTACTACCGATGTGGCTATCTTCCACGAAGGCATCATTCGCCATACTGCGGTTATTCCTTTTGGGGGTAACAGCGTTACCGAAGACATCCGCGAAGGCTGCTCGGTTATGCGCAACATCGCGGAGCAACTAAAAGTAAGGTTTGGTTCGGCACTGGCAGAGGAGAATAAAGAGAACGAAATAGTTTGTGTGCCGGGTTTACGCGGCCGCGAACCAAAGGAGATCTCGGTTAAAAACCTGGCCTTTGTGATACAGGCCCGTATGGAAGAGATCATAGAGCATGTTTACTATGAAATAAAATCATCCGGCTACGAAAAGAAACTGATTGGTGGTATAGTAGTAACAGGCGGTGGTGCTCAGTTAAAGCACTTAACCCAGCTGATAGAGTTTGTAACCGGGTTAGATTGCCGCATAGGTTACCCTAACGAACACCTGGCCAAGAACGAAAGCCTGCCGAAGAATATATATGAGGAACTGCAAAGCCCAACCTTTGCAACAGGCATAGGCCTGCTGATAAAAGGGATCCAGAAGATGGAATACAACAGCATTACACAGGTAGCACCTGCAGCTGCCAAAATAGAAAAAGCGAAGTATACCGACGACCGCAAATTTGGTCTGTTGGGCAAAATATTAGAATCGGGTAAGAAATTTATTAAGGATGATATAAAGGATGAGGACTTTTTGAAATAGGATTGTTTGAAAAGGGCGAGTTAATTTTTATTCACATTAACTAACTTTTCCACATTGTACACATTTGTGGAAAAACCCTGTGGAAAAACCCCTATCATTACATTAAGGAATTCTATCTAATCATCAATCCACAAACAACTGAAAAACAAGGATTATGCAGTTTGAGATGTTAAAGGAAAAATCGGCGATCATCAAGGTAATTGGTGTTGGCGGTGGTGGCGGCAACGCTGTTAACCACATGTACAGGCAAGGTATCAAGGGTGTCGACTTCATTATATGTAACACCGATGCGCAGGCATTGGAGCTTAGCCCCATCCCCAATAAGGTACAATTGGGCGCAAGCTTAACCGAAGGTATGGGCGCGGGCTCAATACCCGAAGTAGGCAAAAACTCGGCAATCGAGAATATCGACGACATTAAACAGATGCTCGGCTCTAATACCAAAATGCTGTTTATTACAGCAGGTATGGGCGGTGGTACTGGTACGGGCGCAAGCCCTATTATTGCCAAAGCCGCGCGCGAACTGGATATTTTAACAGTAGGTATCATCACCACGCCGTTCTCATTCGAAGGCAAACGCCGCCGTATGCAGGCCGAAGAGGGTATGGAAGAACTGAAGAAATATGTGGATTCGTTCCTGGTGATCTCTAACGACAGGCTGCGCCAGATCTTTGGTAACTTAACCATGAGTTCGGCATTTGGCCAGGCCGATGATATTTTAACAACTGCCGCAAAAGGCATTGCCGAGATCATCACGCTGCCGGGTTATATCAACGTGGATTTTAAGGATGTGCGTACCGTTATGAAAGACAGTGGCGTATCCATAATGGGGAGCTGTACTGCCGATGGCGAGAACCGCGCATTAAAAGCGGTTGAAGGTGCTTTGGCGTCTCCGTTGTTAAAGGATAACGAAATTGAAGGCGCACGCTACATCCTGTTAAATATTACTTCGGGCGAAAACGAAGTGACCATGGATGAAGTGACCATAATTACCGATTACATACAGGAAGAAGCCGGTTTGGCTGCCGACCTGATATGGGGTAATTGTAAGGATGATAACTTGGGCGAAGCTTTATCGGTTACCATTATTGCAACCGGTTTCCAAACTAAAGACGAACGCGAAAAAGAGCATAGCAACAAAAAGGTAGTGAGCATGCTTATGCCCGAGCCTGCGCCAATGGTAAAACCGGTAAACGAGTTTATCAACGCAGTAAAACCTGACGCGGAAATGGCAAGCCAGCCTTTCATGAAAATGAAGGACGCACCTAAGCAAACCGGCTTGTTCGATCTGTTTGCGAAAGCAGAAGAGCAGGATAAAGCCGAGCAGCGCGAAGTTGTACGTTTTAACCTAACCGAAGAAGAGCCGGAAGAAATTGCCGATGAGCCACAGGATGATTCGGGCTTTACCTTTAAAATAACCGAAACGGTGATGGATTTTACCCCGCCGCCTGTTATGGAAGAAAGGAAACCAGAGCCAGAGCCTGAACCTATTGCAAACGCCGACGAAAACAAAACTGACGAATCGATAGAAGAGCAGCTGCGTAAATCGCGCGAGCGCATCATGCGCTTAAAGGACCTGAGCATGAAACTGCGTAACGGCAACATCCAGGAGATGGAGAACGTACCCGCTTACAAACGTAAGGAAGTAGCGCTGCAGCAAACCCCGCAGTCTGACGAAAGCCAGATCTCTCGCTTCTCGTTAATGACCGATAGCGACGGCAAAACAGAAATAAAGAACAACAATTCTTTCCTGCACGATAACGTAGATTAGTCTTTGGTTCATGGATCATAGTTCATAGTAAGGAAAGAGGCTCGATATTCGGGCCTTTTTTCTTTTCCAGCCTTTCCCAATAATCCACCATAATTCTTCGCTATGAGCAATGAACCATCACCCATGAACCCCTTCGTTATAAACTATCATAAAAAGTAATAACGTTTGATAGGGGGCGTTTTATGGGTATATTTGCAATAAAATATAATTACCATTAAAGGATTTGCAATTTGGATCTGTTTGATAAAATAAATAAAAACATGGGCGGCCCTATAGGGCAGCATCAGAAATGGTCGCACGGGTATTTTTCGTTCCCGCGCCTGGAGGGGGAGATACATCCGCACATGATGTTCAATGGCAAAGAACACCTGGTTTGGAGCCTTAATAATTATCTTGGTTTAGCTAACCATCCCGAAGTTCGCCAGGCTGATGCGCAGGCCGCTGCTGATTACGGCATGGCCTACCCAATGGGTGCCCGTATGATGAGCGGTAACACCAAACACCACGAAGAGCTGGAAAATAACCTTGCTGAGTTTGTGGGCAAGGATGCAGCTTTTTTACTGAACTATGGCTACCAGGGCATGGTATCGATAATAGATGCATTGGTAGACCGTAACGACGTTGTTGTTTACGATGCCGAATCTCACGCCTGTATTGTAGACGGCGTTCGCCTGCACATGGGCAAGCGTTTTGTATACCAGCATAATGATATCGAAAGCTGCGAAAAACAGCTGGAACGCGCCACAAAGCTTACCGAGCAAACCGGTGGCGGTATCCTGCTGATCACCGAAGGTGTTTTCGGCATGTCGGGTGCGCAGGGTAAACTTAAAGAGATTATTGCGCTTAAAGAAAAATATAACTTCCGTTTGCTAATTGATGACGCGCATGGTTTTGGTACCATGGGCCCAACCGGTGCCGGCACGCACGAGGAGCAGGATTGTATTGAAGGTGTGGATGTATACTTTGGCACCTTCGCCAAATCAATGGCAGGCATTGGCGCTTTTGTAGCGTCTGATAACGAGATCATCAACTACCTGCGCTATAATATGCGCTCGCAAACTTTTGCAAAGGCATTGCCTATGCCAATGGTGCTGGGCCTAAAAAAACGTTTTGAATTGCTGAAATCAAACCCCGAACTGCGCGAGCAGCTGTGGGTAATAGCCCGGGCACTGCAGAATGGGTTGGTGGAGCATGGATTTGATATCGGCATCACCGATACCATGGTAACCCCGGTTTTCCTGAAAGGCGAACTGAACGAAGCCACCAGCCTTACTATGGATCTGCGCGAGAATTACAGCATTTTCTGTTCCATCGTAGTTTACCCGGTTATCCCTAAAGGTTTGATTGAATTACGTTTGATCCCTACCGCCATGCACACCCTGGCCGATGTAGGACGTACGCTGGATGCCTTCAGCGAAGTTGCCGGGAAATTGAAGGCAGGTTATTACAAAGAGAATAAAATGGCTATAGCGTAAGTATAAGGCCCTATATAGCCCTGTATATTTAAGCGGCCCCGCATTATTGCGGGGCCTCTTGTTTTATATAATTTAGATGGGGTTCGCCAGCGCGCTTAGAAGAATATGGTGTTGGGTAATTTAATTATTTTTTGGTTAATTGCAGGCCGGATTTTTTAACTAATAACCAAGGGTCGGCTTTTTTTTGATGTGATCTTTATCTTATTTTGCAATCGTTGCGCGATAAAATTGTGGAAAAAAACCACTTTTAAGGCACTATTTTTATACTTTAAAAGTTTTTATTTAAAAAAAATCCTTTTAGATTAGCTTTAATTAAAACAATAAACCTCAAAATTTAAAAGAAGTTCACAATGAAAAAATTTACTGAAGTAAAAGAGCTGGTTGCATCCCTCGAAGCTGATGCCGACAAATTTTATAACAAGGGTAACAGCGCGGCAGGCACTCGTGTTCGTAAAGGTATGCAGGACCTTAAGAACTTAGCCCAGGCTATTCGTTTGGAGGTTCAGGAAGCTAAAAACAAAGAGTAATCTCCCCCGGGAAAAAATTGTTTACTTCATTAAAAAACCCGGTGTAATTACGCCGGGTTTTTTGTTTAACAAAGTTGGTGGCGCTATATTGACACCAACGCGGAATTTTCAAACTGCTCATTATGAGCGGTGTGCAAATGTTCACGGTGTTCACCTGCAGGTCGTGAACAGTAAAAGGATGGTTTGTGGGACTTCGTCATTTTACGTGGTGGCTAAAAAAATGACCTTTTTATCCAATCAACTCCATTTGTTCTCTAATCTTCTCAACAGTCGCGTTGCTCACCGGCACCAGCGGCAGGCGCAAAGTATCGCCGCAAACGCCAAGCGTTTTCAGGGCCGATTTTACACCGGCCGGGCTGCCTTCGCTAAACATGAGCCTGGTAAATTCAATTAAACCATAGTGGCCGGCTTGCGCGGCTTTAAAATCGCCTTGCAGGCATAGTCTTACTGTATCCGATACTTGTTTTGGTAGCGCATTGCCGGTAACCGATATTACACCAACAGCACCCATGGCTATCATAGGCAGGGTAATAGGATCATCCCCCGAGATCAGCAGGAAATTCGCCGGCTTATCGCGCATCAGTTGGTTCATCAGGTCGAAATTGCCCGACGCCTCTTTGATCCCGATGATGTTCGCAAAATCATTCGCAAGCCTAACGGTAGTTTCGGCTGCAACAGTGCTGCCTGTACGACTGGGCACGTTATATAAAATAAGCGGCAGGGGCGATGCCTCCGCTATGGCCTTATAATGCTGATAAATTCCCTCCTGGGTTGGTTTATTATAATGCGGACTGGCCGATAAGATGGCATCGTAACCGGTAGTATCAAATGCTTTAATTTCGGCAACAACCTCTAAAGTGTTGTTACCTGCTATGCCCGCAACAAGGGCCACGCGTTTACTTACGGTTTTGGCGGTAAAGGCAAAAACCTGCTTCTTCTCGTCCTTACTCAAAGTAGCGCTCTCGCCGGTTGTACCTAACGATACTAAATATTCAACACCACCCTCAATAAGGTGGTCGATAAGCCTCTCGAGTGCAGGGTAATCTACCTGCCCGTCGGCCTGAAAAGGAGTTACCATTGCCACCCCTGTCCCGTAAAATCTGTTCATAGCTTTAATAAAAGGATGCTAAGATAGGAAAATAACGGATGTGCAGATGTGCAAATTTCAGATGAGGGAGTAGATGTGCAGATGTGCAAATTTCAGATATGCAGATGAAGCCCAAAGAAGAGCTCGTCCAATTTTGTCCTGAGCGATAGTGAAGGATCTGATAACAAACATACACAGCGGTTATGCTTGGCGGCGAGTAGATGCTTCGCTATCGCTCAGCATGACAACCTTGTTTAAACCTGCTTATAATATTCCGCCTTTGTTAACCGGTATTCGTAATGAAGCAGCTTTGTGCCATAATGGTCGAAGTTTATCTCGCCTACTTTGCTTGCCCCAATTTTTTCAGTAGCCTTTTGCGACCGGATATTGGTGGCTGCAATATGGAACATCACGTTATCAACTGCCTTAAAAACATGGTCTATCAGTAAGCTTTTCATCGACCGGTTGTAAGCCCCGCCCCAGTATTTGCGGGCCAGGAAGGTGTACCCGATAGCCACGCTCGACTCATCTGGCTTCAGGGCGTATAGCCGGGTACAGCCAATAAGCGCGCCGCTTGCTTTATCTATCACTAAAAACGAAGTGTTTGAAGCTACAGCATCATCAAAATAAAGCTGGAAAACTTCTCTTTTGTACCTGTCTTTGGCCGGGTGTAGTTCCCATATCAGCGGGTCTGCGGCCACTTCAAATAACCTGTCAAAATCAGCAGCCTGCAACGGCTGTAGTTCAACCAGCTCATTCTCTAATTTTGCAGGCCTAAGTTCAAAAACTTTCATAGGGCAATTATATATCGTTAAATTATTCCGTGCAGGGCACCGCCCTTAACTCCCATTGCATCCACCAGTTTTTCAACTGCAGGGTCGCGTTCCAAAACAGGGGCATGGTGCGGTTTTATGCGGGCATCTATCATCAGCGGGCCATGGCAGCCCCAATGTTTATGCTCGGTAAAGCTGTTGATTCCATAAATATCGTGAGAGGGGTTGCTGCGGGTAAAGGTCACCCATACAAAATTGTTGATGTTTTGGGCAGTGAATGCGGCATCATCGCATAGTACCATCAGCGGAAGGCCGCTCAGGTCGGTTTCGCCGAGATGTTCTTGTAACATCTCCAGCATTAAAGGCATATCGCTGGTACGGATGTTTTTGGGTACCTCTACCGCTAATATACCCGGCATCACCATTTTATGATTCACAAACGGGCGTGGCAGACTGAAAGTGGATGGCATCTCGCCCCAAAGCTCGCGCTTAATATCACCGGCAACCGTAATGGCTACCTTGCTGCCGCTGTTGAGGCCTTCGCCGCTGTAATCCAGCGTATCTATAGAGGTTTTGGTTTGAAAGTGCAGATCGCGGGTAAGGTCGATGCGTTGGAGGATGTGTTTCAGGAAACCGCCTATGTCGTTTACGTTCAAGTTCGGGTCGTCCTCTTTTGCAGCAATAAACAAGTATTTGGCCAGGCTCAGCTGCCCTTTGCCCAAAATATGATTGGCAATAGTGATGATCTCCTGCGGATGGCGTTCTTTTACGTATGGCGTGTAACGTTCGCTGCCAATGGCGAATAGGAGGGGATGAACACCGGCAGCATCAACCGCGTTTACGGTGTGCAGGCCAGGGATCTCCTTCGGGATGGCGCTGCCTGTTATTTCGTGTATGAGCGCTCCAAAGCTGGTATCTTCTTGTGGCGGACGGCCCACTACAGTGAACGACCAAACCGCATCCTTGCGGTGGTAAACATTATGCACTTTTAACAGCGGGAAAGGGTGGGCAAGGCTATAGTAACCCAGGTGATCGCCAAAGGGCCCTTCGGGTTTATTTTCCATTGGCATAACGGTGCCGGTTATCACAAAATCGGCATCGGCAGAAATACAGAACCCCTCCGCGTCATAAAAATAACGGAAACGACGGTTACCCAAAGCTCCCGCGAAGGTCATCTCTGATAAGCCTTCGGGTAATGGCATCACCGCAGCCACAGGGTGCGATGGCGGGCCACCTACAAATATGCTCACCTTTAAAGGCTGCCCTTTGGCATTTGCCTTGGTTTGGTGTACGCCTATACCGCGGTGCAACTGGTAGTGCAGCCCTATTTCTTTGTCTTGTAAATAATCGTTGCCGCCAAGCTGAATGCGGTACATGCCCAGGTTGGCATTCATGATGCCGGGCAGGTCAATATCCTCGGTGTATACCTGCGGCATGGTCACAAACGGGCCGCCATCTTTTGGCCAGTTTACAATTTGTGGCAATTCGCCAATGCTTGTTTTGCCGAAGCTGATGGGCGCACCCTTCCCAACCTTCATGGGCAAGGCAGATAGCGCGGTAAGTGCCGTATTGGCGTATTTAAAGGGATGTTTGATGGCCTTTATGGGATCGTTTTTTATATCCACCAGGGTTTTGATCTTATCCAGCGTATCCCTAAAAATAAATCTCGACCTGTCCAGCGTGCCGAACAGGTTTGATACCGCCGGGAATTTGCTGCCCTTTACGTTCTCGAACAGGATGGCCGGCCCCTCGTTCTCAAAAACGCGCAAGTGAGTAGCTGCCATTTGCAGGTAGGGGTCAACCTCTTCTTTTATACGGATAAGGTGATTGTTCTTTTCCAGATCGGTGATGCAGTCCTGTAAACTTTTGTATGCCATGGGCCTCAAAGATATTACAGATTAATGGGTTTTAAGTTCATGCTTAAGTAATGAACCGGAACATTATAACAGGAAGCCAAATAATTATTACGGCTGATCGCTTCTTTGCACCCAAATCAAATACCGCAACTAATACGATGTTGCGCCCGTCACGCTAAACCGCAACTTTCGATTTGTTTAACGGGCACCTGCTGGGCAATTTATTGCAGCGGAAAAATCAGCATGTAATTTTAACAATTAATTGTAAAAGAGTGGCTTAGGTTATTTAAGCCGGTTAATGCATAAAAAGTTCAGTAAACAGGTAGGGTTACTTCTTTTATTCAATGTAAAAACTTATATTATTTTTACAGTGTAAACCATTATTTGGCCTATGTCGGTAATCTTATTTACACTGATCATACTTGCTGGCGCCTACATTGCGGGCCTTTTAGGCTCGCTTACGGGCCTTGGCGGTGGTGTGGTTATTATTCCCTTGCTCACCCTTTTGCTGGGTGTTGATATCCATTACGCTATTGGCGCTTCGCTGGTTTCGGTTATTGCTACATCAAGTGGTTCGGCGGCGGCTTATGTAAAGGAGGGGATTACCAACATCCGTCTAGGCATGTTTTTAGAGATAGCTACTACGCTTGGGGCGCTGGCGGGTGCCATGCTGGCCATCTATATTCCTACACACTATATCGCTATACTTTTTGGGGTGATCCTTATTTTTTCGGCCATCATGTCACTACGTAAAAAGGCTGAGAAAATAGTGCTGCAGCCCAGTTACCTGGCCGAGAAACTCAAGCTTAAGGGCAGCTATCCGGATGGCAATGGGCACATGGTGCAATACGGTGTTACCCGTGTAGGCGGCGGCTTTTTTATGATGCTGTTTGCCGGGGTGATCTCGGGTTTATTAGGCATCGGCTCGGGCGCGCTGAAGGTGATAGCCATGGATACCATCATGAAGATCCCCTTCAAGGTATCAACCACCACCAGTAATTTTATGATAGGCGTTACCGCTGCAGCCAGTGCGGTTGTTTATTTGCAGCGGGGCTACATAGAACCGGGCATCTCTATGCCGGTGGTGATCGGAGTACTGCTGGGCGCGCTAACCGGCTCCAAAATATTGGTACATACCAAATCCAGTGGCTGGCTGCGATGGGTCTTTGCCATTGTGGTTACCTTTTTAGCCGGGCAAATGATCTACAACGGGTTTACGGGGAAAATATAGGTAGTGAGTAGTGAGTAGTGAGTAGTGAGTAGTGAGTAGTGAGTAGTGAGTGGTTGGTTTAACAAATCATCACGGGTACTTTTGCTACACATCTAACCAATTTACTTTATCAGCTACTCAACATTCAATACTTCTCAATCGCTATTCACAATTTACAACTTTCCATTCCCTATTAACAATTCACCACTTTCTACTCCCCGCTCACCATTCACCAAAAAAACGTATTATTGTTTTGATGAAACGCATACTCGGCAACCTTACCTTCCAGGTTTTATTCGCTATATTTTTGGGTGTAGTGGTGGGTTTATATTTTAAAGGCTTCGCGCCTACGGCGCAGGTGATCAGCAAAACTTTTATTAGTTTAATTACCATGCTGATAGCCCCCATCATTTTTTTCACCATAGTGCTGGGCATTGCCGGCATGAGCGATATGAAAAAGGTGGGCAGGGTAGGCGGCAAGGCGCTACTCTATTTCGAACTGGTTACCACCTTTGCGCTCATCATAGGTGTTGCTGTGGCTAACCTAATAAAACCCGGCGCAGGTTTTATTAATACCCATGCCCCCGTTGATGCCGCCAAACTGGCCGCTTATGAAAAGGCCGCATCTGAAATGAAATGGATAGATTTTTTAGCACATATAGTACCCGGCAATGTTTTTGACGCTTTTGCCAAAGGCGATATTCTGCAGATCCTCTTCTTCGCTATTTTATTCGGTTTTGGGTTGAGCAGGATGGGAGAGGCGGGGCAGTCCGTTATCCATACTTTCGAAAAGCTTTCCAAGGTGTTCTTCAATATCATGAAGATAGTAATGCGGGTGGCGCCGCTGGGCGCTTTCGGCGGAATGGCGTACACTATCAGTACCTATGGCATCAAAACGCTGCAGCCTTTGGGGATGCTGATGGCATCGGTTTACCTTACCATGTTCCTGTTTATTTTTGTGGTGCTCAATTTCATCGCATATCTATATAAGTTTAGTCTGTGGGCTTACCTCAAGCATATTAAAGAGGAGATCCTCATTGTGTTGGGCACATCTTCATCAGAATCGGCCCTGCCGGGGATGATGGAAAAGCTGGAGAAATTTGGCTGCAGCAAATCGGTAGTAGGGCTGGTTATCCCGGCAGGGTATTCTTTTAACCTGGATGGTACCACCATTTATTTGAGCATGTCGGTCATATTTTTAGCGCAGGTTTTTAAGATAGACCTGTCGCTCGCCCAGCAGCTTACCATTATCGGCATCCTCATGATCACCTCCAAGGGCGCGGCGGGTGTAACCGGCAGCGGGTTTATTGTACTTACTTCTACGCTGGCCGCCATAAAAGTTATCCCGGTAGAAGGTGTGGCGATACTATTGGGGGTAGATAGGTTCATGTCCGAAGCGCGCGCTATTACCAATGTAATAGGCAATGGGGTAGCTACTATTGTAGTGGCGAAGAGTGAGGGGGAGTTTAGCCCCCCAGCCCCCTGAAGGGGGAGTTTTTGAATTGCAAGGAAAAGACACTATAGTTTCAATAAAAGATGTATACGACACTAACGATATTAAAGGCAATTATTTTAATCACAGGACTTGGTTTAACAGCAGCGAATTTTTTCCCAGGGATTAGTAACAACAACAAGCAAAAATTAAAAAAAGCAGGTGCGTTTTTTTTAATAACCTGGTTATTTGTCATTATCATTACCGTGATTGAATTTATGATAGCGTCGCATTAATCATATCAGGGCCAGTGTCTTTTTCTTATGAAGTCATCAAATGAGCATCGCTTTCTTCACTCCAGCGATTCCCCTTTCTTTAGCATCTGCGGTAGCACCTCCCTCTTCCCGTTGCTCAGCCTAAACCTCTCCAATTTGCTTTTGACATATTGTATCAGGTCATAATCGCTCAGCTTATCCAGCTCCGCGGCCGTTGGCCGGTAGCTGCTGATAAAGTTCTCCAGCGAATCGCCCTGTAGTTTGGTGATGCCGGCTACCAGCGTTTTAGTAAAACGGGCGCTTACGTGGCTCTCCCTTTCATCGCGCAGCAACACCTGCTGTAATTTGTAATCGCGACTGTTTTTTTTGTTGATAGCCCTAAACAGGTTGCCAACATCAATAGTGATACCGGCGAAAGGCATGGATGCCGATGGCATCCGTACGATCTCGTTGAACCGTGGCCCCCTGAAATTGAACTGTTTGGAGTACTCCTGTCGCAGGGCAACGGAGTCTTTATGATAGTTTTTCTTCGCCTTAATAGTTACTTCACCCAGTTGGATGTACTTAGCTTCCAGCTCGATGGTGCGGGTGAAATTGCCCCAGTTGGCTGCCGCCAATTTAAAAGATTTATAACCCATAGTATTTATGCGTATTGTATCAAAAATATTACATATCTTTAGCATAAATGTGCCGTTGGCATCGGTGAAAGCGGTGCCCGACTTGGATGCGATAAAACTATATCTCATCGGCAGCCGGGTATCCTTGTCAATCAATTTACCGGTAACTATCTGCGCATTGGCACGTATAAGTAAAAACGATAATATGATAAGGGCCAGGTATTTCATTAGGCATAAAATTAGGTGCTTAATGCAAACGGCAATATTGTTTAACATTCTTTAACAGAGAAAAAATTTTCATAGCATAAACAATTTATTTAACTGATGGTTATTTAGTTACCAGTTAGGTAACCCTAAGTATACCAGCCTACAAGTATGAATACACCATCTAACCATGAAAGCGGCTTTCGTCCCCAGCTATCCCGCATTATTTATGTAGTGATATGTTTGGGCTTGCTTATTATTTTTATTTTTCCGTTGCTTATTTTGTTGCTGTTTAACCTGCACATCAAGCCATTTACCTTTACTGTACGCAAACAGTCAGTAACAAATGGTAGGCGCTTAGCTTATTTTAAGCTGGCCGATCCGTTACAATAATTTTGCTTGTATACGCCCCGGGCATTGTTAATTGTTAGTTAACCATGCCTGCTATTGCCTTTTGAGCATCGGGTAAGCACTAATGAGGCGCTCTCCGTTGTATTCTCCATCCACATCTTTATAGCTACAAAGTTTCTTTAGTTTATTGTCTTTAATGAAAAAAAGGCAGGAATGACAGCCTTTCACACGCATGTAAAAAATATGCGGGGCTTAAAATTTAATTTGACTTTAATGGCAATAAACTTAGCTTTGCCATACAAAAATCAAAAAAGCCGATGAGCGTTCTCGTAAATAAAGATTCTAAAGTAATAGTGCAGGGTTTTACCGGTAAAGAAGGTACTTACCATGCGGAACAGATGATTGAGTATGGTACCCAGTTGGTAGGTGGTGTTACACCCGGCAAAGGTGGCCAAACCCATTTAGACAGACCTGTTTTTAACACCGTGAAAGACGCGGTTGTTGCAACCGGAGCAGATGTATCTATCATTTTTGTACCACCGGCTTTTGGTGCCGATGCTATTATGGAAGCTGCCGAAGCGGGCATTAAGGTTATTGTTTGTATCACCGAAGGTATCCCTACCAAGGATATGATAGAGGTGAAAGAATACTTGTCTGACAAAGATGCTCGCCTTATCGGGCCAAACTGCCCGGGCGTTATCACGGCTGACGAAAGCAAAATTGGCATTATGCCGGGATTTATCTTCAAAAAAGGTAATGTGGGTGTAGTTTCAAAATCGGGCACGCTTACTTACGAGGCGGTTGACCAGGTGGTTAAAGCCGGTTTAGGTATCACTACCGCTATTGGTATTGGTGGCGACCCAATTATTGGTACCCCAACCAAAGAAGCGGTTGAATTGTTAATGAACGATCCTGATACCCACGGTATCATAATGATAGGCGAGATAGGCGGCGGCATGGAAGCTGAAGCAGCCCGCTGGATCCAGGCAAACGGGACTAAGCCGGTAGTTGGCTTTATTGCTGGCCAAACAGCGCCTCCGGGCCGCCGTATGGGCCACGCGGGTGCAATTGTTGGCGGTGCCGACGATACTGCTGCTGCAAAAATGGCTATCATGCGCGAGTGTGGTATCCGCGTAGTAGAGTCTCCTGCCGAAATTGGCGCTGCCATGGCAGAAGAACTGGCTAAATTAGCATAAAGCCCTCTAACCCTCTGAAGGGGGAATTGAATAATATTGAAGATCCTGGCTTTGGCCGGGATTTTTTGTTTGTCTGAACTCGAATTTTAAGGAATTAATTAAATTACCAGAATTAGCTTCTGCCCGTTCCATAAATTCGTTTAATTCGAGTTCAGACAATTACCCCTATTTTCGTTTTCATTCTGAAAATTCTTAAATTCGGTAAATTCTGATTCAGACAAACGTATGCGCAAATCCCTCTGCCTCCTTTTATTCCTCCCAACATTAGCCATCGCACAATACAAACCCGCCGCCTTTACCGATGCCGACAGGCTGAAAAAGATAGAAGCCACTTACCCGGTTATAGACCAACTGTATAAAGACTACGCCGAAAAGAACCACTGGCCGGGTACAGCGTATGGCATTGTGGTGGACGGCAAGCTGGTGCATACCGGCGGCATTGGTTACACCGATATCGCCAATAAGATCCCGGTTGATTCTAAATCCGAGTTCCGGATTGCCAGTATGACGAAGAGTTTGACCGCCATGGCTATATTAAAGCTTCGCGATGAAGGGAAACTGAAGCTGGATGATCCCGCGTACCTCTACATCCCCGAAATGAAGGGCACTAAGTATTTAACCAAAGATGCCACCCCCATTACCGTGCGCAACCTGCTCACTCATACCGCCGGCTACCCCGAAGATAATCCCTGGGGCGACAGGCAACTGGCCGTAAGCGATGCGCAATTGATAGCAATCTATAAAAAAGGGGTTCAGTTTTCCACGAATCCGGGTACGGGTTATGAGTATAGCAACCTTGGGTTCGCCACACTTGGCTATATCATTAAAAAAGTAAGCGGCAAAACTTACGAGCAATACATTACCGATAATATACTGAAGCCCCTGGGTATGTTGCATACCTATTGGGAATACACCAAAGTGCCCAAAGATAAACTTGCCCATGGCTACCGCTGGCTGGATGGGCAGTGGGTAGAACAACCTTTATTGCACGATGGCGCGTACGGTGCTATGGGCGGGCTAATCACCAGCATTGAGGATTTTAGCAAATATATGGCCCTGCACCTGGATGCCTGGCCGGCACGTAACGATGCCGAAACCGGCCCGGTTAAACGGAGTTCGGTGCGCGAGATGCAGTACCCATGGGATGTGAATTATTTAACCGCCAACGCCAAAACCCCAACCGGCAGGCCTTGCCCCAATGTAACCGCTTATGCTTACGGACTGCGCTGGATGAAGGATTGTGATAACCGCATCTACGTGGGCCATACCGGCGGCCTGCCCGGCTTCGGTAGCCAGTGGAATGTAATGCCTGATTATGGCGTAGGTATCGTCTCCTTCGGTAACGTAACTTATGCCCGCGCGGCACCTATCAACAACGCCGCACTGGACACCCTGCTGATGCTCTCGGGGATAAAACCGCGCACGCTACCACCATCGGTCACGCTCAACAAGCGCAAAGCCGACCTGCTAAAAGTGATTGCCGATTGGAACACCGCCAAAACCAGTGGCATATTTGCCGATAACTTCTTTTTAGATTACTTCCCCGAGAAATTGAAAGTTGCCGCCGATGAGGCCTTCACCAAAGCCGGTAAAACCTTGAGCATCGGCGAGATAGTCGCCGAGAATCAATTGCGCGGGTATTTTATTATTAAAGGAGAGAAAGCCAATATCCGGGTGAGTTTCACGTTAACGCCCGAGAACCCGCCACTGATACAGGAGTATCATTTGGATGTAATCGCGAGCCCCCCAGCCCCCTGAAGGGGGAGTTTTTGAGTAGCCGGGCAAATAACTTCTATTCCCCCTTCAGGGCATTAGAGGGCTCACGCCGACCCATTCACTGCCAAACTCGTCACGGTATTATTACTGAGGTTTATTTTGATGTTGAAGAAGCAGGGGCCGCCATCTAATACCAGCACCACCCCCTTGCGCCAGTGCCGTTTTTCGTAAGGGGTGCAAAAGCAATTTACCCAAACCTCTTTCTGCCCGCTGGCATTAATAACCGCTATAATTTGCTTGTAGTATTTACCAGGTTTATTAATGCGGCTTGTAGATTGTTTATTATGCTCGGTAACGGTTACGGATATAATCTTCTCTATCTTCTTAATATCATCTGCAGAAATACTGGTCGGTTTAAAGTATTCGCTGAAGATAAAACTGTCGCGGTTTCTGTTGAAAGGGAGAACCGAGTAGCGGGAAGTATCTATGGTGCTTGTATCCGTCATCGGCTGACTGTTTACATGATATGCCGAATGCTGTTGCATTGGGAAAAAGAAAGCAAGTAAGATAATGAAATTCATAAGGGCGGATAATGTACCTGTTGAACGTATTAAAGGACTTATTGTTGCGGCTGATCATGCGGTAAATGCCCGCGTCAAACCAGTGTAAACATCGGCAGGCAAAACATTTAATGCGGGCGGATTGTCGTATATTTATATAGAAGATCCGACACAAAATCGGTGTAATCAATCTATAAAATCAGCGTAATCAACAAAATGGAATACAACAAGCTAACACCCGAAGAAGAATACGTAATACTACATAAAGGAACCGAGCGCCCGTTCACCGGGAGCTTATTAGGCAACAAGGCGCAGGGTCTGTACGTTTGTAAACGCTGCGACACGCCCCTGTACACCTCCGAATCAAAATTTGAATCGCATTGCGGCTGGCCGAGCTTTGATGATGAAATAGCCGGTGCCGTACGCTGGGAAACCGATGCCGATGGCCGCCGTACCGAGATCCTTTGCGCTAACTGTGGCGCCCACTTGGGTCACGTTTTCCAGGGGGAGTATTTAACACCGAAAAACACCCGGCACTGCGTAAATTCCCTGTCGATGAAATTCGTTTCGGCCGATGATGTGAAATAATTGCACTTATTAACAAAGTAGAGAAAAACAATAATTCCCGTCTCAAAAAAAGCCGGGAATTATTGTTTTCCACAATTTGTGATGTGGATTCAATGGTGCAAAATACCGTATTTCTACCTGGTATATAAAGGGCTTAATTTGGCTTGGTTGGCACTTTTTTTAATGGCCGAATTGTCTGTTTAAGGTAAACTAAAAGTGAAGTTAAAGTTACTCCAATGTTACCCGATTTTGCCCAAAGCCGGTTTGGATATACGCACTAATGCATTGGTGCTTAGTAGGTTGAAATTAAGGTGGGATTAGCAACAATTGCCGAAATTATTTTTCATTGTTTATAACTTACAGGTGATGTTAAAAACTTCAATTAACATTCAATAGCACGATGCCCTATCTTTGAATTATAAGTTCTTTCAACGCTATCCGTTTACCGTTCTCTACCGCCGGTAAAAAAGGAATAAAACCATGTTAAATTCATGGGCTATGTGTATTAAAATAAAAGTTTAATAGCAGATATGTGAGGGTGTTTGGGACGAGTAATTAAGGGCAGCTTTTGTCTGTCATTTTAAAACTCGTGTGGTATACCCGTCTGCAAACTTGCCGTACACGAAATAGCTATACGGGCGAAAGAGGGATTGAAAAATAGAAATTGAAACATACAAATACGAGATGCCAGAGGAAACCGAATTATTGCTGAGAGAGAACAAAGACCGCTTTGTTATCCTCCCCATCAAGTATCCCGCTATTTGGGAAATGTATAAAAAGGCAGAAGCAAGTTTCTGGACAGCCGAGGAGATAGATCTATCAGACGATCTGAAACACTGGGAGAATTTAAACCCCGGTGAGAAGCATTTTATATCGCACATCCTGGCATTTTTTGCCGCCAGTGACGGTATTGTAAATGAGAACCTGGCTATCAATTTCATGAGCGAGGTGCAATTGCCCGAGGCACGTTGTTTCTACGGTTTCCAAATCATGATGGAGAACATCCACTCAGAAACCTATGCTTTATTAATTGATACTTATATAAAGGATCCGGCCGAAAAAGACCGTTTGTTCCACGCCATTGATACTATCCCTTGTGTAACCAAAAAAGCGGAATGGGCACTGCGCTGGATAAACAACGGCAGCTTTGCCGAGCGTTTAATAGCATTTGCTGCGGTAGAGGGCATTTTCTTCTCCGGTAGTTTCTGTTCTATCTTCTGGTTAAAAAAACGCGGCCTGATGCCGGGATTAACGTTCAGCAACGAACTGATCTCCCGCGATGAAGGTTCACACTGCGAGTTTGCCTGCCTGCTTTACAAAATGCTGGATGTGAAACTTTCTACCGAAGATGCAACCCGTATCATCACCGATGCGGTAGAGATAGAAAAAGAATTTGTAAGCGATGCGCTGCCGGTAAGTTTGATTGGTATGAACGCCAAAATGATGAGCCAATACATCGAGTTTGTTGCCGATAGGTGGCTGGATGAATTGGGCTATCCGAAGGTATACGGCGTATCGTGCCCGTTTGATTTTATGGAGATGATAAGCCTGCAGGGTAAAACCAACTTCTTTGAAAAACGAGTGGGCGATTACCAAAAAAGCGGCGTACTAAACGGCACACCGGAGAATAAATCATTCTCGTTAGACGAAGACTTTTAGGAATAGTATCAAGTAGTTAGTATCAAGATACAGCGCGTTTGCTAACTACTCATTAACAACACGACCCTTAATTAAATTATATATTACTGTTGGTTTAAGTACTCCCTTACTTGACACTAACTATTTAAATACCCAACCAATATGTTTGTACTAAAACGAGACGGCAGAAAAGAATCAGTAAAATTCGACAAGATCACAGCGCGAATTGAAAAACTGTGTTACGGATTTAACCTGGTGGACCCTATTGACGTGGCCAAAAAGGTAATCGAAGGTTTGTTCGATGGTGTTACCACCTCAGAACTGGATAACCTTGCAGCGGAAACGGCGGCATCGTTAACCACCAAACACCCCGATTATGCTTTGCTGGCTTCGCGTATTGCGGTGAGTAACCTGCACAAGAACACCACCAAGTCGTTCTCGGAAACCATGAAACGTATGTACGAGTACGTTGACAAAAAAACCGGCAAAAACGCTGCGTTATTAGCCGACGACGTTCACGAGATCATCCAAAAAAATGCCGAAATACTGGATAGCAGCATCATTTACGATCGCGATTTCGGTTTTGATTACTTCGGTTTCAAAACTTTGGAGAAATCGTACCTATTGAAAATTGACGGTAAAATAGCCGAGCGCCCGCAACACCTGTTTATGCGTGTATCGGTTGGTATCCATAAAGAGGATATCGATAGCGCTATCAAAACGTATAACCTGATGAGTGAGCGCTGGTTTACACACGCTACGCCAACTCTGTTCAACTCGGGTACACCAAAACCACAAATGTCGTCTTGCTTCCTGTTAACGATGAAGGATGACAGCATCGAAGGCATCTACGATACATTGAAGCAAACCGCTAAAATTTCGCAGAGCGCAGGTGGTATCGGCTTAAGCATCCACAACGTAAGGGCTACAGGTTCATACATCAGCGGTACAAATGGCACCAGCAACGGTATCATCCCAATGCTGAAAGTATTTAACGATACCGCCCGTTATGTAGATCAGGGTGGTGGCAAGCGTAAAGGCGCTTTCGCTATCTACTTAGAGCCTTGGCATGCAGATATTTTTGAATTTTTGGATCTGCGCAAAAACCACGGTAAAGAAGAAATGCGCGCCCGCGATTTGTTCTACGCTCTTTGGGTAAGCGATTTGTTCATGAAACGCGTTGAAGCGAACGAAGACTGGAGCCTTTTCTGCCCGCACGAAGCACCGGGATTAGCCGATTGCCACAGCGAAGCGTTTGAAGAACTATACACCCGTTACGAGCGCGAAGGCCGTGCCCGCAAAACCATTAAAGCACAGGAACTTTGGTTCGCTGTGTTAGATAGCCAGGTAGAAACCGGTACCCCGTACCTGTTATACAAGGATGCTGCCAACGCGAAATCAAACCAGCAAAACCTGGGTACTATAAAAAGCTCGAACCTTTGTACCGAGATCATCGAGTACACCTCTGATAAAGAAGTTGCGGTTTGTAACCTGGCATCGTTGGCCTTGCCACGTTATGTGATCAACGGCGAGTTCGACCATAATAAATTGTACGAAGTAACTTACCAGGCTACTTTAAACCTGAATAAGATCATCGATAACAACTATTACCCGGTAGAAGAAGCACGTTACAGCAACCTGCGCCACCGCCCAATTGGCTTAGGTGTACAGGGTTTGGCAGATGCCTTCATCCTGCTGCGTTTACCATTCGAAAGCGAAGCTGCAAAACAGCTGAACAAAGAGATCTTTGAAACCATCTACTTTGCAGCCATGACGGCTTCTAAGGACCTGGCTATAAAAGAAGGCCATTACGAAACCTTTAAAGGTTCGCCACTGTCTCAGGGTAAGTTTCAGTTCGACCTGTGGAACGAGAAACCGGCAAGCAACCGTTGGGATTGGGAAAACCTGCGTTTAGATGTAATGAACCACGGTGTGCGCAACTCACTGTTAGTAGCGCCGATGCCAACTGCATCAACTTCGCAGATATTGGGTAACAACGAGTGCTTTGAGCCATACACCTCAAACATTTACACCCGCCGTGTATTAAGCGGTGAGTTTGTTATTGTAAACAAACACTTGCTGCGCGACCTGGTTGACCGTAAACTGTGGACCCCTAACATGAAAGACAGGATCATCACCGCAAATGGGTCTATCCAGGATATCGCCGAGATCCCTGCAGATATCAAAGAACTGTACAAAACTGTTTGGGAAATTAAGATGCGTAACATTATAGATATGGCTGCCGATAGGGGTGCTTATATCTGCCAATCGCAATCGCTTAACCTGTTCATCAACTCACCAAATGCAAGCAAATTAACTTCAATGCACTTTTATGCATGGAAGAAAGGCCTTAAAACAGGTATGTACTACCTGCGTACACAGGCAGCATCGCAAGCGGTTAAATTTACTGTAGAAAACCAGGGCGGCAAAAACATGGACGCCGTTATACCAGAAGTTGTTGCAGATAACAGCACCGAGGATGTACCGGCAGGCCCATCTTGCTCGATGGAAGAAGGCTGCGTTACTTGCTCAGCATAACGTCGTAGAGACGCGATACTTCGCGTCTTTGATGAAAATGTCTACATACCAAAGGCCGGGGAACTGAAAAGTTTCCCGGCCTTTGGTTATGAGAGGAAACTATGATAAAACTAAAATCTAATATGTTTCGTCCATTATATAAATATCGAGCTAATGATAAATATTTGATTGATTTAATAACAAAATCAGAATTATATTTTAGTTCACCTATAGATTTTAACGATCCTTTTGATAGTAATTTGGAAATCCTAAATGCTGTTGGGAAAGAAGAGATTATTGAACACTACAGAAAAACTGTAAAACCATCGGATGATTTCTTTTCAAACATCTTGGAAAAATCGCTAAACGATAAGAGCGTATTTGAAATAATTAATTCAACGCTTAAAAAAGAGTTTTACAAATGGGTTAATGAAGCAGCAATCTGTAGTTTAAGTAAAACATCTCATGACTTACTAATGTGGGGGCACTACACAAATTGCCATAAAGGAGTTTGCCTTGGATTCGACCCGAGCCTTTTAGAAACATCACTCGGCACAATATATGACGTAAAGTACACGAAACCAGTTCCTAAAATTAATATATATGATAATCCAACTGATGCAGTTATTGAGTTTTTTTGCGCGAAATCTAATCATTGGAAATATGAGAAAGAGGTAAGGATAATTCAAGGGAAAGTCGGGCCTTATAAATTCCCCAAAGAAGCATTGGTGAAAATAGTTTTTGGTGTAAAGTGCGACGATAAAGAAAAAGTGAAAATAATGGAATTAGTTTACAACTCGGGCTATCAAAATGTTGATTTTTTTCAATCGTTTACCGACAAAAAGTATTTTAGGTTGCTGGGTCAAAAAATTCGATTGATCGATAACAAAATTGATAATTATAAAAAGTGAAATAGCAGCTACGGGATAAGAAAGCGCATAGCATAGTAGGCATTGCTAAAGCCATCAACGTTTGTCAACTGAAAGTGGGGCTCCGCTGCAATAGTAGTAATCGAATAACTCATTTTAGAAAAAATAGCGGAAGCGATAAACAAATATTATTTTTATAAAAAAATGAAAAACTTGCCCTACCGCTGGTATGATATATTGATTTTAATATTTGTCATTGGGATAGCTATGGTTTCGATGTTGCTACTTGCATCAGAAATATTATTTAACCAGAATAGGGATACTATTTCAATTTCTACAGTTGGGTTTTTGGTGCTTATTGCCCTATCAACTGCGTGTTTTAATTGGGCAAAAACTTTTGATGCTCAAGTATTCGAACAAGCGGATATTGTTAAAAAGCTACATAGGTCTGGTTCGAGATGTATTTTCGCAGCTATTTGCTTTATTACAGCATCGCTTTCAAAATATGTTTTTATGAATTATGACAAATTTGAGAGGCATCTTCCTTTTGCTCAGGATTTTACTAAATTTATTTTAGGGATAGGATATTTGATACCTTTTATGTTAGCCTTCTTCCTGTCCTATTATGTGATAGCGCGGTTATCATTTGTTTATCTTGAAGCTAAAAAGATATTTAAAAACTAATTTTCGTTCTCGCAGGCGTTAATACACTTCATTACCATTTAAAGCGCAGGGTACTCTGTCGAGAGACCCAGCGAAGACAGTGTGGAGCGCTGATAGCATCTATGACCGTTTGAATTTGAAATTTTTTCCCGCAAAATCAAAAGAATTGCGTTAATTAGGGGGAACATATAACCTCACCTTATAAATGGCCCCCTATCGCAATCTGCGCTTTAAATTATGCGTATCAATCCTCGCTCTTATTCTAACCGTATTTATTTTTTCGACAGCAAATGCCCAGCGTAACCGGGGCATGAATGCCGATGGTGACGTGATGAGCGGCAGCAATAGCAGCAGCGGCGGCTTTGTTAATCAAGATGGCTGGATGATCGGCTTTAATGGTGGTTATGAGTCTCCGCTTGGCGAAGTGAAGCAAAGCTACCAGGGTTCGCCTACCTTTGGCGTTAACCTGTTCCGCAGAATGGGCAACTTGCTTTATTCGGGTACTGTTGATTACCGCAGCTATAAACCCTTAACGGATCTTCAGCAGATCAGCTACGACGATACCGATTATTATAGTGCATCCTTTAGTAAACTCAAGGGTATTGGCTTGTACCTGGGTATTGCGTACGAATTGCCAATCAGCAGTGATATGAACGTATACGGCGGCGTAAACGGCGGCGTTGTAATGATAAGCTATAAGATCACTATCGACGATGCCAGTTTTTCGAGCACCGAAGAAGTTTCCAACGCGCAAAGCACCTACATAGCACCAAAGATTGGCCTTAATTTTATGCTGAGCCGCAGTTTGGGCATGGCGCTGGAAGGGCGTTACAGCCTGGGTACCGTGGGCGCAAATTATAACTCCAGAACAGGCGGAAGCGTTAGCAAGGGATTTAACTCAATTGCAGGGAACCTTTTTTTAACATACCAGTTTTAAGCAGGGGGAATAAATTGTCCTGTGATAATAAAGGCCGGGAAACTGTATAGTTGCCCGGCCTTTTACGTTTTGATGATAAATACAATGCGGATGTTTCCGACCTTCGAAAAACAAAACAATAACACCCTGGCTTTCGGTTTTACCGGCCTCCGAAATAAAAATGATCTCCGCCAAACACGAAATATTACACTGCGAGCGCTGCCAGAGCGGGTTTGAGTGCAAGGCTAACTCTTACACCAAATGCCAGTGCAGTACGGTGCAGCTGAGCATCAACGAGGTGCAATACGTAAGCGAACTGTACGACGGCTGCCTGTGTGCTAATTGTTTGCTGGCCCTGCAACAAGAATACCAGGAAAGTTTATAAGCTGATATGCCCCAGTTCCATTTAAGCATACCCTGCCCGTTTGATAACGCATACGCTGTAACCATAGAGGACGATGGGCGTGTGGCCTATGCCTATCTCAATTATTACGGCGATATTGTATCTGATGTATGGCTTTACAACCGCGCCGCAACTCCCGCCGGTTCATTTTTAAATACTGATGAAATGCCGGCTCTTAATCCTGCTGATTATATAAAGAAGGATGTTACGATAACCCCGATATCAGATGCTGCCCAGGTACGCTGCGAATGGGATGAAACAGCAGATGGTGAAATAGAAGCAGCTATTTTGCTGCGCGATAAATTTATAGCCGAACTGATTCCCGGTGCAAAACCAGGTTTCTCGGTGCTGGCAGCTAAGGACGGCCCGTTGGCTTTGGTTTATTAGCCTGCGGATTTTTAAACGACTGCGCGGAACCGAAGAATATTTAAAACAATTAATAAAATCGTGGCTTTACTTTCTACGTAAGTATACTTACATTCACTAAAAAAAAACACCATGGGATTAGGAGCACCGGAGATCATTTTAATATTAGTTGCTATTTTATTATTATTTGGAGGTAAAAAAATACCCGAAATGATGAAAGGCCTTGGCAAAGGCATGAAAGAATTTAAAGATGCGCAAAGCGCCGCTGCCGCCGAACCTATACCGGCACCAGTAACGGTTGCATCCCAAAAAGAAAATAACGTTTAGTTTATTCAGCGAGGCCCCCAACAGGGGCCTTTGCTTTTTAATCCTTATTAGCAGCGTTACCTATTCCTCCAGTACCTTTCTTGCTTTATTATTCTTATCTATCGCCACAAAGGTAAAAGTGCCGGTGATGGCTTTTTCGCGGTTAAAACTGTACATCTCTTCCACATAAATTTCCACCAAAACTTTAAGGCTTGTATTGCCGATGTGCGATACACTGCCCACCAGCTCTATAATGGTACCCGCCGGGATGGGCTGGTTAAAATCTATCCTGTCAGACGATACGGTTACCATGGTTTTGCGGGTAAAACGGGTAGCGGTTATAAAAGCTACCTCATCCATCAAAGCCATGGCGGTGCCGCCAAACAAGGTGTCGTAATGGTTGGTGGTGTTTGGGAAAACGGCTTTAAAAATGCGCGTTTCGGCGGCTTTGGTTCTTTCGGGTATGGTCATGTTCATTGGGGAATAAATGCGCCCGGTGATGCCCGGGCGCATGGGGTTTAATTAATTTACAGGTTGGTTGCTGAAGATCTCCCGGGCGGCCTTCGCTGCTAAAACCATGTTGGTTAACGCGGCTTGTGTTTCGGGCCATTTACGGGTTTTGAGGCCGCAATCGGGGTTTACCCAAATGTTGGCGATGGGCAGCAGTTCCGCGGCTTTTTCCAGCAGGCTTACCATTTCGCCAACAGCGGGCACACGCGGCGAGTGGATATCGTACACACCCGGGCCTATTTCTGCAGGGTATTTAAAATCGGCAAAGGCTTCCAGCAGTTCCATTTGCGAGCGCGAGGTTTCTATCGTGATCACATCCGCATCCATCAAGGCAATGTGCCTGATGATATCGTTAAACTCGCTGTAACACATGTGGGTGTGGATCTGCGTTTCGTCCTGCACACCGCTTGCCGAAATGCGGAATGCTTTTACCGCCCAATCGAGGTAGCTGCTCCAGTCGGCCTTGCGTAAAGGCAGGCCTTCGCGTATGGCGGGCTCATCTATCTGTATCACCCGGATGCCTGCCTGCTCCAGCGCAATTACCTCATCCCTTATGGCGAAAGCTATTTGGTTAGCCGTTTCAGAACGGGGCTGATCATCCCGAACAAAGCTCCATTGCAAAATAGTTACAGGGCCGGTGAGCATTCCCTTCATTATTTTTTGGGTATTGGCCTGCGCAAAGCTGCTCCAACGCACGGTCATATCGCGGGGGCGGCTTACATCGCCATAAATTACCGGTGGCTTTACGCAGCGGCTGCCATAGCTTTGTACCCAGCCGTTTTTAGTGAAGAGGAATCCGTCGAGCTGTTCGCCAAAATATTCTACCATGTCGTTTCGCTCAAACTCGCCGTGTACCAGTACGTCTATCCCGGTTTCCTCCTGCCAGCGAATTGCTTCGATGGTGGCTTTCTTAATTTCAGAATCGTACTGCTCCTGAGAAAGCGCACCTTTTTTAAGCCTGGCCCTTAACTGGCGAATGTCATCCGTTTGCGGGAACGAACCGATGGTGGTAGTAGGGAAGAGGGGCAGCTTAAATTGAGCCTGCTGGATTTTTTGCCGCGTTTTAAATTCGCTTACGCGGGCAGCATTTGCGTCGGTTAGGGCCGCAACACGCTCTTTGATGGCTTGCTTGTGTATCAGTTTTGATAAACTCCGGGCAGATATTGCTTTTAAATTTTGCAGCAACAGTGGCGTGTTGCCTTCCATAATTTCCCCCAGTTCTTTGATCTCGTTGAGCTTCTGTTTGGCAAAGGCCATCCAGTTTTTTATTTCGGGGTTAATGGCGGTTTCCAGGGCAAGGTCGGCAGGAGTGTGGAGCAGAGAGCAGCTTGGCGCTATCCATACACGATCAGTCCCGATGGCGGCAATGGCTTTTTTGATATGGCCTACCGAACGGATGTAATCGTTCTTCCAGATGTTGCGGCCATCTACCACGCCAAGGGATAGGGTGAGTTTTTCGGGGATTAAGCTCAGCACCTCATCTAATTGCTCCGGCGCGCGCACGAGGTCGATATGTAGGGCGCAAACAGGCAGGTTAACCGCAAGGAAGGCGTTTTTGTGAAGACTGTCGAAATAGGTAGCAAGCAGGGTCTTGATCTTTGGGCAATGTTTTTTTATTTCAGTGTAGGCATACATATATGCCTCCTTTTCCTCCAGGGAAAGGTCCATGGTGAGAAAAGGCTCGTCCAGCTGAACCCACACGGCGCCCTGGTTTTGCAGTTTTTTTATAATGTCGATATAAACCGGCACCAGCTTTTTAATGAGGCTGATCTTTTTAAAGCCCGCTTCTTTTTCCTTCCCTAATAAAAGGTAGCTCACCGGGCCTATCAGCACTGGTTTAGGCACAGTACCCAGTGCTTGTTTAGCCAGGTTAAACTCTTCGAAGACTTTCTCCGAGAATATCCGGAACTGCTGATTGGCGGTAAATTCGGGCACCAGGTAATGGTAGTTGGTATCAAACCACTTGGTCATTTCCATAGCGGTTACGTCCAGCCCGTCTTTTTGGTAGCCGCGCGCCATGGCAAAATAAAGGTCTATCTCCTTGTTTTGCGGGTTTTGGGTAAGGACGGGGTTGTAGCGCTGCGGAATTACGCCCAGCATCAGCGAGGTGTCCAGCACGAGGTCGTACAGGCTAAAATCGTTACAGGGGATCAGGTCGATACCAGCATCCTGTTGTAATTGCCAGTTTTGCCGGCGGATGGCTTGCGCGGTGGTAAACAGATCATCGCGGCTGATCTTGCCGGCCCAGTATTGTTCACTGGCTTTTTTGAGTTCACGGTGGGCCCCTACGCGAGGGTACCCGAGGTTGTTTTTGAGCATACGCATAAAACTTTTTTGGTTAAACATTAATGATGAATTAATGCTCCTTACGGTTTTCGGTATGCTTTCGTGGGAAATGGTAATAAAAGATGCAACAGAAAACTGTGCGCTAAAAAAAAGCACACGATGATCCGTCTTATCTCTGACTACTGCTTCAATACGCGAAAGCATTGTCTTAAAACATGGGGCAAGTATCCTGGCTTGTAACATTATTGCCGCCCTTCTCATACCGTTTTGGCGGTACAATGGGTAATTAATGGCAATAACCGTTGCGTTACTTACAGTTGCGCGACAGCCCGTGATTTACACACGGTTCCTTATTAATCCCGGTATTACCCGGGGACCTCAAGTTTGAAATAAAGTAAAGAACTGGGGTAAATATAGGAATGATGATGTAACGATACAGGGGGCTTTGTGTTTGTTGCCATAGGGCAAGATGGGGAGCTGTGGTGCGATTGTTTCTATCTGCACTAAGCCATCGGCTTAAACATCTGAATGTACTGCCTACTTTAAAAAAGGCTTAATGGTATAACAATTTGGGTCCTGCTTAATCTCGAATGCAAAATCACGAGCACGGCCTTTTTCATCAACCTCTTTTTTCAAAAATTGGTAAACCTTTTCAGGTTCGTCAAGATACACGTATATGTCTAAAAAAGAATCGTTATACAAATGCCCAATGTAGTGGGCAGTAGCAAGTTTACGGATGTTGTTCATCAACTCGTCTTCGAATCTATTGCAGATATCTGATTCTGATTGAAACGGCAAGCCATTTTTTGTAACATGTTTCAAATCGAGACCAATGTTAATGGTTAAGCACCAGGTGTATGCCTCCTTTTTGTCGAAGTCCTTATACCCCCTGTTAAATGAACCGACCGCCGGCTTGCCATTGCTTAGCTTGGCCGACATCACTGCAAATTTTTCCACAGGGAAAATCGTGCCGGTGGTTTGGCCCTTACAGCTAAAAGAGTATGTTAAAAAAGTTATCGAAATAATGGTTGCTGTTATAAGTTTCATGGGTGCTATTATTTTTTAGCCTACCAAAGATAATTTATTGGGAGCAATAATGGGGGATTAGACAACTTTAGAACAGTTGGAGAGTGCGAAGATACCTTAGGCCTAGCTGCACTTTTTTTTGCCATCATTTTAATACCTTTATCTCGCAACCATATCAAAACCAATTCCCAATGAAAAGATTGTCGCTCCTCATGATTGCCCTGTTCGCACTCGGCACGTTCAATAAACTCAACGCACAGGTATTAACCAAATATGGCGACAACGTAAGCACCCTTGATGGTATTATGAAAGCCTATTACGATGTGGTTACCGTAAAAAAGGGGGAGAAGCCTGTTTACCAGCGCGATAGTAGCCTCCACATACCCGACTCGCTCTGCGGAATGGTACGTACCAAAAAAGATGGCAGCAAAGTATTCGACTACATGACGCTGAAGGAATTTCACAAACGCAGCGATGAGTTTTTAACCCAGGAAGGCTTTGTTGAGAAGGAGATAGGCCGCAAGGTGGAACAGTTTGGTAATATTTATCATGTATGGAGCACCTACGAAAGCCGGAATACGACCGACGGCCCTGTAATAGAGCGCGGCATTAACAGCATAGAAATGTATAACGATGGCACACGTTTCTGGCTGATTGCCTGGTATTACGATGGAGAGAGTAAGACCAACCCCATCCCCAAAGAGTATTTGAAATAACAGGGGATGAGAGAACAATTTTCGCTACAGGTTGAAGGCAGCCTTTTAAAACAGCTTGTAAAAGAGGGGTTAAATCCGCTCATTTTTTTCAACCATTTATTTGGACCGATAAGCAGCCCTAATTACCGGGCGATGTGCGAAGGCCTGGTAGCCTATCATAATAAAGAAGGCGGCTCGCCGGAGGTAAAAGAATTTGAGATCACCGATACTGGCTTTAAGCCGGAAAGCATAACGGGGTATCTCAAATGCAAATTCGGGATCCATTTTCATTACACCTGTTCAGACGTGCATAACGATGCAACCGACACCATCCGCTGGGATTTTAAAATTGACTGGGGAAGCCACAACATTCATTTCACAGGCGAAGAACCCTGGATAAGAGATGCGGAGTGAGTCTATAGACGATGGACGATAGTATATAGCCCATAGCCGGAAGATTAACTACGTATCCTCTACCCTGGTCTGTGGCCTATCGACTATAGACTTTCCAAAAAATCCGTACCTTTACGCCCCGTACTCATACTTAAATTATGAAATTATTAGAAGGAAAAACCGCGCTGATCACAGGTGCATCTAAAGGTATAGGCCGTAAAATAGCCGAAAAATTTGCCGAGCACGGCGCTAACGTTGCTTTCACTTTTCTCTCTTCGGTAGAAAAAGGGCAGGCCCTGGAGCAGGAACTGCAAAGCTTTGGTACCACCATAAAAGGTTACCGCAGCGATGCCTCAAAATTTGAAGAAGCAGAAAAATTGATAAGCGATATCGTGGCCGATTTTGGCAAATTAGATATTGTAGTGAACAACGCCGGCATCACCAAAGATGGTTTGCTAATGCGCATGACCGAAGAGGCATGGGACGACGTGCTTAACGTAAACCTAAAATCTATCTTTAACGTAACAAAAGCAGCCTCAAAAATTATGATGAAGGCACGCCAGGGTGTGTTCATTAACATGAGCTCGGTAGTGGGCGTGCAGGGCAATGCTGGTCAGGCCAACTACGCAGCATCAAAAGCAGGCATCATAGGTTTTTCAAAATCAATTGCAAAAGAATTAGGCTCTCGTAATATCCGTACCAACGTGGTAGCGCCGGGCTTTATCCGCACGGAAATGACCGAAGTGCTTGACCCTAAAGTAGTAGAAGGCTGGGCAGCAGCTATCCCCCTAAAACGTGCCGGCGAAACCGACGACGTAGCCAACGCCTGCGTTTTCCTGGCATCAGATATGGCAGCTTACATCACCGGGCAGGTGATCCCTGTTGACGGCGGGATGTTGTAGTTGGAGTTAAAAGTATAAAGTTGAAAGTCAAAAGTTGCGGTGAGCGGCTTTTGGCTTTTTTGTTTTATATTGTGGGTGATATGAGCCTTATGCGCAAAACCGTTTTGATAATAGCACTCGGGCTGATTAGTGGTTTTGCTTTCGGGCAGAAGAAACCGCCGGTTCCTCCACCAGAGCCTCCTCTAAGTCGGGAAGCTCAACAAGAGAAATTAAGGTTTAAATGCCTGCATACCGATAAGTATACGGCAGCAGAGCGCCGTTCTTTTTTTCCATTTGCTACTGCCAGTAAAATTATGCTCATTTCTTTTGACGCTTACAGGCTGCCAGATCCGATTTATAGCGATGATGGTAAATTGATGCCCGTGGACGATACAGATCCCATGCCTTTGGTCACGCCAATAGCACCCAATAGGTTTGTGCTTAATTATCGTAAAGTAAAAGAGCAAAAAACGCTCAATGCTGCTGATATAGATCGTTTAACGGATATTTTATATAATGTTGGCTACACGCCCGTTAAGGGTTTAACGTATGAGCCGGAACTTTTTGGGGGATGTTATAATCCCAGGAACGCGATAGTGTTTTTGGACGCTAAGGGCAACGTGACCCAATACATTGAGCTGTGTTTCCACTGCCAGGGGCACTCTTATAGTTCATCTAAAACAAAGCATATTGAATATTGTGAACAGAAATATGATTTGTTAAACACCTTTTTCAGTAGCAAAAACATACAATTTGGTACCTTGTAGCGTTAATTACTAATGCAGCTTATGGCCCAAACCATCCTCCTCATGGCTACCGAACGCGGGCCCTGTAAAAGTACCTGCCCATCCGAAGTTGCAAGGGCGTTGTTTCCCCACGACTGGCGCAAGCACATGCAGGAGGTAAGGGATGCAGCCGTTGAACTGCATCATGCGGGCCATGTAACTATAACCCAAAAAGGAAGGCCCGTTGATACCGGTAATATCAAGGGGCCTATCCGTATAAAGCTTAACTCGATTACTTAGCGTACGCAGCGGAAAACTCGGCTGCAAAATCTTCCAGTTTAGTTTTGCTAAGTTCTGGCTTGTGTTGCAGGTAATCATCCCAAAGGATGTTCTTCTTTACAGCGGCACCCATTTCGGTGTAGCTGCGGGCAAACTCCAGGGGAAGGCCGGCTTGCAGCATCCCTTGTATCGATTGTTCGTCGGTAAACTCCACCCATTTCAAATCGGGCTTGCCAATGGCTTTACCTAATGCAGATGCTACTTCGTCGAGTGTACGCTCGTCGCTGGCAATATAGCGTATGGTTTTGCCGGTGAAGGGCTGCTGTATTTCGTAGGCTGCCACTTCTGCAATATCACGCGGGTGAACCATCATCAGTGTGTTGTCGCCGGGGTAGTTGGCACCGAGGATACCGGCATGTTTCACCATATCAATACTGTTTAAAAAGTTGGTGTAAAAGAACGACGGGCGCAGGATGCGGATGTTTACACCGTCAAGTTTATTAAAGGCCTGCTCAACATCATGTATGCCCGAGATAGGACCGGTGCCACCATCGATATGTGCGCCAATGCTGCTTAAAAGAACTACTTTTTTAATGCAGCTTGCTTTAATGGCTTCGGCATATTTAAGGCCGATACCGCCGATATGTTCACGGAAGTTATCGGAACCCATGTCGTTGGGTACCATAGCGTAAACCGCGTCTGCACCGGTAAAGGTTTGGATTAAAAAAGCTACGTCGCTAACCGAACCGATGGCGGGGATACCGCCAAGCTTTTCAATTTCGGCGGCTTTATCCGCGCTGCTGGTAATAATGGTAACCTGGTGTTGTGCTGCAATTAATTGTATGGCCAATGGTTTGCTAATGTTTCCTAATGAGCCTGTTAGAATGATTTTCATGATAAATTATATTTTTTTTATTTGATGGTACAAAGCTATATTTGTACTTACTTTTTTACAAGTACTTACCCTTAAGTAAGCAGCTATCATGACATTGGTAAAAGAAAACTCCACCTGGAACTTTAATAAAGAACTGAGCATGCAGGCCTGCCCGGTTAGCTTTGTAATGAATAAAATTGGCGGACACTGGAAACCCATTATATTGTACCAGCTGATGAGTGGCGCCAAACGCTACAGTGAACTAAAACGCGCAATCCCCACCATAACCGAAAAAATGTTGATACAGCACCTGAAACAACTACAGGCCGATGGACTGGTTATCCGCACAGCCGAGCCCGTGGTGCCGCCCCATGTTATTTATCAGTTTAGTCCACGCGGCGAAAGCCTAAAGCCAGTGCTGAACGCGATAGCAGCCTGGGGGTACGAACAATGGAGCAGCGATGGTATTTAGCGATGCGCTTCCAATCGTATCATGTACATTATGTCTAAAATTAATTAAACCCATTCCACAATAAATTCGCATTTTGCGGGTATGGATTTTATGAGCATTACTCACCATTTACCATTCACTACTAACTACTAATGTCTATCACCTGGGGATCTGTTTCGGGGTGGTGGGTGCCTGCCTGTCTGGTGCTGGGACTGTTGTATGCTTGGCTCATGTACCGCCAGCCGGTTGCTTTGGCCAAAGCGGCACGATATGGGCTGTTTGCGTTAAGGGCCGTTGTGGTGACACTGTTGGGTTTGCTGCTGGTGTCGCCTTTGATCAAATCTGTAAGTTACCAGCCGCAAAAGCCTGTGATCCTCATCGCTCAGGATAATTCGCAATCGATAAAGCTTTTTAAAAACGGCGGTTCTTCCCTTTCTGATGGTTGGGGCGAGGCCCTCAAAAAACAGCTTGGTGATGGATACGAAGTTCACTGGTTTAATTTTGATAAGAACATGCACGACGGTTTATCAAGCGCCTATAACGGTAAGCAAACCGATATTTCATCGGCCCTGCATCAACTGAACGACCGCTTTGTAAACCGCAACATTGGCGCGCTAATACTGGCTACCGATGGCCTCTATAACCTCGGTACCGACCCGCAATACGAGGCACGCGATATAAAAACCAGCATTTATACCATTGCCCTTGGCGATACCACGCCACGTCGCGACCTGCTTATCGGCAACATCAATTATAACAAAACGACCTACCTCGGTAACGATTTTGAGGTAGATATATTGGCAGAAGCCTACCAAAGCAAGAGCGAAACCATGCGCCTAACCGTTGCAGAAGATGGCCGGCAGATAAGCAGCCAAAGTATCGCGGTTACTTCCGCCGCGTTTAAAAAAGTATTACCCTTAAAGCTGAATGCCGATAAAAAGGGTGTCCGTAAATTTACGGTTAGCCTGGCCCCCGTTAAGAACGAGCTATCGGTACAAAACAATACCGAAACTTTTTACATAGAGGTGTTGGATGCCCGGCAAAAAATCCTGCTGTTATATGATGGCCCGCATCCCGATATCAGCGTGATCAAACAATCGGTAGAAAGTAACCGCAATTTTGAGATAAAAGCAAATTTAATGGCTGATCTTGCATCGCTTAACATCAACGATTATAGCATGGCCATGCTGTACCAGCTCTCCACTTCCAGTTATGGTAAGGTGCAAAACATCTTAACAGGCAAAATGCCTTTGTGGATCTTTTCTGGCGCACAGGCGGATATGCCCGCCTTTAACCGCGCGCAAAAGGCGGTGAATGCAAATGCCGGTCGGGATGATACACAGGAGGTTTTCGCGGAGCTGATGCCGGCTTTTACGGGCTTCACCCTGTCAGATTCTACCCAAAACAAAATTGGGAAATTACCGCCCTTGCTGGCAGCTTATGGCGCCTACGAGGCTCAGCCCAATGCTACTGTTTTACTGAAACAAAAGATAGGCAGCGTGCCCACCACGTACCCTTTGATGGCTTTTACCGATGAAGGCGGTCGCCGTACCGCTGTGCTTACCGCCGAGGGGTTATGGCGCTGGCAACTGGCCGAATACCGCGAGTATGGTAACCATCATGCTATGGAAGAATTGTTTAGCCAGAGTGTACAATACCTCACCGCCAATGCCAACCGCCAGCGTTTCAGGGTTTATCCATCCAAAAATGTTTTCGATGAAGGGGAGAATGTACTGCTGAACGCCGAGCTATATAACGACGCGCTGGAGCTGGTGAATACCCCCGATGTGCGCATCGCGCTGAAAAGCAGCGAGGGTAAAAACTACAGTTTCCTGGTCACCCGCAGCGGACAAAGCTATCAGCTAAACGCGGGTACATTGCCGGTTGGCGACTATCGTTACTCGGCAACAGTAAAAAACGGCAAGCAGCAATACACCGCTAACGGACAACTTACCGTAAAACAACTCAATTTGGAAACACGCCAAAGCACCGCTAACCACCGCCTGCTTAAAACTATTGCAGAGCGCTCCGGTGGCCAAATGCTGCTGCCGTCGCAGATCGGTCGGCTGGCCGAACTTATCCGCAAAAACGAGAACGTTAAAACGGTTATGGAGGAAGATAAACACTACAGCGATATGATCAGCCTGAAATGGATCTTCGCACTGCTAATTATTTTGCTCAGTACAGAGTGGTTTATGCGAAAGAGGGAAGGGGAGATATAGGAGGAGTTCATAGTCGATGTTCATAGTTCATAGCAGGAGGCTTATAGTAGCAATTTTTTCTATGAACTATCATCTATGAACCATGAACTTTTTACCATGAACTATGAACCATCATCTATGAACAATTATTACCTTCGCTATCATGTCGCCTAACGAAGCCCAACAACAGATACAGGACCTCACCGCCGAACTTAAACAGCACACATACAACTACTACGTGCTGGCTATGCCTACCATTGCCGACTACGATTTCGACCAGAAACTGGAGCAGTTAAACAAGCTGGAAAAGGAATTTCCGCAGTTTTTGGATGCCGATTCGCCCACGCAAAAGGTTGGCGGCGATATCACCAAGGAGTTTGTAACGGTAAAACACCGCTGGCCCATGCTCTCATTAGGCAACACCTATAACGAGCAGGAACTGGTGGATTTCGACCAGCGTGTACGTAAGGCCATCGGTGATAATTTTGAATATGTGTGCGAATTGAAGTTTGATGGCTTATCCATGAGTCTTACTTACGAAAATGGTAAGCTGGCCCGTGCTGTTACCCGTGGCGATGGCACCCAGGGAGATGAAGTGACCACGAATGTGCGCACCATCCACACCATCCCTAAGAAGCTGGCTCAAGGCAATTACCCGGAGTTGTTCGAGATCCGAGGCGAAGTGTTTATGCACCTCAAAGCTTTCGAACGCTTGAATAAAGAGCGTGTAGATGCAGGCGAAGTGCCTTATGCCAACCCGCGCAACTTTGCATCGGGCACCATGAAACTGCAGGATTCTGCCGAGGTAGCCCGCCGCCCGCTGGATTGCTTTCTGTACGGATTATATACCGAAAAAACCCTCTTTAAAACCCACTGGGAAAGCCTCGAAGCTGTAAAAAGTTGGGGTTTTCATATTGATAGTCATAGTCGTTTATGCAGCGATATTAGCGGCGTGCTCTATTTTATCAGTCATTGGGATACCGAAAGGCATAGCCTGAGTTATGATATCGATGGGATCGTGATCAAGGTAAACAACTATTCGCAACAGCAGGAGTTGGGCTTCACCGCTAAATCGCCACGCTGGGCAATATCCTATAAATTTAAGGCCGAAAGGGTGGAGACCGAACTGCTTGCCGTAACTTACCAGGTTGGGCGAACAGGTGCCGTGGTGCCCGTGGCCAATTTAAAACCGGTACTATTGGCTGGTACTACCGTAAAACGTGCCACCCTGCACAATGCCGACGAGATAATGCTGCGCCTGCAACTGCACGAACATGATACCGTTTATGTGGAGAAAGGCGGAGAGATCATCCCCAAAATTATCAGCGTGAACCTGGAGAAGCGCAAGCCGAATGCCCAACCCATTCAATACATTACCCATTGCCCGGCTTGCGGCACCGAGCTGGCGAGGCAGGAAGGTGAGGCTGCTTTTTATTGTCCCAACGATGAAGGCTGCCCGCCGCAGATAGTGGGTAAAATGCAGCATTACATTGGCCGCAAAGCCATGAATATTGACGGGCTGGGCGACGAGACCATCAACACCTTGTACAACCGTAACTTTATCAGGCATATCAGCGATATCTATGCTCTAAAAGAGCATACCGATGAATTGAAACAAATGGACCGCTTTGGTGAGCAATCCATCAACAACATGTTGGATGGTATAGAAAAATCGAAATTACAGCCATTTGAAAAAGTGCTGTTCGGTTTGGGCATTCGTTATGTGGGCGAAACCGTTGCCAAAAAACTGGTGGCGCATTTTAAAACCATAGATAACCTGATGGCGGCCTCGGTAGAGGAACTAACCGCGGCCGAAGAAATTGGTGGCCGCATAGCGCAAAGCATCACCGAATATTTTGCCGACGAAAGCCATCGCGCAGAAATTGAAAAACTACGAGCTGCCGGGCTGCAGTTTGTGGCCGAGGAGAAAGAAGTAAACCTGGCCAGTGAGAAACTATCCGGCCAAAGCTTTATCATCTCAGGTGTGTTTGAGAAATATTCGAGGGATGAGTTAAAGGACATCATCGAGCAAAATGGTGGCAAAATATTAAGCAGCATCTCTGCCAAACTGAACTACCTGGTAGCCGGCGATAATATGGGCCCCGCCAAACTGGAGAAAGCAAACAAACTAAACATCCCCATCATCAGCGATGAAGAGTTGCTGGCGATGCTATAATAAAATTATAATCTGTGGAATCACAAAAAATAAAATGGGGCATTATCGGCTGCGGAGACGTTACCGAGTTAAAAAGTGGCCAGGCCTACAACAAAATAACCGATAGCAGCCTGGTGGCCGTAATGCGCCGCGATGCCGAAAAGGCTGCCGATTATGCCCGCCGCCATAACGTGGGCAAATGGTACAGCGATGCCGAATTACTGATGGACGACCCCGAAGTAAACGCTGTATCTATCGCTACGCCACCGTCCTCGCATTTAGATTACGCAAAACGCGCCATTGCAAAAGGTTTGAATGTTTATGTAGAAAAGCCCGTAACGCGCAACGCAGCCGAAGCAGAAGCGATGGCGGAAGCCGTAATGGAAAGCGGCGCAAAACTAACTGTAGCACATTACCGCCGCGCTTTACCCATGTTTTTATACGTAAAAAGCTTACTGGAGAATAACGCCGTTGGCGATGTACGCACCGTACAGATCCGCATGTGGCAAAACCGCGAGCCTAAGGTGCCAACCTATCCCGGCATCAACTGGCGGCTGGATCCTGAAGTATCGGGCGGCGGCTACTTCCATGATCTTGCCCCGCACCAGCTGGATCTGATGCTTTACTTTTTTGGTGAACCCGAGCATTACAACGGTTACAGCCTCAACCAGGCAAACACCAGCCCGGCAGATGACCATGTGGCCGGCCTCATTGTGTTTAAAAACAAAGTGGTGGTTAATGGCTCCTGGAGTTTTAACGTAGCCGAAAGCGAAACCGCCGATACGTGCGAGATCATCGGTACAAAAGGGAAAATAACCTTCCCGTTCTTTGGCGCGTTTGTTACGCTGAAAACCGAAACAGAAGAGGAGACCACCAACTTTACGCATCCTATGCATATTCAGCAGCCGATGATAGAGAAAATAGTGGCTTTCTTTAAGGATGAAGGCCCAAACCCCTGCACTATAGATGAAGCTGTAGTGCTTATGAAAATAATAGACTCGTTTACAGGAAAATAGCTTACAATTATTACTTTAGTATCGGAAAATAAAATAATGCGAAAATCCCAGGTTTTAGTTTTAGTGACGTTAGTATTCGCCTGCCTCAGCGCATCGGCCCAAAGCTACGATGCGCCCAAAAACTATGTGCTTAAAACAAGAGCCGATTACGCCAGGTACGAACCCGATGTAATAAAAACCGCCGACTGGCTGCAGCAAACTCCATGGAAATCACAAGCGCAAAAAGCCGAGGAGGCTACACAGTTTTTCCTGAAATGGGCTAAAGGCACACCTGCGGTTACTATTAGGCTGGTAGAGGCGGTGATGAACCTGTCTGACCGTAACCCGCAACTCGGTTTTGTATATATGGCAGCTTTCTCTAAATATGTTTTGCAGCATAAGAGCGGATTCGACCCAAATAACGCTAACATTGTGGCCGTACGCGCCGTAGTTGATAAATACCGTGCCGAGCCCGCGCACAAACCCGATGATGATGTTGAACACCTGATAGAGCTTGATAGCAAAGGGGAACTGAACGATTGGGTGATCTATACTTTTTTTATGGCAGAAAATTAGAAGGCCCGGTAAACCCGTACCTTCGTTATTACTCTTTTTTCTTCGGCACTTTTGCCCCCTCTTTACGGGCTTCCGGCAGGCCTATAGCTATAGCTTGTTTTTTGCTGGTCACTTTTTTACCACTGCCGCTTTTTAGCTTGCCCTCTTTCATTTCGTGCATGGTTTTTTCTACCTTTTCGCCCGCTTTTTCAGAATCTTGCCAAGATATTTAAGTTTTAATTAATACTAAAATAAAAGCAAAATATTTGCCAAAAATTATCCTGCGGCTTTCTCCAATGCGTCAATATCTGCCGAATTAATAATCCGCAGATTTTCGGTTATTCTCTCTGCGCTCCAGTTCCACCAGGCTATTTTTTGCAGGCGGGCGGCTGCGTCATCATCAAAGCGCTTGCGGATGAGTTTTGCCGGGTTGCCGCCAACGATGGTATAAGGTGCAACATCTTTGGTCACCACCGCTTTGGAGGCTATCACTGCACCATCGCCAATGGTTACGCCGGGCATAATTACCGCTTCGTAGCCTATCCAAACATCATTGCCCACAACTGTATTGCCTTTATAGGGATATTTATCATAAAATCCGGATGCCTCGTTTATTTTTTCCCATCCATTTTTAAAATTGGCAAATGGATAGGTAGAGATGGGGCTTATCTGATGATTGGCACCATTCATAATAAATTTTACGCCCGATGCGATAGCGCAAAATTTCCCAATGATCAGCTTGTCGCCAATAAAGTCGAAATGATATAGCACATTTCTTTCGAAGTTGCCCGGGTCCTCAAAATCATCGTAATAGGTATAATCGCCTACTTCAATGTTGGGACGGGTGATCATGTTTTTTAAAAATACGAGGTTTTGGTACGGCTCCATAGGGTAGCGCATACCGGGGTTTGGTCCGTTAAGCATGGGTGAGAAAATTTATTGAATTTAGGCAATTGGATGACAATGCGCAAAACAGCGCAGACATATAAAGGTAAATATCTGCAACCTATTTGTGGTTTTTGAGTTAATTGAATTGTATTGCAAAAAAATGCGCATTTATAAGTATGTTCATCATGGAAAAAACGTTACCACTGTTATATGTCCGCTAAAAAATTAATTGCCCCCTTTTACGAACGCTTTGCCCTGGTGCTCATAGGCTTCTGCATATTGGGATACCTTGTTATTGTAGCTAAAGAAATACTCGATCCGCTTTTGTTTGGGTTTTTGTTTGCCGTGCTGTTATTGCCCCTGGCAAACCTGTTAGAAAGAAAATTGCGGCTGCCCCGCAGCGCATCATCATTTATTTCTATTTTGCTGATGATCGGTTTTGTTGGCGGCATCCTGTACCTGGTTGGCGCGCAGATCTCAAACCTGGCCAGCGATTGGCCAATGCTTAAAAAACAAGTTTACCAATCTATAGGCGGTTTACAGGAATGGGTGGAGCATGCTTTCCAGATAGATGCCACCAAGCAAATGACCTATGTAGACAATACCGCGCGCAAAATAATGGCATCGGGCGGTGCGGTTCTCGAAACTACCTTCGGCGCCATTTCTTCGTTGATGTTGTTTTACGTCTTTATCCTGATATTCACTTTCTTCATCCTGTTTTACAGGCGGCTTTTGTTCCGTTTTGTGATCTCTGTTTTCGAGGACGATCATTCGCATATAGTAATTGATATTGCCGAGAATATACAGAAGATACTGCGGCAATATATTTTCGGCCTGTTATTGGAAATGGTGATCGTATCAGCGGTTGCCATGACCGCTTTTTGGATCATCAGCATCAAATACGCCGCGCTGCTTGGCCTTATTGTGGGGCTGTTTAATATTATCCCATACCTCGGTATTTTTACAGCTTTATTTTTAAGCGTGCTCATCACTTTTGCCACGGGTACTATTAGCGATACGGTAACCGTAGGGGCAAGCGTAATTGGCATCCACTTGCTTGATGCCAATGTGCTGTTGCCCGCCGTGGTAGGTTCTAAGGTGAGGCTTAACGCGCTCATCACGTTCATGGGAATTATACTGGGCGAGATGCTTTGGGGATTGTCGGGCATGTTTCTCTCTATCCCTATTATCGCTATTTTCAAAATCATTTTCGACAGGGTGGAAAGCCTTAAGCCATGGGGTTACTTGCTGGGCGGCGATTATGAGTATAAAGAATCGGCAGAAAAGAAAATGAAGACGGAGTAACCTTGCTATTTTATCAACTTATATATGCTGATGTACAGGGTCGCGGCATACGCAATCAATACCACGGTATTTACCACCAACAGCCAGTTCATATCGGGCTTGCTGTATTTTTTAACGGAGCAGAGCACCAGTAAGGTAATAAAACCCAGTATGAGCAGGATGGGAAAGACCAGCATATAGGCGTGTTTTGGCGTGAGGTAAAGATGCTGCAGTTTGCTGCTATCGCCCTGCAAAAAGGGCACGAGGGCTATCAGCAATAAAATAAAAAATACCCGCACTGTTGCTTTCGCCGCTACCTGACTAACTTTCATACCTTACAAAGTAAAAGTTTTTGCAGCAAATGGCGTTTATAAATAATTCCTTTCTATTAAAATGGATGATTATTTTTGAGCGGACACAAATCCCCAATTTTATGCTGCACCGTAAACTATTAGCCGTAATTTGCATGTTATTTTTGCCCATATTTGTGTTTGCGCAACGCAAGCATCAGGCAAAGCTCAAGCATAAGTCCGTATCAGCCGTACCGGCGGCTAACTTATCGTTGTCATTCCGCGTTGTGCCATTGGGCGTTTTGGGTGGGATAGATGAAAGCAATCTTTCTGCCTATATGATAGCCCCGGTTGGTTCTGATAATTATGCCTGCCTGGATGCGGGAACCCTGCACGCCGGGATAGAAAAAGCCATCGAAAACAAGGCGTTTTCGGTACGGGGCGATAAGGTTTTGAGGCAATATATTAAGGGTTACTTTATCTCACACGCGCATCTGGATCATATTTCCGGGCTCATTATCAATTCGCCCGAGGACAGTACCAAAAACATCTACGGACTGAACAGCACCCTCGAAATCGTGAAAACGCATTATTTTACCTGGGAAAGCTGGGCCAACTTCGCCGATGACGGTGGCAGTCCGCAATTAAAAAAGTACCATTACAGCGTACTACAGCCCGGTACCGAAATCCCTATAGACAACACCGAAATGCATGTGCAGGCGTTTCCGCTTAGCCACTCTAATTTAACAAGCACCGCTTTTTTGGTTCGAAACAAAGATAGTTACGTACTGTATTTGGGTGATACCGGTGCCGATGAGATAGAAAAAAGCCAGAACCTGCACAAGTTATGGGAGGCTGTTGCGCCGCTGGTTGCGGCCGGCAAATTAAAAGCGCTGATGATAGAGGTAAGTTTTCCTAATGAACAACCGGATAAAACCCTTTTTGGCCACCTTACGCCGCGTTTGCTGATGAATGAACTGGATGTGCTGGCGCAGCTTTCGGGCACTACATTAAAAGGTTTAAATGTAGTGGTTACCCACCTTAAACCTCCTTACAAAAGCATCTCCAAAATAAAAACGCAGCTAAATTACGCCAATAAACGGCAAATGAATTTGGTGTACCCACGCCAGGGCAAGCCGCTGGAGTTTTAATTATTTATCGTCCAGCAGGTCAACACAGGTTTTGGCGAGCGTGGCGAGCTTTGTTTTTAAGTTGGCTAAACCGGCGGCATCCTTTGTGTTTTTTAGTAAAATATTTATCCGGGTAAGCGTATCATCATCCGGGTCGCAGGCTTGTGCTTTTTCCAGGTAGGGGATGGCTTTTTTTGCGGCAGCGCTGTAAAGGGCCATCACCTTCCTGTTTTCGGTAATGTTTGATGCGGTTGCGTTCAGTTTGTCGGCATAACCTTCTGCCTGCTTAGCAAAAATATAACCTAAGGCCCGCTGTACTACGTAATAGTTGGGCACCGCAGCCGCAACACGTTCATAAAACTGCTGCGCTTTTATGGATTGTGCATCATCCTCGTACGCTTTACCGATTGAGTAATAAAAGCTTATTCTTTGCTTGGGTGTGAGTTTGGCGGTATCTGGCAGCAAAGCTTCGCCTGCTTCAAGTGTTTTGCTTGCCGGCCCCTCTAAACGCGTGAGGTTAAAATCCAGGTAGCGGTTATAAACCTCCTCAACGGTTTGCGCTTTGGCGGTAAATAGCGAGAAAACGGCGAATAACACGAGTGAAGCCTTCTTAAACATCGGATAGCAATTTGGTGCAAATATAATCAGCTAACGCAGAAATAGCAGGGGGATTGTGCGGTAGATTTAAATTACATCAAGGCCTTATGATGCATCATGAAAAATTACGCCAAGGGTATGTCTTTCGCCGCCGCTCAGTTCGCTTACGCCGTGGCGCATGTTTACGCGGTGGTAACCTTTGCTTCCCTTCGCCGGGCGGAAGTTGGTGGTGAAGATCAGCATATCGCCCTTGCCTGGGTTTAGCACTATCGCTTTTGATTGCATCCTTGGGCGTTGCTCTATCAGTACAAATTCGCCGCCTTCAAAGTCCTGGCCCGGCTGATTAAGGCAAACCACCAGCTGCATAGGGAAGAAGATCTCGCCATACAGATCCTGATGCATGGCATTGTAGCCGCCTTTGCCGTATTTTAAGATCAATGGCGTGGGGCGGTTCTGAGCGTGTGCGTGGCACAGTTCCGTTAACTCTTTTAGGGTGCCCGGGAATGTTTTCGCTATACCCAAAGCCTGCATCCAGTTGTTGGCAACGGGTGCAATGTTGGGGTAAATCATTCGGCGTAGGCCCTCTACTATGCCGGGCAGCGGGTAGTTGTAATATTTGTATTGCCCCATGCCATAGCCGTGATTTTCCATCACTATGGTTTTGCGGTAAAGGGTATCATCGCCGTATTGGTGTCTCAAACCGTCACATTCATCTGCCGATAATATCTGGGGGACGGTTGCGTAACCCTTGTTATTTAAGCTTTCGGCTATTTCCTTCCAATCGGTTTGTTCAATTCTTTGCTGCAAGTCCATATCTATACGATGCATAAATGGTTAATTTTTGCGGCCTCCCAGCCAATAATGGCCGATTTACGATTTGCACCCCAATGGTATTGCCCAAGCTCGCCGGTAGATTTGATCACCCTATGGCAAGGTATTAAAAAAGCCACAGGGTTTGCACCTATCGCGCTACCAACGGCACGGCTGGCGGTGGGCAATTCCACCGTTTTAGCTACCGAGGCGTAAGTGTTTAAGCCTCCCATCGGTATCTTCAGCAAGGCTTCCCAAACTTTCAGCTGGAAACTGGTGCCCTTTAAATGCAGTTTGATAGATGATAATTGCGACCAGTCGCGTGTGAAAATGTAAAGCGCGTTCTGCTGCGCCAGATCCACTACCTGGTAATAACTGGCATTTGGGAACTGGGCGTAAAGCTGGTTAAAGGCCTCATCCTTATCATCTGCAAAGGCGATGTAGCATATACCTTTTGGGGTTGACGCCACAATGATATGGCCGAACGGTGTTTCGGCGTAGCTAAAATTGATGGAAAGCGCTTTGCCACCGTTTTTGTATTCAGCCGGGGTCATGCCCTCGATGTTGATGAACAGATCGTGCAGGCGGCCGGTGCCGGAGAGGCCGGTCTCGAAAGCGGCGTCAAACAGGGTAGCTTGTTGTTCTTTCAGGATGCCTTTGGCATAATCCAAACTAAGGTATTGCAGAAATTTTTTGGGACTGATGCCCGCCCAATCGGTAAACATGCGCTGGAAGTGGTATGGGCTAAGGTTCACCTTTTCGGCCACCTCATCCAAACTGGGCTGGGCTTTAAAATTAAGCTTGATGTAGTTTATCGCCTCGGCAATACGATCAAAGTTGATGTTGTTTTGTGTTTCCATTATATGAATATTATAACACAAATGTACCCTGGTGATGGAGGCTAAAGAACCCGAAAGTTGCGGTGTTTGGATTACACCGGTTTGTTTATGATTACACCGATTTCCTTGCCTGCAATTAACACGTTACTGAAAGGTATAAAAAATGAAATTAAAAATGGGCTCTTTAAAGAAATATATCAAGATAACGAATGCGCCGGCTATCACGTACGATTTGGCCTTGGAGAATTCACCGCTTTTTAGGTGCAGGTAACCGAATACCGCGGCCAAAATAATCCCAATTATTAACGCCAAATAATTTATAAGGAATGTATTTAAGGGTGTGCTGGTAATGCCGTCGCCCACAGAGCCCTCACCAACGATGGCCCAATAGATTAATGGCACCAAAAAAATATAGCTAACTCCCACAAAAAGGCAAAACACAACCACCCGTATCAACAGATGTGGATAGAGCGTTTTGGAGGATATCAGCTTATTAATGGTACTCATCGTTTATTTAAAGTTACCAGGTTAAAACCTATTTTGGGCGATTTACAGGTCCGCCTATCCTATCGTGAGATTGCTTCGTACCTCGCAATGACGCGATAGGAGAGTAGCCGCTCTTTATCTTGTCTATTGAATCTAACCTCTTGCCTCTAAACCCTACTTCATTTCATTCAGCACCCTAAACATTTTCTCCCGTATCCCACTGCCCGGGCCGTTGTAGTTGTTCACCATAATGGAGAAACAAAGTTCGCGACCGTTATTGGTTTGGAAACCGGCATAGGCCTGCACGCCGCTGATGCTGCCGCTTTTCATTTTCATATCGTTGTAAACGGGCAGGCTCTCATAAAAGTCGCCAAACCATTTTTCCTGGTGGGCGGCCTGCAAAATGTGCGCAATGGTAGATGATGTGATCCTATCCTCGGGCGAGAGACCGCTGCCGTCGTAGATGTTCATGGAGCGGTGGTCGATGCCTTTGGCTTCCCAAAAATCTTTTACCGCGTCTACACCATCGCTTGTTACAGCGCCTTTACCTAATTTGACGGATACGGTGGCCAGCAATTGCTCGGCATACAGGTTAACGCTTTTTTGGTTGAGCCAGTAAACGATCTTGCTCAGCTCGGGCGATTTAATAACCGTTAAGCTATTACTCGCCGCAGGCATAACCAGCGATTTTTCCTTTAGGGACAAAGAGGAAGCGGGTTCGCCGCCTACCGCGATCCCCATTTTTTTTAGGGTATCGCTCAAGCGTAAGGCGGCATCATAGGCCGGGTCGGGGATGGCGGCGGAGATCGTTTTTTTTGTTTGGTCAATAGCGTAGGTACCTCGCAAGTACATGGTTTTACTGTTAAAGCCGGGCAGGTAGGGGTAGGCTTGATCGCCGGTTTTGGAGGCACCGGTGGTAAGCTCGCTTTTGTATTGCAGGTAATAGGTATCGGGCACGGTACCGGCCACGGTTATGGGTTGGCCAACGCTGCCTGTGCTCAGCTTGATGTCGAATTGGTTTTCGCGCCAGCAAAGCCCGGCAATGCCTGCGCCGTAGTAGGTACCCAGATCCTGCCAGATCCAGCCATCTGGGATGCTTTGGTGGTTGAACTGGCCGTCATCGCCAATAATTTTACCGTTTATTTTTTTTATGCCGGCCTTTTTAATGGCCATTACCATGGTGTTCAAAATATAGGCCTCTTTGGTCGTCGCGTAACGCCAGCTGCCCAGGGTAGGGTCTCCGCTGCCTTTGATAATGATATCGCCGGTAAGGGTTCCTTTACTATCGATAGCTCCGGTGTAACCCACCTGCGTTTCGAACTGAAAATCTTTCCCCAGGACAAAGAACGAGGTGATGCTGGTTACCGTTTTCAGCGTAGAGCCGGGTGCAAGGCCCATATCCGGGTTAGCGGCAAAAACTTGTTCGCCGGTTTTAGCATCTAATACGGTAAGTGACAGCGTGGCGTATTTGCACTGGCTATCCTGCTGCAACTTGTTAAAGGCGGTTTGCAGTTTTTGCTGCAGGGTTTGTGCCTGTAGCTGGCCGCCAATAGTTAGCAGCACTAATAATGCTACCGATGATATTTTGCTGATGGTATTCAATACTTTTTAAATTTAGAAAGGGCAAGCACACCGTGCCTGCCCAATACATTAATAATATGTCAGTCTGAGCCTGTCGAAGACTTAAACTACCGCGTCGCGCTCTGGTTTAACGTTGGCTTGGGATATATAATAAATAGGAATCCCTATTAATACAATAATTAAGCCTGGCCAAGTGAACTCCGGTTTGTAGATGATAAGCAGCGTACAAAACGCCGATCCCATTAAAATATAAATTATTGGCAGCACCGGGTAGCCAAACGCTTTGTATGGGCGTTCTGCATCAGGCATCTTACGCCTTAAAATAAAGATGCCAATAATGGTAAGCACGTAGAAAAGCACTACCACAAAGGAAATCATATCCAGCAGGTCGCCATAACGGCCACTCAGGCATAGAACAGATGCTACAACCGCCTGTATCCACAACCCAAATTCAGGTACACCGTTTTTGTTAAGCGTACCTGTCTTTTTAAAAAACAAGCCATCTTTAGCCATTGAATAATATACGCGTGAGCCGGCCAATATCAAGCCATTATTACAACCGAAGGTGGAGATCATGATCATGATAGCGATAATTTTTGTACCGATATCGCCAAATATCACATGCGAAGCCGCAACCGCTACACGGTCTTTTTCGGCAGTAGCAATATCGTGCAAGGAAAGCACGCCGGTGTAAACCACGTTAGCAGCCACATATATAAAGGTAACTATAAGCGTACCAAAGAATAAGCTTAATGCAACATCGCGTTTTGGGTTTTTCATTTCGCCGGCAATGAAAGTAACGTTGTTCCATGCATCACTGCTGAAGATGGAACCAACCATAGCGATGGCGATAGCACCCAGAGCCGCGTTGATGGCGTAGGTGCTGTAATCGCCGGGAGTGCCGGCTGCTGCCCCGAGATCTAATTTGTGCATGTCCCAGGCATTGGTCCAGTTAGCGGTCCATATGTCGCTTTTAAACGCCAGGAAGCCAAAGATAATAAGCCCGAAAAGGCTTAGAAGCTTGGTCATGGTAAAAGTGGTTTGGATGATTTTGCCGCCCTTAACGCCTTTGGTATTGATAAAAGTTAGGAGGAATATCAATACGATGGAAACCAGTTGCGCGGCGCTTAAACTAAACGTGGGCTTAACCTCGCCTGGCTGTAAATAATGATTGTATGGAAATAACAGATGGTCTTCGCTGATGGGTTTATACAAATACGCCGCAAATTTGGAGAAGGCCACACCTACCGCTGCAATGGTGCCCGTTTGTATCACCGCGAAAAAACTCCAGCCGTATAAAAAGGCGATGAGTTTATTGTATGATTCTTTTAAGTAAATGTATTGCCCGCCCGCTTTTGGGAACATACCGCTTAGTTCGCCATAACTGAGGGCTGCGGTGAGCGTCATGAAACCGGTGATAAGCCAAACGGCTATGAGCCAGCCGGCCGAGCCTACGTTGCGGGTGATATCCGCGCTTACAATAAATATCCCCGAACCGATCATAGAGCCCGCTACCAGCATGGTGCCGTCAAGCAGGCTCAGTTCGTGCTTCATTTTAGGTTGTGAAGTATCTGATGCCATTAATAGTTTAGTTTTAAGTCTCTAAGCTATTCAAAAACTTTAAATTTTGACATTCTATTGTAAAGAAATTAATTTTACTATTTTGCACCAACCAATTATTTATGCGCCCTGCGCATTGTTTTAACCAGCACACTTATAAACTAACTATTGAATATGGATCTGAACAGTTACTTAATTTACTTAATTCCGGTATTTGGACTCATCGGCATACTCGTTATGGCGATTAAATCGGCCTGGGTTACCAAACAGGAAACCGGCGACGCATCAATGAACGAACTTGCCGGCTACATTGCCGATGGCGCAATGGCCTTTCTACGCGCCGAGTGGAAGGTACTGAGCTACTTTGTTGTAGTTGCAGGCTTATTATTGGCTTGGAGCGGTACTACCGTTGCTACTTCCAGCCCTGTTATCGCTATATCATTTCTGATAGGCGCTTTCTTATCTGCCTTTGCAGGCTATTTGGGTATGCGCATAGCTACCAAATCAAACGTACGTACTACACAAGCTGCTAAAACCAGTTTAGCGCAGGCACTGAAAGTATCGTTTACGGGTGGTACGGTTATGGGCCTTGGCGTTGCAGGCCTCGCAATTATTGGCTTAGGGTCGTTATTTATTGTTTTTTATACGATGTACGTAACCAGCGTACCGGGCGCAACCGTTAACGGCGAACACATGGCGAAAGCACTTGATGTTTTGGCGGGTTTCTCTTTAGGTGCCGAATCTATCGCGCTTTTTGCTCGTGTAGGCGGCGGTATTTACACCAAAGCAGCAGACGTAGGTGCCGATTTGGTAGGTAAGGTTGAAGCCGGCATCCCCGAAGATGATGTGCGTAACCCTGCTACCATTGCCGATAACGTAGGTGATAATGTGGGTGATGTAGCAGGGATGGGTGCCGATCTTTTTGGCTCGTATGTAGCCACTATGCTGGCTACCATGGTTTTGGGCCGCGAAATTGTATCTAACGATTCTTTTGGTGGTATTGCGCCGGTTTTGTTGCCGATGGTAATTGCAGGTTTAGGCCTGATATTCTCTATCGTAGGCGCATCGCTGGTAAAAATTAAAAACGAAACAGACAGCGTGCAAAAAGCGCTGAACATTGGTAACTGGTCGTCTATTGTGCTAACAGCAATTGCTACTTATTTTTTAGTACAGTGGATGTTGCCTAATGACAGTTTTTTTATGATACGTGATGAAATCAATCATAATACGCATGAGTTAAAGCCGGGCAGCCTTGTGTTCACCAAAAACGGTGTTTTTGGTTCCATTATGGTGGGTTTGGTTGTAGGTACCTTGATGTCTATCATTACCGAATACTATACCGCCATGGGTAAACGCCCGGTGATGAGCATCATCAGGCAATCGGCAACGGGCCATGCTACCAACATCATCGGCGGTTTGGCTGTGGGGATGGAATCTACCGTGTTGCCAATTTTGGTATTGGCTGCCGGTATTTACGGTTCTTACTTTTTTGCAGGCCTGTATGGTGTGGCTATCGCCGCCGCCGGTATGATGGCCACTACAGCTATGCAGTTAGCTATCGATGCATTTGGCCCAATAGCAGATAACGCCGGTGGTATTGCCGAGATGAGCCGCTTACCCGAAGAAGTTCGTGGCCGTACCGATAACCTCGATGCTGTAGGTAACACTACCGCTGCTACCGGTAAAGGTTTCGCTATCGCTTCTGCGGCATTAACTTCGTTAGCCTTGTTTGCCGCCTTTGTGGGTGTTGCAGGCATCGAGCATATTGATATTTATAAGGCCAACGTTTTGGCCGGCCTATTTGTGGGGGGGATGATCCCTTTCATCTTCTCGGCGTTGTGTATTTCGGCAGTGGGCCGCGCGGCAATGGCCATGGTAGAAGAGGTAAGACGCCAGTTCCGCGAGATACCGGGTATTATGGAGTACAAGGCACGCCCTGAGTACGAAAAATGCGTGGAGATCTCCACCAAGGCATCTATCCGCGAGATGGTTGCACCGGGACTTATCGCTTTAATTACGCCAATTGTGGTTGGCTTTATCTTTGGTCCTGAGGTATTGGGCGGCTTATTGGCTGGTGTTACTGTAAGCGGCGTGCTGATGGGCATCTTCCAGAGCAACGCAGGCGGTGCATGGGATAACGCAAAAAAATCTTTCGAGAAAGGCGTGGAGATAAACGGCGAGATCTATTACAAAAAATCTGAACCGCATAAGGCATCTGTAACCGGTGATACTGTGGGTGATCCTTTTAAAGATACCTCGGGTCCATCGATGAACATCCTGATCAAACTGATGTCTATCGTTTCCCTGGTTATTGCACCGCACTTAAACACTGCCGATGCGACAAACAAAATGATGCAGAAACAAGAGAAAGTACAATCTATGAACGTGCATGTAGTGCATGTGGATAAGAAGTTGTAGTTTTTTTCTGTTGAGATATTGGAAAGCCCCGACGGAAGTTGGGGCTTTTTTTGTGGGCGAAAGTTTGGTAACTTGCTGGGCAATGAACCGAAAGCCGATATTAAAATCAATTGTCTACTTCCTCTGCCTGTACGATATCTACCTCTACCTGCCGGATACCCTCGGGCTGTTGAACATTGACTTTTACCCGCCCGACCCGGATATACTCACTTACATTGATGCCGCTATGATGTTGATAGGAGGGGTTGTATTGGGAATAATTCTGTTGAGGATGGGCGGGAAGTTTAACGGATTTTTGGGCGTGTTGATGATACTGATGAACGTGGTGCTAACGCCGTGGTTTTGTTTAAAGCATTGCCATGAAATTGGGGCTTTGCGGTGAGGACACCGCAAAAGGGGGAGAGTAAATTCTTTCCCGCCCACCCCGATTGCGGTGTCCTCACCGCAACATACTCGCCGCCATACCCGCGATAGGGATTGCAGTGGAAACCCCGGAACGGAGGGCCGCTTCTATCAGCGGCGCGGAATGAGGAGTTGCAACGTAAAGCCCGGGCCGCAGGCATCGCCCTTGTTAGATAGAAACACCAAGAGAGGAAAGATAAAAGACGGGAAGAACTCACCCCAAATTCCTTAATTATTAGATTTTTTTCAATCTTTATCTTTAGTCCTTAATCCTTTGTCTTTTCCTCCCCCGAAATGCATTTTCTTCAACTTTTAATTCTGTTTATAACAACCATACTGTTGTTACATTCTGCTCTTTATCTTTTCAATAAATTTAAGTACGTTTGAACAACTTTAACTGATAGGTATGCGATTTAAAAAACCTCTTGATTTACTATTAAAAGAAGCCGCGCAAAGTGGCGAAGGAACCTTAAAACGAACGTTAAGCAGTTTTAACCTGGTGACTATGGGAATAGGCGCCATTATAGGTGCTGGTTTATTTTCACTGACTGGTTTGGCTGCGGCAAATAATGCAGGCCCCGCCGTTACTATTTCATTTATTATTGGTGCCATTGGTTGTGCTTTTGCAGGCTTATGCTATGCGGAGTTCGCCAGTATGATACCTATTGCAGGCTCGGCATATACTTACTCTTATGCTACTATGGGCGAGTTTGTGGCCTGGATAATTGGCTGGGACCTTGTTTTAGAATACGCGCTGGGCGCGGCAACGGTTTCTATCAGCTGGTCGCAATACCTTACTAAGTTTCTGCATCTCTTTGGTATGCAAATACCCCCGCAATGGACCATGTCGCCATGGGAACATGTAACCATGGCCGATGGTAGCGTTATTAGCGGTTATTGTAACCTGCCTGCTGTTTTCATTATTGTATGCCTTTCGCTATTGCTGATAAGAGGAAATAAAGAATCGGCTTTTGTAAACAATACACTCGTTATTTTAAAGGTTGCAGTTGTATTGGTTTTTATCGCTGTAGGATGGCCACTCATCAAACCGGAAAACCATATTCCATATATCCCTGCAAATACGGGCACATTTGGTGAGTTTGGCGTATCCGGCATACTGCGTGGCGCGGGAGTGGTGTTTTTTGCATTTATTGGTTTTGATGCCGTATCAACAGCCGCACAGGAAGCTAAAGACCCTAAAAAGGGCATGCCTATCGGCATTATCGGTTCCTTACTGGTGTGTACCGTTCTGTATGTACTATTCTCTCACGTAATGACGGGTGTAGTTAAATACACAGAATTTAAAGGCAGTGCTGCACCCGTTGCTGTGGCAATCCATGCAATGGGTTACGTTTGGTTAGAAAAAGCAGTTATCATAGCCATATTGGCCGGTTATACTTCGGTTATCCTGGTGATGCTTATGGGGCAGTCGCGTATATTCTTCACTATGTCTAAAGACGGCCTTATGCCTAAAGTATTCTCCAAAGTACACCCCACATTTCAAACTCCGTACGTGGCGAACTTATTTTTCGCTGTTTTTGTGAGCTTGTTTGCTGCATTTGTACCGGTGAAAATTGTAGGCGAAATGGTGTCGATAGGTACGCTGTTTGCATTCGTACTGGTTTGTATTGGCGTAATGGTAATGCGTAAAAGTGATCCAAATACTCCGCGCCCGTTCAGGACACCGTGGGTGCCATTTGTGCCGATAGCCGGTATATTGATCTGTATTGCCATGATGGTTTCATTACCTGGCGATACCTGGATACGTTTAGTAATATGGATGGTTATAGGGCTTATTATTTATTTTGTATATAGTAAAAAGCATTCGCTTGTTAGAAAAAACATTGCACAGGGTGTAAGCGGTTATTCTGATACCAAGTAGTTACCGTTATAAAATTGATAAAACAAAAAAGGTTCTGTTAAACGCAGAACCTTTTTTGTTTTCAACCCTTTTGTAGCAGATGAAAGCCAGCAAAACGCTCTGGGTGCTTGTATTTATTTCGGTGATCAATTCCATGGGCTTCGGTATTATTGTACCGCTGCTGTACTCTTATGGCAAAAAATTCGGCGTTACAGAGCAAACTATTGGCTTGCTTACAGCGGCGTTTTCCATCGCGCAGTTTTTTGCTACGCCGGTACTGGGTTCGCTGTCTGACAGGTTTGGGCGGAAGCCTTTGCTGGCCATTAGCCTGGTGGGGACCTGTGTATCATTCCTCATGTTTGGCCTGGCCAATAGCCTAATATTGCTTTTTGCCGCGCGAATATTAGACGGTATTACAGGTGGAAACATCTCTGTGGCGCAAGCTATGGTATCGGATATATCTTCCGCAAAAGACCGCGCCAAAAATTTCGGGATCCTGGGGTCGGCATTTGGGTTTGGCTTTGTGATAGGCCCTGCTGTGGGCGGCGTGCTCAGCAATTTTGGCGAGAAGGTGCCTTTCTTCTTTGCAGCGGGGATAGCTATGGTAGGTGTGTTGCTTACTATCTTTCTGTTGGAAGAAACCAATAAGAAGACGAAAGATGGGAAGAGTAAGGATAAGGGACATAACTTCAACTTTATCTCCCTAATAACCGTAATGAAGAAGCCGGTAATTGGCACCGCAGTATTCGTTGGCTTTTTGCTCACGATGGCGCAGTTCACCATGATCATCGGTTTTCAAACTTTTACGGTAGATGTTTTGAAGATTAACCCAACCAAGATCGGGCTGATGTACGCGGGTTTCGGTGTAACCGGGATCCTGATGCAACTTGCCGTGCCGCTCATCAAAAAACTCATTACATCTCAGGCTTTGATCCTGATGCTCTCTACCCTCGTATGCCTGGGTATGATGATCCTAACGGGATTTGCTACAGGTATGGTTCTGTTTGCTGTTGGCATGGGCTTATACGGCTTGTTCAACGGCTTGCGTAACCCCATGCTCAACGCTATCATTGCCGACCATAACAATGACTCCGAAAAAGGCGAGGTGATGGGCATCAATCAGTCCTACGCCTCTATTGGACAGACCTTAGGGCCGGTTACCGCGGGTTTAATTACGGCTATATCGGTGCATAGTATCTTCTTTTTATCTGCGTTATATATTTTAATTGCATTTTTGTTCAGTATTCGCTTAAAGTCGAGAGAATAAAAACCGAACGCCCATGCCACACTTCATTTTTAAAGAGATCCTGTCGGTAACGATGATCCTCTTTGCCATTATTGATATCCTTGGCGCTATCCCCGTTATCATCCAGTTAAGGCAGCGTTCGGGCCATATCGAATCGGAGAAGGCAAGCATCGCGGTTTTAGTGCTGATGATCGCGTTTCTATTTGTGGGTGATGAGTTACTTGCCATTATCGGGCTCGACATCTCTTCGTTCGCCATAGCGGGTTCTATCGTCATATTTATCATTGCGCTGGAGATGGTGTTGGGCGTCGACTTTTTTAAGGAGGAGGTGCCCGAGTCCGTATCTATCGTTCCGCTTGCTTTCCCGCTTATAGCCGGCGCCGGTACCATGACTACGTTGCTTTCCCTCAAATCGCAGTATCAAACTCAGAATATCATAGTAGGTATCATTGTAAACACCCTGTTTGTTTACCTGGTGCTCAAGAACGTGCAATGGCTGGAGAAGCTTTTCGGCAAAACAGGCTTGCATATTTTGAGGAAAGCTTTCGGGGTGATATTATTGGCTATCGCGATAAAATTGTTTAGGAGTAATTCGGGATTGTAAAATGTATGGATAGTTACCAAAGAAAGACGCGTGCAGATGAGCCAATTATTTGGACAGGCGACCTTTTGGATGATTGCACAGCCGAGTGGTGTGGCTTAATGTTACGTGCCGAATGGATGGATGAGGATTATTGGTGGTGGCGTGTTTACGATATACAAAAAGGAGGGGCCATAATAAACGACTCTAATAGCACAGATGAGCGTTTTATAAGTGGGGAAGCTTCAAGAAAAACAGCGGAATGTGTTGCGAAGCAATATATTAGTACTATATCCGCCAAGATGGCTGGGACGTTTGTGATTGCCGAAACATTTAAAATTACAGGCCGTGGGCTTGTTTTTGCCGGCTATATAAAGGAAGGCACTCCATTGGTGGGGAATACAATCGAGTTTGTTACGCCATATTATATATGGCATAGGAAAATCGCCGGGGTGGAAGCCGTATTGAATCCTTCTGCCAATAAAATAAACACAGGCCTATTGATCGAGTGTAAAAATGAACATGAGATTAATGAACTGAGAGAATGGAATCCAGCGAATCAAACAGCGGTAGTATTCGAAGAAATAGAGGAACGAGTTAACCAAAATTACAATATGGACGAAGGATTAAAAAACAAAGCTTACCTCGAAGGGAGTAAGTTGAAAAAAGCAGGCTATGATAACGAAGTGATACGTTCGAGGTTAGATAAAATGGGTATTCCGGAGGATCTCATCGTCCAGGTTATCAAAAACCTCAGCATCCAGCAACAGATTGATGCGGTGAGCGAGCAAACTCCCTTTTATAATGTCGCTTTAATTCGGGTAGGTATAGGGGTGGCATTGGCTATTATTTCTTATGTCCTTGTTCCCGGCGTAGTTATTTTGCCTATCGGCTTAATTGGCGGTGGGATAGCTTCGGCTTATTTGGCTAAGTCAAAAATGTAAATCAATACAAATGATACTGCTCGCCCTTATCCTTATCTTGTCGGTTGCAATATTCCTGGCCATGCTGATTGCTTCTGCTGTGAAGAAGATGCTGGTACGGTCGCAAAACAAGTACAGCAACGGCTTAAGCATCTTTACATTCGTGTTTAGCTTTATCGTTATCTTTTGCGCGGCTTGCCTCCTTATTGCTTATTTTATGGGAGTTGCCAAATGAAACAATTTGAAGATTTGAAAATAAGATGATTTGAAAATTCTTTAATCAGAATCTTCAAATCATCAAATCATCTCATTTTCAAATTGCCTTACTCACTCCGCAAACTCTTCACCGGGTTCGCCAGTGCAGCTTTAACAGTTTGTATGCAGATGAGCACCGCTGTAACAAAGGTTAATGCAAGCACCGCAATTACGAAGGGCATTGGTGTAAGGCTTATTTTATAAGCGTAGTTATCCAGCCAGTGCTGCATCAGGTAATAAGCCAGCGGGCAGGCAACCAAACCGGCGATAACTACTGTTCCTAAAAAATCTTTCATAAACAGCATCATCACATGGTTTACCGATGAGCCCAATACCTTACGGATGCCTATTTCTTTGGTGCGCTTTTGAATGCTTAGCGAGATAAGGCCAAGCACACCCAACAGCACAATAATGATAGACAGGCCTGTTGCCAGGTAGGCGGCGTGCTTTAACTGCAGTTCGGTTTTGTACATTTTGGCGAGGGCATCGTCCATAAAATTATATTCGAATGGTGCGCCGGGCATTACCTCGGCCCATTTCTTTTGGAGAATTTTCAGGCTGTTTTGGATATTGCCCGGGCGGAGTTTAACGGAGAAATAGCGGTAAAAAGTGGTTTGATTTACATTGTAGAAGGTAACGGGCTGTATTTTGCCCTGCATCGACCCAAACTGAAAATCGGCAACTACGCCGCAGATGGATAGTGGGTCGGGGCTGCCGATGGCTTTGAACTGCTTCCCAATGGCATCATTTGGATTGGTAAAGCCAAGCGCTTTAGCCTGTGTTTCGTTAATAACGACTTTGGCCGAATCGGCCTGCACGTATTGCGGCATGAAAAATTGGCCGGCTTTTATCTTTAATCCGTAGGTGGCGGCATATTGGTTATCTGCCATCAATGTTTGAGATGAAAAGCCTGCTGCGGAATCAGCGTCTATTTTAGTGGCACGGAAGCTGCCACCGTTGTTGCCATCTGGTATTTCCCAGGAAAGGGATACTGAACTGACCTGCGGTAATTGTGCCAACCGGTACTTGATGCCCTCCATTTTTTGCACGCCGGGTTTGCTCCAATCGCGCGGTAATTGGGCGTAAACCACATAATCTTTATCGTAACCCAGGCTTTTGCTAAAGAACAGGTTTATTTGTTTGGAAACTACCATAGCGCTAATGAGCACCACAGCAGCCGTAGCAAACTGGAAGGCAATAAGTGCCTTGCGGAAGATCACGTTATCCTTCACTTGGTTCAGTTTGCCTTTTAATGAGTCCACTGATTTAAGCGATGATAATACCAGCGCGGGGTATAGGCCGGCAATAAGGCCTATAACCAATGCCAACGCAAAAGGCAGCGGGTAAAAATAGAGTGGGAATGAAAACAAGCCTTTAATATCGGTAGCCAACAGCTCGGCAAAATACGGCCTGCCCAGGGCATAAATACCTAAAGCTACAACCGTTGCAATAAATACCATTAACACCGATTCGGTAAGGAATTGCCAGATGAGCTGCTTCCTTAATCCGCCCAACACTTTGCGGATGCCCATCTCCTTCATGCGCTGCGAGGAACGACTGATGCAGATATTTACAAAGTTGATAACCGCCATCAGCAAAATAAACAGTGCGATAAATGATAACGTGTAAAGCATCTTTTTCACCAGTCCGTTGTTGTTTTCCAGATAATACTTAGACAAAGGGACAAGGTAGGGGGTAAGATTGGCGCTAATTTGCTCTGGCGCATTCTTTTTCATAAGGCTGAGCATGGGGCCGTTAAGTGCTTCGGGTTTTACGCCGGGGCGAAGTTCTACCAGGCCAACAACAACGGTATTATTCCAGCCGTCTAAACTCCTGCCGATAAACTTTGCAGCCGCGCCGGGTAAAAAGAAAGTGCTGTTACTCTGCTCAATTACGTTAGTTACTGAGTTTTTGCTCAGTTTATCCAATACACCCTGTACCACAAAATCGTGCTTATCGCCTTTAAAGTTTTCGATGCTCAGGGTTTCGCCTATCACATCGGTTTTGCCGAAATATTTGATAGCCTTGTCTTCGGTTATCACAACCGAAAACGCATCGTTTAACGCGGTGCTGGCGTCGCCATGCAGCAGTTTAAAACCGTAGGTGACTAAGAAGGTGCTGTCGCCCACCTGCAGGCTTTCCCTAAAGTGTTTATCACCTTTGGTTACGTTTGAACTTACCCCGTCCCAATGGTAGTAATTGGCTACCAATGTTGGGTATCCATCCTTCAGGGCTTTGGGCATAGGTGCCAGCGCCTGCAACGCGTAGCCCATGTTTGGGTCTCTCCATTTGCTTTGGATGATGTATTGGTTTTCGGCGTTCTTCAGATCTGAATTGACGCTTGCTTCGTGCCAAACATAGGAGCCAACCAGCATGGTAAAAGCAATGCCTACCGATAACCCGAATATATTGATGAGCGAGAAAAGCTTGTGCTTGATAATGTTACGCCATGCGATGATGAAGTAGTTTTGCAGCATAGGTTGAAAGTTTAATACCCTAATGTAGGGAGGTAAAGGGCAAATAATGAAAAGATTAACATATTTTAACACCCCCTTAAAACTTAGGCGTGATGGGGGGGACGAATCAAGCTCTACGTAAATTGTTAATCGATTAGTGCGCTGTTAGGAGCTGGGTAGTAAATTATGCTAAGCCTGTGGATGTTCATTTCTTTTGACACCAAAAGAAACGAACCAAAGAAAAGCGCCGGCCACGTCCCGTTCTATGAAAGTTAGTGATTGATCAGAGCCTTTGCTAACCGAACGTTACTGATGCCGGTTTTTTGGTGTCGCTGGGTTCGTCTGAACTGTACGTATTGTGGTGGTTAACTCAGCTCTTCAAAAGCTCCCCCTTCAGGGGGTTGGGGGGTCGTTGCTTTGCCTGTCAGCCTCGCTACAAACATGGTATCTGCTTTGCGTTCATAGCCTTTTAGTACCTGCATTTCTTCCAATTTGAGGCCTAAATGCTTCACCATAAAATCTACGGCGTCCTCGTTCTCGGCTTTAAAGGCCGAGCAGGTAATGTAGATAATAGGTTTACCGGGCTTAAGGTGTTTCACTACATTGGTGATAATGCTTTGCTGCAGGCGCTTAAAGAAATCGGCTTTGTGAATATCAAACTGGCTGATCATCTCCGGGGTGCGCCCCCAGGTGCCCGAGCCGCTGCATGGCGCATCAAGTATAATACCATCGAAAGCATACTGATAGAGGAGCTGCTCGTTGTTCTCGGTAAGGTCCATCAGTTTCTTTTGGTACTTGCGCAAACCCGCCTGCTTAAAACGCTCATCTAAATTGGACAGGATAGATTCGCGGATGTCTGATACAACGAGCTTGATATCAGGTTGCAGGCTATGCAACAGGAGTGATTTACCACCCGACGCCGCGCAGGCATCCCACCAGCTATCCCATTTTTGCGGTTTAAAGTAATTTGCGGTCTGTTGCGACGAATAATCCTGCACCTCGTACCAATGCTGTTTGGCAAAAATGGTTTCTAAACGGGTGCCGTTGGGTAACGATAAGCAGCCGTTCCCTTCATCCTTAAATATAACTGATGCCTTAGTTAATTCGGCCTTTACTTGTGCCTCAAAACCTTTAGCCATTCGGATGTACAGATCGGGCTGCACAAAAAACGATTTTAAGTAAGCGTCTTTTTCGATTCCTGCGGATAGCTGCGAAGTCCAGGGAAATACGTCTTCCAGTTTGAAATCGGGGTGGGAGGTTTTTACGAGGTTTATCTTTTCATCAATGCCAAAGCCTATGCAGGCAGCCCATTCGGGTTTAAAATGTTGCAGAAAGGAGTTGGTTTGTGTGTTGCACAAAAATTCGGCAACCATCAGCCGGTCTTCGGTAGTGGTATTGTAAAGAGCCTTGCCTAAACGGAAGTAGTTGTATATTAAACGGCTCGCAACCTTACGGTCGGTGCTGCCCATTTGTTTGTTTTGCCTGTAAAAGCCGGGGAGAAATTTGCCTAAAGGCGTGTCTGCCGGGTAATCACCCAAAATGCGCTGAAATGTTTTAAGCTGGTTTATGGCTTTCATTGCACGGGTTTAAGTTCAAAGTTTTCGTAACGGAGGATATCCACGTGGGTATTTATCCAGCCTTGCCCCGGCTTCTTTTCAAAATGGAAGCTGTTGTGTAGCCCTGTAAAATCGTTCTGCTCTACGCGGCGGTAGCTATCATCATCGCGAGCCAAAAGCTGCCCAAAGTAAAGTCCCTCATCAAAGCCTTTTATGGCGAAATCGGTAGGGTCGGTACGGTATACTCTGCGGTACAGGCGAATAAAGGCATTGGCCTCGGGCGATTTGTAATCTACCTTATCAGTACTGGTGATATGCGTTTTGAGGCGCTGAAGCAAGTTAGCTTTTAAAAATGCGAACTTTTCCCAGTTGGGATGCCCAAACACGGTAACCGGGAATCTCCTTGATAAAGTATCTAATGATTTTAAGGTCACCATTAAAAACGCCTGTTTGGTTGAAGGTACTAAAAAAACACTTTGCTCTTTATTGTTTAATTGAGCTACCAATGGAGTTAGATCGCCACGCACAACGGTAAAGTTCACTACCTGGATCTTGCGTTTGCTCAGGCTATCTATAGTGCGTTTGAAAGGAACGGTGTAAAGCTTCTCGTCGCTAAAGCCAGAGTTCAGGATGTAAACCTTCTTCGGTTTCAGTTTTGTGGCTATGTAAGTTGCGGCGCCTTTAGCATGGTACTCCAGCGGCGGTGTCATGGTAACCAAATTTTGGTTGTTGAACAGGGTTGGAGAAGCCGGTGATAATGGTGATACAATGGGCTTACGCGAGTAATTGAACATACCCGCGAACAGCCTGATATCCTCCGGGAATATCGGCCCGACAATCAGGTCGCCATTTTTTACCTGTGGGTTCAACCCGAGGCTGTGTATAGCGGCATCATCCTTACTATCGTAAACCTGTAGTTTAAAGTTGGGTCCGTCCGTAGCTACAGAATCCAGCGCCAACTTAAAGCCCTGGTAATATTCTACCGACATGTTCGCCTTTTTCAGATCGGCAGAACTGTAGCTTTGCCCGGGCGCAAGCTTATCCAAGCTCAAAGGTAAAATAAGCGATACTACCGAAGATTTAGCCTCTGCGGGTTTAGGTTTTTCGGGTGCTTTTTCGGGCTTTGCAACCGGTTTTTCGGCTGCGGGTTTGGTAGCAACGGGTACGGTACGCACTTTTGGCGAGCAGGCGCCCACCAAAAGTGCTACTAATAAAATAAACCACTTATTCCCACTCAATGGTGGCCGGTGGTTTCGAACTAATGTCATATACTACCCGGTTAATTCCTTTTACGTTGTTGATGATCTCGTTAGAGATCTTGGCCAGCAGGTTATACGGTAAGTGGCACCAATCTGCCGTCATACCATCTACCGATTCTACAGCGCGGAGGCAAATTACGTTCTCGTAAGTGCGCTCATCGCCCATAACACCTACCGATTGTACCGGTAAATATATGGCACCAGCCTGCCAAACACTATCGTAAACACCCGCAGAGCGCAAATTGTTGATATAAATCGCATCTGCCTGTTGTAAAATATCAACTTTCTCTGGTGTGATGTCGCCTAAGATCCTGATAGCCAAGCCCGGGCCCGGGAAAGGGTGGCGGCCTAATATATTCGGGTCGATGCCTAAGGCTTTACCCACACGGCGTACTTCATCTTTAAACAAGGTGTTTAAAGGCTCAACCACCTTCAATTTCATAAAATCAGGCAAGCCCCCAACGTTGTGGTGTGATTTGATGGTGGCCGATGGCCCCTTCACCGAAACCGACTCAATAACATCCGGGTAAATAGTACCCTGACCCAGCCAGCTTACGCCCTGTACCTCGTGCGCGGCATCATCAAACACCTCGATGAATACGCGGCCAATGGCTTTGCGTTTCTTCTCCGGATCGGTTAAGCCGGCCAGCGCGTCGTAAAAACGCTGCTTGGCATCAATGCCTTTTATGTTGAGCCCCATGTGCTGGTACGAATCCAAAACAGATTGGTATTCGTCCTTCCGCAGCAGGCCGTTATCTACAAATATACAGTGCAGGTTAGCGCCGATGGCCTGGTGCAGCAATACCGCCGCAACAGATGAATCCACACCGCCTGATAAGCCTAATACAACTTTATCATCACCTAACTTAGCTTTCAACTCGGCAATGGTAGTTTCGATGAACGAATCGGGCGTCCAATCCTGGCTGCATCCGCAAATGTCTACCAGGAAGTTCTGCAGCAATTGTTTTCCGTCGATACTGTGCGTTACCTCGGGGTGGAACTGGATGCCGTAAGTTTGCGTACCGGTTACCTGGTATGCCGCAACTTTTACGCTATCGGTGCTGGCAATGATGTCAAAATCATCGGAGATCGTAGCAATAGTATCCGCATGGGACATCCACACCTGCGATTCCTTTGGTACATCCTTAAACAGCGGGTTGCCTTCTTTAATATAATCCAAATTGGCACGGCCATATTCCCTTGTGCTGGAAGCTAAAACCTCGCCGCCATGGAAATGCGCGATGTATTGCGCGCCATAGCAAACGCCTAAAATAGGGAGCGTTTTATGATGTTTTACAAATTCGAAATGTGGTGCATCGTCCTGGCGAACAGAATATGGACTGCCCGAAAGAATGATACCTTTTACACTTTGGTCAACTTCAGGAACTTTGTTAAAGGGGTGGATCTCGCAGTAGATGTTGAGTTCCCTGACACGGCGCGCGATAAGCTGGGTAAACTGCGAACCGAAGTCAAGAATGAGGATTTTTTCTTGCATGGGCAAAGATAGGTTTTTAAGGGGAAATTTGAGAAGATTTCGAATGTCGAATTTTCAATTTCAGATTTTTTATAGTTATGCTTACCTTGCAAATCAAAAGCTCCCCCTTTAGGGGATTGGGAGGCATGATACGATTAGCCACATTCAACGACGTTCCAACTTTGCAACAACTCATAGCAGAATCTGTACGCGGATTAAGCAGGGGTTATTATACCGAAGCACAGATAGAGAGCGCGATCAAATATATTTTCGGGGTGGATAGCCAATTGGTGATTGATGGTACCTATTACGTGGTTGAAAGAGATGGCGTTATTGCTGCCTGCGGCGGATGGAGCAAACGCAACACCCTCTTCGGCGGCGACCAGCATAAGGAAGTTGAAGACCCGCTGCTCGACCCGTCAACAGATGCCGCACGCATCCGCGCTTTTTTTGTACATCCCAATTTTGCCCGGCAAGGGATAGGCAGGCAACTGATAACCGCCTGCGAAGATGCCGCCCGCTCAAACGGGTTTACGGTAATGGAACTGGGCGCAACTTTACCTGGCGTGCCACTTTATGAGGTAATGGGCTATATGGCTGTTGAACGGATTGATGCTCAATTGCCAGATGGCGAAGTGCTGGGGATTGTAAGGATGAGGAAAGAATTCTCGTCAGTCTAAGTCTGTCGAAGACTCGTACGCACGGCACAGTTCGTTAATGGTTCGCCAGGCTCACCATGACACGTCCAGCATGTCGGTCTGAGCTTGTCGAATACTCGTACGCACGGCACAGTTCGTTAATGGTTCGCCTGGCTCACCATGACACATCCAGCATCTCAGTCTGAGCTTGTCGAAGACCTATCGCACTGCTTACTCAGCTACCCCTGCCGGTACCGAATGTAAGGCTACCCGGTTTCCTTCGCTATCTATAAATACAGCCATGAAACCATATTCGGGAGATATTTCTGTTTTGGGTACTACAATTTTACCGCCGGCTGCTTCTACCTTGTCTAAGGTGATCTGTACATCCGGGTTGGCGTTCAGGTAAACTACTGGCCCGCTATCTGGAGATGGTTTATAAAAATCGCCGCTTTTACAAATGGCACCACCTACATTTTCCATCGGGTTCTCGATGGGGAACATCCGCATCTCGAAGCCGGGCATCTCCATCGGGATCATCTCGATATCAAAAATGGTTTCGTAAAATTTTTGAGCACGGCTGATATCTGCTGCGGGTATCTCGAACCAGCTAATGGCGTTTTTAAAGATCATAACAGAGGTTGATTTTGTTGAAATAAATTTAAGGGTTTATTTTCCAATAATGCAAACACATTTGAAGCGAGATGCGTTCCACTCACCACTCACCACTCACCACTCACCACTCACCACTCACCACTCACCACTCACCACTCACCACTCACCACTAAAAACTGACCCCTATCCGCAGCGCATTATCCACCTTGCCGCCTTGGTTAAAGGCCATGCCATACATCACCCGGATGCCCGTGTTGGTTTGCAAGCCAAAGCCCAATTCGGTATAATGCTTTAAAGTAGGGGTGTAGAGGTAATTTACATCAAATATCTCCTGTAGTTTCAGCTTGCGGATCAGCGGGATCTTATTGGTAATAAAGCCTGAGAAATTATGCTCCAGGTGCCCTTCGAGGTATTTGTCGCCGGTGCTATAGCGGTAATAATCGAGTAGTAAAAAATGATTGATGCCTGAATTGTATAATAATACCTGGTTGCCAGAGAAGTGCTGGTAATCGGTATAAAACAGGCTGCTGGCATTAAAGAATTTACCCACGCCTACATAAAAACTCGTTTTGCCGTAAAAACCCAGCGGGATATCGGATTTCGATATATCCGCAGAAAGCAGGGTGTAATCCACATCCGAACCCAATACATTTTTAATGCCTTTGGTTATGTTAATACCGATGGTAGGGTATTTGGAGGGAAGGTAGCGCCTGCCGTTTGGATAGGTCTCGTACTTGTTGCTGAAATCGTACGAGGTACGCAAACTCAGTTTAAAAGATTGATTTTGCGGGAACAGGGGCGCATCTACAGCCGGGTTTAAAGGGTTGTTGGATGTGAATTCATTCCCCTTTGGGTGAAAGAGGCTATAGTTTGCCGTGTTAGGCAGCCATTGCCTGTCAGCCCATTCAACAGTGCCGCTTGCGCGCCAGCCGCCGCTGATGCGGGTGGATAGGCTTGCCGATACATATTGCTTTTGATAAAGCTTTTGAAAGTTCTCGCGGTTAAGCAAACTGTAAGCGGTGGTCATAAAGCGGGTAATTGGCTGGCGGTCGTTCATATCCACTATGCCCGAGCCACCACTTACGTTGAAGATGGTAGGGCCGTTGGATAGCGTAATGCCGGCGCTGCCCGTGAAAATATGATTGGCAAAACCGTAACCTGCCCGCCCGTATACCGAGTAATATTTGGTAGAAAGGAATCGGTTTACACTATCTAAGCCCTTGGTGTACGAAGCACCATAATCCAGCGCGAGGCCCTGCACGGTGTTGTAGTAAACCGAATTGATGATGGAGCTGAAGTTGTATGACTCATGATTGTACCGGTTGCGGTGGTTGTAGCCGCTTAAAAGCAGTTTTGTAAAGCTTACTTTGTTGTTCTCTTTGTCGAGCGAGTCGAGGTAGGGTTTAGATTCGCGCTTGGCTGCCAGCACAGCCTTTTTTGTATAGTCGGTTTTTTCTTCCAGTGTTAGCGGGATGGGGCGCTGTTGCTCCCAAAAGGCCGAATCTTTTTTGTTTATGCCTTTGGTGATACGCAGCACTTCGGCAAACTGCTTCCTATCCAAAGCGGGGTTAATGTCATAATCTTTGTATATCGAGATATAATACCCGCCGATACGGAAGCCGAATAAGCCGCCGGTAAACTCAAATTTAAGGGAGGACGGCATCCACACATTGCCCGTAACCGGCACAAACTCCTGGTTTACGGTTAGGGTATCCACAAAATTAATGTTCGATTTTTTGGTGATCGATAGCGCAAGGCCTTGCATACGCCAGCTATCGTCCAATATGTAAATGTAGCCGCTGAAGCATGGGTCGTGCTCGCGGCGGGGGGTAACTTTTATTTTGTTGATGGTTTCGCCATTCTCTATCGAAATGCCCATCCACTGATACCGGTAATAAAAAAGCGCGTTATCGGCAATGGGCGATACCAACGGGCGATTGCTCAATCCCTGCCAAACCTGCGAGTTCTCGTAAAAGTTTACGCTCAGGTCTGATGCCCGGTTAAAGCTGAACGCCCGGTTGCTGCCCGAAACTTTGGAAGAAATGATCTCCTCGTGGATATTATCCGGCCGCATAAAGCTCAGTTTGGATTGCGACTCGGACAGGTAAACAATACCCCTGCGGTTACTATCCAAACCGGCCTCGCGGGTAGCCTTCTCCACATCAAACATCAAAAACTTTTTTGGCGCTGCCAGAAGTTTTTGCAGCCCTTTTATATAAACCTCGCAGGTATAGGCATTCACGGCGTTTAAGTAGCCCTTACGCTTTTTTATGGCCTTGCGAATGATAGCGTATGCAGGGTCTTCGCTACCAACGCGTACGGTTACCTCCTTTATCTGGTAGTCTTCGTTCTTTAAAACAACACTGATGCTTTGGCTGGCCTTTAGTTCTACCTTGCGGCTTTCCTGTCGGTAGCCGATGGCTTTAAATTGGATATCGTAAGTGCCGCTTTTTAAATTGATACTGTATTCGCCCTCGCTGTTTGCAGATGTGCCTTTGGTGGTGCTTTTTATATAAACAGTAGCAAAAGGGATGGGCTTGCCGTCTTCGGCGGTTATTTTTCCGCTGATGGTGGCGTCCTGCGCCGATAATTTAAGCGAGAAAAACAATATAAATGCAAGGAATAGGGGTGATTTCATCAGGTAGGATAAAGTTTTTACTAAGATGGATGTTATATGCGAAAGATTTTAGACGCCCAATGTTAATTATTGTTAAAGCAAAAGGCATATTTAAGTTGCCTTAAATATGCCTTTGTAAGCTGGCGGTGGGGACACCGCCAGCGGGGAAGTATATTATATCCCTGGTGCAGGTGCGCTCACCGGAACTTTCAATGATCTACTATCCCAATATTCCCTCTATCTTTTGCAGTTCACCCGCAGAAAAATCAATATTATCCAGTGCTTTTAACGAGTCGGCTAACTGCTCAACTCTGCTGGCACCGATTAGCACCGACGTAACGCGCGCGTCTTTAAGCAACCAGGCTAATGCCATTTGCGCGAGGGTTTGGCCGCGTTGTACAGCTAATTCGTTCAGCGACTTTATTTTACCGATAACTTCATCAGTTACCTGGCTGGTTTGTAAAAAGCCGGTTGATTTTGCCGCACGCGAATCCTCTGGAATACCGTGCAGGTATTTATTGGTTAGCAGGCCCTGCGCCAATGGCGAGAAAGGGATACAGCCTACGCCGTCTTTTTCCAGCACATCCAACAAACCCTCTTCCGCGTCGCGAACGAACATGGAGTATTTTGGCTGATGGATAAGGCATGGCGTACCTAATTGCTTTAATAGGGCTATCGCTTTGTCGGCTTCTTCGGCATTGTAGTTGGAGATACCGGCGTATAGGGCTTTGCCCTGTCGAACGATGAGGTCAAGTGCCATCATGGTTTCTTCCAGCGGGGTATCCGGGTCCGGGCGGTGGTGATAAAATATGTCCACATAATCCAGGTCCATGCGTTTCAGGCTTTGGTCGAGGCTGCTCACTAAATATTTTTTGGAGCCCCATTCGCCGTACGGGCCATTCCACATGTGGTAGCCTGCCTTGGTAGAGATGATCATCTCATCGCGGTAGCCTGCAAAATCTTCTTTTAAGATTTTGCCAAAATTGGTTTCGGCAGAGCCGGGAGGCGGGCCATAGTTGTTAGCCAGGTCGAAATGAGTGATGCCACTGTCAAATGCCAGGTGCAGTATCTTACGGAAATTCTCCATCACATCCACATGGCCGAAGTTATGCCAAAGGCCAAGTGAGATGGCCGGTAATTTTATTCCGCTTTTACCGCAGCGGCGGTATTGCATTTTATCGTAACGTTCTGTTGAGGGTTGGTAGGCCATGTTGTTTGGTTTATGGCGATAAAAATAGGATTTTTTGTTTCAAACTCGAATTAAACGAATTTTTAGAAAGAGCAGAATTTATAGAGAAGTAGCAAAGTTCCCATTCAATAAATTCCTTAAATTCGTTTCATTCGAGCTCAGACCAACCACTATGCAGATCTTCGCGGAAACCGAACGCCTTATTTTACGTGAACTATTGCCCAGCGATGAGCAAGCGATGTTCGAACTGGACAGCGACCGCGATGTACACCGCTACCTCGGCAACAAACCTATTACAACAATGCAGCAGGCAAGAGATATGATCGGCCACGTCAGGCAACAATACGTTACCAACGGCATAGGCCGATGGGTGGTTATTGAAAAAGCTACAGGTGAGTTCATCGGTTGGGCCGGACTAAAGTTTATGACCGAAACCCGTAACGGGCACAGCAATTTTTACGATTTGGGTTACCGCTTCATCAAACACTACTGGGGCAAATGTTACGCTACCGAAGCAGCTATAGCATCGGTAAAATATGGCTTTGAGGTATTGAAACTAAAAGAAATGTACGGCATGGCCGATGTGGATAATATCGCGTCGAACAAAGCCCTGCAAAAAGCCGGGTTAAAGTTTGTGGAGGAGTTTGAGCATGATGGGGTGAAGCATAATTGGTATAAGGTAACCCGCGATTTCTGAACAAGGAAATGATGAAGAGCGTAGGGTCATCCTGAGCTTGTCGAAGGGGGGCTGGCCTACCCGCTATGGTTCGACGCGCTCACCATGACCCATCACACAATTTGTCATGAGTGTTATACCGCCTCCGCTACCACAAACGTACTTCCACCAACAAATACCAAATCATTGTCCGTAGCGGCAGTTTGCGCGGCTTTTAAGGCGTCTTTTACCGATGCGTAAGCCACGCCATTCAGCCCAACGCTTTCTGCTTTTTGCTTTAAACTTTCAGCTTCCAATCCCCGGGGGATATCGGGCTTGCAGAAATAGTATATGGCCTTTTTTGGTAACATGGCCAGCACCTTGGTAATGTCCTTATCGTTCACCATACCTATTACAAAGTGCAGTTGTTTGTAGGTTACCGAGGCTATGTTCTTTAATACTTCCGCAATCCCCTCTGGGTTGTGGCCGGTATCGCAAATGGTAAGAGGGGTGGTATTGATCACTTCCCAACGGCCGTGCAAGCCGGTTAGTCTTTTAACGCTTTGAAGCGCGGTGGAGAGGTGCTCATCGGTAATATTAAAACCCCGATTGCGCAGTTCTTCTACTGCTGTTAAAACGGTCTTCAGGTTTTTTACCTGGTAGCTGCCGGGCAGGTCGAGCTGAAATGTAAATATGGGTTCTTCCGAAAATGCAAAAGTGGGCAGCACTTGTCTTTGAATCTCTACAGACAGTAAATTCAAATCGCTGCTTTCTGATAATACATCCCATTCTTCAGAAGCGAACTCAATGGGGCTGTTCCCCTTTTTTGCCTTATTCAAAAAAACTTCCGATACCTCCGGCTGATGCTCACCTATCACCACTGGTATGCCGGGTTTTATAATGCCAGCCTTTTCGGATGCAATGAGTTCCAGGGTATCGCCCAGGATGTTCATGTGGTCCCAGCCAATATTGGTTATCACGGAGAGGAGCGGGGTGATGATATTGGTGGAATCGAGCCTGCCGCCTAAACCTACTTCTATCAGTGCTATATCCACCTGTTCTTTTGCAAATACATCAAAAGCCAAGGCAACTGTCATCTCAAAAAAAGAAGGCTCTATCTCTTCAAAATTGGTTTGATGTTCCGCCACAAAATCAACAACGGTTTGCTCGCTTATCATTTCGCCATTAATGCGGATCCGCTCCCTAAAATCCTTCAGATGGGGTGAAGTGTACAAGCCTGTTTTATAGCCTGCCGTTTGCAGTATTGCCGCCAGCATATGCGAAGTTGAACCTTTCCCGTTGGTGCCGCCTACGTGGATGCTTTTAAATTTGTGCTGCGGATTATCCAACCTGTCACAAAGCGCAATGGTGTTATCCAGATCTTTTTTAAAGGCCGAGGCACCCACGCGCGTAAACATGGGCAGTTGGGTGTATAGGTAATTGAGGGTGTCGTTGTAGTTCATTATTTCAGTAGCAGTTGCAGTGGCGGTAGCAGTCTTGGAAAGCGGTAAAGTGTTTAAGGCTTTGGTTTCGGAGGGAACTTTTCTGGGCTGTTGGCCATAGCATTAAGCATCCTGCAATTTCTTCATATTTCGCAAATAGCAGGTCATAGCTTTGCTTTTCTATATAGCCGCAATCTAAGGCAAAGTCTAACCAAATGGAGGTTTCTGTTGCCTCACCATCGGCATCTGTCATTTTCGAAGTAAAATGCTTGGGGTATATCCTTTTACGATACCCTTCTCCAATATTGGCACATACCGACCTGGATGAACGCCTGATTTGGTCCGTTAAGGAATAGGTTTCTTCTTTAGGGAATTTTTTAGAAAGGTGAAATATTGCTCTGGCTGCTTCGAAAGCCGATTGATAAACCTTAAGGTCTCTAAAACTACCGGTCATGGGTAAAGCGTATTATTTAAGCAAACGTCTTAAAAAAATACAGCACTACAAACTAATATCTTAATTCGCACACTGCAACTGCGACCGCCACTTAATCTTAGTTCAGCTTAAACACAAACGTCATCGTTCCCCGTTGGCTGTCCGGCGCGGTATCTGATGAATTGAATTGAGAATTAAGCAGGGCCTCTTCGCATTTCTGCAGCAGGGCGGCATCTGTAATGGTGGTGCCGCGTGCCCCGGCTGTCGCGGTTACTACCCGCCCATTTTTATCTACGGTGATATCCACAACAACCTTGCCGCTATGGCGTTTATCGTCGCTTACGCTTGGGCGGCTTACAAAGGCTCGTTGGGTAAGGTTAAGGTTGCCGCCGTTGCCGCTGCCTGTGCCGTTATAATTGTTGGTAAGCGTTGTTCCGGTGGTTTTACCCTGGTTGCCGGGTGTGCTGCCGGTTCCGTCGCCTTCGCCGGTGCCGTTATTAGTTTTGCCTTTATAGAGCGCGTTTTGGTTAACTTTTGGCGCGGCTACAGGTTTTGTTACCGGTTGTGTGGCTACCGTTTTGCTTGGTGCTTTGGAGTTTGCAACTACTTCGGGCGCATCTTCGTTAATTTGGGTAACTACGTTTTTATCGCTGTTATCTACTTCCTGTTTTTCTTCCGTAGGCGGGGTTTCGGTTACTTTATCCGGTTTGGTTTTATTAGCGTTTTCGGCAACAGATGGTTCCTCAATGCTCATATAATCGCTGCCGGTACCTTCGTCTACCGTGCCGTAATTTACCAATATACCGCCGGTACCGTCCTCATCCTTTGGTGGAGTTTGAAACACGATAAAATAGCACAGGGCAATCACCACGGTAAGTATCACACCTGTTGCAGCAAACGCTTTCGGATAATTATTTTGTTCCCTGTAGTCCATTTTTCTTAGTTGGTAGTAGCGGTTGCAGTAGCAGTTATTTGCATTATTACTGCTACTGCAACCGCCACTTTTATCCTTTCGGTTCCGTTGCCAGTACCAGTTTTATATTTAGTTTTTGTGCTATATCCATTACCTGTACTACATCCTGTATGGCAACAGTGCGGTCTACATATAGTACTATCGTCAATTCGCTTGCCAGTTTTTTGTAGTTGCCAATTACGGTGGGTAGGTCGGCAACGGGGACTTCTTTTTTATCAACGGTGTACTTCAGATCCTTGTCTATAGAAACATTGATCGTTTTTTTAGATACCGATTGCCCGCTTGATGATTTTGGCAGCATCAGTTTAATAACGTTTGGGTTAGTAACCGTAGATGCTATCAAAAAGAACAAAAGCAGGAAGAACATGATATCATTCATGGCCGAGGTGTGTACCTCTGCTGATGCACCGCGTTTTCTCTTTCTTAAATTCATTTGCTTGGCTCCTCTAACAGGTCAATAAACTCAATGGCATCGGTTTCCAGCTTTAAGATCACCTTATCAACCATCATATTTAAAATATGGTAACACACATAAGCGATGATACCTACAAACAAACCCGCTGCCGATGTAACCATCTTCACATATAAACCACCGGAAATTACCCCCATGCTGATGTTATCCGTTTTGGAAATATCATAAAAGATCTTGATAACGCCCGCGATGGTACCCAGGAAGCCGAACATGGGTGCAATACCGGCCACAATGCCAATAATGCCGATATTTTTCTCCAGTTTGGATACTTCCAGCTTGCCAATATTTTCGATAGCGCCTTCGATATCTTTGATGGGGCGGCCAATGCGTAAAAGCCCTTTTTGCAGCATACGGCCAAGCGGCGAGTTGCTGTTTTTACAGATAGCAATGGCCGACTCTAAATTGCCCGACATGATGCTGGCCCGAACCTGGATCATGAGGTGCGACTCGTCCTTAGAGGCTTTGCGGATAGTAAAAAAGCGTTCGAAAAATATCACGAGGCCCAATACGGCCAGTATACCAATGGGTATCATCACCCAGCCACCTTTTATAAGCAGGTCGCCAAAGCGTAGTTCTTCATCAGGGATCTGCGCCAATTGCTGGCCTGCCTGTTTTGCTGTATCTATCAGCTTTGTTGCTGTATCTGTAACCTGGGCGAATAATAAAGTCATTTGTTGTTGTTTCTGGATTTATTTTAGAGGAAATACATGCGGACTAATTTTTTACCGCGGCTGTTTTACCACTATTTTCGGGTTAATAGGTAATGTATAGGAATCGGGTTTTATTTTTTTTGCAGTTATTAAACTTTGCTTTAAGGCATCAGCCTTTTCTTTGGTAATAAAAGTACCTACGGAAACTTTAAAGCGTCTGCCCGGAGCGTCGGGAACTATTTTCGCGCTATCCAGTCCTGCTATTTTAAACATTAAAATTGCTTTGCCCGCTTGGGCAAGGCTTTTAAACGAACCGGCAATAACCTCATAGCGCTGTAGTGATGAAACCTCTTTTACAGGGGCGGCTATTGCAGTACTTGTTGCGGAATCCGGCTTTATATTACGTATCATCGACACAGAATCTGTATCAGCTTTTGTTTTGCCGGTATCAATTGTTTCCAAAATTATTGGAGCCTTTGCCGGTTCCTTTTCTTTCGATCCGAACGAAAATTTAAACGATTCAGGGTCGTACCTTTTTACCATATATACAGCAAGCGCGGTAGTTATAAGCGTGAGTAAAATAAATACCCAGGTAGTTTTACGGCGCTTTTTGCGGGTGAGTTCTATCAGGTATTCTTCCTGTTCCTCTTCGGTTTGGTATTGTTCCCCGGGAATATATGGTTGCGGATTGTATTGCGGCTGTGCTGCGGCATCGGGGCTGTACGTGGGCTCTCCCGGCTCATGGTGCTCAATAACAGATTGTTTCCCTAATTTGTGCAGCTTGATAGTCGGGTATCCAAAAAACTCAGGGTCGGTACTGGTAACGCTATTGGGCCTAAAAATAAGCTGTAAATTATACATGGTGAACCAGCCCAGATCGGCAAGCGCTGTTTCGCCTATTGCAGCCTGCTGTTTCAGAGTCAATACAAATTTTTCGGTAAAGTACTTGGATGATGCTACCGAGATCTTTTTCTTTTCGGCAATATGGATAGCCAAGGCGTCATCGTCTAAATATTGCGGATCGAACTGTACGCTATAACCAGGAGGGTAAAATTTGCCCTCTCTATCGTTATAATAGCCGTTTACACGGGTATGAGCAAAATAGCCAAGCCCCGGCACGTTTACATCGCCGTGCTGCCCAAGCAATTCGCTTATATAGTAGCCTACATCCATTCGCTAAAAGTACGGATAATTATAAAACATCAAAAAGCTTAAAAAGCATAACCCACTCCGCCAAACACATTAAGCCCATAATTTGGGTAATAAAGCCAGGTTTGGTTAGTAGTGCTTAGTATATTATTTACCTGTACAAATACCGAAAACTTTTTATTCACCTTGTATGTGGCCCCACCGCTCAGGTCGGCAAAAGACGCTATATTAGAACTCACGGGTGTTGACGATAACCCACCTGCACCAAGCGGCCTATCCTGCGTGGAACCACGGAACATCAAAGAACCGTTTATATCTACCGTATTGCTGATGTGGATCACGGTACCTGCGGTTAACTTAAAGGTTGGCAAATTCCATGGTTCAGCCTCAGTTGCCATCTTGTAATCTTTAAATTCTACACGGCCAAACAGATCGAAATCGGCTGCTTTAAAGTTTAGTTCGCCGTTAAATCCACTGATGCGTGTTTTACCGCCATCGTAAATAACGCCGTATTTGTTACCGGTGTTAGCAAAATCGTTTACAAAGAGTCGAAGGTTTTTTATGCTGTTGCGGAAAATGGCTGCTTTAAAGCTCAAACCAGGAGCAAGGGTTCCCTTCAGCCCAACGGTGACATCCAGCTGATCTACCGAGTTTATAAGGTTGATATTTTCGCCCAGGAAAGGGTTTACATCAGTATACTCCAGTAACGAGGCGCGGTTTACGTCACCCTTGGCTTCGGCAAATAAGCGCACATATTTCGGTACTATCTGGTACTCTAATTTAGCGGCCGGGAAGATGAAGAACCTGTCAGAAAGGCCAAACTCTTTGGCTATGTTGATACCCGCGTCAATTTTATAGTTTTCGCCCTGGAACTTGATGTAAGGGTTTGCCCTTACAATATTGTTATTCAGAGAATAAAGCGCATCCTTTTGGGTGCTAATGTCCAATGAACCGGCCAGGCCCGCGTAAAACTGTTTTACCGTTTGGTTTACAAAGCCCGATAAAATGATGTTATTCTCCTTGGCCTTGTAGGCGTTGCTGAAAATATAGCCCTTTAGCTTTAAGGCGTAGGTGAAATCGTTCTCCACGTCTTTATAGTTTTTAGCCAGTTCAGCCTCGGCACCTATGGTGTTAAAAGTTTGCTTCTGCGGATCGAAAACGTAAGCGGCAGGGGCAACCCCGGAAGTGTTATCGCCATAAAAATATGTGCCGTGCCGTTTGTAGCTGATCCGTCCGCTGATAGTGTTTTCAGCGTTGATGCTTTTACCGAAAACGCCAATCTCATCCCTGATCTCGTTTTGCTTGTACTGGTTGCCGGCTTGTGCAAAATGCTTTAAAAAGCCGCCAACCTGCAACGCTTCATCGCGACCGTTGGCAAAATAAGCCTCGCCGTATGTGGTTTTTAAGCTTCCGGCACCCACTTTTACATAGTTATTGATCAATACAGAATCTTGCTCGGCGGGGCGTTTCATGGCCTCCAATTCGCCAATGTTATTATCCTGCTGCAGCTTTTTGTCGATAGGGGCGTAAGCCAAAGGCGCTTTAAAAGGCGATGCCTCTTCGAGATTTGGGTTGCGGCGTATTTTTACCGCCTCGGCCAATACCGGTTTGTAAGCTGTGGTAACTACTATCTCTTCTGTAAGGCCGGCCCCTGGCGTATTATTCGGTTTGTTTTGTCCGCCTTTTTTGGTGGTATCTACCGTAACGGTAGAAGCTGCATCGCCCAGGTTCTTGGCCGATGATTTTTGTACTACAGGAACTGCCTTAGCCGGTTTCTTTTTAGCTACCGGTTTCTGAACTGTTTTAGCGGCGGGTTTTTTTGCAGCCGGTTTCTTTGTTTGCGCACTTGCCGGGACAAAGAAAAAACTCATTAACAAGGCGAGCAGTATGTAGGTGTATCTTGTGTTCATTGCTTGTTCCTCTTTTATTCTTTAGTTCCTTGTTTAGTTGTGTCTGTTACCGCCGGTTTATCAGCGGCAGGTTTTAACGCGCCAGCCTTCTGAGGCGACATTTGCGCCAACTTTTGTTTAGCTATAGGCAAAATATCATCATCGCCTTTATAGTTCTCAATAATACTTTGCAGTGTTGCTTTCGCCTGAAAAGCATCTTTTAACCCAACATAGTTATCAGCGAGCAGGATGTAGGTTTTTGCCACCCAGTAATCGTAGTTCGGCATTTCCTTCACCAGGTCGAAACAGGTTTTTTGAGACGCTTTGTACTTGCCGCGCAGATATTCTATGTTAGCCAGGTTATATTTAGCTTCGGCGGCGGCTACGGTTTTGGTGTTTTTTAGCGTGTAGTTAAACTCGGTAATGGCCGATGCTGTATCTGCTTTTGCCAGGTAAGCTTTACCCGCGTAAGTGCCTGTTTTAAAGATATCCTCCTGCGCCGATTTTTCGTTATCGCGGATGAGGTTGGCATATTTCAGGATATCATCCGGCATGTTTATCTGCGAATAGCAAAACAGCAGGTTGTTAATGGCGTACGAGTAATCTGCCTTGTACTCCGAGTTGGTTTCCAACCTTTTCAGGAACACGATGGCATCGTTGTATTTCTTTTGCGCCATGTAAAGCTTGGCCATGCTGATGAGCGCTTTCTCGCTGTAGGCGCTGGTCCAGTCGTTCAGGATAACGTTGTAATCCACAACAGCTTCATCGGTTTTACCCAAATTCACCAAACTTTGCGCACGGATAAACCTTGCTTCTTTCTCAAAGATCTGCTTGGTTGGGAATTTATCAAAGTAAGCGCTAACGGCGTTTACGGTGCCTTGCCAGTCGGCACGCAGGTAAAGGTTGTTGGCAGCGGCGTACATAATGTTCTCCTGGTCGGCAGTGGAGTAGTTGCCTATAGCGGTAGTGCCTGCATAGTTGATGAACGTTTGCGCATCGCCTTTATCGGTATAAATTTTCTCTACCTGTTTAAGCGCCTGTTTAGCTTCATCGCTTGATGAATAATCGGCAACTACCTGTTTAAAGGAAGTAACGGCCTCATCATCGCGACCGGCATTATAATCTATTAGGCCGATGGTTGTTAAGGCACGTGGCACGTAGCTGCTGCGCGGATACTTTTGTATCATGGCCTGCAGGTCTGTTTTGGCGCGGTCGCCATCGTTCTTTAAAAAGTAAGTATAGGCAATCTCGAAGGATGCATCATCCGCGTAATCCGAATTTGGGAAACGAGACAACACATCGTTAAGCGTACTTATCTTGCTATCCAGGTTGCCCTGTAAACCTTGTATAATACCGCGCTGAAACAACGCGTAATCCTGGTCCTGGCTTTGCTGCGCAATGATGCGGTTGTATGCACCCATCGCGTTATCGTAACTTTTCAGTACAAAATAACTGTCGCCCAGGCGGCTTACCGCATCGTTCTCGCTGTTTTTATCTTTAATGTCTCCCTTTAAAAATTTCTCGAAGTAAGTAGCGGCTGTGCGGTATTGCTCGCCACCGAAAGCAGCGTAAGCAAGCGCGTAATTGGCAAAATTAGCTACGTCGGTCTCCTTGGATTCGGGCATGGCCAAAAACCGTTGGAAATTATCAACGGATTCGCCGTATTTACGTACTTCGTACATGGCCTCGGCCATCCAGTAATAAGTAAGCGCCTGTATTTTGGTATCTACAGGGTTTTTAAGCGAACGCAGGAATATACCGATGGCGTTTTCAAAAGCACGTTCGTTGTAAAACTCCAGCCCGCGGTAGTAGGCCACTTTTTGATAGGCTTCCTGGGCACTGGCCGATTTATTGGGGATCGGCTCCAATATCTCAACAGCTTCTTTATAATTATGCGAGTTTAGCAGCTCTTCGCCTAATAAGGTTTTTACCTCATCGTTGCGGCTGCTGCGTGGGTAGTTCTTTAAATAGGCACGGGTGGCTATCAGCGCCTCGTTATTAAAGTCGAGTTCGTAAGAGAGTTTGGCGTATTGGTAAAGCGCGTCTTCCTGCAACTGTTTATCAAAATCAAGCTTGGAGGCAACACGGAACGCGTTGCGCGCGCTTTGTTTATTATTCATTTTCAGGAACACATCTCCCAAAGTGTAGCTGCCGCTTTGACTGTAATTGTCGTTTTGGGCTACCAGTTTCTCCAGTTCGCTGGATGCCTTGCCGTAATTGCCCACCTTATAATAGGCGTAACCTATCTGATAGCTGTCCTGCGTGTTTTGGGTTTTACCCTGGTCCTGATCCTGGAAACGACTGTAGTAACTCACCGAGTTATCAAAATCGCTATTGGCAAAATAAGATGCAGCAACAATGCGCAGCATTTCGGTTTCGTTTTGCTGTTTGGTTGTTTTTAGGATTGGAATGGTGTATGCCAGTACATCGTTGTAGCGTTTATCTAAAAAGTAAACGGCAGTGATATAGTAAGGGTAACTGCTTTCGTATTTTTTGGAGTTCTTTAACCGCTCGAAGTTGACCAATGCGATGCTGTAATCCTTTTTTAAATAGGCGATATAGGCAAAGTAGTAAACGGCATCATCTGTAAACGCCGATCTCTTATTCTTCACTTCGCCAAAAAGGGCCTGCGCGTTTTTGTAGTCGTTCAGCATAAAATAGGCGTATCCTTTTTGGAACTTGTACTCGGTATTTTGTGAGCCTGTAAGCTCGCCAGCCTGCACCTTGTTAAACCAAACGAGGGCTTGCTCAAATTTGCCCTGTTTAAAATACGACCGCCCCACCTGGAAGAACGCCAGTTTGGTAAGCGGGTTTTCGGGGTGTTCTTTTATAAAGCGCAGAAACATGCTCTCCGCATCGTCGTTGCCCAATTCAAGCGCACAAAATGCTTCGTAATACTGGGCGTTTTCTTTTAGAAGGGAGAGTTCCGATTCGAATTTTGATTGCGGCGCGGGTTTAAGGCGGCTTTCTTCTACCAACCGGAATTGCTCTGCGGCGGAGGCGAATTTTCCTTTATCCAGCAGGTCGGCAGCGGTGTTGTAAACCTGGTTAATGTGGAAGGAAGGATTTTGCTGCGCCTGCGTGGTTAGGGCAAAAAATACCGGTGCAACGAGGATAATATACTTAGTTTTAATCATAAAGCGCATACTAATGATGGTGCTAAAATAGCTAAACGCAAAAATGCAATCCACAATAGTAATTAACAAATGTGAATAAGCACTTTTTTTTAAACGAAGGCAAAAACGTGATGGTATGCCTGTGGAAAATTAAAAGTAGCGAGAATGTTTGTAGATAACAGGAGGATGTGGGGAATTAGAAGGCGGTGTTTAAAAGTAATTATGCACGGTAAGAATTATCGCGCTGTAAACCAATAAGTAGCATAAAATTTTGCAAATTTTGCAACGTTATGTTTTACAGAATGCTTTCAGTGAAATTAGCCCGGTTAAAAATTCATGTAGTGTCTATCATGGCCGTGGCTTTTGTTGCGATATCGCCTGCGTTTAAATTAAACACCACGCCCGTTGCCTTTATCGAGCTGCAAAAACAGCGCCTTACCTTTGCGCCTAAGGATTTTTATATTGCCCGCATAGATGACGAACGCGCCGATAAAGCTTTAATTGGCTCGCTATTACCAGTAAAAAACGTTTCCGGTAAAACTGATGAAATGGTTAAGGTTGACCTTAAAGGCGGTGCAGCAGTGGCCGTAAAGCATTTTGTTGATAACAGTTTTACTGCCGATAAAACCCTGCGCCCCATCATTATTAAAATAACTGAATTTATTGTATTAGAAAGCCATGCGGCGAATGAGCGGGCTGACGGGCGGATTAGCTTAAGAATAACCTTTGGCTATGAGCGAGACGAAGATTTTGTAAAGCTTGGCGACTACAACACTACAAGTACTTACCAGCGTAATACCGGGCCGGCACAGCAGGTTGAACCATTATTGAGGAACGCTATAACGAATACCTTAACTTACCTTGATAGCTGGATGAATAAGCAGGAGGGTACCAATATTAAACTTGCTAAGAAGGTAAAGGTTATCTGTATCGACTATACTGAAGAACTTGAAGGTGATACCATATACTATGATATTAACCGGCCTTTAAAGTGGGCAGATTTTCAGCTAAAACCACAAAGCGGTAAATTTGGGGCCGAGGTTTTCGCGGGTTTAGGCTATAACGAAAGCGTGAGCGTAGTGAATGGCACCGTAAACATTAAGCTGGATATTAAGGTATACTTGCCCAAAAGTGCGTGCTGGGTGCGATATGAGGCCATGACTAACAGCAGCCTTGTACACGAGCAACATCATTTTGATATTGTAAAAATAGTTGGCGAGCATTTTAAGAAGCAGATATTAGCTGAAAAACTAACTTCCGGTAATTACGATGGGCCAATTAACATGGCTTATTTTGACGCGTTAAGAGAAATTAATACCCTGCAAAAGCAGTATGATACAGAAACCGGGCATAGCACTAATACCTACCAGCAGCAATTGTGGAACACACGGATTGAGCGGGAGTTGCAGGCGTTAGGGATAAAACCGTTTAAAAGTTAGGCTGCCGGCCTTAAGTGATTTTTTATTTTAGCAAGCAGGTTATTAATATCGAATGGTTTGGCGATGAAATCATTCGGTGCGCCATCCTGGTTCATGGCGTTAGAAATATTATGGCTTGCCGAGATCAGGATCACCGGGATATCATGCGTAAAGTCTTGATTTTTTACTTCTTTGCAAAGTTCGCGCCCATCCATATTTCCCAGCATAATATCAAGCAGTATTAAATCTGGTGCTTTTTTACGAATAGTGTCCAGTAAATAGTGCCCGTCTGACAAGGTATCTACTTCGTACCCCGAATCTTCAAGAATAAATTGTAGTACTTCCAGTATATCAATGTCGTCGTCTACAGCTAAAATCCGCCCCATGCTCATGTAATTATAATTAAGTATCTGCACAATGCGCCGAAACGCATAATAATCCATGATTCTACTGCAATACTTATACCAAAAGTCTACTCATCCTTATTAGGGCCCTTTTTTATGATGTAATATGCCTTTTTACAGTTGGCACAAAAATATTTTTTAAAGGGAATAAAGCCCAGTATGTTTTTTATAAACCAGCTGCGGTGTAATTTATGATGAAAATATTTGCCGCATTTAGGGCATTTTGAACTTAAGGGTTTAGTTGTCTTTTCCAAGGTTTCGGCTATAAATGTTTACTAAAATGTAATATTAGTAATTTGAAACAACGAAACAAGCCTTTTGTTGTAAAAAACAGATTACACGAGCTGTTTTTATTAACTATCGATTAACCAGTACGTATTGCGTACGCATACATTTATAGCATTTAAAATTGCGGATAGGCAACCAGAAAAGGAAGGTTTTTACAAACCAACCGCGGTGGGCACGGGTTTCCAAAACAGCTTTGCATTTAGCGCATATTGCATCCGTTTTTTTACGGGTGGTAAGGGTTTCTGGCACGGGAAAATTTATTAGCAATACAATTAGGGTATTGTATTGTTATATATCAATGTTCAAACAAATATATAATATTTATATGGCCGCCCAATAGGTTAATAGGGATATTTGCTGTTTTTGTGCAATAAAAAGGAGGCTTGTTGTACACAAGCCTCCTTTTACCATTGCATAACTTATTATTTAATACCCAAATATGGTTTTAAGATCGGGCTTTGAAAGTACACCATATTTTTTAAGGTCTTCATCACTTACCCGTTTTTCGGATGCCACAATACAATAAGTATATGGCTTATCTTTTAGTTCGGTATCATGAAAAGCTTTTACATCCGCCAGCCCTAATTTTTTAATAGCTGTGAAGGTGTTTTTACGCAGATCGTAATCCAGGCCACGTAGTTTTGCATCCAGGTAATTAAACAAAATATCATCCTGGGTAACGCGCTCTGTTTCTATAGATTTGCGCACGTTTTCCCTGGCGGCAAGCAGGCCTTTTTCAGATTCGGGCATACTGTTCAGCAATTCGTTCATCGCTTTTATGGCCTCATTCATTTTATCGGCTTGAGTACCCACATAGGCTACAAAACTATCGTTTTCGCCTTTTTTGGCGGCCTGGCTATAGTAGGCGTAGGTAGAGTAGGCAAGCGCCTTAGATTCGCGGATGTTTTGGAAGATGATAGAACTGATACCGGAGCCAAAATAGTTGTTCAATAGTTCAACAGCCGGTGTTTTAGCAACATCGTATGGCTCTTCGTTGCGGATCCAGTTGATCTCTGCCTGTACCATATCATAGTTGGCAAACAATACCTGGTTTTCGCCCGGTTTTACCCGCGTGAATTTCTTAGCCGCCGGGTAAGGCAAAAAGGTTGCCGGGGTTTTGTGCAGTTTGGCTAAAGTTGCGCCTGCCTGTACGGCTGTTTGCGGGCCGTAATATAATATGGTGTGTTTGTAATTTACCAGGCTATGTAAAATATCAACCAGGTCCTGCGCTTTAATATTGTCTATTTCCTCATCGGTAAGTACGTTATTAAAAGGGTTATTGATGCCATATTGAGCGTAGTTAACCAGGCCTTGCATAATAGACCCTTTATTCAATTTTTGGTTTTCGCGTACTTTTTTTAGCCGGGCTTTGTAGCTGGTCAACGCTTTTTCATCGGGCTGGCAGTTAGCCAGCAGGTTTTCTAATAAGGTTACTGTAGCACCAAAGTTTTCCTGCAGGCCGCCAATATTTACGTTGGTGTTTTCGGGGCTGGCGCTAACGCTGTAAGTGGAAGCCAGTTTATAAAATGCCTTGCTAACATCTTCTGCACTCATTTTATCGGTGCCTAAAAACTGCAGGTAAGCTGCCGCAACCGGTAAAAGTTTATTGTTCCAGCTGCCCATATCAAAACGGTAATACATACGGAAGATGCTGTTATCCTTATTTTGAACCGACAATACATCAACCTTACCCGCTTTTGCCCGCTGGATATCCTTCGCGTAATCTAAAAACAAAGGCTGGATAGGGTTATCGGGCATGGCGTTTATTTTTTTAACGTATGCCGATTGTTCGCCCGCGTTTACCTCAACAGGTGTTATAGGTGGTTTTTCAACCTTCAGGATGTTTTTATCCTCGCCCTGGTGTTTGTAAACAATTACATAGTTATCGGCCGTTAAATACTTATTGGCAAAGGCGGTAACCTGTACAATATTTACTTTGGCCAACTCATTTATACTGGCCAGGTCTACCCGCCAATCCACACCGGATGTAAAATCGCTCATCAGGTTTCCGGCGCGGTTGCCGTAGTTTTCGTTTTGCTGTATGGTGCTCTTTTTTAAGTTGTTTACAATAGAGGAGATCAGGTCGGCGGCAAATTCGCCTTTCTTCAACTTGTCAATTTCGGCAAGCATCAAAGCCTTTACCTCATCAAGCGATTGCCCTTTAACCGGCGTACCACGTAGCATCAACACGCTGTAATCTTTCAGCACATAAGGCGAAGCCGATGCGCCAAGGAGTTTTTGCTTTTTGGTGAGGTCGAGGTCGAATAAACCGGCTTTGCCGTTGGTTAATATAGAACCGATAAGGCTAAGCATGCGTGCATCTTTGGTACTTGCGCCCGGGAAACGGAAAGCAATGGTCAAATTCTCGGGGGTAGGGCCGTAAACATCTCTTTTAACGGGGCTGGCAATCGGTGCCTCCGGCGCGAAGGTGTAGGCCGGAACAGCCTTTGGCACCATGTAATTAAAGTGAGCGGCAACCTTTTTTATCATCACATCGGGGTTAAAATCGCCGGAGAGGATGATCCCCATATTGTTGGGTACGTAGTAATCGTAATAATATTTGCGAATAGCTTTCAGCGAGGGATTTTTTAGATGCTCTATAGTGCCAATGGTAGTTTGTTTGCCATAGTTGTTGTTTGGGAACAAAGCCTCGAACATAGCTTCCTGGGCTTTGCGGCCATCGTTATCCAGTCCGCGATTTTTTTCTTCGTATACCGCTTCCAGTTCGGTATGGAAAATGCGCAGCACAGGCGCGCGGAAACGCTCGGCCTGCATAGTTAAAAATTTATCAACTGCCGAGCCGGGGATATCTTCGGTATAAACGGTTTGCTCAAAAGAGGTAAAGGCGTTGCTGCCCTGCCCGCCCATGGCGGCCATCATTTTATCATACTCATTAGCAATTCCGAATTTTGCAGCCTCGCCCGATGTTTTGTCTATCTCCTTGTAAATTTCTTTACGCTTTCCTTCGTCTTTAGAAGAGTTATATTGCTCATACAGGTCGTCTATTTTATCCAGCAGGGGTTTTTCTTTAGCCCAGTTAAGAGATCCAAACTTATCGGTGCCCTTAAACATCATGTGCTCCAGGTAATGGGCGAGGCCGGTATGGTCAGCAGGATCGGTTTTACTACCGGCCTTTACAGCGATGTATGCCTGTATGCGGGGTTGTTTATTGGTTGGGCTAAGAATGACCGTTAAGCCATTCTTTAAAGTATAGAACCGTGCCTGTGTTGGGTCGTTGGTTACATATTTATATGTATAGCCGCCTGTGGTAGCTGTTTTCCAAACGTATGGCGTTTGGGCAGATACTCTGGCTGTATATGAGCCGAGCAGTAAAAGGGTAAGGATCAGTTTTATTTTCATGCTGAGGTGTTAGGCTATAAATATAACCAAAAGAGAGACGAGGTGGAAAAGAATTGAACTAAAAAGTTAGTAGGGGAATTATCGGCAATTAACAGCAGAGGGCGCAGAGGTACATAGAGCCCTGCATGTGGTGTGGCTATTCTAATTCATAAAATTCACCTGCTATTTTTTATCTCAGTGGCTCTCTGCGCAAAACTCTGCACCCTTTGCGGTTAAATAGCAAATCAAAAAAAAATCCTGCTCAAAATTGAGCAGGATTTATTATAAGTTAATGTAAAACTACGACCAAAGGTTGGCAGGGTAAGTGCCATTCTCTACCAGGTCTGATATGCTTTTTTGTACAATTGGTTTATCTTCTTTGTAAGTAACGCCAAACCATTTTGCATCGGTAGGGATAACTTTAAAAGATGCCTCGCCGCTTTTTATTAAACCATCGGCAACCAACGGGATAAAAAATTCTGCTTTAGGGTTTGTTTTGTTGGCTTCAACAAAATCCTTAAACATTGGCAGGCTTTGTTTGAAAACAGCCGGTGTAAAGCCCCAGAAGTTCATAGATACCCGGGTAAGCGGATCCAACGGGTATTCTTTATCGTCTTCTTCGTAAGCAACGGTACCGTCTTCTTTAAAATATACTTTAAGGCGCTCGTTTATGGCAACCATTTTACCATCTTCTACCTGACAAACGCCGCGAGATACCGAACCGTGATCTGACAAAGTACGATCGACCTGGTAACCTATAATAGAATAAGTGTCATCAGCTACTTCGGTAGTTAAAAAATCGGCCATTTTCTTGAACGCGTCGAATCCGTAGAAATCATCTGCGTTTATTACGCAGAAAGGTTCGTTTATCTGGTTGCGGGCAGCCAGTACCGCATGGGCAGTTCCCCATGGTTTTGCACGCTCAATTTCTTCGTCAATGCCGAACTGTTTAAGATCGTAGTTTTGGAAAACGTAATCTGTTTCTATCCTACCTGCCAATTTAGGCTCAAAAATAGCTTTGAAACTGTCTAAAAACTCTTCGCGTATGATGAATGATATTTTGCCAAAGCCGGCGTTAATAGCATCGTAGATAGAATAGTCGATAATGGTTTCGCCGTTTGGGCCAAATCCGTCAACTTGTTTCATGCTTCCATAGCGGCTTGCCATACCTGCAGCCAAGATTAATAAGGTAGGTTTCATATTGTTTAAGAGAATTTTATAGTATTGCTTAAATTGTTGCCAATAATAATGATTTTTCCGTTTATTATTAATAATTACTTAAAATATCTAAAATCCTGCCCGGATTTGATATTGAGTAACGACTCATAGATGAGGCGGATAACGTTATCTACGTCTTCTTTATGGATCATTTCTACCGTGGTGTGCATATAGCGCAGCGGTAAAGAGATAAGCGCCGATGGTACGCCATCGTTAGAGTAAGCAAACGCGTCGGTATCCGTTCCGGTGCTGCGCGAAGAGGCCTGGCGCTGGAATGGGATATTTGCTTTCTGTGCCGATTCTATCAGTAGTTTGTTCAGGTTGTTTTGTACCGCAGGAGCGTAGGAAATAACCGGGCCCTTGCCGCAGCTCAGGTCGCCCTGGGTAATTTTGTTGATCATTGGCGTACCGGTATCATGGGTAACATCGGTAACAATGGCCACGTGCGGTTTAATGCGGTGGGCTATCATTTCGGCACCGCGCAAGCCAATTTCTTCCTGTACGGCGTTTACGATGTATAAACCAAAAGGAAGGGTTACGTTGTTCTCTTTTAATAAACGGGCAACTTCTGCTATCATGAAGCCCCCGGCGCGGTTATCCAACGCGCGGCCAACATAATAACGGTTGTTAAGCACCATAAATTCATCTTCGTAAGTGATCACACAACCTACGTGGATGCCCAGTTTTTCAACTTCCTCTTTGCTGGTGCAGCCGCAATCCAGAAAAATGTTCTTAAGAGTAGGAGCTTCTTCTTTTTCGCCGCCGAGGCGGGTGTGTATGGCCGGCCAACCGAAAACTGCTTTTACAATGCCATTATCGGTATGGATATTTACCCGTTTTGAAGGTGCTATCTGGTGATCAGACCCGCCATTGCGGATCACGTAGATCAAACCATCGCTGGTGATGTAATTTACAAACCACGATATTTCATCGGCATGGGCCTCAATCACTACTTTGTATTCGGCAGTAGGGTTTATTACCCCTACAGCGGTGCCATAATTATCTACAAAATGATCGTCGATGTAAGGTTTAAGGTAATCCAGCCACATTTGCTGGCCTTTCCACTCAAAGCCGGTAGGCGAGGCGTTATTGATATATTTTTCGAAGAATGCAAGGGAATTTTCGGTAACTACGGCAGGTTTCTGCTCAACTTCAGTTTTCTTTTTAGCCATTGATATAAGTATGAGGCCGTTGGATGGCCATTCGCAAATATAGTAAAGCGGTTGATATTGCCGCAATACCCTTTACACGGTATATTAAATAATGTTTGTTTGTTAACACAGTTTTAACACTATAAACTCAACTTTGCCCCGTTAATAAATAAGATCAGTTAATTGAACAGGTCAGTTTGCGCGAGGCAGGCTGACCTGTTATTTTTTTATCCCGAGGGTATATCCTTTTGCATAATAATATAATCGAAGCCATTTTTATGGAACACTTCGCCAACGGCGCTAAAGCCAAATTTATTGTAAAAACCAATGGCCGATAACCGGGCATTACACCAAAGCAAGCCGCCGTTTTCTTTTACCACAAAAGCGGTAATATAATCAAGCAACTGCGTACCCACCTGCTGCCCCTGCAAGGCATCGACTACCGCGAATTTGCGGAACTGCCAATCGCGCTCGCGCTGAAACAAGGAAACGACGGCTATCAGCGCGTTATCGTGAAAGGCACCAAAATGATAGCCTTGATTATCTTCTTCCATGGCCATATCGGCCAGTTGCTCGTTGGGGTACAGCACCTCGCGCCGTAAGCGCCAGGTAAGTTCGGGGCGTATTTGTTCGATGCTTAACATTACCGGTAAAGGTAAAAGGTTTTTGATGAGGGAGACAAAATGTTTTTTTGAAAAAGAAGACAGCAGAAGTAACCACAAATGCAGTAAGGCGGGACCAAAACGGACAAATTAAAACTTTGCCTTTAGCTTAACCTTCTTTATATTAAATTGCAGCACCATGCCGCAGCAAGTCCCCAATACTATTTTCCCGCCCAAACTCATCAACTGGCTCATGTTTTTTGCTATCTGTTTAATATGGGGGAGTTCGTTCATCCTGATGAAACTGGGATTGTATGATGATGAGCGCAAACCGCTGCTTACCGCATCGCAGGTAGCCGCCATCCGCATTATAACTGCCGGGGTGGTGCTTATGCCGGTGCTTATCAGGCATCGTGGTAAAATACCCTTTAAGCTTTCGGGCTGGCTGGTGTTCTCGGGGTTCTTCGGAAGCTTTTTACCCGCCTTTTTGTTCACCATTGCCGAAACCAGGATAGACAGTGCCCTCGCCGGCACCCTCAACTCACTTACGCCCATATTCGCCATCATCTTCGGTTTCCTGTTCTTCGGGAATAAGATCCCGTTTACCCATATCATAGGCATTATCATAGGCTTCGGCGGTATTGTGCTGCTCTATGTAGTGCAAAAGCATACCGGGTACGGGCAAATAGGTTATGCCGGGCTGGTGATATTGGCTACTATATTTTACGGGATCAATATCATTGTGGTGAAAAGGTACCTTAATGGAGTGAGTCCGCTAATTATTACCGCTTTCAGTTTAGTATCAGTAGGCCTGCCCTCGCTCATTATTTTATGGCAAACAGGTTTCTTCGGCCTGCCGCTTCTTCAGCCGCGGTACATTAAGGCCGTTGTGGCCGTGTGTACATTAGGGATGCTGGGCACTGCATTGGCCTGGGTACTGTTTTACGCACTGGTACAACGCACCAGTGTGCTGTTTACCTCTACGGCCAGCTACGGCATTCCCTTTGTGGCCTTTGGCTGGGGCTGGTACTACGGCGAAACCATCACCATAGGGCAAATTGGCTGCCTGTTCATCATCCTTGGCGGCGTTTACCTCACGCGGATAGATTTCAGCAAATTCCGAAAGAAGGCTGCCGCTTAGCTACCTGTTAAAAGGCACCTCATTCACCCAATGGAAGCCGCGTTTGATCAGGATAAAATTATTCATATCAAACTTTTTCATGCGGATGCGCAGCGAGTCTTTTGGGAATGTACTCACCATCAAAAGGGTGTCTTTTTTGAGCTGGTAAGTAAAGTGTGCTTTCTTAACAGTATCGGCATAGGTATTCATTACAATGGTATGTTTTAGGGTATCTATCACAAAATTATACCGCTTGCTGCTGTCGTTCATTAGTTTTACCCTTGCACTACCTGCGTAGCTAATTACCAATTTGTTCCAGCGGGTGGTATCGGTGTTCAGGGGAGCGATGGTGTCGTTATTCCGCACAAAGCTTTGCACATTATAAATGCCGTACAGCGGCGGCTTTTTTACTTTATCGCCATATAGGCTCATGGCCTGCACATCGCTGACAAAGTTGCCTACCACGGTATAGAAAATAAACACGTATTTAATAGTTGCGAGTGTAATATTCTTCCATCGGGCTTTAAATTTATGCGGATCGAGGTTGGCCGGCTCCGCCGGTTTATTCAGGAAAAAGAAATTAATGAGCCGGATAGAATCCTTACTCAGCAGGAAAATACTCATCACCACCAGCATGGTTGCCAGCAGTTTTACAGGTACATCAAAGCAATAGTTAATGGCCATGATATTGCCGGTAACAACAAGCCCTATTACCGCGCCCAACGTTGCCGTTTTACGGAAGAAAAGCAGCAGCCCGCAACTAAGTTCGGCAAAGCCGGTGAAGTAGTTAAAACCTACGGAGTAGCCCATGTACGACCACGCCAGCCCCATAGGCGACATGCTGCCCAAAGGCTGCAAAAGCCTATCCGGAGAGGGACCGGGGAATTGGAGCTTAATAACCTTTACCCCGCCATAAACCACCATGGTAATAGCCAAATAATATCGTACAATAACCGTTAGCCAATAAAAAAGCTTGTTATAGTTGCGTGTTTTCCTGTCAATAACCGACCAGATGATGGCGCTTACCGTAGCCACAAAGGTGATAAACAGCAGGATGAGGTAATCATAAGTAGTATCGCCGCTGCCGCCGGTAAACTGGGTTACGGGTTTGGCCAGGTGCAGAATATGCGCGGCTATCCACACCATTAACCAATGGAAAGGTGCGATATAAAACTCGTAAGCCGTATCAACGTTGGGTACTACCCCGTTTGGGTTGAGGAAAACGTATAGGATAAAAAATACCACAAAAAAACGGCAGGCAATTTTTCTCGGGGCGGACCAGTAGGCGGGTTCGGCAGCGTTTGTCATAAAGGGTAAAATAGGTAGCGGTAATATAGTGATTTTTTGGGTAGGTTGTAGCTTCAACCTGTCCTTCTCCGGGGAAATCGATTTTAAACTTTTAGGCTGATTTTGGCTAAAGCCATGTTATGTTTTATGCCATCCGTCCCCTAAAGGGGGCGGCAATAAATGTAGAAACAATACTTTTTTTCATCCATTGCCGTTCGGCTTTAGCCAACGGTTACAATGGAACGAAAGAACTGGCTTTAGCCGAAAATTGCCAATCCTGAATTTTAAAAGGGATTCCCTGTGCCCTTATCCAAAGGAGAGGGTTCTCTAAGTCTCTCCGTTGGAGAGGATATAGGTGAGGCTTTTGCACCTGCTTAAGTTTCTAACGCCTTTTCCAATTCAGATAACGTTATCGCACCAACATCTTCCCCTTTCAGCTTTATTATAATTGCGTCATCGTTCTTGTATAATTGGAGCCTGCCTTTAAATAATTGGCTTTCTGTTGATGTGATAAACCTTTTGAGATTAGTCCGGGTTTCTTTGCGGCAGGCAAGTTCCTGAGTGCCGTCGATTAATACCAGCCGGAACTTTTTATTGGCAGGCTCTAACAGGAGGGTGAGGTTGCCGGGAAGGTTGAACTGGATCATCAGCAGGGTGATTTGTTGCTCTAAAATACAAAAACAAAGTATTTAAACTCATTTTATAAATCGCCTAAACTAATTGAATAGTGTGGTGTTATTTGTGAATAACCCATAGACGCCATGAATCCTATATTTTTTAAAGTTGGAGCCGAATTGCCCGTGATGGTGATCCCCAATACCGAGGCGCATTTGGATGGGCACACCGTAATTACTTACACTTACAATGTTTACCGCGACGAGGGCTTTGAGGATGCCGCCATGATAAAACTGAAGGAAAAAGAACTGCTGCTGGAAAAAAAGAAAAGCCCAAATTACATGGGTTTTATCACCTTTGAACAACCGGGAAAACTTTTCACCTACACAGCCGACGGCAATTACGAACTCAGCACAGACGACGTACAGGAGATCATAGAAAACATTAGCCACTACCGCGACCACCCCGGTTTATGGCGGATATAAATACCGTTGGGGTAGCGGGTTAATGGTTTCGGAAATAAAACAACTCAAACGGTATCACGTTAATTTGCCATGAAGCACATTCTGTTTTTTGGCGATAGTTTAACGGCGGGCTATGGATTGGCCAACGCGGCTACGCAATCGTTCCCGGCGTTGATAGGGGACAAGCTGACTGCCGCGGGCTTGCAGTATCGCGTGAGTAACGCCGGCCAAAGCGGCGATACCACCACCGGGGGCTTGGCACGACTGGATTACTGGCTGAGCCAGCCTGTAGATGTTTTTGTCCTGGAGCTGGGCATTAACGATATCCGCCGCGGTACGCCGCCTAACACCATCGCTCAAAACCTGCAGGCCATCATCAATAAGGTAAAAACAAAATATCCGCAGGCAAAGCTGGTGATGCTGGGCATGGAGATCCCCGTGTTTTTGGGCGGCGATGTGGCCGTACAATTCAGCACTATTTACCCCAGGCTGGCAAACGCCAACAACATGGCGCTGGTTCCTTTCCTCCTGCAAGGCGTGGCCGGCAAAAAGCATTTTAATTTATGGGATAGGCTGCATCCCTCCGCCGAAGGCTATAAAGTAGTGGCCGAACTGGTTTGGCCCGTGTTAAAGGGCGTGTTAGCCTAAGGTTGGTTTTATTGCTAATCTTCCGGGCACTGGGATGGTGCGGTAATACTACCGGCATAGGCTGATTACATATTTTAAAAGGTCTTGATATTCGTGAGGCATAAAATCGCGTGAATAACCCGGTCGGTTGCCATGTTTGTAAAGCTTTCCGGTTCACTTAGGCCATGACAAACGTCATTTCTCAAATTCCATCCGCGTTGGTCAGTAAGTAACAATCTGAAATAATTTGTAACGTGTTCACCTAAGACTCTCACGGTAATTTCGTCACGTAAGATGCTATCAAGTGTCTTTACGTAGCTTGAACCATCTTCCCTATAATTTAATATTACGCCGCCATGAATCTCGAGAGTATTTCTCAGAGCTTCTTCAATCTGCGGGATCAGCAAATGAATTGCGACGAGATAGTTCTGGTCAAAATAAGCATCAAGACCAGCTTCGATTATTTTTAATCTCGCAGGACTTACAACGGGGCTTCCTTCGAAAGCTTTCAAAATATCACTTTTCTCAAATTCCATATCGGTTTTTGCTTTATGAAGTACATAGCTTAAATAAGGAGCTACATTTATTTTTAGAACTCTAAATGCGTAATAGAAAATATGTCCTTCCAAATCGGTTTCAATTGGGCCAATCACAGCCATTGTACGCCCTTGCCGATCCATGAGCCTTTGCGTTACAATGTACCTGACTGGGTTCGCCTTAAAGTCATCCTTAACATATTGCTCTATTGCGCCCAAATCAGGAATAAAGCTATGGGCAATTTTGAGGATTTTATCAACCGGCCTACCTTTGAATATGATAGATGCAAATGCTTCGAGCTTTTCATTGGAAATAGAGTGTTCAAACCTGAATACTGACATTTCATCATGGGCCTTGCGGCCCAACTCTCTTATTTTAATTAAATAACGTTTCGCGCGGTCATTGAGCCCAAACTCTGTGCACAATTTATGAAGTCTTTCATATTCTGCAACTGCTTTGCTTCCGGAAGTTTCATCCAGCATTCTACTTTCAATCCTGTCGGTAATTTCTTCAATGTGTTTAATCTTACTTTTATGATCACTTTTCGATCTGAAATGTTTAGCGAGGTATGTTGCAGCGAACTCTGAGTTTCTAAAAGAGGAACTTTTATCATTCTCACATAAAAGAAGCCTTTTCAATCTATCTTTCATCGTTTGGACAATCTGTTGCTCTTCTAGATCCTCGAGAATAGATTTATTCCGGTTTTGGAGTACTAACAAATCAAATGAGTATCCCCAAAGTCCAGGAAATTTGTCTTCAGCCGTCTTATTTTCAAATGAAATAATCCCGTCTTTCGTCAGGTTTATCAGTTCACGATTCGAAATAGAAAGTGCTATTTCCAAGGCGCGCCTGAGTTTTTCTACAACATATATCGGCGACGTGTAATAAGCGCCATTTGCAGTTTCGACTAAAGCCTTTACATAATTTGTTTTGATATCGTACGGAGTCCGTTTATTTGTAATTCGGTGGTAAAAGTCATAAACAAGTCCGTAATAGCGGGCGGTTAAAATGGGATTTTGTGCCTGCACTGCTCGACTGTGGTAATAATCTAATATGGTTTCAGAAAGCATCTGGATTGATGGGCATTCCATCGATTGACCTTTTTCATTTGGCCAGATGTACATAGGTCCGTGATATGTTCCCCAACCGGTTTCTTTGTTTTTATAATTCGGGTGAAATTCGAATGCTGCCTTTTCCCAATGCAAAGTTTCATCAACATGGCCATCACAGGATTGAATGAAGTTGTCGATGTGCTTTGCTACCCCGCGTTCATCCAGTCTTGTACAGGATAGGACATCAATCGGCTCTAATATGGCTTGAATGGAATACACATATAAATATGCAATTTTTTTTTAACCTTATGAGGGATTTTAAATTCGGTGATGGGCAGGGTCTATTAGTATAAAAGCCGGTCGTTCCGCCGCTGCCGCCACAAGCATCCCCGATTTGTGGCCCGCATGCAAGGTAGCCAATTGCAAAGCCGTCCTGCTTGCCGACGATTGCCGCGCTATCGCTCGCAAAGACGATGTGGCGAGTATGGCTATGAGTAGATGCTTCGTTTCAACATGACAAAGTAATAAGCCAGACCTAACGAAGCCCGCAAAACCGGCATTGGCCTGTTCGGCAACTACCGCACCTGCTAAAGCACAACCTTTCATAGAACAGGACGCAGCCGGCAGTTTTCTTTGGTTCGTTTCTTTTGCTGTCAAAAGAAATGAACATCCACAGGCTTAATATAATTTACTGCTATACCTAACAGGGCACAACAGAACCAATAGATTGCAAGCCGCTCTTCTTGCCGATGATTGCCGCGCTATCGCTCGCAAGGACGTTGGGGAGACTACCCACTGCCAACTGTCCCCCTCCTGTCACAAAAAACAATCCGCTTAGCTGCATATTCGCACATCTGCACATTTACCCTTATCTTTGCAGCCTTAAATTATTACCTATGCTTAAAGGATTTTTTAACGTTCCGCCGCCTGTAAATGAGGCTGTTTTAAACTACGGCCCGCGCAGTGTGGAACGTGCAGCGCTTAAAGCGGCCCTTACCGAGGCCCGCGCCCAGCAACTGGATATACCTATGTACATTGGCAGCAAAGAGGTACGCACCGGCAAACTGGTGGAGCTTCGCCCGCCGCATGATCATCAGCACCTGTTGGGCGTTTTTCACTACGGAGATAAAACCCACGTTACCGCCGCCATTGATGCAGCCCTTGCCGCTAAAGCCGACTGGGAGAACCTGCCATGGGAGCAGCGTGCAGCCATATTTTTAAAAGCAGCAGAGCTGATAGCCGGTCCGTACCGTTATAAACTGAACGCGGCCACCATGCTTGGCCAAAGTAAGAATGCCTACCAGGCCGAGATAGATTCGGCTTGCGAACTGATAGATTTTCTGCGTTTTAACGTGCAGTACATGACGGAGATCTACGCCCAGCAGCCCCCTGTATCGGGCAAAGGCGTGTGGAACCGTTTGGAGCAAAGGCCCTTAGAAGGCTTCGTTTTCGCGCTTACGCCGTTCAACTTTACGGCTATAGCGGGTAACCTGCCAGCCAGCGCGGCCATGATGGGTAACGTAGTGGTTTGGAAACCTGCCGATACACAGGTGTACGCTGCCAACGTAATTATGCAGATCTTTAAAGAAGCCGGCGTGCCCGATGGTGTGATCAATTTGATCTACGCCGACGGACCCGAAGTTGGCGAGGTAGTATTTAACCACCCTGATTTTGCGGGCATCCACTTCACCGGTTCTACCAAGGTTTTCCAGCACATCTGGCAAACTATAGGCACCAACATACACAAATACAAAACCTACCCGCGCATTGTGGGCGAAACCGGCGGTAAGGATTTTGTGCTTGCCCACCCAAGTGCCAATGCTGATGCGGTTGCGGTAGCATTGATGCGCGGCGCCTTTGAATACCAGGGACAGAAATGTTCGGCAGCGTCACGTGCCTACATCCCGGCAAGCCTTTGGCCTGCGGTAAAGGAACACATGCAGCGCGAAATGGCCACCTTTAAAATGGGCCCTACCGAAGATTTTGAGAATTTTATTAATGCCGTTATCAGCGAAGTAAGTTTTGATAAACTGGCTAAGTATATCGACGCTGCCAAAAAGGACGAAGGCGTAGAGGTCATCGCCGGCGGCGGTTACGATAAAAGCCAGGGCTGGTTCGTGCAGCCAACCGTACTGCAGGTGCAGGACCCATACTACGTGACCATGTGCGAAGAGTTATTCGGCCCGGTATTAACCATCTACGTTTACGAGGATGCCAAATGGGACGAAACGCTGAGCATCATCGATAAAACATCCATCTACGCCTTAACCGGCGCGGTGCTGTCACAAAACCGCTATGCCATTGCCGAGGCTACCTACAAGCTGCGCAATGCCGCGGGTAACTTCTACATCAACGATAAGCCAACCGGTGCCGTAGTGGGCCAGCAGCCATTCGGCGGTGCCCGCGGAAGCGGTACTAACGATAAGGCAGGCTCAATGATCAACCTGCTGCGTTGGGTATCGCCACGTACCATTAAAGAAACCTTTGATTCTCCTACGGATTACAGGTACCCATTTTTGCAGAAAGAAGTTTAATAGAATCAAGAAATAAGAACCAAGAGACAAGACAGCTTCATAGAAAAAGAAAGAGCCAGAGATTTGGATAATCATTATCCAAATCTCTGGCTCTTCTCATAAATCGGTTGTTTTACTTTTATCTTGTCTCTTGACTCTACCTCTCAAACCTAAACACCTCATCCATTTTGGAGTTGTTGTTGGCGCTTACCTTCATATCGGTAATAATACCTGTAGCAAGGCTGTACACCCAACCGTGTACGCTTAGTTCCTGCCCGTTTTGCCAGGCGTTTTGTACAATGGAGGTTTTGCAGAGGTTATTTACGTTCTCTATCACGTTGAGTTCTACCAGGCGGTCGCCACGTTTGCCTTCGTCGGTAATGGCATCCAGCTCCTGGGCGTGTACGCGGTAAACATCTTTAATATGGCGCAGCCAGTTGTCAATAATACCAAATTGTTTATTGGTCATGGATGCCAGCACGCCGCCGCAACCGTAATGGCCGGTTACAATTACATGCCTTACCTGTAGTACGTTTACGGCGTAATCCAGCACGCTCAGCATATTCATATCGGTGTGGATCACCATGTTGGCAATGTTACGGTGTACAAATATCTCGCCCGGGTTAGTATTCGTTATCTGGTTGGCGGGTACCCGGCTATCGGCGCAGCCGATCCATAAAACCGGCGGCTTTTGTCCGTTTGCCAGGGTAGTAAAGTAATCAGGGTCTTCCTGCAGGGTCTCTTCAACAAAAAGGCGGTTACCTTCCAGCAGGCTTTCATAGGTGATATGGCTGGTATCGTGTATAGGCTTTGTAGTTTTTGCGCACATGGTATAATAGGTTTTATGATGTTTTATGCTGATGTTTTATTTCGCGAAAACCGCCGCAGCACTTTATGCAGCGCCAGCGGCGAAAGATCGTAATACAAAATTGTTAAAAGTATTGCAGGTATAAAATAAAAAATAGCAAAATCGTACAGATCGAAAAGGTAACCGCCGGCCAGGCAACCCAAAAAGTAAAAGCCCAGCACCGTAGTGCGGATGTATACCTTGTGGCGGGTGGTTTCGGTTACATTTTTTTTGGCGTGCATCCAGTCGGCAATATCTCCGCCCAGGTCTGTAAACAGGCCGGTGAGGTGCGAGGATTTGATCAATCCGCCCGAGATCGTAGATACCAAACTATTCTGCAAGCCCATGGCGAATAGGATGGCGGCGATCACTACTTCGCGCTCTGTTTGGGTTTCCTTGTAAAAATTGTGCCCATAAATGGCCACGAACAACAGGATAATGGTTTCGATAATAATAGGGATAGAATGCGCTTTGTAATAGCTTTTGCTTTCGTAACTGCGCACAATATAGGTAGCCAAAAATGCTCCCGAGAAAAACATGGCCAGCCAGATAGCGAATACGATGATCTCCCCGAAATTCTGCTCAACCATGTGCCTGGCCAAATTGGCTACATGCCCGGTTATGTTGGAGGTAAACGCTAAAAATGCCACCACGCCTGCCACATTGGTAATGCCCGAAACTGCCGCCGTAGAGGAGGCAAGCAACAGGTTTCCACGGAGGGTACGGTCGGCTTTTGATTCGCGCAGCATAAGAGGGGTTATGAAATGGATAAATGTTTAATGGATAAACATATATAAATTATGCGGGATTAGATGGGGCAAATTTTAGAAGTGTAGATTTAGCTTCGGCTGATCGTTCTGTTGTGCCTTGTTAGGAGCAGCGGTGGTTTTTGTTAAGCCTGTGGATGTTCGTTTCTTTTTTTCCGAAAAAAAGAAACGAACCAAAGAAAAAACTCTCGGCTGCGCCCTGTTCTATTAACGGTTGTGTTTTAGCAGTTGTAGTGGTTGCCGAACAGGCCAAGGCCGATTTAGGAGCGGGCTTCGTTGGTTGTTCTCTTTCGCAAAACAAATCCCAGAAATCCTATAAATCTGATAAATCCCGGTTCAGACGACTCAGCCTATAGGGAGATTGCTTTGTGCCCTTACAGCAATGACGCGCGGGAGATAGAAAGCTTGTCGCAACTTATAAATATTCAATGCAATATCTTAAACATCAGCTCTTTCATCAAACCACCGTGGCCGGTGTTTGATTCTACGCCTTTGCTTTTAAGGTCGTACTCGCGCAGGTAGCTGATCACCTGGAAGGTTTTGCCCAGGCTGTACCCACGGGCCGCCTGTTCGTAATCCTTTACAAAGTAGGGGCTCACGCCAAGCTCGCGCGCAAGGCTCTGCGGCGACTTATCCTTAATGTAATGATAAGCCAGCACCTTACTGAAAAAGTTGTTCAGGTTGCCTAAAACCAATACGATGGGGTTAGCCTTGGGGTTGGCCTCAAAGTAATTTACAATCTGGTTCACCTTATAGGCATCCTTTTTGGTTAATGCCGATTGCAGCTCAAAAACGTTGTACTCCTTGCTGATGCCAATATTATCCTGGATGTGCTTCAGGGTAATTTCCTCGCCGGCGCTAACGTTCAGCATCAGCTTATCCAGCTCGTTGGCAATTTTAGAGAGATCGTTACCCAGGTATTCGGATAGCATGGCTGATGCCTGCCCGCTGATCTTGTATTTCTTTTCGGTGATGTAACCCTCTATCCAGGCGGGGATCTTGCTGTCGTACAACGTTGCCGACTCAAATATCAGCCCGTTCTTATCTATGGCCTTATATGTTTTTTTGCGCTTATCAAACTTGCCGTATTTGTAGCAAAATACCAGTATAGTGCTTGGCAGCGGGTTTTCCAGGTAGGCGAGGAGCGGGTTAATGCTTTTCTTATCCTCGTCATCACGGCCCCATTTCATATCCTGCGCCTCTTTTACCATTACTACCTGGTAATCGCTCATCATGGGGTAGCGCTTGGCCGCGTTAATGGCCGTCATCACATCGGTATCTTTGCCGTACAGTACCGTTTGGTTAAAGCCCTTCTCGGCATCAGACAATACTTTATGCTCGATGTAGTTGCTCACCAGGTCAATAAAATAAGGCTCCTCCCCGTGCAACAGGTACAGTGGCTTAAATTTGCGGGCCTTAAGGTCTTTTATAATTTCGGGAGCAGTCATGTGGTAAGTCAAAAGTAAAAAGTAAAAAGTGAAAAATTCCTTAATGTGGATAATAAACTATTGTTGAGAATACGCCTATGCAGGTTTTTGAATTTTGAATTTTTACTTTTGACTTAATAATGGATTTGTTACTCCCGCTCAATCTTCCGCCATACCCTTTTAAGCTTACCGATGATAACGGACAGTTGAGCGTGTTTGATGAATTGCGGAAACGGAAGATCATTCTCACCCCAGAGGAATGGGTGCGTCAGCATTTTGTACAGTACCTCATCAAGCAAAAGCATTACCCAAAATCACTTATTAAGCTGGAAGGCGGGCTGAAACTGCACGGGATGGCCAAACGGTCGGATATCGTGGTGTACAATTCGTCGGGCCAGAAGGTTTTATTGGTGGAGTGTAAAGCGCCGTCGGTGGCCATCAGCCAGGCTACTTTCGACCAGGCCGCGCGTTATAATATGGTACACAAAGTGAAACTGCTGGTTGTAACTAACGGACTACAGCATTACTATTGCAGCATAGATTTCGAGCAGGAAAGTTATCGCTTTTTAGAGGAATTGCCTTCTTATAAAGAATTGTAGCTATGCGGTTTTGCCCACCAGGCTCTGGATCTTCTCCATCAGTTCATCCGGTTTAAATGGCTTGGCCACATAATCGTTCATGCCGGCGCTGGTTACCTGGTCCTTAATATCAAACAGGGCGGATGCAGTAAGCGCGATGATAGGGATATTGGCTTTAGCAGGGTCGGGCATTTTGCGGATCTCGATGGTGGCGTCGAAACCGTTCATGATCGGCATCTGCAGGTCCATCAAAATAATATCGAAGTTGCCGTATTGCATAATTTCTACCGCACGCTCCCCGTTTTCGGCAATAGTTGGTACTATCTGCCATTTAGAGAACAGTTTTTTCATCAGCATCACATTCACCGGGTTGTCTTCGGCTATCAGCACGCGCAGGTTGGCCGAGCCAAAGATATCCGTTTCAGGAGCCGATTGGATCTGTTTCTGTTTTTGTACAGGCGCTGCCGCAACCTCTGTAGATACCGGGAACTCCATGTTAAACGAGAACTCCGAACCCCGGTTAACCACACTGTGTACGTGCATTTGTAAACCCTGCAGCTCCAGCAGGCGCTTAACAATGGCAAGGCCTAAACCAGTGCCACCATATTGGCGGGTGGTGGTGATAGATTCCTGCGTAAACGGTTCGAAGATGCTCTCAAGATTTTCTTTTTTGATACCTATACCGGTGTCCTTTACCGAGAAGCTTACGGTAATGTTATTGTGGCGGTCTTCTATACAGGTTACCCGCACTTCCACGCTGCCTACCGCGGTAAATTTAATGGCGTTGCTGGTAAGGTTAAAGATGATCTGCGTTAGGCGGGTTGGGTCGCCAAAGATCACCTTGCGCCTTAACGCGCTATCTATATCCAGCTTAAATAATAAGCCTTTTTCTTCGGCCTTGATAATTTGCCCGCCGCAGATGTTGTGAAGCAGATCTACGAGGTTGAATTTTATTTTTTCGAATACGATCTTACCCGATTCTATCTTATTAAAATCGAGTACGTCGTTCACAATGGCAAGCAGGTTGTTAGCTGAAAATTTCAGAATATCCAGGTTCTCGCTCTGATCCGGCCGCGGATTGTTCATCATCAGCAGGTTACTCATACCAATAACGGCGTTGAGCGGCGTTCGGATCTCGTGCGACATGGTAGACAAAAATTCCGACTGCACCTGTGACGATTTCTCCGCCTTCTCTATCGCTTTTTCGAATTTGATGTTGAGGGCGGCCTGCTCTTCGCTGGTATCTTTAAGCTCTTTTATGTTCTTTAAAAAAGCGGTATAAAAGTGACTATGAATAAATATGATGAGTATGAAATTGGCAAACACCCCTATAATAATAGTGGCTTGGTCTACCTTCTCGGGCTTAAAGTCGATGTAATAGTTATGATCATAAACCATTACCAGGAAAATCAATACCGGCAGCAAATTCAGCAGCGAATAGAACATTCCCCAATTTTGGCCCAGCATATAAAAGCTAAAAACCACTACCAGGATGATGATCTGTATCACGATGATATTAACATCCTGCATGATCACAAACACGGTAGACAAGTTTACTATGGTGCCCAATATCAGCAGGATATGCGAGATCTGGCGCCAGTGCGGCTTAAAGGTGAGGTATTTAAACAGCGCCGCTACGCAAAACATCAATATACCCGATGTTGCCGTAAGCAAAGGCAGCCCCTGCAAATAAACGCTTAAAAATAAAGCGCCAAGCGCAACAAAAATGAGCAGAAAGCCATAATAAAGTAAACGGATACGCGCCTGGTCGAGGATCGACAGGTCTCGTGAAAGTATTTTATAAATTGAGAAGTTAAAAAAATCCACTTTATACTTTAAGCCGTTAATTTATTAAATCTAAAAAAAATATTGCGGTTTAATACACACAATAAATTACATATAGGTTTAAACAGCTTTAAATATATACAATTAGCAAGCCAAGCTTCTTAGGTTGTCTTCTACTGTTTTTAATTTCGATTCTGCATCCGCTTTCTTCTTCAGTTCATTATCTATAATATCGGGTTTTGCGTTAGCCATAAAACGTTCGTTGCCCAATTTTGCACTAACCGATTTTAAAAAGCCCAGGAGATATTCCTGCTCTTTTTTCAGGCGCTCACATTCTGCCGCTACATCAATTTCTATATTCAAAGCAATGTAGAATTCATCGGTGCCTGCAATAAAGTTTACAGCGCCACCAAGCGCTTCGTTAACCAGGCTCACATCGTTAATATTCCCCAAATGTTTAATAATGGGTTGATGTTTAACATAATTGATAGCCGAGTTTGTTTTTACCGCGAGTGGCAGAGCCTCTTTTGGCGATAATTGTTTGGCGTTCCGCACGTTACGAACCTGGGTAACAACTTGCTGGATAATTTCAATCTCGGAAATTAACTGGGAATTGATTTCCCCAAGTGCGGGCAATTGTGCCACAATGCAGCAATCGAGTTCGTCTCTCTCGCCAAACAGTTCATCATGCCATAGCTCCTCGGTAAGAAATGGCATAAACGGATGGAGTACTTTTAAGATGTTTTGAAAGAAGTTGATGGTAGCCGCGTAGGTTTCCGCATCGATGCTTTGTTTTTCGGCACCGGCTTTGTAAACGGGCTTCACCATCTCCAGGTACCAGGCGCAGTAGTCGTCCCAAACCAGCTTATAGGTGGCCATCAGAGCTTCCGATAAACGGTATTGTTTAAAGTCGTCCTCTATCTGCGCCAGCGCCTGGTTAAAGCGGCTATCAAACCACTCTATGGCTATCTGGTTGGTGTTAGTAAGGCTCTCATCAACCGCCCATCCCTGGATCAGTTTAAAGGCGTTCCATATTTTATTGGCGAAGTTTCGGCCCTGTTCGCAGTAGCTTTCATCGAACATGAGGTCGTTACCGGCAGGGGAGCATAGCAGCATACCCACACGTACGCCATCAGCCCCGTATTTGGCCATTAGTTCAATAGGGTCGGGGGAATTGCCCAATGATTTAGACATTTTGCGGCCCTGTTTATCCCTCACAATACCGGTTAGATACACATTGGTAAACGGCTTTTGCCCGCGCAACTCATGGCCCGACATGATCATCCTGGCCACCCAGAAGAACAAGATCTCGGGAGCGGTAACCAAATCGTTGGTAGGGTAGTAGTAGCTTATCTCGGCATTATCCGGGTTACGCACACCATCAAAAACCGATATCGGCCACAGGCCCGATGAGAACCAGGTATCCAATACATCGTCTTCCTGCCTTAAATCAGCAGTGGTGAGTTTTGGGTTTTGAGTTTTGAGTTTAGCTTCGTCCAACGCTTCTTCAATCGTTTTGGCAACCATGTATTCGCCGTTTGGCAGGTAGTAGGCCGGGATCTGCTGCCCCCACCACAATTGGCGACTTATGTTCCAGTCGCGCACGTTTTCCATCCAGTGGCGGTAGGTGTTGATGAACTTTTCGGGGATCAGCTTTACCTCTCCATTCAAAACATAATCAAGCGCCGGTTTGGCCATTTCCTGCATTTTGCAGAACCATTGCATCGAAAGTTTTGGCTCGATAACGGCGTTGGTGCGTTCGCTAAAGCCTATTTGCGAGGCATAATCTTCTGTTTTAGCCAGTGCTCCGGCTTCTTCCAATAATACCGCGATTTTTTTCCGGGCAGCAAAGCGATCTTCGCCAACCAGGATCTGTGCTTTATCGTTTAGGGTACCATCATCGTTCAAAATATCAATGATGGGCAGATTGTGTTTTTGGCCAAGAGCGTAATCGTTCAGATCATGTGCCGGGGTAACCTTTAGGCAACCTGTACCAAAATCCATGGTAACATATTCGTCCAGTATCACCGGGATCTCGCGGTTAATAAGCGGGATAAACACGCTTTTGCCATGCAGGTGCAGGTAGCGTTCATCATTAGGGTTTACACATATTGCCGCATCCGCCATAATGGTTTCGGGGCGGGTGGTGGCTACGGTTAAGTATTTAGTATCAAGTATCAAGTCGTTAGACTGCTCAGTAGATTCGTCGGCATTATCTTGATACTTGCTACTTGCTACTTGATACTTAATGTAATACAACTTCTGGTTTACTTCTTTGCGGTTTACTTCTTCATCGCTTACGGCGGTTTTGCTTTGCGGGTCCCAGTTAACCATACGTACACCGCGGTATATCAGCCCTTGTTTGTGCAGGCGAACAAAATAGTCTATAACTGCTTCGCTCATATCTTCGTCCATGGTGAACTTGGTGCGTTCCCAATCGCATGATGCTCCGAGTTTCTTTAGTTGCTCCAGTATAATGCCGCCGTATTTTTCTTTCCACTCCCAGGCGTATTTTAAAAACTCCTCGCGGGTAAGGTCTTTTTTATTGATGCCGCGCTCTTTGAGCATGGCCACAACTTTGGCTTCGGTAGCGATGCTTGCGTGATCTGTACCAGGTACCCAGCAGGCGTTCTTTCCCTTCATGCGGGCACGGCGGATGAGTACATCCTGTATGGTATTGTTTAGCATATGCCCCATGTGCAGCACGCCGGTAACGTTTGGCGGAGGGATCACAATAGTGTAAGGCTCGCGCTCATCGGGCACCGAGCGAAAAAAATTGTGTTGCAACCAGTAACTGTACCATTTTTCTTCGGCTTCTTTGGGGGAATATGTTTTAGCAATGATCATAGCCCGCAAAAATAACTATTTGTGCCAAATTGTTAAGCCCTAATGCATATTGAGTTTTGCGGCACGGTAATGGCTTTATTAAGAATAAGTATTTATAAGCTTGGGTGGCAATAATATAAAGGCCCGGCAGTTTATAATTTATATCACAGCACAGATATGAAAACAATTCCATTAAATCGTTTCCTGGCGGCTATGCTTAAATTATCAAGGATATCGGTAGTTATTAAGTGGTTTAATAAGTAGAGGATGTTAGGCTTCCCTAGCAAGCAAGAGGATTTCATTAATCACTTCTGGTGAATACCAAAAATTAGTTTTGCGGATCTTTTCAACTACTGGTTTAATAGCTGGGATTATGCCAAATTCTTTAGCTTTTAAAATAACACCAAAAGTGCCGGTAACTTCCAAATTTAACTTTCGGGCTACCTTCCTTCCCTTACCGTCATCAATTATAAGTAGCGCCGGGCCAAATTCCATTGCAAGCGCTATCGCACTCGCCTCTCCCGGATCAATGTCTAAAGAAAACTGAAACTGCACATTTTCAACTTCGCGTATCATTACCCAATCGGGCAATTGTTCGCCAAACTCCTTTTCTACAGTAGGGTGGTGAAGACTTGTTTGAATATTTTTTCTAATAATTCCAATTCCCCAATTTTCGCCAAAAGAATAAAGCAGGTGGCATCGGCAATTACAATCTTATATCCGGGCGGCATCGGCAAGTATCTCAGATGCGGGGTAATTCATTAACGAAACTCCATAGTCGCCAAGCAGCTCGGCAAATGTACGTTTAGATAAGCCAGCCATATCGGCAGCCTGCCCTAACGACAATTTACCCGCTTCATATAATTTCGCAGCTATAAACCTTACAGTATCATTTTGATACTCGCCAAGGCTGTCTGGAATTTGGAGTGTTAGCGTAGTCATAAAGTAAATATACAAATAATAGAATTATTATATCAAATACCCCCCCCAATCTTTACCCTCCTCCAACATTTCCTCCTTCAAACCTTTCGCCCGAAACATTATCTTTGCGGCCATTATACGTTATGATAGTTAACCAGTTTTACGATAAGGGTTTGGCCCACGCATCTTACGCTATTATCCGCAATGGCCGCATGGTGGTGATAGACCCTGCCCGCGACCCGCAGCCTTACTACGATTTTGCAGAGATCCACAGCGCCGATATTTTGGGCGTGATAGAAACCCACCCCCATGCCGATTTTGTGAGCTCGCACCTCGAGATCCACCAAACCACTGGAGCCGTTATTTATGTAAGTAAACTGGCCGGCGGTACCTTTCCGCATGAAACATTTGACGACGGGGACGTGATAAAATTGGATGATATCAAACTGAAAGCGATCAATACCCCCGGACATTCGCCCGATTCCATCTGTATTTTGCTGGAGGATGAAAAAGGTAAGGATTGTGCCATATTTACCGGTGATACCCTGTTTGCCGGTGATGTAGGCCGCCCTGATCTGCGCGAGACTGCCGGCAACATCACCGCCAAAAAAGAGGAACTTGCCCGCGATATGTATCATAGCACCCGCGAAAAACTGATGGTATTACCTGCAGATGTTACGGTTTACCCGGCACACGGTCCCGGCTCGCTTTGCGGTAAAAGCATGAGCCCCGATCTGCAGACCACCATAGGCAAAGAGTTGCGCGAGAATTACGCCCTGCAACTGATGGACGAGTTAAAGTTTGTGCAAACCCTAATGGCCGATCAGCCCTTTATGCCCAAATACTTTAGTTATGATGTAGAACTGAACAAAACCGGCGCGCCAAACTTTGCCGAGAGCGTTAACAATGTTGTTAAGGCTGATAGCCAAACAGAATTAGAAAAAGGCGTGTTAGTGGTTGATGCCCGCCCAAGCGAATTATACCGCAGGGGCCATGTTAAAAACAGCATCAACCTGCAGAATGGCGAGAAATTTGAGACCTGGCTGGGATCTGTTATTGCCCCCACCGAAGAGTTTTATCTTATTGGCGAAACACATGCCGATTTAGATATCCTGATAAAAAAGGCAGCCAAAATTGGCTACGAAAAAAATATAAAAGCAGCTTTGCTTACGCCGGATAGCGCGACGGTAAAATCACCAGTTATCAATCTGGCTGAATTTAAAGCGCATACTGATAACTATACGATCGTAGACGCACGCAACTGGGCCGAAATAAACTCCGGCAAGCTGTTTAGTGATGCGCTTACTATCCCTTTACCTGAGTTAAGGGAGCGGGTTAACGAAATTCCTACCGACAAGCCTATAGTGGTGCATTGCGCTGCTGGTTACCGCTCAGCCGCTGCGGCTGGTATTATCTCAGCCAAAATAAAGGCGGTCCCGGTTTATGACCTCAGCGAAGCAGTGAGGGAGTGGATGTAGGAGGAGTTGATGGCTCATAGTTGATAGTTCATGGCCGAAGCGGCTATACGCTATTAACTTTTTATGAACTATGAACCATCATCTATGAACTATGAACTTTTTTACTATCATTGCATCCGAAGAATATGTCGGACGACGCGGTTGTAAAACGGATAAAGGTTATTGTTAAGGAGCATGGCGGTCAGCTTGCACTGGCAAACGCTATTGGGGTAGACCAGGGCTTCATCAGCAAGGTGATCAACAAAAAGCAAGACATCAGCTATTACCTTATCCGCAAGCTTTGCTTCCAGCTCAAATACTCGCCCGAATGGCTCATCCTCGGCACCGGAGAAAAAAATATCCACAAGCCCGAATCTGCAAAACTCATTACCGAAATTCAAATGCTCCGCACCGAGGTAGACATCCTCCACGCCCGTATGCGCGCCTACGAACTGGAAATGGCGGAGATTAAACAAAGTACGCAGCAGCAAAAAGCCGGGTAACAGTGTGATTTATCATTTCTCCAAGCCGATTGCCCGTTCTATTCCCTCCCAACTGTAATAGCCCGGGCAAAGACAGGGCTTATTAAATTTCTTTACGGTTTCATAATAAAAAATCTGAAAATGGTGGTGACACTATTATCAAAAAAAGTGTTAACCCTGTATATTTACAAAAATTTGATTATCAATAACTTAAGAAAAATAAATTGAAATTGTGTTAACTTTTGTAAACCCTGCCAAGAGAGGTAATCGCACAAGGGTGCCACTTTGGATAGCTTCAGTAGGTAAGTTTATTACTATTTTAACATCTTATTTAAATCGCCGTAAGGGATTATTCCGTTAGCAAAATCAAATGTGCCGGTGTTTTTAATCTCCGAGGCTGCATTTATGAAAGCCCCATAAGCTGCACGAGCTAAGGAGGAGCCGAGGCTCACGCGTTTTACACCCAGGTCTTCCAGTTGATTAAGCGAAAAGCTTGGGCCCGATAATCCCATCACCACATTAACCGGCTTTGGCGAAACTGCTTTTACCACAGCGGCAATATCTTCCGCGGATTTTAGTCCCGGTGCGAAAAGCACATCGGCACCTGCTTCGGCGTAAGCTTCGAGGCGTTTGATGGTATCCTTTAATTCGATAACGCCATGGATCAAATTCTCGGCTCTTGCGGTCAGCATAAAAGGAAAATCTAAACTCCCGGCTGCCTTAACTGCGGCGCGGATGCGTTCTACGGATAATTCAAAAGGATATATCGGCGACCCAGCCTTACCTGTGGCATCTTCTATAGAACCGCCAACAACACCTGCCTTTGCGGCAAGAAGTATCGCTTGGGCGCAGCCTCCCGGGTCATCGGAATAACCATTCTCCAGGTCGGCAGAAACGGGGAGGCTAACCGCCGCGCTGATGGCTTCGCTGTTTGCCAATGCCTCCTGCAAAGTTACCACACCTTCGCCATCCGGCTTTGCCAGCGAATAAGCTAAACCCGCGCTGGTGGTAGCAAGCGCCTCAAAGCCCAGGCTCGCTAGCATTCGTGCCGAGCCTGCGTCCCATGGGTTGGGGATGGCAAATATACCGCTGCGGGTATGCAGGGCTTTAAAGGTTTCGGCTTTTTGGTGTTGGGTAGGTGTCATTTAATTTTCTTTTTTAAAATCGATTCTATCAAATTTTAATTTTGCCACTGTAAAACCAATTGCCGCAATCGCAATGCTTGCCATAAATATCGAATCACATTTTAATGAGTATAGTTTTTTGCGCCCGCCTTGGCACATTGTGCAGTTAATAAGTTCGGCATTACTGTTAAAGCAGGCTATGACAGCAGTAGATACAAAAAATAAGGCGACCGATATAATTACATAAAATAGGTTTCGTTTAGACGGCTTCCATATCATCCAAAACGACAACCATATACAAAACACCGCAAACGAACCCGCAAACGCATAGCTCGCAAAATGAAATTCCTTCCTTACAACAAAGGATATTTTACCATCTGTAAATGCAACGTAAAGCTTTCTAATTAACAAAACGTATTCGTCTTCATAAAAGGAAGCTACCGCAAAAGCCGCAATTACTATCGGTATTATCCAAAGATATTTCCACTTAAAGCCCATATTGTTTACAACGGAATATTCCCGTGCTTCTTCTTCGGGTTATTCACCACTTTATTCTCCAGCATTTTAAAGGCGTGGATCAATTTAATGCGGGTTTCGGCAGGTTCGATAACCTCATCTATAAAACCACGCTCGGCGGCGCGGTAAGGGTTGGCGAAGATCTCGGCGTACTGCTGTTCTTTTTCGCGCCATTTGGCCTCGGGGTCATCGGCGGTGGTTATTTCACGTTTAAAGATGATCTCGGCGGCGCCTTTGGCACCCATAACGGCAATTTCGGCGGTTGGCCAGGCAAAGTTCATATCGGCGCCAATGTGCTTGGAATTCATTACGTCATAAGCGCCACCGTAAGCCTTGCGGGTAATTACCGTAATACGCGGCACGGTTGCTTCGCAGAAGGCAAAGAGCAGCTTGGCGCCATTGGTGATAATGGCGTTCCACTCCTGGTCGGTACCCGGTAAAAAGCCCGGTACATCTTCAAACACCAGTAGCGGAATATTAAAACTATCGCAAAAACGGACAAAGCGTGCCGCTTTTTGCGAGGAATGGATATCCAACACTCCGGCTAAAAAAGCAGGTTGATTGGCTACTATGCCAATGCTTCGGCCTGCTAAACGGGCAAAGCCCACTACAATGTTTTCAGCAAAATCTTTATGTACTTCTAAAAACGAGCCCGCATCTAACACCTCTTCAATCACCTCGCGGATATCGTAAGGCTGCGAATTGTTTTCGGGCAGTAAAGTGGTTAACGCGGGGCGGCTCTCGTTGCCGGTTTCATAGGGCAGGGAAGGGGCACGGTCCTCGCAGTTTTGAGGCATATAGCTTAGTAGTTTTTTTACGTGCTGTATGGCATCTATCTCGTTGCTGCAGGCAAAATGTGTAACGCCGCTTTTGGTAGCGTGGGTATTGGCACCGCCAAGTTCTTCGGAGGTTACTACCTCGTGCGTTACCGTTTTTACCACATTGGGGCCGGTAACAAACATGTAGCTGGTATGCTCTACCATCAAAATAAAATCGGTAATGGCGGGGGAGTATACCGCGCCGCCCGCGCAGGGGCCCATAATAGCCGATATTTGCGGCACAACGCCGCTGGCCATGGTGTTGCGGTAAAATATATCGGCGTAACCACCTAAGGATACTACGCCTTCCTGGATGCGGGCACCGCCCGAGTCGTTAAGGCCAACAACAGGTGCGCCGTTTTTCATCGCCAGGTCCATTATTTTACAGATCTTTTCGGCATGGGTTTCTGATAGTGAGCCACCGAAAACGGTGAAATCCTGCGAAAAAACGTATACCAGCCGGCCATTAATGGTGCCATAACCGGTAACTACACCGTCGCCCGGATATTTTTCTTTTTCCATCCCGAAATCGGTAGAGCGGTGCGAAACCAGCATCCCAATTTCCTGGAAACTGCCATCATCCAATAAAAAGTGAAGGCGCTCGCGTGCAGTGAGTTTGCCTTTTTTATGCTGACTTTCTATACGGGCGATACCACCCCCTTCAAGCGCTTTTTGGCGCTTTTGCTGTAATATTTCTAACTTTTTATCCACTATCCCGGTTTATTAGGTACAGCGCTAAAATTAGTAATTAAATTGTAAGATTGTGATTACACTATTTTTGGGGTGCAGATTTTACTATATTTGCGACGCATGAAAGCGAGGAATTTTAAAATTTCTGTAGTGGTTTTGTTTATGAGCATCTTTGTTGCAAAGATGGCCATATCTATCGCGCCTGCTTTTTTATGCCTCGATAATAAAGCGGTTAACGCGGTTATTATGCAGCTGGAGCACGAATCGAAAACCGAAAAGGAAGATCCCGAAAAGGACACTTTTAAAGAGAAGAAAGTTTTTGATGAGAATTACCTGCACTTTGTGGTTTACAAAACTTTTATTGTTGAAACCAACGTGCTGCACAACCAGGAGCACTCGCTTTACCAGCAACTTTACCACCCGGTAGTACCTACCCCACCTCCCAACGCATAACATCTTTTTACCGGTTCAAATTGCTGAACCGGGTAACCAGCCGTATGTTTTAATCTACGGCTGAAACAGCATGCTTTGCCTGCATTTTTTGTGGCTATTGCAATTGGCTGTTGGTCCCCAAATTCATTCTAAAATTCCTGTTATGCAAATTAATCAAGGAGGCACCGCTGGCGGCGGCCTTAACCTGAAGAAGTATTTCCTGTCTAAAAACTTAAAAAAAGATCTACCCGCAAGTATCGTAGTGTTTCTGGTAGCGCTGCCCTTATGTTTGGGTATTGCGCTGGCATCCGGCGCGCCGCTCTTCGCAGGGATATTAACCGGCATCATTGGTGGTGTTGTGGTTGGTATTTTCAGCGGTTCGCAACTAAGCGTTGCCGGGCCGGCCGCGGGTTTAACCGTTATTGTATTAAACGCTATTACCAAACTGGGCTCTTACGAAACATTCTTATTAGCCGTAATGATAGCCGGGGCGCTGCAAATACTGCTGGGTATAATAAAGGCCGGCACTATTGCAAATTATTTCCCATCCCCGGTTATTGAAGGTATGCTGGCTGCTATTGGTATCATCCTCATCATGAAACAGTTTCCGCACGCGGTAGGCTACGATGCCGATTTTGAAGGCGACGAGGGCTTTAGCGAGAACGGCGAAGGTAACAACACTTTCAGCGGTATTATGAGCGCTGTTGGCAAGATCAATTACGGTGCTGTTATTATTGCGGGTGTATCCTTGTTAATATTGATCTATTGGCCAAAAATTAAAAAAGTGGCCATGGTGCCTGCCCCATTATTGGTGGTACTCTCGGGTATTGCGCTAAGCGCATTGTTCGCAGGGACAGGATTTGCATTACAGGAAAAACAGATGGTTAACTTGCCGATGGTGAATAACAGCGGAGAATTCTTCGCGCTGTTTAAGAGCCCGAATTTTGCAGCCATAACAAATAAGGAAGTTTGGATAACAGCCTTTACCATTGCCGTGGTAGCGAGTTTAGAGACGCTGCTAAGCCTGGAGGCTGTAGATAAAATAGACCCAATAAAGAGAATATCACCTACAAACCGCGAGCTGGTTGCTCAGGGGGCTGGCAATTTAGTAAGCGGTTTGCTTGGTGGTTTACCTATGACTGCGGTTATCGTACGTTCTTCCGCAAACGTAAATGCGGGTGCACGTACCAAGGTGAGCGCCGTTTTTCACGGGCTGATGCTGCTTTTATCGTTGCTGTTCATCCCCAAATTAATTAACCAGATACCGCTATCATGTTTGGCAGCTATCCTGTTAATGACGGGTTACAAACTGGCACGCATCGGGCTGTTTAAGCACATGTGGCACAAAGGGCTGGATCAGTTTATCCCCTTTGTAGTAACCATTGTAGCAGTAGTGCTTACCGATTTGCTGATAGGGGTAGGGATAGGCATGATGGTGGGTATATTTTATATACTGCGTACCAATTTGCGCAACCCATACTTTTATCAGATAACCACCAAAGGCGATAAAAAAACCATCACCCTGCGACTTGCAGAAGAAGTATCGTTCCTGAATAAAGCAGCCATACAGGTAACGCTTACCAGCTTGCCAAAAGGCAGCGATGTGATCATCGATGGTTCCAACTCCCGCTTTATAGACCCTGATGTATTGGAGATCATCCATAATTACAAGCACAATGCCTACACAAAGGGCATTATAGTGCAACTGATAGACGTGAAGGATAAGTATGACGTACCGCCATTAAAAGAATTAGTTTATAAACTTTAAAAGAAATTTACCATGTCGACCATAGAAGATAAAAAAAACAACAACGGCCAAAATGGCCAAAGCAACAAACCGGCTATTGATGTAAAACAGATATCGCTGGCGCAAAAAAGCAGCTACGATAAGCTGATAGCCAACAATGCCCAATGGGTAGAAAAACGCATCGGCGAAGATCCGGAATATTTTAAAAACCTGGCAAAAGGCCAAAGCCCCGAAGTGCTGTGGATAGGCTGTTCAGACAGCAGGGTACCGGCAAACGAGGTTACCGGTACCAAACCGGGCGAAGTGTTTGTACACCGCAACATTGCCAATGTGTGCAATCACTCGGATATGAACATGCTGAGCGTGCTCGATTATGCGGTTAACGTATTAAAAGTGAAGCATGTAATTGTTGCCGGCCATTACGGCTGTGGCGGCGTTGCTGCCGCGCTCACTAATAAGCAATTTGGTATTATTGATAACTGGCTGCGCCATATTAAAGATGTATACCGCCTGCATAGCCACGAGCTGGACCGTATAACAGACGAAACGCAAAAAGTAAACCGCCTGGTTGAGCTTAACGTAAGCGAGCAGGTTTACAACCTTTGCAAAACATCTATTGTGCAGAACGCCTGGATGGAACGCCATGATTTGGAGGTACATGGCTGGGTAATTGACCTGGGCAGCGGCCTTGTGAAAGACTTGAAAGTGACCAGCAGCAGCCCGCATAACCTGGGTTATGTATACGAGTTGAACGGTGTAGATGCCATGGCTGCACACTAAAATACTCATGTTGAGGTGAGGTTTAAATTAGCCCCGGTTTGCAGGTTGCAGCCGGGGTTTTTTATGGGCAGATGTTTGGCCGCCCGCTCTTATGTGGTATTTGCGTAAATATGTTAGTCCGTTATTTAGTTTACAGCCGCATTTTATCATATTTGCTCAGTAAATTATAGGGCATTATCATGAATCATTGGCTGGTAAAATCAGAACCATTTAAATATAGCTGGGAAAAGTTTAATAAAGAGGGCCGCACCTTTTGGGATGGCGTACGCAATTACCAGGCGCGCAACAACCTAAGGCTGATGGCAATAGGCGACCTGGTGATGTGGTACCACAGTAACGAGGGTAAAGAAATTGTGGGCATTGCCCGCGTAGTAAAAGAAGCCTACCAGGACCCTACTACCGAAGACCCAAACTGGGTAGTGGTTGATTTGGAACCCGTAGAAAGCCTTAAACGCGCCGTAACCCTCGAAGAAATAAAAGCCGATGAGCGCCTTAAAGATATCGGCCTGGTACGCCAGGGCCGCCTATCGGTAATGGGGGTTAAACGCGAGGAATTTGACCGGATACTGGAACTGGCGAATAATTAACCACCAAAAACTTGCGTGTTTTTACTAATTTTTGGTGCTTTTTATCAAAAAAAGGGATAAAAACGCGCTTTTTTTAGCCTGTTTTTGGGCTAATTTACAAGCCAAGGTTTTGATAGATGCCCAGATTTTCATCGTCGAAACAAATGAAGATCACTTGGGTTATTTGATGGTTTTCTGCCAGAAAATTTTCAACGGTTGCTACCGCGATCTCTGCCGCCCGCTGTTTTGGGAAACGGTAAACGCCCGTGCTGATATTTGGGAAAGCGATAGTTTGTATGCCATTCTCTACCGCCAGTTTTAAACTGTTGGCATAACAACCGGCCAGTTGCTCTTCCTCTTTCAAAACGTTTTTTCCACCGTTATAAACAGGGCCAACCGTATGGATAACATATTTGGCGGGCAGTCTGCCGCCGTTGGTAATAATGGCGTTGCCCGTTTTGCAGCGGCCCAGTCGATCCACAATTTTTATGCACTCTTCCAATATTTGCTTGCCACCCGCGCGGTGGATAGCGCCGTCTACCCCACCGCCGCCCATCAGGCTGCTGTTGGCGGCGTTCACGATGGCATCAACGGCTAATTTGGTGATATCGCCTTGCTGTAGTTTAATTCTTGCATCCATAAGGGTATAACGAGTATTGGCCCGTACCTGTTTGTGCCGAAATTACTCCAAATCCAGCGGATGTGTTCGTGCTTACTTCTTCTGCGCAGCAAAAAACAGCGCTTTCAATTCTGTAGCATCATCCGGTTTCATTTTGCCGCCTAAGATCAGCCTGAGTTGGCGGCGGCGGAGCGCGCCTTCGTAAAGTTCTACCTCGTCTTCAGTTTCGGGGAGCAGTTCGGGCACATGTACTTTGCCGCCATCTTTATCCAGCGCTACAAATGTATAGTAAGCCTCGTTGCTTTTATGGCGGGTACCCTGCGGGATGTTTTCGGCATAAACATCCATCCGTACCTCTACCGAGGTGGTGAACGCACGGGTAACCTTAGCCTCAATGGTGATCACATCGCCCAGTTTAATAGGGTGATGAAAAGATACATTATCTACCGATGCGGTTACCACCACACGGTTACAATGCTTTTGCGCGGATATGGCGGCAGCTATATCCATCCAGTGCAGCAAACGCCCACCCATTAAATTATTGAGGGTGTTGGTATCGTTGGGTAATACCAACTCGTTCATGATGGTAAATGATTCTTTAGGCGCTTTTCCTTTCATAGTGCAAAGATAGTTTTTAAGGGGAAATTAGTACACAGCCATTATGTTGTAGAGACGCGATACTTCGCGTCTTGATGAATTATGTTGATGTGGAGTTTGTTACCGTCCTAAGGGAGACGCGAAGTATAGCGTCTCTACGGAAAAGGCTTATGGCCTCACCGTCCGTAACAAACTGTAACCCACCAACTCTTCCCAGCGGGCACCGGCGGGGCGGACGTAAACCAATAACTGGTATTCGTTCTCCGTTTCAAAGTAGTTCCCTTCCAGCGCGGTATAATCGGGTTGTTTGGTGGCATTGTTCACCCAAACGTACATAAAATCGTAAACGCCCTGCTTCAGCAGCAGGTTGGTGTAAAAGCGGCCGCGGCTGTCAAATTGCATCCGGCTGTTGGCATCTATGTTATAATCGTTAAACTGGCCGATGATATAGGGCGTGCCTTCTGCCTCCGACTTGTTCGTCCCAACATTAAAATACACGTGCGCGTAATCGGCATCCGTGCGCGAATCGCGGCCATCCTGATTGATCACATAGTACTTGCCATCGTTATCATACAGTAAAGTATAATTGGGCAAGTTGCGGTTTGGGTCGCCCAGCAGCATTACGGTGTTGGCCGTATCCCGGTAGATGCGGCCTATCCGCTCCGAATTTACTTTTAACGACCGGGTATCAAAATGCCTGAACTCGTTTCCGCCTGCAAAATCGTTGATGTTTACATCGTTATAAACCAATTGCGTGCCACGGATATAAGTGGGCACATTGTTCATTTTACCGGTTTCGGGGCGGGCGTTTTGCATCACCAGCACGCGGATATCACGGTTGGGATTCTGTACATTCAATCCGCCGTAATCTACCGTAAAATTAAGCTTTTGGTTAGTTCGCCTTGCCGATACGTTGTTGGACGAAGCGATGGTGCCGCCAACCCCTACACGACTGTTGAGCACATACAGCTTTCGCGTAAGGATCATTTTGTTAAGGTCGCTATCCTCATACACCTTTAAAATATAGTTGCCCGATATTTTTGGGGCGATGTTTTGATTGGGCAGGGTCAGCTCGTAATGGGTATATTTTTGGAAGGTGCCGGATGAGTAGGTGTAATTGAAAAGCCTATCGTCCATAAAGGTTTGCAGATACTCGGCAGGCGAAAGGTGCGAGGAGTTCCAGTTGGCATCGCAATGCTCAATGGTATAATAAAAATTACGGCTGCCGCCGCTCAGGTCGTCAAAGCCTAAAACAACTTTTTCCTCGCTGTTTAAGTTAATCACGGGGAAAGCCGCCGCCTGTTTATCTACTTTATAAAACTCAACGCTTTTAATCTCCGGGCGAAATACATCGTTGCCGTAAGGTGCTTGCGCGAAGGCAATAGAAAAGGTTAGCGCAGAAAGAATTAACAGACAAAGGGCTTTTTTCATTATCACAATAATAGCACAAAAACGCGGGTGGCAGGAAAATATTTCAGTGAATGAAATAGGCGACAAGTAAGTACGGCAGCAAATTATAAAGACTTGTCATTGCTGACAAGATGGTTATATAGGTAGCCTGGAAACAAAAAAGCCAAAAGACGGATGTCTTTTGGCTCAATACTTTTCAAAAACTCCCCCTTCAGGGCGCTGGGGGGCTTCGCTTTAAGCTTCCAGCTCCATTATCTGGTCGGCTAATGCTTCCCATTTTTGTTGCAGGCCGCCAAGCTCCATTTTTTTAAGCTGGTAGCTGTTGTTTATCTGCTTCATTTTTTCCGCCTGGTTGAAGATCTGGTTATCGGCCAGCTGGGCTTCCATGGCTTTAACTTCCTTTTCAACCGAAGCTATGTTCTCTTCAAGCTTAGTCAGATCCTGGTTAAGCTTCTTCAATTGCTGATGTTTGTTGTCGCTACTTTGTTGTTTAACGGGCGCGACTTCTTTCTTCTCTTCCTTTTTAGGCTGAGGGGAAGGTGCCGCGACTTTCGGCTCCAATTTGCGTTTATCGTTCCACACATCGTACTCGGCGTAAGTGCCCGGGTATTGTTTTATCTTTTGATCCTCGATAAACCAGATCTTATTGGCCACATTATCCAAGAAGTACCTATCGTGCGATACAACTATCACGGTACCTTCGTACTGTTGCAGTGCCTGTATCAATATATTTACAGATGCCATGTCCAGGTGGTTGGTAGGCTCATCCAGTACTAAAAAGTTTGCATCGGCAGTTAAGGCCTTGGCTAAAGCCACACGCGATTTCTCCCCACCCGATAATACTTTTATCTTCTTAAATACATCATCGCCGGTAAACAGGAAAGAACCTAATATCGAGCGAAGTTCCGTATCGGTATGTTTTGGAGCGAAGGCTTGCAACTCCTGCAAGATCTGGTGCTCCAGGTGAAGCGACTCTAACTGGTGTTGCGCAAAAAATGTTTGTGTAACGTTATGTCCGGTTTGGGCTGTGCCTTCAAACTCGGTATCAGCACCTGCAACAATGCGCAACAGGGTCGATTTACCTTTACCGTTGGCACCTATCAAGGCAATTTTGTCACCTTTTTCGATTATCGCTTCTGCATCATCTAAAATATCTATAGCCGGATATTTTTTGGTGATGTGCTCCATGGTAACCACGTGGCGGCCCGATTGCCTGCTGAAACGGAAGCTGAAATTAACCTCAGGGTTATCATCATCTACATCGTCAACACGCTCCATTTTATCGAGCATTTTAATACGCGACTGCGCCATCTTCGCCTTAGAGGCCTTGGCACGGAAACGCTCAATTAAACGCTCCTCTTGTTTTATTTTCGATTGCTGGTTCTTGAACTCGCCGCGCTGGATCTCGGATCGTAAGGCTTTTTCTTCCAGGTAGAAGGTATAGTTACCCGCATACACATTCAGTTTACCCTTGCGGCTTTCTACGGTGCGGTTGATCACCTTATCCAGGAACCACCTGTCGTGCGATACGATGATGATAGCACCGTTAAAGGCTTTCAGATAGTCTTCCAGCCATTGGATAGATGGTAAGTCCAGGTGGTTGGTAGGCTCATCCAGCAAAAGGATATCAGGCGCTTGTAAAAGTATTTTTGCAAGCATCACGCGCATCCGCCAGCCCCCGCTAAAGGTGCTTAGCTTACGCTGGCATTCGGCTTCGCTAAAACCAAGGCCGGCCAAAATTTCGTGTGCTTTGTATTCAATGTTGTAACCATCAAGCAGTTCAAACTCGTGCTGCTTATCGCTTAGCTTATGTAAAAGGTCTTCGGTGTAATCTGTTTCCAGTTTTTTAAGCAATACTTCTATTTCGTCGTGCAGTTGGTTTTGGCGCTCAAAGGCTTCCATAGCAACGTGAACGATGTTCTTGTCAGACGAGTAGGAGAGCAGGTCCTGGTTAAGGTAACCCATGGTGAGGTCCTTAGCCATAGATATAGTACCCGAGGTAGGCTTGTAGTCGCCCACAATGATCTTTAAAAGGGTAGTTTTACCGGTACCATTGGCGCCAATAAGGCCAATTTTTTCTCCAGGTTTTATATGCCAGTTAGCTTCATCGTACAGCGCCCGCGCACCAATCTCAAACGTAAGGTTATTTATAGCGATCATTTGCCGCAAAGATACGGTTTTGAGGGACAAAAGACAACGGACGAAAGGATTAAGGAACGGTTGCTATGTATATCTAAGTCAGCGCAATGTGAAATTACGCCATTCTTTTGCCTATTGGTGCTTAATCCTTTGTCTTAAAATCTATCCTTTCACCACTTGCACCCATGCTTCGGCCATTAATTTGGCGCCGGCAATGCTGGGGTGTACACCGTCTGTGGTCCAGTAACTGCCGGGGGCGGTTTCGAGTGCTTTATCATAAACAGATTGGTAGGGCACAAAAGGGAGACCATACTGCGTGGCTATATCGCGGGCAGCCTGCCTGTAGGCATCAAATGCCGGGTACCATTTATCATCTACTGCCCGCACGCCTTTTACCGCGAATGGTTCGCAAATGATGATTTTAATGCCGGGTAAAGCTTTATGGGTGCTCTCTATCAGCTTTTTATAATCGGCTATATAGTTTTCTATGGTGCCTTTGTAGCCACTGGTAAGCGTATGCCAAAAATCGTTTACGCCGATGTGGATGCTCAGTACGGTTGGTTTAAGGGCGATGCAGTCGGTATCCCAGCGCTCGGCTAATTGATAAACCTTGTTACCGCTAATGCCTTTGTTAAAGATCTTCAGGTTTTTGTGCGGATATTTTACCAGCAGGGCGCCGGTGGTATGGATCACATAGCCATTGCCAAGTGAACTTGGGTTATTGGCCTCGGTTTTGCTTTTGTCGCGGCCCCAGTCGGTAATGGAATCTCCCTGGAAAAGAATAATATCATTATCGTTCAGCTCCACTTTTTTTGCTGATGAGGTACCCACAGCTGCAGATACAATTTGCGGGATAGACAAAGTGGCAACGGTGCCAATAGCCGCGTTTTTAATAAAATTCCGGCGCGAGTTCAATAAAAAATTCTTCATATATAGATAGATGTTCCGATAAAATGGACAGCAACTAAATTACAATATTCTGCAAAATGTTAACCCTTAAATATTAAAAACGGTAAATTCGCGCCATGTATCAACTGCTTAAACCCCTGCTGTTCAAGTTCGACCCGGAGAACGTCCATTATTTTGTAACCCGCAATCTAAAACGCCTCAACAAAATGCCCGGCGGTACAGCCATCAGCAAAGCCATCTGGGCATCGGACGATAAGCGTTTGGAGAAAGAAGTGTTCGGCCTGAAGTTTAAAAATGCAGTAGGTTTAGCCGCAGGTTTTGATAAAAATGCCGAACTGATCGCCGAAATGGGTGCTTTAGGGTTCGGGTTTGTAGAAGTTGGTACCGTTACGCCATTGCCGCAACCGGGTAACGACAAGCCCCGCATGTTTCGCCTGCCGGCAGATGAAGCGCTCATCAACCGCATGGGTTTTAATAATTTAGGGGTTGATGTAGCCGCCGAGCGCATAGCTGCTTATCGCAGAAGCCTTAAAACCAGTGAAACCGCCCTTATTATAGGCGGTAATATCGGCAAAAATAAAGTAACTCCTAATGAGGACGCCGTGAGCGATTACATCAAATGTTTCGACAGGCTGTTTGATGTGGTAGATTATTTTGTAGTGAATGTAAGCTCGCCCAATACTCCAGGGCTGCGCGCATTGCAGGAGAAAGAGCCGCTAATGCATATTCTGAACACCCTGCAGCAACGCAATAGCAAAAAAGGTATCAGCCGCCCCATCCTCCTTAAAATAGCACCAGACCTTACCAATGATCAATTGGATGATATAGCAGATATTGTAAAACAGACCGGCATAGCCGGTATCATCGCCACCAATACCACCATCAGTCGCGAAGGGCTTACATCGGCCTTTAAAGGTGAAACGGGTGGGTTAAGCGGCAAGCCCTTAACCAAGCGCTCTACAGAAGTGATCAGCTATTTAAATAAGGTATCCGGTGGTTCGTTCCCCATAATAGGGGTGGGTGGCATCCACTCGGCAGAAGATGCAGCGGAGAAAATCGCGGCAGGGGCGGTGCTGGTGCAATTATACACCGGGTTTATTTATGAGGGGCCGGGGCTGATTAAACGCATCCTGACACGATTGAAGGATTAAGAGATTTACACGATTTTGTAGAGACGCGATACTTCGCGTCTTGAAGAACAACTCATAAGGTTTATCGCCACCGTCCTAAAGGAGACGCGAATTATCGCGTCTCTACATCGCAGAAAAAATTCCCCAACCAAAAAAGGCGTACCAATTAATTGGTACACCTTCAAAGCTTTGTGGAGATAAGAATTACTTAGCTGAAGCTATAGCTAAAACAGCATTGTTTTTTGCTATTTGGCTATCTTTTTTCTCTGCAGAACGGCTACCTAACTCAATGTTAGTAGCTAACTTTAAAAACTGTACTTCTAAACGAGAGAAAGTTTTGTTTCTTCTATCTTTTCTTTTTAAACGAGTAACGCCCATGATCTTTTATTTAATAAATGTTTTAACCCTGAGGTCGGAAGCGGATTCGAACCGCTGTAGGAGGTTTTGCAGACCTCTGCCTAGCCACTCGGCCATCCGACCTTTTTTAAGGATTGCAAAAATAACAATTATTATTTGCCAATCAATTTTATTTGGCGCTTTTTCCTGCAACTTCCGAACAAAATATCGCGGTAGCTATAGCCACGTTTAATGATTCGGCCCCCCCTATGCGTGGAATGGTTACCGCATTGCTTATCAAAGCTTCAATTTCGGGGCGGATGCCATTGCCCTCGTTGCCCATAACTACCAGTCCCTCAGTGCCAAAATTGGTTTTATAAATGCTTTGGCCATTTAACAAGGCGCCATAAACGGGCAATTTGGCCGAGCGGAGAAATTCCTTCAAATCGGTATAACTAATGTTCATCCGCGCCAAGCTCCCCATGGTGGCTTGCACCACTTTTGGGTTATAAGCATCTACCGTATCCTCGCTGCACACCAAATTGGTAATGCCAAACCAGTCGGCTGTGCGGATAATGGTGCCCATATTACCCGGATCCTGCACACCATCAAGCACTAAAGTGAATTTATTCTTTAAGTCCTGATCGCTAAAGCCGGCCCATTCGGGTATATTAACGGCAGCAATTGCATCGGCGGGGTTCTTTAAAACGCTTATTTTTTGCAGTTCGTTTAACGAAATCTCCTGAAAGTTTATTTTTCGGGATAAATTAAGCAATTTTGGGGCAATACCAGGCGTATGGTAAATGGTTTGAATACAGTAGGGCGAATTGGCAAATTCAATAATGGATTTGTAACCTTCCACCAAAAACAAACCACTTTCCCGGCGAAACTTTTTATGTTGTAAAGACGTTAGTAAACTGATCTGAGATTTTGAAAGCATATTTAACACCCGGCCATTACCGTATTGCAATATTAAGTATTTTGGTGGTTATTATCTCCAGCTGCAGCGTTACGCGTGGAATAAAACCAAACCAAGCCATTGTCCGCACGCTCACCTTAAAGGGTATTGACAAGGAATTTGCCGAAGCCGCCGTTAATTATGTGGATAAAGAGCAACAACCCAACAACTGGCTCAACCTGCAATTTTATTACACCTTTAGCAAAAAGGGCAAACGCAATATTGGCGAGGCACCACGCCTTTTAGATAGTAGCCTGGTGGAGTTTTCGCGCCTGCAATTGCAAAAATATTTGCAGAATAAAGGCTACCTCAAAGCAAAAGTAGCCGATTCCATCGTTATCAAAAAACAAAAAGCCGAACTGATATTTACCGCTACCGAGGGGCCGATGTTCCGCATCCGCAACTATAAGGATAGCATTGCAGATCCTAATGTAAAAGGGCTTTACCGCCGCACCAAAGCGCAATACTCGCACGTAAACCCCGGAAGCCGCTTTGATACCGATAGCCTGGCGTACGACCGTGACCAGTTTTTCCAGGTGATGAAACGGAACGGCTACTTTGACTTTTACCGCCAGTACGTCAACTTTGAGCCGGATTCGAGCTACAACCAAAGTATCGTAGATCTGGTGATGATCATTGATAACCCCGCCGATAAGCCGGCGCATCCAACTTTTACCATTAATAACACACTGATAACCGTAACACAAAGCAACGGCCGCAAAACCGGTAACCCCGATACCATACAGGTAGATTCGCAGTTTAGGTATGTGGATTACTCGGGGAGGTTTAAGCCAAAAACGGTAACCGACTATATTTTTCAGAAAAAAGGGCGCCTGTTTGATATCGATATGCAAACGCTTACTACTTCGCGCTTATCGGAATTGAACGTTTTTAGAAATGTGCCCAGCCCAATTTATGAAAAGCTGCCTGATAGTACCAACAGGCTCAATACCCGCATAGATATTACCCCGCTGAAACGCATGAGCGACAGGGTGGAGGCGGAGTTCCTGTTTAACGGCGGGCGATATGGCTACAACATTGGCAATACCTTTACCAACCGTAATTTGTTTAAACAGGCGGCGGCCTTACAGGTGAAACTTAACTGGAGTATTTTGTTTGATAGCGGGCGCAACGCCGGCGATAGCAAAGGCATCCAAAACCAGGAGTTTAAAGCCGGGGTGAGTTTAATATACCCGCGCATTGTATCGCCGTTCGATTTTCCTAACCTGGCCAAGTTTGGGGTGCCGCACACCACCTTCTCTACCAACTTCTCCTTGTTTTATCAAAAAGGACTGGTGCAGCGCCGCAGCTGGATTAACTCCATCACCTACGATTTCTTCGATACGCGTACCAAACAGCACTCCATAACCCCTATCAATATCGAATTTTCCAGCGGAAATATCGACCCTATTGCCAAGGCAGAGCTGCTGAAGCAAAACCGCTACTCATACGTTTACCTTATTGGCCGTACCACCTTTACATCGGGGAGCCAGTATACCTTTCAGTATAACAGTATCAAGCTAAACACTTACGAGAATTTCTATTATTTCCGCGGAAGTTTGGATTTGGGCGGCGGTACGCTGAATTTACTGAGCCGCGCTTTCAGAACACCCAAAGACAGCCTCGGCCAGCGCACTTTTTTTGGCAACGCATTTTCGCAATACGTAAAAACCGAAATAGATTACCGCCTGTACAGAAGCCTCGGCGGCGAACGGCAGTTTATTTTCCGTTTCAGCCCGGGCATTGGTATTCCTTACGGCAACAGCAACCAACTGATATTTGAAAAGAACTTTTATACCGGTGGTGCCAACGATATCCGCGCCTGGCTGCCGCGTACACTTGGCCCCGGGCAATTTAACCGCGCCAGTTATGGTGTAAACGGCGCTGCAGATACTACCAGGGCGCGCTTAAAATACCTCGACCAGTTTGGCGAGATAAAAATGGTAGCCAACCTGGAGTACCGCTATAAATTGGTTGATAACTTCTTCGGCACTAAACTTAAGGGCGCTTTGTTTATGGATATGGGCAACGTATGGCGCTTGCATAAAACGCCTGACAACCCTAACGGCGAATTCAGACTAAATAACCTTTTCAACTCTACAGCTATAGGTATCGGTACCGGCCTGCGTTTCGATCTTAGCTTCTTTATCTTCAGGCTGGATGCGGCCTTTAAATTTAAAGACCCCCAGTTTAACGGCGCGGATCAATGGGTGCTCTTCCGCCATGCCAACGAATTGTTTAAATCAGGCGATTTCAAAAAGGCATACCTCAAAGCAAACAGCACCGGTGTAGACTCCAACGGCAACTATGTAGGTGATAGCTATAACTTTATGCAGCTTAACTTTGGTATAGGGTTGCCGTTTTAAACACGATTTAAGGATTTCAAGATTCGACGCGATTAAAAACCGCCGTCATTGTAATGCCGCGTTGGTTAAGGGGCTTAACTAATCTCTAAACTCCAATCTCAACTACTAAATATCCCCTTCAATCCATCTAAAACGCTTTGGAAAAACGTGGGGATGCTGAGGCCGTTGTGGTAGTTGAAATACAGGAAGATACAGAAGATGATAAGGGCGATGATGATGAACCGCTTAAACAGGTAGCCTATTAAGACCAAACCTAAAGGGATGGCTATCAAAAGGATCCAGCTTATTTTTACCGGGGTGAGTTTACTATCGTGCCGGTAAACGTAATACAGCATAGAGGTGGTGCCTTCGTCGTTTTGGTGGCGGGCAAATATAAAGCTCGATTTTTCCAGCTTGTGGCGGAAAAACGCGGTGCCTTTTTCAAATTTCAATGTCTCTACAAAACCATTAATGGTAAAGCTGAAGGTTCCGTTTACGTTCTCCTGGATGTTTTTGCCGGTATCAACCGCTACAATAGCTATCTCGTCTTTAGCGAAGGGGTTTTCCTTCACCACAAAATGTTTAATAGAAACGGTATCTGCAAAAGCAAAACCCGATGCGATCATAAACAGGCAGCAGGTAAAAAGTATCTTTTTCATTAGTGTATTTGAGGGGATATAACCTGCAATAAAAATAGTGTTTTTTCCATCACTTGTTAAGTATATAAATACCGATGTTGAGCAGCGTGGCATAGCTCACCCAAACGAGGTACGGCACCAGCAGCCAGGCAGCCGTTTTGGTGAACCTGCCAAACCAGGCGATATTAAGAATGATGAACACCAGCAAAAGCACGATGATGATAAGCCCGCCAAATATTTGGTGCAGCCCAAAAAACACTATCGACCATAAAAAATTGAGCAGCAGCTGTATGCTATAAATAATGGCCGTAGTTCTGTAAACTGGAGTGCCGTCGCGGCGTTTCCAAACCAAGTAGGCTGCTATGGCAATGAGGACGTAAAGCGTTGTCCACGCCACCGGGAACAACCAGTTTGGCGGCGTAAACCCCGGCTTGTTGAGCGTAATATACCAGCCTTTGATCTCGGGCCGGGTAAATATTGTGGCAACCCCGCCGATAGCCAGTGTGATAAAAAGGCTTATGGCCAACGGGATAAGCTGGAATTTGGGTACGGCTGAGTTGGCTTTCATGATAACAATAACACGGCGGCAACGCAAATGTTTAGGCTGCCGGGTCGGGCGTTTTGTTGGAGATCATGGCCGGCTTAAAAGTTCTGTGAGGCTGTTTGATGCTACTGTCCGCATCTGTTTGCAAGTTATTCTGCAACGCTTTTCTTCTCTAAGGTGTTATGAATGGGCACCACCTGCATCAGCGCGGCAGAACCATACCAGGGGTGCAGTTCCATAACCAAAGTACCCGCTTTGATGGCAGGGTCGGTAGCGGTAAGCCCTTGTGCCTCTTCAATGGTTGCCACGTTAAAAATAAAAATACCACGTATAGGATGGTCGTCCATAAAAGGGCCCGCTAATACCAGCTTACCTTCGGCAGCCAATTTCATAATATTACGCAGGTGGGCCATCTGTAATTCCTGACCGGCTTTGGCATCGGTAATTTTTGTAGGCCCTTCTTTCAAGAAAGCCATTACATATTTCTTCATACCGTATTGATCGGCACCCAGCTTTTGGGCAAGCGCGGCATTATAGGCAGGTTTTTCAGTTTGGGCGAGGCAGGCTATGCCCATCAACAGCAGGGGCAGCAATAATTTTAATCGTAACATAGCATGTGGTTTTAGGATTCTGAAATAAAGATAGAAAATCTGCTCAGCTATTATCAAAACAAAAGCCGGGCAAAATGCCCGGCTCCAAACTAAATCCAAAATCGGAACTCCCATCTCCGAAATCTAATTACAAGTTTCCCCTCAACTCCTGCTCCCGCTCAATCGCTTCAAATAATGCCTTAAAGTTACCGGCACCGAAGGATTTGGCTCCCTTGCGTTGGATGATCTCGAAGAACAGCGTAGGCCTGTCTTCCACCGGTTTGGTGAAGATCTGCAGCAGGTAACCTTCGTCGTCGCGGTCTACCAGGATGCCGAGTTCCTTTAACGGGCCAAGGTCCTCGTCAATATGGCCAACCCGTGCGGTTAGTTCGTCGTAATAGGTGGTGGGCACGGTTAAAAACTCTATGCCGCGGCTTTGCAGGTCGGTAACGGTTTTTACAATATCCGCTGTTGCCAATGCCAAATGCTGTACACCCTCGCCTTCGTAAAACTCCAGGTATTCTTCTATCTGGCTTTTCTTTTTGCCTTCTGCGGGCTCGTTTATCGGGAACTTTACGTAACCGTTCCCGTTACTCATTACCTTGCTCATCAGGGCAGAGTATTCGGTCGAGATCATCTTATCGTCAAATGTTAAGATGTTGCGGAAACCCATAATGTCCTCATAAAAGTTAACCCATTGGTTCATTTTATGCCAGCCCACGTTGCCCACACAATGGTCTACATATAGCAGGCCGGTATCGGTTGGCTGGTAGCTGGTTTGCATAGCCCTATAGCCCGGTAAAAACGGACCTTTATAATTTTTGCGTTCTATAAATAAATGCACGGTTTCGCCATACAGTTTTATGCCGCTGGTGCGCACTTCGCCATATTCATCCGTGATGGATTTTGGCTCCTGGTAAGGCTCGGCACCACGGGCAACGGTTTGTTTAAAGGCGTCGAAGGCATCGTCCACCCAAAGGGCCAAGATCTTTACGCCGTCGCCGTGCTTTTTAATATGCTCGGCAATGGGGTGATCAGAGTGCAGGGGTGTAGTAAGCACCAAGCGGATCTTGCCTTGCTGTAAAACGTAGGATGCGCGATCGCGCACACCTGTTTCCGGCCCGGCGTAAGCCAGGTCCTGAAAACCGAAAGCAGTTTTATAATAATGCGCCGCCTGCTTGGCGTTGCCCACGTAAAATTCCACATAATCGGTACCGTTAAGCGGCAAAAAATCTGTTGTGGTTGGTTTTGTATCTAATGTTAATGTGTCCATTGCTATTAATTAGTGATTGAGTGAATTATTGAATGGTTGATTTCCTAAAAGCCTTTACCTTTCTGCTTTCACCTTAAATAACCCAACTCTTGAAATAATTTTCGTCTTCTATTCTTACCGCGTCTTCAGTTAGCATCAGCGGGCGGAAGGGGTCTATCATCACGGCCAGTTCGTCTGTGCTTTCCTTGCCGATGGATTTCTCTACCGAACCCGGTGCAGGGCCATGCGGGATGCCGCCGGGGTGCAGGGTTATTTGTCCCTTTACTACGCTTTTACGGCTCATAAAATCGCCGGCTACGTAGTATAAAACCTCGTCGCTATCCACATTGCTGTGGTTGTATGGGGCGGGGATGGAGAGGGGGTGATAATCGAATTTCCTCGGAACAAAAGAGCAAATTACAAAGTTGTTCCCCTCAAAGGTTTGATGCACGGGCGGCGGTTGGTGCAGGCGACCGGTTATCGGTTCAAAATCGTGGATGGAAAATGCCCATGGGTAGTGGAAACCATCCCAGCCAATAAAATCGAACGGGTGGGTGCCGTAGATGTAAGGGTAAATAAGCCCCTGTTTTTTAATGAGGATCTTAAAATCGCCTTTCTCGTCGTGCGTTTGCAGGTCGGTTGGGCGCTTAATATCGCGCTCGCAATAGGGCGAGTGCTCCATCAGCTGCCCGTAGGCGTTGCGGTAGCGCTTTGGCGAGCGAATGGGGCTAAAGCTTTCTACGATGAACAAACGGTTATCGGGTGTATCAAACTCCAGCTGGTAAATGGTACCACGGGGTACAACCAGGTAATCGCCGTAGGCAAACCTTATTTTCCCGAAGCCGGTTTTTAAAGTACCGCTGCCTACGTGGATAAATATTACCTCGTCGGCCTGGCTGTTCTTGTAAAAATAGTCGGTCATTGATTTGCGCGGCGCGGCGAGCGAGATATGCAAATCGGCGTTCACCAGCACAGGTTTACGGCTTTGCAGATAATCGTCAACCGGTTCGATATTAAAACCGATAAGACTGGTATGTTTTAAATGTTTTTCGCGGGCTATTTTTGGTTCAACGGAGTATGGCTCGCCCAGCGCCTTCACAATGGTTGGCGGGTAGGCATGGTAAACCAGCGAATACAGGCTGGAGAACCCTTCGGTAGAAACCAGTTCTTCGGCATATAAAGTGCCATCGGGCTTACGGAACTGCGTATGCCGCTTAGGCGGGATGCTCCCTAAAGTATGGTAAATAGGCATTGGTTTTGTTGGTTTAAATGTTGGAATGTTTTAAGGTTGCGAAGTTTTAAAAACTTGCCCTTAAGCCATTAATTATTAAACGATTGAGGTAGCAGAATAGTTTTAACGGAACAGACCTGGAATCGCATTCCAACCTTTCAATATTAAAACCTTACAACAGCGAATTTAATACTGCGCTAAAACGGCAGTAGCGAGCACAGCATCCCTAAAGGACGAAGCATCACTCATAGAGGTGAGCCCGAGGGAAAAGTAAAACTGTTTTTTAATGCTCATGATTGATGAGGTAAAATTAGGGGGTTTTATTTGAAGATGCAAGGGTTATTTTGGTGAGGAGAGAGTTGTGAGGAGTGAGGTTGATTCTGAGAGTGGTTGGTGATGGCTGATCTAAAAAAGAAATAAAAAATCCGAGATCGAGCATCCAAACTCCAAAATGCTCCACTCACCAACAATGGCAACCCCTGCGGGCCGGGCTTTGCGGGACTGCGCTGCGCTCCGGCCCCGTTGCTTTTCCGCGCATGCCCCCGCCGTGGCTTCCCCTACAATCCCTGTTGCGGTGTTATCGGCATCAAAGAACTACCGTAAAAAATACCACTCACCAATCAACCATTTACTTAATCAACCAAAATTCCTATGTTTGATTTCCAATTAAGCCAGTATGATCAGGAAACAAGCTATAGTATTCGGAATAGTTGCCTGGGTTGTTTTAACGTTTTTATTTATGGAAGATAAATCCGCAACGGATGGTTTCACCATTTTGGGTTTTCCATGGCATTTTTACAGCTATACCAACGGGAAGCTTGCGTATGTAAACCAAAGCCAGCTGGGGTTTAATTTAAGCAACTTTATACTGGACCTCACCGCCCTTGGCGGTTTTATATACCTGGTAAACATCTTCCTGGAGCGCAGCCTCAAAAAAATTAAACCTGATAAACCAACATACCTATGAAATTAGTATCCTATAAAACCGAAGATCGCGAGCATTTGGGCGTATACATCAAAGGGCATATCTATAACCTCAACTCCTGCGATAAATTGATCCCCGATAACATGAATGAGTTTTTATGGGGTGGAGATGAACTAATGGAACATGCCAAAAAGGTTAATGACGACTTGCGCAGCGGCAAAATGCAGGGTAAAGAGGAGTTGTTTTATGAATTGATAGCCCCGGTACCGCACCCATCCTCCTGCCGCGACGGGTATGCTTTTCGCCAGCATGTGGCCGCCGCCCGCCGCAACCGCAAGGTAGATATGATTGCCGAGTTTGATCAATACCCCATATTTTATTTCACCAACCACAACGCTATACAAGGCCCCGGCGAAATAGAATGTATGCCCGACCATTTCCAGAAACTGGATTTTGAACTGGAAGTTGCCGTGGTGCTGAATAAAAAAGGCCGCAACATTAAAGCTGCTGATGCCGATAGCTACATAGCCGGCTACATGATCATGAACGATATGAGCGCCCGCACGCTGCAAATGGAGGAGATGCTGCTGAACCTTGGCCCTGCAAAAGGGAAAGATTTTTCTACCGTGATAGGCCCATGGCTGGTTACGCCCGATGAGTTGGAGCAGTATAAAACGGAGCCAAAACCTGGCCATACCGGTAACGCCTACAACCTGCAAATGAAATGCCTGGTTAATGGCGAACAGGTAAGCAGCGGCAATATGGCCGATATGGACTGGACCTTTGCCGAGATCATAGAGCGCTGCGCTTATGGCTGTGATGTACTGCCAGGGGATGTAATAGGCTCGGGTACCGTAGGTACAGGCTGTTTCCTGGAACTGAACGGTACAGGCCTGCTAAACAACCCCAATTACCAAACCCAATGGCTGCAACCCAACGACCTTGTTGAACTGGAGATAACCGGCCTGGGTATGCTGGGCAATATTATTAAAAAAAGCAAAAGTGAGTTTTCTATACTCGGATTAAAAAAGTAAAACCCGCCGTTTACCACCATGTCATTGCGAGGGTCCCGCGAAGAGCTGTGTGCCCCACCGCGCTTCCGGCCCGCTCCTCGCAATGACAAACTTTATTAATAACATCAGGGAAAAGAATGAAAACCCTCAAAACGTCCGACCTATTACCCCTCGAATTGCAGAACTATCTGCATTACGCTATTGCGCCGCGGCCTATTTGCCTCGCTTCAACGGTGGATGCGGAGGGAAACGTGAATTTAAGTCCGTTTAGCTTTTTTAATTTGTTTAGCACTAACCCGCCCATTTGTGTGTTTTCGCCGGCGCGGAGGGTGCGGGATAATACCACTAAGCATACGCTGGAGAACATAAAGCTGGTGCCGGAGTGTGTGATCAATATTGTGAATTATGATATTGTGCAGCAGGTGTCGCTCTCCAGCGTGGAGTACCCGGCTGGAGTGGATGAGTTTATTAAATCGGGCCTAACGGCGCTGCCCTCAGAATTGGTTAAGCCGCCCCGTGTAGCCGAATCGCCCGTGCAGTTTGAGTGCGTGGTGACCGAGGTGATCAGCCTTGGCGACGGCCCTGGCGCGGGTAATTTGGTGCTCGCCGAAATAAAGCTGATCCACATAAACGAAGATGTGCTGGACGATACCGGCAAAATAGATCAGGAGAAAATAGACCTCGTGGCACGCCTCGGTGGCGATTGGTACTGCCGCGTTACTGCCGATAACCTGTTTAAAGTGGCCAAGCCCGTGCGCACCATCGGCATTGGGGTTGATGCTATCCCTTACGCCATCCGCAACTCCAAAGTGCTCACCGGCAATAACCTTGGGCAATTGGGTAACGTAGAATTTTTGCCTACGGACGAAGAAGTAGAGGCCTTTGCCCAAAGCGACGAGATAAAAGAACTGTTTGATGCCACCATCGGCGACAGCCAAACCCGCGAAGTGCAACTGCATTTACGCGCCAAGTATTTGCTGGATAGTGGCCTGGTGGAGGAGGCCTGGAAAGTGTTGTTGATGTAAAATCTCTTTGGTAGAGACGCGAAGTGTCGCGTCTCTACAGGTTGATTGGGTGTTTCTAATTCGCAAAGGCGTATTGTTTACCCACCACCCTACCTACCGCCGGTACCCGGTTCCTCTCAAACAGATCATATCCCGGTTTTATGGTTCTCCAAAATTGCAGGGAGGGTGAAGCCGCGTTTGCCTGCATGTGGTAATCGTCCATATAAAAAGGGAAAATATCAAGGCTTATCTTATCCTGCCCGGCATTAAGGGCTTTGTAAACAAGGGTGTAGATCTCTTCTATCCGTGCATCGGTCATGGCATAGCAGCCTATGGAAGCACAATGCCCGTGTACCATAATGGCACTGCCGGTATAGCCTTTTTGCTGTTCCAGTTGATTTGGGTAGCCAATGTTTATGGCGAGGTGGTAATTGCTGGCCGGGTTTAGCTGTTTTGCGGTGATGGTATAAAAACCCTCGGGACTTTTGCCGTCGCCCTGTTTTGTTTTGGTGCCCAATCCGCCGGAGAAGTAGCAAATATCGTAGCTTTTAAACAAGGCATACTTAGCACCCCGTTTCGCCCAAACTTCAAATTGGTCCGTCTGCTTAAATATGCGCAGGTAAATATGGTAGTTGCTGTCGAAGCCGCGCTCGCTTAGTTCTGCCTGTAACCTGGGCCAGAGGGTGGTACGTACATCGCTGGCGCGTTTGCTATCGGGCAGGTCGACGGGTTTTGTTATCACCAAAAAGGACAACAACGTAATAAAGATAAGCTTAGGCATGGATTGGTATTTTTATCAGTAGATACGATAAAAATACCTGAATATTGTATTTTATTAGAATTTAATTTCGTTAAATATAAAATAACAGAACTTTATATTCCCAATACCTGCTTCAGCTTCACATAGCCCGTTTTACTTACCGGTATTTTTGCACCCGATTTGAGGATGGCCAGGTGGCTGTCTTTCTCATAAGGGTCTAAACGGGTTATTTGCTGTATGGCGATGATGTAGGAGCGGTGTACACGGACGAAGTACCTTGGGTCCAGGGTTTTTTCGAAGAAGGCCATGGTTTTGTTTTTGAGAAACGCGCCTTCGGCGGTTATAACGCTTACGTAATCATCATCGGCTTGCAGGTATTCTACATCCTGTACCGAAATGATCTTCACCTTGGTGCCTGTTTTTACCACTATACGCTCGTTTTGCGCGGGCGATTGCGCGGCTATCTCCAGCAATGTTTCGGTAGTTTTCGCGGCGGAAGGCGCGGTATTGTTGTGCGACAGGAATTTATCAATGGCCTTAACAAAACGTTCTTTACTAAAGGGCTTCAACAGGTAATCTACCGCATGGGCTTCAAAAGCTTTTATGGCAAACTCGTCAAAAGCGGTAGCAAATATTACGGCAGGCGGGTTGTCCACCAGTTCGAGCATCTCAAAACCGTTTATTTTGGGCATTTGTATATCCAGGAATATAAGGTCGGGCTGGTGTTGCTGTATGGCTTTCAGGCCTTCAAAGCCATCGCCGCATTCCTGCAAAACCTCAATTTGCGGAAAAGCCTGCAAATATTCCAATACAACCATACGTGCCAATGGCTCGTCGTCAATAATTAAAGCGCGTGTCATAACTGCGGTATTTTTATAATGGTTGTAAATATATTATCATTTGCATGGGTTTCCATCAAATCGTTGCGTGCAAATATCAAATATAATCTGCGTTGTACCCCGCTAAGCCCAAAACCGGTACCCTTGCGGGGCCTGGAGGTTTGCGAATCGTAGGGGTTTTGGATGGTCATGATGAGATAGTTATCCTCCAATTCGCCACTGATGCTGATGGTTACATCGCCGGTGGTATCGTACAAGCCAAATTTTATGGCATTTTCTACCAAAGGCTGCAGCAGCATGGATGGTAGCAAGGCCTTGGCGCATTTTTCGTAACAGGTTATTTCCGTTTGCAGGCGGTGGCCAAAGCGTACCTTCTCTATTTCAAGGTATAAATTCAGGTGGGTTAGCTCATCGCTCAGGGGTACTAATAGCTGGTCGTCCTTTTTCAGGGTGCCGCGTAAAAAGTCCGACAGTTGGTGGATCATCCGCCTGGCTTCATCGGGCTTAAAGCCGATAAGAGCGTTGATAGAGTTTAAGCTGTTGAACAAAAAGTGTGGCTGCAATTGCTGTCTCAGGTTATAAAGCTCGGCATCGCGGGCCAGTTTCTCGGCTTCGGTTTTGCGTTGCTCGGTTTTTTTATGGTCTATCTGCGAGTAGAACAGGGCGCTGATCATGGCCATCCAGCCGATGGCCAAAAAATCGGTGAAGAGGCGGATGATGAAGGATTGTTTCAGAAAATTATCAAACACCACCCCAAAGCCAAAAAATGGAAGGACATACCGGGAGGATGATGCGCAGCCGGCAGCGAGGGCACCGCACCATACCAGCAGATAAATATAGCTGCCGCGGTCTGGCTGGTAGTAGCGCAGGTTATTGTTAATGAGCCAGCAAGCCAGCGAAAGCAATAATGCGCTAACACCGGCATCGGCAAGGGCAACCATCCAAACAAAGCCGAAACTATGCAGTAGGTATGCTTGCAGGGCGGCCCAAACCACCCCGCATATAGCAAATGCCCCAAATAATTTCTTTCCTGATAATTGTTCTGATGCCAAAACTGGTGATTTAGGTATGATTAATTTTTAACACCCAACAAGGCCGACTTATGATGTGCCCAGGCGATGTACAGGTCCGGGTCGGGAGCCTCGTGGATGTTGTAATATAGTTCGGTGCCATCGGCAAGGCCGGTTAAAACATTTAGTTCGGCAACGTCTATAAATTGCCATTTTACGGTTTGCTTTTGCACGTTTACAAAGCTATCCTGGTTGGCGTGGCCAATGTTGCTTGCCTTCTGGAAGGCCTGGTGCTCGGTATCGGCGTTTATCAAGCGCAGTTGCTCGTCGAACTGGGCGTTATGATCGCCGTTGCCGCTGATCACCCTGAACACTAATTTTGCTACGTACCAATTCATGTTATTCAAATTTTATGTAAATGGATAGAGTAAATTGTCTGTTAATTAATAGCTGCGGATCTCTAAGCCGGCGAATAATGATACACCTTTGATAATCAGTACCTTGTCGCTTTTTGCGGCTTGTATGCTTTTCATCCGCTTATCATCTGTACCGGCAAAAATGGCGCTCATATCTACAATTACCTGCCAGTTGGATGGTACGATGATCTTGGTGCCGCCAAATACCTGGGTGACATCTATTATCGCCCTGCCGTTGATATCGGCATGGGTAAAATCAAGCTCGGTACCGCCAAAGATGTTGGTAATATCACCACCCCTGAAGCTCTTGGAAAAAATGCTTTTGTTAACCCCGCCAAATATGGCGGTAGCATCTAAAATATCATCGTGCGATAGTGGGGGTGTGGTGCCGGTGGTATTGCTATCTGTTGGGGGCACGCCTGTAGCAGAGCTATAAGTAGTGTCGCCAAAATCGGCAAGGGGTTTATCGGTATCAGCCGTGCTTGTTTTATATTTTTTATCCCAGTAATCAGCGCCGCCTAAAGTGTCGCCTGTTTTTTTCTTCCGCAGGATGATCCAGAAACCAAAGCCAATGAGTGCTACAGGCCAAACAAACCCTTCGGCATTATTGATATTTGAAGTTAACAGGAATATTACACCCAAGGCGGTTATAACAACCCAGTTTGATTTTTGAAAGTTGCTGCGCGATCCGATCCAAAGGCCAGAGAATACGAGCCATAAAGGCCATAGGTCGATATGATCGGGTATGAAAAACAGGTTGAGTTGCTTAAGCAGCAAAAAGGCGCCTACCAGAAGCAGGATTCCGCCGGCCATAACTTTGCCATTGGCTTTGTTAGGTTGTTGATCTATATTGGTGTTCATGATTTCTATAATTTTTATTGTTACCCAAAACTAATGTAACATTTGATATATGCAAATGCTTAATAGGCGATGTAATTGAAGAAGTCGGTAAGTATGGATAAATTGTCGGTGAAAAAGTTTGGAAAAAAGAGATGGCGAAATTCTATCTTGGTAAACCGATTAATTTATGATGGAACAGGAGTATACAATATCGAGAGGATGGAAGATTTTTTATGGCTTGGTATCTTTAGCGTCGTTTGCATTTGGGGCGTTTTTAGCAAGCAAGATATCTACCGCGAGTAGCCTCGGAGGTGCGATTTCGGGAAGTATTTTATTGATTGGAGTGGGGATAGTGCTGGGCCTCTACCTTGTAAGAAGAAAGGTTGTCCTATCAAATGATTCGATATCGGTAAGCGGGATACTTGGTACAAGAACGTTTGCGAATTATGACGTAAAAGGTTTCAGGGTAGAAGAGAAGGCAATTTTAATTTACTCCATTGCCGAAGGCCGGCGCAGGATAATGATAAACGATTACGATAGCTTAGGGGATAATGACGGCTTAATTACTGAACTAAGTGAACGGTACACTGATTTAAACGCCGAAGAGTACGAAAGTCAGTTGACCGATATTTTGCAAAGTAACGAATTTGGGTTGTCTGAAGACGAGCGTATGAATAGTTTACGATCTGCGGGCAAATTAGCACTGGCTTACAACCTTTTGGGAATTATAGGGCTCATTATTTGTTTCTTTTTTTTAGATGCAATATTATCAAGCGATATATATTCTGTTGTTGCAATGATATATCCCTTAGTCGGTATAGCAATTATGTCTAAGAAAAAAGGCTTAATAAAATTTGCTGCAAAGAAAACAAGTCCGGTATACAGCATATATTATTCGATGTTTATGTCATGTGTCTTTTTGGTAGTAAAACCCCTTGTTAAATACCATTTGGTTGAAATTAGCCAGGTTTGGCTTCCGATGGGCGGTATTGCCATTATATTTTTTTGCGGGCTATATTGGAAGGGGAAAGCTGATGCGGCCAATGCAATAAAGGGGCAAGTTGTTTTAATGATTATCACCGCATTAGGCTATTCTTGCGGCTCTACAATAACTGTGAACTGTTTATTGATAAAACTAAACCGAAAATATTTTTTACCAAAGTGGAAAATGTATCTATAACAAGGGGAAAGAGAACAATATATAATGTCACCTTATTACCTTGGGGACCGGTTAGCAAAGCAAAATCGATTCAGGTGTCAGAAACAGTTTTCTACACAATGACAGAAGGAACTAACACCAGAGTTGAACTAAAGCAAGGCTTACTCCATATACCCTGGTATCAACTCGCTCAATAATTGTTACACCGCCGGTTCCTGTTGGCTCAGGCAGTGGAAACTTCCTAATCCCCAAATGATATCTGTAGAATCGATACCCACCACTTTCCTGTCGGGGAAGCAGTTTTGGATAATATCCAGCGCTTTATCGTCGTGTTTGCTGCGGAAGGTTGGCACTACCACCGCCGCGTTACCAATGTAAAAATTAGCGTAGGAGGCAGGCAGACGCTGATCGTCGTAAATTACGGCATCCGGCATGGGCAGTTCCACAATGTTCAACTGTTTGCCGTTGAGCAGGCGCATAGTTTTTAGTGTTTTCAGGTTCTCTTGCAGGATGTGGTAATTTTCGTCGTGCTTATTTTCTTCTACCACTGTAATTACGGTGTCGGCATTTACAAAACGGGTAATATCGTCTATATGTCCATCGGTATCATCACCGATGATCCCGTCGCCCAGCCAAAGTATCTGCTCCACGCCGTAGTATTTTTGCAGGTAGCCTTCTATTTGTTGCTGGTTTAAGTGTGGGTTACGGTTAGGGTTGAGCAGGCAGGCGGTAGTGGTAAGCAACGTGCCCGCGCCGTTAAAATCTACCGACCCACCTTCCATTACAATACCCGGATGATATACCGGCAGGTTAAAATGGTTGGCAATTTTGGTTGGGATAACATCATCCAGATCGTACGGAGGGTATTTATCACCCCATGCGTTGTAGCCCCAATCTATAATAGCTTTTTCTTTGGTTTCATAATTCACCAAAAAGGCAGGCCCGTGATCGCGGCACCAGGCATCATTGGTAGGGAAGTGGAAAAACTCTACTTTACTCAGGTTGGCACCCACCAGTTGCAATTGCATTTTGGCGAAAGCTTCCATTTGCGCATCAATTACATTGACGCGTACAATCTCGCCCTCTGTAAGGACTTTGATGAACTCAGCATACTTGCTGTATATCAGGTCTATCTTCCCCGGCCATGAAGCCTCCTTATGCGGCCAGCTTAACCAGGTAGCAGTATGTTTAGCCCATTCGGCAGGGAAGTGTAATTTTGAGTCCATAGTCAATGGTCGATGGTCCATAGTAGGAATTAGTTTAAAGCGAATTTCGTAAAGCCGTGATCATTTTGCATAAAGCTTGATAATCATCGTATAGCTTTTGAAATTCGGTGTCGTTAATAATTTTTCTTCGTTTTCCGATAAACAAACACGATACCACCTCTATTGCAGATCGTAACGAATAGCCCAAAAACTGTTTGAAGGTAGCGTTTGTTTGGCCGGTACAACCCTCTGCTATGTTGAGAACTACCGAATCGGCAGCTCGTTTTATTTGAGAGGTTAACACAAATAATTCGTCTTAAGGAAAATTCCTCTTTGTTAAAGCGTCAATTTCCTCAGTTAAATCTAATGCACGTTGCCAAACTTGGAGGCTTTCAAATTTAAATGCCATTGTTGTTTTACTATGGTCTATGGACTATGGGCCAGTTAGTCGCCGTCAATTAAACGTTTTGTAATTGGCTGATAACTATCAATCCTCCTGTCCCTCAAAAACGGCCAGTGACTGCGGTAGTAATCGGATTTATTAAGATCCAGTTCCATTACAACAACTTCTTCCTCATCGGTTGTGGTTTGGTGCATAACGGCGCCGAACGGGTTGGCAAAGAACGATCCGCCCCAAAATTTTACGCCGGCTTCTTCGCCTACACGGTTCACGCTTACCACGTACACGCCGTTTGCAATCGCGTGCGAACGTTGGATGGTTTGCCATGCGTTGTATTGCTCTACATTGGTTGCTTCGTCCTGCGTGGTTGCCCAGCCTATTGCGGTTGGGTAAAACAGTATCTCCGCACCCATTAACGCGGTAATGCGGGCTGCTTCCGGGTACCATTGGTCCCAGCATATGAGCACACCTATAGTTGCAAATTTGGTTTTGAAAACTTTGTAGCCCAGGTCGCCGGGGGTGAAGTAAAATTTCTCGTAAAAGCCGGGATCATCCGGGATGTGCATTTTACGGTACTTGCCCAGGTATTGGCCGTCGGCATCTAAAACCGCGGTGGTGTTATGGTAAACACCCTGCGCGCGTTTCTCAAAAAGGGAAGCGATGATCACAACGCCAAGTTCACCAGCCACCGCCGATAATGCATCGGTAGACGGACCGGGGATAGATTCGGCCAGCGCGAAGTTGTCGTAATCCTCTACATCACAAAAATAAAGCGATGTAAAAAGCTCCTGCAGGCAAATGATCTGCGCGCCTTTAGCGGCAGCTTCGCGTACCTTAACAATAGCCTTATCCAGGTTTTCCTGTTTATTTGCAGTGCAAGTCATCTGCACTAACCCTACTTGTACTTTACCCATTGCGATAGAAATTTGCGCAAAAATAGTTATTTAGGATCAGGATTTCACTGATTGCACTGAATGAATACACCGATTTGATGTTGCGATTACAAATTGATAACTGTTAAAATCTGTGAAATCGAGTCTGTGAAATCGGTGTAATCCAAAAAAAACATAGCTTTGCGCCCGAATGAAAGATCTGATTGAAACCGAAGTAGACGAAACGGAGAAGGCGCTGAAGCCTAAAACGTGGAAGGATACCGTATGGAGTGTAACCAAGCTGGTGCTTAAATTTGCCGTTACCTTTGCGTTGCTATATTATGTATTCAGCAAAGTGCCTTTACAAAAGGTAAAAATGAGGCTGATAAACGCCAATTACTGGTGGATGCTGGCTGCGCTTGGTTGCTACTTCTGTTCTATGGTGATTTCCTCGTGGCGTTTGTCCAGTTATTTCAAATCCATCAAATTAAACCTCGATCCACGCTTTAACTTTAGGCTTTACCTGCTGGGTTTGTTCTATAACTTCCTGCTGCCGGGCGGTATCGGTGGCGATGGTTACAAAATATACTTGCTCAATAAAACGTATAAGCTGCCCGCCAAAAAAGTTTTCTGGGCCATTATGTTTGACAGGCTTAGCGGCCTTTGGGCTATCGGTCTCATCACAGTAGCGCTGATATTTTTAATACCACAAATAGACATCCATATCGGCATCCCGTTGGGTATTTTTACCATCGGCTCCATCGTATATTACTTTATAGCGTATAAGTTTTTCAGGGAGTATACCCACTACTTTTTCGAAGGGCATTTAAAGGCGCTTGGTGTGCAGTCGTTACAAGTTATTGGCATCATCTGCATCCTTTTCGGTCAAGATTTTCATGGTAAGTTCTCACCTTATTTACTATCATTCCTTATTTCGGCATTGGCAACCATCATTCCTATTAGCGTAGGCGGCGCAGGGATCCGCGAAACGGTTTTTCAGCAGCTGAGCCACGTTTTTCCGATGAGTGCCGATCTGGGTGTTTTTCTGCCAATATCTTTTTACCTGATATCCATTATGGTGGCATTATCAGGCGTTTACTATGTTTTGCGCCCAAGCCGGTTAGAGGAAGGTTTGCCCAAGGGTGATATCGAAATACACGATAAGTAACCCAGCCCTACACACAAGCATTTTTTTAAAAGCGCAATTTAATTCGGGCAAGCAGGCTTAAAAAAATATAATATTCTGAATATAAAATCTATCAAATCATAATCGGTTATTTGCTGTTTCTGTATCAGAAAATAGTTTAAAGCCTGCTTCTAATGAGTCGATTTAATGATTTTAATAACCCGCAGGTTACTGCACTGCCCGCGCATTTAAAGCAATTTATTGTAGATCAAAATTACGCGCACTACACCCCGGTGGACCATGCCGTGTGGCGCTATGTAATGCGGCAAAACTACAGTTACCTAAAGGATGTAGCCTACTATCCTTACATTCCGGGGTTGCAAAAAGCCGGACTTACCATTGAAAAAATACCCGATCTGAAAGAGATGAACAATGCCTTGGCCAAAATTGGCTGGGGTGCTGTTACTGTAGATGGTTTTATACCGCCGGCAGCATTTATGGAGTACCAGGCGTACCGCGTGTTGGTGATAGCGGCGGATATCCGACAGTTAAAGCATATTGAATATACCCCCGCGCCGGATATTATACACGAATCTGCCGGGCACGCGCCCATTATTGCCGATAAGGATTACCACGAGTACCTGAGCTATTTTGGTTCGATAGGTGCCAAAGCGATGTTTAGCGCGCAGGATTTTGAATTGTATGAAACCATAAGGGCACTATCTATATTAAAAGAGATGCCCGATGCCGATGAGGCTGAAATAAAAAAGGCCGAAGAACTGGTTGCCTTTAGGCAGGATAACATGGGCGAACCATCTGAAATGGCTCTGCTAAGCCGCTTGCACTGGTGGACGGTAGAATACGGACTGATAGGCAATTTGGATGAGCCAAAAATATACGGCGCGGGCTTACTCTCCTCTATCGGCGAGAGCGCCAGCTGTATGACAAAGCAGGTAAATAAACTTCCTTACACCATTGATGCCGTAAAATACAGCTACGATATCACTAAAACGCAGCCACAGCTTTTTGTAACACCTAACTTCCAAAACCTCATTGATGTGCTGGAGCAATTCGCCGCTACAATGTCATTCAGGCGGGGAGGTGAGTACGGCTTGCAAAAAGCTATCGACAGTAAAAATACCTGTACAGCGGTGTATAGCTCGGGCCTGCAGGTTTCGGGCACGTTTACAGCACTGGCTACCGATAAAGAGGGCAATGTTTCCTTCCTGAAAACTAACGGGCCGACGGCATTATCAGCAGGTAATAAACAGCTTAAAGGCCATGGCAAAAGCTATCATAAAGACGGTTTTAGCTCACCGGTGGGGAGATTAAAAAATTTTGAAAAACCGCTTGAAGATTTCACCTTAAACGACCTAAAAACGGCCGGGATTGAGACAGGCAAAAACACTATGCTACAATTTGAAAGCGGCGTTACGGTTACAGGCAAAGTGAAAGCCGTTCACGCTGAAAATAACCGGGTGCAGCTGATCACCTTTACCGGCTGCACAGCAAAAGACGAAGCCGGCAACATCTTGTTCGACCCGGCATGGGGTGTTTATGATATGGCGGTAGGGGAAAAGATCACCTCGGTTTTTTGCGGCGCGGCGGATAAGGATGCTTTTTTGGAGATCGCCTACAAATCGGTAACCGGCACGCATCACCCCGAATACGATGAACACACACTTCAACTGCACAAACTATACCAGCAGGTGCGTAACCGCAGGCATATGGGACAGAATTTTGGCTACCTGGGCAATGTATGGCTGATGCTGCAAAAAATCCATCATGATGATTGGCTCTGTGCGCTGGAAATATTGGAGCTGCTGGATCATGAAGGTGTAGAACGTACCCTGGCTGCCGAGATCCGCAGGTTTTTGGAACATAAAGCTGCTACAGAACCCGAATACAAAAAACTCATCACCGATGGGTTGTATCTCATTAAACATCCGGTGGAACAGAAATTGGTGGTTTAGATACAAATACTAAATTTGCAATAACATTTATCATTCCCAGTACAGGGCTCATGAACATTATTATAACAGGCGCCAGCAGCGGCGTAGGATTTGAAGCTGTATTAGAACTCATACTCTCCGGCAAGCACAAGGTTATGGCTTTGGCCCGCTCGCAGGATAAGCTGGAGAAGCTATTGGAAATTGCAAAAGGCCTCAACCCCGATTGCGAGCTATATGCCATTGCCTTTGATATTGTACATGATGATTATGCCGGGCTGCAGCAATTTATCACAGCAAACTTTGATGACAGGATAGATGTGCTGGTGAACAATGCCGGCGTGCTCATTAATAAACCCTTTACCCAACTTTTAGAAACCGACTTTGTAGAAATGCTGCAAAGCAATTACATAGGTCATGTGCGCATTATTCAAAGCCTGCTCAAGTTTATGGGCGAAGGCTCGCATATCCTCAACATAGGCAGTATGGGTGCGTTCCAGGGGAGCGCCAAGTTTCCGGGCTTGGCGGCTTATTCGGCAAGTAAGGCAGCGTTGCATACCTTAACCGAATGCCTGGCGCAGGAACTGGCAGAGCAGGGCATCAAAGTAAACTGCCTGGCCCTTGGCTCGGCACAAACAGAAATGCTGGAGCAGGCCTTCCCCGGGTATGAATCGCCGGTAATGGCATTTGAAATGGGCAAGTACATTGCCGATTTCGCGGTTACCGGGCATCGGTTTTTTAATGGCAAAGTATTGCCCGTTGCGGTTACTACGCCGTAGGGTTAATCGACCGCCCTTCCTATTTTACAAAACCATGAGATAGCTGCAATAGTAACTTGCCATATTTGTAAAAAAAGGAACATTATGCCGCATCTATTCTCTCCCTTAAAAATAAAAACTATTGAGTTAAAAAACCGCATCGTAGTATCGCCGATGTGCGAATATTCCAGCACGGACGGTTTTGCAAATAACTGGCACCTGGTGCATTTGGGCGCCCGCGCTGTGGGGGGTGCCGGACTTATCATCACCGAAGCTGCCGCGGTATCTGCCGAGGGTCGCATTTCGTATGGCGATCTTGGCATCTGGAAAGATGAGCACATTGCCAAATTGAAAGAGATCACCAATTTTATTGACGACCAAGGCGCTGTTGCAGGCATCCAATTGGCCCACGCCGGCCGCAAGGCCAGTCACGATCTGCCGTGGGCTGGCGGCAAACAAATATCATCAAACGCCGAAAATGGCTGGGTATCTGTTGCGCCAAGCCCCTTAGCTTTTACACCGGCCGAAGAGGCGCCGCTTGAATTAGACCGGGAAGGCATTGCTAAAGTAATTGCCGATTTTCAGGCCGCCGCGGTGCGAGCCCTGGCCGCAGGCTTTAAGGTGATTGAGCTGCACGGCGCGCATGGCTACCTTATCCACGAATTTTTATCGCCGCTAAGCAACCACCGTACCGATGGGTATGGCGGCTTGCTGGAGAACCGCGCCCGTTTATTGTTGGAGATCATTGCGGCGGTTAAAGAGGTTTGGCCCGAAGAATACCCGCTGTTTGTACGCATATCGGCAACCGACTGGACCGAAGGTGGCTGGACGATAGATGACTCCATAGCGTTAGCCAAAATATTAATGGATAAAGGTATCGACCTGATAGATTGCTCTACCGGTGGTAACATAGCAGGAGCGCGCATACCGTTGAAACCCGGCTACCAGGTTGAGTTTGCCGAAGCTGTTAAAGGAGGGGCAGGCACACTTACAGGCGCGGTAGGCTTAATAACCGAAGCCGAACAAGCCAACGAGATCATCGAAACCGGGCAGGCAGATGTGGTGTTGCTGGCGCGCGAACTTCTGCGCGATCCGCATTTCCCGCTGCGTGCTGCACACGAGTTGGGGATAACCGTAAAATGGCCGAACCAGTACGATAGAGCACAGTGGTAACAACAATCGATAAAGGCTTTCTAACAGGGTTAACAAAAGTTAACACAATTTCGAAATTTATTTTTCAATAACCTGATAGTCAATAAATTAAAAAAAAACTGGGTTAACACTTTTTTTGATAATAGTCCAAATCTTTTATTATAAAACTGTAAAGGAATTTAACAATCACTGCCTCCTCATAGCATATTGCTGCTTTGAGAGGCGGGTGAAGCTCTTATTCACAATATCATAACACCCGATATTTTAAATCAATACAACATATTACTACATTCGTAAAAACTCAAAAACAAACACTATCATGAAACGCACAGCAAACGCACATTGGAACGGTACCCTGCAAGCAGGCCAGGGCGAGATCACTACCCAAAGCACTATTCTTAACAAAACACAATATTCATTTAAAACCCGTTTTGCGGATGGTATTGGTACCAACCCCGAAGAATTGATAGCTGCTGCACACGCGGGCTGCTTTACTATGGCGGTTGGCGCGGCTCTATCACAGGCAGGCATCACCCCGGGCGACCTTACTACCGATGCTATCCTCGACCTGGATATGCAGGCGCTCGAAATTAAGGGCATTCACCTGGAGTTGAAAGCCTCTGTAATTGACGGCGTGGACGAAGCCAAATTTAAAGAAGTTGCCGAAGGCGCAAAAGCTGGCTGTATCGTATCAAAAGCGTTAAGCGTGCCAATTACTTTAAACGTTACTTACGCGTAAGCAATAACCTATTTATTTAAAGCAGCGGTGGGCAAACTATCGCTGCTTTTTTTTGTAGCAATAGGTAAATCACACATTATGGCTTTCCGGTCCCGCGTTTCTGTTACTATGGTATTTTTACTGGTGATCATAGGTTCCATTATCTTTCTTATTTTCTATCTAAAGAAACAATTTGCCACACAAACCGAAGTGAACCAGGATATTATGGTGTCTAAAATTACGGCTATGGGTAAGCTGGAACTCGTAAAATATTCTATGAAAGATGTGGTGGAGAAAAAGGAGCTGCACACCATACTGCCCGATGCCCGCGTGCTGTTTGTGGCGGTAGGGGAGGTAACTGCCTGTATAGATCTCACCAAAGTAAATAGGGAAGATATCACCCAAAGTAAGGACAGCATTTGGCTCACCCTGCCAAAACCCGAGATCTGTTACGTAAAGCTCGACCATCAAAGCTCGCGCGTGTATGATGTATCGGGCGTGTGGTTCCCTGATAAAGCGAAAACCATGGTAGAGGATGTTTACAAAATTGCCGAAAAGAAAATGCTTACCACAGCCGGCGAAATGAATTTGCTGGGGAAGGCACAGGAAAACGCCCGTTTGATATTTTTACCCTTCCTGCAAAATGTTTCGGGCAAAAAAGTATCGCTGAAATTTAAATAATAACTAAAAATTCAGTTTAAAATTTATTTACGATATATTTATGGTTCACAATTACCATAAATATGACTCCAAAACTGATTAAACTAATTGCGCTTAGCGCCGCGGGAGTTTTGTGCTCGCTTTGCGTTATGGCCCAGCCTCGCCTGCCAAAAGGCTACTTCTGGAAAAAACTAGCAAACGGCCTCGAAGTTGTTGTTATAGAAAATAGCAAAGTACCCTTGGCCACTATCGAGATAGCAGTAAAGAATGGTGCTTACACCGAAGGCCCCGAGTATAGCGGCCTCTCGCACCTTTTTGAGCACATGTTTTTTAAAGCGAATAAGGATTATCCTAATCAAGAGAAATTCCTGAAACGTACACAGGAACTTGGCGCTATCTGGAACGGTACCACCAACGTAGAACGCGTAAACTACTACTTTACCTTTGATAGAGATAGCCTAAGCGCGGGCCTCAAATTTATGAACGCCGCTATCCGTTTCCCTATATACCGTGCCGAGGATATGGCCAAAGAGCGCCCGGTGGTTGATGGCGAGTTTCAGCGTGCAGAGAGCAGCCCTTATTTTCAGTTATACTACGAAACCAATAAAGCTCTTTGGGGCGATCTGATCACCCGCAAAATGCCTATAGGCGTACACGAGATCATCAACACGGCTACGCCCGAGAAGATGATGATCATCAAAGATAAATACTATTTCCCCAACAACAGCTTGTTAACCATTTGCGGCGATGTGAAGCATGAAGATGCTTTTAAGCTTGCCGAAGCTATTTATGGCGATTGGGCAAACAGTGGCTTCAACCCGCACGAAAAATACCCTATACCTCCGTTTAAGCCTCTTGCCAAAAGCGAGGCTTTTGTAAAAGAAAGCACCATTGCGCAAACGCCGTATATGAACTTTGCATGGCAGGGTCCGGCTTACAAAACCGATTCGGCAGCTACCGTTGCGGCAGATGTATTCTCTTACATTGTTGGGCTTAATTCCAGCAAATTGCAGCAAGCTTTGGTTGATAAGGGCTTGGCTTCTTCTGCCAGCATAAGCTACACTACTTCTTACTATACCGGTGCTATTACTTTGTTTATTGTGCCCAATCCAAATAAGCTGAAAGAGTGTTATGATGAAACGATAAACCAAATAAGCCAGTTTGCCAAGCCGGATTATTTTACTGACGAGCAAATGGCCGATGCAAAAGGTATTTTGCTGCGCAGCCAAGCGCGTAATATGGAAAAACCAAGCGGCTTACCAAGCCAGCTTAGTTTTTGGTGGTGCAGTACCTCGTTTGATTATGGTACTGATATTACCGATAATTACCAAAAAGTAACCCGCGCGGATATTGCCAAATACATCAGCACTTATATCACCGGCAAACCATCCGTAGCTGGTTTAATTGTCAACCCCGAAACAAGCAAAACAACCAATGCAAAAGCATTTTTTGTTGCCACTAAATAACCGTTAACACATTAAAGATGAAAAAGAGAAACTTATTTGTGCTGCTGGTAATGGCAGCTTTATATACTACTAACACCGCTACGGCCCAAAACAAGCCTTACGAAACTACGGTGAGCGGAGTAAAGGTAATTGTACAGCCAAGCGGCAACGATATTGTGGAGATACAAACCGTAATTAGGGGCGGTGTAGAAAATTACCCTGCCGAAAAAATGGGTATTGAAGGGATGGCCATAAATGCCTTAACCGAATGCGGAACCCTTAAACGCTCGAAAAATGATTTTAAAAATGCACTGGATAAAGTAAGCGCCGAGCTTTGGGGTTTTGATACCAAGGAGTATGCGCTCATCAGGATGAACTGCATCAAATCTGATTTAGATGTGGTATGGCCGTTATATGCCGAAGCCATTACTCAGCCGGCTTTTGATGCGAAAGAGTTTGAGCGGATTAAACAGGATGCGATAAACAACCTGAAATCTAACGACGCGCAGCCGGATGCTGCTATTGATAAATATGCCGACAGGGTTGCTTTTGCAGGCAGGGATTATGCTAAAGACCCCGATGGTACTGTTGAGATCTTGTCTAAACTTACCGCTGCGGAAACCAAAGCGTACTACAATAAGATCTTAACCAAATCCAGAATGATAATAGTGGTAGTGGCTGATTTGCCGAAGGCGGATATTGAGGCTAAAGTAGCTGCTATGCTGGCAAACGTAAAAGCCGGCGCACCGTTCGAAGCAAAAAAATCATTCTTCAAGGTGTATAAAAATACATTTGCCGCTCAAAAACGCGACCTCGCAACCAACTATGTGGAAGGTATAACCAGTGGCCCTGCACCGGGCACACCAGATTATAATGCTTTTAACGTAGCCATGCGCATATTTGCCAACAGGCACTTTTTAGAGGTGCGTACCAATAACGGCTTATCTTACGCGCCGCAGGCATGGTTTAATACCGGCAACACGGCAACGGCAAGGTTTTCGGTATCAACTACCCAACCCGATAAATACATTGCTGTGTTTGACAAACTGGTAGACAAGGTAAAAACTGAAGGCTTTAAGGCAGATGAGGTAGCCGATATGAAGGTGACTTATCTTACCGGGTTCTACTATAAAAACGAAACCAACCAAGCCCAGGCAGCAGCAATGGTAAACAATGAAGTGTTGCATAATAACTGGATGCGCTCTATCACCCTGGTTGATGATGTTAAAAAGTTAACCACGAATGATGTAAGCAATGCATTCCTTAAATACATTGGCAGCATTGTTTGGGTTTACCAGGGCGACCCTACAAAAGTACACCCGTTATTTTTCACCAATGGCACCTTAAACAACGGTGGCGCGCCCACAAACCATTAGTCGATAGTCTATGGTCAATAGTCCATAGATAAAATGAAAACAAGAAATATTATGGTCCATGGTCTATTGACTATGGGCCATTTTTATTGCTCCGCTTCCGGCACTACGGCTTTTCGCTTTCGCCGGTTTCTGAGAATATCACCCATGTGGCGCGTTGGGATGTTATCGCCCAGTAGCTTGCCCCATGGTTTCAGGTCTTCTATCCTGTCGAAAATTATTTTAAGCACCGCCACAAATGGGATGGAAAGAAACATGCCTGAGAGGCCCCACAGCTGATTTCCCAGCAGTACCACCACTATAGACATCAGCGCGTTTATCTGCACCTTAGAAGACACAATACGTGGCACCAGTATATTATTATCAATAAACTGGATCACGATGTAGGCGATGATAACGCCCAATTGCGTGGAATAACCATCTTTAGTTACGGTGGCCATCAACACCGGCAGCGCAATGGCTATAATACCCCCCAGGTATGGGATAAGGTTTAATATAGCGCCAATGCAGCCTATCAGTATGCCGTATTTAACGCCAAGCAGTAATAACGCCGCGGAGTTCATGGCCGCCACAATGATCATCTCTATCAGTAAACCAACTATGTAGCTTTGTATGGCACCCTTTGTTTCGCTAAGTACCTCGCTTACCTTTTTAGAATTTTCCTCGGCAAACACCTCGTACAAAAAATTAAGGATAAGCGGCTTGTAGAGCAGCATGAAGAATATATACACCGGCAGCAAAAATATGATGCCCAGGGTGCCTAAAAGGCCGCCCAGCGTTTTGCCAACCATCGACTGGCTGTTGCTTAGCGCCTCTTTTAACATTTGGTCCTGCTTGGCAACGGCTATGCCAAAAGTAGCTTGTACCCAATGTTTAAGATTCATGCTTATTTCACCAAATTTCTGTTTCAGCATGGGCAGCGAATCGCCGAATTGGATAACCTGGGATGATAAGAAATAAAACACCCCGGTTACCACCAATAGGGCTATCAGCATAGCAATTACGATCGATAACACCTTGGGCACTTTGTGCCGCTGCAGCCGATTGGCCAGCGGGTTTAACAATATGGCCAAAAACGCCGCGAAGCCCAGCGGCACCAGTATATCAGTTAGTACTGATAGAATATAAACAACCAAAACAAGGCCGAACAGCACGGCGGTTGCCTGGATGTAAAAGGGTTGGTCTTTAATTTTTATGGCCATGTAATTGTATTTTCATATTAAACACAAAAGCAGTTTTGGCGGTAATTGTTTTAAGCAAAGCTAAAACAAAAACAGCCTGCTTTTTGGCAGGCTGTTTTATAATATCGGCTGGTTCTTTTAATAATTGTTCAGTTGCAGTGTAACATCCGATTTTACTGCCGAAAACATCTTTTGTGAAAAGTACGGTACAATATAGCTATTACCAAACCATAATACGGACGGGCCTTCAGAGTAATCGCCGTTGCTGATGTGCTTTTTAGAAAGCTCTTCTGTTTTTAGCCATTGTCCGCTGCCGAGGTCTAAAATACCAAAAATGCCTACGTTAGAGCGCATGCCTTTTTTTGAATTGGCCACCAGATATAATTTGTTTTTGGCAACATGGAAACCCGTAGTTACTTGGCGGTTAGGATAGTTACTGCTTGCCGGGAACACCTGCTGAAATCTTAAATTCAGATCTTTATCATATGCGTTAACGATTAAAGAATATTCGATATAGAAAGTGGAACCAGCTTGGCTGGAGTATGTTGCATTTGATGATAGCGCCACTAATAATTTCCCATCTGCCTCGGTAATATATTTAATGTTCATGCCGCCGGCGTACCCCATATCTATATCATCTACTTTTTTATTGATGGGTACAAAGCCTTTTTTTAAAGCCTTCAGGCTGGCTTTATCTATCACCTGGGTAACGTATGCTTTCTTGCTGCTTTCAAAATCGAGCTTGCCTATACCTAATTCTGCATCCTTATCCTGGTTTCTGTAAATTAGCCCATAGTAAAGCACGTTGCTGTTATCAGACGGGCAGGTAAACAATATCCGGCTTGGGATAGCAGAATCTTTAATCTCGAAAGAAACAGGTACCGTTAACTGGTTAGATGGCGTTGTTTTACCCGCATCATACTTATAAACCTCGATGCTGGGACCGTTAAGCCAACTGATGAACATATCGGCATGCTTATTCCACGATAGGGATACAAACAGCCCGTTGGAGCGCACCGGCTTAAAGGAGCTTACCGAATCGAGTTTGTCATTGTATTCAACAACCTGTAGTTTGCGCGTTTCGTTGTATTCGCGGGCGTACCTGTCCGAAAACCAATCGTAAAAGGGGATGCCGATATGTATTTTGCGCCTGTAGCCGGTTTGCCTTACTGCCAGTTTAAAAAAGGCACCGTCGCCGGTATACATTTGCGGGTATTCCACGTAGTCATCATCAGATTTATAAACGATCTTATCTGACAGCACCTTGCCGTTATCCGGGTCGACAACATAGGCCTCGAAAGTATTGTTGGTGCCTTTAAAGTTAGAGTGGGTGGTTGAGGCAAGCGCCACTATCTTCCCTTTAAATTTATCGGTTTTAATGCCAAAGCCGGCTAGCGAGGTACGCCATACTACCTGTAGTTTATCGTTTACTGCAACCAGGTCGAAGCTTTCATCGCCCGTACTTATCTGCATTACATTCAGGTGCTCGTTAAAAGCAAAGGCGTTACTGCCCTTAATACCGTTGGCAAAATCCTCCATAATGGGCGGGTCGTCGTTCTGCGCCAGTACTGCAATGGTTGTAAAAAGGGTTAATACTGTAATAAGTAAGATTTTTTTCATGTAATAAGTTAGGTTTATTTCTGGCTTGAATTACGTCAAAAAAAAGGAGAATCGGGATATTTTTTTGACAAATAAGTTAATATGAGCAAGAGGGACAGATAATACTAAGCGGCTTGTTTGCCCTTGTTCATCCTGCTTTTAATGAAAGCGAAAATAGGTGGCAGGATAGATAACAGCACAATGCCGATAGCAACCAACGAAAAGTTATTTTTAAAGAAAGGCACACCACCAAACAGGTAACCGCCGTAAAGGAAAAGCACTATCCACGATAATCCGCCGATAATGTTATACAGGCTGTATCGCCCTATAGGCATCCGGCCAACACCGGCCACAAATGGGGCTATGGTGCGTATAATAGGCATAAACCTGCTAAATATTACCGCTTTGCCGCCGTGCTTATCAAAAAAGGCTTTGGTTTGTATGTAGTAGCTCAGCTTCAGTATTTTGTTCTTCTCTTTAAAAACCTTTGGCCCCAGGTAGTTACCCAGCATGTAATTTACCGTATTGCCGGCAAAAGCCGCAATAATTAAAATAATGGCCAGTAGATGGATATCCAAGCCCGATGCACCACCCGCTATTAAAGCGCCGGCTGCAAACAGCAGCGAGTCGCCCGGTAAAAACGGGGTAACTACAAAACCGGTTTCGGCAAAAATGATCACAAAAAGGATGAGGTAGGTCCAGCCCTGATATTGGCTGGTTATTTCGGCAAGGTGCTTATCAATGTGCAGGATGAAGTCTATCAGGCTGTGTATTATTTCCAAAGCATTTTAATTTTAGTCAAAAATAGCAAGATAAAGCTAAAAAGCGCTTTATTATTACTTTTTATCGGGGATTGTGTTTAAAATAACACCGGCGCTAAATGCCGCGGTATCTGTACGGTTGGGTAAACCGTAGGCATAAATGGTGTAAAGCTTACCATCCAGCATGGTTACGTTTTTTAGTGTAGTTAATATGGTTGATGGTGCCGCGGTGGCACTTATCTTGAGGTTGTAGCCGCCGGCGGTAACCTCTTTATACGCGCTTACAGCCTTGTATCCTATGTTTGAGAAAACCAGCGAATCGTTCGCGGTAATATTTAAGCCCGCGCTGCCCGGTGAGGCGTTAACCAGCCTTATTTTGCTGCGCCCTACAGCTGGTACGCTGCCCGAATCTACGGTGAAGATGTAGGTTAGCGAACTGTCTGACCGTAAACCGGTAAGGAACCAGGTATACCTTACGTTTTTCTTTAACGATCTATCCAGCGTAAGCAGGTTGCTTTGGCTGCTGGTATTGCTTAGCGCCGGGCGTATCTGCAACGGGGTATCGTTAATGTTCATTAAAAAATACCCCGAAGCATTGGGGTACCTGTAGGTGGTTGGGCCCTGCTTTATAAATTCGGCATATAAGTTTACCGGGTTTATATTGGGGCTGAGGTTTACAATGTTGAGGTAACCATTATCTGTACCCAGCGAAGTGCTGTTATTATCCTTACCGCACGACAGGAACTGAGGCACTATAAGCACCCCCACTATAAACAAACACAGGTATTTTAGTATGCCGCTTTTATTATTACTGATCATTATTTTATCAAAACTATTTATTAACTACCAGCCCGGTGCCAAATTTTAAACCGCCCGTACCCGCTAATTTGCCTTTTGCAAACAGTGTATACATCCTGCCTGCTGTCAGCGTTCGCGAGGTATCGGCTATGGCGTTGGTGGTACCCGCCCTAAATACCTGTATATGCTTTATACCAACACCTATCGGCAAAAATACCGAAGTTGATTTATACGCTCGCAGTTTAAAGTTCAGGGAATCTATCTTCACATCCAGGTCGCCCGAGCCGGGAGACGCGTTTACAAACCTTATTTTGGCTCGCCCGGAAGTATCCGAAACCAGTGTATCGCGTGTAGTAAATGTATCATCGGCAGCTTCCCCGGCAATATACACCGAGTAAACCTTGTTGGTATCGAGCGCTAAGGGCAGATTAAACAACACAGCAGAATTGCCCAGCCGCTTAAACTGGTAGTTCTGGTCGGCGTATTTTACAGCAAGGTAACCGGTATAGCCAAAAGGATAGAGCGAAGAAGTTGTATTTACCCGGCTCCCGTTAAGATAATAGTTAAGCGTATCGGTTGTAGCGTTCACTACATTTAAGGTAGTAGTTAAGTTAGATGACGCGGGTACGGCATCATCTCCTACCTTGCAGGAGGATATGGCCAAAGCGAACAACACTACAATTAAAACAGGTAACTTGAAATTCATATAAATTAGCAGATGCAATAATAACTGTATAACCGCAGGTTTTGTTATCTGTGGAACAAAAAAGTCCGGCTTTTAATGGCCGGACTTTTTGTTTTGGGTTGATTAGAGGTTGGAGTAGTTACCAGGTTTTTGCCGTTAAGCAACCACCAATTGATCTTTATGCCATCCTCTAATCAATATTATGCGTAGCTGTTAAGCATTACCGGCATTACCAGCATCAATACGTCTTCGTTCTCGTCGCCGCCTTGTGGCAGTAATAAACCTGCACGGTTAGGGGTCGACATTTCTAACGATACTTCTTCACAGCTCAGGTTCTTCAGCATCTCAATCAGGAAACGGGCGTTAAAACCAATCTCCAGGTCGTCGCCTTCGTACTGGCAGCTTAAACGCTCGTGCGCTTCGTTTGCAAAATCAATATCTTCTGATGATATGTTTAGTTCGCTGCCGCTAATTTTTAACCTTACCTGGTGGGTGGTTTTGTTAGCGTAGATAGCCACACGGCTTAGGGTGCCTAATAATGAGAGGCGGTCTATCGACATTTTATTAGGATTTTCTTTCGGGATAACGGCTTCGTAATCCGGGTAGCGCTCATCTATCAGGCGGCACACCAGGTTAATGTTACCAAATTTGAAGAATGCGCTGGTGCTATTATACTCTACCGATACATTAACATCACTATCCGGCAGGGCCGATTTTAGCAGGGTTAACGCTTTCTTTGGCAGGATGAACGCGGTAGTGCTATCCGCTTTGGCATCCTTACGGCGGTAACGTACCAGCTTGTGGGCATCAGTAGCTACAAAGGTAAGGTGCTGGCTGCTTAGCTGGCAATAAACGCCCGTCATGGCCGGCCTTAATTCATCATTACTTACCGCGAATATGGTTTTATTGATCGCCTCGCCCAGTACAGATGCAGGCAGGTTTACCGATGATGCGTTTTCAACGGTAGGGATCTTTGGGAAGTCTTCGCCGTTTTCGCCGCTTAGCTTGTATTTACCGTCGCCGGCGCTTATTTCAATGGCAAAAGTTTTATCGTCTACAGAGAAAGATACGGGCTGCTCCGGTAAGGATTTCAGTGTATCCAGTAATATGCGCGATGGTATGGCTATACGACCGCTCTCTTTGGCTTCTACGGCTAAAGAGGTGGTCATGCTGGTTTGCAGGTCGGTTGCAGAAATGGTTAAGTTTCCGTCTTTTATCTCGAACAAGAAGTTTTCCAGTATAGGTAAAACGGTGCTATTGCTTAACGCGCCACTTACAGACTGCAGTTGCTTGAGTAAGGTTGATGTGGAAACTATGAATCTCATAATGGGTTAGTTCGTTTAGTAAATCAAAAGTATAAAATTTAATGTGCATACTTTACGATGTGCAGGTAATGTTGATAAAAAGCTGTAATATTAACAATAGGTTAGGCTTCAATCAAAGAAACTGCGATTGTTCACAAATAAAATTAAAAAAATTGGAATTAAAGGATTTGCATTTTATAGAACTCGACAGTTCGACATTAGAAAATACAGCGTTTTATTTGGCGTTTTCAAGCTTATCATTTAATCGCGGCATTATATTTAAAAGAATTGGCACGCAGCCTGCATTTGTTTTATCGGAAGTAATAGAAAATATAGATAAGGAGGTTTTAGACATAGTTATCCATGACCATAACGCGGTTGGAGGATTGGCTGTTTATACAAAGGCAAATGGCGCTAACATTGCGGTTCATGATTTTATCTTTGATTTGCTTACTCATCATGATATTGATAAAAAGTGGCGATATAATGATGATGATTATTTTACCGAATTTTCTTCAGAATATAATTCAAAAGAACGGTTTAGAGGAATCGGGTTGTACGAGATTGATGTGGAGGATTTTAGCCGCAGATTATTATTAATGGCCATGCTCGGATCTTGCTATGATAAAATGGAAAATTATTCCAAGGTGATGATAAGCAAGTTCATTGGTAGCCTACTGACCGGCAATGATAGAATAATAGTTGCCACACAACCATGGGGCGAGTATTATATAGGTTGGTTTACTTGTTTCTTTGTTATTCGAAAAACTGATGTTGTCATTTTAGGAGTAGATGACTATGATTGATTTGCTTACCATCAATAAATATTACCGGGCGTATTTACGTTTGCGGATGTAAAACTGTAAAACTGCGAATATCAACACCAGGCCAATAGGTACTATGTTATTTATTAATTGCCATTGCAGTTTTTCACTGCGGATGCGGGCCCTGTCAAGCAGGCGTATTTGTATCTCTTTGTTGCGGAGGGAGATCAGCCCCGAGTCGTCGGCCATGTAATCGGCAATGTTCATCAATAGCGTTAGGTTGCCATAGCTTTGCTTGGTGTAGCGGTCGTACCCCAGCGGGTAGGGCGAGCCATCTGCACCAACCTGGTTGCGCAGGATATCGCCATCACTCAGTACGATCATCTTGGTGGGCTTGCTTTCGCCTAATACTTCAATCTTTTCGCCCAAACTATCGGGCACCGGCCTGTTGCGGAAATCGGATATGAATTTACCTTCCAGCAATACCCCGGTTATCTTCTGCGGACTTTGAAAATCCTTTGGGTTAGGCTCGTCGCGCAGCGCCATCAGCGATAACAGGTGCGGCGTTTTTATCTCTTTGTTATAGGGCGAGGTGTTCAGCAGCACCGTTTTCTCTACGTTTTTAATATCCAGCACATCAATTGTGCTGGCAAACTGGCTGGTAATGCCATCCAGATTTTTTACAATGGGGTGGGTAGATTGCGGGATGTACACCGGGTAAAACAGCCAGTTGAGTAGCTGGATCTGCGGCTGCCCGCCAACATCGCCGGTGGTAACCGGTATTTGCGAACTGTTGATATCTGCAATGAGGTTATAGTTAATGCGGACACCGTAACGAAAAAGCTGATCGTCCAGATTCAATTCTTTATTAAAGGCCAGCGCTTGGTTGCCTTTGCCTTTTAAGCTATCCAGTTCGGCACTCACCTGGTCTATGGCCCAAAGCACACGGCCACCACGCATCAGGTATTGGTCTATCTTGAATTTTTCCAGTTCGGTAAAGGCTTTGTCGGGCTTGGCGATAACCAGTAAACCAACTTTACGCAAGCTGTCGAAAGGGATAGTAGCGAGGTTTATCCGGCCAACCAAGTAACCGTCAGACAGGTTACGCATGGCATCGTTCAGCTGCAGGTCGGTTAACTCTTTGTGCCCTTCGGTAAAGCCGATGCGCTGCTTACCACCCGTTGTTATTTTTTTGATGGCCGATGTAAAGGCATACTCCAGGTTTTGGATGGAGCTGTTCAGCTTTTCTTCGGGCGAGGTGTTGAGGTTACTCTGATTTTCGAGCAGTTTTACCGGGATGGCTTTATCGCCGTAAGTAACCAACGCGAACGGGAACATCACTTTAGATTGCACGCCATCGTCGGTTTTTACGCTGAGGTTTTGCGCCTCTATGCCTTGGGCCGACAGGTTTTCAAAGGCCTGTTTCTGCTGATCCTGCGAGAGGCCTTTTATAGGGTCGATAAATACAAAGGTTAGCTTGCTGTGGCTGTAAGCCTGCAGGTCGCTCAGCATATCTTTGGTGGCGGTTTGCAAGCGTTTTATCCCGCCGGGGAAACCATCTCCCTGCAAATAAACGGTAATGTTTACCGGGGCGGGGAGGCTATCCAGCACCTTACGGCTAACGGTAGATATGGTAAAGCGTTTCTCTTTGGTGAAATCGAACCGGGTAAAAAAACGTTGGGTAAACAGCGTTAACGCAAATAAGATGCCCAGCGTGCTCAGAAATACTGTGTTGATGAACTTTTTTTGCTGCTGGCGGTGGAGCACAAAAAGGGTAAGCAAAATAAACAGGGCATCCAGCAATAGAAAATACACCAAGTCGCGGGTATCCAATACACCTCGACTTACCGAGTTATAATGCTCGGTAATACCCAAACTTTGGATGCCGAGGGTTTGAAGGGAGAACAAACCTCCAAGAGAATCGAACCCGCTATAGAAAAAGAAGCAGAGGAAAACCGCGATGGTAAAAGCGATTACCTGGTTTTTACTTACCGAGGAGGCAAACAAACCAATAGCCGTAAATGCCGAACCCAACAGGAATAACCCTATGTAAGAACCAATAACCGCGCCGCTATCTATATTGCCCTGCGGCGCGCCAAGGGTATAAACGCTGTAATAATAAACCAGTGTAGGCACCAGCGCGAAAAGTACCACAACCACCCCGGCAAAGTACTTGCCCAATACTATTTGCAAATCGGTTAAAGGGCGGGTTAGTAATAACTCGAACGTACCCTCGCGGCGTTCTTCGGCCAGTGAGCGCATGGTGATGGCCGGCACCAAAAACATAAACAGGTATGGCGCTGTGCTAAACAGGCTGTCCAGCCCGGCGTAACCGTAAGCCAGTATGCTGGTATCGGGGAACACCCATAAAAATAGGCCTAAAACCAATAAGAATACGCCAATGGTAACGTAAGCCACCAAGGAGCTGAGGTAAGTTGTTATTTCTTTTTTTAAGATCGGGAACATCGTTGTTTGATTCGTATGTTACAAAGTTACCACGTAAAATGGTATGCTACGCGAATACCTGTTTGCCTAACGCGCCCGCTGCCCCAGTTTTCGTACCGGAAGCCAAGTTCGATAGCCGTATTTTTGCTCATAGGCAGCAAAAAGCCCGGGCCAAGCGCAAATGCAAAGAGTTTGTTTTTCGAGTAATTGGTTTCGATAGATGTACCCAATTCTCCTTCTATAAAAAAGCCTTCGCTCAGGTAATATTTTACGCCAGCCTTTAGCGGTACAAACCCCGCAGCATCCTGCGATCTGCTACTGCCTATCAGCGATTTTTTATAATAAAGGCTGGTATAGCCTGCGGTAATTGTTAAGCTGGCTGCACTGGAAACAGGTATTTCTGCCTTGCCCGAAGCACCCAGGCCAACGTTATAGATGCTATTGGTAGGGATAGCAAGATCGAGCCCTGCGCTGAATGCACTTTTAGGCGCGCTTTGCCCTTGTGCAACGGTATATAAAAATAGAAATAATATGGGTAACAGTCTCTTCATTTGATGTGCCAGCATTGCTTGTGGCTAATAACGCCGAAATTACAATTATAATGCGCCATTTATAAATCTGCCGCGCTGCAAATAAAACAAAACAAAAAAAGTCCCGGAAACCTCCCGGGACTTTTCATTATAAATATTTTTTTTATTTAGAAGCTGATTGCAATGCGGGCTGCAACCTGGCTTGTAGTGCCGTTTTTAGACCAGGCTTCGTAACGAAGACCCAGATCGAAACCACCGGCAAAGGTATAGCCTATACCCGGCGCGTAAGCAAAAGCGGTACCGCCACCGCTTTCTGTAGAGAAAGTAGCGCCTAACTGGCCTTCGCCATAGAAGCCATCGCTGAAATAATATTTAATACCTGCTTTCAAGGGTACAAAACCTGCGCCCGATTTATCTACGCCGAGAGATTTTAGCGCGTCTTTAGTGTCGCTATTGTATAAAAATCTGGTATAGCCGGCTGAAATAGTAAAAAAGGTGCCGGTTGAAATTGGTAAATCGTATTTAACATCGATGCCGGGAGCGAATGACGAAATATCATGCGCGACGCCTGTTGGCAGGCCAAGGTTAACGCCAATACTGAATTTTGCGGCATCACTATCTGACTGTGCAAGGCAAGTAGCTGAAATGCTTCCTACGAATAGGATCGCTAAAAGGATTTTTTTCATTGTTTGAGATATGTGGTTTAAGGATTAATTCAGCTAATTTAAAAAATAATATATCCTATTTCAAAATATTATTAAATAAAGTTTAAATAATACTTGTTTGTTGTTGAAATGATAAAACCAAAAAGGGCCGGAGAAATTCCCCGAGCCCTTTTCTATAAAGTTTTGTTTGCTTAGAAACTGAAGCCTAAACGCAGGCCGATCTGGCTGATGGTTCCGTCTTTAGACCATGCTTCGTAACGTACGCCTAAATCAACACCGCTGCCAAAATCATAGCCAATACCCGGCGCATAAACAAAGGCAGTACCGCCACCGCTTTCGGTAGAAAACGCTGCACCTAACTGGCCTTCGCCATAAAAGCCGCTTCCAAAGAAGTATTTAAGGCCGGCTTTTACCGGGATAGCACCATCTGTAGAACCTGCAATGCTTTTGTATTGAGATTTTACAAGGAACGCGTTATAGCCTACCGAACCGGTAAGGAATGTGTTTGTGGCAATGTTGTGATCATATTTAATTGAAGCGCCAACAACTGCATTGTAAGCTTGTTTAGCGTCGCCCGTTGGGAAGCCGCCTTCTAAACCTATACTCCATTTTCCGCTTGATTGCGCGAACGCGCTGATTGATAAACCGCATAGAACGGTTAATACTAATAGAACTTTTTTCATGATAATTTTAAATTGTGGTGAACATTTAATCACAGCATTGCAGGGTACCTTCCGCGTTGCTGCCGTCTTAATTGTAGACGCTCGTTAAAACACAACGTGACAACTATTGTGTGCGAAAAATATGCAATAGCATGTAAGTAATTGAAATGTAGGGATATTTTTTTGTGCCTACTTATTGGTTAAGCCTATGAAAATGTTCTCCAGCGTTTTGTCGCCATTTTTTTTGCGGAGGTTTTGCAGGGTATCGTCGGCGGCTATTTTGCCTTTGTTGATGATGATAACCCGATTGCAAACAGCTTCTACCTCCTGCATAATATGGGTAGAGAGTACAATGGTTTTTGTTTTTCCCAGATCGAGGATCAACTGGCGGATGCCAATGAGCTGGTTGGGGTCGAGGCCCGAGGTGGGCTCGTCCAGTATCAGTACCTGCGGATCGTGCAGTATGGCCTGTGCCAGGCCCACGCGTTGGCGGTAACCTTTAGAGAGCTGGTTTATTTTTTTATGCTGCTCGGGGCCAAGGCCGGTTTGCTCCAATACTTCGGTAATGCGGCTTTGCGCGTTGTGCAGTTTGTGGATGCCGGCAACAAAGGCCATGCTTTCCTTTACGTACATTTCGGTGTATAGCGGGTTGCTTTCGGGCAGGTAGCCGATGTTGCGCTTTACCTCCAGCGGGTCTTTGCTGATATCGAAACCGCAAATCGTTGCCGTGCCCGATGTTTGCGGGATAAAGCAGGTGAGCATTTTCATGGTGGTGGATTTGCCCGCGCCGTTCGGCCCTAAAAAGCCCAATACGCCCGGCTCTGCATTAAATGTAATGCCATCCACAGCCTTTTGCTGCCCGTAAATTTTTGATAAAGCCTGTACCGAAATGCTCATGGCGGTAAAAGTAGAAGTTAGATTTGAGATTTGAGATATGAGAAAGAAGAAAACGTTAAGCTACGTTAGGGATAGAAGTGGAAACCCCGGAATGGAGTCCCCACTTCTATCGGTGGGGGCGGAATGAGGAGTTGGAACGGATAGCCCGGGCCGGAGGCAACGCCATAATTGGTGAGTGGTTGATTGGTGAATAGCGAATGGTTTTAAAGTTGCGGGCGGGGAGTGAGGTGGTCTTAATTAATGACGTTCATTAAATATCCAACTATAAATTATGGCACCCCCTCCGGGCCGGGCTTTGCAGGGCTTCGCTGCGCTACGGCCCTTCGGGCTAAACCCTTACAATCCCTGGTGCGGAAGAAATTCTGGATTTATAATTCATGTTCCAATTTACTTTATAGACACTCACTACCCCGGATAAATTCGACCATTCAAACCCCTCAAACTTACTATTCACCAATCACCACTTTTACCTTTCTGCCTAAATTGTATCTTTGCCTCCATTATGAGCAATTCAACCGACGAACTTTTTAAAAATGTTATATCGCACGCCAAGGAGTATGGCTTTGTTTTTCAATCCAGCGAAATTTATGACGGACTTAGCGCTGTTTACGATTACGGCCAGGCCGGTGTTGAACTAAAGAACAACCTAAAAACCTACTGGTGGAAAGCCATGGTGCAAATGCATGATAACATTGTGGGCCTCGATTCTGCCATATTTATGCACCCCACCATCTGGAAAGCAAGCGGCCACGTAGATGGCTTCAGCGACCCGATGATTGATAATAAGGACAGCAACAAACGCTACCGTGCAGATCAGTTACTGGAAGACCGCATAGCTAAACTTGATGAGGAAGGCAAAACCAGCGAAGCTGAAGAACTGCAGCTCGAGATGGATAACGCCCTGAAGGCCGAAGACCTGCCGCGTTTGAAAGAGCTGATCATCGAACAAAATATAAAATGCCCGGTAAGCGGCACTGCCAACTGGACCGATGTACGCCAGTTTAACCTGATGTTTAGTACACAGGTTGGCGCTATTGCCGATGAGTCTGACACCATTTACCTGCGCCCGGAGACTGCACAGGGGATTTTTGTGAACTACCTTAACGTGCAAAAATCGGGCAGGATGAAAATTCCTTTCGGCATAGCGCAGATAGGTAAGGCTTTCCGTAACGAGGTGATTGCCCGCCAGTTCATCATCCGCATGCGCGAGTTTGAGCAGATGGAGATGCAATATTTTGTACGCCCCGGCACACAAAAAGAATGGTTTGAAAAATGGAAGGCTGCGCGTTTAAAATGGCACCTTGCCCTGGGTACCGACGAAGCCAAATACCGCTACCACGAGCATACCAAGCTGGCTTTTTATGCCGACGCCGCTTATGATATCGAATTTGATTTCCCGTTCGGCTTTAAAGAAGTAGAAGGCATCCACAGCCGTACCAACTACGATTTGAGCCAGCACGAGAAATTCTCGCGCAAGAAGATGCAGTACTTCGACCCGGAGGTTGACCCGGAAACCGGCAAGCCTTTTGGTAACTATATCCCGTACGTGATTGAAACTTCGATAGGTTTGGACCGTATGTTCCTGCTGACGATGATAAACGCTTACGAGGAAGAAGACCTGAGCACCGAAGAGAAACAGGATAGTCGCACCGTGCTGCGCCTGCATCCTGCTTTGGCACCGGTTAAAGCAGCTATTTTCCCGCTGACCAAAAAAGACGGTTTGCCGGAGAAAGCCCGCGAAATAATGGATGCCCTGAAGCTAAACTTTAACCTGCAATATGAGGAAAAGGATGCCATTGGTAAACGTTACCGCCGCCAGGATGCCATTGGCACACCTTTCTGCATCACAGTAGACCACCAAACGCTGGAAGACAACACCGTTACCATCCGCCACCGCGATAGCATGGCCCAGGAACGCGTACCTGCCGACCAGTTAGAAAAGATAATAGGCGACCTGGTAAGCTGGAAGAATTTGTTAGGATAATATAGTAAGCCTACTATATACCTTGAGCCCTCCCCAAAAAGGAGGGCTTTTTTATTGATTTCTACGGCATAAACGTTATCCTTCCGCCATCGCTATGCGCATTAAACTCCGGTGCATACATGCTTTGCAGGCTGGTGACGCCGGTTGCATAGTTGCCGGGTTGTACCACACGTAATTCATATTCGAACACATAGGTTCCTTTGTTTAGACGGCTAATGAAGAAGTTGGTGGCTACATCCTTTGTTGCCTGATAGTAATATAGGCCATCCTGATATTTGTATTCCGACAGGCTGTTGCTTGGTTCGGTACCTGCGGGGCGCATGTCTTTCAGGTGTATGTAATCAAAATCTCTATCAGCTTTTAAATGGAGAACTACTTTTAATACGTCCCCTGTTTTTGGCAAATGAGTTGCATCAACTGCCACCAGCATCGGCCCGCTATCGGTTTGCTTTTTAATGAAGTATTTGCGCTCCATTTGCACATTGGTGTTTGATGGGGTTACCTTATCCAACTTTTCGGTGTATTGCCAGTACATAGCACCCCAATTGATGGTTTTACCGGTGTTAGCTACCTCTACGTTGCCCAACGCGGGTTTTATCTGTTCATCAACCCAGGTTGTTTTTAAGTAGCCGGTGCCGGCTTCAGCTTTAATTTCGGGCCTCAGTTTCGCTAATGGCTTGCCGCCTATGCTGATGTTTACGTTGGCGGTATCTGATAATGCGTTGCCGCTTTTGATCAATAAAGCATAACATGCGGCTGCCGTAGCTTTAGTAGTACGCCAGTTATTGGTTTGTTTGTTGCGTAGTAGCCAAACTTTCATTTCGGCAACCGCAGCAGGGTCATTGGTCGCTTCGGTAAACAATTCAATCATCAACGACTGCGTCTCCACAGGCGATTCGTACCAAAAATAGCCATTAGTATTCGCCGCCCAATACATCCCCAACTCATCTGACTGGCGGGCTGTTTCTTTTAACGACTTGACAATTGCCGCGGTAGCTTCCTTATCACCCATATGGTAGAGTGTAAGGGCGATCATCGCTTTTTCGTACTCGCTGCGGCTGGTCCACTGGGCGGCGGCGCGGGCAAGATAGTTCTTTCGCACTTCCTTCAGTTCTCCGGCTCCTTTAGTCTCTTTAAAATAACTATAGGCGTACCATGCGTGGATCTCTATATTGTCTAAATTTCTGCTCTGATATTTTTTATCATATTTCTTTCGTTCGGCTTCGTCTTCAACCAATTGTTTGGTTAGGTATGCCAGCGCCCGATTACCAATGCCTTGCAGGGTAGGTGCGGCTTCACCGGTAACACCTGTTTTATTAAGCTGGCCAATACCGGCAACTATGTGCTGGGTGATGTACCTGTCGGCATATGTTCCACCAAACCAGGGGAAAGCACCGTTTGATAACTGTTTCTTTTGCAGTTTAAGCAGGTTCTCGTTCAGTTCGTAACTCGTTTTATTCAAGTCGAATAATTGGGCTATACGCTTTTTCTGTTCAGTTTCATTTGCTGCATCCTGTAACCATGGCGTTTCTTCCAGTAGTACAGATTTTAGCTCCGCGTTTTTTTCCAGGTTGGAAAGCAATTCTTTAGAATCTGTTGCTTTCCAGCGTTCCAATACCTGCTTAATTTTAGGGTTGCTGTTTACAATATAGGCAGCAAAACTGTTGGCATAAAACCGGCTGAAGATCTGTTCAGAACATTCGTAGGGGAACTCCATCATATAAGGCAATGCCTGCACGGCAGCCCATGCCGGGTTTTGCGTGTATTCCAGTGTGAGGGTTTTGTTTTGTAAGGTATTGCTGCTTTGGTTTATCAGTTTATCAAAACTGAAGGTTTTGGTTTGCCCGGCACGTACCATTAAGGGCATGGTTTCGGTAACCGGCATTCGGTTTGGTAATACAGGTAGGGTGTTTTCTTCACCATCGGTATAGTCCCCTGCGTTGGCGGTTAAACGATAAGTAAGCGCTTCCAACCCGGCGGGAATAATGAGTTTAAACGATACAGCTTTGGTTGTTGCGCTATCCACGCTAAAGCGTTGCGTACCGTTATCCCCTTTAGCAAAAAGGTTTACCGGTTGCATGGTAAGCGCGTTAAACAGTAGCAGCTGCGCCTCGCCTTTTAAATTGCCCGGAGATAAGTTTACCACCCTTGCCGAAACTACAAGCGTATCCTCTTCCCTTAAAAAGCGCGGCATATTGGCGCTTATGCTCACTTGCTTTTGGGTGATAACCAATTGCTCGATATAGCCCGTTTGCAATTTTTGATTGTAAGCTACACCCCGGAATTTCCATTTGGTAAGAGCCCCCGGGATGGTGAAGCTTATGGTTACCTGTCCTTTTGCATCGGTGCGCAACTGCGGGTAAAAGAAAGCTGTTTCGTTAAAGTTTTTACGGATGGTTATTGGTTTGGGGTTTGTGCGTATCTCTTTCATCTTCACTACGCCTTTGCGTAGTTTGTCATCGTATAGCTCGTCATACATCATCTCCCCTTCTTTATCAGCTTTAATTACCGGAGGTGCGAAAGCGAGATATCCGCTTACCTGCGCATTGTTGAAAAATCCCAAAGAGTTTTCTTCCACCACCTGCGTTACATCAGAATTGCCCACAGGTTCATTAATACGTATATCGGCGTTGGGGTCACCTTTTTGTGATTTAACACCCGGATCCGCTAACATCAATTCTCGTTCATATCGTACTTGTGCCAAAGATTTCATTTGTACAATAAGTTTTATTCCCTTTGGGGGATTAAGCCTTTTTGATGCCCAATCTTTTGCGCTAAAAACCAGTATCGCATTTACCGGCACTTTTATTTTAAAGTAGCCCAGCGAATTTGAAACCGTGCTGATATTGGAATTATTTATGCGCACGGTAACACCGGCCAAGCCCGAGCGGTAACCCAAAACTTTGCCAACCACATCATAGCCGTTTTTTACAAGTGTTGCGTTCCGGGCGTATTTTGCTACAGTTTTTTTATCGCTTAATGTGCTAAGGTGTAATTCGCTCACAGCCTGCCGGAAATTTTCGTAGTTATCGTTATAATAACCATAATCGTTAAAACCAAGCATGTCTATTGCTTCATATTTAATATCGGTGTTGGTGCGGTCATACTCGTGGCTTTCATACTCGTTGTCGTTTATTGTATTCACAGTGGCCGAGATTGGTTCAGACCTCCATTCAAAATAACCATTTACGCCAGTGGTGGCCAACAGATATCGCCAACTTGCAGCGGGGGTAATATCATCTAACGAGGCATCGTACATACCAGCCAATAACTCCGAAGCCTGTTTGCCCTCGCTACCGGTAATTTCCAGTTTCCACTGTTCCTTATCGCCGGGTCGCAGTTTATTACGCATGGTTAAAAAGCGTATGTTGAGCGGCTTAACGGTATCGGCAACCAAAATACGCTCGTAATACTTATAAATCCGGTTACCGTTTATCATGACAAACTGCACGGTGAACGTGTTGCGTTTTGTTGCAGGTACGGGTATACTTATTTTTTGTGGTGGCCCGGGGCTTAAAGCAACCAATCGGGAACTAAGCAATTTATCTTCATCGTAAGTTTCCAGCAATACGCTGCAGCTTTTATTTATCCCTACAAAAAACTCGGCAGGCTGTCCCGGCTGCACGGTGGTGCTGATGGGTAGCACCCAGTTCTCATTTTTTTGAATGGGCGCTTCCTCTTTAATAATATTGATGTATTTAATCACCGAGGTAGTGTCGCCGCTTTCGTTTTTGGCGTTTACCACTACAGCATAAACCCCGGCCGGTGAATTGAACAACTTGCTTAGGTCAAGCCTTCCTGCATCGGAATCCTTCAAGTCAAATTCAAAGCTTTGTGTTTTTTGCAGGCGCTCCCAGTTTTTGTAATCGTCTTCGCCCTTGTAAGCAAAACAAGGGAAGTTTTTGTGATAATCTTTGCGGCTCAACAGCCATTTATCGGGGTTGGCGGTAAGGCGGGTTTTAAAAAACTCGCCCGGGCTTTTTAGCGCGTACACCACTACAGTAGCTTGCCCGTTTTTACGCTGGCGGCCCGAGTTAAACAGCATCAGCGTAGCATCTATAGTTGTTTTTGGCCTTGCCATGTCTGGCAAGGCGAACTCCAGTTGAATGGGTTTATTGCTTAATGATAAGCTTGTGCCCGCGTTTTGCGTTTCGCCATTGGCATCGGTAACATCTGCGGCGATTTTAAAGAGGTACGAAATATCCGGCTCGTTTTCTGCCCCCGGTACGGCTAAAAATGTAAGTTCGAATTTCCCATGCTCGTCGGTTTTTATGGTGTCTGTGGCTATTTCATCAGTGCCGCGGCTGTAATAGTTCTCTTTTAAACCCCGATGGCTATATGGTATGCCTATATCGCGCGATCTGGTGACACGGTAAGCTATGCGCGCCTCTGATAGCCCGTATCCCGAAAATGCAGTTACTGTCCCTTTAACTGTAACGCTGTCGTTCAGCTTATAATTCTTTGTAAAAGGCTCAAATAAAATGCTGAAGGTTGGGCGTTTGTATTCGCTCACGGTAACCGTTATCGAGCCGGTTTCTGTAAACAGGTGAACCGCACCATTGATTATATTTTGAGGAAGAGTAAAAGACGATGCGGCAGAGCCAAAATCGTTGGTTATTAATTTTGCCGATGCTAATTGCCTTGAGTTCATATCTTTCATTTCCACCTCAAGGCTGGAATTGGGCACAATGCTGCTTTTGCCGTTTAGCGTTTGCACCTGAAGTGTTTTAAAATAGATGGTTTGCCCCGGGCGATAAATTTGCCGGTCGGTAAAAAATAGCGTTCTTAGTTTCGGGGTTATTGTATCCCGGTAGCTAAGTGTGGCGCTGTAAATGCTTTTCTCTTTGCTGTGTATTTGGTCGCCACCATAATGCACATCAATATCGATATAGTTACCGGGAACCTTAAATATAAATGCGCCCCTGGCATCGGTAAGCCCTTTTACCATTATGGGTTTTGTTTTGGCCTGGCTATAACGATCGCCGATGTAGGCAGCAGTTACCGCAGCTCCCTTTACAGGGATGCCTGTTTCGCGGTTAACAACCCTTATCTCCCTACTGCCATCAGGCAAGGTGCGTACCAGGTATGCAAGCCCGCTTACGCTAAAGTTGGTTAGCTGCATTAAACTATCCCGGGTAGTGGCCTGTTGCAGTAGTAACACGTAAGTGCCTTTAGCAAGTGCATCTATCTTAAACTCGGTTTTGTGTGTATTATAGTCGTTAGTGCGGGGTAGTTCCAACACCTTATTCTGCACGGGGTTTAATTTTTTAAGGTATGCTTCTGTTTGTTTGCCGGGTAGTATATCTCCATCATGTTTATCCATTTTGCCGAGCAGGGCAAGCTGAGCGGATGTTAAGCGATATATGCGGTAGCGCGCGGCCTTAATGTTGCAATATTCTAACAACGAGAGAATTGGTTTATCGGGAGAATTGATATCTTCCAAAGTAGCTTCAAGCTTTTTTTGAAGGATATCTTTCATAAGATTGGACGAGTTTATCGCACCAAAGCTTTTTGGATAATTAGCGATAGCCTGTTTAAGATAAACCATGGCCATAGTTCCGTTTGCAAGCTCACTATTATAATGGCTGGCTATAGTGTACAGCGCATCGGCTCGTAAGTTACCGGCCGATGAATCTGCAGCGATGCCTTTAAGGGCGGTTATGTATAAAGTATCCTTATTGCTAATGTTGCTATTATCGTATATAAACTTCAACCGCTGCATGTCGAGGTTGGCAAGGGCTTTGGTGTTATTCGCTTTCAAATGAAAAGCGATGCCCTGCTGTAAAAATTTAATACCCCGGTACCAGGTAGAGTTGGTATCTGTAGTGGTAACGGGCAATTGTATAAACTTTTTGCTGTCGCCAAAAAAGCGGGTATCATTTAAAGTAAAAGGCATTTTAGGCCGGGTTATGGCCGGCTCATCCGCCAGGAAGTACTCAAACGCGCGGTGTAACAGCATATCATAAAGCGTGGGGCGTAAATACCGGAAGTTTTTATTCCCTTCGAGGATGCTATCTAATATACTTATGGGTGTTTGCTGTTCTTGCTCTGCATCTTGTAAGGATAAGTTATAAAGACGGGTTGTTTCGTTGATAAGGGAAGCGAGGTCCCAGTTGCGGAAATCTACGTCAGGTTTTTCCAGGCGGGTGCGATTGGCAAATTTATAGCGGTTCTGTTGGTAATAGCTCCAGTACATATCTGCCAGAAAAGATTGTAAAATAGGTTTTACGGGATAGCCGGCACCCTCAATATCCACTTTTAACGTGTTGATCACATTTACCAGCGCATCATCTTCCAGGTATGTTTGCAGTTTTAATCTGTATAATACCGCACGGATAGTTTGAGGGGTGTTATCTTCTTTTCGTGCGAGCGCATCCAGTACGTTCACTTCGGCAAGGGCCGATTTTGGCAATCCTACATCTATCAGCGAATCTATCTTAAACAGGATATTGTGATAGTTTTTTTGGGCCGATGCTGAGCCGCCGGCAAACAAAAAACAGGTAAGGAATATATACAGGAGCGTTTTGGAAAATGTGGATGGCATGTTTAGGTGTTTTGATATGCTAAAGATAACAGATTAGTGAGATATGTAGCATGATGCAGTTTGAGTACTATTTCCATAAAACCGTCAGTTTAAAATCCTGTCGCTTTAATTATTTACCCTGCTCCACCATCAATTTCCCATGCTCATAGTAGTGGGTCTTTTTCCATCCGGGTGTTTTGCGCCAGTGCCGCCATTGTTCAAGCGTTAAAATCTTATCACCCCCGTCAGAAATAAAGATGTCTAAATAAAACACCTCCCAGGTTTTAGGGTCTACATAAAAGTGCTCGGTAGGTCTAAATCTTTCAAAGTTGGAAATTCCCAGGCTTACCCAATAATATTTGCGACCGTTTTTCGGCTCACCCTGTAGCAGCAGTATAGCCTTTTCTGAAGCATGTTTTTTTAAAAATGCTTTTACTTCGGGTACGGCAGCAACTTGGTCCATCGCCACATCTGCCTTGGTTTTCTTTTGTTGAAGAGCAGCATTGATTTGGTGCGCAGAATTTCCCGCAAGCGCAAAACATAAGGAAAAGAATAACAATGCAGGTCTCATTACAGTAAACTATTTCTCTAAAATTAACACTTTTCCGGCCCTGTACGTCGCTTCTTCTTCCTTCATTTTTCGTCCTTCCTCCAAAGTAAGCGGTGTTTCAATCAGCTTATTCAGATCGGGTTGCCCGGCATCTACCCATGCCGAAAACCAGAAGCTACCCACGCTTAATATGGATTGCCGCATTTTGCGCTGCACCATCCCTGCCAGCATCTTATGGTAGGCTTTGCTGTACGCTACGGAGTATACCTTTACCATCCGCGTACCGCGCTGTTCCATGGCGTATTTGGTGCTATCGGTAAACTGTTTGTTCAAGATCCTTTCGAACCGCAGCACGCTATCCACGCTTTTATAACTTGCGCGGCAAATACTGAATGCTTCGGCAAGCGGGTTGCTGATATACCGCGCCTTGCCCACATAGTAGTTATATTGGTTGCTGTAAAGCTCGGGGAGGCGGCTTTCCCAAAGGCCGTGTATGCCGGTTTGGTTAGTAAGCTGCCCGTCATAATTTTCGGTAAGGTGCAGGGGCGTGTGGGCGTCTGAGATGTAGTGCCCCAGGTTGGCAGATATGGTGAGGATGGCGGTGGTATCGTGCCGTTTAAAAGCCTTTACCAGCCAGTAATAATTGGCGTTGATGATCCAGGGCACGGTGCCGTATTTGTTCAGGGTATCTGAGGAGTATTTGGCGGCGGCATCTATCCAGTGCTGGGGCATGGCTTTAAAGGGCTGCTTGCCGTAATGGTCGGCATCGAAGAAATGGTGCGGTGCTTCCAGTGAATCTACGTAGCGCTTTTTATCGGCGCTTACAGCGTGCCCGGTAATGAAGCTGATGTTGGCCCTGTAAAAGCCTGCCATGCCCTTAGGAAGCGTAAAAACCGCCAGCCGGTGAATGCGGTAATGCGCAAAGAAACCCCATGAAGTGCAGAGGGTGAGGACCGTGCAGGCGGTTACAAAGGTGAGAAGGGAGCGCTTCATTAAATTGTCTGAACTCGAATTTTAAGGAATTTAACGAAATTACAGAATTGAAGGCAGGGAGGGCTATCAATTCGACAAATTCTAAAAATTCAACAATTCGAGTTCAGACAAAATGAACGCTTCCCCCGGGTTAGTGATTGGAAGGGTTTAGCCCCCAACGAAGTGGGGCCGGAGCGCAGCGCAGCCCTGCAAAGCACGGGCCGCAGGCAACCCCATGGTATTTGTTCATGTCCGTCCATTTACAGGAGCGGATTTGCATGGGCACGTTGTGGACAAAACAACCGTTTGCCCATACTCTTTTATCCTTAATCAAAAAATAATATCAACACTATTGCAAATTAAATTTTATCAACCTATATTTGCACCTCTAAAAATAAAGAAAGAATAACAAGCTGTACGATGGCAAATCATAAATCATCCTTAAAAAGAATCAGGTCAAACGCTGCGAAGCGTCTGCGCAATAGGTACCAGGCAAAAACCACCAGGAACGCTATTAAAAAACTAAGAGGTACAACAACCAAGGTTGATGCTGCTCCTTTATTATCAAAAGTGATCTCTATGTTAGATCGTTTGGCTAAAAAGAACGTTATTCACAAAAACAAAGCTTCTAACAACAAATCTAAGCTTACTAAATTTGTAAACGCTTTAAGCTAATCGCTTAATACGATATATTGAAAGGGATAATACGAAAGTGTTATCCCTTTTTGTTGTGGGTTTTTTGTCTGAATCAGGATTTACAGGATTAAAGAATTTTCAGAATAAATATACTGAGTTGGGTTAGTTATCCATTCTTTCAAGGTAAAGCCCTGAATTCTGTTCATTTTAAAATTCTGTAAATCCTGATTCAGATACATTCCCTTTTATTTCCTACTTTAGGCACACAAAACCCAAACCTACCCTTGGAAGAATACGGTAATAATTTAAGTATAAAAAGCTGGGCCGAGGAAGACCGCCCGCGCGAAAAGCTAAGCGGGCAGGGCCGCCGTGCCCTTACAGATGCCGAACTGATTGCCATACTAATTGGTAGCGGCAGTCGTAACGAAACCGCCGTAGAACTAAGCAAACGCATTCTGCATCATTACGATAACGACCTGAACAAGTTGGGTAAAGCCGGCATCAGTGAGCTGTCTAAATTCAAAGGCATCGGCGAAGCAAAGGCGATCAGCATTATAGCGGCATTGGAAATTGGCCGCCGCCGTGGCGAAACAGAATCAAAAGCCCCAGAAATCCTAACCTGCAGCCGCGATATTTATAACGTAATGCGCCGCCACCTGATGGACCTTAACCACGAGGAGTTTTGGATAGTACTGGTGAGCCGTGCAACAAAGGTGATAGGCAAGGAACTGATTAGCAAAGGAGGCTTAAACGGCACCGTTGCCGATCCGCGGATTATTTACCACGTAGCCATACAACACCAGGCCAGTAGTATAGTGCTCATCCACAACCATCCATCGGGCAACCTGAAGCCGAGCCGCGAAGATATTTTCCTCACCAAAAAGATGGTGGAAGCAGGCAGGCTGCTGGATATAACCGTGCTGGATCACCTCATCATCTCCGATCAGGGGTACTTTAGCTTTGCCGATGAGGAGATGCTGTAAGGGCGCTGATTTCGGATTTGGGATGTTCGATTTCGGATTTGAACATTCGAAATAATTTCACCCAACAAAGAGCCCGACGAACGGAACTATAACCTCATAAACCGGCATAGCGTTACGCACGGGTGGCACCGGCACTGAAATAGCACTAACTTACATAGAGCGGAACCAAGCCGGCACTTTTCTTTGGTTCGTTTCTTTTGGTGTCAAAAGAAATGAACATCCACAGGTTTATCGGAAGTTACTGCCATACCTAACGGAGCACTGAAATAATTGAGCCGCCTTTCAAAGTGAGCACTAACTACTGGCAAAGATTGCATCGCTCCAAAAGGCATTAGATAGGCTTAAACAACAAGTCGCTTAACTTTTAAGTTATATAGTAGAAAGTAACCAAAGAAAAACATAGCGAAGCGGCTCTTGAACACCTTAAAAAACAAACCATAGTGAAAAAACTCCGGCTGCGCCCTGTTCTATTAAAGGTTGTACTTTGGCAGTGCCTGTGGTTGCCGAACAGGGCAAGGCCGATTTAGAAGGACTTTCGTTAGGTTCGTCGGGCTCTGTATTTCACCCATAAATTCGAAATTGAACATTCGAATTTCGAAATCCTAAATTCCCGCAAACAACACAAGCCCTCCCTCGTTACCTTTAAACAAATTTTAAAACCCAACACCATGATACAGCCCGAAGACGACCAATTAGCACAAGACGACCAACTTGGCCAAACCGAGAACGAAGACCAGATAAGCCAGCAGGATATCCATTCCAACGGCTTCGACGAAACTAACGAACCTGCCGGCGAAATAAACGAAAGCGCGCCCCTGCAACGTGCTTATGATGCTGCCGAATCTGCCTACACCCTTAACCTGGATGATGACCCACCTGCTGGCGATGATAAATAATATTTAAAAGCATTACTACCAGATTTGACAACTTTTAAAAAGTTGTCAAATCTTATTCACCATCTCTACGCATATTATTGCTACCGCAACTCCCCAGCGCAACTATTTTTACTTTTGACTTTTTACTTTTGACTTTTCACTTCTCCACTTCGTATCTTTGCCGATTATCATTCTGCTATAATGAAGATATCGTACAACTGGCTTAAAGAATTTATTGATACAGATAAAACCCCCGAAGAGATCTCTACGATACTCACCGGTACTGGTTTGGAGGTAGAGAGCCTCGAGAAGGTACAGGCTGTACCCGGCGGGCTGGAAGGGTTGGTTATTGGTTACGTGCTGGAGTGCGTAGCTCACGCCAACAGCGATCACCTGCATGTTACCAGGGTTGATGTTGATGGCGCAGAGCTGCTTAACATTGTTTGCGGTGCTGCTAACGTAGCGGCGGGACAAAAGGTGGTGGTGGCTACTGTTGGTACCACCGTGTACCCAACCGTGGGCGAGCCATTTAAAATAAACAAATCTAAAATACGCGGCGAGGTATCCGAAGGGATGATCTGCGCCGAAGATGAGATAGGCCTGGGCAGCGATCATGCCGGTATTATGGTGCTTGATGCCGATGCCCCTGTAGGCACGCCGGCAAAAGCGTACTTTAAACTGAACGACGATTACATGTACGAGATTGGCCTTACGCCAAACCGTGCGGATGCGGTATCGCACCTGGGCACTGCCCGTGATATCGCCGCGTTTCTGAAGATAGGCATCACCAAACCCGATGTTAGCGCCTTTAAGGTGGATAACACCGATAGCGCTATTGAGGTGGTGGTAGAGAACGAACAGGCTGCACCAAGGTACGCCGGCGTAACCATCTCGGGCATAGCGGTTAAAGAGTCGCCACAATGGCTTAAAGAGCGTTTGGCGGTGATTGGTGTGCGTAGCATAAACAACGTGGTAGATGTTACCAACTATGTACTGCACGAACTTGGCCAGCCCCTGCACGCCTTTGATGCCGCTGCCATTACCGGCAACAAGGTGATTGTAAAAACCGTAGCCGAAGGCACCGTATTTAAAACACTGGATGATGTGGATAGGAAACTATCTGCCGATGACCTGATGATATGCAACGCCGATGAGGCGATGTGTATTGCCGGTGTGTTTGGCGGAATAAAATCGGGCGTTAGTGCATCTACCACCAGCATCTTTTTAGAGAGCGCTTATTTCAACGCCGTATCGGTACGTAAAACGGCAAAACGGCATGGGCTAAAAACCGATGCATCCTTCCGTTTCGAGCGCGGTACAGATCCGGATATGCCAGTATTTGCCCTGAAGCGTGCTGCCTTGCTCATCCAGCAGGTAGCAGGCGGTGTGGTATCGTCGGAAATATTTGATAACTACCCTAACCCGGTAGCACCATTCGGGATTGAAGTAACTTATAAGACTATCGACAGGCTCATCGGTAAAGCCATCGGCCATGATACCATTAAGACTATTTTGACCGGGCTGGATATTACCATTGTAACGGAAACCGAAGAGGGTTTAAGCTTAAAAGTTGCCCCTTACCGTGTGGATGTAACGCGCGATGTGGATATTGTAGAAGAGATACTGCGTATTTACGGGTACAACAACATCGAGATCCCAACGCAGATCCGCGCATCGTTAAACAACCCCATCCGCCCGGAGAAAGATACCGTGCAGAACGCTATATCTGATCTGCTGAGCGCCAATGGCTTCAACGAGATCATGAACAACTCGCTTACCAAATCGGCTTATTCTGATGACCTGGAGCACGCCGTAAAGATCTTGAACCCGCTCAGCAGCGATCTGGACGTTATGCGCCAGAGCATGTTATACTCGGGGTTGGAATCTGTCGCCTATAACCAAAATCACCGCGCTGCGGACCTTAAACTGTACGAGTTTGGCAAGATCTACAGCTTTGTGGATGAGAAGTACGTAGAGGCCCAGCGCTTCTCTATCTTCCTCACCGGCGCTTACAAAAGCGAGCAATGGAACGGTAAGGCGGTAGCTACATCGTTTTATAATTTAAAGGCTGTTGTTGATAGTATCCTCAAAAAACTAAGCATTACCGATTATACTACCGAAGAGGCTACAGCCAGCGGCCTGGTGTACGGGCTGCAATACCTGCGTGGTAATAAAGTGCTGGTGAGCTTTGGCTCGGTAGCGGCAGCGGCGCTTAAAAGGGCCGATGTGGATAAGGAGGTTTTCTACGCCGATTTTGATTTCGACGTGTTGTTGAAACTGGTTCGTAAGAATGTAATTGTATACCAGGAAGTAAGCAAGTTCCCTGCCGTAAGGCGCGATCTGAGTATGCTGGTAGATAAGAGCGTTACCTTTGGACAGTTAAAGGGCATAGCCGGACGGACGGACAAGAAACTGTTGAAAGAGGTGAACGTGTTTGACGTGTACGTGGGCGATAAGCTGCCGGCGGGTAAAAAATCGTACGCCCTCAGCTTTATTTTGCAGGACACCGAAAAAACTTTAACTGATAAGGCAATTGATGCCACGATGCAGAAATTAATTTATAATTTAGACAAAGAAGCAGGAGCGGAGATAAGAAAGTAATTAGTGAAGGACTGAATTAGTGAATTAGTGATTTAAAAAGTCGCAATCAATAACTCACTCATTCACTCATTCGCTAACTCACTAATTGTTTAATAATTCACTAACTAAAAAGAATGCCTTCAGTAGCAGAACAATTAACAAAAGTTGTATATAAAACCGAGCGGTTAATAGAGCTTTGTGCTGCGCTACAGGAAGAAAACGACCTGCTTAAACTGGAAAGCGATGCCTTAAACGCCGCGCTTGATGCCAGTAAAAACAAGACGAAAGACCTGGAAGAAAAGCTTCGTGTATTGAAACTGGCAAAATCTTTTTCAGAAACAAATGAAAAAAGTGTTGACATTAAGCAAAAAATTAACGACTTTGTGCAGGAAATAGATAAGTGTATTGTATTGCTGAAAAAGTAATACGAAAAGTGAAAAGCTCAAATGGGAGAAATCTCAATAAAAATAAATATTGCCGACCGCGTTTACCCCTTAAAGGTGAACATGGAAGAAGAAGAGATAATAAGAAGGGCAGCTAAGCTGATCAACGATCGCATAAAAGAGTACCAGGAGAACTATGCGGTTCGCGATAAACAGGATCTGCTTTCGATGTGTGTGTTGCATTACGCAACATCCTCGTTAAAAGCGGATAAGAAAGTTACGTCGGATGATTCTGAAGTGACGGAAAAGGTTTATCATTTAGATCACCTGCTGACCGATTTTTTTTCTAAACAATAACGTTCTTTAAATAAGTAGAAGAAGCCCTGAGTGCAAAGTAAGAAGTTAAACAAGACTTTCTACTCTAAACTTTCGACTTTAAACTCTACCCGAGCCATTTAAGATTTAACCGCAGTTAAATTTTAAGTTTTCACTATTAAAAACTTAACGCTTCAATATCTACGGATCAAAGAGGCATGCGTTGATCGTGTAATTTACGGTAACCCGTGATCCCGAGCCATCCGACCAGAAGTTTTAACAATACATGAACACTTAGAAGTTTAGTTGCGGTTTTTTTTATTTATATAACCTAAGAAATGAACACATTTTTGTACCTGATCATCGGGCTCCTTGTAGGGGTACCGACGGGCATCGTCATAGGCCGCTTCCTGCTAAGGAAGCTGTTTAAAGACCAGGAAGTAAACGCCCAGAATAAAGTAAAGAAGATATTAAAGGACGCTGAGAATAACGCCGAGATCCTTAAAAAGAACCGCCAGTTAGAGGCCAAAGAGAAATTTCTTCAGTTAAAAGCCGAGCACGAGCAGGAGGTAAATACCAAAAACAACGTGCTTAACCAGCGCGAGAACGGTATCAAACAAAAAGAGCAATCTTTTAATCAGAAGCTGGAGAACATGAACCGCAAGGAGAGTGAGCTGGATAACGCGCGTAAAAAAATAGATGCCCAATCCGATGTGCTCTCTAAGAAACAGGAAGAAGTTGAGCACCTGAAAAACCAGCACGTGTCACAGTTGGAAACCATTGCAGGCCTGAGTGCCGAAGATGCCAAAAACCAGCTGATAGATAACATGCGCGAAGAGGCCCGCAGCAAAGCGATGGCGCAGATAAAGGATATTGTAGACGAAGCCAAGCTTACCGCTACCAAAGAGGCTAAAAAGATAGTAATTCAAACTATTCAGCGTACCGCTACCGAAAGCGCTATAGAGAACACGGTATCTATCTTCAACATAGAGAACGACGAAATTAAAGGCCGTATAATTGGCCGCGAAGGCCGCAACATCCGGGCGCTGGAAGCAGCAACCGGTATAGAAATTATTGTGGATGATACCCCGGAAGCGATTATCCTTTCAGGCTTCGACCCTGTCCGCAGGGAGATTGCCCGTTTGGCAATGCACCGCCTGGTGACGGACGGACGTATCCACCCGGCACGTATTGAAGAAGTAGTTGCCAAAACCCGCAAGCAGATAGAAGAAGAAATTGTGGAGATAGGCGAGCGTACCGTAATTGATTTAGGTATCACCGGCCTGCATCCGGAACTGATAAGGATGGTAGGCAGGATGCGTTACCGTTCATCGTACGGGCAAAACCTGTTGCAGCACTCTCGCGAGGTGGCCAACTTCTGCGCTACCATGGCGGCAGAACTTGGCCTGAACGTAAAACTGGCCAAACGCGCGGGCTTACTGCACGATATTGGTAAAGTACCAGATGATAACCCGGAACTGCCACACGCTATTTTGGGTATGCAGTTAGCCGAAAAATATAAGGAACACCCGGAAGTTTGTAACGCCATTGGAGCCCACCACGATGAAGTGGAAATGACCTCGATGCTATCGCCGATAATACAGGTGTGTGACGCTATTTCAGGCGCAAGGCCGGGCGCTCGCCGCGAAGTGGTAGAAAGTTATATTAAGCGTTTAAAAGAGCTTGAGGAGCTTGCATTATCATACCCTGGTGTAGAGAAAACCTTCGCTATACAGGCAGGCCGCGAATTGCGCGTTGTGGTAGAGAGCGAAAAGATAAGCGATGCCCAAAGCGAAATACTGGCGGCAGACATATCTAACCGTATCCAAACAGAAATGACCTACCCTGGTCAGATAAAAGTTACCGTAATAAGGGAAACCCGCGCGGTAGCATTTGCAAAATAATAAAGCTTAAATTTGAGCCCTCTCCTAACCGGGGAGGGCTTTTTTATTTTATGGCGAAACCAAAACCCAATACCATTAAACCCGTACTCCCCAAAAAGGATGAGCGCCCCGTAGATGTTTATTTTAACCGGCTTAATGCAAGTCACCAACAGCCAACCAACAGGCTGCTGCATTTTATATGCGTGCCGCTGATGTTGTTCGGTGCGCTGGGTATAGCCTGGGCAATCCCGTTTCCGCACCTTGCTTTTTTAAAAAGTTATGAAGGTATGTTCAACTGGGCATCGTTTTTAATAGCCTTTTGCGTTTATTACACGCTTAAACTTTCGCCAATACTATCTTACACCATGTTGCTGGTATTATTTGCGTTAAGCTACGGCGTATCGCAGCTTGCCGTATGGGAACAGGCCGGCGGCATTCCATTGATTTGGATGGAAACCTTGTTCCTGGCCCTTGCCTGGCTTGGCCAGTACATAGGCGGTAAAAAAGAAGGTAATGAAGCATCATTTAAGGATGATACACAATTGGTGCTGATCACGCCAATATGGGTGCTGTATAGTTTGTTTAAACGGTTTGGATGGAAGTATTAGGGGACTCTTCCTGGACAGTTCCTCCCCGTGCGTCATTGCTTCATGTCCGCAATGACGCGTGAAAAACGCGCGCAGTTGGACGGACGGACAGTACATATGCCCCCCTCAAATCAAAATCCCTAAATCCTAAAAATCGGTTAAATCCCGGTTACAGGTTCTTCCCCAATTTCTCCAATATATCCTGCGGCACTTTTTCCAGATCTAACACCAAAAACCCATCCAAACAATCAGAGAATTTAGGGTCGATGTTGAAGCTGATGATCTTGGCGTTGAGCTGAATGTACTGGCGCAGCAATACGGGCACCTTCATGTTGTGCGTTTCCACTTCCGAGATCAGGTTATCCAAGCCTTTAAAGCTGTCGCCGCCGCTCATCAGCAGGTCGGTATCTATGTTCTCAAAGTTCACCTTGAATTTTTTCCGGGGTTTTACATACTGTGCCAGTTCATGGTCGAAATGGTTGCGGTTGATGTAATCCACAATAAGCGATTTGGAGAACTGCGAGAAGGAATTACTGATGCTTACCGGCCCAATAAGGTAACGATAGCGCGGGTTATCCATCAGGTATTTCAAGATACCTTTCCAAAGCAGGAAGAGGGGTAGGGGCTTTAGCTGGTATTCCTTACGGATCCATGAGCGGCCCAGTTCCAGACTCTTCTTTAATACGGGGGTAAACTGTTCCCTTAACTTAAACAGCTCGTGGATGTAAAATCCCTTTTTACCAACGCTGTAAAATATCTCATCGCCCAAACCAATACGGTAGGCACCCACGATCATCCTGGCCTCCATGTCCCAAATGAACAGGTGGTGGTAGTAAATATCGTATTCGTCCAGGTCGGTAGCCTTATTGGTACCCTCGCCAACCTCGCGGAAGGTAACTTCGCGTAAGCGGCCTATCTCGCGGATAGTGCATGGAATTTCGGAAGTGGGGGCGATGAACACCTCATAGTTCTTCTCGGTCCATACCTTGTAATGCTCGCGCAAAAGGCCTATTTCAGTTTCCAGTTTATCGGCCAGGGTTTCGGGCACGATAGCCTCGGGCAGTTTTTTTATCTTGAAAAGGTTTCGGGGGTTGAAAATCTTTTTCTCCTCGTCCAAACCCGCACCAAGCGCATAGGTTTTAGCCCTCAAGTAATTTAATACTTTAGCGCCGTTATTACTGTCGGGGATATCGGCAACTTTAATAGGCTTGCCAATGCGTAATTTAATAGTATGGCCCTGCTTGTTAAATAGTTCGGATGGCAGCTTGGCGGTGCGCAGGGCAGGATGTATAAGGCTAAGCAGGTTAAATAAAAGCCCGTTATTGCCATGGAAGTAGATGGGCACCACGGGTACTTTAGCTTTGGCAATGATCTTACCCACCACAGGGTGCCAAAGGCGGTCTGTAACCTCTTTTTTCTCCATCTTAAAGGTAGATACCTCGCCGGCGGGGAAGATGCCTATAGGCGTGCCGTTATTCAGCAATTCCAGTGTGTTTTTTAACCCACTGATGCTGGAGGAGTGTTCCACGTTTTCAAATGGATTAACGGCTACAAAGTAGTCGGCCAGGTTAGGGATCTTTTTCAGCAGGAAGTTGGCCATCAGCTTAGAATCGGGCCTTACCATGCAAAGTATTTTCAATAGTACCATGCCCTCAATACCGCCGTAAGGGTGGTTAGCGATGGCAATGAACGCACCGTTTTTGGGGATGTGGCGCAGTTCGCGTTCGTCAAAATCTATTTCTATGCCACAGCCTTTTAATATGGCATCTACAAACTCGGGGCCTTGTTTGGGCTGTGCCTGGGCAAACAGGTCGTTCACCTGGTTAATTTTCATCAGTTCCATCAGCAGGGAGGCCAAGCCGGGCATTTTTAGTTTGTCCAGTTTAGTTGCTTTGGCAAATTCCTCGGTGGTTATAACTTTCATCCTTTTTAAACGGATTAAATGATTGTAAAATTATTACTTTAACGGCTGTAAAGCATTGTTATGAAAGCGCAGTTAAAAAATTACCTATCCCTTACCAAAAAAGAATGGAACGGTATGCTTGTGCTGGTTATTTTGATAATTGCAGTTTTGGCTGTGCCCTACGTTTATCAATGGTGTCGCAAAGATAATACAATTAATGCTAAAGAATTTGATGCCGCGCTGGCGCAGCTCAATAAAGCCAACCCGGGCGGCATACAAGCATATAATAGCCCGGCTACGCAAAAACAGCTAACCCGCACACTTTTTAAATTCAATCCTAACAGCCTGCCGGCAGATAAGTGGAAGAGGCTGGGACTAAGCGATAAGCAAATTGCCATCCTGAAAAACTACGAGGCAAAAGGAGGGCGGTTTTACCAGGTTGCCGACTTGAAGAAAATATACGGTATTACGGAGGCAGATTATAAGGCGCTGGCTCCATACATCGAGATACCCGGAATGGATGCTAAGGATTTGGTTATCGAGCTTAATTCGGCAGATTCTGCAAAGCTTACTACGCTTAATGGTATCGGCCCGGGTTTTGCCAAGCGTATTATTTATTACCGGGAGCGTTTGGGTGGATTTGTAAACAAGGAGCAACTGAAAGAGGTGTATGGGCTGGATGAATTGAAGTACGCGGAGATAAAAGGCCAGCTAAAAGTTGATGCCTCGAAGATCAGGAAGATAGACATCAATAATATAACTTTCGACAAACTACGATTAATGCCCTACCTCGATTACAAACAGGTGAATGCCATCATCGAATATCGTAACCAGCATGGTGATTACAGTTCTCTTGCCGATTTGCAGCACATTGCTATTATAGATGAAGGAATTTTACGTAAAATTGAACCATATTTAAGCTATAAATGATACAGCAAAACATTAAGGCGGCCATCCGCGATATCCCTGACTTCCCTAAACCCGGGATTATTTTTAAGGATATTACCCCCATTTTGAAAGACCCGGGTTTGTGCGATAGCATTGTTGATGCCTTTGTAGCCGGCCTGAAAGATACCAAGATAGATGCCATTGCAGGTGTAGAGAGCCGTGGATTTTTATTCGGGTTAACGCTGGCAACCAGGCTTGGCGTACCCTTTATACCCGTGCGCAAAGCAGGTAAACTCCCCCATACCGTTAAGCAAAAAGTATACGAGCTGGAATATGGTACTGCAACCATAGAAGTACACATTGATGCCTTTAAACCTGGCGACCGTATCCTTATTCACGACGATCTTTTGGCTACTGGTGGTACAGTAACCGCTGCCAGCGAACTGATCCATGATATGGGCGGTATAGTGGCCGGTTTTACCTTTGTGGTAGGCCTCGGCTTTTTAAACGGATTGGAAAAGATAAGCCCCATTAGTGATAATATTATGGTGCTGGCTAATTATTGATATTTTTTTAACAAAACCCGTCTATATTTAATCTTATATTTTCAAGCTATTTAGACGCTAAAAACCCCCTAATTTTAATAATTAGGGGGTTTTTAGGTTATAAAAAAAAAGTAAAAATTGATATCGGTGCGCCGTACCATAAATGTATTATAATTTCATCCAATAAATGCTGCCGCCGGTTTGCTTGCGATACATTTAAAACGGCAATAAACCCTGCCGGATCCAATTACATAATAAATTATTTCCCGAAAAGAATGAAGATCGCGAATCGTTACGTTGCCCTTGCCGTTGTTTTTGCCGCCTGTACGCAGGTTGCCTCCGCCCAAACTCTGTTAAAAAGAGTAGGAAAGGTTACCGGGGTAACCGTAAATAACCAGGAAGTTGATATTAAAACAGAGAATGCTTTTATAAAAGTTGCCGTATACAGCCCCAACGTTATCCGGGTGCGTATGGATAAGCAACAACTGGCCGAAGATTTTTCCTACGCCGTTATTGCCAAACCGCAAACCACCAAAGTAACCGTTACCCAAAACGATAACGAGATCAACCTCGCAACCGATTCGCTTAAAGTAAACGTCAGGAAAAACCCATACGCCATCACTTTTACTACGCTGGCAGGCGAAGTGATAAACCAGGATGAGACCGGCCTAAGCACTTCATGGGTGAGCGAAAACGTTACCACCTACAAACACATGCAGGATGGCGAGCACTTCATTGGCCTTGGCGAAAAAACCGGCCCTCTGGATCGCCGCGGCAATGCCTACACCAACTGGAACAGCGATGTATTCGCTTATTCTGCAGGGCAGGATCCTTTATATTCTACCATTCCATTCTATATAGGCGTTCACCACAATGTGCAATACGGCATATTTATGGATAACACCTGGCAGTCTGATTTTAACTTTGGTGCCAGCAATAACCGTTTCTCGTCATTCGCTGCAAAAGGTGGCGAAATGAACTATTACTTTATGTACAGTTCGCACCTGGCGGATGTTATCGCCTCGTACACCTGGCTTACCGGCCGTATAAAAATGCCACCGTTGTGGAGCCTTGGTTATCAGCAAAACCGTTATAGTTATTATCCGGATACCGAAGTGTACCGTGTAGCCAACACCCTGCGCGAAAAGAAAATCCCAGCTGATGGTATTACTTTAGATATCCATTACATGGATAAATACAAAGTATTTACTTGGGATAAAAGCCGTTTCCCCGATCCACAGGGCCTTACCAAAAAGCTAAAGGATATGGGCTTTAAGGTTACCCTGATTGTAGACCCGGGTGTTAAAGAAGAAAAAGGCTACGGCGTTTACGACCGCGGTATTGCAGCAGATATTTTTGCCAAGTATCCCGACAGTACCAATTATACGGGGCAGGTATGGCCGGGATGGTGCAACTTTCCCGATTTTACAAACCCTAAAGGGCGCGAGTTTTGGGCCAGGGAACTAAAGGCGTATGCAGCAGATGGCGTAAGCGGCATCTGGAACGATATGAACGAGTTTAGTACCTGGGGCCAGAAAGCGCCGGATAATATCTTCTTTAACTACGAAGGCAAGGGCGCGTCGCACCTGCAAATTCATAATGTGTATGGGTTAGAGATGATCCGCAGCAGTTACGAAGGTTACCGCGCGGCGTTGGGCGGTAACAAACGCCCATTTGTGCTAACACGCTCGGGTTTTGCAGGTTTACAGCGCTTTGCGGCGATGTGGACAGGTGATAACCGCGCCGAAGACAGCCACATGATGGCTGGCGTTCGCCTGATGAACAGCTTGGGGCTGAGCGGCGTACCTTATACCGGTATGGATGTTGGCGGTTTCACAGGCGGCGCATCGCCCCAGTTGTATGCTCGCTGGATGCAGATAGGCGCGTTTAACCCGTACATGCGTAACCACACCCAAATCAACACCAAATCATCAGAGCCATGGGCCTATGGTGAGGAAGTGCTGGAGATAACCCGTAATTACATCAACCTGCGTTATAAACTATTGCCATACCTTTATTCATCTTTCTACGAAGCAAAAGAGAATGGCAAACCGGTGATGCGTTCATTGGCTATTGATTATACGCATGATGAAAATGTGTATAGCGGCGCTTACGAAAACCAGTACATGTTTGGCCAGGCATTTTTAGTGCTTCCGTTTGATAGCCAGACGGCTATTGGCAGGGTATACTTCCCGGCAGGTAAATGGTACGATATGTATACCGGCGCGGTACAGCAGGGCAACACAAAACTTAGCATGGAGTTGGGCATGAGCAAACTGCCGGTGTATGTAAAAGAAAGCAGCATTATCCCAATGCAATCGCTGATACAAACCACCGCCGAAAAACCAACCGATACCTTAACCGTACACGTTTACAAAGGCGATATCAACAACAAATTTGTTTATTACGAGGATGATGGCGAGAGCTACGATTACGAAAAAGGTGATTTTTACAAACGGACCATTACTTACGACGCGGCAAAAAAAGCGATCACTTTTGGCAAGGCGGAGGGGTCTGCAAAATCTAAGTTCAACAACATAAAAGTGGTGCTGCATGGTTTTAATGCAACGGCCATTAAGTTAAATGGTAGGCAATTTAAAGCTGCCGACGATTTTAGCGCACTGATGACGCCTATCTCACGTTTTGACCCAACCGGCCTTTCAAACCCGGTTGAAGGTGAAAACGTAAAAAGCCTTTTAATTAAAAATAGCGACGGACAGTTTGCCATTAGCTACTAAGAAATATACTGATCTTATAAAAACCCAGCCTGCAGTTTAAAAAACTGTGGGCTTTTTGTGTTTACCGTCCCCAAAACAGTTGTAGTTAATTGTAAAATTCCTAACTCTAAACAACGGTGCGTTAAGGAGTCGCTAACAAAAATTAAAATTTGCCACCATTATAGTAAAAAAGCCAGAATGGCTTTGAACTGTTTAGGGTTTAATTTTTAGTTATTAACTTTAATCCGCTGTTGAAACTAATTTATGAGGCTATTTCTACTATTCTTCTTCATGTTGTTTTGCGTAGTACCTGCTTTTTCGGCCGATAAAGATAGTTTACTAACCGAACTGAAAGCAGAGATAGCCAAGAAGGATGCATACGATAGCGCCAAACAAGCCCGCATAAAAAAGCTTAGCCGGCTTCATAAAAACACATCCCCATTCGACTACTCAACGCAGTATGACATTTGCCTTAAACTGTACGATGAGTATAAATCGTACCAGTACGATTCTGCTTACGTATATGTAAATAAGCTTAAAAACCTTAGCATAGGCATGAATGATATGTCGCGCGCGTATTACAGCCAAATAAAGCTTGGGTTTATACTATTGTCATCGGGGATGTTTAAAGAAACCTTTGATTGCATGAAAAGGGTAAACCCCAGGTTGCTTAATGACAGCATGAAGGTGGAGTACTATTTTATTATGTACCGCTGCAACAGCGACCTGGCAAAATACAATAGCGACAAGTACTTTTCGCCAGATTATCTTACTGCCAGTAACGCATATATAGATTCGGCCATTAAACTAAGTAAGGTGGGCTCGGTGGATCGTATCTACTATTCGGGGATGAGGCATGTGGGTGTCAATGATAATTATAATGGTTCGCAGGAATTAAGCAAGTTGATAAGGCCGGGGGTGCCCATTTCTATGCATTTGCGCGCTATGATAAGTTGCTCGCTGGGGCAGATCTATATTAATTCTGATAGGAAGAGCGAGGGGATAAACCTGTTAATTCAATCGGCTATTGCCGATCTCAAGTCGTCTACCAAAGAAACCGTGGCGCTTTTTACCCTGGCAGAGCAGCTTTACAAAACCGGCAATATAAAAGATGCCTACAGTTTTGTGCAATTGGCCAAGGCCGACGCCGATTTTTACGGCGCACGCCAGCGAAAAATTCAAATAGGTGCCATTTTGCCGCTGGTAGCTGCCGAAGAGCTTAACCACTCTGAAAGCGAAAAGAACAGGATCCTGGTATTTCTGCTGGCCATAACCGCCCTGGCTTCGCTGGTAATATTATTTTTAATAATGATATACAAGCAGTTGGGCAAGCTTAAGCATAAGGAGCGCATAATTGAAGATAAAAATGTGCAGCTAAAGCAGGTGAACTACAAACTGATAGAGGACGCGCACATTAAGGAAGAATACATCGGGCAGTTTTTTAAGATCATATCGGGTTATATATTAAAACTCGAAAAGTTGAAGATGTCTGTAGATACCAAGCTGTCAATCAAAAAATATGATGATATTAGATTGATAATCAATAATATAAATATAAAAAAAGAGCGCGAGGTGCTTTATCACAGCTTCGACCATATCTTTTTAAAGATCTTCCCCAATTTCATATCGGTATTTAATTCGCAATTTGACGAGAAAGACCAGATATGGCCCCAGGAGCATGAGGTGCTGAACACCGATCTCCGGATATTTGCATTGATACGGATGGGTATAAACGATAACGAAACAATCGCCAAAATACTTGAATATTCGGTTAATACCATTTATGTGTACAAAATGCGCATAAAAGCAAAATCAAAAAACCCCGAACAATTTGAACATCGTATTATGGATATAAAAGCTGTTGATTCGGTTGAATAATTAAACACGTGTTTAAAGCCTTATCTGGCACTTTAAAAACTATTTAATGTACTATTTTAACCCTGGTAGCTATAAAAAGTCTACAAAACACTTATATTTTTTGCCTGTTTTTTATAGTTAATATGCTTATAATCAATTTTTTAACGAAAAATTAGTCTATATTTTTTTCTAAGCACCCCAAATGAGTAGGGATTGAGGCTCAGGACACACATCTTTGTATAGATGAATAAAGTTTTAATAAGTTAAATGCTTAAAAGATTTATTTATCGCCGGCCCAATTTTGGCCGATATAGACCAACATAAAAACCATTAGTATTAAATTTTTTTGATTGCCGTGCGTTAAGCACAAATTGTTTTAAAGCGGAACTGCCTATATTTTCAATGGCGCGTTTTTTAATTTAAGGGAACCATGTACAAGAATTTTTATATAACCAATTTTAATTAAACCACAAACTATGCAATTTAAACACTTACTCACATTATGTTTTCTTGCTTTAACCTGCTTCTTTTTTGAGCCTGCGTTTGCTCAAAATAAGGTAATAACAGGTAAAGTAACCGACAAAAAAGACGGGTCGTCTCTCATAGGCGTAACCGTAGGCGCCGGTGGCGGTATCGGTACCCAAACAAATGTTGATGGTACTTTCAGGTTGTCTGTACCGGCAAACACTACTTCTTTGGTATTCAACTACATTGGCTACAAATCAACAACAGTAAGCCTGGATGGTAAAACATTCGTGGCAGTAATCCTTGAGTCTACTAACACGGCATTAAACGAGGTTGTTGTAATTGGTTACGGTAGCACACGCATTAAAGATGCAACCGGTTCGGTAGCATCCTTAAGCCCTAAAGATTTCAACAAAGGCGTTATTGCAACGCCCGAGCAGCTATTACAGGGCCGTATAGCAGGTGTGCAGGTAACTCCGGCAAGCGGTGAGCCCGGTGCCGGTGCTACTATCAACATCCGTGGTGCAAGTTCTATCCGTTCTGGTAGCAGCCCGCTGTATGTAGTGGATGGTGTGCCATTGGATAATGGCGGTACCGCAGGTGGTTATGATAGCGGTGCAGGTAGCGCGTCTGCCCGTAACCCATTGGCGTTTATTAACCCTGCCGATATCGAGAATATTTCAGTATTAAAAGATGCATCAGCTTCAGCTATTTACGGTTCGCGTGGTGCTAACGGTGTAATTTTAATTACTACACGTAAAGGCCGCAAAGGCCAAGGCATCCAGTTTGGTGCAAGCACGAGCGTTTCTAAAGCAGCTAAAACTTACGACCTGCTTGGCCGCGAAGATTTCTTAAAAGGTGTAGCAAGCGTTGGCGCTGATCCGGCTGCTGTTGATTACGGCGGCAATACCGATTGGCAAAAAGAAATTTTGAGGACAGCTGTATCTCAAAATTATAACTTGGCCTTTGGTGGTGCCAGCAATACAGGTAACTACCGTGCATCTGCCGGTTACGACAGACAGGAAGGTATTGTTAAGAATACAGACCTTCGTCGTTTTAATGCACGTATCAATGCTTCTCAATCGTTCTTTGGCGATAGGGTTAAATTTGACCTTACGTCGTTGTTTTCAAACCTTAAAGACAGGTTTGCACCTATTACCAACAACGCCGGTTTCAATGGTAGCTTAATTGGTGCTGCGTTGCAAACCAATCCTACTATCCCGGTTTACGATGCACAAGGCCGTTACTACAATTTAAACGGTTACGATGCTAAAGGTTTTCCAAATGGTAACAGCTTCCGTAACCCGGTTTCGTTATTAAACCAGATTGACGACACAGATAACATTAACCGTTACCTGAACAACTTAAGCCTTACTTTGAGGTTGATTGAAGGCTTATCTTACAAAGGCAACATCGGCGTAGACAGGTCTGACGGTCTTAGAAAAACGTTTTACGATCCTACTATCGTTGGTTTCACTGACCAAACCGGCATAAGGGATTTTAACGTACCATCTGCAACAGGCAATGGCCGTGGTATTTTACAACATAATGAATTAAGGAGCACCACTACGGAGCATACTTTAAATTATGATAAAAAGTTTGCTAACAACAGTACTGTTACTGCTTTGGTTGGTTACTCTTACTCTTCTTACAAGAGCTTTAACCGGAATGATTTTGGATGGGGAACTGCCACCAAAAAGGAAATCCTTAAAAACTACGAAGAGTATCTTAACCGTTTAGCTTACCCTGTAGGCGACAGTAGCAGCTACAAGCTGCAATCATATTTTGCACGTGTTAACTACTCTTATAAAGACCGTTACATCTTAACAGGTACTGTACGTAGAGATGGTTCTTCTCGTTTTGGTGCCAACCATCAATACGCAACCTTCCCTGCAGCTGCAGCAAAATGGCGTATCAGCAGCGAGAGCTGGGCTCCAAAAAGTATATTTGATGATTTGAGCTTACGTTTAAACTACGGCCAAACAGGTAACCAGGATTATCCTTCTTATGCTTCGTTAAGGTTAAAACAAATTAACTACTACGGTACCTCAAGTTCTCCGCTAAACGCAGCTAACCCAGATCTGAAATGGGAAACACAAACTGCTTACGGTGCGGGTTTAGATTTCACCATACTTAAAGGGCGTTTAAGCGGTACTGTTGATTACTTTAATAAATCGCAAAGAGACCTGCTGTTCTTACAGGATCTGGCACAACCTGCTGCCGACACACGGTACTGGGTTAATTTGCCTGGTAATGTTAGAAACACCGGTGTGGAAGTTGGTTTAAACTTCTCAGCAATAAAATCATCAGTTGCAAGCGGCTTTACATGGGACATCAACTACAACATGACTTTTGTAAAAAACCGTGTTGAGAATTTTGGTAACCGTAACGTAATTACCGGTAACATTGATGGCCAGGGCTTATCTGGTGCTTACTCACAGTTTATTGGTAACGGCTACCCGCTTTACACATTCAACGTATCTCAGTACAATGGCTTAGATGCTGATGGTTTTGGTATCTACCCTGAGGGTATTGATGCTGCAACACCCCATGGCAGCCCGCTTCCAACCTTCTTAGCAGGTATCAGCAACAGCTTTACTTATGGTAACTGGAACGCAAGCTTCTTCATAAACGGAGCATCTGGTTTCTATATTTATAACAACACTGCCAACGCGTTCTTTTACAAAGGCAACCTTGTAAGCGGCCGTAACGTAACTAAAGATATTGCCGCTACAAACGAAAATGCGCTTAACTCTGGTGAGGTATCAAGCCGTTTTGTTGAAAAAGGTGATTTCATCAGGTTATCAAATGCTGTTGTAGGCTATACCTTCCCGGTAAAAGGAAATGTGTTTAAAACACTGCGTGTATCAGTAACCGGCCAAAACCTGATATTGATCACTGGCTATAGCGGCCTTGATCCTGAAATAAACACTAACAAAGAAAGAAACGGTGTGCCTTCAAGAGGTATTGATTATACTTCATATCCAAGCGCACGTACATTCACATTCGGTTTAAACGCAAGTTTCTAAAAAAAATATGAGCATGAAAAATATAACATTGAAAGCAACAATTTGTGGCATGGCATTCTTAGCTGCCACAGGTTGTGCAAAATTAGATGAGAAGGTCTACGGCTCAAGATCCGTAGACGCAGGAGGGGTGGCCAGCGCAGCGGACCTTAACGGTGTTTATTCACAATTGAACGGGCAAACCGACCAGGCAAACACTTACGCATTACAAGAGCACCCAACTGATGAGATGATGGGCCCAACCCGCGGTACTGACTGGGGAGATTTTGGCGCATGGCGTAAATTACACACCCACACCTGGACAGCATCACACGGCCAGATTAATGACACTTGGGATCAGTTAAACATTGGTGTGTTCCGTGCCACACAAGTTATTACAAGGGCTACTACCGATCAGATCAAAGCCGAAGCAAGCTTTTTGCGCGCTTACTTTATGTTCCAGGTGGTAGATTTATATGGGCAACAGCCATTCCGCGATCCGGATGCGCCAAACTCTTCTATCCCAATTGTTATGAGCCGTACAGAAGCAACAGACTACATGATAAAAGATCTTGAGTTTGCCGAATCTAAATTGGGTACCGCGCCAAACATTGGTATTGCCAGCAAAGCTGCTGCACAGGCATTGTTAGCAAAAATTTACTTAAACAGAGCGGTATATAACGCAGCTGCAGTAGGTGGCCCATACACATTTGCTAAAGCGGATATGGATAAGGTTATTGAGTACGCAAACAAAATAACTGCCGCTGGTTTTACATTAGAACCGGCCGGTAAGTACTTCCAGGATTTTGCATGGGATAACTCAGAGCAATCTCACGGTAATATCTTCGGTATTTATAACATACCATCAAGGGTACCGGGTTCTGCAAAAAACCGTTGGAAAATGGGCTTGCACTACAACCAAACACCAGATGGATGGAACGGCTTTACCACACTTGCCGATTTCTACAAATCATTTGAAGCATCTGATGAGCGCCGCGGCGTTGCTTACCCAGGCTTAACTGATAAAGTTGGTTTAAGGGCAGGTTTTGCTGTAGGCCAGCAATTTGGCCCGGGTGGTGTTGCTTTAAAACAACGTGGTGGTAAACCACTTATTTTTACAGAGAACGTTAACCTTAACTTCTCTACAGAAGCACAGGGTATCAGGGTATTTAAATATTTCCCTCATCCAAACGCAGATGGAACCGTGCCAGATAACAGCGAAGATAATGATTACGTGTTCTTACGTTACGGCGATGTTTTGTTAGAAAAAGCAGAAGCTATTATGCGTGGTGGTACCGATCCTCTTGGTCAAACTACATTAAGCATTGTTAACGCGGTGCGTACCCCTCGTGGTGCAACTGCTCTGGGTTCAGTTGATGCAACTGTAATGTTAGCAGAACGCGGCCGTGAGTTATATTACGAAGGCTGGAGAAGGAATGACCTGATCCGTTTCGAGAAATTTAACGATCCGGTAGATCAGCGTCCTTTGGCAACAGCTAAAACTCGTACACTTTACCCAATTCCTCAGCGTGCGGTTGATACCAACCCTAACCTGAAACAGAACGCGGGTTATTAATAAAAAACAGATTTTTGGTTTTATATTTGATTTTGAACGTAGCGAAGAAATTCGCTACGTTTGTTTTTTCTGCGCCCCGCAATGGTTAAAAAAACACCCCTAATACTGTTAGTTTTCATTACTGTATCCTTATTGTCGTGCCGTAAAAGTAGCGTCAATAATCCGCTGTTTTCACTGCAGGATAACAGCAGTTTAGGCGTGAATTTTGTAAATCAACTAAACGAGCAGGATCGTACCAACGTATTTACGTTTCGCAACTATTATAATGGCGGCGGCGTGGCCATTGGCGATATTAATAATGATGGGCTGAATGATGTGTACCTTACGTCAAACCAGGGCGGCAATCAGTTATACCTTAACAAAGGCAACTGGAAATTTGAAGATATTACAGCCAGGGCAGGCGTAAAGGGTACCAAATACTGGAGCACTGGTGTTACCATGGTTGATATTAACGGCGATGGCTGGCTGGATATTTACGTTTGCCACAGTGGCAATATTATAGATAGGAAAGGCAACGAACTTTTTATAAACCAACACAACGGCACTTTTAAAGAAGAGGCCGCTAAATATGGCCTGGTGGATAACGGATTATCTACCCAGGCCATATTTTTTGATTATGATAACGATGGCGACCTGGATTGTTTTGTCCTAAACAACTCCTTCAGGCCAATAGGCTCGTTTGATTTTAGCAAAAACCTGCGTGCGGTGGTGAACGAACTGGGCGGTGCACGCCTGTACCGCAATGATGCCGGCCATTTTACCAATGTAACAAAAAGCGCAGGCATCTTCAGCAGCGATATTGGCTTTGGGCTTGGCGTATCCGTTGCCGATGTAAATAATGATGGCTACCCGGATATCTACGTATCTAACGATTTTTTTGAACGCGATTACCTTTACATCAACCAAAAAGACGGCAATTTTAAAGAAGACATACAAGCGGAAACAGGCCATCTGAGCGTAGCATCAATGGGCTCGGATATTGCTGATATTAACAACGATGGTTATACGGATATTTTTACTACCGAGATGCTGCCCGAGGGCGACAGGCGTTTGAAAAAGATGACCTCGTTCGAATCCTTCGATGTAATTAAACTAAAACAGCACGATGGTTACTTTAACCAGTACATGCAAAATTGCTTGCAGCTAAATAATGGCGATGGCACTTTTTCTGAAGTAGCGTTTAATGCAGGCGTAAGCGCAACCGACTGGAGTTGGGGTGCCCTGTTTTTTGATATGGATAACGACGGCTGGAAGGATATCTTCGTATCCAACGGCATATATAAAGACCTTACAGACCAGGACTACATCGAATTTTTGGGCAATCGCGAAAATATGGATAAGATAGCCCAGAAGAAAAGCTTCGATTATAAAGATTTTACCGACAAGATGGTGTCTACACCACTTACCAACTACGCCTTCTCCAACAATCATAACCTTACTTTTACCAACAAGGCAAAGGAGTTTGGATTGGATGATCCATCATTCAGCAACGGCGCCGCCTATGGCGACCTGGACGGGGATGGCGATAACGACCTTATTGTAAATAACGTAAACTCGCCGCTCTTCATCTACAAAAACAACGCGGAAACGTTAAAGAATAACTTTATACAATTTAAGCTGCAAGGCGAAGGGCAAAATCGTTTTGGCGTTGGCAGCACTATAAAAGTATTTGCCAAAGGCGAGGCGCTGACTTATTACCAGCAGCCAACCCGGGGGTTTCAAAGCAGCACATCGCCCAATTTGATCACCATCGGATTAGGGATAAGAAGCAGGGTAGATTCTGTACAGGTTATTTGGCCGGGTGGTAAATACCAGGTTGCTAAAAACCTGCAGACCAATAAGGTTTACACCTATAAATTTGCGGATGCCAAATTAAAGTATGATTTCACCAAAAAGGTGGCGAAACCCATGTTTACCGACGTAGCTAAAACGCTTTTCGATTCGGTACCAACACACATCGAAAATGGCTTTATCGATTTTGATAACGAGCGCCTGATGCTGCAAATGCTCTCTACCGATAACCCTTACATGGCCAAGGGCGACCTTAATAAAGATGGGCTGGAAGATTTTTACTTCGGCAGTTCAAAAGATAACCCGGCGTCTATCTACATCCAGCAAAAAAATGGCCGCTTCCATATTTATGTGCCAGAGGATCTGGGTAAACAAAGCTACCTGGAAAACGCGGGTGCGGCCTTTGGCGATTTCGATGGAGATGGCGACGAGGACCTTGTTATAGGCGTAGGCGGTAACGAAGATGAGGCTGAAACGCCCGTTTACTTCCCAAGGTTCTACGAAAATGATGGCAAGGGTAATCTGCATCGCAACGCACAAAAGTCGCTCACTGCCCCGGTAAACGCATCGGTAGTGATGGCCTGCGATTATGATAAAGATGGTCATCCCGATCTGTTTATAGGTGGCAGAAGTGTGCCGGGTACCTACGGCGTATCGCCAAAGTCGTACGTGTTTCATAATAATGGAGATGGGCATTTTAACGATGTATCGGCGCAGGTTTTGGGTACCGATACCAAACTTGGTATGGTTACCGCTGCACAATGGGCGGATATTGATGGCAACGGCTATGCGGACCTTGTAGTAGCTGGTAACTGGATGGGCATAAAAATATTTAAGAACGATAAAGGCAAGTTCACCGAAGATAAGCAGCTCGATAAATACGAGGGTTGGTGGAGCAGCCTGCAAATTGCAGATATTAACGGCGACGGCAAACCAGATATTATTGCAGGCAATATTGGCCTGAACGTGAAATTCAAAGCATCTTTTGAGGAGCCAATGAAAATATATATTAAAGATTTTGACAAGAACGGCACTAAAGAATGTGTTACTTCCATGTACAAAAGTGACCACGTACCTTATGTATTCCACATGAAGCCCGATCTGGTTGGGCAAATGCCAATACTGAAAAAGAAATACCTCAAATATACCGACTACGCCGGAAAACCATTTAACGAGATCTTCCCCAACGACCAATTGGAAGGAGCCGAGACGCATGAGATGAATTACCTTGCTTCGGCAGTATTTATCAATAATGGTGGCAAGTTTATGGTGCAGAACTTGCCTTATAATGCGCAGCTATCGAATGTAAATACAATCTTATGCGATGATCTGGACAATAGCGGTGTGCCCTCTATCATCTTAGGCGGTAACTTTTATGGCTTTAAACCCGAGGTAGGGCGGTTAGATGCCAGCCACGGGCAAATTTATAAGTATACTAAAAGCGGATTTGTGTATATTTCGCCAGCACAAAGCGGTATAAACCTAACCGGGCAAATACGCTCATCGCTGATGATAAAAAACAGTAGGGGCGAAAAATACTTTTTATTTGGATTGAATGATGATAAGCTAAAAGCATATAAATTGCATTAAGTGTGAGCGGAATATTAAGAGCGTACAAAAAGTAAACATCAACCATGAGCTTTCGCAATTTTCTGCACATTGGAGCCCCAAAATTGTAGGGGAGCTAAATGGCCAGCACGTTAAGCTGGTGAAATTTGCCGGTGAGTTTGTTTGGCATAAGCACGATAACGAAGATGAAATGTTTTTGGTGGTGAACGGGCGTTTGAAATGCACCTGCGCGATAAAGTTGTAGAGCTAAAGCAAGGCGATTTTATTATCATACCAAAGGGTACGGAGCATAAACCAGTAGCTGCAGAAGAGGTACATGTAATGTTGTTTGAGTCGGCGAGTACGCTCAATACAGGCGATAAAGTGAGTGAACTAACGGTGGAAACCCCGGAATATTTATAAAATGAAAAAAGCAAAGCGCAAGAAACGCTTACCTTATACTTCGGGCATTGCATTAAAGTCTACCGTGGCGGTTTGCTGCGCTATAGTTGCCTGCATCGCTTTTTTTAATTCCTGCGAGAAAAAACAAGCAGGTGACGGTATTTTTAAACTGGTAGCCACCGAAGATAGCCACCTCGATTTCATCAACCACAACATCGTGAGCGATTCGGTTAACATACTGGATTACCTGTACTTCTACAACGGGGCCGGCGTGGCCTCTGCCGATTTTAACAACGATGGCCTGGAAGACCTGTACTTTACCAGCAACCAGGGCGAAAACAAACTATACCTTAACAAAGGGGGGCTTAAATTTGAAGACATTACCCAAAAAGCGGCGCTAAAAGGAACCGGCAACTGGAAAACCGGTGTAACCGTAGTAGATATCAACGGCGATGGCCTCAAAGATATCTACGTTTGCGTAGTAGCCAATTTCAAAGGCTTTAAAGGTAAAAATCAGCTATATATCAATAATGGGAACCTAACGTTTACCGAATCGGCAGCCAAATACGGGCTCGATTTTTCGGCTTTCTCCACTCAGGCGAGCTTTTTTGACTACGATAAAGATGGCGATCTGGATATGTTCCTGCTCACCTCATCGGTACACAGCAACGATACCTACGGCGATTCTACCCAGCGTTTTAAATACAGCCACGATGCCGGCGACCACTTATTCAGGAATGATAATGGGAAGTTTGTGGATGCAACTCAGGGTTCGGGCATCTATTCGGCACCTATAGGGTACGGGCTTGGCCTCAGCATTGGCGACCTTAACAACGATGGTTGGGATGATATTTACGTAAGCAACGATTTTTTTGAGCAGGATTACTATTACGTAAACCAGCGAAACGGTACTTTTAAAGAAGAGCTGAAAAGCGCGTTTGGGCACACCAGCTTATTTTCCATGGGGAACGCCATTAGTGATGTAAATAAGGACGGGCATTTGGATGTGATCAGTACGGATATGCTGCCCGAGGAGATGAAAGTGCTGAAATCTACCATTAATGATGAACCGCTGGATATTTACAATCAGGAAGTGAACGCGGGGTATTATTACCAGTACTCAAAAAATAGCTTGCAATTAAATGTAGGGAACGGCAATAAGTTTGTGGATGTGAGCCTGTATGCGGGCATGTCTGCAACGGACTGGACCTGGTCGCCCCTGGTGCAGGATTTTGATATGGATGGCCGTAAGGACATGTTCTTTAGCAACGGCATCAAAAAGCGCCTTAACGATATGGATTACCTGAAATATTTGGGCGACCCTAACGTGATCAAGGATTTTAAAACCAGTCGTTTTTTTGATAAGGAAAAAATCAACCTGATGCCAGACGGGCAGGTGCATAACTATCTGTACCACGGCGGCGATAAACTGAAGTTTACCGATATATCCGAAGGGAACGATATGCGCGATACTTCGGTATCTGCCGGAGCGGTGGCTATCGACCTGGATAACGACGGCGATTTGGATATGGTGACTAATAATATGGATGCACCAGCTTTCATTTATCAAAACATGACGATGGAGAACGTAAAGGACGGAGAAGCTAAGCCCATATACCTCAACTTCAGCGTAAAATACACGGGTTTAAATCCGGATGGTATTGGTACAAAATTCTTTATGCGTTCCACAAAAGAACTCGACCACCAGGAAATTCAAACCAGCACCGCTTATGAAAGCACACAAAATAACAACCTCACCTTTACCTTTTTACCGGGCGATAAGCCCGTGGAGCTGATGGTGGTTTGGCCGGATAATTCGCACCAGCTCATCAAAAACTTCAGTCCCAACAAAAAAACGCTGATCACTTATAATAAAGCACAAGTAAAATCCACTACAGATATGGTCGCTTTGATCACCGGCTACATAAAAGGAGACGCTCAATTTACAAGCGTGCCCGTAAAAGCAAGTGTGCTGGCTACCCTGCAACAATACGATACTCCCGATTTTAACTATTACAACCTGCTGCCACATACTTATTTGCCACATACGCCGACGGTTGAGGTTGCTGATATAGACAAAGACGGACTGGATGATATTTACATAGGCGGCATAGCGGGCGACGAAAAATATATTTTGGCCGGCAATAAAGCGGGAGGTTTTACCAAAATTACGGTTGACGCCTTTGCCGCGTTTAAAGATTATGGCGATACCGAAGCGCATTGGGCCGATGTAAATAATGATGGCCTGCCCGATCTGCTGGTGATGAGCGCCAACCATCCGCTTGCCGATCCGAGTAAAAGGGTGCAACCTCGTCTCTACATCAATAAGGGAAGCTTTAAGTTTGAATCCAAGGCCTTGCCAAAGCTTGAAGATGCGGCGGCAAAAATATTTGTGTATGATTTTAATGGCGACGGCCTAAAGGACCTGTTCTTTACAGCGGCTGTATCATTTACAGATTATACCACAACGGCAAAGGGCGGCGTGCTGCTGAATAAGGGTAGCGGGAACTTCGCGATAGCACCCCAAAATAGTTTCGCCCAACTTACCGGCATTCCGTATATCACCGGTATTTCGGCAAGCGATGTCGACCACAATGGTGTTGATGATATCATCGTTTCATCGGAATGGAGCCCGGTACAGATTTTCCTTAACAAGAATAAAAAGCTGGAAAAATTCTCCCTGCCTTTATTAGATGATGCAAAAGGCTGGTGGCAATCTGCCGCCATTACCGATTTGGATGGTGATGGCAAAGCCGACCTGATAGCGGGTAACTGGGGCGAAAACAGCAAGTACAATGTATCCGCCACGCAGCCCCTTTACGGTTACAACCAGGACCTGGATAACGATGGCAAGAACGATCTTGTATTATCTTATTTTTATAAAGGCAAATACTATCCCTTCCGGCCAAAGAACGACCTTGAACAGGAACTGCCTTATTTGAAGAAGGAGTTTTTAAGCTTTCAGAAAATGGCCGATAAAACAACCGACGAGATTTTCAAGGACAAAATAAATAACGACAAGCGCTTGGTTGCCAACCAGTTCAATAGTGTTTTTATTAGCGATGTGTTACATGCTAAAGCCGTAACCGAGCTGCCGTACCTGTACCAACAAGCGCCAGTCCGTTCTATCTTGCCGCTTAATAATAAACAGGGTGATGTTTTGCTGAACGGAAACTTTTGGGGTGTGGTGCCTTACGAGGGCAAGTATGATGCCTTGGGAATAGTAACCATGCATTACGATAAGCAGCGCAAACAACTCTCGCTGCCTGAGTACTGGGTGAACCCGTTATTCAACTTCCAGGAAATGAGTGCCCCACAACCGGTTAAAACCGCCACGGGCGCAGGTTATGTTGTAGTTACTTACGAAGGAAAAATGCTGCTGGTAACCAGGTAACTAAAGTATAGGCCAGTATAATTGAGTTACCCATTTGCTGGTGTCTTTTTCCATGGTTCTATCGGTGATCATCAATTCAAATGGCATGGCAACACCCGTAAGCTTGTAGTCCTTGCGGAAGTTTTGCAGTTGCCCCATGGCATTGTCTATGGTATTCCTGCCGCCTTTTACTTCTGTGGTAAGAATATTACCTCCTACAACCATCTTGTTGACTACCGAATTTGCACCCGGTTTTATCTCTTTATTAATAGGCACTGCAACCATAACATGGTATTCGCCATCATCAACCTTGTTGATATTCAGCATCGGCTTATTAGTTTCAGTGGCATTTTGGGCTGCTATTTGTTTCCGCAGATCTGCTACCATGCCATTCACCACTTCTACAGAAGGAGGGGTTTTGGTTACCATGTTTGTAGCCAGCATAATGCCGTTTTTTACCTTGATTATTTTTATACCCAATCCGTAAACATTCGAGTCTTTTTGTATGAATAGTTTAAAGCGGGATAGGATGCTATCCATATCGGTCTGTTCGGCTTTTATCCGTACAAATTCTGATATTCTTTCAAATGGGTTAAGGCTGCTTTGTTTTATGGCTTCCCAGCTTATTGTTGTGGCCCCGTCATCTGCCGCCAGGTAGTTTATTTTGCTATCCAATTCTAATTTGGTGGTATTGATAATTACTTCTATATAGCTGTTTGCATCCTTCTTGATGGTGTACATCATGCCATTGTATGCAAATAGGTTGCTGTCTTTCGGGTCGTGTTCGCCGGGCCACCATTTATACCAAGCCTCTTTTTTCACCAGGAACTTAAAAACGTTCCCGTCGGTAGCATCAACCGTAACCGTACTTGTCGCAGTAATATTTTGCGGGATAATAAAATAGATACTGATAAAGGCTAACAACAATATGCCGAGTACTAACAGAGCCGGTTTCTTCATAAAAAGATCAATAACAAAAGATAAAATTCAACAAGCGGAAGCGCTTTTTTGTGATGCAAAAGTAAGTAATTAGGGGAGTTAAAATCAAACAGTTTTTATGCCTGCCAATTGTTATAAAAACGCTATATTAGCTTGTAAACATAGAAAAACCAATTACATCCGTTACATGCTTGCCGGGTATTTTTCTTAAACCAATACACTATTATGAACCGTTTCCTGTTATTGCTTGCCGGTGCAATTTTAACTTTTACATCCTGTAAGAAAGCTGACTATCAAAAGGTTACCCACGACCCCGAACTGTACCGCACCACGGTGAAAAAACTGAACGATATTGTGCTCGAAAATAATTTTCCGCCTGTTATTGGTTCACGCAATTACGTCTATGCCAATATTGCAGCCTACCAGGTAATTGCCGCAGGCGACTCCACGCATTTCCGCTCTTTATCCGGCCAGATAAAACACTTACCCGCTACGCCTGCCCCGCCTAAAGACAAGGTGATAGATTTTCAATTCGCGTCTCTATTATCATTCTGCTTCGTGGGCAATGCTGTTACTTTTCCTGAAGGCAGCATGTCAACCTATGTAGATGAGCTGAAGCAAAAGGCCAAAGATGCCGGTATGCCATCTGACGTATTTGAAAATACCGTTGCCTACTCGGATACGGTTGCCAAATACATTATGAATTGGAGCAAGACAGATCACTATGCGCAAACCCGCTCTGCAAGTAAATATACTGTTACGCGTAAAGATGGCCGCTGGATCCCCACCCCGCCCATGTACGCCCAGGCACTCGAGCCGCATTGGGGGGAGATTCGCCCGATGGTTTTAGATTCTGCTTCGCAGATAGCTGCCCCAGAGCCTCCGCCTTATAACATGACGGATAAGAACAGTGTTTTTTACAAAAGCGTAATAGAAGTTAAAACGCTGGTAGATAGCCTGACCGCCGAACAAAAGCACATGGCCGATTTTTGGGACGACAATGCTTTTAAGCTAACCGTGGTTGGCCATGCCATGTTTGGCACTAAGAAATTCTCGCCTGGCGGCCACTGGATGAACATTGCCGGCTATGGTTCAAGTATTAAAAAGGCAGATTTTGGCACTACTGTGGCGGCTTATGCCGAAACATCTATTGCACTGTTTGATGCCTTTATTAATTGCTGGTATGTAAAATATAAGGCCAATAGCGTTCGCCCCGAAACGGTGATAACTAAACTGTTAAACCCGGACTGGAAGACGTATATACAAACCCCGCCATTCCCCGAATATATTAGTGGTCACGCAGTTATATCTGCAGCAGCCGCCGAAGTATTAACGCACGATTTTGGCGACAATATTGCGTACACGGATTCCTCGGAGTCGGAATTTGGGATAGCGCCGCGTAAATTCACATCGTTCCGCGCTGCGGCTATGGAGGCTGCTATGTCGCGCGTTTATGGCGGCATCCACTATAAAATTGCCTGCGATGTAGGTAATCAACAGGGCCGCAAAATTGGCGAGTTGGTGAACAAAAAACTGCAGTTAAAGATAAAATAGTCCGCATTTTATGAGAAAAGTTACGCTGTTTAGCTTGTTGATATGCCTCTCGGCATCGGTTGGGGCATTTGCACAAAATCCCTGGGTAATCAAGGCAGATAAAATTGACCCTGCAAATTATTACGGCATCACCGTTGCCAACGGGATGATCGGTATTGTATCCTCGCCAGAGCCATTTAAAGTAAAAAACGTAGTGCTCGCGGGTGCTTACGATCTTTATGGCCGTGGCCGGGTAAGTAATTTTTTAAACAGCTTTAATCTGCTAAATATGTACCTTGAGGTGGATGGCAAACGCCTGGACGCCAAAATGGTGAGCAATTTTAAGCAGGAGTTGGATATGCAACACGCCGCCATGACCACTACGTTTGATTATGGCGATAAAGCCAGTATCAAATACACTTACTATTCGCTGAGACAACTTCCGTACACCGTGTTGATGGATGTGGCTGTAACCGCAAAAAAACCTATCAGTATTACCGCTGCCAGCGTGATGGAAGCACCCGATGCCTTAAAACAGGTAGAGAATTATTATAACGAGATAGACAGGCCGCATGTAACCATCAGCCTGTTAACCTCTACCGCCAAAAGCCCGACCGGCAAGCTGCAACTTTGTGCTTCCACTTCGTTTTTGTTTAACGAGGAGCATGGCAAAGAACCACGTGTGATCCACGAGATGTGGGATAACAACATGCACCTGATGAAGTTTAGCCATCCAATTGCAGCAGGGCAAACCTATTCTTATGGGGTAACGGGTTCATCTATCACTTCCGCCCATCACGCCGATCCATTGAATGAGGCCGAGCGCTTAACCATTTTTGCCCTGCTGGAAGGCAAGGACAGACTGATCCAGTTCCACAACAAAGCGTGGGACGAGCTTTGGAAAAGCGATATCCAGATAGAAGGTGATGCGCAGGCACAACAGGATGTGCACAGCATGTTGTACCATTTATATTCCTTCTCTCGTGAAGGAACAGCTTTATCGCCATCACCAATGGGTCTGTCTGGCTTGGGTTATAATGGCCACGTATTTTGGGATACCGACCTTTGGATGTTCCCGGCCATGCTGGTGCTGCACCCCGAAATAGCGAAGTCGATGGTAGAGTACCGTTATGAACGTTTGGAGAATGCCCGTAAGAATGCCTTCTCGCATGGTTATAAAGGTGCCATGTTCCCCTGGGAAAGTGCCGACAGCGGGGTAGAGGAAACACCTGTTTGGGCATTGAGTGGTCCTTTTGAGCACCATATAACCGCCGATGTGGCCAACGCCGCCTGGAATTACTACTGCGTAACGCAGGATAAAGAATGGCTGCGCGAAAAAGGCTGGCCGGTGCTCTCTGCCACTGCCGATTTTTGGGCGAGCCGTGTAGAACGCAACGGCTCCGGGCACTATGATATTAAAAACGTGGTTGCCGCTGATGAATGGGCCGAGAATATCGATAACAACGCTTTCACTAACGCTGCAGCGCAGGTTAACTTAGAAAATGCCACTGCTGCCGCTAAAATATTGGGTATAACTGCCAATCCCGATTGGATGAACGTGGCTAATAACATCCCCATCCTCAAAATGGACAATGGTGTAACCCAGGAACATGCGCAATATAAAGGCGAAGGCATTAAACAAGCCGACGTAAACCTTTTAGCATACCCGCTAAAAACCATCACCGACCCGGCTCAGATAAAAAAAGATCTGGAATATTACGAAACCCGCGTACCGAACGAAGGTACCCCAGCCATGACACAAGGCGTGTTCGCACTCATCTACGCCCGCCTCGGCAACGGCGAAAAGGCCTACCATTGGTTTAAAGATGCCTACGAACCAAACCTTAACCCGCCATTCCGCGTGATAGCAGAAACAAAAGGCGGCACCAACCCATACTTTGCCACCGGCGCAGGCGGTATTATCCAGGCCATGCTAATGGGTTTCGGTGGTTTGGATATTACAACAACCGGCATTGTGCAGGTAAAAAGCAAGCTGCCTGCTAATTGGAAATCGCTTAAAATAACCGGTGTAGGCGTGAGCAAGATAACTTATACAGTGAAGTAGACTTGGTAAAGTTGCGGTGCCTCACCGCAACTTTACCAAGTAATTTTATTTCCCCATTGTTTTCTCGTCGTTGGCGGCGCTCTCAACGCCGGCAATCGCCATGGACTTAAAATCAAATGCAAAAGGTGTAGGCCCATGTTTTTGCAGATAGTCAAGGCGCGCTTTCGCTTCATCTATTGTTGGAATATGGCCCTGGGGGATGTACCATAACACCATAAAAACGCGATCAAGTTTTTCGAACCATTGGCGCTTGTTTTTGAGTAGTTCCCTGTGCTTGGTATTGTAAACATAATCTTTCAGGTCGTCCACTTTCTCCCATACCGACATGTTAATGATTATCTGCACATCATCGAACGCATTCGCATCAGTGGCGTTATTATAATCGCCCTTTAATCTCCAAACGAAGCCTTTGCTATGTTCCGCGAGTGAGTTTATCTCGTCGAGCTGGTTAACAAAATCAATCATTACCGGGTCGTTGATGTCTGCTCCTTTTATTTTACCAATGTTTATTTGGGCTAAATTATTTGCCATGATATTTAAATGATATGAATAAGTATACATTCCTTAATTTTAGGTAAAATTGGTATTATAAACTATTATTATTTTCAAATGGGTAACTTATCCTGAAAAATTATCTTTATCGGTAATAATTACTATTTTGATTGTATTTTAACCGGTACCGCAGTAAAAATTCCTATGGCAAAATTAGACAGAACGGACTTGCTGATATTGAAGTCCTTACAAAAAAACTCGAAATTTAATATTACCGAGCTATGCGAAGAGGTGAATATGTCGAAAACACCGGTTTACGAGCGGATAAAGCGGCTGGAGGAAGATGGTTTTATTAAACAATACGTAGCACTGGTAGATCATAAAAAAGTTGGGCTGCCGTTGGTTATATTTTGCAACGTATCCTTAAATGTGCATAATGCGGAGCATATTGAACGCTTTACCAACGAAATTTTAAAGCTGGATGAAGTAACTGAATGTTACTCACTGGGCGGTGTATTCGATTTCTTATTGAAATTTGTGCTGGAAGATCTGGACGCATACAACAAATTCGTTTTTGAAAAACTAACACGAATACAAGACATTGTTAAAATGCAAAGTTCCATTGTGTTACAAGAGATTAAACATACTACGCAATTGAACCTTAAGTTGCCTGAGAAATCATAATAACCAGAGACAAGATTATTAGGCATATTTCAGGCCTGCATCCGAAATGCATCGTTTGAATTGCGTAGAGACGTGATACTTCGCGTCTTTTTTATGGGTTCTTGTTAGCAGATTAGCAGATCCAAAATATTGCGTCTCTACAACCAATGAAAAAAAAACCGCGATAGGGATAGGAGCGGAAACCCCGGAATGGAGTCCCCACTTCTATCAGTGGGGACGGAATGAGGAGTTGGAGTGGATAGCCCGGGCTGAAAGCATCGCCAAAATTGTCTGAAACTCGAATTTTTTGAATTAAAAGAATTTTTCAGAATGTTAAAACAAGCGATCAAAGGTGCATAGACTCTAACCTCTAACTACTCCCCCTTCTTCTCCTCAAAATTGTACTTGTTCATCAGTTTTAATAACACCCCGTTCGTCCAGCCGAAACCGTCTTGGAGGGGGTATTCGCCGCCGCCGGCGGTGAGGCTGGTATCAACCACGTTGTATTTCTCCAGTAGTTTGCCGGTTTGTTTAAAAACGCGGATGTTGAGGTTCATCCAACGGGTGGCTATTTCTTTGGCCAGTTCGTGGTGGTTGTAGTTTTCCAGTCCGTCTATAGCCATATATTGCAGGGGCGCCCATCCGTTTGGGGCGTCCCATTGCTGGCCGCTGAAGTTTAAGGTGGTAACCAGACCGCCCGGTTTCAGGAAGTTGGCTTTCAGGCCGTCTGCAACCTTTTTTGCCTGCGCAGTAGTAGCAATTTTAAACTCCAGTGGAAAAACAGCTGCGAGGGTTGGTATGGTGTTGCGCTGGTTGTTCGTCCAGTTATAATCGTTAAACCAGGCGTTTTTTTCATCCCAAAAATACTTCAGGATAGCCTTTTTGCGGGCGGCGGCCTTGGCAGTGTACAGGTTGTATTGCGCGGCATTGCCTTTTACCTGGTAGCTGCGGGCGATGGTGAGTTCCATATTATACATCAGGCAGTTGAGGTCTACAGGTACCAGGTCGGTAGTTTGGATGGTGCCTATTTTAGCCGGGTCGGTAAACCAGCGGCTGCTAAAATCCCATCCCGAGGCTGCTGCTGCGCGGATATGGTGGTAAAATACAGGTAACGGCTCGCTGGTGGTTTTAGCGGCATCCACATCTTTGATGTACGATTCCTCGCGCGGCTCGTCGCTTTCGTCCCAGTAGCGGTTAAGTAGCGTACCGTCAGCCATGCGTACGGCGCGGTGCGTTGCTTTACCTTTGGCAAGTGTGGTGGCGCCAAGCATCCAGTAGTTGTATTCTTTAATCAGTTGTGGTTGATATTTGGTAAGAATGGCATTGCCCTTGCTTTTAGCCAATAGGTTCACCATCATGGCGAAGAAAGGCGGCTGCGAGCGGGTGAGGTAATAAGCCCGGTTACCATTAGGGATAAAGCCGTAAGTATCTATCAGGTAAGCAAAATTATCTATCATGTTTCCTATCACTTTTTCCTGGTGACTTTGCTGCAGGCCCAGCATGGTAAAGTAGCTGTCCCAGTAATAGATCTCGCGGAAACGCCCACCCGGCACAATGTATGGGTTGGGCAAAGCGGCGAGGGAGGAAAGTTTTGAACCCGCATCGGGCTTGCGCTGCAGCACTTGCCAAAGGGTATCGATATGCTTGCGGATGCCCTCCTCTATATTGGTTTGGAAGGCATGGGTAGGCGAGGCTGGCGGCGTAAAGTTAAAAAGCACAAACTCTTTTAGGTTGAAACCGGTTTTGCCTTTTTGCTCGTTAAACGACTTCATGATCTGGCTCGGCTCATACCTGGGCGTACAATCCACAAAGGTTTTATTATCAGGGAATATATCTGAAGACTGTACCGCTTCGAACAGGCCTGGGAACAATTGGCGTGGTGTTTTTTGTTGGGCATTAGTATAGGTGGCAGTAAATACCAAAGCAATAAGGATGAGTTTTTTGAGCATAGGATAGCCGTTTATAGTGGTAATAACGAACTATAAATTTAAGATATTATGCGCTAACAGCAAGCTTTTTTAGGCCTCGTCGCCGGTAATTTTGTCGGGGATGTCCAGCTTTAGAAAATAACTGGTAATAAGATAGATAGTGCATACAAAAACCGGCGCGGCCAACACATCAATAGTATAGTGAATATGCTGGATCAGTAACAGCACCATTACAGCTATGATGGCAATAAAACTTATTATTTTATCGGTACGGTTTTGCAGACAGAGAAAAATGAGCACCATGGTAGAGGTATGGCCGCTATAAAAAAGATCTTTGGTGATCACCGCGTTGCCGTAAAAGATGCCCGTTATGGGGTCGATCAAATGCACCATGCCATGCGGAGGGTCAAGCGCGAATGCCATAATAGTCATCATGCGGGTTAGGTTCACAAAAAACAGTGTCCACACGTATTTGATATAAATGTTGGGGTTATAAAGAGCACGGTATACAGTAAGTATTGCCATCCCCCAGATAAGCGCGAAAATAAGCAAGGATACGTTGTAGGCAGGCAGACAATCCAGCACCCAATCGTTTAATACAATACCGTTCCTTTTTTCGATGTGGCCAAAAAAGAATGGCATACCAGAGAGCATAATGATGGTAACAACAGAACCCGGCAAAATTTTTGAGCGTGTTTTGGGCGATTGTAGGGCTTCCACCCAAATTTCCTTTATCGTACGGGTATTATTTTGCGCCACTGTTTTTTATCACATTAATTAGGGGTGCAAAGTTAAAAAAATCGGCTCAATATTAAATAATGGTTATTTTAATATTAGATTAAGATAACAGATGCGCCAGTTTCGGCTATTTGAATCACAAAATTTTCAGCTCACGTTTTTAATCTGTACCTTAAAGGTATATTAACTTATCGCCTTGGAAAATATCGATTCAACACAACTAAAAAGAGTGCTAAAACCCGTGCATCTATGGGCGATAGCCGTGGGTTTGGTTATCAGCGGCGAGTATTTTGGGTGGAATTTAGGTTGGGAAGTATCGGGCACTATCGGTTTCCTGATAGCTACGCTTATCGTAACGTTAATGTACATTACCTTCATCTTTAGCTACACCGAGCTAACCACTTCTATACCCCACGCGGGCGGTGCATTTGCGTATGCCTACCGCGCCATAGGCCCTATAGGGGGGCTGATAGCCGGATACGCTACATTAATAGATTTCCTGTTTGCCACACCGGCCATCGCTTTTTCATTGGGGAGTTATGTCCATTTTTTACACCCGGCTATTGGGGTATTGCCCTCGGCGCTGACGTTTAATGTGGTGTTTATCCTGTTGAATATCTACGGGGTGAAGGAGTCGGCAACGTTCTCGGTATTCATCACTATTTTAGCCGTTGGCGAACTGCTGCTGTTTATGGGTGTGGTTGGCCCGCATTTTAAAATGGATAATTATTTAAGCAACCCCATGCCTTTTGGCTGGAGCGGCGTTTTCGCGGCGCTGCCTTTCGCCGTATGGTTTTATTTGGCTATAGAAGGTGTTGCCATGGTTGCCGAAGAGGTGAAAGATCCCAAACGCAACATCCCCCGCGGCTATATTTATGCTTTGGCAACGCTGGTTTTTTTAGCCCTGGGGGTAATGATCTTAACCGGCGGGGTTACCGACTGGCGTAAACTCAGCAAACTGGATTACCCCTTGCCCGAAGCTATCAGCGTAGTATTAGGCAAGGGTAGCGGACTTACGCAACTGTTTGCCAGTATTGGTTTGTTTGGGTTGATAGCTTCTATACATGGCACTATCCTGGCATCATCGCGGCAGGTATTCGCCATGGCACGCAGCGGCTATTTGCCAAAAGGGTTGGCAGAAGTTAGCACCAGGTTTAAAACGCCCCATTGGGCAATTATTGTTGGCGGGGTTATTAGCTTTGTCGCGTTGTTTACGGGCACCACCAGCCAGATCCTCATCCTGTCGGTAATGGGGGCGGTGGTAATGTATATGATGAGCATGATCAGTTTGTTCAGGCTCCGCAAGAAGGAACCAAACTTAGAGCGCCCTTTTGCCGCTGTACTTTACCCGGTTTTCCCTGCAATAGCGCTGGTAATATCGGCGGTCTGCCTGTTGACCATTATGTATTACAATTTTTGGGTGAGCCTCATATTTTATGCCGGGCTGGCCATTGCCCTTGGCATTTTTGTGCTGATGGGCAAACACAAAACCAAAATTATGGACGATGAAATGTTGAATGCACCGCAGGCAATTGTTATTTAGTTAGCAGTTTACAATTGGCAGTGCGCGGTTTGCCGTCACCAAAATCGAAAGTTGTTACTAAAAAAATCACTCATTCACTAATTCAGTCCTTCACTCAATAAAAATGTATCAGCACACCATCCTCGGCAAAGTTTACAGGTTTGATAGCCTGCGGGAACTGCTTGCGAAGGCTTCGCCCCACCGCACGGGTGATGTGTTGGCCGGGTTAAGTGCCGGGAGTTACGAGGAACGCGTTGCTGCGCAGATTACCTTAGCCGATGTTTTGCTGACAGATTTTTTGAACGAAGCGGTTATCCCCTACGAAGAGGACGAGGTTACGCGCCTCATCATAGATACCCACGATGCCGAAGCCTTTAAACTCATCAGTTCGCTCACCGTTGGTGGCCTGCGCGATTGGCTGTTATTAGATGAAACGGATACCCTTATTCTTAAGAGCATCGAAAATGCCCTAACGCCCGAGATGGCCGCTGCAGTATCCAAAATAATGCGTAACCAGGATCTTATCGCGGTAGCAAAAAAATGTGAAGTGGTTACCAAATTCCGCAACACGATAGGCCTGAAAGGGCATTTTGCCACCCGCTTGCAACCCAATCATCCAACAGACGATCCACGCGGAATTGCCGCCAGTTTAATTGAGGGCTTGCTGTATGGCAGCGGCGATGCCTGCATCGGAATCAACCCGGCTACGGATAGCCCGGCGGCTGTGCTTAAAATCGTAATGCTGATTGATCAGCTGCGCGAACAATTTGAAATTCCCACGCAATCCTGCGTGCTGAGCCATATTACCACTACTTTAGAGCTGGTGAACAAAGGCGCGCCTATCGACCTTTGCTTTCAATCCATCGCCGGCACACAGAAGGCAAACGCCAGTTTCGGCATCAGTTTATCGTTATTGGACGAGGCTTACCAGGCTACATTATCCCTCAACCGTGGTACTATGGGTAATAATGTAATGTACTTTGAGACCGGGCAGGGCAGCTGCTTATCGGCTAATGCACATTATGGGGTAGACCAGCAAACCTGCGAAGCAAGGGCTTATGCCGTGGCTAAAAAGTTTAAACCACTGCTGGTAAACTCGGTGGTAGGCTTCATCGGTCCCGAATATTTGTACGATGGCAAGCAGATAACCCGGGCCGCTTTGGAGGATCACTTTTGCGGAAAACTGCTTGGCCTGCCCATGGGTGTAGATATTTGCTACACCAACCACGCCGAAGCCGATCAGGACGATATGGACAACCTGCTCACCCTTTTAGGAGTAGCCGGCTGTAATTTTATTATGGGGATTCCCGGGTCGGATGATATTATGCTGAATTATCAGTCCACCTCGTTCCATGATGCTTTGTACCTACGGAAGGTGTTGGGTTTAAAACCGGCTCCCGAATTTGAAGCCTGGTTGCTGCGGCAGGGAATAATGGATGAGAACGGCAACCCCGCCAAAGGTGGCCCCGAAGCATTGTTAAACAAAACCAATTCGCTATGGCTAAAATAATAAAGCATAAACCAAGTCCTGGTGAGCCTTTAAGCTTTTTAAAAGAGTTTACGCAGGCGAGAATAGCCATTGGAGCTACCGGCACCAGCATCCCTACAACACAATCGTTAGCATTTAAACTGGCCCATGCCCATGCGCGCGATGCCGTGTACTCGGTTATGGATACCGAATTGCTGGCAGACGAGCTGATGCAGTTTAACCTGCCCGTGTTGCACCTGCACAGCCAGGCAATCAGCCGCGAGCAATACCTGCAACGACCTGATCTGGGCCGCCTGCTGGACGAGCTATCCGTAAACCGCCTTGCCGACCAGATAGAGAACAAGGGTATTGTGCTGATCTTAGCAGACGGACTTTCGGCAACCGCTATCAATCAAAATGCTGTGGAGTTATTAAAGCTGCTTATTCCCAAACTAATTGCCGCCAAAGTAAAACTGGCACCACTTTGCCTCGTAGTACAGGGTAGGGTAGCCATTGGCGATGGCATAGCCGCCGAATTAGGGGCAAGTTTATCGGTTATACTTATCGGCGAACGCCCCGGTCTTAGCGCCGCGGATAGTATGGGCGCTTACCTTACTTATGCCCCAAAGCCAGGCCTCCGGGACGATTCCCGTAATTGCATTTCTAACATCCGCCCCGAAGGGCTACCCGTTACTGTTGCAGCGGATAAATTATTTTACCTGATTCAGGAGGCCTTGAGCAGGAAAATATCGGGCGTAGCCTTAAAAGATAACGAGGGGTTGCTTTCGGATAAATAGCAATTATATCACTCTCATCGGGAATAAATATTTGTATATTACAGCTTCAATAACCTTATCATGTCCTCTAATTATAATTTGCCCCAAACGCCCACTACTTTTTTACGCACAATTACTATAATACACCTCGCATTAGCTGCCGGGCAAGTGCTTTTTGGTATTGTGGTACTGTCATTAAACAAGCGAATCATCATCAATGTCCGCGATACGCGCGACCCGTTGGTATATGCTGTACCCGCGCTTGCTATCATTTGCTTTGTACTCAGCGGTTTTTTATATAAAAAAGTATTGAGTGGCGGCATACGGCCCGATAGTACTTTAAAGGGAAAATTAATGATGTATCAAACCGCGCTGATTATAAGGTTAGCCTTGCTTGAAGGGCCCTCCTTATTTGGTATTGTGGCCTTTTTTCTCACCGGCTCACTCTTTTTCTTGCTCATATCGCTGGTGCTGATAGGGTACTTCATCTATATCAGGCCCACAAAAGATAATATTGAAGAGACGCTGGAACTTACTTACGCCGAAAAAGAGACCTTTAACCGGCGCGACGAATATCTGCAATAAAATAACTGAGCTTTATACCAAAGTAAAATTGAGCTTCTTGCCAAAACGCCGCCCTTAAATTACCACGACATTTGTTTTATGGCCGCTGCGCACAGCTTTAAAAAGGCTTTCGGCGTGGCTCCATCAATGATGTAATGTTTACGATAAGTTTTGACAGCAGGGGATGAGCGTTTATCTTAGTTGATATGAAAAACACCATCTATCTGTGTGTGCTTGCTTTTTTGATTGCAGGCTGCAACTACACCGTTTATGACATGAACAAGGGACTATTAAAGATCTCTAAAAAAGAAGTGTATGTTGTGAAATACACGACTGAGATTCCGGCCGGCACCACCGCAGAAATAAGTTACCGATAAAGGCAATACCGTGCAAACCGTAAAAGGCGCTACCGGCAAATGGGAAAAAGCGGTTGATCTGCCATCCGGGCAGAAGGTGATGCTGAAGATATATGTAAAGCTACCGCAAACCAACCCGGCCAGTCAGCTAAGCACTGTGCAAACCATTGATGGCGTGGTAATGGACGAGAAGGTACAAACCGGCAAAAAGGTGATATACAGGTTTTGCTATAAGCTGCCGTAATCTTGTATCTTCGTTCATCATGTATCCCGAATTGCTCGCCCATATTAAACGCTATGTAACCTTAACTGCCGCAGAAGAGGAATTGCTATGCGGCAGAATGGAGCTGAAAAAGTTTAAAAAGAAGGCGATGATACTGGAGCCCGGCTACCATTGCCCAGGTAATTATTTTGTGCTGAAAGGTCTTTTGAGGCAGTACATCGTAAATAAAAAATTGAACGAACAGATCATCCAGTTTGCGCTGGAAAGCTGGTGGATAGCCGATCAGGACAGTCTGCTGAACAAGAGCCCTGCAACTACCTACATCCAAACCATCGAAGAAACGGAGGTACTGCTTTTGCACGAGCGCGACCGCCTGGAGTTATTTAAGATGATCCCCGCTTTGGAAGGTTACTTTCGCATTATGATGCAAAAATCATTTATAGCGGCACAGCGCCGGGTGGGCTATATCTTCAATCAAAATGATGAGGAGCGGTACCGTTTTTTTACCAAACTTTTCCCCGGGTTTGTGCAGCGTGTACCGCAGTATATGTTGGCATCGTACCTGGGCTTTACGCCTCAGTTTTTGAGCAGGTTGAGAGGGAAGAAGGAGATTGATTAGTATAATTCGCTATTTAACCACAGCGTTAACAGCTTTTTACACAGAGAGGTACAGGGCCTTACTATTGAAATTTGTTAACTCATAAATTTCTATTTTTTCTCTCTGTGAACCTCTGCGGAAAACTCTGCGTCCTCTGTGGTTAAATAACCACTGTGAAAAGCACAATTCCTTGTTTTCTTAAACTCAGTTCATTTTTCCGGGCCTTTCTAATGCGCAACTTTGTCTTAACAAAAACAATAAGACAATGAGCAGATTAAAATTAAACACGGCCGAACCCGCCGCATGGCGGGCCATGTATGCATTAGAAAGATACATGGAAGGTACAGGCGTATCCCACAAACATAAAGACCTGATCAAGATTCGCGCGTCGCAAATAAACGGCTGTGCCTATTGCATAGATATGCACACCCGCGATGCCCGCAAGGCCGGCGAAACTGAGCAGCGTATTTACGCCCTAAACGCCTGGAGGGATACCAATTTTTTTGATGAGCAGGAGCAAGCCATCCTTGCTCTTACAGAAGAAGTTACACTGATAGCCGGGAATCATGTTTCAAACGAAACGTACAACCGTGCAGCAGCCCTGTTTGATGAGACTTATTTGGCACAGGTAATGATGGCTATCATTACCATCAACGCATGGAACAGGATTGGGATCACCACCGAACTGATGCCTGAGTTGCAGAAATAAAACATTAAGGGACACGCAAAACCGTGCGGTTTTAGAATTATGATGTAGGTAGAGGCGCGATACTTCGCGTCTCTTCTTTTATTTATAGAGTGCTTTAAGGGCCTCAAAATAAATTCGGGCATATTTTTTGATTTTAGGGATGGAAATAAATCTGCAAAAAATAAAAATCCGTAATTAGTAGCAGACCCCAATTAACTATTATATGCATACCAACCCTATTCCCGAAAATGAAATGGGCAGAATCATCAGCCTGTCTGATTACGACCTCGATTACACCAGCTTCCAGGATACTTTTAAAGACCTGGCCAAGTTAGCCGCCACGGTTGCAGGTACTTCCATTTCGCTTGTTAATCTTATAGATTCTTTCACGCAATGGACCGTTACTAACCATGGGCTGGACATAGACCAGATGCCCCGCGAAGATTCGGTTTGCCAGTATACTATATCCGTACCCGAATCACAATTTGAAGTAAAAGACCTCACCGACGACAATCGCTTTAAGGATAAGTTTTACGTAGTTGACGGGCCTAAGCTGAAGTACTATTTCGGCATCCCCCTAAAAACAAATGACGGCCATAACCTGGGCGCGCTCTGCGTACTCGATAAAGACCTAAAAACGCTTTCACCAGAGAAGATAGAATTGCTGAAAATAATTGCCGGCGAAATAGTAAACCGTTTAACCGCGCACAAGACCATTACCGGGCTTAAAACTAAACTGCACGAAGCCAACGAAACCAAAAAGAAGGTAGCGCATGATATCCGCGGTCCGCTGGGCGGTATCATCGGGCTGGCGCAGGTAATAAGTGAGCAAGGGCAAGAGAATGAGATAGACGAGGTGCTGGAATTTATAAACCTGATACAACGCAGCGGACGATCTTTGCTTGAACTCGCTGACGAGATATTAGGCACCGACTTACCAAGGGGCAAAGACCTTAAAGCCGATGAATTTAATCTGCTGGTTTTTAAGGATAAGCTGGAAAAACTTTACACCCCGCAAGCCAAAAACAAGAATATCGACTTTGTAATAAACACATCGGTAAATTCCGATACAATTCCATTCAGTAAAAATAAACTATTGCAAATAACGGGGAACCTTATTTCCAACGCTATGAAGTTTACGCCGGTTGATGGCAAAATAACGGTAGACCTGGGCCTTAAAATTGAGGAGACACAAAACCTTCTCCAGATAAACGTAACCGATACCGGCGTAGGGCTGAGCCAGGATGCTATCAATACCATTTTAGAAGGCAAAGCCACCTCAACAGATGGCACAAGTGGCGAACAGGGCTATGGTTTCGGGCTGGCGCTGGTTAAACACCTGGTGGATTCCCTTAAAGGAGATATGCGGATCTACTCACAGCCCAACCAGGGCGCTAACTTTGAGGTGGTGTTACCACAGGTAGCATAATTAGTCGTGCAAATTGGTTAATGATTTATCGGGACCTCAAAATGGAAGGTAGTACCGGCGCCGGGGCTGCTCTGTAGCCATATTTTTCCGTTGTGGCGGTTTACTATTTCGTGGCTGATGTATAAGCCAATGCCCAGGCCCGACATGTGAGCTGCCAGATTCTCCACACGGTAAAACCTGGTGAAAACGCGTCCCTGCTGGCTTTTATCAATGCCAATGCCAAAATCCTGCACCGATACATGCAATGAAGTTGGAGTAGCGTTAGCCCTTACTATAATTTCCTTCGCATTAGGCGAATACTTTATAGCGTTTGATACGAGGTTGATAATAACCTGTTCTAAGCGCTGCTGATCAGCATTTATTACAAGGTTGTTCAGCTCTTGTTCCAACAGTATCTGGTGCGAGTGCTGACTGTTCCGCATCATTTCTATCACTTCGGCTATCAACGCTTCCGCGTTAAACTGGCTATATGAAAACGGAAGCTTACCGGTTTGTATTTTAGATACATCAAGCAAATCGGCAATAAGGGCGGCCAGTTTACCCACCTGGTTGCGGGCCTTAGTAACAAATAATTTGTTCTTGTCTTCGTTGGCTAAGCTCCGTTCAACTATTTGCAGGTATCCCTGTATGCTGGTAACTGGTGTCTTCAGTTCGTGGCTGGCCATCCCAATAAAATCATCTTTTTTGGAGTTGAGCAACGTTATCTCTTCATATAGTTTCGCATTATCAAGCGCAACCGAAGCATGTGCCGCCACTGCGCTGATCAATTTTTCGTGTTCACTTGTGAATTTTCCCGGCTGTGGATGGCCAAAGAATAGCCCTCCTAATACCGCTCCCGATTTGGAAGTTACAGGTACGGCCAGGTAACTCACCACAGGCAAGTGCCCCTCGGGCATACCCTTATGTGGGTGATTATGGCCGTAGCGGGGGTCTTTGGTAATATCGTCTACCCTAACAATGCCAGCTCCGCTAAAGGTTTGATGAAAAATTTGCGTATTACGCGGCATTCCAAACTTTTCAAATGCTTCTCTCGGCGCCCCCGATAAGGTATACAGCATGTACGATTCGCCTTTTTTATCTACCAGGTTGTGAAAAAACGCGCCAAATGCAGCACCCGTAAGTTGAGTTGTAGCATCAGTAACTTTTTGCAGGATGCTTTGGATATCCAACTCTGCCGATATTAAACGGCCAACCGAGTTTAGAATCTCCAGGTTATCGGCATAGCGTTGCAAGTCTGTTTCGGCCTGCTTTTGCTTGCTAATGTCCCTCGCTATCTTCGAACCGCCAATAATTAAGCCTTTTTTGTTTTTAATAGGCGAAACGGTAAGAGAAATGGGAATCTCGGCACCCTTACTGTTTAGGCGTATGGTTTCAAAATGGTCAACCTTTTCGCTATTGCGCACTTTTTCGATGATAACCGCCTCTTCCTGTAAGCGATCGTGCGGGATCAGGATGCTGATGTGTTTGCCAATTACCTCTGCCTCACTATAACCAAATAGCTTTTCTGCACCCCTGTTCCAGCTGGTAATAATGCCATCGAGCGTTTTGCTGATAATAGCATCGTCTGACGACTCAATTATCGCGGCAAGCACGGCCTGCTTGGTTTCATCGGCTTTGTGTTCGGTAATATCAATAAGCGTGTTTGTGGCGCCAATGAGTTTATTACCGGCATAAATAGGAACCGGGTGGGGGAGCACATACCTGGTGCTTCCATCGGGGCGCTCAATTAAAATTTCTTCTCCCTCTACCGCAATGCCAGTGGCAAGCGTTTTGGCCATGGGGCAATTATCAAGCGGCATGGGGCTACCATCCGGATTGTATATTTTCCACGATCCGCACCAAAGATCTCTCCCAATTTGAGGGGTACGCCCCCAGAGTTTAACAGCCGCGAGGTTATAAGAGGTAATAAAACCATGTGCATTGCAATTGTAAACGGCAACAGGCAAATTATCTAACACCCGGGCAGCAAATAAGTTATCGCCTTCTGGTGCAACATTGCCCGGCAATGTAATTACATTACCGGCTGGGAAAATTGGAGACATAGTAGTAAAACACGTACTCCTATAGGTTGTTTTTAAAATTATTATTTTTTTAAAACAATTTTCGAAGTGGTGTTGTTGCCCGCAGCCAGCGCCCCTTATTCCTGGGATGTTTCTGTTTTATAGCTCGAAACGTGGGTGGTTTTTATGGTCAGCAGGAAAGATTTCCCTACAGATATTTTGATGCTCCTGTCTTGCAGAAAAGCTTTAATGGCTTCATCTGCCTTAAGGGCTTCATAAAGGTCGCGCGCTACGGCCGATCCGCTGATGTTGTTGATCACCTTACCGTTTTCCATGCTTAAATTAAAGGTATAGCCGGATTTGCCGCGGTCGCCCGCCGATTCAAAATCGGTTATATTCAATTTGAAGCTTTGTTCTTCGTTAAGGCTCTTTTTAAGATGCAGACGGATAACCGGAATGTACCGCTTCCAGGTTGTTAAATATTTTCTTTCTTCCATGCGTAAGCCGTAAAGGTATAATAATTAAATGGTGCGCAGCTATTTAGTTTAGGCAATTAAACAGGCAATCAATTTTTTATAGGTGTTTGAGCGTCCAGTTTTTAAAAGTTAGACACGCCTGGACGCATTGGACGCAGCTGGACGTTCATCATCAGCGTTATCAAATTGTACATATATTGCTCAAAATCTCCCCGAAATTTGCTTTTTCTTGCACCGTATTAAAAACATTCTCTATTCTCCACTCACCAAAACTCAATGTGTCATGGTAACACTTTAATACAAAGTTTGCCGGTATCATTAAATTAATAACTTTGGTTAACCAACATTATTACCCAAACAAGTTTAAATTTTATGGAAAAGCATCACCTAAGCAGGCGCAGGTTTATTGGCAGCGGCGCTATTGCTGCAACAGGCCTTTTATTTTTGTCGAAGTCCTCATTCGCAGGCGCTTTATTAAACAGTGCCGATAAGCCGAATTCCATGGTAAATGGCGTGCAGATAGGCGTTATTACCTATTCGTTTCGCAGTATGCCGGGTACGGCAGAGGATTTGTTGAAATACTGTATAGACTGTAACATCAACGCCATAGAACTGATGGGCGATGCGGCGGAAGCTTATGCCGGTGCGCCAAAAAGGGCCGGGGTGTATGGCAGATCGCCAACAGCCGAAGAAACAGCCGTCAATGCTGATTTCCCTATGCGTTTGGCAGAGTGGCGTGCCAACGCGCCGATGGATAAGTTTGTTGAGCTGCGCAAAATGTATAAAAATGCAGGCGTTAAGATCTACGCCTGGAAACCAAACGCCTTGGGTAAGAAAAATACCGACGCGGAAATAGAATACGCTTTCAAAGCCGGTAAGGCCTTGGGGGTAAACCATGTTACGGTAGAACTGCCGGATGATGAGCAAACCAAGCGCCTTGGCGATTTGGCAACTAAGCATAAAATGATAGTGGGCTACCATGCGCACACTCAGGCTACCCCAACGCTTTGGGATACCGCGCTTAGCCAGTCGGAATATAACGGTATTAACCTGGATATTGGTCATTATGCTTCGGGGACCAGCAGCAGCCCTGTTCCGTTCATCGAGAAATACCACGACAGGATAACCAGTATGCACATTAAGGACCGCAAATTTAACAACGGACCCAATGCACCTTGGGGAACTGGTGATACCGCTATAAAAGAGGTAATGGCTTTAATGAAAACCAATAAATATAAATTTCCCGCCACTATTGAGCTGGAGTATAACATCCCCGCCGGCTCGGACGCGGTAAGGGAAGTAAAAGTTTGCCGCGAATACCTGGTAAGCGCCTTAAGTTAAACCATAAAAAAAGGGAGCCGATCTGGCTCCCTTTTTTATGCTCATATTACCGGTTTGAGTAATATTATTGTTTTTTGATCTCTACACGGCGGTTCAGCACGCGGCCTTCTTCTGTTTTGTTATCGGCAACGGGTTTGCTTTCGCCCCAGCCTTTTACGGTTAAATTATCGCTGCTGATACCGCTGTTTGTTAAATATAGTTTAACTGCAGTAGCACGTTCAACAGAAAGTTCCATATTATGCGCATCGCTGCCTTCGGCAGATGAATTTCCATTCAGTATAAACTTAACCGAAAGGTCTTTCTTCATTTCTGAAACAGCTTTGTCAAGCACCGGGTACGAATCTGTTTTCAGGATCCCCGAGTTAAACTCAAACTGAATATTGCTGAAACTGTAATTCGGTGGAGCAGGGGCAGGTGCCGGTGTTTCGGCCATAGGTGGGGTAGGTTTCGGCGTTTCTACCGGTGCGGGTTTTGCAGGTTCGGCTACAGGAGCAGGTGCCTGGGCAACTACCGCTTTTTTGGCTTTACAGGCCGGGAACAAAACAACCGCTGATAAAATAGCAGCCGCGAGGATAGTTGATCTTAATAACTTCATATGAATAAGGGTTTTCGTACAAATATAAAACGTTTGCTAAGGTTGCATATTGTAATTTACTTTTTGTTGAGCGGGTAATGGTTGAGCGCCAATATCTTAAAATGCATTGCACAGCAAATTTAAAAACCGTACCTTTGCGGCGTATTTTCTGCGAAGGTGATAAGCTATATCTGCTTCATTTTCAACGTTAATAAGCATACGAATAAAAATAAGCATGAAAAAAATAGTAGATTACAGGAAGCTTTTGGGCGTTAACGAGGCTGCGGAACTGCAGGAATTAAAAACCATTTACCGCGGTATGATGAAAACCTGGCACCCTGATAAATTTCAGCATAGTGCTGAGGAAAAGGAAGCTGCGGAAGAAAAAAGCAAAACCATCATAGAAGCGTACCACTTTTTGGTAAGCATTGCGCCTGAAACCCGTGACCAAACTATTGCCGATTACACCCTTACTACTTCCTCATCTAACATAGCCGATTTTGAATACAAATCGCAGGTGCTTAAAGTGAGTTTTTTAGATGGCAGCGAATATGAGTACTTTGATGTACCTAAAGCGGTTTATGTGAAGCTCATCAACGCCGATTCGCCGGGAAGATTTGCCCGCAGGCATATTTTCAATAACTATGTTTACCGCAGCGTAAGCAGGTTGGTGGCAAGCGCATAATTACAGCGGCATATTACATTGCTAAGGTTTGGTTGGCGTTATTTTTAAAGCTAAATTAACCCACCATTTAACCTTAACCAATGTAGCCATGATATTTCTTGCAAAAAACTTTTCTTACAAGGGAGCCTTGGTTGGCTTCATCATTGGTGCATCTATAGGGTTAGGCATGTTGAATTTCAGCATTGCTTTTAACCTTGGGCTTATTGTGGCCGTTATTTTCGGTTTCAGAAAAAGTTTGAATCAATCACCTGCGACAAAAAAAGTCACTGATGTTTTATAGCCCCGGTAATTTTATAGCTGCGCTTGTATATGTTCTGCAACTTGCAGTTGCTCTGCCGCAGATAATTTTTCGCCATCATATTCCCACTCGCCGTTCGCGTTGAAGTTAATTTCTCCGAGGTAATCTTTTTGGTTGATGTTATCCAAACCGGGGATGTTATCGCCAATTTCGCCGGGAATGCTGAGGTGGTTAAAAATACTGTCGTTTTTATTCTTCGCGCGGTAAATAGCATACACCGGGCAGTTTTCGCAATCGGCGAGAGTTGCGTTCATCGGCTCAAAATATACATTAAGGGTTTGGCCGTTATCGGTTGTAATACCTAAGGATGGGATGTTGAGGTGGTTGACGGTTGCGTTATCCATAGCTGAGCGTTTTATACTTATAAGTACAAACGGTAACTATAAAAGTTTCCGCAAATTTTAAATCGATCCAATATTAAAGCAAAACGCCCGGCTGAAAATTCAGCAGGGCGTTTTTGTGTTTCCGATGAGATTCGAACTCATATCGACGGCTTCGGAGGCCATAATTCTATCCATTGAACTACGGAAACAAAATCTGCGCAAATATAGGATAATTCTGCATCCTGAATGTCTGAACTCGAATTTTGTGGAATTAACTAATGGACAGAATTTATTCCGTTAACTATCAAAATTCTATAAATTCTTAAATTTCGTTTAATTCGAGTTCAGACAAAATTTCGTTTACCCGTTCCCAACTCTGTCTATCTCGTCGCCTGCGCTGCCGCGGGAGCGTTTTACGGTTTTATATTGCTTCCCAAAGCGGTACGTGAACGATAAGCTGTACACCCGGCTATCTCTCCGCAGTAAAAAATACTCGGTAGCATTGGGGAAGGTGGTAAAGCCTTCCACGGCGTTGGTGTAGAATACATCGCGGGCGCTGAATTTTAAGACGCTTTTTTTACCAAATACCGGCCGGGAAACGCCTACGGATACTTGTCCGGTTGGGTACAGCAGTTCAGGGCCTTGTACTTGCTACCATATCTTAATCCTTTGATCTTCGCGTTTATAGTTTTTATCACCTTCGTTTACGTTAAACGCCTTATAAAATGGGTCGAAATTCATCAACGGGCCATTTACACGCCACATAGCCGGTGAATGCGGGTTGGTATTTACATAGGTGCGAAGGAACGCGTCCCTTGTTTTCACCCGCCATATCCGGGCTATCGACAGAAAAAAACGTTGGTCGGGCGTAAAACCATCAATTTTAACAGAACCCTTTCCTTGTTCTGTCATCTTAAAAGCGTCGTATGCTATAGCAATACCGCCATTATCCGCTGTGTTCTCACCCAGGGTTAAAGGCCCTTTTACATGCACCGTATCTAAAACGGTAAACGAGCTATATAAATTAACTACCTGGCTTGTTTTCGCTTTGAACTTTTCGTAATCCTCTTTTGTCCACCAGTTTTTTACGTTGCCGTCCTTATCAAATTGTGCGCCCTGGTCGTCAAATGCGTGGGTCATTTCGTGGCCAATTACCATCCCAATGCCGCCATAGTTAATGGCATCATCTGCCGAAAAATCAAAATAAGGGAACTGCAGGATCCCTGCCGGGAAAACGACCTCATTGAAAGATGGATTATAGTAAGCTGTAACCGTAGAAGGCGTTGTGCCCCATTCCGTTTTATCAACCGGCTTATTCAGTTTTGCCAGTTGAACCTGGTAATCGTTTTGGTTGAGAGAGAGTACGTTTTCAAAGTACCTGTTCCTGTTGATCTGTACCCTGTCGTAATTACGCCATTTGTCCGGGTAGCCGAGTTTTTTGGTGATGGAGTATAGTTTTTCTTTTGCTTTTTGTTTGGTGCTGTCACTCATCCAGTCGAGATGGTTTATCCTGTTCTCGAACGATTTTTGCAGGTTGTTTACCAGCACAAGCACACGTTTTTTGGCATCCTCATTAAAATATCGTTTTACATACAGCTGACCTAATGCCTGCCCTAAGTAGTTATCTACATCATCAGTGATGATTTGCCTGCGCGATTTTTGAGTGGCCTGGCCGGATAGCACCTTACGAAACTCAAAAGAGGCATTCACAAATGGTTTACTCAATGTTGCCGCGTAATTGATAAGGGTGTTGGCTTTTAAATAAGTTTTCCAATCATTTATAGGAACGGATCTTAGCAGCGCATTTAACTTATTGTAATAAGCAGGTTGCGCCATATCAATATAATCGGTTTTTGCGCCTAAGTTGGCAAGCAATGCTGCCCAGCCTATATTAGCCTGGGTTTTGCGGAGGGATGAAATAGCTATTTTATTGTAATTGGCTTTGATATCCCTTAACTCGATATTTGATTTGTGTGATTCGGCAATTTGTTTTTCGAGGTTATAACAAATAGCTGCATTCCTGGTTGAAGCGGCAGGGATACTGCCCGTTAACTGAAACAGGGTGCTGATGTATTTTTTATAAGCCTGCTGAGCGTGCAGCGTAGATGAATCTATTTTAAAATAATAACCCTTTTCAGGCAAGCCGGTGCCGCTTTGGTAAGCATGGGCTATGTTGATGCCGCTGTTCTTATTATCCGGCGAAATACTAAAGCCGATGATGGAGGAGTTGCCTGTTTTTGCTTCATCTGCAACAAATTTCATGAGCGACGGAACGCTGTTGATTGCATTAATACGTGCAAGTATTGGCGCAACAGGCTGGTATCCGCGTTTGTTGATGGTGATGGTGTCCATTCCGGAGGCGTAAAAATCGCCTACCTTTTGGTCTATACTTCCCATCGTATTTTTAGTTTTTGAAACGCTATCCAATATGGTTTGCAGCAGTTGCTTTTGCGGGATATTTAGGAACGAGTAAGAACCTACACCAGATTGATCATCAGCAATTTTTACGGTATCGTACCATCTGCCGTTTACAAAACGAAAGAAGTTATCGCCGGGTTTTATGGTGGAGTCTATTCCGGCTACGTCAACGAAGCGTCTCTTCGGGGTATCCAAAATGTTCCATGCGCTCAAAATAAATAAAGCCGAACATAGGTAAAGTACTTTCTTCATAACAATGCAGTTTTTTTAAAGGTAATATTTTTTTTAACTGTGCAGTCTAAATCCTGTTCCAGATTTTTTTTACACCCGTTTGATGCAGCCTTTAAACGCCGAACACCGAATGCTGAACCCCAAACTCCGAAGTAAAAACCCTTCATCATTCGTCATTCAAAATTCGGTGTTCGATATTATATTATTCCCCCTTCAGGGAGTTAGGGGACTAAACGTTAAACCTAAAGTGCATCACGTCGCCGTCTGCAACTATATAGGTTTTACCTTCTACGCCCATTTTACCGGCTTCTTTAATAGCAGCTTCAGAGCCGTTGTATTTTACAAAATCCTCGTATTTAATAACCTCGGCACGGATAAAACCTTTTTCAAAATCGGTATGGATAACACCTGCCGCCTGCGGTGCGGTAAAGCCTTTGGTGATGGTCCAGGCGCGTACTTCCTGCACACCGGCAGTAAAGTAAGTGGCCAGGTTTAGCAAGCGGTAAGCCGCTTTTATCAGCTGCGTTACGCCAGATTCGGTTAAGCCTAAGTCTGATAAAAACATCTGGCGATCGTCGTAAGATTCCATTTCTGCAATCTCTGCTTCAATTTGGGCCGAGATGATCAATACTTCGGCGTTCTCTTGCTTTGCAACAGCTTTTACACGTTCCACATACGCATTACCGCTCACAACAGAACCTTCGTCAACGTTACAAACGTACATTACCGGTTTTGCGGTAAGCAGCCATATATCGGCAATATATTCTTGGTCCTCTTCTGCAACAGGGGCGGTACGGGCGCTTTTACCTTCCAGCAGGTGGTTGCGGTAAATGGTAAGCACATCGTAAGCCTTTTTAGCTTCTTTATCGCCACCCGTTTTGGCCATTTTCTCTATTTTAGAGATCTTTTTTTCTATCGAATCAAGGTCCTTCAACTGCAGTTCGGTATCAATGATCTCTTTATCGCGGATAGGATCAACCGAGCCGTCCACGTGTATTACATTATCATTATCAAAACAACGCAACACATGGATGATGGCGTTGGTAGAACGGATGTTGGCCAAAAACTGGTTACCCAAACCTTCGCCTTTGCTGGCACCTTTTACAAGGCCGGCAATATCTACTATCTCAATAACGTTTGGCACCACGCTTTTTGGGTTCACTATCTCGGTGAGCTTAGTTAAGCGCTCATCAGGTACGGTTATTACACCCACATTTGGTTCTATGGTACAGAACGGGAAATTGGCCGCTTGCGCCTTTGCATTTGATAAACAGTTAAAAAGTGTCGACTTACCCACATTTGGCAAACCTACTATACCACATTGTAAACCCATGTATTTTAAAATTCTAAATTCTAATTCCTAAACTCAAAAATTGAATTTTGACTGCATACCGGAAACTGTAAACTGCCAACTCAAATCGGCTGCAAAGATAACAGAAAAAAAGGCTTGTAATTTGAAAAAATAAACGACTTTTGCCAGCGCTAATACAAGGCATAAATCAGGTTAAAAGATGTAAGCAAGAGGGTTTTTTATGGAAGAGATGGTTGAGCGGATAGAATTGTTACTGGAGCAGAAAGATACAACGCAGCTACAGGAATATTTGAATAATCTCAATATATCTGACGTAGAAGAACTTATAGGCGAACTTCCCGAGCACGGCCCTAAATTCATCGCTATCTTATCGCTCAACCGGGCGGTAAATGTTTTCCGCATCCTCGATTTCCCCACACAGGAGCGCATCATCAAAAAATTAACCGGGCAAAAAGTTGGCGAAATAGTTAACGCGCTGCCACCGGATGACCGTACCGCTTTTTTTGCCGAATTGCATGGCGATGCCGTAAAAAACCTCATTCTTCACCTCAGTCCCGCCGACCGTAAAGAAGCCCTATCACTTTTAGGATATGAGGAAGACAGCGTTGGCCGTTTGATGACACCCGATTATATCGCTGTTAAAAAAACATGGGATGTAACGCGTGTGCTGTCACACATCCGCCGGTACGGTAAAAACTCCGAAACCATTGATGTTATTTATGTGATAGACGAGAACGGCGTACTGCTGGATGATATCCGTATCCGCGAGATCTTGCTGGTGAAACCTGAAACAAAGGTAAGCGACCTGATGGACGGACGCCTGATAGCCCTCAGCGCCAGCGACCCGCAACAGGATGCTATCAACGTATTCAGGATGAATAACCGTACCGCTTTGCCGGTAACCGATAAAGAAGATATATTGTTAGGCATTGTTACCGTTGATGATATCCTGTGGATAGCCAACGAAGAATATACCGAAGATATCCAGAAGATTGGTGGTACCGAAGCATTGGACGAGCCTTACCTGGATATCAACCTCTTCCGCCTGGTGAAAAAACGCGTAGGCTGGTTGGTGATACTATTTTTAGGCGAAATGCTTACCGCTACCGCCATGGGCTTTTTTGAGCACGCTATCGAAAAAGCAGTGGTGCTGGCATTATTTATTCCATTGATCATTTCCAGCGGGGGCAACAGCGGCTCGCAGGCATCAACATTAATTATACAGGCTATGGCCCTGGGCGAAGTAACCATTGCCGATTGGTGGCGCGTAATGCGCCGCGAGATCATCTCCGGGCTAATGCTCGGGATCACCCTGGGTATTATCGGTTTTTTAAGAATAGCGGCTTTCAGCATGTTTAGCACGCTTTATGGCCCGCACTGGATGCTGGTTGGCCTTACCATCGGTTTTTCACTGATAGGGGTGGTGCTTTGGGGCTCGCTGGCCGGCTCCATGCTGCCCTTGCTTTTAAAGAAACTCGGCGCCGACCCTGCAACTTCTTCGGCGCCCTTTGTGGCCACCCTGGTAGATGTTACCGGACTCATTATCTATTTCAGCGTTGCTGTGGCATTTATGAATGGTGTTTTGTTGTAAATACGGCTTAACCTTAAACAAAAATACCCTGCCTTTTGGGCGGGGTACTTTTGCTTGTAATATTCAGGTTTAAATTAGGGCCTGTTCTTAAAATGAGAAATCTTCGTCAGCTTTGGCCACTTCGGGGCTTTCGCTAAACTCGTATCGTTTCTCTGTAACTTCCTGGTGGTCTTTTATATAATCTACCGTTTCTTTCAGTCCTTCGGCAAATTTTTCAAAATCTTCTTTGTATAAAAATATTTTGTGCTTTATAAAAACCCCGTCTTCCAAACGCTTTTTGCTTTCAGTGATCGTAACATAATAATCGTTAGACCGGGTTGCCTTTACGTCAAAAAAATAAGTTCTCTTCCCGGCTCTCACCTTTTTCGAGTGCACCTCTTCACGCTCTCTGTTGTCAAAATCTCCCATAAATCGTAATCGTAATAGTTTTGGTTGGGATAAATATAATTAAATTTTTAAAGCGCAACTATTAATTGTAACAATATTGAATATTTAATAAAACTATTATCGGACGTATATGTACGGCGATTGTTAAATTTAAAACAAATTGGGCTTTAATTCTTAATAGCTATATTGCCAACATGCATCAGTAATACTGAAACAAATATCTATAAATATGGCAACCGGAACATTAAAGTGGTTTAACAATACCAAAGGCTTTGGCTTTATTACGCCTGATGATGGCGGCGAAGATATTTTTACGCATTTCAGCGCGATTGAAACTAATTACGCCAAAATTTTAAAAGAAGGCGACAGGGTTAGTTACGAGCGTACTGTTGGCCCAAAGGGTGCCTTCGCTGCTAACGTAGCGTCAATTTAATTATCAATCGCAGGCTTTTCTTCTTCCTCCAGCAATTGCTTTTCGTACAGCTCAAAGTAAGCTGTCCTCAGTTCCATCAGCTCATGGTGGGTGCCTTGCTCAATAATTTCGCCATTATCTATTACCAATATCTTGTCGGCATTTTTGATGGTAGAGATGCGGTGCGATATGATGATGCTGGTTTTATCCTGCATAATGCGCCCAAGGTTGCTCAATATCTCTTCTTCGGTGCGGGTATCAACAGCGGAAAGGCAATCATCAAAAATTAATACCTGTGGTTGCTTTACAATGGCCCTTGCAATGCTTACGCGCTGTTTTTGCCCACCGCTAAGCGTAACGCCACGTTCGCCTATCAGCGTTTCAAAACCTTTTTCCAGCTCCATAATATTCTGGTAAACGGCGGCATCTTTAGCGGCCTGTTCTACACGGGGCATATCCAGCACATCGGCACTGAAAGCGATGTTGTGCGATATGATATCCGAAAACAGGAAAACCTCCTGTGGTACAAAGCCGATTTGCGAGCGGTAGTTATCCAGACGGAGTTGGGTAAGTGGCTTATCATCTATCAAAACCTGCCCGCTGGTGGTATCGTACATCCGCATGATGATGTTGCCGATGGTAGATTTCCCCGAGCCGGTACGGCCAATGATGGCCACCATTTCGCCCGGGTTTGCTACAAACGATACACTTTTTAGGGCCTGTATGCCGGTATCCGGGTAGGTGAACGATACCTCCCTGAACTCAATTTTGCCCGCCAGTGTATGCGGTAAAGCATCGGGCGACCGTATCTCCGGCTCCTCATGCAAAAATTCGTTTATCCGCTTTTGTGATGCCGCGGCACGCTGTATCAGCGAGGTTACCCAGCCCAGCGATATCACCGGAAAGGCAAGCATATTAAGGTATACAATAAATTCGGCTATGTTACCGGCGGTGATGTTGCCCTTCATTACCTCCACGCCGCCAATGTACATGGTGATCACATTACTGAGACCGATAAGCAGCAGCATGGATGGGAAGAACATGGCCTGTACCTTGGCCATGGCCATGCTTTGGGTTTTATAATCCTCGCTTTCGGCAGCGAATTTTTCGCGCACAAAACTTTCGCGAACGTAAGATTTGATCACCCTGATGCCCGAAAAGTTCTCCTGCACAAAGCTGGATAAGCCAGAAAGACGCTGTTGGATCTTTTCGCTGCGATGCTCTATAATGGTGTTTACATAAAAAATAATAACCGCTAAAACAGGCAACGGCATTATCGAAAATACCGTTAGCCGAACGTTCACGGTAAGCATGGCGTAAATAACCAGTATGAAAAGGATCACCGTATTAATACTGTACATAATGCCCGGCCCCAGATACATGCGCACCCGGCTAACATCCTCGGTAACGCGGTTCATTAGGTCGCCGGTGTTGTGGCGGCGGTAAAAGGCAAGCGATAAGCGCTGGTAATGGCTGTAGATCTCGTTCTTCATATCATATTCGATATGGCGCGACATTAGTATGATCGTTTGTCGCATAAAAAACAGGAACAGGCCACGCAGTAAAGCCAGTATGAGAACCAGCAAACCAAAAAGCAGCAGGCTGGAGCCAAAGATATCATAGATCATCTCCTGCCGGTTAAAGCCGCTGAAAAGCTGGTAAGTGCTAATGTTTTCGGTAACCAGATCGAACGCAACCCGAACCACCTGCGCAGGCAGCACGGCAAATATATTTGATATAATAACAAACAGCACGCCCGGTACCAATCGCCAGCGGTATTTATAAAAGAATTTATTGAGGTACGCGAGTGCTTTCATTGGTATGAGTCCGAAAGACGGAGACCAAAAGTATTAAAAAGCGATGACGTTGTCTCATTTTGGCGAGCAACCTTTGTCATAAAAAAGGCAGGATTTTAGTGAAATCCATTTTCGAACGTCCCGATAACCTGACTTCCTGTGTTAACAAACAACTAAACTTTGCCAACCTAAAAAAAACCTCTACTTTTGCATAACTGAAAAACGAATAATTTTTTGCCGTTCTGTAATGTCTTTGCAACAACCAACCGATAGTATTTTTAACCAGCTCGACGCTCTCGGCCACAAAAAAGTTGTGTTTTGCAGCGATCCGGATACCGGGTTGAGGGCCATCATCGCTATTCATGATACCACATTGGGCCCTGCTTTGGGTGGAACCCGCTTTTGGGCCTACAAAACCGAGCAGGAGGCCTTACAGGATGTATTACGCTTATCCAAAAGCATGACGTATAAATCGGCTATCGCGGGTTTAAACCTCGGTGGGGGTAAAGCGGTTATCATAGGCGATTCCCGTAAGGATAAAACAGAAGCTTTATTGCGCAAGTTCGGCAGGTTCATTAAAAACCTTAATGGCGAATTTATTACCGCCGAGGATGTAGGTACCAATCCGCGCGATATGGAGTACATCCGCATGGAAACCCAGCATGTTACCGGCGTGCCCGAAACCATGGGTGGCAGCGGCGACCCTGCGCCTATTGCCGCGTTGGGCGTTTATATGGGGATTAAAGCCTGCATTAAAGAGCTTTATGGCCACGATAGCGTAACCGGCAAATCTGTTATTGTGCAAGGGATTGGCCACGTAGGCGAGCATTTGGTAAAATTGCTGCGCGAGGAGAACGCCAAGGTTTACGTGAGCGATATTAACGATGAGCGTACCCGCCAGGTATCAAAAAAATACGGTGCCGAAGCGGTATCAAACAATTCGATATTTGATATCAGTGCCGATATCTACGCGCCCTGCGCCTTAGGCTCCACCATTAACACCCAAACAATTGCCAAGCTGCAATGCCCTATTATAGCAGGTTCGGCCAATAACCAGTTACAGGATGAGGCACTGCACGGTCAGATGCTGCTGGATAAAGGCATCCTGTTTGCGCCAGATTACGTTATAAACGCGGGCGGCATCATCAACTGCTATTCTGAACTGATGGGTTTTAGCAAAAAGCGAACGATGCAGCTTACTGAGAATATTTACGAGGCAACGCGCAATGTTTTAAAACTATCGAAAGCCGAAAATATTTCTACTATAAATGCTGCAAACAAAATTGCCGAAAAACGTATTTCAGATATTAAAAAAGTAAAGTCAACCTATTAATAATTATCATAAACAGCCAGCCACCGGGCGGCATAATCGTTCTTACAAATGTTAAACAGAAGGCACCTTAGGGTAAAAGTATTACAATCGTTGTATGCGTACCACCAATCGGACTCACGCGACATTAAACATCACGAGAAACAGCTTTTAAGCAGTATAGACCAGGTATTTGAAATGTACATCTGGATGCTGTCGCTGATCAGCGAAGTAATATCCTACACCGAGCGCGACGCGGAAGAAAGATCCAATAAGCACTTACCAACGGCCGATGACTTAAACCCCAATCTTAAAATATTAAGCAACAGGTTTTTTACTTCACTTGGCGATAATAAAGAATACCTGGTCTCGCTAAAAAAATACAAAGTAGACTGGTCGTTTGATCCCGAATTAGCGAAATCGTTGTTCACTACCTTGAAAAACTCTACAGATTACGCCGAATACCTGGCGAAAACCGACGACACCATCGGTAGCGATAAAGACATTATCAAATTCATCTTCAAAAAAGTTATCCTTAAATCATCACTTGCCGAGCAGGTTTTTGAAGATAAGTTTATTTACTGGCCGGTAGATAGAGAGGTATTGCAGGCGCTTATTGCCAAAACATTTAAAAACTTTGCCTACGATGATCCTAAGGAAAACCACCTGGCCGAAATTAGCGGCAATTGGGTTGAGGACAGGGATTTTGTAGTAAACCTGTTTGAGCAAACCATTAGGTTTGATACGCCATACCAGGAACTTATCGCCCAGAAAACGCAGAATTGGGAGCCCGACCGTATCGCGATGATGGATACCTTATTAATGAAGATGGCTATTACAGAATTTATTAATTTTACGTCCATCCCGGTTAAGGTTACCATTAACGAGTACCTGGAGATCTCCAAAGAGTTTAGTACACCTAAAAGTAATTCGTTTATAAACGGTATATTAGACAAGATTTTGTTTGAGCTGAAAGCAGAGAATAAGGTAAAGAAAATAGGCAGAGGATTAATAGAATAACATATAATGAAAAAACTGATCTTATGTACCATGGTTGCCGCGATGTTGTTTTCGGCATGTAACTCATCTACCAAAACAGGAGGTGCTGCAACTGCCGATAATGTAAGCGCTACCAACGCGCCGGTGATGAAGTTTGAAAAAGAATCGCACGATTTTGGTAAAATTAAAACGGGCGATAAAGTAACTTACGAGTTTAAATTTACCAACACCGGCAAATCGCCCTTAATTATTAAGGATGCTATAGCCACGTGCGGTTGTACAAAACCCGAGTGGCCAAAAACACCTATACAGCCGGGTGCCGATGGTGCTGTAAAAGTTACTTTTAGCAGTATAGGTAAAATGGGCCTGCAGGATAAACAGATAACCGTTACCGCCAATACCAACCCTGCACAAAGCATGGTGCATCTTATTGGCGAGGTAACAAACTAATTAATATATAAACTTAAAAATGACAGCAACTATTTTTTTACAGGCAGCAGCCCCAAGTATTTTAGGCATAAACCCACAGTTCATCATGTTCGGGTTAATTGCGGTAGTATTTTATTTTTTCATGATACGCCCGCAAATGAAAAAAGCGAAAGATCAGAAGAAATACGTTGAAGAGCTTAAAAAAGGTGATAAGGTGATTACCACCTCCGGTATCCACGGTAAAATATACGAAGTTGCCGATACTACTTTTTTAATTGAAGTAGAGAACGGTGGCCGCATCCGTTTCAGCAAATCGGCTATCTCTTTAGAAGAATCTAAAGCTTTAAATACCCCTGCAGTAGTTAAATAAGCAGATAACAGGCATAAAGGTAAAAGGCGAAAAGTTGGCTTAACAAGATATAGCCAGCCTTTCGCCTTTCTTTTTTATTATTTTAAGCTATTGGGTTTACCTTTGCCCTTTCACCTTTAACCCTTTACCTCAAAGTAATGGCAATAATCAAATTATCGGCAATTGAGCGCAGGCGGTTATCCGCGTTTGTTACCTGCCTGGTGGTTGCTTTAGTTGCCTGGTTATTTACAGTGCTATCAAATCCATATAAGTACACTGTTAAGCGTGTCCTCAGTTTTAAGAATACCCCGCAGCGGCGTGCATTTCATTCACTTCAGCCTGATACCATAAACGCAACAGTGCAGGGTACCGGCTGGAAGATGCTGTTTTCGCAGATGATCGGCGAGAACAAGGCTGTTACGGTAGATCTTAGCACCCTCGAAAATAAAAACTATGTAGTTTTAAGCGCGCAGCTAAACCAAATAAACGATAAGAAGGACCTCGACCACCAAATTGTTGCCCTTAACCCCGATACGCTTTATTTCGATTTCTCAAACCGGCTCATCAAGCGTGTACCGGTAAAACTTGTAACGGCGTTGCATTACCAGCGGCAGTTTGCACAGTCTGGTGCTATACGCATGAAGCCTGCATACGTTACCATTAGTGGCCCTGCCGAAGTGCTGGCTAAGATCCAATACTGGCGAACCGATTCGGTTAATTTAAACGACGTTAGCGAAAGTTTCAGGTCGCGGGTAAACCTGGTGCCTTCCGGCGAGGGTAACCTCAATGTGCTGCCTAAAAGCGTTTTTGTGAGTATCCCGGTAGACGAATTTACCGAGAAAACCATGCAGATCCCCGTTAAGATCATCAACAATCATAACTTTTATGATGTTAAGATATTTCCGCAAAAAGTACGGGTTACGTTCACTACTTCGCTAAAGGATTATCCCGATATGAACGAGGATGATTTTGAGGCCGTGGCCGATCTGGACCAGTGGAAGCAGGGCTACCGAGTGTTAACGGTAAGGCTTAACCACCTGCCATCGTACAGTAAAATAGTGAAAATAGAACCACAAAATGTGGATTTCATCGTTAAAAAGTAATGTTTAAAGTAGGCATCACCGGCAATATAGGCAGTGGCAAAACTACGGTTTGCAAAATATTTGAGGTACTGGGCATCCCCGTTTTTTATGCGGATGACGAGGCCAAAAAGCTGATGGTGAAAGATGTTGTTTTGGTGGAGGGTATTAAAGAAGCCTTCGGTGCCGAATCTTACCTGGCCGACGGAACGCTTAACCGCAAGCATATCGCTGGCATTGTTTTTAATAACGAAGAAGAGCTGGTAAAGCTGAACAGGTTGGTACATCCGGCTGTGTTTCGGGCGTTTGAGGTGTGGGTACAGCAATTTAAAGGGCGAAAAGATGTGCCTTATGTATTAAAGGAGGCTGCATTACTGTTCGAGAGCGATTCCTACAAAATGTGCCACCGCTCGCTCATGATCTCCGCCCCCGAAAAAATCCGCATGCAGCGTGTAGTGCTGCGCGATAAGGTAAGCGAAGAAGAGGTGCAAAAACGCAACAGCCGCCAGATGAGCGAAGAGCAAAAACTGGATTTGGCCAACGATATAATTATTAACGACGATACCAAATTGGTAATACCACAGGTGCTGCAGCTGCACAAATTATACCTGTCTCTTGCTCAAAACGAATGATATTAGACGATTTTCTTTCTTTCGACGCCGACGGGCTCTACTGCGGTTATGGCGATTTTTATCTCGACCCCAAACAACCCGTAGCTAAAGCCGTAATAACCCACGCCCATGCAGACCATGCCGTAAGCGGAAACACCAGCGTGTACGCCACTGCCGCTACCGTAGCGTTTATGCAGCTGCGCTACGGCAAAAATGCCGGGAAGGTAATTTATACCGCGACGTATAATGCACCTTTTGAAATTGGAGAAGTACAAATAACTTTTATTCCCGCCGGCCACATGCCCGGCTCTGCCCAGGTGCTGATGGAATACAAGGATACAAGATATTTATATACAGGTGATTATAAACTGCAACCCGACAGTACCTGCGAGCCTATGCAATTTGTAAAGGCAGATGTACTGATCACCGAAAGCACCTTTGCCGAACCCAACACTGCCCACCCGGATCCCGTTGAGGAAATAAAAAAGCTGAATGATATTAAGGTGAACATCTTGTTAGGAGCTTACAGCCTCGGCAAGAGCCAGCGCTTGATCAGGATGATAAATGAATATGCTCCGCAAAAGAAAGTGCTTGTGCATCACCGCATCATGCCCATTAACGCTATTTACGAGAAGCTGGGTTTCGCCCTGGGCAAACACCAGATGTATGGGCGCAAGCTGATGAAAACTCAGGAAGAGTGGGTATACATTGTGCCGCCTTTTACGTTTGATAGTTATTTGCGGGCAACTGGCGTGAAGCGCTTATTTGCTTCGGGATGGAAGAATTTACAGGTAAACGCACAGGATACGTTGTTTATATCCGACCATGCCGACTGGGCCGATATTCTCCACACCATAGAACAAACCCAACCAAAACAGGTTTGGACTTTGCACGGGGAGGGGAAACACCTTCGGGATCATTTTAAAAATGATATTTTTGTAAAATTGCTGAACTAATGCTGCAGGAAAACGTAGACTACTACATCAACGAGGATGGTAACTTTGTTTTCACAAAAGCATATCATTTAAAACGCGGCTCCTGCTGCAAAAACAAATGCCTGCACTGCCCCTGGAACTACGGCCGGGAAGAGGAGGATAAACAAAAAGACAATAAATAAGTTATATTTGCATCAAAATCAAGGTATTGCGTTAAAATGGGAATAGAGGAAGATATCAAAAGCACGAATTTTGAGGATAATTACCACAAAGCGGCCATCAACCTGTCGTACACTTACGGCTGGATGTCCAATATATCGCGCCCAAAGTTCGAACAGTACAATTTAACCCAGCAACAGTTTAATATACTGCGCATCCTGCGTGGCCAATACCCAAAGCCGGCAACCGTTAACCTGCTGAAAGAGCGTATGATAGATAAAATGTCTGATGCATCCCGCATTGTAGACAGGCTGGTACAAAAGGAATTGGTGTCGCGCTGCACTAACAATAAGGACCGCCGCGCTGTAGATATCCGCATCAGCGATGAAGGGTTGGAGATCCTGTCCAAAATGGATAAAGAATTTAAAACCCGCGATATCCTCGGTGAAAACCTTACCGAAGAAGAGGCCGGCCAGTTAAGCGAACTGCTTGACAAAATGCGCGGCGCGTAAGTTTAGAAACAAGATTTTTTAAATCAGGAAACAAGATATAGAAGGGCGCATGTGCAAACTGCGCCTTTTTCTTTTTTTAATTCCCCTCAGAGAATAATAGCCCATCAGAAGATTTATTTATTAAGTTTCTTTACGATTTCATAGTAGAAGTTTTAGCATTTATGGTGACACGACTATTCCTCCAAAAATGTTAACCCTTTATTTTTTTTATTTATTGATTATCAAATAATTAAAAAATAATTATTGAAATTGTGTTAAGTTATGTTAACCCTGTTTTGCCATAAAAAAATGTTCGATGGGTAAAAAGATGACCAAATTGAAGCGAATCTTAGCGGGCTGATAGGATTGAATTATGTTGTTTTTTGATAGTCTATAACCTTTGGGAGGGGTTTGTCGGTTTGGATCTACGCCACAAAGTCCGGCTGCCATTTTTTAAATCCGAAGAAAAATAACCAACCCACCAATCCACCATAAATTGCACCCGCGGTAACGTCTACTGGGAAGTGTACCCCAACATAAACCTGCGCAAAACAAATTAGGACCGCCCAAAAAATAACGGCGATGCCAACCCATTTCCATTTTCTGAAAAAGGCGAGGCATAAAAATATAGCGAGAGCAAAATGGTCTGTCGCATGGGTGGAGGGGAAGCTATAGCCCGTTCCGCAGGGCACCCGGCTAATGACGGTTTGGGCGGTTACTACATCCCGGCAGGGTCTGTCGCGTTGTGCCTGTTTTTTAATAAGAGTTGCGCTGGTAAAATCGGCGAAGCCGGCAGCTAAGGCGAGCATCAGTACCAATATGGCACCCTGCTTTTTATAGCGGTAAATGCAGAAAGCGATAATGAAGATATACAGCGGGATCCAAAACCTGGGGTTGCGCATCAGAGGCATTATCCAATCGAAAAACGCGTTGGAGAGATCGTGATTGACGAAGTAAAATAAATGCCGGTCGAGCTGTAAAAGGAAATCGGGCATTGGCTTTCTGGCGGATAAAATATGTTTACCGGGCAAATATAGCCAATAAATTGAGCCTTAAAACTACGGTATGTTTACAATGCTATGGGTTAAATAACTTATTTTTGCACCTTAAATAAAAGCACATTTTGACACTCATAAAATCAATTTCGGGCATCAGGGGTACCATTGGCGGGGCGGCAGGCGACGGCTTAACGCCTTTGGATATTGTAAAGTTTACATCGGCTTACGGTAGCTGGGCGGTTAAGCGTTCGGGCATTAAAAAGATCGTTATCGGCCGCGACGCGCGCCTTTCCGGCGATATGGTGAACAACCTCGTTATAGGCACTTTACAGGGTTTGGGTATTGATGTGATAGACCTCGGCCTATCTACCACCCCAACCGTAGAAGTTGCCGTGCCCGATGAGCAGGCTGCGGGAGGTATCATCCTCACGGCCAGCCACAACCCCAAACATTGGAACGCCCTGAAACTGCTGAACGCCGATGGCGAATTCATCAGCGATGCCGATGGAAAAGAAGTTTTAGAAATTGCCGAAAACAGCGATTTTATATACGCCGGTGTAGATGTCCTTGGTAAAGTGACCAAGGACGATAGCTACCTGCAAAAACATATCGATAAAATACTGGCCCTGCCTTTAGTGGATGTAGAAGCCATCAAAGCTGCCGATTTTAAGGTAGTGATTGATTGCGTAAACTCTACCGGCGGCATTTTTGTGCCGGCCTTGTTAACAGCACTGGGTGTAAATACTGTGCACGAATTGTATTGCGAGCCTGATGGTAATTTTCCGCATAACCCCGAGCCGCTGCCTGAGAATTTGGTAGCCTTAGCGCAGGAAGTAACCAAGAAAAATGCCGACCTGGGTATAGCTGTGGACCCGGATGTGGACCGCCTTTGCTTTGTGTGCGAAGATGGTAATGTGTTTGGCGAGGAGTATACGCTGGTTGCCGTTGCAGATTATGTGCTGAAGAACAATAAAGGTAATACGGTATCCAACCTGTCGTCCACCCGGGCCCTGCGCGATGTTACCGAAAAGGAAGGCGGCGAATACCATGCCGCTGCCGTTGGCGAAGTGAACGTGGTAAATAAAATGAAAGAAGTTGGCGCGGTTATAGGCGGCGAAGGCAATGGCGGGGTCATCTATCCCGAACTGCATTACGGCCGCGACGCGTTGGTAGGTATTGCTTTGTTTTTAACCCATTTGGCTAAATTTGGCAAACCGGTATCCGTTCTGAGGGCTTCATACCCCGGTTACTTCATTTCAAAAAACAAAATAACGCTTACGCCGGAGATGGATATAGACGCGCTGCTGCTGAAAGTTGAGGAGAAATACCAAAAGCAGCCGCACTCAACAATTGATGGCCTGAAAATAGAATTCGACAAAGAATGGGTACATTTGCGGAGATCGAATACCGAGCCTATTATCCGCATCTATTCTGAAGCAAATTCGGAAACGGTAGCGAATAACCTGGCCGAAAAGATCATAGCAGACATAAAAGAAATATTAAATTTATAACGGTTGGTATGAGTCCGAACTCCGGAAGACGGTAAGTCTGAAAACCGGGAAATTCGGAGCAATAACCACTCATCACTCACCATTCACCACTTACTACTATGCGCGTTTACTTCGATAATGCAGCCACTACCGCCCTCGATCCTGAAGTTTTAAAGGAAATGTACAAAGTGATGGAAGGCCAGTTTGGCAACCCATCATCCATTCATTCCCATGGCCGCGAAGTACGCACGCTGATAGAGCGTTCGCGCAAAACGGTTGCTAATTTGCTGCATACATCGCCTGCGGAGATCTTTTTCACCAGCGGTGGTACCGAGGCCGATAACACTGCCATCCGTTGTGGCATTATCGATCATAAGCTTACCCACGCTATCACCACCAAGCTGGAGCACCACGCGGTGATCCATACGTTGCAGTCGATGGAGAAATCGGGCACCATCAAACTAAGCTATGTGGATGTTGATTGTAAAGGCAACGTAGATTATAACCACCTCGAAACCTTACTGAAGGATAACGAACGCAGTTTAGTATCCCTGATGCACGCCAATAACGAGTTGGGTACCATTACCGATATAGAACGCGTAGGCGACCTCTGCGAGGCTTACAACGCTATTTTCCATAGCGATACCGTACAAACTGTTGGCCACTACCCACACGATCTGCAGAAGCTGAAAGTACACTTTATGGTATGCGCGGCCCATAAGCTGCACGGCCCAAAAGGCGTTGGCTTTTTGCACGTGAACCACAAAGTGAAAATTAACCCGATGATATACGGGGGGGCACAGGAACGTAACATGCGCGGCGGTACCGAAAACGTATACGGCATAGCCGGCCTTGCCAAAGCATTGGAACTGGCCTACACCGAAATGGGCACCCACCAAACATACATACAGGATCTGAAAAGCTACATGATGGCCAAAATGATACATGAAATACCTGGTGTTGCCTTCAACGGCGAAACCGACCCGGCGAAGAGTCTGTATACTGTACTGAACACCTCCTTCCCGGAAATGGACATGGCAGATATGCTGCTATTTAACCTGGATATTGCCGGCATTTCGGCTTCGGGTGGCAGTGCTTGCAGTTCCGGCTCCGATATCGGCTCGCACGTGTTAACCGCCATCGGCGCCAGCGCTGACAGGCCATCGGTAAGGTTCTCCTTCTCTAAGTATAATACTAAAGATGAAGTAGATTTTACGGTTGCTAAGTTGAAAGAGCTGTGCATGGTGAGTGCGTAAGTACTAAACAAACTTTCTTCCCAAAGGTGGTGTCCCCACCACTGCATTCTTGGATGTTCCGGTGAAGACACCGGACGGGGGGAGTAGTTGTATTGAAAATAAATTTCTTACCTGTTAATTTTGGTACTGTTTTTGGTTGATTGTTAATGAACAATTAAAAACTAAATATCATGGAAAGCAACGAAAGAAACCCGGAATACAATCCAAGCCATAACCCGAACGAAACACCTGAAGAACGCCAAAGCGAACAGGAGGGTACAGGTTACCGCCAGCAGAACGAACAGGAACAACAGCAGGAAGGCAATGATGCATCATACAGCGAACAAAATGATGTATCCCAGCCGGATAGAAAGGAGTTCCCGTCTGAAGGCCCCGCACGTGCAGATTTTGAAAGCCGCCCGCATGGACGTACAACTGGCCGCATGGTAGGGCACGAGCCGGGTACGGAAGGGATTTAACCAAGCCCCCAGCCCCCTGAAGGGGGAGCTTTTGAAAAGCTTAAAAAAAATGGCGTTCCGAGTATATCGGAACGCCATTTTAGTTTCATGTTAGCAGCCACGCCCATCAAAGGCTCCCTCTTCAGGGGGCGGGGGCTACGGGAGCCAGCATCTTTAAAAAGCTCGCTAATTTTTCTTTCATTTCCCTGCGGTCTACTATAAAATCAAGGAAACCGTGTTCCTGCACAAATTCGGCGGTTTGGAATCCTTTTGGTAAGTCTTTTTTAATGGTCTCTTTAATAACCCTCGGGCCGGCAAAGCCAATTAGTGACCCCGGCTCGGCAATGTTGATGTCGCCCAGCATAGCGTATGATGCGGTTACACCACCTGTTGTTGGGTCGGTTAGTAAAGAGATATATGGCACTTTTGCCTGGCTTAGTAGCGCAAGTTTAGCCGATGTTTTGGCCATCTGCATCAGCGAGAAAGCAGCTTCCATCATACGGGCACCGCCCGATTTGGATATCATCAGGAAAGGGATCTTGTTAGCGATACTGTAATCGATAGAGCGTGCTATCTTTTCGCCCACTACCGAACCCATAGAGCCACCTATAAAGTTAAAGTCCATACAGGCAATAACCACATTCTGCCCGTTCATTTTGCCAACGCCTGCGCGGATAGCATCCTGTAAACCGGTTTTCTTTTTGGTTTCTACAAGGCGGTCGGTGTATTTTTTAGTATCCGTAAAGTGCAGCGGGTCGCCGGAGGTAAGGCCGCCAAACAGTTCGGTAAATTGGTTATCATCAAACAGAATAGAAAAATACTCTTTAGAGCCAATGCGTATGTGGAAACCACAATAGTGGCAAACGTATTGGTTTTCAACCTGCTCAGAGTAATGCAAAGGTTTTTTACAGTTGGGGCATTTGTTCCAGATGCCATCGGGGGCTTCCTTCTTTTCCTCAGTAGTCGTAATTATCCCTTTAAGTTCTCGCTTAAACCACGCCATATCTATTTCTAAGTCTTTCAAGTAATGCAAAGAAACGAAAAAAAGGTTGTAAGGTTATAATGTTTTAATGTTGAAATGTTTTTTGAACCCGGGGTTAAAAAAGCTATCAAATCTTCCCTATATCAATAAAGTCTATATAAACGGGCGTCTTTGTATATTATTTAACTTTTAACCTTCAAACATTCCAACTTTTCAACAATTTTTATAACTTCGGGGCCCAAACAAAAAGTTAATGAGTTTAAAAGATTACAAGGGCGTACTGACCGGAGACCAGGTGCAGGAGCTATTTGAAGCAGCTAAAGAGCATCAGTTTGCTTTGCCGGCAGTAAACGTTATAGGCACAAACACTATAAATGCAGTAATGGAAACAGCAAAGGCTGTTAATTCCCCTGTTATTATTCAATTATCAAATGGCGGCGCGCAGTTTTACGCGGGTAAATCGCTGGATAATTCAAAACTACAGGCCTGTATCTTAGGCGGTGTATCTGCTGCAAAGCACGTGCATTTATTAGCTGAGCATTACGGTGTTGCCGTAATTTTACATACCGACCATGCTGCAAAAAAATTATTGCCATGGATAGACGGTTTGTTAGAGCATGGCGAGAAATTTTTTGCTGAAACCGGCAAACCTTTGTTCTCTTCACACATGCTCGATCTTTCTGAAGAACCTATCGAAGAAAACATCGAAATATCTGCCAAATACTTAGCCCGTATGGCTAAAATGGGCATGACCGTTGAAATTGAGCTTGGTGTAACCGGCGGCGAAGAAGACGGCGTTGATAACTCTGATGTAGATAGCTCACGCCTATACACTCAACCAGAAGAGGTTGCTTACGCTTACGAAGAACTGTCTAAAGTGAGTGATAAATTTACCATTGCTGCCGCGTTTGGTAACGTACACGGTGTGTACAAACCGGGTAACGTTAAATTGCAACCGGTTATCTTGCACAACTCACAGGAGTTTTTAAAAACAAAGCACAACCTTACTGCCGATAAACCTATCAACTTCGTATTCCACGGTGGTTCGGGTTCGAGCCAGGAAGAAATTCGCGAGGCGATATCTTACGGTGCTATAAAAATGAACATTGATACCGATATGCAGTTTGCATTTTGGGAAGGTATAAAAGATTACTACCAGGCAAAAGAAGGCTATTTGCAAACACAAATTGGCAGCCCTGATGGTGATGATTCGCCAAACAAAAAATACTACGACCCACGCGTATGGTTACGCAAAGCCGAAGAAACTTTTGTAAAACGCTTAACTGTTGCCTTCAGCGATCTGAATTGTATCGACGCCAACAGCAAGATCTAAGCTACATAGCAAATAAGAATAAAAACCGCCCTTGTGTAAGAACATTGGCGGTTTTTTTAGGTTGTATAGTTAAATATTAAGCGCTATGGCCAAAAAGAAACAAAAGAATTTATTTGAACGGTTTTCCAATTGGGCAACTATGGCTACGGGCAGTTCGGCTGCGTTTATTATAGCCATATCCACTATTGTGGTATGGCTGGTAACCGGGCCGATATTTAATTACTCGGACACCTGGCAACTCATCATCAATACAGGCACCACCATCATCACCTTTTTAATGGTGTTTTTGATCCAGAAATCGCAGAATAAAGATTCAAAAGCCATCCATTTGAAGCTGAACGAATTGCTTGCATCGCACCAGGGCGCCAGCAACCGGATGGTGGATATTGAGGACCTGAGCGAAATAGACCTTGACCAATTACATAAATTTTATGTAAAATTATCCGATCTTGCCGAGAAAGAGGATGACCTTACCTGTACGCATTCGATAGACGCGGCGGAGGAAAACCATTCCAGCAAGCAAACTGGCTATAAAACTAAACCGCATTATGCCCGAGCCCTCAAAAATAGAAGTGCACCAGGTAAGTGACCCAATTGAACTGGAAAAAGCATTTGGCATAAGGCACGAGGTGTTTGTTGTTGAACAAGGTTGCCCGCCCGAACTGGAAATTGAATTTGATGACGAGGCTACCCATTTTCTGGCTACCGTTAACGGCGAACCCGGTGGCGCCTGCCGCTGGAGGAAAACTGATAAAGGCTATAAATTAGAGCGTTTTGCTGTATTAAAGAAGTTTCGTGGATTTGGAGTAGGGCAGGAAATGATAGGGGCCGTATTAGCCTCTTTACCTGCCGATGCGGAATATATTTACCTGCATGCCCAACTTGATGCCGTTACCTTATACGAGCGTTTCGGCTTTGAAAAAACAGGCCCGGAGTTTGAAGAGGCAGGGATAAGGCATTATAAGATGGTGAAGTCCCCACAGCCCCCTGAAGGGGGAGTAGAAGTTATGATATTCAAACTATCTGATGGAAAATAGATATGAAATAATTCTTTATTGGAGTAATGAAGATAATGCCGTTATCGCCGAGGTGCCAGAACTTGCCGGGTGTGTGGCCGATGGTGCAAACTATACTGAAGCTCTTGCAAACGTGGAAGTTGTTATTGCACAATGTATAGATACGGCAACGGAACTAAAAAGGACAATTCCCCAACCCAAGGGCGAATTGATGTACGCTTAACGTTCATACTTTAAAGGTTAAGCCGTTGTTGTGTTGTCAGAAGACCATATACCTGTTAGATCACGGCTTTAATTCTCTTTCGTCTAATAGATATTACAATCAATGAGAAAATTAATATCAGCAATATTGCAACGTTCCCGACAATCAGAACACTTAACCAAGTAGAGACATCGTGAAACCCCCGAAACAATCGCTTTGTAATAGTTTCCGAAAAATAGAAAAATACAACTGACGATAATACCAAGAGCAAAAGATGGATAACAATTATCTTTTTCATTCTTTAAAATCTACTTCATTTCTTAGGCTTTGGTTTCGACTTTTCGTTTGCCTCTTTCTCTATCCCCCAAACACTTTCCCCGAATATTCCATTGCTTCGCTTAATTTATCCAGATTAAGGCCAAGGTCGTTGTTTTGGTGCAGGAGATAAGCTATCAGGTTTTCGGTAGCGATATTGCCTGTGAGGTCGTCTTTGGCCATTGGGCAGCCGCCGTAGCCTTTCAGGGCAGCATCAAAACGGGTGCAGCCGGCCTCGTAGGCTGCCGCTACTTTTTCCTGCCAGGTATCGGGGGTAGAGTGCAGGTGCAGTCCAAAACTTGTTATTTCCGAAATTTTGGTCAACGCCGGATATAAAGCGCTGATCTGCTCCGGCGCGGCTATGCCAATAGTATCAGATAAGGCAATGTAACCAATACCTTCATCAATCATCTTTTTTGCCCAGTGCTGAACAATTTCCGCGTTCCAAGCGTCTCCGTATGGGTTACCAAAACCCATAGAAAGGTATATCAGCAGCGATTTGTCTTTAGTAAGGCAAAGTTCGTTTATTCGCTTTACGTTGTCAAAGGCCTGCTCAATAGTAGTATTGGTATTTCTAAGTTGAAAAGTTTCTGAGATAGAAAATGGATAGCCTAAAAAAGTGATCTCCTCGTGTGCTGCGGCTTCTTCCGCACCACGATAGTTGGCTATGATGGCCAATAGTTTGGATCGCGTGCTGCTCAGATCGAGCTTGCTTAGCACTTCCGCGGTATCGCGCAGTTGGGGGATAGCCTTCGGCGATACAAAGCTGCCGAAATCTATCGTATCAAAACCTACTTGTAAAAGCAGGTTGATGTATGCGGCCTTTACATCCGTAGGTACAAATTCGGTAAGGCCCTGCATGGCATCGCGGGGGCATTCGGTTATTCTTATCTGCTTAGCCATTTAGTCAACTTTTGAAACCTGTACGTCCTTCTGCACCAGTTCTTCACGCTCAAACTTACGTATAATCAGCCTGCTGCCGCCATTGTTATTTACATAACTGGCTACCCAGTTAATAAATACAATTACCCTGTTAAGCCCGCCCATCAGCGAGATCAAGTGAACGAACATCCATATCAGCCAGGCAAAAAATCCCTGGAATTTGATCTTGCCCAAATCGGCAATGGCTTTGTTACGGCCTATGGTGGCAAGCGAGCCCTTGTCAAAATATTTAAACGGCTCGGGCTGTTCGCCGCGAATAATGCGGTTGATGTTTTTGCCGGTAAGCTGCCCCATTTGTATGGCTACCTGTGCCACTCCGGGGTGCCCTTTTGGCGTATCATCAGTAATCATGGCAGCCACATCGCCAATAGCGAAGATGTTGCTGCTGCCTACCATGCGGCAAACGTTATCCACTTTAACCCTGTTGCCGCGTTCAATGGCTTCTTTAGAAACACCATCGGGCACAACGCCAGCCACCCCTGCCGACCAGATCACATTTTTGGTGCGGATACTTTTACCGCCCTCGAATTTTATCTCGTTGCCGTCGTAGCTTTCTACTTTAACGTTCAGCAATACTTCTACGCCCATTTTGGTGAGGAAACCTTTTGCTGCATTGGAGCCTTCATCAGAAAAAGGGCCTAATACCTTCGGCAGAAAATCAACGAGGTAAACCTTCATTTCCTCTTTAGCCAGTTCGGGGTAATCTTTATTTAGCACGTGGTTGCGCAGTTCGGCCAAGGCGCCTGCAAGCTCCACGCCGGTAGGGCCGGCACCAACCAGTACGAATGATAGATATGGCGCGCGTTCTTCCTTAGAAGGCTTTAAAATGGCTTCCTCCAGGTTTTGCAGCACCATATAGCGCAGGTTGAGTGCTTCAGGGATCGATTTCATCGGCATGGCGTGCTTTTCGATATCCTTATTGCCGAAGAAATTGGTGGTGGAGCCGGTGGCTATCACCAGGTAATCGTAGGGGATAGGGCCTATATCGGTTTGCACAACGTTGCTTTCTGTATCTATTTTGCTCACTTCGGCAATGCGGAAACGCAGGTTTTTTTGCCCCTCGAAGTTCTTGCGGAGGGAGAAGCCTATCGACTCGGCCTCCAGGCCGCCGGTGGCTACCTGGTAAAGCAGCGGTTGAAAAGTATGGTAATTATGTTTATCAAGCAGTATAACTTCTACAGGCTTATTGGCAAGCTGTTTGGCAACCTGTATGCCACCGAAGCCGCCGCCTATGATAACTACTGTTGGGAATTTTGACAGTTCGTTAGGGTTCATGATACGTAGATTTTTGTGTACTAAATCCTCAGCTTTTAAAACAAAAAAGGCTCCAAATGTTCTTTGGAGCCTTAATTATAATGTCATAATTTATTATCTCAGGTCTTTCTTTCCAAAGTCGATGATAACTGGTGTGGCAATACAGATAGACGAGTATGTTCCGAAAAGCACACCGATCAATAATGCGAATGAGAAACCGCGTAACACATCGCCACCAAACAGGAACAATATGATCAGTATCAATACCACGGTTAAAGCAGTAATAATGGTACGGCTCAACGTGTTGTTGATAGCGTGGTTAATAACCTCTTTAGGATCATCGGTTTTAGCATGGTGCAAGTTCAGGAACTCGCGGATACGGTCAAACACTACCACGGTATCGTTAATAGAATAACCAATAACAGTAAGCAGGGCAGCCACAAATGCTTGGTCGATATCTAAGGAGAACGGTAACAAGCCTTTAAATAATGAAAAGAACGATAATACCATCAGCGCATCGTGTGCGGTTGCAACCATCGCTCCGAGGCTAAACTGCCATTTGCGGAACCTGATGAATATATAAGCAGATATTGCTAAGATAGCAATGATGATGGTCCATTTTGCCGAAGCCTTTAGCTCATTTGCAACAGTGGCCTCCACTTTAGAATGGCTTAAAATATCATTTGTAGTAATTGTAGTAACCGGGTTTACTTTTAAAGCGTTAATTAAGGCGGCCTCTACTCTGTCATCAGCATCTGTAGCGATGTCGCCAATTAAATAGTTGGTAGTGATGGCGATCTTATCGGCACCATAGGTTTTTACTTCCGAACCAAAGCCTAAGGATTTATCCAGTTCCTGGTGAACTTGTTCTGGCGTAGCTGCTTTGTTAGGGAACTGTACAAGGTATGTACGGCCACCGCCAAAATCTACACCGTAGTCAAAACCACGGGTTGCCATTGATACTAAACCGGCAGCAATAAATATACCAGAGAAGATATAAAACTTAAAGCGGTTTTTCACAAAGCCGTAGTTAGCGTTTTTGAAGGTATGCGAGCTCCAAGGGTTTGAAAATTTAATATCCCACTCTTTTTCAAGCATAAATTCAAATATCAGCCTTGATATTAATAACGAGCAGAACAAGGTAGTAACGATACCGATCATTAATGTGGTTGCGAAACCTTGTATTGGGCCCGAACCGAATACGAATAAGATAATACCTGTTAAGAAAGTACTGATGTTGGCATCAAGGATAGAAGGTAAAGCATGTTTAAAACCATCGGCAACAGCAATACGGATAGATTTGCCTAAGCCAAGCTCTTCGCGCACACGTTCATAAACCAATACGTTGGCATCAACTGCCACACCCAATATGAGGATGATACCGGCAATACCCGGCAGGGTTAGTACCGCACGGATACTCACCAACACACCCAACAGAAAGAATACGTTAACCAATACCGCAACTACGGCAACGGTACCTGCACGGTTGTAGTAAGCAACCATGAAAATAAGGATAACCACCAAACCAAGGATACAAGACAGTAAACCTGCGCTGATAGCTTGCTGGCCTAGTGACGGACCTACAACTTCACCGCCAACAATACGGGCAGGGGCAAGCAGGCGGCCTGCTTTTAATACGTTGGCCAAATCTTCGGTATCTTCCATTTTGAAGTTACCAGAGATTGATGATACACCACCCGAAATTTCGTTTTGAACAGCGGGGGCAGAGTACACGTTATCGTCAAGCACAATGGCTATATACCTTTTATTTGCACCGGCAGAAGCTTCTGCTGTTATGCTTTTCCATTTCTGGGCACCTTGCGAGTTCATGTTCATGATAACCTCGTAACCGCCGTTTAGCTGGTTAACATCTTTATGGGCATCAGTGATCACATCGCCGTTAAGTACCGGTCCATTTTCGGCACCGGCTAATTTAATAGCATATAACTGGAACACTTTTGTTTTATCGAGCGGTTTTACGCCCCAAAGGAATTTGATATTACGTGGCAATACCGAAGCTACATCGGCGCTGCGCAGGTATGAATTTACTTTAGCAGTATCTTTTACCTGCGAGTAACCAACAATAGGGCCAGGGGCCAATTGCTGCTGGTTGTTAGCATCCGGGTAAGTAACGAGGCTCATTACCGAGAATAACGGGTTTTGCGCAGCAAGCTGCGATTTGTTGTTCAGCGCGGATGAATCTTTGCCGTTTGCGTTTTTAAGCTTGTTCAATAATGTGTTTGCAGAATCTTTTAAGCTTGTTGGCGTTTTAACAGCAGCCGTTACTTTAGTAGTATCTGTTTTAGTTGCAGCTTTGCTTTTTGCACCCAGTATGCTGTTTACGTTGTTTAGCAACGAGTACACTTCGGTGTTATCGTAAGTTTGGTAAAACTCCAGTTTTGCAGTACCCGATAAAAGTTTACGAACACGATCAGGTTCTTTAACACCTGGTAGCTCGATCAAAATACGGTTGGTGCTTTTTTGCAACTGAATGTTTGGCTGCGTAACACCAAACTGATCCACACGACGGTGCAGTACAGTGTATGATTGCTGCACGGCGGCGGTGGCCTGGTCTTTCAGGTAAGCTTCAACCTGGCTGTTGGTAGAGTTGAACTTTACTTTGTCCTGATTGTTGCTGTTTGCAAATATGGCAGCCAATTTTCCGTTGGGCACGCGTTTTTCGTAAGCATCAACAAAAAGGGTGATGTAATCTTTCTGAGTGGTTACAATATCTTTTTCAGCATCGGCCATGGCTTGTTTAAAAGCCGGGTCCTGGTTGTTGTTTGATAAGGTTTGAACCAGCTCGCGTAACGAGATCTGCATGGTAACACTCATGCCACCTTTTAAATCCAAACCTAAAGCCAGTTCCCTGTCTAAACAGTACTGGTAGGTGTGGCCTAACAACGGATATACCGGTTGAGTAGAAATAGAATCTAAATAGGCAGTTTCCTTTTCAGTATTGCCTTTAGCATATTCCTTGGCATCCTTCTCAACTTTATGGGCCACCCATGTAAAAGAAAGCTGGTATATGCACACAACAGCCAGCAGAATGGCGAAAAATTTAATAACCCCTTTACCTTGCATCGCGAATTTATATGTAAAAAATTAGTTTATAAGCTTTTTAAAAATAGACGGCAAATCTAATAAAATTTCACAAGCATGAAATTTTTAATTGAAACAAAATAATAGCAGGTTTTGTTAGCGACGGTTTAGCTGTATAAATGAATAAGGAAGCGGGTTTTTTTCGTCGGGCTCAAAATCTTCGCGGCTCACTTCCTGCCATTGCAGGTAGTCTATCTCTGGGAAAAAGGTATCCGCGTCAAACGCTTTATGGATAATGGTAAGATATATCCTGTCGGTTTTATCCATCGCCTGGCGGTAAATTTCGGCACCGCCACCAATAAACACCTCATCATCGTGCGCACAAAGCGCCAGGCCCTCATCAATCGACTTCACCACCTCGCATCCGGCGATCTCGATATCCTGCCTTGTTACCACAATATTGCGGCGCCTGGGCAACGGCTTGCCAACCGAATCGAAAGTTTTGCGCCCCATGATAATGGTGCGCCCCAGTGTTATTTCTTTAAAATGCTTCAAATCGTTTGGCATGTGCCAAAGCAACTGGTTGTTTTTACCGATGGCGTGGTTTTCGCCAATGGCTACTATGATGGAGATGATCATGAAATTTGTATTGAATGGGTAATAATCCAATCTTTTATTTGATCAAAATGGATTTCGCCCATACTTGCTGATATCGACATGGCATATTTTTCTTGTAAACTTGCGTCGAGGTCAAAATTTCCATCCATCAACGTTAATCTAAGTAGAACGTGTGCCGTGCGCTTATTTCCGTCGATAAATGGATGATTAATTATTAAGCTTTCGAAGATTGCCGTCGCTTTATCAATTGCTGTAGGATATAAGTTGTGGGTATCGAATGTCATGTAAGGGCGCGCTAACGCTGCCTCAAGTCCTGCCTGGTCTCTTATTCCTTTACTTCCACCAAATTCATCTATTACTTCATTATGGTAAACTAAGGCTTCGTCAATAGTTATCATTCTGCAAGCTTTTGCAATAACTCTCGATCCTCCTCGATGATTCTTTTAAAATTTTCAGCCCGTTTTGCTCTCTCAGCAATTTTCGCGCTGATATCTTGTATATATCCCAAGGCTTCCTGTAGTACACTCTCTGGAGCATTTTCCGGAATTTGCTTCACAGCTTTTTCTATTTCTTCTTTTAATTCTGCGGTACTCATAATAACAAATTTACAAATTCCAATTTTAAACCGCAACAACTCCCTTTATATGCGGATGTGGCTCGTAATTCTCCAAAGTGAAATCCTCAAACTTAAAGCCAAAAATATCTTTCACATCCGGATTGATCTTCATTGTTGGCAACGGCTTCGGCTCGCGGCTCAATTGCAGGCGGGCTTGGTCCAGGTGGTTGTTGTAAATATGGGCATCGCCAAAGGTGTGTACAAAATCGCCATACTCCAGGTCGCATACTTGCGCTATCATCATGGTGAGCAGGGCGTAGGACGCAATGTTGAAGGGTACACCCAAAAATATGTCGGCACTACGTTGATAAAGTTGGCACGACAACTTTCCTCTTAGTTCCCCCTTCAGGGGGTTAGGGGGCTGCACATAAAGCTGGAACAGGCTATGGCAGGGCGGGAGCGCCATTTGGTTAACATCGGCAACGTTCCAGGCCGACACCATAATGCGGCGCGAATCGGGATTGCTCTTGAGCTGGTTTACCACCTGGGTGATCTGGTCAATGTGTCCGCCATCGGGTTTTGGCCAGGAGCGCCACTGATATCCATACACCGGGCCGAGGTTTCCGTCGGCATCGGCCCACTCATCCCAAATGCGCACGCCGTTATCTTTTAAATATTGAATATTGGTATCGCCGGTTAAAAACCAGATCAGCTCGTGGATGATCGATTTCAGGTGCAGCTTTTTGGTGGTCACCATCGGGAAACCATCCTGCAGGTTAAAACGCATCTGGTAGCCAAATACGCTGAGGGTGCCGGTGCCGGTTCGGTCATGCTTTTGCGCGCCGGTATCCATCACGTGCTGCATCAGGTCGAGGTATTGTTTCATGTTGTTGGCTAATTGAGTTGGTTGGCGTTGATTAGTTGTCGGCAAGTAGACACCAATGAACTAATGAACCAGTGAACCAATGAACGTTTTTAAAAGACAAAGAAAAATAATCTAATTTTGGTATCCTACCGATGTTTATAAATACATGGGTTGTTAATCAAATTTTAAGGATGATCGTATTCCCAAACGCAAAGATAAATATAGGCCTCAATATTACCGAACGCCGGCCCGACGGCTACCATAATTTGGAGACGGTTTTTTACCCCATCAAAATTAACGACGTGCTAGAAGTGATAGAAGCCGATGAGCTGATCTTCGATTATTCGGGACTGGATATTCCGGGCGACGATGCCGATAATCTTTGCATCAAAGGCTACCATTTGCTGAAGAAGGATTTCCCAAAATTACCAGCGGTAAAAATTCATCTTCACAAAAATATCCCGATAGGCGCGGGGCTTGGCGGAGGCTCCTCCGATGCTGCTTTTTTTATCAAACTGATGAACGAAAAATTCGGGCTTGGTTTGTCGGTTGATGCTATGATGGACTACGCCCGTGTGCTGGGTGCCGACTGCGCTTTTTTCATCGAAAGCAAACCTGTTTTTGCTTTTGACAAAGGCGACGAGTTTGAAGCCATAAAATTAGACCTCACAGCCTACCAAATTGTTTTGGTGATGCCAGATGCCCATGTATCCACCGCGGAGGCGTACAGAGGTGTAAAACCAGCGCCAGTTAAAGAATCGTTATACGACCTCATAAAAACCCCCATAGCGAATTGGAAACGCCATATTAAGAACGATTTTGAGGGGCACATCTTCCGCGACAACCCCATTATCCGTGGCGTAAAAGCAGAGCTGTACGAACACGGTGCGTTATACGCCAGTATGAGCGGGAGTGGAGCATCCGTTTTTGGGATCTTTGAGAGTACGCCAGACCTGAGCGCGATGGAAGAATATAACCAGATTTTTTATAACGTTTAGAAAATCGTCCGCAAAAAATAAGAACAAAAAGGACAGGCTTAACGCCTGTCCTTTTTCATTTGTACCCGTTCCTTTATTTAACTGAGGTAATCCTTGTCCTCGTCGCTTAGTGTATTTTTATCGGTATTGTTGGGAGCGTCTTCGTCGTAGCCGAGGTGATTGTATTTTGATCTGCCGGGCTTGCCCGCGAGGTAACCAGCAATGAACGCTACAACCGCTACAACAAGCATCGTACTGGTTTTGGAAATGCTAAAAAATAAAATAGCGAACGTGCCCGTGTGCTGGTTTTGAAAAAAGATGATGGCTAACAAAATAACAATGGCTACGATGATGATGGTTTTGATGCGCATAAAATTCTCCGCTTATGGTTACCCTAATATGCAATTTTAAAATCAATTTTTTATGCGGCCCGGTTTCACAAATTGCCCACGGTTAAAATTCACATGGACGTGAAGGAGGAAGGCTGACAGGTCAAAAATTCCGGCAACAAAATTCACCAGACCATTTTTTTCGGGGAGTTGAAAATTTACCATGCATTTCCCGGCTTGAAATTTTCAGGCGTACCAAAATCTCACAATTGCTTGTGCCCGCATTTTATAGTTTTTTCTCGCGGTTTTTGAGTTTATGTGAAATTGCAGAGCCAATTTTTAAGCCAGATTTTCTCTCCATTTTTTTCAGTTTGTATACGCAGGGAGTACTCATGAGATTTTTTAGTAACTCTCCATTTTTAGTTCGGTACACTTTCTGACGTGTAAAATTGCATTTTGCCGCTTGGATAATCGCGTTATATAACAACTTGTATCTTACTCATTATTATGTTTTTAAATAGGTATTTTAAACATCGCGTCAATGATTACTAATATGTTTAGTATTTTAAAAATTTTGAAGTTTTATTTATTTGAATTAATGAGTTATATAGGTGATGTAATATATTGATTTTAAGTTAAATATGTTTATTAAAAAAATCGATAATTCAAAATGTTTTGTCCAATGAAATCGTTATAAAAGCTCGTGACAATACCAGGGCTGCCTTTTGCTGAAGTTTTAATTCAATACACTATCAAAAATTGTGATTTTGCACCTGCCCGCGCGGAATTGTATAAGGTGTACTATTTCCCCTCCGAAAATTTGGATGCCTTAAAATGGCTTAAAACGGGTTTGTTTTTGAGGCGCACTTTACCCCTACCCTGGTAAAGGGTTGGCCAAATGTTAATGAATTTGATGAAGATTTAAGCGAACGAAATTATTTGTTTCTACGCTTGGCAACCTGCTTCTGCGCCACGGGGTACAGGAAGATGGTGGAGAGAATGATAACCGCGCCTATCCAAAAACCAGGGGTTACACGGTTCCTGTCGCCCAAAAAAAGGAAGGCCATAATGATACCGTACACCGGCTCGAGGTTGGTGATGAGGGCTACCCGGAAGGCAGAAAGTTCGCGCATTACAGATACGCCGGCCACGTAAGCCAGCGATGTACAAACAGTGCCAAGCAGTACCAGGTAGCCAATATCGGTAGGCTTTGGGAAGCTGAAATTTTCGAAGCCACCGGTTACCGCGAGGTAAATGGTGATCCATACAAAGGCACCCGAGAGCTCATAAAAAGCGATGACAGGAGCCTGGTGCTTCTTCACAAAACGCGAATTGATGATGGCAAAGAGCGCCGCCAGCACCGCGCTGATAAGCCCTGCGATGATACCCTTAGTGTATCGTGTTTCGAATTTAAAGATGAGGACGATGCCGGTGATTATAAAAATTCCGGCCACGATCTCCATTTTTGAGATGCGCGTTTTATTGATGAGCGGCTCAAAAATTGCCGTAAAAAGCGTGATGGACGAGAGGCAAACCAGCGTTACCGGAACGGTGGAAAGTTTGATGGAAGCGAAGAAAAGGATCCAATGGCCGCCAACTAAAGCGCCGGTAAGCGCCATTTTTAGCAGTGTTTTCGGCTCAATTCTGTAAGCTTTTTTGCTGAAAGTGAAGTATAAAAACAGCGAAATAACGGCGATTGCAACCCTGTACCAAACCAACGTTACCGCCGATATGGTGATGAGCTGGCCCAATATGCCTGTAAAACCCCACACAAAAACAGTGAAATGGAGGATAACGAGGTTCTTATTTAAGGTTGGGCTGCTGCTGTTTTCGGGCATTATTTGGGGGCTTTGGCTATCAATACGCAGCCTAATATACCAAAAACTATGTTAGGTATAAGCACAGAAAGTAGCGGTTCGAAGTGGCCTTTTACCGCAAAAACCAAGGCGAAACGGTTCACTACGATGTATACAAAACAGATAAAAATACCTATCCCTAAAGGCAGGCCAACCCCTCCGCGCACCTTTCTGGATGAGATGGCAACCGCGATAAAGCAGAGTACAAATGAAGATAATGGCTCCACAAAACGGCGGTATTTTTCAAACTCCATATCCATTAAAGCACCAGTTCCGTGCATTTTTTCTTTCTCTATAAGGGTGTTTAAAACCTTTAAACTCATACCTCCGTATACGTTGCTATTCACGTTATCGTGTACCTCAAAATCTATTGGGCGCATGTCTAAAACGGTATCAATCATGGGGCCGTTAGAGATGAATTTCTCCTTTAAACCGTTCACATAACGGATAGAAGGGCTAATGATTTTCCACCTTGTTTTAACCGTATCAAACTGAATGCTGGGCGCGGTAAGCCTCATTTTTAGCTCCGTTCCGTCGAATTTTTCGAGCATAAATTGGTAACCGGTATGTACCTGTGGGTCGTACGATTGCAGGAAAATAAAGGTGTTTTTATCCAGTTGGATGTGTACCTCGCTCTTGGTTGGGTCGTCGCCGCTGATAAAGGAATTGGCGGTTTCGAAGTCTACCTTTAATTTGTTGGTGAATGGGATAATGAAGATATTAGCCAGTATAGACACGGTAAAAATTACGGAAGCCGATACTATATACGGCCTTAAAAACCGGTAAAAACTCGCCTTACTGGTGAGTATAGGAACGATCTCTGTTTGGTTGGCCATCTTGGCGGTGAAGAAAATTACCGACAAAAAGTTGATAAGCGGCGACAGCATCATCATATAAAACGGGATAAAACCAGCGTAATATTTAAAGATGATATCGTTTAGCGATGCGTGTTTGCTCAGAAAGTTATCCAGGTGTTCGGAGATATCAAACACAACAGATATAGCCATAAAGAGCCCGAGGGTAAATATAAAGGTACCCAGGTACTTTTTAATAATATACCAATCAATGGTTTTTAAATACGGGTCTAAAAGCTTCCTCATTTACAAACGTTGCCCCAGGCGGTTCACCATAATTTTCTTCCAGTCGTAAAACTCCCCACTGATGATTTTATTGCGTGCTTCTTTCACCAGCCACAAGTAAAAGTGCAGGTTATGCAGCGTTGCTATCTGTGCTCCCAGCATCTCGCCCGAGTGAATAAGGTGCCTTAAATAGGCCTTGGTATACTGCGTATCGGCAAAAAGGTCGCTTTCTGCTTCAATGGGCGAGAAGTCGTTTTTCCACTTTTCGTTACGCATATTGATGATGCCATTCTTGGTAAAAAGCATCCCGTTGCGGGCGTTACGGGTAGGCATTACGCAGTCGAACATGTCAATTCCCAGCGCTATGTTCTCTAAAATATTCACCGGTGTGCCTACGCCCATCAGGTAACGGGGCTTGCTTTGCGGCAGAATATCACATACAACTTCGGTCATGGCGTACATCTCTTCAGCAGGTTCGCCAACAGATAAACCGCCAATGGCGTTGCCCTCGCGCTCGAAAGAAGCAATCACTTCGGCCGACCGCACACGCAGATCTTTATACACCGAGCCCTGCACAATAGGGAACAAAGTTTGGTTGTAACCGTATTTTGGCTGCGTTGTATCAAACCTGTCACAGCAGCGTTTCAGCCAGCGATGGGTCATTTCAATAGAGCGTTTGGCGTAGTTATAATCACATGGATAAGGGGTGCATTCGTCAAAAGCCATGATAATATCAGCACCAATTACGCGCTGAATATCCATCACATTTTCGGGCGTAAACAGGTGTTTTGAGCCATCCACATGCGAGCGGAAGGTAACACCTTCCTCCTTTATCTTGCGTACATCGGTAAGCGAATACACCTGGTAACCGCCACTATCAGTTAAAATAGGGCCATCCCAACCGTTAAATTTATGCAGCCCGCCGGCGCCTTCAATGGTATCTAATCCCGGCCGCAGGTATAAATGGTAGGTGTTGCCTAATATAATTTGAGCTTGAATATCGTCCTTAAGTTCGCGCTGATGCACTGCTTTTACGGTGCCCGCTGTGCCAACCGGCATAAAAATGGGCGTTTGTATTACGCCATGGTCGGTAACAAGTTCGCCAGCGCGGGCTTTGGATAGGGGGTCTTGTGCTGTTAAAGTAAATTCCATTAATGCCGCAAAATTAATGATTTAGGTTGAGAAAGGTTGTGAGATGTTGAAGAGGTTAGAAAGGAAAATGAAGTTGTAGAAGTTGAAGACTTTGTGAGTTAAAAAGGAATATGTTCTTATATAATAAGCATTAGCAAACCCACTTTTGCTTGGCGTAGCACATTCTGCAATAATTCCAACTTTTCTAACCTCTACAACCTTTCAACCTTTATAACTTCTCCCAATTTTTCCAACACTTTGTCAACCTTTTTTATCAAATTTGCATTCATTTTATTTAGGGTTTTGGAAGGTTATATTCAAGAGGCGTTATTTGTTTTATTTCAGCTTTGTTTCATCGTTCAGCTGTACTATTTAGTTGGTAACCACAGCAGGCTATACAGTTATAGGCCTTTAGAAGAGCTGCCGCAGGTTAATATTCCCATTTCGGTGATCATCAGCGCGCGCAACGAGAGCCGCAACCTTACCGAAAACTTACCTTATATATTACAGCAAACTTATCCCGATTACGAAGTAGTGGTGGTGAACGATTGTTCGCACGACAACTCCCATGAGGTGTTGCAGGACATCCAGCGTGAGTTTCCGCACCTTAAAATTGTAACCATTACCGAGCACGACCGCTATAAAACCGGCAAAAAATTCGCGCTTACCCTCGGCATAAAAGCAGCCAAAAACGAGCATCTGTTGTTTACCGATGCCGATTGCAAGCCTGCTACCTTAAATTGGATCACCCGCATGGCCAACAACTTTACCACGCCGGGAGCAGAGATCGTTTTAGGTTACTCGCCGTATTACCGCAGCAGTAATTTCTTAAATTCGTTCGTGAGGTTTGAGACTGTGAAAACGGCTATCAATTACCTTTCCGCTGCTCTAAACGGCGACCCTTATATGGGCATAGGGCGCAACCTGGGTTATACCAAAACGCTGTTTTTTGGGTCGAAAGGGTTTGCCGCGCACATGCATTTAATGAGTGGCGACGACGATTTGTTTGTAAACCAAAACGCTACCACCGAAAATTCTGTAATTGAGATACACCCCGATACCTTTACTTATACGCCCGCAAAAACAACGCTGGGCAGTTGGTTCAGGCAAAAAAAGCGCCACATGGGGGTGGGCAAAGAGTATAAGAACAAGCATCGCCGTATGCTGAGCTTTGATGCGGTTAGTGGCTTTATGTTTTATGTTTTATTTATATTGTGCATTGTGTTTAAGTTTGAACCGTTGCTTGCCATAGGTATTGTGGCTTTTAGGCTTATATTGCAGGTACCAATATATTTTAAGGTTTACAAGAAGCTGGATGCCGGCGATATGCTTTGGGCACTGCCTTTTTTTGATTTGATATACTACCTTTACTTAAACGTGTTTGGATTGATAGGGACTTTTATAAAACCGACCCGATGGAAGTAAACGCCAATTTTACCGAGAACGCCAAGAATGATTTTTACCTTGTGGTGAAGGCCAGGGAAGGCAACCAAAAGGCCTATGCCGACCTGATGCACCGCTATAAAGATTCTATATACTTTATGGTGCTGAAGATGGTAAACAACAAAGAAGACGCGATGGACCTCACCGTAGAAACCTTTGCCAAAGCCTTCGAAAAACTGGAAAAATACCAGCCCGAGTACGCTTTTAGTACCTGGCTTTTCCGCGTGGCTACCAACAACTGTATCGATTTTATCCGCAAGAAAAAGCTCAACACACAGTCTATCCACGGTATGCTGGACGAGGACGGGGACGAAAAACCGCTGCAAATAAAAGCGGATGTGTTGAACCCGGAGGAAACCTCCATCAAGAAACAACAAACCGAGGAGCTTAAATTACTGATAGAAAGCCTGCCCACTCGCTATCGTAATTTAATAACCCTGCGCTATTTCGACGAGCTATCTTATGAGGAAATTGCCCAGCAGCTGGACTTGCCTTTGGGCACCGTAAAGGCACAGTTATTTAGAGCGAGGTTCCTTTTAGGCAACATTATTAACAGACATAATAAGGATGACATCTGATCTGATCCTGCAATATTTCCCGGATATTACCCCGGCACAGCAAGAACAATTCGCCCGCCTGCAGGAGCTTTACACTTTTTGGAACAACCAGATCAACGTAATATCGCGTAAGGATATCGACCTGCTTTATGAGCGCCATGTGCTCCATTCCCTCGGAATTGCTAAAGTAATGCCTTTCCTGCCCGGCGAAAACGTGCTTGATGTAGGCACAGGCGGTGGGTTCCCCGGCATTCCCCTGGCTATCCTTTTCCCCGAAACAAGCTTCCACCTGGTAGATTCCATCGGCAAAAAAATAAAGGTGGTTAACGAGGTTGCCGCTGCGCTTGGCTTAACCAATGTTAAAGGGACGCACGCACGCGCCGAAGAAATAAAAGAGAAATTTGATTTTGTGGTATCGCGCGCGGTTACGCAGCTAAAGGATTTTTACCCATGGGTGAGGGGGAAGTTTAATAAGGCTACCACCAATAAGCTGGCCAATGGAATCCTCTATTTAAAAGGGGGAGACCTTACACAAGAAATTGCCGAATCGGGTTTAGCCGTTCAGCAATTCTACCTCAAGGATTATTTTGAGGAGGAGTTTTTTGATACCAAGCAGGTAATCTATGTAAAGGGATAAGCTATCAGGGCTTACTAATAGGCTCTATTTCAATTGGTTTAAGCTCTGCCTTGATAGGTTTTACATTATCAATTATCGGTTTTAGCTTCAAGTTGATGTTGTTTTTTACAGTGCTCTGCACGTTTAGTTTGGTAACCGCCCTTACATTTTTAATTAAATTAACCTGGGTGTTTAGTTTAACTATCGGCGAATCAATTATAATATCTACGATTTTTGCATCTGTTTTTATCACCGGCGCAATAGCAGGTTTGGGCGTAACAGCTGGCCTCGCCTTTTTTGCCCTAATGCCTTTAGTGGACGGCGCCGGGGCAATAGCAGGTGGCGGCGGTGGTGTAACTATTTCAATTTGGGGAGCCGCTTTTGGGTTCACATCAGCCATTACCACGGGTGGGGCCAGCTTTGCTTTTGGCGGCACTGCGCCCATTTTTTTAGGTGCACGTGGAGGAGGGGGAGGTGGCAACCCTCTCAAGTATTCCTTTCTTTGCTCGGCGGTCATACCCACTACGCCAGATTCACCAACAAATTCCGGGCTGTTTTTTACAGATGCTGCAATAGCAGGCGATTTATCGCCGAGCATGAAAAATGTAACACCTATTTTTTTGTTGCCGGGTTTATCTTTAATAGGGTAAGAAAATTTTGGAAGGCCTTGCTTTAACACATTCACAAACCTGGCATCATCGCTCCCGGTTACCGAAACATTACTGATGCGGCCATCGCTGCCCAATGTAAATGTTGCAACTAATGCCACCTTTGTTTTTTTGCTGATAGCTGCTTTAGGATATTCTATCGCCTGGCCAATAAATTGCGCAAGTTTTAAGTAAGGAGTTTTTACAGGAACCGGCGGAGGGGGCGGTGGCAAATTAGGGTTGTTACTAAACGCTTTGTTTGATTGTGAAGCCATTTTTATAAAACTCATCATCTCCTCTTTTTTAAACTCGAAACCATATTTGTCTTTTAGCATTGTGCGCTCGGCCGCGGTAGCATCCGTACTGTTATAGGTTTTTTCGGTGCCACTTTTTTCGGTTATGGTTACAGTGATGTAAGGTGTTTTTTTGTCTATCAAGTAACCGTTTTCCTGGAGCGTGTAGCCATCGCCGAATTTTGCCGGTGGGCGCATAGCAAAGGCGGTATCGCTTTTAGCATTGTTAGCTGTAGCAACCGGCAATTTTGTTTGGCTGTCTACGTCAATCACCACCACTGTAAGCTTCATGGATTTTTGGATATAATCGATATCGGCAGTGGTAACACTTTTGGCAAAAAATTCCCTTTTAATGCCCTTATCGGTAAAAGAAAGGTTGTCGGAGTAGGCGGTGATATCCTTTACCTTATCTATTATTTTAAAATATTTGATGGTTTTAGTTATGGGCTCGTCTATGCTGATTTCGGCTTGCGTGGGTGTAGCAGGCGCGAGATCGATAAACGCATAATCCTTACTGAACACGAGGGTTGATGCGCACAGCATCCCCATACAAAGGGGTACCGCCGTCAGGTATTTTAGCCTTGCTAACCTGCCTGATCGTTTTTGGTTTAACATGATGATTCTCTTTTTTAGAAGGTTATAATTGAAGAAAGAATGTGCTATGGGCGAGCCCTGCAGGCCGTATGCGTTGTTGAGTAAAAACGAAGAGTAGGTGAGGGCATCGCGTTCCTGCGCGGCGGTTTGCTCATCGGCAATGTACTCGTGTATACTGCGCAAACTCCTTTGTACTAGGTAAATAAACGGGCTAAACCAGCTAACCACTTTAAGCAGTTCCACAAAAATAATATCTGCCGAGTGCCTTTGGCGTATGTGTACCAGTTCGTGCGCTATAATGGTTTCTGCCTGGGGCACTTCGGTACCAATAAACAGGTAGTTGAAGAAAGAAAAGGCCGTATTATCTCCGTTAAGCTGAATAAGCTTGTATTTATTACCATATAACGCCTTGCTGTTGCGGGTGAGTAAGGATAGGCGGTACAGGCGGTAAAACAGCACCGCCAGGGTAACTACAGCGCCGGCGATGTAGGCATAAAACAATACATCCCCCATAGTTATTTGCGCAACCGGCTCATCAATGGTTATCTCGGGCAAGGGACCATAATTTAACGGCTGCGTATACACTAAGGGTTGCAGGGTGAGCTGCTCAACCGGTTTTAGCGCGCTAAACTGAGTAACCGGTAAAATAAACGATATCACGCAGCTAAACAGGAGGTATGCCCGGCCCAACAAGTAGTGGGTTTCGTTATTTAAAAACAAGCAATAGCACAAATAAAATACCCCCAGGTAAATATTTGCTTCAACAAGGTAGTGCAGCCAGTTCATTGTTTTTTGTTTTTTAGGTTGTTTAATAGTTCGGTTAGCTCATCCAGTTCTTTCAGGCCGAGGTTCTTCTCATCAGCAATAAAAGATACCAGGCTTTTGTACGAATCGCTGAAGTAGTTTTTCATCAACTTATCAAAAGTGAATTTTTTATAATCGTCCTCGCTAATGAGCGGAAAGTACACGTGCGAGTTGCCGTACGCTTTATGATCGATAAAACCTTTCCCCTCCAGCACCCTTACTACTGTTGATACAGTGTTGTAAGCGGGCTTAGGCTCGGGTATTTTCTCAATGATGTCTTTTACTATCGCTTCTTTTAATTGCCAAAGTATCTGCATGATCTGTTCTTCGGCTTTGGTGAGTTCTTTTACTTTCATAGTAAACTATTTTTGTAGTTAGGCTAAAGTAGAACTATTTTTATAGTTTGCAAACTATTTTTGTAGTTTTTTAAATTTTATTTTGAAGGGTGGGAAGCGAGGCGCCTGGTACATCGTCTTGTGGGGAACGAAAAAATGACGATGTAGGGAACGGGGACCATATCAAAATAAAAATCACGCACAATTGCTAATAATATTAGGAATATTACTATTTTAGGTGCAGCAAAAACTATGTCGTTACATCACCAAATAGCTTTAACATTTGTAAAAAAGATAGGCCCCGTACTGGCAAAATCAATGATAAGCAAGTTTGGCGATGCCGAGCAGATCTTCCGGCTATCAAAAACGGCGCTTACCAAAGCGCGCGGCATAGGTGCAAAAACCCTGGAACTTGCCGATTTTGACGAGGCCCTGCGCCGCGCGGAGCTGGAGTTGAAATTCATCGAAAGGAATAATATTGATGTGCTTTTTTATACCGATCCGCGATACCCCAAGCGCTTAAAAAACTGCCACGATTCGCCTTTGCTACTATTCTCACGCGGGAATGCTAACCTAAATATGCAGCGGGTAATTAGCATAGTAGGTACCCGTAACGCTACCGATTATGGCAGGCAGCTTTGTAAACAATTGGTAGAAGAACTGCAGGAGTATAACATATTAATTGCCAGCGGACTGGCCCTGGGTATAGATGTGGCTGCGCACAAAGAATGTTTGCGTATGGGTGTGCCAACCGTTGGCGTTTTGGGGCATGGCTACGATAGGATGTACCCCTCGCAAAATCGCGGTACGGCTGAGAAGATGCTGGAAAACGGCGGATTACTGTCCGAGTATCCCTCTGGCACCAGGCCAGATAGGGAGAACTTTCCGCAGCGGAACCGCATTGTGGCCGGCATGGCCGATGCTACAGTGGTGGTAGAAGCCGGACTAAAAGGCGGCGCGCTCATCACCGCCGAAATTGCCAATAGCTACAACCGCGATGTGTTTGCCTTCCCCGGCAGGTTGGGTGATGAATATTCTGAAGGATGTAACTTCCTCATCCGCAACCATAAAGCCCAGCTGCTTACCTGCGTGGCCGACTTGGCTTACAGCCTCGGCTGGGAAAAGAATAGCGAGTTGAAAAACACGCCGGAACAACTGATATTACCTATAGACCTATCCACGGGCGAACGTGCCATCTATGATATCATCCGCGAGAACAGATCGCCACTTGCTATAGATGACCTGAGCATTAAAGCAAATATGCCCATTAGCCAACTGGCCATGGCGCTGCTGGATATGGAGCTGCAGGGCTTCATCCGGTCGTTACCGGGCAAAACCTATAGCATCAACTAAATTTTAGGGTTGTCGTAATAAGTGAGCTTGCCCGAATCTTCATAAATTTCTTCCCAGGCATCCAGGTTAAACTCAATCAGGGCAACTGTTCCGGGTGGAACCTCTTTTATGGCGCCGCTTAGTGTGTACAGTATTTGCTCTACCGCGGGGTTATGCCCAACAAGGGCGATAAAGTCCTGGTCGGCAGGGAGTTCATTAATGATGCGCAGCAGGGTGGGCTCGCCGGCTTCATAAATAGCTTTGATGATGGTTGATGGAGCCAGCTTTAAGTTATCGGTAAAAATATTAGCCGTAGCATGGGTGCGCAATGCCGGGCTGGTAACAAATAATTGGGGTATAATGCCCTGCTCCAGCAGGTGCTGTGCCATAGCTTCGGCGCCTTTTATGCCTTTTTCGGTAAGGGGGCGTTCAAAATCGGTATAGCCGCTTTCGTGGGTGGCTTTGGCGTGGCGTATCAGCAGCAGTTTCTTCATCGGTTTAAAAGTATAAAAAAAGAGGAGCAAAAATTGCTCCTCTTTTCTGGGGTATTAAATAATTCTTTGTTAAAAGGTAAAACCAACAGAAACGCCGAATACTTTATTTTTTATCGAACCTTCGCCATCCAGGTTGTTACCAATGTTTGATAAGCCAAGATCGTAGCTTAAGCCCACCAAAAAGCCGCCTTTAAGTTGTAAGCCAGCAATGCCTTGCAGGCCATATTCCATTTTTTTAATTTCATCTGCTCCGTCTCCAAAGGTTACATCTTGCGAAATAGTTGTACCATTTCCATCATCGCCTTTTGCTTTACCAGATATACCTATTGCCGCGAATGGACCAGCACCCAAATATATATTACCCACAACAATTGGTACGTGGTATACAAAATTTACCGGCACCTGCAGGTAATGTAAGTTATATTCGGCAGAGCCATCACCGCTATTATCACTTGTAGCTTTAAAACCTTTTCCGGTATAAAATAAACCTGGCTGTATAGAAATTGCGCCCGCTTTCAAGTCGGCAAATACACCAACTGAGTAAGTAGTTAATGTTCCAAGCGATGCAGAAACACTTCCGCTTGAAGCGGTAACGTTTGCAAAGTTGACGCCGCCTTTGATACCAAATTTAGGGATCTGTGCAAATGCACCCATTGATACAACAGCCACAAATAGGATGGAGAGTAATAATTTTTTCATGTGAATAAGGGTTAAATTTTGCCTAAAAGTAAATAATAAAAAATAAATTCCCCGCAGATATTTAAATTACCGGCTATTTACAAAGGAAGTTATTGGCTCTTCGGGCATATCATTCATACACTTAAAATGGCCCAGCGGACATTTTTCCAGCCCGAATTTAGAGCAGGGGCGGCAGCTGAGATCTATACCTGCTACTAAAATATCCTTCACCATATAAGGTTGCACGCCCAGCAGATAGGGTACGGTGCCCCCCCAAACGGATACAATTGGCCTGTTAAATGCCTCGGCAATATGGGTGAGCCCAGTATCAAACCCTATAATACTTTGCGCTTTAGACACCAAAAAAACCGACTCATCCAGCGAGGTTACACCGCAAGCATTGTAGGCCTTTTCGCCTAAAGCCGCAGTAATTTCGTCTCCATTTGCTTTAACATCTTTTCCGCCTAAAAGTACTACGGGCAGTTTCAGGTCTTTACAAATATTAATGATCTTGTAGTTTGGCAGCCGTTTAGTAAAGTGGGTAGCGCCTATAATAAAAGCCACAAACCCGTTTTGGTGCGATGAGGGGAGAAGCTTGTTTAACTCGTATTGCCCTACATAATAATCTATCGTTTTACCATCGTTGGTAACACCTAAAAATTCAATGGTTTTTAAATATCGGTCTACCAAATGCGTACTGGGCACTAATTTTAGGTTAAGCTTTAAACTCAGCCACTTGCGTGCAGTATATTTTTTATAGGTAGACGATTTAATGCCTGCGCGAAGTTTAATAATAGCCGTGCGCAGGTTGTTGTGCAAGTCTATAATGCAATCGTACTTTTCCGCCTTAATATCGGCAATGGTTTCTGCCAGTGTTGGTTTCAGCAACAGCAGCTTATCAAGGTAGGGGTTGTTATTGTAGATGTATTGAAAGGCTGGTTTGGTAAGGAAATGTACTTCGGCGTTGGGAACCTGCTTTTTTAAACAGCGCACAACGGGTGTGGTGTAAATTACATCACCCATTGAACTGAAGCGGATAACCAGTATTTTCATCTTTATAAATTGTGGGTCAAGCTATTTGTCCGCGTATTTTGTTGATAATGGAGGTTGAAGAGTAACCCTCCACCAGGCTAATGGTTTTTACTTCGCCACCGTTGGCCAGCACCTCTTTGGCACCCGCAATGTTTTCGATGGTATAATCGGCACCCTTTACTAATATGTCCGGCATTAGGGTAACGATAAGGTCGCGAGGGGTATCTTCTTCGAAAAGTACTATCCCGTCTACAAAAAATAAGGCGGCCAGTAGTGCGGCGCGGGTGCTTTGATCGTTCAAGGGGCGGCTATCGCCCTTAAGCCTTTTAACCGATGCATCAGCGTTTAGGCCTATCACCAGTTTATCGCCCAGTTCTGCAGCCTTGGCCATATAGGTAATATGCCCCAAATGCAGCAGATCGAACACGCCATTGGTGAACACTATCTTTTTGCCCTCGGCTTTCCATGCTTGTATACGGGTGGCAAGGGTAGGGGTATCGGTTATTTTATCTATAAGGGTTTGTTCGAGGTTGTGGCGCATAATGACTGTTTTTGGGCTAAAGCCACTATTTTGTTTATCCATCCGTGCCCTAAAGGGGCGGCAATAATGTTGTTTTATATTCACTGTCGTTGGGTTTTAACCAACGGGATTCTTGGCGTTCCCTTCGGGCGGGCTTTCCGCTCATACTGCACTGGCCTTATTCACAGGCCGGTATCCGCTGCAATCCCTAACGCGGGTAGGTGGCATTTTCCAATCCCTCCCGACGGAGGGATTTTATTTTCTTCACCCTCTTTACCGCAGGTAGAGAGGGTTGACCAACGTAGTGTAGTCGGGGTGAGTCAACTGATAAAGCGATGCAACTCTACTTCGGCTTCTTCAATTCAAAAACCTTTTTTATCCCGTCCAAAGATAGCGCATTCAGGCACATTTCTTTGGTTAGGCCACCCTTGCGGGCAACATTTACGCCGTATTCCATATCCAGGAAACCGCTGTTACGGTGCGCATCGGGGTTTATGGATAGCATCACACCTTTATCCAGGGCATATTGGTGCCAGCGCCAATCGAGGTCTAAACGTACCGGGTTGGCATTTATTTCGATGATCACCTTGTTGGCGGCGCAGGCATCTATCACTTTTTTATAGTCGATATCATACCCTTTGCGGCTCAGTAACAGCCTGCCGGTAGGGTGCCCCAATATGGTGGTGTATGGGTTTTCTATGGCTTTTATCAACCTCGCGGTAGCTTTATCTTCCGCCATTTTTAAATTGGAGTGAACCGACGCCACGATAAAATCGAAGCGCTGCAATAGCTCGTCTGGGTAATCCAGCGAACCATCGTTCAGAATGTCCGATTCGATCCCTTTAAATATATGGAAGTCTGTAAGTTTCTTATTCAGATGATCTATCTCCTCGTGTTGCTGCAACACCCGTTCGATGCTTAAACCCTTGGCGTAGAAAGCGCTCTTGCTATGATCGCACATGCCTAAATACCCCAGCTTTAATTCATCGCGGCAGCACAGGGCCATTTCTTCAATGGTGTTTACGCCATCGCTCCAGTTGCTGTGATTGTGCAGGGTGCCTTTCAGGTCGTGATAGGTGATGAGGGTAGGCAACGTGTTGTTACCGGCCCGTTCTATAAAGGTATCACCCTCGCGTAGTTCCGGCTGCATCCAGGCGAGCCCTGCTTTCTTGTATATAAATTCCTCGCTCGATGGTTCTTCCAGCTCTTGGGTCATCAAATTCATCACAGCATGGACGTGTTCATCGGTGCCGGTATTTATAAACAGTTCTTTATAATATTCAGCCTTATCCACACAAACAATATCCACCAGTAGTCCGTTTTTTAGTTCGCCGCTAATGTGATCGCCATTCAAACTAACATTACCAAGGATCTGCGAATTGGCCAGCGCATTGAACGCGATATGCTGGTTAAGGCTGCCTATCACAATTACCAGTTCGGTAATAACTTCATTTAAGCGGCGAAATTCACCCGCAAAATGTTTTAAAGCTTCCGGGAAGATGCTCTTTATCTCGTCCATCAGCAGTTTTGCCTCTTCCTCTACCTGCGCGTATAGGAATTTGCCATTGCCCGCCATCCTGAATTCGATCAGCCTGCGGATCTCGTCCTGCGTTTTCAAACCGAAGCCTTTGGCTTCTATTAACCGGTTTTCGTTGCAGGCGTAGTATAGCTCGCCCACGTTTTCGATGCCCAGTTCGTGCCATATCGTAGCCACTTTTTTAGCGCCGATGCCTTTAATGCCCATCATTTCCACAATGCCCTCCGGGGTTTTCTCCAGCATTTCCTGTAGTTCGGCCATTGTGCCGGTTTCCAGCAGTTCGGCTATTTTGGCGGCAAGGCTTTTGCCAATACCGTCTATCTTCTCCAGTTCGGCAATAGTTTTACCGGCAATGGGGAAGGGCAGCTTATCCACCTTAAAAGCAGCGTTGGCTATGGATTTAATTTTGAAGGGGTTAACCTCGTGCAATTCCATCAATTGCGAGAGCAGGCGAAGCGTACGGGCTATGGGCTTGTTTTCCATAAATTGGTTTGCGGTAAAAATACAAAAGGCAGTGGTAATTTGCGGCTTTATTTATAATTGAACAACGGGATGGAGGAAGTGTTTTTAGCTCCAAAAAACCCTGAAGTGGCATTAAGGAACACAGAGATGCAATATGTTTTGGATTTATATGGTAGAGAGCGCAGAGATTATGTAACGATAACGTGCAGGAAAGATTAGTCGATTAAAAGAAGAGCAATTTTGGATAGAGTATATTACCTGTCATTATATATGTTGTGTAAAAATAAAATAAATAGGCAATAATCACCAAGGGCATTTTTGCTGTACGCGATTTAATGTTAATCACCAGCATATATAAAACGACAGCTACAAGAAAAGCAAGGAAAAGCCAATAACTCCAAATGCCAAATACAAACGGGTCTAACCTGTCCTTAATCGGAGCGAAATAGTTTAAATAAATGTATAACGTCATTAAAAGCAAAAGAAAAATATAAGTGCCTATTCTGAATATTTTAATCATAATTGAATATAAATATACAAACTTAGTGAACACATACGTTGGCGCAAATGAGCCACTTGCATTAAGTAGCTAAAAATTAATAAAACAAAAAAAGCCGCCCTCCCAGGCAGCTTCTCCATAAAATATTTAGACACAAAATTATTTTATAACCACATCGTAAGGCATACGTGCCTGCGGGGTGCGCATCATTTGGGTTACGCCTTTTATTTGCTCGTAGTATTTGTAGTTTTCGCCAAGTTCGGCCTTTACAAAATGAGCTTTCACCTGTGCGGAAAAACCTTGCCCTAATTTGCTGAAAACGCTTTTTTGCTCAGGGTAGTTTACCAATTGGTATTCTTTCAGGTTCGCTTTTTTGGCGGCAGATGCTACCGCATCGTTGATGTTACCAAGTTTATCAACCAAGCCATTTTTCAAAGCTTGTTCGCCCGTCCACACACGGCCCTGGCCAATGGAATTGATATATGCCTGTGATTTTTTACGACCCGCAGCAACGGCTTTGGTGAAAGTATCGTAACCGCGGTTCACGCTTTTTTGCAGGATTGCTTTTTCCTCCGGCGTTAACGGGCGACTTACATCCCCCAGATCGGCGTACTTACCGGTTTTTACACCATCGAAAGTAATCCCCAGTTTATCATTAAAAAATTTCTGCATGTTGGGCAGCACGGCAAAGATGCCGATAGAGCCGGTAATGGTATTTGGCTCGGCATAAATAGAGTCTGCCGCGCAGGCGATATAATAACCACCAGAAGCAGCCACATCACCCATGGAAACAATGATAGGTTTTACCTTTTTGGTAAGCATCACCTCGCGCCAGATCACATCAGAGGCCAGCGAACTTCCGCCCGGTGAGTTTACCCTCAGTACAATAGCTTTTACTTTATCGTCGGTACGTGCCTTGCGGATAGCTTTGGAGATCTTTTCGGAACCAATGCTATTATCATCGCCATCGCCGCCGTTAATTTCGCCCGACGCGTATATCACCGCTATGCGGTTTTTTGAAGAGGTTTTTTTCTCGTCGTTTTTATCATCGTCTTCCTTCGCTTCGCTTTTTACGTAGTCGCCAAGTTCAACGCTGTGCAGGTCGTCTTTTTCAGAGATACTGGTTCGCTTTTTCAGGTCGCTTAAGATCTCGTCCTTGTATTTCAATCCGTCAACCAGTTTGTATTTCAACGCGTCTTCCGGCTCCTGTATGGTACCGTTATTGGCGTAATTGAAAAGCGAATCTTTATTAATATGGCGGCTGGTGCTTATCCCGGTCAAAAAATGGTTATACATCGACCCTAAGTAGGAGGTAACCTGCTCGCGGTTGGCATCGCTCATTTTTGTTAAAAAGAAGGGCTCTACAGCGCTTTTGTAAGTACCTACCTTGATGATCTGTGCTTCGATGCCCAGTTTATCCATCGCACCTTTCAGGAAGGTAACTTCCGAACTGAAACCTTTAAATTCGATGATGCCTTTTGGGTTCATGTAAACTTTATCAGCAACAGAAGCCAGGTAGTAAAAGCCTTGGGTGTAAATTTCCGAATATGCCACCACAAACTTGCCCGACTTTTTAAAGTCGATAAGCGCGTTACGAATTTCTTCGGTAGTGGCCTGGCCCTGCATCATATAGCTTTCGTCCAGAAAAATACCTTTAATGTTTTCGTCGTTCTTGCCTTTTTTAATGCTGGCCAAAATATCGTTCAGCCCTGGCTCTTTTTTCGAATCGAGCCCCAGAAAGGGAATTTCGGCGAGCGGATTGTGTGGAGTACGTTCGTTTACAGGGTAATCTATCTTAATATGCAGAATAGAATTCGAATCAACATCGGATGTTTTGCTGGAGCTCGAAGAGGCTATTATTCCACCTATTAAAATAGCAAACAAAACAAATAGAACGAAGACTGAGAGAATAACACCTACAAACGAGGCCAATACAAATTTGAAGAATTGTTTCATTAACTGTTATAAATCATTTATATATGCAAACTTACTAAATAGGGCCTGTTTAATGTTATTAAGAGCCCGATATATACTATTTGTTACAACATGGTTACTGTTTTTTTACTATTGGGGACTAACCTTGGCAACCGGGAATTGTTTTTGCAAGAGGCTATTATGTATATCGAGCAGCTTGTTGCGCCTGTAACCAAAGCCTCCGCCGTTTACGAAACGCAATCGTGGGGTAAAACCGACCAGCCCGATTATCTTAACCGGGTTATTACGCTGCAAACCAATCTTACCGCACGGCACGTGTTAGAAAAAATACTGGCTATAGAGTTACTGATGGGACGTAAGCGCGAGGAAAAATGGGGCTCGCGCATTATCGATATCGATATTTTATTTTATGGCGACGCGGTTGTCAACGAGCCGGGCCTGATAGTACCGCATCCCGAACTGCATAACCGCCGCTTTACGCTGGAACCCTTAGCCGAGATAGCCCCGGAGTTTTTGCACCCCCGGTTAAATAAAAACATTTTAGCACTCAAAAATGAGCTAAAAGACAGCTTGATTGTAAAAAAAGTATACTTTTGAAATATAAACCTGTACGATGGCCGATAACATACCAGACCAAGACCTTGATCTTGCTTTTTTATACGAAATAGCCGATGGTGCCGACGACTTTATTGTTGATTCGATAGCCATGTTTTTAGACCAAACCCCGCAGTTGCTGGCCGCCATTACCGATGCCATTAATGCGCAGGATTGGGTAGTTGCCGCTCAGGCGTCGCATAAACTGAAACCAAATTTGGGCTTTTTTGGTATGCCCTGGTGCCAGGCTACCATACAAGAGGTAGAAATAGCCTGCAAGACCGGTGCCGCTAACCCACCCGAGATCATCGCTACATTTAACATGGTAAAAACCATGGTGAACAAAAACCTGATAGAGCTGAATAAAATTAAGATAGAGAAAGAAGCGAACCTTTAAGAAGTTCAAAGTCGAAAGTATAAAGTCGAAAGTTCGGTAATAAAAGAGGAAGGCAAACACATGTGTTTGCCTTCCTCTTTTATTACGTATTTAAAATTAGCCCTCTTCAGACTTTTAACTTTATACTTTCGACTTTAAACTTACCTAAGCTACTTCTTCCAGCTTAAAGCTATAGCTTTCCATAATAAGGTTAGCCAGGAGGTTTTTGCAGGCCTCGTCAACTTTGGCGTTGGCGGTTTCGGTGCTATCGGCTTCAATTTCGAGGGAAATGTGCTTGCCTATGCGTACGTTTTGAATTTCGGATAAACCTAAATTCTTCATACTGCCGGTTACGGCTTTGCCTTGCGGGTCAAGAATTTCTTTTTTCGGCATTACATCAATTTCGGCCAGGAACTTTTTCATCTGTGTGATTGTGTGTTAGGAGGATACTACCTTAAGCTGATTTTCTGTGCGAACCGCTCATGATGGTATCGTCGGCAAATTTTAGTTGAATTAACGATAAGGTGATATACATTACAATGACCACCGGAACTGCCGCAAATTTAAAAAATAGTATGAGTATTGCCGAAAACAGCAGCAATAAATAACGGTAAAAGTTTTTGTTGAAATCGCGGTTCTTGAATTTGAGCGACATAAGCGGTATTTCGGCCACCAGCAGGATGCACATCACTATAATAAAGCTAATTAAACCATAAGGGTTTAAAATGTAGCGGTCTAAACCATCGTATTGTTCTAATATCAACGGGAACGAAGCGATGAGGATGGCGTTTGCCGGGGTAGGGAGGCCTATAAAGCTTTCGGCCTGGCGGGTATCTGTATTGAATTTAGCCAGCCTTAATGCCGAGAATACAGGGATGAGGAAAGCGATGAAATTAAGCCAGGTGCTTATGCCCGTTTGCGGAGCTTGTAAAAGCAACTCGTACATAATGGCCGAGGGTAAAAAGCCAAAGCTTACCATATCTGCCAGCGAATCAAGGTCTTTACCGATGCAGGAGGTTGAATTTAAAACCCTGGAGGCAAAGCCGTCGAAAAAGTCAAAAATGGCCGCCAAAAAAATGGCATAGGATGCAATTACCAGGTTATCCTGGAAAGCAAACACGATGCCCACACAGCCGCTAAACAGATTTGCGCACGTTATGGCATTCGGAAGATGTTTTTTTACTCGCCTCCTCATAATTGGTTATGAAGGTATCATTATTTTTATAAAAAACACGGAGTTATAAATTAACATTGTGCTAAATTATAACTCCATATATATAAATATATTATGAATTCATCGAAATCAGGAACTCTTCGTTAGTTTTTGTACCTCTTATCTGAGCCTGTAAAAACTCCATACTCTCCTGTGAATTCATATCGGCAAGGTGATTACGCAAAATCCAGATGCGTTGTAACGTGTCGCGGTCAAGCAACAGGTCGTCGCGGCGGGTGCTCGATGCTGTGATATCAATAGCCGGGAAGATGCGTTTGTTGGATAATTTACGATCCAACTGCAGCTCCATGTTCCCTGTACCTTTAAATTCTTCAAAGATAACCTCATCCATTTTAGAGCCGGTTTCGGTAAGTGCCGTAGCGATGATGGTTAACGAACCGCCATCCTCAATGTTACGGGCCGCACCAAAAAAGCGTTTCGGCTTATGCAGCGCGTTAGCGTCCACACCACCCGATAATATTTTACCGGATGCAGGGGCAACCGTGTTATAGGCACGCGCCAAACGGGTGATAGAATCCAGCAGAATAACAACATCGTGCCCGCACTCTACCATGCGTTTTGCTTTCTCTAATACAATATTGGCAATTTTTACGTGGCGCTCTGCAGGCTCATCAAAAGTTGACGATACTACCTCGGCGCGTACACTGCGGGCCATATCGGTAACCTCCTCGGGTCGCTCATCAATTAATAAGATGATCAGGTAAACTTCGGGGTGGTTTTTGGCAATCGCGTTAGCAACATCCTTCAACAACATGGTTTTACCCGTTTTTGGCTGCGCTACAATTAATCCGCGCTGGCCTTTACCGATAGGCGAGAACAGGTCCATAATACGGGTAGAATAGTTACCGGCATCAGTGAACAGGCTCAGTTTTTCGGACGGGAAAAGCGGGGTTAAGTGGTCGAAAGGTACACGGTCTCGCACTTCGGCAGGGATCCTACCGTTAATGGCTTCTACACGTACCAATGGGAAATATTTTTCGCCTTCTTTTGGTGGGCGGATGCTACCGCGCACTGTATCGCCGGTTTTAAGGCCGAACAATTTTATTTGCGACTGCGATACATATATATCATCCGGAGATGTGAGGTAGTTATAATCTGATGAGCGCAGGAAGCCATAGCCATCGGGCATAATTTCCAGCACACCTTCGTTTACAATTACGTTGTCAAAATCCATGTTAATGGCGGGTTCCTGGTTTTTTTGCGCAGGGCCGTTACCTGTATTATTAACGCGGCGTTCAAATTTTTGAGGGCGGGTATCAGCGGCAGGCAATTGATCAGCACGTATGGCCTGCTCCTCTTCAGTTTCGGTAGTAGTAGCCGAAACTGCAGGGGTGTTGTTGCCACGGTTGTTATTCTCCAACTCGTCTTCATCCTGCTCAAATGAGTTGGTATCGTTTAAAGGTACTTCTACCCTTGGTTCGTTCTTAGCTTTTACCACGCGGGTTCTTTTGCGTGTTTTTTCTTCGGCTTCTGGCGCTTCAGTTTCTGCGGGAGCAGCTTTTGGAGCGTAATTATTTTCGACGGTGCTCTGCTGGCTGCGGGCGGCTTCTATTAATTGCTGTTGTTCAACTATTGCAACTATCAGTTGGGCTTTTCTAAGCTCATCGGCGGTGGCAATACCTAAACTTTTAGCAATGTCGCGCAACTCAGAAACGAGTTTGTCGTTCAATTCGATTGTATCAGACATGATATGAATTATAGTTCAAAAGGATTTTTTAGTTGAAAGATTGTTTTGCAACCCTGTATATGCAAAATTTAAGCCAGGTAAGTATCAGAAATAACGACGTGGTGATAAAAATTGTTTCTTGTGTGCAAGAAGACGCAGGGGATAACAATGCAATTTTAATGAAATATTCTTAAAATGCAAATTTAATAAAAAAATAATACCTTTCGCGTATTTTTTTAGACTTTTGGCATTTAATAAAATAACTCTCCATGATATCCCGCCAGCAGCTTATACAACAGATAAAACAAAAGAAAACATTTTTATGTGTGGGATTAGATACGGATGTAGATAAAATCCCCGAATTTTTAAAAGAATACCCCGATCCGGCCTTTGAATTCAACAAACGCATTATTGATGCTACTAAGGATCTGTGCATCGCATACAAACCCAACGCCGCTTTTTATGAGAGCCGGGGAATGAAAGGCTTGCAAAGCCTGATATCCACTTATGAATACCTGCCTAAGGACTGTTTATCTATTATAGATGCCAAGCGCGGCGATATCGGCAACACGTCTGACAACTACGCCAAGGCATTTTTTAACGAGGATGTTACCGGGATGGGCTTTGACGCCATTACCGTTACGCCTTATATGGGGAACGATAGCGTAACGCCTTACTTAAAGTACGATGGCAAGTGGGTGATCATCCTGGCGCTTACCTCATCGGTAGGGAGTAAGGATTTCCAGTACCTGAACACCGGCGAGGGCTACCTGTATGAAACCGTGATACAAAAGGCCAATACCTGGGCCGGTGTAGATAGGCTGATGTTTGTAGTAGGCGCTACTAAAAGCACGGAGTTTACCAATATACGCCAATACGCACCCGATAATTTTTTGCTGGTACCCGGCGTAGGTGCCCAGGGCGGCAGCCTGGAAGAGGTGTGTAAATACGGCATCACCAAAGATTGCGGACTGATCGTAAACGCGTCCCGCTCTATTATCTACGCCAGTAACGGCGAGGACTTTGCTGAGGCAGCAAGGGCAGAAGCTTTGAGTTTGCAGCAGCAGATGCAGGCGGAGCTGGAGAAAGCGGGGGTGATATAGAGCTATCTGATCTGTAGAGACAAGTTACTTCGCATCTTTTGTAAGCACAATAAATATTAATACGTCGAGATTTAATTGATGGTAGAGGCGCGAGGTACCGCGTCTCCACCATATCCGCGCCACCCTCTACTCTGGTTAATAGAACCATTTCTTGTAGGTCAATTACTGATATTGCAATTGGGCACAGCACACTCACGCTTGCTGTTTACAAATGTGTTAGTCCCTAACGCAATCTAATACTTGTCTCTTTTCCACAAAGTGGCCCGGTTTATAATATTTACAATTAGTTATTATTTGTTACTTATATGAAACAAAAGGTCCGCTGTTTCATTAAATATTAAGTAATCAACTTAATAAATTTTATGAAAAAACAGCTTTTTAAAACAATGTTTGTAGCCTGCGCTATAGCAGCTTCAATACAATTCACAGCCTGTAAAGGGAAGAAAACCGATGCTGTATCAGCAGATACAGTTAAAACTGATACCGTTACCGTTGCGCCGGTAACGATTGCAGCCGATGATGAGCTTACAAACGGCGTAAAAGACGCCACGAAAGATTTCCCCGGCGTAACTGCTACAGTTAGCAATGGTGAGATAAACCTAACCGGTGATATCACACGCGAAAAATTGCAAAAGCTAATGATGAATTTGAACGCTTTGCATGCCAAAAAAATAAATAATAATCTCACCATAAGCAAATAACACTATGGCACTACAGGAAAAATACGCCGAACTTATACAGGCGGCAAAAACCGGCGGAATCAGTAATCTACAGGTTCGCGAGCAAGGCAACGTACTATATATTGATGGCAGCACAAGCAGCGGGGCGTTGAAAGATTCGTTATGGGACATCTACAATAAAATAGATCCCGATTACCGCGCCGGTGATCTGATACTTAATATAGATGCATCTGCCGCCACGGGCACACAGGCAAAAGTGAGTACCGAATCGTCTAACCTAAACATAAGAAAAGGCCCGGGCACTGATCAGCCCATTGTAGGCAAAGCCGCGCATAATGCTATAGTTACAGTAATAAGCCGCGCTAATGACCAATGGAGCCTTGTACGTACCGACAAGGGCGAAGAAGGCTACGCCTACAGCCAATATTTAACCCAGGTTTAATTTTAATGTATACAAATTATGTTCGACCAGATATTAAATCTTGTAAAACAACAAATTGGGGGAAACCCGCAGGTAGCTAACAACATACCGGCTGATAGAGCCGATGATGTGCACCACGAAATAGCAACTCATGTAAACAACGGCATTCAAACCGAGGCAGCTGCCCAGGGTGGTGTTGGTGGATTATTATCTTCATTAACGGGTAGTCTTACTTCGGGCAGCCCGGTTACTAATGCCATCACTGGCGGGTTGGTAGGCAGTTTAGGCAGTAAATTTGGGCTAAGCCCGGCTGCTACGGGGGCAATAGCAGCAGCTTTGCCCGGCATACTGCAAAAGTTTGCACATAAGGCAAACGACCCTAACGATCAAAGCATCACTCCCGATAATATAACCAAAAGCCTTTCAGGCGGTGGCGGATTAGGAAGCTTATTCGGCGGATAACATTACGGCCCTCTTTGTTAAGCAAAGCGGGCCGTAATTTTGAGAATACATGCGATGTATGTAACATCTTACCATCGCATCATTCAAAAAATCATAACTATTAGCATTATATATCAGTAATTCCTTAAATTACATTCCAATCTAATGCTTTGATATGAAAAAATACCTTACGCTGCTTTTCGCCGCATCGCTGGCATCCGCCGCATTCGCCCAAACCGAAAAAAAACCTTTTAAGCCGACTGATTTTTATAAAATCCCGGCAGTAAGCGACCCACAGGTTTCGCCGGATGGTAAATGGGTGGCTTACGGTGTTTCTACCGTGGATACCGCAAAGGATAAACGCGTATCGCACCTTTGGATGCAAAGTTGGGACGGCAAAACGTCTATCCAGCTTACACACGGAGCCGAGCCGGCCTCAAGGGCACGGTGGAGCCCGGATGGTGCATACCTGGCGTTTTTATCCTCACGCGAATCAAAGAATGGATCGCAATTATGGCTGATGGACCGACGCGGTGGCGAGGCCAAAAAAATAACGGATATAAAAGGAAACCTTGGCGATTACGAATGGAACCCGGATGGCAGCAAAGTAGTTATCGTTATTGGCGACCCGGACAACAAAGGCAAGGAAGCGCCCAAAACAGCAAAGCCAATAGTGTTAGATCGTTACCATTTTAAGCAGGATTACCAGGGCTACCTGGATGATGCCCGCAATCACCTGTATATTTTTGATATCAATACCAAAAAATTGGATACCATTACCAAGGGTAAGTTTGATGAGCGCTCGCCAACCTGGAGCCCGGATGGCAAAAGCATTGTGTTTGTGAGCAACCACGATGCCGACCCTGACAGGAGCGAGAATAATGATATTTTTGTTGTGGAAGCTAAAGCAAACGGAGCTGTTAAACAACTGACTACCTGGAAAGGTCACGATATTAGTCCAAGAATTAGTCCCGATGGTAAAACCATTGCCTACCTACGTCAGGATAGCGAGGGATACAATATGTATGACCAGAACATCCTGTGTATAATGAATGCAGACGGGAGCAGTAACCAGTTGCTTACCAAGCAGCTCGACCGACCGGTAGACAGCCCCGAATGGAGCAAAGACGGCAAAAGCATCGCCTTTTTGGTAGATGACGACCGCGAGCGCTATGCGGCTACGTACACCATCGCAAACAAAAAGATAAGCATTATATCCGCTACCCGTGGCAAAATAAGCGTGGGCGATATTACAGCGCATAGCGCCGGCAACTGGGTAACAACTGTAAGCGACCCGTATTTGCCGCTCGAGATCTACGCGATGGAAGCCGGCAAACTGCGACGCCTAACCTTTCAGCAGCAGGAATGGCTGAGCAAGGTACAACTGGCACAGGTTACCAGCTTTCAATCTACAAGTAAAGATGGTACAAAAGTATCGGGCGTACTATATCGCCCCGATAGCACCAGCACCAAAAAGATGCCTTTCATCCTTTTTGTGCATGGCGGCCCTGTGGCGCAGGACGATTACAGTTTTGATGGCACCTGCCAGGTATTAGCCAGCGCAGGCTATGCGGTAGCTACGGTAAATTACCGTGGCAGCTCGGGCCGGGGTATTGATTATACCAAGGCGATAGCTGCCGATTGGGGTAACAAAGAGGTGATTGACCTGCATGGCGCGGTTGATGAGCTGGTAAAACGCGGCATTGCCGACCCGGCTAAACTGGGCGTAGGCGGCTGGAGCTACGGTGGTATCACTACCGACTTTTTGATAGCCAGCGACACCCGTTTTAAAGCGGCGGCAAGCGGCGCAGGCAGTGCCTTGCAAATTGCCAATTATGGTATAGATCAATATATTTTGCAGTACGACAATGAACTGGGCCAGCCATGGAAGAATATTGAGGTGTACAACAAGATCTCGTACCCCTTCTTACATGCCGACAGGATAAAAACACCGGTGCTGTTTATGTCGGGCCTGAAGGATTTTAACGTGCCAACTGCCGGCAGCGAGCAGATGTACCAGGCGCTAAAATCGCTTGGCGTAGATGCCGAACTGATATTGTATCCCAACCAAAATCACGGCATCAGCATCCCCAGCTACCAGGTTGATAGGGTAGAACGGTATATTAAATGGTACGATAAGTATTTGAAATAGACGCCCGCAATTAGAGTTGAAAAAGTTTACAAAAGTTAACACAATTCAGAGTGTTAACTTTTTAAATAATTATTAATCAGTAAGTTGCATTTTTAAGGGTTAACACAAAATGCATTTTTTTAATTGATTATTTTGTCATATTAAGAGTAAAAAAATGAATTCTTCATCTTAAAGGTAATGGCATTGTTCTGCGAGGAACGCTTAGGAACGAAAAGCCTTGCAGTATTAATGCAAGGCTTTTTATTTATCGAGGGGGCACCACAATAATAAATTAAATTTTCAATATATTTTGAAAGTTTAGAATTGTATTTATATTTGCGCACTGAATTAAAACCGGGTAGCGAAATGGAAAAGGCCACTGTTTATCAATTACTTCAACTGGCAGGGCTGGCGCAACTGGCATTGGTGGCCGGGAGTTTGGCAATCCCAAAAGTATTGAAGTGGGGTACAGAGCTGGCAAAAGTTCAGCTGCTGATCAACCAAATGTTTTGGACTTACGCGGCCTATATCCTCATAATAAACTTGTGTTTTGGGCTGATCTCTTTATTCGCTGCAGGCGACCTGCTCAATGGTTCGCGGCTGGCTATGCTGATTACCGGCTTTATTGCCGTTTACTGGATCTCGAGGGTGCTCATTCAGTTCTTTTATTTCGACAGGAGCAGCTTCCCTGTTGGGAAGCTGAATAAGGTGGTGGAAATAATATTGGTTTCTCTATTTGTCTCCCTCAGCATCGTTTACAGTTTGGCTTTTTACATCAATTTTCAACAGGTATGACTATGCAATTGCTCATCCACTTCGTTTATTTCGCCTTCATAAATTTGGGGATAGTACTGATTGGTTATGTTTTTTTGAAAAAGCAAATGCTATTCGCCGGTTGGGCAATGCTGGTAATCAGTATAGCGGTTGTTTATTTTATATTCCTCAACGATCATCCTATCCTGAAAATGCTGACTATTATTGCAACTACGTTTAGCGGTATGAAGGTGATAGCGGTGACGGAAGGCTACAAAAGCAGACGGCTTACGCTTAGCTTTAAACAATGGCTCACGTATGCCATTGGCTGGGTAGGGATGCGTGCGCAGCCTTTCGAAACACTTGGCCAAAAAGCCTTACCAAATGCCTGGCCGATGGTTAAGTTCGGGGTCAGCCGGATAATTGCCGGTGCGATATTGATTTTGCTTGCTCATTGGCTTGTCGCTTTGCGGCTTGATGGCTCCTTAACCTATGTTTTGGTGACCCCAATCCTATTAATTGGTTTAAGTTTGATCTTACACTTCGGCTTGCTCAGTATCAGTGCAGGGATGTGGCGGTTCTCGGGCGTAAATACCTATTATTTATTCAGGCAGCCGGCAAAAGCTTTGAGCCTTACCGAACTTTGGAGCAAGCGTTGGAATATCGCTTTCAGCGAAATGACCTCGGTAGCCATATTTCGCCCGTTGAAAAATAAGACCGGTGCGGCCGTGGCGTTAATAGTATCCTTTATTTTTTCGGGCCTGCTGCACGAACTGGCGCTGAGCCTGCCCGTAAATAGTGGCTACGGTTTGCCGACGCTATATTTTGTGATACAGGGAATATTGGTGTTAATAGAAAAGTTATTGCAGAGCCGTGGGATTATGTTTCTGCAGAACCAGGTGGTGGCGAGAATATGGGTTTTCTTTTGGCTGATAGTACCGATGCCGCTCCTGTTTCACTGGCAATTTATCAGGCAGATCGTGTGGCCGATGGTGGGCCTGCACTTATAAAGTTGATGGGCCGGCCAGGTTATTAGAACATATCTAAAAATGAGTACCCGGGCCGGCCTTATCAACAAAGGTTAGGGTTGAAGTTTCCCCTCTATCGAATCGTCAAGCGTTTTGCCAATAGCGGCACCTACTAATTGTTTCACAAAAGCAACAGCGTTGCCGTGCTTGTTATCCCAATAATAACCTTGTGTTGGGCTTACTTTGATAACAGAGATGCGCGGATCATTCTCACCTTCGGTGAACCAGACTTTTAGTATGGGTTGCCATAGCTCTTTTATCTTTTCCTTGTCTTCGCTTACCTCGGCTATCCCGTAAACGTTCAGGAAATCGGAGTATTTAGAACCCTGGAATAGTAGTTGCACCATTGGGTCTATTAAGATCTCCGCGTTTTTGTGGCTGTCGTTAGCGCTCAGGAACCACAGGTCGCCATTATCATCTATTTTTTGCGGCGACATAGGGCGGGTAGAAAATGGCAGTCCGGTTTTAATATTGCTGCAAAAAAAACAGCTGGTACCCTCGGCCATTTCCTTTAGTTTTTTCCAGGCTTGGTTGCCTTCCAGGTTCTCAAAATTATCTTCGGGTTGTTGTTGGTTAATGCTATCCATAATAGGTTGCTATATTTTTAAATGATAATATATTAACCTGAGAGAAATTTAATTGTTTGGGGAGTTGTTGAAAATAATAAATACGATGTCATTTCGAACCGGTATGCGGGAGATAGTGCGTGTAAGGCGAGTGTGAAAAACTATCTCTTGAGCGATAGCGAAAAATCTTTTACACCATACTTGTTGTTTAAGCAAACGGTAATGCACTGGCGTTAAAGCACGGCGTATAAGATTTCTCGTCGCTGTGCTTCCTCGAAATGAAATGGATTGACAAGAACCTATCCCGCAAAACTAACTTTCCGTTCCGGGTATCTGCTGGCATAACCCGTTACAATGTTTTTGATATAATCATTACCTGGGTAGGGGGTGAGGTAGTTTTTAAGTTGCTGGATGTTATTGGCATCAAAATAATGGGAGATATAGCCCATACCGTAAAAACGGCCTTCTTCTATCAGGATACAGCTGTGCTCTTCGCCGTTGCGGCCTTCATCGCGGATGGCGAAGGTGGGCAGGGCTTTCTTCAGCTCATCTATAGCTGCAGTTACTTTGATGTTGTATTCGTTGGGTGTTTCGTGGCCTTCGCAGGCGCAGGCGTTTACATTGTTACCGCTGCAGGGTTGGTCGTTCTTTTGAACAAAGCACATTTTGGGGCACAGGCTAAAGGTTTCTATCAGTTTATTCAGCAGGCTGTAGCCTTCCAGCAGCGAGTTGCAGGCATATATAGATGGCATGTGCTTCCGGTGTTTATCAACCGCCAGGCGCAGGTAACCGCGCTGGTCCTCGTAGGCATAAAGCCCGTAAGTGTTCTCGAAACGTTTAAGCGAACGGTTGTATTTTGGCCAGAGGCGTTTGATCTCCACGGCTTCCAGCACGAAGGCAATTAGTTCGGTACCGCAAACCTGGTGACTGATGCGGTGAATGCTTTTTAAAAATTCCTGCCGCTGCTGGCCCGCGTTGTTGCCCGTGAAATGGCTGCATACCCGTTTTTTTAGGTTTTTGGCTTTGCCCACGTAAACCACTTTGCCTTTTTCATCGTGAAAATAGTACACGCCGGGGCAATTGGGCAGGGCATCCACATCTGCTTTTGGCAAATTGGCCGGCAAACGCTGCTCTTTCGAGTTTAGTTTCAGGGCTTGCCCAATATGGTTGGCCGTATCACTCTTAAGGTATAGGGAAAACAGATGCGCGGTTGCTTCGGCATCGCCCATGGCACGGTGGCGGCTGTTGTTGCCAATACCCAGGTGCGAGCAAAGCTTGCCCAAACTGTACGACAGCAGCCCCGGCATGATCTTGCGCCCAAGCCTTACCGTGCAAAGCTTATTAGCATTCAATTCGTAGCCGGCGGCGTGGAGGTGGTAGCGTAAAAAAGAATAATCGAAATTAACGTTGTGTGCCACGAAGATCTGGCCTTTTAGCAGGTGGTAGATCTCGTGTGCCACATCTTCAAACAGCGGGGCGGTGCTCACCATTTCGTTGGTGATGCCGGTTAAGGCGCGGATATACACCGGGATATCGCGTTGCGGGTTCACCAGGCTCTTAAAACGGCGGGTAACTTTTTTACCGTCGTGGATGCATATAGCAATCTCCGTAATGCCATTGGCGCTGGCATGCCCCCCCGTAGTCTCAATATCCACAATTGCGTACATATTTCAAATGTAAAACAATTTTGCTAATATATTTAGTTGTGAGAGGTTAAAAAAGTTAAGCGTAGAATTTTCGATTCCCTTCTCCAAAGGAGGCGGGCAGGAATGAGCGGTGGCAGGGGTGTGTTTGCCAACTTTGCAACGCGCGAACACACCCTTCCACACCTCTTGAGAGAGTAATAGCCTATGATTAGACAAGTGGCAATCCATGAAACGTTCCGATGGAACGTGATACTACTTATTTCCGTTGTTTCTACCCATGAAACATCCCGATGGGATGAAAAAATTGAAATCGTTCTGTAGGAACGTTTCATGGGTAAAAAACAAATATCTACCCATGAAACATCCCGATGGAATGAAAAAATTGAAATCGTTCTGTAGGAACGTTTCATGGGTAGAAAAACAAATAGCAAGTAATACGTTCCATCGGAACGTTTCATGATCTTGTCTTATCCTGGGCTATTACTCTCAACAGGGGAATCGCACAATCCCTTGCGCGCAAAGTGGATTTGCGTAACCGCCCTGCTGCCAAGGAGATTGCCTCGTGCCTTATAACAATGCGGTGTTAAAAATCAAACCAACAAAAAACCCACAGCCTATAAAGCTGTGGGTTTGTATTTTATCTTTCGTCTTTTAGTCTTTCGTCCAAAAGATTATTTCTTCTTCGCTTGCACTTGTGCTTGAGCGCGCATCATTTCGTCGAGTTTGGCACCGAAACCTGTTTTTTTCTTTTTAGGGTCGTCGGGTTTCTTTTTATTCTCCTGGATCTGGGCATGGATCTTCTTATCATCAACCATGAATTTGATCAGGTATTGCTGTAAAAAGGTTAGCATGTTGGCCAAAAAGTAATAGTAGTTTAAACCTGATGGGTAGCTGTTAAGGGTGATGAGGAAGATAAGCGGCGTAATATAGCCGATGTACTTCATCTGCCCCGTCGCGCCCGAGATTTGGTTGTTGAAATAAGTGTAGATCAGCGTTGAGATGGTCATCAGCAAACACATCAAACTGATGTGACTTACACCAAATATTGGCGCGAAGGTGATAACCGAATCGTACGTGGAAAGATCGTGCATCCACAGAAAGCTTTGGCCGCGAAGCTCAAATAAGCTTGGGAAAAAGCGGAAGAACGCGATCACTATCGGCATTTGTATCACCAACGGCAAACAACCACCCAGCGGGTTCACGCCTGCTTTTTTGTAAAGCTTCAGGTATTCCTGCTGTAAAAGCGTAGGGTTGTCCTCGCCAACTTTACCTTTTATCTCATCCATTTCCGGCTTTAAAACGCGCATCTTGGCCATACTTAAGTACGACTTGTAGGTAAGCGGGGACAATACCAACTTCAGGATAAGGGTTAAAGCTAAGATGATGATACCATAGTTCCAGTTGAATTTATTCAGGAAGTTAAATATAGGCAGGGTAGCAAACTGGTTGATGTATTTCAACGGACCCCAGCCCAGGTTAACCAGTTTTTGCAGGTCGTAACCCTGGTCCTTTAAGGTAGAGTAACGGTTTGGGCCGAAGTAAAACAGCAGCGGTGCCTCGCCCAAAGCATTACGGCCAAAGGATAGGTCAGCTTTCATTTGCTTCACATCGGTAGTATCGTTAATATCGGTACTAACCGCTAAGTTAGATTTGCTGATGCCGCCGGTTGCGATCAACGCGTTAGAGAAAAAGTGCTGCTTAAATGCCACCCACTGCATTTTTTTGTCGGTGATGGGTTTTGCCTCGTCTTTGGCTTCGCTCAGGTAATCCACCTCATTGTCTGTATTTTTATAATACACGGTAGAGTACTGGCGCTCCATTTTAATGTCTTTTTCCTGCTTATGCAGGCTGGCAGCCCAGCTGAGGTTAAGCGTGCCGCTGTTAGCGATCACTTGGTCAAGCCCAACGGGTTTAATGATAAGACCCAGTTTATAGCCGGTACCCTTTAAATTGTATACATAATCTATATACTGTGTAGGGCTGTAGCTTAAACGCATGGTAAGCGAAGACGAATCTTTACCGGCAACTTTCAACTCAGTTGCACTTGGGGTAAAGTACAAATCGTTGGTATTGATAGGTTTACCGGCAGCACTAAATGTAAGGCCAAAGGTGTTTTTATCGCCGCTGAAAAGAATAAGCGGTTTTTTATCAAACGTTTTATAGTTTTTTAGCTCCGCAGAGTAAACCTTACCGCCTTTGGTAGATAGCTTTAGGCGGATATCTTTATTCTCAACAGTTACAAACTCTTCTTTGCCTACGGTTGCTGCACCGAAAGCGGTTTTTAATACGGCAGAATCTACCACGGTAGATTTTTTAGCAGTATCAAACTTGGCGACTGTAGCGGGGGCTTTTATGCCGGCTCTTTTAAGCGAATCCTGGTGGGCTACTGCTCTTTCTTTTTTTATGGCCTCATCACTGGGCTTCATAAAATAGATCGAGGCCCCCATGATGATCATGATCAGGAATAATCCTGTAAACGTATTTCTATCCATTATCTAATATATCGTATGATTAACATCAGCTGGTTTTGTTACAACCGGGTGTCCATCAACCTACTGTTTTAATTGTTAATTCTTGCGTGCGTAGGCCAGCGAAGCGGCGACAAAGTTAATAAAAAGTGGGTGTGGATTTGCAACTGTTGATTTTAATTCGGGGTGGAACTGCGCGCCAACAAAAAACGGGTGGTTTTTAAGTTCAACTACCTCTACCAAACCGTTTTCGGGGTTAATGCCCGATGGTAGTAAACCGGCGGTTTCGTACTGTTTAAGGTACTTGTTGTTAAATTCGTAACGGTGGCGGTGGCGCTCGGTGATGCTGGTTTTGCCGTAAATAGCTGCTGCCTTGCTGCCTTTTTTAAGGTCGCATGGGTAGGATCCTAAACGCATGGTACCACCTTTATTGGTGATGTTCTTCTGATCTTCCATCATGGCGATAACCGGGTGCGGGGTGTCCTGGTTCATCTCTGTGCTGCTGGCGTTGGCAAGGCCCAACACGTTGCGGCCAAATTCAACCACGGCACATTGCATACCCAGGCAGATACCAAAGAATGGGATGTTATTTTGGCGCACGTAGCGTATCGCCTCTATTTTGCCCTCAAAACCGCGCTCGCCGAAGCCGGGGGCAACCAATACGCCATGTAAGCCTTTCAGCTTGTCTATAGCGTTCTCTACAGTTAATTGTTCTGATGGGATGTACTGTACCTTAACCTTGCACTCGTTTTTGGCACCAGCGTGTATGAACGATTCGATGATAGATTTGTAGGCATCCGGCAGCTCTACATATTTACCTACAAGGCCAATGCGAACTTCGGAAGTCGGATTTTTAAGACGACCCAAAAACTCTTTCCAGCTATCCAGATTTGGCTCGTTCTTGTGAGGAAGCTTAAGTTTGGTTAATACTGTTTTGTCCAGTTGCTCTTTCAGCATCAGCAATGGTACATCGTAAATAGTTGATGCATCCATCGACTCGATAACCGCGTTGATGTTTACGTTACAAAACAGGGCTATCTTTTTACGGATATCCATATTAATATGGTGCTCGGTACGGCAAACCAAAATATCCGGCTGTATCCCGTACTCCAAAAGCATTTTTACAGAGTGCTGGGTTGGTTTGGTCTTTAACTCACCGGCAGCAGCTAAATAAGGTATTAAGGTAAGGTGGATCACCAGCGCGTTGCCGCTGCCAACTTCCCATTTAAACTGGCGTACGGCTTCCACAAAGGGCAGCGATTCGATATCGCCAACGGTACCGCCAATTTCGGTGATCACGATGTCATAATCTCCTGTTTCGCCCAGGATACGCATGTTACGTTTTATCTCATCGGTAATGTGCGGAACAACCTGCACGGTTTTACCAAGGAAAGCGCCTTCGCGTTCGCGGTTAATTACATTTTGGTAAATACGACCTGTGGTAATGTTATTGGCTTTTGATGTTGGGGTGTTTAAAAAACGTTCGTAGTGGCCAAGGTCAAGGTCGGTTTCTGCACCGTCCTCGGTAACGTAGCATTCGCCATGCTCGTAAGGGTTAAGGGTTCCCGGATCGATATTAATATACGGGTCGAACTTTTGGATGGTAACGCGGTAACCGCGGGCCTGGAGGAGTTTAGCTAACGAGGCAGAAATAATGCCTTTGCCTAATGACGAAGTAACGCCACCCGTAACAAAAATGTATTTAGTCATGAGATTTTTTTGAAATCCCGGCAGCGGAATAAGGTCGTTGCCGAATGTTTGTGTACGGGGTACAAAAGTAAGAAAATTTGCGGGTTTTGGGGTATGGAAAATGCGAATGTGGAAAAGGGGTTGAAAAATTTTCGGGAGTTGGAGAGGTTGTAAGGGTTGGAAATTATTGCGTGTGGCAATATGTTTTACGGTATGTTCGTGTTCGGTTGTTTGCGCGAACAGCCCGAACAAGCCCGAACAAGACTTTTGACTGCGAGCGTCGGCGTTATCGGTGGCTCCCGTCCTTGTATCTCAGGGTTATTGTTAACAACACCAACACCGGCGGGAAATAAGATGTTCTTGGAAAGAATTAAAGCGTCCTCGATGTAGCGAGGACGCTTTAATTCTTTACTACATAATAAATTCTGCCGTTGCAGATTTTTGAATTTGTGATGCCCACCCTTCTACATACAGGTCTTTGCCAGAAATTGAGTAGTTAAAGTTTCTGGGGTCGGATGTTAAACCTTGAATTTTTAGTTTAGACAAAGCCAATTCATCAATTTCATTTTTCCCAATTCTACTTACAATTAAGTCTACTTGGTTAGAATCAAACTCCACCGAGTCGATTCTGATTTTAAATAATTTTTCCATAAAGCAAACATCAATCTTAACAATTTTAAAAAAAAGGACAGCAAAAGGTGAAATTAAGTGTTTTTGCATTGATAACAAACAGATAATCAGGTAAATGAGAGTAGAAAACCACTAAAATATGGAACAATATATTTTTCTGATATAATAAACTCCGTTTTAGCACCTTGTCGGTGTCGTCACCTACAAGCCCGCAATGTATGTGGACACGTTTAAACCGTAAAGCCGTTATATAACTTAGATATAAGGATTAGCCATTTAAAAACATCCGGGTTGTTGGTGACAACACAAACAACGGTGGGAAAAGTTAGCGCATGCAGTTATGTAAGATTATTTACCTCGCATATCCTGGTTGTACCGGTGTACATACTTTTGCAAGGCTTTAAAACTAAAGCTATCCTGTTTTTTAAACTCTTCCAATAAAGGGGCATCGTCTGCTATCATCTCTATAAAGAGATTTTTACGCTTGCTTTGGCTTCCATTATTAAAAATAGAATTCGATTTTAACTGAATAATAGGTGCGCCGTTTTTACTGATATACCAGTTAACAGTTGTTCCGGAAAATCCCATACCTCCATTAAAGGCTCCTCCGCCGTAATAGGATTGTTCATCTTCATACAGGTCGAGTTTCCCATGCTCACGGCGCGGCAAATAAACCGAATCCACCTGGTCGGGTTTGCGCACTGCGGCATACGTGGTAGAATCTTTTGCTTCAAAAACTTCAAGTATCTTATCGGGTGTTATTTTAATAAATTTTTTGTCGGCCGAATTTAGAGGAAGATACTTGCGTGTGCCTTTTAGTTCGCATTTTATGGTGTCGTGAGCGGTGGTGACCACGTAATTAACGGCAGGTTTAGCTTGTGCAAACAGCGTCTCGTTGCAAGCGCATATGGCTAATAGCAATAATAGTTTTATCTTCATTTCAATTAAAACAACCCGTTTATTTCGCGCTCTATCTTCTCCACAATAGTAGCCATATCTTCGGTTTTGTTGGCAAAATCCAGGTTGTCTTTATCCAGCACCAGCAGTTTACCCAGTTTGTAGTTTTTTATCCATTTATCGTACTTCTCGTTCAGTTTAGAGAGGTAATCTATCCGGATGCCTATCTCATATTCGCGGCCGCGGCGCTGTATGTTGTTCACCAGCGTAGGTACCGATGCTTTAAGATACACCAGTAGATCGGGCGGTTTGATGAACTCGGTAATGTTATCAAACATGGCCTCGTAGTTCTCGTAATCGCGGGTGGTCATCAGGCCCATATCGTGCAGGTTCTCTGCAAAAATGTAGGCATCCTCGTAAATGGTACGGTCCTGTATAATGTTGCGGCCACTGCGCTGTATCTCCACTATCTGGCGGTAGCGGCTGTTGAGGAAATAGATCTGCAGGTTAAAGCTCCAGCGTTTCATTTCGCTGTAAAAATCTTCCAGGTAGGGGTTATTGTCTACCGCCTCGTAAAGGGGTTCCCAACCATAATTTTTCGCCAGCATTTCGGTAAGTGTAGTTTTACCCGCGCCAATATTTCCTACAATAGCTATGTGCATATATAAATGTCTGAATCAGAATTTCCCGAATTTACAGAATTAACAGAATGTTTTTTGTTGTCTCGCCTGAATTCTGAAAATTTTCTAATTCTGAAAATTCTGATTCAGACATCAACCGAATTAAAACTTCCTGAAACCGATAATTTCCCTCACCTCCCTAATGGTTTTCTGGGCGCTTTCGCGGGCCTTGGCGGCTCCGTAAATAGCAACCTGGCGCAGGTATGCGGCATCGTTAGCTATATCGGTTATTTTTTCGCGGATGGGCTGTGTAGCGACGATCATATCCTCGGCAAGCTGTTTTTTCAGGTCGCCGTAACGGATGCCCATGCTATTGTACAGGCCGTCGAAATGGACGTAAGTATCCGGTGTAGATACAACCTTCATCAGGTCGAACAGATTTTGGATCTCCTGTGGTTTTTCCTGGTTCTCGGTGGTAGGGCCGCCATCGGTAACGGCGCGCATTACTTTTTTACGGATAGCTTCCGGCGTGTCTGATAAAAATATCGCGTTGCCTTCGCCTTCGCTCTTGCCCATTTTACCTTTACCATCAAGTCCAGGTATTTTTACCAGGTTTTTGCCCATGCTAAACGCATAAGGCTCGGGGAAGTAATCATTATTATACAAACGATTAAAGCGGTTGCCAAAGGTGCGGGCCATTTCCAGGTGTTGTTCCTGATCTTTACCTACTGGTACTTTTGTAGCCTTGTGGATAATGATATCCGCAGCCATTAAAACCGGGTAGGTTAAAAGGCCGGCGTTCACGTTATCGGGGTTGGCGCGTACTTTATCTTTAAAGGATGTAGAGCGTTCCAGTTCGCCGGTGTAGGCGTTCATGTTGAGGTACAGGTACAACTCGGTAACTTCGGGCACGTCGCTTTGTACATAAATTGTGGCCTTCTCCGGGTCGATACCCGCAGCCAGATACTCCACCAAAACCTGTTTTACGTTACCGTGCAGGTTGGCAGGGGTAGGGTGCGTGGTTAAAGAATGCAGATCGGCAATAAAAAAATAGCAGTTATATTCATGCTGCATTTTCACGAAGTTTTGAACAGCTCCGTAATAATTACCTAAGTGCAAATTTCCGGTAGATCGTATACCACTAACAACAGTTTCCATATAGGGGGCGAAAGTAAGTATTTTTTATATTTTTGAGGCTGATGAAAATGATATTGAAGAAACTGCACGTTTACCTTTACGCCTTTAGCGTGGCATTTTCATACTTGTTATTGTTCCCCTTCTTTTACTTTTTTTCGCGAAAACCTTCCCGATATAAGTATATGAACGCCCTGCGGCGGGTATGGGGCATAGTAAGTTCGTTTTGCTTGGGCATATTGTATGTTTTTGAGATAGAGCAACCGATAGACTGGAGCCGCACCTACATTATTTGCCCCAACCACACCAGCAACCTGGATATTACCGCCATGAGCATTTTTGTGAAAACAAACGATTGCTGTTTTATGGGTAAGCAGGAACTGGCCGATTTTTTTGTGACAGCCTTGTTTTTCCGAACGGTGGACGTACCTGTAGACAGGCAAAGCAAAATCGCATCATTCCGTGCATTTAAAAAAGTGATGGAACGTTTAGAAAGCGGCGTTACTACCATCATCTTCCCCGAAGCTACCATCCCCGATAATTATCCGCCCCAACTAAAAGATTTCAAGAACGGCCCCTTCCGGATGGCCATCGAACTTAAATTGCCAATCATCCCGGTTACATCCCTAAATACCTGGGAAATTTTATGGGACGACGGGCTTAAATATGGCTCGAAACCGGGTGTATGTAATATATTTGTACATAAGCCGATAGAAACGGCGCATTTAACTATTGATGATGCCGATGCCCTGCGCGACGAGGTACACGCCATCATCAGCCAAAAATTAGAAGAGCATGACCATAGACGAACAAACAGTTGATAAAATAGCCCACCTTGCCCGGCTGGAACTTGCCCCCGATGAAAAGGCGGAGATGATTGCCGATATGAACAAGATACTGGGCTTTATGGATAAGCTGAACGAGGTAGATACCACCGGTGTAGAGCCATTGGTATACATGACGGATGAGCCCAACGTGCTCCGCGATGATGTGGTGAAGCAGATTATCACCACCGAAGAAGCATTGAAGAATGCGCCGGATCATGATAACAGCCACTTTTTAGTAGCGAAGGTGATCAAGTGAGTTTTAAGTCTAAAGTAAATAGATCCGAAATCGAAACTCCGATATCCGAAATTAAATTTCCCCTGTAACATTTCACCCTACGCTACTGTCAAAGAAAGAAAAACGGATGATACCACTGAACAAATCCAAGGAAGAGCCATTAAAAACCAAGGAAGAGCCACTAATTATTTTAAAAGATATCGGGCGTAAGTATGTTATAGGTGCCGAAATTATACATGCTATAAAATCGGTAACTTTAAGTATCAATAAAGGTGAATTTGTGGCGCTGATGGGGCCTTCGGGTTCGGGGAAGTCTACCCTGATGAATATTTTGGGCTGTTTAGATACGCCAACCAAAGGCGAGTACATCCTCAACGGGCTCAACGTAAGCCACATGACGGATAATGAATTGGCCGAAGTGCGTAATTCCGAAATTGGCTTCGTTTTTCAGACATTTAACCTTTTACCGCGTAACAGCGCTTTAGATAACGTTGCCCTCCCGCTTGTTTATGCAGGCATCAGCAAAGAAAAAAGGCAGGCACGCGCCAAAGCTGCGTTAGAAAACGTAGGTCTGGGTAACCGTACAGATCACCGCCCTAACGAGCTATCGGGCGGGCAGCGCCAACGCGTAGCTGTGGCCCGCGCATTGATCAACAATCCATCCATCATCCTTGCGGATGAGCCAACAGGTAACTTAGATACAAAAACGTCCATAGAAATTATGGGGTTGATTGAAGATATCCACGCTAAAGGTAATACCATTATACTGGTAACGCACGAGGAGGATATAGCCCAGCACGCCCACCGTATTGTGCGTATGCGCGATGGTTTGGTAGAAAAAGATTACGAAAATACCAACATACAAACCGTGCGCCAGCATAGCGCCGCAGTGGGGATAGACCTGGGTAAGTAGTTATGATAAAGATCGATAAAACCAATTACGATCTGTATAAAAAGGTTTTTGAAATAATCTGGCAACATAAATCGACGCTTACACAAGCCGAAGCTTATTTGCAGGGCATAAATATTGGCAATCTCCCTTCGCCGGTTTCCATGCTCAACAACTTGGAAACTAAAAGCAAGCCACTTGCTTTAAAAAGCATGAAACTTGGGTTTTCTGATATTTTTTCAATGCTTAAGTATGCTCCTGATGAATTCAAAAAGGCCTTGGATGATGATTTGAAGGCAAATGGATTGCCGGGTTATTTTCTGCTTTATTCCCAATCAAAATATAAATTGTCATTGATATTAAAGCGCCAAACCATTAGTTTAATGGAGGAGTACTACTTTGTGATGGAGATATTAAATGATATCACAACAGAGATAACAGAGGAAGAAAGGCACGTTCTTAATAAATGCGTTTTGACATTTGAGCAGAAGCAAGCTAAAAAGAATAGGTTGAAGGATTGATAAACAAGCATTGTGGAGAATTTAAAAACCGGGCGCTTTTACGGGCAAACCAACAGCACCATCCACCTGGATTTTGCCACCATTACCGATACCGAATACACACACGACAGGGTAGACTGGCACTACCACGATAACGCCTACTTTACCTTCATACTGGATGGAAAGGTGATAGAAGGCAACAAAAAAGAAGTTTACAACTGTACCGCCGGCAGCCTGCTGTTCCACAACTGGCAGGACGCGCATTACAATATAAAACCCAAAGGTTTTACACGCGGTTTCCATATCGAACTGAACGAAAGCTGGTTCAATAGTTTCAAATTTTACCGGGATAATTTACAGGGCAGTTTCGCGGTAGCCAACCCCGATGTAAAATTCCTTTTCTACAAGATATTCCGCGAAACCAAGATCCAGGATGGTATTACAGCACTTTCCACCGAAATATTATTATTGCAGGCTTTGGCCAAAATGCAGGGTGATAGCATATCCGACGCCAAACAAGCACCACTTTGGGTTGGTAGGTTGAGAGATATTTTAAACGATAATATCGCCGGCAAATTCACGCTAAGCGAGCTATCGGGCATGTTACAGATCCACCCGGTGCATTTATCGAGGGATTTCTCCAGATATTTTAATTGCAACCTTGGCGAGTACATCCGCAAGCTGCGAATAGAAAAAGCGTTCTCGTTGCTGCCCAATAATAATTTATCCTTAACCGATATTGCCCTTACCTGCGGCTTTGCAGACCAGAGCCATTTTCTGCGGAGCTTTAAAAGTTTTAACCAGGCAAACCCTACCATCTACCGCAAACTTTTATTGCAGGCATGTTAATCCTGTTCTATTTTGCAGGCTTAATTTAGCGGAGATTTGCATAGACAACATCAAAACTAAAAACATGCATATCAACATAAAACACATTTTATTTGCCGCGCTTTGCCTGGTATCGCTTAACACAACCGCGCAAACCACCGATATTGTAACCCCGGAGCCTATTACAGGGGTGCGACAAAAGACCAACATTGGCCGCATTATTTTTTTGAATGATACCATCCCCGTGGCGCAAATAAAGGATGCCGATGTTTTACAGGAGTTGGTATTAAACCCAAAAAACAACCTCAGCATGTGTGCTTTTATGGGTAACTCGCTTACCAATTACCAGCACCAAATGGCACCCGACCTTACCTTGGCGCAACTGAATGAGGGCAATTATCAATTCACGTTTTATATTGACGACAAACCCATTTACCAGGAAAACCTGCATAAAGGGGCTGGCTACGCGCGTTTTAAAAACGGCCGCACGGCACTGCGTGTTAAGCTCATCAGTACTTTTCACGAGGATATGTGGAGCCGTTACCTGTTTGGCCGCATGATGATGCGTGGCGGCGAGGATGCCTTAACAACAGGCGCGCATACACTGCGGATAGAGCTGCGCCCATACATTGCCATCCCGGCACTCAAAGTGGGGGAAGTTATTGCCAAAGGCGATCTGAAATTGATCGTTTCGCCTGCGGAGGTGAAGGATATACAAATTCAAACCATCAAACCAAACAGCGGCTGGCCGGTATCTACAGAAGTTTACGATAAAAAGCTGATCATGGGCATGAACGAAAAGATAGCCCAAAATAAGTTCAAGAACATCAGCGGTATCGTAGTTATCAAAAACGGTAAGCTTTTAATAGAGGAATATTTTAACGGCGAAGGTAGGGACAGCCTGCACGATCCGCGCTCGGTAGGAAAAACCTTCGCATCGGCGGTAATGGGCATTGCTATAAAGGAGGGCTACATCAAATCGGAACAGCAAACGCTCGGTAATTTTTATAACCTGAAGAACTACCAGAATTATGCTCCAAAAAAAGATGGTATCACCATTAAAAGCCTGCTCACCATGAGTTCTGTTTTTGATGCGAATGATAACGATGATAACTCCCCTGGGAACGAAAACAATATGTACCCGACGGATAACTGGGTAAAATTCGCGCTGGATCTGAAAGTGGACAGCAGCAAGGAAGCCTACAAAAGCTGGAACTATTTTACAGCGGGTATAGTGGTGGTAGGGGATATCCTCAACCAAAAAGTACCCGGCGGGTTGGATAAATATGCCGACACCAAATTATTTAAACCCTTAGGCATTACCAATTACAGATGGCAATATACCCCGCAACATGTGGCTAATACAGCAGGCGGCATCAGGTTAAGGGCGCTGGATTTTGCCAAATTCGGGCAGCTTTATAAAAACGGCGGCGTTTGGAATGGCAAACAGGTCATCCCGAAGGAGTGGGCGCAAAAATCATTCACCAAGCAAATTGCCCTGCCGGCAGATGTGGTTGGCCCAGGCAATTACGGCTACCTCTTCTGGAATAAAACCTACACTATCGGCGATAGAGCTTACGAAACCTGGTACTGCACCGGCAACGGCGGCAACAAGATCTTTGTATTTAAAGACGCGCCACTGGTGGTTATCATCACCGCAACGGCTTACAACGAAGGCTACGCGCACCCCCAGGCTGATAAAATTATGCAGCAGTATATTTTACCTGCGGTGCTAAAATAAGGTTAAAGAGATCAGCCTAACACACCTCCGCCAGTTTGCAAACAAACTCGGCCATGTAAACGGCGCGTTCTGACGTAATAGGTTTTTTATTGCCGATAACGAGGGTGTGGTTTACTATTTCGATTACAAAGTCGTCCTCCCGTATATCCATCACCGCGTTGCGGAAGTGGCGGTCCATGCAGTTGATGGCTTTGGCGTGGTCGTTCACCATCACGTAAAAGGTATCGCTAAAGGCTTTGTCCTCTTTAAAATCGAGTTCCAGCGGATGTATCAGTTCGGCGAGTTTATCGCGCAAGGTTTCCGGGCGGATCTTTACGCGGCCAAAATCGCGCTTGAGGTAAGCCAGAGCCCAGGTTTGGTATTCAAAATGGTCGGTTATTAAGCCCTCGTGGGCTTTTTTGGAGTGGGTGTCCAAAAACAATATATAGCAGTCGCTGCGCCCGTTTTTAATGACGTAGGAACCCAGCAGGTTATAATCATGGTATTGGTTAAAGGCGTCAAAATCTTCGAGGTGGAAATTGATGTGCCCGGTAAGCTGCATATTAAAATGCGCCCGCAGCTCATCATAAGTTGCCTGGAAGTTGTCGATAGTGTGTTGTGAAAGCCCTTTTGTATCAAATAAAAATTCGCCCATTTATATAAATTAAACAGGCTAAATATACTAAGCGGCAGATTAATAATTTTGTGTATTTTCACTATTAATTAACCCCGCCACCTATGAAACATATTAAAATAATGCTGATTTGCACCATTTGCTGTGTAGCGCTTAGTTTTACCGCATCGGCCCAGGCAAAAAGCGCCACTGTAATAAACCGGGAGTTAAGCGCCAGCCGTAAAAGGATAGATTCGCTGGATAAATTGCTGATAAGCATTTTGGGCAGTAGGCAGCGCATTGTGCAGGAAATAGGGGCGTATAAAAAGAAGAACAACATCCCGCCTTTGCAGCCGGCCCGATTTAGGGAGGTAGTAAATAAGGCCATAATTGCAGGTGGTAAGGAAGGCCTCTCGCCCGTTTTTATCACCGAATTGATGAATGCTATACACGAAGAAAGCCTGCGGATGGAGAGTGATACCACGGTAAAAAATTAAAGCAATACTTAATCAGCTATCCAACAGTGCCAAACTGTTTACTGCGGAACGATAATTTTGCTTAATTTACGCCATTAAACAACCTGCTGCTAAATGAGAAAATTATTACTCCCGGTTATCGCGTTATTCGCTGTTATTTTACTGGTACAAAGTTGCGCCAAATCAACAAAAGTTATCGTGTCGAAACCTGTAAAGGTGCAGGGTTTGTTCTCTATCACCGGCAACTGGTCGTCGCTGGGGATAACCTCCAGGGCTGCTTTGGAACTGGCGCAGGAGGATATTAATAAATACCTGGCGCAAAAAGATGCCAAATTCCATATTGAGGTTGCCATATCAGATACCAAACTGGAAACCGAAACTGCAAGATTACTATTTGTTGCGGCTAAAGACCTCGGTGTAAAATTCTTTATCGGCCCACAGTCGAGCGCAGAACTTGCTACCATAAAGCCCGAAGCAGATGCCCACGATGTTTTGGTAGTAAGCCAAAGCAGTACGGCGGGCAGTTTAGCTATTGCAGGTGATAACATTTTCCGTTTTTGCCCATCAGATAAAATTGAAGGTGCCGCAAGCGGTGCTACCATTTTTAAACAAGGCAGCACAGGTTTGGTTACCGTTGCCCGCGATGATGCCGGCAACAAAGGCCTGCAAACTTCAACCGGCGCTGCGTTTGCCGCAAAAGGCGGTGAGGTGGCAGCAATAGCCCCATATCCAATTACTACAACCAACTACGCATCGGTTATAGCCAGTATCAAAACAGAAGTTGCCCGTTTAACGGTATCCAAGGGTACCGGTAAAGTTGCTGTATATTTAGCGTCGTTTGATGAAGGTATCGAGCTGTTTAAACTGGCCAGCGCAGAACCAACTCTTAATAGTATTAAGTGGTACGGCGGCGACGGCGTAGTGCTGAGCACCGCGCTACTAACCGACCCGGTTGTTGCCGAGTTCGCCATTAAAACCGGTTTTTTTGCGCCATCGTTTGGGTTGCCGGATGCCTATAAAAGTAAATGGGAGCCATTGGCCGCGCGTATAAAAGCTAAAACCGGTACAGACCCGGATGCTTACGCTTTAGCGGCTTACGATGCCTTATGGACCATAGCCTACACGCTGGAAGGTACCGACGGCAGCACCACCGACTTTGCCAAGATAAAAACCCTTTTTGTGGCCGAAGCTAACAAAGATACCGGCGTAACCGGTGCCGATGCCTTAGATGCTGCCGGCGACCGTGCCAGCGGAACGTTTGACTATTTTGGTATTCTGAAAGATGGTGCGAGTTATAAATGGACTTTGGTAGGCAAATCAGAATAATTTTAAACGACGATATTAAGCCAGCAAGCCCAGTACGCATTTGTACAGGGCTTGTCTGTTTTTGGTGTGTTTATAATTATTGCTTTGCCAATGGGGTCAGGTCGGGAGCATCCAGGCGGGCTGCGCGTTCGAGTTCGGCATCCATATCATCATCAAATTTGAAGCCGTAGAGCATCCATTTGTCGTGTGCTTTGTAAAATTTAAATATGAAGCGTACGGGTTGCCTGTCGTATTTCAACAGGTACGAATAAACTTTTAACCGCCCTCGTACCTGTTTGGTGCTAATAAGTTCCTGCCCGTAGTAATTGCCCACAACGTCCGTTGTAAGCGAGTTTAATTTTGTTTTTAACGCGGTAATAGCATCCTGCGATTGCGACATCCAAACATTGCTGGCATACAAGTTATCAATAGCAGTTGCGGGTGAGCTGCGGTACTCTATAAAAAACTTGCTGATGTAAGTTTCGGGCGTTTGTTGCTGGGCAAACAGGGGCGTGCATAAAAAGCAGGCTGCAAAGAGTAGTAATATTTTTAAGACTTTCATGATAACAGTTTGAGTTATGCTGCCTAATATCCGCTAATTCCAAGTGATATCAAATAAGAAAAATTGAATTTTATTTATGTAATACCCCATCCTGCACCCACCACCATTGCCAGTTGCCGCCGCTGGCTTTGCTCTCATCAAATTTTGTTAGGTCGAAATGTCCGGCACCCTGATCCGTGCCTTGTATCTCATAAACTTTGATGGCCTGCTGATTTTGTTTCCAGGTAAGTGGTTTGCCGGGGGCGAGGGTTTCGGCGGGTTTCTTTGCGTCGGGTAATAAAAAGTAGGCCCTGCTGCTGCCGAATACTAATGCCTGCCCATTCTCGTCCATACAAACGGCGGTGCGTTCATCAGCGGCTATGCCTTTAATGTTGGTATGCCAGTCGCGGGCTATTCGTGCGAGGAAAACCACATGGCGGCCCTGGCGGCTTCGGGTTACGTAATGTTGGTCGGTAATTACGTTTTGCAAGTAGGGGGCGTGCAGAAAGTCGTTATTGTAGAGCTTTACTAAATTGTGGTATGGATTGGCCAGCGCGGTATCTGCCGTAAGGCTGGCAATTTCGCCGCTGTAATAAAAGCCGCCCAAGATAGCGCAGCCCGCGCTGGTGCCGCCAACAGGCACGTGTTTCTTATTGAGCAGGTAGTTGATGGCATCCATGGTTTTGGTGCCTTTCCAGTACTTCATGTAGTTGCTTTGGTCGCCGCCGGCGATGAAAAGCATTTCGGCATTGCGTATGATGTTCACCACGGTATCATTCTCAGCCAGTTCGCGCGAATCTATCTTCAGCGTTTCCACCGAATTTACTTTGCCCAGCTCATAAATATAGGGGTTATAAGCCCCTGTGCCCGATGCGCGGATGATCACTACATCTCCGCCGCCGCTCCGGCTAATCATCCATTTAAAGGCCGCATCTACATCTTTACCGCCACCAATTATCACTACGCCCAGTTTGGTATCAGTATGCACATCGGCAGTATCGCCGATAATGCCGAGGGATGACGGGCGGTTGGGGTATACTTTGGTGGTATCGGATTTTAGGGATGCATGAGCCGTGAGGCCAAATAATAGTAATGCGACAACTAATTTCATCAGCCTGACTTTAAACAAATGGATTATCAATAACTGTACGGTGCCATTTTCCCGCAGCTACAGGCGCAATTTGGATCGGTTGCTCCCAGTTTTTTAAGATAAAACTGGTAAAAGCCAATACGGTCGTTCATGCTGTAGTTGTCTTCGCCTTTTTTGCATTCCAGCGCGCCGTTTACAATTACTATCGTCATACCGAAGCCGGGGGCACGGCCCGCGGCCTTATCTTTAGTGTTTGGTTGCCATTTGCCTATCATCACATCATGGGCCGATGGTTTGTGGGTTTCGGGCGTCATCCAAAAATAGATAGCAGTTTTAAAGGCTACCACGGGGTCGGTTTCTACCAGTGCAGGGTTGTCCAGTAAGATATGTTTGTTTCCAAAGATACAATCCGACGCGTAGCCGTAGTTGCCGTTGTAGCTGATCTGCATTGGCCCGCGGCCATAATATTTTTGTCCTTTTACAGGCGGGTATTCGTCGCTGTCGATAACGTATTGCAGGCTGGTGTTATCCTCGTGGGTAAGCATCAACCCGTCGGTGTAGCTGCCGTTCATACCGTGGCGGGTTTCGTGCGATATCTGCGCGAAGAATGCCGCCAGTTCGCGCTTGTTGTTTATCGCATCTTTATCAGTACAAAAACCGCCGTAATTTACCAGGTAAACGCTGTCGGGCTTTTCTTTTGCCCAGGGTTCGTTCCAGTCGCCATCCTGGCGCACAATGCCGTCTTTACCGGTGCGCTTGTCTGTACGGATTAACTGATAAACCGATACCGCGCGCCGGGTAACCTGTACTTTTACCTGTGCCATCTCGTCCACAGCTTTAATAAAAGCCTGGTAAGTATAAAATTTTGCGCGCTGCGGGAAAAGATCGTTGTATTGTCGCTCGCTTAAAAATTTGCTAAAGGAAGGGGTGATAGTAGCCGTTGCGGGAACAGTTTGTTTACCTGCACTACCGCCGCAGCTAAAACTTAAAAGCGATATAAGGCATAAACTTAATGCGGTGAGTTTTGCGGCAGGGAGAATGAGCTTCATAATCTGTAATGGTATATATTTGAAACAGAACACAAGGTGCAAGTTTAAGTTTAAAATTAGTTGCTTATACAGCTTAACGAAATAAATAGCCACGAATTTCACAAATTGATATGATTATTGGTGAAATTCGTGTTGATTATGAAGATATATACGAAAACAGGCGATAAAGGTTACACATCCCTTATAGGCGGTACCCGGGTGCCTAAGCATCATCTGCGCATAGAAAGTTATGGCACTGTGGACGAACTGAACAGTTACGTAGGCCTCATCCGCGACCAGCCTATTACCGCCCACGATAAAGATGTTTTGAAGGAGATACAGGACAGGCTTTTTACCATAGGCTCCTCGCTGGCGGCAGATCCGGAAAAATCCCGCATGGTGATTCCCGACCTGAAAACCGAAGATATTGAGCTGCTGGAGCAAGAAATAGACAAGATGAACGAAACTTTGCCCGAGTTGCGGCATTTTATTTTGCCGGGTGGTAATAATGTTATATCTTACTGCCATATAGCGCGCTGTGTATGTCGCCGGGCCGAACGCTTAACCGTTCACCTGGCGGAAGAAAGCACGGTAGACGGACAGGTAAACATATATCTTAACCGCCTGAGCGACTATTTATTTACGCTGGCGCGAAAGGTTGGAAACGATGCTGGGGTGCCGGAAAATAACTGGATACCAAGGTTATAAAAAAATTACAAAAAAATAGTAAAAATCGATTTAAAAATATTATACTTTTGCGAAAACGGAAATTTACCAATTAATATAAAAGCATGTATTGGACACTTGAATTAGCATCACACTTAGAAGATGCGCCTTGGCCGGCAACTAAAGATGAATTAATTGATTACGCTATCCGTTCCGGAGCGCCGGTAGAGGTTATTGAGAACCTGCAGGCACTGGAAGACGATGGAGAGCCTTACGAAAATATAGAGGAGATTTGGCCGGATTACCCTACCAAAGACGACTTCTTTTTTAACGAAGACGAGTATTAACGTTGCCTGATAATAGTGAAAGCCTCCGAATTTCGGGGGCTTTTTTGTTTAGCGCAACGGGCCGAAATCCGTTGTTATCGGATGTTTCGGGGCTACACCTCTTTTGACGCTTGCTGTTTACCGTATAGTTTTTTGCGTTCATAAACGTTTTTGGAATGATTTTGGTATAGGTGTGTTTAAATACATCTATACTAAACATCTACAAAAAACACAACACTATGAGAGGCTTATTGTACATCATCGCCGTTATCCTGATAATAGGATGGGCATTCGGATTTTTCTACGCAGGTTCCGGCAACATTATCCATATTTTACTGGTAATTGCCATTATCGCGTTACTGTTGGGAGTGATTAGAAGGGCTTGAGCAATGTTGCAGCCAGCCTAAATGCCCGCTGTGATATTTTAGCATACAAAAGAACGCTGTATCCCAGCGTTCTTTTTTTTATTATCACTTTTTGGAATGATTTTGGTATTAGCGCTGTATAATCAACTTAAATATTAACATATAAATACACAACAACATGAGAGGCTTATTGTACATAGTCGCAGTTATCCTGATTATCGGATGGATATTCGGGTTTTTCTTTAACCATGCCGGCAACATTATCCACGTATTATTGGTAATAGCAATTATTGCTTTGATACTGGGCGTAATAAGAAGGGCTTGATCCACACTGTGCCCAGTCTGTTATCCCGGTGCGCTAATTTTAACAGGCGAAAAAAACATAAAAGAGTTTTATAAACTTTGGAACGATTTTGGTTTTAGCATTTTTATATAATTAACTAAACTTTAACAAAAAAACTTTACAACATGAGAAGCTTATTGTACATCATTGCAGTTATCCTGGTTATTATTTGGATCTTCGGCGCATTCGTTAGCCCGTTTGGCGGCAACATTATTCACGTTTTATTAGTGATCGCAATCATCGCTTTAATATTAGGCGTGATCAGGAGAGCTTAACCCACGATATTTTTATCGAACATCAGCCACCGGTTATCCGGTGGCTTTTTTGTTTATAAGGGCCTCGGCAATGTCTATATCCTCGGGGAAGGTGATCTTGATATTGGCGTAATTACCCTCAATTAGCTGTATTTGAACGCCAAGCTGCTCTACTACCGAAGCATCATCGGTGAATTTTGGGTCGTAAGGCTGCTCGTAAGCTGCCTTTAGCAAAGCCGATTGAAAAGTTTGCGGAGTTTGCACCAGGTAAATGCCATCACGGTTTAAGCTTTGTGATACATTACCAGTTAACTGCCTTACCGAATCGCGGCTCTTAACAGCCACAACGGCGCTGCCATGCCTTTGTGCGCATTGGTAGGCCTCGTCTATTACTGCCGGGCTTATCAGCGGCCTTACGGCATCGTGTACAGCAATTAGCACACCTTTATCGGTAATCTGGTCAATGGCATTCTTAACCGAATGGAAGCGTGTTTCGCCACCCGAAATTAATATGTGTTTTATAGCGAAGTTATGCACAGCGCATAGCTCTTTCCACACCTCATGATAATGAGCATGCAACACCAAAATAAGCTGCGGAGATGACTCGCTATTGTGAAATGCTTCCAGCGTATACATCAGCACCGGTTTGCCGCTCAACTCCAAAAATTGCTTAGGCAAAGCCGATTGCATACGGGTACCCGAACCACCTGCTACGATAACAGCGTATGTGGATTTCGGATTTTGGATTTCTGAGTTCGGATTTTGGATTGGCATGGCGGCTAATTTACGATTTGCAGCTTAAAAAAAAATGTCATTCCGTTTTGCGAAATGACATTGTATATAAATCCGAAATCGAAATTCCGAAGTCCGAAATCGAAAATTAAATGATCAGCATCGCGTCGCCGTAGCTGTAAAACCGGTATTTCTCTTTCACGGCTACTTCGTAGGCATTCATTACATGCTCGTAACCGCCAAAAGCGCTTACCATCATCAACAGGGTAGATTCTGGTGTGTGGAAGTTGGTGATCATGCTGTTGGCAATGCTAAATTCGTAAGGAGGGAAGATGAATTTGCTGGTCCAGTCGTTAGCTGCCTTTAGGGATTTACCTGCAGATACGGCAGATTCAACCGCGCGCATGGAGGTTGTACCTACGGCGCAGATGCGGCTTTTACGTTCGATGCCTTTGTTTACAATGTCAGCCTGTTTTGCTTCGATGATAAACTGCTCAGAATCCATCTTGTGTTTGGTCAGATCCTCCACCTCAACCGGGCGGAAGGTACCTAAGCCTACGTGCAGGGTAACCTCGGCAAATTCAACACCTTTCAGTTCCAGGCGTTTCATCAGCTCGCGGCTAAAGTGCAAGCCGGCGGTTGGGGCTGCAACAGCGCCTTCGTGCTTGGCAAATATGGTTTGGTAGCGTTCTTTATCGTCGGCAGTGGCTTTGCGTTTAATGTATTTTGGCAGTGGCGTTTCACCTAAGATCTCCACATTGCGGCGGAACTCTTCGTCGGTACCGTCAAACAAAAAGCGGATGGTACGGCCACGCGAGGTAGTATTATCCACAACCTCGGCAATTAACAGATCGTCGTCGCCAAAATATAGTTTGTTGCCAACACGTATTTTACGAGCCGGGTCAACCAAAACGTCCCAAAGGCGTAGTTCTTTATTAAGTTCGCGCAGCAAAAAAACTTCGATGGTGGCACCGGTTTTTTCTTTGTTGCCGTACATGCGCGCAGGGAATACTTTTGTGTTGTTCAGGATCATTACATCCTTGTCGTCAAAATAATCCAGTACATCCTTAAATATTTTATGCTCAATCTTGCCCGAATCGCGGTGTAAAACCATTAAACGCGATTCGTCGCGTATATCTGATGGTGAATGAGCGATCAATGACTCGGGTAAGTTGAATTTAAACTGGGATAATTTCATGCTTTATATATGAATTTTCAGGGCGCAAATGTACGGATTTTTTGTTAGATTAACCGATTTTTCTGCATTTCGTTTTGATTGTAAGGAAAATACTTTTATTAAAATTGCTGTAACTTAAAGCCTTAATGGCGGTCTAACCAATTGTTACCCCGGTTTTGTTAAATAACAGGGCGGCCTAAGAAGCCTCTACAGAAAAATACTGATATGATCATATTAAAACTTATCCGCGAAAGTTTCCTGTTTGCATACGATGCGCTTAGGCAAAATAAACTGCGTACGCTATTATCTCTACTGGGCGTAACCATTGGTATATTTACCATTATAGCGGTTTTTTCTGCCGTGGATACCTTGCGAAATAACTTGCAAAAAAGCGTAAATAAATTAGGCAGCAACAGTATTTATATACAAAAATGGCCCTGGGTAGGCGAAGATAATTTCCCGTGGTGGAAGTATTTGCAACGCCCGGTACCTAAGCTACGCGATTTTGAACAGATCCGCCGACGCAGCCAAACGGCCAAAGCAACTTCATACGAAATAAGCATTGATAACCGCACAGTAAAGTACGGAAGCAATACGGTTGACGGCGCGCAGATAGATGCCGTATCGCACGAGCATGATAAGGTGCTGAACTTTGACTTTCAGGACGGGCGGTATTTTACAGATATCGAATCGCGAACGGGTTCGCCTATTACGATAATAGGTTACGATATTGCCGCAAACCTTTTTCCGGACGGGACAGCCGTGGGTAAGCAAATAAAAATTATGGGCCGTAAGGTTACCATTATTGGTGTATTTAGCAAACAGGGAGATGATATGCTGGGCATCTCTACTGATAAGGAGGTATTGTTGCCGCTAAACTTTGCCAAAAACGTTATTGATATTGAGAATGAAAAGTATAACCCACAAATTGTTGTAAAAGGAAATGATAATTTGTCGGACGTTGAGGTAGAAAGCGAAGTACGGGGGCTAATGCGCTCTATTCGTAGCATACGCCCCGGCGCCGAAGATAATTTTTCACTGAATAAATCCAGCATTCTCACTAACAGCCTGGATAGTTTATTTACAGTTGTAAACTGGGCAGGGCTAATCATAGGCGGATTTTCTGTGTTAGTTGGGGGCTTCGGTATTGCCAATATTATGTTCGTATCGGTAAAAGAGCGTACCAATATTATCGGTATTCAAAAATCGCTGGGCGCGAAAAATTATTTTATCCTGCTTCAATTTTTGATTGAATCGGTTGTGCTATGTATTATGGGAGGCCTGATAGGGCTTGGTGTTGTATATTTATGTACCCTGGCGGTAAAAGCCGCTGCTGACCTGGAGATAGTTTTGGATATGAGTAATATCATACTCGGAATAAGCATCTCCGTAGGCATCGGCGTTGTATCAGGCATAGTGCCGGCCTACTTTGCTTCGCGATTAGACCCGGTAGAGGCTATCCGCACAAACTAAATAAAACTACACTAAACCCGTAGGTGCAATAGACGCCGGTTTGCAATGTTTCGATATCTTGCTGAACAGATCCTCGGGCACAAATGGCTTGGTGAGGTAATCGCACATGCCGTGTTCAAAAGCTTTGGCGTGCGTTTCGGGCATGGCATCTGCTGTGAAGGCTATAATAGGTATGGCGGGCTGAGCTTGCTTGATAACGGCCGAGGCTTCAAAGCCGTCCATTACCGGCATTTGCAGGTCCATAATAATTAGATCGTACACCTTGTCGGCCGCCATATCCACCGCTATTTGTCCGTTTAGGGCTTCATCTACATTTGCCTGCCATTTTTTAAGGAACTTGGAGGCTATCATGATATTCATTTTGTTATCATCAACCACCAAAATATTCATGCCATACAGGTTTGGCGGCAACGTTATAAGGGATGCTGTTTCGGGTTGGTTTATGCGTTGTGCGGCAAGTTTAAACAGTACCGAGAAACTGAACTGGGTGCCTTTGTCTAATTCGCTTGTTACATGGATGCTGCTGTTATAAAGCTCCACGAGCCGCTTGGTGATGGCAAGGCCAAGCCCGGTACCGCCGTAATCGTTATTGATTACCTGCTCCTCCTGGATGAACGGATCAAAGATAACGTCCAGGTTTTCGGCAGCTATACCTATGCCGGTATCGGTAACTTTAAATTTGATCAGTATTTCTTTATCGTTTAGCTGCTCGTTTACCAGTTCAAGGGTTACTTTGCCCTTTTTGGTGAACTTAACGGCGTTGTTTACCAGGTTTATAAGTATCTGGCCCAGCCTGGTTTGGTCGCCCATGAGGTACTCGGGGATGCTATTGTCGGCTATCAATACGATCTCCAGGCTTTTTTCTATCGCTTTGGCGTAAAACGACTGCCGTATGTTTTGTGCCAGGTGGTGGATGTTAAACACCGATTGGTTTAGCACCAGTTTCCCGGCCTCTATTTTATTATAATCCAGTATATCGTTAATAATGGCCAGCAGGTTTTCGCCGCTAAATTTTAGGGTGTTTAGGTATTCTAATTGCTCGGGGCGTGGATCTTCTGACAGCAGCAGGTTGGTGGTGCCTATTACGGCGTTCATGGGTGTGCGGATCTCGTGGCTCATGATAGAGAGGAACTCCGATTTAAAGTGCGAAGAGCGCTCGGCTTGTTCTTTGGCTATAATGAGCTCCTGCCTTGCAATTTGTTGCAGCGTAATGTCCTCACCTATGCTGGTGGTGCCCTTTAAATTCCCCTCTTCATCGTAGCTGATGGTGTTTTGCCAGCTGATAGTGCGGGTTTCGCCGTTGCGGCAAATAACTGGGTTTATAAAATGTGCTTTAACGGTATTGGTTTTAAACCAGCCGGTCATCGTTTCCTGCAGTTCGTTCGGCACAAAACTATCCATCCAGTTCATGCCAAGTACCTCATCCTGCTGATAGCCGAGCAATTGGGCCAAATATTTATTGCAAAATATTACGGTGCCGTTGGCATCCAGGGAAATAGCCGCCAGTTTAATGGTTTCCAGTACCTGCTGGAATTTGTTCTCGGTGCTTTTGTGGTCGATTTCGGCCTGTTTGCGTTGGGTGATATCCTGCAGGGTGCCTACAGTTTTTCGTACGGAGCCATCTTCGCGTAACATAAGGTTACCGGTAATTACGCTGATGTATTTTATATTACCTTTTGGCGTAATAATACGGTATTCCACTGCAACCTCCGAAGCAGCTTTAAACAAGTTTCTGATCAGGTAAACATCCTCGGGGTGAATGTATTTTATTAACGCCCTGCCAGCCAGCGATAATATCGCTTCGCTTCCGTCCAGTTCATAAATAGCGTTTACTTCATCGCTCCAAGTGAGGTTTTTTGTGGTGTTATCAAATTTCCAGTTACCAATTTTTGCTATTTTTTGGGCTTCCAGCAGTTCGGTCTGGCTTATTTTTACCGCTTTTTCGGCCAGGCGGGCGTCTGTAATATCCTGTATAATGCCAACTATACGGCTTAAGTTACCGGTTTCGTCGGTTTGCAGGTCGCCACGTAATACCTTAATATATTTAATATTACCCTGGGGTGTTACCAGTTTATGTTCGTGGTTGGGGTTGGTAATAATGGTGATATTGGAGAAGTATTCCACAGTCGGCTTTAGGTCGTCCGGGTGTACTAAGCTCATGTAATATTGAAACTTGTCCATACCCCCGGGTATCTCATCAATTTCCAGTATTCTATGCAGGTTATCAGACCAATAATTCTCCCTCGTAACGGCGTCAAACCACCAGTTGCCTGTTTTTGCTATGCTTTGTGCCTGTTTTAAAAGGGCTTCGCTTTCCTTGAGGGCATCTGCACGCTTTTTTTGGTCGGTAATATCGGTTACCGATAACGATATGCGGCGCAGGTAAGTTCCATTGGCGTCAAAGACCGGTGCGGCTTTACCCATAAACCATTTTGGCTGGCCGTATAACGAAGGGAACTCTAAAGTGGCCGTTTGCTGGTGCGCCAATACGTGCGCATATAAGTTGGCAAACGGTGTAGCCTTTTCTTGGCCCAGTACATCAAACAGGTGTTTATTTAAAAACTGCTCTTTTGTTAGGTACGATGGGCTTTGCTGCCCAAACCATACATTAAGGCATATAAAATTCTCGTCCAGTTCAAAAATGGTGTCGTTTACCGAACTGATGAGCGCGTGGAGTTGTTCGCGGCTGGCGCGCAGCTTATGATCGTTCTCTACAAGCGATTCGTTCAGCTGCATTACCTCGCTAAGCGCCTTTTTAAACTGAACCTGATAATTGAGCATTACAAAGAACGATATGTAAGCTATTATTGTAAAAACAACGAGCAGAACAGCAAGTACCCCGCCCGATATGAATAATTTGGGTGAATAATAATAAGCGCCAAGTATGGCAAGAAAATTAAGTACACTAACGATAACAAATTCCCCGCGCTCGTTGCAAAAGAAAGTTAACGAAATAAATATGGTGATAGAACTGAACAGGTACACGTGCTCAAAGCCGTTTGCGCCAAGCAATATGCCATTATTAATAACCAGGTACGATAAAATGGTGATATTAACCAGCCAGCGGTAAGCTGTTTTGTACGGAGTGAATGATAGTGCGAGCGCTGCGGCGCTCAGTGATGAATTGATGGCGCGCAGCCAAATGGGATCGTAAGAATTGTAGAAACACAGGTAATGCAGCGACGGACCGGCAATAAGCAGCCCTAATAAAAGCAACCTGTAAATGGTATTGTCATTTTCTATTAACTGGAGGGTTCGCTCTCTAAACGACATCTATTAAGTTGTTTTTAATTTGCACGAAACAATATACGGTAAAAAGATGCCAACTTACGTTAAGAATTTTACAAACGGTAAATTTATCTTGAAGCTGTTTAATACGCATATTTATTTACATTTGTTGCAAATACTAAATTTTCTATGTCTGATACTGCACAACTAAAAATTGGTGATAAAACGTACGATCTGCCGGTGATTGAGGGTACTGAAGGTGAAAAAGCTATCGATATATCTAAGCTACGCGACCTTACCGGTTATGTAACCCTTGATGTGGGTTATAAAAATACCGGCGCTACAAAAAGCGCTATCACATTTTTAGATGGCGAGGTAGGAATCTTGAAATACCGTGGCTATCCGATAGAGCAGCTTGCAGAAAACTCAACTTTTACCGAAGTTTCTTATTTGCTGATATATGGAGAACTGCCTACTACAGAACAACTGAAAAGTTTTGAGCTGGAGATAAGCCGCCATACCTTGGTGCACGAGGATATGAAGAAGTTTTTTGATGGCTTCCCTTCAGGTTCGCATCCAATGGGGCAGTTGTCATCGTTAATTGGCGCTTTGGCGGCATTTAACCCGGCATCGCTTAAACAAGGCTTAACTGCTGAGGAAGTGAATCTCGAGATCATTAAGCTGATCGCTAAAATGAGCACCATCGTATCCTGGATCTACAAAAAATCATTGGGTCACCCGATGATGTATCCGCAGAATAAGTTGGATTACGTAACCAATTTTATGCACATGACGTTTGGGCAGCGTACAGAAGATATGGAGATAGACCCGGTTGTAGTAAGCGCCATGAACAAACTGCTGATACTACATGCCGACCACGAACAAAACTGCTCTACTTCAACCGTGCGTATCGTAGGCTCGTCTGATGCTAACTTATACGCGTCTATATCCGCAGGGATCTCTGCGCTTTGGGGCCCACTGCATGGCGGCGCCAACCAGGCCGTAATAGAAATGCTGAATAAAATTAAGGAAGATGGCGGTGATACCGATAAATGGATAAAGAAAGCAAAAGACAAGAATGACCCGTTCCGTTTGATGGGTTTTGGCCACCGTGTTTACAAAAACTTCGACCCGCGTGCCAAGATCATTAAAAAAGCTTGCGACGATATTTTAGAGAAACTGCACATACAGGACGAAACCCTGGAAATAGCTAAAAAACTGGAAGAAGTTGCCTTGAGCGATCCATACTTTGTAGAGCGCAAGCTTTACCCTAACGTAGATTTCTACTCGGGTATCATTTATACCGCTTTAGGTTTCCCTACCGATATGTTTACCGTGCTTTTTGCCCTTGGCCGTTTGCCGGGATGGATTGCCCAGTGGAAAGAGATGAAAGCCAACAAAGAGCCTATCGGCCGCCCTCGCCAGATTTACGTTGGCGCCACCGACAGGGAGTATACCGATATCAAAACGAGATAATAATCACACTATAATTTATTGAAAAGCCCGCCATTTGCCGGGCTTTTTTTATACCGGCCAATGACCACACGCGAAATACTCAAACAATATTGGGGGCACGATAACTTCCGGCCGATGCAGGAAGAGATCATCGCGTCGGTATTGCAGGGGCACGATACGTTGGCGCTATTGCCAACAGGTGGCGGTAAATCGGTATGTTTTCAGATCCCCGCGTTGGCTAAGGATGGCATCTGTATTGTGGTTTCGCCGCTTATCGCGCTGATGAAAGATCAGGTAGAGAACCTGAAAGCCAAAGGTATTGATGCCGTTTCCATTGTATCGGGCATGAGCAGGCGAGAGGTGGATATAGCTTTGGATAACTGCATTTACGGCTATACCAAATTCCTGTATCTCTCGCCCGAGCGCTTGCTGAGCGAATTGGTGCGCGAACGCATCAAATACATGAAGGTGAACCTGTTTGCGGTAGACGAGGCGCACTGTATTTCGCAATGGGGATATGATTTTCGCCCGCCTTACCTGCACATCGCCGACTTGCGCGAATTGCACCCCAACGTGCCGGTGCTTGCCCTCACCGCTACCGCTACAGCAGATGTGCGGACAGATATTCAGGAGAAATTACTTTTTAAACCCGGCAGCATAGTATACCAGCAAAGCTTTGCCCGCAAGAATATCAGCTATGTAGTGCGCGATACCGAAAACAAAAGCCGCAATCTGCTGGATATCGCCAATAATATAAAAGGCAGCGGCATTGTGTATGTGCGCAGCCGCAAAGGCACCGCCGAGGTTGCCAAATTTTTTAACGATAATGGCATCAAAGCCGATTATTACCACGCCGGCCTAAGTGCCGATGAACGCGCCGAAAAGCAGGAGGCCTGGAAAAACAACCGTAACCGCATCATCGTAGCTACCAACGCCTTCGGGATGGGGATTGATAAGGCGGATGTGCGGTTTGTGATACACCTGGAAATGCCTGATAGCCTGGAAGCGTATTACCAGGAAGCCGGCAGGGCAGGCCGCGATGAGCAGAAGGCTTACGGTATATTATTATACAACCTTAGCGATAGGTTGCGGAAGGAAAAAATGTTCTTGCTGAATTTCCCCTCAGTGGTGGAGATAAAACAGATCTATCACTATTTGGGCAATTATTGCCAAGTAGCTTATGATACAGGCGAAGGTGCCAATTTTGACCTTGACCTGGGCGATTTTTGCAGTCGTTACAAATTGGATAGTATTAAAACCATTAATGCCTTAAAGTTTTTAGAACAGAACGAATACATTGCCTTCAGCGAGAGCGTTTTTTTACCATCGCGGTTCAGGTTTGAGGTTTTGAATGAGGAACTGTATAACTTCCAGATCCAAAACCCGGGCTGGGACCCCTTCGTTAAAACCTTGCTACGCTCTTACGGCGGGGCATTTGAAAATTACGTGCGTTTAAAAGAGTTCGACCTGGCGCGGCGCACCAACATGAGCGTGCAACAGGTGGCAGAGGGCTTAACTAAATTGCAAAGTTTTGGGGTGTTGAACTACCTGCCCCAAACCGATAAGCCCCAGATAACCTGGATAAGGGCAAGGCAGCAAGCCAATAACGTATACATAAATAAGGCTGATATAGAGACCCGGAAAGCTACCTACCGCCGTAAAATGGAAGCCGTTTTTGCCTATGCCGAACACAAGCGCTGCCGCAGTCAAATGCTGCTGGCTTACTTTGATGAACCCAACGCCACCAAATGCGGCGTGTGCGATGTATGCCTTGCCGAAAAACGCCAAAAGAACGCCGCTGAAATTTTTGAGAATATTACCAACGAGATAGTGCAGCTACTTAGTATCGACAATTATAACATCGGCGAGTTGGTAACCACCCTTAAAATCGGTGCCGAAAAGGAAAAGATAGAAACTATCCGTATGCTGCTGGATGCAGGTAAAATAAAAACGGATGGGGAGAAGTATTATCTGTAGGGAAGAGGATTGTATAGATTTGACAACTTTTTAAAAGTTCCAGCGTAAGTATTATTCATCTGTACATCTGAAATTTGCTCATCTGCACGTTTTTCTCCATGCTTTTCGCCGACCTATTTCAGCCGTTCACCGATGTAATCCCCCCGTACGTCTAATTGGCCGTATTTCGCTGTAACGTTTCCTATGTGAGGGCGTCATATTGGTGTATTTAATAAAACGAAAAACACAAATAGCACTCACAATCAAAATATTAGGAATCATGAAAACAACATTTTTAACCATAGCAACCATCTTCACTTTAGCCATAGGTACTGTAACAACCAGCTTCGCTGCAGCAAATAATAACCAGGAAGAAGTAGCAACCGTTTTAACAAACGTAAGCCAGATAAACAAAATTGAGATCCGCGGTAACGTGCAGTTATTTGTATCAGACGGCATTGCCGACCAGGTAAAAGTTTACAACCGTTACTATGCCGAAAGCGCGGTGGTTAAAAACGAGAACGGTGTACTGTGCATCGCATCATACAACGCAAAAACCTTAGTGGTTTGGGTTACAGCCGCCGACCTGCGCAGCATCTCTGCTTATGACAACGCTGAAGTAAAATCTTTCGGTAACCTGTCTAAGATCGACCTGGATGTTAACCTCTACAACAACGCATCTGCAAAATTGAACCTTGATGCTTTTAAAGCAAACATCACCGTAAACGACCACGCTAAAGCAGATGTTACCGGTAACGTAAGCGAGTATAACCTGGTTCGTGATCAGTCTGCAACCGTTAACAACACTGATTTAGCTTCAATCAGCAAAACAGAGAAGATCACCAACAGGTTTACCCCGGCTAAAGCAGAATTAGCTATCTTGTAAGTAATACTTTTGCAAAAGTTCAACATATATTCAGTCAAAGCCACCGTGTAAACGGTGGCTTTTTTGTTAGTATCAGGAAGCCCAAATTCACTTTTTGTAAACCACAATTGATAAAACTCTAAACAAAAGGGACATAAATAACAACCCTACTGACAGATATAAATAATCTTTTAAGTCAGTAAGCGAAATGCCTTTTTCGTGCGGATGAATCCGTGCAGACACACAGAAAAAAAGGACCACACTTGTTAACACTCCGAATATTAACAGCCACAATAATGATAGCCTTTTTAATAATAACGCCAAATTAATATTCATAAAAACCCATTTGTTAGGCGGCTTAAATGTATTAATAAGTTGTGATTTTTCCACCGCTGTAAGTGGTGTCACCAACATCGTTTAGGACGGTCTCCGAGATGCGAGGCTTGGATGCATGGCGGCTTGTTGGTGACAACACCAAAAAGGGCGTGAAGAGCCGCTGCGGGAAAAGAAATAGATTTTTCTCCTTCTTGATTCTTGTCTCTTATTTCTTGCCTATCTGCACATCTTTTCTCCTCCTACTTCGCCGACTCAAATCCGTCGTTCACCGATATAAACCCGCACTGTGTCTATTTCACACTATTTGGCTGTAACGTTTCCTGCTTGGGGTCGTCTTATCTGTGTATTAAGTTACTAAACAACATAAAGTATTCAAAATCAAAATATTAATATCATGAAAACATCAATATTTACCATCTTAGCTATCGTAGCATTAGCAGTTGGCAGCACAAATTCAAGCTTCGCTTCCGTAAAAAATGATAACAAAGAAGTAAGCACTATCTTAACAAACATCAGCCAGATCAGCAAAATAGAAGTACACGGCAACGTAGAGCTTTACATATCTGACGGCAACACCGACCAGGTGAAAGTATACAACCAGTACTATGCCGAAAGCGCTTTGGTACAAAGCCAAAACGGTGTGTTACGCATCTCATCTTACAAAGCAGAAAAATTAGTGGTTTGGGTAACCGCAAACGATCTGCGTGCCATCTCGGTTTATGATAACGCAGCTGTAAAATCATTCGGCAGCTTGTCAAAAATAGACCTGGATGTTAATTTGTATGATAACGCAACCGCAACTTTAAACATAGAAGCCTACCGCACCACCTTAACCGTAAACGACAATGCAAAAGCAACCTTAACCGGCAGCGTTACCGAATACAGCTTAAAATACGCAGACTCTGCAAAAGTGATCAACGATAACTTCATCACCGTTAACGAAAGCAAAATGCAGGTGCCTGCAGCAGGTAAAAGAGACATAGCCGGTTTATAATATGCACCTTTCACAATTCAACATATATATGTTAAAAGCTGTTGCCGGGTAACGGCTTTTTTTATTTTAACTTTTAGTGTAACTTCAGGGCAATAAACGGTGTCAAAAACAAAAAAACTTACCATGAAAAAATCTTATTTACAAATATTCGTTTTGGTTGCACTGCTTTCGGTGAGCCTGTTATCATCATCATGCAGAAGGTTCAGGCGTATCCATGGCTCGGGTAAGGCGGCTACAGAAAAGCGTACCGTTGTAGATTTTACAAAAGTTGATATTTCGGGCGGATTAAAAGTTACCCTTAAACAGGATAGCTCATCCATAGTAACCATTACCGCCGATGACAATTTGCTTAAATATATTAAAACAGAAGTAGAGGGCGACAAACTGCGCATATACACCACCCGTAACCTCGATAGCCGCACCGAAATGGTAATTTCTATTGGTGTGAAAGCGCTTAGCGCTGTTGAAGCATCGGGCGCGGTAGAAATAACTTCCATAGGCCGTATCACTACCGGCAACCTGGATCTAAACCTTTCAGGTTCTACCAAATTAGATATGGATATCAGCGCGGCAGATGTACATACCGAAGGCAGCGGAAGTACCGAACTAAAGCTGAAAGGCCAGGCGGCATCGCACGATGTAAGCCTGAGCGGCAGCGGGGACATTGACGCGCTTGATTTTGTAGTGGGCAAGTACCGAATCGAAACATCTGGGGCCAGCCATTGCAAAATCAACGTGTTGAAAGATCTGAGCGTACACACCAGCGGAGCATCAGAAATTGAATACCGCGGCAGCCCCTCAAATGTAAGCAGCGATAAATCAGGTGCTTCGTCGATCACCAAGATCAATTAATTAAGCAAAAAGCTAAGCTTGAACGATAATCGGTGTGCTTTGTTATGACGACCACATCGATGCACAGAGACATGTCACGATTTGAGAAGATAGTTATTAAGCATGTTGACCACATCGTTTAGAATAAACTGCCCGTTTAAATGCAATTATTTCATTTAAAGTCTATTTTTTTTTAAATAATTTATTTTTCGTCGACTTTAAGTAGCCTATTTGCTAATTCCTTAATTTTAGCTTGCTTAAATAATTGATTATTAGGAAATAATGAAACTTTATTTATAATTTGCACGTTATATACAAACCTTAACCTAATAACGATTATCCCTTTATATATGGATAAAATGGACCTTATACTCATTAATCACGATGAATTAAAATATTATCAAGAGCTTGTCGATTCGAAAGCGAAGATAAATTCTAATGAAACTTTGGCAAATGCCGGACAGTATCACGCGGCGATCGCTATGTCCAAACTATTGGACGAAACAAAAACTATAGCCAGAATGGTCGTAGGTAGTTTTGATGGTAGGGTTAGTAATCAAGAAAACTATCTTGGTTCCTTGAGAAGTGCCATTGAAAAAGACGTAAAATTTCAAATTTTATTTTTAGACTTACCCAACACTAATTCGAAAGCATTTAAAATGCTGTTAACAGCGAAAAAGGCTGGAAAACCAATCGAATGCAAAATGGCTAATAATTCGCTTATCGACAAATTATCAAAAGAAGGAAAAGTTAAACATTTTTCTGTTTTTGATAATAATAAATATAGATTCGAAAAGGATACCGAAAATTACCTTGCTTGGTTTAGCTTTAATGATCTTACTAATGCTTCAACATTAATCAACGTTTTTGACACAGAGTTTCCTGATTCAAAAAAAGTGGTTTGTTAATTAGGTCGATTTTTTAATGGAGCATTTATACCACCTGTCTCATTTTTTTGAATTTTTATGCGGCGCTTACTTTGGTGGTGGCGCTCTATTAGGATTTATTGAAAGTGCCTTAGTGTTGAAAATTAGGCCACCATTAACGACAAAAGTTGAAGAAAATGAAAAAATTAGGGCTGCTGCTTATGACTATTTTGAAGTCTTTAAAAATAAGAAAGTGCGGGACTTTAGGCTACTTGATATTTTCCCTCTATTAGCGTCTTCGCTTTTTAATTTAGCGGACTTTATTTCAACCGGAAGTCTATCGGCAGTCAACTCGTTTTTACAAACTCTCGGCCCGAAGGGTGATGATAAAGAAGCGACTACGTTGCTAAAAAGATATTTCCCCACTTTCTTTTTTACAGGTTTTTATTGTTTGTTTATTGTGTTATTTAGTGCTATTCAAGAGGAGAATGAAAATGCTTCTTGGCGTATAGGTATTAATTGGTTTTTCATGAATTTTACCGTTGGCGCTATTGTTTTTCAAGTTTGGTCTTTAATAGTAATACCAAAATGGGTCAATAGGCGGAACTATTTTAGAATTTTAAGTATAGGTATTTTGTTTGTCATTGTTACTGCCATAATATCTGCTGGTTTCGCATTTTTTAATTATAGAGTGTATTATAGTGAGTACCTATTATCAGAACATCATAAATCGCTTTGTCAAGTTTTAGTTGTTGTTGTATCAGTATTACCCTTGATTTATCTTTTATTGTTAACTGTTTGGGTTTTGATACGGTGGGAATTAATAAGCACTTTTTATAATGCATCTGCGTGGCTTTTTATACACAGAGCATCTTTAGCTGCACGTAAACAAATTAATGAAATCAACAATTGATTTATTGTGTGTCGTTTGATACCCCCCCCCCTGCTTTTTTGCGCACCCTTAACCTAACGAAAAACCGCCTGGCCGGAGCACCAGCTTGATTGTTCGCTAATATATCGGTACATACCATGCCACAAAAAGAGCATTAGACGACTGTATACGCAAGGTTATACATTGAATATGTTAAATATTTGGCGTAAACCGCCGGCTGTACCGATGTCATAATATAGTCGATTTAGGCAAGTCATACTCGGGATGAAGTTTGTAGGTAGTAACGAATATAACATGCCCGACGCTAATTACGCTGGGCAAATATTAAGCCCGATATACAAAAAGACATAGGTGACTGGACAAAACCATAGTTGGTTTCCCGCTTAGTTAGTAAATTGCAGCGCAAAACTATAGTTGTAAACTCCGGCGCTTTCCAAACTACTATTCCCTGTTGGAAATACGGCAGCATGAAGAATGGTGACTTGGAGCTGGTACACGCTTACCTGCAAATAGTTAAACAGGTAAGCAACACGTTTGTAAAATTCGAAAACAAACCCCTGGCCAAATAAATTCTCGAAATAAATTTATACTTTTGCGCCTCTAAAAAGCTGCCATGCGGTTGAAAAAATTGCATGGTGGTTTATTGTATTAAAACACTATCCGGTAAAAAAGATGAATATATCACAGGAAAAAGTTGATAACCTTAACACGGTTGTAAAGATCAATTTAAACCCGGCTGACTACCAGCCACGCGTAGAAAAAGCGATTAAGGAACAAGCTAAGAAAGCAAAGATCTCAGGTTTCCGCCCGGGTATGGTGCCGACTGCACACATTAAAAGAATGTATGGCAAAAGCATTTTGGTTGACGAGATCAACAACATGCTGAGCGATACCCTGAACAAATACTTAGAAGAAGAAAAACTGGAAGTACTGGGCCAGCCTTTGCCAAAACACGAAGACGACCGTAAAGAGTACAACTGGGATTTTGCCGACGATTTTGAGTTTAACTACGAAATTGGTTTGGCACCTGAGTTTGATATCGACTTTACTTCTAAAGACCAGATAACCCAATACACCATCAAAGCTGATGAAGAAACATTGGCTCAGCGCGTGAAAAGTATCCGTCGCGCTTATGGCAAAATGACAAATCCTGACGTATCGGCAGATGATGATGTTCTTTATTCCGAATTAGTGCAACTTTCTCCGGATGGTTCTGTTTTTGAGGATGGCATTAGCAACACGGCATCGGTTCGTTTAGATCTGATAAAAGATGAGGCTATCAAAGCATCATTAATAGGTTTAAAAAAAGGTGACGAAGTAATGCTGGATATCCAGGCAGCTTATGGTAACGATGCAGCTAAAATTGCAGGCGTGCTTAAGGTTGACGAGGAAACAGCAGCTGATTTAAAATCGAACTTCAAATTAACGGTTAAGAACGTTAACCGTTTAGAAGAAGCAGATTTAAACCAGGAGTTCTTTGACAAATTATTTGGTGAAGGTACCGTAACTACCGAAGAAGGCTTCAGGGAAAAAATAACCGAAGAAGTTGAAACAATGATGCAGCAGGATAGCGAACGCAAACTGCAGAACGACATTTACAACTACAGCCTTAACAAAACGCAATTTAACTTGCCCGATGAGTTTTTGAAACGCTGGTTGAAAGCAACCAACGAAAAACTAACCGAGGAAGAATTGGAAAGTGGTTACAACGATTTTGCAAAAAACCTGAAATGGACGCTGATAGCAAACAAGATCACGAAAGATGGCAACATCGATATTAAATACGACGAAGTATTTAATTACGCGAAAATGAGCTTGGATCAGCAGTTCCGCGCGTACAGCCAGCAATCGCTTCCAGAGGAGCAATTGGCGCAGTACACCGTACAGTATTTGCAAAACAAAGAACAGGCAAACAAAATATTTGAGGAAGTAAAGGCCGTTAAGGTTTTTGATTACGTAAAAAGCGTGATCACCCTGGATAAAAAAGAGATCCTGTTTACAGATTTTAACAAACTGGAAGACTAAGCATTTCCGTTTAATAATATCCTTTACCAAAAGCATTTGCCTACAAGCAAATGCTTTTGGCGTTTAAGCCTTACCTAAATCCTCTCCAAAGGAGAGGACTTGAAGAAGCTCTTACTCCCTCTCCTTTGGAGAGGATTGGGGTGAGGCTTTTTTTTTACTTTACACAAACTTTATACTATCAAATCTATTCAACTAAAAACTATATTTAGCCCTGTTACCCAAAAGCATTTATTTTATAACAAACACATATCATGAGCAGTAATATCGATAAGAACGAATTTCGTAAATATGCCGTTAAACACCACCGTTTAAACGGCCTCACCGTAGATAAGTACCTTTCAACCTTCGATCGTAACAGCCAGCCAAGCGGCATTTACAACCCAACCGGCATGACCCCATACATCATCGAAGAGCGCCAGATGAACGTTGCCCAGATGGATGTGTTCTCGCGTTTGATGATGGACCGCATCATTTTCCTTGGCGACGCTATTTATGACCAGAATGCAAACATTATTCAGGCTCAATTGCTATTTCTCCAATCGGCAGATGCAAAGCGCGATATCCAGATCTATATTAACTCGCCGGGTGGCTCTGTTTATGCAGGTTTGGGCATTTATGATACCATGCAGTTCATCTCTAATGATGTGGCTACAATTTGTACCGGCATGGCGGCGTCAATGGGCGCTGTATTGTTGTGCGCAGGTACAGCTGGTAAAAGGGCAGCCTTACCACATTCAAGGGTAATGATCCACCAGCCATCGGGCGGTGCGCAGGGCCAGCAAAGCGATATCGAGATCACGTATCACGAGATCACCAAACTGAAAAAAGAATTATACCAGATCATCGCCGACCATAGCGGTGCATCGTACGAAAAAGTTTGGGAAGCATCAGACCGTGATTACTGGATGATTGCAGACGAAGCAAAAGAATTTGGTATGGTTGATGAAGTTTTAAAAGGAAACAGTAACAAAACAAAATAATCAATTGTGTGTACAACCTTAACAATTGTACACACATTGCAATTAAATTTAATTGATTATTTTTGATAAACCAATTAGCAGATGAACAAGAACAGCAAGGAGATCAGGTGCTCATTTTGCGGCGCAGGTAAACAAGACTCCCTGATGCTGATAGCCGGGCTCGACGCGCATATTTGTGATAAGTGCGTTAACCAGGCTAACGAGATACTGGCCGAAGAACTTAAAGTGCGCAAGGTGAAAGCTTCGCCATCGTCGCCTGCTATTTTAAAACCGGCAGAAATAAAATCCCACCTCGATCAATACATCATTGGCCAGGACGATGCCAAGAAGGTGCTGGCGGTATCGGTATACAACCACTACAAACGCCTTAACCAGCGTGTTGATAAGGATGAGGTAGAGATAGAAAAATCAAACATTATTATGGTGGGCGAAACTGGTACGGGTAAAACCCTGCTGGCGAAAACGCTTGCCAAGATATTGAACGTCCCATTCTGTATTTGTGATGCTACCGTACTAACCGAAGCTGGCTATGTAGGCGAGGATGTGGAAAGCATCCTTACCCGTTTGCTGCAAAGCGCGGATTATGATGTAAACACTGCCGAGCGCGGTATTGTATATATCGATGAAGTGGATAAGATCGCCCGTAAAAGCGATAACGCGTCTATCACCCGCGATGTAAGCGGCGAGGGTGTGCAACAGGCTTTATTGAAAATTTTGGAAGGAACCATGGTTAACGTACCGCCACAAGGCGGCCGTAAACACCCCGACCAAAAGATGATCACCGTTAATACCAGCAATATTTTATTCATCTGCGGCGGCGCGTTTGATGGCATCGACAGAAAGATCGCCAACAGGCTGCGTACCCAAACCGTAGGTTACAAAATGAAGCGTGATGATAACGAAGTGGACATGAAGAACCTGTACAAATACATCACCCCGCAGGATCTGAAATCGTTTGGGTTGATCCCCGAGCTGATAGGCCGTTTGCCGGTGCTTACCTATCTTAATCCGTTGGATAGGGAAGCATTGCATAATATCTTAACCGAGCCAAAGAACTCTTTATTGAAACAGTACAAAAAGTTGTTTGAATACGAAGGTGTAAAGCTGGAGTTTGATATAGACGTTTTAGACTTTATTGTTGATAAGGCAATGGAGTTTAAATTAGGCGCCCGTGGCCTGCGTTCTATCTGCGAAGCCATCATGATAGATGCTATGTTTGAGTTCCCATCCAAAAAGGATGTGAAGCGCTTAAACGTTACGCTGGAGTATGCGAGAGAGAAGTTTGAAAAGTCGGACCTTAAAAAATTAAAGGTAGCTTAACAATAAATTGGCTTTAAATAGCTATATTTGTATAACAAAACCCGCAGCCCTGGCTATAATCCGCCGGGGTTTGCTGTATAAAAAGGTTTTTAAACGCCCCCAAAGGAATTCGCCAATGGGATAAATAATAGGAGAACTCAAAAAATGAACGAACAATTAGACGCCAAAAAAGACGCAACACCAAAAGAAGAAAAGAAAGTAAAAGAAGTAACATCGCCCGTAAAATCGGGCTTAAAAACCAAAGAAGCCATTGTTGCCAACTGGCTGCCGCGTTACACCGGTCGCCCGCTTGATGCTTTTGGCAAGTACATTATCCTCACCAACTTTTCTAAATACCTGCAGCTGTTCTCCGAGTGGAACGAGAACGCGCCTATTATGGGCTTGGATAAGCCGATGCAAAGCGTAACCGCCAACGGTATCAGCATTATCAACTTTGGGATGGGAAGCTCGGTAGCGGCAACCGTAATGGACCTGCTAACCGCCATACACCCCCAAGCAGTAATATTTTTAGGGAAATGTGGCGGCCTGAAAAAGAAGAACAACGTAGGTGACCTGATACTGCCCATAGCAGCCATTCGCGGTGAGGGTACATCGAACGATTACCTCCCAGCAGAAGTGCCTGCGCTGCCATCCTTTGCGCTGCAGAAAGCCATATCTACCACTATACGCGATTTTGGTCGCGATTACTGGACCGGAACATGCTACACCACCAACCGCCGCGTGTGGGAGCATGATAAAGACTTTAAAAAATACCTGAAGGAACTGCGCGCTATGGCAATAGATATGGAAACCGCGACGATATTTACCACCGGCTTCGCCAACAAGATCCCAACGGGCGCATTGCTGCTGGTATCAGACCAACCGATGATCCCCGAAGGTGTAAAAACCGCCGAAAGCGACTCATCCGTAACCGAACAATACGTAGAAACTCACTTAAGGGTAGGTATCGAATCGTTAAAGCAACTCATCAACGGCGGCTTAACGGTGAAGCACCTGAAATTCTAAGTTATGCTAATACCCCACGCGTCATTGCGAGGAACTAAGCAATCTCCAGATAGGCAGGTCGGCAATATATAGCGGCTATGCATAGTTTAGAGATTGCTTCGTGCCTTACAGCAATGACGTTTTTTTATAACGTTTAATCTGCAACCACCACCTTCTTCATCCCTTCCCGGCCATAAAACACCGGGAAATACATTTGCTCGGCCTTAGCCGGGTTTAGGTTGTAATTGCCGCCATAACGCGGCATCAGGTTTACGGTGAAAGTGTAGGTGCCCTGCTTGAGCTTGCGGCAAAATATGCTTACCTTTTCTTTAAAAAATTCGCGGTGTACCTCGTTATTGGCGTATTGTTGCGCTTTGCTGTCGTAAGAGCAGCCAGCGGGGATGGGGATCTCTACCATTACAAAATCAGCATCGCCCTTCACAGTTACTTCGGCTTTAAGCTGTACCGCCTCTCCGCCTTTTAACCGGGTACGCTTATCGCCGTTTTTCTCAAACCAGGTATCTACCTTAAAATCCTTGTTTACCTTTTCGGGCTTGCTGTTCCAAAATTGCTGATAGCCGGTAATGTAAACAGGCAGGCTGCCAGTTTTGCTCAAGCTGATGGTATTATCTTTAAGCGTAGCGGTATAGGGGAAGGCCGTAATTGTTTCGGTGCTACTTCCCTTGATGGTCAATACCGATAGTTTTATCTGCTTATCCTTTTCCAGCAGATCGGGCAGGATTGTTTCCAGTATCAATGCCGATTCGTAGGTGTTGCGCCACTCGCCATGGCTGCGCTGCTCCAAAAAGTATCCGCGTATTTTAGCCAGCACTTCGGGGTGCTTGCCCTCGGCTTTGATGATCTTATAGGCCAGCGCGCTAACCTGTACCGAGTTGTCAAAGAATTGGTAACTCTCCTCGCCCCAATACTTATTACCGAACATGGTTTTATGAGCGGCAGCCAGCAGGCTATCAGTTTTCACGCTCAGCCCTATCTCTTGTTTTAACAACATCAGGCGCAAGCGGTTGTAATTAGGTACATCTTTTTGGGCCTTGTATTCCTTTTCTATCACCCCAAAATATTTTGCATAATCCACCTTGGCACCAAGTTTATACAGTAATTGCAGGCAGGCCAGTTTTTCTTCGCCACGATAGCTTTCTAATTGATGAACCAAATAGGCCGTTAATTTAGGCTGATCTAAGTTTACCGTGTAACCCATGGTTTTTGCATCTAAAAGAGCCTCTACAGCGTGCAGGCTCAGCCAGAGCTCGTCGTTACTGTTGGCCCACCAGCCCCATATACCGCTGCTGTTACGGCCATCCTGCAATTTTTTGATGATGTCCAAAATATTTCGTTCGTAATTAAAAGGCAGGTTTAGGAACGTTTGGATGCGTTTTTCGGCCAGCAGACCTTTTAGTTTGGAGGCCAGTTGTTCGTTACACAAATATTTATACTCGCGCAGGTGTTTGGCTTCTTCGGCAAGCGCGGGTAGGGCAGATGCTTCGGCCCTAAAAGTTACCGGCCCCATTGCCGGGTCGAATTTGAGGTTAATGGTGGTATCCCGGTCCAGAGCTTCAAAAATGCCTTTAGTTTCCTGTACGCCTTGTTTCACTACCGGTATTTTGCGCTGCTCTCCATCAAAATAACCGTTATCGCGTTTTATACTATATTCAAAGGCCAGGCTGTCTGTGTTGGTTGCAGTAATGCTCAGCGTATCTATTTTGGCATTTATTACCTGGATAGCGCCCTGCTTAAGCACTGCGCCGTTATATTTAAAAGTACGGTTAGCTATAATAGGGACGGACGTATAATTCATCACCTTACCTATCAAGCTCATCTCATCGCCTTCCAAAGCAAATTGCGGCGCTATAAAATTGGCGCTAAGCGGTTTAAAGGATTTTATCTCGTGCTCGGTAAATCCGCTTTGCCGCTGCCCGTTAACGGCAATGATAAAAGTGAGCCAGTTGGTAATATCATCCGGGAAAACGCTGGTGAAACTTGCCTTGCCGTTGGCATCGGTGGTAAGTTTGGGTTGCCAGTAAGCGTAATCCGAGAAGTTTTTGCGTAAGGTTTGCTGCCCCGTCACAGGCGCATCTGCAGGAGCAACTAATGCATTTGCCGTTGTTTTTTTGGTAATGATGATAACGCCGTTGGCTCCTTGCGCCCCGTATATAGCCGTCGCCGCCGCATCTTTCAATACGCTTATTTCGCCTATTTCATTTGGATTGAGGCCTTTCAGGTCAGTTACAATTGCACCATCAATAACATAAATAGGGGTTTTGCCCGCTATCGATGACAGGCCTTTTATATAAATAGTAGGGCCGGCACCGGGCACCCCTTCACTTATCACGGTTACGCCGCTGGCCTGGCCTTGCAAAAACTGAGCGGCGGTAACATGGGTAACGGCACCCGAAATATCCTTTCTCCTGGTAGTACTGTATCCAACTACTACAACTTCCTGCAACTGGTTTTGGGAAGCCTGCATAGTTATTTTAACATTGGTGCCGGAGATAAAATCAACTTCCTGTGTATAGTAACCCAGGTAACTTGCTACCAGTTTGCCATTCGTCGGTACCCTTAGGCGGAACGTGCCGTTAATGCTGGTAACTGCGCTATTGGTAGTACCCTTTACTTTTATAGTAGCACCAACAATTGGCAATTTGTCGTCGCTGCCGATAACCTTGCCGGTAACCATTTGGCTGAAATCGCTGGTGTTGAAATACTTTTCATTAAATATCTCTTTTAACTTCAGTTCATCGTTTTCTATCTGGTTATCAAAATTTCGGTATACCTCGCTTTTTCGTTCGCTTATCACCCGGCCTATTCTAATACTTACCGAATCCCGGGCGTGCACTGGCAGTATGCTCATTTCATAATAGTTCACGCCGTAAGCTTTTACGCTTATGTTTTCTTTCATATCGTAGCTATCGCCTTTTAGTAAGAACAGCATGCGGTAATTACCTTTGCTCAGCTTGCCAAAATCGGTTGTGCTGCCGGGGTATATCCTGATAAAGTCCGGGTCATTGTATCTGTAAAGGATCACGTTTTTAATGAGTTCCATCTTCTTGTTTTCTACTACTTTTCGGCGTATGCTTAACCTTCCAATTTCTTTATCGGCGATAGCGGGGTTGTTAAAGAGGCGGCTGCTATTGCTGCGCTGGTCCAGGTAATCTTGCCAAAGGCTATCTGCGGCATTGTTGCTAAGCACATACTGTTTGTAATTGGCGTTGCCCGATATATTGGCTAAAGCGCGACTAAACGGGTAGCTGGCGCTGATGCTTTTTTGCGTGATGAGCCCCGGCGTAAACCAGTATGAATAATTCGATTCGGCAATAAATGGTTGCGGTTTATCGCCCTGGCGGTCGAACACGGTATAATTTGGTGATATCGGGCCGGTAAGCACGGTGCTTTCTGCAATGCTGTAAGGATTTAAAAAAAAGATCCGGTCGGTTTGTGCAATGAGCGCTCTTTTGCCATCAAAATTATTTACTACGCTGATGAGGTATTTATTCACATTATCGGCCTCGGCAAAACTAAGGGTATCTTTCATTTTAATAACCGGGTAAGTATCGGCGTTAATGCTTAAGATCAGTTTTTTTGATTTTTGCACCAACACACTATCCATCTGGATGTTTTGTGTAGCCGTACGGAACATGAGGGAGTGGTAGCCCGGCCTCACCTTAAAGCTGTATGGCTGCATTTGTTTTGCCCGGCTAAAATAAACCGGCACATTGTCGATAAACAAAATATGTACCGGGATGATGTCTCCGCCCTGTACAATAAAGGGCGCTATTTGGGTAATGGTATCAATACCGGGCTCCTCTAAGCGATAGGTGGTTTTAGGATGGGTAAACTGGTAATAAGCAATGCTATCCAGCCCAATTTCGCGGCTCCAGCGCAGCCAATTTAACTTGATGGCCCCGTTTATGTCGGTTTCCTCCATCTTAAATTGTTTTTTGCCCTTGGCGACATAATAAGGTTTGCCCAAAAAAGGCGTATTCGGCGCACCGTAGTTGAATTTTTTGGTGAGCGCCCAGGCAGTAACATCGGTATTGGCAACGGGCCGGCCTGCGGCATCTGTCACCACGATATCGGTTTGCGCCTTTTGGCCGGGGTAAACCGAGACAGGCTGCCTTACATTAATAGTGAGCAGGTCTGTACGGTAGGCCAGGTTGGCATCCTGCGTTTGCACCTGTCCCGCCCAGATATAGTTAACGCGAAAGTTAACCGGCTTATTTGATGTATAGGCTTTTTTGTAAAATAACTTAGTTTCGTTGCCGGCGTCTAATAACTTGCCGTTTGCAAAAACCGAATAAAAAAATGGCAGTTTACGCGGGTTGGCCACAGTAACAAATAACGAATCGGCTGTGCGCTCGCCAGAGAGGGAGATGTTGCCCTCAAAATCTTTCATCTCAATATCGGTGCTGGTGCTATCGGTTTCAATGTTGTAATCAGTTGCGTCGGGTTTTACCTTCACAAACCCGGGTAGCGTTATTTCCTCTTTGGAAAGTGTGTCGCCAACGGCATTTAATGCGTTTACTATAGCCTTACTTATAGCGGACTTACCCAGGTGCTGGTAATCAATTTTTAAGGAATCGTTAACCACATCGGTAAGGATATTAAATTTTTGATACAGAAAATTGGCGCTGGCCCATTGGTTTTGCCGTTCGTTATCGGCGTTTAAAAATTCGGCCTCCATACTGTAGTTGATATCCGCTTTCGGGAAGATGGAATCTGGTATGGTTATTTTGGTTTCACCAACGGCATCCAGCGGGAATTTATGCATCCACAAGGTATCCGGTGTGTATTGGTGGCTGGTTTTTTGGCTGGTGATATTGACCGTTTTTAAGGTTAGGGTAACCCGCCCGTCGGCTACCGGCAGGTTATTTTCATCAGTCGCTTTTAAGTATAAAACTTGCGGGCTGCCCGGCCAATGCTCTTTTTTATCTGCCCGCATTTCAAACTTTATTGATTTTAGCTCGTATTCTTCGTACTGAAAATTGCCGGAGTACACCAGGTCCTTGTTTTCGTCACGATCGTCATTGCCGGTTTTAGATGCTTTTGCAGGGTCGGTAAGCAGTACTTCGTAACGTTCATCCAATTCCAACTTTAGGGTATCGCTCAGCACAAAACTATATTCAAAGCCACCATCCCTATAAGCGGTTACTTCGCCTATGTTTTTGCGTTCGTTATTCTTCACCAGCTTCACCAATAGTTTTTTCTGCCTGATGGGTTTTTTATCGCTCTGGGTAAATATGAATGCTTTAAGTTTTACCGTATCGCCCGGCTTATAAATGGGTTTGTTAAACGCCATAAACCCGGTATACGGCCTTGGTTTATAGCGGTTATTGGGATCTTTTTTAAAGATGTTTTTGATAGATGTCCATAAAGCCGCGTACCAGCTTTTTGATGTACTTTGGTAGTAATCATATTCCTTGGTGGGCGCTACGGTATAGAAGTTGCTTACCCCCGCGTAATCTACCTGTAGTGTGTTCCCGTTTTTGCCTTTTTTAAAATACCAGGTGCCACTTTTTTCATCGTATAGCACTTTTTTGCCGTTAAGCCAAGCCGTTGCTTTGGTAATATACGCGCCCTTTTTATCCGTAAGCGCAAAACGGTGTTCGTATTTGCTGGTGAACAGTTTTAAAAAAGCCGAATGGTTTTCTATAAGCGAGTACCTCAGTCTGTTCTGTTCGGCATAGGCCTTTACATAGTTACCGGGCGGCAAGGTGTTTTCCCAATATTTATTTGTTTTGAAAGAATCAACCGGGTTCCTCAGCACTTTATCGTCAAATGGTTTCTCGGGCGATCTATAAAAGCCAAGCATATCCGCATCGCTTAATTTGTATATGTAAGTATAATAACTGCTTTGCCGGCTATTGGTTAGCGGGCGCTGGGCAAGCGCTGAACTGCAAATAAATAAAAGGGCGGATGCGATTGTCCTGGTAAATAATTGTGGCATATACGGCTAAATTATGCGTTTTATGATTGTTTGGTAAGTACTTATATTGTTAAGATGCACATGTATTTACTATTCCATAAAAAAATATCATTTAAGAAAGCTAATTTTGAGGCCTGCCCCGTTTTATACATAGAACTGGTAGAATTTAAATTATGTGGTATAATAACATCCTCGAAACCATAGGCAATACGCCCATGGTTAAACTGAATAAAATAGTAAAAGACATTCCGGCTACGGTTTTGGCAAAAATTGAAACCACTAACCCGGGTAACTCTATAAAGGACCGTATGGCCCTCAAAATGATTGAGGATGCCGAGAAAAGCGGCAAACTTAAGCCGGGCGGTACCATCATAGAAGGTACATCGGGTAATACAGGTATGGGCCTGGCCATTGCAGCGGTAATAAAAGGTTATAAATGTATCTTCACGAGTACCGATAAACAATCTAAAGAGAAGTTCGACGCCCTGCGCGCCTTTGGTGCCGAGGTGATTGTGTGCCCTACCAACGTGGAACCGGAAGACCCGCGATCGTACTATTCGGTATCATCGCGCCTGGAGCGCGAAGTGCCAAATTCATGGAAGCCGAACCAGTACGATAACCTGAGCAATTCGCAGGCGCACTACGAGCAAACCGGCCCCGAAATTTGGGAACAAACCGAAGGAAAGGTTACCCACGTAGTAGCGGGCGTAGGTACCGGTGGCACGCTATCCGGCATAGCCCGTTTCCTGAAAGAGAAAAACCCTGACATCAAAATTTTAGGGATCGATACTTACGGCTCGGTATTTAAAAAATACAAGGAAACCGGCGAGTTTGATAAGAACGAGATCTACCCGTATATCACCGAAGGCATCGGTGAGGATTTTTTGCCGGCGAACGTTGATTTTAGCCTGATAGACCATTTTGAGAAAGTGACCGATATGGATGCCGCCCTCATGACACGCGAGATAGCCCGTAAGGAAGCCATCTTTGCTGGTAACTCAACCGGCTCGGCAATAGCGGGTGTGCTGCAAATGAAGCACATGTTTAAAGAGGGCGATGTGGTAGTGGTGATTTTCCCTGATCATGGTACCCGCTACCTGGGCAAAATGTACAACGACGACTGGCTGCGCGACCGTGGGTTTATCAAAGAAGAGAAACTGACCGCCCGCCACATCATCAGCAAAAAAGAAGCACAGGATATTGTGACCATCGACTGCGAAAAAACCGTTCTGGAGGCGATCAACACCATCAAATCGCTCAATATCTCGCAGATCCCGGTTACCCAAAAAGGTATGGTGATTGGCAAGATAACCGAAAGCGATATCCTAACCTCGCTGATGGAAAATCCGGGTATCAAATCTCAGCCGGTTAAAAGTATTTCCACCGCGCCATTCCCTTTTATCGATTTGAACACTTCTATCGATAAAATTTCGGGCATGATCAACAGAGATAACATCGCCGTATTGGTAGAAGACGAAAACGGAAAGATAGAGATCATTACCCAATACGATATCATCAACGCGATATCGGCGTAGGTTAGACTGAAAGTTTTTTTATAGAGATGCGATACTTCGCGTCTCTTTTTTTATATTTCGTTTGTGAAAAAAAACGTAATCGCCTTATTATTTTTGTTGACCGCCTGTGGGGGTACGTGGGAGAATTTGCACATGCCAGCTAACGAAGTTAAAGCATACGTTACCGCCGGCTTAAACGGCCAAAAACAATATCCCCGGAAATATCCTGTTTCCCCGATAAAAATAACGGACGAAAAAAGCTTTGTAAAGGCTGCCGAGGCCGCGCTGTTCCCAGTATATGGCGAAAAGAAAATTAAAGCAGAGAGGCCTTATACCGTTGGCAATGCGGATTGTTATTGGTTGATGACCGGGCACTTGTGGAGCGATCTCGGGGGCGTTTTTTATATCATGATCAATGCAAAAACAGGGCAGGTGATCTATTTAACGCACGGCAAATAAACTCAGCACAACAAGTTGTTTTTTCTCATCTGCACATCTGCATACCCGCACATCCGCCACTCACCATTTTTTAAATATCACAAACACCGCCAATACGATCAGCGCGAAGCCTACCAAATGGTTCCAGCCGAGTTTTTCGGTTTTGAAGAAAACGATGGTGAACACCATAAACATGGTCAGCGTAATGGCTTCCTGTATAGTTTTAAGCTGAACAAGGGTGAATGGCCCACCATCGCCCTTAAAGCCTAAGCGGTTTGCCGGCACCTGGAAAATGTACTCAAAAAATGCCAGCCCCCAACTGATGAAGATAATGGAGATCAGCCCCAGGTTTTTGCCCCAGTCGTATTCTTTAAACTTAAGGTGACCATACCAGGCGAACGTCATAAACAGGTTTGATATGGTGAGGAAGATGATAGTTTTTAGTCCGCGCATGTTACACGAATTATAGATTAACACGATTAATAAAATATTATAAAGCTCGTCGTGCTGAATGTGTTTCAGCGCCCACATGCAGAGCCACTTTGCATAGTGGCTCTGCATGTGAGTTTTCGAAGCAGGCTCGGGATGGCGTGGGGACAACTTTACTCCAGCCTCTTTTTCGCCAGTTCCGCTTTATATACCTCGTTAAGTTTTGGGGAGGGATTTACCAATAGGTATATCCGCGTTCCCTTTTCGCGTGCCAGCGGGGTAAATACCTCGCCGGTTTGCTTATAGCTTTCCAATAACGGTGCAAGGCGCGCTGTTACATTATCGTCGTCGTCCACATAAATAATATATTTAGCATCCAGGTTATCGGGTGCCCACAGCGCGAAGCTGCTGTTGAGGCTTACCACATCGGGCATATTGTATTTTTTATGGAAGTGATGCAAGGCACCCGCTTCGCCATAATTATCGGCGAAGATCTGGGCTTGCTTTTGCTGCTCGGGCGTAAGGCTGTGGTAGGTTTGGGCGGCTTTTTGAGCCATTTCTTCCCAGCCAAGCATATCGGCGTAATCTTGCGTGGTAGGGTGTTGTTTTTGGTCCTCCCAGGTTACGGCAAAATCTAAAAACCTTACATGTTCGTGCGCGTATTTAAAAAGCGAGACAGTTCTATCGAAAGAGAAAATGGGTAAAAATAGGGGTAAGAGCAATAGGTTTGGCAGCACAAATAGCACAATTGTAGCTACCCGTAAAATCACTTTCGACCGTGTGATCATCTTTTCAAACGCAAAGCCACCGGCAGCAAACAGCATAGGGTAGGCACCAAACAGGTAGTAGTTTTTCCCGTTCATTTTTAAAAGGAACAGGAAGATGAGCACATACGCAATAGCCAGATACCTAAACCGCCTTAGTTTGAACGACAGCATCAAAAACGCGAAACCGGTGAGCCATACAAACAGCGACGGTCCGTTAACCAGTAACTGCTGTATCACAAAATCCATTGGTTTTACGTAATCCAATTGGGTGGCCTGTAGCTGTTTCATGTGCGTTATCACAGGCAAATGATGCACAAACTGCCAGATGATGTTGGGGAGAAATATGAGTACGGCTATCAGGGCCGAGATAATCACGTGGCGGTTAAAAAGCAACTTACGTTCTTTGCTTATCAGGATACCGATGATGAGAGAAAAGGTAAAAAAAGCCATGGAATACTTGGTAAGCATCCCAAAACCAACCGCCGCGCCAAGCCAGTACAGGTAGCGTACATCTGCCGTGTTCAGGTATTTGCAGAACAGCCAAACAGTAAGCACCCACCACAACTGATCGAACACTACAGGTTGAAAAAGGTAACCGCTTGCCGCAAATGCCGGTGAGAATATTAAAGCTAAACAGGCCAGCGTAATGGCAAACCTGCGCCCGCCCAGTTCTACCGTAATACGCCCGGTGAGCCACACAATTAAGCCGCTTGCAATGGTGGAGAATATCCTCGCCGCAAAAACAGAGTCGCCAAAAACAGAAAGCGTGATCTTTGCCAGTATGGCGATGAAGGGAGGGACTTCCTTATAACCCCAATCCAGGTGATCGGCCAGAACCAAATGCAGAAATTCGTCGCGGTGAAAGCCAAACCGACTGATTGCCAACGCGTTCAGTAGTACCTTTATGGCAACAAAAATCATTATAAACTTGGAGTACCCAGGTTTCCGGTTTTTATAGGACATTAAATGGTTTAGTTGGTTGCGCTAAAGATAATTAAAAAGGAGAAAGGGGAGTAGAAAAGATAAAAGACGAAAAGATAAAGGATTCAAAGACCGTAATATTTCCTTGCTCCTTCATCTTCTCGTCCTTCGTCCAAATTATATCCTCGTAATATCGGCACCCAATGCCTTTAGGCGGGTATCGATATTTTGGTAGCCGCGCTCTATTTGCTCGATGTTGTAAATGGTTGATTTTCCCTGTGCCGATAATGCTGCAATTAACAGGGAAACCCCGGCACGGATATCGGGAGAGGTCATGGAGATACCGCGCAGCTGGATCTGTTTATCCAGGCCGATAACGGTGGCACGGTGAGGATCGCAGAGGATGATGTTGGCACCCATATCCAGTAGTTTGTCTACAAAGAATAAGCGGCTTTCAAACATTTTCTGGTGGATCAACACCGAACCTTTTGCCTGTGTGGCTACAACCAGCACAATACTCAGCAGATCGGGCGTAAAGCCCGGCCATGGTGAATCGGCAACGGTTAATAGCGACCCGTCTATGAAAGTATCTATCTCGTAATGATCTTGCGAGGGGATGTATATATCATCACCGCGCAATTCCATTTGAATGCCGAGGCGTTTAAATACGTCGGGTATCATGCCCAGTTCCTTATACTTCACATCCTTAATGGTGATCTCGGACCCCGTCATGGCAGCAAGGCCGATGAACGAGCCTATCTCTATCATATCCGGAAGCATGGTATGCTCGGTACCGCCAAGGCTATCAACGCCTTCTATGGTAAGCAGATTAGATGCGATGCCGCTAATTTTTGCACCCATACGGTTCAGCATTTTACAAAGCTGCTGCAGGTACGGTTCGCAGGCCGCGTTATAAATAGTGGTAGTGCCTTTGGCTAAAACCGCCGCCATTACAATATTGGCCGTGCCGGTTACCGATGCTTCATCCAGCAGGATGTACGTACCCCTGAGGTTTGATGCATCTACATTGTAAAAGCTGGTTTCGGGGTTGTAATCAAAGCGCGCGCCCAGTTTTTCGAAACCCAGGAAGTGGGTATCCAGCCTGCGGCGGCCAATTTTGTCGCCACCAGGTTTTGGGATAGATGCTTTGCCGAAACGGGCCAAAAGTGGACCCAGTATCATGATAGAACCGCGTAAGCCGCCGCCCTTTGTTTTAAAAGCTTCAGAATTGAAAAAATCCTGGTCTATCTCTTTTGCTTCGAAAGTACAGGTAGAGCGGGAGGTACGGTTCACCTCAACACCCATATCGCCAAGTAGTTCTATTAGTTTATTAACATCCTGAATATCGGGGATGTTATTGATGGTCATTTTTTCGCCGGTAAGCAATACAGCCGATATGATTTGCAGTGCCTCGTTTTTGGCACCCTGTGGGATAATTTCCCCTTTTAGCTTTTTACCGCCCTGTATTTCAAATGCGTTTCTCATTTTAGTTCGTGGTTGATGGTTCGTAGACGTTCATAGTGAATAGTTCATAGCAGAACGTTCTCTGGTTTAAAGGAGCAAAGATTATAAAATAATTGGATAAATATATTTCATAAGCACAAACAATCGAAAGGCAAAAAGTTTTCCCACTCACCACTCACCACTCACCACTCACCACTCACCACTCACCACTCACCACTCACCACTCACCAACTTAATACTTCTTAGTGCCGCCCGGGTTGCGCCCACGGTTATTGTTATTGTTTTGGTTGTTGTTATTGCTGCGCTGATTATTGTTGTTGTTATTGGTACGGCCACCACCGCCGCCGCCGCCATTGTTGCGGTTGTTTTGGTTGTTGTTGTTGTTATTTGTACGGCCACCGCGGTTGTTATTATTGTTTTGGTTGTTGTTGCTGTACGGGTTGGTACGGAACTCTACACGGTTAAGGTTTACGTTCTCTTCCAGTTTTAGCTCACCGCCAGATAGGTGCAACAGATCGGATATGATCAGATCATCGGCAACCGAATCTTTATTCCACTGCACGTAGGCCATTTTCATAAAGTTGGCAATGGCCTGTACCATGTGGCGTTTGCGTTCCGGTTCGTCAATGCTTTTGGCTTTTTCTATCATCATTTCGATAGTTTTACCATAGTGCTTGTAGCGGATCCGCTGATGCGGATATTTAAGCGGCTCGGGTTTCAGGTGTATAGCCTCCGGGCTCGGTTTTGGGTACGGGGAATCTACATCCAATTGAAAATCGGAGATGATGTGCAGGTGATCCCAAAGCTTGTGTTTAAAATCGGCTACATCGCGCAGGTGCGGGTTTAAAAAGCCCATCAGGTCTATAACCACCTGTGCGTATTTGTTGCGTTCTTCCTTGGTAGGCAGCGCAACAATGTATTTCACCATGTTTTGTACGTTGCGGCCGTATTCGGTAAGTAAAAGTTTATTCCTGGTTGAGTTATAATCAAAACCACCAGGCAAGTTTGTTAATGCCATGTATATTTTTTTAATTTAATAAAATCTCTTGAAGGTGTTTTCCGGCGCATGGACAGTTTCTTAGAATAGAGGGCAGAAACCGGAGAGCCGAAATGAATGCGTACGAAGTACTAACGCAAACATACACGAATTTCACGAATTATACGAATTCAATTACTCCGCTTACGACAAATATTGACAATGATATACCACGATTCGTGAAAATTTGCCTTAATTCGTGAAATTCGTGTTCGTTATGAATAAATCCGTTGTAACCATTACCTCCGTAGATATCTATCGCTTCAGCATCCCCATGGAGCCTTTTACCATTGCCACCGGCACCATGGACCATGCCATGAACACTTTTATCCGCGTACATACCGACGCCGGTTTTTATGGGGTGGGAGAATGCTCCGCCTTCCCGATGATCGTTGGGGAAACACAGGAAACCTGCCTGGTGATGGCCAAAGATTTCGCCAAATTATGGAAAGGACAAAACGCGCTGGATGTCCCCGCCCGGATGCAGCAACTACACGACGCCACCGCCGGTAACGGCACCATTAAAAGCGCCTTTGATATGGCTTTGTATGATATTGCCGCCAAAAACGCGGGCTTGCCGCTGTACAAGTTTTTAGGCGGAGAAAAGCGCGTGGTGGAAAGCGATATCACCATAGGCATTGGTACACCGGAAGTAATGGCTAAAAAAGCTATTGACTTTAAAGCATCCGGCGCTAATATTTTAAAGGTGAAACTGGGCAAAGGTGCTGCTGTTGATGTGGAACGCATCAAACAGATCCGCGAGGCGGTTGGCCCCGAAATGAAGATCCGCATTGATGCTAACCAGGGCTGGAGCTTTGACGAGGCCGTTTTCGCCCTGCAGGCTTTAAGCGAATACGATATTGAGTTTTGCGAACAACCCATGCGTACCTGGTACGACGACCGCCTGCCCGAACTGATGGGACTCTCTCCTGTAAAAATTATGGCAGACGAAAGCGTTTACATCCACCATGATGCCCGCAAACAGATAGAAAGCGGCAGCTGCCACTACGTAAACATAAAAATGGCCAAAGCAGGTGGCATTACCGAAGCGAAAAAGATTCACGATACCTGCGCCGAACGCGGCATCCCCTGTATGATGGGCGGTATGCTGGAAAGCCGCATAGCCCTCAGCAGCAAAGTGCATTTTGTATACGCCAGCCCTAATATCCAGTTTTATGATATGGATACCTGTAAACTTGGCCACTTGATAGACCCCTGCGTAGGCGGTGCCCAATACAATGGATATCATTTAGATATTAGCGATGCGCCGGGGATTGGGGCAGATGCGGATAAAGGGTTTTTGGAGGGGTGCGAGAAGTGGACGGTTTAAATGTCTGAATCAGAATTTTCAGAATTTTAGAATTTTCAGAATGAAATTTTGATTCGCGATCATTATTTAACTTAACCACCACGTCATCCTGAACTTGTTTCAAGACCCCACAGGACAGGTTGCCTACACGGTGCTATTTGCACCCTCGTCACCTTGCATATGAGGTGCCGAAAAAATTTCGGCATGACGGTAAGGGCAGCAAATTCTGTTAATTCTAAAACCCTGATTCAGATTATTTACTCAGCTCCGCAAAATACTTATGAAACAAGGGTATCGTCTCTATCCCTTTGTAATAGTTGAATATATCATACTTCTCGTTTGGTGAGTGCAGGGCATCGCTGTCGAGGCCAAAGCCCATCAGTACGGTTTTTAAACCCAGTTCGGCTTCAAATAAAGCTACGATAGGGATGCTGCCGCCGCCCCGGGTTGGAATAGGCTGCTTACCAAATGCTTCGGCTATGGCTTTCTGTGCCGCCTTGTAGGCAATGCTATCGGTAGGGGTAACCACCGGCTCGCCGCCATGGTGCGGGGTAACTTTCACCTTTACAAAAGGTGGCGCTATCTTCAGGAAGTGATCTGTAAACAGTTGGGTTATTTTTTCAGAGGTTTGATTCGGCACTAATCGCATGGAAATTTTGGCGCTGGCCTTTGACGGTAGTACGGTTTTCGCGCCTTCGCCAATGTATCCGCCCCAAATGCCATTCACTTCCAGAGTAGGGCGAGTGCCGGTGCGCTCGAAGGTGGTGTAGCCTTTCTCGCCCCAAACCTCGGCTATGTCCAAGTCCATTTTGTATTCTTCCTCGTCGTAAGGCGCGGCGTTCAGCTCCACACGCTCGGTTTCGGTAAGTTCTGTTACATCATCATAAAAGCCGGGGATAGCGATGTGGTTATCATCATCGTGCAGAGAAGCGATCATTTTGGCAAGGATAGTTGCCGGGTTGGCCACAGCGCCACCGTAAACACCCGAGTGCAGGTCGCGGTTAGGGCCGGTAACTTCTACTTCCAAATAAGATAAGCCACGCAAGCCGGTTTCCAGCGAAGGGTGCTCCATGCTGATCATCGAGGTATCAGATATCAGCACCACATCGGCTTTCAGGCGTTCCTTATTTTGTTTTACAAAAATACTTAGGTTGTTAGAGCCTACTTCTTCCTCGCCCTCTATCATAAATTTGATATTGCAGGGTAAGGTATCCGTCTGCATCATCAGTTCAAATGCCTTTACGTGCATGTAAAACTGTCCTTTATCATCGCAGGCGCCGCGCGCGTAAATTTTACCATCGCGAATGGTGGGTTCAAAAGGCGGGGTTTTCCAAAGTTCCAGCGGATCGGCAGGCTGCACATCGTAATGTCCGTAAACCAAAACAGTTGGTAGCGCTGCGTCAATTATTTTTTCGCCGTAAACAATAGGGTAGCCTGCGGTTTGGCAAACTTCTACCTTATCGGCACCGGCGTCAGTTAGTTTTTTAGCCACGTAATCGGCGGCGTTTAAAACATCGGCTTTGTATTTTGGGTCGGCACTAACGGATGGAAACCGCAGCAGTTCGAACAATTCATCCAGCAAACGCTGTTTATTATCTTCTATATATTGCTTTATAACCTGCATGGTAAATGTATTTGAGGCAAATATAGTGTTGTTTATTTGGGGGTAATATTTTAGGCGAAGATTTTTCTTGTGCGATTGCGAAGCCTCACCTAAATCCTTTGGAGGGTAATAGCCCACCATTAAACAGATTCCATAAAACGTTCCGCTGGAACGTAAAAATCGCCATTATTCTTCTACCCATGAGACGTTCCTGCGAAACGATTTCGTTTTCATCCCTTCGGGATGTTTTATGGGTAGAAAATGCCAAAGAACCATCTAACGTTCCAGCGGAACGTATTATGAATTACCAACGTGTGTAACGGTGGGCTATTACCCTTTGGAGAGGGCAGGGTGAGGCTATTACGCCTTCTCCACCACAACAGCGGTGCCATAGGCCAAAACTTCGGTAATGCCCTGCATTACTTCATTAGCATCGTAACGCATATTGATGATAGCATTGGCACCCGTGGCGCGGGCATGCTGTATCAATAGCTGGTAAGCTTCTTCGCGGGCGTTTTCGCAAAGCTCTACATAAACAGAAAGCCTGCCGCCAAAAAGCGACTGTATGCCACCCGCAAAATTGCCCACAACGCTGCGGCTGCGTACGGTGATGCCGCGCACAACGCCCAGGTGTTTAGTGACTTTGTAACCTTCTAACGTGTTGCTGGTAGTGATGAGTGAAGTGTCCATAATATTGTATGATTAATTTAAAGTTTAGATACTATTTCTTTAAAAATGTTACCAAGGCCGGGTTCACAATCTCGCCCTGCTCAATAAAAGGAAGGTGACCTGCGTCTTCAACCGGCAAAAATTCCGATTTTAAAACCCGGTTTACCGAATCGCTGTAGGTAAACGGCACTGTTTTATCCTCTTTTCCCCATATCAGCATCACGGGTTTATTTTTCGCGCCAAGGGTAGCGTAGCTTTCGCTGGCATTGAACAAGTAGTTGTATTGGGTAGAAACCAACGCATTGCGAAAGCCCTTATATTCCATCTGTGGGGTGTATTGTTCTACCCAGGTAGGGTGCCTGTCGGGGTATTTAAAATCCTCCATCTGGCCAAGCGCGCGCTTATCGGCATTAAGTATTTCTTTAAAAGTGGTGATGTATGATATAAAGCCGGGCTTGCCAAATTTGTAAACCGGGTCTACCAATACAACTTTATTCACCATATCTGGGTATTCGTTGGCAAAATCGGTCACAACGGCTGCGCCGAATGACACGCCTACCAGGTTTACCGGTTTTTTCATTTCCAGTTTTTGCATCAGCTCTTTTAACTGGTCAAGGTAAAGTGCCTTGTTATAAACGGTGTCGGGCCTGTCAGAATAGCCCCTGCCAAATTCATCATAGCGCAATACACGGAAGCCGTGTTCTGCTAAATATTCATAGGTGCCGTTCCATATATAGTAGGGTACGCTAAAACCATGTACCAGCACAACTATTTTACCGGAATCGGGACCATCCAGCTCATAGTGGGTAACCCCGCCGCTTAATTCTACATAACTACCATTGGTGTTTTTGCGCAAATTGTAAGTAAGCTCTTTTGTTTCTTTATTTTGAGTGAAATAGATAATGGCTACAACGGCTGCTGCTAAAACAATGAGCAGCAGGAGAAAAATAACAAAACGCTTAAGGAACTTCATTTTTTGTGGGGGAATAACAAATATCGAATGAGGAAATAAAAGTAATGGAATTATTTAATTTTGTGCCATAATGTATATTAAAAACTAATGCGTATCACCCTCATCGGTTCGGGCAATGTTGCCACACATCTGGCTGCAGCGTTAAAAAATGCCGGCCACCGTTTGGTGCAGGTTTACAGCCCCAATATGCAAAATGCCGCTATGCTGGGCTATCATGTTGGCGCAGTAGCCATTGATAGTCTTAAGGACATTGACAGCGAAACCGACATCTTTATCATCGCCGTTAAGGACGACGCGATAGCCGAAATTGTTCCCAAATTGTCCCCGTTTAAAAAGTCGATTGTACACACTTCGGGCGCTGTGGAGCTGCAAACGCTGCTGAATTTCACTACGGAGGCTGGTGTTTTTTATCCGCTGCAAACCTTCAGCAAAACCAAAGAGCTCAATTTTTGGGATGTGCCGATATGTATTGAAGGCGCTACCGAAGAGATAACCAAACAATTGGAAGAGCTTGCCCGCACCATCAGCAATAATGTTTACCGGGTAAATTCCGCGCAGCGAAAAATATTGCACCTTTCGGCAGTATTCGCCTGCAATTTCACCAATCATCTGTATGCCGTATCCGAAGCGCTTTTAAAGGAGCACAATATGAGCTTTGATATGTTGCGCCCGCTGATACTGGAGACCGCCGATAAGATAAAAACGCATCATCCGGCCGCGGTTCAAACCGGCCCTGCGGTGCGTAAAGACGAACATACCATGCAGGCACACCTGCAAATGCTGGATGGAAAGGATGAATTACAGCAAATTTACCTGTTGCTAAGTCAGGATATTATCAAAAACAGTAACACAGGTAACAGGGATAGTTAATTTTGTTACTTTTGCCAAAATGAATATTTTTAAGATAAAGATCAACTTCGAAGAGGCAGACCATGATACCATTGAACTGCCTATTGCCGAAGGGGAATCTGTTTTGGACGTATGCCTGGAAAACGGCATAGATTTACAGCACAATTGCGGCGGCGTTTGCGGTTGCAGCACCTGCCACATATATGTTAATAAAGGGATGGATAACATCCAGGAGATCTCTGATAAAGAAGAAGACTTTATTGACAGGGCGGTAAATCCGCGCATTACATCGCGCCTGGGCTGCCAGTGCGTAATTATAGATGGCGATATTGAAGTTACCCTGCCCGATCAATCGGGTTTTATGGGCCACTAATTATAAATAGAAACGATCACTCACAAGCAAGAAATGAACGACGATAAATTCGCCCTGCCAATACACTGGGCCGACCACGAAGATATAGCCCTGAGCCTGTACGAAAAGTTCGGCGATGATTTTGGCGAATCGAAGATCTACCGCATCCGTTTTACGGAACTATTGGATTGGGTACTTTCTCTCCCCAACTTTGCCGGCACGCGCGAAGAATCTAACGAGGGCCACCTGGAGCAAATCCAAAGTGCCTGGGTATACGAGTGGCGGGATAATCAATAGTTGCAGCTGGCAGTTAGCTTTCCGCTTAGCCAATGACTCAATGAAATAATGACCCAATGACTTTATCATAAATGGAATCCTTTTTAAACAAGCTTAAAGATATAACCACTTTTATTTTTGATGTGGATGGGGTACTGACCGACGGATCGATCATGGTGACTGAAACCGGCGTGCAAAGCCGTTCTTTTAATATTAAGGATGGATATGCTTTGCAGCTGGCCGTAAAAAGTGGGTACAATGTGGCAGCTATATCTGGCAGCCGCAGTAAAAGCGCATTGTTTCGTTTAAATAGTTTAGGGATTAATGATGTTTACCTTGGCGCGCACACCAAAACCGAAAGGTTTAAGATCTACGTGGAAGAGAAAAGCATCCACCCATCAAACGTGCTGTACATGGCCGATGATATCCCCGACCTTGGCGTAATGAAAATGGTAGGCCTCCCGGTTTGCCCTGCCGATGCCTGCGAAGAGATCAAAGCCGTTAGTGCCTTTGTATCGCCCTACGCCGGTGGCAAAGGCTGCGTACGCGACATCATTGAAAAGGTGATGAAGATACAAGGCAAGTGGATGAACGAACAGGCGTATAGCTGGTAGTTCAAGTCAAAAGTTTAAAGTAAAAAGTCAAAAGCTTTCCGGTATGAGTGGTTTACCCCAAATAATTCTCGCTTCTAAGTCGCCGAGGCGGCAGGAACTTTTGAAACTGATGGATATTGATTTCCGGGTGGTTTTAAAGGAGGTGGATGAATCTTATCCGGACGGGCTTACACCTGCCGAAATAGCCCTCTACATTGCCCAGAAAAAAGCCGAGGCATTCGACGAAGACATTACCGACGAGGTAGTGCTCACCGCCGATACCATTGTTTGTATAAAGGGTGAGATACTGGGCAAGCCCGATAATGCGGAACACGCTATAGAAATGCTGCATAAGCTAAGCGGAAACGTACACGAGGTGTACACCGGCGTTTGCCTGCTGCATAAGCACCAATACAACAAATTCTACGATATGTCTGAAGTGTTTTTCCGCAAACTTACTGACGAAGAGATCAGGAGTTATGTGGCAGAATACCAACCCTTTGATAAAGCCGGTTCGTACGGCATCCAGCAGCGCATCGGCCTTATTGGCATCGAGCGGATCAATGGTTCGTATACCAATGTGGTAGGTTTGCCTACGGAGAAGGTGTATCAGCAGTTGAAGAAGCTTGTCTGAATCAGAATAACAGAGTTTACGAATTTTCAGAATGTAGAGACGCGATACTTCGCGTCTCTTTTATTAACCACCCTGTCATTGCGAGCGAAGCGCGGCAACCTCATAGGATGTTTAATTATGCAAATTCACCTGCTACGGGATAACGTCCTATGAGGTTGCCACGGCGCCCTTTCGCTCATCCCGCCCACTGCTCCTCGCAATGACTAAGTTTTTTACATTCGAAATTGAACATTCGAAAATTCGACATCAATAAAATCCGAAATCTCAAATCCCAATTCCGAAATCACTAAAACTTCTTCCCATTATTCTTCCTGTTCACATCCGGCAGGGCGTTATCCGGGTCCACTACAACGCTTTCAACATCCTGTGTGGTTGGGATGTTGATGGTCGCCACCTTTTGTTGCAGCCAGGTTTCTACCGGGAAATAGGTGCGTTGCTTACTGCCGTCTTTTAATTTAACTTCTACGGTAAACGGCATAGCCATCAGCTCTTTATTGGCTACGGTTATTTTAATGCCTTTGGAGTGATCCTTATCGGCGTATTTGGCATCTATCAGGGCGAGATCCAATTTATAGTTGTTGTAGAACCAGCCTTTCCAAAACCAGCTTAAATCTTCGCCCGCGCCGTTTTCCATCGAACGGAAAAAGTCATCGGGCTGCGGGTGTTTGTAGGCCCATTTGTAGATGTAGTTTTTAAAAGCGTAATCAAACCTGTCTTTACCCAAGATCTGTTCGCGAAGCAATATCAACCCAAAAGCAGGTTTAAAGTAGGTGAAGGGGTGGCGGTACTTTTCGGGTATGGCATCGGGTGCGGTCATCATGGATGGTGCTTCCGGGTCGATGATGAAAGGGATGATCTCATCTGCCGGGTTGCCACCGTTCTCGGCATACTCGCTGTCACGTTTCGGGCCGAACTCGCCTTTGTTCACCATATCTGAGGCATAAACATCTATAAAAGTGTTAAAGCCTTCGTCCATCCAGGCAAAGCGTCGCTCGTCGCTACCTACGATCATGGGGAACCAGTTGTGCCCAATCTCGTGCGCGGTGATCCAAAACAGGTCTTTACCCTTATCGGTAATGCCATCGAAAACGATGCCGGGGTACTCCATGCCGCCCGCAATACCCGCTTCGTTCACGGCAACCGGGTAGGGGTACACAAACCATTTTTCGGAAAAATATTCTATCGAACCTTTCAGATACTCCGTAGCCCTGTCCCAGGCTTCTTTGCCGGCGCTCTCTACGGGGTAAACCGACATAGCAAGCGACTTTTTACCGCCCGGCAGGTTAACCCTTGCGGCATCCCATATATAAGCCTTTGATGCGCCAAAGGCTACATCGCGGGTATTCAGCATTTTAAAGTGCCAGGTGAGGTTGGCTTGAGTTGCCGGGCGCGATGATGGTTGCGTAACTTCGGCCGCGGTGCGGATCATTACGGTTTTGTCGCTGGCTTTAGCGGCAGCCAGGCGGCTTATTTGGGTTGGGGTAAGCACTTCTGCAGGATTTACCAACTCACCCGAGCCAGCCACGATCATATCCGCAGGGAGAGTTACCTTATAATCGATATCGCCGTACTCTAAATAAAATTCGCCGCTGCCCAGGAAAGGGGCGGTGTCCCAGCCGCGCATATCATCGTACACGCACATGCGGGGGTAAAACTGGGCAATCTCGTAGATCTTGCCATTTTTGGTATCGGTATAATCCGTCCTTCCGCCAAAATTACCAGGGATGGTGTAATGGTATTTTACTACAAAGCTTATTTTGCCACCTTTCGGACTTACCGCCAATGGCAGACGTACCTGCATCCGGGTATCAGTTATTACATAATTCAGCTTGGTAGCCTTGCCGTTTTGCAGCATCGACACCGATTCGATTTGGTAGCCCGTAGTATGGTCCGGCGCGGCGAAGCCGGTTACAAAGTTAGAGCGTGCGTCTTTTTTATAGGTGTTTTGATCGAGGTGCAGCCATAGGTATTGAAGTGCATCGGGGCTATTATTGGTATAGCTGATATTTGCCGATCCGCTGATGGTTTTGGCCACGGTATCCAATTTCACATCCAGCTGATAATCCACACGGTTTTGCCAGTACTTTGCGCCCGGCTCGCCATTGGGCGAATGGAACTCGTTACCCTTTTCGGTAAAGGGATTGGTGGAGAACAGAGCCGCCGGCTGGTAGTTGCTGGCAATGGTATCGTTAGGGTTTTTCTTTTGCGCCTGGGCGGCAATTGCAGTAACAAATAACAGGGCGGCGGTTAGGGAGGTGGTTTTCATAGCTGTGAGTAAAAAGCACAGCAAGATACAAAGCGCAGCTAACAAATTTATTTTTAGTTTGATATTTGGCTAATTACTACCTTTAGGGAACGCTAAACTATATCCAATTTGCATTTCCCGGTAAATATCCCAATTGGTTCTGCTGCTATCCCTGTTCATTTTGTATGCGAAACGCTGGCCTATTTCCTTGGCTACCGGTATTACGCTTATCTCCGCAAGAATACTCAGGATCAGATCAGCGCCAATAACCGGCTCCTAATTTTTATTGGGGCAGCATTTGGCGCATTTTTAGGCAGCCATATTGTTGGTGTGCTGGAGAACCCAACCTTGCTGTCGCAGTTTAACCTCATCTATTTTATGGGTAATAAAACAATAGTAGGCGGCATGCTGGGCGGACTGATAGGGGTAGAGCTCACCAAAAAACAAATTGGCGTTACCGTGTCCTCCGGCGATCTGATGGTTTACCCGCTGATATTAGCCATGATCATCGGCCGCACCGGCTGCTTTTTGGCCGGGTTGGAAGACGGCACCTACGGCATAGCCAGCAATTTACCCTGGGCCATCAACTTTGGCGACGGCATCCGCAGGCACCCTACCAATTTGTACGAGATATTGTTTTGGCTGTTGCTTTGGATAAGCCTGAATTTGATGGAGCGTAAGCACGAATTTGCCAACGGTGCTCGGTTTAAAGTTTTCATGGTAAGCTATCTTATCTTCCGCCTGCTGGTGGAGTTTATTAAGCCCGCTTACTTTTTTGGCTTCGGGCTGTCGGTAATTCAGTTGGTTTGTATCGGCGGAATTTTGTATTATTATAAAGTATTTCTCTATCCTTCAAAACTCATAAAAACCTATGCCTGAACGCCCGTACATTTATTACGACTTTACCCTTAGCATTTGCTCTACCTGTTTGCGCAGGGTGGATGCCAAGATAGTGTTTGAAGAAGGCAACGTTTATATGCTGAAGAATTGCCGCCAGCATGGTTTCGAAAAAGTGCTGATAGCTACCGATATTGAGTATTATAAAAATTGCCGCAACTACGCCAAGCGCAGCGAGATGCCGCTAAAATTTAATGCCGAAACCCATTACGGCTGCCCTTACGATTGCGGGCTGTGCCGCGATCACGAACAACATTCCTGCCTTACGGTAATTGAGGTTACCGACCGCTGTAATCTAAGTTGCCCAACCTGCTACGCTATGTCCTCGCCGCATTATGGCAGGCACCGCACCCTGCACGAGATTGAGCAGATGCTGGATGTAATTGTAGAGAACGAGGGCCAGCCCGATGTGGTGCAACTGAGCGGCGGGGAGCCTACCGTGCATCCGCAGTTTTTCGAGATATTGGATATCGCCAAAACAAAGCCCATCAAACACCTGATGCTAAACACCAACGGCATCCGGATAGCTAAGGACGAGAACTTTGTAAAACGCCTGGCCACTTATCAGCCCGATTTTGAGATCTACCTGCAGTTTGACTCTTTTGAAGCAGAAGCGTTGATAAAACTAAGAGGCGAGGATCTGCGCGATGTGCGGAGCAAAGCCATCGAACACCTCAACAAGTATAACCTATCTACCACGCTGGTGGTTACCTTGCAAAAAGGGCTAAACACCCATGAAATAGGCAAGATAATAGAATATGCCTTGCAGCAACCCTGCATCCGCGGCGTGACCTTCCAGCCAACGCAACAGGCAGGGCGGCTGGAGAACTTTAATCCGGCTACCGACCGCTATACTCTTACCGAGGTGCGTAGCGCCATATTGGCGCAAACCAATGTTTTCAACGCCAACGACCTCATCCCTGTGCCCTGTAACCCCGATGCCCTGGTAATGGGCTACGCGCTTAAACTGGGCGGACAGGTTTTCCCGCTTACGCGGATGATAAACCCCGATGACCTGCTGGATAACTCCAAAAACACCATCGTATACGAGCAGGACGAGCAATTGAAAGGGCATTTGCTCAATATGTTCAGTACCGGTAATTCGGTGGAGAAAGCCAAAGAGCACCTCAAATCTATCCTATGCTGCCTGCCCGAAATTGATGCGCCGCAACTGGGTTACGATAACCTTTTCCGGGTTATTATTATGAACTTTATAGATGCGCAGAATTTTGATGTACGCGCCATCAAAAAATCGTGTGTGCATATTGTGAACAAGGATATGCAGATCATCCCGTTTGAAACCATGAACATTTTTTACCGGGACGACAAGCGGGAGTACCTGGAACAATTACGCACTGAAATGGCCGCAACTTTTTAATAAAATATGGACGAAAAAGATCTGATACCTAAGCAAGAGTTAAGCTATAAAATAGTAGGCATCAATTTGGGCATTTTAGCCGGATATACACTTATTTCCGCCATACCATCCGGGGGGGTACTCTTTGACGCCTTTTTAATATTCTTCCATGTGATGTTATGTTTAATATTGACCCTTACCGGCCCTAAGAGATTGCAATGGCTGCTGAGTGGGGTGCTGGTATTAGTTATTGGTTTTTCTACCTGCGTGGGTATTGGTCAGCTAAGAGGAGGATTTTAATATGGAACAAACGGAGAACCCCGTACCAAAGTTGAGATTGGTCATCATTGTTATCAATATTTTGGTGCTTATTGCTTACACTATATATTTTGATGTTGCCGAAAAAGGAGAATATAACTTTATTGCTGTTGCAATATTAAATGCCATCCAGTTTATTATATGTTTAATAACGGCAATATTTATTTACCGAAAAGAGTTTTTATTGAGTGCCGCCCTTGTCGTACTTATTGGTTTTTCAACCTGTGTAATGGTAATAGGCGGCTAACCCAGCATCCCCGCCAATACGCCTTCTTTAAGCGAATAGGTAGACATGCTTACATCCACCAGCCCCAGTTTTTGCATAATGTAGATGGTAACCAGGCTGGCGGTTACGATCATATCCACCCGTACCGGGATGATGCCTTTTGTACTGGCGCGTTTGGCATGGGTTGATTTGATAAGGCGCTCGATGAGTTCGAGCAGGTCGTCGGTATCAAACTCGTAGGATTTTGTTTTTTTAATGTCGAATGCTTTACCCTTTTCCAGTTCTATCACCTCGGCAAAGCTTTCGAACGCGCCCGAGGATCCAATAAGAACAGTGGGCTTGTACTGCATTGCGGCGATAAACAGATCAGCTAACTGCTGGTTTAGGTACGCGGTCATAGCTTTTATGGAGATCACCGGGATCGGGTCGGTTTTATGGAACTTGTCCATCAGCCTTGCAGCCCCTATTTCAAAACTCTGCTTCCAAAGCACTTCTTTATTGTTACCGATGATAAACTCTACGCTGCCGCCACCAATATCTATAATAAGGGCGTTTTCATCGGTAAGCGCGCCGCTGGCTTTTATCCCTTCGTAAATAAACGCGGCTTCCTGTTCTCCATTAATAATTTCTATTTGGATGCCGGCTTTGGCCTCCACTTCGGCTATAAAATCGTTGCCATTTGCTGCGTTGCGCAGGGCGGAGGTAGCAATTGCCCTAACCTCGCTTGCACCTGCCCCGTCAATCTGTTTCTTAAAATCCTGCATGGTTTTTATACCACGGGTAAAGGCCGCTTGTTGGATGATGCCTTTATTGATGCCCCCTTCGCCAATTTTTACCGCCTCGGTTTGATGGTGGATAATTTTAAAGTCGGTGGGGCTGCCTTCCGCTATCAGCAGGTGAAAGGTATTAGTGCCAAGGTCCATCACAGCGATGCGTTTGGCGAAAGAGTTGTTTTGTTGCGGCATGGGCAGAAATTAAAAATCCCCGCAAAAGTATGTCTTTCGCAAGGGATTTTTGAACTATGATGTGGTTTGGGTGAAGATTATTTATAGCGCCATGGGGAAATACCAGGCAAAAAAGTTTCCAAAAGTTAACACAATTCAATGTTAACTTTTTTAAGTATCTGATAATGAAATAGTTGTTAAATTGCTGGCGTTAACATAAATTTGTGCTATTCGCTTAGAGGAGGGCACTTATCCCATCTAATAAAAAAAATATTACTCTTTATAAAAAAACCACTTAGCCAGTTCTTTAAAGCTCGCTTTTTTACCATACATCAGTACGCCAACGCGGTAAATGCGGGCGGCAACGTAGGTGGTGAATAAAAATCCGGCTATCATAAAAAACATAGATAAGCCTAACTGCCAATCGGGCACTCCGCCAAAAGGGATACGAACCATCATGGCTACTGGTGCTGTAAACGGTATAATAGATAACCAAACCGCCAGCGGGCTATCCGGCGCCTGGAACAATACGGTTACCGATAGCAGGTAAGTAAACAACAATGGCAAAGTGATGGGGAACATAAACTGCTGTGTTTCGGTCTCGCTATCCACTGCGGAGCCTACCGCTGCAAACAATGCGCTGTAAAGCAGATACCCGGTAAGGAAATAGAAAATAAAGCAGCCCATTATATAGCCAAAAGGGATGGTTGCGATAACTGCCAACGCGCCCGCAATTGGGCTGCCCGGCCCGGAAAACGCGTGCCCGGCAATTTTTGATGATATCACAGAAAGCAATATCCAGGCCCCGAATTGCGTTAAGCCAACCAACCCAACACCAATGATCTTACCGAGCATTAGCTGAAAAGGTTTAACCGAGGAAATGATCACCTCGATAATGCGGCTGGTTTTTTCTTCGATAACGCCACGCATTACCTGGGCACCGTAAATAAATAACGACAGGTAAATCAAAATAGCACAAGCTATGCCTACAAACATGGTGGTCCCCACGTTGGCATCCTTGGTACCGGTTGCGGTAACCTCCATAGCATTTACAGAGATGCGATTTTTGTTGATGCTGTTCAGGAACGCGGTATCTATATGATGGTCTATCATACTTTTGGTAGATGCGATACTGTTCATTTGCTTTTCTACTTCTTCGGTAAGCTGGTAGGAAGGCTTCTTTTTAGAGAAGATCTGTACCTGCTTTTTCGCGTAGTCGGCAGGGATCAGCAGTACCGAAAGGTCGTCATTTGCCTGCAAGCCAGCTTTAGCATCCGTTAAGGATTGCTTGGCCGGCTCAAATTTAATATGTTTTTGGTTGTGGAATTTTCCTTCGAAAGCTTTGCTTTCGTCAATCACTTTAACCACTTGGTCGCTACTAAGCTCCTGGTTGTTTTTAGCAACATAACCAATTAATGCCGACATACCCAACAGTAACGCAGGTACCACAAATATCATCACAATAAAGGCTTTCTTCCTTACGCGGGTTACGTACTCGCGCTGTATAATAAGTAATACTTTATTCATGGCTTATTTAATTTGGTTCACTTTTTCGATGAAGATCTCGTTCATGCTGGGGATAACTTCCTGTAGCATATTAATGCGGGTTTTGGGCAGCAGGTATTGCAGCACATCATTAGCCGTGGTGTTGTTCAGCTTTATTTTGATGGTGTGGCTGCTATTTTCCCCGGGTATATCACTAATGAGGTCGAACGGTTGCGCGCCGCTGAAATCTAAATGGTCGCCGGTGTATTCTACCAGGTAAGTATCGTTTTTGTAAGAGTTGCGGATGGTTTTCACTCGTCCGTCCAATATCTTGTGCGATTTGTGGATGAGCGCAATGGCGTCGCAAAGTTCCTCTACCGATTCCATGCGGTGGGTAGAAAACAGGATTGTAGCGCCTTTTTTGTTCAGTTCCAATATCTCATCTTTTATCAGCTCCGCGTTCACCGGGTCGAAACCGCTGAAGGGTTCATCTAAAATGATCAGCTCGGGTTCGTGCAGTACGGTGGCCACAAACTGCGCTTTTTGCTGCATCCCCTTAGAGAGTTCTTCTATCTTCTTTTTCCACCAGGTTTCCATACCCAGCTTCTCAAACCAGAATTTGAGTTTAGCTGTGGCTTCGGCACGGCTAAGACCTTTCAGGCGGGCGAGGTAGATCATTTGCTCGCCAATCTCCATTTTTTTGTACAGCCCGCGTTCTTCGGGCAGGTAGCCAATGCGGTTAATGTGCGACTGATCGAGCTTTTGCCCGTTGAAGTACACTTCGCCCGAATCGGGAGCGGTAATTTGGTTGATAATGCGGATGAGGGAAGTTTTACCGGCGCCATTTGGGCCAAGCAGGCCAAATATTTTGCCGCTTTCTACTTCTAAACTCACATCGTCTAACGCGCGGTGGCCGGCGTATTGCTTAACAATGTTACGTATGCTTAGCATGTTTGTGGGTGGTGTTTTATGATTATTTAGAGTGATAGGTTGTAGCTTTGTTACAGGTATTCCTCATATGTTTCGGCAGGGGGTACATAATCAGTTAATAAAACACGGGTGCGTTTCAAAAGTACAATGATCACAACGGGTATCAGCAAGGCATAAAGTTCGATATATAACCAGCCGATCCGGTAGAGGGAATTGCTGTAGTAGTTGCCCATATATCCCGCCGCAAAAGGCATAAGAATTTTAAGCGCCGTAAGGGAAGCCATTATCGCTCCTAATGTTTTGCAGTACTTGCTGATAATCGGATGCCTTATCCAAAAAATAAGTACAATAAGGTATATCACAACCAGCGTGCCTGCGCTCCCGAATGTGATTAAGAAGATCCTCAGAAGGCCATAATCGCTGATAAAGATCATCATGCTGCCCAGTGCAGCCAAAGTTGTATAGATGGCAAAAGCTATTACAACGGCCCGCCTTTCGCGATTGGTGGCCAACAGCATGGTGATATACACGAATATTAAAACGTATGCTACCTGAAGCGCAGTGAGTTTTAATTTATCCAAAGCCGGGCTTAGCCCCACTCCGGCAAAACGCAGGATGGTAGAAATCAGAACAGCTACGATGTACCCATATGTAAGGTAAAGGGCATACTGCTGTGTTTTTAGGTTGACTTTCATTAGTGTAATAAGGTGTATAACCAGCTTTTATCATTAATTTTATTTGCCAATTACAAACCCAAGATACAATAAAATACACCTATGTATAAGTTCATTACAGCATTTGCTCTTGTTTTTTGCTGCTCGATAGTTGCAAGCGGTCAGCCTGCAGCTAAAAAGCCCGTCAGCATTATTTTTGACAGCGATATGGGGCCGGATTATGATGACGTGGGCGCGATAGCCATGCTCCATGCCTTTGCCGATAAGGGCGAAGCCAAAATACTCGCCACCATGGCCAGTACCAATTACCCGGGCGTTGCCGGCGTGCTAAACGTATTCAATACTTACTTTAAGAGGCCAGGTATACCGATTGGCGTACCCAATGGCAAAGCCCTGGGCCTGCGCGACTGGCAGCACTGGACAGACACCGTGCTGCTTAAATATCCCCACCAAATAAAAACCAATGCTGAGGCAGAGGATGCTGTGAAACTGTACCGTAAAATACTGGCCACCCAGCCTAATCACAGCGTAACCATTGTTACCATCGGTTTTCTTACCAATATGAGCGATCTGCTCAAATCACCACCCGATGAGTACTCCAAACTTGATGGCAGGGCTTTGGTTGCTACGAAGGTGAAAGTGCTGGTGAGTATGGGCGGTAAATTCCCGGAAGGTTCTGAGTTTAACGTGAACCAAGATGCGCTTGCGAGCAAGTACGCGCTTGATAACTGGCCCGTGCCCGTTATTTTCAGCGGCGGCGAAATAGGGGAGAAGGTAAAAACCGGGCTTCCACTTATCCACAACGCGGCTATTAAAAACTCGCCGGTAAAGGATGTTTTCAGTATTTGTATCCCCATGGCTGCGGAGGACGCGCCCGGTCGTAATAGTTGGGACGAAACCGCTGTGCTGGTTGCTGTAAAAGGTTATTCTCCGTATTACACTTTGCACAAAGGCCGGATAAATATTGCCGCTAACGGCAGCAATACCTGGGATAATAGCGGCAAAGTGCATGCTTACCTGGTGGCGAAAATGCCGCCGAAGGAAGTGGCAGATGTGATCAATAAACTGATGATGCATCAGCCGCGGCGGTGAATGGTTGCGGTGAGACACCGCAACAGGTATGGGTGATGTTAAACATGCCAGATAAAGCAACTAATATTATATATATCAGTGTAATAACTATAACACAATAAGTTTTCCTCAGGCTTAGTTTCATCATAATCTATCTGACTAATTTAACAAAAATACAGTAAACAAAAAGCCCGGAGTCAAACTAACCCCGGGCTTCTTTTTACCTTTCGCTTTTTAGGCTTTCACCTCAAAACTTACTCAAAATATTCCTTCATCCTCTCAAAGAAACTTTTCTCGTTCTTGCCCGGGTTTGGTTTAAAGTTGGGTGAGCCTTGCAGTTTTTCCAACATTTCGCGCTCTTCGCGGCTTAATGCTTTGGGCGTCCAGATGTTGATGTGGATAAGTTGGTCGCCACGGTGGTATGAGTTTACCTCCGGTACGCCTTTGCCTTTCAGACGCAGTATTTTGCCGCCCTGGGTGCCCGGCTCCAGTTTAATTTTTGCTTTACCGTCTATAGTAGGTACTTCTACACTGGTACCTATGGCTGCATCAACAAAGTTTACATGCAGATCGTAGATAATGTTGTTGCCATCGCGTTTCAGGGTTTCGTGCGGTACTTCCTCAATCAGTATGATCAGGTCGCCCGGTACGCCGCCGCGTGGGGCTGCGTTACCTTTGCCGCTCATACTTAATTGCATGCCTTCGCTTACACCTGCAGGTACGTTGATGGTGATGGTTTCTTCGCCGCGTACAACACCGTCGCCATGGCAAACTGTACATTTTGAGGTAATGGTAGAGCCTTCGCCGTTACAGGTAGGGCAGGTGCTGGTAGTTTGCATCTGGCCCAGAATAGTATTGGTTACCCTGCGTACAGAACCTTGTCCACCGCAGGTTTTACAGGTACTAAAAGATGCTTTATCCTTAGCGCCGCTGCCCTCGCAGGTTTTACAGATGATCTGCTTGTTTACTTTTATCTTCTTTTCGGCACCGTTGGCAATTTCTTCTAAAGTTAAGCGCACTTTAATACGCAGGTTACTGCCACGCGCAACACGGCGGCCACCGCCACTTTGCCTGCCGCCGCCAAAGAAACCTTCGAACGCGCCGCCGCCACCGCCGAATATATCGCCAAACTGGCTGAATATGTCGTCCATATTCATGCTACCACCGCCGTAACCGCCCCCGCCATTTGGCGAGGATGCATTGGCCGCGTGGCCAAACTGGTCGTACCGCTGGCGTTTTTCGGCACTACTAAGCACTTCGTATGCCTCGGCAGCTTCTTTAAACTTCTCTTCGGCTGCTTTATCTCCCTCGTTCTTATCAGGGTGATACTTAATAGCCATTTTACGATATGCTTTTTTTATCTCATCAGCATCAGCGCCTTTGCTTACTCCAAGCACATCGTAATAATCTCTCTTAGCCATAGTCTTCTTATTTCGGATTTCGAATTTTCAATTTCGGATTTAGTATAAATATTTTAGGATACGGGAATAGTTGGTTCAGGACAAATCCGAAATCGAACATCCGAAATCCGCTATCCACCTTACGCTCCCACAATTACTTTGGCAAAACGTACCACGCGCTCGTTAAGCTCGTAACCTTTTTCCATTTCATCTATTACTTTGCCCTTCATATCATCTGTAGGGGCGGGGATGCTGGTAATGGCCTCGTGTATATCGGCATTAAATTCAGTGCCGATAGATTGCATTTCTTTTAAGCCCTTTTGCGTTAAAATATTCTTTAACTTATTTTGTATCAGTATAACACCTTCGCGTACCGGTGCTACCTCGGTAGCGTTTTCGGTAGCACGCAGGGCGCGCTCAAAATCGTCCAACACCGGCAATAAAGCTACAATCAGCTCTTTGCCTTCTGTTTTACGAGCCTCTTCGCGTTCTTTTACGGTACGGCGACGAAAGTTGTCAAACTCGGCATATAAGCGTAAATACTTATCATTTGCCTGTGATAGTTCTTCTTTCAATTTATCTTCTGCCGAAACGGTAACTTCAGTAGTTTCTTCCTGCTGGGCTACTTCCTGTTCGTCGCCCGGGTTATTTTCGTTTGTTATTTCCACTGTGTTTTCAGGTGTTTCTGAATTTTCCTTCTTTTTTTTCTTCAACATGTCGTTAAAATTCATGAATAGTGCTAATCAAGTATCTTGCCACCGGTGTAAAACCGACAGCCTGTCAGAATTGATTAAATTTTTATGTAAAGTTTGCAGTTTGCGCTTGGCAGTTGGCAGTTTCGGTTGGCAGTTCTAAGAAGCCTCACCTAAATCCTCTCCAAAGGAGAGGACTTTAAAATATTAAAAAATCTTCTCCTTTGCAGAGGGCAGGGTGAGGCCTACTGCTACTTCCTACTATGCTATCTGCACATCCTCTAATACCTTGCCGTTTTCGCATTTAATAATACGCGATGGGAAAGTGCGGATAATATGGTAATCGTGCGTGGCAATTACCACGGCGGTACCCATTTGGCTTATTTGTTTAAGCAGCAATACAATTTCTTCGGAGGTATCCGGGTCCAGGTTGCCGGTTGGTTCGTCGGCCAGTATAATTTCGGGGTTGTTAAGCAATGCGCGGGCAATTACCACGCGCTGCTGCTCGCCGCCGGAAAGTTCGTGCGGCATTTTCTTTAGTTTAGAGCGGAGGCCCACTTTTTCCAACACATCTAAAATACGGTCGGAGATTTCCTTTTTATCTTTCCATCCGGTGGCCCGCAGTACAAAATGCAGGTTTTGCTCTACCGATCTATCCGTAAGCAACTGAAAATCCTGGAAAACGATCCCCAGCTTGCGGCGCAGGTAAGGGATCTCTTTGCTGGCGAGTTTGCTTAGCTCGTACCCGCAGGCATGGCCGGTTCCGCTGGCAACACTCAGGTCGCCGTAAATAACCTTCAGCAAACTACTTTTACCCGAACCTGTTTGGCCTATCAGCCATACAAAATCGCCTTTATCAATATGCAGATTAACGTTTGATAACACCAGGTGCTTCTGCTGAAAAATATCAACGTTATTGAGTTTTATAATAGAGTTTCCAATCATTTTTTATAGCTCTAATTTTAATATTTTCCCAAAGGGTAAATCGTTAACAATGCCCATAATATAATCTTGCCTGTCGCCCAGCCCAATTTTATCCAGCGATTTATCGGGCCTGTCTACCCTAAAATAGGCCAGCAGCGTAAACTTGTCGTCCCGCAACTGCACGTAATCAGGTATTTTGGCAACGCCTTTTACTTTTATAATGTACATGCGTTAGTTCATGGGTGATAGTTCATAGATGATAGTTCTTGGTTCATAGGAGCTCTTCGCTTTTGCTATGAACTATAATCCATGAACTATGAACCCTCTTCCCCAAAGGTATTGTTATTTTAAAGATTTGCCAAGAATTCCATCGTATCTACACCATCGGCATAATCCCACAATTGCGGGTGTTGGCTATGGCCGAAAGTTACTACCTGGTTTTTGGTTTGCAGCGTTGCCGTTGTTACTATGCATTGCAGCTGTTCGTTTTGTTCTTCCAACTGTTTTTGTACCGTTGCAAGGCTGGTGTAAGTATCGTAAAACAACACCGCCAGTGGCGATACCAGCCGCTCATCCTGCTTGAGCAACAAAAAACCATTATCGAGGTGCTCGTCCCGGTTCACCAGGTATATAGATTTGTTGTAATCGTAGTTGTTGTTGTATTTATGGTGGTTGATGATGGGGTTAAAATCCTCTATCGATTCAAAAAAAGTATTGAATACGTAGCCCTCGGGCACAAATACCTTGGATACATTGCGGCAACCCAGTCCGTAGTAGTCGAAAATGTCGCGGCCCAGGCTGTGCAGTTCTTCGGTTGTTTCATTGCCGGTAAGCAATGCCACGCTGTTACGGTTCTTGCGGATGATGTTGGGCACTTTTGCAAAGTAATACTCAAAATAGCGCGAGGTATTATTACTGCCGGTGGCGATGATGGCATCAAAATCAACCAGTCGCTCCACAAAACTAAACTGATCTTTGTAGCTTTCATCTATCTCCACCAGTAAATTCAATACGTATTTTATCAGCCGGGCATCCTGCGATGAGGCTTTAATTAAAGCATGGTTGCCGCTCGCTAAAACGCAAAGCACATCGTGGAAACCTACCAGCGGGATATTGCCGGCCAATACCAAACCAATCTTTTTATTTTCGCCTTCGGCGATGTTGTAAGTGCCGAGCCATTTAGTTAGATCGCTGCTGTTCAGCATCCCGCCGTTGGCCTTTACGGCTTCTAAAACACTTTCAGGTGTAAACCAGGCATTGTACTGGCGCTCGGTGTTAATGACCTCCATCAGGGCCTCATTGGGTGCTTCAAGGCGTTTTCCGAGTTCGGAAAATGTATTTACGGTATTATTTATCACTAATTTTGACATATATATGTTAAGGAGCTAAACCCTTAAAGTGTTTTTTTGTTATATTTGCGTGCTTTCCATAGCGGGGGCAAAGTTAATTGAGAATATAAGATTATTTTAAAAATATGGCGATTATAATCACCGATGAATGCATAAACTGCGGAGCCTGCGAGCCAGAGTGCCCAAATAATGCAATTTATGATGCAGGTGCCGCCTGGCGTTTTTCGGACGGGACGGATTTAAAAGGAATTATTGATTTTGGTGATGGTAATACATTGAACGCAGAAGAAGCACAAGCTGCTTTGTCTGACGACATTTATTACATAGTGCCCGATAAATGTACCGAGTGTGTTGGTTTTCATGATGAGCCACAATGTGCTGCGGTTTGCCCTGTTGATTGTTGTGTGGATGATGAGGACGTACGCGAAACGGAAGAAGAATTACACGCTAAAAAAGATTGGTTGCACGCTAACGGGTAACTATATTAAGAAACAATGTCGTTACAAAAGGGGAAGCAAAACAAGCTTCCCCTTTTTTTGTTATCTTGACACTTTATTAACCTGAGAACGTCATACTACTTCTTGTAAGAAATGGAATACGGCATTTGCAATCTTGCTATCGTACCTATGCGCGCTGAACCCAGCGACCGCAGCGAGATGGTGTCGCAACTTTTGTTTGGCGAAGCGTTTGAGGTTACAGAGTATAGTAATAAATGGGCCAAAATAGTAACGGCCATTGATAGTTACACCGGTTGGATAGACAGGCTGCAGTTTGTTTCCCTGGGGCATATTGCTTATAAGGACCTGCAACGTAACCCCGCGCCCCTTACTTACCGCGCAGTTACCCAAGCCTGGAAGATAGAGGACAATTCCATAATTTATCTTTCTGCAGGCAGTTCACTGGCTTTTTTGCAGGGAACCACCAGTTATATAGGCACCCAAAAATTTGAGATCATAGGTGAAATTGGCGAAACCGACCATATTGCCAACATTGCCCGCTCTTTTTTAAATGCGCCTTATCTATGGGGTGGCCGCACCCATTTCGGTATTGATTGTTCGGGATATACGCAGGTGGTTTACCGCTTATGCGGGGTTAATTTACAGCGAGATGCTTCTATGCAGGCAAACCAGGGACAGTTGGTTGCAAACCTGGCGCAATCAAAAATGGGCGACCTGGCCTTCTTTACTAACCCGGAGGGGAGAATAACACATGTGGGCATTATCCTTAACAACGGGCAAATTATACATGCATCGGGCAAGGTGAAAATTGATCTGCTGGATAATGAGGGGGTCTGGTCTGAAGAGTTAAAGCGGTACACCCACAAGCTAAAAGTGATCAAACGCTTTCTATAGCCTATAATTCCGTATTTCGTTCGGTGTTTTTATTGCTGTGAAACAAAACGAAGTTCACAAACATTAACACCCCTACAATTAAAAATACCTCGAAAGCATTTATAAAAGCCAGTTTTCCGGCGTATACATTTACGAAGCTTTCTTGTGCAAAGGTATATTGTGTGGGTAAGCATAAGCTTAATGTAGCCAGAACTAAAAAAACAAGCCTCTTAGGCCCCTTTTTAACATATCGCATCTTTTCCATCTCCTCAATATTTCGTTCAAAATGCAGTTAATGAGTTACTGCTTTACAATTGGTTATCATCAGCAAAAGCATAATGGATAATTTACTTTGCCGATATAATAACTTAACATACTACATACGTAATTTGTTGTGCGCGGATGAAAGTTTTTGAAAAAAAATTGCAGAATAATTAATAAAGGCGGCTAAGTGAGCATAAATCAACTGATCTAAAACTCAACCTGCCAGCGCATAATGGTTTTGTCGTCGCTTACGGATAGTAATTCATCACCGTTCCAGGCCAGTTTATTGATAGAGAGAACGTGCGCGGGGTAGCCCTTTTCGCGGCTGATGATCTTGCGTAGTTTAAAATCGGCCGCATCCCAAATTTTGATGCTTTTATCCATACTTGCCGTAGCAAAATAAGCCCGGGTAGGGTGGAAGGCAATATGATTCACCGCGAATAAATGCGCGGGGACGTTTTGTATTAGTGTATAGGTTTTATTATCCCAAATTTTTACCTGTGCATCCCTTGCACCGGATACGAGGTACTCTCCATTAGGAGAATACGCTAACGAAAATACCGCCATGGTATGCCCGATAAGTGCTTTAATGGGGCTGTAATCTTCCCAATCGTAAACCATCACCCTATTATCGCGGCAGCCAAAAGCAAGGCGGTCGCCGGTTGGGCTTACAGCTATACATCGTACGGTATCGTCAGATACTTGAATGGTATGCAGCAATTCCAGCGTTTTTAGGCTCCATACGGATACGGTGCCATCTTCGGAAGCGATTAGCAACTCATCCTTTTTGCTAATGGATTTAATATCGAAAATGGGTTTGATATGCTTGCGTAACCGGTGTGTGATCTTCTGCTCTATAAAATTAAAAACCAACACCTCGCCGCTCCGCAGCCCGGCAAATAGCAGCGGGTAACCTTCGGGACAATGAATAGCGTAAATAGAAGTAGGTACCGGGAACATCACTTTGATGAAACTGTTATCCGCCAGGTTCCATTCTACCAAGCCTTTGTCGTTGCCGCCGGTAAACAATACCCCCGACTTTTGCGAAAGCTCCAGCGTAAAAATGGGGTTGCTGTGGCCGGTAAGATCCGCGGTTTTTATTACATGCATGTTAGTCGATGGTCAATAGTCCATGGTCGATAGCCGAATTCCTTTTTCCATGGACTATCGACTATGGGCTATGAACTTATTTATGTCTTTCCTCTAAATTTTTAGCTATCCGCTCCAGTGTTAAATTCTTTTCGCGAAGCAGAACCAGCAGGTGGAACACCAGGTCCGATGCTTCGTTGATAAGGTCGGTTTCGGTTTCGGCGAGGGCCGCTATAACCGTTTCTACGCCTTCTTCGCCCACTTTTTGGGCAATTTTGTTGAGGCCTTTCGCGCGTAATTTGTTTACATACGAGCCTTCTAACGGGTTGGCATACCTATCGGCAATGATACCTTCCAGCTGCATAATAAAGTTTTGGTTGTATTCTGTTTGGAAACAGCTGCGCGAGCCGGTATGGCAGGTTGGGCCATCGGCGCTAACTTTTATCAGCAGGGTATCGTTATCGCAATCTATATGCATGGCTTTTACATGCAGGTAGTTTTTGCTGGTTTCGCCCTTGGTCCACAGGCGGTTTTTGGAGCGGGAGAAAAAGGTAACTACATTTTCCGCCACGGTTTTATCGTAAGCCTCTTGGTTCATGTAGCCCAGCATCAGCACTTCAAGCGTGTGCTCGCCCTGTATAATTACGGGTACAAGCCCGTTTGTTTTGTTGAAATCGATGTTCATGTTCTCGTTGTTTGTTGGCGGTGAGGACACCGCCAACGGGGTTTATTTTTCTTTTATTCCCCTCTTGAGAGGGGGCGCGCCGGAAATGTGTGGTGGCAGGGGTGTGTTTATACGCGCGGCTAACACACCCCTGCCACCCCTCTCAAGAGGGGAATCGCACAGGCCTTCTGCTTTTATATTTCCCTTACCTCAATATTATTCTGCCTTAAAACGGTTTTCAGATCTGGTATCAATATCTCGCCATAGTGGAATACCGAGGCTGCCAAAGCAGCATCAACATTGGTTTGTTCAAACACATCTACAAAATGCTGCACCGAACCGGCACCACCCGAGGCGATCACCGGGATATTTACGGCGTTGTTTACCTTTGTTAAAAGGCCGTTATCAAAGCCTGCCTTGGTACCATCATGGTCCATGGAAGTAAGCAAGATCTCACCAGCGCCACGGTTTTCAGCTTCCAATATCCAGTCTAAAGTTTGTTTATCGGTTGGTAATCGACCCCCGTTAAGGTGTACAATATTTTTATCGCCCATTACGCGGGTATCTACCGCAACTATGACAAACTGTACACCAAATGCTTTGGCCAGTTCATCTATCAAAGCCGGGTTGCGCACAGCTGCGGAGTTGATGGAGATCTTATCCGCACCTGCATTTAGCAAGGCATCGGCATCGGCAATTTCCATGATGCCGCCACCAATAGTGAAAGGGATGTTGATCTGCCTGGCAACGGCCTTTACCAGTTCTACCAGCGTCTTGCGTTTTTCTACTGTAGCGGTAATATCTAAAAATACCAGTTCATCGGCGCCTTGCTGAGAATAGTTCCAGGCAAGTTCTACCGGGTCGCCGGCGTCGCGCAGGTCAACAAAGTTTACGCCCTTTACGGTGCGGCCGTCTTTAACGTCGAGGCAGGGGATGATGCGCTTGGTTAACCCACCCCGCCCCCTGAAGGGGGAGCTTTTAATGCCGTCGGCTTTACCGCTGAGCTGAAAATTTAAATTGTTTTTTATAATAGTCAAAACTTTCTCGAGTTGAGTAAATACTTCGGTGTTTGTAAATCGTAGAAATCGAAAGCCATCTGCTTCAAGATTTTTTTGCCTTTAGATATCGTTTGCGGCTACTTCAGGCAGATTATGAATGCTACCATCTAATTCGATGATTAATTTATACTGATGGCAATAAAAGTCTGCAATATAAATTCCTAACGGATATTGCCTTCTGAATCGTACCCCAAACTGATTGCCCTTTAAATGCCCCCAAAGCACAAGTTCGGCTTGAGTCAAGTTGTGGCGTAGAGCTTTTGCGTTCTCAAAAATCTGTGGCCCTGCACTTAAAAATAGGTGTTTACTCATAGAAATTTGTTCACTATGCAAATCAAAAGCTCCCCCTTCAGGGGGTTGGGGGGTTATATGGACATCAAACTCTCCAAATTCCAGTTCTTTATTTCTTCGATGCTGATATGGCCTTCGTAGATGGCTTTGCCTACCACGCACGATTCTACTTTGATGTTGTTCAGCTGTTCTATATCTGCCATGGAGCTTACGCCGCCTGAGGCGATTAGTTTGATGAATGGCGAATGGTCAAGCAGTTTTTCGTACAGTTCTACACCTGCGCCCGCCAGTTTACCGTCCTTATCAATATCGGTACACAAAAAGCGGAAGAAGCCCAGCGACAAGCACTTATCTACATAATCCATCAGTTTTAGCGGTGAGCTTTCCATCCAGCCTGAGTATTTGATCACCTCGTCTAACACGTCGATAGCTATTACCACCTGGTCGCTGCATTTGTCGCGACCACAGATTGCTTTACTCAGATCGTGCAGAAAAGCGGGGTTGGTGATGGCCTGGGTGCCCACAATAACGCGGTGAACGCCCGCGTCTATCAGTTCTTTTACCTTATCAATGCTGCGGATACCGCCGCCATATTGCACCTGCATATCTGTTTTGCGGATCACATCAAACAGGTATTGCTGGTTGCTAAAGTCGTTTTTTGCGCCGTTGAGGTCGATGATATGGATAAAGTTGGTGCCGTTACTTTGGTACCGGTCTATCATTTCTTCGAGGGTTACATCATACTCAGTTACCTGGCCGTAATCGCCTTCGCGCAGCCTTACAACTTTTTTGTTTAAAATATCAATGGCGGGGATTATATACATTGCTTTTAGATTTTTGAAAAGTTCTTTAATAGTTGTTCGCCGTAGGCGCCAGATTTCTCGGGATGAAATTGTACGCCATAAAAATTATCCCGCCAAATTGATGCCGAAAACTTATTAACGTAATTTGTTGATGATAAAGTGTATAAGGGGTCATACTCAATAAAGTATGAATGTACAAAGTAAAAGTGTGATCCCGTTGGAATATTTGCAAAAAGTGGGTTTTCTTTTTCCGGGAAAACTTGGTTCCAGCCGGTGTGCGGTACCTTAAAACAATGGGTAGCCGGGAATTTTAGCGTTTTAATCGGGAACAGAGCGAGCAGGTCGCTATCGCCTTCCTCGCTGTAGCTGGTAAGCAATTGCATGCCTACGCAGATCCCCAAAGTAGGCTTATTGAGCGCTTTGATGGCAGGCACCAGCCCGGTATGCTCCAGCTTGTGCATGGCAGCACCCGCGTGGCCCACGCCGGGAATAATGTAGCGGTCGTACAGTTCAAAGTCGGCCTCGGTGTTGATCATGCCATAGGCAATGCCCAGCCGCTCTAAAGTAGCAGTGAGCGAAAATATGTTGCCGGCGCCGTAGCGGATAATACCGATGCCCCCCCCGCCACCTGAAGGGGGTGCCTTGAGCTCCCCAGCCTCTTTAGGGGGAAGTTGTTGAGAAGCTATTTTATTATTTTCAGTTTTAACCATGATTATCAAAATTCTGCTCCCCCTTCAGGGAGCTGGGGGGCTCTTAAAGCAGCCCCTTCGTGCTTGGTAAAACCATTTTATTCACATCCCTTTTTATCGCCATTTTAATGGCTTTGGCAAAGGCTTTAAATATAGCTTCTATTTTGTGATGTTCGTTTTGCCCTTCTGCTTTTATGTTGAGGTTGCTTTTGGAGGCATCGCTGAACGATTTGAAGAAGTGGTAAAACATCTCGGTAGGTACATCGCCCACCTTTTCGCGTTTAAATTCAGCATCCCAAACTATCCAGTTGCGGCCACCGAAATCAATAGCGGCCTGTGCCAGGCAATCGTCCATCGGTAAGCAAAAGCCATAGCGCTCTATCCCCATTTTATTGCCTAAGGCCGTGGCTATCACCTCGCCAAGTGCTATGCCGGTATCTTCTATAGTGTGATGCTCGTCTATATGCAGGTCGCCTTTGGCGATTACTTCCAGGTCGATGCCGCCGTGGCGTGCGATCTGATCCAGCATGTGATCGAAGAAATACAGGCCGGTTGATACTTTTGCTTCGCCGGTACCATCCAAGTTTAGTTTGATGTAGATATCTGTCTCCTTGGTAGTACGGCGGTGCTCTATAACGCGCTCGCCCAGTTTCAAAAACTCATAAATAGCCTTCCAGCTGAGGGTTTGCAGGGCGACCACACCGGCAATATCGCTATCAATTTCGGGTTGAAATTCTCCATCACCCAGGCCCGATTTATTATTGATCCAGATGGCTTTCGCACCAAGGTTTTTGGCCAGCAACACATCGTTCTTCCTGTCGCCAATGGTGAAGGAGTTTTTAAGGTCATATTTGCTTACGTCGAGGTATTGGGTTAGCAGCCCGGTTGCTGGTTTGCGGGTAGGGGCGTTATCTGCAGGGAAAGTGCGGTCAATAGCCTCGTAAGTAAAATGCACGCCCTCGTTTGCAAATGTTTTGATGATGAGGTTATGTACCGGGTAAAAGGTGTCCTCCGGGTAAACCGAAGTGCCTAAACCATCCTGGTTGGTAACCATTACCAGTTCGTAGTCAAGCTCAGCGGCAATTTTTGGCAGGTATTGCAGCGCGCCGGGGTAAAAAGTAAGCTTGGCGAAGGAATCTATCTGCTCATCAGGTGTTTCGTTAATGATGGTGCCGTCGCGGTCTATAAAGAGTATTTTTTGCAGCTTGCTCATTTGTATTGCTGTAAAGTTGATAGCAGTGTATTATTTTCTTCGGGCGTACCAACGGTGATGCGGAGGCAGCCCTCGCAAAGTTCTACATTGGTACGGTTGCGTACAATGATGCCTTTTTCTACCAGGTAATTGTAAATGCCCGTTGCGTTGGCGGTTTTAACCAGGACGAAGTTGGCGTCCGACGGGTAAATATCGAGCACAAAATCCATCGTTTTCAGCGTAATCACCAGTTTATCGCGCTGGATAAGCGTTTCTTTTATCCAATCGTTTACCTGCTGTACGTTTTGCAAGGCTTGCAGTGCTAACTGCTGTGATGCTTCGTTTACGTTGTAAGGTGGTTTTACGCGGTTCATCACCTCGATAATTTCTTCACTGGCGAAAGCCATGCCTACACGTAAGCCGGCCAAACCCCATGCTTTGGAGAGGGTTTGCATTACCACCAGATTGGCGTATTCTGTCAGTTCCTGTATGAAGCTTTTTTGGCGACTAAAGTTGATATAAGCCTCATCTACTACCACAATGCCGTTGAAGTTGGCCAGCAAGGTTTCTATATCCTCGCGGTTGATAGAGTTGCCGGTTGGATTATTTGGCGAACAGATAAAGATGAGTTTGGTGCGCTCGTTTATTGCTTCGGCGATGCCTTCCAGGTTCAGTTGGTATTCGTCGGTAAGCAGTACTTTTTTAGTTTCCACATCATTAATATTTGCCGAAACCTGGTACATGCCGTAGGTAGGGGGCACGATGACGACATTATCTACACCCGGGTTGCAAAAACTACGGAACAGGATATCGATGGCTTCATCGCTGCCGTTGCCTACGAAAATATTGCGGGCGGGTACGCCCTTTATTTCGCTAAGGCGCATTTTAACGGCGTACTGCATCGGGTCGGGGTAGCGGTTATAGGCCGCATCCAGCGGCGAACCGAAAGCATTTTCGTTCGCATCCAAAAACACGCTTGCCTCACCCTGGAACTCATCCCGTGCGGAGGAGTAGGGGGTTAGGTTTTTGATGTTTGGGCGAAGGAGGTTATTTATATCGTACATTGTGTTGTTATTCTAAATTATTAACCCGTCATTGCGAGCGTCGTAGCCTCACCTAAATCCTCTCCAAAGGAGAGGACTTGATTTTTTTTTAGAACCCTCTCCTTTGGAGAGGGCAGGGTGAGGCTTCGTGCCTCGCAATGACGTTATTTATTATTAAGACGGATTGAAACCGCGTTCTTGTGCGCGTGCAAGCCTTCCATTTCTGCCAGTATCTCTACCGCCGGGCCTATATTTTGGATACCTTCCTTTGTTAAAAACTGGAAGGTGATCTTCTTTACAAATGAATCTACCGATACGCCAGAATAAGCCCTCGAATAACTGCTGGTTGGTAGCGTATGGTTAGTGCCCGATGCATAGTCGCCCACGCTCTCCGGTGTTAAATTGCCAAGGAATACCGAACCCGCGTTGATGATCTTTGGCGTGAGCTGTTTCCAGCTTTCAGTTGCCAAAATCAAGTGCTCCGGCGCGTATTCATTGCTGAAATCCATCGCTTCATCCAAACTATTGGTAATGACGATGTAAGAGTTATCAATCGCCTGGCGGGCTATTTCGGCACGTGGTAGTACAGCTAATTGTTTTTCAACTTCTTTTAAAGTTTGCTCCGCTATGGTTTGCGAGGTGCAAACCAAAATCGATTGACTATCTATTCCATGCTCTGCCTGTGCCAGCAAATCCGCGGCAACATACGCGGGTTTAGCGGTATCATCAGCTATCACCAATACTTCCGACGGTCCCGCCGGCATATCGATAGCGGTGGTGGTTGTCGATTGGATAATAGTTTTTGCCTTGGTTACAAATTGGTTACCCGGTCCGAAGATCTTATCCACCTTAGTGATGGTTTCGGTGCCATAAGCCATAGCGGCAATGGCTTGTGAGCCACCCACCAAATACACTTTATTTATACCCAGCATCAGCGCTACATACGCGATAAAGGCGTTTACCTTACCGTTTTTTTGCGGGGGAGAGCAAACTACGATCTCGCTGCAACCTGCTATCCTTGCGGGGATGCCCAGCATTAAAAAGGTAGATGGCAGTACCGCAGTACCACCAGGAATGTATAAGCCCACTTTCTCTATCGCCCGCAATTCGCGCCAGCAGGTTACACCGGGCATGGTTTCAATCCGCTCCTCTTCCTTCAACTGTGCCTTGTGGAATTTGTAGATGTTGGCGTAAGCGGTTTGCAAGGCTTCCTGCTGATCGGGAGATACTGCCGAGGCAATTTCCTGCAGTTCGGCTTTATCCAGGTATAGCTTATCCAGCTCCACCTTATCAAACTTCAGGGCATAATCCACCAGGGCGCTATCGCCGTTCAGTTTTACGTGTTCTATCACATCCTCCACCAAAGCGCGGATCTCATTCGCCGGGTCAACATTACGTTGAACGAGCTTTTGAATGCTTTCCTTAGTTAATTCTGAATATTTGAATGTTTCCATAGCCTCACCCCAACCCCTCTCCAAAGGAGAGGGGCTTTTTATGTTAAGCCCTTCTTAAGTCCTCTACTTTGGAGAGGATTTAGGTGAGGCAACCTACAATATTATCTTCTCAATCGGCATTACTACAATGCCTTGCGCGCCGGCTTGTTTTAGCTGGCTAATGCGGTCCCAAAAGTCGCGCTCGGGGATAACGGTGTGTACCGCAACCCAATCAGCTTCGGCCAATGGCACTACCGACGGACTTTTTACGCCCGGCAATAAAGCGATGACGGCATCCAGGTTATCGCGTTTTACATTCAATACCACGTACTTGGTTTCCTTAGCACGCAATACTGACTGGATACGCTGTATCAACTCCTGTATCAGGTCGTTGTTTTCGCTTCCTTTGCTGGCAATTAATACTGCTTCGCTGCTCATTACATCGGCAAATGGCTTTAGGCCGTTGCTTTTTAAGGTGCCACCGGTTGATACCAGGTCGCAGATAGCATCGCTCAAGCCCAGACCCGGAGAGATCTCTACCGAACCCGAAATGGTACGGATATCAGAGGTAATGCCTTGCTTTTTAAGGTATTTGCCTAAAATAACCGGGTAGGTGGTAGCAATGGCTTTGCCGTTCAAATCGGCAAGGGTAGCAATATCATTGTTATTTGGCACCGCTATTTTAAGCGAGCATTTGCCAAATCCAAGGCGTTGCAGGTAAGCAACTTCCACTTCGGTTTCTTCTATCACGTTTTCACCTACGATACCCAGATCGGCGATGCCATCCTGAACGTATTCGGGAATATCATCATCGCGCAGAAAAAGAATTTCTAAAGGGAAATTTGATACGGGAGAGATTAGCGAGCTCTTGTAATTTTCAAAATTAAGGCCGCAATTCTTTAATAATTCAACGGATTTTTCGTTGAGCCGACCCGATTTTTGGATCGCTATTTTTAGTGTTTTCACAAAATGAGTTTAAGGTACTATAATAAAATGGGGCTGTTATTTCGCGTAGAAACATACATTATCTATTCATCACCGGGCGGTGATGGTGCAAATGCAGATGATGTTGTTTGTACAATTCCATTTTTGTATAGTAATACTATAGATTAGCGATGCAAATATAGCTACTTGAGCGGAAAATCAAAATCTTTGAGTAGCAAATTTTAGAATTTAGTAATTTTTATGATGATTCTTTAACAAAGTGGCAATATGTATAAGTACTTATATAATTGTCTGAAAGAACTTACAGAATTTTAGAATGAACAGGATCTTTGATATAACTTAAATTCTGAAAATTCTTTAATTCTGTAAATTCTGATTCAGACTACCCTCATACTCATATATCGCCCCTTCCGGGAATTGCTTCAGCAGCTTCAGCGTTTTTACCTTTTGGATATCCTTGATATTGATGAGTTCCGGGTTCTCCAGGTTGTTGAACCAGATGAGGTAGAAGCGCTTGCGACTATAAAATAGCGTTACGTCGTTTTTAAAGAATTTATGCGGAACGAGGTAGGATGATATGCCCGAGAGGAAGTATACCGCCTCATGCGCATCGGTATAGATCAATACATCAGGGGCGAACATTTTTTTATCTATCGCGCGCAGGTAGTTGGCAAATTCATTATCCTGCCAGCTGGCGTCGGTATAGCCGGGGGCGCCATAATCGTCCTTCACCTGGTCGTTGTAGCGGTCGTAATCAATATAAAACTCTTTACCTATAAAGCCCAGCATCAGTTGGATTGATATAGTTGCTACTATCATTCGGGTGCGTTTCAGTTCGATGCTTTTAAGCCATAGCAGCACCCAACTGGTATATCCCCACAACGCGGTTATATATAAAGGTGATAACAATCGGCTATTGATGCGCTCGTACCGCGAGAAGGTTGACGACAGGATAATGAATAACCCATACACCAGCGAGAAGGTGATAGCCAAATTCTCGTAACTGTTTAAGTGCCTGCGGAAGTAGTTAAAGCCCAGCGAAATAATAAAGCCCAACAACATTACCGATGCTATTGGAATAGCCAGGAAGTATTGGTTTGGCGTAAGCCCCATCCAATCGCACATTACGGTGCCGAAATAATACAGGTTTTTGATGAACGGCGTAATAGAAGGCTCGCGCGGGCCGGTTACCGTGCCGGACATGAACGCGTTGAAAACAAGGTTACTTACCAGTAGCGAGATACAGATAACTCCATATATAAATAGATGCCCAATCTTTTTTTTGATGGGTAACGTCCTGTCCAGCAGTAGGAGCAGGCCACCGGTACCTACAATGGTTACCGCGGCGTAACGGGTAACGCAGCCAATGGCAGCTATAGCTGCAGCGGCTACCAGCCACTTGCCGGCATGGGTGTTTAAGTATTGGCGAAAGGCAATAATAAAAAACAGCACCTCTAATATAAACAAGGTCTCCGACCATAGGTAGGAGTAGATCTGCAATAGCCCAGGGCTCAAGGCTATAGCAACCAGTATAAGCCATTTATATAATTGCGAGGAGGGTGCAAAGCGGTTCATGATCCAACCGCTGCTATATAATAAGGACGCGAACAGGATACAATTGAGCGTGGCCCCGAAGGTTACCGGATCTACCCGGCTGATGACTTTGATGATCCCCAAAAACAAAGGGTAGAACATCGGGAAATCTACTATAGGGATGTGGTTGAAGGTTTTAAGCGTGCCATCCGTGGCAAAACTGCGTGCGGCGCTGGTATACATAATGGAGTCGGGGGAGATGCCGATACCGCTGTAACTGGTGTACAGGCAGATCAGGAAAAAGCCCAGTCCGCAGGCTATAAGGGTATTATAATCGTGTATGGATTTGGGTTTTACCATTACCGTGTAAAAGGATAAAAAGATAAAATTGTTTTCGGCATACCGATCCGGCGACTTCTAAAAGGCTGCCGGATCTAATCATTCAGCATGTACACTATCTAATTGTACCGCTAATTACTCTCTAAAAAAATGCAGTTTTTTATCAAAATTTATCAAAAAAACGCATCTTTTTGCGCCTTTTGCGTGTTTTTTACATTCCTCTAATTTGCTTCGCTAAAATCGTATACACTAAGTGTTACGCTATCTGGTCTAATACCGTCGCTATGGGCTGGTCGCTATCTATTAATATACCTTTTACACCGGCTGCGGTTCCCGCCTCTACGTCGCGCTCGCGGTCGCCAATGAAATAGGATAGCGATGGGTCGATGTTATATTTTTCTATCCCCTGAAAAAGCAGGCCGGGTTTTGGTTTGCGGCAATCGCAGTCGCCGGTAAAGTTGGGGTGGTGGGGGCAGTAAAAAAAATCGGTTATTTCCACACCATGCTCCTGGTAAACCTGTTTTAGTTGGGCGTGCATTTTGTTAAGCTCGGGCACATCGTACCAGCCTTTTGCCAGGCCGCCCTGGTTGGTGGCAACCAACAGCATATAACCCCTGTTCTGCAATTCTTTTAAAGCATCAAAATTGTCCAGTACGTGGAAATCCCCGAGCTTACAAACGTAATCGCCCATCTCTTTGTTCAACACTCCGTCTCGGTCTAAAAAAACAGCTTTATTCTTATCAGGCATAAAATATATGATGTAATGTGCTTTCGGCAAAAATAGTTTAATAAGCTTATTTACTATGTGTGCATATTAAACAATAAGACAAAATTAAGAATTTCATACATTAAGCCTACGTTTTTTGTCGACTTAATAATAAATTAACTTAATAATAGCATTATTTTAATAAATTTGAAAAAATTAATAGCGTTATTATAAAAATATTATAATTCGTTAACTTCGTTATTACCCGAATTACAAAAAATCGGATAAAAAAATGGATCAAACCGATGGCAACCAGCAGGGCCTTTACCGGCCGGAATTTGAACACGATTCTTGCGGAACTGGGTTTATAACCAATATAAACGGACATAAATCATACCATATTATTGATGACGCGTTAACCATGTTAGAGAACATGGAGCATCGCGGTGCATGCGGCTGTGACCCTGAAACAGGTGACGGCGCAGGTATATTAATTCAGCTCCCCCACGAATTTTTAATGGAAGAATGTGCTAACCTCGAGATCAACCTGCCCGAACCGGGTGAGTATGGTGTCGGGATGATCTTCTTCCCCAAAGAGCCTGCCTTGAAGAAGGCATGCCGCGTAATTATTACTAATGCGATAGAGAAAATGGGGCTGCATAAGCTCGGCTACCGTAAGCTTGCAGTAGATTCATCTGCTATTGGCGAAACAGCCCGCCAGGCCGAGCCGGACGTTGAACAATTGTTCATCTCCCGCCCGCACCATATTACCAATGCCGATGATTTTGAGCGTAAGCTGTATATATTAAGGCGCTACATCAACAAAACAGTTACCGAAACGGTGCCTGCCGCGAGCGAGTATTTTTACTTCACCTCGTTAAGCTGCAGAACCATTATATATAAAGGCCAGGTGACTACTTACCAATTGCGTAAGTACTTTGCCGACCTGAAAGATCCGCGTATCGCATCGGGCTTTGCCATGATCCACTCGCGTTTCTCTACCAATACTTTCCCATCGTGGAAGCTGGCTCAGCCGTTCCGCTTGATAGCGCATAATGGCGAGATCAACACCCTTACCGGTAACTTAAACTGGTTCTACTCGGGCTTAAAATCTTATGTTTCTACCTACTTCACGGCAGAAGAAATGGAGATGCTGTTGCCGGTGATAGATAACAACCAGTCGGATTCGGCCTGTTTGGATAACATCATCGAAATTTTGCTGCACACCGGCCGCTCATTACCACACGTAATGATGATGCTGATACCAGAAGCATGGGACGGCAACGTACACATGGACCCGGTAAAAAAAGCGTTTTACGAATACCACGCAACCTTAATGGAGCCATGGGATGGCCCGGCAGCTATCACGTTTACAGATGGTAAACTGGTAGGTGCATTGCTGGACAGGAACGGTCTGCGCCCTTTGCGTTATGTGATTACCAATGATGGCCGCGTTATTGCCGCATCAGAAGCAGGTACTTTAAACATTGACGAAAGCACCGTACTGCGCAAGGGCCGTTTACAGCCCGGCAAAATGTTGCTGATAGATACCGAGAAAGGTAAGATCATTACCGATGACGAGATCAAGAAACAAGTAACCTCTCAGCAGCCTTATGGCCGCTGGCTGGATAACTATAAAATTCGCCTTGGCGAACTGTCTGAGCCGCGTTTGGCCTTCGCCAGTTTGTCGCCCGATTCTGTTTTCCGTTACCAGCAGGTATTCGGTTACAGCCGCGAGGATATCGATACCATTATTAAACCGATGGCATTGGATGGCAAAGAGCCGGTAGGCTCGATGGGTACAGATGTGCCTTTGGCTATCCTTTCAGATAAACCTCAGCATTTATCAAGCTACTTTAAGCAATTCTTCGCCCAGGTTACCAACCCGCCGATAGATCCAATCCGCGAGCGTTTGGTAATGAGTTTGGCTACCTTTATTGGTAACAACGGCAACCTGCTTGACGAAGATAAAATGCATTGCCATTGCGTGGTTTTAGACCACCCGATACTGAAGAACCACCAGCTGGAAAAACTGCGAAGTATTGATACCGGGCTGTTCCACGCTAAAACCCTGCAAACCTACTTTAATGCCGATGGCATGGCCGGGTCGCTGGAAAAAGGTATAGCCAGGCTTTGCCGCTACGCCGAGGACGCGGTGGATGATGGTTTTGAGGTACTGATCCTGTCTGACCGTGCTGTAGACTCAGAACACGCGCCTATCCCAATGCTTTTAGCGGTATCGGCAGTGCATCACCACTTAATTAAAAAAGGGCGCAGAGGCGCTGTAGGTTTGGTTGTAGAGACCGGCGATGTTTGGGAAGTACACCACTTTGCTACTTTGCTGGCTTTCGGTGCAACAGCCATTAACCCATACCTGGCGCTTTCCACTATTGAAACGCTGAAGGATAACGGTAACCTGGAAACCAACCTCGATCTGAAGACCCTTTACAAAAACTATGTAAAATCGGTTAACGATGGCTTGCTCAAGATCTTCTCTAAAATGGGGATCTCTACCTTGCAATCGTACCACGGTTCGCAGGTGTTCGAGATATTGGGCATCAACAAAGCAGTAGTAGATAAATATTTCTCGGGCGGTGTAACCCGTATAGGCGGTTTAGGCCTGGACGAGATTGCCCGCGAAGCGCTTTGCAAACACAAAATCGGTTTCGGCAGCAGTAAAACTGATGTACGATTATTGCCGGAGGGCGGGATCTACCAGTGGAAACGCAGGGGAGAGGCTCACTTGTTTAACCCGGAAACCGTTCACCTTTTACAACACGCTACCCGCAGCAACAGCTACGCAGTTTATAAAAACTACGCTGCTAAAATAAACGAGCAGACAGAGAAGCATTACACCATCCGTGGCCTGCTTGATTTTGCCCATCACCGCGAAGCCATCCGTATTGATGAGGTTGAACCGGCAGAGGAGATCATGAAGCGTTTTGCTACAGGTGCCATGTCGTTCGGCTCCATCTCGCACGAAGCGCACAGCACTATGGCCATTGCCATGAACCGTATTGGCGGTAAAAGCAATACCGGCGAAGGCGGTGAGGATGAATTACGTTACGAAAAAATGCCGAACGGCGATTCTATGCGCTCGGCTATCAAGCAGGTAGCGTCAGGTCGTTTCGGGGTGACTTCTAACTACCTTACCAATGCCGATGAGCTGCAGATTAAAATGGCGCAGGGCGCGAAACCTGGCGAGGGCGGACAATTACCCGGCCACAAGGTTGACGACTGGATTGCCAAAACACGCCACTCTACACCGGGAGTAGGTTTAATATCTCCGCCACCGCACCACGATATTTACTCTATCGAGGATCTGGCGCAATTAATTTTCGATTTAAAGAACGCTAACCGCGCTGCCCGGATCAACGTAAAGCTGGTATCAAAAGCAGGCGTGGGTACTATAGCCGCGGGTGTTGCAAAAGCACATGCCGATGTTATTTTGATCGCCGGATATGATGGTGGTACAGGTGCATCGCCAATCAGTTCGGTAAAACATGCCGGCTTGCCATGGGAGCTTGGCTTATCAGAAGCACACCAAACTTTGGTACGTAACAAACTACGCAGCCGCGTGGTGTTACAAACGGATGGTCAGTTAAAAACCGGTCGCGATTTAGCTATTGCAGCTTTATTGGGTGCCGAGGAGTGGGGCGTTGCTACCGCTGCTTTGGTTGCCGGTGGCTGTATTATGATGCGTAAATGCCATTTGAACACCTGCCCGGTTGGCGTTGCCACACAAGACCCTGAACTGAGAAAACTGTTTAGCGGTAAGGCCGATCACGTAGTGAACCTGTTCCGTTTTATGGCGGAAGAGTTGCGCGAGATCATGGCAGAACTTGGTTTCCGTACCATCCAGGAGATGGTTGGGCGCGTACAGTTCCTAAAAGTAAGAGATAACATCCAAAGCTGGAAAGCTAAAAAGGTTGACCTGAGCGGCATACTGCATCCAATAAATAATACCAAAGGCATGACGCTGTACAACAGCGAAAAGCAAGACCACGGTATGGACAATATTATCGACTGGAAACTTTTAGAAAACGCCAAAGCCGCGTTAGAAGATAAAACCCCGGTATTTGCAACTTACGATGTGAAGAACGTAGACCGTACCATTGGTACGCTGCTTTCTAACGAGATCTCGAAGATCTACGGGTCTGCAGGTTTGCCGGATAATACTATCAACTACAAATTCAAAGGTTCGGCAGGGCAAAGCTTTGGCGCGTTCACCACCAAGGGTGTTTCCTTTGAACTGGAAGGCGAGGGTAACGATTACGTGGGTAAGGGCTTATCCGGCGCGCAGTTAGCCATTTACCCGGCTGCAAATGCAACCTTCGCTCCCGAGGAGAACATCATTATTGGCAACGTGGCGCTTTACGGTGCAACATCTGGCGAGCTGTTTGTGAGAGGTATGGCAGGCGAACGTTTCGCGGTGCGTAACTCCGGCGCTACCACGGTTGTAGAAGGTATTGGCGACCACGGTTGCGAGTACATGACCGGTGGCCGTGCGTTGATCCTTGGCGAAACAGGCAGAAACTTCGCGGCAGGTATGAGCGGCGGGTTAGCCTGGATCTACAATCCTAAAGGCACCTTTGCCGGGAACTGTAATATGGAGATGGTTGATCTCGACCCGCTATCGGTAACCGACCAGGAGCAAATTACAGCCTTGCTGAAGAAACATATCCACCTAACGGGCAGTAAGGTTGCCCAGGGGATCCTTAAAAACTGGAGCAAAGCTTCGGCAGATTTTATTAAGGTTTACCCCAAAGAGTACAAACGAGTTTTAGAGAAACAACAATTACAAGCTATAGGATAATTATGGGAAAACCTACAGGATTTCAGGAATTTAACAGGGAACTTCCCCAAAAAGCGCCGGTTGCCGAGCGTTTAAAAAACTATAACGAGTTTGTTGGTTTGTACCCCGAGGAAAAATTGAACCAGCAAAGCGCCCGCTGCATGAATTGCGGCATCCCGTTTTGCCATAGCGGTTGCCCGCTGGGTAACGTGATACCGGAGTTTAACGATGCCGTGTACCGCAAAAACTGGGGCGAAGCGTACGAGATATTATCATCAACTAATAACTTCCCCGAGTTTACCGGCAGAATTTGCCCCGCGCCATGCGAATCGGCATGTGTGCTTGGCATTAACAAGCCGCCGGTTGCCATTGAGGAAATTGAGAAGCACATTATAGAGGTTGCTTACTCTAAAAATATGGTTAAGCCTACCGCCCCTTTAATTAAAACGGGTAAAAAGGTTGCCGTAGTAGGCTCTGGCCCTGCGGGTATGGCTGCTGCCGCCCAACTGGCAAAAGCAGGCCATAAAGTAACCGTTTTTGAACGCGACGACCGCCCCGGTGGTTTGCTGCGTTACGGCATCCCCGATTTTAAATTAGAAAAATGGGTGATCGACCGCCGCATCCAGATCATGGAAGAGGATGGCATCTTGTTTAAATGCAATACCGAAATTGGTAAAGATATTGCTGCCGATGAGGTAGTACGTACGCACGATGCCGTTATTTTGGCAGGTGGTTCTACCATTCCGCGTAACCTGCCTATCCCGGGCCGCGAGTTTAAAGGTGTGCATTTTGCCATGGACTTTTTAAAGCAGCAGAACAAACGCGTAAGCAACACCACTTTTGAGTGGGAAGAAATAACCACCACGGGCAAAGATGTTGTAGTAATTGGCGGTGGCGACACCGGCAGTGATTGCGTAGGGACATCAAACCGCCAGGGTGCAAGTTCTGTTAAGCAATTTGAGGTGATGGTGCAGCCGCCAGAGCAGCGTACCGCCAACATGCCGTGGCCAACTTACCCAATGGTAATGAAGACCACCAGCAGCCACGAGGAAGGTGTTGACCGTTTTTGGGGAATTAACACCAAAGAGTTTTTAGGCGATGCTAACGGCGAGCTAAGAGCTATTAAAGTAGCCGATGTAAGCTGGGAAATTGATGTAATGGGTCGCCCTATTAAATTTGCCGAAGTGGAAGGCAGCGAGCGCGAGATCCCTTGCCAGCGCGTGTTTTTGGCTATGGGTTTCCTTAACCCGCAGTTTGAAGGCGCGTTAGAGCAACTAAAAGTTGGCCTGGACGAACGCAAGAACGTAAAAGCTAAAGAAGGTGTTTACCGTACCAACGTAAGTAAAGTATTTGCCGCAGGCGATATGCGCCGTGGGCAGTCATTAGTGGTTTGGGCTATATCAGAAGGCCGTGAAGCCGCACGTAAGGTGGACGAATTTTTAATGGGTCATAGCAACCTGGAAAGCAAGGATGCCGTGAACCAGTTCGACCAGGTGTTTTACTAAGCCCTATCCAAACCCCATCATAATGCGAAAGCGCCTCAAAAGGGCGCTTTTTTGGTTGGTGATAAGGTTCGAGGAGGTGGCGGTTAAGTAATTATTGCTCTCTAACGCTATTGCCGATTTGCCCGCAATCGTCGCATCACTTTTGGCCGCTGGTTCAGTGAGTTGAAAACTGAATATGAACGACACCAATCACACATTGATTACAGTGAACAGGATTGGTATAGTGCCTTATTGATAAGGCAGGATAACCCTGATAAGCAGTGTTACATTGATGCCTACCATTATACCCAAAAGCGAATGCTGGAGGACATAAGTGAGGCTGAGGACAGTCAGGCAGGTGATGATGATGGTGATGAGCCAAAGAGGTAACTCCACATCCTTACAATCTGCATAATTAACTTAATCGGCTATAATCTTACTTTTCCGACGGGTTTTTTTTACCTGCGGCCAGCATTTCGGCCATTTTGGTCACGCGGTTCAGTCGGGTTTGTTCCTGTTTGGCGGAGAGTACCCAAACCACGTATTCCTTACGGTGCGAGTAGGCCAGCTTGCTGAACGCGGCCAATGTGCCGGGCGCGGAATCCAAAGCTTCGGCTACATCAGCGGGGAGGGTCACTGTTTTCTTCTCCGGGTCGATATAGTTAGCGTAATCGTTTGTTTTAATGGCCTCGTTGCGCGATTCGGAATGCTTCACCAAAACTTCGGGACGGAAACGGAGGGTGGTCCAAATATCATTGATGGCTGCGGAGGCAACAGGGCGTAATCCGTGTTTTTTGGCCACTTCCCAGCCGCTCATCATTTCAAGGTCGGTATCAATGCCTTTGTTCTTTTTGGGGTAGATGCACCAAAGCACCGTCTCCGGCTTTAATATGGGTGCCATCTGATCCAGGCTGGCGCCCAATTCCGCGCTATTTTTCACAAAGAATTGGATGCCATCAACCGCGCCTGTTAACTCGACGGCAAGCGTTACGCCATCGGGCAGGGGTTCCAATGCCGCCAGGTAATCTTCGGGAGGGTTTAATACCAGCCATGTTTGGCCGGGTTTCATCAGCAGTTTTTTGGCAAGAGGGCTCATTAGTTCAATGGTTCAGTAGTTCATTGGTGCCTTTTAGACGAAACCACATCAATTTAATAATTAGCTTAAACGGCTATTTTAACAAGAAAATCCCAAAGCACGATCCCTGCCGATACCACGATATTAAAAGAATGCTTGGTGCCAAATTGAGGGATCTCAATACAGGTATCGATCATTTGCATGGCCTCGTCGCTCACGCCGTTTACTTCGTTACCAAATATTAAAGCGTATTTTTCATCTGCCGAAGGCGTAAACTCATTCAGCATAATACTGTTCTCCGCTTGCTCTATGGCCACAATTTTATACCCGTCCGCGCGAAGTTCCGTGATAGCATCCAGTGTGTCGCTAAAGTATTGCCAGGTAACAGATTGGGTTGCCCCGAGGGCGGTTTTTTCAATATCGCGGTGCGGGGGCTGTGCGGTAATGCCGCAAAGATATACAGCCGTTGCCGCAAGTGCATCCGAGGTGCGGAATATAGAACCGATATTATGCATACTGCGCACGTTATCAAGTACTACTACAACGGGCAGCTTGTGCTGGTCTTTAAACTCAGCTATACTGGGCCGGTTAAGTTCGTCTAATTTAAGTTTGCGCATGGGTGATTGGTGGATGGTTGATTAGGTGAGTGGTTGTTTGTAGATGAGCAGAAAGTGCGGATCAACAACTACTCACCACCCTCTGCTCACCACTCACCACTTACGCGTATACTGCTACCACTTCGTTTAAAAGCCCAACACCATTGCCAATCAAAGAACTGTATATCGATGGCGCATAGCCAATTTCTTTGGTGTAGTATTCTGCCACCTCTTCGCTGAATTTAGCGAAAGAATCCTTTTTTACTAAAGCGATAGCGCAGCCACCGAAGCCTGCACCCGTCATACGGGCACCTGCCACATCTTTGTAGGGTTTGCAGAAGTTTACGATGGTATCCAGTTCTTTCCCGCTTACTTCGTAAAGGGTGCTTAGGGAATTGTGCGAGGCGTACATCAGCCTGCCAAATTCGGCCAGGTCGTTATTGCTCAGCGCTTTCGCAGCCAGTTTAACACGGTCGTTCTCTTCTACTACGTGGGTGGCCCGGTTTAAAATAACCTCGTCTGTTATCAGGTGCTTGTATTGGTTAAAAGTTTCGGTATCAATATCACAAAGGTAGTTAATGTCCAGTTCGGTTTTTAACGCGGCAAGTGCAGTAGCGCATTCCTGAACACGTTCGTTGTATTTAGATTCGGCAAGCTTACGTGGTTTATTGGTGTTGATGATAGCCAGCAGGTACTCACCCAGGTTGCTGTTTACCGCCTGGTACTCCAGGGTATCGCAGTTTAGCATCAGTGCTTTGTTCTTTTCACCAAAGGCCACCGCGAACTGGTCCATAATGCCACTGTGCAAGCCGATGTAACTATTTTCTACCCATTTGGCAAGTTTCACCAATTCAAGCTTAGTGTATCCGCAGCCAAACAGATCGTTAAGCGCGAAGGCGGTAGCAACTTCTATGGAAGCGGAGGACGACAAGCCCGAAGCAATGGGGATATTGCCGTAATACAGCATATCCAAACCATGCAGTATTTTGCCATCGTTATTAAAATGCTCTATAACGCCGGTTGGGTAATTGAACCAAAATTCTTCGTTTTTGGCATTGCTGGATCCAAGGGTAATTTCGGCTGTTTCCTTAAAATTCATGCTTTTAAAGCGGAAAACGCCATCATTATTAGGGGCAATAAGCAGGTAGGTACCCAACGTAACCGCGCAAGGCATTACCAGCCCGCCGTTATAATCAATATGCTCGCCTATGAGGTTTACCCTGCCAGGCGAAAAATAAGTGAACTTATGTGCCTGACCGTAGTGTGCTAAAAATTTCTGCTGAAGTTGCTCTCTCATTATAGTGTATTGGTTTCAACAACAAATATTGTAAAACTTACAGTTATTTTATATACTTATTTGCACCCATTTAGAATTTTTTTGCACGCTAAACAGAACCACCGTATACTTGTAATCACTATACTAAACAAATCAGCCATGAACCAATACCTCATAACCGCATACGATTATACCGACGAAGGCGCATTGGACCGCCGCATGGGCGTTCGACCGCATCATTTGGATGGTGCCGTTGCCCTAAAAGCCAGCGGTAACTATATCCTTGGCGGTGCTATGTTAAACGACGAAGGCAAAATGATAGGATCGGTAATGGTGCTGCAGTTTGAAACCGAAGAAGGGCTGGAAGCCTGGAAGCAAAGCGAAACCTACATTACCCAGAAGATATGGGAAACGGTGGATGTGAAGCCGTTTAAAGTAGCGCAGGTAAGTTAAAAGCTAAAAGTTTAAAGTCAAAAGTTTTCGAAAGCTATTCGGTAGGGGTGTAATCCGAGAAAACCCAATAACCCTGCGGGGTTTTGTTGTAGCTTACGACGTATTCCTTACCGTTGGTGCGGATGTCGAAGGAGAGTTGCTCAACAATTTTGTCCTGCGGGATGAATAGTTCCAGGATGCTATCGGCCATGAATTGGATCTGCGCTAATTCATCCGGCTCGGCGGGTGCTGCCACCGGGACAACGAGGTTGGCTTTGTAATCTTCATAGGTTTCGAAAAGCTCTTTACCGCCAATTACCCCGCCCTCAAATTCCTTTGCGGCGTTGAAGGCAGCTTCTTCTGCCTGCCGGCGATATTCCTCCATGGCCTTTAACAAGCCATCCGCAGAAATTTCGGGCATCCCGTCGGCGCCTTGCGCATAGTAGTTATTCAGTATCTCTTCTTTGCTTTTCATCAGTGAGCAAAAATACGTTTGCATAGGCTGGATAGCAACAAAAAAAGGATGCCTGTTTTCGACATCCTTTTCATTTATTAAAGACAGGACTATCCCACCGGTGGCGATATACCGTCCAGTTCGTCTATATCTTGGGCATCCAGTACAACACCGGCGGTTTTCATGTTTTCTTCCAAATGCGCCACGCTGGAGGTTCCCGGGATGAGCAATATATTTGGCGAATGGTTAAGCAGCCAGCTTAGTGCTACCTGGTGTACGGTCGCGCTATGTTTTGCAGCTACCTTTTGCAAGATCTCTTCGCTGGCCACATTACCGGCACTCAGCGGGAACCATGGGATAAATGCGATATTTTCCTGTTCGCAGTATTCCAGCACGCCTTCCCATTTGCGGTTATCTACACTGTACATGTTTTGTACCGATACCACGTCAAAGTATTCCTGTGCTTTTTTAATATCATCAATGCCCACTTCGGATAGGCCGATGTGCTTTATCTTACCATCCTGCTGCGCCTGTTTTAAAAACGCGAAGGTTTTTTCGGCGGGCACCTTGGGGTCTATCCGGTGGAGTTGGTACAGGTCTATCTGGTCAAGCTTCAAGCGTTTCAGGCTGCCTTCCAGTGCTTCCTTTAAATGTTCGGGACTGGCATCCACGGGCCATTGGTCGGGACCGGTGCGGAGCAAGCCACCTTTAGTGCCTATGAGCAAACCAGCCGGGTAGGGGTGCAGCGCTTCGGCTATCAGTTCTTCGGATACGTTGGGGCCGTAGCTATCGGCAGTGTCGATAAAATTCACGCCCAGTTCTACCGCGCGTTTTAATACAAGGATAGATTCGTCATGATCCTTCGGCGGGCCCCAGATGCCCTTGCCGGTGATGCGCATGGCACCATAGCCTATACGGTTAACGGTAATATAGCCACCTATGCTGAACGTTTTTTGGAAAGATGCGGTTTTGTTACTCATGATGCTGTTATTGTTTATCAGTATGAATTAACGCTACCGGGGACTGTTTTGTTCGGGCGGGAGGACATATTACTGTCATGTTTGTTTATATCTGAACTCGAATTTTAAACGAATTTTAAGAATTAATAGAATTGCTACTAACTCATAAGAAGAGTTTCTGGAAATTCGTTAATTCCTAAAATTCGGGTTCAGACAGATAGTTAGGCTTTATCTCCAGGCACCCAATATTAACCCCATCAGCGTAAGCGAAACAACACTGTACCCGCCATTGATAAATATGTACCGCCATGATTTTAGCTCGAAAAGACTATGCGTAGCTATTGCACCGAACGTCCATATTCCGGCAAGGAAACCGGCTATTGCGCCCCAGGCCAGGTCGGTTTTGGCATCAGCCAAAAACATAGCCAGGTTGGCCGACATGATGATGGAGAAGAGGGCGGTAAAGCCAAATATTTTACCCTTGCCGGATGCGTTTATCTCTTTTATATCAAGACCGCTATCCGTCATCCAGGCTTTTCCAAAAAGCGCGTTAGAATACCAAAGACCGCCAACGGCAAAGGCAGACAGGCCGGCCACAACAACGGCGGGCCAATGTACAAGGTTCATGTCCATAACTAATTGGGATTAAGGTTTGCATAAATTTAGACAATAAAAAAGGATAAATGCAAATAGCGAAGCCGGGGTGGGGCTTCGCTATGTACGCCTAAATGTTTAAGCTATAATTATGCCTTATCTTTTACTTCACCGTATACCTGTATACATACCTGCCCAGGTTACCATCAACATCCATGCCTTCTATAGTGGCGCGGTAGGTGCCGTGGCCATCGGCATTATAGTATTCTATAGCCGTTGCGCCGGTGGCCTTGTCGGTAGTTACTTTTGGTGCCCAGTAAACGGTGCTGCGCAGATCGCCGCCAAGGGTGCCGGGTTTTGGCACATCATATTTTGGCGCATAAAACTCGCGGTTTATGGCATAGCCAACCGGGCTTATGCTTAAAATATTTGGCGGGGGGATAAGTTCCTGCAATTCGGCAAATGATATTTTGGTTCCCTTTGGCGCTTTCTTAAGGTTGATCTCCACAATGCCCGATGTGCCATAAAGGTCATCTATTCCACTAAAACCTGCACTTTTAAACACCTCTACCGATTCTACATTGCTTACCATTACGCTATTAAGATACGATAGATCTACCGGCATACCGTTCACAAATATTTGGATCGGTTTTTTATCCTGGCTGTTGTAGTTCTTCATAAAATACAGTTTATTATCATCAATGGTGGTACCCATTATCATTGTTTGCAGGCATAGGTAAAGGTTTGCACAGTTCCGCATGTTGGCAGCCAAGTATTCCTGATCGGCCAGCATAGGTAAGCCTGTAAATACCGAATAATCTGAGTGTCCCGTTTTTTTGATGGGATTTGCTTTTATCACCACCTCTTTTAACTGGTGCGTGTTTTTATACTGCTTTAAACTGTTTTCGAGGTAAGGCTTAAATGTACTATCAATATTGGCCACTTCATCAAACGCCATATTATTTTTTGAGGGATATTGAAACGTTTCGGGATTGGCGGTCACCACCAAATTTTTGCCATTGGCGCTGCTGCGCGCGCTGATGATCACTTTAGACGAATCGATGAAATTAAGCTTTGAGAATTTGTAGTTACCCACCATATCGGTAGTGGTTTCGGCATAAAAATTTCTCGATGGCACTTGCAGGCGCAGGTAGCCCTTGGCAATGGTCATTCCGGTGTTGTTGCGCAGTACGCCGGAGATCTCCAGCCCGTTCTGCTCGGGGAAAACGGTTATCTGCGGTACTTTATTAGCGAGTACATTGCGGTACGATACGCGTCTGTAGCCCTGGGTAAGCATCAGGATATCCAGGTTTTCGGCAGCGTTGGCATCTTTGCTAATGAAATAGTAATTGGGTTTTTCGATGTATCCTTTCAGTTCGGATGTGAGCAGGGTACTGGTTAGTATGGTAGTTTCGGCATTTTCATCAAAGGGCACTTTGGTTTCATCAATAACCGATACCGAGAAGGTGCCGGCAACTGGCAGGGCCTTGTTTTTTGCCAAGATATTAAGTTTTACCTTTTGGCGGACGTTGTATGTTTTAGCCGCGCTGGCTATGGAAACGTTCAAAGCATCGTTATGCTGAACGAACGCTACCCGTTCGCAAAGGGCAACGCCATGGTCTGTAAGCAGGGTAAGCTGCACTACACCGGTAGGGAACTTGCTTTTTGGGATGGAAGCGCTGTATATAGCAGCGTCTAACTTGGTTTGGCCCGCAAAATATACCGCGCCACCGTTTTGGGCAATGATGTAGTAGATTTTGCCTTGGTTTAGCTGAAAATAAGAATCATTAGCCGATAATTTGATGTTAAGATTGTCTGCATCGTTATTAAATACAGATAGATTGATGCCCGATGCTTTGATGCGGGGCAGATCGTACACTGCTTTTGTACCATCGGCAAACTGTATATTTACCTTGTAAGTCTTACCGTTTTCGGGCATTAGGGCAAAAATCCCCATGCCTAAGTGCTGCGAATTAAGGTTGGCCAGCACCGCACCCTCGTTATCTGTAACGCTGCCTTTTACATCAACACCAAGCCCATTACTGTTTACGGCTTTAAACGCTATTTTAGATCGCACACCGATGATGAGTTCACCGCCTTCCGGGAAAAATTGTACGTCTTTACCGCTGGCCGCCGTTTTTAAAGCAAAAGTGCTGGTGATGGCTTTGCGGTTGCCCATATCTATTACGGCTACCAGGCTGGCACCTTTTAAAGATGCGGGTGCCCCACTAAATTCGGCCTTAAAAACGCCATTGTCATCGGTGGTGCCTTTGCCCTTAAAAAGCTCTTCGCTATTGGCAACCACCGTCCAGCTTACTTTTTTATTAAGCAGCGGCAAACTTTCGCGGGCATCCTTATAAGCCACGTTCGCCGCAACTTTTGTAAGGCCCGCAGCCTCCGAAGAACTGAACGATACATTGGTAACAATATCCTTATCTACCGGGTTACCTATCACCAGGTTTTTGTTAAAGTAGTAATCGGGGTCGTAATTGCGCATGTAGGCGGTGTAGGCGCGCAGGTGGTAGTTGCCTTGTTTAAAATCGGCCGGGGTGAGGGCAATGTTGCCATTGGCAACGCCGTTTAGTACCGGCAGCTTTATAAACCGGGTTATAGAATCCTGGTTATTCGCAATATCTACATAAACAATATTGCTTAAAATGGTGGGCGAGTGCTGATCGATAGTGACATAAGCTTTAAACCAGATGGTATCGCCGGCGGCATAGTATGGCTTATCTAAATGCAGGTATACTTTCTCAAACGGGTAGGAGGTGATCAGCTTAGTGGTTTTGGTTACAATGGTATTTAAACCCACGGTATCCCGTTGTGCGAACGCAGGGGAAAAAGCTATCAGCAGTAATATAAATAATACGGATCTTTTGAAGTTCATTTTTAATATAATGTAGCCGGGCTAATATAAACATTTAGCTTTACGGCGTGTTGAAAGCAATGGTGATTTAACATTTTATAACAGTATTGTTAAATAAATAGTATGGCGATAGAAATAGAAAGAAAATTTTTGGTGAATAGGGCCAAATGGAACGCGCTTGCAAAGCCGGAGGGGAAGTTGTTTAAACAGGGCTATATTTTAAGCGATGATAAGCGCACAGTGCGTATCCGCGTAACCGACGAGGCCGCTTACCTTACCCTTAAGGGCAGTACCACGGGCATCAGTCGCAACGAATATGAGTATACCATCCCCATTGCGGATGGCCACGAAATATTAAGCGGACTTACCGTATCATCAATAGAAAAAGTGCGGTACGAAATAAATTTTGCAGGCAATACCTGGGAGGTAGATATTTTTAGCGGTGATAACGATGGCCTGATAGTGGCCGAAATAGAACTGGAACACGAGGAGCAAGCCTTTGAAAAACCCGATTGGGTGGCGGATGAGGTAACCGATGATCACCGGTACAGTAATGCCAGCCTATCGGTAAACCCGTATAAAAACTGGGGCGGCGTTAGTATATAAAACAAGAAAACCTGCCGCGTGGCAGGTTTTCTTGTTTTATAGCACCTATTATTTACCAGCCAGAGCCTTTTGTAGCTGCGCCTGATGCAACATGACCTTCTGCAGTTGCTTTGCCCATAATAGCTGCCATTTTGTTGCCATCGGCATCTTTACCCGTAGCTATGTAACGGCCCGATTTGATATCAATAACCGGATCGATCATTGGAACATTTTTGGTTTTGGTTTTTACTGAATAGGCGGTAATGCCTCCTGATTGTGCTGCCATGTCTTTTAAGTTTTTTTAAGTGTAAACTGTATTAATTAAAATTTGTTTTGCGCCCCGCATTATAATTTAGGTTAAGAGTGGGGCAATTGGTTTTGTGCAGGCAAGTTATGTAATTATACTTAACTAACAAATTTTATGCATAGTTGTTATTTTTTTGTTGTAATTAAAGAATACACGGCCGAATTGAGGAATTTGTCTTTGTAGTAATAGTTCTCTCTAAAATAGGCTTCGCGCACAAAGCCGGTGCGCTCTAACAGGTTCATGGATGCCTTGTTGGCCGGGTTTATGTTGGCTTGTATAGAATGGAGGCCAATGGTTTCGAACGCGTATTTAATTGCCTCTGTTAAAGCTTCTTGCATAATGCCTTTCCCCTGCCAGGCGGTGGCGAGCATATAACCTGTCTCGGTACGGTGATTGGCTTTATCCATGTTCCAGAAACCAATGCTGCCCAACATTTCCTCGCTGCCTTTTAAGGTTATTCCCCATAAAACACCGTCGTTTTTTTTATGAATTTCGTGGGTCATTTTTATCCAATCAATCACCGCTTCTATCGATTTGGGGCGCTCTATATCTATATATTTCAACACTTCTGCATCCGTGCGCATCGCAAAAATGGCTTCCGCATCGCCAAAATTTACGGCACGAAGTGTTAAACGGGGCGTAGAAAGTATAGGGAAGGGTTGCAAATTAACATCGAGCATACGCGTATTTTTACAGTAAATATAGGGCATTTAAAAAGTTTCTGCCCGGGGGCAAGAGAAAAAGCCGAACTATTTACGGCTATAATTGTAGTAGTAAAAAATTAAACACGATACCCATGAAGAGTTATATTATTATAGGTGTACTTGCACTGGCATCATGCGCGGGCAACAGTAAAAAAGGAGCCGATACGGTAGCAACCGATAGTGGTAAAACAGATACCTCTTACGCGGTTAAAGCAAATACACCAGCCCAAAATATGGAGTACTGCTTTGTACATACCGATGGTACTGCCGCGCAGGACACAACTGCCCTGCACCTCGTAATAAATGCCAATAAGGTAAGCGGAGAAATGAATTGGCTGCCCAAAGAAAAAGACCGGCGCAAAGGAACCCTTTTGGGGACTTTAGATGGTGATAAGATAAAAGCGGTGTGGAGTTTTATGCAAGAGGGGAAAACCGATACCATGGCGGTAGAGTTTAAGCTTTCTTCGCAGCAACTGGCCCAAAAGCCTTTTACTGTTGATGCTAAAACCGGCCGCCAGCAGGTAGATACCAAGGCCGATTATACTATTATATATAATATGGATAACTGCGATAAATTTAAAAAGTAGCGAAGAGCTGTTTTAATAACAGCCGCTTATTCATTTAAATTTACAATTACTTAAATGCGCCGGGCCTGCCTGGTGCATTTTGTATTTAGAGGCTGTTATAAAAGGTATTGTAATTAGTCTGCCTGACCGATGTCTTTTTTAGTATCAGCCTGTCCGATGTCTTTTTTGGTATCAGCCTGGCCAATGTCTTTTTTAGTTGATGGTTTGGTGGTAGTGGTATCGCGTTTTACCGGGGTAGCTATAGTGAATGCTGATACTACGCCTGTTGTTAATATTAATGCTGCTGCTACGATTACTTTTTTCATGATCTATATTGTTTGGGTTGTTGTTATCTGTTTATGTTATTAATTCGCTTTGGGGTATTGGTATTAATTAGTCTGCCTGACCGATGTCTTTTTTAGTATCAGCCTGTCCGATGTCTTTTTTGGTATCAGCCTGGCCAAT
>NZ_SBIW01000031.1 GCF_004054195.1 Mucilaginibacter gilvus | reverse complement strand
GTGGTCAATTTGGCCCGGAATGCCTGGTCAGTTTGCCCCGGAATGGGGTGGTCAATTTGACGCGGAATCACTGGTCACATTCCGCCGGAATCAGGTGGTCAATATCAGCGGTATATCCAGTCTTGTGGGCTAATCTTTTTTTACTTTTTTGGCTTTCGCTGATACCTTTCGTCACCAATTGGGTCAGCTTGAATCATTTTGCCAGATTGCCGGTTATTGCTTATGGATTATTACTCTCAATAAACTCTTTTGCGTATTTCCTGCTGGCTAAATTACTTATTCATCACAACGGCAAAGAATCTCTGCTCGGAAAAGCAATTCAAAATGATTTTAAAGGCAGATTTACGCTTGGCTGTTACGCATTTTCAATTATGGTATCGTTTTACTGGTCTGAGGCCGGATTTATACTCTACTGTCTTATTGCCTGCATCTGGTTTATACCTGATAAAAGAATCGAAGCTATTTATAATGGCGTTGACCAGGATAATGAAAGCGACAAAGGTAGTTAAGGACCAGTATATAAATTATCTTAGTATGGCATGACTGCTTAAGGTTTAAGTCTCTACCTTACAGTCGGACGCATGTTTTTACCTTAAAGTTCGAAAAGCGTGATTTATAGCGGTACTTTTTATCTTAGCCTTTGTAGACACCACTTATTTAACCAACAGTTTTATTTTCACCGGCAACTTAGACCACTACTTCGCAGTTTTTATTCAGGACTATCCCAGATGCTATTTAGAATTTTTAAGCAGGGGAATTTCTCGCGATAAAAGAGGCAGATTGGTACATCTGCCTCTTCGAAGAGTATGGGTATGTCAAAAATAATATAAGCAGGTATTTTACCTGCTAACTATCCCGGCATTATGATATATGTGTTTTATTTCAAGGAAGTCATCCATTGCCGCTTCGCCGTTTAATCGTCTTGGTCCGCTTTGTTTAAATCCACCTTCTTCAAATTCATCATTGATCTGTGCCCAGTCATTGATCCACACTGTTCCGGCATCAAGTTCTCTTGCTACGCGCAAAGGCAAATCAACATTTGAGCTCCACACCGACGCAGCAAGGCCATAGATATTATCGTTGGCGAGGGCGATTGCTTCAGCTTCTGTGTTGAAGACCTGTATAGTTGCAACCGGTCCGAAAGTTTCTTCCTGAACAATAGACATGCTATTGTCGTTAACTTCGAGTAACGTCGGTCGGTAGAAAGCTCCCTTCGACAGAGCACCGTCCGTGGCAGGTCCTCCCCGGACGATTACCTTGGCACCGGCAGCAATTGCTTCATCTACCACCTTATTGATTCGCATTACGTTCGGTTTATCTATGATAGGCCCCATATCGCTGGATGGATCTGATGCGGGGCCGACTTTAACCGCAGCCAGCCGTTTGCCTAGTTCCGACTTCAGGCGCTCCGCGATGCCGCTTTGCACAAGAATCCGGCTTCCAGTCATACAAAACTGCCCGGCAAAAACAGTTATAGCCTTTTCAAGAATCGGCAGTGCGCGATCGAGATCGACATCGTTAAACACCAGCATCGGTGTTTTACCACCTAATTCAAATCCGAACCTTTTCAAATTTTGCGACATATCACTCATCAGTATTTTACCGACTTTTGTGCTTCCGGTGTAACTGATGGTAGGGATGTCTTTTGACATAATGAGCATATGCGAACCTTCACCTCCTGCAGCCTCAGTAAAGAGATTGATGACTCCGGCTGGCAGACTTTTGGTTGATTTAAATATTTCGCTGAGCATCGCGTTCACTAATGCAGTAGGTGCCGGCATTTTAATAACAGTTGTACAGCCGGCAGCAAGGGCTGGCGCAAGTGACCTGATCAGCAAGACTACCGGCGAGTTCCATGGAGCAATGATACCTGCAACTCCTATCGGCTGAGATACCACCATACTGAATGATCCGGGCGAAGTTTCAAGAGCCCGGCCTGAAGATGTAAGGGTCAGAGAAGCATAATACCTTAGTTTTGCGGGACACATGCTGACCTCAAATGCCGCTTCTCCTTTCAATTTGCCATTCTCCAGGCTTAATATATCTATCAGCCTTTCTGTGTAAGCCTCGAAAAGATCGGCCATTTCGTTCAGTGCTTTTGCACGAAGGTGCCTGTCGTCCTTCCATGCCGATTCTTTAAATGTCTTTACCGCCACGTTAATGGCACTGGCGACATTTTTAGAGGTTGCATTTGCCCAGGTTCCGATGACTTCACCTGTTGCCGGATTGATACTTTCCTGGTGATCTCCGCTGTCTACCCATTCATTATTAATGAGATTTAATTTAGCTGTTTTCATAAGTGTATTGATAATGTACGTTTTAAGCTAAAATATATTCTGGCAGAAACATCACCAATGATATTTGATTATAAATACGATTGATGTTTGTCGTATACATTTGAATTAAGATTTTGATAAGCAACGCATTAGATATTTATTTAAAACCTCCCGACCGGGGCCGTTTAAGCCTTTTGGCCAAAAGTCAGGCTTAATCGTGACACTGTTTAATACATCCCGGCACACTTCATTCGGTTTTTTTGTCTGTTTAAATTTATCTGTTACAGTCTCTGCAAATTAAAGGACTGACAGGCGTATACATATCCTGGAAGGGACTCGTCAAAACCCTGTTGAATAAAAAGGGATTGCAACAAGGGAGCTTCGCTTTTTATAGCCAGGCAATTGCGGATTATGGATTTATAAAGAAGGAATTACCGAGGTAAATAGGAATTTTGGTGTTGATGGTATTTTCTTCAGTCATTAGAAAGCCTTGTTTCTGAATAACCCGGCCAGCGCAGCAAAACGGACAGTGCAATCAAAGAGTGCAAAAAGAACAATCGATCTGGCTAGATTGCAGATCCTATTCATCTGAAATAATACTTATAAGGGTAGATGTTTAGCGCGGGCCGTCTAAATTTGTTTCAGTATTTTCGTTCGTACCGTATTGAAAAATTCAGGTGTAAAACCCAGATAAGTTGCGATATGTTTTTGCGGAATCCTTCTGTCAAATTCAGGGTATTTCGTCCGGAAAGAAAGATATTGTTCTTCCGCAGACAAGTACAGCCGCTGCAATAATTGAAATTGTATCGATGCAGTTGACTTTTGGTATGTCAGTCTGAAAAAGTGTTCCAGTTTAGGAAATTTCATCATGATATTATCCAGGTCTGTTTGAAGGATCTGAACGAGTTCAGAGTCTTCTACTGCGTAGACGTATGCAAAAGACGGTACATTAAAAGTTCTGCTGTGAATATCTGAAATCCACCAGCCTTCTATGGCGAAATAGAAATTACGTTCTGTTCCTTCACGGTCAATTATATAATTTCTGAAACACCCTTTATTTATAAAATTTTCGTGCAGGCTGATTTCTCCGGGTTTTACGAGAAGTTGTTTCTTTTTTACATGCCGTATTGTTAAAAGAGAACAGAACTCTTTTTGTTCCTCTTCGGTCAATTGCACAACACGGCCTATATTTCTTAATATTAAATCAAAACTCATATTCAGGGATAAGACTTTTACTATAAAGATAATTTAATTGCCCGATTTACCATCATGGAACGGGTGATAACTATATATTCCTTAAAAAAGGTCAGCTTTTATCTAACCTAATCAGGTTCTGTTTACGGTAAGATATGCAAGATATAAAATGAACCCATTTCAGTCAACGCTGATTGCCAGGGTTACCATTCGCGAATCATCTAATTTTATTGAACAAGGTCAACTAAATTTCTAAGCATATATCATTTTTTTAAACTTTCTGCCAGCATATCTTCGATAAGTTAATCAACTGACCAAACAATGGAAAATAAGCGAACACACGAATTTTTGACTAAACCACAGGGTTACATTATCACTATTATACTAATTTCTGTTTTTATGACAGCAGCGATGAGTCTGGGAATGCTGCTCATAAATCTCAATGAATATACAGGCATATTCAGCAAATGGCGAAAAGACTTCCTGAATGGCTGCCTGATTGCCTTGCCGGCAGGTTTTATTCTGGTACCGGGGACACAAAAAATAATTGACTTTTTCACAGTCAGCGATGTCAGTTCTGCAAAATGACTGTAGATGTCATTTTCAGATCTCATTTGGAAAGTGGGAAATTAGTCTATATCACATCAATAAAATATTAACAAAAACCATGCAGGGCTAAAGGCTCTGATCCTGTAAATGATTCATAGATGATTGGTTGGTTCCGGCGGTAGATCAGTTAATAATTTAGCGATAGATACAAATTGCAATCATCCTCTGAATTGAAAAAACGGGTTTTACGGACTTTTTAATCACACCATTAGTAATATTGTTGCTGTACGATCATACAAGTAGAATTACATCACTCGAGATGAAAAAACAAAATTTAAACATTGAATTCAATTCATCGGAATTTGCAACCAACCCGGAATCGGTCTCTGCCCGGTTACGTGAAACCGAGGGCCTGTATCCATTTCGGTTATCGGATGGAACCCTCGTTTATCTTGCAACCCGAAGGAAGGACGCTGAATTGATTTTAACTTCTGGTGATATTTTCAAGGTAAGCCCGGCACTTGAAAGTCAGAGCTACAGCGATAATCCTTTTTCAGCTGCCATACCAGGTGCAAATCACCTGCTCGCGACCGACGATGACCTCCACCTCAAACTCCGGCAGCCGCTTGAGCGTTTTTTTACAACAGAGAGTCTGGAGCAATTCCGTTCCTTCATAAATGACGAAGTTGAAATTATATTACTAAAATGGAAAACCGGCGAAAGCCATAACCTTGCAGCTGAATTGTCTTATACTCTTTCTGTCAAGGTAATTGCCAGGATGCTGGGTATTCCCTGGCAGAATGAACTAACTGAATACGCCGTAGCATTACAGATGATAAAGGCTGACCCGGCGTATCTACCGCAGGTAACCGCCTTTCATAACCTCCTGTATGGAATTGTGGAACAGAAACGTAATGCCGCAAGTAACGATATAATTTCTGCACTTATAAACGCCGGATTTTCCAATGAAGAAACGCTTAATGCGAGCCTGCTATGCTTTATTGCCGGAAGCGGCACAACAGCAAGTCTTATCAGCCAGGGACTGCGGATGATTATAAAAGAGCAAAGAAAAATTTCTAAGAAAGAACAATCCGAGCTTCTTACAGACGAAATTCTTTTTAAATTTTCCCCGGCAAATAGTGCATTTCCAAGGTATGTACATAAAAATACTGGTGTCGGTGATACAAAACTTCACAGAGGCGACATTGTTCTGGTGCTGCTTTCATCAGCTAACTATGATGTTGAATCAGGAAGGGACCCATTAAAAAATTATTTGTCTTTCAGCAAAGGAATTCATCATTGTATCGGTTGGTATGTTGCAAAAATGGAAGCCGAAGTGGTCTTCACGCTTTTCTCCCAACATTTTCCAAATGCAGTAATTAAAAATGAAGAATGGTTCAGTAATGTAGTATCCAGAGATCTCCTCATTCTGGAGGTGATATTGTAAGTGAATCAATGATAAGCACAATTATAATCCGCTACAAAATGAGTTACTCCAAAGTCAACGAGTATGAAAACTGGCGTAAGATTATTGACGGTGCCCTGCAAGCCGCCGATGGTTTTTTAGATAAGACTGAACTGTCCCCCGTTGCTGATGAACCCTTTATTTCTATTGTTATTCGTTTCAGAAACAAAGAAACAGCTGAACTGTGGTTAAAGTCAGATCTTCGTAAAGATTTACTTGAACAGTCACAGGTAATCACCCTTTCTGAAAAAGTGGAAAGCATACATCATAACACCAATTTTTGGTTTCAGGATTCATCACTACCGGCGATTAAATGGAAACAATGGGTGGTGACTTTTACCGCGGTTTATCCCCTCACGTTAACTATACCATTTTTGATAAACACTGTTCTGATTTCGTTAAATATAGATTACTTTCTTTTAAGAAGTCTGGTTATTGCAATTACGGTATCCGGATTAATGGTTTTTAAGATTATGCCTTTTATGCTTAAAAAATTTAAAAAGTGGCTGACATTATAACGGTTTATCAAAATCTGCAGAAATGTTGATGATGTGCTGGTTAGGTTAAGTTCTGTAATCAAAAAAGGGCGGTGATAAATTAATTTCATAAAAAATATTTAAATATTTCAATATGAAGTATATGGCTGCAGGATGGCTTATAATCGGAATTCTCGGGTATGGACTGTCACTTTTTAAATCAGTTCGGATAAAAAAAGGAATTCATCAAATTAAGGTGCGGCAACATGTGAAAATGCCTGAATGTTCATTTAAAAGGAATATAACTTTTATCATTCGACCGGTATCTATTAAGGCCACTATACCGTAAATTAATTTGCTGAATAGCTTATAAGAAACAAGATCTTAAATTATATTTTAAACTTCGATTACAATCAAGATCTATCGTATTTGTAACTTTAAAAGATTGGATTTGCCACGATGTCAGGCAAAAAAAATACATGATAAATATTTTTTTTAACTTATTAAATTAGTATTGTATTACTCATTTGATCAGGTTATTACAACTATTTTTCCCCCGGCTGAGTTATTGTCCATCAACTTATGAGCGTCCTCGATTTCATCAAGATTGAATATCCTTCCGATACTAAGTTTGATTTTTCCGTTCTCCACATCATGGATGAATTTCTGAAAACTCTTTTGATCTACGCTTATTTGGCCCGTATCGTAAACGGTAAGACTCACTGTGGCCGGAATAAAATCAATTGGCGCGAAATCAGGAATCGTCCATTGTTCAGCTAACATACCTGTCATACAAACTACTCCACCGGCTACGGCACATTCTAAAGAATCCTTTAGGGTAGATGTCCCTACAAGTTCCAGAATTTTGTCTACGCCCCTGGGGTATATTTTTTTTAATTGTACAGACATTTGGCCATCCTCAATCAGGACATGGTCAGCTCCGTTATTCAGTAGCAGTTCTGTTTTTTCCTTTTTTCTGGTTGTGGCTAAAACAGTATTGCCGTTATTTTTAGCTATCTGAGCTGCCAGCATACCGATAGATGATGTTCCGCCTCTAATGAGAATCGTTTCCTCAGCTTTAATTTTTAAGGCAAGATGCAGCGAACCATATACAGTTTGAAAAAGTTCAGGCAGCGAACCTAACTGCTCCCATGTCAGCTCGCTTTGGAATGGCATCAATAAAGATTTTGGAAGAAGAGTATATTCAGCATAGCTTCCATCAAAATCTCGACCCATGCCGCCCATGAAAGCTGCTACCTTTTGTCCTGAAATTAATTCACCGGATGGATCATCTGATACTTCACCAACACATTCTATTCCGAGAATTCTTGGAAACTTCACATCAGGCGAAAAACCTTTCCGAGTCATCAGTTCAGACCTGTTAAGTCCGAATGACTTTACTTTTACAAGAACCCACCCAGCCTTTATATCAGGCATCTTGCGTTCTTCCAATACAAAATTTTCAGGCCCTCCTGGTTTATATATTACCGCTGCTTTCATATAACGTCTTAAATTTAGAGTTTACAAGAGGTTGCACTGAAATTAAAAAGAGAATTTATCCTGCAGGTTTTTAATCTGATAGTGCAATTAAGTTATATACTAAGAACGACGTTATATGTAGTCATTTACTTGATTTTCATTAATAAATACTATTGATATTTGTCAAATATTTAAACAAGGATTTATTTAAGGAAAATTTGAGACTGTCGGCGTTAAAATAGTTTTTGCTTTAATTCTAAAATTAGTATACAAGTCTTTGAAGATACCTTACTTGTTGCATTCCAATCCGGCGAATATGATATTTTGGTCTGCTATTCTTCCCTAAGTTTGATTCAAATTAATAAAATCGCTTATAGCCCAGCAATTGGTGAAACATCCAATGGTTTGTTTAACGGCCGTTTAATTTTTGATTAACTATACCAAACTTCTTTTGAATAGGTTGAACTTTATATTGAACTCTTACGATACTCTCCTAATAAGATTTTTATTCTGTCCCCATTATGACAGGCTTTACGCTATTTTTCCCTTAAAGTATGCCACTTTAGGCCTAACCTAAACTTATCAATGATATTCTTCTGACTTACGATGCCTTTCTGTCGACATTCATTATAGTGTCCACATTTCCGGGATATTCTTCCGGAATCGCACTAACTTTATTCAGAACTGACAGCTCTTGGGCTGAGAACTTGATATCTAATGCCTTTAAGTTATCTGTAAGTTGAATGATTTTGGTGGCTCCGATGATAATCGAGCTAACCACAGGCTGGTGCAGTAACCATGCTAAAGATAACTGAGCAAATGAACTGTTCTTTTCTAATACCATAGGTTCCATCGCTTCTAAGATAGCTTGCAGACGATCCTGGTTAATAAATTGCTGTTTAAAATTATCAATTCTGCCGTTTCCTTTTTCTTTGGCGTCTTTTTGATACTTGCCAGTTAGCCAACCGCTCGCCAAAGGGCTCCAAACCATAAGGCCCACTTTCTGATCGTTCAAGAGTGGAACCATTTCACGCTCTAATTCACGGCCAACAATAGAGTAATTTGCTTGTAAAGAAGCGAAGCGCTCCAACTTGTTGTATTGGGAGTGAGCCAGTGTTTTCATCAGGTTCCATGCAGTTATATTACTGGCTCCGGTATAGCGCACTTTGCCGCTTTTAACCAATGCATCCAGTGTTTCCAGCGTTTCTTCTATCGGAGTTAATGGATCTGCACTATGAATCTGATACAAGTCAATATAGTCCGTTTTTAATCGTTTTAAACTTGCTTCCACCTGTTGAATAATATGTTTGCGGGAAAGCCCCCGGTCATTAACACCGCTGCCCATGCCACCTCTGACTTTTGTTGCAATCACCAGATCATCCCGGTTGATAGACAGGTTTTTAATCGCCTGTCCAATCATTTCTTCAGACAACCCTTCTGAGTATACATTGGCCGTATCGATTAAATTTATTCCGTTTTCTATCGACACCTTAAATTGCTCGTCTACTTCCGCCTGATCCAAAGCTCCCATGACCTTAAAAAACCCCTTACCGCCATAATTCATGGTGCCTAAACTAATCACGGATACCTTTAAACCTGTGTTACCTAATATTTTATAGTGCATGTTTGTTAATTAAAAGATTGCCTGTACTCCAGCGGAGACCTGCTGGTTTTATTTTTAAAAAGTTTATTAAAAAATTGCGGAAATTCAAAGCCTAAACTGAAAGCAATTTCACTGGCAGACAAATTCGTATTTGCCAGGATATCCTTTGCTTTGTATATAAGTATATTGTGGATGTGTTGCTGCATATTCTGCCCGGTTGTTGCGCGCAGCATATCACTCAAATAACTGGCAGATACATTCAATTTCTCAGCTAAATTGCTAACTGTAATTGAACCTGTAACTGATTCTTTGTCAAAATGATCTGCCAACTTATTCTCAAATTTTGAAAGCAGGTCAAGCTTTATCACATCCGCATGTTTGACATATCACCCTGAATCGCAACGGCGTTCCCACCGGTTTTTTTAATTTAAATTACGACCTTGTCAGCACTTTCTCTACCGGATGCATAATTCACCACAACTTTTGCACCTGATGCTGCCATTTGTTTTGCAATTCCAGCGCCGATCCCTTTTGAGTCGCCAGTTACAATCACTACTTTATTCTCTAGTTTATCGCTCATCTTACTTTGATTTTGTTAACTCAAAGGTATGATGTAAATGACGGAAGAAAGTATCCAAACCAAAGTTACTTGTGTCCAAAACAGGTGTTAGAATTTGGTAAGTACTGAATTAGCCGATGTCCGCTGTAAGCTTTCCTTACCTCGTAAGCTAAATTCATCAATAATTGTTGTTGGCCTTTCTGATGTTTATTGTCTTCATTAAGGGAATTAACTATTTGATCGACTGTTTCATAAAGCGCATTCAAATCGCCATAGTCTCAATAAATTGAAACACCAATACCATTTTAGCAATAAGCAGTCGTTATAGGTAAAACTGGTGATCCAATCGGTAATCTGTCGGTATTCTATATTCAGATAAGATCGAATATAACTAATGCGGCCCCCTTTGTAACTGACCTGCTTACGGAAACGAATCAGTTTGCCGTCAGCAGCGCTAACGGAAAGCAGTTTATTGTTTTTATTATATCGGTACGCACATTCCCAGCTATCATTGCGGTCGGCCTGACTACGTTGAGTTACTATCCGGGCATGTTGTATCTGTTGGCTCACGTGCGGCGTGTATCGTATTAGAGGAAGTGCATCTTCAAAGGGGTAATCACCCATCGCGTATGCCAGTAAACCTAAAAGGGACATTACCGAATGCTTTAAGGAAACTTCCTGTTTTAATAAAGCGTAGTAAGCAGGATAAAGGACGTAGCGATCTTTCGTATTGATCAGGACGGTGTGCTCTAGATCGTTAAAATCGATCCGTAAACTATCCGGCTTAACCTGGCCGCTAAATATAGGTGCCACGTATAAATAAAGGCCATACTTTCTGGCGCTGATATGATAGGCAGTTCCCATCGAAACAATACCCTCCGAAACCGTGTAAACCGAAAGTAGGGACCCGGAAATATTTCGGCAATAAAGTAATTTGCTGGTGTCACGTGTCGAGCCATCGGTAGTGATCCGGGTCAATGCCACGCCATAATAAGTATCAGGTATTTGGGCGTGGCTTAAACCGATAATGCAGATTGATAGTAATAATATACAATAGGTTTTAATCATGATGTATATTAATAACCACCCGGTACGGCATTAGTTTTACTGATTAATATTCAAACAATTGCCGCAGAAGTATCCTTTTACAATTATGAAGTATCTCATTCTGCTGTTGCTGATCCCGGTTGCCACCTTCGGCCAGCAACCGGATACGGCCCGGCTTTACTTAACTTTAAATAACCAGCTCACTACACATCGCAACGATCTGGAATGTAATTTCAACGCTAAATTATCCAAAAGCTATGTGCTTACCTATGATTGCTACAACACCAGGCACCAACTCGTAAAACAACTCAACAGAAAACCACGCCTTTACGACTATACTTATTCAGCCTTGACCCGGCCCTATTTTAAGATGATGCCGAATAGTATCACCGATACTTATCTCATTGGTGATTTGAAGAACGGAAAGCCTTATAATGGTTTCTTTATTTATCCAGGGACCAACATCTGGCTCATCTTTGATTTCTATCAGAACGGGAAACGCTCATTCCAGGTTTTTAATGACCTGCTTCCTGCCAGTAGGGTAAAAGATACAGAGAACAGCTTTACGGCAATAAGCAAGAAAAATACGTTTGTTAACGGCCGCCTGCAAAGCGGCATTGAGGTTACACCGGTAACCGTAAAAAAGGGAATAGTAGATATTGTACGGAAAGTGGATAAATATCAAACTGTTGGTTACACCTTGACCATGTACAGCAAAAACAATCCGGAAAACCTGGAGATCAAACTGGTTAAATCGGGCTATCAATTAGCTTGTATGGGCAAAAACAGCATCGATATAACTTACAGTAAAATTGGTAAAAAAATAGTTTTTTACGATTGGAAAGGTCGCAAGGTATCTAAACCTAAACATCCGGATAATGATATTTATAGTGTAGCGCTGGAAAAACTAGCCGAGGTTTTAAAATTTAAATCGGTTGATGCCGACGCCTTAAAACGGTTTGTCAGAGAACAGTGGTGACTTTATTGCACCTAAGTTAAATGATCAGTATTGTACAACGCTTGTGATTTAACTTTTCACTTTTACCATCCGGATGAATTTTTGATCACATGACGCTAGCTTTACATAGTGATTCATCGAATTACCAGTGTTTTGAATAAAAATTTCATCATTCTTCAGAATGGCATCTATTCCTATGGGTGTTTTAATTTTTGGCGGATCTTCGTCTTCTTTTAAAGTCGATATATCCCCTTCGTTCAAAGCCCATTTAATGCCTTTGAATAATAGATTCACTTCATTTGGATTTTCGCCTTTAGTTATTTTAAGGATACCGCTATATATTTTATTACCAGTTATAAGTCGATATATATAGCCAGTTCTAGATTTTATGAGCCTGACAGATATCTCGCAATTGTCAGAAGAATTATTTGTAGGCTCGGTTTTATACAAGCCTTCAATTATCATACTGACAGGCTTATAATTAAATTTATGACCATAATCTGCCTTAACTGGTGAATAGCTGATGTTATATGCTGTTTTTTCGTGTGGCATCATCAACGAGGATTGCGCCTGGTGATGCAAAAACAGCAATGCAAAGAACAGGATGATTGGTTTGTTTATCCTATGTTGAAACGATTGCAAAAATTTCGATGCGAACATTTTTAATCTAGCCGGGTTAAATTGTATTCGTAGCATTAATTATTATAGGTTATTCAATTCTTATGAATCAGAAATTATTAATTGTTTTTTCGCTATTAATATCGGCATGCGGTTTTACACCTCAAAAAGTTGATCTCAACCATTTAATATTTAACGAAAATCCGGAGGTTTTGTTGAAGTCAATTATACATGAAAAGATCCCGCGAGAGGGAGGGCTTATTGATTATCGTGTAAAAAATACAACTGATTGCCTTTTTGAGGGTGCCAATATGGAAGAAGAAGTCCGCATAACAGGGGCGGGCGGTGCGATTACTTCCTATTATGCGGGTACGCAACTAACCGCTACAACAAAGAAAGTGTTGAAGACTCTTTTAGCCAAATACCATCAGCCAACCAAAAAAATTACTGACAATGGCGATACCCGAGCATATTATTGGATCACACCTGAAGTTTATATCCGTTTCATGTCCGGCGAAACTTTTTCTCCAACCTTAGGCCAGCAGAATTTTAGTTTTATTGAGATGGCGTCGATGAAATCAATTAATGCAAAATTAGATCCTGAAATTAACCGTCTTTATATGTTAGTATCAGAGACTAAATAAAATTTGTTGTTGGCTAGAGTAACCTCTAACAACAATTAAAAAACGAACCTATTGCTACAATCAGATAGAAATAGGGACTGCTGAGCAATCTAGAAAGTACCCCGATTCGACTTTAAGATAATAAACCTTACCGTTGCTGCTGCTATAGCGGCTGTAGGGATAATTTTGCGACTGGGTAATATCAGAAAGCCCTTGTTGCGGATAAAACCTATATTCTCTCCAGCAAAATATGGCTATAACAGTGATAAAAGTTATTAGCAGCAGGTAACAGGCTATTTTAAATGCTTTCATACAAGAAATTTTCAACGGATATCACCAAGCCACATTCCATACAGCATCAAAGCAGAATCAAGGAACCAGATCAAAGTAGCAACCTGCTTTAACCGGGCATGATGATCAATGAAGAATTTAATGGGTTGCCTGCCTATATTACCGGCATTGTTTTTTGGTGAAAAGTTATGATCGCATCTACCATATAAAAGAAGAACTGGTTGGCAAAATTGATTATAGCGATCACGATCAGCGACATCATGCCCGAAATTAATGCCTGGCTGGTAATGAACTGAATTAATATCCTATTCAAATCAACAAGCCTATATAAAAATTCTGATAAGGTTGTGACTTTGAGCCTTCTGCCTTAAATTTAGTTCGCATAAATGTAATTTGCAAGAATTCTACAATTTAAATTCGCATTCAATTTTCAATACTCATTTCTAAAAAAATATACTCCGTGTGCTAGTTCCATATTTGAGGTGCGATGCCGTTTTACCGTTAAGAAAATAAAAGGTTTTCTTAACGGTAATTGACTCTAAACGTGGATCACAGTATTTCATTTCTAAAAGGCAGTGATTTTTTTAGAGATTTTTAATACGGACTTAGTGATTTTCCATTTCATCATACTTCCTTTTTAACTGGTTCATGTCATGACTTATCTTTAAATCTAGCGTTTTGGCGTAATGCTGCGTCTGAAGTAAATTAGAATGACCTAACATCTTTGATACTGATTCAATTGGGACACCATTGCTCAACGTTACTGTCGTCGCAAATGTATGCCTTGCGATATGGAAGGTTAAATTCATTTTAATTCCACAGCAATCAGCTATTTCTTTAAGATAAGCGTTCATTTTCTGATTGGTCAAAACAGGAAAGGCCAAATTGGATACACTACATTTTGGATGGTTACTATATTTTGACAATAAATTTAGGGCAGCTTTTAACAATGGAACATTTGTAGAAATTTTTGTTTTTTGTCTTTTCGTGAAAATCCACTGAGCCCCATCAGCCCCCAGCCCAATATCAGTTTTTTTTAATTGCTGCAAATCGACATATGACAAACCAGTATAGCAACTAAATAGAAACATGTCCTTAACTTGGGTTATACGTTCACTTTCAAAGTTTTTATTGATTATTCGTTTCAATTCGATATCGGTCAATGCGGTTCTTTCCACCTCTTTTTTAGTAAGCTTAAAATTGGCAAACGGATCCCCAGGCAACCATTTATTTTTAACACAAATCAAAACGATTTTTTTAAAGTTGCCCAAGTATTTCATTGTGGTATTATGATTGCATTTTCGAATTGCTTTCAACCAAAATGCATATTGTTCTATAAATTCATAGTCCAACTCTTTAATTTCTTTATCACATGCTTTGTACTTCCATCTTATGAATTCCTTAGTATGCTCGTAAGACGTGTTGTATCGTTCGATAGTGCCTGGTGCGAAGTCTGTACCCGTAAGTACCTTCATTTGCTCGTTGTGGCGTTTAAATAACTCTAAAATCATTTTTCGTGATTCATCATGGCCGGTAAGAATGTTTTTGATAGCGATAGCTGTAATTGGTTTATTAGTTTCCATTAACAGTTTCTTTGCTTCATAAACTTTTTGTTCAAGCGCGCACAAATAGTAATTAAGTTCCTTAGATTCTTCTTTAGTACCCAAAGCTCTGCCTGAAGCAGTACTCCATTTGGTAGGGTCCCATTTTCTTTTGGCTGAAAGTTCTTTTGGCTGACCATCTACAGTAATTTTAAGGTAAATAGGTAACATCCCGGCTTGGTAATTCTTGGGCTTTCTCATAAAGAATAATAACCCGAAGCTTTTTTCTAACATAAGTAACAATTTTTATGGTGAACAAATGTCGATTTTGAGACCAGAATTAACAAGATGTTTCGCTATCGAACATGTTGTAAATCAGTTAATTGTAGCGTTTCCATTGAGTCTTTTTTTTAAATTTAATTTACTCAACGAATTACTCAATAGAATTATGCGATTATATGAATGTTTTGGTAGGGTGGTAGATACAGAAAAGGCCTCAAATCAACGATTTGAGGCCTTTTAGATGTTTTGATATGTATATCAGCGGAGAGCTAGGGATTTGTAACGCCCTTAAACCGCCTTGAAATTCAATATGTTATGTGGATATAATTTCTTACTCACCGAAATACGCACCACTTTTTTAATACAGATTAATTGCAAATCTTATTGTAAAGATACAAAAACGAATTATTACTTCCAAAACTTTGTACATTTCATTACTACCTACCTGTTATGACTATTGATCTATGCTAACGAGAAATTTTTTATTTTCACGCCGTTGAGCGGCTTATTTTAATTAAGCAATTCTATGCTTTGCCGGTGAAAATAAAAATATGTCATATCATTAGAATATCCGCAATTAAAAGCAAACAATTTCTATTTCAACCAGTTGTAGCAATTATTGCTTTTAGCTCTCCCAAGACGGTATCAACTTAACTCATGAAAATAGCAACAAAAGAAATGTTAAACAAGGTTCCAAAAATCACGCTTTATTTTTGGATCATTAAAATATTATGCACCACGGTAGGTGAAACTGCAGCCGATTTTTTGAATACGCAGTTAAATCTCGGCCTTACCGGTACTACGCTGGTTATGGGGTTGCTGTTGGTAGGTGCTCTTTTTTTTCAATTCAAATCCAGAAAATATTTACCGGCGTATTATTGGACTGCTGTTGTACTCATTAGTGTTGTTGGCACCCTAATTACCGATAACCTCACCGATAACATAGGTATATCACTGATCACCACAACAATTGTTTTCAGTGTCATCTTAGCGGCAGTATTTGCCATTTGGTATTGGGTTGAAAAGACGCTTTCCATTCACGAAATTGATACTATTAGGCGCGAAGCCTTTTACTGGCTCACTATCCTTTTCACATTCGCATTAGGAACCGCTTCTGGCGACTTGCTTGCGGAGACCTTTAAATTTGGCTACTGGCCTTCCGCAATTATATTCGGTGCAATGATTGGTATGGTGTATGTTGGCTACAAATATTTAAAATTGAATGAGATCCTCGCATTTTGGATAGCCTATATTTTAACTAGACCATTGGGTGCATCCATCGGAGATTTCTTGTCACAATCGACAAAAGACGGCGGATTGGGACTTGGTACAGCTGTCACGAGCGCTATTTTTTTGGCTGCCATACTGGCAACGGTTATATTTCTTACACGGACAAAAAAAGATGTGATTGATTAACACTCACTAATATAACAGCTATTCCTAAATTAAAGTTTTATTTACCAGTTCAAAGAAAATTCAGAAAGGCGTATTAACATTGAGAAATTAAAAATCATATGAAAAAAATCATTTTAAGTTTATCAGTGCTTTTGAGCGTTACAACATTAACGATTGCTCAAACAGTTAAAAGTGCACTTGTGCCAACATCGGTTAGAGAAGCATTAATGAAAAAGTATCCTGAAGCCACTAAAATTACCTGGGAAAAGGAAAAGGGGAATTTTGAAGCAAATTGGGGTGGAAAATCCGGTGAAGATATGTCTGTTCAATATACGCCGTCCGGCACTTTCGTTGAACAGGTAGCTGCTATTTCGCCCAGTGAATTGCCCGCTGGTGTAGCAATGTACGTAAAGCAACACTATAAAGGCGTAAAAATTACTGAAGCCGGCAAGGTAACCGATGCCAAAGGTACATTGATGTATGAGGCCGAAGTTAAAGGAAAAGATTTGGTATTTGACGAAAAAGGAAACTTCTTAAAAAAAGATTAACCCCTTTCGTAAACAAGCGAATTAAAGGATGTCTACGGGCATCCTTTTTTATTTATCCGAATCAGGCAGGATCTGATTAAGATTCAAAAAATAATCAGAATCCGTAACGAACTTGTTACCGATTGCTACGTTATACGGTTATGGTTTTTGAGGTTAAAATATTGGTCTTTGTCTTTTTAATTTCCATGGTTGGGGAATTAGCATCCGCGCAGAAAATAACTCTGACAGGGAAAATTACCGATGCCAATACCAAAGACCCCGTGACTTATGCAACTATTGCTGTCAAAGGAACATCCGTTGGAACCCACTCTGATTTTGATGGTAATTTTCATTTGGAATTAACAAGGATTAAAGATTCCGTTACCATCAGTTCTATCGGTTACCAGCCGAAGTCGGTTTTGATCAGTAGCACTCTTGTGCAGACTTTAAATGTACAACTTCAGCCATCCTCACAAATCTTGCAGGAAGTCAGAATTGGTCCAAAAGGCTACGTCAATCCCGCCTGGGCGATCATGAAGGAGGTCATACGTCACAAGGCAGGAAATGATCCCCGGAGCCTGCAATCCTATGAATATGAAAGCTACAGCCGCATTGAGCTTGATGCCAATCATCTCAGCGAGAAACTGCTGAGGAAGAAATTTATTAAAAAGGCCTTATCACTGGCTGACAGCCTCAAGATCACAGACGCGGATAAAATGCCGGTTCTGCCCTTATTCCTTTCTGAAACGATATCCGATTTCTTTTACCAGGGTAAGCCGGAAGCGAAAAGAGAGGACATCAGGCGGACTAAAACCAATGGTATCGGGTTTGAGGACGGCACGTTGCTTGCACAACTTACCGGCAGCTCATTCCAGCAATATAATTTTTATAAAAACTTTGTAAGCGCCGCTGGCAAGGATTTCGCTTCCCCATTGAGTGACAGCTGGAAAGGTTGGTATGATTATGAGCTGGATAACCGGAACGCTGTAGTCAATGGTAAAACCTGTTACCAGATTTCATTTAAGCCAAAACGTCCGCAGGACCTTGCCTTTACCGGCACGATCTGGATAGCCGTAGAGAATTATGCACTCTACCAAATTAAAGCGACGATAGAACCCTCGGCTAATCTTAATTTTATCCACCAGATAGCTGTTCAACAGCAAATGGAAAGCGGAAAGCCCGATGAGCCCTGGTTGCCCCAAAAAACACGGATATTGTTGGAAGTAGGCCAATTGACCAGTGGCAGCAGCGGCTTTTTGGCTAAAATATATACAGTCAATAAAAATACAATTTCCAATAGGGTATATCCTCCCGATTTCTTCAAGAACACTATCTCGGTTGCGGATAATGCGCAAACGAAGGATGAACGCTATTGGGATATGAACAGGCCTGATTCTTTGACACTCGCGGAAAAGTCAGTCTATCACCTGATCGATACGGTCAAATCCATACCGACCGTCAGGAATTATCTGATGGCCGCTGATCTGTTGATCAATGGTTATTATCGCGAAGGAGACATCAGTATTGGGCCGTTGCTGAACTCTTACAGCTATAACAATGTGGAGGGAAACCGCATCCGCGTCGGGTTTAAAACCAATTCGAGCTTCAATAAAAAATGGATACTGGGTGGTTACCTGGCTTATGGAACTAAAGACCAGGATGTAAAATTCGGAACCAGTGTAGATTTTATATTGTCACGGAAAAACTGGACAGAGGCCGGCATCAGTTTTACACATGACCTTAACCAGGTCGCTTTATTGAGCGATAGTTATCTTTACCAGCGAAATAACCTGTTTTCGGCGTTTACCCGCTTTGGCAAGATTGACAGAAGAAAAGTATTTGACCAGGATATCGTGACGGCTTACCTGAAAAGGGACCTGTTTAAAGGTTTCACCGAGAAGGTCAGCATTTCCAACTGGTCGCTTGATCCTCAATTTCTTTTCCAGTTTAATGATCCGAAAGGCGGCATCAGCCACCAGCTTGTGGTTTCTGAACTGCAACTGGAAACGCAATGGTCACCGGGTTCGCAACCTTTGTTATCTGAAACAGTCAACCGGGCAATACACCTAAAAAGTAATATAACAGCACCCGTATTTACTTTTAGATATACACTCGGGCTTAAGGGCGCGTTAGGTGGGGACTTCAGTTACCAGAAATTCAGTTTAAACGTCAGCCAAACGCTTAAATTAGGTGGTTTGGGCAGGGGGAAATATTCATTTTCTGCCGGTTATATCCCGTCCACTGTACCCTATCCGTTACTGGAGAATCACTTAGGTAACCAAACTTTCATTTACAATCCCAATGCTTTTAACCTCATGCGCTTTTTTGAATTTGCGAGTGACAAATACGCCAGTCTGAGTTATACGCAGCATTTTGAGGGGCTTTTACTCAACTCCCTGCCGCTGATCAAAAACTTTAAATGGCGGCTGGTTGGTACCGCGAATCTGTTATACGGGGACATTTCCAGAAATAATAAGATAAATATTTTTGATAACCAATCCATCGCCTTAAAAGGATTAAGTAATAACCCATATATAGAAGCTGGGTATGGTGTTGAAAATATATTTAAATTTTTGCGGGTTGACTTTATCCACCGGCTAACCTACCGGGATAATTTAAATTCGGTAAATGGATCACCGAAAAATTTTGGTATTAAAATTTCCGCACAAATCAGGTTGTAAAAAAACTAAGTCAATCGGGGCGTGTTTGCTTAAGAACTAATATTTGCCGTATTCTTACATTAATGATTTATATTCTAATAGCTTAATAACCAAACTGTTAAATTCACACGCATTGATAGCAAAATGGTTTCAGGATTACTGAAAATACAACTTTTGTTCAGAATTGAAATATACCTTAGTCCACTATAGGTATATCCCGTAGAACCCGCAATGCAGATTCACACCTTAATACTCCAACATGAAGATTTATCACAAGTAATTTTTTATACACTTGTCATTATCTTACTTTGGATAGCAGAAATTATTTTCTGCACGACAGCTACAGTAAGAAAACTACGGCATACTTTTTTAAACGCCAGGTTTATACTTACCGCTTTACCTATTCAGTTATTTTTAACAAGTTTTGTCATCCTGGTCATGAATTGGGACGCCACCCATCATTGGGGACTAATAAACCACATTCCTTTTCACCGAAATAAATGGGTGTTTTATATAAGCTTGTTTTTATTACTTGACCTCGGGGAATATAGCTATCACGTGATTATGCATAAAATTGACTTTTTATGGAAGTTTCATTTGGTTCACCACAGTGACCTGCAGGTTGATGTTTCTACCACGGTTCGCGAACACCCCGGGGAGACCTGTATTCGCACAAGCTTCTTAATTCTTTGGGTGTTTCTGCTCGGCCCCAACTTGATACTGTTGATGATCAGACAGGTGTTTCAAACCTTTTTTAATATCTTGGCTCACACCCAATTTCGATTACCTGAGCCAGTGGGTAGGCTGTTGGGATTCCTTTTTATCACACCCAATTTGCACCACGTTCACCATCATTACCAATTACCTTATACCGATGGAAATTATGGAGATGTTTTAAGTATTTGGGATAGGTTATTCGGAACATTTAAGGAACTACCCGTTCAAAGCACAAACTTTGGAATAGATACCCATATGGATCCCGCGATCAATTCCCGGTTTATCCCGATATTAAAAATCCCCTTTCAAAAACTAAAAAGAAAAGTTCCCGTTGAGCAATAGCAGCCCGGCATCGTCTAAGATGAAGTATATTGGTATATTTATCATACTCCTGATCACCCGCAATGCTTTAGCCCAGCAGGAGAATTTTGCTTCCAGACTATATTTTCCGGGTTTAATCGGCGTAAGTATTCAACCCAAAAGCGCTATGGTTAGTTATCAACCCGGTTTGCTTCTAAACACTGCCATTGAGTACCGTTCTAACAATGACGGATCTTTGTTTTACCGGTTTAATTATGACGGTGTAACGCATAAATACAGCGGTGCAACTACGGAGCTGCCGACTAATGTGAAAAGCGGCAACATGCACCGCACCTATTTTTTGGCTGGTGCCGGATACCGGAAAAGGTATGGGCGAATCGGCTGGTATGTGTTGCTTCAACCAGGCTTCGGAATCAGAGGTTATGATGTTGTTAGCAGTAACGAAAGCGGTTTTGTACTTTTTCAAGCCACCAAACAGGCGCTTTCGGTCAAATTAACTGCGGGCCTGGAGTTTTATCTGGCCAAACACTTCGCGCTGATTGTAGAACCATCACGTTATCAAAACAGCTTCTCAAATAATGATATTTTAGCCAACCGCAGCGAAATGGCCCTTAGTATTGGATTCACCACAACTTTGTTTTAGTAGTTAATATGAACCCATCTTTCACAGCCAAAAAAAGGAATAATATTACACTTGATTTTTAAATCTCAATTGATGAAAATAAAGCTTCCTGATTTTAATAAAGGTCTAATAGTTTATTTGCTATCCTCCATCACAATCGGCTTCTTGTTGCTTACGGCTTTTGTTCTTATTGATCCTCTTTCAAACTTGGACCTCAAATTTTCTGGGGAGATCCAGGAACACAGCAATCACCCATTGGATATGGCAATGAAAGGGGTCAGTTGGTTCGGTTATATGCCGAACGCTGTATTTTTGGTTATCATCGCTGCATCCCTATTTTTTATATTTAAATACAAAAGGGAGGCCTTGTTTACAATTCTCACTCTCTTATCCGGGTTGGCAAGCTCCATTATTAAATTTCTGGTTAATCGTCCCAGACCCTTGCCTTCCCTCGTAAACATCCTGGAAAAAACTCGGCAGCAGAGTTTCCCCAGCGGCCATGTCGTATTCTACATAGTGTTTTTTGGATTTCTAATATTACTTATGTTCCGGTTGTCCGCGATAAACAAAATAGTTCGTTTGTCAGTCTCAGGCTGCAGTCTGTTGCTCATATTCGCCGTGCCTGTTTCCAGGATATATTTGGGTGCGCATTGGTTTACCGATGTGCTTGGGGGCTTATTGCTGGGGCTTTTATGTCTGTATTTGCTTAGCTATTTCTATTTAAACCCGGTAACACACCGATCAGCAAAATAGCGTGATGGATTTCAATTCCGTTTTAACGTTTTCTTAAGAAATAGATACCTATTGCCAGATTTGCGCATAAATTTTAATGCCAAAGCTTTTGCAGGCCTCGTTCGTTGCTTTATTATTTGTTGCGTGAGGTAAACGCTGAATAAAATTCGATTCTGATAAAGTAAATAGAATTGTATTCATTATTAGCACCAATGTCTACCATTTAAAAGTAAATATATGCTTTCGATCTGCAAACTGGTAGTTAATAGCGATGGTTGACTGTTCGCAAATTTGTTTGATAATGGCCAGTCCAAGTCCGTTACTCTGGCTATGCTGATTTTGTTTATAAAACCTTGAAAATATCCGGAGTGGATCAATCGGCTCTCCCGGACCACTGTTGCCTATGACTAGTTTGCCGGCACTTAAAAATATATTAAGATCTCCGCCTGGACTATTATGCCTGCTGGCGTTACTCAGCACATTATTAAGAAGAATATCGATCAGATCAGGATTAGCAGAAATCATCGATGAAGTAATCTCCTGATTTATACGGAGGTCCTTTTCCATCCAAAGCTCCTCGAATTGTATAATTTTATTTTTAAGCTTATCTTTCAGGTCAAAGGTCTGCTTATCAATAAACTGGTTGTTTTCTATTTTCGCAAGCAATAATAAGGACTGGCCGAGGTTGGTTAATCTTCTTACGGCCTGGTAAATACTTCCGATAGCATCGCTCTGTATCGGGGAAAGGTTCTCTCCCTGAACAATCACATCAAGTTTAGACCGGATAATACTGACAGGAGTTTGCATTTCATGTGAGGCATTTTCAGTAAACTCTTTTAACAGGATATAATCCTTCTCTGCGCTGCCAATCAGTTCGCCCAACTGTTTGTTCATGAACTCAAACTCGGTTGTCCCCGTTTCCTTAAATGTTACCTCCTGTCGTTTCGATAACCTGAATACTTTAAGCTGGTCAAGTGTATGGTAAAAAGGCATCCATAGCTTCTTCAAAACAAAATGGCTTAAAAGCAGAGTGACAAAAATAACCGACAGTAGGGCAATCATGGTGGTCAGCGCAATAGACCGGGAAAGCCCACCGACAGTTTCCAGCGATTTGGATATGGTAATTAAATAGTTATTATTGCCCGATGGATGACTATAAGTGATCTTCCTGAATTGGATGTCGGTTTTATCGTCTGCATCATACTGTTCTGTAGTTTCAAAGCGCGCCGGGAAGGTTTGTGTATTGATCTTTCGGTAGCTGAACTCCCATTCATCTGTCATTTCCGGCTTAGGGAAAGCATTATTGGCATCAATATACTGATCGATCTTTTGCGCCTGTTCGTTCAGGCTTTCATCTAAATCTGCGATCAGGATATGATCGATCCAGAAGTAACATCCTGTGCCTGACAGCAAGAAGATCCCGAGAATGATCGGCAGATTGATACGGTTATAACGGGTAAACAGTTGAGCGGCCATGGTTAATGTATGGTAAATTTATAACCCAAACCATAGGCAACTTTGATATAATCCGGGCAGCCTGCCTGAACCAGCTTTTTTCGGAGATTTTTGATGTGTGCATAAATAAAATCGTAGTTATCCAGCATGTCGATATGGCTGCCCCACAAATGTTCGACAATAGCTTCTTTGGTCACTACTTTATTTTTATTCCCGATAAAGTAAAGCAGCAACTCATATTCTTTACGGGTCAATGGGATATCTTCATCTTTTAGTTTGAGCGTTTTTTTAAAAACATCCAGTACTAAATGGTCAAGAGCAATCTGACTTTTACCGCCGAACGACCTCCTGCGAATAATGGATGCAACCCGTGCTCCTAATTCCGGCAGGTGAAATGGTTTCACCAAATAGTCATCCGCGCCGGTCTCCAGGCCCTTTATCTTATCATCCATCGAATTACGGGCGCTAATAATGATAACCCCATCCGCCTTTTCCATTTTTTTTAGCTCTTTTAAAATATCAAGGCCATTCCCATTAGGCAAGGTAATGTCCAGTAAAATGCAGACATATTCATTCATATTTATCATTTCAATAGCAGCGCGATAGTCAAATGCTGTTTCGCAAAGGAAATCTTCTCCTGCAAAATACTGGCAAATACTTTCGGATATCTCCCTTTCATCTTCAATTACCAATAATTTCATACCATTGCGTTAACCATTTATAAATAAAGCTCCTAAATCTGATTTATTTCTGAAATCGAACAAGTCATCAGAGATTAGGTGTAGTGATCGTGTTGACGTGAGCTTACCATATCGATAATCTCCTTAAATGTTTAAAACTGAAAAGGGGCGTGAATGCGCCCACAATTCAAAAACAATTCAGATTTGAGGTTGACCTTGCATCACAAATAAAATTATTCTTTTTCAATTCTTTATATGGATGCATAAATACTTAACCGTTCGCCGTTTACGCTAATTATTAAATAAATTGTCAACTCTTTTTGGGAATGCTACAGCGAAACCTATAGTCGATGCGCTGGAATCACATCTGCTGCTAAGGTGCTTGTTTAAGAATAAGCCAAGTAGACTAATTTACTGTTTCCTAATGCTGGCACCGGTGTGGGGTCTCGCCCAGCAGGCAGACAGCCTGAAGAAGGCGAATGAGCAGTTAAAACACATCGGGGATACAGATAGAATAAACCATGCTAAAACTCGAATAATTACGCGAGTTACAGGGCAGGTAACGGATGCTATTTCCGGCCAACCCCTTCCAGCAATTAGTATCCGGTATATGAGCAGCGGGTACGGAACCAGCTCTGATAAGCAAGGTAAGTTTGTTTTAGTTGCGCCAGGTTCATATACGCGTGTGTTGTTCTCCTACATCGGCTATCAATCCGTCACAAAAACGATCAAAGCGGGCCAAACGAATGGCCTGCTGATTCGCTTGCACAGCAGTCAGACCGAGTTAAAGGAAGTTTCCATCTTATCCGGTAAAAGAGGCCGCTACAGGAACAAGGGGAATCCTGCGGTAGAACTTATCCAGCAGGTAATTGACCACAAAGAGCAAAACCGAATGGAACATTCCGATTTCCTGCAATACGACCAGTACGAGCGGATTGGGTTGTCTTTATTCGATCTGCCTTCTAAACTCATCCGGAGCCGCTTTTTTAATAAGTATAAATTCATGCTCGATACGACGCAGATCATTAACGAGCAACCCAAAACAACATTACCGGTTTACATCAGTGAAAAAGTATTTCAAAACTATTATCGGAAAGATCCGCCAAAGTCCATACAGATACTGAACGCCGAAAAGCAGATCAATATCATTAAATTCATTGATACTGTTGGCGTTGATATTTACCTTAATCGGCTGTATGGCAATAATATTGATATTTATTCCAATAATATTTTTATCATCACCAACCAGTTCTTGAGCCCTATTGCTGACCATGCGCCAGAATTTTATAAGTTTTTTATCCTGGATACCTTACAATCGGATAGGGGAAAACTGGTTGAACTTAGTTTTACACCCCGTTATAAAGGCGATTTATTGTTTGAAGGCAAATTGACGGTTACGCTGGACGGGAATTACGCAGTGGAATCCTGCGAGCTGGATATAAATAAACAGATCAATATCAACTTTATGCGTAACCTTCAAATACGCCTGGATTTTGAGCCGTTCCCCGGTGGGCGATATTACCTCAGCAAAAGTGATGTTAAAGCTGATTTTGGAATTTTACGGAACAAAGGCACAGGCGTGTTTGGGGAACGAACGGTATTTTATTCAAATTACAAACTGAACGAGCCATTGGAGGCCAATTTTTACCGGGGCAAAGGCAATCAGACAATGATAAAAGCGGATAAGCGGGATACCACTTTTTGGATAAAACACCGTGCTGATACTCTTGCAACCGGGCAAGCCCAGACCTATGCCCGTTTGAACAGGTTGCAAAGTATGCGTTCCTATAAGGTTGCTTCATGGCTTGCCACGACTTTTGTCGGAAACTATGCCAATCTTGGACCCGTGCAGCTGGGCCAGCTTACTGATGCTTTTTCCTTCGACAACCTCGAAGGATCACGCTTCCAAATCGGCGGACGCACTACACCCCAGTTTGATAAGTCTTTTTATCTTGATAGTTATATCGGTTATGGCACTAAGGATAAACAGCTCAAGTATAATGTGAGCGCCTATTTATCACTGAACAAGATCCCTTTTTATCGTTACCCGAACGATTATTTTAAAGTCAGTTATCAATACGATATCAGTATTCCCGGACAAAACTTTTCTATCAACACCTCACAGCCGCCGTTGTCATCATTCCAATCGGGAGCAAGCGATTATTTCATATACAGCAAGATCATTAAAGTGGATTATGTTAAGGAATTTGACAATCATTTCTCTTTTGATTTGGCGCTGAAGAGCTGGAATCAGCAAGCCGCCGGAAACCTCGTTTACCGGCTCAATGATATGAACCATACATTGATCAATAATTTAGTAACAAATGAAGTTAATCTTGGATTCCGTTACGCGCCGCATGAGCAAGTGATACAAGGCACTACTGACCGTACGACAATTCACAGTAAATACCCGATAATGAACTTGCTGATCCGCCAAGGGATAAAAGGCGTAGCTAATAATTCTTACAGTTTTACCAATATCAACGCCAGTATCGAGAAGCGCTTTTACATGTCACAACTGGGTTATGCAGATGTAACGTTGCTTGGGAGTTTTTTAATCGGGAAAGTCCCTTTTCCATTATTAAATATAAGTCCTGCCAACGAATCTATCGCGTACGATCCTGATGCTTACAACAAAATGTATTACCTGGAATTTGTAAGTGATCATTACGCGGGCATCAATTTCACACAAAGCTTCAATGGCTTTTTCCTAAATAAGATCCCTCTCGTCAAACACCTGAAATGGCGTGAATATTTGTCCTTTAAAGCGCTATACGGTGGTTTGCGCAATGAAAACAATCCTATGTACACAAAAGATTTATATGACTTTCCTGCCGGCACAACCTCAACCAACGGCACTTATGCATTTGGTAATACACCATACATTGAAGCCGGAGCCGGGATAGGGAACATTTTTAAAATTTTACGGATTGATATTATCAAGCGGTTCAATTATTTAGATCATCCGGGTATAACTCCCTACGGGGTCAAGTTTAGTTTTAGCCCCGATTTTTGATTAGTTAGATTTTAACTACCATAACAAATAATAGAACTCACTTCGCTCAAATCAACTACCTAATCTAAGATTCCTGGAATAATTAAAGCACTTTTAATTAAATTGATTAAACAGTTACAATCTATTTGTAACAATATTAAAACATACGTTAATATTCAAATTTAATCCAACTTGCTATTTCATTTTTGGACATCACCATTCTCCATTTATGAAAAATATTTTCACGGCGTTGTTAATTCTTTTTTCTTTTTTATCGAAAGCGAGCGCTTATTCAGCTGAATTCAAGGGTCAGATCTTGGGCACTGTTATCGATTCGATTACAGGGGCACCGGTTGATTACGCAACCATCAGTATTTTTAAAAAAGGTAACAAAGCCCCATTTAACGGTACAGTGACAGACTCTAAGGGAAACTTTTCAATTAAAGGCGTTGGGCCGGGAGAATACCGTTTCGCAATTGATTTCTTAGGTTACAGGCGTAAGAGTATCGATCAGGTAGTAGTTAATGATAATTCACAGGATATTTCATTGGGGAGGATATTACTTGCCCCTATCCGAAATCAATTGCAGACCGTAACCGTGGTAGGAGCAGCGCCAACTATTGAAAATAAGATTGATAAACTGGTTTATAATACCGCTAACGACCTAACATCACAAGGAGGTGTTGCGATTGATGTATTAAGGAAGGTGCCAATGGTAACCGTTGATATTGATGGGAATGTGCAGCTTATGGGTAGCCCAAGTATTCGCTTCCTCATAAATGGTAAGCCATCGACGATATTCGGCTCCAGCGTGACCGATGCTTTGCAAACCATACCCGCAAATCAAATTAAAAGCATCGAAGTAATTACCATCCCCGGAGCAAAATATGATATAAACGGCACAGGGGGCATTATTAACATCATACTAAAGGATAATAAACTGCAAGGAGTAAACGGAACGATTAATCTTTCGGCAGGCACACGACGCGATAACGGTTCATTAAATTTAAATATCCGTAAAGGCACCTTTGGTGTAAATGCCTCTTTTAGCGGTAATGAGCAAGTTAACACCAATACGATCAATACTTCCGACAACCTGTCGTATAACAGCCGGCGAGATACTTCCACGCGCTTATTTCAAAGGGGAAACAGCGCCTTTAACCGGGGAGGCTACCGCACCGGGTTAAATTTTAACTGGAGCATAACCCCAAAGGATGAGTTAACTGCTTCATTTGGTTATAATCATTTTTCTAATCACAACAATGGGCTTACAAACCAGGAACAGGTCATAACCAACCTCAGCAACAACTCGATAGCATCGGATATCCTCAGCGTACGGAATTCTGACAGCCGTTTTAGTGAAAAAAGCTTCGATTACAGCCTGGAATACAAGAAATTGTTTAAAAAAGAGGACCAGGAGCTGGATATATCCTATAATACCAGTTTTGGTAATAATACAGTTAACTTTTTTCAGCAGCAGGATTATTTAAACGGAGGCTATAAATCGTCAGGACTGCGCAGTAATAATCCAGGGAGAGATCATCAAACAGAGATTGCCATTGACTATGTTCGGCCGGTAAGCGACAACTTTACGTTGGAAACCGGTGTTAAGGGTGAATTTGACAATATTAATAATACAGTGGTTACCGATTCCCTGTCGGGCGTTAATTTTGTTCCTGATGCTAATCAAACCTACGGTTTTAAATATCAGAATAAAGTTTATGCTTACTACCTGTCGACAACATTCTCTATGTTCAATAAATTTATTGACAGTAAAGTCGGCCTCAGGGACGAATACACTACTATTTCATCCAATTTTCCGGGAGCGCAAATCCCCTCGTATAATATTGTGGCCCCATCTATTGTCTTTTCGCACAAAATAGATAAAACCCAATCATTTAAGTTGAGCTATGCTTACCGTATAGAACGGCCTGACGATGGCGACCTAAACCCTTTTTACAATATAAGTGATCCCCACAATATCAGTACCGGAAATCCAAGCCTGAAACCCGAAATAGGGCATAATTATGAGCTTGCCTATAACAAATCTTTTGCAAAAGGGGCCAATATTATTATTAGCGCGTTTTACCGGTACAATAGTAACGACATACAGTCATTCACTACGCATTATGATACGCTGAGCGTTGGCGGCACCAAGTACTCGAACGTTTATCTGAACCAGCGCTATAATATTGGTACGGAGACAACCGAGGGCATTAGCTTATTTGGTTCAGTACCGGTTACAAGTAAATTGAATTTGCGCACGAATATGATGTTCTCCGACAGGATCACTGCAAATCCGGGCAGTCCCACGGTTAGCGGGTTTATGTATCGTTTAAATTTAAATGCATCTTATGAGTTTGGCCAGGATTTTACCGCAGAGATTTTCGGCAATTATAATTCATCGCAAAGAAACCTCCAGGGAACCAGGCCAGCCTTTGCATTCTATAACCTGGCCGTTCGTAAACAGTTCCTTAATAAAAAGATCAGCATTGGATTAAGCGCAGCCGATCCTTTCAATGAATATATCAATTTCAGATCGACGACTTCCGGAAATAACTTTTATCAAACCAATTCGCGGCAAGTTCCGTTCCGCTCGTTCGGGATCACATTCATGTATAAATTCGGCAAGCTTGAATTTAAAAAGGATAAGCAAAAAGATGATAATATGCCTGACGTACCTGTTGATAGAGGCGGTAAATAAGAGCTATTTTTGGGATTGACATCAACGATCATTGGCAAACGAAGGTGTTTTTCGAATATTAAAGAAGCAATTCGTAGTTTCTTCATAGCGCTCTTTCTTATCGAACTAAGCAAATCGCCTTCGAACGCCCCATTTTTGTTATTAGATCACCGATTACATTTTCTTTGCTTCGGCATTTACTGAGCATTGTTTATAGAACTAATCACTTATATTTAAAATCATTAACTCTCACATATCATGAAAGACGACTTATTCCTTGTGTTTGTTGTGGTTATTGTGATTCCAGGTGTAAAAACGCAAACCATAAGCAGGTTTCTGTAACCATAAAAATGGAGAGTGTTTCAAATTGTCCAATCACACACATCCCATTGTCACCGCTTAGGCACCAAAAGTGCAGGGCGGATGAAATGTCAAGGCCAAGCACCATTAAAAAACAAAACACAAATGCTTTGTTCATACAGCTTTTACTTTTCATCCGCCGGTCGGTAACTTTGCCGGACCCGATGAAATGGGATTCCAAAAGGGATAAGAAAAGGCACGGGTGCTATGAGGAGCGAATTTCACTCCGTCTAATACAGCCGCGAGGCTGACGGCGATTGAATAAGGCGCGGTAAAACGTAGTGCAGCGACCCGTCTGCCGAAAATGACTGGCGGCACTAATATTTTTCTATCTGTTTGTGAAGCGAAAACTACTATTATCAGTTTTTAATTATAATCGGCGCTATACCTTATGAGCTTATAGCTCATAAGGTATTACTTAGGGCTTGATTTCATAGCGAATTATGTGAATTCTGTTACTTATTTACCATTACCGCCAACGCGGCTTATGCCGATGCCTGTTCTTTCCGTGCACCGCTTCATCATCTACATCACCAGTTATATTAAATTGGATTTGTTCGCTCATCAAATTTTCCGGTTGGTCAATAACAGCCTGCCTGATCAATCCTTCGTCCCATGGCAGGCCATCAGCAGAAATAGACATTTCCTTTTCCTGCGTATCCATTTCCACCCGTTCCTTTATACTGCCGTTCTTTTGCGTATTGGCATAAGCCATTGTATCTTTTAGCTGCCTGCCAAATTCAAATAAGCTATCAAACAAACTTTCGCCGCTTTGTTTAAAAGCTACGCGGTCAAACTGGCCCATCTTTTTGGAATGTTCTTCGTTTTTACCCCTTGAAGTATTCATTGGGCTAAGTTTTATCAAATTGGTCGCATCTTTCCTGGAGACGATAACTTGAATATGCATATGCTCTCCTTCTTTTCTGTCGCCGCGCTTTTTAAAGCCCTGTTTAACTTCAGGGTCATTGTAGGAATAATACCGATAGTTCTCCAACTTGGCAAACCATACCAGGTCTTCGTGGCTGTTTACTCCTTCCCGCTTAAAGTTTTGCGCATAAGCATCCATTACACGCACCGCAAAACCTTTCAGCTGATCCTTTACGCCATCATCGCTATATTGTTCCTTTAAAAAAGCGATTTCCTTTTGGCTTGGGCTGATATTGACCAGGAAGAATTTGGCATCCACTTTACCTAATTTAGCGATGTTATTGTCAATGGTTTGCATAACCAAATAAGGGTCAATATTTATTTGCCTGCCGTTAAACCAATACTCAGGTTCATTTTTCTTATCCAGCCGGTTCTCTTTTTCCAGGTAATGCACTAACCAGCTACTGCTTCCTTTATTGGCCGCTTCTTTACTGTCGCTGATATTGATAAACATAAAATACCCTTTATAATGACCGTAACTGATCTTTAACCACTGCGATTAATTCTTCCTTTTCCTTACCCAAGGTCATTATCGTAAAACTTTCCCTTGATCTGATGTAGCCCTCCAGTATCGACATGAACTGAGCCTTTAAAGTTTCCCTATTTTTTTGGCTTTGTAATATCGCTTCCATTAATTTAGCAATTTCACTGAACATAGCCGCGAGCGCATGTTGGTTATTCAATACATCTACATTATGTTGCAATACTTCTGTATTAAAAAGGTCAATGACCTGCCGCTGGGATTCACCGATTCTGTCCATTAGTGATTTCATTGGAACCAGCAACATATTTTCCTGCGTTTTGATAAAACCAATATATTGCTGGTGATTCTTCATCAGCGTGTTTTTTAATACCTCATCGTTAAGGTCTGCCGGGTCTTTTTTGCTTTTATAGAAATAATCGACCATTTGAATAAAGAGCTGGCGCTTTGTCCTGCCCAGTTTAAGTGCCAATTTCTCAAACTTCTGGTCAACCAATAGTGGGTATCTTACTGATCTTACATTTATATCTTCCATTGTTGATTATGCCTTTATATGGTTATACAGAATACTGCCAAGTATCCTTTTTCTTTTTGTTTCGCCGTGAAAAACCATTCAAAGTATCCCCGGAGGATACGCAAAACCCCCGCAGCGTAGCGTAGGGCAAGCAAAGCAGGGCTCCGCCCAGCTTCCGCTTGCTCCTTTCGATTTCTCGAAAGGACGTTGGAGTTATAAAAGTAGCCTGAGATATTGTTCCGGGAGAAAAAGTTCCGTGAGACATTTTGGTTGCCAATTGTTGAATTTCGCATGAACTTAGATAATAGGGGTTGAGGTAAACGGTGAAAGCCAATAGACAAGGCTGCCGGTCTTTGGATGAAAGGACGGTGCGTATTTTATATAGCCCCTGCCATCTAATTCCCGCATACATTTATGATAAGTGGCAACAGAGGCAATCTTACTGAAAGCCATCAGTTCCTTGCGGTTAACATTAAACGGGCTTTTAAAACCGTTCCTCTGCCAAAAGACAAACAAAGCCGCCATTAAGCTGATATGGGTAGCGAATAATGATTTATCCTTTTCCGCTTTTCGCAACAAGCTGCCAAAGGCAGCAACTTCATTCTTTAATAGAGTCATATGGTAGTAAATGTTATTTAATTGATTCGCTCCAAAGCCAGAACTTTTTCACAATGAACAAACTCACAACGAACAAATTCAGGTGCGAATAAATCTGCAGTGAACTTGTTTTGCGTGAAGAATTTCATTTGCCTTCCAATACTTTGTTAATGTCTTCCAGTTTATAATACATCATGCCGCCCACCTTGGTAAAGCGTAGGGTGCCATTGATCCGCAGGTTCTGCAAGGTGCCGGGAGAGATGCTGAGCATCTTTCGAACTTCAACGCTTTTTAGCCATTGCTTGCTTTCACCCGACCCGGGTTTCATGATTTTTTTGATCTCGTCCAAGAGCTCGCTTTTGAACTGCTTCAGATCATCTTTGGTAATTAATTCGATAGCCATCATAGGTAATTCTTAAAATAATTTGATAAATAATATCCTTTCTTTTCAGCCAGGCTTAAAAATGGCTGAACAGGTAGAGGAATAAAGGACAAACGTAAATATATGTTTTGATATTATAAAATACGTCAAAACAAATGCATAAATTTGAGCCGTTGAAATAATCTGATTTGATTAAGTTTGATAACTTTTGATTTTTGTAGTTTCAGCATCAAATCAAAGAAGTCAATCAATGACGGTCAAAAGCACTCAAAAAAAAATATTTAAAAAAAGTGTACAAGATCACTTATAAGACTTATCTGAATGACCGGTTAAAGGAAGTTGACTTTCACGGAAAGCTTACCCATCCTTTGTATGTACAAGTTACCTTTGAAAGAAAAACCATCTTTTTTAAAAGCTACTACTTTGAATTGTTCTCTAAAGCAAGGTATTTGCTCGATATCCCCGGTTTAAAACCTAAAGGGCCCGAACTCGCTGAAGTGATTGCCAGGGAAAATGTAGTGATCGACTTTATTATTGAAAGACATAAAGATGATTTCTCGTTGGAGATATTCAAGAAAGAATATGCTTACTACAGCAAAGATCTTTGTGATATCACTGAAAAAGGTTTTATGGGTTACCTTTATACTTTCTTTTGGGATGAGGGGATGCCTTTTATAGGTGAACTGATCAAATCTGGCGGCAAGGATATTGTTGCTTATGACCTATTGAGGGATTTTAAAAAGTCGATGAATAAGGTCCTTTATGATAAACTGGTGGCGAACTCTTTTCATTATTCACCGCCTTACCTTCCGCTATACGGCTTTATGACACAAACCAAAAGATGGCCGATGCTCGTCCTCACCGTGATGGAATTCGAACGGCCGGAGAATATTAAAGCTTTTATGGAATATGTGATGACTTATTACCCTAATATGCCAGCAGGGCAGCTTTTAGAACAGGTAGCTGGTTGGGAGAAGTATGTTTAAAAAGAATTTTATACGAGGGCTAATGAACAGACAGGCCATATCCAACAGTTAGGCAACCAACAGCGCTAAACCGGGCAAAAATGCAAGGGCGGTTAGTCCGCTAAAATGCAAAACACAGCTGACCGTTTATATACCCTTGCTTTTTTGACCCGGTTTGGACTACATTCGCGAACTGGTGAATATGGATTATCATTAAAGAATCGGCAAAGAAAGGTTGTTGTGAGGGAGCGAGCAACGTCCTTTCGCGGGTAAGGAAAGCTGTTTCCGCCATGCAGCATAGCGGAATGTGGAAACGGCTTTTCCTGATGGGCTCTTTACCTTCCCCTGTTAAAATCCCAACCACGATCCTCGTCGTTATCTTCATTCCTGGAATTATCTCTATATCGATCAGCGATATTGACAATAGTCTGTTCCACTCCAATAGGCAAATCAGTGCTCAAGTAAACAAGTTGTTGTTGTTTAATACTCAATAGCGGCCTGAATTGACCAAGGTCTTTTGACGCATCGATAATATCGAGTTTGTCAAACCGGCCAGCAAAGTATTCCAGGTTTTTTAATCCTTCTTCAAAGTTATAACGAATGCCACCCTCGTCAACAAAATGGCCACCTGCGTTTACACGTTGCTTAACACGGTCAATCGAAAGTTCGACATCATGCAGCGTCAGATAAATCATATTGGTATTATAACCATTTTGTTTGAAACGGGCTATGGTATCCATGAGGTCATTATCCCTGAAATTAGTCTCTATGGTAAAGTTCTGCTTGTTTTTGATCGCCTCTTCTACAAAGTCAAGGAATACCGATTGGACGGCGAAATGAATACTCTCAACTGGAACTTCGTCGGGTAAACGGGCCGCTACACGGGCTTTTATGATGTCTGCATCAAATACAAAAGCTCCTTTAGGCGATAAACCTCCGCTATAGGTAGATTTACCAGCACCGTTCGGACCCCCGACAATTAATAATTGCGGGTTCTCTGATGGCATGACTATAATATTTTGACCAGATGCGCCTCGCCGTTTTCTAATTTAACCAGTTCTTTTCTGTCGCGGTAGGCATGGATAGCATAGCTGGCATCCGGGCAAAGCGTTTCATCGTAGTAGGTAAGATAGCTGTTTTTAGCCCATGTGTCTTTGATAACCTTTTCAGTTATATGTTGCAGCCGCATTCTAAGTTCTTCGGTTGACAGCCCGATAGCCGGAAGAGATCGTGGATCGTTTGTGGTCGTACTGCCCATGGTTTGATGTAATGTTCTCATACAAATATAATTAAATTTTAAAAAAGATTAATTGTTTGATTATGCCTTTGCGTATTTCTGTTTAAGGAGTGCCATATCCTGACCAACCTTAAGGTCTAATACCTTTGCGTAGTGTTGTGTGGTTTTGATGTTCGTATGCCCCAGCATTTTACTTACACTTTCAATGGGAACGCCATTTGATAGCGTCACTGTCGTTGCAAAAGTGTGCCGGGCGATATGGAAGGTAAGTGAGCGGTTAATGCCACAAATACCTGCAATCTCCTTGAGATAGGCATTCATTTTTTGATTAGACATGACCGGTAAGGCTCTATTTTTATTGACGCAAACAGGGTGGTCAGCATATTTCTTCAAAATGCTTAAAGCGGAGGGCAGCAAAGGAATATGGGTAAGCGTATCGGTCTTTTTCCTTTTCGCATAAATCCACATCTCTCCATCAGGCCCCTTTACGATTTCGGTACGGGTTAATTTACTTACGTCTGCGTAAGCCATACCGGTAAAACAACTGAAAAGAAAAATATCCCTGACCTGGCTTACCCTGTCAATTTCCAGCACTTTATCTGCTAAAGATTGCAATTCTTCCTGGTTCAGAAATGTCCGGTCTACCCGTTTAACTTTTGCTTTGTAATTTAGGAAAGGGTCTTTATCCAGCCAGCCGCTGGACAAGCATATCCGCACGATTTTTTTAAAGTTCTTGATGTACTTGACGGCAGAGTTATTAGCGCACTTGCGTTCTGATCGGAGGTAGAAATCATAATTGGAAATGAAATCATGATCGATCTGCTTAACGTCGATGTCACCAACACTATATTTCCAATTCAAAAAATTCTGTGTGTGCTTTAAAGAAGTTTTATAACGTTCTAATGTCCCGGCAGCATATTCTTTGCCAACCAATGCCGCTACTTTTTTATTATGATCTCTAAAAACGTCAAGGAGCATTTTAGATTTTTCTTCTTTGCCCAAAAATCTACTTCTTAAGCTGTCAGCAGATATCTCCTGTCCCTCTGCGGTTAATAAATGATGCGCCTCATAAACTTGTGCCTGTAAATTGTCCAGGTAAGCATTAAAGGATCGCACTTCTTCTTTAGTGCCCTTAAGTCTTCCGGCAATATTGTTCCAGCCGGATGGGTCACAAACACGGCCTGATGTAGTTTCCGCGCGTCTGCCATTAACAGTGATACGCATGTAGATCGGCACTGAGCCACTTTCGTAGTTCTTGGGCTTTTTTAAGTAAAAAAGCAAGCTAAAATTAGTTTTCATAATGTTTAAAGCATTAAAAAGTGAAACAAAATTAAGCTTGCAACCAGACCTGTACAAGATGTTCATTTATTGAACATCTTGATTATCAATAATATAGTTCGTTTTGGTGAGTAAGTAATTTATAGATTTTACTCACCGAATTACGCACCTTTTTGTTGCGAATTGACGAATAAAATAGCCATTTGACTAAAATACAAAAGCCTGCAATCTTTTGATTTGCAGGCTTTTAATGTATTTTGATATTGTAATCAGCGGAGAGCTAGGGATTCGAACCCCAGGACCTGTTACAGTCAACAGTTTTCAAGACTGCCGCAATCGACCACTCTGCCAGCTCTCCGGGGACAAAAGTACAAATCCGGGGCGAATTGCCAAACCCGATGTTAACTTTTTTTAAATTACTTGTAAACTCCTGTACGCCATTGGGTTATTTGTGCGGAATGTTCGTTTTTGCCTGCGAAATCGCTGTTTTGGGTGATCTGAAGCTATTATACCGCGGCTTAACAATGCGTATATTCCGCTTGGAAAGGTCTACACTGGCATTTAATTCAAAGCCTATGAGCAATATGAGCGAGTTTAGGTACAGGTAGATCATTACTACGATGAGCGTACCAATGGAACCATAAACCTTATTGTATGATGAGAAATTGTTGGTGTAATAGGTAAAGCCGATAGAGGTTAATATGGCCAGTGAGGTGGCTAAAATAGAGCCCGGGTTAATAAACTTCCACTTGCGTTTGTTAGACGGGCCGTAACGGTACAAAATACAAATGCTGACGAAAAATATCACCAGTATAATTATCCAGCGCGACAACGCGATAAGGTAAAACCAATAGTGCGAATTGCTGTAAAATTTATCTTGTATAAAGCCAATAACCGCCTGCCCGGCTATCATAATTACAATAGCTATAAGCAGCGCAATACTTATAACTACGGTAAGTAAAAGCGCTATAACGCGCCTTTTAAGCCAGGTGCGGGTTTCTAATATCAGCGATGATTTGTTAAAGGCCTGCATCAGGTTACTAACGCCGTTTGTAGCAAAGTATAGGGCCGTTATAAAACCAATAGAAAGCAATTTGCCGTTTTGGTTCTTAATGATGTCTTCAATGGTAGTTTTAAATGCTTCGTAAGCGTTTGTAGGCATTATCTCCGCAAAAACACTAAGCAGGTCTCGCTGGAAATCGGTTACCGGGATATAGGCGATCAGCGTAAATAAAAAGATGATGGCCGGGAACAGCGCCAGCATAAAATTATAGGCTAATGCAGCCGCGCGGTTGGTAAGCGACGTTTTTTGGATCTCCTCTATAAAGAAAATAATCACTGTATACAATGGCAGGGGCCTGAACCCCGGGATGTAAACTGATTTTGCCCAGTCGGTTATGTAGTGATAAAACTTAAAATGGCTTAAAAAGCGGTGTATCCATTTCATTATGGATAAAATTACTCAAAAAAAGGCTTTAATTTATCAATAAATTCCTGTGGTGGCAGGCAGGGGCGGTTTGTTTTCATGTTGATGAAGGCCAGCAAGGTTTCGCCGATGTGTATCAGTTCCTGTTTTTCGTTAAAAAGCTCGTACTTAAAATGGATCTTCACACCCGGCATTTTCGCCATAGATACGTTGATGGTGATCTCTTCGTCGTACCGGGCGGGTTTCAGGTATTTGCAATTCAACTCCAATACGGGCATCATTATCCCCGATGCCTCCATGCCGCTGTAAGTTAGCCCGAGGCTGCGGAGCATCTCTACCCGGCCCACCTCAAAAAATTCGGCATAGTTGCCATAATACATATAACCCATCTGGTCGGTTTCGCCGTAGCGCACCCTTAGTTTGGTAGCGTACTGAAACATTAGCGGTATATGTGCCTTTGGTTTAGCGCTTCCTGAAATTTGTGGGCGTTTATTAAATGCTGTGCCTCGTTGTTCGCAAAGTTGTGATAGCCCGAAAAATCTTCCTTGGCGCACATGTACAGGTAATCGTTGTGCTGGTAATCCAGTACCGAATTGATGGCGTTGATGGATGGCATCATAATAGGGCCGGGGGGCAAGCCTGCATACATATAAGTATTGTAGGGCGAATCCTTCATCAGATCTTTCCTTAATACACGTTTGATGGTGAAGTCGCCAACGGCAAATATTACGGTAGGATCTGTTTCCAGTTTCATGCCCTTTTTAAGGCGGTTAAGGTACAAACCGGCTACGGCTGGCATATCATCATCATGCAGTGCCTCGGCATCTACAACGGCAGCTAAAATAGATACCTGCTGTTGTGTAAGGTTAATGGCGGCGGCCTTTGCTTTGCGTTCCGGTGTCCAGAATTTTTGGTAGTTGGCATACATCCGGTCAAAGAATTTCCCCGGCGTGGTGTTCCAATAAAACTCATAAGAATTTGGGAGGAACATGGTATACACGTTCTCGGTTGTAAAGCCGTATTTTTCTACAAAGGCGGTAGAATCCAGCAGGCGCAGCATCGATACCGAATCTGTTTCCAGTTTTTTGGCCACAAAGCCCGCAAACTGTTGCTTTAACCTGATGTTGTGGATAGCCAGTTTCACCGGTTCCTGATTGCCCGATTTTAGCATATTGATCAACGAACGGTTGCTCATGCCCGAGGTTAAGCGGTATTTGCCCGGTTTCACCCGTGTAACGTAATTCATGTTATGAGCTGCCCACATAAAAGTGGTGGTATCCTTAACAATACCCTTGTCTATAATGGTTTTATAAACTTCGTTAAAATCCGACCCGGTGCGGATGTACAGGTATTCCTGTTTATCGCTTACGTTGGGGCCAAAGTAGCGCAGATAGTAAAATACGCCTGTGCCTGCAAGCGATATGATGATGATAAGCACCAGTGCGATAATGAATTTTTTTAACGCCCCGCCCGAAGGCTTTTTTTGTTCTGACATAGAAGATATGGTTGGGAGATGTGTTTTACTTGTTGTTTAATTTTTGCAAAGCTATTAATCCGCCTTTTAAATTCAGCACATTTTGATAGCCTAAAGCGCTTAAAATACCCTGCGCGTTATCGCTGCGGATACCCGCGCTACAAATAACGATTACCTCATCCGTTTTGTTGTAATTAACCAGGTTGATATTGGCCGCGAGTTTGGATACAGGAATGTTTAACCCACCGATATTAAAGGTAGAAAATTCGATTTTTTCCCTAACATCCAGCAGGTTTAATATTTCGCCATTATTTAAACGCTGCTGCAGGGTAGCAGCATCAATTTGGCTCATTGGTTTTTTGCCCTTGTGAAACAGTAAGGTTTATGCGCGTACCGATGCTGGTTTGACTCAGCGAATCTGACCGCATGGGAGATTGGCTTACCACTACTACGTTGGTAGAATCGGTGATGCTACCTTCATAGGTGATGGTACCTATAGTTAAACCTGCTCCCTTAATAGAGAACTTGGCTGCGTCGAGGTCGAGATTGATGAGTTCGGGGATATCCACTTCGCTGGCACCTTCACCGTTACCCAATACCAGGTCTAAACGGGAGCCCTTTGGTAATTTGGTGCCCGGTTTTATTACCTGGCCGTTAAATTTAACTTCCAGCACGCGGTCGCGGGCTATATCGCTGCGGTAAATGGTATCGCCAACTTTAAGGCCGTAGTTAGATAGTGTGGCCACCGCTTCGCGATAGATGCTTTGTTCGGTGGTCAGATCGGGGAGGGCAACAGGTGGTGCCTGTTGGGTAACCATGGTAAGGTATATGGTACGGCCTTCTTTTACGTTGGTGCCGGCATCCGGGTCCTGCTCTACAATAGTGCCGGGTGTTTGATCGGGTACATAAACAGAGTCTATTTTGTAGTTAAAACCCTGTTCTTTAAGAGCTGCCATGGCTTTATCTACATCAAGCCCCTTTAGCTGGGGTACCGGGATACCGCTGCCGTGGCGAGTATAGTAACCGAGGCTGAAAAAGGCTATTAGCACAATACCGATAACGGTGGATATTACTAATAAAACAGTGTTTCTGAATTGCCTTGATTTTAAATAAGACCCGAATTTACTCATACCTGGTGATGCGATATTAAACCCAAACATAGGGGAAAAATATCGGATTTCGAATTTTCAATTTCGAATTGTTGTTGATGTTTTGGTATTAAGAGAGGGCCTCGCTACTTCGAATTTAATTGCTTTTGTTAAACGGTGATATTATCTCAATGAAGGATAATGGATTTTCAATTAGAATATTTTTCAAATAACACATACTTTTAACACATCCTAAAAAAATCGAAACGGCGTAGCCTTCTTGAGCAACAATATACAAAACAACGCGAAAAATTGAACATTCGAAATTAGAAATCAGAAAACATGAAAACCATAAACGTAGCCCTTTTGGCCGGGGGATTTTCCGGCGAATATGCAGTGTCGCTTAACAGCGCTAAAAATATAGCCGCAAACCTTGGCACTATTGATAAATATAAGGTTTACACCATCCTCATCAACCGCGATAGCTGGATTTACGAGAACAATGGTGAAAGGCTAACTGTAGACAAGAATGATTTTAGCATTACCCTGAACGGCGAGAAGATAAAATTCGATTTCGCGTTCATCACCGTACACGGCACACCCGGCGAAGATGGTAAACTGCAAGGCTATTTTGACATGATAGGCATCCCGTACAATACCTGCGATGCTACCACATCGGCTATTACCATGAACAAGGCCTACACCAAAGCCATTGTGAATGGCATCCATGGCTTGCATACTGCAAAATCCATGCAGCTACACCAACGCGATATGCATGATACGGCTACTATTGCCTCCACGCTTAAATTTCCGCTGTTCATCAAACCAAACAATGGCGGCAGTAGCGTAGGCATGAGTAAAGTACACAACGTTGGCGGCTTGCAGGGGGCTATCGACAAAGCCTTCCACGAAGACAGCCAGATATTGATTGAAGAGTTTATTAAAGGCCGCGAGTTTAGCATAGGTATTGCCCGCCTTAAAGGCAAAATAAGGGTACTGCCGGCTACTGAATTGATCACCTCCAAGGAATTTTTTGATTACGAGGCTAAATATAGTCCCGGTTTTACCGAGGAAATTACCCCGGCCGACCTCCCCGCCGAAAAGGCGCGCGAAATAGCCGAAATAGTAACCCAGGTATATATACGCCTTAACTGCCGCGGCATGGTAAGGGTCGATTTTATCCTGCTGGAAGGCTCACAGGATTTTAACTTCATCGAGATCAACACCACACCGGGGCAGTCATCTGCGAGTTTAATACCACAGCAGGTAAGAGCGGCAGGTATGAGTGTTCCTGAGTTTTATAGCGAACTGATAGAGGGGGCGATGTAGCAAATTTTAACAAATAGCATAAAAATAGAGCCTTGGTTTTGCAAAAAGCCAGGGCTCTATTTTTATTTTACAATTGGCTCATCATAAATGTTTATTGGTATAAAAATTGTTGAGATAAAATGCTGATTTAAATAGCTCATTTGTAACTATTTGCGGTGCCCAAGCGTCCTATTTACCGTAACAACCTATCAAAGCCATGAACAGTCTTAAGAACAACGCCCGTAAATTGAATAACGCCTTAACCAGGCGCGTCATCGACCTGCACGACAAAGGTTACACCCATGATTTTTTGCCGATGGATGGTCAGCATTTTTTATGCCTGCAGGATAGCGTAGATTTTTCTGTAGAGGACCTGAACATACAGGTTATTGACCATGGATTTGACCAGTTAAGCAAAACCTATAAGTATATCCACACCATAGAAACCATCAATGGCTCAAAAGGCTTACTGGTAAGTGATGTGAATTGCTGCGGTGATGTTATACTGGCGAATTAAACTTTGGATGTGCAGATAGTTTTATTGGCTTTGAGTTTTTTCATTTGCATATATGCACATTTGAAATCTGCACATCAGATGCCATAGTGCGCAATTACATCCTCCGGTACTTTAGTGCCGCGGCCCGTGGCCATATCAATCATTACGTAATCGAAGTAGCCATCGCAGCATACCTTTTTGGTGGCTTTGTTGGTGATGGTGAAGGCTACACGGCAACCTTTGTCGTTGATGCTTTCGATGCCGGTGCGCACTAAAAAGTAATCACCCATTACCAGGGCGCGTTTATAGTCCATATATACGGCGCGCACTACCCAGCCAAAGCCGCGTTCCATAAATTTCTCCATGGCCATGCCATAGCAGGTTTCCATTTGCTCGTAACGGGCCGCCAGCACGTAATCAAAATACTTGCTGTTGTGCACATGCCTAAACATGTCGATATCATCGGGGCGTACGCGGTGCTCAGTTTCGAAGGTGGAGTAGGGCATTCTTTTAAGTAAAAAGTTAAAAGTCAAAAGTAAGAACTTAGAAGTCGATAAAAGTTCCCTGTAGATGATTTCCTGCGTTAGTTGTTTCTTATTTAAAGGTCACCACATAATCTTGCAGGCACCTTACCGAGTATGCATTTTGTTTTGGTGCGCTCTCTATGCCCACCAGCGAATTTTCAACTAAAAGAGTACCCAACCCAAGTGTGCTGTTAAATTCCCCGGCTATCCAAAACTTAGACGTTTTGTTTAGGCCATTAAAAGTAAATTTACCCGTAGTTAAGTCTCTGGTATAAACACCGCCTAATAATGCATTAAAGTCTGTAGCATTATTTGCAGACTGGCGCAGGGCAGGCCCTGTATTATCCCTGCCGCCAAAGTGGGTGAAAAGTGCAATCCATTCTTCATCTTCAGATATATGCCAGCCCGCCGGTGCCAGGCCAATTTTGTTTGTCGTGGCATACCAGTTATAAAGTCGCCCGTAGGTTTTGTTAGCGGGGTCGTTGTTATAAATAGTTTGGGCACCTGCGGTTAAAGCACCCCATCCGGTAATGCCATCGTCTGCGCTATAGGTTATAGCGCTCCCGTCCCGGTATTTGGTTGTAACCAGGTTTTGCCCAAGCCAAATTTGATTACCTACGGTTACGGCGGTATATATATTATTATCAGCGTCGGTTATCGGTTTTGTAATTGGGGTAACAGCCGAGGTCAGCACAAGTGTATCGGCAACAGTACTATAACCGGTCGTGGCTTCCTGGCGTGCTATTATAAACACCTGGCCAATTCCTACAACTTTTAGGGTGTCGTTACTCACTTTTGCCACAAGCGGGTTGCCCGAGCTAAATACAAATTTAGAGGGGTTATTACTAACGGGGGCCACAATATGATAAGTTATACCACTTAAAAAAACAGGGGCATTGAATTTACCGGTAATGGTTTGCTTAGGTGCCACATTAAAGCTTGCAGTTATGCTGGCCGCCGCAAAGTTGCCTGATGCGGCCTGGCTTGCAGTTATCACCGTTGTGCCACTGCCTTTAACAATAATTTTATTGCCATCTGTTTGGGCTACCAACAAGTTGCTACTGGTGTAGATAAATGCCCCTGTACTGTTACTTTTGGGTGCGGTAATTATAAAATCGGCATCGCCAAATGTTTTTGGATTGATACCAAAATCTGTTAAAGTTGGCAAAACCTTTGTTGTATCGTTAATTACCGGGTCTGTTTTAAATGGGGTTGGAGTCGGCCCATCTTTTTTTGTTGCACACGAGTAAATTATCGTACTAAGCAGAATCAGTAAATAGTTTCTAACTTTCATCAGGCTTTGGTTTTACCAAATATAAGTTTTTGATAAAGCAACGCCTAATAAATATTAGTACTAATTGCCTTTGTACGTAACAATACGCAAGGTGTTATGTGTTATGTGTTAAGTTTATTAAACACCTGTAAAAACCGGCTGTATCGCCCGCGAAATTCTTTTGGCTAAAGGTTTTAAACTTCAAACTAAAACACTTACCTTTGCGCCACAATTAATAGAATTTTAAACACTTTAATATTATTTACGTAATGTATTTAAGTACAGAAGCAAAGGCAGAGATCTTTGCAAAGCACGGTAAAAGTGCCGCCGATACAGGTACAACCGAAGGACAAGTTGCTTTATTCACTTACCGTATAGCGCACTTAACCGGTCACCTTAAGAAAAATAAACACGATTTTTCTACCCAGTTATCGCTACAAAAATTAGTAGGTAAACGCCGCGGATTGCTGGCATACCTGTTCAAAAAAGATATCAACAGGTATCGTGCTATCATCAAGGCCTTAGCGCTGAGGGATATCATCAAGTAATCCTCCTGAATATTTTTCAAAAAGCCGTCCGCATTATGCTGGATGGCTTTTTACTTTTTGAAACCATGAGTTGCTGCCCCTTATAAACCTATAAAACCAGCCAAAATAGCTTCAAAAGCCGCGAGAGAAACCGGCAAAAACATACGCATCGAAACAATATACACACACATAAAAACCGGGGTGCTCCTGAAGATGAAAAGTACCCCACAACACAAAAAAGATGAGTTTAAACGTAATTAAAAAGGTAATTGATTTAGGTGACGGCCGCACCATTGAGATCGAAACCGGTAAACTGGCCAAACAGGCAGATGGCTCTGTAGTAATTAAGATGGGTGATACCATGTTGCTTGCTACCGTAGTATCATCACCAGACGCAAAAGAGGGCATTGATTTCTTACCTCTTTCTGTAGATTATCAAGAGAAATACGCTTCCACCGGCCGTATCCCGGGTGGTTTTTTACGCCGTGAGGCACGTTTGTCAGACTACGAGGTTTTGATCTCCCGTTTGGTTGACCGCGCATTGCGCCCAATGTTCCCGGAAGATTATCACGCTGATACACAAGTGATGATCTCCTTAATTTCTGCCGATAAAGACATTATGCCGGATGCGCTGGCAGGTTTAGCAGCTTCTGCGGCATTATCTGTTTCTGATATCCCTTTCAACGGGCCGATATCTGAAGTACGCGTTGCTAAAGTTGATGGTAAATTGGTTATTAACCCAACCCTTACCCAGTTAAAAACTGCAACCCTTGAGTTTATTGTAGCAGGTAACCAGCACGACATCAACATGGTGGAAGGTGAAAGTGCCGAGATACAGGAAGCTGAACTGGTTGAAGCTATTAAATTTGCACACACTGCTATCAAAATACAGTGTTTAGCGCAAATTGAACTGGCCGAAGAAGTTGGTAAAACCGTTAAACGTACCTACAGCCACGAGCACAGTAACGAAGACCTTAAGAAAGCGATCTACGAAGCTACTTACCAGCAGGTTTATGATATCGCATCTTCTGCATCTGCAAAAGATGAGCGTTCTGTTAAATTCAAAGAAGTACGTGATGCTTACATCGCTACTTTAGGCGAAATTGACGATATCACTAAATCGTTAGCTAAAAAATACTACCACGATGTTGAATACGATGCCATCCGTAACCTTGTTTTGGATGAAGGCAAACGTTTAGACGGCCGCCATACCAAAGAAATTCGTTCTATCTGGAGCGAAGTTGGTTACCTGCCATCTGCACACGGTTCTGCTGTGTTTACCCGTGGCGAAACCCAGGCATTAACCACCGTTACCTTAGGCGCTAAGGACGATGAGCAAATGATAGATGGTGCTTTCATCAACGGTTACCAAAAATTCCTGTTACACTACAATTTCCCTGGTTTCTCTACCGGTGAGGTTCGTCCGAACAGGGGTGCTGGTCGCCGCGAAATTGGCCACGGTAACCTGGCTATGCGTTCGTTAAAACGTGTGTTACCACACGAAGATGAGAACCCTTACACTATCCGTATCGTTTCTGATATCCTTGAATCTAACGGGTCATCATCAATGGCTACGGTTTGTGCCGGTACATTGGCTTTGATGGATGCAGGTGTTAAAATATCTAACCCGGTATCTGGTATCGCGATGGGATTGATCACCAACGAAATGGGTACTAAATACGCTATCCTTTCGGATATCCTTGGCGATGAAGATCACTTAGGTGATATGGACTTTAAAGTAACCGGTACCAAAAACGGTATTGTTGCTGTACAGATGGACTTGAAAATAAACGGTCTTTCTTACGAAGTTCTTACCAACGCTTTAGACCAGGCAAAAGAAGGCCGCTTACATATCCTTGGCGAAATGGCAAAAACCATTACCGCGCCACGCGAAGATTACAAACCACACGCTCCACGTATCGTTACCATTAAAATCGACAAAGAATTTATTGGTGCAGTTATCGGGCCCGGCGGTAAGATCATCCAGGAAATGCAACGTGAAACTGGTGCCACTATCTCTATCGAAGAGAAGGACAACCAGGGTATAGTACAGGTATTTGCCGATAACAAAGCTTCTATCGACGCGGCTTTAACCCGTATCCGCAACATTGCTTCTAAACCAGAAGTTGGCGAGATCTACGAAGGTAAAGTGAAATCAATTATGCCGTTTGGTGCATTTGTTGAGATCATGCCGGGTAAAGATGGCTTGTTACACATATCTGAAATTGATCACCGCAGAATTGAGACCATGGATGGTATCTTTAATGTAGGCGACGAAGTACGTGTAAAACTGCTTGATGTTGATAAGCAAGGTAAGTTGAAACTTTCTCGTAAGGTTTTACTGCCAAGACCAGATTCAAGCAAATGATTTTTTTTAATTAAATAGCAAAACCCTCCCAAAAGAGGGTTTTGCTATTTAAATTGAATTTTTTGGAAAAAAATCAAAACAAAATGCAAATCTTAGCGGTTGCTTAGGCTTAAGTATAGTTATATCGAGAAACATTTAGCCGGATCTTTGTTTTGCAAATGACATCTACAACCAACGATCCTTTAGGTTTTCTCAATAATTCGCGTGGCATGGGGGACGGGCAGCAAACCGACCTGATACAGCAATTATTGTACGAAATTATAAGGGTTAAAGAGCTTATTACTTATTACGATTCTATCCCGAACGGGGCAGGGCAACTCGGCTCTTCTATTTTGAACGAGTTAGTCACCGAAGCCTACAATTCCCTTGTTAATTACGATACCGTACTGATGAAGAAATACTACGATCTGCTGCTGAATTGCGATTAGTATTAGCTTTATATACCTTCCAGCACCTTCTCTCTCAATTCCTGCGAAATTTGGTCGGTCACTTCCATAATATGATCAGCAACGTGGCCATTGTTTACCACAATTTTATCGCACTGGTTACGGTGGGGCAGCAGGTACTCTTTATAAGCCGGTACAACGTGGTTTACCCATTTGTAATAGGCGTCTTCGTTAGAGTAGCCGCGTTCAGCCAGGTCGCGCTTTAGGCGGCGTCGCAGGGCAATGTCTTCATCGGCTTCAATGAAGATAGTCATATCCAGGTCGTTGGCTATTTTTTGGAAGTGAAGGATGAACAAACCTTCCACAATAATGATAGGGGCGGACTTTATCTCCAATATCTTAGGGACGATATCGGGATTATTAAAAGTATATTCCTTTTGGTAAACGGTTTCCCAGCGCATCAGCTTGCTGATGTCGCTTTCAAACAGTTCGGCATCAATGGTGCTTGGCAAGTCGAAGTTGTAGAGTTTATTCTCCTCCTTGGTCATATTATGCGCCACGGGGATATAATAATCATCCTGGGATACCAGGCACACTTCTTCAGGTGTAAAATGCGCTAAAAAGCAATTCAAAAAAAAGGTTTTGCCACTTCCGCTTCCGCCGGCAATACCAATTACGTAAGGTTTATTCATTAGGAGTACCGTAACTAATGGTTACATGAAAACGTTTGTCTATAGCGCCGATAGATTCAGCAATATTTTTGGTCATTACGATCATTACGCCTTGAGTAGACTGGTTATCAGTAAAACGACCCACTACTTTGGCAAAGGTGCTTTTACCCGTCATAGGATTGGTAATGCGCATCACCGTGCCAATAGGGGCGGTACGGTGTAATATCAATTTTTTATTAGGGTCCAGGCTGGCATCATCTATCCAGGTGGCTACGCCTTTTTCGTTCTTTTCAAACAATCCGTATTTGCTGGTACCGGCGCGTTTATCTGCCAATGAATCTGCCGGGGATGCCACGTAGGTACTATCGCGTTTTGCAAGCGCGGAATCAATAGGATGGGCAACAGGCGGTGGCGGCGGGGTAGCAGGCACACCCGAACGGATGGTTAATATCTGGCCCGGTACAATGGTGCTTGTTAGTTTATTGGTGGCCGTAATATCATCTACCGTAGTGCCAAAACGTTTGGCAATGGAATAAAGCGTTTCCCCGGCACCTACCTTGTACTGCTGTACGGTAATGCCGCTTACGTTGCTATTGGCAACTTCCTGGGCTGTTTTTTGCTCCACCTTTTGCTCGGCTGGTTTTACAGCAGGCGGCTGATTGGCTGCAGGTTGCGTAGTTACTACCGGCGTATTAACAGGCGGGGTAGTACTTACCGGCTGTTGTACCACAGGTTTGGTTACCAGCTGCTGTACCACCGGCTTGGTTTGCGGCTGTTGTGCAGGTGTAGTAGTTACTACAGCGGGTGCAGGTACATCGCCGCTAAAAGGGCGCTCAGTAGGTACTTTTATGATCTTGCCAATTTGCATACTGGCGTTGCTGTTAAACTCAATAATGGTTTTTGGGGCAACGCCGTATTTGCGGCCAATAGAGTAGTAATTATCTTTCGGGTCCAGCTTGTGCAGGATCACTTTCTTGCCGTTTAAGTTCTCCACACCAATGGAATCAATCAGCGGGCGGGCAAACAGCGATGCTGAAAGCGTGGTAAGTATGGTAGATAGTAACAGTGCCTTTAATTTCATAATTGATTATTATACAGTATTTTAGAGGGGTAATACAATAATTTCTGTTTTATTTTTAATGTATACCAGGGCATTTTTATGTAATACAAACGCCTCGGGTTGTAATTTTTGTATACCGGTGTTCAATAAATCGGTATACAACACTTCAATACCATCCATAATATAGATGTGCTGTTGCAGCACACCGTTTTTTAAAGCGTGCAAAGATACAATTCTATAATTATTGTGATTAAGGTAATGCACTATATTTCCAACAAGCTCGGCGGGTAACATCCCCGGAACAAATTGGCTTGCAGATGATATTGCAGGTATGACTATACTATTGGGCAAAGGTTTATCCGCACCCTCGTAACCACGCAGCACCTGCCCGGTTTTAATATCTGCCAGCAATAATTTTTTAGGCTGAAGGCTGGTGTTGTAAACCACCGGCCCGTTAATGCCGAGATGATCAAACGCATAGCTGTAATTGCTCCAAAGCTGTGCCGCGTTATTGGCATCAATGGCGATGATGCCTTTATGCTCGGGGCCGCTCTCGTGCTTGTAATAATGGAATAATGCGACGCCATTATGAACAGCTTCGATACCCGTAAGCCAGCGTTCATCCGTTTTAAAAGCCTCAAAATAAATTTCGCCTGTGTTGAGGTTGAGGGACGCGAAACTCACCTGTTTATCGGTTTGGTTGCGGACCTCTACCACCATTACATCGGTAAGCTCGTCTATCTCCATCCGCCAGATGGTGCCGCCGAATTGATGGCTGATTAATGGTTGCAAAATTGTCATTTATGCTGCAAATATGCTTAATTATATTAAAAACGCTACCTTTATAAACGCAAAACAAGCATCAGCGGAGCCAAAACATTTCCCGTGAAATTCCTATCAAGGCTCCTTCATTGTAATGTAAACAACACAATTTAAATAAACAATGCCGTTAAAGGCCTTGTTATCAAACCCGAAACATATACACAATTACACTATGGACGCTAAAGAGATCAGCTTAGAAGAAAAAAAGGTAAAACCGGTTGTAGACCACCTGAACGACCTGTTGGCCAACTACCACATCCACTATCAAAAATTACGTGGTTGCCACTGGAATGTAAAAGGAAAAAGCTTTTTTACCCTGCACGTAAAGTTTGAAGAACTATACACCGTGGCCCTTACTACGATAGACGAATTAGCCGAACGTATCCTCACACTGGGCAAACCACCGTACAGCACCTTTAAGGACTACATCAGCCAATCGACCTTAAAAGAAATAAACACGATAGGTATGCTGGATACCGATATGGTGAAGGCGATCATTGAAGATATGGCCAGCCTGATAGAGATGGAGCGCGAGATACTGGAGATAACCGACAAAGCCGGAGACGATGGCACCAACGACATGGTGAACCGCTTTATGCAGTTCAAGGAGAAAAATACCTGGATGCTTCGCTCGTTTGTGAATGAAGATTAAGTAATTTATGAGTGAAAATAAATATGGTGGGATGACCGTAAACGAACGCTTATATTTAAGCGGTTTGATGGCGAAGTTTGATCAAGCAGTAGCTGAAAAACAAGTTGATTTAGTTATCTCAATTCTTAAAGAAGTTGAACTTACAGCCTTTAAATATCGATTCGATTTTGAAATTTAATAAATTGATAGATTAAGCAATAAATATTAAGCATAAAAAAAGCGATGAGATTACCTCATCGCTTTTTTTGGTGAATTGAGTTCTGTCTCAAATCTCACATCTACTATCTCGAATCTTAAAAGCGGTATCCCAAAGTTAAAAAGCCGTTATTGTTGGTTCTGTTTAGCAAGGCGCTTGGGCTTGCTGTGCCTATTTCATAAGGGAATACCGTTTGGGTGCCTGTTGCGCGGGTGTAAGTAGCATCAACATAATAGGCACCAAAACGCAGGCCTACGCCGCCGCTTACGGTTTTAATGTCGCTTGCGTTATCATCACGGCGGGCTTTACCTTGTATACCGTATCCACCGCGCAGTAAAAAGAAACTGGTTAAACGTGCTTCGGCACCAAGATGGTAGTTTACGGCTGATTGATATAAAGTGCGGATGGAAGCATTGTCGCCTGTTGCGTCAAAATTAGAGTCGCTGCTGATATGGGTGCTGCTGTAATCTACATATTCAATATCGCCGGTAATAAAACCAAACGACTTGATAAATACCGACGCGCCACCTGCAAATTTCCATGGCGTACGCATGTTATACGTTAATGAGTAATTCTGCGGGCCATCTTCAAAACGGCTGCCATTGCTAATGTTTGTTGCAAGGCTTTCGCTGTACGAATCGTCGATAGTATAATAGGTAGGGGAGTTGATTACCGCACCTAAACGCAATGCGTCAACAGGTTTAAATATCACACCCAACCTGCCTGCAAAGCCGGAGCCGCGGGTGGTTTGATCCTGCGAAAATTTGGAACTGTAATCGCGGGTTACCGCTACAGGCGTAGGGGTTCCTTCTAATACAGATAATGCCCCATCCTCATAAAAATTGCTAAATGAGTTAAAGCGTACATCGGTAAAGCTTACGCCCAAACCAATGTAAAACTTATTGCTGTAATTGGCACCGAAGGCAAAATCTAAAGCCGACTGGCCACCCGTGCGGGTAACAATACTCTGCTGATCTACACCCGGGAACGCGTTACTTTTATAGTTTGGACTGGCATTTGTGCCATAATTGTCTATCAGGTTATGGTCGTAAGCATTACCTGCTAAAGTACCTACATCAATACCGTATAAATTTGCCTGGCTGGCGTAATAATCGTTAATGGAGTTTGTACCGTTGCTGCCAGCGTAATTAATGTTCTCGTAAAAGTTATTGGTACGGCTGTAACCGCCGCCGTAGTTAAAGCTCAACCAGCCTTTGTTTTTGTCGGCACCTTTTGGCCGGTTTAATTGCTGGTAAATTACAAAAGCAGCGTGGTTTAAATTTCCGGATGTTTTGGTATCCATACCATGTGTACTCTGGTAGGTCGATTTTATTTTGATATCGTTATATTCCGGGGTGATGCTCAGTTCAGATTTGGTAAAGAAACCAAGGCCGGCAGGATTACCGCTTACCGAGCTCAGATCGCCGCCAATGGCTGTACCCGCATTACCAACTGCTTTAATACGGGCGGTAGAGCCTGTTTGCGCGCCTGAAAACCGGATGGCATCCTGCGAATATTGAGCAAAACTATTTTTAGTGACCGCTACTATAGCGATCACACTGAGTAGATATTTTATTTTCATAAACTTTAGGTGTGTAAAAATGAATTATGGTCTTGTTGGCCTGCCGCCACCACCTCCGCCGCCGCCTGATCCGCTGCTGCTACCACCGCCGCCACTGTTTGATGGAGGAGGAGAGTAAGATGGCTGCCTGTCTGGCTGGCGTTCCTGGGTTGCCGGCCTTTGCTGCGGCTGGTAACTTTGGCCGCTTTCGCCACGCGCTGCCCTGGTAGGGCGCGAATTGCTGTAGCCGCCATTACTGTAGCCGCCTGTACCGTTAGGGCGTACACCGCCGCCGTTGCCGCCGGCCCTGTTTGGCCTGTTAGGATAATAACCAATACCATTATTGGCGGTGCCAGTGTAGCCTATGCCATTGCGACCGCTTACACCAATGCCGCGCGGGCTGCCGTTACCCCTGTTTGGGCGTGGAGTACCATAACTGCTGTTTGCCGATACTCCGCCCCAGTATTGGCCTCCATAGCCGTAACCATAGCCAGTACCGTAGTAAGAATATGGCGAGTATCCGTAACCACCATAGCCGCCGTATCCGTAATAACCACCGTAGCCATAGCCTCCATAACCGCCCCAGCCGTAACCGGCATAAGGCGAAAATGCGCCGTAACCGTAACCAACGCCGCCGTAAAAGCCATTGTAACCGCCGAAGCCGAGGCCTATATTAAAACCGTAGTTGCCGTAATTGTATGGGTTGTATGCCCCGTAGTAGCTATCGTAATAGCTAAAGGGCGAATAATATCCAAAACGGTTTATACGCGATGAGTAATCGTCATAATAGTAGTAATCATCGTCGCCTTCCTCCTGGTATGCAGCGTCTTGGTCCTGGCGATACACGGGTTTTTGCGCAACGTATTCGGGCTCGTCGCCGGCCGTAGCCTGCGAAAAGTATACGTCGTCGCTATTTTTTTGATTGGATGCGGTTTTGTTAACGGAGCAGGAACTCAGCGCCATGGCGCCGATCATTGTGATTCCTAAGAGTAGGTTCCTTTTCATTTTGAAGAGAGTATAAAGTTCGAGTTCAAATAAACGTATAAATTTATAAATTTGGCGGTTAGTAATATTAATTATAAAGTCAAATTCTATTCCAATAAATCAGTATATGAGCAAAGGTGTTATTAGTAAAGACGAAGATTATTCGCAATGGTTTAACGACTTGATAATTAAATCTGATATGGCAGAATATTCGCCTGTCAGGGGGTGTATGATCATTAAGCCTTACGGCTATTCTATATGGGAAAAGATACAAGCCCAGCTCGATAAAATGTTTAAAGAGACGGGGCATCAAAACGCTTACTTTCCTTTACTTATTCCAAAATCTTTCTTCTCTAAGGAGGCCAGCCACGTGGAGGGTTTCGCTAAAGAATGTGCTGTAGTAACACACTACAGGCTAAAGAACGATGGAACCGGCAATATTGTTGTGGATGAGGACGCAAAATTGGAGGAAGAATTAATTATCCGCCCAACGTCAGAAACCATCATCTGGAACACCTACCGCGGCTGGATCCAAAGCTACCGCGATCTGCCTATTTTGGTGAACCAGTGGGCCAACGTAATGCGCTGGGAAATGCGCACCCGTTTGTTCCTGCGCACCAGCGAATTTTTATGGCAGGAGGGACACACCGCCCACGCAACAGCCGAAGAAGCTGTAGCAGAAACAGAACAAATGCTGGACATTTACGCCGAATTTGCCGAAAACTGGATGGCACTGCCGGTAGTAAAAGGCCGCAAAACCGCCAACGAACGCTTTGCCGGCGCGCTGGATACCTATTGCATCGAAGCTTTAATGCAGGACGGTAAGGCATTGCAAGCAGGCACCTCACACTTTTTGGGGCAGAATTTTGCCAAAGCGTTCGACGTGAAATTTACCACGAGGGATAACAAACAGGATTTTGTTTGGGCAACCTCATGGGGGGTGTCTACCCGTTTAATTGGTGCCTTAATTATGGCCCACTCGGATGATGCCGGCCTGGTATTGCCTCCAAAACTGGCACCGATACAGGTGGTTATTGTGCCGATATACAAACACCCCGAAGAACTGGATGCCATTACCGAATACGTAAAAGGTTTAACCAAGGAATTGCGCTCGAAAGACGTTACTGTAAAATTTGATAACCGCGATACCCATCGCCCGGGAGCCAAATTTGCCGAGTACGAACTGAAAGGTGTACCACTGCGCGTAGCCATAGGCAGCCGCGATATGCAGAATGGCACCGTGGAGCTGGCCCGCCGCGATACCAAAACTAAGGAAACCGTACAACAGGATGGTTTAGCAGCACACATTACTGCCCTTCTGGAAGAAATTCAGACGAACATCTACACCAAAGCGTCGACCTTCCGTGCGGAAAACACGACTGAGGTTGATACCTACGAAGAGTTTAAACGCATGCTTGATGAGCAGCCCGGCTTTATTTCTGCACATTGGGATGGCACATCAGAAACCGAACAAAAGATAAAAGATGAAACTAAGGCTACAATCCGTTGTATACCTTTGAACAATAAGCAGGAAGAAGGCAAATGCATCCTGACGGGTAATCCGTCGACGCAAAGAGTGCTGTTTGCACGGGCATATTAGAAAGAGTCTATAGTCGATGGTCGATAGTCCATAGCTATGAACGGTTTAATTTTTATTATGGTTCATAGACTATCGACTATGGACTGTGCTGAAAGCACGCTATGAAATTCGCAACAAAAGCAATACACGCAGGGCAGGAGCCCGACCCAACTACTGGCGCTATCATGACGCCGATATACCAAACCTCTACCTACTGGCAAAAAACGCCGGGGGATAACAAGGGGTACGAGTATTCGCGCGGTACAAACCCAACCCGCAAGGCGCTGGAGGATTGTTTAGCGGCTTTGGAGAACGCAAAGTTCGGACTGGCATTTTCCAGCGGCATGGGCGCTACAGACGCGGTGATGAAACTCCTCGCACCCGGCGACGAAGTAATTACCGGTAACGACCTCTACGGTGGCTCGTATCGCATTTTTACCAAGATCTATGCTAACTACGGCATCAAGTTCCACTTTTTGGACCTGAAAGACCCTAATATCGTTAGCGAATACATCAACGACAAAACCAAACTCATCTGGATAGAAACGCCTACCAACCCAACCATGCAGGTGGTGGATATAGAGGCTATTGGTAAAATTAGCAAAGCCAATAATTTATTGTTTGTGGTGGATAACACTTTTGCTTCGCCATACCTGCAAAACCCGATAGATCTGGGTGCCGATGTAGTGATGCATTCGGTAACCAAATACATTGGCGGCCACAGCGATGTGGTAATGGGTGCCCTGATGCTGAACGACGAGGAACTTTACAAAAAACTTTGGTTCATTTACAACGCCTGCGGCGCTACTCCGGGACCAATGGATAGCTTTTTAGTGCTGCGCGGTATTAAAACCCTGCACTTGCGGATGAAAGCGCATTGCGAAAATGGACGCGCGGTTGCCGAGTTTTTAAAAGATCACCCAAGGGTAGAGAAAATTTACTGGCCGGGCTTCCCCGATTCGCCGAACCACGAAGTCGCCAAAAAGCAAATGCGCGATTTTGGCGGCATGATCTCCATCGTACTAAAAAATGCCGACCTGCAGGAAACCTTCCGCATTGCCGGTTCATTCAAAGTGTTCGCTTTAGCTGAATCATTAGGCGGTGTGGAATCGCTTATCAACCACCCCGTAAGCATGACCCACGGCAGCATCCCCAAAACCGAGCGCGATAAAGCCGGCGTTGTAGATAACCTGTTGCGCTTAAGCGTAGGGGTGGAGGATATTGAAGACCTATTGGAAGATTTGAAACAGGCCTTGGCCTAATAGTATCGAGTATTTAGTATTAAGTAGCAAGATGGGAGGAACCCTCATTTTTTTACTTGATACTTGATACCAGCTACTTGATACTCATCTATGAATGATAACCTCAAATCCTTCCTCGATCAAAAGGTTGCCCAATACAACCGCCCGGAGTTTATCGCTAACGACCCGGTAAGTATCCCACACCTTTTCACCAAAAAACAGGATATCGAGATCATGGGTTTTTGGGCGGCTACCCTGGCCTGGGGGCAGCGGGTAACCATCATCAATAAGTGCAAAGAACTTATCACCCTGATGGATGGCGCACCCTACGATTTTATCATCAATCACCAGGAACCCGACCTTATAAAGCTACTGCACTTTAAACACCGCACGTTTAACGATATAGATACCCTGTACTTTATCTCGTTCTTCAGGCAGCATTACGAGCGGTTTGAAAGTTTAGAAGATGCATTTACGAAGCCCCCCAGCCCACTGAAGGGGGAGTCGAATTTTAATAAAGCAGCAATTCAAGAACTCCCCCTTCAGTGGGCTGGGGGGCTTGAGGGTGCATTGGATCATTTCCGTTCCTATTTCATTTCCCTGCCCGATTTCCCTAACCGTACCAAAAAACACGTGTCCTCGCCATCGCAGAAATCAACATGCAAAAGGCTTTGCATGTTCCTGCGGTGGATGGTGCGGAAGGATGAGCAAGGCGTAGATTTCGGCATCTGGAACACATTAAAACCGGCAGACCTCATTTGCCCCTGCGACCTTCATGTAGACCGCGTGGCCCGCAAACTCAAGCTCATCACCCGCAAACAAACCGACTGGCAAACCGCCCTCGAACTCACCCAAAACCTGCGCGAATTAGACCCGCTGGACCCTGTGAAATATGATTTCGCCCTTTTTGGTCTCGGTATTGAAGAACGCTGGGGGGGTGAAGGGATATTGCCTGAATTTTAACTACAAACACTCGCCCCAATGTCATTCCGAGCGAGCCAGGGTAGGGCTTGTGTAATGGCGCGACGAGGAATCCTCTACGACGCGCAGTTAGCGATGCAAAGCCGTAATGCATTAGCTTAAATGCCAAGCGTAGAGGTTTTCTCCTCGCTATCGCTCGTTAGAAATGACATTTTTTTTATCTTTAGTCTATGCTACCTGCCGACGATCACCAACTCTCCGCCCTCCTCACCGGAAAATCTGAACATACTTTAATGTTGTTCCACCATTTCATCGCGCAGTTTAAAAACATTGGCGATGTAAAAGTTGAAGCCACAAAAACGATGATAGGGATCTCTAACAGCCATAAACGCATAGCCTGGGTTACGCAATTAGGCAAAAACTTTATCCATGTGGTGTTTCCGTTTAAGCAAGAATATCCGGATAATCTTTGTTTTCAGAAAATAGCGCAGGTGCCGGGGCAGGAGCAATACAATCACCATTTCAAGATGCTCGCTGCTGAAGACCTGAATGAGGAAGTGATCGGCTTTATGCAACTCGCGTATGATAATGAAAATTAAACCTGTAACTCTGCTCTCTGCCTGCATATTCCTTGAGCTTAATTCTAGGAATTTTAAACGCTTTTCCAGTCCAGTTTGAAAGGTCTGCCGAAACTAACCCGTTCGTATTGCTTTCAAGTAAAAATAAACGGATTATTTTGCCAAATGTATTGCCCATCATCAAACTTTACTAAAATCGGTATGATCCCCAACTACGCCTCTTCCTTAAAATAAACCTTATAGTAATTCATCGCCTTATCGTCGTCGAAACCCTTTTCTATCAGCTTGTTATCGCCGTGGATATAAATGTGGAAGTTCTTATCCAGCTTTAACACGCTTTTGTAGATCCGGGCCTGCTTTTTTACCGCGTTGCCGGAGATCTCGAAACTATCGCCAATCGGGCTGTCAAATTCTTCCTCGTATTGGTTCTTGAAATTTTTAAATGATGCGATAGCTTCCGGGTTGCTAATCACTTCTTCACTGAACTCGTCCAGGTCGAAGGTTTCTTTTTCCTTAAAGTACTTCATGGACCGATTCAGCAGGTCAATCTTATCGGCTTTGCTCATCTCAAATTCATCGTCCAGCTTTTGGGTAACAAAGTTTTTGTAGATGCCGAGGGTGTTGCTGGTTTGGTTGTAGCTGTCATTGCGCACTTTTAGTTGCAAAAATTCGTCTTTCCAGTAAACGGCAGCTTCCTGCCCGCCGGTGGTTTTATCAATAACCACCACTTTGTAGCCGTTTTCCTTTTCGATGTTAAAGATGAGCACACCTTTATCCAGTTTGTTGATGTTGATGGCATCCTGTTCATAATCCACCGCGAAGCCGCCTTTATCCGGATAGACCTTCAGGTAGGTTTCCTTGTTTTCCGATTTAAATATGCCGATGGCATCCAGCGGGTTCCCTTCTATCTGTACGCTATTAAAGTATACCACGTATAGTTCCCCGCCTTTGATGTTAGGATGGGTACTCACCTTATACAAATGCTTGGCTATCTGTTCTGATGCTTCGTGGAATTTACTTTTATCCTCAAAAGCCATGGTAGCGAAGTGGTGCAGTTCGTTTAGGGCAAGGTCGCCACTGCTATGCATCAGGTGATAAACCTCGTTCACTTTTTCAAATGGCTTTAAAAAGTACTGCATGAGCAGGTTGGGGATGATGTCGTCTTTTAGCTCAACGGGTGCGTCAGAAAGAGAATACATTTCGTTTTGCGATTGGTTACCTACATGGTGTACAGAAATAGTATCGAGCGAGGCTTCAAAAAAAGTTACCATAGTTAAGGCGAAGGTAAAATTTTTAGTTCATGGTTGAGGGATTAGTTCGGCGGCTTATTAATGTAAACCGGCAGCGGGCGTTAATTTATTAGTGGCCTCGTTTATCTTATCGGCAAGAGTGTTTTCATTTTCACTGTTTCGACCCCACGAAACCACTGACGGCCTCTTATCGGGATCGCAAATACTGTTTATAAAAACAGTGTTCTCATGAAATAACACGGTGATCTGTTCGCCCCAGCTTCCTGAGAAAAAGCCGGGAAATGTTTTTGCAACATATGTTTTTTCGGATGAGGACATTGGCACCCATTTTAAGTTCTTAGATACTTCGCTTATTACCTCTTTCAATTGTTGGGCACTTAACGTTGTTTGAACTATCTTGAACTTTAGCCTTTTTTTTTGAATGAAGTAAAAAATTACAGCCAAAGCAGATGGGAGAAACGCAAACCAAAGTTCACCATCTTTGAAATAAGTGTACCCATAGCTAAAATAATCTGTTAGGTGAAACACAATTGTCATCAAAGGCGAAAAAAGCAAAAAAACAACAATGCCGTAGTGTGTAAGTTTTAGCCCCAATCCCGGCAGTTGTAATTCCTGTGTTTCAATAGACTTATTATATATTGCCTCGTTTGTCATAAGTAATTGCAAAACCTCTACGCCTGCGACCTTATATTAGTAGTCAGTTTATACTGCTCGGGCGACATGCCCATATATTTTTTAAACACGCGCGAGAAATAATACGGGTCGTCATAACCCAGGTCCATGGCTATGGCTTTTATCTTGGCTTCGTTGGCGTATAAAAACTGGCAGGCCTTCTGCATCTTCAGGTGGATAAAGTAATCCATCGGTGGCATGCCCGTTGCCTTGCGGAATAAACTGCTGAAATGTGAGCTGGATAATTTATGCTGCCCCGCCATATCCTCCACGGTCATTTTTTTCTCGATGTTTTGCTTCATGTTGAGGATAGTGGTAGTGATGATATCCTCGTTCTCCACCTGTTCGCTTACAATGTGCTTATCGGGAAACAAAAACGTCGCGATCAAATTGTACAGGCAAAACGTAGCATTGCACAAATTTTCAATACTATAACCCATCTCCAGGTTTTGGTAAATATTATGCCATATCTCCAGCGCCTTATTATTAAAGGGAATTTGTATAGGCCCCTTAAAAATATTAAGGTTGAGCGATGAGTTGAAGTTTTCGATATTATCGCCTGTAAAATGCACCCAATAGATGGTCCAAGGGTCTTCTTCATCGGCCCAGTACCGCATGGGCTCCTCGGTAGCAGGCAGCAGAAAGAATTGGTTGGGGGTTACCTCAAATTTCTTTTTATCAATAACATAATAGCCTTTTCCCTTTATGCAATAGATCAATATGTTATCCACGCAGCCCCGGCGGCGTTCTTTATAATGGTACGATGCTTTTGGGAAGTAACCAATGTGGGTAACGTAAATATTAAACAGCGCCGGGTAACGCTTAACATAGTCTGTTAATACTTTCTGAGGGATACTGATCAGTTTTTCACCGTCGAACCCGTCCTTGCGTTTAAAAGAGTTACCCATTATTAATAAAGGTGTATAATAGTATATGCCATTATAGGTTGGCAGCTGTTTATAATAGCGGGCTAAATTATATTTTATTTGGATAAAGCGCACCATTACAGCAAATTATTCTTCCAAAATAATTCAGGTGAATTATCCATTAAAATAGCCGAATTACCTATTAGACGATTTTGAACCGGCAGTTAAATTTGGCTGTTGTATTTAACAAAGCCAATTATAGCATTATCCAAAAAGCACCGGGTTTTTTGAGGTAATGAAACCGGTTAAATACCAAACATAAACACATAATATTAAGCAAGTAAATACTGCAATAGCCTATTGTTATTGCCCGTAAATAAAAAATGCAAAAATCAGTATGCAATTACTAAAAGATAAGGTTGTTTTTTTAACCGGCGGTACCGAAGGTATAGGTTACGAATGCGCCAAAACATACCATAAAGCCGGGGCTAAGGTGAGTATCATCACGCACAAGGAAGACAGTCTGAAGAATTGCCGCATGCAGTTTTTTAATGATGACATCCATTATATACTGGCGGATGTATCCAAACCAGTGGATGTGAACCGGGCCATAACAGAAACCCTTGGGCGGTTTGGGAAGATAGATGTTATCCATAACAACGCGGGCGTATCCAACCCCTCAAAAACCGTATGTGATACTACGGATGAGGAATGGGACAAGGTTTTCAACGTAAACGTAAAAGGCATTTACCATACCACTAAATATGGTATAGCCGCGCTTAAGGAAACCAAGGGAACCATCTTAAACACAGGTAGCCTTGTTGGCGATATAGGCCAGGAACTGCACGCCGCTTATACCGCTACCAAAGGGGCCGTTAACGCGCTTACCAAATCTATGGCGTTGGATTACGCGCCTTTTGGCATCCGTGTAAATGCCGTTGCCCCCGCGGGAGTATGGACACCCATGCTACGCCGCTGGAGCAACCAGCAGCCAAACGCCGCGCACATAGAACATTACCTGGATGAGATCCACCCGCTTGGCTACTGCCCTGAGGGCGATGTGGTAGCCGATGCCTGTTTGTTTTTGGTATCGGAGCATGCAAGGTTTATTACAGGCTGCATCCTGCCCGTATCGGGCGGTGCAGAGTTGGGTTACCGCAGGTATATGGATCAGCCATCAGCAAAAGATGGTATTGTATTACCCGTTAATTCAAAAGCTAAGTAACTATGATCGGGAAGATAACTATTGATGATGTGCGCTTTCCGCTGGAAGGTAATGCCGGCAGCGATGCTATCCATCGCGACCCGATATATTCTTACGCCGTAACCCGCCTGCACGATGACAGCGGGCTAACCGGGACTGGCTTCGCCTTTACTTTGGGCGAGGGCAACAACCTGGTATGCAAAGCTGCCGAATATTATGGCCGCCAGCTACAGGACAAGGATATTGAAGAAGTGATGGCCAATTTTAGCGACCTGTTTAAACAGCTCAGCAACGATCAGCAGTTCCGCTGGTTGGGGCCACATAAGGGGATAGTCCATTTGGCGCTGGCATCGGTCACTAATGCCTGTTACGATCTTTGGGCGAAAAAGAGGGGCGTGCCACTTTGGAAATTGCTGATAGACCTCTCGCCCCAGCAGATTGTAAATACGCTTGATCTATCTTATTTAGAGGATGAACTAACCGTCGGGCAGGCGTTGGATCTGCTAAAAGCACAGCAACCTACCAGGGCGGAGCGGATGCCAATTTTGGCACAAGGCTACCCCGGGTATGACACGTCTATCGGCTGGTTTAACTATTCTGATGAACTGGTGCGCGAGAACTGCAAAAAAGCATTGGCCGAAGGCTTTACCGCTATGAAGCTGAAGGTGGGCTCTGCCGACCCGGAGCGCGATATCCGCCGGGCGCATATTGTACGCGAAGTTGCCGGGCCGGATGTAAAAGTGATGCTGGATGCCAACCAGCAATGGAACCTGCCGCAGGCTATCGAGATCTGTAATAAACTAAAAAGCATCAACCCCTATTGGATAGAAGAACCTACGCACCCTGATGATGTAAACGCGCATGCCACGCTTGCTAAAGCTATAGCGCCCGTTAAACTTGCGCTGGGTGAACACGTGCCCAATAAGATCATCTTTAAAAATTACCTGCAATCGGGTTCCGCCGCATTTATGCAGGTAGATGCCGTGAGGGTAGGCGGGGTGAGCGAATTTATTACGGTGAGCCTGCTGTGTAAGAAATTTGGCATACCGGTGGTGCCGCACGTGGGAGATATGGGTCAACTGCACCAACACCTGGTATTGTTTAACCACATTGCCATGGGGCACGAGGCTTTGTTTTTAGAGCATATCCCGCACCTGCAAAAGCATTTTGTAAACCCCGCGCAAATTATAGGCGGCGTTTACAAAACACCACAAGTACCCGGCAGCAGTTGCGACCTCCTTGTTTTAAAAGATTAATTTTACAGTAGTATATATTATCATGATAGGTTCTTTTGATGCCACGGTGAGTATTTTATATGTGCTGGTGATATTGGCCATTGGCCTATATACCGGGCTGCGGCATCGTTCGGCAAATAAAAAGAACGCGGCAAGCAGTTACTTTTTGGCCGGTAAAAGTTTAAAATGGCCCATGATAGGGCTGGCCCTGTTTGCCACTAATATTTCCTGCGTGCATTTGGTGAGCCTGGCCCAAAGCGGCTTTGATACCGGCCTGCTCAACGGAACCTTCGAGTGGATGGCATCCTTCACACTGATCTTACTGGCGCTGTTCTTTGTGCCTTTTTATATCAAATCGGGTGTATCAACCCTGCCCGATTTCCTGGAAAAGCGTTACAACCGGGCAAGTAGAGACTGGCTGGCTTTTATTTCCATACTCTCAGCTATCATCATTCACATTTCCTTCTCCTTATTAGCGGGTGGTATTGTACTGCAAACCTTGTTTGGGGTAAATATGTACACCAGCGTTATCATCATAGCTGTCATCACCACAATTTATACTGTTGTGGGGGGATTAAAAGCGGTAGTAGTTACCGAATCGATACAAACCGTAGTACTGTTATCGGGTGCAGTGATCATGAGCGTGGTTGCCTACCAAAAAATGGGCGGCTGGGACGATATGGTACACGTGCTGCAACAGAAAAACGAACTGAATAAGCTTTCGATGATGCGCCCTCATGGCGATGCAAGTGGCTTACCATGGTATGCCGTATTATTAGGTTACCCGGTACTGGGCATCTGGTACTGGTGTGCCGATCAAACCATTGTACAGCGGGTATTAGGCGCTAAGGACGAGAACCACGCCAGGGTAGGCCCTTTGTTTTGCGGTTTCATTAAAATATTACCTGTATTTATTTTTGTGATGCCCGGCCTGTTTGCATACGCGCTATACCAAACCGGGCATTTAGATGTGGGCAGCCTTAAAACGGTTGATGCCGCCGGCAAAGAGGTGGTGAACAGTAAAGGCATTTATACGCTAATGATATTGCAACTGATACCAAAGGGTTTGGCCGGGATATTGGTTGCGGCCTTACTATCCGGTTTAATGAGCCAGATCTCGGGCGCGCTAAATTCCATCTCCACCCTGGCCAGTTATGATATTTACAAAAGATACAAACCCGAAGCCAGCGACGATAAGCTGGTGCGCGCCGGTAAAATAGCCGCCGGGATCTCCTTCGTCATATCCTTACTATTACTTCCCTTATTAAATAACTACGAAAGCATATTTAACGGACTGAACGATATCATCGCCCATATTGCGCCACCCATTACCTGCGTGTTTTTGTTAGGCGTTTTCTGGAAAAAAGCTTCAGCGATATCTGCACAGCTTACCTTATACATTGGCTCGGCAGCCGGTGTGCTGATCTTTATCTACAGCAAAACTTTGCCGCACTCCGTAATTGGGCAGGTGCCATTTATGATGATGGCATTTTACCTTTTCGTTTTTTGTGTTTTGCTGCAGGTGGGGCTTTCCCTTATCTACAAAGTGCAGCATACCGCCGAGAGCGGGGTGCTCTACTGGCGATCGCCCCTGGAATCACTTAATAGTCTGGGTTGGGCAGGAGTGGGGAATTACAAATTTCTTTCGCTGCTGCTTATTGTAATAATGGCTGCTTTATTCTGGCTCTTCCGGTGATAAAATAATATCAGTTCCTGCATCCCTCCGCCGGTTACAAAAAAAGGTGCAATTACAGCACTATTTGCCAACATGGAAACAAATTACGCCTAAAATCACCTGTGTTGTAAAAAGCAATCCATTGCTTTTTAAGAGGTTGTTAGTACGGGCCATAATATGTCAAAAATACAGTTGTTTTTGTCCATACAATATCGCTGAATGCTTGATAATAACATAAAATTATTGTTGGTGCAGATATATGTTATTTGTAAAAGCCAATACAAAACTCAAAGGAATAAATAATACGATTGTCCATCACCTTTAAAGGTTTATCCATTTTAAAGCCGTTGTGAACATTCTAAATTTATCCAACCAATTAACCAATTCTTATAATTATGAAACATTATTACAAAACGCAGGCAGCAAAACTGCTTTCCCCGTTAAAGGCGAAGAATAAGCCCCGATCCCGCCCATCTTCCAAAAGATTATTTTCCGGATCCCCGCAGGTGGCATAAACACGCTTTATAATCAGCGTATTTTACAACTGGGGTTTGTAATTTTTTACACTGAGATACGGTGGGTGGATACCTATGCCTTCTGAAAATCAAAAAAACGATCCAACGAACTTAAAACCAATTATGAGAAAACATTTATGAGACCATTTTACGAACGCATAAAAAGCCATTGGTTATCTAAAATTGTGCAGGGCAAACTGGCTGCGGTATGTTGCATAATAGTATTATGCGCTATCAGCAGTACAGCGTCGGCACAAACAAAGGTGACCATTACCGGTACAGTAGCAGATACCACCGGCCTGAAAATTATAGGTGCCAACCTAACTGCGGAAAACCGCAAGAACACCGGTACCGTAACCGACGTTAACGGTAACTTTGTTATCAACGCCGAACCGGGTACCGTGTTTCGCGTAACTTATGTAGGTTACAAAGAAACAACCTTTACAGTTTTGGCAGGTAAACTTGTTTACCCCATTATTATAAAGGAAGCTAAGAACGAATTTAACGACGTAGTTGTTACGGCATACGGCCGTAAGCAGCGCAAGGAAGCTGTAGTGGGCTCGGTAACTACCGTAACGCCCGGCGATCTTAAAATACCGGCGAGTAACCTTACCAATGCGCTTGCAGGGCAGGTGGCCGGTGTAATTGCCTACCAGCCAAGCGGCCAGCCTGGGCAGGACAACGCTTCCTTCTTTATCCGTGGGGTAACTACTTTCGGATACAAAAAAGACCCGCTGATACTGATAGATAACGTGGAGCTTTCCACATCAGATCTTGCCCGTTTGCAGGTAGATGATATCGCCAGCTTCTCTATCCTTAAAGATGCCAGTGCAACCGCATTATATGGTGCCCGTGGTGCAAACGGTGTTATTTTGGTTACCACCAAAGAAGGTAAAGTAGGCAAGCCGGTGATAAACGCCCGTGTGGAGAACTCTACGTCGCAATCGATAAAAAACCTCGAACTGGCCGATCCTATTACGTATATGCGTTTGTTCAACGAGGCCACTATTGCCCGCCCGCCATATAGTAAATTGCCGTTTAGCCAAAACGATATTTTAAACCGCGAGGCTACAATAGCCAATGCGCCAGGAAGTAACAAATATGTTTACCCAGCGGTAGACTGGATAAAAACCCTGTTTAAAGATCGCACCAACACCCAGCGCGCAGATATGAGCGTAAGCGGCGGCGGTGGCGTTGCACGTTATTATGTATCAGGCTCGTACAATATCGATCATGGTATTCTGCGCGAGGATATCAACAACAATAATAATAACAACGTTAACTTCCGTAACTACCAGTTACGCTCAAATGTTAACGTTAACCTGAGCAAAAGCACCGAACTGATTGTAAGGCTTGTGGGTAGTTTTAACGAATACAACGGCCCGCTTACGGCTGATGCTTCGTTCTCTACCGATTTGTACAACATAGCCATGCACACCAGCCCGGTACTGTTCCCGGCTTATTACCCGGCAGATCTGGCTAACCAGAATACCCAGCATATCTTGTTCGGTAACTCGCCCGACCCGGGCAGCAACAATTCAAACGCTACGGCATATTTAAACCCGTACGCAGCTTTGCTAAGGGGGCATAAAAATTTCTCACAGTCGCGCATGTCGGCACAACTGGAGTTGAACCAAAACCTCGATTTTGTAACCACCGGGTTAAATTTTCACGGGTTGTTCCACACCAACAGGTTCTCGTATTTCGAATCATCAATGGGGTATAAGCCTTTTTACTACAACATTGGCTCGTACGATAAAACCAGTAATGATTACAGCCTGAACTGGTTAAACTCAAAACCAGGCGACGCTACCGAGTACCTGATTTATGACCGCAACGCCAATAATACACAAGCCAATACTTACCTGTTTTTCCAGGGAGTGATGGATTACTCCAGGCGTTTTGGTAACCATAACATCAGCGGTTCGTTAATAGGCACGCAGCAGCAAACCTTATACGGCAACACCGGCGACCTGTTCAGCTCATTGCCATATCGTAACTTAACGGTAGCCGGCCGTGCAACTTACTCGTTCAAAAGCCGCTACTTTTTAGAGTTCAACTTTGGCTATAACGGTACCGAGCGTTTCTCCTCAAACCACCGCTACGGGTTTTTCCCAACCATCGGCGGTTCGTGGATCGTGTCTGATGAGAAATTCTGGGGTAATAGCATATACAGCGTTATCTCCCGCATGAAACTGAGGGCCAGCTATGGTACCGTAGGTAACGACCAGATAGGCTCAGAGCGTTTCTATTATCTGTCGAGGCTTGATCTCAACGGTGGCAACCCGGCTACTTTTGGTACCAACAACGGTTACAGCCGTAACGGGGTTACTATTTTCAATTACCCTAATGCAGATATAACCTGGGAAACTTCGCGCCAGCTGAATATAGGCATGGAGCTTACCCTGTTTAAAAACTGGAACATTGTGGCCGAGGTTTACAAATACCACCGCTACAATATTTTACAGCAGCGTTCTGCCATCCCAACCACTATGGGGCTGGAAGCAAACGTGAGCGCCAATTTTGGTACTGCAAATTCCAAGGGTATAGATATCCAAACAGATTATAAACAAAGTTTAGGCGGCTCCGGCTGGATCCAGGCAAGGGGTAACCTAACTATTGCCAAAAGCGACTATGATAAATACGAAGAGCCGCAGTATGCCGAAGCTTACCGCTACCAATCTGGCCAGCCTATTAACCGTAACTATGGTTATATAGCCGAGCGTTTGTTTGTTGATGATAATGAGGCGGCAAACTCGCCAAGCCAGATCTTCTCATCTAACGGCGTACCGCCAAGAGGCGGCGATATCAAATACCGCGACTTAAACGGCGACGGTAAAATTGATGGTGCCGACCAAACGTTTATCGGTTTTCCAACCGTTCCGCAAATAGTTTATGGTTACGGTGTGTCCGGCGGGTATAAAGGTTTCGATCTTTCTGCATTCTTTCAGGGCCAGGCACAAGTTAGCTTCTTTATCGATCCGAGCCGCACCAGTCCGTTCATCCAAAGCCCCGATGGTGCTTATGCAAGTGGCAATACACAATTGCTTAAGGCATTTGCAGATGACCACTGGAGCGAAGACAACCAGAACCTTTACGCGCAATACCCGCGTTTAGGAGTAACCGGTAACCAGATTGAAAACAACAGGCAGGGCAGCACCTGGTGGATGCGCGATGGCAGCTTCCTGCGCTTAAAATCGGTAGAATTTGGCTACAGCCTTCCTGCCAGTTTAACAAAGAAATTGGGCATGACCAAAGCACGCGTATACTTTAACGGCCTTAATTTACTTACCTGGAGCCCCTTTAAATTATGGGATCCCGAAATTGGCGGTAATGGTTTTTCTTACCCGATACAAAAGGTATTTAACATAGGCCTTAATGTCAATTTATAATCAGCACCATTTACACATAGTAACATGAAAAAAATATCAAAATTTGTATGCGTTATAGTAGTTCTGCTACTTGGCGGATCGTGCAAAAAGTACCTGGATGTTGCTCCGGATAATACTGGAACGCTGGAGTATGCTTTCCGCAACCGCAACGAGGCCGAGAACTACTTGTTTACCTGCTATGCAACCCTGCAGCAATTGTACGATGCAACGGCCAACGCGGGTTTCACCACCTCGGGCGAAATTGTATACCCAAATAACTTAACCAAGCACCCGCTTGATGAAACCGGCTTTGCTTTGCTGCGCGGTACGCAAAACAGCAATAACCCCGGCTTAAACTTTTGGGATGGCCAAAACCACGGCCAGGCTATCTTCCGTTCTATCCGCAGGTGTAATATCATGCTGGAGAACATAGATAAGCCTACCGACCTGTCCGTAACCGAAAAGAAACGCTGGATAGCCGAGGTGAAGTTTTTAAAAGCTTACTACCACTACTATTTGCTGCGCTTGTACGGGCCAATACCATTGATAAAAACCAATTTGGATATCACTGCCTCAACCGAAGAAATAAAGGTGAAGCGTGCACCTTTGGATGAGTGTTTTGCCTACATAGTAAGCTTATTGGATGAAGCAACTGTAGATCTGCCGCCGGTTATTACCAACCAGGTACAGGAACTGGGCCGCATAACCAGGCCCATTGCGCTATCTATTAAAGCCGAAGTTTTGGCAACTGCTGCAAGCCCGCTGTTTAACGGTAACCCCGATTATAATAGTTTGAAGGACAAGGATGGCATTGCACTTTTCCCGGCTGCTTATGATGCCAACAAATGGAAATTAGCAGCAGATGCAGCCAAAGCAGCTATTACCGAGTGTGAGGCAGCTGGGATGTCTCTTCATACGTTTATACCACCAGCAAATATCACCGTACTGCCCGATTCTTTGCGTAAAGTGCTTTCCGTACAAACAGCCGTTACCGAAAGATGGGAGTTGAATACCGAGCTGATATGGGCGCTTAACCCAACGTTCCCTTTCCAGGGATACGCTACGCCGCGTTTAACCAACAAATCGGTAATCAATATTTTTAGCAACCCATCGTTGTTCGCGGTGCCGTTGGCTACACAGGAGATGTTTTACAGCGATAAAGGCGTCCCTATAAACGAGGATAAAACCTTTGATTACGCAGGCCGTTATTCCATCAAAACAGGCGACAACGCCAGCCGCTTTTACATAGCGCAGAATTACGCGACCGCAAAAGAGCACTTTAACCGCGAGCCGCGTATGTATGCCAACATTGGTTTTGATGGCGGTATATGGTTTGGCAACGGTAAGGTAAACCTGGGCGATCTTTTCCACGTGGAAGCACGCGGTATAGAAACCTTTGCCGGCCCTAAGGATATTAATACGCTGAACATCACCGGTTACTGGCCAAAAAAACTGGTTAACTACTTATCGGTTTATGATGATGGTTTTATCGAATCGAGCTACCGTTTGCCTTTAATGAGGCTTGCAGGCTTGTACCTTTTATATTCTGAGTGTGCAAATGAAGTAAACGGCCCAACAGGCGATGCCATAACGTATATAGATAAAGTGCGCACAAGGGCAGGTATACCGGGCGTAGTTAGCGCATGGACAAACTACTCTAACACCCCGGGTAAAGTAACCACAAAAGATGGTTTCCGCCAGATAGTACACCAGGAGCGCCGTATCGAGCTTTGTTTTGAAGCACAAAGCGGCTGGGACCTGCGCAGGTGGAAAGAGTTGCAAAACGTATTAAGCCAACCTATACAAGGGTGGAGCGTTTACGAAAGCCAGCCAGCCAACTATTACCAGCCGCACACCGTATTTACATCGGTATTTGGGTTGAGAAATTACCTGTGGCCTATTAAAGACCAGGACATTACGGTTAACAGCAACCTGGTACAAAATACTTACTGGTAAAATTTAAACGGAACATCTAAAAGTATTAGATATATGAAAAAGATAAACAGATATTCAACAAAAACAGGGCTTTGGGCATTGGCCATGGCGCTGGTTTGTATCATCGGTTCGTGCAAAAAGAACGATGGCTACAACAAAGAGCCGGTAAGTACCGATAAAGCAAAGCCGGGTGTGGTTACCAACGTACAGGTAAAAAACTTTAACGGCGGCGCCTACATTACGTACGATCTGCCCAACTCGGAAAATATTTTATATGTACTGGCAAAGTATAATATAAATGATAAAACCGCGCGCGAAACCAAATCGAGCTATTACACCGATACGGTTGCCGTTGATGGTTTTGCCGATGTGAAGGACTATGAGGTAACGCTTACCACCATAAGCCGCGCCAACGTGGCATCAGACCCCGTAAAGGTTACCGTACACCCCAATACGCCGTTTTATAAACTGGTAAAGCCATCGCTAACCATAGCGACAGATTTTGGCGGAGTTGCCATAAACGCGCTAAACCCCAACCGGAAAGACCTGGGTGTAATTTTAATAGCCCTGGATAATTCTACCAAAGCGTTGGAAGTTGCCGACCAGCATTACACCAATACCGATACCATCAGCTATACGGTACGTGGGTTCCCTTCGGTACCTACCAAGTTTGGCGTATACCTTACCGATAAATTCGGCAACCTTTCTGATACTACCATTGTAACCCTTACGCCACTGTTTGAAACCCAGCTTGATAAAACCAAATTCTCGGTTTACAAAAAGGCAAGCGATAGCGATATTGGTTACGGCTGGGAGCTGCCCTATTTATGGGATGGTAAAACAGATGGCTACTCTAATGGATGGCATACGCAGCCGGGTACAGGCAAGCCTTTGCAATGTACATTTGGCTTAGGCGTGCTTACACAGCTGAGCCGTATCAAAATTTGGGAGCGCCCGCTGGAGTACGCTTTTTTCCATGGTAACCCAAAAAACTTCACTTTCTGGGGCTCGAGTAAAGAGTCGCCTGCGGATGTAGTGCTGCCGGCATCGGCATCGGTAGGTACTGTGGTTGGGGATTGGGTTAACCTTTCTAACTACCGTTATCCAAATCCGCCATCGGGTTTGCAGCCGGGTTTCACCAACGGTACCGACGAAAAATTTGTTGAGGCAGGGGTAGACTTTGTGGTGCCAACATCGGCTCCGCCGGTAAAATACCTGCGCTTGCTGGTGCACGATACCTGGGGCAAGGGCGATGTAACGCACTTAATGGAAGTTTCGGTTTACGGTAAACCGCAGTAGTATTTCATCAATATTTAAAAAAGAAATTATGAAAAGCCTTTTTAATATTTGTCTGTTTTCCTGTGTGATGCTTGGCTTATTCAGCTGCGGAAACAAGGATAAAGACTTTAAAAACTTCCTTAACAATAAGGAAGTAACCTACCCGGGTTTGGTAGGTAAAATACATGCCAAAAGCGGTAACCTGCGCGCGGCCCTGGTTTGGAACCCAAGCCCGGACCCAAGCATAAGCAAGTATGTGATCTATTGGAACAACAAGGCCGATTCGATCACTTTAACGTCAACCAACCACAATACTACTGACTCTATCACGGCGGTTATCCCGGGGTTGAACGAGTACATTTACTCGTTCACCATTTATTCGTACGATGCTAAGGGAAACAGGTCTATCCCATTGGATATAAATAACGTAAAGGTTTACGGGCCGATTTACCAATCGGGTTTACTAAACCGCACTTACGATGCCGCCAACCCGTTCTCGGTGAGCGATAACGGTAACATCAGGCTCAACTTTTTGCCGCGCGATACCAGCGTAGTAAATATTGGTACCGATATAAAATACACCAACCGCAATGGTGCAGAAGTGGTAAAACAGCTAAAGCCCGATAGTTTGGGCATTACGTTAACCGATTACAAATCGGGTGCCCCCGTGCAGTTTCGTTCATCTTACGTGCCGATCAAAAATTCCATCGATACCTTTTACGTGGCAAACTACGGTACTTTTCCGGCTATTAGCGGCATAGCGCAGTGTAGCAAATCATTGTTCAAAGAGAATAAGTTATCCGGAGATGCCGGTACTTACGAAGGGCAAACCAGCGTAAGCAAACTCTGGGATGGTTCGGTAGGTCCGCAGGGTTATCCAAATATCTTCCACAGCGATGGCGACCACGGTATGCCGCATACCATCACTTTTGATATGGGTAAGGTGTATAAAAAACTTACTTCGATAGAAGAGACCGGCCGTAACTGTTGTAACAACCCCGACCAGTTTGAAATTTGGGGCATAGCCAATATCAGCGGTGCCGAAACAAGCTTATCGCCACATGATAGCGGCTGGTCTGCAGAGATGGTGGCCAAAGGCTGGACGCTATTGAAAGACATCCAAAGAACCGACGATGGCCAGCAAGCCCAGAAATACGATTTTGGCACTGTACCGCCGGTAAGATACATCCGTGTGCGTATAAAACACGTAACCACCAATGATGGCAACTACAGCAACATGGGCGAGATGACCTTCTGGAACGACGTTCTTAACTAAACTTTATCTTATCCGATACACATCAATAAACCATTCTTTGCAAAAGGGATGGTTTATTGGTTTTAAACACCTTATTTTCGTTGATACATGGCAGCTTTACCAGGCCAAACCACAATACCGATGTTGAAATACTATTTTACTTTTTGTGTTTTACTTTGTTTTATATTGCCGGCCAAGGCGCAGCAGGCCACCCCGCTTAACACCAAATGGAAAGGTTTCGAACGGGTAAATTTTTCTATCGAGGGGCATGATGCTTATTATGTAAAACCAAATAAACCCCTGCCGGGCAACCCCTGGGTTTGGCGTTCCTCCTTTGCAGATTGGCATACCGATGCAGATAGTGTTTTGCTTTCGCGCGGCATGTATGTGGCTTATATTGATGCAGATAACCAATTTGGCAGTCCACAGGCCATGCAGGTTTGGGATAAGTTTTACGCCTACTTGCTTAAAGCCGCGTGGTTCAGCACAAAACCGGCTTTGGAAGCCGTGAGCCGTGGTGGTTTATACGCGTACGCCTGGGCAAAACGCAACCCAGATAAGGTGAGCTGCATTTATGGCGAAACCCCGGTTTGCGATATTATAAGCTGGCCTGGCGGCAAGGGAACAGGCATGGGTGATACCACTTCATGGAAACAGTTTAAGCAGGTTTTTGGCTTTACTGAGGAGCAAGCATTGGCTTTTAAGGATAACCCGATCGACAATTTGGAGGGGCTGGCAGCTTTCCATGTGCCCATACTGCATTACATCAGCAACGCGGATAAATTAGTGCCCGTTACCGAAAACTCCAACATCCTTGTAAAGAATTATAAAGCATTAGGCGGCACTGCTACCGAGATAGTGATAGATAAGAAGCCACAGGAATTATTTGGGCACCATTTTATCATTGAACACCCGGAAGAGATCGCGGATTTTTTGATGAGCAACGCTTACCCGGTGAAGTCCGTTTTGCCTTACAATGATTATTATAAAGTGAGGGGCGCAATAAATAATTTCTTGTACAACGTCAATAAAAAGAAAAAGGCGACGGTGGCTTTTTTAGGCGGCTCCATCACCTTTAACCCCGGCTGGCGCGATAAGGTAACGGCTTATTTAAAAGAGCGTTACCCCAATACACAATTCAGGTTTATTGCCGCGGGGATTCCATCTTTGGGCAGCTTACCGCACGCCTTCCGCCTGAAACGCGATCTGCTGGATTCGGGCAAGATAGACCTGCTGTTTTTAGAGGCAGCGGTAAACGACCGCGCCAACAGCACCGATAGCTTAACCCAGGTGCGCGATCTGGAGGGTATCATCGTCCATGCCAAATGTGCTAACCCCATGGTGGATATCATTATGATGGAGTTTGCCGATCCGGATAAGAACCGGGATTACGCATTGGGCAAAACACCCGAAGAGGTTGCTAACCACGAAATGGTGGCCAGTCGTTACGGCCTGCCATCCATTAATATTGCCAAAGAGGTTTACGATAAGATAAAGAACAAGGAATTTGACTGGGACAGGGATTTTAAAGACCTGCACCCCGCGCCGTTTGGGCAGGAGTTGTACTTCGCCAATATAAAAGCCCTGCTGCAGGCGTGTAGTGATAGCATTAATAAACGTCTCCACCCGCAACTGCACCCTAAACGATTGAACGCTGCCAGTTTTGTAAACGGTAACTATTACAGCATCAATAATGCGAAGCTTGACGCTAATTGGAGCATTAACCCAAATTGGACACCTACAGATGGTCTGGGTACACGCCCCGGTTTTGTAAACATCCCTGTCCTCTCCGCAGATAAACCCGGTGCGGAACTGACATTGAATTTTACAGGAACAGCCATTGGTATGGCTATTGTTTCGGGCAGTGACGCGGGTATGGTTTCTTATACGATAGATGGTAGATCTTATAAAAATATCGACCTGTACACTCAATGGAGCGGCGGACTGCATCTGCCATGGTATATTTTGTTCGATGGGAATTTAAAGGCCGGGAAGCACATAGTGAAACTTAAAATATCTGATCAGCATAACCCTAATAGCAAAGGTTACGCCTGCCGTATTGTGAATTTTTTAAGGAGCGAATAATCCATGCTTTTTATGCTTTTATCCATTTTATAAGCGCTGATAAGCTTTTATTTTTAATGCAGCCAATAGAATTAAACAAATGTTAAAACAGTCCTGCTAAAGCCGCTTGTTTTAACCGCCTGCTGAGGGCGCTAAGCCAAAAAGAATGAAAAGATACTGCTGCCTGTTTACACTTGTTTCTGTTTTTATAGCATTTAATGCCTTCGCGCAAAACAAGCCGCTAAGGCTTTGGTACGATAAACCCGCCGCCCGCTGGGAAGAAACCCTGGCATTGGGTAACGGCCGTTTAGGTATGATGCCCACCAGCGGTGTCTACGAAGATAACATCACCCTGAATGATATTACCCTGTGGAGCGGTGCCCCGCAGGATGCCAATAACTACGAAGCTTATAAAAGCCTCCCCGAGATTCGCAGGTTGCTTTCCGAAGGTAAAAACGATGAAGCGCAGGCGCTGGTTGATAAGAATTTTATCTGTAAGGGCATTGGCTCCGGCGGTGTACCGTTTGGCTGCTACCAAACTTTAGGCAACCTGCAATTAAAATTCAACTACGCGGGTGATAAGGCAGTCCCGACTGATTATAAGCGTGAGCTTTCTTTAAATAACGCGGTTGCTTCTGCATCGTTTAAAGTGAATGGCGTTTTATATAAGCGCGAGTATTTCACAAGTTTTGGTAGTGATGTAAGTATTATTAAACTCACCACAGATCATCCCGGGACGCTTAATTTCAGTATCAACTTATCCCGCCCCGAGCGCGCGACGATCATCGGAAAATTCGACCAGTTAGAAATGGCAGGTCAGTTAGCCAGCGGTACAGATGCAGGTGGAATGAAATACCTTGCCAAAGTAAAAGCTGTATTAAAAGGCGGTGAGCTTAGTAACGATGGTCATCAAATTATCGTAAAAAACGCTACCGAGGCCATGATATACCTATCGGCAGGTACCGATTTTAAAGGAGCCGATTTTAACGCGAATGTGAATACCAAGCTTAACGCTGCTTTAAAAACACCATACGCGACAGAAAAGGCCAGCCATATTGCTAAGTATCAAAAATTATTCAAAAGAGTTTCGGTAGATCTGGGAACCAGTACTGCACCGGAGGAAACCACTGATAGGCGTTTGCTCACCTTCCATCAGAACCCTAATGCCGATAAGCTTCTGCCGGTACTGTTTTACCAGTTTGGCCGGTATTTAAGTATTTGCAGTACCCGGGTTGGGCTGTTGCCGCCAAATTTGCAGGGCCTTTGGGCAAACCAAATTCAAACCCCGTGGAACGGCGATTATCACCTGGATGTGAACATCCAGATGAACCAATGGCCGGTAGAAGTATCCAATTTATCAGAACTTAACCTGCCTCTTGCCGACCTGGTAAAAGGTATGGTAAAACCCGGCGAGCGCACCGCAAAGGCCTACTATAATGCCGATGGATGGGTGGCGCATGTGATCACCAATATATGGGGCTTTACTGAGCCCGGCGAAAGCGCGTCATGGGGTGTAACCAAGGCAGGCTCGGGCTGGCTGTGTAATAACTTGTGGGATCATTACGCTTTCTCGCAGGATAAAAAATACCTCAACGATATTTACCCCATACTGAAAGGCTCGGCGCAATTTTATAGCAGTATGCTGAATAAGGACGAGAAAACCGGCTGGCTGGTTACCTCGCCGTCTTCATCGCCCGAGAATACCTTTTACCTGCCAAACGGCAAAACCGCCAGCATCTGCGTAGCGCCAACCATCGATAATCAAATCATCCGCGAACTTTTTGGTAACGTAATTACCGCGTCCAAACTCCTGGGTAAGGACAATGCCTTTGCCAAAACTTTGGCCGAGAAGTTAAAGCAGCTGCCACCCGCCGGGCAAATAGCCAAAGATGGCCGCCTGATGGAATGGCTGGAAGAGTACAAAGAAACCGACCCGCAGCACAGGCATATCTCGCATTTATACGGGCTGTACCCGGCATCGCTGATCACGCCGGAGGCTACACCCGCATTGGCTGAAGCCTGCAGAAAATCCTTAGAGGTGAGGGGAGACGATGGGCCAAGCTGGTCGATAGCTTATAAATTACTGTTTTGGGCACGCCTGAAAGATGGCAACCGCGCCTATAAATTGTTTACCGAGATCATGAAACCCACCACACGTACCGATATTAACTACGGAGCGGGTGGGGGCATTTATCCAAACTTGTTATCAGCAGGGCCACCGTTCCAGATAGACGGTAACTTTGGCACGGCCGCCGGCATAGCAGAAATGCTGATACAAAGCCACGCCGGTTTTATTGAGCTGTTGCCGGCAATACCCGATAGCTGGAAAGCATCGGGCCAGGTTAAGGGTGTGAAAGCCCGGGGGAATTATATAGTAGACTTTAGTTGGTTAAACGGGAAGGTGATTAGCTGTAAAATAATCTCTTCCCACCCCCGGAAAGTGAAGGTAAAGATGAATGGTTTGCTAAAAACGCTTAATACGGTAAAAAGCTAAGCGCTTATTTTCGTAAACACCTAAAAATACATCATGCTTAAAATTTATATCTGCTACGTTGCAAGCATCCTGTTTGCCTTTGTTTTTATTTTTAATGCAGGGGCAAAAACGCCCGTGGTTGTCAATATCGCTTTTGGCGATGCAGGCAGCATCCGTTACAATTTAAAAACGGGCACGTTCAACTTTATCCAAAACGGGCACGAGGTGTTTATGGATATTTACGCCGTTGCAACGGTGAATGCCGATACCCTCACTACAAAAAGTTATGAGATACGGCAGTATAACAAAATAGCCATAGCCGATGGCTTTGGTAAAGGTATAAAGCATACCATTGTGTTAACCGCAGCGGGCAAGCCGATAATGAAGCAGGTGTTTTACACCTACACCGGCCGCAATTACTTCCTTACGGAGATCTGCTTTACGGGCGCGCCGCTAAAAACCAATTATATGATGCCGCTGATAGGGCATTTTAAACCGATTACGGGTAACGATGTGCGCAGCCTTTTTGTGCCTTTTGATAACGATACCTTTATCAGCTATAATTCAAAACCATTTACTACCACCGCGGGAACGAGCGCCGAAGTTGGGACAGTTTACGCTAACGACAACCGCAATGGCATCATCGCCGGCTCGGTAGAGCATGAGGTTTGGAAAACCGGTGTTGAAACCCAATCGAACGCCACAGTGGGCCAACTCAAAGTATGGGCCGGTTATACTGAAGAGGCCGTTACCCGCGATAAAATTCAGCATGGCTTCATCAGCGGTAATACGGTTAGGTCGCCCAAAATATTTGTAGGCAGTTTTAGCGATTGGCGCAGCGGTATGGAAGAGTACAGCAAGGCCAACCGCATTGCCGAGCCTCCTTTTGTTTTTAACTGGAGCAAATCCACCCCCGTAGGCTGGAACAGCTGGGGCGTAATACAGGAACACATCAACTTTGACAAAACCATTAAAGTGGCCAATTTTTTTGCTGATAGCATCCCTGCTTTCCGCACCAGGAATACAGCCTATATCGACCTCGATTCGTACTGGGATATGATGGTGTCGCATGGCGATTACAGTAAGCTAAAAGAACTTGCCGATTACTGCAAAAGCAAAGGATTGGAACCCGGCGTATACTGGGCACCCTTTACCGATTGGGGACATGGCGGCGGCCCTGACCGGATAGCCGATGGCGGTAATTACAAGTACGGTGATATGTGGACAAAAACCGGCAGCGGCTACCACGACCTGGATGGCGCCCGCGCGCTCGATCCAACACATCCCGGCACCAAAGCGCGCATTGCCTTTGTTGTCGCCAAGCTAAAGGCCTGCGGTTTTACCATGATAAAAATTGATTTTCTGGGCCATGGCGCTATTGAGGCAAACCACTTTTACGATCGTAAAGTAACCACCGGGATGCAAGCCTATAAAGCCGGTATGGAATACCTAACCCAACAATTGGGCAGCCAGATGCTTATTTACGCCGCTATATCGCCAAGTATGGCCTCTGGCCGCTACGTTCACATGCGCCGCATTGCGTGCGATGCTTTTAAAAGTATTGATAACACACAGTATACCCTCAACAGCGTAAGCTACGGCTGGTGGCAAACCTATTTATACAACTACATAGATGCCGACCACGTGGTATTTAACGACGAAAAAATTGGCGCGAACCGCGCACGCCTGTTATCTGCCCTGGTAACCGGCACCTGGATCAGCGGCGACGATCTATCCAAAACCGGGCAATGGACGGAACGCATTAAACAATACTATCAAAATAAAGACCTGTTGAAACTGGTGAAATACGGCAAGGCCTTCCGCCCGGTAGAAGGTAACACCGGCACCGGGGCTTCGGAAATGTTTACCAAGCAGGTGGGTAAAACCTTCTATCTGGCGGTGTTCAATTATTCAAAAAACGAAAAGGCTTATGCGCTAAACTATCAGCGTTTGGGATTAGTGGCCACCAAAATTATTGCCCTAAAAGAGGTTTTGCAGGATAACGAGATCGGGTTGAATAACAATATCGATCTGAAGCTTAATGCGGAGGACGCCGCGCTGTATAAGTTTACGCTTAAATAGGTTTATAATGACAAAGCGCTCGTCGAGTGGACTCACCCCGGGTGCGCTTCGCTGCCCGACCCTCTCTGCTTCGCAAAGACAGTAAGAAATAAGAAATAAAAAGATCCAACCGCCACACCTACCTCAAGCGGCTGTAATTGAACTGATTTGGGGGCTCCGCTGGAGTCTGAGAGGCCTGTTTTTAATTTCTATAAACACGATGCTCCTAACGGAGCGTTTTATTCTCGTGAAAAAGCAAATTGGCTCCAGCGGAGCCACGTGTTTATAGAAGAAGTTTGTTGAGGTGTTCAGGCTCCAGCGGAGCCTCCTAACAACGATTGATTTTGAAGCAGTCGCCAGTTAAATAACGAGGCTAAAGTGGATTTTTTGTTAAAATCAAATTTTACCCCTCCTCTAAATAACACCATTCTTCCCGCTATTGAAATGCTTTGTCCGATATCGGGCACTTTTTCATAGTCTATTTTTTATAATTACCTTACTGTCAATATTTTAACTTTGGTACATCCATTGCAAAGCCCTGTGCATATAACATTGTCACAAAATGGATCAGCTGATAGAACAGGAAGTAACCGCCCGCAAAAAGAAAAAGGGCATTTTAATAGGGGCCATCGCAATACTGGCGCTGGCCGCATCGGTTTGGCTGTTGCGTACCACCCTAAAATCGAGCATAAAAAGAGCCGACATTACCACTGCTGTCGTAGAGATCGGCAGCGTAGAAAACACCCTGAACGCCACCGGCGAAGTACTGCCCGAGTTTGAAGAGATCTTAACCAGCCCCATCAATGCCTCTATCAAAAATGTGGTGATGGATGCCGGTAATAAGGTGAATGCGGGTCAGTCTATCCTCACCCTCGATAAATCAGCATCGCAAACCGAGTTTGAGAAGATCAACTTCCAGATGCAGAGCAAACGCAACGAGATTGCCAAGCTTAAACTGGATCTCAACAAAAGCTTTTTCGATATCCAGTCCAACAATGATATCAAACAACTGCGCATCAGCAACCTGGCCGATGCGGTCGAAAACGCCAAACGCTTGTTTAAAGCCGGCGGCGGTACCCGCGAAGGCATTGAGCAAGCAGAATTGAACCTGAAAGTTGCTCAGCTGGAAAAAAAGCAACTGGAGAACGAGATAAAAAGCAAGCAGCAAACCATGCAGATTGAGATAAAGGAAGCCGAAATAGCTCTGGCCATCCAACAGAACGATCTGAACGGTTTGCAGCGCAAATTACAGTTAGCCAGCATTATTGCAACCCGCAGCGGGGTGGTCACTTATGTTAACAAAAATATTGGTGCAACCGTGCATGAAGGTGACGCCCTTGCCCGCATTGCCGATCTCAGCAGCTTTAAAGTGAACGGCAGCATCTCTGATACCTATATGGATCAGCTGCATACCGGGATGCCGGTTGTAGTGCGCAGTAACGAGGTACAAATGAAGGGCCACGTAGTGAACGTTTACCCATCCGTACAAAACAGCATTGTAAGCTTTGATGTGCAGTTAGACGAGCGCAATAACAAGCAGCTGCGCCCCAACATGAAAGTGGATGTTTATGTGGTTACCGAGGTACGCAGCAAAACCATGCGCGTAGCAAACGGTGCAGCGTTTAAAGGCCCGGCAGAGCAGGATATTTTTGTACTAAACGGCGGCAAAGCCGAACGCAGGGCGGTACACATCGGCCTAAGTAATTTTGATTTTGTAGAGATAAAAGACGGTGTAAAACCCGGCGACGTGGTGATCACATCAGACATGAGCGAGTTTAAGAACACCAAAGAACTCACTATTAAAGATTAAGGCCATGAAATATTTATACATAGTCATCTGCATATTTTCGGGCATCAAAGCCTCGGCCAACACCGGCGGAGATACCGTAAGGCTGAGCTTACAGCAGGTGGTGGATATGGCCAAAGGCAATTCTATAGCTGCCAAACAAGCCACCACCGCGCGCGAAACCAAATACTGGCAATGGCGTACCTTTAAATCAAACTATCAGCCTCAGCTATCGCTAAGCGGTATTTTACCGGGCTACAGTAAAACAACACAGCCGGTATTGCAGCCGGATGGCACCATTATTTTCCAGCCGGTGCATAACGATAATTCATCCCTGCAGCTTGATTTTAGCCAAAGTATTACCGCGACAGGCGGCACGGTTTATGGCACTACCTCTATGCAGCGCTTTTACGATTTCGACCGCAAGAACGAGCTGTTTAACGGCGTGCCTTATGCTATCGGGTACAGTCAACCGCTATTCCAGTTTAACGCTTTACAGTGGGATAAAAAGATAGAGCCGCTGAAGTTTAACGAGAGCAAGCAAGCTTACATCGAATCACAGGAGCAGATCTCCATTACGGTTACCGGTTACTTTTTCGATCTGCTGCTGGCGCAGGTGAATTATCAGATAGCCCAAACCAACTTTACCAATACCGAAAAGATCCTCACCATTGCCAAAGTAAAGTTCGACCTTGGGAAGATCTCTAAAAACGAGATCCTGCAATTACAGTTAGAGCGTCTGAACGCCCAAAAAGCTGTAGGCACTGGCAAGCGCGATATGGAGATTGCCACCCTGAACCTGCGCACCTATACCGGTGCGGAAGGAGAGGATAAAATTTCATTGGAACTGCCGGGTGCAACCATCAATATGGAGGTATCTGCCGATAAGGTTTTGACAGAGGCTTTTGCCAACCGCAGCGATGCGATAGCGTTTGTACGCAAAATTGCCGAGGCCAAACGCGATGTGGCCAAGGCCAGGGGTCAAAGCGGGCTGGTTGCAACCTTAACCGCCAACATTGGTTTTTCTAACACGGCCAGGAACATCCCCGATGTTTACCGTAACCCGCAAAACCAGCAACTGTTGCAATTGCAGTTCAGCATCCCGGTGCTGGATTGGGGGCGCTCCAAATCGCGCGTGAAAACGGCCCAGGCCAACGAACAATTTATTGAGTACGCGGTGGAACAGGATAAACAAACCTTTAAACAACAGATAGTAACCCAGGTAACGCTGTTCAATATGATGAAAGACCAGTTGGTGTTCACAGCGCAGGCGGACAGTATCGCCTCCGAAAAATATAAAATAGCCCGTGACCGCTACGTGTTAGGCGACCTGAGCATTACCGACCTCAGCATCGCCTTCCAGGAGAACGACCAGGCCAAACGCGATTACGTAGCCGCCCTGCGCGATTTCTGGGGAGCGTATTACCAATTGAGATATTTAAGCCTTTATGATTTTGAGCGGAAAGAGAAGATAAACTATAAATAGAGCGAGAGAATCAAGAGACAAGAATCAAGAAATAAGAATCACGAGACAAGAAACAAAAAAACTCCTCACCCTCTTTGCGGCGCAAAGAAGGTCGGGCAGCGAAGCGAACCCGCGGGTGAGTAAAATAACCGAGCGACTAACAGACAAACAACACGATTAACAACATACAAAAATCACAAATCCACTAAATCAATAATTCACAACTAAAATGATACGATTACAAAACATTGAAAAGGTGTACCGTACAGACACCATCCAAACTTTAGCGTTAAACAGCATTAACCTTGATATAGAAAAAGGCGAGTTTTTGTCCATCATGGGCCCATCGGGCTGCGGCAAAAGTACGCTGCTGAACATTATGGGTCTGCTGGATATGCCTTCGAAGGGAAGCATCAACATCGATTCGCAAGTCACCGACAATTTCTCTGATAAGCAGCTGGCGGCATTCCGTAATAAAAAGCTTGGGTTTATCTTCCAGAGCTACCATTTAATAAACGATCTGCAGGTACTGGATAACGTAGAGTTACCGCTGCTTTACCGTGATACCACCGCGAAGGAACGTAAGCAACTGGCTACCGAGGCTTTGGAAAAAGTAGGGCTAAGCAACCGTATCAAACATTTCCCAACACAGCTATCTGGCGGGCAGCGCCAGCGTGTGGCCATTGCAAGGGCCATTGTGGGCAGGCCGGAGATAATCCTGGCCGATGAGCCAACCGGTAACCTGGACAGCGCAATGGGTAACGAGATCATGGATATCCTGTTACAGCTCAACCGCGACGAAGGCACCACCATAGTAATGGTAACACACGATGAGCACATGGCCAAAAAAACGCACCGTTTGGTGAGGTTGTTCGATGGGTCGCAGGTTCAATAATTTATCAGCCTAAAACATTAATATCATGTTAAAAAATTATTTCAAAATAGCCATAGCCGTACTCAGGCGCCGGAAGTTCTTTACTTTCATCAGTTTGTTTGGCATCAGCTTTACGCTCACCATACTGCTTGTGATGACTGCCTTTATAGATAAGGTAGTGAACGATAATTACCCCGATAAAAAACGCGACCGGTCGTTATACATCAGCCACATCGAGTTGCGCGGTAAAGAATCTATGAACTCCAGCGGTTTGAGTTATTCTTATATCAGCCGCTTTGTAAACAAAATGAAAACGCCTGTTAAAATCGCTGTTTCATCAGGTTTCGGCTCCACCAACACGTATGTAAATAACCGTAAGATCGTCATCAATTACAAGTACGCCAATGCCGCATTCTGGGAAGTGCTGGATTTTGAGTTTGTGGAAGGTAAACCCATCAGCAGACAACAAACAGATAATGCAGAGCGGGTTACCGTTATATCTGAGGATATGAAAAAGGAGTACTTTGGCGACGACAACAGCCCGGCTGTGGGCAAGTACATTGAGGCCGACAATATTAAATACCGGGTATGCGGGGTTGTAAAAAGCCTGCCAATAACCTCTTACACGCTATATTCGGATATATACCTGCCTATTACTACGTCCAAAACAAAGCTGGATGCAGATAAGGGTTATATGGGCAATTACTCGGCTATCGTACTGGCAGAAAATAGCAGCGATGTACCAAAAATGAAAAAAGAGTATGACAATATCGTAGCCAAACTACCCATCCCCGGTAAGGAGTGGGACCACCTCTATAGCCATGCCGATACCTATATTGAAGGTTATGTGCGTACCGGAAATGAAAAAAGTTCGGGCATGGTTTACGCATTTACAGCAATAACCCTGTTTGCCTTGTTTGTAATGCTGCTACCCACCCTAAACCTGGTGAACGTAAACATCACCCGTATTATGGAGCGCTCATCAGAAATTGGGGTGCGCAAGGCTTTTGGGGCATCATCAAAAACACTGGTATACCAGTTTATTGTAGAGAACCTGATCCTGACGTTTTTGGGTGGGATAATTGGCGTAGTGCTTTCAGTAGTGGTGATGTATTTCATCAACGATGCTGAGCTGATAGCCAATCTTAATTTAAGCCTAAACTTTACGGTACTGGCTTACGCGCTGTTTACCTGTATGTTTTTCGGCCTGCTATCGGGTGTTTACCCTGCCTGGCGCATGTCTAAACTCAACATCGTACTGGCTTTAAAGGCCTAAATAATTTTATCAATCTTAAAATTCAAAATATTATGTTCAAGCATTTATTTAAAATGATCTGGAATAAAAAGAAGCAAAACTCCCTGCTTATTGTGGAGATCTTGCTCTCGTTCATGGTCATATTTGGGGTGTTCAGCTTCGCGCTCAACTCCTATAACAACTACGCCAAACCCATGGGTTTTAATTATAACCACGTTTGGGCTATTAGTTATAATCATACCTTAGAAACCCAAAACCCCGATTCGGTTACTTTAGTTTACCAAACCCTGCTGCGCAACATCAAATCTATGCCGCAGGTGGTAAATGCCGGGTATCATAGTGGTAACGTACCTTTCGCTAACAATCACAACACTACGGGCCTAACCCAAAAGGGTGTAGAAGTTACCGGTATAAACAACTTTTTTGCAGATGAAAATTACATAAACACCATGGGCACTACCATGTTCTCCGGCCGTTGGTATAATAAAACCGATCCTGTGATCAAGTCGGAAGTAATTGTTGTTAATAAGATGCTTGCCGAAAAACTTTTCGGCAAGGCCGATGCTGTTGGTAAAATGCTTGGCGATAACGTTAAAACCAGGCAAAGGATCATTGGTGTAATAAATGACATAAAAACCGATGGAGATTACCAGCGCCCTGCCTACGCGCTTTATAACCGGCATGATACGGCTTCTTACAAATGGATGGGCAAAATATTGGTAAAAGTTACGCCAGATGCCGATGCTGCTTTTGAGGGGAAACTTTACAAGCTGATGGCGAACACGTTTAAAAACTCTAATATCGAGATAGAGCACCTGGATAATAGACTGGTAGCTTATAACAAGTTTACACTGGTGCCGCTTATCATTCTTTCTATTGTGGCTGCTTTCTTGATCATTAATGTCGCGCTGGGCATCTTCGGCGTGCTTTGGTACAACATCAACAAACGCCGGGGCGAAATTGGCTTGCGCAGGGCGGTAGGAGCTCCGGGTGCCGCGGTATCTTTACAGCTGGTTAGCGAGGCCATGATCCTGGCAACCTTGTCGCTTATTATCGGTGCGTTCTTCGCGGTGCAATTCCCGTTATTAAACGTATTTGATTTACCTGCAAGTGTTTACCTGTTTGCCATGTTGTTCGCGGTTATATTTATTTACCTGCTGGTGCTGGTATGCTCACTTTACCCCGGCAAACAGGCCGCGGCAATTTATCCGGCGGTTGCTTTACATGAGGAATAAAAATTTAGCTTTGGCATATGATACTGGTTATTGATGATGATATTGCGGTACGCACCTCGCTGCAGCTTTTGCTGAAAAGTGAGGGCTACGCCGTAACCGGTGCCGAAACACCGGGCGAGGCTTTGCGTATCATAAAAGAAGATGGCCCGGAGCTGATCATCCTCGACCTTAATTTTTCTATCAGCACTACGGGCGAGGAGGGGATGACGTTATTAGGCGATATTAAAAAGCTGAACGCTGCTCTCCCGGTGATACTGATAACCGGTTGGGGCAGCATTGCGCTGGCTGTGCAAGGCATGAAAATGGGCGCTAATGATTTCATCAACAAACCCTGGGATAACGGGCATTTGCTGCAATCGGTAAAAACCCTGTTAGACCTGCGCGAGGACGCCGCTGTAAACCGTACCCGCAAACAACTGGATAAGGAGTATAATTTTAAGCACATCATTGGCGAAGATCCGCAGATGCTGCAGATATTGGAAACTATTGGCCGCGTTGCCGGTACTGATGCCTCTATCCTGATCATGGGCGAGAGTGGTACCGGCAAGGAGCTGATAGCCGAGGCCGTGCACCATAACAGCCTCCGCCGTAACCGGCCATTTATAAAAGTGAATTTGGGCGGCATCTCCACCTCTTTGTTCGAGAGTGAGATGTTCGGGCATATTCGCGGGGCGTTTACCGATGCGCGCTTTGATAGGGCCGGGCGTTTTGAAATGGCCAATAAAGGTACCATTTTTTTAGATGAGATAGGCGATCTGGATGCCGGCAGCCAGGTGAAATTGCTCCGCGTGCTGCAGGACAGGACCTACGAAGTATTGGGCAGCAGCCGCACCAAAACAGTGGATGTGCGTGTGGTTTGTGCCACCAACAAAAACCTGACGGCAATGGCCGGTACCGGCACCTTCCGCGAGGATCTGTTGTACCGTATCAACCTGATAACCGTAACCCTGCCCGCCCTGCGCGAGCGGCCAAAGGATATCCCTTTGCTGGTGGAGTTTTTTATCAATAACCTCAAACAGATCTACAACCGGCCCGGGCTTACGGTGAGTAAAAGCGCCATGAAGTGGCTGCAGCAGTTGCCGTTGCCGGGCAACATCCGCCAGTTAAAGAACCTGGTGGAGCGCTCTATACTGGTAAGTAAAAAGAACGTGCTGGAGATTGATGATTTTAAATCGCAGCTGGAGCTGTCGCCGCAAAAGAACGGCAACACCAAATGGCCGGGCGTGGGTACCGTAACGCTGGAGGAGATGGAAATTGAGATGATAAAACGCGCCATGGCTTTCCATAAGAACCGGGTAAGCAAGGCGGCAACGGCATTAGGCTTAACCCGCAGCGCGCTATACCGGCGGCTTGATAAATTTGAGATCCCTTACGATGAAGCTGAGGACTAAGTACATCCTATTTGTAGTATTACTGCACGCGCTTGCGCTTGCACTCAGCTTTTATATTTTTGATAAAGACAGGGTTTATTTCATTGTTTCGGAGGTGTTTATCATCATCTCGGTGATCATTGCGGTACAGCTTTACCAGCAGCTGATACGCCCTATAAAAATGCTGCTGCAAGGGATAGAAGCCATAAAGGATCAGGATTTTAATGTGAAATTTTTGCCAACCGGTAAACACGAAGTTGATGAACTGATAAACGTTTATAACCAGATGATAGACGCATTAAGAGATGAGCGGACCCGGCAGGAAGAACAGCACTTTTTTTTAGAGAAGCTGATCCACACCTCCCCAACCGGCATTGTTATACTTGACCATGATAACCGCGTGCAGCAGCTTAACCCCAAAGCTGCCCAAATACTCGGCCTAACCGAAAAGGTGCTGATAGGGCAGGAGATAGGCCTGATGCAAAACCCGCTACTACTACAGGCCGCAAGCCTTAAAGCGGGCGAAACCATTACCGTAAAACCCGATGGCATTAACACCTATAAATTGCAGCGCTCGTACTTTGTAGACAGGGGTTTTCAGCGTGGGTTTTTAATGATAGAAGAACTTACTGCCGAAATATTAGCTGCCGAAAAGAACGCCTACGGCAAAGTGATCCGTATGATGGCGCACGAGGTGAACAATACCATTGGCCCGGTTAATTCTATTTTGCAATCGGCCCTGCGTACTGATAGCCTTTGGCAAACCCAGCCCGACGGGCTGTTGAACAACGCCCTGCAGGTGGCTTTCGACAGAAACCAAAACCTGAACCACTTTATGCGCAACTTTGCCGACCTGGTAAAGCTGCCTCCCGCCAACAAAAAACAAACCGACCTTAACCTGTTGCTGCAAGCGATTATTGAGCTGATGCAGATAAAAGCGCATGGCAAAAATGTGCAGCTTGTATTTAACCCCGGCCCCAAACCCTGTATCATTGCCGCGGATGTAGAGCAACTGGAGCAGGCCCTTATCAATATTGTAAAAAATGCCATTGAAGCCATTGAAACAGAAGGTGCGGTGACTTTTGATATCGATACAAAAAAACGACTGCTTACCATTACCGATAATGGTAAAGGCATTACCGGCGAAGAAAACGCTCAGCTTTTTTCGCCCTTTTTTAGCACCAAAAAGGACGGACAGGGCATCGGGCTCACCCTGGTTCGCGAGATCATGCTGAACCACGGTTTCGAGTTCTCCCTGAAAACCATCGCGGAGCACCGCACCGTGTTTTCAATTAATTTTAATTGATATACATCTAACATCCACTTTCCTTGAGGGATAACCTGCCGTTTTTCAATCGGTTACATGAATTACATGGTAGTGTTTTTTCTCCGGTGCCCGTAGCGTTTATAGCATCTGCCCCGTAATAAATTCGTTACAATTAAATTTTAAGTTGATTTTTCTGGTAACGCATTGATTTTTAACTAAAACTATGTAAATTCAAATGCCAATATTTACTCAAATTCAATGACCAAAACCTTATACCAAAATGCACTTGGTTGCTTTGCCTTCCTCGTGGTCAGCATAAACAGTTTCGGGCAAAATGCCGATAGCGATACAAGCGCGAGACAAACTCAGATAGACAACGTTGTTGCAGGGTATTACAAAAACATCGGCGAGCAATCGAGGCTGTTTAATGGGCCGGAATATACTTTTTACTCCAAAATGCTGAAGGGCAGCGCTTATTTCACCGAGTCGCCAGAATTTACCAACTGTACCGTAGAGTACGATGGGTTTGTGTATAAAAACCTGCAAGTGATGTACGATCTTTATAAAGGATCGGTAGTGATGCAGCTGTCCAGCAAAATTGCGAGCATTGAACTGATAAGCAACAGGGTACAGAGTTTTGATATATTTGGGCACCACTTTTTTAGGTTGGACGCCGTAACACAAGCAAATGGGCCAAACCTTATCACCGGCTTTTACGATTTGATGTACAATGGTAAAACGCAATTTATCATCCATCGCGAAAAAACCATCCAGTCTCATGCTTCGTCAACCCTGGATAGCTACTTTACAGACGAAGACCGGAAAATGTATCTCAAAATGAGCGGTGGTTCTTATAAGAGCTTCAGCAGCCAAAGATCATTGCTCGAAGCTTTAAAAAATAAAAAGCCCGAATTAAAAAAATTCATTAAGGATAATCACATCAGCTTCTACGACGAAAAAGAACAGGCAATGGTTAAAGTAATAGCTTATTACGACCAAATAAATAACTAATATGAAGAAATTTTACTTGTTTGGCATCTGGTGTTTATTCATTGCGCAATTTGTAAAAGCGCAGCAGCCTGCCAGCCCTGTCATTAGCGTAAATTTTCAGCAGGCAACTATACAAACCGTAGTTACCGACATTGAAAGTAAAAGCAGCTATCGTTTTTACTATGATGCCGCCCAATTTGATAGCCTGAAGATAACCCTGCAGGCCACCGATAAAACGGTGCCGGCCATATTGGATCTTGCTTTCAGCGGCACCGATTTTCATTACGCGCTAAACGGCCAGCAAGTATTTCTAACCAAAACAAAGATCTTACAAACAACGCTTGCCCCGGGCTTTTTTGGCATAAAGGCAACGCCCGGCGTTTCAACCGCCCCCGTTAGCCCCGTAACAACTTTTGTTAACGATGGCGACAAAATAATCCCCGAAGCTACCACCGAAAACAAACTATACGAAATTGGGGTAAAAACCAATACTATTGATGCCGGGAGGGCAACGTTGTCGGGTTATATCCGGGATATAAAATCGGGCGAGGCTGTTACCGGTGCCAGCATTTACATTACCGCGCAAAAAACCGGTGTAGCTACAGACCAATACGGCTATTTTACCCTAAGCCTGCCCAAGGGGCGGCATTTGCTCAGTATCCGCGGCGTTGGCATGCGCGATACCCGGCGCCAGATCATCCTGTACGCTGATGGCAAGATTATCATAGAGATGATGGAACAGGTTACCAGCTTAAAAGAAGTAAAAATATCTGCCGATAAGGTTGCCAACGTAAGGGCTGTTGAGCTTGGCGTAACCCGGCTTGATATTAAAAGTATAAAACAGGTGCCAACTGTATTTGGCGAGGCCGATATATTAAGGGTGGTTTTAACCCTGCCCGGCGTGCAAAGCGTTGGCGAGGCCTCAACGGGGTTTAACGTTCGCGGTGGTTCGGCCGATCAGAATTTGATATTGCTTAACGATGCAACCATCTACAACCCGTCGCACTTTTTTGGATTTTTCTCGGCCTTTAACCCCGATATTGTAAAAGGAGTGGAGCTGTACAAAAGCAGCATCCCCGAAAAATTTGGCGGCAGGGTATCCTCTATATTGGATGTTACCGATAGGGAGGGCAATAAAAAGAAATTTACCGGTACCGCCGGTATTGGTTTAATAACCAGCAGGTTTAATATAGAGGGGCCTATTATTAAGGATAAAACCTCCTTTATCTTTGGTGCCCGTGGCACCTATTCAGATTGGTTGCTTAAGCTATTGCCCGATGCTTACAAAAACAGCCAGGCATCATTTTATGATTTTAACCTGGATATAAGCCACCAGATAGACGATAAGAACAATATTTACATCAGCAGTTACATTAGCCGCGATAAGTTTAAACTCAATAGCGATACCGCTTACAGCTACAGCAACCGCAACATAAATATTAAATGGAAGCATAATTTTAATAATAAACTTTTTGGCTTGTTTTTGGTAGGCAGCGACAGATACCAGTACGATATATCCAGCTTTGATAACCCTGTTAATGCCTACAAACTTAAGTTTGATATCAATCAAACCAACTTCAAATCAGATTTTACCTACTACCTAAACACCAGTAACACCATCACCTTTGGGCTAAACAACATTTATTACAAGCTGCACCCGGGTACTTACGGGCCAAACGATGCAAAATCTTTAGCCTTGCCAGATGTGGTACCTGCCCAGCAAGCCCTGGAAAGTGCCTTGTATTTGGGTGATAAATACGATGTGAACGACGATCTTTCTGTAAGCTTTGGCCTGCGGTATTCCTTATATAATTTCCTTGGCCCGCAAGCCGTTAACAATTACGCGCCTGGCTTGCCGCGCAGCAGCACCAGCCTTATTGATAGCACCAACTACAGCAGCGGCAAGATCATTAAAACCTATGGCGGCCCCGAAATACGGCTTTCCGCGCGCTACAACCTGGGCGATAACCTGTCCATCAAAGGGGGGTACAATACCCTCAGGCAATACATCCACCTGCTATCAAACACAACGGCAATTGCGCCTACTGATGTTTGGCAGTTAAGCAACCCCAACATTAAGCCGCAGTACGGCGACCAGGTATCGCTGGGGATCTATAAAAACTTAAAATCAAACACTATCGAAACTTCGGTTGAGGTATATTATAAAAGGCTGAAAGATTACCTGGATTACCGCAGCGGCGCTACCCTGGTGCTAAATCACCACATAGAAACAGATGTTATCAACACCCGTGGCAAGGCCTATGGGGTTGAGTTTATGATCCGCAAGAACACTGGTTCAGCTAACGGCTGGATCAGTTACGCTTACTCCCGCACCTTTTTAAAGCAGGACGACCCTGCCGTTGGCCAGCCGGTAAACAACGGTAATTTTTATCCTGCCAACTACGATAAGCCCCACAGCTTTAATTTTGTGGGCAATTACCGCTTTACACACCGTTTTAGTTTATCGTTAAACGTAACTTACAGCACCGGCAGGCCTATTACCCTGCCAACCGGTAAATACTACTACGCGGGCTCCGAACGAGTGTACTACTCCGACAGGAACGCCTACCGCATCCCTGATTATTTCCGAAGCGATTTTTCGATGAATATTGATGGTAACCACAAGGTACACCAGGCAACGCACAACTCATTCACTATTGGTGTTTACAACCTTACCGGCAGGCAAAACGCATATTCTACTTATTTTACGCAGGAGAGTGGGGTAATTACCGGGTATAAACTATCCATTTTTGCAAAACCAATTCCATTCATCAATTACAATATAAGGTTCTGATAATAATGGATTTGATAGTGTTTAGTGGATTTTATATAGTGGTATTACGTATTTGGGTTGCTATAGCAACGCTTATTAATGATAAATAATGAGGATAAATTGTCCATATATCATTTCGGCATTGGCGCTGTTTATAACGGCATCGGGCTGTTGTAAGCTGTATTTACCTGAAATTGTTGCTACCGATACCGATTTATTGGTAGTTGAAGGTGTGGTAAATTTAGGATCAAATTCAACTTTTATCAGGCTGAGCCATACCGTGCAGTTGAAGCAAAATACATCTGTTAAACCCGAAACCGGTGCCGCTGTTACATTAGAAGGAGAGGGCAGCACCTATCATGTAAACGAAACAACCGGCGGTACCTATGCATCGGCAGGTTTAAATCTCGACGGCGCAAAGAAATACCGTTTTAAAATTCATACTACCAATAATCAGGATTACGTATCTGGTGCGGCCGCGAGTGCGGCTGATATAGAAGCAAACATTATTGACACACATGGTTTGAATGTACCTGTTGGCCCCGATACCTTTTCAAACCTGTATTGCGTTGATTGTACCTTACGCGGAACTATAATAAAACCGGCTTTTTGGACGAATTGATATAAGGATGAACAGATTTTTTAAACGGATTGTAAGTAATCAATTATAGGTGAGGGCTTACCAAAAGCCATTTTTTAGATAGACTGATGAGAAAAAATATAAAATACATTGTTTACCTGGTTTTGCTGATTGCCGGCATAGCCTGTAAAAAACCTTATTCCCCAACCTTAGCGGCTACGGCCAATAATTACCTGGTTGTAGAAGGCTTTATAAACAGCGGCAACGACTCTACCTTAATTAAGTTAAGCCACACCGTGAACCTGGGCGATACGGTAAGTACAGCAGCAGAACGAAGTGCTGCCCTTACAGTGGAGGGCAATGGCAAAACTTACCAACTAAACGAGATAAAAGCCGGCGTATATGCGGCAGCGCCTTTAAATTTAGATGCTTCGCAAAAGTATCATTTGCGTATTAAGCTATCCAATGGCAAAGAATATCTCTCAGATGATAGCGAAGTTAAATTAACGCCACCTGTAGATACTATAACTTACGATATTAAAAGCAGTGGGCTGCAAATAAACGTTAGCGCACATGACCCTGCCGCTAACACGCGCTATTACCGCTGGGATTACGACGAAACATGGCTGTTTCATGCCAAATACATCTCCAATTATAGAGTAGTCAACGGTGATATTTTGCCCCGTACGTCTGACGACCAGGTGTTTATTTGTTTTGGCAACCATTCATCAAGCACAGTCACGCTGGCATCAACCGTAAAACTTGCTTCGGATGTAGTGAATAATGCGCCCATAACCAATATCATTCCCACTTCGGAGAAAGTTAGCTTGCGTTACAGCATCCTGATAAAACAATATGCACTTACCGCCGAGGCCTTTGCTTTTTGGGAAAACCTAAGAAAGAACACCGAACAGTTGGGAAGTATATTTGATGCCCTGCCTTCAGAAATTAAAGGGAATATCCACAACACAACCGATGCGAAAGAACCTGTGGTAGGTTTCATCAGCGTGGGTACTATGACTTCCAAAAGGATATTTGTTGACAAGGACGACCTGCCGAAATCATGGTTAGTAGAGTACCCTTATGATTGCCAACAGGATTCTACCTATTTCGTAAACCCTTTATCAAGAGCTAACGATGTTGCTGCATTTATTATCAGCGGTATATATTTGCCTACTTATGCCATAACAGGCCCAAAGGGTGGCCCGGCTATAGGCTATGGCAGAGCAAACCCTTTCTGCGCCGATTGTACCTCACGCGGTGTAAAAAGGCGCCCCGATTTTTGGAGAGATAAATAAGATTACTGTACTTATACAATAACCATTTGAAAAAAAATGAACGGTAAAAGAAAATTAAACCTGCTTAAAAATACTTTACTCGTATCGGTAATATTGCTTGCTTTTATCCCGCGCGGCAACGCGCAGGATTTGCAGCCTGTACAAGCCGCTTTTAATAAGTACACCCAGTCCACCCTGCAGGAAAAAATATTTGTGCATACCGATAAAAGCACCTATCTGGCCGGCGAGATCGTTTGGTTTAAAATTTATTGTGTAGACGGGGCCTTTAATAAACCGCTCACGCTAAGTAAAGTAGTTTATGTTGATATTTTAGATAACGCGCAGGTGAGCGTTATGCAGGCTAAAATAGCCATGGCCGATGGTATGGGCAGCGGCTCGCTGGTGATACCGCCATCTGTGGCTAATGGTAATTATAAATTACGGGCATACACCAATTGGATGAAGAATTTTGGTCCCGAGGGTTTCTTCGAAAAAAAGATAACCATTGTAAACTCGTTAAGATCTCCCGATTTGGCGGCCAAACCCAAAACACCAGATTATGATGTGCAGTTTTTCCCGGAGGGGGGGTATCTGGTTAGCGGCCTGGCAGCAAACGTTGCCTTTAAAGCGGTTGCAAAAAATGGCATGGGCGTTACCTTTAGGGGTGCCGTTGTAAATGATAATAACGATACCGTTGCCCGTTTTAAGCCATTAAAGTTTGGTATGGCGCGTTTTGCATTTACGCCTGCTGCAAATAGCACTTACAGGGCCGTTATAAATATCGGCAGCGATAAACCGATTGTTACAACACTGCCCGTGGTGGAAAATAATGGCTACACCATGCAGGTAACCGATGCCGGCAACGGCAGCCTTAATGTAAAGGTGAACAACAATACCGGCGACCAGCCGCTATACCTTTTTGCACACACTCGCGGTGTTGCTAAATTAGTGCAGAGCGCTGTTAGCAGCAACGGCGCAGCGCAGTTTACGGTAAGTAAAGACAAGCTGGATGAAGGCGTATCTTCCCTCACCATATTTGATGGCGGCAAGCAGCCCGTTTGCGAGCGGTTGTACTTTAAACGGCCAAAGCAAGCCTTGTTTATTAATGCCGGTGCCGATGCCGGGCAGTACGCAACCCGTAAAAAGGTAAGTGTTACCGTGGCAGCAAAAAACGCGGCCAATAAAATGATCAACGCTGGTTTATCCATGTCGGTTTACCGGGTAGATTCTTTGCAAACGGTAGATCAGGATGATATCGCGAGCTACTTTTGGCTCGGTGCCGAACTTAAAGGCAGTATCGAATCGCCGGGATATTACTTAAAAAACACCACTGCTGAGATTGATGAGGCAACCGATAACCTGTTATTAACCCAGGGTTGGAGACGTTTCCGCTGGGATAATATATTACAGGCCAACCCGGCAGCCTTTAAATACCTGCCCGAGTTTAACGGGCACCTGGTTATTGGCAAGGTTACCGACTCGGTAAAAAATATCGCGAAGGATGTGATCGCTTTCCTTGCTGTGCCGGGTAAGCGTGTGCAGGTATACGCAGCAAAAAGCGATGCCGAAGGCAAGCTTTATTTTAATACCAAAGAGTTTTACGGTCCCAGCGAAATTGTGGTGCAAACCAATACCGAGCGCGATACTTCGCATAAGATAGAGGTTATTAGCCCTTTCTCTGAGCAATATTCAAAAACCACGCTGCCTGCATTTGGGCTTACCCCAGGGATGCAAACCTCTTTACAGCAGCAAAGCCTGGGCATGCAGGTGCAAAACATCTACGCAGGTAATAAGCTTAAACACTACTTCGAGCCGGTTGTAGATAGCACCGGTTTTTTTGGCATTCCTTACAAAACCTATAAGCTGGATGATTTTACCCGCTTTGTTACCATGGAAGAAGTAGTGCGCGAATACGTGCGCGAAGCTGGCGTATCCAGGTCTCGTGGCCGGTTCCACATTACCCTTATAGACGAGAAGGCAATACTTACCGGCGACCCATTGGTAATGCTGGATGGTGTGCCGGTATTTAACATTGATAAAGTAATGGCGATAGATCCGCTAAAAGTGCAAAGGTTGCAGGTGCTGCGGAGCCGCTATTTCTGGGGACCAGCTGCATTTGAGGGTATTATGAACTATACCACCTATAAAGGCGACCTGGGCGGCGCCGAAATGGATCCGCATGCCGTAGTGATAGATTATGAAGGGATGCAGGTACAGCGCGAGTTTTACTCGCCAATTTACGAGACCGATGAGCAGACAAAAAGCCGCATACCCGATTTTAGGAACCTGTTATTTTGGGCACCCGAGATCAATACAGGCCCTATCAGCGCCAATAAAGTTACCTTTTACACATCAGACCAGGCCGGGAGATACTTTGGCATAGTGCAGGGGATGGCCGCCAATGGGGACGCCGCTTCGCAGTCGTTTACCTTTGAGGTGAAATAATCCGGCTACCGTCAACCGCCCGTCAATTTTGGCGGGATGTTACCAAAAACATAATTGATGATCCATCTTTACCGAAAAAAAGATGGATCATCAATTGTTTGTAAAGATGGCGCTGCAGGGCTGGAACACCCAGGTAACCCGCGCCGAAAAATATTTCAACGCCCTTAGCGAAGCTGACTTTCAGAAAACGGTAGCACCCGGCAAAAACCGTATCATATACCTTTACGGGCACTTAACAAGTTATCACGGGCTGTTAAGCGAAACCCTCGGCTTAGGCCAGGCTATGTACCCCGAACTTGCCCCGGTATTTCTGCGCACGCCCGATGGCCCGCTTGTTAATGCCTACCCCGTAGAAAAATTAAGGGAATACTGGCATGAGGTACACGACCGCTTGACCGAGCTGTTTAATGCCCTGCCGGCCGAAGACTGGTTTAAACGCCACAACGCCATGACCGACGAAGATTTCGCGAACGACCCAACCCGCAACCGTCTCAGCGTATTACTAAGCCGTACCAATCATATCGCTTACCATTTCGGGCAGTTGGTTTTAGTGTAAAGACCCGCGATAGAAGAAGCGATATTGATATTCCGCTTAAGCTCTCTCACGTCATGCTGAAATAAATTCAGCATGACATAGTTGAGAAGCTAAATAAATAACGTAACCCAACCCACCTAAACCCGATGGCAGTGGCACAACGTAGAGCGTACAGCGGGGGCGCCGCAGCCTATAACGCACCAAACCCTGCTTTTCTCACAAAAAACCATGTCATTTTTACAGATGTTGATAATTTAATTGGCTTTCTTTTAAAAAACAGGTAAATTCCCGCTGTAAATAGTCTTTAATGCTTTTTAGGCTATTTATCCCGCCGGGTCGCGTAAAAAGGGCGCGGCGGAGCGCTTCACCTATCACTGATTGTTACATTGGAAAATTTAACCCGCAGAAATTTTTTAAGCAAGGGCGCCATGCTCGCAGGCGGCACTTATCCGGCTATGCTGGCGCTGGGGCTGCTCAAATCTGCGCCCGCGCATGCCTTCAACCTCACCGGCAGCGGCAATGGCAAACACATTATTATTTTAGGCGGAGGGTTGGCCGGGATGGCATCGGCATACGAACTGAACAAACTTGGCTATAAAACTACCATTTTAGAGGCACGCGAAAGGGCAGGGGGGCGATGTTGGAGCATCCGTAATGGCAGCACCAATACCGAAACCGGGATGCCAACCACTACCGCTAAATTCGACGACGGGCTGTACTTTAACGCGGGCCCCTCGCGCATACCCCACCACCACCAGCTTACGTTGCATTACTGCAAAGAACTGGGCGTACCCATACAGGTTTACAACAACGTAAACGAAGGCGCGTACTACTTCGCCGAAGGCAAAGGCCCGCTATCCAATAAAAAGATCCGTGCCCGCGAGGTACACAACGATGTACGCGGCTATATGGCCGAACTGCTGAGCAAAAGTGTTGACCACGGCGCTTTAGACGGCGCTCTCACCAAAGAAGATACCCAAAAAGTACTGGAATACCTGGCCGCCGAAGGCGGTTTGGATATTGATAAGCTGTACAAGGCATCTGCCCGCAGGGGCTATGCCGAATCGCCGGGGGCGGGGAACAAGCCCGGCAAAATAGCGGAGGCGAATAAACTGGCGGAAATTATCCAGTCGGGCCTGCTTGACCCGGATTTTTACAACGTGGCCGAATACACCTACGAGTTGCAGATGACCATGTTCCAGGCTGTTGGCGGTATGGATATGATTGCCAAAGCGCTGCAAAAGCAGGTGGCACCCTCGCTTAAATTGGGTGCCGAGGTAAGCAGCATCACCAACCTGGCCGAGGGTGTAAAAATAACCTATAAGGATGCCACCGGCGAACACGTTTTACAGGGCGACCTGTGCATTTGTACGCTGCCGCTACCTGTGCTCAGCAATATTAACAACAATTTTTCGGGCGATGTAAGCCGGGCTATCGATTACATCGGCTACATTCAAACGGGCAAAATAGGCCTGCAGTTTAAGCGGAGATTTTGGGAAGAGGACGATCATATTTACGGCGGTATAACGCACACTAACAACGATTTAACGCAGATATTTTATCCGAGTTATGATTATTTAAGTAAAAAGGGTATCTTAATAGGATATTATAATTTTAACGAAAAAGCACTACGCACGGGCGATTTAAGCTACGCCGAACGCGAAAAGCTTGCCCTGCAAAAAGGCAGGCTGATACACCCGCAGTACGATACGGATTTTGAGCGGTCGTTCTCGGTAAGCTGGCACAAAACCAAGTATAATTTAGGCGGATGGGCGCTTTATAATAACGAGACCCGTAAAACCCAGTACCCGGTTTTGTTAAAGCCCGATAAGCAGGTGTATTTTGCCGGGGAGCATTTAACGTACCTCAACGCCTGGATGGCGGGGGCCTTCGAATCGGCCAGGAGCGTGGTGGCGCAGGTACATGCCCGTGTAACCGAGCAGCGGTTGAGCTACCCGGCAAATAAGTAAGAAAAAACTAAAATTAAACGATATGTCAAATTCACTAAACCGCAGAAACTGGATAAAAAGCAGCGCCCTGATGGCAGGCGGCGTGGCTTTTTTAACCGGCACTATGAATAAGCTGGCCGCGATGCCGGTTATCCGCAAAATGCGCGCAGGCAATACCATGCTGGCGGAAGAAGCCGCGATAATGCAGGCACCTGCCGGGCTCAAAGCACGCCTGATGGCCAACGAAAACCCTTTCGGCCCATCGGCAGCTGCAAAGAAGGCGATAATAGATTCGTTAGATACTGGCTACCAGTACACTTTCGCGTCAATGTTTACCATGCGTGGTAAAATAGCTACCTACGAGGGTGTTAAGGGAACTAATATATTGATGTCTTCGGGCTCGTCGCCATTGCTGCAGGCTGCTGCCATGTATTACAGCAAAGGCGGTAAAAGCATCATCACCGCCGATCCTTCTTACGACGACCTGCCTACCCAGGCAGAGCACTTTGACGGCAAATGGGTGAAAGTGCCTTTAACAGCCGATTACAAGCTGGACCTGGACGCCATAGAGGCTAAGGTAGATGGCAACACCGGGCTGGTTTATATTTGTAACCCCAATAACCCTACGGCTACTATAGTAGATACCGAAAAACTGAAAGGCTTTTGCGAGCGCGTATCTAAAAAAACGGTTGTTTTGGTGGATGAGGCCTACATAGATTACCTGCCCGACCCTAAAGCATCCAGCATGATGGATTGTATTAAAGCCGGGCACAATGTGATCATTGCGCGCACGTTCTCTAAATTATATGGTTTTGCAGGCTTGCGCTTTGGCTATATGGTAGGCCAGCCAGATACGCTTAAAGCGCTTGGCGCTTATACACCTGCCTGGGCCTGTTTATCGTCTACCGCGCTTGCTGCGGCCATTGCATCGTACCGCGAAACCGACTACCTGGCAGATGCGCTGAAGAAAACTAACGCGTCGAAAGAGTTTTTGTACGAAACGCTGAAGAAGGAAAACTATACCTACATCCCTTCGTCTGCAAATTTTGTGATGTTTCAACTAAAGATGGATGCTAAAAAATTTAGTGAGGAGATGAATAAACGCGGCGTAGCCCTGCGCGACTGGAAACTGAACGGCCAGGACTGGTGCCGCATCAGCATCGGCCGTATGGATGAGATGGAAGCATTTGCCGCTGCGTTTAAAGAGATCTCGTAAGCTAATAGCTGTTGTTGGTGATAATACCAAAAATGGCGAATGCAAAAAAACGTCACTTAAATAAATAAAATGGGACGCCGTCGTAAAAATCCACGATTCGAAGACCTATCAGATGGTGGTAAATTCTTTGTTGTAATCATAGTGATAGCATGGATTGTTTACATGATTGCCAAAGCCGCGAATAAACATTAAATACATTGTCCCAACTCATATATAGTTGCCTCCCGAGGGAGGTAACTGAAAAAAAATAAAAACAAATCTGTGCCTCTATGCTTCCACTGCGCGGTCTTTGGTCAAATAGTGAACTACACAGGAATAATATGAAACTAATGCGCAATTTACTATTTTCACTACTTATACTTTTTGTTACTTCCCCAGCGGCCTTCGCACAGGAAAAAACCGTTAACCCGCGCCCGCTTACGCTGGCAGAATATACCAAGGCAAAAACGTACGCCATTGCCAACCTGGATCAGGATACTTACGTGAAGTTCGATAACGCCTATGTGCTTGACAGGTACGAGGGGCGTAAACCTTACTTCATCACGGGTGCCGATAACCTGAAAAAGCGGATCGACCTGTATAAGCTGGTCGCCAAAGAGGGGATGCAGGAAATTGGCACCATGGTGTTCTATACCAGCGAAACCGGCAAAAAATACCAGGCCCTGGTGCCCGATTTTACCGCCGATGCCAAAGTATGGGCAGCTTATTTCCAGGATATTGATGATATCAACAAGGTGGAGAAAAACTTTATCCTGAAGTTGAGCTATGTGCTTTCAAAAGAGCTGAGCTTCCAGCAATACAAGTTGCTGAATAACGGCAAGGATCTGAAGGAAGAATCGGCTACCTATGGTAACGATATCTGTTTCCCCGGTGATGAAATGGTTACCATGGGCAACGGCAGTAAAAAACTGCTGAAGGATGTTAAAAGCGGCGATGAGGTGATCACCCTCGACCCTGTAACCCGCAAGCCATCTGCCACCAAAGTAAAAGAACTTACCGTACATGCTGCCAAAAACTACGCGCTTACCCAACTGGTGCTGGCATTGGCAAAGGAAAACAACACCGCTGAGGGTACCAATGTAAACCTGCGCGTCAAAGTGTTAAAGGCTACACCAAATCACCCCATGCTGACCAAAGAAGGCAACTTTAAAATAGGGGAGATAACTTTGGGCCAGCAGGTGCTTTGCCTGAATGATAAAACCGGCAAATACGAAGCCTACACCGTGCTGCAAAAAAACGAGCAGGCAGGCGGCTTACAAAACGTATACAACATTGTTGCCGAAAAAGGCAGCACAATTTTAATGAATGGGGTAATGGTGATGCAAAAATAATTCAATGAAAAAATCTAATGGGAGAGACGCAAAATTTTGCGTCCCTTTTTTTGTATTTCCCGTTGCCCGGATGAAAATCAGTTTTGATGGTAAGCCCGAAAAAACGGTGAAATAAACACTAAAAAGGCCCATTTTTTGATAAAAAATAGCAAAAAAACGCATTTTTTCGACGGCGATTTTTGCTATTTGGGGTACTTGCGGGCTAAAATATCGTAATTTGCCGCCATCAATGGAGAACGTTTTTACCGCGAATGATGGACAAAAAAATGACGGAATTTATATCCTGAAAGATAAAAGCATCGCTCAATTAAACGCGGTGACGATCGCGCAGCATTCGCCTGTATCTGCTTATGAAGAGTTAGGGGAAGAAGCTTTGACTCCGATTGAATTTAGCATCAATAAAGCAAAATTTACCGGGCGGGATGGGTTGCAAATTATTGATATACAGATAGTTCAGGAGCTGGATTGTTTGGTGCTCTATTGCGGATGCCGCCAGTCCAAAACCAAACTTTGCGGTCATCAGTCCTCGGCTTTGTTGCAGATTATCAGCAACGAGAATTACCTTGTTTTCTTTGATAATGAGCTGAGGGATATCAAATTAAGAAAATTCGCCACAGACTACGGGCTTGCCGGTGAACCCGACCTAGACGCGTACTTTGTCTCCGAACTACGAGATAATCGCCTGATTATCAAACCAAAAAATAAATCACTTTTTCCGGTTACCAGCGCCAGCCTCAGTAATATGGAGCAGCAGCTGATGTTGGGGCAAATGCCAGATCTTGCAAAGAAATCAGACATTAATGAATTGATTAAAAGGGTTTTAGTATTTAAGCAACACAGATTCTACAAACACCTCATTGTAGAATTGTATGATGCTGCCATGGCGAAGGATGGACGGATTAAAAATCCTTTATCGCCGGTTGCACCCCTGCAGTTGGTTACAGAGACCAATGACCCGCTGGAGCTGAAATTTTATACCGCGGTATCCCGTTTCCAGCAAAACATAGATGCCAAAATAAACCAATCCAACCTGGACGGGTTGAAAGCTATCGTTAAAAATCCGCTAAATTTGGAATGTTATTTACTTGATAATGAGGTTTCTGAAAAAGTGTCGGCAAATGCCTTGCAGCTGGTTACCCAGCGAAATATCAATAAAGGCTTACAGCTCACCGTGGAGGAAAAAGGCGATTTCTACGAGGTTTCGGGCGAGCTGCACATTGGGGAGGAACGCTACACGTTAAACAATCTTGAAACGATTTTCGGTTATTTTATACGGCTGGATAACACGCTTTATTTAGTGAAGGATCTGCAGATGATGGGTGCTATCGGGCTGTTCAGATCGGGTGGGGAGAATTTGCTGATCCACCAGTCGCAGTTTAAAGAGTTTCGCTCGAGGATTCTTAATAAGCTGGAAGAGAGTATGTTAATTAGTTATCCTTTCATTCTGAAAGCCACCCCCGCGCAGGTTAAAAAATACAATTTTGATAAAAACGAACAGATCATCTACCTGTCGGATTTTGGGCAACATGTAATGATTTTGCCCGTAATGCGCTATGGCGATGCCGAGATCCCCATCAGAAAAGATACACAGATCTACGCCCCGGATGTTAAAGGCAAAGAGTTTTTGGTACAACGGAATGATGCTGCCGAAAAGGTCTTTAATAACCTCATTATTCAGCAACATCCTTATTTTGAGGAACAAACGGGCGACGAGATTCAATATTTTTACCTACACAAAAAACGCTTTTTAGACGAAAACTGGTTTTTAGATGCTTTTGAAGCCTGGAACAAAGCGGGCATAACCATTTTAGGTTTTAACGAACTCGACGGTAATAAGCTGAATCCCAATAAGATAAATATTACGATAAAGATACTAAGCGGCATCAATTGGTTCAACGCGCATATTGTTGCCAAATTTGGTAAGCGGCAAGCATCGTTAAAGCACCTGCACAAGGCCATCCGCAACAAAACCAAGTTTGTACAGCTCGACGACGGCACCATGGGCATCCTGCCCGAAGCGTGGATGGAAAAATTCGCGGCCTATTTCCAATCGGGCGAAATTTGGGAAGACGAGCTCCGCATCCCCAAAACAAATTACGAAACCATTGAGCAACTGTTTGAAGGGCAAATGCTGGATGAGCAGGTAAAGCTGGAGATAAAAGATTTTCGCCGAAAGTTCGAAAATTTCGAATCGATACAGGAAGTTGAAGTGCCTGATACATTGCTCACTACCCTTCGCCCTTATCAAAAGCAGGGCTTGAACTGGCTTAATTTTCTGGATGATTTTAACTTTGGCGGTTGCCTGGCGGATGATATGGGGCTGGGCAAAACCATACAAATACTGGCGTTTATCCTGTCGCAACGCGCAAAGGTTCAGCAAAATACCAATTTGCTGGTTGTGCCTACTTCGTTGATCTTCAACTGGCAGGCGGAGGTGGCTAAATTCGCGCCATCGCTGAAGATCCACACCATTTATGGTGCCGACAGGATAAAAAGCACGGCAGATTTTGACAATTATGAGTTGGTTCTAACCTCCTACGGCACGCTGTTATCCGATGTTAACTTCCTGAAGGATTATACTTTCAATTATGTCTTTTTAGACGAATCCCAAAATATCAAAAATCCTGGTTCTCAGCGCTATAAAGCTGTAAAGCTGCTAAAAGCGAGAAACCGGATAGCCATTACCGGCACACCCATAGAAAATAATACTTTCGACCTTTACGGGCAATTATCGTTTGCCTGCCCGGGGTTACTGGGTACGCACCAGTATTTCAAAGAGATCTACGCCATGCCTATCGATCAGTTTAAAGTAAGCAAGCGCTCGCGCGAACTGCATAATAAGATAAGTCCGTTCATCCTCCGCCGTACCAAACAAGAGGTAGCATCTGAGCTACCCGAGAAAACTGAAATGGTGTTGCATTGCCCTATGGGCGAGGAACAACGGGGTATCTATCTGGCTTATGAAAAGGAGTTTAGAGAGTATATCTCGGCCACCACGCAGAATGAGTTGCCCAAACGCTCGATGCATGTTTTAAAGGGTTTGACTAAACTACGTCAGATCTGCGATTCGCCGCAATTGCTTAATGGCGTGCGCGTTCCGGGTAATCGATCGTCGAAAATTGATGCGCTGGCAGCCGAAATAGAAGGTAAATCGGCCAATCATAAGATCCTGGTATTCTCGCAGTTCGTAGGGATGCTCGATCTGATAAAAAAGGAACTAACCAGGCGCAATATTGGTTTTGCTTACCTCACCGGCGCAACCCGCAACCGCGAGCAGGTAGTGAACGATTTTCAAGGTAATATTAATACCCGGGTGTTTCTGGTAAGCCTCAAAGCAGGCGGTACCGGGCTTAACCTCACGGCCGCCGATTACGTTTACCTGATAGACCCCTGGTGGAACCCGGCCATAGAAAACCAGGCTATTGATAGGGTGTACCGCATCGGCCAAACCAAAAACGTGGTTGCCGTAAGGCTGATATGCCCCGATACCATCGAAGAAAAGATCATTGTATTACAGGAAACCAAAAAGGAGCTGGCAGGCAAGCTGATCTCATCAGATACGATATTTCAGTCGCTTACCAAGGTTGATTTGCTTGGGTTGTTATCGTCGCCTTAAAAAACCATGTAATTTCGATAGAGCATGGGCCGGAAGGAGCGGGAGGGCGAAAGAGAAATTGTACGTTATGCATCCTAAGTATGCATAGCAATAATGCATTGACGTAAAGGCTGCTCGTATAAGATTCTTCGTCGCTGCGCTTCCTTTGGAATGACATGGCGGGTTTTTGCGCCTACTTAATGCTCCGCCACATCTCCCTTATCCTTCCGCTGAAAGCTGTAAATAAGATAGCCGAGCGCAGGTAAAATAAACAAACTGCCCACGAGCAAAGCTATTCCTAAACCCTCAATGGCTTTATCTGCACCACGGTCTGCAATAAGGGAAAGATAGCCTCCATTTTTCAGGATCACGATATTGGGATAGTGCTTGTAGGTGGTGGTCAGTAATATCATGGTAACCTGGAAACCGGCCAGTATGCGGATAATAAACCGCTTGCCTTTTACAATGAGGTACCACATCACCATCAGCGAAATACTGGCAGCGCTCACCGCTAAAACTCCAATAATACTGCCGAAAACCCATTCTACCAGAGGTATTTTCTCCTCAATAGAAGCGATAAAAACCAGCCCACCGGCTACTACGGCTGCTATATTCATAAACCGGGCTTTGCGGATAAAGCTTTTGGTTTCAGTCTCATCGTTAGCTTCGCCTATTAAATAAATTGCCGCCAGGAAGCCGCAAAGCGCTACGGTGAAAAAGCCAATGGCTACGGAGAACAAATTGAGCCAGCTATACACATAGGCCGATAAAAAATCGGTTGCCCCGGTGTCTATTCGCCCACTAACGGCGCTGCCCGCTATTATACCCAGGAACAGCGGCGTAATAAAGCTCGAGTACACAAAGATCTTATTATAAACACGTTGCATATTGTCCGTCACCGCGTCGTAATTACGGAAGGTGAGGGCCGTACCGCGAGCAATGATGCCCATCAGCATGATCACCAGCGGGATGTGCAGGTAGGTAGACATGGTGGTGTAGATCACCGGGAAACCCACAAACAATATTACAATGGCGATGATGAGCCACATGTGGTTGGCCTCCCAAATAGGGCCAATGGCGTTGTACATGATCTTACGTGTGCGCGATTTATTGGCGTTGGAAGTAAACAGTTCGATGATGCCCGCGCCAAAATCGGCACCGCCCATTACCAGGTATAGCAGCAGCGCCAGCCATAAAAACCCCATCACTACGTAGATCATCATAAGCCTTATATTTTAATGTGTTAAGGGTTCTGCATTATCATAAAGTACCGGCACCATTTTTATTTGTCGGTACAGCAAAAATGTAACCGCTATGCTCAGCGTAAAATACACAGCGGTAAACAGGTAAAACGAGTAGCCTATGCCCGGCATTGGGGTAACGGCATCGGCAGTGCGCATAACGCCTTGTATTATCCAGGGCTGGCGGCCAACTTCGGTAACCGTCCAACCAGCCTCCACGGCAATAAAACCAAGCGGTGTAGCGGCGATGAAGAGCTTTAAAAACCAGCGTTTGGTAAACCAACTTTTCTTTTTTACTAACGCGATGAGGTAAATAACGCCCAATGCCATCATGGCCATGCCCAGGCCCACCATCAATTGAAAGGCATAATGGGTTACCGCGATAGGGGGCTGATCGGCAAGCGGTATCTGGTCAAGGCCTTTTACGGGCGTTTTAAAATCATCATACACCATAAAGCTCAGCATACCGGGCAGCTCGAGGGCGTAATCAACTTTTTTGTTTTTTACATCGGGAATGCCACCTATGATGAGGGGCGAATACGGTTCGGTTTTAAAATGCGCCTCCATTGCGGCAAGTTTTGCGGGCTGGCGTTTGGCAACCATCTTGGCAGAAATATCGCCGCTTAAGGGCTGCAGAATAGCCGCTACCACACCAAATATAGCCGCTATGCGGAAGGAGCGCGTATGGAAATCAACGTTTCGTTTTCTCAATATCATCAGCGCGTGTACGCCTGCTACAGCAAATCCCGTAGCGGCAAAGGCGGCTACCGACATGTGCAGCGCCTGTGAGAACCATGCCGGGTTAAACATGGCCTTTATTGGGTCTATGTTGGTGTATTTCCCGTTCACCAGGTCGAAACCCGAAGGGCTATTCATCCAGGCATTGGCCGCTACTACTAATATACCCGATGCAAGTCCACTGACGCCAACCACTACGCCGGTAAACCAATGGAACCATTTATTGAACCGTCCCCAGCCGTAAAGGAAGAATCCTAAAGCTATCGCTTCAATAAAGAAAGCGGTGCCTTCCAGCGAAAAGGGCATCCCGAAGATCGGCCCCGCGTGTTTCATAAAGGTTGGCCATAGCAGGCCCAGTTCAAAGGATAATACCGTGCCGGATACCGCGCCCGTGGCAAAAAAGATAGCCACGCCCTTGCTCCAGGCCTTGGTTACATTTCGGTAAATAGGGTTATGGGTTTTGAGGTACATAAAGTGCGATACCGCCATAAAAAAGGGCATCACCATGCCAATACACGAAAATATAATGTGAAAGCCGAGGGACAATGCCATCTGCGAGCGCGCGGCCATAAAATTATCCATGCCGTAAATTTACGCAAATGATAGTTTAACTATATCCCTATCAAGTATTTATGCTAATTTAAAATGAATATGTATTATTATTTTAATTGCTTTTCTAAGGCATTTCTATCTGAACGTTTACCAATGATAAAATAGCTAAAAATCCCCTTGTAAAACAGCGGTTTATACCCTTTTGCCGCTGTGCTATTTGCCGTACTTTCCAATAAATATTATATATTTATTGGGCCTACAAATCAACCTATTATCTAACCTTACCGATTATGAAACGAAGGGATTTTATCACTAAAACCGCCTTAACAACTTTTTTGCTGAGCGAACTTTCCTCCTTCAATATTCTGGCGTCACCCGGCAGTACTTTAAAGGATGTTGATTTCGATAAAGCGATCATGATGCTTTTAACTGAAGACACCTCCGCTAAATTTAAGGCGCTGCTGAAGTGGATGCAGGACAATGGATGGATAGATTACCTCAACAAAATTTTATCGTTGAATATAAACCCCGCTAACGCGGATATGGCCACCTATACCAAAAATCAAACTTTTGCCAAAGCAAAGGGCTTTGACGATTTTATGGGGGAGAAGCTGATAGAACCCGGTTACCCTGCCGGCAGTTTGCTTTACCATGCGCTGGCAAGCCCCAGGGTGCGGCCGGCTATCGGCACCTGCAATTATCCTTCGGTAGAGATCATCGACTCGCTGGAGGATGTAATATACGGCCTGAGGGCTTTTACTGCCGACGAGAGGAAGGATATGGTGCTGGCCGTGTTTGCTTACGAATACCGCCCCGCCTATAAAACGCCGCATCATTTACATGCCGATATGGTTTTCTCCCGTACCGGGATCTCGCGCATTGGTGATTGCGAAATGAATTACGATGCGTTGAACCGTTGCTACACCAATAAACCGGCCGACCCAGCCAAAGTGAAGAATATAGCAGTAACACCCGCCCGCTTTGGTTTATTCCTGGCTAAAAAAGTAACCGGCGAAGCGGGCATTACGCTGATGGGCAAGGCAAAGGATGGTGAAGACGGGACACGCACATTCCTGCAACCCATCCGCAAGATATTTAAAGGGGATACCCTGCTGGATACCAAAGAACTCAGCTTTAGCGAATACCATGTTAACGAGAAGCTAAACAGCCTGGTAAAAACCTTTTCCGATCATTTTAACAACCCGATTGATGCCGCCGGCAAACACCTGTTCGATATCAACAAACCGCCTTTCAGGGTAGATTCGCGTAACTCCGCAACCTTGGTAAAAAGCATCGGTACGGGCTCTTCGGTGCTTATCAAATCGGTACCGGGGGCACTGGTTCGCTGGGCAAAGCAAAACGGCAAACAAGCGTATTACACCGTAAAAAAGCAGGACAGCGCCTACTTCGCCGCCATGAATACTGCCTATGTGGGCAACGAAGAGGTTTTGGTTTTCGATGACCTGGATAAGCAGGTTTACCGCGAAGTAAACCCTTATGATGTGCCCCGCAACACGCCCATGTTTGTAAATGCCAAGTTTAAAAAAGATGGGGCAATGCCCGGTTTTATCCATTTGGAACGCAACCCCCGTGGCAATTATTTGGCCGCTTTGTTTGAGGATAGCATTTGCGATGGCTGTGTGACCGTTGATACGCAAAACTGGAGCAGCAAGTTGCTGCCCGATCATGTTTTACATAATTGCCTGCCCGCGTTCTCTATCATCACCGCGCCGGATTTTTTCCCGCTGGTGGATAATTACGATCTGGCTGGCTTTGATTTTGAAGACAATACTACCAACTTTTTCGAAGGCGGGCTCTACAGTTTCTGTGCCGAACGGACCCGGCCAAACCAAACCATGGAGAACCCGGTTACCAAAAAACAAGCTTTTGACACGCACGGCGATACCTTTACCGCCGTATTCTCTGAAAGTAAGAACATCAAAGTTATATCGGGAAATAAGTATACTGAAACGAGCAAGCGTGAATACCAATCGAGCAGTTTCCTGCCAGATGTATGTTCGGGTGTGTTTGCGCCGGGATGGGATATCACCTATGCCAATGATACCAGGAAAGCCGATGGCACATATGAAAAGGTAGACAGCTACCTGAGCACCCGGGGGCTGGGTTCGCCTTTTGCGGAGGATATGAAGCTTTGCGCCGCCATGAATGGGATGTGGCCCGCCGCCTCGCCCGATGCCGCGCGTACCTACCAGGGATCGATGGATACCGATTACCGTAACCCTACGGCTGTGCCGCTGATGGATAAAGAGATAGGCCTGCACAAAGATTCACCGGCCTGTAAGGAACTGCACCTTTTTGAAAGTACCGGCTGGGATGGCGAACAGGGCCCTTTTCTGGAAAGGGTGTACAATAACGTTTTTGTGAACTTTACCGATCTGGCCTGCGCGGATTATATCCAGAACGCCATGAACGGGCAGATGGATATGTCGGTTCTGCGGAATTTAACCAGCGCGGAGTTACGGTCGCGGATGGCCTGCTTAAAACTATGCATCAAAAAACTCCCGCAAACCAATTTCGACCAGGAAATAATTGATGATAACAAACAAAAAATGGTTGGTTTAACCGGCCTGTGGCTGGTAAGCGCCGAAAAAGTGGATGATTGGGGCAAGGGCGCGAAGGGGCTGGGTATCCCCGCTGACCTTGTGGGCGATAATATCAACTGGGCCATCAGAGCTCATAAGGGCATCAGCGGACCGGGTTACCTGTATGTTTTTGCCAATACCGATAAAGCCAAACCCATAATGGCCGACAATTTATCAACCAAACGCCGCATCCAGGGCTGCCTTAAACTTTACGTTTGCCAGGTTACCGAAACAGGCATCGCCTGGACGATGATCTATGGCGACCGCCTCACCCCGGCGCAAAAATTGGTTTGGAACGCTTAAAGCATGGTTGCTGCTGATGTAATAGTAATAGGCGGAGGCCCGGCAGGTGTCGCGGCAGCTATTACCTGCGTGCAGGGAGGGCTAAGCGTTATGCTGTTAACAGATCAACCCGAAATTGACCTTGCCGATGCTGAGATGCAGCCCCCCGAGCCTCTGCAAAGCCTGCATCCCGGTGTGCAAACCTTGTTGAAGCAATTACAGATCGACGGGGCGACGGCCTTTGCATCCAAAGGAATTTATACCGGTATAAAAACAGGTGCCAACGTATCGCCTTTAAGTACAGTGGAAGGGGAGACCTGGGAGGGGCATCACATTGCACCAGGGCTTTTCTCGGCATATAGTCTTCTGAAAGCAAAAGAACTTGGCGTAGAGGTACGGTTTGTAAGCCGGGCAAACGAAATAGTTTGCAGCGAGGATGCGGTAACAGGTGTTGTACTGGCTGACGGAACAGCGCTTAATTGTGCTTATTTGATAGATGCCAGCGGGCGTAGCCGTTTTGCCGGGCGGTATTTGAAATTTGATGAAGAGCTGCTCAGTCGCCCTTTATTATCATGGACAGGCATAGATAAGGATAACCCCTGTGGAAATCCCGACCGTGAATTAGCATACTTTGAGCCAAACCCGCATGGCTGGACATGGACCGCCTACAGCAACAAGGGTTACTACACCTGGACAAAACTCGCCGATAAAAGCAACAGCGATGCTTTTTTAAAAGAATTGTCCGCATCGTCGCAGGCGGCCACCATTAAGGCGGCTAATATGCAGTGGCGCGTTTTTAGGCCGCTGGCATGCCCGGGGCTGTTGCTCGCCGGGGATGCCGCCGGTATTTTGGATCCCGCGGCAGGGCAGGGGATCTTAAGCGGCCTCATGTCTGGCATTATGGCGGGAGAAACCGTTCTCAGCTGTATCACAAACGCCCAACTTTCCAATTGGTACCTTTCGCGTTACGATAACTGGTTTATGGATCACTTTAACCATAAAAAGGATGCTCTAACCAAACGGTACCGGGAGATGGGCATAGATGTGAGCGTGCAGAAATAAATCTGCCTGAAGCCACTGCAACCGTTGCTTGAATGATTGTTTTACGCCGGTTTTTTTTACTTTTAATGGCGGATATTTTTTGCTGTTAAATATTTCCGGGACTGAGCATGGGCGTAATATTTAAAAAACTTTATATGGGTAAATGGTTGTGCTACTGCTCGGTTTTAAGCCTGTTATTATCATCCGCAAAAATAGCGCTGGCCGAGGGGAGTAAAGAACTCGCTGCCAACGGCGGCAACCGCGCCTACTTGCTTTCCACAACAACAACCAACCCTTCATACCCTTTCCCAACATTAGGCACCATGAAGGTGTACGTAAAGGCCGGAGAAACTATTTACGTAGGCTCAAGCGCGCAGGGGCAGGGATCGGGCAGTATTAATATGCGTGCCCCGGATGGTTCGGTTTATACCAGCGGCACATCTTCCTCTATTGGTTTTATAGGTACCCGCGCCCAGGAACTGGCGGGCCCGCTGCCTAACGCGGGCGGTTACCAGGCGTTCACAAAAACAGTTATTGCCGGGCAGGAGGGCATTTGGGAGATCGACTTTATTTCGCCTACCGATGGTACCGATTTTGGCGGTAACCCGCCTGCCATAGCGGTGAACGCGCAATGGATCCAACCCACCAACCGGTATGTGGCCGCGTTTGATGTATCTGTGCGAAATAGTACTAATACCGCATTTTTAACCGGGCGGGTATTTACCAATGTATTGTCGGGCATACTGGGTACTTTTAATGTCGGCTTTAATGCCATATTAAGTACCCTCACCAAGGATGGCTACCGTTACACGCTTGATAATAACGGGCAGGCTGGTAATGGCTTTACTTTTTTTGTAAACAACAAAGGCTTCCGCAACGCAGATGGTACGGCATCCTACAAAAGCGTGGATAACACCAATAACCCTAATGCCTATAGCCCGGTTAACAACGATACCCCTTCCGATATCACGCATAAAATATTTTTCAATACCCCTTCGGCAGATCTCCCGGCTGTGGCCAATACGCCGGGCGGTGGTACTACCTGGTTAATTAATGTGCCGGTTGTACCTGCCTTAACCAATATAGGCTTTACCGGTGCCGATGGAATGGACGGCGTCGCCGGAACCGCCCTGCCCGGCGGCAAAATAAAATTCACGGCTACCGGCAACGGAACCTACGCCATTAATATTGATGTAAACCATAATAACATTTTTACCGATGCGATAGACCGGCAGCTTACCGGCACTGTTAACGCAGGGGGCAACCAGGTAAGCTGGGATGGGTTGGACGGAGCGGGCAACCAGGCAAAGCCGAGCGCGGCAAGCTACGCCATTAATATTACGGCATCGCTATTTGCGGCGGAGGTACACTTTCCGTTTTTTGATGTGGAACGAAACCTCAATGGCATATTACTTACCCGTATCAACGGCAGCAATTCGCCGGATAACACCATTTACTGGGACGACAGCGATATTACCGAAGTGGGGGTGCCATCGAACCCGGTAAAGAACACCACCGGGCTAAGCAGTTTGGTTAATGGCCATAAATGGGGCAAACCCGCTGCCAATATTAACGATGCTGATGATTTTGGGAACGAACGCAGTATTGACACCTGGGCCTATGTGATAAGCCCGGCGCTAAAGGCTACTGTGGATATCAGGGTGCAAAGTCCCGATCCGAGTAACATTAAGGTTCCCAATATTATCACCCCAAACAGCGATGGTAAAAACGATGTGTTTGAAGTGATTGGCATAGCAAGTTACCCCGGGAGCCGCTTGCTGATATTTAACCGCTGGGGTAACCAGGTTTACAAATCGGAAGATTACCATAATAACTGGGATGGCACCGGCCTTGCCGATGGGACCTATTATTACCTGCTGGAACTGAATACAGGTGCGGACAAGCCTACCGTTTACAAAGGATGGATCTATATAAACAGACGATAGATGAAGAGGCTGAAGAAGTATAGCCTGCTGTTGATAATGGGTGCTGCCCTGCAAAATAGCTATGCGCAGCAAACTGTGCAGTTTAGCCAGTATATGTTTAACGGCCTGGTGGTAAACCCCGCTTATGCCGGTTATAAAGAGGATTGGACGCTTAACCTGAGCAGCCGCCTGCAATGGGCGGGTATAGATGGCGCGCCACGTACCAATACTATATCTGTAGATGGTGTGCTGAATCCCGATAATAAAAACGTTGCATTTGGCTTTTTAGCTACCAACGACAGGCTGGGGCCGGAGAACAATACCTCGTTTTACGCCAATTATGCTTACCGCCTGCGGCTGGACGATGAGGATACCAAACGCCTAAGTTTCGGCTTTGGCGCGGGGCTGGTACAGTACCGTATAGACGCCTCGAAATTTAACGCGAACGACCCGACAGATGGAGGGATCATCGGCAATGAAAATACGCTGATGGCCGATTTCAGGCTGGGGGTTTACTACACCACACCGTTGTTTTATGTGGGTGCATCGGTGCTTAACTTGTTTTCTAAGCCGGTATCGGGAGGCAATACGCTGGTGATAAACCCGGTGCCGCATGGGTATTTAACCACGGGTGCTGTAATAGCGCTGAGTAATACTATCGATATAAAACCTTCGGTGATGCTCAAAGGCGACCTTAAAAGCCCCGCTGGTTTAGATCTCACCACGTATCTGCTATTTGATAAAAAGCTCTGGCTGGGGGCATCGTACAATACAGGTGTTAATCTCAAGCGATCCGGTCAGTATAAAGGGCTCGATAAAAGTAACAGCGTAACGGGGATAGCGCAGTTTAATATCAACGATTTTCTGCGGTTTGGGTATTCGTACGATTTTAGTACCAGCGCGCTGAGTACTTATCAAAGCGGTACGCACGAGGTGTCGTTAAGTTTGTCGTTTAGGAGAAAGCAGCCCCGGGTAATAAGTCCAAGGTTTTTTTAATAAACTATATGAAGAAGTTATTAATAATAGCCTTATTGTTGAATTGCCGGATGGTTGCAACCGCTCAGGAACAACTAAGCAAAAAGCAACTGGCGGATAAGCTTTTTGAACGTTACGAGTATTTTAAAGCACTAAACCTTTACCTTCCGCTGGCCGACAAAAATAATTCTAACGTACAAGTGGTAGAACGCATAGCCGGGTGTTACCGCTTAATAAACGATAATAAGAATGCCGAAAACTGGTACGCCAGTGCAATTTCTTATGAAAAGGCCGCCGATATCGATCTGTATTATTATGCCGAATCGCTCCTCCGCAACAATAAATTAAAGGAAGCCAAAGTACAATACCAGGCTTACTATGCCAAAGTAAATAACCCGGAGCAACTGCGTTTTAAGGTTGCCACCTGCGATTCTGCCGCCAAATGGATGGCCGCACCGCGCAAAGAGTACACGGTGAGCCTGGAAAAGAAGATCAACAGTATCTATGCAGATTGGGGCACAAACTATTACGGTGAAAAAGGCATCGTTTTTACTTCCGACAGGCTAAATGGGTACGAGGATAGCGGCAAACAAACCGACAACCGTACCGGCAACGGCTATTTTAAACTATACAGCGCAATTAAGGATAGCGTTGTGCTACTGCCAATAAGTACCGATGCCAGCAAAATATTCAACGGCGATTACCATGCCGGTCCGGCGTTGTTTAATGCTTCGGCTGATACTGCCTGGATAACGGTAACAACCAGCGTTCCGCGTAGCGACCTCCCCATCGACAAACGTGAAAAGGGAACAAGCCACCAACGCCTGTATACCCGCAGGTTAATGCTGGTGATGGCCACAAAAACAAATGGCGTTTGGGGAAATTTTAAAAACTTCGCTTATAATAATATTAAGGAGTATTCGGTGAGCCACGCGGCTTTATCATTTAATGGCGACGCGTTATATTTTACATCTGATATGCCGGGAGGGGGGGGTAAAACAGATATCTGGTACTGCCTTAAACAAGTGGACGGTAGCTGGAGCAAACCGGTAAACTGCGGTAAAAACATCAACACAAAAGATGAGGAGGCTTTCCCTGTAATGCAGGGTGCGGGCACGTTAATATATGCCTCTAAGGGTTTGCCCGGGATGGGCGGCTTTGATATTTTTACAGCAAAGGGTGGGCGTGCTGAATGGTCGGTACCGTCAAACGGAAAGTTCCCGATAAATAGCACGGCAGACGACTTTTATATGCTGACTAAAGACGGGGCAACGGGCTATTTTTCCTCTAACCGGGATGGCGGTACAGGTAACGATGATATCTACACTTTTAAATACGAAAGCCTGCCTGAGCCGGTAAAACAAATACAGCCGCCAGCACCGGCAATAGCCGGCCCGCCAAAACAATCCTTTAAGCCTGAGGACTTACGTGCAATTATTTATTACGACCTGGATAAGGCAAACATCCGGCCGGATGCTGCAACAGAACTGGACAGGCTGGTTATCGTTTTAAAGGCTAATCCATCGGTAAAAGTAAAACTGGCATCCTATACCGATGTACGCGCATCCGGGACCTATAATATCGGCCTATCCAAACGTCGGTCGGAAGCGGCAATAGCATATTTGGTTGGGCAGGGCATATCGCGTGGCAGGTTATCTGCGGGCTGGTTTGGTAAAGAAAACCTGGTGAACAATTGCCCGGATCGTGCATCGTGTACAGAAGCAGAGCATCAGCTCAACCGGAGGACGGAAATTGTGTATGATGGAATGGCGAATTAGCCTGCCTGTTTTAGTACGGGCACAAAAAAACTTGCTTATTATTAGTCATACAATTCCCCTCACCATCACCTGTAGTCTCCCGCATCGGGGGAACCGTACGAACTAACACCTCAACGTTTCTTAGATCCTTCTTTTTAAAGTTAATATCACATTGGTGAATTTTTTTTCGTGGTAGATCTCCAGCAGCAAACCCTTGCCATCGCCCGATCGAAAAAGGCGGTCGAGTTCTTCCAGGCTCATGTTTGCCACGGGCTTAAAATTCACCGACGTGATCTCATCATCCTTAAGCAGCCCAACATCATCGCCCGCAGAACCGGGTTCCACACGGCTTATTACGATGCGTTTAAGCTCATCGCCGCCTGCGTAATATTCCATTCCGCTCATGTCGCGTTCAAAGGGTTCCTTCAGGTTGCCTCTCGATTTAACATACAGCAAGCCTTTACTGTAATCAAATATCAGGATAAACCGCTTTAGCACATCCATCCCTAAATTCCCATCCCGTTCGGCAGAAACAGAATTATCGGTACGTTTTTCGGGGAAGGAGGAAAGTACATTAGTAAGGCTATATTTGCCCAGGTTCAACTGGCGCACACGGCTTATTTCGCCTTTTATTGGCCCGGTTAAGCCCATGCCCAGGTTGGCCGCGATAGATTTTTGCGTGGGCCAGGGGTTAGCATTGTTTTCATCAAGCGACAGCGGGTGCCCCGCGCCGATATCTACGATCAGCTTGCATTCGCGTTCGCTGTTATCGCAAAAACGCACACAGGTTTTCAAAAAAGGCTTGTTGTTCTCTAAAGTTATGGGCAAGGCCTCGTACTTGCGTGGTATTTTTAAACTGCCCGGGCGGTAGGCGGTTAGTGTGCTATCATTAAAGTTAATTTTAACAACCAGCCTGTTAAAAAACTCATAGCCCAATAAACCGTGAATTGGCATCCCTGCATAATTGGATAAGCCAAAATGGTCTTTTTTAAATATAGCAGCACTAACGCCTACGCTGTTTATCCCGGGAATCTCTATGTTTAGGGGTTCGGTATAATAAGCATCAAAGTCATCTCCTTCGCCAAGCCCCGCCAGTTTAAGGGTACGCCGGTCCGGTATATTCAGGCTGTCTACCAGGCTTGGTTCTGTTATAACCATAAAGCCCACGCCTGTATCCAAAATAAAGTTGTAAGGCCCGTTATTATTAATTTTTAGTTTGATAATAACCATGTTGCGTACCACTTTAAAAGGCACTTTAACATGTGTACGCTCCTCTGTAAGCTGAAAAAATTGCGCGTAACTCCGCCCGCCGCAGCCAAAAATTAGCATCAGTAGCAAAAAAGAACAATATATAGTACGGCCCGGCATAGCAGCAGGAGGTTTATAGCAGGTGGTTATATAAATGTACGCATTACTTGGTTGTTAAGTTGCCATGCCGGCCGGTTTATAATAAACCGTGGGCAAAGCCGCCACAATAAATGCCCCGCCTGCAATGGCAATATCCAGCATTGCGCCCGTCCATTGCTGGCCGTTGTGTACATCGGTCAGGAGCAGGGGCACATGGTACAGTAAAGCCAGGGTGAGCAGTAAAATGGCCAGTATTAATGCCGGCGCGCCCATGTAGCGGTTGCTCATTATTCCAACAACAGCAATTATCATTACTATACCCACAATGTAATCCCAAACTTCTACCCCAGTGAACCATGCGGGCACCTTGGCGGTGACAAAACTTGTATGTGTAAAATGCTGTAGCGCTAAAATGATGATGGGCACAGCAAACAAATATTTGCCGGCGGTTTGCAGCTTTAACTCACCGGCAAGCATAAGCGCTGTGCCCATAATTGCCACATCCTGCACCGCACGTGTCCAGCGCTGTGGTTCTTGCGGATGGCTAACCAGGTTTGGAATATGTATCAATACGATAAACATCGCCAGCATAAGTCCCAATAGCACACTGGAGAACAAAGCATATTTATTAATGATGATACTAATGGATGCCATTATAAAGGCGACGCCCACAAAATACGCCCAGAACAAATGCCAGGGAATCCATGCGGGCACCAGGGTAGCCACAAAGCCGGCGTACATAAAGTGCTGTATACCAAATATTATAAATGCAGCGGCATAAAACCATTTGCCCGTAATTGTAAGCTTATCCATAAAAAATATCAGCGAGATTTGGTTATTTAGCCGGGTACATTTTATAACTTGCATACCGGCTGGCTGATACAAATGTAGATGCGCCGAAACCATTTTGTATGCGCTGCGGCTGTACAAGTTGGTACAAGTTGATACAAGCCCGAACAAAATGAATAGCGATATTAATTTTGCATTAAGGAGATAGCACATGCCTTTTGATGAACTTATAGAAACGCTTAAACAGCAGTATGAAACCGAAACCGGATGGGGCGACAGCCGCAGCTGGTCCAACCAGGATTTTATTAACCTAAGCGGGCGCATACACCAGCGCACTGGCGTAACCCTAAGCCATGTTACCCTAAAACGCATTTGGGGCAAGGTAAAATACGATAGCCTGCCCAATACCTACACGCTGGACACGCTTGCCCATTATATTGGTTTTAGCGGCTGGAGGAGTTTTGTAACGGCACACCAAAAAAACGGCGGCACAAACGTTGCTGTATTAGAAGATGTAATAGTAACCCCCGAGCCCGGGCAGATCCCCGCGCCTAAACCAGTTGCTCCCATAAATCCAACCAACAGGCGTATATGGCAAATTACAGCCGGGATAGCGCTTATTGCGGGCATTGTAATCACCTATTTAAGTATAAATAAAAACCCGCCGCAGGTGGTAGATGCCGATTATACCTTCAGTAGTAAAACTGTGGTTACGGCGGGGGTACCCAATTCAGTCATTTTTAATTACGACGCCAAAAAAGCGCCCGGCGATTCGGTTATTATACAGCAATCGTGGGATAAAACGCTGCGCCAGAAGGTTTCCAAGCTTGATAAGCAGCACACCTCTATCTATTATTACCCCGATTATTACCACGCTAAGCTTATTGTGAATAACCGCGTTGTAAAACAGCACGATCTGCTCATCAAATCAAACGGCTGGGTATCAGCAGTTACGCTGAGCCCGGTACCGGTATATTTTGATAGCGTAGATGTAATGAAGGATGGCAAAATGGGCCTGCCCATACAGCAGATAATTGCGCATAATATTAAAACAGAGCCTGTTGCGCCATACGTGCTTTTTAGTAACGTGAAAGATTTTGGGGAGATCTACAGCGACGATTTTGTTTTTGAAACCCTCCTGAAAAACGATTATAGCGGTGGTGCTAACGCCTGCCAGCAAACCCATATCTACATTTTATGCAAGGGAACGGCGGTAGGCATCCCGCTTTGCGTAAAGGGCTGTGTATCAAACGTTGACTTTATATTCACTAACTATTTTAAATCGGGCAAAAAGCAGGATCTATCCATGTTTGGGGCCGATTTTGGCAAATTTGTGAAGGTTAGTGTAGAATCGCATAACCGGGTGGCTAAAATTTACATGGATGACAAGCTGGTTTACACGGTAAGCAGCGGCATTATCCGCTCCAAAATTATCGGTATCGATTTCAGTTTTCAGGGTACCGGCTCGGTAGATTACGTGAAACTTTCTAACGGAAAAGTGAATTACCAGGACAACTTTTAGCCCGAATTGCCCAAAATGCTGTCGAAAATCTCCGTGTTTTTGCGTTTTTAATTGAAAAAAGGGCGGTTTTTGGTCTTTTTAGTCTTTTTTTACGCAGTTTTTTGGGCTTGTTTTTATGCCAGCAATTTGGCTGAGCCCGGGCAAACTTCAGCCTGAATTTTGATGGGCTAAATTTTTATCAATCCGTTTTTTAATGCCGATATCACCAGGGCCGTGCGCGATTTGGTCTCGAACTTTTGGAACAGCGATTCGCGGTAATTATCGATGGTGTGCGGACTCAGGTTCATTTGGTCGGCAATTTGTTTGTAGGTAAGATCGGAGCAGCAAAGTTCCAGGAAACGGAGCTCGTTGGAGTTAAGGTCCGAGAAATTGTTCTTAACGGCCTGCTTGTTTTGGATGTTGCGCAGCAGCTTGCCAGATACCAACTCGTTTATATAAAACGCATGTTCGTTGATGCCCGCTATGGCGTTAACCAGGTCGGCTACTTTTGATTGTTTTAGCATATAGCCACCCGCGCCGCTTTTCAGCATTTCAATGATGGGTTTGTCTTCCTCAAACATGCTCAGGGCCAGTACGTTTATTTCGGGGTGGTTTTGTTTAAGCCATTTGGTGGTTTCGTAACCATCCATTACGGGCATGGTAATATCCATCAGTATAACGCTTGGCAGGGCTTGCTTGCCTATCTTCTGGATCATATCGGCACCGTTGCTGGCATCAAACACAACATTAATGCGGCCGCTTTCGGTGAGCAGGCCCATCAGCCCCTGTCTAAAGAGGGTATGATCGTCAACTATAGCAATATCTATTTTGTCGGGGGGGGGCATGGTAAATGGTTATTAATAAGGTACTGTAATGGCTATAACAGAACCGGCACCGCGGGTAGAATCTATTGAGGCAGTACCATTTATAATGGCAGCGCGTTTTTTAATATTATACAGGCCCATACCGGTTTTTCGTTTCAGGGTTGCGTCAACATCAAAACCAACGCCGTTATCGCGTATGCTTAACTTTAACGAATCCTGAATTTGCTCCAAAGTAACAAATATTTCTGTTGCCTTTGAGTGCTGAATAATATTATTTATAATTTCCTGGAAAAGGCGGAACATGATGGTTTCCTTACCGGCATCGTCGGTAAAAGACTCGAACGTGGGTTTTTTAAAGCTGATGGTAAAGCGGTCGCTGCGTTTCATCCAGTCCAGCTCAAATTCAATAGCCGAAAACAGCCCCCTGCTTAGTAATTCTTCGCTGTGCAGCATCCGCGACAGGGCCTTCACCTCTTTGGTAGAGCGGGCGGTAAGATCTTCCACCAGGGCAATCTTTTCGGCGGTTTTTACCTTATCGTCCAGGTTGATAGAGCTGAGGGTAATGGTAGTGAGGCTTAGCAGCTGGCCAATGTTATCGTGCAGGTCGTAAGCGATGGTTTTAAGCGTTTGCTCCTGCACCTCCATTTGGGTACGCAACAGTTCGGTTTCCAGTGTTTTTACCATAGCTAATTTTTCTTCTTCGTGTTTTTTCTTTTTGCGATTATACAGCAGTACATACCGTATCAGGAAGATAGGGGCGATGAGGAAAACGATGGAAGTTAGTCCAATTAACGAAACGATTTCCTTTGGCGATATCGGCATACGGATGAAAATGACCAGAATGAGTACAATATAATATTTAGTACATTAAAAATAATATACCTGATGGAACTATTGTAGGTAGATACCTCGTTTTGTTTAAGATAATCAAAAAAGATATTGCAGGCGGTGCTGCCAAAATAAAAGAACAGCGCGCCGCTAACCCACCAAAACTCGGCCGATTGCAGCAAGGGCTCGTACCGCTCGTCGGTAAGTTTTAGGTAGTAGAACCACATGCAGGCCAATACAAATACAATAGACATTATGGACGCTGTTACGGCTACAAAGTCGGCAAACTGCACGTAAAACAGTTCGCTAATGTACATTACCGTGACCAAAGCCAGCCAGCCAAAAAGCCATTTTACGCTATAGCCGTATGGCTTAAAAAGCGTATAAAAAAAATAGCTGGTAAAAAAGCACTCTACTACTACAAAGGTGTTATATACCGGCAGGTTTGGCGATAAAAACACTTTGCGTATAATAAGGCCCGTAGTTTCGGCAGTAAAGGTGAGCAGCAGGTAAACAATTAGCAACCTCCAGGCCGCGCTTTTATCCCGGTAAAGGAATATAAGCGCAATCAAGAAGCAAATAAGTTCGGCTACCGTGTTTAGGGTAAATAATTTGCTCAACGGAACAGATCCCATTTTTGATTATTGGATAAGCGTTGCACCAATGGCAGGGCAGTTACTTGGCGGCGGGCACATTTCACCACGATTTTCGGGGCCGGCGCCTGCACCTACTATAAAGCCTTTGCCCGGCGCGTTAGCGGTTCTTTTACTGTACGAATCAAAGTGCAGCGTGTCTGCGCCAACTACTTTCTGCACGGTAGATACCATTACCAGGGTGTTATAGTTCCAGTATTTCCTGTCGGGTGTTTTTGAGAGTGCATTTTTATTATAAGTACTATCATAAGCGGCCAGGTAAAAACGTACACCGTCTCCTTTTTCTGCATCCAGGTCGGCCAGTATTTTGCGTAGTTTTTCTTTGTCGAACCATACACAGCGGGTGTTTGGTCTTGGGTATTTCTTTTGCAGGCCGCCATTTTCGCCCCATACCGAATCTACGATGCCGGCCCGGCGCTTGTAATTCTCCACATATTTTTTAGCGGTGTCTAAGCTAAGCTCATCGCCTATCTGCCCGCCGGGAGCGGCAGCTGTTTCTGCGGTTTTTGTTTGGCACGATGCGAGGCCGAAACCTGCGAAAGCCATTAACATGAGGGTTTGTTTGATTGTCATAACGTTTTAATTTTAAGGTTATCGAAAGTGGGTATTTGCACGCATAATCACAAAAAGTATCCAGCCTTTTTTTACCCTTAAATCACCCCCTCAAAAAAGCTGTTATCACCCTGTACCAGTTTTAAACTTCCATATACATTTGGATCGTAATAAATAATTAATGTTAAGGGAAACCAGCGACCAAATATAGCCGGGAACAAAGTACCGGTTATATACCGGTCGGTGCATAGTAATAATTGTTAGCTGGTACACTTAAATAAATTAATTGGTTGTTAAAAGTATTCCTGAAAGGGATAAGTCATATATGTAAAAACCGTATACAAAATGTATACAGTACACCAATAAATCACTGTTTATTAGCATTTTAAATAATTAACAAGGAGCTTTTAATATTTAATATACCTTTTACTAACAATTAAATATATTATATTTACCCAACAATTATAAACCTTTAAACAACAACCTTAAACAATTACAACTATGGAACCTTTAATGGGATCGATCCAACTATTCGCAGGCAACTTTGCACCTAACGGCTGGTTTACCTGCGAAGGCCAACGTTTGCCTATTAACCAGTATACCGCTTTATTTAGCATATTGGGTACCACCTATGGCGGCGACGGCATTACTTACTTTCAATTGCCCGATCTGCGCGGCTCATTCCCTACGCAGTGCACTAATATTAGCGGTTCACACCCAGGCGGCACTTATTTTTTAGGTGAAATTGGCGGACAGCAAAATGTTATTTTAAATGCACAGCAAATGCCTGCGCACAACCATACTGTTGCCATAAATAATACCGCTGCTACGCAGGGTTATGCAACCAACAACTACATTGGATTTAATGCCGATCCAGAGACCGGCGCAGGAATAAACTTTTACAACGAGGCTCCAACTGCTGGTGCAACATTGGCACCGGCATCTGTTTCGGTGGCAGGTGGCAACCAAGCGGTAGATGTAACTCCTCCGTTTGTTGCCATGCAATTTATTATTGCCTGGACAGGTATTTATCCTTCGAGACCATAATTGATATTAAATTAGCAGCTATAAACCCTAACACATAATCAATTTAAACTATGGATCAATACATGGCCACCGTTCTTCTTTTTGCCGGTAAATTTGCACCCAGGGGGTGGGCTTTTTGCGACGGAAAACTTTTGTCGACAGCTCAATATTCGGCTCTTTTTTCATTGCTCGGCACAACTTACGGCGGCGACGGCGTAAATACTTTCGCACTTCCTGACTTAAAAGGCAGGGCACCGGTGCATCCCGGACAGGGCGAAGGGCTTTCGCCGTACACACTCGGGCAAAAGGCAGGCGCAGAAGGCTTTACCTTAACGCCACAGCAATTGCCATCTCACAGCCATGCATTACACGCGGTAACTACTGCGTCTAACCAGTCAGATCCGCTTAATAATTATCTGTCGGTGCCTGCTGATGGTTCTACTGGTGCGTCAATTAACACCTACAACGACGGTACCGATCCTGTTTTTGCGCTTGCGGCTTTAAATCCCAAAAGCGTTTCTTACACGGGCGATAATCAGCCGGTTAAGACTACACCCCCTGTACTCGGTATAAACTATATTATATGTATTGAAGGGCCATATCCTCCGCAAGATTAGTTAATTACATAGGCAGCCCCCTTGCTAAAAAATGTGTAAAGGGGGCTGTTATTTTTACATTACAACTTAGTTGCAAAGGCACCTAAGCGTTGCTATTTAGCCATAGTATACCCGGCGCAAAAACGGCCACCTCTTACTTCGTAAATAACAAGCTTTATGCAGCGCATTACAATTGCCAGCATAAACTTTATACATATAATACCTGCACGCCTGCCCGGCATACAGGTTTACAGTTAAACCGGGCGAAAGTTAATCTGTACAGTATAACGGTTTTGGCCGGCAAAAAATAAATAATACAATCAATTCATTATGGAAAAATCTTTACTTTTATTACAGCTTTATTTAACAAGAAAAGCGCATTTTTCTTGCAAAGCTCTGGTGATGTTAGTGTTATTGTTTTTGTGTGCCAGCAATGTTAGCCGTGCGCAGGTATACTATCTCACGTCTGATGCCAGTGCATCGTCGCTCAATACGGATGATGCGTTAAACCGGATGAATTACGACGGCACCAGCAATACCAGGATGGTTTCGTCATTTTCCAACTCACCTGTACGGATAGAGCAGGATCTGGCAAATAGCCGGCTATTTATTTATGAAGGGCTTGCCGCGCAAAAATCTATCAAAGTAGTTAATTCCGGAACCGGAGCGATCACTGCAAGTATCTCTGTTCCTTACAATGTGAGTTGCATGCGGTATGATGCAGCTACCGACTATATTTACTTTACAACAACAAGCGGTGGTATAGCGCTGGATGTTTCGGATGCGATATATAAAGTTAAACCAACAGAAACAACGCCTACATTAATCGCTTCATCAATTACCACATCTCCCTTATTTTTGGCGCTTGATGTGGCTAATAGCCGGGTGTTTATTTATGAAAGCGTACCTGCAAACAGGGGTATAAAAACGTTCGACCTGACCTCCAAAACAATTACGGCTTCTGCCACAATAAATGCCGGAACTGTTGTTGATATAGCGTATGACTCACCAACAGGCTACATCTACTATTTAACGAATGATGGGTCGGCAACAAACCTTGGCGCTACGGATGCATTGAACAAGATATTACCCGGAGCAAGCACTACGATTGTAATAAAAGCACAGGTTACCGGTTCTCCGGGCCAGTGTATGCTTTTGGACGCAGGCAACAACAGGGCGTATATTTATGAAGCCTTAATAGCAAACAGGGCCATTAAAGCAGTAAATTTAACTACAGGTGATGTTACAACTGTACTGTCGTTAACCAGTTATCCCAATGCTGTAACAGTATCAGCTATGGCATCGGCATACGTTCCGGCGCTAACAACTACCGCCGCAAGCGGTATTACCGCTGCATCGGCAACTTTAGGGGGCAATGTTACCCGAACCGACGCCGCTGTGAGCGCGCGCGGCGTAGTATACAGCAGCAGCAATCAAACACCAACAATAGCGGACAATAAGACTACAAATGGCAGCGGTACAGGTATTTTTTCTGCAAGTATAACCGGCCTTAGCTCATCAACAACTTATTATGCAAGAAGCTATGCTACAAGTACAGCTGGTACAGGATACGGCCCGGTTGTAACTTTCGCAACCCCATCAAACGATGCAACGCTTTCTGCTTTCAGCATCAGTTCAGGCACATTAACACCAACATTTGCTGCGGCCACAACTTCTTATACGGCATCGGTAACAAATGCAACCACGTCTATTACGGTAACGCCAACCCGCAATCAGGCAAATGCTATTATAAAGGTTAACAATACAACCGTTACATCGGGCTCTGCATCGGGTAACCTAAACCTAAGTATTGGCGATAACGTTATCTCTACCGTTGTAACCGCACAGGATGGTACAACTACCAAAACTTATACCACCACGGTAAACAGGCCCAAGGCGGTGCAAACCATTACGTTTGCGTCAACAAATTCAAAAACCTTCGGCAATGTCGATTTTGCAGCCGGCGGAAGCGCAAGCAGCGGGCTTACTGTTAGTTATAGCAGCAGCAATACTGCTGTAGCCACCGTTTCGGGCAGTACCATCCACATCGTGGGTGCGGGCAGCACCACCATCACAGCTTCGCAGGCCGGCGACGCCAGTTATTTGGCGGCAACGAGCGCCACGCAAACTCTTACGGTTGATAAAGCAGCACAAACCATAACCTTTGGCACCATAACCGCAAAAACCTACGGCACCGCCGATTTTGTAACTGGTGCTACTATTAATAGTCCTTTGCCTATTACCTACGCCAGCGATAACACTGCTGTTGCCACCATTGTTAGCAACCAGGTACACATAGTAGGGCAGGGTACTGCCAATATCACGGCTTCGCAGGCGGGCACTACTAACTACAACGCGGCTGCAAACGTGGTACAAAACTTTACAGTAAATAAAGCAAACCTTACCATAACTGCCGCTGCCAAAACTAAAGTTTACGGCGACAGCGACCCTGCGTTTACTTACACCGCAACAGGTGTGGTAGCTTCTGATGCGCCTACAGGTGCATTAAGCAGGGTATTGCCAAACGAAAATAAGTTTATTGGCACTTATACTATTGATCAGAGCACCCTTAGTTATGGTAACAATTATAATGTTACCTATGTAGGCGCAAACCTTACAATAAACAAAAGGCCTGTCACTGTTTTACCCGTAGCCAAAACCAAAGTGTATGGCGAGGTTGATCCGTTCTTAAATCAGTTTCAGATCATAGCAGGATCATTGGCACCCGGGGATGCAACAGGTGACCAATTTGGGCGTGCTCCCGGCGAAAACGTGGGCACTTATCTGATGACCTTGGGTACCAAGAAATTCTATAGCAACGGCAGCTCAGGCTTCATAGAGATTACCTCTAATTACGACGTAACCGTTCAAACGGCTTATGTAACCATAACAGCAAAACCTGTAACCGTTACAGCCAGTGCCCAAACCAAAACCTACGGCGATGCCGACCCTGCATTAACCTATTCCACCGATGTGAGTTTGGCTTTTAGCGATGCTTTTACAGGTGCTTTGTCAAGAGCTGCGGGTGAAAACTTCGGTACATATGCTATCAACAAAAATACACTGGCCTTAAGCAGCAACTATGCTTTAACCTACACAACTAACAACTTAACCATCGGCAAAAAAACCATTAATGTTACTGCCGATGCTAAAAATAAAACTTACGGGGATACCGACCCTGCCTTAACCTACACGGCAGATGCAGCATTACCAAACGGCGAGAGTTTTACCGGTGCAATTTCAAGAGCAGCGGGCGAAACCTTCAGTACTTATGCTATTGGCCAAAACAGTTTGGCTTTAAGCAGCAACTATACGCTAAACTTTACCGGCTCAAACTTCACTATCGATAAAAAGGCGATAAATGTTGCAGCCGTTGCAAACAGCAAAACCTTTGGCGATACCGACCCGGCGCTTACCTATACAGCTGACGCTTTGGTAGCAGGTGATACTTACAGCGGCAACGTTGAAAGGGCCACGGGCGAGGCAGCAGGCGATTACCCGATAGGGCAGGGCACACTTGCGGTAAGCAATGCAGCCAGCTATGCCCTTAATTATACTCCGGCAAACTTTACCATTAATAAACGCGCCATTGATATTTATACCCTCAGCCAGGATGTGCAATTTGGTAACCCAGACACTGGTATTGGCTACTATTACAGCGGTACAGTGGCCAGCGGCGATGCCCTGTCAGGCGCTCCCGGCCGCACGCCGGGTACAGCCATTGGCACGTATGCAACAACGTTAGGTACATTAGCGATAACCAATGGTGCAAGTTACGACCTTGTTTTCCATAGCGCTCCTTACAACATCATACAGCGGGAAGTTGTGGTATCGGGCGGTTCTACCATAAAAATATATGGCGATGCCGACCCTGCAATAAACTACAGCATTGTATCGGGTTCCTTACTTGGTGGTACTACCATTACCGGTGCGTTAGCACGTGATGCAGGCGAAACAGCGGGCCCGTATAATGTGACCCAGGGTACTTTAGCCATAAACGACAGCAACTATAAGCTTACTTTCCAGGGCGGCTATTTTGAGGTTGACCGCTCACCGCTCACCATTACTATTGATAACAAAACCAAGGTTGCAACTAAAGCAAACCCGGCGCTTACTTATAGCGTAAGCGGCTATAGAAACGGTGATGCTGAAGCAACAACATTCCTGGCACCTATTAGTTTAACAACCGATGCAACCATAAACTCGGCGGCCGGCGATTACAATATTTACCCTGTAGGTAGCGTAAACGCCTCTAATTACAACGTTACCACCGTAGGCGGTACGTTAACCGTAACGCCTGCATCAACCATTAACACACTGGCAAGCGCAACGTTAAATGGCGGCGGCTTTAACGAGCCTTTTGACCCTGCAACTGACTTTTATACGGTAAGTACGCCAAACGGGGTTCCTTCGGCAACATTGGTGGCAACAATAACCGATCCGCTTTCAACTATGACAATAGGAGCTTACCCTGCAGTTGCTGTTCCAATTGCATCGGGCACGCCTTATACCATAAACTTTACTAACAATAACACCGAGCAGGTTGGCGTACACGTAACCGCAGAAGACGGCTCCATAAAATCTTATTACTTCAATGTATCGCCGATACCGTCCGATTCTAAACTATCAAACCTGGTTACCAGCACAGGCATCATGACCCCGTCGTTCGATCCAAACATTAGATTCTACGCCCTTGATGTAAGCGCCGAAACAGATTCGGTAACCATCACCCCAACCACGCACGACCCGCTGGCAACAGCCCGCGTAAGTGGTGGTGAAGGCGGCGGCACCGGGCCAAAGAAGGTTGCACTGTTTGAAGGTACCAACGTTAAAAGCATATCTGCTAAATCGGCAGATGGTACCAGCACCACGTTATACACCCTAGTGATCAAACGCCCGATCAGGTTAAAAACACTTACGCTTAGCGCTGGCCATTTAAGCCCAGCCTTCGATCCGAACGTTACCAGCTACGTAGCAAAGGTAGATCTGGCCACCCCGGCTATCACGGTAACGCCTATGGGCAACCAAACCTATTTCCAAATGCTGGTAAATGGTGATTACGTAAACTATGGCGATGCTTCTGCACCTGTAACTATAGCGGAAGATGGTTCAACTACTATTGCCGTAAAAATTACTGCAGGCGACGGCGAAACCACCAAAACTTATACCATTAATGTGCAGCACGCATCCGTCGATGCTACGCTCTCAGGCATAGCGTTAAGCACCGGCAGTTTAAACCCGGCGTTTAACAGTACGGATACCACTTACAATGTTGCTTTACCAAACAGTACTACCGCAATTAGTTTTACCCCGACTGCAACAGAACCTAATGCAACGATAAAAGTAAACAACGCTCCGCTTGCCTCGGGCGCATCTGTTACCAACAGCAGTTTAAGTGTAGGTGTGCATCATTATTCCATTGCGGTTACCGCAGCTGACGGTGCCACTACAAAGACTTATACCTTATCCATCACGCGTGCACCATCCAATCAATCGGGCCTGGCGAATATCTTATTGAGCACTGGTACCCTTTCCCCGGTATTCGACCAATTGGCAGGTAATTCATATACGGTATTGGTACCTAATGAAATATCATCCATAGCGATCACACCGTCACTTGCTGATACCACGGGCAGCCTATCCGCCACGCTTAACGGCAGCAATGTTGCGCTAAGCGCAGGTGTGATAACCGCCCCGCTAAACATTGGCGCTAATTCCGTAGTGATCACCAGCCTTGCACAGGATGGTACAACTATGAGTGTTAATACGTTAACCGTGACCCGTGCTGCCGACTTTACGCTGAGCAATTTAACGTTGAGCAGCGGCAGTTTAAGCCCTGGCTTCCATAAAAACACGGTAGCTTATACCGCCACCGTAGCCAACGCCGTAACCAGCCTCACCCTAACACCAACGGCAAGCGACGCGTTGGCGACCGTAAAGGTAAACGGGACAATCAGTACCAATGGGGTAGCCTCGGGCCCGGTTACGCTGCTTCCCGGCGCTAACAACATTGCTGTAGAAGTAACAGCAACAGACGGCGGCGTTAAAACCTATGCGGTAACCGTAACCCGCTTAAAATCGGCTTACTTAAGCAAAATAGAATTTACACCATCATCCACCGTAACCAGGATAGGTACCAGTAACAATTTTACCACCTCGGTATCGCTGAGCTTAACAACCATAAGACTGATCCCAACCTCGGTAGAAGCAAGTTCAACCATTTTGGTTAACGGCTCGGCGGTCGGTTCAGGCTTAGCTTCAGATCCCATAACGCTGAACAGTGGCCCTACGGTGATCACGATGGCCGTAACCGCCCCGGATGGTTCAAGCACCCAGAACTATACCGTAACGGTAAACAAAAGCGGGTCCAGCAATGCTTACCTGAGCAAAATAGCCACCAACCCGTTATCGCCACTTACCCAGGTAAGCGGCCCGGCAGACCTTAACTATACCGCCACGGTAGGTTCGTTGGCCAGCACGATATCGCTTACCT
>NZ_SBIW01000030.1 GCF_004054195.1 Mucilaginibacter gilvus | reverse complement strand
TTTGGGACTGCAAAGGTAAAAACCTTTTTGTTATTCGCAAACTTTATTTTCTAAATTTCTTAAGCTCGCTTTTTAACCTTTTTCCACAATCCTCGTTTCCGATTTGGCGGGCTGCAAAAGTGCAGATTATTTTGGCTTTTGTCAAGTGAGATATTCACTTTTCTTTAACTTTTTTCTATCTGCCGGATATTCAAAAAACAACGCCCCTTTCGTTTGAGCGGATACAAATGTAAGGAGAAACGCGCTCTCTACCCAAAAGAATTTTCAAATAATTAAAACAATCGCATAACTACCTGAAAACTAAATATAAGCCATTGAACAAATTGCACCCAACAACTCCGGTGTGGCTAATATCCAACCTTCACTACTTGTTATTCCTGTTTGCAAAGCTTGTGGATTAACTTGTACGCGACAAACAATTCTGCCCAAAAACACAAAATGGGCGCGATTTTTTTTCCGTAAGTTTGAAATAGATATGGACACACCTTCTTTTCCGCCGCATTTTTTAGAGCAATTAAATGCCGAACCAGGCTTTGATAAGCAGAATTTTGTTGACGCGCATCAATCAGGGGCATCAATTACCTCAATAAGAATAAACCCTTTTAAGCCCTCGGGCATAAAAACCGATAAACAAGTGCCCTGGTGCGCAGATGGCTATTACCTAAATACCCGCCCTTCTTTTACTTTCGATCCATCGTTCCACGCGGGTGCTTATTATGTACAGGAAGCATCATCTATGTTTATTGATCATATCCTGAAAACCATCCGCCCCGAAAAGGAAGACCCTATTAAGGTATTAGACCTTTGCGCTGCCCCGGGTGGTAAAAGCACGTTGCTTAATTCGGCTTTGCAAAGTACCGACCTGCTGGTGGCGAACGAGATCATTAAAACGCGCGTACCTATATTAACGGATAACCTGAGCCGCTGGGGAACAACCAACACGATAGTTACCAATAACGACCCACGGGATTTTACTTCATTGAAAGGTTTTTTTGACGTGGTACTGGTAGATGCTCCCTGCTCGGGCTCGGGCATGTTCCGTAAAGACCCTGCCGCCATGAACGAATGGAGCGAGGGCAACGTAAACCTTTGCCACCAGCGGCAGGAACGCATCCTGGCCGATATTTACCCCGCCATAAACGAGGATGGATACCTTATATATAGTACGTGCAGTTATTCGCACCAGGAGAATGAGGATATACTGGATTGGCTCTGTGCCGAATTTAGCATGGAGAGCATCCGGATACCCATATATAAGGAGTGGGGAATTGTTGAAACCGAATCGCCATTGCAAAAGGCATGGGGCTACCGCTTTTACCCCGGTAAGGTTTTGGGCGAGGGTTTGTTTGCCGCCTGCCTGCGCAAAAAGGAAAGCACCGGCGGTGTAAGCAATTATAAAAACAATGCGCACCAGAAACTTGCAGCAGCCGAACTGGATATTGTACGTGGCTACGTGAACGAACCTGACGATTTTTACTATTTTAAAGTTTCCGACGACTGGCTGGCCATTAACCGCGAACACAAGGAAAGCCTGAATATGCTGCACAGGCAACTCTACATCAAAAAATCGGGCGTGCGAATTGGTAAGCTCGCCGGGCGGGATTTGATCCCCGACCATGAACTGGCCCTAAGCCTTGCTATTAATAAGGATGCGGTTTTATCTACTCCTTTAAATAAGGAACAGGCCATACAATACCTTCGCCGCGATAATATAGATATCACCATAAACGCTAAAGGCTGGAGCCTGATGGAATATGAAGGCCTTGCCCTGGGTTGGGCCAAGTTGCTGCCAAACAGGATAAACAATTATTACCCGAAGGAGATAAGGATAATGACACAGCAGGCGAGCCCCCCAACCCCCTGAAGGGGGAGCTTTTGATTTGCCGGGTGGTGCAACCGCAATAAAAAACTATGTCATCTCGAACGAGCAGCGGGGAGCTATGGGCTAGGCGAGGAGAGAACCTATACGCCGTGCATCCCGGCTATGCAAAGCGATCATGCATTAGTGCAACAGCAGGGCGTACAAGTTCTCTCCTCGCGCCTGCGCTCCATCATGCGCTGCTCGTTCGAGATAACAGGAGTGTATCGTTATTGATATTTGCCCGGTGGTGGATTGAAATTGGCGATTTACTCCTTATATATAGGCATGCCTTCTAAATCAAAAAAGGAGGCACAGTTCCCTGCGCCTCCTTTGAAGAGCCTCGACAATGCTTTAATTATTCCGCATCCTTGCTGGGTGTAACATCTATCTTGGCTTCGCGTTGCAGCTTTTTAAGCATTTCGTTACCTATCAACGCATCTATCATACCGTTACCACCGCCGTTTTGGCCGTTTATCAGTATCTCTGGCACTAATTTGATGCCGTTCATGGCCAGGGTTTCGGCTACACGCACTATGGCGTATTGTTCGGTACCCATGGCTTCGGTTTTTTGTTTGGTAACCTCGGCTTCGGCCAAACCTATCGCTTTAATTTTACCGGCATCGGCATTACCGTTTACTTCGGTAGCGGCAGCATCGGCTTTGGCGTTAATGGTTTTGGCTTCGGCATCTGCACGGGCAATAATGGTTTTATTTTCCGCGTCCGCTTTAGCGTTAATCACTCTCGATTCGGCATCACCCCTCGCAGCAGCCACTTTAGAGGCAGCCATCTGGGTGTTTATCTCTACCTGGCGGGTTGATTTTACAACCTCCGGCTGCATATCTGCACCGGCTTTAGCGCTTTCAAATTCCTTACGCTCTATCTGGGCGCTTTTTTGAATTTCGTAAGTAACGCGTTCCTGCTCGGCTATTTTACGGTCGGTAAGGGTTTTCATCAGTGCTTCCGGCGGCACAATGTCACCTATTAAGGTGTCCACACCTTCTACGTTATACTCGCCCAGTACTTTGCTTATTTGCGCGCGGGCATCTTCCTGCCTGTCGGACCGGTTGGTTAAGAACTCTATCACGCCACTTTTTTGTGCCGAGTTACGGAAGTAGTTGGCAATGGTAGGTTCCAGCACTTGCGAAACCAGGTTTTTCATATTACCAAAACGTGCGATAACCTTTGGTGCATCGTTACGCGGGATGTGGATGATCTGCGATACGTCCAAATTGAACGTAAAACCATCGTGAGAACGCACGCTGATGGTAGACAGATTTTTATCCAACTCGTGAGATTCGGTACGGCTGTTTGCCCAGTTGAGCACAATATTGGTCGTAGGTACAATTTCTACCGAGTGCGTGTAGATGTTCACCGGGTGTTTACCCGGGTCTAAAGGTTCGTCCCAAACACCTTTATCGTATTTCTTCACAATGTTACCATGGGTAAAGCCCACGCCGCTGGTGTCTTTACCTTCGGGGCCCACAAAGGAGTTCACTACGCCCACATAACCTATATGGATGTGGATCATCTCTACCTGTTCTACCACGGCAAACCATGGGTTAAGGTAATAGGTACCGGCCAGGATAACGTCTTCCTGCAAACCTTTGCGGCCGCCGGCCTGTATAAAGGCCATTGGGTCCTGATAGTTACGGTGCCCCGCAACCGAGCCACCGGCGATGTCGCCTTTTTCCAGCGGTTCACCATCCAGTGTGGTTACAATACCTACCTTGTTTTCCTGGATCCGGGTGATTGGAACCATGTCTATCTCGAACAGGAAGGTGTTGATACGGTAACTACCCGGCGTTAAGAACGCGGCCTGCGGGCCTTTTTGCCCGTTGTTTTCTAAAAAGGCCTGGGAATCCTGAAACTTGTCGCAGGGCACCGGTTTACCCAGCACACGGCCGGTATCCATCGGAGCGCCATCCTTTGCTTTTACCAGCCCCAATTTATCCTGCGGGATAACGGTAAACTGGCCCATGGTGATGGTATACTGCCATGGCCACATGCGCCAGTACAAACCCGGGGCAAGCGGTTTGCCCTGCATACCGGCTTCGCCATTTACAGCGATGATACGGCCATCCGGCAGCCGCTTGTCCCCATAGAGGGTAAATTTCTTAACAACCAAACCAATACGGTCATCAGGCACGATGATCATACCGAAAAAAACCTGCAGTACAAATTTGTACATAAAAAGGGCGGCAACAAGCGGCAACACCCACCAGAATTGGAGAATTGAAATAGAATCAGACATTTTGTTTTTGATTAATTTACCGGGGCCCTTAAGGTGCGGGCTCCTCACAATAACTTATAGCTTTATGAGACCTTGGCTATATAGCGTTTAATATGATTCCCGGCAATTACCATTGTTACAAAAAACTAAGGAATTATTTTTTAGGGAAAGCCAGAACAGGTCGCCCTTAATTATTATTGCCGTTTTCCGGCAGAGCGGGGCCTTCTCCCGTAAAGGTATTATCTACAATCGCGCGGATAACTTCATCTATCTCATTACCCACTACCAGCAAAAGATTAATGGCTTCTTTATTCTCCTGGCAAGCAAAATCCTCAAAATCTATCACGTTGATTAACCCGAGCATACTGGCCACGGGGCGGCGCAATTCGTGCGAGCTTAACGAGGCTATCTGGCGAAGCCGTTCGTTTTGGGCAACTATCTCCCTCTCTGTCCGTAAACGCGCGGTGATCTCCCTTGCAAAACAACCTGTGCCTACGATTTCTTGAGCGTCATTATATATGGGGTTAAAACTCACCTCAAAATACAAAGGCTCGCCCGGGCCCGAGTGGGTATTCTCATATATAACGGTATACCGTTCGCCGCTAAGTGCCCGCCGGTAGTAACCGGCCCATATCTCAATTGTTTGCGCGGGGCCGTATATAACAACGTCCTGCCCGTTAACCGGCACAATGCCCGTTTCATGCAATACTACGTCTCTGTACGAGGTATTGAAAAAAACGTACCGGTTATTTTTATCCAGGGACCAGATCAGGTCATCGGTATTATTAATGAGGGCTTCCAGATTGCTACGCGCCCAATCCAGTTCTTTCTCCGCAATTTTTTGCCGGGTAATATCCTTAATAAACACGGTTAGCCCCTCGGCAGATGGGTATACGGCGATACGAAGCCAAAGCCGTGAACTTTCAACGTATTCGGTAAATTTCAAGGTTTGCTGCGTTTCTGCAGCCAGGCGAAATTGCTGCTCAGCCTGCCCACCATTCAGCGTGGGGAAAACATCCCAAATACTATTGCCTACAAGTTCCTCGCTGGATTTGTGCGATAACGCCTCAAAGGCTTTGTTCGTTTTTATGAAACGCCAGTTGTTATCTAAAATTAAAAATGAATCTGTTATGCTTTCTATAAAATCATTAAGTTTTTCAACGGTGCGCTTTACCTCGTTTTGGATCTCTACCTTTTGGCTGATATCCTGCCCCACTCCCTGGATCTCGGTCACATCCCCTTCTTCGTTAATAATAGAAATAAACTCCCATTCGGAGGGGTGCCGCTTGCCAGCCTTATCCAGTTTTTCGCGCATAAGCGGGATGATCTTGCCTGGGGCGGCCACGCATTCTTCAAAGGCGCGCTGGCAGCGTTCCATATCTTCGGGCGCGGTGTTAATGGCGAAGTGCTGCCCTATCAGTTCCGCATCGGTATAGCCAAAAACTTCGCAATAGCGCTTATTAACAAAAGTGAAGTACCCCTTTGTATTTAAGCGGACCAAAAAGTTGGTTTGCGAATTGATGAGCGACAGCAAGAATTGCTCGCGCTTTAGCGCATCATCATTAACACCTGGCCTGGCACTAACAACCGGCGGAACGGATTCATTTAAAATGCTTAGTAAGATCTGCTGATTGGTTATCGCATCAGTATAAATGCTCCTTTTTTCGGTGATATACCGGCTGCCCGGGTCGTTTACGGTCAAAGTGCGGTAACTTACCTGTACAGGTTCGTCTTCGCTGAGCCGGCTGAGGGCTTCTTTTACGCTTTCGATATCAGCCGGGTGAATAGCTGCGTGCCAGAAATCGGCCTCAGTTGGAACCGTGTTCTCCGGATACCCGGAGAGCATACTTATGCAAGGGCCGATAGTAATATACTGTTGCAGCGACAGGTTAAATGCTATGATACATTCGCTTATTAAAGGCAAAATGCTTGGTTGCATAAGTGGCAATGAGGTTCAAAGCTAAAGTTATAATAAAATAAACAGCAAATGTTATCGGTACAACCAATTTGTGTTAAATAGCCAATTATATTCATTTAATAATAAGGCTTTTAATTTATTATAAATTTATTTACCTTTGCATCCCCGCAGAACAGACTCCGGGGACAATGTTGAATACATAACAATAAAAAATGGCAACTAAGATCAGACTGCAAAGACACGGTAAAAAAGGAAAACCTTTTTACTACATTGTAGTAGCAGACGCCCGCGCACCACGCGACGGCCGTTTCATCGAGCGTGTAGGTTCATACAACCCTAACACTAACCCGGCTACTATCGACATCAATTTCGACAAAACCCTTGAGTGGGTAAACAACGGCGCACAGCCAACAGACACTTGCCGTGCAATACTTTCTTACAAAGGGGTATTATACAAAAAACACTTACAAGGCGGTGTTAAAAAAGGTGCTTTAACTGTAGAGCAGGCAGATGCTAAATTTGCTGAGTGGCAGGACCAAAAAGACGGTAAGATCACCGGCAAAAAAACCAGCTTAACTTCTGCAAAAGACGAAGCCCGTAAATTAGCTTTAATTGCTGAAGCTAAAAAGAAAGAAGATAAAGCCGCTGCTATTGCTGCTAAAAACACGCCACCTGCCGAAGAAGTAGAAGAAGCTCCTGCTGATGATGCAGCTGCTGAAACTGAAGCAGAAAGCGCTGAATAATTTTCAGGATAAAAGAGTAAGGACAAAAGATACAGGCTCCGGTCTTGGTTCTTGATACTTGCTACTTGAATCTACACATGGCGAAGCAACCAACAGGTTCTTCGCCATTGTTATTTAATAAGGAATTTTAAAGATGAAAACAGAAGATTGTTTCCGGATAGGCACCGTGCTAAAAACCAAAGGGTTGAAAGGCGAAATGCAGTTATACATGGATTTCGACGGCGTAGAGAAGATAAAGATCACTTCGATATTTTTGGATATTGCCGGCAAACTGGTGCCTTTTTTTGTTGAATCGATAAAACATAACCAAAAGAACAGCGCTTACTTATACCTCGAGGATATAGACACCATAGAAAAAGCGGCTATGCTGGTGCGGAAAGATATCTACCTCCCCAATAAAGCCAAACCTAAAAAGAGGAAAGAGGAATTTACCCTTAAAGACCTTAAGGGTTTTATCGCTGTTGATATTTACGAAGGTGAGCTGGGTGAGATCATGGATATACACGAATTTCCACAACAACTGATAGCCGCCGTTAGCTACAAGGGCAACGAAGTACTATTCCCGTTGAACGAAAGTATCATCCAGGGTATAGACCGGGTGAAGAACATTGTAACCGTTGATCTGCCCGAAGGTCTGCTGGATATTTATATGGAGTAAACCAATTACACCAATATTTAAACGGCAAGGCAAATAATTTAACCCGTTTAAAATATTTCTTGAATGCTTTGCTTAATTTCGCATTAATGGGAAACATCGCAGAGGAATTTTTAGAGGCTTCGGAGCTGAAAGTGTTTGAGATGGATCACCGGCGCATCATCAACCATAACATTGGCAAGTATGATGTTTCGGTAGCGCGGGGGCTTTCGCGGATGATCAACCTCGATAATTCTAAAAAGAAGGGTCACGCCATCAAATGGAAGGTGATGGAGAACCTGGACAAGTTTTTGCCCGAGTTTGAAGCCAATTTTCAAAAACGCGGCGGCAAAGTAATTTGGGCGAATGATTTAGAAGAGGCGCAGCGCGAAATTCTTAATATCCTCACCAAAGCAAACGCCAAAACGGTTATCAAATCCAAATCGATGGTGACGGAAGAAATTCACCTGAATGCTTTTTTGGAGAGTAATAACATCGAATCGGTAGAGAGCGATTTGGGTGAATACATTGTACAATTGCTGGGCCAGCGGCCATACCATATTGTTACGCCGGCCATGCACCTGTCTAAGGAAGATATAGCCAAACTCTTTCACGAACGTTTTGGCACACCAGCCGATGCCACGCCAGAGCAACTTACCCAAAAAGCCCGCGAATTGCTTCGCGAAAAATACCTGAAAGCCGATGTAGGTATCACTGGGGCCAATTTTTTGATAGCCGATACCGGGAGCATAGCCATCAGCGAGAACGAAGGAAACGCCAGGTTAACCACCACCTTCCCCAAAATACAGATCAGCATTGTTGGGATAGAGAAAATTATCCCGTCAATTGCCGACCTCGACCTGTTTTGGCCCATGCTATCTACCCATGGCACGGGGCAAAATCTTACAGTATACAATACTATTTTAAGCGGCCCGCGCCAGCCCGGCGAAACCGATGGACCCGAAGAAATGTATGTAATATTACTGGATAACGGCCGCACCAACCTTTTGGCGCAAAAAGAACAGCGCCAGGGCCTGTACTGCATCCGCTGCGGGGCATGTTTAAATGTTTGCCCGGTTTATAAAAATATTGGCGGCCACACTTACGAAACCGCTTACACCGGCCCCATCGGTTCGGTTATTACGCCGCACATGCGTGGGATGGAAGATTTTAAGCATTTGAGTTATGCATCAAGTTTATGCGGGGCCTGCACCAGCGTTTGCCCGGTAAAAATTGATATCCATAAAATGCTGCTGCTTAACCGCCGCGACGCGGTGAATGAGGGCCTCGTTCCTAAGAAAGAGAAATGGGGATGGGCGCTCTGGAAAAAGGGAATGCTTAAACGCGGCCTTACCGATTTTTTTGGCGGCAATATGAAGAACACCCTCCTTCGCTTTTTCTTTAAAAATTCCTGGGGGCACTTTAAAGATATGCCCGAGGTTGCTGAAAAGTCTTTCAGCAAGCAATGGGCGGAACGGAGCCAAACTCCAAAACACGAAGAAGATTAATGCGTAAAGTTATACTGAACGTTGCGGTAAGCCTGGATGGACTTATTGAAGGCCCCAATGGGGAATACGACTGGTGCTTTGACGACGAAGATTACGGCCTCACCCCTTTTTTTCTTAGCATCGACGCTATATTTATCGGACGCAAAAGTTATGATATGATTCGTGCGCAACCCAATATGTTCCCCGGTAAAAAAATGTATGTTTTCTCGGATACACTGGTGCCTCGCGAAGATGAAGACGTAGAGGTTATCGGCACTGCAAACTTTGAGCACGCTGTTGAAGGCATTATAAACGAGGCTGGCAAAAGCATTTGGCTGTTCGGCGGTGCCAGCCTGGTTTCGGCATTTTTAGATAAACGATGGATAACCGAACTGCACTTATCTGTGCATCCCATTATTTTAGGTGCCGGCAAACCCTTGTTTGAAAGTATAACAGAGAAGGTAGATTTGCAATTTATTAGCCAGCAGGTTTATAATAGTGGCCTTATCCAACTCCACTACGCCCTGAAACCAAAATTTGATATGGAAATGCTGAAGCTATTGTAAAGGACCATCAATCCACTTACCTCTCACTACTCACCACTCATTACTCACCACTCCCTACTCACCAAATTAGTGCTTATCCCCGAAACCAAATTCTTTATACGTATTTGGCAATTCGTCCTGGTTACTAAAAGCGAAGGAATAAGTGGCAAACCAGGTCTCAAAATCGGCATCGTTAGTTTTCGACGCTTCGATATGCACGCAGCGCAGCATGTAGATCCCGTCGCGGCTCGGGCTGAAATATATTTGCCCGGTAGCGTCGGTAGCCAGCAATTGCGGGTGTACATTGCCCGATGCGGTTTTAATATACAATAACACATTGCTGTTTTTTAAAGGCTTACCCATAAAATAAACAACCGCGGTAATATCGTCGCCATAGCTTTTTTTGTATGGGTTTTGTTTCAGCACAATCTCCAGGTCGTTACCTAAAATTTTGCTGAACGCGTTGCCGCCACCGCCATCAACGTTAACCAGCGTTTTTAAATAGTAACGATATTTCTCTACCAGGTTTAGGCGACTGTCGTCCTTAATTTTTTCGGCCAAATTATCGTAGCCTTGTTTGGTAAGGTAAGCCACAAAATCCTCGTGCGGTAACTCGATGATGTCATCCTTGGTGTTCATTTCAACCATTACCATTCCGCTGCCGTTTACGGTGTACTTTAATACCGGGGTGGCGCTATCTTTAGCCACCTTAAGCAGGTCGGTTAATTTGGAGCCTTCGTATATGCTAAATTTGGCTGTCTTTTTGGAGTTGAACCTGTCCTCGCCGTCCTTCGTCAGGTTTTCGCCCGTGAGGAGGTGTACATTCAGCTGATCTCCTTTATGCAGGTAAAAGCTCTCCGGCAGTAAAAAACTATCAGGAGCAAAGGCGGTTAGACCAATTATGGCGAACAAAAAAAATAAAATGGCGTAAAAGTGCTTCATAGCAAAAAGATGGATTGCGTAAACATACAAAGTTTTAAAAACTTCTTAGCTTTACAGGAATGATTTTCGACCGTAAACATATCGATAATGACGGTTTAATAACGTTCTACAAGAAATTATTATTGCCGAGGCTGGTTGAAGAAAAAATGCTGATCCTGTTAAGGCAGGGGAGAATCGGCAAATGGTTTTCTGGTATTGGGCAAGAAGCAATTGCTATAGGCAGTACCCTGGCTATGGAAGCCGATGAGTACATCTTACCCATGCATCGTAACCTGGGCGTTTTTACCGCCCGTAATATCCCCATCTCCCGTTTAATGGCGCAATGGCAGGGCAAGCTCTCCGGCTTTACCCGCGGGCGCGACCGCTCTTTCCATTTTGGCACGCAGGATTATAAGATCATCGGGATGATATCGCACCTGGGCCCGCAAATGGCACTGGCCGATGGTATTGCACTGGCCGATAAATTAAGCGCCCGCAAAAAAGTAACCTTGGTATATACCGGTGAAGGCGCCACCAGCGAAGGCGATTTCCACGAGGCTATTAATATAGCCGCCGTTTGGGATCTACCGGTAATTTTCCTGATAGAAAACAACGGCTACGGCCTTTCTACCCCGGTTAATGAGCAGTATCGCTGCGAATCGTTATCAGACAGGGCCATTGGTTACGGTATTGAAGGGCGCAAGGTTGATGGCAACAATATCCTCGAAGTATACCATACCATTAACGAGCTGGCAAAAGACATGCGCCAGCGCCCCCGCCCGGTTCTGTTAGAGTGTATGACCTTCAGGATGCGCGGGCACGAGGAAGCATCAGGCACCAAATATGTTCCGCAGGAACTGTTCGCCGAATGGCAGAAGAAAGACCCGCTGGATAATTTTGAAAAATATTTACTGGATGAACAGGTGCTTCGCCCGGAATGGGTGCCTTATTTACGAAATGAATTTACCAAGCTGATAGATGCCGAGATAGAAAAGGTTTTCAGCGAGCCGGATATTATTCCGCATATCCAAACCGAGGTAGATAGCATGTACCGGTTGTACAGTGTGCCTAAACAACCTCCGTACGAAGTTTTATCAAACAAGCGCTACATAGATGCCATAAGCGATGGATTGAAGCAGGCTATGCGCAAACACAGTAACCTGGTGATCATGGGCCAGGACATTGCCGAGTACGGCGGTGCTTTTAAAATAACACAGGGCTTTGTGGAAGAATTTGGCAAGGAACGCGTCCGCAACACGCCGATATGCGAATCGGGTATTGTAGGTACGGCTATGGGACTGGCCTTAAACGGCTATAAGGCCGTTGTAGAAATGCAGTTTGCCGATTTTGTAACCTGCGGCTTTAACCAGATCATAAACAACCTGGCCAAAACCTATTACCGCTGGGGCCAGGCAATTGATGTGGTGATACGTATGCCGGCAGGCGGCGGTACGGGTGCCGGACCGTTTCATTCGCAAACCAATGAGGCCTGGTTTACCAAAACACCGGGACTTAAAGTGGTTTACCCGGCTTTCCCCGACGATGCCAAAGGTTTGCTGATGGCAGCCGTTGACGACCCCAACCCCGTAATGTTTTTTGAGCACAAAGCTTTGTACCGTAGTATCAGCGGCAACGTGCCCGATGATGATTATTATGTAGAAATAGGAAAGGCTAACATCGTTCGCCCGGGCACCAAGGCCAGTATAATAACTTATGGAATGGGGGTACACTGGGCTATAGAATACGCTGAAAAGCACCCCGAACACTCCATAGAGATCCTCGACCTGCGCAGTTTACAACCCTGGGATAAAGACGCTGTTAAAAAAACGGTGACTAAAACATCCAAGGTGATGATACTGCATGAAGATACGCTAACCAGTGGTTTCGGCGGAGAACTGGCAGCCTACATTGGCGAACATTGCTTTAAATACCTCGATGCCCCTGTAATGCGCTGCGCCAGTTTAGATACCGCTATTCCTATGAACAAAGCGCTGGAAGACCAGTTCCTGGCCAAAGCAAGGCTGGAAGAATGTATGGATGTGTTGTTGAAATTTTAGGAAATAATTTTTTTACCATCACGTCATTGCGAGGTACGAAGCAATCTACCGATATGCAATGCCGATATGCAATGCCGATATGCAAAGTTTGGAGATTTCTTCGTACCTCGCAATGACGCGTGGGGAACCGATGAACTCTTTACCCCTCCAACAATTCCACCTCCGCTACCGGGCTAAACAAATAAACCCTTCTACTGCTCACCTCTACGCATTTATAGCGCTTGCGCAATTTCTCTTCCTTACGGAAAACCCGGCCGTCTTTTAGTTTGAACAGGGATTTTATAGGCAGCTTTTCTACCGTATGTACCGATTCTTTCACCGGATCGTATTTGCGGAGGGAGCGAAACAGGGTAAGGTCCGAACAACTGGAGGCTGCCGGGTTATTTAAATAGTTAGTAATCGCCTGTTTAATATCCGGCGGAAAAACATCCTTCTCGAAGAAAGGCTGCATCATTTTCTTAAAGTTCGCCTTCCATTCGCTGCCATGGGGTTTTGCTTTTTGCTTATGCTCGTTCCAGGTATGCAGGTGGGCAAACTCGTGTACGGTGGTTACCAGGAACGCATATGGGTTCAGATCGAAATTAACGGAGATGCGATGGCCTTTACCATCGTAGGGAGCGCGGTAGTCGCCAAATTTGGTGCCGCGATTACGCGAAATTTTAAACTCGCATTTAAAGTAATCTATCCAGCGGCCAATTAAGGGTGCCGCCTCCGGCGGAAGATATCTTTCTAAAACTTTTACTTTATCCAATTTTTACCTCTAACCCAAAGATAGAGTTAAAAGCAGAAAGTTAAAAGTTGAAAAGACCAAGCCAACGCAACCAATTACTTTAAACCTTATACTTTTTACTTTACACTTACTTAAGCAAATGATATACAAGGAACGCTGCTCCATAAGCCAGCGCGGTCATATAGGCAAATTGCGCCGCGGGCCAGCGCCAGTCTTTAGTTTCGCGGTAAACAACGGCCACGGTACTGGCGCACTGCATGGCGAATGCGTAGAACATCATTAGTGAGAAGGCCACTGCCAGTGTAAATACCGGGCTGCCGTCGGGATTTTTAGCGTTACGCATTTTTTGTTGCACCGAATCTATGCGGTCGGCATCGCCATCTACGCTGTAAATGGTGGCCATGGTACCTACAAATACCTCGCGGGCGGCAAAGGATGTTATTAACGCGATGCCAATTTTCCAATCGAAACCCAGCGGCCTTATCGCTGGCTCTATAGCATGGCCTAAAACGCCCGCGTAGGAGTTTTCCAGTTTTTCGGTAGAGATCACGCGGGCAAGGCTATCAGGCTTCATGCTTCGCGCGTATTGCGGCGCATTATATTTTTGTTCGATGTTCTTAAACCTGTCGCCAGGGCCGTAAGAAGACAGCACCCAAAGAATAATGGATACTGCGATGATCACCTTCCCCGCCTCCAACACAAAGGTCTTAGCCCGTTCGTACATCGAGAATAAAACATTATTCCACCTTGGCATCCGGTACACGGGCAACTCCATAATAAAGTAACCGCGTTCGCGGGATTTTAAAATGAACTTCATCACCCACGCCACTATCACTGCCGATATTAGGCTGAGCACATACATGCCGGTAAGCGCCAGTCCCTGTAGGTTAAAGATCCACCAAATGTTCCGGCTGGGCACCACCAGGGCAATGAGCAATGTATAAACAGGCAGGCGGGCCGAACAAGCCACCAATGGGGTAACCATAATAGTGATCATTCGGTCCTTCCAGTTCTCGATGGTGCGGGTACTCATGATTGATGGTACCGCGCAGGCAAAACCACCTATCAACGGTACAACCGATTTTCCGTTAAGCCCCACCTTACGCATGATCTTGTCCATCATAAACGTAACGCGGGCCATATAGCCGGTATCTTCCAGTATGGATATAAATGCGAACAGTATAGCTATCTGCGGGATGAAAACCAGCACGCCGCTGAGGCCGGCAACTACGCCATCTATCAGCAGGTCGGTTAAAGGTCCGGCTGGTAAAATATCCCTTAAGCCCCCTTGTATCAGCACAAAAAGTTCTTCGATAAGCGACATAGGATACGCCGACCACGCAAATATCGACTGAAACATAAACAGCAAGATCCCCATGAAAATAACAAACCCAAAAACGCGATGGGTGAGGATCTTATCTATCTTGTTACTATGGCTTTCGTCTTGGGCGGTTACCGGCGTTTTTACCGTATCGTATAAAACATCGTTAATGTAATTGTACCGGGCAATGGTTTCGGTGGCCTGCGCCTTCTGCGAATGGAAAGAATGCTCCTTTTCCAGCTCTTCTATCCTATCACTTTGGGCGGGCGTTAAAAATTTTAAAGTTTCGTGCTGGTGCGCCAGTTGCAGGGCAAAGTATGGGTTTTCCGTATCTATTTCGCCGCAAATGGCATCGATCAATTCCGGCGCAATAGCCTTCACATCAATACTGCTCTCCTGCAGCGCGAACTTATTTGCAAACGAAATGGCCGCCTTTAAATTGGCAATGCCCTCCAGCTTTCTCGCCGAAATGGGGATTACGGGTACGCCTAACTTTTTTGCAAGCTGGTCTATATCTATAATAACCCCACCTTTTTTGGCAAGGTCTATCATGTTGAGGGCAATGATTACCGGGATTTTCAGATCGGCAACCTGGGTATAGAGTAAAAGGTTTCGTTTGAGATTGGTAGCATCGAGTATAACAACTACCAGGTCGGGTGTTAGGTCGCCATTCTTTTCGGCCAGTACCGAAAACACGATAGATTCATCTCGGCTTTTAGGGTATAAACTATACGTTCCGGGAAGGTCTACTATTTCGGCGCTGCGGCCATCGGGTAGCTGGGAATAGCCAAGCTTTTTATCAACCGTAACACCCGGAAAATTTCCTATTTTTTGGTTTAAGCCGGTTAACGCGTTAAAAAGTGTCGATTTACCGGTATTGGGATTGCCTACAAGCGCTACTCTGATATCAGCTTTCAATGCCTACAAGGTACTACTGCAAAATAATGGTTGATGCTTCAAATTTGCGCAGGCTTAACTGGTAGCCGGATACATGAATGGCGATAGGATCGCCAAGCGGCGCTATGCGCGATACCCTAACCTCTTCGCCGGGCAGGCAACCCATTTCCATCAGCTTAACAGACATTTCCAGGTCAGTAAATTCTTTTACTATTCCGATTTCTCCTATTTCAAGCTGTGAAAGTGTCATTTGCATTTATTTATGACACAAATATATGGTTATTTATACTAAATCCAAATAAGATTAGCGTGATTTTTTATGAAAATGTTGCCGCATTGTAAACTTTAACGGGCGTTTTCTTCATTCCGAAATGCGGGCAGTTGCAATCCTTTTTAAAAAGGCCGCAAGAAGAAAGAATAACGGCGCCAACAACCGCTATAACAACACACCTAAATACTTTCATGATTCAACGCGTTAGATGTAACCAAAACACCAAATATCCCCATACACGCTCCAACAGTATCGGCAAATAAATCGGCCATATCGCCGCTGCGCCAGGTAAAAATGTACATTTGCAGCACTTCTATCAGCGCCCCATAGCTAATTAAAACAATGGTGTTCTTAATAGCTATTTCACTGCGAACTTGGCGCGTTTTAAATTTCCGGATGCTACCGTAGCAGTATAACACAGCAAGCACAAAAAACAATCCGCAGTGCGTTAACTTATCAAACCCAGGGAAGAACAGGCGCGACGAACCAACGCTACCCATAGGTATACTGCATATCACCAAAATAAATAAGGCCCACAAAATAGCGGGCCGGTATGGTTTAATGCGTGCTCCCATTAGGCGCCAATAACGCTTTTATAATCGTCTGCAGTTAATAGGGTTTCGGCATCAGCGACATTTGTTAAACTTATCTTTACCATCCAGCCATCGCCATACGGGTCGGTATTTACCAGTTCTGGTTGGCTATCCAGCAAGGGATTTATTTCTAAAATTTTCCCATCGAGCGGCATAAACAGGTCCGATACCGTTTTTACGGCTTCAACTGTACCAAAAACTTCTTCTTTGGCAACATCCTGGCCTACGGTGTTGATATCTACATAAACAATATCACCCAATTCACCTTGTGCAAACTCGGTGATACCAATTGTAGCTATGTCGCCTTCAACGCGTATCCACTCGTGATCTTTTGTATATTTTAATTCGGCAGGGAAATTCATGTCTGTTTAATTTATGTGTTCAAAAATAATAAAACTTTAAGGTATAACAATGCCCGGCATAATTTTAAACAAGGCAATGAAGTTTCATTTAAAACCAAACACAGCAAACTATGTTAACTATAAAAACAAAAAAATAACCTACAAGATGAAAAAGATTAGTTTAGCAGCAATGATAGCGCTTGCAGCACTATCGTTCCAGGCATGTAACAACGCCGCAAAAGACAGCAAAGAAACAGCCGACAGCGTAAACGCTGTTAAAGACACCACTACCAACGGCAGCACTGGTATTGCAGTTGCTGAAATGGATGCCAAATTTGCAACTGATGCAGCAAGTGCCGGTATGGCAGAAGTTGCGGCAGGCAAAATGGCTGCTGAAAAAGCAACGAACCCGCAGGTAAAAGAATTTGCCAGCATGATGGTAATGGATCACACTAAAGCCAATGAGGAATTAATGGCAATAGCCAAAACAAAAAATATTACACTGCCTACTGCACCTGATGAAGATCACCAGAAAATGGCAGCCGATTTGGGAAAAAAGTCGGGCAAAGAGTTTGATAAAGCTTACGTAGATGCCATGGTAGACGGGCACAAAAAAGTAGCCTCGATGCTGGAAGATGCCTCAAAAAACTGCAAGGACATGGAGCTAATGGCTTTTGCCACCAAAACCCTGCCTACTGTACAGGCTCACTTAGCCAAGATAGAAGCGATACAAAAGGCTATGAAATAAGCTTTGCTTAATCTTTTGAAAGGGACAGGCCATTGGCCCGTCCCTTTTTTTGTGCTGTTGGTTTTGCATAAGGCAGCTCAATTGAATACTTTAGGAGATAAAATTCTCCTGAATGAAAAAGCACCTTCCTTTCCTCTTATTGTTTCTTTTTTGCTGCTCGTTTGTAAAAGCCCAAAGCATCCAGTCCAAAACACAGGGACTTACCAAATACAGCGGTTATTTTAATTTTTATTGGGACGAGAAAGCGGGCAAGATCTATTTGGAGATAGATAAACTGAACCAGGAATTTTTGTACGTAAACTCGCTGCCCGCGGGTGTAGGCTCCAACGACCTTGGGCTCGACCGCGGCCAGATAGGTGATAGCCGCATTGTAAAATTCATTAAAATTGGGCCGAAAGTTTTGCTGATACAGCCTAACTACAACTTCAGGGCGGTGAGTAATAATGCCGATGAGCGAAAATCGGTAGCGGAAGCCTTTGCGCAATCGGCCATTTGGGGTACTACGACTATTGCCGATGATGGCGATAAAGTTTTGATAGACCTTACACCTTTCCTGCTGCGCGATAACCATCACCTGGCAGAAAAGCTGAACAGCAACGACCAGGGCAGTTTTAGTACCGATGAAAGCCGAAGCGCCGTGTTTTTGCCCAATACAAAAAGCTTCCCGGATAACACGGAGTTCGAGGCGATCATCACCTTAGCGGGCAAAGCCAGCGGGGCCGAGCTCAGCTCCGTTACGCCGGATGCAAATGCAGTAACCGTACGGATGCACCAATCGTTCATCAAACTGCCCGACGAGAAGTACAAGCCCCGCAAATTTGATACCCGCTCGGGATATTTCGGCATTGAGTATATGGATTTCGCTACCCCTATTGGCGACCCAATCGTAAAAAGATTGTTAAGCAGGCATCGTTTAGAAAAGAAAGACCCATCGGCCGCCATGAGCGAACCAGTTAAACCTATTGTTTACTATGTAGACCGCGGCGCACCAGAGCCTGTTCGCAGTGCCCTGATAGAAGGTGCCGGCTGGTGGAACCAGGCCTTTGAAGCGGCGGGCTATAAAAATGCTTTTATTGTAAAATTACTGCCCGAGGATGCCGACCCGATGGACGTACGTTATAATATTATCCAATGGATCCACCGATCTACGCGGGGCTGGTCGTACGGCGCCTCTATCAACGACCCGCGTACCGGAGAAATTATTAAAGGGCAGGTATCTTTAGGTTCGCTGCGCGACAGGCAGGATTTTTTGATAGCCGAAGGATTGATACAACCCTACGAAGACGGTAAGCCCGTAAGCGATAAAATGTTGCAACTGGCTTTAGCACGGCTGCGCCAACTGGCGGCACATGAGGTTGGGCATACGCTGGGCCTGCAGCACAATTTTACCGCAAGTGTGAACGACAGAGCATCGGTGATGGATTATCCGCCACCGGTAGTTAGCCTGAATACCGATGGCACCATTGATATAAGCAAAGCCTACAAAACCGAGATAGGCGGTTATGATAAACGCGCCATCTTTTACGGCTACCAGGATTTTGCAAAGGGAACTAACGAGGATGAAGCCCTAAAAGGCATCATCTCCGAAACCATTAAACAAGGGTACTTATACATTTCTGACGAGGATGCCCGCCCCGCCGGCAGCGCGCATCCGCAGGCACATCTTTGGGATAGCGGTAACAATGCCGCCGATGAACTGAACAGGTTGATGATCTTGCGCAAACAGGTACTGGATAACTTCTCTGCAAAGGCCATCCGCCAGGATGCACCTATGGCTACGCTGGAAGAAGTGTTGGTGCCTATGTACCTCATCCACCGTTACCAAACCGAGGCGGCATCAAAAATGCTGGGCGGCTTATATTATAGCTTCGCGCTTAAAAACGACGGGCAAACCATCACCAAATTTGTGCCCCCCGCAGAGCAGTGGAAAGCTTTTGATGCCCTGATGGGAACAATAACACCGGAAGCCCTGGCATTGCCCGAAAAATTAATAGCGATGATCCCCCCGCGCCCTACTGGTTATCCCCGCACCCGGGAAACATTTAAATCGCGTACCGGCGTAACGTTCGACCCGATGGCTGCTGCCGAATCAGCGGCGGGCACCACCTTATCATTTATGCTGCACCCTGAGCGGGCCGCAAGACTGATAGAATACCAATCGCGCGATAACACGCAGCCCGGCTTACTCCCTGTGCTGAATAAATTAGTAGCCAAAACCTGGAAAGCCCCGCAGCCTATAGGATACAAGGGCGAATTGCAAAGGCTGATAAATAATTTAACACTGAAACAAATACTACAGTTAGCCGCGAACACCAATGCCGCCGAAAATGTCCGCAGCATTGCGTTGCTCCAAATAGACGACCTTAAAAAATGGATGCAAAGCGTTTTGCCAATGGCCACCGATAGCCGCAAAGCAAATTTGCTGTTCGGCTTATCGCAGATTAGCCAGTTTGAGAAAACACCGGATAAATTCCAGCCGGCAAAACCATTGGTGATGCCAGATGGCTCGCCCATTGGCGCGGATGAGGATATGAGCCATTAATAATTAAACAAAAGCAGCTATCTTGCGGCGGCTTAAACACAAATAACATGGCAGCAACAATAGTAACCGGGTTAATGGCCTATGGCATGTCGGGCAGAATATTCCATGCACCCTTCATCCATACCAACCCCAATTTCACCTTAAAAGGAATTGTAGAGCGCAATCAAAAAAACGCGTCTGCGATTTACCCGGATATAATTAGCTATAACAGCATTGACGAATTGCTGAACGACGCGGAGGTAGAACTGATCATTGTAAATACGCCCAGCAACCTGCATCTGGAACACGCCATAAAGGCTTTGCGGGCAGGTAAGCACGTACTGGTAGAAAAACCCGCCGCTGCAACTGCGGCCCAGGTAAAAGAGCTATTTGATGTTGGCCGCGAAACGGGCAAACATATCATGATCTATCAAAACCGCCGGTACGATAGCGGCTTTTTATCCACCAAAGCTGTTATCGAAAGTGGTCGGCTGGGTACTTTGCAGGAAGTTATCTTTCGGATGGACCGCTATAAGGCGCAACTTGGTGTAAAGGCATTTAAAGAAACAAAAGACACCCCGGCTAACGGCCTGGTTTACGATCTTGGCCCGCACCTGATAGATAATGTTATCGCGCTGTTTGGCCGTCCATTATCTTTCCATAAAACTACCGGCATGTATCGCGAGGGCTCTGAAGTGCCGGATTATTTCCACTTTCACCTGACGTATCCAAACCAGTTGAATGTTTATTTAACCGCAGGCCTGTTGATGGCAGAAGAACAACCGGGATTTGTGGTGAACGGTACCTTAGGTAGTTTTATAAAGGCCCGAACCGATGTACAGGAAGCCCAACTGGATAAAGGCATGATGCCAAACGACGAGGCTTACGGACTTGAACCCGAAGGCAGCGAAGGCAAACTGGTAACAATTGGTGTAGATAATAAAAAAACAACCGAGGCTATTGCTTCCGACAAAGGTGATTATATGCAAATATTTGATGCCGTTTATCATACCGTGCGTAATAATGCGTTATTCCCTATAACAGAAGAACATATTGCCTGGCAGTTGGAACTCCTGGAAGCTTAATAAAATTAACCCCCTGTTTCGCTTAAATATAAAATGAAGAAATTACTATTCGCCATTACCCTGCTCATAGCGGCAGGATGCTCAAAAGCCCAGCCCCCGGTAATTGCGCCCTACAAAATGCTTAAACTGGATAACACCTGGACCACCCCTGCCGACCTGAAAAAGAACAAGCCGGTGATGCTGATCTACTTTGCGCCGGATTGCAGCCATTGCCAAAAGCTTATTTATGACATGAAACCGGTGATGAAAAGCTTTAAAGATATCCAGGTAGTGATGATCACCTTTACCGATATCCGCATGGTAAAAACCTTTAATGATGATTTTGGCCTGTCAGCTTATAAAAATTTCACCTTAGGCACCGAGGGATATACCTACGCCGTACAAAAATATTATCAGCTAAAAACCACGCCATACATTGCCATTTATGCCAAAGATGGCCACTTGGTACAGGCATACGAGAAAGTGCCAAAGATCACGGATTTGGTGGCGGCTGTTAAGAAAACGTAAAGGAGTGGAAAATCAAAGTCGAAAGTTTAAGGTAGCAAAAAAGCCACCGCTGCGATTGCGATAAGGGTTAACATAACTTAACACAATTTCAATCTACAAATTTCAAATAACTGATAATCAATAATTTAAAAACAATCAGGGTTAACATATTTTCACCATAATAGTGTCACCATGACCCAGGTGCAAGGTAGCCATCATGTGAACCAAACATTAAGTTGAAGTGCAATTCCGCTCTGCCAAGTGGCCACAAGCCAGGACGCTTTTGGCAGCGAAAAGGAGTAGAAAAAACCTATTAAAACAAAAATCCCCGGTTACTAAGTAGCCGGGGATTTTCGTTTATTGGATATCTTAGAAATTACTCGCCGCCGGTATGGTCGTGCGCGTGTTCTTCTCTGAATAGTTTCGCGCTGAAGAAATCGTTGTTCATGCGCGCTATGTTCGTTAGAGTGATCTCTTTAGGGCATTCTGCTTCGCAGGCACCAGTGTTGGTACAGTTACCAAAGCCTTCTTCGTCCATTTGGGCAACCATGGCTTGCACGCGGCTGTAACGCTCTGGCTGGCCTTGTGGCAATAAACCTAACTGGGTAATTTTTGCAGATACAAACAGCATAGCAGATGCATTTTTACATGCTGCCACGCAAGCACCGCAACCAATACAGGTAGCCGAGTTGAAAGCCTCATCAGCAACAACTTTAGGGATCAGGATAGCGTTAGCATCCTGCGCGCCACCGGTATTAACCGAAATAAAACCGCCTGCCTGTTGGATCCTGTCGAACGCAGAACGATCTGTACCCAGGTCTTTTATCACCGGGAACGCTGCCGAACGCCATGGCTCGATAGTAATGGTTTCGCCATCACTAAAAGTACGCATGTGCAGCTGGCAGGTGGTAATGGCTTTTTTAGGCCCATGTGGGTGACCGTTAATATATAAAGAGCATGACCCGCAGATACCTTCGCGGCAATCGTGGTCAAAATAAATTGGCTCATCATTCTTTTTGGTAAGGCTTTCGTTCACCACATCCAGCATTTCCAGGAACGACATATCCTCAGAAATACCTTCTGCCTTATAGGTAACAAATTTACCTGCCGTTTGTGAATTTTTTTGGCGCCATACTTTCAGCGTCAGATTCATGTTTCCAGTACTCATCTTTTTATTGAGTTTTGGTATCAGATGATTGGTATCAAGTAGTTAGTATCAAGTAGCAAGACAAAAATCTAACTACTTGATACTAACTACTTGATACTTATCCCTGCTACTATTTATAACTTCTCTGTGATAACTTAACATTTTCGAAGATCAGTTCTTCTTTATGAAGTTCTTCTTCCTGATCTTCACCTTTAAATTCCCATGCCGATACGAACGCGAAATTTTCGTCGTCGCGCAAGGCTTCGCCCTCCGGTGTTTGCGATTCTAACCGGAAGTGGCCACCGCATGATTCACGGCGTGCCAAAGCATCCGTCACCATCAGTTCGCCCAGTTCTATAAAGTCGGCAACGCGACCGGCTCTTTCGAGGGCCGCATTTACTTCGTCGTTCTCGCCGGTTACTATGGCATTTTTCCAGAAATCAGCCTTCAAAGCTTTTATCAACCCTTTCGCGTGGGTCAGTCCTTCTTCGGTACGTGCCATCCCGCAATATTCCCACATAATATGGCCAAGCTCGCGGTGGTATTCCACAACTGTTTTGTTGCCTTTTAATGCAAGCAGTTTGTTGTTGTAGGCAATAACCTCCTGTTTTGTTTTTTCGAATGCCGGGTGGTTTTTATCTACCGGTTTTGGGCCGATAGTAGCCAGATAATCGCCGAGGGTGTAAGGGATAACAAAGTAACCGTCAGATAGACCTTGCATCAGTGCAGATGCACCAAGACGGTTTGCACCGTGATCGCTAAAGTTACACTCGCCCATGGCATAAAGGCCCGGTACGTTTGTGCTTAAGTTATAATCAACCCAAAGGCCGCCCATGGTATAGTGTACCGCCGGGTAAATGCGCATAGGTTGCTTGTAAGGGTTTTCGTCGGTAATTTGATAGTACATATCAAACAGGTTACCATATTTTGCCCTTACGGTATCTTCGCCTAAGCGTTGGATAGCCTCGGCAAAATCGAGGTATACGGCTAAGCCAGTTGTACCAACACCGCGGCCCTCGTCGCTCATTTCTTTGGCGTTACGTGAGGCCACGTCGCGCGGAACAAGGTTACCAAACGATGGGTATTTTCTTTCGAGGAAGTAATCTCTTTCGTCTTCTTTTACCTGTGCTGCAGTAATCTCCTTCTTCTGGAGCTTGTTAGCAACCTCCACAGTTTTTGGTGCCCAAACACGGCCATCGTTACGCAACGATTCCGACATCAGCGTAAGCTTGCTCTGGTGATCGCCGGTAACCGGGATACAGGTTGGGTGAATTTGGGTATAACAAGGGTTGGCAAAGAATGCACCACGTTTGTGCGCGCGCCATGCTGCGGTTACATTTGAACCGATTGCGTTGGTAGACAGGTAAAACACGTTGCCATAACCACCTGTTGCTAATAAAACCGCGTGACCTGCATGTGTTTCTATCTCGCCGGTTTTTAGGTTACGGGTAACAATACCTTTCGCCTGTCCGTCAATAGTAACCACATCCAGCATTTCGGTGCGGGTGTACATTTTCACCTTACCTAAATGGATCTGGCGGTTCAGTGCCGAGTAGGCGCCTAACAATAGCTGTTGTCCTGTTTGGCCACGTGCGTAAAATGTACGCGATACCTGCGAACCACCGAAAGACCGGTTATCAAGCAAGCCGCCATATTCGCGGGCAAATGGTACGCCCTGTGCAACGCACTGGTCGATGATATTTACCGATACTTCTGCCAGGCGGTACACGTTACCTTCACGGGCACGATAGTCACCGCCTTTAATGGTATCGTAAAACAACCGGTAAACGCTGTCGCCGTCGTTCTGATAGTTTTTTGCTGCGTTGATACCACCCTGTGCCGCAATAGAGTGCGCACGGCGCGGGCTATCCTGGAAACAAAACGATTTAACGTTGTAACCAAGCTCGGCCAATGATGCAGCAGCAGATGCGCCGGCTAAACCGGTACCTACAATTATAACATCGTATTTACGCTTGTTAGCGGGGTTAACCAGCTTTAAGTTAAATTTATGCTTGCTCCATTTTTCGGCCAGCGGGCCCTGCGGAATTTTAGCATCTAAACTCATTCTTTTCTAATTTTTTATTTAGTGAGTGGTTGATTTAGTGAATGGTGAGTGGTTGGCTCCGTCTAATCAACCTGTTCTAACTTATCAACTACTTATTTAAACTCAAGTAAAAATAATATATTGGCATCAGGGCGAATCCTATCGGGATAATAACCCCGAAGAACCATGTACCGAAGAAGTAAACTATCGGCTGGTACTTACGGTGCACCCATCCCAGCGTGCGGAACGCGCTCTGGAAACCATGCAGCAAGTGGAACGCTACCGCGGCAATTGCAATTACGTAGAATGCAACATACCATAGTTTGCTAAAGCTCTCCTGCACACGGGCGTGAATATCTTTCACCCTTACAATTTCTACATTGTTTTCTGTAGAGATAGATCTTTCAAAATCGGCAACTTGCGGAACGTATTCGCCAACAGTAGTTACATTGGTTGCCAGGTCGGTACGGTACTCTTTAAATTTAAGTACGTTATCATACTTGTAGCTAAACCAAAAATCGCTCATGTGGATCACAATGAACAACAACAGGATAGAACCTAAAAGCCCCATGTTTTTTGACGACCATGACGCGTCAGATTTTGGCTGTACGGCGTAACCTACAGGCCTTGCACTACGGTTTTTAAGGGTCAATACCAAAGCATACACCGCATGCACAATAATGCTGATGTAAAGGATGTACGCGATAACTTCGATAGGAGGAAAATGCGTTAAGAAATTTGCGTAGCTGTTAAATGCAAAACCCTGGTCGTGTTTAAAAAGCAACAAGTTGCCGCCCAGGTGAACAATTAAAAAAGTACACAAAAACAAGCCAGTTAAAGCCATAATCAGCTTCTTTCCCAGTGATGAGTTAAAGGTTTGTTTGAATTCGCTCATTATTGATTCAGATTTATTTAGGCAAAAGTATTTATTAAAAGCCAAAAGATATAAATGGTTTCGGCTTTAGATAGGGATTATCATTATTTAGAAACAATCTAAAAGAATAAAACCGAAATGGGTCTGTTTGTGTTCCATTGGTAATGTACAGTAAGTTATGTTCACGGTGTTCACGCTCACACCGTGAACACCGTGAACATTTATAAAAAACTCATAATCAGTTGTTTAAAAATTAATGGGTGGTGTCAATATTGTGTCACCGCCAATATTGTTGCTGTTAACTATTTTCGCGAGTCACAGTTACCTGCTGAATGCTGCCACAAGGCGCTACAGAACGGGCCAACCTACCGCCATTACAATTCCGCAATATTCTAATGGATTCAACCGCAGAAACTACACACCTCCCACTTTTTCAAAAATCTTTATGGAAACCGCTTTACATCTGCATCCTACCTGCAAAACCAGCCAATTATGAAACTACTTTCTTTACCTATCCTCGTTCTGTTGCTGTTCATACAAACGGCAACCGCCCAATCTCCCCAGCTTACTGTTGATGGCAAAAGCAATAACGGCGTAACACTACAAAACTTAAAAATTGATGTGGCCATTTATGGCAATATCAGTCGCACCACCTGGCAAATGACGTTCCACAATTCCACCAACCGGATATTGGAAGGCACGCTGCTATTCCCGCTGAAAGATGGCGTGAGCGTAAGCAGGTACGCCCTGGATATTAACGGCAAAATGCGCGAAGCTGTACCTGTGGACCGTGGCAAAGGCACAGTAGTTTTTGAATCTATAGAGCGCCGCCGGGTAGACCCGGGTTTGTTAGAGAAGGTAGCCGGCAATACTTTCCGCACGCGCATCTACCCTATTAATCCAAACAGCACCCGTACCGTTATTATCGGTTACGAAGAAGAGATCCCTATGGCGGCAAACGGCAGCTTGAAGTTCACGCTGCCGCTTAACTTACAGGATACCGTAAAAACATTCGCGCTTACAGCATCAGTTGTGCAAAGTGCCACAGCCCCGGTTGCCGATGATACCAGTGCTTATGAACTAAAATTCGACAAGCATCAAAACACTTATTCATCATCTATAGAAAAAACGAACTACACACCCGGCCACTCCCTGTCGTTCTATATCCCCAAACCAAAAGATGTTGCTGAGGTGATGATACAGGCGCAGGGCAATAAATACTATTGGTTTATTAATACCGCCATCCCGGCACAAACCACCAACAAGCTATTGCCGCATAGCATTGGTTTACTTTGGGATGCATCGCTCAGCGCAGCTAACCGCGATGTAAAAAAAGAGCTTGCCCTTCTGGATGCTTATTTTAAAAAGCTGAACAATGCCCAGGTAAACCTCATCGCTTTCAGCAACGTTGTTTTAAAAAACAAATCCTACACCATTACCAACGGCAACTGGGATGCCCTTAAAACCGACCTGGAACATACCACTTATGATGGCGCAACAAATTTAGCCAGGCTCGACCTCAACAAATACCCTGCTGATGAATATTTATTGATGAGCGACGGGCACCAAACCTTTGGCGAAGGGCAAATAAAATTAAACGGCAAGCCGGTTTACTGCATCAACTCATCCGCAGCGGCAGATTACAGCAATCTGAAACTAATAACCCAAAAAACGAACGGCGAGTTGATAGACCTGACCAGGGATGATGTAGCCAAAGCGATGAGCACCCTCACCATTCAGCCACTACGCTTTTTAGGCATTAAAGCGGGCAGCACCGTGGAGGATAATTATCCATCGCTGCCTGTTACAGTGAGCGGCGCATTCTCTTTAGCGGGTATTACTAAAAACCCTAACCAAACCATCACCCTGCAATATGGCTACGGCAACAGAGTAAGTGTAGAAAAACAGGTTACGCTCGATCTGCAGGCAAACGCCGTGGATAACGTGGATGTGGCCAAACTATGGGCGCAGAAAAAGATAACTGAACTGGATATTAATTATGATGATAACCGCCAGGAGATAGAATCATTGGGCAAACGGTTTGGCATTGTTACCCGCAACACCTCGCTTATTGTGTTGGAAACCATAAACGACTACATACAATATGGCATTGAACCACCGACGGAGTTAAGGGCGCAATACGATGCCATTATGAAGCAAAGGAGAAACAATGATGATGAGCCGAAGGCGGCCGATGCAAATCTTATTGGGGCAGAAAATATGCTGCAAACCCTCACCGAATGGTGGAATACAGATTTTACACCGAAACCCACTCCAAAACCGGCAAAACAGGTTGTTAAGCCGCGCGCTGTTGCAAGCAATCCGGTAGCGCCACAACCAGTGAGGCACGTCCTGAGCAATGGCTTAAATGGGAATAACCGCCTGATAACCGGCAGGGTTTTAGATAAAGCAACCGGGGAGCCCATTGTGGGGGCTACCGTAACTGCAAGGGGAACAACTATAGGTACCCAAACCAACTTAAGCGGTAACTTTAGCATAGGCCTGCCCGCAGGTACGGCCTTACAGATATCCTATATTGGGTATACCAGCTGGCAAAGTACACCTCATGTAAACGGCCTGGTTAATGTTAGCCTGGCGGCATCTTCTGCCAATTTGAATGAGGTTGTGGTTCTTGGTTATGGCTCGGTTAGGCGACGGGATGTTACTGGTTCGGTATCGACCATTAATGCTACAACATACAAAGCGAATGCAGGGAATGATAAGGAATCGGAGCCGCGAATGGTAGGAAACATTGCCCCGAACGCAAATGCAGATGTCCGCGTAGAAACCACAGCTGCCACAACAATAGTCACAGAGAAAAATATTGACAGACCGATCACTGGAATGGCATATGGCCTATCAGGACGAGTTGCCGGCCTGGCGGTGCAATCGCCAAATGTTGCAATTGACCAAACATTGGCAGGGCAGGCTTCCGGGGTTACCGTAGTAACGCAAGGTGCGCCGGGTAGTAATACGAACGTATCTGTCAGAGGCACTTCCGCGATAGGCGCGGCTAAACCCTTATATGTAATAGATGGTGTACAGGGTGGTAGTTTAGAAGGATTAAACCCAAATGATATCCAATCTATTGATGTATTAAAAGATGCCGGAGCAACCGCTATCTATGGTAGTAGTGGTAGTAACGGCGTTATTGTAGTAACCACCAAAAAAGGCGCGGCGGCAAAACCTGTGGTACCGGCTCCCGATTCTGTTGCCAACCCTACGCCCCAACCAGAAGGCATCACCATCGCCTACAAAGCACCGGATGCCGACTACCTGAAAACCATCCAAAAAGCAGGCAAAGCAGGTCAGTACCAAAAATACCTGGAGTTGCGTACCGCCTTCGCCGCTAACCCGGTTTACTATTTTGATGTGGCCGATTATTTCATAAAAACAGGCGACAAAGAATTAGGCCTGCGGATACTAAGCAACCTGGCCGAAATGGGGCTGGATAGCTACGAGCTATACAAAATGCTCGGCTACAAATTAAAACAGCTTGGCGATTATGAAGCCGCGCTCTTCGTATTCAAAAAGATAACCGAATTGCGCCCGCTTGATCCGCAAAGCTTCCGCGATTATGGGCAGGCATTGGACGACGCAGGCAAACACCAGCAAGCCTTGGATGTGCTTTATAAAGCCATGGTAACCAGTTACACCAGGGATGCCGAAAACCTTTATGATGGGATTGAAGAGATCTTCCTGCCGGAGATAAACAGGATAATAGCCTTGAACAAAGGCAAGGTAAACGTTTCGGGCATTTCAAAAAAGGTGATCAAATCGCTCCCGGCAGATATCCGCATTGTGATGGACTGGAATATGAACAATACCGATATTGACCTGTGGGTAACCGACCCCAACGGTGAAAAATGCCTTTACAGTCACAACCGCACTCAATTGGGTGGCCGCATATCTGACGACATGACCCAGGGTTTTGGCCCAGAGCAGTTCCTGTTGAAGAAAGCCATCAAAGGCACTTATAAAATTGAGATAAACTATTATGGCGATACCCAGGCTACCATTGCAGGGCCTACTACTGTAATGGCCGAATTGTTTACTCACTATGGCAGTCCGCAGGAGAAAAAAGAACTGATCGTACTGCAAATGCAAAAAGATGCTAAAGGCGCGGTATACATAGGCGACCTTGATTTTAAGTAAGTGTTGATTTACCGGGGCGGTAGCAATGCCGCTCCGGTTTTTTATAGCAAACAATTTTTGGCGGTCAATTTTTTTCGTTTATTTAGGGCTACTAAACCATCCGCATGAAAATACTTTACACAGCGTCGCTCCTACTGTTATTCGCATCTTGTAAACAAGCCCCCAAATTAGATATAAGCATTAAGGCCGATGGTGTTGCCAACGGCGTTGTATTATTGAAACAGGCCAATGAACTTACTTTTAATGAGCCGCTTAAAAACGGTGAGCTTACTAAAAGTACTCAATTGCAAGCACCCGGCTACTACAGCCTCAGCGTAATTGATAACAACAAGCCCATCACCTCCAAAATAGCTTACGATATTTACCTGGAGAACGGGAGCTACACCATCCAAACCAACCCGGCCAAGCCTGCGGATTACCCTGCCATTACCACAACATCGGCACCGCAAAAAGAACTTAACGAGTACTATCAATTGCTGGACAAGTATACCGGAGCCATGGATCGTAAAATAGATTCGTTAACCCGCTACCTGCAATCAAACACTGTGGCGGCTTTGTCAAAACAAGACCGTGCCGCGTTGTACACCAGCACCCGCGAGGTACAAAAAGCGCGCCGCCTGTTAGATTTGAAAGTGCTTAAAGAATACACCGACAAATACCCCAAAGCTAAAATTGGCGCACATATTATTGTGCAGGTGTACTACCCCGAATACGCAGAGGCATACAACGAGCTTTTTCAAAAGCTGCCGGATGATGTGAAGTTGAGCGATGATGGCTTAAAGATCCGCAACAAACTGGGCAATATGCTTAGCCAGGTTGCCGGTGCAGACGCCCCGGATATTGCCGGCACAACGCCCGATGGCAAACCTTTCAACAAAAAAGCCATCGACAAAAAGATCACCCTTGTAGAGTTTTGGAAACCAAGCAACGAAACCAGCGACCTGATCCATAAGCAACTGGTAAAAGGCATCATCCTCACCCCTGCCGATCAAAAAAACTTTGGTGTGGTAACGGTTGCTTTAGATGATAAAAAAGACGTTTGGCTAAAAGCTATTAAAAACGACAATAAGCCATGGCAGCAATTACAGGATGGCGATGCATCGACAAATGTGACGAAATGGGAAATAAATACACTACCAACATTTATGCTGGTTGATAAGAACTGGAAGACGATCAAATCAAACGTACCCTTCGGCGAGATAGATACCGAGGTGCATGAATATTTGAAGACGCATTAACTGATAGCGATCACTTTATCTTTCAGCACGCCAAAAATACTGTCATTCTTTTGGCTGCGGATGGCAACCTTGCCGGTAAACCTGCCAAAGGAGGGTAATATGGCCTGATTTTTACCAAACGCAAAACAAGGCAGGGTAATACTCTGCCTGCCCCGGCCCACCAAATTAACCCCAGGGTGGATATGTCCGCATAGCACGTAGCCTCCTTCGGCTCTTACGGCAGGGTCGGCGAGGGGGTGGTGCAGCATCAGGAAGGGGCCAACAGTTAATTCTTCCGTCAGTACTATATCTAATGCCAGGTAATGTTTATCGTGAATTATATCGTGGTTACCTTTTACCAGGATGATCTGCAGCTTGGGGAACTGTTTGCGCCACATTACAAACCAATCCCAATCGGCGTTCAGGTCGCTGTGGAACAGGTCGCCCAGGAAAATTATTTTTTCGGGGCGATGTTCGGCAATGAGGTCTGATAGCATGGCCAGGTCATCCTGCTCCATATCGCGCGGAATAGCTATTCCCGCCTTGCGGAAATGCCCAACCTTACCCAAATGTACATCGGCAGCAATCAGGGCTTTCTCCTGTTGCCAGTAAATAGCCTTCTGCGGAAGCAATAAAAGATCCTGGTCTAAAAAATTAAAAGGGGTACCCGCACTCATCGTCATATCGGTGGCAAAGATACACCTCACCCAAACCCTCTCCAAAGGAGAGGGAGCAAAAGCAAAAATATTTTTCTTACCACCTTCTCCTTTGGCGAGGGCCGGAATGGAGTTAAACAAAGGAACCCGGCTCATCGCCGGGTTCCTTTATTAAAATAAATACTTTAAATTACTGTATTTCGAAAACGTTGCTGAAGCTGCCACCGTTTGGATAGTAGCCGGTGATGATCAGTCTGCCGTTTTTAAGGTTGGTGATCACGTTGTCCATATCATTAACACTGTTGATGGGTTGCTTGTTGATAGACGTAATAACCGACCCTACCGGGATCTCGGTATCATCAAATATCCCGCCTGCACGCACCTGGGTTACCAGCACACCGGAGTTTACATGGAACTTGGTTTTTTGTGCCTGGCTTAACGGCTGGAAGCCTGCGCCCAGCTTGTTAAACAATTCCGACGCTGATTTAGAAAGCGCTGCAGATTTAGCAACCGGGGCTTCCGCTTTAAGCGTTACATCAAAATTCTTTTCGCTGCCGTTACGCAGTACGGTTATTTTGATGTTATCGCCTGGTTGTAAACGGGCTACACGCTCCTGCAGGTCAGATGACTCGTAAACGGTGTTACCTTCTACTTTGGTAATGATATCACCTGGCTGGATGCCGGCTTTCTCGGCGCCGCCACCTTCAACTAAAGAGTTTACGTAAAGGCCGTTTGTTTTGTCGGTTTTTAAGCCTTGCGCGGCTTCGGGGTCGCTCAGGTCAGCAAAGCTGATACCGATGTACCCGCGTTTAACCGAACCGAATTTTTTGATATCGTTTAATACCTTTTTAGCCAAATTCACAGGGATGGCAAAGCCATAACCTTCGTATGAGCCGGTATGCGAAGCGATAGCCGCGTTGATCCCGATCAGCTCGCCGGCAGTGTTTACCAATGCGCCACCGCTGTTACCAGGGTTAATAGCCGCATCTGTTTGGATGAACGATTCGATCCCCTTACGAAGGGTTGGGTTTTGTTGCGTAACCGGGCCAAACGGATTCTGGTCCTGGTCTTCATCATCATCCTTACCAATAATATTAATGCTACGCCCTTTCGCGCTGACAATACCCGCGGTAACAGTTGATGTTAATTTAAAAGGGTTACCCACTGCCAGCACCCACTCGCCAACGCGAACGGCATCAGAGTTACCCAATTTTACAATGGGCAGGTTGGTAGCGTTAATTTTTATTAAAGCAAGGTCGGTATTAGGGTCGGTACCGATCACTTTCGCCTCAAACTGGCGGTGATCGTTGGTAACGATAGTAATCTTCTCGGCTTTTGCCACCACGTGGTTGTTGGTAACAATATAGCCATCAGGAGAGATAATTACACCCGAACCCGATGCCATTTGCGGGCCTTGCGGCCTCGTGCGCTGGCCAAACATCTGGCCAAACATTTGTTCAAACTGATCCTGGTTACCGCCGCTTTTTGCAGCGTAAGTAGTGCGGATATAAACAACCGCCGGGGTAACCTCTGCTGCAGCCTGTGTAAAATCTGCCGTACCGGCCGATGATACCACGGGCGCGGCTGAACGGTTGCTGGCAAAATAAACCTTTTGCTTGTCTTCGAAACTCATGCCCTGGTCGTACTTGTTTTCGGCAAACTTATACACGCCTAAGGCTAAGGCACCGCCCGCGAAGGCGGTCAATAGTGTTAAACCAAACTTTTTCATATTTTTCTTCAATTCTCTTTTATGTTTACGATATGATCTATCGGCATTCAAATTTAATACCATATAGACGACATAAACAATGATAAGTTATGTGCAATTTTGTTAAAAATTGTTAAATTAACATTAACACGCGCAAACATTTGTTATGGCATGTTAGTCTTATCAAAGCAAAGGCCATCTTTTTAATAAATTTCAAGTGAATATAAAGTTTTATAAGTACCAGGGTGCGGGCAACGATTTTATTTTGATAGACAATCGCGAAAGCATTGTTAATCAACCAACTAAAGAGGCTGTTACCAAGCTTTGCGACCGCCGTTTCGGTATTGGCGGCGACGGATTAATGCTGTTGGAGAACCTGGAAGGCTACGATTTTAAAATGGTTTACTACAATGCCGACGGTAACGAAGGCAGCATGTGCGGTAATGGCGGGCGCTGCATTGTAGCCTTTGCCAAACACCTGGGCATCATTTACGATACGACAAATTTTCTGGCTACGGATGGCCCGCATCATGCCAAAATTTCAGAAGAAGGCACCTGGGTAAGCCTGCAGATGATTGATGTGGCCGACGTTAGCAAAGACGGCGACGCCTACGTGCTGGACACCGGCTCGCCCCACTACGTTAAAATCGCTACAGACCTCGCCATAAAAGATGTTTATAACGAAGGTTACGCTATCCGTAACAACGCCACCTATAAAGCCAAAGGCATCAACGTAAACTTTGCCGAAAAAACCGGCGAGGGCTACTTTGTGCGCACCTTTGAGCGCGGCGTAGAGAACGAAACTTACGCTTGCGGCACGGGTGTTACCGCGGTGGCACTGGCCATGGCCAAACACAACAGGCAATTCGGTACCATCAGCACACCCATAAAAGTTTTAGGAGGCGACCTCAATATCCGCTTTGATAACGACGGCGAAAAATTCAGCAATATCTTTTTAGAAGGCCCTGCAGAGTTGGTATTTGATGGGGAGATAGAGGTTTAATTTCTATATTTACCCTATCAAAACCTAACCATGCAAAACCTCAAACTGCTTATTATTTGCGTTTTACTAACCGGCAGCTTTTCCGCACGGGCACAAAATGTAAAACCTGCCTTTGCAAGCTTTTTATACATCACCTACGATTATGATGAGGCTACTAAAAAAGCCGATATTAGGGAAATAATGGAAATTAGCAGCAATGGCTTGCTTCATTTACTTGATAAATTGCCAAATGGCATTATTGAGACCAACTATCCCCTTGCCGATACTTCCATAGCCAAACTCAACAAGTTTTTTAACGGCAAAAAGCCACTAAAAAGCTACATGGTGACCGATCATATCGATCCCCGGTTTCATCGCGCCAATCCGCTGGAATACATCAGTTACACCGACCTGAAAGGAAACACCTATCCCTTTACGTTAGTAAATGAATTTATGGCGCAGGGCTTCCGGGATGCAGTTAACCAGCTGTGGAAGATGCCATCAAAAATAGCTTACAAAGGCAGAACCCTTAATACGCCAGCCTTGCTTAAGCAAATTTTAGATACCCAGAAGAAGGCCGGCTATGTACCAAAAATTGAAGACCCGCCACCCATGATGTAGCACCGCAAACGTTACTTAATCTTTGGCTTGCCACATTTGTTAATAAAAATTTCGCTAAAGATTTTAGTTTGCTATAAATTCTGTTTACGTTTGAATTTTTTGTTGATGTAGCTTTCATTAATTTTTTATCAGAAATTGATGTTACGCGTAGACAGCAGCAAACCTTGCCAAATAATTTATGCCATTGCCCGGCACGATTACCTGTCGTACGTGATAGAGCCGCATATTGTGCAGCTTAACCCCAACGGAGAATTTTCTTTTACCCACCAGCGCCTTTTCAGCAATACCGCGGTAGAGTTCAGTCACTGTATTGATGATACCGACCGCAGGCTCATCAAGATACTGGAGGATATGGAGCAGGGGAACATCATTAAAAAGTTCTATAAAAAACCTATCCGCCCGTTTGAATATTTCGCCAAGGTTTTTAACGATCAGCTTTTCGACGTTATCCGCCCCAAAATAGAAAAGAAGATCGTGGAAGCATTGGCCTTACTTGGCGTGGGCAATAAGCAAATGTACCTGATGAGCAAGGAGGGTTACCCAGCCGGGCGCAAAGTGCATATTGCAGATGAGCCGGCTTCGGTACTGTTCCATTTCCGCAGGAACGAAGAGGAGATCCGCTATTTCCCTACCATTAAATACCAGGGGATGCGCATCGAATTTATGTTTAAGGATGCCGAAGTGATTTGCAACCATCCCGCATGGATGCTGCTGGATGATACGCTATACTACTTTGATAAAGAGATAGAGGGTAAAAAACTACAGCCGTTTTTAAATAAAAGGTTTATTTCCATCCCAAAATCGTCGGAGCAATCGTATTTCGAAAAATTTGTTGCCCCGCTGATAGAGAAGCACAATGTATACGCCGAAGGTTTTACGATCAATACGGAAAAATACGACGCTACGGCTTTCCTGAAACCGATATATGTAGAGGGCGGCACATCGCAACTACAGCTTTATTTTAAATACGCCGGGTACATTTTCCCGTATGGAGATGGCAGGCACGTTTCGGTACGCATGGAACGCACCGGCGACGACTACCTGTTTCACCGCATCAAGCGCTCGGTTACCTGGGAGAAAGGCAAGCTGGCGCAACTGGAGGCAATGGGTTTAAAAACCACATCATCCTTGTTTCAGAATTTAGAAGTGGCACATGATGACGATGATACCGACAGGGCCTTCCCTGTTTTTGAATGGCTTAACCATCACCACGACGAACTGATAGAAAAAGGTTTTGAGCTGGAACAGCCCGACGGGCAAAAGCGCTACGTTTTCGGCACCACTAAAATAGACCTGGAGATAAAAGAAAGTAACGATTGGTTTGATATTAATGCAGTAGTGTGCTTCGGCCCGTACCGCATCCCATTCATCCAGCTTAAGAATCACATCCTCAACCATAAAAAAGAATTTATACTGCCATCGGGCGAGATAGCGGTAATCCCCGAGCAATGGTTTTCGCAATATGGCAACCTGCTGCACTTTAGCGAGGGGGGCGACGGCCTAAAATTACGCCGCCATCATATTGGTTTGGTGAACGACCTGGAAGGCGAAATGGCCGAGACAGCCATGAGCCGTAAGCTGCAAAAACTCACCAATTACGAAGAAACCGAGGATGTACCAATGCCGGTAAACTTTGCAGGCAGCCTGCGCCCCTACCAAAAGGCCGGTTACAACTGGTTCCACTTTTTAAAGGAATACCATTTTGGCGGCTGTTTGGCAGATGATATGGGTCTGGGTAAAACCATCCAAACGCTGGCCCTGCTGCAAAAACATAAGGAAGATACCGAAGCGGCGGGCAGCAAAGCCACCTCGCTGGTGATTATGCCTACCTCGCTGATATACAACTGGCTTAACGAAGCTAAAAAATTCGCGCCGCAGTTGAGGCTGATGGTGCATACCGGGGCGTTCCGTTATAAATCGGCAGATGTGTTTGCCAATTACGATGTAGTGATCACTACCTACGGCATCAGCCGGATAGATATAGAGATGTTTAAGGCGTACTACTTCGATTACGTGATATTGGATGAAAGCCAGAACATCAAAAACCCATCGTCCAAATCGTTCCAATCGGTAAGGCAACTAAAATCGCGTTTCAAGTTGATATTGAGCGGTACGCCGGTAGAGAATTCGGTTAATGATCTATGGACGCAGATGAGCTTCATCAATCCCGGGTTATTGGGTGCGCAGATCTATTTTCAGAATGAATTTGTAACACCGATTGAGAAAAAGAAGGACGAGGAAAAAGCCCGCAAGCTGCAGGCCATCATCAAGCCGTTTGTACTACGCCGCACCAAGGAGCAGGTAGCAACCGAACTCCCGCCAAAAACCGAAAACTTGTTCTATTGCCAGATGAGCGAGGAACAGGCGGAAGTTTACGACAAGGTAAAATCTGAATACCGCAACGAATTGCTCCGCAGTATTGAGGATGGCACTTACGCCAAAACGCAGATACAGGTATTACAGGGCCTGATAAAATTGCGCCAGATTGCCAACCACCCTTTAATGATAGATAAGGAGTACGAGGGCGATTCGGGCAAGTTTGAGAATGTGGTGCATACCCTTGCCAACGTATTGGATGGCGGGCATAAAGTGCTGATATTTTCCCAGTTTGTAAAGCAGTTGAACATCTACCGCGAACATTTCGACCAGAATAATATTCCCTACGTTTACCTGGACGGCAGCACCCAAAACCGTGGCGATGTAGTAAAGCAATTCCAGGAAGATGTAAAAACAAGGGTGTTCCTCATCTCTATAAAAGCGGGTGGCGTAGGCTTAAATCTTACCGAAGCCGATTACGTTTTCATCCTCGACCCATGGTGGAACCCGGCCGTAGAGCAACAAGCTATAGACCGTACCCACCGCATCGGCCAAACCAAAAACGTGTTCATTTATAAATTCATCACCAAAGATACCGTAGAGGAAAAGATCCTGGCCCTGCAACAACGCAAGCTCAGCGTAGCCCGCTCGCTCATCACAACGGAAGAAAGCTTTATTAAATCGCTTTCGGCCGAGGATATTAAGGAGATATTGGGGTAAGGCAAACTTAGCTGTGCCGGAGAGGACAACGGCACAATGAAGCCTCCCCTGCGGCGGTGTCCCCACCGCCGCCTCACACCCAAACAAAACCGTCAACTATTTTGTATATGCATTGCCATATTCATTCGGCTTAACCCGAATATTTGACCATGAGCCCATCGCTTGCTTTTGCTTTTTGTAAACTTGCAGAAAATTTACTTGTTGACAGCTACCACTAAAAAAATTCTTTCCTACCTGCTTAAAGCCACTATACTGGTTTTGGCCTTCTATTTTATTTATCATAAATTTTTAAAGAAGAATACCGACCTCAAACAATTCGAAGACCTGATAACCCGCATCAGTCGCCAGCAGGTAGTTATTACCTTATCTGCTGTTGTGCTTTTAATGCTGGTTAACTGGTTGCTGGAGAGTTTTAAATGGCAATATCTCTCCAAACGCTTAGCCAATATTTCGGTATGGGTAGCCATTGAAGCCGTTTTTTGCGGGCTTACCTGGGCCATCTTCACCCCCAACCGTATCGGCGAATTTGGCGGCAGGGTAATGTTTCTGCCAAACCGTAAACGTATCCATGGGGTATTTGCCATGGCCGTAGGTGCATTCGCACAGAATGTGATCACCAATGTTGCCGGGGTTTTAGCCTCGCTTTGGTTTATCTATAGCTTTTTAAACTTAAACACCTGGCTATTTTTGTGTATAACCGTTTTATCACTTGCGTTTTTAGTGTTGCTGCTGGTAGTTTACTTCAACATTAAATGGCTGGTAAGCTTGCTGGATAAGATCAGGTTCCTCAAAAAATATCACCGCTTTTTTGATATCATGGGCCGGTACGAAAGCCACGAACTAACGGTGGTTATCGGCTATAGCCTGGCACGCTTTGTAGTGTTCTCTGTTCAGTATTATTTGGTGATACACCTGCTGTTACCCACCCTGCCCCTGCTGCCAATGATGCTTACCGTTGTGGTGTTTGTTTTTATTCAATCGGCACTCCCCTCACTGGATCTGCTGGATATAGGCGTGCGCAGCTTTACCGCCATGCACCTGTTTTTATATATTACCAACCAGCAAATAGCTATTATTGCGGCGGTATCGTCTATCTGGCTTATTAATCTTATTATCCCGGCCATTATGGGGTCGGTATTTGTACTTAAACTAAAATTCTTTGATCGCACATAGTATTATTTCCCTGTTCTTAACCGGTCTTTACCTGCTGGTGCTTGCTTACCTCATAAAAGGATGGGCCGCACTCAGGCGCCCAAAAACCGATGGCGCAAGCCTTACCACAAAAGTAACTATCCTTATCGCCGCGCGGGATGAAGAAGAACGCATCCGGTACACCATAGAAGATATCATTGCGCAGGATTATCCCCGGCATTTAGTAGAAGTGATTATTGTAGACGATCATTCCACCGATAACACTGCCGATATTATTCGCAGCTATGCCACAGATGGCATTATACTAATGCAGCTCCGGGAAGACAAACCGCTGAACTCTTATAAAAAGAAAGCCATTGCCGAAGCCATTGCCCGCTCCACCGGCGAACTGATGGTAGCAACCGATGCGGATTGCCGCATGGGGAAAAACTGGCTCAGAGCGGTTGTAAGCTACTACGAAACCCATAACCCGGTGATGATATCCTCCCCGGTAACCTATTTTGAGGAGAAGACCTTATTTGAATTGCTGCAAACCCTTGAGTTTTCTTACCTCATCGGTATCGGCGCGGCTTTTATTGGCAATGGCAGGGCATCTACATGTAACGGCGCTAATTTGGCTTACCGTAAAGATGTTTTTTACGAAGTAGGCGGCTTTAAAGGTATCGACGACCTGGCATCGGGCGATGACGAATTGCTGTTGCAAAAAGTAGCCGTTAAATACCCCGAGCGCATTGGCTTTTTAAAGAATAGCGAAGCTATTGTTTACACCCATGCCAAGCATACCCTGCAGCAGTTTTTACAGCAGCGACGCCGCTGGGCATCAAAATCTACCAAGTATAAAGACAAATGGATAGTGGCGCTGGCGGTATGTATCTGGCTGTTCAATTTATCGCTGCTGGTGAACGCCGGGCTGGGCTTTTACAACATTTTCTTCCTCAAACTCTTTCTCGTTCAGTTTCTTTTGAAATATATTTTTGAGGTGGCTTTCCTGTTGCCGATAGCTGCCTTTTTCAAGCGGACCAACCTTGTGGGATTGCTTATCATCCTCATTCCCATACACATTATCTATTTTGTTTACGTCGGCCTTATCGGCAATACCCGCAAATACTCCTGGAAGGGGCGCACCGTGCGATAATTTTCTTATTAATTAAAAGCAGAAAAAGCAAACAAATCCTGTTTAGATGGAATTATTCATTATTTTAGGCTGCCTATTATAATAATGCAACACACCCAGGATAGTTCAGGCGAAGACGAACTGATCAGGCTGCTCTTAAAACGGCAGTCGGAGTTGAATGCTTTGCTGGAAATTACGCGGGCGATCAACAAAAACGCTTCCACGCCCGATCTGATCAAAATGCTGGAGGTTATCCTGCAAAACTATCTGCAAATAGGCAAATTCCGTTTCCTTATCGCTAAAGACAAAGTTTACAGCTGCATTTCTAAATATGGCGGGGCTTTAGAGTCGGCTACTGTACTTAATGGTACATGGGCGCATTTAAGTAAAATAAAGTCACCATCGGTATTAACCGGCCACAATAATCCGGTGTTGAATGGGTATGATTACTTTATCCCCATTTACCACAAAAATAAGGCGCTGGCTTATGCGCTCATTGGCGAGTTCCACACCTCGGGCGAGATGTTGAATAACGACCTGACGTTTATTCAAACGCTTATCAACGTAATTGTAGTGGCACTGGAGAACAAAAAGCTTTTCCGCGAACGCCTGCAGGCCGAACGTTTTCAACGAGAAATGGAGTTGGCCGTTGAAGTTCAAAACATGCTGATCCCGCTACGGGTGTATAAAGAAGTTGGTGTAGAGGTTGGTGCTAAATACCTGCCGCATCAAAACATCGGCGGCGATTATTATGATTTTTTCCGCCTTAACGAGGATGAATTTTTATGGTGCATTGCAGATGTATCGGGCAAGGGGATTTCCGCCGCGCTGCTGATGGCGAATTTCCAGGCGAGCCTGCAAGGCTTGGCGGCCATTGAGGACGACCTCACCACAATAGTAGAACGGCTAAACAAGCTGGTTATTCATAATACCAAAGGGGAGCGGTTTATCACCCTGTTTTTAGCCCGCTTTAATCAGAAAACACGCAAGCTTAATTATATCAACGCCGGTCATAATCCCACTATTTTATATTGCGATGGTGAGGCGTTCCCGCTAAAATTGGGTACTACCATGATTGGTGCTTTTGATGAGCTGCCGTTTTTAAACGAAGGCGAAATAGATATTGACCCTAATACCCTTTTCTTTAATTATACCGACGGGTTAATGGATCATGAGCTGCAGAACTACAAGAACTGGAGCGAAGAAAAGCTGCTGGAATTTGTAATCAACAACGGTGATATGACGCCGGATAATTTTAATGAGGCCATGATGAACCATATTAACACCGTAATAAAGGGCAAACCTATTGATGATATCACCTTGCTTACGGTGAGGATATCGTAAGGAGAGCCTCACCTAAATCCTCTCCAAAGGAGAGGACTTTAAAAGAAATTTGAAATTCAGAACCCTCTCCTTTGGAGAGGACAGGGTGAGGCCACGAACACTTCTACCCAAACAATAACCCAAACACTTCCTCAATCCTGCCTACCACCTTTACATCAATGGTATAGCGCGAAAGGTCGAGCCGGTTTTTATCTTTTGCGCCGGAGGGCATATTGTACTTGGAGATAAAGATCTGTTCGAAGCCCAGCTTCTGCGCTTCAGCGATGCGTTGCTCTACGCGGTTTACTGCACGGATCTCCCCGGAGAGGCCTATTTCACCTGCAAAGCATGTTTTTGCCGGGATGGGGATATCCTCATGCGAGGAGATGATAGCCGCAGCAAGACCAAGATCGATAGCAGGGTCTTCTACGCGTATGCCTCCCGTGATATTGAGGAACACATCTTTTGCACCAAGGCGGAAACCACAGCGCTTTTCCAGCACGGCCAGCAGCATGCTCATGCGTTTGGTATCAAAGCCTGTTGCCGTACGCTGTGGCGTACCGTAGGGCGATGTGCTTACCAATGCCTGGGTTTCTATCAGCATGGGGCGCATGCCCTCTAAGGTGGCAGATATGGTGATGCCGCTTAGCGGTTCATCGCGTTGCGATAATAGGATCTCGGATGGGTTGGATACTTCGCGTAAACCCTCACCCAGCATTTCGTAAATACCCAGCTCAGATGCCGAACCGAAACGATTTTTGATGGTTCGCAAAATGCGGTATACGTGGTGGCGGTCGCCTTCAAACTGTAAAACGGTATCAACCATGTGCTCCAGTATTTTGGGGCCGGCTATCATGCCATCTTTGGTAATGTGCCCTATCAAAAACACAGGGGTAGACGTTTCTTTAGCAAAGCGCAGCAATTCTGCAGTACACTCGCGCACTTGCGAAACGCTCCCCGGAGTAGATTCCACATGCGCTGAATGCAATGTTTGGATAGAATCGATCACCACCAGGTCTGGCTGTAATTCTTCTATTTGTTTGAAAATGTTTTGGGTGGAGGTTTCGGTCAGGATGTAGCAAGAGTCCCCAGCCCCCCGACCCCCTGAAGGGGGAGCAGAAGTACCATGCAAATCAAAAGCTCCCCCTTCAGGGGGCGGGGGGGGCTGGGCTGTGAGCCTTTCCGCCCGCATTTTTATCTGGTGGTCGCTTTCCTCGCCGGATACATACAGCACTTTGATGCCCGGCATGTTCAGGGCCAGTTGGAGCATTAAGGTAGATTTCCCTATGCCAGGCTCACCGCCAATTAATACCAACGAACCAGCTACAATACCGCCGCCCAATACGCGGTTAAATTCTTTATCCGGCGTAAGCAGGCGATGTTCTTCTTTAAAAGTAATATCGGCAACCTGCACCGGTTTATTTGCCCGCACAGAGGATCCCGGGCTGGCTTTCCAAGTGGGTACCGAAGCGTTGGCTTTTTCCAAAACCTCCTCCACCATGGTATTCCACGACTGGCAGGCCGGGCATTTACCCAGCCATTTTGGTGATTCGTAGCCACAGCTCTGGCAGAAATATGCGATCTTAGTTTTAGCCATAATTTTCAGATGTGCAGATTACAGAAGTGCAAATATGCAGATAAATTGCTAATTAAAATAGCAATTTATGGCTAATAGGATATTAATACCATCATAACCCGCAAAACAAAACTTTGTCATTATCAATAATAATTAATTCCTTTTCAATTGAAGGGTTATAATTTTCAGGTGTAAGCACTACTCGTTTATTTAATGCGGTTGAGATGGTGCTTAGATATTGCATCAGATTTATGTGATCATCAATCGTGTTAATCTCTTTTGGCGTAATATCGTTTTCAATTTCTTCGTCAGTAAAAAAATATGTCTTGACTACTATATTACCTATAAAGATTGTCGCGTCTAAGCAGGTGTCCGTTTTCCCGTCCCAATAATCATATACTCTGTAAATGTCAATCTTGCCGGTCTGTATGTCACTCCCTCCTTCAGAGAAAGACGTTTTATATGTTTTATTGACAACATCAGCCCATAATTTCCAGTCCTCTTTCGTGGTATTACGTATAGTAATATCACGAAAAGAACCGTCACAATAGTAGATGTTCTCTTTCAGAAATTTCCAATCTTCCATTTAACTTTTTTTAGTGACGGTTAAAGATATGAACATAAAAATGTGCAGACGGTTTATTAACATCTGCACATCTGTAATCTGCACGGATTTATTTGCCTGATTGTTAGTTAAACGAATCGGGAGCATTATTAAATAATTTTAGATTAGTTATCTATCTTTAATCCATGTTTGGATTAAATAAGAAAAATAGCGCGCTTAAAGAACGTTCATTTTCGATAGCCGGAATTGGCACATTCAATTACCCCATGCAGTCTGAGGAAAGATTTTGGTTTGCTAATGTTGATTCTATTGGCCCTAACAAGATCGAATTAAGCATTAGAACATCTAATGATGAAGAGCCAACACAAAACCAAGTAGACTTAATAAGAGGGTTGCCTACAGAATATGAGTATTACATCACGTTGTTGTATGCTTATCTGGAAGAAAGTTATCCCGAACTTTCTTCGGAAAATTTCGAACAAATATTCCCTCTCGCGACTATTGAATTGGGAGCAAATGAGTGCGAATGGCTATTTACACTCGAACCTAATTTCGATGTTCCAAGGCAATACGATCGCTTCAAATATTTCACTATTATTGATAAAGCGATTATAAGAGCAACCGGCGTGTAAAACAAAAAAGAGCAGATGCTTTTTAAAACATCTGCTCTTTTCTATTCATTTGCACATCTGCAAATCCGCGCATCTAATTATAGCTTTATCTCTTCGTCTTTACCAGAGAAAAAGTGAAACTCGGTTAACTGGTAAGCCGGGTTGGTTTTCACCTTTATCCACTGGTTATATTTAAAGTACCATTTCATCTGGCGGTTAAATATCCCCTTTTTAATGTAGGCCTCAATGTACGGGTGTACGCAGAGGGTGATGTTTTTCTCATTCTGCTCTTCCAGTATGAAGTTGAAGTTGTTCTCAATATCATCAAGCAGCAACACCGTTGGGCGGATGGTGCCAGTACCGTTACAGGCAGGGCATATCTCGCTGGTAACAATGTTCATTTCGGGCCTTACACGCTGGCGGGTGATCTGTATCAATCCAAACTTGCTCGGCGGCAAAATGGTGTGCTTTGCACGGTCATCGGCCATTTGAGCTTTCAGGTAATCAAAAAGCTCTTTACGGTTGGTTGGCTTGTGCATGTCAATAAAATCGACAACCACTATACCACCCATATCGCGCAGGCGCAACTGGCGGGCAATTTCTTTTGCCGCTTCCTTGTTTACCTGGTAGGCGTTCTCTTCCTGGTTCTCTTTATTAGCAGTACGGTTCCCGCTGTTCACATCAATAACGTGTAAAGCTTCGGTATGCTCAATTACCAGGTAAGCGCCACCGGCAAGATTAACGGTTTTACCAAAAGCGCCTTTTATCTGCTTATCAATACCATGATGCTCAAACAAAGGCTCCTTGTGTTTATGCAGGCGCACAATACCCTCCATCTCAGGCGAGATCTCGTGTATGTAAGAGCGGATCTCTTCATACATCCCCTGGTCGTTGGTGTAAATGTGCTGAAAATCCGGGTTCAAAATATCCCTCAGGATAGTTGATGTTCTGCCGATCTCCCCCAAAACCTTCCTGGATGGTTCGGTACCGTGGAGCTTGGTTACAAAGACTTCCCATTTGGATATTAAATCCAGCAGGTCTTTTTGCAACTCGTCCACACCCTTCCCTTCAGATACGGTGCGTATAATTACGCCGAAATGTTTTGGTTTGATACTCTCAACAACTTTACGCAAGCGATTCCGCTCGGTATTGCTCTTTATCTTTTTAGAGATGGAGATCACCTCAGAAAAAGGCACCAATACAACATAGCGGCCTGCAATAGACAGGTCGCTGCTTAACCTCGGGCCCTTTGTTGAGATGGGCTCCTTAGCAATTTGTACGGGCACAAGCACTCCCTTTGATAAAACATCAGAGATCTTTCCCCCTTTGTTTATATCAGCTTCGAGCTTAAAGTTATCTAAAAGCTTTGATTGGTATCCCCCGCTACGTACTTGTTTGGTAAGCTTAAGCAGGCTTTGTACCTGCGGCCCCAAATCAAGATAATGCAAAAAGGCATCCTTCTCGTATCCTACATCCACAAAAGCAGCATTAAGGCTGGGCATAATTTTTTTAATGCGGCCTAAATACAAATCTCCAACAGTATAATTATTGGTATTTTGCTCTTTGTGGAGCTCTACAAGTTGTTTATCCTGTAATAATGCAATAGTAGCCCCGTTGGGGGATGAATCGATAATTAATTCTTTTATCAATTGCTACTCCATTTCTTAAAACGGCACCGTAAGGCACCGCCGGGTGGAAAAAAACTAAACATAAATAGCCCCCTTATAAGGGGGCTTAAGCTATTTACAATAGCCTATTTTTTCTTATGTCTGTTTTTTCTTAAACGCTTTTTGCGTTTATGGGTAGCCATTTTATGTCTTTTACGTTTTTTACCGCTTGGCATGATAATAATTTTTAAGTGTGGTTATTTTTTTAATTCCTTTATAAACTCGTCTATCCGGCTACTCTCTGCAGGGTCGCCTATTAGTTGTTTGCATTTTTCATAAGCTGCAATCGCTTCTTGTTTTTGGCCCAGTTGCTTATAACTTTCAGCAAGGTAAAAGTAGGGCTCAAGCTCTTCTTTTATGGCTATCATGGTTTTAAACCTGCCAACCGCTTTGTCGTACTGCCCGCTCTTCATGGCAAACATGCCTAAGTTGAGCAGCGCCGAATGGTTCTTAGGGTCAAGCTTTACTACCTCGAGCAATAAAGCTATACCTTGCATTGGCATACCGCCACCGTTTACATAGGCAACGCCTAATCCGGTTTTGGCCTCCAGATCGGCCGGCTTTAACTTAGTAGCGTTTAAAAACGCTTCTGAAGCCTTAGCGCTTAATGCAATCTGCTCGTTAGCATCCTGCGAGCGTTTGGTGGCTTCGTTAAAACGATTACCGGTATTTACCCAATCATCAAACGCGTTTGTTTGCCGGGCTATTTCCTGGTAATAAAACGCTGCCGGCGCAGGCTGCACGTTTGCATCCCATAAGGCTGCCAAACTGCGCTGTACCGATGGCTTTGCAGCAAACGTTGCCGATTGCAACTGCCCTTCCAGCGCTTCAACCTGCTTTAACTGCTCTGCATCCAAACTTTGTTTTGCCAGTGCCGATACCGAAGCTTCGGTTAATTCAGCAGTTGGTTTAGCATTAGCATCAACCGCAGTAGTAGCGGGTTTGGCTGCAACCTCTTTAGATTTTACCAAACCTTTTACAGGTTGCAAGTACAAATAGCCCATAGTAACAATTACTATTGCACAAACGGCTATCTGTTTTCTATTCATTGCTTATTATTTGCTTACTTTATCAGTGGTTTTGTTACCTGTACGTACTTTCTCTACAAAAGTTTTAGCTGGTTTAAAGCTTGGTACAAAATGCTCGGGGATAATAATGGCAGTGTTTTTTGAAATGTTACGCGCGGTTTTCTTAGCTCTCTTTTTAACTACAAAACTTCCGAATCCTCTTACGTAAACATTCTCGCCGCCTACCATTGAGCTTTTCACTACTTTGAAAAACGCTTCAACGGTTTCCTGCACGTCAACTTTCTCGATACCTGTTTTAGAAGAGATTTCAGCTATAATTTCTGCCTTGGTCATATCCTGTTTTCTTTATTTAAAATGTATAAATACTTAACTGTTTTGGGGTTGCAAAAGTATCGCTTTAAAATTAAAGATTAAAATAATTAACACATTTTTTTTACAGACCGCCAAAAACAGCATTTACGAGCTTAAATTATGATACTGAGATGGATAAAGTATCTTTGCTTTCGATGAATATTTCGGGAGAATTGATAAGCTGGTATGAGGGAAACAAGCGCGATCTGCCATGGCGCAGCACCACCGATGCTTATATTATATGGCTATCGGAAATTATATTGCAGCAAACCCGTGTAGAGCAGGGAATGCCATATTTTTACCGCTTTGCGGAGAAGTACCCTACAGTTAAGCACTTTGCGGCGGCCCCCGAGGACGATATTTTAAAGCTATGGCAGGGCTTAGGCTACTATTCGCGGGGGCGCAACATGCTAAAAACAGCGCAGTTGGTACAGGCGCAATATAATGGCCAATTCCCCACAGCTTACGAGCAGCTTATTACACTAAAAGGCATAGGCGAATATACAGCCGCTGCCATATCATCCTTCTCGGCAAACGAGGCCAGGGCCGTAGTAGATGGCAATGTGTACCGTGTGCTGGCGCGTTATTTTGGTATTGATGAGCCTATCAACTCCCCAAAAGGCAAAAAACTATTTCAGCAACTGGCAGATGAGGTGCTGGATAACCAGCGCCCCGCCCTGCACAACCAGGCCATGATGGAATTTGGCGCTATGCTATGCAAGCCTAAAAACCCGGCCTGTGGCATTTGCCCTGTGCGTTTAGGATGCGCCGCATTTAAAACCAATGCCACTATGTATTTGCCGGTAAAACTCAAGACGGTAAAGATCAGGAAAAGATATTTTAACTATATGTTAATAATGGACGATCAAAAGCTGCTGATGAGCAAGCGCGACGAAAGTGATATATGGGCCAATATGTACGAACTGCCGATGATAGAAACCGAGGCGCTAATTGAGCCGGTACAACTATTTCAGCGCAGCAACGTAAAAGAAGTTCTTGGGAATAACATAGCGATCAGGAATACCACGGAGGTAGTAAAACACGTACTTACACACCAGCATTTGTTCATCCAATTTATTGTTTTAGACGGACAGCCCGAAAAATTACAATCCAACTGGTTTTACACCGGGTTGCAAAATTTAGAGAATTTAGCTATGCCTCAGCGAATTTTTATATTTATAAAAAAATTTTTTAATTTCTAAATAATTCTCCGTTAATTTATGGCATGTCTGGAATTAATAAAGTAATACTTGTTGGTCATTTAGGAAAGGACCCTGAAGTAAGGCATTTGGAGGGTGGCGTAGCCGTGGCCAGCTTTCCGTTAGCTACCTCAGAAACGTTTAATAAAGACGGCCGAAAAGTAGAACAAACCGAATGGCACAATATTGTAATGTGGCGCGGGCTGGCAGATGTAGCCGCTAAATTTTTACAGAAGGGGAAATTAGTTTACATTGAAGGCAAATTACGCACCCGTTCCTTTGAAGATAAAGAAGGCATTAAGAAATATACTACCGAGGTAGTTGCCGAGAACTTTACCATGCTTGGCCGCAAAACAGATTTTGAGACCGGTGATAACCAACCACGCAATGGCGTGAAACCAAATAATGATAATGAAGGCATCCGCATAAGCGATACCGACGACCTGCCTTTTTAAATAATTATAAAATATAAAAGCAAAAAGCCTACGGTGTTCACCGTAGGCTTTTTGCTTTTATAAGAAACCGGCTGGCTATTACACCCCGGTATTTTCTGCCGGGAAATTCAGATAAAAGGTTGTGCCTACGCCAATGTTGGTTTCGAACCATATTTTTCCGCTGGCGTTTTCTATGGAGTTTTTTACAAATGCAAGCCCCAGGCCTGTGCCCGAGCTTTTGGTGGTAAAGTTTGGCTCGAAAATTTTATCGCGCATGTTCTCGGGGATCCCGTTGCCATTATCTTTTATAGTTAGCAACACGTTTTTGCTGGTTACCAAAGAGTTTATCTCTATCAGGCAGTCGCGCTCTTGCGGGGTAGCCTCTATGGCGTTTTTTAGCAGGTTATTAAAGCAGCGCAGGAGTTGGTCGCGGTCGGCGGCTACAAAAAATGGCGTGGTGGGCGGCATCATTAAAATTTGCACGTTATCCATCTGCTTAAAAATAATAACAGCCTGCCCCAGCATCTCAAACAGGTTAATGCTTTCAATACGGGTATCGGGCATTTTAGCGAATGCCGAAAACTCCGAAGCGATGTTAGAGAGGCTTTCTATCTGCTCTACAAACGATTTACTAAAGCGCTCAAACTTCTGGTCAAACTTAGGGTCCTTATCCTTCCACGATTTATCAAGCAACTGCAAACCCAACTTTAAAGGCGTAAGGGGGTTCTTAATTTCGTGGGCTACCTGCTTGGCCATTTCGCGCCAGGCGGTCTCCCGTTCAGATTGGGCAAGTTTGTGCGCGCTGTTCTCCAGCGCGGCTATCATATTGTTATACTCTTTTACCAGGGCGCCTATCTCATCGTCGCGCTCCCATTTAATAGGTTCGTTCTTTTTACCGTAAATGGTTTTACTTAAATTATACTGGATAAAGTTTAGCGGCGCGGTTATCTGCCTGGCAATAATTACTGCAAACAGGCCAATAGCTATAAAAACCAGCGCGTAAACGTTTATCATGATGTTTAGCAAAGAGCCAATGCGCTCGGTATAATCGGCCTCATTGGCAAAATAGGGCAACTGCAGGTAAGCGATAATCTCGTACCTCGAGTTCCTCAATGGCGCGTAAGCCGCTTTATAGGTAAGTTTTGATATGCGTTCTTCGTTTACAAACTCCGATTTTTGCTCATCGGTTAAAGCAATGAACGCCCTTCCGTTCATGCGGGGCGCAAGCAGGCCATAATCGTAAATTTTTGGCTGGGTGGATATCAGGCGAACGCCATTCAGATCGTACAGGGTTAAATCGGAGGTGTAATTGTCCGCAAGTTTGTCAAAGGCAACACGGCCCTCCTCGGTGATATTGCCAACATACTCGTTTATAGGCCCGGCCTCCAAAATGCCGGCTATCTGCATAATTTTTGCGCGGATACTTTTATCCTGCTGGCTTTGATATTGGGTACTTATAGATACAAACGTGATTATCCCCACCAATACCAACGTTATTACCACGGCAAATATCATTGAAAACTGGATGCGGGTTTTATAAAGTACCCTGTCAAAGTTGATTTTAAAGTTCCAGTTGATCCGGTTGTTATTGATGTTGAAGATCTTAACCTTTATCCAAAGCAGCCTAACCAGTAAAACTAAGGAGGCAAATGCCAGTATCACCACAAAAAAGAAAGTTAAAGCGGTTATAATAGCCGCTACGGCATTTTCCTCCTTAGTTACCACAATCAGGTTCCGGTTGCTTGGTTTATACAGCAAGTGGCTATATTTGGTAAACTTGTCAAACCAACCTATGCGGCTACCGGTGTTTACCTGCATGGTGTACTTTTTTAGCTTACCTTTAAATTCCTTATTGTTTACGCTGTACACATAGTTGCCGCTTTGGCCTATCAGCATATCGTCGGCATAAAAAGCGTAGGAGTAATCTTTAAATTCCTGTTCGGGTTTATCGCTTTTATCAATAAGCAATTCGGGGAAGGTGCCTGTTGCCAAAAGTGGCCGGGCCTTTAGTTCGATAACGATGGTACCCAGGCTGGTGTCATTATCTATAACCGGTAGTATGGCAAAGTAACTTTGAAAGCCGAACGACTCATTCTCGCGGTAAAAATAATCCGACACTTTAAAAGAGCTGTATTGCACCATATCCTTAAAAATATCCAGCGAGTAGTCCTGATCTGCCGATATCGGCTGGTTTTGCATGTCAAACTCGTGGATCTTAAACTCGTACTTAGACAAGTACCTGTCGAAATACAGCTTTTGCAGACGGGCGGTTAAATAATCGTTGGTGTGCGAGCCGCTTTTAAAATATTGAATAATAGCTGGTTCCTTTATTATCTGTTTTTCTATTTGTTTAAACAGCGTATCGGCAGTTACATCATCAGGCACTTCCAGCCGTTGAATGAGCACCCGCCGCGTCGACTCTTCTTTTGCCCCCTCGAACCGGTAGAGTTTTAAGGATGAAATAACTGCGCAGATTAAAACAATGAGCAGGAACGACCCTGCGTTAAACTTCCGGTCGTTATACAGATAGCTGTACCCGCGCGATAAAATCAATACCGCCCATAGCAGATAAAACAGGCTAAACTCTACGTACCAAGTTACAAATGCCGTTGTTATAACAATACCTAAACCAAATACTAAAGCCTGTTTTTCAATAGGGAAGCTTAGTTTAAAGCAGATGGTTAAAATAACCTCGGTAAGCAAAACAAATACTAAAAAACTAAAACAGAGCATTAAAAGGCCTATTAGGCTATATACCGATAGGTTAAGCACGTTGTTTACATCAAAGCTGATCTTAGAGTTGATTACCAAGCCATAAAATAAGTGCAGTAAACTTGTTGATGTCACCAGCAAGGTAACAAAGCATAATGCGTATATGAGGTAACCAAGCGCTTTGCCAGGTACGTGTTTTAGTAATTTGGTGCGGAGGGTATATAAATATGATACAAGCCAGCAAATAGCCAGGATATTGATGCAAAGATCGCCGAGGGAGGGGTAAACATAGCTGGAGCCATACAGTTGCGGGCTAAAGAGCTTTAGGGGCTGGGTGAAATTTGGCCAGCCATAATGCAAATTAACAAACCTGAATGCTACTATAAAAATAACCAGGGCCAGTAACGACAGGTAAACCATGCCCCGGTTGGCCAGGTAAGTAACCATAACGTGTACAAAAACACAAAGGCTTAGTATAGCCAATATCCACACGGATAGTTCGAAATAAAAAAACCGGTTGTTAACACCGCCATTTACCAGTTTTACCGAAAACAGGTAGGTGTTTTGGATATCGTGTACGGCGTAAACACCCTTATCGGTAAAATCAGCTATATCGATATTGGTATCGTCTGTAAGGTCGGTAGCGAAAGTATTTTGGAGATACTTGTTCTGAAACTCGTACGCATTTTTTACAGGGATAAAAAACAGTGCCGAGAAATCCCCCTCGGACTTTTTAATAACCTCGTAATAGCCATTACTCGACCGGATAAACGAACACCCGTCCTTAATCCTGGCCGCGTTATCAGGAATTATTTTGGCCCCGCTCCAAAAATTGATACGCCCGTTTTTTAAGGTAACGAGCCAGATATTTCTTTTAAGGGTATAATCGTTTATAAAGGCAAGTGCCGCGCTGTGTTTTAACGGGATGCTTTTTATTTGGTTAAAAGCGTCCTTATCGTTTAATATATCATAAACATAGCCTTCCTTGTTATGGAGGCTATTCTCTAACACCCGGGCTGTTTGTGCTAAATTATTTGCAGGCGAGTAAGTGTTCTCAACAATTATTGCTGTAATCAGTAAGCTGGCGAACAAGAGCGCCAGCAAAGCACGTATTTTTCCGGCGGTAGTCAAATGTTTTTAAAGCTAATCAAATCGTCACAAACAAAACTACATAAGGGGCATTTAGTTTCGTTTGTAAATTTTATAATACAGCCGCCGCCGTGGGCACATTTTTATCTACTTTTTTAACAAGGCCCTGCAATACTTTACCCGGCCCAACTTCGGTAAATGATGTTGCACCATCGCGTAGCATTTGTTCTACGGTTTGGGTCCAGCGCACCGGGCCGGTTAGCTGGGCAATCAGATTTTGTTTTATCTCCTCCACATCTGTATGCGGCTTGGCATCAATGTTTTGGTACACCGGGCAAACCGGTGTTTTAAATTGAGTTTGTAAAATGGCGTCCTGCAGTTCAACCCTTGCGGCCTCCATCAGCGGCGAGTGGAAAGCACCACCCACGTTTAATTTTAGCGCACGCTTGGCACCCGCGGCCAGCATTTTTTCGCAGGCGGCATCAATACCGGCAATACTGCCCGATATTACCAATTGCCCGGGGCAGTTATAATTTGCAGGGACAACCACATCGCTTACCTGGTGACAAATATCTTCAACCGTAAAATCATCCAGTGCCAAAATAGCGGCCATGGTACCGGGTTGTATCTCGCAGGCTTTTTGCATAGCGTTGGCACGGGCAGCCACCAAACGCAAACCATCCTCAAATGATAAGGCACCGGTTGCAACCAGGCTGGAAAATTCGCCAAGTGAGTGGCCCGCTACCATCTCCGGCTCAAAATCGGCCATTCTTTTAGCCATAATAACCGAATGTAAAAATATGGCCGGCTGGGTAACGTTGGTTTGTTTAAGGTCCTCCTCGGTACCATCAAACATTACATCGGTAATGCGGAAACCCAAAATATCGTTTGCTTTTTCAAACAGTTCTTTTGCTTGTTCGCTTTGCTCGTACAGGTCCTTACCCATACCCGGAAATTGGGCGCCCTGCCCAGGGAAAATGTATGCTTTCATCTTGATTTCGAATGTTCGATTTCGGATTTATTCTTGGTTCTTGGCTCTTGATTCTTGTCTCGGCTTAACTTAATTTCGATGAAATTAAGTTTAAAAACTCTGTCCTTGTTTTTTCTTTTAAAAACTCACCGGTAAAGGCTGAGGTTGTAGTTACCGAGTTTTGCTTTTGCACCCCACGCATACTCATGCACAGGTGGCGGCATTCTATTACCACGCCTACGCCAATTGGGTTTAAGGTTTCCTGGATGCAGTCACGGATCTCGTTGGTAAGGCGTTCCTGCACCTGCAGGCGGCGGGCAAATACATCCACTATACGCGGTATTTTGCTCAGGCCCACCACGTATCCGTTTGGTATATAAGCTATGTAGGCTTTACCAAAAAACGGCAGCATGTGGTGCTCGCACATCGAATACACTTCAATATCTTTTACAATCACCATCTGGCTGTAATCTTCCTTAAACATGGCCGAGTTCAGGATCTCTTTCGCGTCCAGATCATACCCATGTGTAAGGTAAAGCATGGCTTTCGCCATCCGTTCGGGAGTTTTTAATAAACCATCGCGCGCCGGGTCTTCGCCTATGTGCTTTAATACATCCAGGTAATTATCCGACAGGTTTTTTATCAGCTCCGGGTTGTAGCGGTCAACCTTTTGGTAGCCGTTTATCCCCGCATCCCTGTCGGGAATGTTATTTTCGTTATCCATTATTCAGGTTTATCCGCCAAAGTACTCGGCAGAGTTATTTTCGGTTTCGTACAATCTCACCGAATGTAAAAACACACCCGGGTAAGCCTCTATCGGGGCCTTCAACTGGTTAAATATCTCAATGGTAAGCAACTCGGTTGATGCCATCTTGCCCTTCATAAAATCAACATCCAGGTTAAGGTTTTTATGATCGAGTTTATCAATAACATACTCGTTTATGATCTCCTTAAGCTCTTTAAGGTCGATCAGGTAGCCGGTTGCGTGGGTAATTTCGCCTTTTACCGTTACAAACAGGTTGTAATTGTGGCCATGCCAGTTAGGGTTGGCGCATTTGCCAAACACTTCGGCGTTTTTCTCTGCGCTCCATTCCTCACGGTACATCCTGTGTGCCGCATTAAAATGTTCTTTGCGCGTAATATGTATCATCATAGCAATTAATGGTGCAAATATACAAAACAAAAATAGCCGAGTTGTTTTATCTTAGTGCTCGAAATTAAATTTGAAATATGCGGATTTTGTTTGTGGCAGCAACCGGGATGGAAGTTGGCGGGTTTATTTTAGATTTTGGCTTTCGTATTTCCGATTCGGAAAAGAAGAACATCTTTAAAACCAGCAGTTCGGCAACAGATGCCTCCAACTCCCTCCTGATAACGGGTGTGGGCATGGTAGCCACCTCTTTTGCCTTAGGTAAAGAACTGGCTACCAACCAGTACGACCTCGCTATAAATCTGGGTATAGCGGGTAGTTTTGACCGGAGCATCGCCCTGGGCGAAGTGGTGGAAGTGGTAGATGACGCACTATCTGAACTCGGCGCAGAGGATGCCGAGTCGTTTTTACCCATCAGCCTGATGGGCCTGGGCGAAAGCACTTTTAAGTCCTCCGAAACTATCGCGAATCTTTTTAAAGGCTCCAAAGCTGCCGCTAAGTATAAAAATCTGAAACAGGTGAGGTCGATAACCGTCAATACTGTACACGGAGAGGATGAATCCATTGAAAAAATTATAGGCCGCTTAAACCCTCAGTTGGAAAGCATGGAAGGGGCCGCCTTTTTTTACGCCTGCCGCCAGGCGGGAGTGCCTTGTTTGCAGATCAGGGCAGTGTCAAATTACGTGGAAAAACGCAACCGTGACAACTGGCGCATAGGGCTGGCTGTAAAAAATCTGGATACCTTTGCCATAGATCTGCTGAACACGTTTGGCCCCCCAACCCCCTGAAGGGGGAGCAGGAGGATAAACAATCTATTAACTATTACAAAAATTCCCCCTTCAGGGGGTTAGGGGGCTATATGAAACTTACAATCGGCTTTTCGCCTTGCCCAAATGATACTTTTATTTTTGATGCGCTTATCCATCATAAAATTGACACCGAAGGGTTGGATTTTAAGGTATTTTACGATGATGTGGAAACGCTGAACCAAAAAGCCTTCCGCGGCGAACTGGATATTACTAAACTAAGCTACCACGCTTTTGCTTACGCGGCAGATAAATATATATTGCTGGATGCAGGGAGTGCGCTGGGGTTTGGGGTGGGCCCTCTTTTGATTTCGAATGTAGAATTTTCGATTTCGGATGTAGCGCAAAATGCTTCCCTAAAAATTGGTATCCCGGGGAAATACACCACTGCGAATTTTTTGTTGAGCCTTGCCTTCCCTAACGCTACCAATAAACAAGAATTAGTTTTCTCGGATATTGAAAACGCTGTTTTAGATGGCCGGGTGGATATTGGCCTCATTATTCACGAAAACCGTTTTACCTACCAGGATAAAGGCCTGCATAAAATTATAGACCTTGGCGATTACTGGGAAAAACGCACCGGCTGTGCTATCCCATTGGGCGGCATCGTTGCCAATCGCAATTTACCGTTAGATGTTCAGCATAAAATAAACCGGGTGTTGAAACGTTCGGTAGATTTTGCGTTTGCCAATCCAAAATCGGGGCTGGAGTATATCCGCTCGCATGCGCAGGAAATGAGCGAGGAAGTAATGTACAAACACATCAACCTGTATGTAAATAAGTTCTCTGTCGATTTAGGCACGGAGGGTAAAAAAGCGGTTAAGCTTTTATTTGATACCGCGTTGGATAAAGGTATTATCCCATCGATAAGTGAGAATTTGTTTTTGAACGGGTAAGATGCGTCTCAATCTGTCATCTGAGCGATAGGAAAGATCTAAAAGCGAACATGCTTATCGAACTTGAATAATGGTAAATGGTGCGACAAGCTCACCATGGCAAAAAAATCTGTCAGTCTGAGCTTGTCGAAGACATCGACGTAAAGCTTCCTGAACTTGTACGGCAGTAAATGGTTCGACAAGCTCACCATGGCAAAAAATCTGTCAGTCTGAGCTTGTCGAAGACATCGACGTAAAGCTTACTGAGAACTACAAAGTCTTCTCTGCCAGCAGATCATCCGTCAACTTTTCAAACTCGCTTATAAACTCGGTATAGTAATGGCCTGTACCAGGGCCGCTAAAGCCAGTATGGATCTTACGCACATCGCCAGTTTTATCAATAATAATAGTAGTAGGGAAGCCCACCACCCTGGTAAGCATGGGCAGGCTTTGGGCGGTTTCTACCTTATTACTGGTGTACCCGGTTATTAATAGTGGATATGGGATACTAAACCGATCTTTTATTTGTGCAACCGTTTTTTGCGATTTGGCAAAATCGGTAGTACGCTCGTAAGCCAGGCCTATTACCTCAACCCCTTTATTGTGGTATTTTTTATAGTAGTTTACCATGTAGGCGGTTTCGTCCATACAGTTAGGGCACCACGAACCCATGATCTGGATGATCACCACCTTATTTTTAAAGCGCTCATCTTCCAATGAGACCGGTTTGCCGGTTAAGTCTTTAAAATTAAACGCCAGCTTTTTATAGCCGGGCTTTAAAGCCGCCAATGAGTATGCATCGGGCAGTTTGGCGTTCTCATCCCGTACGGCTGTCCACACATCCGTACCCGTTAAACCCGAAAAGAAGTTACCATCCCTCAACGTGTTATCTTCAGCAATTTTCGCGGTGAATAAAAAGGAGTGCCCGCCATCAAAGCAGCTAAGGTAAAGCTGGTCGCCGGAAACGGTGCCTTCTAAAAAGCGGTAATCGCCGGTGGTGGTTAAAAAGGTACCGGTAACCTTTGCGCCGGTTTGTTTAAACTCGCCCACCGTGGTATCCTTATCGGCAACCTCTTTACCAAATACAGCCGACCAGCGACCGCTTACATTATGTTTTGGTTTTTCGGCGTCTTTAAAAAAGCGGTAGGTAGTATTGGCGGTGGCAGTGAACTCCTGGGCAACGTCACGTACGCCAAGGTGCTTAATATAATGACCCTGCAAGGTTTGTCCAGTCTGTTTGAGTCGGAACTCCGAGTCGAACAATGGCATTTTAATGAATACCGAATCGCCGCTGCCGGTTACATCGGGCACTTTTAAATGCTCAGTGCTGTTGATAACGGCCAGTTCCTGCTTGCCGCTGCCGCTTACTGCAAAATTGAAAGGGATCTCATTTCCGGTCGCGGTTTTTAATGTTCCCCGCCAGATACCTGTTGCCAGTTTTGTTTGTGCCGAAGCTATGTGAGAGAGCGAAGCGAATACTGCCGCGCTAAAAAGAATTTTCTTGATCATAAAAAAGTCGACTAACTCTATATACTTTGTCAAAAGTAATAAAAGCGGTCAACTATTTCAAAACTTCACGGGAAATGACAATGCGCTGAATTTCTGATGTACCCTCGTATATCTGGGTTATTTTGGCATCGCGCATCAGGCGCTCTACATGGTATTCTTTTACAAACCCGTACCCACCGTGGATCTGCACGGCCTCAATAGTAGTGCGCATGGCGGTTTCAGATGCAAATAGTTTAGCCATTGATGCCGCCTGCGCGTAGGGGAGTTTGTTATCCTTCAACCAGGCCGCGCGGTAACATAATAAGCGTGCTGCTTCAATCTCGGTTGCCATATCGGCGAGTTTAAATTGGATGGCCTGCAGGTCGCCCAGTGTTTTGCCGAAGGCTTTGCGTTCTTTAGCATACTGTACGGAAAGCTCGTACGCGCCCGATGCAATACCCAAGGCTTGCGACGCTATACCTATGCGCCCGCCTTCTAAAGTGGCCATAGCAAACTTAAATCCGAAGCCATCTTCGCCAATGCGGTTCTCCTTAGGTATTTTCACATCTGTAAACATCAGTGAATGTGTATCCGATCCACGGATGCCAAGTTTATTCTCCTTTGGCCCCACGGTGAAACCTTCCAGCCCCTTTTCAACAATCAGCGCGTTAATGCCCCGGTGCTTTTTAGCGGCGTCCGTTTGGGCCATTACTATATAGGTAGATGCCGTGCTGCCGTTAGTGATCCAGTTTTTGGTACCGTTCAACAGGTAATAGTCGCCCATATCAATAGCGGTGGTGCGCTGCGAGGTAGCATCAGAACCAGCCTCGGGTTCGCTTAGGCAGAATGCGCCAATTACCTGGCCTTGTGCCAAAGGCACTAAATATTTTTGCTTCTGTTCTTCGTTGCCATATTTTTCTAACCCATAACATACCAGCGAGTTATTTACCGATACCACCACCGATGCCGATGCATCCACCTTGGATAGCTCTTCCATCACAATACTGTACGATATCGCATCCATCCCGCTGCCGCCATACTCCGGCGAAACCATCATGCCCAAAAAACCCAGCTCGCCCAGTTTTTTTATTTGTTCTGCGGGAAATTTTTGGTACTCGTCGCGCTCTATTACACCGGGTTTTAGCTCGGTTTGTGCAAAATCGCGCGCCGCCTGGCGTATCATTAAATGTTCTTCGGTAAGGTTAAATTGCATGTTATAATGGAAAGTCTAAAAGTAAAGTATTATGCACGCATAGCAAAATTTATCGCACAAAAAAAGAGAGCCTTTTGGAAGCTCCCTTTTCCCCTAATTAATTTAAACTATTGATTAAACCCAAAAAAAAGAACAATTCATCTCAACTTGGGCTACTGAGAATTCAAGTAAGCCTGAACATCGAAAAACGTTTTTACATAGGTAGATGTATTTATGTTTTTATAAGGATGATGCAGGACCATTTACTTTTCAACAAAATTAAAGCCATATTTTTTACTGCTTTAAGACGATTGTTTAAACGCCAATTTACATTTCCAGAGTTTTAAAAACCGTCTAATTGACACAATAGATCACTTTATTTACTGATTATAAACACTTTAAATAAAAAAAATGTTTCAAACTTAAAATATCGGCACCAAAACGCTTACAACTTTTGTGTTTAAAAATTTGTAAAATAATTTTTACAAAGGTTGTCCAACCGCAACTAATTAGAAATTAATTTAACTTGTATATTTATCCGGAATAAAAATTCTGTTTTACCATACACCTCCTGTATTTTTTTACATACAACTGCTAAAAAATGGACAAAAAAACAAACATCCGCATTATTACAACTTTGGCGACCGCGGCATTGCTGCTGGGCGCCTGCAAAAACTCCGGAGACGATAAGTCAAAGCTTTACGCCGAGAACGACCGCGTGTTTAAAAATATAGATGCCACCGCTAAACCCGGCGACGATTTCTTTTTGTATGCCAGTGGTAAGTGGTTAAAAGAAAACCCCATCCCCGCTGCATATTCGGCATGGGGCATTGGTAATGTGGTGCAAGACGATTTACGCGAAAAACTGAAAAAAATTAACGAGGATGCCTTAAAAGCCAATGCCGAAAAAGGCAGCAACACCCAAAAGATAGGCGATTTCTATTTCAGCGGGATGGATACCGTTAATATTGAAAAACAAGGAATTGCCCCGCTTAAAGAAGAACTGGAACGGATAGACCGCATCAGCGATGTAAAATCGCTGGTAGCGGAGTTTGCTCATCTGGGCACTATTGGTGTACCAAACCCCATTGGTACTTACGTTGGACAGGATGATAAAAACAGCAGCAAAATGATGCTGCAGCTTTACCAAACAGGCATAGGCCTGCCCAACCGCGATTATTATTTTAACAGCGATAAGCATAGCGTTGAGATCCGTACCGATTACCAGCAAAAACATTTGCCTATACTATTTAAGCTGATGGGCATGGGCCCGGCAGAAGTTAGCGGCGCTACCGCGAAAACTTACCTGATAGAAAAAGCACTTGCCGATAGCTCCCGTAAGCTGGAAGACCTGCGCGACCCATACCACAACTATAACAAAATGACGGTTGCCGGCTTAGGGAAAATTGCACCACTGGTAGACTGGAAAGCAACTTTTGAGCAATTGGGTTACAAAAATGTAGATACCGTAATTGTTGGCCAGCCCGAGTATTACCGCGCCGTTAACAAGGCGCTTACTGCCTTTACCCTTGCCGATTGGAAAAGCTACCTCAAAAAAAACCTGGTGAGCGATGCAAGCCCGTATCTGAGCAAGGCTTTTGACGAAGAGAACTTCCGCTTTTTTGGAACGCAACTATACGGGCGCAAGGAGCAATTGCCGCGCTGGAAACGTGTTTTAGATACCGAGAACGGCCTCATGGGCGAAGTGCTTGGGCAAATATTTGTGAAAGAATACTTCCCGGAAGAAGCTAAGGCGCGTTACGTAAAATTGGTAGAAGATATGCGCGCTACCTTTAAAGAGCATATTGAAAAGCTGGATTGGATGAGCCCTGCCACCAAAGAAAAAGCTTATGAGAAACTGGCCAAAGTAATGCCTAAAGTTGGCTACCCCGATAAGTGGAAGGATTATTCTTCGCTAACTGTCGACCGTTCTTCTTACGCCATGAACGTAATGCGCGGCAGCATATTTCAGCATAATGAGAACGCCGAAAAGTTGGGCAAACCGGTTGACCGTACCGAATGGGGTATGACACCACAAACCTACAACGCCTACTATAACCCATCAAACAACGAAATTGTATTGCCTGCTGCCATATTTATGATCCCCGGCGCTAAAGATGCCAATATTGACGATGCGGTGGTTTACGGCTATGCGGCGGCATCAACCATTGGCCACGAAATGACCCATGGTTTTGACGACCAGGGCCGCCAGTACGATGCACAAGGCAACCTAAAAGCCTGGTGGACCCCGCAAGATTCGGCAAAATTTGCGCAACGCGCGCAAATGCTGATAGAGCAATTCAACAATTATAAAGTTGGCGACCAGCATGTAAATGGTAAAGCAACCCTGGGCGAAAACATTGCCGATTTGGGTGGTATTGTTATTGGTTTGGATGCCTTCAAAAAGACTGAACAATATAAAGAAGGTAAAACGATAAACGGCTTAACCCCAGTGCAGCGTTACTTTATGGGCTATGCCCTCGGATGGCTTGGGCATGACAGGCCCGAATCATTAGCGAGCCAGTTGCTAAGCGATGTGCATTCGCCAGGGTTTATGCGCGTAAATGGGCCATTTACCGATGTGCCCGAGTTTTACGAAGCCTTCGGCATAAAAAAAGGCGATAAAATGTGGCTGGATCCGGCTAAACGGGTGAAGATATGGTAAACTTTTTTTAACCATAGAGAAGGCGGAGTTTTACGCAGGAGGGCTGTATCTTATTGGTTTTGATACAGCCTCTTTGCTTTTTTTGGCTGCCCGTAAATCGCCAAAAAATCATTTAGTGTTCACGCTCACACACGTGAACACCGTGAACATTTATAAGCGCCTAATAATCATAGACTTACAAATTACATAATGGTGACAATATTGTGTCACCACCAATATCGTTGCTATTAACTATTTTCGCCGATTAAAAGACACTAAAGCCCAAAAGAAGATATTAGCCCACCAGGTGTGCTTTGCCTTTTAGGCAAACCGGCTTTGGTACAGCCGCTCTGTGCTTTCCGTAGTGGCGCAATAAATAACCCCACATAAAATTTACATCCTGTAATACATTTGCTTGTTTATATTTACGCCATGCAAATTGTACACCTGCTACAGGATTGGTGGCAGCATCAAACCTGGCTCGAAATTACCGGCGTTATCACCGGGCTTATTTGCGTTTACCTGGCGGCTAAAAACAACATCTGGAACTGGCCTATAGCCATGATCAGCGTCACCATTTACATTTTCATCTTTTTTGAAACGCATTTGTTTGCCGATATGGGCCTGCAGGTTTATTTTTTTGTGGTGAACCTGTATGGCTGGTATTACTGGGCCAATAAACCCGCTTCCGAAAAAAAGACCCCGGTTGCGCGGATCACCCGGGTAGAATTATTGATATCTGCAGGAGCAATTGTTGTATTCACCTATATTTTAGGCACAATTTTAAAGTACACCACAGCGTCGTTCCCCTACCTGGATAGTTTTTGTACGGCATGCAGCCTGGTTGCACAGGTATTTTTGGCACGAAAGGTTATAGAGAACTGGTTGATATGGATCTTTGTAGATGTGATATACGTTGGCGTTTACTTGTATAAAGACCTCCATCTTACCGCGGTGATGTATGCCATATACGTTGGCATTGCTATAATGGGGTATGTGGATTGGCGAAAGAATTGGAATGAGGCCGCCCCCCAGCCCCCTGAAGGGGAAGCAGAAGTTAAACTGTAAAGAATGAACAAATCTGAAATCGAACATCCCAATTCCGAAATCATAAAAATAGCTGTAGTTGGCCCCGAATCTACCGGCAAATCTACCATGTCGGCATTTTTGGCGCTGCATTTTAATACTGTTTGGGTGCCCGAGTATGCCCGCGGTTATTGCGAAAAACTTACCGCCCCCCCTACCTGGCAAGATGAGATAAACATGTTCACCGGGCAATTGGCGCTGGAGGAGGAGTTTGTACCGCAGGCAAACAAGCTCCTTATCTGCGATACTACCTTTATTACGGTGAAGATCTGGAGCGACCATACCTTTGGCGAATCGCCAAAGGAGGTGCTTGATGAATTACCAAAACATCCGTACGATCTGTATTTATTGCTAAATATCGATCTTCCCTGGGAAGAAGACCCTCTGCGCGATTTCCCGAACATGCGCGAACACTTTATGGCTGTTTGGTACCTGGAGCTGGATGCGCTGAAAGCGAATTACGTGTTGATATCCGGCACCGGCGACAACAGGTATGAAAATGCTGTAGCGGCTGTGAACACCTTCCTTAGCCGAAAATAATTTCGCCCTAAACGCATTATTCAGCTATATATTTCATCATCTGCAAAAAAAAACCGCAGTTTAAACAAATAAAATTCTTACTACATGCAACGTTGTTAGATGGCCTGCGTCATTTAACTTGAAACCTCACAAAATTAATTGGAAGCTGTATTTGTAGATAAACATTATCAACTGGTAGTTGAGTGTAAGCAGGGAAGCAAAAAAGCCTGTTACGAGTTATACAAACTATATTCTAAAGCGATGTTAAACATCGCCTTTAGGATAGTGGGCAACGTTGGCGAGGCGGAAGATGTTTTGCAGGAAGCCTTTACCGATGCTTTTAAAAGGATGAAGGATTTTAGGCAGGAAACAACCTTTGGGCTTTGGCTTAAACAAATTGTAGTACACCGCTCCATTAACCTGCTGCGCAAACGAAAACTGGACCTGGTGGAGATAGAAGACGGGCACCTGGATAACGTTGCAGACGAAGAGCCCTGGGACGATGATGATGTACAACACAAAGTGGCCCGGGTAAAAGACGCCATGAAAGAGTTACCGGATGGCTACCGTGTGGTACTATCGCTTTACTTGTTAGAGGGGTACGACCACGAAGAGATTGGCCAGGTACTGGGGATAACCGAAAACACATCGCGAACCCAGTTTTTAAGAGCGAAAAGGAAATTGAACGAGATATTAATTAGAAAAGGAATAACCAAATGAGCAAGCGTTTAGAAGATTTTATGGCCGAAAACAGGGAAGAATTTGATGACCTGCAACCCCGCGCCGATATCTGGAATAACATCTCAACAGAACTGGATGCCTGGGAGGCTGAGCAGCTGCCAAAAAAGCGCGAAGCAAAAACATTCTCCCTTGGCTTTGTGCTAAGGGTAGCCGCCATGATCATCGTGGTTATGGGCATCGGGTTCGGTATATATATACAAAGCCAAAAAACAAACGGCGACGTTGACCTCGCCGCCATTAACCCTACCTATGCCAAACAGCAGGTGCAATACGCGTCGCTCATTGAAACCAAAAAGATAGAATTAAAACAAGTAGCAAAATTCGACCCACAGCTTTACAACGAGTTTAACAACGAGTTGATAAAAATGCAGGCCAATTATAAAAAACTGAGTACAGATTTGGCCACCAGCCCCAACCAGGAACGTGTTTTACGTGCAATGATCCGGAACTTGCAAATACAAACCGAGGTGCTTAATCAACAATTAAGTGTAATACAACAATTCAATCAAAGCAAAAAGGAACAGCAAAATGGAACTAAAGATATTTAACCATAGGGTGTTTGCATTAATTGCAAGCATTGCTATCAGCACCGCTGCATTTGCACAGGCAAAACCGGTAAGCCCCCAAACAACAGAAGCCCAAACCGAGCAACTGGACGATAAAGCCTTTCAAAAGCAAATGACCGATCTGCAAAAGCAGATGGGCAAGCTGCAAAAGCAAATGAACAAACTGCGCATAGATAAAAGCACGCAGAAGATGGTTATCGCCTCTAAAAAGTTTAACAAAGAATTTAAAATGAAATTTAAAGACTTTGGGGCAGATTTTGGAAAAAGCTTCGGCAAAGACTTCGGTAAAGATTTTGCGGGCAGCTTTAAGGATATGGTGCCCGATATGAGCAACACTTTCAGCAACATCAAAAATTTCAATATCAATTTAAATTCGGATAGTGCTGAGTACAAGCAAAAGGTTGCCAGCGGCGATATCGTCGAAAAAGTAAAAAATTACAGTAAAAGCTACAGCGTGAATGTTAACGACATGCTGCAGATAAGCAACAGCTTTGGTAAGATAACCGTAAACACCTGGAACAAGAACGAGTTTAAGGTTGACGTACAGATGAAATTCGGTTCGGACGATGCCGATGCTGTAAACGACATGATCAATGGCTCGAGCATCGACGACAGTAAGGTTGGTTCAACAATATCATTCAAAACTAACCTGTACCATAACGGCTCGAACAGACGCAACGACCACCAAAGTATCCAAATTAATTACACAGTGTACATGCCCGCCGGTAACCCTATCGATATTAATAACAGATTTGGCGCTGTGGTGCTACCAGATCTTTCGGGTAAGTCTTTTATCAAAGTATCGTATGGCAACCTGATTGCCGGGCAGCTTTCAAACCCGCAAAATGAGATAGATTTGCGATTTGATGATGGTCACACTTCAACGGTAGAATCGTTTAACAACGGAAAAATAAGCATGGCCTACACCAAAATAAAATTGGGCAGTGCAAATAATGTAGACACTGAACTTAAGTTCTCTTCTATGAGTATTGACAGGCTTAAGGGATCTATTGATGCGAACATAAAATACGGCGACGGGCTCAGAATAGGCACTATTGATAAAACAGTAAAAAATATTAATGTTGATGCCCAATTCTCCAAAATTACCTTCGACTTCAAACAGCTTGAAAACGTGAACTTTGATGTTACTGTAAAACTTGGCAGCTTTAATTACGGCGATGACCGGGTAAAATTAATCTCAAAATCTCCATCGGATGACGACCACGGATTTTCGTCTACCAAAACATACAGAGGGTATATAGGCAACGCCAATTCCTCCAATAAAATAGTTATCAACGCCAGTTTTACAGGCATAAGCTTTAATTAAGCTACTTAAATAGCAACAAAAAACAGGTTTTTGCAGCACCCTTGCCATAATAGGCAGGGGTTTTGTTATTTTAGTGCGCATACAAATTTTACCCATGGAAATATTTACCGACCCGGAAGCGTGGATATCATTGATCACCCTTACTGTATTAGAGATCGTTCTTGGTATCGATAACGTCATATTTATCTCTATCCTGTCGGATAAATTGCCAAAAAGCCAGCAGGCCAAAGGCCGCCGTATGGGTTTGGCTGGCGCCATGATCACCCGCGTATTATTATTGCTCTCCATTACCTGGGTAATGAAACTCACCGCACCGCTGTTTAGCTTAGCCGGCCTGTTAGGCACTACCGACCCCGATTGGGTTGAGAAGCTCGCCATCTCCGGCCGCGACCTGATATTGATCATCGGAGGTTTGTTCCTTATCTATAAAAGCACCGCCGAAATTCACCAAAAAATAGAGGGCGAGGAAGAAGATGCTGATAAGGTAAAGCCAAAATCGTTTTGGGCAACCATTGTGCAGATTATGCTGCTGGATATCGTTTTCTCTTTAGATTCGGTGATCACCGCTGTAGGTATGGCGCAGCACGTAGAGATCATGATAGCCGCTGTAGTGGTAGCCGTGGGTATTATGATGTGGGCGTCAAACAGCGTTGCAGCGTTTGTAAACAAGCACCCTACCGTAAAAATGCTGGCCTTATCATTCCTCTTATTAATAGGGGTATCGCTGTTGGCGGAGGCCTTTGAGCAGCATATCCCTAAAGGGTATATTTACTTCGCCATGGCCTTCTCTATATTGGTAGAAATGCTGAACCTTAAAATGCGTGCAAAACGAGCGGCTAAAAGTGCAAAAGGAATAAAAGTGGTTCCAACGAAGAAGTAAGGATATATAAAATTCAAAAAAACTGTCATTGCGAGCGCAACGCGGCAACCTCATAGGACGCTCCGATAGGCAAAGCAGCCGTGTGCGCGGGCATGCTGAGATTGCCACGTCGCTATCACTCCTCGCAATAACAATGTTGTAAAGGTAAAGAGCCTACTTAAACTTGTTCTTCAGCGCCGCCAGCTTGCTCATCATATCCATCTCCGGTTCGGGTGCCGGTTTAGTAGCGGGATGTTGAACAAACGGTTTTTGAGCAGGCCTTTGTTGTTCACGTGGCTTGTTTACAGCAGGTGCTTCACGTTTTTCATTCTCTTTCATGGATAGCGAAATGCGCTTGCGGTTTGCATCGACCTCGGTAACGGTAACCTCCACCTTTTGATGCACTTTAAGCACTTCGTTAGGGTCTTTAATAAAGCGGTTGGTTATCTGGCTTAAATGCACCAAACCATCCTGATGTACGCCTATATCTACAAAAGCGCCAAAATTGGTGATATTGGTTACAATGCCGGGCAGTTTCATCCCTACCTTCAAATCATTAATACCATTTACGCCATCGGTAAAACTAAATGCCTCGAATTGCTCACGCGGGTCGCGGCCGGGTTTGGCCAGCTCGGCGATGATATCATTAAGGGTGGGTAAACCTACCGCATCTGAAATATATTTTTGCAGGGGGATAGATTTGCGAAGCATGTCGTCGCCCATCAAGTCCTGCACTTTGCAGTTCATGTCTTTAGCTATTTGCTCCACCAGGGCATAACGCTCGGGGTGTACGGCGCTTGTATCCAAAGGATTTTCTGCCCCGCGGATACGCAGGAAGCCGGCTGCCTGTTCGTATGCTTTATCGCCAAGGCGGGCCACTTTTTTCAGCTCGCTGCGGCGTTTAAAAGCGCCGTTTCGGTTGCGGTACTCTACAATGTTCTGCGCCAGTTGCGGACCAAGGCCGGATACATACGCCAGGATCTGTTTGGATGCAGTGTTCAACTCCACCCCTACGGCGTTTACGCAACTAACAACCGTATCATCCAGCGACGTTTGCAGTTTATTTTGGTCCACATCGTGCTGGTATTGGCCCACACCGATTGATTTGGGGTCTATCTTTACCAGTTCCGCCAATGGGTCCATCAAACGGCGGCCGATAGATACGGCGCCGCGCACGGTAATATCCTTATCCGGGAACTCATCCCTTGCCACTTCTGATGCGGAATAGATGGATGCCCCACTTTCGTTCACCATTACAATAATAGCGCCCGGCAGGTTAAGATTGCGCACAAACACTTCTGTTTCGCGGCCGGCGGTGCCGTTGCCAATGGCAATAGCTTCAATATTGTAACGCCCGAACAAGTGCTGAACGGTTTTCTCCGCTTCTTTTGCCTGGCCTGCGCCGGTATGCGGGTAAATGGTGGTGTTCTCCAATAGTTTGCCCTGCTCATCCAAACAAACCAGCTTACAGCCGGTACGGAAACCAGGGTCGATAGCCATGATGCGTTTCTGCCCTAATGGCGCGCCTAACAAAAGCTGGCGGGCGTTCTCGGCAAATACGCGGATAGCCTCTTCGTCGGCCTTCTTTTTTGTAAGCAGGCGGATCTCGGTTTCCATAGATGGCTTCAGCAGGCGCTTATAGCTATCGCTAACGGCTAAACCAACCTGCGATGATGTTGCGTTCCGGCCTTTAACAAACTCGCGCTCCAGCAGGTTAAGAGCGTCGTCTTCGGTTGGTTTAATATCCAGCCAAAGGATCTCCTCTTTCTCGCCTCGGCGCATAGCCAGTATCCGGTGCGATGGTGCCGATTTAACGGGCTCCGTCCAATCGAAATAATCCTTGTATTTGATGCCCTCTACCTCTTTACCATCGGCCACTTTAGATTGGAAGGTGCCTTTCTCGGTAAACAGTTCGCGCATTTTTGCGCGGGTTTCTGCGTGTTCGCTAATGTACTCAGCAATAATGTCGCGGGCACCGGCCAATGCTTCTTCGGTATTTTTTACGCCCTTCTCCTCATCTATGTATTTACCCGCTTCCAGTTCCGGGTCGAAATTCTTTTGTTCTAAAAGCACATCTGCCAGCGGCTGCAGGCCCTTTTCGCGAGCCGCAGTTGCGCGGGTTTTGCGTTTAGGGCGATAAGGCAGGTAAATATCCTCCAACAACACCATAGTTTCGGCAGCGTTGATCTGCGCCTCCAATAACGGGGTAAGCTTGCCCATATCGGTTAGCGATTTCAGGATGGCTTCGCGGCGTTTATCCAGATCGCGCAATTGTTGTACGCGGTCTCGGATGGCGGCCACCTGCACCTCATCCAGACTGCCGGTTGCTTCTTTACGGTAACGGGAGATGAAAGGCACGGTTGCACCTTCGTCTAACAAAGCTATAGTTGCGCTTACCTGCTTACTGCCAACAGAAAGTTCCTGCGCTATTTTAAGGTTGTATGATTCCATTATTTGGGATTACGCCGATTTCTTTTTTGATTTCACAGATTTTTTGTGATGCCGCAGATATTATCGGGATTGCGAAGTTGGGGGAATTGCAACGGATTTCAAAAAAAGATTGCCAACAAAAAAGGGGGAGTTTTCATTAATTGTCGAAGTAAGAAAAAGAATAGGGTTCACTATGTTTTGTTTTTAACAGCCCTTTCGCCTTTAGGTAGGCCATCCATTCTTTTGCACGGCCAGAAGCATGGCATCCGTTGGAGTTACCTGAATTGCATAATTTCCCGGGATAACCTAAGTGTGTTTCAAACTTCAACTCCAGCAGTTTAATAACGGCATAAACCTCATTATCTAATTTCCACCCCCCCCCGCCGCCCACAAACGCGGTAATTACGTTGTATTTTAAAATATCGTATATTTTATCGTAGTTCAGCGTTTGGTTTGGATTATGATAATCAACCCCAGCCTTTTTTAAATAGTATGCGTAAGTCTCGTATTCGCTGCGGCTCCTGAACACGCTTAGAAATTCTTTTCGCACATTTGCAGAGTTGAAATCTTCAAGAAAAAACCCAAAATCACGGTCCATAAAAGAGTACTTTTCCCCAGCCCATTTAAAATTAAAGTGTTCCACAAGGCAAAATGCCGTATCAATTTGTTTATAATTGATCTTGGCGAATAACTTTGATATACTGTCGTTCCTTGCTGTTGTGTCTTTAGCGTTTTTAATAGTCGCCTCAAATGCTTTCGCCAGGTTTTTTATCTCTGCATCATAATTTCCACCATTGTATTTTTGGGTTTCGGGCAAAAGTGCTTTTGGCGCTTGCACTATACCAATAGCTAAACGTTTCTGTTGCTCTATCTGCTCGTCGGCAGATGAAAGCCCTTTTAATGCTGCGAGGGTTTTTGCGTTTCCGTTGTTAAATTTAGCCAAGTAAGTATAGCAGAAACCGGATATCGATAAATTTCTGAATAGGGCGGTCTTTTTTAGGAAAAGGCTAAGCTGGCTCTTATCCGAAATTATTTTACCCCAATTTTTAGAATACCAGGTATCCAGCACTCTGCCCGAGGAATAATTTAAATTAGAAACAGATTCGTAAACCAAACTCCAATATTCCAATGCGGTTAGCTCGTTTGGCGTCAGCGAATTTATCATTGCATCTTCCATCCTTCGCCTTTTTTGAAATGACAACTCCTCGTTAAACGCGAAAATTCTTTTTTGCAAGTCCGCCGATCCAGAGAAATCAATCTTATTCTCCCGGCAATACTTGGTTAATAACGTCAATTGCTTAAGAAACCTATAGGGGGGCAACGCATAATTTGCCGAAATATTTGCTTTGTAATACACAGAGGTCAATGCCGAAACTTTTACCGGGTCGCAGTTTGTTAATTTAATAAATGCATTCATTGCAGTCGAATCGGTTTTAGACAGTAACATTTCAAAATAAACGGCCTCCGAGCTTACATTTGCCACCTTCAGCCCGCTGTTTACAAACCTGTGTTGCGCTAAATCCCATTGAAAAGCCTCATAGTTTTTAGCAAAATAGATCAGTAAGTTTTCCCTTGACGGGGTATAAAAATCCGTTTCTATATGGTGCGTTATTTCGCCCTTCTCGCTTTTTACGCCAATATCAACCCCAGTAAGCAATTGCAGTAGGTTGATGTAATCGGCAGCGTCATTATGGTATTCATCAAAACGATACCGGTTGCGGTAAAGTGCTGCCGCTATTTTGTACAGCGCGTATGGGTCGTGTTGACCAATGATCAGGTCTATATTGCCGCCCTTTAGCCAGGGGAGATTTAATAGCCTGCCAGACGCGCGATTTAAATCGCCGCGCCGAAGGTGAGTTATTTCCAGCGCTTCAAATTCAACACCCCGTTGCACCATTGGGGTTAGCAGAAATACCGAGGCATCTTTATCAAACTGAATTTTATTAAAATTGCCATTTAAAAAGGCAAGCCAATTAGCGGAAGAAAGTTTGTTCCCTAAGGTTATCTCACTCGGTAAAAAAGAAACATTCTCCTCAATCAGATCTAACGCTATCGAACCCTGCGTTGGCTTCAGGATATGGTATCCTAAAAATCGGGTTAATTGGTTTAAACTATCCAGATAGGGGGTAATAGCAAAAAGGGCATGCATATCGCCACGCCTTAGTTCATGGCCAATACTATCCAATCGGCTGCCGGTAAATGGCGGGGCTTGTTTAAACGACCGTTCAACCGCTTCCTTTAGAAAAGGCAGTTTCGCAGTGTCTTTTATTGTGATCTGCGCCATACAGCAAACCGGCAGGGCTATTAAGGCAAGTAGGTTTAGTAATGTTTTCAAAGGTGGTTAAGGTGTTGGGTTAAATATACTAAATGCAAGCGGATTTGATTTTTATAGGTCTGTAAACAGTAGATGAAAAGTTTAGTTATTTTCCATAAACAAACATATAAAATTAGCCTTGACTAATTTTATATGTTTGTTTATGCTAATTTATAATTAGCTTTGTTTCAAATCTATCACTATGCGCATTATTAATTTAGTCCTTTTATTCTGTTTTACCGCCTCGCTGGCCAGAGGGCAGTCTGATACCGTTAAACATAAATACACTTTGTTTAACCCGGTTCCGCGCGATAAAATGAAGGAAATGGAAACCGATCGGCCGGATGTTACCGAAAGCGCTTATACCGTGGAAGCCGGGCACTTCCAGGTGGAAACGGACCTGTTTAAACAGATCCGCGTAAAGGCTGATGGCGTGCAAAGTATCCAAACCGCCTACAACGTTGCCAACTATAAGCTGGGCCTTACCGAAAAGATGGATATTCAGTTGGTGGTGCCAACCTACGTGATAAATACCACCCGGGATGTTGCCACGCAAAACATCACCGATAAAGCAAAGGGATTTGACGATATCACCCTGCGTTTTAAGTACAACTTGTGGGGTAGCGGTGGAGGCAATTCAGCATTGGCGATCCTGCCTTTCGTATCGCTGCCGACATCTTCATTTGCCAGTAATGGCGTACAGGGGGGTATAACATTCCCATTCGCATTGGCCGTGACCGAAAAAACCAGCTTCGGCGCGCAGGCTACCATCAGTTTTGTAAAGGAGGATAACAATCGCTATTATACCAATATGCTTTACTCCTTCACCTTTGGGCATCCGCTGTTTAAACAACTGGACGGCTTTGTGGAAGGCGTGGCCACCTACAGCCCTTACAGTAAAACTACCGATACCTATGCCAACGGAGGGCTTATATTCTCGGCAAACAGTAACTTAAATATTGACGCGGGCTTAAACTATGGGCTTAATAAAAGTGCGGGCAACATCTATTTTATTGGCTTTTCATTCAGATATTAGCGCAATAATTGCCTATGCACACGCTATCGGAAGAAAACTATTTAAAATGCATTTACCGCCTTTGGCAGGACAGGGGGCAAAAAATAACGCCTACCGCCATTGCCGAATGGCTGGGCAATAACCCTGCCTCTGTAGTGGATATGATCCGCAAGCTTACTGATAAGCAATTAATTATATACGACAAAAAGAAAGGTGTGGAGCTTACCCCGCAGGGGCAAAAGGATGCCACGCTGATCGTTCGCCGGCACCGCCTTTGGGAAGTTTTTTTATTGGAAAAACTGGGTTACGACTGGGATGAGATCCACGATATTGCCGAAGACCTGGAGCACATTAAAGACGGTACTTTGGCCGACAGGCTGGATAAATTTCTGGGCTTCCCGGAGTACGACCCACATGGCGACCCGATACCCAGAGCAAACGGTAAAATGGCAAAGCGCCACTCCACAACCCTTGCCGATGTTAAACATGGCACCCTTTGCCGTGTAGCTGCTGTTAAAGATACCACGAGCGCGTTTTTACAATACCTGCAAAAGCTCGATATCAACATCGGCACAAAAATTCAGCTGATAGAAAAAATACAGTTTGATGGTTCGCTGGTGATCAGCATAGCGGGTGGTGAACGCACCACGGTTTCACAAAAATTTGGCGAGAATATCCTGATCGATATGTAAAAACAAGCGCGGAATTAGTTATCCAGTCTTTTTTCAGAGCCTTCTTCCTGCTCTTTATCATGGTATTTATATTTCATAATTACCAGAATAGTAGCCGCGCTAAACATTAGGGTAGGGATAACCGCTATAATCAAACGCCAGGTTTGGTGCGAATCGATAGCCTTGTTAATGGTATTAATACCCACCGCAACCATACCGATGAAGATCATCAGCGGGATTATAAGTTTGCGATTTTCTGGGGTTGCCATATTTAAAGGTACACAATTTTAGAATAAGTTAACATTTATTTTACAGATAAAGTTAATTACCAGTGGTATACAACACCGCTGGTTAAAGTGCTTCTGCAAAATCACCTACCTTTTCTTCAAAAATTCGGTGCGCAGCACAATGCTCATGCCATCTACTTTGCAATCCACTTCCTCGTGGTTATCCGTCAGCCGGATCTTTTTTACCAGCGTGCCCTGCTTTAGCGTGGTGCCGCCGCCTTTTACTTTCAGGCTTTTTATCAGCGTTACGCTGTCGCCGTCGTTCAGTTGGTTGCCGTTGCTATCTTTTACTATAAAATCGCTCATGCCGGTAAAGTTAGCAGATAATGTACATAACGCCTACTTCAACGAGCTTGCCTATAAGGCGCAGATCTTTAAATCTACCCCGTGCCATCATCTGCGTTTCATTTTACCATATTAATTGCTTAATTTGCTCAAAATCAGCAGTCCCGTTGCCGATGGAACCAATTTTTCACCGTACCAAAACTCCATTGCTTATGAAAAAAGTGATCGCCTGCATTGCCTGTGTTTTATTACCGGCCTGCTATGCCCTGGCTCAAACGGCCAAGCCCGCATCTTTAAAAGAACAGGCGGTCCGGTTGAAAACCTTTTTCGATCAGCACGAGATAGAGAAAGCATACCTGCATTTTGATAAGCCCTATTACGCCGCGGGCGATACCATATACTTCAAAGCATACGTGGTGGCTGGGGAGAAAAATGCCCTATCGCCCTTGAGCGGCGTGCTGTATGCCGACCTGGTAACCCCCAAGGGTAAAATTGCCAGCTCTATTAAGCTCCCCATAGGCGATGGACTTGCCTGGGGCGATTTCGCCCTGCCTGATTCGCTACCCGCAGGCACCTACCGCGTACGTGCCTATACTAAACTGATGCAGAATTATGGCAGCGAATTGTTTTTCGACCGGGAGATCCCCATTGCCGCTATTATCAGCGCACCAATAACTAAAGCTGTTAAACCGTTCTCGAAAATCAAACCCGTGGTAAGTACGCCCGATATCGGGTTCTTCCCGGAAGGCGGGGAACTGGTAACAGGCGTCTCTTCTAAAGTAGCGTTTAAAGCTTTAATTCCCGGCGGAACGGGTACAAATGCCAGCGGCACCATCCTCAACAACAACAATAAAGCGGTAGCCAAATTCGCTTCGGCGCATTTAGGGATGGGAGTATTTGACCTGATCCCTGTTGACGGTGAAACCTACCATGCCGAGGTAGTATACGCCAATGGCCATAAAGCTACAATTGCGTTACCTGTGGCGAATGCCAGCGGAGTGGCTATGGCAGTATATGATTCCACCTCAAAAATTTCGGTACATATTAATCCCTCTAAGGCTTTTTACGAACAACTTAAGGGGCAACCGCTGGGGATATTCATTTATTCGGGCGGCAGACTTACTACCGTTTCTGATGTACTGGACGGGACCGATATGCGCTTCGATATTCAAAAAACGGGGCTTCGGTCGGGCATCACGCAAATTACCCTGCTCTCGGCCAAAGGCGAGCCGCTTTGCGAACGGCTGATCTTTATTAATAAAGATGATAAGCTGGACCTGAGCATATCCACCAATAAAAAGGAATACAAACAGCGCGAAAAGGTAGGGGTAGATTTCCATGCAGAAGGTTTGGATTTTGATGCCGCACCGGCGCATTTTTCGGTAGCGGTTATTGACAAAGGCAAGGTGCAGACAGATGGCGACAAGGAGGAAAACATATTAACCTACCTGCTACTTACCTCCTGCCTTAAAGGGAACATAGAAGATCCTGGTTATTATTTCAATAATACCGATAACAAAAAACGGGCGGAGCTGGACCTGGTGATGCTTACGCACGGTTACCGCCGCTTTACCTGGAAGGCGCTCATTAATAATGAAGTCCCGTTTGCTACCATTAAGCCCGAGCGCTCGTTGAGTATTGCCGGCACCGCAAAATCTTTCGGTGGTAAGCCGGTAGATAACGGATTAGTTACGCTTATCCCGGTAAAGGGCGGTGGGGTTTTAAGCGAAAAAACCAACAAGGCAGGCGCCTTTAATTTTGGCGGGCTTACTTTTTATGACAGCACCCGTTTTGTATTGAACGCTGTTAACGCTAAAGGCAAAAACAGTACCCAACTAACCTACTTACCTGAATTACCAGCGCCAATTGATAATAAGTTCTACGCCAGCACCGATACTTCATCTTCCGCCATCATACAGGCTTACCTGCAAAACAGCAAAAACCGGCACGATCAATTTTTAAAATATTACGGCAGCGGCATTCAGCTAAAAGAGGTTAAAGTAAAGGCGGTAAAACAAGCCAATTATCGCACACAAAGCCTGGCGGGGGCGGGTAATGCAGATGTTTTAATAAAAGGAAGCGATTTGCCGCGTAGCGGCATGCTGGCTACTTTACTTTCCGGCCGTATTGGAGGGGTGTATTTTGCAGGCATCGATAACCCGGACGGTGGTGTACCGAAAATGCAAATTGGCAATGGCAGCGCAATGTTAGTGGTTGTAGATGGCGTACAACGTACTGCGGAACCTGGGAAACCAGTGGGTATTAATGATATTTGGCCCGGCGATATAGAAACTATTGAGGTACTCAAATATGGAAGTGCCACGGTATACGGCATGGGTGGCGGTAATGGTGTAATGGTAATTACTACAAAACAGGGTGCCGGGACAGCTGCTAAAGACATTATATCCCGTGGCGTTTTACCGCTAACGGTTACCGGGTTTTATAAAGCACGCGAGTTTTATGCGCCCAGGTACGATTACATAGATAACCGCACCCGCCCAGATCTCCGCAGCACCATCTTTTGGTTACCCGAGATCACAACCGATAAAAACGGAAACGCCTCCTTCGATTTTTATAATGCCGATGGCGCCGGGCAATACCAAATTATTATTGAGGGGATCAATAACAACGGTACCGCCGGTGCGGCAAAATTTAGTTATAAGGTAACGGAGTAGCTTTAGGTTACAGTTCTACCCCATTAAACAAAAAAGCCTCTCCAAAATTTGGAGAGACTTTCTAATATTTAGCGGTTACAATTATTTTGTAACGTACATAACTTCTTTAACGGCTTTAATTACGCGTTCCGGGTTTGGCAGGTATTCCTGTATCAAAGTTGGGGCGTAAGGCAATGGTACATCGCCACCCATAATGCGCAGAATTGGAGCGTCTAAATAATCAAACGCGTCTTTCTGTACTTTAAAGGCGATTTCTGTAGCAATAGAACCTAATGGCCAGCTTTCTTCTACAATTACCAAACGGTTTGTTTTCTTAACCGATTCGATGATACAAGGATAATCGATAGGGCGAACGGTACGTAAATCGATAACCTCTGCATGGATGCCTTCTTTTTCAAGCTCGGCAGCAGCGGCGTTAACCACTTTCATTATTTTACCGAAACCAACTAAGGTAACATCGCTACCTTCTTTAGTTACCGCAGCTTTACCAATGGGTATGTAGTAAGTTTCTTCTGGCACTTCGCCTTTATCGCCATACATTAATTCCGATTCCATGAAGATACATGGGTCCGGGTCGATGATACATGATTTTAATAAACCTTTTGCATCGGCAGGGTTTGATGGTACAACCACCTTTAAACCCGGACAGTTTGCATACCAGTTTTCAAAGCACTGACTGTGCTGTGAGCTTAGCATACCCGCGTTGCCGGTTGGGCCACGGAATACGATAGGCACAGAAAACTGGCCACCGCTCATGCTCATTATCTTGGCAGCGCCGTTGATGATCTGGTCGATAGCAACAAGCGAGAAGTTAAACGTCATGAATTCGATAATAGGTTTTAAACCATTCATGGCCGAACCTATGCCTATACCGGCAAAACCTAATTCAGAGATTGGCGTATCTATTACGCGTTTAGCGCCGAACTCGTCAAGCATACCCTGGCTTACTTTGTAGGCACCGTTATATTCGGCAACCTCTTCACCCATCAGGTATATATTTTCGTCGTTGCGCATTTCTTCCTGCATGGCTTCTCTAAGCGCTTCTCTGAATTGTATTTCTCTCATTACTTTTTAAAATGAAGTTTTTTGCGATGGCAAATATAATCAAAATGTGGAAAATGCAATTAGGCACATTACACACTTATTGTTTATATATTATTTGTTACATTGGCATAACCAAACCAGTCTCCAATGAAGTTCCCTTCCGTAAAAAACCTGTTCCAAAACGCAGGCCTTACCGTAGAACGTTTCCCGTTCGAATCATTGTTCGCGCTGGCAGGAACTATTGCCGCCACAGTAAAAATAGAACTTACCTACACCAGCCGGGTACAGGAAAACTGGAGCCTGCGTGCTATACTGGTTGCCAACCTGGGCCTCTTGCTGAGCCTATCGGCTACCTTGTATACCGAAAGCAAAGGATGGACTGGCGGTAAAAAATTATTGTTCAGGCTTATAGCTGCCGTCGTGGCTGTGCTGTTCATTTTCATCATTAATCCGGGCATTCACGGTTCAGATCATATCCGGTTTGTTTTGCTGAGCCTGTCTTTCCACTTGCTGGTAGCGTTCGCGGCTTTTACAGATAAGGCGCACATCAACGGTTTCTGGCAGTTTAACAAAACACTTTTCTTACGTTTTTTAACAAGCGCTTTATACGGCCTGGTGTTGTTTGCGGGCCTTGCCGCTGCAATTGGTGCCATGAATTTCCTGTTCAACTTTAAATTCGAATGGGACACCTTCTCGATACTTTTTACCTGGATAACGGGCATCTTCAGCACCCTGTTCTTCCTGGCCGGCGTACCAGCAAACTTTGAAAGCCTGGATGCCGATGTGAGCTACCCCAAGGGCTTAAAGGTTTTTACCCAATATGTATTAATACCGCTGGCAACTGTTTATGTGGCTATCCTGTTATCCTACGAAATAAAGATATTGGTGCAGTGGGAACTGCCTAAGGGCCTTGTATCTAATTTAATATTAGGCTACGCCGTGTTCGGCATTTTATCCCTTTTGCTGGTTTACCCTATTCGCGAGCAGGAAGAGAACAAATGGCTAAAAACCTATACCCGCAGTTTTTACTTTCTGCTTATCCCCTTACTGGCCTTATTATTCGCCGCAGCAGGCACGCGCGTTTTTAGATATGGCATCACCGAGATGCGTTACTTTCTAATCATGCTTGCCGCATGGTTGCTGTTTATCACCTTATACTTCCTCATTGCCAAAAAGCAAAGCATCAAACTTATCCCCATATCATTGTCTTTATTGATACTGCTATCGGTGTATGGACCACAAAGCGCGTTTTCGGTAGCTATGAGTTCGCAGCAAAGGGTATTAACCGGCTTGTTCAAAAAATACAATGCCTATAACAAGGGCAAATTAATGCCAATAGACAGCAGTAAAATAAGTAAAATAGATGCAGGCCGAGCTGTTTCTACCTTAGATTACCTCATCTACCGGCACGGGTTGTCATCTTTACAGCCATATTTTACAAACGACCTCGACAAAGTGGGCGATTCGCTTTCTGTGGAGAAGACTGCAGGGAATGTTGTGGTAAATGTGGGTGACTACGAATTGCGGTGGCGAAAGTTAGAATGGGTAAAAAAACGGCTTGGCCTCAGCAAATTTTCCCAATATGATTATCAGGATCCAATCTATTCAGATACAGCGGAATCCTATACCACCTATCGTTTCAAAATTAAAAACACCATCGCGTTAAGTACAACCGGGTATGATTTTGTTGCATCGGAAAATAAGAATTATGATGACACGGTAAGCTATACTGTGAAAGCAGACAACTTTATACAAACGGTAAAATACGGTACTTATTCTTTGCAGATAAATGGGCAAACAGCCTACTTTAGCGTAGAGAAACATTTAAAAGAACTGGCAAAAGTTAATCCAAAAGCGAAGATTGTTGTGAATACCGGTGCTAACACTGATACCTATACCCTCCCGGATAGTCTACTTACCTGGACGCAGAAAATTAAGGGCTACACTGTGGTTTTTAAGATCAGGCAGGTAAACTTCAATACAGGCAAAAGCGAGTTTTCCATACAATACCTTGATGCTAATTACCTCATAAAAAAAGAATAAAGTGCCAGCCCGGATGCGTTTAGCAATAATGCCGGATCGGGAATGTTTTGTAGATGTTTAGCCTTTTCTGAGTACTTCCCCACGCCGGGGTAATCTCCTTTGGCATCGCCAATATCCAGCATCAGTTGAAAATGCAAATGCGGCGGCCAGTGGCCGTTTTCGGTGGCATTGCCTAAGGTTGCAATCTGTTGCCCAGCTTCAATGTGCTGCCCAATGGCTAAACCAATTAGGCTTACGCGGCTTAAATGCCCGTACAGGCTATAAAACGTTAAACCATCTACATTATGCTGCAGAATGATGGTTGGCCCATAATCTCCAAAGTTATTATTATCCTGAAAACTATGAATAGTACCGGCCAAAGGCGAATAGATGGGCGTGCCGCTATCTCCCCAAATGTCAACCCCTAAATGCAGGCGGCGGGGTTCACCTTCCGTATCGAAATGAACGCTGCGAGCGTACATGGTACGGTGTTCCATATAACCGCCAATAGCATAGCGGGAATTACTCTCTGCCAGTTTTTGGTTAATGTATTGGCTAAAAGCTTCGGTATCGGCAACCATATCCGCGTCCAGTTCGGTATTGGCGGCGGTCAGGTCGAGTGGAAACAGCTTATCTACGGCGGGATCAAAATTCACAACTTTGCCAACAATGCCCTGGTAATTGGCCAGATATGCCGCTAATTTTTCGGTAGCACCCATTGGGTTTAGCTTTCGTCGGTAGTGTCGGGCTGGCGCTCTTCTTTGCTTATTTTGTCGAAGATCTTGTCCATACGCTCTACGTATTCGCTGGTATCATCCACAAAAAATTCCAGCTGCGGTATAACACGTACCTGGTCTTTAATGCGGGCGCCCAATTTATAGCGGATCTCTGAGGCATGCAGTTTTATAGCGGCCAGCGCGTGCTGGTTATCGGTACCGTTAAAAAAGCTTAAAAATATGCGGGCGATGGCCAGATCGGGCGTAACGCGTACTTTGGTGATGGTTACTAAGGTATTGGGCAGATAATTCATGCCCTCGCGTTGAAATATAGCGGCCAGGTCCTGTTGGATTACCCCGGCAAATTTTTGCTGACGTTTTGATTCCATGATGATTTATAACGCCGGTTAGGCAAATGAGTTTGAATTAAATATGTATATATCGGCAAAAAGATAAAGCTAAGGAATTGATGATGCGATGCAAATTGTTTTTAAAAAATAACCAGTTTGTCATGCTGAACGGAGTGAAGCATCTGTTCGCCGACTGGCAGGTAGCCGATATGCAAAGTGGCGATTAGATCCTTCGCTATCGCTCATGATGACAAGCGACCATACCACTTACCTACAAATCTTGCTTCATCTCATCAAGCCCTTTTACGCTTAGCCTTGCACTAATACCCGATGCGATAACCGCAATAACGCCCACTGTAACAACAACCAGCAAAAAATCGCTTGCTTTAAAAGCTACCGGGTAGGCATCCAACACGGAGAGCTTTGCCCCCATTTTAACAAAGTTGAACTCCAACTGAAGAAAACATACAATGGTACCGAGCACAACGCCGGTAATACAACCTATGGCGGATATCATCATCCCCTCAAAAAAGAAGATGCCTTGTATCAATCCTTTGTGGGCGCCCAGACTGGTTAAAATAGCGATGTCTTTCCGCTTATCTATTACCAGCATGGTTAACGAGCCGATGATGTTGAAAATAGCGATAATGAGCACAAAGGTGAGGATCATAAATATCGACCAGCGTTCATAATTGATAGTCTTATAGAGTTCTGTGTTTTGCTCTTTGCGGTTTTTTACAATGAAGCTATCGCCTGTTTTTTCCTGTATCTCTTTCTGCACTTTGTCAACATCGGTGCCGGGTTTAAAGTTTATTTCTACCGACGAAACGTTTCTCGGCTCGTCGAGCAGATCGCGGGTAAACTCTATCGGGGTTACCATCAATCCGTCAAACTCCTGCTGGATGCCAAACACGCCCGAAGGCAGTATGGTGCGAAATATAAAATCGTTCATCGGGTTGGTAGCGTTCCCGGAAGTGCGCCTTGGCGAATAGATCTGCAATGGCGTAAACTGGTCCTTTAAACTTACGCCGAGGCTGCTTTGTATAGTGGTGCCGATCACCGCAAACTGGTACCCGCTATCCTTTAGTGTAAATGAGCCGTACTGGATAGTGCTATCCAGGTTCTTGTTTTTCAAAAAATCGTCGCTTACGCCCTTAATGGTGCCAATAAAGGGCTTGTCCCCATATTTAATCAGCACTTTTTCCTGCAAAACGCTGGTGTATGAAAATATACGCCCGTCTTTGCTTAAACGCGTTAAGTAAGCGGTATTGGGGTCGAAGGTTTTGCCCAAGCGGGGCTCAATTTTTATTTCGGGTGTAAAATCACTGTAAAGGGAAAGGATCACCTTCTCGAACCCATTAAATACCGAGAGGATAATAATAAGCGCGGCGCTGCCTACCAACACCCCAAGCATTGATATGCCCGAGATGATATTAATAGCGTGTGTCTGTTTTTTGCTGAACAGGTACCGTTTGGCTATGTAGATGGACGTGTTCAAATTTTACAGGTAAGGGTTATGTTGTTTCTCGTAACCAATGGTTGTTTCGGGGCCATGGCCCGGATATACGGTACAATCATCGGGCAGCAGAAAAAGCTTTTCTTCTATATTTTTTATCAGCTGGCTGTAGTTTCCACCGGGCAGATCGGTACGGCCAATGCTGTTGCGGAACAGTACGTCGCCACCAATCAAAATATTAGCGTCCTTATCATAAAAACATAAATGCGCCGGTGAATGTCCGGGTGCAAATATCAGTTGGAGATTTGTTTTGCCGAAACTGATGGTTCCTGTTTCGGGTAAAAACTCATCCGGCAAGGGAGAGGCATCGTACCTGAAACCCATGGCCGGGGCATAAGCAACTACTGCGGCTAAGGTTTCCGATTCGCCTTCATGAAATTTTGGCTTCAACCCATACTGATCGAACACAAAACGGTTGCCCAGCACGTGGTCTACATGGCAATGCGTGTTTAAAAGCAATACGGGCTTTAATCCGTTTTCTTTTATAAAGCTTACAACAGTGTTTTGCTCCGCCGCGGTGTACATCCCGGGATCTATGATCACACACTCCTTACTATCATCAAACAAAATGTAGGTATTCTCCTGGTAAGGGTTATTTACAAAGGACTGAACGTTTGCCATGGCGCAAAGCTACTTGTTTAAGGTTAAAGGAGAAAAATTTAAATTCCCCGTAAAGACGCGATACTTCGCGTCTACATCAAGCAGGCAAGGGCGCTTAAGACTTTTTCCACTTAAACGTTTTTATCATTACGTCCACATCCTTTTTTAAAAAGTTAAGTACGGGTTGTATCGAATCTAAACGTGGTTCGGAATTAAAGTATAATGCGCCGCGCAGATAATGTTTGGTACTATCTGTGAGGAAAAACTGTGCCGATGATGCGGCATTGCCATCAATGGTATAATATACCCCGTATACCTTTCTTGCAGGGTAAGCAATAGCCGCTTCGTCTATAGAAGTGGCTTTTACGGTATGTTTAAAGCTTAGTTTATGCGCGTCTTCTACCAGCTCGTTAAACTCTTTTGGCGAGGTTACCGGCTGATAACTTAAATGTAGTGTAGCGTTAAACTGCGGGAACTGGATGTTTTGCCAGCAGGGCTTCGCCCCGCGCGATCTGTCGGGCTCAATGGTGCCATACTTAGGATAATCAAAAGTAAATGGGCAGCCTTCGGTATAGGCCTGATATTCTTTCTCGGGATAGACAATACGGAAATAACCCCTCGGCTTCGGCGAATAATCGGGCGTGCCACCGCAGGATGCGATCAATAAAACAGCTATAAAAAAGGCGGCGTACTTCATTTTATCAATCATTTGAGTTCCATATCTCCCATGCTTTTTCTGCCTGCAGCACCAGCATTTCGTAACCATTCTTGGTGGTTGCGCGGCGCTCGTCGCCCTTCTTTAAAAACATAGTAAGCGGTGGGTTATACACCAGGTCGAACAGCAGGTGATCGCTGGTTATGGCGTCATACGGGATAGGCGGGCATTCATCCACGTTTGGATAAGTGCCTATAGGCGTTGTATTAATAATGAGTTTGTACTCTTTAATATGTTTTTCCGTCAGGTCTGTAAACAAAATACAGCCCTTCCCGGGTTTGCGGGTTACCGATAAGTGGTCTATCCCTTTGTTTTGCAGCACGCATTTAACGGCTTTTGCCGCGCCGCCATCGCCCAATATCAATGCCTTATCATGGTAGCTGCTCAATAGCGGGCTCAACGAGCCTTCAAAACCATAAAGGTCGGTATTGTAGCCCTCCAGCCTGAAATCGTGCCCCTTTATACCCAACTCACCCGAAAAAGCCGCAGATACCGGGCTTTCTGATATCACCTTTATACAATTTACCGCGCCGGCATTTTTGGCATCATGCTCTATCCAGTCAAGGTGTTTCATTACGTTTACCTTATGAGGGATGGTCACATTCAACCCGCACAGGTTGGGGTTCTCGTGCAACAGCCGGGGCAATTCGTCAATGTTTTCCAGGGGGTGCAGGTCATAAGCTGCGTCGGTTATCTTTTCGGTAATAAATTTTTCTGTAAAGTATTTTTTAGAGAAAGAGTGCGAAAGCGGAAAGCCGATAAGCCCGTAATTTTTCATTTTTTGGCGTAAATAAACAGGATAAATTGATAACGGTAATATTAGCAACAAAGCACGAAGATTTATAATTTTTTATCTGCCGGCTTCAGGATACCTGTAGCAGCGCCATATACAGGCGGTCAATTTCGATGGGTTTGCGCAGAAAACCGGTGAAATAGTTTTTATAGTCTTCGTTACTTTCGGCGGTGATATCTGCCGTGAGGGCAAATACGGGCGTAGCAGTATTGGGGTTTGTATTATGCCGGATTTGCTCGGTGGCATCAAAGCCGTTCATCCCGGGCATATGGATATCCATCAATATAAAATCGAAGGTTTTTTGCCGCGCTTTTTCTACTGCTTCTATCCCGTTTACGGCATGCTCGGATACGATGCCCCAGTTGGCCAGCAGCTTGCGGGCGACCATAGCGTTGATCATGTTATCTTCGGCCAGCAGCACGGTTTTGCCTTTTAATCCCTCTACAGACAGCGGGACGGCCCTGCCGGGTATATTGGCCCGTTTTAGTTTAATATCAAATGTAAACTCAGATCCAACGCCTATCTTACTTTTAACAGTTACATTACTATTATAAAGCCCGGTAAGTTTTTTTACAATGGCGAGGCCAAGCCCGGAGCCGCCCTGTGCGCGGGTAGTAACAGATTTTGGCTGCGAAAAAGTTTCGAAGATCTCTTCAAAATACTCCTCGGGAATCCCTGTGCCGGTATCGGCCACGCTAAACCGGACATTGTCGAACTCATCAACGGCAGCCATTTTTCGCAGGTTTAATACCACCTTACCGTTATCGGTATATTTTACCGCGTTACTTATCAGGTTACCTAATATCTGCGATAGCTTGGTTTCGTCGAGTTCATAGCAATCGGCCAACGCAGGGTCTTTAGAGAGCAGTAGCTCCACGCCTTTTTTGTGAGCAAGGCTACCATAAGTTTTAATAACACTATCCAGCAGATCCTGAAACGGACAGGCACGGTTATTTAACTCTACCTTGCCCGAATCGAGTTTGGTAAAATCTAAAATATCGTTAATCACCAGCAACAGATTATTCGATGCCGATTTTAAGGAGTCCATCAATTCCTCATCATAGGCAGATTTGGCGGTTATCATGGTAGATATGGTAGTGACCGCATTTAGCGGCGTACGGATCTCATGGCTCATGGTCGATAAAAACTCCTGCTTCATCCGGGCAGATTGCTCGGCGCGTTTCTGTTTTTCTTCAATGGCCTCGCGCTCTTTCTGCAGCTTTGCTTCCTTCTCTAACGATTCCATTTTGGTGATGAGCTCATAATTCTCTATCACTTTAAGGGTTTGGGTATTAATAACGGCTTCTTTCTGGTGCAGGTAAAGTTCCAGGTACTCTAAGGACTTCACCGTGTCGTTCTCCATTTTACTTACCTGGTAAAGCAGGTAATTGCACTTAAAACGTATAATGGCAATATTATACTTGTTGCTAAATTCGAGGCCCTTTTGCAGGATGGCCTTGGCTTTATCTAACCTCCCCATGGCAATATACAATTCGCCCATTTTTTGATAGGCCATCCCCAGCCCCAGCTTTTCACCGGCATTGATATGGATCTCTATGGCGTTCCTGAAATCGTTCTCGGCTTCCTGCAACCGGCCGGTAAATGTGTAAACCTTACCCCGCCCGTATAAAGCAAAGGCCAGCCCGCGGATATCGCCGGTTTTCGATTTGATGGAGATAGAGTCTTGTATAATGCGCAGCGCCTTCTCTACCTTTCCCTGGTTAAGGTAAATGCCAGATAGCGGATTGTATGCATTTGATACCAGGTTGAGATCTTTTACCCGGCGGGCCGCTTCTATGGCCGATTCGTAAGAACGGACGGCGTTTTTGGGGTCGCCAAAGTATTCGTATATGGTGCCCAATGATTTGAGGGTGCGTGCCTGGTTGTGGTGATCCTGGTACTTGCGGTATATTTTAAGGCAATCGAAAAGGCAGATGAGCCCTAAATGATAGTTATCTGTTTTGTAGTAAACGCCGGCTATACTGTACTTGGCATCGGCAATACCCAGGTCATCCTGCAATTCTTCAAAATAACGGATAGCCTCTTTGGCCATGTGTACCGAACGCTTGTAAGCCCCCTGTATCATATAAAACAACGAAAGCTGGTTGAGGCTTTTACCAATAAGCGACTTGTGGCTATGCTTCCGGCTCAGCAGCAGGGCTTCGGTGGCTAATTTTACACTGTACTTTAAATTGTGGACACGATTACTGTAGGCATCATCCAATAACTGGTTGATGGTACCGTATTCTATTGTGTCTGCTGCCTCCATTATCCGTTTTATACAATACTAATATACTGATTATTAATTTACAAACCCCCGAGTTAAACACGTTAGCTATTGAAAGTTGGCGGGCACAAAAATAAAAAGGCCATACTATCCATTTACGGACTGTACAGCCTTTTAAGTTGCTTCTTGCTAAATTATTTTATGGCTTCAAATTTCACCACCAGCTCCCAGCGTTTTTTATTCTCAACGAGTTTAAACATTGGGTCGGCACTGTCATTAAATTCGCAACGGCGTATATTAGTAAAGCCGGCATCGCGCAGCTCTTTCTCTGTAGATTCCCAATCCCAAAGCCAAAGGTGCTCCAGGTAGCCAAAAAGGTGCTTGGTAACCGCCATAACATTACGTGGCCTTACTTCTACACCCATCATCATGCGCTTTATAAGGGTAATAGAAGCTTCCGGGTCTTTCTTTACATCTTTATCATTAATGTAATCGCGTATCAATACCTCCAGATCGGGCATAATAATACGGAAGATGCCGCCGGGTTTCAGCATTTTATAGGTATTGCGTAACGCGATGCGGAAATGCTCAAACGACATGTGCTCCAATACGTGCGAGCAGTAAGCACCATCAACGGTACCATCTTTAATGCCCGGGAGTCCTTCCGTAATATCTCCATAGCGCACATTGCCATCAAACACCTGGCCCAGGCTCTTTCTCATTAAAAAGCCCAAAACCGGCGTTTTTTGAATACGCAATGTTGGCGAAACATCGAAATTCTTCCACTCGGGAGGGGCGGCCTGGCCGCAGCCATAGTGTACGTATAATTTTTCTTCTATGGGCATTTTTAAAGATGAATAGGCTGTAAAATTGATGTTTAAAAGCAAAAACTATTTGCCGTTTTAAATATAATTGAATTTGATAAATAAAGCAGAAAATTTAAATGTTATTGTAACGTATACACTTATAGGTTGTAATTAATTGAAAATAATATGAGTAGTTTAGCAGAAACACCCATTGCCATGTTAACCAACCGTAATATACTATGCATAAGCGGCACCGAATGGCATGGCAACTACATTAAGGCGGTTGTTGAATTGATGAAGGTTCTATCGGCCAGCAATAAGATCCTGTTTGTAGAGAACGCCTACACCTATAAAGATGCCATTGCCGGCGTAAAAGGCAAAAATAAAGTAGATTATATCCAGGCCCTTGGCCTGAAAAGCCGCCTCAGCGAGATCCATCCCGAGCATGGCGGCAAGGTTTATATCCTCACGCCTCCCCTCGCTTTCCCGGTTAGTTTCTTATCTCCCGGCAAGTTTTACGAGGCTATGCTTAACTATAACGGCTGGTTGCTTCGCAGGAGCATCCGAAAGGCGCTAAAGGAGCTGGATATGAATCACGAGCTGATCAACTTCGTATCCTTTAACCCGGGCATGGGCGTTATGACAGGGCGAAGGTTTAAAGAAAAAACCCTGATATACCATTGTTACGACGAGGTAAAAGGCGCGCACCCCTGGTTAAGCAAGCACGGCGTAAAGCTGGAGCAAATATTCCTGAAAATGGTGGATGCCGTTATTGTAACCTCAAAAGGCTTATTTAACAGCAAACGCGCCCAAACCAAACGCTGCTACGTGGTAAACAACGCGGTTAAAACTTCGCTCTTCCGCAAGGGTTTTAACCCGGAGGTTAACCCCGATAAAAAGGTGATAGGCTATGTAGGCAGCGTGGACGACCGACTTGATTATGAAATATTACAGTACCTTTTCACCCAAATGCCCGATGCTACCTTCACTTTTGTGGGCCGCATTACCAGTGAGCGCGGCGCAGCTATCCTGAAAAAATACAAAAACGTAAAACTGGAGGGCGCCAAAGCCCCCGAACAGCTGCCGGCCTATTCCAAAGAGTTTTCGGTTGGTATTATCCCGTTTATAAAAGATGAGTTTACCAAAGGCATTTACCCTATGAAGATAAACGAATACCTGGCAGCGGGCCTGCCGGTAGTGAGCACCGATTTTAGCGACCTATCGGATTTTGAGGATGTCATCAAAATATCTGGCAATAAAGAAGGTTTTCTTAAATATCTTTTAGAAGAAATAAACACCGATACCATCGAGAAACGCCAAAGCCGGCTGGCCGTAGCCGAAGGCAATACCTGGGGCAAACGCGCCGAAGAACTAAGCGAGGTAATAGAACAGGTGGAGCGCGAACTTTACCCGGCATAACCCCAACCAATCATCATGTTAGGATTGCTGAAGCGTTATATCGCCCATAATATTTCCATCGACAGCGAGAAACTGGAGGTGATAACATCTAAATTTAAAAACCTCACCTTCAAGCGGAATACCACATTGCACCGGCAGGGCGAACTTTGCGATAAGCTTTATTTTATTAATTCGGGCTGCGCGAGGGTGCTTTACCTATCGGAACAGGGCGCAGAACGGACCAGGTATTTTGCCTTTGAGGGAATGGTGGTTACTTCCTTGGCGAGTTTTATATCGGGCGAGGCCTCTTTTGAATTTGTAGAGATACTGGATGATGCGGAATTGCTGGTAATATCACGCAAGGATTTTTTTGAGCTAACCGAATCGGTTACCGAATGGAAGGACTTTTATTGCAAGCTGCTGGAACACGCCTACATCAACAGCAACCGCCTGATAGAACGCCTGGTTACGCTTACCGCCAAAGAGCGCTATGAACAACTGCTAAGCCAAAACCCACGGGTGGTGCAGCAGATCAGCAATAAAATTGTGGCCTCTTATTTAGATATCAGTCCCGAAACGTTGAGCCGGATAAAATCGCGATAGGCATTTATTGATATAGGTCAATGCGCGGCTGTTTCGGTAGCTTTATCCTTGCAGAAAAACATACCGTTATGAATTTCGACCCGGAAAATAAGGTGGTGCAGCTATGCGCAAAAGGCATGCAGGCTGAAGCTGAAGGTAACATAGCTGAAGCCACGGATTGCTTTAAAAAAGCATGGGAGGCCGCCACCAACGATTTTGAGCGCTTTACCGCAGCTCATTACCGTGCCCGCAACCAACCCGACCCGCAAGTAACCCTGCAATGGAACCTGGCTGCATTAAAATATGCCGATGCCATCAAAAGCGATGAGCTAAAAACGCACTATCCATCCCTTTACCTCAACATTGGTAAATCGTACGAAACTTTAAATGATCTTCCCTCCGCAGCGAAATATTATCAATTGGCATCCGAGAGCGCTGTTCACCTACCGGATAATGGTTACGGCAAAATGCTGAAAGCGGGGATCAACGAGGGTTTAAAACGGGCGGGATTGAAGGGCTATTACAATACCACCATAGATGACTTAATAAATAACTGGTGCGACCGAAAGGATTTGCGCCCATTGAGCCTGGTATTGCCCACCTACCTGCAAAATTTGGGTACCGGGGAGGATATTAATAAATTGATAACTGCCCTAAGTTTTTTAAGCGCAACGCGCTGTTTAAATGCGGAAGAACAAGGGAAAATAGAGGAGGTGATAGCGGAATTGGCGAGATAAATAGCCGGTAAGGATTTTAAAACAACCCCACTCGTCATCCTGAATTTATTTCAGCACCCCACAGGACAGGTAGCCATCCCGCCGCCACTGTGTATATCGTTCACCATGCATGTGGGGTGCCGAAAAAATTTCGGCATGACGTGACGGATAAATAAGCGCGATCAAAAAAATTTGAAAAATCCGCTTAATCCCGGTTATAGGTACGTCACCCCGTCAAATATCGATCGGGTGTAATAAATGGGTTTAAACGGGGCTTCGTCTACATATTGGCAGGCAGCGCGGATATTGGTGCAGTATACATCGCCAAAAATGCTGGCGATAGCGGCATCGGCGGCATCCCGACCGGTGGCTATTTTAACCAGGCCGTTTAAGGGTATCAACCGCGTAGCATCAAATAAAACCCAATCGCCTCCCAAATAAGCTTCAAAACACGCATGAAAATCGGGCGGATTAAGCTGGTAGGCATAGCCCGTAAAGTAGCGCGCGGGTATGGTTAACGCGCGGCAAAGTGCTATACCTAAATGCGCAAAGTCGCGGCAAACGCCGGCCTGTTGGGTAACCGTGTCGTAGGCAGATGTTTCGGAATTGGTAAAACCGCTCAGGTATTCTACATTTTTGTAGATCCAGTCGGTAATGGCAAAAACCTGCTCAAACGAGGTGCGGATATTGCCGAAGGTATTGTTGGCTAAACGGTATAGCTTATCCGATTGGCAATACCTGCTGGGGTTTAAGTATGGCAATACCGACGCATCGAATTTAGCTACCGGGATCTCCTCTACATTGGAGTGATCTTTCACTTCGTAGTAATTATCAACCAAAGCCTCGTACTTAATACTAACGAGGCCGGTATCGGGGATATCCAGGCGCGCAAAACGGTTCTCGCCGTTCATGGCGTTTAGTTCTTCAATTTTTACGTAGGGGGTAATAAGCAGCTTCTCGTCCAGTATGGTTTGGTGTGCTGTTCTTAGGGCGTGTATGTTTAGTATTAGGGTGCTCGGTGCCTTTACATCATATTCCAACTCCGCCGATACTTTAAATTTCATTGTGCTATTCCGGTAATTTTTTAAACGCTTTATCCATCCATTCGCCCGGTATATTTGCCAGGGCATTTTTTAGCTCCTCGTCCCATTGGTCGGATATCGCCGCCATTTCTTTTTGGGTAAAACGTTGTTCTATAATTTCAAACGTGCCTTTTTTATACAGTGCCACATCAATCGGGAAATCTACATTATTACTGCTTACACGGGTGCTGTCGAAGGATAAAAACCCGGCCTTCAGCGCCAGTTTCATGTCCGAATCTTCATTCAAAACACGGTTGAGTATTGCCTTGCCATGCCCAGAGTTGCCTATCACTACAAACGGTGCGCCAAGCCCAAGTTCTACCCAGTTCCCTTCGGGATAAAGCAGGAATAATTTATGTTCCTCATCATCTTTTAGCTGCCCGCCGATAATGGTGTGGAGATCGAACTTAAAGCCATTCTTTTCCAGTGTTGCCCTGTCTTCATCGGCAACGCGGCGCACCTGTTGGCCAAAGGCGTTTACGGCTTGGTAAAGCTTACTAAATTCTTCGGTCTCCAGCAACTCGTCGAAATAAACAATGGCCTTGTCCCTTACCGAGCGCAGCCCGCTGGTCATTACAAACAGCGAGTAATGCTCCTTTTGAATAATGGTGATCTTCTTTTTAATGGTAGTATCGGTACCTGTAGTAATGCGGGTATCGGCTATAGCTACTAATCCTTCTTTAACCTTAATTCCTAAGCAGTAAGTCATTCTAAAAATATGTTTACAATCCCGTTTATTGCTGCTGCTGTTGTTGCTGCTGCTGAATTATCTCCATATACCTTTCATAACTATTGCGAGATACGGTAGTTTTTTCGGGCGTTGGAAATGTTGAAACGGTAAATATATCTTTTTCCTGCGGTAAACCGCTTTCGTCTTCGTAACCTACCGAAACTGATACCTCCAATATATGCCTCGCCGAACCTTTGTACACGCCCTTCACAGGCGAGCAGTCGCTAAAGTTGCGGCCTACAGCCAAACGCACGTGCATTTCGTTTGCTAAACAATTGTTGGTTGGGTCTAAACCCAGCCAACCGTAACCGGGCAGGTACGCTTCGGCCCAGGCGTGGGTTGCGCCTTCGCCACGCATACCATCGCGGTTGGGGCAAATGTAACCGCTCACATAGCGGGCCGGGATGCCTACCAACCGCAGCATTACCATTAATAAGTGCGCAAAATCCTGGCAAACGCCGGCTTTAAGCGCCCAGATCTCATCGAGCGTGGTCTCCACAGTCGTTACACCTTTTATGTATTCAAAATTCTTATAAACGTATTCGGTAAATTTTAAAGCGGCCCGGTAAGGGGTATCGTTGGTTTGGCGTTCGCCCTCCACTATCGGGAACAGCTCGCTTAATCCTTCAAAGTATTCCTGCTTTAAAAAATCGATGTAAGGCACAATGTATTTAATGCTGTATAACTCGTCCCACTGCGCTATCGAATCTACCGCGTCTGTTGGCAAAGGGCGGGGGTGGGTATTTACCGATACCTGCGAATTGATCACCAGCATATTATGCGGCTCGGTGTAGGTAAAACTGCCTACCTCGTTACCATAGTAATCCACATAAGTGTCTATCTGCGGGTGCCCGGTAATAATAAGGTCGTGCTTCAGCACATCCTGGTAAATATCCACTATCGGGAACAGGATGATCTTATTGGCGCTATCTCTTACAAGGTTATCGTACGAGTATTTGGTAACGTGCTGGATCTTAAATTCGGGCATAGCTTATCAATGTTTTAATTTGGAAATTTGGTAATTTGAAGATTTGAAAATGAACCCTGCAAAAGGCATTTTCAAATCTTCAAATCAACTCATTTTCAAATTGGTTAATTAGGAGTTTGCAAAGTAGTATTCGTTTAGCGAATTACCAATTTTATAAAGGTCATCTTTTATCAACGTTAAAAATTGATGCAGCCCCTGGTTGGTAATACTTTTTACCGAACTGTATTTGATATTGCTTTGCAGCTTCCCTATCTGGAAGGAGATCTCGCGGTAATCGTTCACGTTGCTGTTGTTCTTCAACCTGTCGAAATACCGTTGGATGTTGTTCACCGAATAAATAACGGACCGCGGAAAGTCGTTATTTAAGATAATCTGCTCAATTACGTTCTGTGCTTCTAAACCGTCGCGGTATGTTTTTAGGTACAGTTCGTATCCGCCTATGGATAGTAAAAGGTGTTTCCAGTAAGTAATATCCGTTAGTAAAGTTGGGTTAGCGTTAGCGGGCTTGTATTTGATATCCAGGATATCGATGCTTTGGATAGAGCGCTCGAGATACTTGCCAATATTCATAAAACTCCGGCCCTGGCCACGCTCCATGGTAATTTCGGCGGTGCCGTAATAAAGCATCACCTGTTTAATAATAACATCCAGCACCGTAATGGGATCCTCCTTTTGCAGGCGGATGTCCAGTTTGGGATCTTTAACGGTGTGGTAATACTCGTTTAGGCATTGCCAAAGATCTTTCGGGATATGCTCCTGTACACTGCGGGCGTTTTCCCGCGCAAAGGTGATGATGTTGAGGATGGAGTTCTGGTTACTCTTATCAGTAATCATATAGCGCAAAACCGTGCGACTATCATTTCCCAATTTTTCTTCCAACTCCTCATCCAAACCCGAGGATATACGGATAACGGGGGCCCATGTAAACCCCTCGGTAGAATCCTGGGAGGAATTATAGTTGATCTTCAGCATCCTTAAGATCCCATCACTCCGCTCGATGTACCGGCTTAACCAATAAAAACTTGCTGCTACCCTGCTTAACATATTGTCTCTTTATTTCGAATATCGAATGTTCAATTTCGAATTTACTTTTTTTGTCTGTCTTGATTCTTGCTTCTTATTTCTTGCTTCTTTTAGGAAAGCACCCACGTATCCTTGCTGCCGCCGCCCTGCGAGCTGTTTACTACCAGCGAGCCCTCGGTAAGTGCAACACGGGTTAAGCCGCCGGGCACTATCTCAATGCCATCCGGGCCGCATAACGCATACGGGCGAAGGTCTATCCGCCTTGGCTGTAATATGCCGCCGATATAACATGGTGCTGCCGATAAGCTAATGGTTGGCTGCGCGATAAAATTGCGTGGGTCCTTTAATATCTCCAGCTTATAATCTTCAATTTCTTCCTCCGTAGATGCATGGCCCATCAGCATGCCATAACCGCCGCTGCCGTTGGTTTTCTTCACCACCATGGTGTTGATGTTTTTGAAAACATGCTCGCGTTCGTCCGGATCGCTCAGTCGATGGGTAGGTACATTCTTTAGTATAGGCTCTTCGTTAAGGTAATATTTGATCATATCGGGCACGTAAATGTACGTCGCCTTATCATCCGCTACGCCATTGCCTATCGCGTTTACAATAGCCACATTGCCTTTACGGTAAGCACCCATCAAGCCTGCAACGCCCAGCACACTGTTGGGGTTAAACACCAATGGATCTAAAAACTCGTCATCAACCCGGCGGTAGATCACATCTATCTGTTGCAAGCCGGTAGTGGTTTTCATATAAACCTTGTGATTGTTCACCACCAGATCACGCCCTTCTACCAGTTCCACGCCCATTAAACGGGCAAGGGTAGTATGCTCAAAATACGCGGAGTTATAAATCCCCGGGCTCAGTAATACAATGGTCGGGTTACTGATCTGCCTTGGCGATAACGATAAAAGGTTTTTATACAAAAGAGAAGGGTATTCGGTAACACTACGCACGTTGCAATTCGGTAGCAGATCCGGAAACAAACGTTTGGTTATTTCGCGGTTCTCCAGCATATAGCTTACGCCCGATGGGGTGCGCAGGTTATCCTCCAGCACATAAAACGTACCATCGTGGTCGCGGATCAGGTCGATACCGGCAATGTGGACATATACATCGTAAGGTACATCCACCTGGTACATTTCGCGCAGGAAATGAGGGCAGGAGTAAATGATATCTATCGGCACAATGCCGTCCTTAATAATAAACTGGTTGTGGTAAATATCCTTCAGGAATAAGTTGAGCGCGGTAAGGCGCTGCTTGATACCTTTTTCCACAAACGCCCATTCCGCAGCGGTGATGATGCGTGGAATAATATCGAACGGAAAGATCTTCTCGATACCCTCGCCGCTATTGTAAACGGTAAAGGTGATACCCTGGGTCATGAAGAGCCTTTTGGCCAGTTCCTCTTTTTTATTGAGATCATCCGGCGATTCCTTGGCCAGATATTCAATTACTTTTTGATAATGGTCTCGAACAATGCTGTTTTGATTGTACATTTCGTCCCATACGCCATTTATTAGATTATATTTTTTAAAATGTTGCGATTTGTACATAAAACTTCTCCTTATTGCATAAAAATATCACAGAAACAGGCTATACGATTGTAATTATAATGAATAACCATATCAAACTCGCATTTTTTTTGGTAAATTATGAAAAAAATAGGGTAATTAATACAAGTTTAATATTATAAAAAATATAAAATGTTAAAACGACGATAATTTAAGGCGAAAAATTGCCCGTGTAATTATCCGTTAAAAACAGCCTGAGGATCTTCTAAAAATTTATAATTGCCCAGCGGCCATAAGGAGCCTTGCGTAGCACCATAATAACGCCATTTAGTCCGGAAAGTTTAAGACAGGATCCGGTTAAAACAAGAAATGCCCCGCTAACGGAGCATTTCTTGTTGGGGTTGATTAATATATTACTTATGATGTTTCTCGAAATGCCTGGCAGCAAATGCTAACAGTACGTTTAATTTAATATGTGCATAAAGTATAGGGTTGCTGCTGCTGCTGATGATAATAGTGCCGCTAGTACGGGTGGCGGCATCAATTTGCGCAGAGGTGAGACCGAAAAGCAATTTATTTAAATGGATATTGGTGCCGGCGGTTACGTTATTTGTACCATCAATCGTAACGTTCTCTGCTTCGAGTTTAATAAGGGCATCCTCGTTAAATTCGTACTGGATGGGCACCACCGCGCCGCCTTTGCTGGTAAAAGTGCCTTTTAGCGTCAAGGGAATATCGGTGCCGGTAGATTTCACCAGCAGGATGCGCAGTTCTATTTCTTTATAAGTGCCGGTATCCACGTTGGCTTTCACAAACGCCGGTACGGCAGCAAACAGGTCAACATTGGTTAAATTGCTGGTAGAAATTTCTTTCTCCACGCCGTTCTTTTTGGCTTCCAATTTAAAGTGGGCAATGTTGGCGATGCCTGATGTCCATGTAACGCCCGCCGTTATTGCGGTTGTGCCTGTACTTTGTACCTGCGGACCGCCTACTGCATCCAGCGTGGTAGTAGGGTTATCCGGACTAACAGCGAATGTCATTTCCGACGTGGCTGAAGCGCCGGTACTGGTGCTATCTTTTTTACAAGACGATACGGCTAAAGCTATAAAAGCTACCAAACCAAGGTTAAATAATTTTCTTTTCATTTTATAGGGGGTTTATAATGATGATTACGAAGTACTACAACTAATAGTTGCCTTAAAATGCCGCCTTACAAAACAACAGGCTTTAAATCAGTCAATTATATTTTATCAAAGGTAACGCCTTATATCTCGCTTAAATATTTATGCACAAAGCTTATTGCCATGGAGCCTTCGCCTACGGCGGATGCTACACGGTTCATAGCGCCGGCGCGTACATCACCGGCGGCAAATATGCCGGGGATACTGGTTTCCAGCAAATATGGGTCGCGGTTCGACTTCCACATCTTCTCAAAATCCTGGCAGCTGTTCAGGTCCCGGCCGGTTTCTACAAAGCCTTTATCGTTTTTAATAACCGCCTTGCCCAGCCAATCGGTAAAGGGCTTCGCGCCTATAAATATGTAAAGCGCATCGGCATCAACGGTGCTGCTTTCGCCGTTATCCAAGTTTTTTATGTCCAATTGTTGCAGACGGGTGTCGCCTTTAGCTTCGGTAATTTCGCTGCAGGGCATCAGCGTAATGTTGCTTACCCCGCCTATCTGGTCGATAAGGTAGGATGACATGGTAGCGGCCAAACTTTCCTTCCTTATCAATATAAAAACCTGTTTAGCAAATTTAGATAGGTACATGGCCGCCTGCCCTGCCGAATTGCCTCCGCCTACAATGTATACGTTGGCATCTTTGCAACTGGCGGCCTCCGTCATGGCGGCACCGTAGTAGATACCCGCGCCCGTAAATTTTTCTATCCCGGGCGTGGTGAGCTGGCGGTAATCTACCCCTGTGGTAATCACAACCGACTTGGTCAACACCTCGGTATTGTCATCCATCACAACGGTTTTGTAATTATCTTTCAGCCTAATTTCTTTTACAGATTGGGGCGACAAAAAATCGGTACCAAAACGGGTAGATTGTGTAATGGCCCTGCGTGTAAGATCCGCACCGCTTAAGCCTGCCGGGAAACCAAGGTAATTCTCTATCCTTGAACTGGTGCCCGCCTGCCCGCCGGGTACTTTTCGTTCTATCAGCAAGGTTTTCAGCCCTTCGGATGAGCCGTAAACCGATGCCGCCAAACCTGCCGGCCCGGCACCAATAATCACCACGTCATATAATTCATTCTTGGCCGACTGGCTGAGGCCAATTTTGGTTGCTATATCTTTTACCGTTGGCGTTTTCAGCAATGTGCCGTCCGCGAAGATTATCGCTGGCAGGTCCTTAGCTTCCAGTTTGTTTAATTCTGATAGTTTTTTTGCTTCTTCTGAGTTCGCATCCAGCCATAAGTACGGGACCAGGTAGCCAGATAAAAACTCTTTAATATCGTGCGATTTGGGCGAAAACTGGTAACCGATAACTTTAATACCTTTAAAATCGGGGCGGTAATGGCCCTGCCAGTCTTCCAGCATATCGGTTATTACCGGGTACAGTTTTTCCTCGGGTGGATCCCAGGGTTTGGTGAGGTAATAATCCAGCTTTACATCGTTAATAGCCTTAATAGCTGCATCGGTATCGGCATACGCGGTAAGCAACACCCGTTTAGCATGAGGGAAAAAGGAGAGGGCTTTGCACAAAAAGTCTATTCCCTCCATCTCCGGCATGCGCTGGTCTGATACAAACATTGCAACCACCTCGCCTTTGTTCTTTAATTCCAGCAGGCTGTCTAATGCCTCCTTAACGGAGGTTGTGCTCAGAATGCGGTAGTCCTGACGGTAATGGTTCTTCAGGTCTCGCGTAATGGCCCGCAGTACCTGCGGGTCGTCGTCAATAGCAAATATGATAGGTTGATCCATGTTGATTTTAAATTCTTAATTAGTCATCGTTAATAGGGAAACATATTACAAATTCTGTATTCCCGGGCACCGAATGTACTTTTACGGTGCCGTTGTGCTGGCGGATGATCCGGGTAACCACATCCAGCCCCAGGCCGGTACCTTTGCCCATATCCTTGGTGGTAAAAAACGGGTCGAAGATCTGCGATTGCATTTCCTCGGGTATACCGGGGCCATCATCCTTGATTGTTATCTCCACAAACTGCCTGTCTTGCCGGGTTTTTATTTCCAGTGTGCCGCCGTTGTTTACCTCCATGGCGTCAATAGCGTTATCTATCACGTTTGTCCACACCTGGTTTAGTTCGCCGGCCATTGCTTTTACCTGCGGCAGGTTCAGGTCAAAATTTTCTGCTAATTTAATATTGCCTTTCTTTAATTTATAATCCAGCATGGTAAGGGTGTTGCGGATGCCGGTGTGAATATCCAGCAGTTGCTTATCGCTGTCCCTATCCATGTGCGTAAAATTCTTTACCGAAGTAACCAGCTGCGATACCCGCTGCGATGATTCCTTAATATCAGCTATCATTTTGGTAGCCAGCAGGTAATTATTCACCCAGGCAAGCACTATCTCTAACTGTTGCGATACCGGCGTGCAAGCGTTCATGTGATCCAGGTCTTCGGGCTTAAAATCAAAATCGACCAGGTTTTCGGCAAATTCCAGTTTTTTTATTTCGTGGTCCATCAGCCAATCAGCCAAATCATCTTCCCGGTCGGCTTTATCCATCATGCTCAATACCGGCCTATCGGTTTGGTTTGCGCGGGTAACCAACAACTCGTTTATGGTGTCCACCTTTTCGGGCGTCATATTCAGGCTTACTATAGCTTTAAACATTGCCGGCAGGTTTTGAATCTGCGCGTTTAAAGATGATGCCCCCCTGCTAATGGCTGCCGCGGGGTTATTCAACTCGTGTGCCAGCCCGGCCGATAGTTTACCCAGCGCAAACATCTTTTCGTTTTGTTGCTGCAGCGATGTAAAATCGCGGATGCGGCTGGTCATGGTATGTACCAGCGCTTCAGTCAGTTCGTAGTGGAGCTGGGTTGCTTCTTTTATTTTCTCGGATGGCACCCTAAAGATGCGGCATTTTTTAACGCATTCGCCAAAGCCCGGTGTTTTCTTGGCCCGGGAGAATGGCAGGTAACCCGTGATGCCCTGCTCGCGGATAACGGCAATCTCGCGCAGTTTGCCGCCCTGCACAGCGCAGATTCGGATGCGACCTTCCAATATAACGGTGGTCATGCTTACCGGGTCGCCAAATTCAAATACGCGCTCGCCTTCCTCAAAGGTCACAATTTCGCCGGCATCCATAAACCATTGCAATTGCTCATCGGGCACCTCGCTTAATACGGGGATGGCTTTTAATTCTTCTAAGGTTACTTCGTTCATTCCTCTGGTATGTATGGGCCGCCGGGCACTCCCCATCCCCATTTGGGCATAGGTGCATCCTGCTGTAAAGGGTTATCGGTTAATTTTGAATTGATGACAGCTATGCGGCTACCCCATTCCAGGTACGCTACCAATGCCGACCGAAATTCCGGGTCGTCTGCAAGTTGCAGCTCATCCACACTTTGCAGCAACAGAGCTATCCAGCGTTTGCGCTGCTCTTCGCTCAATAGCTTACCCACGTGGTGCGCCACCATTTTGCCGTGGCTGCCATCGTCGCCCTGCGTATATAACGGGGGACCGCCAAAAACTTCGGCTATAAAATGCGCCACGTGTTTGGTATGCACTGCCGACATGTTTTTAAAAACCGGCTCCAGCAGATCATCATGCAATACTTTTTCGTAAAAAACTTTGGTGAGGTTTTCTAAAGTCTCATTACCGCCCACCCAATCGTACAAGGTTGGTGTGTTTTTCATAGATGATAAAATTAGTAATAAAAAATGCTTGGTTGCATATAGTCGGGCGGTGAAAATGTTTCGGGGGTTATAACTCGTCGCTTCCGGCCGGTTCCGCAAATCCGTATCATTATTTTCGGGCGTGCCGGCAAGCGTTTTCACTACATTGAGCACGTAATTGGGTTTACAAAAGTTTACACTATTCAAAAAATATTTTTGTAAAAAATTAATAACCAATGAGTTGAACTTTTAACAGGGTTTACACTTTTTTGCTTCTTTACCGATAGTTTTTTGTTTGTAAAGTTGCGGCACCATACCCCGAAGCTTGCTCCACACCATACCTGTAAGACAGGCAGCCGACATACAATCCGGCAACTGCCGTGCAGGCAGGTTTATATCGATCAAAATTATTTTAAAATAAATTTGCGTAAGCAAATGCTTACCTATTATATTTGTAAGCGAACGCTTACATAATGTATTGATGAGAAGAGATGTTTTCCAGGCCATTGCCGACCCAACCCGCAGAGATATTATCAATTTAATAGCCTATAAGCCCTTAAATTTAAACAGCATAGCCGATAATTTTGAGGTGAGCCGCCCTGCCATCTCGCAACATATTAAAATATTGATGGAATGCGGGCTGATAGAAATGAAAAAGCAGGGCCGCGAACGGTATTGCGAAGCAAAGCTGGAACAATTAAACGAGGTATCGGAGTGGATAGAGCGATACCGCAAGCTTTGGGCCGATAAGTTCGACCGGATGGACGATATTTTAGATGAACTAAAGGCTAAATAATAGGTGCGGCGCTTTCAGCCCGTTAAATGGTCGCATTACCACCCCGCGGGAGTAAAGGAGCGACAGTATTTTTGATAACAAAATAAACTAAAATATTATGCAAAAGATATCACCGTTTTTATGGTTCGATGGCAAAGTAGAAGAGGCTATCCATTACTACACCTCCGTTTTTAGAAATTCAAAAATAAAGGATGTCCGTAATCACCCCGATGAGCGCCCAGGGAAAAAAGGGCAGGTTTTCACAGCTACATTTGAGCTGGAGGGAGTAGAGTTTATGATACTGGATGGCGGCCCATATTATAAGATAGAGAACCCGGCCATATCCTTTTTTGTAAAATGCAAAGACCAGGCCGAAGTGGACGAGCTATGGGATAAAATTGCCGAAGAAGGTACACCCTCAAGATGTGGCTGGATAACTGACAAGTACGGCGTTTCATGGCAGATCATTCCCGATGCCTTAGGCAAATGCCTTGGCGGTGCCGACCCTGCCGGGGCACAACGCGCCATGCAAGCCATGATGAAGATGGTAAAATTAGATGTAGCCGGATTGGAAGCTGCGTATAATAATAAGTAAGCACCATGAGAACCCCAAAAGATGTTGAAGAGTATTTTAGCTGGTTCTCTGAAGCAACACAAAACGCAATGCGCCAGGTAAAAGATACCATATTGAAAGTGATGCCGCAGGCCGAAGAAAGCATCAGTTATGCAATCCCTACCTATAAATATAAAGGCTTGCTGGCGCATTACGCGGCTTACGAAAAGCACATAGGTTTTTACCCGGGCTCGTTAGCCGTGGAGGTTTTTGCCGCCGATATCGCAGGTTACAAAAGCGCAAAAGGCTCCATACAATTCCCGTTAAATAAACCCATGCCATTAGAACTGATCACCAAAATTGTTGAATTCCGCCTGAACGAAAATTTGAATAACACAAAAACTAAATAATACCGCTATGGCAAGCAAAAACGAAACAACCATAAAAGCCGAACCCGGCAAACAGGACCTGTTTATCACCCGCGAGTTTGATGCTCCGCGCGAATTGGTATTCAAAGTATTTACCGACCCCGAACTGGTGCCACGCTGGCTTGGCCCGCGCGAATTAACTATGAAAATTGATAAATGGGATGCCCGCAGCGGCGGCTATTACCGTTACGTACATTCCGACGCGCAGGGTAATGCCTACGGCTTTCATGGCGTAATGCACGAGGTATCCGCCCCGGAACGCATCATTCAAACTTTTGAATTTGAAGGGATGCCCGAACCGGGCCACGTATCATTAGAAACCGCAAGGCTGGAAGAACTGCCCGGCGGCCGTACCAGGGTGGTCGTGCAATCTGTTTTTCAATCCGTTGACGATAGGGATGGCATGATCCAATCGGGCATGGAACGCGGCCTTAAGGATTCGCACTGGCGCCTGGATGAGCTATTTGAAGAACTGGCGAAATAAACATGGTTGCTTTTCTGCAGATGCTTATATTTGATACAGCTAACGCATAAGCATCTGCATTTCAATGAACTACTACACCATCCCTTGCAAACCTACCCTATCGCAATACGTGCGCTTTTTTTGGGTGCTGGAGCATGACGGTGTTACCCCGGCCCAACCCTATACCCACCGCTCCATGGCCGATGGTTGCTGCGAGTTGGTTTTCCATTACAAAGGGCGCTTTACCGATATTGCTGCGGATGGTTCGTCCAGCCCATCCTTCACTTCGGGTGTTGGCGGTCCATCCCAAAGTTTCAGCCGGTTTCATACACAAGAAGCATTTGGCATTTTTGGTGTGTACTTGTACCCTTATGCTATTGCCGCGCTGTTTGGCGTCCCGGCATCGGCAATTACCAATCAACAGGTGCACTTACCAGCTTTATTAGGCCAGGCCGGCAAGGATATCGAAGAAAAAATAATGTTGGCAGCTGATAATTACGAGCGTGCCGCCATCCTAATCACTTTCTTCGAATCGCAGCTAACTCGGTACCATAAACAACCACCCCCGGTTTTTAAGGCAATTGGCTATATCATTAAAAGTAAAGGCACGGTTACTGTTGATGCACTGGCGCAAAAACATTTTCTCTCCACCCGGCAGTTCGAACGTAATTTTAAGGAGTTTGCGGGCTTCAGTCCCAAGCTGTATTCGCGCATTATCCGCTTCCAGGCGGCTATAGAAAAGTATCGGGACAAAAACCGCTCGCTTACCGAGATCGCTTACGATTGCGGTTATTACGATCAATCACATTTCATTCACGATTTTAAGGAGTTTTCGGGCTATCATCCCAAAACATATTTCTCGGGCAATAACGAGGGCACCGAATGGAAAGAGGCGGAATGATGTCGTGTTTTTCCAATTTTGGCCCCTCGGAGCAAGCTACTTTTGATGTATTATTTAATTAATCAACAAAAAAACAATGGAGATCCCAAAAGTACACCAGGCTATTATGCCTTACCTGATGCTGAAGAACGCAGCCGGGTTTATCGATTTTACCCAAACGGTTTTTAATGCTGATGCCGGCATGAAACGCTTGCGCGATGATACCGACAACATTATGCACGCCGAACTCATGATCAGCGGTTGCACCATTATGTTCTGCGAAGCCAGCAATCAATGGGCAGTGGCCAATGCCAACCTTTTTATTTACGTAGACGACGCGGATGTAACCTACAAACTTGCCACTGAAAACGGCGCAACCACGGTAATGGAACTAAGCGACCAGGATTACGGCCGTACCTGCGGCGTAAGTGATCCGTTTGGTAATACCTGGTGGATCACATCTGTAAAAAAGTAATGTCGCATTTGATCTAACGAGGTGGTCACGATGTGACTGCCTCTTTTATGCCCTTTTTCTTCAATATTTCTAAAAATGGTGCATAATAACGTAATATGTTAGTTACCACGACATAAACTAAAACAAAATGGCCCAATAACCTTTGTAAGATAAATTATTCGTGATGCCTAAGTGGTTAAAAATTTCATTGAAAATACTGGGAGCCTTGATCTTGCTGTTCATCCTACTGGCTGTAGGCGTAACTGTTTATGTAGCCAACAATAAAGAAAAAGTGCTGGCGCAGGTAATCAAAAAATTAAATGAGAATTTAGACGGCACCTTAACCGTAGGCGATATCAAACCTTCGTTCTTTTCCAACTTCCCGGATGTATCGCTGGCCCTCAAGAACGTGGTTATCCGCGACAGGCAATTCCCCAAACATCATCATACCCTGCTCGATTCTAAGGATTTTAACGTATCGGTAAATGCAGGGGCATTGTTCCGCGGCGTTATCAGCATCAATTATATCGGCATAAACAACGCATCCATAGACTTATATACCGATAGTACCGGCTATAGCAACACCGCTGTTTTTAAGAAAGGGAAAAAAGATAGTATTAAAGCAGATGCCAACGAGGGCGGTTCTTCAACTCAATTAAAAAAGTTCAGCCTCAGCAATGTTGATTTTACCATCAACAATCAAAAAAGCCATAAGCTGTTTAATTTTGCTGTGGATGATCTGAACGGCAAAATGACCTATCCGGATACCGGCTGGCATGCCAATGTTCATTTAAATGTATTGGCCAAAAATCTCGCGTTTAACACCAAAAGAGGCAGTTTTATAAAAAACAAACAAATAACTACCAATCTGGATGCGGGCTTTAATGAAAAAACCGGGAGAATAACCGTCAAGTCGAACGATTTTGATATCGGTGGCGATGTTTTTGGGCTGAATACTATGTTTGTTACCGGTAAAGGCGACGACAGTTTTGCCTTCCATTTAACAAACGACAAGTTGCTTTGGAGCAGGGCTGCTGCCTTGTTAGCACCCAACATACAGCGTACGCTAAATAAATTTAACTTAGATAAACCCATCGGTGTTAAAGCAATTATCTCCGGCAGTTTTGGTGGCGGCGACCCTTACTTTTATGTAACCAGTGTGGTAAATGACAACCGGCTCACTATACCGGGCGCAATTATTGATGCCTGTAACTTTAACGCAGTATTTACCAACGAGAACATCAAAGGCAAGGGCTTTTCTGATGCGAACTCCATTATCCGTTTGAACAAATTTAAAGGAAGCTACAGCCATTTACCTTTTACCATTGATACGGGTAGCGTCACCAACCTGGAGGTACCGATAGCTACAGGCAATTTCAGATCTAAGTTTCCTGTGACCAACTTTAACAATTTACTGGGCAGCAATGTGGCCAGGTTTACCGGCGGTAATGCCGAAATGAACCTGAAATACAAAGCCGACATCGTAAACCTTAAGCTGAATAAGCCGGTAGTAAGCGGAACCATCGACCTGAGTAATGTGGGCATCAACTATATTCCCCGCAACCTTAAGTTAACTAATTCGTCCATCTCGCTTAATTTTACGGGTAACGATCTGCTGCTAAAAAACATTCGCCTGCAAAGCGGGCAAAGCATTGTGCGGATGGAGGGACAGGTGAAGAACTTTTTGAACCTGTACTACAGCGCACCCGAAAAAATACTGATCAGCTGGCAGGTAACCAGTCCGCAATTATACCTGGCGGAGTTCCTGGGCTTTTTAAACACTGCCAAACCATCGGGCAAACCGGCTAAACGGGCAAATAGCGATAACGTGATTGAACAATTAGCTACGGTACTTAACAACGCCAAGGCAGATATGCACATGCGGATCAACGAACTGCATTACCGCAAATTTTTGGCTACCAATGTAAATGCCGATCTGCTGCTCTCTGAGGACGGCATCCGCATTAATCAGGTTAGCCTTAAAACAGCTGGCGGCTCGTTAAAACTAAATGGCAATTTGGTGCAAAAAAACAAAGTGAACGATTTTATAGTGGCAACTACTATAAGCGATGTAAACGTGAGCCAGTTCTTTTATGCTTTTGACAACTTTGGGTTAACAGATCTGACCAATGAAAACCTAAAAGGCCTGCTTTCGGCCAGAACAAGCACCACCGGTTCCATCACCAATACCGGTGATATTGTAAAGCACTCTATAAGAGGTAAAGTATTGATCAATTTAAAGGACGGTGCGCTATTAAACTTTAAGCCAATTAAGAGCGTTGGTAAGTTCGCGTTTCCTTTCCGCGATCTTGATAACATCACCCTTTCCGCCCTAAACGGCGATTTTGATTTAATGGGGGATAAGATCACCATTAACCCTATGGAGATCAGTTCAAGCGTGTTAAATATGGATGTAGCCGGGGTGTACGGGCTCACCAATGGTACCGATATAGCTTTAGATGTGCCATTACGTAACCCTAAAAACGACGCGGAGATAACCGACAAAGAGGAATTGAAAAAGAAGCGCTTTAAAGGGATCGTTCTCCACATCCGCGCGCACGAAGAAGAGGGTAAACTTAAAATAGGCTGGAATAAAAACCACAAATAATTTGCATACCAATTGGTATATTTTACACTTTGCTATTCCACCGCAAACACAAAACAAGTAGCGGCATAAAAATTTAAACACTCAGGAATTTAAAAATACCAATTGGTATAATACAGCGTCGCCCTTAAAAGACAATTTCTCCGTCAGCCAGACTGTTTCTGGCTCGTCATTTATAATTTTAAAAATTCACACAATCAGGTATATATCAACTTCTTATATTACTTATTTAAAGCACAGGGGCGTTCCAAAGTGTTTCACAAAAAACTGTAAAATACTGACAGTCAACATTGTTTTTAAAACAAGTGTTCTCCATTGAAAGTGAAACAACAAGCGTGGGAAAACCGGGAGCAGCAAAGCGCTAAGGGGATGAATTATTCGCTGGGTAAACTCTTTATATCGATAACCGACGCATGTCCGCTTGTATTTCTTTTAAACGGCGTGTTCAATGGCACCAATTCATCAAAAAAGCCGCCATTTTTTAAAAAGAACATCGCGCCATTGCTACCACCGGCGTAATCTTTACGGTAGTTGGCCTTCGCGGTGGCATCGCCGGTGTAGGTAGCGCCGGTGGTTTCGTGCCAGTTATTGTTGCTATCGCCCAGCCATTGGTTTTTAAAGTTTGCCAGGCGTACCTGGTTGCCGCTATCTGGTTCAAAGTTCTCTACAAAAGAATAGAGGCTGGTTAAATAGGCATTGGTTTGCGGCCTGCTGAAACTGGCTACCAACAGCCATTTGCCCGCGGCAACATCATTAAACCATGCGGTATAAGTGGTATGCTTGCTGGCTTTATCAGGTTCTGCACGGAGCAGAAACGCGTACGTTTTTCCGGCTTGCCATGGGTAGAGCATATAGCTTTGCCCGCCCGAGCCTTCGTCGCCAAACTCTCCGCCGTGTACGGTGCTGCCCTTCTTCAAAAGTTTTACTTTAAGGCTGTCGGGAATACTTTTAGGGTCGTCAGTAGTGAAAGGGCTCCATACCGAAAACAGCAGCCGACGCTCGGTTGGGGAATTTACCTGCATCCCAAAGTAGCCGCCGCTAAAACCATCGGCCATAAAATACGAGCCTACCACATCCATTTTTGGGGGAACGCTTATCTCGTTATAAAACCATTTTACTTCTTTCTTTATCTCTCCCGGGATATCGTACCGCAAATGCACCGACGGTCCCCTCCTGCCGAAATGGTACGAGGAACCCACTCTTACATAGGTAAACTTATTTGCGTCAGTCGCGCTTGTAAGGATAAGATCGGTTACATCAGCATATCGGGCACCCGTTCTGTTTAATCCTTTCAGACTAACTTTTACATAACCCGCCTGCGCGATATTTACTTTACCAATGGCTATGGTGTCGAAAGCGGCATTACTTAACTCTTTTGTGAACGCTGTTTTGCCAATGGTGATGCTGATGGTGCTTTTACCAGCCGGGACACGCAGGCGTAACGACAAGTTAAGCTGTTGCGCGGATGGCACCCTGAAATAAATATCAGCGGCTGATTTTGGGCTCGTCCACTGCATCAGCCCATCGTCGGTTATTAGCGCGCTGCCGTTCACCCAGGCATTGCCGCCAAGCGGGATGATGATCTTCGGGGCATCCGCTAACGCGATGGTGCTTATAAAACAGGTAATGATCAGCAATAATTTTTTCATATCGAGGGCAAAATCAAAATGCTAAATTAAAATTATTCCCATTTGATAACCATAGTTTCTTCTGTATCAATGCTGATATGATTGCCGCCGGTTTTGCCGCCCTTGTTGGCAAACAGCACCGTCGGCTCCGGGGATGCAACTTGCGTCAACAATTTAACCTCCCTTCGCTCAGCCGATTTATTAATGATGATGGTGATAATACTATCACCACTCCGCATTGTTTTCATCAGCATCTTTTTTTGCGGGGTATCGAAGATAAAAGCACTGTGTTTGGTGGAGTGATCGAGCGCCTTTTTCAGGAACCGGTTCAAATGACTATAATCTTCCAGTACCCGGCTGCCCAGTCCCAACAATGAGGGAATCCACCAGGTAATACCTTTGCCATATTTGTTTTTAATGGCCAGTGCAGCATTATTCTCGCTTGCTATCGCTGTGCCGGTTGTTGGGCGCAGCAGCCCTACCCAGCCAAATGCGGGCAGCGTAATGCCATCAATGGTAATATCCTGCACTTCCTCTATGGCTTTATATTCCAGTATATCGGCACCAAACAGATCCCTCATAGGGAACCCCAGGCGCATGGTGCCAACCGCGTTCTCATCGTAATAGCCCGTTAAGCCGTCGGCAATTAATTTGCCCCCCTTTTGCACAAAGGCAGTTAGCAAAGGCCAATATTTAGATGGGATAGCTATTTGGTGCGCGAGGATAATACTGATGCCGCTGTAGTTGGCTTTAGCGAAATCAAACTCGCTTATCTCTTTAAAATTGGCCTGGAGCCCGCATTCGCTTAATGCCTCAAAATAGCCCAGGGCAGATTTCATCACTCCACCCTCATCCCGGCTTTCATAACTTTTGCCGCCTATCTGCAGTTTCCTTTCCACCCAAAGCGATTCGCGGGTGTAAAGGATGTTGATGCCCGATTCTACCTCCTTAGCGTGCTCAAACAGCTCAGCGTTTTGGCTAAGCACTTCGGTTATTTCGGTTGCCGCCAGCATCCGGTCGCTTGGTTCGTTCAGGTAGTTCAGCATGGCCCATTCCCCTGCCTCAATGCCCGAGGAGCGCGGGTTAAGGCACCAGAATATAGCGCCCTTGCTTTCTGTACCGATGGCTATCCACAACCACTGGCTTATTTCTGCCGCGGTTGGACAGAGCGATAAAAAACCACTGTAAGTATTGTTTCCTCCCTGTAACTCCGTCATAAACCAGGGGATCTCGCCCGCACCGGAGCGGATAATGGCGCAATTGGCTGCCACAGCCATTGCATATTGCCGGCGGTTAAAATAGCCAAAGTGCCAGCTGGCGTGCGCCGAACCGCCCAGGCTCGTTAAAAAATTCCGCCACGCGGTAAAATCGTACTCAGCTACGTGGTTAAATATGGCGTGGTTATTCACATGGATAATGCTACCCGCATCGTATTGATGGATCTCATTAGTCAGCCATTGCAAAAACCAAGTGTTGTAATACAGGTGAAAACGCTCATCGGCAAAATCAAAATGATCGTACCCGTTACTGTTATATTCGGGGTTTGCCTGCGCGGCCTTCCACTCTCCATATTTATCTGTGGCGAACTCCTCCTGTGGGAAATGACCCAGGCCCGGCTCATTCACCGGCACCCAGCCGTAACATGATTTAAACTGTTTAAAATGCGTCACCACATTTTTAATGTAGTTTGCTATTGAACGCAAATGCGTCTCATCGTTGGGGAACTTCAACCCGCCAAGGTCGGTAAAAGCGGTAGCAGGGAACAGGTTGCCATATATTTTAATGCCATACTTTTCGGCTGCCTTATAGGCCACATCAAACAACGTATAATCCCAAACCCCATTGGGCTGGTGCATATAGGTTTCAAAGAGGCGGATCCGCGTAACTACCATGCCTGCCTCCTTCAGTCGCAAAAACCAGGTATTTATCTCTTCCGCCGTTTGCCCCGGCTCTATAAAAACCTCAGCACCTATCATAATGGGCGTAGCCTGTTGTTTGGATGAATATTGCATACCCGTAAACAACTCCCTTAAACGCAAATGGTTTGAACCGGCGGGCATACCAGCAATACCGTTTATTAAAACTACCTTCACCAAAATGCAGGATCGCGCTTTGCGATGCACCCCCTTGGAACAAACCTTTAGCGATCTTATCGACACCTATCTGGATACCCAGGTGGGTATCTCCGAAGATTTTTTGAGCCTCGCCTTATCCGGCCACCTAAAAGACAACCTCATTGGTTTATTTAAAGATAAGCTGATGCTTGCCGCCGGCACCGGGAACGATAAACTAATAGCGCACAATAAACTGGTACGGGGCGACAGCATTTACTGGCTGGGCCGCGAGCATAATGACCCGCACGAAAACGCTTTCTTCGACTTGATGGACAGCTTCATCGAATACCTTAACCGCACCTGTTACACCGGCATTACCGGCTATGAATTTCATTATACCCTGTACGAAAAAGGTGCCTTCTACAAAAAACATATCGACCAGTTTCAAAATAACGGCAGGCGCGCCTACTCTATGATCATGTACCTTAATACAGACTGGGTGTTGGCAGACGGCGGCGAGCTGTGCATTCACCATTCAGATCGTGAACAACGTATCTCGCCAACCAATGGCAAAAGCGTGTTTTTTAAAAGCACCGAGATGGCGCACGAAGTAATGGTTACCACTAAATCGCGCATGAGCATCACGGGGTGGTTAAAGGTAAATTAAGCCTGCTTTTATATTTAAAAATTCTTGTCGCGTCCCCGTCCTTTCCTCTTTTATTTTGATAAATTGCTGCAAAGAAAAACGATGCTTTCCCGCTTTGCTACAACCACCCTGCTGCTTTTTATTTATTTGAATACCGCCGCGCAGGTACAGCTTGAGCAGCAACGCGTAGCCCTGAAGAAAGGCGTTACCATGGATCTTAAAATCCCAAAAGGGTACCATATCGCTATCGCCGCCGAGGGTTTGCGCCGCCTGCGGTTCCTGACCAAAAGCCCGGATGGCCGGTTGTTTGGTACCGATATGCATAGCCTGGCAGATAATAAGCGCGGTAAAATTTACCTTTTCGAGAAATGGGATAACGGCAGCAAACAGTTCAAAAAAACCACCCTTTTCGCAGAGAAACTGCATAACCCCAACCAGGTAATGTTTTATACCGATAAGGGCGTAAACTACATTTACATAGCCGAAACCGGCAAACTCTCTCGTTACGAATACCACGCCGGTGATAGCGCATTGCGTGGAACACCAAAAATCCTGGCGCGTTTCCCCGAGCAGGGCCTCGATTATAAATATGGTGGCTGGCACCTCACCCGCAGCCTGGCGCAGCATAACGGTAAAATTTACGTGAGCGTAGGCAGCAGTTGCAATGCCTGCATAGAAAAGGAAGCGATAAGAGCCTCCATCATAGAAATGAACCCGGATGGCAGCGGACAAAAAACCTATGCAAGCGGTGTACGAAATTCGGTAGCTATTAAATGGGTGGGCGATAAGCTTTGGGGTACTTTTATGAGCCGCGACTTGATGAAGCCCGACAATCCCGAAGACCTTTTTGGCACCATTGAGCAGGGCAAAAACTACGGCTGGCCTTGGTACGCACAATATAAACAACAAATTTACCCCGACCGCCAAATGATGGATTCGGCCAAAATTCAAAATATAAAAGTGCCAGCTAAGCCACCGCTTGCCTATTGCGGTTTTAAAGCACATTCCGCCCCTTTAGGGTTCGATATGTTCGGTAATTTTAATGATCCGCAGTTAAACGGCAATTTCCTGGTAGCACTCCACGGTTCTACGAGTACCTGGCGGCAGCGCGGCAACGCCGTGGTGATGATTACCGGAAAGGACAAGTATGTAGAAATTGCAACCAACTTCCAGATGGGGAAAAAGAAGAGCGACCGACTTGGCCGCCCCTGTGATGTAATGATGAATGATGCCAACTCCTTTTTTATCACCGACGACAAAAACGGGGCATTGTATTATGTGTGGCGATAAATAGCACTCGGGAACCACTATCGGAACTTCCCTCTCCATTTATAGTACTTCTATAAATCCGTCCGTTCCGTTCACCCTTATCCTTAGTCCGTCTTTGATCAGCCTGGTGGCGTTATCCACCCCAATAACCGCCGGTAAGCCATACTCACGTGCTATAACCGCGCCATGGGTCATCAGCCCCCCAACTTCGGTTACGAGGCCTTTTATGGACACAAACAATGATGTCCAGCTGGGGTCGGTGAAAGTGGTAACCAGTATATCCCCCTCTTCCGTGTTTCGGAAGAGGGTTTTTAAAACTCCGAACTTTCACGCGATAACAGCGCATTACGCACCAAATAAAAAAAGCGCTTAGATCTCTCTAAGCGCTTTTTTTTTTCTGCGGAATGGACGGGACTCGAACCATGACGCTATCGTAAAGACTATCAATAATTTATGTTTTTAAAATATGCCTTGGTAACCGATTAAGTAACCGAATATTTTAATTTCATTTGACTGGTTTTGAAAGAACTGTAATTTAAATATCGCTAAAATAAGCTTAATATCAAAATTAACTTCTGTATTTTAAAAGTTAAAGACTGTACTACTTTCATCACGTTTAACGCTTCGAGCACGTTTTATAAAACGACTATATTTCCATGTATTAAAAATTAAAAAAAACATCGGTACTACCGAAAAGCTTGTCAATTTAAATTAAATCTTTAAGGCAGTTTTGTACTTCAATCATTTAATTATGGCAACAGAAATTATAACTAAAGAAGATCTAAACGAGTTTAGGGAACTACTTTTAAATGACCTTAAAAATTTATTTCAAGGCAAGCCCATTTCGGAGAATTCCAAATGGCTCAAAAGCTATCAAGTAAAAAACCTGCTAAAAATTTCACCTGGAACTCTTCAGACGCTAAGAGTAAACGGTACGCTGAATTATACGAAAATTGGAGGTATACTTTACTACAAATACGAGGATATTCAGCGCTTGCTTTATGGTAACCGCAAAAGCAAATAATTGAAAACTAAGTACCTACGATTTAAGAGTTGTAAGTTCGTATATCAAGCAGGTAAAACAAATCTACATCCGGTATTAGCATAATAAAGCAGCCTATTTAAGACGAAATAGATAAAAAAATCTCCTTTGCTTTCAAAAGCGAATTAGTTGCCTGTGGTTTGAATTTTTAACTTTTTTAAAGTGATTTGAAATGTTTCGCTGGTTAATCGCATCGTAAAACACTCAGTCCAAATTGGACAATTTTCGAACTATTTTATGGAAGATTTAAGGAAATTATCGAATATTTTCATCAATAAATGAATGTGATGATCTTCCCCTTTGCCAGCCCGTAGGGGAATAGTCTCGAACCATTTTATCAAGGATTTGAAGCGTTTAGCAGGCTAACCGAATAGACAATGATCCAGCCCACACTGGGCAATTCTCGAACTATTTCTTGGAAGATTTAAGAAAAATATCAAATATTTCCATAGGCATATGAATGCGTCATTCTCCCCCCCGGCACCCCTTAGGGAGAGCCTCGAATCATTTATCAAAGATTTGAATAGATTTGTTTGTTAAAAGTATCCAATGATTATTCTCGCCCATTCCGTGGATAGAGGGAAGTTTTTTTCGGGAACCGCAAAGGATTTGCAAGTTGTGAATCTCTATTTTTAATATTAGCCACGAAATATTGTTGATGCTGAAATTTGAAGTCCTCTACGTCCTTTGATAGATATTCCGACAGAGTTGCGCATCGAGCTTTACAAAACTCGCATTAAGCTATAGGCAAGGTAAACCAAAACGTGCTTCCTTTGCCCAATTCGCTGTTAACGCCAATCTGACCGTTGTGCTTTTTGATGATTTCAGCTGATATGTACAATCCAAGTCCTAACCCGGAATACTGACTTCCGCTACTATCTACCCGGTAAAAACGATCAAATAAATGAAGTAATTTATCCGGCGGAATACCTGGCCCTTTATCTATAATCGATACTTTAGCCATATCATTTACTTTCTCAATAAAAATTCGGATCTCTTTTGAATCGGCTGAATATTTTATAGCATTATTAACAAAATTGATCACCACCTGGTCTATTCGCGCAGCATCAGCATATACCTCAACATCCGTATCCCCTTCCGTTATGATGGTATAAATACCTTCAGTGCGCACATGCGGGCAGCACTCTTCTATCAATTCAGAAAGATTGATCCGTTTTTTGTTGATGTGGAGTTGCCCTTCATTTGCAATACTTGCATTTAACAAGTCATCCATCAGAACGCTAACTTTGTCTAAACTTTTATTTGCTTGTACAATAAGTTTAGGCAACATAATGTTAGTAGGGTTATCCTTTATTCTGTTCAGCAATTGCAAAGAAGCTTTTAAACTGGTTATAGGTGTTTTAAGTTCATGGCTGGCAATGCTGATAAAATCATCTTTTTGTTGTTGCAGCAACTTAAGTTCTTGTATATCAGTTGCTGTACCAATCCATAATTGCACTTCTCCGGTATCATTTTTTATTGGCGTTAAACGGATCAAATGCCATCTGTAAGATCCGTCGGCACTCTTACCACGGATTTGAAACTCTCCGCCATCGCTTGTTTCACGAATTGAACGATATTCGTTTAAAGCAATTGGTAAATCATCAGGGTTAATGACCGTTTTACATCCTAATAAATTGGTTTGCTTATGATCTAACCCGGTATAGTCATACCATCGTTGATTGTAAAAAGTTATTTCGCCATCAGTTGTATTTGTCCAGGCTATTTGAGGCATGGTATCTAAGAGCTTCCTAAAAAGTTCTTCGCTTTCTTTTATCTTTTGGTTTAACAGTGCCTCCGGAGTTACCTCCCTGCCGATAACCGCCACGCCACTTATATTACCCCCTGTATCTCTTTGCGCCTGGTAAATAAATGTATAATAAGATAATTCCATTTGACCATTACGCACAAAATAAACCGGCATTTCGTAAGCATAATGGGGTTGGCCGGTTGTATAAACCCCGTTAAATAAATCATCAAACCCATGTCCAACCAATTCCGGCAAAGCGGTTAACAATGGCTTGCCTATCACATTTTTTCCTTTCCCCCAGGTTTCTAAAATAGCATCGTTGGCTACCTCGATTATCATTTCTTCCCCTTTTAAAATGGCGATAAGGGAAGGGGAGGAAAATATCATTTCCTGATAGCGATGTTCACTTTCTTCTATTTTTTTGCGGGATGTTACCTGCTCGGTTACATCGTAAGCAATTGTGGTCACGCCGGATATAGTCCCATCTTCTTCGTGAAAAGGCTGGTAACCAATATTAAAATATCGATCTGCCATTTTATCGTCATATCGCAGATGGGCAATTATTTCATTCGCATAGACAGGGGTGCCTGTTTTTAGAACGGACAATATCATTTCAGGGAATGGTTGATCTTTTACTTCGGGTAGTACCTGAAGCAATGTTTTACCTTCCACATCTCTACCTTTCCCCCAAAAATCTTTCATCAGGTCATTGGCAAGGGTGATTACCATATCTCCACCCTTCATGATACAAAATGCAAATGGAGACTTCATCAGCATCATGTAATACCGCTTCTCGCTGGCCGCGATCTGTTCTAATGACTTTGTTTTTCGTTCGAGTAGCCCCTTCAATGTTTCTATTTCTGTTACATCTTCAAGCCGTTGGGTGATATATTTTATATTACCTAATTTATCCAATACAGGTGAATGTGTAAGCCGAAATTGTTTTAGGTTAATAGCTATTTCAGGTGTGACCTTGGTATAAATAGGGATGCTAATGGTGTCAGTAGTTTTAAATTGCACGACTCGTTTTAAAGAAGACTGCATGTCACCTATGCTACCGGCAACAGGTTCGTTGGCCGCATTCGTCAACACTTCAAAAATATTTTTACCCGCAATGATTGCGTTTAATTTGTTAACTACTCTTAAATAAGCATCTGTTGCAGAAAGGATGGTGAGCTCTTTATCAACAATTAATAGTAATACCGGAGAATTATCGAATAAAGCTTTATAATCAGGAGTCTCCATTTTTCATTTTTTGTGGTTGTTGAATCAACAAAAATGAAAAAACAAACTTTCACTAATTTGCTTTCTTTCCTCGTATTGAAAGTAATTATTGTGGTCGGAGCAGGATTTATCCTGCTTAATTTTTAGCTAATTGACTTTTGTAATAAGTATTTATACTAGTGTCCTGTGTTAATGTTTAAAAATAACTCTCCAATTATTATCGCTTGATTGATAGACAGTTTAAAACAAGTTTTGTTTTAAACAAGGAATTGAAAGTGAAGACTTAAACGTATAAGAAATGGTGATGATGGTCGAGTATCTCCTCTCTCAACTCATAAAATATTTAAAGATCGGGAAGCACCTATCACTATAATAGAATATTATGAAGTCGGCAAAGTGAACCAAAATGTACTTCCTATCCCTATTTCGCTATCTACTCCAATCGTCCCGTTATGTTTTTTAATAATTTCAGAACATAAATAGAGCCCAAGCCCCAGGCCTGTATAAGTATCCCCACTGTGATCTACTCTATAATATCGGTCAAATAGGGAAGGTAAGTTTTTTGCCGGAATTCCGGCACCCTTATCAATAACTGAAACTTTTACCATGCCGGGAAATCTTTCGATTTGAATCTTGATGTCTTTAGAATCAGGGGCATATTTCATCGCATTAGTGACAAAATTTGTAACGACTTGTTCAATGCGGGAAATGCCAGCGTAAACTTCCAGGGTGGCATCACTTTCAATACTATAAGTGAAATCGGTTTCTTTAAGCACATTTTCACAACACTCGCTAGCTGATGTTTGGCTAAACAATCCAAGGATGTACCGGGAAGCTTCTGGTACAAGTGGCATGGCAGCAGCCATGAACTGTGCCATCAATCTATCGATGCCAGATGGCTGGGTACCTGAGTTTGCCAGGGACAAAGAAAACTGTTTTGTCATATAACCGGCAGCTGACCAATCAGCTAACGATAAAGACAAGCTGGAATACGAAAGCATGATGGCCGTTTTAGAAAAAACCGTACTTCCTACCTATTATAGCGATCAACCGCAATGGCTAAATATAGTTAAGCAGGCAGCGACGGACATCGTGCCGGCATTCGAGGCCAGCCGTCTGGCCGATCAATATTATCAGCATATGTACAACTAATTAAAGCGATGAAAAGAAAGCGATTACCGGCAAACAAATAACCTGTCGAACGGTTGGATAATCATAACATATACCGCATGTAAATTGATAAATTCTGTATATATCTACTTATAGCCGTTTGGGTTCTCAACGGTGATATTTAAGCATTAAACTCATATGTCCAATAGCACTTGCACACGGTATTTCCGTGTCTTTAGGAATGAGACATCGGTAACCGAAGTGTTTGGCAACGCTTCCCAATTACCTCGATCCGAGAAATTAACAACAGTCGATAAGTCCTTGCCTGATGGTAAAACTTGGAAGGATTACAGCCTGCGCTCCGAAGCTAAGGAAATGGCCAAGGCCGGTGCTTTAAAATATATTGACGAACTTATAGGTCAGGGAGAATCGGGTTTGGGCACCGTGCTGCAATACCGGATGTACCATTATGAGGATCTGAACATCAATCTGATCTATTCGAACATTGAGAATGTGAAAAGAATCGAAGAAGGCTTACCATTAGTAAACATCACGTCAGATCATTTGGTATGATATTAACGGTCAACGGCGGATCATCCAGCATTAAATTCGCGCTTTATCAGACTAGGAACCCGTTGGTCAAAATTATGAGCGGGCAGGTGACTCGAATCGGTTTACCTGGGGTTCAGCTAATATTTAAACAAAAAGAGGAACAGGATACATTATCCATCAAAGCCACTGATTATCTATCAGCTATCAATCATTTGATGGAATGGCTGGATTTAAAGGTGGATCCAAAAAAAATAAAAGCCATAGGACATCGTGTGGTACATGGGATGGAGCATACCGCCCCGGCTTTGATCACGCCTGCTTTACTTGCAGACCTAAAAGAAATTATTCCCTATGATCCTGATCACCTGCCCAACGAAATCAAACTGATCGAGGCCTTTCAAAAGCGCCACCCTAAAACACGGCAATATGCCTGTTTCGATACTTTCTTTCACCAGGATATGCCAACCGTAGCCAAACTACTGCCCATTCCGCGCCGCTTTGGAAAACATGGTGTACATAAATATGGCTTTCATGGCATTTCTTGCCAATATCTAATGAACGAACTGGAAAAGATAGCCGGTAAAAAAGTAGCGCATGGTCGTGTCATTATCGCACACTTAGGCAACGGCGCAAGTTTGACTGCGGTATACAAAGGCAAAAGCATCGATACCAGTATGGGCTTTACCCCAGCTGGTGGTTTACCCATGAGCAGCCGTTCCGGCGATCTTGATCCCGGTGTAGCCTGGGTAATGATCATAAAAGAAAAACTAAGTCCCAATCAGTTCAACCACCTCATCAACCATGAGTCCGGTTTGCTGGGCATATCCGGCACCAGTGGTGATATGGGCGACCTGTTGCAACAGGAAGACAACGATACAAAGGCTGCTGACGCTGTCAATCACTTTTGCTACCAGCTCAAAAAATGGATCGGAGCCTATTCGGCGGTATTGGGTGGTTTGGATACGCTTATTTTTTCCGGGGGGATTGGCGAGAACGCTCCGATCATTCGGTCGCGAATTTGCGAAAATATGGACTTTTTAGGCATTGAACTGGATAAAAAACTGAATAACAAAAATAACGACCTCATCTCGACAGCTACCGGAAAGGTAACAGTTCGTATCATCCCTACGGATGAAGAATGGATGATTGCCAAAACCGTCAGCGAAATGACCGCCCGGAAATAATTGACTTCTACAAAAAAAATCAAAGATGAATATCGTACCCGAAACTGCAACAAATCAAGCCGCGCCTTTATCCGCGAGTCTGTTAAAAAACATTCATGCCTATTGGCGCGCCGCTAATTACTTATCGGTTGGCCAGCTTTACCTGCGCGATAACCCTTTATTGAAGAAGCCGCTTAAACTGGAGCATATCAAAAACATGCTGCTCGGGCATTGGGGCACTACCCCTGGCCAAAATTTTATCTATACACACCTAAACCGGACCATTAAACAGCACGACCTGGATATGATCTATATTTCCGGGCCTGGTCATGGTGGTCCGGCTGTTGTGGCCGGTACTTACCTTGAGGGAACTTATAGCGAGGTATATCCTGCGATCACTGCGGATGAAGACGGATTAAAAAAACTATTTACCCAATTCTCCTATCCTGGCGGTATTTCCAGCCATGCTTCGCCGCAAACGCCGGGATCAATCCACGAGGGTGGTGAATTGGGTTATTCTTTGAGCCATGCTTTTGGCGCAGTTTTGGATAACCCCAAATTAATTGTTGCCTGTGTAGTTGGAGATGGTGAAGCGGAGACCGGGCCTTTGGCAACCGCCTGGCATTCTAATAAATTCTTAAACCCGCTAACAGACGGTACCGTATTACCAATACTCCATTTAAACGGTTATAAAATATCAAATCCAACGGTTTTAGCGAGGATCACACACGAAGAGTTAGAGCAACTGTTCCGCGGCTATGGCTGGAATCCGATTTTTGTAGAGGGTGACGACCCTATGGTGATGCATCAACTGATGGCCGCGGCTTTGGACGAAGCTATTACTCAAATTCAAGCGATCAAACAACGCGCCGATAATAATGATCTGGCAAGACCACGCTGGCCTATGATCATCCTGCGATCTCCCAAAGGCTGGACAGGCCCTAAAACGGTAGATGGCCAGCAGATCGAAGGGACATTCCGTTCGCACCAGGTACCAATATCCGTATCTGCTTCGGCACCTGCCGAACATTTGCAGCAGTTGGAAAGCTGGATGAAAAGCTATCATCCGGAAGAACTTTTTGATAATAACGGTACCTTAAAAGCTGAACTGACTGACCTTGTACCAAAAGGCAACCGCCGGATGGGGGCCAATCCGCAGGCGAACGGTGGATTGTTAATGCACGACCTCCGGATCCCGGAATTCAGGGATTACATGGTTGATGTGAAAGACCATGGCATCACCGGTGAAGGTGATGTGCATGTCAGCGGCCGTTTTTTGCGGGACCTGATTAAGCTGAACCCGGATAACTTCCGCATTTTTGGGCCAGACGAAACGGTTTCCAATCGCCTGGAAGAAGTATTTGCTGTGACCGACCGGCAATGGAACGCTGGCATAAAAGAACATGACGAGTTCCTGGCTCCAGCAGGCCGGGTGATGGAAATGCTGAGCGAGCACCAATGCGAAGGCTGGCTGGAAGGTTATCTGCTTACCGGTAGGCACGGGCTATTCAATTGTTATGAGGCTTTTATCCATATTGTTGATTCGATGTTCAACCAGCATGCTAAGTGGTTAAAGATGACACTGGAGATTCCATGGAGAAGAAAAATTGCCTCACTCAATATTCTACTGACTTCGACGGTATGGCGTCAGGATCATAACGGCTTTACCCACCAGGATCCTGGTTTTATTGATCATGTTATCAACAAAAAGTCGGAGATCGTGAGGGTTTATCTGGCACCGGATAGCAATTGCTTATTGTCCATTATGGATCATTGTTTGCGCAGCAGGCATTATGTCAATGTAATCATCGCGGGCAAACACCCTTCGCCGCAGTGGCTGAATATGGAAGAAGCCGTGGATCATTGTACCCGGGGTATCGGTATCTGGGATTGGGCCAGTAATGACCAGGACTGTGAAACCGACTTAGTGATGGCCTGTAGCGGCGATGTACCTACACTGGAAACTTTAGCAGCTGTGGCTATTTTGCGCGAGCATTTGCCGGAACTAAAAATTCGTGTGATCAATGTAGTCGATCTGCTCAAACTAGAAAGACAGGTTGATCATCCGCATGGCCTGAACGATAAAGACTTTGATTCGTTATTCACCACAAATAAACCTGTCATTTTTGCCTTCCACGGCTACCCGTGGCTAATTCACCGTTTAACGTATAACCGGACCAATAACCATAATATTCATGTCCGGGGCTACAAGGAGGAAGGAACGATTACTACGTCATTTGATATGACGGTATTAAATGAAATGGACCGGTTTCATTTGGTGATGGATGCCATTGACCGACTGCCACAGACCGGAAGTAGGGGCACTTACCTCAAACAATCGTTACAAGATAAGCTAACTCAACATAAGGAATACATTGATTTAAACGGGGAGGATATGCCCGAGATCAGGAACTGGAAATGGCAGCAATAACACAAACAGAACAGAAGCGGCGGTCCGGCTCAAACAGTTTGGCATAAATACGTTAAAAACAACAGCAAACAGCTCTGGTTTCTTACTTTTATTGTCCCAATTCAAAAGCCCGATCACAATCATGCTGATTGTTGCTGCGATCTTATCTGCTGCCCTGGGCGATGTATTGAATACTGTGATCATCCTGACAATTGGGCTGATTAGTAGCTTGCTCGGTTTCCGGCAGGAAAGGGTGCCGCCGATGCTGTAGTAGAACTAATGAAAATGGTACAATTATATGGCGCAGCGCTCCGGGATCAAAGATTTTAGCAACTTCAAAAGGCAGTTGATGAAAGAAACTGGCCCCAAGGAATCGCATGGTCAGGCTTTCCGGAATATCCCAATAATAGACATTAATAATATGAACGTGCTAGTTTCACAATTCGGAATACTGATTTTTATTTAATTGTTATAGAGGTATAAGCCGCCCCTGTTAAAGAGCGGCTTATACCGTTATGATAAGCGAGATGATAAGTGTGAATTACATTTTCATCTTATCATGCATCATACCTTTTTTCATGGGCATTTTCATCATTTTGCCACTCATCATAACGCATTGGCCTTCTTTTAACATCATGGTTTTACCGTCTTTCATTTTTACGGTACCGTCTGCCATCACCATAGTTCCATTTGTCATGGTCATTGTTTTGGTCATGGGCATACTTTTACCATGCATCATCGTCATCATTTTGCCATTCATCATCATCACCGAGTGATTCATTTTTTTCATTGACCCGTGCGACATCTTATGCATGGAAGTGTCGGACATCTTGGTTTGTGCCATTGCGCTACAACTTAATGTAACCGCAGTTAAAGCGATCATAATTCTTTTCATGTTTTCTTTGGTTAGTTTTACTAATATCAACACCCATTAATTAGGCCACGTTTATGAATTCATTCATTTATTTTCAGCATACTCGCATTAATAGCTACTACTATGGTACTTACCGTCATCAGTCCAGCACCAGCCGCCGGACTTAATACTATGCCTGGATTTATAAAAACACCTGCCGCGAGCGGCAGGGCAATGACATTATAGCCTGTTGCCCAGATAAGATCAGACTTACAATATCCTTTGGATTATTGTTCACTAAAACTATTCCTGCTGTTTCTGCCGCGATATCGCTTCCTGAACCCACTGCTATTCCAAGGTCTACCTGGGCAAGTGCAGGCGCATGGTTAACGCCATCGCCAGTCATCGCTACAAATTCGCCTCTGCCTTGCAATTCTTTGATTTTCTCTAACTTCTGATGTTGCCTTATTCGGTTGTCTTCATCAGTACCGGCGATAAGCAAAACACTTTCTATTCCTTGCATAGCGTTATCCAGGGAGTTGATATCGTCATAGCCCCATTGATGTAGATCCTGAAATTGGTGAGCATTACATTGCTCCACCCCAAAAAGTTAACATCATCTGTAGGTATGTTAAAAGTGATAGTTCTATCGGTCTTAAATTTTTGAAATTGCTCTTGCCGGGCATCGGGCAGCAACTTTATCATCACATCTGTAAGTTGTTGTTTTGGGTCGCTATACGTGTTTATCTTAGTAATAATGTCGCCTTTGAGTTTAGAATGCGCTAGTCCTAAACCTGTGAATGAATCGTCGGTTATATTCAACTTGTTATCTTGCTGCGCCCAATAAATAAAGGCGCGGTTTTCCTGGTGAATATACTTTAGCACAAAGCTTTTAAAATCCTGGTACAGGGCGTACATAAAACTTCTGTAAGTAATTAGCCCGGGTACATTTCACTTGCTATCTGCGCTTTTATACGGTCCAGTTCTTCTTGTTTCTGTTCAATTTTAGCTACTATGGCCAGGTACTGTATTGCCATGTTAGTATACTCAAAAAGTTTTACGTTACGCGC
>NZ_SBIW01000029.1 GCF_004054195.1 Mucilaginibacter gilvus | reverse complement strand
AGAGCCGATGGTACTGCAGTAAAATGTGGGAGAGTAGGTCGGTGCCAAATCTTAAAGCCGCAAGGCCTTAACGAGAACCCTTTCATCTAACGATGAAGGGGTTTCTTCGTTTAAAAGAAATTCAGAAAGGCTCTTGTCCGGGAGTTCGGAAATCTTCCACTATTTGTTCACGTTTAACACATGAACAGCGTGAACATGCGTGAACGACTATTAATCAATGCCTTAGCAATATCACACACCCCATTTACTGACACACTCGTGCCACCATAGGCTTTAGCCGTAGCCGTTATATTTGTGTGAAAGGTACATGCTGTAGCCTTTATAAACAGTTGCTGAGGTGATGAGCGTGTTTTTTGTGCGCCAGGCAATACCCCGCTTTTACTACACACAAAATTTTACTCAGAATGAATCAAAACCATGCTTTCAAACGGCCGGATAGTATTGAACAGATCCGTGCGGAGGTGCGGGGAACCCCGTTCAGGCCGGCTAAAAAGAGCGTAAAACAAGTAGTTACCAAACCCGACCCGGACGACTGCCGCTACTTGCTGGCTATTGCCACCGGCAACCGCTGGATGGAACTGGGCGAACGCGAACCTCAGGCGCAAATGCTCTTTGGCGAACTCTGGTTTCAAAACGAGCTCTGCATCCTGTTTGCCGATACCAACGTAGGGAAATCGGTACTGGCGGTGCAGGTTGGGCATAGTATAGCGCAGGGCCGGGCAATTGCGCCCTTTTACCTGCAGGCCCCGCCCGCCACGGTGCTTTATATCGACTTTGAATTATCTACACAGCAGTTTTACCGGCGCTATAGTAACGATAAGCAAGTTTTTAAATTCTCTGAAAATTTTTACCGTGCGCAGTTTAACACCGGTTACCAGCCGGCAGGTGATTACACGCAGGATGACGACCTGCTGATTGCCGCCATCGACTATAAAATAAGGCTGGTACACGCCACGGTACTCATTATTGATAACATCAGCTGCCTGCGCGGCGGTACCGAAAACGCCTCGGTAGCGCTGCACCTCATGAAAAACCTCAAGAACCTGAAAACCGATCATAACTTGTCTATCCTGGTGCTGGCTCATACCCCCAAACGGCGCAACCCCGGCCAGCCGCTCTCGGCCGACGACCTGCACGGTAGCAAGCTACTTATTAACCTGGCCGACAGCGCCTTTGCCATTGGCACCAGCAGTGCCGACCGGCAATTGCGTTACCTGAAACAAATTAAACAGCGCAGCAGCGCGCAGGTATACGGCGAAGATCATATTTGCCTTTGCCGCATTGTAAAACCCCATCACTTTTTGCAGATGCAATTTGAGGGCCACAGCCACGAACGCCTGCACCTGCGTACCCGCCATATGCTGAACCGGGAAATACTGGCCCCGAAGGTAGCCGAATTGGCTGCTAAAGGTTACAAACAACGGCAGATCAGCAGCGAGCTGTGTATTGCCGTAGGGTTGGTGAACAAGCTGATGCCGGGGAAAGTGCCGGTAATTGGTGCGGTGATAACACAGTCCGCAGGCTGAAAGGATGAGAAAGAAAGTTATTTATTAAACAGCCTTGCAAAGTTAATGTCGAATGGGGAGTGGTAACCACCGACCCGCGGCTAAATCTTTAACGATTTACAATACTACGTTGACAGGTACATCGTTAAGAGTTTATTCTTAATCAATAGATCATGAAATTATTAATATTCTTTTTAATAGCCTTAGTTAACCCATCAATAACTTGGTCTGGTAACTTTACCGAAGTTCAAAAGGAGGCAAAGCAATCGCATAAGCTTATTGTGATAAATTTTTCCGGCTCAGATTGGTGCGGGCCATGTATCCGCTTGCGTAAAGAGATATTGGAGTCCGCATCATTTGAACAATACGCTCAAGAACACTTACTATTGGTTCGGGCCGATTTTCCGAGACAGAAAAAGAATAAGCTGAACGAGGAACAGGTGAAACGTAACGAAGCATTGGCAGAGAAATATAATCCCGAAGGAAAGTTTCCATACACCCTATTGGTTGACGAGAACGGTAAAGTATTAAAAGACTGGGATGGCTTTCCAAACGAAACAGCAACGGAATTTGTTGCGCAGCTAAACCAAACTGTAAATGCAGGCCGCTAAAAGCGTAGGCGTGCAATTATCTGTTTATCAACGGGTGCTTAAATTAATGGGTAACCGTTTCGAGATAAGCGTGGTTGCCGAAGAAGAAACCTGGGCAAACTTGCAAATTGATGCGGCGATTGCTGAAATACAGCGCGTGGAGAAATTGCTTACAACCTTTAGCGATGATAGCCAAACCAATCAAATTAACGCGATGGCTGGTATTGCCCCGGTGAAGGTAGAAAGGGAGGTGTTTGACCTGATTACGCGCTCATTAAAAATATCCGATTTAACACAAGGCGCGTTTGATATTACCTATGGCTCCATTGATAAGCGGTTGTGGAATTTTGATGTGAACCTTACATCGTTGCCCGATTTAGCTACCGCGCGCGAATCTGTACGCCTTATTAATTACCAAAACGTACTGTTGAATGAGCAGGAAACAAGTGTGTTTTTAAAAGAAAAGGGAATGCGCATAGGCTTTGGCGGCATTGGAAAAGGTTACGCTGCTGATAGCGCTAAAGCTGTTTTGCAAAAGAACGGTGTACAAAGTGGCATTGTAAATGCCGCAGGCGATCTAATAACCTGGGGAACGCAGCCAAATGGCAAACCATGGACCATCGCGATAGCGGATCCTAACCACAGCGACACTCCATTTTCGGCACTTAACATCAGTAACATGGCCATTGCCACATCGGGCAATTATGAAAAGTACGCGACGATCGACGGGAAAAAGTATTCACATACTATTGATCCTAAAACAGGCTTGCCTGTAACGGGCATAAAAAGTGTGAGTGTTATTAGCCCAAGTGCCGAATTTGCCGATGCTATGGCCACACCCATAACCGTAATGGGTGCCAAAGTTGGCTTGCACCTTGTTAACCAGCTTAAGAATGTCGCCTGTATTATTATCACGGATAATGACACGCTTTATACATCAGATAATATTAAGATCAAATAACTCAACATGAATAAAAAGCCCCTATTAATTGTTGCGTTGGTTTGCCTTGGCTGTGTAGCCGGGCTATCATCATGCAAAACAGTAAAACCCTATCAAAAAAACCGGTTGAACGATTCTGAGATGGAACTGTCGGCCCGTAAATCACAAAAGTTTGAACAAAGTTTTCAGTTATATCGCGAAGGAGCCTCCGGTGCAAACGGTGGCAAAAGCGGCGGTGGCTGTGGGTGTAACTAATTGTTTAAACTAAAAAATGAGAAAATTATATTTAGGCGTAATAGCCATGTACCTGGGTATACTGGCTTCCCATGCGCAAACAAAGCCTGTACCAGTTAAGGATACAACCAACTATGAAGCCCGTAAGCTAAAAATTGATGAAGTGAATTTTGTATCGGCCTATTATAATCAAAACGGCAATAACTCCGCCGTTACGGGTGGTATAGGTACCGAAAAACTCACCGATTTTGCGAACACCATCGATTTGCAAATGTCGCGTTACAGTAAATCGGGAAAGAAGCATACGTTTAATTTCGAGCTTGGGGTAGACACTTATACTTCGGCGTCATCTGATAAAATAGACCCAAACACTGTTTCGTCTGCATCGAGGCAAGACGTAAGGATATATCCATCTTTAAACTGGACGGTATCTGATGACAAAACAGGCAATGCCTTTGGCTTAGCCGGCTCCTACTCGCGCGAGTTTGATTATCAGTCCTTCGGCGCGGGCATTAATGTAACCCGTGTATCTAAAGATAAGAATACACAGTTTGATTTTAAGGCACAGGTGTTTTTAGACAAATGGAAAGTGATATTGCCGGTTGAACTGCGACCGCCTGGGTATGGATCCGGATCGGACCACGAGGATAAGAGGCCGGTTGATTATAAACCGCGCAACTCGTTCAGCACATCCTTTTCGCTTTCACAGGTGATCAACACCCGCCTGCAAATGGCGCTGATCGTCGAACCCTCTTATCAGCATGGCTTATTAGCCACCAAGTACCAGCGCGATTATTTTACGGATGGATCTGTACGGGTAGAAAACCTGCCCGATAGCCGTTACAAGCTCCCGATAGGTTTGCGCTTTAATTATTTTTTAGACGACCATTTTATTGTGAGACTGTTTTACCGTTATTATATGGATAACTGGGGCATAAGGGCCAATACGGCCGAACTGGAGATCCCTGTAAAGCTTACTTCGTTTGTATCAGTAAGCCCCTTTTACAGGTATAATACACAGAGGGGAACCAGGTATTTTGCACCTTACGGGCAGCACAACCCAAACGATGAGTTTTACACCAGCGATTACGACCTCTCTACCGTGCACAGCAATTTTGTAGGCGCAAATTTGAGGTTAACACCGCCGGGCGGCATATTGGGTTCGCAGCATTTTACAGCCTTAGAGCTGCGTGCCGGGCACTATATGCGTTCCACCGGGTTAAATTCAAATATTGTAACGCTTGCATTAAAGTTTAAATAATAAAAAGGAGAGAGGCAATTTACCGCCTCTCTCCTTTTTTATGTTTCTTCATAAAGGTTTTTTAATTTAAAATCGCCTTCCTAATATTATCTTAAATATGGCTTTATCCGTTCCCCTGGTAAAACCGTAACCTGCGCCTGCATTAAATTCCCAATTTGGGTTAAAATCCAGGTCGGTAGCCAAATATACCTGTTGCTGCTGTTGCTGAAAACTATCGTAATGGAAAAATGGGCCGGTGCTGCCATAGTACTCAAGGCCAAGGGCAACCACTTTGCTAATATCATAACTACCCTTTACATTAGGCGAGAATATCAGGCCAAGGCGCTCATCAGGTCCACTGAAGCTTTTTTCGAGGGTTGGGTTTACCGATATATATAATTTTGACCATCGTTTATCAATAATGGGCCTTATTTCTAAGGAGCTTGTATTTGCAGAGAACGCCCTTTTTTGGAAGCCAAACTCTGTAGAAAGGCTTAACCCTACGGGCCAATGCCAGCTTTCGGGCACAGCAACACGGGGGCGAATATGCGAGCCTACGTAAGCTGTTCTGCCACCGCTCCCTTCTGATGTGAAAATGTAAAAGCCAGTCTCAAACCAGGTAGTCCATCCGTGAGTTATCTCAATAGTTTCGTGTATTACATGGTTATCCGGTAATTCTCCGTCGCTCCCGGTCTTAAAACCGCTTGCTGTATAGTTGCTGTGCAACTCCAGCATCGTTCGGCCTTTTTCTATTGTTTGCGAACCGTAAACCTGTATCTCATAATTATCCTGTGCTTTGCACAGGTAATTATTCCATGCTAAAAACAATGCCGTGATAAGTAATAGTTTACGCATATAATTTTAGGTGTTGGCCCCGCCTCCGTTTATCATATCAGATACTATACCTTTCCCCCCTTTGCGTTCTGCAAGGTAAACGCCTGCCACGTGTACCAAAATAAAGGCAATAATTAAATACATACAAAAGCCATGCACCTCTTTTACCGAATGCCTGATGGCTTTGTAAGGTTCCATTGCATCTTCAAAAGCTAAAAACAAACCAGTTACGGCCATCACTATTAATAAGATGTAAAACACGCTGTAAATGGTTTTTACGGTAAGCTCGTGCCTGGCAGCCTGGCGGTTTGCCTTTGTTATTTTAAATTTTTGATACGCGCTCTTCATCTGGCGGATGAATTTTTGGTCGGCCAGTTGGAAAAACTCAAGCAATAATCTAAACAACAGTAAGGCCGCAAGCGCGTAGCCAAAATAAATATGTACACCCCATACGCTATCGCTTAAGGCATGGGCCGCAGATTGCGCCTGTTCATCGTTAACATTGGCGCCCGCTTTTTGCAGCTCCGTTTTCATCAATGCCGATGTAACGCGATCATCTGTAATGGTGGCGTTGATCAGCACCGTTATCAGCGAACCACTGATAACCGCTGCATTAAGCCAGTGCCATAGCCTCAGTGGTGCCGAAAATTGTTTCTGCTCATCAAACTGCGTAATGTTTTTACGGGTAGGTTCTATTAGTGCCATGTGTTAAATATACCGTTTATCATTACATAATAATGCGCGTGTGAAAATTTTTGCCGGGTAAGGATATTGAAGCCACATCCCGTTGCCGGCGCGGTTGTCGCAGTTGTTTAATTCAGAAGCACGCGGGTAACTACACACTGAGAATACTATGCGTTAATTGTTTTTGAGGCTTATTTCAACATTATCAGAACCAAATGGAGCGTGTAGTGTTAATTTAGAAAACAACGTCATGAAAAATCCATTCAAAAAACAAGATAACAGCAATATATTGATAGCCGGTTTAGCGCTTGGGGCAATTTTTGCCGGGGCTATTACTTATCTGTACATCAAACGCAAGGCTGATATAGACGCCGCAGCTGCCGAATTGAAAGCGCACGCACAGGATTATTTAAAAAATAAAGGCGCGCAAATGAAAAAACATAAATCGGACATAAGCGAACTGGCGGATATTGTGCAACATTAATTTGCTTTCAGCTTGTCATTATCGCAAGTATTGGAACGGCGCGCATTTGGGTGCCGTTCCAATATAAACCCGATTGTAGCCTATACCGGCCAAGGTGCCTAAGGCTCCTGTGCGCGTATAAGCGGAAAGCGGGAGCGAGCCGAGCTAAGCACTACTGCCGCTCCTTTACAAATTCTGAATCAGCAGTTTTATCTGCATATCCGCACATCTGCAATCTGCACATCGCGCAGCATATTTGCATATCTGCGCATCTACCCCTATCTTTCCCATCCAATTACAAACTTTACAAAATAACGTTATGAAAATTGCTATGCTTGGCACGGGCTTTATTGCGCGTTTTTATGCTGATTCGTTGGTGGGGCACCGCCGCAGCGATACCCTGCACACCGTTTACGGCCGTAGTGCCGATAAGGCAAAACAATTTGCCACCGATTATAAGCTGCCTCATTACAGTACCGATATGCACGAGGTGATCAATCACCCCGAAGTGGATGTGGTGGTGATCTCTTTACCAAACGACCTGCACCTCATGGCCGTTGAGGCCTGCGCGGCCGCCGGCAAGCATGTACTGTGTACAAAGCCACTTGGCCGTACAGCTGCCGAAGCCAAACAGATGTTGGATGCTGTAGAAACTGCCGGGGTAATGGGTGGCTACCTGGAAGACCTTTGCTACGGGCCGAAGTTTTTAAAATCGTTGGCGAGTGTAAAGGCGGGTGCTTTGGGGCGTATCCTGTGGGCCAAAAGCCGCGAGGCACACCCAGGCCCGCATAGTAACTGGTTTTGGAACAAAGAGCAAAGCGGTGGCGGTGCCATTGTAGATCTGGGTTGCCATTGTATAGAAATAGCCCGCAGTTTTATTGGTAAAGATATTCGCCCGGTGGAGGTGATGTGCTGGGCAGCTACGCAAGTACACCCTATTGATGCGGAAGACAACGCCATCGGCATGGTGAAATATGCTAACGGTGCCATAGGGCAGTTTGAGGTGAGCTGGTGTTTCCGCGGCGGTATGGACCTGCGCGACGAGGTGATGGGTACCGAAGGCACCATCTGGCTCAACAACTTCCTGCGCACCGGGTTTGATATGTTCAGCACTGGTAAGGGCGGCGGTTACGTGGCCGAAAAGGCCGAAAGCAGCAGCGGCTGGCTCTTCCCCGTGGGAGATGAGGTTAACGAGTTAGGCTACAATCACATGTTTACCGATATGTTTGAGGCCATTGAAGGCAAACGCGAGCCCGCCGAAACCTTTTACGACGGCTACGTGGTGAACGCCATTATAGATGCTGCCTACGCGTCCGCAAAAAGCGGCATTTGGGAACCCGTAAAACTCGACGATTGGCGCGGTAGCAACGATACCAAAATAGCCACTGAATTTGCTGTATATGATGAGCAATACTATTTAATAAAAGAAGAGATACTGCCCCACGGCGATAAAAAGTTGATCCTGAAAGATAAGTTGACCGGAGAGGTGATCGTGAGAGACTTGTAAGGAAGTTAAAAGTCGAAAGTAAAAAGTTAAAAGTGAGATGGGCGGTGCCGACTTTTTACTTCCCCCAAGGGCGTTTCCCTTCGGGCCGGGCTATACGCTGCAACTCCTCATTACGTCCTCACCGATAGAAGTGGGGACTGCATTCCGGGGTTTCCGCTGCTATCCCTAACGCAGGTCGGCGGTTATCCCTCCAATAAACTAATGAATAAGTGAACCAATGAACCAGCAAGATGAACAGAAGAAACTTTTTATACAGTAGCGGTATGCTGGCGGCAGCGTCTGCATTGTCGGCAAACGCTGCGCCCCTAATAGGTCACGCACACGGTGTTACCCCCGGCATACAACTATATATGATGCGCGATGATATGGCGAAAGATGTAGCCGGCACTTTAAAGAAGTTGGGTGCAATGGGCTACCGGCAATTAGAAAGCTATGGCAGCGATAAGGGCATTTTTTGGGGGATGAAGAATACGGAGTTTCAAAAACTGGCGGAAGGGTATGGCCTTAAGCTGGTATCTACTCATCATAACCCTATGTCGCTAACCGAGTTTGAACAAACGGCGGCGCAGGCTGCGGAGATAGGAATGAAGTATTTGGTATGCCCATGGCTGGGCCCGCAAAAGCATATCGACTTTTTTAAGCACGCTGCCGATGATTTTAACACCCGCGGCGCTATCTGTAAAAAGCACGGCTTACGCTACGCTTACCATCCGCACGATTATCCTTATAAACCTGTAGACGGTCAGCTGCCTATCAACGTACTTCTTGCCAATACGGATAAGGAACTGGTAGATTACCAAATGGATGTTTACTATACCGTTACAGAGGGGCAAGATCCGTATGCTTACCTTAAAAACCACAAGGGCCGCTTTAAACTCATGCACCTGCGCGATGTACTGAAACATCGCCTCCCAAAAGGCAGCGAGGAAGAATCTGCCTGTGATATGGGGGAAGGGATCATCAATTTTCCTAAACTCCTCTCCGCCGCGCAGGATAGCGGTGTTACCTATTTTTTTGTAGAGCAAAGCCGTTACTACCACGAAACACCGCTACAAAGCGCGAGGAAAAACGCGGTGTACTTGAAGGCGAGCCCCCCAGCCCCCTGAAGGGGGAGCAGAATAATAAAGCCCTTTAGAGAACCTAAAGAGCTTTATTATTTAAGCTTTTCAAAATCCCCCCTCCAGGGGGTTAGGGGGCTCACCGCTATGCTATAGCAAGTAGATCTTAAAAAACTTCTTGCCGTATTCGCCCCAGTCCTTCATTACGGTGGTAAGGGTGTTGAACAGGCTTTTATAGTTTACCTGCTTGCCTTTTACGGGCACTTTTAAAGATGTTTCGGCTATTGGCATATCAGTTACTTTGGTAGCAAACCACGTAACATTCTCGTGTGGTAACGCTACGCCCAGTATCATACCAGGCAAACCTGTGAATGATTCGGGGCCGCCGGAAACAGGGATCTCATCAGAATAAAAAGCAACTACGTAGATAGAATCCATTACAATGGCGTTGGCACGGCGGCAGGTGTAGCCTGCTATCTCTCGGGTTTCATCGGTAATTTTCCAGTTGATCTTACGGGCGGTATCCTTCACCAAAAAATGCTCATCAAAAACTGTTTTGTCGGTGGTAGCAAAGCTGGTGTTCAGGTCGGTATATACCGTGTTTATTTGCTGCGCGAGGGGCATGTTGTCAAACCAGCTATTAGTTGGCGGGTCGTCTGATGCTATGGGCGAGTAATATGTTTTGTTGCCCCCAAAGGTCATTTTGCTTTTTAGCGTTTTAAACTGCGGGTTTAGCTTCTTGTACGATTCGAAGGCCGGGGTGTACCAGCTTTCGTTATCCTTATCTATCGATTTTTTTATGGTAGCGTACATATTTACCTTCTTCTCGTACTCAATGGTGCCCGAGGTGGTAAAATGCGCGTTCTGTGCCGATAAAATGCCGCTGCTCAGCAGGCAGGCAAACAATATAAACAGGTGCTTTTTCATGTGTGTATTATCTTTAATGTTTTAAATATCGCCTTATTTTTTTGCTGATGCACCACCGCCCATTCCGCTAAAATCCCACACTACCGAAAGCATAAAGTACCTGCGGATGGTGGTGTATTTGGTTTGTGTAATGAGGTTGCTTGATGCGCTGCGGCTAAAGCCGGAATTTTGGTTAAGCAAATCGTTACCTCGCAAAATCAGCTTCAAGGTTTCGGCCTTAAGGAATGATTTGGTGATGCTTGCATTGATAATGGTTTGTTTAAAATCATTATCGAAAGATTGTGTAGCTGCCTTGTACTGGTATTGCCCATCGGTGGTGATCTGGAATTTAAACGGCAGGTAAACGCTGATGTAATAATCGGCATTAAAACCACGGCCGTTGTTATTAATATCGGGCTGTAGCGATGACTGGCCGATAGTGTAATCAGGCCCGGCGTTAATATACACCTGGTATTTTTTCTCCTTGTATTTTGATAAGGATAACTGCGCGGAATAATTGTAGGACTTAGTACGGTTAAGCGCTGTTGGCAAAGGTGGCCTGGTAACAAAGCTGTAGTAAATATTGCCGGTGGTGCTTAATCTTGCACCCAGGTTAATGCCTCCTAAACCCGTTAATTTGCGGCCCATATCTATATTCAAATTATAGTTTGATGGCTTTTTGTTGGTTAAATTAACAGCTTGTATAACGCTTTTGCCCAATGTATCAGTCACCACATTATTTATGATAGGGTTTGTGGTGAAGCCATAATTACCGTTCAGCCAGATAGATTGCTCGCTAAGTACCTTGTACATGTTGTACCATAAGCCAAAGCGGTGGGTGAACGATGGGTTGAGTAGCGGGTTACCAATAACCACGTTAAGCGGATCAGTGTTTACACGGATGGGCTGTAACTGATCAATTGTCGGCTGGGTTTGGTTACCATAGTAGTTTACATTTAACGAGCCGTAAGTAGATATTTTATACTGGTAGTTGGCGCTGGGGTTCCAATTAATGAAACTGCGTTTTGCCGAATTCCCACTTAGGGCATCTTCCTGTTTAAACGTTACATCGGCTATCCTGGTGCCAAAGCGCAGGGTGCTTTTACCCCGTTTGTAGTTAAAGTTAAGCCCGCCTTGGTTAGATACCTGGTTAAAAATGTAGTGGTTACTTAACGAAGTGTTCAGCAGATTATATTCGTTAGGTGCAGATTGATCGAAGGATTTTCTGTCGGAATTACTGTTATTAAAGCTTAGCCCGTAGCTTAAAATGGCCGAAAGGTATTTAGATAACGGCTCGGTGTAAGTAACGTTGGTATTTACTTTGGATGTTTTGGTGTTATCTGTCTTCAGCTGGTCTATCACCTGGCTGCTGTCTAACAGGCCCTGCTTGTTGTAAAAACCCAGGTTCGATTTTAAAAAGCCGTTAGATTTGTTGTCGTTAAAACCGGTAGTAAAATTAACCGACAAGGTGCGGCCCTTTTTCTTTAATTTTTTGGTGTAGAATGTAGAGAAGTTAAACAATTGCTGGTCTACTTCATTATCAACATCGCGCTCATTTTTGTTAAGCAAGCTGGCATCGCCTCTACGGCTGGTGCTTTTGTTTGTGGTACGGGTAGTACTGTTTTTAAGGGTACCGTCTACCGTGAATTTTATGGTAGATGTAGTGTCCAGTTTTATAGAGAAAGCCGCATCCAGCTTCTGGCGGAACATGTAGTTATCAAAAGTTTGGTCGGTAACGCTGTTGATGGTACCTACTTTACCGTTGGCATCTTCAGGCAAGTTTTGCTGCGTTATGGTATTGCGCGTACCATCTACAGATAGCGAGCCTATCTTATAGTTGGTGTTTATAGTGTACTTGTCGTTCTTCCATTTATCGTCGTAATGCAAACCGCCGGTACGTGCCACGGGTTTCCCATCGCCATCATACCTGCCGCTGAACGAATCGAGCCCGTTATCGCCACTGCTGCCATCGAAAAAAGCGCCGCCATCATCGCCGAATTGTATGCCACCACTCGAACCTAATTTGTTATTGTCTTCCCAGCCCAACCCGGTTTTACCCGTATTGCCTATGGTGCCATAAGCCGACATCTTCTTCTTGCCTTTAAATTTATTATAAAGCCCCAGGCCCTCATAATAGCCATCGGTACCAACGCCGGCATCTATTTTACCAAAGTAACCGTTCTTTTTATCTTCTTTTAGCTTAATGTTGATGGTTTTTGTTTTCTCGCCATCATCAATACCGGTGAAGGTAGCCTGGTCGCTTTTTTTATCGTAAAGCTGCACCTTATCCACCATATCGCCACGGATGTTTTTGGTTACGAGGGTAGGGTCATCACCAAAAAACTCTTCGCCATCTACCAGTACTTTAGTTACCGTTTGGCCCTGGGCCGTTATCTTGCCGTCTTTATCCACCTGTATACCGGGGAGTTGTTTCAGCAGGTCTTCTACCTTAGAGTTTGGCTGAATTACAAATGCCCTGGCATTGTATTCCGTAGTATCGCCCTTGATTTTAATTGCAGCAACGGTTCCCTTGATCAGTACTTCTTTTAACAACCTCGATTTTAGCGACATATTGATGTTGCCGAATGCATGGTCGGCATGTACCGAATCTAAAGTGAATTTTTCTACATAGTCGGCATAATCGGGGTAGGTAACCAGCAGGATAAAATTGCCCTTGCCCAGGTTAGCTATATTGAAAGCACCGCCCGTGGTAGCGCGCATAAATTTGCGCAGGGTTGAATCTTTTGCATTTAAAACACTTATCGAACTGTTTAATAGCCCAACGTTGGCAACAGAATCGCGAATGGTGCCTTTAACAGAATAAGTTTTTTGTGCGAGTGCTGAAAAGGAGCAAAGTATTAGTAATAAAAACGCGGTAAATGTTAATTTCATCGGTGATGGTTTAGAGGCAGCAATGTATAACTAAATTCTTAGTAGAAGAAATTAAACTTGTTAAATATTGTTAAAAACAGCCCTTAGAGTGTTAAAATCACAATATTGTTACTAAAGCTTAATGATCTTGGTTTTGTAGAGGATGGCGCCCTTAAGGCCTATGGTACAAATATATATGCCCGGGATTACACTCACGGGAATATTGTTTTGCAGCCCGTTAAAGGTTTTGCTAAAGCGTAAGATACCCATGGCATCGTATAATTTTAGCTCGTATTCTTTCAACTCCCCGCTGAGGATGTTAAGCTGTGTGGTAACCGGGTTTGGATATATAGTGAATTGATCGGTTTGTAATAATATGGCGCTTGCCTTATCCGAGTATATGATTTTGCCATCGGTGGTGACGAGTTTCGCCCGATAGTAGTTAATCCCTTTTTTTGGCGCGGGGTCGGTAAATTGATAGGGGAAACCGTTCGCGGCGATGGGGGTGCTGCCAATAACTGTGTATTTATCGGGACCGGTAAGTTTTTCCCAGGTAATATCTTTCAGGTTTACTACGCTCCCCACGGATAGGCTCAACACTATTTTTTTATCGGCGGTTACGTCTGCCAAAAGCGTTTTTATATAGCAGCCCACGCCTTGTGTGGTAGCATCAATGGTATAGCTTTTTATACCGTTAAACCCGTTGCCCTGCGCGCTTACTGCAAAATATTTGGAGGTTTGCATTGTAGCCGGGATGATGACGGTAGTATCAGGAGTGGTGGTTAGCGACTGTAAAATATTATCCTTAATACTGTAGATGGTATAACCGGTTGTGCCCGGTTGCGGGTTCCAGTGGAGCAGGGTGCCATCCGTACAGTTAAAGCCTACATTTAAGGTTAATGGTTTGGAAATACTAAATTCCTTGCCGACGTACTCCTGCCCGTTAATGGCTATTTTAAATATGGCTTGTGTAAATACATCGGGGCTTGGCCATTTATAAAATCCATCAGCCAGATTTACATTGGCAAGGGGCTGCCAGCTAAGGCCGTGGTTATAGCTCACACTTAATTGCCCGGTTACGGTATTGTAGGAGCTTTGCCAGTGCAGGTAATTATCATCGCCGGCAAATAGCTGCCCGTTTGCGGATGGGAACGTCCATTCAAAAGTATTGGCAAGGCGGGCGGTGTAAGTGATATAAAAGGCTTGCGCGTTTGTGGTGACACGATTGCCGCTTACAGTGATGGTGTAAACGCCGGCCTCAGGGTTTTGCAAGGTCACTTGCTCGGTATTATTCAGGGTATCGCGCTGGCGGGTTGCCGGTTTTGTTAACGAATCTACGGCGGGGTAAATGCTAAGTACCCATGGCAGCAAAGTTTGGCCGGATGGTGTACTAACCCGTAGGTCGAGGTCGTTTACCAAAGCCGATGGGGCGTTAAGCGTGGCCGGTGCATCAATCCAGGTTAAAGATATTTTAAGGAGATCGCAGTTGGCGGGTACTGTAATTTGGTAACTGGTTTGCCCGTTGTTGCTTACACTGCCGCTTTTAAAGCGCCCATCTGTTAATATACGGAGAGCCTCCAGTGCGTTTAATTTGCCATAACCTGTTTTAAAATCTACCGCGGGGGTGCCTATATCGTCGGCAGCGTTGATGAGGGCGCTTTTTAGCAAAGCGCCGGAAGGCAGTTTGTGGTATTGTTTTTTATAGGCTTGCTGCAATAATGCTATTGCGCCGGAGGCAAGCGCCGCGGCACCTGAGGTGCCGTCTTCTCCTTCGGCAACAAATTCGGGTTTTACCCGGCCATCGTAGGCAGGGCCGGCTGAACTTAACGCTTCGGGGATGTTGGTGCGGCCGGTGCCGCCTACTACAATGATGTTTTTGGCCTGTTTAAACGTGCCCGAAAGGTTGGCCACGTTAGCTATCCCGTTGTACAGGCCCGTGTTAGATGTTGTGGTGCCGATATTGCCCGAAGAGAAAACATGTACCAGCGTATCTTGTGCATAGAGCTGCGCATCGTAAGCCGCCGCCTCGATGCCGTAAAAGTTTTCGATACCAACGCCGTAGGAGTGGTTTTGAACGCTGATGTTAAAGTTTTTAAAATAAGGGGTGCTATCGGGCGATAACCTGGCAAAATCTGAGGAAGTGTAGCGCACCGCAGGGGCGGCACCCAGCCCTTTTATATAGGAATTACCGTTGCCGCCTATGAGGGTTGCCATGATGTTGGCATGGCCGGATATATTTGGAGATGCCGGCACAGCGGTAAAAGAGCGGCCCATCAGGTCTATATCGGTTTCGTCGTAGTTATCTTCTTTAAGGCTTACATTAATGCCGCTGCCATTAATGCCCGGGTAATTGCCGGCAATGGCCGATATGCTATTCACGCCGAGGTCGATATTATCTATCGCCAGTTCGGTATGCGCTTTGCGTACCAGGCCGGCAAAAATAATGTTTGGGTTCTTTAGTATTGTTGCGAGCTGTTTAAGCGGCAGTTTTACAGTAAGCATATTGCCGGTCGCGCTAACAATTTCGGCTGTTTGTCTGATCGTGGCAACACTATTTTCGCCTGTGCGGTTAAGCACCAGCGTTATCAGTTTTGTACTGTTTGGGTGGTCTGTACTTAGTTTCGCCAGCCCGTCGTCGGCCTTCCAAAGCATATTTGCAGGGGCTATAGCGACCATGTTTTCACCGGCATTTATTTTTTGTGCCGAGGAGAGGATGTAGGAGTTATAAGAGACTCTTTTTAAGAGCCGAAATTTTTTTGATGCAATGCGCGAAGGGGCATTGAAATTTACGAGGTAATAATAAAGACTGTCGCTTTGCCTTTCTGCGATGAGCTTCCCGCCCGAATATATAGCGCTCACAGATCTGTCGGTACGGGTAGTTTGCGCCCGACAAAAAACAAAACATAGCATAAGAAACAACAGGCAGATACCTTTTTTCAGCATAGCGGGTATAACAACATAAAGGGGAGCGTACACTCCCCTTTATGTAAAACTAACACTTAATTTTTAATTAATTTGAACTTAGTATAAGTAGTTCAACGCAACTTTATCGTTTGCGTTAAAGGTACGGTCGCCGCCGTTAGAACAGGCAAGCATCCATGAGTTTGCATCCGCAGCGGATGGTGTGCCTGGTATCAGGATGGCTCCAATATTAGAAGCACCTTCGTTTGTTGGTGTACCACCGCAGCTATAAGCGCGGTTAAAGTAATCGGTGTGGCGGAAACCAATGCAATGGCCCATTTCATGCTGTAAAACTGAGGTGAGGTAATTTACGTCGGGGTTGGTGCCATATGCCTGGGCATTGGTATTCATTTGGATCTGGCTGTAAGGGTTGCCTTTTCTGGTGGGAAAACCAGATGAGCCTAAAGTGATATAACCGCCGCTTGGGCCCTGGTTGAAGCCAATTACCTGTATCTCGCCACCGCTGCTTACAAACTGAAACTTAAGGGTTAGGTTAAGCGCGTTGTAGCGTGCAATGGCGTTTTGAGTAGCTGTACTATACACGGTTGGCAGGTTTGAGATAGATACCGTAACAGTGCGCGGTAAGTTTTTTACCAGGTTTGTTGTTCGGTACTGTTCAGATTCGGCAATGCGTAAAACGGGGCCAGTGCTTCCTTCGGCAAAGTTTTCATCTGTAAGTAAAATGTCGCCTTCTACCAGGTAGCCACCTTCAACTTTATGTACCTGATCGGTACTGAAGCCCATGGCAGCGATGTTTTGCTTCACCTGAGCAGATACCCCTGTAGACGCTACTGGTGTTGTGTCGGTAGTTTTTGCGTTTTTTTGGCAAGCGAAAAGCACGGTAGATACCACCGCAGCCGCAAGGGCGGTTTTAAATAAAAAATTTGTTTTCATGTAAATGTAGTTAAGTAATGTTTTGGGTTAAGTGAGTTAAGTGTTAGTTATTTGTTTTGTTAAGTTTATCTATATACGGAGGGTGTAAATTTTTGGTTACACAATTATTAACAAATAATTAAAATGTTAATAATTAAAGAAACAATGTTGATAAGAATGGCTCGCGTAGTAACTCAGGGGAAATAGGAATAAAGTTACGGGTAAAAAAAATGCCCGCGACTTATTCAGCCTCGGGCATTTTTTATGGGGATTTGCGTTTAGTAGGTAAAAGGGCTTTTCCAATCTGCAAAACCGGGGAGCACCTGGTCTTTGGCAGATACAACCGCTTCAGTTTCGGTAACACCCCAGCCAATGGCCAGTTCAGGGTCGTTCCAAAGTACGCCGGTTTCTGATGCCTTATCGTAATAGTGGGTTACTTTGTAAGCAAAAATGGTGTTATCTTCCAAAGTTACAAAACCATGCAGGCAGCCTGGCGGTAGCCATAGCTGTAAGTTATTCACCGCATTTAGTTCAATAGCAACGTGCCTGCCATAAGTTGGCGAGCCTACGCGCCCGTCTACCGCAACATCCATTACGCTGCCCTGTAGTACGCGTACCAGCTTACCCTGCGCAAAGGGGTTTGCCTGAGCGTGCAGGCCCCTAACCGTACCTTTTTGCGACATGGATTGGTTGTCCTGCAAAAAATCTGCATCTATGCCAATTTCGGCAAGAGTGCGTTTGCTGTAGCTTTCGTAAAAATAGCCGCGGTCATCGGTAAACACGCGGGGTTCCAGTAGCAGTAAACCGGGTATAATGGTTTCGGTAACGGTCATATTTTTCTAATCTACAGTTTTCATTACGGTAGTAAATATTACAAACCTTTCGGCAAAGCGCACCTGGTGGATCTCCTGGAACTGGAAAAGGTGTTTACGGTAATATTCCTGGAATTGCTCCATCGTATCGGCCATGTATTGCACACAATAAGTGATGCCATCGTTAGGCGAATCGATAATGGTTAATACCTGGTGCGAGCTAAAATGGCCCGTTGCCATAATGGCGGGTACCTGCACCTCTTTTATCCAGGCAAGCCATTCCTGCTCAACTGTATCTTCCAGGATAAAGGTTTCGTTATAAATGATCATGGGGCAAAAGTACTAATTTTTTGATTTCACAGATTGAAGAATGATTTCACCGATTTTTTTTATTTAGTTAAACACAACCGCACGTTCGGAATTAATACTACTCAAACTCAAACTCACTAAGAAGCCTCATTCTTATCACCCCTCAGCAGCCGGAAGCGTTTGCGGGCATCGTTTAGCCAGAGGCTGCCGGGATAGTCGGTAATAATTTTTTGGTAAAAGGTTTGGGCGAGGGCCGGGTTGTTCAGCTTGGTTTCGTACAGATCGCCGAGCATAAATACGGCATCGTCTGCCCAAAGGTTATCGGGGTAGTTATCGGCAATTTGTTTCAGCAGCACCACCGCGTCGGTATATTGTTTTTGCTGGATAAGGATTTTGGTTTTGGCCATCAATACATCGGCAGCCAACGCGTTGCCCGGGTATTTTTTGCCAATGCTATCCAGCGTAAGTATAGCTTTGTCGGTTTGTTCGGCAAATATCAGCAGGTCGGCACGGGCGTACATTTTTAGGGCACTTCCGGCGCTGTCAATTGCCAGGTTATCAGATATCAATAGCGATAGATTCAGCGCATCGTTGGCTATCAGCTGCGTGGTGGCTGCTTTTAAAACATCCAGCTGGCGGCGGCTTAAGTTAAAATCGCCGGTGTAGTAAGCCAGTTTGGCATTGCGTAAAAACGCTTCCTGCCCAACAGTCGTGTTGGGGTTCCCAAGTTCCACCTGGCTATAAGTTAAGGTGGCATCCCATGGCTGGTTGTTTAGCAGGTATATATCGCCCAGGTCCATTTTGCAGGCGGCCAGCAGATTTGGCCGAACATCGGCAATGGCAACGGCACTTTCCAGCAGGGTTTGGGCGTCTTTTAGTTTGTGTAGTTTAAAGGCCTGCAAGTTGGCCAGTTTCTGCATGGCAAAAACGGTACTGCGGTTGCGGCCAAATTCATTCAGCAGGTTAAGGTAATCCTGCTCAAGGCCCAGCAGGTCGGCCTGTGTGTATTTACCCGAAGTAACTTTTAAGTTTTTGGTGTTGATGAGCTCTATTTTTGCCGATACATAGTTGGGATTATCTTTTCCCTTGGCAATAATATACTCATACCCGCGGATGGCCTCGTCATAAGCCTCGTTGGTGTTCAGCGTGGTACAAAGTTCATAAATATTGCTGCCGTCGTCGTTTTGGCGGCGACTCAGGGCAAGTGCCTGGTTAAGCGCCTGTGCAAAATCTTTTTGCTGCAGGTATTGCCAGGTAAGCAGGTTTACATATATAAGCTGCTGTGGATCTTTCTGGATACGTTTCAGCAGCGCGAATTTGAGGATATCATAATCCTGCGGCCCTTCGTAAACCGAAGCCAGCATGCTTTCGGCCTGGCCCAAAAAGGGTTGATTTGCGGGGAGGAAATTCAGGTATTCTTCGGTCAGCCCGTTTTTATCGCGCTTGTAACGGTACAGGTTTATCAGTTCGAAAGAAAATAGCGCGTCGTTATGCAAGATCTTCCGCCCTTGCTGAAAGATCTTCACCGCGTAATCCACATTGGCGTTCTGGTAAAACTGTGATGCTATGGACGCGATCTCGTTTTGCTCGGCCGGCAAATTTTTTATCAGGTCGGTATAAATGGCATCGGCTTTATCGGTATTGCCTTGTTGGGTATATATAGTACCAAGGGCGATGGTGTACTCGTAACTGGCCGGGTGCTTGCGCACCATTTTTTTTGTAATAGCCTCTGCATCGTCAAATTTTTTTGCGCTTAACAGGGCGTTAAGGTACTGCTGGTAAAAAGCGTCGTTATCTTGCTTGTACAGTTTAAGGTAAATATCCAGGGCCTTTTGGGTGTCACCGTTTTGCGCGTATTGCCGGGCCAGCAGCAAGTCGTTGTTTTGTGCAAAAAGTTTTGCGCTGCAAGTAAAAAAGAGTATAACTATGATGAAAAAACGCTTCATTCTTTTTCTATATTTATGCGCCCCCGTGAATTGTATATAACGTTGTTGCAGGGTAAAATTGTAGTGACATTTGCTTTTGCATGTTTTAAAATAAGTAATTTGACCCTTAATTATAAATTAAGCCTGTAATTCATGCCTGGCCGCCTTAGAATTTTATTCGTCGCTTTTTTTGCCTTATTGTGTGCCTGTAAGCATAACGAGGTGAGACAAATTCCTGTGAGCGACTTTTTTAGGACGCCTGAGAAAAGCTTTTTCAAAATATCTCCCGACGGTAAATTCGTATCGTACCTAAAGCCTTATAAAGATAAGCAAAATATCTACATCAAATCGTTGCAGACCGGTGCCGAACAGATGGCCACCGCGTATACCGATTATTCGGTAAAAGATTATTCGTGGACGTATAACAACCAGATAGTTTTTACACAAGATATTATCGCCAACGACGAATTTAGGGTATTTACGCTGGATGTTGCCAGCCTGAAGATCAAAAACCTGCTTAATTTGGATAAGGTGCGCATCCGTATTCTAAACCGAAACCGCCTGCAGCCTGATGTGATCACGGTAAGCATGAATAAGCGCGACGCCGCCAACTTTGATGTGTACCGCATGAATGTAAAAACCGGCGAATTGAAACTATACATCCAAAACCCCGGCAACGTTACCCGCTGGTATCCAGATCCTAACGGGGATATCCGGTTGGTGAAAGTGTCTGACGGGGTTGATGAGACCATCCTGTATCGCGCCAACGAAAAGGCGGCCTTTAAGCCCATCATCAAAAACAATTTTAACGATAAGGTGGAGCCCGTTGCTTTTACAGGTGAGAAGAATTATTTCTATGCTTTATCTAACGTTGATAGGGATAAAACTGCCGTGGTAGTAATAGATGCCGACCGTGGTAAAGAGGTAAAAGTAGTATACGCCAGTACCACTGCAGATATTATGGACCTGGCCTATTCTAAAAATAAGCGCCGTATTGAGTACGCTTATTGGGATGAGGCCAAGCCCCAAAAGCATTTTTTAAATAACGATGTTCAAAAGCTTTACAGCAATATTGCGGGTAAGCTGAAAGGCGATGAGATGAACATTGTTGACCGCGACAGCGCCGAGAATAAATTCATCATTAATACCTATACGGATAAGAACCCCGGTTCGTATTATTTATACGAGAAGAATGAAGATAAGCTAACCAAGCTGGCGGATATCTACAGCGGCATCCATCCCGAAGAATTTTGCGCTATGCGCCCCATTAGCTTTAAAGCATCAGACGGGCTGATACTTAACGGATACTTAACCGTGCCCAACGGAAAGGAAGCCAGGAACCTGCCTGTAGTTGTAATGCCGCATGATGGTATCTGGAGCCGCGACTCGTGGGGATACGATGCCGAGGTGCAGTTTTTGGCCAACCGCGGTTATGCGGTGTTCCAGGTGAATTACCGTGGCTCGGCGGGCTATGGTAAGGCTTTTCGGAAGGCGGGCTTTAAACAGGTGGGTAGCAAAATACAGGATGATATTACCGATGGCGTGCATTGGCTGATAGACCAAAAAATAGCCAACCCCAAAAAGATAGCCATTTTTGGTGGCGGGTTTGGCGGGTTCTCTGCACTGTATGGGGTATCTTTCCACCCGGATCTGTATAACTGTGCCGTGGTAAAATACGGGCTTATCAACTTTTTTACCTATCTAAAAGATGCGCCGGCCTTTTACAAGCCATTTTTAAAAATGACCTACGAAATGATTGGCGACCCCGAAAAAGATGCCGAGCAGCTAAGGGCCATATCGCCTGTTTTCCATACCGATAAAATAAAAAGCCCGCTATTAATATTCCAGGGCGCTAAAGATCCACGAGCCAACATCAGCGAGCTAAACCAATTTGTACGCGAGTTAATGAAACGTAACGTGCCGGTTATTTACCGGTTAAAAGAAAACGAGCGCGCATTTTTCCGCAGCGAGCATAATCGTATGGAAATGTACGCCGAAATAGAGAAGTTTTTGGATACCAACATGCAGGGTAAACAATAGCCGCTATGAAGGCGCAAAACAAAATCTACCGCACCAATTTTTCGTTGATAACCGCCTTTTTGGTCCTGATAACGGTAACGCTTATCATCGCCATCTTTATATCGTACAAGCTTACTTCCAAATATGTGGAAAATGAATTCGCCTCCAAAAAAATTGAGGTGCTGGAGCAAACCATTCGCCCTTATAACGATTTTTTCTTCACCAAAATTCCAGAAATAACCTCCTACCAGGGCTTCCTGGATTCGGCGTCGGCAGCCAATTATTCGGCAACGGTTTTTAGCGCGTACCCTTTTGTGCGCAAGGTGTTGTTTTACGATATACAAATAGGCAACCCAAAACCAGGTAACCCGGATGGGATATCTGTAAAAACCATTTACCGGTACAAACCCAAAAATGGCGGCATTGCCGGTGTAAAGGATATGAGCAGCGCCGCCGACGATGATTTTAAGCAGATGGCGCTTAAGCTGAATACTTTTATCAGTGTAGCCGATACCTCGCGACTGCCAACACAAGACGAGATATTTAAAACATTTTACAACGTTAACCCCGATAAGATAAGTTACGTTAACATCCCCCGCCGGGAAGATATCCGTATATACCGGGCTTTGCTGCGCAATAAACGAAACGATGGCTTTGGCAAGCAAAATATGATGACTTTCTCGCTCGACCCCCATTTTTTAAAGGTAGATAATACGCACAGAGAGTTGTACCAGGAGGTAACCATACAGCCCGTGGTTTACGACCCGCTGGACGTGGCGAAGGAAAAAGTGATCACCGAAGCGGCACTGCCGGGGGCGTTCTCTAACTTTAAGCTGTACTTTAGTTCGGAGCGATCACATTTAGATAAGGAGATAGATAGACGATACCTGCCCATCGGCGCCATATTGCTGCTGATCTATTTTTTTCTGGTACTCATCAGCTACCTTATTTACCGTAATTTAAATGTGAATTTAAAGGTGTTTAAGCTGCAGTATGATTTTATCAACAACTTTACCCATGAGTTTAAAACCCCGGTAAGTGTTATAAAAATTGCAGGATCAAACTTAAGGAGCGATGCCGAACTAAGCGAACGCCAGCGCAAGCACTATGGCAAGATACTGGATGAAGAGGCAGATAAGCTAAACGAACTGATGAATAAGCTGCTATCCTTTACACAGCTGGAGAACCGCTCTATCCATGTAAAGCGCGAGGAAATAAACCTGCGGGAATTTGTAAAAAGTTACATTGATACCTTTAAAATTAAATACCCGGATTTTAAGCTGGAGCAACAGGTGGAAGTTACCAAATTCAACAGCGACCCGGTGCTGCTTGGCAGCGTTTTTCAGAATTTGATGGAGAATGCCTATAAGTACTCGCATCCCGGAAAAAAGGAATTATTCATCACGATAAAACAGGAGAAGCGTAATATTGTATTCTCTTTTGCAGATAAGGGCATAGGGATGGAAAAGAACGAGCAGGGCGACGTGTTTAAAAAGTTTTACCGCATAGAGAACCAGTACAACCAAAACGGCAGCGTTGGCTTAGGTTTGGCTTTTTGCAAAGAACTGGTGAACTTTATGGGCGGTACTATAGCACTGAACAGCAAAATAAATGAAGGTTCGACGTTTATTGTTACATTGCCGATGGAAAATTAACCAAGCGCAGGCGGTGGGGCAATAAAGAAACGTCATGCCGAATTTATTTCGGCACCCCACATGCAAAGTAAGCAATATGCTAACGCTTAGCATGTCGGCGACGTGTCCTGTGGGGTGCTGAAACAAGTTCAGGATGACGAGTTTTTCAATCTGGGTTTTTAGAAGATATTTTTACGATAAAACATGAACAAAGAAATTAAAATAGCGCTGGTAGAAGACGACGAAAACCTAAGGTTTTTAGTGGCCGAGCGCCTGCAAAGCGAAGGGTATAAAGTTTTAGAATCGGCCAATGGTATAGAGGCTGAAAGCATGATACTGGCCGAGCAACCCGATATTGTACTGCTGGATTGGATGCTACCCGGCAAGCAAGGCTCTGAAGTGTGCGCTACACTGCGCGAAAAGGGTTTTGATAAACTGGTAATTATGATGACTGCCAAGGCGCAGGATATTGATAAAATAGGGGCATATAATTTCGGTGTGTCTGACTATATCACCAAGCCTTTTAATATGGATGTGCTGGTGGCGATGATAGACAGTAAGATAAAATTCTCGCTGAACAATGAGAAAACCGAATCGCATAAATTCGGCAATATGGAGCACCTGCCCAATACCCACCTGTTGATTCGCGATGGCCGCAAAACCGAACTGACTATTTTAGAGAATCGCATTTTGCTTTACTTCCTCAAAAATAAAAACAAGGTGATTAACCGCGAAGAACTGATGATGGAAGTTTGGGGCTACAACGCCGATGTGAACACCCGTACGCTGGATATGCATATTGTGCGCCTCCGCAAAAAGATAGAGAACAATCCCGATTCGCCAACCTATTTGCAAACGGTTAGAGGGATAGGGTATAAGTTTGTGTATTAGAGAGAAGTCGTTTTCGTCACCATGTCATTACGAGGATCCGCGCAGGGTGGTGAAAAGGGGCGACGTGGCAATCTCATAGGACGGACCGTATGCTGAGGTTGCCGCGCTTCGCTCGCAATGACATGAATTGTAGTTTAGCCGCGAGTGTTATTTTCTATACATTCTCGTCACTACAAAATCCTTAAAAAATAATTTCGTCTCTTTAACTGAATAGCCCAGCCTTTCAAATTCCTTACCCACGTGGGGCAACCGCCACGATTCTACCCCGCAAAGCACTTTAAAAAATAACAGCATACTTTTCAGCATTACAAACTGCCACCATTTGCCCGTCAGCTGAAAATCCGTATTCAGCCAGATGCCTCCGGGCTGTAGCATTTGATGGATGTGATCGAACGTTAAAGGCAGCGTCGTTTCTTTATAATTATCGAACAAAAAGGGCGTGATGATCACATCAAAATACTCAAGGTAATTAACATTCTCTATCGCTTGGTTAATAAACTCGACTTCGTTGGCGGCTGCATTTCGCTTGCGGGACAGGGCCATCATTTTGGCAGAGATCTCCACGTAAACCAGGTGCAAACCAGCGGGATGTACCTTTGCTATTTCTTCCAATATCCAGCCCGTGCCGCCGCCAATAATTAAAACTTTAGCGCCCGCCGGTATCCGCGGTAAAAAGTACGCTTGTGCATCAACCAGCGCGGTACCAAACACGGCGCGCGACAAACCATCGTAAAAAGAAGCGGAGTTATCGTAATTGCTTGCCATTTATTTGCTTATGCTTTTTTGGTATATTTAGCTAAATCTTAATTTGTAATGCGAATAAGGGTATCTACAGCGTATACTTTTATAAGGATTATTTTCTACAAAGCGGTAGCGCGGATGGCGCAAAGGCAGCTTGTTTGGCTGTTAGCTCGGTATTACCCAATTAAACACCACCAGCACAACATACTGTAGCACCAGCACACCATCCAGGTAAAAGAAATAATAATACTCATTCCTTTCCCATTTAGAGCGGAAGATAAGCCAGCCCATCAATATGGCTGTAGTTGTCAACGCGAAAAAATCTACACTAAAGCCGTTGTTGCGGAACAGGAAAAGCAACACCACGTAACCCGCAAGTAACACCTGGCAAAACAGGTAGGCGTTTTTTTCGCCCCAGGCAACGGGAATGGTTTTTAAGCCCGATTGACGGTCCTGAAACAGGTCGCGGATATCAAAGGGCACGGTTAATGCGCCAATCAGTAAAAAGCGCTTGGCTATTAATATCATCGTATCGCGCATAGATACATCTGCGAGGTGCAGGTTTTCTGCCTCTAAAATTGGCAGCAAAACGCTGCTCAGCGTCCACACCAACGTAATGAGGATAGGCTTTAACCCCGGGATGTTGCGCAGGCCAAATTTATGCTCACCAATGGTAAAAAGCGGAAGGCTGTAACAGAAGGAGAGTATGGAGAGGAACACCAGCAGGATCCTTGATTCCATTGATAATAAAAAGAACAAGGGTATGAGCGATAGTAACGACACAATAGTAAACGTTACCATCAGCCGGTAGTGCGAAAAAAACCACCGTACGCGTCTATAAGGCGAAGCCTCAGGCTTATTTGGTTTGGAGAGCAGGATACAGAAGTTGTAGATGCCTAATGTGGAAGTGAACAATAACCCCGTAACCGTAGTTACCGGTTTAGAACCGATGAGGTGAAAAGTTACCAATGCCTGCGCAACCGCGCAAAGCGACATGAACAGGTTACTGAACAGGAAAAAATCAAATGCAGAGCGGGCTAATTTTTTCATTGGCACCGGTATGGTTTGGCTCGCGGATTTTAGGCTTTTAAAGATGGGTCGGCCGCGGCTTTCAGTGTAAAAATAGTGATCTCCGGCAATATTCCAATTCTGCCGGGGTAAGCTAAGAAGCCGTAGCCTACATTAACATAAATTTGCTGCTGTGCTTCGCGGTAAAGGCCGGCCCATTCGGTATATACATACTCTATCGGGCTCCATTGAAACTCCGGTGTACGAACGCCAAATTGCATGCCGTGGGTGTGGCCCGAGAACATTACATCTATCTGTGGATACTCTTTCACCACTTGTGCGCGCCAATGCGAAGGATCGTGCGAGAGCAATAATTTTACAGGCAGGTCATCCGTGTTTTGGATGGCTTTATCCATGCGGCCATATTTTGGGAAACGGCTCATTTCGCCCCAGTTGCCAATACCCAATACGCCAATTTCGTCGTTACCCACTTTTAGTCGACGGTTTTCATCTATCAACAGATCCCAACCTAATTCTTTGTGGGCAATTACCATATCGGCCAGGTTTTTTGCCTTATCGGCAGGGCTTGGCCAGTGGCCGTAATCGCCATAATCATGGTTACCCAATATGGAGTAAACGCCCAGCGGCGCGCGTACTTTGTCAAAAACATCCATATAATGCTTTACTTCCCCGGTTTGGCCGTTTACCAGGTCGCCGGTAAAAAATATTACATCGGCTTTTTGTTTCATCAGCATTTCTATACCGGCTTTCATTTGCCATTTGCTGTGAAAACTACCCGAGTGGATGTCTGAGATCTGCGCTATGCGCATACCATCAAATACCTTTGGCAGGTTGGGGAGGTAAAGGGTTACAGGTTCTAGCTGGTAATCGTACAGCCCTTTGCTCATGTTGTGTTTGATGGCATAAAGCGGGATGGCGCCAGCCAGCAGGCCGGCCTTCATCAAAAACTCCGACCGCGGGATAGAGCCAAACAGCGCTGTTTCTGCCTTAACAGTTGTTGGTTCGGCAGCAGGTTCGGGCTTTTTATTTTTGCGGATGAGGTAGATGACAAACCGGCGGGCATCATCCACCAAAATAAACAGTACGTAAAATATTTTGAAGATAAACACGATAAAGAACAGGAACAGCAGAGCACCACGGAGCCCTACGCCGCCAAGCTTTACATAAATGCTGATGAACAGCGCCGCTATTAAAAACAACGACGATCCCCAGTAGAAAAGTTTAAACCATTTTTTATGGATGAACTTTGTTTTTTTAAAAGCAGTTTGCAGCCCCCGCAAAATATAATAGTCGATGGCTAACAGAACGATGATGATCAGAAGAGTAATTAGCGGGCCCTGCATTCAAATAAAGCTGGTGAATAAATTGCGTTAGTAACGGTCGTCGTCAACATCCAGGTCGTCGTCGGGCTGCAAGTTAAACAAGCTATTGAACATATCCGAAAAAGCGAACCCATTATCTAAAAATCCTTTATTCAGCTGCGAGAACTCTGCCAGGCCGTGCAAGATAAATTCCTGTAGTAATAAGGACTGATTCTCGCTTAAACGCGGGTGGAATTTCTTTACGATATCTTTCAAGCCCGGTACCGCGTTCAGTAGTTTTTTGTACTCCTGCGCAGGCAGGCCATCTACCAAAGCAATACTGTTGCCATCGCCAAACCAGTTGATGATCTCGGCATAAGGGTTTACACCTTTTGCTTTTTTTGCTTTCTCCGGATCGGGGAAGAACTGCAGCAATAATGTTTTAATGGCTTTGCCGATGAGGATATTGGCCACCTTGCCGGGTCCTTCCAGCTCACCTTCGTAAACCAGTTCTATTTTACCGGTAATGGCCGGGATAACCCCAAGGAAATCGGAGATGCGCACAAATGTTGAGCTTTCGCCGTTGATGATCATCCTGCGCTCAGCATTACTGATCAGGTTCTCGTAGGCCGATATGGTTAAACGTGCCGAAACCCCCGATTTTTTATCGATGTATTCTGATGCGCGCGCTTCGAAAGCGATTTGTTCTACCAGGTCCTTCACCAAACCGTCAGCCTCCACGTTGCTGCGTTGCTCGGCGGTAAGCATGGCTTCCTGCTGGGTTATCTTGCGCGATATTTCTACCGTGCGCGGGTAGTGGGTTAATATCTGGCTTTCTATACGGTCCTTCAAAGGCGTAACGATGGAGCCACGATTGGTATAATCCTCGGGGTTGGCGGTGAACACAAACTGCAGATCTAAAGGCAAACGCAGTTTAAAACCACGGATCTGGATATCCCTTTCCTGTAGGATGTTGAAAAGTGATACCTGGATGCGAGCCTGCAGATCGGGCAATTCGTTGATCACGAAAATGCCCCTGTGTGCACGCGGTATCAAGCCGAAGTGGATCACGCGCTCATCCGAGTATGTCAGTTTCATGGTAGCCGCTTTTATCGGGTCAACATCGCCTATTAAGTCGGCAACGGTAACATCCGGCGTAGCCAGCTTTTCGGTATAGCGTTCGCTGCGGTGTACCCAGGCAATAGGGGTATCGTCGCCTTTGCTTTCGATCACATTATGCCCATACCAGCTGATAGGCGCCAACGGATCATCAAATAATTCCGAACCCTCGATGTAGGGCACATACTCATCAAGCAAATTCACCAACAAGCGCGCAATACGGGTTTTTGCCTGTCCGCGTAAGCCTAACAGCAATATGTTATGGCGCGAAAGGATGGCCGTTTGCAGATCAGGGATAACGGTATCCTCAAAACCTACTATGCCTTCAAAACCGCCTTCTTTATTTTGTAACTGGGTGATCAGGTTAGCCCGCAACTCATCCTTAACAGACCGGCTTACATAGCCCGTTTGCTTTAGCTGACCAAGTGTTGTTATATTTTGTTTGTTCATGTTTTAATTTGAAAATTTGATGATTTGAGAATTTGAAAATGATATTTGAAACGAAGAGCGCATCTTCAAATTTTCAAATTAACACTCTTCAAATCATCTCACATTCTTCCTTCTGTTCTTTGCGTAATCCTCAAAAATGTATTCGCCTAAATTGTTCAGCGAGCTATAAAAGGCTTTGCCGCCGTTGGTTTCCGTGAATTTACGCACAAATTGCTGCAGGTAGGGGTCCTTAGCAATCATAAACGTAGTGATAGGGATCTTTAGCCTTTTGCATTGTGCCGCCATGTTAAGCGTTTTATTTACCACTTTCCTATCCAGCCCGATGCTGTTCTTATAATACTTGGTGCCTTCCTTTAAGCAGGTTGGCTTACCATCGGTTATCATAAAAATTTGCTTGTTGTGCGTTTTACGGCGGCGAAGCATATCGGTAGCCAGTTCGAGCCCGGCGTAAGTATTGGTATGATAAGGGCCTACCTGTAAGTAAGGTAGGTCCTGTAGGGTTATCGGCCAGGCATCGTTGCCAAACACCACAATATCCAAAGTATCCTTAGGGTACTTGGTGCGGATAAGCTCGGCCAGCGCCATCGCTACCTTTTTGGCAGGTGTGATGCGGTCCTCGCCGTAGAGGATCATGGAGTGCGATATATCGATCATCAGCACGGTAGAGGTGAGGGTTTTGTAATCCATTTCCTCCACTTCCAGGTCGCGCTCGGTCATCATAAAATCGCCGCCTATGCCGTGATTTACTTGTGCGTTCTGAATGGATTGCGTCATGTCTATCTGGTCCAGCGCGTCGCCAAATTCAAACTCGCGGCGTTCGGCGTTCTTTTCATCGCCCTGCCCGCTTTGCGGTGAACGGTGATTGCCCTTGCCCGATTTTTTTAGCTTGCCGAAGATCTCTTCCAATGCCGACTGCCTAATGCTCTGCTCCGTTTTAGCCGTTATCTTTATTTCTCCGCTTTGGTTGTCTTCATTAAGATAACCTTTTTGTTTCAGCTCGTCGATGAAATCGCCCATACCATACTCATCGTTGGTAAGGTTATATTGCTTATCCAACTCGTTTAGCCAGGCCAAGGCTTCGCCGGCATCACCGGCGGTGTAGTTAAGCAGTTCCAGAAATAACTTAAGTAATTCTTCAAATCCACCTTTGGGGATCTGGTTGGGTGTGAATTTTGAAAATCCGTAACCGCGCATATTGTGCCCTTTCTTAGTATAAAGTAACGGATAATTTTAGTCAAAAGTTTGATGCGCCGCGCAATATAACCGAATTGTTAGGCTGATATGACAAAGAACCGGAATTTGGGAAACTGATGTGAATCGGAAATTTTATTTTTTTATTTTTAATTGCACAATTAGTTAATAGTTTTCGTAATTGAAGTATAATTAGCTACCAGCCTATGAAAAAGCTTACCGTCACTTTATTTGCTGCGTGCAGCTTGATCTTCTTCTCATGCAGAAAAGATGCAAAGCTTGTGCAGCCAAATATTGAAACCACAATTTCAGGCAGATTTTATGATGACATAAATAAAGAGCCTTACCAATATGTTAAGCTAAAAATTGCCGAATACAAGAGGCACACCGGCTTTTACGGTGGTTATGATTATCAACTCATTTCTTACCGTGATTCGACCATTACGGGCATCGACGGCACTTATAAAATACATTTTACAACATCCGGCAATGGGAGCAATTACTTTTTAGAGTTTAATGAGATACCTGAAACGGTTAATGTTAGCGAAAAGGGGAATCAACCAGGTGCGCAAAATTTAAGGTCGAAGTTGATAGAAAACCTTGGTACTGTGCTTACTTATGATTTTGACTTTGCCAAACGCTACTTTATGAAAACAAGGGTGATTGTGCACGATAATCCTTACCCGGTTTTAAGTATTACTGCTTTCGGGCAGGTACAGGTTTACGGAAAAAACAAGGATACCCTTATCAATATTCCTTTCTTCAAATATCCAGGCGGCTTTCATTTAAACTTTTCGGTAACCGATCCTGTTACGCATGTTACTTACAAAGCGCCTAACGTGCCTTTAAACCCGGTGGTTGATAAAGATACTATAGAGGGTGGCACCTATGAGCTTTACCCGGCTAAATTTCAATAAATAAAAGGCTACCCTCACGAAAACTGGGCCAATACTTCATCCACCTTATAAACCGGGTTGGCCCCGCGCTGGCTGGCCACGTAGGCACCAACTGCACAAGCTTTTTGTAATATCTGATCCATTGGGGTATCGTTCAGCAAACCGGTAATGAATGTAGCCAGGAACGAGTCGCCTGCGCCAACGGTATCGGCAACTTCTACCTTAAAGCCCGGGTGCTCGTAAAACTCGTAGTCGTTCCAAATTATCGCACCCTTATCGCCACGGGTTACGCAGATAATGCGGGTGTGGAATTTCTTTTGAAACTCGGTTATCATCTCCCTAAGGTCGCCGCTGCCGCCGTGAATGAGCAGTTCGGCTTCTTCTTCGTTCATTTTTATCACATTGGCACGGGCTGCCAGCGTTTCTATGGTGCTCATGGTAAAGTGCGGCGGGCGCAGGTTTACATCAAATATTTTAAGGGCATCGCCCTCATCCAATATCGTTAAAAGGGTATTCAGCGTAGCCTCGTCGCGGCATGCCAAGCTGCCAAACACAACCGCGCCTACGGTTTTTGAGGCGGCATCCAGCTCATCGGTAAATTTAATATCGTCCCACGAAACGGGTTTGGGGATGATGTAAGTTGCCGTATTAGCTTCATCCAACTGAACGGTAACTTCGCAGGTGGGCAGGTTTTCATCGCGTTGCAGCAGGGCACTATACAACCCATTCTCTTTCAGGAAAACCGTAAGCTCCACGCCCGATGGGTCGATGCCTACGCTGCTGGCAAATAGTACATCATTGCCCTGCTGCACCATGTGGCGCGCGACGTTCATAGGCGCTCCGCCCGCTTTTTTTACCTCGCCAAAGGCATCCCATAAAACTTCGCCGAAACACAAGATCTGTTTATTCATAAAATTGATTGAGCTGAAAGATGAAAGTATAAAGCTAAACATTTTTGACACGATTTTTAACTGGTTAATTGATGTTTGGTGTTAAAGAGGGCTTTGCCGTTTAGCTATTTATGGATAAACACGCTTATTTAACGGGGCGAGACGATTTAATGATTGATAGCGTGTTGGTCCGGATGCTCGGGATTTTCATCGTGTTGATCTCAAAATCCATAAATCCTGTTTATCTTAGTCACTATGAAAAAGCAAATCCTCCTTTCTTGCCTCCTCCTGCTGTTTGTCGCTTACGCGGGCTTCGGTCAAACTAAAGACAAACAAGCCATTGCCAACCTGATGCACGATCAGCAAATTGCCTGGAGCAAGGGCGACATAGAGGGGTTTATGCAAGGCTACTGGAAATCAGATTCGCTGATGTTTATTGGCAAGCGCGGGCCCGCTTACGGCTGGCAAACCACGCTGGATAATTACAAAAAAGGCTACCCCGATAAGGCCGCCATGGGCGAGCTTACTTTTCGGCTGGATAAAATTGAACTGCTGGGCAGCAAGGATGCCTTTGTAATGGGTGCCTGGAGCCTCAAGCGCGAAAAGGATGCGCCGGGCGGCTATTTTACGCTATGGTTTAGAAAGATAGAAGGGGTGTGGAAGATTGTTTGCGACCATACTTCTTAATTCACAAGGAATCAAGAGACAAGAATCAAGAGATAAGACTATACAGATGCTGCACCTTATTTTCGAGGGGTGGATAGGGAGCCTGTTTAGGCTAACAAGGGTGTGCGTGCTTTTTCTTGGTCGAAGGGTTATCTATAGATTTGACAATTTTTAAAAAGTTGTCAAATCTAATTTTATTCAAAGCCTAAAAAGGCTTCCCCTCCGCCAGTTCCTTCTCCGCCCATTTAATAGCGAGGGCTTCGCGGTAGTGGGCGTATTTTTCTTTGAAGGCCATTTTTAGCAGGCTATCTACACCGCCTTTTATGGCCAGGTTGTACAGGCTGGCTGCCTTGCGGCTGATAGATGCATCCCATGCACGCAAGCTAAGCGAATAGGAACCATCGATGTATTTCATCCAGTGCCAGTAGCCGGTTGGCATAAACAGGGTGTCGCCGTGTTCCAGGAAAACTTCGGTGCCTTCTACGCCATCTAAAGCCGGGAATTTTTTAGTGTCGGGGTTTAGTACATCATAATCCTCCAGCGCGTAAGTTGCGTTGGGGATACAATACAGGCGTTTCTTCCATTTATTTTCGAACAATATCACGTGCTTGCGCCCGCCAAAATGGGTATGGAAGATGTGCGGAAGATCGATATCGTAATGTAAAAACGTAACCGAATTACTGCCGCCGAAGAACATGGCAGGCATACTTTCCAGGAAGCCACCCATCAGGTCCTTCGGTAAAATAACATCATCCAGCAGTTGCGGCGCTTGTTTAAATATGTTAAAAAAGAAGATGCGCAGTTCGGTAGGGGTGCTGCGGATCAGGTCGATATACTCATCAAAGGGCATTTCCTTTGCCGATGAGTTGATGGGTTTGGATGGATCGGCTTTGGAGTTATCATACAATGGCACAACCTTTTTACCTACAACCTCTTTCAGGTATTCGGGCGTCCATTTTTCGCGGGCAGGCCAGCTTTTAGTAAGGCCTTTGATCACCAGCGGGCGGCGCGGCTTCAGGTAGTTCTCGCGAAAATCTTCAGGAGAAATGGTATCAACCGTATCTATGGGGGAAAGGATAAAACTCATATCGTAACGTGTCGGGTTAATTAACTATTAAGCTATAACGCAATAGTTCACCCGAATTTAGCAAAATAACAAAATAAAAATCCGTGCCCGGTTAAAAACGCGTTAAAATTATGTAAAGTTATTACGGCTTGCGGCAGGTAAAGGCGTAGACTGGTTGGACAGTATACAAATAAAAAAGTGGTGAGCAGTTTAAAACCACTCACCACTCTCTATTCTCCAATTAATTCGGCATCAACACGGTATTCACCACGTGGATTACCCCGTTGCTTTGGTTCACATCGGCAATGGTTACCCACGATTTTCCGCCTTTTTCGTCAACCAGGTAAATCTTTTTACCATCGGCCATCGCGGTTAAAATGCCACCGCTAACGGTGTTCAGTTCGGCTTTGCCGCCTCCGGCTTTAATTTTAGCCATTAATTCGGCAGAGCTTACTTTGCCTGCTACTACGTGGTAGGTTAAAATTTTGGTCAGCGCCGCTTTGTTCTCTGGTTTAACCAGCAGATCAACCGTGCCTGCAGGCAGTTTATCGAAAGCCTCATTTGTTGGCGCGAATACCGTAAATGGCCCGGCAGATTGTAAGGTTGGCACTAAACCGGCAGCTTTAACAGCAGCCACCAATGTAGTATGGTCCTTTGAATTTACGGCGTTAGCCACGATGTTTTTGGTTGGATACATAGCCGCGCCGCCCACCATTTTGGTTTGCGCGTAAGCGTTAGGGGTAATTGCGAGAGCGGCTAATGCAATTGCCGCGATGATTAATTTTTTCATAGGTAGATGTTATATTTTTAAGTAGATGTATGAGGAGATACGCCTTAACGCTACCGGTGGTTTTATTAACCGCCCATATTGTTACAACAAAAAAGGATAACAAAGTTTGATACGCTACGAGCTAAAATTACGTACGCTCGTCGAAAAATAATGCCGCGGCTATATTATCGGCATAAAGCTTGCCTTGAGGGGTAAGGATGAGCGTGTTATTGTTTTGAACGATGCTGCCCTCGTCGATATAATTGCGGGCTATTTTCAGTAATTCCGTTGCGGCTCCATTGGCAATATGGTTCAGTTTATCCAGATCAAGGCCCCAGGCAGTGCGGAGGGAGGTCATAATGTACTCGTTCAGCCGGTTGGTTTCGCTGAGTATTTCTACTTCGGCGGGCACCATGTTCTCCCCCAAAACCGAAGCCATATATTTGGCATTATTGGCAACGTTCCACTGCCGGGTATCGCCGTTAAAAGAATGCGCTGATGGGCCCAGCCCGATGTATTTTACCCCTTTCCAGTAATTAGAATTGTGCCGCGAGTAATGCCCCGGTTTGCAAAAGTTAGAGATCTCGTACTGTTTAAAACCGTTGGCTTGCATGGCATCCGTCATTAGTATAAATTGTTCGGCGCTTTGCTGCTCGCTCATGGGGGGCTGCTTTTTTTTGCTGATAAAAGCGGCGAGGGCGGTTTGGGGCTCCACTGTCATACTGTAAGCAGAAATGTGCGGCACATCCAGTTCAAAAACCTTTTTTAGGTTATGCTTCCACTTGGTATCGCTTAGTAAAGGGTAGCCATAGATCAGGTCGACGGTGATGTTTTCAAACCCCGCGTCTTGCGCCCGCTTTACCGAAGCTTCTGCTTCGGCAGCACGGTGTACGCGGTTCATCCAAAGCAGGTCTTCATCAAAAAAAGACTGGATGCCTATGCTAAAACGGTTAACAGGCGTTGCCCTTAGGCCCGCCAGCTTTTGGCTGCCGAGGTCGTCCGGGTTGGCCTCCATGGTTATTTCGGCGCCGGTAGCCACGGTATGTTGTTGGGTTATGGCATCTATCAGCTGGTTGATCTCCTGCGGCTGTAAAACCGAAGGTGTGCCTCCTCCAAAGTAGATGGTTTCGATAGTTTCACCTAATAAGTAATGCTTTTGCAGGCTGATCTCGTTAAGCAATGCCTGCAGCATTTCCTCTTTATATTTCAGCGAAGTGCTGAAATGAAAATCGCAGTAATGGCAGGCTTGTTTACAGAAGGGGATGTGTAGGTAGATGCCGGCCATAACGTATTATTGAACTTAAAAGCTGCAAAGATACACCGAAAAATGAATTGAAAATTTCGCTATTTGGTGTATAAATAAAAGGCCTCTTACCACTTGTCGCATTTGGCCCCTTAAGTTGTCATAATAATACATGCAGCTTTCCATCCTAAAACATAAATTTGTTTCACTCAATTAAAACCATCCACATAGTGAAAACAACGTTTGATAAAGCAACAAGGGATGAACTGGTAAAACGGATCAACTCCATCCAGGAAAGCACGCCCGCGCAATGGGGTAAAATGAACGCTTACCAAATGGTTAAACATTGCAGGCAGTGGGAAGAACTGATAACCGGCGACCTGCCCAGTAAGCGGGCATTTCTCGGCCGCATATTTGGCAAAATGGTACTAAAGAGCTTTTTGAAAGATGATAGCCCTATGGGCCGTAACTCACCTACAGTACCGGAGGTTAAGGCGCGAGAGAGCACCGGCGATTTTGCCGCCGAAAAAGTAAAATGGGTAGCATTGATAGAGCAGAACGCAAACACCATAACGCAAAACTTTGTGCATCCATTTTTTGGAAAAATGACAAACGAACAAATTGGCTTGCTTGCCTATAAGCACATTGATCATCACCTGCGGCAGTTTGGCGTTTAGGCCCGTTACCGGCCAATGTCAAATTCATTTGTGTTTAAACATTTAACATATACTTTGCATAAGCCCCAATTATTAAGGTAAATTTGCAGCGCCTTAATTGAGGGAGATTTAATGCGCCGGTTTATCTGTTTACTTGTATTTTGTTTTGCCGGATGTTCTGCAGTTTTTGCACAGCAGGATAGTACCGCAAGCCGTGCCGATACCCCGAGGCGCTATGTAAGGGTGCCGCGCCCCATGACCGTGCTCGATTCTGTTGCCCATGCCTTAGCGCTGGAAGAAAAGTTCGTGTCCGATTCGTTATCGATGGTTTACATTTTAAAACCCGATAGCACACGTACCAGCCTGTTTGTAGATAGCATATTAAAAAGCAACGCCTACACCGGCAACCATTACCTGGATATAGCCGCGCATGCAAATACAAAACCCAGCATAAAGGGCTACGGCCACCTGCGCCCCTCGCGAGACCCATGGGTTATTGCCATTATTGTGGTATTGATATTATTTATCCCGGTGCTTAATATTTACTCCAGTAAGGATATGAATAACGTGTTCCTTTCGTTTTATAATAAGCGTTCAGTGGCACAGGCCGGTAAAGAGGACAGCCCCATAAACGCCTGGACATTCATCGGGCTCTTCCTTCTCTTCGGCTTTACTTTCGGTATATTTTTGTATTTGCTCACTACGGGTTATTACAAAGTTTACTACCCCATAAGCGGGTTCCAGTTGTTCGGCACCTTGTCGCTGGTTATCATCGGGCTGTTTGCCGTAAAATTCCTGATGTTGAAGTTTTTGGGCTTTGTATTCGACATTAATAAACTGGTTGGCGATTATATCAAGGCATTGTCGTTAACATATTTTAATATCACCTTTGTTTTTTTACCCGTAGCCTTATGTTTCAGCCTTATAGCCGATAAATTTTTTCCTTACCTGCTGGCCATTACGCTGTTACTTACCATAGTTATTTTTGTATGGCAGTACCTGCGTAGCAGCGTAAGTATTATTGCAAATTTTCAATTTCATAAATTTTATTTATTTACCTATCTTTGTGCCCTCGAAATTTGCCCCATATTGATATTGGTAAAGGCACTTAATATAGGTTTTAAGTAGTTAGTTTTATAACGTATAGCATTGGAAGACAGAAAGAAAAAGGTTAAGAGCATATTAGTTACACTGCCAAAACCTGAAAATGATAAAAATCCTTACGCTGAACTGGCTAAGAAGCTCAATTTGAAGATCGATTTCAGGTCGTTTATTCATGTTGAGGGGGTACCTGCAAAAGATTTTCGCAAGGAGAAGATAAACCTTGCCGATTTTACGGCAGTTATTTTCACCAGCCGTAATTCTGCTGATCATTTTTTTCGCATTTGCGAAGAGATGCGCTTTGATGTGCCGGTAGAAATGAAATATTTCTGCCTTTCAGAAACCATTGCCCTTTACCTGCAAAAATATATCCAATATCGTAAGCGTAAAATATTCTTCGGCAAGCAAACCGCTGCAGACCTGGCCGAAGTGTTGAAGAAACACTCTGGCGAAAAATTCCTGTACCCATGCTCGGATGTAGCTGCAGAAGAAACTCAAAAGTTTTTGCTGGATAACGGCTATAACTTTACTCCTGCGGTACTGTTCCGCACCGTATGCAGCGACCTGAGCGACCTGGCTGAAGTATTTTACGATGTTATCGCGTTCTTCAGTCCTTCAAGTATCCAGTCGCTATACCAAAACTTCCCCGATTTTAAACAAAACAACACCCGTATTGCAGCATTTGGGGCTACTACCCACAAAGCTGTATTGCAGGCTGGTTTAATATTGGATATCCCTGCGCCAACCCCGGCCGCCCCATCCATGACGATGGCTATAGACCAATATGTAAAGCAAGTGAACAAATAATTTGTAGTTACTACCGCCTTTTTGCAACATTTTTTTTTCAATAGCGTATAACGCTAAAGAAATCTAAATTAAATAGTCAAATTTAGCTGTTAGATAGTGTTCAATTAAACGCCAAATAATTGCCAATTTTTAACTAAAGCGGCCTGCAACTTGGTTTTTTAAAACATTTTTGCATTGGAATGAAGTATATTTAATATATTCGGGGGTGCGTTATGTTGCAAAGGATTGATAACGTGTTAATGTTTTTTAATACAAAAATGAAGCAAATATACTTTCTTATAGTAGTTTTAGCGAGTTCCGTTTTAGTAGGATGTAGTACCGGTGGCGCCGGAAATGGCGAAGTTGTTGGTGTGCGTCAGCGCGCTTTCAGAGCCACCGCTCCGTTAAACATGGTTTATATTAAAGGTGGTACTTTCCTGATGGGCCAAACCGACCAGGACGTAACTTTTGCACAAACCTCGCAAACCAAACAGGTAACCGTTGCTCCGTTTTTTATGGACGAAACCGAACTTTCGAACACTAAATACAAGCAATTTGTACTGTGGGTGCGCGATTCTATCGCCATCACCAACTACCTCAACGATCAAAAATATTACCTTCAGCCTAAAAAAGGAGCGCCTGCAAACCCTAACGGCAAAAAATACATTAACTGGACCTACGCCCGCAGCAACCCCATTTTTAGCACTAAGGGCAAAAATGCCGCTGCCAACGCACAAAAATTACAAGGCCTTTACTACCAGGGCGACGACCGCGTGTTCGACCGTAACGAGATCGACACCCGTTTGTTAAAATATAATTTTGCTATGGTCGTGCTGCGCGATGCTGCAAACTACAAGAATGACAAGACAAAAAAACGTTCGGACTTTATTTTGCGCGATACCGTAGCAATTTACCCCGACACTTTGGTTTGGCTGAGCGATTTTTCGTACGCAGCCAACGAGCCAATGGTTGAAGGTTACTTTTCGCACCCGGCATACCGTAACTACCCTGTTGTGGGTGTTACCTGGCGCCAGGCAAGGGCATTTACCGCATGGCGTACCCGCCTTAGCGAAGGTGCCAAACATGCCCGCGGCCTTGATGCTAATCTGCCGTTCGATTTGCCGAACGACGCTGAATTTGAATACGCTGCGCGCGGTGGCCGGATAGGTACCGATTACCCATGGGGTGGTCCTTATATTAAAAATGCAAAAGGTTGCCTCATGGCCAACTTTAAACCGGGCCGGGGTAACTATACTGATGACGGCGGTGCATACACTGTAAACGTACGCTCATATTTTCCAAATGATTTTGGCTTATATAACATGGCAGGCAACGTAGCCGAATGGACAATGTCTGCTTATGACGAATCTGCTACGACTTTTGTACATGACCTTTCCCCCACATTTAATTACGAAGCCAAACCAAATGACCCTGAAGTACTGAAAAGAAAAGTAGTACGCGGCGGTTCATGGAAAGATATTGGCTATTATCTGCAGAATTCTACACGTACTTATGAGTACCAGGATACTGCAAAATCGTATATCGGTTTCCGTTGCGTAACCCATTATTTGGGCCGCGATATACGGGACAAACGTTAATCAAACAAATCAATTATAAAATCATTATTATTTACTAAAACGTATGGCTGGTAAGAAAAAACCTTTCGGAATAAGTAATATTATATCAATTGGCGCTACAGTTGTTATTATAGGTCTGCTATTTAAAATTCAGCACTGGAAATTTGCATCTGAATTTATAACAGTTGGGCTGGGTACCGAAGCAGTACTATTCCTGATATTAGGTTTGCAGAGGGATGACAAAGAAGTGGACTGGGTAAGAGTGTATCCTGAGCTAAATGAAGACTTCGCGGGAGAGTTGCCAAAATCGTCTGTAAAACCTGTTGCAATAGGCGGTGGTTTTTCTAACACCGCAGCTTTGGACAAAATGTTGGAGGATGCCAAGATTGGCCCCGAACTTATCGGCAGCCTGGGCGAGGGCTTACGTAGCTTTGGCGATAAGGTGAGCGCGATCTCGAGAGTTACAGATGCAGGTGATGCTACTATCGCCTTTACCAACAAAGTAAAAGCAGCAACAGCAAGCTACGATACTTTAAGCACCGCATTTGATAAAGCATCAGCTAATTTGGCAGAGATGGCTTCATCTAATACAGATTCTAAAGCATACCACGATCAGGTGAACAAACTGGCCAAAAACCTGTCGGAACTGAATGGCGTATACGAATTGGAACTGCAAGACTCGAGCGCACATTTAAAAGCGATGAACAGTTTCTACAAAAACCTGTCTTCAACCATGAATAACTTTAACGAATCGTTAGATGATTCGCGCCTGTTTAAGGATGAGGTTGGCCGTTTAGCTAAAAATCTTGCTTCGCTTAACTCGGTTTATGGTAATATGCTTAGTGCAATGAACCAGCCGCGCGGTTAATAAACAATATTTAATCAAACGAAATTAGAATAAATATAGATGGCCGGAGGTAAAGAAACCCCAAGACAGCGAATGATAGGTATCCTATACCTGGTTCTTTTAGGGCTTATTGCCTTAAACGTACCGGAGGGTTTGCTGGACGCGTTTAAAAATATTAAAATCAGTTTAAATACCTCAAGCGATAACGTAACCACCGGGATAGATAATACTTACAGTGCTTTCGAAAAAACAAAACTTAAGGATCAGCCCGAAAGAGCAAAAGAGCCTTACAGAAAAGCGAAGGAAGCAAGTAAGGCTGCCGGTGAATTAACCGCTTATATCGACGCGTTAAGTGTGCAACTGGCAACAGAAGGCGGCGGCATTAACCCGGAGATTGGCGATGTGGATGGCCGGGATAACCTGGATATTTCACCACGTATAATGATCGCGAATAAAAATGCTGACAAACTACGCCAGAAGATAGACGAAACCCGCAATAAGCTACTTGGTTTACTTAACGATAAAGAAAAAACGGGTATCAACCTTTCGCTTGTAGCAGAGGATCCTCCGAAAGGAAGAGACGGCCAAAAAACATGGCAAGACGCCTATTTTGGCGAAGGTATCCCTTTGGGAGCTACCTTAACCACTCTTGCAAAAATTAAGGCGGATACCAAAAATGCCGAGAATGAAATTGTTAAGAAACTATTAGGAGAAGTTGACCAGGCAGTTGTGAACCTCGACAAATTCAGCGCGGTAGCTGTTGCACCTTCGAGTTATGTTATAGCAGGGCAACCTTACACGGCTGAGGTTTTCCTTACAGCTTCAGATTCAAAATCAAACCCCATTATATCTGCTAACGGCTCAAATTTAGCAGTTACTGACGGTAAAGGAAAATATTCGGTAGGTACAGGTAGTGAAGGCGTATTTACATGGGTAGGGCACGTAACGGTTAAGCAAGCGGATGGAACGTCCAAAACATACGACACTGCACCTCAAACTTACCAGGTTGCACGCCCATCGGCTGTGGTATCGCCCGATAAGATGAACGTATTGTACATTGGTGTACCAAACCCAATATCGATTTCGGCACCGGGTATAGCAAAAGAAAAATTACGTGTAAGCATTTCAAACGGTAAGGTTAGCGGCTCGGGTGGTCATTATACGGCTACGGTGAGTAGCGCAGGCCAGGCTACGGTATCGGTATCTGGTGAAACCGCCCCGGGTAAAACACAGGTTTTAGGCTCAACTTTATTTCGCGTAAAACGTATACCAGATCCAAAGCCGCAGTTTGCGGGTAAAAGCGGTGGTAGCACCAACGCGGCAAACTTAAGGGCACAAGACAGGGTGTTTGCCAAACTGGAGAATTTTGAATTTGATGCGACTTTCGCCGTGACCAGGTTTACACTGATCATATTAAAGCCACGCCAGGACGTAGTTAGGTATTCAACAACCGGTTCTGAGTTAAGCGCTCAAATGCGTACCGCTATGGCCGGCGTAACACCGGGTACCACCGTAGTAATACAAGACCTTATAGCTGTTGGCCCGGACGGCACACAACGTGGCCTTGACGCGATAGTATTAACAGCTAATTAAAAATTAGATAATGAAAACAAGATTTTTAGTTATAGCGCTTTGCCTGCTTTGCAGTGCATCGTTTGCACAAAAGAGGCCTAAGGCCCAAAAAAGGGCTTCCGCAACGCAGGCAAGGAAACTCAGACCTGTTAATCAAAGGGCCGGTGCTAATAGCGGCGCAAATCTGCAGCCATCGGTATTAGATACTACCAAAAAGGTTGCTGCCGTACCTTTAAAACCTTTTGACCGCCCGTTGGATGGGTATTACAAAAAAACCAATATCTTAAGCGCTAAGGTTACTCCTTACGCTAATCTGCGCGAATCTGACGTGGCCTTTGCTAAACGTGTATGGCGCGAAATTGACCTGCGCGAGAAAATGAATCAGTACCTCGCGTCACCTAAACAAAGGCTGATAGATGTTTTAATGACCGCTATTGATAACGGCGAATTAACTGCATACGACCCAACATCTACTAAGGACGACCCAAATGGTGATAGTTTTTCTAAACCACTTACTGGCCCCCAGGCGCATTCTAAATTATCAGATAGCAGCGTAGTAGATACCTTCGACCCCAAAACTGGCGATAAAACAGGTTCTAAAGTTGTTGCTGGAGAGTTTTTGGCCGACAGCCTTATCAAGTTCCGTATCAAGGAAGACTGGGTTTTCGACAGACAGCGTTCTATTTTTGAGCCGCGTATTGTAGGTATTGCGCCAATGGTTAAAATAAAAACATCGGGTGATGTTGTTAACAACGAATACCAGCCGGCATTTTGGATCTACTTCCCTGAAGCAAGACCTGTATTGGCCGTTAAAGAAGCGGTAAGCCGTAGCAACGATGCAACAGGTTTAAGTTTCGACGACGTATTTATGAAGCGCCTTTTCAGCAGTTACATTGTCAAACAATCTAATGATAAGGACGAACGCATCCGTGATTACGCCCAGGGTATTGATAAGCTTTACGAAGCCGAAAGGATCAAAAAGAACCTGATGGATTGGGAGCTTAACCTTTGGAGCTATTAAGGTTAATGCATAAACTAACGGTTGCTGATGGAAAGCCTGAGAAACTTTTTTCAATCACTGTCACCAATAACAAATGAGGCTTGGGAAGATGCTCAAAAGCTATTTAAGCCAGCCACATTAAAAAAAGAAGAATATTTTTGTACAGAAGGCAAAGTCTCCAAAGACTTTGCCTTTTTAGTTTCTGGGATAGTAAGGGGTTTTTACCGAACCCAAAAAGGTACGGAGTACAATAAACACTTTTTCACGCCGTCCTCTATCATCGGCGGATACACTTCCTTAATAACCGGGAGCCCAAACCAGGTAATTCAACAGGCACTTACCGATTGTGAGATACTCACCGCCAATTATTCAGCCTTTGTGAATTTGTATAACGCCCACCCCAGTCTTGAAAGAGCCGGTCGGTTATTCGCAGAGCGTTATTTTGTACAAAAGGAACAAAAGGAATTGGAGATAATAATGCTTGATGCGGGGCAACGTTATAAGCTTTTTAAAACAACTTATCCGGGCTTGGAACAACTTATCCCGCAATACCATATTGCTTCCTATTTGGGGATAAGCGCCACCCAACTGAGCCGCATCCGCGCTAAATTGGTTAAGCAATAATTTCTTTACATAGGTAAATTAATTTCAGGTAGCATAACGGTATTTTTACAGCGTGTTCACCACCAAATTGATATACACGCAGTTGGCATCTATCGTTTGCATAGTACTTATAAATTGCGTTGCTCCTGAGGCTTTTGCTCAACAAACTACTGCCCAGAAAATTGATAAGTACATTCGGCAGAAATTAGCTGCCAGCAAAATACCTGGCCTGGCTGTAGCGGTGGTGCATTACGATAGCTTAATTATTGCCAAAGGATATGGTGCCACGCCAACAGGGGCACTGATAGACGCGAATACAACCTTCGCGCTGGCGTCGTTAAGTAAGGGGTTTACCGCGACAGCGGTTCTTCAATTGGCGGAGGAAGGAAAGATAAGGTTAGACAGCCCTGTAATTAAGTATATCCCCGGTTGGTTGCCAAATGTGCCGCAACGGCGAAACATTACCGTTAGGCATCTATTAAACCAGGTAAGCGGCCTGGGCGATACCGGCTACGCTGAATTTACACTGGACAAGCAACCAACTACCCTGGATGCCGCTATAACGAATATGGACCGGGCGAACCTGATATCCGCGCCGGGGAAACAGTTTCATTACCACAACCCAAACTACCAGGTGCTTGCCAAAATAGTTGAGGCTGTAAGCCATGAGGGGTTTGCGAAGTATTTACAGGAACACATCTTTAACCCACTGCATATGGCAAACACGTATGATGTTGCCAACGTTGATGACTTTTTCCGTGCGCCGCACAATTTACCTAAGGGGAATACATATTTTTTGGGCAGGCCCCTTGCCTATACAGAACCGGAGTGGTTTATAGATGGGGATGCCGGCATTGCATCAACGGCCAGCGATATGGCCAGGTGGTTATCGTTTCAGCTTAAGGCAAACGGTCCGGATACCGGGCAAGTGCTTAAGGCCGGTTCGCTAAAGGTAATGCAAACCCCGCCGCGAGGAGGGACATCTACCTACGCGATGGGCTGGCATGCAAACACCGATGCCCACCTATTATACCACAGCGGAATTATGTGGACGTACAGTTCGCAGGAAATATTGCTTACCGATAAAGGGTATGGAATAGTGGTGCTCATTAACGGCGGGCTTAATAACCTCACAGATTACTATTCGTTTTTGCAGGGGATACAGGATATTTTAAACAATAAGGAACCGGAAACGAGATCGTTCCCGCGCTGGCTTTACACAGTGCTTATGATAATGACGCTATGCATTATCCTTTTCCTTGGTATAAGGAGGTTGCGGCGAGTGAGGCAATGGTATCAAAATTACAAAAGCCGCGCCCCCTGGAAAACCTGGCTTTACACAGCGCTGCGACTTGGGCCTTTTGCCCTGCTGTTGCTGGTGCCATATCTGTTAACGCTGATAAGCGGACGCGTACTTAACTGGCCACGGATTATGTTAATGTTCCCGGATGTTATATTGGTTTTGGGACTATTGGGGATACTGAACCTTTTGATAATAGCAGTTAGACTTTTGTATCTATATCGGCATAAGAATAGAAGCATCAGCAGGTAAATACTACTGCAATCCTGTTATGTCGCTTACGGCCGGGTTAAAATACTGGGTAATAGCTTTAGCCTGTTTAAGGTTTACCACTTCCTGTAAAACTGTTTCGCTGGCCTCGCGGATCTTCTTTACCGATTTAAAGTATTTAAGCAATTTTTCGGCAGTGGTTTTGCCGATGCCTTCTATCAATTCCAGTTCGGTGGCAAGGGTTCCTTTATCGCGTTTTTTACGGTGGAAAGTGATGCCGAAACGGTGAGCCTCATCACGCAACTGCTGGATGATCTTCAGGGTTTCAGAGCGCTTATCCAGATACATGGGGTATTGATCGCCGGGATAATAAAGCTCTTCCAACCGTTTAGCAATACCGATAACGGTAACCTGCTTCTCTATACCCAGGAGTTTTAAGCTTTTCATGGCCGATGATAGCTGCCCTTTACCGCCATCAATGATGATGAGTTGAGGTAGTTCGGTGCCCTCATCCAAAAGCCGGCGGTAACGCCTGTGTACAGCCTCCTCCATCGTAGCGAAATCATCGGGCCCAACTACCGTTTTTACGTTAAAGTGGCGGTAATCCTTCTTAAATGGCTTCCCATCCCTAAACACCACAATGGCCGATACCGGGTACTTTCCCTGGAAATTGGAGTTATCAAAACATTCGATGTGGCGCGGCTGCTGATTCATGCGCAGCTCTTTCATCATCAGTTCCATTAACCTATCGGTGCGTACATCGGGGTTCAGTTTCTCGTACTGATCTATCTTTTCCTTTTTAAAGAACATCACATTCTTTTGGGAGAGATCCAGCAGCTTCCGCTTTTCGCCCAGCTTAGGTACTGTGAATTTAATTTTAGAATCCTCTACATCAATATCAAACGGAACGATAATTTCTTTGGAATCGCTTTCGTACCGCGTTCTAAACTCGGTGATGGCAATGGTGAGCAACTCCTCATCCGTTTCATCTAACCGCTTTTTCAGCTCGATGGTTTGGGTTTGCGTGATGGTGCCGTTCATTACCTTGAGGTAGTTTACAAAGGCATATTTCTCTTCGGACGCGATGCTGAACACATCCACATCGGTAATGGATGAATTTACAACGGTAGATTTGCTCTGGTAGTTCTCCAGCAGTTCCGATTTCCGTTTCAGGCGGTGGGCCTGTTCAAAGTTCAATTCGCTAACCGCCCTCTCCAAATCCGTTTTTAAGTTGCGGACAACCGCACCTATCTTGCCACTCAGGATATCCTTGATCTCGTTGATACTGTTATCGTAATCCGTTTCCGACTGGTAATCCTGGCAAGGGCCTTTACAGTTGCCCAGCTGGTATTCCAGGCAAACCTTAAACTTCCCCTTCTCAATATTTTCGCGGGTGAGGTTAAGGCTGCAGGTACGCAGAGGGTAAGTTTCTTTTATCAGCCCCAGGATAGTGTGCATCATGCTAACCGAAGCGTAAGGGCCAAGGTATTTGGAGCCATCGCGGATGATGCGGCGTGTCCAGTAAATACGGGGATAGTTTTCGTTTTTGATGATGATCCAGGGGTAGGTTTTATCATCTTTCAACATCACGTTATAGCGGGGCTGATGCTTTTTGATCATGCTATTCTCCAGCAGCCAGGCATCCACCTCGGTATCAACAATGGTAAAAGTTATCTTGCGTATTTTGGATACCAATACCCGTGTTTTGGCATTTATCTGCGTATCCTTATTAAAGTACGAGCCTACCCGGTTACGCAGATCCTTAGCTTTACCAATATATATCAGTTCGTCTGTTACGTCCCAATATTGATAAACACCCGGTTTGTGCGGTATGTTTTTTAAAGCTTCGCGGTGATCAAATTTGTCCATTAGCCCCCTAACTCCCTAAAGGGGGAATTCTTTTCTTTTTGTCCATTAGCCTTCCCTTTAATTTCCCCCTTCAGGGGGCGGAGGGGGCTAAAAATCTAATTTCTTCTCCACCTCGTTGGTTCCTTTTTGTTGCTGGCTGTAGGCACCGCAATCGAGGGTGATGGTTACACCACTTTTTGGCGGCACAAAGTCTACATTTGTTTTAATGCCGAGCTTACTATTGGCGTAAACCCTTTTCATATAGCCCGCAAAAATGGGAAGTGCTGTGTTAGCTCCCTCGCCAAGGCGGGTACTACGGAAATGGATATCGCGGTCTTCGCAGCCCGTCCATATACCGGTAACCAGCTGTGGGGTTATGCCTATAAACCAGCCATCAGAGTTGTCTTGTGTGGTACCTGTTTTGCCACCTATAGGGTTCATTACGTGATAATCCCTTCTTAAGCGGTAACCGGTCCCTTCGTCTATAACACCTTTAAGCATATAGGTCATTACATACGCGGTTTGCGGATTAAGGGCCTGTACTACCTTTGGCGTGTTGTTATATAATACGTTCCCGTTTTTGTCCTCTATACGTAGCAGAAAGGTAGGTTCGGTCCAAACACCCTCGTTGGCGAAGGCCGAGTAAGCGCCCGTCATATCAAAAACAGATGCATCGAATGTGCCAAGGCAAATAGAAGGATACGGAGGAACGTTGCTGGTGATGCCCATTTTCTTGATCAGTTCTGCTACCGGGATTGGTTTTACCTCGTTCATTACATAAGCCGTAACCCAGTTTTGGGATCGCGCTAAAGCGGTACGCAGTGTTATAACACCCGGAACGGTTTCGGAAGGAGAAGAACGCGGCGACCAATCAGCACCGTAACCGGTAATGGTGATGGGCTCGTTAGCTACCTGCATACAAGGCGAAAAACCATCTTCAATGGCAACGGCATAGGTAAAGGGCTTAGCCGTTGAACCCACCTGGCGCGTGCCGGTTTTCACCTGGTCGTATTTAAAATGTTCGAAGTTGGTGCCACCAACCCATGCTTTAATGTAACCTGTGGTAGGGTCCATACTCATTAAAGCGTTGCGCAGCATCATTTTGCAATACACAATGCTATCGATAGGTTTCATCACAGTATCAATATCGCCATGCCAGGTAAAAATGTTCATTTTAGCGGGCGTGGCAAAATCAGTTTTTATCTCTTCGTCAGTTTTATTCTGCAGTTTCAGGCTAGCGTACCTGTCTGACCGGCGCATCCCTTTATCCAGCAGGCTTTTAAAGGTTGGAATAGCTTTATAGAGGCTCAACCCTTTCCAGTGCGAATTGAACTGTGCCTGTAGCTTGCGCATATATTCCTTTTGGGCATCTTCCGCATACTGCTGCATAGTAGCATCAATAGTGGTATAAATTTTTAGCCCGTCGCGGTCGAGGTCGTAGGTAGTAATGCCATCGGGTTTAAAGATAGCTTTATCCACCAGGATTTTTTGGATCTCTTTTTTCAACACCGCCCTAAAGTAGGTGGCCATACCCTCGTTGTGGTCGGTAACTTTAAATATCAGTCCAAGCGGTTTTTGTTTAAACTCCTCGGTTTGGCCCTCGCTGAGGTAGCCTTCTTCGCCCATGCGGCGCAGCACAAAGTTGCGGCGGTTTAAGGCGTTATCGGGGTGGTTAATGGGGCTGTAAATGCCGGGGCCGTTTATCATCCCCATTAAAAGCGCGGCCTGGTCTGGCGTAAGCTTATCTGGTGTGGTATTAAAATAGGTGCGCGATGCCGAACTGATACCGTAGGTGTTATAAGCACCAAAATCTACCGTGTTGAGATAAAGTGTTAAGATCTCTTCTTTTGTGTAGTTGCGTTCCAACTTTACGGCGGTAATCCATTCCTTTAATTTTTGAATAATACGAACGAATGGGTTATGCGTTTTTTCGGTAAATAAGTTTTTGGCCAGTTGCTGCGTAATAGTACTGCCGCCCTGTTTTTTGCCGATTAGGTTGTACAATACGATTGTAAAAGAGCGCTGAAAATCGATGCCCGAATGTTCGTAAAAGCGGGCGTCTTCGGTGGCAACCAATGCATTAATTACATTGGGCGATAATTGCCTGTAGGTAACGCTGGTGCGGTTTTTTACATAATAGTTGCCAAGAACCTGGTTATCTGACGAAATCACCTGCGACGCCTGGTCGCTTTTTGGGTTTTCCAACTCGCGGAAAGATGGCAGCGTGCCGAACACCTGGAAAGCGATCAGCAAGATCATGATCACAAAAAAGGAAAAGCCAGCAATTATAAAACGCCATATATACCAATTGTAACGCCTGATATCCTGTGTGGTGAGCTTGTTTTTATTATTGCGGTTATTGTTGTTGACGATCATGACTGGCCTAATAGTTTTGCTGATAGTACTCGATATAGCTATCTAATGTTTTTCCGTCGGCTAATTTATCCAGATTTTCCTTCGTAATGATAAAAAAGCTGTATTTATCCTTGGGTGCCTTTATAATATCGGGTAGTAAAGGCACTATGCGGCGGGCGTAATCCTTTACATTTTCGAGGTTAAGAAAGCGCCCAACATATATCAATTGGTTATCTGCACCGGCATTTTTTAAGTTGTGATTAATGGGGCTGCCCTGGTATTGCACGCGGTTAAACTGCCCTATACCAAAACGTGAAGAGGCCAAATTAGTTGTACCCGAATTTACCGCTACTACAAAATAATAGTTGCTGCTATCGCGAAGGTTAAATATGGATGGCTTTTTAACCATCGGCGGCGTAACCACGGCTACGGGTGCCTGCACGGGAGGTGCGGCCTGTGTAACTTCGGGCTGTGTTTGCGTTACCGGCTCAGGTTTAGTTTGCACCACTTCCGGCTCTTTTACGGGTTGCTGCGCAACCACCGGCGGTGTTGTCTCCTGCTGTTTAGCGAGTGCTGGTAATGGTTGCTTAGTTACTGCGGGTACAGGCTTTTTCTCAGGTTTGCGTACATCCGGCACAATAACAATAGGGCCGCCGGTGTAAGGCACACGGTATTCGGTTTGTTGCTGGTATACTATAGGTATGCTGAACGTACCATCGGCTATATCCCTGTCGGTTATTACAATGCTGCGTGCTGCCAAGTCGGTTTGGTTCACATCAATATAAGTGAGGTGCTGTTTTACCAGTGGAGTGATCAACTGGTCATCGGGATATTTGGCAATTATTTGTTGCAGGTCTGCTTTAAACGGATCAAGTTTTTCCTGGTGCCCCCCGGCAAATGCTTTCAGATATTCCAATTGCGACGCGTACTTATTATTTGGATAGGTTTTTAGCAAGCCATCAGCAGAGGAGATCACCGGCGGATATTTTTTAGCTGCATACAGGTCATACACCTGATTGTACAAGGCGCTGAAACCAGTGTCCTCGTCATTCAAGCGTTTACCATAGTCGGGGTCGAGGATGGTTTTGGCGAAAGCCGTTTCAGGATACTCTTTCAGTACCAGGGCTTTATATTTTTCAGATAAGGCAACATTACTTTCGCTATACAATCGGTACAGGTTATAATAAATAGCGGCCTTATTATCGTTGTTAGGGAAGAGCGACAATACCGTTTCGTAAGCGGCTGCGGCTTCCTTTTTATCGTCCAGCACATCCCGGTAAAAATTGGCGATAGCCAGGTAGGCATCGTACCGGCGCGCGTTTGATTGCAACATCAGCGGTGCAGTGAGCGGGAGGTTTTGGATCAGGTCCTGCTTAAAGCTATTGGCATCTACTTTGCTGGGGTTGCGGTGCAGCGAATCTGGCAGCGCGTTATCATCTACGTTTTTCGCTGTGTTTAAGGTATTGGTGGTTAGGTCGGAACCAGAGCGGTTGCTTCGGCGCCAGTTATCCTCCAGTTTGCGGTTACCCCAAACACGCTTAAAGTCGCTAAAGCCCTGGCTTACCGCGTTGGTATTATAAAAATAAAAGTTACCGCCATTCGGTACACTTGCAACCGGTGACGGCGTATCGCCAAAAGGATCGTCAATTGCATCCGGCGAGCCGATATTAACGGCGGCGGCAGCCTGCTTTTTTATTTCCTGGCGTTTGGCCATTATGTCAAGGCGCTTTGCGCGACTCGGCTCATCCAGGGCGGCCAGCATTTGCAGCGTATCTTCGCGGGCTATTACTTTCAAATTATCTGTTAGTAACTGCAGGTTCTCCGCTTTCTTTTGTATGGTAATGTACCCCGGGTAATTTCGGGACAGCGCGGTAAGTGTACTATCGTAATAGGTTTTAGCGAGTGTGTAGTCTGCCTTGTTTTTAAAGTAGATATCCGCCAGGCGCAGGTAGGAAAGCCCCTTTTGGTTTTGGTTCACCGTGCTGTAATTGGCAGAGCGTTTATAGCTTTTAATAGCATCATCGATATTATTATCGGCATATTGCAACTGGGCTATCTGGTAGTAAACCTGGTCGGTAAATTCTGCGTTGTTTTGGTTTTTTAATAAAGCGCGTAACCGCGCGAGGCGGCTTATATTCACACCATTCTGAGTGTCTTCAATGCGGATGCGGTTCAGGTCGGCGTTAAAGGCCATATCAAAAGTTACGTTGCTTTTTGCAACGCGGGCGTAGCTTATCACGGCATCAGTGGGTTTGCCGTTAAGTTCCTGCAACTGGCCCAGTATAAAGGTCCAGCGCATCCGCTGCAGGTTGCTGCCGCCGTATTTTATAGCCTCTTTAGCCATCGCTTCCGCATCCGTATATTCACCAGTATTAATGTCGTACTGCAATTTGGCAGCGTAAACATCGGCTGTGATGCTTTTTTTAGGGTTGATGTTTTGTATGGCGCTATCTATGATCTGCTTTGCTTCAGCATCTTTATGCAAGAACAGCAAGGCGCGGCCCTTCCAAACCAGGGCTTCCTGTTTTATTTCGGTTTGCTTGGGCAGGCCGGTAAGCACTACGTAGTTAAAGTACTCTACCGCGTCGAAATAATTTGCGGCCAAATAATTGGCTTTTCCCAGTACCAGGTAGGCATCGGGGATATAATGGCTTTGTTCTTTTACGGCTATGATGGTATTAGCCTTTGCTTTGGCAGCTTCCAGGTCCTTATCCGGCGCGGCACCGGCGGCAGCGGTATCCTGGTAAACCGAAAGCAGTTCGCTGTAATTATCTACAAATCCGGCAGCGTAACCTTCTTCTTTCTCCTTCAGGATCTCTTTCGCGTTGAACAGGATGTTATAGTGTGCAGTTAAGTTTTGCAGCCCGCGGTTTAGCGCGCTCTTTTTTTCGAGCGAGCAGCCAGCTATAAGGAGTACAAGTACAAACAGGGCGGGTTTGAATTGCTTTTGCAGGAATAGGTTAGAATTGCGCCTCAAAATGGTATAATTATAGGTAGATTTTATAATAGTTGTATCAAATGGCCTTTAGCAGCACCGGTTTAAATAGCTACGCGCTGTTCATAATTACAAATAATGCAACAACATATATTTTATATACAAAGCAGGTATTATAAAAAGCATCGCTAATTTACTAAATAGTATGCAATAGGATTAATAAATTTGCGCCATGGCCGAAAATGAACCAAACGACATAAAGGAAGGCGCTAAGGAAGCAAGTTCTTATGTTAAATACACTGGGCTGGCGTTCCAGATGATCGTTATAATTGGCGTGTTTACCTTTGCTGGTTATAAAATAGACGAAAGCACCGGCCACCCAACCAAATGGGTAACCGCTGTACTATCGCTTGCCGGGGTATTTATTGCATTATTCTTAGTTATCAGATCCGTAAAAAAATGAAGACAAAAACCGCGATCATCGCATTTTTAATATTTGCAATATTGTTGGCTGCGCCACCCGTAGCCTTAATATTCTCCGGCCATTCCAATTTATTGGTGCCACATTTTTGGCTAATGTTTGCTTTTATAACCGGCCTTACTTTTTTAGTAATGGTGGCCATAATTATCACCAAACAAGTGAACCCCGAAAACTACGCCCAGACTTTTTTGGCCACTACCGTTTTTAAATTGCTGGCCTGCCTGGCATTTTTAGTGGTTTTTATCATGAAAATTAAGGTAGATAAGCCAGTTTTTGTGGGCAATTTCTTTTACCTATATTTCTTAAATACTGCCTTTGAAGTTTACGTGTTATTGCGTAACTTGCGCAACCAAAATTTGAAGTAGAAAAGTTTATTTTGATGTATAATAGCTCGATTTTGAAAATAAAAATATTTACACTTTTACGAATTTGTGCCGTTTTTTTAACGCTAACCACATTTTCAATACCGGCTTTTTCCCAGGAAGAGCATGCTGAAGGCACTGAAAAGCCATTTGAACCGAGCGAAGTTATTTTAGAGCACATTGCCGACTCTCACTCGCTGCATGTTTGGGACGCGATCTCTATTCCGCTTCCGGTTATACTGTATACTGATAAGGGCCTTGAGGTTTTTTCATCATCGCACTTTGAACACGGCCATGCAGACTATACCGGTAAATATTATACCTATAGGCTGGTAAGCGATAAGGTAAATATTGTTGGCGAAAATAATACACTGGCAGAAAGCGCTACTGTAGCAAAATGGAATAGCAGCCTGATAGATCTGTCCATCACCCGCAACGTAGTTAGTATGTGGATGGGGATACTTTTCCTGCTCGTTATATTTTTTAGCGTTGCATCCGCGTATAAAAAACGTGCAGGCAAGGCCCCTAAGGGTTTGCAATCTGTTATGGAGCCGTTAATCCTGTTTGTACGTGATGATATTGCCCGCCCGAACATCGGCTATAAATATCAGCGTTACATGCCATTGTTGTTAACCGTGTTCTTTTTCATTTGGGTAAACAACCTGATAGGTTTAATTCCTTTCTTCCCGTTTGGTGCAAACCTTACCGGTAATATCGCGGTAACACTGGTGCTTTCGGTTATCACTTTAATAATAGTTAACGTAAAGGGTAACAAACATTACTGGGCACACATTTTCATCCCGGCCGATGTGCCTGTTTGGATCTGGCCATTATGGTGGGTTATCGAACTTGTTGGTATCATATCAAAGCCTTTCGCGTTGATGATACGTTTGTTTGCCAACATTACCGCAGGGCACATTATTGTGCTGAGTTTAATATCGCTGATATTTGTGTTCAAGTCGCTTTATATAGCGCCTGTTTCTGTTGCTTTCGTGATTTTTATGGATGTATTGGAATTGCTGGTAGCAGCATTACAAGCGTTCATCTTCACACTGCTTACTGCCCTGTTTATCGGCAGTGCAATTGAAGAGCATCACCACTAATTTTGTAAATAATTAATACTATATATTCACTTTAAATTTAAAACAATGTTTGGAAGTATCGCTGCACTTGGTGCAGGTTTATCAGTAATCGGAGCAGGTATCGGTATCGGACAGATCGGTGGTAAAGCCGTAGAAGGTATCGCTCGCCAGCCGGAAGCTGCTTCAAAGATCCAAACTGCCATGATCATCGCTGCTGCCCTTGTAGAGGGTGCTGCTTTGTTCGGTGTGGTTGTATCTTTCCTGGGCTTGAGATAATCAACCCCCGCAAGGAAAATCTTTAACCGTAGCCTGTTGCGATTGGCCGCAGCTACGGTTATTTAAAATTGAAATTTTAACATTTTATATATAAAAATGAATCCATTAGTAACCCCGGAAATTGGCCTTATAGTTTGGACCACAGTATCCTTAGCTATACTGTTTATCTTACTTGGTAAATTTGCATGGAAGCCTATTATGGGCGCTCTTGACGAACGCGAACGCTTTATTGAGGATTCGCTTTCTAAAGCCGAAGCCGCTAAAGACGAAATGGCCCGTTTAACAAACGAGAATGATGTCCTTTTGAAACAAGCGCGTATAGAGCGTGATGCTATCCTGTCTGAAGCTAAAAAAGTAAAAGACCAGATCATCAGCGAAGCTAAAGATGCTGCACACAAAGAAGGCGCGCGCCAGATTGAGCTTGCCCGTATAGAAATTAACAACCAAAAAGCTATTGCAATGGCCGACGTTAAAAACCAGGTTGCAACTTTATCGTTGGAGATTGCCGAGAAGGTATTGCGCAAGCAATTTGAAGACAGCAGCAAACAGGATGCATTGGTTGCAGAACTGTTAAAAGAAGTGAAATTATAGTAGTAATAAGTTTTGAGTTACGGGTACTGAGTTCAACTCATTACTTACCACTCAACACTCACAACTAAAAGATATGTCAGAAGTAACAGTAGCATTAAGGTACGCAAAAGCATTGATCGACTTAGCCGCAGAGCAGAAAGCTGTTGAAGCGGTTAAAGACGATATGGAGCTGTTCCTGAAAACCGTAAAGGCAAACCCGGAGTTGGGCGCTGTTTTAGCTAATCCTATCATCTCGCACAGCAAAAAGGTTAATATATTGGCCGATGTGTTTGGTACTAAGGTAGGCAAGGTAACTATCGCGTTTTTAAACATTATGGTAAATAAAGGCCGTGGCGAAGTGTTATACACTACCGCTAATGAATTTATTGGCTTATACGATGTGAAGCACCATATTACCAATGCCAGGGTAACAACTGCAGCTCCACTATCCGCAGCTAACAAGCAAAAGATGCTTGCCGATGTACAGGCGGCAATTGGCGGTACTGTTAAGTTAACCGATAAGGTTGACCCAAAACTAATTGGCGGCTTTGTGCTTACAGTTGGCGACAGGCAGGTAGATACCAGCATAGCCACAAGCTTAAAGAAATTGAAAAAGGATTTTGCACAAGCTGCAACTAAATAATATTAAATTAAAACTCTAAAATAAATTCGAAAAATGGTAGAGGTAAGACCAGACGAAGTATCAGCAATTTTGCGTCAGCAATTAGCGGGCTTCAAGTCAGAATCTGAATTAGAAGAAGTGGGTACCGTACTCCAGGTGGGTGATGGTATTGCACGTGTTTACGGACTAACTAAAGTACAATCAGGTGAGCTGGTTGAATTTGATAATGGTTTACAAGGTATCGTTTTGAACCTTGAAGAAGATAACGTGGGTGTGGTATTGTTGGGCCGTTCTGACGATATCAAAGAAGGCGACAACGTAAAACGTACCAATCGTATTGCATCTATCAACGTAGGTGAAGGTATGCTTGGCCGTGTGGTTGATACTTTAGGTACCCCAATTGATGGTAAAGGACCAATACTTGGCCAAACGTATGAAATGCCTTTGGAGCGTAAAGCGCCGGGTGTTATTTATCGCCAGCCGGTAACCGAGCCTTTGCAAACAGGTATCAAAGCTATCGACGCGATGATCCCTATCGGCCGTGGCCAGCGTGAGTTGGTTATTGGTGACCGCCAAACAGGTAAAACTGCGGTTTGTATCGATACCATCATCAACCAAAAAGAGTTTTATGATGCCGGCCAGCCGGTAACTTGTATATATGTAGCTTGTGGCCAAAAAGCCTCTACCGTTGCAAACATTGTACGCACATTGGAAGAGAACGGCGCTATGCCATACTCTATCATCGTTGCCGCAAACGCTTCGGATTCTGCTACCATGCAGTTCTTTGCTCCATTTGCGGGTGCTGCAATTGGCGAGTACTTCCGCGATACTGGTCGCCCTGCGTTGATCATCTATGATGACCTTTCTAAGCAAGCAGTAGCTTACCGCGAAGTATCATTATTACTACGTCGCCCACCGGGCCGTGAGGCTTACCCTGGTGACGTATTTTATCTGCACAGCCGTTTATTAGAGCGTGCTGCAAAGGTGAACAGCAATGATAACATCGCACAGCAAATGAACGATCTGCCAGAGTCTATCAGGCACATTGTAAAAGGCGGCGGTTCGTTAACAGCATTACCAATTATCGAAACACAGGCAGGTGACGTATCAGCATACATCCCAACCAACGTAATCTCGATTACCGATGGTCAGATCTTTTTGGAGTCGAACTTGTTCTTAGCTGGTATCCGTCCCGCAATTAACGTAGGTATCTCGGTATCTCGTGTGGGTGGTAACGCGCAGATCAAATCCATGAAGAAAGTAGCTGGTACTTTGAAACTCGACCAGGCTCAATACCGCGAGTTGGAAGCTTTCTCTAAATTCGGTTCGGACTTAGATGCTTCTACCAAAAACGTAATTGACAAAGGTGCACGTAACGTGGAGATATTAAAGCAAGGCCAGTACTCACCGGTAACGGTTGAAAAACAGGTTGCTATTATCTACCTGGGCACTAAAAACCTGATGCGTAACGTACCGGTTAACAAGATCCGTGAGTTTGAAGCAGAATACACCAGCCAGTTAGAGCAACGCCACCCTGAAGTGTTGGCCGCCCTTAAAGCAGGTAAATTCGATGACCAACTAACCGGCGTACTGGAAACAGTTGCTAAAGAGCTGGCAGGTAAATATTAATTTAGTTTTGAGTAAGGGGTTTTAAGTTTTGAGTTCAAAACTCAGTACTTATAACTCATAACTCACCACTCAAAAAAAGAATGGCTAATTTAAAAGAAGTAAGAAACAGGATATCGTCGGTAAGCTCTACGCAGCAGATCACCAAGGCCATGAAAATGGTTTCGGCGGCCAAGCTGAAAAGAGCGACCAATGCTATTGTACAATTACGCCCGTACGCTAATAAGTTGAAAGACCTGTTGGCAAACCTATCGGCAAGTTTGGAGGATGGCGCGTCGCCATACCTGCAGGAGCGCGAGCCGGTACGTGTATTGGTTGTAGTTGTATCATCAAACCGTGGTTTAGCGGGCGCGTTCAACGCCAACGTTATTAAAACGGCCAATAACCTGATAGCAGAAAAATACAGCGAGCAGCTTAGGGCGGGCAATGTGTCTATCGTATCTATCGGTAAAAAAAGCCAGGAATATTATCAGCGCCGTAAGTACAATGTTATTGGCAACAATAACGACTTGTACCTGGATCTGAACTTCATCAATGCTTCAAAAATTACCGAAGCGATGATGCAAGGCTTTATCAATGGCGATTACGACCGTGTAGAACTGGTGTACAACCATTTCCGTAACGCGGCTATCCAGTTCCAGGTAGCGGAGCAGTTATTGCCGGTACCGAAACCAGAAGCTAAGCCAAAGGAAGAAAAACTAAAAACTAAGGATGGTGCAATTGAAGCACAGGTTGATTACATATTGGAGCCTTCGCAGGAAGAAATTGTAGAGCAGCTGATCCCTAAGAACATTAAGATCCAGTTATACCGCGCGGTATTAGATTCAAACGCATCTGAGCACGGTGCACGTATGACAGCGATGGACAAAGCAACCGAAAACGCCGGTGACCTGTTGAAAGCTCTTAAACTTTCATACAATCAGGCCCGCCAGGCAGCCATCACTACCGAGCTTACCGAGATCGTGAGCGGTGCAGCAGCACTGGGCGGTTGATAACAAAATTGTCAGTCTGAGCTTGTCGAAGACATAAACAGAAAAGGCTTTCCATTTGGAAAGCCTTTTCTGTTATATACACAACTCCCTCCCAAGGGGAGGGGTGCAGTGGTAATGAGCGCAAAGGCGGGGAGGGGTTAGCAAACATGCAATATTCGCAACGCAATTCAAAAGCTCCCCCTTCAGGGGGTTGGGGGGCTCGCCTATGTGTTTGGATTTTCCGAATATTCCTTCCACAACTCATCCACCGATTTCCCGGTAACATCTTTCCAGGTGTTATCGTTGTAGGTATGCTTGCGCATAATGCCATCCAGTTTTTTTACGCTGCCTTTGTTAACCTTAGTTTCTACCCACACCAAAAAGCGGGCGGTTACACGGTAGGCGTTGTCATAGTTTTGGGTTGATTTGTAGGCCGGAAGCTTCCAGTTGGCAGCCTCGTTGGCAACACCGTGTTCGTTGCGAACGTAATCGGCAATGCCTTCGGTCAGCCAGCCGGGGCCGCTGCTGTCGCCATAATCCTGAACAATGTGCATTACCTCATGAGTAACCACATCGATATCGTTCGGGTGCTTAGTCATGTAAGCAGGGCTGAACACCACGCGGCCATTACCTGTAGCGGCAACGCCGTGGTAGGCGGTATCAATGAAAAAGTTCACCGTTTTCAGGCTCTTTTTGTTGTATTCTTTTACAATTTTAGGGTACACGGTAAAAAAGGTGCTGATGAGCTTTTCTTTGATGGCATTATCAAAATGCTCGTCGTTACCGGATATGATGAGGGTGTAGCCATTCTTTTTTATGGTGTCGATAGCGCCGGCATGAGCAACACGGCAAAACAAGCCGAGGAATAGTATAGATAGTAATGTTAGTTTTTTCATGGGCCTAAAATACTTATTTGTGTATCATCTGTTAATAAAAACACGAATGTTACAGCCCCAATGTTTCTGCTTTGCAAATCAAAAAGCTCCCCCTTCAGGGGGCTGGGGGCTCGCCTATTTAAAATAACATTTGCATTTATATAAGTACTTATATAAATTGCATCATGAATTTGTACCAAAGCTTAGGTTACCTTGTTTTAGGCAGTCGCCTCCGGCGGATGAGCGAGACTTTCTTAGCCGAAATAAACCGTATTTACCAAAACGAAGGCATCGAGTTTGAAGCAAGTTGGTTCCCGGTGTTTTATTTATTGTCGAAGAACGAGTCGCTTTCCATCAAAGAACTCAGCGAGCAAACCGAGGTGTCGCACCCGGCGGCAAGCCAGCTGATCACTAATCTTAAGAATAAAAATATTGTGGAAACGTCGGTTTGTACCGATGACGGCCGGAGGCAGCTGGTACAATTCACCCAAAAAGGGAAAGCTATCCTTGATCAGATCTTGCCCATTTGGGAAGCTATTAACACCAGCATGATGGACCTTGCCGAAAGCGATGCCGCCGCCACGCAGCTGCTGCCCGCTATTGCTGCCATGGAGAACGTGTTTCGCTCGGCAAACCTGGCGGATACCATTAGTAAGAAGTTGAACCCAAAACCCGCTACCGATGAATAGTTTTAATTATGGAGTGGAGCACCTGTCCATAGGCAAGGTGATTGATATTGCTTCGGGCAAACTCAAAGGGACCATCAATAAGGAAGCGGCGGAAGGGATCCATAGATCATGGAGAGAAGTAGAGAAGATAGTTCATGCGCAAAAGCCGGTCTACGGAATTAATACCGGCTTTGGTCCGCTGTGCGATACCAGCATCTCCGAAAAAGATACCAGCCTGCTGCAAAGCAATATCCTCAAAAGCCATAGCGTTGGCGTGGGCAAACCCATTCCGCAGGAGACAGCCAAACTGATGCTCATCACCAAAGTACAAGCGCTGGCGCAGGGCTATTCGGGCATCTCCCCAAAAACTCTGGAGCGGGTGATCTGGCATATCGATAACGATGTAATACCCGTGGTGCCCGAAAAAGGTTCGGTAGGCGCATCCGGCGACCTCGCCCCGTTGGCGCATTTATTTTTGCCACTTATAGGTTTGGGCGAAGTTTTTGCTGGCAATGAAAAGCAGCCTGCCGGGCAAGTATTGAAAGAACATAATTTACAAGCGCTGATATTAGGCCCAAAGGAAGGCCTCGCGCTTATCAACGGCACGCAGTTTATACTGGCATTTGCCATAAAAGCGGTGGAGCGGTTAAACAACGCCCTAAATGTAGCCGATCTGATCGGTGCGATGTCCCTGGAAGGGTTGATGGGCTCCTCGCGCCCCTTTGATGCCCGGCTACATGCCATTCGCCCTTATAAGGGCACCAAATATGTCGCGCAACGCTTAGCGTCCCTGTTGAATGGCTCGGCTATCAACGGCGCCCATATCAATTGTAACCGCGTGCAGGATCCATATTCAATCCGCTGCATGCCGCAGGTGCATGGCGCATCGCGTAACGCCTGGCTGCATTTAAAGGAATTGACGGAGATAGAACTTAACTCAGTTACCGATAACCCGGTTGTTTTTAGTGCCGAAAATACCATCAGCGGCGGTAATTTCCACGGGCAACCGCTGGCCTTGCCGCTGGATTATGCTACCGTAGCCGCAGCTGAATTAGGCAATATTGCCGACCGCCGCTGCTACCTCATGAGCGAAGGCCGTTACGGCCTTCCAAAACTTTTAACCAACGGCGCGGGGCTAAACTCGGGCCTCATGATACCGCAATACACCACAGCGGCACTCGTTACCGAAAATAAGACATTTTGTTTCCCGGCCAGTGCCGATAGCGTACCTACATCGCTGGGGCAGGAAGACCATGTGTCCATGGGCTCCATCAGCGGGCGTAAGCTGCACATGGTATTGGATAATTTGGAGTACATTCAGGCGATCGAACTGCTTTATGCTTCGCAAGCCTTAGATTTTCGCAGGCCGCTTTTATCCACCCCGGTTATTGAGGCTTGCCATCAGTTGGTGCGTAAACAGGTACCTTTTATTGATGAAGATAGGATCTTCTCGGAAGACATTAACCAACTGCACCAATTAATTACAAGTGGCGAATTTGAGGCGATTGCCAAAGAAGCCGCCAAACAACATCACATCAATTTAAACAACGATGACGAGTTCGGAATTTATTAAAACCTACGCAAGCCACCCGGTTTACAAAGCGCCGGTTGGGAATACTTTGCACGCTAAAAGCTGGCAAACGGAAGCGCCCCTGCGCATGTTGCTCAATAACCTGGATGGGCAGGTCGCCGAAAACCCGGATGAACTGGTGGTTTACGGCGGAATTGGTCAGGCTGCCCGCAACCCCGAATCGTTACGAAAAATTATAGAATTGCTGCTTGAACTGGACGAGGAGCATTCCTTGCTGGTACAATCGGGCAAGCCGGTGGGCATTATCCGCAGTCACCCGCAGGCGCCGCGCGTATTGATAGCCAACAGCAATTTGGTGCCTGCCTGGGCAACCTGGGAACATTTTAATAAACTCCGAGCCGAGGGGCTGATGATGTACGGGCAAATGACCGCCGGCAGCTGGATCTACATTGGTACGCAGGGCATTTTGCAGGGCACTTACGAAACCTTTGTGGAAGCAGGCCGCCAGCATTTCGGTGGCAACCTGACAGGGAAACTCATTGTTAGCGCCGGCATCGGCGGCATGGGCGGTGCACAGCCACTGGCCGCAACCATGGCAGGCGCGGTATTTTTAGGTGCCGATGTAGATGCAACACGCATCCAAAAACGTATCGATAGCAAATACATCGATAGGTTAACACATTCTTACGAGGAGGCCATCGCTTGGGTAAAAGACGCCATGGCAAAAGGCGAAACACTTTCTGTTGGCCTGGTAAGCGATGCCGGCGATATGCTGCAACGCCTGATTGCCGACGGCATTGTGCCCGATATGCTTACCGATCAAACCTCGGCACACGATCCATTGAACGGCTATATCCCCAACGGCTTACGCCTGGATGAAGCGCTCGACCTGCGGAAAGCAGATGCGGAGCAATACAAACGACTCTCGCTAAAAAGTATGGCCCGCCACGTTGGTTTTATGCTGGAGCTGCAAAAACAAGGTGCCATCACCTTTGATTATGGCAACAATCTGCGCGAATTTGCCCGACAGGGTGGCGAGCCGGATGCCTTTAATTTCCCGGGATTCACGCCTGCCTTTATTCGCCCGCTGTTTTGCGAGGGAAAAGGACCGTTTAGGTGGGTGGCATTATCCGGCGACCCGGAAGATATTTATATAACCGACAGGGCGCTGATAGAGGCTTTTCCCGAAAATAAGCCGCTCATCAACTGGCTGGAGAAAGCGCAAAAGCAGATAGCTTTTCAAGGCCTGCCCGCCCGCATTTGCTGGCTGGGCATGGGCGAACGCGAAAAAGCCGGCTTGATATTGAACGAACTGGTAGCCAGCGGAAAAGTAAAAGCACCGATAGTGATCGGTCGTGACCATTTGGATTGCGGGTCGGTAGCATCGCCAAACCGCGAGACGGAATCGATGAAGGATGGCTCGGATGCGGTGTCCGATTGGCCGCTACTCAACCTGATGGCCAACACCTCGGGCGGGGCAACCTGGGTGTCGTTCCATCACGGTGGCGGCGTGGGTATGGGCTATTCGCAGCATGCCGGCATGGTAGTAGTGGCCGATGGCACCGAGTGTGCCGCCACCTGCCTCAAACGCGTATTGCATAACGACCCTGCGATGGGCATCTTCCGCCATACCGATGCCGGATATGATAAAGCCAGCGAGTGGGCGGACAGGTTTGGGTTGAAGGTGTGGTAGATTAGTTAAAAATAAGTCCGTCATGCCGAATTTATTTCGGCACCCCACGGGACAGGTAAGTGGCTTGCATGGTAGCGACTAAGCAGATGGGGCGCTGAAACAAGTTCAGCATGACGTGGTGGGAATGCTGAGCGGTAATTGCGTTAGGGATTGCAGCGGGTACCGGCCAAAAGCGTAAGGCCTGCAGGCGTATGAGCGGAAAGCCCGGGCCGCAGGCAACGTCCCAGAAATAATCCGTCATGCCGAATTTATTTCGGCACCCCACAGGACAGGTGGGCGGTTTGCATGGTAGCGACTAAGCAGATGGGGTGCTGAAACAAGTTCAGCATGACGGGGTGGTTATGTACCAACATAGCGATGGGTTTCAAACCCATCGCTATTGAACAATAAACAAAAATGAAAAAACTAATAGGCCCTTTTACGCAAATTCTTCCTTTACCAAGCCTCTCGCTAAAAGGAGTATTGAGGGATGAGCAATTGCACATCATTCCCAACGGTGGCGTACTGACAGAGAATGAACTGATATTGGCGGTTGGTGATTTTGAGGAATTAAGAAAGGCGAACCCAAAGGCCGAAATAGAAGAAATTACAGGCAGCCAAGTGTTAATGCCCGGCTTTATAGATTGCCATACGCATATCTGTTTCGGCGGGAAACGTGCGAAGGATTACGCTATGCGGATAGCCGGTAAAACCTATTTGGAAATTGCCCAAAGCGGCGGCGGCATTTGGGATACGGTTACGCAAACCCGGGCGGCTGATGAAGCGATGCTTACGGAGTTGCTTGTACAACGGGCAAACCGGCATTTGGCGGAAGGCGTTACCACCATAGAAGTAAAAAGCGGGTATGGATTGAGTTTGGCGGAAGAACTAAAACAACTGCGGGCGATTAAAGCGGCAGCTGCTAAAACTAAAGCTAAAATGGTATCCACCTGCCTGGCCGCGCACATGGTGCCAAAGGATTTTAATGGATCGCAACGCGAATATTTGGAATATGTGCTGCATGAATTGCTGCCGGTAGTAAGAGAGGAAAACCTTGCCGCAAGGGTGGATATATTTATTGAACAAAGTGCCTTTGACGCGGAGAACGCATTGTTTTACCTGGATAAAGCAAAGCAAATGGGTTTTGAGATTACGGTGCATGCAGATCAGTTCACGACGGGCGGAAGTAAGGTTGCTGTTGAAGTAGGGGCATTATCAGCAGATCATTTGGAAGCGAGTGGCGCGGCCGAAATAGAATTATTAGCGGAGTCAAATACGGTCGCGGTTACTTTGCCCGGCGCGTCGTTGGGGTTGGGAATGCCTTACGCGCCTGCCCGCAAATTGCTGGATGCCGGTGCTTGCCTCGCTATAGCCAGCGACTGGAACCCCGGCTCGGCACCTATGGGCGACCTGCTGATGCAGGCAGCAGTAATGAGCGCATCCGAAAAATTAACCACTGCGGAAGTATTTGCCGGGCTAACTTACCGTGCCGCCGCCGCACTAAAAATAACAAACCGTGGTATATTAGCACCGGGAATGCTTGCCGATATGCAGGCCTACCCATGTGCCGACTACCACGAAATACTATATTACCAGGGGAAAATGAAGCCGGGAAAAGTGTGGACCGCAGATTTTAATGATTTTGGGATTTCGCAGATTTAACTAACCACGCAAATACCAATGAACCAATGAACAACTGAACCAATGAACCAACTAATTGAATGCGTACCCAATTTTAGCCAGGGTGTAAACCTGGCTATCATCAAACAAATTACCGACGAGGTGGAAACGGTGGAAGGCGTACGCCTGCTGAACGTTGACCCGGGCAAGGCCACGAACCGTACGGTGGTGACTTTTGTGGGTGAACCATCTGCGGTGATAGAGGCTGCTTTTTTGGCGATAAAAAAGGCCGGGGAACTGATAGATATGAGCAAGCATAAGGGCGAACACCCCAGGATGGGCGCAACAGATGTTTGTCCGCTGATACCCATTGCTAATATTACGATGGAAGAGACGGCGGAGTACGCCCGGCAGCTGGCCAAAAGGGTGGGGGAAGAATTGCAGATCCCTGTTTATTTATATGAGTATGCGCAGCCGGATAAAAGCCGCAGCAACCTGTCTATCATTCGTGCGGGCGAGTACGAAGGATTTTTTAAGAAGATAAAAATACCGCAATGGAAGCCTGATTTTGGGCCCGCGGAAAATGACATGAAACGGGGTGCCACGGTGATAGGCGCGCGTGAGTTTTTGATAGCTTATAACGTGAACCTGAACACCACGAGCACCCGCAGGGCAAACGCTATTGCGTTTGATGTACGCGAGGCAGGCCGCGCGCTGCGTAATGGCGACCCGGTGACGGGTAAAGTTATTATGGATGAAAACGGCAAACCAAAGAGCATCCCGGGTTCGTTGAAAAGTGTAAAGGCAATAGGCTGGTACATTGAGGAGTACGGCGTGGCGCAGATCTCCATGAACCTTACCAATATTGAAGTTACGCCGATCCACATCGCTTTTGATGAGGTTTGTAAGAAAGCCGATGAGCGGGGTATCCGGGTAACAGGCAGTGAATTGGTGGGCTTGATGCCGCTGAAAGCGATGCTGGATGCGGGTAAATATTTTCTGCGGAAGCAACAGCGCTCGGTAGGGCTGAGCGAAGCGGAACTAATCAAGATCGCTATAAAATCGATGCGGCTGGATGAACTGGGGTCGTTTAACCCAAGGGAACGCATAATAGAATACCTGTTGCAGGATACTGCGGCGAGCAAATTAATAGGTAAGACTTTAACCGCCTTTGCCGACGAAACTGCGAGCGAGAGCCCCGCGCCGGGCGGTGGTTCTATTTCGGCTTATATGGGCGCTTTGGGTGCGTCGCTGGCTACTATGGTGGCTAACTTATCATCGCACAAAAAAGGTTGGGATAGCCGATGGGAAGAGTTTAGCAACTGGGCAGAAAAGGGCCAAGCCTATAAAGATGAACTACTAAGATTAGTAGACCTGGATACCGCAGCCTTCAATAAAATTATGGAGGCGTTTAGCTTGTCTAAAGCTACTGACGACGAAAAGGCGTCGCGCGATAAAGCGATACAGGATGCTACCAAATACGCAATTGAAGTGCCGTTTAAGGTGATGCAGATATCTTACGAGAGCCTGACGCTGATAAAAGCGATGGTAGAAGTTGGTAACCCCAATTCGGTTACCGATGGAGGGGTGGCGGCCTTGTGCGCACGCTCGGCAGTGATCGGGGCTTTCATGAATGTGAAAATAAATGCCACGGGGTATAAGGATAAGATTTTTGTGGATGATATTTTAAAGCAGGGCGAGAACTTGGAGCAACAAGCAATTGCTGCGGAAGCGGAGATAATTGGGTTGGTGAATGGGAAGATAGGGCTGTAGAGACGCGATACTTCGCGTCTGACACCATGCATAACTTCATGCAATGATAATCTACAGGGAGACGCAAAGCATTGCGTCTCTACAAGAAAAACGGTTAAACAAAAAAGAGGCGCAATTGCTCGCGCCTCTTCGGAGATATAGAGAGATTTAGTTGATTGTATTTTAGTAGTGGTATCTCACAAACGCCTCCATAGCCGCATACTCCGCCATACCCAGTTTATCGTAGCAAACGGCAGTTTCGCGGTTGCGGTCCTCGGCACGTACCCAAAACTCGCGGGCATCATCACCGGGGAATA
>NZ_SBIW01000028.1 GCF_004054195.1 Mucilaginibacter gilvus | reverse complement strand
TAATGAGTTTTGCTATCCTTGCTGCTACCGCCAGCGATGCCGACTTCTGGTCCGCATATACGCTCACCGGCAGCTTCTCGTAACGGGTCTCTTCCAGTAAATTTAATCTTGCCATAAAAATGCTTGTATAATTTAATCTTGTTTAGCAACGGGAATTTGGCATAAAAAAAATCCTCACCGAAGTGAGGATTTACCAACCAATTAACTATAAAATTTAAATCCCTCAACGAGGAATAGTAGTACGCAGTTTTTAATGATCTTAAACTCATCATTGACACAAACTTACTAAAGATAATTTGATAAAACAAAATACTTTTTAAAATAATTTAAAAAGATTAATTTTAAAATATGAATTGTGGTAAAAGGTGCTTTAAACCGCTTCCCGCTGCTTTTTTACGCTTAAATAATAGATACCCAACCCAAGCCCGTAAGCCGCCAAACAAAACAAAGCCGCGTATGGGTTTTCTTTAAAAGAAATAAAGATGTTGATAGTTACAAACCAATAGGAGAGGATGAAGATCAGCGGTACTATTATGGGAAACCATTTGATGGTATATATGTCCGTAGTATCCAGCTCGCTGGTTTTTTTGCGCAGCATAAAAATGGCAACGGCGGCTACCGAAACACCGATGGTTTCAAAAAACATCACATATTTAAGCATATCGCTAAAGGAGCCTACAAAAAACAAGATCACCAATATGGCTATCACAAAAAAGCTCATGCCAAATTCCTGCACCTGCGTTTTTGGGTTCAGTCGTTTAAATATCGGCGGTAAAATACCATCCTCGGCCATGGCATAATAAACCCTCGGGCTGGATAGGATGTTCACGTTTACATAAGCCACTACCGATATAAACATGAGTATGGAGGTGATCTTAGAGCCGGTGGTGCCAAATATGAGCCCTGCCATAGTTGCCGCAAGGGTATGCGTTTGCTGTAAGCCGCCGATGCCCAGCACCGCGTAGTAGGCATAATTAATAGCGAGGTATAAAGTGATAACAGTACCTATCCCGATGAATATAGATCTCGGGATATTCTTTTTTGGGTTGATGATATCGCCGCCAAAGTTGATGGTTTGCGCATAACCGGTATAGGTGAAAAAAACAGCCACCAGGCTTAAGCCAAAAGCGGTGATCACATTGCCGCTATGGGGTGTGGCTGCAATTCCATGGGCAGGCACAGTACCGCTTTTAAATATGGCGGTGCAAAGCACTACTATCATCCCGGCCTTAAATATGGTAAGCACGTTTTGGGTGCGCGCGCTGAGTTTTATCCCCAAAAAGTTAATGCCGTAAAGCACCAGTACCGTTAATATGGTGGTGAGTTTTGTCCCCATGCTGTTTTGCATACTCGCCGGCAATAAAATGGGATTGATATATTCTGCACCTAATAAGGCCACAGCCGCTACAGATGCCGCGTTGCTGATCACCAGTACCCAGTTGATCATGAAGGCAAAAGCGGGGTGGTAGCAATAAGAGAATACTTTGTAAAAGCCGCCGGTAGTGGGGTAGCGCGCGCCTATTTCGGCAAAGGTTAAAGCGCCGCAAAGGCTCACCAGGCCGCCAAAGATCCAGGCACCGAAGAAGATCCAGGTGTTGCCGGCTTTTACGGCGACATCGCTCGGTGTGCCAAAAATGCCCATGCCTATCACCAGGCTTATCACGATCATCGTAAGGTCGAAACGGCTAAGCCTTGGTTTGATAGACATTATCTAATTGTTTATTTTTTAAATTTATATTTTAATTTTAAAAACTGTTTTAAATCCGTTAAATTCGTTCGTTGATTTTTTGTACTACCTACTTAATTGAACGGATTTGAAGCAAATTAAACAAATATTACTTAGCGGTATGTTGTTGTTTTGCATTGCACCTGCAATTGCACAGGGTAAAAAGCATCCCGTCGCCAAAAAACCACTTATTGTAGCTGTAAAGAAACCCGCTTATGGAAGCACCCGACTCAGGAATTTTCTGGATATAACAGCCCGGGCAAATGTTATTTTTAAATTCCCGGCCGGATTTAAAGAAATCCCCGCACCCGATAACGAAGATTTTTCTTTCGACTACGCGATGCAACTCCCTGGTAAGGATTTTGAGATCTGGTTCCAGGTGAAATCGCAAAAGGAGAATTACGCGGCATACCAGCGTACTTTAGGCAATAAAGAAACCATGCAGGCCAACCCCGATTCGCTGTATTTGGGCATTGGCACGGCTCATGCTTTGGCTTTTACAGGTGATAACGCTGCTTATTTTACACGCACTATCCCCCAAAAAATATGCGCCCGGTACAAAGCGGATGCAGGCAGATCATACTTGCTAAACCTGCTTGACCTGCCAGTTACCAAGCATTATAAATACGCGTTGCTGGTGACGTTACAAAAAGACCATACAGGTACCATCATAGCGGTTTGTTTCGCCAATGAAAAAGGCCCCGAATTTTTTAAAGACATGGATAGGGCCAGTAACTGCATAAAGTTTAAGCCCTAAATTTACAATGTTGATAAGTTAGCATATTTAAATATCAATTTAAGTGTGGGAACTTTATTTTTGCAACCGGGGCGTTTCGTTTCCCAATTTTTTAGAAAGATATGGCAGAGAATGTAGATTATAATGACGATAGTATCCGTTCGCTCGATTGGAAGGAACATATACGCCTAAGGCCCGGTATGTACATCGGTAAGCTGGGCGATGGTTCTGCTTATGACGATGGAGTATACGTGTTGCTTAAAGAGATCGTGGATAACTCGATAGATGAGTTTGTGATGGGATCTGGCAGAACGATAGAGGTTACCATGAGCGACCATAAAGTATCCGTGCGCGATTATGGCCGCGGTATTCCGTTGGGAAAGGTGATCGATTGCGTATCTAAAATAAATACAGGTGGTAAGTACGACAGTAAGGCCTTCCAAAAATCGGTAGGCTTAAATGGTGTGGGTACCAAAGCGGTTAACGCGCTTTCCAACTTCTTCACCGTACAAAGTTACCGCGACGGCCGCACCAAAATTGCCGAATTTGAAAAGGGCGAGCTAACGCGCGATGAGCCTGAAAAAGAAACCTCGCAGCGTAATGGTACCGCCATCAATTTTATCCCCGATGACACCATTTTTCGCCATTACCGGTTTATCCCGGAGTTTGTGGAGAACATGATATGGAACTATGTGTTCCTAAACTCGGGCCTTACGCTAAACTTCAACGGTAAAAAATACTTGTCGGAACGCGGCCTGTACGACCTGTTGGTGCGTAACGCCGATGCCGAAAACCTGCGTTACCCTATCATTCATTTAAAAGGGCATGATATTGAAATAGCCATGACGCACGGCCAATCCTACGGCGAGGAATATTATTCCTTTGTGAACGGGCAAAATACTACGCAGGGCGGTACCCACCAGGCTGCCTTCCGCGAGGCTGTGGTAAAAACCATCCGCGAGTTTTATGATAAGGATTACGATGCGGCAGATATCCGGGCGTCTATTGTGGCAGCTATCGCGATAAAAGTACAGGAGCCGGTTTTCGAATCGCAAACAAAGACCAAACTGGGCTCGCAAAATGTTGGTCCGGATGGCCCGTCAGTACGTACCTTCATTGGCGATTTTGTAAAGCGCGAACTGGACAACTACCTGCACAAAAATTCGGCAACCGCCGAGGCATTGAAAGCAAGGATACTACAATCTGAACGAGAGCGTAAGGATATTGCCGGCATCAAGAAACTGGCTAACGATCGCGCCAAAAAAGCATCGCTGCATAACCGTAAACTACGCGATTGCAAGATCCATTTCGACGATAACCACGAACGTAAGCAGGATACCACGCTGTTTATTACAGAGGGTGATTCGGCGAGCGGAAGTATCACCAAATCGCGCGATGTGCAAACCCAGGCGGTATTTAGCTTAAAAGGTAAGCCGCTGAACTGTTTTGGACTGACCAAAAAAGTGGTTTACGAGAACGAGGAATTTAACTTGTTGCAGCACGCGCTGAATATTGAGGACGGTATTGATAACCTGCGCTACAATAACATTGTGGTAGCTACTGATGCCGATGTGGATGGGATGCACATTCGCCTGTTGTTAATGACCTTCTTTCTGCAGTTCTTCCCCGACCTGGTGAAGGCCGGCCACGTGTCTATTTTGCAGACACCATTGTTTAGGGTTAGGAATAAAAAGGAAACCATTTACTGCTATAGCGACGAAGAGCGGCGCAACGCAATTGCCAAACTGGGCAACAAGCCGGAGATAACCCGCTTTAAAGGTTTGGGTGAGATCTCGCCGGACGAGTTCGGGCTGTTCATCGGTAAGGATATCCGCCTGGATCCTGTATTTTTGAAGGATGCCAATATCAAGGCATTGCTGGAATACTTTATGGGAAAAAATACGCCAACCCGCCAGCAGCATATTGTAAACAACCTGCGGGTAGAGAAAGACGATGAAAGCGTAAACCCGCTGATTGCCGAAAATTTAGATAGCGTGGAGTTGCCGGTGGCAAGTTAGGTATGAGGAAATTATATAATGTAGAGGCGCGATACTTCGCGCCTCTTTTTTGTTTTTTATAATAATAACCCTTATCTTGTATCCCCTCCTTTTTCAGAAGGGTTATACACATGACAGAACACGAAATAAAAATAGCCTTTAAAGAGTTCGATTCCGTTGAGGAATTGAACGATGAAGATCATAACCTTTGCCTGGAAGCTGTAAGCGCTTTGGCCAGTTCGCATTCGCCGTATTCAAAATTTAGGGTGGGGGCGGCTTTGCTGCTAAAAAGCGGCAAAGTGATCCATGCCAGTAACCAGGAGAACGTTGCCTATCCAAGTGGCCTATGTGCCGAACGTGTGGCGCTGTTCCACTGGGGCACCAGCCACGCCGATGATCCTATTATAAGCATGGCGGTGACCGCCAAAACGGATGATTTTCAACTTTTAAAACCCGTAACATCGTGCGGGGCCTGCCTGCAGGTAATGGCCGAATGCGAAAAACGCCAAAACAGCCCGTTTAAAATGTTGTTATATTGTATAGATGGCCCGGTTTGGGTTATCGACGGCGTACATAGCCTGATGCCCTTCATGTTTTTCGAGGAAAGATTATCGCAAGTAATATGAAAATAAGAATAATAGTACTGTTTATTTTAGCTACAGCAGGCATCAGCGCCCGTGCGCAAACCGGCTTCCCCTTTGATAACGAGATCCGCGATTTTAAGCATGCAGACAGCGTAAAATTCCCGCCCAAAAACGGTATTCTGTTTATCGGCAGTTCCTCTATTCGTAAATGGACAGATCTTGAGCAGCGTTTTAGCGATAAAGCCATCATTCGCCGTGGCGTAGGTGGTTGTACTTTGGAACAGCTGGTAGATTACTATACACCTTACATATTGTTCCCTTATCAACCAAAAAAGGTTTTTATTTACGCAGGCGAGAATGATATTGCTGCGGGTAAATCCGGCGTTTTTGTGGCAGAGGAGTTCACCAAGCTGTGGGCTATGCTGAGCCGCAAACTACCCAAGGCCGAAGTTTATTTTATGGCGGTAAAGCCAAGCCCGAGTCGCGCCAAATATTTTGATGAAGTGAAAATTGCCAACACCAAAATAAAGGCATTTTTAAGCGACAAAAAGAAGGGGCATTACATTGATGTAGCTACTGTAATATTAAAGCCGACCACCATGCAGCCCGATTCATCCTTATTTGAGGGCGACCTGCTGCACCTCAACAAAACCGGTTATGATAAATGGCAGGCGGTGTTACAGCCCTACGTAAAATAAGAAAGCCTCCCGATACATCGGGAGGCCTCACACTTAAACACTAAACTAAACTAATAAACTATTTAAAAACGCTGTACACGTTGGTTATTTTCCAGCCATCGCCGGTGTTTGCAACGGTTACATAATTGCTGCGGGTAAAGCCGTCGAATTTCATATCCACTTTTACCACTTTTACGTCGGCATTGCTTTCTACTACCTCAGTACTGGTGGTGCAGGTCTGCTCTACGTTTTTGTCGCCTTTAAAAAACTCCATCATTTGCTTTTTATCAAAGCTTAATACTTTGGTGCCGCGCAGCATGCTGAATTTTACAGACTGGTCGAGCACTTCGTTAAGGCCGTTTAATTTGCCACGCGTTATGGCATCTACGTAGGTGTTTATGGCGTGGGTAGCGGTAAGGTTTTCGTTTGATGGGATTGGGTTTGCTTTAACTGCGCCGCATACTAATAGTAAGGTTAAGCCCAGCATAATTGATTTTAATTTTTTCATGATATTTTAAGTTATTCGGTTGATATTATATACATAAGATGCACCCGGCGAGCGAAGTGTTACACCCCATGTGTTAAAATTTATCATTTAACAAACATTTAACATTTGCGTGTCAATCGTATATATTTGGCTATGGTTGATTTTACTACCATCATCTTACAATTTAACGAGTACGGCGATAAAACCGGCTGGACCTACATAGAGATCCCCGCAGATATTGCGGCGGAGCTAAAACCCAACGATAAACGCTCGTTTAGGGTGCGGGGATTTTTAGATGAAATGCCCATTGCGGGTATGAGTTTAATACCTATTGGCGAAGGGAAACACATTATGGCCCTGCGGCAGGAGATCCGCAAAGGGATCCGTAAAGAGAAGGGCGCGATGCTTAGGGTGCGGCTGGAATTTGACACGGATTTTAAACTGACGGTGCCCGAAGACCTGCAGGAGTGTTTTGATTTTGAACCCGAAGCGGCAGATTACTTTAACAGCATCACTAAATCGCACCAGGGGTATTTTATCAAGTGGATAAACGATGCTAAAACGGAAGAAACCCGCGCGAACCGGATAGCGAAAACCATCAACGCGGCGATAAGGAAAATGGACTACGGGGCGATGCTACGGGAGCAAACGAAGTTGAGGAAGGGGGGGTAGGGGGTTACACGTTGTATAGCTCTTTAATCAGCATATACATTTTTTTAGTCCCACCGAATATTCCCGACCAGCCTCTGTTGTTTCCATCTGCAAAAAAAGCTTGGGATTGCACACCAGTTTCGTCGTGGTAATCAATTTTTATCCAGTTATTTATAAAATCGCGTCCTTGTTTTCCATAAGAAATAGAAATTATCTGAGCTATTTTTATATCAGTCTTTTCTCCGGTGAATGATATTACATCTTTGAAAAAGGCTATCGTGCCAATGTCTTTCATGGCCAAATATTGGAATTGCTTCCATGTGTTTTCAGACGGTAAATACCATACCGTTTCTAATTGATTGCTCATTCGGGGTTAAAATAAATGTCTATGGCCAATATACAGCTAATTTTTTTTTATCCCTCAAAAACACCTGAATTTTAAAATTATCCTTGCGGTACACATCAATTTAGTGAATGTTATTTCTCTAAACCAAGTCCTTTGAATTTATTGGCTATCATATTCATTACCTCCTCATGCGTATGAACTCTGCCTGCTCTAACATCTGCAAGCCCCGCTTTGATACCTCTTTTTTCGGCCGGAGAAAGCTTGCATTTGCTTTCGTGATAAAGTTTTTTTAAATCCCATTTGGAGTTTATTTTAGCACTGGGCAATCGTTCGATCATTTGGGTTAATGTCAATTGCCTTTCCGGTTTTAATGCCGTTCTTTTTTTGTTTTTCACTGGTTAAATTTAGCAAACGCAATTGTTAGTTTGCGCATGATTGTGCATAAAATCTACACACCCACCCATCCTCTTATCTGCACATTTCCCTATCTTTACCCATCCAAATTTTTTGCTGAAGAATGAGTGACGATCTGCATCCTGATAATATTCCAAATGATAACGAAGACACCAAGCTTCCTACTATAACCACCCTCGACGGGCTCTACGAAAACTGGTTCCTGGATTACGCTTCTTACGTTATCCTCGACCGTGCCGTTCCGCATATAAATGATGGTTTAAAACCCGTACAGCGCCGTATCCTGCACTCTCTAAAGGAGATGGACGACGGGCGTTTTAACAAGGCGGCCAACGTTATTGGTAACACCATGAAGTACCACCCGCACGGGGATGCTTCTATCGGCGATGCCATGGTACAGATAGGGCAGAAGAATCTGCTTATCGATTGCCAGGGCAACTGGGGCGATCCCGTAACCGGCGACTCGGCAGCTGCCCCGCGTTATATCGAGGCGCGTTTATCCAAATTTGCGCTGGATGTTGTATTTAACCCCGATACCACCATTTGGCAAGCCAGCTATGATGGCCGTAACCGCGAACCGATCACTTTACCCGTAAAGTTCCCTTTACTGTTAGCACAGGGTGCCGAAGGTATTGCTGTTGGTTTGGCCACCAAGATTTTACCGCATAACTTTATTGAATTGCTTGATGCTTCCATCGCATCTTTGAAAGGTATCCGCCCCAACTTACTGCCCGATTTCCCTACCGGGGGCATGGCAGATGCTTCGGCATACAATGAAGGGCAGCGCGGTGGCAGGATCAGGGTTAGGGCTAAAATAGTAGAGCGCGATAAAAAAACGCTTACCATTACTGAAATTCCTTTTACCACCACCACCGGCAGCCTTATCGATAGCGTCATATCGGCCAACGATAAAGGCAAGATTAAGATCAAGAAAATTGAGGATAACACCGCGCAAAATGTAGAGGTTGTTATCCACCTGGCACCGGGCATTTCTCCTGATGTTACCATTGATGCGCTGTACGCCTTTACAGATTGCGAGGTATCGATATCGCCAAACACCTGCGTAATCCAATCAGATAAGCCGCGCTTTATGAGCGTGAATGATATGCTGGTGGAGAGCACCGTGTATACCCGCGAGTTGCTGAAAATGGAGCTGGATATCAAGCTGAAAGAGCTGATGGAAAAGATCTTCTTCAGCTCTCTGCTCAAGATCTTTATCCAGGAAGGGATGTACAAACACCCCGACTACGAAGGTTCATCAACTTTTGAGCTGGTGGTTGAGGCGTTAACCCGTTTGTTTACACCATTCTTCCCGCTGTTTTACCGCGAGATATTGCCGGAGGATTATAAGAAGCTGATAGATAAGCCGATGAGCAGCATCACCCGTTTCGATTTTAAGAAAACGGATGAGCAGATCAAAAATCTCGAGGCGGAAATAAAACAAGTAAAACATCATCTTAAACACCTTACCGATTATACCATCGCCTGGTTTGAAAAACTGCGCGATAAGTACGGAAAGGACCGTGGCCGTAAAACCGAACTGCGCACCTTTGATAAGGTGGAAGCGTCGCAGGTGGCATTGGCCAACGTGAAATTATATGTGAACCGGATAGATGGCTTCATCGGATCGGGACTGAAGAAAGACGAATTTGTTTGCGATTGCTCGGATATCGATGAGATCATCGTTTTCCGCGAAGACGGCAAGTTTGTAGTGACACGCGTGCAGGATAAGGTTTTTGTAGGTAAGGATATTTTGCACGTGGCGGTGTTTAAAAAGAACGACGAGCGCACGGTTTACAACATGATCTATAAAGACGGGCAAAGCGGCGTAAGCTATATCAAGCGCTTCTCGGTGACCGGCATCACACGCGATAAGGAGTACGATTTGACCAAGGGCAGTAAAGGCTCAAAAATGCTGTACTTTACGGCCAACCCCAACGGTGAGGCGGAGATAATAACCGTGCAACTAAAACCTCATGCCAAGCTCAAGAAACTAACTTTTGATGAAGATTTTGCCGTGCTGGCCATTAAAGGCCGTGGTTCGATGGGTAATATGGTTACCAAATACCCGGTTAAAAAAGTGCTGCTAAAAAGCAAGGGCGTCTCCACATTGGCCGGTCGCAAGATTTGGTACGATGAGATCCTGAAACGCCTTAACGCCGATGGCCGTGGCAAATACCTGGGCGAATTTGATGGCGATGATCGTATCCTTAACATCTTCAGCAACGGTACTTACGAGCTTACCAGTTTCGACCTCAATAACCATTTCGATGATAAAATGACGGTGATCGAGAAATACGATCCCGCAAAAGTATTCGCGGTAGTGCATTACGATGGCAAATCGAAAAATTACATGGTTAAGCGTTTTGTGTTTGAAAATACAGTTATAGGCAAGCAAACCAGCGTTATCAGTGATGAACCAGGCTCTAAGCTCATTATCATTTCTGGTGCGTCTCAGCCAATTGTTAAGATAGAACAATTGAAAGGCAAAGCCCTGGTGCCCGAAACCGCCGAACTGAATTTAGCCGATCTTATCGACATAAAAGGAATGAAGGCCATGGGCAACCGAATCTCCATCCATATAGTAAAATCGGTAGAGCTAATAGCAGAGCATGACGATGCCGAAGATGTGCCAGACCCGGCTCCTGATTCGGTAGAAGATACCGAGATAACCCTTACCGCCGAAGATAAGCAGGTAAGTGACCCTGCCCCGGCAGCACAACAATCGGCCCTGGCACCCGTTAAATCACAGGAACCGGTAAAGTCAGCAGAAGAAAAATCTGTGGAATCACCCCCAAAATCGGTGCAATCCAAAACAGTAGATTTCGAGATAACTAACCCGGACGATATTGATATTGACGACAAAGGCCAGCTGGGCTTATTTTAATTTGTGAGCGAGAAATGTTGAAGAAGATTATAATTTACTGCGCGCTGTTTTTAAGCGTCATCGCCCTAAGCAATGCCCAAACGGTAACCCATACCTTCGCCTTTGGCGATAACGATTTCCTGCTGGACGGCAAGCCGCTGCAGATGATCTCCGGCGAAATGCACTACACCCGCATCCCGCGCGAATATTGGCGCGAGCGAATGAAAATGGCCAAAGCCATGGGCTTAAATACCATTGGTACCTACGTGTTTTGGAACGCCCACGAAATGGTGCAGGGCAAATATGATTTTACCGGTAACAACGATATTGCCGAATTTGTACGCATAGCCAAAGAAGAAGGCCTTTGGGTAGTATTGCGCCCCAGCCCCTACGTTTGCGCCGAATGGGAATTTGGCGGCTACCCCTGGTGGTTGCTAAAAGACAAGGATATGAAGGTGCGCAGTAAGGACGGCCCCTTCATTAACGCCTACCGCAGCTATATGCTGGAAGTTGGTAAGCATCTGGCGCCGCTGCAGATAAACCATGGTGGTAACATCCTGATGGTGCAGATAGAGAACGAATACGGATCGTACAGGAATGATAAGGAGTACCTGGCCCAAAACGAAAAGATCTTTCGCGAGGCGGGTTTTGATGGCCTGCTGTTTACCTGTGATGGTCCATCGCAAATGCCGGCGGGCTACCTGCCGGGCTTTTTACCAGCCGTAAACGGCGAAGACGACCCTAAAAAGGTAAAGGACCTCATCAACAAATACCACAACGGCAAAGGCCCCTATTACATAGCGGAATGGTACCCGGGTTGGTTTGATAGCTGGGGTAAACCCCACAGCGGCAGTAATGCCGAGGCCGATGCCAAAAAGCTGGATGAAGTGTTATCCGCAGGGATCTCCATCAATATGTACATGTTTCATGGTGGCAGCACGCGCGATTTTATGAACGGTGCCAACATGAGTAAAAGCGAGCCTTATTCACCGCAAACATCCAGCTACGATTACGATGCTCCATTGGATGAGGCTGGCAACCCCACCGCGAAGTATAACATGCTGCGGGCGGTAATAGCCAAACATCTGCCAACTGGTCAAACCCTGCCCGATGTGCCCGGCAAAAAAAGAATGACCTTTGCTTTGGAAGTGATCAATTTAACAGGTAAGGCAAACCTGTTCAGCAATTTGGGGCTGCCGGTAGAAGCTGAAAAACCGATGAGCTTTGAAGACCTTGACCAGGGCTATGGTTTTGTATTATACCGCACCACTTTAAAAGATGCCGTAAGCGGTTTGCTTAAAGTAAAAGAACTGCGCGATTACGCTACCGTTTACCTCAACGGTAAACGCATCAATGTATTGGATAGAAGATTAAAACTGGACTCGCTTCAACTTAACAGTCCAACGCCTAACAGCGTATTGGATATTTTGGTAGAGAACAATGGCCGCATTAACTACGGCCCTTACCTAACCGATAACCGCCAGGGCATTACCGATAAAGTTATCCTGAACGGGCAGGAATTGCTTGGCTGGAAAATGTATAAATTCCCATTTACCACGCTTGCCGGGATGAAGTATTTACCTGCACAGGCCGGAGATGAGATAGCGCAACCGGCACTTTACCGCGGCACATTCTCGCTGCGCGGATTGGGCGATACCTATTTGGATATGCATGGCTTTGGAAAGGGTTTCGTGTTCATCAACGGGCATAACCTGGGTAAATACTGGCAAATTGGCCCGCAGCAAACGCTGTATGTACCAGCGGCTTGGTTAAAGAAAGGGACCAACGAAGTGGTGGTTTTCGACCAGTTGAAGGCAGGCCACACCGAGCTGTCAACCTTTGACCACCCGGTACTGAACGAGCTGCAAAAAGATTGATATAAAAAATGCTGCTAAACGCGGCATTTTTATATTTTTGGAATAGTTATCACAATAAGCCCAACTTATGTTTCTGCATGGCGACTATATGTACTATATACCTGTTGGTTTGCAGGCCGTATGCGCTTTCCATTCCTACCGGAACGGTACGCTGCAAAAATGGATCTGGCTGATCGTGTTTTTGCCGGTGATAGGCAGTTGCATCTATCTTTACCAGGAAGTGCTAAATAATCGGCGCATTAACGCCCCTAAAATAGATGTGAAGGCAGTATTTAACCCCGGCGTTAAACTGCAGCGGCTGGAAAATGAAGTCCGCTTTACCGATACCTTCGCCAATCGCATTAAACTCGCGGATGCTTACCTGGATGCCGGCTTTACCGAAAAGGCGGTTGATATTTACAAAGCCAGCCTTACCGGGGCTTTCGACGAGAACGAACATGTAATGGCAAAGCTGATAGTGGCTTATTACAAACTGGAGCGTTACCCGGAGATCTTACCCCTTGCCAAAAAATTGTATAAACTGCCGCAATTTGCCCGCTCGCGTGCGCATATTCTATATGCCATGGCGCTGGAGCAATTAGGGGATACCGATGCCGCCGAAAACGAATTTAAGGCCATGAAAGGCCGATATTCTTATTTTGAACAGCGTTACCAGTACGGGCAGTTTTTAATACGGCAGGATAGAATAGAAGATGCCGAAAAGATCTTTACCGATATGCTGGATGAGCAACCCCACCTGAGCGCGGTAGAGAAAAAGAGCAGCCGGCAATGGTTTATTAAAGCAAAGGAAGACCTGATGAAAATATACCAGTAATAAAAAATGCCCCGGATACCGGGGCATTTTTTATTATAAATTTTGTGTTGCTCTGAGATTACAGGATCAGGATCAATACCAAAATAATGATGATGATAGCACCTATAGAAAGGTAAACACCACCGCCACCCATAGCCTGGGCTTCGTGTTTAAGGCTTTTTAACTCAGCTTTCAATTCTTTTTTCTCAGCCTTGTTCAAATCAGATTTGTCCATTGCTTTTATCTCGTTTACGCGAGTTTTAATTTCTTCAATACGCGCATGTTTTTGCTCGTCGTTCATTTTAGCGGCAGCTTCTTTGAAAGCTTTTTTGTCGTCAGTAAAAGTTGCAGCATTTGAACTGAATGATGCTACCATAAGTAACATCGTTACGGCGAATAGATAAATTTTCCTTTTCATAGCATTAATTGTTGAATGTTTTTAATGATAAGTACAAAAGCTAAAGGAATGTTTATTAAAGTAAAAAAAACTTTAAGTTACTATAAACTAATGTAAAAAGAAGCCTCGAAAACGTGTCCAACAGCTATTTTTTGAATGGCTTCTTTGTGCTTAATATCCTTTGGTTCGCCTGCTGAATCAGCGCAGCCCAGCCACGGCTCGATGCACAGGAAATCGGCACCGGGTTTTGCCCAAAGGCCCAGATAATTAAAATGCGGGAACTCTACCGATAGACTATGCTCATGTTTATCACTTTTGATGGTCACCATGCGCGATTTAAGATTCTTTAAAACCAGCGCGTCTTCCGCGAACAACTCGCGGGTAAGGTATAGTTTCTTGTTTTTAATGGCCACCGGGTGGGTTTCGCCATTAAATAATCCTTCGGCGGATAAAAGATGTGTATCTAATTTCTCGTTGCTTTCAAACTCAACATAGTAATCCTCATAGCTTTCGCCGGCACTAAACGGCACATTAAAAGCAGGGTGGCCCCCTACGGAAAAGTAAACCGTTTTTTTATCCCGGTTGATGAGTTTGTAGGTTACTCTCAAGGCATTTTCTATCAGGGTGTACATCACCTGGAAATCGAATTTATAAGGATAAACCTCCAAAGTTTTTTCGCAGTAAGGCAAAGAGAATGATGCCGATACATCGTTGCTTTCCAGCTTTATAAATTCCGATTGGCGGGCAAAGCCATGCCGTTTCATGCTGTACTTTTCGCCATCAACCAGTAACTCATCATTCGCAAGTTGCCCCACTATCGGAAACAGGTTTGGCGCGTGCCATGGCCATACGGTGGGGTCGGCTTGCCACATGTGTTCGGCACCGGTTGCTTTGTTGTGTAAGGAACTTAACTGCGCTCCTTTGGTATCGATGGATACCTTAAGGAATTGGTTTTCGAGGATCGTCATTATTCGTGATATTTCTAAGGTAAATATATCAACAAATCAATCATCATCGTGTTTCTTTTTCTTCTCTAAAATGACAAAGGCGCTGCGTTTGGGTGCCGGTATCATAGCCGATTCACCTTTAACCGATTTCCATACCACTTCGTTCAAATCCAGGTCCGGCGCCGCGTCTTCTTTGGCCAGGTTAAAAGATTCTGAGCGCCTGCTGCTTTCGTTTATGGCAACATTACGCTGCTCAATATCAACCTGTGGGGCTTTGGCATTATAGGGTGTAAAGTCGGGCTTGGCTGTAAAGCACTCAAACAGTGGCATGGCCGCGGCATCGTACTGGCTCATCGGCGGTAAGCCCAAAATAAGTTCGATTGTACGCAGCACGCCCGAGGTAGAATACATGTTATGAATTACCGCGTTGCGTTTGGCATACGGGCTTACCACAAACACCGGCGAGCGGTGCGCATCTATATGGTCGGGCCCGTTTTGGGCATCATCCTCCAAAATAAACACTACAGACTCTTTCCATATCGGGCTTTGCGAGAGGTGCTCGATAAAACGGCCCACAGCCAGGTCATTATCAGCAACGGCGGCAATAGGCGAATAGGCACCTTTACGTTGCCCGCTGGTATGGTCGTTCCCCAGCCTAACGGTATTAAACTGTGGCACTTTATTAATGGTAAGCAGCGAATCGAAATCATGTTCCCAGATAGTCTCACGGGTAATATCCTTTATGCTCAAGTCAAAATCTGGAGATTTTAAGCAAAAATGCCCTTCCAGCGATTTAAGGTTGGCCTTCGGTTTTTCGCCGCCTTCGGCAAACTCGCCGTAGGTACGATAGGTAACACCGGCGCGTTTGCAATAATCCCAAATGAAACCATCGCGGGGGTAGGCGGCTTTGCGGGTTCCTTCAAAATCGTAATTACCACCGCGGCTGCCGTAGCTGGTTGGCCAGGTTTTTTCCACAAAATCGGTGGCGTACGCGGCCATACTCCAGTTATGCCCGTCAGCGCTTACCTCGGCATCTACATAAAAATTATCCATCAAGGCATATTCTGTAGCTATGGCGTGCAGATTGGGGGTTACTTTCTGCCCGAAAATGCAAAGCGACGTATCGCCATTGCCGGCAGGCATATCGCCCAGCACCTGGTCGTAAGTGCGGTTTTCCTTAATGATGTAAAAAACATGCTTTATCGGCGATTTTTCGCCCATTTTACGTGGAATAGGGTTACCCGCTTCCCCTTTGGCGGTTGCGGCTATTTTATTGGTAAAGGGCGTGTTGGCGTAAACCTGTTTAGTGTAGGCCTTCAGTTTAACTTCGTTTGGCACATCAATAAACGAAAGGGTGCCCTTAAACAAGCCCCCTATGTATTGCTCGCGGCTGTTGATAGCGCCTTTTTGGTAACCGCTGTTATCCACCTTTTTCATCGGTTGCGGGCCTTGCGGATTGGCCATAGAAGTAAAACCTTTGCCATTACTTACCAATATTTTATTGCCCAGCATTTTTACGTTAGTTGGGTACCAGCCCACGGGGATAAAGCCGCGACTTTGGCTGCTGCCGGGGTTTGATACATCGAAAACGGCGAGGCAATTATTATCGGCATTGGCTATATAAAGCGTTTTTTGGTCGGCCGAAAGCGCGAAGCCATTGGTAGTAGAGCCGGTTAACTTTGTTGGGTAAAGCGCTGTAGATACGGTTTCAATGATTTTATGTGTTGCGGTATTGATGATGGAAACCGAGTTGTCGTTAGCGTTGGCGACAAATAACAAGCTGCCCTTTTTGTTCAACAGTAATTCGTTCGGGTGGCTGCCAGTGTTGATACTGCTCAGGGCTTGGGTTGACGTATTATAAAAAGCAAGTTTATCGCCGCCCCATAACGAAATATAAAGTGTTTTTTCATCCGGAGATAATACGCAGCTGTAGGCCTCGGCGCTTAGTTTTACTTTGCCGAGGATGCTGCTTTTTGCCGGGTCGATAATATATAAGGTGCTGTCTTCCTTGGTAACGGTATAAAGGCGGGTATTGGCTTTATTGATGGCGATGCCTGTTGGGCAAATTTTATTTTTTGGCCAGGGCTGCCCCAGTTTGATGGTATCGGGTGTGCCGAGTTTGCTGTTGCTGATGGAAAAGGTAAGGATAACGTTGTCATTGCCGCCGGAAGCATAAAGCTTTTTCTCGTCGCTGCTGAAGGCGATACCATACCAGGATTTGCCCAGTACTTTTTCATCGAGGAGTTTCTCGCTGCGCGGATCTATCAGTTGGAGGGATTGCGTGCTTTGCCCGTTATTGGTTACCGCAAGGTATTTGCCCGATGCGGAGAGTTGCATATTGAGCGGTAGATCGCCGAGGGGCAGGGAGCGCCCGGCGGGACTAAGTTTCCAGCCGTTTGGGAGCAATACTTGCCCTGTTTGGGCTATTTTACCGGGTGTTTGTGCCGAAACGCTACAGGCAAAAGCCAGAGCAGCGGCAATACAAATAGTAAGTTTTTGTTTCATGAGGGAAGCAGTGTGATCCAAAATTACATATTGTATTTGTGGATTGTATACAGCTTAACAAAAACTTAATATGCGCCTGCTATTGCCTGTCCACTTTGACCTTGGCGCGCATCAGCGAATCTTTTTGCACGCCGCTTAACTTTTTGTTATCAAACAATACGTTCTCCCAATCACCATAGGATGGGTTGGGAATAACAATATACCGGCTGCCAAACTCTTTTTTCAGCTTTTCGGTAACGGCGGCGCGGGTTTGTTCGGTTTGTTTTTTATCTGCTGGACTATCATACAGGGCATCAAAATCGGGCAGGTTATCGCCACAGAGTAATACAATATTATAGGTAGACAGCACCGTTTGGCGGCGGCTCTCCTTGCTGGATGAGCTTTCGCGCATCAGCACATGCGCGTCATCGGTGTTAGGCAGGCCGTACAATTGCAGGTTTTTTATAGTGACGGCTTTTTCGTCCTCATTGCGGTTGGTAATGTAAAATACCGCTACGCCTTTTGATGCCGCGTATTTGAAGAAAGCAGGCGCGCCGGGCACGGTGTCGGCAATGGCTTTGGCGGTCCAGGTTTTCCATGTTTGGGGAGTGTACTCCAGGTTCGAATCGGCACGCATGGCATCGTATGGGCTGTTATCTAACAATGTTTCGTCAATATCGGTCACCACCGCGAAAGGCTTGGCACCTTCGGTTCGGATGGCTTCGTTCAAACGCATTTTGGCCAGGTTGTAAGCCTGGAAACACAGTGCCTTATACTCTGCGGAGCGCTGCTGCCAAAGCGAGGACCATACCTTGCCGCTATTGGCCATAGAAATACTTTGCGTTTTTTTTGGTGCAGAGCAGGCGCTTATCAAAATAAGCGCGGCAAAAAGGGCGGCGTTAAACTTTTTCATACGTGTGTTATACAAATATGGCGATTATAACAATCCGTGTTTTATTTTATACGGAAAATCTTTACAAGACTGTTTGGTTGGGGCCAAATTATAAGTCTTGTCTAATCCGTCCAAAACACGAAAGGCACCCCTCACAGGTGCCTCTTCGTATTTGAATATAGAACGGATCAGTAAAAAACCATTATTGGCCGCCAAAGCCTGGTCCACCCGGACCACCCATGCCCGGGCCGCCGGGACCACCCGGACCGCTTGGCCTTGCGCCTGCAAATTTAGATAGCCTTAAAGTAAAGGTTACCAAAAAATAACGCCCCAGTTTGTTGGCATTGGTTTGGGTGATGTAGCTTCCGCTGCTTGTGGTAGTGTAGCCGGTGTTCTCGTTAAATACATCGTTCACCGCGAAGCGTAAGGTGCCTACATTGCCCTTTAAAAACCGGCGTTCCACATAAGTATTCAGGATGTTTGGGTTAGTTGCACCCTGGTAACCGTAGTACAACTGCTTGCTAAAATCGTAGCTCAGCGTCCAGTCTTTAAAGAAATAGTTTTTGCCGTTCAGCCCCAGGGTTAGCGTGCTGAATTTGGTATTCACGTTGGCCGCGCTCAGTGTATTGGTGGTGCGGTTAATAGCGTAGGTAGTATTTGCCTCCGCATCTATAATATCGACAACATTCACCCTAAACCTTACACCCTGCGATAATACCAGATTTTTGGCGATGTTTTTTTCTATCGATAAACCATCCTGGCCAAAGCCGCCTATGTAGGAAATATTGTTGTTGTAGTTGGCATTCCCCTGAAAAAACAGGTTGTACTTGCGCTTTGCCCATGGCTTAGCAAACACATAAAAGGCGTTTGCCGCGTAATAACCATCTGCATTTTGGTACGTGGTTAAAATGGAACCCGCCAGGTTAGGATCAGCTTCGGTTAAAGGGTAATTAATAGTTGTCGATACGATCTTGTTATTGCTTTGTGTGAACGACAAGTTACTGAAGAACACGTTACCGGTTGCAAAATCGAACTTATTATAACGGATAGATAACACGTTGTTAAACTCAGGTTTCAGATCGGGATTGCCTTTTACAGGGTACGATGCGTTGGAGTAATCGGTAACGGGCTGTAATTGTGCATAAGTTGGCTGCTGGCTGGTTCCGTTGTAGTTAATACTCAACGACTGGCTCCTGCTGAAGTTGTAAATAAACCGCGCAGTTGGTGCCACGTTAAATTCGGTTTTGCGGTTAACCGCAAAGTCCGGCGAGTTGCCTTCCAGTATTGATGGCTGTGCTACAACACCCAATGTGTAGTTGTATTTTTTATCGATAAACCTAAAGTTTAACCCAAAACGGTTGGTGGTAAAGGTGTAATCGTAGCTATTGGTAAGCAGTGGGTCGTTATTACGTACACCGCCTGTGGTTAAGGTATCTGTGTTCCTGTCGGCATTGGTAGTTTGATATTTGTAGCCGTAAGTAAATTCCAGGAACGATTTTTTGGCCAATGGCTCCAGGTACGACAGGTTCACGCCAACGCTATCCGTACGGCTTGTGGTATTGATGAGCTGGTTGGCGGGTGCATTTTGTGTGGTACCCGGCGCATACACATAAATAGGATTTTGATATTGGTCGATATTATAAGAGCCGGCACCAATGTTTACGCTAAAGTTGCGCCCCTTTTTTGCAAAGCGGTGGTTGTACAGCACATTTGCCCCAAAGTTTGGCGCGGTTGAATGCAGGTACGAGTTAAAGGTATAATCTGATATGGTTTGCGTAGCGTTTAACAATTGGTTGGCCGCGTTTTGGTTGGTAGTGATAGCGCTAAAAGCAAATGAAGGTGTTATTTTTAAGTAGTTAACTGTATCGGGCTTATACTCTATATTAAAGTTAAAACGGTGGTTAAGGTTGCTGGTTTCCTGCACGCTGCTTTGGTTGTTGGTGCTGGGGTTATTTATGGATATATTGTTTTGTATAGTAGTGCTGGTGGTATTAACCGTGTTGTTGGCAAAGCTGTAGCTGCCGTAAACGGTTGTTTTTTTGCTCCAGCTATCGCGGTAGTTAAAACCGATGCTGCGCGCTGTAGTAATACCGTTTGCCGCGTTTGCATTGCCACCCGGGCCACCACCACGTGGGCCGCCACCGCCACCCGGAGGGCCTCCGAAGCTGAACAGGTTGGTGTTGGTGTTGTTTAAATTCCCCAGCACGGCTATCTGCCTATCGCCATCAAACCTAAACAGGTTGCCCTGTGCCACATAGCGGCCACTTTCTGTAGCATTTGGCAGCATATCCTGCCCTCCGCCAATGCTGGCCTGGCCAAAGTAACCATAGTTTTTGCTGGGCTTTATATTAATGTTCAGTACTTTTTCGGGCTCGCCGGTTTTTATGCCGGTAATGTTGGCCTGGTCGCCGTAATCATCAATCACCTGTATGCTTTGTACAATATCTGCAGGCAGGTTTTTGGTAGCCGTTTTTAAATCGCCTCCAAAAAAATCCTTGCCGTTCACACGGATCCTGGTAACGCTTTTGCCCTGTGCAGTTACGTTGCCATCTTTATCAACGTCTACACCGGGCAGCTTTTTTATCACGTCCTCTACCGGGGCACCATCGCGCACTTTGTAGGCAGCGGCGTTAAATTCAACGGTGTCCTCCTTCAGCTTTACCGCGTTTACATCGGTAATGGTTACAACGCCCAGCATCCGTGTATCGCTTTTCAACACAATAGGCAGCAGGGTAAAGGGAGTGGTTTTATTATCGAGGGTGAACCTGCGCTTAATGGGCTGGTAACCCATAGATATTACTACCAAACTAAACTGGTTTACAGTGACCGAATGGAAGATGAATGACCCGTTGGCGTCGGTAATGATGGCGCTGCTATCTTTATCGGTTATTATTTTTACGGTGGTGCCGGGGAGAGTAACACCTGCACTGTCTTTTACAACGCCTTTTACATCCCTGCCCGTTTGGGCAAATGCGTTTACGGTGAGCAGTAAAGCGAGGGCAACAAATAAGGATTTAAGTTTCATATATTTTTTAATGATGCACAAAACAATAGTTTTATATCAGCCTAAAAAAACATGATAGACAGGTAAGGGCAATGTGTAGATGGAAGACCCTTTTTAACCGATAAAAGGTCCGCGAAACCTAAAATCCGCGAAAGCGCCTTTTTAACGGTAAGTTTTAAGCCTTCGTCGGTAAATGTGCGCCACCTGTAGATTTTGGTTGGGGATATAGCGCAGGGATGTGTAATATTGTAACATCCTGTTTACAAACCCATTAAAGTAAATGATACTTCAACGTTTAAAAAGCTCATTCGGCAGCATAGTTATCCAGATCTTGATATGGATAGTGCTGGGCAACATCCTGCTGTTTTATCAGCCTTTCCTGAGAGATATAGAAGTACCTTACCAGTTTTGGATGAAGCAAACGGTGGTATTCGCCATGCTTATAGGTGCCTATTATTTAAACGCCTACGTGCTGGTACCTGCCTTTTTGCTAAAAAAGCGTAACGGCATTTATTTTCTCTTGCTAACCGCCATCATTATAGCCATTGTATTTTTAACCGGCTTTGCCGACAGGTTCTTTAACATCCGCGAATTGCTGGAGGAAGCTTTCCACAAACATGGCCCGGCTATAAAAAAGGGTCCCGGCGGCAGGCGTGGCTACTTCGATACGTTTACCATCACCATCACCTCGCTGGTATTAGGCATCAGCACCAGCGTGGCCACCGTGCAAAGCTGGCAAAAGAACAAAACGCTGCAAAAGGAAATGGAGGCCGATAAAATAAGCTCGGAGCTATCCTTCCTTAAAGCACAAATAAACCCGCATTTCTTTTTCAATACGCTTAATAATATTTACGCGCTTACTTTAATCAATGTTGAAACATCGCGGACGGCGCTGCACCAGCTCTCGCGCATGATGCGCTATGTGCTGTACGATACCCAAAACAGCACCGCCCTGCTAAGCCAGGAAATTGCCTTTATAAAAGATTATATCAGCCTGATGCAGTTGCGCCTTACTGATAAAGTAACGGTAGATTATACATCGCCGAGCCCCTTAAAAGAGCACCCGGTGGCACCTATGCTGTTTTTACCCTTTGTAGAAAACGCCTTTAAACATGGCGTAAGCGATACCCTGCCCAGCACCATTAAAGTGCATGTTACGCAGGACGAGAACCAGGTGAAACTTCACGTGCAAAACAGTATTTATAAAAAACAAGGTGCCGACCTGGAAGATAACAAAGGCATCGGGCTGGCCAATACCATCCGTCGGCTGGATCTGCTGTACCCCGGCAAACATATATTGGAGGTGGATAACAATTTGGAAACGAACGTTTATACCGTTAACTTAACACTTTCCTTATAAACCGGATATGACTGTAAACTGCATTGCCGTTGATGACGAGCCACTTGCCCTTGGCCTGGTTTGCGCTTTTATAGAACAAACCCCGTTTTTAACCCTTGTGGGCAAATACGGCAGCGCCGTAGAAGCATTGGGCGGTTTGCAGCAGCATAAGGTGGACCTGATATTTTTAGACATCCAGATGCCCAACCTCAACGGCATCGAACTGGCACGCGTGCTGGATGCCCGCGGGCCAACCAAACCGCGTATTATCTTCACCACGGCCTACAACCAGTTCGCACTGGAAGGTTACCGGGTTGACGCATTGGATTACCTGTTGAAACCTTTCAACTACGAGGAGTTTTTGCACGCCGCCAACAAGGCTTTGGCCTACGCCGAATTGGTACAGAAGTCAAATAATGCCGCACCGGTCACAGCTGCACCCACAACAGAACCCGCACCCGTAGTGGTGGAGAGGGTAGAGGACGATTACCTCTTCATCAAAGTAGAATACCAGCTGGTACGCATTGCACTAAGCGATATCTTATACCTCGAAAGCCTGAAGGATTACGTAAAAGTGTTCCTCAAAAACTCCGATAAGGCCATCCTCACCCTCAGCAGCCTGAAGGCGCTGGAAGAAAAACTGCCCGCCAAGCGCTTTATGCGCGTGCACCGCTCGTACATCGTATCGCTGGATAAGATCAACTCCATCACCCGCAACGCCATGCAGATAGGCAAGATCAACATTACCGTGGGGGATCAGTATAAGGATGCGTTCGGGGCGTTTTTGAGTCGGTGGGTGTAGCATCGCTGGTGGTGCGGTGATAACACCGACCACAGGCTGAAACTCTCATTAAGTTTGACGCAATAGTCTCGTGCCCGGACGAGGATGAATTATTACTTAACCAATTCTCTGCTAAACTCACTTAACCTTACTGCAATGTCAAGTTGTTGTTCCGGTGTAAGTTCTTCTGGCGCACCAACATTACGATAAACCCTAAATGTCGATGGATGATACTCCATTGTATTTGGCAATTGCTTTAAATCCAGTTCCTTTCTTAAGTCATCTCGTAACTTCTTTAGCAATTCATCGTAGTGCTGCTTACCACCTGACAAGGTGTAAGCATTTGCTAATTTTACAGTGTCTTCATCACCCAATAGTTGAATAGATGTTAAGGCAGATTCAGCATATTTCTTATATACATAATCATACTTCCATTTTTGAACATTTGGATAATCCATGTCTCTATGATCCGAGTTTTCCAGTCTGAAATAAGCATCTAACAAGAATTTAACCTTTAAGTTCCTTTTAGATTCCAGTATAGATTGATTTATACTTAGTCGATTTCTTTTTTTCTCATTTTCATTATTATGTAACCAACGACAAACCAACTTAAAATTGTTATGCCAAATCCACTAGCTAAAAGCAGGTTTTTATTATAGTCTGAATCTACTTTTAGGCTATACCTAAGTATTAATAACGACGCCGTTATTACTATAAACACCATAATAGGTGGTAAAATCTCTTTATTTTTCCTAATGTAATCTTTCATGTGATATTGGTTATAATCAATGATAACAATAAGATTATCAAAAATAAAATGTTATCTCCCCTCACTGGTCGAAATTTGTAACTACGTCCCACATTGGCTTAAGCGTGTTGAATTTGATGGCAAATAACTATACGAATATCAAAAGCTGAAAGCTCCCGCCCACCCAGGTGTCCACGCCTGGATGCAAACATTTGTAAGCGTCCACGCTTACGAAACGTTAATACCATGTCGGCTAAATAAAAGTAAGCGTGGACGCTTACAAATTCACCCGGTCAAGGGTGAACCCTTGACCGGGCGGTCCCTTTGTATAAGCTCGGTTTTCCCACCGTCCAGTTTAACTTCCTTATAATTATCTGTTTATAAATAATTATATTTGGTAAACCACACTAACCCCCTTCACGATATGAAAACTGCAGTATCGATCGCCCGAATTATGCTCGGGATAGTTTTTCTGGCTTTCGGCCTTGACTTTTTCCTCCATTTTATCAGCGGAATTATCCGTTTCCCTGGTTTGGACCGCAAAGCAGATAATTATTTAACCGCCCTTACTCACGCTGAATATTTTTTCCCTTGCCTAAAAGTGCTGGAGATCCTCTGCGGCCTGGGCTTGCTCATCAACCGGTTTACCGCTTTGTTTTTGATCATGCTGTTCCCAATCACCTTCAATATATTTTTGTTCGATATTTTCCTTGGGCCGCAATTGCTGCTGCTTGGCGGGGTTTTAATAGCCCTCAATATATTCCTGCTGGTAGCCTACCGTAAAAATTATCAGGGTTTGTTTGCTGTACATCCAACAGTATAATTGTATGTTTGACATATAAACAATTTTTTATTGATAATGCTTAATGTAAACTACTCTTTTGCAAATACCTGCCGTGTGTTTGTATTGTTACTGTTGTGTTTAGGTTTTACCCGCGCCGCTGATGCCCAAACCGGGCGTACCGTTGCTGATTTTGATAAAGGCTGGAAATTCCATTTAGGAGATGTAAAAGGTGCGGATAAAGCATCCGCACCGGATAAAAACTGGCGCAACCTCAACCTCCCGCACGATTGGAGCATTGAGGGAACCTTCAGCAAAGATAACCCTGCCTCGCCAGAGGGCGGAGCACTGCCGGGTGGTATTGGCTGGTACCGAAAAACCTTTACTGTACCGCTGGCATCAAAAGGCAAACAGGTTTATATCGATTTCGACGGCGTTTACCAGCACAGCGATGTTTGGGTGAACGGACATCATTTAGGATTCAGGCCGAATGGATATATCTCCTTCAGATACGAGTTGACCAAATATTTAAACTTTGGCGGCGTAAACGTAATAGCCGTAAAAGTGAACAACTCCGAGCAGCCCAATTCGCGCTGGTACTCTGGCAGCGGGATCTACCGAAATGTGTGGTTGGTGACCACCAACCAAATAGCGATTGACCATTGGGGGACTTACGTAACCACACCGGCTGTAAGTGCTAATTCGGCAACGATTGCCCTGCAGGTAAAAGTTAAGCATAACCTTGCCAACTTTAAGCCATACACTATCCAGGTGCGCGTTTTAGACGCCGCGAATAAAGTGGTGGCTATTGGCGGTTCAATTCCATCATACCCTCAGCTGGCAGATTCTGTGGCCACGCTGAATAATTCGTTTAAAGTTAAAAATCCGCATTTATGGTCTATTGAATCGCCTTATTTATACAAGGTGGTAACCACCATTTTGGTAGACAAGGTAATAGTAGATACCTACACCACTCCCCTCGGCATCCGCTCATTTGAATTTGATGCCGATAAGGGTTTTATCCTGAATGGTAAGCCACTGAAAATTCTGGGCGTTTGCGATCACCACGACCTGGGCAGCCTAGGCTCTGCCATTAACACCCGCGCATTGGAAAGGCAATTACAGATACTCAAAGGCATGGGCGTAAACGGCATCCGTACCTCGCACAACCCGCCCGCGCCCGAACTGCTGGACCTGTGCGACAAGATGGGTTTCATAGTGATGGATGAGGCCTTTGATATGTGGAAGATGAAGAAAACCAAGTATGATTACCACCTGTTTTGGGACGAATGGCATAAACGCGACCTGCAGGACCAGATCCTGCGCGACCGTAACCACCCATCGGTTTTCATCTGGAGCATCGGTAACGAAATTGGCGAGCAATACAGCCGTACCGATACCACCGGCCGCGTAATAGCCCGCGAACTGGCAGGCATTGTACGCAGCCTGGATAACCGCCCCATCACCGCCGCCAATAACGACCCCGAGCCGGGTAGCAATATCATCGCCTCCGGTGCGCTGGACCTGATAGGCTATAATTACCATCACCAGGATTATGATTCGTTCCATAAGCGTTACCCGGGGAAGAAATTTATCAGTACAGAGTCCACTTCTGCACTGGAAACCCGCGGCAGTTATGATATGCCATCGGATAGCATCCGCCGCTGGCCTATCGCCTGGGATAAGCCTTTTACCACAGGTAACCCGGATAACTCGGTGTCGGCTTACGATAACGTTTCCGCGCCATGGGGCAGCACGCACGAAGAAACCTGGAAAGTAGTAAAGAAAAACCCGATGCTTTCGGGCATGTTTATCTGGACTGGCTTCGACTACTTGGGCGAGCCTACGCCATACAGCTGGCCTTCGCGCAGTTCCTATTTTGGGGTGATAGATTTGGCGGGTTTCCCTAAGGATGTGTATTACATGTACCAAAGCGAATGGACCAACAAAACCGTGCTGCACATTTTCCCGCATTGGAATTGGGAAGCCGGTAAAACGGTAGATGTTTGGGCCTATTATAACAATGCCGACGAGGTAGAGCTGTACCTCAACGGGAAATCGGTAGGCATCAAAAAGAAAACCGGCGACGATCTGCATGTAATGTGGCGCTTAAAATACGAGCCGGGAACTTTAAAAGCAGTTTCCCGCAAGAATGGAAAGGTGGTTTTAACCAAAGTGATCAACACAGCAGGTGCCCCTGCCAAAATTGAGTTAACAGCCGATAGAAGTAACATCAAAGCTGATGGAAAAGACCTGTCGTTTATCACCGTGAGGATTTTGGATAAAGCCGGCAACGTGGTCCCTAATGCCGATAACCTCGTGAAGTTTAAAATAGCCGGCCCGGCAAGCATCGCCAGCGTAGACAACGGCGATCCCGTAAGTCACGACCCATTTAAAGCCGATTACCGCAAAGCGTTCCATGGCCTTGCATTAGCCATAGTGCAGGGCAAGGAAACGGCAGGAAGCGTAACGTTCACCGCAACATCGGAAGGATTGGCCCCGGCAACGGTGGTGATAAAGACGAAGTAAATACTAATAACAAACTTGTCATCTCGATGAGCAGCGAGAAGGCAAGCGCGGGAGGGCGAAGAGAGATCTTATACGTTGTGCATCCGTTTATGCAAAGTGGTTTAAGCAGGGCGTATAAGATATCTCGTCGCTATCGCTCGTTCGATGACAATCTTATTGGAGAGTTTTCACACCCAGCTTCACAGCCAACTCATTCAGATCTTTGGCAACGGCATCCACCAGTGGGATGCCGTTTTGCATTCTGTCCAGTTCCGCTTCCAGTTCGGGTTCGCCGGGGATGATGACGTGTTGGGTTGGGTCCACTGTGGATGCCGATTTAAAGCGCTGGATCCAATTATCCATATCTGCCTTAAACTCATCAGCCGGGCGGAAACCGTCCACCCGCATAGCGCCTAAAAAGTGACCTATACCTTTGCCGGGTGGGTTCATCGGCGGCTCCAGGAACGATACAAAAGGTGGAACCCATGGCCCATAGTTAGCGCCAGACAATACACCGGATAATATATCCACGGTAGCACTCAGTCCGAAACCTTTGTGGCTGCCATGCTCGTGGTCGCTGCCGAGGGGGAGGAGAGAGCCGCCCGATTTGAGGGCGTGTGGGTCGGTAGTGAACTGGCCCTGCTGGTTTTGGATCCATCCTTCGGGAACTTGCTTGCCGCTGCGCTGGGCAATCTCCAGCTTGCCATTGGCAGCTGCGGAGGTGGCCATATCTACAATAACCGGCGGGTATTTCCCTGCGGGGAAGGCGTAGCACATGGGGTTGGTCCCCAGCAGGCGCTCGTTGGAGAAGGTTGGCGCAACCAGCGGGCTCGCGTTGGTCATAGCGAAGCCGATCATGTCCTGTTCCACCGCCATCAGCGCATGGTAGCCCGCAATGCCAAAATGATTGGAGTTACGTACCGATACCCAGCCCGAGCCATACGCTTTTGCTTTCTCTATCGCTACCCGCATGGCAAAGGGGGCAACCACCAGGCCAAGCCCTGCGTCGGCGTCAACCGTGGCGGTGGTGGCAGTTTCGTGTACTATTTTTATATCCGGCGTAGGGTTGATGCGCTGCTTCTCCCAAAGACGGATATAGCCGCTCAGGCGGGCCACCCCGTGCGAATCTATCCCCCGCAGGTCAGATTTTAGCAACACATCGGCAGCCAGTACCGCATGCGCCTCGCTACAGCCCATGGCCAGGAAAATGTTTTGAGTGAAAGTTCTCAGTTCGGGTTCGGATACCAGCATGAAGCAAATATACCGGGTGGGATTGACAAATTTAAAAGGTTGTTAGATCTAATGCGGAAGGGCTTGTGTTATTCCTGATCGACGCCCTCCGGTGGAAGCCCCTCAAAGTTCACCAAATAGGCCTGGCAGCTAATGTTGCCATCATGGCTTTTATTCTCTTATTTTATTTAGACGGTGGCTAACCACATAAAGATACGGTCTCCCAGTGCCCCAAAAGGTGGTCTGTTATTTTGAAAATAAGGGCACCTGTCATTTTCACACCTGTTTTTATTAGCCTATCCTTCGCTTGGTCAATCACTCAGCTAATCACCCTAAAACCCTTCCAAATACAACTAATCTTGCTATTTTGCGTTATTCAAAAAAAATGTAAACCGGATTTATAGATGAGATTGATTTTACGCGGTGTGTTATTTGTTTTTGCCCTCAGTTTTACCGTCTGCGCTTCGGCACAGGATGAAGCAAAACCTGTGGAGAAACCCAAAAAAGAGAAGAAGGAAAAGCCGCTTAAGAAAAAGGAACTTACCCAGTTTGTAGATCCCTTTATTGGTACCGGCGGGCATGGGCATACTTACCCCGGCGCGGTTGCCCCCTTCGGGATGGTGCAGCTTAGTCCGGATACCCGTTTAGAAGGCTGGGATGGCTCGTCGGGTTATCATTACAGCGATACCACGGTTTACGGTTTTTCGCATACGCACCTGAGCGGAACCGGCATTGCCGATTACTGCGACGTGCTATTTATGCCAACCACCGGCGACCCGCAATTAAAAAATACCGAATACCGCTCGGGCTTTAGCAAAAAGAATGAGGTAGCATCACCGGGTTACTATAAAACCAGGCTGAATAAATATAATATTGAGGTAGAACTTACTGCCACTACGCGTGCGGGCGTACATCAGTACGATTACCCAAATACCGATAAGGCCAACATCATTATCGATCTGCAGCACCGCGACGAGGTGCTGGATTCGTGGATAGAGGTAGTGAATGACCACGAGATCCGTGGCTTTCGCCGTTCTAAATCATGGGCTACCGACCAGTACTTATACTTCTACGCCAAATTCTCAAAACCCTTTAAAACCTATGGCATCGCTTTGGATGATAAACTGCAAAGCGGCCAAAGCAAGGTGCAGGGCAAAAACGTGAAGATGTATATCCAGTTTGATAACCCCGGCGAAGTGGTATCAAAGGTGGGGGTTTCGGCCGTAAGTGCCGAAGGGGCGTTGAAAAACCTGGATACTGAAGTGCCCGATTTCGACTTTAAAAAAATATACAAACAAGCGAAAGCCGCCTGGAACGCAGAGTTGAACAAGATACAAGTGGAAGGAGGCGCGCCGTCAAAACCACAGCAAGCGCAGGAAACCAATAGTTACGGTTACCCGTCCTATAACAAAAAAGGCGTGCCGTTTCCAGATCATGCGCGCGCAAAGCAGGTGATATTTTATACCGCGCTGTACCATTGTATGGTTGCGCCAAACATTTATAACGATGTGGATGGCCAGTACCGTGGGCTGGATCAAAAGATCCATACCGCTGCGGGCTTTAATTATTATACGGTGTTTTCGCTTTGGGACACCTTTCGCGCGGAGAACCCATTGCTCAACCTGATAGACCGCAAACGCACTTCAGATTTTATCAAAACCTTTTTGGCGATGTATGAGCAGGGCGGCCTGCTGCCTATATGGCCTCTGGCATCTAACGAAACGTATTGCATGGTAGGTAACCACGCCATCCCCGTTATTGTAGATGCTTACGCAAAAGGCATCCGCGATTTTAATGCCGAAGAAGCTTTTACCGCGATGAAGGCGGCAGTTAACCGCGACCAGTTCGGCCTGGATAATTACCGCAAAACTGGTGCGGTAAATGCCGATGTAGAGCACGAATCGGTATCGAAAACACTTGATTACGCTTACGACGACTGGTGCATCGCCCAAATGGCCAAAATGCTGAACAAGCCGATGGAATACGCCGAATACATTAAACGCGCGCAATATTGGAAAAACGTTTTTAATAACGAGAACACCTTTATGCAGGCCCGCGATAATGGCGGCTGGTACACCCCATTTGAGCCTACCGAGATCAATAATAATTACACCGAAGGCAATGGCTGGCAATACACTTTCCTGGTACCGCAGGATGTAGAAGGGTTGATGAAAGCCATGGGCGGAAAAAAGGATTTCGAGATAAAGCTGGATGAATTGTTTAGCACCAATGCCAAACTTAGCGGACGCGAACAGGCAGACGTAACCGGGCTGGTTGGGCAGTATGCGCACGGCAACGAGCCCAGCCACCACATTGCCTACCTGTACAATTTTACCAATGCGCCCGATAAAACGCAGTATTATGTAAACAAGATATTACGCGAGCAGTATAGCGATAAACCCGACGGCCTGTCGGGCAACGAGGATTGCGGTCAGATGTCGGCCTGGTATGTAATGAGTTCGCTGGGTATTTATAATATAGCGCCGGGCCAGCAACAGTTCCAGGTGGGTGTGCCGCAGTTCGAATCCATCATCGTGAGCCTGGAGAACGGAAAACGTTTCAACATCAGCAATACCGGCGCTACCGTGAGCAGAGAAAATAACTTTTTACAAGGCCTAAACCTGGACGGCAAGGCATACAACAAGCTTTACATCAATTATGAAACCATTGAAAAAGGCGGAACCTTTGAAGTGTTCAGCGGGAGGATAGCCAATAAACTTTTTGTACAGGACCTGGAAAAACCAACCTCGGCCATTAAAGAACAGTTGATCGTACCAAACCCTTATATTTTGGCGGGTACTAAAACGTTTAAAAAACCTATCACAGTAGAAATTAAATGCATTGATTCTTTAGCTAAAATATACTACACACTGGATGGCACCACGCCAACCGCTTCTTCGGCCATGTACGATAAGCCGATCCAGATCCTGGTGAACACTACCGTAAAGGCCATCGCTATTAATGATGGCAAAAGCAGTTTTGTGGACGAAGCTACCTTCACCAAAATACGCAGCGACATTAAACTTACCCTCACCAACAAATACCTGCCCAACTACTCGGCACAGGGCGACGAAACGCTCATCAACGGCATTCATGGCACCGCCAACTGGCGCCTGGGCAACTGGCAGGGATACCAGGGTAAAGACCTGGAAGCGGTGATAGATCTGGGCCAGGTAAAACCTATCAGGCAACTTAGCCTGGGCACTTTGCAAGATAGCCGCGCATGGATAGTGTTCCCTAAATATGTGCAGTACTGGATCTCTGATGATGGCAAGAACTATAAACTGGCCGCCACGGTAAATACCAAAACAGAGGTAAAGGAACTGGAGCCGCAAACCCAGGAATTTGCTGCTACCGTTAATGTAAAGGCCCGCTACATAAAACTCATTGCCAAGCAATACGGTCCACTGCCCGATTGGCACGAAAGCAAAGGCAGCCCGTCGTACATTTTTGCGGATGAGATAACGGTGGAGTAGTAAGTGGTGAGTAGTTAATAGAGATTGGTAAGTAGAGAGTGGTGAATGGAGCATAGTTGATTTACTGCTTTGAATTGTGACCTCTAACTTTTTGAATAATGGACGAGAGGCTTTTAAACCGGGTACGCGAGGCGTTGGTGAACGTATCGCCAATTGTAGAAAAGCGCATGTTTGGCGGCGTATGTTTTATGGTGGATGATAAACTTTGTATTTGTGTAAACAGCCACGAGATGCTTTGCCGAATTAATCCGGATGAATTTGAAGCTGCGTTAGAGATGGATGGCGTAAGGCCAATGGAACAGCGCACCCGTACGGCCAAGGGTTATGTTTTTGTGCACGAGGATGTACTGGGCAACAAAAGGGATTTTGATGCCTGGGTGAATAAGGCGCTTGAATATAACAAGATAGCTAAGGCGAGCAAAAAGACGAAATAAACCCGCATATCGTCCAGTTAATTTTCTATATCAATGGTTAAAAATATTGCCTTATTTGACTATCTTTGCGGCGGTCTGAATAAACGGACCGGTAAATAAAAAATAATGCCTAAACGCTTACACATAACAACATCTATTAAAGCTATTATGCTTTTTGCGGTTGCTTTTGCAACGCTAACTGTTAGCTCCTGCAAAAAGGACTCTAACAACACACCCGCCAATACTATTTCTGCTAAAGTGGATGGTACCGCTACCGTTTTTAATAGCAATGCCTTTGCGGTAACAGGTACATCTGGCAGCCTTTCTTTTACAGCTATACAGGGTACTGCCGCCAATGGCACAAGTATATCTGTAACTATAAATGGTAGCCCGGTAGCAGGTAAAACTTATAGTAACACCGCCGCTTCTGACGACGATAAGCCACTTGTGTTATTTAATACAAAGAACGACGATACCTTTATTAACGATGACGATGCTGCGAGCCAGGTAACCGTTACCATTTCCAGCGCGTCTGCTACAAGGATATCCGGTACTTTTAGCGGCGGTCTTACTGTGTTTTCTACCGGTACCGGCGGCGCAAAGAAAGTGATCAGCGAAGGTAAATTTGATGTTACCATCGTTAAATAAACGATTTTAAGATGACAAAGAATGCCGGTTAATGCCGGCATTCTTTGTTTAATATTTTGCTTTCGCTACAGTGGGATATTTTAATATCTTTAGGAAAATAATAAGCCATGAAGAAACCGTTACTTACCTTTTGTCTTATCTTGTTTACTGTCATTACATTTGCTCAAACCGTTAAATTTGGTTTAAAGGCAGGCCTTAATTTATCTAAGCAAACACTTACAGGAGCATTTACAATAGAAAGCGAAAATTTGACGGGTTTTCATGCGGGTGGAATTATGGATATTCGCTTCGCTAATTTTTCGATACAACCCGGCTTGCTTTTTTCTACTAAAGGAGAGCGGCTGGTAACTCAGCAGGTGGATATTAACCAGCAGTATGCGGGTACGTCTACCGTTACTGTCAAACTAAACTACCTGGAACTCCCGGTAAATTTGCTTTATAAGCAGCATTTTACAGGAAGTACTCTTGGTTATTTAGGCGGCGGCCCTTACATAGGGTATGGTATATCGGGCACTGCATCGGGTAATGGCAGCAGTAGCAAACTGAATTTCGGAAACAACAATGACCCCAATACCGCTAACTATAAAAATCCCGATTATGGTATTAATTTTATCGGTGGGGTGGAGATCAATAATGTGATTATCGGTGTTAATTACGGCCTGGGGCTACGTAACTTATCTTACGGGCAAGGTGTGACACTAAACAATAAAGTATTGGGCGTTTCTTTGGGGTATTTGTTTAATTGAGTTTCTACTCCGTCAGCACCGTAAACTTAAAATCCAACGGCTCAAAGTTGCGGATGAGTTCATCTATAAAGAGCTGGCCCCATTTTACGTAGCTGAGGCCGAAGTTTTCCTGGCGTTCCTGTAAACTATTTTTTGGGAAAAGGTCGTCTTTAATGTGTTCTATCTGTTCCAGGCGGGTTTGATAGTTGCGTTTTTCGGCTTTTACCAATTTCTTCTGGAAGTTATCCATCGCGTGTTTCAGGCGTGCCTGTACCGCTGCTGCGGATGGGGCGAGGGTAGGGTCGATATTGTGCGAACGGAGTTTTATCTTTTCGAACGCGCGTTCCATTTCGCGCCATTCTTCGGCAAGGGTAAGGTCGTGGCTGCTATGTTTTTTTACCCAGCTATTTTTTATCTCGTCGGCGCTTTTAAAAATATCGGCCGGGGCAAGCTCCATGCTCTTTATTTTGGCAGCGGTTTCCTTGCGGATAACCAGGCCGGAATTACGCAGTACCAGTATCGGGAAATCTACGCCGTAAAAATCGAAGTTTGATTTTAATTCCAGCCAGTAAACCAACTCGGCACCGCCGCCAATGTAGGCGATGTTGGGCAAAATACATTCCTGGTAAAGCGGGCGCATGACTACGTTGGGGCTAAAACGCTCGGGTGCGGTGGCAATCTCCTGCTTCAGCTCTTCCTCTGTAAAAGTTATTTCGGTATTGTTAACGCTGTAACGGCCATCCTCAAAAACAAGGCGTTCGCGCAGCTGATCCTTCAGGTAAAAAAAGTTGATCTCCCGTGGGTTCACCTGGATGTGTACACCCAGGTTTTGCAGTTTTTCGTTAACAGCGATGATATTTTTAAAGCTGTTTTGCTCAATAATATCCCGCTCAATAATGGGGGCGAAGGATTGTTTAAGGCGATGGTCATCGGCATCGATGATCACCAGGCCGTACCGGCCGAAGAGCGCATTTACTAAATAGCGGGTAGCATCGGCCAGTTTATCAAAGGCGGTGTAAGCGGTTTCTACCATTTCGCCAAGCTCGTGAGAGTGGCCGTCGATACCCAAAACACCTTTGTACTGATTGAGCGCCTGGCGCATGGTATCGGGGTTGATACGGCCGGTTGCGCCGGACGCTTCGTACCACCAATGCACTTTTTTGCCACCGATGTTGGTGTAGTTGATCTCGGCGAAATCGTGGTCTTCCGATGCCATCCAGTAAACGGGCACAAAATCTTTATCCGGATGCGCCTCTTTCAATTCGCGGCAAAGTTTGATAGCGGTTACTATCTTATAGATAAAGTACAGCGGACCGGTAAATATATTTAGCTGGTGCCCGGTGGTAACGGTGTAGGTATCGGGCGAGGCAAGAAGCGTTATTTTTTGGCGAATAAAATCGGCAGATTCTAATTCGGGCGTGCCTTTTTGGGAGTTTTTGAAGTATTGTTCGGTTAGCACTTTCACCAATAGCTGGCGATCAGCAATAACTTTTTTATGTTCGAAGAGTTCAGCGAAGCCTTTCAGGGTGGGGCGGTGACTGTAAAATGATCTCAACTCCGGCACATCGTCCAGGTAGTCGATAACGGTTTGGGAAAAGTATCCCGTTTCTTTATAGTCAATACAGGCAGCGTCCATAGTATTTCGAATGTCGGATTTTCAATTTCGAATTTAGTAAAACCTAAATCCCTGCTATCCAATCAGGATGCCGAATTTAGATTTTAATATTCTAAATCAAACATCGTGCTGCTAAAATCGGGTTATTTTACAATTTGTCCATAAAGGTCAAAGTCCTCCGCAGTATTGATCTTTACGTTAACAAAGCTGCCAACGGCTGCATAATCAATGCTGGCATCAATCAATACTTCGTTATCTACCTCGGGCGAATCGTATTCGGTACGGCCTACAAAGTAGCCGCCGTCTTTCTTGTCTATCAATACTTTATAGGTTTTGCTTATCTTTTCCTGGTTTTTATCCCAGCTGATGCCCTGCTGAATTTCCATAATGGCATCGGCACGCTCCTGTTTTACTTCTTCTGGCACATCATCCACCAAAGAATGGGCGTGTGTTTTTTCCTCGTGCGAATAAGTGAAGCAACCCAGGCGGTCGAACTTGGTATCGGCGACCCATTGTTGCATTTCCTCAAAATCGTATTCGGTTTCGCCGGGGTAACCGGTGATGAGAGTGGTACGCATAGCGATGTTTGGTACGCGGTCGCGGATCTCGTTCACCACATCGATAGTTTTTTGCTTGGTTAAACCACGACGCATCGATTTCAGCATATTATCGGTAATGTGCTGCAACGGCATATCCAGGTATTTACAGATATTGTCACGCTCGTTCATTACATCTAAAACTTCCATCGGGAAGCCTGCCGGGTAAGCGTACTGCATACGGATCCATTCCACACCGTTCACGTCGCTCAGCCGGCGCAGTAATTCGTCCAGGTTACGTTTTCCGTATATGTCAAGTCCGTAGTAGGTAAGGTCCTGCGCTATCAGAATCAGTTCTTTGGTGCCGTTCTTTACCAGGTTCTCGGCGTTCTTTACCAACTGGTCGATAGGGGTGCTTACGTGCTTGCCGCGCATCAAAGGGATGGCGCAGAATGAGCACGGGCGGTTACAGCCTTCGGCAATTTTAAAGTATGCGAAGTGTGATGGCGTAGTTAATAAGCGTTCGCCAATTAGCTCATGGCGATAATCTGCACCGATATTGGTGAGGATGTTTGGCAGATCGTTGGTGCCGAAGTAGGCATCAACATTGGTGATCTCGGCTTCCAGCTCGGGCTTGTAGCGCTCGCTCAGGCAACCGGTGACAATCACTTTGCCTACTTTGCCCTGTTCCTTCAGCTCGCTGTATTGCAGAATGGTATCGATAGATTCCTGCTTGGCGTTATCAATAAACCCGCAGGTATTAATAACGATGATATCGTTGTTACGCAGCTTTTCGGCCTCGTGTACCACTTCAAAGGCGTTGCCTTTCAGCTGGCCCATCAGTACTTCGCTATCGTAAATATTTTTTGAACAGCCTAAAGTAACCACGTTTACGCGGGGTTTAGCAGTTAGTATCGGCTTGCTTATTGTTTTTGTTCTCATTGTTATTCTTTTTTCACCGAAGAAGCCTCACCTAAATCCTCTCCAAAGGAGAGGACTTCAAAGCTTCTCAAAACCCTCTCCTTTGGATAGGGCAGGGTGAGGCTCCGGACATGTTTTATGATTTAAACAGACTGTTAACGAACGCTGTCCTATCAAACAACTGTAAATGTTCCACCCCTTCGCCTACACCTATGTATTTTACGGGGATCTTAAACTGATCTGAGATCCCTATCACTACGCCGCCTTTTGCGGTACCATCCAGTTTGGTTAGGGCCAATGCATTTACAGCGGTGGCCTCGGTAAACTGTTTGCACTGTTCAATAGCGTTTTGGCCGGTTGATGCATCCAGCACCAGCAGTATTTCGTGCGGTGCGCCGGGGATCACCTTTTGCATTACATTCTTGATCTTAGTAAGCTCGTTCATCAGACCCACCTTATTATGTAAACGACCAGCGGTATCAATTATGGCCACATCGTCGCCATTAGATACGGCTGAGCGAAGGGTGTCATAAGCTACCGAAGCAGGGTCGCTGCCCATGGCTTGCGCTACCACTTTTACGCCAACACGTTCGCCCCAAAGTTTTATCTGGTCTACCGCCGCGGCGCGGAAGGTATCCGCAGCGCCAAGTACTACCTGGTTGCCGGCTTGTTTTAGCTTATGGGCCAGCTTGCCAATGGTGGTGGTTTTGCCCACGCCATTTACACCGACTACCATTATTACATAAGGTTTCTGCTTGCCGTATTCAAAATTCTGAAAATCGTTGCTGTTGTTTTCAGCCAGGAGCTGTTGGATCTCGTCCTTCAGCATATTGTTCAGTTCGGATGTGCCTACGTATTTATCGCGGGCAACACGGGCCTGTATACGTTCGATAATTTTGAGGGTGGTGGTAACACCAACGTCGGAAGTTACCAGTACTTCTTCCAAATCATCCAGCACATCATCGTCAACGGTAGATTTACCGGCAACAACCTTGGTTAATTTTGAAAAGAAATTATCCTTGGTTTTTTCCAGCCCGGTATCAAGCGCCTGCTGTTCCTGCTCCGTGCTTTCTTTTTTCTTAAAAAAATCAAATAATCCCATAGGTGATCAGAATTTTCAGAATTATAGAATTTCCAGAATCAGTATTCAACAGATATGGGGTTAGTATTTATTATTCTGCTAATCCTTAAATTCTGTAAATTCTGATTCAGACCATATCAAAAAGAAAAAGCCCTCTCGTAAGATACAAGACGGCTTTCAATATTTTAACAAAAGTTTTACCAGGTATTATTTACCTGCAATTGCATCCTTAACGCCATCGTTAGGTACAATTTGCTCTTTAAATGAGTAAGCACCGGTACGTGGTGATTTAGTCATTGTAATAACTTTCGAATATTCTTTGCCTTTACCTGCTACTTTCAGCGTTGCAACTACTTTCTTTGCCATGTCTTTTTGTTGTTATACGTATTACGTTGTAGGTAGTACGTGTATTATAAACTAATTAGCTATAAGTGAATGCGTAAAACGTAAAACGTTCAACGTATAACCTATTTAATTTCTTTATGAACTGTTACTTTACGTAATACCGGGTTGAATTTTTTCATTTCCAAACGCTCGGTTGTGTTCTTTTTGTTTTTGGTGGTAATGTAACGAGACATACCCGGCATGCCGCTGGTTTTATGCTCTGTGCATTCTAAAATTACCTGAACCCTGTTGCCTTTCTTAGCCATTTTCTTATCTTGTTAAACGTAATACGTAATACGTTTTACGTTGATTATTGCTTGATGATTGTTATAGTGGAAACGTAAAACGTATGACGTTAAACCTATAACCTACTAAATAGAACCTTTTTTTACAAACTTGTTGATACAAGCGGTAATACCGAGTTTGCTGATAGTTTTAACAGCAGAAGTAGATACTTTTAAAGTGATCCATTTATCTTCTTCGGGGATGTAAAACTTTTTCAACTGTAAGTTTGGATAGAACTTACGTTTGGTTTTGGCGTTCGAGTTTGATACGCTGTTACCGTTCATGTAGCCTTTTCCTGTTAGATCACAAATTCTTGACATGACAAATATTTTTTTAATTCTCGCTCTTCTCCTAAAAAGAGTTTGCAAATATCAGGTTTTTAAAGCAAATAGGCAATAGTGATTTGTAAAATATTTAAAATTCTTTTTTCATAGTCGAAAAGAGTTTTTTTACATGCTTAAACGCCGTAATCCGCACTGTTTTATTTAGATATAGATGAATAGCCATTATGGCTATTATGCTAAAAAAGAATGCCAAAGAAAGTTTTACTCCGGTAACCATAAAAATTACTGGGCCTACAATAATGCCAAGCGGGAAATATATTTCAAAAAAATATTTTTTCATTATATAAATGTATAATTAATAAATGATGACGGTGCTGTAAATTGAGAAATAACACTTCTTAAAATATTTTAAAAAGCCTTAAATTTATTACCCGCTTAACACAAAAATCACTAATTTACGCCACCATTTATACATCACTATGCAAGTTAAGTCGTTTGAAGAATACCAGCAGGCCTATAGCCTGAGCGTGGAACAGCCTGAACAATTTTGGGAAGGTATTGCCAATAATTTTTTATGGAAAAAAAAGTGGGATAAGGTTTTAGACTGGAACTTTAAAGAACCAAAAATAAAATGGTTCGAGGGTGCCAAACTGAACATCACGGAGAACTGCCTCGACCGCCACCTGGAAAAAAACGGCGATACCACCGCTATCATTTGGGAACCAAACGACCCTACCGAACATCACCGCATACTTACTTATAAACAACTGCACACTAAGGTTTGCCAGTTTGCCAACGTGCTTAAAAATAACGGTGCAAAAAAAGGCGACCGCATTTGTATTTACATGCCCATGGTGCCCGAGCTGGCCATTGCCGTTTTGGCCTGCGCCCGTATCGGCGCTATCCACTCGGTTGTTTTTGGCGGATTTTCGGCACAATCCATTGCCGACAGGATAAAGGATGCCGAATGTAATATTGTAATAACTGCCGATGGCGGTTTACGTGGCACCAAGGAAGTGCCGTTAAAATCTATAATAGATGATGCGCTGGTGCAGTGCCCAAGCATCAAAAAAGTTATTGTGCTTACCCGTACCCGCACACCGGTGTCCATGATAAAGGGGCGCGATGTATGGTGGGAAGATGAAGTTAAAAAGGTAGAGACCCAGGGTAACCCCGATTGCCCCGCCGAGGAAATGGATGCCGAGGATATGCTGTTTATCCTGTATACATCCGGTTCTACAGGCAAGCCAAAAGGTGTGGTGCATACTTGCGGCGGTTATATGGTTTATACAGGCTATACCTTTAGCAACGCGTTCCAGTATCAGCCGGGCGAAGTTTATTTTTGTACGGCAGATATCGGCTGGATCACAGGTCACTCGTATATTGCTTACGGTCCGCTTACGCAGGGGGCTACTTCGGTGATGTTTGAAGGGATCCCAACCTTCCCCAATGCCGGTCGCCTTTGGGATATTGTAGAGAAATTTAAGGTTAATATATTATATACTGCCCCAACGGCTATCCGCTCGCTGATGAGCTTTGGCGATGATGTGGTGAAAGGCCGCGATTTTAGCTCGCTTAAAAAACTGGGGTCGGTAGGCGAGCCGATAAACGAGGAAGCATGGCACTGGTTCGACGAAAAGATAGGCCAGGGTAAATGCCCTATTGTAGATACCTGGTGGCAAACCGAAACCGGTGGCTTTATGATCTCGCCTATTGCAGGTGTTACGCCTACTAAGCCAGGCTACGCTACCCTGCCGCTGCCGGGCGTACAGCCGGTATTGGTAGACGAGAACGGAAAAGTGATAGAAGGCAACGGCGTAAGCGGCAACCTTTGCATCAAATTCCCATGGCCGGGTATGCTGCGCACCACCTATGGCGACCATGAGCGTTGCCGCACCACTTACTTCGCTACATACGAAAATCTGTATTTTACAGGCGACGGCTGTCTGCGCGATGAGGATGGCTACTACCGCATTACCGGCAGGGTAGACGATGTGCTGAACGTATCCGGCCATCGCATTGGTACCGCCGAGGTGGAGAACGCCATTAACATGCACAGCACCGTAGTAGAAAGCGCCGTAATAGGTTACCCGCACGATATTAAAGGACAGGGTGTGTACGCCTTTGTAGTATGCCCCAACCAGCACGGCGACCCTGAATTGACCCGCAAGGATATTATGATGACAGTTGCCCGCATCATCGGCGCTATTGCCAAACCGGATAAAATTCAGTTTGTAACGGGCCTGCCAAAAACACGCTCGGGCAAAATTATGCGGAGGATTCTACGGAAGATAGCGGAGGGCGACATTTCTAATTTAGGAGACACCTCCACTTTGTTAGACCCTGCTGTTGTTGAGGAGATAAAGGCAGGAGCATTGTAAAACTGAATTATGTATAAAGCTTTAATGTTTTTATGCATCAGTTTTGTTTTCGGCGCGGCTCCTGCTAAAATATATAAGCTGGAGTTTGATACCGCATACAACCAATTTTATGTTGGAGATATGGACTATTCCGGAAATACCGGGGCTGCCGACTTTTGGAGCGAGGCTTCGTTTGCCGATAGATTAGCCACGGGTAATGATGTTTTGGGTGTAAGCACAGGTTCATACGGGCACATCAAAGTGCAGGTACATGTGCTTGAAAAACCTAATGCTGACTTAAACTTTAAACCCTATGATCACGTGGTAGAAGGTAATTTAAAGATCAGGTCGGGGTTTATGCAAATAACCAATTGCCCTGACGGTAAAGTTGAATTGAAGGTAAAACTTGTGCCGGGTGATTACCGGGTAAGAGTGTATTCTATAGATTTAGCCAAGGCAGATCCTGATCTGTTTGAAGTGAAGGACGGCTATAAAATTGAGATATGGCCTGATGTTTTAAAACAACGGGTGGTATTAAAGCGATACAAGGGTTCCCATTAAGCGTAAATGACAGATTCCCCAATCATCAACGGCAATAAGCAATACATCTTTATCCATGGCGAGAGCGATGCCAACCCGCTGTTACTGTACCTGCATGGCGGGCCGGGAACACCGGATTTTTGTTTTGTGGCAGAAACGCTGAAACCCTTAGAAAAACTCTTCACTATTTGCCACTGGGAGCAGCGGGGAGCAGGGCGATCATACGCTACGCTGGACAATAAAAACTCGATAACGCTGGAGCAATTGATACAGGATGCCGAAGCGGTAAGCAAATACCTCATCGATAAATTCGGACAAACAAAAATTTATGTGCTTGGCCAATCATGGGGCACCTACTTGGGTACTTTATTGGTTCAGCGGCACCCCCAACTTTTTCACGCTTATTTAAGCGTAGGGCAGGTGACGGATCAATATCTTTCAGAACAGGAATCATATGATTTTGTAAAAGAGCAGGCTGCCATCCGTAAGGATAGGAGCGTGCTCCGTAAATTAAATAAATGGACCGTCCCCACGCGGGGTGCAGGTGCAAAAGCCTGGTTCAGGTATCTTAATTTCCAAAGGTGGCAGGTAGCGCGGTATCGCGGCAGCATGAGGCAGAAGAATATTTTTTTGTTAGCGATATGGAAGCTGCTTACCTGTAAAGAATATTCCCTTGCCGATAAATTAAACTATATGAAAGGTTCCTCGCTGAGCTTTAATCAGCTTTGGGAGGCCATCATCACTAACAATATCAGTGATACGGTTACCCATCTCGACGTCCCGGTTTACTTTTTCCATGGTACACACGATCATCATACCTGCTACGCCGGCGCAAAAGATTATTTCGATAAGCTAAGCGCGCCCAAAAAGCAATTCTATACTTTTACAGATGCCGCGCATTTTCCGCATGTGGAATGTTTTGAGGAGTTTGAGCGGATTGTGAAGGTAGAGGTGTTGGCGGAGAGCTAAGTAAGGTGTGCGTTCGCACATTTTTATCTTAGGAAAGAATAGCTTAAATTTGTTATAATTAGATATCATAACATATGTCAGTACTTACGGTCCGTCCCAAAAATGAAGAACAAGAAAAAGCCTTAAAAACTATTTTCGACGCTTTTGAAGTTGAATACGAAAAGGAGCTCGACGAGACAGAATATTTAATGGCAAGTAAAGCTAACGAGAAGGAATTAGATGAAAGTATTCAGGAATTAGAAGCAGGAAAAGGGATTAAAATTTCCCTGGACGATTTATGGAAATAATTTTCTCTCCTAAAGCTCAAATTCATTTACAATACTGGAAGAAAAGCGGGAATAAGAAAATTATGGAAAAGATAAGTTTCTTGCTCGCTGAAATACAAGTTAGTCCCTTCGAAGGAATTGGTAAGCCAGAGGCGCTAAAGCATAAGTGGAGTGGTTACTGGTCAAGGCGTATAACAGGCGAACATCGCTTGGTTTATAAAGTGGAAACGGATTCCATCCTTATTGCTCAACTTAGGTATCATTATTAAAACCAATTCTCACCCTACCTGTTCTCCCTATACATCTAAAATAAGGAGAAACAAACCATGGATAAGTTAGAATTAAAAGGCGGCTGGAACGAGCTGAAAGGGAAAATAAAACAAGCCTACGGCGATCTTACCGATGACGATCTGGCACACGAAGAAGGTAAGGACGATGAAACCCTTGGTCGCATCCAACAAAAAACCGGCAAAACCCGCGAGGACCTGGTGAACTGGATAAACAGCCTTTAAGCTGCAGTGCAAGACATCAGGAATCAAGAGCCAGGATAGCATCGTTTGTCTTGGTTCTTGTTTCCTAACTCTTGCTTCTTTTTCTCCCTCTGTGCAACAGTGGCTGTTTTTATTTGTCGTTTATAAGTATCTTCCACCAAACTTATTGCAAATATGCCAGCCACGCCTTCAGCCATCATACCAGAGCATCCTAAAGAAAAAATAGTTTATATACACCATTTGAAAGTGGTGCTAACCGCGCTGGTTATTCTGCACCATGCAACTATTACCTATGGTGCACCGGGCAACTGGTATTTTAATGAGAAAACTCAATTGCTCGGTGCCATTGTACCCATGACAGCTTTTGTTGCCGTTAACCAGGCGTTTTTTATGGGTTTTTTCTTTTTCTTGTCTGCACTGTTCATCCCATCATCTTACGATAAAAAAGGACCGGGTAAGTTCATTGCGGATAGGTTTTTGCGATTAGGTTTGCCGTTAGTATTCTATTCATTTGTGCTGTCGCCCTTCCTGAGTTTTATAAACTATAATTACACCGGCACCCATCCAAAGATCACTTACCTGCAATACCTGGGCGGGTTTGATAGCTGGATAGATTTTGGCGTACTGTGGTTTGTAGCCGCGCTGCTGCTCTTTACACTGGCTTACGCGGTGTTTCGTCTGTTTGTTGATGATAGAGGAATCTCGAAACCAATGCCGTCAGTGACAAAGATCCTCACCTTTGCCATTTGCATTGGCGTAATTTCTTACGGCGTTCGCATATTTTTCCCGGTAGGCTGGGTGCTCAAACCACTTGGCTTTCAGTTGGGGCATTTTACGCAGTACATCGCCATGTTTATATTAGGGATCATCGCCTCACGCGGCAAATGGATAAGTAATGCAGACTATGGCACCGGCAAAACCATGAGAACCACTGCGCTGTGTTTGGTGTTTATCGGCTTCCCTGTATTTTTTGTTGTGCGGCAGTTGGTAGGTTTCCCCGTGGAATATTATAATGTAGGCGGGCACTGGCAAAGCCTATGGTACGCGGTATGGGAGCAATTGGTAGGTTTTACTATCGTAGCCGCCTTGCTCTGTATCGGCAAAACGCGCTGGAACAAACCCTCTGCTTTTTTAACCCTGCTATCAAGAACTTCATTCGCGGTTTATATTTTCCATCCCTTGATTTTAATAGGCCTCTCGGTAGCGCTGCATAGTTGGGCCATTGAACCCGCTTTGAAATTTTTAGCGGTAGCCCCGCTGGCGGTTGTAGGCAGCTTTTTGCTGGGACTTATGATTGTGAGGATACCGGGCGTGAACAGGGTGGTTTAAAGTGTTTGCTGAATAATTCCAATTATTTTAATTCGTCGGGCTGCCACACAAATGGTTAATTTTGCCCTAATGACAAACCATACAAAATCCACCCTCCCCACTATACTTGTTGTAAACGATGATGGCGTAACCGCGCCGGGCATAAAAACGCTGATGCATGTAATGAAGCAGATAGGCCGCGTGGTGGTCGTAGCGCCGGATAGCCCTCAATCGGGCATGGGGCACGCCATTACCATTGGCAAACCGCTTCGTTTAGATAAGGTGGACCTGTACGATGGTATCGAGATATACAGTTGCAGCGGCACCCCGGTAGATTGTGTGAAGCTGGCCGTTACCAAAATATTCAAGGGCAAAAAGCCGGATCTTTGCGTATCGGGCATTAATCACGGGCTCAACAATTCTATTAATGTACTGTACTCGGGCACCATGTCGGCAGCGGTAGAGGGGGCCATAGAAAGTATTCCGTCCATAGGTTTTTCGCTTGATGATTATTCGCTGCAGGCCAACTTTGAGCATTGCGAAAAATTCATCAAAGAGATTGCCCTGCGGGTATTGCATAACGGCCTGCCCATCGGCACTTTGCTGAATGTGAATTTCCCCAACACGCACGATATAAAAGGCATTAAAATTTGCCGGCAGGCCAACGCAAAATGGGCCGAGGAATTTGACGAGCGGATGGACCCTTACAAACGGCCGTATTACTGGCTTACCGGCGTTTTTCAAAACAACGACCATGGCGAGGATACCGACGTTTGGGCTTTGGAGCACAACTATGCATCGGTAGTGCCTGTACAGTTTGATATGACGGCGCACCATGCCATCCCACTTTTAAACACATGGAACTTTAATGTTGAATAAGAATAGCGTTGGCGCGGGTTTTTTGCTGGGCAGTATTTTGCCTGCCTTAAGCTGGGTGGTTTTTGAATATGTGCTGCACAATAATGCCATTATTATGGATAAGCCCGCGGTACCTTACCTCATAGCCATAGGTTTAAATTTAGTGCTGCTGCGCTACTGCTTTAAAAACAAGTTGGATGAGACGGCCAACGGTGTGATGATGTTTACTTTCGCTTTTATGCTGGTAGTTTTTCTATTTAAAATATATACCCGATAATTAATCAGGAATATAACCTGCGTTAAATTTCAAAAGCAGCTCCAGAATCTCCGGCTCAATTCCGCTTTCGCTTGCATCTAAACATACTACTTTATCAATTTTAGTAGGGTCGTTACAAGCTGCTTTTGTTGCATACCATAGTCCCTCGGCAATATCATTGTGCCAGGTTGTAACGATGTCAAAAGGAGGTAAATAGAGGTCGTCAATGTCAACTTGCCTAAACATTATTTCCTCGTCAATTATATCGTGCAATAGTTCACCCTGCACACCCGAGGAGCAAATAAAGCACGCATTGTTATTGATCAATTTGTTAGAGATTTCAATTAATTTAGTTTTGGCCTGGTTCTTAACAACCACAAAAGCCAGCCAGTTTTGCGTTGGGAAATATTTGCTCCAGGGCAGTTCTGTGCTGTAGCGTTGATAAAGAACTTTTCTGTTGTTAACTGTTGTTAAATGGATCATGATAAAAACTAAATTACTCACTCATTTTTCAATAAACAATATTTTACTTACTATCATTGTAGCATGAAGTATTACCTGGTAGCCGGCGAAGCCTCGGGCGATTTGCATGGCGCCAACCTAATGAAGGAGCTGAAGGAGAAGGACAAGCAAGCGGAGTTTCGTTATTTTGGCGGCCACCTGATGGAGGCCGAAGGCGGTATCCTGGTAAAACATTACGAGGACATGGCCTTTATGGGCTTTGTAGAGGTGGTGGCCAACCTGGGCGCCATTCTAAAAAACATGAGTCTTTGCAAGAAAGATATTGTGGCTTATCAGCCCGATGTTTTGATACTGATAGATTTTCCCGGTTTTAATTTAAAAATAGCGGACTTTGCCAAAAGGACGGGCCTGCTGGTTTGCTACTACATTTCGCCAAAGGTTTGGGCCTGGAACCAGAAGCGGGTGCTGAAGATAAAACGATCTGTTGATCATTTATTTTGCATCCTGCCCTTCGAGGTGGACTTTTATAAGGGTTGGGGGATGGATATTGATTACGTTGGCAACCCGCTTTTAGATGCCGTTGACGCTTTTACGCCCACCCCCGATTTTTTAAAGAACAATGTGCTCATCGGCAAAAAAATAATTGCGCTTTTACCCGGCAGCCGCAAGCAGGAGATCAGCCGATTGCTGCCCGAGATGGCTAAAGTTGCAGGGCGGTTCACCAATTTTCAGTTTGTAATAGCCGGCGCGCCAACCTTCGATGCCGAATATTACCGCCAGTACATCGGCGGGATGCATATCCCCGTAGTGTTTAACGCCACTTATGATCTGCTGAGCAATGCAGAAGCCGCCGTAGTAGCATCTGGTACTGCCACGTTAGAAACCGCCCTGCTAAACGTGCCGCAGGTGGTGGTTTATAAAGGCAACGCCATTACCATCGGCATAGCCAAAATGCTGGTGAAAATAAAATTCATCTCGCTGGTGAATTTAATAATGGATAAAGAAGTGGTGAAGGAACTGATCCAGCAGGATTGTGATTTTCATAATATCTCCAACGAATTGGATAAACTGGTGGGCCTGGAGGATTACCGCAACGCCATGCTCGCTAATTACCATCTGCTTCACCAGCGCATGGGCAAACCCGGCGCATCGGCCAAAACAGCGGCACTCATTATCAAATACGCCTCAAAAAAATAAGGCTCCGCATTACTGCCGAGCCTTATTTTCCTCAAAGGACTGTTTTAATAGGTAGATAGAATATATGTAGATCAGGCAGCTTGCTGCTGAGCCTGGTTGTTGCGCGGTGTAAACTGGCCTCTTTCCCGTAAAGCCTTCAGGTCTTCCATTAGTAAGCTTTTTAATTCGTTATCAAAACGGGCAAAAAGTTTGCTGGTAGCTGGTTTTTTGTAGGTTTTCATAGGTAGATGCCTTAAATATTGTGTGTTTGGTGTTCTTTTAGTTATTACGCTGCGCTTAGGCTATTAGCATTTATACCTATCATTTGCGCTTTTACCGAACGGATAGCTCTCAAATCATTCATTAAAAGGGTTCTCAATTCTTTATCGAAACGGTTTACCAATTTGCTTGTTGCTGTTTGTTGTGATGTAGTTTTCATGATCAATATTTTTAAATTATGTTTAGTTTTTAGTTTGTTCGTTATCGCTTGCTTCGCCCTGGTTTTCTTCGAGGTTATCGTGCCTGCGCTTCGCTTCCTTCATTTGCCTTTCCAACTGTTCCTCTTCCCGGTGGTCGGCTGGTTTTTCCGGTGCTACCGGGTTTTCCCATTCTTTTTCTTCGGCCGGGGCTTCTGGTTTCTTGTCGATTTGCATGGTTTCTCGGTTTGATGATACTTATTCCAACTCTGTGCCAAAAAAGGGGAGCCGCGTAAAAAAAATGACAGTACGCATAAAGTTTTTTTACACTACATACAAAAAGGTGCCGAGCCCCGGGTTTTTAAGCGCTTTTATAAGGTTATTATCGTACAGATTGTACAATAAATAAGTACATGCTGTTGTAAATGGAGGTCAGCGGGTGTTCGGTAAATGTGTACAGTGTTCGTTTTCAGACAGCGCGCTGCATCGTTTTGCGCGTTATAAGGTGGATAACGATTGCAACCGCCGATAGGATAATGCCAATAGCGCAGATGCCCGGCCAGTTATAAGTACCCCAAATCCGCGTGGCCAGAAAGGTGCCAGTTGCGCCGCCTATAAAATAGGTTACCATGTAAACGGTGTTGATGCGGTTGCGTGCCGCGGGGTCTAATGAAAAAATAATAGATTGGTTGGAGATGTGCGTGGCTTGCACTCCCATATCCATAATAATAACGCCTGCTATCAGCCCGGCAATGCTATAAGCCGAGAACCAGAAGATGATAAAGGATATTAAAACCAAAGCTAAGGTAATGGTTGATAATTTATAGGAGTCCATCCTGTCGCTCAGGCGGCCCACAAGCCCGGCGGCAATAGCTCCAAAGGCACCGGCCAGGCCAAAGGCTCCTGCAACGTCGCTGCCTTCGTTAAAGTTTTGTTTGAGCATAAATACCAGGCTGGTCCAAAACGCGCTGAAACATGCGAAGCAAAGAGCGCCGCGCAGGGAAGCTAAACGTAATTTGGGCTCATTTTTTACGAGGTGGATAAGCGAGTGCATCAGTTTGCCGTAATTACCCTTGTATTCGGGCTCAACCTTGGGTAGCAGCAGGTACACCAGCAGCCACATTAGCATCATAATACCGCCGGCGATATAAAACATGGCCCGCCAGCCCAGGTGCGCACCTACAAAGCCGCTGAGTGTACGCGATAATAATATGCCTATTAAAAGCCCGCTCATAATGAAGCCTATTTTCTTTCCACGCTCGGCGGGATCTGCCAAATGGGCGGCCATGGGCACCAGTAACTGAGGAATAATAGAGGTGCAGCCCAATAAAAAGCCCGATAGGATCAAAATATCGATGTTGGGGGCGAGGGCCGTTAGTAACAATGCTGCCACCACAAACGCGAAATTGATGAGCATTAAGCGTTTTCGCTCCACCATATCGGCCAGGGGCACTACAAAAAACATCCCAACGGCATAACCTATTTGAGTAAGCATACTAACCTGCCCTGCCGTACCGTTACTTACATGAAAGGTTTCGGCCATATCGTGCAACAACGGCTGGTTGTAATAAAGATTGGCCACAACAAGCCCCGTGGTTAAAGTCATTACCCAAAGGGTGGTAGTGGTTAAATGCGGTTTGTGTGTTGTAACGGCCATTTTTTAAGATATTCACAAAAGTGTAAAAGATTTTTTACAAGTCCGTCAGCATAAATTCATAAATAATTGAAAATATTTCAAATAAATTGAAGTATCTTTGTTAATACAATAACGAAAAAAGTACATTAATATAAAGCTGACAAAAAAATTACAAATAAATTCTTTGTAATTTAAAACTTAGTGTTACTTTTACACTATCAACAAGAACAGACAATGTTGATACATAAAAAAGTCTTCTCATAATTTAGGTTTATAATTGGTTAGTAAAGGCCCCTGCCCATCAGGGGCTTTACTTTTTTAAAAGAATTTGTAAATCTATAAGCACCTTCAGTATAAAGTCATTCACACTAAAATGATGTAGTAGTTCAATATCTTTTTCCGATTTTTTATTTCGACTGTGGTAGTAGGCATCAGATATATTTATTCGCTCAATGTTTTTGTGACATTATATAAAACCAACAAAGCATTAAATTGATAAAAAAGTGTTAACCCTGTAAAATAATAAGCAGTTGAATATTAGGTTTTTACAAAAGTTAAGATGTGAATTGTGTTAACTTTTGTAAACTTTTTTCGATCGCAGGCGAGTTTGCAGCGAAATTACTTGAAGCCATACCCAAAACCTACTTCTCCCGTTTCACTAAAATTTTTGCTTCCAACGGTTCCAAATGCACTACGCCACTTATGGCGCTGTCATCTAAAAGGGTTTTATAAACAGTGCCCCCAGGCAGCGGATAATTAATGGAGCCTTCCTCCAGGTTAAAAAACACCAGTACTTCATTTTGATCATTGTACCTTCTATAAATAAGGGTTTTGCCCTCCGCTTCAATAAACTCTATTTTGCCATTCATCAGCACAGGGTTTTCTTTGCGGATGGCGATGAGCTTTTTATACCAATCGAAAGTTTGCTGGTTAAAGCCAACCTTATCGTACTCTTTTTCGCCGGGTTGGGTGTTGTTGCGGGTTTCGTTGGCAAAGGTATAGTCTTTCCACCAGAGCGGTTTGCGTGGGTCGGGATCGTCGGCACCCCACATGCCCATTTCTTCGCCGTTCCAAATTTGAGGTGCGCCAATGCTGGTGAACAGGTGTACGAGATATAAACGCAGGCGTTTGTAGGTTTCTTCATCGGGTTTGCCGGTGCGATAATTGGGGTTCTCGCGCGGGTTAGCCTGGAACTTATATTTATTGGTGTTGTAGAAATCGGTAAGCAGGCGTGGGGTATCGTGCGTGCTGGATACGTTCATCATGGCGTAACGCTTATCTTCGGGCAGGCGGTTCCACTCGTGCTCCAGCTCGTTCTTAAACTGCGCGGCATCCAGGGGAAAATCTGTTTTAGCGAAGAAGTAACGGGCGGGGCGATAGGCCTGGTAAAACATTACGGCATCAAAAATATCGCCATGGATGTAAGGCGTTGGGTCCATCAGTTTATCGGGCCAGGTATCCCACCAAATTTCGCCTACTAAATAAGCATTGGGTTTTATGCTACGCACCTCCTTGCGGAAATCGCGCCAAAAACCGAGCCCTATCTGGTCGGCCACGTCCAGCCTAAAACCATCTATGCCATTGGCCGCCTGGCCATCGGGTGCGAGCCAACGCCGGGTTACCGCGAAGATGTGCTTTTTTGCTCCTTCGTTGATGTTGCCCTCGTAGGGATGGCCGTTAACGCGTAGCGTAGTTACATCTACTTTGCGGATCTCGGGCAGGCTGGCCACGCCTACCCAGCCGGTGTAGGCAAATTCATTTTCGGGCGTGTTGCTATCGTCAAACGAGCGGATCTCGTACCAATCCTTATACGCCGAGTGCGACTGGTTCTTGAGCACATCCTGCCAGGCCCAAAACATTACGCCGGTATGGTTCCAGGAGTAATCCATAATGATGCGCATCCCACGCTTGTGCACCTCGCTAACCAGTTTCAGAAAAAGCTTATCGGCAGCGGTCCATTTCCAGGTGGCGGGGTCGGCGGGGTTTTCTGTTGCTATCAGTTTGGTATCGCCCTCCGGGTCGGGGCCAAAGTTTACGTCGATGTGGTGATAATGCCGGGCATCATATTTATGTGCCGAGGGGGCATCGTTCAGCGGGTTCATAAACAGCGCGGTTACGCCCAGGTTTTGCAGGTAATCCAGCTTATCTAAAACACCCTGCAAATCGCCACCGTAGCGGCGGTAGTACATATTATCATTAAAACCTTTGTTTGCCTCCCAGCCCTGCTGGCCGTACCAGTCTTCGGTCCATTGGTTCACCGCCCAGTCTTCGGGCGCGGTTTGCCCCATCGGGGGAATGTTGATATTTTCGGGCTTGGGGTTGTTCATACTGTCGCCATTGCGGAAACGCTCCGGGAAGATCTGGTACCAGATGGCACTTTTGCTCCATTCGGGTGCTTTATCAAACGGTGTGGCAATATCCTGTGCCTGGGTGGTAAAAGCGGCGAACAAGCAAATAAGCATAGTGGTATAATTTTTCATGGACCAGCATGAACAGGTTAATAACTGCGGGGCGGCGCCCATTTCAAATATAGGCACTTATTTGTTGTGCGCGCTAAGGAAAGCGGCTACCGGCCACGCAAAAAAACCTTAATCTACCGCGAAGGGAAAGCCCTGGTTCTCGTCATAAGCAAAAGATAGTTCAATGGCTTCTTTCATAAACTCCTCCGCGTGGATCACCATGTTTTTTGAGCCGATAAAAACCGGGGTGCGTTGGTGCAGTTCCTCCACCTCTATGGTTAGGATGCGCTTGTCGCCATTAGTTGCCCTGCCGCCGGCCTGCTCAATTATAAATGCCATGGGGTTGCACTCATACACCAGCCTTAGTTTGCCCGAGGGGGTGGCCGCTGTGTATGGGTAAATAAAAATGCCGCCTTTAATAAGGTTGCGATGAATATCGGCCACCATAGAGCCGATGTAGCGCGATGTGTAGGGCCGCTTGGTAGCCCTGTCCTCCTCCTGGCAATATTTTATGTACTGCTTAACCCCCTTTGGGAAATGCATATAATACCCCTCGTTGATGGAATAGATAGTGCCATCTTCGGGCACGCGCATCCCCGGGTGGGAGAGGCAGAACTCGCCGATGGATGGGTCGAGCGTAAAGCCGTTAACGCCCCTGCCAGTAGTATAAACCAACATGGTAGACGAGCCGTAGATAATATAGCCCGCCGCCACCTGTTCGGTGCCTTTTTGCAGCACATCGCAAAGGCCGGGCGGGGTATCAAAATCCTTTCGGCGATAAATAGAAAATATGGTGCCTACCGGCACATTTACATCAATATTGGATGAGCCGTCGAGCGGATCTATAGCTACCACATATTTGCCCGCTTTCCTGTCTTTCGGGTCTATTATGATGATGTCCTCATTTTCTTCTGATGCCACAATGCAGCACTCTCCGCCGCTGGTAAGCGCCGAGATGAATTGTTCATTCGCGAAAATATCGAGTTTCTGCTGGCTTTCTCCCTGAATATTGGTGCTGCCCGCCTGCCCCAAAATATCCATCAGCCCCGCTTTGTTCACCTCCCTGTTTACAATTTTAGCGGCTATGGCAATATCCCTCAATAAGCGGGAAAGTTCTCCCTTGGCATAAGGGAAATCGGCTTGTTTTTCAATAATAAACTGACCTAAAGTAGTAACCTTTGGCATAAAATATGGTGTGTAATGTTACTTAATGGACTTTTTAAACCGCCTGGATGGCCGCAGGACCGGCTGCTAACAGGTTTACGGTATCATCGTTAAGGTATTTGCTGAAGTTGTTGTTAAATGCCTGCGCCAGCCTGTTGGCGTTTTCTTCGTACTCGTTTTCGCTTTTCCAGGTGTTTTTTGGGTCGAGTACATCGTTGGGTACGTTGGGGCAGGTTGCGGGCATCATGGTTTTAAATATCGGGTGGCGGTGATATTTAACATGGTCCAGCTTGCCGTTTATAGCCGCGCTGATCATGGCCCGGGTGTAGGAGAGCTTGATGCGCTGTCCGGTACCGTAAGCGCCACCTGTCCAGCCGGTGTTTACCAACCAAACGTTCACCTGGTTATCGGTTATCTTTTTTCCAAGCAGGTTGGCGTAGGCCACCGGGTGCAAAGGGAGGAAAGCCTCACCAAAGCAAGCCGAAAAGGTAAGCTTTGGTTCGGTAACGCCTGTTTCGGTACCGGCCACTTTGGCGGTATAGCCAGAGATGAAATGATACATCGCCTGTTCTGCCGTCAACTTGGAGATAGGGGGCAAGATCCCGAAAGCATCCGCGGTTAAAAAGAAAATATTTTTTGGCGAAGCACCTACCGACGGAATTACCGCGTTGTTCACATTTGATAGGGGGTAGGCTACACGCGTATTTTCGGTTTTGTCGATGTTATCAAAATTAACCGTGCGGGTGCCGGGTGTAAAGTTTATGTTTTCCAGCAAAGCCCCATATTGGATTGCACGAAAGATCTGCGGCTCTTTTTCGGCGGTTAAGCCAGAGCATTTCGCATAACAGCCACCCTCGAAATTAAATATGGAGTGGTCGCTCCAGCCATGTTCATCGTCGCCGATGAGATGGCGTTCCGGGTCTGCCGATAGGGTGGTTTTACCCGTGCCCGAAAGGCCGAAGAAAATGGAGGTATCGCCATTGGCGCCCGTGTTGGCGGCGCAATGCATGGGCAGCACCTGTTTATCGTGGGCGAGGGTGAAATTAAGCACGGTGAAGATAGCCTTCTTTATTTCGCCGGTGTAGCCCGTGCCGCCTATCAAAATGGTTTTTTTACTGAGGCTGATGATGGTAAAATTCTTTTGGCGCGTGCCGTCGGTCTCCGGGTCGGCGGAGAAGCCGGGTGCGGCGATGATGGTCCATTCCGGCTGCCCTTCGGGGTTTGCAACCTTTGGTCTGATGAATAGGTGATGTACAAACAGGTTTTGGTAAGCGGTTTCAGTTACCACGCGGATATCGATATGGTAATCTGCATTGGCGCATGCGCAACTATCGCGTACAAATATTTCTTTTTGCGCCAGATAGCGGGTCATCTTTTTAAATAATGAATTAAAGCGTGCGCCATCAAATTTAAAATTGACAGGCCCCCACCATACGTTATCATGGCTAATGTGGTCGTCAACAATAAAGCGGTCTTTGGGCGACCGGCCGGTAAAGGCGCCGGTATCTATCGCAAGCGCGCCCGAATCGCTTAAAATACCCTCGTTGCGTTTGATGGCCGCTTCAATTAATTGTGCTGGGTTGAGCTGGTATAAAATAGCAGAGCCATTAGCCAGGTTGAGATACCCTAATTGGGGCACCCGGTTATTATTTGTATTCATTAAGGTTGAAAGTTTATAATTGGTTGCCCCAAAATTAGGCTTTTGAAATGTTAAGAAACAAGTGTTTTTGAATATTTATTTACATAATGTATTTTTTACACACTATTTAATTAACTGATTATCAGATGTATGATTCTTAAAAAACAGTAAAAAAAATAAATTTCAATACACTAAGTGGCGGCGGTTCTAAAATCAACGGTGTTTTTAAACCTCTCCGAGGGAAGTTTAAAAGTTTCTTGGCATTTGTGCTATTAAATATTATATTTGCGCTCCTCAAACGGGGGATTAGCTCAGCTGGCTAGAGCGCTTGCATGGCATGCAAGAGGTCATCGGTTCGACTCCGATATTCTCCACCTACGATTTTAAGCCTCAAAAACACTGTTTTTGAGGCTTTTTTTATATCTTTTCGGGTAATTTCAGTGGTTCACCAGCACGATTTCAGCACTGCAAATGTGGGCAAAAATGGCTCTGGTTTACTTCTTGCCTGCTTTTATGATGGTTTTAAGTTTTCTCTCAGCAGTCTTGTTCTTAACATCCAGTTCGAATTGCTGCTTTTTAGTAAGTTTTTTTGGCTCCTCGCTCCGGTTAAGAACATCATCAAACGCCTGCTTAACCTCATCTTTCACTGTCGCAACGGTATTTGTGAAGTGTGTAGTTAAGACCTTACCTACTATATAACCATTCTTGGCTAAATCGTCTAACTTTCTTAGTTCTTCCTGTTCTCGTTCAATTCTTTCTTCTTCATCCCAATTGCGACCTCTTCCATCTATAATAAGGTTGTCTGCCGGGTCTACCTTAATTCTGCCGTTGACATCAGCATACATTTTAACCCTGTCCCAAAGTAAGTCCGCTCGTGATGGCATGATTTATAAAGTCAATTAATTATAATTTATATTTAATTTGGGCAGAGCGCAACCTAATTGCGTGAACCGTTAAGCCAAATATATCAAGAATATCTTTCTTTAAAAACGCTTCGGCGAGTCTTGAAATTCGCACACAATATCCTGCTATACGCTACGAAGTTCAGGTACAGGCTTTTGTCGCCTGACCCCAAAAGAAAATTTGAACTATTTTTTGAAAAATTTTCAATGTCATCATTTATTTTCTGATACGCTTGACAACCGGGGGGGTACTAAACTATATTTGCTTTAGTCGGGATTGATGGATTAGTGAGCTTCGGGTTTGAGATTTTTTATCTCAATTTATAAAATTTTATTCACCTCATTGTCAGCGTTATGTGTGATTTTCACCTGTGATGACTGAGCTTACTATGTAATCTTTTCCAAAGTCATGTATTTAATAATAACAACGCAGACAATGGGGCGGAACAGTGCAAAGTGCAACTAACCCCCTGTACTCGAAAATACCTCCGTAGGTGTAAACGATGTAAGCATAACAAAACTCAAATTAAAATTAAAAAAATGAGAAGAAAATTCAAATCAGATGAAGAGCGCAAAGCCGCCCGTACCATCCAAACAAGAGAGGCTCAGCAAAGACGCAGAGCGAAGATTAAACTACAAGCTAAACCAGTGAAACAGGTGGCAAACATTCCGGTGAGTACCGCTACTAATTACAACAATGACCTATTTAAGGGCTGTTCAGGTTATCCTTATTCGCACTTGATAACCTTTACCAATGAGAAGTTAGTCACGCTTAATATGCATAACAAATCAATTGAAGGTGTAATAGCTTGGTTGGTAAACAATGGATACATAACCAACTACATCAAAACTAATGAATACAGTGGCGGTAACTACCATGCACATGTGTTAGTACAATCGGATAAGTGGGGTATAAACCTTAGAGACTTACTGAGCGCAAAATGGGGTAATGGCTTTTACCGTGTAAATAAGATTAAGGACGAGATGCATAGACTCAACGCTATACGCTACTGTTTCAAACAAATTGATGTGAACTCAAATCGAGACCTCATGCAGTCGCTTGCCGACACATGGTCAATATCATTGACGCAAACATTTGAGGCGCTTAAACTGGCTGAAAATGCCCGCCTACAAGATTATAAAGTAGCTAATGGCTTAACCGTAAAGGTTAAGGATATTGCAGTTAAAAACCGTGCTGTACAATGGAGATAGTTTTGCAAAAATCAAAAGCAGATGCATTCGTTAGTGAGATGGACAACTTGGGCAAAAAATTTAATAACAGACAACTAAATGGTAACATTGAGGATTATGTAAAACTCGATTTTGTGGACGGGAAACTGGATTTAACGTTCATTAAACCTGTACCTGAAATGGTGCGCACTGCGTGTTATATGTGCTTTGTAAATACGCTATTGTAGGGTTAGAAATTAGTTAGAATAAGAACTTAGCGCAAAACTAACCTATAAAAATAACTGTACCTATTGGTACCGTAAAGCCTACTTATACGTACCGTATCCAACTATAATGTACCCGGCCAGGAGCCGGGCGCATTATAGATATTCAGAAATTGATATCAGAAACGGTATATGTTGCCAACCAGTGACACGAATAGGGTACTTGCTTCGACAAATAGTCTGTATTCTTTGTCAAAAAATTTAGCTTTCGCTCATTTAAGCAAATTAAAAATGAGGATATGGCGTGGCAATTTTATACTTTTGAATTAATGGATTTTGAGGCGAATAACTACATACAGTACATTAATCAGGTGCTAAGACCTGTGCATACAGAAGATGCAGTGGTGTTGGACTTATTTGCGGGTTGCGGCGGCTTAGCTTTAGGGTTTGAGGCAGCAGGATTTAAGACGGTAGGGTTTGAGATGAATGTGCCAGCCTCTGAGAGCTATGTAAGAAATCTTGGAAACCCCTGCTTTCCCGTTAAACTTGAAGTTGGGTACGAATATCCACCAGCAGATATCGTGATAGGTGGACCACCATGTCAACCGTTCAGCGTCGGTGGCAATCAGAAAGGTATGGAGGATGCACGGGACGGGTTTCCAATTTTTATAGATGCAGTTAAGCGATTGAACCCTAAAGTTTTCATGTTTGAAAATGTACGAGGCTTGCTATATTCAAATAAATGGTACTTTGATTTAATAAGGAAAGAGCTTAGTGAGTTAGGATATCTTATAGAATTCAAACTCCTCAATGCAGTTAATTATAAGGTTCCTCAGAACCGGGAAAGGCTCTTTGTGGTGGGGCATAAATCCACTTTCAAGTTCCCGAAAATGCACAATCAAAAGACTACCGTCAGTAACGCTATTGGGGATTTGATGACACAGTTTTCAGATGATAGTAAGTTTCTAAACGCATCTATGGATGCTTACGTTGCCAAATATGAGCGTGCCTCTCAATGTATTAATCCAAGGGATTTGTATCCTGATAAACCAGCTCGTACTTTAACCTGTAGGAACTTAGCGGGGGCGACAGGTGACATGCAACGGGTGAGATTGAAGGATGGCAGAAGAAGAAGAATAACAATAGACGAAGCGGCAAGGTTGCAAAGCTTTCCTGATTGGTTTGAATTTCAGGGTAATGAAACCAATGCGTACAATCAGATAGGGAATGCAGTACCGCCGTTACTTGCCTATCAAATAGCATTAGCTATTAAGGATTGCTATAATCAAACAGAACAGCACCCAAGCGATTTTATATACCATCACAACCAAGTGGCGTACCAAGACCTAACCCTTTTTTAAATGAAAGACTACCTGCCTAAAAGCAAAAAAAGTATTGGAGTAAAGAAAATTATTAACGAAGCTATAGATATTTTGGAAAGCATTGGAATTCCGATAAATCCAAAAGCACCTAAAAGTACGGAGAATACGGCAATGAGCTTTTTAGCTTTGTTGGACGTTACGGATGATTGGACAAAAGCCAAATGCATAACAGATAACTATGGACTATCCTCTAAGGAAGTAATTGCATACTTCAATAAAAATTTTGAGGAGAGTATAAGCGCTGGCTCTTATGACGACGTTCCCCGTGCTTATATCAAATTTTTATTGGTAGTTAATTTTGTAATAAGAAGCGGTATTAATCCCAATGAGAATTGGAACAGTCCGACGAGAAAATATGTTATTCCCGAATTCTTAAAAGACTTAGTTGTGCTTTACGGCACCGAAAAATGGGATAAAGCGTTAGTTGATTTCACTGGATATACCGCTGATATTGACCACCTGATTCCGGCGGAATGTGACCAGTGATTCCGCGTCAAATTGACCACCCCATTCCGGGGCAAACTGACCAGGCATTCCGGGCCAAATTGACCAC
>NZ_SBIW01000027.1 GCF_004054195.1 Mucilaginibacter gilvus | reverse complement strand
TAACCACTTTTAATAACTAACTTTGAAAACGCTTTTACAGCTCTCGCTGCTATCGTTCGCCAGCTAATCGCCTGGTCACTTTGCCACGGAATCAGGTGGTCAACATCCCCGGAATATCAAAACTATCTGCTGTTCCTTTCCGGTTAGTTTTTCTTTGATATCTTCCGCAGAAAATGGCTTACCGTGGCCTTTGAAAGCCCTGTATATTTCGAAAATCTCATTACTTGTCTCATTGATGTACTTGTTAATAATGCGCACTTCTTCGCCATTTCCTACCATAAAGCCACTTTTGGCACCCCATTTCTTAGGATTCACCTTTCTCTTTAACGATATCTCAACTCTTTTTCCCTCTACCGTGACTCTTGCATACAGGGGCAATAGGCCATTTGCATCTGCTTTTGCTTTATTTGTCCAAAAAAGGATTGAAAAACTATTTGAACTCCTCATGATTTCATACTATTTAGGTAACCGAATTAATAAATTTTGAATTGTTTTGATTTGCTTTAATTTGCCTTTCAATTCATTCAAAATCAATCTATTATGAGCTTATTCGGTTACCTAAAATATGAATTCAAAATAGGTAACCGAATAGGTAACCGAGGAATTCATTTTTATTGGTATGAAACGGGTATTTATGGCATAAAAAAAGCGCCTAAATCATTGATTTAAGCGCTTTCGATGGGTTTTGTTACCCTTTTAGCGGAATGGACGGGATTCGAACCCGCGACCTCCTGCGTGACAGGCAGGCATTCTAACCAACTGAACTACCACTCCGTTTGGGACTGCAAATATACGCCTCTTTTTGTTTTACACAAGTCCTTTTTAAAAATTTATCTGATAATAAGTTTTATCGCCTAATTCACAGCAAAATACATTCAATTTCAAAAAATAATTTAAATTCGTGTAGTTATCCCAATTATTACCTGTCCGCTAATATAAAAGTTAAATAACATGCTCTTATTAGGCATTGATATTGGTACCTCGTCTGTAAAAGTAAGCGTTGTTGATTCTGTAACACAGGTGGTTATCGCATCCGCGCAGTACCCCGAACACGAATCGCCCATCATTGCGTTGAAAACCGGCTGGGCAGAACAGTCTCCGGATATGTGGTGGCAGCAAACCGGGCAGGCTATTTCGCTTTGCCATAAAAAAGGCGGTTACAACCCAAAAGATATTGCCGCTATAGGCATCGCTTACCAGATGCATGGGCTTGTTTTGGTGGATAAAGACCATCATGTACTGCGTAACAGCATTATTTGGTGCGACAGCCGCGCGGTAGAAATTGGCGATAAGGCCTTTGAAGATATTGGGCACGAAACCTGCTTATCGCACATGCTCAACTCTCCCGGCAACTTTACAGCATCAAAACTGGCTTGGGTGAAGCAAAACGAACCGAAGATCTACGACCAGGTGGATAAAATAATGCTGCCCGGCGACTATATAGCCATGAAACTTACCGGCGAGATCACTACGTCGGCATCGGCTATGTCCGAAGGGATCTTCTTCGATTTCCAGTTCAACGGGCTCTCTAAAGATATTATAGAGTATTTTGGGTTCAATGACGGCTTATTCCCTATTGTTAAACCCGTGTTTTCGTCACATGGCCGCGTAACAGCCGATGTTGCAGCCGCGCTGCAACTGAATACCGGTATCCCGGTTACCTATAAAGCGGGCGATCAGCCTAACAATGCATTATCCTTAAACGTGCTCAAACCCGGCGAAGTAGCGGCTACCGCGGGCACATCGGGTGTTATTTATGGCGTAAGCGACCAATTAGCCTATGACCCGCAATCGCGCGTGAATACTTTTGCCCATGTTAATTATGCCAACGAACGTAAGCGCCTTGGCGTATTGCTTTGCATAAACGGCACCGGCAGCCTGTACCGCTGGGTAAAAAATACATTTGCAGCCAACCTAAGTTATAACGAGGTAAATACACTGGCCGCCACAGCGCCTGTGGGCAGCGACGGACTCAGGATCCTACCTTTTGGTAACGGTGCCGAACGGATGCTGAACAACAAACAGGTTGGCGCCCATATTCACAATATCCACCTAAACCTGCATACGCCGGCGCATGTGTACCGCGCGGCACAGGAGGGCATCGCCTGTGCTTTCCGCTACGGCCTGGATATTATGCGGGAGAATGGCATAGACCCGACCGTGATCCGCGCGGGCCGCTCAAACATGTTTTTGAGCGATGTTTTTACGGAAGCTTTTGTAAACGCTACCGGAGTACCTATAGAACTCTATAACAACGATGGCAGCATTGGGGCCGCAATAGGTGCCGGCATTGGTGCCGAGATCTTTGCATCGGCAGCAGAAGCGTTCAGCAATATCAAGGCGGTAGCTTATATTGAACCGAAACCAGCCGATACAACGGCTTTTGAAGAGGTGTATCAAAGCTGGAAGAAAGTATTGGATGAGCACCTGGCGCAAATTGACGCTAAGCCCGTCCATTCATAATTATTAGCAAAATATTAAAGCATAGCAGCAAGTTTCGTGGCAATTGGTAACAACAGCATCTCAAAGTTTGATAAACCATTTTTATAGCGTATTATTAGCCCTCCAATTAACAAAAACATTATAATTTAAACTGAGCAGATAAATGAAGACCCTTTCCACTGGCGATTACATCGTTTTTTTCATCTACTTTGTAATCGTATCAAGCTATGGTTACTGGATATACCGCCGCAAGCACAACGCGGATGCTACCTCAAAAGATTATTTTTTAGCTGAGGGATCACTTACCTGGTGGGCTATCGGCGCTTCGCTGATCGCATCAAACATCTCTGCGGAGCAATTCATCGGCACCAGCGGCTCCGCTTTTAAAATGGGCCTGGCCATCTCTACTTACGAGTGGATGGCAGCAGCAACCCTTGTTATCGTAGCGGTATTCTTTATTCCCATTTATCTTAAGAATAAAATATTCACCATGCCGCAGTTTCTGCACCAGCGGTATAATGGTACGGTAGCCATGGTAATGGCCATCTTCTGGCTGTTGCTTTACATCATCGTTAACTTAATGTCTATCCTTTACCTCGGCGCTTTAGCTATATCGGGTATATCCGGGCTCGATGTTACCCTTTGTATCTCATTGCTTGCCGTATTTGCGGTTATCATTACCCTGGGCGGCATGAAGGTTATCGGGTATACCGACGTTATCCAGGTGTTTGTTTTGATATTGGGTGGCTTAGTTGCTACCTATTTGGCGCTTAATAAGATCAGCGAAGTATCCGGCACTACCGGCATGTGGAACGGCCTTAACATTATGCGCAGCGAAGCGAGCGATCACTTCCACATGATATTTAAAAAAGACAATGCCAACTACATGGATCTGCCGGGCTTATCGGTACTCATAGGCGGTATGTGGATAGTGAATCTTAACTACTGGGGTTGTAACCAATACATTACTCAACGCGCCCTTGGTGCAGACCTAAAAACAGCACGCGCGGGTATCCTATTCGCGGCTTTCTTAAAATTACTCATGCCGATAATAGTAGTATTACCGGGTATCGCCGCCTACCTGCTTTATCAAAAAGGCATGTTCCACCAGGAGATGATGAGTTCATCGGGCGTTACCGATGTAAATAAAGCTTATCCATCGCTTTTAAACCTATTGCCAACCGGATTGAAGGGTTTATCATTTGCAGCGCTTACGGCCGCCATAGTAGCTTCTTTAGCGGGCAAAGCAAACAGTATAGCTACTATTTTTACTTTAGACATCTACAAAAAAGCGATCAACCCCGAAGCCACCGATAAAAAGTTAGTGGTGTTGGGTAAATGGTCGGTAGTAGTAGCCATGGCATTGGGTGTGATTATGTCGCTGGTTATTGGCGAGCGCCTGATGGGCGAAGGCAAGCAGGGCTTTCAGTACATCCAGGAGTATACAGGCTTTGTATCGCCGGGTATATTTGCCATGTTTATTTTAGGCTTCTTCTGGAAAAAGGCGACCTCGAACGCGGCTTTATTTGCAACTATCGGCGGTTTTGCGTTCTCGGTATTCTTTAAGTTATTGCCTCGTTTTGCTAATTTGGAGTTTCTGTCACCTTTTGTCTTCTCAAAATTAGCTTTACAAGATGACAAAGTAACTTACTTGTATGAAATTCCTTTTATTGACAGAATGGGTTTTGTATTCCTTTTATGTGTTGCTGGTATGTATGTTATCTCAAAAATTGACGCGGCTAAAGGCGTAAAAGCAAACGGCCTCGAGATAGATTCATCTATGTTTAAAACGAATCGCGCATTTACTGCCGGTGCTTTAATTATAGGCGGCATAATTGTTGCGCTCTACTCGTTCTTCTGGTAACAGATCTTCGTTTTAAAATATGTAAAGGCGGCTTGTTTACAGGCCGCTTTTTTTGTGCTCTTAATTATTTCGTATCACCAAAACACAATTAATGGTACCTATGTTTAGCTGTTACAACTATTTACAACATGCCAAACGCTTACGAAAACATACCGCCGCAGGTAGAAGGCGAAAAAACCGACACCATACACATAGTGGATTGCCCAACGCTGGAGCAGGCCCATCATTTATTCCTGCTGGCTAAGGACAGGCTGAAGGATATTTCCATGTGGCACCAGTTCAGTGGCTTTGGTTCGGCCAGGTTTGCTATTACAGATGCACAGGGTAAGGAGCTTTACAAAATGGCCGAAAAGGGAGATCTTTTCTATATTAACCTCCCTGCCCCCGGGCCTTTGGCCGGCGACGGCAAGGAGTGGGTGCGTATCGAGGCTATGGATCTGCTGGAGAACGCTAACGCCGAAAGCGAATACCTCACCATGACAGTTAGGCCCATTGCCAACCCAAGGCATCATAACGACGCATCTATAGCACATTTCTACGGCCATCAATCTACCAGCACATTTATTGTTGAGCGCTATAAAAACAACGTAAGCGTTGCCGTGCATGGCCGTAACGAAACGCCAAACATCAGCACCAATCTTTATGATACGGTGCGCAATACCATTATAGCGCTTGCCGCGCGCGAAGGCTTATCTTTCCCGCAATGGAAATCACTGACAAAAGGGATATTGGAGTATAAATAAACTCATCTAACAACAAAAAGGGCATTACGTTTCCGTAATGCCCTTCGGTATAAATTACCTTTCAAAATTAGTGTCCGTGGCCACGGTTATCGTGGTTAGACTTCTTGATATCCTTGCGGACCTCTTTTCTGTCGTTACGGATCTCCTTACGGTCGTTACGTAATTCTTTACGGTCATCCTTAACCTCGCGGCGGTCAGCTACCCAATGGTTACGATATTTGTTATCGCGGCTGTCGCGGATGATCGGCTGGCTGGTACGGCCTCTGTAGCCTGAGTATTTAGCGCGGTATACATTGTTACGCACCCATGGGGTACGATCGTTTACCACTACTTTATAGCCGTTGTACACGTTATAATTATTGTACCTGGCGGGCAAAGAAGCTGTGTGTACCCAAGTATTGTTCTCATAGTATACATACTGATGGGCGGGTACGTCGTAGTAGGTGTCAATATCGGGCATGTAGTAATAATCTGCATGATCGTAGCCTACCGGGCCCCACTCTGGCTGGCTGCCAATGTTGATACTAAAACTTATTTGTGCTTTAGCGGCCTGGAATGAAAGGGCGCTTAAGAATATTGCGGTTGTTAAAATTATCTTTTTCATGTTTGTATGTTTTGTAGGTATGACATACAAACAGGCACCATGGTTTAACCGAAAACCAGTATTGGAGGCTTTATAACGGGGTTGTTACAAGAACGAAACTGCGAGCCCCCGGCCCCCTGAAGGGGGAGCTATTGACTTACAAACAGATATAAACAAAGCGGCGTTCCGAAAATCGGAACGCCGCTTTGTTTATGCGTTTCAGAAACTCCCTCTTCAAGGGGCTGGGGGGCAATTAATCCTCACTATCATCTTTATCGTCATTCTTTGCAGCCATGGCCAATACCGGCTTGCCTATTACTTTAAAGCTACCTTCACCTTTCAGGATGGATGCAAGCTGCATCTTATCCTGCATGGTTTTTACTGCCTGGGCCAATTCTTTGTCGTACTTAAAGTTTGCTTCGTAGCGGCCTTTTTCATAAAAATAGCGCGAAGCTATCTCGTTCTCCAGCACTTGTTTAATTTCTTCTTTATGCAGCTGCAAATCGTTCTTTTTACTTGCGGCCATTTTAGCTTTCAGCACATCGTATTCCGCCTGTATCTCCGGGAACTGTTTTTCTTTGGTTGTTTCGGTTTTCAGCTGATCGAGGATCTTTTCAGAAAAGGTGCTGTAGTTGTAATTTTTCCCTGCCAGGTATTTTGTAAAATCGGCGTACTCCGCGTCTTTTAAAGCAAACGCCCGTGGGTCGCCAATTTGCGGGTGGGTGGTACGATACTGGGTGGCGTAATCAAATATCAAAAGCTTGCTTACCAGTGTTTGGGTAATGTTGGCAAACCTATCCTGCTTTACAAAAATATCCGGGTAAACGCCGCTGCCGTCATAAACCGAGCGGCCATTTTTGGTTTTAAACTCATGCATCAACGAATCGGCAACCTTTAGTACGCTGCCATCATCCTTACGGTGGGCATAATCCAAAGCCTGTACGCAACGGCCCGATGGTACAAAGTACTTGGCAATAGTTATTTTAACAAGGCTGTTGTAAGGCAGGTTAAATGTTTGTTGTACTAACCCCTTGCCATAGCTGCGCTGGCCGATAATAATGGCGCGATCAAGGTCCTGCAGTGCTCCCGCTACAATTTCTGATGCCGAGGCCGAGCGGCTGTTCACCAATACAACCAGCGGCAAGTTTGGCTCCATGGGCGTAGCCACGGTATTATAGGTGAAATTCTTCTCCTTTACTTTACCCTTTTGCGATACCACGGTAATATCCTTAGCAACAAACAGGTTTACAATTTTTACAGCTTCCTGCAAGATGCCTCCTCCATTGGAGCGGAGATCGAGTATGATACCGCTGGGGTTATTCTTTTTTATGGCGGCAAGCGCGGTGGTTACCTCATCGGCCGAATTTTCGAGGAATTTATTGAGCTTGATGTAGCCCATATTGCCATCAACCATGCCCGAGTATACTACATTAGGCTGCCTGATCTCGTCGCGTATCAGGTTTTTCTCAACAGCGGCTTCAGTGCCACGCTTAATTAACAGGCGTATGGTTGCTCCTTTAGAGCCTTTTAGTAATTGGCTTACCTGATCGTTTGTTTTGGCGGTGAGGTCGATATCATTTATCTTCACTAGCTGGTCGCCCTGGCGTATATCAGCCTTTTGGGCCGGGAAACCGGTAAAAATATCGGCTATATAAACTTTGTTATCTCTTATAAAAATACTGGCGCCAATGCCGCCGTACTGTGTGCTTACGTAATGCAGTTTATAATCCTCAATTTCCGATTCGGGGACGAACTCGGTATAAGGGTCAAGCCCCTCCAGCATGGCATCCACACCGGTTTTAACCAGTTTTGCAGAATTGATGTCGTCAACATAGTTAATGTTCACCTCTTTATATACCGAGGCAAAAACATCCAGGTTTTTGGTGATCTGAAAAAGGTCGTCGTTAAACCCCCAGGCCGCAACGGCCACGGCAAATATGCCAGCAAAAAAAGCTGGTTTCCTGTAATTAACCCACGTCCTTTTCTCAGTATCCATTTTAAAACCCCGTTGAAATATAAAGCTACAAAAAGCAAACTGCTTTTATCTAATTAACTGATTTTAAAGGCGGTTATTATCAATATTAACCAAAGCTTTTTTCAGGGTGAATACCACGTAGTTCCTGTCGCGGTTTACCAGCTGCATAATGCGGGTGATCAGGCTGTCTTCCTGGCCTTCGGTGTACGCCAACTGTTCGTCTGTAAGGTGGTTATATTTACGCTGCACCTTTATTTTTATACGTTCCCAATCTTTATTGCTGATCGTTATCTCTGCCATAAAACAAATTATTTCAGCAAAAATATAAAAAATACAGCGCCGCATACGTTTAATATGCGGCTTAGTGTTAAACTTTTAGCGGTAAGCTACATCAAACCGATTATTAATTACAACGGTATGCTGCCATTCCGTTCAATTATTTGCGGATGACGGCATACCATTAAACAAACAACTATGAAAAAGCTATTTTTAAGTATTGCAATTATCGCGGCGGCGGCCTTTAGTGCCAAAGCGCAGTTTTCACTGGGGATTAAAGGCGGGGTGAATTTCTCCAAGATCAACACCGACAATGTAAGCGAGTCGACTACTACCGGCTACCAGGCTGGGTTATTCGCTCGTTTTGGCTCCAAACTTTACCTGCAACCCGAGCTTTACCTGGGCAGTAGCGGTGGTAAGTTCGATTTCCAAACCAATAACAATACCGTAACTACCGAAGGAAAGGTAAAGTTCACCACTTTAAACCTCCCTTTATTAATAGGTAAAGGTTTCGGTGGCGATAATTTAAATTTCAGGATAATGGCTGGCCCGGTTTATAGCTATGTGCTGGATAAGAAGGACAATTTCTCCAGCGCTGTGAACTCCGCTTACACCGATTTTGGCGATTACAAAAAAAGCACATTAGGTTTCCAGGCGGGTGCCGGTATTGATGTGGGGCATATTACAGCCGATTTTCGTTACGAAGGCGGGCTCACCAAAATAAACCAAAACTTTGGGCAGCGCCAAAATTTATGGGCTTTGAGCGTTGGCTTTAAGTTGTTTTAAGCGAACGAGTAACGATACGGCATACGCATCCCGGTTAGTAATAGCCGGGATTTTTTTATAGCAAAATTCCGCCAAGCGTTACGCTCAACAAACCCACTCATTAATAAACTATTAGGAAATCTTTTAAGTACCAGGCGAAAAAAAATCTTTAAAAAAAGTAAAGCCCCTGATGGGCAGGGGCCTTTACTAACCAATTATAAACCTAAATTATGAGAAGAGCTGTAGGAGAAGGGGTCGAACCTCCACAGAGTGGTTATTCTTATTGCTAAGAGTTTCCCATATTCTCCGCCACCGCGACAAGGAGGTGTGTCTGCCAAAAATTTCACCATCCTACAGGATAAAAACTAAACCTTGCGTTTAGCGTGCTGTTGGGGAAGGGATCGAACCTTCACGGAGTGGTTAGCCCGCTTCGGGTTTTCCATATTCTCCACCACCGGGACAAGGAGGTGTGTCTGCCAAAAATTTCACCACCCAACAATATTTTTTTAAAGAACAATTCGCAATTCTCATTTGCTTGATACAAATTTAAATTACTTTGCCATTCCTTGCAAATATTTCAACAAAATATTTTTATTTTTACCTTAATTTTAATTAAACTTGTATTTGAATATAGATATTAAAATATATGCCTCACAGGAAACCCCAAAATTTAGAAATTGACAATCTGGATATACAGATTTTATCAATTTTGATGAAAAATGCGACCACTCCATATACCGAGATCGCAAAAGAGTTGATCGTTTCTGGCGGAACCATCCATGTACGGATGAAAAAGCTGGAGGAGCTGGGAGTTATTAAAGGCGCGAGCCTTGAAGTGAATCCCCAAAAGCTTGGGTATGATGTTACTGCTTTTTTAGGGATTTTCCTGGAGAAGGGGTCGCAGTATAACGAAGCTGTAAAACAGCTAAAAATGGTGCCGGAGATAGTAGAACTGCATTATACTACCGGCAGCTGGAGCATTTTCGCTAAAATAGTTTGCCATGATACCAACCATTTGCGTGAGGTATTAAACGAGCAGATCCAAAGCGTAAAAGGCATTCAGCGCACCGAAACGTTTATTTCTTTAGAAGAAAGCATCAAAAGGCAGATCACTTTGGAGTAACGTTTTACTTAGCTTTTCGCCGGGCAGGTCAACTGTTTATAAATTACAAAAAAAAGTCGGACAAGGGGTATGAATTCCCGCTGTTCGATTTTTTTGTGCCCGAAATTTGGGGTTCGAAAAGACGCAATTGAACGCTAAACGACAAAAAACGCAGAAACACCTTCTTTTTTATCCGTGTTTTTGCGCTTATTTTGCTTTTTTAGGTCGAATTTGCTGCCTTTTATGCAGTTTTTCAGCCTTTATTTTTTTGCCGGAACCAGTGATTTGAAAATTCAGGTAATTACCATACCCGGCAAAGTAACCCTTTCAGATATTCACCCTCCGGGAACGATGCCCGTACCGGGTGGTCTTCGGGCTGGTGAAACTGGTAGATGAACTGCACCTGCTTGCCGGCATCCAGCGCGGCCCATGCCAGCACCTGTTTAAAGGTTTCCATATCCATGGCACCCGAGCAGGAGTACGTGGCCAGCAGGCCGCCACTATTGAGCAATTGCATGCCCAGGCGGTTCAGATCTTTATAAGCACGTGAGGCCCTATCCAGCGCGGAGCGCGATGGCGCGTATTTTGGCGGATCGAGCACGATGATATCAAACTTCTCCCCCTCCTCACGGAATTTGCGGAGCTGCGCGTTCACATCAGATTTGATGGCGTTATGTGCCGATGCCTCAAACCCGTTAAGGCGGATGTTTTCGGTCAATGTTTCTATCGCCAGGGCAGAACTATCCACACTGGTTACCGATGCCGCGCCTTCCCGCAGGCTGTTCAGCGTAAAGCCGCCCGTATAGCTAAAGCAATCCAGCACTTTTTTGCCTTTGGCGTAAGATGCCAGCAATTTGCGGTTATAGCGCTGATCGCAATAGAAACCGGATTTTTGCCCCTCAGCGATGTTGATGCCGTAGGTTATACCGTTTTCCTTTACCATTACCAACTCCGGCGGTTCGGTACCGGCAAGCAGGGCGTTGGTAGTTTCCAGTCCTTCGTGCGCCCGGGATGTGGCATCACTTTTATCAAATATACTTAGCGGACTAAGCAGCGCGTTCAGCTCTTCTATAATAACCGGCATGGCATTCTGCATGCCCGATGTAAGCACCTGTACGGCCAAATGACCCGCGTATTTATCTACAATAAGTCCAGGCAGGTAGTCGGATTCGCTGAAGATGAGCCTGCAGGTATCGGTATCGCCGTCGGCCAAAATATGGGCGCGACCGGCAACTGCGGTGCGCACCTTCTGGCGGAACCATTCGGCATCAACCGCGATGCTCTCCTCCCACTCCAGCAAACGTACCGCTACGCGCGATTGGTCGTTATAAAAACCGTATGCCAAAAAAGCCGACTGACTACTCAGCAAACGGATAATTTCACCATTTGCAGGTTTGCCCTGTACTTTATCTATCGCGCCGGAAAACACCCAGGGGTGCTTGTGCAGCACTGCTTTCTCTTTTCCCTTTTTTAATACCACATCAATCATGCGGCAAAGTTAATAAACATAGCACAGGGTGGGGAGAATAAAATGAGGGGGGGGGGCTTGAGGGGCTTTGATACGCAGCAGCGGGATTTGAAAAGCAATTGCTGTGATTCTTAGGCTCCGACAGCCCCGCTTTTACTCCAAGCCGCTGATAGAAGCGGACTTTCCGAGCAATCGGGTTTAGGCGGGTTGGCTCTGTGCCTAAGAAGCATCCAGGCGTGGATGCGGTCAAGTGTAGACCCATGACCGGGCGCCCTTTTTCGAGCAGGGCAACACGCGGCATGCGTGCGCCAGCAGAGGTCCAAATTTGAACGAACAAATTCCTTATAAAAGTTTAATTATCTGACCCTCCACCCTGTACGTTATCGTTGCTGGTATTCAGGAGCCCCCCGGAACATACCTTTCTCTCGAAACAATCGTAAAAACCAGCTGTTTATCCCTAACTAATTTCCGCGTATGAGAAAGCTTGTTTTAAATATGGGAGTCACAGTAGATGGTTTTGTAGCGGCCCCGGATGGAAACCAGGATTGGTTGTTTAAAGTTCAGGAAGAAGGTTCCAATACCTGGATATTGGATACCATAAAAAATGCAGGTATGCATCTAATGGGTAGTAACGTGTTTAACGATATGATCTCCTACTGGCCATTTTCCGACGAGATTTACGCCGAACCTATGAACACGATACCCAAAGCCGCTTTTACCCGGCACAAAGTAAACATGGAACCCAACTTTAAAAAAGGTGTCGAGGGTTTCAAAATGGCGGGGATCCCAAAAACCGTAAAACAAATGAAAGCCACGCCGGGCTGTGCCGAAAACCTGGCGATATGGCAAAACGCGTTGGTCATTAAAGGTGATCTCGCACATGGGATAGAACAGCTGAAACAGAAGCCAGGCAAATACATCCTGGCGCATGGCGGCTCAGGCTTCGCGCAAGCTTTAACCGCGTTGGACCTGGTAGATGAGTATCGGCTAACCACCTACCCCGTTGCCCTGGGCGAAGGCATGCCGCTATTTGGAGTTTCGCCCAAACCGCTGGAACTAACTCTGATGCAAACCCACATTTTTAGTAATGGAGTGATCGGTCGCGTTTATGTACCGAAAAGAAAATAGCAGGTTTATTAAATACGAGTTGCACAAAAAAGGGTGCCCCGCAATCCGGCGCACCCTTTATAAAACATAGTACTGAAAATTATTTCTGGTCGTCCGCTGGCTGCTCATCTGTTGGCAGGCCTACTACTTTGTAAACTTTGTTGTTATCCTCGTCAAGCGCTTCCTGGAAGTAGGTACCGTCCGGGGCTACATATAGCTTTTCGCCGTTCACTTTTATTTTGCGGCTGTTCTCTGGTAACTGGTCAACCACATCGCCAACCTTTAAAGGTGCGTCATATGCCGATGAGTACGATTGGTCGTCCTGGGCATCGCCGGTATTCAGCTCACCATCTTTACCGGTAACCTCATACACAACGGTACCGTCGTCTTTTGTTACCGCACGGTAGTAAACCCCGTTCGATTCGTAATATTGCTCACCATTTATAGTGATCGGTTCCGCACCTGATGGCAGGGAATTTACAGCTGCACCTATTGGTGGTTCAACCACCGTGTATTCGCTACCGTACTGGCGGTAATAAAGCCCGTCGTTATAGTAATATTGGTAATCGCCCCAGTAAAACGGGTAGTAACCAAATGGCAGCACGCCAATGCTAAAGCCCAAACGCGGCCTGTAGTAAGAGTTGTAGTAACCACGGTAGTTATAAAAGCCTCGGTTAAAGTAACGCGGACCATAAGAACGACCCCAGGTGCCGCCGCGATAAACGCCACCACGGTATGTACCGCCACGATAGCCGTAAGAGCCGCCACGATATGCAGATGTGCCACGACCGTAGTTGCCGCCACGATATGCAGAAGTACTACCCGGGCGGCTAAAACCACCACGATTGAAACCACCCTGCGGGCGACTGAAGCCACCAACAGAATTTGTACGTGGGCTACGGCTAAAACCGCCACCCTGCGAATAGCTACCGCCACCACGTTGTGGCGCTATGCCTGTGTTATTTGGCCTGCTGAAGCCGCCACCGCCCGAGGGACGGCTAACACTTCCTTGCGGACGACTGAAACCGCCGCCACCGGAAGAACCTCCACGACTGAAACCGCCGCCACCACCGCCTCTGCTGAAGCCACCACCGGAAGAACCACCACCACCGCGACTAAAGCCGCCGCCACCGCCGCCTCTGCGCTGTGCAGCTGCCGGTAAAGCTAAAGACAGGAACAATAGTCCGCCGAAAGCCACTGAAAGGAATTTTTTATATGTCATTTTGTTTTGAATGATTTTAATTGACCGGTGTTTGAACCGACGTATTGTATAGACTAAGATAATTATCAACGGTTTAATTAAAGTTTAATTATTTTTCGAAGAAAATTGATGGGCTGTTTTATAGCATTTTTGGCTTTGCCTTCGTGGCGACAATAAGCTGAAGATAAATAAGCACCCGTCATGCCGTTTATTTCGGCACCCCACATGCAAGGTGGCGGTTTGCAAGGCGGCTTAGCGTGTGGTCTACCTATCCTGTGGGGTCCTGAAACAAGTTCAGGATGACGGTTATTTATATTTTTCCGAACAATTTAGCACTACCCCAGGGCAATGCATAAAATACTAAATCTCCTCCGCCACAAACAAAAAAGGTTCATCAAACTGCAAAGTGTAAAAACCGTCGGCAGTGGTTTTATAATCGCCGGTGCCCAAAGCTGTTAAGCCTTCTGTTTTTACACCTGTTGATACAGAAAGTAGTTCCACCCGCTCCCCCGCTGGCTTCCATTTGTTAAAGCCCGATGTTACCGGGAAGATCTTTTTATCCCGGCAAAATATCACGAGGTTTATTTTATCGGCATAAAACAGAAACTCATCCAGGTTCAACTCATCGGTAACCATGTTTACCGCCGAATAGCCAGCAGCTATCAAATAATTCAAAGCTGCTTCTACCGGGCTCACGCTGCCTGCTGCTATCAGCTTCACGTCAGACTGCATGCCGGGTTCCAAGGCATCAGCAATAATAAGGTCTATTTTAATCCCATAGGCGTTTATCTGCTCGGCAGTGGCTGGCGTGGTGATCACCGTTGGGCTCCATTCCAGCAACTGGCCCAAAAATTCGGCATCAAAGGTATCCAGGCCAAGGGCCAATAAAGCGGGTTCCTGCTTTTCGCGTACGATGTGGTGTGACGACATTTCTTTTCTAAAAACCGTGTTATTTAACAAAGGTAATTTAAATAAATAGCTTAATATTTGTTAGCACATCACAGTGGAAGAAAAGCAAACACAGGCACGGCGAAAAATTATCCATATTGATATGGATGCGTTCTACGCGTCGGTAGAGCAGCGCGACAACCCCGAATTGCGCGGCAAACCATTGGTTGTTGGCGGCCTGCCCGAGGGGCGCGGCGGTGTGGTGGCTACCGCAAGTTACGAGGCGCGCAAGTTTGGCATCCATTCGGCTATGTCGTCTAAACGGGCATTACAGCTTTGCCCACATGCCATATTTGTAAGGCCCAGGTTTGCCGCTTATAAGGAAGCATCACAGCATATCCGCGAGATCTTTAGCCGCTATACCGATCTGATAGAACCCCTATCCTTAGATGAGGCTTACCTTGATGTTACGCAGGATAAACTGAACATTGGCTCGGCCATTGATATTGCCAAAGAAATAAAACAGGCTATTAAAGAGGAACTGAACCTTACCGCTTCGGCAGGGGTATCGGTAAATAAATTCGTGGCGAAGATCGCGTCGGACATGCAAAAGCCCGACGGGTTAACTTTCATAGGCCCCTCATCTATCGAAAATTTTATAGAGAACCTGCCGGTAGAAAAATTTTATGGCGTGGGTAAGGTTACCGCCCAAAAAATGAAGAAACTGGGCCTTTTTACCGGGGCCGACCTGAAACAACTGAGCCTGGAACAGATCACCGGGCACTTTGGCAAAGCCGGAGCCTTCTATTATAATATAGTAAGGGGCATCGATGAGCGCGAAGTACAGCCCCACCGCGAAACAAAATCCATGGGAGCCGAAGACACTTTCGCGTATGACCTCACCACGGTTGAGGAAATGAACGCCGAACTGGAGAAGATAGCCAAACTGGTGAACGAGCGCTTGCTAAAATACCAACTTAAGGGCCGCACCCTTACCCTCAAAATAAAATACAGCGATTTTAGGCAGATAACGCGAAGCCAATCACACCCCGATTGCTTCGACGATATGCAAACCATCATACATACCGCCAAAAACCTGCTGCTTACCACCGATGTAGAAAACAGCCGGATAAGGCTGCTGGGCATCACGGTATCAAATTTTAACATTGTAGAAATAAAACCATTGGGAATATCCGCTCAATTGCGTCTATTTTAACAATTCCAGCCAAAAAACACCCACAAAGCACAATTTTTTAACAATATCACCAATAAATACCAGCCGTGGTGCCTTTTTAACAATATGCTATATCTTTTTAGTAGTTATTTTAATAAATTTACATTAAAATTTATTGTTTGTAAGAAAATAACAATTTTTTGTCATTTTTTTTGTCATTTTCATTTTATTATTCTACTTTTAGATTGTGCCTCTAAGAAAATATAAATATATTTTAACTTTATTCTTGCTCTGCGAGGCATTTTTTCTATTATCCTTACCGTTTTTCGAACAAAAAGAAAACTCTTCCGTTGCTTCCCTTACAAATTACAGGCGCAGTCAAGAAAAACGCCACATTAGTGCGGCCTTTTATTTAAAAAACCGTACTGGCAGTTTTCAAACTCATAGGATCCGCTTCCAGTCTATACAAAAGGAGGCTTCTACAATTTTAACTTCAGGATTCTCTTTCCTGACAAGTGATTACCATCAGTATAACCAAACCGTTCAGCGGTTAACTAAACTGATGCTATTTCCATACCACTCCTTTTGGTAGGGTAACAAGGGAGCAACAAAACAAGTATTTCTGAGCTGACATTGCCAAAAAGCCTCTTCACATAGCGGGCTCGTTTGTAAGCATATGAAATAACGTGCTGTTATTGTTTCCACTTTTGTTTAACGCCCAACCACCAGGGGCTCCCCGACTATTTAATTTAATCACTTATCACAACAACAAAATGAAAAAAATTGTACCATTCGGCATACTCGTAATTGTAGTTATCCTGGCTTTTTTGTTCCCCGGGAACGTAGCGGCCGCTAAGCCAGCAACCACATACGTTGGGGCTGATATTGCCTGGTTGCTTATCTCTACCGCGCTTGTATTATTAATGACACCCGGCCTCGCCTTCTTTTACGGCGGTATGGTTCGTAAGAAAAACGTTATCTCCACCATGCTGCAAAGCTTTGTTTGCATGGGCCTTATCACTATCATTTGGGTAGTATTTGGTTTCAGCATGGCCTTTGGCGACGACGTTGGCGGCTACGGTATCATCGGTAACCCAAAATCATTCTTTATGATGCAAAACACCCTTGGCGTTGCCTGGCTGGGTGGTACAATTCCGGTTATCCTTTTTGCTATGTTCCAGTTAAAATTCGCGGTTATTACACCCGCTTTAATTACCGGCGCATTTGCAGAGCGTATCCGTTTCAACTCTTATTTAATTTTCATCACCCTGTTCATCGTAGTTATCTACATACCGCTTGCACACGCAACCTGGCACCCGGAAGGCCTCTTTTTTAAATATGGTGTGTTAGATTTTGCAGGTGGTACCGTGGTACACATGAGCGCGGGCTGGGCAGCTTTGGCATCGGCCTTATACCTAAAACAACGTAATAAAGTAGAAGAGGCACACACACCTGCCCGTATCAGCTACGTAATATTAGGCACCGGTTTGCTTTGGTTTGGTTGGTTTGGTTTCAACGCGGGTTCTGCTTTAGGCGCTGGTGAGCTTGCGGCTACCGCATTGGCCACTACAACAACCGCCTCGGCTGCTGCTGCCATGTCATGGATATTTTTTGATATTTTAAGAGGTAAAAAACCTTCTGCAATGGGTGCCTGTATAGGTGCTGTAGTAGGTTTGGTTGCTGTAACCCCTGCTGCCGGTTATATCACCGTATCAAGCTCATTAATAGTAGGTATAGTTGCAGCTGTGGTAAGTAATTTAGTAGTTATATGGCGCTCGAAAACAAACATCGACGATACGTTGGATGTTTTCCCTTGCCATGGTGTTGGTGGTATGGTAGGTATGCTAATGACCGGTATCTTCGCAACTAAAAGCGTTAACAGCTTTGGTGCCGAAGGATTGGCCTATGGCGAAACCACCTTATTTGTTAAACACCTTGTGGCTTTAGTATCAGTATCGGCATTTGCTTTCTTCGGTTCTCTTCTATTGTTGAAGATCACAGATATGATAAGCAAGTTGCGTGTATCTGAAGCCGACGAACTCGCTGGTCTGGATATGAGCCAGCACGACGAAGAGCTATAACCATACATCGAACATGTTTATAAAAGAGGGGCGCAAATTGCGCTCCTTTTTTGTTTTAAGGGAGTTTGTCCCCCCCAACTGCGTCCTTACGAGGAACAAAGCAATCTCTACAGAGGACAAACTGCAATGCAGGCCGATATATTTACTGGGAGAGTGCTTCTTTGCTCCCGTGATAAATTTTGTGGTGAGTTATGGTGAGCCTGTCGAACCACGACAAGCTCAGGATGACCCCACGTTTTTTCATTCCCCCTTCTCCAAGAGTAATTGCCTATTATTTGCAAAGGCGACAAATCACAATACGTTTCGATGGAACGTAGCTTGGTTGCTGTGCTTTCCACCAACCAAGCATCCCCCCGAAGACGAAAAGCTACATAACTAAGAGGGCAGGATGCATTTGCGCACCCTGCCCCTTAGTTAAATGAAAAACTTATATAGTCTTAATTCACTTTCTCAAACCTTGCTGCCCAGCCACCGCCGGATGCCATCTTTACGATTAATTTATCTTTTGAGGTGAGGGTTACCTCCTTCCGCACGTAGTCTTCGCCATTGCGGTTGGCGTTAATACCATCGCTAAACAAAATAGCCTTATAGTTGCCTTCGCCTAAAAAGGAGAGGTCTATGGTAATTTCGCGCTCATCCCAATTGGTCATGGCGCCGGCGTACCAGGTACTGCCCTTACGGCGGGCGATGCTTACAAAATCGCCAACTTTACCATCCAGTGCAACGGTTTCGTCGAAGGTGGTTGGCACGGCAGCTATGTAATCGGTGCTTTCCTGTTCTTTTTTGTAAGCGGTAGGGTTATCGGCCATCATTTGCAGTGGCGCCTCGAATATAGTGAACATGGCCAGCTGGTGGGCGCGGGTCCCCTGTGTCATGGGGTTGCCGTTAACAGGGCGGAAACTGGCTTTAGATGCGTTGCGCATACCGCCGGGTGTATAATCCATCGGCCCGGCCAGCATCCGTATAAAGGGGATGCTCACATCATAAACCGGTTGGTTGTTTACGCCCCATTTCATATTCTCCAAGCCTTTTACGCCCTCAAAATTTAATATATTGGGGAAAGTGCGCTGCAAGCCCGATGGCTTGTACATGCCATGGTAATCTACCAGTAAATGATGGTTAGCGGCCTTCTGCGCAATTTCGTACAGGGAGTTTACGGCAAACTGGTCGTCGCGGTCAATAAAATCTATCTTAAACCCCTTGATCCCCATTTTTTCATATTTATCAAAAACGGCATCGGTTTGCTGCATGGTGGCGTACCAGCTTGCCCATAAAATGACGCCCACATTTTTTCCTTTGGCATAAGCAACCAGCTCTTCAATATTGATATCCGGCGAGATCTGGTTCAGATCGGTATCCTTCGACCAGCCTTCATCTATAATGATATACTCCAGTTTGTTGGCCGAAGCGAAATCGATATAATATTTATAGGTAGGTACGTTGATCCCCGCCTTAAAATCCACCCCGGTGATGTTCCAGTCGTTCCACCAATCCCAGGCAACTTTGCCGGGCTTTATCCAAGTTTGGTCGGCCAGCCTTGACGGCGATGCCAGTTTTTGCACCATATCGTTATCGGCCAACTGCTTGTCTTCGGTACTGATTACCACCGCGCGCCATGGGAATTGGCGGGTGCCGGTTGTTTTGGCCATGTACTCGGCGCGGCGTTTTACCACGTAGTTCATGTCGGCATAACCGCCGGCGGCCTGCTCCAGCGGGTAAGGCGCAAAAGTGCCGCGCAGGCTGTTTCCTTTGCCGCTGATGAGGTACATGCCCGGGTAATCCTCAATATCGGCCTCCAGTATGGCAGCTTTTATCTGGTCGTTTATGTTTACCAGTACAGGCAAAAACGCAAGCGTATCTTTTTTCAGGGTTGATATTTTTAGCGTATCGTAATGGGCCTCGTAGGAGGTGTTGTATTTATCCTTGGCGCGGTAATCGTTCACAAAAGGCAGGTAGGCTTTGGTATCGGTAGCAAAATTAAAGTTGGCCTCCTCGTCTTTTAAGGTAATCGCTTCCTTAAACTCGGTTGTAAAGCGGTAGGCTACCCCATTGTTATACGCCCGGAAGATCAAACCATAATCGCCGTTGAATTTTAGAGCGAGCTGGTTGTAGCTATCATGCACCTTAGCCCTCTTGTATATGGGGGTATTAAAATACTCGTCCTTATCGCTCGTTTTGTCGCTTTTTACAACGGCGTTGAGGCCCAAAACGGAGCCATTGTTTAACACCAGCGACACATTCGACGGAATGATGACGTCCGTTTGCTGGTATTTCACCGCCCAGTTAATGGTTGCGCCTGCGTTTACCGTCATATCAATTTTGCCATCCGGCGATTTGATGTGGTAAGTTTTGGTTTGCGTTTGCGCGGCGGCGAAGAACGGCATTGCGGCCAGCAGCAGTAATATACTTGTTTTCATGGGCTAACTAAAAATTGGTGGATGAAAATAAGTTTTATAATGTTTTAATGACAGTTAATATTTAACCATTTATAGTTCAATTTTTGCCCGTAAAGGGGCTTAACCCGCTATCCCCAATCCCGGCGCGTTATTCAGCACCCATTTGCCATCAGTAAACTCCGGCAATTGATAAGGGTTGTTGCTGGTAAGGAACGGCCCATCCAGGTCGGCCCAGTCGCATTGCGGCGCAAGCGACGCGGCGGCGAGGGTAGCGCAACTGGTTTCGGTCATGCAGCCTATCATTACCTTCAAACCAAGTTCGCGGGCCTTATCCAGCATCTGTTTGGCCTCGTACATCCCGGCAGATTTCATCAGTTTAATGTTGATGCCATGGTAAACGCCGTTGGCTTTCTCCACATCGGCCAGGCGCTGTACGGCTTCATCACCAATCAGCGGCAGCGGACTATGCTCAGTAAGCCAGGCATTGCCGTCCACGTCGGTTTTCAGCATGGGCTGTTCTATTAAAACCACGCCCTGCTCTTTTAGCCAGTACACCACGTCGAGGCTTTGCTTGCGATCAGTCCAGCCCTGGTTGGCATCTACAAAAAGCGGCACGTTGGTTACCGAGCGGATGGTTTGGATGATCTCTTTATCGGTATCCCTGCCAAGCTTTACCTTGATGATCTTAAAATCAGCGGCTTCTTTTAGCTTTTGAATAATCACTTCCCTGGTGTCTATCCCAATGGTAAAACTGGTTATGGGCATTTTTGCCGGGTTGGTACCGAGCAATTCCCAGCAGGGTTTACCCTGCAGCTTACCGTCCAGATCGTGCAGGGCAATATCGATGCCCGCTTTGACAGCAGGGTTACCGGGTGCTATACTGTCTAAGTAGCCAACTATCGCTTCAAAATCAAAGGGGTAACTAAACTGTCCGGCATCTACCTTACTTAAAAAGGTGTTGGCGGTTTCGTAACTCTCACCCATGTACGGCACCATAGAGGCTTCGCCGTAGCCAATAATGCCCTCGTGCTCTACCTGTAGCAGCATAACCGGCGTGCTGGTGCGCGAAAACTTGGCAATAGTGAACGTATGCTTTAAGGTTAACTCGAATTGCTGGTAAGTAAGCTTCATTCTTCTGTTTTTATTATTAACTCCCAGTAAATACCCATTTGCCCACGGTTTTCAAAGGCATCGCCGGGGAGCTCTTGGGGGAATTTCTTTCTGGAGATATCTATGGTTTTTACAAACTGGTTAAGGGTAAATAGTTTGTTTTCCACATACGGTAAAAAAACATAATCCCAAACGGCGTAGTGGCTCAGCATCCAGGTAAATTCCAGATCAAACTTACCTTGCTCCATATAGTCGTTCAGGATGCTGTAAGATTCAAATACTGCGGCTTCATCCAGGTCGTCTATTCCGGTGAGCCAATCCGGCTCCACAATGGCTTCCCAATTTATGAATATCAATCGCTTTAACGCTTCAAGCTTTATGTCTTCGTCGCTGCTCTCATGGAACATTTTCAAATATTCCAGATGGATGCTTTTGTAGTTATCCAAAATGAGTTTGTTATCATCCCATCCGCCTTTTGTGGAAACGTTACTATTTAGATTAAACTGCGTGCGTTTATATATCTCGAGTTCGTTATCCGAGAGGCCTAAAAGAGGTAAAGTCATTTTTACTACATAAAACTCAAAGCTAAAATAATACTTCTAAAAGCTGCTTATCTTTGCGGCCATGGCGGTACAAATTTATCACCCTTTCAGCAACTTTAATTTCAGCAACACCAAATGCTTTTTAACCGGCCAGCCCCTCAGCAGCACCGAAGAAAAGATCCAGGTTTTTCCAGCTTGGCTCATGAGCCTGTACAACCTGCAGGACCAGCCGTTTAAACTACTTGATGAAAGCATCGCCACGTACAAAGATCTGAAGATCCCTTGCTCGGCAGTCATTAACGAAACCTATTTAGAGCCGCTGGAAACTGAGATAGCCGAAGCATTTGCCAAGGGTTACGAAGGCGTAAAGGCACTTGATGAGCACCGGCTTTTCCTTTGGGTGGCTAAGCTGATGTACGGTATTATTTTTAACGAATTGCAGGCCGGCATAAAAATGCAGCATACGCAGGGCGAGGAGTTTAACATATCGCAATCTATCATCCATAAATTCAGCCATTTACATTTGATGCTGCAGAGCATTAACCTGCCCATACAGTTTGAAGATTTTAAACCCTACAGCCTGTTTTTATTTAAGGTGGATAATAACGAAAAGGAGTTTGGTTACCGCGACGAGATAAACACCCAAACCTTTGCCCTGCGCATAAAAGATTTTGGCCTTGTAATGTGCCTGCAGGATAATGGCGCCAATGGCAGCTACCACCGCGAATTATTTGATAAGATAAAAGATGAAACCCTGCACCCCATCCAGTTCGAGGAGTTTTCGGGACGGGTATTTTACTCCAACTACCTGTTTAACCGCCTGCCCGAGTATGAAGTGATGCCCCTGGGCGAGGATATTTTTATAGAAGCCATGCCCCTGCGCGGTTTTAACAGCAAGCCTTTGTTTGATGAATGGATGAACAAAACCTACGGCCAGGTGCTGGAAAATTTCTGGAAAAACTGGGGCTTTCTGCTGCTGGAGATCATTAAAAATCCAAACCAGCCCATGAGCTTTTTATTTAACCCTGATGGCAGCCCGATAACTGCCGCATCCATAGAACTACCGCGTTAAAACTTCGCTATAAATTCGTTAATTATACCGTGATGCAATATAATGGTTATCAGAATCCCGCTTAAAGCCCCAAATAAGTGGGCATCGTGGTTGATATTGTCCCTCGCGTGTTTTGATGCAAAGTGGCAGTATACGAGGTAAAGGATGCCAAAGATCCATGCCGGGATGCGGAACGGCAGAAACAACAGCCCCATTTGCCCCGTTGGATTAAACAATATGGCGCTAAATATTACCGCGCTTATTGCGCCCGATGCCCCTAAAGTATTATACCAGGAATCGTTCTTGTGTTTTTGGATGGAGGGCAGATCGGCCAGTATCATGGTTGCCAGGTACAATACCCCAAACTGCCAGTGACCCAGCACCGCTTCTAACTGAAAGGCGAAAAAATAGTACGACAACATGTTAAAGAACAGGTGGTTCCAATCGGCATGGATCAATCCGCTGGTGATGATGGTGTACACCCGGTGCCCGCGCGAAACCTCGTACGGGTTCAGGATAAATTTGGCATAGATATTTGGGTTGGAGAACGCCAAAAGCGAAGTGCCCAGCGTTAGTACAAATATAAAGGAAGCCACGGGGGCCAGCGTTAGGTATTCTATCATTTAAGGTCGAGTTTGGTATCAGTTAGCAGCCTGCCTACCGGGTAGCGCAGGTATGTTTTTTCAAAATAGGGCGAATTGCGGTAAACAAAATTCAATTGGGCCGCGGCGCTGTTTGCCATTTTAGGGTCTTTTGTTTTTTCGTCATCCAGCTTTTTGCGCAGCTCCGGGTCTTTTTTTAGCAGGTCGGCGGCAATATCCTCAAACACATAGTCGGAAAAATATTCCTTTTGCCCCAATACCGAATCAAAGAAGTTCCAGGCGAAGAACGAGTCCACGCCCTGTGGCTCCAGCGTTTCTACAATGTAACGGTTAATAGGCTGGTTTACATACACCACGTAATCGCCGGCATAAAATTTAATTTTGCTCTCCACGGGGCTTAGCTTTACACCGGTGTGGATGTAGTGCCCTTCATAAGGGCGCGTGCCGGTTTTATAATCGGCTATGTAATACATCTGCAGGTTTAGCGTGGTGTCATGCGCTAATTGACGCATGGCAACCCGGTTCAGCTTAAACAGATCGATAACCCTGCCCCATGCCTGCGGAATAACGTAGGCAATGGGCTTATCGGCTGTAGCCGAAGCTTTATAGGTATTGAAGAATCTAACGGTTTTGGTGTAGGGTTTATCACGGTCGTAAAACAATCGTTTCAGCCCGCTTACTTCGCTGGTTTTGTAACCGGCTTCGTAGCCCTTAAAGGTGATGGTGTCTATCTTCGTCTCGTCCAAATTCCAGGCAAGCCCGAATGTTTTTTGCCTGCTTACTTCGGCATCTACCTTTTTACGCAGATCGCCAATTACCTTGGCGTCGCGCTGGCAAATGGCTATCAGGTGCTCCATAAAGCTATAAGTTGCGTACAGGCGCTTATCGAAAGGTTTCAGCATGTGCGTCTCCGTCATATAGCTGATCATATTATGCTGGGCGGCAAAGCCGGTAGAGAATCTTGGCGTTTCCATAAAGCTCACGATGCCGCTATCGGGCAGGCCGCTTTCGCCCGCGCCGTAAGGGATCATCTCAAAACCGCTTTTCTTCATGCCCTTGTACAAGTCGGCGGTCATTACCTTAGCGGTATAATCGGCCAGCAGCGGGTTTTGTTTGTCTTTTTGGGTTTCTATCAGCGTCATTACGTACTGGTAATCGGCACCATCGCTTACGTGGTTATCCAGCAATACTTCTGGCTGCCAGGTGTTCAATATCTGCTCGAAAGCCAAGGCGTTGCGGCTATCGGCTTTGATAAAATCGCGGTTCAGATCCAGGTTGCGGTAGTTGCCACGGAAACCATAGGCATCTGGCCCGTTCTGGTTAGCACGCGAGTGCCCCCGGTTCATGTTACCATCAATATTATACACCGCTATGATGCAAATCACCACATCATTGGGCAGCTTTTTGTTTTTTAGCAGGTCGCGTGTAAGCATCATGCTGGCATCAATACCTTCCGGCTCGCCGGGATGGATGCCATTGTTGATGAGCAGCACACGTTTGTTCTGTTTTTTGATGAGCACCGGATCGAATACTTTGCCTTTCGATAAAACCACCAGCGTTAAAGGCTTGCCCACATCCGTCATCCCGTAATTGATGGTGCGCATCTGCGGGTATTGTTTCGCCAGTGTTTGGTAATAGGCAATTACCTCGGCATGGGTTGCAGAGTAGTTTTTATTTTTGCTTAGTTCGAATGGGGTAAGCTGGGCACGTGCCGGTATAAAGCAGAACAGGGCCAGCAGCAGGAACAGGGATCTTTTCATATCGGTACAGCAAATATAAACCAGGCGTTCAACTAATTATTTGGAGGCGGCTATTTCTGCCTGTAACTTTTTTGGGAGACTTTTAAAAACCAATTGGTAAGAATCATCGATCATTTGGCAAAGTTGCTTGCGGGTGAGTGTACCGCTCATGTAAACCGTGTTCCAATGGGCCTTGTTCATGTGGTAGCCGGGTTTCACTTCGGTGTAACGCTCTCTTAGCTCTATGGCACGTTCCGGGTCGCACTTGGCGTTAAAATGGTGTCCGTCTTCCAAACCGGCCAGTAGAAACATTTTTCCGGCGACTTTAAAAACCAGTGTGTCTTCGCCAAAGGGAAAACCCTCTTCAACAGCCGGCAAAGCCAGGCAATAATCGCGTAGTTCTTCAATATTCAAATCAATTCCCCTTTATAGATTTATCGTAAGAATGTTCCGTACCGAAGTTATATTTAAACCCGATGGTTATCTGGCGGTACTGGTCGGGCGAGTTATTTTTAAACTTAGAGGTAGGGTCCTCATAGCCATCCAGGCCTTCGCCAAAGGTTACATTATGCTGGTAGCCAATATCGATACCAAATTTAGGCACGCCGTAGTAATCGAATATCTTAAACTCATAACCAAAACGTAAGGGTACAATAAGGTTTACCGTTTTCTCCTTTCCGGGGAATTGGTAGCTGGGGTCTATCAGGCTAAACCTGTTGGCATTCACATTATTGAACATCGCCCCTACACCAATGCCCAGATAAAAATTCTTCAGGAGATTTAAAAACCCGCTGCGGTAATAATCAATGGCATCCCCTAACTGGTAATCTACGTGCAAAATAAGCGCTTTGTAATTATTCTCGAACCTGCGTGTGTCCTTATCTTCGGCAACGGAATTACCCCCACCCCTTAATTTACCCATCTGAAATTCGAGAACAATTGGCACATAAGGGTTATAGTAATACGTAAAATTGGCGTTGTAGCCAAAGTCGCTATACCCTTTTTTCAGATCGGCAAGCGGATGGATATAGCTGGCCCCAACGCCAAAACCAAAAGAATTGTAATTGTAGCCGCCCTGGGCTTTGGCCGCAAAGGAAGCAAACGTAACTGCTACTAATAGTATGTATTTTTTCAAAATAATTAATTAAGATTATTTACAATTTTGTACCGGCACGGTTCACAAAAATTTTCACTAATATAGGCTTTATATGGATTTTAACACACCGCTAAGTTTCTCCGTTACCGAAAGATTTCTGCGCTACGTAACCATCGATACACAATCGGACCCGGCATCGCCAACCTGCCCCTCAACCGAAAGGCAAAAAGACCTGGGCCGTTTATTAGTAAAAGAACTATTAGCTATAGGCCTTGCCGATGCCCACCTGGACGAATTTGGTTACGTGTACGCCACCATACCAGCCAATACAGACAAGGCTGATGTGCCCGTGATATGCTTTTGCTCGCACATGGATACCGCGCCCGATTGCAGCGGTAAGGACGTTAAACCGCTTGTGCATTTAAATTATACGGGCGCAGATATAGTTTTGCCCGGTGATAATACCCAGGTATTACGCATGGCCGAACACCCCGACCTGAAGAACCAGTTGGGTAACGATATCATCACGGCATCAGGCACAACCCTTTTGGGTGCCGATAATAAAGCCGGTGTTGCCGAAATTATGGATGCCTGCGACCAGCTTATCAATCACCCGGAAATAAAACATGGCGACATCAAAATATTGTTTACGCCAGATGAAGAGATAGGACGCGGGGTAGATAAGGCCGATATAGCCAAGATAGGCGCCTTTGCCTGCTACACCATGGATGGCGAAAGCGCCGGGAACATGGAGAATGAAACATTTTCGGCAGATGGCGCAAGGCTCACCATTAACGGGGTTAGCTCGCACCCGGGATTTGCCAAAGGCAAAATGGAGAGCGCCATCAAAATAGCGGGACTGATCACTGCCGCCCTCCCTTATGAATTATCGCCGGAAGGAACCGAAGGCATGCAAGGCTTTGTACACCCCGTAGACATGGCAGGCCATGTAGAAACCGCTACCATTGATTTTATCATCCGGGACTTTGAGGAAGGATTGCTGGTAAACCACGCAGACGCGATACGGAAAATTACCGAAGAGGTATTGAAAAACTTCCCGAACAGCACTTATACGCTTGACGTAAAACCCCAGTACCGCAACATGAAGAATGTGCTGGCACAGCACCCCCAAATTGTTGATTACGGAATGGAAGCCATCCGCCGTGCCGGTATGGAACCCAAGCTTTGCAGCATCCGCGGCGGTACCGATGGCTCGCGGTTATCTTTTATGGGTTTGCCTACGCCCAACATTTTTGCAGGAGAGCACGCGTTTCATGGGAAACAAGAGTGGGTAAGTGTACAGGATATGCAAAAAGCGGTGGAAACGATATTGCATTTGTGCAGTATTTGGGAAGAGCAGAGGCCCCCAGCCCCCTGAACGAGGAGCAAAATATAAACGCCGAATATCAAAGTTTTTTTTACTTCGACATTCGGCGTTCAGCATTCGATGTTCGATATTTCTTACAGCCCGTGCCGTGCTTTAATACAGTAAATTATCGTACGGGTACCGCTCGGTATGGATCTTCTTAACAGCATCGTACAACATCGTTTTAAACTCTTCCACGTTTTCTTTTTCGGTGGCAGAGATGAATATCGCCGGGGCGTTATTTTTTGCCATCCAGCTGTGATTAAAATCATCCATGGTTAGTGGTGTGTCCTTTATATCGATGTTATGATCGGCGGGATTAAAGGCATCTATCTTGTTGAATACCGTGATGGTTTTTTTATCAACCACTTTCAAATCTTTTAAGGTTTCGTTAACCGTGCGGATCTGGTCTTCAAAAGTAGGGTGCGATACATCCACCACATGGATCAAAATATCGGCCTCGCGCACTTCATCCAGTGTAGATTTAAAGCACTCCACCAAATGGTGAGGCAATTTGCGGATGAACCCAACCGTATCTGATAACAGGAACGGCACATTCTCTATTACCACCTTGCGCACGGTGGTATCCAGTGTTGCAAACAGTTTATTCTCTGCAAACACGTCAGATTTTGCCAGCATATTCATGATGGTAGACTTCCCCACGTTGGTATAACCTACCAAAGCCACGCGTATCAGTTGCTGGCGATTTTTGCGCTGGGTCTCGTTCTGCCGGTCGATCAGTTTAAGGCGCTCTTTTAACAGGGAGATCTTGTTCAGGATCAAACGCCTGTCGGTCTCTATCTGGCTTTCACCCGGGCCGCGCATACCAATACCACCTTTTTGGCGCTCCAAGTGCGTCCACAAGCGGGTCAATCTCGGCAGTAGATATTGCAATTGGGCAAGTTCCACCTGCGTTTTGGCCTGCGCCGTTTGCGCACGACTTGCAAAAATATCAAGGATAAGGTTACTCCTGTCCAATATCTTCACCTGCAGTTCGCGCTCGATGTTGCGCATTTGAGAGGGGGTAAGCTCATCGTCAAAAACAACAATGTCTATCTCTTCGGCAACAACGTATTCTTTTATTTCTTCTAACTTACCGGTGCCTACAAAAGTAGAACGTTCCGGGCGCTGTAATTTTTGGGTAAAAGTCTTCACGGTGAGGCCGCCGGCAGTGGCAACCAAAAACTCCAATTCTTCTAAGTATTCTTTTTCTCGTGCTTCGGTCTCGTTAGGTGTTATTACACCCACCAGCACAACTTTTTCCTGCTTCACAGCAGTATCATAAAATTTCTGTTTCATAAATCAATTATAAAGATACACGGATTTACGCATTTATGCGTATGGCGTATTCGTAAAACAATTTTGGACCGGCTTATAGCTGCCGGCAAAAGGAATACACCGAATAAAACGGTGAATAGGTTGGAGTGTTTGAGAATTACATTTTTTAATAGTAGTAGGACAAAGATAGGGTTTTTGTGTTGAAGAAAAAATCAGACATATCGTTACAATTTGGCCGATAAACACTTAGGCACCTACAACCCCTTCACAAACTCTTCCATCGCCTTGCCCGGGTCTGCCTGTTTCATAAAGTTTTCGCCGATAAGGAAGCCCTGGAAACCAACTTTCTTCAAGTCCTTGATGGTTTGGGTATCACTAATGGCGCTTTCGGAGATCTTCAAAAACTCGTTGGGGATATGATCCACCAAATCGTAAGAGTTTTGTACCGAAACGGTAAAATCAGCCAGGTTGCGGTTGTTTACGCCAATGGCATCCAGATTGGTATCTATGCTGCGTTCCAGCTCTTCCAGGTTATGCACCTCTAAAAGCACGTTTAGCTCCAGGCTTTTAGCAAGGGCGGCAAGATTTTTAATCTCTGCCGGGGTAAGGATGGCTGCTATCAGCAAAATAATATCGGCACCCAGCGCTTTTGCTTCCACTACCTGGTACTCGTCTATCATAAAATCTTTACGAAGCACGGGGATAGTGTTGGCACGGCGGGCACGTTTCAGGTCCATTTTACGTCCGCCGAAAAAGTTGCGGTCGGTGAGTACTGATAGTGCCGAAGCACCTGCGTCAGCGTACTGTTTGGTTACCTCTTTTACCAGTGCTTCATCGTTAATGATCCCCTTTGATGGCGATTTGCGCTTAAACTCCGCGATGATGCCGGTGCGCTCAGGCGCCAATAAAAAATCACGGAACGAGTAGGTTTCCCGGTGGAAATATTCAGATTCCTCCAGTTCAATGTAAGTGGTCTCGCGCTTATCGCGGTCTACTTCCCTTTTTTTATGTGCGACTATTTTATCGAGTATGTTCATGTGCCCCTAACCCCCTGAAGGGGGAATTTAATTGTCCTATTCGTGGCATGTTCGCGAATAGATCCTTCGCTATCGCTCAGGATGACAAATTTAGTTTAATAAATCTTTATCCTTTCAACCAGTTCTCCATCATTTCCTTGCCGTACTCGGTCAGCACCGATTCGGGGTGGAACTGTACGCCGCGCACATCGTAATCTTTATGCCTTAAAGCCATTACGGAATCGTCCGCTTCGTCTATAGCGGTAACCGTCAGTACCTCAGGCAGGTCCTTTTCTACCACCCAGCTATGGTAACGGCCCACCTTAAAGCTTTGGGGCAGGCCTTTAAAAAGCGGCTCGCTTTCGTCGGTTACTTTTATGGGCGTTGCTATGCCGTGCATGGGCTGTGGCAGGTTGTATAACTTGCCGCCAAAAACCTCGGCAATGGCCTGCTGACCAAGGCACACACCAAAAATACTTTTTGTTGGCGCGTACTTTTCAATTACCGGCAGCAGCAAGCCTGCTTCGGACGGTATGCCCGGCCCCGGCGAAAGGATGATGTGGCTGTAGGCGTCCACGTCTTCTATCTTAAACTGGTCGTTCCTCCAAACATCACATTCCAGACCAATTTCATTAACCAAATGCACCAGGTTATAGGTGAACGAATCGTAATTGTCTATGATGAGGATTTTGCCCCCCAGCCCCCTGAAGGGGGAGCTTTTTGAATTGCTATTTGTCATTTTATATCGTAAATCCCTTATCGGGATAGTCTTAATAATTTAATAAACTCCTGTTCCCCCTTCAGGGGGTTAGGGGGCTATAGTTCCGTCGCCAACTCTACCGCTTTTCTTAGCGCGGCTATTTTATTATCTACTTCTTTCAACTCACTTTCGGCAACCGAGCCTGCTACAATGCCAGCGCCTGCCTGGTAATGCAGCGTATTGTTCTTGCTCAAAAATGATCGGATCATGATGGCGTGGTTAAAATCGCCATTAAAGCCAAAATAACCTATCGCGCCGCTGTAAAAACTGCGTTTGCTTTTTTCGTTCGCATCAATGATCTCCATGGCGCGATATTTCGGCGCGCCGCTTAGCGTACCTGCCGGGAAGGTGTCCGCTACAATTTTAAAGGAACTTACGTCCGGTTTTAGCCTGCCGCTTACATGCGATACCAGGTGGATGAGGTGCGAGTAATATTGCACTTCTTTAAAAGCCTTTACGCTTACCTGGTCGCAATGGCGGCTCAGGTCGTTGCGGGCCAAATCAACCAGCATTACGTGCTCAGCAGATTCCTTGGGGTCCGCCTCCAATTGGCGGGCTAACTCGGCATCTTTCTCGTCGTCGCCGCTGCGTTTAAAGGTTCCGGCTATCGGGAAAATGCTTGCTACATTATTTTTAATGGTGATCTGCGCCTCGGGTGATGACCCGAAGATGCGGAAATCGCCAAAATCGAAATAGAATAAGTACGGCGATGGGTTGATAGAACGCAGCGCGCGGTACACGTTAAATTCGTCGCCCAAAAACTTACGCGAGAACGCCCGCGACGGTACTATCTGGAACACATCCCCTCGGTAAATGTGCGTTTTCATTTTCTCCACTATCGCTATAAACTCCTCGTTGGTGAGGTTGGATTGCTCCGCTTCCTTGCTCTCAAAAGTGTACTCGGGGAAGTTTTTATTTTTGATGAGGTATTCCAGTTTTTCCAAACCGTTTGTTTCGGGCTGGCCTTCTACCTGGTTGTGGAAAATGTAAAGTTCGTTCTTAAAGTGATCTACCGCTATGATGTAGCCGTAGATGTGGTACTGCATCACCGGGATCTTGCGGGGGTTATCGGCTGTTTCCTTTAGTTTAATAGTTTCAAAATGCTCCACCGCCTCGTGGGTAAAGTAACCGAACAAGCCGTTAGAAATTATTTTAGTGGTTTGCGCGTCGGTTTCAAAACGGCTTAAAAAGCTGTTGATCTCGTCCGTTAGTTCAAAGGTGCCGGGTGCGCTCACTTCTGTACTGCCATCCGGGAAGCTTTTTTTCAGCTCATCATTATCCAGCACAAAACCGCTGATGGGCATACAGCAGATATAGCTCATGCTGTTTTCGCGGCTGTGGTAATCCGAGCTTTCCAGCAGCAGCGAATTGGGGAAAACATCCCGTAGCCGCAGGTAAATGCTAACCGGCGTGGTGGTATCTGCAAGCAGCTTTTTATGTGTAGTATTTATTTTAAAAGTTGTCATTTTCAATAGTTTGTAAAAAGAAAAAACCCGACGAATTGGGGTCGCCGGGTTTCAATATAGGTTTATATTTGATTAGTAATGCATGTCAAAAACTATCCGGCTGCCAAATTTTAGTTTGGTGCCACCAATAGATATTGTTCAAAGTTTTTTTCATGATCGGGGAGCAAATTTATAAAGAAAATTGAGATTGCAAACTTTTTCTGCTTTTTTTTAATTACTCATGCCAAAAAAAGCGCGTTTGCTCTGCATAATCGCCACAACTACCACTATTAGAGCGAGTGTATAAAAAATAGCGATGGTGCGGTGCTTGCTTTCAGGCAGGGTTTCTTTCTTGGATTTGGAGTGCCCGATGGTGATCAATACGATCGCGAAGATCATCATGCTGATGTGCTCTACCGTCCAGTAACGGGCTTGTGCATCGTGCATAGTACCTTTTGCAAACACGACAAACGGACTGATAAAATACAATACCAGGCCTATCAAAAGCTGCGTATGTGCCGATATCAAGGCAAACAAATTGATTTTGCGGTTGCCTTCGGTGTAGGCCTTTTTGCCAAACCAACCGACCAGCGATTGAAGGATAGCCATCAGGATCAACACCATTGCGATGTGTCTGAACCCGGAGTGCAGCAGGAGGAAGAATTTATATAAAGTCATTGCGGTAAAATTTGGTTCGAATATAAATGTTTTTGGGGGGAATTGGAGGTGGGTTTTTAACCGCAGAGTAAACGGAGGTTTAGCAGAGAGGTGTAGAGATGTTGGGATGTTGAGTATTTAATTTTACGCAAAGGCGCGAAAAATAATTTTTCCTTTTCCGATTGCTTTATCACCGATCTCGCCCAAAACCAGTACGATGATAATTTATGGCATTGCCTTCGGCCCGGGCTTTCCGTTACAACTCCTCATTCCGCCCCGCTGATAGAAGCGGGGGCTCCATTCCGGGGTTTCCACTGCATCCATAATGCAGTTATTCACCACCGAACCTTACCCCGAAAAACTAAATTTCCCCATCAATACCGCCGGGTTGCTGCCGATCGCAATCGGCTCGCCACAGAGGGCTTCGTTGCCTAAAAGGGCAAACAATATAGCCTCTTTGGCATCCGGGTTAATACCCAGTTCGCCAGTATCGGCAATAGTGGCATTGGGTAGCGCCTTGCGAATATGATCAATGACAAAAGGATTTCGCGCCCCGCCTCCGCTGGTGAATAGCTTTAAATCTGCTACGGGAAAATTGGCACCTATGAACCTTGCGATGCTGCGTGCGGTAAAGGCGCTGAGCGTAGCTACCAGATCTGCTTTAGCTATGTTGAGTGTGCGGGTGGCTTGCTGGGCATCGGCAACAAAATCAAGGTTAAACAATTCCGGGCCGGTGGTTTTTGGTAGGTTTTCGTTAAAAAAGGGGTGGTGCAGCAGGGCATCCAGCAGGGTTTCATCTACGGTACCCGAGTAGGCTATCGCCGAATCTTCATCAAAAGGTTTATCAAAATAAGCGCGGCAGGCGGCATCGATCAAGGTATTGCCGGGGCCAATATCAGTACACATTACTTTGCTGTAATCCGCATCGGCTGGTAAATACGTAAGGTTGGCAATGCCGCCAATATTGAGCAGTACGCGGTTCTCGCCGGGTTTGCTGCCTAAAAGCACATCGCCATATAAAGCCAGGGGAGCCCCTTCACCACCGGCCGCAATATGTTTCTGCCGAAAATCGCTGATGGTTAAGATGCCGGTTTTTACGGCGATATGGTCGGCATCGCCTATTTGAAGTGTGGCATTGCCGTAGTTCTCTTGCTGATGCAAGCGTTTTGGCGCATGATAAATAGTTTGCCCGTGGCTGGCGATGAAATCAACATCTGACGGATTAACTTGCCATTCGGCGAGTGCCTGTAGTATCAGTTCGGCATGGAACGTACCTATATAGGCGTTTAGCAAAGTTACCTGCTCCAAACTCACCTGCTTTTTGGCGAACACCTGCTGCACTTCTTTTTTAAAAGATTCTTCATAAGGTATGGTAACGAAGTTGATGAGCTTAAATTTGGTTTGCAATCCGCTGCCACTAAAACGGCACAGGGCAATATCCAAACCATCCAGCGAGGTGCCCGACATGAGTCCGATACCCAACCTTTCCTCTTTTTGGGCGGCGGCAAATAGTTTCTGCAGGTTTTGGTTTAATGCTGGCATGTGTGTAATTTACCTGTTTTAGGCAGTATAGCAAATGTAAATTAAAATGCCCTGTATCTAAATATCCTATATATTTGTTTTAACCCATTGTACACCAATACAACCCTAAACAATTTTTATGGCAAGATTAAATTTACTGGAAGAGACCCGTTACGAGAAGCTGCCGGTGAGCGTATATGCGGACCAGAAGTCGGCATCGCTGGCGGTAGCAGCAAGGATAGCAAAACTCATTA
>NZ_SBIW01000026.1 GCF_004054195.1 Mucilaginibacter gilvus | reverse complement strand
GTCGGATGGACTTTATTAGATAAGCCGCTAACACCAGCATTCCACTGGATTGATTAAAAGTTAAATCCACCCTTACGGGTGAGACCCGTACAGCTTATTAGGCTGCACAACGAGTCGCACTATTGTTGCACACCACACGGATAGGGGTAAAGGCGGCTGTAATACTGCCAAAACCGTTGTGCGAGGTGGTCAGGAACAAATACTGCTCAATCAGGTCGTCTTTGCCTACCCGGACATAATCAGGAAGCTTAGCAGTTATAAAAATCCGCTCGCCCTTTCCTAATGCTCCTGCTGTTTCATAAAGAATGCCATCCCCACCACCAACGATGGCATCAAAAAATTGGAAGGCATCAACGTTCTGAACAATTTCGTAATCCCTGCCCACTACACCGAGTACGTCTTCTGTATCAGTCCTTACGGTAGCGTAGTAATTCGGGACTTTAATTTCAGGAATAATAAGGTCTGTTTCGCCGTAATGATTTTCGGTATCGTAGGTAAATAAAGGTCGTTTTTCTACGCTGTAGTCAAGTCCTGCGTATTGGATGGCTTCGGCGCTGGTAGGGTAGCGGTCTACTATCCTGCCGAGGTTATGCCATGCTTTTTCTTTTACACTGAAAAAGCTGTATTCATTATTTTGCTGATTGAAATTAAGATTGTGTGCCATGATAATATTGATTTGATGATGAATTAATTGTTATTTGTCGGGTCAAGGTCTTGCAGGCGTTTAATTGCCTTTTTGCGTTCAAGCAATATTTCCTGGATTTCTTCGCTGCATTCGTAATTCTGATTTTCAAATCGGTAAGTGCTGTCGTCCTCGTTGTACTCGTACCGGGAGGTATCGTCATTATCTAAACAGATATCCTCCAGGCAACCATCGGTGTAGGTGGATTCGCCAAAGATTTCCATGCCGGGTTCGGTATAATTCAGTTTGAAACCAACGCCGAACTTGTCGGCAATCTGTACGATAATGTTTGTGTTGGGAGCCCATTTCGTTTCATAATTTAAAATGCCGTCTTCCCATCGGATGCAGAATAAATGCCCTCTTTCTTCTTTCACGAATGTTGGGAGCTGCCCCCGCTCTTCCTTTTTCTCTTTTTTTGCCATCGCCTGAAATAGGGATGTTAATTGCTCGAATTGGCTGTGTTCGCCAATGAACTCTACGCTGTTGCTGCACCAGTTTGCCATATTTTTCTTTTTTATGTTTAAAAATCTTTTTCTTTTTTGCCAGCCTCTTCATTTTGTTTTTATGAGGAGGGGAAAAAGAAAGCAGCAGTATGTGACCGGTAGCGGGCAAAAGGAAACGGAATAATTGGAGGGGACCCGCCAGAGCGGGGAGGCAGCCGTTTATGCCGTAGTCTTTTGACAACCCAAAAGATTCACCGGTCACGAACTTAGCTGTGCTTTTTGCCCGTTCGATAAAAACGGATTAAGGCGGTATGCGAAAGGATTATTTATTCGCCAACTGGATAAACCCGACAGCAATTAAAAAGCAAGTGCCTGACGGCCGGATGGGCGCGATGGATCAGCCAGGTTAAGCGGAGCGTACGGTCTGATCCGGCTTGTGTCGGGGGCATACGGCCGGCAGGCTTTTGCGCCAGCCCGGGATCTGGTGAAACAATGGAGTAAGACGGAATGAATGAACCGGATGAACGGGCGCTACCAACAAAAATCGCCCCAAAGCAAGTGCCCTGATGCCGGATGTGTCCGCCGGAGCAGCCAGGTTAAGCGGAGCGTACGGTCTGCTCCGAAAAGCGGCGGCATCGGCGTCAGGGGCTCTTGCAGCGCGGCCCGGGATCTGGAGAAGCCTTTTAGCGAAGCTAATGGATGAACCTGATCTGCGGGCATGGGATGCATCCGCGATAGAAGCGGCATCCTTCGAAGAAGATATAGCGGAAAGCGCGGCCGGAACGGGATGCCATGATCAGAAACGGGAGCCGGTTAGTCTAAATAGGTTTGCGGCGATGTGATCTTTCATTTTAAATGATGTCCGACAAGGGAAAAATTTATTATCAAATGCGTGAATTTTTTGAATTGCAGGGACGTGTTTCAGACATCCCAGTTTCGGCTATTCAATAAGGCATTTACAAATGCACTTCCTTGGTTAGCACCTGATAATGAATTATGGTATATGATTTTTCCCGTAGCCGGCTACAACGGCAAATGTTTGAAGAGACTTTTAAAAAGCGCATTCACATGTTGTGGAGGGATTAAGCAAATTCCAAACTCCATTATGACCAAAATGTAAAGAGCAAGCAATGAAACGTGCCTGCTCTATACAACATGGTGAGGTTATTCGCCAAGGAAAGGAATTAATGCTTCAAGAACAGCTTCGGGTTGTTCCTCAGCAAGGTAATGGCCGCTGTCTTGTATCCCGGTTACCTTATAATCTTCAGCCACATAAGGTATCCCCATTTTCATAAAGTTGTAACTGATATAACTTCCAATAGCCAGCACAGGCATTTCCAGTTTAGAGTAAGTTTTTGAGTCGGCAATATCCTGATTAAATGCCTGGTACCAGGCGTTGGAGGCGCGGATTTGATCGGTTTTATTGTAAGCGGATGCATAAACTGCCCGGTCGAACGCCGACATTTTGCTATCGTCAATCATGGTATAATTAAACAGCCAGTCCATCAGGTAATGAAATCTTCCCACCAGGATTTTTTCCGGAAGTCCTTTTACCTGATTAAAACCCATCCACCAGGCATAAGGCGCGTTCCCACTCATCTTTTCGGTAAACATACCAGGCATAGGCATTAAAGGCATTTGCATCATTCCTTCGCTCGGATGTGAGCCATCCATGATGATCAGTTTTTCGGTTGCCTCCGGATAATTAAATGCAAAGCTCATGGCGACCATGCCGCCAATGTCATGTCCGAGGATATTGATTTTTTCTAATCCCAGCTGTTGCACAAGCGCGTAAATATCACCGGCCATTGTTTTTTTGTCATAGCCTGATTCGGGTTTACCTGAAGTTCCCATTCCCCTGATATCGACAACGATCACCCTGTACTGCGCTGCAAGTTGGGGGGCAATCGTGTGGAATGAATACCAGGTTTGTGGCCAGCCCGGTAAACAAATTAGCGGTTTGCCGCTGCCACCTTCTGCATAGTGTAATTGTAGGCCGTTTACGGTGACATATTTATTTACAAACCCCGGCCAGCTTTTGATCAGTTCCTCGTCTGAATATAAGTGGTCATTATTTTCTATTTCGTTTTTCATAATTTCTTTTTTAGCGTATTTAAATATTTTGTTCAATCGGCGACCAGCTTATGCCGTTGTACCTGTTATTATCAAGTTCGGTGTGATGCACTAAAAACATGCTGTATAAATATTGTGCCTGCTGCCACCTGGGGTATAATTCATTTTCTCCATCGGGATTGGACGCCCGTTGATGCTTGTTGTATTCGGAAAAGCTTTGCATTGAGCCGCGGTTGATCAGTTGAAATCCGCCGCCTTTGTGCAGCACGCTCAGGGCAACTAACTGGTTAGGGGTGACCCGGAAACTGGCTATCCTTAAAAAACGCGGGGCGTCATCATCAATGGCTGCAGCTGCCGTATATTCAGCCGTATTGTCCATTGTTGTAAAGTCTATTTCCCAATCTGCCTTATCCTCATAATAAGTTACCGTTTTGTCCTTTACATTAAACAAAGGCGTGTTATACCGTAAGATATCAGAAAATGCCCCGTTGAAGATGGAAGTGGCTTTAATATTACTGCTATCTAAATGATACTGAAACTCTTTCCGGAGGTCAAAGTTCCGGTTTTCGCCCAGCGGAATTTGTGTGAAGTCACTCGAAAAATCGGAAGGAATAAACCGGGGGACACCTGCAGAGACAGCCGCATTTAAAAGCTTAAGCTGCGCTTCCACTATAACGTCGTGTAAACCGGTCAGTGCAGAAACTACACAGGATAGGCCCCGGCAAGAGCCGATCAGTTCTTCCTGGACGGACCAGTCTACCTCGTAAATATCGACGCCCATTTGTTCCAGGGCATCCACCGTTTCCTTTTTGCTTCCAACACGAACAATAGCCCGTACTTCAGCATTAATTTTAATTAATTCGCGGCAGATCCTTTGCCCTAAATTACCTGTTGCTCCGGCAACTAATATGATTGGCTTCATTTTTAACATCGTTTTGATGTTACAAATATACCGGCAGTGGGTATGCGTAAATCTACCAAATGGTAGATTAGCTACTTGATGTTTTTTCTGATCCTGCTAAGTGCATTAGGCGTTATTCCCAAATAAGAGGCAATTTGGTTAACCGGGACTTTTTGAAGAAAATCGGGTGTGTTTAAGTATTCCAGGTAATGCTCTTCAGCAGTTTTTGTTTGAAAAGTAAGGATGCGGTCAATCATTCTGATCGACATTTCCTCCCATAACTTCCTTCCGAATTCCTGCCATACCGGAAATTGCTGATATAACCTATCCATATCTGCTTTGCTGATGCATAATAATTCAGTTTTTTCAGTAGCCTCGATATTGAACCGGGTAGGTTTTTGAGGATTCAAACTTGATATTTCTGCAAAGAATTCATTTTTAAAAATCACCCAGGCGGTTAATTGCGCGTCAAACTCACCGAAAAAAAAACGAACTGTCCCTGATTGAATATAAAAATACTGATGAGCGGTCTGACCCCTCTTTAAAATTAACTGCCCTTTTTCAATAGTTTTTCTGCTAAATGCGCAAAGTATCTGCTCCAGTTCAGACTGATTAATTACTACCCTTGATTTTATAAAGTTTTCGAAATCTGTCATCATTTTGCCGACATTTAGGTAAATACAAATTTAATAAAAACTGCATTCTGATACCTATACATCAACTAAAAGTGCTTCTAAATTCTGAAGGCGTTGTACTCGTTCTGATTAAAATAAAACTTGCTAAAAGCCTGGGGAGTTCAAATCTAAGTTTATACGCTACCTCGTTTACAGATAATTCCGTCGTTGATATTCTTTCTTTTGCAAATTCAATCGCTCGTCCTGAATAATCTGGATAGTGTTTGCCTCATTAATGTTTTCATTACCGAATAAACGTATTAAACAACAAGATAACTCAACTCAAGGAGTTGTTATTAAATGACGATTAGAAGCCTCGGATTTCCGCGTTGAAAGTGCAAGGAGATCGGGAGACCATGGTACTGAACAACATGATAAGTGATCTGGGCGGTAATCAGATGAGCGTAAACGAGTTTTGAAGACGCTGGTTGCAGTTTTTTTAGGGTAATAGCCTGAATACAATATACGGTAAGGTCGACCATTACGGAAAAAGGAAACTTATTGACTCGATATACCCCGAAAATTTCACATCTGATGTTTAAAAGTTCGAACCCCTAAAACTAGGGGGCATATACTTATTTAACTGATAAATAAAAACCTAACGAGTATAAAAATGGGACAAGTGATAAACTTTATCGCATGTCCCAAGAGATGTTGTTAATTATTGCTGAAAGAAAGCTTTGTTTTTGGTGTTTTGGAGAATTATTGGATAGTACATTAATATAGCACCTATAGCTAAAGATATGACAAAGTCCGAAATTTGCGCGCCATTTCGATAGGCGTAGTAATAAGAAAACCCAACCACCGGCAAAAATAAGATCAAAGACGTTATTATGCCGGGAGAAAAATTGCGATACCTTATTATTGGGGTAATATGAAAGACAACCGCATTTACCAACATAAATCCCGGGAAGGATAGCGCTATCCAAAAACAGTTCCAGCCAATCGACGCACAAGTTAATCCAAAAAACAGCACAAACGTATTGACGAGATAAAAATCTGTCCAGCTTGCAGTAATATGAAATGTCTTATTTGCCCAATCCCTCCAATTATAGAAGTATTCCTCAAGAATGTGTAGTGCGTAGGATAATAATGCTATCCATAAAATAAATTGATAATTCATGACAATGTTTTTATGCAGGAATTTCTGCGTTAATAATTAGTACAAAGGTCTGACTATACGATTAAGCCACAAGGTATAAATGTTACTAAAACAGGTTAAAAGGGAGTTTAATTCATCGATTTCCGATATTGTTGCGGAGAAAAACCAGTAAGGTTTTTATAAAATTTTCCAAAGTGAGAGGCATCGCTAAATCCTATTAACTGTGCGATTTCTTTTATTGTCAACGCTCGGTTTTTTAATAATGCCCTGGCTTCAAGCATTATTTTTTCGTCTATGATATCACCAGCAGTTTTGCCTGTTTGTTGCTGGATGATTCTTGAGAAATATTTGGCTGAAAGGTTTTGTAATTCAGCATAGTATTTTACCTGATGGTTCCCGGTATAGGATCTCTCTAAGTTTTTATTAAATGTGGAAGCTACGAGCTGATTATGGGTGAACTTGTTTTTACCTGAATTTTTACTATTCGTTGTCGCAACTTCAAGTAGTAAGATTTGGATGAAATTTCGGATAATTTCTGTGTTGTACTTAACGTCCAATTCACTTTTTTCTCTGATCATATTAAAATAGGAAGAAAAATTCTTAAATTGTCTTTTTGAGATCGTAGTATTAGATCGATTTTCGTTATAAAAGCATTCATACCTGTTCAGAATAGTAGGGTCTGCCATTTGCTCAACGAAAAATGCTTCTTCAAAAAAAATAACTTCACAATCAAAATCATCACTTGTGCTAGTAATATTTCGAATTGTAGCCGGTGCCATTGCATAAATTGCCGGTGACCTTATGACATGTGAAACTAAATCCGTTTCCAATGTCAAGCTACCTTTATGCAATAAGGCAATAAAATAAACATCCATGCGGCATGCTTTGAATATTGGGGCATTTGCTAAAGAAAATCTTTGGTATATGTACCCGCAACTGATTGGGTCTCTACCCAAGTTTTTCTGTATTTCAGTTATATGAAGGAGCGGTATTGCATTCATTTTAATCCATACAAAAATGACCCATTAAATTGATCAATGAAAAGCTAGCTCATATCAGCACAAAAATGCTGATAAGAGCTAGCATTACAAAGTTTCCAAAAGGTTATGGGAAAGAGCTACTTCGTAATCTAAAGGGATCATCTAAGCAGCCATATCTGCAAGATAAACAGTTAATTATGTCAGTTTAAGAGATTTCTATAAAAGTGAATCAATTAAAAGTGTTTCTGAATTCCAATGGCGTTGTATTCGTTTTGATTTTGAAAAACTTGCTAAAAGACTGGGGATGTTCAAATCCAAGTTCATACGCTATCTCGTTTACCGATAATTCCGTAGTTGATAATCTTTCTTTTGCAAAGTCAATCAGCTTGTCCTGAATAATCTGGATAGTGCTTTGCCCTGTTAGTGTTTTCAGAAGCCGGCTTAAGTAATTAGGTGAAACATTTAATTTTTCTGAAACATATTTTACAGTAGGAAAGCCGTTAGCCGCTAACTTGCTGCCTTTGCAACACTCAATGAGCAATGCTTCCAAATGAATTAATATCTTATGGTTTGCAATCTTCCGGGTAATGAACTGACGCTGGTAAAAGCGTTCCGAATAAGTGAGCAATAATTCGATATGTGAAATGATAACCTCCTGACTATAGCTGTCGATACTACTTTGATATTCCTGCTCGATATTTTGAACTATTCCGGAAACTAACACTTCTTCTTTTTCTGATAAATACAACGCCTCACTTACCTTATAGCTAAAATATTCATATCCTTTTATCTTTTTCGCCAAAGTGGTATTCCAAAGAAAATCGGGGTGGATCAGCAATAACCATCCCGAATGTTTTACGTTAGTTTCTTGATGACCACCAATCGTGAGTAGCTGTTTTGGTGACATGAAATGCATCATGCCCGAATCGAAATCGAAATCCTGCTGTCCGTATTTTAATTTGCCTTGAAAGTTTCGTTTCAAGGCTATGGAATAAAAGTAATGGATAATGCTTTGGGGAACATTATCCAACTTGCGTTTAATCTCATTAAAGTTCACTACAGTCAATAAAGGATGATGTGGTTTAGGTAATTCCATAAACCTGTGATACTCGGCGATGCTTTTAATATGATATGGTGAATCTTTGACAGACATTATAAATCAAACAGCAATTTCAATCCTTTTTCCAAAGTCAAGGGTGCGCGGCCTAAGTTGTATTCAAGATCATGACCTACGACAGCTTCCTGGGAGTTTTTAATATCCATTAAAAAACCTCCCATTTTCTTAATGGCCCCATCCGGTAATCCGCGTTGCTTCATGCTTTCTTCAAATGTACTCAATTCCACAGGTGTATATCTGACATTTTTTCCCGATAGCTTTGTTAATATATGGGCTATATCAAAAAATGAGTAAGTTTCATTACTTGTGAATTGATACACTTTGTTGTCAAACTTATTATTTAATAAAACATTGGCCATCGCTTCAGCCTGATCCGCGCGGAAGGTAAATGCCACCCTGCCATCACCAACCGGAAGAAATATTCCTTTGTCTAACTGGTCTTTATTTACAAAGTATTGCAAAAATTCCATGTATAGCGCATTACGGAAAATAATATAGTTCAAGCCGCTTTGCCTGATAAGATCCTCTGTGTCAAAATGATCCTTCATTAAGGTATTCATCAGTGTTGATCTGTCCTGCAATGACCGGCTTGTATAGGCAATATTATGAACGCCTGACTTCATTGCAGCATCAATTACATTCCGGTGTTCCTGCATTCTATCCCCCTGGTCGCCTGCCGAGATTAGCAGAACAGTCTCTACACCAAGCATAGCTTTTTCGAGCGACTCAACGTCTTCGTAGCTTCCTAGAAAAGTATTAATGCCCTTTTCTTTCAGATTAGCCAGATTCTCTGCTTTACGGGATATCGCGTTAATCCGGTCTGGCGAAATCTTTTTAAGCAGTGTATCAACCACAACTTTACCCATTTGACCCGTAGCCCCTGTAATTAGTATATTTTTCATTTTCTTTATACAAAGGTGGGTAACCACTAAATAAAAAAAGTATCCAAATCTGCCTTTTTTTAAGCCGGATCGTGCAAATAGAATTTTTCATCTAACTTCCTTACGCAAATGCCCGTAATGCAAAGCCGCCGGAACAAAGTGTACGAGCAATTGCATAGTCTGGATAAATTTGCGTAAAACTGCGGATTCTGCTTAATTTTCTTGGCAGCAAAAGGTGATGAGTTCCCTAGTCCATAGAATTCAAACTTAGGATAGGGAGGGAATTAATGAAATTATCCTGAATAGAACATCGTAAGATTATAGGGCCTGATCCAATGAAGATAAGAGTATAAAAAATCAATGATTGTAAATGTCAGATTGATTAAATTTTATTAACTTCAACTGCAGACGACGTTTACCTGTCTGGCTTTTTGATTAATGCGTTAAGATTTGATAAACTAAATTACTGTTTAAGTAAGCATGCGAACTTTTCACAATGAGATTTGAATTTACACCAAATGCAGGTTTTAACTTTCTCAACGCGTTTGCTGAACACATTGGTGCAGTAGTCGAAAATGACGGTATAGTCATTCCGGATTCTTTAGGTCAAGGTATAATAAAACGGATGCGCCTTACGCCGGACTTTTCGTTGATCATTCATCACTATATACTAAAAGAAGCACTAATATTACAGCGATCTGCCAGTGAAGACGCTAATGAAAAGATCAATGCATTATTCCATATCTACCAGGCTCCGCCTGATTATCATGAAAAGGTGGCCGTGGATAAGACCGCACTCGCTGATGTCAAAACAGTTCGGATTACTTCTACCAACATCGCTTCAGAAATGTTTTTCCCTTCGGAACACGAGATTTTTTTTATTAACGTCAGCACCTCAAGGACCGCTTTGCAAAAATTGTTAAACATAAAATCGATGAATGCCGCTGCATCGCAAATCCTCACAGACGATAAAGGCTTCCTTTTTTTTGAACGGATGAACCTAAATATGCAGAACTGCTTAAAAGCCATCATTTCTGTTGAGTTTGGAAATGAAATGAGCGGGCTGGTTGTTTGGATACGTGTGCAGGAGCTGCTATACCTGCTATTTGATAGTCTATTACAGCGTGATACGATCAAACATTTTCCAATTAATAAGGTTGATGCCAGTAGATTGATCGCAGTAAAGGACAATATTGTTGCAGACCTTGGAAAACCACCCCAGCTTACCGAGTTAACTAAAATTGCCGATATGAGCATTTCGAAACTAACAGATTTATACCGGCAGGTATTCGGTGACAGTATTTATAACTATTATCAAAAAGCCAGGATGGAAAAAGCTGGTGATTTAATAATGCGGAGTGGATATTCAGTATCTGAAGCCGGTTATGCGCTCGGCTTCAGCAACCTTAGCCATTTTAGCCGCTTGTTCAGTAAGCATTATGGAACCACTCCCAAAAAATATGTTAACCAAATCAATAACAGCAAATTCCCCGCGCAGACGTAGCGCCAAGGTAATTTGCTGTTGATACGATAGCTAAGACATATTATTTTTCGAGGACTCTCTTAATTTATCAGGGGTTTCTACAACATGCATTCCCACTTTTTTAAACATTTCGCGAACGGCTGCCATTTTATCTAAATATTTAAAATCTTCCGGCGGAACAGTGAACGCTTCGGCAGGCGTACCGCCTGCTTTGATCACCTGCTCGAATCCAGAGGGTGTATACATATTTAATACCTTAACCGTTTCGCTGATCACTTTAAAGGCATGAACGGTACCTCTTGGTATCCATACAAATGACCCGGCTTTTGCTGACAAAATTTCGTCATTTGCCATGTAAGTGATCTCGCCCTCCATCACAAAGAAAGCTTCATCCTGTTCATGGAAGTGAGGGCCAGGGCCGGAGCCTTTCTTTCCGATCTGCCACATCAGTGAAAAGTTGTTGTCGGTGTCTTTTCCTTCTGCTAATATTACCCATAGGGTATCTACCATCCAAAACGCTTGTTTATCTTCAATATTGGTTACATGTGGTATACTCATGATATTTTACTTGATTTTTTTAATAGTAATCCATTTATACTTTAAAACCCGACTATAGTTGCAGAATCTAATGACCGCGCATTTTCTCTTTTTAAACTGTAGGTGCTGATGTTTTTGGTGATATTCGAGTCCGGCTAAAGTGCTTTATCAGTACGGTAGGTTAGTTGTACTAAAAGTTCCGGAAAACGGATAGCAGCAGTTATCCAAATTAAACACTCAATTAGTACGGGAATAAGAATGGTTTGACCGTGCTGCAAATGGGTAGCAATTCCTCCGCCCATATAAGCGGTAAGTAATAATGCCCCTAAAACTCCGGTCCTTGGAAATATAAATAGGGCAATTCCTACAATCTCGATAAGGCCTAAAACCTTAAAATCCATTTCACTGAAACCAAAACCGGTCGCCATTTTCATCATTTGTTCACTGCCGGAAATTTTACCGATAGCACTACCCAAAAAGATGATCGCGATTAGAGCCAAAAGTAATGTGACTATTATATTTTTTGTTTTTTTTGACATGTTATTGATTTTTAAAGGTATGCAGCCTTTTATCTGCATACCTTAATTGTTTTTAGCCAAATAAATATTAAATTTCTGTGCCTGGATTTGTGTTATAATACCTGACTTTTCAGAAATTCTTTTGCGTTTGTCCAGTGAATATCCGGATAGCGATCATTGTCCAGCGGTTGCGCCGGTACGGTGAACATACTGAGCAGGTATTGCATACCTTGCCATTGAGGATAAAGCTCCTTTTCGCCGTCCGGATCGGCTGAGCGCATTTGACGGATAGTACCTGTAAATGCCACCCGGCTTCCTAAATGTTTAAGTTCAAAAGTTTTCCCGGTAAGTTCTTCCACTACCGACTTTACTTGCTGAGCATTTATCCGCATACCGGCGATGTGCAGTTTTTTAGGGGCGGAACTATCCAAGGCAACTGCAGCGGTAAATTCAGCGGTGTTTTCTACCGTTGTGGCATCGTAAGCCCAATCCGCATCTTCCCAATAACCTATTGTAAGATTCTTTTGATCAAGCAAAGGGGTGCCCATAGAAATTACATAAGCAAACGCACCATTAAAAATCGAAGTAGATGCGATCGGCGCTTTGTCAAGATACTGATGAAACTCTCTTCTCAAGTCGAAGTTACGGTTATCACCATCCGCCAATTCGGTAAAGTCAGTGGAGAAATCAGATGGGATAAATCGTGGCACCCCAGCCTCCACTGCAGCATCCAACAGTGATTTCTGTGTATCTACAATTACTTCACGCAAACCTTGCAGGGCCGATACAACAGTATCCACCCCGGTAAATGCGGCAATCAGCGAATCTTTGTCATCCATTTCGCTCAAAAAAACTTTAACCCCTTTGGCTGCTAAAGCCTTCAATTTCGCGTCGTCACTTGACGGACGTGCCAAAGCGCGAACTTCCGCACCTCTGCTTATCAAGGCATCAACAATCTTTGAACCTAGGTTACCGGTTGCACCGGCTACTAAAATTGTATTTTTCATAATATTTAACTTAAATTGTTCTTTTAAAAATTCAATGGAGTATCATTACCCGATTGAACAGATCAAAGGTCTCTGTTAAATAGAAATCAAAATAGCTCCATTGGGGAATAAAATAGCTCAATCAGCCAGAATGTCGGTAGTAGTTCTGCCGGTATAATTCATTCCTTCCTTCATGAGTTATCAAGTTCAGTTTTCTTTTTGTTTTGAACTCGATGCTAATATTTACACCGGCTTTTTTTCTGATCTTAAATTCACTTCCCTGTTACATGCTCAGGGCTTTCATAATTTCCATACCTAATGTTGATCTATTTTCGACATCGAAGTCAGAAGGTAAGCCTTTTGCGTTATCTGCAATTGTCAAAAACAGATAGTTTTCTTTAATTACCTGGAGAACTACCAAAATCTCCCCGCCACCACTTACAAAAACATATTTAGCGTTGGTCACTGATTCATTTAAAATCGAACCAATGGCACAGGCTGTGCAAGGTCAATGTTTATTGGCTCGACAAGCTGTTCAAAAGTGATATGCCATTTGCGCGTATCAAAGCTGTCCCCGAGATAATTCATCAATTCTTCATATCATCAACAAAGCACCGCCCTGAATCCCTGTGGCATCACATATTATTATATTATGCTTTTTCATAATATTTTATGGTCTAATGACTTAGAGTAGGGTACACGCTTTTTATAAAAGGAAGACCAGCAGCCTTAATCTCCTGCATCTGATTTTATATGAAATCGTGAACGGACAAATTCAATATGAAAAAATTAACATATGCAGAGGCTGACGGTAATTGTTTTTCAAAACAATTAATGGTGCATTAAATGGAAATTATTGCTCTTTGATGCTGAAGTTGAATTCAGTAAATCATTAACAATAATTTATGCAAATTATAACGCATTAATCAAGGAATACAGATTAAATATCAGTGTTGCGCTCGTTTGTCCGGATGGCTACATAACGCCTATCGCTTCAGATATGAATGATGTCAACGGCTATTTTTATCTAGCTAGGTTTACATGCTTTAAATGTTTCAGCATGACCGGAGGTAATGTATTTTGCCTTAAGGGCTGTCCAGGAGTAAAGATCGCGGTTATTCCGGCGGTAATTCGGATAAGAATGCTCCGAATGATTTTAATACAAATCTTTTCCCGCTAACTTCTGTAGGGCACAAATTAACGGTCCGATTAAATGAAACCTTGTTTCTGTTAAAATACAGCCTGAGTTTCAGCGTTTCCGGATATCTGAAATACTGTACAACCGCTGATTCTGCGATGTAAATAAATTTTTTACCGGTCAACTCCGTTGCGGCTAGAGCAAGCTGCCGGCCACTGACCGGCGAATTGAAGAGATTTAAAATTGTATTTTTGTAGCTTGCCGGTTGATGCAGAACAACGTCTGCCAAACGGCCGATATCAGAAAGCGCGGTATAAGGTACAGGCGTTTCGTTTCCGTATTTTCCGGCTATCCTACCACGCTCTGTACTGATTTGCAAATTATCCATAAATGGCCCGCAACGCAGGATCGTATAAGAAACTTTAAAGGCCATGATCAATTCTTCGATTCTTATTTTGCTGTCAACAAAGCTTACGCCAGTTTGTCTTTGTCCGCTGTTCAGAAAAGAGGTGTAAATCAAATGACTGATGCCGGTCTCCCGGCATGCCCAGAGAATGTTCTTCGCCTGGATTATTTCTTTTGCTACATTGTACCTTCCGGTCTGGCTATCCCATGGCTGCGTTACAGCGAAAACGGCATGAACATCACGGAATGCGCGTAACAAGCTTTCAAGGTCGGCCAGATCAGCTTCAACGATTTCTGCACCGCCGAGGCGCAGCTTTTCGGCTGCGGCTGATCCGGAACTGCGGGTCAGCGCAACCACCCGGAAAGCTTTTTCTGACAGAAGTCGTTCTATTACTGATCCGCCCACTTTGCCTGTGGCTCCGCAGACAATTACGCGCTTTTTCACGGTTACGAACTTTAATTTATTATACTGGCAAAAACAGAGTTTGCCGGTGCTGAATGGTAAGTTTTCTGACAGCAGATGGATTGACCGGCAATGTCAGTTTTTATAATTCTTTATCGTCTCAGCCGAGCGGATCTTTGCGTGGTCCGGATTTCCGCCATTGTCCCTTAGTCCCTGACGCTGGTGCAATAAATCCCAGTACTGGTCAAGTTCACTTTTTACTTTGTGAATTTCTGCTATATCAGCGTCTGTAAGATCTTCCTTACGATACAGATCAGACACCCGGTCGTTTAATTTTTTGATATGGGCCATAACGCCCTCGTCATCCTGATGAGCTTCCATAATAATTTTTATAGAGCCAAGCTAAATATGCAGGCACGTTCCAAAAATGATATATGATAATAAAGCAGTATGATGTACATCAACATATACGTACGGACGAATTTGAAAGGTTCAATAAAACAATCCAGATTACCCCTTATGAGCTATGCCGAAAACCTGCATAAGTGCTGTCTGTTGTCAACTGGATTTTATAAATAAAACTTGTATCATTTAATTTACCAACTTGATTATAAATGTTTTATATGGTTTATTAATGACCTATATCAATATGAATAATAGGCTTATATCATTGTTTGCATTCGAAACTCCGTATAACTTAGATACGCAGTCAATTTGTTATTGCCGGAGAACTTAAAGTGGTAAAGCGCTTCCAGGTAGCCGGAAGTTGGCAATTAATATCAAAGACCGCGCAGCAATATTAAATCCGACAGGAGACTTTCCGGCCCGGTGGCAGCCATTAAAGCGCTCGAAACGAAGGCCTCGGCAATATCATAAAGCACTCTGTCTAAAATAAAACTGGAAATTATAAAATCAATCTTGTAACTATTTATGGAAAATCAAACACTTACGCCCATAGAAACTATTAAAAAGTTTCTTGACAACACGACCAATCCGGACGTGATCAGAACGTTGGTTGCAACCGACGCAACTTACATATCATTAAATTACAGTAATCCGGATCTGGAAAAAATCATGCCCTGGTGCGGCACAAAAAAAGGTGTTGAAAGCTTTGTCAAAAATTTTGAGATGGTGTGGCAATGCTGGACAGCTAATTTATTCGATCCGACTGAAGTATTCGGATCTGGGGAAAATGTTGCTGTTTTCGGCACATTCAATTATACCTCGAACGTACTGAAACAGACGGTAAACACCCCGTTCTCTATTTTCGCAAAAGTAAAAGAAGGAAAGATCTATCATTTTCAATTTATGGAGGATACGCTGGCAACTTCTGCCTCATTCCGCATAGGCGGAGCAGGAAAATTCCAAACTTTCCCCGGCCAGGAGCCATTTGACTTATAGCGAAAAAAGTGATTTGCAAAACTTGTAGAATCCACTTAATTTATTGTGTTCTGTCAGTTAATAATGAATTTATTGAATCGTATACCTTAAACCCGGAACAATTCCAACCTGCAGCAGCCAGCCATAGCGGCTGCTGCTGCTTAATTCATATCCCGCAGCCGGTTTGGTGTGTTTCCAATAAACACAGACGCGCTTCATTTGCGCGGCGCGGCTTACCTCAGCAGCTTTGATTTTGTAGCAGTGACCATTGCGAATAATAGTACAAACTAAGACTGGAGCGACCTGTAAAGAGCCAGAATTTATCATTCGCTCATGTGATCGGTTGCCGGCGTAGAAATAGTAAATACTTATGATACCGGTTATGTGGCGTAAAAAAGTGAAAAGACCGAAAAACAGCAAATGCTGCTTTACACTCCTTCAAACAGATTAAAATTAACCGGTTGCGGCCTTCAACAGAAAGAATTAATTACCGGCAGGATACTGGATTTTAAATGACCTGTTCTTCAAATCCCGTTCTGTCACTTATCAACCCATTTTCATTGACCAGCGCCTTTCCATGTTTTGAACCCGCCCTGACATTTGTCAATGCGGACGTTCCGCCGTTTTTGATCACAATGGCATTAGCCATTTGACCCGAAGCCGCTATTTTGCCGCCTATATCAATTGCTTGCAATGTACCGCTGTCAATATGGACAGTATCTGCATGATCGCCGGAAGAAGAAATATCTCCGCCAACGGTAAGGCGCTTAACAAATCCTCCGGGCATAATACTGAATGCGATGGCGGGCAGCATGGTCAGGACACCTTTAACCAGAGAATTGCCGACTGCACCGTAGGTAATAAGCGCCTTCTCTATTTCTATAGTTCCTATGGGTTTGCTGATCTGAATGCCTATCGCGCCATCTCCATGGGTAGCAATCCCTTTTACTTTGATTGACGCAATAGTGCCATCATACTGGTTAAAACCCCTGGCACCAAGGCCATATGTTATAATTTCTTTTCCGGCAACAAATTCCGTTACTGTTCCGAAATTTACAAATCCTATTCCACTGGGCCCGTAGGAGATCAGTTGTTCATTTGCTGTCCATCTATTAACAGTCCCCCAGTTATCCAGAACCATATCATTTGCACCGTAAGTGACAACTTCCCCTTCGTTAATGATCTCATTGGCAAAAACGCCATAATTAATAAATATGCCGCCGGTAATGATATCAGCTGTGCCATACGGCAGCATCCCGTTAGCATAGACAGGACCTGTTGTCAGTTTTTCAACATTAACCATTCCGCCGTTATCGCTAAAGCCCGCGATCAAAATTCCGGATCCGGTTACCGGCGCATCGGCGCGTCCTGCGCTGATATTAATCAGCAGCGCATTGATCTCACTATCCGGATTGCCGTTAAAATTGTATAAGGTAAATGCACCCTGATAAACGGTAACACCATATTTCTGAGGCAGCTCACTGTAACCGCGTGCATCACAGGAAATAACATCAATATCATTTGCAAACAACTTCAACCTCGACGTACCTTCCCGCGTAATCAGCGAGACCTGACCGGTCACTTTTAGATTTCTGAGAGTTATCGTACCCATATCAGAAAGACCGGTAAGTAAGAAGACAGCTCTGCACGACGGGCTGGCGAAAATACGGAGATCTTCGATGCTGTTATCTGCTGTCAGCCCGATACCGTCTCCCTGGTTAAAGCTGATCAGGCTTCCGGATTTTCCTGTTCCCCTCAGCGTGTATCCTGCTGGAAGCGTGATAGGGTAAGGTACCAGAATGGAACTTTGAATTTCAATTACCTGTGGCGTGTTTGTCGCAAGTGCCTGCATTAATTGAATAAGTGAGGATACTTTAGTGATCATATATTTGATTCTTAACCTGGCGGTTCAGCTTTTTCACGCCATCACTACCATCCAAATTTAAAGTTGTTTCAGACGGCCCGGTTTGACATTTAATAATAAATTACATTGATGTGCATGAACATAAGTTCGTTTACGCAACCAAATCCTCCTGATGTAAAACCACACAGGTATCTTCTGATTTACAGGTGATCAGCCGGGAGGATTTGCCGGCTTGTTCCTGTTGGCCAGAAATTTATTAAAGTCTGTTAAAAGGCGGCTGAGGGTCGCGGGTGCTATGCCGAGATATGAGGCAATCATGCCCTGTGGAAAGCGGTCAATAAATGCCGGGTTAGTCCTGAGAAGTTCGTCATATCTTTCCTTTGCAGACAAATTATAGGCGGCATGCATGCGATTCTGATTAGCAGCAGCATGAGCTACGTCCATAGCGTGGATAGTGGCGGCAATTGCGGGTACGCTGGTGATCAGATTTTCCATATCATCCAGCGTAATAATCAATACTTCGGTGTCTTCTATTGCTTTAATATTATAAGTAGATGGCGTTCCTGCCTGGAAGCTGATATGGTCTACCATCCACCAGTTTTCGACACCAAGCGAGTGAGTGTTCTCGTTTCCCTTTTCATCAGTAGAAAACATGGACAGCGCTCCTTTCGAGATAAAAGCGACATGGGTGCAGACGTTATCCTCCTGAAGAAAGTAATGTTTCCTCCTGATTTTTTTGAACTTGAATTTTTGGGTTATAAGGGTTTTTTCCTGATCTGAAATTTGCAGTTGCGATCTGTTCCTGATATATTTTAAAAGCGATTCATACATAAACTGATTCCGTTTTCCAATTAATTACTTACCATTATCCACATTCGCGGCATGTCTTACAATATTTCCGTGTTTATTAGCCCACCAAAGGCTTAACCCGTGATCCTAAAAGTTTTATAGATCTCAGCAACTGATCGTGAGACAGCCCGGCGCTGTCCATTTGAAAGGTCACTCTTGATATACCGCCTAAAGCTTCACTGTGCAACCTGATTTTTTTTGCAACATCTTCAGGGCTGCCGACGATCAGTGCTCCGAGCGGTCCCGCCTGAGCATCGAACTGTGGCCTGGTTACCGGCGGCCAGCCACGTTCTTTACCGAGTTTGGTAAAATTCGCAGCATAACCCGGATAAAAATCTTCAATTGCCTGTTCTGTTGTCTCCGCAACGTATCCCAGAGAATGAAGGCCTACAATCATTTTTTCAGGAGCGTGACCGGCAGCTTTACCCGCTCTCCTGTAAAGATCGACCAAAGGAGCGAATCTGTGGGTCTCTCCTCCGATGATCGCAACCATTAGAGGGAGGCCCAGCGTTCCGGCCCTTTCGAAAGATTCAGGTGTGCCGCCGACACCCAGCCATACCGGAAGTGGATATTGCTGCGGACGCGGATAAACAGGTAAATTATGAAGAGCAGGACGGTACTTGCCTTTCCAGGTTACGAATTCATTATCTCTTACATTAAGTAAAAGGCCGAGTTTTTCTTTAAAAAGCTCGTCGTATTCGTTTAAACTAAAGCCGAATAATGGAAATGCCTCTATAGATGATCCCCGGCCAACCACAATTTCCGCCCGGCCTTTGGAAATCAGGTCGAGTGTAGCATAATTCTGAAAAACTCTGACCGGATCAGCCGCACTCAGAACCGCAACCGCACTGTTCAACCGGATTCGTTCCGTCTTTGCGGCCGCCGCTGCCAGTATCATATGTGTCGCAGAATCCAGAAAACCCTTTTTATGATGTTCGCCGATCCCAAAAACGTCGAGGCCGGATTTATCAGCCTGAACGATTCGTTCTATCAGTTGATCTATAGCCTCCGTAGCGCTTAATTCCACACCCGAAAGGTTATTATTATACATGGCAAAACTGTCTATTCCTATTTCCATTTAGCTGAAGTTTATTTGTATATTATTTACTTTACTATTTTAAATTGTCTGATGCGCCAGGATTTTAAAATAGGCCTGGCTCTTCAGTTCACCTGCCCCTCATCATCCCGAGTGTATATTCACAGAAGGCGGAGGCGTTTAGTCAATGCAAATATGATTAATTCATCCCTTCATTAAGATTGATATACCTTAAGAAAAATACTTGTTTTATATCAATGGAATGAACATAACCGACAAGCATGCACCCTCCAGATAAAAACTTATATAGAAACAATTACCTTTTTGTTGACCTATGTTGTCACAAAAATTTAACAAATGTCATTACATATTTATTTGCCGGGTGTTAATTTTAAGTTTTCAATATAAATTTTAATCTACAGCATAGATAACCGTTCGTTCGTGTGCTTACAGCCATCAGGCATCAGGAATTATAGCGGTACCATGGTATCGGTTGCGATTGTTTCTATTCTGCTAGCCTTATGGTAATTCAGTTTCAAGGGGTAATTCCGGTAAAGGCTGGAACGTATTGATAACTGTAAATTTTAGAAGCTGACCATAGGTTATTCATTCAGGTAAGGAATTATGATAAATTAAATAATGGCTGCTAATAAAAACAAATCTTCCAGTGTAAATTCCTTATGGAAGGATACGGTTAAACGATTAAAAAAAATTAAAGGAAAAAGTAAAAAAAAGGCGGTAAAGTTTTTTGTAAAAGAGAAACTGACTGAGATCCGCCGGTACATAGCTGTCATCAAAGAAAATGAAAAAACGGTAACCCCAACGGTTCTTACAAATGAGCTGGCTAATCAGATCGGCGATCTCAGGCCATCAGCACATCTGATAAACGAACTGCAGAAAAATCATATTTTAAACCCGGTAGATGAAACTGAAAATTCCTGAATACAGCGAGTCAGCGTTAAGCTACCTTAAAAACTATTATCAGGCGTACCCTGACGATAACTTCTCATTCGGTTTTGCTTTTATTAACACGCTTACAGCGGAAGCTGTAAAGATTGCCCGCTCGGAGGGACTGGATGGCTATGATTTTCAGAATGCTGTGCTCGCAGTGTCTTTCCGTTATGCAGGCCTTACTAACATCGTCATGCAGCAAGATATACAGTTTAAGCTGCTCGATGATTTTTGCGGGCAGTCCGGTTACCCGGATGAACAGAAAAATGTCATTTTCGGAATTGTTGATGACAAAGGCATCAGAGTGACGGTCCGTCCGGAAGTAGGGCATGTTGTACGGGATGCGTTGGACTTCAGACTGGCGATGAATGACCTGATTGTCCATATATCTTTCCTGACCGGGGAGATTAACAGGCTTAATGATAGCGGCTACTCTGAAGTGCAGCTACTGACACGGCTTAAAGATGATTATCAGGATTCAGCCTATTTTACAGCTTATGCAAAAAAACATTATACGGAAGATCGGGATAAAAATTTTGACCGTATCAATAAAAGGATTGAGAAATTGCAATCGGTTAAAATACCGTTGAAAACAGGCCCGACGGACGATGGCATACTTACAGACAAGGAAGCCGAAGATCTTTTTAAAATCGCTTTCAGAAATTATGCAAAACTTGTTTCTGTTGCAGATAATAAAGCAGCGCTTCTTATCAGGGTAAACTCTTTAATGATCTCGGTGACGATTGGCTTTGTAATAGGGAAGATTCAGCAATATCCGTTCCTGATCATTCCGTCGGTGTTATTATTAGCCGGATCTCTGACGACGATTTTGCTGAGTATTCTTGCCAGTCGTCCCCAGGGAAATGCTTATGTAGAGAATAAATCTTCGAAAAGTTATCAGGTTTTCTTTTTTGGGAGTTTTGACCTGGCGGGCAATCAATTTGCCGGGGCCGACTATGAGACCTATGTTGCAGAGTTGGATGCTTTCTTTAAAAGCGGCCGCGAAAATATGTATACACAGGTCTACAGGGAAGTCTTCAATGTAAGAAAAGTACTGGGCAGGAAATTCAATTATCTCTCCTATGCCTATATCATTTTTCTTTGTGGGTTATTTCTATCCATAGTCGCCTTTGTGATCTCGTTTTATTACAAATACTGACCGGTTAATAAAGAATATGTTATCGGCTAAAGTAATAACCGCCTGAATAATCAGGCTCGCGGGCGATACTTTATATTAGCGTTTTCCAAAGGCATAGGAATATTGTCATCTTCTCCTGCAATCGGAGAGAACTCATTCTGCCGCCATCTGTTTTTGGCTTTTTCAATCAGTGCATAATCTGAGGCGACGAAATTCCAGTAAATATGCCGTTCTTCAGGAAATGGCTCGCCACCAAAGAAGAAAACAGTTGTGCCGGCTGTAGCTGTAAAACCGCAGGACTTTATGTCATTTATGATTAATAATTCCTTATTGCCGAATGTTTTACCTTCTGCTTCAATGCTCCCCCGTAAAATATAAATCCCGCATTCACCATACAACTGCCGGCTCAAATCTAACAGGCATCGTTCATCGCAGGTAATTTCCAGTAAGAACAGCCTGCTGTAAACTGGGACCGGCGACCGGTGACCCATGATTGTTCCTGCGAGCAATTTGTATTTCACTTTTTCAATCTCCCATTGTGGCAGTTCCGCTTCTTCTGTATGAGAAAAAGCGGGATCCATCTCCTCCAGTTCTTTTGGAAGTGCAACCCAGATCTGTAGGCCATGCATGTTTTTACTTCCAGTCCTTAATTCCGGAGGTGTACGTTCGGAGTGGACGATACCTCTCCCGGCGGTCATCCAGTTAACCTGACCAGGTGATATGGTAATTTTGTTTCCAAGGCTGTCGTGATGGAGAACAGATCCTTCAAGCAGATAACTCAGCGTGGAAAGCCCGATGTGAGGATGCGGGCCGATATCGAGGTTCTCTCCGGCAGGTAAAGAAACGGGTCCGAGGTGATCGAGAAAAATAAACGGACCAACCATCTTTTTATCTTTAAATGGCAACAGTCTGCCAACCAGAAAATTTCCGATAAGCCGGGGACGTTCTTCGATGATCATGTTTATATTCGACATAGCATTTTAGTTTGAATCACGCTGTAACACAAAATAATCAATTCAATCCGGTTTAAATTAAAAGACGCCACGGCTAAAAATGCAGGCTTAGATTTAAACCTCCGTAAAGAATATCGTGGTAAGCAGCGGGAATGTTTGTTAAGAACCCTCCCCGCGTATAATCAGCTACAATAGCCGTAATACGCAAATGCGGGCTAAATCCGTAAGAGGTCGTTAAATCAAACATATCTCCGATCAGTCTTTCGTTGTTAGCCGGCGGAAGAACCGGAAAGCCACTTGGCCCGTAAATTCCGTCTTTAAGAGATTGTCTCCAGAATCTGTAGTATCCTGCGGTCATTCTGGTTTTTTTCGAGATACTCAGTTCCGCTTTGCCATGAATCAGAAATATATTTGAGGAACCGGAATTATCCACGAAACCGTAGTAAATTGCTTTTGGGTAAATCGGATTAAATGTTTCCAGATTTTTATCTGCAGGATTTTTGTCACCGCTTGACATCGCTGTCTGAAACGTAAATACAGGCTTGGTTTTTAAATTTGTAATTTCGTAACTGATCCCCTGCGTTACTTTCCATGCCCGTATATTTCCTTCATTAAATTTTCCGAGCTGCAGGTCAGCTTCTGAATAAGTACTCCAGCTACCTGATTTCAAAGTTGTGCTTGCACCGAGCGTGTGCCTGCGTTCCCTGCCGGGCCCCTGCGAGAATTGAGTCAGGCCCCGTTCAATATAAATATAATACACTTCAAATTTTTGAATAACCGGATTTTTAACATTGGAGGTCAGCCAAAAACCAGCGATTTTCTGACCATGATCAACGTAATCGTCTAACCAGTTATTCTTTGTCTGGACCAGTTGCATTGCAAAAATATCAAGTCTTGAGTTATTTTTTTCCAGAATTAACTTCGCACCGGCAAAAGATCTTCTGACATTGGCATCCCGGATATCAAGCAATGTACCGAGACCATAATTCAGGGCTTGCTCCCCAATTCTTATTTTATAGTGTAATTGATCGCCTGAGCCGGTGCTGTACTCTGCAAAAAGTTGCGTTGGATCAAATTTATTTAAATCCTGTACAGGTCTTGGTCCCCCGTTGCGGTTTATTACAAAACTTGATTCGAGTTCTCCAAAAAGCCGAAAATGTTTATTATATCTTAAATCGGCGTGCAGCAGTATCCGTTCTAAAAAGTATCCGTTGGGATCCTGCGGCCCGAGTCCCCACAGATACTTATCGAAGTTCTCGTAAACCGCCCGTACAGAACCACCCAACGATATAAAACCCTTCGTGTTCCTAATTGGAACATGATTAATATTGTCAAAGAATTTTCCTTTACGATTAGTGTCCGTCGATTGTGGCCAATACTCTTCAGCCGCGTCCAGAAGATAACCGGTCTTGACCGAATCCCTGCCCTGTGCGCCGGCGGAAAAGTTTAAAAATAATATCAGGGCAGGAACAATTGTGAGATAAGCTGCCTTTTTAAGAAACCGGAAGTTTATTTTAAACATAGCTTCGGGAGAAATTACGAGGTGGTGTTACACGATTATGCCAGTACCCTAATGGTGTTGAGAATATAATTAATCCCGGCAGCCACTGTTGACATAGCCGGGATTATTTATTGTTAGAAATTCTGTGCTGCCAAACCGGCGCTTACTTTTTATTTGCGGAGTTAAGCAACTGGTTCTCCCAGGAAAGACCAATTCCCAGAGCTCCCTGGGTTTCCAGTGCGATAGGACCGAGCTGCCGGGCCGTTTCATGTCTTGCCCAGTCACGTTGCAACTCAGCACCCCAGACATCTGTGGTAATGGGAATAGCACCGGCCTGTACCATGCGGAGCACCGCCATATCATGTGCTTCCAGCGTTGTGCCGCCTGACGCATCTGTTATAATGTATACCTCATATCCTTCACCCATCGCCTGAATAGTCGGCATCGCTAAACAGACTTCCGTCCATAAAGCGGCGATAACGATTTTCTTTTTACCTGATTTTTTAACCCACTCCACTACACGGGGATCTTGCCAGGCATTAATAAAAGTTCTGTCTATCGGTTTTTGATCCGGAAACACATCCTGTAGTTGTTTCATAATGTATCCGCCCCTTTCCTGCACCACGGTTGTCAGCAACGTAGGAATTTTAAATACTTTTGCCACTTTTGCTACATTTATAACATTGCTCATAATGAGCTGCGTGTTATGGCTTCCGATGTTTGCAAACTGAAACGGCTGGTGGTCAATCAGAATAACAACGCAGTTCTCCGGTGTAAGAAGTGCATCTAATCCTGTTTTGACATTGTTTTGTGCTATTGCGGCGGTGGTTGATAAGAGGATGCAGAGCGAAATTCCCAATTTGGCTGGAATCCGGTAAATCTGCGATAATTGATTTTTAAGTCTTGTTTCCATGCGATTCTTTTTTTTGGAAAGTTAGGCAGACTCAAATTTTATGATAATGACTTTAATCAATAAATTACAATGACTTACATCTATCAAGAGAAGAATCAGCAAAGACAATACGGGAAAATTGCCAGTAACGTTCCGGCCCGTCAGGAAAAGCTGTTAGAGTAGAGGCGGAAACAGGGAAGAGTCAGCTGATTAGCTTATATCCCAACCCACGAATGCTGATTATCTGTAAACCATCCTCTTCTTTTAACATTTTTCGAAGATGTGTTATAAAAACATTCATACTGTTGGCATTGTATAAACTGTCGTTACCCCAAATCGTAAGCAGCGCTTCCTTGCGTTCCAGTACATTGTTTTTTTTTCGCAAAAGCATTTCCAGTAAACGGGACTCTTTATAGGAAAGATCGAATGTCTGACGGGGGGTAACCAACTGCTGGTTTACCGTATCCAGCAAGCAATTTCCGAACTCAAACCATTTTTGTGTTTCCTCCTGCTGCTGAACGCTGTTAAACCTTGTTAAAAGTGATTCTATCCGAGCGAGAAGCTCGACCACGCTGAAAGGTTTTTTAAGATAATCGTTGCCGCCTATCTCAAATCCCCTGACCACATCTTCGTCCAGAGATCTGGCACTCAAAAAAATGATGGGTATATTAATACCTGTTTTTCTGATATCTCTGGCAAGATCGTATCCATCCCTGACCGGCATCATGATATCGATGATACAAAGATCAGGTTTGGCGCTTTTAAACAATTCGAGGGCCTGTTCGCCATCGGTCGCCTGAATGACCTCATAACCTTTGCTCACCAGATTATCACTAACGATCCTGGATAGAAACGGCTCGTCCTCCGCATAAAGGATTTTATAAGTCATGATACCGCCTTTAAATAAATAATAAAATTACTCCCAGTTCCCGGTTCACTTTCCAGACTGATGTGCCCGCCATGTTTTTCGATAATTTGTTTGACATAGTTAAGTCCCAGTCCCGTGCCCTTAACGTTATGAACTTCGTTGTCGCCTGCCGGAATTCTGAAAAACCGTTCGAACACCCTTTGCCTGTAAATACCTGCTATTCCCGGCCCACTATCTTTAAAGCTTATTTTTATTTCGTTCGCATTTCGTGTACAGGCAATGTCAAGCTTCACACCCTGACCTCCATATTTCAAAGCGTTTTCAATCAGGTTGTAAAATACATTGGTTAAATGAACCGGGTCACCGCTTACAAAACACGGCGTTTCCATGGGTTTCCAGTTAACTGTTGCATGCATATTATCAATCTGAATGAGCATCGATCCGATTACTTCGGTCAATCCCTGCTGAACGTCGAACAGTTCTGATCGCGACCTGGTCTGGTTGCTATCCAGTTCGTCGAGATTAAGTACCTTGTCAATGATGAGATTAAGACGTTTTAATTCAGATCTGCTGATCTGTAAATAGCTTCTTAAAGCTGCCGGATCGTTCTCCATGTGGTTTTCAATAATCGATTCCAATGCAATAGCAACCGTAGCAACCGGCGTTTTTAATTCATGCGTCATATTACCGGTGAATGATAACCTGGCTTTTGCATAGAGCCGGTGGTTGCGCATAAGCCTGAGAATAAAGAAAAATGCAGCAATGGTAAGTGCCAGCATAAAAAATGAGGAAATAAGGTAATAGCGCATCCTGTAATAAATCAAACCGGTAACAGAAGGAACAACCAGTTGATACATATTGAGAAACTTCATATTATAGCCATATTGCTGGCTGCTGAAATCCGCGGATCTGACTTCGTTTAACGGATGGTCGGCAGACTTGTTATTATCATAGCTGTAAATCACGCGAAAGGTTGCCAGTGAAAAGCCTAACATGCTCAACTTTTCCCGCGTGGTGCTGTCCATACGCAACTGATCATTATGATCTTCTGCTTTGAGTTGAATCAGGGGCACGCCATTGTCAAAGCGGACAGTGGGGCCGTGATGGTAATGGGCTGTACTGCCGTTTAAAAACCTAAGGCTGATTTCTACAAACGTACTGTCTCCTTTCGTATCAGCGTTAAACCTGCTGCCTATGTTGTTAAAACGCATATTGTTGTAAGCCTGGCGAAATTGCTGCCACTCTGCGGACAAGAAGAAATCCCGGAAGTTTTTGCTTTTTTCGTGTCCCTTTACTTCGCTGAGATAGGTACTCATGACTTGATATTCCGGGGATGTTGACCACCTGATTCCGTGGCAAAGTGACCAGGCGATTAGCTGGCGAACGATAGCAGCGAGAGCTGTAAAAGCGTTTTCAAAGTTAGTTATTAAAAGTGGTT
>NZ_SBIW01000025.1 GCF_004054195.1 Mucilaginibacter gilvus | reverse complement strand
GGGTGGTCAATTTGGCCCGGAATGCCTGGTCAGTTTGCCCCGGAATGGGGTGGTCAATTTGACGCGGAATCACTGGTCACATTCCGCCGGAATCAGGTGGTCAATATCAGCGGTATATCCACGCAAAGTGCTAAAATGGGTATTACTGCTTTTTTTTAGTGGCCTGGGCTTGATCGTACTTCAGTATACCCAATATAAGCTCAACGACCCACTTCCCTATGGCATAGAAGCCATATTTATCGCAAGTGGCCTTTTTATCTACTATGTGCTGATATCCCGAAAAAACAATCTTTAATAATCAAATTGACAATGAAAAAACTCCAAATCGCTGTGATATTTTTCATGGCTGCATTCTGTGCGTCTGCACAACAGTTGAAGCTAAGTGCTAAAATAGAGATCAAACTGCATTCAAGTTCAGAACAGATTGATCACACTATATTTATCCAGCTCCCCAAAAGTTACGGGAAGGTACACACGCAATTCCCTGTAATTGTATTGCTGGATGCACAGGACAAATCATTGTTTGATTATGCTTCTGCTGCTGTTGACAGGCTGATGTTTACTAACGATATACCCGAAGCTATATTTGTTGGCGTCGTTCAGAGCGATAGGGCTAAGGAGCTGAGCGTGGAGAAAGACGAAGCGTCTGCCTTGAAATTTCAGCACTTTTTAAAAACAGAGTTATATCATACGCTTCAGAACAACTATCAAGCGGGTAGCTATTTTACTTTCATTGGGCATTCATTAGGGGGACAATTTGTTACGAACGCTATGATCGATGACCCGGATTTTTTTAGATCGGTTATCAGTATTAGCGGCGCGTTGAACTATCCGGCTGATTATACTTTCTTTAAAAAGAAAGTACTAAACGGTTTACGAAATTACCTGATCAAAAACCAAAGCAGTGTTGCGACAAAGCAAAAATATTATTTTTCTGCAGGCAGCGACGGTTACCAGGAAAGCGGTTTTAAATCTGGTGCGTTCACTGCAGATAGCTTGTTAAAACAATATCCGAACCATTCACTTAGCTGGCAGTTTGATTTTTTAAAGGGATTCAACCATATGACAACGCCACTGCAGAGCATTCCGGCGGGATTGGTGTTTGTTTTTAAAGACTGGCATTTTACAGACAGTCTCGCCATGGAGGTGTTATTAAAACAGACTACAGATCCTATTGATGCCATCAACAAGCAGAAAGATCAGATCAATAAAAGTTACACAAGTAACTTAGCATTGCCCTATAGCTGCTATTACCAGTTCGCTGAATTTTATATGCAAAAAGGCGACCTGGTTAATGCTAAAATAATAGGCCGGGATATGGTCGAACAATATCCTAACGACGATGAATCATATGCCCTTGTAGGAGAGATCTTGCTTAAGCAAGGAGACAAAACCGCGGCGTTGAGATATTATAGATTAGCCCAGGGTAAGTCAGAACCGGGGAAATATCTAAAGGAGATTTCGGATATTGAGTCAAGCGGAAAATAAGTTATCATCGTAATCTTTAAAACATTTCCTCCCCACCCTAAATCTTAGTTGTGGGTATTGGTTCTATTCCGTCCAATCAGGGTTTGGATTCGTCCCCAGACTGGACATAATTCGAACCATTTAGTCGAACAGTTAAAAGTTTTGAACGATTTACGAGTTGTATAATATCACTGTTTTTTTAATAAATAACTGCTATTTGATAGCGGTCAGCTCTTACAAAAATAATCTCGAACCATTTCTAAGATTTAAAAAATATTCAATTAAATAGGCTCTTGAATTTTTCCAACTAAATATATTTAACCAGGCTTGCGCGTATGCTCCATTAAATAAGTTTAAAAGCAGGTAACCCGTAGGCACAACGCAAGCCGCTTTGAATAATCGCTTAGAAGGCCAAAGTTCATAGGGTTTATTCATCTGCATCTTTGCCCGCTAAGTTTGCAGGGTATGCTTTTTTGCCTTTTGCAGCAAACCACAAGATCCGGTTCATCACATCATCGTTTCCGCCGTCTATATGATCGTACTCGGGGCGTAAAGATAGTTTAGCGTAGTGCAGTTGCGCCCCCTTTAATTTGGCAATGCCGGGATTAATCCGGTCTATTGAAATTCTGTTAGCCAGGCTTTGATAAGGTTTTATAATTTGGCGCTGGTTAAAACAGTTAAACATAGGTAGCGCGGTAGCATCCATTATATTCATCGGTGGGATGCCCAGAATTTGTTCTATAGAGCGTACCATGCTGACCTGGTTATAGTTGGTACTTACCTTGTGTTGAAACACGCTGTAGGGGCTTACCACAAACCCCGTAGTTCGGTACGCGGATACATGGTCCCATCCGGCCTGCGAATCATCTTCGGTTATAAAAATCACGGTGTTTTTCCAAAAACGGCTTTTGGATACCGCTTCTACTATCCGGCCCAGTGCCAGGTCGTTATCGGCTACCATTGCATTTGGAGTAGGGAGGCCGGGCCGGGTACCAACAGTATGGTCTGCCGATAGGGCCATCACCATTAATTGCGGCAAGGCATCACCGGGTTGGTTCTCATACTCTTTTAGTTCTTTTATAAATGCCGATGCTCTAACTTGTTCGGTTATCCGGTGTTCGTCAGAGCCGGGGAAGTTTTGCGAAAGCATAGGGCGTACTCGCGATATGGTGCTGGTGTTGTTAAATCTAAAAGGCTTGCCTGCTTTATAGTCATTGTAAATAGATAGCCAGGTTTGGGAATTATCAAATTGGGGTTGACAAGCCTCACCGTAGATCCGAACGGTTTTGCCATGGTCGGCAGCATTGTTCCAAATAAAACCATTACTGGCATATACTAAGGCATCTTCCTGTACATGCGGATAGCTGCGAAACCAGGCCCTAACACTTTTTTCTACATAATCGGTCACTATGGCGGCATCTGTCCACTGGTGACCTTCTGCCGAACATTTGCCCGATGCGTAATAATTATCCAGCAGTTGGTATTTGCGGGCCAAATTATGCTGGTTTGGTGTAATGCTGTCTCCGTAAATACAAAGCGATTTGTTACCATTGCCTTCGGGCATATCACCCAAAACCTGATCATAAGTGCGGTTTTCTTTAATTATGTAAAGCACATGTTTAAAAACCGACGGCTCTCCTATACGCTCGGGCATTGGCTTAGGTGCCATGTTTTTCCGCGGAAGTAACCGGGCTATTTCCTGCCTGAAGGTAAGATTAAGCTCTTTTACTTTTTTGGTGTAAGCTTGTAAAGTAATGCCATCCGGTACGCCAATGATCGATACAGTAGCTTTTTGATGGTGTGAATTAAAAGATTCTACTGCATCTTCGCCGGGGCGGTCATCGCGGCTTAGCTCTTTACTCCCAACACGTGCGCCTTCGCCCTCTAAATTGGTTACAAACAGGTTATTGCCATCTATAGCCAGTCCCCCAGGATAGGCTTCTGTTGGGATAAAACCGTTAACCCTGCTTATGCCGGAGCCTCCTTTTGCCGCCTTGCTGCCTAATTGAACAACTGCCACTGCATTATCCATTCCGTTGGCTACATATAACGTAGTACCGGCAGGATCAATGGCCAGGGCATTTGGTGTATCGCCAACAAAGCTCTTTTTGCCTGGCATAAGCTTAACCGGTATCGATTCAACACTTTCAAGCGTGCCGGTTGATATGACCGATACTTCATCGCTGTTTCCGTTGGCTATGTATACAAATTGCCCGTCAGGGCTGGCAATAATAGCGTTGGGGTGCAGGCCAACTGTTATTTGTTTGATGGTGGCACCGGTTAACGGATTGATTACAGACACCGTGCCCATTAATGTGGCGCCGGTTTTTTGGTTTATATATGTTTTGCCATAAGGTACACCGGCCGTTTCTTTGTTTAGCGTATCCGTAGGTTGCGGCCCGGCCCAATTGGTAACATACGCTTTATCTTTTACAATTACCAAACCATAGGGGGCAACGCCAGTAGCAACGTCGTAAACTGTTTTATGAGTAGTCAAATCGATTTTTACGAGTTGGTTGTTCCCGTTTAGCACTGCGTAAAGGTAGTCCTTTCCGCTTTCGTTGCTGATAGCGATCTCGTTTGGTAACGCTATAGGTGAAGGGCTTGCGGGTTTAAATTCGATGGTATTTATTATGCTGATCTTTTGACCATCCCAACCAGCCTGAAAAACAACAGAGCGTGAGTTTTTACCCTTAGCTAAAGCCGCGCTCCAAAATATATTTACCTTCCCGCTGAGTTTGGTAACCTTCAGGCCCGAATAGGTACTCATCAGACCTCGGTATTTGCTGTCGGCATCGTAAGCCCAACGTGCTTTAAGTCGTTTGGTTACGGTGTCTATAATAGCAATGCCATAGCGGTCCTCTACAGCCAGTAAAGCCGTACCGCCAATCAATTGAACGTCCATACTATGGTTTTCCTGTTCGGGGTCGCCAAAGCTTACCACTTTGCCGGCGGGGTCTATCAGCCGGTTATAGGGCATCATTACCGGAAGAAGCTTATTGGTCAGTGTGCTGTCGTCATAGGGATGATGCATATTGAGCACATCGTTATCCGCCCTGCTTCTTTTATCAAGGGCAGATTGGCAGCCGGTAAATATGGCACAGGTAATAATAAGCGACCATACGGAGAGAAGTGTTTTAAGTTGCATGCTTTAAAAATACAAATTAGCGTATTCAATGTGTTTTGAAACAGTAGTTAATGTTAAGTTATAATCAATAGATATCTCAACAATTTTATATGATATATAAGTTTAGTTAACTTTATAGAAATGAAATATATAGTCGTCAATGCAACAATGTTGTTTTATTTCTCAAAAAGATCAATAATAACTCAGTTAATAATTACTTTTGTCTTAAGAAATAACAAAATATTAAAAATTGAAACAAAGTAAATTTCGTGTTTTATGTGCGTTGACCCTCCTGTTATGTTTTGTAGTAGGTCAAATTATACTTTTTTCGCATCAGCACGCTCCCTTAGCGATAGTTAAAGAAATTGGTCACTCGTCCAACCCGACAGTAAAGGCCAATTGCCAGCTATGTGCTGCTATGTACACGAACCATTTTGTAATCAACGATAGCCCTCAATTACATGCTACAGGAACTTGTGAGTATCTGTTTATTGCGGCAAAATATCATTTTACAGGGATTTCGCTCATTCTTTCTGCCGGACGATCCCCTCCCTTTTCATAGTATTTTACTTTTTTTCTTTTACTATTCATTGCTCTAAAGCAGTATTTCTCATTTTTCAAAGACTATACTATGAAATTAAAAATATTTTTGATTCTACCAATATTATTGATTGGTTTTTCATCATTTTCCAAAACTGTTAAATTATTGGATAAAAAAATCGATGAAGGGGCTACTGGTACGCTTACAGGAACCGTAACTGACAAAGCCACAGGGAATCCAATAAACGGCGCAACAATCAATATTCCTGATCTAAGGCTTAGCGGTTCAACGGATGTGACAGGCCACTTCGCTTTCAATCACTTGCCAAGGGGAAGTTATTTGGTGCAGATCAGGTATGTAGGCTATGCCACTGTGAATCGTAAAGTTGATTTTACAAAAAACACGCCGTTAGATGTTCAACTTCAAATTTCCTCCATTGAAGCTGGCGAAGTTGTTATTACTGGAGTAAGCCGAGCAACTGAATTAAAAAGAGATCCAGTACCGGCTTTGGCGGTAGGCAAAGCTTACATAGATCAGCGCGCGGCAGCAGGAAACATAATTGATGCAATTGCTAATATCCCGGGCATCAGTGCTGTTACTACGGGTCCCAATGTATCTAAACCGTTTATTCGTGGCTTGGGTTATAACCGGATAATCACTTTGGAAGATGGTATACGCCAAGAAGGGCAACAATGGGGGGATGAACACGGTATTGAAGTGGATCAAAATTCAATTGACCGTATTGAAATTATCAAAGGTCCTGCCAGCTTAAGTTACGGTTCTGATGCGATAGGTGGTGTAGTAAATTTGCTTACTCCGCTGCCAGTTGCAAATGGCAAAATATTGGGGTCATTAACTGGTCTATATGGTACAAACCAAGGTCTTTTGAACGGGTCATTCCGTTTGCAGGGGAATAATAATGGCTTTGTTTGGGGAACTACAATATCAGGAAAAGAAGCTAAAGATTATAAAAACCAATACGACGGAAGAGTTTATGCTACGGGTTATCGGGAAAGGGACGCACGCGTGATGATTGGTCTGAATAAATCTTGGGGATATTCATATGTAAATGCATCACTATTTGACGATTTACAGGATATACCAGACGGAAGCCGGGATTCGCTGACACGTAAATTTACCAAACAGATTACCGAAGATGATGCGTTTCGCACAATTGTATCTCCATCTGAATTAAACTCTTATAAAATACCCGTGCTTCACCAGCATGTGCAGCTCTACCGCATTTATAATAATAATAATTTTATACTTGGCAACGGAAACTTGATTGTTAACCTTGGTTATCAGTTCAGTCACAGAAGGGAATTTACACACCCTGAAGATGCAGCCATCGCCGGTTTGAACCTGCAATTAAGCACCTATACTTACGATGTAAAATATAATTACACCTTAGGAAATGATTACGACGTTAGTGTTGGCGTTAATGGTCAATATCAAAATAATAAGATTGGCAATGCCACCGATTTTCCGATACCTGCCTACCACCAATTTGATATCGGGCCATTCGCCATTATCAAAAAAAGCTTTGAAAAGTTAGACCTTTCTATAGGGTTGAGATACGACAACCGCTCTTTTAAAGGCGAGGCAGCATATATTGATACACTAAATAATAAATACCCATCACTGTATATAGGAAGTAATCCTACTACAGCAAACGGAGTTACACCTCAGTTTTCAATTTTAAATAAAACTTTTTCTGGCTTTTCAGGAAGCTTTGGAGCGACTTATAATTTCTCAGACGAATTTTTGTTGAAAGCCAATATCGCGCGTGGATTTAGGGCTCCAAGTATTGCTGAACTATCTGCCAATGGCCCCGATCCGGGCTCTCAGATATATCACGTAGGTAACAGTAATTTTAAACCAGAATTTAGTGTCCAGGAGGATATCGGTGCTTTTCTGAGTTTGCCGAACGTTTCTGCAAGTGTTGAATTATATAATAACAATATTCAAAACTATATTTATCAGCAGCAGCAACTAAACGCAGATGGAACACCTTCTGTAAATCCATCTTTTCCTCTATATGCTATTTTTACTTATGTACAAAGCAAAGCCCGTATCAATGGTGGCGAATTTAATTTAGATATACACCCGGTTAGCTGGTTGCATTTTGCAAATTCTCTTGCATTAACCTATGGTACAAATTTAGGTAACGGCGGCACTGTGGCGGATAGCTTAAAACATCTCCCGTTCATACCTCCATTACATACCCATTCGGAATTGCGCGGCAATTTTGCTAAGGGTTTTGGTATATTTAGGAATACTTACGTTTTTGTTGGATTCGATCATTTTAACGCCCAAAATCGTTTTTTCTCGGCCTACGGAACAGAAACCTATACTGCGGGATATAACTTGTTAAGTGCCGGGATTGGTGGGAATGTGGTTAACAACTCCGGAAAAACTGTAGTACAATTATTTATTGAAGGAACCAACCTCGCCAACGTTAATTATCAGTCAAATTTAAGCAGGCTTAAATATTTTGACAACCCTGTAGTGCCAGCTGGAGTTCAGCCCGGTATTTTCAATATAGGGCGAAACATTAGTTTTAAAGTAGTGGTGCCGTTCGATTTGTCTCCACATACTAAACCGACTCCTGGTTCTTAAATTTAAGGGGCTTTAATTTCGATTAGAGCCCCTTTTAAATAAGATTATTTTTTTAGCGTTGATTTCAGACCATAAATTTCGACTATTTATGAGTAATCTGAGCAATAAACGAACCCAAATCATAGCTATAATCTTTCAGCATAAATGGCATGCTTAATTAGCAATCCTCCAAAACTGGTATGGCCAAAGCAAAATCAAGTCGAAAAAAGCGAATTAGAAATCCTAAACCAGAGCGCTATAACAATAGAAACAGGGCGATTAGAAGGCGCGTTGAAAGAAGAAAAAAAAAGGCTGACGAAAAAGAATCGAAAGCAATTCTTATTGTTGTTGCCGGCATGTTACTGGCTTTGGCATTTATAGTGATCCTATATAATATTACAAGAGTCCAACAATGATTAACGATTTTAACATTATTGTAGTCCATTTTTACAATGTAATGGCCATATTGAGAATTAACTCAAAAATAGTATGATTTACGAATATGTAACAATTAAATATTTTACAAAATCTCCGCCTTTTATTTAGTCTATTATATATTTAAAGGTTAACTATATAATAAATTACTACTTATGTATAATATCGAACTAAATGTTATTTGTTTTTCCCCGTAACGTCATCATTATTTATACTCCGCTGATTTTTCTTTAGTTCAGCTTTCAAGCTGCCAAAGTTGTAGCTAACACTCAATCCAAATGTTCGGTAAAGGCGCTGACTAACGATAGTTTGCTGAAAATCGTCTGTCTGTGTTTGAACTCTTGTATAGCGAAATTTACTATAGGGGTTGCTGATGCCGGCGGTTATGGTAAGCTTTTTATCCAGTAAGGTTTTTGTTAACCTGTATGAATTAAATACATAGGCATTTGTTGATCCCTGCAAGGTAATGTTGGCACTGTAAACCGTGACAGATGCTGTAGCCCGCCAGGTAGGGCTTAGCTTATAGTTTAAAGTGGCATAAGCAAAGCCCTGCATCCCATTATTTGCATAGAAATTGCCGTTATATGTACCTCTAATCCATAGATAAGATAGTTCACTATTTAATGTTGCTGAAAAAGATTTTGTTATCGGGTAACTGATGCTGGCATTCAAACCTGCAGTTTTATTTTGCCCCACATTTTGGTACGTAGTAAAAGAGGTGGTATCTATTAAAGTTGTTACCTGCTGAATATTGTTATTTGAAAAGGAATAGCTTAAAGTAACATTATAGCTGCCCTTTCCATAAGTGCTGTAAGCCAGTTCAAAATTGTTATTCAGCACGGCTTTAAGAGCCGGATTGCCGGTATTTACAAATAAGGGGTTAGAACGGTCTATATATGGGTTGAGTTGCAGAATACCGGGCCTCGAAATCCTTTGCGTGTATCCTAAGTTTATTGTAGCATCCTTAAATTTATGCTGAAGGGATACCACGGGGATCAGGTTGGTATAATTTGTATTTAACGCGCTTTCCTGCGTAACAAAATCAGCATTCACTTCTGTATGTTCTAACCGTATGCCTGCCTTAATTTCAACCGGCTTCAATTTCAGGTACCAGGAATGATACAGGCTGTAAACATCCTGACGGTAATCAAATTGATTATCAAGGTCTTTGGCAGGAGCGTACTGCCCGGTTAGCGGGTTTAATGCCTGGCTGGTATAGTCACTAAAACTTCTGCGCAGTATCGCTTTAATACCACCATCCACAATGAATGTTTTGCCAGGCTGCACATAATCTGCCTGAAAGGTTTGTTCAAGGGTTGCATTCTCATTTGCTTGCCGGTAACTGTTTAAAGGGTAATTAAACTGCTGGCTGATCAGTATATCGTTGCTTTGGTTATTAGGCGCGTTATGATATTGATAAGAAAAAGTAAGCAGCCTGTCTTTTTTATGTTTAAATCCCAATTGGTAGTTAAAATCGAGGTCTAATCCGCTTTCGTATTGGGGATTGATGTTGACGGAATTATAGGATTGTACCAATTGGCTTTGTCCGTTATATAATGCAGAAGCTAAATTATCGCGATCATCATAATTGCTTTTAAAAAAGTTTATAGAAGCGGTCAAAAGGTTTAACGTATCTGCTTCGTAACTTAGCTCTACGTTTTCGGTATGGTAATTTCCTACATAGGAATAGGTTCCCTTTTGTGAAAGTAAGGAAGCATAAGGCTTTATCGTAGTACGGTTATTTTCGGTTTCGAGGGTTTGCTTAAAGTCCTGGTAAACATACGCCCTCCCGGTAATACCGAATTTCCCCTTCTTTCCGGTTATGCTCGCGTTTTCACCTATGCCTAAAGTGTTGTTGTAATTAGTGCCGATTGAAGCATTGTAGCCATCAATAAGCCTTTTATTCAAAACGATATTGATAATGCCTGCAAGCCCTTCGGCATCATACTTAGAAGGAGGTGTTGTGATCACTTCAATTTTTTGTACGGAAGAAGCAGGCATTACCTTGAGCGCTTCCTTTGGGCTGCGGGCTAATAAAGATGATGGCCGCCCGTTGATGAAAATCTTAAAATTTCCACTTCCTTTTAATTTGATATTTTCTTCACCATCAACGGATAACAACGGAACCTTGCCAATAAGTTCTAAAACCGATTGTGTTTTACTATCGGGGTCGGCCTGTACGTCATAACTTAAACGATCTATTTCCTGTTTTATTAATGGCTTACTGGCGGTAATAACAACTTCTTTAAGCTGTCTTTCATCTGCCGAAAGATAAATGGGTGCAAACTCTAAAACGGTATCTTGTTTCAAAGAATCAGCTGGAACGGTGATGGTTTTGGTTTGATAACCGATGTTTACAATAGTTATAGAAACTGTTTGTTTGATGGAACCGGTCCATAAAAATTTCCCGGCACTATCCGTTAAAAATGCTGCAACCGGCTTGCCACTTACAAAATCCTTAACGTTAACGTTTGCGTAAGATACGGGCTTGTGACTAAGAGAGTCTGCTACCCTGCCTTTTATCACATACTTTACCTGCCCGAATGTAGCTGTAGCAATTAGAGAGAATAATACAAATAGTAACCTTTTCAGTATCAAAAAACGATGGTGCTTAAAGCCGGGCAGATAGATTGGCATGTAATAAGTTTTTAATTCAAATGGTCTCCGGGTAAAAGTTTTTGAAGATTAATGGCATAGTTACCCTCAGTATCAGGCGTATTCACGAGTTTGCCTCAGCACATAAGGCTAATAAGAGTGCCAATGTTTGTAATGTCGAAAATGTCTTGTGCAGGCACAAACGCAGCTTTCCCCTGCCGGGTAGAATGGTGACTATATTTTTAATAAAAGCTTCCAAGGAAATATTATAACTAAAAATTAAGGGATGATCCATAAAGTACTCCGTAAGTTTTTTTAAATGAAGCAAATGATTTGCAAGTTATTTAATGCAATAAAGTTGCGTTAAAAATGTTATTTTCACAAATAATTTTTATCTGTCTACTTTAAATTGCCTGTAAGTATGATTTATCTTCGATTATTATAAGTTGGCGACAAAAGATGCTGGATTTTGACAGTCATGAACTCACCTACAAATAGTAGTTTTACACACAACTTAGTTGCATTAACAATATTTTACTAAAACGTCGCCGTTTAAAATGATGAGAATTACGCCATGCTTTCTATTAGCTCTGCTATTATTAACTTATTGCAAAGGCTATGGGCAACAACAGTTAAAAATTGAAGGATTGGTTACTGACCAGAGACACAAGCCATTGCCAGGTGTTACCATTACCTTAAAATATCTGCCAGACTCATCAACAATAGCCAGTTTAGCTACGGATACTAAGGGGCTATATATTTTTCAACTTTTAAAGCCAGGCAAGTATTTTGCACAAGCCCGGTTTTTAGGATTTAAAAATAAGCTATCCTCCATAATAATCATTCCCGGCAAGCAACCGGAAACTATTATCATGGAGGAGACCTCTAAAAATCTCAAGGAAATTATTGTAACGGCTAAACAACAAGCGGTAGAAATGCAGGCTGGTAAGCTAATTTATAATATCGACAAAAGTATTACCGCAACCGGGAGTTCGGCTTTTGAGCTATTACAGCGCACGCCCGGTATCAGTACAGATCAGGATGAAAACCTGGTATTGAAAGGTTCGCCAAATGTAAATGTAATGATAGACGGTAAAATGACCTACCTGTCTGCACGGCAATTGAGCAGCCTGCTGAAAAGTACACCAGCCATAAATATCATGAATATTGAAGTTATTACCACGCCATCCGCGAAATATGATGCGGCTGGTAATAACGGTATCATTAATATCGTCACCAAAAAGAACAATAAAAAGGGCTATGCGGCGGAACTGAGTACGGGTATCACAGGGGGGCAATACTTATCGAATATGCAAAGTATGGCCGGCAATATCAAAACAAGCAGGTTAAACTTTTTTGGTACTTACAGCTATAGTTATGACCACAGCACCTTTCACAGGAGCAGCCTTCGGCTGGCCGATAATAATGGAGCGGTGACTATTTATGACCGCCGCTCGGAAGATCCGAGTATCGGCAAATATAACAGTTATAAGGCCGGAGTTGATATTGACCTAAGCAAGAACCAGCAAATCGGTATTATTTATAATGGCAATACCGATACCTGGAGCCGGGACGGCAGTGGCCCAACCTTTTTACGCAATGCGGATAACGCGGCTACAGCGGTAGTGCAAAATCATAATATTACCAGAGAACCTAATAGCAACAATGCTTACCAACTCAACTATAAAGCAACATTGGATACTTTAGGGGGTAAAATTACCGCCGATGCCGATTATGCTATTTACCATAATAACTCCAAAGGTACGCAGGACAACCAGCTTTTCGATTTAGACGGCAACCAGTTGCAAGCATTTCAAAGCCTGCGCATCAGCCAGCCAAGCAATATCAGCATCCACTCGGTTAAATCAGACCTTGTTTTGCCTCTTGGTAAAATTAAGTTACAAACCGGAGTAAAATACGCCTCCATAAAAACCGACAATAATTTTGTTTATGACTCGCTGATCAACAACAATTATGTCATTGCACCTTATTTAAGCAATCATTTTATATATACCGAAAATGTCGCGGCTGCGTATCTTTCCGCCACCCGTAAATGGAACAATATCAGTATAGATGCCGGGCTTCGTGCAGAACATACCCAATCAAACGGGGAGCTGTTGAGTGTATCGGGCAATACGGATTATAAAAGGAGTTACACCAATCTTTTCCTCTCGCTTGCGCTGGATTACCGGGTTAATACCACCCATAAAATAGGGCTATCCCTAAGCCGGCGCATTAACCGGCCGGCTTACAGTGAATTAAACCCCTCCCGGTATTATTTTGATAAATTTTCCTACTACCAGGGTAACCCAAACTTACAGCCCGAGTTGTCCTGGGTGGCATCTGTTAATTATAGTTTGTTTGACAAATACATCGCTACACTCAGCTATACCCGTACCACCGGTTTAATTGCCGAGCAATCCATACAGGATGTTACAACGGGAATTATGGTGCTGACCAACAAAAATTTTGCACATAGCAATCTGTTCGATCTGATGTTTTCAGTTCCCATAACAGTGAGCGATAACTGGGAAATGAACAACACCGCAGACTTTTATTACCAGGCCTACGCTAATCAAATTGGCGCTGTTGAATATAACCTTCATCGGTATACCGCCGACCTAAGCACTATTCAAACCTATAAATTACGAGATGGTTTCGCGGTGGAAGCAAGGGCAAAATATACCAGCCCTGCGCTAAGCGGCACTTATTTATTGAGATATTACTTTTCGGCAGATGCGGGTGCGAAAAAGAGCCTGTTTAATAATAAGCTTGAGGCAAAGCTTTCTGTAACAGATATATTTAAAACCATTCATTTTTGGGCGGACAATGTAGCCAACCTACAGGCCAGCTATAACCATACACGTGATTCCCGCAGGGTAAGCCTATCATTGGTTTATCATTTCGGTGGCAAATTCACTAACAGGGAAGTCAATAAACTCGAAGAGCAAGATCGGCTGTAAAAATGCTTAAAAAGCAGGGATTAACGTTACTGATGACTAAACAAAATAATAGCGGACCCTACCAAGTTGAGCAGCTATCAAAATTATTATGAAATTAAGTTGTTACACTTTGCCTTTGATGTAACTATACAAATATAACAGGATAGCCGTTATTGGCAACAACGTTGCTTTAATAGAAAGGCCGATTTTAAAGAATGGTCAAATCGGTTAATGATTTATTTAGCAGGGCTTTTTTTACTGCATTTGGGGCAAATCCCCGTTGCATACAGGTTAAGTGCCTCAATTTTAAAGCCAGCGGGGACATTTATGGCTGGCATGCTTAACTCCTCCAAGCAGTAAACATTTTTACAATTGCTACAGTTAAAATGCAAATGTTCGTCATGATGATGGTTTTCTTCGCAATTTGATAAGCACATCGCATAATTGGCTGTCCCATTAAGGTCAAACACCTTATGAATGATGCCCTTTTCTTCAAATGCGCTAAGAATACGGTATAGTGTTACCCTGTCTATATCATTCATAACACTTTCCAGGTCTGGCTGCGAGGTTGCGGTACTTTTGGAAGACATCATGGATAGTACCCTTAACCTCGGGCTTGTCTTTTTTAAATGATGCCTGTTTAACAGTTCTTCGAAATCAAATTTATTTTTGGAAAGGGTCATTATATCATTATAAATGCAGAACTTATGCAAAACTAATCATAAGGTATCGGATTTACTAAACATCCAATTAAAATGGATCGCTGGATTTAGAAAAAAGCACTTGCTCAAGTAATTATCAACGCCTGGAAATTGTCATATGTCCCTTTACATAATTCCGGTATAGCAAATGGACATCCTGTTTAGGGTGGTTGCAAGCCGGATTAAGAAACGAGATACATAAAAGAAAAAAGAAGAAATATTTACGGTCGGCTTTTTTCATGGTGTAAATGTTTAAGATGGAAAATATTGGCTTGGGCATCACAAATACCCTGGTATTTGTAATTGACAAAATGAGCAAATGCAATCAGCAGGCCACCCATTGGTGCCATAACAAATTGCGGCCAGCCTTTAATTATGGTATGCCCTAAAAGGATGAACGTAAATCCACCTAACAACAGGATAACGGGCAAAACTTTGCGATGCTTAAACAAATAAGATGTACTAATAGCGTAAAATCCGATGAACAATGCCAGGATAATCATGCTCCATTCTATCCATGGATTGGCTAAAAAACTTAACCCTATTAAGGGAAGGCTGGTAAATATTACTGGAACTACCGCGCAGTGAATCGCACATAAGGTTGAAGCAGTCATTCCGATATTATCTAAATTTATCGTGGTCCAGAAAAGTTTCATGCGCAAAGTTACTTAATTGCTATTATGTTGCATTTGCAAAAATCTCAAAAGCTGATTTTTTCTTAATAAATGACACTCATTCATTAAATACATTATAAAGGTCCCTAACGGAATATTCCGTTCCGTACAATAAAGCCGGAGAATTTTACCTCAATCTATATAATTGGATATAGCATAAGGCGTTGCCGGTTGGATTTTTTTATTGCGTTTATGATCAAAATAATAATCTATCCTTCCCAAATTGATCCCAGCCCAGCCAACCTGGTTTATGGTGGTGATCTTTCCATCCAGGTTTTTTACATCTTCCGGGGCGTTCATAAAGGTGTGCGTATGGCCGCCGATGATCAGATCGATATTGCGGGTTTCTTTAGCCAATACCTGGTCTGACACCTTATTTTCTTTGTACTGGTAACCTAAATGAGAAAGGCAGATCACAAGGTCACAATGATGCTCGTTCTTTAAAGCGGCGGCTATTTCATTTCCTTTCGTTATCGGATCAAGATATTGGGTTTCCAGGTAGTTCTTTTTGTCCACCAATCCACTTAGCTCTATTCCTAATCCAAAAACACCAATTTTCAAACCATCCTTAATAAATAGCTTATACGGTAAAGTGGCATTGTGCATAATGGTATCCGATAAGTCATAATTACTGATTAAAATGGGGAATTTTGCATTGGGCAGTTGTTTATAAAACCCGCCAATTCCGTTATCAAAATCATGATTGCCCATTGTAGCGGCATCATACCCCATATCGCTCATCAGTTTCATTTCCAGTTCGCCACCAAATAAATTAAAGTAAGGTGTACCCTGGAAAATATCACCGGCATCAAGCAGCAAAACGTTCTTTTGTTCTGCACGGATCTTATTGATTAATGCCGCCCGCCTGGCCACACCGCCCAGTCCCTGGTTCCTGGAGCCATTCATCGGGAACGGTTCTATACGGCTATGCACATCATTGGTGTGCAGTATGGTTATCCGTTTTAAGTCGCCTTTGGCAAACGCATCGATATATGACGTACTTAAAGCAAGGGTTGCCATGGCAACCCCACTTTGTTTAATAAACCGGCGGCGGTTAGTTTTTTGTAATTCTTCCATCTAATGTCGCATCTATTTTTTTACCGGTGGCTGTTTGTGCCTTAACATAGGCGATCAGCGCGTCCCTAACTTTTAAATTTAAAACCCTTTTTTCAATAGGATTAGCCATCCCTTTACTATTATCTCCACCGGCAGCTATATAATCTGAGGTAAGCACCGAATAAGTCTTAGCCACTTCAAATGGTTTGCCGTTAATAGTAATTTCCTGTGGCTCGCTGTTTTTGATCTGCATCTTTAAAGCGGCCACCGGTTCGCCGCCGGCCTGGGCAATGAAATTCAGCAACTGTAAAACGTCTCGCCCGCTGAGCTTGAGCACGACAAGCTCATTTTCAAACGGCATTAGTTCGAAGATGGTGGATAACCTGATATTTCCCTTTGGGAGGTTATTTCGTAGGCCTCCCTTTGTGGTCGGCATCGCAAAATCAATTGACGGGTCTATTTTTTTTGCTTCTGTAAACACTGCGTCAGCAAAAAAATTGCCTAAAAGGGTCTCGGGCAAATCGTAGCTTTTGGTAAGTTCCTGGCTGCTTTCACCAATGATGGTGTTCATTTGTGCATCCATTTTTTGCTTGTAAGGCTGATAGCTTTTTAAAATGCCGGAATCGACAACTAAGCTGCTATCGATATGGTATTCGGCCCTGGCTTGTTTGATAAGGGTGTAATGCGGCTGGCAGGAGGTAACTGTTAAACTGATTGCAACACAGCATAGCAGCCAGCTTTTAAAGTTACTATTCAGCATTTTTTTAATAACGATATGGGTCATTGTTCTATCAATTTGGCATCGTTTAAATAAACCGGCGGTAAATAAAAGGCATTGCCGTTGTCTAATTTTAATATACCATCTACAGTAACTGTTTTGAAGGTGAATGTTACCGGGCTTTTTGCATTGACGATAACCATAATAGGATTGCCATTTTTACCACAAAAATAACATTGATTAATTGGCAGGGTAGAGATCATAAACTTAGTTTGCTTCATGCCCGCCTTCATCGGGATCATATACCCAGTAAGCTGAAAATGACGATTTTCAAACCGTTGCACACTTTCGCTATAAACAGGTATTACCGTTGTGTCATTAACTTTTTTAAACATCACCATATCTATAATATCCCAGTTAAAAGAGCTTACCTTATCATTCGGATTGTGTTGCGCCTGGCTTTTGGCGGTTATTGAACAGATCAATATCCCCATAATTATCAATATGGCTTTCATTTTAATGCTGTGCTAATAGGTTTGAAATATTTGACCGATAGGCCTGTATGGCGGGCAGCAGGGAGGCGATTATGCCAATACCAAATCCAACCACAATTAAATAACCCTCCTGGAGCAGGAATATATTACCCCATAGTTTGGCTTGGGTAGAATCCTGGTAATTACTGATCAGTTGCAGCGTGATGTGCCCCATCAATAACCCTGCTATTGTACCTATGGTTGTTAAAATAAGCCCCTCCGTGATGATAACTAAAAACAATTTAAACTTAGACGCGCCCATCACACGCATTATAGCCAGGTCATATTCGCGTTCTTTTAAGGAATTGTATAGACTAATGAATACACTTATCGCGGATATGAACATGATTAAAACTGCAAACCATTGCAACGTATCCACACCAATGCCAATAAGTGAAAAAAGCCGTGCGCTTTCTAAAGCCGGTGATGCTGCCTGCATGCTGGTAGATTGATTAACCATTCGTGGGAACAGGATCACAGACATGGGTGAGCGGTACTGGATCAATAATGATGTAATTTCAAGCTCGCCATTTTCATAAGCCTCGGTTTTACCCCCGGTGTTTTTTTCTTTTGTTTCGTGCATTTTCCAAACACTGGCAACATTGGTCAGCACAAGATTGTCGGTTACATTTCCCTGGGGTTTTAAAATCCCGGTAACCAGGTAAGCATGATTTTTATGCACATCGGTATTACCGGTCAAACCATGTGCGCCAAAAAAATGATCGCCGATATTCAAATGCCCGCTTTGTGCTACAATGGAACCAAGGGTTACTTCAAAATCATTTTTCCAGAACCTGCCTTGTGCAAGTTGAAGATCATATAAACGTATAAAACCTTTATCTGTACCTGCAATTCTAAACCCATTGTAATTATCGCCCAAGGCTAAAGGAACAGCTGTTTTAACCAACGGATTGTGTGCTAAGGCATCGGCTTCTTTTAATGGTATGTTACCTGTTGGGAAGTCTATATAAAAAATACTGCTTAAAATAAGCTGGAGGGGGCTCCCTTTGGCACCTACTACCAAGTCAATATCTTTGGCGTTATTTTCCAGCTTTTTTCCAATCTGGTCTGATGCCAGCATCAATAGCGTAATAATGCCGGTACCGAAAGCGATCAGCATGATATTTAAAGCGGCAGTAAGCTTGTTAGCCGCAATGCTTTTAAAGCTGATCTTTAACATATTCATGATTGTAAAATGTATGCCCTTTCAATCCGTTCCTGTACTCTTTTATCGTGGGTGGCAATTAGGAGGGTAGCGTTATTTTGTTCTGCCTGTGTGATCAAAAGATCAAGTACGGCACGGGCATTTCGATCATCCAGGCTGGATGTAGGCTCATCTGCGATGAGTAAAGACGGTTTGTTTACTACAGCACGGGCTATTGAAACGCGTTGCAATTGACCCTGGCTCAATTGGGAAGGATAGTTAGCTTTTTTGTCGGCAATATTTAATGAATTCAATACATCTTCCACACGTTTATTGTTCACCGGCAACCCGGCAAGTGATTGAGCCAATAGTAAATTTTGAAGCACCGTTAAGCTTTTAATAAGATGCGCGCGCTGAAAAATCAAACCGATATGTGCACCTCTGAAATGATCCATTTTGGTATTGGACAACTGGCAAATAGCGGTTTGGTTGATATATACTTCTCCATGCGAGGGTTTAAGTAAACCGGTCAACAAGTGCAATAAAGTTGTTTTGCCACTGCCCGATTCGCCAAGCATTAACCACTGTTCTCCTTGCGTTACCGTCCAATCCCTGAATGATAAGTTCAGCTCTTTATTATAACTGTATTGTAAGGATTGAATTTTGATCATTTTCCGTTTGCTTACACTCTTGAAACATTAGTTAAATATAATTAACAAACGCAACATTATTGCTTTTATTTTATAATGAAGATGCTTTGTAAGATTAAATAACTACAAAAAACAGGGCAGGACATAGTAACCTAACAATTGAAATAGATCATCTTGTACTTTATATAAAAGAAAAGGCAGCTGCTCATCATACAAATTAAACCACTTAAGGTAGTCTATACCCTTACAGTCTGTTCTGCTCTTCGGTTTTATGGCTTTTTCCTCCGTCAAGCTTACCTCCAATATGATAGGTCATTGTCAGATAAAAACGCCTACTATCAGGAATGCTTTTGTAAAAATAATTTAACGAATTAGTGATAGACTGCCCCCAGAAACGATTGGTATGGAAAATATCGCTTAATGCCAGGCGCAGATCCAACTTGTTATGCAGCAATGTTTTTTTTAATCCCGCATCTTGCTGAAAATAGTACCGGGTAACAAAGATCCCATAGAGTTCGGGAGAGGTGTAATGGCTCAACAATTCAAAGGAAAAGTCTTTAGGTAAGTTAACTGTTTGATTTAGGATAAGATCCACATTTATTTTTTTCGCTGTATAGCTGCCATACAATTGCGTTATAGGGTATTTTGTATAACTCACGTCAGCTGTCGCATTTAATTCCCAAAAATCCCTGATTTTTATGGGCGCAACTACCAACAGGTCGTACCTTTCTTTATGCAAAAAATTGGCATTTTGTGCAATAAGTACCCCGGTGACATTATCCAGCTTGATCGACCTGGATATGAAATTATTTGCCCTGTTGTAGGTTAAGCCAACTACGTATTTATCCATAAACGTATAATTAAGGGAAGTGATCCATGCCTTTTCGGGCACCAGGGCGGGATTGCCCGCGTAATAGGAATACTTGTCCGAATAGAAACGCACGGGGTTTAAATCAGCATAGTTGGGCCTGTTGATCCGTCCCGTAAAAGACAATGACAATTTGTGGTTTAACCCAAAGTTGTTGCTGATCATAACAGATGGAAAGAAATTGGTGTATTTGCGTTCAATCAAAGTCCCCGCGTTAACACTATTTGCAGATGTGTAGGTATGCTCTACGCGCATTCCAAGTTCTATTTCTGTTTGTTTCCATTGCTTAGATGCGGACAGGTAAGTTGCCGCTATTTGTTCCTTATAAATAAAGTGATCGCTAAGCGACGGAGCGTAAACGGTATTATTATTGATCAGCGAGTCGTATTTAAAATCATTGTCAATATTTATAGCTGCGTACTTGAGCCCGGTTTTTAGTTTGAACTTTTTATTAGGCAGGTTCCAATCGGTTTTTACAGACCGGATGGTAATAATATTGGGTTGATGATAGTTTAATTGCTGATAGGGCTCCAAAGCAACGTTGTTGGGATCGAATGATTGGTTCCCTACAAAACCATCAGAATTATTACTGTAATTGACGTAATCGGCATCGGCGCTTACCGTCTTTCCGAGGGTATCCAGTTTAAGTGAATAATTCAGGTTATATACGTTATTATAATAAGGCTCCATGGAAACGATCCGGTTGTTAACCTGTCCAACAAGGTCGCCGGATGCGTTGGTCAACAGCGTTTTTCCGTTGTTTGTCTTGCTCCAATCATCCAGGAACCCAGTGTAGCCAAAGCCGATAGTTGACTTTGGCGTAAGGTAAAAATCAACCCCGGCTTTATAACTATAGTAATACGTTTTGTAAGATTCCGGGTAATGCCTGCTGTAAGTAACTGGACTGCCGTTGGCCGTTAATATATTGGTATTCGATCTGTCGAAATAATTCCGCTGCAAATCATAGCCGATATTGCCATAAATATTAAACTTAGGTGTACGGATATTCCCGGTAACACTATGTTTGTTTAGCAGGTATCTGCCTGCGCCAATACCCGAACTGATATTTATAGCGTAACCGGGCTTATTGCTTTTTTTGGTAATGATGTTAATGATCCCACCGTTACCGGCAGCGTCGTATTGTGAAGATGGTGTACTGCTTACTTCGATTCGGCTGATATTATCCCCTCCCATCCCTTTAAGCATATTGGCTAACTGCTGCGCAGATAAATAGGTCATTTTGCCATCCATCATCACATTTACAGCTGATGAACCCTTCAATAGCAGGTTGTCATTCTGATCAACGTTTACGCCGGGTGTGCGTCGGAGCAGGTCAAAGGCAGAACTGCCGGATGCCGAGGCACTTTTTTCCACATTATAAACCAGTTTACCATTATTAACTTCTATGGCCCCCCGGCGCGATGTCACCACCACTTCTTTCAATTTTTCAAACCTTGCAATGAGCACCATATTTTGTACAAGGTTGCCATGAAGTGAAAATTCTTCGCTGATTGAATTTTCAAAACCGATAGCGGATGCCTTCAGTTTATAAATGCCCCCCTTTAAGCCCTTCAACTCAAAAGTGCCATCCGCCGTACTCAATGTTTGAATAGTTCGAAGCGTGTCTTGTAGCGGTATCAACGTCATGGTTACCAATTTAACAGGTTGTTTATTCTTATCTGTGACGGTACCTGAAAGATTATAAGGAGGGAATTGCTGCTGGAACCTGCCCAAAAGTGTTACGGGGTAAAACCATAATAATATCAACCCACTGCAAAATAATTTCATGGTGACAGCGCATTTTTTAAATTACTATTACTCTTGGCCAAAAAATTCCCAGCCAACGCACACACCATTGATATAGGTTTTAAAGAACCGAAACTTATATAAGTATCGATCAGTCCTTGTATTCCTGAATGAAGGATCAGGCTCATCATCAAATGGATTGCTAATCAAAGCAATATAATCATGCTGCTCCTGTTCATTTATTCCGGGTAGTGAATCCCATGCCATCGCTTTAGCCTCTTCTAAACTAATCTCGGTAGTGTCTTTGCCAAGATTTGAACTTAATCTTTTAAATTCCAGGAGTAACTTATTCAGATTGCCATATGCTTTTTCAAGAGCCGGAATGTGCTCACCCCTGAACCTCACGTTATGAAACGTATAGGCAAGATCCTTTAAAGCCTCATAGTTTTGAGGTTTATGCCGGTACACATCTAAACGATGCAGCGATGGCAGGTCGTCCGCCAGCTTGTAAATCGCGTTCAGGCAATCCCTGTTCATTATTTGTGATGCTCTTTCCTGCAGTACAGGATCATAGGTTATATAGCCTTTAGCTTTCTGATCAGTGAAAAGCTGGCAGGTATCATACATCTCCAAGCAAATTGTACTTATTTCTTGCTCTACGTTCATAAGCTATCTTTAAGCATTATTTTAAACTATCCTTATTAATAAAATGGCACCCCATAGTGTAAAGATTCACGGGAATACAGGCTGGTTTACTTAGCCTTTATTTATTACTTAGCAGCAACCAATGCTAAACATTGCCTCAGCATCTTCTCAAACCCCGGCGCTTTCAGTTCCTTCCCTATAAAAACTATTCTGCTTTGTTTCAATTCTTCATGCTTCCAGTCACTACCGTAACTGATGGCAAGGTCAGTATTGACTGATTGTAAAATGACCCTGGAATTGTGCTCTTGTGCGTAAATGATCCCCTTTACCCTGTAAATATTCTCCGCCTGGAAATTCAGGAATACCGTTAACCTGTGCTGCAACAGGGCTATATCGAAAGGTTCGGAGAACGTGAAACTCAACGAAACCAGGTCAAGATGCTGGTGTTGTTTTAACGATTGCGGCACCAGGCTAAACTTTGGCCTTTTTTGTACTATAGTGCTACGCTCCAAATCAAATATAGCATCCAATGGGTAACCATTTTTATTTCCCGCCAACACTTTTGCAAATGGATTGATCTCTTGCAGTAGGTTTTCAAGGTAGGCTAAGTGATCGGCTTCTACCAGATCTGTTTTGGTAATCAATAAAATATCACCGAAACTGATTTGCTTCCTCGCCTCATCGGTTTCCCTTAACTGCCGCTCAATATGCCGTGCATCTACCAGGCAGATCACTCTTTTCAATTGGTAATAATTACCCATACCAGCTATGGTTAAAAAAGGCGAAGCGATAGAGGCGGGATCTGCAATGCCGGTAGTTTCTATAACCATTTCGTCAAACTCACTTTTCCTTTTCCAAAGCGATTCCAGCAGGTCGTAAAAGTCATCGCTCAGGCTACAGCATATGCAGCCGTTGCTCAATTCAAACACATTATTATCCGCACTAATGATCAGGTCGCCATCAATACCTTCTTCACCAAATTCATTTTCAATTACAGCTAATTTAACTTCTTTTCTCCAGGCGATTAGTTCATTCAGAAACGTGGTTTTGCCGGCCCCTAAAAACCCGGTGATGATGATTACCGGCCTCATATCGGTGCTAATCATGCCTTTACCTTCCCTTTTGCCATATAAAACCAGCTTAATACATTTTCATAATGCTGTTTGCCATAAAGCTGGATAAAGCTCTCTGTATAACTGTCGGTTTTATTTTCTAATGCTTGTATCCGGCCTTCAATAAAGTTGCGGTCTGGTTTTATCCCGCATGCAACGGTGATGCAGCGGTACCATTCGTTAAAATCCTGTGGTATCATGTATTTTATAATTTGCATAGGCTATTTACCAGCCTGTGGGGAGTGCAAGGTAAAGGTAGGGCATTTTACTTTAAAATGCAACTATGTTGCTTTTGTTATTTATTTATTTACTTTTGAAAAATATTGCAAGCAATTATCTGATGAATAAATTACCGGTAACCGTGTTAAGCGGCTTTTTAGGAGCAGGGAAAACAACCCTCCTTAATCATATCCTCCATAACAAAGAAAATTTAAAGGTGGCGGTGATCGTAAACGATATGAGCGAGGTGAATATTGACGCACAATTGGTAGCGAGCGAAAAAACCTTATCCCGCACAGAGGAGAAATTAGTGGAGATGAGCAATGGCTGCATTTGCTGTACGTTACGGGAAGACCTGATGATAGAGGTAGAAAAATTAGCTAAAGAGAATAGGTTTGATTACCTGCTCATCGAAAGCACAGGTATATCCGAACCTATCCCGGTTGCGCAAACATTCACCTTTGTGGATGACCAGGCCGGTATAGACCTGAGCCGCTTCTCAACCTTAGATACGATGGTGACCGTGGTAGACTGTTTTAATTTTTACAAGGATTTTGGCACGGCAGAAAGGTTGCTTGACCGGAATCTGGTGCAGGATACCGCTGATCAGCGTACTATCGTTAATTTGCTGACCGACCAGATCGAGTTTGCCAATGTGATCGTCCTGAATAAAACTGACCTGATCTCTGCTGGTGACCTCGGCTTACTGACAGCCCTGATCAGGCGGTTAAACCCGGAAGCAAAAATTATCGGTTCTGTATTTGGCAAAGTACCGCTTAAAGAGATATTAGATACCGGGTTATTTGACTTTGATAAAGCATCGCAGGCAGCAGGCTGGATAAAAGAATTGGAAAATGAACATACTCCTGAAACAGAAGAATACGGTTTAAGTTCAATGGTTTTCAGAGCGCGCAAGCCTTTTCACCCGCAACGTTTCTGGCATTGGCTTAACCAGGATTTTCCGACCAATATCATCCGCTCAAAAGGGATGTTCTGGATTGCTTCGCGGCCGGATGATGCCCTAAACTTCTCCCAGGCAGGAGGATCGAGCCGTTTAGAAATGGCCGGGGTATGGTGGGCCTGCATGACCTATGCCGAACGGATAAGGTACACCGATTTTCAGGAGAATAAGGATTATATAGAAGGGAAATGGGTAAAGGACTGGGGCGATAGGATGACTGAATTGGTTTTTATTGGTCAGGATATGGATAAAGCACAGCTTTTAATTGAGCTGGAAAGTTGCCTGCTTACTGATAAAGAGGTTGAAAGCTATAAAAAAAATGAAAAATTTATTGATCCTTTTGTGATCAATAGCTGAGGATATCTTACCGGGCAAGATATCCTCTTTATAAGCGAATCCGTCATCATAGAAACCATTTTACTGCCTTCAAGCAAAACTAATTCTGTAGCGATGAATTTGAACAGCGCCATCAAAGTCCTTAGGCAACATCAATTGAAAGCTACATCTGTACGCATAGGGTTATTACAATTGCTGGCAAAGAAATCTACAGGCATATCATTCGCTATGATTAAACAAGAGTTTGATATGAAATTAAACTCAGTTACATTATACCGTGTGCTCAAAAACTTTGAAGCGATCCGTTTAATTCACAAGGTGCTGGATAGCGGAGGAACAGCTAATTATATGCTGAGTTTAGATGACGCTTCCAAATCTAAGCATCAGCAACACATGCACTTTAACTGTACACAGTGTAATAATATATTCTGCTTAAATGAGCTGAGCGTACCGCATTTCTATTTACCGGAGGATTTTCAAACAGAGTTTGTTGGCGTGACTCTAATTGGGATTTGTCCGGGTTGTAACATAATGGTGTGAAGACCAATACAATTGTCGAGCAGACAAAATGATCTATTTCCTAATCCAGCTTTTTTGTCAACTTGGGTCATACTCATGCTGCATAGCAACAAATTATAATTGTATCTATAAATTCCACTGCGGGGGAAAAAAGGGCGGCTTTCCACTGTATAAAAAACCTTATATGGTTTCCAAATAAAGCTTTTGCAGGTCCCCCGCATTGATTTCCGATGCCTTTAACGTGTGAACCAACTCGCCCTGGCGCATAATACCGATGTGTGTCCCTATATTTACTGCGTTGAAAATATCGTGTGTAGCCATCAGGATGGACTTCCCCTGTTGCCCCAATTGCTTAACAATTGTAGTAAATTCGTTTGTGGCTTTCGGATCGAGGCCACTGGTAGGCTCATCCATTAAAATCACTTCAGCATTTTTAGCTACTGCAATGGCAATACCCACCTTTTGGCGCATACCTTTACTGAATGGATATACCGCTGATATTGACCACCTGATTCCGGCGGAATGTGACCAGTGATTCCGCGTCAAATTGACCACCCCATTCCGGGGCAAACTGACCAGGCATTCCGGGCCAAATTGACCAC
>NZ_SBIW01000024.1 GCF_004054195.1 Mucilaginibacter gilvus | reverse complement strand
AGCGTTGTCACCGCAAACAACATCATGCGGATAAGTTACGTCTGGGAGCTGGATGCCCTGAAAGGGGCACGTCCAGATCTGTGGGGAAGGTTGAGGGGCGACCCTTGACCTCACCCTAACCCCTGAATGCCGCCCTCGGCAGCCATAGCAATGCCATCAAAATCCGTCATACCTCATCGGCCAATGACCGAATTAAACAGGCCCACACATTAATGGGTATCAGCAGCAATTTATCTGAAGAACTGGGCGGGCTGTTCAATCATTGGACGCAGGTTCGTATCACTGATACACAGGTTAAAAAACTCGTGCAGATCGCGATGGCACCGAATAAGGACGTATTACAAAAATTGCATAGCGGTATTACCGACGAATTGTCAGCCAACTATACCAACATTTGCGACAAGGTTTATGAGTATGCTTTCGGCAGCCCGAACCAGCAGCTTGACACAACAGCGGGAACGCTTTTCGGCGCATACAATGCCGTAACCGGCTATTTCCAAAACGTGCGAAATTACAAGGACGACGAAACCAAATTCAAATCCATCATTGAAGGCACAGCTAAATTACGGGGACAGACCGCCTTTAACCTTTGCCGCCTGTTCGAACAGCACGGAGCAGATGTCCTGCGCTTTAACTAATCCATCTGCAGGGGGAGCAATCCCCCTGCTTTAAATTTTTGATACGATAACCATGAAAAGATCGGACCACCCAACAGACTACATAATGATACTCGCTGACACTGCCAGCGAATGGGACAATTGTGATTTTTGCCATTATCGCAATAACAGCGGAATGGCGCACCTGGATGCAGCAGCGGCTGATTAAGATAGAACGCTTCGGAACGGATGAAGAATTTTGCAGCCTCCGGTACTGGGATAGTTCAGCAGAATATTATCAGAATAACCATGAGAAAGAAAACGGGATACCTAAAGAAATGCTCAATGACGACGAAGTGTGGTGTTTTGTCACACTGTATGAAAGTGAACTCGAGAATCTGACACCGCCAGAAAGCAAACTGGACACATTTATGATGACCGTTTACCCTTACGGAACGGCAATGTTCAATGCCAGTGGTAAGCATACCGCCGAAGAATACTGGACGGAAGCTTTTGATATCTCCCAACTTATCGATCCCCAAAATTTTATCAATAAATCAACTACAAAAAACTGAATAACATGACACGCTCAAACATGCATATCATCCTGACCAATGGAAAGAAAATGAAATGCGTTGCTGACAGCAGCAGCGCGCCCGAACAAGGATACATTATAGAAAATCTTATCCTCCCGCTTTTAAAAGTGCGCAACCCGGCAGGAGAACTGAAATTGTTAAAAGAACATTGCACCATGGGGGAACAGCGGATAAATGCGGATTACAGGTATGAGATCAACCTCCTCACCGGGAAAGTATCATTTTTTTTAGAGAAATATGATTTTGGAAAGGACAGATTTGAAAGAGGTGATGATATTACGGAGCGATATGACGAATATCTCGTAATGATAAAATGATGATAAAAGAAACTATGATATTATTGAATGAAGACTACAACATGTCGCCAGGGAAAGTGTCCGACAATATATCACCCGTTGAGTCAGCGCTGGAGAATGACAACAGGGAAGGTGAATTTCTTAAACAATTGATCAGCCGGGGCAATTTGCTGGAGGCCAAAGAGGTTAGCCAAATGCTTGTTACGGAACAAAAAGGTTTAAAGCGAATATCCATCCTCATCATTTTAAGACAGTTGTACAAAAATCTCATGCTGCCGGAGGCCGAAAAGATTTTGATAACTGAAAATCTCATAAACAGAAAAGTTGCCGTTTCGCAGGATAGGACGAGGCGCAATATGGTAAGGCGAATATTTTAGCGGAACAAACTATTTGCCTTGCCAGAAATCCGTTTAAAATACCCGGAATACACGGAGGTAATGTTACTAAAAGACATTAAGCCGGGAAAGTCGAAAGTGAAGCGTCATAAAAAGAAACCTGTAACTGATTTAAGAAGAAGCCAGTTGCAGAAAATGGCGTTGAAACTTCAACTTGACAATCTGGATGACACACAGTATCATAAATTATGCAACAGGATCGTAATGCTTCAAAATGCACACGATTACCGCAAACCTATTCCATTAGCTGTTACAATTAACAGGCAAACATTGGTTTACTCCTTTAGCTGGCAAACGAGAGAAAGTGTAGTTAAATATTTTGTCAGTCTTGCCAATTCTAAAGGGATTACCCATGAACATCTGGATGAAAAACATCGGGAAATGGTGAACTCAAATTACAGTTACTGAATTTAAAGGGTTTCCTGAAACCGGCTGTGAAAATCAGCCGCTTATTTAAAACTAATTAATAATCTATTTTAATAAATTTGTTTATGAATTCTACATTAATGCCAACCAAGCAGGGACAGATCTGCAAAATCACTTCAGATATTGCGGATATGGAGCTAGAGGACGTTTTTATCGTTACTGAGAATGCCGCAGAATTTGATAATGACGACGATATTTTGGTAGTAAACCTAAAAGAATTACAGCGCAATCAGAAGAATCCTGATGTTGCTGAACGTATCAGTGTCCGCAAGGAAGAACTGGTTGTTGTAGCGGAGGATTTAACTGCTTATATACAATCGTGGAACTTAAAATAGCACGAAATGGAAATTGTTCAAGCAAATCGCAGTTTCTGGAAAGAAAATGAATACTCTTATTTACGTGTGGTTGAAATTTCCGCAGAGGAACTTAAACTGTTAGTAGACAAGCTGACAAGATCAGACATTATAGAATGGCTGATGTCTAATGACCGGAACGGTGTTTACAGCGATGAATCGTCGTTGCGGGAGTTTGGTCAGGTCATGTCGTTTGAGGAAGGCGTTGAAATAATGTTGCGGCAGGTAGAAGAAAACAGGATCGCGAGAACTTTAAGGATTGTTAATATTATATACAATTATATTTGCTTCAGTTCATCAAGGAAACTTAGTAAAAGTGAGTCTAAATCCGGAAATGCCGCATGGATCTTAAAATGCTGTTCTAATTCCTGTTCCACCCGGGCAGGTGTTTTGGCATCCTGCAATTTGATGTCACTTGCCCAAATCCGCCCAGGGTGGATAGTATCCCAGGGTGACCTTTTATTTGACCGGGTGACCGCAGCGTCTCCATGTTTGCCTAATCCGTAAACCAACTGCGTCTCGCTATTCCAAATCGGATGGAATAAGTGAATCAAATAATCCTCAGCAGCCGTTTCCCAACCGCTTTGAACCACCAAGGCCCTGTATTCAAAATCATTAATAGATAACGAGGTTGTCGCCTTGCTGATATTTTTAAAATGTTCAATCAGGCGGCTGCTTAGTTTCTCTCCCTGCTCCGAGGGTGTACGAGCATTTGAAATCGACGGTGCTGCCTGCCCTACGTAAATCGGTGTTTCAGAATTAGCTATCGGTTGGTAAGGTGGAAAATTACCATTATAATAAATTGCATAAACTCCCGACCCATAAAAACGCGATATGTTTATCATTGGTAACCGTGATTGGGCAACTAACGCTAAGGAAACAAACCTTCCTACGACTTTTGGATTACTCGGGTCAAATAATGAAGTTGGTTGCCTAATAGGATCAAGATCATTTAAAAGTCCGCCCAAATCTGATATCACTTTACGGATATGCGTTTCCAATACTTTGCGCGCACGCGGGGTAAGGGATTGGCTTTTCGCCTCGAGATGGAGCTTATTAAGGTTTTCCTGAATTTCAGGGAGGATACCAGCAGATCCAGTAAGTTTCTTTATCATGCGGTTGCTTTAAGAATATTTGCAACATTTAATCCTACTACATTGGCAAGTTCTACCGGTACTGCATTTCCAAGCTGCCGCATAGTTTCACCCCAAGATCCATGGAAAAGGTAGTTGTCTGGGAACGTCTGTAGCCTAGCACTTTCCCTGACTGTGAAATATCTAACACTGCCATCAGGAAAGGCTACCATGTTTTCTCCTCCAGGTACCCCGTGAACTCCTGCTTTTAATGTTTTTGCCGGTTCATCAAGCGGACTGCCTGTATGTCCAGGATATGTTTTCGCACCGGGTTGAAATCGATGGTCAGAAAAACCATTATTTTTATCAGCGTTTTTTTCCGGATCCGGAAGCCCTCTTATAGCGTCGCGTATCGTTAGCCAAGGAAGGGTAGTCGGCTTTTGTTCGAGCTTTACAGCCCGTTGTTTACTTCTCAAATTTATTACTCGGGAATCTTTGGTAACATTATGGCGATCCCAGTAAATACCATCATTAATCTGGCTCCAAATAAGCGCATCCTGAGAATGTGTTTCTTCTGGAAAACTCCATTCAACTCCAAGGTCATCACGGAATCCCACAAAAAATACCCGCTCACGCTTTTGAGGGACACCGTAATTAGCCGCATTAACCAACCGCGTGACAACATTGTAGTGTAAATCTGTACGTATGCCACTTGTGTGATGTTTTTCTAGACGTTTTAAATGGTCTGTCCAATCCTCGTTTATATTACAAACAAGATTGGGATGCTCCAATTGTAACTTAATATATTCAAAGTAATTTCTGAAAGTATTTCTTGTCAACCCCTTAACATTCTCAAAAATAAAGGCTTTAGGCTGCGTCTCTCTGACAGTACGAATTGCCTGTGGAAACATGTCCCTTGAATCATCATAGGCTTGGTGTTTTCCACCCAAGGAGAATGGTTGACAAGGTGGTCCACCAGAGACAAGGTCTATTTTCCCAGCAAAATTTTTAAAATCAACAGACTTAATATCACCTTCAATTAAAGGCCAGGATTTAACAGCATTAATATTTCTGTTTTTGTTTTCACGAATCGTGTCACAGCAAAAACGATCCCACTCAACAACCTGGACAGGTTTGAACCCAGCTAAATGAAGGCCAATTCCTAATCCTCCAGCCCCTGCAAATAATTCTATTGATTTCATCTTAATTTATTAGATCTCGGCATTTTATATTATAAAGAATTAGCGATTTACTATTACAAATATTTCATGTCAGTTTTCAATTCCAATAACAGGTCTACCAAATAATTTTTGATTGATTTATCCCAATGCATATCTATAATCACCTCGCTCATAGCAGCATTGATTACTTGTTGCATTCCCAAGTACATAGCCCTAAAGTTATAATTTATACTATATAAAGTTAGGCCATTAATGAACGCTTTTACTAATATATTTTTGTAGTATTCAAGATGCTCTTCTTCAAAGCCTTTTAAATATTCACTATCCAAGTCTCTCAAATACGCGATGTGATTCCAGTCAGTGGGCATATCTCCAAATCCAAGGAAGGATTTTAAAGCGACATTGTGCCTTACGTTTTTTATAAAATCTATCGATCTACACGAAAGCAGCATAATTGATAAATCAGCAAATAATACTGACGCATTAATTATATCTAAGAACTTATACTTCTCACCATCTTGAAGCAAATTGCCGCACAGGACTGAACTGGTTCCGTGACCTATAAATATTACCAGCTGTATTTCATCATCAATTTCCAAATACTTGCCGTAAGCTGGCTCAAATTGAATGATGTTTTCGAATGTTTTTAAAAGAAAATCAACAATAGGCCTAAGAAATTCAACGGAATCATCTATAGGAAAAATAAGTACGGTTTTATAGGCCTGCATCAATTTTCGCGTAGTGTGCTAAAGTCAATTCAAACATTTCTTCTAAAATTGATGAAGCATCAGAACTATTGGAATCAATATGATCTGCGAGCTGTTGTAAAGAAAATTCAGAAAATTTCGGGGAGAATTTTTTAATTTTAATCTCCTGAAGCTCATATTCACGCAATTTTGCTGGGAATATATCATTTAAATTTCTGTGCTTCAAAATTTCAATAGCCTCATCTTTAAAAGACTTGTCAAGAAATCTACTAATACCATAGCCAATAATTTTTGACAACTCATTAACCTTGTCAGTTTCCGTTTTATCCCCGTTTGTGAATATATCTCTAACAATCTTATCCCTTTTTCCTGATATGAGAAATATAGGACAAGTTTTAAATTTAGGAATTTCGCGAAGTTTTGATATTAAATAAATGCCATCAAAAGAAGTTGTATCACTATAATATTGATCAACAATTATTAATCCCGGACTTAAAGTCAAAAATTCCGTTCTAATTGCAGCCAATACATTGTCAACATTGGGATCTTTATTGTCGTCCCAATAAGGTTTTGCTATGGGGTTAATATATCGGGTAGTAATATTAATATGTTCGTTCGCTCTTAAATGATCAGAAATATTAGTTAGAACACCCGTATGGTCTTGAGAATCATCTATCAATAATAGTCCCTTTGTCATGTTAATTAAAGATAAGATTAAATGTAGCACCCTTAAGCTGTTTACCATTACCTGCGAATCTTACATCGCCATACATTTCACCCATTTTTCTCTTTACAGAATATAAGCCAATTCCTGAACCTTCTACATCCGTTTTTGAGCCAAGTTGAAATAATAAATTTGGGTTATTGACAAAATCTTCTGCGACACCTTTTCCATTATCACTAAATGACAAAATTAATTGACTGCCTTTAACAATAGCTTCAATTAATATCTGATCAGCATTTGCCTTCACAGAGTTAGATATTAAATTGTCAATAACAATGGATAAATCTAATAAGCTTAACCTTGTAATAAACTCTGATGTCGATTTAAATTCTATTTTAATCTTATCTTGATATGCAAAACTGTAAGTGGTTATGTACTCCGAAACAAACTCTACGACGTTTACTTTTTTATTTTCCTGATCGGCTTTGAAATTTGATTTAGTAATGAGCTTACTAAGTTTCATCACTTTTTCAACGATGAACTTTATGTGGCTTATTTCTTCCAACAAGACTGCATCATCCTTTAGTCCAGACGCAATTTTACGTATCAAAGCTTCCAGACTCGCATCGATGCCGATGGCAGAAACTTTTATGCTATGAATAAGTTCTTCGGCATCATCACTTAAAGTTTTTCTCGTTGCATTCAGATAAGTATTTTTATCTTTTTCATATTTTAAAGAGGTTTCAGCTGTCACCTTAGCTTTTTGCGCTTCTGCTGCTCGTTGCTCTGCTTCCTTTCTCTTAATTTCCTCTTCCCGACGTTGAAGTTCTTTTTCCTTAGCTTCGATTTCAGCAAGTTTTCTTGCTTCATCGGCCTTTTTTCGCCGGTCCTCTTCTATTTTTCTAGCCTCCTCTGCTTTTCTAGCATCTTCCTGAGCTTTTATTCGTAATTCTTCCTCTTCAATAGCACGCCGCAGAGCATCTTCCTTTTCCTTCAATAAAGTATTATACTTTTTTTCAGCCTGGGAAATTTGATCTTTAAAATCCTGATCGTTAGTCTTATCGGCAATTTTTGTTAAATCCCTGAAAACTTCAGGCGGAATATTATCTAATTTTTCGTTGATTATATTGACAAGATCTTTATTATAAGACAAAATTTCTACGTCTTTATTGTCAGCGAGTTTTTTTATTATATCACCGAGAAGATAGCGTCCGCCGACTGATTTGGAAATGACTGAAATATCATCACTCTCCTTATCTTCCCTTAAATTAGAATCTATAGAATAAGCCCATTGAACATCTACCACATATCTTTCCAGTCTTTTTAAACATTTATCATAAAAAGAAGCTATAAGTTGGGAATACCCTTCAGTTTCAACCAATCCACCATCCCTACTCGAAACTTCTTTAAATTGTGGTGAGTTGTCTGTAAATAATTCGATTCTCCCAAGTAAATCACGGGAGCCAAGCCTACCTTTAAACTTTTGTTGATGCCTTTGGTCAATTCCCAAACTATCATCTCCAGAATTTCCGAAAGGATAAACTCGGAATCCATTTTTAAAAAGAAACACAGATCCAAAGTTAACTGGCTGTAAACCCATTTGTCGTGAGAAATTATTCTTCGCAGAAGTGTTTAGAAAAAACAAATGGAAAATGACGTCCTCTAATAATGAGTACTTTTTATTTTGTTCCCGGATTTCATAAATTGGGGTTCCACGATCAATTAAAATTGTAGTAATCCAGTCCTTTTTAATAATGGTTTTTATCTGAGTTGTTTTAACATTTAGTGTTTCAAATATGAAATTCTCAATTCGGCCATTAATCCTATCCCTTAAAAACTCTTCTTTTAAATCAGCCTTTTCTTCACGTTTACAAGTAATATCTATTGAAAATGGATCATTATTTTTTTTATCCAGTGAACCAAATGGGTTAATAAGTTTTTCTAACGAATATTTTAAATTTTGTAATTTTTGACGTGGCCATGGAGTCTGAAGGCCCATGATTTCCAATACAGTACCATTTTCAATTTTCAACAAAGGGTATTTATCTAATGTGTCATGATCAACTTTGATGTTGACAAATTCTTCTTTAGAGTCCTCTTCAAATTTCCCCCAATCAATTTTAAGTTGCTCAATCGAGTTTTCACCAATCTTTTTTGTTGTTAATACTAACGATAAACCTAAACGATCACAGGAAAATCGGCCGATTCCCTTTGCCCCAGCGTAATATCTTTTAGCTTTTATCTTTTCCCGGTAATCTGAATTTAGATCTTCAAATTCTTCATCCTCTTCGCCATCACGCTTTGCCGAGTAGGCTACGAATAACCATTTTTCTTTGATGTCTTGAAGGGACATACCTTTACCCGTATCTAAGATAATTATCTTGTCGTCTTCAAATGTAATAGATACTTTATCAGCATGTGCATCATATGAATTTTTGACAAGTTCAAAAACAGCGATAAAATCATCTGTGATTAAGTCTTTTCCAATAATATTCTTTAAGCCGGAACTAATTCGAAATTCAAGTTCATCTGCCATTTAGCATCGTCTTTAATGCAATACCACTTTGCTCGCCGAATAAAGGGGGTATAGCGTTTCCAATTTGAGTATATCTTGGAACTTCCATCACACGAGCCTTTCCACCAGTCGTATATTTTCCTTGAATTTCATAAGTGTCCGGGAAACTTTGAATTCGAGCATATTCTCGTACTGTCAAAATCCGCGGTTCACTATAATGTAAAAAATCATCAGGCAAAGTTGTTATTGTTGGGGCTTGATCTTTGCCATCCAATGGGATAATTGTCCGTTTTTTAATTTTATACAGGTCTTTAAAAATTTTACTTAACGTTTTGCCTTTTGGCGCATGTTTAATTATAAAGGTGAAACGGTCTACAATCGGCTGACTATGATTAGCAAAACGGTGACTGTCTGGCACTTTTTCAAGACCTATCCCGCCACGTAAGTATTTTTGATAATTGCTATTAACCTCGGAATAACGACCAAAACTAAAATTTTTATCGGTTTCCAATTTTGTGGTTCCATTCTTATATAATAAATCAGAAATTGCCTCTTCTAAAGGAACGGAAACTCTTAAATCTTTTGATATTAAAAATGGCGCCCGGTTTTCTCGTATTTTTGTAAAGAAGAGTTCTGCATTTATTTTATTTTTAGTAGCAATATCATTTCTTACACCAACTAATATAAACCGACATCTTTTTTGTGGAACTCCGTACTCACTAAAATTGATTAACTCTGCATCAACATCATATCCTAAATTTTCCAGTTTAGAAATAACGTAGTCTGAATATCTCTTTCCTTTAGAGCTATTTTTATCGAACTCCAGCGTAAATCCCTTAACATTTTCAAAAAAAAGAATTTTTGGCTTTACAAGTTCAATAAACCGGATATAAGAATTAATTAATTTATTCCTATTATCTTCTTCATTCCTTTTACCAGCAGTCGAAAACCCTTGACAAGGAGGGCCGCCTGTTACCATGTCAACTTTATCCCGAAGTTTCATCAAATTTTCGGAATGCATTTTTAAAATATTATTGATATCGTGTGCTTCAGGGAGGAGCCATTTAGGCCATTTGAAATGATTTTTCTTTTCGATCAAATTATGCCTCAAAGTGTCAAAGGCGAATGGGCTTTTCTCAATTGCGAACAATCCTTTCCATCCAGCATTGTGAAGGCCAAGGGAAAGGCCACCGCAACCAGCAAATAAATCAATGTAATAAAGGTCTTTTTTTTTTAGCATATAGACATAGGATACCCTATTGCTAATATAATTAAGATTTACAAATCAATAAAATAGTTAAATTATTGATTTGTAGTAACTTATTATTTAGTAAATTCTTTATTCGCCAAATTAGCGCATAAAATCATCATTAAAAGTACATTAAATTGTAATGATATACTCATTATTAATTCATTCCTGATGACCATCTAAATCTAGATTATATATCTTTAAATGATACTGACAGGTTTTCTGAAATACGCAAATTGGACACTTCGGTTTCCGTGATTGACAAATTAAAGCTGCAAAGTCTAAGATCGCCCAATTTATTTCCTTGGACTTGATATGATCTACAACCTCACGAGACAAGAATTTCAGATAAGGATCGAACCGGATATCTTTTAGTTTGCGCGGGCCAAAATAACGTTCTAATACCCTTGCCATATTAACATCAAGTAGTGGAATATTCCGTTTAAATACTAGTAACTCTACCGCGTTCGCAATATATTGACCCATTAAAGGGATTTTTTCAATTAGAGAGCGTTCGTTAGGCAGCAACACATTATTTTCTACCATTGCTTTTGCCAGGGCTTTTAGCCTCTGCGCGCGTTGCCTATATAATCCAAAAGGAAATAATAAGTTTTCAATATCACATATATTACTATTATTCAAACTATTCCAATCTGGATATCTTTTGAAAAATATGTCGTAATTTTTTGAAACGGTTTCTGCTTTAGTGCGCTGCAACAACACTTCGGAAATTACGATTTGATAAATAGATAGACCGAGAGCTCTCCATTGAAACTGCCGTGCATTACTCTTAAACCAACTTAATATAGTTAGTTGAAATAATCTGATTTCTTTTTTGGGTGGTTCCACATTTTAATAACAAGCGGAAATAGACTTAGTTTAACATTAATTTTCGTTGATTTCTGTAACCTTCTAATCGAATATTTTTGAAAATTTATAGCAAAAAAATAATAGAGTACTGATAGAAACTCATATAAGATTGATTTTTTCATTTCAAAAAATTATATAATAAGCATAACTTAGTTTGCTATTAATGAATATTATAGAACTCTTTTAAATGACAGCATACGGAAAGGATTATCAGATGCAAAAAGTGCAGAAAAAATTGATCATCCCCTATTGATTGGCGAATTGAGGGAAATTGTTGTTCACAACTTAATTGAGCCAATGCTTACTAACCAATTCTCAATAGGCACGGGGAAAGTAATTGATTACAATGGCGCTGTTTCAAAACAAATTGATATTTGTATATACAGTAAAAACTTACTACCACCAATATTCTTCCCATCCAAAAATAATCTTGCTTTATTTCCATTTGAGTCTGTTTTAAGTTGCATTGAAATTAAAAGCAGTTTTTCAAAAAAAAATATCATAGATGCCTATAATAACTTTAATTACATTGAACGGAACTTATCATTAACAAGTGGGCTTCATGATGAAAATCATAACCCACAACCACAAGTAGTGGTAAAACCACATTATCGCCTTTTTATATTTGATACAAGTCAAAAAAATTATTCCCAAGAAAGCTTTTTAAATACCTATAAATTAATTGATCCAAATTGGGATTCGGAACCTCTTATAGCCCATGTTTGCCTCGTAGGTAAAGGCTCATTTTGTTTTATAGATAAGGGATGGATTCATAAGAGTTATGATGGGATTAATAATATTCATGAGGAAAATATAAGCTTCTTAGGAACTGTTGTCCAAGACCTACCTAGAACTGAAGGAAGTAGGGGAATACCTAGAATTGGGTATTATTTAAGTGATGCCTATGCCACGGATAAAATAGTTCAAGGTAAACTAAATATAAGACCATGGACTCCCGGAAAAACGGTTTTTAAATTAAGCCCATTTCCAAATCCAATAAAGATTAAATAATTATTTCATAAATTTAAGTTTTAGTGCCTATTAAAATTCCATCAATTCTTTTAAAGAAATTTCTAACCCTTTCGAGAATTCGACCATAGTTAAAATAGTCATATTGATTTCACCCTTTTCATACTTCCTGATATCGGCATGATCAATATCGCACTTTTGAGCAAGTTTCCTATAGGATAAATTTTTCTTTTTGCGCAACTCAAGGAGATTTTTACCAAACCGTAATAAAAACTTTTTTTGCTCTTCGCTGGCCATTCACTTTATTTCTAAAGCGAAAATTGCCTTTTAAGCATTCATAAGTGTGGGGATATATACCTACATTGGCGCTTTCCATACTTTAACGATGAACAGAAAACAGATAGTCTATAGCATCGCCTTACTATTGCTTTGGGTTGCAGTAGCTTTAGCAATCCATTTCAAAGTAGTTAAATCGTAAAATCCAGCAATTTTTTTGGGTCAAGTTCCAAGCCTCTAGCAAGTTCAATTATACTTGATAACTGTAAATTTGTTTTTCCGTTTTCAATTTTAGAAATCTTACTGCTATCTAATTCACATTTTGATGAGAGATCTCGTAATGATAAAGATTGCCCTTCACGCAGAGATTTTAAATGCCGTCCAAATTTTTCTTGTAATTCTTTATAATTGCCTTTCAATCTGTAAATCTTAGTTTTTTGAAAAGACAAATAATTTTTAAATTAATTGTGGTCTTTTAAGTCCACAATTAACAAAAAAGATTATATTTGTTTTGCGATACTTCATCGAAAGAAATTGAAGCAATCGCTTTTTTGTCTCGTCTTAGAAACCTGAGAAATTTTAAAGCCGCGAGACGGTAAGTGATTGCCCACGCCATAGGTGTGGGCTCTCTTATCGTGGCGGCACTTCTCAGGGCCTCTAAGACGGTAAGTTGAGTCCACGCCTATGGTTTTTTTGCGTTAACTTGATATTCCGGGGATGTTGACCACCTGATTCCGTGGCAAAGTGACCAGGCGATTAGCTGGCGAACGATAGCAGCGAGAGCTGTAAAAGCGTTTTCAAAGTTAGTTATTAAAAGTGGTT
>NZ_SBIW01000023.1 GCF_004054195.1 Mucilaginibacter gilvus | reverse complement strand
GGTTAGGGTGAGGTCAAGGGTCGCCCCTCAACCTTCCCCACAGATCTGGACGTGCCCCTTTCAGGGCATCCAGCTCCCAGACGTAACTTATCCGCATGATGTTGTTTGCGGTGACAACGCTTGTGAACTAATTGGATATTTGATAGCTTATTATCCATGCGGTTCTTGTTCTTATGGTGTCGTTCCCATGATTCATACCAGTGCAGCTTACTTGTACAAATAGCGCAGTTGCCCTTTTGTATCTTGTATAACTTTTCCGATACGGTACCTGTTAATATGGCGTTTCTGCAACTCCAATATTCGGTATCTCCATCAAAGGGACTTCTTGCCGTTTGAACTTTCTTCCATAGAACATCAGTGCTAATATCAAATATCCCAAATGCCACATTCCCTAATATAAAACGGTCTACTAATCGCCCTCTCCGTTCAACTTTTCCTACATACCGTTTCATAAAGTCATGTCTGCTACTGCGATGTTTATGCACATCTTCATAGGCTTTGTAAAGTATTGTGTCCAATTCCCACCGTAGCTTCATAAATCCGTGCGAGGCATCAATAGCCCATTTGTAATAGTTCAGCCACCCGTTGACCATTCTTCTCAAATAGTCTGCCTTTTTAGTAAGTTCAAGTTGGTTACTGTACTCAAATAGCCGAACCATTTTCGTCCATTCTCTGATTTTCTTAGCAAAAGCATACACTTTATCAGGGTCGGGGTAAAACGTAACTTTATATAACTTGTCATGTTTACCACTCTTCCATTTATCGAATACAAAGCCGAGGAACTTAAAGCTTTCGCCTTTATAGAATTCTACTTTGCGAGTTTTGGATGGACTTAGTTTCAAACCTCGTTTCTCCAATATCTGCGGTAGCACTTCCATTACCCTGTCCAAATAGTCTTTATTCTCGCATACGATAACAAAGTCATCAGCATACTGCATAAAACCTACAGACGGGGCATGCTCCCTACATCTTTTCTTGATGTTGCTAACAAAACTCACAAAAGGTTTAAGATTTCTGTCCTTTGGTGTTCTTGTTGTTATCAGGTGATTATAGATTTCAAAATCGATACCCCATAATCCAATATTGCACAATAATGGGCTAATCACACCACCTTGCGGTGTACCTGCTTCCGTATCATGTAATATCCCGTCATCGACGTAACCACATTTGAACCATTGATTTACTGCTCTTAGAATATTACTACTTGTCCCTTTCATTGCATCCAGTATGTACTGGTGATTGAGATTATCGAAACATCCCTCGATGTCAGCATCCAGCACAACAACTTCACCTTTACGGTTCTTTAAGTTGTGCCATACTGCCATGCAGGCATCTGCGGTGCATCTTCCAGGTCTGAAACCATAGGTATTCTCGCTGAATTTTGCTTCCCATTCAGGTTCTAAGGCGATTTTGACCAATGCCTGATAGGCTCTGTCTTCAATTGTTGGAATTCCCAGCGGCCTTAATTTGCCGTTCGATTTAGGTATGTAGATCCTTTTCAATGGTTTTGCCTTGTAATCTTTATCAAGGTTCATCTTTTGAGCCAGTAGCAATCTGTCCGGATTCTTTAGGATGATTGCCCCGTCTACACCCGGTGTGTACTTTCCTGTGTTTTCAAACGTAACTCTTTTAACACTTAATAATCTGGCATACGGGTCTTTCAGTAAATCCCTTTGTAATCTTCTTACTTCGGTGATGTTACTGGCAAGCGTTGCCCGATACATTTGATTTTGCTTTCGGAAGATACTTTGCTCAACTGCTTTCCAGTCGATGTCTTCCCATCTGTTTACTTTCAGCATTTTAGTTACTTTCATTTGTATCTTTCGTTAAATCCACAACGAATTTGGCGTATCTGATCAACCGTGGCCAACCAGCTTTTGCTTGGTCGTTGTTCCTACCCGATATATCACATTCGTTCAAGAGTACTTATTGCTTCACAGCAAAGTGATATTCGGTTTCCTCGTTCCTTTAACCAATGTTTACCTAAACTTAGACTCCTCTCTATACCGCCAGTCGTATACAAGCTTATGGATAACCCTCGAACAGACTGGGCTCCTGTTGACTGGAAGACTGTACCATACGATGTGGGTACAGCGTGCATGCTCACGATACCTTAACGAGGTTATCATATTTAGTTCGTCCCATCTTTCTCTTGCGGCATCGCTCCGCTGGATTGACTTTTCTCCGAGCTTCCCACTCCCTGTTCTCTTGGCAGGTTAAGGGTCGGATGGACTTTATTAGATAAGCCGCTAACACCAGCATTCCACTGGATTGATTAAAAGTTAAATCCACCCTTACGGGTGAGACCCGTACAGCTTATTAGGCTGCACAACGAGTCGCACT
>NZ_SBIW01000022.1 GCF_004054195.1 Mucilaginibacter gilvus | reverse complement strand
CAGGCCTGATATCCGATAGCAGAAGCGATATAGCTTTTACCGATGCCTGTGCTGCCGGTAATCAGCAGGTTCTCATTACGCTCAATGAACGTACAGTCCGCCAGGCGCATGATCTGGTTGCGATCAATGCTCCGGTCGGCATGATAGTGAACGTCCTCTACAGAAGCTTTGTAGCGGAACTTAGCATAATAGATCTGCCGCTCGATACGCCTGTTATGCCGGTCATCCCACTCTGCATCCACCAGGTGCGCCAGTAGCTCATCTGCTGTATAATCCTCTGTTTTACCTGTTTCCAGGGTGCTTTGAAAAGCATGGTACATGCCGAAGAACTTGAGCTTCCGCATTTTGTCTAACGTGTTTGTGTTCATTTCATTGGTTATTTAAAAGGTTATTTGTAATAGTCTTCTCCTCTGATATTATCATGATTGGGCATAGGCAGTTCATCAGCGAACAGGCTTTCTTCGTACTGATCCATCTTCTTTTCGAGGATCAGATGAATGGTCTTGTAGTTATATACACCGTAGTGGAGGCCTCTTCTACAGGCCATGATCAGGCGTTCATTACCTACTTTTCGGGAGAAGCCAAGGATACCCAGGCAGGACTTATAAGCCTGCTCGGGATGTTGTTTACGGTCGAATATATTATGGATATAAAGCCTGACATCTTCATGGATCGATGAGGCCCAGCCCAGGAACTTATCCTTTGACCAGTCAGCCACGAACTGGTGAGTGGAAGCCAGATGGTCTTTCTCAGTTGTATAAAGGTATAGTCCCCTTGTGCGTTTATGGATAGCGATACGCTCATAATGGTAAAAGGCTTCTACCGAAGAACTGGAATATAGCAGCTTGATCTTCTTGCCAATAAACCGGTAAGGGACGCTGTAATAATGTTTATCCGGCCCAAGACAAACATATCCGTTCTTCATCACGGTAGCATGGAACTGCTTTTTAAGCTCATAGCGCAGGACAGGTAAAGGGTTAAGTGCTTCCCGCTCGATCTCATCGAATTGCTGCCTGCGGCTGTAGTTCCTACCTTGCAGGAATCTATTATTGTGCTCTTCGAGCACCACCCTTATGGCTTCGTTCAGATCCTTTAACGAGTGGTAAACTACTTTCCTCAAAGGGGCATAGATCCGGGTATACATGATCTTAACTGCACCTTCTACCAATGCTTTATCGCGAGGGCGGAACGCCCGGGCTGGCAGTATGGTGGTGCCGTAATGATCTGCAAAGTCAGCGAATGTTTCGTTTAACGTTGGTTCGAAACGGCTGCTCTTGGTTACTGCAGCTTTCAGGTTATCAGGTACTATCGCATCAGGAACGCCACCGATATAATGCAGGGTATTCTCACAGGCCGTAATAAAGTCCTCCTTTTGCTGACTACTCACAGCTTCTACATAAGTAAGCTGGCTAGCTCCGAGTATCGCTACAAATACCTCAACGGTAATGATCTCGCCGGTCTCCTTATCGGTAATGCTAAGCTTTTGCCCTGCAAAGTCCACATACAGCTTATCACCTGCTTTGTGATCCATATGCATGGTCGGGTTGACCCGAGCCTTCCACTGAGTATAATAGAAGCAAAACTGGCTGTACTGATAGCCATCAGGGAACTCTTTATAATACTCTCCCCATAATATATGGCGGTTTACACCGGTACGCTTAAGTTCTTTATCTACGTGTGGAAAGCACCGCAGCATAGATTGCATACGGCCTGTAGGAGGCATCTCCCTGCTTTTTCCAAAGAAGTCCTCCAGTTCCTTATCGTTCAGCGCGTCAACCTCCTCGAACGTAAAGCCACTATCCTTAAACGAGGCCAGGTACTTCTTAACGGTATTCCGGGACGTATCAGCCTGGGCAGCTATCGACATGATACTGCGTCCATTAGTGTACATCCTTATTATCTTTCTAATCTTACTCATGCTAATCGTAGTGTTGGCCATGCTTTTGGAGGTTATGTTAAACCTCGTAAAGATGGGTGCTTCTACAGCATTAGCTGCTCGTTCGGGGTGGTCAATTTGGCCCGGAATGCCTGGTCAGTTTGCCCCGGAATGGGGTGGTCAATTTGACGCGGAATCACTGGTCACATTCCGCCGGAATCAGGTGGTCAATATCAGCGGTATATCCA
>NZ_SBIW01000021.1 GCF_004054195.1 Mucilaginibacter gilvus | reverse complement strand
GGTTTTACTTTTTTTAATAGCTCCATGGTTAACAAAATATCCTCTTCACCAACAGCGTTCTTCTTGGTTTTGCCTGTTTCGTAAAAAGGCAAAGCCTGGAAATGGATATTACTATCCGGCACGCCTGAGAACCTCGCACCCGAGATCGCTTCCGTTTTGCGGATAAAACCTTTCACGTTGCGGATCTCCTGGGTATCTATCTGGTTAGGTAATTTATTCTCGATAAAGTGGCGCATTTCGCCGTAAAGTTTTTTCAGTTCACCCGCATCCTCACCAACACTTTCCTTAAAATCGATAGCGAATTCTACATAGCGTAATACATCATCATCCCAAACGGCGGTATTACCCGATGTTTGATAAGCTACATGTACATCATGCCCCTGATCTACTAAACGGATGAAAGTTCCGCCCATCGAGATCACATCATCATCCGGGTGAGGAGAGAAAACGATAGAGCGCTTCCTTGCCGGCTCAGCACGTTCAGGGCGCTGCGAATCATCCGCCCCCGGCTTACCACCCGGCCAACCGGTGATAGTATGCTGGATCTGGTTAAAAATGTCGATATTGATATTGTAAACCGGGCCCTGCTCCACAGCTAACTGCGCCATGCCATGGTTATTGTAATCCTCTTCGGTCAGTTTTAGTATCGGCTTACCAACAGTACCCGATAACCAGATCACCGCTTTTTTGATCAGCTCATTTTTCCAAACACAATCTTTCACCAGCCATGGGGTATCAAAGCGGGTTAAACCCGATGCAGCCCCTGCATCCAGTACAAACTCCACATGATCGGATAATTGCAGAAAAGTGGCAGGCACTTCACCCGAGATCTCCCCTTCCACAGCTTTACGTACTATGGGTGCTTTCTTGGCGCTCCAGGCCATTAATATAATTTCTCTTGCTTTAAAAATAGTACCCACACCCATGGTGATGGCCTTGGTAGGCACATTTTGCTTGCCCCCAAAGTCGCGGGAAGCATCACGGCGGGTAAGGTCATCCAAAGTCACCAAACGCGTGCCCGAGTTTGGCGCGGAGCCCGGTTCGTTAAAACCGATGTGACCGGTACGACCGATCCCCAATAATTGCAGGTCCAGTCCACCCAGTTCCGAAAGTTGTTTCTCATAATCCAAACAAAAAGCGGCAACGGCATCCTGGTCCAAAGTACCGTCGGGGATATGTACCTTACTTTTATCAATATCCACATGGTCGAAGAGGTTCTCATTCATGAAAGTGACATAGCTTTGCACAGCATCCGGTTTCATGGGATAATACTCATCCAGGTTAAAGGTGATCACATCCTTAAATGACAAACCTTCTTCCTTGTGCAAACGGATCAGCTCGGCATACACGCCAATGGGTGTAACACCGGTAGCCAAACCTAAAACGGTTTGCTGCCCTGCTGCCTGTTTATCCTTAATGAGTTTTGCTATCCTTGCTGCTACCGCCAGCGATGCCGACTTCTGGTCCGCATATACGCTCACCGGCAGCTTCTCGTAACGGGTCTCTTCCAGTAAATTTAATCTTGCCATAAAAAT
>NZ_SBIW01000020.1 GCF_004054195.1 Mucilaginibacter gilvus | reverse complement strand
TTTCACTTGCTATCTGCGCTTTTATACGGTCCAGTTCTTCTTGTTTCTGTTCAATTTTAGCTACTATGGCCAGGTACTGTATTGCCATGTTAGTATACTCAAAAAGTTTTACGTTACGCGCCTGCGCTATCCCGATATAATCGTGTAATTGTTTTTGATATTCTTTTGCTTGGGGCAGGGTTAAATAAGGTGTAATTGTCTTGTCAAACTCGTCGCGCAGGGCAACCAGTTTGGTCGAGTCCTCAACGTCGCCGCCACCCGGGCTTATTTTTTGCCATGCGTCCTCAATGGATTTCGCATCTCCCTGTATCGCTTCGGGATTCAATACTATTTTACCGGTATCAATACTGTCAATTAACTTTTCCCAGTCGCCTTTTGCAGTTGTTATCGAGTCTATGCTCGGGTTTGTAAATGCATCAAGAGTATCTTTACCAACAGCCACGATGGTTTTAATCAGATTCAGCAACGTATTGAAAGAGCATTTTTGCTGATCTTCAACAGCTTTTTTAAAGGTATCACTAGCTTTTATTAACACCTGGTACTGGTTATCTAATGCGGTACTTAATGTATTAATAACCGGCGGCATATCGGTTATTTGGGTTTTTAAATTTGCTTGTATGTTTTTATATGTGGTCAAAACTTCGGCTGCACTGTTAGTGGCCTGGGTCATATTAGTGAAATCGTG
>NZ_SBIW01000019.1 GCF_004054195.1 Mucilaginibacter gilvus | reverse complement strand
GTTCGTCGGCCAGTACGATATCGCTTACCCTAACGGCACAGGATGCAGGTTCGGTGATCCGGGTAAATGGCAGCACGGTAGCCAGCGGTGTCGCCTCGGCCCCGATAACCCTGACCGGCGCGTCTACCCCGATAGATGTACTGGTAACGGCAGAGAACGGCACCAGCACCAAAACGTACCGCATCACTGTATTAAAAGGCTTGTCCGGTAACGCTTATCTGAGCAAAATAGCCACCAACCCGCTGTCGCCTCTTGCCCAGGTAAGCGGCCCTGCAGACCTTAACTATACCGCCACGGTAGGTTCTTCGGCCAGTACGATATCGCTTACCCTGACCGCGCAGGATGCGGGCTCTGCGATCAAAATAAATGGCACTACGGTAGCCAGCGGCGTAGCTTCGGGCCCAATTACCCTTACCGGCGCATCCACTCCGATAGATGTACTGGTAACGGCAGAGAACGGCACGACCACCAAAACGTACCGCATCACCGCGGTGAAAGGTTTGTCAGATAATGCTTACCTGAGCAAAATAGCCACCAACCCGTTATCGCCACTTACCCAGGTAAGCGGCCCGGCAGACCTTAACTATACCGCCACGGTAGGTTCGTTGGCCAGCACGATATCGCTTACCT
>NZ_SBIW01000018.1 GCF_004054195.1 Mucilaginibacter gilvus | reverse complement strand
GCGCCGGTCAGGGTTATCGGGGCCGAGGCGACACCGCTGGCTACCGTGCTGCCATTTACCCGGATCACCGAACCTGCATCCTGTGCCGTTAGGGTAAGCGATATCGTACTGGCCGACGAACTTACCGTGGTGGTATAATTAAGATCTGCAGGGCCGCTTACCTGGGTAACAGACGCAAACGGGTTGGATTCTATTTTGCTCAGATAGGCATTATCTGACAAGCCTTTCACTGCGGTGATGCGGTACGTTTTGGTGGTCGTGCCGTTCTCTGCCGTTACCAGCACATCTATCGGCGTAGATGCGCCTGTAAGGATTATCGGGCCGGAAGCTACGCCGCTGGCTACCGTCGTACCATTTATTTTGATCACCGAGCCTGCATCCTGTGCGGTTAAGGTAAGCGATATCGTGCTGGCCAACGAACCTACCGTGGCGGTATAGTTAAGGTCTGCCGGGCCGCTTACCTGGGTAAGTGGCGATAACGGGTTGGTGGCTATTTTGCTCAGGTAAGCATT
>NZ_SBIW01000017.1 GCF_004054195.1 Mucilaginibacter gilvus | reverse complement strand
TTGATATTCCGGGGATGTTGACCACCTGATTCCGTGGCAAAGTGACCAGGCGATTAGCTGGCGAACGATAGCAGCGAGAGCTGTAAAAGCGTTTTCAAAGTTAGTTATTAAAAGTGGTTATTGATAACTGACCTCTTTATCATCAGTTCTTCGTTTCTTTCTCATGGATTCTCCTTTCAGCTCGATACGGTGTGCACTGTGTACGATCCGGTCCAGGATAGCATCAGCAATTGTCTTTTCACCTATTACATCATACCATTTACTTACAGGTAGCTGAGATGTAATGATCAGCGAGGTCTTTCCATGCCTGTCTTCAATGATCTCCATCAGGGCAGCCCTGCTTTGCGCATCAAAAGGCTGGATACCGAAGTCATCCAATATCAATAGTTCTTGCCGTTCTATTTTTGCTACTTCTTTGAGATAGGAACCATCAGCCTTGGCCATTTTAAGCTTGGAGAATAACTTAGGTGTACTGGCATATAAGACCCTGTAACCGAGTGT
>NZ_SBIW01000016.1 GCF_004054195.1 Mucilaginibacter gilvus | reverse complement strand
GGGAAATATCAGCTGGAGAGTCAGGAGGGATTCGTGGAGTTCATGAAGGCCATCGGTCTTCCTGATGATCTGATTGAGAAAGGCAAAGACATCAAGAGCGTCTCTGAGATCGAGCAGAACGGAGATCACTTCAAAGTGACCGTGACGACCGGAGCCAAAGTTCTGACCAACGCCTTCACCATCGGACAGGAGGCCGACATCGAGACGCTGACCGGAGAGAAAGTCAAGGCTGTCGTGAGCAAAGAGGGAAACAAGCTGAAGGTCGTCCTGAACAAAATCACGTCGGTCACGGAGCTCGTGGACGGGAACACGCTGGTCAATACGCTGACTCTGGGAAACCTCGTCTACAAGAGGACCAGCAAACGCGTGGCGTGAACACAGAC
>NZ_SBIW01000015.1 GCF_004054195.1 Mucilaginibacter gilvus | reverse complement strand
CTCACAAACGCCTCCATAGCCGCATACTCCGCCATACCCAGTTTATCGTAGCAAACGGCAGTTTCGCGGTTGCGGTCCTCGGCACGTACCCAAAACTCGCGGGCATCATCACCGGGGAATACGGGGCGGTCCTTTTGGCTTTGGTGCTTGAAGATAGCGTTACGCTTGCGCAATACTTCGGCAGGCGATAAAGGCACAGCCATTTCAATTTCATGCGTAGCAAACTCGTGCCAGGCACCACGGTAAAGCCACATCCAGCAATCTTTCACCCAATCCTCGGTTTCCTTGAGGCGGGTTAAGGCAGCGAGGATAATATTGAAACAAACGATATGCGTCCCGTTAGGGTCGGCGAAATCACCTGCGGCGAACACCTGCTG
>NZ_SBIW01000014.1 GCF_004054195.1 Mucilaginibacter gilvus | reverse complement strand
ACTTTTGCAGCCCGCCAAATCGGAAACGAGGATTGTGGAAAAAGGTTAAAAAGCGAGCTTAAGAAATTTAGAAAATAAAGTTTGCGAATAACAAAAAGGTTTTTACCTTTGCAGTCCCAAAACGAGGGAGCGGAAACGCGGAAAAACGTTGAGGGAGCCGAGAGCGAATCGAGGCGGATAAAACATTGAAAGTTTAGCATCGCAATGATGTAACGACATATACCGGAGCTGAGATAGCGAAGGGAAAAAGTTCTTAAAAGAGATAGAAAATGAAATTATGCAGTGTAACAACCGAAAGGTTTTTATACTAAATAAAAAAGAAGCTTGAGATTGATCAGGGATAATGTAAGAGAATATTTTTTTTTT
>NZ_SBIW01000013.1 GCF_004054195.1 Mucilaginibacter gilvus | reverse complement strand
CTCTGGCGGGCTTAACTTCTCTGTTCGGAATGGGAAGAGGTGGACACCGCCGATATAGACACCTAAATATCTTCAGTTCACTGGTTCATTAGTTCAGTTGTTCATTGGTATTTGCAACGTGGCTAATGAATAGCGTACTATATTTTATATTGTTTATGTTCTTCGTTATATGCATTATGGTTACTAATGAACCAATGATACCTATGAACTAATGAACCATATAAACAATGACATATTATTGAAAGAAGTAAAAGTATCAGAGAAAACAACAGCTTTGTGTTGAGAGGCCATAGTCTTTGTTC